>NZ_CP192014.1:0-4800000 GCF_050948505.1 Micromonospora sp. CA-269861
GTGGCCGGTACAACCGACCTTGCCGCAGTGTGGTTAGCGGCGACCGACGAGCTAGCCGACGAGATCATCTCCGCCCAGCAGCGTGCCTATCTCCGACTGACCCGGCTGCGAGCGATCGTCGAGGACACCGCACTGCTCTCCGTCCCGGACGCGTTCACCCGCGACGTGATCGAGTCACGGCTGCGCCCGGCGATCACCGAGGCGCTCACCCGCCGGCTCGGTCGACCGATCCAGGTCGCGGTCACCGTCCGGGTGGCCGAGGACGCCACCGGCCGACCGGCTGGCACCGTCTACCGCAGTGCCCCGGAGACCGGGGCGCTCGACATCGACGGCCCGGGCGTCTCGCCGTACGACGACGACCAGGCTGCCCGACCGTCGGCCGACGCGATGATCCCCGAGCAGTCGGCCGCGCCGCGTACGCCCGATCCGGTGGCGCCACCCGCGCCTGCGGGTCCGCCACTCGCGCCGACCGTCGACGGGCACCGCTCGGGTCTCATCCCCGCCAGCAGGGACGGGCAGGAGGCGTTGTTCAGCGCCGCCTTCGCCGAGCCCATGCGGTCGCCCCGACCGGGCCCGGACCGCCGCGGCTACGACGAGCAGGCCGCCCGCCTGGACCCGTCCGGACCGGACACCCGGCCCTACGAGCCCCGCTACCGGGACGACTCGGCGTCACCGCGCGACCAGCACGTGATCCGCTCGCTTCCCCGGGACAGCGGCACGGACAGCGGCCCGGGACGCAGCGCGGTGGACCATCGCCCCGGTGGCCGCGACGACCGCCGGTTGCCGGGTGCCGACACCGGCGGCAACCGGCTCAACCCGAAGTACATGTTTGAGACGTTCGTCATCGGCTCGTCCAACCGCTTCGCCCACGCGGCGAGCGTGGCGGTGGCGGAGTCGCCGGCGAAGGCGTACAACCCGCTGTTCATCTACGGGCACTCCGGGCTGGGCAAGACCCACCTGCTGCACGCCATCGGGCACTACGCCACGACGCTGGGCAACGCCCGCTCGGTGCGTTACGTCTCGACCGAGGAATTCACCAACGACTTCATCAACTCGCTCCGGGACGACAAGACCAGCGCGTTCCAGCGGCGCTACCGCGACGTCGACATCCTGTTGATCGACGACATCCAGTTCCTGGAGAACCGCGAGCGCACCCAGGAGGAGTTCTTCCACACCTTCAACACCCTGCACAACGCCAACAAGCAGATCGTGATCACCTCCGACCGGTCGCCGCGCCAGCTCGCCACCCTCGAGGACCGGATGCGAACCCGGTTCGAGTGGGGGCTGCTGGCCGACATCCAGCCACCGGATCTGGAGACCCGGATCGCGATCCTGCAGAAGAAGGCGGCGCAGGAGCGGATGTACGCCCCGCCGGACGTGTTGGAGTTCATCGCCTCCCGGGTGTCGAACTCGATCCGGGAGCTGGAGGGCGCGCTGATCCGGGTGACAGCGTTCGCCAGCCTGACCCGGTCGACGGTCGAGCTGTCGCTGGCCGAGGAGGTGCTTCGGGACTTCATGCCCGACGGCGCCGGTCCGGAGATCAACGCCGACCAGATCATGGCCTCGACCGCTGACTACTTCGGGGTGAGCCTGGAGGACCTGCGCGGCCAGTCCAGGTCCCGGGTGCTTGTCAACGCCCGCCAGGTGGCCATGTACCTGTGTCGGGAGTTGACCGAGCTGTCGCTGCCCCGGATCGGGCAGGCGTTCGGTGGCCGCGACCACACCACCGTGATGCACGCCGACCGCAAGATTCGTCAGCAGATGGCGGAACGCCGCTCGCTGTACAACCAGATCGCCGAGCTGACCAACCGGATCAAGCAGAACAGCTGAGGCGTACGACCGCCGTCGCGGCGGCACACAGCCCGGGACACGCCCGGCCGGATCTCCGGCCGGGCGTTCTTTTTGGTCCGCCGGCTGGACTCTCGACATGGTGGAGACCACAGCATCGAGGCCGTGACCGCCTCGTCCTCCACTCGTTGTCCACAGCTTGTTATCCACCGTCGGTGGATAACTACGGTCCGTCCCCCGCCAGTTACCCACAGGCTGTGGAGAAACCCTGTGTACGAGGCTGTGGACGCCTGGGGACGACCGTCACGTTATCCACCGATCACGATCAACCTGTGTACGAGCTGTTGAAGGTTCTGGGGACGACGGCAATGGTGATCTTCCCCGCGATCCACAGGCTTGGGGAGAAAGTCGGTGGATTACCGGTGGACAACCGGTGGACAACGGTGGACAACCGGCCGCCGAGAGCGGGCTGTGGACACACAAGCCGGTTGTACCCCCGGTTCTCCACAGCTAAATCACCTGTAGATAACCTGTCTGAGCTGCGCAGACTCCGGTTTTCCACAGTTTGCACAGGTGCGATGAAGACGATGAGTTATCTCTTCTAAGAGAACAAAAACCAATCATCACCGTTGGGCTTTCTGTGGATCGGGCCGAACGCTGTCGGATCAGCCGGTCAGCATCGACACGAACCATGGGGTCGGGCGCACAGCCGATACCCCCGCGCCCTAAGGTGCGATGGGTACCCGCACGGTCGGGCGGGACGGTAGGCAGCGGTCGGCATGAGAGAGTTGTCGCTGACGTCGACGCGGAGGCATTGATGAAGTTCCGAGTGGAGCGCGACGCGCTCGCCGAGGCTGTGGCGTGGACCGCGAAGAGCCTGCCCAACCGGCCATCCGTACCGGTGCTCGCCGGGGTGATGCTCCGCGTCACCGACGGCAACCTGCGGGTCTCCGGGTTCGACTACGAGGTCTCCAGCCAGGTGACCGTCGAGGTGCAGGGTGACGCCGACGGCGCCGCGCTCGTCTCCGGTCGCCTGCTCGCCGAGATCACCAAGGCGTTGCCGGCCAAGCCGGTCGACATCGCCGCGGTCGGCGCGCACCTCGAGTTGGTCTGTGGCAGCGCCCGGTTCACCCTGCCCACCATGCCGGTGGAGGACTACCCCGCGTTGCCCGAGATGCCGCAGAGCGCCGGCACCGTCGACGCGGCCGCGTTCGCCACAGCGGTGTCCCAGGTGGCCATCGCAGCCGGTCGCGACGAGACGCTGCCGATGATGACCGGTGTCCGCGTCGAGCTGTCCGGCGACACGCTGTCGATGCTCGCCACCGACCGTTACCGGTTGGCGCTGCGCGAGATCCAGTGGCGGCCGGACGACCCCGAGGTGAGCATCAACGCCCTGGTGCCCGCCCGCACCCTGAACGACACCGCCAAGGCCCTCGGCCCGCTGGGCGGCGAGGTCACCCTCGCCCTCGCCCAGGGCGCTGCGGGCGAGGGCATGGTCGGCCTCGCCGGCGGCACCCGACGCACCACCAGCCGCCTGCTCGACGGCGCCAACTACCCGCCGGTGCGGTCGCTCTTCCCGGCCACGCACAACGCCGCGGCCCGGGTGCCGGTCAGCACGCTGATCGAGGTGGTCAAGCGGGTCGCGCTGGTCGCCGAACGGACCACCCCGGTGCTGCTCAGCTTCAGCGCCGACGGCCTGGTGGTCGAGGCCGGCGGTTCCGAGGAGGCACGGGCCAGCGAGGCGATGGAGGCCACCTTCACCGGTGACCCGCTGACCATCGGCTTCAACCCGCAGTACCTCATCGACGGTCTGGCAAACCTGGGCGCCCAGACGGCAGTGCTCTCGTTCGTCGACGCCTTCAAGCCCGCGGTGATCTCTCCCGCTGGCGAGGATGGCGAGGTCATTCCGGGGTACCGGTACCTCATCATGCCGATCCGCGTCTCGCGCTGATCGCGCCCAGCAACACCCAGATCCACGGAGGTAGGAACACATGCAGCTCGGCCTAGTAGGACTCGGCCGTATGGGCGGCAACATGCGGGAGCGGTTGCGTTCCGCCGGGCACGAGGTGGTCGGGTTCGACCACAACGCGCAGATCAGCGACGTCACGACCATCGCGGGCCTGGCCGAGAAGCTTGAGTCGCCGCGCGCCGTCTGGGTCATGGTGCCCGCCGGTGTCACCGACGCCACCATCGACGAGCTCGCCGAGGTGCTCGGCGAGGGCGACATCATCATCGACGGCGGCAACTCGCGCTTCAGCGACGACGCCCCCCGCGCGGAACGGCTCAACGAGCGGGGCATCGGCTACATCGACGTCGGGGTCTCCGGCGGCGTCTGGGGCCGGCAGAACGGCTACGGGCTGATGGTCGGCGGTGCCCAGGAGCACGTGGACCGCCTGATGCCGATCTTCAACGCGCTCAAGCCGGAGGGCGAGTTCGGCTTCGTGCACGCCGGCCCGGTCGGCGCCGGGCACTATTCCAAGATGGTGCACAACGGCATCGAGTACGGCCTCATGCACGCCTACGCCGAGGGCTACGAGCTGATGGCCGCCTCGGAGCTGGTGACCAACGTGCCGGGTGTCATCAAGTCCTGGCGGGAGGGCACCGTCGTCCGTTCCTGGCTGCTCGACCTCCTGGACCGGGCGCTCGACGAGGACCCGGAGCTGGCCGACCTGAGCGGCTACACGGAGGACACCGGCGAGGGCAGGTGGACTGTCGACGAGGCGGTCCGGCTGGCCGTGCCGCTGAATGTCATCACCGCCTCGCTGTTCGCGCGGTTCGCCTCGCGGCAGGACGACTCGCCCGCCATGAAGGCCGTCTCCGCGCTGCGTCAGCAGTTCGGTGGCCACGCCGTCCACAAGCGCTGAGCGGTATCCACAACCTGTGTACGTTCACCGGCTGGAACTTGTCGACTTCCGCTCGTACGAGCGGGTGGCCGTCGACCTCCAGCCGGGGGCGAACGTCCTGATCGGCGCGAACGGTGTCGGCAAGACCAACCTCGTCGAGGCGCTGGGCTACGTGGCGACCCTGGACTCACACCGGGTCGCCACCGACGCGCCGCTGGTCCGGATGGGCGCCACCTCCGCGGTGATCCGCTGCGCGGTGGTGCACGACGGCCGCGAACTCCTGGTCGAGCTGGAGATCGTGCCCGGCAAGGCCAACCGGGCCCGACTGGGCCGTTCGCCGGCCCGGCGGGCCCGGGACGTGCTCGGGGCGCTGCGGCTGGTGCTCTTCGCCCCGGAAGACCTTGAGCTGGTCCGGGGCGACCCGGCCGAGCGCCGCCGCTACCTGGACGACCTGCTGGTCAACCGGCAGCCCCGGTACGCGGGCGTGCGGGCCGACTACGAGCGGGTCGTCAAGCAGCGCAACGCCCTGCTGCGCACCGCGTACCTGGCCCGCAAGACCGGTGGTTCGCGGGGCGGTGACCTCGGCACCCTGGCGGTCTGGGACACCCACCTGGCCCAGCACGGCGCGGAGCTGCTCGCCGGCCGCCTGGAGCTGGTGGCCGCGCTCACCCCGCACGTCGCCAAGGCGTACGACGCGGTGGCCGCCGGTCGGGGTGCGGCGAGCATCGCGTACCGACCCTCGATCGAGCTGGCCGAGCCGACCACCGACCGGGCCGCGCTGGCCGAGGCGCTGACGGCGGGTCTGGCCGCGTCGCGCGCCGCCGAGATCGAGCGGGGCACCACACTGGTCGGCCCGCACCGTGACGAGTTGGCGCTGAGTCTCGGCCCACTGCCCGCCAAGGGTTACGCCAGCCACGGCGAGTCGTGGTCGTTCGCCCTCGCGCTGCGGTTGGCAGGGTACGACCTGTTGCGCGGCGACGGCATCGAGCCGGTGCTGGTGCTCGACGACGTCTTCGCGGAGTTGGACACCGGCCGCCGGGAGCGGTTGGCGGAGCTGGTCGGCGGGGCCAGTCAGCTGCTGGTCACCTGCGCGGTGGACGATGACGTGCCGGCCGCCCTGCGCGGCACCCGCTACCAGGTCGGCGAAGGGACGGTACGTCGTGTCGGATAAGCCAGGCACCAATCGGCAGGCGGCAGGCGACGGCCCGGCTGCGCGTACTCCCAAGGCGGCGGAGGGCCCGGCGGGCGGTGAGCCGGCGGCGGCCGCCAGCGGGCCGGAGCTGGCCCGGGCGGTGCTCGACGCGGCGCTGTCCCGACGGCAGGCGGCGGCCCGCGCCCGACGTAGCCCCGGCGGCGGCGGCGACGCTGCCGGCGGTTCGGGGCGGCGGTTGCGCGGCTACTCCGGCCCCGGCCCCGACCCGCGCGACCCGCAACCGCTCAGCGCCGTGCTGAACCGGCTGGTGAAGGCGCGCGGCTGGCAGCAGCCGGCGGCCGAGGCCACCGTGTTCGGCGCCTGGGAGCGGGTCGTCGGCGCGGAGGTCGCGCAGAACAGTCGTCCGGTGAAGCTGGAGAACGGCGAGCTGACCGTGGAGGCGCGCTCGACCGCCTGGGCCACGCAGCTGCGGCTGCTCGCCGGCTCGCTGCTCAAGCAGATCGCCAGCGAGGTCGGCCACAACGTGGTGCGCAAGCTGCACATCCACGGCCCGGCCGCGCCCTCCTGGGGCAAGGGCCCCCGCCGGGTACGCGGCCGGGGTCCACGCGACACGTACGGCTGCGCCGGCCGCTCAGCCGCGCCGGTCGGCCTCGCGGGCTGACCGCCTGCGTTCCCGCTGCTCCCGGGTGAAGCGCTTGCGCTCGGCCAGGTCGCGTTTCCACGCCTCGCGGGCCTCGGCCGAGCCGCCCTGCACCGCGCCCTGCACACCCTCGGCCGGGCCGGCGAGGTGCCGGAAGGCCCAACGCATCAGTCGGCCGCCCTCGCCCGGAGCCCTGGTGACCGCGCCGTCCTCGCTCATCTGCCGCCCTCTTCCCCGCCGTCGCCTCGCCGGTTCTCGCCAGTCGCATTCTCGCCAGTCGCACGAACATACCGTTGGGGCACCAATGGTTGGTGTACCAATGATCGGTACGATAGTCATCGTGCGGAGAGAGGGCAACCGATGAGCGAACGACCGGACGGCGTTGACCCGCTGGCCCTGGAGCAGCAGGTCTGTTTCGCCCTCTCGGTCGCCGCGCGCAGCGTGGTGGCCGTCTACCGGCCGCTGCTGGAACCGATGGGGCTGACCCACCCGCAGTACCTGGTGATGTTGGCGCTCTGGCAGCACGCGCCGTTGTCCGGTCGCGACCTCAGTCGCCTGCTCCAGCTCGACCCGGGCACGCTGTCACCCCTGCTCAAGCGGCTGGAAGCGGCCGGCTACCTGCGCCGGGAACGCGACCCGAGCGACGAGCGCAGCCTCGCCGTCACCCTCACCGCCAGCGGCGCCGCCCTGCGGAGTCAGGCGGAGCTGATCCCTGCCGCGATCGTGCAGCGGCTCGGGCTGCCCGTCGAGGACCTGCAACACCTGCACGCCGTCCTCACGCAGTTGATCGCCGCCGCCAACCAGCCGGCCAACCAGCCGGCCAACCAGTCGGGCGACGCGGAGGCTCAGGCGTCGGCGTAGACGGCGAACCCGCGCTCGGCGCAGCGCCTGTAGAACGCGGCAAGCACGCCGAGCTCGGCGCAGGTGAAGTTCCACTGCGGCGGGTCACCGCGCTCGTCGCGCAGAGCGTCGAGCCGGCTCTCCAGCCAGCGCAGCTGCTGCTCGGCCAACCGACCGTCGCCGAGCAGGGAACGCAGCACGGTGCTGACCGACTCGAAGGTGACGGCCTCACCGTTGGCACGGTGGGCGCCCACGAACCTCTCGATGCCGCTCGCGATCCAGGAGCAGCCGTCCGGGTCGATCACCGGGTCCTCGTCCTCGGCAGCGGCGTCTGTGGCGTACAACACACCTTCGAGGCCGAGCAGAAGATCCACCAACTCGGTGTACGCGGTCGCCCGGATGGTGCCGGTCTTCGCGATCAGCTCGGCCAGCGCCGCGGTCGGCGCGGAGATGCGCGGCAGGTCGACGATCTCGCCGAAGTCGACGAACTCGGCCGGAGCGACCGGATCGTAGAAGCGGCCGGTCCGCGGCCAGTGCACCGCGACGTTGTCCAGCCCCATCTGTCACCTCTTAAAGAGCACGTGTCGGGTCGATCGGGTCGATCGTCCCGGTTCCAACCGGTAAAGATCAAGGCTGGTTCCGGGGCGCCGCAAACGTACGGCACTGACGCTTCGACCGCGACCCCCGACCCGCCCGACCGCGGGTCAACCCGTTCGAGGGCGGCGCGTGCGATGGGAGCCTGGCGTGTGGGGGGAGTCGTGGGCGGCGGGGTTCTGCCGGCTATGGACTTCTCAGCCGCCCCGCTGAGGGTGCCGAGTGGTGGTTCTGTCCTCCGCGCACAGTAGGATTGACAGCGAGACGAAGACCCGGTGCGGGAGTGGGACGGGGCCGGTGGCCCCAGATTCATTCTCCACGTCGGGTCGAGCCGATCGCGATCCGCGGGCAACCGCGGCGACCGGCGCGTTCGACCCGCTGTCCGGAGGTCTCCGGCACCGGTCCGCGCGCCGACGTCGCGTCCTGTCCGCCGAACCCGCGCCCGACGCGCCCCTACCGGCGCGGCTGACGCGAGAAAGTGGCCGAGGGTGGCAGCGCAGGACAAGCAGGAGTACGGCGCAGAGTCGATCACCGTTCTCGAGGGGCTGGAGGCCGTTCGCAAGCGGCCCGGTATGTACATCGGGTCCACCGGCGAGCGCGGTCTGCACCACCTCGTCTGGGAGGTCGTCGACAACGCTGTCGACGAGGCGCTGGCCGGATACTGCGACACCATCGACGTGGTGCTGCTCGCCGACGGCGGCGTCCGGGTCACCGACAACGGCCGTGGTTTTCCGGTCGACCTCCACCCGAAGCTCAAGAAGCCGGGTGTCGAGGTCGCGTTGACCATCCTGCACGCGGGTGGCAAGTTCGACGGCAAGGCGTACGCGGTCTCCGGCGGTCTGCACGGCGTCGGTGTCTCCGTGGTGAACGCGCTCTCCACCAAGATGTTCGTCGAGATCCACAAGTCCGGCTCGGTGTGGCGGCAGCACTACACCAACTCCAAGCCGAGCCCGTTGGAGAAGGGCGAGACCACCGACCGCACCGGCTCGGCGGTCTCCTTCTGGCCCGACCCCGACGTCTTCGAGACCGTCGACTTCGACTTCCAGACCATCTACCGGCGCTTGCAGGAGATGGCCTTCCTCAACCGTGCCCTCCGCATCCACCTGCTCGACGAGCGGGTGGCCGAGGAGGAGGACGGCCGGCAGCGCGAGGTCACCTTCTACTACGAGGGCGGCATCGCGGACTTCGTCCGGCACCTCAACGCCTCGAAGAGCCCGATCCACAAGACAGTGGTCGAGTTCGAGGCCGAAGAGGAGGGCATGTCGCTCGAGATCGCCATGCAGTGGAACGAGTCGTACGGCGAGTCGGTCTACACCTTCGCCAACACGATCAACACCCACGAGGGCGGCACCCACGAGGAGGGCTTCCGGTCCGCGCTGACAAGCGTGGTCAACCGGTACGGCACCGACAAGAAGCTGCTCAAGGGCGACGAGAAGCTCTCCGGCGAGGACATCCGCGAAGGGCTCGCGGCGATCATCTCGGTCAAGCTGGCCAATCCGCAGTTCGAGGGCCAGACCAAGACCAAGCTGGGCAACACCCCGGTGAAGAGCTTCGTGCAGCGGGTCTGCAACGACCGGCTGGTCGACTGGTTCGACCGCAACCCGGCCGAGGCCAAGATGATCATTACGAAGGCCTCCCAGGCGGCCCGGGCCCGGATCGCCGCGCAGCAGGCGCGCAAGCTGGCCCGACGCAAGTCGCTGCTGGAGTCCGGCTCGATGCCGGGCAAGCTGGCCGACTGCCAGTCGACCGACCCCCGCGAGTCCGAGGTGTTCATCGTCGAGGGTGACTCGGCCGGCGGCTCGGCCAAGCAGGGCCGCGACCCACGGACCCAGGCGATCCTGCCGATCCGCGGCAAGATCCTCAACGTGGAGAAGGCCCGGATCGACCGGGTGCTGAAGAACAACGAGGTCCAGGCGCTGATCACCGCGCTGGGCACCGGCATCCACGACGACTTCGACATGGAGAAGCTGCGGTACCACAAGGTGGTGCTGATGGCCGACGCGGACGTCGACGGCCAGCACATCCAGACGCTGCTGCTCACCCTGCTGTTCCGCTTCATGCGTCCGCTTGTCGAGATGGGCAACGTCTACCTGGCCGCCCCGCCGCTCTACAAGATCAAGTGGAACAAGAAGGGCGACGACGCCCAGTACGCGTACTCCGACCGCGAGCGGGACGGTCTGATCGCGCTGCGCCAGCAGAAGAAGCCGAACGCCAAGCCGGACGACATTCAGCGCTTCAAGGGCCTCGGCGAGATGAACTATCCCGAGCTGTGGGAAACCACTATGAACCCGGCGACGCGTACCCTGCGTCAGGTCACTCTCGACGACGCGGCGACTGCCGACGAGTTGTTCAGTGTGCTGATGGGTGAGGACGTCGAGGCGCGCCGGTCGTTCATTCAGCGCAACGCCAAGGACGTGCGGTTCCTGGATATCTGACGGACTGCGCCGGATCGGCCGGGCACTGCCCGGCCGATCCGGCGGTCCACAGAGTTATCCACAGCTTGGCCGGTATCCACAGCCGTTATCCACAGCACGAAAACGACTCTGAGTCTGATAAGGGTATACAGTGACCGATTCTCCCGAGTCCACACCGAACGAGCCCGAGGTCCCCGCCGAGGCCATCGCCGCGGTGGTCGCGCACGACCGGATCGAACCGGTCGGGCTCGAGGTGGAGATGCAGCGCTCCTACCTCGACTACGCGATGAGCGTCATCGTCGGTCGCGCGCTGCCGGACGTCCGGGACGGCCTCAAGCCGGTCCACCGCAAGATCCTCTACGCGATGTTCGACTCCGGCTACCGCCCGGACCGCGGCTACGTGAAGTGCTCCCGCGTCGTCGGTGACGTGATGGGTCAGTTCCACCCGCACGGCGACTCGGCGATCTACGACGCGCTGGTCCGGATGGCGCAGTCCTGGTCGCTGCGCTACCCGCTCGTCGACGGCAACGGCAACTTCGGCTCGCCGGGTAACGACCCGGCCGCCGCCATGCGGTACACCGAGTGCAAGCTCGACCCGCTGGCGATGGAGATGCTGCGGGACATCGACGAGGACACCGTCGATATGCAGGACAACTACGACGGCCGGGCCAAGGAGCCGACGATCCTGCCGTCGCGGATCCCCAACCTCCTGGTGAACGGCTCCGAGGGCATCGCGGTCGGCATGGCCACCAAGATCCCGCCGCACAACCTGCGGGAGATCGGCGCGGCGGTGCAGTGGTGCCTGGAGCACCCGGACGAGGACGAGGAGACCACCCTCGAAGCCCTGCTCGGCATCGTCAAGGGCCCGGACTTCCCGACCCACGGCCTGATCGTCGGCACCACCGCGATCCAGGACGCGTACCGCACCGGTCGCGGCTCGATCCGGATGCGCGCCGTCGTGGAGGTCGAGGAGGACAAGCGGGGCCGCCCCTGCCTGGTCGTCAGCGAGCTGCCCTACCAGGTCAACCCGGACAACCTCGCCGAGCGGATCGCCGAGCTGATCAAGGAGGGCAAGCTCGCCGGCATCGCCGACATCCGCGACGAGTCCTCCGGCCGTACCGGCATGCGGATCGTGCTGGTGCTCAAGCGCGACGCGGTCGCGAAGGTCGTGCTGAACAACCTCTACAAGCACACCCAGCTCCAGGAGACCTTCGGCGCCAACATGCTGGCCCTGGTCGACGGGGTGCCGCGCACGCTCAACCTGGCGCAGTTCATCCGCTACTACGTCGAGCACCAGATCGACGTGATCCGCCGGCGGACCGCGTTCCGGCTGCGCAAGGCCGAGGAGCGGGCGCACATCCTGCGCGGCCTGGGCAAGGCACTGGACGCGCTGGACGAGGTGATCGCCCTGATCCGGCGCTCGCCGACAGTGGACGACGCCCGGCAGGGCCTGATCCGGTTGCTGGAGATCGACGAGATCCAGGCGACCGCGATCCTGGACATGCAGCTGCGCCGGCTCGCCGCGTTGGAGCGGCAGCGGATCGTGGACGACCTGGCCAAGCTTGAGCTGGAGATCGCCGACCTCAAGGACATCCTCGCCAAGCCGGAGCGGCAGCGGAAGATCGTCTCGGAGGAGCTGGGCGAGATCGTCACCAAGTGGGGCGATGACCGCCGGACGCAGATCATCCCGTTCGACGGCGAGGTCTCGATGGAGGACCTCATCGCCCGCGAGGACGTGGTCGTCACGATCACCCGCACCGGGTACGCCAAGCGGACCAAGGTCGATCTGTACCGCTCGCAGCGGCGCGGCGGTAAGGGCGTCAGTGGCGCCACGCTGCGGCAGGACGACATCGTCAGCCACTTCTTCGTCTGCTCGACCCACGACTGGATCTTGTTCTTCACGAACAAGGGCCGTGTCTACCGGGCCAAGGCGTACGAGTTGCCGGAGGCCAGTAGGGTAGCCAAGGGCCAACACGTGGCCAATCTGCTCGCCTTCCTACCCGACGAGCAGATAGCGCAGATCATCGAGATCCCGAACTACCAGGTAGCCCCCTATCTGGTACTGGCCACGAAGAACGGCCTGGTGAAGAAGACGCGGCTCGAGGAGTTCGACTCCAACCGTTCCGGCGGCATCATCGCGATCAACCTGCGCGATGAGGACGAGCTGGTCGGTGCTGCGCTGGTTGCGCCGGAGAACGACCTGCTGCTGGTCTCGAAGAAGGCACAGGCGATCCGGTTCAACGCCTCGGACGAGGCGTTGCGGCCGATGGGCCGGGCCACCTCGGGTGTGATCGGCATGCGGTTCACCGACGACGACGTCCTGCTCGCCATGGAAGTCGTGCGGGATGGTTTGGACGTTCTGGTGGCCACGAACGGGGGATACGCGAAGCGGACCCCGATCGAGGAATACCCGGTGCAGGGCCGGGGAGGTAAGGGCGTGTTGACTGCGAAGATCACCGAACGGCGCGGTGGTCTGGTTGGCGCGGTGGTGATCGATCCGGACGACGAGCTGTTCGCGATCACCAGCAATGGTGGTGTCATTCGGACTCCGGTGAAGCCTGTACGCCGTACGCGTGACCGGAACACAATGGGGGTCAAGCTGATGGACCTCCCGGACGGCGTGACTATCGTGGCGATTGCTCGCAATGCCGACGAGCCTGACGAACAGGACTAGTTGAATGACGGAGACACAGGCGAAGTCGGGGAACACGGGGACCTCGGCCAACCCGGTCGACGAGGAGGCCGCCAAGGGCGGCACACCAGCGACCGGCCGCGCGGCCGTGGGCCGGGCGACGGTCCCCGCCGATGCGCCTGCCCCGAAGTTCACCAGGGCTCCAGGTATGACACCCCCGCCGGAGCAGCCGGGCGAGGACGGCGGGTCGGGCGACAAGACCGAGGCGTCCAGCGCCGAGGCACCGACGTCGGCCGCCGCCAGCCCTCCGGGTCCGGCGGCGGCACCCTCGGCCCGTCCGGCGACCACCCAGCCGATCGGTCTCCGGACTGGTCAGGCGGCGTCAACCGGGTCCACCGGCACCCAGCCGCGGATCACACCCGGCATGACCTCGCCGCAGCCGGACGCGGCGCGTACTGCCGCCACTGCCGGCCGCCCGGCCAGCGGTGGTGGCCTGCCACCGGGGATCGGCAACCCGTCCGCCGTCGGGGCCGCCCGCGTCGGTGACGCGGTGCGTGCGGCGCGTACGTCGGTCAGCTCGGCCGCCTCCCGCGGGCCGCGCCGGGCCCGGCTGAACCTCAAGCGGATCGACCCGTGGTCCGTGATGAAGTTCGCGTTCGCGGTGTCGGTGGTGCTCTTCATCGTCGTGGTGGTCGCCACTTCGGTGCTCTACCTGGCGCTGGACGCGATGGGCGTGTTCCAGAGCGTCAACGAGAGCCTGAGCGACCTGGTCAACGCCGGCGGTGGGCAGAGCACCAGCGGCTTCCAGATCACCGCCAAGGGCGTGATCCTCAGCTCGGCGCTGATCGGCCTGGTCAACGTGGTGCTGTTCACCGCGCTGGCCACCCTGGGCGCGTTCGTCTACAACGTCTGCGCCGACCTGGTCGGCGGGATCGAGCTGACCCTCGCCGAGCGGGACTGAGCAACCGGGACGCCGGGGCACCGCGGAAAGCGGTCGCTCCGGCGTCCCGTACTCCGGTAGGTTTTGCAGGCGGCGACGGGCCCGGCTCGCAGGCGCGGACCCCGATTTGGGGCCGGCGCAGCGGATGGGTTAATCTTGCTCGTCGCAACGCGGGGCTATAGCTCAGTCGGTTAGAGCGCAGAGCTGATAACTCTGAGGTCGATGGTTCGATTCCATCTAGCCCCACCGCATGTCGTCCGACGGTAGTCGAGCTTGAGGGGTTGCCCCATGTTCAAGAAGCTGCTGATTCTGGCTGGCGTCGTCGGTGTGGCCGCCGTCGTGTTCAACAAGATCAAGGCGTCGAACGACGAGCGTGCCCTGTGGCACGAGGCGACCACCGCGCCCGACCTGCGCTGACGTCCGGCCCGGCGACGAGTTACCGTCGCCGCGGCCACTCACGGGGCCCTAGCTCAACTGGCAGAGCACTGCCTTTGCAAGGCAGGGGTTAGGGGTTCGAGTCCCCTGGGCTCCACCAGCACCTTCCCCGGTAGATCTCGGTCCGAGTACAGCCAAGCCGGTCACGCCGTCCCCTCCTGGCCGAGAATCCGGTCAATGGCCGAGGCAGCCTGACGAGCCCGCGCCGGCAGAACGTGGCCGTAGGTGTCGGCCGTCATCCGGATCGTGGAGTGCCCAAGCAGCTCCATCACCGTCCGCAGTTCCTCGCCCTGGTCGAGCATGAACGTGGCGAAGGCGTGCCGCAGGTCGTGCAGGTGCAGCCAGTCCAGCCCGGCCGCCGCGCGGAGCTGCTCGAAGCGCCGGTTGACGTTCCGCGGCTCCATCGCGGTGCCGATGGTGCTGGCGAAGACCAGGCCCAGATCCGACCACACCTCCCCGGCCGCGAGCCGTTCCTTGCCCTGGCGCACGCGCTGTGCCTCCAACGCCGGAACGGCCAGAGCCGACAGCGGCAGCGGACGGGCCGACCGGTGCGTCTTCGGTGGCACGAACACCAACCCGTGATCCGTTCGCTGGAGCGTCTGTCGAACGAACAGCGCCTTCCCCGGCAGGTCGACATCCGACCACCGCATGCCCAGCAGCTCAGCCCGCCGCAGCCCGGTCGCCAGCGCCAGAATGAACAGCGACTCCAACCGGTCCCCGGTTAACACCGACAGCAGCGTCTTGGCTTCCTCGGGCGTCAGAGCGCGCCGCTCGGTTCTGCCGAGGGCCGGAGGCTTGGCTGCCTTGGCGACGTTGCGCGGACCAAGTCCATCCGCTCAGCGTCGGCCAGGGCGACGCGCAGCACCGCGTGCACCTTGATGATGCTGGCCGGCGCGAGCTTGCCCCGCAGCCCGGTAAGAAACCGCTGCACATCGCGAGGCGTCAGCCGATCGAGCTTCACCCGGCCTAGCGCCGGCACGAGGTGCTTGCTCACGGCCAGGTGGTAGCGCACCAGCGTTGACGGCCGGGTGCCGTCGTTTGCCTTCACGTCCCGCAGCCACTCGGTCAACCAGGCTTCGAGGGTCCGAGGCTGCGCGGTGAGGTCGACGCCGAGCTGAAGTTGGCGCCGCAGCCCGTCTCGCTTCCGGACTGCTTCAGCCTCGCTCTTGGCGTAGACGTACTTCCGCTTCCGCTTGCCGTCGATCCAACCGAGGTCGACCACCGCAGCCCACACGCCCGGCCGCTGCTCGTACACCGAGCCCTCACCATGAGATCGCCGACGCCGGCCCGTCATGCCGCGAACTCCTCATCCGCCGCCAAGAACTCATTCAGCGCGGACAGCGGAATCAGCCGAGCACGACCCGCCTTGATCGAACGCAGTCGGCCCGATCGCATCAGGACGTACACGGTGTCCCGACAGACGCCGAGCAGGGCCGCAGCCTCAGCCGGGCGGACGCTCTTCTTCTCGCTCATGCTCCGGTCCCTTCCTGCTCTGCGGACTGGTGTGAGGTGGTTGCCGAAACGTCGGGTGGGTCGGCCGCGCGTCTTGCGGCGTCAAGGCGGCCCGCAAGCGGGCCGCGCCGGCCCGGCCCCGGCCTGCTGGCGACCTCCGGCCGGCATCGGCCGGGCCGGCCGGCCACACTGGCGGACTGCAAGAGCTGTTTGCCCTCCGGGCAGGGATCTACGACAGAGATGGGGGAAGCCCGTCGGACGGTGCGGTAGTTGGTGGTTGCGTGGGTCGCCATCTCCACCCTGAGTCCCAGGCGGAGCCGAGCAGACCCTGGCCCGCTCCACGGAGTGTGGGACTCACGGCGGAGATGGCTCTGGGCTGCTGTTCGGTGGCAGGAGCGATCCGCTGGCTTTCACCGAGCGCGTCCCTGATACTCCTGGCGTGATCAGCAACGACCCTCGCGCCCCCTGGCTGCCACGCGTGCCTCACCCAGCCGACAGCTCAACACTGCCCATCTACATGGCCATCTTTTTCGTCTTGGGCCTCGTTGGCTTCGCGGCACACGGACTGGCCGACGGAGGGGAAGCACTCGTAATCGCGAGCATCGTCTCGGGAGTGTTCTTCACGTGCTTCCTGATTCTCTTTGCGATCTACTGGACCGGATACCTGCTGAAGGGACATGCCATCTGGCAAGCCGAGCGCCAGGCGGAGTCCGATGGGCCATCCACGGGCCAGTAGTCAGCGGTCACGAGGGGGCACGAGCCGCACTCGGGTGAACCGCCAGCCGCAGGCGTTTCGGGCATCGCGGTCGGTTAAGCACGCTCTTCCAAACTGGTTGTACCCCTACGCCGAGCCGGTAAGACTCAGCCGCATGGTCCGAGCCGTCCCTGCCGAACAACTCCGCGTCGGAGATGTCGTGCACCTGCAAACCGATACGGCCGTTGTGCTCATCGAACTCACCGCGATCATCCGGCGAACCAAGGGCTTCAAGTGCACCGGCTATCGGGCAGACGATCACTACCGCATCTCTCCGTGGTCATTCGGCGTGCTCTTCGAACAGCCTGTTGAGATTGAGTACCGAAGCACCTAGTTGTGCCCGGTGGGGCCGGCTTCTGGCAACCATGGTCAGCGATGAGAACGAGGACCCAGGGCTTTGGCTGTACAGCCATCCGTACAGCCAAGCCGGCCGACGGGCAGGAGCTGCAAGCGACGCCAGCCGACAGGCCGCGCAGGTCAGCGCCACCGGCCGACGTTGGCCAACAGCAGTCTTGATCTTTGCAAGGCAGGGGTTAGGGGTTCGAGTCCCTGGGCTCCACCAGCACCCTCCTCGGTTGGTCTCGTTCTTGAGGACAGCCAGGCCGTCACGCGGTGCCCTCCCGCCCAGCACACGTTCGCGCTCCACCTTGTCCCCATTTGGGCAGGCTGGAGGGTCCGGCGACTGCCCGACGAGGAGATCTCGCGCCCTCCGGGTTGGTAGGCTGCGCGCCCACAAGAGGTGGGAGAGACGTTGTGGGCAGCTTCCTTGACCGGTTCCGTGAGCGCGCTGACCCGGTTGACGCGGAACCCGCAGAGGGGATGCGGCAGGCCGCCGAGATGTGTTCCTGCTGCGGGCAGCCGACCGATGTCCAGGACCGGCAGGCGCGGTTCCGGCTGCCTGATCCTGTCCTCGACACGCGCAGGCAGCATCGGGTACGAGGTGCCTGGCTGAGTCATACGACCCCGGACGCCTCGGTGATGATGCAGGTTCCCGGGGTGGGCGCCTTCGTGCGGGCACTGCTTCCCGTGAAGCTGACGGGTGGCTTCAGCGCCACGTTCGGGGTCTGGGTCGCCCTCGACCCCGCTGACCTCCAGCGCGCGTCCGCGGTGTGGTCGGAACCGGAGTATCAGAACCTGCGACTCCAGGGTTGGCTGGCGAACGCCCTCCCGGTCTGGGGCCTGCAGGCTGCCCCGGTCGAGTTGGAGGTGCGTGACCCGGAGCAGACGCCTTACTGCGCACACAGTTCTGATCCCGGTCTGGCCAAAGTGCTCGCTGAGATCTGGCCGCATGAAGATGTGCTGCACAAGCTGCCATGAGCTTCTGCCGCACCGGCAGGTAGCCGTCCTCAAGCCAGCCGAGCACCCAGCTGGGTTCAGGGGGCGGAGCGCGCGATGCGGACGGCGATGCCGTCGAGGATCAGCTCCAGCCCGAGTGAGAAGTCAGCGTCGGCGATCGCCTCGTCAGGGGTGTCCGACGGTGGTGCCTCGAACAGCGTCGAGGAGAAGAGCCGGGCTGTCTCGGGGAAGCGGTCGGGGTCGACGAGTCGCGCCAGAGCCCGGCCGTAGTCGCGTTCGGCGTCGGCCTGGCCCTGGCCGTCGGCCCTGCCCTCAGCGAGTTCGCTGTACTGCCGTACCGACTGGACCACGTAACCGCTGATGAGTGACATCGCACCGATCTTGTGTGCCCAGTCCAGGAGGGTGCCGGACATGATGGCCAGCGCGGCCTCCATCCAGGCGATCTGGTGCGGCCCGGAGGGCGGTCCGGCGGCGGGCACGCGCGTCAGCCACGGTCGACGCTGAAGCACCTCGCGGTGTGCGAAGGACCAGCTGCGCAGCCCTTCCCGCCAGTCGGGGGCAGCGATGTCCGGCGGTGGGCCCAGTGCGGCGTCGGCCATGAGGGTGAGCAGCTCGTCCTTGGAGCCGACGTGCCGGTAGAGCGACATGCTCGTGAAACCGAGGCTCTTGGCGACCTTGGGAAGCGTCACTCCGTCGAGCCCGTCGCGGTCGGCGATCCCCACCGCCGCAGCGACGACCACGTGGACGTCGAGGGACGCGGGCCGTCCGAGACGCGACGACTCCGACATGCCCCACAGCCGGCGCAGCGGCGCCGGAACGAAATCGTCGCTGGTCATGGGCTCCCACGTTCGCCCCGGAAAGTTACGTCCACATCATGACAGACAGCATTAGTGTACGCGTGATACTTTCTCACTGAAACTAATGCTGAGTCACGGGGAGAGACGTCCATGAGCATTGACACCGCACCACGGACTTCGAGGGGGCCGGTGCTGCGCGCCGAGCGTGCCCTCGCGCCGGACCTGGCCCGGGGAGCGATGCTGCTGATCATCGCGCTGGCCAACGTCGCCGGAGTCGTCTTCGCCGGCGAGCCCGGCCTCGACACCACGCCGGGAGGCGTCGACCGCGGCCTCAACTTCCTGCTCTTCGAACTCGTCCATGCCCGGGGCTATCCGGTCTTCGCCGTGATGTTCGGCTACGGGCTCGTTCAACTCGCCCGCCGGCAGGACGCCTCCGGAGCCACTCCGAAGCAGGTCCGTTCCGTGCTGCTGCGCCGTAACCTCTGGCTCGTCGTCTTCGGGTTCGCGCACGCCGCGTTGCTGTACTACGGCGACTTCCTCGGCGCGTACGGGATCGTCGGGATCGTGATGACCCTGGTGCTGCTGCGCCGCGGCGACAGGTTCCACCGCATCGCGCTGGTGCTCTGGGCGCTGTCGGCGGTCGAGGTGTTCGTCATCGGCGCCATCGTGGTCACCGGCATCCTCGGAGGATCGGGCGGGTCGGCACCGCTGCCGTCGGGCCACGTCGACTCCCTCGCCGCGCCCGACTACGTCACGGCCATGCTGGATCGCCTCGCCGAATGGCCGGTGCACACGCTGACCGTCCTGCCCTTCATCATGATCGCCTGGCTCGGCATGTGGGCCGCTCGTCACCGGGTTCTCGAAGAGCCTGCTCGGCACCGGACCCTGCTCACGTGGACGGCCATCGTCGGCCTCGGCGTCGCTGTCGCCGGAGGCCTGCCGGCAGCCCTGGTCAGCGCCGGATGGCTGCACGTCGACGAGTCGGCGGCCAGCCTGATGATGCTGCTGCACGGAGCGAGCGGCATGTTCGCCGGACCGGGCTACGTGGCCGTCTTCGGTCTGATCGCCCTGCGGGCCAGCCGAACCGGCACCGTGGTCGGCGCTCTCTCCGCCCTCGGTCAGCGCTCCCTGTCGGGATACCTCTTCCAGTCGGTGGCCTGGCTCGTCCTCCTGGCACCCTTCACACTCGCCCTCGGCGACCGGTTCGGCAGCCCCACGGTGACCGGTCTGCTCATTGCGGTGGCCGTCTGGCTCGTCACCGTCCTGATCGCCCGACAGCTCGACAAGCGCAAGCAGGCCGGCCCCGCCGAGATCGTCCTGCGCCGCCTGACCTACGGGCCACGGGGCTGACCGCCGCCGCATGACGCCGCCTCGGTGCTGGTGGGCCGTCCGACCCGCCAGCACCGGGGAATCGGCTGTCCACACGGCACCGCGCTCGCCATGATTCCTGGATGGACGAACAGTCGAAGGCCGTCATCCTACACCTGTACTGCCGCGTCGACGTGGTGGTCACCGATGCGGCCGCCGTAACCAGTCATGCGGTCGCTGATCTGCGTGCCGCCGAGATCGACTGGTCCACCGAGGAGGACGACCTCGACACGGCGGTCGAGGAGTTGCGGGCGGATCTGGCTCGATCGCTGGCCAGCGTCGTGGACATCGAAAGAATTGTCGCGGACATCCCTGGTGTGGAGTTCCGGGGCGGTAACTGCCGAGCGTCTGCTCCCACGGCGCCGGCCGGCTGACGACAGACAGTGGGTCCGCTCCCGCGGATGCTCACTTCTCGGATTCACTCGCCGTGCTGGTGTCGGGTCGGGCCTCCGGAAGACGTTCCATCAGCTTCGTGAGCGCGCCGTTGGCGAAGGTCGCGCCCAGCGCCGACCCGGCCCCGATGGTCCAGCCGACCGGCCCGAGCGGGGTGCAGCCGAAGAACTGGCTCACCCCCGGCGTCTGCACCACCACGACGAGCACGCCCAGTGACGCCGCCGTGGAGGCCAGCACCGCCGGGCTCGTGCCGCCGGCCAGGACGGTCTGCCCGAGTTGGGTGCCGACCAGGGAGACCAGGGCGACGGTGCCGGCGCGTTGGCGGCGTCCGGTGTAGCGGGCCAACGTCCAACCTGCTGTCGCGCCCAGCGTGGTGGCTGCCGCCCGCAGCCCGATCTCCCTGGTGAGGCTCTCGCCGAGCGCTGCGTCCGGGCCCTCCCGGAGCAACGCGTCGGCGCGGTCCGACGCGGGTGGCCGGACCGCGATGGCCAGCGCCGGTGCCAGGTCGGTGAGCAGGTTGACCAGCAGCAGTTGTCGCCCGGTGAGCGCGGAGCGACCGGTCGCCGCGGCGGTGAGCACACTGAACGCGATCTCGCCGAGGTTGCCGCCGACCAGGATGCTGAGCGCGTGCCGCACCGACGACCACATCGCCCGCCCTTCGATCAGGGTCGCGATGATGGTCTCCAACCGGTCGTCGGTGACCACCAGGTCGGCTGCGGCGCGGGCGGCAGGCGTGCCCCGTTGACCGAGGGCGATGCCGACGTCGGCCAGCCGGATCGCCGGAGCGTCGTTGGCGCCGTCGCCGGTCATCGCCACGGTTCGGCCGCACTTCTGCAACGCCTGGATGATCCGCACCTTGTGGGCGGGGGTGCAGCGGGCCACCACATCGGTGTTGGCCAACCGCTCGGCAATCGCGTCGTCGTCGAGCTGGTCGAGCTCAGCGGCGGTGACCACCCGCTGTTCGTCGTGCTCGCTGATGGTGGCGGCGATCGCTTCGGCGGTAGCCGGATGATCGCCGGTGATCATGATGGTGTGCACGCCCGCCTGCCGGATCCTGCGTACCGCAGGGGCGGCGCTCTCCCGGACGCCGTCGGCGAGGGCCAGGAAACCCACGAACGTCAGCCCTTGGACATCGGAGTCGGTCACCTTCGGGTGATCCACCGGGCACTCCGCCACGGCCAGGATCCGGTTACCCGCCCCGGCCCGGTCGGCGAGCATCCGCTCCAGCGCCGCGCGGCCGGCGTCGTCCAGCGGCTCCTGACGACCGTCGGTCCGTCGGGACGAGCAGCGCGGCAGCACCGTCTCCGGAGCACCCTTGACGCTCAACAACAGGTGACCGTCGGTTTCTCCGATGCTTGCGTGGTAGCCGCGGGACGGCTCGAACGGCAGCCCTCCGGCAGCCCGCCAACCAGGGGCGCCGGTCTGCTCCCCGACCCCGGCCTCGCCGGCACCCCGCCGGACCGCCCGGTCGGTCTGCAACGCCAGGTCCTCCGGTTTGGCAGCGTCGGGCGTCGCTCGTACCGCCGCCGCCAGCGTCAACCGGAGCCGGTCGTCCAGCCGATCCACCGGGGCGTACCGGTCACCGACGCCGTCGCCGACCCCGGCGAGCAGCAACTGGCCCTCGGTGAGGGTGCCGGTCTTGTCGAAGCAGAGCACGTCCACCCGGCCCAGCGCCTCGATCGTGCGCGGGTTGCGGACCAACGCGCCGTGCTCGGCCAGCCGCCGGGCCGCGGCCAGCTGCGCCGCGCTGACCAGGAACGGCAACCCCTCCGGCACCGACGCCACGGCGAGGTTCGCGGCGGTCGCCGCCGTTTCGGCCAGGGGTACGCCCCGAAGCAGGCCCGCGCCGGCCACCGCCACCGCGGAACCGGCCGCCAACGGGATGGCGGCGCTTGTCAACGAGCCCAGCCGAGCCTCCACCCCACTGGTCGGGGGTGCCTGCCGCACCAACGCCAGGCTGCGCCCGGCCTCGGTGTCGTTGCCGGTCGCCACCACCACTGCGGTGCCGTGCCCGGCGGCGACGGTGGTGCCCTCGTAGAGCATCGAGTGCCGGTCGGCGATGGCGGCGGCGACCACCGGCCGGTTGGACTTGCCGACCGGCAGCGACTCCCCGGTCAGCGACGACTCGTCGGCCTCCAGGCCCACCGATTCGAGCACCCGGCAGTCGGCGGGCACCGAGTCTCCCGATTCGAGGGTGATGACGTCCCCGAGGACCAGGTCTTCGGCAGCGAGAACCTGCTCGGTGCCGTCCCGGCGGACCCGGGCGGTCACCGCCGAGCGCGACAGCAGCTCCGCCAGCGACCTCTCCGTGTTGCGCTCGTGCACCGCCCCGATCAGGGCGGACCCACCGACCACGCTGCCCACCAGCGCGGCGTCGACAAGTGAGCCGAACGACGCGGAGAGCACCGCACCGGCGGCCAGCACCGGAGTGAGCGGGTTGGACAACTCGTCCACGAAGGCGCGCAGCAGCCCACCGTTTCCGGGTGCGGCGCCGCCGTTGGCACCTGAGCCGTGACGTCGGCGCTGCGCCTCGGCGCTGGCCAGACCGTCCGGGGTGGAGCGCAGGTGGTCGAGCACTGTACCGACGGGCATGAGGTGCCACGCGGTCGTCACGGGCGCCGGGGTGTCCGACTGGTCGTGCAACCGGCGGGCCTGCCAGACCCCGTTGGCGAAGGCCAACCCAGCCGCGCCGTTGACCGCGACGAGCGCCCGGTGCGGCAGCTGGGGTGGCGGGGCCGTGAACGCGCCGAGCGCCCCGAGACCGGTGCCGGCCATGGCCAGCCGGATGTTCTGCTGGGCCGTGCGCCGGGCCACCCCGGTCGCCTCGATCACCAGCGCCACCACCCGCAGGTCGGCACCGACGAGCAGGTGCGCGCCCCACGGCGGCAACTCCTCCGGCGCGGCGAACCCGAGACCGCAGTCGGACGCGCCGAGCGCCTTCCGGTCCGCGGAGACCAGCATCACCACCGCGCCGTCGCGCTGCAACGCGCGTACCGACTCGACCAGCTGGTCCCCGCCAGGGAGTATCGAGTCGGCGAAGCCGTACCGCTGCTCGTCGCCGCCGGCAACGACGAGCCGCAGGCCGGCGTGTCGGGCTGCGGCGGGCAGTCCGTCGACGCCGGGCGCGGGTTCCGGCTCGACCCGCAGCAGGGCGGCGAGCTGGTCGCCGTGGGCGAGGCCGAGGAGTTGGCCGCCGGCGGCGCGCAGCCGGGCCGCGTCCGGGATGCCGTCCGGGTCGTACGCGGGCATCCGGTCCAGTGGTCCGAGCCGCCAGCCGTCCGCCGTACGGGAACCGGCCGGGTCGTCCGGGTCGAACAGTGCGAAGGCCCGCTCCGCCACCTGGTCGACGTCCGCATCGGGCGCCGGCGCCAGATCGGCGAGTACGCCCCGGTCCGAGCCGAGCACCGCGGCGTCGAGCACGAGCGTGTCGATCCGGTCCAGTTCGCGCAGGACGCTCCGGTCCATCGCGATGACTCCCCGCCGGGCCAGCATCCGGCCGAGCTGGGCCGCGTACCCCTCACGGCCGCTGCCGGGCGCCTTGGGCAGCGCGGACAGGCCCAGCGCGGCGGCCCTCTTCGGTCCGGCGAACGGCACCGCCGCCGCTCCGGCGGCCGCGCCGGCGGCGAGCATGCGGTTGATGTACCGCTCGACCGGGCCGTCCGGCTTCGGCCGGGGGCGGTCGATCACCGGCCAGCGGGCGGTGGCGCGTTCCGCGTCGCCGGTCAGTCGCGGCTCGGCCCGCTCCCAGGCGGAGAGTTGGGCCCGCGCCTCACCCCACTGCACCACCCGCTGCGCGCCGTCCAGGACGATCCCCGTCCAGCGGCCGGTCAAGCCCTGCACGACTGCCTCGGCCAGCGGAAACAGGATGTCGGCGCGCGGGTCGGAGCGCAGCCGCTTGCCGATGAACTCGTGCAGCTTCGGCTGGAGGTCCACCGCGGAGAGCAGGCCGGCCACCTCACCGGGCAGCGGCGCGAACGGCAGGACCCGGGTGGCCGCCGAGATGGTCAGACCCAGCGCGTCCGAGGCGAGCGCACCGAGGGTGCGTGGGGTTCGCGGCCCTTCCTCCGGTGGGTGCGGTGGCGGGATCTCCGGGTCGGGTTCGTGGTCGCAGGTCCGCTCGACCCGGTCGATCGTGGCGATCAGGTCGCGCAGCGTCGGCTCGGGGGTCTGGACGGCGACCACCACCCGGCCGGACGGCGCGTTGACCCGGGCCCAGGCGACCCCGGGCATCCGCTCCAGCGCGCCCTCCACCTGACGGGCCAGCCGGTTCCCGCCGTCCTGGCAGACACCGTGCACCTCGATGTGGTGCCGGCCCGGTCGGGACCAGACCCGACGCCGCGTCAGCCCGGCCGTCCGGGCCAGCCGGGTCGCGGCCGAGCTGACCGTCCGGGACGCCTCGCCGACCAGGTGCGGCACGCCGAAGGACGGCAGGATGCGGCCGGCAGCGCGACCCGCCGCCGTCATCGAGGCGTACGGCTGGACGGACGCCGGCCCGGCTCCCTGTTGCCGCTGGTCCTGACCTTGGCCATGTCGTCCTCCCACCGCGCTCATGTCCGGCGGCCTGGCTTCCCGACCTGCCATCCGTTATGCCCCCTGAGCGGCGGAATTTTCCGCCGTCGTCGGCGCATGGACGGGGTGGGCCGTGGAATCCGACCACCATCACCGGACATGGGGAGGCCGGCATGAGCACGCTGACGCGACATCTCAACGGTTCACGGGAGAACGTCCAGATGTACAACCGGCGGGTTCAACTGCCGATGCTGGGTGAGGTGGCGGTGCCGCCCCCGGACAAGGTCGTCTACTACGCCGGGCTCGGGGTGCTCGCCGCCCTACAGGTGATCGAGTGGCCGATCGCTGTGGTGATCACCGCTGGTCACCTGCTGGCCGACCAGCATTTTTCCGGACTGGTGCGCGGTGTCGGCGAGGCGTTGCAGGACGCCTGACGAGAGCCGGGTCACCGGACGGTTGACATGAATCAGGGTTGAGGTCGCATGCTCGGTCGATGCCGAGCACAGCCGTCACCGCCGCACCCGCCACACCGGGACTCTTCGCACCCCGGCTGCGCGCGATGACGGTGGGCAGCGTCGCGTTGATCTCACTCCTCGCGTTCGAGGCGTTGGCGGTGGGTACGGCGATGCCGACCGTCGCGCGCAGCCTGGACGGGCTGGCGCTTTACGGGATCGCGTTCGGAGGCCCGTTCGCGACAGGTGTGCTGGCCATGGTGGTCTCCGGCATCTGGTGCGACGCCCGGGGCCCTCGTGGGCCGATGTGGCACGGCGTCGCCTGGTTCGTGGTCGGGTTGCTGATCGCCGGGACCGCCCCCGTCATGAGCGCGCTGGTCGTCGGGCGGGTCGTGCAGGGCTTCGGCTCCGGGCTGCTCTCGGTGGCGCTCTACGTGATCGTCGGGCACGCGTACCCGCCGGAACTGCACCGGCGGATCTTCGCGGCGTTCGCGGCGGCGTGGGTCGTGCCGTCGCTGGTCGGGCCGGCGGTCGCCGGCCTGATCGTGCAGTACCTGGGCTGGCGGTGGGTCTTCCTGGCGGTGCCGGCGGTGGCCGTGCCGGCGGTGCTGCTGATCCATCCCGGCCTGCGGTCGCTGGGCCGGAGTGTGGCAACGAGCCCGCCGACGGGTGCGGCGGCGCGGATCGGTTGGGCGTGTGGGGCCGCGGTGAGTGCCGCACTGCTGCACATCGGGGGACAGCAGCGCGGTGCCACAGCCCTGGTGCTTGTCGCGTTCGCCGTGGTCGGCCTGCTGGTCTGTGCCCCGCGCCTGCTGCCGGCCGGGTTCCTCCGGGCCGCGCGCGGGTTGCCCACCGTCGTTGGGCTGCGTGGTCTGGCGTCGGCGGCCTTCGTGGGCGCCGAGGTGGTCATCCCGCTGATGCTCTCCCGGGAACGGGGTCTCACGCCGACCGCGGCCGGGTTGGTCCTCACTGTCGGCGCGCTGGCGTGGTCGGCGGGCTCCTGGTTGCAGGGCCGGATCCCGGTGCCGGCGTCGCGGGCCAGCCTGCCGCGCGCCGGGTTGAGCTGCATCACGGTCGGCACCGTCACTGTGGCGCTTGCCGTCCGGCCCGAGTTGCCGGTGACCGTCGCCGTGGTCGGTTGGGCGGTCGCGGGTCTGGGGATGGGGCTGCTCTACCCGTCGCTGTCGGTGCTCACCCTTGAGTTGTCCGGGCCGGGTGAGCAGGGCCGCAACAGCTCGTCACTGCAACTGAGCGACTCCCTCTTCGCGGCGACAGTGCTCGCGCTGACCGGGGCCGTGTTGGCGGCGGGTAGTGCGCCAGGCCCGGCCAGCTACACGACGACGCTGGTGGTGGCCGCGGGACTGGCGCTGCTCGGGGCGCTGCTGGCCGGCCGTGTCGTGGTGGGCGAGGGTGCCCGACCGGCGGGGTGATCCGTGGATTCGACCGCGTCCCACCTGCTGTGCCGGAAGGATGACGGGCGATGAACCTCCTGACCATTCTGCCGCTCGCCGTGGTCATGGTCGCCGGGACGCAGTTGGTGGTGGCGGTCTTCCTCGCCTCGTCGGACCGGCCCCGGGCGGCGTCGCTGGGCTTCCTCGCCGGCGCGGGGCTGGTGGTCGCCGCCGGGGTGACGGTGACCTGGTTGTTGACCCGGCTGGTGGGCGGAGCGGCCGCCGACGCCAGCGCCGTCGCCGGGAAGGTCGACCGCGGCCCCGCCATCGATCTGGTGGTGCTGGCCCTGCTGGTGATCCTGGCCGTGCTGATCTGGGTACGCCGGAACCGCTCAGGGCCTCCGCGCTGGCTGGGGAGCATCGAGCACGCCGGTCCACCGCAGGCGCTGCGGCTGGGCGCGCTGCTCTTCGTGGCGACCCCCACCGACGACCTGACCATGGCCACCGTCGGGGCGAGTGTGGCCCGCCACGATCTGCCGTGGTGGCACCTGGTGCCGTTCGTGCTGCTCACCGTGCTCCTGCTCGCGCTGCCCCTGCTGGCGTTGCTGCTGCTCGGAAGCAGGGCGGCGCGGGTGTTGACCCGGATGCGGGAATGGGCCGAGGGGCACGCCTGGATCGTCAACGAGATCGTGATCGCGTTCTTCGCGCTGTTGATCGTGTTGGACCTGATCCGGCCGGGCTGAGCCGCCGCGCGCCGTCACGGCGTGCCGCGCCGTTTCGTCAAGACCAGGTCAACCGAGTGGGGAGGACGAGATGAAGGTTCTGGTCACCGGGGCGGGCGGCAATCTGGGCCGCGCGGTGCTGGGCCGGTTGCGTGACGACGGGATCGGCGTCCGGGCCACCAGTCGCCGGCCGCGCCACGGCTCGGACGTGGAGTGGATGGTGGCCGACCTGGCCACCGGGGACGGGCTGGCCGAGGCGGTGGCCGGGGTGGATGCCGTGCTGCACCTGGCGTCCGTACCTCGGGGTCGGCAGACCTACCAGGTGGACGTGTTGGGCACGCGTCGACTGGTGGTGGCGGCCGGTGCGGCAGGTGTGCGGCACATCGTCTACATCTCGATCGTCGGGGTTGACCGGGTGCCGATCCCGTACTACCGCCACAAGTTCGCCGCCGAGCAGGTGATCGCGGCCGGTCCGGTGCCGTGGTCGGTGCTGCGCGCCACCCAGTTCCCCCAGTTCCTGGACGACATGCTGACGGCCAGCGCCCGGCTGGGCCCGGTGATCGGGGACCGGGCGGTGCTCGCCCAACCCGTCGACACCGGCGAGGTGGCGGCGCGGCTGGTGGCCCGACTGGTCGCCGGCCCGTTGGGCGGCATCGAGGAGCTGGGTGGGCCGGAGGTGCTCCGCTTCGACGAGGCCGCCCGGGCGTGGCGAGCGGCCCGGGGCTCGCGTCGACCGTTGCTGCCGGTACGGATTCCCGGCCGACTCGGTAGCGAGTTGCGTGCGGGTGGCCTGGTCACCGAGGCGCTGCCCCGGGGCGTGCGCACCTGGGCCGACCACCTGGCTGACACGTACGGGGGAACCGGCCGGAAATGAGAGCAACAACGGTTCACGTTCGTCTTACCGTGACGCCATGTTCGTTGTCGTCACCACGGTGATCCTCTACGTCTTCGGCTTCGTCTTCCTCTACGGCGTTATCCGGCTCGGTGTCCGGCACGCGTTCGAGGATCTGGAGCTGCAACGGGCCAAGGCCCAGCGCGAAGAGGAGTTGGCGGCTGCCCGCGACCGCTCCTTCATGCGCGACAACGCTTTCCTCGCCGGCAGTTGAGCGCCGGATCGATTCGGCCGCGGCCGGTGGCGTCGTCGGACGGCCGGGGAGCCGCCGGGCGGTTCAGCGTCGCGGATGCGAGGATCGCACCCGTGATGGGAACGCTGAAGACTGAACCGGCCCGCGCCCGCCTGGATCTGCTCGCCCCGCCGGTTGCGGAGGCCATCGCGCAGTGGCCGACCGACGCTCCGGTGGACGTCAACGACGTGCTGGTCGCGCCGATCGACGCCGACCTCGCCGACACCGCGGCGTTCTGCGCGGCGTACGAGGTGGGGTTGGACGTGTCGGCCAACTGTGTCGTGGTGGCGGGCAAGCGTGAGGGCGTGGTCCGCTACGCGGCCTGCATCATCCTGGCCACCACTCGGGCTGACGTGAACGGGGTGGCCCGGCGGGCGCTGGACGTCCGCAAGGCGAGCTTCGCCCCGATGGCCGACGCTGTCGAGTTGACCGGCATGGAGTACGGCGGCATCACCCCGATCGGGCTGCCGGCCCAGTGGCCGATCCTGGTGGACGCGCGGGTCATCGCCACACCGCACGTGATCGTCGGGTCCGGCGTACGGCACAGCAAGATCGCGCTGCCGGGGCCGGCGTTGGGCGCTCTGCCGGGCGCGCAGGTGGTGGAAGGGCTGGCCAGGCCGGTCTGACCAGACACCGGCATCGATGTTGTTGCACGTGAAACATCGTGATCATCGATGCCTGGGGCCGGTCGTCGGTGACTCAGTGTGAGTGGGCTGCGGCCTCGCGCTGCTCGACCTCGGCGAGCGCGGCGAGCAACGTCTGCACCTCCTGCGCGCCGGAGACCGCGTACTTCCCGGCCAGCACGAAGGTGGGCACGCTGGTGATGCCGAGGTCCCGGGCGGCGGCCAGGTCGGCGGCGACGTCGGCGACGCGCTCGTCGGAGTCGAGGAACCGGCGCGCGTCAGCCGCGTCCAGGCCGATCTCGCCGGCCACCGTGGCAAGCGCCTCCCGCGATCCGACGTCGACTCCGTGGTTGAAGTGCGCCTGGTAGAGCGCCTCCACCATGTCGGCAGCCCGACCCTGGTCGGTCGCCCAGGAGACCAGCCGGTGCGCCTCGAAGGTGTTGGCGATCACCGCGCGGTCGTAGTCGAGGCGCAGCCCGTCCGCCGCCGCGACCTGGGTCACGTGGTCGACCATCTGCCGGGCGCGCTCCGGGCCGCCGAACTTGCCGGCCAGCGCCTGCACCAGCGGAAGGGGCTGCGGCACCGGCGACGGGTCGAGCTGGAACGGTCGGTAGCGGACCGTCACCTCGCCCTCGTAGCTGGCGAGGGCCTCATCCAGGCGGCGCTTGCCGATGTAGCACCACGGGCAGATGACGTCCGCGTAGATCTCGATCTCCATGATCGGTGGCAACCTCGCGGTCAGTCGAGTTGTTCCCGGATCTGCCGCTTGAGGCGGCCCAGGATGGCCGTACCGCCGCGGATGCGCAGGGGACTGATTGCCTGCGCCAGCCCCATCCGCTGGTAGAGGTCGTCCGGCACGGCCAGCACCTGTTCGGCGCTCGCGCCCGCCAGCCCCTCGGCGAGGATCCCGGCGAACGCCCGGGTGGTGGGCGCCTCCGGGGGGCAGTCGAAGAGCGTCTCCACGGTGCCTTCCGGGGTCACCCGGGCGCGCAGGAAGAACGCCGTCTGACACTCCGGCACCTGCTCCATGCCCTCGTGCTCCGCGGCGCCCTCCGGCAGCACCGGGATGACGTCCGCGTACTCCAGGAGCATCTCCAGCACCAGGTCGCGCGGCGCGTCCGCGAACTCGTCGACGATCTCGGCCAGTCGGGCCGGCATGTCAGCCATGTGTCGAGGCTACCGCCGTCGTGCGGGGGCCCAGTCAGGCCGTGGGCGACTGCTCGCTGATCTCGCTGAGCGCGCTTGTCGGGTCGAGCTGCATGGCCAGGTCGCCGAGCGAGACGATCCCGACCAGCTTGCGGTCACTGTCACAGACCAGCACGCGTCGGATGCCCCGCTCCCGCATGAGCGCCGCCGCCTCACCCGCCGTGCAGTGCTGTTCGATCATGACGACCTCACGGGTGACGATCGAACCGATGGTGGTGGCCGCCGGGGAGCTGTTCTCTGCAACTGCCCGCACCACGATGTCCCGGTCGGTGAGCATGCCGGCGAGGCTGGCGCCGTCGGTGACCACCACATCACCGATGTCGGCCTCCTTCATCACCCTGGCCGCCTCGTCCAGGGTGGTCTCGGCCGGCAGGTACACGACCTGCTTGGTCATCACGTCACTGACCCGGTAACCGGTCATGAGAGCCTCCGAAGACGTTTCCACCCGATCCGACTGCACTACCCCGTGACGCCGCAGCTACACCAGGTTTGCACGTTCCTGGCGCACCTCGTGGACGAGTCGATCCACCAGACCGTCAAGCCGTAGCTCGGTGCGCCCGTCGCCGGCCCGCTCGCGCAGCTCGACGTACCCCTCGGTGAGGCGGCGGCCGACCACGACGGCCCGGGGGATGCCGATCAGCTCGGCGTCGGTGAACTTGACCCCGGCCGAGACGTGCGTGCGGTCGTCGACGAGCACCCGCAGGCCGGCGGCGGCGAGCTGCCCGCCCAGCTCCAGCGCCGCGTCGAGCTGCGGGCCCTTGCCCGCAACCACCAGGTGTACGTCACACGGCGCGATCGCCGCCGGCCAGACCAGCCCCCGGTCGTCGTGGTGCTGTTCGGCGACGGCCGCCACCGCCCGGGAGACCCCGATGCCGTAGCAGCCCATGGTCGGCCGGACCGGCTTGCCCGCCGGCCCGAGCACGTCGACGGCGAAGGCGTCGGTGAAGCGGCGACCCAGCTGGAAGATGTGCCCGATCTCGATGCCCCGCCGGATGGTCAGCTCGCCCGCCCCGCAGTCGGGGCAGGGGTCGCCGGCGCGGACGTCGGCCGCCTCGATGGTGCCGTCGGGGGTGAAGTCCCGTCCACACACCACGTCGGTCGCGTGTCGGCCCGGCTCGTTCGCCCCGGTCAGCCAGGCCGACCCGGTCACCACTCGGGGATCGACCAGGTAACGGATGCCCAGCTTGTCGAGCAGTTGCGGCCCGATGTAGCCACGAACCAGCTCCGGATGGTCGGCCCAATCCTCGAAGACGGTCACCTGTGCGGGGTGCAGTGCGGCACCGACCCGCTTCAGGTCGACCTCGCGGTCACCCGGCAGACCGATCACCAGGGGCTCGGCCCGTTCGGCACCCGGCAGACGGACGGACAGCACGACGTTCTTCAGGGTGTCGGCGGCGGTCCAGCCGTCCCGACCGCCCAACCGGCGCGCGTTGGCCAACTCGACCAGGCTCGCGATCGTCGGGGTCTCCGGCGTGTCGTGCACCTCGACGGCCGGCTGCGTGCCCGGGTCACCGGCGCTCGGCACACGGGTGGCCACCGCCTCGGTGTTGGCCGCGTAGTCGCAGGAGGTGCAGCCGACGAACGTGTCCTCGCCGACCGGCGTTGCCGCCAGGAACTCCTCCGACGCGGAGCCGCCCATCGCGCCGGACATCGCCCGCACCACCGCGTAGTCCAGACCCAACCGGTCGAAGATCCGCCGGTACGCGGCGCGATGCCGCCCGTACGCCTCGCGCAGCCCCGCCTCGTCCAGGTCGAAGGAGTACGCGTCCTTCATCAGGAACTCCCGGCCGCGCAGCAACCCGGCGCGTGGCCGCGCCTCGTCGCGGAACTTCGTCTGCACCTGGAACAGCGTCACCGGGAAGTCCCGGTACGAGGTGAACAGGTCTTTGACCAGCAGCGCCGCCATCTCCTCATGGGTGGGCGCCAACAGGTGCTCGGCACCGCGCCGGTCGGCGAGGGTGAAGATGTCGTCGCCGTACTCGGCCCACCGGCCACTCGTGCGGTACGGCTCGGCGGGCAGCAGCGCCGGGAAGTGCACCTCCTGGTCGCCGATCGCGACCAACTCGGCCCGCACCACCTCGGTGATCCGGTCCAGCACCAGCTTGCCCAGCGGCAGCCAGGTGTAGCCGCCCGGTGCGGCACGACGGATGTAGCCGGCGCGCAGCAGCAGCCGATGGCTCGGCACCTCCGCGTCGGCCGGATCCTCGCGCAGGGTCCGCAGCAACAGGGTCGACATGCGTAGCAGCATCCGCGCAGCCTACGGCCGGTGCGGCAGGATGAGCGATCCATTTCGATCCGAACCGCACCCGTCGCCGGCAACCATCGGCGTCGTTGCCGACGTCTGCAGTGACACCAAGCCCTCGCACCCCGACCTGAAGGATTGGCCCGTGTGGACCCTCTGCTGAGTGAGTTCGACTCGTTCGTCCGTACCCGCACGCCGGCGTTACTGCGCTCGGCCTACCTGCTCACCGGCGACCAGCACCTGGCCGAGGACCTCGTCCAGTCGGCCCTGGCCCGGACCCACCGCTCCTGGAACCGCCTGCACCACAGCGGCAACGCCGAGGCGTACACCCGCAAGACCATGTACCACCTACAGGTCTCCTGGTGGCGACGGCGCCGGGTACCCGAGTCGATGCCGGGCGACCTGCCCGAGCCACGCGGAGGCGACTCGGCCCCGGACCACGCCCACCAGACCAGTCTGCGGCTCACCCTGCGGGCGGCGCTGGCGAAGCTCTCCCCGAAGCAACGTGCCGTGCTGGTGCTGCGGTTCTTCGAGGACCGCACCGAGGCGGAGGCGGCCGACCTGCTCGGCGTCACGATCGGCACCGTGAAGAGCCAGACGGCCAAGTCACTGGCCAGGCTGCGCACCGTCGCGCCCGAACTCGCCGAGCTGTACGTCCTGGAAGGGAGTACCCGATGAACGACCAGCGCCTCCGGCTCGATTTGACCGCCCTGGCCGACGAGGTCACCTCGGTCGACCTGCGGGACCGTACGCTGCGCACGTCCCGCCGGCTCGGTATCCAGCGGGCGGTGGCCACGTCGGCAGCCGCGCTGGTGCTGATCGCGGCGGCGGCCGGCACCGCCTTCGCCATCCGGCCGGACCAGTCCCCGAGCCCGCTACCCGCCGACACCCCGTCGGTCACGGCGAGCCCGTCGCCGTCGGCGTCGCCCACCCCGACACCGTCCACCAGCGCCGGCGACACGCCCGGCGCCCCACCCAGCGGCGGGACGGGCACGAACACCCCGTCCGTGCAGTTCGGCAAGCTCTTCTACGGCCCCGCCAGCGTGACCGACGCGGAGATGGTGAATCTGCGGTCCTGGCGTCCGGGTGACAGTCCGGTGCGGTTGCTGGCTCTGCCCGAGCTGGCGGCGAAGGGCAACGCGAGCATCTCGCCGGACGGGCGCCGAGTGGCCTGGGTGGAGAGTGACGACGGTGGCGAAAGCACCCTCGTCGTCGCCGACGCCGACGGATCGGACAGGCAGGAAATGCGCTCGGACGTGGCAAGCGACTGTTCCCCGGTCTGGTCACCGGATGGGCGGCACCTGCTGTTCGTCGAGGCGCAGGCAATGGGCGAGCCCGTTCGGCAAGGAGTGCTGGACACCCGCAGCGACAAGAGGACAGTCACCTGGTGGCCGGGGCAGCTCCGCGGCTGTCACGCCCTCTGGTCGGCGGACGGTCGGACCATCGCCATGGCCGTCGACATCGGGGTCACCCTCTACGGCACGGATGGCACGAAGAAGCGGGTCGTTCCCGGCTTCTCCATGCGTGGTTGGCGCAGCCATGACATCGCCAGCCTGTCCTCGGACGGCTCCCGGATCGCTCTGCTGCGCAGGGAGCCCGGCGAGGAGTCCGGCGACATCGCTCGTGAATTGTGGGCCAACGCGGTGCTGGACACCCGCAGTGGCAAACAGGTCACCCTGCCACTGGGCGGTCGCACGCTGCGGCAGGTCTACTTCCAGGCGGACGGGTCGATGGTCGTGCGGGTCCAGTCCGGCAGCGGGTACGCGGTGCTGCTGGTCGACGAGGACGGGAAGAAGATCTCCGAGACCGCCGAGCCGGCGAGCCTGAAGGACATGCAGATCCTGGCCGTCGTCGACTGACAATCAGCGCGAGAAAGGGCGGGTCACCCTCGGGTGGCCCGCCCATTCTGCGTCTGCGCACCGCTGGCGGGCCGGTGTTGATCACCGTCGGTGAACTGCGGAAAAGGTTGCCGGTGCGAGCGGATCCGACTGTCCGGTAGTAGCGCGTCGCGGCGGCAACTCGTCACGGCCAGGGGCTCGTCTTGGGTGGTGTCAGGCACGGTAAGCCTCCACAAAGGATGGAATCGATGAACCTCGGCCCGTTCACCCACACCACCCGCCCCGCCTCGGCCCACCGTTCCGGCGCGCTCGCCGGTACTGCCGCCCTGCTGCTCCTGACGTTCGGTGCCGCAGCCTGCGGCACCGCCGATCCGAAGACCGCGACGGCTCCGGCCGAGACCGGTACCGCCATCGCCGCTCCCACGACCGGCGACACCCCGGCCGCCGGCACCGGCGGCTCCGTGCCGGATGCGGCTCCGGCGGCTCCGGCCGTCGCGCCGGCCCGCCCGGCCACCGGCTCGACGCAGTGGCCGCAGCTGACCTGGTACACCGCCGAGGAGAACGGCCAAAAGCAGAACGACCCGGCCCGGATCTGGCGGCGTACCCCTGGTGGGAGCTGGCAGTTGGTGCGTTCGGGCCGCCCCGAGAACAGCAAGAACATCGACGGCCCGCTCGCCGTCTCGCCGGACGGCCGGCGGGCGGCCTGGATGGAACCGTCCGCCCGTCGGCTGGTGATCAGCGGTTTCGACGGCGCGAAGCGGCACGCCATTCCGACCCAGGGCCAGCAGACCTGCGCGCCGGGCTGGCTCGACTCCGGGCGTGTGCTGTTCGCCGTGGGTCGGCAGAAGGACTGGACGTTGGTCGCCATCAATGCCGACGGGACCGGCCGTAGGGTGGTTGCCGACCACCAGGCCGACTGCCCGACGGTGGACAACGGATGGTGGGCTCAGGCCGCCAAGCGGACGGTGAGCATCGGGAACGAGCGAGGTACCCGGCGCACCATCAGTCCCCGCATCCCTGCCGACCGCGTCGTCGACCGGGTGGCCGGGATCTCCGCGGACGGCCGGACGGCGGTGCTCAGCACCCACGTGCCCAACCCGGGTGAGTGCGGTTGCACCTGGCAGTTCCGTACCTACCGGGTCGACGTTGCGAGCGGGGCGGTCACTGAGCTGGCACCACTCGAAGCGGCCTGGCGCAAGCCGACCGGCCACGGGGGGACGGTCGACGTCGTCTTCGCCGCCGACGGAACCCTGGTGGCTCAGGTAAACGCTGCGACGCCGGCCGACGACGCGCCGGCTTACCGCCTGGTCCGGTACGCCGCCGACGGCCGGGTGCTGGCCTCCGCGTCGGTGCCTGCCGGCCAGCCGTGGGGTGGTCTGCTGGGCTGAGCTCCCGGTGCGCAGTCACCGGGTACGAGGGACCGGCCACTCACGGGGGTGGCCGGTCCCGCCCGTCGTGTGCGCATGACCTCCGACACGTAGTGGATTCGGGGCGGTGCCGGGCGTTCCTGCGGTGACAGACTGGTCGCCGCAGGCAACGAGTGGCGTGAGGGAGGCGCGGGTGCGCTGGCGCAGTTTTGTCGCGGTCGGGGACAGCTTCACCGAGGGTATGGACGACGCGTACCCGGATGGCACTTTCCGCGGTTGGGCGGACCTGGTGGCGACGCGGCTCGCCGCCGACGCGGGGCCCGACTTCCGGTACGCGAACCTGGCCATCCGGGGCCGGCTCTTTCCCAGCGTGGTCGCCGAGCAGGTGCCTTCCGCAGTGGCGATGAAGCCTGATCTGATCAGCTTCGCGGCCGGTGGCAACGACGTGCTGCGGCGCACCTTCGACCCGGACACGCTTGTCGCCCGCTTCGACGAGGTGGTCCGGCAACTGCGCTCGGGGGGCGCGGACGTGCTCCTCTTCCGGTTCGCGGATGTGATGGCCCGACTGCCCGGCCAGCGCCTCGTCGCTCCCCGGGTGCAGTTGCTCAACCAGGCGGTAGGTGAGACCGCCGAGCGGCACGGCGCGATCATGGTCGACCTGTACGCCGACGACACCTTCCTCAACCCGATGCTCTGGAGCACCGACCGGTTGCACCTCTCGCCGGCCGGCCACCGGCGGGTCGCCGGGCAGGTGTTGAACGCTCTCGGGGTCGGTTGCGACGAGGAGTGGCTGATGGTCCCGCCGCACCCGACGCCGTCGCCGTGGCTGGCCGCCCGTGCCGCCGACCTGCGGTGGGTCGGTCAGCACCTCGCCCCCTGGGTAAGGCGGCGGTTGACCGGGCGGTCGTCCGGCGACACCGTGACGGCGAAGCGTCCGCAACTCGGACCGCTCGTCGACTGAGCGTGCTCACTCTGCACACCGCGGCCCTGCTGCGCCGCGACCGGGACGGCGATCCGGTGCCCGAGCACGCCGTGCTGGTCAGTGGCGACCGGGTCGAGGCCGTCGGGCCGCTGGCCGAGCTGAGTTCGGCGTACGCCGGTGCCCGGGTTCGCCGCTGGCCCGGCACGCTGGGGCCGGGTCTGCTGCACAACGGTCCGCTGCCACCCGCGCCAACCCCGCGCGAGCGGGTGCACGCGCTGCTGCGTACCGGGGTGACGGCGGTGCTGGCGGAACACCTGACCGACCCGGCGCTGCGGGCCGCTGCCGAGCGGAGCGACCTGTTGCTGCTTCCCAACGCCGTGGCGCCGACGCTGCGGCCGGCCGGGCGGGCCGACCTCGCGGTGCACGGCGTCGACGGTACCTGCCTGGTGACGGTGATCGCCGGTCGGATCGTCCACCGTCGGGCCTGAACGGCGTACCTTGGGGATCATGTCTGTGCCGAACGATCCCGATCCCCGCCTCCAGTCGTACGCGGACCCGCAGCGGCTGGTCACCACCGAGTGGCTGGCCGAGCATCTGGGCGACGAGGGTCTCGTCGTCGTCGAGTCCGACGAGGACGTGCTGCTCTACGAATCCGGTCACATTCCCGGTGCTGTCAAGGTCGACTGGCACCTGGAGCTGAACGATCAGGTGACCCGGGACTACCTGGACGCCAAGAGCTTCGCCGAGCTGTGTGCCGCGAAGGGCATCGGTCGGGGTGACACTGTCGTCTTCTACGGCGACAACTTCAACTGGTGGGCCGCGTACGCGCTGTGGGTGTTCTCGCTCTTCGGCCACGCCGATGTCCGACTGCTCGACGGCGGCCGGCAGAAGTGGATCGCCGAGGGACGCGAGGTGACCCGCGACAAGCCGGCTCGCCCCCGCGCCGACTATCCGGTGCCGCTGCGTGACGACGCGCCGCTGCGGGCCTTCCGGGAACAGGTCATGGCGCACATTGCCTCCGGCCGCCCACTTGTCGACGTCCGGTCGCCGGGTGAGTACACCGGCGAGACGCTGCACATGCCGGACTACCCGCAGGAGGGCGCGCTGCGCGGTGGGCACATCCCGGGCGCGGTCAGCAAGCCGTGGAAGTCGGCCGCCAACGAGGACGGCACGTTCAAGTCGGCTGACGAGTTGAAGGCGATCTACGCCGACCAGCTCGGGCTGAGCCCCGACGACGACGTGATCGCGTACTGCCGGATCGGCGAGCGGTCCAGCCACACCTGGTTCGTGCTGCGGCACCTGCTGGGCTATCCGCAGGTGCGTAACTACGACGGCTCGTGGACCGAGTGGGGCAACCTGGTCCGGGCACCAGTCGTCAAGGGAGACCAGCCCGGCGGCCTGGCCGTCTGAGCGGCCCGAGCCGCCGGGCGGTCGCCGTGTGATCGACTCGGGTTCACGGATGTCGGCCTACCCTGCCCGGACGCCGCGATATCAGTGAACCCGAGTCGATCATGCCGCCCGCGCGAGGACGGTGGTCAGCCCGCGAGTGCGATCACCCCGCGCAGGTCGCGGATGATGCCGGTGATCTCGCCGGTCTCCGGATGCCAACGCGCCAGGGCGGCCGGTTCCAGTCGGAGTAGCACAGCGCCCTTGTTGTCCCAGCCCAGCACGTCGCAGCACCCCTTGGCACGATCCCGGCCCAGGTCGAGCACGTGGAGCACGGCGCCGGTCCGCGCGTCCAGCACGGCCGCTCCCTCGGCACCGTCGATCTCGCTGCTGGTGATCCAGGCGGCCCGGGCCAACCGTTCGCCGTGCAGCCAGCCCCGGCCGTAGAACTCGTTGACCTGGTAGGGAGAGGGCAGCGCCGAGGCGTTGACCGGCTGTTCGGAGCGGAGCTCAGCCTCCCGGGCGGTCCGGCTGCGTAGCTTCAGGCCGGTCCCCTCGCCGTACATGTCGATCAACGGGGCCTCCCGGCCGGCGGCCGGGTCGGGCGCGATCAACTCCCAGGTCGACACGTCGATCGTGCTGGCAGCCCCGGTGACCCGGTCCACCGCGTACGTCCGGTCGTCGCCTCCGACCAGCACCCGGTCGTGCGCCCACACCACCTGCTCCAGGTAGCCGTCGAGCGGTATCCGACGGACGGCCGCCGTGGTGAGGTCGATCATGATCAGCTCTTTGGTCTGCGCGAACGCGGCCGACCTGCCGTCCGGCGACAGCACCCCCGGCTTCAGGGCGGGCGCCTCGTTGCCGCTCGCGTCCCGGGTCGGCGCCAGCGTCACCACGTCCAGGCTGCGCACCACGCGGTCGTCGCCGAGCACCCGGACCGGGCCGTTCGCGTGATACTCCTCGTCCAGTGGCTGGAACAGCGCCAGTGCCCGCTGCACCGGTCGTTCGGAGAGCGGCACGGTGGCCGGGTCGCCGAGCCGGGCCAACGGGTCGGGCGGGAAGGTCAGCTCGGCGGGCGGTTTCTGCACCGGACCCGCATGGGTGGGGTCGGCGGTCGGAGTCACCGTGGGGCCCACCGGAGGGGCTGGATCGGAGGGCGGTCGCAGAGCCGCCACCGTGCCACCGCCGACAAGCAGCACGGCCAGGGCGACCACTCCGGCGGCCCGCCGGGTACGCCGGGTACGCCGAGCCCGCTCCCATCCGGCGGTGGCCGGCTGGCTGGGCAGCACGTCCTCGACGCTGACGGTCAGCAGTCGGCGCAGGTCCTGCTCGTTCACGGGTTCACCTCCAGACCGCTGGGCAGATCGGCCGAGCTTCGGCTCGGTCGGGCATCGCGGGCGAGGTCCGGCGCGACCTCGCGGAGTCGGCGCAGCGCCGCATGACACTGGCTCTTCACGGTGCCGACGGTCACCCCGAGCGCCTCGGCGGTGGCGACCTCGGTCAGGTCCTCGTAGTAGCGCAACACCAGCACGGCCCGCTGCCGTGGTGGCAGCAGGCCCAGCGCGTCGTGCATTGTCAGCCGCAACGCGCCGTCGCGGTCGTGGGCCACCTGGTCCGGCGGAGTTGCGCTGAGCCATTCCCGCCGTCGGCGACGCCACCACGACACCGAGTCGCGGTAGAGGATGGCCCGCACGTACGCGGAGGGGTCGCCGTTGCGGACCGAGGACCAGCGCAGCGCCAGCTTCAGCAGCGCGTCCTGGAGGAGGTCTTCGGCCTGGTGCTGGTTGCCGCAGATCAGGTAGGCCGCGCGGAGCAGCCGGTGCTGGTGGTTCTCCACGAAGGCGAGGTAACCGTCGCGTCCGTCGTTCCTCGTCGGCGCCATCCGCCCCCCTCCCGGCCGTCGCGCTGTACGGGTCATCTGGCAGACGCACGGGGGGTGGGAAAAGGTTGGGTCAGTTCGGTGGCGTTCCGGTCAGATAGCGCTGAAGGGTCGGCGCGATCCAGGCGACCAGCTCCTCCGGCGTGGTGTCCACCATGGGCGGCAGGCGGAGGATGTATCGGGTGAAGGCAAGGCCGAGGATCTGACTGGCCACCAGGCCGGCCCGTCGGGCGGTCAGCACCGGGTCGGTGCCGAACGTGGCCACGGCGGCGGTGAGCTGCTCGGCGAAGATGCCCCGCATGCGTTCGGCCGCGCCGGGATTGGTGCTGGCGGCCCGCAGCAGCGCCACCAGGGTCTCGTCGCCTTCCCAGCGGGCGAGGAAGTGCCGGACCAGCACCTCACCGAGTTGCGCGGACGGCACCGAGGTCAGGTCGGGCAGGCGGAGGTCGAATTCGGCCGCCGCCGCGAAGAGCCCCTCCTTGCTGCCGTAGTAGCGCATGACCATCGACGGGTCGATCTGCGCGTCGGCGGCGATGGCCCTGATCGTGGCGCGCTCGTAGCCGTCCGCCGCGAACCGTTCCCGGGCCGCTCGCAGAATCGCCGCCCTGGTGGCGTCGGAGCGGCGGGGTTGGGTCGACTGAGCGGACGGCGTCATGCCAACGACCGTATGCCAACAACTGTTGACACGCAATGAGAGGGGTCCTACCGTTGCCAACATGCGTTTGCCAACGGGTGTTGGCAACAGTCTTCCGGAGGTGGCCATGCTGCCCACGCACACCGACGTCCTGGTGGTAGGTGCCGGCCCCACAGGTCTCGCCACCGCGTTGACGCTGGCCCGGCGCGGAGTCGAGGTGACAGTGCTGGACCGGTTGGCCGCGCCGCCAACCACCTCCCGCGCCGCCGTCGTGCACGCGTACACCCTTGAGGTGCTGGACCGGATCGGTGCCGCGGCGCCGCTGATCGACCAGGCGGTGCGGACGCCGCGGTTCACCGTGCGTGACCGGGACCGGGTGCTGCTGTCGGTGCCGTTCCACGAGCTGCCGTCCCGCTTCCCCTACGCGCTGCTGGTCTCCCAGGCGGTCACCGAGGCCGTGCTCGCCGAGAAGTTGGCCGAGCTCGGTGTCCAGGTACGACGGCCGTGCCAGCTCACCGGGCTGAGCCGCGCCGGCGCCGGCATGCTCGCGCAGGTCGACGGGGAGACGCTGCGCTCCCGGTACGTGGTCGGCGCGGACGGCCTGCACAGCACGGTCCGGCAGTTGGCCGGCATCGGCTTCACCGGCGGCAGCGACGAGGAGTCCTTCGTGCTCGCCGACGTGCGGGTGCGCAGTGTGCTGCCCCGCGACGAGGCGGCGCTCTTCCTCGCCCGCTCCGGGCCGCTGGTCTGGGCGCCACTCCCCGGCGGGGTGGTCCGGTTGGTCGCCGCCGTGGAGACCGCCCCGGCCGAACCGGATGCGGCCTACCTCCAGGCGCTGCTCGACGAGCGCGGCCCGGCGCGACGACCCGATCGGGTGACCGAGGTGCTCTGGGGCTCCCGGTTCCGGGTGCACCACCGCATCGCCGACACCTTCCGCGCCGGGCCGGTGCTGCTGGCCGGCGACGCCGGGCACGTGCACAGCCCGGCCGGTGGGCAGGGCATGAACCTCGGCATCTGCGATGCGGTAGCGCTCGGCACCGCAGTGGCGGACGTGCTCGACGGTGGCCCGGAGACGCTGCTCGACGACTACAGCGCCCGTCAGCGGCCGATGGCCGAGGACGTGCTGAGCTTCGCCGCCGGGCTGACCAGGATGGCAGCCGTCTCCCCGGCCGGACGGCCGGCCCGGGACGTGCTGCTCCGACTTCTCGGTGCCGTGCCACCGGCCCGCCGGCGGATCGCACTGCGTCTGTCCGGGCTGTCGCACCGCGAACGAACGCCGGGTTAGGCCGCGCGGCTCAGCACACCTGGCGACGCCGGCCGCAGGGTCCGCCACGCGGCGAGTGTGACGAGCGCGAACGTCCCCGCCGCCGCGACCGCCACCGGCACCGTGCCGTACGCCGCAGCGGCCAGCCCGGCGAGCGCCGCCCCGAGCGGTGCGGTGAGCAGACCGACCATCCGCTGCGCCGACCCGACCCGGCCGAGTAGATCGCTCGGCACGTGCCGCTGCCCGTACGACGCCCACAGGCTGTTCCACACCACCGTCCCGGCGGCGAAGACGGCAAGCGCGATCCCGCCCGGCACCGGGTGTCGGGCCAGCGCGAAGCCGGTGAGCGCCACGGTCTCCACGGCCAGCACCGCGCGCAACGCCGGCACCGTGCCGAGCCAGGCGGCGAGCCGACCCGCACCGAGAGCCCCCACCACGCCCCCGACGATGGCGGCGGCGGCGAACAGCCCGTACCCGGCCGGCGGCACCCGCAGCACATCCAGCGCGTAGAGCACCAGCACCGCCATGATTCCGCTGATCGCCAGGTTGCTCGCGGCGGTGAGCACTGTTACCCGCCACAGCGTCCGGTGCGCGCGCAGCCAGCGCAGACCCTCGACGATCTCGCCCCGCACCGAGCCGCGCCGCCGTGCCCTGCCCGCGCCCACCGTGGGAGGCGGGCTGAGAGCCAGCACGAGCAGGGCTGCCGCCGCGAAGGTGAGGGCGTCGAGGGCGAACGGGAGGGCCGGGGCGGCGGCGAACAGGACACCGGCGGCGGGCGCCCCGAGGAAACCACCGGCCACTGCGGACCCCGCCTGGAGCCGGCCGTTCGCCCGGGGCAGCGCGTCCGGCGGCACCAACGCGGGGAGCAGCGCGAACGAGGCGGAGTCGAAGAGGGTGCCCAGCGCGGCGAGCAGAAACGCCGCCACCAGCAGCACCACGACGCTGACCCGGTTCAGCGCGACCACCACGGCCAGCGCCGCCACCACGGCGGCGCGTACCCCGTCGACCACTGCCATCGTCCGCCGACGGTCCCAGCGGTCCGCGTACACGCCGCCGAGCAGGCCGAAGAGCAGCGGCGGCAACTGTCCGGCCACTGTGACCGCCGCGATGACCCGGGGATCGCGGGTCACGGTCGCGGCCAACAGGGCCAGGGCCGGGGTACGCAGCGCGTCCCCGAACCGGGACGAGACGGCTGCGGACCACAGGAGCCGGAAGTCCCGGCCCAGAGCTGAGGGAGTCATGCCGGCGACCGTGCCGGTTCGACCGGGTCGAGGGTCAAGCCGCCGGCAGGAAAGGGGACCGCGCCTGTCGGTGATCATGGGTACGGTGGGCGCCGGCATCGGGACCGGGGAGATCAGGCGTGGACCACACTTTCCAGGTCGACCTACGTGGCGTGGTTGACCTGCTCAGTCATCACCTCTACGGCAGCCCGCGGGTCTACGTCCGCGAGCTGCTCCAGAACGCGGTGGACGCGATCACCGCCCGACGCAGTGTCGAGCCGGGTGCCCCGGCGCTGGTCCGCATCGAACCTCCGGACAGCACCGGCGACGGCACACTGCGGGTGCATGACACGGGCATCGGTCTGACCGAGGCGCAGGTGCACGAGCTGCTGGCCACCATCGGCCGCAGCTCGAAGCGCGACGAGCTGGGCTTCTCCCGGCACGAGTTCCTCGGCCAGTTCGGCATCGGCCTGCTCTCCTGCTTCCTGGTGGCCGACGAGATCCAGGTGCTCACCCGGAACGGCGACAACCCCACGGTGCGCTGGACCGGGTACGCCGACGGCCGCTACGCGGTGACGGTGGCCCCGCCGGAGGCCGCCCGCGCCGAGCCGGGCACCACCGTCACGCTGGTGCCCCGCCGCGACGCTGACCAGTGGTTCACCACCGCGACCGTCACCGACCTGGCCCGGCTCTTCGGCGCGCTGCTGCCGGTCACCGTCCGCGTCGGCGACGTCGTCACCACCACCGGGGAACCGCCCTGGCCGACCACGCCGGGTGCACCGCTGGACCGCGCGGCGCTGATCCGGTACGCCCGGGAGACGCTCGGCGTGGACCCGTTCGACGTGCTGCCGCTGGCAGTGCCGGAGGCCGGGCTGACCGGCGTCGCCGTCATCCTGCCGACCCCGGTGAACCCGGCGGCCCGGGCCGGGCACCGCGTCTACCTCAAGCGGATGCTGCTCACCGAGAACGCCGACGGGCTGCTGCCGGAGTGGGCGTTCTTCGCGCACTGCGTGGTGGACGCGACCGAGCTGCGCCCGACCGCGAGCCGGGAGGCCCTCTACGAGGACACCCTGCTGACGGCCACCCGCGAGGCGCTCGGCGACCAGGTGCGCGGCTGGCTGGTCCGGCTGGCGCGGCACGACCCGCACCGGCTGGCCGAGTTCCTCCAGGTGCACCACCTCGGCGTGAAGGCCCTGGCGCTGCACGACGACGAGATGCTCCGGCTGGTTGACAAGTGGTGGCCCATGGACACCAACGTCGGCACGCTCACCCTCGCCGAGTTCCGTGAGCGCTACGGCGTGGTCCGCTACGCGGCGAGCCTCGACGAGTTCCGTCAGCTCGCCGCGGTGGCCGCCGCGCAGGACCTGGCGGTGGTCAACGCCGGTTACACGTACGACACCGAGCTGATCGAGCGGCTGCCGGTGGTGGACCGCTCGGTGCTGATCGAGCGGCTGGAGCCGAGCGATCTCACCACCCGCTTCGACGCGCTCGACCCGCCTGTGGAGTTGGCGCTGCGACAGTTTCTCGCGGCGGCGCAGCGGGCCGTCGAGCGTTCCGGCTGTGAGGTGGTCATCCGGGCGTACGACCCGGTGTCGCTGCCCGCGCTCTACCTGGTCAGCCGGTCGGCGGCGTTCAACGACCAGCTCGCGGCCAGCCGGGACCGGGCCGACGAGCTGTGGGGTGGAGTGCTCGACGCGCTCGCCGCCACCGCCCCGCCGGACCGTCCACAGTTGGTGCTCAACCACCGCAACCCGCTGGTACGACGGGTGGCCATGCTGAGCGACCCGGAGCTTGTCGGTCTCGCCATCGAGGCGCTGTACGGGCAGGCGCTGCTGCTCGGCCACCATCCGATCCGCGCGGCCGATGCAGCGCTGCTCAACGATTCCTTCCTCGGCCTGCTCGGCCGGGCCGTTCCGGGACGGGAGTGAGCATGAGCGACGAGGATCTGTGGCGGGTGCTGCACGGCATCACCGACATGCCGTACGGGGCGGGGCAGATCGCCGCGCTGGAGCAGTTGCTGCGCCGGGTGGATGCCGCCGACGACCGGCACCTCGCGTTCGTCACCCGGATGCAGGCCACCACCGGCTACATCTACGGCGGTGAGCCGGCGAAGTCCTTCGTGACCTTCTCCTGGTGCCTGTCCGAGTTCGACCGGGACCCGCAGCCCTACCATCAGCGCCATCTGCACCAGTTGCTGTGGCACTTCAAGTACATGGTGTCCGGCCTGCTGAAGTTCCCCGAGGTGCCGCTGGACCGCACGTACGCGGTGCTTGACGACATGGAACGGCGTTACCGGGCCGGCGGGCACAGTCTGCAGACCGTGCACAAGCACCGCTTCCGGGTCGCTGACCACGTGGGCGACGCCGAGGCCGCCGCGCACTGGTACCGGCTCTGGCAGACCACCCCACGCGACGAGCTCTCCGACTGCGCAGGCTGTGATCCGACGAGTCAGGTGGGTTACCTCGCCGACACCGGGCGGGACGCCGAGGCGGTGGCGCTGGCCGAGCCGGTGCTCGCCGGTCGGCTCACCTGCACCGAGCAGCCGCAGGCGATCCTCACCGCGCTGCTCCTGCCGTACCTGCGCACCGGGCGGGCTGCGGAGGCGCGGGACGCGCACCGGGAGGCGTACCGACGGCTGCGTGGCAACCTCGCCGACCTGTGGGATGTCGGCGACCACGTCGAATTCTGCACGCTCACCGGCAACGAGGCACGGGCGGTCGAGCTGGTCGAGCGGCACCTGGACTGGCTGGACCGACCGCCGTCGCCGGCCGCCGCCATGCATTTCGCGGCGACGGCCGCCGCCGCGCTGCGCCAGGTCGGCACGTCGACCGTGTACCGCCGGGCCGCCGAGGGCCGGCCGGCCGCCGAGGTGTCGGCGGCGTCGTTGGCGGACGAGTTGGCCGAGACCGCGACCGGTCTGGCCGGCCGCTTCGACGCCCGTAACGGCACCACCCACCAGTCGGAGTGGATCGCCCGCCGGCTGGCCGTGCAGGCGAGCGGGGAGCATGTGCCGCTGTCGGCCAGCGTCCGCCGCCGTCCGACCCGCCCAACCCGGCCGGCCGGGGACGAGCCGATCGCCGGGCCGGGCACACCGGCATCGCCCGCCGATCGGGTGCTGACCCGCAAGGGTGGACGACCCGCAGTGACAGTGCCCGCCGACGCCGGCCCGGACGACCTGCTGGACCTCGCGGAGCAGGGCTGGGGCCGGCACGACCGGGCCACCTTCCGGGCGGCGCTTGTCGCCTTCGACGACCGGTTCGGCTCCGCCGAGCTGCCCGCACGCACGTCCGCACACCGGCTGGCGCTGCGGGCGTCGGAGCGCGGCGACGAGGACGACATCGAGGGTGCCGTCAAGCTGAACCGGGCGGCGTTGGAGCTGTACCGGGAGGCGGGCGAGGAGGTGCCCGCCCAGACGGTCGCCGGGCGGCTCGGCGTGCTGTTGACCCGGTCCGACGAGGCCGGCGAGGAGGGTTTGCTGCTGGTCCGCGAGGCGGCCGAGGTCCTCGACCGGCTCGGCGACGCCCGACAGCGGGCGGCCGGACACGACCGGGTGGCGTTGGCGCTGCTGCACCGCGAGCGTTGGGCGGACGCGCTCGCGGCGCTCGACCGGGTGCCGGCCGACGCGGGCGGCGACAGGCACCTGGCGGCCCGGATCGCGCTGCACCGGGGGCACCTGCTGGAGCAGTTGGACCGCATCGAGGAGGCCCGCGCCGCCGTCGACGAGGCTCGTCGGATCGGCCGGGAGCTGGGCGTCGGCGAGGTGATCACTGGTGCCTGCCTGGCGTACGCGCGGCTGGTCGATGATCCGGCGGACGCGGTGGCCGCCTGCGACGAGGCGTTGGAGGCGGCACCGGCGGACGCGGAGCTGCCGGTCCGGGTCGCCCGTGCCCGGGCGTTGCTGTCGGCCGGCCGGGCCGTCGACGCCGTTGACGACTTCGTCGAGGCGGTGACGCTGTGCGTGGAGCGGGGCGCCGAGGGGGACGCGTTCCTGCGGTGGGAGCTGGCGAACGCGTACCGGATGGTCGGCCGGCTCGCCGAGGCCGCCGAGGTCGCCGAGGAGGCCGTGCTCGGTCTGGATCGGCTGGGCGCCCAGGCGGAGGCCGACCGTTGCCGACACCTGCTGGCCGGCGTCTACGCGGGGCTTGGCGAGATCGACCCGGCGTTGGCCTTGCTGGAGCAGCTGGCCAGAAATTTGGATGGACCGGACAACCTCCCGCACCGGGCGCAGGTGCTGGAGGAGGCCGGCGGGATCCTCTACGACGCCGACCGGGACGCGGCGGCGGGCGAGCGGTTCGCCGCCGCGGCTGAGGCGTACCGGCTCGGCGACCTGCCGTTGGACGAGCTGCGCGCCCGCCGGCGGGCGACGTACGCCTGGTTCTGGGCCAACGACCGGGACGCGGCGCTGCGCGCCGTCGAGGTGGTGGACGGGTTGGCGGCGAAGCTGGCCGGGCAGTCCGAGCCGCCGGTGCTGTACGAGCTGGCGATGGCGGCCGAGGCCGGAGCGCGGGTGCTCACCGGGGAGGACCGGCTGGACGAGGCGTTGGGCCGGCTGACCGGGGTGCCGGACAGGTTGCGGTCGATCGAGGCGTTCGGTGAGGCCGCCCAGGTGGAGGCCCTCATCGGTGAGCTGCTGCTGCGCCTGGAACGGCCGGCCGAGGCGGAGCCGCTGCTGCGCCGCGTACTCGGTGGGCTGCCGGCCTCCTCGCGGCAGGTCCGCCAGACGGCCTGGCTGCTGGCTCGTGCGCTGGACCTGCTCGATCGGCCCACCGAGGCCGCGGCGCTGCGCGAGGAGCACGACCTGGACGAGGACGACTGACCCTCGCTGGCCGCCCCTGGCCAGGTCAGGGGCGGCCCGGCCCGGGGGCGGACGGTACTGACCGGCAACCATCGGGGCGTCCTCGCGGTCTAGGCTTGCCGGGTGACGGTGGAGCAGCAGGCACGGGGTGCGGCGGGTGCGGGCCGGCGCAGGTCCCGCAAGGACGAGATCCTGGAGATCGCGGTAGGTCTGTTCGCGGCGCGTGGCTACCACGGCGTGTCGATGGACGACATCGGCGCGGCCGCCGGGGTCACCGGTCCGGCGCTCTACCACCACTTCGCCGGCAAGGAGGCCATGCTGGCCGCCGCGCTGATACCGGTGAGCGAGGGGTTGCTGGCCGGTGGGCGGGAACGCGCCGCGGGGCGTTCGGACGACCCGCGCGGCGTACTGGAGTCGCTCATCGACTTCCACGTCGAGTTCGCGCTGGCCAACCCCGCGGTGATCGCGTTGCACCTGCATGAGCTGGACCGCCTGCCCGAGGAGCCACGGCGGCGGATCCGCCGCCTGCAGCGGCTCTACGTCGAGGAATGGGTGACAGTGCTCACGGCGCTGCACCCGGGCATGCCCGACGGTGAGGCGCGGGTGCTCGCGCACGCCGCGTTCGGCCTGATGAACTCGACCCCGTTCCTCGGTGGTGAGGTGGACCGGCGACGCCGCGCCGAGCTGCTGCGCGGCGCGACCCTGGCCGCGCTGCTCGCCTGAGCCGACCCGATTGCTGGCCTGAGCCGACTCGTCAGAAGCGTGCCGGTCATGATTCCCTGACATCGTCCCACCATCCGGACGCCGGGAGGAAACATGATCGAGTCACTGCTTGTCGCCAATCGGGGCGAGATCGCACGCCGGATCATCCGCACCGCCAAGCGGCTCGGCATCCGCGCGATCGCTGTGCACTCGGAGGCCGACGCTGACCTGCCGTTCGTCGCTGAGGCGGACGAGGCGGTCCTCATCGGCCCACCGAATCCGGCGCTGAGCTACCGCAACACCGAGGCGATCCTCGCCGCCGCGAAGTCGACAGGTGCCCAGGCCATCCACCCCGGGTACGGCTTCCTGTCGGAGAACGCCGAGTTCGCCCGTACCGTCGAGGCGAGCGGCCTGGTCTGGGTCGGGCCCGGCGCGGACGCGATCACCGCGATGGGCGACAAGATCAATGCCCGGAACCTGATGGCGGCGGCCGGCGTTCCGGTCGCGCCCGGCACCGCCGACCCGGCCGCCGACCTGGACGCGGCTGTCACTGCCGCCGCCGAGATCGGCTACCCGGTGATGGTCAAGGCCGCCGCCGGCGGTGGCGGTATGGGCATGGGCGTCGCCGTCGACGAGGCCGCGCTGCGCACCGAGTACGACAAGGTGCGCGCGTTCGCCGAGCGGATGTTCGGCGACGGTTCGGTGTTGATCGAGCGGTACTTTCCCCGGGTACGGCACGTCGAGGTGCAGATCCTCGGCCTGACCGACGGCCGGGTGGTGGCGCTCGGCGAGCGGGAGTGCTCGGTGCAGCGGCGCAACCAGAAGCTGGTCGAGGAGTCCCCGTCCCCGGCGGTCTCGCCGGAGCTGCGAGCCCGTCTCCTGGCAGCGGCGGTGCGTGCCGGCGAGGCGGTCGGCTATCGCAACGCGGGCACTGTGGAGTGCCTGTTGGTCCCGCGTCAACGGGACGCTGCTGGCGCTGCTCCCGGTTCCGAAGACTTCTTCTTCCTGGAGATGAACACGCGGTTGCAGGTGGAACACCCGGTGACCGAGTACGTCTACGGCATCGACCTGGTCGAGGAGCAGTTGCGGGTGGCCTCCGGGCTGACGCCGACCTTCGACCCGGACGCGTTGACCCCGCGAGGCCACGCCATCGAGATGCGGATCAACGCGGAGGACCCGAAGCGCTTCCTGCCCGGCCCCGGTGTGATCAGGACGTGGGTGGAGCCGACCGGTGAGGGTGTCCGGGTGGACTCCGGCTACACCGAGGGCAACACGGTTACCCCGTTCTACGACAGCCTGCTGGCCAAGCTGATCGTCAGCGGCGCGACCCGTGCGGAGGTGCTCGATCGCGCGAAGGAGGCGGTGGCCGCCTTTCAGATCGAGGGCCCGAAGAACAACGTCCCCTTCTTCGCCGAGCTGCTGACCAACGATGAGTTCCTCTCCGGCGCCTACGACACCGGCATCGTCTCCCGCATGCGCTGACCCCTTCTTGATCAACAGGAGGGTGGCATGCTGGGAGGACCCCCCAAGCACCGCTTCGTCACAGTGAGGTGACCCCTTATGGCGGACCTGCCAGATTCCGTCTCGATCCGCGAGGTCGGGCCACGGGACGGGTTGCAGAACGAGGACCCGATCCCTACCGACGCCAAGGTGCGGCTGCTCGACGCCCTCTCGGCAACCGGCGTGCGCCGAATCGAGGCGGTGTCGTTCGTGCACCCCAAGGCGATTCCGCAGATGGCAGACGCCGACGAGGTGTGGCAGCGCGCGGTCAGGGCCGACGGGGTGCGGTACTCGGCGCTGGTGCCGAACACCCGGGGCGCCCAGCGGGCCCTCGCCGCCGGATTCACCGAGATCGAGGTGGTGGTCTCGGCCAGCGACACGCACAACCGGCGCAACGTCAACCGGTCGACCGACGAGTCACTTGACGACATCGCCGAGTTGATCGACCTGCTGCACGGTGCCTCGGCGCGGGTCGAGGTGATCGTGGCAACCAGCTTCGGCTGCCCGTACGAGGGGGACATCGACCCGCAGCGCGTTGCCGGCATCGTGGACCGGGTGGTCCGCGACGGCGCGGACCGGGTGGCGTTCGGTGACACCACAGGCATGGGCACCCCGCGCCGGGTCCGCGAGCTGCTGACCGCGGTACGCGAACGCAACGCGCACGTGCCGGTCCTGCTGCACTTCCACAACACCAGGGGTACGGCGTTGGCCAACCTGCTGACCGCGCTGGAGCTGGGGGTTACCGAGTTCGACGCCAGCGTCGGTGGCCTCGGTGGCTGCCCGTACGCGCCGGGGGCCAGTGGCAACCTGGCCACCGAGGAGGCCGTGCACATGCTGCACGACATGGGCATCGACACGGGCATCGACCTGGCGGCCCTGATCGAGGCGGCCGAGTTGGCCGAGGAGTTGCTCGGGAAGAAGCTGCCGTCCGGTGTGCTGCGGGCCGGCCCGCGTACCCGGCTGACGCCGCTGCCGAGCTGAGCACGCGACGAAGGGGCCGGCGCACGCGCCGGCCCCTTCTGCCTGCCAGGTCGGTCAGCCCACCGGGGTGAGCACGCTCGGCCAGCTGTCACGGAAGATGTCCGCGCTGCGGTCGGTGGCGCTGAACGTGCCGGCGAAGAGGTTGCTGACCCGGTTCGCCTCGGCGGTGCTCGGGTACGGGTTGGTGCAGCTGGTGCCGGCGCTGCCGCCGGACATCAGCAGCGAGCAGTTCCCGTTGTAGTTGTCCGGTAGGCCGAGGATGTGCCCGATCTCGTGGGTCATGATCCGCAGTGGGCTGTACTGCGCGGCCTGCTGGGTGTCGATGTAGACCCGGCCGTTGCCGAGGCTGGTCCGCTGGGCGTACGAGCCACCGCCGGTGATCTGGTAGATGCGCAGGTTGGAGCCGCAGTTGGCGGAGAGCGTCAGGTTGACCGTGGCGTTGTTCCAGATCGAGGCGGCCTGGTTGGCGATGCCGGCGTAGCTGCCCGCCTGGCTGGTGTTGTAGCAGATGGTCATGGCGGCGGACGCGGGCGCGGGGTTGGCGACCGTGACACCGACGGTGGCGAGTGCCGTCGTGAGCATCGCGACCGCGAGCCGACTGAGTCGTGAGGTCATCGCTGACTCCAATCCGGGAGGAGGGGGTGTCAGGAGCCTAGCGATATGTATTCATGTTTTTCAATGTCTTGTTCTCGGCTCGGCTGTCTGGTTCGCTCGTAGGTCGCCGACAGTCGTGCTGATGCGCTAGCCTAACGATCGTTCAGGTCAGTATGGCGGAGGAGTCGGCGTGACGCTCGACGGTGAGGCACTGGAGCAACTGCGCAAGCGGGCCCGGTCCGGCGGTGCGGACAAATACCACGCGGCCAACGCGGCCAAGGGCAAGCTCTTCGCCCGTGAGCGGGTCGCGCTCCTGGTCGACGAGGGCTCCTTCGTCGAGGACGGCATCTACGCCAACGCCCTCGCCGACGGGCTGCCCGCCGACGGCGTGGTCACCGGCACCGCCACCATCGACGGCCGGCAGGTCTGCCTGATGGCCAACGACTCCACCGTCAAGGCCGGCAGTTGGGGCGCCCGCACGGTCGAGAAGATCATCCGAATCATCGAACGCGCGTACTCCACGAGCGTTCCGATGGTCTACCTGGTCGACTCGGCAGGCGCCCGGATCACCGACCAGGTCGACCTCTTCCCCGGCCGGCGCGGCGCCGGCAAGATCTTCTGGAACCAGGTCCGCGCCTCCGGCTCGATCCCGCAGGTGTGTGCGCTGTTCGGTCCGAGCGCCGCCGGCGGGGCGTACATCCCGGCGTTCTGCGACGTGGTGGCTCTCGTCGACGGCAACGCGAGCATGTATCTCGGCTCCGACCGGATGGTCGAGATGGTCACCGGCGAGAAGACCACCCTGGAGGCGATGGGCGGGGCCAAGGTGCACACCGCCGAATCCGGCGTCGGGCACTTCCTCTGCAAGACCGAGGCCGACGCGCTCGACGTGGTGAAGACCTACCTGTCGTACCTGCCGGCGAACTGGACGCAGGCCCCTCCGACCGCTCCGGCGGTCGCCGCGCCCGCGAAGGCCGACCTGGCCGCGCTGGTGCCGGCCAGCGAGCGGCAGGCGTTCGACATGCGGCGGTACGTCAAGGGCCTGCTCGACGAGGGTTCGTTCTTCGAGATCCAGGCGCTCTGGGCCAAGGAGTTGACAATCGGCTTCGGCCGTCTCGACGGTCAGGTCGTCGGCGTGGTCGGCAACAACTCGATGTTCAAGGGCGGCGTGCTCTTCGTTGACTCGGCCGACAAGGCCACCCGGTTCGTGCAGCTCTGCGACGCGTTCAACGTGCCGCTGCTGTTCCTCAGCGACGTACCCGGCTTCATGGTCGGCAGCGCGGTGGAGAAGCAGGGCATCATCCGGCACGGCGCCAAGATGATCACCGCGATCTCCGAGGCGACGGTGCCGAAGATCTGCGTGGTGGTCCGCAAGGCGTACGGCGCCGGTCTCTACGCGATGGCCGGCCCCGGGTTCGAGCCGGACGCCACCATCGCGCTGCCGACCGCGAAGATCGCCGTGATGGGCGCCGAGGCCGCCGTGAACGCGGTCTACGCCAACAAGATCGCCGCCATCGCGGACGAGGACGAGCGAGCTGCCTTCGTCGCCGCCAAGCGAGCCGAGTACGAGCAGGACATCGACGTCGTCCGGCTCGCCAGCGAGCTGGTGGTGGACGCCATCGTCGAGCCGCACGACCTGCGCACCGAGCTGGTCCGTCGATTCGCGGCGGCGCGGACGAAGGATCGGCACTTCTCCCGCCGTCGGCACGGCGTCACCCCGGTCTGACCATCGACTCAGGCCCGCACAGCGACCCGCCCTCGGCGTCACGAGCGTCGAGGCGGACCGTCCTTACAGGAGGATGAGATGGACTTCCGGCTCACCGACGAACAAGCGGCGCTGCGCGAGAGCGTGCGGGAATTCGCCCGGGAGGTGGTCGCCCCGGTCATCGCCGAGTACTACGAGCAGCACACCTTCCCGTACGAGGTGATCCGGCAGATGGGCAAGATGGGCCTGTTCGGCCTGCCCTTCGACGAGGAGCACGGCGGCATGGGCGGCGACTACTTCGCGCTCTGCCTGGCCCTGGAGGAGTTGGCCCGGGTCGACTCCAGCGTGGCCATCACGCTGGAGGCGGCGGTCTCGCTCGGCGCGATGCCGATCTACCGCTTCGGCACCGAGGAGCAGAAGGCGACCTGGCTGCCCCGCCTGCTCAGCGGCGAGGCGCTGGCCGGCTTCGGTCTCACCGAGCCGGGCACCGGCTCGGACGCCGCCGGCACGCAGACGCGGGCGGTGCTGGACGGCGAGGAGTGGGTGATCAACGGGTCGAAGGCGTTCATCACCAACTCGGGGACCGACATCACGGCCATGGTCACGGTCACCGCGGTAACCGGCACGAACCCGGACGGCTCCAAGGAGCTGTCGACGATCATCGTGCCGACCGGCACGCCCGGGTTCTCCGTCGCGCCCGGCTACTCCAAGGTGGGGTGGACCGCCTCGGACACCCACGAGCTGACCTTCGACGACTGCCGGGTGCCGGCCGCCAACCTGCTCGGCGCCCGGGGTCGGGGCTTCGCGCAGTTCCTGCGAATCCTCGACGAGGGCCGGATCGCCATCGCCGCGCTGGCCGTCGGCCTCGCGCAGGGTTGTGTCGACGAGTCGATCAAGTACGCGAAGGAGCGGCACGCCTTCGGCAAGCCGATCGGCGCCAATCAGGCCATCCAGTTCAAGATCGCCGACATGGAGCTGAAGGCGCACACCGCTCGGTTGGCCTACTACGACGCCGCCGCGCGGATGCTTGCCGGCGAACCGTTCAAGAGGCAGGCCGCCATCGCGAAACTGCACGCCAGCACCATCGCGGTGGACAACGCCCGGGAGGCCACCCAGATCCACGGCGGGTACGGCTTCATGAACGAGTACCCGGTGGCCCGGTTCTGGCGGGACTCCAAGATCCTGGAGATCGGCGAGGGCACCAGTGAGGTGCAGCGCATGATCATCGCTCGGGATCTGGGTCTCTGAGTGGTCCAGCCGAACTGATCCGCCAGTCGTTCCGGGCGGACTGTCCGTACGGCTGTCGGGTTTCGGCGAGCGGGCGTCAGTAGCCCGACGTTCGACTGCCGACGGTCGGAGTCGATCCGTACTCTTCGTGCCCATGACTCCGGATCATCACTGGTCGCGGAGCCCGGCTGGACGTGCCACTCTGCCGGAGCTGCTCCGCGGGCATCGACGCGCCGCCGGACTGACCCAGGACGAGCTGGCGTCCCGGGCCGGGGTGGGCGTGCGGACGGTGCGTGACCTGGAGCGTGGCCGGTCGATCCGGCCACAACGCACCACTGTCGAGTTGCTCGCCGGGGCGCTGGCGCTGACCGGCACCGACCGGGCGGCGTTCCTGGCCGCCGCCCGTGGCACCGGGACCGATCCGGCCCCGCCGGAGGTCACCTCGACGACGTTCACGCTCAGCGGCAACGCCACGTCGGCGGCCGCGTCCTCCGATCCGTCGGTAGCGCTCCCGCCGCCGGTCGCGTTGATCGGCCGGGAGCGCGACCTCACCGAGCTGGCCGGAATGCTGACCGCCGAGCGAGGGCCCCGGCTGGTGAGCCTCGTCGGATTGGCCGGCGTCGGCAAGACGGCCCTGGCGACGTCGGTGGCGCATCTGGTGGCCTCCGCCCACCCGGCCGGTGTTGCCGGGGTGCTGGTCGGCGAGGGGTCGGACGGTCCGGACGTGCTCGCCGCCTCGATGTCAGTGCTCGGCGTGGCGCGCCTGTCCGAACTCGTGGCCCTGCTCGCCGGGCGGCCGGCGCTGCTGGTGATGGACGCGGTGGAGCGTGCCCCGGGCCCGGTGGCCGCGACCCTGCACCGGTTGATCGGCGCGCTGCCCGCACTGCGGGTGCTGGTCACCGGTCGGCACCCGGTCGGGTTACCCGGCGAGCGGGTCTGGCCGGTCGCGCCGCTCGACGTGCCACCACCGGAGGCCGAGCACTCCGGCCTCGAATCCTGGCCGGCTGTCGCGTTGTTCACCGCCCGGCTCGCTCAGGTCCGCCGGGAGCCGCCCACCCCCGCCGAGTTGCCGGCGCTCGCCGCGCTGGTTCGCCGGTTGGGAGGGCTGCCGTTGGCCATCGAGCTGATGGCCGCCCGGGGCCGACTCCTCGACCTCACCGAACTGCTGGACCGGTACGGCGACCGGGTGCTCGACCTGGCCACCCCCGCCGACGCGTCCGCCCATCCGGGCTGGGATGCACCGGAGGCGCTCACCAGCCGGACGAGCGGACCCGACACCCGTGCCGAGGTCGCGGTCGCCGTCACCCTGCGGGAAGCTGTCGCGTTCAGCTACCGCCTGCTGGCGCCGGATGAGCAGGCCGCGCTGCGGCAGCTGGCGGTCTTCGGTAACCGCTGGTCGGTGGAGTTGGCCGAGGAGTTGCTCGCCGACGAGGCCGACCGGGACGGCACTGTCGCGATCGACCCGGTTCCGCTGTTGGACCGCTTCGTCGAGCTGGGGCTGCTGAGCGTACGCGGGACCGGGTCGTTCCGGTTCCGGCTGCTCGACGCGGTCCGTGACTACGCCGTCGAGCAGGCGGCCGGTGGTGGTGAGCTGACCAGCATCCGGCGTCGACACGCGGAGGTCATCGCGCGCCTGGTCGCACGGACCGCCAGCGACCTGGTCGGCCCACGGTTACCCGACGCGGTGCACCGGCTGGACGAGATGAGCAGTGACATCAGCTCGTCGTTGGCCCACGCGGCCACCGACGATCCGTTGACCGCGCTGCGGCTGGCGGCCTGCCTGACCCGCTGGTGGCGGTTCCGCGGACGCGATGTCGTCGGGCGGCAGTGGCTGCGGCGCCTGCTGGCGGACCCGCGGACCGCCGACGCGGATCCTCTCCTGCGCGGTTGGGCCGCTCTCGGGGTCGCCCGGCTCGCCGCCGAGCACGGCGCGGGCGCCGAGGAGTTGTCCACGGCCCGCGCGGCGTTGGACACCTTCCGGCAGGCCGGCGACGTCACCGGGGAGTTGGAGGCGAGGAACGTGCTCGGCAGCCTGCTGATCTCCGTCGGGCGGCAGGACGAGGCACGCGAGCAGGCCGAGGTGCTGCTGCGGCTGGCGGCCCGCAACGGTCGGACCCGGGATCTTGCGGTGGCCCAGAACAGCCTCGCCTGGCACGAGATCCGCACGGGCGACCTGGCTGCGGCCCGCCGCCGGCTTGCTGCCGTGGACCGACTCGCCGCCGAGAGTGGGGAGCAGCGACTGCGGGTGTTGGGCTGGGCCCATCGTGCCGAGGTCGCCCGCCTGGAGGGCTGGTACGCGGACGCCATCGACCGTGGCCGGAGGGCGATAGCGGCACTGTCCGAGCTGGGTGATCCGGGGCGCCGCCGTCGGGTGCTCGGGACCGTCGGGCTGGCGCTCGCCCAGGACGGGCGTGTCGCGGAGGCGACCGAGGTGTTGAGCGAGTTACGCGCCGGGGGTGTGGAGGCGTTGCCGGCGCGGCCGACAGTGCCGCGACAACGTCAGTCGGACGACGCGGCGCTGACCTGGAGTGGGCCGGAGGCCGGGCTCTGTGCGCTGATCGAGGGGAACCTGGCGCTGCACCGGGGTGACCGGGAGTTGGCTGCCGAGTGGTTCGCCGCCGCCGCGGACCACGCGGGGCAGGATCGCCGCGACGTGGTGGAGGCGCTTGTGGGACTGGCCGCGAGCACTGCGGACCCGGCGGTGCTCGATCGACTGGACCGGGTCTGTGCGGAGAGCGGCATCCGGCTGTTGCCGCATGAATCGGGCCTGCTCTACGCGCTGGTCGCCGCCCGTGGTGGGCCGGCTCAGTAGTCGCGGCGGGAGAGTGGCGCGGGCGAAGAGCCCCCTTTGGTGCTACCCCTCGCTGATCGCCCGCGCCGTCACCCCCCGGTGATCCCCGGTGCAGGAAGCCTGCCACCGGCGCGGTGGCAGAAAGTCGGCTTGGACCGAATCCTCCAGCTTGGCGGGGTCAGTTCTGCCGGTCTTTCTGCCGCTGCCGCCGCCGGACAGCGGGCGCCTTCTTCAGTGGCGTCGACCGGCGTTGTCGGCGGCGGCGATCTGCTCCGGGTCGGCGTCGTCACTGCCGGCAGTGGCGCACGGATGCGCGGCGTCACGGACCCGGCGCAGTCCGTCGAGGAGGGCCGTCAGCGCCTTCGGGTCGAGCTGCCCGGTGAACCACTGCTCGATCATCTGCAGGTGGCCGGGCAGCGTCTCGTTCAGGCGCTGCATCCCGGCGGCGGTGACCACCGCGTACGAGCTGCGTCGGTCGTTCGGACAGGCCCGGCGGGTGAGCAATCCGTCGCGCTCCATCCGGTCCACCACACGCGTCACTCCGCTTGTCGACAGGGAGGTCTGCGCGGCGAGATCGGTCATGCGTAGTTGGTTGCCCGGCGAGCGGGCCAGTCGGGTGATGACCTCGAACTCGACCGCGGAGAGGCCGTGCTCCTCGAGTTGGGCGGTGAACCGGGCTGACAGCCCGGCGTGTGCCTCGAAGAGCAGGCCGACGGCGGTGATCCGGGGATCGTCGAAGACGTTGGTCACCGGTTCATCATACCAGTGCTTGACACGGGGAATGTTGTTGCAGTTATAGTTGCTCAAGCAGTCGTTGGGCTACTAAACAATCTTCTGGAGGACAGCAGCATGACCAGCAGCATCGATGCGGTTACCCGCGACTGGGACGGCCTCACCATCCCGGCGGCCGGCACCTACGCGCTCGACGTGGCGCACAAGCGGGTCGGCTTCGTTGCCCGACACATGATGGTGAGCAAGGTTCGCGGTGAGTTCAACGAGGCGACCGCCACCATCACCGTCGCCGAGGACCCGCTGCAGTCGTCGGTCGTCGCCACCATTCAGGCCGCCAGCGTCGACACCACCCAGGCCGACCGGGACGCGCACCTGCGCAGCCCCGAGTTCCTGGACGCCGAGAAGTTCCCGACGCTCGAGTTCCGCAGCACCGGGGTCAAGTCCCGTCGCGGCGGCGAGTTCGTGCTCACCGGTGAGCTGACCATCAAGGACGTCACCCGGCCGGTCGAGCTGGAGGTGGAGTTCGAGGGTGTCGGCCGCAGCCCGTTCGGCCAGGACATCTTCGGCTTCTCCGCGAGCACCGAGATCGACCGCGAGGAGTTCGGCCTGACCTGGAACGTGGCCCTGGAGACCGGGGGCGTGCTGGTCAGCCGCAAGATCAAGATTGAGATCGAGGGCGAGGCCGTCCGTCAGGCCTGATCCCCTCCGGATCGCCGGAGGGCCGGGGGGACCCTCCCGGTGATCCGGTACGCAGGGCCCGCGCCGTACGTCGGCGCGGGCCCTGCGTCGTTCCCGCTCGTGGTAATTGTCACGAGTTGTTCGTGCGGTCATCGGGTCCAGTCGGGCGACGACGGGGTACAGATGGCGCCACGAGCGCGTCCGCGCCGGCCGACGTCGGATCACCGCCGTCGGCCTCTGGCCCCGGTCAGGTGGGCGCTCTTACCGTGGATGCTTCACAAAGCGCTTCCGGGACGGCATGATCCCGACCGCGCCGGCCGTCGGGAGGACACATGGGCAGGGACGTCTCAGAGGGCGCCTTCACCCGGGATGATCGCGTCCGGTATCGGCAGAAGGTGCGGCGGTGCCTGGACGTCTTCGCCCTGATGCTCGACGACTTCGGCTTCGACGCCGACCGGCCGATGACCGGCCTGGAGATCGAGCTGAACCTGGTCGACTCGGCCGCCGAGCCGGCGATGCGCAACGAGGAGATCCTCGCCGACATCGCGGACCCCCTCTTCCAGACCGAGTTGGGGCAGTTCAACCTGGAACTCAACGCCGAGCCCCGACTCATCGAGGGCACCGGCTTCGCCGACTACGAGCACGACCTGCGGGGCAGCCTGTCCCGGGCCGACGAGCGTGCCGCCAGATCCGACGCGACGATCGTCCTGGTCGGTATCCTGCCCACCCTCACCGAGGGGCACCTGGTCGAGGACAACCTCTCCACCAACGAGCGTTACCGGGTGCTCAACGACCAGATCGTCGGCGCCCGGGGCGAGGACATCGAGCTGGACATTCGCGGCGTCGAGCAGTTGCGCACGCACACCGACTCGATCGCTCCCGAGGCCGCGTGCACGAGCCTCCAGTTCCACCTCCAGGTCGCCCCGGACAGCTTCGCCGACTACTGGAACGCGTCCCAGGCCATCGCCGGCGTGCAGGTGGCGGTCGGAGCGAACAGTCCCTTCCTGTACGGCAGGCAACTCTGGGCCGAAACGCGGATCGCCCTGTTCCAGCAGGCCACCGACACACGCCCGGACGAACTGAAGGCTCAGGGCGTACGCCCTCGGGTGTGGTTCGGCGAACGGTGGATCACCTCGATCTTCGACCTGTTCGAGGAGAACGTCAGGTACTTCCCGCCGTTGCTGCCGATCTGCGAGGACGAGGACCCGGTGGAGGTCCTGCACGCCGGAGGTGTGCCACAGCTCGGGGAACTGCGGCTGCACAACGGCACGGTCTACCGGTGGAACCGCCCGGTCTACGACATCATGAACGGCCGCCCCCACCTGCGGGTGGAGAACCGGGTGCTGCCGGCCGGTCCGACGGTGGTGGACATGCTGGCCAACGCGGCCTTCTACTTCGGGTTGGTACGCGGTCTGGCCGAGGCCGACCGCCCGATCTGGAGCCAACTCACCTTCAGCTCGGCCGAGGAGAACTTCCACGCCGCCGCCCGACGTGGCCTCGACGCCGTGCTGCACTGGCCCGGGCTCGGCGACGTGCCGGTCACGAAGCTGGTCCTGGAGCAACTGCTGCCCACCGCCGCCGCCGGTCTGGACGGGTTCGGTGTCGCCCCGGCGCAGCGGGACCGGCTGCTCGGCGTCATCGAGCAGCGCTGCCGTACCGGCCGCAACGGTGCCGTCTGGCAGACCGAGGCGGTCTGGGCGGCGGAGCGGCACCACGGTATGGACCGGACGGCCGCACTGCACCACATGGTCCAGCGCTACGCCGAACATCAGCGCACCAACGAACCCGTCCACACCTGGCCAGTCCCCTAACCCAAACCCTGACCCGCGGTGCTCGGCAATCAGCCGCGCCGATCTTGCAGTTCCGGTCGCCGATAAGCGCGGGTTAGTCGCTGGTGGGGCGGCGGGGTGCGCGGGTGCGTCGGGCGCCTGCTGTCGGGTTCTCCACTGCTGCGGCTTCGGCGGGACGGGTCGGACCCGGGGAGTCCGGGTCCGTCCGTGGCGCGGGCACCTGCGGTACGGCGGCCGGCTCGCCGGGCAGAGAGCCCGTCCTGGGCGTCGGCACTGGGGCGCCGGCCCTCCTACGCCGTGCCGCAGTTCCGGTGGTCGAGCCGGGGACCGAAGATGCGGAGTCGGTCGTCGGGCCGGAGAACGGAGGTGCGGAGTCGCCTTCGGCGACCGGGTTCGGGTCAGCCGTCGTGTCCGGAGCGGCAGCACCTCGTCCGGCTCCACGGCTCCGGCCGGCCGGGTGGTTCCGCTCGGCCCGCTCGCCGAGGAGGGCGGCCAGCACCGAGCCGCCGATACCGGCGATCACCGCGTACGGGGCGATCAGCTGGGTGGAGAGTTGCGCGGGGCCCAGCGTCGACCAGTGCGGCATGGTGCTCAGGTAGGCGAGCGCCACGAGCACCGGGCCCGCCGCGCCGGAGGCCGCCGCACCCACGCGGTGCCCGCTCGATCGGGCGGACCGACGGGCGGCCAGTACGCCGATCAACAGGGCGGGCACCAGCGCCAGCAGCGCACCCGGCCAGTAGAGCTGGCCCCCGATCCAGTACCGGGCGTGGTCCGGGTCGAACTGCCAGGTACCGAGTTGCGCGCCGGTCAGCCCTCGCCCGACGCGTACCCCGTCGATCACCGAGACCACCGCGAGCAGCCAGAGCCAGGCGGCCGTCGCGGTCACGTTGACCGCGGCGGCTCGGGAGCGAAGCGCCCAGATCGCGACGAGGACGCCGATCAGAATGCCCAGCGTCGCCTGTACGGCGGCCGTCCGTTGCGGTGCGCCGCTGTCGGCGCCCGTCGCGACCCGCGCGGGTACGGCGATCAACAGCACCGTGACCAGCCCGCCCAACCCGGCGCCGAGCGCCAGGGCCACCCGCCGCAGCAGGCCACCTCGGTCCTGGACCGGCGGCTCGGCCACCGGTGGTGGCGTTTCCGCGACCTTCGGCTGGGCGGTGTCGGTGGTCAGTGGACGCCCGTCACCAGGGGTTTCGTGCTCGGGCGTCCGATCGCCGAGTTGCGGGCTCTCGTGCCGGGCGACGCCGTCGGTCGCGGTCTGCGGAGAGATCGCGGTCTTCGCCGTGGCGTGCCGTTGGTGGAGCCGCTGCGCGCAGACCGCGCCGAGGACTGTCGAGCTGGCGGCGAGCCAGGTGGCCCAGGCGAGGCCGTCCGCCCAGGCCGTGTCTGTCGCTCCGGCTTCGGTCGGCGTCCAGGTGATGACGCCGAGCCCGTAGCCGAAGCCCAGTTGTGCGGCACCCGCGCCGGCAGCGACCCCGATCGCCGTCGCGATCGATACTCCCCAGCCCTGTCTGGCCATGCCGGGCAGCGTAACGTCCCGTCGTCGGCGCGGCGAGTCGCAACGACCCGCCGGTGTGGACCGCCGGTGCGGGCGGATTGGGCGGCGGGCGGTACGGTCGCCGGTGATGAGGCGGTGGGCGTTATGACGGACACGAACACGGGCCAGCAGAATGCTGCCGGTGGCGGTGCGGGCCGGGCCAGCGTCGTGCTCGGTGGTGGGCTGGCGGCGGTGCTGCTCGCCGCCGTCGGGGCAACCGGCGGCTGGCTGCTGGCGGGCGAGGACGACACACCCTCTGGTGATCCACTGGCCGTTTCGACCACGGCTGGTGCGCCGACCAGTCGGACCACCGCACCCCGACCGACCAGCGGACGGCCGACGCCGTCAGCGGTCCAGAGCTCCGCCACCTCCACCAAGGGGGCCGGCCTGACCGTGCCGCCGGTGATCGGCACCGACTTCGAGCGGGCCCGGGAGACGCTGCGCAAGCAGCGGCTGGGTTGGCGGCTGGTCTTCGGTGGCGGCGTCGGTCGTACGGTCGAGAGCACCACACCGGACGTGGGCACCGAGGTCGCCCGGGGAACGACTGTGCAACTACAGGTCGCCGGGCCGGCACCGGCCGCCGAGGTACCGGACGTGGTCGGCAAGAGCTGCGCGGACGCCGCCGACGATTTGGTCGACGAGGGCCTCTACCCGCGCTACGTCAGCGGACGCAATGGGAAGGTCAACCGGCAGGAGCCCGCCGAGGACGACCCGGCCCGGTGGAACGACCAGGTCAGCATCTGGTGTGGGGCAGACTCCGTCGACCAGCCGACCACGAAGCCCACGCCCTGATTCCTGGCCGCGAGGTCCAGCCTTCCGGCGCGTACCCGCCGTGCTGCCGCGCCGCCAGCCGGCGCGGCTCGGCACGCTGATCCCCGCCGATGGCGGTGTGGGCGACTAGGTTGGCGGTCGAGGGCCATGACGCCCGTCCGGGTTCGGGAAAGGACGTGCCATGAGCGACGACCGCCAGGAGCCTCCCGCCGGCGAGCACGACGACGACCGGACCCGACCCCTGCCCCCCGCCGCCGACCGGCCGGCGCCCCCCGGAGCAGCCGCTGACCGGCCGGAGCCGACGCAAGCCGCTACCGGACCGGACGAGACGGCGGCGGCTCGACCCGCCGGCCCGGACGAGACGGCGCCGATCGACCGGGCTGTCCCGGCTCGTCCCGACCTGTCGCCCGACCAGACCATGCCGATTGATCGGTCCGCCGGCACCCGGCCGGGCCCACCGGCCGACCGGACGGCGCCGATACCGCCGGCCTGGTCCGGTCGGGCCGAGGTGCGCTCGCCCCGACCTGATGACCCCGCCGGCGAGTGGTACGTCGAGGAGCAGGGCGGTCGGCGGTGGTGGTTGCCGATTCTCTGGGGCGTACTGGCGCTGCTGCTCGCCGGCCTGCTCGGGGGCGCGCTCTGGTTGGTGCTCGCCCAGCAGGACGACGACCGGGACGATCCGGGTCCCACCCCGTCACTTCCGCCGACAAGTGCCCCAAGCGCCCCGCCGACCAGCGCAGCCCCCACGTCGGCGTCACCCACCAGCGAGTCGCCGAGCAGCTCGGCGACCACGGACGCGCCGGACGACGTGCCGGTGCCACCGCTGGCCGGCCTGCCGCAGGCCACCGCCGAAGGGCTGTTGACTCGGCTCGGCCTGGCCTACCGGGTGGTGTACCGCCCGTCGGAGCTGCCACCGGGGACCGTGGTGGGCACCGAGCCGGGTGCCGGCACGCCGGTGTCGACCGACGACGAGGTGTTGTTGATCGTCTCCCAGGACCAGCCCTCGACCGGGGCGAGCCCGACCACGCCGAGCCCCACGGTGACGAGCACGCCGTGACCGCTGGTCACCACATCCGGCGGCGGGTGCCGACGAGGCCGATGCCGGCCAGCGAGATGGCGAGGCCGAAGATGCCGGACCAGAACAGGGAGCGGCGGATGTCAGTGGCGCTGTGCTCTGCCGGAGCTGCCTCGGTGAGTTCCTGACGGCCGTCGGAATGGCGGCCGTCGAACTGACCGCCGGCACCCAGGCCGGACACCGGCCCGGTCGGGTCGGCACCGTCGGCGTGGTCGGCCGGGGCGTCGGTGTCGATCCAGCCGGGTTCCTCGTAGACCGACTGGCCGTCGCTCGTCGGCGGGTCGGAGTCGAGCACGGTGATCTCCGGTGCGGGCACCGGTGTGGTCAGCCGGGTGGACGACATAGCCGGGTCGTGGACGAGGACCAGGAGTGTCGCCATCGCCCCGAGGAGGGCGAGGAGTCCGAAGGCGTAGGCGATACGGGAGCGGTGGTGCCGCCGCAGGGCGGGCTGATTGACCATGACCATCCCAGGGTCAGGGTCCTGGACGAGCGGGTGGAACGTGCCGGGGTGGGCGTACCGATTCTATGGCGCGGGCACGCCCACCGGCGGCGGATCGGGTCGGTCAGCCCACCCGGACCGGGGTACGCGCGACCGGGCGGCGGGCCCGCACGGTGTGCGGGCGGGGTTCGGGGGCGGCCTGCAGTTGCTGCAGCCCTTCCCGCTGGACGAAGATCGACCGTCGGGTGACCGCGTCGCCCGCGGCGTTCAACTCGTAGCCGTCGAGCCAGAGCCAGCCGTCATAGGTCGGCCAGTCGAGCACCCGGATCACCCGGAACTTGATCGGCCTGAGGAACTGGACACTCGCCGCGCGAGTCACGTGCAGTACGTCACCGGTGCGGGGAAGCACATGGGCTCCTGGGGAGGATCGGCCGGCGTTGCGCCGGCGGTGCCTGAACGGGGGACGTCTCGGCCGGTGACGGGGTCGTGCCTCGTGAACCGGTGGTGCGGATGGCGGTGGTCGGGCCGTACCCCGCTGGTGGCGTGCCGCCACCCGACCACCACCCGGTTGCTTCCGGGAACCGCGCCCGCCGCCGCAGCTTGCCGGCTTGCAGCGGCGGGGTCATTCACCCCGGAGCAAGTTGCGTTGTCGTCGGCCGGGCCCGCGTCGTGCCCGGCTTCCCCGGATCGGTGGGGTCACCACTCCGAGGGACCGAACAGAGACGCTGAGTGATCCGTGCCATACGGACAGAGTGCATCAGGGACGTGCTTCATGCAAGTTGCACGTCGACTTTTGCCAATACGTGAGCGTGTCGCGCGAAAGGCCTATTGAAGCCATCCGCGTCCGGACGGCACACTGAGAGCCGGTTTCGCCCGTCGCGGCCGGCCGAGGACCGGCACCATCCCCCTTCGTCGCGAACGCTCGCCGGTCGACGGTCGCGCCCCCGGCGGGTGTCACCCAGTGGCGCGTTACCGGAGGTAGCCCGAGTGGGGTCGAGCAGCCAGCGGCGGGGACCAGTGACTCACGGCTTGCGCGATGAGTGAGCGGCGCAGCCCCACCATCAGACGGCGGCGGCTCGGGGCCGAGCTGCGCCGCCAGCGGGAGTCCGCCGGAATCACCATCGAGGTGGTCGCCGAACAGTTGGAGTGCTCGGCGTCGAAGGTCTCCCGAATCGAGACCGGGCACACCACTGCCACCCCTCGCGACGTGCGGGACATGCTGCGGATCTACGGCGTGGTCGGCGCCGAGAGCGACGAGCTGGTGCAGATCGCCCGGGAGGCCCGCCAGAAGGGCTGGTGGCATCCGTACAGCACGGTGCTCGTCGGCGCGTACGTCGGGCTGGAGGCGGCGGCGAGTTCGATCCGGGCGTACGAACAGCAGGTCGTTCCGGGCCTTCTGGAGACCGAGGAGTACGCCGGGGCCATGATCCGCGCCGCTCGGCCGGACTTCACCGCCGATCAGGTCCACCAAAGGGTGCGTGTCCGTCTGGGCCGTCAGTCGTTATTGACCCAGGACGATCCGGTCGATCTGTGGGTGGTGCTCGATGAGGCGGTGGTAAGTCGGCCGGTGGGCGGGGACGAGGTGATGCGCGGCCAGCTCAAGCGGTTGGTCGAGGTGGCCGAGTTGCCGAACGTGACGCTGCAGATCCTTCCCTTCGAGGTGGGTGCGCACGCCGGCATGGACGGCACGTTCACGATCCTCAGCTTCCCTGAGCCCGGTGATCCGGATGTTGTGTACGCGGAGAACGCCACGGGTGGGCTCTTCCTCGAGAAGAGCGACGAACTACAGAAGTACAGCTTCATCTTCGATCACATCCGCGCTGCGGCCATACGTCCGGAGGAGTCCGTCGCACACATCGCAAAACTGGCAGAGGAGCCGTTGTGGAAATGGCGACCAAAAGGTTCCCCGTGGACCTGACGCAGGCAGCATGGTTCAAGAGCTCGAAGAGCGGGCCGAACTGTGACAACTGCGTGGAGGTGGCGTACGTGACGGGGGCGGTCGGAGTTCGGGACTCGAAGGACAAGGCGGGCCCCGCCCTGGTCTTCGCGCCGGGTGACTGGCACGCCTTCGTCGCCGGCACCCGGGGTGGTGTGTTCGGCGCGGTCTGACCGAGTGGTCAGCGGAGTCCCCGTCCGGTTCGCCGGACGGGGACTCTGCCGTGTCTGCGGGAGGCGCGGCGGACGGTCGCGTCGCGGCGGTGGCCGGCGAGGTTCCGTCGGGAATCCCGTCGCCACAGCGCCCCCGTCTCGTTGAACCGGTCGGTACGGCGCTGGTCGACGATCCGCCGCACCGACCCGCAACCGAGCGAGTAGGCGAGACGGATGACGACGATCGGTTCAGAAAACCTCACCACCGGTCCGGCAAAGCCGGAGCGGTTCGGTGGCAAGTACCGCGGCGCTCGTCGGGACACGGTTCTCACCGAGGTGGTCTCGACCGATCAGGAGTTGAGTGGGCGGGAGGGCGCTTCCGAGACGACGGATCCTCCGCTCTCGCTGCCCTCGCTGGACCCGAACCCGCTGATCGAGCCGTCGTTCCCGCCGGCGGGCTGGCCGATGGAGCCGCCCGAGTCCCTGGCTGACCACCCGCTGCTGCGCGGTCTGCTGATGGAGCTGCCGCCGAAGGGCACCGTGCCCTCGCAGGACTGGCTGGACCGCTGGTTCGAGGCGACCAGGTCGATCCTGGAGTTGCTATACGTGCAGAGCGCCAGCCGTCCGCGTTGACGGTGCGGCGGCGGGCCGGGCCCGCTCGGCGAAGCGGTTGTGGCGCAGTGCGTGTCGGACCCCGATCGCGACCACCGCGAGCGCGCCCACGGTGATCGCCGGTCCGGTGACACCGGGGTCGGCTCCGAGGTCGGTGCCGGCCGCCGCGATCAACGCCGGCACCGTGGCCAGGGCGGTGACCTGCAGTGGCAGCCCGACGAGCGGGTGGGCCGCGGCGGCGCGCAGCCCGTGCGGCGCAGGGGTGGCGGGGGCGCTGGCGAACGCGCCCGCACCGGCCCACAGCCGGCGGATCCGTCGTACGGAGCAGACCGTCGCCACGAGCGCCGGGCCGGCGGCCAGGGTGAGCCCGGCGGCGGCCCGGTCGGCCGGCGCGGTGCCGGCGCTGAGCAGCCCGGCGCCGAGCACGGCCGCGGTGAGCGCCATGCCGGTGAGGGCCAGCACCAGCAACCATCCGGTACGCCGGCGCAGCGTGCGGGTGTTGCGCAGCCGGGGAAGGCCGTCGGCAACCACACCGGCGGCCAGCCAGACGGCGGCGACCGGGAGCAGGATGGTGAGCTGACTCTCCATGTTCGAGAGTCTTTCCCGAATCCCGGCGAGGCGAATCCGGGCCCGTCCCCCGTTCGCCCCGGACGCCGTGCCCGTAGGGGGTCATCACTCGAAGGTTATGGCCGTTTCGACATGTTCAACTGCCCGACGGCTGACTTACCCTCAGCTAGATCGGCAACTGTCGATTGATGTTGGGACCGGTGGTCTCGTTCCACTGCCGGTCAGAGGGAGGTAGGAGATGGGTCTTCCACGAAGGTCCGTGCTGATCGGGGTGGCCGCGGCGACCGTGCTGGCCGTCGGCACCCCAGCCCTGGCCGCCGAACCCGTGGGTGTGGTTCGGGCCGCCGGCGGCGCCACCGCCGTTCCGGACAGCTACATCGTCGTACTCAAGGACAGCGCCGTGGCTCGGGACCGGGTCGGCGACACCGCGAAGCGGCTCTCCGGCCGTCACGGTGGCACGGTGGCCCGCACCTACGGCGCGGCGCTGCGCGGCTTCGAGGCCAAGATGAGCGCGAGCGCGGCGGCGCGGATCGCGGCCGACCCGGCGGTGGCGTACGTCGAGCAGAACCACACCGTCTCGATCTCCGGCACGCAGGCCAACCCGCCCTCCTGGGGCCTCGACCGGATCGACCAGCGCAACCTGCCGCTGAACAGCTCCTACACCTACCCGAACACGGCGAGCAACGTCCGCGCCTACATCATCGACACCGGCGTGCTGTACGGGCACAACGACTTCGGCGGCCGCGCCGTCTCGGGCTTCGACGCGGTGGACGGCGGCTCCGCCGACGACTGCAACGGCCACGGCACGCACGTGGCGGGCACGGTCGGCGGCTCCGCGTACGGCGTGGCCAAGGGCGTCCAGATCGTCGGCGTACGGGTGCTCAACTGCCAGGGCAGCGGCACCAACGCCCAGGTGGTGGCCGGCATCGACTGGGTGACCGCGAACGCGGTCAAGCCGGCGGTGGCGAACATGAGCCTCGGTGGTGGCGCCAACAGTTCGATCGACACTGCCGTCAGCAACTCGATCAACTCCGGCATCACGTATGCGGTCGCCGCCGGCAACGGCAACAGCCTCGGCGTCCGGCAGAACGCCTGCAACTACTCCCCGGCGCGAGTCGCCTCCGCGATCACCGTGGGCGCGACGCAGAACAACGACGCCGCCGCGAGCTTCTCCAACTTCGGCACCTGCGTGGACATCCTGGCCCCGGGCGTCAACATCACCTCGGCCTGGTACACCAGCAGCAGCGCGACGAACACCATCAGCGGCACCTCGATGGCATCGCCGCACGTTGCCGGCGCGGCGGCGCTTGCGCTGTCGGGGAACCCGTCCTGGAGCCCGCAGCAGGTACGGGACTACCTGGTCAACAACTCCACCCCGAACGTGGTGACCAACGTCGGCACCGGCACCCCGAATCAGCTGCTCTACGTCGTGAACGGCACCCCGCCGGCCAACGACTTCTCCGTGTCGGTGTCGCCGACCTCCGGCTCCGCCGCACCTGGAGGCTCGGTGACGGCCACCGTCGGCACGGCCACCACGGCCGGCTCAGCCCAGTCGGTCAGCCTCTCCGCCAGCGGCCTGCCGGCCGGCGCGACAGCGTCCTTCAGCCCGTCGACGGTGACCTCAGGCGGCTCATCCACCCTGACCATCGCCACCTCCGCGAGCACCCCCGCGGGCAGCTACCCGGTCACGATCACCGGCAGCGGCGCGGCGGGCACCCGCACGGCCACCTATACGTTGACCGTGACCGGTTCGGGTGGCGGCGGATGCTCCGGCACCAACGGCACCGACGTCGCGATCCCGGACACCGGTGCCACGGTGAGTAGCTCGATCACGATCGCCGGCTGCAACCGCAACGCCTCGTCGAGCTCGACGATCGCGGTGAACATCGTGCACACCTACCGCGGAGACCTGGTGATCGACCTGGTCGCTCCGGACGGCTCGGCGTACCGGCTGAAGAACAGCAGCTACTTCGACAGCGCCGACAACGTGAACACGACCTACACCGCCAATGTCTCCAGTGAGGCGGCGAACGGCACCTGGCGGCTGCAGGCGCGAGACGTCTACTCCGGCGACACCGGCTACATCAACACCTGGACCCTGACCGTCTGACCCGGTCTCCCACGACCGAGGCCCCACCCGGCGTGCCCGGGTGGGGCCTCGCGTCGTACGGATCGGGCTCAGACCGAGAAGGTGGCCGGCCGTTCGGTGGACGGTGCCGGCGGGGGGGCCTTCCACAGGCCCGTCTTCTGTGCGGCGAGCCGGCCCAGGTAGGCCGGGTTGAGGATGATGTAGCGGCGCCAGAGCCTCTTCGGCTCCAGACCGAGGCGCCAGAACCACTCCAGGCCGGCACGCTGCATCCACGGCGGGGGCTGGCGCAGCAGCCCGGCGTGGTAGTCGAACGCCGCGCCGACCGCCATCAGCGGCATGTCGAGCAGCGGCCGCATGGCGTACGTGAAGACCTCCTGGCGCGGGCAGCCGAGCCCGACCAGGACCAGCCGGGCACCGCTGGACCGGATCCGGTCGGCGATCTCGGCGTCCTCGCCGGGCTGGACGGAACGGAACTTGGACGGCTCCACCCCGGCGATCTTCAGCGCCGGGAACATCCGCTCCAGGGCCGGGATCAACCGGGCGAGGGTCTCCTCGGTCGAGCCGTACAGGTAGACCGGTAGCCCCTCGTCGGCGAAGCGCGACAGCACGTGCAGGGTGAGCGTCGGCCCGTACACCCGGTCGCTGAGCCCGGCGTGGTGCAGCAGGTTGAGCGCCCACCGCACCGGCTGGCCGTCCGGTGTGACCACGTCGAACGAGTTGAGCCGCGCGTTGTGCGCCGGGTCGAGCACCCCGGTCATCACACCGTGCACGGCCAACGCGGTGAGCGCGAGGGGACGCCGTTCGTGCGCCGCGGTCACCACCGCGTCGGTCGCCGTGGCGTAGTCGGTCGCGTCGACGAGTACGCCGAGCACGTTGCGCTTGGTTCGGGCGCTCATGGCTGGGCCACCCACTTGTCCACGTTGGCCTCGTAGATTTCCCGAAGGATCATCGGCACGTCGTAAGTGATCTTCCAGTCCGGATACTGCGCCTCGAACCGGGCCATGCTGCTGACATACCACTGGTGGTCGCCGGTGCGGCTCTGCTCGACGTAGTTGATCCGCGCCTCGCGGCCGGTGATCTCCTCCGCGATCCGGAACGCCTCGATGTGGGAGGTGTTGGAGTGCCGGCCACCGCCGAGGTTGTAGACCTCCGCGGATCGGGGAGCCCGGAAGAACGCCTCGAACGCGGTCAGCACGTCGTGCGAGTGGATCGCGTCCCGGACCATCTTGCCCTTGTAGCCGAACAGGTTGTACGTCCGGCCCTCCATGACGCAGCGCATCAGGTAGGCCAGGAACCCGTGCAGCTCGGCCGCGGAGTGCGCCGGGCCGGTCAGCGTGCCGCCCCGGAAGCACGCGGTCTTCATGTCGAAGTAGCGCCCGTACTCCTGGACCATCACGTCGGCGGCGACCTTGGAGGCGCCGAAGACCGAGTGCAGCGAGTGGTCGATCGACATCTCTTCGGTGATGCCCTGGTACCAGCGGTGGTCCTCGGGCAGCTCGTACCGGGTATCCAGTTCGAGGAGCGGCAGGCTGTTGGGCCGGTCGCCGTAGACCTTGTTGGTCGAGCAGTGGATGAACGGCGCGTCGATCGCGTGCCGGCGGGTGTTCTCCAGGATGTTGAGCGTGCCGCCGGCGTTCACGTCGAAGTCCGTGTACGGCTCCTTGGCCGCCCAGTCGTGGCTCGGCTGCGCGGCGCTGTGGATCACCACGGCGATGTCCGAGCCGTACTTCTTGAACACCTGCTCCAGGCCGTCCCGGTCCCGGATGTCCACCGCGAAGTGGGTGTACGCGTTACCCAGGTCACGGCCGAGCCGTTCCAGGCTCCACGAGGTGGAGCCGTCCTCGCCGAAGAAGTACCGGCGCATGTCGTTGTCGATGCCGACGACATCCAGACCGAGGCCGGCGAAATGCCGGACCGCCTCGGAGCCGATCAGACCACCCGACCCTGTCACCAACGCGACACTCACACGCCACTCCTGGTCCATCGGAGGCAGAATCCATCGGAGCATAGCGTGACGTCCAGCACGCCCCGATATGACGGAAGGGCCCCGCATGAAGCGGAGCCCTCGTCGTTGGTGGGGATGGGGGGAGTTGAACCCCCACGCCCTTTCGGGCACACGGACCTGAACCGTGCGCGTCTGCCATTCCGCCACATCCCCGTGGCACGACCCGGAACACTGTAGCCGCCCCGGCCCCGCTGTCTCCAACGGGCCTCGGGAATACTACGCTGTCCCCGGCGCTCGCCACGAGCGATTACCGTTCGTGGCGGACGGAAGATTAGCACGACAGTCGCGGCCCTTCCGAACGGGCCGAGAGCAGCCGGCCGAGCGGCGTGTGAGCTGCGCGCGCGCCGGCCGGATACCATCATGTCCTCGGGACCCGAGGAGGAGCCGGTGAGCGTGCTGCAACGCTTCGAGAAGCGTCTGGAAGGCCTGGTCGAAGGGGCCTTCGCCAAGGTCTTCAAAGGGGTGGTCCACCCCGTGGAGATCCTCAACGCCATGCAGCGGGAGGCCGAGGCGCACAAGGCGATCCTGGCCGGTGGGCGCACGTTGGTGCCCAACCGCTACGTGATCGATCTCTCGCCTTTCGACCACAGTCGGCTGGCGCCGTACGCCGCCGCGCTGGCCCAGGAGTTGGCCCAGTCGCAGGCGGAGTTCATCGGCGAGCAGGCGTGGACGGTCTACGGCGACGTGATCGTCGAGATCGAGCGAGGCGAGGGCCTGGACACGGGCATGTTCCGTGTCACGGCCGAGGTCTACACCGGCGGCGAGGTCGCCCCGGTGTCGGCACCCGGCTACGACGCCGGCCCGCCCGCCTACCCCGCGTACGACCAGGGCGGTGGCTACGGCCCGCCGCCCGGGCACGGTGGCGGTCGCAACGTGCGGCTGGTCTCCGGCGACGGTCGCACCTACCCCCTCCAGATGGGGTCGACGGTGATCGGCCGCGGCGACCAGGCCAACCTGCGTCTGCCCGACGTCGGCATCTCCCGGCGACACGCCCGGCTGGATTTCGACGGGGGCCAGGTCGTGCTGACCGATCTGGGTTCGACCAACGGCACCATGGTGAACGGGCAGCGGGTCTCCGCCGTCGCGCTCAACCCCGGTGACATGGTCCAGCTCGGCACGACGACGCTGACCTTCCGCGTGGACGGCTGACCCGCCTTGCCGGAACTGGTCATCACCGTTGCCCGGTTCGGTTTCCTGATCCTGCTGTGGATCTTCGTGTTCACGGTGGTCGGGGTGATCCGACGGGACCTCTTCGCGGGCGCCCGGTCCGGTCGTCTGGTGGCCGCGCCACGCGCGGTGGGCGCCTCGACGGGGCAGGCGGCCAAGCCAGCAAAGGTGAAGCGGGGCAGAGCGGCTCACCAGCTGGTGGTGACAGCCGGTCAGCTGGCCGGCACCAGGATCACTCTCGGTGAAGCGCAGATCACCATCGGTCGCGCTGAGGATTCCACCCTGGTCATCACCGACGACTACGCCTCCGCGCGACACGCCCGGCTCGTGCCGCGTGACGGGCAGTGGTACGTCGAGGACCTCGGCTCGACTAACGGCACGTACCTCGATCGCGCTAAGGTCTCCGGACCAACCCCCGTCCCCCTCGGCGTGCCGATCCGGATCGGCCGCACTTCCCTCGAATTACGGCCATGACTCTGACCCTGCGCTATGCGGCCCACAGCGACCGCGGTCTGATCCGAGACGGCAATCAAGACTCCGTCTACGCCGGGCCGCGGTTACTCGCCGTTGCCGACGGCATGGGCGGTATGGCCGCCGGTGACGTCGCCAGCAACATCGTCATCGGTGCCATGGCGCCGCTCGACGAGGACGTCCCGGGGGACGCTCTCGTCGATGCGTTGCGTTCGGCCGTGGGCACCGCCAACCAACAACTCCGCGACACGGTGGACGCCAACCCACAGCTGGAGGGGATGGGCACCACGCTGACGGCGACCCTCTTCACCGGCAGCAAGCTGGGAATGGTCCACATCGGCGACTCGCGGGCCTATCTGCTGCGCAACGGCGAGTTCGCGCAGATCACCAAGGACGACACGTACGTCCAGATGCTGGTCGACGAAGGCCGGATCAGCGCCGAGGAGGCGAGCAGTCACCCGCAGCGGTCGCTGCTCACCCGCGCCCTCGACGGCCGGGACATCGACCCGGAGTACTCGGTCCGTCAGGTCATGCCCGGCGACCGGTACCTGATCTGCAGCGACGGCCTGTCGGGCGTGGTGAGCGCAGAGACCATCGGCGAGACCCTGCGGGAGTACGCCGACCCGCAGCAGTGCGTCGAGCGGCTGGTGCAGCTCGCGCTGCGCGGCGGTGGGCCGGACAACATCACGGTGATCATCGCCGACGCCACGGACCAGGACATCGTCGAGGCGACCCCGATCGTGGGCGGCGCCGCCGCCCGGGACCGGGGCATGGCGACCTCCGCCGACGACTCGACTCCGGCCGCCCGGGCATCAGCGCTCTCCGCGCCGCGCCCGGCCGCGCCGGAGGAGCCGGCGGCCTCCGACGATGACGCCGACCGGCCGAAGCGCCGCCCGGTCCGGACCGCCGCGATGGCGCTGGCCCTGCTGGTGATCGTCGGCGGTGCGGCGTTCGGCGGTTGGACGTACACCCAGCGGCAGTACTACGTGGGAGCCACCGAAGAGGGCCAGGTCGCCGTCTTCCGCGGCGTCCAGGGTCAGATCGCCGGAATGGATCTGTCCAGCGTGCACCGTCGCAGCGGCACCCGTCTGGACGACCTCACGGTCGCCGCACAGGACACCGTCAAGGTCGGCATCCGGGCCAAGAGTGAGCCGGACGCCGAGCGTCAGCTCGCCGAGCTGACCAGCGACACGCCGAGCAACCCCAACCTGAAGCCGCTCTGTCCGCTCGACCCGACCGCCGCCGGGGGCAGCACGCCGACGCCCACGCCGACGCCGCTCGGTATGACGCCGACCCCGAACGGCAGCCCGAGCGCCAACGCGTCGCCGACCCCCAACGGGGTTGTCAGCGCAAGCCCGACCGTCGGTGCCACCACCGCTCCCGGTGGGACCGGCGCGACCACCACACCCGACGTCACGCCCTCCGACTCGGCCACGCCGGCGCTCGACCCGGCCGGTTGCCGGTCTCCTGAGTGAGCGTCGGCTGAGATCCTGAGGACCCCACCCGTGACCGTAGCGGCCACACCGGCACCCTCGCCCGCGACCGCGGGCGAGCAATCCGGCGTACGCCTGGCGCGGTCGCGCCGCAACGCCGAGCTGTCCCTGCTGCTGCTCGCGATGGTGCTGGTGGCCGCGTACGGGGCGACCGTCGAAGCGAACCTGCTGGACACGGTCACCCCGGACTTCTGGATGCCGGCCGCCGCGCTCGGCGCGGTCTTCCTCGGCCTGCACCTGGTCATCCGGTTCCTCGCCCCGTTCGCCGATCCGGCTCTGCTGCCGGCGGTGGCCCTGCTCAACGGGCTCGGGGTGGGCTTCCTCCGCCGGATCGACCTGGGCGACGCCCCGGTGGCCGAGCGGGAGAGCCTTGCCGTCTTCGCGGGTCAGGGCGGGCGCCAGCTGGCCTGGACGCTCGGTGCGGTGGTTCTCGCCGCCGGCCTGCTCGCCATCATGCGCGACCATCGGTCGATCTCGCGGTACGCGTACACCCTGGGGTTGGCCGGCATCGTGCTGGTGATGATCCCGGCGGTGCTGCCGTCGAGCATCTCCGAGATCAACGGCGCGAAGCTGTGGATCCGGGTGGGCAGCTTCTCCATCCAGCCTGGTGAGTTCGCGAAGTTGGCGCTGCTGGTCTTCTTCGCCTACTACCTGGTGCGCAAGCGTGAGGTGCTGTCGCTGGCGAGTCGACGCTTCCTCGGCATCGACTTCCCGCGCGGGCGTGACCTCGGCCCGGTGGTCGGCGTCTGGTTGATCAGCGTCCTGGTGCTGGTCTTCGAGAAGGACCTGGGCACCTCGCTGCTCTACTTCGGCATGTTCGTGGTGACCCTCTACATCGCCACCGAACGGGTCAGCTGGCTGCTGATCGGCCTGGTCCTCTTCTTCGGCGGCGCGTACCTCGCCTACTTCCTCGGCTCGACGGTCGGCGGGCCGTTCGCCAACTTCTACGTACGGGCGGAGATCTGGCTCGACCCGTTCGCCGACCCGACCAACAAGGGCTACCAACTCGTGCAGGGCCTGCTCGCCCTGGGCACGGGCGGGCTCTTCGGTGCGGGGCCGGGCGGCGGTCAGCCGGAGATCCTGCCCGAGGTGCAGAACGACTTCATCTTCGCCGGCATCGGTGAGGAGATCGGCCTCTTCGGCCTCTCCGCGCTGCTCGTCGTCTACCTGCTGATCGTGGAGCGCGGGCTGCGCGCCGCGCTCGCGGTACGGGACTCGTTCGGCAAGCTGCTCGCTGGTGGTCTGGCGTTCACCCTCGGCCTCCAGGTCTTCGTGATCGTCGGTGGGATCAGCAAGCTCATTCCGCTGACCGGTCAGACCACCCCGTTCCTGTCCGCCGGTGGGTCGTCGCTGATGGCCAACTGGCTGCTCATCGCGGTGCTGCTGCGGGTCTCCGACGGCGCCCGCCGACCGGTGACCGGAGGCGGCGGGGGCAAGGCCGCTCGTCCCAGCGGTGGCCCGCCCGAGCAGCTGCACGGTGCTCCCACGGAGGTGATCAAGCCGTGAACGCACCCCTGCGCCGCGTCGGCGTCGTCGTCATGGTCCTGTTCGGTCTGCTCTTCGCGAACCTCAACTGGATTCAGGCCTACAAGGCAGACGAATACCGCACCAGCGACTACAACGGTCGGGTCCAGGTCGCCGAGTACGACCGCAAGCGCGGCAACATCGAGGCTGGCGGCACGGCCCTGGCCACCAGCAAGGAGACCACCGGCAACCTGAAGTTCCTGCGCACCTATCCAAGCGGTGCCAAGTACGCCCACGTGCTCGGCTACAAGCCCGTCAACCTGGCGGACCAGGGCATCGAGCGGGTGGAGAACGACTTCCTGGCCGGCACCAGCGACCAGCTGATCGGCGACCGGTTGAAGGACATGTTCACCGGCGACGACACCGGCGGCGGCAACGTGCTGCTCACGCTCTCCAAGCGGGCCCAGGACGTGGCGTACGACCAGCTGCGCAACAACGAGGTGGGCGCGAAGCGGGGCGCGGCGATCGCCATCGACCCGCGTACCGGCGCGATCCAGGCGCTGGTCTCCATGCCGAGCTTCGACCCGAACCCGCTGGCGAGTCACAACACCAACGAGGCAGCGGCGGCGTACAACAAGCTGGAACAGGACCCGGAAGGTCCGCTGAAGAACCGCGCGCTCTCCGAGACGCTGCCACCGGGCTCCACCTTCAAGATCGTGGTGGCCGCGGCGGCGCTGGAGAACGGCGTCACCAAGACCACCCAGATCCCCGCCGGTTCCAGCTGGACCCCGCCCACCTCGGGCACCCCGATCCGTAACGCCGCCGCCTCGATCTGCCCGGAGCGGCAGGTCAGCCTGCTGGACGCGGTCACCGAATCGTGCAACACCGGCTTCGCCCAGCTCGGCGTGCGGCTCGGCGCCGAGACCGTCAAGGAGAAGGCCCGCCAGTTCGGCTTCGAGCAGGACGACCTGACCGTCGGCCAGCTCGGCGAGGGCGGCCTGCCCACGGCGGCCAGCCGGACCGGGGACATCCAGAACCCGGATGGCAGCGTCGACCAGGCCGCGCTGGCCCAGTCCTCGATCGGCCAGAACAACGTCCGGATGACGCCCCTCGAAGGCGCCATGATCGCCGGAGCGATCGCCCACAACGGCAGTCAGATGCGGCCGTACCTGGTGCGGCAGCTGCTCGCTCCGGACCGGACCACCAGTTACTACACCGCGAAGGCGCGGGAGCTACGCCAGCCCGTCGAGCCGCAGGTTGCCGCCGACCTGCGCGAGATGATGGTCAGCGTGGTCCGGAACGGCACCGGCAAGAATGCCGCGATCAGCGGCTACACGGTCGGCGGCAAGACCGGCACCGCCCAGTCCGCCCCGGACCGGCCCGACCACGGTTGGTTCATCGGCTTCGCCCTGGACAAGAACGGCAACCCGGTCTCCGCGGTCTGCGTGATGCTGGAGCAGGCCGGCTCCGGTGGCAGCGCCGAGGCGGCCCGGATCGCCGGTCAGATCATGCGGGCCGCCATCGCCGACCCAGGGGGTCGCTGACATGCTCAGCCCCGGCGTGCAGCTCGGCAACCGCTACCGTCTTGACGAGCGGATCGCCAGCGGCGGCATGGGCGACGTCTGGCGCGGCACCGACCAGGTGCTCGGCCGGACGGTCGCGGTGAAGAGCCTGCTCCCCGCCCTGCTCGACGACCCGGACTTCGGTGAGCGGTTCCGCGGCGAGGCCCGCACCATGGCCACCATCAACCACCCGGGTGTCGTGGACGTCTACGACTTCGGCAACGACCAGCAGATCGCCTTCCTGGTCATGGAGTACGTCGAGGGTGACGCCCTGTCGTCCACGTTGAGCCGGGTCGGCCGGCTCACTCCGGCCCGGACGATGGCCCTCGTCGCCCAGGCCGCCGACGCGCTGCACGCCGCACACGAGAAGGGCATCGTGCACCGCGACGTGAAGCCGGGCAACCTGCTCGTCCGGCCGAACGGCACGCTGGTGCTCACCGACTTCGGCATCGCCCGCTCCGACATGGTCGGCCAGCTCACCGCCGCCGGTTCGGTGCTCGGCACCGCCTCGTACATCTCGCCGGAGCAGGCCACCGGCGGCGTGGCCACCCCGGCGTCCGACGTGTACGCCCTCGGCGTGGTCGCCTACCAGTGCCTGGCCGGTCGGCGGCCCTTCGAGGGCGACAACCCCCTCGACATCGCGATGCGGCACGTCCGGGAGGCGCCCCGGCCACTGCCGGCCGACATTCCTCCGCAGGTGCGCGCCCTTGTGGAACGGGCGTTGGCCAAGGACCCGGCCGCCCGCTGGCCGAGCGCCGCCGCGCTCGCCGGGGTCGCCCGTCAGCTCAAGGCCGCGCTCTCCCAGCAGGCCCGGGCCGGCGGCAACTCCGGGCCGGTCTCCGCGGCGCCCGCCTCACCCGCCGCGCCCGGTCGGGCCCAGGTGCCGCAGGCCCACCAGATGCGTGCGCCGACCGCCCGACCGCCGGCGGCCGGGCCGAGGCCGACCGCTATCGCGCCCGCCCAGCAGCCACGCCCCACCGCGGTCGCGCCGGCCGTCCAGCCCGCCCGGCCGCCTGGCGCACCGAACGGCTACCCACGCGGTGCGGCAGCGGTGCCGTCCGGGCCGCCCCGGCAGGAACACCCGCCGGCGTACGTCCGACAGGCCGGCCCGGCGACGCCGTCGCCCCAGCCTCAGCGGTCCCGGCCCGGAATGGTGCTTCTCGCCATCCTGCTGGCCGTGCTGGTCCTGCTCTGCTCCGGCGTGATTTCCTACAACCTACGGAAGCAGTCGCAGGCCGGTGTATCCGCCGGGCTGACGCCGCGCACCGTGGCGTCCGGCGCGCTACGACTCGACGGGCGCGACGATCCGACCCGGACGTCGTACCGTCGGGAGGTACAACTCCAGCCGGGCGACGGCGGGACGACGACGAGCGAAGGACGACAGACGCGATGACAGCGCAGGCCCGCCTGCTCGGTGGCAGGTACCAGGTCGGCGAGCTGCTCGGCTATGGCGGCATGGCCGAGGTGCACCGTGGTCGCGACCTCCGGCTCGGTCGGGACGTCGCGATCAAGATGCTCCGCACCGACCTCGCCCGGGACGCGACGTTCCAGATGCGGTTCCGGCGGGAGGCGCAGAACGCCGCCTCGCTCAACCACCCGGCGATCGTGGCGGTCTACGACACCGGCGAGGAGACCGCGCCGACAGGCGAGACGCTGCCGTTCATCGTCATGGAGTTCGTCAACGGGCGGACCTTGAAGGAGGTTCTCGGCGCCGAGGGGCGACTCCAGCCGCGCCGGGCGCTGGAGATCTGCGCCGACATGTGCGCCGCACTGGAGTTCAGCCACCGGCACGGCATCATCCACCGGGACATCAAGCCCGGCAACGTGATGCTCACCCAGACCGGCCAGGTCAAGGTGATGGACTTCGGCATCGCCCGCGCGTTGGCCAGCGGTGCGACCACCATGACGCAGACCAGCGCGGTGATCGGTACGGCCCAGTATCTTTCCCCGGAGCAGGCACGCGGCGAGGCCGTCGACGCGCGCTCCGACGTGTACGCGGCCGGGTGCGTGCTCTTCGAGCTGGTCTGCGGGCACCCGCCGTTCGTCGGGGACAGCCCGGTCAGCGTCGCCTACCAGCACGTACGGGAGACGCCGCCGACGCCCAGCGACATCAACCCGGACGTCACCCCGGCCGTCGACGCGATCGTGCTCAAGGCGCTGTCGAAGAACCCGCTCAACCGCTACCAGAGCGCTGGCGAGATGCGGGCCGACCTGCTCCGCGCCGCCGCCGGCCGGCCGGTGCTGGCCACCCCGGTGCTGCGCGAGGCGGAGACGGTGGCAATGGCCCCGGCCGGCGGTGGGGGCGGCTATCCGGCTCCCGGCCGTGGGCCGCAGACCGGGCAGATCCCCGCGCGGGTCGGTGACCCGCGTCAGCGCAAGGCGTCCTCCTGGCTGATCGCGATGTTCAGCGCGGTCGGTGTGCTGGCGGTGATCGCCCTGGTCGCCGCCCTGCTCTGGAACATGCAGGCGGACAAAGACCTGAAGTCGGTGCCCACCCTCACCGGCAAGACCCGGGACGTGGCGATCGCCGAGATCCAGAAAGCCGGGCTGTCCGCGCAGGTGGGTGACCCGGTGCTGAGAAGTGATTGCACCGAGGGCACTGTCGTCCAGCAGAGTCCGGTGCCGACCACCCAGGTGAAGCAGAACGGTACGGTCACCATTCAGCTCTGTGGCGGTAAGCCCGAGGTGCGCGTCCCCCCCGGGCTCAAGGGCAGCAAGCGGGAGAGCGCCATCGCCCGGCTCACCGAGGCGAAGCTCAAGTACGAGATCAAGACGGTGGACGACGAGGCGAGCCAGGACGAGGTTCTCAAGGTTGAGCCGCCCGAGGGCGAGAGCGTTCCCGAGAACACGAAGGTCACGCTCACGGTCTCGAACGGCAAGGTCCGCGAGGTGCCGGACGTCGTCGGGTTGAGCCAGGAGGAGGCCACCCGCGTCCTCCGGAACGCCGGCTTCACTGTCGTCCCGCAGGACGGGCCGGAGGTGCCCGCCGCCGAGGCGGGGAAGGTCACCGACCAGAGCCCGAACGGCAAGGAGAAGAAGCCGAGCGGCACGAGGGTGACCATCAAGGTGAGCCAGCCGGAGCCGGAGGCCGACCCGACGCCGACGGGCACGCCGACGTCCACACCGACGGGCACGCCGACCACCCCCGGCAACGGGGGCGGCATCGGTCTGCCGTTCCCGCCCCCGCCGGGCCGGCCCCAGGACTAGGCCACCCGCGGGCATCGGCATGACCGAGGCTGAAGCGTCCCCGGTCGGGGCGGTACGGCGGTGGCCTCGACGGCTCCGCCGCCTGGCCGTCGCGGGCCTGGTCGTGCTGGTGCTCGCCAGCTCCCCGTGGCTGTGGACGACGCTCGCCGCACGCGGCCACCTGTACGCCGCCGCCGACGCGCCGACCGCCGACGTGGTGATCGTGCTCGGCACCGAGGTGGCGGCCGATCGGCAGCGGCCCGGGGACCGTCTCGCCGGCCGCCTGGACACCGCCGCCGAGTTGGTCACCACCGGGCGGGCCACTGTGGTCCTCGTGTCGGGCGACGGCGGTGGCGCGTCCGGCGACGAGCCGGCGGTGATGACGACGTACCTCGCCGAGCGCGGTGTCGACAGGCGTCGGGTGGTGGCCGACCCGTTCGGCCTGGACACCTACGACACGTGTGCGAGAGCGCGCGATGTGTACGGCGTCGAGCGGGCCCTGATCGTCACCCAGTCGTACCATCTGTCCCGGGCCGTGACGCTGTGCCGGCACCTCGGCCTCGACGTCGACGGAGTGACCGCCCGCTGCGACGGTTGCGGTGCCGCCCTGCTCGCTGAGAAATCGATCCGGGACTACTTCGCCAGTGGCAAGGCGGCGTGGGACGCAGTGCGCGACCGACCGCCGGCGGTGCGCTCGCCCGCGGATCCCGCGATCCAGGAGGCGCTGCGGGGCTGACCGGCCGGCACGGGCTTTCGACGATCCGGTGGCCGGGCCCTGAGGGCGCGACCCCTCAGGCGGTGGCGAAGGCCGCGCGGCGACGGGCGTCGACCTCGGCCGCCAGCGCGGGCGCGCGCTCCAGCGCCTCGGGGTGACCACAACTGGCCAGCCAGTTGGCCAGCATCAGGTGACCGCCCTCGGTGAGCACCGACTCCGGGTGGAACTGGACGCCCTCGATGGGCAGCGTCCGGTGCCGCATCGCCATCACCACGCCGGAGCCGGTCCAGCCGGTGACCTCCAGCTCGTCCGGGAGTGTCTCGGGCAGCACGGCGAGCGAGTGGTACCGGGTGGCGGTGAACGGGTCGGGCAGGCCGGCGAGGACGCCGACCGAGTGGTGTCGTACCTCGGAGGTCTTGCCGTGCAGCAACTCCGGGGCCCGCGTCACGGTCGCCCCGAACGCCTCGCCGATCGCCTGGTGGCCGAGGCAGACACCGAAGATCGGCAGCTTGCCCGCGTACTCCCGGATGACGTCCAGGCAGATGCCGGCCCGGTCCGGGCTGCCCGGACCGGGCGACAGCAGGATGCCGTCCGCGCCGACAGTGCCCACCTCGGCGACGTCGATCTCGTCGTTGCGGCGGACCTCGCACTCCACGCCGAGCTGGCCCAGATACTGCACGAGGTTGAAGACGAAGGAGTCGTAGTTGTCGATCACCAGGACGCGCATGGTCACCTGCTCGGGGAGGGAGGCGCGGAGTTGTTCTGGTCGGTGTCGTACGGCAGCTCGTGCTCGTCGCCGGCCGGGGTCTCCACTGTCACCGGGTCGCCGCCACCCGTCTCGGCGGGTACGCCGGACTCGACCTGCACGTCGTCGAAGGGCAGCAGGGGCTCGGCCCAGGGGAAGGCGACATACCAGAGCAGGGCCACCGTGGCGGCCACGAGCAGCACCGAGCCGGTCAACTTTCCGACCACGCCGAACGGCAGCTTGCGCCAGATGAACGCGTACACGGGGTCAGCCTCCCAGTTCCGCCGGGCGGCCCGCGGACTTGGGTTGGGTGCGGTCCAGTTCGGCGTGGATGATCAGGCGCTGGTAGTTGTCGAACTTCGGGTTGCACGTGGTGAGGGTGAGCATCCGCTTGGTCGCCTTCTTGTCCGGCTCGCCGGGCACCGGTGCCACCACCTCGACCTGGGTCGGCCGGACGATCCGGGACTGCGACACCCGGTAGACGTACCAGTCGGTCTTGCTCTCGACCACGATCGCGTCGCCGTCATCCAGCTCGTCCAGCCGCCAGAAGGTGGCCCGGTTGCGGTGGCCGGCGACGGAGAAGTTGCCGACCTGGCCGGGGAGCGCGCTGGTCGGGTAGTGGCCCGGGGCGAAGCGGATGTCCTGCTGGGTGACGCCCTCGACGACCACCCAGTTCTTGTCGAGCTTCGGGATGTAGAGACCCGCTAGCGGCTTGCCACGGACCGGTGGGGACGGTTTGACGCTCGGGCCCACCGACGGGGCGACAGTCGGGTCGTCGGTCGGGCCCCACGCCTGCGCCAACTCGTTGTTGAGCTCGTTCTGGTGGGCGTCGACGATTGCCGACTTGCCCCAGACCTCGTAGCCGGCGAAGAGCAGGACCACCAGGCCGAAGGTGATCAGGACTTCGCCGGTGACGCGCACTCCGGTGCGCAGTCGCGAGCCGAACGACGGGCGGGTGAGCTCGGAGTAGACGCTCTTGTAGCCCTCGCCGGTCTGGTGCGGCCGCAGTTGGACCACCCGCTCGCCGCGTCGGGGTTGGGGCGGGTCGGTGGGGTTGCCGCCGGTCGGCTCCTCGGGGACCGCCGTGCGGGGGACAGCACCCATCAACGCGGTCGAGTCCATGGTCGGCGGCCTGCTGGCGGGTCTGGCGGGCACGGCCGGAATCAGCGCGGTGGCGGCCGGGTCCGCGCCGCGATCCCCTCCAGCGCTCGGCGGGACCCGGCCCGGCCCGGTCGGCGCGAAGCCCTGCTGACCGGCCGCTGCGACGCGGTCGGGGGCGGCTGGGGAGACAGGGGTGGCCGGGGAGCCGGTGGGTCGTGCGGGTCGCGCGCTGACCTGCGGGACGTACGCGGTCGGCGAGTCGGCCAGCGGCGAGTTCGAGGGGCCGGGGAGACCGGTCGGGCCGGCAGCGGCATCCCACCGGGCGTTGCCGGTCGGGTCGGGGCGGCACTCGGCGGATCGCCAGCGGTCGGCGGCCGGGTCGGCGCGGCACCCGGCGGATTCCCGACGGGCGGTCGGGTCGGCGTGGCACCCGGCGGATTCCCGACGGGCGGTCGGGTCGGCGCGGCGCTGGGCGCGGGGGTCGGGTCGCGTTGCCGGGGGCGGCGGGCCGAACCGGGCCCTGGTTGGTGGCGGCCGGCCGGCCGGGAGCCGTCGCGGGGGAACCCCGGTGCCACCGTGCGGGCCCAGCCCACGAGCTGTGCCCGGCCAGGGCGGCGGGGCTTCGACACCCGGTCGGCCCGGGGTGTCGGTCGGCTCGGGTCGGCTGGCGCTCGGCCGCGTCGGTTGCTCGGCACGCGGAGGGTGCAGCACCGGCTCGGGCCAGTTGCCGGCCGGGGCCGGTCGGCCGGGTGCCGCCTCGGGCCGGTCGAACTTCGGCAGGAAGGCGGTCGGCTCGTCGGTCTGGTCCCGGTGCCGCCCGTCGCGACGCTCGTCCGGCCCGCTCACTTGGGCACCGTAGCCGAGCGCAGGGCCGTGGAATCCTCGAATGCGGGAACTCGCACCGTGGAGGCTGTCTCCTTGTAGCCGAGCTGGTAGTCGTCGACCGCGTCCTTGAACAACCGGACTCCCTCAGAGCTGGCGAGGGCCTGCTGGAGGGCAGCGGGGTCGCCGATTGCTACGATCTTGAACGGTGGGGAGTACACCCGGCCATGGAGTAGCAGGGTGTTACCGACGCAGCGTACCGCGCTGGTGGTGAGCACGCGGACGTTCATGATTGACATGGCCTCGGCCCCGCCGGCCCAGAGCGCGTTGACCACCGCCTGCACGTCCCCCTGATGCACCACCAGGTCGTCGTTGCTGGCGTCCGACTGCGTCTGGTCGAGCTGGGGCGCGTCGTTCAGCTCGACAGTGACCCCGGGCCCGCCGAGGGCGGTGAACCCGGCGTTCTGAAGGCTCCCCTGGGCGCGGTTCTGCTGATCCTTGATCGGGGCGTCCGAGTCGGCAAGCGTGTCGGTCCGTTGCTCGACCTCGCCGCGCAGGGTGGCGGCGCGGCGTTCGCTGGCCGCCACCTGCTCGCGTCGGTCCTCGATGAGCTGGTTGAGCTGGGGTCGCCGGTCCTCCCGGAGAGCGGTGCCGCCCGCGGTGGTCGCGGTGGTGGTGAAGAGCAACCCGGCCGCCGCGGCGATCAGGGGCACCCCGATCGACCAGCCCGGACGGCGTTGACGCGGTCGCCGGGGCAGCAGCCCGGCGGCGGCCCGTCGGAGGACCTTCTGCCAGGAGGTTGCGCCGGATGTGTACTCCACCGAGCGTTCCTTCCGCGTGTCGGGGATCGGTTCGTGCCGGCCGGGCCGGTGATGCGAACAGTCCCGCCTCTTTCGGTCACTCCGTGCACCGGCCTGACCCCATTCGTGGTCCGGGCGGCCAATCGGGACTACGCTAGCTCTCGAACATTATTGGCCATGGACCGTCGCCCCCGCGCCCGGTTGTCAGGCCGGACGAGGTCGTCACCCCTCTGGAGAGCGCCGTGCCCAAGTCTCAGGTCCGTAAGAAGAAGGTGTACACCCCGCCGACGGACGTCCGTCCGACGACGGCGTCGTCGTCGCGCAAGCCTAGCCCGGTGTGGTTGCCGATCACCGCGGTCGCCTTGATCGTCGTCGGGATCGGCTGGCTGGTGCTCTACTACCTGTCCGAGCAGGAGTACCCGGTCATGGCGTGGGGTTACTGGAACCTCGCCGTCGGCTTCGGCGCGATGGTCGCCTCGCTGGGGTTGCTCTCCCGCTGGCGCTGATCCGTTCAGACCGTCGCGTCGGCGGTCTCACGTCACCTCGTCGAGCCCCTGCCCGGCAGGATCGGGTGGGGGCCCCTATGGTGTCCGCAGGCAGCGCGGCCTACTGCGAGATGACTCACGTTACTGCTGGGTAACCTTCGCGTAGGCTGCACTGCATGACCGAGCAGAGCGAGGTCATCAGGCAGCAGACCGGGGAGGCCAACTCGATGGGCAGCGTCCAGATCGTCACCACGATCCTCGCGGCCGCCATCACCGCCGTGGCGGTGTGGCTTGCGGTGCGTGCGGTCATGAAGATGGTGGCAGTCATCCGACTCGGGCAACCCGCGCCGGAGCGGTTCTCCGACAAGGTCACCCGCGCCCGGACGATGCTCGTGGAGACGGCCGGCCACACCCGGATGCTCAAGTGGGGCGTGGTGGGCGCCGCGCACTGGTTCGTGATGGTCGGCTTCGTCGTGCTGTCGCTGCTGGTGCTCGAGGCGTACTTCGAGGTGGTCACCACCGACGGTGGTCTGCCGATCATCGGGCACTGGACGATCTTCGGCCTGGTCACCGAGATCATCGGGGTGCTGGGTCTGGTCGGCATCCTGGTGCTGATGGCGATCCGGCTGCGCAACCGGCCGACCCGCCCGGGCGGCCGGTCCCGGTTCACCGGCTCGACCATGTGGCAGGGTTACTTCGTCGAGTGGATCGTGCTGCTGGTCCTGATCTTCGGCTTCGTGATCCGGGGCTTCAAGGTCGCCACCGACCACTTCGAGTTTCCGTTCTGGGCCACCCCGGTCAGCCACGCGGTCGGTGCGGTGCTGCCCGACTGGGCGGACGGCGTCAGCGTCGCCGCGGCCATCAAGATCATTATTTCGATGACGTGGCTGATCGTCATCTCCCTGAACGTCACCATGGGCGTCGCCTGGCACCGCTTCCTGGCGTTCCCCAACATCTTCTTCAAGCGGGAGCCGGCCAAGCCGGCCGGCTCCGGTCTCGGCGCGCTGCGCCCGATGACGAGCCAGGGCAAGCCGCTCGACTTCGAGGAGGCAGACCCGGAGAAGGACCAGTTCGGCGTCGCCCACGTCGAGCAGTTCAGCTGGAAGGGCCTCCTGGACTTCAGCACCTGCACCGAGTGCGGTCGCTGCCAGTCGCAGTGCCCGGCCTGGAACACCGGCAAGCCCCTGTCGCCGAAGCTGCTGGTGCTGAGCCTGCGCGACCACGCGTACGCGAAGGCGCCCTACCTGCTGGCCGGCGGCGGCAAGGACCTGACCGGCGAGGAGAAGGCCACCCAGGCGCAGCTCGCCCACCTGGACGTGCTGGCCCTCGCCGAGGCCGACAAGCCGTTGATCGGCACCGCCGAGGAGGGCGGCGTCATCGACCCGGACGTGCTCTGGTCCTGCACCACCTGCGGCGCCTGCGTCGAGCAGTGCCCGGTGGACATCGAGCATGTCGACCACATCGTCGACATGCGCCGCTACCAGGTGCTGATCGAGTCGAGCTTCCCCTCCGAGGCCGGGGTGATGCTGCGCAACCTGGAGAACAAGGGCAACCCCTGGGGTGCCCCGCAGAACACCCGCGAGGACTGGACCAAGGGCCTGGACTTCGAGGTGCCCCGGGTCGGCGAGGTGGACGACTTCGAGTACCTGTTCTGGGTCGGCTGCGCCGGTGCGTTCGAGGACCGGGCCAAGAAGACCACCCGCGCGGTGGCCACGCTGCTCAACGAGGCGGGCGTGAAGTTCGCGATCCTGGGCGAGGGCGAGACCTGCTCCGGCGACCCGGCGCGACGGATCGGCAACGAGTTCGTCTTCCAGATGCTCGCCCAGCAGAACGTGGAGACGCTGAACGAGGCGTTCGAGGGCCGGGAGAAGGCCAAGCGCAAGATCGTCGCGACCTGCCCGCACTGCTTCAACACCCTGGGCAACGAGTACGGGCAGCTCGGCGGCGAGTTCGAGGTGGTCCACCACACCCAACTGCTCGCGCACCTGGTCGCCACCGGCAAGCTCACGCCGGTGCAGCCGGTCGACGGCGGCGTCACCTACCACGACCCCTGCTACCTGGGCCGGCACAACCGGGTCTTCGCGGCCCCCCGCGAGGTCCTCGGTGACGCCATCGAGGGCGAGCTGACCGAGATGCCGCGCAACAGCGAGCGTTCCTTCTGCTGCGGTGCCGGCGGTGCGCGGATGTGGATGGAAGAGAAGATCGGCAAGCGGATCAACGTGGACCGGGTCGAGGAGGCCATGGCCACCGGGGCGAAAACGGTAGCGGTCGGCTGCCCGTTCTGCTCGACCATGCTCAACGACGGGGTCAACGGCAAGGGTGCCGGCGAACAGGTCGAGGTGATCGACGTGGCGAGCGTGCTGCTCCGTTCGGTCAAGCCCGAGCAGCCGCAGGGCGGCAAGGAGACCGCGCCGATCGGCGGCTGAGACGCGTACCCCTGGGATCTGTTCATCGACGGCGGCGGCCCCTGAGGGCCGCCGCCGTCGTGCAAGAATCTCGCCGAGGTGAGGCGACATCGACGGCCTACTCTTGACGACGCTGTTGCCCCTGGTCGGCTTCGTAGCCCTGACCGCGGGCAACGCGTTCTTCGTCGCGGCCGAGTTCGCCCTGGTCACGGTCGACCGGCCGGAGATCGACAGGCGGGCCGCCGCGGGCGACCAGGCCGCCCTCACGGTACGCGCGGCGCTGCGTGAACTCTCCTTCCAGCTCTCCGGGGCGCAGCTCGGCATCACCATCACCGCGCTGCTCACCGGCTACCTGGCCGAGCCGGCCCTGGCTCGGCTGTTCACCCCGCTGCTGCGCCCGCTGGCCGGGGGCAACACCGAGCGGATCACTCCGTTCCTCGCGTTGGCCCTGGCCACGCTGATCTCCATGCTCTTCGGCGAGTTGGTGCCGAAGAACGCGGCGCTGGCCCGGCCCATGCCGGCGGCGCTGGCCACGGCCGGTCCGATGCACACCTTCTCCCGGACGTTCGGCTGGGTGATCCGAGGGTTGAACGGCTCGGCGAACCGACTGGTCCGGGCACTCGGCGTGGAGCCGCAGGAAGAGTTGGCGAGCGCCCGCTCGCCGGAGGAGCTGGGCCTGCTGGCGGGCATCTCGGCGCGTGCCGGCGCGCTGCCCACTGACACGGCGATGCTGCTGCGTCGCACCATCCGCTTCGGTGACAAGCGGGCCGCGGAGGCGATGACCCCCAGGGTGGACGTGGTCGCGCTGCGCGTCACGGCCACAGTGGCCGAGCTGCTGGAGGAGTCACGGCGGACCGGGCGGACCCGCTTCCCGGTGTACGAGGAGACCCTGGACCTGGTGACCGGCGTGGCAGGTGTGCCCGACGCGCTGGGCGTGCCGCTGGCCCTGCGGGCGTCGACCAGGGTCGGCTCGGTGGCCCGCGAGCCGGTGTACGTACCGGAGAGCCTGAACCTGGACGGTGTCCTGGCCGCGCTGAAGGCGGCCGGGGCCGACCTGGCCATCGTGGTCGACGAGTACGGGGGCACGGACGGCGTGGTGACAGTCGAGGATCTCGTCGAGGAGTTGGTCGGCGAGATCGCCGACGAGTTCGACCCGGCGAACGTGGACGACGACGGTTCGGTCGAGCTGACCGTGCCGGGCGGTGAGCGCACAGTGCTTGTCGACGGTGTGCTGCGCTCCGACGAGTTGGCCGAGCAGACCGGATTCCGGCTGCCCGAGGGGCCGTACGAGACGTTGGCCGGGTTCCTGATGGCCCAGCTCGGGCACATCCCGCTGGCCGGTGAGACGGTCGAGACGGACGGCTGGGAGTTCACAGTCGTCGAGGTCGAGCGGCACCGGATCGAGCAGGTTCGGGTGTTACGCCCGGCGGATCCGGACGACGATGACTGAGCTGCTGGTGACAGTGCTGCTGCTGCTCGGCAACGGGTTCTTCGTGGGTAGCGAGTTCGCGCTCATCGCGTCCCGCCGGACGGTGATCGAGCCGCTGGCCGCCGGGTCGAAACGCGCCCGCTGGGCGTTGTCGGCGATGAACCAGATTCCGTTGATGATCGCCGGCGCGCAGCTCGGCATCACTGTCTGCTCGTTGGGTCTGGGTGCGATCGCCGAACCGGCGTTGGCGCATCTGCTGGAGCCGCCGTTCCACGCGGCCGGCCTGCCGGAGCGGGCGGTGCACCCGGTGGCGTTCGTGCTGGCACTGGGCGTGGTGGTCTTCCTGCACACGGTCGTCGGCGAGATGGTGCCGAAGAACATCACGCTTGCCGGTCCGGAGGTCTCCGCCCTCTGGCTCGGTCCGGCGATGCTGGCGTTCTGTGTGGCCACCAAACCGTTGTTGCTCGCGATGAAATGGGCGGCGCGGCGGGTGCTCGCGTTCTGGCGGATCGAGGCGTCCGAGGCGGTGAAGACGGTGTTCACCGCCGAGGAGTTGGCCGGGTTGGTCTCCCAGGCGCGGACCGAGGGACTGCTCGACGCGGAGCAGCACGCGCGGATCACCGGCGCGCTGGCCCTGCACGCGCGCACGGCGGCGGACGCGCTGCAACCGTGGTCGACGGTGGTGACGGTGGCCGAGGACGTCTCGCCGGCCTCGCTGGAGGTGCTGGCGACCCGGACCGGCAGGTCCCGGTTCCCGGTGGTGCAGCGGTCGACCCGCCGGGTGCTCGGCTTTGTGCACGTCAAGGACGTGCTCGGGTACGCCGGGCAGGGTCGCCGGTCCCCGGTACCGGCGGACGTCTACCGGCCGCTGGCGGTGGTGCCGCCGGAGCGTACGCTCGCCGATCTTCTGCTGGCCATGCGTCGCGAGCGGCGGCACATGGTGCTGGTCAGCGACGGACGAAAGCCTCTCGGTGTGGTCACCCTTGACGATGTATTGACCGCAATCGTTGGTTGATGGACCAATACCCTTGGTGTGCAAGCGGTTGCACGACAGTGATGGTTACTGCGCTCGCCTTGATTACCGCCCCGAGCTTCCCTAATGTGAGGCACCGACCGCTGTGGGTCGTCTGCCTCGGCCCTTTCCTCACGCGAGGCGCCCGGCGGTCGGTTGCAAAGGAGTCGGTGCCGGTGGCAACCATGCCCCCTCATCGTCACGACCTGAATGCGTCTGCTCGCTCTGGTGGCCTGCGCCGCGCTGCCCACCGGGTGCTGGTCCTGGTCGCTGCTGCGGCGGTCGGCGCCGGTCTGTTGACCGCGCCGGCACATGCCGCGCCCACGGTCGACGAGATCGAGGCGCAGATCGACAAGAAGTGGGAGCAGTTGGAGCCCACCATCGAGCAGTACAACAAGGTTCGGGCGCAGCTGAAGGTCAACCGGCAGAAGTCGGCGAACCTGCAGAAGAAGATCGAGCCGCTGGCGCTGCAGAGCGAGCTGGCGCTCAACCGGGTCGGCGATCTCGCCTCCCGCTACTACATCTCGGGCCCGTCGCACGACATCGGCGCGCTGCTGGTCAGCGCCAAGCCGGACACGCTCACCGAGCAGCTCACCATCCTCGACCGGCTTGCCTCGCAGGAGCGCAAGCAGGTCGAGGGTGTGCTGGCCGTCCGGGCCAAGTACGACGGCGAGAAGCAGAAGCTGGACGCGCTGATCGTCACCCAGACCCGGCAGCAGAACGAGCTGGCGGCCAAGAAGAAGCAGATCGACACCGAGATCAAGCAGCTCGAGGCGTCGATGCCGAAGACCACTGTCGTGACCGCGGCCTGCCCGACCATCAACGGGGTGGTCAGCGCGGCGGCCCGCACCGCGATCAGAACCGCCTGCGGCAAGGTCGGCAAGCCGTACGTCTGGGGCGCCACCGGGCCGAACTCGTTCGACTGCTCGGGGCTGACCCAGTACGCCTACAAGGCGGCGGGGATCTACCTCACCCACCACACCGGTGACCAGTGGAACGAGGGCAAGGCCATCTCGCGAGGCGACGCCCGCCCCGGTGACCTGGTCTTCTTCTTCTCCGGCCTCAGTCACGTCGGGCTGTATCTGGGTAACAACCAGATGGTGCACGCGCCACGTGCCGGTAAACCGGTGCAGGTGTCCAGCATCAACACCATGCCCGTCGCCGGCTTCCGTAGACCCGGCTGATCGACCTCGCGCAACACGACGGCCCCCGGTCACCGACCGGGGGCCGTCGTGGTTCTCAGCGGGGAGCGCCCAACGGGGACGGCAGCAGCTGCACGTCGGCGAGGTCGACGTACATGATCCGGTGGCCGAACTGGATCTGCGCGTAGCGGTTCTTGCCGCGAATCACCGTCCAGTCACCGGGCGAGGAGCCATCGACGGTGCTGGCCCGGTAGTACTCGCCGGCCAGCACAGCTCCGACGGCGTACCGCTGCCCGGCGGCCAGGGTGTACTGCAGCGGCGAGACCGTCTGGTAGGGCACCCCGTCCGGGTACGCCGACTGTTCCGGGTACGCCCGTCCGTAGACCGGAATGGTGGCCCGTCCGGGCTTCGGCGTGGCCACGACGCCGACGGTCCAACTGGCGGTCGGCGCGGACGCCGGGTTGTGGAACCAGGCCCGCTGCCCGAGGTACCAGATCGCCGTCCAGTCGCCCTGCCGCCCGGCCAGCGCGTACGTCTGCCCGGCGGATGCCCGGGCCCCGTGGTCCGACACGGCCATCGTGTTCGGGGTGCCGTCCGGACGGAGCGCGATGTCGTTGACGAGCGGCGCGTCCGCGGACGGTGCGCTCCGCAGCACCACGGCCGAGGAGCCGCGCGGCGCGCACGGCACGCCCGCTGTGACGCAGCCGGTGAACGCCGGCTGGTTGGTGGCGTAGTCCGGGTCGATCCGGACCAGCCCGGTGGCCGGGGTGCCGGTGTCGAGTCGGGGGGCGTGCAGCAGGTCGAAGTAGTGCGTCCAGTCCCAGTACGGTCCCGGATCCCAGTGCATCCCCCGCACTGTCGAGGCGATGGTGCCGGGCACGTTGTCGTGGCCGATGATGTGCTGGCGGTCCAGTGGGATGCCCAGCCGCAGCGCCAGGTGCCGGACCAGCTTCGCCGAGGTCCGGTACATCGCCTCGGTGTACCAGGTCCCCTGCGCCGCGAAGCCCTCGTGCTCCAGCCCGATCGACTTCGCGTTGACGAACCAGTTGCCGGCGTGCCAGCCGACGTCCTTGGTCTTTACGTGCTGGGCGATGTGCCCGTCGACCGAGCGCAGCGAGTAGTGCCAGCTCACGTAGGTCGGGTCCTGGACGAGTTTCAGGGTCGTCGCCCAACTCGCCTCGGTGTCGTGGATGACGATGTACTCGATCTTCTGCCGCGCGGGCCGGTCGGAGAGGTCGTGGTTGCCGTAGTCCCCGTCGCCGAACGCCTCGTAGGGCGCCGGGATCCACTCGCAGGAGATGGTGCGGGGGCACTCCACCCCGTCCGGGCGGGCCAGCCGGCGCAGACCCAGCCGGTCCAGCCAGGAACGGTCGGGTCGTACCGCACGGGCTGGCAGGGTGATCCGCTGGCCGTCGTCGGTCACCCGGGACTCGCCCGCGCCGATGGTGGTGAACACCTCGTCGGCGAAGGCCGCGGCCGCGTCGGCGCTGTCCGCGCCGGAGTAGCGGGCCACCGCGCCGTACCAGGCCGCCGGGTCGGTGTCCGCGCCGACCGGCGCGCCCAGATCCTCTGGTACGCGCCGAGCAGCGCGGCCCCACCCCGGATGTTGAGGCCCGCGTCGGTGCGCAGTGCCTCGGGGGCGGCACCGGTGAGCGTGGCGGCGGCGTCAACGGTCTGCAACGCGGCGGTGGACGGCGCGGGAGCCTCCACCGGCCGAGGTGCGGGCACCCGGGCGGAACGGGAGTCGTCGCCGCGGGGGTCCTCGTCGCCGGTGTCGTGGTGACCGCGTTCCGGTAGGGCGGCGACGTGCCGGGCGTCGGTCAGGTGCATGGGGCCGTAGCCGCCACTGGTGCTCGGTGTGCCGGCGTTGGTGTCCCAGCGCGACTCCAGGTAGGAGACGCCGAGCAGCACGACTGTCGGCACGCCGTACTCGGTGGCTGCGGCGGCGTACTGCTGCTGGCGGTCGGTGGTGGGTGCGGCGGCGGCCGGGCCGACGGAGAGTGGCACCGCGGACGCGGCGGCGACGACGGTGGTGGCGAGCAGTGCGCGCCAGCCGGTCGACAGGGTTGGATGGTGCATCGAACCCCCTAGATTCTCGCGGAGTGAGGTCAGGTCACCATCGCGCCGCCCGGGAGGTCACGTCAATACCTTTCTATCTATCGAAGTATGTGGAAAGAATTCTTCACACACGGTCGGTGACCTCGCCCAATCGGTACGGAGTGTCACGGCCGCACGGGTTGCGGATCGGTAACAAGCGTCTCTACTCTGGTCATTCGTCGGCCCGACAGCAGCTCCGCCCAGCCCGGGCGGTAACGGACCGACACCGCCGAGTCGTTTCCGAGCGAACCGGGGACCCAGGTCCCTCGGGGTGAATCCGCAGCCATTGCGGTAGGGCGCCGACTTCCCGCCCGAACCCGTCAGCTAACCCGGTAGGCGGTCAGGAAGAAGGAGTACGGAACCCCGGTGGCACTCCATGCCCCGCGGCCGTCGTCCGAGCGGTCGGCATCAGCCGGCCCGGCGTCGATCGTGCCGCGCCCACGCTGGTCCCGCTTCACCACCGCACTCGCCGCGCTGGCCGGCATCGCCGTCGTACTGACCGGCAGCGCCACGGCTGCCCACGCCGACCCGTCCGTCGCCGAGATCGAGCGCCAGATCGACGCCGACTGGAACAAGCTCGAACCGATCATCGAACGGCACAACGCCACCCGCACCGACCTCGTCGCCAAGCGCAAGCAGGCCGACGCGCTGGCCGCCCGGATCACCCCGCTGGAGCGCCAGGTCGACGCCGCGATGGACAAGGTCAGCGCCCTGGCCGTACGCGCCTACAAGGGTGAGAACGTCTCGACCGTGAACGCGGTGCTGGGCAGCCGGTCGCCCAGCGAGGTGGTCGGCCAGCTCGAAATGCTCGACCGCTTCGCGCACAACCAGCAGAAGGACGTACGCCAGGTCGCCGACCTGCGCGACCAGCTGGCCGCGCAGAAGGCGCCGCTGGACGAGATGGTGGCCCAGCTGACCCGCACCGAAGCGCAGTTGGCGGCTAAGAAGAAGCAGATCAACGAAGAGATCGACCGTCTGCAGAAGCTGCGCCTCAAGGTGTACGGCAACGGCGGCGGCGGTCCACTGCGCCCGGCACCCTGCCCGGGTAGCTACCCCGGCGGCGCCGCGGGCACGGCGGTCAAGTTCGCCTGCGCGCAGATCGGCAAGCCCTACGTCTGGGGTGCCGAGGGCCCGAACTCGTACGACTGCTCCGGGCTGATGCTGGCCGCCTGGGCGAAGGCCGGCGTGTCGCTGCCGCACAACGCCGCCGCGCAGAGCCGCGTCACCAAGAACGTCAGCAGGGGCGACCTGCGCCCCGGCGACCTGGTCTTCTACTACAGCGACATTCACCACGTCGGCATGTACGTCGGCAACGGCTGGGTGGTGCACGCCTCGCAGGCCGGTCAACCGGTCAAGATGAAGAAGGTCGACGACGGCCCGATCCACAGCTACGGCCGCCCGGGCTGACCCCGGGTGACCGAAGGGCCCGTCGCGATCCGTCGCGGCGGGCCCTCGTCGTTCTGGTTCCAGCGAGTGGGGTGCCTCAGCGCGTTGGCCAGGTGCGCCAGTGCTGCCAGGCGCGGCTGGGCGTCGGCCCCCGCTGGCCCTGGTAGCGCGAGCCGTAGACCACCGAGCCGTACGGGTGCTCGGCCGGCGAGGAGAGCCGGAAGATGCAGAGCTGCCCGATCTTCATGCCCGGCCACAGGGTGATCGGCAGGTTCGCCACGTTCGAGAGTTCCAGCGTCACGTGACCGGAGAAGCCCGGGTCGATGAAACCGGCGGTGGAGTGCGTGAGCAGCCCGAGCCGGCCCAGGGAGCTCTTGCCCTCCAGTCGGCCGGCGAGCTGGTCACCGAGCGAGATGACCTCCAGCGTCGAGGCGAGCACGAACTCCCCCGGGTGCAGCACGAACGGCTCGCCGTCGGGGACCTCGACCACTGATGTCAGGTCGTCCTGCTGCATGGCGGGGTCGATGTGGGTGTAGAGGTGGTTGTTGAAGACCCGGAACAACCTGTCGAGTCGGACGTCGATGCTGGACGGTTGGACCAGGGTGGGCTCGAACGGCTCCAGGCCCAGCGTGCCGGCCTTGATCTCGGAGACCAGGTCGCGGTCGGAGAGCAGCATCGGACCACCATAGCCGCGTTGCCCAAAGCGGCCGGATTCGGTGCCGGTGACCAGCGCGTCGAGGTCGCTGCTCGTACATTTGTTCGATAGAATGCCCACATGGCTTCCTGGTCCGAATTCGCCGCCGACGAGCCCCGACTCGCCGACGGGATCCGCGTTCTCCTTCAGCAGTACGGGCCGGGCTTCGGCTACCTGGCCACGGTCCGTGCCGACGGCGGGCCCCGCGTCCATCCGGTCTCCCCGGTCATCACCGCCGAGGGGCTGTTCTGCTTCATCATCGACTCTCCCAAGCGCCGCGACCTCGAACGTGACGGCCGTTACGCGCTGCACTCGTTCCCGCCGGAGGAGAGCGACGACGAGGCGTACGTGGCCGGGCGCGCCCGTCCGGTGACCGACCCGGTCCGGGTGGCACAGTTGGCGCAGAGCGCCCGCGCCGAGCCGCAGGTCGACTGGCGGCTCTTCGAGTTCACCGTCGACGTGGCGATGCTCACCCGCCGTGAGCAGCACATCGCGGGCGTCCCGGGCCTCGCGCCGGGTCGACCGGCCGTTCGGGTCTGGCTCGACCCGCACGCCCCGTCGGCGGCCGCCACCCCACTCGCCGTACCGCAGACGCGCCCGACCCGCCTCAGCCGTGACGTCCAGTGCACGGCCGCCTGACCCCGGCCGCCACATGATCAACTCGGTTTCGGTGAAACCGCGGTGTCCCAGCGCCTCGGATGCCCCGACTTCCAGGAAACCGAGTGGATCAACCCCGGGCTGAGGGGTGGGCGGACTGCTGCGACCGGCGGGGGTACCTGGGTGCACGGGCTCGATGACTCGGGTACAGTGGTGCCGCTTGCGGGTGTAGTTCAATGGCAGAACATCAGCTTCCCAAGCTGACAGTGCGGGTTCGATTCCCGTCACCCGCTCCACTGCGAAAGCCCTGGTCAGGACACATGTCCTGACCAGGGCTTCCTCGTGCGGGTGGAAGGGTCCTACCGGTAGTCGGCGAAGATTCGGCGCTCCACGCCGTCGACGGTGACCGGGCCGCCGTGGGGGAGGATCCACTGCGGTCTGGTGTGGCCGAACGGGACGCCGACGCAGACGACCGCCTCGGGGTTGTAGCGGGTCACCACGTCCACGACCGTGTCCCGTTGCTGCTCGCGTAGCCGTGCCCGATCCGCGGCCGGGGGTCGACGGGTGTGGTCGGAGACCGGCGGACGGGCGACCAGGATGGCGTCGACGGCGCTGAGGAGACCGCGTTCACCAAGGGATCGGACGATCCAGCCGACCTCGCGGGCGGGGAGAAGCTCCTCCGACGTCTCGATGATCAGGACGCTGCCCTGCAGAACCTCCGGAGGAAACGGGAAGCGTCCCGCCGTCAGGATCCACTGGATGACCTCCAGGCAGCCACCCCAGGTGCGACCGGTGACCGCGCGGGACGGGCCGTACCAGCTCCACGGCTCGGTCGGTTCGCGCTCGCCGAAGGACTTCAACGCCTGCGGGTCCGCCCAGTCGATCCCGATGTCCTCGGACTCACCCGGATCGGTGATCTCCAGTCGCTCCCCGGTGAGCAACGCCGCTCGTAGCGACCGGACGTGGATGTCGTCGACGGCAGGCCCGGGGCCGAGGTGCACCTGGGAGGATCCGCCGTAGAAGCTGGCGATGCCGAGGCCCCAGAGCCAGTGGTGCAGGTTGGTGTTGTCGCTGGTGCCGAGGAACGGCTTCGGGTCGGCTCGGGCCAGGTCGGCGTCCAGGTGCGGGATGACGGTGATCTGGTCCTCGCCTCCGATGACGGCGAGAATGCCGCGTACCCGGGGGTCGGCGAGGGCGGCGTTGATGTCCGCCGCGCGCGCCGCCGCGGTCGCACCCACCTGGCGGGTAGTGGGGTATTCGACAGGTACGAGGCCGGTCAGGTCAGCGAGCCGTCGCATGGCCTGCTCGTGAATCCCGGGATAGGCACCGGCCGCAGCGAAGGACGGTGAGAGGACCGCGAGGTGGTCCCCCGGGCGTGCCTTTCGGGGACGAACAAGCTCATGTTCCATGTCGAGATCCAACAGGGACGCCGGTCCGTACGCATCTCATTTCGGAACTGGTTCCAGGAGAACCACGGGGATCTCCCGGGTAATCCGTTGTTGGTATGCCGCGTACTCCGACAACGCTGAAACCATCAGGCGCCACAGGTGTGGACGCTCGTCGGCAGTCGCGGGGCGCGCGTACGCGGTGAAGGTGTCAGTACCAACCTGCACCGTGACGTACGGGTCGGCGAGCAGGTTGAGGTACCACGCCGGGTGGTGCTCCGAGCCGCGGTTGGACGCGGCCAGCACGTAGCGGTCGTCGTCGCGCGCGTAGACGAGGGCGGTGCGACGCCGCTCGCCGGTCTTCCTGCCCCGGGTGGTCAGGAGCAGGTCGTTCATGCCGGGCCGTGGCCGGCCTCCGGTCTCCTCGAAACGGCGGATGTGCTCCGCGACCCAGGCGTTCGGGCTGTCGTGGACGCCTGGCATCACGCCTCCTGGACACTCGCGGCGGCGCGGTGGTGGCGGGGCGCCTCGATCTCGTCGAGCAGCGCGATAGCGAAATCCGCGTAGCTGATCCGGCTGGCCGCGTCGCCGTGTTCGGCGATCCGGTAGTGGCCGGTGCGCGTGCCGCTGTGGTCGAAGTCGCCGGCGGGGGCCAGGTAGGCCCAGTCGAGGTCGGAGATCTGAAGCTCGGCAAGGCCGGCTGCGTGGCCGAGGTAAAAGGACCGGTACTCGTTCGGGTAGCCGGGCTCGTCCATCAGGGCGGCACCGGACGCCCCGGGCATGATCGAGGCGAGGCCGACCACCACCAGGCGGCGTACACCGCCCTTCGCCAGCCCGGTGGTCAGGGCGCGGGACGATGCGGTGAAGAAGTCGTCCGGTGCCACGGACAGGTCCACCGCGGCAGTGATGGCGGCATCGTGCTCGGCGGCTGCCTGCGCGACGCTTCCGACATCGGTGACGTCGCCTGCCACCACCCGCACGTCGGCCAGGTCGCTGTGGCCCGCCGGGTTGCGCACCACGGCGGTGACCTGGTGGCCGCGTCGGTGGGCCTCGGCGGCGGCCTGCCGGCCGGCCCGGCCGCCCGCGCCGAAGATCACAATCTTCATGAGGTACGCCTCTCAACGGGGCCGGAGCCGGTGCGCTCGGCCGATTCGCCGACGCTATCGAGGGTCGTGGTTACCGCCCGGATACCAGTTACCGTTGAGTTATGAGGCAACCTCTGCCCGCCGACATGTTCGACGAGCTGTGCCCGTCCTCGCTCAACCCGATCCGATTCGGCGACAAGTGGGCGGCGCTCATCATCCGCTGCCTGGAGCAGGGGCCTCGCCGGTTCTCGGAGCTGCGCGTGCCGTTGCACCGCGTCACTCCCAAGGTGCTCACCCAGTCGCTGCGCTCTCTCGAACGCGACGGGCTGGTCAAGCGCACCGTCTTCGCCGAGGTCACCCCACACGTGGAGTACGAGCTGACGCCGGTGGGCCGCAGCATGCTGGAACCGATTGCGGTGGCATGCGCCTGGGCCGAGCAGCACTGGGACGAGTTGCTCGACGCCCGCGAGTCGTACGACAACGCCACCCGGCTCAACCGCGCCGGCTGACCACCGCCGCCCCGACAGCCGTCGGCGGAGCGGGGATCAGCGACGCGGATGCTTCTCATGTTCATGGCAAGATCTGCCAGGTGCAGGTCGGGATGCTCGGTCCATTCGAAGTGCGCGCTGACGACGGCACCTTCATCGACGTGCCAGGTGCGCGGCTGCGCGGGCTGTTGACCGCCCTCGCGCTCAACCCGGGTCACGTGGTCCCGAAGGGGACCCTCGTCGACTGGATCTGGGGTGAGCATCCGCCCTCGGACGCGGCGAACGCCCTGCACCGCCTGGTTTCCCGGCTGCGTAAGGCGCTGCCGGAGGGGTCGATCGAGGGGCAGACGGACGGCTACCGGTTGGTGGTCGATCCCGACGTCGTCGACGCCGTACGGTTCGAACGCCTCGTCGGCCAGGCTCGCGATGACGACGGCCCGCAGCGGGGACGGCGGCTGCGCGAGGCCCTCGACCTGTGGCGCGGTGCGGCGATGCAGGACGTCGGTCTGGTCGACAGCACGGCACTCGACGCGGCGGTCACCCGATTCGACAGGCTGCGTCTGACGGCCATGGAGGATCGCTTCGACGTGGAGGTCAGCCTCGGTCACGGTCCGGAGCTGGTCGCGGAGCTGACCGATCTGGTGGCCGCGCACCCGGTGCGGGAACGGCTGGTCATCGCGTTGATGCGGGCACTCGCCGCGAGCGGCCGGGACAACGAGGCGCTGCTCGTGTATCAGCGCACGAGTGCGGCCCTGGCCGACGCGCTGGGCGTCGACCCCTCGCCGGAACTCGCGGCGTTGCACGTCGCGCTCCTGCGGGGGGAGGTGCGACGGCGCGAGGAGGACCGGAAGACCAACCTTCGTGCCGAGTTGAGCAGCTTCATCGGCAAGGACGAGGCCGTCGCCGAGGTCGGCGCGCTCGTCTCCGAGCACCGGCTCACGACCCTGATCGGGCCGGGTGGCTCCGGGAAGACCCGGCTGGCCACGGAGACCGCGCGCAGAATGCTCGACGACCTGCCGGACGGCGCCTGGCTGGTCGAGTTCGCCGCCATCGGCGCGGACGGTGACGTGGTTCAGGCGACGCTCTCGGGGCTCGGACTCCGGGACGCTCTGCTCGGCGAGGCACCGAGCATGGAGTTGATCGACCGGCTCGTCGCCGCGATCCGCGAGCGGGAGGCGTTGCTGATCCTGGACAACTGCGAGCACGTGATCGAGCCGGCGGCCGTGCTCGCTGACCGGCTGCTCGGGGAGTGTCGGCGCCTGCGGATCCTCGCGACGAGCAGGGAACCGCTCGGCATCACCGGTGAGGCGCTCTGGCCGGTCGCGCCGCTGGCCCTGCCGGACGTCGACGCCGACCCCGGCGAGATCGAAATCTCTCCCGCTGTCCGGTTGCTGCGGGACCGGGCCGGCGCGGTGCGCAGGGATCTGGCGGTCGACGCCTCCACGTTGTCGACGATGGCGCGGATCTGTCGGGCGCTGGACGGGATGCCGCTGGCGATCGAACTGGCCGCCGCCAGGTTGCGCACCATGTCCATCGACCAGCTCGCCAGGCGGCTCGACGATCGGTTCCGCCTGCTGACCGGCGGTAGCCGTACCGCGTTGCCCCGGCACCGGACGCTGCGCGCGGTGGTGGACTGGAGTTGGGAGCTGCTGACCGACGCCGAACGGACGGTCCTGCGCCGGCTGTCGGTGTTTTCGGGCGGGGTGAGCCTGGAAGCGGCCGAACGGGTCTGCGCCGGTGACGAGGTCGAGCAGGAGGATGTGCTCGAGCTGGTCACCGCGCTGGCCGAGAAGTCGTTGTTGGTCGCCGAGGGCGACGAGGCCCCGCGCTACCGGATGCTCGGCACCATCAAGGAGTACGCCGCGCACCGCCTCGCCGAGGCGGGCGAATCGGACCTGGCGCGCCACGCGCACCTGGCGTACTTCACCGAACTCACCGAGACCGCGGAGCCGCAGCTCCGCCGCGCGGACCAGGTGACATGGCTCGCCACTCTCGAAGTCGAGCACGACAACATCGGTTCCGCCATGCGTGGTGCGCTCGCCGCCGGCGAGGCGCACGCGGCGATGCGGCTGGCCGCGGGCGCCGGCTGGTACTGGTGGCTCGGCGGGCACCGAACCGAGGGCATGGAGTTGATCACGGCGGCCACCGAGACGCCCGGCGAGGTCAGCGACGAGATCCGGGCCACGGTGTACGCGCTCGTCGTGCTCTTCGTCAACTCGGGGCCGGGTGACGAGCGCCAGGCGGCGGAGTGGATCCACCGGGCGTACGAGTTCAGCCAGCGCAGTGACGGCAGCCACCCGGGGACGGCTCTCGTCGTCCCGCTGGAACGCATGTTGCGAGCCCCGGACGCGATCCTGGCCGCATGGGAACCGCTGCTGAACGACGAGGATCCCTGGGTACGCGCGCTGGCCCGGCTGCAACTCGGCAAGATGCGGATCGTGCTCGGCCAGGACGGCCGGGATGTGGACGCGTATCTCGTGGCGGCGCTCGCCGAGTTCCGGGCACTCGGCGAACGGTTCGGGATCTCGTTCGCACTGACCGAGCTGGCGGAGCTGATTGCCGTACGCGGTGAGTTCGCCGGTGCGTGCGAGCACTACGAGGAGGCGGCAGCGGTCGTCACCGAGGTCGGCACCGTCGAGGACATCATCCGGATACGGTCCCGGCAGGCTCAGCTGTACTGGTTGCTCGGCGACGAGGAGTCCAGCGCGGCTGCCATGGCCGAGGCGCGGCGCTGCGCGAAACGGGTCACGTGGCCGGGTGCGTTGGCCGTGCTGGCCCTGTCACGGGCGGAACTCGCTCGCTGGCGTGGCGACGCCGAGGAGGTGGCCCGCCAGGTCGGCGTCGCGACGACCCTGTTGCGCGACGAGGCGGAGCAGGCACACATCCGCGCGGTGACACACGACCTGCTCGGGTATGTCGCCGACGATCTCGACGAGGCGCGCAAGCACCATTCCGCGGCCTGCGAGGCGGCAGCCGAGACGGGGCACGCACCCTCGATCGCGCGGGTGATCGTCGGCGTCGCGAACCTGGCCCTGCGCCGTGACCAGTACGAGCACGCCGCGCAGCTGCTTGCCGCGAGCACCGGTGTGCGCGGACGGCAGGATCATTCCCAGCCGGACGTGGCCCGGATCGAGCAGGAAGTACGGCGCCGCCTCGGCGAAGTGGGATTCGCAGAGGCGGCGCTGGAAGGCAGTCGGACGAGCTGGAGTCAGGTGGTCGCGATCACGCTCGCTTCGTGAACGTGGAGCGCGCCCACAGGTAGCCGACCAGAGCGATGGCGACGCACCAGGCGAGGGCGGGGATCACGTCACCGGCAGACGCCGTGCCGTTGAGGAACCCGCGCAGAGTTTCGATGATCGGTGTGAAGGGCTGGTACTCGGCGAACTCCCGCAGCCCGGGTCCCATCTTGTCCGCCGGCACGATCGCGCTGCTGAAGAACGGCAGCATGACCAGCGGTACGGAGGCCAGCCCCGCCGTTTCCGGAGACTTCGCCGAGAGCCCCAGGGCGACCGTGAGCCAGCCGGCGGCGAAGCCGAGCAACACGATGATGCCGATCGCACCGAGCCAGCCGAGGAGGCTCGCCGACGGGCTGAATCCGAGCAGGAAGGCCACCCCGACGAGGGCCGCGATGGCGACCAGGTTGGTCAGCACGCTGGCGACGACGTGACCGGTCAGCACCGCACCGCGGGAGACGTGCATGACCTTGAACCGGTTGATGATGCCCTTTGTCATGTCGGAGTTCACCGCGGTCGCGGTGGCCCCCAGCCCGTAGCAGACCGCCAACAGCATCAGCCCGGGAGTCGCGTAGTCGATGTAGTCGACACCGACGTTGAAGGCGTCACCGAACATGTAGACGAACATCAACATGATCACGATCGGCATCAGGACCGCGTTGAACACCGAGGTCGGATTCCGGGCGATGTGCTTGAAGTTGCGGCGCAACATGACGATCGAGTGGGACTTGGTGCTCATTTCGCGGAAACCTCCTGGGTGCGGCTGCCCGTCAGGGCGAGGAAGACGTCGTCGAGGTCCGGCGTCTGAACGGAGAACCCCTCGGCGCTGATCGCGTACTCGTCGAGCCGGTCCAGCAGGGCCCGCAGCGAGGCCGTGCCGCCGTCGCTGGGGACCCGCAGGGCAAGTGCCTCGTCGTCCCGTGTGGAGTCGTTGAGCACCCGGGCAGCCGCGTCGAGTTCGGCGACGGTGGTGAACCGCAGCCGGACGTGGGTGCCGGGGATCAGGCGCTTGAGTTCGTCGGGCGTGCCCTGGGCGACCAGACGCCCCTGGTCGAGTACGGCGATCCGGTCGGCGAGCTGATCAGCTTCCTCCAGATACTGGGTGGTGAGGAAGATCGTCACGCCGTCGGCAACCAGGTCACGGATGATCGACCACATCGTGCGGCGGCTCCGCGGATCCAGGCCCGTCGTCGGCTCGTCGAGGAAGATGATCCGCGGGTCGCCGACGAGCGTCATCGCCAGATCAAGCTTGCGGCGCATACCACCGGAGTAGGTCGACACCGGCTTCTGTGCCGACTCCACCAGATCGAACCGCTCCAGCAGCTCCGTGACGATCCGCCTGCCGTCCTTGGCGGGCACCGGGCTCAGATCCACCATCAGCTGCAGGTTCTCCCGGCCGGTCAGCAGCTCGTCCACCGCCGCGAACTGACCGGTGACCCCGATCGCCGCGCGCACCGCCTTGGCCTGGGTGGCGGCGTCGTGCCCCGCGATGCGTACGGTCCCACCGTCGGCCTTCACCAACGTGGTCAGCACGTTCACCGTCGTCGTCTTACCCGCCCCGTTCGGACCGAGCAGGGAGAAGATCGTGCCCGCACGGACATCCAGGTCGATGCCATCGAGCACGACCTTGTCCTTGTAGGCCTTCCGCAGCCCGGAGACTGCAATCGCTGAACTCGTCATGCAACTACCATCGGCGGCTGGGCTGTCACCCCCCTGACACGGCCCTGACACGGCCACTGACACGGGCTGGTGGGCAACCACGGTGACGCTCAGGTGGCGGCACGGAACTCCTGATGGCGTCGGAGGAGTTCCCGTAGTGCGCTGATCTCCGCTGCCAGTGCGGCCTGCCCCTGCTCGGTGATCCTGATCCAGGTCTTGGGCCTACGGCCGTGGTAGCCCCTCTCGATCTGGATCAGGTCTGCCTCCTCCAGCACGGCGAGGTGTCGGGAGAGGTTGCCGGCGGTGAGTTCGAGTGCGTCGCGCAGGTAGGCGACCTCCACCCGCTCGGCCTCCGCCGCGATGGTGAGGATGCCGAGCCTGTTGCGTTGGTGGACGGTGTCGTTGAGGCCGTTCGTCGGGTGCCCACCGTTGCCGGGGCCGGCGGCCGCTGCGTCACTGCTCACGCCGACCTCTTGATCGAGTTGAGGAGGGCGACGCCACCGCCGACGAGCAGGATCGGTGCGGGCAGCAGGGCCGCCAATAGGAAGCTGTAGCGGTTCAGGTCTCCCGGCTGGAAATCGGCGGTCTGGAAGAAGATGTTCACGAGGACGACCGCCGCGGCGTAGACGGCAGCCACGACCGTCAGGCCACGGCTGCGCTCGAGTCGGGCCAGGACCAGTAGTCCCACAGCGATGATCAGGTGCGGAAACATGCCCCGATCGGATATGCCCAGCAGCGGTGTGGTCACCCAGCCGGTCCCGTTCGAGATCACCGTCGCCGTGTTGAGCAAGAGGTACCGCAGCACGATCGGCAGCACGAGCCCGACCACCGTGCCCACGATGCCGGCGACGACGTACGGCCGAGCCGGTGTCTCGACGCCCACCCGCACACCATGCCACCGATACCACCAGAGGCTGAGCAGGTAGCCGCCGATGAGCGCCGCCAGCCAGTACCAGCCGAGGGCCGCCGCGCGTTCGAGGAAGTCCCCACCGAGGCCGGTCAGCGCGGGGTTGTCCTGCCCGGCGCGGATGGCGAGCGGCTCGACCGACTCGACGTACAGAGGTGCGGCCACCGCCGTCAGGAGACCGAACAGCAGCAGCGGCAGCCAGTAGGCGTTGCGGGCGGCCCGGGTACGCCGCTGGAGAGCGGTCACCGACGCCAGCAGCTCTCCAGGTGTGTTGCCGCTGGTCGGCGGGGTGCTCGATCGGTCCGACACGGTGGCCTCCAGACTGCTCCACGGCTGCTGCACTACCAATAGGTTTGCATCGCAAATCATTCTGCGCAAGAGTTCCAGCGAGGCGACGACATCCGCTGGATCGACAGCGGTGGTTCCTGCTGGGCCTCGGTACCGGCTAGGGTCCGCTTGGAGGTGGTCCGTGTTCACCGAAGCCTTTCCGATCGTGACGACACCTGACCTGCCACGACTGATCGCGTTCTACCGGGACGTGGTCGGCTTCGAGCTGACCTACCGGTTCCCGGACGAGGGCGCCCCGGAGTTCGTCGCGCTGCGGCTGGGCAGCAGCGAACTCGGCCTGGCCGCCAACCCGGAGGCTGGCGAGCCGGCCGACTCGCACCGCTGGGAGTTGTGCGTCTACGCCGACGACTGCGACGCCGCCGTGGGCGCGTTGCGTACCGGAGGAGCAACGGTCACCGAGGAGCCGGTCGACCAGCCCTGGGGTGAACGGTCCGCGCGGGTCACCGACCCCGACGGCAACCGGCTGCTGGTGCTGGCCCGGCTGTAGTCGTCCGTGCCGCGCGCGGTCATCGTCTCCAGAACAGGAGGTGCGTGACTCCGCTGGGGCTGGGCACCGACTCGAGGTGGAAGCGGTCGAGCAACTCGGTGTGGCTGTCCCACAGGCGCTCGCCCCGGTGCAGGTCGACGGGCGCGACGGCGATGTGCATCGTGTCGACCAGGTCGGCCTCGAGGAACTCGCGGATGGTCGCCACCCCGCCACCGAGGCGTACGTCCCGACCCGCGGCGGCCTGCTTCGCCTGGGCCAGCGCCTCGGTCGGGCCGGCGTTCAGGAAGTGGAAGGTGGTGTCGGCCAGGGTGAACGACGGGCGTTCGTGGTGGGTGAGCACGAAGACCGGCGTGTGGAACGGCGGGTTGTCCCCCCACCATCCCTGCCACTCATGGTCCTCCCAGGGGCCGCGCTGCGGGCCGAACTTGTTGCGACCCATGATCTCCGCGCCGATGTTGCACTCGGCGTCGCGGGTCAGGTAGTCGTCCAGGCCGCGGGTGCCTCCCGGCTCGGTGCGGTACACGAAACTGGCGGTGGCGGCACGCCAGGAGAACAGCGGGGTGGGGTCCGCGTGGCCGAAGGGCCGTTCCAGGCTCTGCCCCTCCCCGGTCCCGAACCCGTCGCGCGAAACGTTGAAGCACTGCACCCGCAACAGTTGCGGCATGGTTTCTCCTACTTCCTCGGATGGGCCGTGACTCAGTTCGCGGTTACCGTCGGGCCGCCTCCGCTGCCCCGGTCGTCGAGCACGAGCGGGGCGCGACCGCGTATGGCGTACCGGATGTGGGTCACCTGCGGGGTGGCAAGGACGCGGGTCGGCGTCAGCTCGACCGCCTCCCGGTCGCCCAGGTCGAGGTCCGCGTCGAAGAGCCGCAGGCCGGTGCCGAGCACGACAGGTACGACGTGCAGCTCCAACTCGTCGAGCAGGCCGGCCTTGAGCACCTGCCGCACCAGGCTGCCGCCCCCGGCCACTGCGACATCCTTGCCACCGGCCACCTCGCGCGCCTGCGCGACGGCGCTGGCCACGCCATCGGTGACGTAGGTGAAGCTGGTGCCCCCTCCCCTCAGCAGCGTCTGGCGGGGGCGGTGGGTGACGACGAAGACAGGTGCGCGAAACGGCGGCTCCGCACCCCAGGGGATCTCACCCCCGTCGGCCATCCGGCGCCCCATCACGTACGCCCCGGCCGCGCCGAACGATTCGGCGATCACCTCGGAGTCGGTGTCCTGCTCCCCACCGGCGAAGCCCTGCCGTTCCCGCCAGGCCGCCGCTTCGGTCGCCCACCGGGTGACCCGGAAGAACTTGGCGCTCTCCGCCGAGGCCATCCAGTCGCCGTCCCCGTCGAACCGTGGGCCGGCGTAGAAGCCGTCCACCGACACCGACACTTGTGCCGTCACCTTCGTCATCGCGCCTGGTCCTCTCCTCGGGCGACACCCCGCCTGGGTGCCGCTCCCCGAGGGGTCGGAGCCGAAGGCGATGTCCCTACCGGGAAGGAGTGTGACGCGTGTCACCCACGGGCTCGGTCAGGAGCCACGTTCCGGCGTGTTCCGGGTCGCGTGACCAGCGCATGTGGGCTTTCTCCTCCGGGCGGGGCCGCCAGTCCCGGTGGGGCGCGAGGGCCACCCGCCAGGCGATCACGGTGAAGACGTAGATGCCCGGGCCGACCAGCCAGAGCAGGGCGTCGCGCCGCCGATAGGAGGCGTACGGCGCGAGCCACGCGGTCGCCGTCATCGGCACCGCGACCGCGCTGATGTCGGCCATCGGCCCGCTGCCGAACTCGGACTCGACCAGCTCGCGGAGGACGAGGGACGGGATGATCACCCCGACCAGCAGCGCCACCGTGCGGATCATGCGCGTCCGGCGGTCCGGGGATACGCGGGCAGCAGGTGTTTCGGTGGGCACTCCCCGGAGGGTACGGGCCGGAAGCAGCGGTGGACCTACGACTTCCGGTCGGCGATCGCCGCTTCGATCCGCAGACCGAGACCGGTCAGGATGAGCAGGGGCGCGGGTGTCCGGCCCGGCTAGGGTGGCGATCATGCGGATTGGCATCGTGATCCTGCCGGACCAGCGGTGGACGGAGTCGCAGCGTCGCTGGCGACAGGTCGACGAGTGGGGCTTCGACCACGCGTGGACGTACGACCACCTGGGTTGGCGTGACCTGGTCGACGGCCCGTGGTTCGACTCGATGGCCACGTTGACGGCCGCCGCCACGGTGACCTCGCGGATTCGGCTGGGCACCCTCGTGGCGTCGCCGAACTTCCGGCACCCGGCCGCGTTCGCCCGGCAGATCACCACGGTGGACGACGTCTCCGCCGGCCGGCTGCTGCTCGGTCTGGGCGCGGGTGGCATCGGCTTCGACTCGGCGGTGCTGGGCGGCGAGACGCTGCCGCCGCGTCAGCGGGTGGACAGGTTCGCCGAGTTCACCGAACTGCTGGACCTGATCCTGCGGGAGGACGGCACCACCTGGCGCGGCGAGTGGTTCGCCGCGGTGGATGCCCGCAACAACCCCGGCTGCGTGCAGCAGCCCCGGGTGCCGTTCGTGGTGGCCGCCAACGGGCCACGGTCGATGCGGTTGGTGGCCCGCTTCGGGCAGGGGTGGGTGACCACCGGCACCGGTGACGACAACGACCTGGCGGGTTGGTGGGCCAGTGTGTCGGCGCTGTCCGCGCGGATGGACCGGACCCTGGACGAGGCCGGCCGCGATCCGGCCAGCCTGGACCGCTACCTCTCGCTGGACGCGGCGCCGGTCTTCTCGCTCAGCAGCGCACAGTTCTTCGCCGATCAGGTCGGCCGGGCCGCCGAGCTGGGCTTCACCGACGTGGTGACGCACTGGCCGCGCGCCAGCAGTTGGTACGCCGGTGACGAAGCCGTCCTGGTGGATGTGGCGACGCGGCTGCTGCCACAACTCCGCGGCTGAGGCCACCGCACCGACCGGGCTGGGAGCCGCCGGGTCAGGTGCCGAGGTCGCCGCCGGCCACACCGCCCTCGCCGCCGGAGACCAGCCGGAGGCGGAGGCAGACGATCGGGGTGTCGCCGTCGACCGGGGTGCCGAGCCGCGCCCAGTAGGCCGAGTGCCCAGCCCGCCACTCCTCGATCGAACGGTCACCCTCGCCCTCGGCGTGGGCGAAGTCCCAGGGCACGTCGGCGAAGCGGACCACCTCGACTCCGGTGATCTCCACCACGCCGGCAAGTGCGTTGTCGTCGTCGACAAGGGCCAGGCGCTCGCCGACGTGCTCCAACTCCTCGCCCTCCTCCGCGTACTCGGCGAGCCGGCCGGCCGTCGCGGTCTTCACACCGGCCAGCACCAGGGTGTTGAGGGTTGCCCGCAACTCGCCGGGAGTACCGAGGGCGAGGGCGCGCAGTTCACCGATCCGAGGCCACATCCTGCCGAGGCTAGGCCAGCACGGCCCGGGACGCTGCCGCAATACGCGTCGCCCGCTCAGATCAGCTGGCCGGCGTAGCCGGGTGCGGTGAGGAGTCGGTCGTCGCCACTGGCCTCGTGCGCGTCGAGGATCGCGTCGGCCAGTTTGACCACGTGCTCGTCGCCGTGCCGGGCCGCGCGGGCGAAGACCTCCGCCGGTGTCGCGGGGCTCACGGTCGGTGGCGCGATGCCGTCGGCTGGGGCGTACACCGAGGTCATGGCCGCCGTCGCGGCCCAGGCCGCGGCGAGGCTCGGCGCCCACAGCCCAGGGTCCAGTGCCGGCAGGGTACGCAGCACGGCGGTCGGCGCGGTCACGGCGTGCACCAGCATGACCGGCGCGGCGTGCCCGAAGCGCAGGTAGTCCAGGCCGGCCCGGTGCACCAGCGCGGTGAGCCCGCGCTGCGCCTCGGCCGGGCTCCGCACGGGGCGCAGCGTCGCGAGCGCTGGCTCCCACCGGGGTACGCCGGGCAGGCGGCCCAGCCGATCCCGGACACCCCCGGTCTGGTCGTCGATCCGGGGCAGCCCGGCCAGTGCGGTCTCCACGTCGATGTCGTCGGTGCCCGGCCGCTCGGTCTCGCCGGCGAGCAGCTTGTCGGCGCCGGGGATCGGCTGCCAGCGGGCGGCCCAGTAACCAATCGCCTGACCCAACTCGGCGAGCCGCTGTCGGTTCTCGCCGTCCAGGTCGAGCGCGCGGACGGCGTGCCCGACCCGGATCACACCGTGTGTGGCGCCGGCGGCGATGCCCGGCAGCAGCCGAGGCCACCAGGTGCCGAGGACCTCGCGCCACGGGCGTTCGCGTAGTTGCCTGTCGAAGTACGCCAGCCAGTCACCGGCCCGCTTCGGATCGCCCAGCGCGTCCCGCCAGTCGTCGATCGCGCGCAGCCCCCGGGGCAGATCGTCGAGTCGGCCGAGGTAGTCGTCGAGCCATCGGTGTACCCGGTGCTGGTGGCCGTGTCGCACCAAAGCCTCGACGGCCATCGGCCCGTGGTTGGACAGCCAGCCCTGGAATTCGGGGCCGGTGCGGTGCAGCCGCTCGTACGCCTCGTCGAGAACTCCGTCACTCATTCGCCGATCGTCGGTGCTCAACCTTGGTTGAAGTCAAGCCGGTAGATCCGCCGCGTGGATCAGGCTGGTGATCCGGAGGTCTGCGGCGACGTCGGGCGGGCAGTCCACGGCCACCACGGCGGTGCCCAGCACCTCGGCGCCCCGTGCGGCGCAGATGTCGTAGAGGGCGCGTAGCTGCGCCCCGGTCCGCACCCAGTCGTCCACCACCAGCACCCGGTCGTCGGGGCCGAGGTGCCGGTCCCGTACGGCGAGGTCGACCCGTCGGCCCCGGTAGTCCGGTGGGCTTTGCGCCCAGGTGAGCGGCCCGGCCGGCAGTCGCCCGTCACCGGGTTTGTGGGCGGCCACGAAGCCGACCCCGAGGGCGGTGGCGGCCAACGGCCCGAGCAGCAGCCCGGTGACGGCCGGCGCGAGCACCACTGTGGGCCGGGCGGCCCGGTACGGCGCCACCAGGGCCGGCCCCAGCTCGGCCAGCACCGCCGGGTCCCGCCACCAGCCGGAGATGTCGCTGACCAGGTGGCTGGTGCCCGGGCCGGGGTCGATCCACTGGAACAGGGCGGCCAGGCGTTCGGTCAGATCGGCGGGCATCCGCCCATCCTGCGGCACGGGCGGTGGGCGTGGCGGCACCCGGGCCACCCGGCCCACCCCGGGTCGGATGATCGGCTACACGTACCTGTGCAAATGCGGGCATACCGCCATGATCACGTTGACTTCGGAAGTGCTTCTCTCGTTACGGTCCGACCCGGTTTGTTCAGACGACGAAAGGACCGGGCCGGTGGCAGGCAAGCACTCCCGTACCCGCATCTTCTCCTCCCCGGCGGGCATCGTGGCCACCGCGGCGGTCGGCGTCGCCCTCGCCGTCGGCGGCACCGTCGGTGCCGTGCAGCTGGTCTCCGGCCCTGACCAGTCGGGGCAGGTGGCTCTCGACCTGACTCCGACCACCGCCGCGAGCAGCCTCACCCCCAGCTCCCCGGCCACCTCCCCCAGCGTGAGCGCCTCGCCGAGCGTGACCGCCAGCCCGTCGGCGACCCGGTCGCAGCAGGCCGCCTCGCGGAGCAGGGAGCGCACCGCGTCGCCGAAGCCGAAGCCGACAGCGAAGAAGACCACGGCCGCTGCGAAGGTGCTGGAGAGCGGCTCGTGCGGCGCGTCGTTCTATTCCGACGGGCAGCTCACCGCCAACGGCGAGTCGTTCAACCCGGACGCGCTGACCGCCGCGCACAAGACACTGCCGTTCAACACCAAGGTCCGGGTGACCAACCCGGCCAACGGCAAGTCGGTGACGGTGCGGATCAACGACCGCGGGCCGTTCATCGACGGCCGCTGCCTGGACCTCTCCCGGGCCGCCTTCGCCAGCATCGCCTCGGTCGACGTGGGCGCGCTCACCGTCCGCTACGAGGTCCTCGGCTGACCGGAACGAGCGACGCCGATTCGACCCCCCGACTGGGCCGGCCGGACAGAACCTCCTCAGACGACGGGTCAGGTTCATTCACCGGTTCACGTGGATCAGGCAAACTGTCAGTCGTACCCACGCGACTCCTCCAGTCGGGCCGTCGCCCGCTGAGCCCCGGATCCCGCGCCGGCCTCGGCGCGGCCCTCGGTCTGCTCGCAATCGTGTCGGCGGTGGAAGCGGCGGACGGCCGGAAGGTGCACTACGTCGCGCTCCTGGCGGCCGCGCCGGTTCTCGCCGCCGCCCTGGCGTCCTGGCTGGTGGTCCTGGGGGTGGGCGTCGCGGCGACAGTGATCGGCGCCGGCTTCGCGCTTGTCGCGCCGAAGGTTTCGTTGGGCACCTCAGCCAACGTTGTCGCTGTCGCGGTCGTCACCGGGTTGGCAGTGGCGGTGGCGTGGGTCCGGCAGCGGCAGGCCGAGCGGATCGTCGAGCTGACCAAGCTCGCCTCGGTGGCTCAACAGGCGGTGTTGCGCCCACTCGGGCCGCAGGTGGGCACGCTCTCGGTCGCGGGACGTTACATCTCCTCCACAGCGACGGCCGAGATCGGCGGCGACCTGTACGAGGCGATCGACACCCCCTACGGCGTAAGAATGATCATCGGTGACGTGCGGGGCAAGGGCCTGGACGCGGTCCGGCTGGCCAGCATCGTCCTCGGTTCCTACCGGCACGTGGCGTACGAGCGGGCCGACCTGCGGGCGGTGGTCGCCGACCTGGACCGCGCGGTGGCCCGCAACGTCGGCGACGAGGACTTCGTCACGGCGGCGCTGGTCGAGGAGCGCGGCGGCACCCTCACGATCGTCAACTGCGGGCATCCGCCGCCGCTGTTGCTGCGCCGCGGTGCGGTGATCCCGCTGGAACCACCGGCCCCGGCACCTCCGCTCGGGTTCATGCCGGTGGTCCGCCCCCGGGTCGAACGCCTGGAACCCGGCGACCGGTTGCTGTTGTTCACCGACGGCCTCGGCGAGGCGCGGCGGGACGGCGAGTTCTTCCCCACCGCCGACCGGGCCTGGCGACTGCTCGGCCACGGCACGGTCGCCGACGGGCTGGCCTCGCTGGAAACCGCCCTGGTGGAGTGGGTGCACGGTCGGCTCGACGATGACATCGCGCTGGTCCTCATGGAGTACGTCGGCGCGCCTACCGGCGCGGCGGTGGCCGTCCCGAGCTGGGAGGTCGGGGCCGCCGAGAGCTGACCCCGGCCGACCGCGCCCGCAGGTGTGTAATCGCCGTCACTTGGGTGATCCGCTTGTCGCTGCCTACCCGCGAGTAATACAGTCGGGGTTACTGATCGGTAACACCTGTCCGGAAGCGGGGCCAGCGAGCATGACCCACTACAAGAGCAACCTCCGGGATCTCGAGTTCAACCTGTTCGAGGTCTTCGGGGCGGACCGGGCGTTCGGCCAGGAGCCGTACTCGGATCTCGACACCGACACCGCCCGCAGCTTCCTCGCAGAGGTCGACCGCCTCGCCCGCGAGGATCTGGCCGCCAGCTACACGGACAGTGACCGCAATCCGCCGGTCTTCGACCCGGCGACGCACACCGCGCCGCTGCCGGAGTCGTTCAAGAAGTCCTATCAGGCGTTCATGGACTCCGAGTTCTGGCGTCTCGACCTGCCGCCGGCACTGGGTGGCACCAACGCGCCGCGCGCTCTCTGGTGGGCGCTCGCCGAGCTGGTGCTCGGTTCGAACGCGCCGGTCTGGATGTACGCCTCCGGCCCGTCCTTCGCGCACGTGCTGCACGTCGAGGGCAACGAGCGGCAGAAGCGGTGGGCCAAGCTCTTCATCGACAAGCAGTGGGGCTCCACTATGGTGCTCACCGAGCCGGATGCCGGCTCGGACGTGGGCGCGGGGCGCACCCGGGCGATCCAGCAGCCCGACGGCACCTGGCACATCGAGGGTGTGAAGCGCTTCATCACCTCGGGTGAGCACGACCTGAGCGACAACATCGTGCACTACGTGCTGGCCCGTCCGGTCGGCGTCGAGGGTGTCGGTGGCCCCGGCACCAAGGGCCTGTCGCTCTTCGTGGTGCCGAAGTTCCACTTTGACGAGACCACCGGCGAGTTGGGCGAGCGCAACGGCGTCTACGCCACGAACGTCGAGCACAAGATGGGCCTGAAGGTCTCCAACACCTGCGAGGTGACCTTCGGCGAGCACGGCGTACCGGCCAAGGGTTGGCTGCTGGGCGACCGGCACGACGGCATCCGGCAGATGTTCATGATCATCGAGTACGCCCGGATGATGGTCGGCACCAAGGCCATCGCCACCCTCTCCACCGGCTACCTCAACGCCCTTGAGTACGCGAAGAACCGGGTGCAGGGCGCCGACCTGATCCTCCAGGCCGACAAGACCGCCCCCCGGGTCACCATCACCCACCACCCGGACGTGCGCCGCTCGCTGCTGCTGCAGAAGTCGTACGCCGAGGGTCTTCGCGCTCTGGTCCTCTACACCGCCACCTGGCAGGACAAGGTCGCCCTGGCCGAGGCTGCCGGCGACGAGAAGGCCACCAAGCTGGCCAAGCGGGTCAACGACCTGCTGCTGCCGCTGGTCAAGGGCGTCGGTTCGGAGCGGGCGTACGAGATGCTCGGGCACGAGGCTCTGCAGACCTTCGGTGGCTCCGGGTTCCTCCAGGACTACCCCCTGGAGCAGTACGTCCGCGACGCCAAGATCGACACCTTGTACGAGGGCACCACCGCCATCCAGAGCCTCGACCTGATCTTCCGCAAGATCGTTCGGGACAACGGCAGGGCCCTGCTGGCGGTCTCCGGCGAGATCCAGGAGTTCATCTCCTCCGAGGCGGGCAACGGCCAGCTCAAGGAGGAGCGGCAGGCGCTCGGCAAGGCGCTGGCCGAGATCCAGAACATCCTCGGCGTGCTGACCGGCTGGCTGGGCGAGGCGCAGGGCGGCGACACCCGTGCGCTCTACAAGGTCGGGCTGAGCAGCCGGCGGTTCCTGCTGGCGATCGGCGACCTGGTGGTCGGCTGGCTGCTCCAGCGGCAGGCCGACGTGGCGCTGAAGGCTCTGGCCGGCGAGGTCTCCGCCAGCGACAAGGCGTTCTACACCGGCAAGGTGGCCGCTGCCCGTTTCTTCGCCCGTGAGGTGCTGCCCCGCATCGGCGCCGACCGGCGGATCATCGAGGGCGCCGACCTCGACATCATGGACCTCCCGGAGGAGGCGTTCTAGGTTCTGGGTCGCACCACCCAGCACCGACGGCCGGTGGGGCCTCCGCCCCGCCGGCCGTCGCCGTTTCACCCTGGCCGCGCGGCACGTATTGGGCGAGCCCGGCCGGGTATGCCGCTGGCGTGGCGGGTAACCGTCGCGTGACCTCGAAAGGGAACGCCCAGAGCCACCGCACGGGGGAGTGCAGCGCACATGGGTGTAGGAAGCGGCATTTTTCTCATCGCGATCGGCGCGATTCTGACCTTCGCGCTGAGAGCCAACGTCTGGTGGATCGACGTACGCGCGGTCGGCTGGGTGTTCATCCTGGCCGGGCTGGCCGTACTGCTGACCACCCTCTGGTTCTGGCAGGACCGGCGCAAGCGGGCCCGAACCCTCATCGTGGAGGAGAACCGGCTGTCTCATCCGACGGCGATGATGCCGCCGCCACCGGACCCGCCGCCACCAACAGCGCCGCCGTCCTGAACCCGGCACCACCTGGGCGCGTACCCCTGAGCCATCCGCCGACGATCGGCGGGTGGCTCAGTCGCGTGCGGTGTGCCGGGCCGTGAGCGGCGCACCCGCCCTGCTCAACTCCGCCCAACCGAGCGGGCAGCGGTGCACCGCCAGCTCCGCCGTCCGCAACCCCTCATCGTCGGCTCCCTCGGGGTCGAGGAGCGCGGAGAGCAGCGAGATGCCCGGGTTGTGGGCGATGAGCAGCGCCGTGCGGGCCGCCGGGTCCACCGTGCGGACCAGCGACAACAACTCCTCGGGGTGCGCGTCGTACGCGCCAGGCTCATAACGGACGGTCGGGCGAGGACCGGCCGGGCCACCCTCCGGCGGTGAACCGGTCATCCCCATCGCCACGCCGTGCCAGGTCTGCCGGGTGCGTCGGGCCGTCGAGCAGATCACCACGTCGGGCAGCAGCCCGTGGTGCGCCAACCAGGCCCCGGCGGTAGCCGCGTCCGCGTTCCCGCGTGCGCTGAGTGGCCGATCGGCGTCGTCCGCCGCGTCGCTGCCCTGCTCGGCCTTCGCGTGCCGCAGCAACACAAGTGTCCGTGTGTCGGGGTCGGCGTCCGTCATGCCCCCAGCTTGCCCGATTGGCGATCTCCGTGCCTGGGTAAGTCGATGGATGCCGCACCCCTACCGACGGCCGCGGCGCGACGTACGCCAGGTTAGGGCCGAGGAGCGAGACATGGGCATTGGTGGCAGCATCTTCTTGATCGCGTTAGGCGCGATCTTCGCGTTCGCAGTGGAGGCCGATCTGGGCTGGCTGGACCTGGCCGTGGTCGGCTGGGTGCTGATGCTCGCCGGCGTCGCCGGCCTGCTCGCCACCCTCTACTTCTGGAGCAGCCGCCGCCGCACGGTGGTCGCCGCGCCGGTACGCGAGGAGCGCGTGGTGGCCGACCGGGTCGTGCCGGTCCAGGACAACCAGGTCATGCAGGAGTACCGCGAGGTCCGTCGACCGGGCCGACCGGTCTGATCCTCGCTCACACACTCCGGGGTCCCGCAGCGTCGCGGGGCCCCGGCTCGCGTCTCAACCCGGCTCCGCGTCGCGACCTATCGGGCGTGTGCCCGGCGCCTGCGTGCCCGGCTCGTGCGTGCGTACGGCGCGGGTGTTTCCGGCTTGCGTGTGCGTTGAGGGATCCCCGCCACCCCGCCAAGATCCGCACACTTTCAGGGAAATTGCTGCCTGAGGGCGCGTTGAGGCAGCAGTTTCCCCGAAGTTGCGCCGATCTTGAGGCGCAGAGCCCATCCCGGGGAGCGGCGATCGGCCGAAGATCGTGCTCGATCCAGGAAACAGGGGTCTCGGGTGCGGGCGAGGCCACTACATCCATGATCGAGCACGATCATGGCGGCTGCCGCCGTGGCGTTCTCTCGCCGAGCGGCGTTGCCGGGACCAGGAGGCCGGCGTACGTTCGCGCCGGCTGCGTTGTTGGGTAGCTGCACGCGGACCGTTCCCTGGCCGGGCCTGTGCTCTGGCCGTCAGGGTCAGGCGAACAGCGCGAAGTAGATCGCGATGTGGTGACAGAGCGCCGCCAGCAGCGTGCAGGCGTGGAAGAACTCGTGGTGGCCGAAGACGGTCGGCCACGGATTGGGCCGACGCAGCGCGTAGAAGACCGCGCCGACGCTGTAGATCGCGCCACCGATGATCAGTAGAACCAGCGCCGCGACGCCGCCCCCGTGCAGGATTTCCGGCAGCATGGCCACCGCCACCCAGCCCAGCGCCAGGTAGAGCGGCGCGGACACCCAGCGCGGCGCGTGCGGCCAGACCACCTTGACCGCCACGCCGGCCAGCGCGCCACCCCAGACCAGGGCCAGCATCACGGTGGCCGGCCGGGGCGCGAGCAGCATCGCGCAGAGCGGTGTGTACGTGCCGGCGATGAACACGAAGATCATCGAGTGGTCCATCCGGCGCATCACCTGGTAGCCGCGCTCTGACCACACACGACGGTGGTACAGCGCGCTCGTGCCGAAGAGCCCACAGACCGTCAGGCTGTAGATGAGGCAGCTCACCAGGGGTGCCCACCCCGGCCGGGTGGCGGCGATCGAGCAGAGCACGATGCCGCAGACCAGGGCGACGAAGAAGGCGTACGTGTGTAGCCAGCCGCGCATCCGGGGCTTACCGATGTCGACCGGCTTCAGGCGAAGCGGGGCGGAGGTGGTCACCCAGTCAGGTTACGGCACCGTAGGTTACTTGTAAGTAGTGGCGTTGGTGACACCCGGCACCGTCATCGTGAACACCGGATCGCCACGACATCGGCGACGATGAGCGGATGCGGATCCGACCCGTCGGGGCGCACGCCCTGCTCCTCGACTGCACCGCCCCCGCCGACATCCCCGAGGCCGCGCTAGTCGAAGCGTGGCGGGCCGAACTGTGGCGGCGTCGGGAGCGGGGCGACCTGATCGCCGTCGAGATCGTGCCGGCGGCCCGGACCGTGCTGCTCGACGGCCTGCCCGACCCGACCACCACGGCCGAGCAGCTGACCCGATGGGCGTCCGCCGTCGCCGCCGCGACCACCCGCCCCGACCAGGCCGAAGCCAACGCCGAAGCCGGTGACGCGGTGGAGGTACCGGTCGTCTTCGACGGGCCGGACCTGCCGGTGGTGGCGGAGCACTGGGGCGTGGACGTGTCGACGGTGCGGAACCGGTTGACCAGCACCCGGTTCCGGGTCGCGTTCTGCGGCTTCGCCCCCGGCTTCCCCTACCTGACCGGGTTGCCCGCCGAGTTGGCGCTGCCCCGGCTGGCCACGCCCCGTCCCCGGGTGCCGGCGGGTTCGGTCGCGCTGGCCGGCCCGTACGCCGGCATCTATCCGGGTGCGTCCCCGGGCGGCTGGCAACTGGTCGGTCGGACCGACCTGGTCCTGTTCGACGTGGCCGCCGACCCGCCGGCCCGGCTCGGTCCGGGCACCACGGTCCGGATGGTGGCGGCGTGACCAACCCGGCCGCCATCGAGGTGCTCCGTGCCGGCGCGCTCACCACCGTGCAGGATCTGGGCCGGCCCGGCTGGGCGCACCTCGGCGTACCCCGGTCCGGGGCTCTCGACCCGGCCGCCCTGCGGCTGGCGAACCGGCTGGTCGGCAATCCGGAGCACGCGGCCGGCCTGGAGATCACCCTGACCGGCTGCACCCTGCGGCTGACCCGGGCCGCCACGGTGGCGGTCACCGGCGCCGAGGTCCCGGTCCAGGCGGGCGTTCGGCCCGGCGACACCGGACGACCGCTCAGCGTGCCGGCCGGGACGGTGCTGCGGATCGGTCCCGCCCGACGGGGCGTACGGAGTTGGCTGGCGGTGGCGGGCGGCGTCGACGTGTCACCGGTGCTCGGCAGCCGGGCCACCGACACCCTCTCCGGGCTCGGCCCGCCTCCGCTGCGCGACGGTGACCGGCTGCCTCTCGGCGAGCCGGTCGGCACCCCCGCACCGGTGGACCTGACCGTGTGCCCCACGCCGCCCGAAGAGCTGCACCTGATGCTGGGCCCCGGCCCTCGCGAGGACTGGTTCACGCCCACCGCGTTCCACAGGCTCTTCGGCAGCGCGTACACCGTCAGCCCGGTGAGCAACCGGGTCGGCGCGCGGCTCGCCGGCGCGGCGCTGCCCCGCGCGGTGGCCGGCGAACTCCCCAGCGAGGGCATCGTGCTCGGCGCTGTGCAGGTGCCGGCGGACGGACAACCCCTGATCTTCCTCGCGGACCATCCGACCACCGGTGGATACCCAGTCATCGGGGTGGTCACCGACGTGACCGCGCTCGCGCAGGCCCGGCCAGGGACTACCGTCAGATTCCATGGACCTCAACGCTGACCTGGGCGAGGGATTCGGCATCTGGCGGCTCGGCGACGACGAGGCGCTGCTGAGCCTCGTCACCTCCGCCAACGTGGCCTGCGGCTTCCACGGTGGCGACCCGTCCACGATGCGGCGGGTCTGCGAGGGCGCCGCGCGACGCGGGGTCGCGGTGGGCGCGCAGGTCGGCTACCGGGACCTGGCCGGCTTCGGCCGGCGGCACATCGCGTACGACTTCGCCGAGCTACGCGACGAGGTGACCTACCAGTTGGGGGCGCTTGACGCGTTCTGCCGGCTGTTCCGCACCCGGGTCCGCTACCTCAAGCCACACGGCGCGCTCTACCACGCGGCCAGCACCGACGAGTCCCAGGCAGCGGCGGTCGTCGCCGCCGTCAGCGGTTACGACCCCGAGCTGCCGGTGCTCTGTCTGCCCGGCTCGACGCTCGCCCAACTCGCCGTCGGCGCGGGCCTGCCGGTGGTCGCCGAGGCCTTCGCCGACCGCGCCTACCTGCCCAACGGGGCGCTGGTGCCGCGCGGCACCCCCGGCGCGGTGATCACCGACCCCGAACAGATCGCCGAACGGGCGGCGCGGATGGCCACCGAACGCAGCGTGGTGGCGGTCGACGGCACCGTCATCCCCTGCTCGGTCGACTCGATCTGCGTGCACGGCGACACCCCGGGCGCGGTCTCCGCCGCCGAACTCGTCCGCGCCACCCTGATCGACGCCGACATCACACTGGCCCCGTTCGCCTGATCGGAGGGGCCCGACGGGCCCCTCCGGTCACGTCAGGCGTCCAGGCCGCGAAGCACAAGCGGCAGCCGGGTCACGGCACCGTCGACCACCCGGACCGGTACGCCCCAGTCCTGCCGGGTCAGGTGACACGCCGCGTGCTCGACGTCCGCGTCACAGGTCGCCGCCTGGGCGGTCACCTGAAGCACCCCCGCGGTGACCTCGCCGTTGAGCACCAGCCGGCGGGACAGCTCGGTGCCGGTGCCGGCACCGTCCACCAGCAGCTCCGGTGGGGACGCGGAGACCACCAACCGGGTCGACGGTCCGTACGTCTCGTCCAGCTTCTGCCCCGGCGCCGGGGTGAAGACGATGTCCAGGGTGACCTCGCCGGCCGCGACGTCGGTCGGCTTGCGCTCGGTGCGGTGCCGGGGGCCGTCCACCGTGCTGGCCCCCGCCGCCGACAGGGCACCCGGGGCGAGCCGGGTCAACCGGTGCGCGGCGGACTCCACCACCAGCACCTCACCGGACGGGGTGAGCACCAAGTCGCTCGGCTCCGCCAACCCGTCGGCGACCGTGGAGACCTGATTACTGGCCGGGTCGAAGCGGCGCACCGCGCCGTTGTACGTGTCCGCGATCAGCACCGAGCCGTCCGGCAGCGCGCACACGCCCAGCGGGTGCTGGAGCAGCGCCGATTCGGCCGGACCGTCCACGTGCCCGAAGTCGAACAGGCCCTGCCCGACGGCCGTGCCCAGCACACCGTTCTCGACGTACCGGACGGAGCTGGTCTCGCTGTCGGCCACCCAGAGCCGGGTGCCGTCGGCGGAGGCGGAGAGCCCCGACGGCTGGGCCATCCACGCCTCGGCCAGCGGCCCGTCGCGCAGCGCCTCCACGGTCGTACCGGCGTACATGCCGGCGGTCCGCTTGATCGGGTCGAACCACCAGAGCTGGTGGATGCCGGCCATCGCGATGATCAGCTTGTCGTCGTACCAGGCCAGGTCCCACGGGGAGGAGAGGTCCACGGCGAACGCGTCGTGGGCGTGGTCGTCGACCTCGGCGCGCCACTGCCGCCCGCTGCCGGCCACTGTGACCACCTCGCCGGACTCCAGCCGTACGCCGCGCAGCAGGTGGTTGACCGTGTCGGCCACCACCAGGTCGTAGCCGGCCACCTCCGCGACATGCGTGGGCAGCAGACACACCCCCTGCGGCTCGGAGAACGTCGCCGCGCTGGCCGGCCCGTCCGCCCGGCCCCGCTCACCCGAGCCGATCCGACGCACCGGCGTCTCGCCGTCCGGGTCGACCTCGACCAGGGAGTGCCGGGCCGAGTCCGAGACCAGCAGGTTGCCGTTCGGCAGCACCACCGCCTTACCCGGGAAGCGCAGCGCGGTCTCCGGTGCCGGCGGCGGGACGTACGGGCCGTCGCCCCGGTGCAGGGTGCCCTTGGCCTCGTGGGTGGCGATCAGCTCGTCGATCAGTCGGGCCAGCCCCTCGGCGTGCCCCTCGCCGGCCATGGTGGCCACCACGTAACCCTCGGGGTCGATCACCGACAGGGTCGGCCAGGCCCGGGCCGCGTACTGCTGCCACATGTCCATCTCAGGATCGTCGAGTACGGGGTGGTGCACCCCGTACCGCTCCACGGCGGCGGCCAGCGCGTCGGCGTCCTTCTCGTGCTCGAACTTCGGCGAGTGCACGCCGATCACGACGAGGACGTCGCCGTACTTCTCCTCCAGCGGGCGCAGCTCATCGAGCACGTGCAGGCAGTTGATACAGCAGAACGTCCAGAAATCGGCAATAACGATCTTGCCGCGAAGGTCGGCGAGCTTGAGGTCGCGTCCACCGGTGTTCAGCCAGCCCCGACCGCGCAGTTCGGGAGCCCGTACTCGTGCGCTCATGTACCCATCGTGCCCGACCATCGGCCCACACCCGGCCGGAGGGGGCGAGATTCGGCTGTTGCCGACACCACCTGTGGGTACGACGACGGCGGGGCCACGGTTGCCCGTGACCCCGCCGTCGATGAAGCTACTTCCCGGCCGGCTTCAGGCAGAGCACCCGGTTGGTGCCCTCACCCGGCAGCACCACGTGGGGCTGCGTCGTGTCGGTGCACTTCTCCTTGGCGTCCACCTTCGAGACGATCGTGAACGCGCCCGCCTCGCCGCAGTCCGCGGCAGTGGCGCCGCCCTGCCCGGACTGCTTCACACAGGTGCCGACCGCAGGGTCGAAGGCCGGCGTGTCGTCGTTGCCGACCTTGCCGAGCAGTAGCAGCAGGCCGAGTGGCACCGCCAGGATGAGCACCGCGGCGATCAGCACCGCGGCCAGCACCCGGCCGTTGCGTACCTTCGGCGTCGGTGGCTCCGCCTTCGGCGCGTCGGCGTCCGGCTTGAACGCGTCGAACCGGCCCTGGTCGGCCTGACCGGCCTCCTGGCCCCAGGACGACGGCGCGGGCTGCGGCGGTGGCGGGAACGACGGCGGGAAGCCGCCGCCCGGCACCGGGTCGCTCGTCGGCCCGCCGAAGTTCGGCCCGCCGGAGCCCGGGCCACCGAAGTTCGGCGCGCCGAAGGTCGACGTCCCGTTCACGGTGGCGGCACCGGCGGCAGGCGACCCGGGGGCGCCGAACTGGTCCGCCGGTTGCTCGGCACCGGCGTGCGGCCGAACGCCGTTCACCGGCCTGTTGTTGCCCGGGGTGTCGACGAAGGACGGCACACCGGGCGGGAACGCCGGCGGCGCCGACGGGGCCTCGTTGAACGCGTTCGGCGCGGGCTGCCGATCGTCGAAGCGCGGATCGGCCGGGGACTCGCCGCCCCAGCCGGGCCCAGGCTGCCGCTGCGCGTCGTTCTGCCAGTCGGGTGCGACCTGCCGTTGCCCCTCGTTCTGCCAGTCGGGTGAGACCTGCCGCTGCGCCTCGATCTGCCAGTCGGGCATCGCGGCCTGCCGCGGCGCGTCGTTCTGCCACTCCGGAGCACCCTGGCGGTCGGCGCCCGGGTCGCCCTGGAACGCCTCCGGCTCCGGCTCGGCCTCCGGCTCCGGTCGAGCCGGACGCCCGTACACCCGGGGTTGCGGTGTGGCCGTGCCGGTCGGTCGGACGGCCTGGTCGGTCGGGGGCATCACCCGGCTGGCCAGCGGCACCGAAGCGCTCGCCGTGGCCCGGGCCGCCGCACCGGCTGCGGACTCGGCGTCCGACACCGGTACGACCGCACGGCCCGCTCCGGACTCCGGAGAGGTACGCGGGGCGGGCACCATCGCGCCGCTCGCGGAGACGTCCTCGGCGCGGGAACCGTACTGCGCGGCGGCGTCCGGGGTCTCCCGCTCGGCGTAGGCGGGCTGCTCGGGGATCGGCGCGAACTGGGCCTGGGGCGCGTAGTCGGCCGGTGGTGCGGCGGCCAGGCTGGCGCCCGGGACGCGCTGCTCCTGCGGGGGCAGCGGCACCGCGTTCGCCGGCGAGATGCCCGGCGCGGGCCCGGGCTGGTAGGCAGGTGCCTCGTCGCCCCGGTCCGCCTCCCAGCCCCCACGGGACTGGGCTGAAGCTTCGGCCTCCGCGCGACCCCACACCTCACCGGGTGCCCACGGCTCAGCCGCCGGTACGCCGGAGTTGCCAGCCGCGGCATTGTCCGGGCTGGCGGCCCAGTTGGGGGCGCCGTCGCTGGTGGGCACGCTGGCGCTGGCCCGGGCGGGGAGGTTGCTCGGCTCAGCCGGGGTCCACCCCGCCTGCTCCGGCCGCTCGGTCGGCTGCTCCGGTTGGGAGAGCACCCAGTCGGGCTGCTGCGGACGGCCCTCGGCACCGCCCCAGGCGGCCGGCTGCGCGGGCTGGTCCTGCCGCGCGTCGTTGCCGTCGTTCCAGGCTGCGGGCTGCGCCTGCTGCTGCTGCGCGGCCCATCCGCCGGAGTTGGCCGGGTCGTCCTGGGCGGGCCAGTTCGTCGTCGGGGCCGGGACCTGGGCAGCGCCACGAGCCGCGTTCGGCTGGGCGGCCTGACCCCAGCCCGGGGCGGGCTGCTCGGTCGCCTCGGCGGGCTGACCCCAGGCCGGCGGCGACTGCTCAGCCGGAGTCCACACCGGCTGGTCGTCCCGGGCGCCGCCGGCGGGCCAGCCGCCGTTGCCGGCGGCCTGGTCCTGCTGAGCGCCGCCGGACCAGCCGGCGGCCTGCGCTGAGTCGGATTGCGGAGACTCGGCCTCGCGCCAGTCGGCGGCGGGTGGGTTGGCCTGCGCCGCGCCACCCCAGCCGCCGGCGCTGGCCTGGTCCTCCTGGGCGGGCCAGGCGGCGGTGGCCGGGGAACCTGCGCGGCGCCCCGCGCGGCCGGCTGGGCCTGCACCCAGTCCGGCTGCTCGGCGGGGGCGTTCGGGGTCCAGGTCGGCGCGGGTGCGTTCTGCTCGGCGGGCGTCCAGCTCTGCTGCTGCGCGGCCCAGGGGTCGGGCTGCGCCGGAGCCGGTGTGCCGTCGTTGCCGGCCCACGCGCCGGGCTGCTGCTGTGGCGGCTCGCTCGCGCCACCGCCTGCGGCCCAGGCGGGCTGTGCCGGGTCGTTGGGCTGCGGAGCAGCGGCGGCACCCCAGGCGGGGGCCGGCGGCTGCTCGGACTGGGTTGCCCATGCCGGCGCCGACGGGTTGGCCCGCGTCGGTGGCGGGGGTGCCCAGCCCAGGTCGGGGCCGGCGGCGTTCTGGCCGTTGTCCGGCTGCGCCGGGCGGTCGCCGTACGGCGCCGGTCCGCCGGCGCCCGGTGACACCTCGTCCGGCTCTTGGCCGGGGCGGTGCGGGCCCTCGGACGTCATGGGTGCGCCTCCTCCATCACATGTCGGCTCGCCGGTGCCGATCGGTCTCCTCGGCGTGGCTGCCGGCGTCACCGGCGTACCGCTGTGCCGGCTCCCCGCACGGTATCGGGTGGTGGCACGACACGTCCAAGGAGCACTGGTCGTCACTCACCGTGGCCGGTTGGTGTCGAGCAGCTTCTGTCGGCTCGGCCTCTGCCGGGTCGGCGGGCGGCGACCGAAGCCCACCGTACCGGGCGCTGCGGCAGGGCGGAATCCCGGTGGTGGGTGGCTGGGAAACGCCGATGGCCCACCCGGTGGGCCGGGTGGGCCATCGATCTGGAGGAGGTGAGGAATGTCGTGGAGCGTCAGCTCATGTGACGCTGGGCGATGACGAGGATCTCCTCGCGAACCGCCGGCGAGTTCGCCGAGCGCAGCGCGTGCTCGATGGCACGGGCGCGGCGGGTGGCGTCGCGGTGGTTGCGGATTCGCTCGATCATGCTCATTGGTGGTCCCCCTAGCTATTCGGTTGTCAGCCCCTGATGCCTCTATTCAACAGCAGAAGCCGGCGAACTTCCATCGATTATTAGGTGAGCTGAGACACCTGCCTAACAATCAAAGGTCAACAGGCCATCCGGCCGACGGTTCCGTCGCCCAACGGACACGGCCGGTGTGCCGGGCGTTAACCCGTGGCACACCGGCCGTGGCTGGCGTTCCGAACGATCAGGTCCAGGCGAGCAGAGCCGCCTCCGGATCCGTGAGGAAGTCGCCGATGTCCCGCAGGAACTTCGAGCCCAGCTCACCGTCGATGATCCGGTGATCGAAGCTCAGCCCCAGCGTGGTGACCTGGCGAACCTTGACCTTGCCCTTGTGCACCCAGGGCATCTCCCGCACCGCGCCGAAGGCCAGGATCGCCGACTCACCCGGCGGCAGGATCGGCGTACCGGTGTCCACCCCGAACACGCCGACGTTGGTGATGGTCAGGGTGCCGCCAGACATGGCCGCCGGCGAGGTACGGCCGGACTTCGCCGTCTGCACCAGGTCGGTCAACGCGTCGGCCAGCTCCCGCAGCGAGAGTCGGCCGGCGTCCTTGACGTTCGGCACGATCAGACCGCGCTCGGTGGCGGCCGCGATGCCGAGGTTGACGTACTCCTTGACCACGATCTCGTCGCCCGCCCAGGTCGAGTTGACCATCGGGTGCCGTTGCACCGCCAGCAGCACCGCCTTCGCCACCAGCAGCAGCGGCGAGACCCGTACGTCGCGCCACTCCCGCCGGCCGCGCAGCCGGTTTAGGGCCTTCATCGCCCGGGTCACGTCGACGGTCAGGAACTCCGTCACGTGCGGGGCGGTGAACGCCGAGCGGGACATGTTCTCGGCGGTGAGCTTGCGGACGCCCTTGACCGGGATGCGCTGCTCCCGGTCCGCCCCGAAGCTGGGCGCGGTCGTCGCCGCGATCGGCTCGGCAACCACCACTGCCGCACCGCTCGCCGCCTGCTGCACGTCCTCCCGGGTGATCGAGCCAAGCGGCCCCGACCCGGTCACCGTGCCGAGGTCGACCCCGAGATCCTTGGCGAGCTTGCGCACCGGCGGCTTGGCCAGCACGCCGCCGGTCGCCGTCGCGGCCCGCCCGTTCCGGGCCGGAGCCACGACCGGCGTGACCACCGGCGGAGCAGCCGGCGCAGCGGGTGCGGGAGCCGTCGCGGCCTGCGCGGGGACCGCGCCCTTGCGGGGCGGCGCTTCGCGGCGGTCGTACGCGGGCCGTAGCCGACAAGCACCGCGGTCCGCCCACCAGGGGCCGCACCGCCGATCAGACCAGGCTCGATCATGCCCTCGGCCGGTGCCACCTCCACCGCCGCCAGCGAGGCCGCCGACGGGGTGGGCAGGTCAGCGCTGGCCGTGGCCGTTGTCGACGGCGCGTCCAGCGGACCGGCCCCGGGGTCGGTGTCGATCGCGATGATCGGCGCACCGACCTCGACAGTGGTGCCCTCCGGGTGGTGGATCGCCTGCACCTGACCGGCCCACTTCGCCGGGATCTCCACGGCCGCCTTCGCCGTCTCCACCTCGACGATCGGCTGGTTCAGCTCGATAGTGTCGCCGACCTTGACCAGCCAGGCCAGGATCTCGCCCTCGGTCAGCCCCTCGCCCAGGTCGGGCAGGTTGAACGTCTTGATCCGGGACATGTCGCTCACCAGCCGAAGGTGCGGTCGACGGCGTCGAGCACCCGGTCGAGGTCGGGCAGGTACTCCTCCTCCACCCGGGCGGCCGGGTAGGGGGTGTCGTAGCCGGTCACCCGCAGCACCGGCGACTCCAGGGAGTAGAAGCACTCCTCGGTGATCCGGGCGGCCAACTCGGCGCCGAGGCCGATGTTCGACGGCGCCTCGTGCACCACCACCGCACGGCCGGTGCGCTTCACCGACTCGTACGCCGCGCGCAGGTCCAGCGGCGAGAGCGAGCGCAGGTCGATGACCTCCAGCTCCCGGCCGTCCTCGGCGGCGGCGGTCGCCGCCTCCAGGCAGGTCCGCACCATCGGGCCGTAGGCCAGCACGGTGGCGTCCGTGCCGGGCCGCACGACCCGGGCCGAGTGCAGGGGGTACGCGTCGGACAGCGGCGCGTCCAGGTCGACCTGGCCCTTCTCCCAGTAGCGCCGCTTGGGCTCCAGGAAGACGATCGGGTCGTCCGAGGCGATGGCCTGCTGGATCATCACGTACGCGTCCTGCGGGTTGGAGCAGGTCACCACCTTCAGACCGGCGGTGTGCGCGAAGTACGCCTCCGGCGACTCGGAGTGGTGCTCGACGGCGCCGATGCCGCCGCCGAACGGGATCCGGATCACCATGGGGATGCTGAGGCGGCCACCCGAGCGGTAGTGCATCTTCGCCACCTGCGACACGATCTGGTCGTACGCGGGGTAGACGAAGCCGTCGAACTGGATCTCGCAGACCGGCCGGTAGCCGCGGATGGCCAGACCGACAGCGGTGCCGATGATGCCGGACTCGGCCAGTGGGGTGTCGATGACCCGCTGGTCGCCGAAGTCCTTCTGGAGCCCGTCGGTGATCCGGAAGACGCCGCCGAGCTTGCCGACGTCCTCGCCCATGATGACGACCTTGGGGTCGTTCTCCAGAGCGCGGCGCAGGCCGGTGTTGAGGGCCTTGCCGAGGGTGAGCGTCTCCGTGGCCATCAGTGGGCGCTCCCCTCGAACGACTCCATGTAGCGGCTGAACTGCGCGCGCTGCTCGTCGAGCAGCGGCGACCCGTTGGGGTAGACGTTGTCGAACATCGTCACCGGCTCCGGGTTCGGCATCTCGAGCACCCGCTCGCGCAGGTGCACCGACTCGCGCCGGGCCTGCTCGTCGACCTCGGCGAAGAAGCCGGCGTCGGCGATCTGCTGCTTCTCCAGGAAGGCCTTGACCCGGGCGATCGGGTCCTTGGCCTGCCACGCCTCGACCTCGCTGGCGATCCGGTAGCGGGTCGGGTCGTCGGAGGTGGTGTGCGCGCCCATCCGGTAGGTGTACGCCTCGATCAGGCTCGGGCCCTGCCCGAGGCGGGCGTTGTCCAGCGCCGTGCGGGTGACCGCGTAGGTGGCGAGCACGTCGTTGCCGTCCACCCGTACGCCGGGGAAGCCGAAGCCGGCAGCCCGCTGGTAGAGCGGGACGCGGGTCTGCCGCTCCAGCGGCTCGGAGATCGCGTACTGGTTGTTCTGGCAGAAGAAGACGAGCGGCGCGTTGAACACGCTGGCCCAGACGAACGCCTCGTTCACGTCGCCCTGGCTGGTGGCGCCGTCGCCGAAGTAGGCGATCGCCGCCTCGCCGTCGTCGGTGCCGGTCTTGCCGTCGATGGTGATCCCCATCGCGTAGCCGGTCGCGTGCAGGGTCTGCGCGCCGATGACGATCGTGTACATGTTGAACTTGAACTCGTTCGGGTCCCAGCCGCCCTGGTCGACGCCGCGGAACAGACCGAGCGGCATGATCGGGTCGATGCCCCGGCAGTAGAGGACGCCGTGCTCCCGGTAGGTCGGGAAGGCCATGTCCTGGGTACGCAGCGCCCGTCCGGAGCCGACCTGGGCGGCCTCCTGGCCGAGCAGGCTGGCCCAGAGGCCGAGCTCGCCCTGGCGCTGCAGAGCGGTCGCCTCGGCGTCCAGCTTCCGAACCAGCACCAGGTCGCGGTAGAGACCGCGGTACTCCTCGTCGGTGAAGTCGACGCGGTACTCGGTGCCGTCCGGCCCGGTGGCGCTGTCGATCCGTTCGCCTTCGGGGGTGAGCAGCTGCACCAGCGCGGGGTCGCCGGCCGCGCCCTTCTTGGAGCGGGGTGCAGCCCGCCTGCTGCGGGTGGTGCCCCCGGGGTCGCCCTTTGCCATCGGTCTCTCCCTGTCGTGTCTGCGTCGGCACCGGGGGGTCACCCGGCCGCGCAACTCGTGCGCCTGCCCGGCTGCTGCCGGACCGGTTCCTGGCGGCCGCGCCTAGCCCCGGTGGGGGTTGCCGCACGGCGTGAACCGGGTTCTGGCCGAACCCGGATCGGGAGCGCCGGCGTTCAACCGCGCCTGCCGCGAGGGTGCGCGGAGGTCACGGCTGCGTTGCCGTCGTGCTCCATATTCGCAGAGCAGGTGAGCGCGCCCACAGTACGCCTGCCATCGCAATCCGACCGCCCACGCTTTGACGCCGTTTGTCGCCATCATGCCGGCCCGCGTTCACCATGCGTTGCGGCACGATTCGTCACCGTTCGGCCAGCACCGCGTGTCGACACGCGGTGGAGGTTGGCTGACGCAGGGTGACTGCGCGAGGCTGATTCCCGCAGGATCGCGCCTATCGGGTTATTTGTCGGGCTTCTGCCCCCGGCGGCGTCCATCCATGTCCTCCGACGGCCGACGACAAGGGGTGTGCGGTGTACGAGCCAGGTGACGGTCCCGGCACACCAGCGCTTGGTCGGCACCGGTCGGCGAGCTATCGCCGGGTGGTCGGCGTTCACCGTGCCCCCGGCGCCGGTGGCCCTTCCCGCGGTTACCTGCTCACCGTCGCGCTGCTCGCCGGCACCGCGTCGATGCCCATCCTCGCCGCGATCAGCGCCGGCTCGGCCACCCCGGGCAGCACCGCGCTGCCGGACAGCAGCACCCCGTTCATGCCGACCCCGTCCGTCGGGCCGGTGGTGATCCCGATGCCGATGACCAGCCAACCACCGCTTCCCCCGCCCGGCACTCCCAGCGTCGGCCCGACCAGCGGCTGGCTGCCCGCCGCCGCCCCGCGCCGTCCATCGCAGGGCCCAGCCGCTGCCGAACCCGGGCCGGCTCGACGGACGACCGCTCCGCCGGTGGCGCCGGAACCCACGCGCGGCACCTCGCCGCCCGTACCCCCGACCGTCGCCCCACCGCCGCCGACCGATCCGGACCCGACCGACCCACCGGACCCGACCGACCCACCGGACCCGACCGACCCACCGGACCCGACCGACTCACCCGACCCGGACCCGACCGACCCGGATCCGACCGGCTCGGCCGACCCCGATCCGACCCCGTCGGCGGACCCGACACCCACGCTCGACCCGACGCTGGAGCCGACACCCACGCCGACCGACGACGCGACCGCGACCGCCGTGCCGACCAGCACCCGGTCCGTGCCGGCCCCCACGCCCACGCCGTCCCCGGTACCGACCCGCCGGCCCGGCCCGGCGATCCCGCCCCGTCGGCCGTCGCCCCGACGCCGAGCGTCAGCCCGGCGCCGCTGGCCGGACCGACGCACCCGGCGGTGTCCCCGGCGGTACGGTGACGATCAGGCACGGCCCGTCCGGTGCCGGCGGTGTTCGGCGGTAGGCGTGTACCGGAGGGGGTGGCGTGGGCGGCGGTGCGGAACTCCGCCCGGTCACCACCCGGCCCGGCCCGGGGTTGCGGATCGCCCGGCTGGTCACCGAGGTGACCGCACCGGCGGTGCTCGTGTCGCTGCTGATCCTCACGGTGAGCTGGCACAGCGCGCGCCGCCCCGGTGAGGGCCTCGTCTGGGGTCTGCTCGCCACCCTCTTCGTCACAGGCATCCCGTTCGCCTACATCGTCGGCGGGGTACGCCGTGGCCGGTTCACCGACCACCACATCGGCCGCCGGGAGCAGCGCCGGGCACCGCTGCTGGTCGGCCTCGGTTCGGTCGCGACGGGTCTCGCCCTGCTCGCCGTGTTCGACGCGCCCCGCCCGGTGCTGGCGCTGGCGGTGGCCGGGCTGGTCGGCCTCGTCGTCTCCGTGTCGGTCAGCCACTGGTGGAAGATGTCGATCCACTCGGCGGTGGCCGCCGGCACGCTCGTCATCCTGATGCTGACCTTCGGAACGCGGCTGGTCGTCGCCGCACCGCTGCTGGCGGTGGTCGGCTGGTCCCGGGTACGGCTGAAGGACCACACGGTGGCGCAGGTGCTGGCCGGAGGTGCGCTCGGCGCCCTGATCGCCGCGGTGGTCTTCGGCCCGCTGCGCTAGCCCGGCCCAGGGCGGGCGATGCCGGCCGGTCCGAGAGCGGGCGGCGCTGGGCCGCCCACCCCGGACGACGTCAGGCGCCGTCGTCGGCGAGCCGGTGCCGGTTCGCCTCGATCCACGCGTCCAGTGCGGCCGGGTCGTCCGGGTCCACCCCGTCGGCCATCAGCTGCGCCACGGCGGCGGTGGCCGCGCTGCGCCGCTCACCTGTCGAGTAGAGGCGGGCGAACTCCGGCACCATCTCCTCGATCGCCTCGTCGGTGCGCGTCGTCGCCGCCTCGGGCAGCCCGCGCTGGCGCGACGCGTACCGCGCCCAGGCCCGCAGCACCCGGGGCAGCATCGCCGCGTCGTCCATGTCCAGCACGGCCCGGCGGTGCACCCAGTCGAGCAGGAAGAGCCCGGACACCGCAGGGCTCCAGCGCATCGGGTCGGCGTCCGGGAAGCTCGCCGAGTGGTCCAGTAGCAGGCTCAGGCAGAAGTGCAGGGAGGCCAGCTCGGGGCCGTCGACGGCGTCCAGCCCGAAGCGGACGGCCTCCGGCGCGGCGAGGAACCGTCGGACCAGGTCGGTGCGCTCGGCCGCGGAGAGCGGCTCGACCTCCGCCGGGCCGGTCGGGCCGGCTGCGGTGGGCAGCATCGCCAGCCGGGCCCCGACCAGCGCCCGGTCGGTCGCGAGCGACCCCTCGCCGGGCAACTCGCCCAGGTCGTCGGTGACCGCCAGATGGCGAGCCACCTCGCCCCGGAGGCGGGCTGGATCCTCGGTACGGAACCAGGTCAACTCGTCGTCGGCGCACATCTGCCGGACCTGGTCCAGGATCCGTTCGGCAGGCCCGCCCACGAAGATGTCCTTGGTGATCCCGATGTTGTGGTCCACCAGGGCCACCAGCGCGTGCTCCGAGCCACCGGACTCGTCGTCGTAGGCGAAGGTCGCGAGGTAGGAGGTCTGATCGCCGTACACGTCACCGTACGACCAGGTGCCGGTGAGGTGCACCCGGCCGAGCTGGGCCGTCCAGGTGGGCGCCTGGCTGCCCGGACGCACCCGCTCGGTGCCCTCGGCGGTCGGGACGAGCGTGGCGAAGACCTGCCGGATGGTGGTCGCCGCCGCGATCCTGCGGCGGGCGGTGGCGGCGAGGAAGCCGGTGACGAACTCCCGTACGGCGGCGTCGCGGTCGGTCTCCGCGATCGCGTAGACACTGCCCAGCAGGGCGCTGCCGAGCATCTCGGCGTCGAGGGCGGACTCCAGCTTGGTCACGTCGCGTGCGGCGTGCAGCACCGCGTCGTAGGGGGTCTGAGGCGTGGCCATGCTCCGACCCTACGCCGCTGTGGGCGTACGGAGAGCGCTAGCGGGCCGTGCGGAGCGTCAGCGGCGTGCGGCGTCCCGCAGCGCGTCGCGTGCCTGGGCGTACGAGCCGAGCACGATCCGTACCGGTGTCAGCACGTACTCGTCGCCGACCTGGGCCACCCGTGCCGTCAGTCGCTGTTCGGCGCGGGCCCGGGCGCGCCGGGCGGCCCAGCGCACCACAGGGCGGGTCAGCGCCGCCACCAGCAGGCCGGCCAGCAGGCCGCCGAGCAGCAGCAGGGTCGGCAGCGGCACCTGACCGACCATCGGGTTGTCCAGCGCGGGCAGGCCGAGCACCCGCAGCGCGTAGCCGAGCACCAGCCAGCCCAGCCCGACAACGGCGGCGAGGGTGACCAACCACTGCACACCGCCGACGATCCGCCACCACAGCGGTCGGCGGTCGAGGCCGAGGTCGGTGCCGGCGATCGTGCGGTCCAGGGCGTCCGGCAGGTCGCCGAGGCGGGACCGGGCGGCGGAGGTCACCGCGCCGGGCCAGGCGGCGGGCAGGTCGGCGGCGGCCCGGTCGGCCACCGCGCGGATGGCGAGGCCGAGCGCCGAGCGCTGGGCGGCCGTCGGGTCCGGTACCGAGGTGGCCGCGACCAGGCTCTCCGCCGGGTCGGCCTGCTTCGTGGTCGGGCCGGGCAGGTGCAGCCGACGCAGCGGGTCGGGTCGCAACCGTCGCCAGCCCCGGACCACGGGCCAGCCGGTGGCCGCGCCGGCCCGGTGCCGGTACGCCCGTTCCACGGCCTCGGTCACCGCGGGCACCCCGGCCGCCCCGGCCAACGCCCGGTTCAGCCCGTTGACGGCGGCGTCGTCCGGCCCACCCGCCGGCCGGGCCGAACCGACAAGCTCGTCCAGGCCGGCGACGACCGTGTCGACGTCACCCGCGAGTCGACGCAACGCGGCCTGCCGCTCGGCGACCGTGCGCTCCAGGGCGTTGCGCAGCCCGACCATCCCGGCCGGATCGATCGCTGTGGTGGCCAGCAGGGGCACACCGCCCAGCCCGTCCGTGTCGAGCAGCCGGCGCAGGTCGTCCAGGACCCGGGGCACCTCGGCCGGCGGCAACCGGTCGGCCTGGTTGAGCACGACCAGTGTGACGTCGCGGTGCCTGTGGAACTCGCGCAGGTAGCTGTCGTGGATGACCCGGTCGGCGTACTTCTGCGGGTCGACCACCCAGACCACCTGGTCGACCAGGCCGAGGAGCCGGTCCACCTCGAGCCGGTGGGATCGCTGCACCGAGTCGAAGTCGGGCAGGTCGAGCAGGATCAGCCCGTGCAGGGCCGTCTCGTCGTCCGCGTCCAGGGCGCTCTCCCGGACGAAGCGGTGTCGGGGCAGTACGCCGATCCAGTCGAGCAGGTGGTTGGCGCCCTCCAACTGCCCCCACACGCAGGCGTGGGTGACGCCGGTGGTCGGCCGGCGGACCCCGACCGGCGAGAGTTCCAGCTGGGCCAACGCGTTGAAGAGGCTGGACTTGCCGCTGCCCGTGGCACCGGCCAGGGCGACCACTGTGTGGTCCCGGGACAGCGCGAGCCGGGTGCCGGCCCGTTCGACCAGGGTGTGCGCGGGCACCAGGTCGTTGTCCGGCAGCAGGCCGTCCACGGCGGTCAGGAACCGGCGTACCGCCTCCAGTCGGGCGATCAGCGCGTCGGCATCGACCCGCTGGTCCCCGCGGAACACCTCGCGTACCCGGCCGGCGATGTTGCTCACCGGAAACCCTCCTCGTCGCCGGCGGACAGCCCGCTGCGATGCCGGGCCAGCTCGACGCGGCCGGCGGCCCGGCGCAGCCCGTCGCCGGCGTCCGCGGCGGGGCGGGCGTCGGCGGTGCGGCTCAGGAAGCGGTCGGCCTCCGCGTCGAGCAGCGTCCGCACCCGGGCCAGCAGGTCGGTGCGGGCCTTGTCGGCGAGGGTACGCACCGCCTGGTCGCCGAAGATCGCCTGAAGAACGGCCTGCGCGGCGACAGTGGTGCCGGCCCCGGTGGCCACCTCCAGCCCGGTCGGGATGAACGCGGTGGAGGCGAAGACCGCGATCATCACGGCCAGCCCGGTGGCGTTCACCGCGTACGCGGCGGTGCGGGCCACGAACCGCTTGTCACCGCCCTCGACCCGGACCAGTTCCAGCACTCCACGCTGCCAGTCCCGAACCATGCGCTCGGCGCGTTCGGGCAGGTCGTCGCTCGGGTGGGCGAGCGCCGGATCGAGCAGCCCGGCGCCGGCCGGGTGTGCCTTCCACCCGGTGTACGCGGACTCGGCGGCCTCCGAGGCCACCCCGCGCAGCAGCGTCACCAGCTGGGACTCGATGGCGTTGCGCAACTCCACGGCGGGTGCCGGCCGGCCGGTGACGGCGGCCACGACCCGGTCCCGTAGGCGGCCGATCCGTGCCTCAAGTGTGCGGAACAGCTCGCCGGTGCCGACGAACTCCTGCCAGCGGGCGAGCACCTCACCTCGGAGCAGCCGGCCGTCCTGCAGCCCCTGCTCGACGGTGCGCTCGGCGCCCCGGTACGCGGCCCGGACCCGCTCGTCCAGCCCGTCGGCGGCGGCGAGCTGCTCGTCGGCGGCGTCGGCCAGATCCTCCACCGTGGGGTGGAGCGCGGCCAGCGCCCCGTCGAGGGTCTGGCGGACCACCGCCGCCCGCGCGTCCACGTCGGCGGCCAACCGGGCGAACCAGTCGGCAAGCGGCGCTGTCACTCCCTCGGGCAGCAGCCCCTGACCGTCGACCCAGGTCTCCGGCAACACGAACAGCGGCGCCCGGCCGAGGTCCTGCTCGGCGAGCATCTCGGTCAGGTGCGCGGCGATCTCGTCGGTGGCCTCGGCGGGCACCCGGTCCAGCACCATGGCGATCACCGCGCCGCGCGCCCGGGCACTGCGCAGCAGCTCCCAGGGCACCGCGTCTGCGTACCGGGCGGCGGTGGTGACGAAGAGCCACAGGTCGGCGGCGGCCAGTAGTTGGGTGGCGAGCGCCCGGTTGGCGTCGACGACCGAGTCGATGTCGGGCGCGTCGAGGAAGGCCAGCCCGGCGGGCAGGGCCGGGGCGGTGACGAGGTGCAGGGCGCGCGGATCGTCGCTCGGCTCGGTGGTGCGGGTCAGCCCGGGCAGGAGGTCGCCCTGCCGAAACCAGGCCGCGTCGGACGGATTGCAGACAAGCACCGGGGAGCGGGTGGTCGGCCGGAGCACGCCGGCCGCGCTGACCCGGGCCTTGACCAGGCTGTTGACCAGTGTCGACTTGCCCGCTCCGGTGGAGCCGCCGACCACCACGAGCAGTGGGGCGTCCAGTCGGGCGAGCCGGGGCAGCAGGTAGTCGTCGAGCTGGTCGGTGAGGGCGGTCGCGGTGTGCCGGGCGGAGCTGGCAGAGGGCAGCGCGAGGGGATACCGGGTCGCGCCGATCGCCTCCCGGAGGCCCGACAGTGCGCCGGGGAGGCTGTCGTCCCCGGTGGTGGCGGGCGGCTCCTCCGCGGCGTCCGGCGGGTCGGTGCGGGCTGCGACGGCGGGCGCGCCGGAACGGGTGGCGGGATCGCCGTGCGTCGTCACCGCTAAAGCGTGCCCGACCGATGCAAGGGAAGACAACCGGACGGTAATAACGGGTGGGTTGCGTCGGGTTGACTCAAGTCAACTTGACGATTGGCCAACGCGTGGCACTATTGAGTCAAGTTCACTCAACTTGTGGTGGGGCCCGCTGCGGGCGGTGCTCGCCAGCAGCCCACGGGCGACGCCCGTCACCTGCACAACCTTACGAAGCGAGGAAGCGAAGATGGCACGTGCGGTCGGTATCGACCTCGGCACGACGAACTCCTGCGTCAGCGTTCTCGAGGGCGGTGAGCCCACCGTCATCGCCAACGCTGAGGGGTCGCGGACGACTCCGTCGATCGTCGCGTTCGCCCGCAACGGCGAGGTGCTCGTCGGTGAGGTCGCCAAGCGCCAAGCGGTGACCAACCCGGACCGGACGATCAGGTCGGTCAAGCGCGAGGTCGGCACGAACTGGTCCGTCGACATCGACGGCAAGAAGTACACCCCGCAGGAGATCTCGGCCCGGACGCTGATGAAGCTCAAGCGGGACGCCGAGGCGTACCTGGGCGAGCAGATCACCGACGCGGTGATCACCGTCCCGGCCTACTTCAACGACAGCCAGCGCCAGGCCACCAAGGAGGCCGGTGAGATCGCCGGCTTCAACGTGCTGCGGATCGTCAACGAGCCGACCGCCGCCGCCCTGGCGTACGGGCTGGACAAGGGCTCCAAGGAGCAGACCGTCCTGGTCTTCGACCTCGGCGGCGGCACCTTCGACGTGTCGCTGCTGGAGCTGGCAGAGGGCGTCGTCGAGGTCAAGTCGACGAGCGGTGACAACCAGCTCGGTGGCGACGACTGGGACCAGCGGATCATCGACCACCTGGTCAAGACGTTCCGTGGTGAGCACGGCATCGACCTGTCTCAGGACAAGATGGCCCTCCAGCGGCTCCGCGAGGCAGCCGAGAAGGCCAAGATCGAGCTGTCCGCCGCCACCACCACCAACATCAACCTGCCGTACATCACGGCCGGCGCGGCCGGCCCGCTGCACCTCGACGTGACGCTCAGCCGCGCCGAGTTCCAGCGCATGACGCAGGACCTGCTGGACCGTTGCAAGGGCCCGTTCGAGCAGGCCGTGAAGGACGCCGGGATCAAGATCTCCGACGTTGAGCACGTCATCCTGGTCGGCGGTTCGACCCGGATGCCCGCCGTGACCGACCTGGTCAAGCAGCTCACCGGTCGCGACCCCAACAAGGGCGTCAACCCGGACGAGGTGGTCGCCGTCGGCGCCGCGCTCCAGGCCGGTGTGCTCAAGGGTGAGGTCAAGGACGTCCTGCTGCTCGACGTGACGCCGCTCAGCCTGGGCATCGAGACCAAGGGCGGCATCTTCACCAAGCTGATCGAGCGCAACACCACCATCCCGACCAAGCGTTCCGAGGTCTTCACCACGGCGGACGACAACCAGCCGTCGGTGCTGATCCAGGTGTTCCAGGGTGAGCGGGAGATCGCGGCCTACAACAAGAAGCTCGGCACCTTCGAGCTGACCGGCCTCCCGCCGGCGCCGCGCGGCGTGCCGCAGATCGAGGTCGCCTTCGACATCGACGCCAACGGCATCGTCAACGTGCACGCCAAGGATCTGGGCACCGGCAAGGAACAGAAGATGACGATCACCGGTGGCTCCTCGCTGCCGAAGGACGACATCGAGCGGATGCGCCGGGACGCCGAGGAGCACGCCGAGGAGGACAAGCGCCGCCGCGACGACGCCGAGACCCGCAACGTGGCCGAGGCGCTCCAGTGGCAGACCGAGAAGTTCCTCGCCGAGAGCGGCGACAAGCTGCCCGGTGAGAACCGCGAGCAGCTCAACGAGGCGCTCGGCGAGCTGCGCGGCGCGCTCGGCGGTCAGGACATTGAGAAGATCAAGTCCGCGCACGAGAAGCTGGCGCAGGTCTCCCAGCAGGCCGGCTCGCTGCTCTACTCCCAGCAGGCCGAGCAGGGCCAGCAGCCGGGCGGCGAGCCCGGCCCCGGTGCAACCGGTGCGACCGGCGCGCAGGCCGGCGGCGCCGACGACGTCGTCGACGCGGAAATCGTGGACGAGGACGGCAAGAAGTGACCGTCGGCCTCCGACACCTGTCCACCGCGAAGGGGATGAGGTAGCCGCATGACGCAGAAGCCACGAGCCGCCGACCCGGGCGACACCGGGTCGGCGCCGGGTGGCTCCGCGCCCACGGAGCCGACCACCGGCGACGGGGAGCGGGTCGTCATCCGCAACAAACGCAAGCTCGTCGACACCTCCGAGCCGGAGGGGACCGCCGCTGACGCGGAGGCCGGCGTGCCGGCCGAGGGTCTGGTCGAGGACGCCGAGGTAGTGGTCGACGAGATCGAGGTCGAGGTCAACTCCACCGATGGGCCGGAGCCGTCCGGTCCGCCGGTGGTGGACGCCCCGGCGCAGCCGGTGGACGGCGGCACGGGCACCTCGCTCGGCGCCGAGCTGGAGGCACTCCGGGCCGAGATGGACGAGCGGACCAGGGACCTGCAGCGGGTGTCGGCGGAGTACGCCAACTACCGCAAGCGGGTCGACCGTGACCGCAGTCTCGTGCAGGAGCAGGCGACCGGCTCGGTGCTGGCCGCGCTGCTGCCGATCCTGGACGACCTGGACCGGGCCCGGGAACATGGCGACCTGGTCGGGCCGTTCGGCACGGTGGCGGAACAACTCACCACCGCGCTGGGCAAGTTCGGCCTGAACGCCTTCGGCGAGCAGGGCGACCCGTTCGACCCGACCCGGCACGAGGCGGTCGCGCACCAGACCTCGGCCGACGTCAGCGAGCCGACCTGCGTACAGGTCATGCGACGCGGCTACCAGCTCGGTGAGCGGCTGCTGCGCCCCGCGCTGGTCGCGGTCGCGGATCCGGAATAGTGCCAGACAGTGACCGGGCCGTCCCGCCCACCGCTCATCGGTGGGCGGGGCGGCCGGGCCACCAGGGTCGGAAGGAGGTGGACCGGTGAGTTCGAAGGACTGGATCGAGAAGGACTTCTACGCCGTGCTCGGCGTGGACAAGGCCGCCTCCGCGGATGACGTCAAGAAGGCGTACCGCAAGGTGGCCCGGGAGTCGCACCCGGACCACAACCCGGGCGACCCGAAGGCCGAGGAGCGGTTCAAGGCCGCGTCCGAGGCGTACAACGTGCTGTCGGACAGCGGCCGCCGCCGCGAGTACGACGAAATGCGTTCGCTCTTCGGCTCGGGCGCGTTCCGGCGCAACGCCCGGGGCGGGGGTCAGCCGGGCGGCATGCCGTTCGACGTCTCCGACATGTTCGGCGGCGGCGGAGGCGGCGATCGTCGCTTCGGAGGCGCCGGCTTCCAGGACCTGTTCAGCTCGATCTTCAGCGGAGGGCAGGCCGGTGGGCAGGCCGCGCCACACGGTCCGGCCCGTGGTCGGGACGTGGAGACCGAGGTGGCACTGGACTTCGGCGACGCGGTGCGCGGGGTGACGCTGCCCCTGACGCTGCGCGCGCCGGGAGTCTGCGACACCTGCCATGGCAACGGGGCCAAACCCGGCACCCAGCCGCGTACCTGTCAGGTCTGTCATGGCGCCGGGGTGACCACCCGCAACCAGGGGTCGTTCAGCTTCTCCGAGCCGTGCCGCAACTGCCAGGGCGTCGGCACCGTGGTCGAGGAGAAGTGCCCGGAGTGCCACGGCAGCGGCGGCGTCACCAAGACCCGCACCATGAACGTTCGCTTCCCGGCCGGTGTGGCCGACGGTCAACGCATCCGGCTGGCCGGGCGTGGTGAGCCGGGCGAGCGCGGTGGCCCGGCTGGCGACCTCTTCGTGCAGGTCAAGGTTCGACCGGACGAGTTGTTCGGGCGTACCGGAGACGACCTGACGCTGACCGTGCCGGTCACCTTCGCGGAGGCCGTACTCGGCACGGACCTGCGGGTGCCCACGCTCGACGGCGCGGTGACCCTGCGGGTTCCGCCGGGGACGCCGAGCGGGCGGGTGCTGCGGGCCCGGGGCAAGGGTGTGGTCCGCCGCGACGGGCAGGCCGGTGACCTGCTTGTCACGCTGGACGTGGTGGTGCCGGCCCGCTTGTCGGACGAGGCGCGCACGGCGCTGGAGTCGTTCGCCGAGCAGACGCCGCCGGCGGCCCGGGAACATCTCGACGCACGGGTGCGTCGAGTCAGTTAGTCCGGTGGAATGGACGCGGAGGTGAGCGGGATGTCGGGCGACTTCCTCGGTTCGGGTGATCCTGCCTACGAGGCCAAGGTGCTGATGATCTCGGTTGCGGCGCGGATGGCGGGGATGCACCCACAGACCCTGCGCCAGTACGACCGACTGGGGCTGGTGCAGCCCGGCCGGGCGGCTGGTGGCGGGCGTCGCTACAGCGTCCGCGACGTGGTGCTGCTGCGCGAAGTACAGCGCCTCAGCCAGGACGACGGGATCAACCTGGCTGGCGTCAAGCGGATCATCGGGTTGGAGCGGCTGCTGGAGCAGGCGCAGCAGCGGGTGGCCCGGCTGGAGGCTGAGCTGGACGCCGCGTACCGCCGGGTGGCGGAGCTGGAGTCGCTGGCCCGCTTCCCGGGTCGGGATCTGGTGCCCACCAACCGCACGTCCACGGCCCTCGTGGTGTGGCGCCCCCGCCGTACGCCCGATCGCTGACCCGCTGCTCACCCGGATCTGTCTTCTCGGCCCGGATCGCGCCGGATTCCCCGGCGCGGTCCGGGCCGTTTCGGTTAGCCTGTCGATAAGGGTCCAATCGGCTCAATCCGGACCTACCGGCATGGCGAGGGGGAGCGATGGCGGAGCCGGCGAAGAAGGTGGCCCAGCAGACGGAGGACCGGTTGGAGAACCTGGCCGAGACCGTCCGCAAAAAGTTCGACAAGGTGACCGAGGGGACCTACCGGGACCGGATCATCGCGGGCCGGTTCGCCGAAGACGGCGACCACGCCGGCGAACGGGGCCGAGTCGAGACGGAACGCAAGCAGGACTGACCGGTGACCGACGTGCGGGCCGGGACCCACGGGGGGTCCCGGCCCGTTCGTCGTCAAGAGTGCGGGCCGGGACGCTGGAACGCCGCAGGGGGTCCCGGCCCGTTCGTCGTCAGGTCGCAGCCACGCGCGGCGATCCAGCTAGCTCAGCCGAGGCGGCGGTTTTCGCGGACCAGGCCGCCCTCGCACCAGTCCCGGTAGACGAAGAGATCCGGTCGAGCCAACAGCACCCGGCCGTTGTGCGCCCAGATCCTCATCAGGTCGTCGCCGTCCCGCTCGGCCTGTTCGACGAGCTTGCGGAAGCGGCGCTTGGGGTGGGCGCGGAAGTTCGTCCGGATGCCGTCGGCCGCGTAGATGTAGAGGCAGTGCAGCGCGAAACGCCGGGCCGGGCAGGTGGGATCCATCGCCAACTCGAAAAGTGTCAACACCAGTCGGTCGCCGGAGACCAGCAGGTCCCAGTCGGGTGGCATCGACGCCAACGGCACCGAATCGGGCTGGTACGCCCAAGCTCTCAACTCCGCCGGAGTCGGATCGACGGGGTTGGCGAAGCCGTGGAAAGTCGACTCCTGCACGCTCACCGGCCAACCTTCCGCTCTCGCCCGCGTTTGGCAACGCTGCCTGCGGACCGTGGCTGCTGGGGCGAAACGGTAACCCGCCGCCGGGTGCTGCGGTAGTCCCCATGGGGAGCAATTCCGCAACCGTTGGCATGGGCGGGTCAAGTACATCGACAACGCAGCCGATGATGCTCCTATGACAATCCATGTTCGACGGTTCCGGCGGGGCGCCGAGGCTCAGTTCGTCATGGGGCTGGAGTGGCTTTTCGCCCCTCCGGGTAGCCGTCCCGTGGATTGGGACCGCGACCGCGCCGTCGAGCGGACCGCGCAATTGCTCGCCCACGAAGACGTGGCGCTCTTCGAGGCGCGATCGGATGAGGATCAGTTGGTCGGCGTCGCCAGCGTCTACGTGGACATCCTCTCGGTGCGCTTCAGCCGTCGGGCCTCGATCGAGGATCTCGCCGTGCACCCCGACTGGCGCTCCCGGGGTGTCGGCTCCCGCCTCCTGGCGGCGGCCAGGGCGTGGGCGCACGAACAGGGAGCCGACTACGTCTTCCTGGAGTCCGGTCTGGCCCGCACCGAGGCGCACCGCTTCTACCTCCGCGAGGGTGCGACCCACGCAGCCGCGGCGTTCAGGTGGAGCTCAGTGCACTGAGTCGACGATCGGGGTCTGCTCCCGCCGCTGGGCCGCCGCGCGGGTGCGCAGCCACCGCTTGAACCACGGGAAGTCGGGCAGCCGGGCCAGAATCGGCCCGGTCACCACGGTGATCAGGACGTACGTCGCGGCCAGCGCTGCCAACCGCGGCTCGACGCTCCCGGCAGCCACCGCGAGCCCGGCGATGACGATGGAGAACTCACCTCGGGGTACGAGTGCCAGGCCGGCCCGCCATCGACCGGGTTCCGCGATGCCGACACGGCGGGCGGCGAGGTAACCGGTGAGCGTCTTCGTCGCCATGGTGACCACGGCCAGCGCGAGCGCCGGCAGCAGCACCGGCGGGATGTCCTGCGGGTCGGTGACCAGGCCGAAGAAGACGAAGAACACCGCCGCGAACAGGTCCCGCAGCGGCGAGAGCAGCTCGGTCGCGTGGTGCGCCACCGGGCCGGAGAGCGCGATGCCGACCAGGAACGCGCCGACCGCCGCCGACACCTGGAGCTTCGCCGCGAGCCCGGCGATCAGCAGGGTCAGGCCGAGCACGCCGAGCAGTAGCGCCTCCGGGTCCTTCGCCGACAGGGCCGAGGAGATGAGGTGGCCGTACCGGATGGCGACCACCAGCACGAGCAGCACCGTGCCCACCGCGACGGCGAGTGCGATGCCGCCGCCGAGCAGGCCGGTGCCGGCCAGGACGGCGGTGACCAGCGGCAGGTAGAGCGCCATCGCCAGGTCCTCGATCACGAGGACCGAGAGGATCACCGGGGTTTCCCGGTTACCGAGTCGTCCCAGGTCGGCGAGGACCTTGGCGATCACGCCGGAGGAGGAGACCCAGGTGATGCCGCCGAGTACCAGGGCGGCGACCCAGTCCCAGCCGAGCAGCAGGGCGAAGCCCGCGCCGGGCAGCGCGTTGAACACGCCGTCGATCAGCCCGGCCGGGGCTGCCGAGCGGAGGTTGCCGACCAGTTCGTTGGCCGAGTACTCCAGACCGAGCATCACCAGCAGCAGGATGACGCCGATCTCGGCGCCGACCGCGAAGAACTCCTCGCTGGCCGCGAGCGGGAGTAGCCCGCCGTGCCCGAACGCGAGCCCGGCGAGCAGGTAGAGGGGGATGGGCGAAAGGCCGAAGCGCCGGCTCAGCCGACCGAGGAGCCCAAGGAGCAGCAGCAGCGCGCCGACTTCGACGAGCAGGGTTGTGGAATCGTGCATCCGCCTCAGCCGTCCGGGTCACTGTCGGCGAGGATGGCGGACACACCGTCGAGACCTCTACGGGTCCCGACGACGACCACCACGTCGCCGGCCGCGAAGCGGAAGGAGGGGAGTGGCGAAACGATCACTTCGCCTTCGCGCAGCACTGCCACGATGGAGGCGCTGGTGCGGGTACGCGCCTTCGTGTCGGCGAGCTTCCGGTTGACGTACGGCGACCCGGCCGTGATCGCGATCTGCTCGGTGAGCAGACCGGCGGCCTGCTCGCGCAGCCCGGAGAGCTGACCGAGCATCAGCGACGCGCCGAGGATGTCGGCCAGAGCCTCGGCCTCGTCGTCGGTCAGCGGAATGTCCGCCTGGCAGGCATCGGGGTCGTCGGGATCGTAGAGAACGAGATCACGGCGGCCATTGCGGTGGGACACGACGCCCAGGCGGCGTCCGGACTCCGTCACCAGATCGTGACGTACCCCGATCCCGGGTAAGGCGGTCTGCTCGACACGTACTCGCACTCACCCAGGCTACCGCTTTGTGAACAGAGCGCAGATCTTGGACGACAGCGACCCTCGGGTCGGCCCGGCGCAGCTCGTCGATCTACTTCGGGTCGCTGACGTAGGTGCCTTTGCCTTGATGCCCCTCGGTCAGACCCTCGGCCTGAAGGATCAGCAGCGCTGATCGGACCGGCTCGGCGGAAACGCCATAGTGCGCGGTCATCTCACGCAGCGAGGGCAGCTTGTCTCCGGGCGCGTATTCGCCAGAAGCGATCTTGTCGCGGATGTCCTGCGCGATGCGTTGGCGGTCCGAAACTCGGGGCATGGGGCAACTCCTGGTAGGCCCCAAGATCTTCCCATGCGGTTGGCCGGTCGGCCAACACTTCGCGTGCTAAGCATGGTCACTGGTTGTCCTGCAATGCTTTGCATTGTATGTTGGCCGAGCGGGCACTCGGGAGTGGAAAGCCTGGTAGGCAGCCGGCCTCCTCGGCCGGGTCGTCCGCGTCGCCGCTGGCACGGCCGTGCGCTCCCCTCGGGTACACGGCCGTGCCAGCGATCCGCACCGCCGAGGAGAGGGGCATCGCTGATGTTGGACCGAGGGCGGCGGCGATGACCGGGCGGTTCGTCATCCACCTGCCGATATCCGCGCCCGACCTGGCGCGCGCCAAGATGCTGGGGCGGACTGCCGGTCGGTCGTTGGCCTTCCTGGCCCGAGTCGAGCTGGGCGGGATCACCGTCTCCACCGAGGACAACCAGGGGGTACGGCACTGGGTCTTCTGCGACCGGCGGCTGGATGGTGGTCGTCGCTGTGTGCTGCGCGCCGACCATGAAACCCCGTGCACCGTCCGCCTGCCCCGGCGGATCGGCCCGTGAGGACCGCGCAGGGGGCCGTGCAGGGCCATTCCTTGAGGTGATCGACTCGGCTTTCATGATGTCGCGGTGTCCTGGCGGTCCGGACACCCCGACTCCCTGAAAGCCGAGTGGATCAACCGCGCCGGACGCCGGGGGTCGGGGCCGGACGCGTTGGTGCCCGCGCCGGCAGAGCGGGCGCGGGCACCTGAGCACGCTGTGGTCAGCGGAGGCTGGCGAAGAACTCGCGGATGTCGGTGACCAGCACCTCGGTGGCCTGGTGGGCCGCGTAGTGGCCGCCGACGTCGCCCCGGCCCTCGACGTCCGTGTCGTACGCCGTCCACCTGACGATGTTCGCGTGGTCCCGGTCGGCGAAGCGGCGGATGGACTGGAAGTCGCCGGGGAACATGGCCAGCGCGGTCGGAGCGGTGGTCGGCTCGGTCGGCGGCTCGCCGGCGTGCGCGTCCTCCCAGTAGAACCGGATCGCCGAGGCGGCAGTGCCGGTGAACCAGTAGAGCGCCACGTTCGCCAGGATGAAGTCGGCATCCAGGCCCTCGTCGAAGAGCTGGGCGTTCCAGGCGAGCAGCCCCACCGGCGAGTCGGCCAGCGCGAACGCCAGGGTCTGCGGCTGCTGACTGTGCACCTGGTTGAAGGAGAACTTGTTCTCGTAGAACCACTGGAGGTGCCCGAGCGCCGCCTGGTCCGCCTCGGAGAGCCCGGCGAACTCGGCCGGGTCGCCCGAGGGGAACGAGAAGAGCTGGGTGACGTGGACGCCGAGCACCCGCTCCGGAGCGACCCGGCCCAGCTCCGGCGCGATCATCGAGCCGGCGTCGTTGCCGACCGCGCCGTAGCTGTCGTACCCCAGGCGGTTCATCAGCTCGGCCCAGGCGCGGGCGGTGCGGAACCGGTTCCAGCCGGCGCTGCGGGTCGGGCCGGAGAACCCGAAGCCGGGCAGCGACGGGATGACCACGTGAAAGGCCGGCGCGTCCCTGTCGGTCGGCTCGGTGAGCGGGGCGATCACGTCGAGGTACTCCAGCACCGAGCCGGGCCAGCCGTGGGTGAGCACCAGCGCGGTGGCGTCCGGCCGGGACGACCGGACGTGCAGGAAGTGGATCCGTTCGCCGTCGATCTCGGTGACGAACTGCGGGTGGGCGTTCAGGCGGGCCTCGACGGCACGCCAGTCGAAACCGCCCCGCCACCGCTCGACGAGGGCGCGCACCCGGTCGGTGCTCATTCCGTAGGTGTCGCCGGCGCCGGGCAGGTCGGCGGGCCAGATGGTGCGGCCCAGCCGGGCGGCCAGGTCGTCGAGGGCGGTCTGCGGGATCTCGACGCGGAACGGGCGGATCGCGGTGTCGCTCATGCCGGAACTCCTTCGGAACGGAATGTTTCGTTCTGCTACCACCATAGCAGAGCGGAACGATCCGTTCCACTGCTAGTCTGAGGTCATGTCACCGACTCCCGGCAAAACCCTTGGCGGTCGCCGCGCCCAGGCCGCCCGCAACGACGAGGTCATCCTCGACGCCGCCCGCGCCGTCTTCCTCGACGACCCGAAGGCGCCGATCGCCGCCGTCGCCGAACGCGCGGGCGTCGGCATCAGCGCGCTCTATCGGCGGTACGCGGGCAAGGAGGACCTGCTGCGCCAGCTCTGCCACGACGGGCTGCGCCGGTACGTGGCGGAGGCCGAGGAGGCCCTTGCCGAGCCGGACGACTGGGCCGCGTTCACCGGTTTCCTGGGCCGGGTGGTCGACGCCGACGTGCACTCGCTCACCGTCCACCTGGCCGGCACCTTCACCCCGACCGAGGAGATGGGGCGGGACGCGGTGCGCGCCGGCGAGTTGGCCAGCGCCCTGGTCGACAGGGCCCACGCCAGTGGGCGGCTGCGGCCCGACGCGGTCGTACAGGATCTGGGGCTGCTGTTGGAGGCGTGCGCCGCTGTCCGCGTACCCGATCCGGAGCGGACCCGCCAACTGCGCCGCCGGCAGCTCGCGGTCCTGCTGGCCGGCCTGTCGTCGGTGCCGGGGGCGGACCCGCTGCCCGGCCCGCCCCCGGCGGCCGGCGAGTTCGACTGGCGGTGGCGACGCCGGGAGTGATGGGCATCACGCGCTAAGGTTGAGCGGAATACGCTCAACTCTGGTTGTGTCCAACCCAATGGACAACGCCGATCCGGGGGAGCCCATGAACACCGAAAGACTCACCACCAAGAGCCGCGAGACCATCACGGGCGCTGTCGCGCTGGCCAACCAGCGTGGTCACGCCACCGTGGAACCCTGGCACCTGCTCCTGTCACTCCTGGACACCGACGGCTCGACCGCCACCGGTCTGCTGCGCGCCGTCGGGGCCGACCCGACCGAGCTGCGCAAGGCCGCCCAGCGCGCGGTCGACAACCTGCCCGCCGCCCGCGGCTCCAGCCTTGCCGAGCCGACGTTGGCTCGGGAGTTCGTCAACGCCATCGGCGCCGCCGAGCAGATCGCCCGGCCGTTGGGCGACGAGTACACCTCGACCGAGCACCTGCTCGCCGGCCTGGCCCGGGTGGGCGGGGCGGTGTCCGGCGCGCTGAAGACCGCCGGCGCCACCGAGGAGGCCCTGGTCGCCGCCTTCCCGACAGTTCGCGGTGGGGACCGTCGGGTCACCACCGCCGACCCGGAGCAGACCTATCAGGCCCTGACCAAGTACGGCGTCGACCTCACCGCCAGCGCCCGGGACGGCAAGATCGACCCGGTCATCGGCCGGGACTCCGAGATCCGTCGTGTCATCCAGGTGCTCTCCCGACGTACCAAGAACAACCCGGTGCTGATCGGCGAGCCCGGCGTCGGCAAGACCGCGATCGTCGAGGGCCTGGCCCAGCGGATCGTCACCGGCGACGTGCCCGAGTCGCTGCGGGACAAGAAGCTGATCTCGCTGGACCTCGGCGCGATGGTCGCCGGCGCGCAGTACCGCGGCCAGTTCGAGGAGCGGCTGAAGTCCGTCCTGGAGGAGATCAAGAACTCCAACGGGCAGGTCATCACGTTCCTCGACGAGCTGCACACAGTCGTCGGCGCCGGCAAGGGCGAGGGCTCGATGGACGCCGGCAACATGCTCAAGCCGATGCTGGCCCGTGGCGAGCTGCGGATGGTGGGCGCCACCACGCTGGACGAGTACCGCGAGCACATCGAGAAGGACCCGGCGCTGGAGCGCCGTTTCCAGCCGGTGCTGGTCGGCGAGCCGACCATCGAGGACACCATCGGCATCCTGCGTGGGCTCAAGGAGCGCTACGAGGTGCACCACGGCGTACGGATCACCGACGCCGCGCTGGTCGCCGCCGCGACGCTGTCCGACAGGTACATCACCGATCGGTTCCTGCCGGACAAGGCGATCGACCTGGTCGACGAGTCCGCGTCCCGGCTCCGCATGGAGATCGACTCCCGTCCGGTCGAGGTGGACGAGATCGAGCGGGCGGTCCGCCGGTTGGAGATCGAGGAAATGGCCCTGGCCAAGGAGCCGGACGCCGCCTCCGCCGAGCGGTTGGAACGGCTGCGCAAGGAGTTGGCCGACAAGCGCGAACAGCTCACCGTGCTCTCCGAGCGCTGGCAGACGGAGAAGAGCCACATCACCAAGCTCTCCACCGCCAAGGAGGAGTTGGAGCGCCTCGGCGGTGAGGCCGAGCGGGCCGAACGCGACGGCGAGTTGGAACGCGCTGCCGAGCTGCGCTACGGCCGGATCCCCGCCCTCAAGGTCGAGCTGAAGCAGGCGGAGGAGGAGCTGGCCCAGCTCCAGGCCGGTGGCGCGATGCTCAAGGAGGAGGTCGGCGCGGACGACATCGCCGCGGTGGTCGCCTCCTGGACCGGCATCCCCGCCGGTCGCCTGCTGGAGGGTGAGACGGCGAAGCTGCTGCGGATGGAGGAGTCGTTGGGCGGCCGGGTGGTCGGCCAGGTCGAAGCGGTCGGCGCGGTCTCCGACGCGGTACGCCGTGCCCGCGCCGGGATCGCCGACCCGGATCGCCCGACCGGCAGCTTCCTCTTCCTCGGCCCCACCGGTGTCGGCAAGACCGAGCTGGCCAAGGCCCTCGCCGAGTTCCTCTTCGACGACGAGCGGGCGATGGTCCGCATCGACATGAGCGAGTACGGCGAGAAGCACTCGGTGGCTCGCCTGGTGGGAGCGCCGCCCGGCTACGTCGGCTACAACGAGGGCGGTCAGCTCACCGAGGCGGTGCGCCGACGGCCGTACTCGGTGGTGCTGCTGGACGAGGTGGAGAAGGCCCACCCGGACGTCTTCGACGTGCTGCTCCAGGTGCTCGACGACGGCCGGCTCACCGACGGCCAGGGCCGCACGGTGGACTTCCGCAACGCGATCCTGATCCTCACGTCCAACCTCGGATCGTCGGTCATCAGCGACCTGACGCTCGCCGACGAGCAGCGCCGGGAGGGTGTGCTGGCCGTGGTCCGGTCACACTTCAAGCCGGAGTTCCTCAACCGGCTGGACGACATCGTGGTCTTCGCCTCGCTGCGCGGGGACGACCTGCGTTCCATCGTCGACATCCAGCTGAACCGGATGCGAAGCCGTCTTGCGGACCGCCGGCTGGGTATGGAGATCACCGATGCCGCCCGGGACTGGCTCGCCGAGCACGGCTACGACCCGATCTACGGCGCCCGCCCGCTCCGTCGCCTGGTGCAGACCGCTATCGGCGACCAGTTGGCGAAGGCCCTCCTGTCCGGTCAGATCCGCGACGGCGAAACGGTGAAGGTGGACCGCGCCACCGAAACCGGAACCCTCTCGGTAACCCCCGCCTGACCCGGACACGTTGATCAAGAGGTTTGCGTCAGAATCGCGTCTTCTCATGACGCAAACCTCTTGATCAACAGGGTGGAGTGGGGGTGGGCGGGGAAAGGGTTGGGGCATGTTCGGGATCGGGAAGAAGAAATGGGAACGGGAACTTGGTGCGGCCGTTGACTCGTTGGTGACGGCTGACACGCTCGCCTTCGGGGGAGTCGGCATCGCCGGGACTCTGCTGCCGGTGACGGAGGCGTACGAACGGGTCTCGGCCGCTCTCGACGACCACCCCGAGGAGGTACGCCGCCAGCTCGACCGGGTGCTCGCCGACGGCACACCCGCCGGCCGGGCGTACGCGGCCACGCTGCTGGAGCGCGTCGACCCGGCGGCTGCCCGAGCGGCCTGGACGTCGCTGCGGGACGATCCGAGCGAGTTCACCACCTTCGTCGGCTGTGTGATGGACCGCGAAACCCTTGGTACGTACGCCAGCCGGCGGCTCGCCGCAGCATGATCCATTCGCCGGTCGGTGCTGCCCGATTGGTCCTGCCGGTCGCCGACGACGCGCCGTACGTTGCGAGCCATGAGCCCGCCCGCCACCGCGCCGCGTCCACCCCGGCCGGCCACCGTGACCATCGCCTTCTGGCTGCAACTGGCCGTCGTGCTGGTGCTGCTCGGCCTGGCCGCGCTGACCGTGGCCCAGGCGGTGCACTTCGATGGCCAGATCGACCGCGCGGTACGGCTGGTGCCGGACGCCGACCCGGACGAGGTGACCGGCGAGCGGCAGGGCAACGTCGCGACGGCGCTGATCCTCGGCGTACCGGCGGTGCTGCTCGCGGTCTGGCTGGCGTTCACCGCCACGCCGGTCCGGCGCGGCGGCAACGTCGCGCGGATCCTGGTCTTCGCCGCCAGTGGCGCGCAGCTTCTGATCTGCTTCGCGCAGTGCTGCTCCGGGGCGTTCCTCGTGCCCCTGCTGACCACCGAGATGGCGGCCGAGCCGCCACCGGAGTGGGACGAGGAGTGGGAGACCTCTCCGTTCTACGACACGCTCTACGCCGGCACCGATCCCTGGGACGACCTGTTCTTCCCCGCGGCCGGGCTGGGCGTGCTCACCGTCCTGACCCTGTCCGTGGCCGTGGTCCTGCTGCTGGCGCTGCCGCCGGCGAACCGCTGGTTCGTGCCGCGTACCGCGAACGAGGCGCTGCCCGGCCCGGCCTGGCCGATGCCCATGACCGTGCCTTACTACGCCCCGACCGGTTACGGATACCCGACAGTTCCGTTCGTGCCCGGCTTCCTGCCGCCGAACCAACCGCTTCCACCCGGCTACCTGATCTGCCCCGACCCGGCCGCGCACCTGACGCCGGGCGCGCCGGGCACCTCACCAGGGCCGACCGGACCGTCGACGACGCCACCGCAGGACCCATCCGACGGCCTCCGCTAGCTGAGCTGTCGGCCACAGCGCGGGCCTTCCTGGTGCCGGGGGTTGTTACCGTCTGCGCCGACGTACCTGGGGAGGTGGTCGGGTGGACGCGCTGGTGACGTGCCTGGTGGCGGCAGTTGCCGTACTCGCGGTGGTAGTGGTCGTCGTGTGGGCCCGCCGGCGGGCGACGAGCCGGTCCGACGGCCAGCCGGCGGAGTCGCCGCGCGGCGGCCCGCTCCGCCTGAGCCCTGGCGACCGCGTGCGGATCCGCGAGCGGGAGTACGCGGTGAGCGCCACGATCCGCCTGGTCGAGGGCGACTGGAGCTGGGTGCAGCACCTGCTCGACGACGACTCCGGCACCCGCCACCGGCTCTCCGTGGAGGACGGCCTCGAACTCGAGCTGGTGCTCTGGACCGCCGAACCGGGCGCCACCGTCACCCCCGGCGCCCCGACCATCGAACTCGGCGGACGGCGCTACACCTGGGCCGAGACCGGGCAGGCGCGTTACACCGCCACCGGAGAGACCGAACTGCCGTCGACCGGGACGATGCGCTACCACGACTACCAGTCCGGTGGTGCCGCGCGGCTCTCCTTCGAGGCGTACGGCGAAGAGGGCTGGAGGGTGGCCCGCGGTGATCTGCTCGACCCCGCCGACCTGACGATCCGCCCCACGCCTGAGGCCCGCTGAGCCGGATCGGGCGGGCGCGCCGAGCTCGTCACGGCATGCCGAACTGGCCGGTTGTCGATACGGTGTGGGCGCGATCTTAGGGAAGGAGAATCGTGGTCGATCCCCAGAGCACGCCGGCCCGTCAACGGCCATCCATTGTGTCGATATCCAGCTACCTGCTCTTCCTGTTCCTGGCGCTCCAGGTGATCAGTCTGATCATCACGCTCAGCACCTTCGGCAAGACGCGGGACGCGCTCCGTGCGGCGTACGAGGGCAGCACCACCGACGGCGACCAGGTGGCGGACGTCTTCGCCGTCATCGGCATCGGTGGCAGCGTCGTCCTGCTGCTGCTCGCGGTCGTGTTGGGCGTGCTGGCCCTCTTCAACAACCAGGGCCGCAACGGCGCCCGGATCACCACCTGGATCGTCGGCGGCATCATGGTCTGCTGCGTCGGAGGTGGCCTGCTCAGCAACGCGGCCGGCGGTTTCAACACCGGTGGCGGGACTGGCGACGGGCCGAGCCCGGAGGAGATCCAGCGCCGCCTGGAGGAGGCACTGCCCTCCTGGGTCACCCCGGTCAGCCTCCTGCTCGGTGTGCTCAGCCTGATTGCGCTGATCACGGCGCTGGTCCTGCTGGCGCTGCCGAAGGCGAACCCGTTCTTCCGCAAGCCCACCGCGGCCTGGGAGCCGCCGACCCCGGGTGCCAGCTACCCGGGCGTCCCGCAGGCGCCGGGTCAGCCTGGCTACCCGCAGGCTTCGGGTGAGCCGGGCTATCCGTCGAGTGGGGAGCCGAGCTACCCGCCGCCACCGGCAGCGGACCGGCCGGACGACACGCCGCCCACGGACCGGCCCGGGGGGTCAACCCCGCCGTCGGCGAGCTGACGGCTCGATAGGCACGACGCAGACGATCCCTCCGAGTAGGTTGCAATCCGACGCCTACCGGAGGGATTCGTCGTGTCGTACCCCGAATCGGCACCGGCCCGCCGGCCCGCCGCCGTCCTGTCCGCCACGACAGTGCTGTTGGTGATGGCGGTCGCCGCGCTCGCGTACGCCGTGGTCGATCTGGTGGTGCTGGGCGGGACCGTCGACGCGTTCCGCTCCGCCGCCCGCGACACCTCGGCGAGCCCGGAGCAGATCAACGACGTGGTGACCCTGCTCCGCGTGTCCATGGTGCTGTCGGCGGTGGTGGCGGTGCTCTCCGCGCCGCTGCTCGCCGGCCTGGCCCTCGGGCTGCTGGCCGGTCGCAACGGTGTCCGGCTGGCGACCTGGGTGGTCAGCGGGCTCGGCCTGCTCGCCGGATGTTGCAGCGTGGCGGTGGTCGTCGGCGAACGGGCCGCGCCACTGCAACTGGGCTCCGGCGACCAGTCCCTCGCCGAGTTGCTGGGCCTGATCGGCGACGCGTACCCGTCCTGGTGGATCCCGCTCAACGCCGGGCTTTCCGTCGCACAGGGGCTCGGTTACCTTGTAGTAGCTACGCTGCTGGCGCTGCCGGCGGCGAACAGGTGGTTCGGCCGCCGCCGCTCGACGACGCCCACCGCACCGCCCATGTCCGCGCCCGCCCCGCACCAGCCCCCGTCGGCGCCGCCCGCGCCCCCGTACCCGCCCAGGTGAGGACCACGCCGTGACGCTCGACCCCACGACTGCCGAGCGCCGAGCCCTGATCACCGGGGCCACCGCCGGCATCGGCGCGGCGTTCACCCGACGGCTGGCCGCCGACGGCTGGCATCTGGTGCTGGTTGCCCGCGACGCGGCGCGACTGACCGAGCTGGCCACCGAGCTGGGTTCCACGTACGGCCGCGAGGTGGAGACGATTCCAGCGGATCTGTCCACCGACGACGGCTGCGCCACCGTGGAGCAGCGGCTCGCCGAGGGCAGCCCGGTGCACCTGCTGGTCAACAATGCGGGGATCAGCCTGAACAAACCGTTCCTGCGCTCCACGGCGGAGGACGAGGCACGACTGTTGCGGCTCAACGTGCACGCGGTCATGCGGCTGACCCTGGCGGCGCTACGACCGATGACTGAACGGCGAAATGGGGCAGTGATAAATGTCTCTTCGGTCGCCGGGTTCGGTACGGCGATGCCCGGATCGACGTACTCGGCCAGCAAGGCGTGGGTCACCAACTTCAGTGAGTCTGTCGGCCAGTCGGCGCGGCCGTTCGGCGTCCAGGTGATGGCCCTCTGCCCCGGCTACACCCGCACGGAATTCCACCAGCGGGCCGGCATCAACATGTCCAAGACGCCCGAGTGGCTGTGGCTGCGGGCCGAGGATGTAGTGGACGAAGCCCTGCGTGACCTGCACAAAGGCAAGATGGTCAGCATCCCGGCGTGGAAGTACAAGGTGGTCGTCGCCGGCATGCGACACGCGCCGCGGCGGCTGCTCCAGGCGGTCGCCCGGGACACCCGCGGCCGGATCGGTCGCGACGAGCGCTGAGCCTCGACAGGCCCGTCGACCCCGGGTGCGGGGTGGGACGGCGTTGGCGCGCCGCTGTCGGGCCAGTTGCTGAGCGTAGTCGAACATCGCCAGTCATCGGTTCCCCGCGGGGCTGATCAGGGTGGACCCCACACACGGCGTTCAGAGTTGCGCAGTAACCTCTATCGCCATGGGGGACCACGACGACCTGCGTAAATTCATTACCGACCTGGCTGTGGTCCACGGACGGGTCGTGCTCTCGTCGGGGCGCGAGGCAGACTGGTACGTGGATCTGCGACGCGTCACGCTCCATCACCGGGCCGCTCCTCTGGTCGGCCGGGTGTTGCTCGACCTCACCGCCGACTGGGAGTTCGACGCGGTCGGGGGCCTCACCCTTGGTGCGGACCCTGTCGCGCTCTCGATGCTGCACGCCGCCGCTCCGACCGGCCGGGCCCTGGACGCCTTTGTGGTGCGCAAGGCGGGCAAGGCCCACGGTCTTCAGCGGCGGATCGAGGGACCGGAGGTGGCGGGACGCCGCGTGTTGGCGGTGGAGGACACATCCACGACGGGCGGAAGCGTTTTGACCGCTGTCGAAGCGCTTCGCGAGGCCGGGGCGGAAGTCGTGGGCGTGGTGGTTATTGTTGATCGAGGCGCCGGCGACGCGGTGCGAGCCGCCGGATTGCCGTACCGGGCGGCCTATACGTTGGCTGACCTCGGCCTTGTGGCGTAAAAGTCTGCCGATTCGGATCTGCTGATATGCAGGCGGATCGATGCTGCTGGTGGAAGGATGGAATACGTGGGAACTGCGTTGGCCGAAATGACTATGCCTCAGATCTCGCCGCTAAACGGCGAGCCGATCGAACGTGCCGATGCCGAGCGTCTCGCCGGGGTCCTCAAGGCCCTTGCTGATCCTGCTCGGTTGCGGCTGCTCAGCCTGATCCAGTCGGCCCCCGAGGGCGAGGCGTGCGTCTGTGACCTGACGGCGCCGCTCGGCCTCTCTCAGCCGACGGTCAGTCATCACCTGCGTATCCTCACCGAGGCCGGCTTGTTGCAGCGGGAGAAGCGCGGTGTCTGGGCGTACTACAGCCTGGTCCCGAGTGCGATCGCGACGATCGCCGACCTGCTGACCCCGCCGCGTAAGCGAGCCACCAAGAAGGCCCGCTGACGTAGGCACCAACACGCCGTCCCGAGCCGGGGCGGCGTCCGGTGGCGAGCCAGGGGTGGCGCCACCGGTGGTTGACACCTGCTCGTCCCCGGTCGCACCACCGGAGGCCGGGTTCGACATGCCGACGGCCGACCCCCACTCCAGGGGGCCGGCCGTCGTCGTACCTCTCAACGGTCCTGACCGTGCTCCGGGCGGTGACGGCCGTGCTCGTGCCGGTCGTGGTCGAACGCCTCACGGGCCGCATCCACCGCGCCGGCGGCACTGGCCGCCGCGACCACCGCGACCGCCTCGCCGCGCTTACGAGCCCGCCGGTCGCGAAGGAACTCGAAGAAGATCGGCAGTACCGAGATCACAATGATCAGGGCCACCACCGGCAGGATGTAGTGGTCGATCTTGTCGCCGATGGCCTGGTAGATCTGCTCGGCCAGCAGGTAGCCGATCAGCAGGATGCCGTCCACCCAGAGCACCGCGCCGACGATGTTCCAGAGCAGGAACTTCTTGGCCGGCATGCCGAGCGCGCCCGCGACCGGGTTGAGGAACGTCCGCACGATCGGAATGAAGCGCGCCAGCACGACTGCCTTCGCCGGGCCGAACTTCTGGAAGTAGTACTCGGCCTTCTCCACGTACTCCTTCTTGAAGAGCCGCGAGTTCGGCCGCTCGAACATCGGCCGGCCGTACCGCGCCCCGAGCCAGTGCCCCAGCTGGGCGCCGACGATCGCGCAGATCGGCCCACCGATCAGCAGGCCGGCAAGGGAGAGGCGGGTGCCGTCGCCGAAGATCGCGTCCGCCACCGGCGACGAGGCGACCCCGGCGAGGAACAGCAGCGAGTCACCGGGGAAGAAGAAGCCCACCAGCAGGCCGGTCTCGGCGAAGAGGATCACCCACACGCCGATCAGCCCGAAGGTCTGCAACAGATCCTTGGGATCGAGCGGGTTCAGGGCGACGCTCTCCACGAGGGCGCGGGTCTTCTCAGCTGTGTCCACGGCCACAAAGGGTACCGAAGCCCGGGGCCCCGGCCGCGCCGGACCGGCCCGTCACCACCCGCTCGCGCCGGGGGGCCTCAACGACGGTGCCCCGCCGACCGTGGTGGTCGACGGGGCACCGGTGGTGCGGGGTTGATCAGGCGACGAAGCGGGTCCGGCGGCGCTTGGCCACCAGGTAGCCGCCGACGCCCGCGGCGAGCAGCAGCGCGCCGAGGCCGGCGATCAGGCCGGTGGACTGACCGGTGATGGGCAGCGAGCCGCCGTCACCGTCACCGTCGCCACCGCCCGTGCCACCGGTCGCGTTGACCAGGATCTTGGCAACGTCGTTGGCCGGATTCAGGTCGTCGGTGAAGCCCTCGCACTCGCACTTGGCGTTGATGGTGACGGTGCCCGCCGCGTTCGCGATCACCTTGTCGATCCGCAGGCCGACCTCGACCAGCTGCTCCTCACCGACACCGATGAAGATGTCCGGGTAGCAGCGGTAGAGCTTCGCGCCCGGCTCGCCGGCGTTCTCCCAGTCCTGCTGGTCGCCGTTGAGCGGCGCGCAGAACTCGGGAACCTCGACTGCGGTGGTGCCCTCCGGAACGGCAATGTCGATCTTGGTGACCGGCGAGCCTGAGCGACCGAAGTCGAGCGCGGCCGGGCCGTCGTTGCGGACGCCGAGGGAGGCCGTGACCACGTCGCCGGCCTTGCCGGTCAGCTGGTCGCCGACCGCCACCAGGTCCGTGCCGTTCTTGCCGGTGACCTTGACGGACATGCCGGACCAGTTGTTCATCGGGTCGGTGTCAGCCTGGAAGCCCCGCGCTGCTGCCTTGGACGGGACCTCCGGAAGGCTCAGGACCGGACCGTCACCGGGCTTCCCGACCGAGATGCCCCCGGCCTGGAGGTAGGCGTTGAAGTCCTCGAACTCGGCGATCGTCATCCAGTTGTAGTAGCCGTACTCGTTGCCCGGCGCGTAGGTGTCCTTGCCGAGCACGTAGGACAGCGATGCCGAGCGGGCCTTTCCGGCGGTGGTCACCTCGGAGAAGGTGCAGGTCCGCAGGTGACCGTCCTCGTAGGTGCAGTTGCTGTACTGCTTGTCGGGGCGGATCGCGTAGTCCAGGTCGAAGACCGCGACCGCTCCCTTGGCGTCGGTCGTGCCAGCGTTGCTGAGCGTCAGCGGAGCGCTGAACGTGCCGCCGGGGGTGGACGAGATGTTGGTTTCCTCGCCCGGGGCGGCCAGGTCGACGCCCTCGCCGATCCGCAGCTTGGCGGTGTGGCTGGCCGGAGCGAGACCCTCGGCGCTGACCGTGACCTTGAGGTTGCCGGTGTCGCCGTCAGCAGCCTTCGCGGCCGGCGTCATGGCCACCTCGAAGAGGCCGCCGAAGGCCCACTCCTCGAGACCGATCTCGAAGGGATCGGTGCAGACCAGAACGCCGGCCTCCGGCGACTGGCAGTCGAAGCTCGACGACTCGGGCTTGACCTGGACGACACCGTTCAGATCCCGGTAGTCGTAGGTGACGGTGAGGCCTTCGACCACCACCGGCTCGGAGGCGAACAGGAGCGGGGAGTCGATCTTGCCTTCGGACCCCGCGGCAATTGTGGTGTCGCTGAAGTAGACGCCCAGTTCGATGGGCGCCTCGGGGGCGGCGGCGGCCGGGCCGGCGGAGGCGGCGACGAACGCGCCTGCTACGCCCAGGCCGGCGAGCCAACGCCGGGTGGAGTGGGTGAGCATGAGGGGGATTCCTCCAGTTGGGGGATCAGGTGGAGCCTGCGGATCTTAAGGAACTCCTAAGGCTGGGTGCAGCCCGCAGAGCCACCCGCCGACCAAGACGAACCAAAAGGTTGATCAGAGTCACCGCAATGTTCGATGGGTCCGCTCCCGTCATCTGAGGCAGGAGCCCCCGGGAGGTGCAGTGACGTACGAGGAGTTCGCGGACACGCGGCTGGCCCCGCTACTGCGGTACGCGGTGATGCTGACCGGCGATCCGCACCAGGCTCAGGATCTGGTCCAGGAGACGATGGTCCGGGTCCAGCTCAACTGGCGTCGGGTCGCCCGAGCGGATTCGCCCGAGCGGTACGTACGGCGGATGCTCACCAACCAGTACGTCGACTGGCGGCGCGGCTCGTGGGTCCGCCGGGTGCTGTTGCGCGGGGAGCCCGACGCGTCGGTGCCGGTGCCCACGGATCACGCCCAGTCCGCCGTGGACCGGGATCAGATCTGGTCCTGGCTGTCCCACCTGCCGCGTCGGCAGCGGGCCGCTCTGGTGCTGCGCTACTACGAAGACCTGCCCGACGTCGAGATCGCCGACATCCTCGGCTGTGCCGTCGGGACCGTCCGTTCGTCCATCTCCCGGGCCCTGGCCACGCTCCGGGCCGAGTACGTGGAGGCGTGATCATGATCGAGGATGACCTGCGGGCCGCGTTCGTCCGGCACGAACCGTTGACCCCGTCGACCGGCCCGCTGCGGGCCGCGATCGACCGGCTCGCCGCCACCCGCCGTCGCCGTCGGCAGCGGTTCCAGGCCGCCGGTGTCACGCTCGCCGTGCTCGCCGCGCTCGGAGTCGGGGTGCCACAACTGCGCCCCGATCGGCCGGCGGAGGGCCCGTCGTTGTCCGGTCAACCGGCTGGCGTGCAGTCCGGGGCGCTGAATGTCCTGCTGCTCGGCGTAGACGGCTTCGGCGAGGAACCGTCGCACCGGCTGGCGGACTCCGTCCTGCTGGTGCACATCCCGGCCGACCGGAGCCGGCCGTACCTCATCTCGTTGCCGCGCGACCTGGAGGTGTCGATCCCCGGCCGGGGGATCGACAAGCTCAACAGCGCGTTCTACACAGGTGCCGCCGAGCCCCGGCCCGACCTGGACGCCGGCTACGACCTGACCCGCCGGGTGGTCGCCGACCTGACCGGGGTACGCATCGACGCCGGAGCGGTGCTGACCTTCGCAGGGCTGCGCCGGATCACCGACGCGGTCGACGGGGTGGAGGTCTGCCTACCGAAGGAGGTTCGGTCCTGGCACACCCGCCGGACCTTCCCGGCCGGCTGTCAGCGGCTCGACGGAGCTTCCTCCGTCGACCTGCTGCGGCAACGGCGGTACCTGCGCGACGGCGGGTCGGATCGGGACCGTAACGCCCAGCGCTACGTCGCCGGGCTGGTCCGGGCGTCGGTCGCGCAGGACGTGCTGACCAATCCGGTCCGGCTCGCCGCGCTGCTGTCGGCGGCCGGTAAGGGCATGGCTGTCGACGACGACGGCCTGCCGCTGACCAGGCTGGTGGCGGTGCTACCCGAGTTGAAGAGCGTCGACCCGGTGGGGCTCAGCCTCCCGGTCGGCCCCCCGGTGGCCAACTCCTCACGGTTGCCGCTCGACCCGAAGCGGGGCCCGGAGTTCCTCGCCGCGTTGGGTGAGGATCGGTTGGCGCAGTGGGTGGCGCAGCACCCGGAGAAGGTCAATCCCATCCGATGACGGACCGGGGTTGGCGACGACGCCCCGCCGGCCGGGTAGGGACGGCGGGGCGTCGGTCAGGCGGGGTGGGTCAGGCGACGGAGTCGGTGGTTCGGCGTCTGCCGAGCAGGTAGCAGCCCACGCCGGCGACGAGCAGCAGGCCGCCGATGCCGGCGATCAGGTTGGCGGGTGCGCCGGTGATGGGCAGCGAACCACCGCCACCGCCACCGCCACCGCCATTGCCGTCTCCATCGCCGTGGCCACCGCCGCTCTGGGCCGCGTTGACCACGATGGTGGCCCTGTCGTTGGCCGGCTTGATGTCGTCCTGGAAGCCGCCGCCGGCGGGGCACTCGCACGGCGCGTTGACCCGCACCGCGCCCCGGGCGTTGGGGATGACCTTGTCGATACGCAGCCGGAACTTCATGGCGTAGGTCTGCCCGGCCACCAGGAGCATCTCCGAGGCGCACAGGTACGTGCGGGTGGCGTCCTGCCGCAACCAGCAGTTGTCGGGGACCTCGACGGCGGTGGTGCCCGGCGGTAGCTCGACGTCGGTGTGGGTGGCGGCCTCGAAGTCCCCGTTCGTTCCGTCGAGCGTCGCCGGGCCGTTGTTCCGGAAGCCGACGGTCGCCGTGACGACGGCGCCGGCCGTCCCCTTGAGCGTGGTGCCGATCCCCGCGAGGTCGGTGCCGTTCCTGCCGGTGGCCTTGACGATCCACCCGGTGTAGTCGTAGCCCGGGCCGACGTCGGTCTGGTCGGCCTGCCGCAACCCGTTGGGTGCCTTGGCCAGAGTCAGTTTCGGACCGCTGCCGGCGGTGGCCGCCCGTGCACCGACGGCTTCCCGCACCCGGGTCAGGTCCTCGAAGTCGGCAGTGGTCATGAACTGGGCGTAGCCGGAGTGGTTGGCCGGCGCGTAGGTGTCAGTGGCGAGTTCGAGGTTCAGCGTGGTGGCGAGCCCGGTGCCCACCGGGATCTCCTCGTCGAACTGACAGGAGAGCAGGTGGTCGTCGGAGTAGCGGCAGTTGCTGAACCTGTCCTTCGTCCGGATCGAGTAGGGGAGGTCGAAGACCGCGACGAATCCGGTGACGGCCTTGTCGCCGACGTTCGCCACGACCAGCGGCACCGTGAACTTCCCGCCCGGCTTGGCGGAGAAGGTGGTGAACGGCCCACCGGCCAGGTCGACCCCCTCGCCGACCCGGACGCGCGAGGTGTAGCTGCCGCGCCGGCCGCCGGCCGCCTGGTAGCTGACCGCGACATCGCCGGAGTCGCCGAGCTGCGCATCGTCGGTGGCGGCGATGTCCACCTGCTTTGCCCCGTTGCGGTAGATCCCGCTGCCGACCGGCGCCACCTCGTACAGGACGATGTCGTCGGGCTCCTCGCAGACGAGAACGCCCGGCTCCGGGGCGGTGCACTTCTGGCCGTTGACGGGGGCAATGGTGATCTTGTTGGCCAGCGAGCGGTAGTCGTACCGCACGGAGACGTCGGTGAGGACCGTCGGCTCGTCGGCGTACAGCGACAGGGCGCGGGTTGTCGGCGTCGCGCCGACCGCCAGCGTGGCGTCCTGGAAGTAGGGCTCGATGGCGACCGCGGCGACGGCGGGGGTGGCGGAGGCGGCGACCAGCGCGCCAGCGGCGCCGAGCCCGGTCAGCCAGCGGAGCGAGTGCTTGAGCATGGGGTCCTCCCGTGGGGGTACAGGTGGCGCTCGTCCAACCTAGGGAGACGCCGGCTCATCCGGTAACCCCGTGGGATCGATATTTGTCCAACGACCCGAACGGCTGGACACCTCTGTCGCAACGGGCAGCCGACCCTGCGGCGGGGTCAGCGGTAGTCGTCCTCGTCCCCGGTGACCACCCGGGCCTGCTCCATCGCGTCCCAGTCGTCGACCTCCAGGCCACGGTGCGGCTCACTGTCGACGTCGACGGGGCCGGCGACGGTGGCCTGCTCGACCGCGTCCGCCGGGTCGGCCTCGGGGTCGCGTTCGTTGGGCGCGAGGTGGTCGCCGGGGGTGAAGTCCTCAGCGGGCTGACCCATCGTCCCTCCCGGGGGTCTCGGGGCACGGTTCCCACCCACCGTACGGGCTGGGCGGGCGCACCGCCCGGAAGCGGAGTGGGCGGAATCAGCCCTCGGCGACGCGAGCCGGTGCCAGGATGGTGCCGTGGGCTTCCTCATCAGACTGGCGATCACCGCTGTCGCGTTGTGGATAACCACGCTGATCGTGCCCGGGGTGAATGTGCACGGCCGCTCGGGTGGCAACACGGTCCTCACCCTGATCGTGGTGGCGCTGATCTTCGGCGTGATCAACGCGGTGCTCAAGCCGGTGATCCGGGTCGTCGGCTGCGTGTTCTACCTACTGACCCTGGGGCTGTTCGCGCTGGTGGTCAACGCGTTGTTGTTCCTGCTTACCGACCGGATCGCCCGCGGGCTCGACCTGCCGTTCCAGGTGGACGGGTTCTGGCCGGCGTTCTGGGGAGCCATCGTGATGACAGTGGTGACCTGGTTGATCAGCGTCATCGTGCCGGACAACCTGGACCGCCGGTGAACGGCTAGCACCCGGGTCGGTTGTTCCGGCGCACCTCACCTGCGGGATACTTCCGGGCGGAGGACAGCGCGGTCCGGCGCACAAATGAAGAACAGCGGCCAGCACGGCCGAGAGTGGTAAGTAAGGAGCGCATCACATGCCCATCGCTTCCCCCGAGGCTTATGCGGAGATGCTGGACCGCGCCAAGGCTGGCCGGTACGCGTACCCCGCGATCAACGTGACTTCCTCCCAGACGCTGAACGCGGCGCTCAAGGGCTTCGCCGACGCGGAGAGCGACGGCATCATCCAGGTCTCCACCGGTGGCGCCGAATACCTCTCCGGCCCGTCGATCAAGGACATGGTCACCGGCGCGGTGGCGTTCGCCGCGTACGCGCACGAGGTGGCCAAGAAGTACTCGGTCAACATCGCCCTGCACACCGACCACTGCCCGAAGGACAAGCTGGACAAGTTCGTCCGTCCGCTGATGGGCATCTCGCAGGAGCGGGTGAAGCGCGGCGAGGAGCCGCTGTACCAGTCGCACATGTGGGACGGCTCGGCCGTGCCGGTCGCGGAGAACCTGCAGATCGCCGCGCAGCTGCTCGACGAGGCCGCCAAGGCCAAGATCGTCCTTGAGATCGAGGTCGGTGTCGTCGGTGGCGAGGAGGACGGCGTCGAGAACGCCATCAACGACAAGCTCTACACCACCACCGATGACGGCCTGGCCATGGTCGACGCGCTCGGCCTCGGCGAGAAGGGCCGCTACATGGCGGCGCTGACCTTCGGCAACGTGCACGGCGTCTACAAGCCGGGCAACGTCAAGCTGCGTCCGGAGATCCTCAACCAGATCCAGGAGGCGGTCGGCGCCAAGTACGGCAAGGACAAGCCGCTCAGCCTGGTCTTCCACGGCGGCTCGGGCTCCCTGCTGAGCGAGATCCGCGAGGCTCTGGACTACGGCGTGGTGAAGATGAACATCGACACCGACACCCAGTACGCCTTCACCCGCCCCGTCGCCGACCACATGCTGCGCAACTACGACGGCGTGCTGAAGATCGACGGCGAGGTCGGCAACAAGAAGCAGTACGACCCGCGTGCCTGGGGCAAGGCCGCCGAGGCCGGCCTGGCCGCCCGCGTCGTCGAGGCCTGCGAGCACCTGCGCTCGACCGGCACCACGATGACCAAGTAACGACGTCCCACCGACGGCCGGCTCCCCGCACGGGGGGCCGGCCGTCGTCGTCAGGTCGTCAGCAGGCGTACGGCCTCCCGAACGTCGTCGGTCAGGTGGATCGTCGACGACAGGTCACCGAACGGGGACGCCGCCAGCAGCGGGCGCAACAGCGCCTCCACCGGCAGCTCCCGCGTCCAGTAGGCGCGGTCCAGGAAGATGTACGCCCCGCTCGCGCCGTCGGTGCCGTAGTAGGTCTTGGTGGCCGCCTGGAACACCTCCTGCACCGTGCCCGCCCGCCCCGGCGCGAAGACGATGCCACCCCGGGCGAGCCGCAGGATGGTGTCCTCCCGGATCGCGTTCGAGAAGTACTTCGCGATCCGCCCGGCGAACAGGTTCGCCGGCTCGTGCCCGTACAGCCAGGTCGGGATGGCCAGACCACCCCCACGCGCCCAGCCCAGGTCGTCGCCACGCTGCCGGGGCACCCCCGCGTACCGCTGCCGGACCGTCAGCGCCGCGGCCGTGTACCGGTGGTGGTCGGTGAAGTCGGGGGCGGTGGCCAGCAGGTCGATCGCCGCCGTCACATCGGGCGCCGGCCGGTCCGCCAGGTAGGCGCCGAGGTTCGCGGCCTCCATCACCCCGGGGCCGCCGCCGGTCACCACCAGCCGGTCGGCCCGCGCCAGCTCCCAACCCAGCACTGCCGCCATCCGGTACGCGGGACTGCCCCGCCGCACCGCGTGACCGCCCATGATGCCCACCACCGACTGCGGCCCGTACGCGGCCAGCCAGACCCGGGTGGCGTCGGCCAGCGCGTTGTCCACGCCGTGGTCGTGCAGCCGCTGACCCAGCGCCTCCTTGACGTCCGGCAGCGCGCCGCCGTGCGCTCGGTAGTGGTCGTACACCCGGGTGTCGTACATCCCGGTGAACCCGCCCTCGACGAACCCGGCGGCCAGGTCGTCAGGGGTGTAGAGGTGCGTCGGCTGGGTCGGGTACGGCAACCCCGAGAACGGCGGCACCACGTTCGCGCCCCGCCGGACCAGGTCGGCGCCGACGTCCCGGGACGCGAACCGGCAACCGACGAAGAGGGTGCCGGCGACGTCGACGCCGGTCAGGTCGGGCACCGGCGCGAGGTCGAGCCGCAGGCCCTGCACGGTCAGCCCGGTCAGCCGACCGGCGGCCAACTGCTGATCGAACTCGGCCCGGGTCTGGATCTCACCGGCGTGCAGGTGCGGCTCGATGACGTCCGCGGGAGGTGGGGTCGGCACCGGGCCATCCTGCCCCTGCGCCGGGGCCGGTCAAACCTCGGGCCGGGGTGGAACCGACAGGAGCCCGGTGGTCGTGGCCACCGGGCTCCTGCATTACCGGTTCCTGGGGAGGCTCCGGACCATTAGTTGTAGTGGAAAACACCAGGCAGCGGCATAGGCCGCAGGCGTGACCAACTCCTCAGCCGTTCAGCGGAACACGTCGGCCGACCCGCTCGCGTGTCGCCCTGTCCAGCGGGTTGAATGGGGCGATGCAGAACCTTTTGCCAGAGCCACCGGCCACCCGCCTGCCCGTGAACGACGAGGCCGACGCCGCCCTGGCCGCCGCCGACGAGGCCGGCACCGATGAGGCGTACGCCAACGTGGCGGCCGGCTTCCCGACCTACAGCGCGGCCTGGGCGGAGCTCGCGGCGCGGGCGTTCGCGCAGGGCCAGGTGGTGACGGCGTACGCGTACGCCCGCACCGGCTACCACCGGGGCCTCGACCAGCTGCGCCGCAGTGGTTGGAAGGGCCACGGCCCGGTGCCGTGGTCACACGAGCCCAACCGGGGCTTCCTCCGCTGCCTGTACGTGCTGTCCCGCGCTGCTGACGAGATCGGCGAGGCCGACGAGGCGGCCCGCTGTGCCCAGTTCCTGCGCGACTGCGACCCGGAAGCGGCGGACGCGCTCGCGAGCAACTGACCCCGCCCCGGCGGCCGGCCCGACACCGGGCCGGCCGTCGGCGGGTTACAACCCTTCGGCGACCGCGGCGGCGATCTTCAGCCAGGCGTCCCTGGTGGCCGAGGAGAGCCCGCCGTACCGGATCGGCTCGCCACTGTCGATGAGCCGCTCGTACGGGGCCAGCAGCACAGCCCGGGTGCGGGCCGCGAAGTGCTCCTGGATGGCCGGCAGGTCGATCTCCTTGCGGGACGGCGGCATCGAGACCACCGTCACGGCCTGACGGACCAGCCGTTGCCGGCCGCTCTGCTCCAGGTGGTCGAGCATCCGGGCGGCCGTCTCGGCGGAGTCGTTACGGGCCGACATGGTGACCACCAACTGGTCGGTGGCGTCCATCGACGCCTGCCAGTTCTGCGCCCGGACGTTGTTCCCGGTGTCCACGAAGATCAACTTGTAGAACCGGCTGACCACCTCACGGATCTCGGCGAACGCGGCGGCTGTCAACATCTCGCCGCCGGTGGCCGACTCGTCCGAGGCCAGGACGTCGAACATCCCCTCGCCCTGCGAGCGGACGTACTGCGACAGGTCGCCGACCCGCCCGTGCGCGCCCTGGAACTGCCCGAGGTCACGCAGCATGTCCCGCACCGTGCGGGAGTGGAAGTCCTGTTGGGCGCGCATCCCGAGGGTGCCCTGGGTCTCGTTGTTGTCCCAGGCCAGCACGTAGCCGCCGCGCTTCTGACCGAACGTCATCGCGAGCAGCAGGATGGCCACCGTCTTGCCGGCGCCGCCCTTCGGGTTGACAACTGTCACCTGCCGCAGACCACCGAAGTTGCGGCGCACCATCTCGATGTCCCGCTTGAGCTCCTGCTCGTGCCGCCCAGGAGAGAGCCGGAGCAGGCCCATCTTGTTGACCACCGCGCGTACACCCATTGTCGCCACCGGGTCGGCGGGCCGGACCTGGCGGCGTCGGGCGAAGTCCTCGGCGGTCGGCGCGGCGGTTTCCTCAGGTGTCCAGCTCGCGTCCGGGTACGCGGTCGCATCCGGGTACGCGGGTGCCGGCACCCGGGTCACCCCGTCGGCCTCCTGGTACGGCTGCCCAGGCGTGCCGCCGGGCGAGCCCTGCTGCCAGGGCGGTGGGTACCAGCCCGGCGAGGGCGGGAACGGCCCAGGCGGCGGAGTCGCCGGCCCGGCCTGCGGAGGAGCCTGCTGCGGTGCGGGAGGGCCGGGCGGCGGATTGCCGAACTGCGTCAGGTCGGGCGGCGGCGGAATCGGCGCCGGGCCGGCCTGCCCGGGAATGGCAGGAGTGAAGGGCTGCCCGGGGTGTGCCTGTGCGGGGCCGACGTGCGGGACGACGGGAGGCGGCGGAATCGGGGGCGTCGCGCTGGCCTCGGCCGGATTCGGCGCGACCGCTCCAGCGGGGCGTTGCGGTGGATATGCCCACGGCGACTCGGCAATCGGCCGCGCCGGCCCGTCGGCGGACCCGTCCTCATCGGGCCCACCAGCCTGCGGTGCCGGTCCAGGAGCTTGCGGTGCCGGTCCGCCAGCCTGCGGTGCCGGTCCGGCCGCTGCAGGGCCGGCGGCTGAGGAGTCTGCCGGAGCCGGGCCGGCGGCCGTCGGGCTGTCGGAGGCGCTCGGGCTGGCGGCGGACGCGGTGACGGCGGGGGTGGGCCGGTCGGTGGCTGCGGCCCCGGTGGGCCGGTCGGTGGCAGCGGTGGGGCGATCCAGGGTGAACGGCAGGTCCAGGTCAACGCCGCCCGGGGTGATCGGCGCTGTCGGACCCTGGTCGCCGGGCTGCGTCGCTCCGCCGGCCCTGCTGGCCGCGCCGGGTGCCGCACCGGCCGCGTCGCCCGCGGCGGGTCGGACGTCCCTCGGCGCGGAGGCGACGTCTGGTGTCGCAGCGGCAGCGGGGAAGGTGACGCCAGTCGGCCCGCCGTTGCTGCCTGGGCCCGCTGCCGGAGGCGTCGGCTGGGCACCTGTCGCTGGCGGAGCGGGCGGCGGTGACGCGGCGGCCGGGTCGGTCGGTGGTGGCCAACTCGGCCGCGCCGGCGCCCAACCCGACCCGGTGCCGGACGGGCCGCTGGGGGCCCACCCCCGGGGGTGGAACGGCGCCGGTGAGCGACGGATAGTCCGACGGCGAGGGCGGCGACTGGGCCGCAGCGCCGGGCTGGCCGGGAACCGGCGGTCGCCCGATCGGCGGCGCGGCCACCGGGGGCGTGACCGGCGGCGCTACCGACGACGGCCCACCCCGCTGCTCGGCGACCGCAGCCCAGGGCGGCACCGCCCCCCGGTCGCCCGGATCCGGCGGCCAGAGTGGTTCGACGTCCCGCTCCGGCACCGGCTGCTGGCCGGGCACCTGCGCCCGGTCGGCGTTCTCGTCCATTACGGCCCTCCCCAGTCCTCCTGCGAGGATAGGCCCATTCGCCCACCAGGGCCGATCGGTGCAGGCAGGTCGGCCCGTCGATGCGGTCGAGGTCAGATCGACCAGACCGCCCAGGCACCCGGCTCGATCCACCAGGAACGCTTGCGGGTCAGCTCGCCCTCGACACCATCGTCGAGGTACGGCACCCTGCCCTCCCTGGGCAGCACCGACACCGCCCGCCCACGGGCCCGCCGAACTTCGAGGCGTACCCGCTTGCGCCCCCACGCCGAGCGGACGACCACCGGCACGGCCACCGCGACCTCGACCTGGCCGTCGGCCGGGTCCGGCGCGGTCAGCAGCGTCACGTCATTGAGCGTCGCGTACCCGCCGGCGTTGCCGACCGCGCAGGCCAGCAACGGTTCGGCACCGTCGGTGAGGATGGTGTCGTCGACCTCCACCCGGGCGCGCCAGTGCAGCGGCCGGCCGGCGTCGTCGGCGGCGCCGAGGAGCGCGCCGTCCAGGGTCACCGAGCCGCCGTCGTTACGCAGCAGGTCCAGCCGGCGCGGGGTGCCGTCCAGCACCGCGGCGGCCACCGCCGCCGGGTCACGGGGCAACCCGAGCTGCGCGACCAGGTCCCGGTGGGTGCCGCCACGGGCCGGATCGAGCGGGAGTACGGCCACCGGCGGCAGGTCGGGCAGAGTCCGGTCGCCGGGCAGGTCGGCCGGGCGCTTGCTCGGCGCCGGGGCGTACCGCTTGACCAGCCGGCGCAGCACGGCGCGCAACTGCCCGTCGCTGGCCGTGGCGACGACCAGCCGGGTCTTGCTGTCCGGGTCCGGCCAGGTGAGGCCGTCCGGGCGGGCCGGGCCGTCCAGTCGGGCCAGCACCGCGTCGATCTCCGCGTCGGAACGGGCGGTGACCGTCTCCACCCGGGCGCCCCGGGCGTTCAGCGCGTCGGCGCAGGCCAGCACCGGCACTCGTGGCCGTTCCGTCGCGCACTGCTCGGTGTCGGCCTGGCCGGTGTCGGTCTGGCTGCTGCTGGCTCGGCCTGCGCTGGCCTGGCCGGTGTCGGACTGGCTCGTCGGGGCGGTGTCGGCCCCGGTCGCCCCGCCGCAGCAGGCCCCGCCGCTGCCACAGCCCCCGGGAGCGTCCCGCTCCGAACCGAGGGTGAGCAGCACCACGTCGTACACGGAAGGAGCCTCCTGCCTCTCGACGCGACCCCTGCCGGCCACGCCGTCACTACTTGTTAACCTGACACCCCGGGCTCGCCGAGCGGTCGCCACCTGGCACCCGAGCCTTCTGGAGGCGGAAAAGATGCCAGCGATCGTGCTCATCGGCGCTCAGTGGGGCGACGAGGGCAAGGGCAAGGTTACCGACCTGCTGGGTGAGCGGGTCGACTACGTCGTGCGCTACTCCGGCGGCAACAACGCCGGACACACGGTGATCACCCCGGACGGCCAGAAGTACGCGCTGCACCTCATGCCGTCCGGCGCGCTCTCGCCGAGCGCGATGATCATCATCGGCAACGGTGTGGTGGTCGACCCGAAGGTGCTGCTCGCCGAGATCGACGGCCTGGCCGAGCGCGGCGTCGACGTGTCCCGGCTGCGGATCTCCGGTGACGCGCACCTGATCATGCCGCACCACCGGGCGCTGGACCGGGTCATCGAGCGCTACCTCGGCTCATCCCGGATCGGCACCACCGGCCGCGGCATCGGCCCGGCCTACGGGGACAAGGTCGCCCGGATCGGCATCCGGCTCCAGGACCTGCTCGACCCGGGCATCCTGCGCAAGAAGCTGGAACTCGCGCTGCGCGAGAAGAACCAGATCCTGTTCAAGGTCTACAACCGCAAGGCGATCGACCTCGAGGCAACCGTCGAGGAGTACCTGGAGTACGCGGAGCGGCTCAAGCCGTACATCGCGGAGACCCGGGCGATGCTCTGGGACGCCCTGGACCGGGGCGAGACGGTGCTGCTGGAGGGCGCCCAGGCCACCATGCTCGACATGGACCACGGCACCTACCCCTTCGTGACCTCGTCCAACCCGACCGCCGGTGGCGCCTGCGTGGGCGCCGGCATCCCGCCGACCGCGATCAACAAGGTCATCGCGGTGAGCAAGGCGTACACCACCCGGGTCGGTGCCGGGCCGTTCCCGACCGAGCTGTTCGACGCCAACGGTGACCACCTGCGCAAGATCGGCGCGGAGTACGGCACCACCACCGGGCGGGAACGCCGGTGCGGGTGGTTCGACGCGGTCGTCGCCAGGTACGCCTGCCGCCTCAACGGTGTCACCGACCTGGTCATCACCAAGCTGGACGTGCTCACCGGCCTGGCCAAGGTGCCGATCTGCGTCGGCTACGAGATCAACGGCGTCCGGGTCGACGACATGCCGATGAGCCAGACGGACTTCCACCACGCCAAGCCCGTCTTCGAGGAACTCGACGGCTGGTGGGAGGACATCACCAAGGCCCGCACCATCGACGACCTCCCGGAGAACGCCCGCCGCTACATCGCGAGGGTCGAGGAACTCTGCAACACGAGGGTCAGCGTCGTAGGCGTAGGCCCAGGCCGAGAAGAAAACGTCCACCTCCACCCCCTCCTCCCCTAACAGCCCCTTCGCCCCGGTGATCATGGGGTTGACGGGGTATTCGATCTACAAGGGTCCCGTTAACCCCATGATCACTGACATGGTGGGCACGATTGTCCACAGGGTTATCCACAGGGCTGGCGATCGGTCGGTTGAGCGGTCAGCTTGGGCTTTGTGGACCGCAAAGAGATCGTTTGCTTGATTGCTGCCGTGCAGGATGAGCTGATCACCCGAGCGCAGGCGCTGAGAGCCGGCTTCAGTCGGCACGACATCGATCATTTGGTGGCCGTCGGCCGTTGGCGGCCACTTGCGCGAGCGGTTTATCTGACGCGCGGCCCGGACGGTGAACCACCTGCTCGTCGGTGTCGCATTCGCGCCGCCGTGCTCTCCCTGGGCCTGGAGGCTCATGCGGTGTATGGCACCGCTGCTGAGTTGTACGGCATTGCCGGACTGCCGCGTCGGGACGAGATCCATGTGGCGCTGCCGGGCAGGGCGGCAAAGCTGGCGCGGGTGTCGGATCCTGCGATCGTGCTGCACCAGCTCGAGCGCCATCCGGGCGCGGTGGTGCAGGTGGACGGAATCGCAGCGACCGAGCCACGGCTGACCGTCTCCGAAATCATCCTGCGGGAGCGCCGGTACGCGGCGGTCTCGGTGCTCGACTCCGCCCTCAATCGAGGGCTACTCACGCCCGAATGCCTAGCAACCATCCCGGCGCTGATTCGAGGTCGACGCGGTGCGGTCGCAGCGCGCGGTTACCTTGCTGAGGCGGATGGCCGGGCGCAGTCGCCGTTGGAGACACGCTGTCGGCTGCGATGCGTTGACGGAGGGGTTCCGCCGGACACTCTGCAGTTGGAGGTGCGTGACGATGACGGCTATCTGCTCGGCATCGGCGACCTGGGCTGGCGTGGCCCAAGGCTGATTGCCGAAGCGGACGGCCGAGACGCGCACGGCACCCCGGAAGCTGCCTACGCCGACCGTCGTCGCCAGAACCGCCTGGTCAACGCCGGCTGGAGCATCCTCCGCTTCACCTGGCAGGACACCCTCCACCCCACCTACATCCCCCACACGGTCCGCGAAGCAATCGCAGCCCTTCACTCCCGTCGATCATGAGGTTGACGGGCCAGTGGATCACCAGGCGACTCGTCAACCTCATGATCAACGGAAGGGTAACGAGGGACAGTAGGATGCCGGGTTGTGCGGGTTCTTTTGGTGGGTGGGGGTGGGCGGGAGCATGCGCTCGCGCTCGGGCTGGTTCAGGATCCGGGCGTTTCCGCGCTCGTCGCCGCTCCCGGTAATCCGGGTATCGCTGGCGTGGCTGAGCTGCGGACGGTGACTCCGACAGATCCGGCAGCGGTGGCGGCGTTGGCCGTGGAGACGGCCGCCGACCTGGTGGTGGTCGGGCCCGAGGCGCCGTTGGTCGCCGGGGTCGCCGATGCGGTACGCGCCAAGGGCATCGCCGTGTTCGGTCCGTCCGGCGCGGCCGCGCAGTTGGAGGGCTCGAAGGCGTTCGCCAAGGACGTGATGACCGCCGCCGGTGTGCCGACCGCCCGGGCGTACGTCTGCACGGACGAGGAGAGCACCGCTAGGGCGCTTGACGAGTTCGGCGCGCCGTACGTGGTGAAGGACGACGGGCTCGCCGCCGGCAAGGGTGTGGTGGTGACCGACGACCGGGCTGCCGCGTTGGCGCACGCCAGCGAGTGTGGTCGTGTCGTGGTCGAGGAGTTCCTCGACGGCCCGGAGGTCAGCCTCTTCGTGGTCACCGACGGTGAGGCGGCGCTGCCGCTGTTGCCGGCACAGGACTTCAAGCGGCTGGGCGACGGCGACACCGGGCCGAACACCGGGGGCATGGGGGCGTACGCGCCGCTGGCCTGGGCCCCGCCCGGCCTGGTCGACGACGTGATGCGCGATGTGGTCCACCCGACGCTCGCGGAGATGCGTCGCCGGGGTACCCCGTTCGCCGGCCTGCTCTACGTCGGCCTGGCGATTACGGCGGCCGGCCCTCGGGTGATCGAGTTCAACGCGCGCTTCGGTGACCCGGAGACCCAGGTGGTGCTCGCGCTGCTGGAGACCCCGCTGGGCGGGCTCCTGCACGCGGCGGCCACCGGCACGTTGGCCGAGCACCCGCCGCTGCGCTGGCGGGACGGCAGCGCCGTGACCGTGGTGCTTGCCTCGCCGGGTTACCCGGCCGCGCCGCGCACCGGCGACGTGATCACCGGTGCGGACCGTCCGGGCATCATCCACGCGGGCACCGCCCGCCGGGCCGGCGACGGCGCGTTGCTCTCCGCCGGCGGCCGGGTCCTCTGCGGTACGGCGACCGGCTCCGACCTGGCCGCCGCGCGGGACGCCGCGTACGTGCTGGTGGACGGGGTGGAGCTGGCCGGCTCGCAGCACCGCACCGACATCGCCGCCGCCGCTATCGACGGCCGGATCACGATCCCCGGGGCGGCAACTCAGCCGTAGTAGCGGCGGAGTTCGCGGGCGAGCACCTTGCCTGTGGCGTTGCGGGGCAGGTACTTCACGAAGATCACGTCCCGGGGGACGCTGAAGCGGGCCAGGAAGTGCCTGACGTATTCGCGTACCGCCTCGGGGTCGAGTGTCTCGCCGGGGTGCAGGGCGAGGAACGCGGACAGGCGCTGGCCGTACTCGGGGTCGGGCACGCCGATCACGGCCGCCTCGCGGACCTGCGGCAGTTGCGCGAGCAGGTCCTCCACCTCGGACGGGAAGACGTTCTCCCCGCCGGAGACGATCATGTCGTCGGCCCGGCCGTCGACGAAGAGCAGCCCGTCGGCGTTGAGCCGGCCGAGGTCGCCGGTGTCGAGCAGGCCGTCGTGGGTTTCCCGGCTGGCGCCGGAGGTGTAGCCCTCGAAGAGCATCTCGTTGCCGACGAAGATCCGCCCGACCCGTCCGTCCGGTACGGGTTGGCCGTCGTCGTCGAGCAGCTCCAGCCGGGTGCCGTGTGGTGGACGACCAGCGGTGGTGGGCGCCTCACGCAGGTCCGGTGGGCCGGCGATGGAGGCCCAGGAGACCTCGGTCGACCCGTAGAGGTTGTAGAGCACGTCCCCGTAGACGTCCATGAACTTCGGGGCCAGCCCGCCGGGCAGGGCGGAGCCGCTGACCGCGACGACGGTGAGCGGTGGGCGCGGGTCCGGCGGGGGCACCTCCAGCAGCCGTTGCAGCATCACCGGTACGGCGAAGAGCGCGTCGCACCGGTGCGCGGTCAGGGCGGCGAGCGTGGCGGTCGGGTCGAAGCGACGGTGCAGCACGATGGTGGCCCGTAGCGCCAGGCAGACCTGGAGGGCGGCGAGTCCCCAGGTGTGGAAGATCGGCGCGGCGATCATCACCCGGTCCCGGGCGTGCAGGGGGATGCGGTCGATGATGGAGACCAACGGGCCGAAGCCGCCGGGCGTCGGCCGGCGAGCGCCCTTGGGCGTACCTGTGGTGCCGGAGGTGAGCACGATGATCCGGCCGTCGCGCTCCGGCGGGTGCAGGTCACCCGGCAGTGCCCCGGCCACCAGTTCCTCGCGGGCACGTTCGTCGAGCCGGGGCAGTTCGGCGGGGAGGCCGAGGACCCGCTCGGCGAACTCGTCGTCGTGCACCAGGAGCCGCAGCCGCTGCTCCTCGGCGACGGTGCCCAACTGGGCGGCGCTGAGCCCGGTGTTGACAAGCACCGCGTCGACGCCGAGCAGGGTGGCGGCGACGATCGTCTCGATCAGCCCGTGGTGGTTGCGGCAGAGCACGCCGATCCGGTCGCCGGCCTGTACGCCGAGCCCGGCCCGCATCGAGCGGGCCATCCGTTCGGCCCGGTCGAGCAGGTCGTGGTAGGTCAGCTCGACGCCGTTCTCGTCGATGACGGCGGGGCGGCCCGGGTCCCGGGCGGCTGCCTGGCGTAGCTCGCCTGCCAGGCTCCACCCCCACGTCCGCAACGCGTTGAGCTGCGAGACGACCCGGACCGGGCTGCCGGGGGTGAGTAGTCCGCGACGGGTCAGCGTGGCGACCATGAACGGCAGGTCCATGCCGCAGACCTCCTAGGGGCGGTGCGCGGACGGGGCAGCGGTCTGCCCGTCCATCAGGGCTTCTTTCCTTGATCATGCACTGGGCGCGGCTGAAGGCCCAGTTGGCGTCGGCGCGGGGTGACGAAGACGGCACAGATCGTGGAATCCGGACCGCCGTCGGCCCGACCCGCACAGTGGGGCCGGGCCGGCGGCGGTCAGCGGATCTGCATGCCGGAGATGGCCCGGGAGATCACCAGTCGTTGGATCTCCGAGGTGCCCTCGAAGATGGTGTAGATCTTGGCGTCCCGGTACCAGCGCTCGACCGGGTGGTCACGCAGGAAGCCGGCCCCGCCGAGCAGTTGCACCGCCTTCTCGGTGACCGACACCGCCACCTCGCCGGCCTTGAGCTTGGACATCGACCCCTCGCCGGCGGTGAACGGGCGGTTGTTGCGGCCCATCCACGAGGCCCGCCAGACCAGTAGCCGCGCCGCGTCGATCTCCATCCGCATGTCGGCCAGCGCGAACGCGACAGCCTGGTTCTCGATGATCGGACGTCCGAACTGGACCCGGTCCTTCGCGTAGTCCAGCGCGTACTCGTAGGCGGCCCGGGCCACGCCGAGCGCCTGGGCGCCGACCGTGGGCCGGGACAGCTCGAAGGTGCGCATGGCGGCCTGCCCGGTGGCCCGCTGGCCGGAGCGGGCCCGGTCCAGGCGTTCCAGCAGGGCGTCCCGTCCGCCGAGCAGGCAGCGGCCGGGTACGCGTACCCCGTCGAGGAAGACGTCGGCGGTGTGGGACGCGCGGAGGCCGAGTTTGCGCAGCTTGCGGGTGGCGGCCAGGCCGGGGGTGCCCGGCGGTACGACGAACGCCGCCTGACCCCGGGAGCCGAGCGTGGGGTCGACGGAGGCGGTGACCACGTGCACGCCGGCGATCCCGCCGTTCGTGGCGTACGCCTTCTGACCGGTGAGCACCCACTCGTCGGTGGCCTCGTCGTAGACGGCCCGGGTGCGCATCGCGCCGACGTCGGAGCCGGCTTCCGGCTCGCTCGTGCAGAAGGCGGCGACGGCCGGCGAGTCGACGTCGCCGAAGCACTGCGGCACCCACTCGACCATCTGGTCCGGGGTGCCGGCGCCGTAGATGGCGGCGACGGCGAGTGAGGTGCCGAAGATGCTCAGGCCGATGCCGGCGTCACCCCAGAAGAGTTCCTCGCTGGCGATCGGCAGGGAGAGCCCGGTCGGGTCGGCCCAGCAGGTGGCGAGGAACTCGAAGCCGTAGAGGCCGACCTTGGCGGCTTCCTGGATCACCGGCCACGGGGTGTCCTCGCGCTCGTCCCACTCGGCGGCGGCCGGGCGCACGACCTCGGCGGCGAAGCCGTGCACCCAGTCGCGTAGATCCCGCTGTTCCTCGTTCAGGTCGAGCGAGAACTCAGCCATGTCAGGCCTTGGGGATGTCGAACAGGTTGGCGATGTTGGCGGCGAGGCCGAGGTCGCCCTTCGCCTTCAACTTGCCGGTCATGAACATCATCACCGGGTTGGCGCCACCGGAGACGATCTTCAGGAACTCGACAGGGCCCATGGTCAGGCTCAGCTTCGGGTCGTGCTGCGGGGTCTCGTTCACGACGCAGGTGCCGTCGGCGATGACCACCTCGTAGGTGTCGCTGCCGCCGTCGGGGCGACCGGTGATGACCCAGTGGATGACCGCGTTGGTGGAGCCGGCCCGGTCCGCGCGGAACAGCGACGGCATCCGGCCGAACACCTCGCTCAGCACCTTGCCGCGCAGGTCACCGGACATCACCTGGGCGATCTTGTCGTCCGGGGTGGACTTGACCAGCTGGGCGAACTCCTTGGGGCCGACGTTGGCGAAGGTGGCCGGGTCGAAGTCAGTCATCAGGTGCGCCTTCCGGAAGATTTGGCTACTCGCGCGTAACCCTACGCACGAGTAGGTATGCTCGCAAGGTGTCCAGCGTCCCCGCCTTCAAGCGCCTGCCACGAGCCGTCCGCGAGCAGCAGATGCTCGACGCGGCCGTCAAGGTCTTCTCCCGGCGCGGCTTCCACGCCGCCAGCATGGACGAGATCGCGGAGGACGCCGGCATCTCCAAGCCGATGGTGTACGCGTACCTCGGCACCAAGGAGGAGCTGTTCGTCGCCTGCCTGCACCGGGAGGGCACCCGGATGATGCAGGCCATCGCCGGTGCGGCGGCCCCCGACCTGCCGGCCGACGAGCGGCTCTGGCGCGGGCTGAAGGCGTTCTTCGGCTTCGTGGGGGCCCACCGGGACGGCTGGGCGGTGCTCTACCGGCAGGCCCGGGGCGAGCAGCCGTTCGCCGGCGAGTTGGCCACCATGCGGGCCCGGTTGGTCGAGGTGGTCGCCGGGATGCTCGACCACGCGCTGCGCGCCGAGGGCCGCGAGATCGCCGCCCTCGACCTGGAGGTCGTCGCGTACGCCCTGGTCGGCGCGACCGAGTCGCTGGCTGACTGGCTCGCGGACCACCCGGACGCCGACCCGGAGAAGACGGCGACCCGGATGATGAACGTGGCCTGGCTCGGTGCCGCCCAACTCCTGCACGGCGTCACCTGGCGTCCGCCGACCGACTGACATCACCTGACCGACGTCCGGCCCACCGGCTCGGCCGTCACCGTCGGCTGGGCTGACCGGCCGCGGTTGCGGAGCCAGCGGACCACCTCGACGACCACCGTCACCGTCAGGGCGAGGCCCAGACCGAGCAGGAGACCACGCAGCGGGTCCTGCTCGAAGGCCAGACCGCCGACGTAGCCGACGAGCGCCGAGTAGAGCCCCCACGAGCTGGCGGCGAGCGCGTCGAAGGCCAGGAACCGTCGCCGGGGGTAGCGCACCGCACCCATGGTGAGGGTGACAGCGGTCCGGCCGCCCGGAACGTAGCGGGCCACGGTGAGGATCAGACCGCCCCGGGTGGCGATCCCCCGACGGGCCCGGTCGATGGCGGCCCGGCGTCGACCGTCGGGCGGCAGCCGGTCGAGCAGCCGCGTGCCACCACCCCGCCCGATGGCGTACGAGATGTGGTCCCCGACAAGCGCCCCGGCGGCGGCGACCAGGATCACCGCCGGCAGGTACGGCGCTCCGGAGGCCGCGAACACCCCTGCGGTGATCACCGCCGTCTCGCTCGGCACCACCGGGAAGAAGCCGTCGAGCACCGCGATTGCGAAGATCGCCAGGTACACCCAGGGTGAGGACATCGTGTCGTGCAGCAGGTCGAGCAGATCCATGATCCTGATGCTCGTGCGGGCGGCGGCTCCTGCCATCGGCCAGTGGTCAGGTGGGCGGCACTACTTAGGTAGCGTCCGGCCCGGACAGCGGGTCGGGGTCATCCCCCACCTCACCCGGGTACGACGTCGTGGAGCGGGTCGATGCGTCAGCCGAGGCCTAGGCTCGCTGCGTGGCCTCCAGCGCCGTCGCCCTCCGGCGGGTCGTCCATCGGTACGCCCCGCAGCTGCTCGCCGTCCTGGTCGCCGCGGCTGTCTGGGCCAGCGCGGCAGGCGACATCGGGGTCCGCTCGCCGTTGCCGGGCGCGGTAGTGCTGCTGATCGCGCTGGGCTCGGCGTGGGCGGCCGGCATGATCCGGAGCCGTCGCTGGCCGTTGTTCCTGGCCGCGGCGGTCGGCTGGTTGGTGCTCGCCGCGGCGGCCGCCGGGGTGCTGGCCTCGTACCAGGCGGGTCTGCGGCTGCGCGGTCGTCAACTCGCCGGCTACCTCGCCGGGGCGGCAGTGGTGCTGACCGGTGGGGTGCTGGTCGGGCTGGCGGTGGGTGGCGTACGCCGGATCACCACCGCCACCACCGGCAACGTGCTGCTGCTCGCCGCCTGTCTGGTCGGGCTCCCACTGGTCTTCGGCCTCTGGGTGCGGGCCCGTCAGGACACGCTCGCCGCCCTGCGGGACCGGGCCGAGCGGCTGGAGCGTGAGCAGGAGGCCCGCGCCGACCGGGTCCGCGCCGAGGAACGGACCCGGATCGCCCGGGAGATGCACGACGTGGTGGCGCACCGGGTCTCGCTGATGGTGGTGCATGCCGGGGCGCTGGAGGTGACAGCCGCGGACCCGGCGACCGTCGAGGCCGCCGCGCTGATCCGGACGACCGGCCGGCAGGCGCTCACCGACCTGCGTGAGGTGCTGGGCGTGCTGCGCCAGGCCGGCCCGGCGGTCACGCCGGAGCGCGGGCTCGACACGTTGGACGAGTTGATCGGGGAGTCCCGTGCCGCCGGGCTGCGGGTGTCCCGGCAGGACGAGGGCGTGCCGACGGCACTACCGGCGACCCTGGGGCGTACCGCGTACCGCGTACCGGGTGGTCCGGGAGGCGCTGACGAACGTGCGCAAGCACGCGTCCGACGCCGAGACGACCGTCTGCCTGCGCTATCTGCCCGACGGGTTGGAGGTGCTGGTCCGCAACGGCCCGTCCGAGGGCGGGTCGGCCCTGCCCGGCGCGGGGCAGGGGCTGCTCGGGCTGCGTGAGCGGGTGGAGTTGCTCGGCGGCCGGTTGGAGGCGACTCCGGTGGACGGCGGCTTCCTGGTCCGGGCCCTGATCCCGCTGGCGGGTACGGCGTGATCCGGGTGGTGGTGGTCGACGACGAGCAGCTGGTCCGTGCCGGGCTGCGGCTGATCCTCGAGGCGGCGGAGGACATCACTGTCGTCGGTGAGGCGGCGAACGCCGCCGACGCGTTGGAGCAGGCTCAGCGGTTACGCCCCGACGTGGTGCTGCTCGACGTGCGGATGCCGGGCGTCGACGGGCTGACAGTCGCGCCCGAGGTGGTCGCCGCCGGCCCGAAGGTGATCATGTTGACCACCTTCGACCTCGACGAGTACGTGCACCGGGCGCTGCGGGCCGGCGCGGTCGGCTTCCTGCTCAAGGACACCCCGCCCCGCGAGTTGGCCGCCGCCGTTCGTACGGTGGCCGCCGGGAACGCCATGCTCGCCCCGACGGTGACCCGGCGCCTGATCAGCTCGTTCGCCGAGCGTGGTCCGGCCCGCCGGGACGCGGCTCGTGAGCGGCTCGCACCGTTGACCGGGCGGGAGTTGGCGATCGTCCGGGAGGTGGCGCGCGGGCACGGCAACGCGGAGATCGCCCGGCGGCTGACGATGAGCGAGGCCACCGTCAAGGCGCACGTCAGCAGGGCGCTGGCGAAGCTCCACGCGGGCAACCGGGTGCAGTTGGCCATCCTCGTGCACGACGCCGACCTGCTGTGAGGTGGCCGGATTCCGCTCAGTGCCGGGAGGAGGCGTGGCCGCGCAACCGGCGGCGCAGCCACCGGATCCCCTCCAGCCCGAACGTGACGACCACCGAGAGCCCCACACCGACGAGCACGCCCTTCACCGGGTCACGTTCGAAGGCCAGCCCGCCGAAGAAGCCGAGCAGCCCGCAGTACAACGCCCAGGTGACAGCCGCGATGCTGTCGTACAGCAGGAATGACCGGCGGGGATAGCCCACCGCGCCCATGGTGAGGGTGACGGCCGTCCGGCCACCGGGCACGTACCGGGAGGTGGTCAGGATCATCCCGCCGCGCCGGTCCACCGCCCGTCGGGCCCACTCGGAGCTGGCCCGTCGCCGGCTGCCGTCGGGCAGCCGGGCCAGCCGGTGCGCGCCGCCGCCTCGACCGATGGCGTACGAGATGTGGTCGCCGACCAGCGCGCCGACGGCGGCGCTCACGATCACCAGGGTGAGGCTGGGGTGCCCGCCGCTCGCCGAGAGCACCCCCGCGGTGATCACCGCCGCCTCGCCCGGCACCGCGGGGAAGAACGCGTCGACCGCGGTGAGCCCGAAGATCACCAGGTAGACCCACGGCGACGTGACCGTCCCACGGAGGAGGTCGAGCAGCGCGTCCATGTCCCCATGCTTGCCGGGCGCGACCTACCCGGTGGGCGAGTCGCCGGATCCCCCCAGGGCAGTTGTCAGTCGGCGTGGACCAGGGCCGGTGGGGCGAGCAGCGGGCCGTACGGGGTCTTGTCGTCGGCGGTGGGGCCGTGCGAGGTCAGCACCACAGGTGTGCCCAGCTCCGTGCGTACCGCCTCGGCCCAGTCCGTCGGCGGTTCGTCGTACACCGGGCGGGAGCGCAGCAGGCGGGCGGTGAGCGCGGCCTGCCGGCCGAGGTCGCCGGGCGGGCCGGGGGTGAGCCGGTCGGTGGTGTCGTAGCGGCGGCAGATCCGCAGGCCAGAGCCGGCCAGGTCGAGGTGGGTGAGGGCCAGGCCGTCGACACCGCCGGCCGCGGCGAGGGCGTACCGGTGGGCGACCGCGTCGAAGTGGCCGAACCGGAACCGGCCCTGCCACGGGTTCGTCGGGTTGTGCGGGTCGGTGAACGGCAGGCCCGGGTCCTCGGTCACCAGCGGGCCGGGCCCGTGCCTGGTGGTGACCAGCCGGAGCACCCCGATCCGGGTCACGTCGCCGGCCCGGCCCGCCTCGGCGAGCAGGCCGTCCACGTTGGCGAACGTGGTGGTGCTCCAGGTGGTGTACGGGTGGAAGCCGTGCCACTCGTCGAGCAGCACCCCCTGCGCGCCCTCGAAGACGCAGGTCCCGGTGCGCAGCGCCCCGGCGAGCCAACTGCCGTCGACGATGGCGACCCGTACGGCGAACCCGGTGAACGCGGGCAGGCAGTCCTCGATCGGTGGCGCGTCCAGCGGGCCCAGCTCGGCGGTCAGCCGGTCCCGCACTGTGGTCAGCCTCCGGCGCAGCAGCGCCGGGTGGTGGCAGTCGGCGACCCGGGGCGCGTCGTCCGGGTGGGCGAGACCGTACGCGACGGCCTCGCCCACCCCCAGCCCGCAGGAGCCGTGCCGGTCGGCTCCCCGGGCGATCTCCCGGGCCCGGTTGGCGGCCCGGTGGTACGGGGTGGCGAGCAGCGCGTCCCCGTCGACGGTCAGCCGGTCGAGCGCGTCGGGCACCCCGACTGTGGCGAGGTGGTCGGCCTCGGCGGCCAGCGCCAACGGGTCCACCACCACGTGCCGGGACAGGTGCGTACCGACACCGGGATGGAACGTCCCGGCGCCGAACTGCGCGAACGTGTGGTGCCGCCCGTCGCGCAGCACGACGTTGTGCGCCGCCTGCGCGCCCCCGTTGAAGCGGACCACCGTGTGCACCGGACGGGTGGCGCAGAGCCAGTCCACCACCGTGCCCTTGCCGGCGTCGCCGTAGCCGAGGTCGACCACCGCCACGTGCCTCACAGCCGGGTCACCCCGCCGGCGGTGTCGGTGAAGGCAGGCAGCGTCGACACCTCGGCCCGCCGCTCCCGGCCGAGACGGGCCAGCGCCTTCGACACGGTGCCGGTGGCGCCGGAGCCGGCGCGGTCCAGGTCGCGCAGGCCCTCGTCCAGGTCGATGGCCTGTTCGCCGAGGCCGATGGTGAGCGCGATGGTCTCGCAGACCGCGTCGAGGTCATCGAGCAGGACGGCGTTCTGCCCCAGCAGGTCCCGCCAGAAGTCGAGCACAATCGCGCTGCCGGCGTAGTGGCTGCCGGCGGGGAGCAGGTAGTAGGTGTCCCAGCGCCGGGTCACCTCGTCGACGACCTGCCGCAGTGGCACGTCCTCGGCGAGGTCGTCCCCGATCAGGCCGGCCACCTCCCGGGCCTTCACTCGCGGGTACGCCAGCTCGTCGCCGATGATGAACAGGTAACCGCGCCGGCCGCGCTTCTCCCAGTTGTCGGTGACCGTGTGCCGGGCCATGAAGTACATGGCCAGCTCGTACGACTCGCTCATCTGCCCGCCGCCACCGCCCTCCAGCACGATCCGGCCCAGGTCGTCGTCCATCCGGTTGTCCGACTCGAACTGGCCCACCTGCAACGGCACGCGGTCGCAGGTGGCGTCGCCGATGGCGCCGAACATGATCTGCGGGTCGCTGGCGTAGCCCTGCCGTTGCAGCAGCCCGAGCAGCTGCGGCAGCTTGGTCTGCAGGACCCGCGGCACCGTGCGCATCGAACCGGTCACGTCGAAGAGCACCGCGACGGGCGTCGACAGGGGGTGCTCGTCGGAGTCGCGGCTCTCGCGGGTCGCGTCCCTGGGGTCGAGCGCGGGGTGCACGGTGCGCGCCCCGCTGTCGCTGTAGGAGAAGGCGCTCTTGCCGGTCGACCGGCGGTAGCGGTCGGCGGCGTCGTACACGTCGGTGGACCAGATTCCACTGCCCATGACAGCTCCTTACGGGGTGAGGGTGAAGGGTCGGAAGGCGCGGGGCCCGTAGAGGCGGTCCAGCACCTGGTCGAGTTCGCGCAGCAGTCGCCAGGCGTCGTCGGGCCGGGCGTCCAGGGACCGTTGCCGGCATCCCTGCGCGAAGGTGTGCAGCTCGCGAGGTGCGCGCGGCCCCATCAGCCAGCTCATGCAGTGGCTGGCCATCGCGATGTCGGTGCCCGGGCCGCAGGGCTGCCTCTTGAGGACCTCCTCCGGGTTCCAGCCGTGGCCGGGCACGACCGCAGGGATCGTGCTTCCGACGGCCGCGGAGAAGCACCAGTCGACAAGCACCACGCCGTGGGCGTCCGGCTCGATCAGCACGTGTCGCGGCAGGACCGCGCCGTGCACCACGCCCGCCCGGTGGGCCAGGCCGAGCACCACCAGCAGTCGCCGCCAGATCCAGGCCACGTCCCGGGCGTCCAGCCCGCCGGGGTACGCGCGCCGCACCTCGTCGAGGTTGTGCAGGTTGGGCGCGGTGGCGAGCACGTTGATCCGTCGTTCCGCGCCGGTGACGGCGTCGCGGTGCCGGAGTTCGTCGACGAGTCGGGGTACGTACGGCAGGTAGCGCGGGTCGCCGCGCTCGGCGATGGTGCGCAGGGCGTGCGCCTCGCGGGCCATCAGGTCGTTGTCGGTGGGCCGTCGGGGGAGCTTGAGCAGCCGGTCGTCGCCGACGTCGTAGAGATCAGCCAGGTCACCCGAGTGGGCCGGCGCGCCGAGCCGGTAGTCGCCGAGGACGGTGACCTGCCGTGCCCGCCACCGGGTGGTGACGCGGATGAACGCGTCGAGGGCTTCGGCGCGTACCGCCGGGTTGGTCGGCAGGCGGTCGGGGTGCAGGGCCGCGACCAGCTCGCGGTAGCGGCGGGCCGGCTGGTCGGCGCCGAACAGGTCGGCGTCGGTGCGGGCGGCCGCGACCAGGCGGATGGCGTCCGCGGCCCTCACCGCACCGTCTCCTCGCGGGGGGGCGCAGCAGCGCCGGGTGCAGCAGCCGGGCGTCGCCGGCCCGGTAGAGCCGTGCTCGCGGGCCGCCCCGGGCACCACCGCGCTCGGTGCTGGCGCCCGTGCTCTCCACGAAGCCGGGCACGGAGAGCACCTTGCGGTGGAAGTTGCCGGCGTGCAGCGGGTGCCCCCAGACCGTCTCGTAGACGGCGCGCAGCTCGCTGATGGTGAACTCGGCGGTGAGGAAGCGCGTGGCGAGCGGGGTGTACTCCAGCTTGGATCGGGCCCGCTCCAACGCGTCGTCGATGATCCGGCCGTGGTCGAAGGCGAGCTGTCGGCTGGTCAACGCGGTCACCGGCAGCCAGATCGCCTCGTCGGCGTCGGTGCCGGCGGCCGGGTCCGGCAGGTCGGGGGCGAACGCGAGGTGGGCGATCGAGACGACGCGCATGCGCGGGTCACGGTCGGGAGCGCCATAGCTGCCCAACTGCTCCAGGTGTACGCGACGCAGCGCCTCGCCGCCGAGCCCGGTCTCCTCGGCCAGCTCACGTCGGGCCCCGGCGGTCAGGTCCTCGTCGGGGCGGACGAAGCCCCCGGGCAGCGCCCAGTGCCCGGCGAAGGGTGCCTCGCCGCGCCGGATCAGCAGCAGGTGCAGCGCGTCGTCGCGGATGGTCAGCGCCACCACGTCGACGGTCACGGCGACCGACGGGTAGGCCCGGGGGTCGTACGCGGCCAGGAACTCCTGCTCGTTCATCACGTCTCTCTCATTCTGAGAACATCTCGCTGTGAGAACAACTTAGCGCAGAAGTGCACGCCTGCCAAGGGCAACTCAGCGCACGGCTGCGCGCTCAGCGCACGGGGCCTGCCAGGTGCGCTCAGCGCACGAGACCCGCCAGGTGCGGTCGGCCGCGCGAGTCGTGCACTGTGAACCCGCCGTCCGGCAGGAGCGCGAAGCCCACAGTGCTCGGCAGTGGCACGGGCAGCTTGAAGGCGACCTCGACGGTGTACGCGTCCGGCAGCCGGGCCTCCAGCGCGGCCAGGCAGCGCGCCTTGCTCCACATGCCGTGCGCGATCGGCCGGCGGAAGCCGAACAGTCGCGCCCCGAGTCGGGAGGTGTGGATCGGGTTGTGGTCGCCGGAGACCCGCGCGTACTCCGTACCGACACGTGGTTCCACCCGCCAGCGGGCGGTGGCCGTCGGCGCTGCCTGACGTTCGCCTGGGTCGCGCCCGCTGGGCTTGCGTTCCCGACCGAGGTACGTCGAGACGCCGCGCCACACCTCCTCCCCGTCGACCGAGCCGACAAGCACCACGTCCACCTGCCGCCCCCTGTCGTGTGGGCGCAGGTTCTCCGCGTACGTCGTGAAGTCGAGGGTCTCGTCGGCGGTGATCGGGCGGTGCGTGGTGATCCGGTTGCCGACGTGCACCAGGCCGATCAGCGGGATGGGGAAGTCCGGAGCGGTCATCAGGCGCAGGGCCAGCGGGAAGCCCATCACGTGCGGAAACGTCGCGGGCAGCCGATCGCTGAGGCGGAACCCGCAGACCCGGTCGTAGTCGGCGAGCTGCGCCCGGTCGACTGTCACCCCGCGCACTGTCAACTCGACGGCCGGCAGGTCGGGCCCGCGCCGCCCACCGCCGAGGCCGGGTAGCGCGCCGAGCAACGCCCGCCGGTGCAGCGCCCCGGCCGCCGGCATCCGGGACAGTTCGACAGGGGTACGGCTGCCCGACTCCGGCCTCGCGCCCATCACGCCCCCAGCAGGCTCTGGCCGCAGACCCGGACCACGTTTCCGCTGACCGCGCCGCTGGCCGGCCAGGCCAGCCAGCCGATCGTCTCGGCCACGTCCACCGGCAACCCGCCCTGGGCCAGGCTGTTCATCCGCCGGCCCGCCTCGCGGACCACCAGCGGGATGCGCGCGGTCAGCCGGGTCTCGATGAAGCCGGGGGCCACCGCGTTGACGCTGATCCCCCGTTCCCGCAGGGCCGGCGCGAGCGAGTCGACCAACCCGATCACGCCGGCCTTGCTGGTGGCGTAGTTGGTCTGCCCCCGGTTGCCGGCGATCCCCGCGATGGAGGAGACCGAGATGATCCGCCCACCGGCCGGCATCAGCTCCCGCTCCAGCAGCACGTCGTTGATCCGTTCCTGGCTGGACAGGTTGACGTCGATGACCTGGTCCCACCGGTCGGCGTCCATCCGGCCGAGCGTCTTGTCCCGGGTGATGCCGGCGTTGTGCACCACCACGTCGACCCGCCCGTGCCGGCTGGCCAGGTGCTCGGCGAGCCGGGTCGGCGCGTCCGGCGCGGTCAGGTCGAGTTGGACGGCGGTGCCGCCGATGTCGTTCGCCACCGCGGCGAGCGCGTCGCCGGCGGCCGGGATGTCCAGGGCCACCACCCGCGCGCCGTCGCGGGCGAGCACCGTCGCCAGCGCCGCACCGATGCCCCGCGCAGCGCCGGTGACGAGCACGACCTGCCCGTCCAACGGGCGGTCCCAGTCGGCCGGGGCGCTCGCCGCGCCGCCGCCGACCCGGATGACCTGCCCCGACACGTACGCGGACCGGCCGGACAGCAGGAACCGGATGGTCGATTCGAGACTCGTGCGAATGTCGCTCTGGGTGCGGGTCACGTACACGAGTTGTGCTGTGGTGCCCCGGCCGAACTCCTTGCCGATGCTGCGGACCAGCCCTTCGAGGGCGCGCTGGGCGGTCGCCTCGCGGGGTGTCGCGCACTCCTGCGGCGGGGTGCCCAGGACGATCACCCGGCCGCTGGGCAGTACGGCCCGAGCCTGCGGGTGGAAGAAGTCGTAGAGCTGGCGCAGCTCGGTCGAGTCGGTGATCCCGGTGGCGTCGAAGAGCAGTGCCCCGTACCGCTGCGGGTCGGCGCTGGCCGGGTCGGCCAGCTCGACCCCGGCGGCGGTGAGGATCTTGGCGACCGGCTCGGTGAGCCGGCCGCCGCTGGCCGCGCCGAGCAGGGCCGGCCCGGGCAGCAGCGGGTCGCCGGGGTGGTGCCGGCGCAGTCGGGGCGGGTCGGGCAGCCCGAGGCGCTTGACCAGCGCGCGGCCGGCGGCCGATTGGACGAAGCTCGCGTACCTGTCGGTCATGCGCGTAGCCTACTGGCGAGTAGGGTTTGAGCAACACATGTCGAGGAGGCGGATCGTGCAGAGTGTCCGGCGGGTCGCGGTCATCGGGGGCAACCGCATCCCCTTCGCCCGTTCCAACTCCCGCTACGCGGACGCGTCGAACGCCGACCTGCTCGGCGCGGCGCTCGACGGCCTGATCGCCCGCTACGGGCTGGCCGGGCAGCGGATCGGCGAGGTGGTGACCGGCGCGGTGCTCAAGCACTCCCGCGACTTCAACCTCACCCGCGAGGTGGTCCTCGGCTCCCGGCTCGACCCGCACACCCCGGCGTACGACATCCAGCAGGCCTGCGGCACCGGTCTGGAGGCGACGATCCTGGTCGCCAACAAGATCGCCCTCGGTCAGCTCGACGTGGGCATCGCCGGCGGTGTCGACACCACCTCCGACGCCCCGCTCGCCGTCAACGAGGAGATGCGCCGCACGCTGCTCAAGCTCAACTCGGCCCGCACACTTGGCGAACGGCTCAAGATTGCGGCGAAGCTGCGGCCACTCCAGCCGTTCAAGCCGGAGATCCCGCGCAACGCCGAGCCGCGAACCGGTCTGTCCATGGGCGACCACGCCGCCCGCACCGCCCTGGGCTGGCAGATCGACAGGCGATCCCAGGACGAGCTGGCGCTGCGCTCACACCAGCGGCTCGCCGCCGCGTACGACAAAGGTTTCTTCGACGACCTGATGACGCCGTACCTGGGGCTCACCCGCGATCAGAACCTGCGCCCGGACAGCAGCCTGGAGAAGCTCGCCTCGCTGAAGCCGGTCTTCGGCACCCGCGGCCCGGACGCCGAGCACGCCACCATGACCGCCGGCAACTCGTCACCCCTCACCGACGGCGCGTCCACAGTGCTGCTGGCCAGCGAGGAGTGGGCGGCGGCGCACCACCTGCCCGTGCTGGCCTGGTTCAGCTGGTCGGAGACGGCGGCGGTCGACTTCGTACACGGCGACGAGGGGTTGCTGATGGCACCCGCGTACGCGGTGCCCCGGATGCTGGCCCGCGCCGGGCTGACGTTGCAGGACTTCGACTACTACGAGATCCACGAGGCGTTCGCGTCGCAGGTGCTGGCCACCCTCGCCGCCTGGGAGTCCCCGGAGTTCGCCAAGGACCGGCTCGGGCTGGACGCGCCGTTGGGCGCGATCGACACCGACCGGCTCAACGTCAACGGCTCGTCGCTCGCCGCCGGGCATCCGTTCGCCGCCACCGGTGGGCGGATCGTGGCGACCCTGGCCAAGCTGCTTGCCGAGCGGGGCAGCGGGCGCGGGCTGATCTCCATCTGCGCCGCCGGTGGTCAGGGCGTGACCGCCATCCTCGAACGCTGAGCGGAGTGTGCAAAGCGACGCCCGCCGGTACCCGAGGGTCCCGGCGGGCGTCGATCGTGTGGTGGGGTTCAGCCGACTGTGAACTTCTCCCAGGTGCTGATGGCCGGGCCGTTGGCGATCAGCGGCTTGCTGCCCGCGCCGTCGGCGCTGACGTACTTGTTGTTGATGGCCGCCTTGAAGCTGACGGTGCCGTCGCTGTTGTGAACCATGGTGAACCGTTCCCACAGGTCGACCGTCGGGCGGGAGGCGATCAGCGGCTTGGTCCCGGCGCTGTCGGCGGAGACGAAGCGGCTGTTGATGTGGGCGAAGAGGGTGACCTGCCCGTTGCCGAGATCCACCACGTCGAACCGCTCCCAGAGGCTGACCGCCGGGCCGTTGGCGATCAGTGGCTTGCTGCCCGCGCCGTCGGCGCTCACGTAGCGGCCGTTGACCCGCGCCTTCAACGTCCGGTTGGCGTCGGTGGCCTTGACCTGGTGGAACTTCTCCCAGGTGCCGATCGTCGGCCGGGTGGCGGCCAGCGGCACGGCGCCGCTGGGATCGGCGGTGACGTACAGGCCGTTGTCGGCCTTGAGGCTGATGGTGCCGTCGCTGTTCCGGTTGAGGCTGAACCGCTCCGGAGCCGCCACGACCTGGCTCATGGCGTGCAGCCAGCCCGGGCCGCCGTCGAAGGTCCGGCTGACGTACCGCCCGGTGACGTGGGAGAAGAGCGCGACCTGGCCGCCGCCCGCGTCGGCGAGGTCGAACTGCGCGGCGAGGCCCAGCTCGGGCCTGGTCGGCACGAGACCGGTCGGCGCGCCGGCGCCGTCGACGTAGCGGCGGTTGGAGAGGGCGAGGAGACCCACCGTCGCGGTCCGCCGCAGGACGCTGACCTGCTGAGAGCTGGTGTCCGTCCGACCGTCGGTCCCGGTCACCATGACGCTGACGCTGTAGGTGCCCGGGTTGGCGTACGTGTGCGAGGCGACCGGCGTGCTCTGGGTGACCCCGGATCCGTCCCCGAACTCGAACCGGTAGGACTCAATCGGATGGAAGCCCGGCTTGGACGCGGAGGCGTCCAACTTCACCGAGCGCGCTCCGAGATCCATGCTGACGCCGAACGACGCTGCCGGCGACCTGATGGTCTCCTCCGCGCCACGGTCGGCGTAGGTGATCGGGCCGGCGCCGGTGTTCGCCACGGCCGGGTCATCCATGCGCGGGGTGCCGATCCGGTCGAGTGCCGGGAACCCGGGGGCCGCGGAGTTCGCCGAGTCGATGTCGTCTCGTGGTTGTCCCGTCTCGCGGTCGTGTGCGGCCTGGCCGGACGCGGCCCGGAACGCGGCGAGGCTCATTCGGGTGTTCCAGGCGTAGATCTGCGGGGAGTCGTTGTAGTAGTGGTGGGCGTTGTTGTAGTCGACCTTCGTCTTTCCGACGGCCCCGCCGTAGACGCCGATCTCGACACCGTCGAGGAAGGCCGGGTCGCAGTAGCCCTGGCTGAAGTAGCCGTTCGTGGTGAGCACGTTGTTCTGCACGGAGACGCCGGACGAAGCTCCGTCGACCCGGATCCCGTCGCGGCAGCGGTCCTTGATGGTGTTGTTGGTGATCGCCGTGCCGGTGCCACCGTTGTTGTGCACCCCGTGGCCGCGGCCACCGTCGATCTGGTTGTTGGCCACTACCGTGTCGACCGCGCCCACCCCGATGGCGACTGCGGCTCCGGTAAAACCGCTGACCTTGCTGTCGAGGATGCTGACTCTCGGCCCGTCGACCCGAACGCCGACGCCGTCGGAGGGTGTCCGGTACCCGGCGCTGCTCAATACGTTCACGGATTTGACCAGCACGTCGCTGCTTGCGGCGTCGATGATGATTCCGGCGCTCAGGGTCGGCCCGCTGGCGTTGATCTGCTTCAGCGTCGACCTGGTGACACCGGCCAACCGGACCGCGGGCGCGGTCGAGGAGCTGTCCATCGCGAAGTTGCCGCCCTGGATGGTGATCCGCGAGGAGTTGCGCAGGTCGAGGCCGGGCAGCACGCTTGTCGACCCGTTGGTGCGCAGATTCTTGAGTACGACATCGTGCTGGCCGTCGATCACGAAGCCGGCGGTCGCGCCGATCAGGGTTGCCACCTCACTGGTGAAGAAGGTGACTGGCTGCTCTGGCGTGCCGGACGTGGGGATCGTGACGCGCTCCCGGTAGTTGCCGCTGCCGACGTCCACCGACTGGCCGGTCGTGACCACCGCGGCTGCGGCGCTGATGGTGCAGAACGGCTGCGCCAACGTGCCCGGAAACTGGTCGGAGCAGCCGGTGGCGGGGTTCTGCCGGACGTAGAGCGTCGTCGGCGCGTCCGCTTGGGCCGGCAGGGTGGTGCCCACCAGGGCGCCACCGGTCAGCACGACGGTCGCAAGACCGGAAAGGAAGGACTTACCCATGCTTTGCCTCGGGGATGGGGAGGGTCCGGCGATCGCCGGAAGTCAGACAGGCAGAGATGATCATGCACTACCGGACGGTTGAGGCGCTGACCGTAGTGGCACAACGGCCATCCCCCACCGGTGCTGGTGGGCCTGATCGCGACGCCCGCCGGACCCGAGGGTCCCGGCGGGCGTCGGTAGTGCGGTGGGACTCAGCCCACTGTGAACTTCTCCCAGGTGCTGATGGCCGGGCCGTTGGCGATCAGGGGTTTGCTGCCCGCACCGTCGGCGCTGACGTACTTGCTGTTGACGGCGGCCTTGAAGCTGACGGTGCCGTCGCTGTTGCGGACGATCGTGAAACGTTCCCAGGTGCTGGCCGTCGGTGCGTTCGCGATCAACGGTTTGGCGCCTGCGCCGTCGGCGGACACGAAGTGGTTGTTGACGCGGGCGAGGAGGCCGACCTGCCCGCTGCCGAGATCCACCACGTCGAACCGCTCCCAGAGGCTGGCCGTGGCAGCGGAGGCGATCAACGGCTTGGCCCCCGCACCGTCGGCGCTGACGAAGCGACCGTTGACCTTCGCCTTCAGGGACCGGTTCGCGTCCGGTACGACGACCTGGAGGAACTTCTCCCAGGTGCCGATGGTGGGCCGGCTGGCGCTCATCGGAACGGCGCTGTCGACGCTGGCGGACACGTATTGAGCGGTGACGGGGGCCTGGAGGCTGATGGTGCCGTCGCTGTTGCGCACCAGCGTGAACGCCTCGCGGACGTCCACGAGCATGCTTTCCGCGGTCAACGTGGCGAGGTCGAACTGGGAGATGGCGACGTAGCGACCGACCGCCCGGGAGAAGAGGGCGACCTTGCCGTTGCCGGCGTCCGCCAGGTCGAACTGCGCGATCGTGGTCGGTTCGGCCAGGTTCGGCCGAAGCCCGAAGCCGGTCTCGTAGCTCGCGTAACGGCGGTTGGACAGGGCGCGCAAACCAACAGTCCCGGTCCGCCGCAGCACGCTGATCTGCCTGCTGTGAGCCGCTGACCGACCGTCGGTGCCAGTGACAGTGACGTCGACGAGATAGCGGTCCGGCTTCGCGTAGGTGTGCGAGGCGATCGGGCTCGTCTGGGTGACGACGCTGCCGTCGCCGAACGAGAACGAGTAGGACGCGATCGGGTTGAGGCCGGGGGTGGAGGCGGACGCGTCCACACTCACCGACTGCGCCTGGAGATCCAGAGCGACGTCGAACGACACCACCGGAGCGCGGACGGCCTCCACGGCTCCACGGTCGGCGTAGGTGACCGGGCCGGCACCGGTGTTCGGCACGGCCGGGTCGTCGATACGCGATCCGCCAAGGCGGTCGAGGGTCGGGTAGCCGGGGGCGGCCGAGTTCGCCGAGTCGATGTCGTCCCGGCCCTGTCCCGTCTCGCGGTCGTGTGCGGCCTGGCCGGACGCGGCCCGGAACGCGGCGAGGCTCATCCGGGTGTTCCAGGCGTAGATCTGCGGGGAGTCGTTGTAGTAGTGGTGGGCGTTGTTGTAGTCGACCTTCGTCTTTCCGACGGCCCCGCCGTAGACGCCGATCTCGACACCGTCGAGGAAGGCCGGGTCGCAGTAGCCCTGGCTGAAGTAGCCGTTCGTGGTGAGCACGTTGTTCTGCACGGAGACGCCGGACGAGGCTCCGTCGACCCGGATCCCGTCGCGGCAGCGGTTGCGGATCGTGTTGTTGGTGATCGCCGTGTTGGCGGCACCGTTGTTGTGCACGCCGTGGCCGGCCCCACCGTTGATCAGGTTGTTGGCCACCACCGTGCCGGTCGCGCCCGGCCCGAGCGCGACCGCCGCGCTGGTGAAGCCCTCGATGCGACCACCAACGTACGTGTTGCCAGGCCCGTCGATCCGGACACCGACGGTGCGGTCGGCGCTGCTGTAGCTGGTGTAGCCGCTCACGGTCGTGGCCGAGATGTCCACGTCACTGCTTGCGGCATCCAGCGTGATGCCGGCGGCGGCGGTCAGCCCGGTGACGGTCGTCGACACGCGCGAACCGGTCACCCCGGCGAACCGGATGACGGGTGCCGTCGAGGGAACGAGCAGCCCGTAGCCGCCGCCCCGGATGGTGATGCCCGACGAATTACGGACGTCGATGGCGGGGAGGTCCCCGTCACCCGACCCGACGGTTCGGAGATTTTGAAGCACGACGTCGTGCTGACCGTCGATGACGAAGCCGGCGGTCGATCCGATCAGGCTCGCGGAGGTGGAGCCGCTCAGGAACACGACCGGCTGCTGCGGGGTGCCCGACGTGGTGATGGTGACGCGCTCGGGGTAGTTGCCGCCGCCGATGTCGACGGTCTGCCCGCTGGTGACAACCGCCGCCGCGGCGCTGATGGTGCAGAACGGCTGCGCCAGCGTGCCCGGGTACTGGTCGGAGCAGTTGGCGGGGGGATTCTGCCGGACGTAGAGAGTCGTCGGAGCGTCCGCCTGGGCGGGCAGTGCGGTGCCCACCAGGGCACCGCCTGTCAGTACGACGGTCGCGAGACCGGCGGAGAAGGATTTACGCATGCTGGCCTCGAAGATGAGGAGGATCCGGCGACGCCGGGGTGAGATAAAGGTGATCTTGCATGATCATCAGGCGCGGCGCTGACCCGGGTGACAAAACGGCCACCCGCCCCGTGCCGAGTCCTTGTCACGTGGATCGAAGCGGCCGGCAGGTAGACGTTCACGTCCTGTTCAACGGGTGGCTGACCGCCCGTGAGGTTGCCGGGTAACGGTGACCGTCCGCACCCCCCCAACGAGGTGCGTTCGATGCCACCTGCGTCCGGAACGGGGCCGGTAAGTGTTGGTGCTGTCTGTCGTCATTCCGATGTACAACGAGGCCGCGGTCGTCCCGGCCCTGATCGCCCGGCTGCGGCCGGTGCTCGACTCGCTCGGCGTCGACTACGAGGTGGTGGCCGTCGACGACGGCAGCCGGGACGCGACCGTGGCGGTCCTGTTCGACCACGGACGGAACTGGCCCCAGCTTCGGGTGATCCGGCTGCGCCGCAACAGTGGACACCAGGCGGCGTTGACCGCCGGGCTGTACCGCGCCCGCGGGCAGTGGGTGGTCAGCCTGGACGCCGACCTGCAGGACCCGCCGGAGACGGTCGCCGAGATGCTGCGGGTGGCCCGTGAGCAGGGCGTCGACGTGGTGTACGGCGTACGAGCCGACCGCAGCTCGGACACCGCGTTCAAGCGGCGTACCGCGCAGCTCTACTACCAGTTGATGCGCCGGCTCGTCGGCGCCGAGGTGCCCGCCCAGGCCGGCGACTTCCGGCTGGTCAGCAGGGAGGTCATCGAGACGCTGCGTCAGCTGCCCGAACGCACGCCGGTCTACCGGCTGCTGGTGCCCGCGCTCGGCTTCGCCAGTGCTGAGGTGCGCTACTCCCGGGAGGTTCGGGCGGCGGGCGAGACGAAATATCCACTGCCCCGGATGATCGCGCTCGCCTGGGACAGCATCGCCAACTTCTCGGCGGCACCGCTGCGTCTCGCCACCTGGCTCGGTGCGATCAGCTTCCTGGCCTGCCTCGGCCTCATCGGCTTCGGCATCGTGGCGTACCTGCGCGGTCTGACCATCCCGGGCTGGACGTCGACCTTCGTGGCGGTCCTGCTCCTCGGCGGCGTACAGCTGGTCTGTCTCGGCCTGCTCGGTGAGTACGTCGGGCGGATCTACGCGACCGTGCAGGGTCGACCGACGTACCACGTCGGAGCCGACTCGGCCGACACCGAGCTGACCTCGCCGTTTCCCGCAGCGCCGGTGGGCAGCGCCCGTGGCTGACTCGGTCGGCCTGATCGAACGACCCGCCCCAGCGCCCGCGCCGCAGCCAGACCGACGGTCCGCCCGTTCGCTCGGGCAGGCTGTGGTCGCGGCCCTGCCGTGGTCGGTGCTCCTCGCCGCGCTGCCAGCCGCCTGGTGGTACACCGACGTGCCCGCGGCAGACGTGCTCCGCTACGTGGCGTACTGGTCGTTGGCAGTGGTGCTACCCGGCACGTTGGTGCACCGGGCCGTACGCGGTGGCCGCGGCAACCTGCCGGAGGACCTGGGCTACGGCGCGGTCACCGGCCTGCTCCTCGAACTGGGCGCCTGGCTCGCTGCCGCGGCCACCGGTCAACAGCATCTGCTGCGGTGGTGGTCGGTGCCCGTGGTGCTGGCCTTCCTGGCCGTACCCCGGCTACGTCGGCACTGGCGGGTCGGGGCCCGCCGGCCGCTCCCGCTCGCCTGGCACTGGTCTGTCGTCGCGGTGCTGCTGCTGGTGCTGCTCTGGGCCGTCGCGCAGTGGCGGCTGGTGCCGCTCCCGCCGGTGAACCACAGCTACTACCAGGATCTGCTCTACCACCTGTCGCTGGTCCAGGAGCTGACCCGGGACCTGCCCTTCCAACTGCCGCAGATGGCCGGTGAGCCGCTGCGCTACCACTACCTGTCCGACGCGCACATGGCCGCCGGCAGCATGATCACCGGCATTCCACCCGCGACGGTCCTGCTCCGGCTGTGGCTGGCACCGGTTGCCATCGTCACCGTGCTGGTCACCGCCGGCCTGGCCCGGGACCTGACCGGCCGCTGGTGGGCGGGCCCGGTGGCGGGCGCGGCGGCGGGTCTCGGCATGCCGGTGGCCGTCAACTCGGCAATCGCGGACGGCGCCTTCGCGTTCTCCTTCTCCAGCCCGTCACAGACGTACGTCCTGCCACTGCTGGTGCTGCTCGCCGGCATCTGCGTCGACGCCGTACGCGGGCGGCCGCTGGGTGTGGCCTGGGCGCTGCTGCCGGCGCTGGGGCTGGCCTGCGCCGGCTCCAAGTCCAGCGCGCTGCCGCCGCTGATCGCCGGCGTCGGCGTGGCCGTCGCCGCCACCTGGTGGCAGCAGCGGCGGCGGGTGCCCTGGCCGGCGCTCGCGACCCTGCTCTGCCTCGTGGTGCCGATGGGCGTCGGCTACCTCCTCTTCGCCGGAGGAGGAGCGGGCACCCTGACCCCTCAGGCGTTCGCGTTCCTGCACGCCATGCCGCAGTACCGGGAGACCATCGGCGCGGGCGACGGGGTGCGCGGCGGCGGGCTGCTGCCGTTCGGTCTGGGCAGTGCCGGGGCGTCCGGTTGGCTGCTGGCAATCGTTCTGCTCGGTTGGTGGCTGTTGGTGCAGCTGCCCCGGCTGATCGGCATGCTGGTCCTCGCCGGGCCGCGCCGTGCCGATCCGGCGCCCTGGCTGCTGTCGGGCGCGGTGCTCGCCGGCGCGGGCGGCATCTGGACCCTGCACCATCCGTCGCTGAGCCAGGTCTACTTCTGGCTGGACGTGCTCCCGTTCGGTGCCGTGCTGACCGTGTGGCTGCTCACCCTCGTCCGGCCGCCCTGGCCGGTCGCGGTGTCCGCCGCAGCGGTCGGCGTGGCGTCGTCTCTTCTTGTGCCCATGATGCCCCGTCCGGCCGCGACGATGGCCGGTTGGATGGGCGTCCTCGGCCGGTCGTACCTGCGGCTCGCTGTCCTCCTCCTGCTGGCCGCGCTCGTCGCGGTCGGAGTCCGCGCTCTGCTGGGTCGCCGGGACGGCAGCGGGCGGCGACGGGTCGTGGCTGTGGCGCTGGCCGGCGTCACAGCGGCGCTGCTGGGCGCGAGCGTCGCCCGGGGCGTCGACGGCGCCGTCCGGTACGTCCAGGTCACACCGGGGCTGCCCGCGTCGGTCGCCCAGCCGTCCACAGTGACGGCAGCGGAAATGCGGGCCGCGCTGTGGCTGGACGAGCACGCCGCGGACGACGACGTGGTGGCCACCAACGTGCACTGCCAACCGGTGCCGACCACTGCGCACTGCGACGCCCGCGCCTACTGGGTGACCGGCCTGGGTGGGCACCGGACGGTAGTGGAGAGCTGGGGTTACACCGATGCCGCCCTTGCCGCAAACGGTCGGCGGGGTCTCGGCTACGTACGGCAGGATCCGCCGGACCCGGCCCGGTTCGCGCTGAACGAGCGGGTGTTCCGTGCACCCACGGCGGTCGACCTGGAGCGGCTGCGTGCCGACTACCGGGTCCGATGGCTGTTCGCCGACACGCGGGCCGGCGAGGTGTCACCGGCGTTGGCCGGGCTGGCCCAGGTACGCCTCGTCTCCGGCAGCGTCACGGTCTACGAGCTGCGCTGACTGGCCCACCTACGACGACGCCCGCCGGACCCGAGGGTCTGGCGGGCGTCGTACGTGTGAGGTTGATCAACCGAGAATGAACGTCTCCCAGGTGCTGATGGCCGGGCCGTTCGTGATCAGTGGCTTCGAACCGGCACCGTCGGCGCTGGCGAAACGGCCGTTGATGGCAGCCTGGAAGCTCACGGTGCCGCCGGCGTTGTGCAGGAGATAGAACATCTCCCAGCTGCCGACCGCCGGGGCGGCGGCGATCATCGGTTTGGTGCCGACGCCATCGGCGGAAACGAAGCGGTTGTTGACGTGCGCGAGCAGGGCTACCGTCCCGTAGCCGAGGTCCACGAGGTCGAACCGCTCCCAGGTGCTCGCGGTCGGGGCGGACGCGATCAGCGGCTTCGCGCCGGCACCGTCGGCGCTGACGTAGCGCCCGTTCACCCGGGCCTTCAACGACCTGTTCGCATCAGTGGTCGACACCTGGAGGAATTTCTCCCAGGTGCTGATCGTGGGCCGGCTCGCGGTCAGCGGGACGGTGCCGCTCGGATCGGCGGTGACGTACTGACCTGTGCTCGCCCTGAGACTGATGCTGCCATCCGTGTTCTTCACGACGGCGAATGTCTCCCGAGCGTCCACCGACTGACTCGTCGCGGTCATCGCCGTCGGGTCGGCGGTTCCGATGGCGAGGTATCGGCCGGTGCTGCGAGAGAAGAGCGCGACCTGGTGGTTGCCGGCCGTCACGACATCGAACTGCGCGGACGCGCCCAGCCGGAGCTGGTTCGCCCGAGGGCCGGTGGTGGCGTTGCCCGCGTCGATGTAGCGGCGGTTGGACAAGGCGAGCAGACCCACGGTCGACGTCGCGTGGAGCACGCTGATCGGTTGAGAGCTGGTCGCCGACTGCCCGTCGGTCCCGGTGACCTTGATCCACAGGCTGTAGTTGCCCGGGTCGGCGTAGGTGTGCGCCGCCACCGGGCCCGACTGGGTGACGACGCTGCCATCGCCGAACGTGAACTCGTAGGACTTGATCGGATTCAGGCCCGGGGTGGAGGCGGATGCGTCCACCGTCACCTTCTGCGGCGCAAGGCTGAGCGTGACGTCGAAGGCGGCCACCGGAGGCCGGATCGTCTCCACCGCGCCCCGGTCGGCGTAGGTGACCGGGCCGGCGCCGGTGTTCGGCACCGTGGGGTCGTCCACGCGCGGGGTGCCGGTCCGATCCAGTTTCTGGAACCCGGGCGCGGCGGAGTTCGCCGAGTCGTAGCTGTCCCGCTGTTGTTCCGTCTCCCGATCGTGTGCGGCCTGGCCCGATGCCGCCCGGAACCCGGCGAGGCTGGTCGGGGTGCCCCAGGCATAGGAGTCGGCGCGATGGTGGTGCACGTTGTTGTAGTCGATCACCGTCCGGCCGACGGCGTCACCGTAGATCCCGATCTCGACACCATCGAGGGCCTTCGGGTCACACCCGCCCCGTCCGGCGAAGCCGTTGGAAACGAGCACGTTGTTCTGGATGGAGACTCCGGAAGAGGCCCCGTCGACCCGGATACCGTCGAGGCAGCGCTGCTTGATGCTGTTGCTGGTGATCGCGGTGCCGGTGGCCCCGTTGTTGTGGATGCCGAGACCGGCTCCGGCGGTGATCACGTTGTTGGCCACCACCGTGCCGGCCGCACCGGTCCCCAGGACGACAGCCGTTGCGGTGAAACCGCCGATGCTGCTTCCGATGACCGTGTTGCCGGGCCCGTCGATCCGGATCCCCACGCTGGGTACGTCAAGGGAACGGTTGACGTTGCCGGACACGGTCGTGCCTGAGATGTCCACGCCGCTGCTCGCGACGTCCATGGTCACCCCCGAGGTGGCGGCCTTCCCCGTGACGATGCTCGTCTGCGACAGGCTTGACCTGGTCACCGCCGCGAATCGGACCACGGGTGTTGTTGAGGAGCCGTTCAACGAGTAGCGGCCACCACGGATCGTGATGCCCGAGACGTCGTGGGCGTCGACGGCGGGCAGCTCGCCCGACCCGTTGACCTGGATGTTCTGGAGCACTATGTCGTGCTGGCCGTCGATGACGAAACCAGAATTCTCCCCGACCAGACTCGCCGAGGTGCCGACGAACACGACAGGCTGTTCCGGGGTGCCGGAGGTGCTCACGGTGACGCGTTCGCGGTAGCTGCCGGCACCGATGTCGATGGTCTGCCCGCCGGTGACGATCGCTGCCGCGGCCCCGATCGAACAGAAAGGTTGGGCGAGGGTTCCGGCGTTCTGGTCGGAACAGTCGGTCGCCGCCTGCCGGACGTACAGGATCTTCAGGTCATCGGCCTGGGCCGGGACGGTAGTGCCAAGGGTTCCGCCAGTCAGGATGACGGTGGCGAGACCAGCGAGAAGCGGTGCGCGCATGAGTGTCCTCAAGGAGGGGATCCGGAGTACGCAGGATCAGATGAAAATGATCATGCAGCATCGGGAAGTGTGGCCCTGGCCGCGATCGTCGCTGATGCACCGATCTGAACGATGTGCAACAAGAAGTTGGTGATCTCTTCATCGGCTGGCCCGTTGCTGGCAAGGTCGGCCGGCCGCCTCCGCCACCGTCTGACACGCTGCGCTGCCCCGTACGCGACGACGCCCGCCAGACCGTGAGGTCTGACGGGCGCCGAGGTGGTGACGTGGCTCAGCCGAGGGTGTACTTCTCCCAGGTGCTGATGGCCGGGCCGTTGGCGATCAACGGCTTGCTGCCCGCGCCGTCGGCGCTGACGTACTTGTTGTTGATTCCGGCCTTGAAGCTGACAGTGCCGTCGCTGTTGCGGACCAGAGTGAACCGTTCCCAGGTGCTGATGGCCGGGCCGTTCGCGATCAGCGGCTTGGAGCCTGCACCGTCGGCGGACACGAAGTGGCTGTTCGCGCGGGCGAAGACAGCGACCTGTCCGTTGCCGAGGTCGGCGATGTCGAACCTTTCCCAGGTGCTGGCGCTCGTCTGACTCGCGATCAGCGGCTTGACTCCGGCGCCGTCGGCCATCACGAAACGGCCGTTCACGCTGGCCTTCAGCGACCTGTTCGCATCGGCCACCGGGACCTGGGCGAACTTCTCCGAGGCGCTGATGGTGGACCGGCTGGCGCTGATCGAGACGGCGCCGCTGGGGTCGGCCGTGACGTACAGGTTGTTGCTCGCCTTGAGGCTGACGGTGCCGTCACTGTTGCGGGTGACCGTGAACTTCTCCAGGGTGCCGACCACCTGGCCCGCGGCGTTCAGGGACTCGTTGGCCAACTGGGTGACATAGCGGCCGTTGGCCCGTGCGACGAGGGCCACCTGACCGTTGCCGGCGTCCGCCAGGTCGTACTGCGCGGCGGCGGTCAACCCGACCTGGTTCGGCAGGAGAACCGGCGCGGCAGTGCCCACGTAGCGACGGTTGGACATCGCGAGCAGGCCCACGGACGCGGTCCGCCGCAGCACGCTGACCTGCTCGGTGCTGCTGCCGGTCAGACCGTCGGTCCCACGAGGGCTGACGGTGACGTCGTAGGTGCCCGGTGTGGTGTATTTGTGCGTGGCGATCGGAGAGGACTGCATGACGGAGGTGCCGTCGCCCCACCTGAACTCGTACAGATCGATCGGGGTGAAGCCCGGCGTCGAGGCGGAGGCGTCCACCCTGACCGTGCTCGTGCCGAGATCCACAGTGGCGTCGAAGGACGCCACCGGGTGTTTGACGCTCTCCGCAGTGCCACGGTCGGCGTACAAGATCGGGCCGGCGCCGGTGTTCGTCACGGCCGGATCGTCACGTCGCGGCTTGCCCTCAGTGTCGAGATCCTGGTAGCCGGGTGCCGCCGAGTTCGCCGAGTCGACGTTGTCCCGGACATTCGACGTGTACCGGTCGTGTGCGGCCTGCCCGGAGACGGTCCGGAACTGGGTGAGACCCATCCTGGTTCCGTTCCAGGAGTAGCCGGTCGCGGACGTGGACTGGTGCCAGGTGTTGTTGTAATCGACCGTGGTGCCGCTCAGCGCGTCGTCGTAGACCCCGATCTCGACTCCCTCGGGAGCCTGCGGATCGCAGTAGCCCTGGGCGAAGGCGCCGTTGTTGCGGAGCAGGTTGTTCTGTGCCGAGACCCGGGACGACGTCCCGTCGACCCGGATGCCGCCCAGGCAGCGGTCCTGGATGTCGTTGTTGGCGATGGCCGTGCCCACGGCTCCGCGGTTGTGGATGCCGTACCCGATCCCGCCCTTGATCCGGTTGTTGGCGATCACCGTCGCGGAGGCGTCAGGGCCCACCGAGATGGCAGCGCCGGAGAAGCCGCCAACATCGCCGCCGATGACCGTGTTGCGCGGCCCGTCGATTCGAATGCCCACGCCGCCATCGGCCGCGACGTGTTTCGGGTCGGTCACCACCAGCGTGTCGTCGACGATCACCTCGCTGGTGGACGCATCCATTGTCAGTCCGCCGGCGAGCGCCGCCCCGGTGGCGATGACCTCTTCCAGCCCCGCCACCGTCACATTGACGAGTCGGATGGCAGGCGCGGTCGCGACGTTCGCCATGGTGAATATGCCGCCCGCGATCACGATGTTCGAGGCGTTCCGCAGATCGATGGCGGGCACGTCGGCCGACCCGCTGGCATTGATTTCCTGGATGTAGATGTCGTGCTGGCCGTCGACGACCAGGCCCGCGCTCGGACCGACAAGCGTCACCGGCGTACGAGGGGTGTTGGCGATGAAGTGGATCGGCAGTTCGGGTGTGCCGGAACTGGTGATGGTGACGCGCTCGGCGTAGGTGCCGCCGTCGATACGAACCGTCACGCCGGCGGTCACCACGGCGGTTGCCGCACCGATCGTGCAGAACGGCGTGGTCTCCGAGCCTGGCCCCTGGTCGGAGCAGTTCGCGTCGGCCTTCTTGACGTACAGGACCTCAGGGTCGGCCGCCTGGGCCGACCCGCCGGTGGCCAACAGGGTGCCGCCGGTCACCGCGATCGCGGTCAGACCGGCGAGGGATGTTCTACGCATGCACGCCTCGATGGAGGTGGAGGAGAATCCGGTTTCGCCGGAAGTCAGATGAGGATCATGATCCTCTACCGGTTGGTAGCGCGACGTCCCCGGGCGACAAAACGGCCAACCGGCCCCACCGCCACCCGTCCTGGCCTCCTGCCTGGGCTAGCCGCCGGGTAGGAGAGAATGAGGCACGTGACGACGATCCCCAACGTGCTGGCCAACCGGTACGCCTCGCCCGAGTTGGTCGCCCTCTGGTCCCCGGAGGAGAAGGTCCGGATGGAGCGGCGACTCTGGCTCGCCGTGCTCCGCGCGCAACGCGACCTGGGCGTGCCGGTGCCGGACGGCGTGGTCGAGGCGTACGAGCGGGTGCTCGACCAGGTGGACCTCGCCTCCATCGCCGAGCGGGAGCGCGTCACCCGGCACGACGTGAAGGCCCGGATCGAGGAGTTCAGCGCACTCGCCGGGCACGAGCACGTGCACAAGGGCATGACCTCCCGGGACCTCACCGAGAACGTCGAACAGCTCCAGGTGCGCGCCTCGCTGGAGCTGATCCGCGACCGGGTGGTGGCCACCCTGGCCCGGCTCGCCTTCCTGGCGTACGAGCACTCCGAGCTGGTCATCACCGGCCGGTCACACAACGTGGCGGCGCAGGCCACCACGCTGGGCAAGCGCTTCGCGTCGGCGGCGGAGGAGTTGCTGATCGCGTACGAGCGGCTGGAGGAGCTGATCGCCCGCTACCCGCTGCGGGGGATCAAGGGACCGGTCGGCACTGCCGCCGACCAGCTCGACCTCTTCGACGGCGACGCCGACAAGGTGGCCGAGCTGGAGCGTCGGGTCGCCGAGCACCTGGGTTTCTCCCGGGTGCTGGACAGCGTCGGGCAGGTCTACCCGCGCTCGCTCGACTTCGACGTGCTGGCCGCGCTAGCCCAGACCGCCGCCGCGCCGTCGTCGCTGGCCACCACGATCCGGTTGATGGTCGGCCAGGAGTTGGCGACCGAGGGCTTCAAGCCGGGTCAGGTCGGTTCCAGCGCGATGCCGCACAAGATGAACACCCGCTCGTCGGAGCGGGTGAACGGCTTCGCCGTGATCATCCGGGGTTACCTGTCGATGGTCGGCGAGTTGGCCGGCGACCAGTGGAACGAGGGGGACGTGTCCTGCTCGGTGGTCCGGCGGGTGGCACTGCCGGACGCGTTCTTCGCCGCCGACGGGCTGTTCCAGACGTTCCTCACCGTGCTCGACGAGTTCGGCGCGTACCCGGCAGTGATCAACCGGGAGCTGGAGCGCTTCCTGCCGTTCCTGGCCACCACGAAGATCCTTGTCGCGGCGGTCCGTCGGGGCGTCGGTCGGGAGGTCGCCCACGAGGTGATCAAGGAACACGCGGTCGCGGTGGCGCTGGCGATGCGCGAGAAGGGCGCACCGGAGAACGACCTCTTCGACCGCCTGGCGGCGGACGGCCGACTCGGCCTGTCCCGCGCCGACATCGACACCCTGGTCGCCGACCGCAACGCCTTCGTAGGCGCCGCCCAAGCCCAGGTGGCAGCAGTCACCAGCCGCATCACCAAGGTGGTGACCGCCCATCCGGAAGCCGCCACCTACAGCCCACCCCCCATCCTCTAACCCCCACCCCACCCACCCCACCCCCGTGTTGATCATGAAGTTATTGCCGCGACACGCCGATGCGCGGGGCAATAACTTCATGATCAACGGGGTGGGCGGTCGGGTGGGTGGGTGGTCGGGTGGGTGGGGTGGGTTATTCGCCGGTTGGGGTTTCGGCGGCGGTTCTCAGGTTGGGGGCGCTGGCTGGTTCGGCGATGCCGCCGGGGGATCCGGTGAAGCCCGCGACCTCCGCGGTCTCCGCGGCGACCGCCGGCTGGTCGGCCGGCATGACCTCGGGCATCTTGGGTACGGCGACCACTGCCGTCCCGTACGCGCAGATCTCCATCCACATCTCGCCGCAGTCCCGGCTGTCGAACCGCATGCCGATCACCGCGTTCGCGCCGAGCCGCAGGGCCTCCTCGCCGAGGCGGGCCACCGAGTCGGTGCGCCACCGGGTCAGGTTGTCCGGGGCCATCGGGTCGTACGCGCCACCGCGCAGGTTCTTGACACCCTCGCGGTACGGGTTGCGCGTCCTGGCCATCGATGACACCACCTCACCGAGAATCTGGCGGATCTCGTAGCCGGGCAGTTGCTCTGTCGTCACGACCAGCACGTTTCCGATGCTGTCAGGAGTGACGCGACCCGATCGTGTGCATTGTTCACCTGATCGGATGCTGCAAAACGACGCGGCGCGGACGGCCGGCACGTGGCCGACCATCCGCGCCGAGCGGGCGCTAACTGTCAGACACCGGCCACCGAGGTGATCCAGGCCCGGTTGTACGCAACGCTGCCGTAGTTCTGGATGCTCGACCCGTCGGCGGTGGAGGCGACGCCGACCTGCAGACCGTTGTAGAACTGCGGTCCACCGGAGTCACCGCGCCAGGCGTTGCCGTTGATCCGGGTGCTGCGGATCGCCTGGCCGCCGTACGCGTCGGTGACGCTGTTGCTGGTCACCCGGACGGTGGCGGTCTTCAGCTGGGTGGATGCCGAGCAGCCGCTGTAGCAGGTCATGCCCCAGCCGTAGATCGAGTTCGTCGAGTTGATCGGCGGGTTGCTGCTGGCGAGGCTCACCGCGGAGGTGCTGACGGTGCTGGAGAGCCGCATGAGCGCGAGGTCGTAGCGGGTGTAGGTGGCGCTGACCGTGCGGGTGACCCCGCCGGAGGTGCGGTTCACGCTGCCGATGCGCACCGACATGGTGCCGTTGATGCAGTGCCGGGCGGTGAGCACCCACTGCGCGGCGATGACACTGCCGGAGCAGGTGAACGAGCCGTTGCTGAGCACCGCGGCGGCCCAGGGCGCGGACGCGACGGTGCCACCGCCGATGATGGGTTGCGGGCCGGCTGGGGCTGCGGACGCGGCGGACGTGACGCCGAGGGCGCCGACCAGCGCGGTGCTGAGTACGGCGAGCAGGGGGCGGATGCGCATCGGGTGGACTCCTTGGACGGGGCGGGCCCGGGGTCGCCGGGCGCGGATGGGGCGGCGGCGGGGGTTCCCGCCAGCGCCGGAATCGACTTACGTCGATGTACAGTAGGGCTCGACGCGATGGTTATCAAGGACCTGATCGAGTTTGATCAATGTAACGATTCGGCCACCCGTTGCGCCGTATATGTCCTGCTGAGGCCACCTGTAGCGCCTGACGGGTCACCCTGGGCGTCGGTAATGTTGATCAGTGCCTGAACTGCACCCGGCCGGTGCGTCCGCAGCGATATCTGCCAGGTACGCTGGCTGCGCTCGCCCGTTGTGGGTCGGCACCCAACTGCGTACACAGTCAGGAGTGCCCAGTGCCTCGCGTCGTCGTCGACGTCATGCTCAAGCCCGAGATCCTCGATCCGCAGGGCCAGGCCGTCGCAAACGCGCTGCCCCGGCTCGGCGTCGGTGACGTCGCCTCGGTTCGGATCGGCAGGCGGATCGAGATCGAGTTCACAGGTGAACCGGACCTGGACCGCGCTCGGGAGATTGCCGACAAACTGCTCGCCAACCCGGTCATCGAGGACTTCACCGTCCGCCTGGTCGAGGCCGACGAGACCGCGGACGCCCGCTCGTGACCGCCCGGGTCGGTGTTGTCACCTTCCCCGGCTCGCTCGACGACGGGGACGCGGCCCGGGCCGTCCGGATCGCCGGCGCTGAGCCGGTCCGGCTCTGGCACGGCGACCCGGAGCTGCACGGCGTCGACGCTGTCGTTCTGCCGGGCGGGTTCTCCTACGGGGACTACCTGCGGTGCGGTGCCATCGCCCGGTTCGCCCCGGTGATGGAGACGATCGTGGACGCCGCCCAGGGCGGTCTGCCGGTGCTCGGCATCTGCAACGGCTTCCAGATCCTGTGCGAGGCGCACCTGCTGCCCGGCGCGCTCACCCGCAACCAGCACCTGCACTTCCGCAACCGGGACCAGATCCTGCGCATCGAGTCGGCCGGGACCGCGTGGACCAACGCGTTCCAGCCCGGCCAGGAGGTGCTCATCCCGGTCAAGAACGGCGAGGGCTGCTACGTCGCGGACACCGCGACGCTGGACCAGCTCGAAGCCGAGGGCCGGGTGGTCGCCCGCTACGTCGGTGGCAACCCCAACGGGTCCCAGCGCGACATCGCCGCGATCAGCAACGCCGCCGGCAACGTGGTCGGCATCATGCCGCACCCCGAGCACGCGGTGGAGGCGCTCACCGGCCCTTCGCTGGACGGCCTCGGCTTCTTCACGTCGGTCCTCAAGCACCTGGTGGGGGCGCCGGCATGACCGGCGGCACGATCATCGGTCAGCTCAACCGCATCTCTGGCGGGCACGAGCGCAGCGAGGAGAGGTCATGACCACCCATCCGGACCCGGTACGGGACACACCGGAGGCGTACTCCGCCCCGGCGCAGCCGGCCGAGCCGAGCCCGGCGCAGCCGGTCGCACCTGCGACCGCTCCCGCTCAGCCGGCCGCCGCTGTCTGGACCGAGGGCGTGGACACCGTGCCGCGCGCCGGTGGCACCCCGGGCGAGCTTCAGCCGTACACCGAGCTGGGCCTGCGTGACGACGAGTACGACCGGATCCGGCAGATCCTCGGCCGCCGGCCCACGCAGTCCGAGCTGGCGATGTATTCGATCATGTGGAGCGAGCACTGCTCCTACAAGTCGAGCAAGGTGCACCTGCGCCAGTTCGGCGAGAAGGCCCCGCACAGCGACCGGCTGCTCGCCGGCATCGGTGAGAACGCCGGTGTCGTGCAGATCTCCGACGAGCTGGCGGTGACCTTCAAGGTCGAGTCGCACAACCACCCGAGCTTCGTCGAGCCGTACCAGGGTGCGGCGACCGGCGTCGGCGGCATCGTCCGGGACATCCTCGCCATGGGTGCCCGCCCGGTCGCGGTGATGGACCCGCTGCGCTTCGGCGCCGCGGACCACCCGGACACCGCCCGGGTGCTCACCGGCGTGGTCGCCGGCGTGGGCGGGTACGGCAACTGCCTGGGCCTGCCCAACATCGGTGGCGAGCTGGTCTTCGACCCCTCCTACCAGGGCAACCCGCTGCTCAACGCGCTCTGCCTGGGCGTGCTGCCGGTCGACCGGCTGCAGAACAAGGCCGCCGCCGGCCCGGGCAACGTTGTCGTGCTGATGGGCGCCAAGACCGGCCGGGACGGCATCGGCGGCGTGTCGGTGCTGGCCAGCGCGACCTTCGACGAGGGCAGCGAGGCGCGTCGACCCGCAGTGCAGGTCGGCGACCCGTTCACCGAGAAGCTGCTGATCGAGGCGTGCCTCGAGCTGTACGACGGCCAGCTCGTCGTCGGCATCCAGGACCTCGGCGGCGCCGGCCTGACCTGCGCGCTCACCGAGACCGCCGCCGCTGCCGGCACCGGCATGCGGGTCTGGCTGGAGCGGGTTCCGCTGCGCGAGCCCTCTATGGACCCGCACGAGATCCTGGCCAGCGAGTCGCAGGAGCGGATGCTGCTGGTCGTCGAGCCGGACAAGCTCGACGCGGTGCTCAAGACCTGCGAGAAGTGGGGCGTCCTCGCCACCGCGATCGGTGAGGTCACCGCACCGGAGCCGGACGGCAGCCCGGGCCGACTGCTGATCACCTGGCAGGACCACCTGGTCGTTGACGTGCCGCCGGGTTCGCTCGTCGACGACGGCCCGGTCTACGCCCGGCCGATGCGTGAGCCGGCCGACCTGATCCTGCTCCAGGCCGACCGGGCCGAGACGCTGCCCCGCCCGGCCGACCCGGAGGCGCTGCGGGAGACCGTGCTGCGCATGATCGCGTCGCCCAACCTCGCCGACAAGACCTGGGTCACCGAGCAGTACGACCGCTACGTGCTCGGCAACACAGTGCTCGCCCAGCCGGAGGACGGCGGCGTGATCCGGATCGACGAGCGGACCGGTCTCGGCGTGGCGCTGTCGGTCGACGGCAACGGTCGGTACGCCCGACTGGACCCGTACAACGGCACCAAGCTGGCGCTGGCTGAGGCGTACCGGAACGTGGCGGTGACCGGCGCGAAGCCGATCGCCGTGACCAACTGCCTCAACTTCGGCTCCCCGGAGGACCCGGGCGTGATGTGGCAGTTCGCCGAGGCCGTGCGTGGCCTGGCGGACGGCTGCCTGGAGCTGGGCATCCCGGTGACCGGCGGCAACGTCAGCTTCTACAACCAGACCGGCGCGGCGGCCATCCACCCGACGCCGGTGGTGGGCGTGCTCGGTGTGCTGGACAACGTCGCCGACCGGGTGCCGATGGGCTTCGTGCCGCGCGCCGGTGGTGACCACGACCAGCTCTACCTGCTCGGCGAGACGAACGTGGAGCTGTCCGGCTCGGAGTGGGCCTGGGTGACGCACGAGCACCTCGGCGGTATTCCGCCGCAGGTCGAGCTCGGACGGGAGAAGGCGCTCGCCGAGCTGCTGGCCGAGGCCGCCCGCGTCGGTCACCTCAGCTCGGCGCACGACCTCTCCGACGGTGGCCTCGCCCAGAGCCTGGTCGAGTCCTGCCTGCGTCGCGGCGTCGGTGCCCGGGTCGCGGTGCCGGAGCAGTTCGCCGAGGGCTCGATGCCGTTCGTCTACCTGTTCAGCGAGTCCGCGACGCGGGCGCTGGTCTCGGTGCCGCGCGGCCACGACAAGGCGTTCGCGGCGCTCTGCGCCGAGCGGGGCGTGCCGTTCGAGCTGATCGGCGTCACTGACCCGTCCGGTGGGGCGCTCGAGGTGCACGGCCAGTTCCGGATCGGCCTGGACGAGCTGCGCGCCGCGCACACCGAGACGTTGCCGCGCCTCTTCGGGGGCTCGGCTGCCGTCGAGGTGCCCGCGCCGGCCGCCGGTGTGGCGGGTGCGGTCGAGGCCGTCCCGCTGCCGGTCGCCGAGGCGGAGCCGGTCGACGCGGCGGCGGTGGTCTCCGAGCCGATCGCTTCCTCGGGTCCTTCCCCGGAGACCGGCGCGGTCGAGCCGATCGGGTCGGAGCTGCCCGACACGGCGTCCGAGTCTGACCCCGGTGTCGCCGAGCCGTCGCCTGACGAGCGCTGAGGCGTTGACGGCCGCTGTCTACGGCCAACCCGGATCCGGTGCCCGGTTCGACTGGGGGCTGACCGGGGCGGCCGAGCTCGGTCGGGTCTGCGCGGCGCTGGTGGTGGTGGACGTCCTCTCGTTCACCACCGCCGTGGAGGTGGCGGTCGCCCGGGGCATGCGGGTGCACCCGTTCCCCTGGGGTGAGCAGGCCGCCGAGTACGCCGTCCGGGTCGGGGCGACCGCTGCTGTCGGGCGGCGGCAGACGACAGCGGAACATCCGTGGTCGCTCTCGCCCGCTGCGCTGAGCAGCGCGCCCGTGGTGGCGGACCTCGTACTGCCCTCCCCGAACGGCTCCGCCATCAGCGCCGCGGCCAGCGCCACCGGCCTGCCGGTGGTCGCGGCGTGCCTGCGCAACGCACGCGCCGTCGGGCGTTGGCTGCGCCGCCAGGGGTACGGCACGGTGGACGCCCCGATCGGCGTGATCGCCTCAGGGGAGCGGTGGCCGGACGGGTCGCTGCGCCCCTCGGTGGAGGACCAACTGGGTGCCGCCTCGGTGCTGGACGCCCTCTCCGGCGTGCCGGGTGGGCTCTCGGTGGAGGCGGCCATGGCACTCGCCGCGCTGGCCAGCACCCCGGATGTGCCCGCCGCCGTGCGCGGCAGCGTCTCCGGGCGGGAGTTGACCGAGAGCGGCTTCGCCGGGGACGTTGATGTCGCCGTCCGGATCGGCGTGTCGGACGTCGTGCCGGTTCTCCACCAGGGCATCTTCTCCGCCGCCTGACCGCGCCGGCCCGCCTGACCGCGCCGGCCCGCGCCCTTTGATCAACTCGGCTTCCAAGAAGTCGCGGTGTCAGCGAAACGGCCACCCGGATCACCGGGTGGCCGTTTCCATGTGCTGTGGTGGGGTCAGTCGTCCAGCCAGTCGAGGCGACGGCCGCCGCGCTCGGTCGCCGGCGGGGTGTCCGGTCGGTTCCGCCCGGCGGGCTGGCCGTAGCCGCCCTGGTCGTAGCCCCGGTCGTCGTACCCGCCGCCGCGCTGCTGCGGAGGCTCCTGGCCGTAGTTACCGCCCTGGTCGTATCCGCCAGCGGGCTGCCCGTAGCCACCCTGGTCGTAGCCCCGGTCGTCGTACCCGCCGCCGCGCTGCGGCGAGGGCTCCTGGCCGTAGCCGCCGCCCTGGTCGTATCCGCCGGCCGGTTGACCGTAGCCACCCTGGTCGTACCCGCCGGCCTCCGGACCGCCGTACCCCGCGGTCGGCTCGGCAGCGCGACCGCCGTACGGGGCGGGATCGGGCTGGCCGTACCCCTGCCCCTGCTCCGGCTGGTAGACGCCTGTGGCGTACGGGTCGGCCGGAGCCGGGTACTGGGTGCTGTCGCCGGTGTACCGGCCGGTCGGCTCGTCGAACCGCTCGCCGTAGGCCGCGCCGCCAGCGGGGGCCGGCGGGTAGGCAGCGGTGCCGCCCGGGGCGTCGTAATCACGACCGCCGTAGCCGCCACCGGAGGCCGGAGCGTTGCCGTATCCACCGCCGGAAGCTGGTGCGCCGCCGTAGCCGGCACCGGAACCAGGCGCGGCACCGTAACCGTCACCGGCCGCACCGGCGCCGTAGCCGCCCTCCGGGCCGGCCGGAGCGCCGTAGCCGCCACCCGAGGCGGGGGCGTTGCCGTAGCCGCCGGCACCGTAGCCGCCAGGCGCCGGCTCGTCGCCGTAGCCGGCGCCGCCCCAGCCCTGTTGACCCGCGCCGCCGTACGCCGGCGCAGGCGCGCCGTACGGATCCGGCGGGACGTCGTCGACCACCGGGCGGTGCATCATCGTCGGCGCCTCGCTCAGCGCCGCGCCGCCGACCATGGTCGGGTCCGCTCCGCCGCCGGGACGACCGCCGACCACCCGGGTCTGGTCGTCCGGACCGCGGAAGCCGCCCCGCGAGGGCGGCACCACACCGCCGCCACCGGCAGCAGCCGGAGCGTCGTCGTCGTCGCCGTTCTCCCGGCGCTTCATCCAGAGCAGCACGATCGTGCCGACACCAGCGGCGACCAGAAGACCACCGAGCAGGATGATCATGTACGAGCCGATGCCGCCGCTGTCCTCGTTGTTCGCGGCGTTCGCCGGAGCGCCCTGGCTGGCCTCCTCGGTGGGCTCCTCCTCGGTGCCCTCCTCGGTCGCCTCCTCGGTGGCAGTGGCCTCGGGAGTGGCGGACGGGGTGGCGCTGGGAGTGACCTCGACCTTGATCGCGAGGCTGAGCCGCTGCCCGGTGATGGCCTGCCCTGCGTTGGCGTTCACGGACTTGAACGCCTGGACGTTGTCGAACGACGCGCCCAGGTCGATCCGGCCCGGTGCGATCGGCTTGGCGGTGGTGCCGGTGAACCGGAAGTTGCCGCTGCCGTCACTGGTGGCGTCGTAGCGGTGGCCGGCGGTGTCCTGGAGAACCACGAAGGCGTTCGGCACGGCCTTGCCGTCCGCCTGCGCGACCACCTTGCCGGAGACCGACCGCACGGTCTGGTTCTGCGGCGGCGGCGGCGGAGCGGCCTTGCCCTTCACGGTCAGCGAGACGGTGGCGGTGTCCGGGCCGGACTCGGCCTCCACGGCCACCGTGATGGTCGCGGTCGCGTCGCCAGCGTTGTCGTTGGCCGCGATCCTGACCAGCACCGACCCTGTCGGGTTGCCCAGGCCGCCGCCGGAGAGTTTGACATCGCCGCAACCACTGGCGCAGCTGACGCCGGACGGCAGGCCGGAGAGGCTGACCTTCGCCGACTCGTCGTCGTTACCCCCAGTGATGCGCACAGTGATTGTGGCGTCGCTGCCGGCGTTCACGGTGACTGAACCGGGGGATACATTGACGTCTGCGGCCAAGGCTGGTGTGGCGGGGACGGCGAGCAGAGCGCCGGCAACCAGCGCTACGACCACACCGGCCCGCTGCTTCCAGGCACGTCGGTGTGTTGACACGTCCACCGCCTTCCGGGCTGACTTCCCTCTGACCGGCGGGGCGCCGGGCCGGGGATCATCACGGTACGAATACGCCGTCGGCAACTATGCCTTGTCCGACCGCATGAGCGCGACCCAGGGCCAGCGTCGCGTGTCTGGCCTGGGAGTCGTATCGTCCCGTCGTGTCCTCTCCGCACAGTAAGTCCGCTGCCGTTACGGCCGCGTTGTCGGCGCTCGACGAGGGGCGTACACCCGAACGGCCGGTGTTCCGAGAGGCGGTCCGGTCGTTGTTGGCCGTCCTCGCGGAGCGCGCCCCCGGCCGATCGGTGGAGGTGCGCGTCCCACCATACGGGGCGATCCAGTGCGTACCGGGGCCTCGACACACCAGGGGAAATCCACCAAACGTGGTCGAGATGGCCCCGAACACCTGGTTGGAGCTGGCGACCGGCAGGCTTGGCTGGGCCGAGGCGGTCACCGACGGTCGCGTCCAGATGAGTGGCAACCGCGCGGACCTCTCGGCGTATCTGCCCCTCTAGTCGTCCCGATGTCCCACTTGCCGTGACGCTGAGCAGGGGGATCGTGACTTTCTGTATTGACGTCGATTCGCGTACACTGTCAGGCGACGACAGTGGTCCCGGCAGAGGTATGTGGATCCGCCAGTGATCCGCCCGGCCGGTCCAGACCAGCATGAGGGAGCGGTAGGTGCCCCGAGGCGACGGCCGGCTGAGCCACGACCTTGACCCCCAACGACCTGGCCCCCAGGATGCCTGCGGCGTCTTCGGCGTCTGGGCCCCTGGCGAAGAGGTTGCCAATCTGACCTACTTCGGCCTCTACGCCCTGCAGCACCGCGGCCAGGAGGCGGCGGGCATCGCGGTGAGCGATGGCTCCGGCGTGGTGGTCTACAAGGATCTCGGCCTCGTGGCCCAGGTCTTCGACGAGCCCACTCTGGCGAGCCTGCGCGGTCACGTGGCGATCGGGCACGCCCGATACTCCACCACCGGCGCGTCGAACTGGGAGAACGCCCAGCCGACGATCCGGTCGACCACCTCCGGCACGACCATCGCGCTGGCACACAACGGCAACCTGGTCAACACGGCCGAGCTGGAGAAGGAGGTCGCCGAGCGCGGCCTCATCGCGGACGGTTCGACGAACGACACCTCGCTGGTGACGATGCTGCTCGCCGGCCGACCGGATCTGTCGGTCGAGGCGGCCGCCCTGGAGGTGCTGCCGCAGCTGCGCGGCGCGTTCAGCTTCGTCTTCATGGACGAGTCGACCCTCTACGCGGCCCGTGATCCGCACGGCGTCCGCCCGCTGGTGCTCGGCCGCCTGGAGCGCGGCTGGGTGATCGCCAGCGAGACGGCCGCCCTGGACATCGTCGGGGCGAGTGTGGTGCGCGAGGTCGAGCCGGGCGAGCTGATCGCGATCGACGAGAACGGGCTGCGCTCCACCCGGTTCGCCGCGCCGGAGCCGAAGGGCTGCCTCTTCGAGTACGTCTACATCGCCCGTCCCGACGCCACGATCGCCGGGCGGAACGTCCACTCGGCGCGGGTGCAGATCGGTCGGCAGTTGGCGAAGGAGCACCCGGTCGAGGCCGACCTGGTGATCCCGGTGCCCGAGTCGGGCACGCCGGCCGCGATCGGGTACGCGGAGGCGTCCGGCATCACCTACGGCGCCGGCCTGATGAAGAACCCGTACGTGGGTCGTACCTTCATCCAGCCGTCGCAGACCCTGCGTCAGCTCGGCATCCGGCTCAAGCTCAACCCGCTGCGGGAGAACGTCCGGGGCAAGCGGTTGGTTGTCGTGGACGACTCGATCGTGCGCGGCAACACCCAGCGCGCCATCGTCCGCATGCTGCGTGAGGCGGGGGCGCTGGAGGTGCACGTCCGCATCTCCTCCCCGCCGGTCAGCTGGCCGTGCTTCTACGGCATCGACTTCGCCACCCGGGCGGAGCTGCTGGCCAACGGGTTGGACAACGACGGCATCCGGCGCTCCATCGGCGCCGACACGCTGGGCTACGTTTCGCTGCCTGGCCTGATCGCCGCGACCGAGCAGCCGAAGACCCGGTTGTGTCGGGCGTGTTTCGATGGGGAGTACCCGATCGAGCTGCCGGCCGGCAACCTGATCGGCAAGCACGTGCTCGAAGGGGTGGGCCGACGCGTCGCCAACTCGGCGCCGGAGGCCCCGCCCACCAACGGCTCGTCCGTCGCCACTCCGGGTGGCGTTACCGCAAACCGCCCGTAGCACCAACCGGCGCGGCCCGGCTACCGCCGGCGGCACCGAGAACCAAAGGGGAGAACCGTGACGCACGTGTCCGAGCGCAGCGGCGCAGGAAGCAGCCCGACCGGCGCCGGCGGCGACCGCCAGCCGTGGACGGGCGGTGCTGGCCGCCAGGCGCGCAAACGCTCGGTCTCGTACGCCGACGCCGGCGTCTCCATTGACGCGGGAGACCGCGCTGTGGAGCTGCTCAAGTCGAAGGTGCGGCAGACCCGCCGCCCCGAGGTGCTCGGTGACCTCGGTGGCTTCGCCGGCCTGTTCCGGCTGGACACGAAGAAGTACAAGAGCCCGATCCTGGCGTCCTCCACCGACGGGGTGGGCACCAAGCTGGTGATCGCGCAGCAGATGGACATCCACGACACGGTCGGCATCGACCTGGTCGCGATGGTCGTCGACGACCTGGTGGCCTGCGGTGCCGAGCCGCTGTTCCTGCTCGACTACATCGCCACCGGCGAGGTCGTTCCGGACAAGGTCGCCGAGATCGGCGCGGGCATCGCCGACGGCTGCCGCTACGCCGGCTGTGCGCTGCTGGGTGGGGAGACCGCCGAGCACCCCGGCGTGCTGCGTCCGGACGAGTACGACATCTCCGCGACAGGTGTGGGCGTGGTCGAGGAGGCCGACATCCTCAGCCCCGAGCGGGTCGAGGTGGGCGACGTGGTGATCGCCATGCGCTCCTCCGGCCTGCACTCCAACGGATACTCCCTGGTCCGGCACGTGCTGCTCGGCGCAGCCCGGATGCGTCTGGACATCGTGATCGACGACTTCGGTCGGCAGCGGACCCTCGGTGAGGAGCTGCTCACCCCGACCAAGATCTACGCCAAGGACTGCCTCAAGCTGATCGCCGAGGCCGAGGTGCGGGCGCTGTCCCACATCACCGGTGGCGGCATCCCCGGCAACCTGGTCCGGGTGCTGCCCGAGCACGTGGACGCGGTGGTCAACCGCTCCACCTGGAAGCCGCAGCCGATCTTCGACCTGATCCAGACGAAGGGTCGGATCGACGACCACGACATGGAGTCGACCTTCAACATGGGCGTCGGCATGTTCGCGATCGTGTCGGCCGAGGACGCTGACCGGGCGCTGGCCACCCTGACCGGCCGTGGGGTCGAGGCGTGGCAGGCCGGCGAGATCATCGAGGGCACCGGCAACGTGCAGATGGTTGGTCAGCACACCCGAGGATGATCACCCTCCGGTGATCGTACGGGCACCTGATCAGGGCTTCACCCGAGTGGCCAATGCCGCCTAGCCTGAAGGGCACCCTCAGGCTAGGCGGAGGAGGGCGATGGGTGTTCGGGGACGCTCGTTCAGCGGGATGCGCGGTCTGGCCGCCGTCCCGTCGTACGTCGTGATGCAGCCCACCACCCTCTGCAACCTCGACTGCGCGTACTGCTACCTGCCGTTTCGGGCCGCCGACCGCCGGATGCCGGTGGCGGTGGCCGAGGCGGTCGCGGCCGCGGTCAATCCCTGGGCGGCGAACGGTCGCTTCTCCGTGGTGTGGCACGGCGGCGAGCCGTTGGCGGCCGGTCGGGAGCACCTGGCCGATCTGATCGCGCCGTTCGGGCCCGAAGTCGAGCACCACGTGCAGACCAACGCCACCCTCATCGACGACGACTGGTGCGACTTCTTCGTCCGGCACGAGATGCGGGTGAGCGTGAGCGTCGACGGGCCCCGGGCGCGCAACGGCGACCGGGTCAACCGGGGCGGTCAGCCGGCGTACGACCGGATCCTGCGCGGAATCTCGGCGCTGCGCCGTCGCGGTCTGCCCTTCTCCGCGCTGGCCGTGGTGTCCCGGCCGGAGCCGGGGCTCGCCACCGAGCTGTACGACTACTTCCTCGAGCTGGGCTGCGACGTGCTGGGCATCAACATCGAGGAGACCGAGGGAGTCAACACCCGCGACAACCGCCACGACCCGTCGGCGGTGTCCGCGTTCTGGGCGGAGTTGGTCGGGGCGTGGCGCCGGGAGCCCAGAATCCACCTCCGCGAGATCGAGTGGTCGTTGCGCTACGCGGCGGCGGTGCTCGACAACTCGGCGGACGGGGTGCTGCCCCGCCAACTGGACCCGATCCCGACGATCGGTCACGACGGCTCGGTGATCGTGCTCTCGCCGGAGCTGGCCGGTTTCACCGACCCCCACTACGGCGACTTCAGCAGCGGCAACGTGCTGACGACCCCGTTGGCGCAGATCCTCGGCGACGCGGCGTCCACGCCGTGGGTGGGGGAGTTCCTGGCCGGGGTGGAGGCGTGTCGGGCGTCCTGCCCGTACTTCGGCTTCTGCGGCGGCGGCCATGCCGCCAACCGTTACTTCGAGCTGGGGCGTTTTGACGGTACGGAGACCGAGCACTGCCGCAACAGCAAGATCCGCCTATTGGAGGGAGTGTTGGAGCATGCCCGAGACCACCAGTCACCGGCGGCCTGAGCGCGAAGCGGACGACGGAGTCACCGAACGGGTGCGAGACGCGGCTCCCGCGCTCGTCGCGCTGCTCCAGGAGGCCGAGGACGCACGGCGGCTGCGCTCGGAGGTGTCGGGCGGCGACGGCTCCAGCGCGGTGTGCGCCTGGAACCACTTCGAGAACATCCCGACGTTCTACAACTGGAACAACCGCCCGCGCTGAGGGAGCCGTTGTCAGGGGCCTGTCGAGCGGCCGGAGTGGCTCCGGTCGGGCCAGGCCCCTGATCGTCGGCGACTGCACCTGCACTGGACGTGCGTGAGCACGCGGGGGTTACCGCGTGCTCAGCTGCGTCGAGCGGTCAGCGGGTCGGACGGACCCAGGGATCCGGATCGTCGTCCGCGTGATCCTCATCATCGTCGTCGACGAACTCTTTAGAGTCGTCGTCGAAGTGGTGCTCAGACTTACCAGCACCCGCCAGTTCGCGCTGCAAGGCGGTGAGGTCGGTGTTCGGGGAGTGGTACTTCAACTCCCGCGCCACCTTAGTCTGCTTGGCCTTAGCACGGCCGCGCCCCATGGCTCGACCCCCTCGCACAGAATGCGGGGCAGCCCGAAGGCGGGCCCCGATGACGTCAGGCATCTCTCGTGGCTCTTACGGTACATGGGGATGCCACCGTTCGGCACCTCGGGTTACCGTCAGCCGGCTCTGCGCGTCGCGTCGATCCGGCCGTCACCCAGTGTACCGGGTAAGGAGCGGAACGGTTAGCACCCGTGACACCGGACAAACCGCATCAAACTTGACCCGGGCTCAGCTTACCCAGCCTGCGCCGGCACCGGGGGCCCGGAGGCGGATCTCGTCGATCCGCCCCCGGGAACGGAACGCTCAGCGCAGGTGGATCGCGCGCAGCCGGCCGACGTCCGCCATCCGCCGCTCGGCCAGCCGGTCGGCGGCCACCGCCGGCGGCACGCCCTCCGCGTCAGCCAGGTGCAGGATCTCGCGGGTGGTGTCGTAGATCCGGGTCGCCCGCAGCTTCGCCCGGTCGAAGTTGAAGCCCTCGATCTCGTCGGCCACCTGGATGACGCCGCCCGCGTTGACCACGTAGTCCGGGGTGTAGAGGATGCCCCGGTCGGCCAGCAGCTTCTCGATCCCCGGGTGGGCGAGCTGGTTGTTCGCCGCACCGGTCACCACCTTGGCGCGCAACGCCGGCACGGTGTCGTCGTTCAGGGCGCCACCCAGCGCGCACGGCGCGTACACGTCGAGGTCCGCGGCGACCAGCGCGCTGGAGTCGTCGACGAGGGTGACCTGGGGGTGGTTGGTGCGCACCCACGCCAGGGCCTTCGGGTTGACGTCGGTGGCGACCACCTCGGCGCCATCCTCCAGCAGGTGCCCGGTGAGGTACTTGCCGACCTTGCCCAGGCCGGCCACGCCCACCCGCCGGCCCCGCAGGCTCGGGGTGCCCCACACGTGCTCAGCCGCGGCCCGCATCCCCTGAAAGACGCCCCAGGCGGTGAGGATCGACGAGTCGCCGGCACCGCCGTGCTCCACGCTGCGCCCGGTCACGTAGCGGGTCTCCCGGGCCACGACGTCCATGTCCGCCACGTACGTGCCGACGTCGCAGGCGGTGTAGTAGCGCCCGCCCAGCGACTCCACGAAGCGGCCGTACGCGCGCAGCAGCGCTTCGCTCTTGATCTGCTCCGGGTCGCCCCAGATGACGGCCTTGCCGCCGCCCAGGTCCAGCCCGGCGAGCGCGTTCTTGTATGCCATCCCGCGCGACAGGTCCAGCACGTCGGCGAGGGCGTCGTCCTCGCTCGCGTACGGGTAGAAGCGGGTGCCGCCGAGCGCCGGGCCCAGCGCGGTGGAGTAGATCCCGATGATCGCCTTCAGGCCGCTCTGCTTGTCCTGGCAGAACACGACCTGTTCGTGACCTGTCGATACCGGGTCGTCGGTGCTCGCGAATACGCCCATGGTTGGCTCCTACGGTGGTGTGCGTTCTTGTGGAACGCGGACCTGGTGGACCCCGGCGGGGATGCTGCCGGTGTGATCGAGCCTAGTATCGGCCTCCGGCCGGGCGCTCGACGCGCCGCCGCCGTCCCACGGTGCGGCGCGCGTGCTCCGGCCGCTGACCGCGTACGGGCGTGGTTCGTGGGAGGATCGCGCGGTGCCGTCGCTCTTCGCTTCTTACCTGCGCGTGTACGAACCGTTGGCCGCCTTCGATCGAGACCGGCAGAGCTACTGGCGCCGCTACGTCTCGGAGGGGCGCGCGGTCGCCCCGGTCGAGGGGCCCGGTCGGCAGCGGACGGCGGTGATCGAGGCGCTGGGCGCCGGCTGGACCCGGCTGCCGGACCTGCCGGAGGAGGCGTACGTCCTGGAGACGGACGACAGCCTGCTGGTCTGCCCGTGGAACCTGCGCATCCGGGTCGCTGAGGCGGCGCTCAGCGCCCGGGACGGGGTGCCCTCGGTGCTCGCCGACGCCTTCGTGCCGCCGGTGCTCGCCGGGCAGGCCAGGGCGGTGGTGGACGACTGGCGCAGTGGCGCCCGGGTGCTGGAGCACGGGGTGCCCCGGGTGCACGAGCAGATCGCCACTTGGGGCGTACCGCTGCGGTGGTTCGTGCTCTTCGACCCGGCGGAGCGGGACCTGGTCACCCGGCCGGGCCGGCGGGCGCTGCGCTATCGCACCGAGATCTCCAAGGCGCGACGCCGCTCGTCGCGGGCCCTGTCGGTGCTGCGCAAGTCGGTGGGCGAGGCGCCGATCACCGAGGCGGTGGAGGAGGCGGCCCGCTGGCTGGAGGAGTTCCATCCGCGGTCCGTGGTCGAGCTGGACTACGGCGGTCTGGTCGACCTGCTCTCCGACGAGACCCTCACGGCTGACGACTCGCCGGAGTTGGTCGCCAGCGGCCTCGCGGGGCTGTCGCGCGGTGAGGCCGAGGAGGCGTCGGCCGCGTACGACAAGTTGGTGGCACGGTGGCGCGCGGTGCAGCTCTTGGAGCGGTGCAACTAGGGCATATCACCCTCGGAGCGCTCCCAAGGTGAACTGTGCTCGTAGTTGACGCATCACGAACCGTGATCATGAGTCCGAATAAGGTAGTTTCTGCCGTGTAAAAGTCGTAAAAATCGGGCATGGTTCATCCGTCCGTCTAGGGACCTTCATCCGTTCGGCCCATGTCGGACATCGGGGACTAGCCGGACCATGGGAGACGCGTCGGCCGGCGGGACCCCGGCCGATGTCTATACATGTGGAGGAGTGACCGATGGCATCGCGAACGCACGAACCAGAGCCGCTACTCACGCCGGCCGAGGTGGCGTCGATGTTCCGGGTCGACCCGAAGACGGTGACCCGGTGGGCCAAGGCTGGCAAGCTCAGTGCCATCCGCACCCTGGGTGGCCACCGTCGGTACCGTGAGTCGGAGGTCAGGGCGCTGCTGCAGGGCCAGATCCCGCAGCAGCGGCAGGGCGACTGAGCCGGCGACAGTTTTTCGTCAGGGGCGGCGGATCTCGATCCGCCGCCCCTTTCCATGGCCCGCCGAGCACGACGCCGGCCGCAGGTCAGCGCTGCGGCTCGGCCAACGTCACCCGGATACCGACCGTGCCGCCCTCGCCGCGACGCAGCCGGCTGCTCAGCAGGCTGAGCCGACCGATCACGCGGTACTTGTGCTTGAGCAGGTCGCGGATCCGACCGGTGTCACCACCCCCGCAGATCGTCGCGTGAGCCGACACCTCCGCCCCGTGCGGCCGACCCCGCACGTCGCAGGGCGCCACTGTCACGTCGCCGTTGCGGCGGATCCGCTTCACCTTCCCCGAGTCGGCCCGGGTCCAGACCGCCAACGCCTCACCGTCGCGTACCGCCCAGACCGGGGTCGGCACCGCCCGACCGTCCTTGCGGAAGGTCGTGAGCAGGATGTACTTCTCGGCCGACAGCCGGTCCAGCATGGTCACGCCGCCAGGATATGGCCGGCGCGGGCCACTGAGTGGCCGGATAGCGTGACGTCGTGACGGTTGAGCCTCTAATCGGTGACGTGATCGGCGAACTGCTGCGGGACACGCTCGCCGTGGCCACCGGGGTGGGCCCACGACCCCTGGTCGGTGGCCGACTGCCGCGACCGGTCATCGAGATCATCGAACGGGACGACGGTCTGATCAACGGCGCCCCGGCCGCGCACTACCTGGACGGGCCGGCGGACTGGCAGCCGTACGACCACCGCGCGGTGGACCGGGCGCACGGCGAGACGCTGGACATCGGCACCGGCGCCGGCCGGATCGCGCTGCAGCTCCAGGAGCGCGGCGTACCGGTCACCGGGCTGGACACCTCCGCGGGCGCGCTGGAGGTGAGCCGGCGTCGGGGCGTCCGGCGGCTGGTGCACGGCACCGTCGACACGCACATCGCCGACGGCCCGCGCTACGACACGTTCCTGCTGCTCGGCAACAATCTCGGGCTGTTCGAGGGGCGGGAGCGCGCTCCCGGGTTCCTGGCCGTGCTCGCCGCGCTGGCCCGACCGGGGGCGCAGATCATCGCGCAGGGCACCGACCCGTACGGCACCCGCGACCCGCTGCACACCGGCTACCACGAGCGCAACCGTCGGCGCGGCCGGCTCGGTGGCCAGCTGCGGCTGCGGCTGCGCTACCGCGAGTTGAGCACCGAATGGTTCGACTATCTGGTCTGCTCGGCGGACGAGTTCGCCGGCCTGGTGCACGGCACCGGCTGGCGGCTCACCGATGTGGACGACCGCGACGCCCCCTACTACCTGGCCACCCTGCGCCTCGTCGACTGAGCGACGGCCCCCGCGCTCCGCTGGGCGGAGGCGGGGGCCGTCGTACGTCTCAGACCTGGACGGTCGGGGGGAGCTGCTCGGGCGGCAGGCCGCCGTCGCCGTCGACCACCTCGTCCGGCTGGCCGTCCTCGTCGATGTCGACCATGGTGATGTCCACCTTGCCGTCACCGTCGGTGTCGAACTGGAACAGATCGGCCTTGCCGTCGCCGTCGGTGTCCACCACCCACACGTCGGTCTTGCCGTCGTTGTTGGTGTCGGCGCGCAGCAGCTCGACCCGCTCGTCGCCCCGGGTCTCCACGATCTCCCCGTCGGTGACGCTCTCCGGTGCCTGGCTCATCTCGATGCGGTCCTTCCCTCGGTTGACGGGCCGTCATTACCCGATCCGGCGCTCCCCCACGCATGGGCCGGGTCGTCGCGCTGTCTAGGGTCGCACCATGAGCGAGCGGAGCGGGCGGGACACCCGGACCGGTGCGGCGGCGACCCCGCGCGCCGGCGGGCGGGACAGGGAGGCGTGATGAGCGATCGTTTCGTGGTCGTCGGTGCCGGCACGATGGGGCTCGGCATCGCGTACGTGGCGGCCGACGCCGGGCACGCCGTCGAGTTGGTCGAGGTGGACCCCGAGCGGGGTGCGGCCGCGCTGAACCGGCTCGCCGAGCTGTGGGAGCGGGCGGTGCAGCGCGGGAAGCTCAGCGCCGACCAGGCCGCCGCGAACCGGCAGTTGGTGACGCTGCGCCCAACCCTCGCCGAGGTCGCTCCCGCCCCTGAGGTGATCGTGGAGGCGGTGCCGGAGCGCCTCGACCTGAAGCGTGCGGTGCTCCGGGACAGCGCCGCGCTGCGTCCGGCGCTGCTGGGCAGCAACACGTCCAGCATCGCGATCGGTGCCCTGGCCGCCGAACTGGACGCGCCCGAGCGCTTCCTCGGCCTGCACTTCTTCAACCCGGTCTGGGCGATGGCGCTGCTGGAGATCGTGGTCGGCCCGGCCACCGCCGAGGAGACCACCGCCGCGGCCGTCGCGCTCGCCGGTCGGCTGGGCAAGGACCCCGTCGTCGTACGCGACATGCCCGGCTTCGCCACCTCCCGGCTCGGGGTCACCCTCGGGCTGGAGGCGATCCGGATGGTCGCCGACGGGGTGGCCAGCCCGGCGGACATCGACAAGGCGATGGTGCTCGGTTACCGGCACCCGATCGGGCCGTTGGAGCTCACCGACCTGGTCGGCCTCGACGTGCGGCTGGACATCGCCCGTACCCTCCAGGCCGCGTACGGAGACCGCTTCGCGCCACCGCCGCTGCTCGTGGAGATGGTGGCCGCGGGGCGGCTGGGTAAGAAGTCCGGGCAGGGCTTCTACCGGTGGGAAGCCGGTGTCAAGCGATGAGCGGGTTGCGGATCGAGGAGCGGCCGGACCGGCTGGTGGTCACCCTGGACCGGCCGGAGAAGCGCAACGCCATCGACGCGGACCTGATCGCCGAGCTGCACCAGGTCTGCGCCGAGTTGGAGGCGCGCCCGCGCCTGCTGCTGCTCACCGGCGGCGCGGCGGGCATCTTCGCCGGTGGCGCAGACATCGGCCAGCTCCGCGAACGGAATCGCACGGATGCCCTCGCCGCGATCAACTCAGCCGCCTTCGCCCGCATCCGAGCACTGCCGATGCCGACTGTGGCGGCCGTCGACGGCCCGGCGTTAGGCGGTGGCGCGGAGCTGGCGTACGCCTGCGATCTGCGGGTGTGCACGGCGCGGGCGGTCTTCGGCCAGCCGGAGGTGCGGTTGGGCATCCTGGCCGGTGCCGGCGCGACCCACCGGCTGCCCGCGTTGATCGGTGAGGGCCGGGCCAAGGAGCTGCTCTTCACCGGCCGGCGGGTGGACGCCGCCGAGGCGCTGCGGATCGGCCTGGTGAATCGGGTGGTGGACGAGCCCGGCGAGCTGCTGACCGTGGCGCACGCGATCCTTGACGAGATCGCCCTGGGTTCACCGTTGGCGGTGCGGCTGACCAAGCTGGCGGTGGACGCGCCCGCCGCCGCGCACCCCCATCTTGACCTGGTCAGCCAGGCGGTGCTCTTCGAGGACGACGAGAAGCACCGGCGGATGACCGAGTTCCTGGAGCGTCGTCGGCCGCGCTGATCCCACGTACCAGAAACGGCCGCACCGGCGGGAAGCCGGTGCGGCCGTCGTGGGTTTCGGGTCCTGATTACTGCCGGATCTGCACACCGGCGTCGGCCAGGCCGCGGATCACCTGGGCGGACTCACCGAAGCCGATGATCAGTACGGCGTCCGCGCCGAATTCCTTGATCTCCTTCGCGCCGCTGCTGAAGTCGACAGGCGCCGCCTTCGCGTCGGCCGGGGGCTCGTAGGTCATCAGCTTGATTCGGTCGCTGGCGATGCCGGCCTTCTCCAGCTCGTCACGGGCGGTGGCCTGGAGGCCCTCGCCGTAGGAGTCCTTGCGGGCGACGATGACGATTTTCTGCGACCCGTCGCGCAGGATCACGTCGGCCAGCGCCCGGCCCTGGAGGCTGTCCGGCGGGGCGGTGCGGAAGTAGAGGCCGCCGTCTTCCACGTCGGTCAGGCCGCTGTCCGTGTTGGACGGGGAGAAGAGGATCTTCCCGGCCTGCACCACGTCCGGCAGCACTGCCCGGGAGATACCCGAACCACCCGCGCCGATGATCACGCTGACGCCGTCCGTCACGTGCTTGGCCACCGTCGCCTTGGCCACCGTCGGGCTGGTGCCGTCGTCGCCGTCCAGCCACGTCACCGGCTTGCCCAGTGCGCCGCCGGCGGCGTTGATCTCCTTGATCGCCAGCGCGGCACCGGCGGCCATCGGCGGGTAGGCGATCGCGAGGTCACCGGTCTTCGGCAGCAGACCACCCAGGATCAGCGGCTCCTGGTCGGTGTCTCCACCCGGGCGCTGCTTCTTCGGCTTCGGCGGCGTCTTGGTGCTCGCCGCCGACTCGATGCCGGCACCGACGAACTCGGTCTTGCCGTCGTTGATCTGCTGCCCGTCGAACGTCAGCGTGGCGTAGCTCGCGGTGGCCGGCTCACCCTTGTCGGTGAAGCCCGCCCGGGTCAGCGACACGCCGCGGTACTCGATGTCCTGCCCGTTACGGGCCAGCGCGAGACAGCTGGCCGGGTCCTCGCAGCGCTGCCCGTCGTTCGTCACGGCGACGATCTGCTTCGCGATGGCACCCGGGTCGGTGCTCCCGGCCAACTGGGCGGCGAGCACGGCGATCACCACCGCGTCGTACGTCTCGGCGGAGTACAGGTAGTCCGTCAGCGCCGGATTGACGGCACGTAGCCGGCTCTTGAAGTCGTCCGGCAGCGGAACGAGGGGCGTGGTGCCCTTCATCCCGTCGACGAGACTCGCCCGTTCCTTCAACTCCGCGGGATAGGAGTTGAGCATGTTGCCGTCCGTGCCGTAGAGGCGCACCTGTTGGGCGCTTGCCTCCTCGGGCTTGTCATCCCCGCAGGCGCTTGTGGCGAGCAGGATCGTCGCGCAGGCAGCCAACGTGACTACCCGCGAACGGCGTGATACGAACATGGTCGTCCTTCCTCCGGCGAAGGTCCGCTGCGCACATTAGCGTGCCGAGGCCGACGGCGGGACCGTGGAGGTGGCGTAATGCGCAGGTAGCTCGCGTTGAACACGGACAGTGACGGTCGCCGGGGGGCTTGACCCCCCGTCCTACTGTGCGCAGCGTGACGGACCTACCACAGCAGACGTTCGATGACGCGGCGGCCGTGCTCCACTCGGCGCTGACCGGTGACGGAGACGCGGTGGTGGGAGCGTTCGACGCGGTCGTCGACCGGGCCGGCCTGAGCGGCGCGTACGGGGTCGCCTGGTGCCTGGCCGCGACCATGCTCGGTGACGCGCCGGAGGCCAGCGGGGCGGCGCTCGACTTTCCGGGGATCGACCAGGCCGGGTACGACACCCGCTGGGTGGCCCGCTTCGTCAGCGCGTACGCGAATCGCGACGAACCGACCGGCGAGGCCCTGTTCGGCGCGGCTGCGGCCGATGGGCTGCTCCCCGACTGCCTGCTCACGCTCGCCGGTTCGACGATCGCCACCCTGCGCAGCCGCGCCGGATGAGCGGCCGTGCCGGCCGGTGCGCCGCGGGGCGCGGCGTCCGTCGGGGGGGGCGGACGCCGCGACCGCGCGGGTCGGTCAGAACGCGTGGTACGCGATCAGCGGCTCGTACTCGTACCGCAGGTTCTCGAAGCGGACCCGGAAGTTGACGCCGTCCTTGACGTTGGTCGCCACAGTGATCCAGCCCGAGTTGGCCGGCAGGTAGGTCCAGTAGTTGCAGGCGCTCGTCTTGTCCACGAAGACCACGCACGCATCGGTGCCGTACACGCTCGCGTTGCGGACGTTGATGTCGCGACAGCGCGTGGTGGTGCGGTACTGGCCGGCAGAGCCGCCGTAGCGGCCCGTCTCGAAGTACGACCGGACCGCCCCGCCGTAACAGGTGGCGAGCGGGGCGAACGCGTTCGGCCCGGAGCTGACGGGTGCTGTCGGTGTTGTCGGCTCCGCCCGCGCGGGTGTGCCGGCGGCGAGCAGTGCGGTGGCCGTGGCGACGGCGAGCAGACGAGCGGTGGGGGATGGCATTCGTTCGTTCCTCCGGAAACAGTTAACTGACCGTCCGTATTGGACTGATCATCTGATCGTGACGATGATACGTATCGATCGATTCCGGTGTGACCCCGATGATGTCCGGCCCGTGTGGTAGCTCTGTAGGCATGTCCGAGGCCATGCTCAGCAAGGTGCGCAAGCTGCTGGCCCAGGCCGAGGACCCGGCCTGCACGCCGGCCGAGGCGGCCGCGTTCACCGCCAAGGCGACCGAGCTGATCGCCCGCTACGGCGTCGACCGGGCACTGCTGGCAGCCCGGGACCCGACCACCGACCCGGTCGGCGATCGAGTGCTCGACGTCGTCGCCCCGTACGCCCGCGACAAGGTCGGCCTGCTCTCCGCGGTGGCCGAGCCCCTGCGCTGCCGCTGCGTACGCCGTCGGCAGGGCAACGGCTTCACCCTGCACCTCTTCGGCTTCGCCAGCGACCTGGAACGGGTCGACCTGCTCTTCACCTCGCTGCTCGTGCAGGCGGCGCACGGCCTGGCCGCCACCGAGGTGCCCGCGGACGACCATCCCGCCGCGTTCCGCCGCTCCTGGCTGGCCGGCTTCGCGGAGGTGGTCGGAGGGCGACTCTGGGCGGCCGAGACGGCGGCGGCCAGCGAGTCGGGCACGCCGTCGGTGGCGTTGGTGCTGGCCGACAGATCCGACCGGGTGCAGCGACGGCTCACCGAGGAGTACCCGCGGCTGCGCACCGCCCCGCCACGCCGGTTGGGCGGCACCGGCTTCGGCTCGGGGGCGGAGGCTGGCCAACGCGCGAACCTCGGCGGTCGGGACCTCGGCGGTGCCGCTGCCGATCGGCGGCTCGGCCGCTGAACCGGTGGGTCGTCAGGCCGCCGTGGTGGGGCGGTGACGCGACACAGTGGCGACGTAGCGGGTGAGCAACTCGTGCCAGCCGGCGGTGAGCGCCTTGCGGTAACCCTCGGCAGCCTCGCCGTGCCTGTCGAAGTGCCGGTGCTCCAGCTCGACCCGGGTGCGTTCCGGCCCCTCGGAATGGAACAGCACCTCGACCTCGCTCGCGCGGGCCGGGTCCGGCACCGGCGCCCGGTCGGGGCCGATCTGCCAGACGAAGACCAGCCGGCGGGGCGGATCCCAGGTGAGCACCCGGCCCCAGTCGGCGCGGAAACCGTACGGGCCCAACTCGTAGAGCATGCCGCCGGCCCGAGGCTCCATGCCCAGCTCGGCCAACGCGTCCGGACCGGACCAGGTGTATTCGGTGACCCACCAGTCGGTCAGCTCGTCGGTGAAGACCGCGAACGCGTGCTCGGCGGAGCCCGGGACGAGGAGGCTGCACCGGAGAGAGAACTGGTCGACGTCCTGCCGGATGTCGGCCGGATCAGTCAATTCCTGTCCCATAGGCCCGGACCATACCGGCTGATGCCCGGCTGTGCAGCTTCGCGAGGTGCCCGGTTCCAGACAGAGGGTCGTCGAGTCGTCACGGACGGGATGCCCCGCCGGAAAGCGGGTAACCGCGCCGAACGACTCGGACGACCGGGCCGATGTGCGGGCGGGGCGGGAGAGCATGAACGAGAGCGGGCAGCAGCGGGAGCCGGACCGGAACGTGGACAGCGGGAACCCGGACGTCCTGCTCGACATTCCGAAGGTCTCCGTCGACTCCATCCGGCTGGCGGTCGACGGCCTGGAGGCCGACCTGTCGCTGCGGGCCCGGGTGGCCAACCTGCTCCAGGTCGACGCCGGCGTACGGGTGCGCCTCAGCGGCGGCGAGTTGGACGTCAACGGGGTGAACGCCGAGGCGCAGCTGCGGGTGCGGTTGGAGCAACTGACGAGCATCCTGGGACGAGCGCTCGACACGCTCGACAACAACCCACACATCATCGAGGCGCTCGCGCGCACGGCCGGCACCGCCGTCGACGATGCGAACCGGAGCGCGCAGCAGTTGGCCGCGGGCGCTGCGGAGATCAAGGCGTCGAGTCGGCGCTCGGAGGGCGTACGCGACGAGTCGGGCCGGCAGGTCGGCGCGGGACCGGGTGTCGGGGGGCCCGGGCCGCGAGCTGGCGGCCCAGGGCCGGCCGACCAGGCGCGTCCGGAGGGACAGCATCCGCAGGGCCCGCATGCGGAGGGACGGCATCCGCAGGGCCGTGAGCCGGAGGCCGGCCCGCCAGGTGGCCACCGCCCGGACAGCCAGCGCTCGGACGGCCAGCGCTCGGACGGCCAGCGGCACGAGGGCCGCGTCCCGCCGAACAAGCCCGGAACCAGGCCGGTCGGTCGGCGGTGCCCGGTCCGAGCCCGTCCGGGGGCGACGACGGTGGTCTGCCGAGTGCGGCGCAGGCTGCGGCCCAGAGCGCGGCGCAGCTCGCCGAGCAGGCGGGGGAGACGCTGCGACAGGCCGGACGCAGCGTGTGGGAGGCGATCCAGGGCAGCGTGGCGCAGCATCGCCCGCAGGGCCGCCGCGACCACTGACGCCGCGCCGACCTGCGTCACGTCCGCCGTCGCCCCGCGCCGCGGTTCGCAGTGCTGTTGATCACTCGGGGCGGCGGGAGGGGTCAGGTCAGAAGTCTGGTCCGCGCCAGCGGGCTCCCAGCACCGCTGCCTCGATGCGGAGCAGCAGGCCCGCGATCACCAGCAGTGCTCCGGTCACGAGAAGGTCGCCGCGGTAGCTGTCGCCGGTCAGGCCCATGACGAAGAGGGCGCCGCCGACAACAGCGCCGAGTGTTCCGATGGTCTCCACGGTCCCGCCAGGCCTCTTGTTCACGGGCGGGAGCGTAGGTGCGGACGATTAACGCGGGGCGACCAGGAGTGGTCGGCCAGGGGTGTCGACGCAGGCACCGGAAACAGCAAGATCCCCACCTGCGTTTCCGCTGGTGGGGACCTCTGTAGCCCGGCGAAAGGCTATGTGGCCAGGGGCGGGGTCGAACCGCCGACCTTCCGATTTTCAGTCGGACGCTCGTACCAACTGAGCTACCTGGCCGTGTCGCTCGGCTCATGCTACCCGGCAACCGGACGAACCGGCGGCAGGGCGACCTGCTCCGATACGCAGAACGCCGCGCGGGGCGCGGCGTCAGCGCTGCGGTCCTGACGGGACTTGAACCCGCGACCTCCGCCTTGACAGGGCGGCGAGCACTCCAACTGCTCCACAGGACCTAGCTTGTGTTGCTCCGGCTTGCGCCGGTCGTGCCCCCAACGGGATTCGAACCCGTGCTACCGCCTTGAAAGGGCGGCGTCCTGGGCCGCTAGACGATGAGGGCGGCCCCGCCATCATTGCACATTCGCAACTTCAAGCGGACTTGCTCCCATCCGGCCCCGCCGGAGGCTTGGAAAGCATACGTGATGCTCCGTCGGTCGACAAAATCGGTGTCGGCAAGGGCTTGGGACGGGTCATAACTGCAGGTCAGAGCGGTTCTAGTGGAGACGGGTGATGCCGAAGCGCTGCTTCAGGTCGGCGATCACCTTCGGGCACGCGGCGAGCGTCGCGGCCCGGTTTCCGCCCCCGTCGTGCAGGAGAACGATGGCGCCGGGGCGGGTGGCGGCGTGGATTCGCTTGCCGATCGTGGCCGCGGTCGGCTTGTCCCAGTCCTGGGGGTCCACCGACCAGTGCAGCGGGCGCATGCCGAGGCCCTTGGCCACCCCGAGCACCTCCGACGTCCACCGGCCGCCCGGCTGCCGGTAGAACGACACCTTCGTGCCGGGAGCGGCCTTCTGGATGGCCTTGTTGGTGCGGTCCAGGTCGGCCCGGATCTCGGCGACAGGTCGCCGGGCGAGATCGAGGTCGTGTCGCCAGCTGTGGTTGCAGAGCTGGTGTCCCTCCCGGACGATCCGTCGGACCAACTCCGGGTGGCGCTGCACCTCGCGACCGACGACGCAGAACGTCGCTGTCACCTTGGCGGCCTTTAGCTGGTCGAGCACCTTGGGCGTCCAGGCCGGGCTCGGCCCGTCGTCGAACGTCAGGGCCACCGGGCGTACGCCTGTGTTGCGCCCCAGCCCGGCGGGGAGCTTGGCCGGCAGCGGCCGCAGTGGCGGCTTGGCCGGCTTGGTGACGCTGGGGCGCGGCGTCGGGGTGGGTGGCGCGGTGGATTCCACCGGCTTGGGATGGCCGGCGGCGACGATGGTGCGGTCCGGCTGGGCACAGCCGGACAAGACCAGCGCCATGGCGAGGACGGACGCCAGGACGGCGCGGGCTTGCATCTGCTCGCTCCCGGGGGGTCGGGGTAGGCGGACCCGCCCGACGGTAGTTCACGCCGCCGGTCGGCGACAGTGCGATCAGTCACGCCTCGACTGGTCCAGGGAGTCGCGGACGGCGGCGGAGAGCGAGACCGCCTCGGCCAGGTCGACAGGCCGCACCACCCCGGCGGGCAGCGTGTCCGCGCGCCAGCCGGGGCCGGCGGCGAGCACCAGCAACGGGCGCCGCGGTGCGGCGAGCAGCGCGCTGAGCTGGGCCGGGTCGGCGGTGACCCGGGTGTGCGACCAGAGCACCACGGCGGCCGGTCCGGTCCGGTTGACCGCCTCGACGAGAGCGGCCACCGGCACCCGGGCGCCGAGCATGCGGTAGCTGACACCTGCCTCCGCGAGAGCCGCGGCCAGCGCCTCCAGCGGCAGGGTGTGCTGTTCCTCGTCAGCGCAGGAGAGCAGGATCCGGGCCGGCCCGGTGGGGACGTTGGCCCGACTGGCCGCCGCGAGCGCCTCCGAGACGCAGCGGGACACCAGGTGTTCCACCTCGATCAGGCCGGCGGTGGCGGCGTGGCGTTCGCCGATGCCGGCGAGCACCGGGCGTAGCAGGCCCTCCCAGGTGGCGACGACCCCGCCGGCGGCCAGGGCGTGCGCGATCGTCTCGCTGATCGCCGCCGCGTCCAGCCGCATGGCGGCCCGGGCCAGTCCGCGGGCTGCCGGGCCCGCACGGCCGACCGGGATGGAACCGCCGCCGTCACGGCCGGTCGGGTGGATCCGGGCGGGGGCGACGGTGCCGTTGCCGTTGGGCGTCGGATCCGGTGCCTGGCGGGCCCAGCGTGCCGCCTCGGCGGGGCTCACCCCCTCGGCGGTGAGTCGTTGCATGATCTCGAGGCGAGCCAGATCGGTGGGTGTGTACCGGCGGTGGTGACCGGGGATGTGTTCGCTGGGCCCGAGCCCGTAGCGCTGGTGCCAGGTGCGTAGGGTCGTCACCGCGACCCCCAGCCGGCGTGCGACCGCGCCCGCGCTCAGCGCCTCATCGACCACCCGACCGCTCCGCCGTGTTGTCCGCCGACGAACCGGGCGGGGTCATGGCCGGGCCGGTTGCGGCCGACCGGGACCCCGAGGGGCGGAGCAGTCGGTTCACCACCCCGCCCAGCCAGGGCGCGTACGACCGGGGGTCGCGCTTCAACTCGGCCTCCAGCAGGGTGGGATCGGCCCACCGCAGCTCGGCCACCTCGTCCGGGTCCGGCAGGAGCGGGGCGCTGGGCAGGAACTCGCCGCGCAGCACGTGGTCGTACTCGAACTCGACCCGACCGGTCGCCGGGTCCTCGGCGTAGTAGACGTAGATGCCGACCTCGGTCAGCTCGACCGGGCCCGCGCCCAACTCCTCGCCCAGCCGTCGGTTGGCCGCCTCGGCGAGCGACTCACCCGGCTGCGGGTGGCCGCAGCAGGAGTTGGCCCAGCGCAGCGGGAACCGGGTCTTGGCGGCGGCTCGGCGCTGGAGCAGCACCTGGCCGTCCGGGTCCACAAGCAGCACCGAGAAGGCCCGGTGCAACTGCCCCGGGGGTTGGTGGGCGGTGGCGACGGTCGTCTCGCCGTGGGCCTTGCCGGTCTCGTCGACGAGTTCGACGAGGTGCCTCTCGCGGCTGCTCATCGGCCTTCCCCAGTGATCCGGCCGGCGGCGAGCTTGCCGGAGATGAGCACCATCGGCACACCGACGCCGGGTTGGGTCCCGGAGCCGACGAACACCACGTTCGACAGGTCGCGGTGCAGGTTCGACGGGCGGAACGGGCCGGTCTGGAAGAGGGTGTGCGCGGCGGCGAACGGGGTGCCGGCGGCCATTCCCTGCTCCTCCCACTCGGCGGGGGTTATCGCCCGGAGCACCTCGACCCCGGCACCGAAGCCGACGTAGCCGCGCTCCTCCAGGGTGCCGATCAGTTGGTCGGTGTAGCGCTGGGTCAGGTCGCCGCGCCACTCGAACGGCGCCCGGTGCAGGTTGGGCACCGGGGCGAGCACGTAGTAGGTGTGCCGGTCCGGCGGGGCCACCGCGGGGTCGGTCCGGCTCGGGTTGGTCACCAGGAGCGACGGGTCGGTCATCAGCTCACCCCGCCGAATGACCTCATCGAAGGTGCCCTTCCACGCGCGTCCGAAATGGATGTTGTGATGGGCGATCTTCGCATAGCCCTGACGGGAGCCGACGTGCAGAACGACGCAGGACGGCGAGTAGGTGAGCCGGCGCTGCGGCGCGGCGGGGAGCAGATCCCGGTAGGCGACCGGCAGGTCGGGGTTGAGCACCACCACGTCCGCCGGCACCAGGTCGCCGTCGGCGGTGAGCACGCCGGTGGCGCGGCCGTTGGCGGTCTCCACCCGGGTCACCGTGGTGTCGTAGCGGATCTGCACGCCGTGCTTCTCGGCCGCGCCGGCCATCGCCCTGGAGACCGCGTGGATGCCGCCGCGCGGGAAGTAGACCCCGGCCACCGAGTCGAGGTACGCGATGACCGCGTAGATGGCCAGCGCGTCGTGCGGCGCGAGGCCGGCGTACATCGCCTGGAAGGAGAAGATCCGCTGGGTGCGCGGGTCCCGGAAGAACTGGTTGATCTTGGTTTGGAGGCGCCGGAAGGCCCCACCGCCGAGCAGCTTGAGCAGGTTGCCGGTGATCAGGTCGGTCGGCGCGTCCAGGTTGCGCTCGATGAAGTCGGTGCGCTCCAGCCGCCACAGCTCCCGCGCGTACTCGACGAAACGCAGGTAGCCGTCGGCCTCCCGGGGCCCGCAGACGCGGGAGATCTCGGCCGCCATCCGGGTGGTGTCGGTGAGCACGTCGAGGGTCGAGCCGTCCGGGTAGTACGCCCGGTAGGCGGGGTCGAGCGGGGTCAGGTCCAGCCAGTCGTGCAGCTCCTCGCCGACCGCGCCCAGCGCCTCGGCGATCAGGTCGGGCATGGTGAGCACCGTCGGGCCGGTGTCGAACTCGTAGCCGTCCACGCCGAGCCGTCCGGCCCGCCCGCCGGGCACCGGCTCGCGCTCCAGCACTGTCACCTGCCGACCACTGCCGGCCAGGTGCAGCGCGCAGGCGAGCCCGCCCAGCCCGGCCCCGACGACCACCACCCGGTCGGTCCGTCCTGTCACCGTCCGCACGTGACCATCTCCTCGCTCAAGTCGCTCATCAGGCCCGCCGATTGGCAGCGGCGGTGGCCAGCCCGGTCAGCGCGGTCCGCGCCGTCTGGTCCACGGGTGCGGCGTCGAGCGCGGCCAGCGCGTCGCTCACCCGCTCGGCGATCATCTGCTCCACCCGGGTCACCGCGCCGGTCTCGGCGACCAGCCCGGCGAGCGTGTCGACAGGCCCGTCGGCGGCCCGCTCCAACGCGGTGAGCTGGGCCGGCGTGGCCAGCTCCCGGGCCAGCATGAGCAGCGTGGTCGGCTTGCCGGTGCGGAGGTCGTCACCTGCCGGCTTGCCGGTGGCCGCCGGGTCGCCGTAGACGCCGAGCAGGTCGTCGCGCAGCTGGAACGCCTCGCCGACGGCCAGGCCATAGTGGGTGTACGCGGAGACCAGCGAGTCGTCGGCGGGCACCCCGGCCAGGCAGGCCCCGAAAAGCATTGGCCGCTGGACGGTGTAGCTGGCGGTCTTGTAGCGGGCCACCCGCAGCGCCCGGTCGACCGACCAGCTGGCCGGGTCGTTCTCGCCGAGCACGTCGAGATACTGCCCGGCGACCGTCTCCACCCGCATCTGGTCGTAGCAGCGGCGGACCTCGAAGAGTCGCGTCGACGGCACCGAGGCGTGGGCCAGCAACTGGTCGGCCCAGACCATGCAGAGGTCGCCGATGAGCACGGCGACGGCCTCACCGAACCGGCCGGGATCACCTCGGTGGCCGGCGGCGATGTGCTGTTCGGCGAGCGCGACGTGCGCGGTGGGCCGACCCCGGCGGGTGGTGGACGCGTCCATCACGTCGTCGTGCACGAGCGCGAAGGTGTGCAGCAGCTCCAGCGCGGCCAGCGCGGGCAGCACGGGTGGCAGCGCGGCGGTGCCGCCGACAGCCCCGCGCCAACCCCAGTAGGCGAACGTGGATCGGATCCGTTTGCCGCCGGTCAGGACGGCTTCCCGCGCGGTGGCGGCGAAGCTGCCCATCGACGCGTCGATGTCGTTGAGGGTGTCGACCTCAGCGGTGAGGAAGGTGTTCAGGGTCTCGTCGACCGCCGTCACCAGGTCATGGGTGTACGCGGCCAGAACGGCGCGGACCGGATCGTCCCCGTCCCCCGGCCCTGCCGGCGCCACGCGGGTCACGTTGCCCGCAACTGCGTCGTTGGCCATGCGGCTGAGCGTACCCTAGGCTACGAGTTGCGTCGATTGGTGCGTCGATAAATGGAGGAGGGCCGGTGGAAACTGATCTCACCGCTGCCTATGACCGGTGCCGTGAGCTGCACAAACGCCACGGCCGCACCTACTATCTCGCCACCCGCCTGCTCCCCGCTTGGAAACGACGACATGTGCACGCCCTCTACGGGTTCACCAGGTACGCGGACGAGATCGTCGACCGCACCGAGGACCTGCCGCCGGCCGAGCGGGCCGCCCTGCTGGACCACTGGGCCAGCCAGTTCGTGGCCGGTCTGCACGGTGCGCCTGTCGACGACCCGCTGTTGCCGGCCGTGCTGCACACGATCGCCGTCTTCGATCTCGACCGGGACGACTTTGCGTCGTTTCTGAAGAGCATGGCGATGGACCTGACAGTCACCGCGTACCCGACCTACGACCACCTGCTCGACTACATGGAGGGCTCGGCGGCGGTCATCGGCACGATGATGCTGCCGATCCTGGGCAGCTCCGACCCGGAGGCGGCCCGGGAGCCGGCCCGGCAGCTCGGCTTCGCCTTCCAGCTCACCAACTTCATCCGGGACGTCGCCGAGGACCTCGACCGGGGCCGCACCTACCTGCCGGACGAGGACATGGCGAAGTTCGGGGTCACCCGCGAGGAGTTGGCCGAGGCCTGCGCCCGGGGCCGCGTCACCCCCCGGGTCCGCGAGCTGATCGAGTACGAGGTGACCCGCGCCCAGGCGCACTACGCCGCCGCCGCGCCGGGCATCACCATGCTGGCGCCCGCCTCGCAGGCCTGCATGCGCACCGCGTACGCGCTCTACGGCGGCATCCTCGACGAGGTTGCCGCGCAGGGTTACGACGTCTTCGTCCGACGGGCCCTGGTGCCGCAGCGGCGACGGATGGCGGTGGCCGCGCGGGCTCTGCTCACCTCGACAGGTACGCCTGTCGTCATCCCCGGGCCGACGATCCGCCCGGAGAGCCGGTGACCGCGAGTACGGCGATCGTGCTGTTCACCCGCGACCTGCGGGTGCACGACCATCCGGCGTTGGCCAGCACCTGCGCGGCCTTCGACCAGGTGGTGCCGCTGTACGTGCTCGACCCGGCGCTTGCCAATCTCTCCGCCAACCGCAGCCGCTTCCTGCACCAGGCCCTCGCCGACCTGCGCGCCCAGCTCCGTGACCGCGGTGGCGACCTGGTGGTCCGGCACGGCGACCCGGTGGCCGAGACGATCCGGCTGGCCGCCGAGGTCGGCGCCACCGCCGTCGCGCTCTCGGCCGACGTCAGCCACTACGCCGGCCGCCGGGAGCGGCGACTACGCGCCGAGTGCGAGCGGCACCGGCTGCACCTGAGACTGTTCCCGGGGCTGACAGTGGTCGAGCCGGGCGCGTTGCGGCCCGGTGGCGGCGGTGACCACTACCGGGTGTTCAGCCCGTACCACCGGGCCTGGGCCGCCAAGCGGTGGCGCGAGGAGTTGGCCGCGCCGCGCCGGATCGCGCTGCCCGACCGGGTGAGCGTGGGCCGGCTGCCGGCGCTGCCGGCCGGCGACTCGCCGGACGCGGCAGTCGGCGGCGAGCAGGTCGCCCGGCAGCGGCTCACCGACTGGCTGCCCGACCTGACCCGGTACGGCGATCAGCACGACGACATGGCCGGCGACGACACCTCCCGGCTCAGCCCGTACCTGCGCTTCGGCTGCGTGTCGCCGCTGGGGGTGGCGAACCGCGCCGGCGACCGGTCCGGACCCTTCGTCCGGCAGCTCTGCTGGCGGGACTTCTACTACCAGGTCACCGCGGCCTTTCCGGAGATCTCGACAGCGGCGTACCGGCGGGGTGCCACCGAGCAGTGGCGCTACGACGACGACGCGTTGGCCGCCTGGGCCGAGGGACGCACCGGGATGCCGATCGTCGACGCCGGGATGCGGCAGCTGCGGACGCAGGGCTGGATGCACAACCGGGCCCGGCTGATCACCGCCGGCTACCTGACCAAGCACCTCGGGCAGGACTGGCGGTCCGGGGTGGCGGTGTTCTTCCGCTGGCTGCTCGACGGGGACGTGGCGAACAACTCCGGCAACTGGCAGTGGGTCGCCGGCACCGGCAACGACACGAAGCCCTACCGGGGGTTCAACCCGGTCCGGCAGGCCGAACGGTACGACCCGGCCGGCGACTACGTGCGTCGGTGGGTGCCGGAGCTGGCGGGGGTGCAGGGCAGGGCGGTGCACCAACCGTGGAAGCTGCCGGAGCAGCTCCGGCGCACCCTGGACTACCCGCCGCCGCTGTCCGTGCCCGGCACCGACCCGGTCTGGCTGCGCTGACGGCTCACCCGGGTCAGAGCACCGAGTGCAACGCCTCGACAAGCTCGTCCACCCGGTCGTGCTCGGCGAGGTGCGCCGTGGCGTACGCGAAGGTGTAGCCGCGCTCGGGGTCTGCCCACGCGCTGCTGCCGCCGATGCCGCCCATTCCCCAGCTGCCATCCGGCTCCCGCTGCATGCCCAGCGTCCACTGGACCGGGCGGTCCAGCACCAGGTCCGGCCCGTCGTACTGGACCCGGGTGGCCTCCGCGATCAGGTCCGGGCTGACCAGCCGGACGCCGTCCAGGACACCACCGGCCAACAGGCCGGCGTAGAGCCGGGACAGGCTGGACGCGGTGGCGTGCAGGTTGACGGCGGGCATCTCCGCACCCCGCCACAGCGGGCTGTTCAGCACCGCCAGGTCCAGCCCGCCGGCCGGGTTGCCCAGCGCCCGCGCCCGCAGTGACCCCGGTTCGCCGAGCTTCCGGCTCGGCCACTGCGGGTCGCCGTACCGCAGGTCCGCGCAACGCGTCTGGTCCGCCCCGGTCAGCCCGAAGCCGAGGTCGAGCTTCCACCGGTCGGCGATCTCCTCGGCCAGGAACCGGCCCACCGACCGTCCGTCGACGCGGCGGACCAGCTCGCCCACCAGATGCCCGTACGTCCAGGCGTGTTCCCCGGCGACCGAGCCCGGCGACCACTCGGGGTCGGCGGCGGCCAGGTCGCCGGTGAGCAGCGTCCAGTCGGCGATCGCGGTGGCCGGTCGGGGCACCGGAAAGGCCGGCAGCCCAGCGGTGTGCGACAACACCTGACGCACGGTGGCGGGAGTGCGGAACTCCGGCCAGTACCGGTCCACCGCCGCGTCGAGATCGACAGCGCCCCGGTCGACGAGCAGCAGCAGGCAGAGCGCGGCGACCGGCTTGCCGACCGAGTAGACGTTCACAAGCGTGTCCGGCAGCCACGGCTCGCCAACCGGGCTGTGGCCGTCGCGGGCGCCGCCGACCAGGTCGACCACCGGCTGCCCGTCGTACCAGATGGTCAGGCCGGCGCCGGTCTCCCGGCCGGAGGCGAGCAGGTCGTGGAAGCAGTCCCGGACCGGAGCGAAGCGTGCGTGCATCCGGCCACGGTAGGCGTCCGGGCCGGTGAGCGTGCCGACTTTTCCGCCGACCCCGGTGGTCGGGGTGGTGTCGCTGGGGGATGCTGTTCGGTGTGGCGGAGCCGGAGCTGGTGGATGTGGTCGTGGTCGGGCTCGGGGTCGGCGGCGAGGAGGTGGCCGAGCGGCTCGCCGACGCCGGCCTGAGCGTCGTCGGCGTCGAACGGGGTCTCGTCGGCGGGGAGTGCCCCTACTGGGGCTGCATCCCGAGCAAGATGATGATCAGAGCGGCCAACGCTCTCGCCGAGGCTCGCCGGGTCGACGGGCTCGCCGGGACGGCGCAGGTCCAGCCGGACTGGGCGCCGGTGGCGAAACGGATCCGCGAGGAAGCCACCGACACCTGGGACGACACGGTCGCCGCCGAGCGGTTCATCGGCAAGGGCGGCCGGCTCGTGCGGGGCAGCGGCCGGCTCGACGGTCCGCGCCGGGTCCGGGTCGGGGACCAGGTTTTCGAGGCCCGACACGGGGTGGTGCTGGGCACCGGCACCCGTCCGTCCGTGCCGCCGATCGACGGCCTGGCCGACACGCCGTACTGGACCAACCACCAGGCGATCGAGGTCGAGGAGCTGCCGGAGTCGCTGCTCGTGCTCGGCGGCGGCGCGATCGGTCTGGAGCTGGCGCAGGTCTTCGCCCGCTTCGGGGTCCGGGTCACAGTGGTCGAGGCACTCGACCGGGTGCTGGCCATCGAGGAGCCCGAGGCGTCCGAAGTCGCCGCCGCGGCGCTGCGCGCCGACGGCGTGGAGATCCACACCGGGGTACGCGCCGAACGGGTCGAGCACGACGGGACCAGGTTCACCCTGCGCGGTGGCGGCGGCGCGGAGTTCACCGCCGAACGGCTGCTGGTGGTGACCGGGCGCAAGGCCCACCTGGCCGAGCTGGGTCTGGACACGATCGGCCTGGACGCCAGCCAGCGTTACCTCCCGGTCGACGACCGTCTGCACGTCACCGACCACGTCTGGGCGGTCGGCGACCTGACCGGCGAGGGCGCCTTCACCCACATCGCCATGTACCAGGCGGGGATCGTGATCGCCGACATCCTGGCGCACGCCCGGCAGGCGAAGGCGGGGCCGGACGCCAGCGGCACCTCCAGCGTGGTCGGCGGTGCGATGAGCGCGTCCAGTGCGCTCGCCGCCAGCGGGTCGAGCGGGTCGGCCGGCACCGTCCCGCGAGCCGACTACCGCGCGCTGCCCCGGGTGACCTTCACCGACCCCGAGGTCGGCGCGGTCGGGCTCACCGAGCAGCAGGCCCGCGAGCGCGGCATCAACGTGCAGGTCGGTTTCACCAAACTCGGCAGCTCGACCCGAGGCTGGATCCACCGGGTCGGCGACGACGGTTTCATCAAGCTCGTCGCGGACGCCGACCAGGGTGTGCTGATCGGCGCGACCTCGGTCGGCCCGGCCGGCGGCGAGGTGCTGTCCGCACTGGTGGTGGCGGTGCACGCGGCGGTGCCGCTGAGCCAGCTCCGACACATGATCTACGCGTACCCGACCTTCCACCGGGCCATCGAGGACGCCCTTCGCGACCTGTCCTGACCCCAGGCCGGCGCGGTGATCAGGCAGCCGGCCAGCAAGCGGCAGGCAATTCGCTGTTCATTTCTTTCATTCAGGTGACGTACGATTGCGACCGTGACCAAGCGGTTGACTGAAGTTGCCAAGAAGGCGGGCGTCAGCGAGGCCACCGTCAGCCGGGTGCTCAACGGCCGCGACGGAGTCTCCGAGGCGACCCGCACCGCCGTGCTGACGGCACTTGACGTGCTCGGTTACGAGCGGCCGACCAAACTGCGCGGCGAACGCGCCCGGCTGGTCGGGCTGGTGCTGCCCGAGTTGCAGAACCCGATCTTCCCGGCGCTGGCCGAGGTCGTCACCGGCACTCTCGCCCAGCGCGGCTACACCCCGGCGCTCTGCGCCCGCACCATCGGCGGCGTCTCCGAAATGGACTACGTGGAGATGCTCCTCGACCACCAGGTCTCCGGGGTGATCTTCGCTGGTGGCTCGTACGCGCTCGCCGACGCGCGGCACGACCACTACCGTCGGCTGACCGACCGGGGGCTTCCGGTCGTACTCGTCAACGCGGGTGTGGACGAGCTGGGTTTCCCCCGGGTCTCCACCGACGACGCGGTGGCGGTGGAGCAGGCGTACGGGCACCTGCGCTCGCTCGGGCACGAGCGGATCGGGATGGTGCTCGGCCCGGAGGGGCACGTGCCGTCCCGACGCAAGCTCGACGCGATGATGAAGGCCGCGGGCTGGGACGAGGGCGACGCCGAGTGCGTGGAGCGCTCCAGCTTCTCGATGGAGGGGGCGCGGGTCGCCGCCACGAAGTTGGTCGAGCGGGGCGTGACCGGCATCATCTGCGCCAGCGACGTGCTGGCGCTGGGCACGATCCGTGCGGCCCGGCGGCTGGGTCGTTCGGTGCCGGCAGACGTGTCGGTGGTGGGTTTCGACGACTCCGCGTTCATGACGTGCACCGATCCGCCGTTGACCACGGTGCGGCAGCCGATCGAGACGATGGGGCAGGCTGCGGTGGATCTGCTGGTCACCCAGATCGAGGGTGCCGGCGTCCTTCAGGACGAGTTGCTGTTCGAGCCGGAGTTGGTGGTGCGGGGCTCCACCGCGCCCGCCCCCGGCCGCTAGGCAGCACACCCGACGACGCTTCGGCCGTCGACCGCTTCTCGCGGTCGGCGGCCGTTTTCGTCGTTGCTCGCGACGGTCGGCATCGACCGGGCCGAATGACCGCCCATAAGGGATCAATAGCGAGCAAAGCGGTCTGCTTTCAGCTCCTTGCCAACATCTGTCGTAATCACGTCGTGTCCTTTCGGAACAGGGTCGATACCTTGCCGAAATGAGTCGGCCTCGCTACAGTGACTCCACTCACACCTGGCTCCGACGCAGCTACTGGGCGTCAGGTCGTATCACCGCAGATCAGCGAAGGTCATTGGAGACACCCGTTCCCGAAGGGATGGACAGATGTCCGTACCGCAATACCGAAAGGCTGCGGCGGTTGCGCTCGTGGCCGGCCTGGGGCTCAGCCTCACGGCATGCTCCACGAAGAGCGACGACAAGGGCTCGAACGCAGGCGGCAAGGTCACCATCACTGTCGACTGCCAGCCGGTCGGCGCCCAGAAAGAGCTGTTGAAGAACTGGAACGACGACGTCGCCGAGTTCCAGAAGCAGAACCCGGACATCACCATCAAGAGCGTCAGCGTCGGCGAGCAGTGCAACAACCCGCCGGACTTCACCGCCCGCCTCGCCGGCGGCACCGTGACCGACGTGTTCTACGGCTACATGACCGATCTCCAGCAGGTGCTCGACTCCGGTCAGGCGATGGACATCAGCCAGCACGTCAACAAGGACGCGATCCCGACCTGGGAGAGCGTCGACCCGGCGCTCAAGGAGGTCTTCACCGACGGCGGCAAGCTCTACGCCGTTCCGGTGAAGAACTACTCGATGGGCCTGGTCTACAACAAGGTCCTGTTCCAGCAGGCCGGGTTGGACGTGAACAACCCGCCCAAGACCTGGGCCGACGTCCGGGCCGCCGCCAAGAAGATCTCCGCGCTCGGCAACGGCATCGCCGGCTACTCGGAGTACAGCGCCGGCAACACCGGCGGCTGGCACTTCACCTCCCTGCTCTACTCGCAGGGCGGCCAGGTGCTGACCGAGGACGGCAAGAAGGCCGACTTCAACAACGCCATGGGCAAGCAGGTCCTGCAGAACCTCAAGGACATGCGGTACGGCGACAACAGCATGGGCGCCCGTCAGCTGCTGCAGTGGGGCGACCTGCTGACGAACGCCGGCGCGGGCAAGGTCGGCATGTTCATCGGCGCGCCGGACGCCACCCAGGCGATCGTCAGCCAGTTCCAGGGCAAGTTCCAGGACTGGGCGATGGCTCCGCTGCCCGGCCAGGACGGCGCGGCGAAGGGGACGCTCGGTGGTGGCGAGGGCTACTTCTTCAAGAAGGACCTCACTCCCGAGCAGGTCAAGGCCGGTCTGAAGTGGATCGCGTACCAGAAGCTCACCCCGGGCAAGGGTCAGTTCGACTACGTCCGGGCCAAGCCGCAGAACTACCCGGTGGGTCTGCCCCAGCCGCTGCTCTTCGCCAACGGCAGTGACGCGCAGAAGCAGGAGCTGGAGCTGCGTAAGGCGAACGCGAACGTCGACACGGCGAACTTCGCGCTCTTCGAGGCGACCCCGGTCACGATCAAGGGTGAGCCGCGCAACGCCCAGGCCGTCTACGCGGTCCTCGACGCCGCGATGTCGGGTGTGCTGACCAACCCGAACTCGAACATCGACGCACTGCTCAAGACCGCCGAGGAGAAGGTCAACCAGCTCCTCGCCGCCGAGAGCTGACCGATCGTGTGGGGGCCGGGACGCCGACCCGGCCCCCACATCCGCACCGTGTCTCGACGTCACCGACTCACCCAGGAGTTGCCTTGGCGATCACCACCGTCCCGGAGACCCCCAGGAAACCGGGCCGCCCGCCGTCGCCGTACTCGGCCAGGCCGCAGCGCACCAGCCTCGGCCGCAAGCTACGGGACAACCTCACCGGTCACGCGTTCCTGATCGGGGCGGTGCTCTGCTTCGTCGTCTTCTCCTGGTACCCGATGGTCCGCGGCATCGTGATGAGCTTCCAGCGGACCCGGCGCGGCGAGACCACCTGGGTGGGCTGGGACAACTACTCCCGCATCTTCGCGGACCCGAGCTTCTGGCCGGCCTGGCAGAACACGCTCTACTTCACGCTGCTCGCGCTCCTCCTCGGGTACGCGGTGCCGTTCTTCGTGGCGGTCCTGCTCAACGAGTTCCGGCACGCCAAGGGCTACCTGCGGATCCTGGTCTACCTGCCGGTGATGCTGCCGCCGGCCTCCGCGCTGTACCTCTTCAAGTTCTACGCGTACGACCCCAGCGAGGCGGGTCTGTTCAACGCGATCCTCAAGGCGCTGCACCTGCCCACCTCGCAGTGGATGCAGTCACCCGACATGACGATCCCGGCCATGGTGCTCGCCTCGACCTGGATGAACATGGGTGGCGCGGTGCTGATCTACCTGGCGTCGCTGCAGAACATCCCGGGCGAGCTCTACGAGGCCGCCGAGCTCGACGGCGCCGGGATCTGGAAGCGCATCCGCCACGTGACGATCCCGCAGACCCGGCTGATCCTCGCGCTCCTGGCGATGATCCAGATCGTCGCCACGATGCAGCTCTTCATCGAGCCACTGATCCTCGCCAACGGCGCGGGTGCGGAGGATTCCGCGACGTCCGTGGCGTACCTCATCTACCAGCATGGCTTCTTCCAGAACGACCTCAACGGCGCCGCCGCACTGGGCGTGATCATGCTCGTGGTGCTGGCCGGCTTCTCCGCCGCCTACCTGCGGCTGAGCGCGAAACAGGACTAGGACGGGCGAGACATGGCACAGGACTCCGGCACCCGGACCCTCATCTCTCACGCGCAGCTTCGCCGTGGGCGAGGCAGGTTGATCTACTGGGCTCTGCTCACCGTCGTCGTCGTGGGCTTCACCCTCGTCTTCCTCGGGCCGCTCTACTGGATGGTCACCGGCGCACTCAAGTCCGGTCAGGAGATCGCGCAGACCCCGCCGTCGCTGTTTCCGAAGGATCCCCAGCCGCAGAACTACATCGACGCCTGGAACAACCTGGAACTCGCCAAGCTGCTCTTCAACACGTTCTACTACGCGGCCGGCGCGGTGCTGTTCCAACTCGTCTTCGACACCGCGGCCGCGTATTCGATGTCGAAGCTTCGGCCGATCTTCGGCAACGTGATCCTCGCCCTGATGCTGGGGACGCTGATGATCCCGGCGATGGTCCTCATCGTCCCGCAGTACGTGACGGTGATCGACCTGCCGATCGTGCACATCAACCTGCTGGACTCACCGTTCGCCATCTGGTTGCCCCTGGTCGCCAACGCGTTCAACATCTTCCTGCTGAAGCGGTTCTTCGACTCGATTCCGGAGGAGTTGATGGCCGCCGCCCTCATGGACGGGGCGACGTCGCTGCGCACGCTCTGGTCGATCATCCTGCCGCTGTCGCGTCCCATCCTCGGCGTAGTCTCGATCTTCGCCGTGACGGCGGTCTGGAAGGACTTCCTCTGGCCGAAGCTGGTCATGCCCTCGCCCGAGACCCGGACGGTGAGCGTCGGCATCTACGCCTTCGCCGGTGGCACACCGATGAACGTGGTGATCGCCGCCTCGGTCATCGCCGCGATCCCGACAGTCATCATCTTCCTGATCTTCCAACGGAACATCATGTCCGGTCTGACCACGGGCAGCATCAAGGGATAGCCACCACCGCATCCTTCCGCGCGGCGAACAACGACCGTTCGCCCGACACATAACCAGGTCCGGCGAACACGCCGACGTACTGACGCAGAAAGCAGGTGCTCGTGTCCACAGCTGACAGAAGTCCGTGGTGGCGGGGAGCGGTGATCTACCAGGTGTATCCCCGTAGCTTCGCCGACGGTAACGGCGACGGCATCGGCGACATCGCCGGCATCCGGTCCCGGCTGAACCACCTGTCCGCGCTCGGCGTCGACGCCATCTGGTTCAGTCCCTGGTACCCGTCCCCGATGGCGGACGCCGGCTACGACGTCTCCGACTACCGCGACATCGACCCGGTCTTCGGCACCCTGGCCGAGGCGGAGGCGCTGATCGCGGAGGCGCACGCGCTGGGCATCCGGACCATCGTCGACGTGGTGCCGAACCACTGCTCCGACGCCCACCCGTGGTTCCAGGCCGCGCTCGCCGGCGGGCCCGACGCACCCGAACGGGACCTGTTCTGGTTCCGGCCCGGCCGGGGCCCCAACGGCGACGAGCGACCCACCGACTGGATCGGCGAGTTCGGCGGCGAGACCTGGACCCGCACCACCAACCCGGACGGCACCCCCGGCGACTGGTACCTGCACCTGTTCGCCCCGCAGCAACCGGACTTCAACTGGGACCACCCACGGGTGCGGGAGGAGTTCGAGAACATCCTCCGGTTCTGGTTCGACCGGGGCGTGGACGGCATCCGGATCGACTCGGCCGGGCTCCTGGTCAAGGACGGGACGCTGCCCGAGGTCCAGCCCGACCAGCCGCACCCGTTCCACGACCTCGACGGGGTGCACGACATCTACCGGGGCTGGCGTCGGGTCGCCGACGAGTACGCCGACCGGGCGCTGATCGGTGAGGTGTGGCTGCCGGACCGGCAGCGCTTCGCCAACTACCTGCGCCCGGACGAGCTGCACGCGGCGTTCAACTTCGACTTCCTCGGCTGCGCCTGGGACGCCTCGGCGCTGCGGGAGAGCATCGACGGGACGCTGAGCGCGCACGCGCCGGTCAACGCGCCGGCCACCTGGGTGCTCTCGAACCACGACGTCACCCGGCACGTCACCCGCTACGGTCGGGCCGACACCCGGTTCAGCTTCGCCGCCAAGCGCGAGGGGACCCCCACCGACCTGGAGTTGGGCACCCGCCGGGCCCGCGCCGCAGCGCTGCTGTCGCTGTCGCTGCCCGGTGCCGCCTACGTCTACCAGGGCGAGGAGCTGGGCCTCTACGAGGTCGAGGACATCCCGTACGCGATGCGGCAGGACCCGATGTGGGAGCGGTCCGGCCGGATCGACCCCGGTCGGGACGGCTGCCGCGTACCGCTGCCGTGGGCCGGGGACGAGCCGCCGTTCGAGTTCAGCCCCGCGGGTGCCGCCGCGCCGTGGCTGCCGCAGCCGGCCGACTGGAAGGACCGGACGGCCCGCGCGCAGACCGGCGACTCGGCCTCGATGCTGGAGCTGTACCGGGCGGCGATCCAGGCCCGGCAGGCCGACCCGGCGCTCGGTGACGGCGAGCTGACCTGGCTGCCCGCCCCGGACGGGGTGCTCGCGTTCAGTCGCGGTGGTGGCTTCACCTGCCTGGTCAACCTGTCCGCCGCGCCGGTGCCGATGCCAGCTCAGGGGGAGTTGCTGCTGGCCAGCGGGCCGCTCGACGACGGGTTGCTGCCGTCCGACACCGCGGTCTGGCTGCGTACCGCCGAAGCGGCGGACGGACCCGGCCTGACCTGACTCTGCTCGCCGTGGTGCCGGCGGCCCGTCCCGGCCGCCGGCACCACGCCACCAGGAAGGGAGAAACGAGGGGGGACGCGCGACACCGCACCGACACGGGGGGATCTGGCCTGCCTGACGAAAGGGAGAGCGCAGCTCATGGCCAACCACACCACCGGCACCCCGCACCACCTTCGACACCCGACCCGGGCAGGGTTGGCCGCCATCGCCGCCACCCTGCTCGCCGCCACAACGGTGACCGCCCTCGCGGTCACCGGCACCGCGACCCCGGCCTCGGCGGCGGGGTTGTCCCCCTTCGACATCCCCAACCGGGGCGCCACAGTGCCGTTCGTCGAGCAGGAGGCGGAGGAGACCGCCCACAACGGCACGAAGATCGGCCCGGACCGGCGCTACGGCACGTTGCCGTCCGAGGCGTCCGGCCGCGAGGCGGTCACCCTGGACGCCGTCGGCGAGTACGTCGAGTTCACCCTCACCGCCCCGGCCAACGCGGTGACCTTCCGCTACAGCCTGCCGGACAGCCCGGCCGGCACCGGCCGGGACGCCACCATCGACCTGCGGGCCAACGGGTCGCTGCTGAAGTCGGTTCCGGTGACGTCGAAGTACGGCTGGTACTACGGCGGCTACCCGTTCAACAACAACCCGGGCGACACCAACCCGCACCACTTCTACGACGAGACCCGGGCGCTGTTCGGCAGCACCCAGCCGGCCGGAACGAAGATCAGGCTCCAGGTCTCCTCGACCGCGCAGTCGCCCACGTTCACCATCGACCTGGCCGACTTCGAGCTGGTCGCCCCGGCGATCACGAAGCCCTCCGGTGTGCTCGACGTGGTCACCGACTTCGGCGCCGACCCGAGCGGCGCTACCGACTCGACGGCGAAGTTCCAGGCGGCTGTCGACGCCGGCAAGGCCCAGGGCCGGGCGGTCTGGATCCCGACCGGCACCTTCACCCTCTGGGATCACGTGGTGGTCGACGGGGTGACCCTGCGCGGCGCGGGCCCCTGGTATTCGGTGCTCGGCGGCCGGCACCCCACCGAACGGCACCGGTCGGTCGGCATCTACGGCAAGTACGTCCCCGGTGGCGGCTACACCGGCCCGGTCCGCTCGCACGAGGCGAACGGGCCGAGCCGCAACGTCACGCTGCGGGACTTCGCCATCATCGGTGACATCCGCGAGCGGATCGACGACGACCAGGTGAACGCCCTGGGCGGGGCGATGACCAACTCGGTGGTCGACAACCTCTGGCTGGAGAACACCAAGGTCGGGGCGTGGATGGACGGCCCGATGGACAACTTCACCATCCGCAACAGCCGCATCCTGGACCAGACCGCGGACGGGGTGAACTTCCACACCGGGGTGACCAACTCGACGGTGACGAACACGTTCGTCCGCAACACCGGCGACGACGCGTTGGCGATGTGGGCGCAGAGCGTGCCGAACGTCAACAACTCCTTCACCCACAACACCATCGGCGTGACCCTGCTGGCGAACCACCTGGTCAGCTACGGCGGTCGGGACATCAAGATCACCGACAACGTGACGGCCGACTCGCTGACCAACGGCGGCGGCATCCACGTCGCGAACCGCTACCCCGGCGTGCAGGGCGCCACCGGAGTCCAGGGCACCTGGACGATCGCCCGGAACACGTTGATCCGTAACGGCAACTCGGACTACAACTGGAACTTCGGTGTCGGCGCGATCTGGTTCTCCGCGCTCAACGAGGCGTTCCAGAACCCCACCATCAACATCACCGACACCGACATCCTGGACAGCTCGTACGCGGCGCTGCACTGGATCGAGGGTCAGACCAACGGGATCAACCTCAACAACGTACGGATCGACGGCGCCGGCACGTACGCGCTCCAGGTGCAGGCGAACAGCCAGGTGTCCTTCACCAACGTGCGGGCCACCAACATCGCGCAGAGCAACCCGATCCACAACTGCGTCGGCGCCGGCTTCCAGATCACCCAGGGCTCCGGCAACTCCGGCTGGTACACCCCGACGCCGTACTGCGGCCCGTGGCCGAACCCGCAGTGGGGCGGCGGACCCACCTCGCCGCCGCCGACCACCCCGCCCCCGACCACGCCGCCACCCACCACGCCGCCACCCACCACGCCGCCCCCGACCGGCGGGAACCTGGCGCTGGGCCGGTCGACGACCGCTACCAGCACCAACCAGAGCTACACGGCGGGCAACGTGGTGGACGGCAACGCGGCCAGCTACTGGGAGAGCGCCAACAACGCCTTCCCCCAGTCGGTCACCATCGACCTGGGCGCGTCCCGATCGGTCGACCGGGTTGTGCTCAAGCTGCCCAGCGGTTGGGAACAACGCACCCAGACCCTGTCGGTGCTCGGCTCCACCGACGGCTCGTCGTACACCACCCTGGCGTCGTCCGCCGGTCGGGTCTTCGCCCCCGGCTCGGGCAACGCGGTGTCGATCGGGCTGCCCTCGGGTGACCGCCGCTACATCCGGGTCACCGTCACGGGCAACACCGGCTGGCCGGCGGCGCAGCTCTCCGAGGTCGAGGTGTACGGCGGCACGCAGACCACTCCGCCGCCGACCACCCCGCCCCCGACCACGCCACCCCCGACCACCCCGCCGCCGAGCGGCAACCTGGCGGCCGGGCGGTCGATCACCGAGACCAGCCACTCCGACGTGTACGCCGCCCCCAACGCGGTGGACGGCAACGCGAACACCTACTGGGAGAGCGCCAACAACGCGTTCCCGCAGTCGCTGACCGTGGACCTGGGCGCCGATCGTTCGGTGTCCCGGGTCGTGTTGAAGCTCCCACCGTCATCGGCCTGGCAGACGCGTACGCAGACGTTGGCGGTGCTCGGCTCCACCAACGGCTCGTCGTTCAGCACGCTGAAGGCGTCCGCCGGCTACAGCTTCAACCCGGCCAGCGGCAACACGGTCACCGTGACCTTCACGGCGACCACCCAGCGGTACCTGCGGCTGACCGTCACCGGTAACAGCGGCTGGCCAGCCGGCCAGCTCAGCGAGTTCGAGGTCTACTCCAGCTAGGTCGGGCGCCCCCGCCCGGACCGGGCGGGGGCACCCGGTCCGGGCGCTCCGGCGCAACGCCGCGCCGACCGTCCGACCCGTCCCCAACCCGCACCGTCCCCCACCTGTCGCGGAACGACGGGCGTACCCCTGCACCCGTCGCCGGGCAACGCACCCACACCCACCCCCGAAAGAGGTGTAGCGACCCCATGTCCAGGACCGGCACCAGACCAGGCACGCCGCCAACCGGCGCGCCCACCACCGTCCCCCGCACCGCCCGCACGGGCCGCCGTCGGATGCTCGCCGGCGCGCTCGCCGGCATGCTTCTCGCCACCGCCCCGGTCGTCACCCCCATGGCGAGCGCGGCACCGGCTGCCGACCCGTCCGCGGCAGCCGCCCGGGTGGCCATGCTCGCCGGGCTCTCCGCCACGATGACCGCCAGCAGCTACAACCAGAACTACGTGGCGGGCAACGCCAACGACGGCAACGCGTCGACCTACTGGGAGAGCGTCAACAACGCGTTCCCGCAGTGGATCCAGGCGGACCTGGGCGCCACTGTCAACGTGGACCGGGTGGTGCTGAAGCTGCCGCCCTCGTCGGACTGGCAGACCCGTACGCAGACGCTGTCGGTGCTGGGCTCGACGAACGGCTCGTCCTTCACCACCCTGAAGGCGTCCGCCGGCTACACCTTCAACCCGAGCAGCGGCAACACCGCGACCGTCAGCTTCACCGCCGCCAGCACCCGTTACGTACGCGTGCAGGTCACCGGCAACACCGGCTGGCCGGCCGCGCAGTTCTCCGAGGTCGAGGTGTACGGCGCCACCGGCAGCACCGACACCCAGGCGCCAAGCGTCCCGGGCAACCTGGCGTACACCCAGCCGGCCAGCGGGCAGATCCGGCTCACCTGGTCGGCGTCCAGCGACAACGTCGGGGTGGCCGGGTACGACATCTACGCCAACGGCGCGCTGCGCGGCAGCGTCAACGGCTCGACGCTGACGTACACCGACAGCCAGGCGGACAGCGCCACGGTGTCGTACTACGTCCGGGCCAAGGACGCGGCCGGCAACCAGTCGGCGAACAGCAACACAGTGACCCGGACCGGCACCGGCAACCCGCCGACCGGGAGCAACCTGGCGATCGGTAAGCCGATCACCGCCTCCGGGTTCGTGCACACGTTCGTGGCCACCAACGCCAACGACAACAACGTGGCCACCTACTGGGAGGGCAACGGCAACCCGAGCACGCTGACCGTCCAGCTCGGCGCGAACGCCACTCTCAGCCAGGTCGTCGTGAAGCTCAACCCGGACTCCGCGTGGGGCGCGCGTACCCAGAACATCGCAGTGCTCGGCCGGGACCAGGGCTCGTCGAGCTTCACCACACTGGTCGGCGCGGCGAACTACGCCTTCAACCCGGGCAGCGGCAACACGGTGACCATCCCGGTCTCCGGCGCGGCGGCCGACGTCCGGCTCTCGATCGCCTCGAACACCGGCGCTCCGGCCGGTCAGGTGGCCGAGTTCCAGGTCTTCGGCACTCCGGCGCCGAACCCGGACCTGACCGTTACCGGCATGTCGTTCAGCCCGTCCGCACCCGTGGAGACCAGCACCATCACGCTCTCCGCGACGGTGCGTAACGCGGGCTCGGCGGCCTCCGGCGCGACGAACGTCAACTTCTACCTGGGCTCCACCCGGGTCGGCACGGCCTCGGTCGGCGGCCTCGCGGCCGGCGCCTCGACCACTGTCAGCGCCAGCATCGGCACCCGCGACTCGGGCAGCTACCCGCTCAGCGCCAAGGTTGACGAGTCGAACACGGTCGTCGAGCAGGACGACACCAACAACAGCTACACCAACCCCAGCCCGCTGGTGGTCGGCGCGGTCGCCAGCTCCGACCTGGTCGCCTCCGCCGTCGACTGGTCGCCGGGCAACCCGCCGCCGGGCAGCACCGTCAACTTCTCCGTGTCGATCCGCAACGCCGGCAACCAGGCGTCCGCGTCCGGCGCGCACGGCATCACCCTGACCGTGCTCAACGAGTCCGGCACCGTGGTCCGTACCCTGACCGGCTCGTACTCCGGCGTGATCAACGCCGGCGCGACTGTCGGCCCGATCAGCCTGGGCACCTGGACCGCCGCGAACGGCAAGTACACCGTCCGGGTGGTGCTCGCTGTCGACGGCAACGAGCTGCCGGTCAAGCAGACCAACAACACGAGTGACCGTCCGCTCTTCGTGGGGCGTGGCGCCAACCTCGGCTACGACATGTACGAGGCCGAGGACGGCACCACCGGCGGCGGCGCCGGGCAGGTCGGGCCGAACCGGGACATCGGCAACCTGGGCGGTGAGGCGTCCGGACGTCGGGCGGTCACCCTGAACAGCACCGGCTCGTACGTCGAGTGGACCACCCGGGCGGCGACCAACACCCTGGTCACCCGCTTCTCCATCCCCGACTCGGCGGGCGGCGGGGGCATCGACTCCACGCTGAACATCTACGTCAACGGCACCCTGCACAAGCCGATCAACCTGACCTCCAAGCACATCTGGTTGTACGGCTCGGAGGCCAGCCCGAGTGACTCGCCGAGCGCCGGCCCGCCTCGCCACCTGTACGACGAGGCGAACGTGATGCTCAACTCGACGATCCCGGCCGGCAGCAAGATCCGTTTGCAGAAGGACCCGGCCAACACCACCACGTACGCGATCGACTTCGTCAACCTGGAGCTTGTCGCACCGCGAGCGAACCCGGACTCGGCCCGTTACCGGGTGCCTTCCGGTTTCAGTCACCAGGACGTCCAGAACGCGCTGGACGCGGTCCGGATGGACACCACCGGCAACCTGCTCGGTGTCTACCTGCCGGCCGGCACCTACGAGACCGCGCAGAAGTTCCAGGTGTACGGCAAGCCGATAACCGTGGTCGGCGCGGGCATGTGGTACACCCGCTTCCAGACGCCGACCGGTCAGCAGAACACCGACGCGGGCTTCCGGGTGGAGTCCTCGGCCAGCGGGTCGTCCTTCTCGCATCTGGCCTTCTTCGGCAACTACACCAACCGGATCGACGGTCCGGGCAAGGTGTGGGGTGAGCTGAAGGACGTCGACAACATGACCCTGGACAGCGTCTGGGTCGAGCACACCGTCTGCGCGTACTGGGGGGTGAGCGTCAGCGGCCTGACCATCCGCAACAGCCGCTTCCGCAACACCTTCGCCGATGGTGTGAACCTGACCAACGGCAGCACCAACAACCTGATCACCAACACCGAGGGGCGGTCGAACGGCGATGACGCGTTCGCCCTCTTCTCGGCCACCGACCAGGGTGCGTCCGTCGGCAACAACGGCAACGTGTTCGAGAACCTCTCGGCCACGCTTACCTGGCGGGCGGCCGGTCTGGCGGTCTACGGCGGCTACAACAACATCTTCCGCAACCTGTACATCGCAGACATGTTGACGTACTCCGGGATCACCATCAGCTCGCTGGACTTCGGTTATCCGTTCATCGGGTTCGGGGCCAGCCCGCCGACCCAGTTCCAGAACATCTCGCTGATTCGAGCGGGTGGGCATTTCTGGGGCTCCCAGACATTCCCCGCGATCTGGGTCTTCTCCGCATCCAAGGAGTTCCGCGGCATCCGGGTGTCCGACGTGGACATCGTCGACCCGACGTACACCGGGATCATGTTCCAGACCAAGTACACCGGGTCGCAGCCGGAGAACCCGATCACCGACACGGTCTTCACCAACATCTCGATCAGTGGCGTCCGGAAGAGCGGTGACGCGTACGACGCGAAGTCCGGCTTCGCGATCTGGGCCAACGAGATGCCGGAACCCGGTCAGGGCCCGGCGGTCGGCTCGGTCACCTTCAACAACCTGCGGTTGACCAACAACTACCAGGACATCCGCAACACCACGACAACCTTCACCATCAACCGCAACTGAGCTAGCCGGTAGCCGACGCCGCCGGGGGGTGCACCCCTCCCGGCGGCGTCGCGCCGTGCCGGCCCTCGCCCGCGGCGAACCGTGCCGCGCCGGCCGCCGCGTCAGTGGCCAGCGAGTCCATCCCGTACGCCAACTCGATCGCCAGCGCCTCCGACTCGGGTCGGCCCGCGCCGACCAGCAGCGCCGCCCGGTCGTTGCGCAGGCAGGTCTGCGGATGCCCGGCGATCGTCGCCGCCAACTCCTCGGCCGCGGCCCGCGCCTGGCCGGGCGGCACCAACCGGTTGACCAACCCCATCGTGTACGCCTCGTCGGCCGGCACCGGGCGGCCGGTGAGGATCAGGTCCATCGCCCGACTCTCGCCGATCAACCGGGGCAGTCGGACCGTGCCGCCGTCGATCAACGGCACTCCCCAGCGGCGGCAGAACACCCCGAGCGTCGCGTCGGACTCGGCGACGCGCAGGTCACACCAGAGCGCCAGTTCGAGCCCGCCCGCCACCGCGTACCCGGAGATCGCGGCGATCACCGGTTTGCTGAGCGTCATCCGGGTGGGACCCATCGGGCCGTCCCCCTCCGGCTCGACCCGGTTGCCGCTCGGCGTGCCGATCGCCTTGAGGTCGGCGCCGGCGCAGAACGTGCCACCGGCGCCCCAGAGCACGGCCACCGACGCGTCCGGATCAGCCTCGAAGGCCCGAAACGCGTCCGCCAAGGCCCGCGCCGTAGGCCCGTCAACAGCGTTCCGAGCCCAAGCCCGATCCAGCACAACTGTGGTGACCGCCCCGAGCCGCTCCACCCGCACACCCATCCCGCCAGCATGCCCGCCCCGCCCCACCCCCACAATCCCCGTCGATCTTGCACTTCCGGTCGCCGTTTCGTGGCTTGTGCCCCGGATTGCCGGAGCAGAAAGTGCAAGATCGACAGGGCTGGGCGGTGTGGCAGGTTTGTCGCGGCCGGCCGGTTTGCGACGGCGATCGCCGGGAAGTCGGTACTCGTGCGAGCACTTCTGACGAAAGTTGAGCAGGACTCCCGACTGGACCGCGCGGGTGACCGGTTGCAGAAGGTGGTCCTCGGCACGCTGCGTCCGCGCCGGCTGCGCGACCTGCTGCACGGGGTGACCCTCGGGCATCCGCTGCACCCGGCGATGGTGCAGGTGCCGGTCGGTGCGTGGGTCAGCGCCGCGGTGCTGGACCTCATGCCCGGGCAGCGCCGGCCCGCCGCCATGCTTGTCGGCCTGGGCACCGTCAGCGCGCTGCCAGCGGCGGTCGCCGGTCTGAACGACTGGGCGGCGCTCGCCCGGGACCAGCGCCGCGTCGGCCTGGTGCACGCTGCCGCCAACACCGTCGGCATGGCGATCTACGCCGGCTCGCTGGCCGCGCGGCTGTCCGGCCGTTACGGAGTGGGCCGAGCCCTCGGCTTCCTCGGTCTCTCCACCGTGAGCCTCGGGGCTTACATCGGGGGTCACCTGGCGTACAAGCAGGGGGCCCAGGTCAACCAGAGCGTCTCCGAGCTGCACCGGATGACCGATGGCTGGCACTCGCTGGCCGACATGGCGACGTTGCCGCAACGCACCCTGATCACCCGCGAGGTGGACGACGACATCTCGGTGATCCTCTACCGGCACGGTGACGAGGTGACAGTGATGTTGGAGCGCTGCCCGCACCAGAGCGGGCCGCTCGGCGAGGGCGAAGTGCAGGAGATCGACGGCCACGCCTGTGTGGTCTGCCCGTGGCACGGCAGCGCGTTCCGGCTCAACGGCGGCGAGGTCATGCAGGGACCGTCCGGGAGCGACCAGCAGATCCTGCCCACCCGGATCGAGAACGGCGTGCTCCAGACCCGCCTGCCCTGACCCGCCCGTCGCGGCGACGATCACCGTGACCTGGGGGAATGCGGAGACACCAGGTCGTACGGGTCGCTCAGGTCCGTCGGTGTCGACCAACCGGCGGACCGTCAGGTACGGAGTCCAGGCCGTGCCCGCCGTCGAACAGCCCGCCCTCGCCACCATCACCGCGCCAGCCGTCGTCGCCGCTCCAGCCCCCTGCGCCGGCGGCCGCCATTGCGCCGCCGGAGGGTGCCGTGCCGCCGGAGAGAGCCATCCCGCTGCCCGGGAACGCCGTGCTGCCGGGGAAGGCCATTCCGCTGCCGGCGGGTGCCACCCCACTTCCGGTAGGTGCTGCCCCACCGGGGGCAGGTGCCACCCCGTTGCCCGAGGATGCCGCCTGACTGCCGGGTGTCATTCCGTCGCCGCGAGGTGCGAAGTCGTGCCCGCTCGGTGCCGTGCCGCCGTTCGGCGTCGCGGGGGCTTCGATGGCCGCCGCCGCCCGGCTGGCAGCCCACGCGGCACCGCTCCCGGCCGCCCCACCGCCGGCCCGCCGGCCTGCGCCAGCACTGCTCCGGCCGGACCCGCCGCTGCTTCGGCCCGCGCCACCACTGCTCCGGCCCGCGCCGCTTCGGGGCGTGCGCGAGGACGCGGCCAGTCGGGGAGCCGCCCCGGCGGTGGCCGGGCGTCGACGCAGCCCCAGCACCGCGCCGATCTGGGCGCCGACGATGCTCGCCACCGCCAGAACGGCGGACACCGCCAGCGGTCGGTTCACCCGGTCGGCGGCACCGGCCCGGGCTGCGCCGACAGTCATCGCTGGTGGTTGGCCGGCTGACTCCGTACCGCTGGGTGGTGCCGGGGCCACCCGCGGCGGTGCGGCCCGCTCGGGCGCCGGCCGGGGCGCGGGCGGCTTCGACGCCGCGGGCCGGTCGACGAGCCGGCCGGTGGCGTGCTGCCGGGCCCCCTGGTCGGCGGCCTCCGTGGGCAGTCGGAGCAGTTGGCCGGGGCGGATGCGGTCCGGGTCGTCGAGCTTGTTCAGCTTGGCGAGTTGTCGATAGTCGCCGAACTCGTCCAGGTACCGCTCGGCCACCCCTCCGAGGTAGTCGCCCCGCGCCACCCGGTACACCGGTGCGGCCTCGTCGTTCGTTGCCGAGCCGGCGGGTGCGGCGAGCCCGGTCCCGGCCATGCCGAGCAGCCCGCCCCGGGCCACCGGCGCGGCCGTGTCAGGTGTCGTCGCGGCGCGGGTCGGCGCGGCCAGGGTGGTGACGGCCGGTGCGCTCGGACTCGCGTACGCCGGGGTGCCGTAGACCGCCGCGGCGCTGGCGGCGGCCGGGCTGGCGACCAGGATCAGCGCGACCGAGCCGACAAGCGCGGCGGCGGCCTTCTGCTGGCGGCCCATCCCGGGCAGCTTCGGCGCCGGCCGGCGCAGGGTCTGTGCGCCCAACTCGACGAGGACGGAGAAGGCGAACGTGGCCCAGCCGAACCAACCGGCCAAGGCCAATGCCCGAAGGAAGAGCTGACCGTCGTCCCGGCTGGTCAGCGCGGTGCCCACCTCGCTGATCGTGGGGAGGTGATCGGGCAGAGGGTTACCGGCGAAGGCCAGCAGCGCGATCGGTGCGCCGACCAGCAGCACCAGGAGCACGGCCAGCGCGCCGATGCCGGTGAGGATCCGTCCGGTCCGCCGTACGACGGACCCACCCGATACGGGCATGGCTGCCTTCCTTCCTACGGTGCTGCGGTGATGGCACGCGCGGTCGCCTCGCCGGTGACGGTGACCGTCTTGTCCTGAACGAACGGTCCGAGCATCGAGCGGTGGTAGGTGATGGAGACGGTCACCCGGATCAGGACTTCCCCGTCGACCTCGGGAAAGTTCACTGTGTGGCCGGAGGTCTTCACCTCGGCGAGGTAGTCGGCGACCGCCTTGCGTGCCTCCGGCTCGTCGATCCGCTTCGGCCCGCCCTCGATGGCGGTGGCCCGGTCGATGGCCTGACCGCCGGCCCGGGCGGCCTCGGAGGCCAGGTTCTGGGCGCGTTGCAGGGTGCGGAGCTGCCCGGCGCCGTCGAAGGAGAGGCCGATGATGGCCAGTACGCCGACCATCGTCACCGCGAGGAAGATGCTCACCCGACCGTGCTCACCTGCCCGCGAGGGCCTGGCAGCCGACGTCGTGGCCGTCATTGCCGACTCCGGTAACGGTCGAGCGGGGAGGTGAACTGCGCGGAGATCTCCTTCTCGATCTCCATGCCGGGCAGGACGTCGAGTGTGATGTCCTTGAAGGACACGGTGCAGCGGATCGTCACCGTCACCGTGGCGTTGCTACCGACCGAACTCTTGAAGGCGTCGTCGAAGCTGGCCGCGTTGCCGGGCGACCTGCCGGTGAATTCCGGTTTCAGGTTGTTGGTGCAGGCCAGGCCGTGCCAGTCCAGCTGGGCCTGGGCGGCCTTCAGCGCCTTCTCTCTGGCGGTGGTGGAATCCCGGGAGATCGAGGCCGCCCGTGCGGCGTCGTGCGCGGCCGCGTCGAGCGCCTCCGCCGCCACCGCGCTGCGCCCGACCACACCGGCCAGCACCATCAACGCGATGAACGCGGGCGCCAGCACCGCCACCTCGATGGAGACCGAACCCCGCTCGGCGGTACGGGTCATGGCTGGGTCACCCTCTCCACAGTTCCGTGGGCGGTCTGCCGTACCGCGAAGTCCACGCCCGGCACCACCGACAGGGATCGGCCGCTCACCGTGCAGGTCACCTCGGTCGTGGTGGTCACGCAGGTCGGGCCAGCTGTGTCCCAGCCCACCAGCCAACCGCCGGCGGCCTTGAGGAAGCGGGAGGCGCTGTCCACCCCGGCGCCGTTCCCCGCCTGGTACGTCCGCTGCGCGTTCACGCCACTCTGCGCAGCGTTCAACGCGGTGGAGCGGGCGAGGAAGACGGCCGCGACCTGGATCGAGGCGAAGAGCAGGACCAGGATCAGCGGCATCATCACGGCCAGTTCCACCGGGTTGGCACCCCGCTCGCGGTCGCCGGCCACGAGGCGGCGCCGGGCGGCATTGACCGCTCGGCGCCACCTCGGGTACGCGGCTCGGCGCATCCCGGCTACTTCGGGACCGTGTAATTCGGGATGCCGTTCATCCAGCCCCTGGCCTTGGTCAGGGCCAGAGCGGTGACGGCCATCGCGACGGCGACCAGGCCGGCGATGATCACCGTAGTGGGCACCGGGCTGTCGCCGCGCTCACCGTCACGGCGTAGTTCGGCCAGGCGCGTCGTCACCACGACGTGCAGGTAGCTGAGGATGGACATGGCGTGCTCCTTCAGGGGATGGGGTCAGACACGGGCGATGAACGGATAGAGGACGAACCCGAGCAGGACGAAGACGAGCAGTGCGCCCGGAATGTCGAGCTTGCTGGTGATCCCCTCGGCGCGGGTGAGGTTGTCGGTGCGGATCTGGTCGCGCAGCGAGTCCGCCCGGCTGCGCAGCGTCTCGTGCACCTGCGCGCCCTCGCTGCCGGAAGAGCGCATGATCGCGCCGACGTCGCCCAACTCCGGGATCCCGATCTTGTCGGCGAGGTCGCGCAGCTCGTCCCAGGGCGCGTGCATCTGCATCTGGGCGATCCGCAGCGACTCCTGGAGCCTGTCGAACACCCAACCGTCGCAGACCGCCGCCGCCCGCTCCAGCGACTGCACCGGCCCGTGCGCCGCCGAGAGCTGCAACGCCACCAGGTCGAGGTAGGTGCAGACCGCCTGGCGGAACTCGTCGCGGGCGGTGTTGGCCTTGGTCAGCACGGCGCGGTGCGCCAGCAGGCCGCCCAGCAGTGCCAGGCCGAGGCTGCCGAGCACCGGCACGACAAGCGGAAACGGAACGCCGAGCGCCCACAGCGTCACCCCGAGCAGAGTCGGCATTGCCAGCCCGAACAGCGCGGAGAGCAGCACCGACAGCGCGTACTGCTCGGAGGTCTGGCCGATCAGGGCGAGCTGCATCTGCGGCGGCCGCATCCAGCGGGACATCCCGGTCAGCCAGTCGAGTCGCCGGGATGCGGGCGTGGCCACCCGGCCGGTGCCCTGCGGCTGGTGCAGTCGACGCAGCGCCGGCCCGAGCGCCGGCGTCGCCGGCACCAACTCCCGGACCACCAGGAACACACCCAGGCCGACCCCGGCGCCACCGCAGACCGCGATGGCCAACTGCCAGTTCACGATCACGGGAGCCGCCTTTCGTTCGCGACTGCGGGGCTCCGCTGCGCTGCACTCCTCGCGCTCACGGGAGCCGCCTTTCGTTCGCGACTGCGGGGCTCCGCTGCGCTGCACTCCTCGCGCTCACGCGATCACCTCGGCCGGGTTGGGCGCCGGCAGGAACCGCGCCGGCCGTTGCGGCTGGCTCATCGACCGCACCCAGGCCAGCAGGCCGATGAAGGCGGCACCGAGAGCGGCCATCACCAGCTGACCCACAGGCGTGCCGTACGGCCTGATGTACTCGGTGTTGATCAGCCCGTACGCCAGGGTTGCCAGCGTCATCCCGGTGAGGAAGCGGACCGCGAACCGGGGCTGGGTGCGCTTGGCCTCGATCTCCCGACGGGTGGCGACCTCCGCGGACGCCGCGCCGGCGATCGAACCGAGCACGTCACCCAACCGCTCGCCCCGGTCCGACAGGTGCAGGATCAGCGCCGCGACCACCTGGTCGCAGACCGGGTCGGCGATCTCGTCGGCGAACGCCAGCAGCGCGGAGCGGGCCATCCAGCCGGCCTGCAGACGGGCGGCGAGCAGCCGTACCTCGTCCTCGATGCCGGGTGGCACGCTGCCGATCGTGCCGATGATCGACTGTTGGAGCCCCTGCCCGGTGCCGGAGACGTCCTTGAGTCGGCGGGTCCACTCGCCGACCGCCTCGATCCGGGCGATCGCCCGCTGTTCGGCCTTGCCCACACCGAACAACCACGGGGTGCCGGGCACCGCCACCGCCACCAGGAGGCCCACCACCGGCAGCCCGGTCAACAGGAACGCCAATGCCCCGGCGGCAAGCGCGGCGACAAGCAGCGCCTGGTAGCCCCGCTGCTCGGCCGGGGTGCTGCCCGGCCCGCGCCACAGTCGGCCCAGCCCCGGCCCGCTGCCCGGGCGCGGCCCGGGAGGTCGGCGGGTGCCGACCAGCGCGACCACGGCCAGCAGCAGCCCGGCCACACAGGCGGCCCCGGAGACCACCGCGATCAACTCCAGACTGCCGAGCATCAGATCACCGCCGGGCCAGTCGGGTCTGCCGGGGCCGCCGCCAGGCACCGGCACCGGCCTCGACCCACCGGGTCAGCAGCCGCGCGTCGTAACCCACCCGCAGCAACTGGTCGCGGACCCGCTCCGGCAGGTGCCGGGGGACCGCACGACCGTCCGGGCCCGGCCCGAAGACAGTGGTGGTGGTGATCCGACCGGCTTCGCCGGCCCCGATCACCTCCTCCACATGCGAGACGAACCGGTGTTTCCGCCCGCCGATCGCGGTCTCGTCCTCGATGGTGACGTAGACGATCAGGTCGAGCGCGTTGCCGGCCATGCGGCGGGCCTGGTCGACGGTCATCTCGCGGCCGTGCGCCAGGGCCAGCTCGACGATCCGTTCACCCACACCGGCGGCGGTACGGGCGTGGATGGTGCACATCGACCCCCGGCTGGTGGTCATCGCCTGGAGCATCGGCACGATCTCCCGGGACCGCACCTCGCCCACGATGATCCGCAGCACACCCATCCGCAGCGACAGCGGGATCAGGTCGGCGATGGTCACCTCACCGGCCGGTCGACCGTCGAAGCCGCGCTCGCCGTGACCCTCCCGGGCCTCGAAGCTCATCACCGCCCGGTGCCGCTCCCGGCGGCGGGCCGGGAGCAGCTCCCGACTCTCCTCCAGCAGCACGTACGGCTCGTCGGGCGGAATCTCGTTCATCAGCGCCCGGATGACAGTTGTCTTTCCGGCGCCGGCCAACCCGGCGACCATGATGTTCAGACCGGCGCGCATCGCCGCGCGGAGGAAGTCGCGCAGCAGTGGGTCGATCATCTCGTCCAGGTCGCCCCGGGCGCCCGCGAGGTCGTCGAGGCTCACGTCCAGGGTGTTGTGCTTGCGGATGACCGCGTACGGGCGGTGGCTGACCAGGAACACCGCGGCCAGCCGGCTGCCGTCGGGCAGTTGCAGGTCGAGGGTGGGCTTCACGGTGGAGAGGGACCGCTCGGTCGCGCCCGCCCGGCGGGCCGCCGCCTGGAGGATCTCCACCAGTTCGGCGTCGCTGTCGGCGATCGGCTCGGCCCAGTCGACCCCGCCGCCGTGCCGGGTGATGCGTACCTGGTCGCAGCCGAGGATGTGCACCTCCTCGATGGTGTCGTCGACAAGCAGCGTCTGTAGCCGGCCGAGCCCGACCAGCTCGGCGGTGACCTGGTCGAGCAGCAGGCGTTCGTCGCCGGCGGCCATCGGCGTGCCGGCCCGGCGCACCGAGTCCGCGTACGCGGCGACCACTGTGACGGCGAGTCGGGCCCGTTCGGTGTCCTCCTCGTCGACTGTGAACTCCCGGCCGCGCTGCCAGAGGGTGAGCCTCTCGGTGAGTTCCCGGCGCAGCTCCCGGACCACCTGGAAGTCCATCCGGGGCCGGGGCGGCGACTCCGGTGGTGGGGTGGCCGCGGGCATCGGCTGCGGCTGCTGCGCGGACTGGTGGTGCCGGCCGTTCGGCACGGCCAGGGGTGGCGCGGTGGAGGTCACGCCCGGTGGCTGTTGGCGCGGATCGGTGGAGACCGGCTCAAACCGCATCCGGCACCCCCTGCTGCACGGGCCACGCCAACCGGGCCCGTCGCCGCTCCAGGAGCGCCCCGATCGGGACCTCCAGGGCGGCCGCCGCGCGCATCAGCGGCCGTCCGGCCCGCACGGTCCCGCCCAGGGCGAGCACCCCGGCGGTACGCGGATCGTGCGGCAGCCGTGCGATGACAGGCAGTTTCAGGGCGCGGCTGATCTCGGCCCGCCCGTGCCCGTTGCCGACCAGCAGCAGCCGCAGTGTGCCCGGGGGAACCCGGTGCTCGGCGAAGTCCCGTTCGATGGTGGTGACCACCGCGCGGGTGCCGGAGAGGTCCGGCAGGTGCGCCCGGGTCACCAGCAGCACCACCGAGGCGGCCCGCAGCACCGGCCACGGCGGCCCGGGCACGTGCAGCCGGCCACAGTCGACAAGGACGTCGTAGCCGGGGTTGCCGCGGTCGAGGGCGTCGAAGTAGTCGGCGAAGCGCTGCCAGAGCGGCGTGACGCTGCCGCCCTGGGCCGGGTCGACGAGGCCGGGCAGCAGCAACCGTTCCCGGCGGGGTGCGTCCAGGTCGACAAGCTGCGACCAGAACGCGGTGTCCAGGTTGCCGTCGCGCAACTCCCCGACGGCCAGCTCGCCGATACCGCGCGGGCCGTCGAGCTGACCGCCGAGATATCCGGCGAGGATCGAGCCGCCGGCCGGGTCACATTCGGCCACCACCAGCCGCCGGTGCCAGGCCAGCGCGCAGGCCAGCGCCGAGGTCGTGACGCCTGGCGAACCCTTCGCGGACACCAGCGCGATGATCGCCATGCTCAGGCCACCTCGGTCAGCACGACCGCGAGCCGTTCCTGTGCGGCGAGCGCCACCACCGCGGGGACGTCACGGGTGAGCAGCGCCAGGTACAGGACCTTGTCGTCGTTGGCCGGGCTGACCATGTCGATGACAGTGGCCGCGAACCGCGTGCCGGCGGCGGCGGGCGGGTCTCCGTCGGCATTGCTGTCCGGGGTGCTGACCAGCAGGACCTTGTCGCCGGGGTGCAGTTCGCGGGCCGGCACCTGGGCGGTCTTCAGGCCGAGTGCGATCTGCTGCTGGCCGGGGCCGAGCAGCGGATCGTCGGTGACCTGTCCCAGGGTGAGCAGCGTGCCCGGAAGCAGCGCGACCGCAGCCCGCTTGCCGACCACCTCGTCGAGCCGTCCGGCGGGCACCGGGCGCAGCCCCTGGCCGCCGGCCACCTGCACGGTGATCAGGTCGGCTGCGCTGATCTCGCGGCCCACCTCGACCGGGCGGGCCACCGCCAGGTAGCTGCCGGTGGCGCGTACCGAGGTGACCGCGAACGCCGCGCCCAGCCCGCCCAGGGCGATCAGGAGGACGGCGAGACCGAGCAGCCCGGGGCGTACCCGGCGCTGACGGACCACTGTGGGCGGGTTGATGGGCGCGTCCACCGACGGGGTCCCGTTGCGCGTCGCGAGGCTCATCTGGTGACCACCTGGAGTTCGTTGATCTGGATCTGGACGATGCCGCTGTTACGCGTCACCAGGATTTCTCCGCTCTCGCCACCGCCGCGCCAGGTCACCGTCCAGTGGGTGGTGGCGGTGACCTCGTAGGTGCCGGCCTTCGAGTAGCCCTCGTCGTAGCCGCAGTCCGGGGACGTGCGGCCCGCGCGATCGCCCTTCGGGTCGTACGGGGTGCCGGGACCGTCGCAGGTGACGTGCTCGTCGTTGCCCATGTCCCAGACGATCCGGTCGACCTTCGCCTCGATGGAGACGGTCACGCCCCGGTCCGACGCGGACGCGGTCAACGGGCCGAAGTAGCTGGTGCTCGGCGCCGCCCACATCCAGACGGGCAGGCCGACCAGACCGGGGCCGACGCTCTTGCGGGGTGCCACCTTCAGCGGTGCCGGCAGCAGACTGATCGACGCCAGGGCGCGACGGGCCAGCTCCTCCGGGTCGGGCGGCGCGCCGAAGCCGGGCGGCGGAGCGTCCAGCAGCACCACGTCCTGGGCGCCCAGGTCGCCGCCGTTGCAGGTCTGCAGATACCACTGCTCGCCCTCGGGGGGCTCTACCGGTCCCTCGGTCAGCTTGTAGTAGCAGCCGTCGCCGCTGTTGAACCAGCCCAGGTCCTCGTCGTAGCAGGGGATGGTCCGGCCGTTCCACTGGCAGACACCGCCACCGCCCCCGTCGTCTCCGCCCCCACCGTCGTCCCCACCGCCGCCGGGATTGCCCGGGTTGCCGGGTTCGTCGTCCCAGACGCTGCAGTCGGGCTGGTCGGGCGGGCAACCGGCCCCCGGATCAGCCCGTAGGGCGGCGGCGGCCGGCACGGTCGCCCCGGCCACCAGCAGGAGCGCGAGGCCGACCCCGGCGAGAGCCCGTCGGGCACCCTTCCCGCCCCGGGTCAGCACGGCTGGTCCCGGTGCGTCGCGCCGTAGTTGATCAGCCAGCGGCCGTCCGGATATCGGGTCGCGGTGGCGGTGGAGAGGTGCCTGCCGCCGCCGCTGCCCGGCACCGGGCGCTTGTCCTTGGCGTAGACCAGCCGGTAGGCGGTCGTGTCCAGGCAGTCCTGGATGTCCACGGTGGCCGGCTTCGAATCCAGGCTGACGGCGGTGACGGTCGGGTCGGACTTCAGCGTCCCGGTACGCATAGCGCCGTGCTCCTTAGCCTCGCGAATGGACACCCGGACCCGAGTAAGAAGCGGATCGCCGAGGAACCGCGACAGTTCCGGCGCGCGTGGATCACTGCGTGCGCCCGCCGTGCGCGAGGCCGCGAGATAACCGGAGTACGCGTCGAGTGCCGCCTTTTCGGCAGCTCGCCGTTCGACGTCGGGATCGGTCCGTTGTTCTTCGTCCCGGGCTGCCGTCGGCCGTTCGACCGCTTCCCGTCCGCTGGCGCAGGCGGTGACCGGCGCCGCCGCCACGACCGCCAGCAGGCAGATTGCCGCTCGTCTGAGCTGCCGTCCGCGCACCGTCGAGCCTCCTCGTGGTCGCCCGGGGCGGTGACGGTTCACCGCCGTCGGGCATACGGAAGCGCGCCCGGATCAGCACATCCGGAGCCGTTCATTGCGCTTCTGCATTCACCGTTACGGATCTTCCACAAATGCAAATCCCATGTCGTCTGATTGTCAAGGTGAGGCTTGCATCACACCCAAGGGGCGAGCATAGGCTGACGCTCGCCGATGCAACAGAGGCAATTAATGTGAACACTCAGCGTGATGGCAGGTGGTGGTGGTGGGTGTCCGCACTGCGCCCCGGGCAATGGTCGAGCGAAAGATCGTCAATGCTGAGCCGGCGCCGGGTCGGTGGTGCCCGCGAAGGTGTCGCTGTCGGTCCCGGTAGTGGGACATCGTGGCGTCATCCCGGCATTCGAGCGCTGTCGTCGGCCGATCGACGGGCTGCCCCGCCCGGCGGGGTGCCCGGCTCGGGAGTGGTCGACGGCGCCATCGTGGGGCCGGGTGGACAGGTCGCTTTCTGCGCCATCCGCTACACGCCAGCGAGCGTTCCATCACTATCCGTGTTCACCGTGGCGGACGGCCGTCTGGCCGCAATGGAGGCGACATGGCGCTGACCGGCCCCCCGGCGGCCGTACCGGGTCGAGAAAACCCACCCGATCGGAGACCGGTACCCCCGCCGTCCGGGGATACGACGGAGGAGCCCACCCGCCGGGCCGCGCACTCGCCGGGGCGCGAACGACGGCCGGGCCTCGTCTCGGCGGTGGCGCGTACCCGGGTGTCGACAGTGTTCGCGTTCCTCGCGATCAGCCCGCTGATGCGGTTGGCCGCGCTGCGCTACGCCGTACCCCCGGGTCTGCCCAGCCGGACCGGCTGCGACGCCTGCGGCGCGCCGGTCGGCCCGACCCGCCCCTGGCCGGCGCTGGGGCCGGCGGCCCGGTGCGGTCGCTGCCGCGCCCGGGTCGGCCCACCGCAGGGCACCGTCGAGCTGGCCGTGCTCGCGGCGGCGGTGCTGCTGGCGTTCGCCGGTCCGTCGGGCGGAGCGCTGCCGGCGTTGATCTGGTGGCTCGGCTGGACGATCCCGGCGATCTTCGTCGACCTGGCCGTGCACCGGTTGCCGGACCGGCTCACCCTGCCCGCGGCGGCCGGGACCTGGCTGCTGCTCGGCGTGGCCGCGCTCGACGCCGACCCGGGGCACTGGCTGCGTGCCGTCATCGGCGGCACGGCGCTGGCATTCTTCTTCGCCAGCACCGCGGTGCTGCTCGGCCGCCGCGGCTTCGGGCTGGGCGACGCCAAGCTGGCGCTCAGTGTCGGGGCGCTGCTCGGCTGGTACGGCTGGCCGGTGCTGCTGTTCGGGCTACTGCTCACCTTCGGGCTCTCCGCCCTGGTGAGTCTGGGCCTGCTGGCCACGCGCCGGGCCAACTGGAGCACCCACCTACCGTTCGGCCCGTTCCTGCTCCTCGGCACCACGGCTGCCCTCCTGCTGGCAACCTGACCGCCGCCCGGCCCCCGGCCGACTCCGTCGCGCTGGTCAGGGGCGGGAGCGGCTGGCCAGTTTGGGGACCGGGCTGTCGGCGCGGTTGGCCCGGCGGCGGAGTATCTCGCTGGTCGGGCGGGCCAGCAACGGGGTGGCCACCACGGCGACCAGGGCACCGAACAGCACGCCCGCGATCACGTCGTGCGGGTAGTGCACGCCCACGAAGACCCGGGAGAAGGCGCCGAGCGCGGCCAGGGGTAGCGCGACCAGGCCGAGCCGGCGGGACAGCAGCAACGTGGTGACCGCCAGCGCCCCGGCCACAGTGGCGTGGTTGCTGGGGAACGACCAGTCACCCGTGGGTGGGCAGGCGCTCGCGATGATCTCCCGACCGATGGTCCGGCAGGGGCGTTCCTCGTCCACCACGGTCTTGAAGAATTCGCTGCCCACGTACGCCAGGAGGGCTGGCACCGGCGCGATCAGGGCGAGCGCCCGGTCGTGCGGGCCGCCGGACCGGCGACTCAGCGCGGCCATCAGCAGCAGCGCGCCGAGCAGCAGGATCACCCCCTCGGTGGCGTGTCCGACGAACCACTGCACCGGCTCTGGGCTGCCGGCGGCGGCGTCGACGACGTCTCTGTACCACTCGGCGCTGATCTCCGGAACGTCCATGCTGCCGTTGTCGACCATGCATCACCTCACTTCACGTTCATACCCTGTTCACCTTGCGGACACCCTACGAACGCGGCAGAGGGCCCGCTGCTGTCGAAGGTCGGGCGGTCTTCACGACCTTCGTCCAGGGTTTTCGCCTCGACCGGCTCAGATCGACGTGGGACCGCCGGCCATCCGCTCGCGGACGGCCTCCAGCGCCTCGAAGGCGTACGCCCAGTTGTGGCACTTGAAGCTGCGCAGACCGTCGATCGCGGTGTGACAGTCCGAGCAGCGCACGCCGGCGATGGCATCCGGGATCTCGGTGTTGACGTACTTGCGCTCGCCCAGGATGACCGTGGCGATCATGGCTTTGTCGTGCAGGCCGGAGAGCGCCGACGACACGATGTCGTACCAGGTGACCCGCCGGCGGCACTTCGGGCAGTCGGGTTCGTCGCCGCTGACCCACAGCGGGGCGCCGATGCTGCGCGCCGGCATGCCGAGCAGTTTCTCCAGCCGCCGGACGTCCGACTCGGGGGTGGTCCAGCGGTGTCGGCCGGGCAGTGATGCGGGCGAGTCGTACACGGCGCGGAACAGGTCGTGGTCGACCTGCACGGTCTCGCGCTGAGCGGTCATCGGCGTCCCTCCTCGTTGAGTCGGTGCCCCCACCGTGGTCAGCGGTGACCATGGGCGCAGCCGGATCAACGACACGAGGGGTCAGCGGGTCGTCGTCACTGGTGCTAGACATCGAGTTCCGCTCCCGCCGCCGAAGGGATCCCGCATGACCGACCAGCCGGCACCTGACGTCACCACCAGACCCAACGTCGCCCGGATGTACGACTACTTCCTCGGGGGTAGTCACAACTTCCCCGCCGACCGGGCCGCCGCCGACCGGGTGCTGGAGATCTTTCCGGAGACCGGGGTCGCCGCCCAGACCAACAGGCACTTCCTGCGCCGGGCCGTCCGGTACGCCGCCGAGCAGGGCGTCCGCCAGTTCCTGGACATCGGCGCGGGGCTGCCCACCCAGGACGCCGTGCACGAGGTGGTGCGGGCCGTGGCGCCCGACGCGCGGGTGGTCTACGTCGACTACGACGAGGTGGCCGTCGGGCACGCCCGGCAGTTGCTGACAGACGTACCCGGCACCGCGGTCGTGCAGGGTGACCTGCGACGTCCGGACGAGCTGCTGGCCCACCCGGACGTGCGGGCCACCCTCGACCTTGACCAGCCGGTGGCGGTGCTGCTCCTCGCGGTGCTGCACTTCGTGCCGGACCACGACGACCCGTGGGCGGCGGTCGCCCGGCTGCGCGACGCCACCGCGCCCGGCAGTCACCTGGTGCTGTCCCACCTGACGTTGGACGGCATTCCGCCGGAGCTGGCCGAGCGCGGCCAGGCCGTCTACCGCAACAGCAGCGCCCCACTGGTGCCCCGGACGCGCGCCGAGACGGCACGCTTCTTCGCCGGGTACGACCTGGTGGAACCCGGCCTGGTCGCCACCACCAGGTGGCGACCGGACGGTGCGCCGGAGACCGTGGACGCACACGGGTACGCGGGGGTCGGCGTCCGCGGCTGACCCCGCTTTCGCCCCCGGTGGGCTGCTTCTGGTGGTACGACGGACGCAGGGCGTGCGCCACCGGGAGGAGCGTCGATGGCGAGCAGACCCGAACGGCTGCTGCGGGGGAACGACTCGCCGCTGAGCGCCTCGTTCCTGGAGCTGTTCTTCGATCTGGCGTTCGTGCTCGCCCTGAGCCAGCTGGCCGCCCACCTGCTGCACGACCTCACCCTGCCCGGCGCGCTGCGGACCGCCCTGTTGTTGGCCGGGGTCTGGTGGATCTGGGTCACCACGACCTGGTTCGCCGACTGGTACGACCCGGAGAGCCCGGCGGTGCGGTGGCTGCTGGTCGGCTCGGCGCTGGGCAGCCTGCTGGCCGGGGTGGCGATCCCGCAGGCGTTGGACGGGCGGGGCCTGCTCTTCGCCGGCGCGTACGTCTCGGTGCACGTCGCCCGGGGTGTGGTCACCGCCGTCTCGCTGCGCGGCCACCCGCGGCAGAGCCGGGCGCTGCGGATCCTCTGCTGGTTCAGCGTCTCGGCCGTACCGTGGCTGGCCGGTGGGTTTCTGCCGGAGTGGCGGGTGCCGCTCTGGCTGCTCGCCCTCGCCATCGACTTCACCGGCCCACGACTCGGCTGGCCCACTCCACTCATGGGTCGGACCGGGCGACAGGAGCTGCACCTGGCCGGCGAGCACTTCGCCGAGCGGTACCAGCAAATCATGATCATCGCGCTTGGCGAACTCGTCCTGGTCGCCGGCCTCTCGTACGCCGACACCCGTCTCGACCTCTCACAGACCGTCGCGTTCCTGCTGGTCTTCGCCACCGCAATCCTGATCGGTCTCCTCTACGTGACGCCCGCCGGTCAACGTCTCGGCCCGGCCATCGAGCACGCCGACCCGGCCCGGCTCGGGGTCATCACCGGATACCTGCACCTGGTGATGATCGCCGGGCTGGTGGTCACCGCCGTCGGCGCCGAGCTGAGCATCGCCCACCCCATGCGGACCGGTGACACGACAGCGGTTCTGGTCATCCTGAGCGGCCCGATGCTGTTCCTCGTCGGGCGGATCCTCTTCTCGGCAGCGATCCACCGGCGACTCTCCTGGCCCCGGGTCGCCGCCCTGCTCGTGCTGGCCGCTTCGGCGGCCGTCCTGCGGTTGCCGCTGTTGGCGGTCAGCGCGGTCGCCACGGGGGTGGTGCTCGTGGTGGTCGTGCTGGACCACGCCGGCATCCGGTCCTACCGGCACCAGGCTGGCGCGTGACCTGGAAGCCTGACTAAAGTCAGGTATATGGACCCAACTCTCATCGCCGCTGTGCGGCGGTTCAATCGGACTGTCACCCAGCGGGTGGGTGCGCTGGACGACGAGTACATGGCCCAGGGGCGTCCGCTGGGGCAGGCTCGGCTGCTCTGGGAGATCAGCCCCGCCGGTGCCGAGGTCGCCGCGCTGCGGGCCCGGCTCGGCCTGGACTCCGGACACCTCAGCCGACTCCTGCGCACCCTCGAGAACGACGGCCTCATCACTGTGGGACCGGTCGACCGGGCCGGCGGCGACGGCCGCGTACGCGTCGCCACGCTCACCGACGCCGGTCGTGCCCAGTGGGCCGAACTCGACAAGCGGTCGGACGATCTCGCCGCCTCGATCCTCGAACCGCTCACCGAACACCGCCGGGAACGACTCGTCACCGCCATGGCCGAGGTCGAACGGCTGCTCATCGGCTCGATGGTCGTCGTCGAACCGTGCCCGCCGAGCGACCCGCGAGCCCGCGCGTGCCTGCGGGCCTACGTCCGCGACATCGCACGACGGTTCGACGGCGGGTTCGACCCCGCACTGAGCAAACCGCTCCCCGACGAAGCGCTCGTCCCGCCCAACGGAGTGCTCCTGCTCGCCACCCTCAACAGCGAGCCGATCGGCTGCGGCGCGGTCAAACTCCACCCCGACGCGCCCGCCGAGATCAAGCGCGTGTGGGTGGCCGACACCGTACGCGGGCTCGGCGTCGGGCGGCGGCTGCTGGGCGAGTTGGAACGGTACGCCGCCGAGCGGGGTGCGACAGCGGTCCGACTGGACACCAACCGCAACCTCACCGAGGCGATCGCCCTGTACCGGGCGACGGGTTACCGGGAGATCGAGGCGTACAACACCGAGCACTACGCCCACCACTGGTTCGAGAAGCAGCTCAGCCAGTGAGGCGCTGCGCCGCGCTGACGAACGAGCGGATGAGTTCGGTCTCGTTGCCGGTGCGCCAGATCAGCCCCCACCGGGCCGGCGGGGCATCGCTGATGGGCACATAGGCGATGTCCGGCCGGGCGTAATAGCGGGCGGCCTGGGCGTGGACGGGCGAGACCGCCTCACCCGTGGCGAGGATCGGGATCATCTCCTGGAAGTTGGAGACGGACGGGCCGATGCGGATCAGACGGCCACTGGGGGTGCGCAGGGGCACCAGGATCTCCCGCCAGTAGTCCGGCCGGGCCCCACCCATCACCGTCTCGTCCGCCAGATCCTCGTAGGAGACCGACTCACGACTGGCGAACCGGTGACCTGCTCCGACGGCCAGCACGATGGATTCGGTGTAGATGACCGGGCCGACGCTGAGGTCCGGTTCCCTGACCGGGAGCCAGACGATCTGGATGTCGATGTCTCCGGCCCGTAGCCGCCCGAAGGGGTCCCCGAAGTCGACGTGTCGAAGCTGCACCTCGCACTCGGGATGATCTTCTGCGAACGCGTCGAACAGGTGGCGGAAGTCGTGCAGGTTGACGGCGATCGACCCGATCCTCAGCACGCCGGTCTTGCCGCGCGCGGCGAGCCGAGCCCGCTCCATCCCGTCGCACAGGCCCTGATACATGGGCTGGATGTCGTCGAAGAGCCGGCTTACCGATCGGGGTCAGCGCCACCTGGCGATTGTTGCGCTCGAACAGGGCGGCCCCGATCCTGCGTTCCTGCTTCTTGATCGCCTGGCTGACCCGGGCCTGGGTCACGTGCAGCCGTTCGGCGGTGCGGGTGAAATGCAGTTCCTCCGCGAGGATGAGAAAGATTTCGATATCCCGAAGTTCCATGGAGGTCCCGACTCAGGTATTAGCGCTGGGTTATCGCACGTTATCAGGCGTGATCTTGTCGCCCCGGGCCCTGCTGCGGAAGGCTGACGGACGTCGGAGCGAGCACCAGCATCCGACCCCACGCAAGGAGATGTTCGTGCGCAAGCTCGTGTATTACATCGCCACCACCCTGGACGGCTTCATCGCCGGCCCGGACGGCGCCGACCCCACCGGCCCCGGCGGATTCTGGCCCGTCCCGGACGACTACCTGCGCCACCTCGTCGCGGAGTACCCGGAGACCCTGCCCGGCCCTGCCCGGCAGGCGTTCGGCATCGTCGACCAGGGCAGCCGGTTCGACACCGTGCTGGAAGGGCGCCACTCCTACGAGGTGGGGCTGAAGGCCGGTGTGACCGACGCGTACCCGCACCTGCGCCACCTGGTGTTCTCCCGCACGCTCGGCAGCAGCCCGGCACCGGCCGTCGAGGTCATGACCCAGGACCCGATTGCCACGGTACGGGAGCTCAAGCGGCACGACGGCAGGGACATCTGGGTGATCGGCGGCGGCGCACTGGCCGGCGCCCTGTACCCCGAGATCGATCAGCTGATCGTCAAGCTCGCCCCGTTGACCATCGGCGCGGGCATCCCGCTGTTCGGCCGCGACGCGGTCTTCGCCCCACGCGCCTGGCGCCTGACCGACCACACCGCCCTGGACAGCGGCGCGCTCTTCCTTACCTACGCCCGCACCGCGGCCGGAGACGAGTCCGCATGATCACATCCCCCGGCGGCGTCACGATCCGTCCCATTACCGGGCCGGACGAGGTCGACCTGTTCAACCGCCTCCCGTACACCATCAACCACGAACTCGCCGACGACCTCGTCGGGCAGCGCCGCCGGCCGGAGTGGATGTGGGTGGCCCTGCACGGCGACCGTCTGCTGGCCAGGGTCGCCTGGTGGGGCCGCAGCGGCGACAGCACTCCGTTGCTGCTGGACATCCTCGACGTCGACGACACCGCCGACGATCTCACCGAGGTGGCGCAGGCGCTGTACGAGACGGCCGCCGAGCGGGTCCTGCCAACCGGGGCCACCCCTCCCGAGTACGGGCGCTTCATTCCGGCTGACTGGCGTGAAAATCAGGACGCGTACCGGGCGGTGCGACTGAGGATGGGCGTCCTGGAGAACACCGGCGCACACCTGACTGTCGAACGGCTCCGCCTGGAGTGGAGCCCCACAGTGGGCGTACCGACGCCCGACCGACGTCTGGCCTTCCGCCCGGTCAGCGACACCGACGAGCTGATCGCGTTGATGACCCGCACCCTGGACGGGACCCTGGACGCGCACAGCCGGAGCGACCTGGCACAGATGTCACCGCACGAGGCCGCGGTCAAGCACTACGAGCAGGAGTTCGCCACGTACTCCAGCCCTCGTCGGTGGTGGCGCGTCGGCACGCTGGGCCGGGACGGCGACCCCGTCGGGTTCGTCGTCCCGGCACGCAACGCCTACCACCCGGTGATCGCCTACCTTGGCGTCGTCCCGGAGCATCGGGGCCACGGGTACGTCGACGGCCTCCTCGCCGAAGGCACCCGCATCCTGGCCGAGGAGAACGTGCCGCGCATCCGCGCCGCGACCGACCTGGGCAATGCCCCGATGGCGAACGCCTTCGCCCGTGCCGGCTACGTCAACTTCGAGCGTGCCATCAACATGGCCTGGTAGCGCCGACGGCTGGTTGCCCCCCGATCAGCCCTTCACCGCCCCTGCGGTGAGCCCTTCGGTCAGGAAGCGCTGCCCGAGGGCGTACATGATCACCACTGGGATGCTGACGAGCAGCGACGCCGCGGCGAGTTGGCCTTGCGGCACGACGTCCCCGGCGATCATCGACTGCATCCCCACCGGGAGCGTCTTGTACTCGTCCTTCGTGATGAACACGAAGGCGAAGAGGAACTCGTTCCAGGCGTTGGTCAGTGTGAAGAGCGCGACCGCCAGGAGCCCCGGCTTGGCGAGGGGCAGCACCACCCGGCCGAACGCCTGGACGCGGCTGCAACCGTCGACGAGCGCGGCCTCCTCCAACTCGATGGGGATCGACGAGAAGTACCCCACCAGCAGCCAGGTGGCGAACGGAAGCGTGAAGGTCGGGTACGTCACCACCAGCGACCACAACGAGTCGGTGAGCCGGGCGCCGATGAGCATCTGGTACAGCGGGATGAACAGCAGCGCGCCCGGCATCACGTAGGTGAGCAGCACCGTGACGGTGAAGCTCTGCGCCCCGCGGAACCGCAGCCGGGCCAGCGCGTAACCCGCCAGGGCGGCGCAGACCAGTGCCACCACGGTGGACGCCGCCGACACCAGCAGGGTGTTGAGGTACCACCGGCCGAACGGCTGGTTGGCGAACAGCGCACCGAACTGCTCAAGGGTCCACGGCGTTGGCCACAGGTCGTCGGTGCGCATGACGACCTGGCCCTCGGACTTGAAGGCCGTGACGGCGATCCAGTACAGCGGGCCCAGCACGAAGAAGAGCAACCCGGCCAGCGCGGCCCAGGACCCCAGACCCGACACCACTGACGACGACCGGCGACCACCTCGGGACTGGAGGGTCGAGACGATCCGGCCGACCGCCGCCGCGATCAGCAGAATCACCCCGAGGACGACCGCCGCCTTCCAGAAGATCTGTGGCGATGCCCAGGCCAGCAGGCCGGTGACCAGGGCGGCGACGATCCACGGCAGCGCCCTCCGGGCCGTCCCGGCCCACCGCTGCGTTCCGATCCACCGCGCTGCCCTGCGTCGCCGGGGCAGTTTGATGTTGGTGTCCTGGCGCAACAACCGGACCAGGACGAACACCAGCCCGCCGATGATCGGCAGCATGACGAGCGTGACCGCCGCGCCCGCGCCGTACTGCAGCTGCAGGATCGCCTTCGAGTAGGCGATGAGCACGTACGGCGCGGTCACGTCGCCCGGCCCGCCCTGCGTCAGCAACCAGACGAGGTCGAAGTTGTTGAACGTCCAGATCGACGACAGGGTCACCGTCACGGTGATCACGTGGCGCAGTCCGGGCAGCGTCACGTTGGCGAACCGCTGCCACGCCGACGCGCCGTCGATTGTCGCCGCCTCGTAGAGGTCCGCCGGGATGGCCTTCAACCCCGCGAGGAAGCACACGGTGAAGAACGGCACCCCCTTCCAGACGTTCACGAGGATCACCGACGGCATGGCCAGCGACGGGTCGGACAGCCAGCCCGCCGGCCAGCTGTCGACCAGGTGGGCGCTGGCCAGCAGCGGCCCGATCCCGGTGGCGGTGAGCAGCGTGTTGACGCTGCCGAAGATCGGGTCGAGCAGCGCGCGCCAGCTGAACGCCGTCACCACCGTCGGCACCACCCACGGCACCAGGAGCAACCCGGCCAGCACGGCCCGGCCACGTCGTCGGTGGTGCAGCAGCAGGGCTGCGGCCAACCCCAGCACGACCTTGAAAACCTCGGCGTACGCGGTGAAGACGAACGAGTTCACCACGCCCGTGTGGAACTGGTCGTCACCGACGAGCGCGAGGTAGTTGTCCAGGCCGACGAAGACGGTGTCCTGCCCGTGCCGTTCGGTGGTGCTGGTGACGATCGAGCGGGCGATCGGCACGAGCACGAGCCCGCCGACCAGCACCGCCATGGGCGCCAGGAACAGCGCGGCCAGCCGCCAGTCACGACCCAGCCGCCGCTGGACCGCTGTGAGGGAGCCGGGTCCCGACGGCGGGGACTTCCTCGCCGCCGGGACCCGCGCAGGACGGACAGACCTCACTGCGGCAGCCCCTGCTGGTTGAAGATCTGCACCATCTTCGCGTGCGCGGCCGTCACTGCCTGCGCCGGCGCCGTGCCCTGGACGACCTGCTGCATCATGTCGGTGAGGACGTAGGCCGAACCCACCGCCTGCTGGCCCGCGCTGGCCTTCTGCGGGAAGGCCAGGCCGTTCTTCGTGTTCAGCGGCAGCTTCAGTTCAGTGATCCTGCGCAGCATGGGGAACGCCGCGTCGCCGCTGGTGAAGAACGGGTCGGCGTCCCAGACCTTCTCCCAGGCGGGCATCACCAGGCCGGGCGCCTCCTTCGCCACCCCGAGCAGCGCGGGCGCGCTGACCAGGTACTGCGCCAGGAGCTTGGCGAGCGCCGGGTTCTTGGCGCCCTTGAAGACAACGAAGCCCTGCGACTGGCCGAGCAGCAGCGGATTGTCGGTCGCCGGCCCGATGCAGTCGGAGAACACGTGGGTGTTCGCGTGCACCGGGTTCTTCTTGGTCCTGGAGTCCGCGTAGACGCTGAACTGGTTGCGGGTGTAGCCGAGGATTCCGGCGAGCCAGTTCTCGTTGTTGCTGGTGTCGGTCCAGCTTGCGATCCCCGGTGGCAACATCGGCTTGTACTTGGAGTTGGTGTAGATGTCGCCGAGGAAGGTCACCGCCTGCACCGTCTCCGGCGAGTTGAACGTGACCTTCCGGCCGTCGTTGGAGGCGATCGACCCGCCGTAGGCGTTGATCAGCGCCTCGATCATGCCGTTGCCGTCACCTGACCGGTTCACCGTCATGCCCCAGCCGAACCGGCGCTTGGTCGGATCGGAGATCTCCAGGCACAGGTCCCGCAGTTCCTCCCAGTTGTAGATGTCCTTGGGAGTGATGCCCTTGTCCTGCATCCAGTCCTTGCGCAGGAACGACCCGATCCCGATGAAGTGGTACGGGATGGCGAACCACTTCCCGTCGAAGACGCAGAAGTTCTTGGCCTCCGCGCAGGGCTCGCCGTACTTGGCGGTCAGCGCCTGGACGACGTCCGTCACGTCCTCCAGGTCCCCCAGCGCGTGGAACTGCGCGACGAACCGCGAGTCGGTCATGAAGGCCAGGTCACGGGCCACCCCGCCCTTGACCTCGGCATCGATCTTGGCCACCACATCACCGGCGTCAGCCTGGACCAGACTGTTCTCGATCTTCGTCCCGGTGGTGTCGGCGAACTTCTTGATCGAGCTGTCCAGGGCTTCGTTCGCCGCCGTTGAGTACAGCTTCTGCGACAGCATGCCCATCGCGGAGCCCTTCATCGACGCCGCGGCGTCGATCAGCTCCTGCGGAACTTCCGGCTGCACCCTGCTGGGCGATTCGGAGGTGCCTCCACACGCGGCCAGACCGGCCGCGCCGAGCACCCCCACCCCCATCCCCAGAAAGCCGCGCCGGGACCACGTCGAGTTGTCCTCCATGGACGTTCGCCTCCTCTGTTTCCCCGCACCACCGCACGCCGAAGGCGTACTTGTGCTCCAGGTGTCCCTATGACGGCGACCACGGAAGCGTCGCCCGGATGGATCAGTGCGTCCGCGTACCCGTTGGTGGGGTTGGTGGGGTTGCCGCAGTGGCGGCGGGCCTGCCCCTGTCGCTGCTCACCGTCGGGGGTCCGCTGGCGCACGCTTCGTCGTGGCGTCCGAGCGAGCCGCGCGAGAGATTCCGCGTACGGCTCGACGGGCAGCGCGACGAGGTTGAGGCGATCGGTGACCGGGCCGAGAAAGCGGCGCTGGCGTTCCACTTCGGTCGGGCCACGAGACCACCACCGTTCGAGATTTCGAACTGAGTTCGAGATACCGTATCGAGTGGTCGCGACGCTAGAGCAGTGCGGAGACAGGTGTCAATGTTTCGATGTGGTTTCGAGCCGAAAACGGGAGGCCGACTACTGGCGCTGGGCCCGGTAACCCATCCGAGCCGACAGCGCGGCCGCGCCCTCACGAACCAGCCCGGTCCACTCCACGTGCGCCTCGGGCGTCCAGCGGATGATCGGCGCGGACAGGCTCATCGCGGCGATGGTGGTGCCGGAATGGTCTCGGATGGCCGCAGCGACGCAGCGCATGGCGCTGTCCGACTCGCCGACGTCGACCGCGACGCTCTCCGCCCGGACCCGATCGAGATGGTCGCGTAGACGGTCCGGGTCGGTGATGCTGTCCGGCGTCATACCCGGCAGGGCACCCGTCCTCAGGACGGCGTCCAGGCCCGCCGGGTCGAGGCCCGACAGCAGTATCTTGCCCACCGCCGTGCAGTGCGCCGGCAGCCGCCGCCCGACCGCGGAAACCATCCGAACGGGATGCGTGCTGTCGAACTTCACGAGGTAAATGACATCGGCGCCGTCGAGCACCGCCACGTGCACCGCCTCGTCGCACGCGGCCGCCACGTCCCGCGCCACGCACTGCGCCTCGCGGACCAGATCAAGCCGGCCGGCGAACGCCGCACCGAGCTGGAACAGCGGCATACCGAGCCGATACTGCACCGGCTGACCCGGCACGGAGATCAGGTACGAGCGTGCCTCGAGCGTGACGAGCAGCTCGTGGACGGTGGTGCGAGGTAGGCCGAGCCGCTCCATCACCTGGCGGGCCGACAGCTGGGGGCAGTCCAGGAACAGTTCGAGGACGTCGAGTGCGCGGATGACCGCCGGTACCACACGGGGCATGTCGAAAGTCCCTTCGAAATGCCGGACCCGTGTCAACGATCTTCACACGGGCCAGCACCTGAAGAGGATATCTACGTCAGCGCCCGGCGCCAGGTGCCCGCACGCCGACGGCCGGCACTCCTGGCGTCCCGAACACTGGGCACCAGGAGGCCGGCCGTGGCACATTGCGTTCGTCAGTCGCCGCTGCCCACGTAGATGGAGTAGCTGGTGGGATCGGTGTCCGTGCCGTCCGCCTTGTGGCCGGTCACCGACAAGGTGTGCGTCTCGAAGTCCTGGTCCGGCGTGTAGGTGATCGACGCCCTCCCGTTGCTGTCCGCCGGCACGTCCGTCGACGGGCCGTCGTCGATCTGCCAGGAGAAGGACACGATTCCCGCAGTGCCGCCACTGAACTCGAAGGTGCCGGGAACACCGCCACCGCCCGACCAGGTGCCGTTCGGATACTCGGCGCTCACGACGTACGGCGCGTTGCCGACCGTGAAGTCGTAGTCCGTCACGGGCGAGAGCTCGCCGCCCGCCGTCAGGCTCTGGACGTGCAGCGTATTCGTGCCGTTGCGTTCGAACAGCACCGCGACCAGCGTCGACGTGCCGTCAGTGCTGGCCGGCAGCACCTGCTCCGGGCCGTCGTTGACGCGGTAGTGGTACTCGGTCACCTCGCCGAACAGCTGGGTGTGGAAGTAGAAGTACCCGGTCCAGCCGATCCCCCTCCGCGACCAGTCGAACGTGCTGTACACGTTGACCTTGTTGTCCCGGACATCGAAGGGCGCCATCCGCAGGTCCGATTCGGTGCCGTCCGCACCAACGCTCGTGACCCGCACCTCGTTGTAGCCCCACGACGTCGGCGTGTACGTGACCGTCGCGGTGCCGTCGGGACCGGCCGCGATCGTCTCCTCGTCGGCCCCGTTCAACGAGTATCGGTAGGAGGCGACATTCGGCAGCCCCGGGCGGAAGGTGAACGTCGCGGGCCGGCCGACGGTGCCACTGCCCTCGGGCGTGTGCGTGACCACCGGACCGGACCAGATGCCGAACGTGTAGGTGGTGGCGGGCGACCGCGTACCGTCCGACAACAGCGCCTGAAGGACCACCGTGTTGTCGCCGGCGTGCGTCGGCGTGACAGTGATGTACGCGTACGGGTTGCCCCCGTTGGACACGGTCTGCTCGGAACCGCCGTCGAACCGGTAGACGAATCCGGTCAGGTTCGGCAGTTGGCTCCCCAACTCGATGCTCAGCGGCACGCCGACCCCGTCGCGGCGCGGCCAGCTCGTCAGATCGCTGGCGTAGGCGGTCGGACGCGTGTCGATGATGTTGAACTGATGGTCCGCGACCATCGACGTGGAACCATCCGCCCGCACCGACCGCACGTACATCGAATGCCAGCCAGGCGTCGCCGTCCACTGCAGTACGGCGGTGTCGTCCTCCGCCGCCGGAATGGTCTTCCACTCGTCGTCGAGGTTGTACTCGTAGGCGACGACATCGTTGCTGTGCGGCGTGAACCGGAAGGAGCCGGTCTTGCCCGCGACCTGGTCGGTGTCCAGGTTGAACTCCGCCGACTCCACGCCGGGGGCGTCGGTGACCCAGACCTGCAGCGTGTCCTGCCCGATCAGCACGTTCTTGGCGTAGCTCCGGACGGCCACCTCGACCTGACCGGTGGCGGTGAACGTGATCCGGCCGGTCGCCTTACCGTCGACAGCCGGAACGCGGACCTCCGCGCCGTCCTTGATCTGGTACCCGAATGCGGTGGTCTCGGGCTTCGAGGCGACAAACGTGATCGTGCTCGGCAGGCCGACGCCACTCACGGCGACACTGGCGTTCGGTGCCGTCTCGGCGACCCGGAACTGATAGTTCTTTTCAGGCCCGCGGTTGCCCGCCGCGTCGACGGACGCGACATAGAGGTCGTTCGTGAACCGCAGCTTCGGGGTGTACTTCAGGATCGCCTTGCCACCCGGGCGCTTGGCCGGAATCTGCCCGGACGACCCCATCGAGTCACGCCAGGTGAAGGCGACCACGTCACGGTCGCCGGCACCGTCGAGGCGGAACGTCCCCTCGATGCCGGTGCCACCGCCCGGGGTGTCGCCCTCAGGATAGGTCCGCGACGAGACCTTCGGCGGATTCGCCGGGGCGGTCCGGTCCATGACGAGGTAGCAGGTCGCGCTCCACGGACCCTGGTCGTAGTAGTCGCTGGCCTGCGCCTGCCAGGCGAGGACCGCACCGTCGGCGTACTGGCTCAGGTCGGTGCCGCCGTAGTCACGGAACTCGCGACGCTGATCGGGGTGGTCCACCGGCCAGATCGCGTACAGCACTGTCGGGTGGTCGTCCTCGTCGGCATCCTTGGCGGTGGACGCGAACACCACGTTCCGTGCCGCCGGCGACGGCTTGGCCAGCGTGCCGCACGGCCGGTCCGGGTACGCCAGATGAAGGTTCGTGACGGTGGGCGGATGGTTCGCTGTCGCACTGAGCACCGGCTTGTCGAAGGTGCGACCGGTCCGCGCGTCGGCTTCCTGACTGGCGGTCACCCGATACTCCAGGGTGATGCTCTTCTCGTTCCGGCCCAGCGCCGCGTTGAGCGTGGCCACCATGTCGATGCCCAGGTAGCCCGGGCAGTAGACAGCGCCGGCGCCCCGGTCGGCGGACACCAGCTTCTCCAGCTCGGTTGGCGGGCGCAGCCAGGTCGTGTTGCCCTTGACCGGGCTGGTCCGCCACACCTCGATGGTTGCCGGGGCGGAGCAGTCGGTAACCGTATTCTCGTTCGTCCACAGGTACGAGTTGTGGACGACAGTGCCCTTCAACGTGGTCAGGTCGTACGTGAAGTAGGAGCGGTAGGTGTGCGTCCGGTTGGCGTCGTCGCGGGACGTACCGACCGGCGGTGCCACCGCCGCGTCGACGACCTTCGCGTGTGGATTCTGCGAGTCGAGATAGGCCCAGCTCGTCAGAGGTAGATCGGACGAAGTGGCGGCCGAGGCCGGAGAGCTGGTGGTCAGCATCGCGGCCGTGACGGCGACTACCGTCAACGGGACAGCTACTCTGAGACGTTTCATGTGGACTTGTTCCTCCCCCATGGCGGCGCCCCCGATCCACGCCGGCGGGCGCCATCGTAGCGAGGCGGCGCCAGCAGTAGGGGGTGGCGGCGACGCCTCCCCGCGGGCGCGCTCATCCGGTCCCGGACCAGCCAAACGCGTCGACAGGCGTCGTAGTCGTGCAACCATCGCACGGAGATCATCATTTGGCCGTTCGGCCAGGCAGTCGGGCGTCAGGACGGCGGGTCCCGGGCGGTGCCAGCGACCACGGCGGTGTCGATTCCGACACGAGGCAGTACGGCGTACACCGCTGACCTGGGTAAGAGTGGGCCGCCAGGGACTCGAACCCTGAACCTATGGATTAAAAGTCCACAGCTCTGCCATTGAGCTAGCGGCCCGCGCGCTCAGGTTACCCGACGGTGAGTGTCGGCGGCTCTCGGCTTCCGGCCGGCTGTCGATGGCTCCGCCGTACCTGCTCTCCACCCATCTCGTCCTTGATCGACTCGGGATTCTGGAAGTCGGGTTGTCCTGGCTGCTCGGATGCCCCGATTTTCAGGAAGTCGAGTGGATCAAGCGGCGGGCTGCTGGGCGCCAGACGGGGCGTGTGGGTGGTTGAGCTGCTGCTGGGCGGGTACGGGGTCGGGCATGCGGATCGTGGTGGTGGGGGCGAGCGGCAACGTCGGTACGGCGGTGCTGCGGCGCCTACGCCGGGAGCGGGGCGTGGAGCTGGCCGGGGTCGTCCGACGGTTACCCGGCCCGGATGCTGGCGAGCCGTACGACCAGGTGGAGTGGCACTCCTGCGACATCGGCGCGCCGGGCGCGGCCGGGCAGCTCGCCGAGGTGTTCGCGGGTGCGGACGCGGTCGTGCACCTGGCCTGGCAGATCCAGCCCAGCCACGACCAGCGGGTGCTGCGTCGGACCAACGTCGAGGGCAGCCGGGCGGTGATCAACGCGGTGGTCAGGGCCGGAGTGCCGGCCCTGGTGTACGCCTCGTCGGTCGGCACCTACGCACCCGGCCCGAAGGACCACCCGATCAGCGAGCGGTGGCCTGCCACCGGTGTGCCCGGTTCGTCGTACAGCGAGCACAAGGCGGAGGTGGAGGCGCTGCTGGACGGGGTCGAAAAGGATCACCCGACGCTGCGGGTGGTGCGGATGCGACCCGGGTTGATCTTCCAGCGGGCCGCCGGCGCGGAGATCACGCGTTACTTCCTCGGCCCGCTGGCGCCGGTGCGGCTGCTGCGCTTCGGCCGGATCCCGCTGGTGCCGACGAACCGCCGATTGCGGATGCAGGCGGTGCACGCCGATGACGTGGCTGACGCGTACGCCCGGGCGGTGTTGGGTGATGCGCGCGGTGCTTTCAATGTCGCCGCGGACCCGGTGCTCACTCCGGAGCTGGTGGCCCGGCACTTCCATGGTTGGACGGTGCCGGTCGCCGCGCCGGTGCTGCGGGCGGCGGCGGCGCTGACCTGGCGGGCGCGGCTGCAACCTGTCGACGCGGGCTGGGTGGAGCTCGGTTTGAACGCCCCGCTGATGTCCAGCGAGCGCGCGGAGACGGTGCTGGGCTGGCAGCCCAAGATCAGTGCGCTGACGGCGCTCAAGGAACTCATCGCCGGCATGGCCAACGGCGACCACACGGCGAGCCCACCGATGTCCGGCGCGCGGGACCTGCCCGGCCGCCCCACCGCCCTCCTCCACGCCCGCCCCCCGGGCGAAGGAAACCCCTACTGACCCCCGGCCTGGCTTGTTGATCAAGAGCTTTCGGTCAGAGAACGCCGCCCCGATGACCGAAAGCTCTTGATCAACGGCGGGGGTGGGCCGGGCGCAGGCGCAGGCGGGCCGGGGGCGGGGTCAGGAGAGCTTGGAGTTGGTGACCGTGGGGTTTCGGGCGCCCAGGAAGAAGATGCCGGGGAAGCCGCGGGTCTCGAACTTGGCGCTGGGGTTGCGGCGCAGGGTCGAGTTTTCGATCCGCATCGTGCCGGTGCGGTTGTTGCTCACGAAGAAGACCGCGCCGCCACCCTCCTTGGCCTTGTTGTTCTCGATGATCGTGCCGGCGATCCGTACGGTGAACTCGTTGCCGTCGCAGTAGATCGCGCCGCCGCTGCCGCCGCCGGGCGTGCCGGACTTGGCCGGGTTGGCGCCGCTGCCGATCGCCTCGTTGTTGCTGAGGATGCTGTTCAGCACCACCCAGGAGACGCCGATGCTGCTCAGCGCGCCCCCGTTCGAGCAGGATCCGCCCTGGCCGGCCGCGCCGCCGAAGGTGCTGCCCACGACGTACACCGGCTTGTTCTCGTACTGGCTCAGCACCCGGATGGCCGCGCCACCCAGGTCGGGGCCGGTGCGGTCGCAGCGGTTGCGGACGAAGCGTGAGTTGACCACCTTCAGCCGCCCGCCGCGTACGAAGATCGCCCCACCGCCGCCGCCCTCGGCCTTCTCACCGGTGGAGTTGCCGTCGGCGAAGGTGAGGTTCTGCACGGTGAGCTGCGGGTGATCCTGGTTCTGGCAGTGCGAGGTGGTGAAGCCCTGGGCCTGGTCGCAGGTGTTCATGTAGAGGATGCGGCGCTGCCCCTGGCCACTCAGCGTGACAGTGCCGCCGCCGTCCAGCACGACCTTCGGCCCGTTGGCGTTGCGGACCTTCGCGGTGGCGGCCATCTTGATCGTCACCGGGGCCGGTCCACAGTTGAACGTGATGACGCCGCCGGCCGCGACGGCCTTCACGACGGCTGCGGAGGTGCAGCTCGCCGGGGTGCCGCTGCCGATGGTCCGGGTCGGCTTCGAGGTGTCCACCGCCCGCGCCTCGGCCGGCACGGTGGCCCTGCCGTTCGGGTTGCCGGCCGCGAGCACCTTGGTGGCGGGCTTCGGGCTCGCGCTGGCTCCCGGGCCCCCGAGGCTGGCCCGGGCCTCCGGCGTTCCGCTCCGACCGCTGGTCGGCGGCGGCGTCGGTGCAGCGGACGAGCCGGCCTCGAAGACGGGGGCCGGGTCGTTGGGCGCGCAGGCGGGCAGGGTCGCGGTGGCGACACCGAGGACGAGGAGAGCGGCAAGCGACGTCATGCGCACCCCGTGATGCTAGGAGCCACGACGGCGTCCCGACGAATCCGCCGAGCCGGTTTAATGCACAGCTAAGCCAGGCCGCCCGCCCGCCGCCCGCCGCCCGCCCGACGCCCGCCGCCCGCTCGCCGTGCGTCGCCCGCCTGCAGCGCGGCGACCGGTGGTCAGGCGTGGGAGAGGGCGAAGGCGGTCAGGAAGCCGGCGACCGTGATCAGACCGACCAGGAGGTGCGCGTTCTCGAACGCCTCCGGGACCATGGTGTCGGTGATCATGGCGAGGATCGCCCCGGCGGCCAACGCGGTGATGGCGGCCAGCACCTCCGGCGGCGAGCCACCCAGCAGCGTGTTACCGACCAGCGCGGCGACGCCACTGATCAGCGCGATCCCGGTCCAGAGCAGGAACACGTAGCGTCGGGTACGGCCGGCCTGGCGCATGCCGGCCGCGCTGGAGAGGCCCTCCGGAACGTTGCTGAGGAAGACCGCCGCCACCGTGACCAGGCTGACTGTGCCGCCGCCGAGCAGGCTGGCGCCGATCACCACCGATTCCGGTACGCCGTCGAGGAGCGCGCCGACGGCGAGCGCCGATCCGGAGCCGGGTTTCTCGCTCTCGGATGGTTGCTGGTCGCCGGACCGCTTCCGGTGCCGGGCGCCGTGCCGGGCGAGGGCCAGGTTGGCCAGGGTGTAGACCACCGCGCCGACGGCGGCGCCGAGAGCGGTGGGCAGCAGCCCGCCCTGCGCGTGCGCCTCGGCGATCAACTCGAACGACACGGCGGAGAGCAGCACCCCCGCGCCGAACGCCATGATCGACGCGATGATGCGCTGCGGCACCTGGGCGAACCAGCCGACCGCCGCCCCGACCAGCAGAGCCGATCCGGCCAGCAGCCCCCACCCACCCGCCTGTAACCACTCCGGCATTCGCGGGACCGTACCCACTGTCGCCGAGGCGACAAACCCGATTGTGAGGAGGGCTCAGAAGTCGGCGAAGAGGTACGGCACCCGTCGGGGGAAGAGGCCGCGCAGCTCGGTGGCGGCGTCCACCGGCACCGCACCCAGAGCGCGTAGCGGCAGCTCGGCCGGGTCCAGCACCCCGTACGCGAGGGCGGAGAGCCCAGCGGCGGTGAGCGTGGCGGTCGGCACGCGGCCGGTGGTGTCGTCGACCAGTTCCAGCGCGCCGGTCGTGCCGTCGAGCAGGTGGGTGCCGGCCAGCCAGCGGTCCCCGGTCAGCTCGATCCGCACCCGGCCCGGGCCGGCGGGCAGCCCGCGCAACGCGTCCAGTGACAGCAGCCGGGCCATCGGCGCGGACGAGCCCGGCACGGCCGTGCGGGCCTCGACGTGCACGTCCAGGTCGGTCAGCCACAGCTCGGGCAACTCGTCGGGCGGGACCTGGACGGTGATCCGCTCGATCTGGTCGACGTGCCGGGCGAAGAACTGCAACAGCAGCGCCCGCGCGAGCGGGTCGGTGACCAGCAGTTCGTTGCCGTGCAGCGTGCCGCCGTGTTCGTCGATCCGGTACGTCACCGCGCCGGTGACCTCCCCGTCCACCCGGGCGGTCAGCAGCCAGTACTCGTCACGGTCACGCATTCCGATCGCCCGGTAGTCCGGGAAGATCGAGAACCCGTGTCGTTCCTGGAGGTTGCGCTCGGTGAACGCCCGCCAGGCCGGGTAGCCGGCGGCGATGCGTTCCCAGCTCACCTCGCCGGGCAGGTCCACCTTGAGCAGCGAGCCCAGGTTGGCCGGAGTGAAGGTGACCCGGCGTGGCTTGGGCAGCCCCACGCAGCCGAACCGGGCGTAGAAGCTGGGCCGGAACGGGTAGAGCGCGCTGAGCGGGTGGCCCTCGTCGCGCATCTCGTCGAGGAGTTGGTGCAGCAACGTCCGGACGTGCCCCTGCCGGCGGGCCAGCGGATGGGTCGCCACCCCGGCGACACCGGCCATCGGCAGCACCACCCCGCGCAGGTTCTGCCGCATCGGAATGGCCGAGACGGCGGCCAGGGTGGTGCCGTCCTCCTCGGCGATGAGCGTCCGGTTGCCCTGGTTGTAGGGCAGGTAGTCGCGGAACTCCGCGGTCCGGGCAGCACTGAGCGGCGAGGACTCGAAGGCGTACGCGGCCAGCGGGAAGCTGGTGGTGAGACGGTCGTCGTCGGTCACCCGGCGGATGGTCATTCGCCCATCTCAACCCGCCGCGGAGGCCACAGCAACCGGATTGGCCCGATCCGCGGCGCCGACCGCGGTCAGCCGACCGGCAGGTGCCGCAGGTGCCGGCGGCGGCGCAGCCGGACGGTTGCCACCGCGGCCACGCCCAGGACCAGTAGGGCGGTGACGACGAGCCCGTGCAGCAGGCCACGGGAGAGGTAGCCCTGGTCGGTGTCGTCGACCGTCCAGGTGGCGATCTCCCGGCTCGACCAGAACGGCGTCAACTTCGCCCCGGACCCGGCCGGGTCGATCAGCATCTGCACCGTCACCACGGTGAGCAGCAACAGCGTGCCCTCCAACTCGCGGGGCAGCAGCGCACCGATCAGCATCCCGAACGGCGCCGCCACCGCGACGGAACAGAGCAGCGCCGCCGCCAGGCCGCCGTACCGCAGGTCCGCGCCGTCGATCATCGGGAGCAGGAAGAACGGTACGGAGATGACCAGCCCCGCTGTCCACAGGCCGAGCATCCGACCGAGATAGAGGTGGTGTGGGCGGTAGCCGGCCAGCCTCAGCCTCGGCTCCAACTCGCGCGCCGCGGTCGTGGCGAACAGCGCGGCGGTGCTCACCGCCCAGCCCACGCCGAGCAGCAGCGAGCGAACCGACTGCCCGAGGTAGGCGTCCCGCCGGATCAGGTAGAAGGTCAACGGCATCAACAACAACAGCAGGAGTACGCCCCGACGCCGCAGCAGCTCCCGCAGGGTCATCTCGGCGACGGTGACGAGCCGGGTCACAGGCGACCTCCCTGGATGCCGGGCGCGTGCCACCCGGTCTCTCGTGCCGGGGTCAGGTCGAGCACGATGTCCACCCGGTCGAGTTGGTTGAGCAGGTGGGTCACCACGACGATGGCCGTGCCGGCGTCGCGCAACCTGCTGAGCTGGTCCCAGAAGTTGACGTACGTGCCCTGGTCGAAGCCCTGGTACGGCTCGTCGAGCAGCAGTACGTCGGGGGCGCTGAGCGTGGACATGGTCAGGTTGAGCTTCTGTCGGGTGCCGCCGGACAGGTGGCGGGCCTGCACGTCCCCGCCCGCTTCCCAACCGAGCTGACGGGCCGCCGCCCGACCGGCTCGGCGGGCCGGGCCCCGGGCCACGCCCTGACCCGCGCCGACCAGCACGAAGTGCTCGTCGGCGAGCAGGAAGTCGGCGGTGCCGCCGGACTGCGGGCAGTAGCCGAGCCGCCCGGAGACGGTCACCTCACCGGCGTCCGGTGACATCAGCCCGGCGCAGATCCGGAGGAAGGTGCTCTTGCCGCAGCCGTTCGCGCCGACGACGGCGGCGATCTGTCCGGCCCGGACGGTCAGCGTGGCGTCGCGCAGCACGGTTCGCCGTCCGTACTTCTTGGTGATGCCCGCCGCGTGCAGCCGGACCGCGCCGGGGCGCGGTCCGGGCGCGGTGCCGATGCTCTCCACGACCGCACCCGCGTACTGCTGGGGTGGGCCGAAGACGACCCACGGGTCGCCGCCCCCCTCGCGCAGGTGCGTGGCGGCCTCGGCGACCACGTGCCGTGCGGCGTCCGCCGCGACCCGGCGCTGGTGCAGCTCGGCCGTGAGCGTACGCAGCCAATCGTCGGCGTTCACCGGGTGACCCCCTTCGTGACGATGTCGTTCACCGGCCGGACGAAGGTGAGCCAGGCGGTGCCGCCGGCGCGGAGCGCCGCGTGCCCGTCGTGGGTGAGCCGGTAGTACTTGCGGGCCGGCCCGGCGCTGCCCTCCCGCCACTGCGCGGTCACCAGGCCGGTCTTCTGCAGGCGCAGCAGCACGGGATAGAGGGTGCCGCCCTGGATCGGCCCGACGCCCGACGCGTCGAGCGCCTGGGCGAGCTGGTAGCCGTAGGACTCACCTTCGGACAGCAGGGCCAGGACGCAGATGTCGAGCACCCCCCGCAGCCACTGCCCGCGCCGGTCGGAATCCACACGAGGGACAGTAGCGACGCAAGCTAGATGGCACAACCACCTACTAGGGCAGCGGAACCCGAACCGACAGGTTCGGGCGAGCCGCTCAGTGAGCCTTTCCGGGTCAGCGGGCGACGACGTCGGAGACGACGACTGTGACGTTGTCCGGTGCGCCGGCGTGGTGAGCCAGCTTCACCAACTGCTCACCGCACTGCTGCCGGTCGGCGTACATGCCCAGGGCGGCCGCGATGGCCTCGTCCTCGACGTAGTCGGAGAGCCCGTCGCTGCACAGCAGCAGCCGGTCACCGGGGACCACGGTGAGCACGCCGATCGCGGGTGGGGTGTCGGCGCCCTGCACGGCCCGGGTCACCAGGGACCGCTGCGGGTGGTGACGGGCCTGCTCGGGAGAGAGGGTGCCCTGATCGACGAGCGCCTGCACGAAGGTGTCGTCCCGGGTGAGCTGGGTCAGCTCCCCGTCGCGCAGGAGGTAGCAGCGGGAGTCGCCCACCTGGGCCAGCACCAGGGTCTCCCCGGCCAGCAGCGCCGCGGTGAGCGTCGTGCCCATGCCGTCCCGGCTCGGGTCGACGGTGATCGCGGCGTGGATGCGCTGGTTGGCGGTGCTGACCACGGCACGCAGAGCGTCGGCGGCGCCGTCGGGGTCGGTGGGCGGAGCCAGCTCGTCCAGGATCCGGATCACGATCTCGCTCGCCACCTCGCCCGCAGGCAGCCCACCCATGCCGTCGGCGACGGCGATCAGGCGGTCACCGGCGAGGGCGGAGTCCTCGTTGTTGGTGCGCACCAAGCCGATGTCGTTGAGGATGACCGAGCGGAGGATCAGCGTCATGGGGTCAAGCTTGCCAAGAACAACCCGCATTCGTCTCTACGCCTCCTACCTAGGTCGAGAAATGATTGCGATTTTCGTCGGCGGGGCGGACGATCCGTGCCCGATCGGCCGGGCCTCAGCGGCGCGGATAGCGCAGTAGCAGGCTGGCGGCGACCTCCTCGTCACCCACCGCCGCGTAGCTGTGTGGCACGTCCGACACCCAGCGGAGGTGACCACCCGCCGGGGCGGTCAGCGGTGCGTCGGCCGGCCCGGCGCGCAGCACCCCGGCGAAGACTGTGACGTGCTCGGTGACGCCCGACGCATGGGCGGGGGAGAGTTGCGCGACGCCGGGTGCGACACGCATCCGGTACAGCTCGTAGGTCGCGTCGGTGTCGGTGAACACCTCCAGCAGGGTGGCGGTGACCGCGGTGCCGTGCACGACCGGCCCGGCGGCCGGCTCGGCCAGCAGGGCGGTGAACGGTACGCCGAGCTGCGCGGTGACCGCCCAGAGCGTCTCCAGGGTCGGGTTGCGGGTGCCGTGCTCCAGGCCGGAGAGGGTGGCCTTCCCGACACCGGCGAGCCGGGCGAGTGTGGACAGCGAGAGCCCTCGCTCCTCGCGCAGGGCACGGACCCGGCGTCCGACGACGGCGGGATCCACGTCGAGGCCCGGACGTGGCTCTGGTGGTGGGTGCGGCACCCGGCTATCGTGCTACACGCTGCCGTTCCGTAAACGGAACAGTCGGGAGGGTGGAGTGGCCGGACGCGTACAACCGGTGCTGGCGGGTGCGGTGACCGCGCTCGTGGGCTTCGCCAGTTCGTTCACCGTCGTGCTGGCCGGGCTCCGAGCGGCGGGCGCGTCGGACGCGCAGGCCGCCTCCGGCCTGCTCGCTCTCTGCGTGGCGAGCGGGCTCGTCGCCGCCTGGCTGGGCTGGCGGTACCGGATACCGATGAGCGCGGCCTGGTCCACTCCGGGCGCGGCGCTGCTGGTGGCGACCGGGCCGCCGCCGGGCGGATGGCGGGTGGCGGTGGGCGCCTTCCTCGTCTCCGGCCTGCTGATCGTCGCGGCCGGGCTGTTCCCGCCACTCGGTCGTGCCGTGGCCGCCATCCCCAAGCCGGTGGCCGGCGCGATGCTCGCCGGGGTGCTGCTGCCGCTGTGCACCGCCCCGGTCCGCGCGCTTGTCGAGCTGCCGATGGTGGCCGGGCCGGTGGTGGTCGGCTGGCTGCTGCTGCACCGGTTCGCCCGCCGCTGGGCGGTGCCCGGTGCCCTTGTGGTGGCGGTGGCGGCGATCGCACTCACCACACCGCCGGCCGGCCTGAGCGGTGCCGCGCTGATCCCGTCGGTCACGCTGACCGCGCCGGCGTGGAACGCGTCCGCCCTGGTCGGGTTGGCCCTGCCGCTGTTCCTGGTCACCATGGCCGCGCAGAACGTACCCGGCATGGCGGTGCTGGTCGGCTACGGCTACCGGCCGCCGTTCGGCGCCGCGCTGCGGACCACCGGCCTGGCCAGTCTGCTCGCCGCCCCGGCCGGCGGGCACGCGGTGAACCTCGCCGCGATCACCGCCGCGCTGGCTGCCGGCCCCGACGCGCACCCGGACCCGGAGCGCCGGTGGATCGCCTCGGTCACCGCCGGCGCCGGGCTGGCCGTGCTCGGACTGGGCGCCGGCGTGGCCACCACACTTGTCGCGGTCGCCCCACCGATCCTCATCGAGGCGGTCGCCGGGTTGGCGCTACTGGGCGCCCTCGCCACCGCGCTCGCCTCGGCGGTGACCGACCCGGCGACCCGCGAGGCCGCCGTGGTCACCTTCGTGGTGACCGCGTCCGGGGTGACGCTGATCGGCGTGGGCGGCGCGTTCTGGGGCCTGGTCGCGGGCTGCCTGATGCTGCTGCTCTTCCACCACCGTCGAGCCGCCCCCGCCGCGCCGGACAGTCACTCCTCGGGCGGAAGATCGGCCACACCGACGGCCAGGAGGACCCGGCCGTCAGCCACCGACCCGATCCGGTCTGCCGGTACGTAGACCGCGCCGGTACGGGTCAGGTCGGTCGAGACCTTCAGATATCCGCTGTGCAGCAGCCGCGCCGCCAGATCGGCCGGGACGTCCGGTTCCTCGACCGCGGTCGCCTCGATCAGCTCGTCCAGGCTGCTGCCCGGGTCGGCGGTCGGTGTCTGGACGGTCACCGCGTTCGGGTCACCCCGCTGGACGAGGTCCACGGTCCCGACCTCGGTGCCGGCTGCGTCGATCACCGGCATTCCGGTGGTGATCCGCGAGATGGTCGCCTGCTGCTCGTCCTGCTGATCCATCCCGCTGCGGTTCCCGGGCCGGTACGCCGCTAAACGCCACCGTCCATCCGTCCGCCCGACGCTCAGCAGCCACGGCGGCGGCTCAGCTGTTCGGGAGGGTCCAGCTGCCGGGCGGACGGGGGGACAGCTCCCGCCAGGTGTCCGGGCCGTCGAGCAGGGCCCGGACGGTGTCCTCGGCCTCGTCCGCACTGCCGTACTCGTAGAAACGGGAGATGCCCTCGGCGCCGCCGGCTCGCTGCTCGACGTGCCACCGGTCGGCGTCCACCCGCAGGAAGACGTCCCGCCGGGCCAGTCGCCCCCACTTCCCGTTCCACCAGTGCTTTCGCTGCTCCATGGCGGGACTCTATCGAACACACGTACGAGAAGGTGCGGCCCCTGCGGGAATCCCACAGGGGCCGATGTGCATCCGTTCGGGTCAGCGCTGCGTCGGCGGTTCCGGACGGCGGCCCAACACGTCGTCCAGCGCCCCGCGCTGCTGACCGGGGGTGGTGTGGCCGGCGGAGACCAGGGCGTCCCGGATCTCGGTGAGCAGCTTGACCTCCTCGCTCGGCGCCGAGGGCGGCGGCTCCTCGCCCCGCTTGCGCCGCTCGGCCAGCTTGTTCATGGGGAACACCACGAGGAAGTAGAGCACCGCCGCGGTGAGCAGGAACGTGATCAGGGCGTTGAGGAACCCCGCCCAGTCCACGAAGTTGCCCTTGCTGATCTCCCACTGCCCGGCGAGCTGATCCTCGCCGCCGCCGACCAGTTTGATGATCGGCTTGAGGAACGATGTGGTGAATGCGGTGACCACCGCCGTGAACGCGGCGCCGATGACGACACCGACCGCCAGGTCGACGACGTTGCCACGCATGATGAAGTCTTTGAAGCCCTTGAGCATTCGTACTCCCGAGGTGTCCGCTTTTCTGTCCGGCACAACCTATGCCCGTTCGGCGGGTTCCAGAAAAGCGCCGGCTTCGAGCGCCGCCCGGCCCGGATCGCCGGCCCGGATCGCCTCGACCAGCCGGGTGTGGTCGACGTAGCGCTCGGGGGTGAGCGCCCCACCCATGGCCTGGGCGACAGTGCTGCGCAGGGCGGTGCCCACCGAGGCGTACAGCTCGGCGAGCATGGCGTTGTGCGCGGCGGCGACCACCGCCGTGTGCAGTGCCGCGTCGGCCTCGACGAACGCGTCGACCCGGCCGCCGCGCCAGGCGGCCTCGCGCTGGGCGAGCGCGCCGTCGAGCGCCGCCAGGTCCTCAGGTGTACGCCTCAGCGCAGCGAGTCGGGCGGCCTCCACCTCGAAGGCGCGGCGTACCTCGATGACCTCGGTCATCCGGTCGTCGCCGAGCCGGCGGGCGACCACGGGTGCCAGTTCGTCGGTGGACACCACGTAGGTGCCGGAGCCCTGCCGGCACTCCAGCACCCCGGCGTGCACCAGGGCGCGGACGGCCTCGCGGACCGTGTTGCGCCCGACGCCCAGCGCGGCGACCAGTTGTGGCTCGGTGGGGATGCGCCCGCCGACGGGCCATTCGCCGCCGAGGATTCGGGCGCGGAGTTGCTCGGTGGTCTGCCGGACGCGGTGGCCGCGGGGCGGCACGGGTGGCTGGCCGCGGGGCGGCACCGGCGGTGCGGGGGGGAAATCAACCGACGGTGGCACTGGTTACATCACCGGTCCCAAATTCATCCCATGATTGTAGGTTAGCTGTCATGACCCCGCCACCAACCGCCGCTCCGGCGCTGCCCACCCCCGTCACCGTCGACCCTCGCCAGACGCGGGACCCCGGTGCCGGCCGGCGGACGCACCCGGCGACCGGTGGCGCGCTGGTGCTGGTCGGGATGCTGCTGGTCGCGCTCAACCTGCGTGCCGTGGTGACGAGCCTCGGCGCGCTGCTCGACGAGGTCCGCGACGGGCTGGGTCTCTCCGGCGTCACCGCCGGTCTGGTCACCACCCTGCCGACCATCGCGTTCGCCGGCCTCGGCGCGCTCACCCCGTGGCTGGTCCGCCGGGTGGCACCGGCCCGGGTGCTGGTGGTCGCCATGCTCGCCCTCGCCGTCGGTCAGGTGCTCCGGGTCGCCACCGACTCGGCCTGGATCTTCGTGCTCACCAGCGCGCTGGCGCTGTCCGGCATCGCGGTGGCCAACATCCTGCTGCCGATGCTCGTCAAGCAGCACTTCCCGCACCGCACCGGCCTGGTCACCGGGGCGTACACGATGGCGTTGACAGTGGGCACGACGGTGGCCGCAGCCTCCGCGGTGCCCATCGCGCACGCCTTCGGGTCGTGGCGGGCCGGGCTCGGTGTCTGGGCCGCGATGGCAGCGGTGGCCGTACTCCCGTGGGTGCCGCTGGCGCTGCGGACCCGCGCCTCGGTGCGGCGGGCGACCCCGACGGCGGACGTCGCCACACCGACGCGGGTCCGGCCGGCGCGGACCCGGCTCGGCTGGGCGATGGCCGTCTACTTCGGGGCGCAGTCGCTCAGCGGGTACGCGATCATGGGCTGGCTGGCCCAGCTGTTCCGCGACGCCGGTTACCAGCCGCAGTCGGCCGGGCTGCTGCTCGCCGGGGTGACCGCGCTCGGCGTGCCGATCGCGCTGCTGATGCCCACCCTGGCCGGTCGGCTCGGCAGTCTGCGTCCACTGGTGCTCGGGCTGACCACCGCATCCGCACTGGCCTACCTGGGGTTGGCGCTCGCACCGCATGGCGCCGCGCTGCTCTGGGTCGCCCTCCTGGCGATCGGTCAGGGCGCGTTCCCGATGATCCTGACCGCCATCGGCCTACGCGCCCGCACCGCCGAGGGGACCGTCGCGCTCTCCGCGTTCGCGCAGAGCACCGGGTACGTGATCGCCGCCCTCGGCCCGCTGATGGTCGGCATCCTCTACGAGGCCACCGGCGGCTGGACCGCGCCGATCGGGTTCCTGCTGGGCGCCCTCGCCGTGCAGACGACGGCGGGCATGGCGATCGCTCGTCCCCGTTACGTCGAGGACGAGTGAGGCGCCGGAGCGGTCAGGAGGAAGCCGGCGTCGGTTCGCCGGCGACTGCCTCATCCACCGTCGGATAGGTGTGCAGCACCTCGACCAGCCCGCTCACCTCGAGGATGCGCAGCACACCGCGCTGCGGGGCGGCCAACCGGACCACGCCGCCGGCCTCGTCACAGCTGTTCTTGGCACGGACGAAGACCGACAGACCCGTCGAGTCGCAGAACGAGACGTCCGCCAGGTCGAACACCAGCCGGTTGCGGCCCTTGTCGAGCAGGTCGGTGATCTGGTCCTGCAGCTGCGGTGCGGTGGCCATGTCCAGCTCGCCCGCGACCGACACGACGACCACGTCGCCGCGTTGTTCCGTGTGCACCGTCAACGACATTCGCCAGACCTCCTGTTATCGGGGGAACGGTATCCCACGACCGGGGTCGGACGCAGAACGGGAGCCGTGATCCGGTGGCCATCGTCATTCCGTTGCTACGGGGCAAGTAGTTCGTCAGGCCCCGGTGATAGAGTCCGCCCGGTCCAGGTCAAGGGGGTTCGAAATGGCGTTGAGCACCGAAGAAAGTGGTCGGCTTGCCGCGTTGCTCAGCGGGCAGGCCGAACGGGTCACATCTCGGTGGACCGAGATCGTCACCAGGTCGTTGCGGGGCCGGTTGAGTCAGGCCGAGCTGCGCCGGCAGGTCCAGGATCTGCACCGCGCCATCGTCACCACCGGTGAGCAGGGCGACATCGACCTGTCCGCCGACAGCGCCGGCGAACTGCGCGCCGCGCTCTCCGAGCTGTCCCGTGGCCGGGCCCGACAGGGCTTCTCCGCCACCGAGACCACGATCAGCATCTTCGCGTTGAAGGACGTGCTGGCCGAGTTGGTGCAGGAGACCGGCAGCGCGAACGCGCTGCACGACTACGTCGCCTTCTCCAAGCTGGTCGACGAGCTGGGCCTGTTCACCTTCGAGACGTTCGTGCGCACGCGGGAGAGCCTGATCGCCGACCAGGCCGAGCAGCTGCTCGAGCTCTCCACGCCAGTGGTCAAGCTCTGGGAAGGCGTCGTCGCCGTGCCGCTGGTCGGCACCCTGGACTCGGCCCGGGCCCAGGTCGTCATGGAGCGGCTGCTGCAGACCCTCGTCGACACCAGCTCGCCGTACGCGATCATCGACATCACCGGCGTACCGGCGGTGGACACCCAGGTCGCCCAGCACATCCTGAAGACCGTGGTGGCAGCCCGGCTGATGGGCGCCGACTGCATCATCTCCGGCATCCGCCCGCAGATCGCGCAGACCATCGTGGCGCTCGGCATCGAGTTCGGCGACATCGCCACCAAGGCGAGCCTCGCCGACGCCCTGCGCCACGTGCTGCGGCTCACCGGTGTGGAGAACGGCCGCCGGCAGCCACGCCGGGACGCCTGATGGAACGGGTACCGATCCTCAAGATCGGCGACATCCTGCTCGTCTCCATCCAGCTCGACATGTCCGACCAGACGGCGGTCGCGCTCCAGGAGGATCTCGCTGAGCGGATCGTGGCCACCGGCTGCCACGGCGTCATCATCGACATCACCGCGCTGGACATCGTCGACTCCTTCGTCGGGCGGATGCTCTCCACCATCGCGTCGATCTCCAGGGTGCTCGACGCGGAGACGGTGGTCGTCGGAATGCGTCCGGCCGTCGCCATCACCCTTGTCGAACTGGGGCTGTCGCTGAACGGCATCCGTACCGCGTTGAACGTCGAGCGTGGCATGGAGCTGATCGCGGCAGCCAACGCCGACGAGCTCGAATACCAGCTCGACGACGATCCGGACGTCGAGACGGCCACGCCGTGACCGCGGGCGTCGACGTGGGCCACCCGCAGGCGCAGTCGATCCAGAGCGACCAGGACGTGGTGCGCGTCCGGCAGTTGATCCGTACCGTGGCGGTGGCCGTCAAGCTGTCCCTCGTCGATCAGACCAAGGTGGTCACCGCGGCGAGCGAGCTGGCCCGCAACACGCTGGTGTACGGCGGCGGCGGTTCGGTCGAGGTGACGGTCGTGGAGAACGTCCGCCGCAAGGGTGTGCAGATCGTCTTCGTCGACTCCGGGCCGGGCATCCCTGACCTCGACCTGGCCCTCACCGACGGCTACACCACCGGTGGCGGGCTCGGCCTCGGGCTCAGTGGCGCCCGACGCCTGGTCGACGAGTTCCAGATCGAGACGTCAGCGGAGAGCGGCACGCGGATCACGGTCACCAAGTGGTCGAGGTGAACGCCGACGCGGTCACCGACAGTGGCATCTGGTTCCGGGTGGAGGCCAGCAGCGCGGCGAGCGCCGTCCGGCGTGCCGCCGAACGCCTCGGCGCGCAGGTGGAGATGGGCGACGCTCGCATCGCCGACCTGGCCATCGTCGCGGCCGAGCTGACCAGCAACCTGGTGAAGCACGCCGACGAGGGTGTGCTGCTGCTCCGGCCGGTACGCCGCGCCGGGCAGGCCGGTGTGGAGCTGGTGGCCATCGACTCCGGCCCCGGCATGGCCGACCTCACCGTCTCGTCCCGGGACGGGCACTCCACGACCGGCACGCTCGGCATCGGTCTGGGCGCCATCGTCCGACAGGCCAGCTGGTTCGACGGATACTCGCTGCCCGGCCGGGGCACCGTCCTCGCCGTGCAGGTCTGGCCGGCCGAGGCGGCGCGCCCGTCCTGGGCCGGTGCCCTCACCCGGCCGATCACCGGTGAGACGATCAGCGGCGACGGGTACGCCGTCCGGGTTGTCGACGGGCGGCACCAGGTGCTGGTCAGCGACGGGTTGGGGCACGGCCCGCTGGCGGGGGCCGCCACCGACGCGGCGCTTGCCGCGTTCCGCGACGCCCCGGCCGGCCCACCGGCGATGGTGGTCGGTCACCTGCACCGGAGCATGTCGCACACCCGTGGCGCCGCGCTCGCCGTCGGCGAGCTGATACCGGAGGCCGGCGTGCTGCACTACGCAGGCCTGGGCAACATCTCCGGCGTGGTCGTCGAGGGTGACGGCCGCCGTCGAGGGCTGGTGTCGCTGCCCGGCATCGCCGGCCACCAACGGCCGACGATCCGCGAGTACGACTACCCGTTCGGTCCCGGCGCCCGGCTGGTGATGCACAGTGACGGGGTGGTCGACAGGTGGCGGATGGCCGACTACCCGGGCCTGGCCGAGCGGTCCCCGCTGATCATGGCGGCGACCCTGCTGCGGGACGCCGGTGTGCGACGCGACGACGCCTGCGTACTGGTCGCGAGGTCCTGGGCATGACCGGGGAGGCGGCCGCACTGCCGCTGCTCCAGATGGCGCTGCGGGTCGAGCAGGACATCTTCGTGATCCGTCAGCGGGGGCGCGAGGTGGCCTCGGTGGTCGGCCTCGAACACCAGGACCAGGTGCGTATCGCCACCGCGCTCAGCGAGGTCGCCCGGGACCTGCTGCGCACGACCGGGGGAGCTGACGTCTCCTTCTACGTCGACCCGGGCGCCGACGACCGGTTCCACCTGCGCGCCGACCTGGCCCCGGTGGCCCCGCTCCCGGACGGCCGCTACGAGCCGCAGTCCGGCGCGGTGTCCCGACTGGTTGACACACTGAGCGTGTCGACCGTCGCGGGGGTTACGGTCGTACGGATGTCCCGACGAGTCCCGGCCAACGCGCCGACACCGACCCCGGAGCGGCTCGCCGAGTTCCGCACCGAACTCGGCCGTACCGCGCCGGCCAGTGCGCTGGACGAGTTGACCGTGCAGAACGGGCAGCTCATCGCCGCACTCGACGAGGTGCGCAGTCAGCGCGACGAGCTGGCCGTGCTGAACGAGGAGCTGGCCGAGACCAACCGCGGCGTGCTGGCGCTCTACAACCAGCTCACCGAAGAGCTGGAGGAGACCAACCGAGGCGTCGTCGCCCTCTACGCCGAACTGGACGAGAAGTCGGCCCAACTCCGTGCGGCGAGTGAGTCGAAGAGCCGGTTCCTGGCGAACGTGAGCCACGAGCTGCGCGCCCCCGTCACCGCGATCATCGGCCTGGGGAGGCTGCTCACCGACTCCGCGTCCGACCCGCTCACCGACGAGCAGGGCCGCCAGATCGAGCTGATCCGCTCGTCGGCGGCGGATCTGCTCAACCTGGTGAACGAACTGCTGGATCTGGCCAAGGCCGAGTCCGGCCGGATCGAGCCGGACCTGGCCGACGTCGACCTGCGCCCGGTCTTCGGTCAACTGCGCGGCACGCTGCGCGCGCTGGCCACCCGACCGGAGGTGGAGCTGGTCGTCGAGGAGCCAACCGCGCCGGCAATGCTGCGCACCGACGAGGTGCTGCTCGGCCAGGTGCTGCGCAATCTGCTGCACAACGGGTTGAAGTTCACCGAGCGCGGCCAGGTGCGACTGCGGGCCAGCCAACACGGCGACCGTTGGCAGTTCGAGGTCAGCGACACCGGGTCGGGCATCGCGCCCGAGCTGCACGACCGGATCTTCGAGGAGTTCTACCAGGTGCCCGGTGCCACCCGGGTCGGCGGCACCGGCCTCGGTCTGCCGTACGCCCGGCGGTTGGTGACGCTGCTCGGCGGGACACTGGAGCTGACCAGCGCGCCGGGCGAAGGCAGCACGTTCACCGTGTCCCTACCCACAGGCCGGGCGTGACGGCGTGGACGGCATGCCGACAACCATCCTGGTGGTCGACGACAGTCGTACCAAGCGTTACCTGCTGGTCAGCTGGCTGACCCGGGCCGGGTTCACAGTGCTGGAGGCCGAGAACGGCGCCGAGGCGTTGGCTCGGGTCGAGGTGGACCGGATCGATCTGGTGGTTCTCGACGTCCGGCTGCCCGACCTGAGCGGCTACGAGGTCTGCGAACAGATCAAGGTCCGGCACCCGGCGATGCCGGTGATCCACGTGTCGGCGCACGCCGTGGACGTGGCCGACCGCGCCCAGGGGCTGACCCGGGGCGCCGACGCGTACCTGACCGAGCCGATCGAGCCCGAGGAGCTGATCGCCACCACCCGGGCGGTGCTGCGCTACTACCAGGCACGCCAGCGCGCCGAACTGCTCGCCGAGCGATTGCTCGGGTTGGCCGACACGACAGTGGCCGTGCACGCCGCGCCGACCTTCGCGCGCCTGCTGGAGGCCGCCGCCGAGGGCGCTGCCCTGATCTTCAAGAGCCCGGCCGCGGTGATTGCCGAAACCTTCGACGGTGACTGTCTCGCGGGCGTCTGCGCCGGCCCCGGCGCGACGGCCGTGGTGGTGCCCTGGGTCGTCGACGACACCGGGGTGCCGACCGGCGCCACGGTCCGGGTGGAGGCCCCGGCGAACTGGGCGCTCGTCGACTGGCCGGCGGACGACACGGTGACGGTCGCCGCCGCGCGGCTGCGCGCGGACCGGGCCCCGCTGTACGTGGTGGTCCCGACCGCCACCCAGACCGCGCGGACCCCGGTGCTGGTCCAGCTCGCCCAGGCGGTGGCGGCGGCCGTGGAGGGGCAGCGCTCGTTCGACGAGGAGCACCGCATCGCTGTCACCCTCCAACGCAGCCTGCTCCCACGCGGGCTGCCCACCGTGGCCGGCCTCGACCTCGCGGTCCGCTACGAGCCGGCCAGCGCGCAGACCGAGGTGGGCGGCGACTTCTACGAGCTGGTGATGCTCGACGGGCACCTGCTGCTGGCGATCGGGGACGTCGCCGGCCACTCGCTGCACGCCGCGACCGTGATGGCCGAGCTACGGCACGCGGTGCGGGCGTACGCGGTCGAGGGCCACCAGCCCGGCGAGATCCTGCACCGGGTCAACGAGCTGATGCGGACACTGCTGCCGAACGAGTTGGCGACGCTCTGCGTACTGCTGCTGCACCCACCGACCGGACGGGTCCGGCTGGCCAGTGCCGGGCACCTTCCGCCGCTGATGGTCATGGACGGCAAGGTCGAGTTCGTGCAGCACTCCGCGCCGCTGCTCGGCGTCCGCGCCCCTCGCCCGGCCGACCTGGAGTTCGTGGTGCCGGCCGGGGCCACGCTGGTCTTCTACACCGACGGCCTGATCGAACGACGGGACGCCACCATCGACGAAGGGCTGGCCGCGCTGGCCTCAAGCGCCGCAACTGTCGACGGTGACCTGGACCAGTTCTGCGCCCGACTGCTGGTGGAGCTGGCCCCACCGGAGATCCAGGACGACGTCGCCGTGGTCGTCCTGCGTCGCCGCTGATCTCTCAGCTCTTCCCGTCTTCTTCAGCTTCTTCAGCTCACCGAGCGGGCGTACGCGGCGGGAGACACTCCGGCCACGGCGGTGAAGTCACGGACCAGGTGGGCCTGGTCGCTGTAGCCGAGGTCGGCGGCGAGGTCGGCCCAGCTCGGCGGACCACCAGCGGCCTGCTCGACCGCCTCCTGGAGCCGGTAGCGGCGGATCACCCACTTCGGCCCGACCCCCACGTACTCCAGGAAGAGCCGCTGCAACCGGCGGACCGGAACGTCGTGCCGGGCGGCGAAGTCGGCGACGCGCAGCACCGTCCGGTCGGTGCGGATCGCCTCGGCCAGTCGGACGGCCTCCTCGGCCATTGGGTCCGGCTCCGGCTGCCAGGCGGTGAGGAGGGTGTCCAACGCCCGGCAACGCCCGTCGTCGCCGGCGGCCGATGGTCCCGAAGGCCCGCCCGCGCACACCGGGACGTCCGGGCGGGTCAGTCGGCCGGCGGGCAGCGGCACCCTCCGCCCGGTCAGCTCACTGACCGGGCGACGCCAGAACGCGTGGAAGCCGCCGGGGCGGAACTGCACCCCGGACACCTGGCCGCTGCCGCTGAGCGTGATCCGGAACAGGTCGAGGCCCACCCCGGCCACCTCGCCGGACTCCGGCTCGTCGTCGGCGCCGTCGTCGTCACGTCGGAACACCACGTTCACCGCCGGGTGCGGCACGACCCGCTGCTCGAACGGCGTGCTCAACGCCCAGTCGATCAACCAGTAGTGCTCGACCCATGGGCGCAGCGACGCCGCCGGCAGGTGTCGACGGAAGCGCACCTCGCGCAGTAGACGCCCGGGATCGAGAATTCCCCGGCTGTCGCCACGCGGTCGCTGTCGCATTTGTTCAAGACCACCCTCATACGCTGGCCCTATGTCCACTCAGACTAGCGAGCTGCTGGCGGCTGCCGCGCCGCGAACCGTCGATGTCGTACGCGGTATCTCCGACGACCAGCTGGACCTGCCCACGCCGTGCCAGGACTACGTGGTCCGTGATCTGCTCAATCATCTCTTCCAGGTGGTGGTCAACTTTCAGGAGCTGGCCGGGAAGCGACAGGTGGAGTGGGCCGAGAAGCCCGACCACCTGGGCGACGGCTGGCGGGACAGGTTCGAGGTGGAGACCGGTCGGTTGGTCGCCGCCTGGTCGGACCCGTCCACCCTGGAAGGCGTGTCACCGGGAATGGGCATGCCGCAGCCCGTGATCGGCGGCATGGCCCTGCTCGACCTGACCGTGCACGGCTGGGATCTCGCGGTCGCCACCGGCCAGCCGTACCGCCCAGCCCCGGAGGCGGTGGCCGAGCTGCACGGGCTGGTGGAGCAGTTGGGCCCCACCGCCCGCAAGATGGGCGTCTTCGCCGACCCCACCCCGACCCCCACCGACCTGACCCCCGACCTGACCCCCGACCTGGCCCACCTCCTGACCAAGACCGGCCGCCTCCCCACCTGGCCCCAAACCCCCTAACCCCACCCCACCCACCCGGCCCCCGGCCGCCAACCCCCGGTTGATCATGAAGTTATTGCTGTCTACCCCGGCGTGTCGGCGCAATAACTTCATGATCAACGGGGTCGGGTGGGGTGGGGGTAGGGGTGGGGTGGTGAGTTGTTGACTTGGGTATTCGCTGGGTGAATAGTGGGCGGGGTGTCCACGCCGCATGTTCTGCTCGGGTTGCTCGCTGGGGGCAGCCGGCACGGGTATGAGCTGAAGCGTGCGCACGACGAGCGGCTGCCGCGAGCTCGGCCGCTGGCCTTCGGGCAGGTCTACGCCACTCTCGGTCGCCTCGAACGCGACGGGCTGGTGGCGACCGCCGGGCAGGACCGCGTGGCCGGGCCGGATCGCACGGTGTACGCGCTGACCGACCAGGGGCGGGACACACTCGACCAGTGGCTGTCCACTGTGGAACCGCCCATGCCGTACGTGGCCAGCACGCTCTTCGCCAAGGTCGTGGTGGCGCTGTTGGTCGCCGATGTCGATCGGGCCCAGTCCTATCTGATCGCCCAGCGGGCCGCGCACACGGCACGGCTGCGTGAGCTGACCGCGGTCAAGGCCGACCTGGCCGCGACCCTCAGCGATGTGGTCGCGGCCGATTTCGCGATCGCCCACCTCGACGCGGATCTGCGGTGGCTGCACGCCACCCTGGGCCGGGTCGCCGACTGGCACCGGGAGGTGCATCCGTGACGCAACTCCAGGCTCGCGGCGTGGTCAGGGCGTACGGCCCGACGCCAGCGCTGCGCGGTGTGACGCTCGACGTGGCCGAGGGCGAGATCGTCGCCGTCACCGGGCCGAGTGGCTGCGGCAAGTCGACACTGCTGCACTGCCTTGCCGGGATCCTCCGGCCGGACGTCGGCGAGGTCACCTGGCGCGGGCACCGCATCGACACCTGGTCGGAGGCGGCCCGGTCCCGGTTGCGGCGCACCGAGTTCGGGGTGCTGTTCCAATTCGGGCAACTGGTGGCCGAGTTGACCGCGGCCGAGAACGTCGCCCTGCCCCTGCTCCTCGCCGGCACGGGGCGGCGAGAGGCACGGACGGCGGCGCTCACCTGGCTGGAACGGTTCGGGGTGATCGAGGTGGCCGACGTCCGGCCGGGCGAGATGTCCGGGGGGCAGCAGCAACGCTGCGCCACGGCGCGGGCGTTGGTGACCGAGCCTCGGGTGCTCTTCGCCGACGAGCCGACCGGCGCCCTGGACACGCTCACCGGCGAGCAGGTCCTGACCCAACTGGTCCGGCTCGCCCGCGAGCAGCGCACCGCCGTCGTGCTGGTCACGCACGAGCCGCGGATCGCCGCGTACGCCGATCGGGAGATTGTGCTGCGCGACGGCCTGGTGGACCACACCGGCCTGGGGCTCGACGTGCCGCTGGCCGGCGGTGCCCGGTGAGACCGACGACGCTGGTGCGCCTCGCGCTGGCCGGCACCCGTACCGACACCGCCCGGGTGGTGCTCACCGCGCTCAGTGCCCTGCTGGCGACCCTGGCCGGGCTCGCGGCGCTGACCGTGGTGGCCATCCCCACGCCCGCGGCGACGGAGGAGAACCGGAACAGGTGGTCCGAGCAGTACCACAACGCTCTGCTGGTGGAGCCCGGGTTGCGCGGCGGTACGGCGCTCGCGCTGCTGATGCTGATGATCCCGGTGCTGGCGCTGGCAGGTCAGTGCGCCCGGCTCGGCGCGCCGGCACGGGACCGCCGCTTGGCCGCGCTCCGGTTGGCCGGTGCCACCCCCGGGCAGGTCACCCGGCTGGTGGTGCTGGAGACCGGCGTGGCGGCTCTGCTCGGCACGCTCGTCGGGCTGGGTGTGTACCTGGTGGGCCGTGACCTGCTGCACCGCCCGGACGCGTCAGGTCAACTGAACCTGCCCACCGACGTGCTGCCGTCGCCCGGCGCGCTGGTCGGCGTGGTGCTCGGTCTGCCTGTCGTCGCGGCGCTGGCCACCGCCCTGATGCTGCGTACGGTCACCACCAGCCCGCTCGGGGTGAGCCGCAGGGCAGTCCGGGAGCGCGGTCCAGGCCCGTGGGCCGGGGTCCTGATCGGGTTCGGCGTGACCTCGTTCGCGCTGATCCGCCCGGCGGTCAACCGGTTCGACGACAGCGAAGAGTGGGCCTGGGTGGTTCCGCTGTTGTTCGCGGCAGGTGCGGTCGCGGCGATGATCGGGGTGGTGATCGGCACCGGCTGGATCTCGTACCACTGTGGGGTTCTGCTGCGTCGGCACGCCCGCCGTGCCCCGGCGCTGCTCGCGGCGGGCCGGCTGATGGCCGATCCGTGGGCGGGCAGCCGCACGTTCGCGGCGCTGCTCGCCGCCCTGATCTTCGGCGGGGGCGCGGCCGCCCAGCGCGCCTACTTCGCCACCAAGGACCAGCTCGACCGGGAGCAGAGCCGACTCGCCGGGGCGGGCGACGGTGGCGCGAACCCCTTCTACCTGTCGACGATGGATTTTGTCGACGGCGCGATCGCCGTGGCCATCCTGATCGCGACGGGCGGCTTGATCGTCGCGCTGGTGGAGGGGATCGTCGCCCGTCGACGCGCCTACGCCGCGTTGGTCGCCACCGGGGTGCCCCGCGCGACGCTGAGTCGTTCGGTGGCCTGGCAGGCGTTGGCGCCGGCCGTGCCGGCGATCCTGCTCGCGCTCGGGGTGGGCACGGTGCTCGGTCGAGGGCTCGTGGCGGAGGTGTCAGGGGGCGGCGGGTCGACGATGATCTGCGAGGCCACGGCGGCGCTCTGTGACGACCCTGCCACCCGAGAGCAGTACAGCCGGATCGTGCACATTCCCGAGGTGCAGCGAGCCGTCCCCGTACCCCTGGAGCACCTGGCGTGGCTCGGCGCCGGCGCGTTGGCGGCGGTGCTGGTGACGGTCGGTGTCGGCCTGCTCTTCCTGCGGGTCAGCACCGCCCTGGACGAGCTGCGGACGACCTGAGTCGGGGTCGGGTCAGGCGCTGAGCAGACCGGCGGAGAGTGCGACAAGCGTGCCGACCACAGCCGAGCAACAGCAGACCAGGAGGCCGGCGACGATCGCGAGGATCAGCCAGACCCGGCGGTCCCGCGCCACCGCCGCCAGGCTCGGTCGGCGGACATCCTCGGCGGTCCTGTCGTCACCATCCGTAGCCCCGGTCACCCCGGAAGTCTAGGCCCCGACATCCGCCACGACCCGGAAGGCCAGGCGGGACGCCCGCGCATCCGAGACCCGATCATGATCGCGCCCGATCACGGAAATGGTGTCCCCGAGCCGCCGAGGGGACCACTTCCACGACCGAGCGCGATCATGCCGAACCGGCAGGTCAGGCGCGGCCGATGCGGTCCAGGACCCAGGCGTTGATGAACGCCTCCTCCCGCCAGGAGTCGTAGCGACCACTCGGACCGCCGTGCCCGGCGCCCATCTCGGTCTTCAGCAGGTAGTCGCCGCCGGGGGCGACCGCCCGCAGCCGGGCAACCCACTTCGCCGGCTCCGAGTAGAGCACCCGGGTGTCGTTGAGGCTTGTCACCGCGAGGATCGCGGGATATTCCACGGCGGCCACGTTCTCGTACGGCGTGTAGGACTTCATGTACGCGTACACCTCGGGGTCGTCGAGAGGGTTGCCCCACTCCTCCCACTCGGTGACGGTGAGCGGCAGCGACGGGTCGAGGATCGACGTGAGCGCGTCCACGAACGGCACCTGCGCCACGATCCCGGTGAACGCGTCCGGCGCGAGGTTGGCCACCGCGCCCATCAGCAGGCCACCCGCCGAGGCGCCCCGGGCGACCAGGCGGTCGCTGGCCGTCCAGCCGGCCTTCACGAGGTGCCGGGCGCACGCCACGAAGTCGGTGAACGTGTTCTTCTTGGCCAGCAGCTTGCCCTGGTCGTACCACCGACGGCCCAGCTCACCGCCGCCCCGGATGTGCGCCACCGCGAAGACCACACCCCGGTCCAACAGGGACAGTCGGGCCACCGAGAACCACGGGTCCATGCTGGCCTCGTACGAGCCGTAGCCGTACAGCTCGCAGGGTGCCGAGCCGTCCCGGGGGGTGCCGACGCGGCAGACCAGCGAGATCGGCACCCGGGTGCCGTCGTCGGCGAGCGCCCAGTCGCGGAACTGCTCGTACTCGGCCGGGTCGTACGGTCGCCCGTCCGGCCCGGGCAGCACCGGCTTCTGCTTGAGCAGCACCATCTGCCGGGTGACCAGGTCGTAGTCGTACACCGAGTCGGGGGTGATCAGGGAGGAGTAGCGCAGCCGGACCTGACCGGTGCGGTACTCCGGGTTGGCGTCCAACCCGACGCTGTACAGCGGCTCGGGGAAGTCGATGTCGTACCCGTCGTCACTGCCCACCGGCAGCACCCGCAACCCGGTGAGCCCCTCGGTGCGCAGCGACACCACCAGGTGGTTGGCGAAGGCGTCGACGGCCTCCAGCCGGGTGCCGGGGGTGTGCTCGATCAGCGGCACCCAGTCGCCCGGGACGTCCGCCGAGGTGAACGCCAGCGCGAAGTCCTCAGCGCCGTCGTTGTGCAGGATCAGGAAGCGGTGGCCGTGGTGCTCCACCGTGTATTCGACGCCCTGCCGGCGGGGAGCGATCACGGCCGGCGCGCCGGTCGGGTTGCCGGCGGGGATCACCAGCACCTCGCTCGTCACCTTGCTGTGCACGTCGATGAGGATGAACTTCTCCGACCGGGTGAGCTCCACCCCCACCCAGAACCGCTCGTCGTCCTCCTGGTGGACCACCACGTCATCGGCGGCGGCGGAGCCGACGGTGTGCCGCCAGACCCGGTTCGGCCGCCAGGCGTCGTCCACAGTCACGTAGAACAGCACCGAGGCGTCGGTCGACCAGGCGGTGCCGTAGAACGTGTCAGGCACCTCGTCCGGCAGCAGCTCGCCGGTGGTCAGGTCCTTCACGCGCAGGGTGAACCGTTCGTCACCGGAGAAGTCGGTGGAGTAGGCCAGCCAGCGACCGTCCGGGCTGACGTCGAACGCGCCGAGTGAGAAGAAGTCGTGCCCCTCGGCCAGCAGGTTGCCGTCGAGCAGCACCTCCTCGCCGTCGAGCGGAGCGCCGTCCGCGCTCACCGGCGGGTCGGTCTCACCGTCGCGGACCGCCCGCCGGCACTGCACGCCGTACTGTTGCCCCTCGACCGTCCGGGTGTAGTACCAGTGCCCGCCCTTGCGGGTCGGCACGGACAGGTCGGTCTCCTGGGTACGTCGGCGAGTCTCCTCGAACAGGTCGGCGCGCAACTCGGCCAGGTGTGCCGTACGCGCGTCGGTGTACTCGTTCTCGGCGGTCAGGTAGGCGATCGTCTCCGGGTCGTCCTTGGCGGCGAGCCAGGCGTACTCGTCGACGACTGTGTCGCCGTGGTGGGTGCGCTCGCTGGGCACCCGCTTCGCCGCGGGCGGGGCAGTCTCGGTGGTCACGGCGGCCACGTTACCGGCCGGCAGCCGCAGTGCGCCGGACCAGCGGCATCCCGATACCCGCCACCATGCCTTTAGAACACATGTACGATGGCCGGCATGGCGGCAGCAGCGAGTTCCCTCGGCCGGTCCGGAGCCCTTGAGATCACCCGGCGGTTGGAGGCGATCTGCGGTCCACCGTTCTCCCGGCTGGCCGGGCCCGCCGACGAGGTGGCGGGGCGGCCGGCGCGCTGGGTGGCAGTCCCGGGCGGCCCGCACGCCGCCGCCGAGGTGCTGCGGCTGGCCGCCGTGCACGACCTGGCGGTGGTGCCCAGGGGTGCGGGCACGAAGATCGACTGGGGTGCCACTCCCGTGCAGGTCGACATCCTGCTCGACACCGGCCGGCTGGCCGGCATCGGTCACGACCCGGTCGACGCGCTGGTGACCGACGTGGGGGCCGGCACCCCGCTACGGGCGGTGCAGGCCACCCTGGAGCGCACCGGGCAGCGGCTCGCCATGGACGCCCCGTCCCCCGGCGCGACGCTGGGTGGCGTGCTCGCCGCCGGTGAGGCCGGCCCGCTGCGCCACCGCCACGGCAGCCCCTGCGACCAACTGCTCGGTGTGCGCTACCTCGCCGCCGACGGCGAGCTGGTCAGCGTCGACGGCGGCGCGCCCGGCCTCGACCTGGCCCGCCTGCTCTGCGGCTCCCAGGGCGCCCTCGGTGTGCTGGTCTCGGCGAGCCTGCGGGTGCAGCCGGTGCCGGCGAGCAGGCTCTGGGTGTCCCGTCCGGTGTGGACGCCGTTGGAGGTGCACGACCTGGTCCGGACGATCATCGCCGCCCGGCTGGAGCCGTCGGCCATCGAGCTGGACCTGCCCGGCGGCACCCCCCGCCCCCGTACGCCGTACCCGCCCGGTCACCCGGCGGCCACCGCCCGGGAGCGCCACCCGTCGATGTCCGGCCGGGCCGGTGCCCCGTCCCGGGCCGGCAGCCTCGTGGTGCTGCTGGAGGGCGGCCCCGCCGACGTCACCGAGCGTGCCGAGCGGCTGGTCGGCCTGCTGCACGGGGAGGCGACGATCACCCACTCCGCGCCGACGTGGTGGCGCCGCTACCCGTTCGCGCCAGGCGACACGGCGCTGCGCCTGGAAGTGCCGATCGGCGACCTGCACGCCGCCGTCTACGCGCTACGCGACGCGGCCGGAGCGCCGGTGCCGGTGCGCGGGTCCGCCGGGCTGGGCGTGGTGCACGCTGCGCTGCCCGGGGCTCTGGCACCCGACCGGGTGGCGTCCATCCTGGCCGCCGTCCGAGGGGTGCTGCTGGCCCGGCAGGGCCGCTGCGTCGTGGTCTCCGCTCCGGCGGCGGTCCGCCAGGCGGTCGACCTCTGGGGCGAGCTGGCCGGGCTTGCCCAGTTGCGAGCCGCGAAGCGGCACCTGGACCCGGAGCACCGGCTCGCCCCCGGACGACTCCCCGGCGGTCTGTGAGCCCTGCGGCCCGGCCGGGGTCAGTCCATCCACCACCTGTGCATGTCCAGCAGTGGCGGGGTGAAACGTGCCACCAGCACCAGCAGGCTGCCAACCGCTCCGGCCAGCAGCAGCGACCGGGTCACCCGGGGCAGGGCCTCGCGCTCCCGGGCGACCAGCGCCACCGCGACGATCGCCAACGGCAGCCCGAGCACAGCACCCACCACGTAGAGCATCCCGACCACGGCATAGAGCCAGAGGAACGGGTTCAGCCCGTCCATCCCGAACGGGATCAGGTCCTTCGGGTCGTACGCGCCGGTGACCATCTCGGCCGGGCCGACACCGGCGGTCGCCATCCGACCGACGTAGAGCAGCAGCACGGCGAGGAACGCGCCGACAGACGCGAGCTGCGCGACGATCAGGGTGCGGACAAGCGGCCGGGAGGACGACGAGACCTGCGCGACACTCGACATGGCGGTGAATCTACCGAGCGGACCCGACATCCGGGGGCCCGCACGACGGTCAGGTCGCGTCGTTGCGGAGCACCAGGACGGCGATGTCGTCGCGGGGCGGCTCGACCGAGAAGTTGATCGCCGCGGCGCGCAGCCGGGCGGCCACCACGTCTGCTGAATATCCGGCCAGGGGCGCTGCGGCGTCCCGCAGCCGGTCGGTGCCGAACAGCTCCCGGCCGCGTCGCCGCTCGGTGACGCCATCGGTGTAGAAGATCAGCGAATCGCCGGGTGCGAGCGTGATCTCCGCCGTCGGCGAGGTGATCGTGTCGAGCAGGCCGAGCGCGGTGCCGCCGGTGCCGACGAAATCCGCGCCGCCCGTGCCGGCCAGCAGCACCGGCCGGTCGTGTCCGGCGAGGTGCAGCGACACGTCCAACCGGTCGCCCTCGCCCGGCCCGACCGCCGCCAACGCCAGCGTGCAGTAGCGACCGCCACCGCGCTCGACAAGTGTCTCGTTGAGCCGCGCCAGCGCCTCCGGCAACGGTTTGCCGTCGCCGACCAGCACCCGGATCACGTCCCGGACCAGCCCGGTCACCGCGGCGGCCTGGACACCCTTGCCCGAGACGTCACCGATCACCACCAGCCAGCGCCCGTCGGGCAACGGCACCACGTCGTAGAAGTCGCCGCCCACCTCGGCGTCGTCGCCGGTGGGGACGTACTCGGCGGCGAAACCGATCCCGTCCACCACCGGCAGCACCGGCGGCAGCAGGGACTGCTGGAGCGTCTGCGCCACGCGGCGGCGCTCGGCGTGGATCCGGGCGTTCTCGATGGCCAGCGCGGCCCGCCGGGCCACGTCCTCCAGCACGGCCACCTCGTCCGGGTCGTGCCGGTGCCGCTGGTGCCGCCCCACCGCCAGGGTCCCGAGCCGCTGCCCGCGGGCGATCAGCGGAACCGCGAAACCCTCCATCGGCCCGCCGAGCGGGATCTGTGCCGCGCTGCGGGACGCCTCTTTCAGGCGGGCCTGGATCGAATCCGGCCCGGTCTCCGCCAGCACCTTGTGCAGCTGCGGAAGCATCGACTCGTCGGCGTGGCTGGCCGCCGCCAGCCGGAGCCGGCCCCACTCGTCGGCGGTGTGCACCGCGCACCACTGACCGAGTCGCGGCACCACCAACTGCGGCACCAGCGCCATCGTCAGGTCAACGTCCAACGACTGGGCCAGCAGCTCGCTCGCCTCGGCCAGGAACGTCAACCACACCTGCCGGCGGACGTCGGCCCTGCGTAGCCGGTCGTTCTCCAGGTGCAGCGACAGCCGCTCGGCGGTGAGCACCGCCAACGGTCGGGCGTACGCCGACGGCGCGGCGTCCAACTCCAACTCCCCGGCGTACGGCCGGTGCACCGTCAGCGGCACCCGGAGCAGCTCGCTGCCGGGGCGGGGCGGCCGACCGAAGCGGGCCAGCACCTGGCGGCCCTGCCCGTCGCCCCGGTCCAGGTGGATCGTGCCGCCGGCCGCGCCCACCATCTCGGCGACCCGGCTGAGCAGGCTGGTGGCGAAGTCGGGCAGCGGGTCGTCCCCGTACAGGTCGGGGGCGGTCTGCATGAGTTCGCTCATCGCGCTGGCGCTCGGCGCGGACCGGTCGGTGCTCGTCTGCGGGCCGGCGTTGGCAGGTGTCGACTCGCCGACCGTCCCCGTCGAGGGCGGGTCGGCGCCGGGGCGGTCCAGCCGGAACCAGACGCCCTTGCCGGTGGGCAGGTACGTGGTGCCCCAGCGGCTGGCGAAGTGGTCGACCAGCAGCAGGCCCCGGCCCCGCACGGAGACCTCGTTGATCTCGGTGGAGTCGTTGCGGTCGCCGACGGTCAGCTCGTCGCCCGAGCCGGGGGCGAAGTCGGAGACGGTGACGGTCAGCCCGATCTCGTCGGCGACGACCTCGATGTCCAGTTCGGTGCGGGCGTGCTCGACGGCGTTCGTGGTCAGCTCGGTGGTGAGCAGCAGCGCCTCGTTGGCCAGCTCGTCCAGGTGTGACTCGGTCAACACCGAGCGGACCACGGCGCGGGCGGCGGCCGGCGTACGGCGGTCGGCGGGCAGCCGGACACGCCGGACGGCCCCGTCCCGGGCCCCGGCCGTCGCGGGCCCCGCCTCGGCTGACACCCCCGTATCCTCCACCGTCGCCCTGCCGGGTGCCAAGCCGATCACCAATAGCGGGCTGTCGCGTCGCTCAGGGGGCACGAGTGGCCGCGCGCAGCCGGATGCGGCGAAACGACAGGTGCGGGAGCCGGGCGAGGTTTGCGACGCGCCGTGCCGGCTCGACGCCGATCGGGCGGGTCGACGGGGCGATCGATGCCACCTGGCGGGTCGCGCACCCTGGCACCGCGGCGCGCGCGGGCACAATATGGGGTGCCGGTGTGTCCGCACGGACCGGCGCCCCCGAGTTGAGCGAGGAATGATGACCACGGCGAAGCAGTCGGTGGCGGATCCGTCCGCGCCCGACCACGAGGCGCTCCTCGGTGAGTTGACCGAGGCACTGCGACGGATCGGTCGCGGAGACCTGAAGGTCCGGCTTCCCCGCCGCGCCGGCGCTGTGGGTGAGGTGGCGGACGCCTTCAACGAGGTGGTCTCGCTCCAGGAGCGGCAGTACCTGGACCTGCGGCGGATCAGCCGGATCGTCGGTCGCGACGGCCGGCTCACCGAGCGGCTCGACGACGAGGGGCTGGACGGATCCTGGGCGGAGGGGCAGCGGGCCATCAACTCGCTGATCGACGACCTGGGTCGACCCACCACCGAGATCGCCCGGGTGATCGTGGCGGTCGCCGACGGTGACCTGTCCCAGCACATGGCGTTGGAGATCGACGGTCGGCCGCTGCGCGGTGAGTACCTGCGCATCGGACGCACAGTGAACACGATGGTCGACCAGCTCTCGTCGTTCTCCAACGAGGTGACCCGGGTGGCCCGTGAGGTGGGCACCGAGGGCAAGCTGGGCGGCCAGGCCGACGTGCGAGGCGTCGCCGGCACCTGGAAGGACCTCACCGACTCGGTGAACACCATGGCGTCGAACCTGACCGGCCAGGTGCGGTCGATCTCGCAGGTGGCGACGGCGGTGGCCAAGGGTGACCTGTCGCAGAAGATCACGGTCGGCGCGCGTGGTGAGGTCGCCGAGCTGGCCGCCACGATGAACTACCTCACCGACACGCTGCGGCTCTTCGCCGAGCAGGTGACCCGGGTGGCCCGCGAGGTGGGCACCGAGGGCAAGTTGGGCGGCCAGGCCGAGGTGCCGAACGTGGCGGGCACCTGGAAGGACCTGACCGACAGCGTCAACTCGATGGCGTCGAACCTGACCGCCCAGGTCCGTAACATCGCGCAGGTCTCCACGGCGGTGGCGCGCGGCGACCTGTCGCAGAAGATCACGGTGGCGGCGCAGGGCGAGATCCTGGAGCTGAAGGACACCGTCAACACGATGGTGGACCAGTTGTCGTCGTTCGCCGACGAGGTGACGCGGGTCGCGCGTGAGGTGGGCATCGAGGGCAAGCTGGGCGGTCAGGCCCAGGTGCGCGGCGTCTCCGGCACCTGGCGGGACCTCACCGAGAACGTGAACCAGTTGGCCGGCAACCTCACCAGCCAGGTCCGCAACATCTCCCAGGTCTCCACCGCCGTCGCGAAGGGCGACCTGTCGCAGAAGATCACGGTGGACGCCCAGGGCGAGATCCTGGAGCTGAAGAACACCGTCAACACCATGGTCGACCAGCTCTCGTCGTTCGCCGACGAGGTGACGCGGGTCGCGCGTGAGGTGGGCACCGAGGGCAACCTGGGCGGTCAGGCGCAGGTGAAGGGTGTCTCCGGCACGTGGCGGGACCTGACCGACAACGTGAACTCGATGGCGTCGAACCTGACCAGCCAGGTCCGCAACATCGCCTCGGTGACGACCGCCGTGGCGAAGGGTGACCTGTCGCAGAAGATCACGGTGGACGCGCGGGGCGAGATCCTGGAGCTGAAGTCGACTGTCAACACGATGGTGGACCAGTTGTCGTCGTTCGCCGACGAGGTGACCCGGGTGGCCCGTGAGGTGGGCACCGAGGGCAAGCTCGGCGGTCAGGCGCAGGTGCGCGGGGTCGCGGGCACCTGGCGGGACCTGACCGACAACGTGAACTCGATGGCCTCCAACCTGACCGCCCAGGTCCGCAACATCGCCCAGGTCTCCACGGCGGTGGCGAAGGGTGACCTGTCGCAGAAGATCACGGTGGACGCGCGGGGCGAGATCCTGGAGCTGAAGTCGACCGTCAACACGATGGTGGACCAGTTGTCGTCGTTCGCCGACGAGGTGACCCGGGTCGCGCGTGAGGTGGGCACCGAGGGCAAGCTCGGCGGTCAGGCGCAGGTGAAGGGTGTCTCCGGCACGTGGCGGGACCTGACCGACAACGTGAACTCGATGGCGTCGAACCTGACCAGCCAGGTCCGCAACATCGCCTCGGTGACGACCGCCGTGGCGAAGGGCGACCTCTCGCAGAAGATCACCGTGGACGCCCAGGGCGAGATCCTGGAGCTGAAGTCGACCGTCAACACGATGGTGGACCAGTTGTCGTCGTTCGCCGACGAGGTGACCCGGGTCGCGCGTGAGGTCGGTATCGAGGGCAAGCTCGGTGGTCAGGCGCAGGTGAAGGGTGTCTCCGGCACCTGGCGGGACCTCACCGAGAACGTCAACCAGCTCGCCTCGACGCTGACCACGCAGTTGCGGGCCATCGCCCAGGTGTCCACCTCGGTGACCCGCGGCGACCTGACCCAGCGGATCGCGGTCAAGGCGCAGGGCGAGGTCGCCGAGCTGAAGGACAACATCAACCAGATGATCGTCACCCTCCGGGAGACGACGAAGAAGAACGCCGAGCAGGGCTGGCTGGACTCCAACCTCGCCCGGATCGGCGGCCTGTTGCAGGGCCAGCGCGACCTCGGCGAGGTCTGCCGCATGATCATGACGGAGGTGACCCCGCTGGTCGACGCCCAGCTCGGCGCCTTCTTCCTGGCCGACGACGCCGACGGCAGCATGCGGCTGAAGCTGACGTCCTCGTACGGGTACGTGGCGCGGGGGCACGACGTCACCTTCGGGCCGGGTGAGGGGCTGGTCGGGCAGACCGCGCTCTCCCGTCGCACGATCCGGGTCAGCGCCTCCCCGAACAGCCGGCTCACCCTGCGGTCCGGGCTGGCCGAGACGCCCCCGTCCGACCTGGTGGTGCTGCCCGTCCTGTTCGAGGGCGAGCTGCTCGGGGTGATCGAGTTCGCCAGTGTGTCGGCCTTCTCCGAGCTGCACCTGTCGTTCCTGGAGCGGCTGGTGCTCACCATCGGCATCGCTGTCAACACCATCCAGGCCAACCGGCGTACGGAGGAGTTGCTGGCCCAGTCGCAGCGGCTCGCGCACGAGATGCAGGAGCAGTCGGCGGAGTTGCAGCGCACCAACGCCGAGCTGGAGGAGAAGGCCACTCTGCTGTCCGAGCAGAAGGGCAACATCGAGACGAAGAACCGGGAGATCGAGCTGGCGCGGCTGGGCCTGGAGGAGAAGGCGCAGCAGCTCACCCGGGCGTCGGCCTACAAGTCGGAGTTCCTGGCCAACATGAGCCACGAGCTGCGGACCCCGCTGAACTCGTTGCTGCTGCTGGCCCGCCTGCTGGCCGAGAACTCGGAGCAGAACCTCAGCCCGAAGCAGATCGAGTTCGCCCGGACCATCCACGGCTCCGGGTCCGACCTGCTGCGTCTGATCGACGACATCCTCGACCTGTCGAAGATCGAGGCGGGTCGGATGGACGTCGAGCCGACCGAGATCCGCTTCACCGAGCTGCGCGGCTACGTGGAGCAGGCGTTCGCGCCGCAGGCCGAGGAGAAGAACCTCGACTTCCAGGTACGGGTGAGCAAGGATCTGCCGCCGGCGTTGGTGACCGACGCGCAGCGGTTGCAGCAGATCCTGCGCAACCTGCTCTCCAACGCGGTGAAGTTCACCGACAACGGTGCGGTGACGCTGCGGATCGCCCCGGCCGCGGAGAACGCGGTCTTCGACGTGCCGGCGCTGACGAACGCTCAGCAGGTGATCGCTTTCACCGTGATCGACACCGGGATCGGCATCTCCGACGACAAGCTGTCGATCATCTTCGAGGCGTTCCAGCAGGCGGACGGCACTACCAGTCGCCGGTACGGCGGCACCGGCCTGGGCCTGTCGATCAGCCGCGATCTGGCCCGACTGATCGGCGGCACCATCACCGTCTCGTCCGCGCCCGGCCAGGGCTCGACCTTCACCCTGTTCGTGCCACAGGTGCTGGCCCCGGACGCCGTGGTCGTGCCGCAGACTCCGTCTCCGCAGCGCGCCGGCCTGCCGTCGTCGCTGCTGATGCCGCCGCTGGAACTGCTGACGGACCGGCCGGAGGCACCGGCCACCCGCCAGCTGGACGGCGCGACAGTGCTGATCGTGGACGACGACGTACGCAATGTCTTCGCCTTGACCAGCGCGTTGGAGCTGCACGGGATGACCGTGCTGTACTCGGACAACGGGGCGGACGGTGTCCGCCTGCTGGCGGAGCATCCGGAGGTGGACATCGTGCTGATGGACGCCATGATGCCCGACCAGGACGGTTACGAGACCACCCGCCAGATCCGCCGCAACCACCGGTTCGCCGACCTTCCGGTGGTCTTCCTGACCGCGAAGGCGATGCCGGGCGACCGTGAGTCGGCGCTCGCTGCCGGGGGCAGCGACTACATCACCAAGCCGGTCGACCTGGACGACCTGATCGAGTTGATGTCGTCCTGGATCAACGGCAGCCGGACCGAGGAGACTTCGTGACCCAGATGGCCAAAGCGCTGCTCGTGGACGACCGGCGGCAGAATCTGACGGCCCTGGAGGCGATCCTTCAGGGCCTGCCGGTCCAGTCCGTGGCGGTGGAGAGCGGCGAGGCGGCGCTCAAGCAACTGCTGGTGGACGACTTCGCGGTGATCCTGTTGGACGCGCAGATGCCGGACATGGACGGCTTCGAGACGGCGAGCCACATCAAGCGCCGCGAACGGACCCGGCACGTTCCGATCATCTTCCTCACCGCCGCCGACCGGGACGCCCAGCTCGCCCTGCGGGGATACCAGGTCGGCGCGGTGGACTACCTCACCAAGCCGTTCGACCCGTGGGTGCTGCGGGCCAAGGTGTCGGTCTTCGTCGAGCTGTGGGTGAAGACCCGGCAGCTGGCCACCCAGTCGGACCTGGTCCGGGAGCGCGACACGCAGTGGCGTCGGCTCACCGACGCGGTCGACGAGGCGACGGCGCTGCTCCGCTCGGACGACCCGGAGGTCCGCGACCGGGCGGTACGCATGCTCGAACAGGCCCGCTGGGGCAACACCGCCTGACGCGGCGGCGCGGCTCAGCCGGTGGGCTGGTCGTTACGGATCATCAGGGCGCTGCGCAGGCCAGTGATGTCCAGTACGCGGATCAGGAAGTCGCCCACGTGCGTCAGCATCAGCAGGCTCTGCGCGTGGCTGGCCTTGCGGCTGAGCACGACCAGGGTGCCCAGGCCCTGCGAGTCGCAGAAGGTGACGCCGCCGAGGTCGAGCACGATCTTCGGCGGCGGGTCGGCAAGCACCTCGTTGACGACGGTGGAGAGCTGCGCCGCCGTGAGCATGTCGATCTCACCGGCCAGGCGCAAGACTGCTTCGTCGCCCGTCCGGTGTAGCGTGATGGACAGTTCGGCACGATCCACCCGGTCAGCCTAGCGCGATCCGACCGACCTGGCCTGTCGAGGCCGTGAGCCGTCGCCGTCCAGGCCATGAGGCCCCCCGGGGTTGGCGTCGCTGACGGGCCCAGGTCTTGGGTGAGCCGGGTAACCCCACCACGGGGTGGCTGCTGGTTGGCCGTCCGGCGCTGTCACAATGGCGGCATCGTGACCGACATCTTTCCCGCCGGGTCCGGCCGCTACCCAGCCGATGCGCCGGCCTCCGAGGCCCTGTTCGACCGCGCCCGCGCCATCGTGCCGGGCGGGGTGAACTCCCCTGTGCGCGCCTTCCAGGCGGTCGGCGGCACCCCGCGTTTCATGGTCCGTGGTGAGGGCCCGTGGCTGTACGACGCCGACGGTCGCCGCTACGTCGACCTGGTCTGCTCCTGGGGTCCGCTGATCCTCGGGCACGCCCATCCGGAGGTGGTGGAGGCCGTCCAGGCCGCCGCGGCCCGGGGCACCAGCTTCGGCACGCCCACCCCCGGTGAGGTGGAGCTGGCGGCCGAGATCGTCGCCCGGACCCCGGTCGAGCAGGTCCGCCTGGTCAACTCCGGTACCGAGGCGACCATGTCGGCGGTCCGGCTGGCGCGCGGCTTCACCGGCCGCTCGAAGATCGTGAAGTTCGCCGGCTGCTACCACGGCCACGTCGACGCTCTGCTCGCCGCCGCCGGCTCCGGCGTGGCCACTCTGGGCCTGCCCGACTCGCCGGGCGTGACCGGCGCGGCGGCCAGCGAGACGATTGTTCTTCCGTACAACGACATCCGGGCCGTCGAGGAGGCGTTCGCCGCCGAGGGCCCGCACATCGCCGCTGTGATCACCGAGGCCGCCGCCGGCAACATGGGCGTGGTCGCGCCCCGCGACGGCTTCAACCAGCAGCTCGCCCGGATCGCGCACGCACACGGCGCCCTGCTCGTGGTGGACGAGGTGATGACCGGGTTCCGGGTCTCCCGCGCCGGGTGGCACGGCCTGGACGCCTCCGACGCCGACCTGTGGACGTACGGCAAGGTCATGGGTGGTGGCCTGCCCGCCGCGGCGTTCGGCGGGCGCGCGGACATCATGGCGCGGCTCGCGCCGGCCGGCCCGGTCTACCAGGCCGGCACCCTCTCCGGTAACCCGCTCGCCTGCGCCGCCGGTCTGGCGACCCTGCGGCTCGCCGACGACGCGCTGTACCAGCGCCTCGACGAGACGGCCGCCGTCGTGGGCAAGCTGGCGTCCGAGGCGTTGGCCGCCGCCGGGGTCCCGCACCGACTGTCGTACGCGGGCAGCATGTTCTCGATCTTCTTCACCGACGCCGACGTGGTCGACTACGACAGTGCCCGCACCCAGCAGGTGCCGGCGTTCAAGGCGTTCTTCCACGCGATGCTCGCCGCCGGGGTCTACCTGCCGCCGAGCGCGTTCGAGTCGTGGTTCGTGTCGGCGGCGATCGACGACGCCGCTCTGGAGCACATCGCCGACGCGCTGCCGACGGCGGCGAACGCGGCGGCGGCGGCTGGTCACGGGGGGTAGAAAGCCTTGAGCAAGACGGTGGTGCACGTGCTTCGGCACGGCGAGGTGTACAACCCCGACCAGATTCTCTACGGCCGGCTGCCCGGTTTCCGCCTCTCCGAGCTGGGCGTGCAGATGGCCAAGGCCGCTGCGGAGGGTCTGGCCGAGCGGGAGGTCGTGCACGTGGTGGCCAGCCCGCTGGAGCGCGCCCAGCAGACCGCCGAGCCGATCGCCGCCCAGTTCGGGCTGCCGGTCGGGGTGGACGAGCGGCTGATCGAGAGCGCCAACTGGTTCGAGGGCAAGAAGGTCTCCCCGGGTGACGGGTCGTTCCGCGACCCGCGCAACTGGTGGGTGCTGCGCGACCCGGTGACCCCGTCCTGGGGTGAGGCGTACCGGGTGATCGCCGAGCGGATGTTCGCCGCCGTGCACGCCGCCCGGGTCGCCGCCGAGGGGCGTGAGGCGGTGCTGGTGTCGCACCAGCTCCCGATCTGGACATTGCGCCGCCACGTCGAGCGCAAGCGGCTCTGGCACGACCCGCGCAAGCGGCAGTGCGGGCTGGCCAGCCTCACCTCGTTCCACTTCGACGGCGCGAAGGTGGTGGGCATCGGCTACAGCGAGCCGGCCGCGCACCTGATCGCTCTCTCCGCGACAGCGCGGACGGCCAAGGGGGCCTGATGAACGCCCGGAGGTGGACCGCCGGTCTGCTCGCCGCCGTCGCCGCGGTGGCGCTTGTCGGCTGCACGTCGTCGAAGGCGCAGGAGAAGACCTGCACGACCACCACCGACGGGATCTTCGAGTGCGCGCCGGACCAGCGCTCCGCACCACCGAAGCTCGCCGGTGAGCTGCTTCTCGGCGGCACCTATGACGTCAGCGAGGCTCGCGGTCAGGTGGTGGTGGTCAACTTCTGGGGTTCCTGGTGCGCGCCGTGCCGCGCCGAGGCGGACGACCTGGAAGCCGTCTACCAGGCGACCAAGGGCTCCGGGGTGAATTTCCTCGGCATCAACGTCCAGGACCAGCGGGACAAGGCCAAGGCGTTCGAGAAGGGCCGGGTCACCTACCCGAGCCTCTACGACCCGTCGAGCAAGACGGCACTCGCGCTGGACATCCCGCCGAACAGCGTGCCGGCGACGGTGGTGCTCGACCGGGACGGCCGGATCGCGGCGGTGATCCGGGCCGCCGTCAAGCAGGAGGGCCTGCAACCGATCGTCGAACGGATCGCCGCCGAGAACCCGGCGCCGAACTGATGGGCGAGACCTTCCGGGAGTTGGCCCTCAGCGGGCCGCTGCTGCTCGCCATGGGCGCGGCGGCGCTCGCCGGCCTGGTCAGCTTCCTCTCCCCGTGCGTGCTTCCGCTGGTCCCCGGCTACCTGTCGTACGTGACCGGCCTGGCCGGCGCCGACCTGGACGGCCGGCGGCCGACGGCCGATCCCGCACCGGTCACCGGGGGTGTCGCGGTCAAGGAGCGGGTCGCGCGGGTCGGCGCGGTCAAGGGCCGGGTGCTCGCCGGGACGCTGCTCTTCATCGGCGGCTTCACAGTCGTCTTCGTGGCCTCCGCGATCCTCTTCGCCAGCATCGGCCGGGTGTTCTTCGACTACAAGCGCGAGTTGCAGATCGGCGTCGGCGTGCTGATCATCGTGGCCGGGTTGAGCTACCTCGGGATGATCCCCGCCCTGCAAAGGGAGTTCCGGATCTCCCGGCTGCCGTCGGCCGGGCTGCTCGGCGCACCGGTCTTCGGTGCGGTCTTCGCGCTCAGTTGGGTGCCCTGCACCGGCCCCACTCTCGGTGCGGTGATGGGCATGGCCGCCACCAGCGGGCAGAGCGACCGTGCGGTGGTGCTCGCCGTGGCGTACTGCCTCGGGTTGGGGATACCGTTCATCGTCTTCGGGCTGGGCTTCGAACGCCTGCTCGGGGTCTTCCGCGCCGTCCGGCGCAACAGCCGTTGGGTCACCCGGGTCGGCGGCGCCCTGCTCATCCTGATCGGCCTGGCCCTGGTCACCGGCGGATGGCAGAGCTTCGTGATCTGGCTGCAGACCACCGTCGGGGTGGGCGAGGTGAGCATCTGATGACGGTCGTCGACGACCGACCGGAGACCGTGGCGCCCGCGCCACGCCGCCGGCCGAACCGGCTGCTGGCCCTGCTGCGCAACTCGTGGCGGCAGCTCACCAGCATGCGTACGGCGCTGATCCTGCTCTTCCTGCTCGCGATCGCCGCCATCCCCGGCTCGGTGCTGCCGCAGCGCGGGATCAGCCCGGAGAAGGTCAACGAGTACTTCGTCGACCACCCGGACTGGGCCCCCCGGCTGGACCGGATCGGCGCGTTCGAGGTCTTCGGGTCGGTCTGGTTCTCCGCGATCTACCTGCTGCTGTTCATCTCCCTGATCGGCTGCATCACGCCCCGGCTGCGCGACCACATTCGTGCGCTGCGGTCCCGGCCACCGGCCGCGCCGAAGCGGATGGCCCGGCTGCCGCAGCACACAGTGCTGCCAGCCCCGCCCGGTGGCGCCGCGGCGATCGCCGAGGTGCTGCGCAAGCGCCGCTGGCGCGTCGAGGTGCGCGGCGACGAGGTCTCCGCCGAGAAGGGCTACCTCAAGGAGACCGGCAACCTGCTGTTCCACACCTCGCTGATCGCGGTGCTCATCGGCGTGGCGCTCGGCTCCTGGTACGGCTGGAGCGGCAACCGGCTGCTGGTGGCCGGCGCGGACAACGCGTTCTGCAACACCCGCCAGCAGTACGCCGAGGCGAAGCTCGGCCCTCAGGTGGACAGCGCCGACCTGCCCCGCTTCTGCCTGCGGCTGGACGACTTCGAGGCCCGGTTCCTGCCGTCCGGCCAGCCGGAGTTCTTCAACGCCACGGTCACCGTCGACGGCCCGGACGAGCCGACCCGCAGCGCGGACTTCTCGGTGAACTCGCCGCTGCGCCTGAAGGACGCGAGCGTCTACCTGCTCGGCCACGGGTACGCCCCGGTGATCCGCTACACCGACCGGTTCGGCAACAGCCAGATCAGTGACGAGCCGTTCCTGACCACCGGCGACATGGGCCTGACCAGCGAGGGGCTGGCCGCCTTTCCGGACGCCAACGTCGATCCGGCGACCGGTCAGCGCGCACCGGATCAGCAGATGGCGTTCACCGGTATCTACCTGCCCACGGCACCCGAGCAGGGCCCGTTCGCCCGCTCGCAGTACCCGACCGAGCGCAACCCGGCGCTGAACCTGGTCGCCTACCGCGGCAACCTCGGCCTGGACGCCGGCATCCCCGGCTCGGTCTACCAACTCGACCAGCGGCAGGTGCGGACCGGCAAGGTCAAGGAGGTCGGCACCAAGCTGCTCCGCAAGGGCGAGACCTGGAAGCTGGACGACGGCACGACAGTCGAGTTCCTCGGCACCGAGCGGTACGTCACCCTCTCCGTCCGGCACGATCCCGGCTCGACGATGCTGCTGGTGAGCTGCGGCGTCCTGCTGGTCGGGCTGATGGGTTCGCTGTTCGGGAAGCGCCGCCGGGTGTTCTTCCGGGTGGTGCCGGCCGACCCCGGGGAAGGATCTCCGACGAGCGGTAGTAGCTTGATGGAGATCGGTGGGCTGCCGCGTACCGACTATCCAGGGTTCGCCGACGAGTTCACCCAGCTCGTCGCCGCCGTCAGCGGTGCCGAACGGCCTGAAGCTGACTCCACTGAGCGGGCCGGCGTGCGAGAAGGAGCCGAGTGATGTCCGCACTCTCCGACAATCTGGTGACCTTCGCGATCCTGGCCTACCTGGTCGCGATGATCGGCCACGCCGTCGAGTACGCGCTGGGCAACGTGCGTACCCGTGTCGCCACGGCGGCTCCGGTGCGCGAGCTGGTAGGCGCCGGCGGTGGTGTCGTGCCGACGCCACCCGCGCCGGTCCCGTCGCCGCCCACGGCCGACCGCTCGGCCCGACGTGCCCGGCTCGCGGGTCTGATCGGGGTGGGCGCCACCGCGGTCGCCGCCGCGCTGCACCTGGCGGCGCTGGTGACCCGTGGGCTCGCCGCGGACCGGATGCCGTGGGGCAACATGTACGAGTTCGTGCTCACTGTGACGTTCATCGGGGTCGCCGCCTGGCTGGTGGTGCTCTGGAAGCGACAGTCGCTGCGCAAGCTCGGGCTCTTCCTCACCCTGGTGATGGTGCTGCTGGTCGCCACCGCCGAGCTGGTGCTGTACGTGCCGATCGTGCCGCTGGTGCCGGCCCTGAACTCGTACTGGTTCGTCATCCACGTCTCGACGATCGTCTTCGCGTCCGGCATCTTCCTGCTCGGTGTGGTGCCGGCGGTCGGCTTCCTGATGCGCAACGGGTACGAGCAGGGCAAGCGGAGCTTCCCGTACACCCTGGCCAAGCGGCTGCCCGGCGCTGCCGGCCTGGAGCGGCTGACCTTCGCGCTGCACGCCTTCGCGTTCCCGATCTTCACCTTCGCGGTGATCGCCGGTGCCATCTGGGCCGAGGCGGCCTGGGGTCGGCCGTGGGGCTGGGACCCGAAGGAGACCTGGGCGTTCATTTCCTGGGTGGTGTACGCCGGCTACCTGCACGCCCGCGCGACTCCCAGCGTCAAGCGCAACGTGGCCACCTGGATCGCGGTGCTCGGCTTCCTCACCATGCTGATGAACCTGTTCGGCGTGAACATCTTCTTCACCGGCCTGCACTCGTACGGCGGGCTGGACTGACAGTGGCACCGCGATGCGGGCCGGTCACGGATTCGTCAGTGACCGGCCCGCACCGTTCAGGCGGGTGTGGTCAGCTCACGGTGACCGGGGCGACGTCATTGCTCGGGTCGTCGTCCACCCGGGGGTAGCGCTGGTACGGCTGGACCTCGCCGGGCCCACCGGACAGGCTGTCGATCCGCAGGTCGAACCCGACCACGTGGGTCGTACCGGCTGGGAAGACCGACCCCGGCCCATCGCAGTACCAGGTTGCCGGCACCGTCTCGGGCTCCTCCTCGTCACCGCTCAGCCAGCAACCCGACGGGGTGGCCAGCACGGTGACCCCGGCGGGTGGGGTGAAGCGGAAGGCCCCGACGCTCTCGCCGGAGATGCTGCCGTCCGGTACGCCCGGACCCGTGTTGCGCAGGCCCACAGTGACCCGCACGGTCTCGCCGACAGCACCGGTGACGGCCGCGCCCTGAGCGACGATGTCGAACGCCCCCCGCACCGCGCGCAGATAGGTCTGCCCGCTGGCGCTGTCCGCCTCGACCGGGATCACGCCGAGGGGCGCGCCCACCGGACGCAGCCGCAGCGCCTGGTCGGCGTCGCGGCTCCTGAGCTTGACGCCGTTCGGAAGTGCGCCGGCACTGGCCAGCGGCTCCACGACCTGGGTGATCCGCTTGCTGCCGAGCGTGGCCGGGCCCACCGAGGTGGCGAGCCCACCCCGCAGCTCGTGGCGTTGGCCGGGCGCGAAGGTGCCCCGCACTGTGCACACCACAATCGTGGCGAGCGACTGGTCGGTGCCGTAGCGGCAGTTGCGGAAGCTCGGCGGGACCAGGCCCACCGGGAAGCGGAGCGTGAGCCGCAGGTCCACCGCCGGCTGGTCACCGGCGTTGACCACGTTCACCGGGACGGCGAGGCTGTCGCCGACCTCCACGCCCGAGAGGTACTCGTCGACCGTGTCGAGCAGGTCGGGACCGGACCGCACGGTGACCGTCGCCTGCTGGGCGTACGCCTCGGTCTGGTCGCCGAGCGCCGTGTAGTCAAGGGTGCCGGTCGCGCCGTCGACCGCGCCGGGCGCGGCCCGGAACACCACAGGCAGGGTGCCGGTGAGCGTGCCGGACTCGTCGATGGCCGTCGGTGGCATCGGGCAGGTCACCGAGGTGCCCTGCGTGACGCAGAAGTCGGGGAAGGTGGCGGTGGCCACGCCCGCCAGACCGGCCAGGTCGATGGTCACCCGGGGCTGGGTGGCCCCGGTGCTGGTCAGGGTCAACGACACCGTGCGGCCGGGAGCGCCGGGGCCGCCGACGGTGACGTCACCGAGCCAGCCGCTGACCCAGCCGGGGTCGTCCTCGGCCGCGGCAGGGCCAGCCGCCACGGCAACCCCAGCGGTGCCCACGACCAGCGCGGTCAGGCCGCGAAGGAGCCTGCCACGCGTAACGTGCACAGATCTCATCGATCTCCTTGGTGAGGGATGAGCCGATCGGAAGAAGCCGGGCCCGCTCGCCCCGACCCGATCGGCATCCATGATCTTAGAGATCGCCTGTGACAGTTCTCGATAGGTCGACCGGGCGGCTCGGCCGGTTGGCGACGCCGTCGGTCAGCCGCCGAACCAGCCGGGCACGTCGAGCCGGAACCAGTTGGCCGAGGCCACGGTGCGCAGGTCGTCCTCCATGGCGGCGACCCGTTCTGTGCCGAGCGTGTCGGCCCACTGTGTGCGCAGCCGGTCGAAGATCTCCGCCGAGCGACGCAGCCCGTCCGCACCGCGCGGGGTCACCCGGACCAGCCGGCGTCGAGCGTCGGAGGGGTCGTCGACCCGTTCCAGGTAGCCGACGGCGACCAGCCGGTCGACGGTCTTGCCCGCTGCCTGCTTGGAGATGCCCAGCCGCTGGCCCAGCTCGGTGGCGGTGGTGCCGTCCGTTCCGACGGCCTGGAGCACGAACCCGTGCAGCGGCCGCAGCTCCGGATGCCCCTCCCGGGCCAGTTCGCGGTGCAGGTCGTCGATCAGCGTCCGGAAGCCGGCCAACAGCAGCAGCGGTAGCTGGAAGCCGGGCCGGGTGGGTTCAGGGGTTGTCACGTTGGTCAACCACGTTTACTATTTCGTCAACCACGTTGACTATCGTATCGCACCCCGATTGAGGCTGCGGAAAGTAGGTAACCCCATGCCCGTCTTCACCGCCCACACCGCCGAGACAGCGCCCGGCGCTGCCCGTCGAGCGATCGAGGGAGTACGCCGCCGATTCGGCTGGCTGCCCACTCCGGTGGCGCTGATGGCCGATTCGCCGCAGTTGCTCACCAGCTTCCTCACCGCCAGCGCGGGCTTCGAGCAGACCGACCTCGCCCCGCTGGAGCGGGAGGTGGTCGTTCTCACCGTCGCCACCACAAACGAGTGCCACGTCTGCGTCGCCCTGCACACCGGCACGCTCACCCGGCTCGGGGCGGACGCCGAGCTGATCACCGCGCTGCGCGCCGGCTCGGCGCTGGCCGACCCGCGCCTGGAGGCGCTGCGCCGGTTCACGCTGGCCGTGCTCGACCACCGGGGCGCAGTGCCCGACGACGAGCTGGACGCCTTCCTGTCCGCCGGCTACCAGCCCCGACACGCGCTGGACGTGGTGCTCGGCGTCGGCGCGTACACCATCTCGACCTTCGCCAACCGGCTCACCCGGGCGCCGCTCGACCCGCCCCTGGCCGCTCACGCCTGGACGTCCGCGGCCTGACCAGCCTGGCCGGGCCGGCAAAGTCCCGGCACACCCGCACGCGCGACGCTCGGGCACCTTGCGGGCCTCTGCTCAGGTCGCCCCGAGGAAGTCGCGCAGCAGGGCGAGCATCTCGTCCGGACGCTCCTCGTACAGCCAGTGCCCGCAGTCCTCGATCACCTCGCCGCGGACCGTGTCGGCGTACCGGCGAACCTGATCGGCGACCTGCGCACCCAGGCTGGCCGCCGCGCCGACGGCCAGCACGGGCATGGTCAGCTTCGTGTCCCGGTGCGCCGCGTTGTCGGTGATGTCCTGCTCGAACGCCCGGAAGTACGCGAAACTCGCCCGCAGATGCGCCGGGTCGCGCAGATGGCTGGCGAACTCCTCAATGTCGGGCGCGGCGATGCTGCCCTTGCGCACCATCAGGGCGTCGGTGAACCGGTCCACCCAGAGCGACTCCCGACCGCTGACCAACTCCTCCGGAAGCCCGTTGCCGATGGAGAAGTAGCCGAAGTTCCACACCCCCGGCCCGGCCGAGGTGAGCGCGGGGAACGTGTAGATGCTCTCGTCGGGGATCGGCGCCTCGGTGAGCACCAGCCGACCCACCCGCTGCGGATGGGCGGCGGCGTACGCGTACGCCACCATGGTCCCCAGGTCGTGCCCGACCAGCCGGAGGTCACTGACCAGGCCGAGCTGGTCGAGGAGTCCGTGCAGGTCGGCGGCGACAGTCTTCTTGTCGTACCCGCCGGCCGGGGCGTCGCTGCCCCCGAAGCCCCGCAGGTCGGGCGCGACCACCTCGAAGGAGCGCCCCAACTCGGGCAGCAGGTGCCGCCACATGTACCAGCACTGCGGATACCCGTGCAGCAGCACCAGTGGCGGGCCGGTGCCGCCACGGACGTAGTTCATGGTGATCTGGCCGACCCGAGCCCGTTGCTCGGCAAACCCCGCCGGAACCCGCTCCCCGCCCATCGCCGCCTCCACCCGTCCGCCGGCTGCCCGGCTGCCCGCCGTCTGTCCGCCTGCCCGGCTACCCGCTCAACCTCCCGCCATGCCCGCGACTGGTCCGCCGAGGGGGCAATCGCGAGCGTCACAGCACCCGGCTTGGTCCCTGCGGGAGCCGGTGCGGGAGACTTGGCGACATGGCGGCTCGTGGCTTCCCGTACACCGATCTCAAGGACTTTCTCGCGGCGCTGGAGCGCGCGGGGGAGTTGCGCCGGGTCGACGTCCCGGTCGACCCGACCCTGGAGATCAGCGAGGTGGTCACCCGCACGGTGCGGGCCGGCGGCCCGGCGCTGCTCTTCGAGCGTCCGACCCGGGGCGAGATGCCGGTGGCGATCAACCTGTTCGGCACCGAGAAGCGGATGGCGATGGCCCTCGGCGTCGAGTCGCTGGACGAGGTCGGTGCCCGGATCGGCGCGCTGATCAAGCCGGAGCTGCCGGTCGGCTGGTCGGGCATCCGGGAGGGTCTCGGCAAGGTCATGCAGCTCAAGTCGGTGCCGCCGCGCAAGGTGAAGACCGCCCCCTGCCAGGAGGTCGTCTACCGGGGTGAGGACGTCGACCTCAACCGGCTGCCGGGGTTGCAGGTCTGGCCCGACGACGGTGGGATCTTCCACAACTACGGGCTCACCCACACCAAGCACCCGGAGACCGGCAAGCGCAACCTCGGCCTGTACCGACTCCAGCAGCACGGCCGCAACACCCTGGGCATGCACTGGCAGATCCACAAGGACTCGACTGCGCACCACGCGGTCGCCGAGCGGCTCGGGCAGCGTCTGCCGGTCGCGGTGGCGATCGGTTGCGACCCGGTCGTCTCGTACGCCGCCAGCGCACCCCTGCCCAGCGACATCGACGAGTACCTGTTCGCCGGGTTCCTGCGCGGCGAGCGGGTGGAGATGGTCGACTGCCTCACCGTCCCGTTGCAGGTGCCGGCGCACGCGCAGATCGTGCTGGAGGGCTATCTCGAGCCGGGTGAGCGGCTGCCCGAGGGGCCGTTCGGCGACCACACCGGCTTCTACACGCCCGTCGAGCCGTTCCCCGTGCTGCACATCGAGGCGATGACCATGCAGCGCAACCCGGTCTACCACTCGATCGTCACCTCGAAGCCGCCGCAGGAGGACCACGGCCTCGGCAAGGCCACCGAGCGGATCTTCCAGCCACTGCTCAAGCTGATGATCCCGGACATCGTCGACTACGACCTGCCGGCCGCCGGTGTCTTCCACAACTGCGCGATCGTCTCCATCCGCAAGCGCTACCCGAAGCACGCGCAGAAGGTGATGAACGCGATCTGGGGCGCGCACCTGATGTCGCTGACCAAGCTGATCGTGATCGTCGACGAGGACTGCGACGTGCACGACTACAACGAGGTCGCCTTCCGTGCCTTCGGCAACGTCGACTACGCGCGTGACCTGCTGCTCACCGAGGGCCCGGTGGACCACCTCGACCACTCGTCGTACCAGCAGTTCTGGGGCGGCAAGGCTGGCGTCGACGCGACCCGCAAGCTGCCCACCGAGGGCTACACCCGCGGTTGGCCGGAGGAGATGAGCATGGCCCCCGAGGTCACGGCGCTGGTCGACAAGCGCTGGAAGGAGTACGGAATCTGATGGCGCCCGCCCAACACCCCCGCGATCTTGCACCTCCGGTCGCCGACTCCTCCCCTTCCGCCCCAACTGTCCCCGCAGAAACTGCAAGATCGCGGGGGAGGGCGCGGGCATTCCTGCGGCTCGTCGCCGTCGAGCACTCCGTGTTCGCGCTGCCGTTCGCGTTCCTCTCGGCGCTGGCCGCGATGCAGGTCAACGGCGGGCGGGTACGGTGGCTCGACCTGCTGCTGATCACCGTGGCGATGGTCGGGGCGCGGACGTTCGCGATGGCCGCCAACCGGATCCTCGACCGCCAGATCGACGCGCGGAACCCGCGTACCGCCGGTCGGGAACTGGTCACCGGAGCGGTGAGCGTGCGGACGGCCTGGACCGGCGCGGCCGTCGCGCTTGTGGTCTTCCTCGTCGCTGCCGCCCTGCTCAACCCGCTGTGCCTGGTGCTCGCGCCGCTCGCCGTGGTGCCGCTCGTCGTCTACCCCTACGGCAAGCGGTTCACCAACTGGCCGCACGCCATCCTCGGGATCGCCCAGGCGGTCGGCCCGGTCGGCGCCTGGCTGGCGGTCACCGGCACCCTGGACGGCTCCGGACCAGCCTGGCTGCTCGGCGCGGCAGTGGGGCTGTGGATCGGCGGCTTCGACCTGATCTACGCCTGCCAGGACTCCGAGATCGACCGGGAGATCGGTGTGCACAGCGTGCCCGCCCGGTACGGTCGGCGATTCGCGCTGCACGCCTCCACCGTCGCGCACGTGGTGACCTTCGCGCTGTTCATCTGGTTCGGCGCGTTGATCGGTCTCGGCTGGCTCTGGTGGATCGGGCTGGCGTTGACCGCTGTGGCGTTCGGCTACCAGCATCTGGTGGTCACACCCACCGACCTCAGCAAGGTCAACCGGGCGTTCTTCACCGCCAACGGGTTCGTCGGCATCGCGCTGTTCCTCTTCGCCCTGCTCGACCTGGTGATCCGGCTCGGCCTACGGCCCTGAGGCTGGGCCGGTCCGGCTCGGCCTACGGCCCTGAGGCTGGGCCGGTCCGGCCTACGGCCCTGCGGCTGGTGGCACGGTGCTGACGGGGTAACGGGCGCTCTCGAACGTCCAGTCGACGGTCCCGCGCACGGCGTACGCGATCCCGTCGAGATGGTCGGCGACCGCCTCGTCCAACGCCGGGCCGAACGACGGCACCGCAGCTCTTAGCGTGACGAAGCGTCGCATCGCCTCCCGCCAGTGCTCGGCCGCCCGTTCGACCGCCTTCGCCTCCGGCACGGCCAGTTCGGCCTCGATGGCGAGGACCAGGTTGTGCCCGCCGGCGGTGATCCGGTCCCGTTCCAACGAGGCCAGGTCGTTGTACCAGGAGAGCAGGTCGTTGCCGGTGCGGGCGATCTGCCGCAGCAGCGGGTGGTGGTAGACCGGGTCGGGCAACGGCCTACCGCTGACGAACTCCACGAGTGGGTACGACACCTCCGCCGCCGACGTCGACCGACGTAGCGCGACGTACTCGTCGACGCTGGGCCGGCGACCGGCCTCCTTGTTGACGGCCTCCTGCCAGGTGCCGTCGAGGTGCCGGGCCACCGCGTTGGCGAAACGCTCCCGCCACCGGGCCGGCATCCGGCGGCGCGGTTCCCGCCAGGCCAGCACCAGCAGTCGTCGCAGCGGGCCGGTCAGCCCGGTCTGCCGCAGCCGGGTGCCGTCGCGCAGCAGCGCCAACGTGCTGTTGCGCAGCGCCCGGATCTGCTCCGGGGTCAACCGGTCCGGCCCGTCGCAGGCGTCATCGACCAGGAAGAACCAGGTGAACAGCATGGCCAGCACCCGCAGGTCGGCCTCGGTCGCCTCCGGATAGAGCCGTCCGGCGTACCGGGCGAAGGCTCCCCGGGACAGCCGGTGCAGGGCGGCGGCGTCCAGTCGAAGGTCAAGCTCGGGCAGCAGACCGAGCACCCAGGCCTGCACACGATCGGCGTGCGGTGGAAGCCGGGACGGGATCGGACATTCGGCACGCAGCGCCCGGAGGATCTCGCCGGTCGTCACCGATGCCTCCTCTGCCAGATCGTTCCGGTGCAAATCGCCAGCGGCAGCATGTCAGGACGGCGGGATGCGCAGCTACCCGCCGGAGATGTCGGATCGGAGCATCCCCCGGGGGTGCCCACCAGCGGACCAGCCGGACCAGGCAGGCTGGGGGGATGCGGGAACCATGGGTGGTCGGGGTCTCCGGTGCCTCCGGCACGCCGTACGCGGCGGCAGTCATCGGCGGACTGCTCGACGCGGGCGAGCCGGTGGACCTGATCGTGTCCCGGGCGGCACGGCTCACAGTGCTCGACGAGACCGGCCGACCCTTCCGCGACGGGCACTGGGCCGAGGACCTCGCCGCCTGGCTCGACCGGGACCTGACCACAGCCGATGTGCGGCACTGGCCGGCCGGCGACCTGGCCGCCGGGCCGAGCAGCGGCTCCTACCGGGTACGCGGGATGGCAGTGGTCCCGGCCAGCACGGCAGCCTGTGCGGGCGTCGCGATCGGGCTCTCCAAGGACCTGTTGCAGCGCGCCGCCGAGGTCAACCTCAAGGAACGCCGGCCCGTGGTGCTGGTGCCCCGGGAGACACCTGTGACCCGCAGCCACCTGGAGCACCTCATCGCGCTGCACGACGCGGGCGCGGTGGTGCTGCCGGCCAGCCCCGGCTTCTACGGTGCCGGCGCAGCGGCCAGCGCACAGCAGCTCGTCGACTTCGTGGCCGGCAAGGTGCTGGACGCGCTCGGCGTCCCACACACGCTGTTTCGGCGGTGGTCCGGCCAGCTTGGCGCAGCGCGAAGCTGAGCCGTCCGCCCGTGCTGAGCCGTCGGCTCGTGCTGAGCCGTCCTGCTCGTGCTGAGCCGTCCGCTCGTGCTGGGCACCGTTGTCCTGCTCAGCACGAGCGGTGCTGCCGCCCGGCGGTTGGCCGAAGCGGGACGCGGACCGGACTGGTGTCCGGTCCGCGTGGCGTTGTCCGCACCAGTTCAGTACATGCCGGCGTTGGCCGGACCCGGCCCCGTGGATGCGGCCGGCCCCACATTGCGTGGCTTTCCGACCTCATCCACCTCGTCCAGCATGCCCTCCCCCTCAAGCAGGGCTCGCACCTCGGATTCCCGAAACCGGCGATGCCCGCCTGGAGTCCGGATGCTTCCTATCCGGCCGGCCGCCGCCCATCTCGTCACAGTTTTCGGGTCTACCCGAAACAGCGCGGCGACCTCACCCGGTGTCAGCAGGCGATCTCCAGTGTCCACAGCCCCCTCCTCGCGTCGACGAAGCCCCCGGCTGAACACACTGCCCCCGGCTGGTGCGTAGCCCAGAGCCGTCATGAGGGACGTATGGCAATTACAGCACCAGGGACATGGCCTGTCCGCCCAAACGCGAAAAATGCACTGAGTGGGGAGTTAGTAATGTTACTGGTGCTACCTCTGCCCTGACCGGCGGTTTGTGAACAGTGACTCACCGCTCAGTCCAACGGGTGCCGAAGGCCGCACGTTACGCGTCAGCGGTTAGGGTCACTCTCTGTGGATGCCATCGACCTGAGCCTCGTCGACCTGCTGCGCGGCAACGCTCGCCTCTCGTACGCCGAGTTGGCCCGACAGGTGGGCCTCTCGGCCCCGGCCGTGCACGAGCGGGTCGGCAAGCTGGAGAGCAGTGGTGTGGTCCGGGGCTACCGGGCGGACGTGGCCCCGGAGTCGATCGGACTGGGCGTCACCGCGCTGATCGGCATCGTGGAGGACTCCGGTGCCGACACCGACGACATGCTCGAGTCGCTGCGGGTGCTGCCCGAGATCGAGTCCTGCTACTTCATGGCCGGCGTGGAGTCTTTCCTCCTCAAGGCGCGGGTCGGCACGATCGCCGAGCTGGAGCAGTTGATCACGCGGTTGAACCGGACGCCGGGGGTCGCCTCCACCCGTACCGCCATCGCGCTCTCCACCAAGTGGGAGAACCGCCCCCAGCCGGTCGGCCCGCCCGCGGCCTGACTGCCGCGTACCCCTGGTGTCGCCCGGCGGCCGGCGGTAGCGTGCGCCGATGATCCCGCCGGAGCGTCCCGTGGCCGTGGTGACCGGCGCTGCCGGCGGCCTGGGCCGCGCCATCGCCACCGCGCTGCACGCCGACGGCTGGTCGGTGCTGCTCACCGACCTCGACCCGGCGGCGGTGCGGACCGCCGCGGCGCCGGTCGGGGGTTGGTCGGCAGCCCTGGACGTTCGGGACGAGGACGCCTGCGCCGCCATCGCCGCGTCCGCGGCGAGCCGGGGCGACCTCGCCCTCTGGGTCAACAACGCCGGCATCCTGGTCACCGGGGCGTCGTGGGAGCACGACGCCCCGACCCGCCGTCGGGTGTTCGACGTGAACGCCCTCGGCGCCATGAACGGCACCCTCGCCGCGCTGACCGTGATGCGCCGCCAGGGGCACGGCCACGTGCTCAACGTCGTCTCGTTGGCCGGGCTGGTCGCCGCGCCCGGCGAGACGGTGTACGCGGCCAGCAAGCACGCCCTGCTGGCGTTCAGCCTCGGCACCCTCTCCGACCTGCGGATGGCCGGATACCGGCGGGTGCACGTCTCCTGCCTCTGCCCGGACGGCATCTGGACCCCGATGCTGCACGACCGGCTGGACGACCCGGGGGCGGTGGCCTCGTTCACCGGGTCGATGCTGACCGCGCAGCGGGTGGCTGCCCGGGTGGTCCGGCTGGCCCACCGGCCGCGTCCGGTGGTCAGTCTTCCCCGCTGGCGGGGAGCGCAGGTGCGGCTGTTGGACGCGCTGCCCCGGTTGGCCGTCGCGCTGACCCCGCTCGTCCGGGCGGCCGGCCGCGCAGGTCAGCGCCGCCAACGCCGCCGGTCGGTGCCGTCGGACCGGCGCTGACCGGCACTGGCCTGCTTGCTACGTTTTCGAGCGTGACTCATCTCGACAGGTGCGACGAGGCCAGCCGGACCTGGGTGACGGGGGCGATCGCCACCGTCGAGGCGGATGCGAACCGGTCGGCCGACACCCACCTGCTTCCGTTCCCGTTGCCCAGGGAGTGGGGGATCGACCTCTACCTCAAGGACGAGTCGTCACACCCCACCGGCTCGCTGAAGCACCGGCTGGCCCGCTCGCTGTTCCTGTACGGGCTCTGCAACGGCTGGATCGGGCCACGCACCACGATCGTCGAAGCGTCGTCGGGTTCCACGGCGGTCTCCGAGGCGTACTTCGCCCGGATGCTCGGCCTGCCGTTCATCGCGGTGATGCCCGCCTCCACCTCGCCCGAGAAGATCGCGCAGATCGAGTTCCAGGGCGGCAGGTGCCACCTGGTGGACGACCCGGCAAGCGTGGTGGTCGAGGCCCGGTGGCTCGCCGAGGACTCCGGCGGGCACTTCATGGACCAGTTCACCTACGCCGAGCGGGCGACCGACTGGCGGGGCAACAACAACATCGCCGAGTCGATCTACGCGCAGTTGGAGCTGGAGCGGCACCCGATCCCCGCCTGGGTCGTGGTGGGCGCCGGCACCGGGGGCACCAGCGCGACCATCGGCCGGTACGCCCGGTACCGCCGGCTCGCCACCAAGCTCTGCGTTGTCGACCCGGAGAACTCGGCGTTCTACCCCGCCTGGCTGGCGGCCGACTGGTCGGTACGGACCGGGAAGGGCTCCCGCATCGAGGGGATCGGCCGGCCCACCGTGGAGGCGTCGTTCCTGCCCTCGGTGGTGGACCGGATGGTCCAGGTGCCGGACGCGGCGTCACTGGCCGCCATGCGCGCCGGGTCGGCGCTGCTCGGCCGCCGGGTGGGCGGGTCCACCGGCACCAACCTGTGGGGCGCGTTCGGCCTGATCGCCGCGATGCTCGCCGAGGGTCGGACCGGCTCGGTGGTCACCCTGATCTGCGACCCGGGCGACCGGTACGCCGACACGTACTACGCCGACGACTGGGTGGCCGCCCAGGGCCTCGACCTGACCCCGCACCTGGCCACGATCGACCGCTTCCTGACCAGCGGCGCCTGGCCCGCCTGAACCGCTCGGCGGTGTCGGGGCGGTCTGAGCGCCGATCAGCGGGGGTCGATCCGTTCGGCCAGCCCGGGGTAGCGCACCACGTAGCCGCTGTCGTCCAGATCGATGTCGGCGGTGAAGGTGCCGCTGGCGAAGCGCACCCGACCCGGCCCGAGCCCGGTGTAGATCTGCTCGGCCGGCACCACCTCCAGGCCGGGCAGAAGCACCCAGGCAACGGTGATCCGGTGTGCCACATCGGCCGGCTCGGCCGCCATCCGGAGCCGGTGGACCGGCAGGGTGTTGAACAGCGGCGAGCCGCTCAGGTCGACGTCGAGGGCGTCGGCCAACCGGTCCGGGTCGTCCGTGCCCGGCAGCCCGGATCGGGGATGACCGGCCGCGACCAGGGCCGCGTCCAGGTCGCCCTGCTCGGCGGTGGTCACCCGCCACCGGCCCGCGGCCCGCTCCAGGGTCACCCGGCGCAGCCAGCCGAGACCCTCGGCCTCGACCTCGACCCGGGTGGTGGCCCAGTCCGGCGTGGTGGTCAGCTGGTAGCGGGCGGTCCACGGGATCGGGTCGACGGCGAGCAGGGTGCCCCGGGCCGCCAACCCGTGGCCGTCGTCGAGCAGGACCTGCTCGCTGCCGGCGGTGTCCGTCCGGGACCAGAAGATTGACTTCGGCATGGTCGGCATGAGCCGGACGTTACGCGACCGGACCGACATCGGCAGGGCATGCGCGAACGCCGCCGCGAAGCATGGGCTTCGCGACGGCGTTCGGTGGATCAATCAGTGGGTACGCGCCGGCGGTCGCCCGCCGAAACCGCGCCGATCGTCACGCGGGCGGTCCTCCCGCGGCCGGTCATCGCGGGGCCGGTCGTCCCGGACCCGGCTCTCCGGGCGGAAAGCACCCCGAGCGTCCCGGTCGCCGAAGCGCCGGTCACCCTGCGGCCGGTCGCCGAAGCGCCGCTCGCCGGTCGGTCGATCGCCCCGACCGTCCCGGTCACCGAACTGCGGCCGGTCACCGAACCGGCGCTCGCCCTGCGGCCGGTCGCTGTGCTGCCGGTCGCCGTAGCGGCGCTCACCTTGCGGGCGGTCGCCGTACCCCGGTCGCCCTGCGGGCGGTCGCTCTGCTGCCGGTCGCCGAACCGGCGGTCGCCCTGCGGCCGGTCGCTGTAGCCCCGGTCGCCCTGGGGGCGGTCGCTGTACCTGCGGTCGCCCTGGGGGCGGTCGCCGTAACCCCGGTCGCCCTGCGGCCGGTCACCAAGCGCCGCTCGCCGGTGGGCCGGTCGCCGAAGCGCCGGTCACCTTGCGGGCGGTCGCCGTACTGGCGCTCACCCTGCGGGCGGTCGCCGAAGCGCCGGTCGCCCTGGGGGCGGTCGCCGTACCGGCGCTCGCCACCCGTGCGGTCACCGAAGCGACGCGGGCCGCCGGCCCGGTCGTCGAACCGACGCGGGCCGCCGGAGCGGTCGCCGTAGCCGCGGGGCTCGGCCTCGACGCGGACCGGGACGCCACTGGGCTCGCGGGCACCGACCAGCTCGGCCAACGCCGCGTCCCCGACCCGGACCCGGGTCTCGGCCGGCGCGACGCCGGCCTTCTCCATCATCGCCAGGGTGGTGCGGCGCTGCTTGGGCAGCACAAGCGTGGCGACCGCGCCCGACTCGCCGGCCCGGGCGGTACGCCCCGCGCGGTGCAGGTAGTCCTTGGGGTCCTTCGGCGGGTCGACGTGCAGCACCAGGGTGACCCCGTCGACGTGGATGCCCCGGGCCGCCACGTCCGTGGCGACCAGCACGTTCATCCGGCCCTCACGGAACTCGGCAAGCGTCTTGGTGCGCATCCGCTGGGTCTTGCCGCCGTGCAGCCCACCGGCGCGTACGCCGACGGCCGCGAGCTGCTCGACCAGCCGGTCCACCCCGAGCTGGGTACGGGCGAAGACCATGGTCCGGCCGTCCCGGGCGGCGATCGAGGCTGCCACCGGGAACTTCTCGTGCGGCGGGATCAACAGCATGTGGTGGTCCATGGTGGACACCGAGGCGGTGGACGGCGCGGTGGAGTGGGTGACCGGGTCGGTCATGAACCGCCTGACCAACGCGTCGACGTCACCGTCCAGAGTGGCCGAGAAGAGCAGCCGCTGACCGTTCGCCGGCGTCTTCGCCAGCAGATCGGTCACCTCGGGCAGGAAGCCCATGTCGGCCATCTGGTCGGCCTCGTCGAGCACCGTGACCTCGACGTCGTCGAGCTGGCAGATGCCCCGCTCGATGAGGTCGCCGAGTCGGCCCGGGGTGGCCACGATGATCTCCACGCCGCGGCGCAGCGCGTCGATCTGACGGTCGTACGGAACGCCGCCGACGGCGGTCTTGAGGAAGATGCCGACGGCCTTGCCCAGCGGCACCAGGGCGTCGTTGACCTGCATGGCCAGCTCGCGGGTGGGCACCAGGACCAGGGCGCGCGGACGCATCGGCCGGGCCCGGTTGCGGCTGGCCAGCCGGGCGATCATCGGCAGACCGAAGGCGAGCGTCTTGCCCGAACCGGTCTGCCCGCGGCCCAGCACGTCGCGGCCGGCGAGCGCGTCCGGAACGGTGGCCCGCTGGATCTCGAACGGGCTGGTGATGCCCTGCTGCGCCAGCGCGCGGACCAGCGGCTCGGGCAGGCCGAGAGCGGCGAAGCTCATCGGCTCGGCGGTCTCCGTCGGCACGGGCTCGGCCTGCGGGGTGGCGGTCGCGGCCGGCACGGTGCCGGCCTCGCTCGGAGCGACGTCTAGCTGCTCCCGGGCGGCGTCGGTCGCCGGGACTGAGTTGAAAACGGATGAAACGGTGCTGGGGTCAGCAGAGGTGGTCAACAAAAACCTTTCGAGCGGGGCGCATCTTCGCGATGGCCTGCCGCGGCTGTACCGCCGGATCGCCCGCAAGATCGCCCAGGGGCGCACACCACGCGCGCCGGGTCAGTGATCTCAGCCAGTGTACGGCGGTCCGGCGAAGCCGCCAGTCGGTTGACCGACGGTAGTGGGCGGACTCACCATCGCCACCACTCGCTGGCTCACCCGCTGAGCACGCTGCCCACCAGACCGTCCAGGGCGTCGCCGGCCAGCAGGACGACCACGACACTGATCGCCACCAGCAGGCCCAGGGCGGCGGCCAGGACGATCATCACCCGGGCGTTGCTGGACCGCTCGGCCGGAGTGTCCGACCAGCCCTGGGCCAGGATGTGCCCGGTCAACGAGCCGGAAGTCTCCACCGCGTTGGCGGGTATCGCGATCGTGGTGAAGCCGGCCCCCTCGCCGTTGCCGTAGACGGTGCCGGCCAGGTCGGCGCCGCTGTCGGGCCGCCCACCACGGACGCCGCTGTCGGGCCGCGCACCACGGGCGTCGGCCACGTTCCGTCCGGCGGAACCAGCCGGTGGGCTGCTCGGTGGCGCGGTCGTCCGGGAGTTCGCGGTGCTGCCCCGGGTCGACGAAGCAGCCCCGGTGGTGGACGGTGGCCAGCTCGGCAGCGCCGGCGCGGGCACCACCGGCGGCGGGGAGGCGGCCGTCCCGGTCCATCCGCCACCGGACGTCGGGCGGGTCGCCCCTCCGGTGGACGGCCACCCGGCCGGCGGTGCGGAGACCGAAGCGGTGGCCCGTACGCCGGGCGGGTCGGTCATCGCCGGCGGCGGCGGGAACGGCGGTGCCGGCATCGGGCCGGGCGGGGCTGGTGGGGCGGGCACCGGCGGGCCGGGCGGCGGCAGCGGCGGGCTCGGAACGGGCGGCGACGGCGGGCCGGGGATGGGCGGCATCGGCGAGGGCGGCGGGGTGGGCGGGCCCGGGACAGGCGGAACCGGGCCGGGTGGCGGCGTGGGTCGGGGGCCCGGCGTCGGTGTCGGGCTGGGCGGGTACGGGCCCGGGGCCGGCGCGGGCTCCGGTTCCGGTGGCGACGGCGGAGTCGGCCCGGGACCGGGTGGCGCGGGCTCCGGCTCTGGTGTCGGGGCCGGCTCCGGCTCGGCACCCACCGGCGCGGCTCGGTAGACGCCGGGCGTGCTCTCGCGGTGGTCCGGGGTGCCGAGGGCGTCGGCCGTTCCCCGGCTGCTGCTCGGAACCGTGGCGCTGGCCCGGGCCGGCGCGGGGAGTCGTTCCGCTGCCCTGGCAACGACACGTCGGCTGGGCTGGCCGAACCGGTCGCGCGGTAGGTGGTCGCGGTGACCGGAGCGCTGGCCGGCAGGTCACTGCGGAGAGCACCGGCGGTCGTGACGCTGGCGCGTGCGCGTACCGGTGCGGCGGCCTGGCCCTGGCGCGCGTCGACGGCGGCCGACTGCCCGGCGCCGGTCCCGGAAACGGCCGCGGAAGCGTCCGTTCCGCTGGAAGCGGCGTCGACACCGGCGGATGCGTCGTCGTCGGCTGGTTCGTCGTCGTCGGCATCGGTCGAGGCGTCCGCGACGGCAGGTGCTGTGCCGCTGGCAGCCGGGCTGTCGTTGCTGTCAGCCGGGTCGGAGTCGTCCGAGTTGGTGCCTGTCGGGCTGGTGCCTGTCGGGCTGGTGGCGGCCGGGCTGGCGTCGCTGGCGGCTACCGGGTCGGCGGTGTCCGGCCCTGGTGGGCCGGCCTGGTCGACCAGGGGGTCGACAGTCTCCGCCGGATCTCTCTGCTCGGCCATTTCCGCCCTCCGCGCCATGCTCGCACCCGGACCCGTGACGTCGAGTCGGATGTGCCTGGTTGTCACGGTGCCACAGATCTTCCCGAGCGGACAGCCGGAGCCGGTCGTGGCGGATCAGCCCGCGGTGCTGGGGCTGCCCGTCGCGCCGCCACTGCCCGTCACGCTCGTGCTGGCCTTCGGCGTGGTCGTCGCAGACGCGCTGGCCGGGGCGCTGGTCGGTGCCGGAGGAAGGGTCGTCGGAGTGGTGTCCGGGGTCTCCGACGGCTTCGGCGTGGTGCTGCCTGTCGGGTTGGGAGTCGGGGTGGTCGTCAGGGTCGGCGTCGGCGTCGGCGTCGCGCTCTCGGTGGGCTTCGGGGTGGTGGTCTTCGTGGGCGTGGGCGTCGGCTTGGTGGTCTTCGTGGGCGTGGGTGTCGGCTTCGGGGTCGAGACGGGCGGGGTCGGACTGGTCACGACCGGAGCCGGCACCGCGCCGATCACCCGGGTGGCGGCGTACAGCCGGGACCAGCGGACGACCGAGATCTTGACAACGTCGCCCGTGGTGGGCGCCTGCACCATCTTGCCGTTGCCGATGTACATGGCGACGTGGTGGATCGTCGTCCAGCTGCTGCCAGAGGCGAAGAAGAGCAGGTCGCCGGGGAGCAGCGCGCCCTGCGGAACGGTGCGGCCCCGGGTGGCGGCGTACTGGTCGCGGGAGACCCGGGGCAGGTCGAAGTAGTCGGCGCCGCGAGACCGGTACGCCGCCCACATCAGGCCGGAGCAGTCGAACTTGTCCGGACCCTCCTCGGACCACTTGTACGGGTCGCCGAGCTGAGCGAGCGCGTACCGGACCGCGGCCAGTGCCCGGGGGTGGGCGGCCATGCCGCTGACGCTCTGGTTGGAGACGTAGCCGGCGCCGATCTGCTGCTCGGCGGCCTCCTGCTGGCGTTCGATCTCGATCAGCGCGGCGGCGTTGTCCCGGCGCAGCTTGAGCAGGCCCGCCTCGGCGGTGCGGAGCGCTGTCTCACCCGTGGTGAACTCCACCTCGGCGGTGGTGAGCAGAACCTTGGCCTCGCTGTGCTTCTGGTACGCGGCCTGCTCGCCTGCGCGGGCCCGGGACAGCTCGCCGGCCACTCCGGTGGTGCCGCCGTCGACCTTCTCGCCACGGGTGATCGCCTGGAGCCGGCTCAGCCCACGGATGTCCTGGGCGAGGTCGCCCGGCGGCAGCGCGGCGGCTTCCTTGACGGCCTCGGCGGCGGCGGTGTCGGCCGTCTGCTGGGCCCGGAGCAGGGCGTCCTGGGCGTTCGCCAGCGCCTTTCCGGCCGCGTCGAGCTGCGCCTGCGCGTCGACGCGTTTCTGCCGGCTCAAGAGCAACGCCTCGCCGAGCGCGCCGACCTGGGCCTCGCCGGCAGAGATCGCGGTGGCCAGCGGGCCGTTGCCGATGTTGGCCACCGGCGGGGCGGGCACGCCGGCGACCGGTGCGCCGCCGGGCAGCTGGAGCGAGCCGGTGACCGCCGGGCGGGAGCCGGCGTCCGGCACGGTGCTCGGCACACCGGGCTCCGCGTACGCGGGGGTGGCCAGCACGGCTGCGGCGATCGCGCTGAGCAGTGCTGCCCAGAGCTTCGGACGCAGGACCGGCGAGATCACCGGGCTCCGTCGTCGCTGCCGTCGCCCGCGCCCGCTGTAGACCATGCCGCTCCCCGTCCACCTGCTCGTCGCCGCGCTCGGTGGGCGCGACCGTCGGGACGGTACCAGTGTGTGTGTTCCGCCCCACCTTGTTACTACCGCACCTCGCCACTCATGTCGATGCGTTGCCGGGTTACGGGAGGCTGAGAGTCTGGTGAAGTGGGTCGCTGCCGGCGACCGTGCCGCCGGGCCCGTCGGCGTCGCGACGTACGCTCGATCCGGACCGCAGGTGGAAGGGACGTGCCATGGACGCCGGACTCAAGCGTGAGCTCGAAGCGAAGGTGTACGCCGGTGAGCGGCTGACCCGGGAGGACGGGGTCGCCCTCTACGAGAGCGATGACCTGACCTGGCTGGGGCGGTTGGCGCACCACAAGCGCACCGAGCTGAACGGCGACCGGGTGATGTTCAACGTCAACCGGCACCTCAACCTGACAAACGTCTGTTCGGCGTCCTGTGCGTACTGCTCGTTCCAGCGCAAGCCGGGCGAGAAGGACGCGTACACGATGCGCATCGACGAGGCGGTCCGCAAGGCCAAGGAGATGGAGGATGAGCAGCTCACCGAGCTGCACATCGTCAACGGTCTGCACCCGACGCTGCCCTGGCGTTACTACCCGAAGGTACTGCGCGAGCTGAAGGCGGCGCTGCCGAACGTCAAGCTCAAGTGCTTCACGGCGACCGAGGTGCAGTGGTTCGAGAAGATCAGCGGCCTGAGCGCCGACGAGATTCTCGACGAGTTGATGGACGCCGGCCTTGAGTCGCTGACCGGTGGTGGCGCGGAGATCTTCGACTGGGAGGTCCGGCAGCACATCGTCGACCACGCCTGCCACTGGGAGGACTGGTCGCGCATCCACGCCCTGGCGCACAGCAAGGGCATGAAGACCCCGGCGACCATGCTGTACGGCCACATCGAGGAGCCTCGGCACCGCGTCGACCACGTGCTGCGGCTACGCGAGTTGCAGGACGAGACCGGCGGGTTCGCGGTCTTCATTCCACTGCGCTACCAGCACGACTTCGTCGACTCGGCGGACGGCAAGATCCGTAACCGGATCCAGGCGCGCACCACGATGGCCTCGCCGGCCGAGTCGCTGAAGACGTTCGCCGTCTCCCGGCTGCTCTTCGACAACGTGCCGCACCTGAAGAACTTCTGGGTGATGCACGGGTTGTCGGTGGCTCAGCTCTCGCTGAACTTCGGCGTGGACGACCTGGACGGCTCCGTCGTCGAATACAAGATCACGCACGACGCCGACTCGTACGGCACCCCGAACACCATGCACCGCGACGACCTGCTGCACCTGATCTGGGACGCCGGCTTCCAGCCCGTCGAGCGGGACACCCGCTACAACGTGGTCCGGGAGTACGACAAGGCCCCGTCGCTGGCCGAGCGGCGCGCCGAGCCGCAGCAGGTCTGGGCCTGAGCCACCACGTACCCTCGCAGTCGATGACCGAGCAACGAGGACCTGAGCAGCAGGGCGGGTTTCCCCGGCGGGACGCCGAGGGCCGCATCCGTACCCTTGGCGACCTGCTCGGGGTGTGCCTGGCCGGCCTGGTCATCGGTGTGCTCGCGTTGGTGCTGTTCGACTGGGCGTTCGCCTCGATCGGCGCCGGCGACTTCGGGCACACCAACGGTTGGCTGGCGGTGATCCTTCCGGCCTGGCTGTTCTGGGACGACTTCCGGGCCTGGGAGTTCGGCGCGGCCCGGGTGGTGGCGGCGGTGGTCGCCGCCGCCGTCGGGGTGTTCGCGGGGCTGCTGATCGCCGGTCTGGGCGCGGGGTTGCCGCCGCTGCTCTCCGGCGCGTTGGCGGCGGGGGCGTTCACCGTGGCGTACGCGGCCCTCTGGTTCCCGGGCGTCCGCTGGCTGGCCCGCCGGACCGGCTGACCACGACCGCCCGCCGGGCGGCTCGACCTTCCGCCGGCAGTGGCGGGCGACGGAGAGAACGGAGTGGTGCAGGTGAGCGCCGCGCTCAAGTACACGCTGGGCCGGATCGGGCTGTTCGTCGCCGTGCTGGCCGGCCTCTGGCTGATCGACATGAACGTGTTCCTGAAGCTGATGCTGGCGTTGGTGTTCTCCGCCGCGCTCTCCTTCTTCCTGCTGCGTGGTTGGCGGGACGAGATGGCCGGGGAGATCGCCGAAGCGACCGAGCGCCGCCGCACGGAGAAGGAACGCCTCCGATCCGCCCTGGCCGGCGAAGACGAAACCACCACCCCAACCCCCGACCCGCCCACCCAGACCCCCGACTCCCCGCGTTGATCATGAAGTTATTGCCACGACACGCCGAGCAGTCGGGCAATAACTTCATGATCAACGGCGCGGGGTGGGCCGGGTTGGGTCTACCAGTTGGTGGAGCCGGGGACCTTGGGCCAGGGCTTTGACGTCGGCTTGATCAGGTACGCGATGCCGCCGGAGCCGCCGGAGACGCCGCCGCTGGCGTTGGTGCGCTTGGTGCGCAGCCAGATCTGCTCGAACTGCGCACGCTTGTAGACGTTGCGCACCACGTCGTTGCTGGACGAGGCGGGGTCGTTGACGATCACGTCGCCGTCAGCGGTGAAGCCGACCACCACGAAGAGGTGCCCGGAGGTGCCGTAGTTCGCCCCGTCCAGCTCGCTGGCGAGGAAGGACTGGCTGGTCACGACGGGGATACCGGCGGCGATGAAGCGCTCCAGCTCGTCCAGCGAGTGCAGCCGGGTCACCCGACCCTCCAGCCCGGGAAAGCTGGCCGCGTACGCGGTGTTGAACGGCCAGTTGCCGGCGCCGTCGTACGCGTAGTCGTAGGTCATCCGCGCCGCGTGGTTGACCGTCGGGTCGGGGTAGGTCGGGTCCACCCAGGAGGTGTCGGCCGCCGACGGCCTGCGACCCCAGTACTCGATAACCATCTCCGTCGAGGTGGGTGAGCACCACGCCTCGCCGCCGCCGTCGTACTCGGGGTAGTGCCCGGCGTGCACGTTCTGCGAGTAGCGCGGCACCGGCAGCTCCCGGCCCCAGGCGATGTGCCCGGCGCTCGGCGGCACGGTGAACCGGTCCGGCACTGCGGAGCTCATCGCGCCCAGCATCCGGACCACCGGGGCGGCACTCTGCCCGGGTGCGCGGTAGAGGGTCAGCTTGAGCTGGTACGACCGCAGCAGCACCCCGGCGGTGGCGTCGTCGATGCTGAAGGTGTCGGTCCAGATCGTCGAGAAGGGATCGCCCTGCCGGTTGACGCTGGTCCGCTTGATGTCGGCGTCGCCGGACGCCCAGCGGCCGAGGACGTACCACGGGGTCTGGTCGCCGCTCGTGTAGTTGCCCTGCATCTCCACCTGGATCCAGGTGCCGGCGGGGGTCTCCGCGTTCCAGGAGGCGATCAGCTCGGTGGCGTCGAACCCGATCCGGGTGACCGGTGAGGTCCAGGTGCCGTACTCCCAGGTGCGGGTGGCGCCGGTGTGCGGGTCCGCGTACTCGACGGTGCCGGCCGGGCGGGCCAGGGTGACGCCCGCTCGGGCGCCGGGCACGACGCGGGTGCCGGCCCGGCTGCCCCGGTGCCAGTCGGCGGGCCCGGACCAGTCCTGGTAGGTGATCTGCTCGTCGTGGGCGGGTGCTGGCGGGTGGGCCGCCAGTGCGGGCGCGGTGGTGGTGAGCAGGGTGAGCGTGGTGACGCCGGCGAGGGCGGCCGCGCGCAGGCGGGATCTGGCCATGGGTGCTCCGCGGTGTCGAGGGGGCATCGTCGCTGGTCAGTTTTCCGCTTGGAGGGAAGTTTCGCCAGACGTTGATGGGTGGAAAATCATTGCCGCCGTGATGATCCGCTTGGGATGGACAACGCAACGATCAATATTGATATGACCATGTGACAGGTGGTGAAGTGTCCTTCACCGAGCGGGATCTCCCGCCCATCGAGGAGGTAGTCCATGGCCCTCCGCACGCCCATCCCCCTCCGCCGCGTCCTGGTGCTCGCCGTCGTCACCGGGCTGGGCATCGTCACCGTCGCCGCCGGTCCGGTCGGTGCCCGACCGGCACCGGATCGCACCACCGAGCCGGCCGCCGCCAGCTACCGGGTGCTCGGGCCCCGGACCCTCGCCGACCGCAACGCGGTGGCCCGCACCGGAGCCGCCATCGACTACTCCGAACATGGAGTGCTGCACATCTCGGCCACCACGGCTGAGGCCGCCGCGATCGGCAAGCTCGGCTTCCGGTTGGAACCGCTCGCCCCGCCCCCCAATGCCGAGCGCGGTGCCGGCGACTTCGGCGCGTTGGCCTTCCCGCCGGCCGACTCCAACTACCACGACTACGCGGAGTTGACAGCCGTCGTGAACCAGGTCGTTGCCGACCATCCGGCGATCGCCCGCAAGATCAGCATCGGTTCGTCGTACGAGGGCCGCGACCTGATGGCGGTGAAGATCTCCGACAACGTCGGCACCGACGAGAGTGAGCCGGAGATCCTGTTCAACTCCCAGCAGCACGCCCGTGAGCACCTGACCGTCGAGATGGCGATCTACCTGCTCAACCTCTTCACCGACAGCTACGGCAGCGACTCCCGGATCACCAACATCGTCAACGGCCGGGAGCTCTGGATCGTGCCGACGGTCAACCCGGACGGCAGCGAGTACGACATCGCCACCGGCTCGTACCGGTCCTGGCGCAAGAACCGGCAGCCCAACAGCGGCTCGTCAAACGTCGGCACCGACCTGAACCGCAACTGGTCCTACAACTGGGGTTGCTGCGGCGGCTCGTCCGGCACCACCTCGTCGGAGACCTACCGTGGGCCGTCGGCGTTCTCCGCGCCCGAGACGCAGGCCCTGCGCAACTTCGTCAACGGCCGGGTGGTCGGCGGTGTGCAGCAGATCAAGGCCAACATCGACTTCCACACGTACTCGCAGCTGGTGCTCTGGCCGTACGGCTACACCACGGCGAACACCGCGACCGGGATGAACGCGGACCAGTACAACACCTTCGCCACCATCGGTCAGCAGATGGCGGCCACCAACGGCTACACGCCGGAGCAGTCCAGCGATCTCTACATCACCGACGGGGACAGCCTCGACTGGATGTGGGCCACCCACAACATCTGGGCGTACACGTTCGAGATGTACCCGGGCTCGTCCGGCGGCGGTGGCTTCTACCCGCCGGACGAGGTGATCCCGGCGCAGACCTCGCGCAACCGGGAAGCGGTGTTGATCCTCAGCGAGTACGCCGACTGCCCGTACCGGGCCATCGGCAAGCAGGCGCAGTACTGCGGTGGCGGTGGCGGCACCACGGTCTGGTCGGACACCTTCGAGACCGCCACCGGCTGGACCATCAACCCGGCCGGCACCGACACCGCGACCCTCGGGGCGTGGGAACGTGGCGCCGCCCAGGCGACCACGTCCTCCGGAGCCAAGCAGCTCACCCCGTACGCCGGATCCAACGACCTGGTCACCGGCCGGCTGGCCGGCTCGGCGGCAGGTGACTACGACCTCGACGGCGGCGTGACCAGCGCCCGGTCCCCGGCGGTGACCCTGCCGTCGTCCGGCACGCTGACCCTCTCGCTCGCCTGGTACCTGGCGCACGGCTCGAACGCCTCGTCGGCGGACTACCTGCGGGTGAGCGTGGTGCACAACGGCGGTACCACCGCGCTGCTCACCCAGGCCGGCGCGGCCAGCAACCGCAACGGGAGCTGGGCTGTCGCGAACCTCAACCTCACTCCGTACGCCGGCCAGTCGGTCCGCGTGCTGGTCGAGGCTGCGGACGCGTCCGGAGCCAGCCTGGTGGAGGCGGCTGTGGACAACGTCACCATCACGTCCTCCTGATCGGGTGGGGCCCCGTCCCGCCCCGGCGGGGCCCCACCACCCGCTCTGAAACCCCAGGATCTCGGACATATGCCTCCCCGCCCCGCAGGGCGCGGGTGTCCGAGGTATCGACGGCCGCCGACCCACCCTTGATCGATCCGGCACGTCGTGGCGGTGCGCTACCGTCTTACCGACCAGTCCGCAGCGAAGCCGGTACGAAACCCGGCGCTGTCCCGCAACTGTGATGCCCCACCGGCCGGTGGGGACGAGCCAGGTCGCCTACGGATCGGTCGCGATACGCGCTCTCGAGGAAGGGCGCCTCGTGGGCGGGCGTACGAAAGTCCCTGTCGGCGAAGCACCACACTCCTCGACCGACAGGAGGCCCCCATGTTCAGACGTACCCCTCGGCTCTTCGCGGCGACCCTCGCGGTCGCCGCGCTCGCCCTCGGCGCCTGCGCCGAGAAGGCAGACGACAAGCCGAGCGCCGGCACCGCGGCTGCCGCCTACCCGGTCACGGTCGGCGCGCTCACCCTCGACAAGCGCCCCGAGAAGATCGTCGTGCTGTCACCCACCGCCACCGAGATGCTCTTCGCGATCGGTGCCGGCCCGCAGGTGACAGCCGTCGACGACCAGTCGAACTACCCGGCCGACGCGCCCAAGACCGACCTCTCCGCCTTCCAGCCGAACGCCGAGGCGATCGCCGGTAAGAACCCCGACCTCGTGGTGCTCTCCGACGACCGCAACAAGATCGTCGATCAGCTCGGCAAGCTGAAGATTCCGGTGTACCAGACCCCGGCGGCGACCACGCTCGACGACTCGTACCGGCAGATCACCGAGCTGGGCACGCTGACCGGGCACGCCGACCAGGCCACCGACGTCACCACCCGGATGAAGGACGACATCGCCAAGCTGGTCAAGGACCTGCCGCAGCGCGCCGAGAAGCTCACCTACTTCCACGAGCTGGGCCCGGAGCTGTACAGCGCCACCAGCAAGACCTTCATCGGCTCGCTCTACAGCCAGGTGGGCCTGACCAACATCGCCGACCCGGCCGACGCGGACGGCAAGAACTTCGGCTACCCGCAGCTGTCCCAGGAGTTCATCGTCAAGGCCGACCCGGACTTCGTCTTCCTGGCCGATGCCAAGTGCTGCCAGCAGAGCGCCGACACCGTCAAGGCCCGCAGTGGCTGGGCCGGCCTCACCGCTGTGAAGAACAACCAGGTCGTAGCCCTGGACGACGACATCGCCTCCCGCTGGGGCCCGCGGGTCGTGGACCTGCTCCGGGTGATCATCGACGCGGTCGCCAAGGTGCCCGCGTGACAGTCGTCCGTCGGTGACCGGGTCGCGACAGATGTCCGATCCGGCACCAACCAGTCGGCCGGCCGAGCCGCCGTCGTCGTCCCAGCGGGCCGAGCTGCGTTCCGCGGCCCGGCCCGCTGGGCTGCTGTCGGCCCGGCCCGCCGGGCTGCGGAAGCGGTGGCTGGTCGCGGGGTTGGTCGCGGTGCTCGTCGCGCTCGTCGTCGGGGTGTCGCTCGGCCCGGTGAGCCTGCCCCCGGGCAGCGTCGCCGCCGAGCTGCTCAACCTGATCCCCGGGGTGCACCTCGACAGCGGGCTGACCGAGCGCGAGATCGCGATCGTCACCGAGCTGCGGCTGCCCCGGGTGGTGCTGGGCCTGCTCGTCGGCGGTCTGCTCGCCCTCGCGGGTGGTTGCTACCAGGGCGTGTTCCGCAACCCGCTGGCCGACCCGTACCTGCTCGGTGTGGCTGCCGGCGCCGGCCTCGCGGTCACCGCGGCGATCGCCCTCGGCGGCGCCGGGCGGCAGGGCACGCTCTCCGGGTTGCCGATCACCATTCCGCTGGCCGCGTTCGCCGGTTCGCTGCTCGCCGTCACGATGACCTACGTGCTCGGCGCGGCCGGCGGCCGACGCGGGTCACCGGCGATGCTGATCCTGGCCGGGGTGGCGGTCTCCGCGTTCCTCTCCGCCGGGCAGACGTACCTGCTGCAACGACACGCCGACAGCATCCAGCCGGTCTACTCCTGGCTGCTCGGCCGGCTGGCCACCGCCGGTTGGCACGACGTGCTGCTGGTGCTGCCGTACGCCGCGCTGACCACAGCGGTGGTGCTGCTGCACCGTCGCGAGCTGGACGTCCTCGCGGTCGGCGACGACGAGGCGAGGAGTCTGGGCCTGCACCCGCAGCGCACCCGCTACCTGCTGATCGCCGCCGCCTCCCTGGGCACCGCGGCGGCGGTCTCCGCGACCGGGCTGATCGGCTTCGTCGGCATCATCGTGCCGCACACCGTCCGGCTGCTCGCCGGGTCCAGCTACCGGGTGGTCCTGCCGATGTCACTGCTGTTCGGCGGCGCGTTCCTGGCGCTGACCGACGTGGTGGCCCGCACCGCCGCCGCTCCGTCCGAGGTGCCGATCGGGGTGGTGACCGCCCTGCTGGGAGGCCCGTTCTTCGTCCTGGTGCTACGGACCGCCCGGCGAGCGCTCACGTGAGCCGCGAACCCGCCGTCGGTGCGCCGGCCGTCGGTGCGCCCGCCGTCGAGGTGCACGGGCTGCACGTCGACCTCGGCGGCACGCCGATCCTGACCGGCGTCGACCTCACCGTCGCCGTCGGCGAGTGGGTCACCGTGATCGGCCCGAACGGCGCCGGCAAGTCGACCCTGTTGCGCGCCGTCGGCGGCCTGCTGCCCGCGCCGGGGGCGATCACCCTCTTCGGTACGCCGAACGCCGCGCTGCGTCGTCGGGACCGCGCCCGGGTGGTGGCCACGGTGGCACAGTCCCCGGTGGTGCCACCCGGCATGTCGGTGCTGGACTACGTGCTGCTCGGCCGCACCCCGTACATCCCGGCACTGGGCCGGGAGTCGACCGCCGACGTCGACGCCGTGCACGAGGTGCTGGGACGGTTGGACCTCACCGGCTTCCACCGTCGCGAACTGGCCACCCTCTCCGGCGGCGAACGGCAGCGGGTGTTCCTCGCCCGCGCGCTCGCCCAGGGCGCGACGCTGCTGCTGCTCGACGAGCCGACCAGCGCGCTCGACATCGGGCACCAGCAGGACGTGCTCGAACTCGTCGACCAGTTGCGCCGCGAACACGGTCTCACCGTCCTCGCCACGATGCACGACCTCTCCCTTGCCGGTGAGTACGCCGACCGGATGGTGATGCTCGCCGGCGGTCAGGTGGTGGCCGCCGGGACTCCGTCCGAGGTGCTGACCGAGGAGCTGCTCGCCACCCACTACCGGGCCAGCGTCCGGGTGGTCCCCGGTGCCCACGGCCCCCTGGTGGTCCCCGTCCGCCCCACCCGCCCCTGAGCGCGCGGGAGGCGCGCGGCGGGTGGGTCAGGGGCCCAGGTCGATGACGGAGAAGAGCGCGCCCTGGGGGTCGCGGAGGGCTGCGAAGCGGCCCGCCGGGATGTCGCGGGGCGGGACCAGGATCGTTCCGCCCAGCTCGGAGGCGCGGGCGGCGGCGGCGTCCGCGTCGGCCACCGCGAAGTACACGGTCCAGTACGCGGGCAGGTCGGCCGGGAAGTCGTCGGCCAGCGGCGGCATCATCCCGGCGACGATCTGCGTCCCGAGCCGCCATCCGGTGTAGGTCATCGCGCCCACCGCCTGGTCGTCGGGTTGCCAGCCGAACACCAGCTCGTAGAAGACCTTCGCGCCCTCGGGGTCGGGGGTGACCAGCTCGTTCCAGCTCATCGCGCCGGGCACGTTGAACACCTCGGCGCCGGCCATCGCCAGCGGCTGCCAGACGCTGAACGTGGCACCGGCCGGGTCGGCGAAGACCGCCATCCAGCCCCGGTCGAAGACCTCGAACGGTGGTACGACCACCTGCCCGCCGGCCCGTTCGACCCGGCCGGCGACCAGTTCGGCGTCGTCGGTGGCGAGGTACGTCGACCAGATCGGGATCTGGTCCGGGATCGCCGGCGGGCCGGCGCCGGCCACCGGCTTGCCGTCGAGCAGGAAGACCGTGTAGCCGCCCGCCTCGGGCTCCGGTGTGACCTGGCCGGTCCAGCCGAACAGCTCCGGGTAGAAGCGCCGGGCGTCGGTCAGGTCCGGGGTGGCCAGGTCGGCCCAGCAGGGCGTACCCGGCGGGACGGTGCTCACGTCAAGACCCCTCTCGGCCCGGGCGGCCACGGCGGCCCCCTGCCGGAATCCTGGCACCGTCCCGCTGCGGCCCGGGGCGGAAACGGACGAATCGTCAGCTGAACCGGCGACCCTCGTCCCGCCGGTACGCCCAGCCGGCGAGCGCGGCGAGCAGCACCACCCAGACACCGAGCATGATCAGCGCGAGCGGCTCCACGGCGTAGTCACCCGCCGCCGCCCACATCAGTTCGGCGGCACCCCGGGTGGGCAGGTACGGCGCGATCGTCTCGATGAACCCGGGCGCGTCGCCCGGCGCGGAGAGCAGGCCGCCGCCGAACGCCAGCGGCAGGAAGACGACCTGCGCCACCACGATCGCCGCCTTGCTCGGCAGCGAGTAGCCGATGGCGAGCCCCATCAGCGTGAACGGCACCGAGATGACGGCCACGGTGCCGAGGGCCAGCAGGAACGCCGCCGGGGTGAGCTGGGCCGCGGTCAGCGTCGCGCCGATCACCACGACCGGGATCAGCGAGAGGTAGGTCAGCGCCAGGCCGGCCAGCACGCGGCCCGCGAACCGTGGCGCCGGTCCGGCCGGCAGGGTCCTGGTGTACGGGTTCCAGGGCTGGTCGCGGTCCTCGGCGACACCCACGCCGTACTGGAAGATGTTGGCGCTCATCACCGAGAAGGTGACCATCGACGCGGTGGCGTAGGTGGCACCGACCGGATCGTCACCGGCGAACGGCACCACGAAGAAGATCATGGCGGCGGCCGGGAAGAAGGCGCTGCCGAAGACCGCCACCGGAATCCGGATGATCTCCAGGAGCTGGTAGCGGGCGTGGACCAGGGCGAGCTGCACTGTCGCCTCCTCAGACGGTGGTGGGTCGTCCGCCGGCAGCGGCGGTGGTGGGTCGGCCGACGTCGGCGGGCGTGTCCCCGCTGGCCGTGTCGCCGCTGGTGATGGCGAGGAAGGCCTCCTCCAGGGACGTCGGCCGTACCTCCAGGTCGGTGAACGGCGTCCCGGCCGTGACCAGCGCTCGGACCAGCTCGTCGGCGTCGGTGGTGAGCAGGTGCAGCCGACCGTCGACCCGTTCGGTGCGAACGACCCCGGGCAGCTCGGGCAGGTGGTCGGCGACGAGGCTGACCCGGCGTACGCCCACGATGCCGCGCACCGCGTCCACCGTGTCGTCGGCGAGCACCCGGCCCTGCCCGATGACCACCACCCGGTGGGCGAGTGCCTCCACCTCCTCCAGGTAGTGGCTGCTCAGCAGCACGGTGCCGCCGTCGTCGTGGAATGCCCGGATCGCGTCCCACAGGGTGTGCCGGGCGGCCACGTCCAGGCCCGTGGTGGGTTCGTCGAGCAGCACCAACCGGGGCCGGCCGACGAACGCCAACGCCACCGCCAACCGGCGGCGCTGCCCTCCGGAGAGCCCGCCGGTCTGCCGTCGGGCGAGGTCGGCGAGACCGAAGCGGTCGAGCAGCTCCGCCCGGGGCACCGGGTCCGGGTAGTGCGCGGAGACGAAGTCGACGACCTCGCCGACGCGCAGCGTGCCGGGCAGACCGGTCTCCTGCGGAGTGACCCCGATCTGTCGCCGGCTCGCCGGGTCGCGGGGGTCGCGGCCGAACAGCTCGACCCGTCCCGAGCTGGGACGACGTAGGCCCACCAGCAGGTTCATCAGCGTGCTCTTGCCGGCGCCGTTCGGCCCGAGCAGGCCGACCAGCTCACCGGCCCGGACTTCCAGGTCGACGCGGTCGAGGGCGAGGACGTCGCCGTACCGGCGGCTGGCCTGGTCGGCGCGGGCGAGGGTCATGACTGCTCCTTCGACGAGGTGGGCTCGAGCAGGGCGCGGATCGCTTCGGTGTACTCCTCGAACGCCAGCCGGCCTCGCCGGCTGAGCCGGACCAGGGTCGCCGGGGTGCGTCCGCGGTGGGTCTTGCTGATCTCCACGTAGCCGGCGTCCTCCAGCTTGCGCAGGTGCACCGAGAGGTTGCCGGCGGTCATCGCGAGCAGCTCCTGCAGGCGGGGGAATGCGATCTTGTCGCCGTCGCCGAGGGCGGAGAGGCTGGCGACCACCCGCAGTCGGGCCTGCGCGTGGATGACCGGATCCAGCTCGGTCACGGCTGCTGGCTCTGCTGCTGTCGCCGCCGGGCGAGCGCACCGGCCACGAAGATCCCGCCGCTGCCGGCCACGGACACGACGAGTGCGTGCCAGCCCGTCCCGGCGAACGCGCCGACCAGGTTGATCGCGCTGATCCACACGCCCAGGCGGAACAGGTCCCGGTTCAGCCAGATCGCCCCGCCGGCCATCTGCAGCGCGCCGATCAGCCCGACCGAGGTGGTCGACCAGAGCAACGCCGCCAGGTCGTCCGGCAGGTGCCCGCTGATGCGGCCGAGACCGGCGTAGACGCTCAGCGAACCCAGGCCCCAGGCGTACCCGTACCAGCGGCCACGCCGGGCGGAGTCACCTGTCACCTGGTCGTGGGCCCGCTCCATGGCCGTCGCCTGCACCGCGGCGGCGACCAGCAGCAGTACGAAGAGGACGGTCAGCGGGAGCCAGCTCGGCAGGTCGACAAGTGCCCGAGCACCGGGTGTGAACCGGAGAAAGAACAGCCCGAAGCCGACAAGCCAGGCGACACCCCACGGCCAGTAGAGCAGGCGGGCGTCGGGATCGAGTCGGCGTGCCGTCGCCGACCGCTGGTCCTGAATCAGTCGGAGCGCCGCCGCTGCGTTGGTGGGCGGTGAATCATCGTCGGGGTCCACGCAAACTACTTTACGGTACAAAGTCGAGAGGGGTTGCCCCGTCATCACCGGCGGGACCCCGGTCGCGGCGAGCAGTGCCTAGGGTGGGGAGTCGTGGCGACTGATTCGCCGCACAGGCCACGGGGGCATTCATGACTGTCGACGGAAGTCAGGCACGGTACGTCGAGGGGATCGCCCCACTGCTCCCGGTCGACGAGCGGGTGCGCGCGGTGGCCCGGGTTCGAGCGGGCGGAGGGCTGACCCCGGCGTCGCCCTCGCCGCCGTCGGCGCCACCTGCCGCAGGTGGGCCGGGCTTTCTGGGTGTCCTGCTCAACGTGCTGTCACCGAACATCACCTTCGGCCGGGCCGACAACGCCGTCGACTGGCTCGTCTTCGGTGTCGGAGGTCGAGGCGACCCGGGCTCCCAGGCATCCGTGCTGCACCATGCCCTGACCGTGGCGGTGCAGGGCGCCGGCGTCCGGACCCTCGTGCTGGGGGTCACCGACAAGCGGCTGCTGGTCGGCGCGACAGCACCTGTCGGCCTGCTCTCCAGCTCGGCGGCGGACGAACGGGCACAGGCCGACATCGAACTGCTCGGGTCGGTGCCGCGCACGACCGTCGCCGCCCGGTTCGGCAGGTACCGGCTGAACTGGAAGCGGCTGCGGATCGACTTCGCCGACGGGTCGTGGCTGTCGTTCCACGTGCCGCTGGCCGACTCCGGCCGCCCCCTGCGGGAGATCGCGGCGGCGCTGTCAGCCGGCTGACCCACCGACGAGCGGGGCGGGCAGCGGCGCAACGTGCAGCACCGCCAGCCGGGACACCGCCCGCGTGAGCACCACGTACAGCCGATGCAGCCCGCGTGGCTCGGCCGCGACGATCGCGGCCGGCTCGACCACCACCACATGGTCGTACTCAAGGCCCTTGACCAGCGTCGCGGGCACCACGGTGACCCGCTCCGCGGCCGCCACGTCGTCGGCGGTCGCGGTCTCGACACCGGCCTCCGCCAGCGCCGCGCGCAGGCCGTCGACCGCGTCGTCCGCGGCGATCACACCGACCGAGCCGTCGTGCGCGAGCGCCGCCCGCACCTCGGCCACCGTCGCCGAGGTCAGGTCGGTCTCCGTACGCACATCCAGGCCACCGTCGTGGCGCAGCGACTCGGCCGGCGGTACGTCCACCGCGAGCGCCGGGAGCAGCAGGTTCGCGAATGCGACGACCGCGGCGGGCACCCGGAAACCGACTGTCAACGGGACCACCACCGCGTCCGGCTTGCCCAGGTGGGCAAGGGATTCACGCCAGTCCGTCGCGGCCCACGGCGCGGTGCCCTGGGCGAGGTCACCCAGGAGCGTGACCGAGCCGTGCTCGCTGCGCCGAGCGATGGCCCGACACTGCATCGGAGAGAGGTCCTGCGCCTCGTCCACCACCACGTGCCCGAACCCGGAGAGCCGTTCCAGCAGCCCGGTCGCCTCGTCGATCAGCACCGCGTCGGCGGCGGTCCAGCGGGTCGCCTTCGGGGTGCGGGCCGGCTTGGCCCAGGTGAGCTGCGCCTGCTCGGTCTCGCTGAGCAGGCCGTCCGCCGCGGCGGCGAGCAGGCCCGGATCGGCGAACAGGCCGTGCACCAGACCTTCCGGGGTGAGCGCCGGCCAGACCGAGTCCAGGAAGTCGAGCACCGGCCGGCACCGGCTCATCCGACGCAGCCAGGCATCACTTGGCGACTCCGCACGCCGCGCCTCGGCCTGCCGTTGCAGCAGGCTCACCACCCGCGCCTGGACGCGTTCCCGACCCGTGCCGTACGGCAGCCCCTCCCGGCGGGTCTCCTCGACGATCCGGTGCAACGGCTCCACACCGATCCGCCAGCGGAAGGAGCCGTCCGACACGGTGATCGAATCGGTCGGGGTGCCGATCCGCGCCTGCACCGCGCGCCGCAGCACACTCGCCATTCGTACGTCATGTTTGAGCGCGGCCACCGCCGGCGCCTCGACCGCCCGGACCGGCACCCGGGAGATCAACTCCTCCACCGTGGCCTGCTCGACCTCGACCTCACCGAGCGCCGGCAGCACCGCCGCGATGTACGACAGGAACGCCCGGTTCGGCCCGACGATCAGCACGCCCGCCCGCCGCAACCGCTCCCGGTGCAGGTAGAGCAGGTACGCGGCCCGGTGCAGGCCCACCGCCGTCTTCCCGGTACCCGGCGCCCCCTGCACACAGATCGAGTCGGCGAGGTCAGCCCGGACCAACTCGTCCTGCTCTGGCTGGATAGTGGCGACGATGTCCCGCATCGGCCCGACGCGCGGACGCTCGATCTCGGCGGTGAGGATCCGACTGGTCGTACCGAGCTCCTCGCCCCGATCCAGCCGCTCATCCTCGAAGCTGGTCAGCACACCATTGCTGAACCCGAACCGCCGCCGGACCGCCACTCCCTGCGGATCCCGCACACTGGCCCGGTAGAACGAGCGGGAGACCGGCGCCCGCCAGTCCAGCACCAACGGCTCGCCCCGCTCGTCGGTGACGTGCCGGCGCCCCACGTGGTACCGCCGCCCGTGATGATCACCGTCGGTGTCGGGTGGGGTCGGGGTATTCGTGGTCCCGGTGTCCGCAGTCCCGGTGTCAGTGGTTCTGCTGTCGGTGACCTCGCTGCTCGTGGCCCCGGCGAAGTCGAGGCGGCCGAAGAAGAGCGGCGTGGTCGGGTCGTCGGCCAACTCCGCGACCCGGCGGGCCAGGGTGCGGCCGAGCGTCTCGGCCGCGTACGCGTCGCCGGCCACCTGATCACCGGTGGCGAAGAGAGATTCGGCCCTCTCCCGCATCCGACCCAGCGCCGCCCGCGAGGTGGTGAGGTGTGCGCGTTCAGCGGCCAGGTCCGCGTCGAGATCGGTGTCGAGCTGGGTGTCGAGGTCAAGTGCGGGCATGCTGACGTCCCATCGTTCACATCTGCTGCGCGCTCGCGTGTCCGGGGGCGGATGGCCGGCCACCCGGCGCGAAGACGTCCGTTCCGGTGCAGCTCACCTTGGCCGTCAAGCGGCCTGCAACCCTACGCTCCCCAACCCGCCGCATCCAGCGAATTACCGATGCGACCACCCATCCGAGACGGCGTGTTACCGCGCCTGCCGTGATCGACTCGGTTTTCATGAGGTCGCGGTGTCTGGGCCGGTGCGACGCCCCGATTTCCAGGAAGCCGAGTCGATCACGGCGGGCGCGGCGTGGGGCGGCAAGGCGAGCGGGATCGTCGCGCGTCCGGTCGCTTTCGCGCGTCGCTGGTCGCGGCCGTGGGTCGGTGGCTGGTTGGTCGCTGGTCGCGTTCGCTGGTCGCGGCCGCGACCGTGGGTCGGTGGCTGGTCGCGTTCGCTGGTCGCTGGTCGGGGGCCGCTGGTCGCGTTCGCTGGTCGCGATTGCGGGTGGCGTGGGCGTGGGCGGCGGTATCAGCAGCGGCGGTGGTAGAGGTTGCGGCGTGGGATGCGGTGCGGGTCGAGCCAGCTGGGCGGGAGGAAGTCGGGTCGGCCGTCGGCCGCGAGACGGACCGTCCAGTCGCCGCGGTGGATGAACCGGTGGTGGTAGCCGCAGAGCAGCACCGCGTTGCCCAGCGCCGTCACCCCACCGTCGGCCCAGTGTCGGATGTGGTGACCGTCGCACCATCTCGGGGGCCGATCACAGCCAGGAAAGGCGCAACCGCCGTCTCGTAGAACCAGCGCACGCCGCAGTGGGCCGGTGATGAGCCTGCGCTGCCGACCGACGTCCAGGACCTGACTGTTGCCACCCAGCACCGCCGGCAGCACACCAGCGTCGCAGGCCAGGCGGCGGACTGCCTCGGGCGTGAGGGGCGTACCGGACTCCAGGGTTCCGGCGCGTACGCCGTTGACCAGCGCGTCGAGCGACACGGTCACCACCAGCTGAGTGCGGTCGCCGCCGTTGTCGGGCAGCTGACCCGTGCGTAGCGCCAGTCGACAGACCTCGCCCAACGCGTCGGCGCGGCGCTGACCAGGACTGCGGTCATCATGCTCACCGGCTGGGGCGCAGAGCGGATCAATCGCCTCGCGCAGCAGGCTCGCGGTTTCGGTGTCGAGGTTGCCGCTGAGGCGTACCTGCCCGTTCTGCTGCTCGGAGAGCGTGACGTGCCGGCGGGCCTCGGCCCGCTCGGTGGCCCGCTCCAGAGCCTTCAGCTCAGCCTGGTCGGCCAGATCCGGGGCGACGTGCGTCAGGACGCGCTCGCCAAGCCGGCTCAGACTCGTCGGATCGAAACGGTCGGCCCAGGCGACCAGCAGTTGGGTGGCCTTGTCCGTCACTTCGGGGCCGGCTTCCATCGGAAGGGCCGCGATCGTCTCGGCCACCACCCGAGCCTGCTCGACGCTGATGGCACCGCTGAGCAGCGCATCGCGCACCGCCGGCGGGGCGGCGTCGATGGTGGCGGCGAGCTGGACCAGCTGGCGCGCACTGCGACCGGAGACCCGGAGCCGCTCCCGCAGCCAGACTGCGGTGGACGAGGCGCCCTGGGCAACCGCCAGCCCGCGACCGTCCAACTCGCGAACCAGACCGAGCTGAACGGCGGCCAACCGCTGCGCCAACACCTGAGTCGCGTCGAGAGAGGCGAGCAACTCGTCATCGGAGAGGCTCCAGAGCGCGGACTCGGCGCAGTCGTCAACTGCACCGCCGACCTGCGCCAACGCCTCCAACATGAAAGCAGAATAGAACTGGTGTACGACACAATCGGTTCATGTTGATCAATGGAAAGGAATTCGTTCTGTCGATCACCGCGAGCCGCCCGCTCGCCAGGTCCGCCACCACGCCTGGCCGTGCTCGCCGTCGAATCCGCCTCGTTGCTGCCGGGGATGCGGGCGTGGTCGACGCGCGATGGTCCGAGCGGGGACGCGGGGGGTGATGGCAGGTTGGGGGAGCTGCCGGGATCATGGGCCTATGACCGAGGCCCGCCCCGATTCGCGCCGGATGACGATCAGTGACCCGCAGGTAATGCGGGCGATGGCGCATCCGGCCCGGATCGCGATCATGGAGTACCTGAGTAGTCGCGAGAGCGGTGGGACCGCCACCGAGTGTGCCGAGATCGTCGGGCTGTCGCCCAGCGCAACCAGTTACCACCTGCGTGCGTTGGCGAAGTTTGGCCTGGTCGAGCAGGCGCCGAGCCGGGGGGACGCGCGCGAGCGGCTGTGGCGCGTGCCGACTTTGAGTGTGATGGTCGAGGCGGGTCGCGATGCCGGGCCTGAGGCGCGTGCGGCCGAGCAGGCGCTGGTGGAGGCGCATGCGGTCCGGGCCATGGAGCGAACCCGGGACTGGTTGCGGCGCGCCGGGGACGAGCCTGCCGAGTGGTACGACAAAGCCCTGTTCAGTGACACGCTGCTGCTGCTCACCGCCGAGGAGTTGGCTGAGGTGAACGCGGCGGTGCTGGCGCTGCTCCGGCCGTACCACCCGCGACGGCGGCAAGGTGATCCACCGCCGGGGGCGCGCACCGTCGCTGTCCAGTACCGGACGGTGCCGCTGGCATAGCCGGGGTTGCATGAATCAGTTGTGAAGGATTATTTTCGAAGTATGTCCTTCACAACTGATGAGTCGCGCTGGTCGGACGTCTGGCTCGCCGCCGCCGCTCGGGGCACCACGATCTGCGGCGACTTCCTCGCCGCGACCGCCCTGGCGCTGGCCCTGCAGGGTGCTGGCGCCGGTGGGCTGGCCGTGTCGGGGCTGCTGCTGGCCGCCACCCTGCCCCTGGTGGTGCTCGCCCCGCTCGCGGGTCGACTCGCCGACCGGATGGACAGCCGTACCCTGCTGGTGACCATCGGGCTCGCGCAGGCCGCGATCTGCGCGCTCCTCGCCGTCGTCGAGCACCCGGTCCTGGTGGTTGGGCTCGTCACCCTGCTGGCCTGCGGGCTCGCGGTGACCCAACCCTGCCTGGCGGCGCTGCTGCCGGCGATGGTCCGTCCCGCCGACCTGCCGCGGGCCAGCGCGATCAGTCAGACCGCCGTCTCGCTCGGTGCACTCGGCGGCCCGGTGCTGGCCGGCCTGCTGGTGGGGCAGTTCGGCACCCGCGTACCGCTGCTACTCGACGCCGTGACCTACCTGGCGCTCGTGGTCGCGGGCCTGCTGCTGCGGACCCGACGCGGCGGCCGGCGCCCCGCCGCCAGCCCAGCGGCCGCCAGCAGCGAGGCCGTCGCGGACAGCCCGGCCGTCTCGGGTGGCGTGGCAACCCCCGGGGGTACGGAGATCGACTGGCGGCTGCGCCGCGACCCGCTGATGCTCGTCATGGTGGTGAGCACCGCCGTGGTGATCGCGGCGATCGGTGGCATCAACGTGATCGAGGTCTTCTTCATCAGGGAGACGTTGGGTGGTTCAGCGACCACGTACGGCCTGGTCAGTGCGGCATGGATGGCCGGCATGCTGCCGGGTGGCTGGCTCGCCGTGCGACTGGCCAGGCGGCTCGACGACGACGGCGCGTTGGTACGTGGGGTGCTCGCCACCCTGGCCGTGTGCAGCCTTATGGTGCTGCTCGCGGCGACGGTGCCGGCGGCGGGTGTGTTGGTGCCGCTCTGGCTGGTGGGCGGTGCGGCGAACGGTGGCGAGAACGTCTTCGCCAACCTGCTCACCGCTCGGCGGGTGCCGGAGGCGATGCGCGCTCGGGCGTACGCCAGCTACGGCGCGGCGGTGCAGGGTGGCTCGATGGCGGGCTTCCTGATCGGCGGGGCGTTGCTCGCGGCCGTCCCGCCTCGGCCGCTGATCGCCGGCGCCGGTGTGGTCGGGCTGCTGGTGGTGCTGGTCTTCGTGCCGGTCGTGACCCGGGCGGCACGGCGGTCGTCAAGTGCGGGCTTGGCCACTCCGGACCGGCCCGCCGAGCCGGAGCCGGACGCCGGGGATACGGTCGGGCCATGGCTGAGCGCATCGCACGCCCGCGGGTCGGGCACATCCAGTTCCTGAACTGCCTGCCGATCTACTGGGGTCTGATGCGCTCCGGTGCCCTGCTCGACGTCGACCTGCAGAAGGACTCGCCGGACCGGTTGAGCGCGGCGCTGGTCGCCGGCGACCTCGACATCGGCCCGATCACGCTGCTCGAGTACCTGAAGCACGCCGACGAGTTGCTGCTCCTGCCGGACCTGGCGGTGGGCAGTGACGGGCCGGTGCTCTCGGTCAACATGGTCTCCACCCGGCCCCTCGCCGAGTTGGACGGCGCGCGGGTGGCGCTCGGCTCGACCTCGCGGACCGGGGTCATGCTGGCTCAACTGCTGCTCGCCGAGCAGTACGACGTGCGGCCCGAATACTTCCGCTGCCCGCCGGATCTGACCCAGATGCTGCTGGAGGCCGACGCCGCCGTGCTGATCGGGGACGTGGCGTTGCGGGCGTACTACGAGGCACCGCAGAAGGGCCTCACGGTCACCGACCTCGGGCAGGCGTGGCGGGAGTGGACCGGGCTGCCGATGGTCTTCGCCGTCTGGGCGGTCCGCCGCGACTTCGCCGCCGCCCACCCGGGCCTGGTCAAGGAGGTGCACGAGGCTTTCCTGCGCTCGCGGGACCTCTGCCTGGCGGAGCTGGACCAGGTCGCCGAGGCGGCGGCCCGCTGGGAGACGTTCGACGCGGAAACGCTTGCCACGTACTTCCGCACCCTCGACTTTTCCCTTGGCGACCGGCAGGTCGCCGGGCTGCGCGAGTGGGCCCGGCGGGCCGCCGCCATCGGCGAGGCCCCGGCGCTGCCGGACGGCGGCCCGGAGTTCTTCGCCGGCTGACCGCCGTCGCCGGGCTCAGAGCCCCGGCTGAGAGCCCCGTTCAGAGCCCGGGCCAGAAGTCAGGGGCCAGAGCGGGCTCAGGTGCCGGGGCGGAGCAGTGCTTCGGTGATCTTCTCGCAGTTCTTCATGCCGTAGTCGTAGCCCATGTTGATCGGGTACTTGACCATCACGCCCATCGTCCAGGTGTCACCGATGGCCAGGCAGTTGATGTGCATCTCCTGCTCCCTGGTCCGGTCGATCCACCCGTTCTTGATGGCGATCTTCTTCTGTTCGGCGGTCGGGAAGGCCTTGCGGATCCCGAAGTCGCCGGCACCGCGAACCAGTTTCATCTCGTTGAGCAGCCACTTGGTCCACTTCGGCCCGGCGGCCGTGCCGGTTGCGATGCAGTTGCCCATCCGGGCGGTGTCCCGGGGGGAGAGCGCCGTCCGGCTCCAACCCTTGTCGGGGGCAACGCTGCTGTCGGTCAACTTGCACATCGAGATGAGTCGCCTGATCGAGGCGTCCCGGCCGACCAGGTTGTAGAACTGTTCGGCACGGGTGTTGTCGCTGTCCCGGATGATCCGCGTCGCGTCGGCGAGCTTCGCGTCGCTCGGGGCCTGGCCGGCGTCGGCCGCGCGACGCAGGTAGTCGGCGACGATCCAGGCCTTGATCATCGAGGCGGTCGTGCTGGTCTCATCCATGTTCTTCGAACCGATGATCTTCCCGGTCCGACGGTCCAGGACGCTCCAGGAGTACCAGCCCTCGATGTCGAGATCGAGGTCCTTGGCCACGAAGGGCAGCGGCTCCAGCGACGGACTGGGGCTCGGCGACGGCGAGGACGGCTGACGGGCGCTGCGGTCGGTGCCCGCGCCGGTGGGGCGGTCGCTCGTGCTGGAGCCGGCGTCGCCCCACTTGGCAGCGGCGGACGACTCGAACGGCGACCCGGGCAGCAGCCGCAGCGACACCAGCACCAGCCCGATCAGGATGACCGCAACGGCGATCAGCCGAAGTGGAGAGGCTTCGCTGCTGCCGCGTCGGTTGCCGGCCATCAGAGCTTCCCGACCGGCTGCTGCGGCACCTTGAGCGCGGCGCCCGGCTGCGGTGTGACGAGTTGGGTGGCCACACTGGCGCAGACCTTCGCGCCGTAGTCCAGGCCGCTCCTGATCGGGTAGCGCAGCATCACCGCGAGGCTCCACTTGCTGGTGACGGCGAGGCAGTTGACGTGCCAGTTGCCGTCGTAGTTGAGGGGGGTCCAGCCGTTCTTGATGCTGACCGGGCCCTGCGAGGTGATCGACTTGGGCAGACCGTCGATGATCCCCCAGCGGCCACCGCCGGACTCGGCCTTCTGGTCCTTGGCCGCGGTGGTGCCCCTGACCTTGCTCATCTGGTCCAGCACCCACTTGGTCCACGTCGGGCCGGCGGCCTTGCCGTCGGCGATGCAGTCACCGACCCGGGCCGCGTCGCGGGGGGACATCCGGGTGAAACTCCAGTAGCCGGTGTAGGGAGCGACATTGCCGCGCTTGGTGTCGGTCAGCCCGCAGATCTTGATGGCCCGCTGGATCACGGCGTCGGGCGTGCTGCTCGACGAGGGCTTGTACGAGCCGCCCGCAGCGGCGTGGACCTTGTTGGCCGCCTTGTCGTTGCTGTCGACGATGGCGAGTCGAGCCGCCTCCTTCAGCGCCGCCGTCGGCTGCTTCTTGGGACCAAGCTGGCGCAGGTAGTCGGAGACGATCCACGCCTTGATCATGGATTCGGTGGAGCTGGTCGCTGTCATGTTCGGCGACCCGGAGATCTTGCCCGTCGTCCGATCCAGGAGGGCCCACGAGAAGAACTCACCCTTGTAGCTCACCGACACCGGGCCGGCCGCCAGGGTGGGCGGCGGGGGTGGGGTGGGTGCCGGCGCGGCAACGCTGGACGTACCGCCTCCGCCGCCTCCGCCGCTGTCGTCACTGGCGAGTCGGGCGTACGCGGTGGGGACCAGCAGGACGCCGCCGAGCACGACCGCCGTGATGGCGAGCACCAGGGTCACGCGAGATCGCATGAGTGGGTGAACTCCAGGAGTCAGGGCCGGGGGGGCCGGCTTGTCGTCGGGACGAATCGGGTGCGATCGCCGAGGCCGGGGGAGGTGGCCTCTGTGGAGATGTCGATGTCGGCAGCCGATCGGTTGTCCGGCAGAAGTCTACGTCCGGACCGGCTGCCCGCCAGGGTTCGACACTAGGCAACCTGCGATAAAGGCGGGATATGGGGCCGGTATGAGGTTTTTACAGCGATTCACGTTTGTTTCGTGGTCCAAGTCACGGCGATGCGACGGCGCCCAGATAGCACAAAGCAGTCATTCGATTACGGATGGGATGCTCGGATTCCTGTTACACCCCCTGGTGCAACGCGGCGCAAGCTGTAACACTTAGCCTCATGTATGGCAACGACTTCTCCGCCCCGAACGGCGCCCCGGACGAGGCGCCCGGCGGCGGCCTGCTGGGTGAGGTCGAGGCCGCCGAGGCCGAGCTGCGGGCAGCCGCGGCGCGCGGGCGGCGCGGCGGGCCCGCGCCGGACGAGGACCTGGCGGCGTACTTCACCGAGGTGGTCGACGCCGAGCAGAAGATCGAGCCCCGCGACTGGATGCCCGACGCGTACCGGCGGACGCTGATCCGGCAGATCGCCCAGCACGCCCACTCCGAGATCATCGGCATGCAGCCGGAGGGCAACTGGATCAGCCGGGCGCCGTCGCTCAAGCGCAAGGCGATCCTGCTGGCCAAGGTGCAGGACGAGGCGGGTCACGGCCTCTACCTGTACGCCGCCGCCGAGACCCTCGGCATCAGCCGCGACGAGCTGGTCCAGTTGCTGCTCGACGGCCGGCAGAAGTACAGCTCGATCTTCAACTACCCCACCCTCAGCTGGGCCGACATGGGCGCCATCGGCTGGCTGGTGGACGGCGCGGCGATCGTCAACCAGGTGCCGCTCTGCCGCTGCTCCTACGGCCCGTACGCCCGCGCGATGATCCGGGTCTGCAAGGAGGAGTCGTTCCACCAGCGGCAGGGCTACGAGATCCTGCACACCCTGGGGCACGGCACTCCCGCGCAGCAGGCGATGGCCCAGGACGCGGTGGACCGTTGGTGGTACCCGTCGCTGGCCATGTTCGGCCCGCCGGACGGCGACTCCACGCACTCCGCCCAGTCGATGGCCTGGAAGATCAAGCGTTTCTCGAACGACGACCTGCGGCAACGCTTCGTCGACATGTGCGTCCAGCAGGCCGAGATCCTCGGGCTGCGCATCCCCGATGCGGACCTGCGCTGGAACGACGAGCGGCAGGCGTACGACTACACCCAGCCGGACTATGACGAGCTGATGCGGGTGATCTCCGGTGACGGGCCGTGCAACCGCGAGCGGATGGCCCACCGCCGGGCCGCGCACGCCGACGGCACCTGGGTACGCGAGGCCGCCGCGGCGTACGCCGCGAAGCGGGCGGGACAGAAGGAGACGGTGGCCGCGTGAGCGAGCGTAGCGAGCAAGCCAGCACGACGAATCACTCGCCTTTGTGGGAGGTCTTCGTGCGTGCCCGGCGCGGGCTGTCCCACACGCACGTCGGCAGCCTGCACGCCCCGGACGCCGAGCTTGCCCTGCGCAACGCCCGTGACCTCTACACCCGCCGGCAGGAGGGCGTGTCGATCTGGGTGGTGCCGGCCGGCGCGATCACCGCGTCCAGCCCGGACGAGAAGGACGCCTTCTTCGACCCGGCCGCCGACAAGGTCTACCGCCACCCCACCTTCTACGAGGTGCCGGACGGGGTGGCCCACCTGTGAGCGAGCGGAGCGAGCGAACCAGCCAGCACAGCAACGTGGCGCTTCGCGCCGCCGCCGAGCGCAGCGAGGTGGCGGCGTGAACGGGCCCTTCGACTTCACCCTCGCCCTCGCTGACGACGCGTTGATCGCGGCCCAGCGGCTGGCCGAGTGGACCACCCGTGCCCCGGAGATGGAGGAGGACATCGCGCTTGCCAACATCGCCCTCGACCAGCTCGGCGCGGCGCGCCTGCTGCTGTCGTACGCGGGCGAGCTGGAGGGCGCCGGGCGCGACGAGGACGCGCTGGCGTTCCTGCGCGACGACCGCGAGTTCCGCAACGCGCTGGTGGTCGAGCTGCCCAACGGTGACTTCGCGGTGACGATGGCGAAGCTCTTCTTCCTGGCGGCGTACCAACTGCCGCTGTACACGGCGCTGGCCGGCTGCGGGGACGAGCGGTTGGCCGCGATCGGCGCTAAGGCACGCAAGGAGTCGGCGTACCACCTGGACCACGGCGCGCTGTGGGTGAAGCGGCTCGGTGACGGCACCGAGGAGTCGCATCGTCGGATGCAGGCGGCCGTCGACCAGGTGTGGCCGTACACCCATGAGCTGTTCGCCGCGGACCCGGCGGCGCCTGTCGACCCGGCGGACCTGCGGCCGGCGTTCGACGAGGTCGTCGGCCCGGTGCTGGCCGAGGCGACGCTCACCCGGCCGGGCAGCGCCTGGGCCCCGGCCGGCGGGCGGACCGGTGTGCACACCGAGCACCTGGCCTACCTGCTCGCCGAGATGCAGGTGCTGCACCGCGCCCACCCCGGAGCGAAGTGGTGAGCGCGAGGAGTGCAGCGCAGCGGAGCCCCGCAGTCGCGAACAAAGATGCCAGCGTGAACCCCAGGGATGCGGCCGCCTCGGTGGTGGACCCGGAGATCCGGGTCATCACCATCGACGAGCTGGGCATCCTGCGGGCGGTCGAGGAGGATCCGGCCAGTGGCCGGGTCACCGTCACCATCACCCCCACCTACACCGGCTGCCCGGCGATGGACGTGATCCGGGCCGACATCCGCCGCGCGCTCACCGCTGCCGGCCACCCGGACGCGGAGGTCCAGACCGTCTACAGCCCACCGTGGAGCACCGACTGGATCTCCGAGGGTGGGCGGGCCAAGCTCGCCGCCGCCGGGATCGCCCCGCCGGCCCCGGTGCGGGCCGCCGGCGTCGTGTCGCTGACGCTCGCGGTCCGCTGCCCGCAGTGCGGCTCACCGGAGACCGAGCAGGTCAGCCGGTTCGGCTCCACCGCGTGCAAGGCACTGTGGCGGTGCCGCTCCTGCTCCGAACCCTTCGACCACCTGAAGGCGCTGTGACTGTCACCATCACCCGCCCGGTTCGCCGCCGGCCGGTCTTCCACCCGTTGTCCGTCGCGGCCGTCGACCGGCTCACCGACGACTCCGTGGCGGTGACCTTCGCCGTGCCCGAGGAGTTGCGGGACACCTTCGCGTTCCGCGCCGGCCAGCACCTCACCGTCCGGAGAGTCGCCGAGGACGGCGCGGACGTGCGCCGGTCGTACTCGATCTGCTCCACCCCCGACGACCTGGCCCGGCACGGCCGGCTGCGGATCGGGGTGCGGGAGATCCCCGGTGGCGCCTTCTCGGCGTTCGCCTGCGGGGCGCTGCGCGGTGGCGACACGGTCGAGGTGCTGCCGCCGCTGGGCACCTTCACCACGGCGTTCGCGCCGGACCGCGCGCGGCACTACGGCGCGGTCGTCGCCGGCTCCGGCATCACCCCGGTGCTCGGGCTGGTCGCGACCGCCCTGGCCGTCGAGCCGGCCAGCACCTTCACCCTGGTGTACGGCAACCGCACGGCGAACACCGTGATGTTCGCCGAGGAGTTGGCCGACCTGAAGGACCGCTACCCCACCCGGCTGCACCTGGTGCACGTCCTCTCCCGGGAACAGGGCGAGTCGCCGCTGCTCTCCGGTCGGATCGACGCCGAGCGGCTCGGCAGGCTGCTGGGCACCATCGTGCCGGGCGACGTGATCGAGGAGTGGTTCCTCTGCGGGCCGTACGGCATGGTGGTCGACGTCCGGGACGTGCTGACCGCGCGCGGGCTGCCCGAGTCGGCGGTGCACACGGAGTTGTTCCACGTCGACGCGCCGCCGGAGCCGGTGCGCCGACCCGTCGACCAGGCGGGCGCCGGGGCCGAGGTCACCATCGTGCTGGACGGCCGGTCGTCGAGCTTCACGATGGGTCGCGAGGAACGGGTGCTGGACGCCGCGCTGAAGGTGCGGGGCGAGCTGCCGTACGCCTGCAAGGGTGGGGTCTGCTCGACCTGCAAGGCGAAGGTCGTCGACGGCGCGGTCACGATGGCCCGCAACTACGCCCTGGAGCCCGACGAGCTGGCGGCCGGCTACGTCCTGACCTGCCAGTCCAGCCCAACCACCGACAAGCTCACCGTCGACTACGACGCCTAACCGCCCCCGCACCGCCCCGCCCCCCGTTCGCGCCGATCTTGCAGTTTCGGTCGTCGATATGCACGGAATGCCCCTTGTGTCGCGACAGCAACTGCAACATCGCGGGAAGGGTGTGGCGGCGATCCCGCTCGGCGCTGGTTCCAGCGTGATCCAGCCGTGTGCGGAGCTCATCACAGCCTTAAGCACCCCTCAGGGTCGAGGCGCGTGACCGGCGTAGGCTCGGGGGCGTGACGGTGAGCCGGGAGATCGACGACATCCTGCAGCGCGGCGCGGACGGCGGGCGGATCACGCCCGAAGAGGCGCTGCTGCTCTACACCGAGGCGCCCTTCCACGCGCTGGGCGAGGCGGCGGACGCGGTGCGTCGGCGGCGCTACCCGGACAACGTCGTCACCTACCTGATCGACCGCAACATCAACTACACGAACGTCTGCGTGACGGCGTGCAAGTTCTGCGCGTTCTACCGGGCGCCCAAGCACAAGGAAGGGTGGACCCACCCGACCGAGGAGATCCTGCGCCGGTGCGGCGAGGCGGTCGAGCTGGGCGCCACCCAGGTGATGCTCCAGGGCGGGCACCACCCGGACTACGGCGTGGAGTACTACGAGGAGCTGTTCTCCTCGGTCAAGCAGGCGTACCCGCAGCTGGTCATCCACTCGATCGGCCCCAGCGAGATCCTGCACATGGCCAAGGTCTCCGGGGTGAGCCTGGACGAGGCCATCGCCCGGATCAAGACCGCAGGCCTGGACTCGATCGCCGGGGCCGGAGCGGAGATGCTCCCCGAGCGGCCCCGTAAGGCCATCGCCCCCCTGAAGGAGTCGGGCGAGCGCTGGCTGGAGGTGATGGAGCTGGCCCACCGGCAGGGCATCGAGTCGACCGCCACCATGATGATGGGCACCGGCGAGACGCACGCCGAACGCATCGAGCACCTGCGCATGATCCGTGACGTGCAGGACCGCACCCGCGGTTTCCGGTCCTTCATCCCGTGGACGTACCAGCCGGAGAACAACCACCTGAAGGGCCGCACCCAGGCGACCACCCTGGAATACCTGCGACTGGTCGCGGTGGCCCGGCTCTTCTTCGAGACCGTCCCGCACCTGCAGGCGTCCTGGCTGACGACCGGCAAGGACGTCGGGCAGCTCTCGCTGCACATGGGCGTGGACGACCTCGGCTCGATCATGCTGGAGGAGAACGTCATCTCCTCCGCCGGTGCCCGGCACCGCTCCAACCTGCACGAGCTGATCGGCATGATCCGCTCGGCGGACCGGATCCCCGCGCAGCGCGACACCCTCTACAACCGGCTCGCCGTGCACCACACGCCTGCCGATGACCCGATCGACGAGCGGGTGGTCTCGCACTTCTCCTCGATCGCGCTGCCCGGTGGTGGCGCGGGCCGATCCCTGCCCCTGGTGGACGTCAGCTGACTGTCGACGCCCGGCCGTTCGGCTGAGCGGCGCTCATGCTCCCGCCGGATCACCCCGGCGGTACGGGTGGTCCCCGCCGCCGCAGCGTCAGGCTGTCCGCTGCGGGGCTGGTGGAGATGATCGCCGGCCGCTAGCGTCCCGGCTCATATCCGTCACCACCGCCGACGGACGGGGCTGTCCTCCATCGGCCCGCTGCGGGTCGTTCATATAACGCACGGCGGTACGGGCGGGATGGGTGACCATCCCGCCCGTACTGTCTGCCCAGCTCGGGCCGGACGGATGAAAACGGGTCCGCGTGCTGGCGTGGAAGATCGGCCTCCGATAGCGTCCGCTCGTTCCGCAACCAATTCTTTCTTCCCTACCCCCGGGGGACTGATGACAGCGTTCCACCGCTCGACGCTGGTGCGAGCCAGTGTCGTGGCGCTGCTCGCGGCCGGCGGCATCGCCGCCGTGGCCGCCCCAGTGCTGGCGGCCGAGGAGGCCGATCTGGCCCTGGTGCCGCTCAGCTACAACCTGGCCAAGGGTGTCACGGAGGCCAAGAGCAAGCCGTTCAAGTTCACTGTCGACAACACCCGGAGCGAGGAAGACGCCAAGGGTGTCAGTTACACGGTGGACACCAGCAAGCTGAAGACGAACAAGGTTCGGGTCGTGGTGCCGGACGGCTGCCGGGTGAACGGCAAGAAGTTCACCTGCCGCCTCGGCGACCTCGCCGCCGGCACCAGCGAGGACTTCGGCATCCCGATCTTCTCCACCGGCGGTAAGGGCGCCGCCGGCACTCTGGTGGTCACCATCCGCTCGGCCACCGAGGACCCGAATGAGGAAGACAACAGGGTCGAGCACGACATCACCGTCACCGAGCCCGGGTACGACCTGACCAGCTGGGTGCAGGACGTCAACGCGAACGTCGTGGTGAACGGCGTCAACGGCGACGACCCCGACCTCCGTCCGGTGCGGCCGGGCGAGACGGTGCCCGTCGACTGGGCGGTCTACAACGACGGCAGCCGCAAGGCCACCGGCCTCGCCTACGTGCTCACCCTCCCGGCGGGCGTCACCTTCGACACCCTGCCGGACACCTGCACCGCGCAGACCTTCGGCGTCGCTCAGGCGCTCTGTCAGGACGACGGGGCGGTGATCCGGCCCGGTGACTACTACACGGCGGACATCAAGGTGACCGTCGGCAAGGACGTCACCGAGCCGGTGCTGCGGGTCGGCGAGCTGGTGGCGCACGGCCTGGACGTGGCAGCCGGCAAGCCGGAGGGGAAGCCGCAGCGGGCCAGCACGGCTCAGCGGAAGACCTTCACCGAGGTCGACGAGGGTGACAACCAGGCGATCTTCGACGTCTTCGTCGACCTGGCCGTGGACCCGACGCCGACGCCCACGCCGACGGTCACCCCGACGGAATCGCCGACGCCGACGCCGACGCCGACGCCGACGGTCACTCCGACGGAGACGCCGACGCCGACGCCGACGCCGACGCCGACGCCGACGGAGACGCCCACGCCGACGCCGACGGTCACTCCGACGGAGACGCCGACCCCGACGCCGACGGTCACTCCGACGGAGACGCCCACGCCGACGCCGACGGTGACCCCGACGGAGACGCCCACGCCGACGCCGACGGTCACTCCGACGGAGACGCCGACCCCGACGCCGACGGTCACTCCGACGGAGACGCCCACGCCGACGCCGACGGTCACTCCGACGGAGACGCCCACCCCGACCCCGACCCCGACGGAGACGCCGACGGTCACGCCGACGCCGACCGTGACGGCCACTCCGACCGCGACGGGCACTGCGACGCCGATCCCGAGCGGTACGACGACGCCGGGCACGACAGTCTCGCCGGGTGCCGGTGGCGGCTCCGACGGCGGCGGCTCGGGCGGTGGCGGCCTGCCGGTGACAGGTGTGCAGGTCGGCCTGATCGGTGGGATCGGCGTGATCATCCTGCTCGTGGGTGGGGCGCTGCTGGTGCTCACCCGTCGCCGCAAGGTGGTCATGGTCTCGCCGGCCGACGAGAAGTCGACCGACTGACACCGACGCCCTGACGAACAGGCGTCCTGACCGAGGCGTCACGGACGCGGGCACGACGCGAGGGCGGGGTGGGCAACCACCCCGCCCTCTCGCGTACGGGGTGTGTGCCGCCCCACCCAGCGAGCGTCGGTTGGCGGGCGGCTGGCAGAGTGGAGGGGTGAGCCGTACCCCGCAGGGCCAGCGCGCCAGTCTGGACAAGCAGCCGCACGAGGTCGCCGCGATGTTCGACGGCGTGGCAGAGCGTTACGACCTGACCAACACGGTGATCTCGCTGGGTCAGGACCGCTCCTGGCGGCGGGCCACCCGGGCGGCGCTCGGGCTGCGGCCGGGTGAGCGGGTGCTGGACGTGGGCGCGGGCACCGGCGTCTCGACGCGCGAGCTGGCCCAGTCCGGGGCGTACGCGGTAGGGGTCGACCTGTCGCTGGGCATGCTGCACACCGGCAAGCGGGCCCGGCCCGAGGTGCCGTTGCTGGCCGGAGACGCGCTGCGGCTGCCGTTCGCCGACGCCAGCTTCGACGCGGTGACCATCTCCTTCGCGCTGCGCAACGTGAACGACACCGACGCGGCGCTGCGTGAGCTGGCCCGGGTGACCCGGCCGGGTGGCCGGCTGGTGGTCTGCGAGTTCAGCACCCCGGTCAACCCGCTCTTCCGGACGGTCTACCTGTCGTACCTGATGCGGTCGCTGCCGGTGGTGGCCCGCACGGTGTCGAGCAACCCCGAGGCGTACGTCTATCTCGCCGAGTCGGTCCGGGCCTGGCCGGCGCAGTCGGCGCTGGCCGGGCGGGTGGCCGCGGCCGGGTGGGGACGTGTGGCGTGGCGCAACCTGACGGGTGGCGTGGTGGCCCTGCACCGGGGGATCCGCGAATAGCGGACGGACCGCACCAACGGGCACGGACATTATTCAGGTTTCGTTAATATCAGCCTTTAGTCCACTTTGCCCCGTACGCTCGACCGCATGACCGGAGCAGACCCGGCGGACCCGGTGGCCGCCACCGACGACGACGCGGCCGAACTCATCGCCCAGTTGCGCGCGTTGGCAGGGGCCGACCCGGTGGAGGTCCGGCAGGTGGTCGCCGAGGTGTTGGCGGCACTGGACCGGGCGGCGGGTGGGGCGCTCCGTGAGCATCTGCCGGAGACGATCCGGGTCGACGCGGGCCTGGACGCCTCCAGCCCGGCCTGACACCTGACCGCTGTGGACGGTCATCGGGTGTCACATCGGCGAGTTAGGTACCCCTGATCCTGCGCTGGTATGACGCCGGTCATACACTCGTCCCGTCTGGCTTGTGAAGCATTTCACGAGCGTGCGGGAGGAGGCGCGAATGACCGCGGTGGAACACGACGCCGACGTCATCGTCGTGGGCGCCGGTCCCGGTGGATCAGCTACTGCGTACCACCTGGCCCGGCACGGCGTACGGGTGCTGTTGTTGGAGAAGACCGAGTTCCCCCGGGAGAAGGTCTGCGGCGACGGGTTGACCCCGCGCGCGGTGCGCCAGCTCATCCGGATGGGTGTGGACACCTCGCCCGAGGCGGGCTGGCTGCACAACCGCGGCCTGCGGGTCATCGGCGGCGGGGTACGCCTCGAGCTGGACTGGCCGGAGCTGGCCAGCTTCCCCAACTACGGTCTGGTGCGCACGCGACTGGACTTCGACGACCTGCTCGCCCAGCGTGCGGTGGCGGCCGGCGCGAAGCTGCGGACCAGCGTCAACGTGCTGGGCCCGGTGCTCGACGGCGACGGCCACGTGACCGGCGTCGAGGCGGAGGTCGGGCCGGGCAAGGAGCCCACCACCTTCCACGCCCCGCTCGTCGTCGCGGCGGACGGCGTCTCCGGCCGGTTCCCGCTCGCGCTCGGGCTGGCCAAGCGGGAGGACCGGCCGATCGGTGTGGCCGTCCGCCGCTACTACCGCTCGCCGGCCAAGCACGAGGACAACTACCTGGAGTCCTGGCTGGAGCTGCGCAGCAAGGACAGCGGCGACAACCTGCTGCCCGGGTACGGCTGGATCTTCGGCCTCGGTGACGGGCGGGTCAACGTCGGGCTCGGCGTGCTCAACTCGTCCTCGGCGTTCGGCAAGACCAACTACCGCCGGCTGCTCACCGACTGGCTCGCCAACACCCCGGAAGACTGGGGGATGACCGACGAGACGAACGCCGACGGCCCGATCCTCGGCGCCGCGCTGCCGATGGGCTTCAACCGGGTGCCCCACTACACGCGGGGCGTGCTGCTGGTCGGCGACTCGGGCGGCATGGTCAACCCGTTCAACGGTGAGGGCATCGCGTACGCGATGGAGTCCGGCGAACTGGCCGCGGAGGTCATGGTCCAGGCCCTCGCCCGGCCGGCCGGCCCGGAACGGGAACGCGCGCTGATGGGGTACCCGAACGAGCTGAAGGCCCGGCTCGGCGGCTACTACCGGCTGGGCGGCATCTTCGTGAAACTGATCGGCCGCCCCGAGATCATGCGGATCGCCACCAAACACGGCATGCCGCACCCGACGCTGATGCGTTTCGTCCTCAAGCTGTTGGCCAACCTGACCGACCCGCGTGGCGGGGACGCGATGGATCGGGTCATCAACGCGATGACGAAGGCCGCGCCAGCCGTATAAGTAGGACGGCATCGGTGCTGGTCACGGCCCCGAAGCTGACAAAGATCGACCCCCGCCGACTGCCACTGCGAGGGACGTGAATAGTGTGATTTTCGTCAAGCACCGAGGGCAGGGAAGGACGAGCAGGAGAAAACGATGTCGCTCTCGCCTTACGCACCGATCATCGGGCTGTTCGCCCTCGCCGCGGCGTTCTCGCTGTTTTCCGTAGGCGCCGCCCGCTTCGCCGGTCCCCGTCGCTACAACAAGGCCAAACTCGAGGCTTACGAGTGCGGCATCGAGCCCAGCCCGCAGCCGGTCGGCGGCGGGCGGTTCCCGATCAAGTTCTACCTGACGGCGATGCTCTTCATCGTCTTCGACATCGAGATCATCTTCCTCTACCCCTGGGCGGTCTCGTTCGACGCTCTGCCGATCTTCGGCTTCGTGGAGATGGTCCTGTTCATCGTCGCGGTCTTCGTTGCGTACGCCTACGTGTGGCGGCGCGGCGGCCTGGACTGGGACTGAGGAAGGAACGTCAGATGGGCATCGAGGAGAAGCTTCCCGCCGGCGTCCTGCTCACCTCGGTGGAGAAGCTGGTCAACTGGTCTCGGAAGTCGTCCGTGTGGGGCGCGACCTTCGGCCTGGCCTGCTGCGCCATCGAGATGATGGCAGCCGGTGGTCCGCACTACGACATGGGCCGCTGGGGCATGGAGGTCTTCCGGGCGTCGCCCCGGCAGGCCGACCTGATGATCGTGGCCGGCCGGGTGAGTCAGAAGATGGCCCCGGTGCTGCGTCAGATCTACGACCAGATGGCAGAGCCGCGCTGGGTGCTCTCGATGGGCGTCTGCGCCAGCAGTGGCGGCATGTTCAACAACTACGCGATCGTGCAGGGCGTCGACCACGTGGTGCCTGTCGACATGTACCTGCCCGGCTGCCCGCCCCGGCCGGAGATGCTCATCGACGCGATCCTCAAGCTCCGCGAGAAGATCATGTACGAGCCGCTGGGCCCGAACGGTCGCAAGATGCTCGCTGCCCGCCAGGAGCGCGGCGACGTTCCGATCGTGCCCTACGGCTCGATGCCCTCCTCGTACCGCAGCGACAAGTCCCGGCGCGCCGAGTGGACCCGGGCGGTCCGCGAGGGCCGCGAGGAGCAGCTGCGCATCGAGAACTGGATGAACGCTCAGAACCACCTCCACCCGCAGGTAGGCCCGAAATGACGTCACCCACGGACAAGCCAAACGACGGCGGCGTACCGCTGCCCGTGGTGCCGGCCGGCGCCACGAGCGGTGCCCCCGCCGAGTTCCCGCCGGCCAGCCCGGCCGGTCGCGGGATGTTCGGCAACCAGGGCACCGGCGACGTGTCCGGTTACGGCGGTCTGGTCCGCCAGCGCCAGCCCATCGAGGAGGCGTCCCGGCCGTACGGGGGCTACTTCGACGAGGTCCGCGACGCGTTGGAGGAGGCGTACCCGGCCTTCAACGACGCGATCGAGAAGGTCGTGGTCGACCGGGGTGAGCTGACCCTGCACGTACGCCCGGAGCGGATCGCCGAGGTCTGCCAGGTGATGCGGGACGACCTGGCGCTGCGGTTCGAGCTGTGCTCCTCGGTGTCCGGCGCGGACTACCTGGGCGCCGACGAGCGCCGGCTGCACGTGATCTACCTGCTCACGTCGATGACGTACCGGCGGCGGGTCCGGCTGGAGGCCGCGGTCTCCGTCGAGGCTCCGAACCTGCCCAGCGTGACAGCCGTCTACCCGACCGCGGACTGGCAGGAGCGGGAGGCGTACGACATGTTCGGCATCGTCTTCGACGGCCACCCCAGCCTGACCCGGATCCTCATGCCGGACGACTGGGAGGGCCACCCGCAGCGCAAGGACTACCCGCTCGGCGGCGTCCCCGTCGAGTACAAGGGCGCGGAGATCCAGCCGCCGAACGAGCGGAGGTCGTACCAGTGAGCGCGAGGAGTGCAGGGGGTCGGCGCCCCATCCGCCCGCGTGAGGAGCGAGCGGAGCGAGCCCCGCAGTCGCGGGCCGGGGACAACCCCGTCGCGATCGGAGGGCCGGCACTGTGACGACGTCGAACTACGCCAGCGAGCGCGAGACCGACGAGGGACGGGTCTTCACCGTCACCGGCGGCGACTGGGACACGATCGTCGCGGGCACCGACCCGATCAACGACGAGCGGATCGTGGTCAACATGGGTCCGCAGCACCCGTCCACGCACGGGGTGCTGCGGCTGATCCTGGAGCTGGAGGGCGAGACGGTCCGCGAGGCCCGCTCGGTCGTCGGCTACCTGCACACCGGCATCGAGAAGAACCTCGAGTACCGCAACTGGGTCCAGGGCTCGACGTTCGTGACCCGGATGGACTACCTCGCCCCGATCTTCAACGAGACGGCGTACGCCCTCGCGGTCGAGAAGCTGCTCGGCATCACCGACGACATCACCGAGCGGGCCACCACGATCCGCGTGCTGATGATGGAGCTCAACCGGATCTCGTCGCACCTGGTCTGGCTGGCCACCACCGGCATGGAGCTGGGCGCGATCTCGATCATGCTGTACGGCTTCCGCGAGCGGGAGTACATCCTCGACATCTTCGAGACCATCACCGGTCTGCGGATGAACCACGCGTACGTGCGGCCGGGCGGTGTGGCGCAGGACGTGCCGGACGACGCGATCGTCAAGATCCGCGAGTTCCTCAAGATGATGCCGAAGAAGCTCAAGGAGTACGAGGACCTCCTCTCCGGCCAGCCGATCTGGACCGAGCGTACGAAGAACGTCGCGGTGCTCGACGTCACCGGCTGCGTGGCGCTCGGCATCACCGGTCCGGTGCTGCGCTCCGCAGGTCTCGCCTGGGACCTGCGCAAGACCATGCCGTACTGCGGCTACGAGACGTACGAGTTCGACGTGCCGACCCACCCCGACGGTGACGTCTGGGGTCGCTACCAGGTCCGGCTCGCCGAGATCCGGGAGTCGATGAAGCTGGTCGAGCAGGCGCTGGACCGGCTCCGTCCGGGCCCGGTGATGGTCGCCGACCGCAAGATCGCCTGGCCGGCGCAGCTGGCCATCGGCGTGGACGGCATGGGCAACTCGCTGGAGCACGTCGCGAAGATCATGGGTCAGTCGATGGAGTCGCTGATCCACCACTTCAAGCTGGTGACCGAGGGCTTCCGGGTCCCGCCCGGCCAGGTGTACGTCGCCATCGAGGCGCCCCGCGGTGAGCTGGGCGTACACGCCGTCTCCGACGGTGGCACCCGGCCCTACCGGGTGCACTACCGGGAGCCGAGCTTCGTCAACCTGCAGGCCCTCCCGGCTATGGCCGAGGGCGGTCTGATCGCCGACGTGATCGCCGGCGGCGCCTCGTTGGACCCGGTGATGGGTGGTTGTGACCGATGAGTGTTTTCACTGATGAGACCCGGGAGCGGGCGCGCGAGATCATCGCCCGTTACCCGGCGGACCGGTCCCGCTCGGCGCTGCTGCCGCTGCTGCACCTGGTGCAGGCCGAAGAGGGGTACGTCTCCCCGGCCGGGGTCACGTTCTGTGCCGAGGTGCTGGGGCTGAACAAGGCCCAGGTCGGCGCGGTGGCCACCTTCTACACGATGTACAAGCGCAAGCCGACCGGTGACTTCCTGGTCAGCGTCTGCACCAACACGATGTGCAACGTGCTCGGTGGCCAGGAGGTCTACGACACCCTCGCCGAGCACCTGGGCGTCGGCCACGACGAGACCACAGCGGACGGCACGATCACGCTGGAGCACGCCGAGTGCCTGGCAGCGTGCGACTACGGCCCGGTGATGACGGTCAACTACGACTTCTTCGACGGCGTGGACGCCTCCACCGCTGTCGGTGTGGTCGACGAGCTGCGGGCCGGTGGCCGGCCGATGCCGACCCGGGGTGCCCGACTCTGCACCCTCAAGGAGATGGCGGTGCAGCTCGCCGGTTTCGCCGACGAGCGCGACGGTGCGGTAGCCGACGGCGGGCCGGGCGAGCCCACCCTGCGTGGGCTGTTGCTGGCCCAGCAGCACGGCGTCTCGGTGCCGGGCTTCGACCCGAACACCCCGATCCGCAGCAAGGCCGAGGCCGACAAGGCCGCCGCCGAGGCGAAGGCGAAGGCGGAAGCCGCCAAGCCGGCGCCCGTCGAGGCCAGCACGGCACCGGTCAAGGGTGGCGACGGGGCGTCCGCCAAGGTTCCGGCGGAGACCTCGCCGCCGGGCGACGCGCAGAAGGCCGAGTCGGCAGGTGTCGCGGCCAACGCGCCCGCTGGCGACCGCAAGCCCGCCGGTGACTCCACCGGCGCGCAGGAGCGCAACCTCAACGAAGCGTCGGCGAGCGCCGGTGGCGCGACCTCCGCCGACGCGAACGAAACGGGGGCCCAGAAGTGACCACTCCCCGCCCGGAGACGCTGGCCAAGCTGACGCCGGTGCTGACCAAGCGCTGGCTGTCGCCGGACGCCTGGCGCATCGGCACGTACGAGCAGCTGGACGGCTACGCCGCGCTGCGCAAGGCGCTCAAGGCCCACCCGGACGACCTGATCCAGTTGATCAAGGACTCCGGGCTGCGGGGCCGAGGCGGCGCTGGCTTCCCCACCGGCCTCAAGTGGGGCTTCATTCCGCAGGGCGACGGCAAGCCGCACTACCTGGTGGTCAACGCCGACGAGGGCGAGCCGGGCACCTGCAAGGACCTGCCGCTGATGACCCACGACCCGCACGCGCTGGTCGAAGGCGTGATCATCGCGTCGTACGCGATCCGGGCCGCCCGCGCCTACATCTACATCCGGGGCGAGGCGGTGCACGCCGCGCGTCGGCTGCGCAACGCGGTCCAGGAGGCGTACGACAAGGGTTACCTGGGTCGGAACATCCTGCGCAGCGGCTACGACCTGGAGCTGGTGGTGCACTCGGGCGCCGGGGCGTACATCTGCGGCGAGGAGACGGCGCTGCTGGATTCGCTCGAGGGGTTCCGGGGCCAGCCCCGGCTGCGCCCGCCGTTCCCGGCCACCCACGGCCTGTACGCGAGCCCGACGGTGGTCAACAACGTCGGCACCATCGCCAGCGTGCCGCCGATCGTGCTCGGTGGGGCCGACTGGTGGAAGAGCATGGGCACCGAGAAGTCCTCCGGGCCGATGATCTACTCGCTCTCCGGCCGGGTCGCCAACCCGGGCCAGTACGAGTGCTCGATGGGTGTCACGCTCCGCGAGCTGCTGGAGCTGGCCGGTGGCATGCAGCCCGGCCACAACCTGCGGTTCTGGACCCCGGGCGGCTCGTCGACCCCGCTGCTCGCCGCCGAGCACCTGGATGTGCCACTCGACTTCGAGGGGGTGGCGGCGGCCGGCTCGATCCTCGGCACCACGGCCACCCAGATCTTCTCCGACCAGGACTGCCCGGTCTACGCGACGTACCGGTGGCTGGAGTTCTACCACCACGAGTCGTGCGGCAAGTGCACCCCGTGCCGCGAGGGCAACTACTGGATGGTCCGGGTCTACCGGCGGATCCTCGCCGGCCAGGGCACCCACGAGGACCTGGACACCCTGCTGGACACCTGCGACAACATCCTCGGCCGCTCGTTCTGCGGTCTGGGTGACGGCGCGACCAGCTCGGTGACCTCCTCGCTGAAGTACTTCAAGCAGGACTACCTCGACTACATCGAGGGACGTACCGCGCCGAAGCTGTCGGACAAGCAGCTGGTGGGAGCTCACTGATGACCGACGTAGCCAAGCAGACCGAGACCGTCACCCTCACCATCGACGGCGTCGAGGTCACCGCCCCCAAGGGGACGCTGCTGATCCGGGTCGCCGAGCAGATGGGCACCGAGATCCCCCGGTTCTGCGACCACCCGCTGCTGGCCCCGGCCGGCGCGTGCCGGCAGTGCCTGGTCGAGGTGGAGGGACAGCGCAAGCCGGTCGCCTCCTGCACCCAGACCGTCGCCGACGGCATGGTCGTGCGTACCCAGATCACCTCCCCGGTGGCCAAGAAGGCGCAGGAGGGGGTGATGGAGCTGCTGCTGCTCAACCACCCGCTGGACTGCCCGATGTGTGACAAGGGCGGCGAGTGCCCGCTCCAGAACCAGGCGATGTCCACCGGCCGCACCGACTCGCGTTTCCACGAGCACAAGCGGGAGTACGAGAAGCCGATGGCGATCAGCAGCCAGGTGCTGCTGGACCGCGAGCGGTGCGTGCTCTGCCAGCGGTGCACCAGGTTCTCCGAGGAGATCGCCGGGGACAAGTTCATCGACCTGATGGGCCGGTCGTCCGCCGAGGAGATCAACATCTACCGGGACGACGCGTACGGCGCGGAGTCCGGGGAGGACAGCGGGGACGTCCCGTTCAACTCCTACTTCTCCGGCAACACCGTCCAGATCTGCCCGGTGGGTGCGCTGACCGGCGCCCAGTACCGCTTCCGTGCCCGCCCGTTCGACCTGGTCTCCAGCCCGAGCGTCTGCGAGCACTGCTCGGCCGGCTGCGGGCAGCGCACCGACTGGCGACGCGGCAAGGTGCTGCGCCGGCTGGCCGGCGACGAGCCGGAGGTGAACGAGGAGTGGAACTGCGACAAGGGCCGGTGGGGCTTCCAGTACACCCGCGCCGACGACCGGCTGACCACTCCGCTGGTCCGCGACGAGCACACCGGTGAGCTGCGCGAGGCGTCCTGGAGCGAGGCGCTCACCGTCGCCGCCGAGGGGCTGCACATCGCCCGGGAGAGCGGGCAGGGCACGGCGGTGCTCACCGGCGGTCGGCTGACCGTCGAGGACGCGTACGCGTACGCCAAGTTCGCCCGGGTCGCGCTGAACACCAATGACATCGACTTCCGGGCCCGGCCGGTCTCCCGCGAGGAGGCCGACTTCCTGGCCAGCTCGGTCGCCGGGGTCACCGACGTCACCTACACCGACGTGGAGAACGCGCCGGCGGTGGTGCTCGTCGGCCTGGAGCCCGAGGAGGAGTGCCCCATCCTCTTCCTGCGGCTGCGCAAGGCGTACCTGAAGAAGACCCTGACGGTGTACGCGCTGGCGCCCTTCGCCACCCGCGGCCTGGAGAAGCTCGGTGCCAAGCTGGCCCGGGTGGTGCCGGGCGAGGAGGCCAGCGTGCTCGCCGAGCACGCCACCGTCAGCGAGGCGCTGAGCGCACCGGGCGCGATCCTGATCGTCGGCGAGCGGTTGGCCACCGTGCCGGGTGGGCTCTCCGCCGCGGCGGACGTGGCCCGTCGTACCGGCGCGAAGCTGGCCTGGGTGCCGCGGCGCGCGGGTGACCGCGGCGCTGTCGACGCGGGCTGCCTGCCCAACCTGCTCCCCGGTGGACGCCTGGTCACCGAGCCGGCCGCCCGGGCCGAGCTGGGTGAGGCGTGGGACATCCCGGCCGGGGTGATCCCGAGCCAGGCCGGCCGGGACACCGACGGCATCCTGACCGCTGCCGCCAACGGGCAGCTCGGCGCGCTCGTCGTCGGCGGTGTCGACCCGGCCGACCTGGCCGACCCGCGACTGGCCGAGTCCGCCCTGGACGCGGTGCCGTTCCTGGTCAGCCTCGAACTGCGCGCCAGCGCGGTGACGCGGCGGGCGAACGTGGTGCTGCCGGTCGCCCCGGTGGCCGAGAAGGCCGGCAGCTTCCTGGACTGGGAGGGTCGGCTCCGCCCGTTCGAGGCGGTGCTGACCACTGCCGCGATGACCGACGGCCGGGTGCTCGACGCGCTGGCCGCGCTGCTCGACGTGCGCCTCGGCACGGCCGACGTGCCGAGCGTCCGTCGCGAGCTGGGCACGCTGCCGGCGACGCGGATGTCTCGGCCGGCCGCGCCGTCGGTCGCCCCGGGCCGGGTGCCACAGCCGAACGCCGGTGAGGCCGTGCTGGCCACCTGGCACCAGCTGGTGGACCTCGGCACCCTGACCGAGGGCGACGAGAACCTCGCCGGGACCGCCCGCCCGCCGGTGGTCCGGTTGGGCAAGGGCACCGCCGAGGCGCTCGGTGTGGTCGACGGTGACGCGGTCACTGTCGGCACCGACCGGGGGGCGCTGACCCTGCCGGCGGAACTCACCGAGATGCCGGACGGCGTGGTCTGGCTGCCGACCAACTCACCCGGCTCGACCGTGCGGCGCAGCCTCGGGGCGTCGTCCGGCGCGGTCGTCCGGATCTCCGTCCCCGCACCGAGTACGGCCATCCCGGCCGGACGCGTGGCGGCCGACGAGACCGGTCTCCCGGGTCCGCTCCTCAACTCCGGGGGTAACCAGTGAGTGCGAGGAGTGAACGAGCGCAGCGAGTGAGCCCCGCAGTCGCGAACGAAAGGTGGGCACAGTGAGTCCCTCCTACCTCGCCCAGGATCCGACGCTTGCCGACTTCGGCCGGGATCCGTGGTGGCTGGTTCTCGGCAAGATTGTCTTCGCGTTCGCCTTCGGTCTGCTGGCCACCCTGCTCGGCGTCTGGTTCGAACGGCGCGTGGTCGGCTACATGCAGGTGCGGCCCGGCCCCAACCAGGTCGGCCCGTTCGGCCTGCTGCAGACCCTCGCCGACGGCCTGAAGATGGCCTTCAAGGAGGACATCCTGCCGAAGGCGGCCGACAAGGTCGTCTACTTCTTCGCCCCGACCATCTCGGTGATCTGCGCGGTGACCGCCCTGTCGGTGGTGCCGTTCGGCCCGATGGTGAGCATCTTCGGTCACCACACGCCGTTGCAGGTCACCGATGTGCCGGTGGCGGTGCTGCTGCTGCTCGCCTGCTCCTCGATGGGCGTCTACGGCATCGTGCTGGGTGGTTGGGCCTCCGGCTCGACGTACCCGCTGCTCGGCGGTCTGCGGTCGAGTGCCCAGATGATCTCCTACGAGGTCGCCATGGGGCTCAGCATCGTGGCGGTCTTCATGACCGCCGGCACGATGAGCACCAGCGGGATCGTCGCCGCTCAGGGTGACGGCACCGAGCTGACCATCTTCGGCCAGACGGTCCCGGCCCCGGGCTGGTACGCGATCCTGCTGCTGCCCAGCTTCATCATCTTCTTCATCGCCACGGTGGGTGAGACCAACCGGGCGCCGTTCGACCTTCCCGAGGCCGAGTCCGAGCTGGTCGCGGGCTTCATGACCGAGTACAGCTCGCTGAAGTTCGCGCTCTTCATGCTCAGCGAGTACGTCGCGATGGTGACCATGTCCGCGGTCACCACCACGCTGTTCCTCGGCGGTTGGCGAGCGCCCTGGCCGATCACCATCTGGGAGGGCGCCAACTCCGGTTGGTGGCCGATGCTCTGGTTCTTCGGCAAGGTGATCGCGCTGGTCTTCGTCTTCGTGTGGCTGCGTGGCACGCTGCCCCGGCTGCGGTACGACCAGTTCATGCGGCTCGGCTGGAAGGTCCTGCTGCCGATCAACCTGGTCTGGATCCTGGTCCTGTCGGGCCTGCGCTCCATCGAGGACTGGGACACGCGCGGCAAGGTGATCGCCGTCGGCATTCCGGCAGGCATCCTGCTGCTCGCCACGATCTTCTGGCCCAGCCGGCGGCCGAAGCCGAAGCCGACGACTCAGGAACAGGTCGACAACCGGCCGCACGGGAGCTTCCCGCTGCCACCGATGGATCTTCAGGTACCACCGAGCCCGCGTATCACGCGCGTGGTCGCCGAGCGGGAGCCGGCCAACATCGTTGCCGGCTCGGACTCCAGGGAGGTGTGACGTGGGCGCGATCACCGGAACGTTCAAGGGATTCGGTGTCACCTTCTCGCACATGTTCAGGAAGGTCGTCACCACCGACTATCCGTTCAAGCCGCCGGTGTCGGCGCCGCGCTACCACGGGCGGCACATCCTCAACCGGCACCCGGACGGCCTGGAGAAGTGCATCGGCTGCGAGCTGTGCGCCTGGGCCTGCCCGGCGGACGCGATCTACGTGGAGGGTGGCGACAACACCGACGAGCAGCGCTTCTCGCCGGGTGAGCGGTACGCCAGCGTCTACCAGATCAACTACGCCCGGTGCATCTTCTGCGGGCTGTGCATCGAGGCCTGCCCGACCCGGTCGCTCACCATGAGCAACGAGTACGAGCTGGCCCGGGACAACCGGCAGGACCTGATCTTCACCAAGGAGCAGCTGCTCGCGCCGTTGCTCGAGGGCATGGAGCAGCCGCCGCACCCGATGCGGCTGGGTGACAGCGAGAAGGACTACTACGTCGGCGCGCTGGACAACCCGGGCACCTCCGCCGGTGCGGAGACGTCCCCGATGGGCCCCGGCAACTACCAGGTCGAGGAGCACCCCGGCGTGACGTTCCCGGGCGCCGAGCAGGCCGCCCAGCGCGTCGCGGCCGGCAAGGGAGAGAAGGCATGACCACGTCTACGGTGCTGGCCGCGGCAGGTGGGGTGTCCGGCGGTGAGGAGGTCACCTTCTGGATCCTCGGGCCGCTCGCGCTCATCGGCGCGATCGGGATGGTGGCCGCGCGCAACGCTGTGCACTCCGCGCTCTGGCTGGTGCTCACCATGCTCTGTCTGGGCGTGTTCTACGTGCTCCAGGCCGGGCCGTTCATCGGCATGGTGCAGATCATCGTCTACACCGGCGCGATCATGATGCTCTTCCTCTTCGTGCTGATGCTTGTCGGTCGGGATTCCACCGACTCGCTGATCGAGACGCTGCGCGGCCAGCGGGTCGCCGCGATCGTGCTGGGGCTGGGCTTCGCCGGTCTGGTCGGCGGAGCGCTCTACCGGGCGCTGCAGGGCACCACAGCGGTCGGCCTGGAACAGGCCAACGCGGAGGGCAACGTGCAGGGCATCGCCCGACTGCTCTTCACCAAGTACGTCTTCGCGTTCGAGCTGACCTCGGCGCTGCTGATCACCGCGGCGGTCGGTGCCATGGTGCTCGCGCACATCGAGCGCCGTAAGCAGGACAAGGTCGACCAGCCGTCGACGATGCGGGCCCGTTTCGCGCCGGGCAACTACCCCGGCCCCAAGCCGGGCCCCGGCGTCTTCGCGACCTCGTCCTCGGTGGCGACCCCGGCCCGACTGCCGGACGGCCGCCTGTCCGAGCGGAGCACGCCGGACATCCTGCCGGTGCGGGAGCTGACCGCGCAGGAGACCACGCTGAAGGGGACGGACCGGTGAGCGCGAGGAGCGCAGCGAAGCGGAGCCCCGCAGTCGCTAACGAAAGCGAGTCCAGCCATGACGCCTGACTACTACCTGGTGCTCGCGGCGGTGCTGTTCACCATCGGCGCCGCCGGGGTGCTCGTCCGGCGCAACGCGATCGTGCTGTTCATGTGCGTGGAGCTGATGCTCAACGCGGCCAACCTGACGCTGGTCACCTTCAGCCGGATCAACGGTGACCTCAACGGCCAGATCATGGCGTTCTTCGTGATGGTGGTGGCGGCGGCCGAGGTCGTGGTCGGGCTCGCGATCATCATGTCCATCTTCCGGACGCGACGCTCGGCGAGTGTCGACGACGCCAACCTGCTCAAGTACTAGAGGGGTCCACCGGTGGAAGAGACTGTGGAATACGCCCAGGCCACGGGGCTGCTCGGGGGCGTCTGGCTGCTGGTGGCGATCCCGCTGGTCAGCGCGGCCATCCTGCTGCTGCTCGGCCGCCGGGCCGACCGCTGGGGGCACTGGTTGGGCGTCGCCGCCATCGGCGCCGCGTTCGTGCTCGGCCTGAGCTTCTTCTTTCAGCTCCGTGGCCTGGAGAACAAGTCCGTCGAGCTGAGCCTCTGGGACTTCATCGCGGTCGGTGACCTGCGCGTCGACTTCGGCCTGCTCTTCGACCCGCTGGCCGCGGTCTTCGTACTGCTGATCACCGGGGTGGGTTTCCTGATCCACCTGTACGCGGTGGAGTACATGTCGCACGACGCCGGCCGTCGTCGGTTCTTCGCGTACTTCAACCTGTTCGTCGCGGCGATGCTGCTGCTGGTGCTCGGCAACAACTACGTGATGCTGTACTTCGGCTGGGAGGGCGTCGGTCTGGCGTCGTACCTGCTGATCTCCTTCTGGACCGAGCGGCCGAGCGCGGCCACCGCCGGCAAGAAGGCGTTCCTGATGAACCGGGTCGGCGACGCCGGCCTGGCCATCGGCATCTTCATCATGTTCGCCACCCTGGGCACCACCCAGTACGACGAGGTGTTCAACGGAGTCGGCGCGCTGACCGGCACCACAGTGCTGGTTCTCGGCCTGTTGCTGCTGCTCGGCGCGGCCGGCAAGTCCGGTCAGTTCCCGCTCCAGGCATGGTTGCCGGACGCGATGGAGGGCCCGACGCCGGTGTCGGCGCTCATCCACGCCGCCACCATGGTCACCGCGGGCGTCTACCTGATCGCCCGGTCCAACCCGATCTTCTCCGCCAACTCGACGCTGCAACTCGTGGTGGTGAGCGTCGGCGCGCTCACCCTGCTGATCGGCTGCATCATCGGTGCGGCCAAGGACGACATCAAGCGGGTGCTCGCCTGGTCGACGGTGAGCCAGATCGGCTACATGTTCCTCGGCGTGGGCCTCGGCGGTGCGGCGTACGCGCTGGCCATCGTGCACCTGCTGGCGCACGGCTTCTTCAAGGCCAACATGTTCCTGGGCGCCGGTTCGGTGATGCACGGGATGAAGGACCAGGTCGACATCCGCCGCTTCGGCGGGCTGTCGAAGTACATGAAGATCACCTGGCTGACCTTCATGATGGGCTGGCTGGCCATCATCGGCATGTTCCCGTTCTCCGGCTTCTTCTCCAAGGAGCCGATCATCGTGGCCGCCTTCGAGCGGGAGGACTGGACCGCCTGGCTCTTCGGCGGGGCGGCTCTGCTCGGCGCCGGGCTGACCGCGTTCTACATGACCCGGCTGTTCGTGCTCACCTTCCACGGCCCGCAGCGGTGGACCGAGGACATCGAGCACCCGCACGAGTCGCCGAAGCTGATGACCATCCCGCTGATCCTCCTGGCGGTCGGGTCGGTCGGCGCCGGCTTCCTGCTCGCCACGTCCGTTCCGGACTGGCTGACCGAGACCGCCGGGCTGGGCGGCGAGCACGCCGAGCACGAGGCGGTCCTCTCGCACGCCGTGATCACCACGCTGTCGCTGCTGGTCACCGTGCTCGGCGCCGGGCTGGCCTGGTTCCTGTTCCGGGCCGGTACGGCCACCGCGCCACAGCCGGCCGGCGTGCTGGTCACCGCCGCCCGACGCAACCTCTACACGGACGCGGTCAACGAGGCGGTCTTCGAGAAGCCGGGCATCTTCCTCACCCGGGCGCTCGTGTACCTCGACAACCGGGGCATCGACGGGCTCGTCAACGGGCTCGCCGCCGCGGTCGGCGGGGGCTCGGGTCGCCTCCGCCGGATGCAGACGGGCTTTGTCCGCTCGTACGCCACCTCGATCCTGGCCGGTGCGCTGCTGGTGATGGCGGCGTTCCTGGCGGTGCAGGCGGGGTGGTTGGCGTGATCGACCTCTTTCCGGCCGCCCCCGCCGGCGGACCACGCAGTGACGACGGAGGTAAGGCCGCATAATGTCCAACTTCCCGTTCCTCTCGGTGCTCACCGTGGCGCCGCTGGTGGGCGCCCTGGTGGTGGCCTTCCTGCCGCGCCACCGCCCGGAGCTGGCCAAGCAGGTGGCGTTCGCCTGGTCGCTGCTGGTGCTGGTGCTCTCGGTGGTGATGTGGGTCAGCTTCAACGCCGGCGGTGACCGGTTCCAGTTCCGTGAGTCGTACTCGTGGATCCCGAACTGGGGCGTCAGCTTCACCTTCGCCGCCGACGGCATCGCGCTGGTGATGCTCATGCTGATCGCCGTGCTGGTGCCGTTGGTGATCCTGGCGTCCTGGCACGACGCCGAGTCGTCGAAGCGGTCGGTGCCCGTCTACTTTGCGCTGCTGCTGGTCCTCGAATGCACGATGATCGGCGTCTTCGCGGCCGCCGACGTCTTCCTGTTCTACGTGTTCTTCGAGGTCATGCTGGTGCCGATGTACTTCCTCATCGGCAGCTACGGCGGTCACCAGCGGCAGTACGCGGCAGTGAAGTTCTTCCTCTACTCGCTCGTCGGCGGTCTGTTCATGCTGGCCGCGGTGATCGGCCTCTGGGTGGTCGGCGGGAAGACCTTCGACTGGCAGGCGCTCTCGCAGGTCGACATCAGCACCGGCACCGAGCGGTGGCTGTTCCTCGGCTTCTTCCTCGCGTTCGCCATCAAGGCGCCGTTCTTCCCGTTCCACACCTGGCTGCCCGACGCCGGTGGCGCCGCTCCGGCGGGCGCGGCGGCGCTGCTCGTCGGCGTGCTGGACAAGGTCGGCACCTTCGGCATCCTGCGCTACTGCCTGCCGCTGTTCCCCGAGGCGTCGAAGTGGTTCGCGCCGTGGGCGCTGGCCCTGGGCGTGATCGGCATCGTCTACGCCGCGCTGCTGGCGGTCGGCCAGAACGACCTCAAGCGGCTGGTGTCGTACACCTCGATCGCGCACTTCGGCTTCATCGGGGTGGGCATCTTCGCCTTCACCACCCAGGCCGGCACCGGCGCGGTGCTCTACATGCTCAACCACGGGCTGGCCACCGGCCTGCTCTTCCTGGTGGTGGGCATGCTGATCTCCCGGCGTGGTTCGGCGCTGATCAGCGACTTCGGTGGCGCGGGCAAGCTGGTCCCGGTGCTCGCCGGGGTGCTCTTCTTCGCCGGTCTCGCCTCGCTCGCGCTGCCCGGTACGGCGCCGTTCATCTCCGAGTTCCTGGTGCTGATCGGCACCTTCACGGTGAACAAGCCGGTCGCGGTCATCGCCACGCTCGGCATCATCCTGGCCGCCGCGTACGTGCTGTGGATGGTGCAGCGCACCACCCAGGGCACCCTCAACCCGGCGCTGACCGAGGTCGACGGCATGCGCCGGGACCTCAACCTGCGCGAGAAGGTCGTGGTCGCCCCCCTGATCGCGCTGATCGTGCTGCTCGGCTTCTTCCCGAAGCCGGTCACTGACGTGATCAACCCCGCTGTCCAGGCGACCATGGACGACATCGGCAGAACCGACCCGGCGCCGTCGGTGGGCGGCACCGTCCAGGAGGCGGCAAAGTGACCGAGTTGAAACTGCCGTCGATCGACTACGCGGCGATCGCCCCGATCCTGATCATGCTGGGCACCGCGCTGCTCGGTGTGCTGGTCGAGGCTCTGGTGCCCCGGCGCTGGCGGCACGTGGTGCAGTTGACGCTGGCGCTGCTCGCGGTGCTCGCGGCACTGACCATGGTGGTCCTCAGCGCCGACGAGCGGATCATCACCGCCGGCCAGGCCCTCGCGATCGACGGGCCGACGCTCTTCCTCCAGGGCGCGATCCTGGTGCTGGCCGCGATGGCGCTGCTGCTGATCGGTGACCGCTCGGTCGAGCGGGGCGGGGCGTTCGTCGCCCAGGCCGCGGTGACCGCCGAGTCGGCCGACGACCGGCGGCAGGCCGAGGGGCGCAACGGCCTCACCGAGGTCTACCCGCTCACCACGTTCGCGATCGGCGGCATGCTGATCTTCGTGGCGGCGAACGACCTGCTGACCATGTTCATCGCGCTGGAGGTCTTCTCCCTGCCGCTCTACCTGCTCTGCGCGCTGGCCCGTCGCCGGCGCCTGCTGAGCCAGGAGGCGGCGATGAAGTACTTCCTGCTCGGCGCGTACGCCTCCGCGTTCTTCCTGTTCGGCGTGGCCCTGATCTACGGCTTCACCGCCGGCATCCCGGGCCGCCCGGCCGGCGTCGACTTCGCCACCATCCACGCGGCGGTGAGCGAATCGCCGGCCAGCCCGGTCCTGCTCTTCGCCGGCATGGCGCTGCTCGCCATCGGTCTGCTCTTCAAGGCCGCTGCGGCCCCGTTCCACGTCTGGACCCCGGACGTCTACCAGGGCGCTCCGACCCCGGTCACCGGGTTCATGGCGGCCTGCACCAAGGTCGCCGCGTTCGGTGCCCTGCTGCGCGTCTTCCAGGTCGCGTTCGCCGACGCCAACTGGGACTTCACGCCGGTCCTCGGCGCGGTGGCGGTGCTGACCATGCTGATCGGCGCTGTGCTCGCGGTCACCCAGACCGACATCAAGCGGCTGCTCGCGTACTCCTCGATCGCCAACGCCGGCTACCTGCTGGTCGGTGTGCTGGCGCCGAGCCGCGACGGGCTCGCCGGCACGATGTTCTACCTGGTCGCGTACGGCTTCTCGGTGCTGGCCGCGTTCGCCGTGGTGACGCTTGTGCGGGACGAAGACGGCGAAGCCACCCACCTGTCCCGTTGGGCCGGGCTGGGCCGGCGGTCGCCGTTCTTCGCCGCGCTGTTCACCTTCATCCTGCTGGCCTTCGCCGGTATCCCGCTGACCAGTGGGTTCACCAGCAAGTTCGCCATCTTCGGGCCGGCGCTGGAGGGTGGCCAGGCCTGGCTGGTGATCGCCGGTGTGCTGACCAGCATGGTGCTCGCGTTCCCGTACCTGCGGGTCGTGGTGATGATGTGGCTCTCCGAGCCGGGCGAGTCCACCCCGACCGTCACCGTGCCCGGTGGGCTCACCGCCGCCGCGCTGATGATCGGTGTGCTGGCGACCCTGGTGCTGGGTGTCGCCCCGGCGCCGCTGCTCGATCTGGCTGCGGGAGCCGCCGAATTCGTTCGTTGACCGAAGGATCGATCACCGGGGGCCGGCGCGTGTTCACGCGCCGGCCCCCGGTGCGTATCCCCGGCCCGGAGCAGGTCGAACGGGTGTGGCATGGTTGATAGCGTGGTGAATCCGGCGGGCGAGCGTTCAGGTGCCTCCGGCTCCGGCGGTCGGCGGGGTCGGGCGAGCACGAGTCAGTTCGGCGCGCTTGGCCTCAGCCTCTCCGATCCCCGTGTCGAGGCGTCCGTGCTCGGTCTGCTGGACACGGTCGAGGTCGAGTTGCGGGCCAGCGTGGCCAGTGCCGACCCGTTCGTCACCGAGGCTGCCCGGCACCTCGTGGAGGCCGGCGGGAAGCGTTTCCGACCGTTGCTGGTGGCGCTCGGCGCCCAGTTCGGTGACCCGACGGGTGCGCAGGTGGTCCCGGCCGCCGTGGTGATGGAGCTCACTCACCTCGCCACCCTCTACCACGACGACGTGATGGACGAGGCCGCCGTCCGCCGGGGCGCGCCGAGCGCGAACTCCCGCTGGACCAACTCGGTCGCCATCCTGGTCGGCGACTACCTCTTCGCCCGCGCGGCGGACATCGCCGCGGACCTGGGCCCCGAGGCGGTCCGGTTGCAGGCGCGCACCTTCGCCCGGCTGGTGCACGGCCAGATCGCGGAGACCGTGGGGCCGCGCGCCGACGATGACCCGGTGACCCACTACCTGCACGTGATCGCCGAGAAGACCGGCTCGCTGATCGCCACGTCGGCCCGGTTCGGCGGCATGTTCGGTGGCGCCGCCCCGGAGCACGTGGAGGCCCTCGCCGGGTACGGCGAGACGATCGGCGTCGCCTTCCAGCTCTCCGACGACCTGCTCGACATCGCCTCCGAGTCGGTGCAGTCGGGCAAGACCCCCGGCACGGACCTGCGCGAGGGTGTCCCGACGCTGCCGGTGCTCTACGCCCGCGAGGCGGACGACTCCGACGCGTCGTCGGTGCGGCTGCGGGAGATCCTGGCGACCGGCCCGTTGACCGACGACGCGCTGCACGCCGAGGCGTTGGGGCTGCTCCGGGAGAGCCCGGCGCTCAAGCGGGCCCGGGAGACCGTGCGCAGCTACGCCGAGGAGGCCCGCGCGCAGCTCGCCCCGCTGCCGCACGGCCCGTCCCGCAGCGCCCTCGAGTCGCTCTGCGACTACATCGCCGACCGCACCAGCTGATCCACGCCCCGGCCCGCTGCGGCGGCGGCGCGGGTCAACAGTCGGCTGCCGACGAGCATGAGGGCGGCGGCGAGCAGCATCGCCACGGCCGCGATGGTCCACATCGTCGGGTAGCCGAGGTGGGCGGCGAGCGGGCCCAGGCTCAGCGGGCCGAGGCAGCCGCCCGCGTACACCCCGGTCTGGGTGATCGAGGTGGCGGCGGCCGGCGACTGTGGGTGGAGCCGGACCACCGCGAAGTTCATCAGGCCGGGCCAGGCCCAGCCCAGGCCGAAGCCGAGCACCACGCCGACCACCAGCGGCACCGAGCCGGTCAACGCGAGTAGGCCCAGCCCGACCGCGCCGACGAGCAGCATCGCGGCGATGAGGGCGATGTGGCCGCTCTCGCGGCGGTCGGCCAACCAGCCGGCGCCCACCCGAGCCGCCACGCAGACTGCGCTGCCCAGGGTCAGAGTGAGGCCGGCGAGGCCCGGCGACAGCCCCGGGCCGCCGCGGAGTCCACCAGGAAGGTGCCCAGCGCGTTGGCCGCGCCGGAGGCCAACGTCGCCGCCGCGCCGATCACCACCAGGGCCGCCGTCGCGCGCCCGGCGCGCGTGGCACCGGCCCGCCGTGTCGCGCCGGGCAACTGCCGGGGTACGGCGGCCAGCGTCGTCAGCGCGGCCACGGCGGCGGCCACGAACGCCCAGCGCCAGCCGGCGGTGAGCGCGATGGTGGGCACGGCCGCCCCGGCCAGCAGGGTGGAGACCGGGATGGCGGCCTGCTTGACACCGAACGACAGCCCCTGCCGCCGGGCCGGCACGTGCTGGGCCAGCGCGGCGTTGCTGGCCAATTGGCCGAGCGCGTTCGCGGCGGCGCTGAGCGCCAGCAGGCCGACCAGCACCGGGTACGACCGGGCGAACGCGGCCACGGCCAGCATTGACCCGGCGGCCAGCAGGATGCCGCAGCGGGCGACCAGAGCCGGCCCGTACCGTTCGACCAGGCGGCCGGACGGCACCGAGGCCAGCGCGCTGACCCCGAAGTAGACGGAGACGGCCAGGCCCAGACCGGCAGGCGAGAAACCGAGGTCGGTGCCCATCTGCACGGCGAGACCGCCGAGCAGGAAGACCGGGAGTACGCAGGCCACCGTGGTGACGACTGCGCCGACGCTGGCCCGGACCGGGCGGGGTCGGGCGGTCGCCGGATCGGGGGTGATTGAGGTGTCGGTCATCGTTCGGCAAACCTACGCGAGCCACGCTCAGAGCACTCCTGGTGACCGGCGGGGCACAAGCTGTGGATGGTGATCTGGCATCCTCGACCCGAACAGGCATTTCGCACCGGGCCTGTTTTTCATATGGTGTAAGTCCCCGGCGGCGGAGGTGGTTGTGCGCGACCCCTTGGCAGAACCTTCGGACCTGATTCGCAGCGTGTCCCGAGCGCTACGGGTGCTGGAGTCGGTCGGTCGCGCCCCGAAGGGCCTGACCGTCAAGCAGATCGCCCGGCGCTGCGAGCTGACCGTGGCCACGACCTACCACCTCGTCCGCACCCTCGCCTACGAGGGCTACGTGATCCGTCGCGAGGACGGCACGTACATCGTGGGGTTGGAGGTGGCCGACCGGTACCGGGAGCTGGTGACGGCGTTCCGGGGCCCGCCGGCGGTCGGTGAGACGCTGCGGCGGGCCGCCCTGGACACCGGCTACAGCCACTACCTCGGTCGGTTCGTCGGCGGCCAGGTGGCCCTCACCGCGGTCGCCGAGGGGCACCGCTCGCCCTACCTGGAGGACCTGGTCCCCGGCTTCGACGAGGGCGCGCACGCGACGGCTCTCGGCAAGTCGCTGCTCGCCACCCTCACCACCGACCAGCGCTACCGCTATCTGCGCGAGTACGGCATGCGTCCGTTCACCACCGCCACGCTGACCACCACCGAGAGTTTCGAGGCGGACCTGGCCGCCGGCGACCGGCGCGGCATGCAGTTGGAGATGGGGCAGTTCCGGCAGGGAGTGGCCTGCGCCGCGGTGCTCGTCGCGCCGGACAAGGACATGGAACGCCGTGTCGTGCTGGCCTGCGCGCTGCCGGCCAGCGAGATGATGACCTCCGCCCGGGTGGTACGCGCCAAGCTGCTCACAGTGGCCCGCAGCGTCGCCGACGGCATCGCCGCCGACAACTGACCGCCGCAACGCCGAGAGGCCCTCTCCCGGGCTGGGAGAGGGCCTCTCTGGGTGGTCCAGCGCCAGACCACCGGAACAACGTCAGCGGCCGCTCGGCCGCGCGGACGACCTCAGCTGCCCACCGGGCCGCCGTCGAGGCGCCAGGTGACCACCACGCCCGGCTTGGCGTAGTCGCCGTCCGGCCAGTTCGAGGCCGGGTTCTCCACCGAGGCCCCGGTGATCTCGCCCGGGTGCTGCACCGCGACGAAGACCGAGCGGTTGTCGCCGGTGATGAACGGGCCGCAGGTCTCCGCGCCGAGCGGCACGGTCAGGAACTGCTTGAGGTGACCCCGCTCCGGGCCCTCCACGGCCACTGCGAACAGGCCGTCGTTGCTGCCCAGCGCGTTGCCGTCGGTGGAGATCCAGAGGTTGCCGGTGGCGTCGAAGGCGACGTTGTCCGGGCAGGAGATCGGGGAGACCTTGGCCTTGTCGTACCCGGCGAAGAAGGTCGACGGGTCGGTCGGGTCGCCGCAGACGATCGGCAGCGACCAGGCGAACGTCTCCGAGGTGTTGTCGTTGCGGTCCTCGACCAGCTCCAGGATCTGCCCGTGCTTATTGGCGTTGCGCGGGTTGGCCTCGTCCGCCTTCGGGTTGCTGCCGACACCACGGTTGGTGTTGTTGGTCAGCGCGACGTACACCTTGCCGGTGAGCAGGCTCGGCTCGACGTCCTCGGGGCGGTCCATCTTGGTCGCGCCGACCTTGTCACCGGCGAGCCGGGTGAAGGTGAGCACGTCCGCGGCGGTCATCCCGTCGACGAACGACCGGTTGCCGCTGACCAGCTTGATCCAGCGGCCCCGGCCGTTGAACGCGCCGTCGGTGGGGAGCTTGCCCGAGCCGTCGATCTCGGTGGCGCTGGTCTGGTCGAGCTTCGCCACGTAGAGCGTGCCGGACTCCAGCAGGGTCAGGTTGTGCTTACGGGCAGCCCAGGAGTTGCCCTTCATGAACTTCTTGTCCGAGACGAACTTGTAGAGGTAGTCGAACCGCTCGTCGTCGCCCATGTACGCGACCACGTGGCCGTCCTTCGCGACGATCACGTTGGCGCCCTCGTGCTTGAACCGGCCCATCGCGGTGTGCTTGCGCGGGCGGCTCTCCGGGTCGAACGGGTCGATCTCGACGACCCAGCCGAACCGGTGTGCCTCGTTGGGGTGCTTCGCCAGGTCGAAGCGCTCGTCCGCGCGCTCCCACTTGCGGCTGCCGCTCGGGTACCGGCTGGCGGTGCTGATGCCGTAGCGGTCCAGCTTCGGCTTCAGCTCGGCCGGGACGGCGTCGGCGCCGACGAAGTACTGGTTGAAGTTCTCCTCGCCGGAGAGCACGGTGCCCCACGGGGTCACGCCACCGGCGCAGTTGTTCAGCGTGCCGACGACAGTGCGGCCCCTGGGGTCGGCGGCGGTCTTCAGCCAGGCCGAGCCGGCAGCCGGGCCGGTCAGGTCGAACTTGGTGCTCAGGGCGGTGACCCGCCGGTTGTACGGCCGCGGACCCTTGTCGACAGGCTTCCACTGCCCGGTGCCCGCCACCCGCTCAAGCTCCACCACGGACATGCCGTGCGCGGCCATGGCGGTGCGCAGCTGCTCCACGGAGAGCCCGTCCAGGCCGGGGAAGCCCGGGAACATCAGGTCCTCGTTCGTGTACTCGTGGTTGACCACGAGAAGCGCCCGCTTGCCCTGCTTGTCCAGCGGCAGCACGCCCACGAAGTCGTTGTTGTAGCCGAACTGCTTGGACTGCGCGGCGGCGGTCTGGTGGTGCAGGTTGAACTCCGGCGCGCCCGGCAGCACCGGGTCACCCCACTTGATCACCACGGCGTGGTCGTAGCCGTTCGGCACGACCAGGGTGTCCAGCTTGTTCGGTGGGATCGGCTTGAAGGTCAGCGCGCCGCTGCCGACCCCGGTGCTGGGACGGCCGAAACCGAAGGCCTCCGGGACGTCCGGGGTGGCCGGGGCCGCCACGGCCGGGGCCGCGCCGGCGAGCGCGCCGGCCGCCGCGCCGCCGAAACCGAGCACCAGCGCGCCGACCGCGCCGGCCCGGACCACGCCACGCCGCGACACCTCGGCGTTCACCACATCGCCGAAGTACGCGTTGTCCGAGGTGTTCGGGACCGGGTGGTCACACGCGTTTCCGCACCGGTACAGACAGGTCATGGCGTCACGGGTGCCATGGCGGGTGCCGTTCAACAGGGGGAGCAGCCGGGGACGGTCGCTCATGGGAGAGGCCTCCAGAGAAGTCGGTGGCACGACAGGCGGCGTACCAGCCGGACGCTAGGAGGACGTGGTGAGCGCTCGTCGGCCACGATGTGAACCGGGCATGAACACATTCGTGGGTGGCAACCACCACGCAGCCGGTCTGACCTCGGTCTGAACCGATCGGCGTGACGGCACGTATTCCCGAGCGGACGCACCGCCGGACGCGCGCCGGAAGCGAGGAGACCGCCATCAGCGACCACGACGCCCAACTGCTGCGCGCGCTGCACGACGAGCACGCGGAGGCGCTGTACGCCCATGCCCTGCGGCTGGTCAACGGGGACCGGCAGCGGGCCGAGGACCTGGTGCAGGAGACGCTGCTGCGGGCCTGGCGACATCCGGAGTCACTCGACCCGACGCGCGGCTCGGTGCGGTCCTGGCTGTTCACCACCGCCCGCAACCTGGCCATCGACGCCTGGCGGCGGCGATCCACCCGGGTCGGCGAGGTGTTCACCGACGATCTGCCCGAACCACCCGAGGTGATCGACGAGGCCGAACGGGCGGTGGAGGCGTGGACCGTCGCCGAGGCCCTCAACCGGCTCAGCCCGACCCACCGCGAGGTGCTTGTCGAGTGCTTCTACCAGGGGCGGTCGGTGGCCGAGGCGGCGTCCCGTCTGGGCGTACCGCCAGGGACCGTGAAATCCCGGACCCACTACGCGCTGCGGTCTCTACGTTTGGTCCTGGCCGAGATGGGGGTGACGGGATGACCCGGTGCGAGTTCGCGTACGACGACGGCGCGTACGTGCTGGGAGCCCTGGCACCCGCCGAGCGGGCCGCCTACGAGCGGCACCTCGGCGGCTGCGCCTCGTGCCGGGAGGCGGTCGCCGAGATCGCCGTCCTGCCCGGGTTGCTCGGGCGCCTCGACCCGGCCGGGTTGGAGCAGATCCTGCCGCCGCCGGCCCCGCCCCGGGTGCCCGCGCTGCTCGACGAGGCCCGCCAGCGCCGGCGTCGGGAACGCTCCGCGGACCGGCGACGGTACGCGCTGACCACACTGGCCGCCGCCGGGCTGGCGCTGCTGGTCGGTGTGGGCGCCGCCGTGGCGCTGCCTCGACAGGTCAGCCCTTCCGGGCCCCCGGCGCGCAGGGCACGCCGGGTCCGCAGGTGTCGATGGTCGCCATGCGACCGGTGGCCGCCGCCGGGCCGGTGCACGCCGACCTCGGGCTGACCGGCACCAAGTGGGGCACCGAGGTGACCATGCGCTGCGGGTACGACGCGCGGACGAGCTACGGCAAGGCGTACCCGTTCCGGCTGGTGGCGCGCGGCCCGAACGGCGCCACCGAGCAGATCGGCTCCTGGCTGGCGGCCCCCGGCGACGACCTCAGCTTCACGGGCGCCACGCGGTTCACCGACGCCGAACTGGTGAGCGTGGAGCTCCAGAAAGCCGACGGCACCCCCCTCCTCACCTACGCCGTCCCCTGACCAGCCCGGGGCGGGGTTACGGGGTCGGGACGGGGGTGGGGAGCGGGGTGGACCGACGGGACCGGCGCGTTCGACGGGAAGTTTGGACGGCGTCGGCGGTGAAGACGATCAGGGCCAGCCAGACCAGTGCGAAGCCGGCCAGCCGGGCCGGAGGCATGGGCTCGTGGAAGATCAGCACACCGAAGCCGAGCTGGAGGGTCGGCGTCAGGTACTGGATCGTGCCGAGGCTGCTCAGGGGCAGTCGGTTGGCCGCCCCGGCGAACAGCAGCAGCGGAATCGCCGTGGCCGCGCCGGCCAGCACCAGCAGCGCGGTGTGTCCGGCCGAGACGTGCCCGAAGGTCAGGTCGGCCTTCGCCGTCAACCAGGCGAGGTAACCGAGCGCCGGCAACGCCAGCACCGCCGATTCGACGAAGAGCCCCTCGGCCGCCGGCAGCCCGAGCCGCTTCTTGACCAGGCCGTAGCCGGCGAAGCTGAACGCCAGGGTCAGTGCCAGCCAGGGCAGCCGGCCGTAGTCCACGGTGAGTACCACGACCGCCGACGCGCCGATCCCGAGCGCCACCCACTGCGCCGGGCGTAGCCGCTCCCGCAGCACCGCCACCCCGAGCAGCACCACGACCAACGGGTTGATGAAGTAGCCGAGCGCGGTCTCCACCACCCGGTCGGAGTTGACCCCGTAGATGTAGGTGCCCCAGTTGACAGCGATCAGCGCGGCGGCGGCGACGATCCCCGCCACCGCCCAGGGACGGCGCAGCAGCGCCCGCAGGAAGCCGATGTTGCGCAGCGCCGCCAGCAGCAGGGCCACGAAGACCACCGACCAGACGATCCGGTGGGCCAGGATCTCCAGCGGGCCGGCGGGTCGCAACAGCTTCAGGTAGAGCGGGAAGAAACCCCAGAGCAGGTACGCGCCGAGGCCGTAGAGGTATCCCAGGCGGAGTGGCGTCACGCCTCCACCGTAAGGGGCGTAGCGCTGCTTTGTTCCTTTCCGGTGATCGGGGTCACCGGGGGTCGCCGGTCCAGCTGCATCCACCGCTCGGGCACGTCCAGCGGCGTGAAGCCCACCCGCGCGTACACCTGGTGTGCGTCGTTGGTGCAGAGCAGGATCCGGCGTACGCCAAGCTCGGCCAGGTGGTCGCGGACCGCGCCGGCCAGCCGCCCGCCCAGCCCGCGACCCCGGGCGGCGCGGTCGACGTACACGTCGCAGAGCCAGGCGAAGGTGGCGCGGTCCGTGACGACCCGGGCCACCGCCACCTGGCGGCCGTCCTCCGGCCGGTAGACGCCGAACGGCAGTGAGCCGGCGAACGCCCGCTCGGTGGCCTCCCGGTCCCGTCCGAGCGCCCAGTACGCGTCGGTGGACAACCAGTGGTGCACGAGGTCCAGATCGATGCGCGCCGGATCGGTGCTGAGCAGGTAACCGTCGGGGTAGGTGAGTGCGAACATGCCGCGACGCTAACCGTCGGGGTGGGCGCTCAGACCGGCCAATTCCCGAACTCTGGTCACCGGCCCGCCCGGGGCCCCGGCCGAGGTCGGAGCCCCGGGCGGGGCCGGGGTCGGTGCTGGCTTGTCGCCTGTCAGTCCCGGTCGAGGACGGCGCCGAGGATCCAGGTCACGATGCTCACGAAGAGGGCGCCGAGCACGGCTGCCGGCCAGAAACCGTCCACCGAGAACGGCAGCCCGGCCTGGTCGGCGATCCAGCTGGTGAGCAGGAACAGCAGCCCGTTCACCACCAGGGCGATGAGGCCCAGGGTCAGCAGGTAGAAGCCACAGCCGACGGTCTTGATGATCGGCTGGAGAACCGCGTTGACCACACCGAAGATCACCGCCACCAGGAGCAGCGTGGTCACCGTCTCGGTGGCCGAGTTCGAATCCAGGGAGATGCCCGGGATGAGGAGCGTGGCCAGCCAGAAAGCCAGAGCTGTGCTGGCCAGCCGGATCAGCAGACCTTTCAGAAAACCCATGGCGGGGATCGTGCCACGGACCACGCACCGGCGTAACCCGGCAACGGGCATCCCGATGGATCAGCCGCGGGTGGGCGGCCCGATCAGTTGCGCCTCGATCGGAGTGGGGGAGAGCAGTGCCCAGCGCAGGGCTCGGCGGTTGACCACGGCCACCATGTCCTCCCGGATCCTGGTCAGCCACTCGGCGGAGCCGCCCAGCCCCAGCGCGGTGCCGGCCAGGGTGGCCTCGGCGGAGGTCAGTGGCTGGAGCAGCGCCAGGTCGGCCCGGCTCAACGCGTCCACATCGGCCGGGGTCAGCTCGCCGCGTACCACCAGGGTCGCCCGCCACGGCGGGCCCGGCGCGGCCTCGGCCGGCACCGGCCCGGCGTCGACGACCAGCAGCAGCGGACGCAGCGCGGTGCCCACCCCGTCGGCGACCGCCCGACCGGGCGGGAGCAACGGGATCGTGCCACCCGGCGCGCCAACCCCTCGGACGAACGGCTCCCAGGCGCGTGGCCGGGCGGTCTGCACCACCACCAGAGCGCCGAGTGCCAGCGCGCGCAGGGCCACCAGCTGAGCTGCGCGCACCCCCCCGACCAGCAGCACGCGGGTGCTCTCCGGCCGGAACAGTCGCACGGTGACGGCTCGGCCGTGCCGGTTGGTGCCGACCATCATCCCCGCGTCGCCCAGGGACAGCTCCCAGTCGTCCACCGCTGCGCCGGGCCGCGCCCCGGACGCCGTTGGGCGGGGCTGCGCCCCGGGTGCCGTCAGGGCCAACGGCAACGTGGTGGCCAGCCCGCTCAGGTGAGCGCCGTCGAGCCGTCGCAGCTTGCCGCCCAGGTCGGTCACCAGGCGGATCAGCGCCTCGGTGGCCGTCGCCAACTCGGTCGCCGTCCCGGCCGCCAGGCGTACGGTCAGCTCGGTCGGCACTCCCGTGGTCGCCGACGGGCCCGACGACATCGACGTCGTCGGCAACGGACCTGAGCAGATCGACACCGTCGTGGCCGTCGCCGGCAGCGCCAGCAGGCGGGGCACCAGCCGGCGTGCCGCCGCAGCGCCCGCGTCGGGCCACTGGATCAGTCGGAAGGTGGCCTGAACCAGGGTGCCGGACCGGATCGCCGGCCAGGACTCCCGGACCGGCTCGCCGTCGTGGTGGGCCAGCTCGGCCAGCACGCGCAGCGCCGCGGGCACCCCCAGTGGCCGCGCGGCCAACGACCCGAGCCGGCGGACGATCCGGCGGACCGTGCCGGCGAGTACGCGACGCAGGTCCTCCTCGGACCAACCGTTCACCCGCAGCACCCGGACCGCCACCACCGCCCGTTCGCGCCCGGCGAGCCGCCCGTCGGTGAGCTGCCGGTACGACGTACCGACAGTGCCAGCGGCGCCCGGCACCGGTGCCGGTGCACCGGCGAGCAGCAGTTGGACCAGCAGCGGGGGTAGGTCCGGCCCGGCCGGGGAGAGCAACGCGGCCGGGGCGGGGATCGCCTGGGACGCGTCGCCCAGCAGGTCGCCCGGGTCGCCCAGCTCCAGCAGTGCGACCATGCCCGCGGTGTCCTCGAGCACTGCCGCCGGCCCGCCGGTCAGCTCGGTCGAGCGGACGACGGTGCCCGGAGCGACCAGGTCGAGCAGGTCGGCGGCTCCGGCCGGCCCGGTCAGCGCGCGGCGGCGGGCGAGGTGCCCGATGGCGGTGCCCAGCCACTCGAAGAGCCACCGGCCCCGGACCGGCACCCAGGCGGCCGCCACCAGCAGCACTGCCACCAGTACCGCCGCCGCCACGACCGGTGCGGATCGGCCGAGGGCGACGAGGACGAGCGCCGCCGCGACCTGTGCGGTGACGAGCTGGCCGGCTCGCGCTCCCGCGCCCACCCGACGGCCTAGTGCGGCCCAGCGCCGCACCGGCGACCGGCGAGCGGGGGCGCGCTGGTCGGCCGACCCGGGGCCGGTTGGTCGACCCGGCCCGATCGCCCGTGCGGAGGCGTCTGCCGCGGACCCGACCGGCGTCGGTGGGTGCGGCCCTCCGGTGGTGATCGCCGGCACCGTGCCTCCTCGACCAGTGGGGACCGGGTCGGGCGGCCGGCCGCCCTCCGGCGGCCCGTCACGCGCCGCGACGTGGCTGCGGCACATCGTAAGCGACCGATGGCCGCCCCGGTTGTCCACAGGGGAAGCCCGTGGGGTAGCAGAACCGCTACGAGGTCGCTACCGTCAGCCACGAAGTCCTTCGCTGACCCGTGTCTCAGTGCTCGACGACCGGGCCAAGCGACGACGCGCCGCCCAGGGTGGGCGCGTCGACGGCCAGGTGCGATCCGAGAGACGAGGTGACGTCCGGGTGTCCCAAACCAAGGCAGAAGCCGCGGTGATGCAGCAGACCGCCGCGAAGTTCGAGCAGGTGGACCAGTCGTTGCAGTCCATGCTGACCGGCCTGCTGGCCGAGCTGGAGGTGTTGCAGCAGGCCTGGCGTGGCGCTGGTGGCCGGTCGTTCGAGCAGGTCAAGCAGCAGTGGTCACAGGACCAGGCGGCGCTGCACCGCGCGCTGCGGGAGACCGCAGGTGCGATCCGCACCGCCGGTCGGCAGTACGACGTGTCCGACGACGAGGTGGCCAGCCGGGTGGCCGGCACCAACCGCGGCGGCATCCAGCTGCCGCTCTGATCCCGCTGGGGAGGGAATCCGATGGACCATGGTGTGCTGGTCGTCAACTTCGCCGCGCTGCAGCAGGCCGGCGCTGACATTCAGAAGGCGTTGAACACCCTCGACACGCAACTCGGCCAACTCGAACGGGACGCCGCCCCGCTGGTGGCGAGCTGGACGGGCGAGGCGCGGCAGGCCTACGAGCAGCGGCAGGCGCGGTGGCGCTCGGCCTCGCAGGACCTGCAGGCGATGCTGCGTGACATCAGGTTGGCGGTGAACGACTCCGCCACCGACTACCTGGACACCGAGAAGAAGAACACCGGGCTGTTCCAGTGAGCGATGTGGGCCGGGAGCGCTGACCGTGTCCGGGTCAGCGCCCCGCCCGCAGCCGGTCGGAGGTCAGGGCCGTGCGCGGGCGGGCTCAGGCCGGGCCGGCCGGGCGCCAGCGTCGACGGGTGCCCCGGGGCGCCACCAGGGCGAGCAGCGTCACGGTGACCGCCGTCATGCCGGCCACCGCGCCGACCAGCAGGGCTCGGTCCCGCGCGGCGGCCCGGCGGGCCTGGCGGGCGAGTTGCGCGGGGTCGGCCTGCTCGTCGGCGAGCGCGGCGACCGGCCGCGTACCGCCCGCACGGCCGCCGCTGGTCTCGGTGACCGCCCGATAGGGGTTCAACACCCCGGCGCCGTACCCGCCGCCGCGGCCCGAGCCCGGAGCTGGATCGGCGGTGGCGATGATCCGCTCCGCCACCTGGGCGGCGGTCAGCTCGGGTCGGTATTCCCGCAGCAACGCGGCGGTGGCGGCCACGAACGGCGCCGCGTAACTGGTGCCTTCGACCCGATGGTGGCCCGCACCGGGTGCGGCGGTCAGCACCGCACTGCCCGGTGCCACCAGGTCGACGTACGGGCCGGTCTGCGAGAAGGTCGCCCGCCCGCCGTCCGCCCCGATCGCGCCCACGCCGAGCACCCCGTCGTAGCCGGCGGGGAACGGTCGGGGGTCCCCGCTGTCGTGCAGGTTGCCGGCGGCGGCCACCAGCACCACGTTCCGGTCAACCGCGTACCGCACTGCCGAACGGACCTCCGGGTCGTCCGCGTACAGCACCACGGACAGGTTCACCACGTCGGCACCATGGTCGACGGCCCATCTGATGGCTCGGGCGAACTCGTCGGCGCTGACCGTACGCCCCGACTCCCGCCCCTGCACCACCTGCTGCTCACTCACTCGCACCGGCAGGATTCGGGCACCCGGTGCCAGGCCGCGGAAGGCGACGTCAGGTCGAGGTGCCGCCGCGATGATGCTCGCCACACCGGTGCCGTGCCCGGCGCAGTCCCGACCGCCGTCCCCGCCGGGGTCGAGCAGATCGGTGCCCGCCAGCACCCGCCCAGCCAGCTGCGGGTGCACCCGGTCCACCCCGGAGTCGACCACCGCGACTGTCACTCCGACGCCGGTGGCCAGCGGCGCGAGCCGCGCGGGGTCGTACCGTTGCTGTGGCCAGGGCGTCGCCGCGACCGGCCGGACGGGGGCGAGTGCTGTCGCGCAGGCAGGTGCCGCCCGGAGCCCGGCGGTGGCGGCGACGGCCGGAAGTGCCGGTACGGTCAACAGGCTGGCGGCCAGACCTGCGAGGACCGGGCGCGTGATCGATCGGGACATCGACACCCTCCGTATCGTGTCGGCTCCGGAACGGGATGTTATCGCCTCCTCCGCGCCCTGACAGGCCGCCGTCGGCCAGCCATTGTGATCTTGGTGCCACCTTGTAGGTTGTACGCGATACCTGTGGCCTGTTCTCGGAAGGGGAGGTGGCCGTGACCGAATGGGAGCCGGCCACGGAGGCCGAGGTGGCGATGCGCGACGCGCTGCGCGCCAACGACCAGGAGCTCTACTTCCGGCTCCTGTCCCGCACCGATGTGCTGCTGCCGGTCTCCGCGCCGACGCAGCCCGGCCAGCCACCCGCCGGATGGGGCACCTGGACCACCGGCGGCCGGACCCATGTCCTGGCCTTCACCTCCGCCGCCGCACTGCGGGCCTGCCTCGGCGATCACGCCGGCAGCAACCGACGCATCCCCTTCGCCGATCTCGCGGCCAGCTGGCCCAACCACGAGTGGTGGCTCGCCGTCAATCCGGGTCTGCCGGTCGAGGGTTACCTGCCGGCCTGGTTCGTGTCGCAGCTGTCCCGAGGCGACGTCCGGCTGCCCGGCCGTGCCATGGGTGCCCGCGCTCGCCTGGAACGGGCCGAGACGTTGGCCCGCACCCGGCCCGGCATGCCACCTCGCGACGCCGCGCCAGCCGCTGGATCGCCTCCGGCGACGGGGGCGTTCTCGTCCGGGCCCGACCCGGGTCCGGCTGCTCCGATCTCGCCCCGGAGGCCGCCCCGGGTGGGTGCCCCGTCGGTGCCGGGCCCGGCACCCCGGCCACCCGTCCCCGCCGAGCCGCCGCGTCGACCCGCCGAGGACGACCTGCCCGCCGCCGGTCAGCGGCACCCGACCGAGCCGCCCCGGCCCGCGCCGGTCAGCGGAGCCCTGCCCCGCAGTGGGCGGCCGTCCCGGTTCACTCCGTTGGCGTCCACCGGCCCTGCCACCGATCAGCCCGGGCCGAGCGTGGGCTGGCCGGCAGCGACCCGGCCGGGCGACGTCGACGGCCCCGCCGCGGGTAACGGCAACGGTGGTCCCCAGGCGGCACCTCGGCGCTCCTTCTTCGACCCCAGCCCGACCCGGGAACCGGCCCCCGGCGGAGGTCGTCCCGGTGACCGGGCGGCCCCGCCGACCCGGTTCGGGCGAGGCAGCCAGCCCTTCCCTCGCCGCCGCCCAGCCGATGCACCGGCCGACGAGACCGCAACGCGGGCCTTTCCGATGGCGGCGGATCCGGCAGCCACCCAGCCGATGGGTCGGCCGGAGGGTCGCCTCGGCGCGTCCCGGCCGGAGGGTCGCCTCGGCGCGTCCCGTGGGATGGGCGTACCGCCGTCCGGCGAGGAGATCACCCAGCCGTTGCCTCCGCGCCGGCACAACCCGCTGGCCGAGGAGCCCACTCGCGCGTTCCGGATGACCGGTGAGCCCCCACGTGCCGGCACGCCTGGGCGGCCCGCCCCTTCGGCGGAGCAGACCCAGGCGATCCCCCAGGACCGGCCGGGCCGGTTCGGGCCGGCGGACGATCTGCCGGCGTCCGTCGCGGAACCGGTCTCCGGGCCGCCCGCGCCGCGTCGCGGCTTCACGCCCATCGTCATCGAGGGCACCATCATCGAGTCCCGTGACCTCACCGACCCGGTCGAGAGCAGCGCGCCGGTCGAGGCGCCCCGCCGGCCCAGCCCCGCCGAGGCCGCCCCGCCGCTGTTCGGATCGGCGCCCCCGACCCGGGCCTGTTCGGCCCGTCGTCGGTCAGCCCGCCCGGGCCCGCGTCGTTCGACCCCGGTCCGCCCACCCCGGGCCCGTCCACTCCGCAGCCCAGCGGTCCGACCGAGGTCGGCCATCCCGGTCTGGGCGGACTGCGGACCGACGACCAGCTCGGTGCCGATCACGCCGAAAGTGGTGGTTCGTCGGTCCGCCTGACCGGTACGGACCGGGCCGGCAGCGGCGAGAGCCTGTTCGCGAGCGACGGCCCGCACCCGCCGGCCGACGAGCCGGCGCCGATCGAGTTCGAGCCGGCCAACACTGTCGAGGAGGACCTGCTCAGCGCCGCCGGCTCCGGCAGCACCGACACGTTCCTGTCGACCCTGCTGCTGGCCCGGGTGCTGCTGCCGGCGGCACCGGACTCGGCGCGGGGAAGCCGCCCGGGGGACCCCGGCTTCGTCTGGCGAACCGGGCAGCTCGACGGCGAGACGTACGTGGTGGTCTACACGTCGGCGGAGCGCCTCGCCGACCACGTCGAGGGAGACGTCGACACGGTCCGGGTGAAGTTCGCCCAACTGATCAGGCGCTGGCCCGACGAGGACTGGTCGTTCGCCGTCAACCCCGGCACGCCTGTCGGTGCCAAGTTGCCCGGCGAGCAGATCGTCGCGTTGGCCAACTGGGCCGCCGAGGTGGGGCTCGGCGACGACCTGGAGGTGGACCAGGAGGAGGCGCCGGCCGCGGCCGAGCCCACCGCCCGCCCCCGGTACGCCCCCGCGGCGGTCGACCCCACCCGGCCGACGGTCATGCAGAAGGCGATCGCGCCCAGCCAGCTCGCGTACTACCTGGATCGTGGGTACGACCGGGTGTCCGGGTTCGTGCACCGGGCCGGTGAGCTGTCCCACCTGACCACACCGGCCCAGCTGCACGACGCGCTCGGCCTCAGCTACCCCGGCTCACCGTTCGCCCCGGACGCCGAGGAGATCTACGTTCTGCGCTGGCCGGCGCACCGGCCGAGCCTCTACCGCATCCCGTACGGCGGTCAGAACGAGCCGGCGATGCGGGCCATGGAGGGCTGGGTCATCGAACGCCCGCCGTTCCGCGGCAACGGCTTCGCCCCGGGCGAGAGCAGCGACGTGGTGGCGGAGTTCAAAGTGGACAGCGCACGCCTGCCGCACGGCGCGCAGCTCTGGCGGATCGGCGCGGACGGCACCGAGCGGGTGGTCGCGGAGTTGGACACCGACTCGGTCACCTGGCGACGGGTCGGGGAGGCGTGATGCGCGACGGCTACGTGGCCCGTTGGCAGGGCCGGGAATACCAGGCCAGCCCGGACGGCGACGACATCCGCCTCTACCAACCAGAGCCGGGCGAGGGCTTCGAGGAGGTCCGCGCGGGCCGCTACGTCCGGGTCCTGCCGGCGAGCGAGATCGAGGATCTGGCGTACGTGCGGACCACCTGCACCTGGCAGGGGCAGCCGTTCATCGTGCTCGGCGAGCACGACGCCTGGCTGCGGGTGGAGTACACAGGTGGTCGCTGGCCGGTGGCCGAGGCGATGCGGCTGGAGGTCTTCGACTTCGGCGTCTACCAGGGTTGGGCACCGGCCGCCGAGGTCACCGACCTACGGGAGCAGCGGGTCTGACAGGTCAGGTCTTCGCCCACCGCAGGATCTCGCCGAGCACCAGCTCCGGTGCCTCCAGGTGCGGGAAGTGCCCCACCCCGTCGAGCAGTCGCCACTCGTACGGGGCGACGACGTACCGGCCGGAGCCCAGAGCGGTCCGGGGCAGGGAGGCGGTGTCCAGGGCGCCGTGCAGTTGCAGGGTCGGGGTGGACAGCGGCTTCTGCATCAGGCGGACGAACCGGTAGCCGTGCAGCCGCAGCAGCGAGCGGAACGCCCAGCGGTAACCCTCCAGCGCGCAGAACGCGGCCTGCGGGATGCACATCGCCTCCCGGCACCGCTCGGCGTACGCCTCGAAGTCCGGCCCGGCCACCCACTGTGGGCCGCCCCAGCGACGCATGATCTCGGCGACGGCCGCCGCGCCGTCGCGGGTCAGCACGTGCTCGTAGCGGGGTAGCTGGAACTTCAACGCCGGGGTGGAGGCGGTGAACTGCCCGCGCGGGTCGGCGAAGATGGCGGCGCGCAGTCGCAGCGGGTGCGGTGCCCCCAGCACCACGAGCCGGCGGACCAGGGACGGGTGGAACGAGGCCACCGTCCAGGCCACCATTCCACCGAGGCCGCTGCCGACGATCGTCGCGGACCGTTCGCCGAGCGCGCGGATCAGCCCGGCGATGTCGGCGGCGAGGGTGTAGCCGTCGTACCCCCGGGGTGGTTTGTCGCTGGCCCCGTAGCCACGCAGGTCGACGGCGACCGCCCGGAAGCCGGCGTCGGCGACCGCCGGCAGCATCTGGTGCCAGGCCCACCAGTGCTCGGGGAAGCCGTGCAGGAAGAGCACCATCGGCCCGGTGCCGGCCTCGACCACGTGGAACCGGCTGCCGTTGGCGCCGACGAAACGGTGCGTCCACGGCCCCTCGGTGAGGACACAGGACTCGTCGACGGCCCCGCCGCGCTGGTCGGTCATGGCAGACAGCCTAGGACCCGGATGTCGCAGGCGACCCTGGTGGTCGTGTTGAACAGGGGAAAGCCCCGGGTTGCCCCGGACCGGGAACAGGGGAACCGGCTCGGCTGGTCCTGGAGAACCCGGTCCGGGCCACCGGTGAGGGGTCGCGCAAACGGGCGACGCCCGGGCAGTTGACCTGCCCGGGCGTCGCTTGTTGGTGCGGGATCAGTGGTCAGCTGAACCGGATCTTCATCGAGGTGCCGTCCTGCTCCAGAACCTTGATCTTGACACCGGTCGCGGGGAGCTTGACGCCGTGGTTCGGCAGCTCCTCGTAGAAGTACTTCTTGGTGTCGTCGAACAGCGGCTCAGCGGCCTGGCCACGGATGTACTGCGGCTGGCTGTTGAGGTGCAGGGTGAACGAGTCGGCCTTGTTCAGGCTGAACGGTGCGTCGTACACCTGGATGCGTGCGCGCCACGGAGCCCCGGTGAGGTTGTAGATCGGGCGCGGGTGCGCGTCGATGTACAGGTTGCGACCCTCACCCGGGTGGGCACCCGTGTCGTTGTCCGACCAGCGGGTGTTCCAGTACGAGATGAGCAGGCCCTCCTGGTACGCGTAGTGGTCCACCCAGTCCGGGCGGGTGTTCGCGTAGCCGAAGAAGTACGGGCCGGTCTTCAGGTACTTGTCGTAGGAGACGTACGACCGGTTGCCGGCGATGTAGAAGTTGTCGAACAGCCGGGTGTAGGTCGCGCCGACCACCTGGAACTTCTCCAGGGTCCAGCCGGCGTCGGTCTCGGCGCCGTCGCTGAACACGGTCTGGCCGTCGGCGGTCACGGTGATCGCGTCACCGAAGAAGCCGCCCTCGGAGACCCCACCGTCGGTGACGTAGTGCAGGCGGACCTGCGCCACCTTGCCGGCGAGCGAGGTCAGCGGGATGTTGATGTCCGTCCAGGCGCCCCGGCTGGTGCCAGCGAGAGCCGGGCGGCCGGCACCGTCGACGCCGATCGGCGTGCCGTTGACAGTGCCGTTCAGGTCGATCCAGGTCTTACCGCCGTCGGTCGACCCCTCGAAGTAGAGGTAGTCGTAACCGGCCTCGATGCTGTACTTGCCCTTGAGCGACAGCGCCGCCGTGGACTTGCCGGTGAGGTCGAACGTCCTCGTCATCTTGCTGTCGAGGTCGTCCTCGTTACCGGAGAAATACTGCTTGGCACCCGCGAACGGTGCGCCGTAGTTGAACGTGTACTCCCGCTGCGGCAGCACGACCACCGCGGCCTGTGCCTTCTCCGAGTTGTACTCCTGCGGGCCCAGCTCCAGAGAGCGCTTCTGCCCCGCCACGATCACCTCGTAGTCGAGCCAGCCGAGCTGGAGCTTGTTCCACGCGCCGAGGTCGCCGCCCCGGTCGCCGATCCCGACGTCGTTCTTCGCGCCGAGCCGGCTCTGGGCCATCAGGGTCCAGTGCTCGTTGTTGTTGTCGGTCGATCCGTAGTCGTCCGGCAGGCCCAGGTCGTGGCCGTACTCGTGGTAGAAGACGCTGCGGCCGCCGTTTTCCGGCTGGATCGTGTAGTCGCGGATCCAGACGCCGGTGTTGCCGATCTGGGTGCCGCCGATCGGGAAGTTCGGCGGGCCGACGGGCGAGCTGTTGAAGGCCGACCAGCGGTGGCTCCAAATGGCGTCCTCACCCTGCTGCGGGTCACCGTCGGCCTGGTCGCCGCCGGAGTGGACGATCTGGAAGTGGTCGATGTAGCCGTCCGACTCGTTGAAGTCGCCGTCACCGTCGTAGTCGAAGCGGTCCCACTGGTCGAAGGACTTCATCTCGGTGGCGATCTGCGCGTCCGTCCGGCCCTTGGCCTTCTGGTCGGCGACCCACTGGTTGGCGGCGTCGGCGATCAGGTTCCAGGTGTTCGGGCAGACGTTGTCGGCGCAGACGGCCGGGTCGTCCCGCGGGTCCGCCGGCTGGCCGGGCTCCGGGTCCGCGATCGGGTCGTCGGAACGACCGTAACGGGCCTCGTTGTACTTGACCTTGACCCAGTCGGTCACCTCACCATCGACGGTGTAGCGACCCGAGGACTGCGCCTCGTAGTACTGCTTGAGCGACTCGTCGCCCGGGTTGGTGCCGAAGTACAGCTGGCGGAAGTGCTCCGGGCTGAAATCCGGCTGCCAGATGGTGGAGTTGTCCACGGCCCGGTTGGGCTCGGGGATCTTGTTGTGCAGCGGACCCTGGAACGTCGCCGGGCCGGCGATGTCCGGGTTCATGTCCTTGTCCGGGTAGGACGGGTGCCGCTCGTCACCGAACTCGGCCAGGATCACGAAGATCTTGTCGGTCCGCTCACGCTTCAGCTCGACGTACTGGTCCTTGGTCTGCTTGGCGCCAGCGGCGGCGCGGGCGTTGGTGCCCGTGCCGCTCGTCTCGCCGACCTTGACAACCGTGCTGCCGTTGCGCTCGATCGGCTTGCTGCGACCGCTGAGCACGTCACTGAGACCCTGCTCGCGCATCGCGCGGCGCTTGTCCTCGAGCTTGTCGGGGAGTTCGTCCTTCAGCGCCTGCGGTTCGGCAGCGGCCGGTGCTGCTGCCGGCAGTTTGGGCTGAGGCGCCGCCGAGGCGGACGGGCCGAAAGCCAGGCCTGTCGCCGTCAGTGAGAGCCCGAGCAGACCCACTGCGACTTTGCGCACGTGGTACCTCCGGTGTGAGGGAACCGGCCCAACGGGGGTACGGGCCGGTGGGAGATCGATCCCACTAGTGGGACCATTGGTGAACATAGTTACTGCCGGGACGGGTGGGAAGAACCTCGCGTCGATTTGTTGCAAGTTTTTGTTGGGAATGCTTTTCACCGTCACACCCCGACGGTTCATCAGCCACGCTGACCAGCGAGGACCGGACGCGAACGTATACAACGACATTTTTCGATCGAGTTCATCGCACATACGACAGTGGGGCCGGCAGCGTCTCCGCCACCGGCCCCACTGTCAGTTGTCGAACTGAAACCGCTACTTCTTCGCCGGGGTGACGAAGATCGTGGCGGACGAGTTGTCCCCGGCCGCCTTCTTGATGGTGAGTGAGACGCCGTAGTTCACGCCCTGGTCGCCGGGGTTACCGGTGCCCAGCACGATCGCGCCGCCGCCCAGGGTCACGCCGTAGAACTCCGGCGCGGGGCTGCCGTCCGGGTGGGTGACCCGGGTGGTGTACGGCGCGTTGTTCCGCGACGGCAGGACCACCGACGCGTCGTTGTCCCGGGCGTAGGCGGCACCATCGCGCATCTCGATGCCCGGGTACCAGCCCTTGGCGTCGGTGAACGCCTTCACCGGCGGCAGCCCCTTGAACTTCGTGCAGTACGCGCTGTACGGCTCGTCCGCCGCCTCCAGGCACTCGGTGAACGGGTACGTCCGGTTCAGCGTGAACGCCGCGTTCGACGACTGCGGGCGGCTGGGCAGGTTGTCCGTCACCGACGGGTCCTTCACCGCCGCCTCGCCGGTACGGCGCAGCGGGTCGAAGTGCGAGTCGACGATGAGCAACCCACCCTTCGCGCCGTAGCTGGGCAGCGCGGTCATCTGCCCGGTGACGTGGTTGACGTCGCCGAGCGCGGTGTCCCGGTACCAGACCAGCATGCCCGGAGCGTTGTACGAGATCCGGTCGACCTTCCACGCCTCGTGCGAGTAGATGGTGTCGTAGGCGTACTTCAGGCCCTTGTCGAAGCCGTCGAAGTTGCGCCACTCCGCCAGGTAGTACTGGGCGTGCACCTCGGTGCCGCTGGAGATCTCCCAGCCGCCGCCGGTGGTGTCGACGAAGGTGCCGCCGGTGGCCGTCCAGCCGTTGGCGCCGCCCTCGACGTCGTCACTCCAGGTGGTGGCCCCACCGCCGGTGACCGAGAAGTCGTCGACGAACCAGTTGCGCTCCTCGAACGCCTCGTCGGTGGCCAGCCGCAGCCGCACCTGCACTGTCGTCCCGGCGTACGCCGACAGGTCGACGTAGTCGTGCCGCCAGCCGTCGGTGCTGCCGGTCAGGCCGTACTTCTTGCCGCCGAAGTCGTTCATCCGGCCGTTCGGGTCCGGGTAGCCGTCCGGCGTGGTGACCACCGTGCCACCCTCGTCGTACACCTTCTGCTCGGTCCAGGTCGTACCGCCGTCGGTCGAGAGCTCGACGAAGCCGTAGTCCCAGTCCTCCTCGATGATGTAGTTGTTCCACATCCAGAACTTCGAGTCGGCGGCCGCCGGCACGTCGACCGAGCGGCTCAGCTTGACGTCGGCCCACTCCTGGTCGTTGTTGCTGTGCCACATCTTGGTGCCGCTGTGCGGGGTGGCCAGGGTCGTCACCTTGTCCGGCAGGTCGACCTTGATGCCGTCCTCGGAGTCGATCGGGGTGCGCGACGTCTGGCCGAGCTTCACCTCGCGGGGGTTCGACCCGGGGCGGATGGTCAGCGGGTCGGCCCAACCGAGCACCCACTTGTCCCAGATGCCCATGTGCGTCGGCAGCGCCTGGAAGATCTCACCCGAGTGCGAGCCCGAGGCCATCAGGTCCCAGAAGTCCACGTCGGAGTCGGCGTTGCCGGACGTGTCGTAGAGGTCCGGCAGGCCCAGGTCGTGGCCGAACTCGTGGGCGAAGACGCCGACGCCGGCGTCCTCCGGCTGCACGATGTAGTTCGACGCCTTGAGGTTGGTGCCCGGGATGGTGTAGCCACCGGCGACCGTGGAGGAGTGCGCCCAGACGGCGTACACGCCCTCGGCGCCGCCGCCGCGGGACTTGCCCTGACCGGCGTGCACCAGCACGAGGTGGTCGATCACGCCGTCCGGCTCGAAGACGTTGCCGTCACCGTCGCGGTCGGCCTGGTCCTCGATGTCGTAGTCGGCCCACGGGAAGTTCGGGTCCTTCGCGACGAGCGCGTCGATCGCGTCGGTCGCCAGGCGGCCCGCGCCGGCCGGGTTGTCCGGGTGGCCGTTCATCGACTGCTCACGGCCGGGAACCCACGCGCCGGTCTCGTCCTGGAAGCAGCGGTTGGCCGCGTACCAGCCCTCCGAGTGCGGCACGGTGATCCACGGGCTGGCCTGCCCGTCCACCGTGTACGCGTTCTTGGACATCTCCAGGTACATGTTGTGCATGGTGCGACCGGACAGGTCGATGCCCTTCTTGCCGTCCGGGCCCCGCAGGTCGGTGCGGACCCGCTCGGTGATGCCCTTCTTGCTGTACAGCATCTTGTTGTAGTGCTGCGGCGAGAAGTCCGGCACCCACATCGAGTTGTTGTCCTCGTGGGGCAGCCGCGACGGGTCCGGGATCTTGTTGTGCTTCGGGCCGTTCTGGACGGTGCCGGGGACGCAGGTGCGGTCCTCGAACACCGTCTTGGGGACCATCACACCGGTGAAGTCGTCGTTGGCCTTGTCGTTGAACTCGACAAGCAGCGTCAGCAGCTTCGCCGTCTGCGTGGTCGGCGCCTTCTTGAACTTGCGGGGGTTCTGGCCCGTCTTCAGCGACTTGGCCTCGTCCTTGGCCAACTGCCGTGCGGTCACCGGGTTGCCCCGGGCGTGCTTCTGGTCGAACGCCCGCGCGGACTCGGCGGCAGGGGTGTAGACGCCACCCTTGCCCTTCACCTCACGACCGGTGGTGTCCGGCTGCACCTCGGGCTCGGCGTAGTTGATGTAGTGCTCGTCCGCGCCGATCACCGCCAGGGGGGTGCCGGACGACGGCTTGGCGGCCGCGCTGCCACTCACGGTCAGTGACGTGGCCGCGAGGGCGATGACGGGCAGCGCGACGAGTAGTCGTCGCCGCGCCCTGGACTGCGGTTTGTGGTTCATGCCGCTCCGTTTCTCGGGCATGGGGAGGAGGACGTTGGCGTGGCCGACCATCGATGCGATGTGTGTCGAACTCTTCCAACCTGCGTGAACCTAAAGCACAACCGGCCGAAAGGACAGAGGTGATCGACGCCTGTGCCCGTTCAGCTTCTCCCGGCTCCACCGACCGACCGATGTGACAGTGGTGAGGCGGCAGGGACCGCACCCGTAAGACATGACGGAGGGTGGCGGTCCGTCCGGACCGCCACCCTCCAACGGGGTACGCCTACCGTCAGTCCTCGTCGGACTTCGTACCGCTCATCCCCGACGAGATCAGGTCCATCACCGAGGAGTCCTGCAACGTGGTCACGTCGCCGAGCGACCGGTTCTCCGCCACGTCCCGCAGCAGCCGGCGCATGATCTTGCCGGAGCGGGTCTTCGGCAGCTCCGGCACCAGCATGATCTGCCGAGGCTTGGCGATCGGGCCGAGCGTCTTCGACACGTGGTTGCGCAGGTCGGCGATGAGCTGCTCGCCCGCTTCACCGGCGATGTCCGTGCTGCCGCGCGGGATGGCGAACGCGACGATCGCCTGACCGGTGGTCGGGTCGGTCGCGCCGACGACCGCCGCCTCGGCCACCGACGGGTGCGACACCAACGCCGACTCCACCTCGGTCGTCGAGATGTTGTGCCCGGACACCAGCATCACGTCGTCCACCCGGCCGAGCAGCCAGATGTGCCCGTCGTCGTCCTTCTTCGCACCGTCGCCGGCAAAGTACATGCCCTGGAAACGCGACCAGTACGTCTCGATGAACCTGTCGTCGTCACCCCAGATGGTGCGCAGCATCGACGGCCACGGCTCGCGCAGCACCAGGTAACCGCCACCACCGTTCGGCACCGACTGGCCCTGGTCGTCCACCACGTCGGCCACGATGCCCGGCAGCGGGGTCATCGCCGAACCCGGCTTCGCCGCCGTCACACCCGGCAACGGCGAGATCATGATGGCCCCGGTCTCGGTCTGCCACCAGGTGTCCACGACCGGCAGCTCACCCCGGCCGATGTGCTGCCGGTACCAGATCCACGCCTCCGGGTTGATCGGCTCGCCGACGCTGCCCAACAGGCGCAGCGAGGACAGGTCGAAGCCGGCCGGAATGTCGTCGCCCCACTTCATCATCGTCCGGATCAGGGTGGGAGCGGTGTAAAGGATGCTCACCCCGTACTTGTCGATGATCTCCCAGAACCGGCCCTTGTGCGGCGTGTCCGGGGTGCCCTCGTACATCACCTGGGTGGCGCCGTTGGAGAGCGGGCCGTAGACGATGTAGGAGTGCCCGGTGACCCAGCCGATGTCGGCAGTGCACCAGTAGACGTCCGTCTCCGGCTTCAGGTCGAACACCGCGTGCGTCGTGTACGACGCCTGGGTGAGGTAGCCGCCGGTGGTGTGCAGGATGCCCTTCGGGCGGGCCGTGGTGCCGCTGGTGTACAGGATGAACAGCGGGTGCTCGGCGTCGAACGGCTGCGCGGTGTGCTCGGCCGACGCCGTCTCCACCGTCTCGTGCCACCAGTGGTCCTTCTCCGACCACGCCACGTCCTCGCCGGTGCGGCGGACCACGAGCACGTGCTCCACCGACGGGGAGTTCGCCACCGCCTCGTCCACAGTGGGCTTCAACGCCGACGGCTTGCCCCGCCGGTAACCACCATCCGCGGTGATCACCACCTTGGCGCTGGCGTCCTGGATCCGGTTGCTCAACGAGTCCGCCGAGAAGCCACCGAAGACCACACTGTGCGCGGCGCCGATCCGGGCGCACGCCAACATGGCCACCGCCGCCTCCGGGATCATCGGCAGGTAGATCGCCACCCGGTCGCCGGCGGTCACCCCCAGGTCGGTGAGCGCGTTCGCCGCCCGACAGGTCAGCGCGTGCAGGTCGGCGTACGTGATGGTGCGGGTGTCGCCCGGCTCGCCCTCCCAGTGGATCGCCACCTTGTCGCCCCGGCCCGCCTCGACGTGCCGGTCCAGGCAGTTGTACGCGACGTTGAGCTGCCCACCCACGAACCACTTCGCGAACGGCGGGTTCGACCAGTCGAGCACCTCATCCCACTTCTTCGACCAGGCCAGACGATCGGCCTGCTTCGCCCAGAAGGCCAGCCGGTCGGCCTCGGCCTCGGCGTACGCGTCGATCGTGACGTTGGCGTGCGCGGCGAGTTCGGCCGGCGGGGGGAACTGGCGCGTCTCGTTCAGCAGATTGGCCAATGCCTCGCTCATGCCGTGGCTCCTCATCCTCGGGGTGACCTGGGTCTCGATGGCACGAGGGTAGTCGCGGGGTCCTCGACCGGCCACGGCTGCCCACTCCGTCGCGCCGAGTGGCCCCCGCCGCGCGCCCGACGGCCCGTCCCGCCCCGCGCCCCCGGGTCGGGTGGTCCCTGTCGCGTTGCGGGCGGGTGCGGCCCGCCGCGTCGGGTCGGGTCGTTAGCGTGGCGGGGTGACCACCGACCCGCTCGCCCCCTGCTCGCGCTCGCCGACATCGCCGCCGCCGTCGAGCAGGCCCGCGAGCGGTTCGACCAGGCGCTCGGGCACCGGGCGCTGCGCCGGCACGGCGGACAGGTCGCCGCCGAGGTCAGCCTGCGCTCAGCGGTGGCCAGCGCGGCCCTTGAGGGCGCCGTCCACGAGCGTGAGGCGGTCCGGGCCGGCACCGTCACCGACCCGGTGCTCCAGGGCGCGCTGCGGGTCGCCGGAGCGCTGCCGGGCCTGAGCGAGCTGTGGCCGAAGGCCCCCGCCAGGCGCTCGCCAAGCTGCACGTGCTCGCCGCACGGGACCTGGTGCCGGAAGCCGAGCTGGGCCGCCCGGTGGCCGACCCCGTGGTCGCCACCCGGCTGGACGGGCTGGCCGGCCTCGTCGCCGGCGGCACGAAGGTCTCCCCGTTGGTGCTCGCCGCGGTCGTACACGGGGAGTTGCTCAACCTGCGCCCGTTCGCCGGGCCGTCCGGCGTGGTCGCCCGCGGGGCGGCCCGGCTGGTGCTGCTCGCCAGCGGCCTCGACCCGCGCGGCCTGCTCGCCGTCGACGTCGGGCACCGCGAGCGGGAGCCCGAGTACGTCGGTGCGGCCGGTGCCTTCGCCACCGGCACCCCGGACGGACTGCGCTCCTGGCTACGTCACTACATGGCCGCCGTCGAGGTCGGCGCCGACCAGCTCACCGCCATCGGAGACGAGATCCTCGCCGCCGCCTGAGCGGCCTGGCCGGGACCGTCAGGCGGTGGTGGCCGCCCGGGTGCGGCGGTGCCGGCCGTACCAGGCGATGCCGATGGCCACACCCACCCCGACCCCCAGAGCCGCCGCGGCCACCGGGACCGCAGGCCGTTCCCGCAGGCGCCGGCCCAGCGGGATCGGATGCCGGAACTCCAGCACCGGCCACGCGTTCTCCGACGCCAACTTGCGTAGCTGCCGGTCCGGGTTGACCACGCTCGGGTGGCCGACGCACTCCAGCAACGGGCGATCGCTGTACGAATCGGAGTAGGCGTACGAGTCAGCCAGGTCGTAATCCCGGGCGGCGGCCAGCTCGCTGACCGCCTCGACCTTGCTCGGGCCGGCCGCGTAGAACTCGACCTCGCCGCTGTACCGGCCGTCCCGAACCGTCATCCGGGTGGCGATCACGTCGGTCACCCCGAGCAGCTCGCCGATCGGCCGGACCATCTCCTCGCCGGACGCCGACACCAGCACCACGTCCCGCCCCGCCGCCTGGTGCTCCTCGATCAGGGCGGCGGCTTCGGCGTACACATAGGGGTTGATCAGCTCGTGCAGCGTCTCCGCGACGATCTGGCGGACCTGCTCCACCTGCCAGCCCTTGCAGAGCGCAGCCAGGTAGTCCCGTGTTCGGGCCATGGTCTGCTCGTCGGTGCCGCCCAGCCGGAACATCAGCTGCGCGTACGCCGACTTGACCACGTCACGCCGGGTGATCAGCCCATCCCGGTAGAACGGCCGACCGAACGCCAGGGCGCTCGACTTGGCGATGACGGTCTTGTCCAGATCGAAGAAAGCGGCACTTCGGCCCACGGCGCGAAAGTCTAGCCGGATGGTCTATCGTCGGCGGGTGCCCGGGGTCATGCCACCCCTCAGACCTGCGGGCTCTCCGCTCCGCGTGATCACGCTCACACTCTGCGAGGAGAATTTCGCAGTGAGTGGAGGCAGCACCACTCGACGTGACGGGCCCGCTCAGGCAGACTTGTCCGTACGACGAGCTTTCACATCCTCGAAACAGGCAGACCCTCAGCGGTTGCACCCCCCGTGACCGCTGAGTGGTTCGGCTCGACCCCCCCGGAGCCGAACCTCCGACGACCCCCGTCTCCCCCCGACGGGGGTCGTCCCTTTTCCGTGGGAGCGCGCACCGCGACACAACTCCGCAACCTGACCGCGCTCGCGCGACGAAGGTGGAGTCTGCCGATGAGTGGTACTGCTCGGAGCGTCTCCGCCCACCTCGTCCTGGGCCGTGCGAACGCCGCCTGGCGTGTAATTTGCCAAACGGGACGAGCTGAGGAGGAACGGGTGGCTGCTGGTGGCTTCTCGTCGAAGCGGCTGGCTCGATTGCACGGGTTGCTTGAGCGCCACGTCGAGTCCGGCTTCGTCCCGGGCATGGTGGCCGTCCTCGCCCGGCACGACGAGGTGCACATCGAGGCAACGGGTCATCTCGCGTTCGAGGGCCCCGGGTCGCAGACGCCGATGGCGGCCGACACGATCTGTCGCCTGGGCTCGATGTCGAAGCCGATAGTCGCCGCGTGTGTGCTGACCCTCGTCGAGGACTGCACCCTCCGCCTCGACGACCCGGTCGATGATCTCCTCCCGGAGCTGGCGAACATGACGGTGCTCGCCGACCCCCACGGTCCACTGGACGACACCGTCCCGGCGAAACGCCCGATAACGCTGCGGGACGTCCTGGACGGCACCCTTGGCACCGGGATGGTCCCCGCCGAGCCGGGAACGGTCCCGATCGCCGACGCGCTGGACGCGCTCGAATATCCGTCGCCGGACGGGTGGATCCGGCAGCTCGGTGCCCTCCCTCTCGTTCACCAGCCGGGCGAGCGCTGGATGTACGACATCGCTGCCAACGTGATGGGCGTGCTCATCGCCAGGGCCACCGGCATGTCCTTCGGGGATGCCGTGCGGGAGCGGGTCTGCAAGCCGCTCGGAATGACCGACACCGCCTTCAGTGTGGGTAGCGAGAGCCTCGGCCGGTTCGCGACGGCGTACGAGCAGGACAACGCCGCCACCGGCGAGCCCGTCGTCGAGGACGCCCCCGACGGTCGGTTCAGTCGACAGCGGATGTTCGAGTCCGGTGGTGGCGGGCTCGTCTCGACCGCCCAGGACTACCTCGCCTTCGCCTCGGCTCTGCTCGCCGGTGGTGCCCATCGCGGCGAGCGGGTCCTGTCGCGGCCGGCGGTGACGCTGATGACGAGCGACCACCTGACCCCGGCGCAGAGAGCCGTCTCCGGGTTCTGGCCCGGATACTTCGACGCCATCAGCTGGGGCTTCGGGCTGTCGGTCCGTACCCGCCGCACGCACCTCGGGCCCTCGGTCGGCAGCTACGGATGGCCCGGCTTCTATGGCACGGCCTGGTACAACGATCCCGCCGTGGACCTGACGACGATCGTGTTCATGCAGCGGGCGCACGCGGGTGACCAGCGGCTGCCGATGTGGCACGACTTCTGGACCACCGTCTACCAGGCGATCGACGACTGACCGCAGCGCCCGTTCTCCCGTAGGCGGTACCCGCCCTCGGCCGTGCGGTAATCCCCGGGCCCCTCAGCGACACAAGCCACTGTGAGAGTCGCCGAGGCAATGGGGGTTCGGGTGGGTCCACCGAAGAAGCGGGACGAGGGCTGGTTCACCAGTCTCTACGCCGCCGAGTACGAACACATAGTCCGATACGGCCTGCGCCGGCTCGCTGACCGGGATGCGTCCGCGGAGCTTGCCCAAGAGGTCTTCGTCGTCGCCTGGCGTCGCCGCGCCGAGGTGCCGGAGCGCAGCCTGCCCTGGCTGTACGGGGTGGCCCGGCGCCTCCTGGCAAACCAGTGGCGGTCACGGCGTTCCGCCCCGGACCTCCTCTCGATCACCGATGTCGACCTCGAGCGACTGGCCGGATCGTCGGGTGCCGACACGAGCGTCGGTGTCACCGACATCTGGTCCGCTCTGGCCAACCTCAACGACCTCGACCAGGAAATTCTCCGGCTGGTCGGCTGGGAGGAGCTGACGGTCTCCGAGGCGGCCAAGGTTCTCGGCTGCACCGGGGCGACCGCCGCGGTGCGCCTGCATCGCGCCCGCCGCCGTCTTGCCGAAGCGATGTCGGACCGACCCGCGCAGACCCGGCGTAGCCCGGTGTTGGTGACCATTCGAGAGGATCTGTGATGTTCGGAGCAGAGCGAACCCGTACCCTTCTCGGCCCGGCCGACCCGGCACGGACCGCCACCGTCGAGCCGCCGCTGGTCTCGGCGCGCGAGCTGATCGACCGCGCCGACGCTACCGAGCTGGTCGCCGGGCGTCGTCGCGTACACCCGACCCGCCGGCTGGTCCTGACGGCCGGGACGCTCGCGGTCGCGGTCGGTGCCGTGGCGGTACTCCAGCCGTTCGGCGAGGGAGCACCGGACACGCCGGGCGAGCAGCCGACGGCAGCGGGGTTGGTGCTCGTGCCGGTCGCGTACCAGTTCGACGCGGATCCGCCGGCCGCCGGCCCGCAGCTACGCATGCTGGCCAACAAGATCAAAGACGCGGCGTACGACCACCAGAGCGGCCGCTACATGTATCACCACACGAAGCTGTGGGGCGATCCGGTGATGACGTCTGCCGACGGCCGCCACCACGTGGCCTTCGCCAGCGAGACGAAGCTCTGGCAGGCCGCTGACGGGACCGGTAACCAGATCAGGACACAACTGGAGCCGCAGTACCCCGACCAGGCGTCTCGGGACTACTGGCAGCGCGAGAGCATCGGGCGACCAGCAGCCACCGGCACCCCGGCACCGGCCGTCATGCCGCTGTCGCCCGAGGAGCTCAGGCCGCTGTCGGCCGACCCGTCGGAGCTGCGGGAGCGGCTGAAGGTCGAGCACGGCGCGGGGGCGGCGAGCAAGTGGGTCAGCACCCTCTACGGGCAGTACGTCGTGCCGCGTGCGACCCGAGCGGCGGTCCTGCGGGTCCTCGCCGACGTGCCGGGCTTCCGCTGGCGGGGGCAGGTAACGGACCGCGCCGGCCGGCACGGAGTCGGCATCACCTTCGACGACCGCGAGCACGACTCGCAATCTCTTCTGATCTTCGATCCGAAGACGGGCGAATTGCTCGCTCATGAGCTGTTGACGCTGTCGCCGGTGCGGATCAGCTCGTACGAGGTGATCCTCGATACCGCCTGGACAAACCAGCCCGGCTGACAGCCGGCTTGCGGGGCCGCTCCTCGCGGGGGCGGCCTCGCTGTTTACCCGCAGCGGCAGTAGCTGCGGAGTTTCCCGCGCTCGTAGCAGATCAACCGTCTCGGCGGGGGTTTTCCACAGGCCACCAGGTTGTCCACAGGTGACGAGATCGGGACGGCTCGTGGGGCGGATTCCGAGCACTGTCGGCGGCATACCAGAGCCCGACCGCTGGAGGCCGCGATGCCACCCCGTACCACGGTTCCGCCGATCCGCCGGCTCCCGCTGGTCGTCACCGGCGACGACGATCTGCTCGACGATGTGCTCCGGCTCGCCGCCGTCGGCGGGACCGAGGTGGAACTCGCCCGCGACCCAGCGGCCGCCCGTACCCGCTGGCTTCCCGCACCCCTGGTGCTGCTCGGCGCAGATCAGGCGCAGGCGTGTCTGCGTGCCCGGATGCCGCAGCGGCCCCGGCTGGTGCTGGTCGGCCGGGCCGGTCAGCTCGACCCCGGCTGGCAGATCGCCGAGCTGATCGGGGCCGAGCACGTCGCCACGCTGCCGGCCGCGGAGCCGTGGTTGGTGGATCGTTTCGCCGAGCACGACCCGGACCGTCCGACCGGTGTCGGGGCCCGGGTCGTCGCGGTCCTTGGTGGTCGGGGCGGTGCGGGCGCGAGTGTGCTCGCCGGCGGCCTCGCGGTGACCGCCGCTCGGGCCCGGCTGCGCACTCTCCTGGTCGACGCCGATCCGCTCGGTGGTGGCCTCGACCTCGTGCTGGGCTGGGAGCAGTTGGAAGGCCTGCGCTGGCCGTCGCTCACCAGCGCCGATGGGCGGGTGGACGCCCCGGCGCTGGTGCGGGCCCTACCCAGCCGGGGTGACCTCGTGGTGCTCTCCTGGGACCGCGGCGAGATGCTGGCGTTGCCGGCCACGGCGATGGCGGCGACAGTCGACGCGGCCCGGCGTGGGCGGGACTTCGTGGTGATCGACCTGCCCCGACAGCTGGACGACGCGGCAGTGGTGGCGCTGCAAGCCGTCGACCAGGCGTTCGTCGTCGTGCCGGCCGAGTTGCGTGCCACCGCGGCGGCCACCCGGGTGGTGGCCGCAGCCGCCCCGCACTGCGCCGCGCTCTCGGTGGTGGTGCGCGGACCCGCCCCGGGGCGGTTGCGGGCGACCGAGGTGGCACGCGCGCTGGGTCTCCCCTGGCCGGCACGCTGCGCCCCGAGCCGGGGCTCCGCCGTGGGTTGGAGCGGGGCGAGGCGCCGGCCGCCGGGGGCAAGGGCCCGCTGGCCGCGTTGTGCCAACGGATCGTCACCGACCTCACTGGCGTGCCGGCCACGGGTGCGGCATGACCGGCCGGCCGGAGGACGGCACGCTCGCAGCCCGGGTACGCCAGCGGATCGCCGCCGCCACCACTCCGGTCACCGCGGCGGCGATCGTCTCCGCGGTACGGGCCGAGCCCACCGCCGCGGTGCTCGGTGACACCGCCATGCTGCGGATCGCCGACCGCGTACACGACGACCTCGTCGGCGCCGGGCCGCTGGCGCCGCTGCTCGCCGACCCGGAGGTCACCGACGTCCTCGTCAACGGCGCTCGGGTCTGGGTCGACCGCGGGTCGGGGCTGCACCAGGTCGCCGTGCCGGTTGGTTCGGTGGAGGACGTCCGCCGGTTGGCGCAGCGGCTGATCGCCAGCGCGGGGCGGCGGCTCGACGACGGCTCACCGTACGCGGACGCGCGGCTCCCCGACGGCACCCGACTGCACGCCGTGTTGCCGCCGGTGGCGACCGATGGCCCCTACCTGTCGCTGCGGACCTTCCGACACCGGCCGTTCACCCTCGACGAGTTGGTGCGCCAGGGGACTGTGCCGCGGCCGCTGGCACCACTGCTCGCCGCAGTCGTCGCGGCCCGTCTGGCGTACCTGGTGACCGGGGGCACGGGGTCGGGCAAGACGACACTGCTCAACACCCTGCTGGGGATGGTGCCGGCCACCGAACGGATCGTGCTGGTGGAAGACGCCGCCGAGCTGCGTCCGGGGCATCCGCACGTGGTGGGGCTCCAGGCGCGTACCGCCAATGTGGAGGGAACGGGTGTGGTCAGCCTGGCCGACCTGGTCCGGCAGGCGTTGCGGATGCGCCCGGACCGGCTGGTGGTCGGGGAGTGCCGGGGCGGTGAGGTGGTCGATCTGCTGGCCGCGCTCAACACCGGCCATGACGGGGGCGCAGGAACGCTGCACGCCAACACACCGTCGGACGTGCCGGCCCGGTTGGAGGCCCTGGGCATGTTGGGTGGGCTGCCTCGGGCCGCGCTGCACGCGCAGGTGGCCGCCGCGTTGCAGGTGCTGTTCCAGGTGCGCCGCGGCGACCGGGGTCGTGTCCTGGAATCGGTCTGCCTGCTGCTGCCCGAGGGGCCCGAACGGTTGGTGACCGTGGTGCCCGCCTGGGTGCGCGGCACCGGGCTCGGGCTCGCCGCCCGTGCCCTCGGGGCGCTGCTGCGGGAGCGCGGGGTGACGGTGCCGCCCATCCTCAGCGAGCCGTGGCCCGGGTCGGCGGGTCCGGCATGACCGGCGAGACGACGCTGGCGGCGGCGCTGCTGCTGGTCGCCGCTGCCCTGGTGGCGTGGCCGGTGCGGAGCATTCGGGCCCGTCGACGTCGCGTGCTGGCACCAAGGCCCAGGGGCGGCGGCGTCGATCCGGATGACGCCCTGGTGCAGTGGATCAGGGAACTCGGTCGTATCCCAGAAGGGCCGGTCGACGGCAGTGGCGCTGCCCCCACCTCGGGTCACCCGGTCGGCATCGCGCATGAGCTGGGTAGCACCGCGGCTGCGAACGGAAGGCGGACGGCGGTCGGCTGGCCCGACCGTGACGTCACCCGCAGCCCGAAGTGGTCGGGCGCGGCAGGCGGCTCCACGCGTCCCGAGGGCCCGACCCGCCCGCCGGCCCGTCGGGATCCCCGACGCCCGACCGGTGCCGCGCGTCCCGAGGAGGCCATCGCCAGGCCCAGCGCAGAACAACGACCTGCCGCGTCGGCAGCCACGAGCACGCTCGGCGCCAGCGGTGTTGAGGTGGACGGTTGGAACGGCGTCTGCGGCACCGCAACCGCCGACCGCGCGCCGGGTACGCCCTCGTCGGTACGCATCTCGCGATCGAGGGCCCGGGTGCTGCCACTGGTCGGTCTGCTCGGCGGCGGTGTGGGTGCCGTGGTCGGGGGTCCGGTGGCCGCGGTCGCGATGGCCGGGTACGGCACGCTGGCAGTGCGCGCCGCGCTGCGGTGGCGACTGAACCGGAGCGCCGAGCGGGACCGACGACGTGGGCTGGACCAGCTCTGCGGCCTCGCGGCGGACCTACGGGCCGGCCTGCCCGTCCCACACGCGCTCGAGGTCGCGGCCGTCGAGCGTGACGGGGCGGGCCGCCTACCGCAGCTGACCTCGGCGGCGGTGCGGCTGGCCGACCGGACCGGCGCGCCGCTGGCGGAGCTCGTCGAGCGGATCGAGGCGGACGCGCGGGCGACCGACCGGGGCCTGGCTGCGGCGGCGGCCCAGGCGGCCGGCGCCCGGGCCACGGCCTGGCTACTGGCGGCGCTGCCGATCGGCGGGATCGGGCTCGGGTACGGCATCGGTGTCGACCCCGTGGCGGTGCTCCTGCACAGCACGGTCGGCGGAGCCTGCGCGGTTGTCGCGGTCGCTCTGCAGGTCGTGGGCCTCCTCTGGGCAGAACGGCTGGGCGCGACCCCTGGGCGGGCCGGATGATGGCCCGACGGCGGCCGGACGTGATCCGGCTCGTGGCGGTGCTGGGTGGGCTCGCCGTTGCCATCGTCGTCGAGGGCTGGCTCGGGCTGCTCGGCGCTCTCCCGGCCGCGTTCCTGCTCGATGTCCTACTGCGGCGGATCGAGCCACCCGCTGTGCGCAAGCGACGGCAGCAGGAGGCCGCCGACCTGCCGCTCGCCGCGGACCTCCTGGCCGCGGCGATGCGAGCGGGTGCGCCGGTGGATCGCTCGGTGCTCGCCGTCGCCGAGGCGCTGGACGGGCCGCTCGCCGGACGGTTGGCCCGGGTTGGCCGCACGCTGCTGCTCGGTGGTGGCCCAACGGAGGCATGGTCCGCGCTGGACGGAGTGCCCGGCGCGGAGCGCCTGACCGCGGCGGCGTTGCGCTCGGCCAACAGTGGTGCCGCCCTGGCCGGTGCGCTGACCCGGCTCGCCGACGACCTGCGCGCCGACCGGGCCACCGCTGCCGAGGCATCGGCCCGCCGGGCGGGTGTGCTCATCGTCCTGCCGCTGGGGCTCTGCTTCCTGCCGGCGTTCATTCTCGCCGGACTCGTGCCGGTGATCGTCGCCGTACTCGGCGACGTGCTCTGACCCATCGAGAAGGGAAACAGTCATGCACAAACTCATCGCTCGCCTGCGCGGCGATGCCGGGATGAACACGGCCGAGTACGCCGTGGGCACCCTCGCCGCCGTCGCCTTCGCCGGGATCCTGCTGAAGGTGCTGACCTCCGGCAACGTCCAGTCGGCGCTGACCGCTGTCATCGACCGGGCGCTGAAGTGATCGAGCGCCGGCGGGCCGGCCGCGATTCAGGGTCGAGCGTTCCCAGGCTGGCGGCAGGCGGCGGGCGGAGACTTCGCGTCCTCGTACGGGCTGCTGGCGGAGACCGGGGGTCCTTCACCGCCGAACTGGCGGCCGGCCTGCCGGCGCTGCTCCTGCTCCTGCTGGCCGGCCTGACCGCGGTCAACGCCGTGAGCGCCCAGGCGGGCTGCCTGCACGCGGCCCGGAGGCGGCGCTCGCCGCCGCCCGGGGTGCCGACGGCAACACGGAGGGTGCTCGTGCGGCGCCGCCGGGGGCAGCGGTGTCGGTGTCCGTCGCAGGCGACCGGGCGCAGGCGACGGTACGGGCACCAGTGCGGACGTTGGGCGGTCGGCTACCGCGAATCACAGTGGTCGCCACCGCTGTCGCCGCCGTCGAACCGGGCGCTCACGAGGGGAGTTGGTAGTGCGACCAACTGACGGTCCGGCACACCGTCCCGATCGCACGCCGGCTGCTGGAGGGCTTGCTGCTGGTCGGCCGGACCCGCAGCGAGGTGGGGCGACGGTCCTGCTGCTGGCGATGGGGCTCGTCTTCGTGGCGTTCGGGACGTTCGGCGCCGCCATCGTCTCGGCTGGAATGGCGAGCCAGCAGGCGGCGGTAGCAGCCGACCTCGGCGCGCTGGCCGGGGCGACGCGGGCGCTCGACGGCGACGCTGCGGCCTGCGCGTCCGCGTCCGACCTTGCCGGTCGCAACGATGGCCGATTGGTCGGGTGTCACCTCGACGGGCTGGACGTGCTGGTGACGGTCGAGGTGGCATTCACGCCGCTACCCGGGCTGACCCGGGTGGCGGCGGCGAGCGCCCGTGCCGGCCCAGTGCGTGGCTGAAGGAGCCAGGGCCGTCGTGGGTTTGGTGGGCTGTTGAGTCGCGTGGGCTGCGGAGTCGCGTGGGCTGCGGAGTGCGCGCTGTGGAGCTGAATCGTTCACGACATCAGGCGTGATGCGTTTACGACATCAGCTCCAGAGGGGAAGCGGACCCCAACCGGGGGCCGAGTCGCCAACGGCCCGGGGCCCGAGAGTGCGGTCCAAAGGCCTGCCGGCCGGGGGCCACGGTGCCAACGGCCTGCCGCCCGAGAGCGTGACCCAAAGGCCTGCCGGCCGGGACTGGTCCAGGTCCCGGCCGGCGGCCGAGGAATGGGTGGCCGCGACGGCGACCGCGGAGGAGTCGCCGCGCCGCCCTGGTCCGGGCCGGGTGTGTCAGCGGGCCTGGAGCGCGTCGAGGGCGACAGCCATCGCGATGACCAGGCGGCGGTCGATCTGCGGATTCTGCACCTCGACGATGTACTTGTCGCGCAGGCCCCACTTCTTGACCACGGTGAAGACCGGCTGGCCGCCTGCGGTGAAGTCGAAGTGGTACGGCAGCCAGGACAGCGAGTCGACGAATCGACGCAGCAGCGCCACCGGCATGCTCCGCTCCTGGCCCGTCACCTGCGGCAGGCCGGCCTGCTCGACGTGCCAGGTGGACCGCAGCAGCGACTGGGCGAAGTCCTTGCGGAACAGGCCGATCGGGTTGCCGGCCGCGTCGGTGACGTCGTACGTGGCGCCGAGGTCGATGCGCTGGCGGGCCTTGAAGCCGAGCAGTGGCTGCTGCTTGGAGTCATCGGTGTAGATCGTCACCTGCTCCTTGAAGGCGAGCCGCTTCTGCTGCGCGAACGCCAGCAGCTCACCCTCGGTGCCGTCCGGGGAAACCGCCCGGACCTCGTACTGGTTGACCATCATGCGCAGTCGCTGGCGGATGTGGAACTGGTGCTGGCCCTGCAAGTTGTCGAGCTGCATAAGAACTCCTCTGGGGTTGGTGCGCCGGAGTCTCGCACAGCCCGACAATCGTCGCGTGCCCTGCCGTCCATGATCAGTTGCTGCTGGGTAGTCGTCGAGGTCGCCGGACGACTACCCAGCACTGGAGTGATCACTGGTGCCCTTGCAGAATCACTCCAGCAGACCTCAGCGGCTGTCGACGGAGGTCGCGGCGCGCAGCGACCAGGTGTTGAGTACCTGGTGGATGCCGCGTAGCCGCTCGTTGATCTGTTCCAGTCGTTCCGCCTGAGCCAGGGCGGCCAGTGCCGACCCCAGCGCGATCTGCTGGTCGAGGGTGAGATTGTCCTGGTCGATGGTGTAGAGCAGGTCGACGGTCTCGGCGATGGTGTCGGCCACAGCTTCTCCTCGGGCACGGGGGGCGATCAGCAACAAGGACATCGATGGAAGCGCTCCCACACCATTGTGCCCCGTGCCATGCCGGTTCATGCAAGCCGCTCAGTCCGGCAGGTTCGTCAGCACCACGTCGAGCACCCGGATCGCGTCGGGCTTGGAGAGGGGGTTGTTGCCGTTGCCGCATTTCGGTGACTGGACGCAGGACGGGCAGCCGGTCTCGCAGCCGCACTCCGCGATCGCGTCCCGGGTCGCCCGCAGCCACGCCGCCGCCGTCCCGTACGCCCGCTCGGCGAACCCGGCGCCACCCGGGTGCCCGTCGTAGACGAAGACGGTCGGCGCCTCGGTGTCCGCGTGCACCGCCGTGGAGAGCCCGCCGATGTCCCACCGGTCGCAGGTGGCCATCAGTGGCAGCAGACCGATCGCGGCGTGTTCGGCGGCGTGCAGCGCACCCGGCACGTCGGCCGGCTGGACCCCGGCGAGGGCCAGCGACTGCGGTGACAGGGTGAACCAGACCGCCACCGTGCGCAGCTCCCGGGTGGGCAGGTCGAGCGGCCGGGTGTCGATCACCTCGCCGGTGGCGATCCGCCGCCGCTGGTACGACACCACCTGGCTTGTCACATCCACCTCACCGAGGAACATGCCGACCGGCCCGGCGTCCACGTAGGAGCGCACCGACACCACGGACAGGTCGGTGACGTCGCGGGCGTGGGTGGACCAGTCCGGCTCCTCGGTGTGCACCAGCGCGCAACCGTCGGCGAGGTCGAGCTGGTCGACCACGTACGAGACACCCTGGTGCAGGTAGACCGCGCCGGGGTGCAGCAGGAAATGCGAGGAGCCGCCGTCGACAGTGCCGAGCAGCCGGCCGGTCGACGACTCCACCACGGCGACCGGGGCGCCGCCCTCGCCGCGCAGATCCACCTCGGGCCGCTCCCGGTGTCGCCAGTACCAACCGGTGGGCCGTTGCCGCAGCGCTCCCGCCGCGACCAGCTCGTCAACCGCCTCCTTCGCCCCTTCGCCGAAGAGCACCAGGTCGGCCGGGGTGAGCGGCGCCTCCACCGCGGCGCAGGCGAGCTGCGGTGCCAGCACGTACGGGTTGGCCGGGTCGAGCACGGTGGCCTCCACCGGCGCGCCGAAGATCGCCTCCGGGTGGTGCACCAGGTAGGTGTCCAGGGGGTCGTCCCGGGCCACCAGCACCGCGAGGGCCTCCTGCCCGGAACGCCCGGCGCGGCCCGCCTGCTGCCACAGCGATGCCCGGGTGCCCGGGTAGCCGCAGATCAGCACCGCGTCGAGCCCGACCAGGTCCACGCCCAGCTCCAGCGCGTTGGTCGAGGCCAGGCCGAGCAGGTCGCCGTGCAGCAGCGCGCGTTCCAGCTCGCGTCGCTCCTCCCGCAGGTAGCCGCCCCGGTACGCGGCCACCCGGTCGCCGAGCCCCGGCACCGCGTCGTCAAGCGCGCGACGCGCGTTGGCGGCCACCACCTCGGCACCCTTGCGGGAGCGGACGAAGGCGAGGGTGCGTACCCCCTCGGCGACCGTGTCAGCGAGCAGGTCCGCGGTCTCGCGCAGCGCCGACCGGCGGACCTGATGGAGGTCGTCGTGGTCGCCCGTCGCCTGCGGGGGCACCGGCGAGGAGGCGCCCGAGTCCGGTGGCAGCAGCGGCGGCTCCCAGAGCGCGAAGGTCACCCCGCCGCGCGGCGAGGAGTCCTCGGTGACCGCTGTCACCGGCAGGCCGGTCAGTCGTCCGGCCGCAGTCGCCGGGTCGCCGGAGGTCGCCGAGGCGAGGACGAACACCGGGGTGGCCCCGAACCGGGCGCACTGCCGGCGCAGTCGACGCAGCACGTGCGCGACGTGCGAGCCGAACACCCCCCGGTAGGTGTGGCACTCGTCGATCACCACGTACGCGAGTCGGCGCAGGAAGCCGGACCACTGGGCGTGCCCGGGCAGGATGCCGTGGTGCAGCATGTCCGGGTTGGTCAGCACGAAGCGGGAGTGCCGGCGGATCCACTCCCGTTCGGCGCGCGGAGTGTCCCCGTCGTAGCAGGCGGGGCGTACCCCCTCCAGCTCCAGTGCGGCGACGGCGCGCAACTGGTCCGCGGCGAGCGCCTTGGTCGGCGCCAGGTAGAGCACCGTTGCCCGGGGGTCGGCGAGCAGGGTGGCAAGGGCCGGCAGCTGGTACGCCAGTGACTTGCCGGACGCGGTGCCGGTGGCGACGACCACGTGCCTGCCCTCGTACGCCAGGTTGGCCGCCTCGGCCTGGTGCTGCCAGGGCGCGACCACGGCGCGCCGGGTGAACGCCGCGCGCAACTCCTCGGGTGCCCACGACGGCCACGGCGCGGGCACCCCGGCGCGGGCCGGCACCCGCTCGACGTGGGTGACCGGGTCGCCGGCACCCCGGGCGCGCAGCCGGCGCAGCAGGTCGGCCGGCGCTGGCCCGGGGCCGGGACCAGCGGATACGGTGGCCGCGGACGACGACTCCAGGTCGTGGCGCGGCGTGCGGCGCGCGGAGCTGAAGTCGTCGGAGGTCACGCCCTGCACTCTCGCACTGGTGTTCGGAGATGAAAAGTCGGACACCGGGGTAAGGGGAAGCCTCCGCTGGCGTCCGCAGGCCGCCCCGGCGGTAGTGGTTAGATGCCCACGAGAGTTTACGGCTCTGGCGAGGAGGACCGATGGAGCTGTCACTGGCGACCCGCACCGTGGGCGAGCACACGGTGCTCGAGGTCGGTGGTGAGGTGGACGTCTACACCGCGCCCCGGCTCCGTGAACGACTCCTCGAACTGATCGACGGTGGGGCCCGTCACGTGGTGGTCGACCTCGGTCGGGTGGACTTCCTCGACTCCACCGGGCTGGGCGTGCTGGTCGGCGCGCTCAAGCGGCTCCGCTCGGCCGGCGGTTCGTTCGCCCTGGTCTGCGACAAGGAGCCACTGCTCAAGATCTTCCGGATCACCGCGCTGGACCAGGTGTTCCCGCTGCACCCGACGGTCGACGCGGCGGTCAGCGCCGACTCGGCGGGCGCCGGCGCGTGATGGCGACAGTCAAGCTCTCGTTCTCGCCCGCTCCGGTGCACGTGCGCACCGCCCGCCTCGTCGGCGTCGCCGTCGCCCGGCGGGCCGGGGTCCGGGAGGACCTGCTGGACGAGGTTCGCCTGGCCATCGGTGAGGCGTGCACGCGCGCGGTGGCCCTGCACCGGCAGTACGGCCTGGCCGATCCGGTGCTCGTGGAGATGTCCGACGGTGGCTCGTACGCAGTGCGGGTGGTGGACCGGGCGCCGATCGAGGCGGGCATCGGTCTGACCGCGCTGCCGCCGGACGAGCTGGCCAACGAGGCGCTCACCGATGAGGCGCTGACCACCGGCGTCGGCTTCGCCCTGCTCGCCGGCTTCGTCGAGGACCTCCAGGTGCGACCGGTCGACGACGGCATCGGCACCGAGGTGCGGATGGTGTGGCCGGTCGGCCGCTGAGCAACTCCGCTGCGTAGGCCGCGTCCCCTGCTGGGGATGCGGCCTTCTTTGCATGGATCGGGCCCTATATCAGATTTCGTTTCATAACACAGCGACGAAGATCATCGCGACACGGTGCCACCTGCGTGTGACCTCCAACACTGTGGAGGGCTACAGTACCCGGGTTGTCAGCAAGTGACCCATCCCGCAGCCAGCGGGTATGGGTGGTCATCGCTGGTCCGCTGGTGGGTTGGCGCGCGCTTGCGAGTCCGCATCCAGGCGTCGGTCAGTGCGTCTCCACTCACCGGCGCGATTGTTCGGTAACAGGAGGACACAGATGTCCGAGACCTTGGCCGCCGACGGCGGCGGGCTTTCCCTTACCGGAAGCAATGTCACCTACGTCGTCATCGCCGCGGTTGTCGCGCTGGTGGCGCTCGGTTTCGCTGCCGCCCTGACTAAAACGGTGCTGGCCGCTGGTAAGGGCACCGAGAAAATGCAGGAGATCTCGGGGGCCGTCCAGGAGGGCGCCTCGGCCTACCTGCTTCGTCAATTCCGCACGCTGGCGATCTTCGTCGTCATCGCCGTCGTGCTGCTCTTCCTGCTTCCGGTGCACGACACCGATGGCAGTGAGCTCGCGGTGAAGATCGGCCGCTCACTCTTCTTCGTGGTGGGCGCCCTCTTCAGCGCGTTCATCGGTGGCGCCGGCATGTGGCTGGCCACCAGAGCCAACCTGCGTGTGGCCGCCGCCGCGAGGGAGCGGGCGGGCGGCCGCGAGGCGGCCATGAAGATCGCTTTCCGGACCGGCGGCGTCGTCGGCTTCTTCACCGTCGGCCTCGGCCTCTTCGGTGCCGCGCTCGTCGTTCTGATCTACCGGGGTGACGCGCCCACCGTGCTGGAGGGCTTCGGCTTCGGCGCCGCGCTGCTCGCGATGTTCATGCGGGTCGGCGGCGGCATCTTCACCAAGGCCGCCGACGTCGGCGCCGACCTGGTCGGCAAGGTCGAGCAGGGCATCCCCGAGGATGACCCGCGCAACGCCGCCACCATCGCCGACAACGTGGGCGACAACGTCGGGGACTGCGCCGGCATGGCCGCCGACCTGTTCGAGTCGTACGCGGTGACGCTCGTCGCCGCTCTGATCCTCGGCCGCGCGGCGTTCGGCGAGGAGGGCCTGGTCTTCCCGCTGATCATCTCCACCATCGGCGTGCTGATCGCGATCGTCGGCGTCTTCATCACCCGGCTGCGCGCGACCGACCGCAACGCCCTGACCGCGATCAACCGGGCCTTCTACCTGTCGGCTGGGCTCTCCGCGGTGCTGGTGGCGATCGCCGCCTTCGCGTACCTCCCGGCGACCTTCGGTGAGTTCGACAGCGGCCTCACCGACGCGCCCGGCAACCCCCGGTTGGTGGCCATCGGCGCAGTCGTGATCGGCATCGTGCTGGCCGCCGCGATCCAGGCGCTGACCGGCTACTTCACCGAGACCAACAGGCGACCGGTGCAGGACATCGGCAAGAGCTCGCAGACCGGTGCGGCCACAGTGATCCTGGCCGGCATCAGCATCGGCCTCGAGTCGGCGGTCTACTCGGCGCTGCTGATCGGCGCCGGCGTCTTCGGTGCCTTCCTCCTCGGCGGCAGCTCCATCACCCTGTCGCTGTTCGCTGTGGCGCTGGCCGGCACCGGCCTGCTCACCACTGTCGGCGTGATCGTCGCGATGGACACCTTCGGGCCGATCTCCGACAACGCCCAGGGCATCGCCGAGATGTCCGGTGACCTCGACGAGCACGGCGCTCGCACGCTCACCGAGCTGGACGCGGTCGGCAACACCACCAAGGCGATCACCAAGGGCATCGCGATCGCCACTGCGGTGCTCGCGGCGACCGCGCTGTTCGGCTCCTACACCGACTCGCTCAGCAGCGCGTACGCGACGGCTGGCGTGAACGACGTCGGGACGGAGATCCTCAACTCGCTGAACGTGGCGAACCCGCGCAACCTGGTCGGTCTGATCATCGGCGCGGCGGTGGTCTTCCTCTTCTCCGGGTTGGCCATCAACGCGGTGTCCCGCTCGGCCGGTGCCGTGGTGATGGAGGTCCGCCGGCAGTTCCGTGAGCTGCCCGGCATCATGGACGGCACCCAGCGCCCGGAGTACGGCAAGGTCGTCGACATCTGCACCCGGGACGCGCAGCGCGAGCTGATGACCCCCGGCCTGCTCGCCATCCTGGCGCCGATCGCTGTCGGCTTCGGCCTCGGGCCCGGCGCGCTCGCGGCGTATCTGGCCGGTGCGATCGGTGCCGGAACCCTGATGGCGGTGTTCCTGTCCAACTCCGGTGGGGCCTGGGACAACGCCAAGAAGCTGGTCGAGGACGGCGCGTACGGCGGCAAGGGCTCCGAGGCGCACGCCGCCACTGTCATCGGCGACACCGTCGGTGACCCGTTCAAGGACACCGCCGGCCCGGCGATCAACCCGCTGATCAAGGTGATGAACCTGGTCTCGCTGCTGATCGCTCCCGCCGTGGTGGCCTGGAGCGTCGGCGACGAGCGCAACGTCGGCCTGCGGGTCGGCATCGCGCTGGTCGCGACGCTGATCATCGTGGCGTCGGTGGTGTTCAGCAAGCGCAAGGGCATCGCGATGTCCGACTCGGACGCCGATGGCAACACCGGCGCGGGCAGCACCGATCACCGCCCGGAGACGGTCAACGCCTGACCCACGAAGGGCCCGGGGTCCCCGGTCGACGTAACGCGTCGACCGGGGACCCCGGCCGTCCGGCCCGGTGCCACACCTGGCCAAAGGCCGTACGCTGCAACGCATGCGTACGTGCCGGGCGTCTGCCGCCGGAAAGCTCACGGTGGTCCTGGCCACGATCGTCGTCCTGGCCGGCTGCGGCGGAGGCCCCAGCCCACGGGCCTGGGCGGCCTCGGTCTGCGGCGCGCTCACCCCGTGGCGCTCCGAGATCAACAAGCTGACCAGCAGCACTGACGAGCAGATGACCGCGCAGACCACGCCGGCGCAGGCCAAGGAGAACCTGGTGCGGCTCTTCGACGGGGCGGAGCAGGCCAGCGAGGCCGCGCGCCGCAAGGTGGAGAGGGCGGGTATCCCGGAGACCGACAACGGCGAGGCCATCTCCGCGGGTTTCCGCAGCTCCTTGGGGAAGATGCGGGACGCGTACGGCCGCGCCCGGGACACCATCGACGGCCTGGGCACCGGCGAGCCGACCGTCTTCTACGACGGTGTACGGGCCGCCGTGGCGACCCTGAACACGGAGTACGACGCCAGCGCGCTGGACACCAGCAAGCTCAACTCCGAGGAGTTGAAACAGGCATTCGACGAGGTGCCGGAGTGTCACTGAGCGGGCTCGGTGACACCGGGAAGGCGCCGCCGCCCCCGGCGCTGTTCCCCGCGCCCGAGTCCGACACGCCCACCTCCGGGCGACGCCGCGGCGGCGCGCCACGGAGCGACCCGGCGCAGAGCGGTCCGGCGCAGAGCGGCCCGGTGCCGAACGGCTCCCGCCAGGGTGACGACGCGGGCCGGCAGCTCGTCTTCTTCGGCGCGGACGCGGCCGAGCCGACCGTCGCCGACCTGGCCGGGCTGCTCGCCGGGCCGGGCGAGGCGGTCCGGATGGGCGGCACCGCTCGTCTCTCGGTGCAGGTGGACGCCGCCTGGCGGGTGCACGTGCTCGTCGCCGAACTGGCGTCGCGCGGGCTCGCGGCGAGCTGGGAGCCGACCGAGGGCGCGCGACACGCCGTTCGTACGTCGTACACCCGGGTCTTGAAGCCGCTCGCGGTCGCCTGGCTGCACGGTTCGACGAAACGCCCGCCGGCTGCCTTCCACCTGACCGGCCGGCGGTTGCGGCTGTGGCTCGCCGCGGCCGGGACGCCGGAGCCCCCCGACAGCTTCCTGTTGCGGCTGGGCGACGACGACGACCAGGAGTGTTGGGAGTCGATAGGCGTCGCGCTGGCCGCAGCCGGGCTGGCCGGGGCGCTGCTCGGCCCGGGTGACGGCGGCCCGGCGTACCGGATCACCGGCCGCCGTCGACTGGCCCGCCTCGCCGAACTGGTCGGCGGGGCGCCGGCCGCAGCGCCGACCGGCGCCTGGCCGACCGGGCCCTGAATCGGTCATTCCACCCAGGTTGGGGGCGGCGGCCGGGTGTCTGGTGCCGGACAGCCGCCGGGTCGATCCAGGCGGAAAACGGGCGGGTCGGACCTCCGTCTTGGGTCCGCCATCGTCACAGTGACCCGCTTCGAGCCCTACCCACGGTGTACGGTGGCGCCGTCCGGCAGTGCCGAGCGCGGCGGGGCGGTGTCGACCGCCGCGTCGAAGCGGTTTGTGGCCCGCGAAACCCGAAACGCGGGCGGCGCGTTACGTTGGACATCCGGACCGCCGGTGCGACGGCGGGGTCGAAAGCGGTCGCTGTCCGGGCGCCGGCAGGCCACGAGCAGGAGTGAGGTCGGGGAGAGACGTGCCAAGCAACGCTGGAACCACCCGTCTGGTCATCGTCGAGTCACCGGCGAAGGCCAAGACGATCTCGGGCTACCTTGGCCCGGGGTACGTCGTGGAGGCCAGCTTCGGTCACGTCCGCGACCTGCCGCGCAACGCCGCCGATGTGCCGGCCAAATACAAGAAGGAGCCCTGGGCCCGTCTCGGGGTGGACGTCGACAACGGCTTCCAGGCGCTCTACGTCGTCTCCGCCGACCGGAAGCAGCAGATCAGCAAGCTGGTGAAGCTGGCCAAGGAGGTCGACGAGATCTTCCTGGCGACGGATGAGGACCGCGAGGGCGAGGCGATCGCCTGGCACCTGGTCGAGACGCTCAAGCCCAAGGTGCCGGTCAAGCGGATGGTCTTCCACGAGATCACCAAGCCGGCGATCCAGGCGGCGGTGGCGAACCCTCGGGAGATCGACCGCGATCTGGTCGACGCCCAGGAGGCGCGCCGGATCCTCGACCGCCTCTACGGCTACGAGGTCTCCCCGGTGCTGTGGAAGAAGGTCATGCCGCGGCTCTCGGCGGGCCGGGTGCAGTCCGTGGCGACCCGGATCGTGGTCGAGCGGGAACGGCAGCGGATGGCCTTCCGCACCGCTGAGTACTGGGACATCCTGGCCACCCTCGCGGTGGCCAACGCCGGCGAGGGCCCGCGTGCGTTCAACGCCACACTGATCGCCCTGAACGGCGACCGGATCGCCACAGGTAAGGACTTCGAGCCGACCACCGGTCGTGTCCGGGCCGGCGCCGGCGTCGTGCACCTCGACGAGAGCGGGGCCCGGGGTCTCGCGGCCCGGCTGGAGGGGCGGCCGTTCACCGTCACCCGGGTCGAGGAGAAGCCCTACCGCCGTCGCCCGTACGCGCCGTTCATCACCTCGACCCTCCAGCAGGAGGCGGCCCGCAAGCTGCGCCTGTCCTCGCAGCAGACGATGCGCACCGCGCAGCGCCTGTACGAGAACGGCTACATCACCTATATGCGTACCGACTCGGTCAACCTGTCGGAGACCGCCATCTCGGCGGCCCGCCGACAGATCGTCGAGCTGTACGGCGAGCGCAGCGTTCCGCCGGAGCCGCGCCGCTACACCGGCAAGGTGAAGAACGCGCAGGAGGCGCACGAGGCGATCCGCCCGGCGGGGGACAACTTCCGTACCCCGGGCGAGGTGGCCAAGGAGCTGTCCGCCGAGGAGTTCAAGCTCTACGAGCTGATCTGGCGGCGCACCATCGCCTCGCAGATGACCGACGCGGTCGGCTCCAGCGTGTCGGTGCGCATCCGGGCGGTCTCCACCTCGCAGGAGGAGGCCGACTTCGGCGCGACCGGCAAGACCATCACCGACCCGGGCTTCCTGCGCGCGTACGTCGAGTCCAGCGACGACGAGAACGCCGAGGCCGAGGACGCCGAGCGCCGGCTGCCCACCCTGGTCAAGGACCAGCCGCTGACCGCCGACGAGCTGGCCGCGCAGGGCCACCACACCCAGCCGCCGTCGCGCTACACCGAAGCGTCGCTGGTCAAGGCCCTGGAAGAGCTGGGCATCGGCCGCCCGTCCACCTACGCGTCGATCATGCAGACGATCCAGGACCGGGGGTACGTCACCAAGCGCGGGCAGGCGATGATCCCGACCTTCCTGGCCTTCGCGGTGATCGGGCTGATGGAGCGGCACTACCCCCGCCTGATCGACTACGACTTCACCGCCACCATGGAGAACGAGCTGGACGAGATCGCCGGCGGCGACCACGCCGCCGTCGACTTCCTGACGGCGTTCTACTTCGGCAGCTCCAACGGTGCCGGCGACCAGGACATCGCCCGTTCCGGCGGGCTCAAGAAGCTGGTCACCGAGAACCTCAGCGACATCGACGCCCGCAGCGTCAACTCCATCCCGCTCTTCACCGACGACGACGGCCGCGAGGTCGTCGTGCGGGTCGGCCGGTACGGGCCGTACCTGCAACGGGAGCTGCCCGGCGGCGAGCAGCCGGCACCGGCCGCAGCCTCGGGCGAGGGCGAGGAGGGCGGCACCCAGGGTGACCGGGCGCCGATCCCCGAGGGCCTGGCCCCGGACGAGCTGACCCCGGAGAAGGTGCACGAGCTGTTCCTCGGCGGCAGCGGCGAGCGCAAGCTCGGCGACGACCCCGGCACCGGCGAGCCGATCGTGCTCAAGTCCGGCCGGTTCGGCCCGTACGTGTCCAGCGGCGAGCGGAAGTCGTCGCTGCTGCGTACGCAGACTCCGGACTCGCTGACCCTGGAGGAGGCGCTCAAGCTGCTCAGCCTTCCCCGGCTGATCGGTGTCGCGCCGGACGGCGTCGAGGTCTTCGCGAACAACGGTCGCTACGGCCCGTACGTCAAGCGGGGCGAGGAGTTCCGTTCGCTCGAGTCCGAGGACCAGATGTTCACTGTCGGTCTGGACGAGGCGCTGGCGCTGCTGGCCGCCCCGAAGGCACGTGGACGGCGCGCCGCGGCACCGCCGTTGCGCGAGATGGGCGTGGACCCGGCGACCGAGAAGCCGTTGGTGATCAAGGACGGCCGGTTCGGCCCGTACGTGACCGACGGGGAGTTCAACGCGTCGCTGCGGCGCGGGCAGACGCCGGAGGCGTTGAGCATCGAGGAAGCGTCCGAGATGCTGGCCGAGAAGCGGGCGAAGGGTCCGGCGCCGCGGAAGAAGGCGGCGGCGAAGAAGGCGCCCGCGAAGAAGGCCACTGCCACCAAGAAGACGGCGGCTGCCAGCAAGTCCACGGCCGCGAAGAAGACCACGACGGCCAAGGCGACGGCGGCGAAGAAGGCTCCGGCGAAGAAGGCCGCCCCGCGCAAGGCCGCCACCAGCACGGAGTAAGCCGCCGCAGTCCCCGGTGTTTCCGATCACCCTGAGCTGGTGTCCTTCGCCGTTTCGCCGGTACCGCCGTACCGTATGGTCATGCCGAAGATCTGCACAGCGTGCCCGTCGGGGTCGGGATGATCCGCAAGAGGCGTGCGGGCGGGGAGAAGCGGGAAGCGGTTCTCGACGCCGTGGCCGCCGTGCTGGCGGCCCGTGGCTACGAGAACACCCGTTTCACGGACGTCTCGGCGGCCGGCGGCGTCGCGATCAGCACGCTGCAGACGTACTTCGGCTCACGCGAAGACATGATCATCGAGGCCATGCAGGTGTTCACCGACCGGGAGGTGGAGGCCCTGCGGGCGGTGTCCACCGCCGAAGCCGATCCGTGGCGGCGACTCGTCGCGCTCGTGGACCGGAGTCTGCACAACTCGGAGAGCACGAGGCAGATCCTTGTCGAGTTCTGGCGTTCCGCGATGCGCGATGACGAACTGCGCGACTACAGCGCGACAGTGCAGGAGCGGTACCGGGCGCCCTTCCTGGCCGCCGTACGGGAAGGGGCGGCGCGGGGCGTCTTCACGCTGACCCACGACGCCGAGGCGGTGACGGACCTCCTGCTCGCGGCGTTGGCCGGTCTGATCATCTCCCGCGTCCAGGACCATCCCACACCCACGACATTCCGCGAAGTCCTGCTGGCCCAGCTCAGGCAGATGCTGGGCGTCAACGGCTCCGAGCCAACACCCGAACGGATTGAGGAACGATGACCACCGTCGAGATCACCCGTTTCCGCGTCCCCGCCGAGCGTGCCGACGCTCTGCTGGCAGCGCGGCCGGCGATGCTGCGTGACTTCCAGACCGACCGTGCCGGTTTCCTCGACGCGCGACTGATCCGGCTCGCCGACGACGAGTGGCTGGACATCGTCTTCTGGGGTTCGTCCGAGGACTTCGCCGAGTCCCGCCGCCGGGGCGGGGACCGGCCCGGTATCCAGGCGTTCTTCGCCCTGATCGATTCGGTGATCAGCACGGAGGAGGGCACCACCACCGACGCGGTAGGCGCGTGATGCGCGCCGCGTGGTACGACCGGCAGGGCCCGGCGCGCGAGGTGCTCCAGGTCGGTGAGCTGCCCGATCCGTGGCCGGGGGAGGGTGAGGTCAGGGTCCGCGTGTCGGTCTCCGGGATTCACGTCGGTGACCTGGGTAAACGGCAGGGCTGGTGGGGATCCACGATGATGTTCCCCCGGGTCGTCCCGCACGGTGACGGCGCCGGCGTGATCGACGCGGTCGGGCTGGGTGTCGACCCGTCGCGGATCGGCGAACGGGTCTGGGTGTATCTCGCGCAGTCGTACCGACCGTTCGGGACCGCCGCCGAATACACCGTGGTGCCCGCGCGGCACGCCGTGCCGCTGCCCGCCGGTGTGCCGGACGAGCAGGCGGCCGGACTGGGCATCCCCGGCATCACCGCCCATCGGGCGATCTTCGCCGACGGGTCGGTGACCGGTCAGCGGGTCCTGGTCACCGGGGCCCTCGGCGCGGTCGGGCGGGCCGCGCTGGCGGTGGCCCGCAGGGACGGTGCCATCGTCATCGCGACGGTACGAACTCCGGACCAGGTCGAACACGCGCTGGCTGCCGGCGCGCACCACGCGCTCGACACCGCCGGTGGGGACGTGGCCAGCCGGATCCTCGCGTACACCGGCGGCGAACCGATCGACCGGGTGGCCGAGTTGGCGTTCGACGCGAACGTGGCGACCGACCTGGAGGTCCTCCGTAACGGCGGCGTGATCGCCACCTACGCGACAGGCGCGGCCGAGCCGACCATCCCGTACTGGCCGCTCGGGTTCAAGAACATCACGGTCCGGTTCCTCAGCAACGACGACTTCCCTGAGTCGGCGAACGAGGCCGCCGCGAGCGACCTGACCGCCGCGCTGGCCGACGGTGACCTGTCCTACCCCATCGCCGCCCGGGTGCCGTTGGCGGAGATCGACAGGCGCACGAACTGGCCGAGCGCAGCTCAGCCAGAGGCCGGATCGTCCTGGACATCTGAAGGGCCCTGAAACGACCATGATCTGGACCGCCGGTTTTCGTACCGCTGTGCTCAGCCCCTATGAGCAGCTTCAGTTCAGCGAACCCCGGAGCTTCGTCGACCAGACCGTTCGTCAGGTGTTGCACCTGGCCGGGGGTGGGCAGGCTCTCCGGCTACGGCTGACGAACCGCTACGGCCGTACCCCGCTGACCATCGGGGCGGCCACTGTCGGCGTTGGCGGCGAGCTGGTGGCCCTCACCGTCGGTGCTGCCGAGCGCTGGGTCGTCCCGGCGGGCGAGGAGGCCGTCACCGACCCGGTCGACCTCCCGGTCACTGCCGGCACGGATCTGGTCGTGAGTCTCTACCTTCCGGAGCGGACCGGCCTGGCCACCCATTCCCACAAGCCGGCCGAGGTCGCCCGGATAGCGGCAGGCAATCAGGTCAGGCAGGCCGTACTGCCGGGGGCGGAGCAGGTCGAAGCCCGGTTCTACATCTCGGGCGTCGACGTGCTCACCCCACCGGGCACCGCGATCGCCGTGGCGTTCGGAGACTCCTGGTTCGAGGGGGTCGGCACCACGACGAGCGCCAACCATCGCTCGGTCGACTTTCTCAACAGGCGTCTGCGCCGCGGGTGGGTCGTCAACCAGGGCATCGCCGGAAACCGTCTGCTGCGCGACGGCGTGGGGGAACACGCGCTGGCCCGCTTCGACCGGGACGTGCTCTCGGTGCCGGCCGTGACCCACGTTCTGGTCCACTTCGGCATCAACGACCTCGGTCTGCCCACCATGCTGGGCGAGCCTCCGGTCACCGCAGCCGCCCTGGTCGACGGCTTCCGCGCGCTGGCCGACCGTGCCCACGGCGCCGGCCTGCGGATCGTCGCCGGCACCATCGGCCCGTTCGCCGGGGCAGGCCCGGAGATCAGCACACCTCAGGGCCTCGCCACCCGGCGCGAGGTGAACGACTGGATCCGTACGACTGACGCCTTCGACGCCGTCTTCGACGTGGCGCGAGCTGTCGCGAACCCCGATGCCCCCGACCACATCCATCCCGCGCTGGACAGCGGTGACGGCATGCACCTGAACGACAGGGGCGCCGAGGCCATGGCCGCCGCCGTCAACCTGGACGACCTCGCGCTCTAGCGTGAGACGACGCCGTCAGGCCCCGAGGACGTGGTTCAGATGGGGGCTGCTGAAGACGCGGTCAGGGTCGAGCCGGTCGCGCAGGGCCTGGAAGTCCGCGAAGCGGGGGTACGCCGTGGCCAGCGAGGCCGCGTCGCGGTAGTGCAGCTTGCCCCAGTGCGGGCGACCGCCCAGCCCGGCGGCCACCTCCTCGAACGCCCGGAAGTACGGCTCGTACGGCATGCCGACGTACTGGTGCACGGCGATGTACGCGTTGTCCCGGCCGTAGCCGTGCGACAGCCAGATGTCGTCGGCGGCGGTGAACCGCACCTCCACCGGGAAGAGCACCTTGAAGGGCAGGCCCTCCACGATCCGTTGGAGCGCGGCGAGGGCCTCGGGCAACGCCTCGCGGGGCAGGCCGTACTCCATCTCCACGAAGCGGACCCGGCGCGGGGTGCAGAAGACCCGGTCGGAGCGGCCGGTGTACTGGCGTTCGGTGAGGGCGCGCGCGGAGACGGCGCTGATCCCCGGGGCCAGCGCGGGCACGGCCCGACCGAGTCGGCAGGCGCCGGCGAAGACCCTGTTGGACAGGAAGTCGTCGTCCAGCCAGCCGCGCCAGCGCGACAGCGGCCGGTCGTTGGCGGGTACCCGGTCGTTGGCCTTGACCTGGACCCGGGACGTGTACGGGAACCAGTAGAACTCGACGTGGTCGTGCCGGCCGATCAGGGCGGGCAGTTCGCCGAGCACGTCGGCCAGCGCGGCCGGGCGTTCGTGGGCGCGGAGGACGAAGGCGTCCACGCAGCGCAGCGTCACCTCGACCAGGACGCCGAGCGCGCCGAGTGACACCCGGGCGGCGGCGAGGACGTCGGGATGCTCGTCGGCGGAGCAGCGCAGCACCTCGCCGGTGCCGGTGATCAGGGTGATCGCCTCGACGAAGGTGGAGAGGCACCCGTAGCCGGCCCCGGTGCCGTGGGTGCCCGTGGAGATCGCGCCGGCCACCGTCTGCGCGTCGATGTCGCCGAGGTTGGGCAGCGCGAGGCCGTGCCGGGCGAGCAGGCCGTTGAGCGCGTGCAGGGTCATTCCCGCCGGAACGGTGACCAGCCGCTGTGCGACGTCCACGCTGACCGTGGTGTCGAGATCGGACAGATCCATCCGGCGGTCGTCGGCGAGCGCGACGGCGGTGAACGAGTGACCGCTGCCCGTCACCCGGATCCGAGCGCCGTCGGCCACGGCGGATCGGACGGCTTCTGCGACGTCGGTCGGCGAGCCGGGACGCAGGATCGCGCTGGCGCTGCCACGCTGGTTCCCGGCCCAGTTGGACCATCCAGCCCCGAGCGGTGCGGTGCGGACCATGCGCGCTCCTCATTCATGAATATGAACTGACTTCATATCAGGAACGTTCTAGCTGGTAAATACCGCAATTGCGATCCGCTCGTTGTACCGGTAGTCACGGACTCGTGACGTGGAGATATGTTCATCCGTCGAAGGGGGGTGGCGCAGAGTGTCCACACCAGCCGCCACGACCGGGCCGCTGCGCCGCGTACCGGTGCAAGGTCGAAGTGTCGCGCGGGTACAGCGCATGTTGGATGCCTGCGCCGAACTCGTCGACGAGGTCGGGTACGAGGGGCTGACAACCACCCTGCTCGCCGAGCGGGCCGAGGTGGCGATCGGGTCGGTCTACCAGTTCTTTCCAGACAAGCGGGCGATCGTGCAGGCGTTGACCCTGCGGACCATGGAGTCCTACCTCCAGCGCCTCGACGAGCGGTTCGCGTCCGACGAGATGACCCACTGGTGGGACGGCGTCGACGCGGGCATCGACGAGTACATCACGATGCACCGCACCGTCCCCGGCTTCCGTACCCTGCACTTCGGCGACGTGGTCGACCTGCACCTGCTCGACGAGCAGCGGGACAACAACGGCGTGATCGCCGACCAGTTGGCCCGGGTGCTGACCGAGCGTTTCGGGCTCACCGACGTGCCCAAGCTGCGCTTCGTGCTGGAGATCGCGGTCGAGGCGGCGGACGCGCTGATCAAGCTCGCGTTCCGCCGGAAGTCCGACGGCGACGAGCGGGTGCTGCTGGAGGCGAAGGCGCTGATCCGGGAGTACCTGCACCGCCAGGTCGACGGCCCGGACAACGGCCGGTCCACCGCCGGGAAGCAGGCCGAGGCGGCCCAGCCCGTCTGAGCCGGCGGGGGGCGCGGGCCTCGGCCGGCTGGCCGGCCTCAGAGGAAGGCCCGCCCCTCACCCCGGTAGGTGGGGACGGTCGCCACGACCGCGTCCCCCTCGATCAGGTGCAGCTCGTTGACCCGTTCACACAGCTCACCTGCCTTCGCATGCCGGAACCACACCCGGTCGCCGACACGCAGATCGGCCGCCGCCGCTCCGGACAGCGGAGTCTGCACCTCACCGGCGCCCTCGGTGCCGACCAGCTTCAGCCCCGCCGGCAGCCACGGCCGGGGCAGTCGACTGTCGGCGGCCGGGCCGGAGGCGATCCAGCCGCCACCGAGCACCGTCGCCAGCTCCGGCGTCGGCCGGCGGACCACCGTGCAGGCGAAGAACGCCGCCGGGGTGGGCCGCCAGGCGCGGTACGCGTCGAACAGCGTCGGCCCGTACAGGCCCGATCCCGCGGTGACCTCGGTGACCGCGGGATCGGCGCTGGTCGCGGCCACGCTGCCGGTGCCACCACCGTTGACGAACTCCAGGTCGGCGTGCTCGCGTACCGCGGCGACCGCCGCACCACGGCGGGCCAGCAACTCGCGGTACGACCCACGCTGGGCCAGCCTGATCGCGCCGGCCAGCAGCGTCTGCCCCGGCGGCGCGTCGCCGAGGCCGGCGATCTGCGCCTCGTACGACATGAGCCCGACCAGCCGGAAGCCGGGTCGACCGGCGACTGCGGCGGCGAGCGCGCCGGCTGCCCGCGCGCTGTGCACAGGTGAGCGGCGGACGCCGACGTGCACCCCGCGCAGCGGCCGCCAGGAGGCGTCCAGGTCCAGGCAGAGCCGCAGTTCGGAGCGCTGCCCCGGGGCCCCGACGGTGTCGATGAGGTCGAGTTGGCCGGTGCCGTCGATCATCAGGGTGATCGCGGCGGCGAGCGTCGGGTCGGCGCCCAGCTCGCCGAGGGCGGCCCGGTCCGCGCTCGGGTACGCGACGAGCACGTCGTCGCTGACGCCGGCGCGGACCAGCCAGATCGCCTCGGGCACTGTGAACGCCATCACGCCCTGCCAGCCGGGCCGTGCGAGGGCCCGACTGATCAACTCCCGACTGCGGACCGACTTGCTGGCGAGGCGGACCGGCTTTCCGGCGGCGCGCTCAGCCAGGGCGGCCGTGTTGGCGTCGAAGGCGGTGAGATCGACCACCGCGTACGGGGGGTCGAGGTGGGCAGTCGCCCGATCCAGGCGCTCGCGAAGTTTGTCGCTTTCGATGGCCACGTGTGCACGCTAACTGTCTGACGGAGAATGCGAAATACCCTCGCGTACGTCCGGGCTGCGGCCGGTGCCTTCGGCGGCCTAGGCTCAGCGAGCAGGAGAATGTCGCCCGGGGGGTGGCCCCCCACCGGGTCTAGAGTGTTGCACCGGAGGTGCCCAGCGATGGGCCGGCACGTGGAGGTACGGCCATCGAAAGCCAGAACAGCGGCGAGTCGCCCGGCGTGTCGCGCTCCGGCGACCAGTCGGGCAACGCCGCCAAGCAGCCCAACGGCGGTCAGGTTGATCCGTCCGGTTATGCCGCGATTCGCTCCGTGCTGCGCATCCGGCCGTTCCGCCGGCTCTGGATCGTGCTCGGCGCGGCCTCCTTCGGTGACTGGCTCGGCCTGCTGGCCACCGCCCTCTTCGCCGCCTCGCAGGTGCAGGGCAGCACCGCCCAGGGCGCCGCGTTCGGCGGGGTCACCGCGATCCGGCTGCTGCCCGCGCTGGTGCTCGGCCCGGTGGCCGGCGTCTTCGCCGACCGGTTCGACCGGCGCTGGACGATGGTCATCTGCGACCTGCTGCGCTTCGTGCTCTTCGCCTCCATTCCGCTCTACGCCCTCAGCGGCGCCGCAGGCGGCCTGGTGGTCGGCTGGGCGCTGATCGCCACCTTCCTGATCGAGTCGCTCACCCTGCTCTGGATCCCGGCCAAGGAGGCCGCGGTCCCCAACCTGATCCCGCGCGCCCGGCTGGAGGCCGCCAACCAGCTCACGCTGATCACCACGTACGGCCTCACCCCGGTCGCCGCCGCCATCGGCCTGGCCGTGCTCGACCGTGGCGTCCGTGGTGCCGTCGGCGGCGACCTGCCCTCCTGGGCCGAGCCGGCCCAGCTCGCACTCTGGTTCAACTCCTTCTCCCGGCTCGCCACCGCGTTGGTGGTGGCATTCGGGATCAAGGAGATCAGCGAGGCGCAGCGCGGCGAGGCGGAGCGTGCCGAGCAGAGCATGTTCCGGCAGTTCTCCGAGGGCTGGAAGTACATCGGTCAGACCCCGCTCGTCCGCGGCCTGGTGCTGGGCATCTTCGGCGCGTTCGCCGGCGGCGGCATCGTGGTCGGCACGGCCAAGTTCTTCGCCAACTCGCTGGGCGCCGGTGACGCCGCGTTCTCGCTGCTCTTCGGCGCGATCTTCGTCGGCCTGGCGCTCGGCATCGGGCTCGGCCCGATGGTCGTCAAGGAGATGTCCCGGCGTCGCTGGTTCGGCATGAGCATCGTGCTGGCCAGCGCCGCCGTGATGACCCTCGCCTTCGCCATCCACCTGTCCATGGCGATCGTCGGCGCGGTGCTGGTCGGCGCCGGTGCCGGGATGGCCTTCCTGGCCGGCACCACCCTGCTGGGTGGAGAGGTGGCCGACGAGGTGCGCGGCCGGGTCTTCGCGGTGGTGCAGATCGGCACCCGGCTGGTGCTGATCCTGGCCATCGGGCTGAGCAGCGTGTTGGTCGGTGTCGGTGGCTCGCGCAAGCTGGAGATCGCCGATCTCGGCATCTCCGTCTCCTCCACCCGACTGCTGCTGCTCGCCGCCGGTGCTGCCGGCATCTTCGCCGGGATCAGCGCGTTCGGCCAGATGGACGACAAGAAGGGCGTCCCGGTCCTCGCCGACCTGTGGGGCTCCATCCGGGGTCGTCCGCTGATGCCCTCCGAGCCGTTCGTCTCCGCCGGGCTCTTCGTGGTCTTCGAGGGCGGCGAGGGCGCGGGCAAGTCCACCCAGCTCACCGCGCTCTCCGAGCGGCTGCGCGGTCACGGCCGGGAGGTCGTGGTCACCCGCGAACCGGGGGCCACCGGCGTCGGCCGGCGAATCCGGTCGCTGGTGCTGGACACCTCCGGCGACGACGCGCCCTCCCCCCGGGCCGAGGCGCTGCTCTACGCCGCCGACCGGGCGCACCACGTGGCCACCGTCGTCCGCCCCGCGCTCGTTCGAGGCGGCGTGGTGATCAGCGACCGGTACGTCGACTCGTCCCTGGCGTACCAGGGCGCCGGCCGGACCCTGCCCGTCGACGAGGTCTCCTGGCTCTCCTCCTGGGCCACCGGTGGGCTCAAGCCCGACCTGGTGGTGCTGCTGGACGTCGAGCCGCGCACCGGCCTGTCCCGGGTGGCCTCGCGCAACACCGGCACCGACCGGCTGGAGGCCGAGTCGATAGCCTTCCACGAGCGCGTCCGGTACGCGTTCCTCGACCTCGCCGCCGCCGACCCGAAGCGCTACCTGGTGCTCGACGCGTCCCGGCCGGTCGACGAGATCACCGCTCTGGTGGTCCGACGGGTCGAGGAGATGCTCGGCAAGCCGGGCGGCATCGTGCACCCGCGGCCGGCGCAGGGCCCGGACACCTCGGTGCAGCCTGAGTTATCCGACGCGGAGCTGGTGACGATGGAGCACAAGACCTGATGCCTGACGTCTTCGCCGACCTGGTCGGTCAGGACGAGGCGGTGGTCGAGCTGCGCCGCGCCGCCGCCGCAGCCGCCGCCGTGCTGCGTGCTGGCGCGGCCGCGTTGGTCACCGCCGGCCCGGCCAGCGGTGACGCGTTCGCTGCCGACGACGCCGCGACCGGCGCGGTGGATCCGTCCGCCGGAATGACGCACGCGTGGATCTTCACCGGACCGCCCGGCTCCGGCCGCTCGGTCGCCGCGCGGGCGTTCGCCGCCGCGCTCCAGTGCGTGCACGGCACCGGCTGCGGTGCGTGCCCCGGTTGCCACACCACGATGGGCGGCACCCACGCCGACGTTCGGATGGTGGTGCCGGAGGGGCTCTCCATCGGCGTCGGCGAGATGCGCGCGCTGGTCCTCCGCGCGGCCAGCACCCCGTCCGGCGGACGCTGGCAGGTGGTTGTCATCGAGGACGCCGACCGGCTCACCGAGGCCGCCGGCAACGCGCTGCTCAAGGCGATCGAGGAGCCCCCACCGCGGACGGTCTTCCTGCTCTGCGCGCCGTCCACCCACCCGGACGACATCTCGGTGACCATCCGGTCGCGCTGTCGGGTCGTACCCCTGCGGCAGCCGCCGGCCGACGCGGTGGCCGAGGTGCTGGTTCGTCGGGACGGCATCGCGCCCGACGTGGCGCAGTGGGCGGCGGCGGCCGCCCAGGGCCACGTGGGTCGGGCCCGCCGGCTGGCCCGCGACCCGGAGGCCCGCAAACGGCGCGAGGCGGTGCTCGCGGTGCCACGCCGGTTGACAGGTGTCGGCGCGGCGTTCGACGCGGCGTCCGCGCTGATCGAGGCGGCCGAGGCGGAGGCCGAGGCGTCGGTCACCGAGGCCGACACGACCGAGCGGGCGGCACTGGAGACCGCGCTCGGCGCGGGCGGCACCGGCCGGGGCGCGGCCGGTGCCATGCGGGGTGCCGCCGGGCAACTCAAGGAGTTGGAGAAGCGGCAGAAGTCCCGGGCCACCCGGGCCCAGCGGGACGCACTGGACCGGGCGCTCGTCGACCTGGCGGGCTTCTACCGGGACGCGCTCACCATGGCCCTGCGCGCACCCGTCGCCCCGGTGCACACCGACACGGCCGCGCTCGCCGGGGCCGGCGCGCAGAAGTGGGACGCCGAGGGGTCGCTGCGCCGGCTGGAGGCCGTGCTTGCCTGCCGCGCGGCGATCGAGGCGAACGTCAAGCCGCGGATCGCGGTGGAGGCGATGATGCTCGCCCTCTGGAAGGGCTGACCCCGCACTTCCCGGCGTTGTCCACAGGCATCGACAGGCCCGATTCCGGTGCGGTACGGTCCGTGTGCCGTGGTGACGGTGACAGCACACTGAGTGATGGATCACCCGGGAGGAGTCGGCCGATGCCGCGGGGGGAGATCGACGAAGCCTGGATCGAGGAGGCGGTGCGACGCTACCGCCGGATCGAGTCCCTCCAGGCCGAGTTCGACCAGGCGGTGTCGACCGTCGAGGTGACCGTCCGCTCGCCGGACGGCCTGGTCGAGGTGGTGGTCACCGCCGGTGGGCGGATCACCGACGTCCGGTTCCTCGGGCCGCTGCACACCCGCAGCCCGCGCGACGTGGCCGGCTCCGTGCAGGCCGCGGTCACCGCTGCGGCCGACGCCGCCGAGTGGGCCCGGGAGAAGCTGCACAACGAGACGTTCGCCGCCTACCGACCGCTCGCGGGGGCCTGAGATGGACACACTGCGCGCGCTCGCCGCCCGACTCGACGAGGCGAGCGCCACGCTCACCATGGTCTCGCACACCGTCACCGCCAGCGATCCGGCCCAGGCCGCGTTCGGCTCCGACGCGCCGGGCCGCCCGGGCGAGATCGGTCGGGCGCTGCACCGGCAGTGGACCACCGCCACCGACGACCGGGCCCGGGAGGCCCGCGCCGCCGCCGGTCGACTGGCCGCCGCCGCAGCGGCCGTTCGGGAGGCCGCCGACCGCTACGCCGAGGTCGACCGGGCGGCCCGTCGACGGCTCGCCGGGGAACCGTGATGGACGCGCTGGACCGGCTCGCCGAGCCCGGCCTCGACCTGCTCCGCCGGGTCGACACGCTGATCGCGGCAGGCGTCCCCGAGGGGCACCGGGTCTGGCCGCTGCTGCGCCGCATGCAGGTGCTGCCGGGCGACGCGGTCCGCAGCTTCCTCGACCTGCACCCGGTGCCGCTCGCCAGCGCCGGCCACGCGGTGCGCCGGCTCGTCCGGGGGTACGACGACGTCTCCGCCGCGCTCACCGACTCGGTGCTCTGGTCCGGGCCGGCCGCAACGGCGTACGGGCAACAGCGGGCGGCGCTGCTGCGCCATCTCGACGAAGGACCGGACAGCCTGGTCGGGCGACTCGAATCCACCGCCGGTTACGCCGACGCCCTCGCCGACTGGGTGGAGGGCAGCCGTCTCGCGCTGGCCCGCACGTTGGCCGACGTGCTCCGCTCGGCCGAGGCGGTCGCCGTGGTCGCCGCCACCGCCACCGGTGCGTCAACACGCCCCGGGCCGGTCGGGCCCGGTGTGGCCGACGCGGCCGAGATCGCCGCGCGGGTGCTGGCGGTCCTCTGCGTCGCGTACGACGGCGCGGAGACGCTGCTGCGCCAGTGGGCGCCGAGTCTGGCCGAGTCCGCGTGGCGTCCACCGACCGACGGTCGACCCCGCTACGACCAACCCACCCGGGTCGGCTGGTAAATCGGTTACGGTCCTCCGGCGTTGCCGCGTTGCCCCGGACCGGGGTCCTCCGGCGCTGCCCCGGACCACGGTCGTCCGGCCGCGTTGCCTCGGACAGGCCACGGCGTCGCTCGCGGGCGCCTGACCTGAGCCGGCGCCCACGGCGACGCCGTGGTCTTCCCCCTGCACCCCCCGCAGGTCTGCCTCCACTCAACGCCGCCGAGGCACGTCTTGTCTCCTGCCCGGCCCCGGATTCAACCGTCCGGGCGAGGAGCAACGGCACGACGGGACGCCCGGCAATCGGTCAAGTCGACGGTCATGAATGGCAGCGGGGCGTAGCCGGCCGGTGCGCTCTGCGCCGCGACGCGTCGTAGGGTGGGGGGATGGGCATGCTCTGCGCGGTCAGCTTCAACCGGTACGGGCGGCTCTACTACCTCGACCCGGGCGAGTTCCGTCCGCAGGTGGGCGACCGGGTGCTGGTGCCCACCGACGACGGGCCCGAGGTGGCGGAGTGCGTGTGGGCCGCGCAGTGGGTGACCGAGGACACCGACGGCTTCCCGCGCCTGGTGGGGCTGGCCGGCGACGAAGACCTGCGCCGGGATGAGGCGTTGCGTCGGCGCAAGGCCGAGGCGAAGGTGGCCGCCAAGCGGCTGATCCGCTCGCACGGCCTGCCGATGAAGGTGGTGGCTGTCGACCATGTGCTCGGCTCCGCCGAGAGCGGCGGTGAGCGCAGCACCGTGTACTTCACCGCCCCGCACCGGGTGGACTTCCGTTCCCTGGTCCGCGACCTGGGCGCGACCCTGCACTGCCGGGTGGAGCTGCGCCAGCTCTCCGCACGCGACTCGGCGCGGGTGCAGGGCGGCATCGGCTCCTGCGGTCGGGACCTGTGCTGCGCCACGTTCCTCACCGACTTCGAGCCGGTGACCATCCGGATGGCGAAGGACCAGGACCTGCCGCTCAACCCGCTGCGCATCTCCGGCGCGTGCGGCCGGCTGATGTGCTGCCTCAAGTACGAGCACCCGCTCTACCAGCGCTTCCAGGAGACCGCGCCGGCGGTCGGCAGCCGGGTCTCCACCCCGGAGGGTGATGGCCGGGTGGTCGGCCACAGCGTCCCCCGCGACGCGGTGACCGTACGCCTGGACGCGGACGGCTCGCGCTCCATGTGCTCCCGCGCCGACGTCTGCGGCTCCCGCCAAGCCCACAACCAGCAATACACCCCCTAACCCACCCCGCCCTCGGCCCCGCGCGTCCCCCCGGCCCCGCCCGTCCCGCGTTGATCATGAAGTTATTGCCATCCCGGCCGGCGTGTCTGGGCAATAACTTCATGATCAACGGCGGTGGGGTGGGGTGGGGGTGGGGTGGGAGGGGGTTAGCGCAGGACTGTGGGGGGTTCGGTTAGGTGGGGGGTCAGGGGGGACTTGGGGATCAGCCAGCTCCTCGTGGGGGACTGGTCGGGGTTCACCTGCCAGTCGCGGGCCACCCGGTCCACCCCCACCGGGTAGATGGTCAACGTTCCGTCCGGGTCGATGCGCAACCGCAGGAACGACTTGGAGTCCTCGATGCCCTGGCCGGCGAAGAGTTCGTTGACGTTCACCCCGAACGAGCCCGCCACCAGCAGGTACGCCGCCACCAGCTGGCTGGCGACCAGGCCGATCACCGGGCCGTAGAGCACCGCTGCGGCGGCTGCCGGCAGCGGCCACGGCCAGTCGTAGAACGGCAGCGCCAACCACGCCCAGGTGCCGGCCGCAGCGAGGGCCACCTGCGCCACGCCGTGGCCCACACCGAGGATCCAGTGCCGCGCGTGGCGCTTGCCGCTCGCGCTCGGCGGCTTGGCGAACAGGGCCGCCGCCAGCACCGTCACGAGCACCATCACCACCAGCGGGACGCTGAACAGCCGCTGGTCGGTGCTGTCGGCCCAGTTCGCCGTCGCACCCGCCATGGCCAGCATCAGCAGGGTGTGCAGGGTGCCGAGCAGGGTGGTGAAGCCGGGATTGCGGAACGGCAACCGGGGGAAGATGCCCCAGCCGTAGCGGCGGGACCGCGCGGCGTCCGGGTAACGGGCCACCAGGTCGTACGGCTGGGCGGAGCTGGCCTTGCGGGCCAGCGTGTCCCGCGGTGGCACCTCGATGCGCTCCGGCAGCTTGTGCGTGGGGTAGAGGTACGCGCCGCCGCCACCGCAGGTGATCAGCTCCCGGTCCGGCCCGGAGTAGCGGGCGTAGTGGTGCAAGTCGCCGGAGAGCAGCAGCCGCACCCGCGCCCCGGTCGGGTCGATGATCGTGCGGATGAAGTAGTCGATCGAGTCGTACGCCGTGGGGTTGTCGACGGCCTTGACCCAGGTGGGCGCCGGCGCCGCGATGATCACCTTGGACTCCGGACCGAGCCGCCGGGCCACCTCGTCGAAGTAGGCCAACTGCGGGTCGTCGAGGTACGAGCCGGACTGGTCGTCCACGCCGAGCAACCACCAGCCGGCCGGCAACTCCACGGCAAAGTACGACCGGGACTGCCCGGTGCCCCAGCCCGCGAAGTTGCGGTCCCGGGAGCGGACGAACAACCGCAGGAACGCGGTGAGGCCGTCGTACCAGTCATGGTTTCCTGGAACCGCGAAGAGCGTGGGCTTCTCGGCCGGCGCCACCGGCAGCGCGGCCTGGTAGGGGCCCTTGCAGCGGTCCTCGTACGCGGCGTAGGCCGCCGACGGGTACACCTGGTCGCCGCCCATCACCAGGGTCTGCGCCCGGGGCAGGCGGTGCCCGTCGATGGTCAGCTCGGGCTGCGCCAGCAGGTACGCCACCGAGTAGGTGGCGTTGAACCCGTCACCCAGGTCGGCCACGTAGTCGAGCCACAACCCTCCGTCCGACCCGACCTGGCGGAAGACGCCGTCGCCGAACGCGTTCTGCAACTCGCGCTTGTCGAGGTACGCCCCGAAGAGCACGGCCAGCAGCGTCCGGATGCCGGTGCTGATCAGCAGAAACGGCGCCAGCCACGGAACCGGTTTGCGCGGCGTGAAGCCCAGCTCCAGCGGGTCGGTGCTGCGCGGCCGATGGGAGACACGTTCACCAGCCGGCGCGCGGTCGGGGCGTTCGGTGGGCTCGTCCTGACGTTCAGGATGGTCGCGTTCGTCGCTCACCCGCCGCAGCGTAGTCCCGGCCCCGATGATCTGCTGTCCGGTAAGCGTCCAGATGGCGGCCGATGTCCGGTTGGTACTGGCAGGCGCGGCGGGGGTATCCCGTTCGGTCGGTGCCGCACGGGTGCCGTACACTTGCTGATCGTTGCCGCCTTAGCTCAGTCGGCTAGAGCGACGCACTCGTAATGCGTAGGTCGACGGTTCGATTCCGTCAGGCGGCTCGGTAAGAAGCCCAGGTCATTGGCCTGGGCTTCGCCGTTTTCCAAGATCGATCAGGTCGCCGCTGTGAACCCGTTCTCGCCCAGCCAGGCAGCCACCTGCGCCGGCTGACGGCGACGGACGTGCACGTTCATGGGGTGGTCGCCGAATGGGTCGAGGCTGCGTCTCGCGGGGGTGTGACTCTTCGGACTCCCGGCCCCGACTGGGACCACACGGCCTGGTCCGCCAGGGCGGTCATCGTTCTCGAAGCAGCGGAGGAGCTGACCCCTACCGCAGCATGTCCGCGTCGCCCGTTTCCTGATCGACGGCCACCCGCAGCGGCCATCCGAAACTCACCACGTGGCAACGCCGCGCACCGGTCACGGTCGCCACCTGCTCGACGGTCACCCCCTGCACGTCCGGCAGTTCGCGCAGACCTTGACGCTCGTCGAGGCGGCGGGCCAGGAATCGCATCGCGATCTGGACCGCCTCATCACTGTCAACCACGAGACGACAGTACGTAGTGGAGGTCCAACCCGGTACCCATGGACCGTCGCCTCCGTCGTATCCCGAGCCATAGTCGAGGCAGTACCTGAGGAGCCGACCGGGATCGCCGTGGCCCTATAAGCCCAACGAATGATCCGGTCGAGCGATGGACCGCGGGTGGGCTACGTGATGTCGTGATCCACGTTCCCGAGCGATAGGTTCCGACGTGACCGGACACTGCGGGCACCTTCTGTCAGTGCGCGCGGTGGTCATATGTTCAGCAGGCCGCCGTTGCGCAGGGCGTCGTCCTTGATCGCGATGAGATTCGCGGAGACGTACGGGATGTTGTGCGCCTTGTGCCATTCACTCGGGAAGTACGTGACCAGCCGCGACGCCTGAAATCGGCATGTGATTTCAGGTACGAACCGAGAATATTTGGCGTCCGTGAAGTACCAGAACGAGTTTTCGTTGTAGAACGCCACGTGCGTCGGGTCCTGGTAGGCCCCTCGACCGTCGGTGCTGGGGGTAAGCGACAGCAGCATCCCGTTCGGTGCGAGCAATCGGTACAGCTCGTTGAACAGCGCGATCTTGTCCGGGATGTGTTCCAGGAAGTCCACCGCCCGAATGACTCCGACGCTGTTGTCCGGCAGGTCGACACCCTTCGTGATGTCGCAGACGATGTCGACACCCGACCCGTCGTGGTAATCCAGACCGAGATAGCCTTCCGGCTTGTTGTGGGCGGCGCCCAGGTCGAGCGCCAGTAGTCCCTGCCGCCGCGACCAGGCCAGCACATTATGTTGAATGTTCCGGTCGTAGATCTCCACCGTGCGCTGCTGGATGCGGGCGTTGACATCTGGGATGCGCTGCGTGTTCTTGGCATGCATGCGTTGGAGGTAGAGACATTTCTGAATGTGATGGAACTCGCTCACCTGGTACATCCGAGCCATGAGGTCGGCGTCGTCCGCGACGTCGAGCGACTCGTCGTACCCGCCGACCTTCTCGTAGATGTCCCGGCGGAATGCCCGTACATGGTTCGGTGCGTACCAGATGTAGCTCACATTGTGCGGCGTCGGCGGCAACGCCCGACAGACCAACACTTCGCGGCCGTCCACCTTCTCGTCGTAGTGCCGCCAGCCGAACGAACTCGCGAAACGGTCTTCGCAGCGACTGCCGTCCTCCTGGATCTGCGCGGTGTCGCTGTAGACGAACCCCACCTCCCTGTTGGAGTCGAAGGCGTCGACAATCTCTTGCAGACAGTCGCTGCTGAGCAGATCGTCGTCGTCAAGCTCGACCAGGATGTCCCCGGCAGCCTCGGCGCAGGCGTACCCCTTCACGGCGCCGACGCCGTTCAGGCCGTCCTGGACAATGAGCCGGATCCGATCGTCATGCCTCTCGGGTCGCCAACGTGACCCCTGATTGAGGATGACCACCCACTCCCAGTCGGTGAAAGTCTGCGCGACGAGTGATTCGAAGCATTCGTCGATGAAGCGGGTGCGGTTGCTCCCCGTGAACACCGTTACGCGAGGTGTACGCATTGAGGCACTCACCTACCCGCCGGAGTCGAGGACCGATCGGTAGGGGTTGTGCGGTACTTCGCCGGAACGGCTGAGGTGAGCCCCTTGTCCAAGCGGATCGCGGACTTGAAGGCGTCCCGCGCTGCCGCGTCCTCACCGGATTGGGACAGCAACATGCCCAGCCGGAGGTAGGCGGTTGACGACTTGTTGTCGATCGACACGAGCTTGCGGTAGATGTCTATCGCCGTCGTCGGCGCCTTACCCTCCAGAGCGATGGCCTTATTGTAGAGGGCCGGCTTGTAGTTGGCGTCGGCCGCCAGTGCCTTGTCGTAGTTGCTGAGCGCCTCGTCGGTCTGGTTGCGAGACTGGGCGATGTAGCCCAGGTTGAACCAGGCGAACTTGTTGTCGGCCTCGGCGTCCAGCAGCTTCTCGAAGGTGGTCTTCGCCGCGTCGAAGTTGCCGGCTTGGCCCTGCTCGACACCGAGCTTGAGTAGATCCTCGGGCGTAGCTTCGGGGCTGCCGCTGGCCTTGTCGGTGTTGCCGGCGTTGTTCGTCTGTGGCTTGTCGGCTGGCTTGTCGCTGCATGCCGTGACTCCGGTCAGCAGGACGGCGCCGCAGGCGAGCGACCCGAATATCTGACGCATGCTCATTTCTCCTCCTCGACGATAACGGGGCGGCTCGACCTGCTGTTCGGCCGGTTGGCCTCGCTACTGTTGGCCGCCTCCCGGCCCGACGTGTTGGACGGCGCCCTCAATACCAGCGGTGTGGCGAGTGAAATACAGGAGACCCAGATGTCGGCGCCTCCGCCGGTAAAGGTGAACTGGTAGCCACTGGTCGAGAGTGGCTGGATGAGCACCGGGTTCACGCCTGCGCCCGAGAGCTGATATCCGGTTCCGACAGCAATGTCTCCGGGCTCACAGCCGAAATTGACAGGGGTATCGGCGATTACGGTCAGCGGACCCTGGATGTAGGCGGCCTGGATGCCGTTGCCCGCCACGCCCTGCGGGCCTTGGGCGCCTGTGGCGCCCTGCGGTCCTGGTACGCCCTGCAGGCCCTGCGGTCCTTGTGCCCCCGTGTCTCCCTGGGCGCCCTGAACTCCCTGGGCACCTTGGAAGCCTTGAACACCTTGTGCGCCCGCGTCGCCCTGCGCACCTTGTGCGCCCTGGAAGCCTTGGGCGCCGGTGGCGCCTTGTGCGCCTGCGTCGCCTTGCGGGCCTTGGGCGCCGGTGGCGCCTTGGAAGCCTTGTGCGCCTTGCACGCCTGTGTCGCCCTGTGGGCCTTGGGCGCCGGTGGCGCCTTGTGCGCCTGCGTCGCCTTGCGGGCCTTGGGCACCGGTGGCGCCTTGGAAGCCTTGGAAGCCTTGTGCGCCTTGCACGCCTGTGGCGCCCTGTGCGCCTGCGTCGCCTTGCGGGCCTTGGGCGCCGGTGGCGCCTTGGAAGCCTTGGGCGCCTTGTGCGCCTGCGTCGCCCTGTGGGCCTTGAGGGCCGGTGGCGCCTTGTGCGCCTGCGTCGCCTTGCGGGCCTTGGGCGCCGGTGGCGCCTTGGAAGCCTTGGGCGCCTTGTGCGCCTGCGTCGCCCTGTGGGCCTTGAGGGCCGGTGGCGCCTTGTGCGCCTGCGTCGCCTTGCGGGCCTTGGGCGCCGGTGGCGCCTTGGAAACCTTGGGCGCCTTGTGCGCCTGCGCCGCCCTGTGGGCCTTGAGGGCCGGTGGCGCCTTGTGCGCCTGCGTCGCCTTGCGGGCCTTGAGGGCCGGTGGCGCCTTGTGCGCCTGCGTCGCCTTGCGGGCCTTGAGGGCCGGTGGCGCCTTGTGCGCCTGCGTCGCCTTGCGGGCCTTGGAGGCCGGTGGCGCCTTGTGCGCCTGCGTCGCCCTGCGGGCCTTGTGCGCCCGCGTCGCCTTGGGGGCCGGTGGCGCCTTGGAAGCCTTGGGTACCTTGTGCGCCTGCGTCGCCTTGCGGGCCTTGGAGGCCGGTGGTGCCTTGTGCGCCTGCGTCGCCCTGTGGGCCTTGGAGGCCGGTGGTGCCTTGTGCGCCTGCGTCGCCCTGTGGGCCTTGGAGGCCGGTGGTGCCTTGTGCGCCTGCGTCGCCCTGTGGGCCTTGGAGGCCGGTGGTGCCTTGTGCGCCTGCGTCGCCCTGTGGGCCTTGGAGGCCGGTGGTGCCTTGTGCGCCTGCGTCGCCTTGCGGGCCTTGGGCGCCGGTGGCGCCTTGGAAGCCTTGGAAGCCTTGGAAGCCTTGGGTGCCTTGTGCGCCTGCGTCGCCCTGTGGGCCTTGGGCGCCGGTGGCACCTTGTGCGCCTGCGTCGCCCTGTGCCCCCTGAGCGCCCGATTCCCCCTGAGCGCCCTGGGCGCCCGTGTTGCCCTGGGCGCCTTGAGCGCCCTGGGCGCCCGCCTCGCCCTGGAATCCCTGGGCGCCTTGAGCGCCTGCGTCGCCCTGTGTGCCTGCGTTGCCCTGAGCGCCTTGCGCACCGTGAGCGCCTGCGTCTCCTTGGGCGCCTTGAGCACCCTGGGGGCCTTGGGTGCCATGCTTGTCGTGCGGGTAGCCACCCTTGCCCTTGTCGTGTCCACCCCACGGGCTCTGCCAGCCCTGCGGGCCGTAGTCCGTTTGCCCGTCGGGGTACTGGTCCCACGAATCGTCTGGTCCGTCGCCGTCTTGGCGGATGGTCGACAAGGATGACGGCCACGCGCCGTATTGGCCGAGCGGACCGGGCGTACCGATGTGTAGGTCCTGTGCGGACGGCTTCGCTTCCACCGGTTGCGCTGCGGCTGCGGGCCCACCCGTCATTCCGACCACCAGTAGGGCGGAACTCAGCCCTGAGGCGGCTCGGCCATGGTTCCGCCTCGGCCGCAGCCGTCGGTTGTTGCTCATGACCCCTCCAGAGCCGCCCCGGATACACCAGAGCTACCTACTAGTCGCCTGCCCATGGTGGCTGGGCGAGTCGTAGCGTATTAGACCTATTGGTCCCTTGAGAGAGGTTTAGCCACGAGTTGGGTACATTAAGGAGAAAAGCGGAACTTATTTGCGATAAGGGCATAAGCCTTGGCTGCTGCGTGGCGTACCTACTGTGTGGCCGATCAATCCAAGGGCCTGTCGCGTTTGGCGATGGATCGCCGCTCAGGGCTCCCGTCGCCCGACGATGATCCCGCCGAGCCGGCTCTCCGCCGAGGTGACAGTGGTCTGCGAGTCGACTGTGAACCCGTTCTCGCGCAGCCAGGCCGCCACCTGCGCCGGCTGACGACGATGGACGTGCACGTTCATCGGGTGGCCGCCGTAGCCCTCCGTCTTGTGTGTCGTCTCGTCGCCCACGTGGAAGCCGAGCAGCAGGGGGCCACCGGGACGCACCACCCGCCGGAAGTGCGCGAACACCGCGCCGATCTGGTCGTCCGGGATGTGGATGAGCGAGTACCAGGCGACCACACCGTCGACCGAGCCGTCGGCCAGATTGAGGTCGGTCATCGAGCCGACCTCGAACCTCAGCTCAGGGTGATCACGGCGGGCCACGTCGATCATCCCGGGCGAGAGGTCGATCCCGAAGGCGTCGACGCCGAGCGTGTGCAGGTAGGCGGTGATTCGCCCGGTCCCGCAGCCCACATCCGCGACCGGTCCGCCGCCGGCACCCCGCACGAGTTCTGCGAACGAAGCCAGAGCGGCCCGTTCGTAGGGTGCTTCCGCCAGGAGGTTGCGTACCAGGTGCGCGTAGCTGACCGCGACCGTGTCGTAGGAGGTACGGGTTTCCGCCAACCAACAGTCATCGTCCACCCGGCAACGCTAGAGCAGTGACACGACGACCGGCCGGTGTGGAGGCCGACGAGTCTGACGGTCCGTGGAGGTGGTGGGCGTGTCGGTGGTGGTCGATATGGTCCGGCGGTGACCGTGACCACCGATGCTCCTGGGACGCTGCCCACCCCCGCCGACGAGGCCCGGCTGTGGGCGCTCATCGAGGCGGCCTGGGCCGAGTTGGGCGCTGAGCCCTTGGCGCTGCGCCAGGCTCTCGTCGAGCGCGACCCCGCCGACGACGGCGATGACGACGACCAGTTCTACGCGATCGACGCCTGGCTTGATGCCTTCCTGGAACGCCTCGGGCAGTTGACCGCCGAGCTGGCCGGGCAGGAGTTGACCGATCTCGACCGGGTGGTGGAGCGCAAGCTGCACGACATCGACCGGGAGGACATCCACGAGGTGACCGACGGGTCGGACGACGGCTTCCTCTACGCCCGAGGGTTCATCGTCGCCCTGGGACGGGCGTACTACGAGGCGGTCCGCGCGAACCCCGCGATGGCGCTGCTGGACGCCGACTGCGAGGGCATGTGTTATCTCTTCGCGCACCTGCACAACGATCGGTTCGGTTCGTGGCCGGAGACCGGCTCCGGGATCTCGCGGGAGTCGTTCGGCAACCCGGGCGGCTGGTCGAGCTGACCGGCGCCGCCCGAGTCAGCCCGGGTCACACGTAGATCTTTGTGGCGTACTCCGGGCCGTAGTGCCGTTCCAGGTCTTCGAGGCTCTCCGTCGGGGCCTCGACCTCCTTGATCAGGCGTGCCCGCGACGGCAGTGCCTCGGGCTGCCAGGTCTCCGGCTTCCACAGCGCTGACCGTAGGAACGCCTTCGCGCAGTGGTAGAAGATCTGCTCGATCTCCACCACCACGGCGAGCACCGGCCGGTGGCCCTTGACCACCATGTCGTCGAACCAGGGCGCGTCCCTGACCAGGCGGGCCCGCCCGTTGATCCGTAGCGTGTCGGTCCGCCCGGGGATCAGGAAGAGCAACCCGATGTGCGGGTTGTCGAGGATATTGCGGTAGCCGTCGGCCCGCCTGTTGCCGGGCCGCTCGGGCAGCGCGATCGTCGTGTCGTCGAGCACCAGTGCGAACCCGGCCGGGTCGCCCTTCGGTGAGACGTCGCAGCTGCCGTCCGCGCCGGACGTGGCCATCAGACAGAACGGCGAGGCGCCGAGCCAATCACGGTCCCGCTCGTGCAGGCGGGTGCGTTCCTTGTTGGCGGCCCGCGCGTGCGGCACGCCGAGCAGCTCGCGCAACTCCTCGTGCGAGGTGATCTCCACCGTCACGTTGATCCTCCCTCAGCCGTTGATCCGGTGGCGGGCACCACCGTGGTCAGCCTATGCCGCCGTGACCAGCGCGAGGTTTGTGCCTGGTTGCCGGGGGTACGGCCTCACCCGACGCGCTCGCCGCACGCAACCGTTCCGCAGGACGCCGACAGGTGGAGGCCGGAAGATGGAGAGCCGACTCAAGGTGCTGGGTCACCCAGTCCATCCGATGCTTGTCATGTTCCCGGTCGCGTTGCTGGCCACGGCGGTGCTGTTCGACGTGGTGGACACCGTGGGTGGTCCGGACTTCCTCGGCGAGGTCGCGTACTGGAACATCACCGTCGGCCTGATCGGTGGCCTGCTCGCCGCGGCGGCCGGCTCGTTCGACCTGCTGGCGATCCCGACCGGCACCCGGGCGAAGCGGGTGGGTCTGCTGCACGCGGCGGCCAACATCGCGGTGATCCTGCTCTTCGCCGCCGTGTGGGCGGTGCGGCTCAATGCGGATTCCCGGGCGGCCGGTGGGGCGCTCGTCGCCATCGAGGTGGTCGCGCTGGCGATCCTCGGCATCAGCGCCTGGCTCGGTGGTGAGCTGGTCGACCGGCTCGGTGTGGGCGTCGACCGCGACGCCGGCCTGGACGCGCCCAGCTCACTACGGCCGCCGACGGCCACCCAGCGGATCGGAGAGGTGTGATGAGCGAGCAGCAGTTCGGCGGCTTCGGCCGGGGATGGCGGGGCAGCCGGCAGCAGGGCTGGGACCCGATGGGGGAGTTGCAGTCGCTGCGCGCCGAGTTGAGCCGCCTGGTCGGTGGTCGCGCCGGGGCGTCCGACGTCGAGTTGACCGAGATCTCCGACGGCTGGGAGGTGGTCGTTCGACTGCCCGGGGTGGCGCCGGAGGAGGTGGCGGTCGAGTTGGACGACCGCGAGTTGTGCGTGCGGGCCCGCTCGGAGGCGGAGGTCAACGCCGACCAGGGCATCCCGGGCGGCTTCGAGACGCGCGGCTTCGAGTACCGCGTCAACCTGCCGTCGCGGGTCGACCCGGACGCCATCGACGCGGTGATGGACCACGGCCTGCTCCGGGTCCGCCTGCCTCGGGCGACCCGGCCCACGCCGCGCACCATCACCGTGGGCCGCACCGGGCCGCGCTCCGGTGACCTCTCCACGGGTACGCCGATGCCTGCCGATCCCGCTGCGGACCGGGAGCTGCACCGCCCGGACACCGCCGGCGAGATCGACCGGCCGTAGCGGGCCGGGTGGTCTCCCCGTCCCTGCTCGGCCCGACCGCCGAGCGCCTCCCCGACGTGCGGCGGATCGCCGTGCTGCGCGCCAACGCGCTCGGCGATTTCATCTTCACCCTGCCGGCGCTTGACGCGCTGCGTGACGCGTACCCCTCGGCGGAGATTGTGTTGCTCGGTGCGCCGTGGCACGCGAAGCTCTGGCGCGACCGGCCCGGCCCGGTGGACCGGGTGCTGGTGGTGCCGCCGGCACCCGGCATCCGTTCCCCGGACCCGGGTGAGCCCGAGTCGTCGATGGACGACTTCCTGGCCACCGCCGCCGGCGCGGGCTTCGACCTGGCGGTGCAGATCCATGGTGGCGGCGCCAACTCCAATCCGCTGGTCAGCCGGCTCGGCGCACGGGTGACGGTCGGCCTGCGCGCCGACGACGCGCCGCCGCTGGACCGGTGGCTCCGCTACGTCTACTACCAGCATGAGGTGATCCGCTACTTGGAGGTGGTGGCGCTGGTGGGGGCACCGGGCACCACCATCGTGCCGACGCTGACGGTGACCGACGCCGACCGGGCCGAGGCCGCCCGGGTGCTCGGCCCGGCCGACCGGCCCCGGGTGGCGCTGCACCCGGGGCCTCCGACACGCGCCGCCGCTGGCCCGCCGATCGCTTCGCCGAGGTGGCCCGCGTGCTGCACGAGGACGGGTACGAGGTGCTGGTCACCGGCACGCCCTCCGAGCAGGAGGTGGTGGACCGGGTCGTCGCGGCGGCCGGCGTGCCGGTGCGACCGCAGGTGGGCACGCTCAGCCTCGGCGGGCTGCTGGGTTGCTACGCCGACTGCGCGCTTGTCGTCTCCAACGACACCGGCCCGCTGCACGTGGCGGCGGCGGTGGGTGCGCCCACAGTGGGCATCTTCTGGGTCGGCAACCTGATCAACACGGCGAATCCGTTGCGCGGCCGGCACCGGCCGATCTGTTCCTGGACCGTGCACTGCCCGGTCTGCGGGGTGGACTGCACGCCGGGCATCTATCCGCACCGGCCGGGTGACGGTGAGTGCCCGCACCGGGATTCCTTCGTTGCCGACGTTCCGGTGATCGAGGTGCTGGAAGCCGCCCGGGAGTTGCTCCCGCCGCGGTGACGCCGCTCAGGCCGGCTGCGGGGTGTCCTCGTCGGCGAGGACGACCTCCCACGCCTCCACGTCCCGGTCGGTGACTGTGGTGGGAGACTCCAGGTGGTACGCGCCGCTGGGCAGGATGCCCGCCCCGCCGTGGCGGGACAGCACGGCGAGCTGTGCGGCCACGTCCTCGCCCTGGTGCTTCTCCTGCACCCGACGCCAGAAGTCGAAGCCACCGGCGTCGACGAGTTTGGCCCGGTCGTAGAGCACACACCCGCCGATCCAGGAGACCTTGTACGCCCGCCAGGCGCCCGGCGGCAGCGCCAACTGCTCGGTGATGTGCAGCAGGTTGGCGGCCGAGTGGATCCGGGCCCGGTTCCACTCCGGGGTGTCGGGCCGGATCCGCTCCGGTGTGGGCGGGCCGGCCCACTCCTCGTAGTGGCCGTGCGATTCCGGCCGCACGTCATCGGTGTACGAGAGGCCGTGCACTCCGTTGCCGACGAATCCGCAGCCCAGCTCACCGATCGCGGTGACCAGGCGGTGCAGGGCCCCCGGTTCCAGCCAGATGTCGTCGTCGAGACTGAGGACGTACCGGGCCGCCGAGGCGGCGAGCAGGTACGCCCGGTGTTCGGCCAACCCCCGGCGGGGCAGCCGGCGGGTCAGCAGCACCGGGTGACCCCGGTGCCGCAGCGCCCGGACCATGGTGGCCGCTGCGGGATGCGCGAACGCCGGGTCCCCATCGGACTGATCGCTGACGACCACCCCGAAGCCGGGGACTCCGTCCTGGGCGGCGAGTCCGCCCAGGGTGACGGCCAACTCGGCGGGCCGGTTCCGGGTCGGAATCAGCACGTCGACCAGCCGGTCGGCACGGAACTCCGCAGGGGTGCCGAGATCGAGGGGGCGGTTCACGACGCCTGGGTACGGGTGCGCAGCGACGGGTCTGGCTCCCGTTCACCTGTGTGCGGCGACGGGTCCTGGCTGTGCGACCGGATCCGCTCGATGATCGCGGAGGTGGACCGGTCCGGCACGTACCCCAGGGTGCGCACCTGACCGCCCAGCCGGCGCACCAGCGGCGCCTCCGGCACCAGCTCCGGCGGATAGTCGCCGCCCTTGACGTACACGTCCGGTCGGACCGCCTCGATCAGCGCGGCGGGTGAGTCCTCCTCGAAGACCACCACGTGGTCCACGCAGGCGAGCGCGGCGAGCAGGGCACCCCGGTCCTCGACCGGGTTGACCGGCCGGTCCGGGCCCTTCAGTCGTCGTACGCTGCCGTCCGAGTTGACCGCGACGATGAGCAGGTCGCCCAACGCGCGGGCCTGCTCCAGGTAGCGCACGTGCCCGCGATGCAGCACGTCGAAGCAGCCGTTGGTGAAGACCACCGACCGTCCCGCCTCGCGGTACTCGGCGACGATCGCGTCCAACTCGTCGCCGCCGACGAGCGCCGGGTGGCTCGTGGTGTCGGTCGGCTGGTCGAGCGCGGCGAGCAGGTCGTCCCGCCGGCACACGCAGGTGCCGGTGTCCGAGACCGTGATGGTGGCCGCCAACTGGGCGAGCTGGGCCGCGGTGGGCAGGGGCGCGTCGGCGGCCAGGGCCAACGTCATCGCCGCCAGGTACGCGTCGCCGGCACCCACGGCGTGACTCGCCGGCACCGGGGTGCTGTGGCTGCGTCGTGGCTCCCCGTCGGCGCCCCCGACCACCGCGCCCTCGGTGTCCAGGGTCACCGCGACCACGTCGGCACCGGTGTGGGCGCGCAGTTCGGCCAGGCGCGACTCGGCCAGGACCGCCCGGTCGACGCCCTCGCCGGCCCGGGTGTTCACTGTGACGCCGGTTCCGGTAACGCTGAGCCCGTCGCCGGTGAGGGCCACCCGTCCCTCACCCGGGGTGGGCTCACCGACAGGTCCCGGGTGCCCGGGTCGGGACGGCTCGGCGGTTGTGTCGTCGGCGCGTACCGCCCCCGGGGCCGCGCCCACTGTCATCTCGGAGGGCCCGTCGGCCGGGTCGCCGCCGTCCGGGTGTTCCAGGTGCAGCTCCGTGCCGCCGGTCGGTCGGGTCGTGCCACCCGCGCGGGCCAACAGCCGGGTCGCCTCGGCGAAACTGGGGGTGACCACTGTCGGCGCGAGGCCCCGCCAGTCGGCCAGGTCGTGGGCGTCCAGCGCGACAGTGGCGTACCGCTCGCGGTTCCTGACCAGCCACGCGCGGACCGGCGCGGGCAGCGCGCCCAGGCCGTAGTCACAGACCACCAGGGTCGGCGCCTCCCCACCGGCGGCGGCGCGCAACTCCTCGGTGGCGCAGCTCAGGGCGGTGAGCAGCCGGCCCACACCGTCGTGGTCCAGGGCGTCCTCCGGGTCGCCGGAGTCCTCGCGCAGCAGGATCTGGTTGCCGGCCAACATCCGCCGCTTGACCGGGGTGGGCCGCCCGGGTTGGTTGACGGTGCGGTCCCAGACGCCGGCCCGGTCCAGGCAGTCGTGCAGTTCGTCTCCGGCGACGTCGGCGCCGACAGGTGCCACCAGCACCGCCCGGCCGCCGAGGGCGGCGACGTTGACTGCGGTGTTCGCTGCCCCACCGGCGGCGGAGATCCGCCGACGCAGGGTGAGGACCGGGGCGGGCGCCTCACGGCAGAGCCGGTCGGAGTCGGCGAACCGCCACTCGTCCAACATGGCGTCACCGACGATCAGGACTGGGCGTCCGAGCCAGCTCTCCACGACGGTGGCGAGCCGGCGCTGTTCCGCTGCTGCTCCTGCCATGCCTCCCCGGGTCCCCAGCGGCCTGGCCGACAAACCTGCGCGGTGACCGGTCCCGCCGCTGGTCAGTGCCGCAGTCGACGGTTTCTGACCGGTCCGGACCGGGCCGAACGCTGTCCGGCCTGTTTCGGGCGTTCGGGGGTGGGAAGGGGATTGAGGTACCCCCGGAGAGGAGATGTACCGAGATGGCAGCGACATTGCAGGGCAAGCGGATCGCCTCCCTGCAGCCGCACACCCGACGACCTCCCCGCCTTCTGCGCAGCAATCACCAAACCTCCACCACCTCCCAACCCCACCCTTTCCCCCGTTGATCATGAAGTTATTGCCACGACACGCCGCGCGGGGAGGCAATAACTTCATGATCAACGCTGCTGGTCCGGGGTGCGGCGGGGGTTGGGTTTTTTGCGGTTCGGCGCATGTTCTGCGGGTGGCGGGATAGAAGGGCACATGACCACCGAAGCATCCGACGCGCCGGTGCTGAATCGTCAGCAGATCCGGCTGCTCATGTTCGGCCTGATGACCGGAATGCTGCTGGCCGCACTCGACCAGACCATCGTCGGTACGGCGTTGCCGACGATCGTGGGCGAGCTGGGCGGGATCAACCACTACTCCTGGGTGGTCACCGCGTACCTGCTCGCCTCGACAGCGTCGACGCCGCTCTACGGCAAGATGGCCGACCTGTACGGGCGCCGCCCGGTCTTCCTCTTCTCGATCGGCACGTTCCTGGTCGGGTCGTTGCTGGCCGGGCTGTCGCAGAACATGACACAGCTGATCGTCACCCGGGGTATCCAGGGTCTCGGCGCTGGTGGTCTGTTGACGCTCGCGTTCACGATCATCTCGGACGTGGTGTCACCCCGGGAGCGTGGTCGCTACCAGGGCCTGTTCGGCGCGGTCTTCGGTATCTCGTCGGTCGCCGGGCCGCTGGTGGGTGGTTACTTCGCGGAGACCGACTGGCGGTGGATCTTCTACATCAACGTGCCGCTGGCGATTCTGGCCATCGTGGTCTGTTACCACGTGATGCGGCTGATCCCGTTCGAACGTCGGGACCACTCGATCGACTGGCTGGGCGCCGGCCTGCTGGTCGCCGGGGTGAGTTCCCTGCTGCTCGCGCTGAGCTGGGGTGGCAACGAGTACGCCTGGGGCTCCGGCGTGATCATCACGCTCTTCGTGGTCGGTGCGGTGCTGGGGGTGCTCTTCGTCCTCCAGGAGGCCCGGGTGGCCGAGCCGATCCTGCCGCTGCGGCTGTTCCGCAGCCCCACTTTCGCGCTGGCAAACTCGTCCCTGCTCATCATCGGTCTGGTGATGTTCGGTTCGATCATCTTCATCCCGCTGTACCTGCAGATCGTGAAGGGTGCCTCGCCGACCCGCAGCGGTCTGCTGATGCTGCCGATGATGGCCGGCATCATCATCACCTCGATCCTCACCGGCCGCGCGATGACCCGGATCGGCCGCTACAAGTGGTTCCCGGTGGCCGGCTCGGTGACGCTCCTGGCCGGCATGTTCCTGTTCACCCAGTTGGAGGTGGCCACCTCACTCTGGGTCGCGTTCGGGTTCATGGTGGTGATCGGCGTCGGGCTGGGTCTGTGCATGCAGTCGCTGATCCTGGCGGTGCAGAACGCGGTCTCCGTACGGGACCTGGGGGCTGGCACCTCCTCGGCGACCTTCTTCCGGTCGCTTGGCGGTTCGTTCGGGGTGGCGATCCTCGGCACTGTGCTCTCGTCCCGGCTGACCGGCGGGCTGGCCGACCGGTTGCCCGGCGCGATCGCGCAGCTCCCGCCGCAGGAGCAGGCCGCCGTCGCGGCGAGTGGCGGCGCCAACATCTCGATCAATGATCCGGCAACCATCCTGGCCCTGCCGGGGCCGGTGCGCGCGGCCATCCAGGGCGCCTTCGTCGACGCGCTGGACATGGTCTTCCTGACCGCCGGCCTGATCGCGATCGTGGCGGTGGTGGTCACCCTGGCGCTGCCCAACACGCAGCTGCGGGGTGCCGGTCCGCAGGGTGCCACGGGTGGTGCCGACCCGCTCGGCGGCGAGGCCCCGGCCCCGGGCGGCAAGCCGTTGACCCGCGAGTCCAAGGAGGAGGCCGCCGCCGACATGGAGGCCAAGTCGCAGACGATGATCTGAGCGTGTCGACCGACCGTCCCGGAGGCATCCGGGGCGGTCGGCGTCAGCCGGCCACGAGGCGGAGCGGCTGCGGGTGCTGGTTGTCGAGGCGGTCGAGCGCGGCGGAGGTCGCCGCGTCGGCGGGCAGGTACACGATCAGACACTGGTCATCGTCCGCGGGGAGTTCGAGGGTCTCGTACCCGAGCCGGAGCATGCCCACCTCGGGATGGGCCAGTCGGAAGATGCCGCTGGCCTTTGGCAGGCTGGGGACCGTGTCGACGCGCCGGGTGAAGGCGTCGCCCGCCGTGACGGTCAGCTCGTCCGCCAGGGCCGCCATCGGGGGATACGCCCGGAACGGACCCTGCTTGAGGGCGGCGACCTGCTCGTCGGCCAGCTGGTCCCAGTCGGGGTACGCGCTGCGTGCCCGGCTGTCGCCGAGGACGAACCGGGCGAGGTTGGGCGGCGTCGCGTCCAGCAGACCGATCGGTCTGACCAGCCGTTCGTAGCCGGTGGTGTGGGCGAGCACGTCGCTGAGCTGGTTGAGCAGCACCGCCGGTGTGGGTTCGAGACGGTCGAGCAGCGCTCGCACGGTCGGACGTACCTCGCCGTTCGGATGGCTGCGGCCCCGGCAGTTGTAGCTGGGATCGGCCGCCTTGGTGAGGCGGTGCAGGTGGAGGCGTTCGTTCCAGTTCAACCGGAGTGCGGTGGCGAGCGCGGCGAGCACCTGCGGGGAGGGTCGGCGGTCGCGGCCCTGTTCGAGTCTCGTGACGTACTCCACGCTCACGTCGGCGAGGGCCGCCACCTCGGAGCGGCGTAGCCCGGGGGCGCGGCGGCGCGGCCCGGCGGGCAGTCCCACCTCGGCCGGCGTCACCGCTTCACGGTGGACGCGCAGGAACAACCCCAGCTCGTTGTCGCTCACCATCCGAACGTAGCAACGTCGGCGGATCGGATGGTGTCCCTGCCACTACCAGCCTCAGTCCGGCCTCCCTGGCTTCCGGCCAGCTGACGACGGTGGGGAGAGGCGCTCGACAGCGGTCGAGCGGAAATCCCTGGTCGGTAGGAGCTGAGTCATGAGTCGTACGGTTGCGGTCGTCGGCGGCGGTTACGGGGGTACGGCGGTCGCCAAGGCGCTGGAGTCACAGGCCGATGTCGTCCTCATCGATCCGCGGGACGCGTTCGTCAACGTCGCGGGATCGCTGCGGGCGCTGGCCCAGCCCGAGTGGGCCGGGAACATCTTCTTCCCCTTCGACACGGTCCTCACGCGTGGCACGGTGATCCGGGATCGAGCGGTCTCGGTGGATCCCGGCGGCGTCACGCTGGCCTCGGGTCGGCGTGTCGCGGCGGACTATCTGGTGCTGGCCACCGGCTCGAGCTACGCCTACCCGGCCCGGCTCAACGCCGACTCCATCGAAGTCGCGCTCGACGAGCTGCGCCAGACCAACAAGGAGCTGGCCAGCGCCGAGCGGGTGCTCATCCTCGGCGCCGGGCCGGTCGGGTTGGAGCTGGCCGGAGAGATCAAGGCCGGCTGGCCGGACAAGCACGTGACCATCGTCGATCCGGCCGAGCGACTGCTGCCCGGCTTCGATCCGGAGATGCGCGATGACCTGCACCGACAGCTCGACGAACTGGGCATCCAGGTGCGGCTGGGCACCAGCCTGGCGGCGCCGTTGCCGACCGAGGCCAATCGGGCCGCGACCTTCACGGCCACCACCACCGACGGCGACGAGATCACCGCCGACATCTGGTTCCGTGCCTTTGGTCTGCGGATCAACAGCGACTACCTCGCCGACGGTCGACTGACCACGCTCACCTCGCGGGGGCAGGTACCCGTCGCCGAGACCCTCCACGTCCGGGGCTCCGACGACATCCTCGGCCACGTCTACGCGATCGGTGACCTCACCGATGTCGCCGAGGAGAAATTGGCCGCGTACGCGCTGCGGCACGCCGAGGTCGTGGTGCAGAACATCACCGCCCAGCTGCGTGGCGAGCAGGCCACGGCCACCTACCAGCCGATGCCCGATCCGATGATCCTGCTCCCACTCGGGCCCCGGCACGGTGTCGGCCAGATGCCCACGCCCGACGGCCCGGCCGTCGTCCCGGCCGCGACGGTCGCCGAGTACAAGGGCGTCGACCTGTTCACCGGCCGCTTCACCGCGCAGTTCGGCCCCACCGCCGCCTGAGACGCCCCGGCTGGCCGCGGGTGGTGCCACAGGGGTCAGCTGGGGCGGCGGTAGGCGCCGTACCACCAGGTGGCGGCCAGCTCCCTGGCGGCTGCCGCGTCGGTGTCGGGGTCGGCCGATGTCGTGCTGACGTGGTCGGCGAGGAAGCGGTCGCCGCCGATCACGATCAGCCGGCTGGCCGCCGTCACGTCCAGTTCGGCGGGGGTACGCCCGGCCTGCTGCTCGACCCGGAGCGCGTCCACGGTGCGGGCCACGAACTGCTCCAGCCCGGTCGCCCAGTACTCCCGGACCGCCTCGTCGTACGCGGCGACCTCACTGATCGCGGCCAGCACCGGGGCGTACGTCCGGTATATCCGGATCACGTCGGCGAAGACCTCGGTCAACCTCGCGAGCGGATCGCCGGGGCCGCCCGGGTTCCAGTCGCCGGTGCGGTCGAACGAGCTCTCCCGCATGGTGCCGGCGAGGCGCATGAGCAGCTCGGTCTTGTCCCGGAAGTGGGTGTAGAAGGTCGACCGCGCCACACCGGCCTCGGCGGCGATCCGCTGCACCCCGAGGTCGGTGAAGCGGATTCCCTCCTTCAGGAGCCGCTCGGTGGCCGCGAGCACCCGCGCTTCGACGGCGGCGCGTCCGTCGGGGTTGCGCGGGCGGCGGCGGGTGATCGAGGGCATAGCCGGAATCCTAGGTGGCCGGGGGCGGGGTCGGCGACGTACGCTCGTTGCCGGACACAGTGTCCGACATAGTGACCACGGAGTGCCTGACCTCGGCCTCCGACCCACCACGAGGAGCAACACACGTGAAGTACCGACTGCTGGGCAACACCGGGGTGTACGTCTCGGAGATCTCGCTCGGCGCGATGACCTTCGGCGGTAGCGGGCACCCGCTCTGGGGCACCCTCGGTGGGCTGGCGCTGCCCGAGGTGCAGCGGATGGTGGACACCGCGCTGGACGCGGGCGTCAACTTCGTCGACACCGCCGACGGCTACAGCGACGGCGAGAGCGAGGAACTGCTCGGCCAGGCGCTCGGCAAGCGGCGTCGCGACGTCGTGCTGGCGACGAAGGTGCACTCCCGCACCGGTCCCGGCCCGAACGACGTCGGCACCTCCCGGCTGCACATCATGCAGAACCTGGAGGACAGCCTGCGCCGGCTGGGCACCGATCACATCGACCTGTACCAGATCCACAACTTCGACCAGATCACTCCCATGGAGGAGATGCTGCGCGCGCTCGACGACGCGGTCCGGCAGGGCAAGGTCCGCTACATCGGTGCCGCCAACTTCGCCGCCTGGCAGATCTCCAAGGCGCTGGGCATCTCCGCCCGGGAGAAGCTGGCCGGGTTCGTCTCGGTGCAGGAGTACTACTCGCTGCTGGGCCGGGACGTGGAGCGCGACGTGGTGCCGATGGCGCTCAACGAGGGTGTCGGGCTGACCGTCTGGAGCCCGCTCGCCGGTGGTTTCCTCTCCGGCAAGGTCAGCCGGGACGGCGCCGTCGCCGACAGCGGCGCGCGCAGCGCCCAGCCCGGCTACAGCAGCTTCACGCCGTTCGAACCGGAGCACGCCTTCGGGGTGGTCGACGTGCTCAAGGGCGTCGCCCAGCGGCACGAGGTCAGCCCGGCCCGGGCGGCGGTCGCCTGGCTGCTGGCCAAGCCCGCCGTGACCAGCGTGATCATCGGTGCCCGCAAGCACGAGCAGCTTGTCGACAACATCGCCGCCTCGGACCTCACGCTGACCGCGGAGGATCTCACCGAGCTGGACGAGGCCACCAAGCTGCCGGTCGCGTACCCGAACTGGATCCAGGAAGGGTTCTTCGCCGGGCTCCGCCTGCCGCAGTGAGGCACGGCCCCGGGGTGGGTGACTCCGGGGCCGCCCTACTTCAGGATGAGCCGGTTGGTCTGCTCGAAGACGTCCAGGTCGGCCAGGGTCTCGATGACCGAGGTGGAGAGCGGGGCGGGGAACCGGTCGCGGGCGAAGAAGCCGGCGTCGGTCGTCTCGTCGGTGACCCGGGCCAGTTGCCCGTCCCACTCCTCGACCTTGAACGCCGTCGTGAACACCTGGTACGTGTGGCCGTACATGTTGGTGCTCGTCCGGTCCGGGCCGGTGTAGAGGGCGAACGCGCAGACCCGCAGCGCGCGCAGCCCGGTCTCCTCACGGACCTCGCGTACCGCGCAGTCGGCGATCGACTCGCCCAACTCCATCGCGCCGGCCGGCATGGCCCACTGGCCGTTGTCCGAGCGTTTGATCAGCAGTATGCGTCCGGCGTCGTCGTTGACCACGGCACGGGCGCCGACGAACATCAGCGTCCGGTCCCCGGCGATCGCGCGCAACTGCCCCACGTATGAGTCGGCCCAGGAGATGCTCACCTGCGACAACTTACGGGGGTTCCCAACGTGTGACCGCCGACACTAGCTTGTTACCCATGCGTAGCACGATGATGGACGCCCCTCTGCAGATCTCCCGGATCCTCGACCACGGTGCCGGGGTGCACGGCATGGCTGAGGTGGTCACCTGGACGGGTGCCGAACCCCGCCGGATGACGTACGCCGAGGTGGGCCGTGCCGCCGCCCGGCTGGCACACGCGCTGCGCGACGAGTGTGGGGTGACCGGGGACGAGCGGGTCGCCACCTTCATGTGGAACAACAACGAGCACCTGGTCGCCTACTTCGCGGTGCCGAGCATGGGCGCGGTGCTGCACACGCTCAACATCCGGCTCTTCCCCGACCAGGTCGTCTACATCGCCAACCACGCCGAGGACCGGGTGGTGCTCGTCGACAGCACGCTCATCCCGCTGCTGGCCCGGGTGATCGGTGAGCTGACCACGGTGCGGCACGTCGTGGTGGTCGGCGGCGGCGACCCGGCGCCGCTGGTGGCGGCCGCCGGCGATCGGATCACCGTGCACCACTGGGACGCGCTGCTCGCCGACCGGCCGGACACGTACGACTGGCCCGAGGTGGACGAGCGCGACGCCGCCGCGCTCTGCTACACCTCGGGCACCACGGGCAACCCGAAGGGCGTGGCCTACTCGCACCGGTCGATCTACCTGCACTCGTTGCAGGTGTGCATGCCTGAGGGTTTCGGTCTCGGGCCGACCGACCGGGAGCTGGCCATCGTGCCGATGTTCCACGCCATGTCGTGGGGTCTGCCGTACGCGGCCTTCCTCTCCGGCGCGTCGCTGATCATGCCGGACCGGTTCCTCCAGGCCGCGCCGATCGCCGAGATGATCGCGGCCGAGCGGCCCACCCTGGCCGGCGCGGTGCCGACCATCTGGACCGACCTGCTGGCCTACCTGGACAGCCACGACGTGGACACCTCCTCGCTCGGTGAGGTCATCGTCGGCGGTTCGGCGTGCCCGCCCGCGCTCATGCACGCGTTCGACGAGCGGCATGGGATCGACGTCATCCACGCCTGGGGGATGACCGAGATGTCCCCGCTGGGGTCGGTTTCGCGTCCGCCCGCAGGTGTGACAGGTGAGCAGGCGTGGCGCTACCGCTACACGCAGGGGCGGGTGCCGGCGGGCGTGCAGGCGCGAATTGTCGGCCCCTCGGGCGAGCCGATGCCCGCCGACGGCAGGGCCGTGGGCGAGCTGGAGGTCCGTGGGCCGTGGGTGACCGCCAGGTACGTCGGTGACGACGCCCCGGACGAGGAGAAGTTCCGCGACGGCTGGCTGCGTACCGGCGACGTGGGCACCCTCTCGCCGGACGGGTACATCACGCTCACCGACCGCGCCAAGGACGTGATCAAGTCCGGGGGTGAGTGGATTTCGTCGGTGGAGCTGGAGAACGCGCTGATGGCCCACCCGGCGGTGCTGGAGGCGTGCGTGGTGGGTGTCCCGGACGAGCGGTGGGACGAACGGCCGCTGGCCACGGTGGTGGTCCGGGAGGGCGCCTCGGTGACCGCCGAGGAGTTGCGGGACTTCCTGGCCGGGTCGGTGGCGCGCTGGCAGTTGCCGGAGCGCTGGGCGTTCATCGACACGGTGCCCAAGACCAGCGTGGGCAAGTTCGACAAGAAGGTCGTCCGTTCGCGGTACGCCGGGGGCGAGCTGACTGTCCGGGAGCTGACAGCCCCGTAACGTTTTGCCAGGCACTGTCGCCTGTTGGGGCGGGAGTACTCCTGAACAACCCTCCCCAGGGGCGGCCCCGGCGTTCGCACCGCGCCGGGGCCGCCCGCTCCACGCGGGGTGACCCGCACCGTCATTGTTGCGAAAGTTGTTCGCTTCTGTCCTGCTGACGGGGAAATCGGGTGGTCAGCGACCCGATCAGGCGTCGCTGGTGGTGATGAGCACCTTGCCCACCGTCGAGTCCTCCACCGCCTGGTGCGCCGCGGCAGCCTCGGCCAGCGGGTAGTAGTGCAGCGGCAGGCCCGCGTCCGCGCCGACCCGGATGCCACCCTGACTGGCCGCCGCCGCCACGTCCTTCACGCCCTGCGCCTTGGCCGCCTTCGGCTCCGTGTAGACAAGCACGAACTGCCAGCGGGCGTTCGGCGCCATCATCGCCCGGATCGGGATGCTCACCTCGGCCCCGCCGGTGTCGGCGTACATGCAGACCGCGCCACCGTGCCGCAGCACCTGCACGTCGGTCGGGGCGTTGCGGGCGGGGGAGACCTCGACGATCGTGTGGACCCCGTCGGGAGCGATCTTGTGGATTTCCTCGACCACGTCCTGCTCCCGATAGTTGATCACGAAGGACGCGCCGGCCGACGCCGCGAGCTGCGCCTTCTCCGCGCTGCTCACCGTGGCGATCACCGTGGCGTCGGCCCAACGGGCGAGCTGGATCGCGGCGTTGCCGACCGCCCCCGCCCCGCCCTGCACCAGCACCGTGTGATCCGCCAGCGCGCCGGCCCGCAGCGTGTCCGGCATGAACTCGCCGGCGGTCAGACAGCGGTGCGCGGTGAGGAACGGGATGCCCAGGGCTGCGCCCAGCTCGAACGGGGCGGCACCGAGGCGTACCGCCTGCCGGACCGGCACCAGCGTGTATTCCGCCGTCGTGCCCCACGGTCGCTGGAAGGCGGCCTCCCAGACCCACACCCGTTCACCGATCAGGTCGGGGTCGACCCCGTCACCGACCGCCTCGACCAACCCCGCGCCGTCCTGCCCGGGAATCTGCCACCCGTCCGGCGGGGAGTTGCGGCGGGACTTCCAGTCGGTCGGGTTCACCCCGGAGACCGCCATCCGCACCAGGACCTCGCCCGCGCCCGGCTCCGGCACCGGCCGGTCGACCAGATCGAGCACCGAAGGGTCGCCGTTGCGCTCGTACACGATGGCCTTCATCCGTGGTCTCTACCCGGCTCGGCCCGCGTCAACCCAGCTCGTCCACCAGGTCCGCTGTCAGCTCACCGATCCCGTTCAGCGTCACCACGGCCAGCCCTGCGGCGTCCGGGTCGAGCGGGTACGAGCCGTGCGGCACCGCCACCACCCGCATCCCCGCCGCCGCTGCGGAGCGCACCCCGTTCGACGAGTCCTCCACCGCCACACAGCGGGTCGGATCGACGCCGAGGCGCTGCGCCACGCTCAGGTACACGTCCGGTGCGGGCTTGCCCCGCTCGGTCTGCTCGGTGGAGAGGGTCGCGCCGAACGCGTCGGTCAGACCGGTCGCCGCCAGCGCCGCCTCGATCAGCCGGGTCGGCGACGAACTGGCCAACCCGAGCGGCCACCGCCCGGCCAGCCGGCGGACGACCTGGTCGGCGCCGTCGATGAGGGGTACGTGGTCCCGGTAGCGTCGGGTCATCTCCTCGACCACCTCGGCGGCGACCTGCTCGGCGGTGCGGCCGACGCCCAGCTCTCCGCTGAGGTAGTGGGCCCACTCGCCGGTGCTCATCCCCATCAGCCGGCGTTGTGTGTCCGGCTGCCACGTCCCGCCGTGTGTCGCCACGTACGCCCGCCGGACCTCCTCCCACACCGGCTCGGAATCCACGATCACGCCGTCCAGGTCGAAGACCACCGCATCCGTCACGGGCCCCATCCTGCCCGACCGGTGGGTGCCCGGTCAGCCGGGCAGCGCGGGCAGGCCGAGCGGGCTGCCCTCGGGGAGCAGGGTGTGACCGGACCTGGCGATCGGCTCCAGCAGCTCCCGCAGCCGGTCCGTGTCGTGGGGGCCGAGCGCGTTCCACGGGTGCGCGGAGGCCCGGTCGGTGGCGTCCTCGACGGCCTGGAACCCGGCCCGGGCGTGGTCGGTGGCCGTGCCGTCCCCGGTCAGCCAGCCCCGCTGGGTGAGCCGCTCGCGGGCGGCGTGCCACTGCTCCTCGGACCATCCCCGGCCCAGCAGGTACTGCGGCGGCGAACCGTCAAGCGCGACCCGCCCGGTGAGCGTCTCCACCGGGTCCAGCCCGGCGGCCACAAGCGCCGCCACGTGCCCGTCCCCCCGGTGCTCGCGCAACGTCGTGGCGGCCTGCCAGAGCCGCGCCAGCGGGTACTCCCCGGCCGGGAGCGCCGCGTTGGCCGCGCCGAGCACCCGGCCGGCGGTCTGCGCTGCCGAGGCGGCCCGCTCCAGCAGGTCGGCGGCCTCCACCAGGTGCGACTCGGGTAGCTCGTAGGTCAGCTCGGCGAGCGCCTGCACGGCACCGGTCAGGCGGGCGCGCAGCGCCTCCTGCGGGGTGGCCAACCGCCACACCGCAGGGAGCGCGCGGTGCACCATCGGCGGCGCGAAGTTGAAGAAGGCGGCGATCACCGGAGCCGCCTCGGTGGCGCCCAACGGCGCGGCCCGACCGGCGAAGTAGCCGCGCCAGTAGCCGCGCAGCCCGACCGCCTCGTACGCGGCGCGGGCCCGGGGGTGCAGATAGGTGACCGCGTGCACCGGCTCGAAGTACGCCCACATCGACCGGGCAGTCCGCCCAGGCTCGTCCAGCGCCGTCACATGCACCTCCGCGTCCCGGTTCCGGATGCTCACCCCGGGCGGCGAACCGCCCGGGGTGACGCCGAACCTACTGCCGCTGGGTGACGGGCCGGAAGCCCCATGTGAACAACTCCATCGCGTCCCGGCGACAACCGGGACGACCCGGACAGGTCACTGGGCGGCGAGTACGTCCACCACGAAGCGCAGCGGGCCGGTGGGACGTCCACCGCCGGCGGCCGCGTCGTTGCCGTACGCCAGCTCGCCCGGGATGTCGAGCTGCACCCGGCTGCCCACCGTCACACCGACCAGGCCCTGGTCCCAGCCGGGGATGACCTGGCCGACACCGATCGGGAAGGTGGCCGGCTGCCCGGCCTTCCAGGAGGAGTCGAACTCCTTGCCGTCCTTGAAGAACACCCCCACGTAGTTGGTGGTGATGTTCTGGCCCTTCTGCACGGCCGGGCCCTTGCCCTTGATCAGCGGGGTGACCACGAGCTTCTTCAGGTCACCAGTGCCCGGCGTCACCGTCGGCTTGGTGCCCAGCGCCGGGTCGGCGCCCTCGGGCAGCTGCGGAGCCGGGGGCGCGCCGGCCTCGTCGGGGGCCGGGGCCGAGGCGGACGGGGTCGCGTCGGCCTGGGTCTTGGGCTTGTCGTCGCCCCCACCGATCGTCACGAAGACCGCGATCAGCACGCCGACCACGGCGACGGCGGCGAGGCCGCTGGCCCACGCGTTGCGCTTCCGCCTCGCGTCGGCGGCCTTCTTCTCCGCCAACTGGGCGGCCAGGCGGCGCCCCGACTTGGTCGCCGGGCTCTGGTCTGGGCCCTTCTGCTGCGTCCGCTCGCTCACGTCGTCGACTCCCTGCTGCGAAGTGTGGCCGGCACCCGGTGCCGGGGGGAAAGCCGACGCACACGGTACCCGCACCGCGGCCTACCGTGCCCGCCGCGGACGCCTCGGATCGCCCAGCACGACAGTTCCTGGGCTTTCCCGGGCGGTTATTCCGGGACGACCATGAAGTCGGTCACGAACGAGGTGACCCGGCCATCGGCGGCACGACCGATCCAGGTGCCGTAGCAACCGTCGCCCCAACCCGTGGACACGGTGACGACGTTGGCGCCGCTGGGCTCGTCCAACACGGCGGTGATCAGCCCCGGGACCGGGGACGAGGGCAGCTCGGTCGGTATGAAGACCTCCTCGACCCGGTCCTCGTCCCAGCCCTCCAGGACGGCGAGCGCGGTCGGGTCGGCGAGGGTGCCGACGCCGGCGTCCACCCCGTACCCGAAGTAGTCGTCAGCGCCGAGCGTGGCGACGTCCTGGTCACCCGCGACGGCGGGCTCCCACCGGATCGTCGGCTCGGTGGAGACGACCAGCTCCAGCGCGGCGACCCGTCGGTCCACCTCGGCGTCCTCCCGGAGCACCACCGCCACCCAGGCGCGGGCGGGATGCCGCCCCGGCGGCACGGTCACGGTGAACGGCTCGGCCTCCGGGCAGACCAGCGGGTCACACCCGACCACGCGGCCGGTCGGCAGCACGATGTCGCCCACCGGGTGAACCTCGATCAGGTACCCGCCGTGCTCGTCGGTGAAGCGGGCGCCGGGCGTCAGTAGCCGGTCCAGATCAGGGGTGTACGGCATGGGGGCTCCTCCGGTCGCCAGCGGCCGGCGGAGCGTACCCGGCCCGGCGGACACCGCCGCCGTTGCCGTGCGGTCAGGCGCTCTTGCGGGGTGCGGTCTTGCGCGCGGCGGTCTTCTTCGCCGGCTCCGCCTTCGTCGCGGCGGTCTTCTTGGCTGCGGTCTTCTTGGCCGGTTCGGCGGCCTTCTTCTCGGCCGTCTTCTTCGCCGCGGTCTTCTTCGCGGGCGCCTTGGCCGCCTTCTTCTCTGCTGCCTTCTGCGCCGAGCGCGCCGACGAGATGGGCGTCGGCTCGCCACCGCCGCCACCACGGGCGGGCTGCTCGCCGCGAGCCGCCTTGGCGCGTTCCACCGAGGCCTTCAACGCCGCCATCAGGTCCACCGCCGCGGCCGGGGCCTCCTCGACCTCCTCCGGCTGGACGACCTCCCGACCCTCCACCTTGGCGTCGATGACCTCCTGCAACGCGGCCCGGTAGTCGTCGGTGAAGACGTCCGGCTCGAACTCGCCGGTCATCGAGTCGATCAGCGAGCTGGCCATGGCCAGCTCCGGCGGGCGCACCTTGAGGTCCTCGTCGAGGAAGCCGAAATCCGGGGTACGGATCTCGTCCGGCCAGAGCATGGTGTTGAGCAGCAGCACGCCCTCGCGGACGCGCAGCGTGGCGAGCTGCTCCCGCTGGCGCAGCGCCACCTTGACGATGGCCACCCGCTCCGAGTCGATGAGCGCGTCGCGCAGCAGCACGTACGGTTTGGTCGCCGCGCCCTCCGGCTCGAGGAAGTACGCCTTGTTGTAGAGGATCGGGTCGACCTGCTCGGCCGGCACGAACTCCAGCACGTCGATGGCGCGGGAGCTGGTCAGCGGCAGGTCGGCGAAGTCCTCGTCGGTGAGGATCACCATCTCGCCGCCGCCGATGTCGTAGCCCTTGGCGATGTCGTCGTAGGTGACCTCCTCGCCGCAGATCGAGCAGGTGCGCTTGTAGCGGATTCGGCCGCCGTCCTCGCGGTGCACCTGGTGGAACCGAATGTCCTTCTCCTCGGTTGCGGAGTAGAGCTTCACCCCGATCGAGACGAGCCCGAACGACACGGCTCCCTTCCAGATGGCACGCATCCTGCGCTCCCTTCCCCGGTATCGACCATGGTCGCATCCGAAAGAACCGGACGCGAGGTGTTCGGCCTGCTACTACAGTCGGGTCGTGCCCGGCGCGCCGATCAAGCCGATGCTCGCGATGACCGGGCCGCTCCCGGCGGGTGACGGCTGGGCCTACGAGTTCAAGTGGGACGGCGTTCGCGCCCTCGCCGACATCTCCGGCGGCGGCCAGCACCTGTATGCCCGCTCCGGCGTGGAGATCACCGCCGCGTACCCGGAGTTGGCCACCCTGCCCGAGCAGGTCGACGACGCGCTGCTCGACGGCGAGGTGGTGCTGCTCGGCCAGGGAGGGCAGCCGTCGTTCACCGCGCTGGCCGAGCGGATGCACGTCCGGGACCGGAACAAGGCGGCCCGGTTGGCGGCGGTCATGCCGGTGACGTACATGATCTTCGACCTGCTCCGGCTCAACGGCGACGACCTGACCGGCTGGCCGTACGAGCGCCGCCGCGAGGCACTGGACGCGCTCGGTCTCGGTGGCCCCCGGTGGGCGGTGCCGCCGATGTTCGCCGACGGGCCGGCCACCTACGAGGCGGCGGGAGAGCACGGCCTGGAGGGTGTGATGGCCAAGCGGGTCGGGGCCGTCTACCGCCCGGGGGTGCGTTCGCCGGACTGGGTCAAGGTCAAGCTGGAGGTGACAGGCGACTTCGTCATCGGCGGTTGGCGGCCGGGCGCGCGTCGGATCGGCGGGCTGCTGGTCGGCGTGCCCGGCCCGGACGGCCGGCTGATCTACCGGGGTCGGGTCGGCGGCGGGATCGGCGCGGCCATCGAGCGGCAGCTCCTCGCCGAACTGGAGCCGCTGCGCTCGGGCGTGTCACCGTTCGCGCCCGGCGTGCCGCGCGAGGATGCGCGGGGTGCCATCTGGGTAACACCAATGGTGGTGGTGGAGGTGAAGTACGGCCAGCGCACCCCCGACGGCCGGCTGCGCTTCCCCCGGGTGCTGCGGTTGCGCCCGGACAAGCCTCCGGAGGAGGTCGACGATGCCGGCTGAGCGGCTACGGGTGGACGTCGAGGGCCGGGCGTTGGAGTTGTCCAACCTGGACAAGGTGCTCTACCCGGCGGCCGGGTTCACCAAGGGTGAGGTGATCGACTACTACACCCGGATCTCCCCGGTGCTGCTGCCGCACCTGCGGGACCGACCGGTCACCCGGATCCGCTTCCCCAACGGGGTGGACGACAAGTCGTTCTTCGAGAAGAACACGCCGGCCGCGACCCCGGACTGGGTGCGGGTGGAGAATCTGCCGGCGCCCGGGTCGACGAAGGGCCGGGAGACCATCGACTACGTGGTCGCCGACGACCTGCCCACCCTGGTCTGGCTGGCCAACCTGGCCGCGTTGGAGCTGCACACACCGCAGTGGAAGGTGGGCGAGCACCCGGACATGATGGTCGTCGACCTGGACCCTGGGCCGCCGGCCGGGCTCGCCGAGTGTTGCCCGGTGGCCGTCCTGATGCGCGACCGGCTCGCCGACGACGGCATCGAGTCGTACCCGAAGACCTCCGGCAAGAAGGGCATGCAGCTCTGCTGCCCGATCGCCGGCACCCAGTCGTCCGATCTCGTCTCCGACTATGCCCGGCGGATCGCCCAGGAGCTGGAGCAGGCCCACCCCAAGCTGATCGTGTCGAAGATGGCGAAGAACCTTCGACCGGGCAAGGTCTTCATCGACTGGAGTCAGAACAACGCGGCGAAGACCACTGTGGCGCCGTACTCGCTGCGGGCCCAGTCGGTGCCGTCGGTGTCGACGCCGCTGACCTGGGACGAGGTGGAGGCCGGCGCGCGCGGTCGGAAGCCGGCCGTCCGCCAGTTCACCGCCGCCGAGGTCCTGGCCCGGGTCGAGGAGTACGACGACCTTCTCGCCCCGCTGCTGGACGGCGGCCCGGAACTACCCGGCAGAGGTTAGGCCCCGGCGCCCACCCTGCGAATGGGTGGACGCCGGGTCGGTCGTGTGGTCAGCGGTGGCCGAAGACCTTGCGGCTGGAGCCGAGGCGCAGCAGCACGGTCTCGCCGGTGGCGTCCTGGACCGCGTCGTTGTCGGTGATCGCGTACACCTCACCGTTGCCGGCCACGGTCAGCCCCTCCAGCTTCTCCTGCGTCCACCCGTTGGTGGCGCGCAGCGCGGGCAGCACGTCGACGGCGAGCGTCTTCGGCAGCACGGTCAGCGGACCGGTCGCCGCCGCACCGGACAGCGGCACCGTGTAGATCCGCTTGACGGCGGCGGCCGGGCCGTTCAGCTTGTCCCGCTCGATGACCGCGAGCCGGTCACCGACCACGGTGATCTCGGAGAGGCCCATCCAGTCGCCGGGCACGGTGGTGGCCCCCAACTGGTAGCCGAACCAACTCCAGGTGCCCGCGGCGACGTCGTACCTGCCGAGCCGGACGATGCCGGCCGGATCGGTGCTCAGCTCCCGCTGCACTGCCACCCAGACGATCTCCCGGCCCTGCCGGTCGGTGGTCGCGGTGACCCCCTCCAGGCCCTGCTTGCCGAGGCCGGCGGCGACCTCGGTGGGCAGCGGAACGGTCTGCCGGGTGACCCCTGCGGTGTCGAGCCGGACGAGCTTGTTCTCCGCGCCCTTGGCGCCCTCCACGGCGAGCCAGAAGCCGCCCTGCTCGCGGGCGAAGATGCCCTCCGCGTCGTACCCGACCGGAGCGCCGGCCGCGTCCCGCACCGGCAGCGCGCCGGTGATCACGGCCGGCGTCCGCTTCGCGTCGATGGTCAGGATGCGGGTCTGGCTGTACGCCGCGTCGGTGACGCTGTAGAGCTGGTCCCGCTTGCCCGGGGCCGCGCTCAACGCGCCGAGCGCACCCCAACCGATCGGGGCACCCGACTTGTCCGAGGCGGAGACGACGCTCGGGAACGCCGGGGTGCCAGTGCCGAGCCGGAAGAGCGACACCGAGGCCCGAACGTTGACCGAGGCGTCGTCCTCCTCGCTGGAGACCGCGAGCAGCCCGCGCGACGGAATGGGCAGCAGCCCTTCCGGCCCGTTGGTGGTCGGCAGGATCTGCCGGAACACCGGCCGGGTGGGGTTGCCCAGGTCGTAGACGGCGACGAAGTTGCTCCGCTCCGAGCCGACGAAGGCGTACCGGACGCCGTTGTACTCGGCGACGGCCACGCCCTCCGGCTCGGTGCCCTTCTTGCCGGCCCGGTCCTCGTTGTGCAGCCCATACGTGACGGCGAGCCGCTCGAAGGTGTTGCCGGCGTCCCAGGCGACGCGTCCGCTGCGGCTGTCGAAGACCGACCAGCCGCGGCTGCCGCCGTGCCAGTCGCCCTCGTTGGCAGTGGCGAGATAGTTGTCGTCGACCCAGGCCACCGCGTCCGGCTCGCGCGGCACGTCGGTGATGCCGCCGGTCAGGTCGATGACACCGTCCTTCTTGGTGTCGATGCCGCTGATCGTGGCGGTGCCGGCGCTGAACACCCTGGTGATCCGGCCGGTGGGCAGGTCGACCAGGGCGACGCCGTTGTTCTCCTGAAGCGTCACGGCCAACTGGTTGCGGCTGTTGATCGAGACGTACTCCGGCTCCGGGTCGGTCGGCGCGGCGAGCCCGGCCCGCACCAGGGCGGGCAGCGCGCTGCCGTCGGCCCCGGTCAGCGCGACCGGCCGCAGCCGCCAACCGGCCGGGGACTTTCCGGCCAGGTCGACGATCTGCACGAAACCGGCGGGCGCCTGGGGCAGGTCGCCTTCCTCGCCGCCGGGCGGGGTGGCCTCCTCGTCGCGCTCGTTCTCGATGGCGATCGCGGCGTACCGCTTGTCCTTGCTGATCGCGATCGAGTCGGGCTGACCGCCGAGGTCGAAGCTGGCCACCCGCGTGCGGCTGGCCAGCTCGATCACGTCCAGTCGGCCGGACGGCTCGGTGAAGCTGGCGCTGGTGTTGACCACCACCAGCACGTACTTTCCAACCACGGCGACCGAAGTCGGCTCGTCCTCGGCGTTTCCGAGCTGGGCCAGGGAGAGCGTGCCGAGGCCACGCGGCCGGTCGGCACGGGAGATGTCCAGGAAGCCGATGCGCCGGGCCAGCGCGTCGGTGTGGATCAGGGTGCGGCCGTCCTCGCTGACCGCGGAGATCTCGGCGACCGTCGCGGTCGTCGGGTCCTCGCCGGCCGGACGGTTCTGGAACACCGGGTACGTGGCGACCCGGTCGAAGGCGAGCGACGGGCCGGGGTGGTGGTGCGCGCCGGCCGACGCGGGGGTGGCCCCGGTCAGGCTGGCGGCGGCGACACCGGCTGCGGTGAGCGCGGTGAATGCTCTTCTGAGTGTCAAGGACTTCCTCCGTCAGTTCGTACCCGCACGGAGGCTGACACCCGTCGGGGAGCATCAGCTTGCGGCGACGTGAACAGCTGGCGAAGCACGCAGCCGCCACCAGGCGGCACCGACCAGGGCGACAGTGACGACGGTGACCGCGACGTCGCCGGCCAGGGCCGCGGCCGGGCTCGCCGGGGAGTACGGCGGCACCAGGTACGCGAACGCCGCAGCGGTGACCAGGCCCGCGGTGCCGGCGACGAGCACGTGCCGCTGCCCCAGCCGGCACCCGACGACAGGTACGCGACCAGGGCCCCGGCGGCAGCGGCCAGCGTCAGCGCGATGGCCACTCCCGCCCAGCCGGGGGTCAGGTCGCCGCCGAGGCGGACGAGGAAGACCAGCAGACCCACCCAGAGCGGGTGCGGCACCCGACGGGCCCGGCGCGGGCGGGGGCGGCGCCAGCGGGGCAGCAGGGCGACCGCGACGAGGGCGAGGACCAGAACGGCGGCGAAGGCCAGTTGGAGCGGGCTGGCCAGGAAGTCCTTCCGGCCGCTGCTGTCGGAGAAGATCAGCAGACTGCCGAGCAGGTAGATCACGCCGACCACGACGAGCCCGGGGCGGCCCAACCACGGCCGGAGACGCCGCTCCGACCCGAGGAACGACTCGATGAGCACGATCGGGGCGCAGATGGTCAGCACGATGTGGTTGCCCACGTAGTCGAAGGCCTGCCGGAGGCTGAAGTCGAGCCCCGGCACCAGCGACGCCTCGGCGGCGGCACGGGCGTCGGCGTACTGCGTGTCGTCGAGGTAGTCGGGGTTGAACAGCGACTGGTCGACAAGCCCCGCCTGGAGCACGCCGAACGCGGCGGCGAGCAGCACGATCGTCGGCCACCCCGCGCCGAGGTGCCGGGCGGTCTCCCGGATGAGGATCGCCGCGCCGCCGTACATCGGGCCCAGGAAGATCAGCACCGGGAGGAAGTCGTCGATGGCGAAGCCGCCCCACGAGCACTCGGCCGCCCAGGGTGCGAGCAGCAGCAGCGCGATCACCGGCAGGAGCCGCCGGCGCAGTGGCAGACGGTCGCCGGTGACAGGGCGGTCAGCGGCGGCGGGAAGGTCGGCGGTGACGGGGTCGGGTCCGGTCGGCATGGGCGCTCCTCGGCGGCGTCTCGGGGGTCACCTGCACCGTGCGCGGGCCACCCGGTCAGCCGATACGGCCATCGGCCGACTACCGGCGCGACCAAAGTCGTTGAGTAGGGTGGTGCCGACGTCGATCCGGGGAGCGTGGAGATGCAGCCGACCGAAACGGCCGACCTGGTGGCCCGACCCGTCGAGGCCGAGCTTCCGCTGCTCAGCTACCGGGACGAGGCGACCGGCGAGCGCGTCGACCTGACCGCACAGCAGGTCGGCTCGTGGGCGGCGCGCAGCGCGAGCCTGCTGCGGGACGGGTGTCGGCTGGGCCCCGGCAGCCGCGTAGCGGTCCTGCTGCCGCCGCACTGGCGTACCGCCGCGGTGTTGTTGGGCGCCTGGGCCTCGGGCCTGGCGGTGTCGTTCCGACCGCGTGCCACCGCGGGCCTGCCGGTGCTGGAACCGGGCGGCGACCGGCCGTTCGACGCGGTCTTCGTGACGCCGGAGCGGCAGGACGACTGGCTGGAGGACGTGCCGGACGCCCCGCACCGCTATCTCGTCGGCACCGGGCCGGGGCCGCTGGCCGACGTGCCGTTGGGTTGGTTGGACTGGTCCGCCGAGGTGCTTCGGCACGGCGACGGCGTGCCCGACCACACCGCCATCCACCCGTCGGACCCGGCCACCGCGGACGGCACCACCTACGGGCAGTGGGGTGCGCTCGCGCAGGAGTTCGCCGGGATGATGGACCTGCGTGCGGGCGACCGGCTGCTTGTCGACGCCGCCGAGACCGAGCAGCCGCTGAAGTGGTTGCTCGCGCCGCTCTCGGTCGGCGCGTCGGTGGTCATCAGCGCCAACCTCGACCCGGCGCGGCAGGACGCGGTCATCGCCGCCGAACGAGTGACCCGCGTCCTCTGAGCTAGTCCGGCGCTGTTGATCAACTAACTGTTCACCCGTACAGCGTCCGTCTCTCATCCGGCTTGGCTGGCGAGTTCGCACAGAGCGGGCAGGGTCATCCAACGGCCGCGCCCGCCGGCGTGCCACAGCACCTGTGGGCCGGAGCGCTGGCATGCCCCCAACCGCTCGGCCCTGCGGTGTCGTGGCGGCTTTCTTCGCGTCGGTGGCGTCCACGTTGACCCACCAATAAGGAGAAACCCCGCCATGACGCACGAGACACGTGCGCGGAGGAAGCGAACACGCGGCATCCTGCCCGCTGTCGCGCTCATCCTCATCGCCGGGCCGGCAACGGCCCTCAACCCCACGCTTGCGGGCGCGCAGGCGACCGCGACCAGCGGTAACACGCCGCTGATCAGTCTGAGCAACGGGCAGAACGTCGAGGGCAATCTCCCCGTCGTCGTCGAGCCGGTCACCGAGAACGACTCAGTGACCACCCTCGCGGTCGACGGCGAGAGGATCGGTGCCGACAAGACCGCCGGCACTGCCCACTTCGCCTTCGAGATGGGTGGCAACGGCACCGAGGCCCGCTACCGCAACTACATCACCGTCAACGCCCACACCGCCGAGGCGGACCGGGTCTACCTCCCGGACATCGCCGGTGGGCAGGTCGGCACCCTCGACTTCCCGGGCGACTGGCTGCTCCCCGGGGCGAACACCATCACCGTCCACGCGGGAGCGAACTGGGTCGACTCGACGACCAAGACGGCCGTCGGTTACGAGGAGCTGCCCAACGGTGAGGGTGGCCGCTGCCCCAACTACGACGACTACGCGCTGAGCAGCATCAGCCTCAGCCTGCTCGGCGTTGTCGCCGACGGTGAGCAGAACCTGTTCAGCTACAGCTTCGGCGACGGCACCTGCGGCAGCTCGGCGAAACTGCTCAACCAGGACCTGACGTTCGTCGTCTCCGGCGAGCCGGGCAGCACGTCCGGCCTGCGTACCGACCTCGACACCACCACGCTCACCAACGGTACGCACACCGTCAGCGCGACTACCCAGTCGGGCGCGAAGACGTCAGTGACGGTGGACGTCAACAACGCTCCGGCCGGCGCGGCGGTGGTCACCCCCGGTGACGGTGCCCGCGTACGCGGAACCCGACCGGTGATCGCCGCGCTGCCCGCCGGCGGCAAGGACCACGTCGAGTCGTTGGCCATCGACGACAAGCCCGCCGAGAACGCGGAGGCGCTGGCCGCCGGCACCGCCACCCTCGGCCTCGCGGTCGCGGCCGGCAACTCGATCGAGGCGCGCTACCACAACTACGCGCTGGTCAACGGCCACCGGGTCGACCTCGGCGGTGACTACGGCGCGACCGGCGCGGAGGACGTCAAGCTGGCGTTCCCCACCCGCTTCCTGCACCTCGGCGACAACGTCGTCGAGATCCGGACCGGCGACTACAACGGCACCCTCAACGGGGCGACCTGCGCCAACCACGACGACTTCACGCTCACCCGGGCGGCGACGAGCCTCACCCTGAGCACGGCGGGCACGGTGACGGCCGGCGCCACGTACATCGTCACCACCAGCGGCACCACAGTGACGAAGACGGAGACGACAGCGGCCGCGCTGACGCTTGGCGACGGCACCTGCGCCGCCAACAAGGACGCCGAACTGCACTTCACCATCGCGGACGCCCCGACGACACGGACGGTCGACACCCTCGGCAGTGGGGGTGACGCGCACCTGAAGGTGTTCGTCGGCGGCAACGGCAGTGACAACGGGTACGACAACAAGGTGCTGATCAACGGCATCCCGGTGGAGATCGGCATGTGGGAGAAGGAGGTCGCCGACCTCGCCTTCCCGAACGAGTGGCTGGTGCCGGGCGTCAACGCCGTGGAGTTCGTCGCCGGCAACGACCACGGCAGCGCCAAGCCGGGCGGCTGCGACAACTTCGACGACTTCACCCTGCGGGACTTCCAACTGCTGCCGACCGGCGCGAAGGCGACCCAGCTCACCCGGTCGACCGCGCAGACGACTGTCACGATCGGCTCGGCGAGTTACCCCGCCGGCTCCCAGGTGACCACGTACATCGGTGACGGCACCTGCGGCAGCAGCTACAACGCGGTGCTGACCAAGATGGTCCTGTTCGACGTCACGGCGGCGGACGGCTCGGCGCTGCCGGCGCTGGGCAGGCGCGCCGACGTGGACACCACATCGATCGCGGACGGCGCCCACACCATCAAGGCGGTCGTCGGGGACAAGACCTCGACGCGGCGTTTCACCACCGACAACACCGCCCCGGAGGTCGAGAGCAGCGTCCCGGCGGCCGGGCAGCGGCTGACCTCGACCGTCGCGCTCAACGTCAAGATCAAGGACGCCACCGGGCTGGTCGGTACGCCGGTCATCACGCTGGACGGGACTGCCGTCAAGCAGGGTGACCAGATCGGCCACGGCCTGCCGGCCGGGGAACACACCATCGCGGTCACGGCAACCGACGCGCTCGGCAACAGCGCCACCCGCGAGGTGCGGTTCAGCAGCGCCAGCATCCCGGACGTCCCGACCGAGCTGAACTCGACAGTCAAGAGCACCGACCCGCTCTCGGCCGAGTTGTCCGCCCGGATCCCCGGTGCCGAGGGGGTCGGCCTGACCGCCACCTTCACCAAGGCGGACGTGGTCCTGCCGACCGGCGGCTACCAGGGTGAGGCTGCCGACGTGCCGACCACTCTCGACGTCCAGCACGACAGGAACGTGGACGTGGCCTCGCTGCGCCCGCTCGACGGCGCGACGATCGACACCCCGTCCAGCCGTGGGGTGATCTTCCAGCGGTACGACCTGCCACTCGGGGCCACCAAGCAGGTGCCGACCCTGCGCTGGTCGGGCACTATCGACCCGGCGCGGATCGTGGCGCTGCGGGCGTGGAACCCGGCCACCGACAAGTGGGTAGTGCTGACCAGTTCGCGTGGCCAGGCCGGGCACGAGACGGTGCTGACCGCGCCCGTCGAGGCCGGTTACCGCGACGGCGGTGTGGTGCACGTGCTCGTCACCGGCGAGGACCCGTTCGCCGACGACCTGTCCCCGCACGACTCGACGGCGCAGAACGACAAGGACCGCTTCGAGGACCCGGCCTCGTACGACTTCTCGCTGGCGCACTTCACCGACACCCAGTACATCACCGAGGGTGCGGCCGGCGGTACGTACGACGACTGGGACGGCAAGGCCGAGCCGTCGGACGTCGAGACGGCCGAGGAGCAGGCGATCTGGTCGGCCGCGTACCGCGACCAGATGCAGTGGATCGCCGACAACGCGGCCAGCCGCAAGATCGCGTACGCCGCGCACACCGGCGATGTCATCGAGAACGACTACTACGACCCGCTGGCCACCAACCCGGACGGTTCGCTGAAGCGGCCCGGTCTGCACGAGCAGGTCGAGAAGGAACTCGCCGCCGCCTCCGGTTTCCAGAAGATCCTCGACGACAACGGCGTCGTCAACCAGGTCATCGCGGGTAACCACGACGACCAACTGGGTGCCGAGACCGGCCCCACGTCCCGGTTCAGCCGGACGTTCAGCGCCGACAGGTACTACGGGACGGCGAAGTCCTGGCCGAAGGGCACCGAATACCACGCGTGGGACGAGGTGACCAAGGCCGACGGTTCGGTCACGCCGGGCAAGGACAACCAGAACAACTACCTGCTCTTCTCCGCCGGTGGTCTGGACTTCGTCGCGGTCGGCCTGTCGTACGGAGTGACGCCGGCCGAGGCCAAGTGGGCTGACTCGATCTTCAAGCGGTACAAGGACCGCAACGGGATCCTGCTCTCCCACGACTACCTGAAGCCGTCGGCCAACCCGGACGGACGGGGCGCGGACTTCTCCGCACCGGACGGCTCGCCGCTCTTCAAGCAGGTCGTCGAGGTCAACCCGAACGTGTTCCTGGTCCTCGCCGGCCACGAGCACGGCGTCGGCACCAACCTGAAGTCGAAGATCGGCGTCACCGTCAGCCACGACGTCGTCGAGCTGCTGGCGGACTACCAGTTCTACACGGTCACTGCCGGCGAACTCTGGCCGAAGCAGGTCGCCGCGGACGGCACCGTCGACGTCAACGGTGACGGCACCCCGGACCACAAGGCCACCGACCGGTTGCAGTTCGGGGCGAGCTTCCTGCGCCTGCTCCAGTTCGACGTGGACCGGGCCGAGATGCACATCGACACGTACTCGCCGTTCCTGAAGAACTTCGGGGCGACCGAGTACGACATCCGCCAGGACGGCAGCCAGCCCAAGCCGCGGTACAACGGCTCGGAGGACAACCTGACCCTGCCGGTGGACCTCACCACCCGCAAGACGTCGTTCACCACCGACTCGCTGGCCGCGTACGTGCCGTCCGGCACGATCGGCACCGACGAGGTGACCTCGAACGGTGTCGCCACCACGACCTGGGACAAGCTCCTGCCGGGCACCTCGTACGGCTGGATCGTCTCGGCGAAGAGCGCCGACGGTGGCGAGGCGGTGGCCCAGCCGGCCGTGTTCGCGACCGCCAAGCAGGTCCCGACGATGACCGTCACCGCCGCCCCGACCACCTGGGGCACCGCGGCGACGGTGACCGTGAAGGTCGCGGCCGGCAGCACGCCGGTCACCGGCGCGGTGGAGTTGCGCGAGGGTACGACAGTTCGCGGCTCGGCCGCGGTCACCAACGGGACGGCGACGTTCACCCTCCCGGTGGGCCTCGCTGGTGGTCAGCACACGCTCACCGCCTCGTACCCGGGCAGTGACCTGCTCACGCCGGTGCAGGCCACCGCCGTCCTGACGGTGAACCTGCCGGCCGAGTGGAGTTCGTCGACTGCCTACAACGACGGCGACCGGGTGACCTACCAGGGTCGGGTCTTCCGGGCCTCCTGGTACACCAAGAACCAGAAGCCGGGCGCCGACCCCAACGGCGCGTGGCAGGAGATCGCCATGACCGAGGACGGTACGGCGATCTGGACCGCGTCCCGGGTCTTCAACTCGGGCGAGTTCGCCATGTACGACGGCAGGAAGTGGCGGGCCCAGTGGTACACCCGCAACCAGAAGCCGGGTGACCGCAACGGCTCCTGGGAGGAGATCGCCCCCACCCCGCCGGACAACAGCCCGGCGGCCTGGACGCTCACCAAGGTGTACAACGCCGGCGACCGGGTGTCCTTCAAGGGCCACGTGTACGAGGCGAAGTGGTGGACGCGCGGCCAGGAACCGGGTGACAAGAACGGCCCCTGGAAGCTGATCAAGTAATCAGGTTCGCGTGACCCCGGCCCGGGACCGTTGTCGGTCCCGGGCCGGTGCGCGTCTCGTCACCCGTCCGGTGGAGGCCACCCGTTCCGTCAGCTCTCACGTTTTCCCTGCTCCTACGCTTCGCCGAAGACACGCGCGGTCGGGCACCGGCCACTTTCCGACACCGGCGGAGGGCAGATGGGGTTGCGGCGTACACCTCGGGTTGTGGTTGCGGCGGTGGCCGGCGCGCTGTTCGCGCTCGGTGTGGTCGCGCCGGGCCCGGCGGCGGCGCCGGAGCCCCGCGCGGCCCAGGCCGACGGCCGTGAAGTCCCCGAGCCGCGCGAGCCGCGCCCACCGCTGCTCCCCGCCGACTTCCAGGGCACCGGCCGGTACGTCGTGCGGGACCTCGGCATCGACGTGCCGTTCAGCTGGCAGGGCCGCAACGGCAACAGCCAGATGATCGCCGGCGGACCGGCCCACCCGATCTGGTTCACGAACCTGATCTACGAGAACACCCTCTACACGCTCACCTACAAGTGGCCGAACATCCCGCTGTTCCCGCCCCGCGCGTGCAGCAAGGTCCCGGGGTTCTTCAACCGGCAGATCTTTAACGACAAGCTGAAGACCGCCCGCTACGTGGGGCCGGAGATCCTGCAGGGTGCCGAGGACCGGCACGTCGACCACTGGCGGGTCGGGGTCGTCGGCGGTTCCGCCGTGCCGGGGGAGTTCTTCCGGTTCCCGATCGCGCTCGGCGACATCTACGTCGACCAGCACGACCCGAGTCGCTGGTGGCAGGTGCTGCAGTTCGGCCTGCAGAACCTCTTCGACCCGGAGTTGGACGAGTGGTTCACGATGCAGACGTTCGACCACCGACCGGGCGAGGTCACCCTCCCCGACCGCTGCCCACCCCCCACGTCGTGACCCACGCGCCCATGCGGGGTGCTGCTGGCGATTACAGGGCGAACAGCAGAGCGGCGTCGAGGAGCACTACCGCGGCGGTGGCGAAGTGGATGCCGAAGGCGACGGCCTTCGTCCCGCCGTTGCGCAGCACGATGACGGTGTCGCCCAGCGGGACGAGCGCGACGATCAGCATGAACCACGCAACCGCGTCGGCGGTGGTGAAGGCGATCAGGGCGAGGCCGAGCAGCCCGAACGTGAGGTCCTTCAGCCCTTTGACCGTCAGGTAGGCGGGGTCGCCGTCCGGGCGGGCCGGCACGCCGTAGCCGGCGGCGGCGGCCTGCGGTACCAGCAGGAACCGCGCACCGATGAAGACGACGAAGAGGCTGAGTACGACGGCGAGCCCGTAGGCGACAAAGGACAGCATGGTCTGCTCCAATTCCTAGCGCTGCTAGATGTGAGAGCGACGCTAGCAGAGCGCGGGCAGGATATCTAGCGGTGCTAGGATGGGCGTCATGTCGACGCAGGAGCGCCGGGAGCGCGAGCGGGCGGAACGGGAACGGGCGATCGTCGCCGCAGCACGCGACCTGGCCCTGGCGGAAGGCTGGGACGCGGTGACCACCCGGCGGCTCGCCGCCGAGATCGAGTACAGCCAGCCCGTCCTCTACAGCCACTTCAAGGGCAAGGACGCCATCATGGCGGCCGTCGCCGTCGAGGGCTTTGCCGAACTCGCCAACGCCCTCGCCGCGGCCCGAGCCTCGGCCGCCAGCCCCCGGCAGGCGGTCGCCGACGTCGCGGCGGCATACGTCGGCTTCGCCGAGCAGCGTCCCGCGCTCTACGACGCGATGTTCACCCTCGCCGTGGACCTGCCGTTCGCCACTCAGGACGTCCCGACCGACCTGGCCCGCGGCTTCGCCGAACTGGCCGAAACGGTGCGCCCGGTCGCCGGGAAAGACGACCTGGAGACATTCACCGAGACGTTCTGGAGCGGCCTGCACGGGCTGGTCACGCTGATGCGCAGCGGCCGGCTCCGCCGCCCCGGCCACGACCGCCGGCTGGCGGTGCTGGTGGACCGCTTCTCCCGGTGAGCGTTGCCGTCAGGGTCGGGCGCGCGCAGACTTCACCGACCACCTGGCCGGAGCGCGCGTCGGGCGCAGGGCGACAGGTGGTCGGTGGGCAGCGCGCACCGCGCCCCGCCGGGCAGCGGTCGGTCACAGAAAACCCAATGTCGTACGCCCTGCTGGTCCTCGGCCGAGACGGTGACCCCGCCCGGCTCGACCCGCGCGCTGAGCCGCACCAGCACCCGAGCGGCGGTACGCGCGAAGATCCGGGCGCGCAGCAGATCCGGTGCGGTGATCGGCAGGTGGATCACCCAACGGTCGCTCATCGGTAGCGGCACCGTTCGCGGAGCTGCCAGGGCTGCGGCGGTTCTTCTCGCCTCCTCGTCGGCGGTAGCTCGTTGCGTCGGCGCGGCAGCCGACGGATCAGATCGCGCACGGTGACTGCCCTTCGTCGGACGGGTTCGACGTGGAGGGGAGGTCTCCGCCGGTTGCGGTCGGCGGAGACCTCCCGACCCGCGGCCGTTCGGGGGTACGGCAGCAGGGCCGCGCCGGGGGAGCGCGGCGGGTGGGTCTGGACGGTTGGGTCTCGACGGTTGGGTCTCGACGGGTGGGTCTCGACGGGATGGATCTCGGCGGCGATGCGAGACCAGTACGAGAGGCGCCAACCGACCGCAGCGGCACCGCATCACCGAGAGCGACGCTACCGATACCTGTCACCTCTGTCAACGCTCTCCTATCTTGCAAATCTTGCTGCTGCGGTTGCTGCTGCTTCCCTTCCAGTTGTTGCCGCTCTTTCACCCGGTGCTCGATACTGGGCGGGCCAACCGACTGCAAGGGGCCCCCGCGTGCCGATTCCCCCGACGATGAGCGAGTTGATCGATGATCTGCTGAGGCGGATCAAGGTGGGCGAGTTCCAGCCCGGCTCACAGATACCGTCCACCCAGCAGCTTTCCGATCACTACGACGTGTCGGTGTCGACCATCCATCGTGCGGTGGCGAAGCTGCGGAAACAGGACGTGCTCGTTGGTCGTCCGGGTCGCGGGGTCTTTGTCGCGGAGTCCCGCAAGCGCTGACGGTGAGAGGCCGTCGAGATCTTGGACAGTTTCCGTTCAGGCGAGACGGAAACTGTCCAAGATCTGGAGTGGGCGACCAGCGCGTCACGGATCAGGGTGGCGCGGATGAGCGGACGGCTGATTCGTCTACGACATCAGCTCCATAGCGAGCGCAAGAGACACCACGTCCCCGCCCGCGACCGTGCCCGACGCTCTGATCGACGGGTCAGTCGAAGGACGGCAGGGACGGGCCGAGGACGTCGTCGGCGTCGACGATCGTGTACGCGTACCCCTGCTCGGCGAGGAAGCGTTGCCGGTGCGCCGCGTACTCCGTGTCGATCGTGTCCCGGGACACCACCGTGTAGAAGTGCGCCTGCCGGCCGTCGGCCTTCGGGCGCAGCACCCGACCCAGCCGCTGCGCCTCCTCCTGGCGTGACCCGAACGTCCCGGACACCTGGATCGCCACCGCCGCCTCGGGCAGGTCGATGGAGAAGTTGCCGACCTTCGAGATCACCAGCGTGCGGATCTCCCCGGTGCGGAACGCGTCGAACAGCCGCTCCCGCTCCTTGTTGGTGGTCGAGCCCTGGATGATCGGCGCGTCGAGGTACTCGCCGAGCTGGTGCAGCTGATCGATGTACGCGCCGATAACCAGCACCTGGTCATCCGGGTGCCGGTCGACCAGCGCCTTCACCACAGGCAGCTTGGTGCGGGCGGTCGCCGCCATCCGGTAGCGCTCCTCCGCCTCCGCCGTCGCGTACGACATCCTTTCCGCGTCGGTCAGGGTCACCCGGACCTCGGTGCACTCGGCCGGGGCGATCCAGCCCTGCGACTCGATGTCCTTCCACGGCGCGTCGTACCGCTTCGGGCCGATGAGGCTGAACACGTCACCCTCGCGGCCGTCCTCCCGTACCAGAGTGGCAGTCAGGCCCAGCCGGCGGCGGGCCTGGAGGTCCGCCGTGAACCGGAAGATCGGCGCGGGCAGCAGGTGCACCTCGTCGTAGACGACCAGACCCCAGTCGCGGGCCCCGAACAGGTCCAGGTGGGTGAACGCGCCGCCGCGCCGCGAGGTGAGCACCTGGTACGTCGCGATGGTGACCGGGCGGATCTCCTTGCGCTCGCCGGAGTACTCGCCGATCTCCTCCTCGGTCAGCGAGGTGCGGGCGATCAGCTCCCGCTTCCACTGCCGACCGGCGACCGTGTTGGTCACCAGGATCAGGGTGGTCGCCTTCGCCTCGGCCATCGCCGCTGCGCCGACCAGGGTCTTCCCGGCGCCGCAGGGCAGCACCACCACCCCCGACCCGCCGGCCCAGAACGCCTCGACGGCCTCCCGCTGGTACGAGCGCAGCGTCCACGGCTTGCGCCCGTCCTTGCCGGCCTCGGCCAGCTCGATCGGGTGCGCCTCACCATCGACGTAACCGGCCAGGTCCTCCGCCGGCCAGCCCAGCTTGAGCAACGCCTGCTTGAGCCGGCCGCGCTCGGACGGGTGTACCCGGATGGTGTCGTCGTCGATCCTGTCGCCGAGCATCCCGGCGAGCTTCTTGCTCTTCGCCACCTCGATCAGCACCAGCCGGTCCAGGGCGCGCAGCACCAGCCCGTACGCCGGGTCGTTGGCGAGCTGAAGCCGGCCGTACCGGTCCATCGTCTCGGCCACGTCCACCAGCAGCGCGTGCGGCACCGGGTAGCGGGAGTACTTGAGCAGCGAGTCCACGACACCCTCGGCGTCGTGCCCGGCCGCGCGGGCGTTCCACAGACCCAGCGGGGTCAGTCGGTAGGTGTGCACGTGCTCCGGCGAGCGTTCCAGCTCCGCGAACGGCGCGATCGCCATCCGGCAGGCCTGCGCGTCGGGGTGGTCGATCTCCAGCAGCAGGGTCTTGTCCGACTGCACGATCAGTGGTCCACCGCTCACGCCAGCGTCCTCTCCTCGGTTGGCCGTCCGGCCGGGACGGGTCGCATACCCGCCGCTGGCCGACCATCCAGTGTTGCACGATGCGGGACGGTGAAAGAAAGTTGCTCACCAGCCGCAACCGTGACGGCACTCACGAACGTCTAGTAAAGGGACGACTGTCTGGGGAGGTCCCATGGAGCATGTCCGGATTACTTCCCGGCTGGTCGCCCTCGTGGTGGTCGTGCTGGTCGGCGTGGGTGCGTGCGCGTTCGAACCGCAGTCCGGCGGGAGTGGTGGCGGGGGAGCCGCCCCAGCCGGCGCGGCGGAACAGGCAACGGGGGCGAGCGACACGCCCGGGCCCGACCAGCGCGGCCGGTCCACGCCGGCCGCGCCCACCCCGAAACCCTCCCGCAAACCCACGCCGAAGCCGACCCGCACGGCAGCACCAACGACGACCCCCGGCACCGGTACGCCGACCGTCGCCGGCTGCCCACAGGGCCAGCACCAGCGCGCGGTGGAGACCTACCTGGCCCGGTTGGGCGGGTTCGGGGCGGTGACCGTCGACGGGCAGCAGTCCGCCGCCGACTGCGCCGCGATCAAGAAGTTCCAGAAGAGGTACGGCATTCGCCCCGTCGAGGGTCGCGCCGGACCGACCACCTTCGACGTGGCCCAGCGCCTCGCCACCACCGACACGGCCCGCTGCAAGGGCGGCACGGGCACCACGTTCTGCGTGGACCTGACCCGGCAGACCGTCTGGGCGCTCCGCGGTGGCAAAGTGATCATGGCACCGACGGTGACCCGCACCGGCATGTCCGGCTACCGCACCCCGGCCGGCACGTACGCCGTCAACTACCGCAACCCCAAGGAGTGGTCCGACCCGTACGAGGTGTGGCTGCCGTACTGGCAGCACTTCACCCAGGGGATGGGCTTCCACGAGACCACCACCTACCTGCACGAGAAGTCGATCGGCTCGCACGGGTGCGTCAATCTCCTGCACACCGACGCTGTCCGGATGTGGGAGCTCGGAAAGGTCGGCACCCGGGTGGTGCTGATCGGCCGGCGTCCCGGCACCTGAGCGACACGGAGCGAATCGAGGGGATAACCCCCTGTCCGACCGGTCCCTTGAGTGTCACCCTGGGAGTCCAGGGCCGGACCGGGCGGGGAGGCTGGGTATGACGGTCGACCGTGACGTGATCGCGGAGCATGAGCAAGCACCACCCGACGAGGTGTCCCGAGCGACGGTGATCGCGTACTCCGTCGCGGCGACGCTCCTCCTCGGGTGGTTCCTCTTCGGCTGGCTGGTGCTCCAGCAGGGCTTCGTCGACTCGGTCGGGGAGTCCGCAGGTGCCGGCTTCGCGCTGCTGCTGATCATCTCGGTGGTCGGCACCGTACGCCGCAGCCGCCGCTGACCGACAGCGCCCGCGCGGTGGCGCCGTCGGTCAGTCCGCCACCACCGCCGCGGTGATCCGGTGCAGGGCGAACGTGTGCAGCATCTCCGTCCGTTCGTCCTCGGCCCGCAGGTAGCCGGCACCGATCGAGACCGGCTTGAGCAGGCGCGACGCCGTCGCCCCGTGCGCGTCGACGTAACCGACCCAGACCAGCGCCTTGTCCCGGACCGCCTGCTGGAGCACCGCCAGGGCCTCGCTGTGGGTGTGCGCCGGCACCGGGCCGCCGCCCAGCCCCGGCGCGCCACCGCGCACCACCGCCGGTGCCCGTCGGGCCGCCCGCGCCGCCGCGTCACCGCGCCGGATGTGCTCCACCACGCCGAGCAGCCGGGGCATGGGCAGCTTCGGGGCGGCCAGCGGGTCGATCGTCCGGGTGGTCACCGACACCCGGGCCGGGGCTCGGCGGATTCGCGGCCGGGCCAGCACGGTGCTGCCGGTGCCGTCCTCCTGCACCGGCGCGTACCCGGCGTCGCGGAGCGCGCCCAGCAGCCGACCAACCTGGTACTGCGTACACAGCACCGTCGGCGCGAGCCGCCGCAGCGCCAACGACTCCAGCCGCCGGTCGGCCAGCACCTCACTGATCAGGGTCTCGTCGTCGCTGCGCAGGTACGCCCCGGCCAGGCCGACCCGCAGCCCGCCGTGCTTACGGGCCACGTCGTCGATGAGGTAGGTGAGCCCCTGCGGCACCGGGGTACGCGACCGTCGCCGGAACACGTCGTGCAGGTCGTCGGCCGTGTAGCCGGAATCCAGTGCCCGCCGCACGCTCGCCGTGGTGACCCGGTGCACGCTGGCCCCACCGGCCGACTCGAGCTCGGTCATCGCCTCCAGTTCGGCGGCGAGCGCCGGCTCGGGTGGGCCGGGCACCACAACGGTCAGGTCGGCCTGCACCAGGAAGTGGTCGACAGGTGCGGGCAGCAGCGCGTCCAGCGCCCGCGCGGCACTTGACGGGTCGCCGCTCTCGACGTCCGCGTGCACGCCCAGCGGGTCGCCGCCGCCCCGCTCGTCGGTCGACGTCAGGTCACCCAGCAGCAGCCGACCGTACGAGGTGAGCGCCCCCAGCCCCGTCACGCCAAGCTGTGCGGCCTCGGCCAGCACCTCCCGGTGGGCGGCGTCCCGGCCCCGGCTGCGGCGCGGGGCCCGCCAGTCCAGCAGGTCCTGCACCTCCTCCGGGCTGGGTGCCGTCGCCGGCTCCAGATCGGCGAGTACGCCGAGCACCGCCCGTCGGGTGGCCGGCACGCTGGCCCGCTCGGCCTCGGCGGAGAGCGCGGTGATCGGCCGGTCCCGGTCGTCACGGCGGCCGACCAGCCCCACCTGTCGGGTCATCGTCAGCCACGCTCGGGCGAGCTGCTCCCACCGTTGGGCCAGCGAGGCGGCCCGCCACACCTCGTACCCGCCGGTCGGCAGCACCTGCTGATCCGCCCCGTACCGGCCGGTGGCCGAGCCGGGCATCTCCAGCTCACCGAGGAGCCCCGCCGCGTACGCGACCTCCAGCAGCAGCGCGGTGGTCGGTTCGTCCAGCCCGCCGGTACGCGCCAACCGGCGCAGATCCCGCACCCCGATGCCGCCGGAACGCAGCACCGGCGCGGGCTCGTCGGCGAGTTGCTCCAGCAGCCCTTCGGTGTGCCGGACCACCTCCATGGTCTGCCCGGCCCCGGCCGAGTCGACAGCCTTCGGCTCGCGGGGCGCGGCGGCCACCGGCGGTGGGCTGGTGCGCAGGGGCCCGAGCGGGCCGCTGTCGCGGCGCAGCAGCAGGCCGACCTCGCGGGGCAGCTCCACCGTGCCGCTTGCCGTGGACGAGCCGGTCGTCACGGGGACCAGCAGCCGGTTGTCGACGAGCCACCGCACCGGGGAGCCGGTCGGCGCGCCACCGTTTGTCGGGTCGGTGAGGACCGGGTCCTCCGCGCCGAGCGGCGGCGCCTGCAACGCCCCCGGCGGCACGCTGCCCACCGGCGGGCCGGCCGCCAATCGGTCCAGGATCGCCCGGGCCGAGGGCGGGGCGGCGAGCACCGTCCGTCGGAGCTTCGCCGGGTCCGCGCAGAGGGCGGCCGTGCGCGGGTCCAGCTCCGCGGCCGGCCGGCCGAGCCCTGCGGGGTACGGGGCGACTTCGTCGACAGCGGGCACCACCTGGAGCGCGTGCTCCGGGCCGTACAGCAGAAAGAGCGCACGCAGTCGGCCCACGGCGGCCCGGACGGCCGTCGGTGCCGGCGGTTGTGGCCCGGCGGTCGCCATCGCGAGCACCGTGTCGGTGGTCGTGGTGGCGTCGTCCGGGCTCCGAGTCAGCCGGGCCGCGTCGAGGATCTGAAGGGTGAACTGGTCCAGACCGTCAAGCGCGCGGGCCACGGAGACCCGGGACTGGGCCCGGATGGCAAGGGCGGAGACGTCGGCCGGCACGGGCACGACGAGGTCGGGCCGCAGCTGGAGGAGCTCGGCCAGTGACTCATCGGGCAGCGACCGCAGGTGGTCGGCGAGTGAGGTGGTCATCGTCTTTCCACGCTAGCCCGGCACCGGGCTTTCGCGCCCCTCGGACGTCCGGCCGACTGGGCGTGGCCGGTACGTTTCTCGACATGCCCGCACTGACCGTCGGATTCGACCTCGACATGACCCTGGTGGACTCCCGCCCCGGCATCGCCGCGGCCTACCGCGCGTTGACCGCGAGGACCGGTGTGCCGGTCGACGCGGAGCTGGCGGTGTCCCGGCTCGGCCCGCCGCTGCGCACCGAGATCGCGCACTGGTTTCCGCCGGAGCAGGTCGAGTCGGCCGTGCGGGTGTATCGCGAGCTCTACCCGGCGTACGCGATCACCCCGACGCTCCTGCTGCCCGGCGCGCGGGAGGCCATCGACGCGATCCGTGCGCGGGGTGGTCGTGTGCTTGTCGTCACGTCCAAGATCGGCCGGCTGGCCCGGTTGCACCTGGACCATCTCGGTCTCACTGTCGACGAGTTGGCCGGGGACCTGTTCGCCGAGCAGAAGGCGACGGCCCTGCGGGAGCACGGCGCGACCCACTACGTCGGCGATCATGTCGCGGACATGGTGGCGGCAGCAGCGGCCGGGGTGCCCGGCATCGGTGTCGCGACCGGCCCGTGCTCCTCGGACGAGCTGCGCGCGGCGGGGGCCGAAGTGGTGCTGGACGCGCTCACCGAATTCCCAGCGGCGCTCGACGGGATGATCCAGCTAGCCTTGGAGCAGTAGCGGCTCAAGTGAAGCAGGGGTTTTCAGGTGCCTACGGGTCGAGTGAAGTGGTACGACACGGCCAAGGGATACGGCTTCGTCACGAGTGACGAGGGCGGCGACGTGTTCCTGCCCAAGGCGGCGTTGCCGGCGGGTGTCACCGACCTCAAGGGTGGCCAGCGGGTCGACTTCAGCCTGGTGGACAGCCGCCGGGGCGCGCAGGCCATGGGAGTCAAGCTGCTGGACGCGCCGACGTCGATGGCGGAGCTGCGCCGTCGGCCGGCCGAGGAACTGCACGGCCTGGTCGAAGACATGATCAAGGTGTTGGAGGCGAAGGTCCAGCCGGATCTGCGCCGGGGTCGGTACCCGGACAAGAAGACTGCGCAGAAGATCGCTCAGCTGGTCCACGCGGTGGCACGCGAGCTGGAGGTCTGAGGCACCAGGCCAGCGGTGGCGGCCCGGTCGAGCAGTGCCGCCACCGCGGCGAAACCGGCCTCGCCCAGGTCTGCGGTGAACTCGTTGACGTAGAGGCCGATGTGCCTGTCGACCACGTCGAGTTCCATCTCCTGGGCGTGCGCCAGCACGTACTCGCGGCTGGCCGCCGGGTCCGCCCAGGCCTGCCGGACCGACTCGCGGACCCAGCCGGCCGCGGCCTCCGGGTCGACCGCGCCACGCCGGGCCAGGATCGCGCCGAGGGGGATGGGCAGGCCGGTGTCGGCCTCCCACCACTCGCCGAGGTCGACCAGAGCGCTCAGGCCGTGCCGGTGGTAGGTGAACCGCGCCTCGTGGATGACCAGCCCAGCGTCGTAACGCCCAGCCGCCACGCCCGGCATGATCTCGTGAAACGGGACCACCTCGATCCGGGCCGGCGGTCGCCCGGCCGACCAGAGCCGGAACAGCAGGTACGCGGTGGTCCGGTCGCCCGGCACCGCCACCGTGGCGCCGGTCAGGTCGGTGCGGTCCGGCCCGCCGTCACGGTCGCCCCGGGTGAGCACCAGCGGGCCGCAACCGCGACCGAGGGCACCGCCGCAGGGCAGCAGGTGGTAGTCGTCGAGCAGCCAGGGCAGCGCCGCGAAGCTCACCTTCACCAGGTCGAACGCCCCCCGCTCGGCCGCCGTGTTGGTGACGTCCACGTCGGCGTACGTCACCTCGACCGGCGGCGCGCCGGGCACCCGCCCGTGCACCAGCGCGTGGAAGACGAACGTGTCGTTGGGGCAGGGCGAGATTGCCAGGGAGAGCGCCACATCCCCACGTTAGCCCCGCCCTCCGCCCGGGGTCCGGGCCCACCCCGCGACTGTGATCCGCGACCGTGGTCCGCGGCCGTGACTCGCGACTGTGATCCGCGACTGTGATCCGCGACCGTGGTCCGCGGCCGTGACCAGCGTCGGAGCGAGGCGGCGCACGAACTGCGGCGAACGCCTGCAGGGGGGCGGAGACGACGCGTGCAAACGACCGACCCAGCAGGGCCGAGCACTCACCTGGTCTTCCTTTGGAGCTGATGTCGTAAACGAATCACCCAGCCCGGGAGTTAGGAGCCACAAACTCGGTGCCGGGAATCCGGAGGTGGGCTGGGGGCGCGCCGGTTGGGCGTGCCCGGTTGGGGCGTGCCCGGTTGGGGCGTGCCCGGTTGGTGCCGGCCCGGTCGGTGCGTGTCCGGTTGGGGCGTGCCCGGTTGGGGCGTGCCCGGCCAGGCGGTGATGTCATAAACGATTCAGCTCCAAAGGGATCGTGCAGCAGGTCATCATCCACCGACCGGAGGAGTTGTCCACAGGGTTATCCACAGCTCGGCGCAGGGTGTTGATAGCTCGCTGACCAGCCGGGAACATCGGCCTGTGACCGAGGCGAGTGACCACACCGACGAGACCGGCGGAGCCGATCTCGGCCCGGCGCTCCGCGCTCTGCGTCGGCGGGCCGATCTGAGTCAGCGGCAGTTGGCCGAGAAATCCGGGGTGCCGCAGCCGACGCTGGCCCGGATCGAGTCGGGGCGGGCGGCCGATCCCCGATTCCGGACTGTGGAACGCCTCGTGCAGGCGGCGGGTGGGACGTTGGCCATTGGCATCCCAGCACCCGACTCCGTCGTCAGCGAACCCACGCCGGTCCCGCATGACGACATGCGGGACGAGGCGGGCCGGCGGTACCCGGCCCATCTGGACGTGTGGCCTGTCCACGAGCCTCGGGACTGGCCCGGCGCGTGGTGGGCGGAGTGGTACCGGTTGCCGCCCGAGCGGTACCCACTCCCGCTGCCACCGGCCGCGTACGAGCTGAACCGGCGTTATCGCGACAACCGACGGTGGGGTGCTGAGGTCCAAAGGACTGCGCAGGTGCGCCGGGTGATCGGCAGCGACCTGCCGGCCACGTGCTGGCGGTACGTCGCCGAGCTTCCCGACGGCAAGCTGGTTGGTGAACTGCGGGCCCATGAGCGCAGCCCGTTCCTGGAGTTCGGGGAGTGGCATCCGGGCATGCCGGAGCGGGAGATGGTGCTCGACGGCGTGCTTGTCGATGCCCGGTACCGGCGGTTGGGGCTCGGCCGTCGGCTGGTCACTGCGTTGGTGACCGGAATGCGCGAGGCGGGCATCGACGACGCGGCCGCTGTCGCCGAGGGGTTCGGCACCGACCTGCTGCTGGCGTGCGGCTTCGAGATCGAGGCACGCCGCCCGGCGGCACTGCGCCTGGGCCACAGTGGCAAACGTTGTTTCTCCTGAGCGGACGCCGGGTCAGCGCAGTGCCGGTCAGCGCAGTGCCGGGGCTGCTGCGGTCAGGGCCGCCAGTGCTTCGCGCAGCCGCCAGGCGTCCCGGTCGCGGGGGCCGATCGGGTTGGAGATGGTGCGCAGTTCGGCGAAGGGCACCCCGGCCTGCGCCGCGGCCACAGCCACTCCGTAACCCTCCATCGCCTCGGCTACCGCTTCGGGATGCCTCCGCCGCAGCTCGTCGGTGCTGGGGGTGGTGCCGGTGACGGTGCTGACAGTGAGCACCGGGCCGGCCGTGGCCGTCGGGAGGGCGGCCCGCAGAGCCGCCAGCAGGCCCGGGTCCGTCGGCACCCTGCCGCCGGCACCGAGCAGCGCGGGCGGCATGCCCAGCTCGTCGACGGGGATGAAACCGTCGGGCGACTCGGCGCCCAGGTCGGCGGCGATGCTGACGGTGCCGAGCACCGTGTCGCCGACCTCGGCCCGACCGGTGAAGCCGCCGGCCACGCCGGCGCTGACCACTGCACGGTACGGGCGGCCGGCGGCCTCGGCGAGCGCCAGCAGCCGGGCGGTGGCGGCACCGGCGACGGCGGGGCCCACGCCGATCGGGGTGACGGTCACGCTGTGGTCGGTCAGCCCGGCGCGGACCGCGTCCGCCTCGGCGGGGACCGCGGTCACCACCAGCAGACCGGTCACGAGAGTGAGCCGGGGGACTCGCGGCGGGTGTCGTCGTCGGCCCCGCCACCCGGGCCGCCAACCGCCGACGACGGGCGGTAGATGTGGTAGCCCGGCGGGGCGAGGCTCGGGTCGTCGTACTGCGGGGAACTGGTCTGGGCCGGCGCCGGTGAGGTGGGTGTGGGGTCGCCGGGCTCGTCCGCCGTCTCGTCCCGGGGCAGCTCGTCCTCGGTCAGCTCGTCGTCGCCGAGCGGTCGGCCGGCCAGCTTCTCGCCGCGCAGCCGGGCGGCGGCCAGCACACCCCGGATCGCGGCCAGTACGCCGACCCCGGCGGCGACGGCGATGCCCATCCGGCCGTCGAACGGCACCAGCCCGAGACCGCCGCCGGCGACGAAGGCGAGCATCAGGACAGTCTCCGAGTGGGCGAAGGAACTGGCCCGCAGCCGCTCCGGGATGCGCTCCTGGATCGAGGCGTCCACTGCCAGCTTCGCTATCCCGCTGACCAGCGCGGCGACCAGGCAGAGCAGGGCGACCATCAGCAGCGAGAACTGGATGACGGCGAGCACCGCCACCCCGGCCACGATGATCATGCTGCTGGACTGGATGGCGGTCGGGCGGTGGATGCGCAGCCGGGTGCCGATGGCGGTGGCCAGGAAGGTGCCGACCGCGAGCGCGCCGCCGACCACGCCCAACGCCCACTCGGCGCCCAGGTCCCGGCCGAACACCACTGTGGTCAGGTCGCCCTTCTTGATCGCGAAGGCGAGGAAGAGCAGCAGGAAGCCGTAGAGCGCGCGCAGCGTCGCGGCGCCGATCAGGGTGGCGATCACCAGCCGGCCGGACGGTCGACCCCGTCCCAGTGGGCGATCGCCACGGCGGCGGCCCAGCGCGCGCAGTGGCCGGGGGACGCGCTCCGGTGGCTCCGAGTCGGCCTTCGGTGGGAGCCGTAGGGAGATCACCATGCCGACCAGGAAGATCACCGACGCGACGCGTAGCGGCCACTGCGGCCCGAACCAGAACGCGGCCAACCCGATCGGCGCCACCAGCGCACCCGCGACCGTGCCGTAGACGCTGGCCCGGGCACCCACTTGGGACAGGCCGAGGCCCTCCGGCAACAACCGGGGCACCGCCGCGGAACGGGCCACGCCGTAGGCCCGGGAGAGCGCGAGCACCCCGAACGCGGCCGGATAGAGCCCGAAGCCGTGGATGTAGTCGGAGATCAACCAGGCCAGGAAGGCGCGGCCGAGCATCGTCGCGGCCAGGGCGTACCGCCGGCCGTGCCGGAAGTGATCCAGCAGCGGGCCCACCACCGGGGCGAGCATCGCGAACGGCACCATGGTCACCAGCAGGTAGAGCGCGACCTTGCTGCGAGCCTCGCCGAGCGGCACGTTGAAGAAGATCGTGCCGGCCAGACCGATGGCGATCAGCGTGTCGCCGGCACAGGAGAGCGCGTGCAGGTCGAACAGGCGGACCATGCCGACCTCGCCACCGGCGCCCCGGGCGCGGGCCCGCCCGGCCCGGCGGGTCACCCAGCGGCCGCTGCCCAGCGAACCACGCAGCAGGAGACGGATGGCGCGAATGCCGGTGCCGACGGTCCGCCCGAGGACGGATCGCCCGGAGCGGGAGTACGACGGCATGTGCACCATCCTCGCCCATCTGATCCGGGTACGCCGCACCACCGCTGGGAAAGGTTCCCCGGGAGTCCCTGTCACCCCTGCGAGGCGCATGGGGAACAATGGTGAGGTGACCAGGCCCGCCTCCACCCGTGCCGCCCGTCTCGACCAGGTCTGTGCCGCCGCCGTCGAGGTGGCCCGCGCTGGCATCACCGAGGTGGACGCCGACGACGTCGGCGACCACCTGCAGGTCGTGGCCGAGGGTGACCGGCTGGTCACCCACTACTTCGAATGCCGTCTCGCCGGCTACCGCGGCTGGCGCTGGGCGGTCACCGTCACCCGGGTGCCCCGCAGCAAGACGGTCACCATCTGCGAGACGGTGTTGCTGCCCGGCCCGGACGCGCTGCTCGCGCCCGGCTGGCTGCCCTGGCAGGAGCGGCTCAAGCCGGGCGATCTGGGTCCGGGTGATCTGCTCCCGACCTCGCCCGACGACGATCGACTGGTCCCCGGTTATCTGCTCTCCGACGACCCGGCGGTCGAGGAGACGGCGTGGGAGTTGGGCCTCGGGCGGGCCCGGGTGCTCTCCCGGGAGGGCCGCATCGACACGGCGCAGCGCTGGTACGAAGGCGACCACGGCCCCGCCGCGGCCATCTCGACCGCCGCTCCGACCGCCGCCCGTTGCGGCACCTGCGGCTTCTACCTGCCGCTGGCCGGTGCGATGCGGCAGGCCTTCGGGGCGTGCGGCAACTTCTACGCCCCGGACGACGGCCGGGTGGTGAGCGCCGACCACGGCTGCGGCGCCCACTCCGAGACGTTGATCGAGGTGGCCGAGACCGCTGTCGACGAGCTGCCCACGGTGTACGACGACAGCGCGGTGGAGGCCATGTCGGTCAGTCGGGCCCCGGGCTCGGTGGAGACCACTGAGCCGGCGGAGCCGTACGGGCACTCCTGATCGTCCGCGCCGGAGCACTCCGGCGCGGTGGTCAGCTCACCTCGCGCGGCGGCGGCGTCGGTTGGCGTCGTGCCGCATCATCACGGCGAGGCCCGGAAAGCCCCAGAGGAACCCGGCGAGGCAGGTCCAGAGCCAGTTCTGGTGACCGTTGTCGGTCAGCCAACCCCGGAAGAAGATCAACAGGACCAGCCCGGCCACCGCCCACGCGATCAACCCGGCGAGGGCGAACGGCACCATCGGCGGGTCCAGTGGTGCGGGCCGCGGTGGCTGCTCGTTCGGCATTCGGCAAGCGTACGGGATCAACTTTCCCTGCCCACCGACGATCTGGGACGATCTGCGCGACAACCGGAAGATCACCTGCGAGGACCTGATGGCAGTAGCGCCGCCCGAGAACGGCACACCTCCCGACCCCGCTCATCCGCGTAACGGTTTCGACAGGTTCTTCGAGATCTCCGCCCGTGGCTCGACGTTGAGCCGTGAGGTACGCGGTGGCCTCGCGACCTTCTTCACGATGGCGTACATCGTGGTGCTCAACCCGCTGATCCTGGGCGGCGCCGTCGACGGCGACAACAAGAGCCTCCCGATTCCGGCGCTGGCTGCCGGGACCGCGCTGGTCGCCGGCCTGATGACCATCCTGATGGGTGTGGTCGGCAGGTTCCCGCTGGCGCTGGCCGCCGGTCTGGGTGTCAACGCCCTGGTGGCGTACGAGATCGCCCCCGAGATGACCTGGGCCGACGCGATGGGCCTGGTGGTGATCGAGGGTCTGATCATCGCGGTGCTGGTGCTGACCGGTCTGCGGACCGCTGTGTTCCGCTCGGTGCCGACTCAGATGAAGAGCGCGATCGGGGTCGGCATCGGTCTGTTCCTGACCATCATCGGCCTGGTGGACGCCGGTTTCGTCAGGCGCATCCCGGACGCCGCCAACACCACCGTCCCGGTCGGCCTGGGCATCGGCGGCAAGCTGGTGAGCTGGCCGATGCTGGTCTTCGTGGTCGGCCTGCTGATCACGCTTGTGCTCGTGGTCCGTCGGGTGAAGGGCGCGATCCTGATCGGCATCCTCGCCTCGACGGTGCTGGCGGTGATCGTGGAGGCGGTCGGCAACATCGGCCCGTCGTTCGTCAACGGTCAGCCCAACCCGAAGGGCTGGTCGCTGAACGTGCCGGAGTTGCCGAAGTCGGTGGTCGACCTGCCGGACCTGTCGCTGCTCGGCAAGTTCAACGTGTTCGACTCGTGGGGCCGGGCCGGCTGGCTGGTCGTGCTGATGTTCATCTTCACGCTGTTGATCACGGACTTCTTCGACACCATGGGCACGATGGTCGCGGTCGGCCAGGAGGGCGGCCTGCTCGACGAGCAGGGCACCCCGCCGAAGGCCAAGGAGATCCTGCTTGTCGACTCGATCGCCGCGGCGGCCGGCGGGGCGGCCAGCACCTCCAGCAACACGTCGTACATCGAGAGCGCCGCGGGTGTCGCGGAGGGTGCGCGGACCGGCGTGGCCAACCTGGTCACCGGCGGGCTCTTCCTGCTCGCGATGTTCCTGGCGCCGCTTGTCGTGATCGTGCCGTTCGAGGCGGCGTCGACCGCCCTGGTGGTCGTCGGTTTCCTGATGATGACCGCGGTGCGGACGATCGACTGGACCGACTACGAGATCGCCATTCCGGCGTTCCTCACCATCGTGCTGATGCCGTTCACCTACTCGATCTCGAACGGGATCGGCGCTGGTCTGATCACCTTCGTGGTGGTGAAGCTGGCCCGGGGCAAGGCCCGGGAGGTCCATCCGTTGCTGTACGGGGTGGCCGCGTTGTTCGTGCTGTACTTCCTGCGTGGGCCGATCGAGTCCCTGGTGCTCTGAGGCACGTCCGGGCGGGGAGTCGATAGGGACTCCCCGCCCGTACCATCTGAATCCCCCCGGTGAGCCTGGTCATAACGGATGTCGTTAGCCATGCTCATTAGTTAAGCTAACTACTGTGACGGAGCGGACGGTGACGGCGGAACGCGTGCCACCGGCGCAGCTGGCTCCCCAGCTGCGTGATGCGATCACCCGACTCAACCGGCGGGTCCGACAGGCCCGACCGGTCGGCGACCTCACGGTCACCCAGGTCTCCGCGCTCACCAGCCTGCGGCTGGCGGGCGCGATGACACCCCGGGAGCTGGCCGATGTGGAGCGGGTGCAGCCGCCGACGATGACCAAGATCGTCGGGAAGTTGGAGGAACGCGGCCTCGTGCGGCGGACACCCCATCCGACCGACGGGCGGCAGGTCATCCTCGCGGCGACCGAAGGAGGGCAGGCCGTGCTCGACCAGTTCGAGCGGGCCCGCGACGAGTGGCTGGCCCACCGGCTGGCCGCACTCGACGAGGACGAACGGGAGACCCTGCAGAGGGCCGCCGAGATTCTTCAGCAGCTCGCTCGCGCCTGAGCCGCACCCGCGCCACCGGGTCCGTGCCGTCACCTGTCGATGACGCGTACGTCCGGAGGAGGCGCACCAAGAGTGCAGGCGAAGCTGAGCACGATGTTCCAGTCCCTACAGGTCCGCAACTACCGCCTCTTCGCATCCGGGCAGCTGATCAAGTTGATCGGCGTCTGGATGATGTTCATCGCCCAGGACTGGCTCGTCCTCGAGCTCTCCAACAACTCGGCGACCGCGCTCGGCGTGGTCACCGCCTGTCAGTTCACCCCGGTGCTCCTGCTGACCCTGCTCTCCGGCCGGCTCGCCGACCGGTACGACAAGCGGGTGCTGCTCTTCGTCGCCAACGCCTTCTGGAGTCTGCTGGCGCTCGGCATGTCAGTGCTGGTCATCACCGACCTGGTGCAGCTCTGGCACGTCTTCGCCTTCGCCGCGCTGCTCGGCACGGCCAACGCCGTGGAGACCCCGGTCCGGCAGGCGTTCGTCTCCGAACTCGTCGGCACGTCCCTGCTGCCCAACGCGCTGTCACTGAACGCCGCCGTGTTCAACTCCGCCCGGATCGTCGGCCCGGCCGTCGCCGGCCTCGCCATCGCCGCGTTCGACGTGGGCCCGGTCTTCCTCTTCACCGCCCTCAGCTCGATCGCGCCCCTGGTCAACGTGGTCCGGATGCGGACGTCCGACCTGCACCGCGACGCCCTGCTGCCGCGTGACGAGCGGGCGTCCGCCCGGGTCGTCGACGGTCTGCGGTACGTGTGGCGTCGCCCCGATCTGCTGCTGCCGATGGCTGTCATGTCGGTGATCGGCATGTCGCTGTTCAACTTCCAGCTCACCCTTGCCGCATTGGCGAAGACGGTCTTCCACACCGGCGCGGCCTCCTTCGGCCTGTTCAGCACGGCGCTGGCAGTCGGCGCGCTCGGCGGAGCGCTCAGCGGCACCGGTCGGCGTAGCCGCCCCTCGGTGTGGCTGGTGCTCGGCGCGGCGATCGCCTGCGCCAGCTTCGGCACCATGGTCGGCCTCTCCTCGGCGTACTGGCTGGTAGTGGTGCTGCTGGTGCCGACCGGCTTCAGCATGGTCTTCTTCGCCCAGGCCGCCAACCAGCGAATCCAGATGGGCGTCGACGCGGCCTTCCGGGGGCGCGTGATGGCCCTGTGGGTGCTGGTGTTCCTGGGTACGAACCCGGTCGGCGCGCCGCTGATCGGCTGGGTCGCGGAGCACTACGGCGCCGGTGCCAGCATCTGGATGGGCGGGCTCATCTCGCTGGCCGCCGCGGTGGTAGCGCTCACCTGGCAGCTACGCCACTCCGGTGCCCGGCTGCGTTTCCGGGTGCTGCCGATGCCCCGTTTCTACGTCACCTCCACCGACTGCTGAGGTTTACCGGCGGGCTGGGCCGCGTCCGGTTGCGCGGATGCGGCCAAACCGCTGGCGGGGTGGCACGGTGGGGCTTAGCGTCGATACGTGGGAGTCGGACGCGCGCTGATGCTGGCCCTGGCGTTCCTCGCCGTGGCCACACTGCCGGCGGCATTCGCCCTGCTCTTCTGCTACGACGAGATCCTCGACCGGGTGGTCTGCGGCTGGTCCGAGTGGCGTGACCGCCGACGGGAGAAGCGTACGATCGCCCAGCTCGACCGGGCCATCGAGGCCGACGCGCTGACCCGGGACATCGACCTCAGCGAGTTCGACAGCGCTGACCGCCGGCCGCTGGAGCAGCTCGCCGCCGACCTGCGCCGTCTCGGCGGTCAGCGGATCGGCGGCGCCGGCCGATCGATGGTCTGGCACACCGCACTGCTCCAGGCGTACGACGACAGGCTTCGCCTTGCCTGCCGCGCCCTCGGTGTCACCGAGCACCTCGCCGAGCTGGAGGGTGTCGATCAGGAGATCGAGCGGGTCCGGGTGGAGGGCGTCCTGCACGCCGCCGGGCTGGCCCTTCCGGCGGCCCGGGCCGGGCACCGGCAGCGGCACCGCTGAGCACACCTGGTCGACTATGGCCGATCCGACGCCGGCTGGGCGGTGTCCGGTGTGGCCGCCTGGGACGTGGTGTGCAGCACCGCACGGGCCTGCTCGGCCGAGCGGACGATGCTCTCGCTGATGAAGTCGAGGAAGCGGGCGATGTTCTCCAGGCGGGCGGCGGCGGCGGTCTGCGGGCCGAGGAGGGCGACGCCCTGCCGTGCGATCTCGACGAGCTGGTCGTTGGCCCGGGCGCTGGCAATCGTCGCCTGGTAGAACAGCTCGTTGTCGACGACGTAGCGGTCCCGTCGGCGCTCGTCGCGTTCTCGGCGGACGAGGCTCTGGCTCTCCAGGAAGGTGATCGCCTTGGAGATGGACGCCGGGCTGACCTGGAGGCGCTGAGCGAGCTGGGACGCGGTGAGGCTGCCCGAGTCGGTGGTGAACAGGCAGGTCAACACCCGGGCCGCCATCTTGGTCAGGCCCGATGCCATGAGGACTGTGGTGAACGTCTCCTCGTACTCGGCCACGGCCTCGGCGTCGCGCCCGTGCTCCTGAGGGAGGGTGGCCGCCGATCGGGAGGCGGGCCTGCGCCGGTGGGCGCGGCGTTCGGTGGCGCGATGGGCCAGGTCCGCGCGGTAGGCCGTGGGGCCACCGTTGCGCATCACCTCGCGGGTGACGGTCGAGGTGGGCCGGGCGAGGCGTCGGGCGATCTCGGCGTAGGGGAGGCTGTCGGCGAGCCCCAGCGCGATCTGTTGGCGTTCCTGCTGGCTGAGCCTGCCTCCCGGCATCGCGCTCTCCTCTGCTGATCCTTCGTGTCGCCAGTCGACCGGTGCACTATAGCGTTCACATCTGGCCTATTGCAATGACCCGGGCCTGCTCTGTTGCGTTATCGTCAGGCCCATTGCAACAGTTTGTAGACGTTGAGCTGGAATGACGCTCTGTCGAAGCAACGGCATGGTTGCCAGCCATTGGAATGCAACGTAGCGTTTCCGGTGTTGGAAAACGCGACGTCATCCAGGAGTGAATCATGACAATGAACAACAACCAGTCGACCAACCCGATGTGGACCGGCATGGTGTCGGTCGACGACACGGCCCTCGCCGTCACCGACACCGGCGGTCCGGGCATCCCCGTGGTCTACCTCAACGGCCAGTTCGCCACCCAGGGCTACTGGAAGCGGGTCATCGCCGACCTGGGCACCGAATACCGGCACATCACCTACGACGAGCGGGCTCGTGGCAAGAAGTCGAAGCGCTCAGCCGACTACTCGTTCGAGGCGGCCGTCCGGGACGTCGACGCCGTACTCGCCGCCCGGGGGGTGCGCCAGGCGGTGCTGGTGGGCTGGTCCTACGGAGCGGTGGTCGGGGCGCACTGGGCCAACCGGAACCCGGAGCGCACCCTGGGTGCGGTCCTGGTCGACGGCGCCTTCCCGCACGACTGGCTCGACGAGGCCATGGCGCAACGGATCCGCAAGATGTTCCGACGGATGAACCTGTTCATGCCGCTGCTGCGCCCGACCGGCCTGACCCCGCGCATGAACGCCGACCAGATGGCGGACAGCAACATCGAACTCGGCGAACTCTCCCGTGAGCGCGAGCTGGGCCCGGTGCTGGACGGCATCACCGTCCCGGTGCGGTACGTCGTCGCCTCCGGCACATCCCTCGGCAGTCGCGGTGACGAGCAGGAGCAGATCCGCGCCAGCCTCGACGCGGTGACCGCCCGCAACCCGAACATCACGATCGGCGCGAAGGTTGCCAGCAACCACGGCGCGATCCTCAAGAAGGACTTCCGAGCCGTCGCCGACGCCGTACGCGGGGTCGCCGCCCCTCATCGCGCTGGAGACATGCGGTGAGGCCCGAACGCTCGCGTTGACGGGTGGCGCGAGGTCACCCGTCAACGCGAAGCGTCAGGAGGATTCGCGGGCGGCCGGGCCGCTGCCGAAGAGCACGTCGTCCCAGCTCGGCAGCCGCTTACGCGGCTTGCCGTTGGCGTCGGTGGACTCGCCGCCGGCGGCCGCCGCGGCGCCCGTCCGGCGGGGCCGCAGCACCGCCAGCGACGGCACGGCCGGCACCTCCTTGGGCGCGTCCGAATCGTCGTCGAAGGCCGAGCCCTGACCACCGCCGAGCAGCGCGGCGGCACCCCACCGACCGGCCGCTGCCGGGGCGCGTCCGACCCGGCGAGAGCAGCCGGGGTACGCGGCTCCAGCCCGCGACCCGACGAGGCGCCGAGCGGGCGGTCCAGCGAGGCGAGCAGCGCGTCGCGACCGGCCCGGATCGGATCGCGGCCAGGACGCGGGTGCTCGGACGCCGCCGGCAACCCGTGCCCGCCACGACTCGGCTCGCCACGCGACGGACCAGGCAGGGCGTGCCCACCCCGCTCCGGCGCCGGCTCCTGGCCGAGGATCGGCGTGGGCCGCTCGGCGCACAGGTACTGCGCCATGTCGTCGTGCGGGGCGACCGACTGCCGGGTCTTGTCGAGATCCCAGATGGCCTGCGCGGTGGCCTTGCCCGACGGCCAGGTGGCGATGATCCGCCAGGTGCCGTCGTCACGCCGGTACGCGTCCCAGGAGATCTTCTCGGTGTCGATGCCGTGCTGGCTCAGCCGACCGTTGACCACCTCGGCGAGCGGGGTGGGCTTCTCCGCGCCCTTGAGGCGGGTGCGGCGGGCGTGCTGGGCGAGCATCGCCCGCTCCTGCAGCACCGGGCCGGCATAGCGCAGCACCCGGTCGACAGGCACCCCGGCGATCCGGGCGACATCCTCCGCGGACTCACCGGAGCGGATGCGGGCCTGAATGTCCCGAGGAGACAGTGACGGAACCGGGTCGGCCGCGGTCGGCGCCACCGCGAGCGGCGGCGCACCGGGCTCGGCGTGCAGCGCACCGGAGATCCGATCGTCGATCGGCAGGGCGAGCAGTCGCCCCACCTCGTCGGCGAGAACCAGGGCATGGCCGTCCTCGGAGAGGGCGACGAAGCGTACTGGGCGCATAGCGTTGCCTCCGTCCCGCTTCGCTGGCCGCACGCCACGAGTCGGCCACCCAGGCGTCTCGGACCACCGTACGCGCATCTGCCTCAGGGTGGGGGAAGCGACACCCCGCATGTCGTGACTGAGCTGCGGCGATGACTACGGTCGGTGTCCGTGGAAGCCCCAACGGACACCGACCGTGACGAACGTCAGAGTCGCTCGACCACGTAGTCGATGGACGCGGTAAGCGCCTCGACATCGGCCGGCTCGACGGCCGGGAAGAGCGCCACCCGCAACTGGTTGCGACCGAGTTTGCGGTAGGGCTCAGTGTCCACGATGCCGTTGGCGCGCAGCGCCTTGGCGATCGCCGTGGCGTCCACCCCGTCGGCGAAGTCGATGGTGGCGACCACGTTGGAGCGCAGCGTCGGATCGGTGACGAACGGAGTGGCCACGCTGGACCGCTCGGCCCAGCCGTAGACCGCGGCGGCGCTCTCGGCGGTGCGCTTCGCCGCCCAGGACAGGCCGCCCTGCGCGTTCATCCAGTCGGTCTGCTCGGCCGCCAGGAAGATGGTGGCCAAGGCCGGGGTGTTGTAGGTCTGCTCCAGCCGCGAGTTGTCGATCGCGGTGACCAGGTCGAGGAAGGCGGGGATGTAGCGCCCGGACGCCTTGATCTCGGCGGCCCGGTCCAGTGCGGCCGGGGACATCAGGGCCAGCCAGAGACCGCCGTCGGAGCCGAAGCACTTCTGCGGGGCGAAGTAGTAGACGTCGGTCTCGCCGACGTTGACCTCCAGGCCACCCGCGCCGGAGGTCGCGTCGACGAGCAGCAGCGCGCCCTCGTCGGCCCCGGCCACCCGGCTGATCGGGACGGCCACACCCGTCGAGGTCTCGTTCTGCGGCGTCGCGTACGCGTCCACGCCAGACTCGGCGACCAGGGTCGGCGCGCTGCCCGCGTCGGCCTTGCGGACGGTCGGCTCACCCAGGAACGGGGCGTCCTTGACCGACTTGGCGAACTTTGCGCCGAACTCGCCGAAGCTGGCGAACTGGGCCCGGTCGCGGATCAGACCGAAGGTGGCGACCTCCCAGAACGCTGTGGTGCCACCGTTGCCGATCACCACCTCGTAGCCCTCGGGCAGCGAGAAGAACTCGGCGATGCCGGAGCGCAGCCGGGCGACCTGGTCGCGGACCGTCTTCTGCCGGTGCGAGGTGCCGAGGTAGGTGGTCGCGACCTCGGCGAGAGCGGACACCGCCGCCGGGCGGACCTTGGACGGGCCGCAGCCGAAGCGTCCGTCGGCGGGCTTGATCTCATCGGGAATCCGGATGATCGGTGCGTCAGCCACGGTCTTGAAGATCCTTCCGCAAGGGCGAGGGCGGGCCCGGCGACACTGCCGGCCCTCATCCTCGCACCCGGGCCGGACGACGATGGGCGGGGTCCCGGCGGTCGGTCTGAGTCCTTCGCCACAGTCCGTACCGACGGGCGCCGACAATGACCTCTCTTCGGCGCGAGTCGCCGAAAAGGGCCCCTCCTCGACGCCGCGCGTCGAGGAGGGGCCCTTCGCTACCACTCAGACGCCGTGCGGGATGGCCGCCCAGCCCTCGACGTCGGACGGCTTGCGGGTCTCCGGGCCCATGTAGCGGGCGGACGGGCGGACCAGCCGCTGGAGGCGCTTCTGCTCCAGGATGTGCGCGCTCCAGCCGCCCATCCGCGCGCAGGTGAACATCGAGGTGAACATGTGCGCGGGCACCTCGGCGAAGTCCAGCACGACGGCCGACCAGAACTCGACGTTGGTGGCCAGCACCCGGTCCGGGCGGCGGGCCTGCAGCTCGGCGAGGGCGGCCTTCTCCAGCGCCTCGGCGATCTCGAAGCGCGGCGCGCCCAGCTCCTTGGCCGTGCGCCGGAGCACTCGGGCGCGCGGGTCCTCGGCGCGGTAGACGCGGTGGCCGAAGCCCATCAGCCGCTCGCCGCGGTCGAGGACGCCCTTGACGTAGCCCTCCGCGTCCCCGCTGCGCTCCACCGCCTCCAGCATGCTGAGCACCCGGGACGGGGCGCCGCCGTGCAGCGGGCCGGAGAGGGCGCCGATGCCCGAGGAGATGCAGGCAGCCGCGTCCGCCCCGGTGGAGGCGACGATGCGAGCGGTGAAGGTGGATGCGTTCAGGCCGTGCTCGGCGGCCGAGATGAAGTACGCGTCGACGGCCTTGACGTGCCGTGGGTCGGGCTCGCCGCGCCAGCGCTTCATGAACCGCTCGACGATGGTCTGCGCCTTGTCGATCTCCTTCTGCGGCACCGCCGGCAGGCCGAGGCCGCGAGCGGACTGGGCCACGAACGAGAGCGCGGTCACCGAGACCCGGGCGAGATCCTCACGGGCCTGCTCGTCGGAGATGTCCAACAGCTGGTTGAGACCCCAGTACGGCGCCAGCATGGCGACCGCGGACTGCACGTCGACGCGGATGTCGCCGGAGTGCACCGGCACCGGGAACGGCTCCGCCGGCGGAAGGCCCGGCCCGAACCGGCCGTCGACCAGCAGTGCCCACACGTTGCCGAACGACACCTGGCCGATCAGATCCTCGATGTCGACTCCGCGATAGCGCAGCGCGCCGCCCTCACGGTCAGGTTCGGCGATCTCGGTCTCGAAGGCGACAACGCCCTCCAGCCCGGGTTTGAAATCGGCCATGTCGCTCTCCTGGATCTGGTCGGTGCGCCCGATCGCTCATCCGGCCCGATCGGCCGAGCGCCTTAGGCGACCCTCAGGGATGTGTTCGGAACATACTGCCTGCTGAGTAAGGGATACGCGACCCGCTGCGACTGTGCTGCACGCGACATCCCCGGACGCGCATTCTCCGCCCCACTCGGTGAGACTGGGCAGGGTGGGCTGGCCAGCGCGGGAGGGCGCTGTCGGGGCCTGCGAAAAGGAGTGGGGACGTGACGGGCGACACACCCGCCCCGGCTGCGATGCGTAACGAGTACGCCGCGGACCTGGGCCTGACCGAGGCTGACCTGGCCGCCGACTGGCACACCCAGTTCGACAGATGGTTCGCCGACGCGGTGGCCTTCGGGCTACCCGAACCGAACGCCATGGTGGTGGGCACCGCCGACTCGGCCGGCCGGCCGAGCGGGCGGACGGTGCTGCTGAAGGGGTACGACCCGGAGGGGTTCGTCTTCTTCACCAACCACCTGTCGCGCAAGGGCGTCGAGGCGACCACCAACCCGTACGCCAGCCTGGTCTTTCCGTGGTTTCCCATGCAGCGTCAGGTGGTGGTCGCCGGGCGGGTCGCGCACGTCGACCGCGCGACGAGCGAGGCGTACTTCGCCAGCCGGCCGCGCGGCTCCCAACTGGGTGCCTGGGCCAGCCCACAGTCGCAGGTCGTGTCGGGCCGGGCGGTGCTGGAGCAGCGGTACGAGGAGGCAGCCGAGCGGTTCGCCGACCAGGCCGAGATCCCGACCCCGCCGCACTGGGGCGGGCTGCGGGTCCAACCCGAGTCGGTGGAGTTCTGGCAGGGCCGGGCCGGCCGGCTGCACGACCGGCTCCGCTTCCGTCGCGACGAGGGCGGCTGGACCGTCGAGCGGTTGGCGCCGTGACGGGTGTGCAGGAGTCCCGGCCGCGCGCAGCGCGCCGCTGGGCGATCGACGTACGCCCGCTGCGGGTGCCGGCGTACCGCCGCCTCTGGCTCGGCAACACGGTGGCGATGTTCGGCTTCCAGTTCACCGCCGTCGCGGTGCCGGTGGAGATGTACGCCCTGACCCGGGACTCGTTCTGGGTGGGCCTGCTGGGCGTGGCCGCCTTCGTACCGTTGCTGATCTTCGGGCTCTGGGGCGGCGCGGTCGCCGACGCCCGCGACCGGCGTGCGGTGCTGCTCGGCGGCTCATTGTTGCTCTGGGCATCCACTCTCGGTCTGCTGGTCCAGGCGCTGCTGGACGTGGGTAGCCCGGTGCTGCTGCTGGCATTGATGGCGTTGCAGTCGGTGGCCTTCGCGATCAGCTCGCCGGCCCGCAGCGCCATGCTGCCCCGACTGGTGCCGGAAGACCTGGTGGCGTCCGCCACCACCCTGAACTACACGACCTTCACCGCCGCCTCGGTCGCCGGTCCGCTCGCCGCCGGCCTGATCCTCTCCGCCTCGCCGGACACCACTGTGGTCCTGCCGATCGCGTACGGGCTGGACGCGGTGCTGTTCACCGCGATGCTCTGGGCCGCGCTGCGGCTGCCCTCGCTCCCGCCCGAGCCCACCGCCGACGGCCAGGCCCGGCGTGCCGGCCTGGCCAGCGTCGTCGACGGGTTCCGCTACCTGGCCACCACCCCCGTACTGCTGCTCTCCTTCGGGGTGGACCTGATCGCGATGATCCTCGCCATGCCACGGGCGCTCTTCCCGGAGATCGCGCACGAGCGGTTCGGCGGCGGTGGGGCGGTCGGCCTGCTCTACAGCGCCATCGCGATCGGCTCGATGATCGGTGGGCTGACCTCCGGCTGGATCGGCCGGCTCCGCCGGCAGGGGCTCGGCCTCGTGCTCGCGGTGGTCGGCTGGGGCCTGGCGATCGCCGCGGCGGGCCTGGCCCACCAGCTCTGGCTGATGGTCGTGCTGCTCGCCGTTGCCGGCGCCGCCGACCTGATCAGCGCGGTGCTGCGTCAGTCGATGCTGCTGGTCTACGCACCGGACCGGATGCGCGGCCGGCTCCAGGGCGTCAACACGGTGGTGGTGGCGGGTGGCCCGCGCCTGGGCGACCTGCGCGCCGGCACCATGGCCGCCGGGTTCGGCGGCGGGGTGGCCTGGGTGGCCGGCGGGCTCGCCTCCGCGGTGCTCGTGGTGGTGCTCGCTGTCGCGTTCCCGGCACTGCTGCGCTATCGGGCGGCGACGGCGTCGAGCGACGAGCGGACCTGACCGGTTAGGGTCGCCGGCATGGAAAGCCCCGATCAGCGCCCGTTCTCCGGCGCCCAGTGGACCATCTCCGCCGCCGGCCACGAGGCCGTCATCGTGGAGGTCGGCGGTGGGCTCCGGACCTACCGGCACGACGGTGTCGACCTGGTCGACGGGTACCAGACCGACGAGGTCTGCCCTGGTTGCACCGGGCAGGTGCTGGCACCCTGGCCGAACCGGATCCGCGATGGTCGCTACCCGTTCGGCGACCGGACGCACCAGCTCGCGCTGACCGAGCCGGAGCGGCACGTGGCCATTCACGGGCTGGTCAACTGGGTACCGTGGCAGTTGCTGGAGCAGTCGGCGGACGCCGTGACTGTCGGCTATGACCTGCCGCCCCAGCTCGGCTACCCGTGGCCGCTGCGGCTGCGCAGCAGGTGGAGCGTCGACGCGGACGGGCTGCGCGCCGAGCACGAGGTGACGAACATCGGCGGCGAGCTGGCGCCGTTCGGCTTCTCCGTGCACCCGTACCTGCAACTGGCGGGCGTCGCGGTGGACGACCTGGTGCTGCGGCTGCCCACTCGGAGCCGGGTGCTGGTGGACGGTCGGCTGCTGCCGGTGGGGGTGACCCCGGTGGTCGGCACCGAGTACGACTGGACCAGCCCCCGCCGGATCGGTGCGGCCCTGCTGGACTCCTGCTTCGGCGACGTGATCCGGGACGCCGACGGCGGTTCGTCGGTGAGCCTCTCCGCGCCTGACGGTTCGGCAGGGGTGAGCATCTGGGCGGATGCCGAGTTCGGCTGGTGGCAGGTGTTCACCGGTGACTCCCTCACCGGCGAGCGACACCGCCGTTCGGTGGCCGTCGAGCCGATGACCTGCCCGCCTGACGCGTTCCGGTCGGGCAGGGATCTGCTCACGCTCAAGCCCGGCACGACCTGGCGAGGTGCCTGGGGCATCCGCCCCGGGGCCTGATGGAGTTCGCCGAGGTCGTCCGCCGTCGCCGGATGGTGCGCAACTACGACCCGGACCGTCCGGTCCCGCCCGACGTGGTGGAGCGGCTGCTCGACCACGCGGTCCGCGCGCCGTCGGCCGGCTTCGCCCAGGGTTGGGGTTTCCTGGTGTTGGAGGAGCCGGACGATCGGGAACGGTTCTGGGCCGCCACCACCCCCGACGGCGGTGGGCGGGAACGTTGGCTCGCGGGCATGCGCCGGGCACCGCTGATCGTGGTGCCGCACGCCAACGAGTCGGCCTACCTGCGGCGGTACGCGGAGCCGGACAAGGGCTGGACGGATCAGTCCACGGACCGGTGGCCGGTGCCGTACTGGCACGTGGACACCGGCTTCGCCGCGTTGCTGATGCTGCTCACCGCAGTGGACGAGGGGCTGGGGGCGTGCTTCTTCGGCATTCCGCCGCAGCGGCTCGCCGCCTACCGGGACGCGTTCGGCGTGCCGCCGGAGTACCAACCCGTCGGTGCCGTCACAATCGGTTACCGGGCAGCCGACCATCGGTCACCGTCGTTGCGCCGTGGACGTCGCCCGATGGACGAGGTCGTGCGGCGGGGCCGGTGGAACTGAGGCCGGCGTCCCGTTCGTCCGGTTGAGGATCGGACGAGCGATAGCGAAACTGACATCAGGGAGCAGAACGCAGCGTGCGCTGGGCGGCTAGGCTGGCACGGTCATCGGTGCCGCGCCGCGCGGTGCCCGCCGCGGCCCGGCTCGGCGCCGTCGGTCGGCCCGGCCACGGGGAGGGGAGCGTGCCGTCGTGATCTTCAGAGCGGTCCGGGACGGGCGTCCCTATCCGGAGCACAATCTGACGCTCAAGCAGTGGGCGGAGATTCCGCCGAGGCCACTGCGCCTGGATCAGATGATCACCACCAAGCGCGAGTTGGCGCTGGACAAACTCCTCGCCGAGGATTCCACCTTCTACGGTGACCTCTTCCCGCACGTCGTGCAGTGGAACGGCGGGCTCTACCTGGAGGACGGGCTGCACCGGGCGCTCCGCGCCGCCCTCCAGCAGCGCAACCAGATCCACGCGCGGGTGCTGGTGCTCTCCGAGCCCATCGAGTGACGAGCCCTTCTTCCGCGCGCTGAACCTTCGTTAGTGTGGCGTCCATGACCGCTCCGCTGGACCTGCTCGACCTGGACCCGTCGCTCAGCGAGGAGGAGCGGCAGATCCGGGACGTCGTCCGCCAACTCGTCGACGACCGGGTGCGGCCCCACGTCGCCGGGTGGTACGAGGACGGCCGGGTGCCCGCCCGGGAGCTGGCCCGCGAGTTCGGCAAGCTCGGCCTACTCGGGATGCACCTCACCGGCTACGGCTGCGCCGGCGCCTCCGCGGTCGCCTACGGGCTGGCCTGCCAGGAGCTGGAAGCCGGCGACTCCGGCGTCCGCTCGCTGGTCTCCGTGCAGGGGTCGCTCGCCATGTACGCCATCTGGCGGTACGGCAGCGAGGAGCAGAAGCAACGCTGGCTGCCGTCGATGGCCACCGGCGAGGCGATCGGTTGCTTCGGCCTGACCGAACCGGACCACGGCTCCGACCCCGCCTCGATGGCCACCCGGGCGCGCCGCGACGGCGACGACTGGGTGCTCAACGGCGGGAAGATGTGGATCACCAACGCCCCGATCGCGGACGTCGCGGTGATCTGGGCGCGCACCGACGAGGGCGTACGGGGTTTCGCCGTACCGATGGACACGCCCGGCGTCACGGCCCGGGAGATCCGCCGCAAGATGTCGCTGCGCGCGTCGGTGACCGGCGAGATCGTGCTCGACGACGTCCGGCTCCCGGCCGACGCCCAACTGCCCGAGGCGGTCGGGCTCAAGGCGCCGCTGAGCTGCCTCACCGAGGCCCGGTACGGCATCGTCTGGGGCGCGGTGGGCGCGGCCCGCGACTGCCTGGAGACCACCCTGGCGTACGCGACCACCCGCACCCAGTTCGGTCGCCCACTGGCCGGCTTCCAGCTCACCCAGGCGAAGCTCGCGGACATGGCCGTCGAGTTGGTGAAGGGGCAGCTGCTCGCGCTGCACCTGGGCCGGCTCGCCGACGCCCACCGGCTGCGGCCCGAGCAGGTCAGCGTGGGCAAACTGAACAACGTGCGGGAGGCCCTGGCCATCGCCCGGCAGTGCCGCACCATCCTCGGCGCCAACGGCGTCTCCGGCGAGTACCCGGTGATGCGGCACGCCAACAACCTGGAGAGCGTGCTGACCTACGAGGGCACCTCGGAAATCCACCAACTGGTCATCGGGCAGCGACTCACCGGGCTCTCCGCCTTCGCCTGACCTGGTCTTTCGCGCCTTCCGGGCGCTCGACGCGCGACTGTCGTAGCGGGGCCGTACCGTCATTGACAGACGACGTGTCTGACGAGGACGGTGAGCGTGATGGCCCGCGACGCTGGCAACAACGAGCCCACGAGGGAGTTCCCCGGTTATCCGACCGGCGACGATCTCAAGGCGCGGTCGACCGCAACACCCGAGTGGACCACGGATACGCCGGATGGCTCCGGCGGGCCCGGTGGGCCTGCTGGTCCGGGCGGCCCCGGTGGCCCCGGTGGGCCTGGTGGTCCGACGACCGGTGGCGATGGCCCCGGCGGTGGCGGTGGGGCGGCCCGAGGTCTGCTCCTGCTGCTCGGCGCCGCCGCACTGGCCGTGGTCGTGCTGCTCGGCATTCAGGCGACCGGCATCCTGCCGGAGTTCCGTAACCCGTTCGCCAAGGAGCAGACCGACCGCAGCCAGCCGCCGCTGCTGAAGTCGATCCAGGACCTCAGCCGCTACGTGGCCGCCGAGGGCAACTTCCAGGTCGTCGTCGACACGCAGAACGACAGGCGCAACGTTCCGGACTTCCTGCTCAACGAACGCACCCTGTTCGTCGGGGCCGGCAGCGTCGAGGCGTACGTCGACTTCACCAAGATCGGTGAGGGTGCCGTCGTCCAGTCCGCCGACGGCAAGTCCGTCGAGATCAAGCTGCCCGCGCCGCAGCTCGGCGAGACCAACCTCGACATGGAGAAGAGCTACGTCTTCGCCGAGCAGCGCGGTCTGCTCAACCGACTCGGCGACCTGGTCGGCAACGACCCCAACCGGCAGCAGCAGGTCTACCAACTCGCCGAGGACCGGATCACCGGCGCCGCCCGGGACAGCGGGCTCTCCGCCCGAGCCGAGGAGAACACCCGCAAGATGCTGGAGGGGCTGCTCCGCTCCCTCGGGTTCCAGCAGATCACCGTCACCTTCACGGCCCCCTGACCTGCCCCACCCCCGTACGCCGGAGCGCCCGCCCCGACCTTCGTCGGAGCGGGCGCTCCCGTGTGCGGTGCCGGTGTGGCAGCGCTCCGAGCAATCTTGGACAGTTTCCGTTAGCACGTAACGGAAACTGTCCAAGATCTGCGATTACGTGGAGGTGCGGGGCGGGATCAGTGCCCGGTGGAGGCGAGGTAGCGGTCCTCGTTCGGCATCAGCACCCACAGGATCAGGTAGACGATCACCTGCGTGCCGGGCAGCAGCAGCGACAGCAGGAACAGCAGCCGGACCATTCCGGCCGACATGCCGAACCGCCGCCCGAGGCCGGCGCAGACACCGGCGATCATGCGCCCCTCGCGGGGCCGGACCAGTTTGCGACTCATCGTCGTACTCCCACTCTGCGGCGGTGCGCCGCGTCTGCAATCCACGGTAGAAAGGGATGGCCACCTCGCCCTCGGTCCCGAGGAGGAGCGGCAACCCGTGGACCCGTAGGTGCTTTACCCGGGCAGCCCCCCGCTGACGCCTCCCCGCGCCCGCCCGCCGCAGCCGGGCGGGAGATGGCGGTCGGGTGTTCATGTCCCGGACCGGGTGGGCGGTGAGCTGGGCGGGTAGGCTGGCTGATCGGCCTTCCACACCCCGGAGGGCCGGCACCCCATACCCCGGACGGTCACGAGCGGGGCCGCCAGATCGGCGGTCCCGACCCGGCCGGGTCCCGTACGCCGGGACGACGGCGAGGAAGCGCAGCCATGATCAGTGTTTTCGACCTCTTCAGCGTCGGTATCGGGCCGTCCAGCTCGCACACGGTGGGGCCGATGCGGGCCGCGCGTACGTTCGTTGGTGGGCTGAAGGCCGACGGGTTGCTCGCTGACACGGCGCGGTTGCAGGCCGAGTTGTTCGGCTCGCTGGGTGCCACCGGGCACGGCCACGGCAGCGGTCCGGCGGTGCTGCTCGGGTTGGCCGGCGAGTCGCCGGAGACTGTCGACACGGACACCGTCGGCCCTCGGGTCGAGCGGATCCGGGCCGAGCGGCGGCTCAACGTCCTGGACGCGCACGAGATCGACTTTGACCCGGATCGGGACCTGACGCTGCACCGCCGCCGGTCGTTGCCGTACCACCCGAACGGGATGACCTTCGTGGCGTACGACGGGGCCGGCGCCGAGCTGCGCAGCCGCACCTACTACTCCGTCGGTGGCGGGTTCGTGGTCGACGAGGCGGCGGCCGGCGCGGACCGGATCAAGCCGGACAGCACTGTGGTGCGGTACCCCTTCCTGACCGGGGCGCAGCTCCTCGACGTCACCACCCGCACCGGCCTGTCGATCAGCGAGGTGATGTTGGCCAACGAGCGCTCCTGGCGTAGCGAGGCGGACATCCGGGCCGGTCTGCTGGAGATCTGGCGGGTGATGCAGGAGTGCGTGCAGCGCGGCTGCGAGCGCGACGGCGTACTTCCCGGGGGGTTGAAGGTCCGGCGGCGCGCGGCGGAGCTGCGGCGCGGCCTGGAGGCGGAGGCCGGGTCGGTCGACCCGCTGCACGCGATGGACTGGGTGACGCTGTTCGCGCTCGCTGTCAACGAGGAGAACGCCGCGGGCGGGCGGGTGGTCACCGCGCCGACGAACGGCGCGGCCGGGATCATTCCGGCGGTGCTGCACTACTACACCCGGTTCGTGCCGGGCGCCGATGACGAGGGCGTGGTGCGGTTCCTGCTGACGGCGGGCGCGATCGGTGTGCTGTTCAAGGAGAACGCCTCGATCTCGGGCGCAGAGGTGGGCTGCCAGGGTGAGGTCGGTTCGGCGTGCTCGATGGCGGCGGCGGGGCTGGCCGAGGCGCTCGGCGGCACCCCGGAGCAGGTGGAGAACGCGGCCGAGATCGGGATGGAGCACAACCTCGGGTTGACCTGTGACCCGGTGGGTGGCCTGGTGCAGATCCCCTGCATCGAGCGGAACGCGGTGGCTAGCATCAAGGCGATCACGGCCGCCCGGCTGGCGCTGCGCGGCGACGGTGTGCACAAGGTGTCGCTGGACAAGGTCATCAAGACCATGCGGGAGACGGGCGCCGACATGAAGGTCAAGTACAAGGAGACGGCGCGTGGCGGTCTGGCCGTCAACGTGATCGAGTGCTGAGTCCGGTCGATTCGGGGCAATCGTTCACCGACTGCTAACCTGTCGTCCGTTTCAGGAGGCGGGAGGCTGCGGTGACCTCTGGCGTCGCGGCGTTGTGGTCGCACCGCAACTCGCTGCGCATCCTGGTCAGGCGGGACCTGGCGGTGAAGTACCAGCAGTCGGTGCTTGGCTACTTCTGGTCGTTGATCGAGCCGCTCGGCATGGGCGCCATCTACTGGTTCGTGTTCGGGGTGCTCTACTCCCGGGACACCGGTCGGCACCTCGGTGAGGCGGCCGGGTCGTACCCGTTGTTCCTGATCACCGGCATCTTCGCCTGGATGTGGACCAGCTCGGCGCTGAGTGAGGCGACGAACGCGCTGACCGGCCAGTCCCGGCTGATCACCACGATGAACGTGCCGCGTCAGGTCTTTCCGATCGGCCGGGTCACCGGCCGGTTCGCCGAGTACGCGGCCGGCCTGCCGATCCTGATCGCCATCGCGGTGATCTACGCGGTGCATGGTCGGATCCACCCCGGCTGGTCGCTGCTCTCCCTGCCGCTGGCGGTGGCCGTCCAGGCCGTCCTGCTGACCGGGCTCGCCCTGCTGCTGTCCGCGTGGAACGTGCTGATGCGCGACGTGGAGCGGCTGATGCGGCTGATCATCCGGGTTCTCTTCTACGCCACGCCGATCATCTACCCGCTCAGCCTGGTCCGGGAGTCCGGGCTGCCCGGCTGGTTGAAGGTGGTGTACGAGCTGAACCCGCTGGTCGGGATCTTCCAGCTGCACCACGCGATCTGGTACCCGGACGAGTTCCCGGACGCCCGGCTGCTCGCCACCACGATCGCCGGAAGCCTGCTGGTGCTGGCCGCCGGTTGGTGGTCGTTCCGCCGGTTGGAGCCCGCCGTGCTCAAGGAGCTCTGACATGGCCGCGCCGATCATCGAGGCGGACGGCCTGGGCATCCGGTTCGTCCGCAACCGACGCCGCCAACTGCGGCTGCGCGAGTTGTTCATCCACCGGGGTGCCCGTGGTGCGCTGCCCGGCCAGTTCTGGCCGCTGCGGGACGTGTCGTTCACCGTGGAGCCGGGCGAGACCGTCGGGGTGATCGGGCGCAACGGCACCGGTAAGAGCACCCTGCTGCGGCTGATCGCCGGGGTGCTCATTCCGGACGAGGGTGACATCCGGGTGCACGGCGCTGTGGCGCCGTTGCTGGAGTTGTCCGCCGGTTTCTCCAACGACCTGACCGGGCGGGAGAACCTGCACCTGGTCGGTGGGCTGCACGGGCTGTCGACGGGCTACCTGAAGCGGCACTTCGACGAGATCGTCGAGTTCGCCGGTGAGCAGGTGGAACGGGCCATCGACACGTCGGTGCGGCACTACTCGTCGGGAATGAAGGTGCGGCTGGGCTTCGCGATCATCTCGCACCTGCCGCACCCGATCCTGCTGATGGACGAGGTGACCGCGGTCGGGGACGCGGAGTTCCGCAAGAAGTGTTACGCGACTATTGATCGTCTGCTCGGGGAGGGGCGCACGCTGGTGCTGGTGTCACACAACGAAAAGGACCTGACCCGGTTCTGCCGTCGGGGGTTGTACCTCGACGCGGGCCGGTTGACGCTCGACGGCACCATCGCCGAGGCGCTCGACGCGTACCACGCCGCGGTCCCGCGGTGACGCTCGCGATAGTGCTCGCCGCCGGGACGCCCGCGGCGGGCCTGACCACGGCGACCGGTGAGCCGCTGGCCGACCGCCTGGCCGCCCAGTTGCGCCTGGCCGGGGCGGACGAGGTGCGCTTCGCCGCCAACCTGGACGAGCTGACCGACCTGGTCGCCACGGCGACCGCCCCGGTGCTGATCACCGGCACGGACCTGGTGGCGCACACCGCAGTGCTGCGGCACCTGGCCACCAGCCCGGTGGGGCCCACGGTGGCGCTTGTGCTCGGCGACCCGCCGGTGCCCGGTCGGACCGCCGTGCGGGAGGAGCGCGGCCAGGTGGTCGACGCCGGCGCGTTGGACGCCCTCGACGGGGACGCCACAGGCGTGTTCGGCGGCGCGCTGCGGGTCGGCGTGGATGACCTGCCGACCCTCGCGGCCGCCGCCCGGGCCGCCGCGTCCGGGATGCTCCCGGTCGCCGCCCCGATCGGCCCGGCCGGCGACGTCTCGCCGCTGCCGGCGACCGGCGGGGTCGGGTCCGGGGGTCGGTCGCGGCCGGCGGCCCCGGGTCCGCCGTGGACCGGCTCTTCGCGGGCCTCGCGGCGCTCGGCACCCTGATCTTCGCCCAGCGGGTACGCCTGCTCGTCGCCCACCGGGTCGAGGACACGCCCGGGCTGACCGCTGCCGAGGCGGCGGTGACCGCCGTCGACGAGGACCGGGCCGAGCTGCGGCTGTCGGTGAAGGAGAAGGACGACTTCTTCTCCACCTACTTCGTCAGCACCTGGTCGCCGTACGTGGTCCGGCTCTCGGCCCGGCTCCGGCTCACCCCGACCGGGGTGACGGTGATCTCGGTGCTCTTCGCGCTGGGCGCGGCGGTGCTGTTCGGGGTCGGTGGGCGACCCGCGCTGGTCGGTGGCGCGGTGCTGCTCTACCTCGGCTTCGTGCTGGACTGCGTGGACGGCCAGTTGGCCCGCTACACCCGGCACTTCAGCGCCTGGGGTGGCTGGCTGGACACGATGGCGGACCGCGCCAAGGAGTACCTGGTCTACGCCGGTCTGGGCTTCGGGGTGAGCCACGCCGGTCTGGGCAACGGGTGGGCGCTCGCGGTCGCCGCCATGACGTTGCAGACCGTCCGGCACATGACCGACACCTGGTACGGGGTGCTGCACGACGAGGCGGCCCGTCGACCGCGTACGGCGACGAACGCCAGCGGCGGGATCGGTGACCGGCTGAACGCGGCGTCGACCCGGGTGCAGGCGGACACCGGGTCGGTGTCGTACTGGCTGAAGCGGACAGTGGTCTTCCCGATCGGTGAGCGGTGGGCGTTGATCGCGTTGACCGTGGCGCTGTTCAACCCGCTGGTCAGCCTGATCGCAGTGCTGGTCTGGGGTGTGCTGGCGTTCGCGTACACCGGGGCTCTGCGGACGCTGCGGGCCCGCTGGATGTGGGTGCCGGTGCTGGACACGGTCGACGCCACCCTGCACCGCGACGACGGGCCGTTGGCCCGCTGGTTGCCGGTGTTCCGCCCGATGGGGCCGCTGACCCTGGCGGTGATCGCCGCGCTCGGCCCGGCGGCGCTGCTGGTCGGGGCGTTGCTGAGTGACGCGCCCGAGGGGCTGCGGTGGGCGGTGCCGGTGGCGCTGCTGGTGCTGCTCGTCGGCGGGCTGGGCGCCGGGGCGGCGCACAACGGTCCGCTGGACTGGCTGGTGCCCGCGGCGTTGCGGGCCGCCGAGTATCTCTTCGCCATCGCGGTCGGGGTGGTCGGTGCGGCACCCGGCTGGCTGATCTTCGGGTACGTCTTCGTGCTCACCGTGCACCACTACGACCTGACCGCCCGGCTGGAGAAGCGGCAGGTGGCACCGCCTCTGCACGCGGCGACGCTGGGCTGGGAGGGGCGCTCGGCGCTGTTGGCCCTCGCCGCGATCGCCGGTATTGCGGGTATCGGACTGGCTACACTCGGTGCGTACCTTCTCGTGGTTTTCGTGGTGAGCGTCGTCCTGGCCTGGTTCGTGCGACCGGCCGGTAGCGCGCGGGCGTCGGTGGCGCCGGCGGGCGCTGGAGGTGCCGCGCCGCGCTGACGGAGGGACGGCCGGATGACCCTGATCAGCTTCGTGGTGCCGGCCTTCCGGGTGCAGGGATACCTGCGGGAATGCCTGGACTCCATCCTCGGTCAGCCGGAGACCGACATCGAGGTGATCGCCGTCGACGACTGCTCGCCGGACGCCAGCGGCGACATCATCGACGAGTACGCGGTCCGCGACCAGCGGGTCCGCTCGGTTCGGTTGCAGGAGAACGTCGGCCTCGGTCCGGCCCGGAACATCGGGCTGGACCGGGCCGTCGGTGAGTACGTGTGGTTCCTCGACGGCGACGACTGGCTGGCTCCGGAGTGCCTGACCGAGGTGGCCGAGCGGTTGCGGGTCACCCGCCCGGACGTCCTGCTCGTGGACCACGTCCGCACCCACTGGAACGACACCGCCACCCGCAGCGCCCTGGCCGAGGTGTTTCCGGAGTCGCCGGGCCCGGGCACCTTCCGGTTGCGGGAGCGGCCGCAGGCGATGCACCTGCTGCACACCGCGTGGAACCGGCTGGTCCGTCGGGAGTTCCTCGTCGACCTGGGGCTGCGCTTCGCGCCCGGCTGGTACGAGGACGTCTCGTTCAGCTATCCGGTGCTGATGGCCGCGCAGCGGATCGGCGTACTCGATCGGGTCTGCGTCAACTACCGGCAACGCCGCGCCGGCGCGATCACAAAGACCCGGGGTGACCGGCACTTCGAGGTCTTCCCGCAGTGGCACCGGGTCTTCCACCTGATGGATTCGTGGGGGTCGGCGACGGAGGCCCTGCGGCCGGTGGTCTTCGAACGGATGATCTGGCACTACCTGACCGTGCTGGGCAACGGTCAGCGGATCGCCCCGGAGCTGCGGGAGGCGTTCTTCGCGCAGATCACCGCCGACTACGAGCGCTGGCTGCCGCCCGGCGGCTATCCGGTGCCGGACGGGGTCGAGGGGGTCAAGCACAAGCTCGTCGCGTCCGGTCGGTGGCGCACCTTCAGCGCGTTGCGGGCCGCCAGCCGGGCGCGCGACGCCGCCCGCCGGCAGGCCCGCACCGCTCGGCGCAGGGTCGGCCCGGTCGCCCGACGCGGCGCCCGGCTGACCCGCGACGGGCTCATGCGCGAGTACTACCGGGCCGAGTTGCGGCGGCCGGTCGACCCGACGCTGGCGGTGTACGCCGCGTACTGGTACCGGGGATACTCCTGCAACCCGGCGGCCATCTACGAGGTGGCCCGCCGGTTGGCGCCGGGGGTGCGCGGGGTGTGGGTCGTACGCCGGGACCGGGTGGACGCCGTGCCGGCCGGGGTGGAGTACGTGGTGGCCGGCACGCCCGCGTACTACCGGGTGCTCGCCCGCGCCCGGTGGCTGGTCAACAACGTCAACTTCCCGGACTTCGTCCGCAAGCGACCGGAGCAGGTGCACGTGCAGACCCACCACGGCACGCCGGTCAAGGTGATGGGGCTGGATCAGCAGCGCTACCCGATCGGCGCGGGCCGGATGGACTTCGCCGGGCTGCTGCGCCGGGTGGACCGCTGGGACTACAGCGTCAGCGCCAACAGCTTCTCCACCCAGATGTGGGACCGGGCGTACCCGGCCACGTACACGACCCTGGAGGTGGGGTACCCGCGCAACGACCGGCTGGTCACGGCCGGTCCGGACGAGGTACGCCGGCTCCGCGCGGAGTTCGGCCTCGACCCCGACGAGCGTGTGGTCCTGTACGCCCCGACGCACCGCGAGCACCTGCCCGGTTACCGGCCGCCGTTCGACCCGGACCGGTTCGTCCAGGCGCTTGGTGACTCGGGCCGGTTGCTGATGCGCAGCCACTACTTCCACGACCGGGACCGACGGCCCGGCCAGCCGACAGACTGGGAGCGGGTTCGCGACGTCAGCGGCCATCAGCGGGTGGAGGATCTCTACCTGGTGGCGGACGTGCTGGTCACCGACTACTCGTCGGCCATGTTCGACTATGCGGTGCTGGACCGGCCGATCGTGCTCTACACCCCGGACTGGGAGGCGTACCGGCTGGCCCGGGGGGTCTACTTCGACGTCACTGCCGAGCCGCCGGGCGCTGTTGCCTCCACCTTCGCCGACCTGCTCGACCTGTTCCGCACCGACGCGGTGCGCTCGGACGCGGCGGCCAAGGCTCGCGAGCATTTCCGGGCCCGGTTCTGCACGATGGACGACGGTCGGGCGGCGGAGCGGGTGGTGCGCCAGGTGTTCCTCGGGGAGCCGGGCGAGCGGTCCACACGCTGCTGATCGGGTCTTCTGTCGTGTAATAGCAGCGTCATCGATCGAACATGAGACGTTTACCCGATGTCACAAACCCATGATCCTGGTCACAGTCTTGTGGGGTTCGGCCGACGCGCTGAGGGGGAAGACGGTGAGCACCGTCACGCTCAAGGATGTGACCAAGGTTTTCCGGGACGGCACGCTCGCCGTCGACAGCATCAACCTCGATGTGAACGACGGCGAGTTCATGGTGCTGCTTGGGCCGTCCGGGTGCGGCAAGTCGACAGTGCTGCGAATGATCGCCGGCTTGGAGGATCCGACCACCGGCGCGGTCATGCTCGACGGGGAGTTGGCGAACGATCTGCCCCCACGCGACCGCAAGATCGCCATGGTCTTCCAGGACTTCGCCCTCTACCCGCACATGACAGTCGGCGACAACATCGCGTTTCCGCTGCGGCTGGCCGGGATCGAGCCCGAGCCGAGGGGCGAGCGGGTCAGTGACGTGGCGAGCGCGCTGGGCATCGGTGACGTGCTGGCCCGCAAGCCGGGTCAACTCTCCGGCGGGCAGCGGCAGCGGGTGGCGATGGGCCGGGCGATCGTCCGCCGGCCCGGCCTGTTCCTGATGGACGAGCCGTTGTCGAACCTGGACAGCGGCCTCCGTGCCGAGCTGCGCGCGGAGATCTCGGGCCTGACCCGGGAGCTGGGCGTCACCACCGTCTACGTCACGCACGACCAGGCCGAGGCGCTCACCATGGCCGACCGGGTGGCCATCATGCGCCGCGGCGTGCTGCAGGACGTGGGCACACCGACCCAGGTGTACGGCCGGCCGGCGACGCTCTACGTGGCGGCGTTCCTGGGCAGCCCACGGATGAACCTGCTGGAGGCGTCGGTCTACGTCCACCTCGACCGGTACGTCACGCTCAACCTCGGTGACCAGTCGCTCTACCTGCCCTGGAACGACATCCGCAGTCGGGCGGTGGCGCACTACCACGGTGAGCGGATCGTGGTCGGCATGCGGGCCGAGGCGCTCACCCCGGTCGCACCGGACAGCCCCGGCGACGTGCTGCGCGGGCGGATCCGCTACCTGGAGCATCACGGACACGAGTCGTTGGCGTTCCTCGACATCGGCGCGACCGCGATCGTGGTCGACGAGATGGGCGCGCCGCTCGAAACGCCGCCGGTCGGCCAGCGCGGCCTGCGCCGGTTCGGTTCGGTGATGCAGCGGCTCACCGGCAAGCCGGTGGAGACGCAGGACGCGCCGGTCAGCGGCGTCCAGACCAGCGTGCTCCCCGATCCGGGCCGGCACCACCGACGCCCGGCGGAGCTGGCGGTGCGGCTGGCGCCGTACCCGGCGGTCAGCGCCGGTCACCCGCTCGCCGTCTCGGTACGGATGGACGCGCTGCACTTCTTCGATGAGCGGGGCGACCGGATCGACGTGGGTTGGCGCTGACGACGTGCCGGAGCGGGGTGGCGGGCTCACCACCCGGTGTCCTACCGTCTGCCCACCCAGTCCACTGTGAAAGACCACCGAGAGGGGTGCACCCGTGTCGGGTGACCGTCCCAGCCCGCTCGTCATCGAGCGCATCCTGCGGGATCGCCAGGGCATCTGGCAGCAGATCGTGGCCGAGCGTGACCTCAATGCTCTGACCGGGCGGATGCTGGCCAGCTCCGCCATCGCGTTGGCCTGCTACGGGGCGGTGCTGGGCTTCTTCCACAGCCCGCTGATGGCGGTGACCTCGGCGCTGAAGCTGCCACTGCTGTTCCTGGTCACGCTGGCCATCTGCCTGCCCACGCTCTACCTGTTCAATCTGGTCTTCGGCGCCCGCCTCTCGGTGCGGCAGTCGTTGGCGCTGGTCATGGTGGCGATCACGGTCACCTCGATGCTCGCGGTGGCGTTCGCGCCGATCAGCCTCTTCTTCCTCATTACCGCGAACGACTACGGGTTCTTCAAGCTGCTCAACGTGGCGATCCTGACCCTGTCGGCGCTCGTCGGGTTGCGCTTCCTGACCAGCGGGATGCAGGTGCTCAACGACCACGGCCTGCTCGCGCCGGAGGCCGCCAACGCGAAGGTCGACGAGGTCAGCGCACCGGCGCCGGTCCAGGCCGTGCCGGCCGCGGTGCCCGCCGGGGCGACCCCGGCCGCCGCGCCGGCCGCCGGTCAGGGTGCCGAGCCGGTCGCCGCCCCGGCCGGGGCCGCGGTGGCCGAGTCGACGTCGAACGGTGCCGTGACCACCGCGCCAGCCCCGGCCCAGGTCCCGGCTCAGGTTCCGACGCAGTGGCCCGGGCAGCCGGCCGGTGCCTCGTTCCCGCCGGGCATGCTGCCGCCCGGCTACGTGGCGCAGCGCCCGTGGAACAACCCGCCCGTCCGACGCGGGGAGCCGACGCAGCGGCCGGCCAGCATGACCCTGCTCTACATCTGGATCCTGCTCTTCGGTTTCGTCGGCACCCAACTGGCCTGGACGCTGCGGCCGTTCTTCGGCGACCCGGGCCAGGACTTCGCCTTCTTCCGCAGCATCGACGGCAACTTCTACGCGGAGATCCTCCGCACCATCGCCAACCTCTGAGCGTGCCCGCCTCGGCAGAAGTCGCTGGTTGCCGGCCTGGTTACCGGTTAGTAACGTCAGGCCATGACTATCGACTCCCGCCAGGTGGCGGCCGGCATGCTCGAAGCGGTGCCGTTCGCTCGAACGCTCGGTATTGAGTTCGTCGAGGTGGCACCCGAGGCAGAGGGTGGCGTGCGGGCAGTCGTCCGGTTGCCCGACTCGCCGGCCACCCACAATCACATTGGCGGGCCGCACGCCGGCGCCATGTTCACCCTCGGCGAGACGGCGTCCGGCGCGGTCGTGCTGGCGGCCTTCGGGCAGCTGCTCGACCGGGCCGTGCCGTTGGCCGTCCGGGCCGAGATCGCCTACCGGAAACTCGCCATGGGTCCGGTGCTGGCCACCGCGCGACTCGGCCGGCCGCCGGTCGAGGTGATCGAGGAGTTGAAGGCCGGTCGACGCCCGGAATTCCCCGTCGCGGTGGAGATCGCCACCGAGGACGGCAGGCCGACCTCGGAAATGACGGTGATCTGGACGTTGCGACCGAACTGAACCGCCTCGGGGCGGCGGAAACGGGTTTGCGGGCCCAGCAGGGTGGATAGATTCGTACCGTGCTGGGCCTACCTGCTCACGTGACCGCCTGTCTCTTCGATCTGGACGGTGTGCTGACGCAGACCGCCAGCGTGCACAACGCCGCCTGGACACAGACGTTCGACGAGTTCCTCCGCCAGCGCGCCACGGTTACCGGCGAACCGTTCCAACCGTTCGATCCGGGCCCGGACTACAACCACTATGTCGACGGCCGGCCCCGGGCGGACGGCGTGCGGTCGTTCCTCGCCTCCCGTGGGATCGTGCTGCCCGAGGGCAGCCCGGACGACCCGCCGGAGGCCGAGACGGTCAACGGCCTCGGCAACCGCAAGAACGTCCTGCTGCTGCACCGTCTGCGTACCGCAGGCGTGGAGGTCTACCCCGGTTCGGTGCGGTACCTGGAGGCGGCTACCGCCGCCGGGCTCCGCCGAGCCGTGGTCACCGCGAGCGCGAACGGCGGCGAGGTGGTCGCCGCCGCCGGTTTCGAGCCGCTGCTGGAGGCCCGGGTGGACGGGCTGGTCGCCCGTGCTGACGGGTTGCGCGGCAAACCGCACCCCGACACCTTCCTGGCCGGGGCCAAACTGCTCGGCGTCGACCCGACGCAGGCCGCAGTCTTCGAGGACGCGCTCTCCGGGGTGGCTGCTGGCCGCGCCGGTGGCTTCGGCTACGTGGTCGGCGTCGACCGGGTCGGGCAGGCCGACGAGTTGCTCGCCCACGGCGCCGACATCGTGGTCACGGACCTCGCCGACCTGATCGACGCCGCCGACCCGCAAGCGCCGACCCGCACCGCGACCGACCCGCTCGCCGCCGAAAGAGGCTCCCCATGATTCGCGAGCGCGCCTATCCGGTCGAGCCGTGGCACGTCCGGGAGACCCGGCTGGACATGGACGTGCTGGCCCAGTCCGAGTCGGTCTTCGCGCTCTCCAACGGGCACGTCGGCCTGCGGGGCAACCTCGACGAGGGTGAGCCGCACGGCCTGCCCGGCACCTACCTCAACTCGTTCTATGAGCTGCGTCCACTGCCGTACGCGGAGGCGGGCTACGGCTTCCCCGAGTCCGGGCAGACCATCGTCAACGTCACGAACGGCAAGCTGATCCGGCTGCTGGTCGACGACGAACCGCTCGACGTGCGGTACGGAGAGCTGCTCGCCCACGAGCGGATCCTCGACCTGCGGGCCGGCACGCTGCACCGGGAACTGCACTGGCGTTCGCCGGCCGGCCGGGAGGTCAAGGTCCGCAGCACCCGCCTCGTCTCGTTCACCCAGCGGTCCGTGGCCGCCATCAGCTACGAGGTGGAGGCTGTCGACCGCCCACTGCGGCTCATCGTGCAGTCCGAGTTGGTGGCCAACGAGTCGCTGCCCGCGCAGAGCAAGGACCCCCGGGTCGCGGCGGTGCTGGAGTCGCCGCTTCAGGCCGAGGAGGAGCTGACCACCCCCGACGGCGGGCAGCTCATCCACCGCACCAAGGTCTCCGGTCTGCGGGTCGCCGCCGCCATGGAGCACGAGGTGCACGGCCCGGACCACACCACGATCGAGTCCGAGGGGTACCAGGACTGGGTGCGCACCACCATCGCCTGCGTGCTCAAGCCCGGCGAGAAGCTGCGGGTGATCAAGTATCTGACGTACAGCTGGTCGAGCCGCCGGTCCCTGCCGGCGCTGCGCGACCAGGTCGGCGCGGCACTGGCCGGCGCCCGACTCGACGGGTGGGACGGGCTCCACCGGGAGCAGCGCAACTACCTCGACGCGTTCTGGGACGCCTCCGACGTGCTGGTCGAGGGCGACCCGGAGGTGCAGCAGGCGGTCCGGTTCGGTCTCTTCCACGTGTTGCAGGCCGGCGCGCGGGCCGAGCAGCGGCCGATCTCGGCGAAGGGGCTGACCGGCCCCGGCTACGACGGTCACGCCTTCTGGGACACCGAGATGTTCGTCCTGCCGGTGCTCACGTACACCCAGCCGAGCGCGGTGCGCAGCGCGTTGCAGTGGCGGCACAGCACGCTGGATTCGGCCAGGGAACGTGCCGAGACGCTCAACCTCCGGGGCGCCGCCTTCCCCTGGCGGACCATCGAAGGTCCGGAATCCTCCGGATACTGGCCGGCCGGCACCGCTGCCTTCCACATCGCCGCCGACATCGCCGACGCCCTGCGTCGCTATGTGATGGTCACCGGGGACACCCAGCTGGAACGGGAGATCGGGCTGGAACTGCTTGTGGAGACCGCCCGGCTGTGGCGCTCGATCGGCCACCACGACCGGCACGGACAGTTCCACATCGATGGTGTCACCGGCCCGGACGAGTACACAGCGGTGAAGAACGACAACGTCTACACCAACCTGATGGCGCAGCGGAACCTGCTCGCCGCCGCCGACGTGGTCATGCGCTACCGGGACGAGGCGTTCCACCTCGGGGTCACCGACGAGGAGGCCGCGAGCTGGCGGGACGCCGCCACCTCCATGCACGTCCCGTACGACGACGAACTCGACGTTCACCAGCAGGTGGAGGGCTTCACCCGGCTCCAGGAATGGGACTTCACGCACACCCCGGCGGAGAAGTACCCGTTGCTGCTGCACTACCCGTACTTCGAGCTGTACCGCAAGCAGGTGGTGAAGCAGGCCGACCTGGTCCTCGCCATGCACTGGCGGGGGGACGCCTTCACCCCCGAGGAGAAGGTGCGCAACTTCCTCTACTACGAGCGCCGCACCGTGCGCGACTCGTCGTTGTCGGCCTGCACCCAGTCCGTGCTGGCCGCCGAGGTGGGCCACCCGGAACTCGCGCACACCTACCTGCGTGAGGCCGCTCTCATGGACCTGCACGACCTCAACGAGAACACCCGCGACGGCGTACACATGGCGTCGTTGGCCGGCGCGTGGCTCGCCCTGGTCAGCGGCTTCGGCGGTCTGCGGGACCACGACGGCGAGCTGTCCTTCGCGCCCCGGCTCTCCAGCCGGCTCAGCCGGTTGGAGTTCTCGCTGCAGTGGCGGGGGCTGGCGCTGCGGGTCGATGTCCGGCCGCACCAGACGACGTACTCGTTGCGCCACGGTGGCCCGGACGACGTGGTGGAGCTGCGCCACCACGACCAGATGCTGCGGGTGACCTGCGACGAGCCGGTGACGGTGCCGGTGCCGCAGGCCGAGCCGTCCGGCCCACCGCCCGAGCAGCCACCCGGCCGGTCTCCGCTGCTGCGGTTGCCCGAACGCGACACGTGACGGGCGGGGCGGGAGTGTTCCCGCCCCGCCCGCCCACGCCGGTGGTCAGACCGGCTCGCCGGTCTGGGTAGGTCAGACCGGCTCGCCGATCCGGGTGGTTCAGACCGGCTCGCCGGTCGACGGGCGTCCGATCGCGTCGCGGGGCGCCGCTGCCTTCGGATCGTCGGGCAGCCGGGCCGAGGCGGCCTGGTCCCCGAAATCCTGGTCCCCGAGGTCCTGGTTGCGCTCGGCATCCTGTTCACGCTGGGTCCGCTCGGTCAGCTGCTGCTGCCGGGAGATCTGCTGCTTGGCCATGGCGATCCTCGCGATCCGTCGGGGCGCGGTTGCGCCGACACGGTCTGCGGTCGTTCGTCGCGTACCCGACGCCTGATCGGGCAAACGCGGCCCGGCGGCGCCCCGACTGCCCGGGAGACGCGGCGCTCGACGTGCGTGCCGCGCGGCGGGCGGGGTACCCGGACCACCGGCGAGCACGCGGAGGTGGGGCATGGACGAGAAGCGCGGCACTGTGACGATTCCGATCGGGGACGTCCAGCTCCCCGCCGACCTGACGCTGCCCGCCCAGTCGGTTGGCGTGGTGCTGTTCGCGCACGGCAGCGGCAGTTCCCGGCACAGCCCGCGCAACGTGGCGGTGGCCCGGACGCTCAACGACAGTGGGCTCGGCACGGTGCTGGCGGACCTGCTCAGCCCGGCCGAGGACGAGGTGGACGCACGAACCGCCGAACTGCGCTTCGACATCGGGCTGCTGGCCAGCCGGCTGGCCGGGATCGTCGACTGGCTGGCCGCCGAGCGTCCTGCCGGTGACGTGCCGATCGGCCTGTTCGGTGCCAGCACGGGGGCTGCCGCTGCCCTGGTCGCGGCGTCGTCCCGGGCCGATCGGGTGGGTGCCGTGGTCAGTCGAGGTGGTCGGCCGGACCTGGCCGAGGACGCGCTGGCGCAGGTGCGTACACCGACGTTGTTGCTGGTGGGTGGGCTGGACGAAGAGGTGATCACGCTCAACGAGCGGGCGCTGGCCGAGCTGGGGGAGGTCGGCCAACTGCGGGTGATTCCCGGTGCGACCCATCTCTTCGAGGAGCCCGGCACCCTGGAGCAGGTCGCCGACCAGGCCGGCACCTGGTTCACCACGCACCTCAGCCGGTGATCAGTCCGCCGGCAGGAGGGCCGAGGCCGAACGGCGCTGTTGGACGGTGTCGATGACGCGCCAGAGGACGGCGGTGATCGGGACGCTGACGAAGGCGCCGGCGATGCCTGCGATCAGTGTGCCCGCGGTGACCGCCACCAGGATCACCGCCGGATGCAGTCGGACCTGCCGCTTCATGACCAGCGGCTCCAGCAGGTTGCCCTCGATCTGCTGTACGGCGATCACCGCCGCGAGGGTGAGCAGCGCTGTGGTGGGACCGTTCGCGGCCAGCGCCACAAGCACCGCCACCGCGCCGGCCACCGTCGCCCCGATGATCGGCACGAAGCCGCCCAGGAACGTGATCAACGCCAGTGGCAGGGCGAGTGGCACCCGCAGCACCACGAGAGCCAGCCCGATGCCCAGCGCGTCGATCGCGGCGATGAACATGGTGCCCCGGCTGTACGCGCCCAACGTCCGCCAACCGTTCCGGCCGGCCTCGGCCAGCACGGGCTGATTCGGGCCGGAAACCCGGGACAGCACCCAGTGCCACATCGACCGGCCATCCTTGAGCAGGAAGAAGAGCAGCACCAGTGCCAGCAGCGCGGAGCCGAACACCTCAGTGGCGGTCCGGGCACCGGCGACCGGGTCCGGCGAGCTGCCACTGAGCCCCTCCCGGGCCTGGTCGACCAGCCGGTCCAGCTGTGCATCGGTCACCGGCAGCGTGGACGTGACGAAGTCCCGGCTGCGTTCGACCCCCTGCGTCAGCTCCTGGCTGAGCTGGTCGAACTGGCTGGCGGTCAGGTTCCATACCAGGGCGCCGACGCCGACCAGGATGCCGAGCAGCAGCAGTACGGTGCAGAGCGCGGCCAGTGCCGCCGGCAGGCGCAGCCGGCGCAGCAGGAGCAGGACCGGGTCGAGCAGCGCGGTGAGGAAGATGGTGGCGGCCAGCGCGATGGCCAGCGGCGCCAACAGGACGGCGATCCGGCCCAGCAGGTAGAGCCCTGCGGCGATCACCACCAGGCAGGCGCTCCACAACACCGCGGTTCGGACCAGCCAGGGCAGCGCCGCCCAGGTCTGGCGCGGTCCGGGGCTGCCTGTCGGTCCGGGTTCCTCTGCGGCCATGTCGGTCCTCCTCGATCTCGACGAGGTCGGTACCCGGTCGGTCGTGCCGCGACACCCGAATCGCTGGCCGTCGCCCGCGCGGATCGTACGCCGGCCGGAGCGACGCGGGTGGGTGTTCGCGAATCGCATCCAGCACGGCGGCGTTTGCTCTGTGGGGCTGGGGGAACGCGAAGAGGACGGACCGGACTGGGGAGGAACGTCGTGGGTGACTTCATGGACAAGGCCAAGAACGTCGCGGACAAGCATGACAAGCAGATCGACAAGGGTGCGGAGAAGGCTGGCGACATGGCTGACAAGCGCACCGGCGGCAAGTACGGCGATCAGATCGACAAGGGTGTGGACCAGGCCCAGGCGCGCACTGGTGAGGGCGACCAGGTTCGCTGAGACGTCACGCTTCTCCCGGGCCGCCGAGCCGTCGGCGACCCGGGAGTGGTGCGCGGGTCAGCGCTGTTGCTTGTCGCGTAGCTCGTCCATTGAGGTGGGCCGGCCGCTCAATGCGTCGCGCAGCCGGTCGACCAGACCGATGCCGGGGGCGAGCAGCTTGTTCGCCGACGGGTGCTCCGGGCTCCCCGGATGTGGCCGGGTCGGCCCGATCTTCTTGATCGCCGTCACCCGGGCGGCAACCTCGACCAGCTCCTCCCGGGCCGTCGCCGCGCGCAGCCGGGGAAAGAGTTCCTTCTCCTGCTCCGCCACGTGGTGCCGGACGATGCTGGTCAGCCGGGCGAGCAGCTCGTCGAAGCGGGGGTCGGACGGGTCGGCGGACTCCAACTCCTTCATGGTCCGCGTGGCGTCGGCGTGCTCAGCGATCTCGCGGTCGGCGATCTCGTCGCCGTCGGGCAGTGCCTTGCGGGCGACCGGATAGACGTACGCCTCCTCGGCCACGGAGTGGCGGACGAGTTCGGCGATCACCACGTCGGCGAGGTGCCGGCGGTGCTCGGGGGTGCCCTGCCGGGTCGCCAGCCCGACGAGGACTGCCTCGATCTCGCGGTGATCGGAGACCAGGATGTCGACGGCATCGTGGTCGTCGGTGGTCGGTGGAATTGTCATGTCACGGCCCCTTACCGGTTGCGGATCGGTGGGAGGTGTGTGGCTCTGGTACCCCCACGGGGCTGCACAAACCTACAGGTGACGATGTGTTTGATGGTGCCTGTGGTGCCTGGTGGCGGTGGTGCCGAGCCGGCGCGATTGCCCTGCCGCCGCTGGGGTAACCGCCGCCATGGCCGACGACCGCCCACCCGCCGACCGCGATCGGTCGCGGCTCGACGCGACCGCCGAGCGGGCGATCCGGAAGGTGCGGCACCGGGGCGGAGAGGCCGGCCGGATCCGGGCCCGGCAGTGGGAGGTCACCCTGGTGATCTCCATCCAGGCCGGCCTGGCTGCGGCGATCGCCGCCCTGCTCGCCAAGAACCTGCTCGGCCCCGGAGCGCACGTCTTCGCTCCCGCCGCCGCCGTCGGAACGATCGCCACCGCCATCGGGCAGCGGGCCCGGCGCACCTTCGAGCTGCTGGGCGGCGTGGCCCTGGGCATCATCATCGGCGACACACTGCGGTTCGTGCTCGGCTCGGGCCCGTGGCAGACCGGTGCGGTGGTCGCGCTGGCCATCGCGGCCGCGTTGCTGGTGGCCGGAAGAGGTGGTGCGCTTGTCGGTCAGGCCGGCGGTACCGCCGTGCTGATCGCCACGCTGGCCCCGATGGAACGTGGCCTGGAGTTGCCCAGGATCTTCGACGCGCTCGTCGGCGGGGCGGTCGGCCTGGTGGTGGTGGCGCTGTTGTTGCCGATCAACCCGCTGCGGGTGCTGGACCGGGCCGCAGCGCCGATCTTCGAGATCCTCTGCGAGCAACTCGCCGAACTGGCACAGGCGTTGCGGGAGCGCGACGGCACCCGGACCATGGGCGTCCTGGAGCGGCTCCGGGCCACCGAGGGCGACCTGGGCCGCCTGCACGATGCGCTGAGTGGCGCGGATGAGGTCGTGACAATCGCTCCCGTGCGCTGGCACCGCCGGCAGCAGTACCACCGCTACGCCCGCAGCGCGGATCACCTGGAGCGGTTGCTGCTGGACAGCCGTGCCATAGCCCGCTGGTCGACGACCGCCCTGCAGTACGACGAGCCGATCCCGCCGGAGTTGCCGGACGCGATGGGCCGATTGGGCCAGGCGGTGGCGGCGATGCGTACGGAGTGCAAGGTCGGTGAGGACCCTCAGCGCACCCGCCGGTTGGTCCAGCAGTGCGCCGAGTTGGCCGGGCGGGCCTCCGCGAGCGGGGTCAGCTCGTTCGGCGAATCCCTCGTCACCGGACTGCGGACGGCGGCCAGCGACCTGCTCCGGGCGGCCGGTTGTGAACCCGAGGAGGCCAACCGGATCGTGCGCCGGGCGGCCGGTGCCGGCGAGGCGGAGATCCAGCCGCCGGTACGGCGACAACTGCACCGGGCCCGACCAACGCGGGCCGCCCGAGCCCGTCGACGCGCGCACCTCGCCGCCCGGACCCGTAACGACGGTCGGGCCGGCCTCCCCGCACGGGAGAGGCCGGCCCGGTGAACTGTCAGGATCAGGAGGAGTAGCCGCGCTCGGCGATCCAGTTGGCGACCTTCGGCAGGCTCATCCAGTACTCGCCCAGCGCCGGGTCGGCCGGGTCGGCGACGCGGATCGTGTCACCACCGTCGCGGTAGCCGACGAGGGTCAGGTAGTGGCCGCCCTCGTACGAGTGTGGGTTGCCGTCGGTGTCCACGGTCGTGCCCTTGATGTTGGCCACCACCGGTCGGCCGGCGTCGACCGCCGCCAGCACGTCGCGGCGCAACTGCTCGACCTGGTCGGGGCGGGCCACCGAGTCACGGATCTCGGTGGTCCGGTACTTGCCACCGGTCAGTTCGTTGAGCACCCGGGTGGTGTCCAGGGCCGACGGGGTACCCGCCTCGGTGGTGCCGAGCAGGCGGGCCACCTCGTCCTGGGAGAGCGCCTTGCCCTGGGCGGACAACGCGATCCGGGTCGCGGCCGGGCCGCAGTAGTAGAAGTTCGGCTGGGCCTGGTAGTCGACACCGAGGATCCGCTCGGCGTTCCGGTCGGTCTGGTTCGACGAGGCCGGGGCGGCAGGCGCCGGGGCGGCCTGCGCGGCCACCGCCGGGCCGAGGGCGCAACCGCCGGCGACAAGCAGGCCGACGACGGACAGACCGCTCTTCTGGACGATCGGGTTCATGGTCGAGTCTCCGTTCGGGGGTTGGCGCCTCCGACAGGCGGAGGGCGGCAGCACCGGGAATGGCGCTCGGCGCAACACGGGGGCCGACCATCGGTGGTCTCGGCCCGGGGCGTACCGAGGGCGTAACCGCTCTGCTCCGCCAAGAATTCCGCCGGCAGCGGGCACCGGTGACGCGCGGCATCCCGGTGTCGGCCGAACCGGTCATCGGGGACGCGCGGGTCAGATCAGAGGCTCCCGAGCAGCCTGGTCACGGTGATCTCGATGACCACGCGCTCCGGATTCGGGCGTGGTGTCCGGTACCGCTCGGCGTACCGCCGCTCCGCCTCGGCGACGGCGGCCGGATCCGACCGCAGCACCGCCCGACCCTCGATGGTCAACCAGCGGCGGCCATCCACGTGGCACACGGCCACCGCCGCGCCGGCCGCGCCGGCCGCCGCGACCTGACGGGCCTTGCGGGAGGCGCCTGACGTGATGACCCGGGCCAGCCCGGCCGCCGGGTCGAGAGTCACCCCGACCGGTACGACGTGCGGGGTGCCGTCCGCCCGCAGGGTGGTCAACGTCGCGAGGTGCCGTTCTGCGCAGAAGGTGACAACACGCTCATCGTGCACGTCCAACCGATGATCGCCCGCCATGCCCGTCCCCTGTCCGCCGAACCGACTCCGATCATGGCACGCGGCGGCGCACCCGGTCCCGTTCCGGCGGGGTGTCCGGCTGGCCGGGCAACTGGCGACCCGCCGCCCGACGTTGGTGCACCAGCCGGGTCAGGTAGATCAGCGCGGCGGTCAGGACTCCCATGTCATCCAGGTAGATCGGGTCCGGCAGAACGTCGACCGGGAAGATCGTGTAGATCAGCGCCCCGTAGAAGGCGACCTTGCCACCCGCGCCGAGCCCGGTCAGCAGCCGCCGCGTACGCACCACCCGCACCGCCAGCACCACGGCACCGACGAGTGTGGCGAGTGCCAGGATGCTGGCGACCACCACGAGGACCCACGCCTGTCGGGACATGCCGTCACGCTAACCCACAGGACCGCGTGCGGCTCAGAACGCGGGCACAGTCGCACGGCCGCGAGCGGTCACCTTGTTCTCCCGGGTCTGCTCGACGTTCTCCCGGGTCTGCGCGCCCAGCGGTCGGCCAACCTCGCTCAGCGGCAGCACCGACGCCGACTCGGCGACCCGTCGTCCCGTCGCGGCGTGCGCCTCCTCGCGCAGACTGCGAGCCGCGGCCACCGCCAACTCCGCGGCCCGCCAGGCGGCCTGCTCCCGCTCGCCGGCTGCGGCGTGCCTGGCCGCCAGGTTGTCCCGGATCGCCCGCTGGAGCACCAGTTCCTGCTCGACCGGGTGCAGTCGTGGGTCCCAGCCGTCGCGGTGCGCGAAGACGTCGCTGAGCTGCTCCACCGACAGCTCCCGCCGCCAGTACGCATCAAGCGCCGCCCGGTGCAGATAGCGCTCGCGGTCCGCGTACTCGGCGGGGGTCCGTGCGGTGTGCGGCAGCGGCATCGCGGCCGCCGCGTCGAGCCGCCGCACGCCAGCCTCGGCCGCCTCGTACGCCAGCCAGGCCGCTTCGACCGCCTCCTGCGCGGCCACCCACTCCGCCCGGCGGCGCCGCACGGTGGTGGTCGCCCGCTCGGCGGCCACCGCGACCTCCTGCGCGTAGCGGCTCTGCTCCCGCTCCTCCTGGGCCTGCTCAAGTTGGCTCGGCATGGCCGCGCGGCGGATCCGGGCGCCCGGATCGAAGCGCAGACGGCCGGGCCGCAGCAGGAGGGCGGAGACAGCGACGGCGACCACCCCGAGCAGGCTCAGCCAGATGACGGCGGCCCGGGAGAGGTCTGGCAGGACGGCGGAGAGGACGGTTTGCATGATCAGCACCTCGCGGTCGAAGGCGGGTATCGACGGGCGGCAGGAGGGCGCGGCGGCACCGGTCGGCCCGGTGGCGGGGTCGTCCCGTCGACGGCGACTCAGATGCCGTGCGGGATCAGCCGGGACCGGGCCCCGGGGACAGCCGGGCCTGGCTCAGCGGGCGGGCGGGCCGCGTCGCGCAGGAGTGCCACGGCCGGGATCGATGGTCCGCGCGTGCACCGGGCCCGCCGTGACCGGACCGATCGCCGTGGCGGTGTCGACCGTGTCGGCAGGCGGGGCGAGGGCGGGCTGCACGGCCCGCTCGATGGCCGGGCCGGCGTCGGGGCGGACACTCGCCACCCGGCTGCTCACGGCACTGGGCCGCAGAGAAGTGGGGGCCGGCGGTGCGGTCGCGGCGAGAGCGGCACCGAGGCCGACCGCGAGCACCAGCGCGGTGATCGCCAGGCGGGTCAGTTCGCGCAGTGACCGCAGCACAGCCCACCGGGCTGGGCGGGCAGACGCTGCGGACGACACCCGACCAACCTATCGCCCGTCCTGGCGAGCCGCAGCACGGCGACGGGCCACGCTGGCGTGACCGCCACCACCATGCGCACTGTGGACGCCGCCGATCGGAGCCCGAAAACGGTGGTGCCCCCGGCCGGAGAAGCTCCGATCGGGGGCACCGCACATCGTCCGGGTAACACCGCCGGTGCTGTGGACCTGCCGGCGGGGACCGTTGTCAGTCGCCGGTGCCGAGCACCGACGGCCCAGCCTTCTCGTCGCCCTGCCACACCATCTCGTCCTCGGTCAACCAGGTCAGCCGCTCGTCGGAGTCGTCGTCCTGCGCTCGACCCTGCCCGCCGAGCACACCGGGACGGCCGCCGCCGGACCCCGGCCGGGCGTTGCCACCGGTGACTGCCGCACGGCCGCCGCTCCCGCCGCGCTGGCCGTCGATGCTGCGCCCGACCCCGCTGGCGGCGCGGTTCTCTGCCGGCGCCGCAGCACCACCGGTCGGTCGCGCCGAGGTGGGGGTGCGCTGCCCGAGCCCGCTAGCGCGCCGCTGCGCAACACCCCGCCGGCCGGTGCCCCGCCCTGCGCTGCGTAGAGCAGGCCGGGGCCGGTGCTTCCCCGGAGGGCACGCCAGCCGGCCCGGACAGGCCGACCAGCCCGGCGGCACCCCCGCCGAGCAGTGCGCCGCCGACGAGTGGGTCCGCTCCGGCGAGGGAGGTGCCACGGTCAGCGGGGTCGCTGCCAGCGCCGATCGGGCCGGTGACGACAGCCGCGCTGCCGCCGGTGCCCGAGCCGACCTCGTCGGAGGTCGAACCGTCGCCCGGCAGTTGGTTGACGCGGTCGGGCGTCGAGATGGTCGCGTCACCCGTGCGCCCGGTGTCGGTGCCGGTGTTGGGGCCGCCGGTCACCTTGGCGATGGCCGAGACACTCTGCGGCGTCGTCGGATCCTTCCTGGCGGTGCTGGGAGTATCCGGATCGGGCGGGGGCGGGTCGACCACCCGGTCGTAGGCGGACATGTCGTAACTGCTGGCCAGATCGGCCACCAGGTTCACCATCCGCTGGTGGGCCTTCTCCTGCTCTGCCTTGTCCTGCTGGTGGCCCGCGATGCCGCCGGTGATCAGACCGGTCAGACCGAAGGTGGCGCCACCCTTGATCGCACCGGCGATCAACTTGTCGTTGTCGTCGGTCTCCTCCGGGCTCTCGGCCTGCTTGTGGGCGGCGCGCAAATGGTCGGCCATCATGGTCAACCCCTGCTTGATGTCGGCCATCCCTTCGCCCAACGCGTCGCTGTGGGCGACGATCAGGCTGAGTCGCCGATGGAACTCCCGACCTGCCGAACCCGTCCAGGTGTTGGAGAGTTTGTCGAGGTCGCCGCTCAGCTCCCGGCCGAGGCCGTCGAGGATGCCCTTGAGCTCGGCCCACTGGGTGGCCACGCCCTCGATCTGCTCCGGCTTGCCCGCCATCAGGCCGTCGTACAGCTGCTGGTGGCTCTGGCCCTGGTAGCGCTGGGTGTATTCAGACACGCCCGTCCTCCTTCGCCTGCAACGCCCGGTCGACCGGGGTCAGCGCGGCGGTGACGTCGTCGGCGTTGGCCGCGTTACGCGCCTCGGCGGTGCGGTAGTTGCTCAGGATCGTGCTCGTCGCCTGCTGTGCCGCCAGCACCGCCTGGCGGATCCGTTCGGCCTGGTCGACGTAGGACTGGTGGACCTCGCTGTAGCGACGCGCATTGTCGGTGGCATCGAGGAACGAGCCCAGCGCCGGAGGACGGCACTGCATGTCGGTGTTGAGCTTGCGCAGCACCGACTCGGCCTGGCTCAACCGCGACGCCAGGTGCTCGTGGAAGTCCTCAAGGGACAACAGGTCGACTTCCGTACGCCCGGCCATGGCAACATCCCCGTCGTTCTGGTTGACAACCGTCAGCGACATCCAGGTTAGTCCACCAGTGCGACTCGGGGCGACCCGTCGAAGCTGCTCAGCCGTCGGCGTCGGTCGATTCCGTGGACCCCCCGCCGCCGGCCCCTCCGCTGGAGGTGGCGCCACTGGCCGGACTCGACGGTGTCGAGCCCGACGGTGGGGCGGCTGACGACGACCCCGACGATCGCGCGACGGACGGCGAGCCCGAGGGTGGAGCCGCCGATGGTGAGCCTGACCTCGGCGCGGCCGAGGGCTGCGCAGACGGTGCCGGTCCGTCCGGAGCGAAGACGGCGAACGCGTCCTCGCGGTCCAGAGTCGGCCCGGTCGGGATCAGCGCGAGCAGGGAGCCGGGCACCGCCAGCGGGGTGACACCGCCGTAGCCGAGCACCTCCAGTGTCGCCGCGGAACCGAGCGGATACCGGATGCCCTGCGGGCTGATCAGGTAGATCGTCGAGCCGGCGGCGCCGGACCCGCTGGTCCCGGCGCCGGGCGAGGCCTGCGCGATGACACCCTTGCCGCCGGGCAGCAGCACCGCCTCGGCGGTGCGTACGGCGTCGCGCTGGGTCTGGCGCACCGGCACGAGGCCCGGATCGCTGTCGGTCAACTCGGCCGGCACCCGGTCGAAGATCTCCAGGGTGGTGGTCGGTGGGCCGCCCGCGCTGCCCTTCCGGTACGTCGCGCAGAGGGTGGTCTGACCGGGCTGGGCCGGGTAGAGGGCGGGCATCGTCGAGGGCAGTCCCTCCGCCTCGATCCGTCGCTCCTCGAACGCCTCGCTGGCCTGATTCGGGGTGATGTCGGTGATCCGACCGCCGTTGCTGACGAGCAGCAAGGCGGTGATCTCACTGATCGACACGAGGGCGTCCCGGGTCAGCACGTAGTGCCGCCCGGCGGCCTTGAACACCGAACCGACGTCGTACGACTGCCCCGCCACCCTGCGGCTGCTGGGCTCGCCCTCACCGGTCAGTGACGGCCTGCGCAGCGGCGGCCCGGCCGGCACGGCGTTGAGCAGCTGCTGCCCGATCTGGAGCCGCTCGGTGCCGGCCATCCGCAGCGCCGTGATCGTGCGGGACGGGTCGAGCAGTTGGAGCCGGGTGTTGTTGGTGATCAGGTACCGCTGGTCGTCCACCGAGACCAGCACCCCGCGATCGCCCAGCGGCGTGCCGCCGGGCAGCTCCCGGTCGATCACCAGCCGGGTGCTGGACCGCTGCCGGTCGACCGGGTCCGGAACGTCGCAGACCGACCAGGGCAGCCCGGTCAGCGACTTGCGGTCCGGCAGGGCGTCCGGGGCCCCGACGATGCCGACGGTGACACCACGGGGCCGGTCCCGCAGCGACGCCTGGGACATCGTGCGCACCTCGGCACTCGCATCGTTCACAATGAGGCGCGCCGAGGTGTAGTTGAGCGTCGGGTGCAGCTTCCCCTCGATGAACACGTACGTCGCGCCGGTCTCCCGTTCGATGACCAGGGTCTGGTCGTTGAGCGGCGCCGAGCCGCCGGTCAACTGACCGTAGGCACCCACACCACCGAGCACGATGGCCGCGGTGAGGACACTGCCGAAGACGGCCATGCCGAGCCGGCGCATCGGCAGGTTGGTGGTCTCCGGATCGCCCGACAGCAAGGCAGAGACGATGCGGCGGGTGACGAAGCGGTACGCCTGCACCTGATCGCGGCGGGTCCGCATGACTAACCTCCGGCGGGGTGGATCCGCGACGATCAGGTCGAGGTGTCGTCGCGGGCTTCCCTACGATAAGGGGCCGACGATGGTTCCTTGGGACCACCGCTGTTGGCCGGCACCGGACCGACCCGGCGCAGAGCCGTACCGTGCAGGAGGGACAGTCAGCGATGACGCAGGTTCAGGCGCCACCCGCCCGAGCGGTCACAGACCCTGTCGACGTTCCGACCAGGCCGGCGCCGCCGGCCGAGCGGCCCGGTCGTGGACGGGTCGGTCCCGTGCTGGTCGGGCAGCTTGTCGTACTGGAGATGTGCCTGGTCGGCGTCTGGGCCGCCACGGCCGGACCCAGCTGGGTGCTCGCCGCGGTGGGCGCGGCGGCGCTGCTTGTCGTCCTGGCGGCCTTCGCCCGCCGAGGTGGTCGTTGGTGGTTCGAGGACCTGCTGCTGCGCCGGCGGCTGCGGCGACGCGGTGAGCGTGCCTCGGCCGCGCTGGCCAGCGCGGCCGACCCGCGTTTGGCCGCGCTCGTCCCCGAGCTGAGCGTCATCGAGCTGACCGACCGAGGCACCCGGCTCGGCATCGGGCGTGACGACCAGGGCTGGTTCGCGGCCGTCGCCCTGCAGTCCGCCACCGGCGCGGCGGTCGGCTCCGTCGACGCCTCCGCGGTGGACCGTGCGCTACGGGTGCTCGCGGACTTCAGCGCCCCGGTCTCCCGGGCCCAGGTCGTCGCGCACACGCTGGTCTGGTACCCGGCACCCGGTGCTCCGCCGGCCGCACACCGGACGGTCTGGGTGGCGGTGCGGCTCACCGTCCGGGACGCCCGGGTCGAGGCGGTGAGCCGGGGCGGTGGGCTGACCGGCGTGCACCGGACGGTGGCCACCGGGATCGGCCGGCTCGGCAAGGCGCTGACCTCGGCGGGCCTGGCCCATCGCCCGTTGGGCCGTGAGGAACTGCGCGCGGCGATCGTCTCGGCCGCCGGCCTGGACCTGGTGCCCGAGGCGCCGACGGAGAGCTGGCAGGGGTTGCGCGGCGGCGGCTGGACGCACCGCTGCATGGCTCTGCGGGGCCGCTCCGACGCGCCGCTCGGCCCGCTCGTGGACGCGATCACCGCGACCTCGGCCCCGTCGCACACGGTGGCCGTGACCGTCTCGGCGGACGGTCGGGTGGCGGCACCGCTGCTGCGGGTCGCGGCGATGGACAACCACGTCGAGGCCCTGGTGAAGGTGGTCCGCGACGTCGCCGATCGGGTGGGCGCGTCCACCCGGCCGATGGACGGTCAGCATGCTCCGGGCGTCTACGCCACCGCTCCGGTCGCGCCGGCGCTGGGCATCTCCACAGGTCTGCAGTCGCGCTGACCGGTGCGGCGGCGACGCGGTCAGGGTCGGAGGTTGACGATCCAGCCGTAGAGGCCGCAGACCCAGAAGACGAGCGGCACCAGCGAGATGATGAGCAGGATCTCGGCGATGTCGAGCAGCCGGCCCCAGACCGGCGAGATGCGCTTGCCGGCGACGGTCAGACCGTAGATCAGACTGATCACGGCGGCGAGCACCAGCCCACCCAGGATCAGGCCGAGCCGGACCGGCATCGACCCGTCGGCGAAGGTGGTCGCGGCGGCCAGGCCCAGACCCACGGTCCCGGCCAACAGCACCGGGGTGCGCTGGGCCCGGCCCAGGAGGGGGCGAGCCCGTAGCAGCGCCAGCAGGGCCAGCACCAGGCACAGCAACACCGCTGGCAGACGCCCGTCCAGGGCCAGCACGAGTTGCGCGCCCAGCACCAGCAGGGACACGGTCCACAGCAGACCGGTCAGGAACTGGTCGGCGCGCTCACTCTGCTGGAGCACCTGCCGGCCGTCGACCGACTCGCTGTCGGTCTTCAGGTCCTCCGGGCCGGTAGGGATCGACGGCACCGGCAGCCGGGCCAGCCGGTAGGCCATCATCGGCAGCGCCGGCACGACGCCGAACGCGACGGCCGCGACCACCGCGGCGGAGGCCGCCGCGTCGAGGCCGAGGACCAGGGAGAGGATCGCGCCCAGGCCGGTCGCGGCAGCGACCCCGATCGCGGCGAAGAAGAGAGGGTACCGGTCGCCGACCGCCAGCACGGCCACCGCACCGGCCACCACCGCGGCGGTGGCCGCGAGCAGGACATGCGGACTGGCCAGCTCGGTCAGCGAGCGATCGCCGGCGAGCAGCAGCAGCCCGCCGGTGGCCGCGTGCACAAGGCCGACCAGGGCCAGCACCGCGCCGATGCCGCTGTCACCGGCGGCCCTGGAGAGCACCGCGGCGCCCACCAGCAGCGCCACCGCGACCAGCAGCGCGGCCATCGCGCCGGGCAGGTGCGGCGGGCCGGCGAAGAGCGCGGCCAGCGCGCCGGCGCCGAACGCCGCCGCCGCGAAGACCACCGCGAACGAGCGGGTCGCGCCGACCTGCCAGGCACCGGGACGCTGGTTGGTCGCGGTGGCGACCGCGTCCACCACGTCGTCGAAGACGATCTCCGGTGCGGCGTCGGACCGGGGATTGAAGTAGAGCACCTCGCCGTCCCGGACGCTGAGCTGCGCTGCGGTACGACCACCGTCGAGGGGCGCACCGCCCAACCGGGACAACGCCCAGCCGCCGTGCCGCGCACCCTCATCGGCCATGTCCTCGCCCGCGTAGCGCAGCAGGGTGGGGAGCAGGTCCGCCATCGGCACGTCCGACGGCAGTGCCAGATCCATCCGGGTACGCGGAGCCACGATGGTGATCCGGCTCAGACCACCGGTCGCCGTCTTCGTCGCCACAGTGGCCTCCAGGTGTGCGTCTGTGATCGGCTGGCTGTGATGCTGCGGTCCGGGTCCACCGCGCACACGGCAGATTACCTACGATGACGGGCACGTACGATGCCCACCCGCGGGCGATGTTCCGCGGCCGCACGTCATCAGGGCCGCTTCTGGGGAGGAGACAGCCGTGAGCACGGTGGTGTTCCGCCGGCTCCCGCGTCAGCCGGGGCCGGCCTTACCGCGCGGCGAGGTGCTGCTGGAGTCACCTCCCGAGCTGCCGGAGCCGACGCCGCGCGGGATGGGGCAGCTGCTCATGATCCTGCCGATGTTCTGCGGGGTCGGCGCGATGGCGTTCCTCTACGCCGGCAAGGGCGGCGGCATGATGACGTACGTCGCCGGTGGTCTGTTCGGTGTCTCGATGCTCGGCATGGCGATCGGCTCGCTGGCCAACAGCGGTGGCAAGGACAAGGCCGAGCTGAACGCCGATCGCCGCGACTACATGCGCTACCTGGCGCAGATGCGCAAGCGCACCCGACGCGCGGCCGAGCAGCAGCGGGCGGCGATGGCCTGGCGGCACCCGGAGCCCGACGCGCTCTGGTCGATCGCCGCGTCCCGGCGACTCTGGGAGCGGCGGATCACCGAGGACGACTTCGGTGAGACCCGGATCGCCCTCGGCCCGCAGCGGCTCGCCGTGGAGATCGTCCCACCGGAGACGAAGCCGGTGGAGGACCTGGAGCCGATGAGCGCCATCGCTCTGCGCCGGTTCGTCCGTGCACACTCCACGGTCCCTGATCTGCCGACCGCGCTGTCGGTGCGCGCGTTCAGTCGGGTGGTGCTGCGCGGCGACCGCGAGCCCGTGCTCGATCTGACCCGGGCGGCGCTGGGGCAGTTGGCCACCTTCCACGCACCGGACGACCTGGTGATCGCGGTGGTCGCCGCACCCGACCGGCAGTCGTCCTGGGGCTGGGTGAAGTGGCTGCCACACGCCCACCACAGTGGTCGTACCGACGCGGCCGGCGCGCGCCGGCTGGTCTTCGCGAGCCTGGCCGAGGCGGAGGCGTCGCTCACCGCCGAGTTGGCCGGGCGGCCCCGGTTCGCACCGGAGGCCAAGCCGCTGACCACCGCCCCGCACCTGGTCGTGGTGATCGACGGCGGGGAGATCTCACCGACCTGTCAGCTGGTGGGCCCGGGGCTGCTCGGCGCCACCGTGATCGACCTCTCCGGGACGGTGCCGCGCGACGCCGGCCGCTGGCTGCTCTGCCTCGACGTGGGTGACGGAAGCTCGCTCGACCTGGTCCGGGGCAGCTCGTCGTCGACGCTGGGTCGGCCCGACCGGCTCAGCGCCGAGGCCGCCGAGGGGCTGGCCCGACAGATCGCCCCCTTCCGGCTCTCCCAGCAGCAGACCGGCGGCGACGAGCCGCTGGCCCGCAGCACCGAGCTGCCGGACCTGCTCGGCGTCGGTGACGCCGCGGCGGTGGACGTGCAGAACACCTGGCGTCCACGCGGTCACCGCGATCGGCTGCGCATCCCGCTCGGCGTCGGCCCGGACGGCAACGTGGTCGAACTCGACTTCAAGGAGTCGGCGCACGAGGGCATGGGCCCGCACGGTCTGGTGATCGGTGCGACCGGGTCCGGCAAGAGCGAGCTGCTGCGTACGGTGGTGGCCGCGTTGGCGGTGACCCACTCGTCGGAGGAACTGAACTTCGTCCTGGTGGACTTCAAGGGCGGTGCGACCTTCGCCTCGTTGGAGGCGCTGCCGCACACCAGCGCGGTGATCACCAACCTGGCCGACGAGCTGCCTCTCGTCGACCGGATGCGCGACGCGCTCGCCGGTGAGATGGTGCGACGGCAGGAGCTGCTGCGGGCGGCCGGCAACTACGTCTCCCGCTTCGAGTACGAGAAGGCGCGCTCGGCCGGTGAGCCGTTGGCCCCGATGCCCAGCCTGCTGATCATCTGTGACGAGTTCAGCGAACTGCTCGCCGCCAAACCGGACTTCATCGACCTGTTCGTGATGATCGGCCGGCTGGGTCGGTCCCTCGGCGTGCACCTGCTGCTCGCCAGCCAGCGCCTCGAAGAGGGCAAGCTGCGGGGCCTCGACACGCACCTGTCGTACCGGATCGGTCTGCGGACGTTCTCCGCTGTGGAGAGCCGGATCGTGCTCGGCGTACCGGACGCGTACGAGTTGCCGAACGCGCCGGGCCACGGCTATCTGAAGACGGACACCAGCACCATGCTGCGGTTCCGGGCCGCGTACGTGTCGGGGGCGTACCGGGCGCCGGGGCAGCAGGCCTCCGCCTCGCAGGCGCTGGTGCAGCGGCGGATCGTGCCGTACGGCCTCGACTTCGTTCCGGTGCAGGTCCCGCAGGTGCCGGTGGACACCGCCCCGGAGCCGGAGCAGCCGGCCGACGGCAAGGCCGTGGCGATGCTCGACGTGCTGATCGACCAACTCAAGGGTCGGGGCCGGCCGGCCCACCAGGTGTGGCTGCCGCCGCTGGCCGACCCGCCGGGCCTCGGTGAGCTGCTCGGCCCGCTGGCGGTCGACCCGACCTACGGGCTCTGCACCGCGTCCTGGCCGGGGCGCGGACGGCTGACCGTGCCGGTCGGCGTCGTGGACCGCCCCTACGAGCAGCGCCGGGACCCGATGATGGTCGAGCTGGCCGGGGCCGGCGGCAACGTGGTCATCGTCGGTCGGTCGCTGAGTGGCAAGAGCACGATGCTGCGTACGCTGCTCGCCTCGCTGGCGCTCACGCACACGCCGCGGGAGGTGCAGTTCTTCTGCCTGGACTTCGGCGGGGGCGCGCTGCGCAGCATGGAGCGGTTGCCGCACCTGGCCGGGGTGGCCGGTCGGCGGGACGTCGAGGCGGTCCGGCGGACGGTGGCCGAGGTGGTCGCGGTTCTGGACGACCGGGAGAGTCGTTTCGCCCAGCACGGCATCGACTCGGTGGCGAGCTACCGCCGCCGCCGTGCCGCTGGCGAGTTCGCGGATGACCCGTTCGGCGACGTGTTCCTGGTGGTGGACGGGTGGAACACGCTGCGCCAGGAGTACGAGGAGTTGGAGCAGACCATCACCACGTTGGCCAACCGGGGCCTTGGCTTCGGTGTGCACGTGGTGCTCACCGCCGTGCGGTGGGCCGAGATCCGGATCAACATGCGGGATCTGCTCGGCACCAAGTTGGAGCTGCGCCTCGGCGACGCGTCCGAGTCCGAGATCGACCGCCGCGCGGCGAACAACGTGCCGGAGAAGTCGCCGGGCCGGGGTCTGACCCGGGACAAGCTGCACTTCCTCACCGCCATCTCGCGGATCGACGGTCGCCGCGACATCGACGATCTGAGTGAGGCCTCACTGTCCCTGGCTGGGCACGTGGCGGCGAACTGGCCGGGTCGCCCGGCGCCGAAGGTGCGGTTGCTGCCGCGCCGGCTGCCGGTGGCGGAGCTGGCCCGGATCATCGACCGGTCGGCACCCGGGATTCCGATCGGTGTCAACGAGTCGGCACTCGCGCCGGTCTACCTGGACCTGGCCAACGAGCCGCACCTCACGGTCTTCGGCGACGCGGAGTGTGGCAAGACCAACCTGCTGCGCCTGATCGCCCGGGGGATCACCGAGCGGTACACGCCGGCGCAGGCCCGGCTGGTGATCGCCGACTACCGGCGTGGCCTGCTGGGGGCGGTGGAGGGCGACCATCTGCTCGACTACGCCCCGTCGAATCAGGCGTTCGCCCAGGGGCTCGGGTCGATCCGCAACGCGCTCTCCAACCGACTGCCCGGCCCCGACGTGACCACCGCCCAGCTCCGCGACCGGAGCTGGTGGAAGGGTCCGGACCTGTACATCCTGGTGGACGACTACGACCTGGTGGCCTCGGGCGGCAGCAACCCGCTCAGCGCCCTGCAGGAGTTGTTGCCGCAGGCCCGTGACATCGGTCTGCACCTGATCGTCACGCGTCGGGTCGGCGGTGTGTCCAGGGCACTCTACGAGCCGGTGCTGCAACGGCTGCGCGAGCTGGACTCGCCGGGCATGCTGATGTCCGGCAACCGGGAGGAGGGCGCGGTCTTCGGCACGTTGCGACCGAGCCCGCAACCGCCGGGCCGGGGCACCCTGGTCCGCCGTCGCGATGGCCAGCAGCTGATTCAGACCGCCTGGTCCGAGCCGGCCTGAGCGCGGTCGGTCGTTCGGTAGGTGGTGGTGGGCCGTCTCGGCCCGATTCACCACCATCCATCGAACGTCACCGGTCAGGGCTGCGGGGCCTGGACAGGTTCCGCTACGGTCTTCACAGGAGTGTCCGTCGGTGGGGTGTTGCTGCCTTGCCGCGGGGGAGGGGTGCGGCGAAGCCGCCACCACAACAGACGGAAGGGTGTGAAGCATGGCGTTCGAGGTCGAAGCTGCGACTCTGCATACCGCCGCGAGTGACGTGCGGTCCACGCGCAGCGAGGTCGACGGCGAGCTGAAGAAGCTGTGGAACGTTGTCGATGACCTGGCCATCGCGTGGAAGGGTCAGGCGTCCACGGGCTTCCAGTCGCTGATGACGCGCTGGAACGAGGACACCGTCAAACTGCTGACGGCGATGGACAGCATCGCTGACCTGCTCGACAAGTCGGGTACGACGCACCAGGTCAACGACGAAGAGCAGCAGCAGATGCTGGACAAGTTCCACTCTGCTCTCAACCCGTGATCCGCAGCCGGCAGAGGAGGAAATCGTGACGATCAAAGTTGACTATGCGGTCCTCGAGAGCAGCAACCAGCAGATGCAGGCCATCTCGAAGACCCTCGAGGAAAAGCTTGACACGCTGCGGTCGATGCTGACCAAGCTGCACTGGGACGGCGAGGACCGGGTTGCCTACGAGCAGCACCAGGCGAAGTGGGACGCGGCGGTCCGGGACATCAACCGGATCCTGAACGAGATCGGCGGTGCCGTCGGCATCGCCCGCGAGAACTACCTCACCACGGAGATGAGCAACTCCAAGGTGTGGAGCTGAGGCATTCGCCCGAGCGGCTCCGGTCCGGTTCATCCGGCCCGGAGCCGCTCTGCGTTGGCGTCGGCACCGCGCGGCGGTGCCCCACTCAGCCGGCGGTTGGTGCGTCGGTGCGTCGGCCGGGGCGCCAGTCGCGTCGGCGGCCCCGGGCCATGATCGGTCGCGCGACCAGCAGCAGCCCGGCGAGCAGCCCGCCGATGACCGCCGCCCAGATCGCGGCGGTGCGCTGCCAGCTCAGCGGGTCGTCCCGCACGGCAGGTGCCGGGAGCGCGCCGAGGGGCGGGTTCGCCCGGGTGCCGAGCAGGCTCGACACCGCCCGGTACGGGTTGACAGTCCCGTAGCCGATCTCGGCGTTCTGACCCTCGGGTGGGTTGTCCGCGGTGCGCTTCAGCCGATCGGCGACCTGCTGCGGGTTGAGTTTCGGGTAGGCGGACCGGACCAGCGCGGCCACTCCCGAGACGTACGCGGCGGCGTAGCTGGTGCCGCCCTCCGGCACGGTGCGGTAACCGGTGTTTCCGGGCGCCGGCCCGACGATGTTCATCCCCGGTGCGGCGATGTCGACGTAGTCTCCGGTGATCGAGGTGCCGACGTGGCTCCCCTGCTCGTCCACCCCGCCGACCGCGATCACCCCGGGGTACGCGGCCGGGTAACCCGGCAGGTTCTGCGAATCTTCCGACCGGTTGCCCGCGGCGGCGACAAGCACCACCCCCTTGGCCAGGGCGCGCTCGACGGCCGCCGTCAGTTCGGGGCGGGGGATCGTCGTCAGGGACAGGTTGATCACGTCGGCGCCCTGCTCGACGGCCCAGTCGATGGCCGCCGCGATCTGCGCGGGAAGCTGCGGGTTGTTGACCGTCCCGAGTTGTTGCAGGACCCGGATCGGCAGGATGCGGGCAGCCGGGGCGATGCCGCTGAAGGGGACGACTGTGCCCTCCCGCCCCGCGATGATGCCGGCGATCAGCGTGCCGTGCCCGGCCTCGTCGCACTGCCCCTGCTGGGCCGCAAGGCCGTTGAAGTCGCGACCTTCGAGAACCTGGCCCTTGAGCAGCGGGTGGACGGCGGAGACTCCGGAGTCGATCACGGCCACGGTGACCCCGGCGCCCCGGGACAGCGGCCACGCCGAGGACGGCTCCAGCCGGCGTAGCGCCCACGGCATCTGGGTCAGGCCCTCCGCGCCCCTGGGGCCGCACAGGGGCGGTGCGGCGGCCGCGGGGGTGGGTGCCACCAGGCCGGCGCCGAGCAGGGCCGCCAGCGCTCCACTGAGGACGCCGCGAAGGGCACGTCGGGACGGGGTCGCGCTCAACGGCGGGCATTCGCGCACCCGCAAAGGTTACCGCCGTGACCGTCGGGCAGCGGCCCCCGGTGACGAGGGTCAGGCCCCCGGGTGTGCCTTCGCGGTGGGAGTGTCGGCGAACAGCGCGAGCAGGTCGCCCACCTGCCGGTCGGCCTCGGCGGGGTGCCGGAACCGGCCGGCCGGGTTGAGGGTGTACTCGTTGCGTCGTCCGACGCGGGTGCGGTGCAGGTAACCGCCCGCCTCCAGGTCGGCGACGATCGCCTGCGCGGCCCGTTCGGTGACGCCGACCTCGGCCGCGACGTCGCGCAGCCGGGCGGTCGGATCGCGGGCGATGGCCAGCAGCACGTGCCCGTGGTTGGTGAGGAACGTCCAGTTCCGTCCGCCGCCGGTGTCGCCCGTCACCGTGCTCGCCATCGCATGACCGCCTTTCCGGATGTCCGCCTGCCCTCGCGAGATTCTTGTCCGCCCTGCCCCCGGGAAGGTTGCCCAGGGGGCGACCGGCGTCAACCTATGAAATCTAAATCACGCATACCTTGACGCATCTTACGGTGCGTGTGACGGTGGAACACGAGCCAGCGCCCCGCCGCCCGGCCGGCGGAAAGCCGGCTTGACCAGGTGAGATGCGTCGAGACGAGGTGCGGGATGAGTCATACCGGGAACTCCGGCGGTCAGCCGGGTTCGCAGCGGACCACCGACCGGGCGTCCGCGCTCAGCGAGCCGACCCGGGCGTACGCCGAGCTGGTCGCCGGCAACCGGCGCTTCGTCGGTGGCGCCCCCCGCCACCCCAACCAGGACGCCGGGCACCGGGCCGCGGTGGCCGACGGGCAGCACCCGTTCGCGGTGATCGTCGGCTGCTCCGACTCCCGGCTCGCCGCCGAGATCATCTTCGACCGGGGGCTGGGCGACCTGTTCGTGGTCCGCACCGCCGGGCACACCGCCGGCCCTGAGGTGCTCGGCAGCGTCGAGTACGCGGTGACCGTGCTCGGCACTCCGCTGGTGGTGGTGCTCGGCCACGACTCGTGCGGCGCGGTGCAGGCCGCCCGAGAGTCCGCCGCGACCGGTACCGCACCGAGTGGCCACCTGCGCGCGGTTGTCGACGCCGTGCTGCCCAGCCTGCGCCGGGCCGAGGCCGAGGGCGTGGACGACATCGACGGCATCGTCGACATCCACATTGCACAGACCGTCGAGACGCTGCTCGGTCAGTCCCCCGTGCTGGCCGACGAGGTGGCGCGGGGGCGGTGCGCGGTGGTGGGGGTGTCCTACCGGCTGGCCGCCGGAGCGGTGCGCCCGGTGGCCGCCGTGCCGGCTGGCTTCGCGACGCTGGACGCCCCGACCGGATCGCTGGAGTCGACCGACCCCGCCACCGTCTGACGCGACGAGGGCCGCTCCGCGTCACACGGAACGGCCCTCGACGGGGATCGTGCGGGTCAGAGCAGCGACATGTGAACGTGGTCGGTGTGGTTCGACGGCCCGCTGTACGAGCTCCAGCCGGTGGCCGGGAACCAGATCTGCCGGTTCCAGATCACGTAGTAGATGCCGAGCCGGTCGGCGTTACGGATGAGGAACGCGGCGACGTTGTTGCCGTACGTCCGGGTGTCGTTGTTGTGCCACGGCGAGAAGCCGCTCTTCTGGAGCGACCAGTCGCAGGCGCGGCCCTTCGGGTGCTCCCACGGCCCGCCGGAGCGGTAGCAGCCGACGAACCGGTTGAAGCCGGCCGCCTTGACCTCCTTGTACGCGTGCAGCGTGCGCGGGGTGACGCAGCCGGACGTGGTGGGGTCGTTCTCGCTGCACGACTGGGGCTTCCAGTCACCGTCGGCCGTGCGACCAGGGCCGATCTTCGCGACCTTGGAGGTGGCATCCACCAGCCCGCCGGTGAAACCCTTGCCGCCGACGAGGGAGAGCGCCTTGTCGGCCTCGCTCTTCCGCTTCGCCATCAGGGCGGTCTGCTTCTGCTGCTCGCGGACCTCGGTGTCGAGGGCCAGCTTGGCCTGCTCGGCGCGGGCCTTCACCTCGTTGACCTCGGAGAGCTTCTTCTCGTTGACCATGTTCATCTCGTCGAGCATCCCGGCGCGCTGGACGAACGAGTCGGGCGCTTCGCTCTCCAGCAGCATCGCGACCGCGCCGATCCGACCGGTCCGGTACGCCTGGGCGGCGATCTGCCCGACCTGCGGGGCCAACGCGTCCAGGTCGGCCTTGGCCCGGTTGACCTCCAGCGCCAACTCGCCCTGCCGCTTCTTGGACTTGTCCAGTTTGGACTTGGCGGCGGAGTAGTCGCGGTTGGCCTGCTCGATGACGTCGTTGAGCAGCTTGGGCTCGCCGTCCTCCTCGTGCCCGGACGGTGTGGGATTCGTCGGGGCGGCCTGCGCCGGGAGGGGCCCGGCGAGCACGGTCAGTGCGGCGATCACGGCCACCACGGGTGTCAACCAGCGGCGTAGGGGTGCCGTCACAATGTTCCCTTCCGTCGACCGCCGACCGGGTTAGCTGACGGGTTCGGGGCGGAAGTGGCCCCTACCGCTGACGCGGATTCACCCCACGTACCTGGGTCCCCGGCTCGCCGGTTGGCGATTGGGCGGTGGCACCGCAGGCGCCGCTTCGCGCCTTCATCGGTAACCGGCAGCGAGGTTACCCGAGAGTCGACCGGGTGAGCTACGCCTGGATGCCGACCAAATGCGTCATTTCGCCATAGCGTTAAGTGACCAGTGACGTGGTTCTCAGGGTGGATGCCCGATCTGGTCACGCTGAGGAGTGTCACCATGCCGTATCCGTGCTCCTGTTCGACTCCGGCCACCTGTCGGTGGCCTCGGATGGGGGTGTGGTCCGCGGCTGGTCCGGCTCGTCGGAGCCGGCCGTTCGCGGTGAGATGAGTGCCGCCAGCGCCTCCGAGCGGTCCGGCTGGGGTCGCGGGGCGGGAGCATCGGTGGACGCCGTCGCATCGGCGCGTCCGGCGGCGGTCACCACCGCGGCCAGCCCGGTGGTCAGCGGCACGGCGGCGATCAGACCGAGGGTGGCGACCGCGCTGCGGACGATCTCCTGCGCGAGGAACTCGCTGGTGAGGATCTGCCCGATCGGTCGCGAGTCGGCGGTGAGCAGGAGCAGCAGGGGCAGCGACGCGCCCGCGTACGCCAGCACGATGGTGTTGACAGTGGAGGCGATGTGCGCGCGGCCGACCCGGGTGGCCGCACGGTACAGCTGCAACCGGCTCAGCCCGGGGTTGGCGTTCGCCAGCTCGGTGACGGTGGCCGCCTGGGTGACCGTCACGTCGTCGAGCACCCCGAGCGATCCGATGATGATCCCGGCGAGCAGCAGACCGTGCAGGTCCACGTCGCCCTGGAACATCGACAGGGTGGTGGCGTCTTCGCTGCCGAAGCCGGTGAGGTGGGTCGCGGCCGTGGCGATGGTGGCGAGCACGCCGGTCAGCACCAGGCTGCCCAGGGTGCCGAGCACCGCGACCGAGGTCTGTGCGGTGACCCCGTGCGTCAGATAGAGCACCACGAACATGATCAGGGCCGCGCCGACCACCGCCACCAGCAGTGGTGACCTGCCGGCGGCGATACCCGGCAGCACGAAGGTGAGCAGGATGGCGAAGCTGGCGGCCAGCCCGGCGAGCGCGGCCAGACCCCGCCACCTACCGAACGCGACGATCGCTGCCGCGAAGACCACCGCCAGCCACACCATCGGCGTGCCGCGTTGGTGCTCGGCGATGTTCCAGTTGCTGATGGTGGGGTCGGTCGGATCGTCCAGCTCGACCAGGATGATCTCGTCGCCGACCTCGACGCGGGGTGCGCCGGGCCCGTCGGGCACCGGTGTCTGCACCTGCTGGCCGGCGGCCGGCCCGTCGTCCACGCGGACGTCGACAGTGCCGCACCGCCCGTCGCCGACCCTCGGTGTGCCCTCGGGGACCGACGGCAGTTGCGGGCACGGCTCGCTCACCACCCGGGTGACAGTGCCGGGATAGCGCGGCACGTCCGCGCCACCGTCGGTCTGCGGTGACCCGCCGCGCGGCCAGAGCAGCGCTGCGGCGAGCACGGTGGCCACGAAGAGGGGCACCACAGTCACGACGAGGATCCGTCGCACCCTCGGTGAGGCGGACGGAGCGGGGTGAGTGTGGTCGGCGGCCAAGGTCAGACTCCCAACGATCCGGTGCGGGGTACGGGTCAGCGGGCCGGGCGGTTCACCGTTGCGGTGGGAAACGCGGCGGACGGCGGGGCGGATCGCTGCCTGACGACCGCTTGATCACGGACGGTCAGTGCTCGGCCCGATCGGCCGGAGGCGACGCCACGTCGTGGCGACGCCGGTGCCCGACTGTGCAGCGGGATACGGAGGGCCATCGTGGGAGATGCTAGCCAGCCCGTCCGGGGGTTGCAGGTCGTGGCGGAGTGTCGGGCGGCCGAACCGCGCGCGCGGCGGTCCCGGGGACGGCATGTTGGAGCCATGTCCGCTCCGTCACCGCCCGACCCCGACCACGCGCACCGCGCCGGACCCGAGCCGCACGACACGCACGCCGGGCATGAGAAGCACGACAAGCCAACCGGGCACGACAGGCACGCCGGGCACGATCCGGAGATGTTCCGCCGCCGGTTCTGGGTCTGCCTGGTGTTGACCGTCCCGGTGGTGCTGACGAGTCATCTCGTGTCGGACCAGCTGGGCCTGGCCGGGGACAGCGTCCCCGGCCGGTCCTGGGTGGGCCCGGTGCTCGGCTCGGTGGTGTTCTGGTGGGGTGGTTGGCCGTTCCTCGTCGGTGCGGTCCGGGAGGTGCGGGACCGGACGCCCGGGATGATGCTGCTTGTCGCGATGGCGATCACCGTCGCCTACACCGCGTCCCTGGCGACCAGTGTCGGTGTCTTCGACCTGGACTTCTGGTGGGAGCTGGCCGCGCTTGTCACCATCATGCTGCTCGGGCACTGGCAGGAGATGAAGGCTATCGGGCAGGCCCGGGGAGCGCTGGCGGCGCTGGCCGCGCTGCTCCCGGACGAGGCCGAACGGGTGGATGCGGACGGGCGGGTCGAGGCGGTGCCGGTGACCGGTCTGCGGATCGGCGACGTGGTGCTGGTCCGGCCGGGGGGTCGGGTGCCGGCGGACGGCCGGGTCGTCGACGGCGGCGCCGAGCTGGACGAGTCGATGATCACTGGCGAGTCGCGACCGGTAGCCCGGTCGACGGGAGACCGGGTGGTGGCCGGCACCGTCGCCACCGACTCGGCGATCCGGGTGCGCGTCGAGGCGTTGGGTGAGCAGACCGCCCTCGCTGGCATCCAGCGGATGGTCGCCCAGGCCCAGGGCTCCGGTGGACGGGCCCAACTGCTGGCCGACCGGTTCGCCGCCGCGCTGTTCTACCTGGCCACCGGCACCGCCGTGCTGACCGTGCTGGTCTGGACGGCGCTCGGTCAGCCGGACGAGGCGGTGGTCCGCGCGGTCACCGTCCTGGTGATTGCCTGCCCGCACGCGCTGGGTCTCGCCATCCCACTTGTCGTCGCGCTCTCCACCGCGCTCGCCGCACGGTCCGGGATCCTGGTCAAGGACCGGTTGGCCCTGGAGCGGATGCGGACGGTCGGCGCGGTTCTCTTCGACAAGACCGGCACGCTGACCCGGGGTGAGCACGGAGTGACCGACCTGGTGACGGTGCCCGGCGTCGAGCGGGACGAGGTGCTGCGGATCGCGGCCGGCGTCGAGTCGGAGAGCGAACATCCGTTGGCCCGGGCGATCGTGGCGGCGGCCGGGCGCGCCGGTCCGGCCCCTGCCACCGGGTTCCGGTCGCTGCCGGGCCGCGGTGTGCGGGCGACCATCGACGGTACGGAGTACGCGGTGGGCGGGCCGGCGCTGCTGCGGGAACTGGGTCTTCAGCCCCCGGCGGAGGTGGAGGCCGCGACTGGGCGATGGTCGGCGCGGGGTGCGGCGGTGCTGCATCTGGTGCGGCTGCCGGAGGCCGTGCTCAGTGCGTTCGCGTTGACCGACGAGGTGCGTCCGGAGGCCCGACGAGCCGTCGACGAGCTGCGTGCCGAGGGCGTCCGCACCATCGCCATGATCACTGGTGACGCGCGGCCGGTGGCCGAGGCGGTCGCCGCGGACCTCGGCTTCCGACCCGGGGTGGACGAGGTCTTCGCCGAGGTGCTGCCGGCGGAGAAGGACGATCGGGTGGCCGAGCTCCAGCGGCGGGGGTTGGTCGTGGCGATGGTCGGCGACGGTGTGAACGACGCGCCGGCGCTGGCCCGGGCGGACGTGGGCATCGCGATCGGCGCGGGCACCGACGTGGCGATCGAGTCCGCCGGGGTGGTGCTGGCGTCCTCGGACCCGCGCGGGGTGGGGGCAGTGGTCCGGCTGTCCCGGGCGTCGTACCGGAAGATGCGGCAGAACCTGGCCTGGGCGGCCGGCTACAACGTGGTGGCGCTGCCGCTGGCCGCCGGGGTGCTGGCCTGGGCCGGTGTGGCGTTGAGCCCGGCGCTGGCCGCGGTGCTGATGTCGGCGTCCACGATCGTGGTGGCGCTCAACGCGCAGTTGCTGCGCAGGGTTCGTCTGGACCCCGCGTCGGACCGAGGGCCCGTCAGCCGCGCTTCATGAGCCGGCCGACCGCCGCCATCATCTCGGTGGCCATCTCGTCGGCCCGACCCTCGGCGGCGCCCTCGTGCATGCAGTGCCGGGCGTGCCCGTCGAGCAACCCGAGGGCCACCTTGTCGAGGGCGGCCTGGATCGCGGAGATCTGGGTGAGCACGTCGATGCAGTAGCGGTCGTCGTCGACCATCTTCTCGATGCCCCGGACCTGGCCCTCGACGCGGCGGAGCCGCGCGAGCAGCTGATCCTTGCTGGCGGTGTATCCGCGGATCGGGGTGGGTGCGGTCATACCGACGAGGATAGCCTACCCCCAGGGGGTATGGTACGGTCGTGTTCCGAGGAGATACCCCCACCGGGTACCGGTACCGCAAAGGAGACGATCCGATGGTCGACACGACGTACCAGGTGCAGGGCATGACCTGTGGGCACTGCGTCAGCGCGGTGAGCGCCGAGGTCGGTGCCATCGCGGGCGTGCGTGATGTCCAGGTCGACCTCGCGGCCGGCCGGGTCACCGTCAGCAGCGATCAGCCACTGGACACCGCGGTTGTCCGGGCCGCCGTCGACGAGGCCGGCTACGACCTCGTCGACGCGTGATCGGCGGGCCGGCGTGCGTACGGTGACGAGACTGGCCGGGTTCGCCGTCGGTCTGGCGGCGGTCTTCGGCGCGACGTACGGGATCGGCCGGGTCGTCGATCCCGCCCCGGTCGCCGAGAGTCAGCACGACGGTGCCGCCGCCCCGACGGCGGACGACCGGAACGCAACGGCCGACCGGCTCCCCGGCGGGCTGCTCGTCTCCGAGCGCGGCTACACCCTCGAACCGGTCGACGCCCCGGCCGGCGAGTTCGCCTTCCGGATCGCCGGCCCGGACGGCCGCCCGGTCACCCGGTACGAGGTGGCGCACGACAAGAAGATGCACCTGATCGTCGCCCGCCGGGACCTCTCCGGCTTCCGCCACGTCCACCCCGCCCTGGCCCCGGACGGCACCTGGCGGGTCGACACCCCGCTGGGCGGCCCCGGGCAGTGGCGGGCGTTCGCCGACTTCACCCCGACCGGGGGTGAGCCGCTGACCCTCGGCGTGGACGTGACAGTCCCCGGCGAGCTGACCGAACGGCAGTTGCCCGCACCGGCGGCCAGCACCACCGTCGACGGCTACACGGTCACCCTGACCGGTGCGCCGCAGCCCGGCCGCACGTCACCACTGACCCTGACCGTCAGCCGGGACGGCCGGCCGGTCACCGACCTGGAGCCCTACCTGGGCGCGTACGGGCACCTGGTGGCACTGCGCCGGGGTGATCTGGCGTACCTGCACGTGCACCCCGACGGGACGCCGGGTGATGGGCGTACCAGGCCCGGCCCGGCCGTCACCTTCCTCGCCGACGTGCCCTCGGCCGGCAGCTACCGGCTCTACCTCGACTTCCAACACGGTGGGCGGGTGCACACCGCCGAGTTCACTGTGGTCGCCGGCGCTGCCACGACCGCGAGCGTCCCCACCCCGAGCGGACCCGCACCGACCGGCGGGGCCGACCACGGCACCCCCGGGCACGGACACAACTGACGGGACCTGACGATGACCACCACCAGCAGACCGCTGCCCGAGGCACCGAACCGGATCGAACTGGCGATCGGCGGGATGACCTGCGCCGCGTGCGCCGCCCGGATCGAGAAGAAACTCAACCGGATGGACGGGGTGAGCGCCACCGTCAACTACGCCACCGAGAAGGCGACAGTCCGGTACGCCGACGGCGTCACCCCGGACGACCTGATCGGGACCGTGCAGAAGACCGGGTACACGGCGGCGCTGCCGGCCCCGCCCAGCGCGGAACCCCCGGTGGACCCGTTGCGGGGCCCGCGTACCCGGCTCTGGGTGTCGGTGGCCCTGAGCGTGCCGGTGGTCCTGCTGGCCATGGTCCCGGCCTGGCAGTTCGACTACTGGCAGTGGTTGTCGCTGACCCTGGCCGCCCCGGTGGTGGTCTGGGGTGGGCTGCCGTTCCACCGGGCCGCCTGGACGAACCTGCGGCACGGCGCGGCCACCATGGACACGCTGGTGTCGGTCGGCACCCTGGCCGCGTTCGGCTGGTCGCTCTGGGCGCTCTTCCTCGGTGATGCGGGTGTGCCCGGGATGACGCACCCGTTCCGTTTCGACATCACCCGGACCGACGGCGCCGGCAACATCTACCTGGAGGCGGCCGCCGGGGTCACCGTGTTCATCCTGGCCGGTCGCTACTTCGAGGCCCGGTCCAAGCGCACCGCCGGCGCCGCCCTGCGCGCCCTGCTCGACCTCGGGGCCAAGGACGTGTCGGTGCTGCGCGACGGCGTGGAGACCCTGATCCCGGTGGACCGGCTCGCCGTCGGCGACCGGTTCGTGGTCCGCCCCGGGGAGAAGATCGCCACCGACGGGGTGGTCGACGAGGGCACCTCCGCGGTCGACGCCAGCATGCTCACCGGTGAGTCGGTGCCGGTCGAGGTCGCCCCGGGCGACGGCGTGGTCGGCGCCACGATCAACGCGGGTGGGCGGCTGATCGTCACCGCTACCCGGGTCGGCGCGGACACCCAGCTCGCCCGGATGGCCGACCTGGTCGAGCAGGCGCAGAGTGGCAAGGCGGCCGTGCAGCGGCTGGCCGACCGGATCTCCGGGGTCTTCGTGCCGATTGTCATCACCCTCGCCGTCGGCACGCTCGGCTGGTGGCTGGGCACCGGGGCCGGCCCGACCGCCGCGTTCACCGCCGCCGTGGCCGTGCTGATCATCGCCTGTCCGTGCGCGCTCGGCCTGGCCACACCGACCGCGCTGCTGGTCGGCACCGGCCGGGGCGCCCAGCTCGGCGTGCTGATCAAGGGACCGGAGGTGCTGGAGTCGACCCGTCGGGTGGACACCGTGGTGCTGGACAAGACCGGCACCGTGACGACCGGCCGGATGACCCTGGTGGACGTGGTGCCGGCGAGCGGTGTGGATCGGGCCGAGCTGCTCCGACTCGCCGGGGCGGTGGAGGCCGCCTCCGAGCACCCGATCGCCCGTGCGGTCGCTGCCGGTGCCACCGACGCGGGCGCGCTGCCCCCGGTGACCGGCTTCGGCAACCTCGAAGGGCTGGGGGTGACCGGCACCGTCGACGGGCGGGCCGTGCTTGTCGGTCGGGTCCGGTTGCTGCGCGAGCGCGAGATCGACGTACCGCCGGAGGTCGAGTGGGCCGTGCGCGACGCGGAGGCCGCCGGCCGTACGGCGATCGTCGCCGGCTGGGACGGACAGGCCCGTGGTGTGCTCGCGGTCGCCGACGTGGTCCGGCCGAGCAGTCGGGCGGCGGTGGCCCGGCTGCGCGGGCTGGGGTTGACCCCGGTCCTGCTGACCGGGGACAACACCACAGTGGCTCGCGCGGTCGCCGCCGAGGTGGGCGTCGACGAGGTGATTGCCGAGGTGCTGCCGGCCGGGAAGGTCGACGTGATCAGGCGGCTCCAGGCCGAGGGGCGGTCGGTGGCGATGGTCGGTGACGGGGTCAACGACGCCCCGGCGCTGGCCCAGGCCGATCTGGGCCTGGCCATGGGCACCGGCACCGACGTGGCGATCGAGGCGGCCGACCTCACCCTCGTCCGGGGCGACCTGGACGCCGCAGTGGACGCCATCCGGCTGTCCCGTCGCACGCTCGGCATCATCCGGGGCAACCTGTTCTGGGCGTTCGGCTACAACGTGGCGGCCCTGCCGTTGGCCGCCGCCGGGCTGCTCAACCCGATGATCGCCGGCGCCACGATGGCGCTGTCCTCGGTCTTCGTGGTGGCGAACAGTCTGCGGCTGCGTCGCTTTCGTCCGGCCGCTGCCGATCTGTGACGACGGTAATGGTTGGACGGGTGACGGCGGGGGTACCTCTGTGGTCGTAGCGACGCTTGCAATGGAGGTTGGCAATGGGTATCGACGACAAGATCAACAACGCCACCGAGGACGCGACCGGCAAGCTGAAGGAAGGCGCCGGTCGGGCCACCGACAACGAGCAGTTGGAGGCGGAGGGTCGCGCTGACCAGTCCACCGCCAAGCTCAAGCAGGCGGGCGAGAAGATCAAGGACGCTCTCAAGAGCTGACGTACGACGTAACCCGCACGCCGGGCCGGTGATCATCACCGGCCCGGCGTGCTGTGTGTCCGGCCTTCTCCGGCGACCCTGAGATCACCCTGATTCCGCTCCCGTGCCGCACCGCCGCGTGGTGGCACCTGCTAACTTTCCTTGGCATGTGCAAGGGCTGGTTATGAGCACCGCTCCACCGCCGACCGGCGACGACCTGGTCCGGGTGCTGGCCACCCTGGCCAACCCGCACCGGCTGCGGGTCGTCGCCGCGTTGGCCCGCGAGCGTGCGTACGTCAGCGGGCTGGCCCGGCAACTGGGCATCAGCCGGGCGCTGTTGCAGGTCCACCTACGGAAGCTGGCGGCGGCCGGGCTGGTCACCGCTCGCCTGGAGTTGTCGGAGGACGGGAAGGCCATGAACTACTACGAGGTGGAGCCGTTCGTGCTCACACTCACCCCCGCGGTCATCGCGGCGGCCGTCGAGACGCTTACCGTGCCCGACTCGGGCGAGCAGCCGGAGGCACAGCGATGAGCGAGCACGACTGGACCGAGGTGGTCGGCGCGATCGGCATCTTCGCCTTCCTGATCAGCGTGGTCACGGTGACCGTCGTGCAGCTCGCCAAGACCCGGCGGGCCCGGTACGAGGCGGACCGCGCGGACGACTACCGCCGGCTCGCCGAGACGGCCGCTCAGGCCCAGGCGGAGAACGCCCGACTGCTCTCGGCGATGGATGGCCGGCTGGGCGGGATGGAGACCCGGATGACCACGCTCGAACGCGTCCTGCGCGAGGTCGACTGACCCGGCGGACGGAAGGCCCCGGGCCGTCGAGCGGCTACTCGACGGCCCGGGTGGAAGCAGCATCACCTCGCCCAGTGGGCGAGTTTCACAGGCAACGCTCCTTCGAGGAGAGGACAGCACCTCATGCTGCGCGTACGCAAATCCGCGGTCGGCTGGGCGGTCGCCCTGGCCCTCACCGCCGCCGGCCTCACCCCGGCGACCCCGGCCGCCGCCCGGGCACAGCCCGCGCCGACGATCGACTGGAGGCCCTGCGCCACCGACACCAGTGCCGAGTGCGGCACCCTGTCGCTGCCGGTGGACTGGGACCGACCCCGTGGTGAGCGCTTCGACCTGTCGTTGGCCCGCCGGCCCGCCGACCCGGCCACCCGGGAAGGGGCGCTGGTCTTCGGCCCTGGCGGGCCGGGCGACAGCGGGGTCGACCGGGTGGTGAACGGCAGCTCCCGGTTCAGTGCCGACCTGCGTGCCCGGTTCGACATCGTCAGCTTCGACCCACGCGGCACCGGCGGCAGCCACCCGGTGGTCTGTGCCCGGGCCCTGCTCGCCCGGCAACCGCAGCTCATCGCCGACCAGGCCCAGTTCGATGCCGTCCTGGCCGACAACGCGCTGCTGCGCGCCGACTGCCGGGCCCGCACCGGGGCGCTCTACGACCACGTCGACACCACGAGCGCCGCCCGCGACCTGGACGCGGTCCGCGTCGCGCTCGGCGAACGGCAGCTCACCTTCCACGGCAGCTCGTACGGCACGGTGCTCGGGCAGCGGTACGCCGAGCTGTACCCCGACCGGGTCTGGGCCATGGTGCTGGAGGCCGCGATGGACCACAGCCTCGGCACCCGCGCCTTCCTGGACACCCAGGCCGTCACCGCGGAGGGCGCGTTCGACGAGTTCCTGGCCTGGTGCGCCCGCTCGGCCGACTGCGTGCTGCACGGCCGGGACGTCCGAGCCCGCTGGGCCGGGCTGCACGACCGGGCCGAGCGCGGCTCGCTGACCGATCCGGACCGGGCCGGGGCCACGCTCGCCCCGTTCGAGCTGAGCCGCCTCGCCCACAAGAAGCTCTACGACACCTGGCGGTGGCCGGAGCTGGCCGAGTGGATCGTCCGACTGGAGGGCACCGCCACCGTGCCGAGTGTCCGCCTGCTGACCGGCGAGGCCGTGGCTCCGTACCCCTTCGCGGTCTTCTGTCAGGACTGGAGCCTGCCGGTCCGCGACTACCGCGAGTACGTCGGACATCTGCGCCGGGCGGCAGCGCTCGCGCCGGACCTGCGCTACCCGCCGGCGCTGTTCGCCCTGGTCACCTGCCTGGGCACCCCGACGCCGGTCGCCAACCCGCAGCATCGGCTACGGGTCCACACCGACGTGCCGCTGCTGCTCGCCGCCACCGTGCACGACCCGGCCAGTGGCTACGGCTGGGCGCGCAACGTGGCGCGGCAGTTGGGCCGGCACGGCGCGTTGCTCACCTACCAGGGGTGGGGGCACGGCAGCTACACGACCAGCCCGTGCGTGGAACGGGCCGTCGACTCCTACCTGATCGATCAGGTGGTGCCCGCCCGGGGCGCCAGCTGCCCGGCCATCGAACCCGAGGTGTGAGCGGCGCTGCCGGCCGTCGGGTGGTCCGGGCCGCCCGGCGGTCGGCAGCGGTGTGCTCAGGGGCGTCGGGTGGCGCGTACGACCACGTCGTGCAGCGGGGCCTCCCGGCCCGGCATCGTGCGGCGGTGCTCCTCGGCGGTGCTGATCTCCCAGGTGGCGCTGTCCAGACCGGCGGTGATGTCCGCGAGGGTGACCGATGCCTCGTCAGGTGGGTGGTGCCCATGCCCGTGCCCGGTGGCTCCGGAGGTGTGCAGGTGCCCGACGATCAGGAGGGTGCCGCCGGGCGCCACCCAGGCGGCGACGCGGTCGTAGAAGGCCAGCTGCGGCATCGCGGGGTGCGCGTAGTGCGTCGTGACCAGGTCGAACCGCGTCTCCGGGGCCCAGGCCGTCAGGTCCGCCTCCACCCACCGCACACGCTCGGACACCCCGCTCTCCGTCGCGCGTTCCGCAGCCCGGGCGAGGGCGACGGGTGCGATGTCGACGGCGGTGACCTGCCAGCCGTGCGAGGCGAGCCAGATCGCCTCGGCGCCGGCGCCGCATCCGGCGTCCAGGGCCGAGCCCGGCACCAGGCCGGCGACCTCACGGGCCAGGTACGGGTGTGCGGGGCTCGTGCTCATCGCGCCGGGGCGGTCGTGGTGCGTCTGGTGCCAGTGCCGCTCCCAGTAGTCCCTGTCGAACTCGTGCTGCTCGCTCATCGGTGCCTGCTCCTTCGCGCGTCGCCAACGACTGTGACCGGCGACCGGGCGATGCGCAAAGATAATTGCCAGAACGGCAACATGGGCACTTTCACTGTTGCCCGGTCAGCCGGGCGGCCCGCACCTCCAGGTACCGCTGCTCGGGCCGGCTCGTGGTGCCACGCGCCGCGGCCAGGTACGCCTCCCGCGCCGCACCCACGTCACCGGCCAGCTCCAGCAGATGAGCCCGGACGGCGGCCAGCCGGTGGTGCCCGGCCGTGCGTTCGTCGGCGTCCAACGGTGTGAGCAGGGCGAGCCCGGCCCGGGGCCCCTCCACCATGGCCACCGCCACCGCCTGGTTCAGGGTGACCATCGGGTTCGGCGCGACCCGGGCCAGCAGTCGGTAGAGCGCGACGATCTGCCGCCAGTCCGTAGCTGCCGCCGTCGGCGCCTCGGCGTGCACGGCGGCGATCGCCGCCTGGAGCTGGTACGGGCCGGGCGGCGACCAGGTCAACGCCTCGGTGATCAGCGCGACCCCCTCCGCGATGGCGGCGGCGTCCCACCGCGAGCGGTCCTGCTCCGCCAACGGCACCAACTCCCCGTCCGGCCCCACCCGGGACGCCCGGTGCGCGTCGGTCAGCAGCATCAGCGCCAGCAGCCCGGCCACCTCGCCGTCGTCGGGCAGCAGCCCCCGTAGGACGCGAGCCAGCCGGATCGCCTCGCCGGTCAGCTCGACCCGACGCAGGTCCGGGCCACTGGACGCGGTGTAACCCTCATTGAAGATCAGGTAGAGGACCCGCAGTACCGTCCCCAGCCGCTCGTCCCGCTCGGCCGGACCGGGCATGGTGAACCGGGCCCCGGCGGCCTCGACCCGCTGCTTGGCCCGCCGGATCCGTTGACTCATCGTCGCCTCGGGCACCAGGTGCGCCCGGGCGATCTGGGCGGTGCTGAGACCGCCCACGGCCCGCAGGGTCAGCGCCACCTGCGCCGATCCGGGCAGCGCCGGGTGACAGCAGAGGAACAGCAGCGTGAGGGTGTCGTCGTCGGCCGGAACGGCGGGCTCCGCGTCCGCAGCCGGCGCCACCCCGGCGTACGCCGGCTCGCGCCGCGCCACCGCCACCTCGCGGTCCCGGCGGGCGCTCTCGCTGCGCCACTCGTCGGTGAGCCGGCGGGTGGCCACGGTGAGCAACCAGGCGCGCGGATTGTCCGGTACGCCCTGCCCGGGCCACTGCGTCGCGGCGGCGAGCAGCGCCTCCTGAACCGCGTCCTCGCACCTGTCGAACTGTCCGTACCTGCGGACCAGCAGGCCGAGGACCTGCGGCGCGAACGTGCGCAGCAGATCCTCGACCGTCCGGTCCCCGGTCACATCTCCGTCCCGGCCTCGTCCATGATCGGGCGGACCTCCATCGCGCCGCCGTACCGGACGTCCGGCCAGCGGGCGGCGATCTCGGCAGCCCGCTGCGGGCTGTCACAGTCGACGGCCAGGTAACCGGCGAACTGCTCCTTGCTCTCCATGAACGGCCCGTCGAGGACCTCGGGGTTGCCGTTCACGAGCCGGACCGTCGACGTCTGCGACGGATTGGCCAACGCCTGGCCGCCGATCAGCTCGCCGGTCTCCGTCAGCTCCTTCATGATCTCGTCGACCTCGCCGAACAGGGCGGTGCGATCCTGCTCGCTCAGCTCCTCGGTGAAGCCGGGCCGGTTCCAGATCAGCAGCATGTACTTCACGGCGATTACTCCTCAGGCTCTGGTCGCACCCCGAGCGGGGTGCGACTCACCGGGTGGTCGGAGCCGTTCCCCCGATCCCTACCGCGTACCGAAGAAAATCGCAGAAACCTCCGCCGGGGGCGGTCCCACGCCGGATGGTTCAGCGCGGATCGGGTCGGCCGGGCACCTGTCGGGGCTTCCGGCCGCCGCCGACGTCCAGCGACGCCCGGTCGGCGGCCGAGGTGCCGGACGACCAGCCCTCGGCGTCGCGCACGCTGAGCCGGTGCCGGGTGACGCCGGGGAACAGCGTGTCCAGCCGCTCCCGGACCGCCTCGCCCCGCGCCGCGAGCACCGGCAACAGCCGCTCCGCACCCGCTGTCTCGGCCGCTGCCCGGTCCGCCGCATCGGTCGCCGCCTCGGTGGCCGTTCGCAGCCGCTCGCCGATCCGCAGCGCGAACGCGTTGAGGAAGGACTCGTCCCAGACCTTCGTCCGCCGCCCCGACCCCGGCCGCCGCTCGGCACGCCCGCGCAGCATCGCCGCCGTGGCCTGGACCAGCAGCGACGTGTAGAGCAACTCCACCGCCACCAGATCGGCCGGCCAGCCCAGCACCGTGGCGAAGCCGAGATCGTCGGACCAGACCGCCTCGCACCGGTTCGCCGCCGCCACCTCCTGCACGAGCAGCGCCTTCGCGCCCGCGTACGGGGTGTCGGTGCTCAGGCGTACCCCGCCGGGCAGGTCGCCGCGCTCCGCCCCGGCGGCCAGCAGCGCCTCGTCGATGCTGTGTCGGGCGATCAGCTCCTGGGCCTTCCCGGTCAGCGCCTCCGCCTCCGCCGGGAAGGTGGTCGACTCCGCCTTGGCCAGCAGCGCGCGTACCCGATCCAGCATGGGCGACCCGCTGCGGGCCGTGCCCGAAGTGCGGGGCAGCGCCGCGCCGGCCGTGCCCGGCGGTGGGCGCAGCACCGCGATCGGCGGCAGGCTCTCCACGAGCGCGAGGGTGTCCACTGCCGCGCGCAGCGCGTCGGCCCGGTCCAGGCCCTCCCGGCTGGCCCAGCCGGTCAGCACGCTCCGGTCGGCACCACCTGTGGTCGCCGCTAGCTCACCCAACTGGTCGTCCCACCAGGCGGGGACCGGCTCGGCCTGGTCGCGCCGCTGGACGGCCAGCGCGTCGCGGACCAGCCGGGCCGCGCGGGCGTCGAGTCGTCGAGCGGTGATCCGGTCCACGTCGACCGGCTGCCAACCGCGCGGCCAGAGCCGGCCCAGGCCACGGACCAGGCGACGCAGCAGCGCCGCGTCCACCTCCGTGGTGCCGTCCGCGGCGCCGGTGCCGACCATCAGTTGGTCCAGCTGCCGTTCGGCCTGCCGTACGTCAGTGCCGCGCACCGCCGCGAGCGCGTTGGCGACGAGTTCGTCCGCGTCCGGCACGGGCACCTCCTTCTCGGGATCTGGCTGTCGCGCTTCTCAGGCCCTGGCTGTCGCTTCCACTCCAGGTTCCATGATCATGCCGCCAGTGACCCGAGAGTCGCGAAACGGGGATGTCGCCGGCCCAGGCAGCCTCCCGCCTCGCTCTGATCAACGCCTCGTGCGGACGCCTGCGACCACCCGACGGGTCAGGTGTGCTGCGGCCAGTCCGGGAGGATCTCCTCGACCCGAAGGAGGTCCTGCTCCGGGTCCGGTGCCGGGGCCGGGCGGGCGGTCGGGGTGCGGTCGAAGCGGGGTGCGGGGGCCGGCTGGATCTCGCCGCCCACCTCGACGAACGTGCCCCGGGCGGCGTTGTGCGGGTGTCCGTGCGCCTCGCCGGGGGCGAGCACCGGCGCGACGCAGGCGTCCAGGTCGCCGAAGACAGCCGTCCACTCGTCCCGGGTGCGCTCGGCGAACCGCTCGGTGAACCGGCGGCGCAACTCGTCCCAGCCGCTCGGGTCGTACTGGGCGGGCAGGTCCGGGTCGTCGGCGAGGTCGAGGCCGGCGAGCAGTACGGCGTAGAAGGCCGGTTCCATCGCGCCGACGGCCATGAAGCCACCGTCCGCGGTGGCGTACGTGTCGTAGAACGGCGCCCCGCCGTCGAACATGTTGCGCCCGCGCGGGGCGGCCCACAGACCGGTGCCGAGCAGCCCGTGCAGGAACGAGGTGAGGAGCGCCGAGCCGTCCACCATCGCCGCGTCGACCACCTGGCCGAGGCCGGAGCGTTCCCGTTCCAGCAGCGCGGCCAGCACCCCGACGGCGAGCAGCATGCCGCCGCCGCCGAAGTCGCCGAGCAGGTTCATCGGCGCGTACGGGCGTTCGCCGGCCCGTCCCAGCGGCTCCAACGCCCCAGCGACAGCGATGTAGTCGATGTCGTGCCCGGCCCGGGCTGCCAGCGGGCCGTCCTGCCCCCAGCCGGTCATCCGCGCGTACACCAGTCGGGGGTTGCGGGCCTGGCACACCTCCGGCCCGAAGCCGAGCCGCTCGGCCACCCCGGGCCGGTACGCCTCGACCAGCACGTCCGCGCGCTCGACGAGGCGCAGCAGGTCCGCCACCCCGGCCGGGGACTTCAGGTCCAGCGCGGTGACCCGCCGGCCGCGCTGCAACGGACCGCTGGTCGGCGCGGCCAGCCGACCCGCACCCGGCGCGCCCGGCCGATCCACCCGCACCACATCCGCGCCGAGGTCGGCGAGGACCATGCAGCCGAACGGCGCCGGGGCGAGGCTGGCCAGCTCGACCACCCGTACCCCGGCCAGCGGCCCACCGCGCGCCGCCATCACGCGACCCCGGCCGGTTCGGCGGGGCGGTCGGCAGCGGCGGCGAGCCGGTCGACCAGGTCGGCGGGGGGCCTGAACCGGTCGCCGTAGCGATCGGCCAACTCGCTGGCCCGGGCCGCGAAGCCGGCCGGGCCGCCCGCGTACTGCCGGACGTAGCGGATCACCCCTCCCGTCCACGCGGGGAAGCCGATGCCGAAGATCGAGCCGATGTTGGCGTCGGTCTCGGTACGCAGCACCCCCTCGTCGAGGCAGCGCAGCGCGTCCAGCGCCTCGGCGAAAAGCATCCGCTCCTGGAGGTCGGTGAACGGCACGGCCCGACCCGCCTCGGTGGTCAGGTCGGCGAGACCGGGCCACAACCGGTCGCGGGTGCCGTCGTCGTAGGAGTAGAAGCCGCGTCCGGCGGCGCGCCCCGGCCGGTCGTACGCGTCGACCAGCTCGTCCACCAAGCGGTGCGCCGGCAGGGGCCGGAACTCCTCGCTGGCCGCCTCGAACTGGCGGCGGATCCGCTGGATCAGCGTGAGACTGACCTCGTCGGCCAACGCCAGCGGCCCGGTCGGGTAGCCGGCCTGGAGGGCCGCCTGCTCCACCGACGCGGCGGGGACACCCTCGGCGACCATGCCGACCGCCTCGTCGATGAACCGGCCGATCACCCGGCTGGTGAAGAAGCCCCGGCCGTCGTTCACCACGATCGGGGTCTTGCCGATCCGCCGGCCCAGGTCGAACGCCCGAGCCAGCGCCACGTCCCCGGTCCGCTCGCCCACCACGATCTCCAACAGCGGCATCCGGTCCACCGGAGAGAAGAAGTGCATGCCGATGAAGTCCGCCGGCCGGTCCACTCCGGCAGCCAGCCCGGTGATCGGCAGGGTGGAGGTGTTGGAGGCGAGCAGCGCATCGGGTGCCAGCACGGGCAGCACCTCGGCGAAGACCTGCTGTTTCAGCGCCGGGTCCTCGAAGACCGCCTCGATCACCGCGTCGCAGCCGGCCAGCGCGTCCACCTGGTCGGTGGTGGTGATCCGGTCCAGCACGGCGCGGGCGTCGGCCTCGGTCGTGCGACCCTTGCGGACCGCGCGGGCCAGCAACCGCTCGGCGTGCTCCCGGGCCCGGCCGGCGGCCTCCGGCGTGACGTCCCTGACCACGACGTCCAGCCCGGCGCTGGCGCAGGCGTACGCGATGCCCGCGCCCATCATGCCGGCCCCGAGCACCGCCACCCGGCGGACCGGCGGAGCGTCCACGTCGGCCGGTCGGGCAGCGCCACCGTTGACGGCCTTCAGGTCGAAGAAGAAGGCACCGATCATGTTCTTGGCGACCTGCCCGGTGAGCAGCCCGATCAGATACCGGGTCTCCACGGTCAGGGCGGTCTCCAGGTCGACCTGCGCACCCTCGACGGCGGCGGCGAGGATCGCCTCGGGCGCGGGCAGCCGGGCGCCCTTGAGCTGCTTGCGCAGCGTGGCCGGGAAGGCGGGCAGTTGGGCGGCGAGCGAACGGCTGGCCGGGGTGCCGCCCGGCATCCGGTAGTCCGGGCGGTCCCACGGCTGTGCCGGGTGCGGGTTGGCCGCGATCCAGGCCCGGGCGTGCTCCAGCAGTTCGGTCGGCGTGCCGACGACCTCGTCGACGAGCCCGGCGGACAGGGCGTCGGCCGGGCGCATCCGCCGGCCGGTGAGCAGCACGGTGGTCAGCGCGCCGGCCAGGCCGAGCATCCGTACCGTCCGGGTGACACCGCCCGCCCCGGGCAGCAGGCCCAGGGTCACCTCGGGCAGCCCGAGCCGGGTGCCGGGCGCGTCCAGCGCGATCCGGTGGTGGCAGGCGAGCGCGATCTCCAGGCCACCGCCGAGCGCCGAGCCGTTGACCGCGGCGACCACCGGTCGGCCCAGCGTCTCCAACCGGCGCAGGTCCCGCTTGATGGTGCCGAGCAGCTCGGCCAGGGCGGGCGCGTCGGCGCGGGTGGCCCGGATCATCTCGGGCAGGTCGCCACCGGCGAAGAAGGTCGACTTCGCGCTTGTCACGATGACGCCGACGAGATCCCGCTCGGCCTCCAGCCGATCGAGCACCGCGCTCATCGAGGTGGCGTACGCCCGGTTCATGGTGTTGGCGGACTGGGTGGGGTCGTCCAGGGTGAGCGTGACGATGCCGTCGGCGCCGCGGTCGTACCGGATGGTGTCGGTCATTGGTCTCTTCCCCCGGGTCAGCAGCGCTCGAGAACTGTGGCGACGCCCATGCCGCCGCCGATGCACAGGGTCACCACGGCGCGGCGTAGGTCGCGGCGCTCCAACTCGTCCAACGCCGTACCGAGCAGCATCGCTCCGGTCGCGCCGAGCGGGTGGCCGAGAGCGATCGCGCCGCCGTTGACGTTCACCCGGTCCGGGTCGAGGCCCAGGTCCCGGACGTACTTGAGCACCACCGCGGCGAAGGCCTCGTTGATCTCGAAGAGGTCGATGTCGTCGACTGTCAGCCCGGCCACGGCGAGCGCCTTGTGGGTGGCCGGGATCGGGCCGGTCAACATCAGCGTCGGGTCGGCGCCGCTGACCGCCGCGCCGACGATCCGGGCGCGCGGGGTGAGGCCGAGGTCCCGACCGACGTCGCCCGAGCCGATCAGCACCAGCGCGGCCCCGTCCACGATGCCTGACGAGTTGCCCGCGTGGTGGACGTGTTCGATGGCCTCCAACCAGTGGAACTTCTGCAACGCGACAGCGTCGAAGCCGGCCGCCTCGCCCATCGTGGCGAAGGACGGGGTGAGCCTGGCCAGCGCCTCCCGGGTGGTCTCCGGGCGCGGGTGCTCGTCCACGGCGAGGATGTCCAGCCCGTTGCCGTCGCGGACCGGCACCACCGAGCGGGTGAAGTACCCGCCGGCCCATGCCTTGGCGGCCCGCTCCTGCGACCGCAGCGCGTAGCCGTCCACATCGTCGCGAGTGAAGCCCTCCAGGGTGGCGATCAGATCGGCGCTGACGCCCTGCGGCACGAACGACGTGGCCAGCGCGGTCTGCGGGTCGGTGGCCCAGGCCGCGCCGTCGGAGCCCATCGGCACCCGGGACATCGACTCGACCCCGCCCGCGAGCAGCAGATGCTCCCAGCCGGAGCGGATCCGCGCGGCGGCGGAGTTGACCGCCTCCAACCCGGAGGCGCAGAACCGGTTGAGCTGCACCCCGCCCACCTGGTCGGGCAGCCCTGCCAACAGCGCCGCGGCCCGTGCCAGGTCGCCACCCTGCTCGCCGACCGGGGTCACGATGCCGAGCAGCAGGTCCTCCAGCCGGCCGACGTCCAGGCCGGGGTTGCGCTCACGCAACGCGTCGATCAGGCCGACCACCAGGGAGATCGGCTTGACCCCGTGCAGCGCGCCGCTGTCCCGACCGCGTCCGCGCGGCGTGCGGACCGCGTCATAGACGTACGCCTCAGAGGGCACGGGCGATCAACTCCTTCATGATCTCGTTGGTGCCGCCGTAGATCTTCTGGACGCGGGCGTCGGCGTACATCCGGGCGATCGGATACTCAGTCGTGTAGCCGTAGCCGCCGAAGAGCTGGAGGCACCTGTCGACGACCTCACACTGCCCGTCGGTGAGCCAGGACTTCGCCATCGCCGCGGTGGCCACGTCCAGGTCGCCACGCGTGTGCCGGACGATGCAGTCGTCCAGGAAGACCCGGCTGACCCGGGCGCGGGTCGCGCACTCCGCGAGCACCATCCGGGTGTTCTGGTGGCCCATCAGGGTCTTGCCGAAGGCGGTGCGCTCCTTCGCGTACGCCACGGTCAGCGCGACGGCCCGCTCCATGGCGGCCACCGCGCCGACGCCGATGACCAGCCGTTCCTGCGGGAGTTGCTGCATGAGCTGGACGAAACCCATCCCCTCGGCGCCGCCGAGCAGGTTCGCCGCCGGAACCCGGAACTCGTCGAAGAACAGCTCCGCCGTGTCGTTGGCGTGCAGGCCGATCTTGGACAGCAGCCGGCCTCGCCGGAACCCCGCCGGGTCGCCACCCACCTCGCACACCAGCAGCGAGACGCCGGACGCCCGCTGCTCGGGGTCGGTCTTCACGGCCACGATGACCAGATCGGCCAGGCCACCGTTGGTGATGAACGTCTTCGCGCCGGTCACCAGGTAGTCGTCACCGTCGCGGACCGCCCGGGTACGCATCGCCTGAAGATCGGAGCCACCGTCCGGCTCGGTCATCGCGATGGCGCCGACCAGCTCACCGCTGCACAGGCCGGGCAGCCAACGTCGCTTCTGCTCCTCGCTGCCGTACGCCACCAGGTAACCGGTGACGATGCCGCTGTGGACGGCCAGGCCGAGGCTGCTCTCCCCGGTGTACGCCTGCTCGTGCAGCATGACGGCCTCGTGGGTGAACCCACCGCTCCCGCCGCCGTACTCCTCCGGGACCGACAGGCCGAGCAGCCCCAACTCACCGGCGCGCCGGTAGTGCTCGCGGTCCGGGTGGCCCTGCTCGAGCAGGCGGTCGGCGTGCGGCAACACCTCCTTGGTGAAGAAGGTGCGGGCCAGATCAGCCAGGTCGTCATGCTCCGGCTCGCGCCAGGGTGAGGGGGAGCCGTCGGGCGGGGGAGTCGGCATGTGCACCACCCTCGCGCGCTGTTGGCACCCTGTCAATAAGTCGTGATGCGCGGAGATCTTGGACAGTTTCCGTTACGAGCTAACGGAAACTGTCCAAGATCGCGCGAGAACTTGCCCTGCCCCGCGCTGGTCCGGCGCCGTCAGGGCCCCACTTGATGAAGGTGGGACGGTGGTTGACGCTGGGCTTGGCGCTCTGAGCTGCCGATAGGGTCGGGCAGGTGAGTGTCGAGACGGCTCCGCGCCGCCGCCGGTTGGAACCGGACGCCCGGCGTGGGCAGATCCTGGCCTGCGCGGTCCGGCTGTTCGGGGAGCGCCCGTACGCGGACGTGTCGACCACCGACGTCGCACGCGAGGCGGGCGTCGCTCGTGGCCTGGTCAACCACTACTTCGGTGCGAAGAAGGACCTCTACCTGGAGGTCGTCCGGGTCATGGTGACCATCCCCGAGGTTGCCCTGGAACGTCTGCCCAAGGGTGATCTGCGGACCCGGGTCGACGCCAGCGTCACCTGGTTCCTCGACGTGGTGTCCCGGCACAGCACCTCGTGGCTCGCGGCGGTCACCGCGCGGGGGATGGGCGGCGACGCCGACGTGGAGCGGGTGCTCGCCGAGGCCGAGGAGGTCGCCGCGGACCGCATGCTCGTCGCCATCGGGCTGGCCGGCGAGGCGGAGCACCGCGAGGAGTTACGCGGGATGGTCCGCGCGTACGGCGGGCTGGCCACGTCGACCGCCCGGGAGTGGCTCCAGCGTGGCGCGTTGACACGCGACCAGGTGCATCTGCTGCTCACCGCCACGCTGCTGACCATCGTCGAACAGGTCATTCCGCACACCATCCCCGGTGCTGGCCCGGCCCGGCCAGCGCCTTCCGCTTAAGCTGCCCTGCCCTGCCCTGCCCTGCCCTGACCTGCCGTACCGGACTTCAGGCCGGTGCAGTGGCGGAGGTTGATTCGCGGAGGTGGAGCACGACGACGACGGTCAGGATGACGATGGCGATCGGGTCGAACGCCAGCGAGATGAGGTTCATGTCAGCCCGCATGCCGACGTCGACGACGGTCAGGGCGAGAAACACCGACTTGGTGATGATGGCGGTCGCCGCCGCCGGCACTCTGGCCGGCACGTAGAAGGCCCCCCAGACGATGGCCGCGCCAAGAGCCGCCTGCAAGACACCCCGATGCTGGAGCAGCGCGGTGGTCATGCGGTCGGGGTCGGCCAAGCCATAACTGCTCGTCAGCAATTGCGGCCAAAACAAGGCAAGTGCGGGCGTTGCGGTGATCACGCCGACGATGGTGAGGATGACGCGCATCTTCATACGACTCTCCCGGTTCGGCCGGATCGCTGATCGTCAGCGTAGCTGATAATCAGCGAAGCGGAAGACTAGGCTGAGGGTTATGCGCTCATCCGAAACCATCTCCTCCGCCACCGGGTACCTGCTGCTGAAGTTGGCCAACCTCGCCAGCGTCCGGATGGAAGAGGTGCTCCTGCCCTTCCGTCTACGCGGCCGGGATATGCGGGTGCTGGCCTTCGTCCAGGACGGTGAGTTGTCCCAGCGCGACCTGTGTCAGGAGACCGGGCTCGACCGCACCACGATGGTCGCGGTCATCGACGAACTTGAGCGCAACGGATACGTCCGGCGCGAGCGCAGCCTCAGCGACCGCCGTAAGCAGCTCATCAGCGTCACCACCGAGGGCCGCACCATATTGACGGAAGCCCTCACGGCGATGCGCCGGGCCGAGGACGACTTCCTCGCTGCCCTCGGCGAGGACGAGCGACGCCAGCTGCACCGACAGTTGTCAGTGCTCTACGCAGCCCACGATCCCCGGTGCCACACCGACGAGATGCTGGAACCCGGGCTGCTACCGGGCAGTGGCGTCGGCGGAACGCGCGGCGATCAGGCGGCGCGGCGTCTGCCAGCATGATCGGTACGGGTGGCCTGCGCCGCCGGGGCGGCGTACCGGTCGGCGGCCTGGGCCGGGTAGGACTCGGGGCGTACCACCCGCAGCGGCCGGTCCACCTCGTCTGCCCCGAACCGCCAGCGGGAGGGCGCCGGCTGGCGCTGCGGTGCCGGCCCGCCGGGGCGCAGACCGGGCCGGGACAGCAGCACGGTGATCAGGTAGCCGACCACCAGGAAGCCGTGGCTGATCAGCCGTTCCCCGCCCACCGACCCGGTGGCCAGGTCGTTGACCGACAGCAGCAGCAACGTGCCGACGAACGCGCTGAGCATCGGCAGCAGCCCGGCGGGTGGGCTGCGGCGCAGCGCCACGAACAGGAAGCCCGCGCCCACTGCCACGTTCCACGCCGCCGACTCGTGCCACAGGTGCTGGCCGGTGGGGTGCAGGTGGTCGGCGGTCGCGCCCCTGCCCACCTGGGCCAGGCCGAGCACCAGTTGCACCGCGCCGAGCAGCCCGAGCGCCGACCGCAGGCCGACGACGAGCGGGCCACGTCCGAACGCCTTGCGCAGGCCGGCGACGAGCGGGCCGCGTCCCAGCGCCGTCCGCAGGCCGCTGACCAGCGGCCCACGTCCGGTCCGGAGCCGCCACCGCGACCTCTGGGCCGGGGCCGCGCTGGTGGCGGCAAGGATCGCCGCCGTCCGGTCGGGCACGTCAACGACCAGTCGGGTACGAATCCGACGGGTCACCGCCGCCGCAGCCGTGAACCAGGCCCGGCATTCGGCGCACCCGTCGAGGTGCCCCTGTACCGCCGTCAGTTCGGCGGCGGACTCCTCCCCGTCCAGCTGCGCGGACAGGACCTCCCGCCACTGCTCACACCCCATGTATCGGTAGTCGCTCCGGCAGCCGCTCCAGTTCCCGGTGACCGTGACTGGTTGTGGAATACTCGCCGGATCATGACGCGTTACGGCCTGCTCATCCTGCCCGCCACCAATCGGGTGTACGCCCGCGCCGCCGTCGACCTCACCCGGGCCGAGCTGGAGATCTTCGGCCGCTCGGCGCTGGACGGCCGGATCGGCGAGCTGGACACCGAGGTCGTCGGAGGGGCGTCCTACGTCACCTTCAGCGGCGACGGGCTGACCGAGCGGGACCTGGCCGTCCTGGGCAACCTCTCCGCCGGGTACGCGCTCTTCGAGATCGTCGGTGAGCTGCTGCGGCCGATCGAGTGGAGCCGACTGGACCGCTACGACGACGACCTGCTCACCATCCAGAAGTACCCGGGCAAGACCAACGAGCAGTTCACCAAGCTGCTGCTCAACGTCACCCTGCTCGCCTCGGACTGGGCCACCGAGATGACGAGCCGCCGGTTTCGGGTGCTCGACCCGCTCTGTGGCCGGGGCACCACCCTCAACCAGGCGCTGATGTACGGCTTCGACGCCGCCGGGATCGAGCGCGACCAGAAGGACGTCGAGGCGTACCGGGCGTTCATCACCACCTGGCTGAAGCAGAAGCGGGTCAAGCACCGGGTGCTGGAGTCGGGGCCGGTGCGGCGGGAGCGCAAGGTGGTTGGCCGACGGGTGCGGATCGAGTTGGCGCCGACCCGCGAGGAGCACAAGGCCGGCCAGACGCAGTTGCTGGACGTGGTCAATGCCGACACCGCCCGCTCGGCGGAGTTCTTCCGCCCGGAGACCGTGGACCTGGTCGTCGCGGATGCCCCGTACGGCGTGCAGCACGGCAGTCGTACCGCTGGGCAGGGGTTGGCCCGCGACCCGCTGGCACTGCTCGCGGACGCCGCGCCGGTCTGGGCCCGGTTGTTGCGCCCCGGCGGTGCGCTCGGTGTCTCCTGGAACACCCACGTCGCCAGCCGGGACGACGCGGCGGCGGCGCTTGCCGACGCCGGCCTGACGGTTGTCGACGAGGAGCCCTACCGCGCGCTGCGGCACCGGGTGGACCAGTCGATCATGCGGGACGTGCTGGTGGCCCGCCGCCCGGCCTGACCCGGCCCCGCACCTCCTCCCGCACCACCGCCGCGCCCGCCAACCCGGCGGGTGTCGCGAGCGATCACCTCCGCGTGCTCCCGGCCCTGCTCTGTGCCGCATTTCACCTGTTCAGTGGGCAGGTGTGAAAACCACGTCAAGAAACGGTTCGGCCCCGTCATGGTCGCGTTATGACCCCTGCCGTCCGGCGGGTGGTGGGGCTTTGATTGCCCGGCGCGACCGGGAGGCGGTCGCGACGAACCTTTCCGGTATGAGGAGTCAGCGTGTCTGACGTGGTGTTCGTGATCCTGACGGTGGCGCTGTTCGCAGTGCTCGCCCTGGTGGTCCGGGCGGTGGAGAAGCTGTGAACGCGGTAAACGCCGTCGGTCTGGTGCTCGCGATCGTCCTGGGCGCGTTCCTGGTGTTCGCCCTGTTGTTTCCGGAGCGCTTCTGATGACCATGACAACAGCGGGCGTCATCTTCGTGCTGACGCTGGTGGCGGCCCTCGTCGCCGTCTACAAGCCGTTCGGCGACTACATGTTCCGGGCGGTCTCCGGCACGAAGCAGTCGCGCGTCGAGCGGGGCATCTTCCGGCTGGTCGGGGTCAACCCGGCCGCCGAGCAGACCTGGGGTGTGTACGCCCGGAGCGTGCTGGCGTTCTCCGCGATCTCGATCCTGTTCCTGTACCTGTTCCAGCGGGTGCAGAACCACCTGTGGCTGTCGTTGGGGTTCGACCCGGTGGTGCCGCACGGCGCGTGGAACACGGCCGTGTCGTTCGTGACCAACACGAACTGGCAGTCGTACTCGGGTGAGTCGACGATGGGCCACCTGGTGCAGATGGCCGGCCTCGCGGTGCAGAACTTCGTCTCGGCGGCGGTCGGCATCGCGGTGGCTGTCGCGCTGGTACGCGGTTTCGCCCGCAGCCGCACCGGGCAGCTCGGCAACTTCTGGGTCGACCTGACCCGCATCGTGCTGCGGATCCTGCTGCCGATCGCGGTGCTCGGCGCCATCGCGCTGATGATCGGCGGCGTGGTGCAGAACCTGTCCGCCGGCACCGACGTGAGCACCCTGACCGGCGGCACCCAGACCATCACGGGTGGTCCGGTCGCCAGCCAGGAAGTGATCAAGGAGCTGGGCACCAACGGTGGCGGCTTCTACAACGTCAACAGCGCGCACCCGTTCGAGAACCCCACCACCTGGACGAACTGGCTGGAGATCTTCCTGATCTTCCTGATCCCGTTCAGCCTGCCCCGGGTCTTCGGTCGGATGGTCGGGCAGAACCGGCAGGGCTACGCCATCGCCGCGGTGATGGGCATCCTCGCGTTCCTCAGCGTCGCCATCACCAACATCTTCGAGCTGGCCGGCCACGGCACGGTGCCGCAGGCGGTAGGCGCGGCGATGGAGGGCAAGGAGGTGCGGTTCGACGTGTCGAACTCGGCCACCTTCGCCGCCGCCACCACGCTCACCTCGACAGGTGCGGTCAACTCCTTCCACGACTCGTTCACCTCGCTCGGCGGCATGATGACCATGGTCAACATGATGCTCGGCGAGGTCGCGCCGGGCGGCACCGGTTCGGGTCTCTACGGCCTGCTCATCCTCGCGGTGATCACGGTCTTCGTGGCCGGGCTGATGGTGGGCCGCACTCCCGAGTACCTGGGCAAGAAGATCGGGTCGCGCGAGATCAAGTTCGCCTCGCTCTACTTCCTGATCACGCCGATCCTGGTGCTCGTCGGCACGGCGGCGGCGTTCGCCACCGGCAACAACTCCACGGCGCTCAACGTCGGCCCACACGGCCTCTCCGAGGTGCTGTACGCGTTCACCTCGGCCAGCAACAACAACGGCTCCGCGTTCGGCGGCATCACCGTCAACACCACCTGGTGGGACACCGCGCTCGGGTTGTGCATGCTGCTGGGCCGGTTCCTGCCGCTCATCTTCGTGCTCGCGTTGGCCGGCTCGCTGGCCCGCCAGGCACCCACCCCCGCGTCCGAGGGCACCCTGCCGACCCACCGACCGCTGTTCATCGGCATGGTCGTCGGCGTCACCGTGGTCCTCGTCGCGTTGACCTTCCTGCCCGCGCTCGCGCTCGGCCCGCTGGCAGAGGGGCTCTGACCATCATGAGGAACGAGGACATGTCCGTCACGTCCGCCCCGACAGAGCAACTCGCCGGCACGCCCGCAACCCAGGGCAACCGGATCGGCGGGGGCCTGCTCGATCCCAAGCAGTTGATCCGGTCCCTGCCGGACGCGGTACGCAAGCTCAACCCCGCCACGATGTGGCGCAACCCGGTGATGTTGATCGTGGAGGTCGGTGCGGCCTTCACCACCGTCCTGGCGGTGGCCGACCCGTCGGTGTTCGCCTGGGCGATCACCATCTGGCTCTGGCTGACCGTGATCTTCGCCAACCTGGCCGAGGCGGTCGCCGAGGGCCGGGGCAAGGCCCAGGCCGCGACCCTGCGGCAGGCGAAGAAGGACACCATCGCCACCCGGCTCATCGACTGGAAGCCGGGCGCGCGGGCCAACACCTACCGCGATGAGGCGGTGCCGGCGCCGGACCTGCGCCAGGGCGACGTCGTGCTCGTCGAAGCGGGCGGCATCATCCCCGGCGACGGCGACATCGTCGAGGGCATCGCCAGCGTCGACGAGTCGGCCATCACCGGCGAGTCGGCCCCGGTCATCCGGGAGTCCGGTGGCGACCGCAGCGCGGTCACCGGCGGCACCAAGGTGCTCTCCGACCAGATCATCGTGAAGATCACCCAGAAGCCGGGGGAGAGCTTCATCGACCGGATGATCGCCCTGGTCGAGGGCGCCAACCGGCAGAAGACGCCGAACGAGATCGCGCTGAACATCCTGCTCGCCGCGCTCACGGTCATCTTCCTGCTGGCCGTGGTCACCCTCCAGCCGCTGGCCATCTTCTCCAAGGCGTACCAGGCGGCCGCGCCGGACAGCGGTGCGATCACCGGTTCCGGTGTCACCGGGGTGGTGCTGGTCTCGCTGCTGGTCTGCCTGATCCCCACCACCATCGGCGCGCTGCTCTCCGCCATCGGCATCGCCGGCATGGACCGGCTGGTGCAGCGCAACGTGCTGGCCATGAGCGGCCGAGCCGTCGAGGCGGCCGGCGACGTCAACACCCTGCTGCTGGACAAGACCGGCACCATCACGCTGGGCAACCGGCAGGCCGCCGAGTTCGTACCGGTCGAGGGGGTCGACGCCGCGTCCCTGGCCGACGCCGCACAGCTGTCCAGCCTGGCCGACGAGACCCCGGAGGGGCGCTCGGTGGTCGTCCTGGCGAAGAACGATTTCGGGCTGCGTGAGCGTGAGCCCGGCGTGATGCCGCACGCCACCTTCGTGCCGTTCACCGCGCAGACCCGGATGAGCGGCGTCGACCTCACCCCGGACGCCAGCGTGGACGGCGGCGCGGTGGGCACGGCCCGCCGGGTCCGCAAGGGCGCCGCCGCCGCGGTGATGAAGTGGGTACGGGAGAACGGCGGTCACCCGACCGAGCAGGTCGGCGAGATCGTGGACGCGATCAGCGGCACCGGCGGCACCCCGCTTGTCGTCGCCGAGCACGTCGACGGTGAGCCAGCTCGCGCGCTGGGCGTCATCCACCTGAAGGACGTGGTCAAGTCCGGCATGCGGGAGCGGTTCGACGAGATGCGCAGGATGGGCATCCGGACCGTGATGATCACCGGCGACAACCCGCGTACCGCGAAGGCGATCGCCGACGAGGCCGGGGTGGACGACTTCCTGGCCGAGGCGACGCCGGAGGACAAGCTCGCGCTGATCAAGCGGGAGCAGGAGGGTGGCCGGCTGGTCGCGATGACAGGTGACGGCACCAACGACGCGCCGGCGCTCGCGCAGGCCGACGTCGGGGTGGCGATGAACACCGGCACGTCGGCCGCCAAGGAGGCCGGCAACATGGTCGACCTCGACTCCGACCCGACCAAGCTGATCGAGATCGTCGAGATCGGCAAGCAGTTGCTGATCACCCGTGGCGCGCTCACCACGTTCAGCATCTCCAACGACATCGCGAAGTACTTCGCGATCATCCCGGCCATGTTCGCCGGCCTCTACCCGAGCCTGGACGCGCTGAACATCATGCGGCTGTCCAGCCCGGAGTCGGCGATCCTGTCCGCTGTCATCTTCAACGCCCTGGTGATCATCGCGCTGATCCCGCTCGCCCTGCGCGGCGTGCGGTACCGGCCGGCGGCCGCGTCGAAGCTGCTCAGCCGCAACCTGCTGGTGTACGGGCTGGGCGGCATCATCGTGCCGTTCATCGGGATCAAGCTCATCGACCTGCTCATCCAGTTCATCCCGGGGATTTCGTGATGCGCCTACCCACCTGGATCGCCCAACATCTCGCCGCGCTGCGCGCCGTACTCGTCTTCACGGTGCTGCTCGGCCTGGTCTACCCGCTGGCCCTGGTAGCGCTCGGTCAGCTACCCGGCCTCAACCACAAGAGCGACGGCTCGCTGATCTCCTCGGGCGGGACGACTGTCGGCAGCGCGCTGATCGGCCAGTCCTTCACCGACGCGGACGGCAACCCCATCGCCCGGTACTTCCAGTCCCGCCCCTCCGCCGCCGGCGACGGCTACGACCCGACCTCCACCTCGGCCAGCAACCTGGGCCCGGAGAGCGTCGTCGACACCATCGCCACCGACCCGGAGGAGTCAAGCGAGAGCCTGCTCACCCAGGTGTGCGGGCGCAGCAAGGATGTTGGCGAGCTCAACGGGGTCGACGGCCGCCGGCCCTTCTGCACCGACGACGGGGTGGGCGCCGTGCTCGCGGTCTTCCGCGCCGACGGTCTGACCGGCCAGGTCACCCGGGTGGTCAGCGTCAACCAGGCCGCCCCGGCCACACCGTTCGTCTCCGAGTACCAGGGGGTGACGGTGGAGCCGGCCCAGCCCGGCGAGGACTACGTGGCCGCCGGTGGGGTGGTCACCCCGATCCGGGGCGACGCGCCCGCCGACCCGGCGGTACCCGCCGACGCGGTCACCGCCAGCGCCAGCGGTCTCGACCCGCAGATCAGCCCGGCGTACGCCGAACTGCAGGTGAACCGGGTCGCGCGCGAGCGCGGCGCGGACCCGGCGGCGGTCCGCAAGCTGGTCGAGGAGCACACCGACGGGCGTGGGCTGGGCTTCATGGGTGAGCCCGGTGTCAACGTGCTGGAGCTGAACCTCGCCCTCGACAAGCAGTTCGCCGCACGCTGAGCACACCCGCAGACGGGGCCGCGCCGACCGGGCGCGGCCCCGCCCGCCGATCTGACCAGGGAGGATGGACCCCGTGCCACGCGGAGAACTGCGCATCTATCTCGGGGCCGCCCCCGGCGTCGGCAAGACGTACGCCATGTTGGAGGAGGCCCAGCGGCGGGCCGCGCGCGGCACCGACGTGGTGATCGGTTTCGTGGAGACCCACGGCCGTCAACACACCGCCGCGATGCTCGGCGACCTGGAGCAGGTGCCCCGCCGGAGGATGGACTACCGCGGCGCGGAGTTCACCGAGATGGACCTGGACGCGGTGCTGGCCCGCCGGCCGCAGATCGCTGTGGTCGACGAGCTGGCGCACAGCAACGTGCCCGGTTCCCGGCACGACAAGCGCTGGCAGGACGTCCAGGAGTTGCTCGACGCGGGGATCGATGTGCTGTCCACGGTCAACGTGCAGCACCTGGAGTCGGTCAACGACGTCGTCGCGCAGATCACCGGCACCACCCAGCGGGAGACCGTGCCGGACGAGATCGTCCGCGCCGCCGAGCAGGTCGAGCTTGTCGACATGACCCCGGAGGCCCTGCGTCGGCGGATGGCGCACGGCAACATCTACCGTCCCGACAAGATCGACGCAGCGTTGGGCAACTACTTCCGGGTCGGCAACCTCACCGCGCTGCGTGAGCTGGCGCTGCTCTGGTTGGCCGACAAGGTCGACGAGCAGCTCGACCGCTACCGCAGCCAGCAGGGCATCGCCGCCACCTGGGAGGCCCGCGAGCGGGTGGTGGTCGCGCTCACCGGCGGCCCCGAGGGCGAGACGCTCATCCGTCGGGCGGCCCGGGTCGCGGCCCGCAGCAAGGGCGCCGACCTGCTCGCCGTGCACGTGGCCCGCAGCGACGGCCTGGCCGGCGCGGACCCGGCCCAGCTGGCCCGCCAACGAGTGCTGGTGGAGAGCCTGGGCGGCACGTACCACCAGGTGCTCGGCACCGACGTGCCGGCTGCGCTGCTGGACTTCGCCCAGGGCGTGAACGCCACCCAGTTGGTGCTCGGGGCCAGCCGGCGGGGTCGCCTCGCGCAGATTTTCGCCCGGGGGGTCGGGGTGACCACCACAGCCCTCTCCGGCTCGATCGACGTGCACCTGGTCACCCACAAGCAGGCCGGCAAGGGCCGCCGGGCGGCAGCCGTGCCGGCGGCGCTGTCCCGCCGCCGCCGGCTGCTCGGCTTCGGCCTGGCGGTGCTGGGCATGCCGCTGCTGACCCTGCTGCTGAGGACCCTGCCCGACCTGACGTTGACGAACGACATCCTGCTGTTCCTCGCCGGGGTGGTCGGGGTCGCGCTGGTGGGTGGGGTGTGGCCGGCCCTGGTCGCCGCGCTCGGCGGCTCGCTGCTGCTCAACTGGTTCTTCACCCCGCCCTTCCGCACGCTGACCATCGCCGAGGCGGACAACCTGCTCGCCCTGGCCGTCTTCGTCGGTGTGGCGTTGGCGGTGAGCTGGATCGTCGACGTGGCCGCCCGGCGTACCCGGGAGGCCGCGCGGGCCGCCGCTGACGCGCAGACCCTCGCCGCCGTCGCCGGTGGTGTGCTGCGCGGCGAACGTCCCCTGCCCGCCCTGCTGGACCAGCTCCGGGAGACCTTCGGGCTGCGCGCGGTGAGTGTGCTGGAGTTGGCCGAGGAGGCCGGCGGGCGTCCGGAGCGGGCCCGTGAGGAGCACGCGTGGTGTGTTGTGGCCAGCGTCGGCGAGCAGCCGGCCTGCACACCGGACGGCGGCGAGACGGCGGTACCTGTCGACGAACGGATCACCGTCGTGCTCAGCGGCCGGCGGTTGGAGGCCGCCGACCGGCGGATCGTCGAGGCGTTCGCCGCGCAGGCCGCCGTCGCGCTGCGCCAGGAACGGCTCGCCGAGGAAGCCGCCACCGCCCGGCCCCTCGCCGCCGCCGACCGGATGCGCACCGCGCTGCTCGCGGCGGTCAGCCACGACCTGCGTACGCCGTTGGCGTCCGCGAAGGCGGCCGTGACCAGCCTGCGCAGCCACGACATCGAGTTCGACGAGTCCGACCGCGAGGAGTTGCTGGAGACCGCCGAGGAGTCGCTGGACCGGCTCGCCCGGCTGGTCGGCAACCTCCTGGACATGAGCCGGCTCCAGGCGGGCGTCCTGGGCATCTCGGCGACGGCGATCGGCCTGGAGGACGCCGTACCCCTGGCGTTGGACGAACTTGGCCCGGCGGCCGCGACCGTCGGCACGGACATCCCGGCCGACCTGCCGGCCGCCACCGCCGACCCGGGTCTGCTGGAACGGGTGCTCGTCAACATCGTCGCCAACGCGCTGCGGTACAGCCCGCCCGGTCAGCCGCCCACGATCACCGCCAGCGCCCACGCCGGTCAGGTCGAGCTGCGGGTGATCGACCGTGGGCCGGGCATCCCGGAGGACCAGTGGGAGCACGTCTTCCTGCCGTTCCAACGCCTCGGTGACCGGGACAACCAGACCGGCGTGGGTCTCGGTCTTGCCCTGTCCCGGGGGTTGGCCGAGGCGATGGGTGGCAGCATCACCCCGGAGACCACCCCCGGCGGTGGGCTCACCATGGTGTTGCGGCTGCCGGCCGCGCAGACCACCTCGGAGGGGCCGCAGGAATGACGCGCATCCTTGTCGTCGACGACGAACCGCAGATCCTGCGTGCCCTGCGCATCAACCTGCGTGCCCGCCGGTACGACGTGGACGTCGCCGGCACCGGGGCCGCCGCGTTGAAGGCCGCCGCCAGCCACCCGCCCGACCTGGTGGTGCTTGACCTCGGCCTGCCCGACATCGACGGCGTGGAGGTGATCCGGGGCCTGCGCGGGTGGACCACCGTTCCGATCATCGTGCTCTCCGGGCGGGCCGGCAGCGAGGACAAGGTCGCGGCGCTCGACGCGGGCGCGGACGACTACGTCACCAAGCCGTTCGGGGTGGAGGAGCTGCTGGCCCGCATCCGCGCGGTGACCCGACGCCTCGGCGCGCCGACCGAGGCGGTGCCGGCGCTGCGGATCGGTCAGCACACCGTCGACCTGGCCGACCACAGCGTGCGCAGGGACGACGGCACCGAGGTGAAGCTGACCCCCACCCAGTGGAGCGTGTTGGAGAAGCTGCTGCGTCACCCCGGCAAGCTGGTCAGCCAACGTCAGCTTCTCCAGGACGTGTGGGGGCCGGAATACCAGAACGAGACCAACTACCTGCGGCAGTACCTGGCCCAGTTGCGGCGCAAGCTGGAGGACGACCCCGCTCGTCCCCGGCATCTCATCACCGAGCCCGGGATGGGCTACCGCTACCGCCCCTGACCGGTTGACACCTGCCGGCAGAGATTGAAGAATTTCTGTTAGCAGCGGCAGCGGCGTGCTTCTGTAACCGTCCCCTCCGGTTACCCCTTGGGAGCCCGCCGTGTCCCTGCCCCTGTCCCGTCGTCGTCTGCTGACCGCCGGCGGCGCCGGCCTCGTCCTGGCCGGTCTCACCGACCCGTTCCGGGCCGGCCCCGCCCGAGCCGCTGTCACCACCGCCGACCTGGTCGTCTACGGCGCCACCTCCGGCGGGCTGGCCGCCGCGATCACCATGCGCCGCCTGGGCCGTACGGCTGTCGTGGTCGAGCCCACCGGCCACGTCGGCGGGTTGAGCACCGCCGGGCTGGGCGCCACCGACACCGGCGTCCAGGCGTCCATCGGTGGGCTGGCCGCCGAGTTCTACCGCCGGGTGTACGTGAAGTACCACGGCGGAACCCTCACGCCGACGTCGCCGCTGCGGATGACCTTCGAACCGCACGTCGCCACCGTCGTCTTCGCCGAGATGCTTGCCGAGGCGGGCGTTCCGGTGGTCGTCAACGCCCGGCTGGCCGGCCTCGGCCGAACCGGCAACCGGATCACCGAGCTGCGCACCGAGGACGGGTCGATCTACCGGGGCGGGGTGTTCGTCGACGCCACCTACGAGGGCGATCTGCTGGCCGTGGCCGGGGTGGGGTTCACCGTCGGACGGGAGTCCAACGACACCTACGGCGAGACGATCAACGGGGTGCAGTCGCGCAACACCCACCAGTTCGCCCACCCGGTCGACCCGTACGTCACGGCCGGCTCGCCCGCCAGCGGCCTGCTGCCGGGCATCTCCGCCACCCCACTCGCCCCGCAGGGCAGCGGCGACGACCGGATCCAGGCGTACTGCTTCCGGATGTGCCTCACCCAGGCGGCCAACCGGATCCCGTTCGGCAAGCCGTCCGGTTACGACCCGATCCGGTACGAGCTGCTGCTGCGGCACATCCAGGCCGGCTACGCCGGGCCGTACTTCACCACCCACTCGATCGGCGGCGGGAAGACCGACTCCAACAACAACGGCGCCGTGTCGACAGACAACATCGGCTTCAACTACGCGTACCCGACGGCGAGCTGGGCGGCGCGGGAGAGCATCATCGCCGAGCACCGCACCTACCAGCAGGGGCTGATGTGGTTCCTGGCCAACGATTCCCGACTGCCGGTGTCGGTACGCGACTCGACGGCCCGGTGGGGGCTGCCGGTTGACGAGTTCACCAGCACGGGCGGCTGGCCGCCGCTGCTCTACATCCGCGAGGCCCGCCGGATGGTCTCCGCGTACGTGATGACCGAGGCCGACTGTCGGGGCCGGGTACGCGCCACCGACTCGGTGGGCCTTGCCAGCTACACGATGGACTCGCACAACTGTCAGCGGGTGGTCGTCGACGGCCGGGTGCGCAACGAGGGGGACGTGCAGATCGGCGTGCCGGCGCCGTACCCGGTGAGCTACCGCGCGATAGTGCCGCACCAGGCGCAGTGCGCGAACCTGCTGGTGCCGGTCTGCCTCTCGGCGAGCCACATCGCTTACGGCTCGATCCGGATGGAACCCGTGTTCATGATCCTCGGCCAGGCCGCGGCCACCGCGGCGTCCCTGGCGCTCGCCGGGAACCTCGCCGTGCAGGCCGTCTCCGTGCCCACCCTGCAGGCCCGGCTGCGCCAGGACGGCGCCGTGCTGGAGTGGGGCTCCACCAGCGAGGTGATCCTGGACAACGCCGCGGCCAGCGGCATCACCCGGGCCGGGACGTGGCTGCGCAGCACCAGCATCGGCGGCTACTACGGCGGGGACTACGAGCACGACGGCAACACCGCCAAGGGCGTCAACCGGCTGCGGTTCCGTCCGACGCTGCCGGCCTCCGGGTCGTGGACCGTGCAGTTGCGGTGGACCGCGGACCCGAACCGGGCGACGAACGTGCCTGTGGACATCGCGTACTCCGGGGGGTTGATCACTCGGACGGTGGACCAGAGGCAGGCCGGCGGCCAGTGGGTGGCGTTGGGCACCTACCCGTTCACGGCGGGCAGCGACGGCAGCGTGCTGATCCGCACCGAGGACACCAACGGCTACGTGGTCGCCGACGCGGTCCGCTTCGTCCGCGCCTGAGCGGCGGCGGGTACGGCGCCGACGGCTACACCCGCGTTCCGGGGCGGAACGGTCGCCGCGGCCCGGTCCCCGCTGCCCGGGTCGACCGGTGGCGCCACCAGCAGCGGGTCGACCTGGATACGGTCGATGCCGAGCGGGCGCAGCATGCCCCGCAGCGCGGATTCGCACAGCTCTTCCCAGGGCTGGTCCGCGCCCATCGCGGCGACCAGCAGCTCCGGTCGGGTGAAGGCGATGCCCACCCGTTGCCCCTGCGGCGAACGGCCGGTCCGCACCGTCCGCACCAGCCGTCCCGGCAGGTCGCGCACCGGAACGGCGAAGATTATCGGGGCGTCGTCCATTGTCGGGTTGGTCCTCTCCACACGTGTCGCGGAAGCGACGGTCATCGGCTGAATCGTTCGAGGTCGCGGGCGAAGCGACGGATCGTCGCGGCCCGCGCCCAGGTCGGCGCGGGCACCGCGACGACGGGTACGGCCGCGCGCGTCACGCAGTACCTGGTGACGTGGCCACGGGACCGGCCGAACCGACCGCGATCCGGGCTGCCGACGACCAGCAGATCGGACTCCCGGTGCGCGTGGTCGACAAGCACCTGCCCGGCGTACCCCTGGGTCGCCACCAGCCGCACCGTCACGTCCCGGGGCATGCCACCGAGCGCCGCGTCGAAGACGCCGCGCAGGTAGACCAGTGCCGCCCGGTCGCACTCGTCCTGCCACCGCCAGGTCAGGGTGCCGGGCCGCCAGGTCGGCGCGAAGACCCACGCGCGGACCGCGTCCAACTGCGCGCCGTCGCGGCGGGCCAGCTGCATGGCCCGGCGCAGCGCCTGCATACCGGCGAACGAGCGGTCGACTCCCACCACGACCCGGTGGGCACCGGCGGGGCGGCTCATGCGGCGGACCGCACCCAGGCCGGGCTCTCCTTCGCGGTACGCCTGTCGGCCGGCGTGGTCAGGTCGAGCGCGCGCAGGATGTAGTTGGCCTCCGCCACCTCCACCCCGGCGCGCAGGCGCAGGTCAGCCACGGCGCGGTGCAGCACGGTGATGCTGCCGGCCGAGAGGCGGACAACCGCGTCGACGTCGGCGGCGATCCACCACGCCGCGACGGCGCACGGCTCGTGCCGCAGGTACTCCACCAGGTGGCTGCCGGGCGCGGACGGGCCGAGCCGGACGCTTACCAGCGCCTCGTGCCGCCGCTCCGGCTCGTCCGTTCCGGTCGCGGGCCCGCCGGTGTCGCTGTCGGTGCCGGGTGGCAGCTCGCCGCGTTCCCAGCGTGTCATCCGCCAAGGACTCATGGACCCATCGTCACCACCACTCGGCGGTGGAGCACCAGTCGATACGCCGTTTCGACGGGCCACCGCCATTTCTTGACGCGGCGTTCACGCGGCTGCCGGCCGGGCACTCCGATACGGCGAGTAACGTTCCAAACGGACCAAGATCGGCGTACGAGGAGGCACAGTGCTGACGACGACGGTGGACATCCCGACAGGTGACGGAGTGGCGGACGCGTCCCTCACCCGACCGGACGGGGACGGCCCGTTCCCGGCGGTGCTGCTCTTCATGGACGCCTTCGGGCCGCGCCCCCGCCTGGTCGAGATGGCCGAGCGGATCGCCGCCCGGGGCTACCTGGTGCTGACGCCCAACCTGTTCTACCGGGGCGGCCGGGCGCCGCTGTTCGACCTGTCCCGACTCGGTGAGCCGGACCAGCGCAGCGCGCTCTTCGAGCAGATCATGCCGCTGGCCCGCGCGCTGACCCCCGAGGCGATCAGCCGGGACACCGCCGCGTACCTCGACTTCCTGGCCGCCCGCGACGATGTCCGACCGGGCCCGGTCGCGATCACCGGCTACTGCCTGGGCGGCACGAACGCCCTACGGGCCATCGAGGCGCACCCCGACCGCATCGTGGCGATCGCCAGCTTCCACGGCGGCCACCTCGCCACCGACGCCCCGGACAGCCCCCACCTGGGAGTCTCCTCGATCACCGGCGAGGTGTACTTCGGGCACGCCGACGCCGACCAGTCGGCGACGCCCGAGCAGATCGCCACACTGGAGAAGGCGCTCGACGCCGCCGGGGTGCGCTACCGCTCCGAGGTGTACGCGGGCGCGCACCACGGCTTCACCATGGCCGACACCCCGATGTACAACGAGCAGGCCACCGAGCGTCACTGGGCCGCTCTGTTCGACCTCCTGGACCGCACCCTGCCGGCGAGCTGACCGCAGGGGGATGGTTCGGCCCGGTGCTCAGCGGCGCAGCAGCACCGGGCCGGCGTCGATGCGGGTGCGGAACAGCGCGTACGGCTTGCGCCGCAGGTCCTGGCCCCCCTGGTACTGCGCCTGCCGGTGCAGTTGGTTGGCCGTGACGTAGAGGTACCCGTCGGTGGCCACCGACATGGTGTCCGGCCAGAGCAGCCGGGGGTCGTGCACCAGCGTCTCGTACTCGCCGTCCGGCAGGCGGCGCAGCACCGCGTTGTGCTCGTACGAGGTGAGGTAGAGCCGCCCCGCGTCGTCGCTCTCCAACCCGTCCGAGGCGGTGCCCTTGTCGCCCTCGTCGACCACCGTCGCGGCGGCCGCCTCCTGGGTGACGCCGGGGTCGGCCAGCGCTTCGGTGGAGACGCTGTGCAGGCGCCGGGACACCAGCGGGCAGTAGTACAGCCGGGTGCCGTCGGCCGAGATCGCGATGCCGTCGGAGCCCATGCTCAGCGGCTTCGGCGGCCCGTCGGCCGGCCGTTCGAGCAGCGGTCGGCCCTCGACCACCGGGCGGAACGACGTCAACGGCTCCGCCTTCGTGGACGGGTGGTCGTGCAGCCGCCGCCACGAGGCCCCGCTGGCCAGGTCCACCACGATGATCCCGTTCGGTCCGGCGCTCGCCGAGTCGGTGATGTACGCGACCCCCGACTCGCCCCGGCGCAGGTCGAAGCGGACGTCGTTGAGGTACGTCGTCGGCAGCGCCACGTCCGCCGGAAAGGTGATCACCTGGGCGACCGTGTCGGTGTCCAGGTCGATCCGGACCAGCTTCGGGCCGCCCGGTCTCGTGGGCCGGAACATCGGGCTGCCGGTGTCCAGCACCCAGAGCCGGTCGGCCGGGTCCACCACGATGCTCTGCACCGAGACGAAGGCGCCCGCGTCGTCGTCGCCGGACGGGTCGTTCCACGCCTGGTCGGGGTAGGGCACCTCCCGGCCGTCGCGCAGCTCGACGACGGTGGCCGGCACCTCGTCGCCCCACTTCGGGAAGTTGACGAAGATCCGGCCACGGTGCGAGACGCTCACCCCGGTCGGCATCGGGCCGGTGAAGGTGTGCACCAGCTCCAGCCCGCCAACCGGCTCATCGCCGACCGGCCCGTTCATGCCGCCCACCCCGTGCCGCTCATCGTCCCGCCCCCTGCCGGTCGACAGTCACCGTGCTCCGGTGCGGTTGTTCCCGCCCTGGCGTCCGGTATGCCTCCGGTCAGCTCACCGGCGCTGCGGCGCGCGCGGTGGGCAGGCCGGGGACCGCGACGTCGACCGCGAGCAGCGCGCCGTCCTGCGGGCCCGCCGTGTCCAGCCCCACCCGGGCGGTGCCGATGAACAGTCGCCGCAGGTCGGGGCCGCCCAGGCAGATGCCGGCCGGCTGCGTGGCCGGCAGCCGGATCTCCCGGTCGAGGGTGCCGTCGGGCCGGTAGCGGCGTACCGCGGAGCCGCCCCACAGCGCGATCCAGAGGTGGTCCGCCGCGTCGAGCGTCATGCCGTCCGGGCCGCCGTCGGCCGGGGAAAGCCGCAGGAACGGCTCCCGTCTGTGCAGGGCCCCGGTGGTGGGGTCGACGGTGAACCTGTCGATCTCGCCGCGCGGGGTGTCGGCCAGGTACATGGTGGTGCCTGTCGCGTCGAACGCTGGCCCGTTCGGGATGGTCAGCCCGGTCACCGCGGGGACCGGCTCGGCGCCCGGGGCGAGGCGGAACAGCGTGCCCCCGCCGGGCACCATCGCGTACGTCATGCTGCCGGCCCAGAAGCGGCCGTGCGGGTCGGCGACGGCGTCGTTCATCCGGGTCGGCTCGGGCGCGTCGGCGACCAGTTCGGTGGTCGGTCGGGGGTCGCCGGTGGCGGGCAGCACCGTGACGCCGGTCCCGGCGGCGGCCAGCCACGCACCGGGTCGGCCGGCCACCGGGGCGACCGCGCCGAGCGGCACGTCGAGACGGCGCAGCTCCCGCAGCGGGGTCGGGGCGTCGCCGTCGGTCTCCAACAGTCGTCCGGCCAGCAGGTCGACGAGGACCAGCCGGTCGTCGACCCAGCGCAGGCCCTCACCCAACTCCAGCCGGTCGTTGCTCCAGACGGTCGGCTCGGTCAGCTCCATGGTGTTCCTCCAAAGGATCGTCAGCGGACCGTACCGCCGGGCCCGTGGTTGAGCAGCGCCAGCTCGGCCCGGTCGGGCAGGCCCTCCCAGTCGCCCCGGGTGGCGACCGCGAACGCGCCGGTGGTGACGGCCCGGTCCAGTCGGGCCGACGCGTCGACGCCGTCGAGCCAGCCGGAGAGCAGGCCGGCCACGAACGCGTCGCCCGCGCCGACGGTGTCCACCACCGGCACCGTCCGGGCTGGACGGTGAATGGTGCCGGTGGCGCTGTGGCTGGTCGCTCCACCGGCGCCGTGCTTGACCACGACCTCGGTGACGCCGGCCGAGAGTAGCGCCGAGGCCGGGTCGGTCGCGTCGGTCAGCACTGCCAACTCGTCGTCGGAGGCGATCACCAGGTCGATCGAGGGCAGCAGTGGACGCAGCGCGCTGGCAGCCTCGGCTACCGACCAGAGCCGGTTGCGGTGGTTGACGTCCAGGCAGACAGTGCTGCCGGCGACGCGGGCGCGCCGCACGGCCTCCACCACCGCCTGGTACGGCCCGACGCCGAGCGCGCAGGTGATGCCTGTGACGTGCAGCAGCCGGGGTGGCGGCCCGGGTGCGTCGAAGACCGGGGTCACGTCGGCCGGACCCAGCCGGGAGCCGGCCGACCCGGCGCGGTGGTAGGTGACCCGGTTGATGTCGGCGACCCGGTTCTCGAAGAGGATCAGCCCGGTGGGGGCTGTCGCGTCGACCCGGGACCAGGTCAGGTCGACGCCCTCGGCGCGCAGCGTACGACGGACCAGCTCGCCGGGCTCGTCGCCGCCGGTGACACCGACCCAGGCAGCCTGGTGGCCGAGCCGGGCCAGACCGATCGCGACGTTCGACTCGGAGCCGGCCACGGAGATACCGGCGGTGCCGCCCAGTCGCAGGGGGCCGGTGGTGCGGAAGGCCGCCATCGTCTCGCCGAGCGTGAGCAGGTCGGTCATGGCCGGACCGCCGCGAGGAAGGCAGCGACGCGCTCACGCAACGCCGCCGGGTCGCCGCCTCGGACGGCGTCGCCGAGCAGCGGGGAACCGACGCCGACCGCTGTGGCGCCCCGGTCGAGGTAGCGCCGCGCGCCGTCCGCGTCGACACCACCGACCGGCACGAACGCGGTACCGGGGAACGGGTCGCGCAGGGCGCCGAGGTAGTCGGGCCCGCCGAGGGAGGCCGGGAAGAGCTTGATCGCGGTGGCCCCGCCGTCGTTGGCCCGCACCACCTCGGTGGGGGTGAGGGCGCCGGCGAGCACCGGCAGCCCGAGCCGGCCGCCCTCGGCGAGGCTCGGTGCGATCGCCGGGGTGACCAGGAAACCGGCGCCGGCGTCGGCTGCCGCGCGGGCGTCCTCGGCGCTGAGCACGGTGCCCGCGCCGAGGGCGAAGTCGGGCCCGAGGGCGGCCCGGGCGCGGCGGATGATGCCGAGCGCGTCGGCGCTGGTCAGCGAGACCTCGACCAGGGCGACGCCGCTGTCGGCCAGGGTGAGCACGGCGGTCAGCGCCGCGGCCGGGTCCGGGCCGCGCACGATGGCCAACAGCCGATGGGTACGCAGCTCGTCGAGCAGGTTCATCACGGTGTCCTCAGTGGATGCGGTGGGCGGAGATGGTGAGTCGCCAGGTGACCTCGCCGGTGGGCGGAACGACCGCCGCGTCATGGGGGCCGGCGTCGGCCAGGTCGAAGGCCGCGCCCAGCATCGGTTCGACGCCGACGCTCCGGTAGGGGCCGTTCGCCGGCCAGCCGCCCAGGTTGCGCCAGAGCGCGGTGCTGCGGGGCTGGTCCGCGCACTCCAGCTCCATGGTCAGCCGGTCGGCTCCGTCGACCACCTGGACCCGGGGGCAGTCGAGCAGCACCGCGCCGAGCGCGGTCCCGTCGTCCGGGCCGAACGTGTCAAGGGTCAGCCCGGACGGGGTCGGCCACGGCCCGGTCAACCACGGTTCGCCGGTGGGCCAGCTACCCGGCGGCAGCAGCGCGGCGGCCTCCGGGTGCAGCCGGGTCGGGGTGCCGGCGGGCGCGTCGAGGCGGGCGGCGGGGGAGAGGTCGAGCAGGGCGTGCGCGGCCCAGACGAACCGGTGCCCGGGGTCGGCCGTCAGCCGGTAGTCGGCCGCCACCACGCCGCCCTCGTCGGTGATCCGGCGGGTGAGGGTGAACGTCGGCCGCTCGATGACCACGGTGCCGGGGCCGGCACTCCGCCACGTACGCGACCACACCTCGCCGTGGTCGGGCTCGCCGCGCACGGTGGGCAGGCACTCCTCCAGCCCACCGGCGTCGACGAACGGGTCGTCGGGGCGTACCTCGTGCCGGCCGGGTTCCGGGCCGCGCCACAGCCACTCCCGGCCACCGCCGTGCAGACTTGTCCACCGGCCGCCGTGCGCCGCGTCGTACGCCACCCGCAGGGCCACCGGCCTCGCGCTGGTCACCACTCGGCGAACGACCCGTCGGCGTGCTGCCAGACCGGGTTGCGCCAGGCGTGCGGGGTCTTGGCGGCCTTACGGACCGCCGCCTCGTCGACAGTGATGCCCAACCCGGGCCGGTCGAAGCGGGCGATGTGCCCGTCCACGAACCGGAACGGCTCCGGGTCGACCAGGTAGTCCAGCAACTCCGAGCCGGCGTTGTAGTGGATGCCGATGCTCTGCTCCTGAATCAGGAAGTTCGGCGTCGCGAAGGCTACCTGGAGGCTGGCCGCCAGGGAGATCGGGCCGAGCGGGCAGTGCGGGGCGAGCAGCGCGCCGTACGTCTCGGCCAGCGCGGCGATCCGGCGGACCTCGGAGACCCCACCCGCGTGCGACAGGTCCGGTTGGACCACGGCGACCCCGGCCTGCAACGGGCCGAGGAACTCGGACCGACCGTAGAGCCGCTCGCCGGTGGCCACCGGGATCGGCGTGCTGGCGACGATGTCGCGCAGGTGGTGGGCCTGATCGGGCAGGACCGGCTCCTCGACGAAGAACGGGCGCAGGGCGGCCAGCTCGGGCAGGATCCGGCGGACGGCTGCCATTCCGGCGCGACCGTGGAAATCCACGGCGATGTCCCGGTCGGGGCCGAGCACCTCGCGGGCGGCGGCCACCCGGCCGATGACCGCGTCCATCTCGGCCGAGGTGGGGATCGGCGAGAGCCGCCCGCTGGCGTTCATCTTGACCCCGGTGAGGCCGGCGGCGACCTGTGCGGCGGCGGCGTCGGCCACCTCGTCGGGCTCGTCCCCGCCGATCCACGAGTAGATCCGCACCTGGTCGCGTACGGGCCCGCCGAGCAGCGCGTGCACCGGCGCGCCGTACGCCTGCCCAGCGATGTCCCAGAGCGCCTGGTCGAGGCCGGCGACCGCGCTGGAGAGGATCGGGCCGCCCCGGTAGAAGCCGCCCTTGGTGAGCACCTGCCAGTGCTGCTCGATGCGCAGCGGGTCGGCGCCGATCAAGTGTTCGGAGAGCACCTCGACCGCGCTGCGCACCACCTCGGCGCGGCCCTCGACCACCGGCTCACCCCACCCGACCAGCCCGTCGTCGGTCTCCACCCGGCAGAACAACCACCGTGGCGCGACCAGGAAGGTCTCGATCCGCTCGATCTTCACTGACTGCCCCTTCGTCCCCGTGCCTTCTCGACGTCGCGGACGGCCTTGTCCAGCAACTGACGCATCGCGGTCTCGGCCGCCGTCTCGTCCCGTTCACGCAGCGCGTCGACCACCGCGCGGTGGCTGGGCACCGGGTCGTCGTGCGCGGTGCCGCCGTGCACCAGGCGGTCGCGTTCGGCGAGCCCCGTCTCCATCACCACCTCCATCCGTTCCAGCAGCTCGTTGTGGGTGGCGGTGAGCAGCGCGCGGTGGAAGGCGAGGTCGGCGGCGATGGCGGCGGCGGGGTCACCGTTGGCCTGGGTCATCTCGGCAAGTGCCTGGTCGAGGGCGGTCAGGTCGTCCTCGGTGGCGCGGGTGGCGGCCAACCGTGCGGCGGCCGGCTCGATGATGGCGCGCACCTCGTGCAGTTGGTCGAGCAACCGCTGGTCGGTGCCCTCGGCGAACTGCCACCGGATCACGTCACCGTCGAGCAGGTTCCAGTCCGCACGAGGGCGGACGAAGGTGCCGCGCTTCTGTCGGGCGTCGACGATGCCCTTGGCCGAGAGGACCTTCAGCGCCTCGCGGAGCGCCGTGAGGCTGACGTCGAACTCCTCCTGCAACGCGACGATGTTGAGGGTCGCGCCAGCGGCGATCTCGCCGGTGAGGATGCGACGGGCGATCGCTTCGACGGTCTGCCCGTGGACGCCGCGGCGTGCGTACTGTGCCAATGCTCCTGGCCTTTTCGCTGGTCGGTATCGATCTCTCAGGCCGAGGCTTTCACCGCTGTCCAGCCACCGTCCACCACGAGGCTCGCGCCGGTGATGTAGGCGGCGTCCGGCGAGGCGAGGAAGGCGACGGTGGCGGCCACCTCGTCAGGTGTGCCGAAGCGCTTGGCGACGGTCTCCGCGACGCTGCGCTGCCGGTCCTCTTCGGACACGTCGGCCCAGGCGGCGGTGAGGATCGGCCCGGGCAGCACGGTGTTGACCCGGACCTGCGGGCCGTACTCCACGGCGAGCTGGCGGCCGAGCGCGACCAGGCCACCCTTGGCCGCGGCGTAGGCGGGCCGGCCGGGCAACCCGACGAGCGCGTGCACAGAGGAGATCAGCACCACCGCGCCCGAGCGTGCCCGCAGATCGTCCAGGCAGGCGCGGACGCCGAGGAACGAGCCGGTGAGGCTGACGCCGAGCTGGTGGTCCCAGGACTGCCGGCTGGTCTCGTGCGCCGGCGCGACCCGCACGGCGTACGCGGAGCTGACCAGGATGTCGACCGGGCCGAGGCGATCCCGTACGGCGCTCACGGCGGCCGTCCAGTGGGCCTCGTCGCTGACATCGCCCACTACGGACAGTGCACGGTCGCCCCGCGCGGTCAACTCCTCGGCCAGCGGGGCCGTGTCGGCCACGTCGAGCAGCGCGACGGCTGCTCCCTCAGCGGCGAGCCGCCTGGCGGTGGCCGCGCCGATCCCACCCATCGCACCGGTGACCAGCGCGTTCTTGCCTTCAAGCCGGCGCATAGGCTGATCCACCTGACCTCCGCCTTGGTCTCGTCTAATCATTAATTACGAAGATATCTTGACAGCCGGCGAGGGTCGATGCAACCTTCTGGTCACAGCATTCACATGGACGACACATCGCGCGGTGACGCTGCGTGTCGTAAAGGAAGGGATACCTCCGTGAGCGACTTCGACCCCGGTCGCCGGCGATTCCTTGGCCACCTCGGGCTCGCCGGCCTGGGCGCGCTCGGCGCCAGCTCGTTCCTCAGCGCGTGCGCCAGCTCCGCCAGCGGGCCGACGACGAGCAATGGCTCGGGCGCGGTCACCATCCAGTCCAACCTCTCCTCGCCGCAGGCCAAGGCGGCGATGGAGAAGCTGATCGAGACCTTCAACGGGCAGGGCAAGGGCACGGCGAGCCTCAACACAATCGCCTCGGAGACCTTCCGGACCCAGCTGCCGACCTACCTGACCTCGGCCAACCCGCCGGACCTCTACACCTGGTACGCGGGCTCGGTCGCCAACGACTACGCCAGCAAGAACCTGCTGCTGGACGTCTCCGAGGTCTGGAAGTCGCTCGACGACTACCCCCAGTCGCTGCGCACCCTCTCCACCGACGCCAGCGGCAAGCAGATCTTCGTGCCGATGAACAACTACTGGTGGGGCTTCTTCTACCGCAAGTCCAACTTCGCCAAGTGGGGCGTGCAGGAGCCGAAGACCTGGACCGAGTTCCTGGCCCTCTGCGAGACGCTGAAGAGCAAGGGCATCCCGCCGATCGGCATCGGCCTCGGCGACACCCCGTGGGTGGCCTCGGCCTGGTTCGACTACCTCAACATCCGGATCAACGGCGCGCCGTTCCACCGCGAGCTGCTCGCCGGCAAGCAGCGCTTCGACGACCCGAAGGTCAAGGCGGTCTTCACCCGCTGGCGCGAGGCACTGCCCTACTTCGACCCCAAGGGCAAGGCGTACCCGTTCCAGGAGGCGACCACCGCGCTGCTGGCCGGCAAGACCGGCATGTTCCTGATCGGCACGTTCTTCGCCGACGCGGCACCCAAGGACGCGCTCGGCGACCTGGACTTCTTCCGGTTCCCGATCATCGACCCGGCGGTGCCGCTGGCCGAGGAGGCGCCGACCGACGGGTTCTTCGCCAGCGCGAAGACCGCCAACCCGACCGGTACCAAGGCTCTGCTCAGCTACCTGGCCGGGGTCGAGGCCCAGGAGGCGTACGTCAAGGCCAGCTCCGGCATCGTGCTGCCCGCCAACCCCAGGGCCAAGGCGTCGGACTCGCCGCTGGTGGTCAAGGGCAAGGCGATGCTGAACGAGGCCAAGGAGCTGACCCAGTTCTTCAACCGCGACTCCAGCGACGCGCTCCAGCCGACCGCGGACACCGCGCTCACCAAGTTCATCGACAAGCCGGACCAGATCGACGCGATCCTGCGGGAGTGGCAGGCCGGCGCCGAGAAGGTCTTCAAGGGCTGACGTGACAGCAACGATCTCCACGACTTCGGTCACCCCCACCCGGCGGCGGCGACGGTCGGCCCGACTGTCGCCGCTGCTGGTGGCGTTCGTCCTCGTGCCGTTCGCGGTCGAGAGCGTCTGGGTGTTCTGGCCGGCGCTCCAGGGCTTCTGGTTCTCCCTCACCCGCTGGGACGGGATGACGCCGCCGACCTTCGTCGGCGCGGACAACTACGTCGAGCTGGCCGGCGACGCCACCTTCCGGGGCGCGCTCGTCAACACGGTGATCTGGCTGGTGCTCTTCGGCGGCCTCTCCGTGCTGGGTGGCTTCGGGATGGCGCTCGTCCTGCAGAAGGAGCGGCGCGGTGTCGGCTTCTACCGGGCCGCGCTGTTCACCCCCGTGGTGTTCTCGCTGGTGGTGACAGCGCTGGTCTGGCGGGTCTTCTACCAGCCCGACGGCATCGCCGACACGCTGCTGCGGGCGGTCGGCCTGGAGCACCTGATCCGGCCCTGGCTCGCTGACCCGCAGACCGCCCTGTACGCGGTGATCCTGCCCGCCCTGTGGCGGCAGATCGGGTACGTGATGGTGCTGTTCCTGGCCGGGTTGAAGGCGATCGACCCGGCGCTGCACGAGGCGGCCCGGATGGACGGCGCCAACTCCTGGCAGCGGCTGTGGCACGTCACCATCCCCCAGATGAAGGGGGTCAACGCGGTCGTGCTGTCGGTCATCGTGATCGACTCGCTGCGCTCGTTCGACATCGTCTGGTCGCTGACCAAGGGCGGGCCATACCACTCGTCGGAGCTGCTCAGCACCTACATGTACTCGACCGCGTTCCAGAGCCTGCGGCTGGGCTACGCCTCGGCGATCGCTGTCGTGATCTTCGTGCTCGCGCTGGCCGTCATCCTCGGCTACCTGGTCCGCGCGTTCCGGGAGGAAGCGTCATGAACAAGCTCCGCACTGGGGCCTTCCACACGGGCATGATCCTGCTCTCGCTGCTCTGGCTGGGCCCGGTGCTCTGGGTGGTGGTGATGTCCACCAGGTCGTTCGACGACATCGCCGCGCACGGCGTGGGCAGCCTGCCGCACTCGTTCACACTGGACACCTACCGGCAGGCGTGGACCGACGGCGGTGAGCTGCGTGCGCTGATCAACAGCATGCTGGTCACCGTCCCGTCGGTGGCGTTGAGCCTCGCGCTGGCCGCGATGGCCGCCTTCGCCCTGAGTCGCTTCCGGATCCCCGGTCGGCGGACGATCCTGCTGCTGATGCTCGCCGGCAATCTGCTCCCACCGCAGATCCTGCTCATCCCGGTGGCCAAGTTCAGCGAGCTGACCGGCCTGTACGACACGCTCTGGGCGCTGATCGCGGTGCAGGTCGGCTTCGGGCTCGGCTTCTACACGTTCGTCCTGCACGGCTTCATGCGGGATCTGCCGGGCGAGATCCAGGAGGCGGCCACCATCGACGGCGCCGGCACCGCGCAGATCTTCACGAAGGTGATGCTGCCGCTGACCCGACCCGCGCTGGCCGCTCTCGGGGCGCTCTCCTTCACCTGGATCTTCAACGACCTGCTCTGGGCGATCACCGTGCTGCGTACCGATGACAACATGCCGGTCACCCCGGCGCTGCTCGCCCTCCAGGGGCAGTTCGTCTCGTCCTGGAACGTCATCGCCGCCGGTACGGTCATCGCGGCCGTCCCCACCGTCGCGGTGTTCCTGCGCTTCCAACGGCACTTCGTCTCCGGACTGGCGCTCGGAGCGGTCAAGTGACCGCCGAGGCCGGGCAGCGCTGGACGCTGCGCGGCGCGCACACCGAGTACACAGTGCGGGTGCCCGCCCACGGTCGCTGGCTGGAACTTGTCGCGTGGGGGCCGCACGGCGTCTCCGACGGGCCCTCGCCGGTCGCCTACGACGGCCCGGTCCCGTTCCTCACCGCCGGGGACGCGGCCCCCATCGAGTACGCCACCGACGCCGACCGCCCGTTCACCGGCGCCGACCTGGTGATCGAGACCCCGAACGGGCAGCGACGGGTGGGCTTCGTGCACACCGACGCGCGGATCAACGCCGATCAGCGGGAACTGGCAGTCGAGTTCGCCGACCCGGTCACCGGGCTGCGCGCCACAGTGCGCTACCGGGTGCCCGCCGGCACCGACGTGGTGCAGCGGTGGGTCGAGCTGACCAACGACGGCACCGACGCGCTGCGGGTGGTCCGGGCCGGATCGGGCGGGTTCTGCGTACCGACGCCACACGGCGCGCTGCTCAGCCACCAGTGGGGGCAGTGGGCGCAGGAGTTCCAGCTCTCCCACGTCGAGCTGGGCCACGGCACCTTCAGCATCGGCAGCTCCCAGGGCGTACCCGGGCATCTGCACGTGCCCTGGCTGGCCGTGCGCGACACCGCCGAGCCGGCCGGTCCGGCGTGGGGGATGGCGCTTGCCTGGACCGGCTCGTGGGAGATCAGCGCCGAGCGGGACACCGGCGGCCTGACCCGGGTCCGGATCGGCCGTCAGCTGGTCGACGGGCCGCTGGAGCTGGCCGCAGGTGAGCGGCTGACCCTGCCGATGGCCACCGGGGCGTACAGCCCGGACGGCCTGGACGGACTGGCCCGGGTGTGGCACACCCACCAGCGGTTGCTGGCCGGGGAGCGGCTCACCGCGCGCCCGGTGCTCTACAACTCCTGGGAGGCGACCTACTTCGCCGTCGAGGCGCAGAGTCAGCTCGCGCTCGCCCGGATCGCCGCCGAACTGGGCGTCGAGACGTTCGTCGTGGACGACGGCTGGTTCGTCGGCCGCAACGACGACACCGCCGGGCTGGGCGACTGGACTCCCGACCCGGCGAAGTTCCCGGCCGGGTTCGACACGTTCATCGCCGACGTCCGCGCGCTCGGGCTGAACTTCGGGCTCTGGGTCGAGCCGGAGTGCGTCAACCCGAAGTCGTCCCTGTACGCCGAGCACCCGGACTGGGTCTACTCGGTCGACGGCCGGCCGCTCACCCCGGTCCGCAACCAGTACCTGCTCGACCTGGGTCGGCCGGAGGTCGCCGAGTTCGTCCACTCCACTGTCGACGGTCTGCTGCGCCGGTACGACATCGACTACCTGAAGTGGGACTTCAACCGGCCGCGTACCGAGCCGGGCCGGTCCGGTGGGATGGGCCCGCTCGACCTGGATGGCGCGCACGTCGCCAACCTGCACCGGATCTACGAGCGGTTGCGCCGTGACCACCCCGGCGTGCTGATCGAGGCGTGCGCCGGCGGCGGCGCGCGGACCGACCTGGCGATGGCCGCCCGAGCGGACGTCTTCTGGCCCAGCGACAACACCGCCCCGCTGGACCGGCTGGCCATCCAGTACGGCTTCCTGCACGCCAACGCGCCGCACCTGCTCAGCTCCTGGGTCACCGACGCGCCCGGCCTGTTCGACAGCCGGCCCCGGACGCTGGCGTTCCGGTTCGTCCTGGCGATGGCCGGTGTGCTCGGCATCGGCGCGGACATCCGGGCGTGGACCCCCGCCGAGCGGGCCGAGGCGGCCGGCTGGATCGCCCGATACAAGGAGATCCGGGACGTCGTCACGCACGGGGAGGTGCACCTGATCGGTGGCCCCGACCAGGCCCGCTGCGCGGTGCAGTACACAGCGTCGGACGAGAGCCGCGTGGTCGTCCTGGCCTGGCACACCGGCCGGCTCGACGGCGCCGGGCTGCTCCCGTCCCGCCCGGTCCGGTTGCCCCTGCACGGCCTCGATCCGGCGGCCCGCTACTCGCACGGCGATCGGCACTACTCCGGCAGCCACCTCGGCACGGTCGGCCTGCCCGTGCAGTGGAGCGCGACCCACGACGCCGACCTCATCGTGCTGACCCGCGACTGAGATCGGAGCACCACCACCCCACCCCCGAGGGACAGGAGTACCTCCATGCGCCTGAACCGACAGCTGACCGCTGCCCTGGCCGTGCTCGGCCTGGGCCTGGCCAGCCCCACGCCGGCGATGGCCGGCCCACCCCAGGCCGGCCCCGCTCCGGCTGGCCTGCCGCTGGCCGGCCCTTCTCCCGCCGGCCCGCCCAGGGCCGGCCACGGACCCGGCGGCCCCGGCCACGCCCCGGCGTCCACCGGCGCGGAGGACCAGGGCGCGCCCACCTTCTTCAACAGTGGGCTCGCCCCGACGCCCTACCAGGGCTGGAACACCTACTTCGGTCTCGGTGGCGATCCCACCGAGGCCGAAGTACGGTCGGTCACCGACTACATGGTCCACAGTGGCCTGCGGGACGCCGGCTACACCTACGTCTGGATCGACGGCAACTGGGCCGCGCCCACCCCGCGCAACGAGGCCGGCAACCTCGTCGCCGACCCGGCCCGCTTCCCCGGCGGAATGGCCGCGCTCGCCGCGTACATCCACAGCAGGGGAATGAAGGCCGGCATCTACACCGACGCCGGCCCGTACCTGCCGGGGCAGTGCGGGCTCGGCAGCAACGGCCACTACCAGGCCGACATCGCCCAGTTCGCCGGCTGGGGCTTCGACGCGCTCAAGGCCGACTGGCTCTGCGGCCGGGCCGCCGGCCTCGACCCGGAGACCACCTTCCGGGAGCTGGCCGAGGCGGTACGCCAGTCGCCCCGGCCGATGCTGCTCAACATCTGCAACCCGGTCAGCTCGGACTGGGGCGGCGGCCCGTACACCCCGGAGCAGCTCTCCACCTGGAGTTACACTTACGCGCCCACCATCGCCGACTCCTGGCGGACCTACACCGACGTGGGGCTCACCGACCCGACCCCGCAGTGGGCGTACCCGTGGGTGCTGCGCAACATGGACGTCAACGCGTACCACCCGGCGGCCACCGGACCGGGGCACTACAACGACCCGGACTACCTGCTGCCGATGCGCCCGCTGCCCGGCGGCGGGTACGAGTTGAGCCTGGAGGAGTCCAAGACGCAGCTCGGCATGTGGGCCATCATGGCCGCGCCGCTGGTGATCGGCTCCGACCCGCGCGGCCTGCCGACGGAGATGATCTCCGCGCTGACCAACCCGGAGATCATCGCCGTGGACCAGGACCCGCTGGTCCGGCAGGGCGTCAAGGTCGCCGACACCGGCACCGACGCGCAGGTCTGGAGCAAGGTGCTCACCGGCTCCGGCAAGCGGGCCGTCGCGCTGCTCAACCGGCACGACACCGCCCAGCAGATCACAGTGAACTTCGCCGACGTCGCCCTCGGCGGGTCGGTCAAGGTCCGTGACCTGTGGTCCCGCTCCACAGTCGACGCCCAGCCGGGCACCCCGGGCGTACAGCCGTTCACCGGCTCGTACACCGTCGAGGTGCCGGCGCACGGGGTGGCCATGCTCGGCCTGACCGGCACCGACCAGGTCGCCGGCGCGGACCTCGGTGGCACCGCCAGCGCCAGCCCGGCGCTGGTCCGGGTGGACGACACGCACGCCACCGCCTTCGTCCGGAGCGCCTCCGGTGCGCTGGCGATGAACACCCGCTCCGGCGCCACCTGGGGCACCGGCTGGACCTCGCTCGGCGGCCCGGTCGGCGGCCGGATCCTCGGCCAGCCGGCGGCGTACGGCTCCGCCGACGGGCGGATCGACGTCTTCGTGCGGGGCACCGACAACGCGGCCTGGCAGCGCAGTTACGTCGCCGGCACGTGGGGACCGTGGCGCAGCCTCGGCGGCACGCTCACCGACGCGCCCACTGTGGCCTGGACCAGCCCGACGCAGTGGACGCTTGTCGCCCGCGGTGCCGACGGCAAGCTCTGGTCGCGTACGCCGAGCGGCGGCTGGACCGGCGTCGGGGCTCCCGAGAACCGGCAGTTCTACGGTCGGCCGAGCGCTGTCGTCGACGACGCCGGCGTGCTGCACGTGGCGGTCCGCAGCCGCACCGACGAGGTGTGGTGGAGCAGCCGGACCGGCACCACCTGGTCGGCCTGGACCAACCTGGGCGGCACCACCAGTGGCAGCCCGACCCTGCTCGCCACCTCCGGCCGGGTCTACCTGTTCGCACTGGCCGCCGACAACCGGCTCTGGCAGCGCAACCTGGCCGACGGAGCCTGGGGCGGCTGGTTCCGACGCGGCGAGTTCACCACCGACGCGTTCCGGGGTGCGCCGGGAGCCGCCGCCGGTGCCAACGGCAGCGCCTGGCTGGCGGTACGCGGCGTGGACAACCGCGTACACCAGGTCGTCCTCTGATCCACGGTGGCGGGCCGTCAGCGTGGCGGCCCGCCACCGCGCCTCAACCTGGCACGAGTTCCCGGCATCGGCGCAGGGCGGCCAGGGCCAGCGGCGCGTCCCGGCCCGCGATCCCGGCCTCCAACTCGGCGACCGCCCCCACCGCCCGCGCCGGGTCACCCGCCGCGGCTGCCGCCTCGGCCAGCACCAGCACCGCCTCGGCCGCCCACGACAGGATGCCCTTTCCGCGGACCAGTGACAGCGCGTCCGTCGCGTACCGCACGGCCTCGTCCGGACGCCCAACCAGGGTCAGCCGGGCCAGCGCCGAGAGCGCCTGCACCAGGGGCCAGACTGCGCCGACCCGCCGGGCGTCGGCGACCACCTCCCGCAGCGCCCGTTCGGCCGACTCCACCTGGTCGCGCCCCGCGCCTTCCACACCGGCGGTACGGGCCAGCACGGTCGCCAGCTCGGCCCGCGCGTCCAGCAGGGTGACGGGCATCCGCTCGGCGCTGGCGACCAGCCGGCTGAGCCGTTCGGCGAGCCCGTCGAGCCGGCCGGCGGCCCGGTCCAGTGACAGTTCGGTCGCCTCCACCAGGGCCGTCAGCCGCTCGTACCCGGTCTCGTCGACAAGCGCCCGACCGGCCGCCAGCAGTGCTTCGGCCTGTTCCGGGTGGCCGGCGTGCAGCGCGCCCTGCGCCCAGTTCAGGCAGGCCCGCGCGTGCTCGCGGGGTCGGTCGGCCAACTCGGCGGACGCGCGCAGCTCGGAGATGATCGCCCAGGCCGCCGGGTCGCCCAACTCCAGCAGCAGCGAGGCCCGGGCGATGCGGACCGCGAGGTGCGCCGCCGGATCCCCGCTGGCCGCCGCGGCGGCCTCCGCCTCCGCGCAGCGGGCCAGGTGGTCGTCGACGTGCCGGCCGACGACGGTGTCCGGGGCCGCCAGCACCGCGAGGGCCGGGGCCTTGCGGCGCGGCGCGCGCAGGTACGGCACGGCACGCTCGATCTCGGTGTACCCGCGCAGCGCCTCACCCTGCTGGCGCTGCATCCGCCCGAGCACCAGACCCAACTCACCTCGGGCGCCCGGCGGCAGCCGTCGGTCGGCGAGCAGCCGTTCCAGCACCGGAATCGCCTCGGCCTGGCTGAGCCCGTCGATGGCCGACCGGCCCAGTTTGGCGGCGAGCCGAACCCGTACCGGCCGCGGCAGCTCGGCGATGTCCATCGTCTGGAGCAGGAAGCCGGCGGCGGTCGCGTCATCGCCGCGCTCGGTGGCCAGGTCGGCGGCCGCCTCGGCGTTGCGGACGAAGTCGGCCCCGCTGCCGGCCCGACGGTAGTGGTGCGCCAACTGCGCTACCGGCCTGGGCAGCTCCTGCTCCAGCACCCGTGCCACCCGCAGGTGCAGCCACTCCCGGCTCTCCCGGGGCACCAGGTCGTACACCACCTGTCGGGCCAGGTCGTGGCGGAACCGTAGCCCGTCCCCGGCGTCGTGCAGCAGGCCCGCCCGGTGTGCGGCGGTCAACGCCGCGCCGATCGCCACCCGGTCCAGGCTGAGAACCGAGGCGAGGATGCGCTGATCGGGCGTCATCCCCAGGACGGCCGCCGCGCCCAGCACCTCCCGGGTGGCCTCGTCAAGGGGGCGCAGCCGCCAGAGCAGCACGTCACGGAGGACGAACGGGACACTGTCGTCGGCCAACGGGTCGCCGCCGCGCTCGGCGAGCGTACGCAGCACCTCCTCGACCACGAACGGGATCCCGGCGGTGCGGTCGAGCAGGGTGGCGGTCAGCTGCGGCGGCGGGTCATCGAGCCGCAGGGTGCGGGCCGCCAACCGGCGTACGTCATCGGCGTCCAGCGGGCTGAGCGGGACGCGCGTGACGCTCCACGGGGGAGTCCGGGCCAGGGCGTCGTGGATCGGCGTACTGCTCCCCGGCGTCGCCGTACGCGCGGTCAGCACCACGGCCAGCCCTTCGACCGGGTGGGTGCTCAGGTAGGCGAGGAGTTCGCAGGTCACCGGGTCGGCCCAGTGCAGATCCTCCAGCAGGAGGGTGGCGGGGCTCAGCGCGGTGAGCACCGCCGCGACGGCGCGGAGCAGGCGATGTCGCTCGGCCGCCGGGTCGGTCAACGGGGGCGGCGCGTCCGGCAGCACGTCGACCAGTTCCGGCAGCAGTGGCGCGAGGGCGCCGGCCACCGGGCTGAGCGGCCCGAGTCGGTCGGCGCTGCCCCGGATCGCGTCCAGCAGCACGCCGAGTGGGAAGGGCTCGGGCACGTCGTCGCACTCGCCGATGAGGTGCCGCCCGGGGAGTTCGGTGAGCAGTTCGGCGACGAGGCGACTCTTGCCGATCCCGGGCTCGCCCTCCAGCAGGATCAGACAGGGCGGGTTTGCGACGAGCCGGCGTAACTGGGCCAGCTCCGCTGCCCGGCCGACGAACTCGACGGGCCCGCGCAGACGTTCGGGGCGGACGGGAGATGGGCTCCCGCCGCCCCGCGTCTTGTCCTCGTCGCTGTCGATCACCGTGGGCCGAGCAGATCACCTCTGCCCGGCGGGACGGTGGGCCGGCGGACCGACGGTGACCTGAGTCACACGTCAGCCCACCGGCCCGTCGGCACGGTCAGGACTGGACGGTGACCGGCACGGTCTTCAACGAGCCGTCACCGTTGCGGAACTCCAGCACCCCGAGGTAGCGCTGACCCGGGGCGAGACCGAACCACCGCAGCGTCAGGTTCGCCGTCGTGCCCGGCTGCACGCCGCGCTGCTTCGGGTCGATGGTGAACCGGCCGGTGGACGTGCCCGGCGCGCCCGGCAGGTAGCTGGTCACGGTGTACGCGTTCGCGCCGTCCCTGATGTTCTCGGTGAACTCCTGCTCGACGACCACGATGTAGTCCCCGGCGCCGTCCGGCAGGGTCACCTTGGCGCCGTCCCGACCGCTGACCGTGGCGGTGACGAACTTCCCGAACTTGTCATAGACGTTGAGGCTGAACTCGGTGCACTCCATCACCCCCTCCTCGTCGTCCCAGTCGATGTGGGAGCAGGTGGGCCGCTCCGACGTCACCTGGACGAGTGGGCTGCGGGTCCCGGCCGGCACGTGCAGGGTTGTCCTGCTGATCGACGCGGGCAGCGGCACCGGCAGGTTGTTCGACGTGCTCCAGTCCCAGCTCGGCCCGTCGCCGGTCAGGGTGACCACGTTGCTGGTGCCCGAGGTCAGGCCGGAGAGCTGCGAGATCAGCTGACCCTTGTAGCCGACCTCGGCGGCGATCCGGACGCTGCCGAAGGTGCCCTTGCCGGTGATGGCGTCGGGGGCGACCAACCCGGAGTTGCGCACGACAAGCGGGCTGCGTACCGCGTGCTTGAACTCGTCGCGCCAGGTCAGCGAACCGTCGGCCCAGGTGTCGAACGCGCCACCGGTGTTGGTGACCTCGACGGTGAAGCGGGCGCTCCGGCCCGGACGGATCTGCATCTTCTTCGGGGTGACCTTGACCTTGTAGCCCGGCGGGGCCTGCACCGACGAGGAGTAGGTGCTGGTCTTGTCGCTGACGTTGGTGACCGTACGGGTCACCGTCTGCTTGCCCACCATCCGGCCCAGCGAGATCGACGGGTAGTTGAGCTGCGCCGTGTCGATCGCGCCGATCGTGTCGCAGCCGTCCAGGTCGCCGAGCCCGTATTCGCCGCCACGGTCGGCGGACACCCCGCACAGGTACTGGATCCAGTCCTGCTGGTTGGAGTCGTAGACCAGGCCCGGGTCGAAGGCACTGCCCGGCTCGACCTGGCCGGCACCGTAGTTGAGCGGAGTCGCGTCGTACGTGCCGATCTTGATCGGGTTGCCCTTGTCGGTCTTGTCCACCGCGCTGGTCATCAACGCCGAGCGGACCGCAGCCGGCGACCAGCCGGGGTTCTTGGCCAGCAGCAGGGCGGCGATACCGGCGATGTGCGGCGCCGCCATCGAGGTGCCCGACTCCAGGGCGAAGTCGTTGCCGCCGATGGACGGGGAGAACGCGGCGACGATGTCCTGACCGGGCGCGCTGATGTCTGGCTTGAGCAGCTCACCGGCGTTCAGGTTCGACGGGCCCGCCGAGGAGAACGCGGCGACCGCGGGAGCCTCGACCGTCTCCAGCGTGCTCGGCGAGATGGTCGCCGTGGCGTTGCCCTTGGCGACGTACGCGGTGACCGTGGCCAGGTCGACCTCGTTGATGTGCACGGTCGGCACGGTCTGCACGTCGGCGTTGAGGGAGCTCAGCTCCTCGTTGTACAGCACCATGCCGACCCCGCCGGCCCGTGCCACCTCGATGCTCTTGTCGGTACGCGGGATCTCGCCGCGCAGGCAGAGCACGATCGCGCCCTTGACCTTGGCCGGATCCAACGTGTCGTCGGCGCAGAGACCGGCACCGTACGCGCCGTCCGGGTCGACTGCGCTGTCCTTGGCGAAGACCAGTCGGGCCGGCCCGACGCCGGTCTCGCCCATGCCCACACCGGCGATGGTGGTGCCGTTGCCGAGGGTGAGCTTCCGGGTGTTCTGCCGGTCGGTCGTGCTCGCGGCCACCGTGGTCAGCCAGGGCGTCGAGTTGTCGACGGTGTTGGCGAACGGGCCGGAGTTGCCGGCGGCGGCGGCGACGAACACTCCGGCGGCGGCCGCGTTGAAGAACGTCGCGTCGACCGCGCCGAACTGCTCGGTGTCGTCACCGATCGAGTAGTTGATCACGTCGACGCCGTCCGCGACCGCGTCGTCGATGGCATGCACGATGTCGATGTCGGTGCCTGTCGCTCCGCCCGCACCGTTGTCGTACAGCGCCTTGTAGATCGCCAACCGCGCGGCCGGCGCCATGCCGGAGATCATGCCCAGGTCCTGGGTGCCCGACGTGGCCCGCACGCCGTGGATGCCGGCGGCGGTGCTGGCGGTGTGGGTGCCGTGGCCGTTGCGGTCGCGCGGCGAGGAGTAGTCGTCCGGGAACGCCTCGGCGATGCCGCTGTCGTTGTACCAGCGCGCCCCGATCACCTTGTTGTTGCAGGTGACCGGCGCTTCGACGCCAACGTCGCAGGTGCCCTTCCACTTGGCGTCGATGATGGCCTGGTCGGGGCGCGGACTGGGCAGCGGCGCGAAGCTCGCGCTCTCCGGCCAGTAGCCGCTGTCGATGACCCCGATGATCACGCCCTCACCCGCGCGGGAGTCTCCGCCGAACTCCTTCTTCCACACCCCGCCCTTGCCGGTCAGGCCCAGGTAGTCCGGCGTGTGCGAGGTGGCGGCGTGCACCTTCTGGCTCGCGTACACCGCTCGGACACCGTTGGTGGCGCGCAACCGGGCGGCCTGCGGCCCGGTCAGGTCGGCGGCGAAGCCGTTGAACGCGGTCTCCATGGTGACGCGGGTGCGCTCGGCTGGCACGCCGACACGGTCCAGCACCGACTTACGCTTCTGGCGCAGATGATCCCGGTACGCGTTGGCGTTCCCGGACGTACGGTTCAGCTTGGCCCCGTCGGCCGGCTTGGTCGCCGCGATCCCGGCAACCCCGCCGGTGTAGGTGGCCAGCGGCTCCTCGTCGAGCTGGACGAGGTAGCGGGCGGTCGGTCCGCTGCTGGCCGGCGCGGCGGTGGCGCTGGCGGGCAGGCTGGTCAGACCGGCCGCGGTCAGCGCCACGGCGGCCAGCATGCTGACCCCGTACCTGGCCCGTCCGGTCCGATGTGCGTTCGGTTGTGGCACGTCGTTGCCTCCACGTTCGGTGCCGGCCGCCACGACTGATGACGGTGGCCGAAACCTAGGATCGGTACCGATCATCGAGAAGCACACGTAACCTGGCTGTCATCTTGGAAACAAGCTCGTAACACAACGGGTACTTTGCGCGTCATTTGGGGACGTCGCCGTGGGAGATCCATGCCATTTGGTCCGATGCCCGCGCTGTCGGTCGAGTCGGTCCTCGTGGTCCTCGGTGCCTGCGAATCCGGATGCCTGTCCTAAGTGGCCGACTAGGGCGGGCCGCCGTTGGCTCGCCAAGACGGCCGAGCACCCTTTGAGCCGGGCCTGCGCGGCGCACGCCGCCGTCCGCCCTCCGGCGGTCGTCAAGACGATGCCCGCGCCGTCGAGCACGCAGAGCAGCCTGTCTCGTTGAGCGAGCAATGCGTGCGCCCGAGTTGTTGGGTGGCAGCGAAGCGCTCGCTTCGTCCAGCACGCGGAGTGTTGCCCACTGGTTGGTGTCGGCTGGCTGCTCTTACGTTCGTCGGTGGTAGTGGTTGCGGCGGGGGACCTGGTCGGGGTCGAGCCAGGCTGGTGGCACGAATTCGGGGTGGCCGTCGCCGGCCAACTGAACCGTCCAGTCGCTGTGGTGAAGGTGTCGGTGGTGGTGGCCGCAGAGCAGGACGGCGTTGGCCAGGCTGGTGGTGCCGCCGTCGGCCCAGTGGTGAATGTGGTGGGCGTGGCACCAGCGGGGCGGTCGGTCGCAGCCAGGGAACGCGCACCCCCGATCACGCAGCACCAGGGCGCGCCGCAGAGGCCCGGTGATGAGGCGGCGTTGTCGCCCGACGTCTAGTGGTTGGCCGGCGCCACTGAGGACGGTGGGCAGGATGGTGGCGTCGCAGGCAAGCCGGCGCACGGTCTCGGGTGTGAGGTGCAGGCCGGTGTCGAGAGCGCCGGTGCCCAGCTGTCGGATCAACCCGTCGTAGCTGGTGGTGACGACGATCTGCGCCGGGTCGCCGCCGTGCTCGGGTAGTTCGTTGGTGCGCAGTGTGAGTCGGAAGAGGTCGGCGAGGGCGTCGTGGCGGCGTTGCCCGGCGGTGCGTTGATCGTCGGGGCCGCGGGGCGCGGTCAGTGGGTCGATGGCGGCGCGGAGCAGGCCTGCGGTTTCGGCGTCGAGGATGCCGGTGAGCCGCAGGCGACCGTCGGTCTGCTCGGAGATGGTGAGGTGCCGGTCGCGGGCGGCGCGGCGGTCTTCGGCTTCGAGTGCGGCCTGGGCGGCGGCGTCGGCGATGTCGGGGGCGACGTGGTCGAGGATGCGGGTGCCGAGTTTGCGCAGGTGGGTGGGGTCGAACTGGGTGGCCCAGTCGGTGAGCACGCCAACGGCCTTGTCGGCGGCCTCGGTGCCAGCGGTGGCCTGCACGGTGGTGACGGTGTCGGTGATGACCCGAGCCTGGTCGAGGGTGATGTGCCCGTCGGCTAGCGCTTGTCGTATCCCGGGGTTGCCGGTGTCCAGGGCCGTGGCGAGGTCGACGAGGCGGCGGGCGGCGGGGATGGTGAGCCGCAGTCGCTCGCGGAGCCAGACCGCAGTGCTGGAGGCGCCCTGGCCGCGAGCGGTGCCGCGGCCGTCGATCTCGCGGATGAGGGTGAGGCTGACGGCGGCGAGGCGTTGCTGAAGGCGGTGCGCAGCGTCGAGCGCGGCGATCAGGTCGTGCTCCGGAAGGGCCCAGGCGGCGGCGTCGGCGCAGGCGGCGACAGCGTCGTCTGCCTGCGCCAACTCCTCAACCATGACGAGAGACTAGAACAGGTGTACGACATTTCAGTTATCATGATCGATTGGCTTGGCTGGGGTCGACGCCGAGCTGACAGGGCCGCACTTCGGCTGGGAAGGCTGCCGGTCTGGTCGCGACTCGGAGGGTCAGTCGCGCCGGACGAGGCCCGGGCCGGCGGTGATGTCGATGTCGCCGTCCGTTATCTCGTGGCCGGCGGCGCAGCGGAGCACCGCACGGATCGGCTCGCCGCAGTCGTGGTGGGTGGCGACGATGGACGGGCCGGTGTCCTTGGCGGCCCACGTGTCGCCCCAGTTGCGCAGCGCGGTGATGACGGGCAGGAGTTCGCGGCCCTTGCGGGTGAGTTGGTACTCGTGGCGGGTGCGCTGCCCCGGCTCCCGGTAGGGGATTCGTTCGAGCAGTTCGGCGGCGACCATTTCCTTGAGTCGGGCGGCCATGGCGGGCTCGCCGACGCCGACCCGGCGGACGAAGTCGTCGAAGCGGCGCGTGCCGAGCAGGGCCTCGCGCATGATCAGGACCGTTGACCTGCTGCCCACGATGTCCATCGCCCGGGCCACCGAGCAGTTCTCGCTCGTCCAGGAATCACGATCGTCTCGTAGGTCCTCCATGCCGTCCAGCGTACCTGACTTGCGGGAGGGCTAGTCAGGTGCTTCACTGGGTGGCGCTGACTTCAGCATACGCAAGTCAGACCGCCATCCTGAAGGATCTTCAGTGACCACCAGCGCCACAGCCCCGACCCCGCCCGGAGCCACCCCGCCCGGAGCCACCCCGCCCGGAGCTACCCCGCCCGGACCGGCAGCAAGCGGGCCGGCAGCCACCGCCCGCTCACCGTTGCGCGGCTCCCGCCCGGTGACCCTGATCGCCATGTGTCTGGGCGCGATGATCACGTTCCTGCAGATCACCGCGACGGTCTCCGCGCTGACCACCATCCAGCGGGACCTGCAGGTCGACCCGACAACCCTGGTCTGGATCCCCAGCGCCTACACCCTGATGGTGGCGAGTGTCGTGCTGTCCGCGGCCACCCTGGGTAGCCGCTACGGGCGTAGGCGCATGTTCGGTGCCGGGGTCGTCGCGATGATCGTCGGCGCAGGCGTCGTGGCCGGCGCTCCGACCGTCGCGTGGGTGATCGTCGGGCAGTTGGTCGCCGGCCTCGGCGGGGCCCTGATCCTGCCGAACAGCCTGGCGATCCTCGGCGCGACCTTCACCGACCCGCACCGACGGACCGAGGTCATCACCGCGTGGTCGGCGGCGTCCGGCATCGGGCTCGCCATCGGCCCGCTCATCGCCGGCACCCTGCTGCGGCACTACCAGTGGCACAGCGTCTACCTGTCGACCATCGCGTTGGGCCTGATCACCCTCGTCGTCGCCGTCGTCGGGGTGGCCGAGTCCCGGTCGAGCGCGGCCCGCCTCGACGTGCCCGGCCTGCTGCTGGGCACCGTCGCGATCGCGGCTGCCGTCTACGCGCTGATCCAGGGCGGCAAGGGCGGCTACACCAGCCCGGTGGTCTCGGCGGCCTGGGTCGTCGCGGTCGTCGCGCTTGTCGCGTTCGTGCTGGTCGAGCTGCGGACCAGCGCGCCGATGCTCGACGTACGGCTGTTCCGGGCCGCGTCGTTCAGCGCTGTCATGGTCGTCGGCGCGGTGTCGCTGTTCGGTTTCACAGGCGTGGCGATCCTGCTGGTCCTCTTCCACGAACGTGCCCAGGCGCTCAGCCCGCTGGACACCGGCTGGCGGATGCTCGTGCTCTTCGGCGCCTACGTGCTTGTCGCCTTCGGTGCCGGGCGGGCGATCCGTCGTACCGGATTCAAGGCGCCGTTGACAGTCGGCCTGGTCCTCGGTGCGGTGGCGAGCTTCGCTCTGGCGAACCAGGGCCCGACCACGTCGTTCGGCGACCGGTGGCTGTTGTTCGTGTTGTTCGGCGCGGCCAGCGGTCTGGTGGTGGCCCCGGCGACGGCGGCGGCGTTGGCCAGCGTCGCGCCCGCCCAGGCCGGTATGGCCTCCGGGGCGGTCAACGCCGCCCGCCAGGTCGGCTCGGTGCTCGGCTCGTCAGTGCTCGGGACGCTCCTCACCACCACGATGGTGGCCGACCTGCCGGGCCGGCTCGCCGCGCACCACGTCGGCGAACCGACCCGCACCGCCGTGCAGGCGGCGGTGGCCTCCGGCGCCAACGGCGGCCAACCGCTGCCCGACCCGGTCCGGGCGGCGATCGCCGAGGCGCTGACCTCCGGTGTCCAGGCCGGGTTGCGGATCAACGGCGTCGTCTTCCTCGTCACCGCCGTGCTCGCGCTCACCCTCATCCGCAACCGGCCGCACCAGCACCAGCACTAGCCGGCCGCACCACCACGAGCCGGCCGGCTGGCCGCACCAGCACCAGCGCTGGCCGGCCGGCTGGCCGCACCAGCACCAGCCGGCCGCACCAGTACCGGCTAGGCAGCCAGCGCGTCCAACTCCTCGATCGCGTCGGCCGGCAGTTTCAGGTCGGCCGCCGCCACGTTCTCCCGCAGGTGCGCCACGCTGGAGGTGCCGGGGATCAGCACTGTGGTGGGGGATCGCTGGAGCAGCCAGGCGAGGGCGACCTGCTGCGGCGAGGCACCCAGTCGGGCGGCCACGGCGTCGAGCGTGTCGGACTGCAACGGGGTGAACCCGCCGAGCGGGAAGTACGAGGCGAACGCGATGTTCTCCGCGGCGCACCTGTCGACCAGGTCGTCGTCCTGGCGGTTGGCGACGTTGTAGAGGTTCTGCACTGTCACCACCGGCGCGATGGCCTGGGCTTCGGTGAGCTGGGCGGAGGTGACGGTGCTGAGCCCGAGGTGCCGGATGAGGCCCTGCTCGCGCAGCTCCGCCAGGGCAGCGAACTGCTCGGCGATGGGTGCGTCTTGGGGGCCGTGCGCCGAGCCCACCCGCAGGTTGACCACGTCGAGGACATCCAGGCCGAGATGATCCAGGTTCTCCCGGACCTGGGCCTTGAGGTCATTCGGCTCCAACGACATGATCCAGGAGCCGTCCGCGCCGCGGCGCGCCCCGACCTTCGTGACGATGTGCAGGTCGGCCGGGTACGGGAACAGCGCCTCGCGGATCAGGTCGTTGACCACCACGGGCCCGTAGAAGTCGCTCGTGTCGATGTGTCGGACGCCCAGGTCGACGGCCTCGCGGAGCACGGCCAGCGCCTGCTGGCGGTCGCGGGGCGGGCCGAAGACACCCGGGCCGGCCAACTGCATCGCCCCGTAGCCCATCCGGCTCAGGGTGAGGCCGTCGGCGGGGGTCAGGGCACCGCCGGGAAGGTTGTTACTCATAGTCATCCTCTGTCCGTCGTCGTCATGATCCAGGCGGCCGTTCGAAAGCGGCTCTCCGACGACTGTCCGCCGGGATCCACCCCGGCGGCAGGGCGAGCTGTTCCTGGTAGTGACACAGCCAGTCACCGGCCGGCCTGGCGATCTACCGTCGGTGGCATGGACGCAACGAACCAGCTCGGTGACTTCCTGCGTGCCCGTCGGGAGCAGGTCCGGCCCGAGGACGTCGGGCTCGGTCCGGGCGTGGGCCTGCGCCGGGTGCCGGGGCTGCGCCGCGAGGAGGTGGCGATGCTGGCCGGCATCAGCGCCGACTACTACCTCCGACTGGAGCAGGGTCGCGAGCGGCACCCCTCGGTGCAGGTCCTCGATGCCCTCGCCGGGGTGCTGCGGCTGGACCCGGAGGCGACCGCATACATGATCGGGCTGAGCCGTGCGCGGTCGCGCCGGGCGGTCCGACCGGCCGCCGAGCGGGTGCCGGCCAGCATCCTGCACCTGCTGCGGCAGCTCTCCATGCCGGCCTTCGTGCAGAACCGCTACCTCGACATCCTGGCCTCGAACCCGATGGCGAGGGCGCTGTCGCCGAACCTCGCCCCGGGCTCCAACCGACTCCGCGCGGTGTTTCTGGACCCGGCCGAGCGGGAGCTGTTCCGCGACTGGCGGCAGGCGATGCAGAGCGTGGTGGGGCAGATGCGTGCCGACTCGGCCGGGTCGGCCGACGACCCCCGGTTGGCGGCGCTGGTGGGGGAGTTGTCGATCAAGAATGACTGCTTTCGACGGCTGTGGGCGCGGCACGAGGTACGTCGGCGGGAGGGCATCGTCAGCCGGCTGCGCCATCCCGAGGTGGGTGACCTCGACCTGTACTGCGACAAGCTCGCGGTGGCGGGCGCCGACGGGCAGCTTCTGGTGATCTACCACGCCGAACCCGGTACGGAGTCCGCGCGCTCGTTGGCTCTGCTCGGCTCGATCGCCGCCAGCACCGCGGACGACGTGCCGGACAGTCTCCGGCCCGGTGACCCGGCCCGCCTCTATCCGCTGGAGTGAGCCGGTCAGGGCCGCTGCCGGGCCGCCTCGGTGGAGATGTGCTCGTAGCGTTTACGCATGGCCTCGCTGGCGGCTGGGCCGGCGGCGAACACGAAGTCGGCGTCGTCGAGCGGGCGCCCGGTGCTGCGGTCCACGATCACCGGGTCGGCCTCCACCCCGGTGGCTCGGTCGACAAGGATCATGCTGCGTTCGCTGGGGTCGAGGCGTGAGTTGCCCCAGGCGGCGAGGGCGACGACGACGGGCCGCAGGCTGCGGCCGAGGTCGGTGAGGACGTACTCGTAGCGGTCGGGCCTGGTCTGGTACCTGCGCCGTTCGAGCAACCCCTGACCGGTGAGGGTCTTGAGCCGGCTGGTGAGGATGCTGGACGAGACACCCAGGTTGGCCTGGAACTGGTCGAACCGGGTGTAGCCGTCGAAGGCGTCGTGCAGGATCAGCAGCGTCCACCACTCGCCCACGTGGCCCAGTGCGCTGGACAGCGGACATTCGCGGTCCTCCAAGCGGATCTTCCCGGCCACAACTGTGCCCTCTCCCGAGTAGGTGCTAGTGTCGAAGTTAGTAGGTTCTGTTTCAGCAGTAACTATACGACTGCCGCTTCATGCTGCCCAGACAGGAGTAACAGATGTCCCAGCGGGACTCGCTGCACGGTCGCCGCGCACTGGTGACCGGAGGTACGAAGGGGGCCGGCGCGGCGATCGCCGCACGGCTGCGCGAGGTCGGGGCGGACGTGTGGGTCAGCGCCCGGAGTGAGCCGGCGGGCTACGAGTTCGCCGACCGGTTCATCGCCGCCGACACGTCGAGCGTCGACGGCGCGGAGGCGGTGGCGGAGTGCCTGCTCGCCGAGGGTGGCGCCGACATCGTCGTGCACGTCGTCGGTGGGTCGCACGCTCCGGCGGGTGGTTTCGCCGCACTCAGTGAGCAGGCCTGGATGGAGGAGTTGAACCTCAACCTCCTCGGCGCGGTACGCCTGGACCGGCGCCTCGTTCCGGCAATGATCGAGAAGCGCGTCGGCGCGATCGTTCATCTCTCCTCGATTCAGCGGCGCAAGCCGATGCACCAGGCGACCCTGGGGTACGCGGCGGCCAAGGCCGCGCTGACCGCGTACAGCAAAGGCTTGGCGAACGAGCTCGCGCCGTCCGGCATCCGGGTGAACAGCGTGGCGCCCGGCTTCATCCAGACCACCGCCGCCGACGCGCTCGTCGACCGCCTCGCCGTGGGGAGTGGTGTCGATCGCGACACCGCCCTGGGGCAGTTGATGGACTCGCTGGGTGGGATCCCGCTCGGCCGCCCGGCGCGGCCGGAGGAGGTTGCCGACCTGGTGGCCTTCCTGCTCTCCGACCGTGCCTCGGCGATCGTCGGCGCCGAACACGTCATCGACGGCGGCACCATCCCGACGGTCTGACCCGATCTTCAGCAACGTCCAGAAGGGACGCCGACCATGACCGCTACCCAGGCCGCACCGGCCATCATCCGCCGCTACTTCGACCTCGCCGGCCAGCCCGACTCCGAGGACTACTTCGCCCTCTTCGCCGAGGACGCAGTGGTCGAGGACGAGTCGACCGAGCACCGGGGCATCGAGGCCATCCGCCGGTGGCGCCAGGCCGTGCCGCTGGTGTCGTACGAGATCACCGACGTCGAGGACACTCCCACCGGCACCGTCGTGACCGCGACGATCACCGGCGACTTCCCCGGCAGCCCGTTCGCCGGTCTCCGGTACCGCTTCGGCGACTACGACGACAACGCGATCCGGCTGCTACGCATCGCTCCCTGACGGGCTTGGCGCGAGGGCTTGACGACACTTGTTTGTGAGTGCACACTTACAAATATGCGATCCACCGCCGAGGCCCGCCGGGTCACCGTCCTGAACACCGCAGTGTCGGTGTTCGCGCGCGCCGGCTTCCACGCCACCCCGGTCACCGCCGTGGCCGCCGCCGCCGGCATCTCCGAGGCGTACGTCTTCCGGCTCTTCGCCGGAAAGCTCGGGTTGTTCGTGGCGGCGGCCGGAGCGTGTTTCGACCGGATCGCCGACGCGATCGAGGCGGGTGCGGAGCGCGCTGCGGGCGGCAGCCCGGAGGAGATCCTCGACGCCATGGGGGGTGCGTACGCGGAGCTGATCGCCGATCGTGACCTCCTGCTCTTTCAGGTGCAGGCGCAGGCCGTCACGGACATTCCGGAGGTCGCCGAGGCGGTGCGGGCCGGCTACCGGCGGGTCGCGACCTTCGTGCAGAGTCGGGCCGGCGCGAGCGACGCGCAGGTGCAGCAGTTCTTCGCGTACGGCCAGTTGTGCCACCTGATCGTGACGGCCGGCCTGGAGCAGGTCCCGGAGCCCTGGGCTCGCGCCCTGACCGCTGGCATTCGCCACCCCTGACCGACCCCGATGCTGGGCCGCTTCGGCGGCCCACTCTTTGAGGCAAAGAAGTGTGTGAGTGCACACTTACAAACAAAGGAGAGTCAGATGACCACCGACACGATGATCACCGAAGTGGTGCTGCCCGGCGTGGTGGAGCCCGACGGCCTCCAGCTGCACCGACGCGCGATGCCCGTCCCCGCCCGGGGGCAGGCACTCGTCCAGGTCGAGGCCACCGGCATCTCGTTCGCCGAGCAGCAGATGCGCCACGCTCTCTACCCCGGTCAGCCGAAGTTCCCGTTCGTGCCCGGCTACGACCTCGTCGGCACGGTCCGGGCGGTCGGCCCCGGCGGTGACGACGCGCTTGTCGGCACCCGGGTGGCGGCGGTCACCAGGACCGGTGCCTGGGCCACGTACGCGCTTGTCGACATCGACGCCGTGACCCCCGTACCCGTGGACCTGGACCCCGCCGCGGCCGAGACCGTCGTCGTCAACGGGGTGACCGCCTGGCAGATGCTGCGGGACGCCGACCTGACGGCGGGGCAGACCATCCTCGTGCACGGCGCGAACGGCGGCGTCGGGAGCGTGCTCGTCCAACTCGGCCGACACCTCGGCCTGCGGGTCATCGGCACCGCCGCCGCACGGCACCACGCCGGGCTGCGCGAACTCGGCGTCGAACCGCTCGACTACCGCGACCCGGACCTGGCCGCGCGGGTCCGCGAGCTGTCGCCGGGTGGCGTCGACGCCGTCTTCGACCCGGTCGCCGGCCCGGGCGTACGCACCTCGTACGCCCTGCTCGCCGCCGGCGGCAAGCTGGTCGTCTACGGCAACGCCGCCGCCGTCGGCACCGGGCAGTCGGTCGTGTGGGTCTTCGTGAAGCTGCTGGCCCGCCTGTACACCTGGAACGCGCTGCCCAACGGCCACCGGGCCGGTTTCTACAACTTCTGGGCCGGTCAGCTCACCCGCCCCGCCGCGTTCCGCCGTCGTCTGCGCACCGACCTCGGCATCGTGCTCGACCTGCTGCGGCAGGGAGTGATCGTGCCGCAGATCGCCGCCCGCTACCCGCTCAGCGAGGTCTCCGCAGCGCTGGTGTTCGCCGAGGCCCGCAGCCGCGCCGGCAAGGTGGTGCTGGAGCCCTGACCTTGGGCCCGGTGCAGGGCGCTGGTGCGGCGGGCCGCCGCGAGGGCGTACGGTGAACATGTCGCCCGGGACCCCGGTGGCCGCCAGACGCCGTCGCCACCAGCCCGCCAGGGGCGTTACCGCTCATCTTCTCCATCGCCGCGACGTACCGGTCGTGTCGGCTGATCGCCCACCGCGTCCCGACCGACAGGTCACCGCGTCGCCGGCGTCCGGCGGTCGGTCGCCCGGCCAGCGCACCCAGGTTCGCCCTCCGTGCGAATTTGCTCCGAACGCCTTAACCAGGGAGTACCAGATGAGGATCGCCAGGGACCGGATCGTCAGCGCACTTCGCGACAGGGGTCAGCAGGCCCGGGCCGACTGGGTCGAGCGGGAGTTGCCGGAGCGCGTGGATCCTGCCAAGCACTCCGGGCTGCTCGCCACCCTCAACCTCAACCCAGCTGATCTCGTCGACGCGTCATCACCTTGAGGGTTGCGCTGCTCGGACCGGTCGCCTGGCGTACGCCCCCGCACCACTACGGCCCGTGGGAGCAGGTGACCGGCCTGCTCGCTGAGGGGCTGGTCAGCCGCGGGCTCGACGTGACGCTCTTCGCGACACTGGACTCCGTCACGTCCGCCCAGCTCGACGGAGTCTGCCCACGGGGGTACGCGGACGCCCCGGACCTGGACGGCCGGGTGTGGGAGGCGATGCACGTCTCCCACGCGATGGCCCGCTCGGCGCAGTTCGACGTGGTGCACAGTCACCTGGACTGGCTGCCCCTGGCGTTCGCGGAGCACTGCCGCGCACCCCTGCTGACCACAGTGCACGGCTTCTCCGGCGCGGGGATCCTGCCCGCCTACGGCCGAGCCCGCTCGTCGTACGTGTCGATCTCCGACGCGGACCGGGCACCGGAGCTCGACTACGTGGCCACGGTGTACCACGGCGTCGACGTCGGCGGACTGCCGTTCACCAGCGAGGCCGGCCCCGGGCTGGCCGCTTTCGGCCGGATCCATCCGGACAAGGGCACCCACACCGCGATCGAGATCGCCCGCCGCGCCGGCCGGCGCCTGACCATCTGCGGAATCGTGCAGGACGAGCGGTACTTCGCCGAGCAGGTCGCCCCGCACATCGACGGCGACCAGGTCGTCTTCCTCGGGTCGGTGGGTCCGCGACGGCGTGCCGAGGTGCTCGGTGAGAGCACCGCGCTGCTGCACCCGATCGCCTTCGACGAGCCGTTCGGACTGTCGGTGGTGGAATCGATGGTCTGTGGCACTCCTGTCGTCGCCTACCGGCGGGGATCCATGCCCGAGGTCGTCGACGAAGGGGTGACGGGTCTCCTCGTCTCCACCGTCGACCAGGCAGTCGAAGCGATCACCCGGGTCGCCGGCCTCGATCGGGTGGAGTGTCGGGCGCGGGCTCTGAAGCGCTTCAGCGCGGACCGGATGGTCACCGACTATCTCGCCGTCTACGACCAGCTCGTCGGTAACTGACCGAGCTGCACCGCTCTCCGTTCCGCCGGTCACACACGCTGACCGGCGTGCGCCGTTCCCGCGTGAGGTTCACCCCGTACTCCGGTGGTGGCCGACAACCGGAAGGCCCGACGTTCATGCCCAGCTACGGATTCCTCAGCACCCACCCACCGACCCGGTGCGGACTGGCCACGTTCAACGCGGCCCTCGCCGCCCAGCTGACCGCCGACGGCACCCGCGGCGGCATCGTCCGGGTCACCGATCACAGCGACGACTTACGGCCCGTGCCCGGGGTGGTGCACACCTGGTCGGCGCGCGACCCGGCCGGCTGGCGGGAGGCGGCGGCCGCCCTGAACGCGTACGACGTGGCGATCGTCCAGCACGAGTACGGCATCTACCCCGGCACCGACGGCGAGGAGGTCCTGCCGTTGCTGCGGCGGCTCAGCGTGCCGAGCATCGTGGTCCTGCACACAGTGCTCAGCCAGCCCTCGGCCCGGCAGAAATCCCTGTTGGAGCAGATCGTGGCGACCGCCGGGGCGGTCGTCACGATGACCGACACCGCCCGCGACCGACTGCTCGTCGGGTACGCCGTGCCAGCCGGCAAGGTGACGGTGATTCCGCACGGCGCGGCCGAGCTTGCCGGTGTACCCGTCGACAGGCGTACCCGCCCGCACCTGCTGACCTGGGGGTTGCTCGGGCCGGGCAAGGGCATCGAGTGGTCGTTGCGGGCCCTCGCCACGTTGCAGGATCTGGAACCGACCCCGACCTACACGGTGGCCGGGCGGACCCACCCGAAGGTGATCGAGCACCACGGTGAGGCGTACCGGGCCGGGCTGCACCAACTCGGTGCCCAGCTGGGCGTCGCGCACGCCGTCGACTACCAGGACGTCTACCACGACCAGGAGGCTCTGGGCCGTTTGATCCGTTCCGCCGACGTGGTCGTGCTGCCCTACGACTCCCGCGAACAGGTCACCTCCGGCGTCCTCATCGAAGCGGTGGCCGCCGGGGTGCCCGTCGTGGCGACGGCCTTCCCGCACGCCGTCGAGCTGCTGACCGGTGGGCCCGGTCTGGTCGTACCCCATCAGAACCCGGCGGCACTGGCCAAGGCGATCCGGCGGGTCCTGACCGAGCCGGGCCTGACCGCCCGGTTGGCCGGGCGGGTCCGCCCGCTGGCCGCGCACCTCCGGTGGCCTGCGGTGGCGGCCCGCTACGGCACCCTCGCCGAAGAACTCCTCGACGCCCGTTCACCCGCCGTCAGCGCCGTGCCGGCGTGACGGCGACCACCGGACGCCCCCGGACGTCGACGGGTGGGCGCTGGGTGACGGCGCCCGCACCGAGCTTCGCGCACCTGGCTCGGCTGAGCGACGACACTGGCCTGTTCGAGCACGCACGACACGCCATCGTCCGGCGTGAGCACGGGTACTGCACCGACGACGTGGCCCGTGGCCTGGTGGTCGTCAGCCGCGAGCCGGAGCCGAGCGAGGAGCTGCTCCGGCTCGCGGAGCGCTACCTGGCGTTCCTCACCCACGCGCAGGACGACGGCGGTGCGTTCCACAACCGGCTCGGGCACGACCGGCGCTGGGCCGACGAACCAGGGCTCGGCGACTGGTGGGGTCGAGCTCTGTGGGGCCTGGGCACGGCCGCCGCCCGCAGCCCCGCCCCATGGGTACGCGAGGAGGCGCTCGTCGCCTTCAGCCGGGCCGCGAAACGGCGGGCGAAGGCCCCGCACACGATGGCCTTCGCCGGTCTGGGCGCGGCCGAGGTGCTCCGTCGTCACCCGGGCCACGTCGCCGCCGCGTCCCTGCTGGCGGACGCCGCCAGCACGATCGGCCCCCCGGCCTCCGATCCGCGGTGGCCGTGGCCCCGGCAGGAGTTGACGTACGCCAACGCCGCTCTCGCCGAGGTGGTCATCGCCGCGAGCCAGCTCCGCGAGGGTGGCCCACCCCTCGACGACGGCCTTGGCATGTTGACCTGGCTGCGCGACGTCCAGCTCCGCGACGGGCGGATGTCGGTGGTTCCAGCCGGGGGTTGGCGGCGCGGCGCGGTACGGCTGCACCACGACCAGCAGCCGATCGAGGTCGCCGCCTTCGCCGATGCCTGTGCCACGGCGGCCGCGGTCACCGGGGACCCGGTGTGGGACGACGGGGTGCGGCAGGCGGTCGGGTGGTTCCTCGGCGAGAACGACCTCGGCACGCCGATGTGGGATCCGGCGACCGGCGGTGGTTACGACGGGCTGACCGCGCACGGGCCCAACCTCAACCAGGGCGCCGAGTCGACCCTCGCGCTCATCTCCACCCTGCAGCACGCCCGGCGGTGGTCGTGACCGGGAGTCTGGCCGTCCGGCGGGACGTCACCCTCACCCCCGATCCACGCCGCGTCATCATCAAGCTCTTCGTCCCGGGTGAGGATGCCGCGGTGGTTCGGACCCGCGCGCAGGCACTCATCGACCGGGTCGCGCACCTCGCCGACGAGGAGACCGCACGGCTGCTGCGCGACACCCTCGACCGGTTCGGCGCCCGGCACCGCGACCTCGCCGGCACCTTCGCCCACCACTACGACCTGGTCCGGCACCGCGCCGCGCGGGCCCGGGACCTCTCGCCGAACAGCCGGCTGCTGGTCGGCGCCTACTTCAGCCACGAGTACGCCGTCGAGGCCGCCGCCCTGTGCAACCCGTCGATGGTGGCCCACCCGGACCAGACGGGTCTCGCCCCCGGGCAGCTGCGCGTCGCCGTCAGCCTGCGCCAGGTGGGCGAGGGCCACGTGTCCTCGATCGGCTTCGCCACAGCGGTCGTCGGACCCGGGGAACAGCTCACGATCACTGACCGAGCCGGGCCGTTGACCGTCGGGCAGCGGATGGGCGTACGGCACCGCCGAGACCTGCTCGTCGCCGGCCTGGCCGAGGAGGGCTGCGACAACGAGGTCGCGGCCACCGTGCTGGACGCGCTGCCCGAGTGGTACGACGAGGTTGCCTTCGAGCGGGTGCTCGGCAACCTGCCACCCGATCTGCTCTCCCGCAGCACCGGGTTGGGGACCGTCGAGCAACTGCGCCGTACCAACGCCGGTAGCTACGCCACGTCCTTCCCCGCCAACACTGTCCTGCACCAACGGGTGCTCTGGCCAGCCACCCCGGCGGAGAGCAACGGCATGGAGGACGCGCGGTTCGTCCGCTTCGTCGATGAGTCAGGTCCGGTGTACCGGGCCACCTACACCGCCTACGACGGCCGGAACATCGCCACCCGGGCGCTGGCCAGCGACGATCTGCGCCAGTTCGAGATGACCCCGATGCGCGGGCCGGGTGCCCGGAACAAGGGGATCGCGCTGTTTCCGCGTACCGTCGGCGGCCGGCACCTGGCCCTGTGCCGTGCCGACGGCGAGACCATCGGCCTGACCGCCCTGGACGGCGAGAGCCGCTGGCAGGCCCCGACCCCGTTGCACGCGCCGGGCGAGAGCTGGGAGTTGATCCAGGTCGGCAACTGCGGATCACCGATCGAGACCGACGCCGGCTGGCTCGTACTCACCCACGGTGTCGGGCCGATGCGTCGGTACGCGATCGGTGCCCTCCTGCTCGACCTGCACACACCGGAGCGGGTCGTCGCGCACCTGCCCGGTGCGCTTCTCGCACCCGACGAGAAGGACCGCGACGGGTACGTACCGAACGTCGTCTACTCCTGCGGCGCGCTGGTGCACGACGGCGAGCTGTGGATGCCGTACGGGGCGAGTGACGCCCGGGTGGGATTCGCCACAGTGCCGCTGTCCGCGCTCCTCAGCGCCATGGTCGAGGCGGGTGGGGATTGCGGCGGGGCGCGGTAACCTCACCGCTCGTACGTGCTCCTGTGTTCGGGGAGGACAGGGGGAGGTGGAGCATGGTCGACGTCGGCGAGGTGGTTCGGTGGTTGCAGCTCAACGCGCCCCGGGGCGGGCCCGACGAGGTGTCGCAGCTGGTGGCCCGCGCTGCGCCCGCGATCGACGCCAGCGAGATCGTGATCTATCTGGCCGACTACACCCAGACCCTCCTCGTGCCGCTGCTCGGTGCGGGTCTGGACCGGGACCAGCTGCCGATCGAGACGACGCTCGCCGGTCGGGCCTTCACCACCCTCGACATCCAGCGCGCGCCCGACAACCCGGACCGGGTGTGGGTGCCACTGCTGCTCGGGTGTGAGCGGATGGGCGTACTGGAGATCGTCTCGCCGGCCGCCGCAGGCGAGACGATTGATGGTCCGGCCTGGGAGGTTGCGGTCAACATCGCCCAGATCCTGGTCAACCGCCGGCTCTACGGTGACGTGGTCGAGCGGATGCGGCGGCGGATGCCGATGCAGGTCGCCGCCGAGATCGTGTGGGGCCTGCTCCCACCGCTGACCTTCGCCACCGACGACCTGGTGGTCACCGCCATCCTCGAACCGTGTTACGACGTCGGCGGCGACATCTTCGACTACGCGCTGAACGATGACGTGCTCAGCGTCGGGCTCTTCGACACGTGTGGACACGGCATCAAGGCGAGCACCCTGGCCTCGCTGGTGGTCAGCGCGTACCGCAACGCCCGTCGGTGTGGCCTCGACCTGGTCGATACGGCGATCAGCATCGACAGGTGGGTGCGGTCCGAACACCCGAACTTCTTCGCCACGGGTCTGCTCATCGAGTTGAACCGCCGGACCGGCCACCTCAGCATGATCAACGCGGGTCACCCAGGTGCGATGTTGCTGCGTGACGGCAAGGCCGTTCGGGAGCTACCGGGGCCGACAGTGCTGCCGCTCGGCCTGGGCCACCTGTCCCCTCGCCGGCCGCGGGTGCACGTGGAAAATCTGCACCCTGGTGACCGGATTCTCGCCTACACCGACGGCATCACCGACGCCCGTAGCGCAGAGGGGGAGCAGTTCGGGTTGGGTCGGCTCGTCGACTTCGTCAACCGCGCCCTCAACGACGGTCTGCCCAGCCCGGAGACCATGCGTCGCCTGGTCCGCGCGGTCGTCAGCTACCAGGACGACCAGCTCGAGGACGACGCGACGGCCCTCTTCGTGGAGTGGCGGCCACCGCACCTGCCGCTCGCGCACCTCCGCGACCTCGCCGCGCTCCGACCCTGACCGCGCGCAGTGGGATTTTGCACTCTCAGTGCACTTGTCTCCGGTTGCGGGGCTGTCTAGCGTCACCTCATGGCTGACTCATGGACCTTCGCCGTTGCGCGTGACGACCTCGGGCAGACCACGCTCGTCGATGGCTCCACCCCCGCCCTGGCCGACGGCGAGGCCCTGCTGCGCGTGGACCGCGTCGGCCTCACCGCCAACAACGTGACCTACGCGGTGCTCGGTGACTCGATGCGGTACTGGCAGTTCTTCCCGCCGGAGGCCCAGGGGCTCGGGCCGCAGTGGGGCCTCCCGCCGCTCTGGGGCTTCGCCGAGGTGGTCGCCTCGACGGTGGCGGGGGTCGAGGTGGGGCAACGGATCTACGGATACCTCCCGCCCGCCGGTCACCTCGTGGTGCGGCCGGACCGGGTGGACGCGTCCGGGTTCCGCGAGGCGAGCCCGCACCGGGCCGAGCTGCCGTCGCCGTACAACGCGTACCGGTCGACGGCCGGCGACCCGGCGTACCAGCGTGACCAGGAGGATCTGCTGATCCTGTTCCGGCCGCTGTTCTTCACCTCGTTCATGCTTGCCGACCAGGTCGTCGACAACGACTTCCACGGTGCCGAGGCGCTGCTGGTGTCGTCGGCGTCGAGCAAGACCGCGTACGCCGCCGCGTTCGAGCTGCACCGGCGCGGGCCGCGCCTGGTCGGTCTCACCTCACCCGGCAACCTGGCGTTCACCCGGTCGCTCGGCTGCTACGACGAGGTCGTGTCGTACGACGATGTCGACGCCCTCGACGTGGTTCCGACCGTCTACCTCGACCTGTCCGGTGCGCCCTCGACCCGTGCCGCCCTGCGTCGGCGCCTCGGCGACCGGCTCGTCCGGGACATCGCCGTCGGGCTCACCAACCAGACGCCGAACGCCGACGCCGCCGAGGAGGTGTTCTTCGCGCCGGTGCAGATGCGTAAGCGCAGCCACGACTGGGGCCGCGACGGGCTCGACCAGCGGTTCACCGAGGCCTGGCAACGCTTCGCGGCCGTCGTGGGCGGGTGGCTCGACGTTCGGGTGGGTGCCGGGCCGGCGGCGCTCCAACACGCGTGGCTCGACGTCCTCGCCGGTCGTACGCCGCCACGGGTGGGCCACGTCGTCCAGCTCTGAACGGCTGACGGTGCCGGGTTCAGGCGGCGACGTCCTCGGTGAGCTGGTGGCGCAGCGCGGCCAGCGAGCGGGTGATCAGCCGGGACACGTGCATCTGCGAGACGCCGATCCGGTCGGCGATCTGGGCCTGGGTCAGGTTGCCGTGGAAGCGCAGGCTGAGGATCTGGCGTTCGCGTTCCGGCAGCGTGGCGAGGGCCGGGCCGAGGGCGACGCGGATCTCGACGAGGTCGAATTCGCGGTCGTCGTCGCCGAGGGTGTCCCCGAGCTCCCGGCTGCCGTCCGCCCCGGTCGGGGTGGACAGCGACGTGGCCCGGTAGGCGCGCGCACCCTCCAGCCCTTCCAGGACGGTCTCCTCGGTCACGTCGAGGTAGGCGGCGATGTCGGCCACTGTGGGCAGGCGGCCGAGGTTCTGGGTCAGGACGCTGTTGGCGGCGCTGATCGCGATACGCAGCTCCTGGAGGCGGCGCGGCACGCGCACCGCCCAGGTGCGGTCCCGGAAGTACCGCTTGATCTCACCGATGATTGTGGGAATGGCGTACCCGCTGAAGTCGACACCTCGGCTGTGGTCGAAATGGTCCACGGCCTTGATGAGCCCGACGCAGGCGGTCTGGGCCAGGTCGTCGTCGGGTGCTCCGCGTCCGCTGTAGCGGCGCGCCAGGTGCCGGGCGAGCGGCAGCCACGCCTCGATGGCGCGGTCCCGCAGTGCTGGGCGGCGGGGGTCGTCCGCCGGAGTCGCCGCCAGCGCGGCGAGAAGGTCGTCCGGGCTCTGGCCGCTGTTCCGCTGGCTGACGTGGGTGCTGATCGCGTTCTCAACGATGGTGGCCATGGGATGGTCCCTCCCGCACGTGCCCGTCGATCGAGTCGACCGGAAGGGTCTCCGAACCGGCTGTCGCCGGGGCGCACATACGGGCGAAGGTGCGCTGTCGCAAGGCCACGAGCACGGGCCTCGCCACCGCGTCATGTCGTTCAATTGCTGACCCGGACCCTACCCGAAAGGCGGACCATTTACTAGCCGAAAGTATGAACCAGCGCAGGTGTGTGGTGCCCCGACGGGCGGAGAGCGCGCTCGATCAGCCGCGCTGGTCCGAGGAGTCGACAGCGGCCGGGGCCGGCTGGGCGGGCTTCACCGCGAACGGGTGGCGCAGTCGCCGCATGGCCTCCTCGCTGCTGTCGAAGGTCACCGCCGGCCCGTCCAGCCCGTCGCCGTTCGACGTGGCGAGGAACAGGGCGGGTCGACCGTTGTCGTTCGATGTCATGCAGGGATCCTGTCTCTACGAAAGGGGTGCGTCGGAGGCCTCGGCAACGTCGGCCGTGCGACCTGGTGACGCTTCGGCGCACACGCTGGCGCCCGAATGCAGGTGTCCTGTGCACGGGCGAGCGCCCGGCGACACCGACACCCCGCACCATACCCGGCATCGTCGCCGCGTATGCGCCGCCGACGGACCCGCGTCGCTTGTGGGGAACCGGCCGCCCGGGAATTCTGTAATCCCACCCGCTGCCGCGAGTCTCCGATCTTGAGGGCGGTCAGCGCAGCCAGCGTGGGCACCGCGCGGATGAGCACACAAGGAGTGAGACCCATGTCGTCAGCCGGTCGAGCACTGCCCGATGTCGGGTTGGTCGTCGCGGCCAGGCAGGGCGACCAGCGCGCTCTCGACGACGTCGTCGCGGCCTCGCTCCCGCTGGTCTACAACATCGTCGGGCGTGCGCTGCGCGGGCACGCCGACGTCGACGACGTGGTCCAGGAGACGTTGGTACGGGTGATCCGGTACCTGCCCGCGCTCAACGACCCGGCGGCATACCGGTCCTGGCTGGTGGCGATCACCATCCGCCAGGTGCGGGACTGGGAGACGCGCCGACGCGTCGCGCTCAACCGCGACGCCGGGCTCGACGCGATCCACAACGTGCCCGACCCCGCCTCCGACTTCGCGGGGATGACGATTCTCCGGCTCGGCCTCACCGACCAGCGACGTGAGGTCGCCGAGGCGACCCGCTGGCTCGACCCGGACGACCAGGAACTGCTCTCGCTGTGGTGGTTGGAGGAGACCGGCGAGATCGACCGGAACGAGGTCGCCGACGCGCTCGGGTTGTCACCGGGGCACGTCGCCGTGCGGATCCACCGGATGAAGGAGCAGATCCAGAGCGCCCGTGGCGTCGTACGCGCGCTCCGCGCCCGCCCCGGCTGCCCGGACCTGGGCGCCGTGACCGCCGAATGGGACGGCACGCCCAGCTCGCTGTGGCGCAAGCGGCTGGCTCGACACGTCCGCGACTGCGCGTTCTGTGGGCGGCTGGGCACGACACTGCTGCCGATCGACCGGCTGCTCGCCGGCCTGCCGTTGCTGCCACTGCCGGCGGGTCTCGGCGCCCACCTGCCGAACGCGGCCGCCCCCGCGGCCGCCGCGCAGGCCGTCGCACCCCCGAGCCCGGCGGTTGGACCCGCCGGGCCGACCCCGTCCGGTGGAGTGCCCACCGATGGGGGCGGTGGCCCGAGCGTCGTCGACCTCGCGATGAATCGGCCCCGTGGCCTCGTGCCGTCCCTCGCCGCCGGTGTGGCAGCCGCCGTCCTGGCCATCACCATGGCGGTGGTGATCCTGCCGGACGATCCGTCCGCACCCTCGTGGGCGGCTCCGCCGTCCGCCGCGCCGACCGCCGTCGCCACCCCGAGCGTCGCGCCCTCGCCGAGCGCACGGCCCTCGTCGAAAGCTCCGGTCGCGCCGGTGGTCAGCTCCGCCCGCAAGGGCGTGGGGGTGTGGAACTTCGCCGGGGCGAGTCAGGCGTTGGCGAACTCCAGGGCCGGCTGGTACTACACCTGGGGCACCCAGCACCCGGGGATCAGCACTCCGCGCGGTGCGACGTTCGTGCCGATGATCCGCAGCGCGGAGAACGTCACCGCCACGGAGCTGGCTCGGGCCAAGGCCGCCGGGCCGTACCTGCTCACCTTCAACGAGCCGGACCTGGCCGAGCAGGCGAACATGACAGTCGAGCAGGCGTTGGACCTGTGGCCGCAGCTGATGGCGACGGGCAGCAAGCTGGGCAGCCCGGCGGTCGCCTGGGGTGGGCCGGACCCGCAGGGTTGGCTGGACCGGTTCATGACCGGCGCCCAGGCCCGTGGCCACCGGGTCGACTTCATCACGCTGCACTGGTTCGGCTCGGACTTCACGACCGCCACCGCTGTCGCCCAACTCCGGCAGTACCTGCAGGCCGTCTACCAGCGGTACCGGAAGCCGATCTGGCTGACCGAGTTCGCGCTGATCCGCTTCGGCGCGGGCGGTTCGCAGTTCCCCAGTCAGGAGCAGCAGGCGGCCTTCCTCACGGCGGCCACCGCCATGCTCGGCCAACTCTCCTACCTGCAGCGCTACGCCTGGTTCGGTCTGCCCGCCACAGACAAGGACCGGTCCGGGTTGTTCAGCGACGGGGCCGAGGCGACAGTGGTCGGCCGCGCGTTCCAAGCCGCCCGTTGAGCACTGGCGAACGGATGGACGAGCAGATCATGGCGGAGCGCCCCGGGGGTCGGGTCAGTGCCGGGCGGATGGTCGGCGTCGTCGCGACAGTGGTCGCCACGGCGCTGACAGTCGGTCTCACCCAGGGTTGGGGCCGCACCGGCCAGACGCAGGTGCCCTCGTCGGCCGCGGCGTCGACGGCCGCAGTCGCGACGGCCATTGCGACGCCGACCGCGCCGGTGGTGCTCAACGGCACCGACGACGCCTTCATCCAACTGCTGATCCCGATGAACGAGGGCGTGCTCGCGCTGATCGACCAGCTCGAAAGCCGACCGACGGTAGTGGATCCGCCGTTGCGGGCCCTCCTCGGCGAGGTGCGGAGCGCTCATCAGGCGGAGTTGCGGGACCTGCGTGGGCTGTTGGCCGCGGGCAACGTGCCGGAGCTGAACATCCACGAGGGGCATCAGATGCCCGGCATGGTCACCGATGCCAGCCTCGCCGACCTGCGTACCGCGCCCGACGCCGAGGTGCCGTCCCGGGCGGTCGCCCTGATCCGGGCGCACCTCGCGCAGACCGTGGTGCTGTGCCAGGGTGAGCAGACCGCCGGGGGAAGCGCGGAGCTGAAGGCGCTCGCCGGCCGGATCCAGCAGGCGCGGGCCGCCGAGCTGAGCACGCTGGACAGCCGGCCCGACGCGCCCACCGCCGCACCGGGCGGCTGAACGTGCGGCCCGGAAGACCTGCCGATGCGGACGTCTGACCTTCCCGCCGACGTCCACCCCCCGTTCCGGGCGTCCCGTCCCGCCCACCGTGCCGTCACGTCGGGCACCGTCCGCCCGACCCGGCTCGGAACACGCCGCCCCCGGAGCGCATCGCCGCCCGAAGCGGTCGCCTCGGTGCCGACGGCAGGTTGGCGCGGTGGCCACCGACGCGCCGCCGGCCGCGCCGCTGTCGTCGTCTCGATACTGGCTGTCAGTCTCGGGTGGCTGCTCGCGATCCTCGTCGCGCCGCACGTCACCCTCTCGCCGGGTGCGCGAATGGTCGCCCTCTTCTGCCACCTGACCTGCCTCGTGGTGGGCTTCGGCGCGGTGCTGACGGTGGACTGGTTCAGCCTCCGCTGGTTGCTGCGCCGGGAACCGCTCGGCACGGTGCTGACCGCGGCACGCGGCGCGCACCTGCTCATCTGGCTGGGCCTGGTGGGTCTGCTCGCCAGTGGGGCCGCCCTCGGGCCCGACACGTCGTCCGGGCTGGTCTGGGTCAAGTTGCTCGCGGTGCTGGTGGTCGGCGTCAACGGGCTGTTCCTCGGCCGGGTGCGGGATCGACTCGTGGCCGTGCGGGGCCGCCTGCCCTGGTCCGCCCTGCTTCCCGGCGTCGCCGCCGCCACGATCTCGCAGATCGGCTGGTGGACCGCGACAGTCGTCGGCTTCTGGAACGCCAACAGCTGACGGTCGTTGGCCGCCGGCCGCGCCGGTGATCAGGCCGACGTCGGGTGCCTCGCCGCGAACCGGGCGCGCGTCAGGAACGCGAGTTGGGCCCGCTTGTCCGGCATGTCGATCTCCGAGTCGAAGGTGAAGCCCTCGATCTCCAGTCGGCGCAGGGCGAGGTGGTTGCGGACGTCCGGCTCGACCACGATCCGCTGCGCGGCCGGGTCGAGGAACAGGAAGCGGGCCACCGCCGGGCCGACCGCGTTGGTGAGGCTGCGGGCGAGGCGTCGGTCGGGGCTGAGCAGCAGGTGCATCCCCACGTCGCCGGGCTGGACGCTGTAGCGCTCGCCGACCGGGTCCGCCTCGGGCTGATAGCTCTGGAAGAGGCCGACCGGCTCCCCGTCGACCATGATCAGATACGCGTGGTGGGTGGTCAGACCGTCCACAAAGGCGTAGATCTCGCGCACCTCTTCGAGGGTGTGGGAACCCATGCCCCAGAAGGAGTTACGGGGGAGGGTCACCCAACGGTGCAGAAGCGCGGCGTCCCGATCGGGATCCACGGTCACCAACGACAACTCGCCGAGACCGGCGATCTTCTCCTGGTACGTCATCGGGCGCTGTCCTCTGTTCCATCCGGGGCGCAACTTAGGTTAACCTCCCCTAACCAAGGATGACCTTACCTGGAGGGGCGCGTGAAACGGAACTGGGAGGCCCTGGTCCTCAAGGCCATGGGAGGTCGGGACTTTCAGTTGACCGTCCTGAGCACCGAGTCAATCGACGGGCACTACCAGCGGCTTCTCCTGGACGGGGGCGGCCTGCTGGAGACGTGCGGGGTGCACCCCACGATGTGGGTCCGGCTGTGGTTCGACAACGACGGCCGGGCGCACCAGCGCGCGTACACGCTTGTGGACCCCGACCCGACCACCGGCCGCTTCACAGTCGAATTCGCCCTCCACGACGGCTGTGCGGCCCGCTGGGCCACCACGGCCAAGGTCGGCGACACCATCGGCGCGACAGTTCAGGGCAGTGCGTTCGAGCTTCCCGACCCCGCGCCCGAGCACCTCTACCTGGTCGGCGACGCGGCCTCGCTGCCCGCGGTGAACAGCCTGCTCGACGCCGGTGCCGACATCCCGGCGACGATCTGGCTGGAGTACGCCCACGAGGGCGAGAAGGCGCTCGCGCTGCGGGCCCGGACCCACCACGACGTCACCTGGGTGCCGCGGCGCGACGCGGGTCAACACCTCGTCGACACGGTCTGCGCCGCCCTGCCGACCAGCGGCACGGCCCACTACTGGGTGGCCTGCGAGGCGGCCACCACCCGGGGCCTCACCCGACACATCCGAAAGACGCTGGGTGTCGACAAGGACCGGTTGACCTCCCTCGGTTACTGGAAAGCGGCATGAAGGGCCGGCTCGGCACCCTGACCGCGCTGTACGTCACCCAGTACCTGGGCGTCGGCTTCATCACCGTCGGGCTCACCGCGATCCTGCGCGACGGCGGCACCTCGCTGGACACGCTGGCGCTGTTGCAGATCGTCGGCCTGATCTGGCCCATCAAGTTCCTCTGGGCACCGATCCTCGACAGGTACGGTTCGCGGCACCGCGGCCACTACCGCTCCTGGCTGCTCGTGCTCCAGACCGCCCTGGTGCTCGCCCTGCTGGCGCTGCTGCCGTTCGCCAGCCCGGCCGACGCGCTCGGCCCGATCATCGCGATCTGCGCCGCGTACGTGTTCTTCTCGGCCACCCAGGACATCGCCGTGGACGCCGTCGCGGTGCGGATGCTCGCCGAGTCGGCCCGGGGCACCGGCAACGGCATCCAGGTCGCCGCGAGCTACCTCGGCAACCTGCTCGGCGGCGGCGCCTGCGTCCTGGTCTACGACAGGTTCGGCTGGGCACCGGCGATCGGCCTGCTGGCCGCGATGACGGCTGTCGGCCTGCTGGTGGTGTGGCGGTTCCGGGAGCCTCCCCGTACCGATCGGGTGGAACGGGTGGGCACTGCCTACCGGGCGCTGCTGTCGGTGTTCGGTCAGCCGGGCTGCCGGTGGTGGACCTTCGGTGTGGTGCCGCTGGTCTACGTCGGCGCGGGAATGGCGTACGCCCTGGTCACCCCGGCTCTGGTCGACGCCGGGTGGTCGTTGGGTCGGATCGGCGTCGTCACCGGCGTGGTGACCAGCGCCCCGGCCATCGTGGCGGGTCTGGTCGCGGGGCTCGGGATCGGGCGGTTCGGGCGCGCCGGTGTGCTCGTGGTCGGCGGTGTCGCGCTCACGGTGTCGACAGTGCTGCTGCTTCCGCTGATGAACGGCCGGGCGCCGCTGGGCGGGACGGTCGCCGCGCTCTGCTGCTTCATGGTGGCCTACACCATCGCCAATGTCGTGCTCTACACGGTCAACATGGACTACTCGCGGCCCGACACCGGCGGCACGGACTTCACAGTGCTGTCGTCGTTCGGCCTGGTCTGCTCGTTCGTGGCGGCGTCCATCGGTCTCGCGGCGGCCGACCGGTTCGGCTATCCGGCGGTCGCTGTCGCGGCCATCGTGCTGGTGGCGGCCGGCGTCGCGCTCGGCCTCGCCCACCAGCGGCGGTTCCCGCACCAGCCCGGCCCGGCCGTCGGCCCGACGGCCGAGCAGCCCACCGAGCAGCCCGCAGTGGACGGCGTCAAGGCGGTGGCGTGACCACCGTCCAGCCGGCCACCGACACCTCGACACGACTGCCCCAGCGATGGCTCATTCTGGCCGTGCTGTGCGTAGCGCAGCTGGTCGTGGTGCTGGACAACACTGTGCTGACCGTGGCGGTGCCGGTGCTCACCACCGAGTTGGGTGCCAGCACCGCCGAGGTGCAATGGATGATCAACGCGTACGCGTTGGTGCTGTCCGGGTTGCTGCTCACCGCCGGTAGCGCCGCCGACAGGTACGGCCGCCGCAGGATGCTGCTCGCCGGGCTGGTCCTGTTCGGGGTCGGTTCGCTGGCGGCCGGTCTGGCCAGCACCAGCGGGCAGCTGATCGCCGCGCGGGCCGGCATGGGCGTCGGTGGCGCGCTGCTGGTCACCGCGACGCTCGCGGTGGCGATGCAGGTCTTCGACGCCGCCGAGCGCTCCCGGGCGATCGGCATCTGGGCTGCCACCAGCGCGTTGGGCTTCGCCGTCGGGCCGCCGATCGGCGGCACGATCCTCGCGCATCTGCCGTGGGGCGCGATCTTCCTGATGAACGTGCCGATCGTGCTGGTCTGCCTGCTCGTCGGTCGCGCGCTGGTCCCCGAGTCCCGTGGGCCGGCCGGCGGCCGACTCGACGTGCTCGGCGCGGTGCTCTCCACCGCCGGCCTGACCGCTGTCGTCTGGGCGATCATCTCCGGGCCGGAGCGCGGGTGGGCGTCGACCGAGGTGTTCGGGGCGGCGGCTGTCGGCGTACTCCTGCTGGGGATCTTCGTGCGGTGGGAGCGACGGATCGCGCACCCGATGCTGGACATGCGCTTCTTCCGGGACCGGCGCTTCGTCGGTGCGATCTCCGGGGTCGTGCTGATCACCTTCGGCGCGACCGGAGCGCTCTTCCTCCTCACCCAGCACCTCCAGTTCGTCCGGGGGTATCCCGCCTGGGAGGCAGGTCTGCGGATGGCGCCCTTCGCGCTGTCCATCGTGCTGCTCAACGTCAGCGGCGTCGTCGCGAGCGTGATCCGTCGGATCGGTCTGGCGATCGCCATCGCGGTCGGCATGACGTTGCTCGCGGCTGGTCTGGCGCTTGTCACCCTCGTCCCGTCCGACGGGTACGGGGTGCTGCTGGTCGGACTGCTCGTCATGGGTGTCGGCTGCGCGCTGGCCAACCCGGCCATCGTCGAGGCCGTGATGAGCGCGATCCCCGCAGCGAGGGCCGGCGCGGGGGCGGGTGTCGACGGCACCATGACCGAGGTCGGCAGCAGCCTCGGCATCGCGGTGCTGGGTGCTGTGCTGAACGCCCGGTTCGCGGCTCTGCTGCCGGCGGCTCTGGCCGGCGCCGGATCGTTTCCCGCGGCTCTCGCCGCCGCCCGCGGAGGGGCCGAACGGGAGGCGGTGACTGTCGCCTTCGCCTCGGCGCTGGAGACGGGGCAGTTGGTGGGCGCGGCGGCGGTGCTGATCGGTGGCCTGGTGGCCGCCGGGTTGCTGCATCGGGCAGACCGCACCATATCCGCCTAATAAGGGTAGGCTACCCTAATCGTGACATCGTGGTAGTCGACGGAGGCGGTATGCGGCTCTACCTGACCGCTCTCAACCCCACCGACGCTGTTCTGGACGGGTTCCTCCCGGCGGCGGCGTCGCTCGGGCTGCCAGCCACCGTGCTGACCGACCGGCCCGCCGAGTGGCCGGCGGACGTGCGGGTGGCGAGGTGCGCGGTTCGCGACCCGGCTGCGGTTGTCGCGGCGGCGGCACCGACCCGACCGGTGGCGCTACTGTCCAACAGCGACCATCTCCAGGAGGCCACCGCGATCGCCGCCCGAAAGCTCGGCCTGCCCGGCAAGGACCCGGACGCCGCCCGTCTCTGCAAGGACAAGGCCGCGGCCCGCCGGGCAGTCGCGGCTGCGGGCCTCGATCTGGTACGTACCGTCACCGTCGACCCCGGCACCGCGCCTGAGGTGTCGAACGGGATGTACCCGGCGGTGGTCAAGCCCCGCGAGGGGGTGGCCAGTGAGGACGCGTACCTGGTGGCCGACCACGCTGAGCTGGTCACGCGGGTCGCCGAGATCCGTGGCCGACGGCCCGACGTGGCCCTGGTGGTCGAGGAGTACCTCGACGGTGAGCTACGGACCTTCGAGACCCTCGGCGACGGCACCGAGCTGGCCTCCCTCGGCGGCTGGCGTACCGGTCTCGGCCCACCACCGACCTTCACCGAGGAGAGCCTCGCCTGGTCGCCCCCGGCCGAGCAGGCGCACACCCAGCTGCGGGCGCGGCTCGACGCGCTCGGGGTCGGCTTCGGCGCCTGCCACACCGAGTACGTCATCTCCGACGGCCGGGTCCGGCTCATCGAGGTGAACTACCGCCTCATCGGTGACCGGATGGACCTGATCCTCGCCGACCTGCTCGGTGTGCCGTTGTTCGAGTACGTCATCCGGCTGCACCTCGGCGAGCCGCTGGCCGCCCTCGGCCTGCCCGGCACTGTCGACCGCTACGCCCAGGTCGAGTACATCTGCGCGGACCGGTCCGGTCGTCTGGTCGCCGCACCGGGCCCGCTCGACACCGTCCACGGCGACGTCCGGCTGGGCTGCCACCCGCTGCGCGAGGTGGGTCGTACCGCCGAGCACACCGGCACGAACCGCGACTACCTCGCCGTGCTGCACGGGATCGGCCCGGACGAGGGCGCCGTCCGGCAGTCGCTGGCCGCCCTCCGCCGCGACCTCCAGTGGACCATCGTCGAGTGAGCGACGACTGCGAACGGGAGGTCTTCGCCCGGGTGCTCGACGCCCTGCTGCGCGAGGACCACCTCGGCCTGGTCAGCGCCGGCCGAGCGGACGGGCCCGACTGGTGGCAGGTGCCGCACCCCGTCGGCCTCCTGCGCATTCCGGTCCGGGCGGACGGGTTCCAGCAGGCCCTGCGCAGCGCCGCGCCAATGGTGCTGCTGGTGGTCGGCGACGGCGACCCGCAGCGTACGGAGACGCTGGACGAGCTGTTGACGCTGCTCGCCCCGCGCGACAACGCCGAGGCGGAGGCCGGCTGGCGGGACTTCGGCGTCGAGTGCCGCGCCGACCTGCGGGCCCGACGGCTCGCCGCCCGGAACCGGCAGCGGGTGTTCACCGAGGTGGCCGCCGAACGGGCCATCTCCCCGACCGGCCTGCCGGCGGCGCTCCTGGACGACGTGCTCGCCGCCCACCACGGCCACCCCGTCTACCCCACCGACAGGGCCCGGCACGGTCTGGGCGACGACGAACTGCTCAGGTACGCCCCGGAGCACGCGCCGCGTTTCGCGCTGCGCTGGTACGCCGCCCCCGCCGAGGACGTTCGGCTCACTGGTGAGCTCCCATCGTGGTGGCCGCGCGCGCCGCGACCGGACCAACTGCTGCTGCCGGCGCATCCGATCACTGTGGCACGCGACGCGCTGCCGGTGGCCGACCTACCGGTGACCTCGGTGCGACCCACCCTGTCCATGCGGACCGTGGCGCTCGACCACGACCCGTACCTGCATCTCAAACTGCCGCTGCCGACCGCGAGTCTCGGCGCGCGCAACCGGCGCACGCTGCAACCGGGCTCGCTCGCCGACGGTGCGGCCGTCGCCGCGCTGCTCGACCGGATCGCCACCACCGAACCCACCTTCGCCGGCCGGATCCGGCACGCCGACGAGAGCACCTGGGCGCACGTCGACGGCGACGAGCGACGGGGTTTCCTGCTGCGCCGGTTCCCGCGTGACCTGGCCGGCGTCCAGGTGGTGCCGGTCGCGGCCCTCGCCGCCGCCGACCCGGTGGCGGTGACGGTCCTCGAACGGATCAGCCCGGAACGGCCCGGCTGGCTGCTGGAATCCTACCTGGACCTGCTGCTCGACTGGCACGTCTTCCTCTGGCTCCGGCACGGGATCGCGTTGGAGGCGCACCCGCAGAACATCCATCTGCTGGTGCACCCGGACGGCACTGTCGGCCTGCTCTACAAGGACAACGACGGCGCGCGCCTCGACCCACGGCACGACGGCCCGAGCGGGCTCGTCCTGGACGACGACCGGATGTGGGCGCGTGACCCGCAGGAGCTGGCCGACGTGTTCATCACCATCACCCTGCACCTGGCCGCGGCCGCTCCCCTGCTCTCCCTGGCCGCCCGCGGGCTGCCCGTGCCGTCACCCGCGGAGGCGCTGGTGCCCCGGCTCGCCGCCGCCCGCGACAGGTGGGGCGACGGACCGGCGGTGCGGGCCTTCACCGAGCGGGTTCTGCACGCCACCCGACTGCCCGTCAAGGCGATGCTCACGGCCGGCACCCTGCTGCCGAAACAGCGGTTGGGCTGCACCGACATCAACAAGTACTACCTGCGTACCGGCCCGAACTACCTCCGGGAGACACGATGACGAGCGCGCAGTTGCGCTCCCGGCCGGCCACCGACACCGGTCAGCTCGCCGACCTGGCCGCCGCCCACGCCGTCTTCGGCTGCCTGCTGCGTGAGCTGGCCCCGCCGGACGGCACCCCGACAGTGGTCGGCGGTGCCGTACGGCTGCTGCTGCGGCACCTCGACGTCACAGTGCGCTGCGCCGTCAGGCGAGCCTCACCGCTCGGCGCGCACCGCTACACCGGCCCGGTGCAACGCAGGACCGGCGACGGGCGGTGGGAAGACCTGGACGCCGACGGGTTGGCCGCGTTGGTCGCGGCGGAACTCACCACCCGTACCGGCCTGGCGAACGACGAGTTTGTCGAGCAGGTCCGGGCCAGCCGGGACACCCTGGCCCGGCTGCTGGCCGACCGACCCGCTGAGGATCCGACCCCCACCGGTGAGCCCGCCATCGACGCGTACGTCGACTCCGAGCAGTCACTGGTCTTCGGCCACCCGCACCACCCCACTCCGAAATGGCGCAGCGGTGACCCGGAACGTTGGCGGGCGTACGCGCCGGAGCTGCGCACGGCGTTCCGGCTGCACTGGCTCGCCGTACCGGACGATCTGATCGCCGGCGCCGGACCGTTCGATCCGCTCGTGGCCGCCCTCGACCCGCCGAGACCCCCGCGCGGGCACCGCGTCCTGCCGGTGCACCCCTGGCAGCTGTCGCTGCTCCCACCCACCCATCCGCGGCTGCGCGACCTGGGGGCGGCCGGCGTGCCGGTACGGCCGACGGCGAGCGTCCGCACCCTCTACGCCCCCGAGGCCGACCTGTTCGTGAAGACCAGCCTGCACGTGCGGATCACCAACTGCCTGCGCAAGAACGCGCGCTACGAACTCACCGGAGCGGTGGCACTGACCGACCTGCTGGCCCGGGTGCCGCTGCCGGACGGGGTGCGGCTGCTCGCCGAGCCCGCCTACCGCACCGTCGACGTCCCCGGCCCGGACGAGGCGTACGGGACGATTCTGCGCGGCGGCCTGCGCCCGCACCTGCGTCCCGGCGACACTCCGGTGCTGGCGGCGGCGCTGGCCGCCGCGCCGCTTGTGACGCCGGATCCGGTGGCCTGGTGGCGCGCGTACGTCGGCCTGCTGGTGCCGGCGGTGCTGCGTAGCTGGCTCAGCCACGGCGTCGTGCACGAGGCGCACCTGCAGAACGTGGTCGTCGTGCTCGACCGGGACCGCCGCCCGGTACGCATGCTCCTGCGCGACCTGGAGGGGGTGAAGCTGGACGCCGACCGGTGGGGCACCTGGCCGGACGGCGTCCCGGCGCAGGTCCGCTACGGTCCCCGGGCTGCCTACCGCCGGATCGTCTACTGCCTGTTCGTCAACCACCTCGGTGGGATCAGTGGGGCCCTCGCCGACGCGCGGACGGGAATCGAACGGCGGCTGTGGCAGGAGCTGCGTGCCGTCGTCGAGGCGGTGGCCGCCGACCTCGGTGACCCGGCCGAGCTGCGCGCGCTGCTGACCGGGGAGCCGCTGCTGGCCAAGGCGAACCTGCTGGTCAGGTGGCGGCGCGACGCCGACCGGGCTGCACCGTTCGTGCCGGTGCCGAACCCGATGGGTGGGCCACGATGAGCCGACCGGTCTACGTCCACGACCTCGACGCGCTGGCCGGGCAGGCCCGAGCCATCCGGGCGGCGCTGCCCCGGCCTGTCGAGCTGCTCTACGCGGTGAAGGCCAACCCGGATCCCGGTGTGCTGCGAACCCTCGCCCCGATCGTCGACGGGTTCGAGGCCGCCAGCCAAGGCGAGCTGCGGAGGCTGGCCGAGGTGCTGCCGGGACGGGCGCCGGCCGCGTACGCCGGGCCGGGCAAGACCGACGCGGACCTCGCCGCCGCTCTCAACGCCGGGGTGCACCGCATCCACGTCGAGTCGCCCACCGAGCTTGCACGCCTCGGCGCGCTGGCCACCGCCGCGGGCCGGTCGGCCCAGGTGCTGCTGCGGGTGAACCTGCCGGTCGACGCGCCGGGCGCGAGCCTGGTCATGGGAGGTGGGCCCAGCCCGTTCGGTATGGACCCGGCCGACGCCGTGGCGTGCGCCCGCCGCCCGCCCGCCGGCATCGACGTACGCGGAATCCACGCCCACCTGGCCAGCGGGTTGGACGCACCGCTCGCCGCGACGGTCGCCGCGGCCGTGGTCGGCTGGGCAACGGCCGAAGTCGACGCCGCCGAGGTCGACGTCGGCGGGGGCATGACCGTCGACTACACCGACCCGGCCGCGCGATTCGACTGGGAGGGCTACGGTCGGGCCCTGGCGGACGTCCTCGACAGGTACCCGGGCGTGCGGTTGCGCATCGAGCCGGGCCGGTCGGTCACCGCCCACTGCGGGGCGTACCTCACCGAGGTCATCGACGTGAAGCGCTCCTACGGCGAGTGGTTCGTGGTGGTGGCCGGCGGGACGCACCACCTGCGGACACCGGCGGCGAAGGGGCACGCGCAGCCGTTCACCGTGCACCCGCGACGCGGTGGCGGTGGCCCCCGCACCGACGGCGGGCCGGTCACAGTGGTCGGGCAACTCTGCACCCCGAAGGACGTGCTGTCCCGGTCGGCCACCGCGGGGCCGATCGGCGTGGGCGACGTGCTGGCGTTCGCCATGGCCGGGGCGTACGCCTGGAACATCAGCCACCGGGACTTCCTTCTGCACGAGCCTCCACTTTTTCGTACCGGCAATCCGGGTGGGATCGCTACGCAATGGGCGGATCGGGAGCTGCGGGCGTGAGTCGCGTGGAAAGAGCGCACAAATCGCCGTTCAACTCCACGTTGGATCACCGGGCCAATAATCGATGTCGGCCGTCGTTACGATGACGCGGAACGGTGTCGATCAAGGCGCCGTCACGTGGAGGTAAACGTTCAAATGAAGCGCATCGGATCAGCGATGCTGGCATCCGTGGTGGGTGTTGCTGCCGTCGTTCTGGCCACCAGCCAGCCGGCCCTCGCCGCCACCTCGGTCAATCTGCCTCTGTCGAGCTGGGCCTATCTCGATTCGCAGAGTCCCAAGACGAAGTTCGTCAACGCCGCGGTCGCGCCACCCGTCGGCACCCTGCTCGACGACGCGAACAAGGCGCACACCTACCGCTCCTACTTCACCTACGACCTGACCCAGCTCAAGGGCACTGTGGTGCACAACTCGTACCTGTACACGTACGAGGACACAGTTACCGACTGCTCCACCGCCGCGACTATCGAGTTGTGGCGGACCGCCCCGGTCAAGACCGGCACGACCTGGAACAACCCGCCCGCCGAGCTCGACAAGCTGATCTCCGTCAACCGCGGGCAAGGTGCGTACTACTGCCCCGGCTACCTGGGCATCGACATGGTGTCAACGCTCAACGCGGCGCTCGCCCGGCACGAGAAGTCGATCACCATCGAATACCGGATCACGGCAGCCCAGGAGGCGGACCCGCGGGCCGGCCGAACCTTTGAGCAGCCGACGCTGAGCTCCACGTCCAACCACCCGCCGACGGTGACCGAACCGCGCCTCGAGAGCCCGACCCGGCCGTGCGGCACTGTCACCAAGCCGTCGCCGGCGGGGGCGTCGACCCTGTTCAAGGCCACCGTGAACGACCCCGACGAGGGCGACTCACCGTCGATCCTCTACGCGATCTGGCCGGTCGATCACCCGGACCAGCGCCGCGAGTTCTCCAGCTACAACTACGGCACGGACCTCAGTCAGTACGCCGACGGCGAGCTTCTTGCCTGGCAGGCCCAGGCCCGTGACTACTACGACGCCGGCCCGTGGAGCAAGGTCTGCTACCTCGTCATGGACAAGACGGCACCGGCGAACCCGCCGGCCGTGGCCTCGAAGCTCTACCCCGAGGGCACCACGCCCGGCGGGGGCACCGGCCTCAAGGGGAAGTTCCGCCTCGACGCGGGCGGCGACCTCGACGTGGTGGGGTTCGCGTGGCGTGACTCAAGCGGTTACAGCGGGCAGGTCAAGGCGCGGCAGCCGGGCGGCACGGCGGTCCTCGAATACACCCCGAAGCGGGACTGGTTCGAGGAGCTGACCATCAGCTCGGTCGACGCGGTGGGCAACCGGGGGCCGGAGAGGCGCTACCGCTTCAACATCGCCGAGACCGCGCCGAGCGTAGAGATCGAAATGGGTGGGGTCGGACTTGCGAGCACACTCGCCTTCACCGCGAGGAAGCCCGAGACGACCGCCTTCGGCTATCAGATCAAGGGTGGGCCGGAGACCCGGGTGCCGGCCGTCGACGGCGGAGCCACCGGCCAGCTGACGTTCACCGCGGCCGGCGAGGTCGAGGTTGTCGTCAGCAGCTACGTGAAGAACAAGCTCATCGGTCAGGACACCCTGCGGGTCTATGTCACCGACGCTCCCGGGGTGGAGTCGGCCGAGTTCAACTTCGACACCGACCAGATCGCCGGCAAGACGGGATCTTTCACGTTCACACCGCGCAACAGTGACGTCGTCGCCTACGAGTACGTTCTGGACGGTGTCGCGCAGACCGTCCAGGCGGCCGCGGACAAGACCGCGGTCGTAGCGTGGACGGCGACCGCAGGCTGGCACGACATGGTCGTGCGGTCGGTACGGGCGGACGGCGAGAAGTCGAGGGAGACGTACCACCAGTTCAACGTCATCGACCCGGTGCCGCACCTGTACTCGCAGACGCTTCAACATCTGGACCGGATCGACGGCGTCGGCCTGCCGGTGGAGTTCTACGTCAGCAGCCGGCTGCCGGACGTGACCAGGTTCGCCTATCGGTTCGACGGCGGCCCGGAGGTCGCGATCGACGGCGGCGGGAGCAGCACTGAGTTCACCGTGACGCCGACCCACACCGGTGACAACACGCTGATCGTCCAGGCTCTGCTGGCGGATGGCACCCGGTCGCCGGAGAAGACCTTCACCTGGCAACCGTTCGAGGCGCCGGTGGTCACCATCGACCCGGCGAACGGCGGTGCGGAAGGTCAGCCGATGACGCTGACGTTCCGCTCGGTGCTGCCGGACACCAGGGAGTTCCGCTACTCGCTGGACTTCGGCGAGTATCAGACCGTCGCGGCGCGGCCGGATGGCACGGCGACCGTCTCGTTCACACCGCAGTCCGGAGGCGGCTGGTTCTCGGCCAGAGTCACCGGTGTCGCTCAGGACGGAACGACGTCGCCGGAGCGCACGATGACGGTCCCGGTCCGCGACACGCGGGTCTCGGTGTGGAGCGAGTTCTCCGAGTGGAGCCCCAGGGGTGGCATCGGTGTGCCTGGCGACTTCAGCTTCAGCACCTCATGGACTCCCGAGGTGGTGGAGTACCGCTACCGGCTCAACGACGGCCCGGAACTGACAGTGCCCATCGGGGACAGCTGGAACACCCTGGTCACGGTCGTGCCGGACCGGAACGGGCTCAACAAGCTCACCGTGCAGGGCCGCACCGGGGACGGCCGGGTCTCGCCGATCACCGAATATCCGTTCCAGGTCGGCACCGCGCCGTACGTCTTCTCCGAGGAGTATCCGCAGAGCACCCCCGGCGGCGGAGTGGGCGTCGAGGGCCGGTTCGAGTTCAGCGGCGGTACGGCCGGGATCACGTCGTTCGAGTACACCATCGGCGGCGTCCCTGGGACGGTCGAGGCCAACGCCGAGGGCCGCGCGTCGATCACCTGGACGCCGACCGAGGTGACCGGCACCTACCTGGTCGTCAAGGGCCGCAAGGCTGATGGCAGCACCACCGACGAGGTCTGGTACTTCGTTGTGGTGAAGTCGGACTGATCGACCCACGCAGCTTCAGCAGCTGTCGAGCGACGCCCCGCAGGCCATGAGCGCCTGCGGGGCGTCGCTGTTGCCGCCGCATGGTTGCCCCGCCGCCAGGCCGATCTGGATCAGAATGTTATCGATAACATGCTATCTTTCATCCGGGAGTGAAGGGCACGCTCCCGGTCACCCGAGCCAGCCGGCGAACACGCGCCGAGGGGTCCGCCCCTCCCGCTCCTCGCCGGGTCGGTGACCAGTCCGGGCCCCCGTCGATGCCAGGCGACCACTGTTGGTCGTCGGACGATGTCGCGCCGGTCGCATGTCCAACTCCGACGCTCCACCGCAGGCAGCCACGGCGCCGACGGGTGGCGGCCGCACACCCCCTGTGCCGCTGCCCAGCCACGAGCACCAGACGCCGAACGGCAAGGAGCCCAAGCAATGCTGAGACGTAGGTTCTTCCTCCCATCCATCGCGGCCGCGGCGCTTCTCCTCGCGGCCACCACCGGCGGCGTGTTGAGCGGCGGCTTCGGTGCGACGGCGGTGGCCGCCACCAACAGCACCCTCGCGGCGACCGCCGGCTGTGGCAAGGCCCCCACACTCGCCAGCGGGACACGGACGATTCAGAGCAGCGGACAGAGTCGTACGTACAACCTGCGGATCCCGGACGGGTACGACCGGAACCGCCCGTACCGACTGATCTTCGGCTTCCACTGGTTGAACGGCTCGGCCAACAACGTCACCTCGGCTGGCTACTACGGGCTTCAGCCACTGTCGAACAACAGCACGATCTTCGTCGCGCCGCAGGGCCTCAACGCCGGTTGGGCCAACACCAACGGTCGGGACCTGACCCTCTTCGACGACATCTCCCAGCAGATCGAGAACGACCTCTGCGTGGACACCACCCAGCGCTTCGCCCTGGGCTGGAGTTACGGCGGGGCGATGAGTTACGCGGTGGCCTGTGCCCGGCCCACGATCATCCGCGCGGTCACCGTCATCTCCGGTGCCAACCTCAGCGGATGCAACGGGGGCACCCAGCCCGTCGCCTACTTCGGCATCCACGGCATCTACGACAGCGTGCTGAACATCTCCCAGGGTCGGCAGCTCCGCGACACGTTCGTGCGAAACAACGGCTGCACCGCGCAGAGCCCGCGCGAGCCGAGCCGGGGCAGCCTCACCCACATCACCACCGCCTACGCGGGTTGCCGAGCCGGCTACCCCGTGCAGTGGGCGGCGTTCGACGGGGACCACACCCCCAGCCCGGTCGACGGGTCGGGCAGCCCCAACGACTCACGGACCTGGACCTCGGGTGAGATCTGGAGGTTCTTCAACCAGTTCGAGTCGACCACGCCGCCGACGACCACGCCGCCCACCACCCCGCCACCGACCACCCCACCGCCCACCGACCCGCCGCCCACCACTCCGCCGCCGACCGGCGGGCCGGGCACCTGCACCGCCACCTACCGGACGCTCAACACCTGGCCCGGCGGCTTCCAGGCTGAGGTGACGGTGGCCAACAACTCCACCTCATCGCTGAACGGCTGGACCGTGGGCCTGACCCTGGCCAGTGGTCAGGCCATCAGCAGCCTCTGGAGCGGCATCAACACGGGCACCACCGGCAGCGTCACCGTCAGGAACGCCGCCTACAACGGCACGGTGGGCGCGAACGCGTCGACCACGTTCGGGTTCACCGCCACGGGCAACGGCGCCACCGCACCCGGCAATGTCACCTGCACCAGCCCCTGACCGGGGCAGGTTGAGGGCCCGGAGCCAACCGGCTCCGGGCCCGCACGTGACATCCGCCAGCGGCAAGTGCTGCCGGCAGCACGGTGATCCCGACCGGGCAGGCCCTCCTCACTCTCGGCCGCGGCTGAAGGTGCGGGCCCCTTGCTGACGCTTTCGGTTAGGAAGGAGCCCTCGCTAACGGACCGTGCGCGCGTCGTACCGTTGCGGACATGAACCCGGCCATCCGACGGACCGCGATCGATGCCCTCATCGCGATCGTCGTCGCGGCCGTGGTGGCGGTGGCGATCCGAGTCGCCGACGAGCCCGGCGCCCGGCCGCCGGACGCGCGCGCCTACGCGATCGGCGCGGTGATCGGGCTCCTGCTGGTCTTCCGACGCCGCTGGCCGTTGCTGGTGCTCGTCGGCTCGGTCACCGCGCTGATGATCTACTACGCGCTCGAGTACCCGGGCATCCCGCCCGCTCTCCCGCTGGCCGCCGCCCTCTTCTCCGTCGCGGCCGCCGGCCGGTTCACCTGGGCGCTCGTCGTCGCCGGGTTCTTCGTCGTCCTTGAGCTGGTCATGCGGTACACGCTGCTCGGCGAGGGCTTCTTCCCCGCCCTCTCGGCCACCCTCGAAGAGGGCTCGCTGCTCGCGGCCGTGGTGCTGCTCGCCGAGACGATCCGTACCCGCCGGATCCGGCTGGCCGAGGCGCAGCAGCGTCTCGCGGTGATGCGTCAGGAGCGGCAACACGAGGTCGCCCAGGAGCGGCTCCGCATCGCCCGCGAGGTCCACGACGTACTCGGTCACACGATCGCCGCGATCAGTGTGCAGGCGAGCCTCGCCGACGACATCTTCGACAGCAAACCGGCCGAGGCGCGAGCCGCGCTGCGGAGTATCCGGGGCGCGGCGCGCGACGCGATGCACGAGGTCCGCTCGGCGATCGGCATGCTCCGCGACGCCGGCGAGGTGCCCGATCTGGCCCGCGTCTTCGCGGTCGCCGAGCAGGCCGGCATGAAGGTGCGGTCGGGGATCGCCGGCACCCCGCGCCCGATCCCGCCGGAGGTGGCGCTCTCGGTCTACCGGATCGTGCAGGAGTCGATCACCAACACGGTCAAACACGCCGAGGCGACGACCGTCGACGTCACCATCACCTACGCCGGTGACGCCATCACGGTGGAGATCGTCGACGACGGGGTCGGGGCCGGGACGAGCCGGCGGGGGCACGGGATGGCCGGCATGCGGGAACGGGCCTCGGCCGCGGGCGGGTCGCTGGAGGCCGGGCCCCGGTCGGAGCGCGGGGGGTTCCGAGTGGCCGCGCGGCTGCCGGTCGAGGTGGAGGAGACAGCGTGACGATCCGGATGGTGCTGGCGGACGACCAGACGCTCGTGCGGGCCGGCTTCCGGGGCCTGCTCGACCACAGCGACGACCTGGAGGTGGTCGGTGAGGCGTCCAACGGTGCCCAGGCCGTCGAGATGGTCGCCGCGACCCGGCCCGACATCGTGCTGATGGACGTGCGAATGCCCGTGCTCGACGGGGTGAAGGCCACGGCCGCGATCGTCGAACGGTTTCCGGCCGTGCGGGTCATCGTCCTGACCACCTTCGAGCTGGACGAGTACGTCTTCGAGGCGCTCCGCGCCGGCGCGAGCGGGTTCCTGCTCAAGGACATCGAGCCTGACGAGCTGCGCCAGGCGGTGCGGGTGGTTGCCGGCGGCGACATGCTGATCTCGCCGCGCGTGACGAGTCGGCTGGTGAGCGCGTTCGTCAGCACTGTCGCGCCGGCGCCTGTGGACGGTGGTCGGTTGGCGGTGTTGACCGACCGCGAGCGCGAGGTGATGAGCCTGGTGGCCAGCGGGCTGACGAATGAGGAGATCGGGCGTCGGCTGTCGATGAGCCCCGCCACGGCCCGTACCCACGTCCACCGGGCGATGGTCAAGCTCCGTGTCCGCGACCGCGCGCAGCTCGTCGTGCTCGCCTACCAGACGGGGCTCGTCGCGCCCGGCAGCTAGCTACGGCCCTTGTGTCGCGGGGGATCCCGGCTACGGCGATCGCCGTACACCCGGGCCGGTCGTCACCGGATGCCATGCGTCGCGCACCTTCCGTACGTTGGCGTCATGTTTGAGGTCGGAGAGAACGCCGACGGGATCCTGGCCGGGGTCCTGTTCCTGATCTGGCTGTCCGCAGCGGTCCTCGCCACGCGGCTGGCCTGGCGGCCGACGCCCGAAACGCTGCGGAAAGGCGCCCGCCGGCTGCTGCGTCTGCTCGTCGCCGCGCTGGTGGTGCTGGTCGTCAAGTGCGTTGCGATCGGGCTGATGCTCGCCGTCGACTGGATCTTCGCCGACAACCGCGTGATCGTGCAGATGCCGCTCCTGCTGCTGCCGATGCTGGCCGTCGTCATCTGGACCGTGCCGGGCCTGCGCGCCCTGGCCAACCGTGACGACGCGCCTGTCGACGTCGAGACGCGCTCCGCGGCCGCCAGTCCCAGGTTCGTCGTGCCGGTCCAGGTGACGGCAGTGGCGACTGTCATCGGCGTCTACTTCGCGTACGTGTCCCGTCCGGTCCCCTCCTACCTCGACGACATCGCGACCCATGCCGCGCCGATCCTCCTGTCGGTGTTGGTGCTGTGGCTCTGGCAGGGGCACCGCCTGCGGGTCGTCACCGCTGCCGACTTCACGCGCCGGGGTCGGCGTGCCACCGCCCTGCGCGCCACCGCGCAGGCCGCCGTCGCGGTGCTGGTCGTGGCCGCTGGCATCACCTACGTGGCCCAGAGCAGCAGGCTGCCCGACCGGATGACCATGACGTCCCACGACCACGTCGACTACGGCGGTGGCCCGTCGTTCGCTCACGGCGGTCACGGCGGGGTCTCCGTCGACGACCTGCGCGGGCCGCAGACCGGCAAGCCCAACAAGGCCTTCACCCTGACCGCGAGGAACGCCACGGTACGTCTGTCGTCGGGCGCCGAGATCAGGGCGTTGACGTACAACGGTCAGTCGCCGGGGCCGGAGCTGCGGCTCCGCGAGGGCGACCTCGTCGAGGTGACGCTGCACAACGAGATCCCCGACGAGAACGTGACACTGCACTGGCACGGTCTCGACGTGCCCAACCGTGAGGACGGCGTGGCCGGCGCGACGCAGAACGCGGTGGAGACGGGCGGCAGCTTCACCTACCGGTTCATCGCCGAGCAGGTCGGCACATTCTGGTACCACACCCACCAGAACCCGCTGGAGGCGATTCGGCGGGGCCTCTTCGGCGCGTTGATCGTCGATCCACGCGACGGCCCACCACCCGGCGAGCGCGACTTCGTCGTGATGGCACACGAGTGGCGTACGCCGGACGACAACATCGTCTCGTTCGGCACGAGTGACACGCTGCAACGCCAGGAGGTCGCCCCGGGCACGCCGGTGCGGCTGCGCCTGATCAACACCGACAACAACCCGGCCGGCGACAGCCGTCCCCGCTCGCTGACTGTCAACGGCACGCCGGTGCAGGTCGCCGCCATCGACGGGGTCGACGTCTTCGGCCCGACCCCGCTGACCGACCCGCGGTTCGGGTTGGCGACAGGTGGACGCTACGACGTGACGTTCACGATGCCGGCGGGCCCGGTGCGCCTGACCGACCTCGCCAACCGTGACGGCGGGCTGGTGTTGGCGCCACCGGGTGACACCTCGACACCGAAGGTGGTCGACGACGGGGACCAGTTCGACCCGCTCTCGTACGGCTCCGGCGGTTCCCGGCCCTTCGACGCGGGCTCGTCGTACGATCGCTCGTTCACCCAGCTCCTCGACGACCGGCTGTCCTTCTACGACGGCGGCCTCCACCTGGTGCCGATCATCAATGGGCACAGCTTCCCCGAGACGCCGACGCTGATGGTCCGGATGGGCGACGTGGTCAAGGTGCGGATCGTCAACCGCAGCCACCAGAACCACCCGATGCATCTGCACGGCCATCACGCGTTGGTGTTGTCCCGCAACGGGGTTCGCGCGACCGGGTCGCCGTGGTGGATCGACAGTCTCGACGTGATACCCGGCGAGATCTACGAGATCGGCTTCAAGGCGGACAATCCGGGGCTCTGGATGGACCACTGCCACAACCTCGACCACGCGGCCAACGGCATGGTGATGCACCTCGCCTACGAGGGCGTGACGTCGCCCTATGAGCTGGGGCGCGGCACTCCCAATCAGCCGGAGTAGGCGGGCCTGTCGAGCCTTCCTCCACCGGGCCAACCCCCGGACGCCGGCCCTCGACCTCGACTCGCTCTAGAACGGCGGGCCGACCGGAAACCCGGAACTCTCCGACCCGGCCGATCTGCGCGGTGGGAAGCGGGCCGCCCGCCGCTACCTGGACCACCAGTTCTGGTTCCAGTTCTTCGACGGCCAGGTGCGCTGGAGCAAGTGGATCGACGTCCGCAACTCGACGCCGCTGTTCGGCTTCCCGCTGCCTCCGCCGCCCTCCGGCTCGCCGTCGGCGAATCGTGGCAGAGGTGCTGATCGGCATCGCCCAGCTCGACCCGGCGAGCTACCTGAAGGTGCAGCCCAACTGGCGCCCGACCCTGCCCGCCCGTTTCTCGGGCCAGTTCACGATGGCCGACCTGCTCACGTACGCCCGGGTCGACCCGGCCAGCCGCAACTCCTGACGGCGCTCGCTCCGCACCCGGGCCCGGGGTGGCCCGGTGTGCGGAGCACGATCGCGGTTGAACAGGACTCCAACGGTCCTCGATGCTTCTGGGGGAGGGTGCGGACATGACTGGCGACTTCAGCGATTTCAAGGTGGCGGATCTGTCGTTGGCGGCCTTCGGGCGTAAGGAGATCGAGCTGGCCGAGCACGAGATGCCGGGTCTGATGTCGATCCGGAGGGAGAACGCCTCGCGGCAGCCGTTGAAAGGTGCGCGGATCACGGGCTCGCTGCACATGACGATTCAGACGGCGGTGTTGATCGAGACGCTGGTGGCGCTCGGCGCGCAGGTCAGGTGGGCGTCCTGCAACATCTTCTCGACCCAGGATCACGCCGCGGCGGCGATCGTGGTCGGCCCGACCGGCACCCCGGACGCGCCCGCGGGTGTCCCGGTCTACGCCTGGAAGGGCGAGTCCCTCGACGAGTACTGGTGGTGCACCCAGCAGGTGCTGCTCTGGCCGGACGGGCAGGGCCCGAACATGATCCTCGACGATGGCGGTGACGCCACGCTGCTCGTGCACAAGGGTGCCGAGTTCGAGGCGATCGGGGCGGTGCCGTCGCCGGAGAGCGCGGACTCCGAGGAGTACGAGGTCATCCTCGGTGTGTTGGCGCGGTCGCTGCGGGAGGACAACCGCCGCTGGACGCGGGTCGCTGCCGGGATCCGGGGTGTGACCGAGGAGACCACGACAGGTGTGCACCGGCTGTACGAGATGCAGCAGGCGGGGAACCTGCTTTTCCCGGCGATCAACGTGAACGACTCGGTGACCAAGAGCAAGTTCGACAACAAGTACGGCTGCCGGCACTCGTTGATCGACGGGATCAACCGGGCCACCGATGTGCTGATCGGCGGGAAGGTCGCCGTCGTGTTCGGCTACGGCGACGTCGGAAAGGGCTGCGCCGAGAGTCTGCGTGGTCAGGGTGCGCGGGTCATCGTGACCGAGGTGGACCCGATCTGCGCCCTCCAGGCGGCGATGGACGGCTACCAGGTCGCGACCATCGACGACGTGGTCGAGACCGCCGACATCTTCGTGACCGCGACGGGCTGCTTCAGCGTGATCACCAACGAGCACATGGCGCGGATGAAGCACCAGGCGATCGTGGGGAACATCGGCCACTTCGACAACGAGATCGACATGGCCGGTCTCGCGAAGCGCGGGGACGTCGAACGGATCACCGTGAAGCCGCAGGTGGACGAGTGGCGGTTCGCGGACGGCCACTCGATCATCGTGCTGTCCGAGGGCCGGTTGCTGAACCTCGGCAACGCCACCGGGCACCCGAGCTTCGTGATGTCGAACAGCTTCGCCAACCAAACCATCGCGCAGATCGAGCTGTTCACCAGCACCGATCAGTACCCGGTCGGCGTCCACACCCTCCCCAAGCACCTGGACGAGAAGGTCGCTCGACTCCACCTCGCCGCGCTGGGTGTCCGCCTCACCGAGTTGACCAAAGAGCAGGCCAACTACCTCGGCGTCCCGGTCGAAGGGCCCTACAAGCCCGACCACTACCGCTACTGAGAGGGCCCGTCCCGCATGATCGCCGTGTCTGGCTCGATCGCGACCGACCATCTGATGCGCTTCCCGGGGCGGTTCGCCGAGCACCTCATCGCCGGCAGCCTCGACACCGTCTCGCTCTCGTTCCTCGTCGACGACCTCGTCGTCCGACGCGGCGGGGTCGCGGCCAACATCGCGTTCGGGCTCGCGCAACTCGGGCACCGGCCGGTGCTGCTCGGCGCGGTCGGTGGCGACTTCGCCGACTACCGCAGTTGGCTGGAGCGGCACGGGGTCGACTGTTCGGAGGTTCAGGTCAGCTCCATCGCACACACCGCCCGGTTCATCTGCACCACCGACACCGACCTCTGCCAGATCGCGTCGTTCTATCCGGGCGCGATGGGCGAGCCCGACCGGATCAGCCTCGACGGTGTCGCCGCACGGGTCGGTGGGCTCGGGCTCGTCATCGTCGCGGCGGAGAACCCGGACACGATGCTCGCCCGTGCCGCCGCCTGCCGCCGACTGGGCCTGCCCTTCGCCGCCGACCCGTCGCAGCAGCTTGCCCGGATGCCGTCGGCCGACATCGAGGCGATGATCAGCGGTGCCCGCTACCTGTTGACGAACGAGTACGAGGCGGCGCTGCTGGAGTCGAAGACCGGGCTCAGCGAAGACGACATCCTGCGCCGCGTGAGCGTGCGGGTAGTGACCCTGGGCGCCAACGGGGTACGGATCACCGGGCAGGACGGCGACTTCCTGGTGCCGGCGGCGCGGGTCGGCGGCATCGTCGACCCGACAGGTGTCGGCGACGGCTTCCGGGCCGGCTTCTTCGCCGCGCTCGCCGCCGACCTGCCCATCGAGCGCGCGGCACAGGTGGGCTGCGTCCTGGCGGCGCACGTGCTGGAGGTCGAGGGCCCGCAGGAATACACGGTCGACGCCGACGCTTTCGAGCGCCGCATCGCCGACTCCTACGGCCCCGATGTCGCGGTCGACGTCCGCGTGCTGGGGCTGGCCCGGGTCTGACCAGGCCAGCCGGCGTTGCTGGCACCCGACGTTCGGCGGGAGCGCGACTGTGATCGGCGCAGCCCGTATAGGTCGTCGGGGCCGACGGCGGTGTCTGCTGTGACACTCAGACGTCGGCATCCATCGCATCGATGAGTATTCACGTCTTGGCAGCGGCGTGCGCCTCCGCTACCGTCCATGGGAACGCTCCCATAGACTTGGATACATCAATGTGATCTGGAGGCAACACGTCGTGGCTATCCTCTCCTCGCTCCGCCGCAGATCGGCGGCCGCCAGCGTGGCGGCCGTCGCGGGCGCCACAGTCGTCGGCGTCTGCCTCGCCGTGAGCAGCGCATCGGCCGGCACGCTGTCCGGGTCGCTCTACCGCGACCCGAGTTCGGCCGTCGTCCGCTGGGTCGCCGCCAACCCCGGCGACTCGCGTACCGCCGTCATCCGCGACAAGATCGCGAGTCAGCCAGCAGCTCGCTGGTTCGCCAACTTCAACCCGTCGACAGTGCAGTCCGAGGTCTCCGGGTTCATCGGCGCGGCCAACGCGGCGCAGCAGATTCCGGTGCTGGCGGTGTACGAGATCACCAACCGGGACTGCGGCGGGGCCAGCGCCGGTGGGGCGCCGGACCTCAACCAGTACCAGACGTGGGTGTCCAACTTCGCCAGGGGGCTGGGCAACCAGACCGTCATCATCATCCTGGAAACCGACTCGCTCGCTCTGCTGACATGCCTGAGCAGCGCCGAGATCAACGCGCGCAACGAGGCGATCTCGACGGCCACCCGGACCATCAAGTCGGGCAACCCCAACGCCAAGGTGTACCTCGACGGCGGTCACTCCACCTGGAACAGCTCCGGTGAGACGGCCAACCGGCTCCGGGCAGCCGGTGTGCAGTACGCCGACGGCTTCTTCACCAACGTGTCGAACTACAACTCCACCTCGAACGAGGCGAACTTCGGCCGGGCGGTCATCTCCGCCCTCAACGGCATGGGCATCTCGGGCAAGCGCCAGGTCATCGACACCAGCCGCAACGGGGGCGCCAGCGGCGACTGGTGCGGCGACGACAACACCGACCGGCGCATCGGGCAGTACCCGACGACCAACACCGGCGACAACAACATCGACGCGTACCTGTGGGTGAAGCCGCCGGGGGAGGCGGATGGCTGCCGCTACACGGCCGGTGCGTTCCAGCCCGACCTGGCCTTCAGTCTCGCCAACGGCGCGCCCAACCCGCCCACCACCACCCCGCCGACGACGACCCCGCCGACGACCACCCCTCCGACCACGACCCCGCCGACGACCACCCCTCCGAACACCACGCCGCCGGCAGGTGACGGCTGCTACGCGTCGGTAACGGTCAACCAGTGGGCCGGCGGCTTCACCGCGAGCGTGACGGTCACCGCCGGCAAGTCGGACATCAACGGCTGGACCGTGACCGTCGCCCTGCCCGGCGGCGCGGTCACCAGCGCCTGGAACGCCCAGGTCAGCGGCACCAGCGGATCCGTCGGGTTCACCAACGTGAGCTACAACGGAAGGGTCCCCGGCCGGCAGTCGACAAACTTCGGCTTCCAGGGCACCGGCACCGGCCCGAGCACGACGGCCACCTGTGTGACCGCCTGATCCCACCCGATGCGGCGGCCCGGCGCGGAGGACCACTCTCCGCGCCGGGCCCCGTCCCCGTCCGGCGGCCCGGCCGGGGGCTCAAGCGTGAGCTGCGGAATGTCCGACCGGCTGTAGATCGGGATCACCAGCGACAACTCCGGCGGCTCTCCTCCTCCTGCGGGCCATTTCGTGGCAGGCGAGCAACGCGAACGCCGCAGCCGTCAGCAGACCACCGAACAACGGGATGACGCGCACCCCGGCCGTCGCCAGCAGGCCCGCGCCGATGAACGAACCTGCCGCGAGGCCGACGTTGAACGCGACGCTGAGGCTGGCCGACGCCATGTCGGTGGTCGACGGGGCCACCTGCATGATGCGGTGCTGGATTCCCGCGATCAGCGAGCTGAACGACATCCCCGCCACGGCGAGCAGCGGGATCGTCAATGCCCTGCTCGTGCCAACCCCGTAGAGGCCGAGCATCGCGGCGGTGATGAGCCCGAGTAGAGCCAGTACGACACCGAGCGGAAACCGGTCCAGGACCCGGCCGACCGCCCAGGTGCCGGCCACGCCGAACGATCCTTGGACGAAGAGCAGCATGCCGAGAGATGCCGCGGCGAACCCGCTGACGTCGAGGAGGAAGACGGTCATGTAGGTGAACGCGCCCATGGCGCCGGTGACCGCGAGGATGGTGGCGACGAGGAGCACCACGAAGCGGTGTCGATCCGGCGCCGGCCCGACGTCGCCCGCACTCTGCTGCGGTGTGACGCTCGGCAGGAGCAGGGCGACAGCGATGCAGGTGACGAAGCCGAAGACGGCCATCGCGACGAAGGCCGCCCGCCACCCGGCCTGCCCGCCCAACCAGGTGCCCAGCGGCACGCCGAGGACCGGGCCGAGAGCGTTGCCGATCGACAGCCGAGCCACGATGCGACCTCGGATGTTCGCGGGGAACATCGAGATCGCTACCGGGAACACCACAGCCCAGAAGACACCGTTGGTGGTGGCGGACACCAATCGCGCGGCGAGCAGCACCTCATAGGACGTTGCGAAGGCCGACACGGTCGTCGCCGCGGCGAACACGCCGAGGGTGCCGGCGAGCAGGGGGCGCCGGGGCACTCGCCGGGTGACCCGGGTCAGCGGGAGCGCCACGATCATGACCACCACGGCGTACCCGGTCACCAGCAGGCCGGCCTCGGACCTGGACCGTCCCAGGTCTGGCGCGATCAGCGTGAGCAACCCGATCGGAAGCACCTCGGTGGTGACGTAACAGAAAGTGGCAGCGGACAACGCGGCGAGCGCACAGACCGCACGTCGTTGGTGCCCCATTGGCTACCTCCCAGATCCCGAACATGGTGAGATGCGCGTGCGTGATCCCGGCTAACTGGGTTTTGACGGTAGCATAGGTAAACCATCTTCGATGGTTTAGGTGGTAGCTTTGCCCGCATGCCACTCGACGTGTGCCAGCTACCGTTGGTCGGCGGGCACCCCGCACTCGACCTGGTCAACACCCTCGAGCGAGGGGGCTCATCGCCCCACGACTTCCTGCCCGACAGTTCCGCTCTGCTGCGCTGGTCGGCCCGGGTGGGCGTGGTCACCGACGACGAGGCCGACCAGGTTGGCCGGGCGTGGCGCGACGAGCCTGCCACGGCGCACGCGGGGCTGGTCGCCGTGCGGGACATCCGCGAAGGGTTCTATCTCGTGATGCTGGCGGCGATCACCGACGCGGACGGTCGTACGGCGGGTGACCCTGTCGCGGCCGGCGCCGCGCTTGTCGCACTGCATCAGCGCTGGTCCGGCGCGGCCGCCCGAGCACGATTCGTGCTCGACTCGTCGCGGGTACGACTGGCCTACGGCACGGTGCCGGCGATGCTGGTGCCCGACCGTGTCGCCGAGGCGGCCCTCGACGTCATGCTGACGGCCGACCTGACCCGGGTGCGCCGCTGCCCGGTGCTCGAAGGTGGCTGTGGCTGGCTGTTCCTCGATCAGAGCCGCAACGGATCCCGCCGCTGGTGCCGCATGGCCGACTGCGGCAACGTGGTGAAGGCACGACGGCTCACCGAGCGTCGCCGCGCCGCTCGGGCGCCCAACGCGTAGGCGGCCGATGATGTGCCTGGTAGGTGCTCTCCAGCGGGCCGGGGTGTGTTCGCTGGGCTGGGGAAACAGGGGTCCGGTTGACGTGCGTGAACGTGGGTCACTCCCTGCCACCCCAGGTGAGTGCCAAGGTCGCTAGACTGTGCGCTCGCGCCCCCGTAGCTCAGGGGATAGAGCATCGGTTTCCTAAGACGACGCTCTATCTGTGCCCTGAGGCTGATGACCTGCGGGTTACTGTTCAGTTCTTGGCGTTATTGGGTCGCACACGTGCGTTGCTGTGCTCGCTTGTTTAAGATCAGCAGAACAGGCGTTATCCCTGCTCAGGCCGTGCTTCGGTTGGTCCGATTCGGCACTTGCCGGGACCCGGCGAACTTGCCGTGCCGCGTCAATCTACGGTGCCGCGAGAGCTTGGGCTAGCAGCGTGGCGAGTTTCGCTGCGCCTGCCGGGTGGTGATGACCGACCCCGAGAACTTCTCCGATGAGGTATTGAGCGAGGTTGGGGTGGCCGGTCCGGTTCTGCACTGCGAGGCCGGTGCGGGCTGCGCTGTGGAGTATGGCGCGGAGCCGGTCGTGTTCGTCGCGAGGTGTGGCGGGACCAACGCGCCGCAGCCGGCAGAAGTCGGCACGACTTCGGGTACGTGTTTACCCGCGCCGACGGCCCGTCGATCAACCCGAACTACGCCACCACCCGCTCCCGCAAGCTCGGCCAAGGCGCCGCGCTGCCACCGGTGCGGCTGCACGACTGCAGAACGTGGCCGCGTCGCTCGAACACGAGCCCGGCCCGACCTGAAGATCCTGCTCGACCATTCAAGCATCATGATCACCGCCGACACCCCTACACCCCTACACCAGGTTTCCGCCCCAGCTGCACCGGCACGGCTCCAACGCCACCGCCGGCTTGGGTCCTCATCGCCACCCGGCGCAGCCCGCAAGAAGATCCAGGACAAGGCCCGGAAGAACCGGCTAGCCAGCCGACAGCGTCTACGGGGCAGTCACGGCTGATAGAGATCGAGTCCATCTACTAAAGTACACTCATCGAGCGCCTGGGGGGATCGTCTTTGAACAGCCGGCCTGTGATCGACCAGCACTTGTTGGACCTGCACGCCCAGGTCGAGAACAACATCAAGAATGCGACCAATGAGAACGGCTCGGGCCTCGGACGTCTCTTGCAGCTCGACCTGGACATCTTGGCGTGGGAGCAGTGCGTCCTTAATAGGCCGGAAGCTGCACAATTGACCGCCGCGCGACGAGAGTTAGGGTTTGCTATCTATGCTGCAAGCGGCGGCCTCTACCTGCACGCCTACGCGGGGCTGCGAGTATTCCTCGAACTTAGCTTCGCGTCCGTCTACTTCTCCGCGAACGAACTATTTAGGCGGCGGTGGGTGGCAGATCGGATCGACTTCTCATGGTCCAAGGCGCTGCATGAGGCCGACGGCGTTTTGGCCCAGTCATTTGTTCGTGAGTTCAACGAGGATGCAGCAAAAGATGCGCCACCATTCGCCACAAGTGCAGCGAACGCGTATCGCCATTGCTCCCAGTTTATCCACGGCAAGATGGCAGTAACTACCTCTCTCCCTGGAACAATGACGTTCTCCTCAGAGGTCTTAACTGACTGGCTAAAGACAGCGATAGAAGCGGCTAGAGCCGTGCTTTTTCTTCTTTATGCCAGATACGGAGAAGAGTTACTTCAAGAGGGGACCTTTCACGTTCTCGCGCCGTCTATCGAGGCGTCCTTTGGGCATCTTAAAGAAGTTCGCAAACGCCTAGGTCTACCAATCGAGATGGAGACCCTCTGATGCCAGCAGAGCTATTCTTTCGAACCGAAGATATCCGCACCGACGAGATCTTGGACTACCTTGTCGAGACGGAAATGGACCGCCATTTCATCGAAAACCTGAAAGGGCGATCGCCAGTTGTCCTGCGCGGTAGTCGTGGGGTTGGAAAGTCTTTCCTATTCAAAACAGCGGAAGCCGAGCTGACCAACGATTTCAAGGATCAGCGCGTACTTCCTGTATATGTTACCTTTGCGCGCGCCACTCTGATAACTAGCCCAACTCCCGAACGCTTCCTCGCATGGATGACCTCCAAGATATGTAATCAAATAATTCGCGCGGCAACCAATCTCGGTCTGCACCTTCCGGGCGGGTCTGCAATATCTGCGCTTCGCGGCGACGTTAGCTCGACACCATCTTCGATGGAGAGAGTCGAACAGCTTTTCGAGAACGCATGGCGGGACGATTCAAAGTCCGAGGCACCCGTCGACGTTCCGGGGCCGGAGATCCTTCGAGATGCGGTAGAGGACCTCTGCAAGGCTGCCGCCCTTCGCCGAGTTACGCTATTCATTGACGAGGCCGCCCATGTCTTCATACCGCAGCAACAGCGCCAGTTCTTTACGCTGATGCGCGACCTGCGCAGTCCGTATCTGTCTGTAAAGGCTGCGGTATACCCGGGTGCAACCGCATTTGGCGAGTCTTTCCAACTGACCCATGATGCGACTCTTCTGAGCTTGGATCGAAACGTTGCCGCAGACGACTATGCGTCGGCAATGAGGCAGCTCGTGATACGCCAAGATCCAGACATGAAAGAACATCTAAAACGCTCCGGCGAGGCCTTCGATGCACTGTCATACTCGGCCACCGGAAATCCGAGAATTCTACTCAAGACGATTGCGCGCAGCTCGCCATTCAACGTTCGGCGAGTTCAGGGAACAATTCGGGAGTATTATCGAGAGGAGATTTGGGCTGAACATTCGAGCCTATCTGACCGGTACCCCGGGCACCGTGATCTCATCGACTGGGGTCGCCAGTTTATGGAAAGCTATGTTCTGCCCAACCTCTTCAAGCGCAACCAGGGGCGAGGTGGAGTTCACGGCGATACCTCTTCTTACTTGTGGATCCATCGAGATGCGCCCCAAGCTGTACGCGAAGCTCTTCGACTACTATGCTACAGCGGAATCCTGCAAGAGGGCGTATCTGGTATTCGGGCGACTCGTAGCGAGCTGGGGACCCGCTACATGGTAAACCTTGGATGCCAGATTGCCTTTGCCTCGGAGGCGGTGGCGTACGCAACCACCCTTCGACAGAGCCTGTCCGTGAAAAGAATGGTTGAATACGGAGCTAACCATCCGAGCTACAAATCGATCGACAATATCGCCATCGAAGCCGGTGAAAACTTCGATAACCAGGCCCTCGAGGCACGCTTGAAGACGTCTATCGACGCCTTAGACCTCACCGCCTTTCAGCAGCAGAAGCTTCAAGGTCTCGGCCTCGATACCATTGGCAAGGTCCTTGCGGCAAAGGAGGCCACCTTCCAACGCGCTCACTACGTGGGGCAGGTTCGGGCGAGGCAGATACGTAACGCGGCCGTGGCTGCCGTCCTCGAATATCTCTCGGGTTAACGTGATCTCGGTGGGGCCGCCAGGAGTCGGTCCGGTTAATCCCGGGCTACGATCGCCCCAGCCCCCGGCACCTTGACTTTGAAGCCAATGCGTCCTACCGGTGCGGCGGCCTTCGGGAATGACAGGGAAAACAACGTCGCGACATCGGTGGGATCGACCCGCGACGGTAATTGCGACGGTTCGGCGCCGTTGCCCGTGTCAGCGGCGAAGGTCAGCAGGAACGCGCCGCGGGTGGGTGTGTGCAGATCCGTGGCGGCGGGGTAGCTGGCGGCGGCGCTGGCCACGGGCGAGCCGGACAGCGAGGAGACGTCGACCCCGCCGGAGATGATTTCCATAGCGAGGCGCTGCCGGGGGGAGCTGCCTGAGAAGACGCCTCCCCGGTCGTCGCGGCGGGTCCGCTTAAGCACGGTGAGCTGCTCTGGCCGCCCGTCGACGATCCGGCGGGCCACGGCGCCCTTGGTGAGTTCAGGCACGAGTACCACCCACTCCGTGAGCAAACCTCGTTCGATGATGTCGTCCATGAACGCCATTGTGGGAGCGAAAGAATAATTGGCGGTCCAGCGGAACTGCTGCAGGATCTGCCGCACCTCGTCGGCCGGAACGATGCCGTACCGGGCATGGTAGGGGTTGCCCTGCTCGTCGAAGAACTGGTCGGCTTTTCCGGCGGCGTCGAGGAGCGCGCCGACCGCAGCAAAATGCCTACGGTTGACCTGCGCCGACCGCGGAGGTTGTTGGAAGAAATCCTTGACCTTGCCGCCTTCGCCGCTGACGGTCAATTCAGCGTTGTACATCTTGTTGGTCTGGGTAGGTTTGAGCCAGGGCAGGCTCTGGAAGACCATGGGCGGCACGTCGATAGGTCGCACCTTCGGCCGGCCTTCGTCGTCGGTTCCCTGGAAGGCGCGCAGTTCCTCACGGAAGTCCTCTTCGTCGCGCACGATCGCCTCGAACGCTCGGTATAGGTCGATACGGGTGTTGCGGGGGCCGGGCACCTTCCGTCCGATGTACAGCCGAACGAGGTCCTTATAGCCGGTCCGGTATCCGAACCAGCGGCCCATCTGCATCAGGGTGTCGGCGGTGGTGGTGCGACGTGTGTAGTAGGAGACGGTCAGGCCTTCGACGGTGAACCCGCGGCTGAGCTTGGCGCCGCCGACGAGGATCTTCCAGACGTCGCCCCGCTGGAAGTCCAGGTCGTCCTGCTCGTAGTCGGCGTCCTTGTCGCCGTTGACGACGATCACAGGTGATCGTCCTTGTGAGATACGGTCGACCGCAGTGCCGATGTGCTCGCGCAGGTCGTGGAAGCTCGTCGGGACGGGCTCGCCCGCCGCGCGGGCCTGGCACACCGGCAGGAAATCGTCGCGCCACAGGTCGTGCAGGCGGCGCATGCCGCGTGGGGTGCTGTAGCCGGCACGCCGCCAGACGTGGAGCAGGCGTTGCGCCAGCTCCTTGTGCTCGACCATGCGTACAGACTCATGGACAAGCAAGGTGTGGTGACGGAACACACCGGGCGTTGACAACGCCTGCTCACGGTAGAGCTTGACCGCACCGGCGAGTACGTAGGCGTCGAGTGCCAGCTGGATGTCCGCGTCACGGGCGGCGTCGTCGTCGGGGGCGGCGCAGAGATCACGTACGAACGCCATCTCGTTGGAGTTGGCCACGGTGCGCAGGCTGTCCTCGGCGAGGTTCAGGTCATGGAAGTCCTTGCCCCCCATGTAGGCCCCGGGCGGTTCGAGGCTGACGATGAAATCCTTCGGGAAGATGTCCTCGGAGTCGTCTGGGTCGACGAAGACGTTGGCGAACGGCGTTGCCGTGTAACCGACGTACTGCGCGCGGTCGAGCAGTCCCAACAGTTCGGCGATCAGCTTGTTGATCGCGCTGCGGTCCCGCTGTTCGCGGACGGACTTCTTCGGGTTGACCGTGTTGACCGACGCCTGGTCGGCCTCGTCATCGATGATCAGTGTCGGGATCTCGCCGAGGCGGGTGTGAATGCTGCGTAGGTCCGCGACGAGGCGCTGCAGCACCGTTTTGTTCTTTTTCACCACGGCGACGCGCACGTCCGAGCGGTACAGGTTGACCGAGTCGTGCAACGGCCTACGGTCGTCGGCCAGTTCGTTGCCACTGCGGAAGTCCAGTGCCGACAAACCCGCGAGCAGCTTCTTGTAGTCCCAGCGGGACGAGGTGAGCCGGCGGATCTCCGGGACGCCGACGTCGCGGGGGCGCACGCCGTGGCGGATGAAGCGGCCCTGCACCCAGTCGCGGTCGCGGTGGCCGGCGTAGTCGACGTCGGCGAGCAGGTCGGTGGCGTCGCGGTCGATGCCGCCGAGGATGTTTTCCTCCCCGACGAGTTCCATGTCGATGCGTCGCTGGGTCTGGCTGCGCAGGATCTCGACCGTGCCGGTCAGCACGATCACCAGCCGGTATCCCGCGTCGATCGCCTTGGCGATCACACCGGTGAAGTTGGCGGTCTTGCCGCTCTGCACGTGCCCGACGACGAGCCCTTTTGACTGGTAGGGCGTTGGGGAGGTGGGGTCTGCCAGCCGTCGCACGATCTCCCGGGCGGTGCGGTCCACGTCGCGGACGGCCGTCGGGTCCATCTTGCGTTCCAGCACGCCCCGGTAGGCATCCCAGTAGAACGACCGCTCGGCCGCCCGCTCGTCGGTGTACCAGGGGTCCCAGTCCGACGGGGCATCGGAGATGACCACCGCGCCGGTCAGCAGCAGCGGGTAGCACTCGTCGATCCGTTTGACGGAATCGGCGTCGAGTCCCAACAGGTCTAGAACGAGAAGGCGCCGCTGCGGTGTGCCGGGAAGCGTCGGCGGGCCGTCCATGCCGGTCGCCCAATCCTCTTCCTTTACGGCGCTGTCCCAACGCGTCAGTTGGATGTGGAAAGCCAACCGTGTCGGGTTGTTCGGGTCGTCGCAGGTCAGCAGATCGACGAGTTCGTCCTCGCCGAGCCGCATCCCAACCTTGCGTAGATGGTGGTTGACCTCGTCGAGCAACGGTTCGGGCGTGTGGCCGTCCATGGCGCGCAGCGCACGGACTACGGCGGTACCGCGTTGATCACTCATGATTGACCGTTCCGGGCTTGCAGGAAGCTGTCGACGGGTTCGCCGGGCAATGCAGAGAGCCGCCCAGATACATCGACGCGGTAGGAGATGGCGCTGACGAGATCGAAGTGCGGGACTGCGGCGGTCAGGCGTTCGGGGGTCAGCGCGGGGAAATCCTCGTCGACCAGGTACGCCGCCGGTGCGGACCGTAGGAGAAAGCGTTCGCGGTAGAGATCGGCGTCGTCGTCGCGCCACCCGAGCGCGGCCAGGTGCTCGGTGAAGCGGCCGGTGCGTTCGGACAGCTGCGAGCGGACCTGTGCCACCAGAGCAGCGAGGCTGATGCCGTCCCCGCCGCCTGCGCGGGTGAGTTGGATCGACACCAGCCACAGCGGCCGGCCCGGGTTCGGCCGTAGCTGCCCGCTGCCGGAGATGACGTGCATCCGACGTTCCGAGGTGGTCGTCTTCACTTCGATGTCTATGTCCGGAAGACCGAAGTCGTGCTGCTCGGCGAGCGGGCCGAGCCACCAGTCGAGTACGTCGCGTTCCGGAGCCGAGCGCAGGAGATGACGTGCGAGAAGAAGTTCTCCGGTGAGTCCGAGCTGCTGTTCGGAGCTCAGGCGGCGGCGAGCGGCGATGATGGAACGAAGATTGGTCAAGGCCGCGCCGGTGGCACTGGCGAAGCTGGCCCCGCCCCGCATGCCTTGCACTACCGAGATCACGAATCCGTACGCCTCGTACCGCAGGTCTCTGGCCGCCACTAGCAGCCGGTACCACTCCTCGCCGTCGACCTCCACGATGTCCACGTCGATGTGCTCCATGCCGCGGATGTCCGGCATCGGCCCCTCCGCCGGGGTCAGCAGTTCGTACGTTTCCGCGCGGGGATCGATACGTAGCTCGCAGCGTGGGGCCCGGGACAATAGGTGCACCGTCGCGACGGCGGCGCGGAAGTACGTCTCGAGCGATTCCGCCGTCAGGCGTTCGAGTGGGCGGTCATCGGTGGAAGTCATTCGTCCCCCTGTCCTGTCGCGCTTCCGCGACGCTGGTCGACCGCCCGCTGCTGCTCTTGCACCGCGGCGAGCAGGATTGCCTGCCAGGCCGTTTCCAGCCGTCGTTCGCGGGGTCCGGCGTAACTGCCACGCAGGTGGCCGCCCAGCAGCAGGTGCAGCAACGTCTTGACCACCTGAGCGTCGTCGTTAGCCAAGCCGACAGAGCCGCCAAGCGCCGTACGGTACCGGCTGTTGAGCCAGATGGTGCGGGAGGCGCGGTCGATCCGGAACACCTCATCAGCAGCAAGGCCGCGCCACCGCATGTCGACCGGGTCTTCACCCGGCACGTATGTGGCGTGGTCCTCGAACGCCTCGGCCACCTTCGCGGTCATTCCGCGCCCGGGCTCGACTACATGAACTGGACGGGGGTTGCGCCGTCGGGCTTGCCTAGCGCCGGCACGGGCGGCGTCCAGGTAGTCCGCGAACTTGCCGCCCGATGCGGAGCGTGCGGTGTGCCAGCCGTCGGATAGCTCCGCGTCGAAGACCACCCCGGTCTTCTCGGGGTTGATGGTGATGTGCGGTTCGAGCACGGGGTCCAATTCGACCGCGATTCGCGCGAACGACAGGTCCCGTGACGGTGAGACCAGGTCGTTCCAGCCGCCGGCCTGTAGGAGCCGGTCGCGTCGGTAGACATACAGGCCCTCCGACTCCAGCGGACTGCGGCCTCCCAAGGTGAAGCCTATGTCGTCGCGCCCTTGCGCCGGCCAGATATGCATCGTGGCCCGGGCGCTGCCGTCGGCCAAGGGCACCCGCAGTTCCTGCGGGTACTCGGGGTGGCCGCTGCGGTCGTAGCTGAACGGATCCAGCGTCTCGACGGTACGGGCGGCGCCGGCGCCGAACTCGGGGCAGGTCTCCTCGACGACGTCGATGCGGACCTGAACCCGGGCCCTGGCGAGAATACGGTGCAGCACGAGCCCCAAGTGGGTGCGCAGGTCTTCCACGGTCCGTTCCAGCCAGTGCCGCTGCTCATCGGGATCGGGGGACTGCAGGAACGTCCGCACGTTGCGCCATTCGACGACCGTACCGGTGTCAATCGGAAATCCGGGGCCGATATCTTCCAGACGTGTCGACGCGTCGTCGGACGAGAAGGATTGCACCATCGGACCGGAATCGAGCGAGGAACGTTCCAGGCCGCGACCTACCGGCGGTGAGCCCCAGCGGCGGGACCACACCAGCAGAACGTCGGCCTGGCTCAGTGACGCCGCCTTCAAACCGATACCGAAGTGCCCTAGATCGCTCGCGCCGTACTCCCGCCGCCGTGCGTAGGCCATCGCGGCGTCAATGCGGTCGCCGTCCATCCCCTCACCGTCGTCGATCACCATCAACCCGTGGGCGCGTTCGTCCCGCTGAACGATGCGGATGAGCACGTGCCGGGCGCTGGCGTCGACGCTGTTGTCGACGAGGTCGGCAACAGCCGTCGACAACGAATGGTGGCGTCCGATCGCCGAAGTGATCGAGGGATCCGGCTCGACCCGACGCACCGTGACCGGTACCGGCACGGGGCGCGCCATCAGGCGTCCTCGAACCGGGACCGACTGGCACCGAGCGTGCGGCTGTTCTCCGTCACCGTACGGACGACGGATGTGTCGAATCCGTCGCGGCGTTCGGCGGTCACCTCCAGGGTGATCTCCAAAACCTCGGGCTCCGCGCCGCGCAGATGCGCGATGACTTCCCGCGAGACGGCTGCGAGAACGGTCTCGACATCGGCGTCCGGATCGACGTCGAACCGTCCCGTCCAGCGGACGTTCGCCCGCTGGCGTGGTTCCTCGGCAGTCGTACCTCTTCCCGGGTGCCGCGCGGTGCCGGTACCGGTCGGCCGGCTCGGCCTGCCGCCTTCGCCGTCGGCACCGCCGCTTTCCCGCGTGTGCCGCTGTCGGTCCTCCTCGTCGCGGCGCTGCTGCGTGGCGAGGTCCGGCCGGACGAGCAACGTGGTGTCGGTGATGTCGGGAAAGTCGAGGTCGTGCAGGGGAATGACCAGCCCGGCGAACACCCCGGTGCCATCGTCGTAGCCGGTGGCGAGTGCAAAACCCTGCTGCTGCCACCCCGGGTCGTGGAGCACGTCGCGGAGGGCTTCGGTGAGCACGCGTCGGTCGCGCATCCGCGGCAAGTAGGGATGGCGGGTGTAGAAGTCCCACAGTTCACCGACGGCGATGTGGCCCCGGTTCCACCGGGGCCGTAGCGGGCCCACCAGGTCGACGTGCAGCGCGGCCGGCGCGACCTGCGTCCGTAGTGCGTCCTCGCGGACGAGCTTCGCCCCCGTCCGGACGGTGAGGCGCTTCTCCGTACCATCGCATTTGATCTGACCGACAGTCAGCGGTTCCGCCGGTTCCCGTTGCACAGCGTGAAGTGCCCAGATCCATGCCGATGGGATCTGGTCGTCGATGGTGCGGCTGGTTTCCTCGGTACGGCGTTCGGCCTGCGCGGCGTTCTGTTGGGTCAGGTCCAGCACCCGCTTCTGATCCGTGATCGACCGCCAGGCGAGGTGATTGCGGACGGTGGATTCGAGGTCCCGCCACCGGGCGTCGTCGGCCGCGAGAACCACCAAGGTGTTCGGCCGTAACCGCGGAGCCGTTCCCCGGTGCCGGAGCAAGTTGAGGACGAACCGGGCGGCAGAGCTGTCCTTGTCCTTGCCGTTGTGCCGGTGCTCCGGATGCAGCACGACGAGCCGAACGTTCTCATCCTCGGCCACGTCACCGGTACTCTCCGGACCGACAATCACGGCCGCGAACTCCGGAGTCGGGCCTGTAATGGTGCGCCGCATCCGGGCGAGCACCTCCGCGTGAACCCCGTCCAGCGGGATATCCCGGGCCCGCTCGGCGGCGAGTCGGTTGAGGGATGGCTGCGTGTCGTACCAGTAGCGGTCACCATCGCGGAAAAGATGGCTGGACTGGTTGACGAGGCCGTCCAGCGCCGAACCGAAGTTGCCCACCACGTCTCCGGGCATCGCGACCCCGAGCGCAATACGCTTGCGGTCCACGCCCTTCCGTGCGGCATCGAGGGTCGGCGCGGAATCTAAGAAGAGCGTCCTTGCGACCCGAAGGGTCACCGACCGCTTGCCGAGCAACGGCCGTTCAACATCGATCCGTCGGGCAACGCAGTCCTCACCGTCGATGTCAGTCTGGATGATCTCGGCCCAGCGAGGGTCGACGTACTGCACGACCTCGCTGCGGGCTCCAGTGGCGTCCAGCGGCACGGACGCCGGCATGATCAGTGGAGACCTGTCGCCCCTCGTCCACAGCTGGTGGACCACGGTACTCATCAGGCGGAGCACGCCACGGGTGCGCTGGAACCGGTCCAGCGGCGACCAGTCCGTGTAGAGGCGGTCGAGCAGCTCGGGGTGGATGGGGAAAGCGGTCCGGATCCGCTGCTCGTACGCGCTGTCCGTCACCCCGCCCGGAAACTCCCCGGGATGCTGACGGTAATGCTCGACGAACCGCCGTGCGGTGGCGTTGATCGCGCCGATCGCGGTGTTGTCCGGCTCGCGGAACAGCCGGCGTCGCACGATTTCGTAGGACTCGTCGCGGGAGGCCGGTGCCCACTGGTACGCGACGCGGCGCACGACGTTGTCCAGGCGCTGCAGGGCCTCCCTGCCGTAGGCGCCGCCAACCTCCAGTTCTGACGCCTCGGCAGGTGCGTCGCCGCGCTCACCCGGCTCACGTCGCACATCGCTGGCCGGGACCGAGACCAACAGCAACGCGCCGGCCACGGCAGCAACAGCCTGGGTTAGGGACTGCGCGAAGGTGAACTGCGTCTCGAACGTCCCGGCAGGAAGATCGTCCCGACCGTAGAGCTGACGGGCGTACGCGACCCACTCGTCAACGAGGACGACGGCCGGTGCGTATGCGGCGAACAAGTCCCGCAACGCCGCTCCGGGGTTGGTACCGGTGCGGTCTGCCTCGGCGACATGGGCATACCCCTTGGACCCGCCCAACTGCCACGCCAGCTCCCCCCACAAGGTGCGTACCACAGTGCCGTCCGGTTTAGTGACCGGCTGGCCCGGCGCGATCTCGTTGCCGACCAAGGCCACCCGGCGAACGGTGAGCCGACCGGGATCGGAGGCCCCGAGAATGTCCTGTACCTCTTGCGGGTACTCGGACAGCGCACGGCCGGAAAAAAGATGCCATACGGCGAGCATGGAATGTGTCTTGCCGCCGCCGAACGTGGTCTGGAGGTTGACCACCGGCTCGGCGTCGGCGTTACCGGCGACGCGGGCCACAGCGCGGCGTAAGAGGTCACGAAGCCCTTCGGTAAGATAGGTCCGCCGGAAGAACTCCACTGGATCGGCGTACTCATCGGTCACCCCCGTCGGGTCGACGGCCACCCGGTAGAGATCAGCGGCAAATTCCGAGGCCGCGAATGTGCCGCTCTGCACGTCGGGATGAGGCTCAAGCACCTCTCGCCACGACGGCAGGTCGGGATCGGCGGTGTCCGGGGTGCCGGCGGCACGCGCGGCGCGTCGGGTTTCCTGCTCGTATGCGCCGCGCTGGACGTTCAGCCGCATACCTTTGACCCGGTCGGCCTCGGCGACAGCTCCGACGGCGCGAAGCAGACGCTCCGTCGTGTCCAACGCCCGGTACGCGTCGTCAGGGGAGAAGGGCTCACGGTGTGCCCACCTGTTGCGTACCTCGCGTAGTTCATTCGCCAGGTTTCGTTCAGCCCGGGACAATGCCCGGTCGAACGGGAAGCCATGATCACCCAGCCGTTCCGTGATGACGCGAAGTTGGCACTGCGGATCTGTGGGCGCGTATTCCCGATCCGTTCTGCCGTCCACCCCGTCCTTGATCGCCAGCAGCGCGGTCCAGTCCCCTCCGGCCGGGATCAGCGGCGCGAGAACCCGGGCGACAAAAGGTTCAAGGGCCTGGGCGAGCAGGTCGAGGCCCTGACCGACTTGGTCGCGGTTGCTGATAGCCACTGGTTCCCCTCACTAGATGCGGAGCAGACGGGATGCGCCTTGCACGTTCAACCGGCACTATCGAAATCGAGCGCGATCTGCCCAACGGTGGCGGGCTTGGTCCGAGATACGGCGGACAGATCCGCCCACGAGGTGCCGAGCGCGTTGAACAGCAGGGCGTCGTCGGGGTCTTTGTTCTGCGCAAGCTCGTACAGCCGGTAGGCCAGCAGCTGGACGGCATCCAGATCGACCCGGGAACTCGCTGCCGCCATCAGCCGCGCGGCGTCATCAATCCCGACGGTGGCAAGCGACCGCGCGAGATGGCATGTAACCTCCCAAACCGAGATGCGGTCATCCGTGGCCGGATTCCACTTGAACGACAACATGGCCGGCCTGGTTAGTGCCACCCGCCCTTCGCGGGAGGTGAGAACCCCGGCGCGTGCCAGCCCGTCCACAGCGGTATTCACCGCTCGGGCCAGGACGTCCGCCTCTCCGAACGGTTGCCGGGACCACCCGTACTGGGTGTACCACTTCAGGCAGAATCGGCTGTCGGCGTCCAGGTCGCCGTCCTGCTCTGCGAGCACCTCGTCGAGCGCTTGGTTAATGAGGGCGAGCGCGGTGCGGACCGTCATGGGTGAGCCGTCGGATTCGACTACGCGGGCGTAACGGGTGAAGGCAGCCATCCCCGGGCCAATCGTCGCCTGCGCAAGGTCGACTGGCGCGATCGCCCCCTGCTGCATCTCAGCCAATGCTTGCGGCAACTCCGCCTTGAGGGCAGCGAGGAAGCCTCGCCGGTTAGTGACTGAAGCGGTTTCGCTTCGTGGACGCAGCGCCAGGACGATCGATGACGCAAGTGCGTTTTTCCCCGATGCAATCATCCGATTGCTCATTTCTGACCGGATAGGCCAGGTGGCAGTGATGGTCCACCCCGCGTTGATCATACCTTCGAGAATGGTGGCCCAGCCTGTTGACGTCACGCCCTCGGACTCAAGTTCCTGTTGTTTAAAAGCGTAGTAGACAGCAATAGGGAAATCGTCATTTGCGGCTTCTCGAGCACGGGTGAAGACGTCTCTGAAGCCGTTCTCGAAGTGTTGGGAGGCCGCCTCGACGCCTCCCTGTCGATAGGGGTTCGCGACAAGCTCGTCTACTTTAGGGACGAGCATCGTCGCGAATATCTGTGGATACACGTCGCTGAGCGACCGACGCAGCCAAACGTAGAAGAAGTCGGAGAGGTCGGAGTATATTATGTTGCCATAGTATGGTGGATCCGTAGAGATTAGCCCGCCCCGGTAATCGCGTGAAGACGCATCGGCCTGAATTACTTTAGCGGCAGGGGCGGCCGGTACGCGCCGAAGCACCTTCGCTATCCATGAAAATTGGTCAAGCAGGTTGCCGGATGACTTTGAAAGAGGGTTGGCCTCGCAGTAATCCCACACCATTGGTATCGCCTGGCGTGAAAAAAGGTGACCGATGCCCTCGTTCTTGACATCACTCCTCCATGCGCAGAGGCTGTTATGGTAGTCGGAGGCCTTTGAGATCCCCAGGCCGAGATAAATGGTAATGGCATCGGCATATGCAGCGGCACCCGTCCCTCCCTCGGCTAGGCGGTCGCCGGGCTCCATCCCAGTTGCCATAGCATCAGCGAGTATGCGCCCCCGAGCCTCAACGACGAGATCACTGAGACAAGTCAGCGTCACCAGCTGCCGATTGGTGAACAGGTGGGAGAATGACCGCATTCCGTATAGGGGCGCTTTGATGTCCCGAGGCATATAAGCGAGATCGCCCTGAGGGGTATCGAGTGGCGCGCTCACGTTCGCGGCGTGAATGTGCTCTTCACTCGGCGGAAGGTAGATGCGCTGTCGATTGCCCTCCGCGACGACGGCCATTAGTTGAGCACCCAGGCCGTCACCGCTGCCCCTAGAGCGAATGTATGACAGCTCGGCCGTTGTGCCGCATGCCAAACAGGTTGCACCTGCGCGTCCTACTGTTCCGTCGCGATCGCGCTCCGGCGCACTGGCCGCGCCTCGACCAATGGCGTAGGCAAAACGCCGACCGGACGGTTCGGTGCCGTCAGGCACGATCCTCGGAATGATGTAAGCCTCTTTGCCCTTCTTTTTGCCAAGCCACCATGAGCCCACTAATGGCATCTGGATTCCGCAGCCTGGGTTCGGACATGGCACAGTGCGGGCCCAGATCCATGCAATAACAGTTGCGGTCGAGCCATCATCGAGCTTGGCGGTCGGATAAAGATGGCCTATGCGTTCCTCAGCCCGACTCCGCAGCCAAGCGCCGTAGTAGTACACGTCCTCGGCCAGTCCCGAAGCCCGCTGCCATTCGCCCATGCGAGACTTCGCCAGGCCCGGGAAAACTGGCGAGCGGCCGGCAAAACGGGCAGGTATCTGGATGAGCGCCTTGTTGATCAGCACTGCTACGGGGTTAAGGTCGCTTGCGTCTGCCTCCAAACCCAACCGCTGAGCTTCCAGCGGGATCGTGCCGCCGCCAGCGAACGGGTCCAGGATCGCGGGCGGCCTTTCGCCGGTGGACCGCAAGATCTCCTCGTGCGCCTCACGCAGCAGGCGCTCGTTGCCGACGTTGTCCCATAGCACCAGCTTGCGGATCATATCGTGTAGGCGTCTGCGCTCAACCTTCTGCTCGTCCTCGGTCGGAAAGCGGTCTGGATGCGAGGACGGGTCGTCCACCAATTGGGCGAATAGCACGGCGCGCGCCGCGGCCAGAGGGCGCCGCGCCCACCACAGGTGCAAGGTCGACGGATGCCCATGACGGACCGACTTCTCCCTCGCCGATTCGCGGTTGATGTCCTCCAGTGGGAGTGAGACCTCGATGAGCTTGCGGGTCGTCGGCACCTCGTGGAGTCCTTCCGAGCCAGTTCTGCGGTTCTGAGTCTCGGCCATCCTAGGCGAGGGCTCCGACACCATCTGCGATCAAGTTCATGCGGTCAGACGTCGGAAGGGTGGTTCAGCCGAACGCCGGTTGAACTCGACCGACGGGTCTTTGCCGGACACCGGGCGGGCAGGTCCTGACCGCCCGACCGCTGGGCCTCCTCTCGATTCCGGACGCCCCCACATAGATGGGTCTTGCGCTGGCACGGCCGGCGCGAGATTCTGAGGGTGCCGAAGAACCTTGGCGGGTCGCAACGTGGGCGTCGTGCCCGCGTTTCCGCTGGGGACACCAGGGCGTAGGAGTTCGTCGTGGACGCCGTCCCTTACGGGACCGTGGGCGAAGGCTGCCCGCCGGTCCCTCTTCCGTCTGCCGTCGCTGCGGACCTGTCTTCCTGCCTGTCCGAAGGGCGTCTCACCCTCGGCAGGATCCCGATTCAGCCTTCCGTATTCGACGTCGACGCTTTGCGCGCGGTCGAGCACGCGGTTCTGCGCCGTGGATCGGTCCTGATCTGTCCGGCGGATCCGCTCTCGCCTCTTCCTGCGCTGGTTCCTGCGGCTGCGCACATCGAAGCGATGATCCGTGACAGCCTGCGCGCCGGGCGGGCAGGTCCCAGTCCGTTGCGTATCGGTGTGGTGGCCACCGATCCCCGGCTCCGCGGCTTCTACCGGGCCCTGGCCGTCAGCTCACGGCCGGGCGGCGCGGGGGAGCCGCTGCGGTCGACCGTCGCCGCCGCCACCGTCGGGCGGAATGGGCGGCTGAGCGTCATCGACCGCGACGATGGGCGCTGGTCGACGGTCTTCGTCGACTCCGTCGCTGCCGCCCGCGCACTGGACAACCTTGATCTTCTGGTCGTTGATCTGCCGGTCGGCGACGCCGACGCGGTCAGCGAGGTCGGTGTGCCGACCGTCGTGGTGGCCCGTGACCCTGCCGACCCGGCGGTGGTCCGCCTCGCCCGCCGGATGCCGGCCTTCGGGTACGACTGGGTACTGAGCGACAGTGTCCGTGCCGACGTCGCGCCGCTCGGGGGCTGGACCCAATCGGCCGGCGATGGCGGGACACGCATCGGTGTGCTTCCCGTCGAATGTCCCGCGCTGTGTGCGGACGCCGGCCTGTTCTGGGCCGACATCTCCACACTGGCTCGGCTGGGACGCCGGTCGGCCTACGTGTCGACATTGCTCGCCCAGGTGTTCGGGCTGTTCCATGACTTGGTCGGTCTGGCGATGCCGGTTTCGGTCCACGACCGGCTGGCCGGCGTGCCACTGCGGGAACGCATTGGCGCGCTCGCCCGGGCCGCCCGCGTCGTCGCCGACGGGGAGCTTCGGGCCGACTGGCTACCGATGGTGGAGGTGGAGCTGGCGGGGATGCTGCAGGCGTTGGACGCTGCCGAGCGCGAACTCCCGCCCCCACACGGAGCGCCGCCGGCGACGAAGGCCCAGGCACTGCCTGAGGCTGCCGCGGACGTCCTCGACGCTGGCAAGGACGCTCTCCTGGTGGCTCGCACCGCTGCCCTCGCCCGCATGTACACCGAGTACCTGCGCGACAGCGTTCCCGCTGTCAGGGTCACGTCGCTCGGCGCGCTCGCCACCTGCCGGCCTGCCGATGTCGCGATCCTGCTCGGCGCCCCGCCGACCTGGGGACGGTGGGTCTACCGGTCGCGCGTCGCCCGGCAGTTCGTCGTCCTCGCCTACACACCCGAGGCCTCGAACGGCAATCTCCCGGCGCCTCACCGGTCGCGGGGCGACGGACCTTTCGACGAGGTCGCCGTCGTGGCCGACGCCGTCCGGATGCAGAAGGCGGCCGGCCTGCGCCTGTCGTTACCGAGACAACGGAACAGGGCGTGGACGGCCGTACGGATGGGCTCCGTTCAGGACGGCGCGACGGCGCCTGATGAGGTAGGGGAGCTGGGCCTGGACGACGTCGGCCTTATCGTCGCCCGCCCCCCGGAGGTGCCGCCCGGCCTGTGGGACGGCAAGGGCTGGACCGCTCAGTTGGAACCGAGGGGCGCGACCGGTTCCGTCGACGAACAGGCGGACGCCGGTGGTACGGATGTGGTCGCTGGGCTGCGGGTGCTGTTCGACGACGGCAGTTGGGCCTGGTTGCGCGCCGATAGCCCGGTCTGGCGCTGGCGGTCGCACGCCCGCCGGACCGAGCCGGTGGACGCGGGCCGCATCGCCGTCGGAGACGAGTTGGTGTTCATCGACGGTGACGCCCACAAGACGCTGCTCGCGAAGATCTTGGAGGTCGCCGAGGACGTGCCGGAGCTGGCGGTGGCGGGGACGTGGGTGGCCCACTGGCGCACCGCTCTGGCGCGGGCGCACGCCCGGTGCGGCTCCTACGCCTCCCTGGCGCGCCAGCTCGCCGCTCACGGCTGCACCGTGCAGACACAGACCGTCCGGCTGTGGTGCATCGGTGTCACCCTCGGCCCGGAGGACCCGACCGACCTGCGGCGACTCGGCTTGCTGCTGAACGACGATGCGCTGACCACCCGCTACGAGGCGGTCTGGCGTGCGATGCAGACGTTGCGCCACGCCCATGTGCGTCTGGGCAGGCGCTTGGCCGCGCTGACCCGGTCGTTGGGGCCTGCTGGCAGTCGCGGGGCTCTGCCGGCCGACGAGGTCCTCGACGCGGCCAGCGGGTTGACCGCGGCTGATGTCGAGACGGCCGTCGTCGTCCTCACGGTCGCCCGGATTGAACCCGCTCCGGCGGTCCCCGCGCTCATGACCGGGCCCCGCCGTCCCGCCGACGAACCCGCCGATTCCTTTCACCTGAGCGTCTCCGAGGAGATCCGATGACAGCTTCCGCCGCACCGGCCTACGTCCCGACCCGCGAACAGCAGGAGGCCGTTGCCGACCATCTGGTCGCAGCGGTAGTCGACGACGCGACCGGCGTCGCGGACAGTGACACCTGTGTCGGCGAGCCACCGTCGGCGAGGTACTACCTGGCCAGCCTCGCACCCGGCGATCTGGATCTCGCCGTCAACGCCGTGCGGATGGGCAGGGCCACCCCCTCCTCGTTGGGTTTCGAGTTCGAGACCACGGGCGGGCGGGCCGTGAGCCTCCGGCTGGACGCCTCGGTCAGCTGCTACTACCGGCGGGTTCCGACCTTCGCCGAACAAGTCGCGTACCTCGGTTCCCGGCTGGGCACCGCGGACGCCTACCGGCTTGCGCCCGTGTTCCAGCGTGTTGACGTGGGCGTCGGCCCTCTCTTCATGGACGTGGACGGCAGCCGTGCTTCGACCGACACCGTCGGGCGCGACGAGTTCGCCACCCATTTCGCCCGGGTACGCGACACGGCGGTCCGTGACCCGCGCGTCGAGCGACGGGTCGGCGACGAACGGCGCGAGCGTGCCGTTCCTGCCGACGCTCTGATCGACGAGGCGGCGTTCGAGGCGTGGTTGGCGCAGACCAACGTCGGCGAACCCGTCGTTCCTTCCTTCTCCGCACACGTACACCTGGCCGCCCGGCCGGTCGGCGGCCGTCTACGGGTCGTCGCGAGCCTGGCGAACCTGTCACAGGACCCCACGGTGGTCGTCCAGGGCCGAGGCCGCTCGGCGGGACAACGGCGGCACGACGAGTCCCGCGACCACTTCCTGTTCCGCGCGCAGCTGACGGTCTCATCGGAGCCGGGCGTGTTGCGGCCGATCCTGATGGACCTCGGGCCGGACGCCTACCGTTACCGGCGCGATCTTCCGGCCTACGCGACCAACTGCGGCGTCGAGGCCATCGAAACCGACGGCGGAACGGTCACCGGGCTGCGCAGCGTCTACGCCCCCATCCACCAGACCTCCCGTGCCCGTCCCCGCGACCACCGGTCCGCCCGCTACGCCCTTCTGGAATCGGACCCGCTGCCGGCGCTGGACGCACTGGCCGCCGACCTGCGGGCGTACGCCACCGACGAGGCGTGGAGCGTCGACGGGTTGGAACCGGAGCTCGCCGCCCGCAAGGAACTCGACCGCGCCGCATTCGACGGCGAGGTGGCCAGGTTCGAAGACGGGGTGCGGTGGCTGCGCCGCGATACGCGGCTGCTGTTGGCGTTCCGGCTTACCAACACGACGATGCAGCGGCTGGCCGAGAAATCCGGGCGGCGCAACTCCGGGTGGCGGCTGTTCCAGCTGGTCTTCCTGGTCAGCCAACTGCCGGCACTGGCTTGGCGAGAACACCCGCCGCAGGAGTTCACTCCCGGCCTGTGGGGCGGGTCGGACTCCGCCGATCCCAACGAAGCGGTCAGCGTGTTGTGGTACCCGACCGGCGGCGGCAAGACCGAGGCGTACCTCGGCCTGACGGTCTGCTGTCTGTTCTACGACCGCGCGCGCGGCAAGTCCAGCGGTACCAGCGCCTGGTGCCGGTTCCCGCTGCGCCTGCTGTCGCTGCAGCAGACCCAGCGCCAGCTCGACGTCGTCGCCACCGCTGACACCATCCGGGTCGAGGCCGCCGAGGCGCTCCGGCGGGTCGGTGGCGGCAGGGGCGCCCCCTTCCGGGTCGGCTTCTACGCCGGCGGCTCCAACACGCCCAATGCGCTCGATCCCGCACTGGTCGACCTGCTGCGCCGCGATGAGCAGCAGCGCAACCGGTACCGGCTCGTCGATACCTGCCCCTACTGCGGCGGCGACGATGTGCGGGTCATGCCTCCAGACCCCGACAAGCTCACGCTCGAACATCATTGCGGCAGTTGCCGCAAGGTCCTTCCGATCTACGTCACGGACCGGGAGATTTACCGCTACCTGCCGTCGGTGGTAGTCGGGACCCTCGACAAGCTCGCCGGCATCGGCCTGTCCGACCGCTTCGGCTCCCTGTTCGGCGACGTGGACTGCGTCTGCCCCAGCCACGGGTACGGCCGCGGCGGCAAATGCCATGAACGCGGCACCAAACACCCGGTGCAGCCGCTTCCCGCCCCGCTGTACGACCCATCGCCCACGCTCGAAATCGTCGACGAACTCCACATGGTCGACGAGGAACTGGGCACCTTCAGCGGCCACTACGAGGGGTTGCTCGCCGCCGTGCAGCAGGCCCTGTCTGCCCGGTCACGCGCCGACCACCGGCCAGTCCGCATGAAGGTCATCGCCACCAGCGCCACCATCCGTGGCGAGGACCGTCAGTGCGAGCACCTGTTCGGGCTGCGCTCGGTGGTGGTACCGCTGCCCGGCCCGGAACTGGACCAGTCGTTCTACTGGAAGATCGACCCCGACACCCCGCTGCGCCGGTTCGTCGGCGTCCTGCCGACCCGCACCACGGCGGAGATGACGCTCGTGCGAATCCTCACCGCCGCGCACACCGCGATACGCAAGCTGCAGGCACGCCTCGACGTGCCCGCAGCGCTGGCCGGGCTGCCGCCGGGCGACCTCGACGCGCTCATCGACCTCTACCGCACCAGTCTCACCTACGTCACCAGCCTGGTCGACTTCGGCAAGATCCGCCGGTCGATGGACACCCAGGTCAACGAGCAACTGCGTCAGGCTGGCTGGGACGAGCTGAAGATCGCAGAGATGAAGGGCGAGACGAAGTTCGACGAGGTCGCCGCGGGGCTCAAAGACCTCAGCAGCCGGGGCGGCGCGATCGAGTCCGTCGTGGCTACGAGCATGGTCAGCCACGGGGTGGACATGGACCGGCTCAACCTCATGGTCTTCAACGGCATGCCCCGGGCGATGGCCGAGTACATCCAGGCCAGCTCCCGCGTCGGCCGGGCGCATCTCGGCATCGTTTTCATGATCTTCAACGCGGTACGGGAACGCGACCGGTCGCACTTCCGCTACCACGGCAAGTTCCACGAATACCTGGACCGTATGGTCGAGCCGGTGGCGATCAACCGGTGGAGCCGCTTCGCCGTACGCCGCACGCTTCCCGGTGTGCTCATGGGGCAACTGCTTCAGGTGGCGAACCGGTCCTGGTGGGAGGCCGGCAAGGCGCCGACCCACCTGCACGAACTCGGCCGGATGAAGACTGCCATGCGCGCGCCGGCCGCCGGCGGCATCCCCGAGGCCCAATTGCCCGCGCTGCTCGACGCGCTGCACCACGCCTACCTCGCCGACCGCCCCGAGGCGCTGGAACTCCTGGCGGACCTCGACGACCGGGTCCGCCTGGCGGTCGACTCGCTGCGCGCCGCCGGCGCGGCCAGCGCCGCGGCGGGCGGCGCCCGGTCCTACCGGGCGACCGCCGAAAACCTCGGTCTGGAATACCAGCCGATGACCAGTCTCCGCGACGTCGCCGAAGGAATCCCGTTCATCACCCTGTCGGATCGGAGCCGATGATGGCCTTCAACCCGCACGACCGCGAGATGTCCCGCGACCGCGGCCAGGTCCTGTTCCGCTACCGACCCGACCAGACCTTCGACCACGCGGGCGGCTTCATCGCCCAGGTCCGTCAGTACGCACCGGACGACACCTACGACGGCCCCGCCCTGGACCGCCAATACCTCGTCAGCCAGGCGATGCGACTGGTACGACGGTGGCGGCTGGAGGGCAAGGCCGCAGGCGGCGACGAACGGGCACCCGAGTTCCCGTCCGACGCGCCCCTGGCCGCCAGCCACTACCAGATCGTCATCCCGGGCAAAGTGTTCTGCCGGGTCTGGCCCCGCGTCGTACGGTGCGCGAAAGCTGGCTGCGGGCGGGTCTGGGAGACCCCCGAGCCCCGGCACGGCCAGGACTGGCCGCCACCGTGCCCCACCTGCGGCAACGTGGGCGGCAACCGGCAGCTCCAGTTCGTCCTCGCCCACCAGTGCGGCGAACTGCAGCCGCTCAAGCCTCCGGGCAAGTGCGGCCGCGGGCACACCGCCTTCCGCCTCAACGACCGGGTCAGCCGATTCAAGGACTTCCGCTGGGAGTGCCTCCACTGCGGGATGAGTCTCAACGTGCAGGGCTTCTGCCCGAACACCGCCGGTTGCACCTGGCCGAACAAGGCGATGGTGCCGCTGCTGCACACCGCCGGGTCCGCATACGTCCCCCAAGGGCTCAGCCTGGTCAACGTCATGACCCAGGACGCGGCGCTGAGCACCACCCGACCCGGCTACATCGTGGCCACCTTGGCCCGTTGGCTCGGCGAGTGCAACGAAAACGACTACGACCGGCTGATGTCGGTATCCGCCGGCCCGGCGGTACCGCAGGAAATCCTCGACTCGATCGACGCCATGGAGCAGGCCGGCCTTACGGAGCAGGCCGAAGCCCTGCGTCGTCGGTTCGTCCCGGTGGACCTGGACCGACTCTCCGGCGCCGTGACCAAGATCCTCGGCTACGACCCGGTGCAGGACCCGCGTGGACCGGACCTGGCGGCGAGCCTGTCAACCTACCAGCGGGTGCTGCACCTGGACCGCCTGCTGCTCGACCGACTCGCCGACCAGGCCAGAACACCGGCCCGCAAGGCCCTGTACGACACCTACTCCGCAGTGCTGCACCGGGCCGGATTCGACCCCACCCGTACCTGCCTGCTCGGCGACTTCCCCGTCACGTACCTCGCCGTCGGCTACTCCCGGGCAGGTTTCGGCCCGGCCGAAGCCGACCTTGTGCCCTACCGAGGTCGGGTCACCCGAGGAGCTCCTGCCACCACCCTCCTGTACGCGCACCCCTCCACCACTGAAGCGCTGCTCTTCGCCCTCGACCCGGACCGGGTACGCCGATGGATGTACGCCAACCGGCTGGCGGACCCTTCGGAGATCAGCAGCTCAACGGACCTGCGTCGGTGGTTCGCCACCCGGCTGGACCCCAGAACCGGGCAGGTTCCTGACTTCCCTGCCGACATCGATGAACGGCATCCCGACTGGCCGGTCCATCAACTCTTCAGCCTCCTGCACACCCTCGCCCACCAGACCCTGCGAGCCCTGGCCGTCGACTCCGGCTACTCGGAAACCTCTCTGTCGGAGTACCTGTTCCCGTACGAACTGGCCTTCGCCGTACATCCAAACGGCGGACGGGGCGAGTCCAGCATCGGCGCGCTGCGTACCGTGCTCGAACAGAACCTCGACGCAGTCGTCAACCGGGCCGTCGACAACGACACATGCCTGTACGACCCCAACTGCATGACCGCCAACCGCGGAGCCGACCACGGCTGCCTGCTCCTACCTGAGACAGCCTGCCAGTGCTGGAACCGGCACCTCTCACGGTGGCACCTCTACGGCTCTCCCGAGGGAACCACAGTCGGGTACTGGGACCCCGTCTTGGCCTCCGGATCGATCACCTGACTTCTGCCGTGCACGGCGGGGCGGGTCATGGCCAACTCATGATCCGCGGCAGCCGGCACCGGGCAGTTCCCTGGCCGCCCGATACGATCGCCACGTCCGACTCCCGGAGGGAGCCGCTGGAACGGACCGAGTGGCAGCGGACACAACGCTGCAGTCGACGCGCTGGCGGGTGCCTGTACGGCACCCGCTCGGGGACGCTATTGTCCTGATCCATACCAGCGTGATCGGGCTGGACGGGAGGAGCGCGCGTGCACACCGTCGTGGATCTCTTCTGCGGCTGCGGCGGTGGATCGATGGGCTTTCACCGAGCCGGATTCCGCACCGTCGGAGCCGTCGAGATCGATGAAGACGCGGCGACAGCATTTACCATGAATGTCGGAGTCGCCCCCATTGTGAAGGATATCCGAGACGTTCGCGGCGAAGACATTCTCGCTCCAGCCGGCCTGCGCCGCGGCGACCTCACGCTTCTATTTGGGTGCCCACCCTGTCAAAGCTTCACCGTGCTCCGACGTGCCGCCAAGCCTTTGGATTACGACGAGCAACGTCGGGAACTGATATACGAGTACCTGCGTCTCGTCGAGGAACTCTATCCCCGACATATAGCGTTCGAGAATGTTCCGGGCTTGGTCGAGGGGCGCTGGCGCCCCTACTACGACAATTTCGAGAGGATTTTGTCGGATCTCGGCTACCGGTTCGAGCAAAAAGTTGTCGACGCTGCGGAGTATGGAGTCCCTCAAAGGCGGCGGAGAGTCCTCGTCATAGGCAGCAGGGTAACGGAACCCGAACTTCCTCTCCCGACTCATAGTGCGACGGGCAACAACGAGAAAGGTCGGAAGAGGCGACTGCCTTTCGTCACGGTACGGGATGCAATCGAGGATCGCCCGGCTCTGGCATCCGGAGAACAGGATCCAGCGGACGAGTTTCACAAGGCACGCCGTCACAGCCAGTTGGCCCTGGAGCGCCTGGCTTGTATTCCAGAGGGCGGCGGTCGCCTCAATCTTCCAGAGCACCTTGTCCTCGCATGCCACAGAGACCACAACGGCCACTACGACATCTACGGCAGGATGTGGTGGGACCGAGTCGCCCCCACCCTCACATCCGGTTGCACCAACGTTACGAGAGGACGCTTCGCCCACCCCGAGCAGGACCGGGCCGTCACGCTTCGGGAGGCGATGCTTCTGCAGACCTTCGACGAGGGCGCCCGTCTCCACGGGGGCGTTGAGAAGATGGCTCTGCAGGTAGGCAATGCGGTTCCCAGCTTGCTCGCAGAGCGCATAGGCGAGACGGTAAAAACGATGGAGCGCCGCTCACGACGCATCCGCCGCGTCAACGGAGACTTTAAGGCCGCGAGCTAGGCCGACGCGATCGGACGCACGCGCCAACCGACTCGGCCATAGCGCCGGCTTCCTCGTGGGACCAGAATCGAAGGACAGCCCAGTCGAGACTGGTGAGGTGTGCGGAGGTTTCGGCATCTCGTCGACGGTTTTCGTCGAGTTTCCGGCGCCACCAATCCCGATTTGCTTTCGGGGTCATGCCGTGATCCGGGCAGCAGTGCCAGAAACATCCGTCCACAAAGACCGCGACCCTGACTCGTGGAAACGATATGTCTATCGTCCGGCGCGGCATCCCGGGTACCCGCTCATGCACCCGGTACCGGAACCCTGCGGCGAACAACAGTCGCCGTAGCGCCATCTCGGGTGTCGTATTCTTCCGCGGCAGCCGCTTCATCTGCTCGGATACTCTGGGGGAAGACGCGGACATGAGTGGCGCAGAGGTGCCATCCGAGTTGCGTCGGTTCATCTACAGGTACCGTTCTGCTGCTCCGCCTATCGACACCGCAATCTACCGCTGTCCGTCCGGAGTTGCTACGACTACAGGTCCAGGTGCCGGTGGCCGCCACGCTCGCAGCCGCACCACAACAGCCGTGGCCGCGCTACGTAGCTGCACTTCGTCGATCAGTTGCCCTCTTGAGCAAGGTCGCGGCGTTTGTGCATCAACTTCGAGGGCTCCCGTGCAGCCCATCCAAATCGGACGGTCGGGCGTGGCCGCTGAAGTAGAGTCGGCTCGGTACAGTCGGTGGCATGCGTCGCAGTGGCAGGAGCGAGTTCGAGGGCTTCGTGGCCTCGCTCCGCGAGCTCCTCACCGCGCAGCCGCTACCGGCGCCGACGCAGGTTGATGGCGAGGCATATCTCCGTCAGTCCAGGAGCGGAGACAGGCCCCGTCCAGCAGTGATCTCGCTGCCCAACGGATCCGGCAAGAGCATGACCTTGGCACTCTTAGCTCAGGCGATGAGCCTGACCAAGGGGTTCTCAGTATCGGCTCGGGCGCTGAGCCGCGCCGGAGTGCATACCGAGATGCTGCGGGACTACGCCGCCGCGCAGCAAGCCACCCGCTCTGGTCGTCTGTACGTGGGCATTCGGCCAGCACTGCCGCTGGCGGATGGGGCGCTGGTCGCTGACCACGGGCGTGTCGACAGCTGGGGTCCGGCCGGGCGCGCTATCGGGTGTCCGTCGACGGTGACCGCCACCGTCAGCATCGAGATTGGTGCTGCGCGGGTGGGCGATCGCATCGAGATAGCGGTCGACCGGCCGCGGGAGTTCTATCAGGCGGCGCTGTGGGATGCGGCCCAGACCGTAGTCATCGAGCTCGGCCGGGTCTTGTACGGGCTGGCCATGAAGGCTCGCTCTCGTTGCGGTCTGCCCGCGGCGCCTTCGCCAACTCGGCCTCCCGGGGAGATCGTGCGGTCTCGTCCCAGGGTGCCGCGCGGGCCAACCGCTGACCCTGTGCACAGCGAGCTTTTTCCTACCGGCCGGTTGCTGGGCATGGCGTAGCCGACATGCTCCTCGCCCGCCGGTTGTTCCTGCGGACAGGGAGTCTTGTTGTCGGACCGGAGTGTGTGGTTGGCGATCTTCATGATCGTCGGAGCGTTGGCGGGCACGGCCGCCGGCGTGCTGTGGTGGTTGGCTGGGAACAAGCCGGCGTCCGCCATCGTCGCAGGTGGCGGCTGCTTCATTACCATGGTCACGTTCCTGGTGATGGTTGCCGGGTTCCTCGTCGGCTGACGGTCGACGGACACGGTCTCGGTGGTGCTGGCGGGACTTCGCTGGCACCACCGGGACCGTCGAGTACGACAGGGACTCTCGTCGCCGCAGCGATAGGTGTGCTGCCTGCGGCACCATGAGATCCGAAAGCTCCGAGGGAGGGTCACGCCTCGGCTGTCGATTGCTGCCTATGCCCGCAGGTCAGGCAGGCAATGTCGAAAACTCGTCGACGTACGCTCCGGTGGCGTGCGGCTTGACCGGCGAGAGCAACTGCCAGCAGCGCCGAGCCCGCGAGAAGGATCGCCCCGGTCGTCGCGGCCAAGGCGTGTGGCGGCCTGCAGGCCGCCACACGCCGCCGTGTTCCGCTCCCCCTCATTGGGCGGCCGGCTCGTCCGAGGTGGGCTGGTGGTGGGTGGGGTATTGGCCGTCGTGGTGGGTGTCGGTGTAGGGCAGGTCGATGAGGCGGTGACGGCCGGTAAAGCCGGGTAGTTGCCAGATCTGGTGGGCGGGGCTGGCGGCGAGGGCGGTGCGTAGTTCGGCGGTGGTGGTGGCGATGTCCGCTTCCAAGCTGATGCCGGCGATCCGGTGGTGCACGTTTGCCTCGCGTCGTGCGGAGGGTAGGTGCAACAGCACTGGCCATGCCCAGGTGCTCATCATGTACAGCCGCTCGTATTTGATGATTTTGTCGATGAGGACCTGCAGGTTCTCACCGCTGGTGTCGTACTCGAGGAAGAACGGCACGGACCGTTCGTGCTCTGTCCATATCCCGGCGCCGTCCGGGCGGGGGAGGCCCATCGCTCCGGCAAGGATGAGGTGCGGGTTGGCGCCTTTGCGGTAGAGGGTGCCGGGTTCGTGGTAGGCCGACGCGGGCTGCCAGCGGACGAGGTCGCTGTCGGGGTGGGTGCGGGCGTGGGCGGCGAGGTCGATGAAGATCTGGTTGCCGCCGAGCAGGTGCGGGAGGTCCGGCCGGCGGGTGAGGGAGTGTTTGCGGCGGCGGGCTTGGTCTCGGCGGCTTCGTGGGAGTCCGCGTTGGGCGTGGACGTGGTCGTAGCCGAGTTGGTCCAGGACGTAGTGGTAGGGGTGGGAGCCTCCGTCGGCTTTGTTGGGTCGGAACCGGTCGACCGCTCGCAGGGCGGTGAGGCGGCGTAGGCGGCGTTGGGTGAAGTCCAGGGATGGGAACAGGGCGGCGGCGATCTGGTCGGTGGTGAGCACGCCGTGGTCGTAGAGCCAGCCCAGCAGCCGGTCGTCGCGGGCGGTGATGCTGGCCTGCAGGCGCAGCAGCGGGTCTGCGGCGGGTAGGTGTTTAGCCATGGGCACCAGCCCTGGGGGAGAGACCCGAGACGGGAGGGTCTGTCTGGAGCGGTCCCAGACTCCTGACAGCGGGGCTGACCTGGGCTGTGAGCGGCCGTGAGGGGTCAGGTTGGGGGTCAGGATCAAGACGGACGGTAGAACGGAGATCGGCACTGACCGCTGAAGCGCCGGGCACAACGGGTTCGGCCAGACGGTGTGGTGAGGGTGGGTGTGAGTCGGGCCGGTGACGCTGGTGAGGTTCGCGGTGCGGGTTGATCATCGTTGGTGCTCCAAGGTCATAGGTGCGAGTGGGTGTGAGGTTGGTGCGCCCCGCGGCCGCAGCGGGCGGGAGCAACCGGAGGTCCGTAGTCGCTGTGCGGAAGCCTGATTGGACATGCCAACCTGTCTGGTCTCGCGCGTGTGACGAACTTCCGGTGACAGTCGCCTGTCGATCGAAGTTGGTCACAGCGGCTGCGACCTGCGGTGTGAGAGCGCAGGCGTTGCCGTCCGGGTTCGAAGCGAACGGCAACCTCCGAAAGTCCCCCTGACAGCGACCGGGTGGGCGCTTCGTTGGGTCGCCCTGGTCTGCTCCTCGACCGGCCCGGGTGGGCCGGTCGAGGAGCAGTGGTCGGTTGGTCAGGGGCGCGGCGGGTACTGGTACTCGCCGTTGGCCACGGATTCTTCGTAGGGGCGTTCGGGGTCGTAGATGGGGTGTGGGGCCCGGGGCCGTACCTCCTTGAAGGTCACGGTGTCCGGCGGCCACTGATCGGGGGTGTGGGGAAGGTCGGTCAGGGCGAGGCGGTGTGTCTCGCCGATCGGCTGCCAGACCGGGCCGGCCGGGTGGCCGTGCTCGGGGTTGCTGGTGACGACGGTGAGGTGCCGCGTGTTGCGGCGCTCGAGGTAGCGGCGCAGGTCCTGCTCGCGCTGCGGGTCGGCGGCGTGGAACAGCAGGGTCGCCAGGCCGGTTTGTTCGGCCAGCCGCCGGTAGGCGTGGACGCGGTCGGCGAGGTCGGCGGGACGGATCTCGCCGGGGTCGGGCTGGTACCAGAACGCGTGGCGGTCGCGGTCGTGGATGTACTCGCCGTGCCAGGCGGCATGTCGCGCGGCGGTGACGTGTCGGCAGGTGCGCGGTGACCACCAGGTGCGTAGGTCACTCCCGGGTTCGGTGAGCGCGCGAGTCGCGAGGTCGACGAAGAAGTCGTTGGCCTGCAGCAGGCCGGGCAGCTCCGCGTGTTCGCGGAGCCGGTCGCGGGCCCGGTACGTCTGCGCCGGGGTGACATCGTGGTCTTCGTCGAGTGGGGTGAGTTGGGCGCCGATTGGGCCGAGGCACCACGAGGTGTCGGCGGTGGCCGCAACGCTGGTGTTCCAGAGGCGGTCGATCCAGCCGCGTCGGGCGAGGATCGCCAGACGTCGGGTGGCCGACGCCGTGGTGGTCGCGAAACCGAGTGCGGTGAGCTGCGCGGTGGTCAGGACGCGGTGCTCGGCGAGCATCTCGACGGCCCACCAGTCGGGCCGGCGTATGCGGCCGCTCTCAGCCAGGAGCAGTTCCGCCGGGATCGGTCGGGTGGACGGGACAGTGAACTGGGAATGGTAGGTGGTCGTCACGACCGGTACCTCCAAGATGGCGCCACCCCGGCAGGGGGTGGCAGGGGTGGATGAATGCCCGTGACCGCGTCGGTGCGGCACACCTCGGGCGGATCACCCACCGCGGTCGTGCGTCGCGGTGGGTGACAGGGCAACGGCTCGCCGGTTCCGTGCCCGGACGGCAGCCCGGGCACGGAACCGGCCGGTCCGCGCGGCCGGATCACCGGCCAGTCATGCGGTACGGCGAGAATCCGAGCGCGGCTTGTGGCGCCGTCATTAAGGAACCGCCGTTTGTGTGCTCTGGCGAACGCCTGCCCCACTCACAGCCACTCACAGCGAGGGGTTTTGTCAGTTGAGGTGATCCGTCCCAGGAGCGCTCACCGGGGGAAGTGACGGCGCCGCGAGAAGAGGGAGCCGACCTACGCGACTGCCGCCGACGTGGCGGTGGTGGTGGAGAGGCGACGGCTGCTGGCGGCGCGAAGACTGGCCCGACGTTCGGCTTGCGCCGCCAACGCCTCGGCGGCCTGCGGGGACGCTGCGCCGGTCAGCATGCCGCTGGCGAGGGCTTCGGCGAGGCGGGTGTCGATGCGACCCAACCGCATGCGCAGGGCGTCGGTGCTGATGCCCATCCGGGCCGCGATCGGGTCCATGGCCCGCCGTCCCAGTCGCACGTCGATGTAGGGCTGCTCGTCGTCGGCGTCGAGGATCCCCAGGCGCACCGCGCGGCGTACCAGCACGTCCGGATGCCCGTAGGGCACCTGCGGGGTCCGCGGTCCCGTGACGCGCTCCACGTCCTCAACCAAAACGAACTCGCTGGCCTGTTGGCGCAGCGCGTGCCCGGCGCGCCACCCGGCCCGGCACAACGACGCGTACGGCGCCCGGCGGGCCACGTCCACGTGGTCACGCAGCGCCGTCAGGAAACCCGCGAGGATCTCCGCGCCGATGTCGGCGGGGTCACCGCGGTAGCCGTCAGACAAGCGCCTGGCGTAGCGGCGCAGCGCCGGCATCGCCATGCCGACCGCGGCGATGACCCACTGCGGCCCGTCCAGGCGGGCACGACGGATCAACTCCCGCCACACCGCGTCGCGGGCCGTGTAGGCGCGCGGGTTCGCCAGCAGCCAGTCCCGCAGCGCCGGCAGCGCCACGACACCCCTTGGCAGGCCGTCATCCGGACCGAACATGTCGAGGTCGAGGGACAGGGGCGCCGGGTCGCTGGTCAGCGCCGCGAACGCCACGTCGACGGCGTCCAGGGGCGCGGCGGGCCAGATCGTGTCGGACACACTCATGATCAGTACTCCTCGGTCAGAGACCATCGAGGGCCGCCGCCGTCTTTTCGGCGACGCTGGGATGCCGATTACGCCATGACCCACTCACAACCGCTCACAGCGCAGGTCAGGACCGCTTTCTGCCCCCAGCGGACCGCCGTAGCGCCCCACCCGAACTCCGGGTGTCAGTCCGGCACCTGGCGGGCGACGCGGACGGGCCGCAGTACGGCTGAGCAGGGCTGTGAGCCACCGAGGCGCACCGTGGGCGGCACCCGGACGGCTCAGCGAAGAGGTCACGATCGTCGAGCCGCGCCCACCGCTCACAGTCACTCACAGCGGCTCACAGTCACTCACAGCCGCTGGCCCCGCCCGTCTGGTCAGTGAATCTCGTCCGTCATCGGCGGTCGGATCACTCTCGTTGGCACTGAACCACCTTGGCTGGCGTCGGACTGACAGCGCCGATGAAACGTCGTGCCGTCGAAGGCGCGCCGTAGCCATTTCATCGCTGAGGTCGCACCGCCGCTGGTCACTCGCGCTAGGGGTGCTGAGCAGGGCTGTGAGCGTAGGGGCGGGTGCGAGAAGTGTCCGACAAGAGAGTCTCGGGGCCCTATACGCCCTCCCACTCACAGCGACTCACAGCCGCTCACACAGACTCACAGCGACTCACAGCGGCGTGGCATCCGCTGCCGGCACGCCCGGTAGGCCAGCGGACGACGCCGGCGTGGCGCGAACCCCGACCAAATGCCGCGTCCTCGTCCCTGGGCGTCAGGCCCGGCGCCTCGCCCATGTCGACCGCCGAGGTGTGCGCACCAGTGGGAGAACCCTCGGTCCCGGCTGCCTCGCCCGGGAAGCGGGCGATCCGGTGTCAACGAGGGCGGTCGATTGACAGGTTGTCCGTGCGGGCGTTGGCGATCGCGTCCGAGAGGGCAGGAACGTCGGCATGGTCGCTGTGTCACTTTGTCCGGACACGCGTTCACGAGCGGTCACATGACGTCGAGAAGTGTCGATGGGTATCGTGCGCGCGGCCATGGCCTCAAGGTGGGCACAGCGTGTCCTCCGTGCCTGGACCGGTGTCCGTGACGTCGCACATGTCATCGATGCTCATCGTTGACAACTTGTCCGGCGGGTCGCTGATCAGGCCCGGGACAACTCTTCCTCGCGTGTCACCGGCCTGGAGTGACACTGGCGCAGGTTGGCGGACGTCCGTCCCGTGGCGGCGATGGCCAACCGGCATGACATCACCGCGCCGCGTAGGCGGGTGTGTCAACCGCTCGCCTGCGTTGTCCGCGCTCGTCGGTGACGGACATGTTCGCGGACAACTTGTCATCGACTTGCATGAGTGCCTGACCGGTCGTGCCACTTCGCCGTGTGACACGTTGGCACCGCGGCGGAGCCGTCGGAGGACAGGCTGTCGGAGCATTCGTCAACCGCCACGCCGCCCACCATGTCATCGACTTCTGCCACTGTCCGGGTGGTTGGCGCCGAGGCGGCGGCGCATCGGCGTTGGTATCGGCGCCGGCCCCGTGTGAGCGCACGGACGGGCGGCCTGTGAGCCCCTGTGAGCGGCGGTGAGTCAGGCAGGCGTTCGCCAGAGCACACAGGCGCGGGTTTACAGGTGTCAGCGCCCTGACCGGCGCGGCGCGGAGCCGACATCGAGATGAGTGAGCATCGACGTAAGTACCGCTTGAGTCGTCCCGGCCGGCCGTGCTGGATGTCGCCGAGCCAGGTCGAGCGCCTGTCGGATCTGCTCCTGCGGTCCGGCCGTGAGGGCCGAGTCCGCATCCGGGCATCCGGCCTCACCGCCGCGCGCCCCCGTGCCTGACGCCGTACGCCCGTACCCACCGTTGAGGAGATGACCATGAGATCGTCCAGACGCACTCGAACGGTGCCACCGCAGTCTGGGGAAGAGGCGGCCGCGGGTGAGCGGGAGCCGACGTGGACCGCCGAGCGGATACGCGCCCTGGGCGCCAGCACAGACCTGGCCACCGCCGCGGCAGTGCTCGGCATGTCCCGCTCTGCCGCCTACAAGCTGATCCGCCGCGACGCGTTCCCCGTGCCGCACTTCCGCGTCGGCGCGCACTACCGGATACCGACGGCGCCGCTACTCGCCGCCCTGCACCTGGAGGACCCCGGCACCACGCCGGAGCGCGCCGCCGGTGCCACGAGTGCCCCACCCTAGGCGCCTTGCGCGCCGACCGGGGCCCACCCGTCAAACCCCCACGCCGCGCCAACGCGCGGCCCTCTTCCAGAACCGACCTTGCGCCGGGACCGTCGTCTGACGGTCCCGGCGACTTGATCGTGCCCGCGGATCAAGCGTGGATGTCGATCGACGAATCCGATGCACCCCCACCTGATCGAGGAGCACCACCTGCCATGCCTGACGGAAGCATCTTCAAACGCTGCGGCTGCCGCCACCCCGACACCGGCAAGCCATTCGGCAACGACTGCCCCAAGCTGCGTCGCCCCAACCGCGCCTGGAGTTCCGAGCACGGCCATTGGACCTACCAGCTCGAACTCCCACCCACCGCCGACGGCGTGCGCCGGCAACTACGCCGCTCCGGCCTACCCTCCCGGCGGGCCGCCGCCGACGAACTCGACCACGCCCGCGAACTGCTCGCCCTCGCCAAGGGCGACCGGCGCCGCCGGACCGAGATCGGCGACCTGCTCCAGAACGCCGCACGCACCAAACGGCCCCTGCCTGAGGTCGACCGGATCCGCCAGCGGCTGCGCGGCGACGGCCCCCTCGCTGACGCGCCCACCGTCGCGGACTATCTCACCGGCTGGCTGACTCACCTCAGCGTGGACGACAACACCCTGCGCGGCTACGAGTCCATCGCGCGGGTGCACTTGATCCCGCACCTCGGCGAGGTCCCGCTGGACAAGCTGCGCACCAGCCACGTCCGTGCCATGTTTGTCGCTATCGAACGCCGCAGCGACGACATTCGCGCCGCGAAGATCAGCCCCGACCCGGCGGTGCGCAGGTCCGTCGCCGGGGTGCGGCCCACCGGCCCCACGACCCGGCAGCGCATCCGCGCCTGCCTGCGCAAGGCCATCAACGATGCCCTCGCCGACGAACTGATCGTCGGCTCCAACCCTGCCGCGCTGGTCAAGACCCCGGGTGACCGGCCGCTGCCGATCGTGTGGGAGGACGAACGCGTGCAGCGCTGGAAGGACACCGGAAAGGTGCCCGGACCTGTGATGGTATGGACCGACACCCAGGTCTCCGACTTCCTCGACCACGCCGCCGCGCACGCCCCCGAGCTGCATGCCATGTGGCACTACATGGCCTACCGCGGACCCCGCCGCGGCGAGGCCTGCGGACTGCGTGACAGCGAGGTCCGGCTGCACCGACGGGAGACCACCATCAACAACCAGATCGCCACCCACGGCTACACCCCCGTGCAGAAACGCCCGAAGAGTAGAGCCGGCAACCGCGACGTCGCCCTCGATACCGACACCGTCAAGGTCCTCACCGCCTACAGGGCCCGCCGTGCCCAGTGGCAACTCGCCGCCGGCCCGGCGTGGCCCGACACCGGACTGTTCTTCGTCCGCCCCGACGGCAAGCCGTGGCACCCCAACGCCGTCACCCAACGCTTCCGCCGGCTCGTCCGTAAGGCCGGCCTCCCGCCGATCCGGCTGCACGACCTGCGCCACAGCGCCGCCACCATCGCCCTCGACGCCGGCGTCGACATCAAGGTCCTCTCCGAGCAACTCGGTCACTCCACCACCACCCTGACCCGCGACACCTACCAGAGCGTCACAAAACAGCTGCGCCAGGACGCCGCCGACGCCGTCGCGAAGAAGATCAACCAGAAACGCCGCAAGGCGGGGTGAACCCCACCCTCACGAAAGCGGCGGCGGACGACCGCGGGCCGGGCCGGCCCCGGTCGCCCGAGCGAATACGCTCGCGACGTGGGCGGTGACGACCAGCGGCTGAGCCGGCGGGGCAGCTTCGACGAGGACCCGGACAACTACCAGGCGGCCCGGCCGGGATACCCGCGGCGGGTGTACGAGGTGCTTGCCGAGTGCGGGCTGCGACCGGGTGCGCGCGTCCTGGAGATCGGACCCGGCACCGGGCAGGTGACCCGTCCCCTCGTGGACGCCGGCGCGTCGGTGCTGGCGGTGGAACTCGGTGGCCGGCTGGCAACTCGGCTGCGAACGAACCTGACCGGCCACGACGTGACCGTCGTCGTCGTCGAGGGCGACTTCGCCACCGTGGCGCTGCCCGACGACACCTTCGACCTGGCGGTCTGCGCCACCGCGTTCCACTGGCTGGACGCGGGCGCGGCGGTGCGACGGCTGGCCCGCCTGGTGCGGCCGGGCGGAGGGCTGGCGGTGTGGTGGACGGTCTTCGGCGACCCCGACCGCAGCCCGCCCTGGCGTACGGAGCTGGACGCGGTGTACCGACGATGGCTACCGGGGCAGGGGCGCGGCCCCGCCGGTGTGCCAGCGCCGCTGCGGGTCGCCGAGCGCATGGCGGAACTGCGGGCAGGTGACTGGTTCGGCCCCGTTCAGGTCGAGATGATCCGCTGGGAGCACCAGCTGACCCCGCACGGCGCGCGCGGGCTGTGGGGGACCTTCCCGAACGTCCGCGAGTTGAGCACTGACCAGCGCGAGGCGTTCCTCGACGGCGTCGCCGAGGTGATCGCCCGCCAACCCGGGGCGACGGCGATCGACCACTACGTCACCGCGCTGTACACGGCGCCGCGGCGAGACAGCTCCGCCCTTCCGGCCGGTTCTTGAAAGCGGGCAGCGGACGACTGAAGGCCGCCAGCGATCCACGCCTTCAACGGGGACTGGGCCAGCCGGGACTGCAGGAGCCGGACACCACCTGCAAGCCGATGCGCCCCTCCCAGTGGACGGGGCAGCTCAGGGCCGCCCGGAGGGTGTTCCGGTGTCGGTGGCGGTGTGGCCGCGTTCGAGGATCAGCAGGTAGGAGAACAGGCCCGGCTTCGTACCGTGCACCTGTTCGTGGGCGGAGAGGATTTCGCCCGTGCGGGGGTGGACGATGAGCTGCGTCTGGGAGTTGTCGGCCGTCACGGTGAAGCCGAGGCCGGTTCGTCCGGTGAGGTCAGTCCGCTCGCCCTGGTAGGCGATGGTCGGCACATCCGCGAGGACGCGCAGTGTGGCTGCGCGCTGTGCTCGGTCGAGGTATTGGCTGATGGCGACGCCGACGACGCCGTGGACGAGCATCCGCGGGTATGCGGCCTCGCCGGCCAGCTCGCGTGGGGCCAGCGCACCAGCAAGCTTCGCAGAATCGGTGGTCAGCGGTTCGGGAAGGTACGGCTCGAGATCGCCGCTGACGTATCGCGTCGTCTTTAGGCCGGCAGCGGCGAACTGGCGGCGCTCGTCGGATGTCGGGCGGTGGGCGAGGCCACGCACGTCGGGGAGCCGGCGCGTCACCTCGCGCCCGGAATCATCGGCGTCGCGGCGCCAGCGCTGTAGGTCTGAGCGGGTGATGACATTGGTGGCACGGGTCCAGGATTGGGTGTGCAGGTAGGTGTAGGGCGGGTTGGTGGTGCGATCGGCGGGGGCGGCTGTAATGGTGTCGGCGAGCAGGCGCAGGCGCTGCGGTGGGGTGAGGCCGGGCGCTGTCGCCGCGAGTGCCGGGGATGAGGACACCGAGGGCGTCGCGGGAGTTGGTGTGGCCGATGACGGGCCGGAGGGTCCGGGTTGGCAGCCAGTGAGGAGGAGACCGGCGATCAGGCCCGCCGAGCATCGGCGCGCGGTGGGGGCAGCGCGGAGCAAGGTGTTTCGTGTCCTTCCGATGCGAGTCTGGTGCGGGTGCGCCCAGGCAATCTGTCCCGGTGGTGGGTGTTCAGGTTCGGGCGGTCTAGCTGGTGCGGGGCGTGGCGGTCATCGCGAAGTGCGTGGGATGACCCGGCGGGCCGGTGGCTGTGGTGTGCATGCGGGACAAGGCGGCTGCCATGCGCGCGACGGCGGGGTGGTGGGGATGGACACGGCGGTGGTCGGCGATGGTCCGGGCGAGGAGCTGCCGCGCCGGTTCCGGGCGGCCGTGTTCGTGCAGGACGACGGCGAGGGTGGCTTGGGCGGCGAGGGTCGGTAGTGCGTAGGGTCCGTCGGCTCGGGTGTGGTGGCGGATGAGGTCGCTGTAGCAGTCGGCGGCGGCGCTGAGGTTCCCGGCGGCGCGGTGGGTGGCGGCCAGGACGCGCAGGGCGGCGCGGACGTCCGGGTTGGTGGGGTCGCGCAGGAGGTGGCGCAGGCTGCGGTGTCCCCACTGGGCCCAGGGCAGCGCAGCGGCTGGCTCGCCGCTGGTGAGGGTGAGGGTGGCCAGGAGCGCGGCGGCGCGGGCGGTCGCGGTGTCCAGGGCGAGCCTGCCGCTGGTGGGATTGATGTGCAGGAGCCCGCTGTGCAGGACGTCGATGGCACGTTCGAGCGTGTTGTCGGCCGCGTGGCGCTGGGCCACGTGCAGACGCTGAGCCATGCCCATCATCGGGCCGGTGATCTGGCGTGAGATGGCCCTCCAGGTGATGTGCAGGTCTGTGCCGGTCGCGCCGACGGCGACGCGGTGGATCGGGCCGAGCGCGTAGGAGGCGGCCTGGGTCGTCTTGCCGGCTGGGACAAGGTGTGGGGTGCGGTGCAGGATCACTGCGGCGACGGCGTTGCGGATCTCGTCGGCCAGAACCGGTGTGCGCCCGTAGGACGGCGAGCACAGGTAGACCCTGCCGCAGCCGGGCAGCTGGATGAGGACCATGGATCGCGCGCAGGTGTGGCAGGCCAGGAGGTCGGGTGGCACGGGCGCGGCCTGTACGGCGCGGGCCCGCGAGACCCATTCCTCGACCGTCGCGGGCGACAGGCCATGGCCGCGGGCCACGTCCCGGAACGCTCGGTGCAGGCCGTTGACGGCGGCGTGCTCGATGCTCGCGGCGACGACTTCGGCGACAAAGGCGGGTGTCCACGCGGCGAGGACTGGCGTCCGCGTCGGCATCGGCGTTCCTTCCTGCTGTTCGTGTTCGGGTGGTGGGTGCGGGTAGAGCCGCTGGAGTGGCGCAGGCGGTCACGGCCCAAGGCTGCTGCCGATCTGGGCGGAGGGTGTGGCCGGCGGCGACAGCGGGGGACCGTCGTCGCCGGCCACGTCGGTCGCCCCTGCCGTCCCTCTACGGGCGGGCGACCGGCTTGTACGCCCCCTTCGTGGGCCGAGCGCAGCTGGCGGGCGGTGACGCGGGGACGGTGATCGATAAACTCAGTCAGGGCTGTGACCTGGACCTGGGCGTCTGCACCCGGCCTAGCGTTGCGCGTCGGACTGGGGGCGCGTCGGCGCGGTGACGGTTGCCGGCCTGGCGGTGTTCACGGGCCAGGCTCCGCGAGCCGGGTGAGGGTTGCGGCGCATCGGGGCGATGAGCGGCCCGTCGGGCAGGGTGAGCGCGGGTCTCGGGAGGTAGCCGTGCCGGCGGTACACGTCGTGGCTGCCGTGGATGGTCTCGGTCCAGGAGGGCATGTCGATGCGGTCGAGGCGGCTCTCGTGGTGGGTGAGCATCGCCGCGCCGATGCCGCGCCGCTGGGCGGCGGGAAGGACGGCGAGCACTGCCAGGTGGTAGTGAGGCTCGGTGGGTCGGACTTGGGTGAGCAGCTGGTCGAGGAGTTCAAACTGCCGCGCGTGCGGGCCGGCGGCGTCGGCCAGTCGGCTGCGGTAGTTCGACGGTGGCGGGATGCTGCGGTAGCGGTGAAACCCCATCGCGGCGGCGCTCAGGTCGTCGGTGATCTGAATGTCGCCGAAGAACATGGCGTGCTCCACCCAGATCACTGCCACATCGGCCAGGATCCGCCGCCGGCAGGTCGGATCCGGCACTAGCCACTGGGCGAGCGGGCCGGAATGCAGGGCGTCGGCGACGATCGCGGCGACCGGTTCCTTGTCCGCCCACCGGGCGGCACGGATACGCGGAATGACGTCCATGAGATGCCTCCAAGGGCAGCGGATCGGGTGGGATGGCGCGGGGCTCACCGGTAGGCGGCGGTGGCGAGGTCACCGACGACGGCGTCCACCGCGGCGGTAATGTCGCGGACCTGCCGGTGGTGCTGCGCGGCGATGGTGCGCAGCTGCACGGTGAGGGCGGCGATGTCGTCGGCGAGGTACAGGTGCTGGGTCAGGCCGAGGGTCGCGACGAGGCCGCCCAGGGCGGCGGTGTGGTTGTCGGGCTGATCATGGCCGGCGGCGATGTAGTGCAGCCGGGCGCGGGCGACGACCGGCCACTTGAGGTCGGCGGGCAGATAACGGTCGGTGCGGGCCAGCCCGCCGAGGCGGCGGCGCACGTCGTGGCGCAGGATCCCGCCAGCGTGCAGGCCGGCGCGGGTGCGGTCGTACAGGTCGTCGGCGAATCCGCGCAGCCACCCCCGCAGGGGCGGGGTCGGGTGGGCGTAGCGGATGGAGGCCAGGGCGGTGTCGGCGATCAGATCCCCGACCGGGCGGTCCAGGTGCAGCCAGAGACGCTGCTCCTCGCCCGGCCCGGTGTCGCCGCTAGTGTCGAGAGCGATCCGCCCGGCGAGGAAAAGGTCGATGAGTACCGCACCGGCCAGGCCGAGGGCGAGGGCCTGGCGGTGAATGTGCGGCTGACCGGTGTCGTCGTCGTGACCGAGCAGGAACAACTCGTCCCGCAACGGCAACTGGGGGATGGAGGAGGCCATGTGGATCCCGCCCTCTACCGCGGCAAGCCGGCGTGCTGTCGGAGGCGGGCGTGCATCCCGCCGCAGGCGGCCTGCGGCTGCGGAAGCAGTAGCTTGTCGACGGCGGCGAGGACCGTGTAGTTCGGGTCGCAGACGTTGCCGATCGGCGCCCGCCCGGCCTGCGACACCAGCTGGTAGGCGTCGAGCTGCTCCAGGCCGGTGAGGTCACTCACCCAGCCGACCAGGTCGCGGTGCGCGATCCGGTACGCGTCCTCCAGGGGACGGGCGCAGCCAACTGACATGATCGACGTGTCGGTCTCCAGGCGGGGCCACACCGTCGGAACGCCTTTGATGACTTCGATGATCAGGGTGGTGGTCGTGGCGATCTCCACCCCGACGCCGCAGGCCTCACCCTCGCCCTGGCGGGCGTGCCCGTCGCCGAGGGCGAGCATCGCCCCGTGCACGTTCACCCCCAGGTACAGGGTGGCCCCGGCGCGCAGCTCCGGGCTGTCCAGGTTCCCGCCGTGGGAGTCGGGGACGATCGTGGAGCGGGCCTCGAACCCGCCGGGCGCGACCCCGATCGTGCCGATCATCGGATCCAGCGGCAGGTCGACGCTGTGGTCGCTGCCCGTGGCGTGGAAGCGGATCGTCCCGGCCTGCCGGTCGATGTCGTACACCCACACCCGCTCCTCCAGCGGCGGCTGCAGCGTAGCGGTGTGCGAGGTCGAGGTGAGTGCTCCGAAGTGCGGGAACGTCGACGAGACTCCCCAGTCCCGGGCGGGCTCGATGGCAGCGAGGTAGATCGCGAGGGTGTCGCCGGGCTCAGCGTCCTCGACGAAGAACGGCCCCGACACCGGGTTCAGGTACGGCATCCGGCACACCCGCGACGGCAAATCCGCCGGCCCGCGCACGAGACCGCCGAAGCAGTCCTCCGTGAACACCCGCAGCACGTCGCCGGAGCGGACGTGGGCCACCGGCATCCGGCCACCGAAGGTGTAGGCCAACTCATCGCGAGCCGGACGGTAAGTGATCGTGTCCATGCCGGTCACACCCGTTCCACGTGACGGGCCTGCGGCTGCGCGGGCGCCAAACCCGACAGCGCGGGCCGGCGGCCAGCCAGGTACAGGCCAGCGAGCACGACCACGCCGAGGGCGAGCCACGCCAGACCGAGGCGCTGCGCGGCGATGTTCGCGTTGCCCACCACGTAGGCGAGGATCGCGAACCCGATCCCGGGCATGACCAGGTGCGCCCACCAGTTCCCGCTGCGCTGGCGGATGAGGTGGTGCACGACCACGGAGACGTGCAGGACCAGGAACGCGACCATCGCCCCGAAGTTGATCAGCGACGACAGCAGCGTGATCCCGTCCGCGCGGGTGGCCATGTAGAGGCCGAGCACCAGGGACACGGCGCCGGTGAGCAGGGTCGCGTTGATCGGCACGTTCCGGCGGATCGACACCTTCGCCAAGAAGGCGGGCAGTTGCCGGTCCCGCGCCATCGCGTACAACAGCCGGGACGTGGCGACCTGGGCGACCATCGAGTTCGGCAGCCCCCACGCGATCGCGGTTGCTACCGCGCACAGGGTCGCCAGCCAGCCTCCGCCAGCCACCTGCGCGGCGTCGTAGAAGGCGGTGCCGTTCGAATCCCCGTCGCTGAGCAGCGAGGCCGGCTCGGGGACGAGCATCGCGGCCAGCCAGGTCTGAGCGATGAACAGTACCCCGGCCAGGATGAGGACGGCGGCCATGGCCCGGCCGATCTGCCGGGAACCGCCCTTGGTCTCCTCGGCCAGCATGGAGATGCCGTCGAAGCCGAGGAAGGACAGCACCGCGATCGACACCGCACCGGCGACAAGCGACCAGGTGAACGTGTCGGAGTTGTAGAACGCGTCCCAACTGAACCTGCCCCTACCCGAGGCAAGAGCCCAACCGGCGACAGCGAGAAAGACCGCCAGGACGACCAACTCACCGACCAGCATCACCCGGGTCACCATCGCGGTCATCCGCATCCCGACAGAGTTGACGACCGTGTTGACCGCGACGAACCCGAGCAGCCACAACCAGACCGGCACCGCCGGGACGGTGGCGTGCATCGCCACCGACGCCACCAGGTACAGCAGACCCGGCACGAGAACGTAGTCGAGCAGGATCACCCAGCCGGCCAGGAACCCGACCGGTGCGCTGATACCCCGGCCGGCGTAGTTGTAGACGCTGCCCGACATCGGGAACGCCTTCACCATCTGCGCGTAGGAGAACGCGGTGAACACCAACGCCACCACACCGACCGCGTACGCCAGGGCCACCATCCCGCCGGAGCCGGCGTACACACTGCCGAAGATCGCCATCGGCGCGATCGGCACCATGTACACCAGCCCGTACGCGACCAAGTCCCGAAACCGGAGTTGCCGGCTCAGTTCCTGTCGATAGCCATATCGGGAGAGGTCATTCTGAAAACTCATCACACTCCTCAAATGTCTGCGTCCTGGCCAATCTCGCGACTCGCAGCTGACTCGTCAGCGAAGGCAACCGCTTCGTCGGACCTGAACCGCTGCTAATGATTTCGACCAGCAAGCGGACAGGTGTCTCAGCAACGAGATTTGCTCACCGAGACAGATGAGTCGATAGCGCTGATGCGGACACACGGTGTTGTCCGCATGCAACTGTCCGCGTAGCGTTCGACCACGTACGGTCAGACCTTTCCAACTGCGGCAGTGACGGACAGACAGCACTCAGGAGTACCGGTGGCGCAAACTCCACGACGGCTGACCCCGCACCGATCGGCGCTGCATGGATTCGGTGCCGCGCTTCGGCAGTGGCGCGAGCGCCGCGGGCTGTCCCAGCGCGCTCTGGGCGGGCTGGTGCACGTCAGCGGGGACCTCATCGGCAAGGTGGAGAAGGCCGAACGTTGGCCGTCCGCCCGCTTCGTCGAGTCGTGTGAGGGCGCACTGCAGACGGGTGGTGAGCTGGTCCGCTTTCTGTCAGACCTCGAGAGTGGGCGTCGCCTCACCAGCGTCGGCTACCGCTTGATCGACGGTGCGGAGGGCCAACTCCGGGCCTCCATCGATCATCCCGACAGGCCCTACCTGCTCCGCTCGTGGTACGAGCAGCTCGCCGGTCTGTCCATTGCCGGAAACCGCACCGGATACGCCGGGATGGCGTCCACCGCCCATGCGCAGATCAGCATCGCAGCCGCCGTCGGGCGGCGAAGCCGTTCAGCCGATCGTCGAGACGTACTCATCGCGCAGGCACTGTGGGCGGAGTTTCTCAGCTGGATCGACGAGCAGGGCGACGCCGCCGAGGCTGACGCCTGGCTGCGACGCGCCCAACAGCAGGCCGTCGAAGCCAACGCGCCGGCGCTCGCCAGCTACGTCCTGATGAGGCAGAGCCAACGCGCCCTCGAACGCTTCGATCCGCGTAATGCCATTGCCTTGGCGCAGCGGGCGCTGGAGGAGGTCCGGCTACCAGGCCGTATCCGCGCTCTACTGCTGATCCGCCAGGCCCAGGCCTACGCGATGGGAGGTGACCAGAACGCCTGTGCAGCCAGCATCGACAAGGCGCACAGGGTCGCCGGCAGCGCCGACTGGGGCTCGGAACTGCCGATCGATGTCGGCGTCCACTGCGACGCGGTGTACGTGGCTGCCCACGAAGCGCAATGCCGTCTGCTCCTCGGCCAACCGGCGGCTGCTGCCGATCTCTACGAGCAACTCCTGCGCCACTGGCCAGCTCAGTGGCGCGTCGACGAGGCCCTTTGGCGATCGGCCCTGTCCACCGCCTATCTCAACAGTGGCGACGTCGAGCGCGCGGCGACCGAGGCCGCCAACGCCCTGGCCTTGGCCACTGGCACCTCCTCCGCGCGAGCTCTGCGCTGGTTGAACCCGACGGCGGTGGCCCTGCGCCAGCAGACAGCCATTCCCGAGGCGGCGGCCTTCGTGCTCGCCTATCGGCGGGCGACCCTCGAAGCGTGCAACCATTAGCCCGTGGATCTCATCACCACGGCGACGAGCACCGACGAGTCCGAACGAGCAGCGTCCGTCGCGGTCCTCCCAGTCGGGAGTTTCGAACAGCACGGCGCCCACCTCCCGCTGCTGACGGACACCATCGTGGCATGCGCGATTGCGAAGGCAGTCGCCGAGCGCTACGGCCTCTTTCTGCTGCCGCCCGTGACGATCTCCTGCTCCCACGAGCACGCCGCGTGGCGTGGAACGGTCAGTATCAGCGCCACCACCCTCACCGCCGTGGTCGGTGACATCGCTGACTCCCTACGTGAATCGGGCGTCGATCGGCTCGCCGTGATCAACGGACACGGCGGGAACTACGCCCTTGCCAACATCGTTCAGGAAGCCAACGTCGCCGGACCGAGGATGACTCTGTTCCCCGCTCGGGCCGACTGGGACGACGCGCGCGTTGCCGCCGGCCTGCACAGCACAGCCCACCAGGACATGCACGCTGGCGAGCTCGAGGTTTCGCTGCTTCTGCACGTTGCGCCGGAAGTGGTACGTGATGGCTTCCAGCATGCCGACCACCTAGCGGACGACCGGCGTCACCTCCTCACGCGGGGCATGAGTGGCTACACCACCAGCGGCGTCATTGGTCTGCCGTCCCACGCCACCGCGGCCAAGGGCAAAGCCGTACTCGAGGACCTTGTTCGCTCATTCGCCGACCACTACGGCCTCCTGCCGGGACCCTAGGCAGGATCAGGAATGATGCTGGACGAGGCTTTCGTTCGCATCGACATTGCCCCTGGGAGAGCGCTCGGGCGGACGCGGTTGACGAGCCCGCCGTCGTCCGGCCCGCGTGGAAGTTGTCCGAGGAGGACCTGTGAGGCTGGGCGACAGGATCGCTGAAGTGTCGGTGGACGACGCCGTCCGCGCCTCAGTGAGTTATGACCAGCTGCGTACCGGTGATGACGGCCTGTACTGGCTGGAGACTCGCCCCGACGCCGGCGGGGGCACGACGGTGACACGGTGGCGGCCCGGCGAGGGCAAGCGTGACATCAGTCCGAAGGGCTTCGATGTCGCCAGCGGCGTTCACGCGTACGGAGGCGGATCGTTCGCTGTCGCCGAGGAGACGTTGTGGTGCGTCGGCCGAGATGGCCTCTACCGGAGCCGCCGTCACGGCGACGAACTCGAATTGGTCAGCCATGGATCCCTCGGTGACCTGACGATCGGCGACGGTGAGTTGCTGGCTGTGCGGGAGTCGGAGCAGGGTGACCAACTCGTCGCGGTGTCGCTCACCGGTGATCCGCAGATGCGAACTCTCGTCTCGACCCGAGGGTTTCTCGGCGCGCCTCGGCCGGGTCCGGGTTCGTTGGCCTGGACCGCGTGGAGCGAGCACGACATGCCCTGGGACGCGTGTGAGGTGTGGGCCGCCGCCTACTCACCGCACGGTGGGGTCGAGGACCCAGTGAGGCTCGCCGGGGGCCCTGATGAGTCTGCGGTGGAGCCGCGGTGGGGACCCGACGGGGCGTTGTACTTCGTGTCGGACCGCAATGGCTGGTGGAACCTCTACCGGTGGAACGGGCTCAAGGTGGAGGCGGTGGCGCCGATCGCGGGCGAGTGCGCCGCGGAGCCATGGGAGCTGGGTTACGCGTCTTACGGCTTCCTCGACGACGGTCGGATCGTCGTGGCGGTGCAGGAGGGGCCGCGACACCGCCTCGTCATCATCGAGCCCGACGGCACTGTCCGCCCGGTCGACCTCCCGTACACGTCGATCAAGCCGTACCTGGCCGTGCAAGGGACGACGGTGGCGTTGATCGGATCATCACCGACCGCGGCCCCGCAGGTCGCGCTGATCGACCTGGCTGACGCCGATCCTCAGGTAGAGGTGCTTGCCAGGTCGGAGCACGCCGGACTCGACGGGGCGCGAGTATCGGCGCCGACGGAGCTTCGCGTTCCAGTGGCCAATGGTCGGGAGGTGTTTGCCCTGGTGTATCCGCCGACGAGCGCGGCGGCGGACTGGCGGGCACCGGTGATCGTGCGGGCCCATCCTGGGCCTACCGCCTCCTGCCTGCTGCGCCTGGACTGGCAGGCGCAGTTCTTCACCAGTCGCGGGTTCGCCGTCGTGGATGTCGACTATCTGGGTAGCACCGGGTACGGCCGGGTGTTCCGGGAATCGCTGTACGGCCGGTGGGGTCTGGACGATGTCGATGACTGCGCGGCGGTGGCGGTGCACCTGTTGTCGGCGGGGCAGGCGGTGCCAGGGCAGGTGTTCATCCGTGGTGCCAGCGCCGGCGGATACACGGCGTTGCACGCGGTGGCCCAGGACGGCCCGTTCACCGCCGCCACCGCCGTGTCGGCGATCGTGGATCCCGAGCGGTGGGCGAAGACGGTGCCCCGGTTCCAGCGCGCGCACGCGGTGCGGCTACGAGGTGGCGCCGGTCGGGTCCGAGCCGCCGATGTCCAACGGCCAGTGCTGCTCATTCACGGCACCGCCGACGAGGTGGCCGTGGTCGAAGATGTGTGCGAACTCGCCGAGGAGCTAACCTCTCGCGGCATGGCGCCCGAGGTGCTGCTTCTTGCTGATGTCGGCCACTATGTGGCGTCGTCCCGTCGAGCGGGCGCGGCGCTGGAGGCGGAGTTGGCTCACTACCGCTCGGTGATGGCGGATGCAGCCAACGATCGACAGGGGTTACACAGCCGCCAGCGGTAGTCGGTGACGCACGTACTCGCCGAACTCGCGGACCTCGGGCTCACACCGATAGGGCTCGAGGTCGACCTGTACCTCGACGATGCGCTGCAGGCAGCGGTGTGAGGTGGTTCGTGCGGCGTAGTCGACTGCCTCGCGTGCGGCGGCGCAGGCTTCGTCGATGCGGCCGGCGGCGGCCAGCGACGAGGCCAGGAGCGCGGTGTCGATGGCGAGTCGCCGGACATGGGTGGGACTCAGCGCGGTGAGGGCCTCGCCCAGGTGCAGCTGGGTGTGCTGCGGTCGGCCCAGGTCGTGGAAGCAGTGGGCGATCTCGTCGGCGAGGTACGCCGCGTCGAAGTACCGGATCCACGGAGGCTCGTCCTCGGGCTTGCTACGGGCCAGTTGCTTCTCCGCGATGTCGAAGTGGGTCAGGCAATCGCGTTCGCGTCCGAGGCGGGCGTGCGTGCGCGCCACCACCGCGTGCAGTGCGGCTGCCACCGCGGGAGTCGCCTGGGTCTCGCTCCCTCTCACCGCCGTCAGCGCCATCCTGCGTGCCGGCTCGGGGTGCCCGCAGTGCAGCGCGAGGTGACCGATGTTCACGGCGAGCAGGTAGCTGCCGTACGGGCGGTCCTCGGCAGCTTCCGTCAGACGCAGAGCGCGAAGGTAACGGCGCTGGGCGAGGCCATGGGCGCCAGTGTCAACCGCCTGGTACCCGCAGAGCTCGAAGAATCCCGCCGCCAGCGTGTAGAGATGGCGACCAACAGTGTCAGAGGTGGGAGTATTCGCCAACAGCCGGTTCAGCTCGCCTTCGACGTACCGCTGCACCTGCGCGTGGACTCGTCCGGCGCCGTGGGTGTGGTCCAACTGCCGGAACATCGCCAGAGCGGTCTCCGCCGAATGAAGATCCTCTTCGTCAACATGGTCAGGCGAGCCGGGTCGTCCGGCCACGGGCGGCCGGGGTCCCGCCGCAGCGTTCAGCCAGTCAAGGGCGGCGCTGTCCAGGACACCGGGTTGGAACGGGACCCGAGCGACCATCTCAACCAGCCCCAACGTTCCTGTCGGGCGATTGGACAGCGCGCTGCTGAGGCCGCCGCCGGCCGGTGAGGGGGTGCTCGGCTTGCCGTCGCTGGTCCGGTTACTGCCGAGCAGCGGTAGCAGGCGCATCAGGGAGCCGCCGGTCACCAGCGCCTTGTCGCAGGCCTCGACGAACTCGCGGGAGGGAAACCGGTCGGCCGTTTCCACCCGACGCACGAGATCGGCACTAAAGCGGATCATGGTTCCGAGCCGCGCCTGCGAGAGGTTGGCGCGCTCGCGCAGTCGGCGCAGTTCGGCGCCGAAGAAATGGCGCTCGGACAGGGATGGCTGGAGCGCTCGCGGGGTCTGGCCCATGACACCGCCTTTCGGGCTGTGCGTCGCCGATGGCATTGAGCAGCGTGGACATCGCGCACATAGGGTCACCCAGTGTTCAGCGCGGCGCAACCAGGATCGCCGGGAACTGCGCTACATGACCGTCGACCCAGAAGGCGCGCCGCATGCGGACAGTGCCTTCGTCCGCATGCTCGGCATTCACGACGGCAACTTTGAGGGCGAGTGTGAGGAGAACGGGGCGCGACCACTCGTCAGATCAGCCCTGGTTCTCCACGACCCTGGGAGGTGCCAGTGGAGCACGAAGTCCGCGTCAACATGCTCGTGCCAACTGCGATCGTCACCCAGATGACCCCCGACCAGGCCGCCGGTCACCGCTGCCTCCTCGGGCGCTGCGGTGAACCGGAAGAGGTGGCGGACACGATCATGTTCCTGCTCTCACCGAAGGCGTCGTACACCACCGGCAGCACGCTGCAGGTCCACCGAGGACTGGGACTGCGATGACGACTACCCACGGCGGCATCACCGAGATCGATTACGCAGCCATGATCCGCGCCCTGAACCAGGTCCACTACGCGGGCGAGACGTCGTTCTACAACAACGCAAGGCTGCGCCCCTGCGAGGAGGCGCTCTACCACTGGCTCGGCGTGGAGGCGCGAATCCTCGATGTGGGATGCGGTGCCGGTCGCGTCGCCCAAGCGATAACCGCATTGGGCGGCGACATCGTCGGCGTCGACATCAACGAGGCGGCCCTGGCCGTTGCCCGGGCCGCGTGCCCGAACGGCACCTTCGTGCACGGCAGCATGAACGCCCTGCCACTACCGACGGACCGTTTCGACCAGGTGTGGTGCCTGCGCTTCTCCTTCAACGCGCTGGCAACCGAGGCCGAACGGGTTGAGACCCTGCACGAGATGTGGCGGGTGTGTGCCCCGGGAGGCACCGTCCTGGTGGAGACGTTCAACTGGTACTACGCCGGCCGGCTCGGGCTTGTGCGTATCGCCAATCTGCTGGACCTGGCCGCCCGCGCCGCGCGATGGCGGGGGCAGCGCCGCACCGGCTCGCGGCCCCTGCCAGCGCGCGACATCATCTACCTCGCCAACAAGACCAGCGGAGCGGCACCCGGCTACGCCCACCTCACCACCGCCCACGAGCTGTACCTCCTCGCGGCGACATGCGGGATCCGGCAGTACGCGACCGTGACGTCGGAGGAGGGTGTCCTGTCGGCCCCCGCGCCCCCGGTACGCGGCAGACACCGCCGGTACTCGATGTGGCTCGTCCTCCGCAAGCCCGGGGAGCGGTCATGAGCTTGTTGAGAGTCGGCGACCACGCGCTGGAGATCCGGATCGCTGAGTCGGCACCACGCTGCCTGCGGCGGTTCGTCGCCCGACTCGCTGACACGGAACTGCCGACCATGCCGGCCGGGCAGGTCATGCAGGTACGTGACGGGCACCGAACCCGGCTGAACGTCGACGTCAGTAGAGGTGAGGTCCTCCTGGAACTGGCCGCAGAGCTGGCGGGCGATCCACCCACGTTGGAGATCGGAGTGCTCCAGGCTGCGGCACGCTCCTTGGCCGTCATGGGGGACGGCGAGCTGACGCTCCTGCACGGGAGTGCGGTGACCATAGACGGCGGACGGTCGGCCATAGCGGTGCTGGACGGCGGACGCGGGCAGGGCAAGACATCACTCGCGCTGGGCGTCGCCGCTCACGGAGGCAGCCTCCTGGTCGACGAGTTCGCCTTCACCGCTTTCCCCTGCCGTCAGCCCTGCGTGGTGCCGATGCCCACCCTGCCCTGGCACGTACGCGCCGACATGGCGCCGCTGCTGGCACCTCACGCCACCGAACGGCTCCTCTACCCGGTGGATCTTCCCACCCCCACCACGGCCGGACACCGCCCGCTGCCGCTGAGCCTCATCGTCATTCCGGATCAGGGTCTTGCGGCGGGTGAACTGCGCGAGACGCCTACTCCCGCAGCCCGGGATCTGCTGCGCGCGGCGGTGACCGACCACGAGGCGAAGCTACGCGACCCGACTCTTGACCACGTCTCGATCTTCTCCTCGGCTGACGAGGTCACCATCAGCCGCAGTCTTCCCGCATTCAACTTCGGGGAGATGGCGCTCGACGCGCTTGCCGCTGTACCGGTCATCCGCGTCGGCATCGGCAAGCCAGACGATTTGCCCACCAGTGTTGCCGCGGTGATCCGTCGGACAAGAGGAGATTCGTGATACGGCAGCCGGCCGCGCCACCGATGCTCCTCCTCGCCGGCACCAGCGAGGCCGGAAAGTCGAGCGCGGGCGAGTACCTGGCCGCCCTCGGCTCCCGCCGCGTCAAGATCAGGACGGTCCTCGTGCAACTCAGCTCAGGCCGGCAGGCCTACCACGAGGGCGTGGAGACGCGGGAAGGCTTCGGGTACGACGAGTTCGTCGCGAAACTCCTCGCACTAACCGACCGCGGCGAGGCCCCCTTGGCAGTCGAGAGCTTCATCGATGCCGTTTTGGCTGTGACTGTGAAGCGAACGTGGCCAGCACCATGCTCGATCATCTTCATCACCGCACCAGAACTCGTCCGCGTCAGACGCCTCGCGCGGGCCCGAGGGCTGACCGCCGACGAGGCCCGACGCATCATCCGACGCAAAGACGAGCGGAAACGCGTCCACGAACAGCTTCCGGCCTGGCGCGCGATTGCCGATCACTGGATCGACAACACTGCCAACATCATCACCTTCAGGGCTCGTCTCCGGGACGCGTTCCAGACCATGCAGACATCCTCAGGAGGCATCCAGCCATGACTCGTCGATACGCCTCCGCCGGTGCCGTCGTCGCGACCGACGACCTCAGCTCCCCACAAGTCCTGCTCCTCGATCAGGTCCGAAAGACCGGTGAACGACAGACCGTCGCGCCGAAAGGCCGACTGGAGCGAGGCGAGGCACCACTCCTCGCAGCCAAGAGGGAGGTGGCCGAGGAAGCCGGCCTCACCGACACGCACTACAGCGCGTATCTCGGGCAGGAGGCTTACACGTTCACCGACAACGACGGCACGCCAGCGGCGAAGATCGTCGACTGGTTCCTCTTCTCGACGTCCACCACCACCACAACGCCGGCCCGGGACGAAGGCTTCGTCCAGGCCCGCTGGCTCGAGGCTCCCGCCGCCCGGCAGGCCGCCAGCCATCCCCAGTTCCAGCAGGTGCTGGATCGCGCCCTTGCCGTCATCACCTGGCGTGCCGCTAATCCCCTGCCGTTCAGCCGAAAGCTCAGTTACCTGGTCAACCAGGTGGCGGCAGAGGCCGAGGCCGTCATCGCCGGGCATCCGGATGCCGGGGTGGGGCTGTGCGGATCGGCCGCACGAGGAGACTTCATCGAGGGCTGGAGCGACGTCGACTTCATCGCTTGGAACCTGCCCCCCACCTCGTCCGCCGCCACGTCGCTCCACGAGATCGTCAGTGAAGCGGCCCGACGCCACGGTTCTCGAGCGTCGCTGCACCTCGCCGACAGCCACGGGGGCGACGCCCGTCGCCTCGGTCCGCTCTACGACATGAAGATGCGGGAGGTGCTGCGTCGTGTAGGGCTCGACACCGCCGTGATCGCAGGTGCCACCGCCCCTACGCCGGCCGCCACCTCAGAACTGACCGATCTCGCTGGTGATGTTGGCGTACTGCACGAGTTTGCCGTCGCCCGTCTGGCCGCCAGCCACCACACAGAATCGGAGCGCGAGGACACCGCACGCCGGGTGTTGTCGGTGCTGTCGAGCGCCGGTCGGCTGCTTGTCGCACATCAAGCGCCAGAGGTCGGCCTGCGGCTTCCCGAGGTGATCGAGGCGCTGCGCGACTGGCCGGGCACCGAACTCAGATCGCTCCTTGAAGACTACGACGCCTACCGCCGTGCAGGCGCAGACGACGCAGCACAGGCCGATCGGCTCGCTGTACGGGTGCCAGGTGCGCTCGTGGCCGTGAGGAGCATGCTCGAAGAATCGGCATCCCTATGATCATTTTCGTCGACGGGATCGACGGCAGCGGGAAGACCACTCTCATCGGACACCTTGCCGCCGCCCTGAACCGCAGTGGCGCCGAAGCAGTCGTCTCCAGCCCACTGTGGCGTTATCTCCCCACGATCGCCGCAGCGGAACAGTTCGCCTCCTGGGTCGTCAGTACCACTGGTCTGGACGTCGCAGAAGCGCTCATCACGGCAATGATTGATCGCCTCGACGACCTCCGCGACCTGAGCGTCGCACAAGACCACGTGCACCTGGTTGATCGCGGGCCGAAGACCGTCTACGCATCCGCCCGCGCCCACGCTTACGAACGACGCACGGCAATCGAACCACTTCGGGAACGTCTGGCCACCTCGGTCCGAGCGCTCACCGACGTCCACCCGTGCGTGGCGATCGAACTTGGGGACGGCGTGGAAGCGCTCCGGACGGCCCTTCCGCGCCTCACATCGTCTCAGACCGTGACGCCCGGATACCTGGGGTATTTGCAAGCATTGGCCACAGAGATGCATACCTTCGGCGACTGGCCGGGCCTGCCAACGCAGCGACTTGACATTTCCATGTCGACCGAATCCAACTGCGCGGCGATCCTCGAGTCTCTCCGCCTCCCGAGTCCCAGGAACGGCCGCGCCGACGTAGGAGCAGGAGTGTCCGCAAACAGACGGGACTGGCGGACATGAGCCAGCGCATGCCTGCCAACGTCCCACCGCCGCACGGGCGGCGAGCGGCTGCACTGCTGGCAGCCGTAGTGGAAGCCCGTACGGCCTGGCTCGCTGCCACTGTCGACGTGCTGCACCAGCGGAAATCTGTGGGGGCGGCGTGGCTAGTGGGATCTGTCGGACGAGGCAGCGCTGACCCGTACAGCGACGTCGACCTCGTCGTGGCCGTTGACGACACCACACCCCAAAGCGTGCTCGACGATCCGGTTGCCGGCCTGCATTTGCCAGGCCGGCTGCTGTTCACCAGAGGTAAGCCCTGCAATGCCCCCGCCGGTGGCGGATACGTGACCGTGTGCGTCGAGCTGGCCGCCTTACCCATTCTGATCGATCTCTACTTGTGGCCCGTCACCACCGCCGCCATACCCTCCGACGGTCGGCTCCTGCTGTATCGCGAATCACCACCACTTCGCACCGGCTTGGCGTTCATGCCGCTGCTGGATCAGCACCGCACCCCGGACTCCACCGGTGCCGACGCGAATCACCCGGCGAGCATCCTGCTCCTGGTGCAGTTGGCCGCGAAGTATCTCGCCCGTGGCGACGGACAGCGCCATGTCGCCATCACCCGGCACTTGGGGTTTCCATCCGGCGTCGAGATCGTCACGCTGCGGCAGATCCTCGACGAACGCGTCGACCAAACCGCCGCCGAGGTCATGCGCGCCGCGATCAACGCGGCCCACCGCCTCCTCGACCTCGTCGACACCGCTACCGGCGACGGGCTGACACGGGACGGCGGGCCCTCTAGGAACGCCAGGTAGTTTCAGCTGTCGAGCACTTCTACTGTCATCGATTGGGGGTGCCGGCCACGTGTCGCACATCGAGAAGATCACCGGTGAGTTCCGCGCGTTGATGACCGGGGTCGAACGCGCGCAGGGGTTGGCAGCCGCCGCCGACAGTCAGGCGCAGGAGGTGGCGTTGCGGGCTGCGGGCGCCGGCTTCGTCGCCGTGGCGGCGGGTGTGGCGCGGGTGCGTAACGCGATCACGGGCATCCAGGGTGCCCTGGGAAGTCTTGCCGGGTCGATCGGTGAGGCAGCGAAGGCGACCGCGGCCGTGCCGAACGAGGCCACCCCGCAGGAGACGATCGCCGGGCTGGCGCCTGTGCTGACCGCCGTGGACGCCGCTCGTGACGCGGCGGCCGGGGCTATCACCGGAGTCGGGGAGGCGCAGCAGCTCGTCGCCGTGGTCCTGCAGGGTGGGCAGCCCGCGCCGCTGTTGCAGGCCCTGGAGGCCATCAAGCAGGTCCTGGTACTGGTCGTTCAGCGCACCGGCGGGGCCCGGCAGGCCATCGAAGGGGCGATCGCGCAGGCCCGGCAGTTGGGGTCGTCGGGAAACTGACTGGGGCTGGCCGTCATCCACCGGCCAGCCCCGCCCCTCATACCACCGGCAGCCCATCCCCGACGGCCCCCACCCTGGGCAGAACTGTCTCCACGGACCCTGACGCAGCAACCCCGTGGACCAGGCGTCCCACCGGCGTCGGCGGTGGGTCGCCTACCGGACGTCGAACCCGGATCTCCGCGAACGAGAAGCCACGGGAGCGCCGTGCCCTGGAGTTGGAGAACGAGTGCGCCGACAGGGTCGCCGGCAAGGGGTACCGGGTCCACCAGAACCCCACGGGGCAGGAGGTCGCGGACGCGCGACTCGAAACCGGGGATTCTGGGAGGCCGGAAAAGGCACCCGACTTCCTCATCGAGGGGCATGTCTTCGACTGCTACGCGCCCACCGCTCCCGTGCCGCCCCGCGCCGTCTGGAGCGCCGTATCCAGGAAGGTCGACGCGGAGCAGACCCAACGCGTGATGTTGAACCTCCACGACTGGCGAGGAGACCTCGCCGCCCTGCACAAGCAGTTCCACGACTGGCCCGTACCAGGGCTGAAGGAACTGACGGCGGTAACGCGCGACGGTGCGATCATTCAAATCATCCGGCGAGACTGACGAAGGGGTGCAAATGGCTGTCGAGTACCGGTTGACGCTGGCGGGCGACATTCCACTGGAGCAGGTGGCGGAACTGGCTGCTCCCGGAGCAGTCGAGACGTCCACGGCATCCGGCGGAAGGATGCTCAGCGCCGACCTGAACGACGATTGCGGGTACGTCGTGGACATCACTGGCGGCCAGCACGGCTACTACAGTGCCGAGGACGACGGTGGCGCTCTGTGGGAATGGGAGCCGGAGACCTACGTCGACGTCAGCTTCTACATGCGCAAGGACACCCTGGTCGACAAGGGCAGACCCTACATGCTGGCGACCGTGGCCAGGATCCTCGCCGGCAGGGCCGAGGACGCGGCCCTGACTCTCAACGGCGACGTGCTCATGCTCACGCGCGTCGCGGGCTGCATCCAGAAGCACAACACCGACGGCTGGTACGACGAGGATTACGACAGCATCCTTCACCTCTGAAGCGTTTGTGAATCGGTGCGGCGAGAACGTGTTCTGGCTCGTCGCCGTGCACAGCGTCGTCTACAGCAGCACTGCGCGCAACCGCGACGGAACTCGGGTTGGTAACGCCGGTCTCGGTAGTTAACGCTGCGTAACAGGTGACTGTCCGACGAAACGCCGTCGGCTTCCGGATCTGTCGATGAGAGTGCCCCTTCCCCTACCGAAGAAATGGCCCATTGGCTAGCGGCAGTTCGTTGGATCCGCACAAGACATGGACTCCCCTAAGCTGCGCCTATGGCTCGCGACTACACCTCCGACGGCACCTACTGGACCGTCCGCAAGGTCGGCAAGGTCTACTGGGTCGTTCGCATCGACAACAACAACAGTGACTACCGCTGGGCCGAGATCTGGGGCGGCTACTACCGTGCCGGTGCGGCCGGCGGCGCTGCCGCCGAGCTTGCTTACAACCAAGGCAAGCGGGACGTGGCGCAGCAGCTGAGGGAAAGCCTGCACGGCGCGCTCGACTCGGTCGGCCTGGGAGCGCTGCCGAAACCGGCGCCGGTACAGCCGGATGCAGCAAAGATTGTGCCCGGTGACGATGAGGACCCGGACGACGAGTAGGGAGATCGCGCCTCGCCCGAAACTCTGGACGCTCTCCTGATAGCGCCCAGGTTCGCGCGTGCTTGCGCACCGCCGTGATTCCTAAGCAGAGTTCGATAGTGCGGCCGACTATCTGGTGCACGGCAGCAGTGGGCTGAGGAGGGTGTCACACCCGGGTGATACACCTGCCCCATGCCCAATCCGGCCGGACGTCCTCGTGGGAACCCAGCACATGGAACGCCTGAACGATGGCGTAGGCCTCACGACTGCCGTTGCGAGTCCTGTGTCGAGGCCAACAAGACTTGGCGGCGCAACTACGAGCGCGAGTATCGCGCCGCACGGCGAGCCGCCAAACCCATACCTGAAATCTACACCTGCCACCGCTGCGGAGGTGTCTACCCCCGCGACACGCTCAAGGGGAGGTGCCCCGACTTCTGCCCCGATTGTCGGAAGCTCAATAAGATCGATTCTCGCCGACCCTCGAACGCGCGGCGGCAACAGATGGTGGAGCAACGCCTTGCTGGCTTGGCATGTGAGGACTGCGGCGTCAAACTGGCTCCTGCCGATCGCAATTCTCAAGCCCGGTTCTGCCCTGAACATGCCAACACGCGACACAAGGCGCGGTTGGAGATTTATGCCGAACGTCGGCGCCAAGCGCATCGCCCATTGATACCGCTGAGGTGTGAACGTTGTGGAAATCACTTCACATACAATCCGCGAGGGAGGAACGGTCGCCCTCCATCATTTTGTCAACCGTGTCGACCAATCCGTAAGAGTGAGCGCAAGGCGCAGCGGGTTAAAGAAGCACCGGACATTTACAAACCCCTCCAAGCGTACTGGGCAAGGGTTCGACAGATGCGAAAGCGAGGGGTGCCGAGCCTTCCCTACAGCCGACAGGAAGTCTTCAAGCGGGACTCTGGCGCATGCCACTTGTGCGGGCGTGCAGTCGACCCTGGGAGCAGGTGGCACGTCGACCACGTACTTCCGCTCTGGCTATACGGCACCATCCCCGGAGTGTGCGACACGCTGGCGAACGTCGCAGTAAGCCATCAACGCTGCAATAACCGAAAGGGTTCGGCCTACTACATTCTTTACGCCTTCATCGATCTTAAGGCGCACTTTCACGTTGAGGGCGAGTCCGCGAACCCGGAGCTGCTCGAGCAGATTCTCCGCCCTCTCAGCGAGTTGGAACGCGCGCGGATCCTGGAGACTTGGCGATTGCCGATACCGCGACTAGACACCTCTCATGCTGTCTTTGCGCTTCCGAAGGTTCGGAAGGTGCGGCGTAAGTTCAGCTTACAGTTGAACTTACGAATTAGCCATAATAGCTTCTGAGAGAACGCAGGATGCGGTGCACTCGTTTGCCGCGGTCCGCGCGCACAGGTGACGGCGTCGCTGCGGCCAGTCATTAGGCGAAGGCTCCCACCGCCTCGCCGGCAAGGGTTTCAGGTCGTCCGACCTACTGATATGGAGCATCCGGTAGTCGCGCACTGACACCGGACCGTACCGGTTCCGGCCAGTCCGGTAGGGCTATGTCCCCGACTGCGAGCCGGAGTGCTGTCGATGATGCGATGTCCTGTGCCGCTTGCAAAAAGCCCTCCGCCCACATCAGAGTCACTGAACGGCCGCCGTCACTGCGGCGCACGTATAGCGTCATAGACAAGTTCCCCGCGTCGCTCGGATCGGCGCCATGGGCAAGAAGGTGCCGAAGCCGGCGGGCATCGAGCAGATAGTCCCGCAGGTCGGGGCCAGCGAGGTAAGTCCAGCGCCAACGCATGTCACCACCATGTTGGCCGGGAGCCACGCGCGCCCGCGCTTTCCACGTTTGCGTTAGGTTGGGCACGGCGAGTCGCTGCTCGAAGGTCGACCTCAGTTTGTCCGTGGTCAATGACAAACCTTGACTTGGCCCGCCATGTAGTTCAATCAGCCGGTTGAAGAAGCGCTCGAATGGTCCGTAGGTAAGGAGAAATGCCCCGTAACGAATGCTCTGGTAGCGACGGTTGCGACTTCGCGTGGGGTCATCCCGGTGAACAGAGATCAAGTCAGCCGGAACTACGAGCCGGTCAGCCAACTCATTCAGCGCAAACTGCACCCTATCTGGGTGGATAGAAGGCATCTTCTGGGCTCCCATTGATCGGCACGGCATCGACGCTATGCAGAAGCATGAACAGCCGCTCCTGGTCGGTGGTTTCAGCACCGTCCGGGCGCTTTCATCTGACGCCCTGCGTGCGCGCTGGCCAACGGAGGAGTCGCATCATGTGACGCCGTGCGGTGCTCGCCACCTTCGCGTTTTCGGCAGAGTTATTCAGGACCGACCGGACCGTACGTGGTTAAAGATCTAAGACACCGAGCGTCCTCAATCCTGTAGCGCGAGGAACGTTGGCATGGACTCCTCGATCTCCGCGGTGAGTTCATCAATGATTGCGGTGGGCCAGCCGAAGTAGGACGTCGTGTAAGTGAGGGCATTGTAGAATGCGGCGAGTGCTGCCCTCGCCGCATTCTCAGCGGAACCCAAGTCGACACGGAGATTTGCCACCTGATGACCTGTCGCCGGATCGTCAGCCCATACGCGTAGTTGCCGGGCAGGGTAGAGGGTTGGGTGAGTCATATTGGACAGAAAGCCATAGATTCCGGCCCCCGTGCGACTGTCTATTTTCCCGCCGTAGCTTTGGGTCAGTTCGTACATCCAACTAACAGCGGCTTCCAGTTTGGGCAGGGTCTGCCCGTTCAAGATCCGGTTACCCAGGGCCTCCATCGTCGTGTCGGGAAAGCGAGCGATGATTTCATCCTTCAGGGCCCTGTAGCGCTTGTCGGCCAGCAGATAACTTCGGTGCGTCTTGGCGTGCATCCGACCGGCGTTTTTCTTCGCCTCTTCTGCGCTCACGAGTTCTTCCAGGTAGGCGCGCGCAAGCCTGTTCTCTGACGACTCGTCAGAGTCTCCGCCGAGTACCCACACAGCGTGTGCACAGTTCTCGATGGTTGAACGGATGAGCGCTGGGGTCGGGAAGATGACCTCACAGCTCGCATAAAGGCTCGCGAGCCCGCCGAGGTGACCGCTCGCCGTGAGTAGGTAGGTCTGGACGACCTCAGCGATTAGCCGATGCCCGGTCTCTCCTAGCGGTTCGGCGACCGCAGGGTCTGGCGAGGGAAGTTCCGCCGCGGCTCGTTCGGCGGGGGATCGCCGCGCCGGCGTCCAATGAAAACAGTCGGCCGTCTCGAAGAAGGCATCACGGCAGGCGACGAACAGGCTTGCGATCTCGACCAGTCGGTTGACGATCTCATCGGAAGGGTGCTGCCGGAACGCCATATCGATCAGGGTACGGGGTCAGCCGCGTGAGGCCGATGGCGGGCGACCGTTCAAGGCGTGGTGCGCTCATCTGCTGAAGGCATGGTGTGCTCATCGGCCGCCATTCCGTGGCCGACGCCTGTCCTGAGCCACATACGGGGCGATGGTGCCCAAGAACGCTTATCGAGCCGCACGCGAACGGCGAGGTCGGGGCCTTGCCCGGCATCCGCTTCTGCCGCGGTCCGCGCGTGTATGCGTCTGCGATAGGGTAACCGAGCGTAGCCGGACGGAGTGCTTCGTGTGAGTGACGAGAGAGGGCACTCGGGCCCGGCCATCCTGGGCTCCGTCGTCATTAAATCTGTGTACGTAACGGCGTACCTCCCTACGCACTACGACCTGTGCGCCGACAGCGGGCGGGCCCGCACCGTCAAGGGTGACCTGGGCAGCCACACATGATCTTCGTCGATGTGCGCGGTGTGTGCTCTCCAGCGGATGCCAACCCGGGTGAACCGGTGCCAACGCGGCTCACCGTGGCTGACCGCCGGTCGCAAACCGGGGCTCGTGTGCTCGAGGTGTGGTCCTGGGCTGCGCGAACGGCGGTCCGGGTGACGTGGGTGAACGCGGGCCACTCCCTGCCACCCCAGGTGAACCCCCAAGTCGCTAGACTAGGCCCTCGCGCCCCCGTAGCTCAGGGGATAGAGCATCGGTTTCCTAAACCGTGTGTCGCAGGTTCGAATCCTGCCGGGGGCACCAGGCGAAACATTGTTCACCCCGCGAGCGCTGATAACCATCGAACCGTGATGATCACGATCGTGCCTGGAGCACTATCGTAAGGGGATGCCTGCGGCCAAACCCCTTACCTTGTGGGCGGGGCGCGTGGCCGCGCTGCTGGGCGTCGTGCTTGTCGCGCTCACCCTGCGCCAGACGGTTGCGGTGATGTCGCCGATCCTCGACGACATTCGTGATGACATCCCGATATCGAACATCGGCGTCGGGCTGCTCGGCACGTTGCCACCGATCCTGCTGGCGGTATCGGGGTTCGTCGCGCCGCGCGTCGCCCGCGGCATCGGCCTCGACGGCGGCATCGTGCTGGCGCTGCTGCTCATGTCCCTCGGCCATCTCGTGCGCGCAGCCGCCCCGGGCTACGCGGTGCTGCTCGTCGGCAGTGTCGTCGCGCTCGCCGGCACAGGCATCGGCAATGTGCTGCTGCCGCCGATCGTGCGGCGCTACTTCCCCGACCGGATAGCGCTGCTGACCGCCATCTACGTCTGCATCCTGGGCGTGAGCACGGCCCTGCCCGCCGCGGTCGCGGCCCCGGTCGCCGAGCAGGTCGGATGGCGGTTCTCGCTCGGCATCTGGGCGGCGACCTCGGTGGTCGCGCTCATTCCGTGGCTCGTCATCATCACGCGGGAGCGCCGCGGACGACTCTCGGACGCCGACGCCGTCGAGTCCCCGCCCACCACCCTCGTCACGCGACTGTGGCGGTCACGCGTGGCCCTGTCGATCACCGCCGTGTTCTCGACCAGCACGATCCTCACCTACGCGTGCTTCGCGTGGCTGCCCGAGATCCTCGGCGACATCGCTGGCTCGACGCCGACCGAAGCCGGTGTGCTGCTCGCCGTCACCGGCATCATCAGCGCGCCCATCGCGCTCATCGCACCCCTGCTCGCCGCGCGGCTACGCGCTGTCAGTTGGCTGATCGCCGCCGGTGCCGCCAGCTTCGTGCTCGGCTACCTCGGCCTGCTGCTCGCGCCGACCACACTCACACTGCTCTGGGTCCTGCTCGTCGGCTCGGGCTCGATCCTGTTCCCGGTCAGCCTCGTACTCATCAACGTACGTACCCGAACCCAGGGCGGCACCGTCGCGCTGAGCGGCTTCGCGCAGGGGATCGCGTACGCGCTCGGCGCGCTCGGTCCTCTGCTCGTCGGGCTGCTGCACGACGTGAGCGGCGGATGGACTCTGCCGCTGCTGTTCCTGATCGCCGTGGCCCTCGTGGCGGCCATCCCGGCGTTCATGCTGGCCAAGCCCGCCTTCGTCGAGGACGAGCTCGCCCGCTCCACCGCACCTCGTCGCCGTGATCACCATCGGTGATCTCATACCACGAGATCTGTTAGTTGCTCAATGACAATCGTCCTCAATAGAGGATGCTGCGCAAACGACGCCGACGGGGCAGACCATCCAGTGATCTCGATGGGAGCCTTCCCGTGCTTTGCCATGACTACGGGGAGGTTCGGCAGTGCGCGTCTTCAGAATGCTCACGGTCGCGGCGGTTTCCGCCGCGACCGTTCTCATGCCGGTGAGCGGACCGGCGCTCGCCGCGCCGGAGAAGGCCCCCAAGGCCGCTCCGGTGCAGCCCGGCTCACCGGGCTCCGGCAGCATCGCGCTCGGCCCCAGCAAGGGGACGCTCGCGATGGTCGCCGGTCCGGTGACGGTGCCCAAGGGGACGGGTGCCGGAACCAACGCGACGTTCACCACCTTCGACCTGTCCGACCGGGTGGTGCTCCAGGTCCACGCCGGCTCCGGCAACCTGCTGCTGCGTACCACCGACCTGGTGCTGCCGGGCATCAGCACGAACGTGGTGCTGGGCGCGGCGTTCAACAGCCTGCTGGTCGGCAGCGAGATCGAGACCGGCGCGCACGGGCGCGGCTGGCGGGCACGCACCGGCCCGGACACCAAACTCATCAAGAACGACGACAACTCGGTGACGTACGCGGCCGCGGACGGGCTGGTCGGCACCTTCACGCCGACCTCCGGCGGCTACGACACGCCCAAGGAGTTCAAGGGCACGCTGAAGCAGGAAGGCTCGGGCTGGAAGTTCACCGAGAACAGCGGCGGGCGCGACCTGTACTTCACCTCGTCCGGGCAGCTCGACAAGGTCGAGGACCGCAACGACAACGTCATCGACTACCAGTACAACAGCGCGGGCGAGCTGACCAAGGTGGTCACCGACCGGGGCGCCACCGGGGCGCGTACCGCCGTGGTGACGTACAAGAACGGCCGGATCCAGCGCCTCCAGCAGGCGGTCGACGCCTCCAACTCGCGCCAGGTCATCTACTCGTACAACAACGCGGGCAACCTCACGCAGATCGCGCCCACCTCCGGGCGCGCGGTGAAGTTCACCTACGACTCGTCCCAGCGGATCAAGAAGATCACCACCGGTTTCTCCTCGGAGCCGGGCACCGAGACCCGGGTCGAGTACGACAGCCTGCACCGCGTCGCCGCGGTCCTCCGCGTGCTCGAGAACGAGTCGGTGGACAACCCGGACGGCCGGCTCGCGATCACCCGGTGGGCGTACACGTCGTCCACCGAGGTTCAGGTGGCCGACCCGAACACCGACATCACCAAGCGGGTGTCGGACGTCGCGCACACCACCTACACCACCGACAGCGACAAGCGGATCACCAAGGCGGTCGACCCGGACGGCAACGAGCGCAGCCGCTCCTACACCCCGTACCACGACGTGGCGACCTCGACCGACGCGATGGGGCAGAGCGTCGGCAACAGGTACGACGCCAACAACGGCCAGTCGCTGACCTCGACCACCACGCCGACCGGCTCGTCGAGCACTGCGGCGTACAACAACGCGGCCACCACGTCCAACCCGACCGCCGGCTACCAGCCCTCGAGCGGTGGGGACGCGCAGAAGAACCAGAGCTCGTACACGTACAACGGCGCCGGCAACAAGATGTCGGCAAAGAACGCCGAGGCCGCCGAGGCCAAGGTCGACTACAACAGTGACGGCACGGTGAAGACCGCCACTGACCCGGCGAACACCGGCAACCCGACGAACTACGCGTACAACGGCGACAAGCAGCTCATCACGATCACCCCACCGACCGGCAACAGCCTGGCCAAGCGGGAGTTCACCTACGACGCGTTCGGCCGGGTGCGCACCGCCACCGACGGCGGCGGGCGCACCACCACCAACGAGTACGACACCGACGACCGTCTGGTGCGTACCTCCTACTCCGACAGCACCGAGTCGGTGGAGTACGAGTACGACGGCTCCGGCAACCTGATCGAGCGCACCCACGGCAAGGGCGAGAAGTTTGTCTTCGACAGGCTCAACCGGCTTATTCAGCGCGGGCCGGACTACTACCTGACCCAGTACACGTACGACCCGGCCGGCAACCTCACCAAGCTGCACGGCGACTACCGGGGCGACACCGTCTACTCGTACGACAAGCGCAACCTGCTCAAGAAGATGGAGGTCGATGGCGCGACCTACACCTTCGAGTACGACAAGGAGGGCCGGCGCACCGACACCAAGCTCAGCGTCGAGGACGCCGGGCCGACCACCACCGCGCACACCAAGCTGACCTACGACAAGTCGGGCCGCATCACCCGGACCACGAGCAAGCGCTGGGAGCGGGTGAACAACGCCGACCAGGAGTTCACCACGTACGACGTCTCGTACTGCTACAGCAAGCGAGTGGGCACCGCCGCGTGCGACACCACCGACACGACGCAGGACACCTCGCTCCGTCAGTGGCAGACCGAGCACCACCGCGGCGGTGTCGTGCAGGTCTACACGTACGACAAGGCGAACCGGCTCACCAAGGCCACCAACCTGGCGCCCGGGTCGTTCGACTACACCTACGACGCGAACGGCAACCGCACCACCGTCAAGGTCAACGGCACCGAGACGCAGCGGTTGACGTTCAACTCCGGCAACCAGATCACCACCAGCGGCTACACATACGACGGCGCGGGCAACCAGCTGACCGGCTCGGCCACCCGTAGCGCGGAGTACAACGCGGCCGGGCAGACGACGGGGAACAAGACCAGCGGCAACAAGGAGGCCTACTTCCACTACCTGACCGGTGACCAGTCCGAGCTGGAGTCGGTCTGGGTGGACGAGGACGAGAACGACCAGATGTACTTCGCCTGGGGTCGCGGCTCGCAGGGCGGCACCGCGCTGGAGGACTACCAGGCCGTCGACGGTGACACCCACTTCCTGGAGCGGGACGGCACCGGCTCGCTGGTCGGCGTCCGGGTCCACGAGAAGAAGACCGGCAAGTGGGTGCACTACTTCCCGACGCTCGACGGCAACGGCTCGGTGGTCGGCCTGACCAACCAGAACGGCACCTACGCCGGCCACTGGACCTACGACCCGTACGGCCGCACCACCAACACCACTGCCAACCAGCCGGTGGTCAACTCGTTCGCGATCGGCTACGCCGGCGGGCTCAAGCACGCCAGCACGGGCCTGATCAAGTTCGGCAAGCGGTGGTACGACCCGGAGATCGGCCGGTTCACCCAGCAGGACAACCTCAACACGATCGGCGACCCGACCGTGGGCAACCGGTACGCGTACGCCGGTGCCGACCCGATCAACAACACCGACCCGACGGGCCTGGTGGTGGCCAGCATCGGCTTTGAGGTCTGCTACGTCATCTGCGCCGGTCTCAACTATGAGATCGACGACCAGGGCAACCAGGGCGTTACCGGCACCATCGGGGTCGGCGCCGGCGGTGGCTTCAACAGCGAGATTGGTGGCGGCACCGTGGAGGAGGGCGTCAACGGGTACGGACAGTGCAGCGCCGGGCCGTTCAACGCCAACGTCGAGGAGTCCGCGGCGACCGGCGAGGACGAGTACAGCGCCTCGGTCAGCCCGGGTAGCACCGGAGCGGGTTGTTCGCTCGGCATTTCGGGAACACAGAAGTTCTGACTCGTACCCTCCTGATCGGACGGAGCTGGACATGCTCGAAAACCTCGCCGTGGTCGGCGGACCGAAGTCACCAGTCGCCACACCTGTGCTGATCGGCTTCTTCGTTCTCGTCGCGGTCGCCATCGTCGTGATCCTGTTCCTGCGCTCGCGCAACAAGTAGCACCGCACGATCCGGGCCGGCCGGCCGCCACCGGCCGGCCCGGCACACCCATGGGGGGCCGGCACATGCAGAAGAGAACAGCCGCGGCCATGGTCGCCGCGGTGGTCGCGATGTGGGCACTGGGCTGGATGCTCGGCTCGTCGGCAGGGGCGGAGAATCCCGGTGCCGCGCCCGCCGTCCCGCGGATCACCGATCCACCCGAGGCGCCGGTGCCGACCACCGGCACCGGACGGGATCCGCTCACCCCGGCCGAGACCACCCGCGCCCGCGAGCTGGCACTTGCCGGGCTGGCGGATGCCGGGCCGGATGGGCCCACCGACGTCACCGGAGCGGCCGGGCCGGAGCTGCTGACCGTCCGCCGCGCGGACGGCGACGACGCCGCGCGCCGAGCCGACGTGCTCGCCTACGACTACCGCGGCGACAAGCTGGTCAAGGTCGCCGTTGACCTCACCGCCGGGCAGATCACCGGCACGTTCGCCGCCACCGGCATGCAGCCGCCGGCCACACCCCGGGAGGTGGCGACGGCAGTGGACATGCTCTGGCGCCACGACCTCGGCGACCTGATGCGCGAGCGGTTCCGGCAGGCCACCGGCACCGCGCCGGCCACCGCCGCCGAGCTTCAGCCGGGCGCGCAGACCTACACCGGCGAGCCGTGCGGGGTGCACCGTTGCGTGCTGCTGCTCCTGCACCGGCCGGGCGAGCCCTACGTGGATCTCACCGACCTGATCGTCGACCTGTCCGCCGGCACCGTCGTCCGCCTGCCCTGAGGAGCCCGCGATGACCAGGCGCACCCTGGCCCTCACCCTGTCCGCCGCACTGTCCCTGGCCCTGGCCTCCGGGCTGGCCGGCGCGAGCGCCGGCCACGCCGAGGAACCCGCCACGTCGGCCTGCGGCGCGGCGGCCACCGTCCGGGAAACGCTGCCCGGCGGCGCCCGCTGGCAGATGTGCTGGCACGTCGACCCGCAGACCGGCCTGGTGCTGGAGGACGTCCGGCTGAGCTTCCGCGGCGGCCCGGTCACCACAGTGCTGGAGTCGGTGACGCTCGGCCAGCTCAACGTGCCCTACGACACCGGGACCACCGAGTGGAACGACATCACCTCGTTCGGCTTCGGCGGCGACGCGATGCAGCGGCTGCCTGAGCGCGAGTGCCCCGGCGGGTCGCGGCGAGCGGCGTACGACGGCGGCAAGGTCCTCTGCGTCGTCGCCGAGCCCACCGGCCCGGCGCAGCGTGTCGCCGACGACGGTTACCTCTACTCCCGCCAGGGCGTCGACCTGGTGCTGCGGACCGTGTCGAAGGTCGGCTGGTACGAGTACGTCACCGAATACCGTTTCGGCGACGACGGCCGGTTCACCGCCCGGCTCGGGGCGACCGGCGATCTGTCCCCGACCGACTACACCTCCGAGCGGTACGGCCGGCCGATCGGTCCGGGCACCACCGACCACGCCGCCGCGCACCACCACAACGCGGTCTGGCGTGTCGATCCCGGCCTGGGCAGCGAACGGATCGAGCAGTTCGACACCGCGCCAACGGGGCAGCAGGGCCGCCGTTCGGCGATCCTCGCCACCACCCGCACCGCCATCCCCACCGAACGGGCCTTGACCGGCGCGAACCGCAGGTGGTGGCGGGTGGTCAGCGACGCCGCGCCGAACGCCGACGGGCACCCACGCTCCTACCAGCTCGTGACCGGCGCGAACGACGACTACGAGAGCCGGCCGGAGATGGCGCCCGACCTGACCGTCACCGAGGCCCGCGCGTGCGAGAAGTTCGCCTCGTTCAACCTGGACCCGGAGTGCGCGGCCCGGTCCGTGGTGGACTACGTGAACGGCGAGGCGCTCACCGACCCGGTGCTCTGGGTGCGGATCGGCTTCCACCACCTGCCGCGCGACGAGGACCAGAGCCCGATGCGCGTGCACTGGCAGGGCTTCGACCTGCTGCCCCGCGACCTGACCGCGACCAATCCGCTGGCGCCGAGCGCGCGGGCGAGCATCAACGGCCGCCCCTGACCGGGGCGGTGCTGGCCGACCCGGCGATCAGAGCGTCGGTAGCTGTTCGGCTCGGGTGACCACCTGATCGATGAGGCCGTACTCGCGGGCCTGCTCGGCGGTGAACCAGCGGTCCCGGTCCCAGTCCCGCTGGATCTCGTCGAGGGTCCGTCCACTGTGCTGGGCGATCAGCTCCTGCATCGTCCGCTTCACGTGCAGCATGTTCTCCGCCTGGATGGTGATGTCGGCGGCCGTCCCGCCCATTCCGCCGGACGGTTGGTGCATCATGATCCGCGAGTGCGGCAGCGCGTACCGCTTACCGGCCGCGCCCGCGCAGAGCAGGAACTGCCCCATCGAGCCGGCGAACCCGAGCGCCAGCGTCGCCACGTCGTTGCGGACGTAGCGCATCGTGTCGTAGACCGCCATTCCCGCGCTCACCGAACCGCCCGGCGAGTTGATGTAGAGGTAGATGTCCCGGTCGGCGTCCTCGGCGGCGAGCAGGAGGATCTGCGCGCAGATCTGGTTGGCCGACTCCTCCGTCACCTCGGTGCCGAGGAAGACGATCCGCTCCCGGAGCAGTCGGTCGAAAACGTGATCACCGAAGGACGGGTGGCCGCCCTCCAGCATGTGGGTGCCGTACCTCATCATGTGCCGCCGCCCTCCGCCGTGCCGGCGGGCGGCGGGGACCGCCCGGTGGACCGGCACCTCCAGCGTGCGGGCGACGGCGGTGCCTGGCCCAGTGATTCTGCCGCCGGCAGATCCGCCGACGGCAGAACCCGCGCGGCCTACGCGACGGTCACCCGCCGCGCACCCGCCCGCGCCCGCGCGCAGCCCAACAGAGCGGAGGTACGCGGACCGGGGCGCGAGCCGCCAGCGGAGGCCATGGACCCGACGCAGAGCGTCGGCCCGCCCGCGTTGGGGGCCCGGTGCAGGATCGGGCCGCCGCTCCGCAGCGTGTGCTGGCCCGCCTCGTGGCGGGCGACAGTGGCCCGCTCGAACCGGGTCAGCGCCGCCCGTGGCGCGGCCGGGATGCGCGGCTCGACCCGGCGCAGGTCGTCGCGGGCCTCCTCCAGCAGGTCGGAGAGGCGGATGCCGAGCGCCCGGCAGATCGCCGCGAGCACCTCCGAGGAGGCCTCCTTGCGGCCCCGTTCCACCTCGGACAGGTAGGGCACGGAGACCCCGGCGGAGGCGGCCACCTCGCGCAGCGTGCGGCCCTGGCTCTGGCGCAGTCGACGGAGCACTCCGCCGATGACTCGTCGCAGCAACGACATGCCGGCCTCACTTTCGCGGTCGTCGTCGGGAACACCCTCATCATGCCCGTCCCCGGCCGTCCGGGCCGACCCGTCCGGGCCCGCGCCGGTTGTCCGCCGCGACCCGGGCGTGCGATCAATGGCGTACCCGCTATGTTGTGGGCGTGCAGGCGACGGCGGGGGAGCAGGTTCGACAGTGATCCATTTTCCCGCGCAGCGCCGGGGCCCACTGAGCGCGCTGAGCCTTCGGCTCGCAGCCGCCCTGGGCCTGGTCTTCGCCGTGGTCGCCGCTGTCTACCTGGGCCGGGACGGCTACCGCGACGTCAATGAGGACGGCCTCACCCTGCTCGACTGCTTCTACTACGCGGTCGTGTCGCTCTCGACCACCGGCTACGGGGACATCACCCCGGCCGCGCCGTCGGCCCGGCTGGTCAACGTCCTCTTCATCACCCCGGCCCGAGTGATCTTCCTTATCATCCTGGTCGGCACCACCCTGGAAGTTCTGACCGAGCAGTACCGGACCGGCCGTCGCCTGTCGCGGTGGAGGAGAGCCGTGAAGGACCACGTCATCATCTGCGGCTACGGCACCAAGGGGCGTAGCGCTGTCTCCGCCCTCATGGAGAACGGTCTGGACCGCTCGCGGATCGTGGTGGTGGAGCGCAGCGCCGCCGCCCTGCGGCAGGCCACCTCCGCTGGGCTGGTGGCTATCGAGGGCTCGGCGACCCGGTCGTCGGTGCTGAACGAGGCGCACGTCAAGAACGCGAAGGCCGTGATCATCGCGACCGACAGCGATGACGCGTCCGTGCTTGTCGCGCTGACGGTGCGGCAGCTCACCGCCGGCCAGGTCCGCATCATCGCGGCGGCGCGGGAGGCGGAGAACGCCCCGCTGCTCAAGCAGAGTGGTGCGCACCACGTGATCGTCTCGTCGGCCACGGCGGGCCGGCTGCTCGGCCTGTCCACCTCGGCGCCGCCGCTGATCGACGTGGTGGAGGATCTGCTCACTCCCGGCCAGGGCATGGCGCTCGCGATGCGTTCCGCCGAGCGGGACGAGGTGGGTCGCTCCCCGCGCGAGCTGGAATCGTTGGTGATCGCCCTGGTGCGACGGGGCAAGGTGGTCACCCTGGCCGACCGGGCCGGCGCGGTGATCGAGACCGGCGACATGCTGGTGCACGTACGCGACGACCGCCCCCAGTCGGCCACGACCGCCTGATCGCCTCACCCGCGCTGGCGATCTCGCGTGCCGGCTCCGCCGCTGTTGGCCGCTGTGCCGGCTCCGCCGCTGTTGGCCGCTGTGCCGGCTCCGCCGCTGTGGTGGCGCGGCGTCAGCAGCGGTCGTCGGTGGCGCAGATCGCCTCGGTGCAGCTGATCGGCGTGCTGGTCGAGGCCCGGCTGAGCAGCTCGTAGAGTGTCTCGCGCTCGGCGGGATTCAGCGCGCCCAGCACCTCGTCCTCGGCGCCGGCCAGGGCGCATTCGGCCTCGCTGAGGCGTTTTGCCCCATCTTCGGTGAGTTCGACGACGTGTCGGCGGCGGTCCTCGGGGGAGCGCCTTCGCTCGATCAGTTGCTTCGCTTCCAGGTCGTTCAGCAGCCCGACGATGTTGGTGCTGTCCATCTCCAGGATGGTGGCGAGCGCCTGTTGACCGGTGCCGCCACCGGCGCGCAGCACGGTGAGCGCGACCAGGTGCCGGGGGCGTAGCCCCAGTGGCGCCAGCACCGACTCCGACCGCAGCCGCATCCGCCGGGCCAGATGGTCCAGGAGTGCGCCCGAGCGGTGCTCCGAGGGGTCGAGCGGCAGGGCGGACATGTGACCCAGTCTACCGAGCCAGGGGAACATCGGCCTGCTATAAATAGTTGGTGCTGCACAGACGATTCCTAGAGGAGGAATAATGCACCTGCTGCATATCGACTCGAGTATCCGTGGTGACTGGTCGATCAGCCGGCGGCTCACCGCCCGCGCGGTGGACGCATGGCGTGCGGCCCACCCGGACGGCACCGTGGCCTACCGGGACCTGGGCGCTGAGCCGCTGCCGCACCTGGACTCGGAGGGCGGCCTGGCTCGGATGACGCCACCGGACCAGCACAGCCCGGCGCAGCGCGCGTCCTGGGAGCTCAGCGAGCGGCTGGTCGACGAGGTGAAGCAGGCCGACGTGGTGCTGCTCGGGCTGCCGCTCTACAACTACGGCGCCCCCAGCAGCGTGAAGTCCTGGGTCGACCACCTGATCGTCGCCGGGCTCACCTACGACCCGACGACGCAGGAGGGCCTGCTCGGCGGACGCGAGTTCGTGGTGCTGGCCACCCGGGGAGGCGGTTACGGCGAGGGCACCCCGCGCCACGGCTGGGACCACGCGGAGCAGTGGCTGCCACACGGTCTGTCGATGACCGGCCTGGAGCCGCGCTTCATCAGCACCGAGCTGACCCTGGCACCCTCGGTGCCGGCGATGGCCGAGCTGATCCCGCTGCACGAGGCGAGCCTCGCGGCGACCGAGAAGGAGATCGACAACCTCTGGACGCCGGCCACCGCCCAGCGCTGAGGCGGTGCCGGTACGACGAGAGCGGCCGCCCCCGGTCCCGGGGACGGCCGCTCTCGTCAAATCCGACTGATCAGATGATCGTCCAGGTGTCGCCGCTGCCCAGCAGGCCGGCCAGCTGCTGCTCGGGAGTCTCGGTGACAGTCGCCTTGGCGGCCGCGAGCTGAGCCTGCACCACGCTGTCGTAGGACGGTCGGTCCACCGAGCGGAACACCCCGATCGGGGTGTTGCGCAGGTCCAGGCCGGGCAGCCGGGACAGCGCGAAGGCGTACGCCGGGTCGGTGACCGTCGCGTCGTGCACGACGATCTCCTCCGGGCTGACCGAGCTGGTGTCCCGGACCTCCAGGCCGAAGCCGCCCGGCGGGTGCACCACGCAGAACCGCCCGGCGGCGCCGAACGTGATCGGCTGCCCGTGCTCCAGGCGAATCAGGTAGTCGTCCCGGGTGGACGGGTCCTTGAGCTGCTCGAATGCCCCATCGTTGAAGATGTTGCAGTTCTGGTAGATCTCCACGAAGGCCGAGCCCTCGTGCTCCGCGGCGGCCCGCAGCACCGACTGGAGGTGCTTACGGTCGGAGTCGATGGTGCGGCCGACGAAGCTGGCTTCCGCGCCGAGGGCGAGCGAGAGCGGGTTGAACGGGGCGTCCGCCGACCCGGACGGGGTCGACTTGGTGATCTTGCCGACCTCGGACGTCGGAGAATACTGACCCTTGGTCAGGCCGTAGATCCGGTTGTTGAACAGCAGGATCTTGAGGTTGACGTTGCGCCGCAGCGCGTGGATCAGGTGGTTGCCACCGATGGAGAGCGCGTCGCCGTCGCCGGTGACCACCCAGACCGACAGGTCCGGCCGGGACACCGACAGGCCGGTCGCGATCGCCGGGGCGCGACCGTGGATCGAGTGCAACCCGTAGGTGTTCATGTAGTACGGGAAGCGGGACGAGCAGCCGATCCCGGAGACGAAGACGGTGCGCTCCCGGGGGATGTTCAGCTCCGGCATGAACTGCTGGATGGCCGCCAGGATGGCGTAGTCACCGCAGCCGGGGCACCAGCGCACCTCCTGGTCGGACTTGAAGTCCTTCGCGGTGAGCTTGACGGCGACGGGCTCAGACATTCTTCAGCACCTCTTCCAGCGTCGTCTCCAGCTCGGCGGCCGTGAACGGAAGGCCGCGGACCTGGATGTAGCTGATCGCGTCGACCAGGTAGCGGGCCCTGATGACGTGGGCGAGCTGGCCCAGGTTCATCTCCGGGATGACCACCTTGTCGTACGACCGCAGCACCTCACCGAGGTTGGCCGGCATCGGTGCCAGGTGCCGCAGGTGCGCCTGGGCGATGGAGAGGCCGCGCTGGCGTACACCGCGGCACGCCGCGCCGATCGGCCCGTACGTCGAGCCCCAGCCGAGGACCAGCACCCGAGCGTCGCCGTCCGGGTCCTCCACCTCGATGTCCGGCACCGGGATGGTCTCGATCCGGGCGGCCCGGGTGCGCACCATGAAGTCGTGGTTGGCCGGGTCGTAGGAGATGTCCCCGGTCTTGTCGGCCTTCTCCAGGCCGCCGATCCGGTGCTCCAGGCCCGCAGTGCCCGGGATCGCCCACGGCCGGGCCAGGGTCTCCGGGTCACGCAGGTAGGGCAGGAAGGTGGTGCCGTCCTCGCCGTTGGGCTCGGTGGCGAACTCGACCCGCAGGTCGGGCAGCGACTCCACGTCGGGCAGCAGCCACGGCTCCGAGCCGTTGGCGACGTAGTTGTCGGACAGCAGGATCACCGGGGTGCGGTAGGTCAGCGCGATCCGGGCCGCCTCCAGCGCCGCGAAGAAGCAGTCCGACGGTGACCGGGGCGCGATCACCGCGACCGGCGCCTCGCCGTGCCGACCGTAGAGCGCCATGTTGAGGTCGGCCTGCTCGGTCTTGGTCGGCATGCCTGTCGACGGGCCGGCCCGCTGCACGTCCACGATCACCAGCGGCAGCTCCAGTGCCACCGCGAGCGAGATCGTCTCGCTCTTGAGCGCCACGCCGGGGCCACTGGTGGTGGTCACACCGAGCGACCCGCCGTACGAGGCGCCCAGGGCGGCACCGACGGCGGCGATCTCGTCCTCGGCCTGGACGGTGAGAACGCCGAAGCGCTTGTGCTTGCTCAGCTCGTGCAGGATGTCCGACGCCGGCGTGATCGGGTACGCGCCGAGGAAGACCGGCAGCCCGGAGCGGACCCCGGCGGCGACCAGCCCCAGCGAGAGGGCCGCGTTGCCGGTGATGTTGCGGTACGTGCCCGGCTTCATCTTCGCCGGCTTGACCTCGTAGCGGACCGCGAAGTCCTCGGTCGTCTCGCCGAAGTTCCAGCCGGCCTTGAAGGCGGCGACGTTCGCGGCGACCAGCTCCGGGCGGGCCGCGAACTTGCGCTCCAGGAAGCGCAGCGTCGACTCGTACGGCCGGGAGTACATCCAGGAGAGCAGGCCGAGGGCGAACATGTTCTTCGACCGCTCAGCGTCCTTCTTGGACACCTGGTAGGTGGCGAGCGCGCCGACGGTCATCGAGGTCAGCGCCACCGGGTGCACGACGTAGCCGGCAAGCGATTCGTCGTCCAGGGGGCTGGTCTGGTAACCGACCTTGGCCAGGTTGCGCTTGGTGAACTCGTCGGTGTTGACGATGATGTCCGCGCCGCGCGGCAGATCGGCCAGGTTGGCCTTGAGGGCCGCCGGGTTCATCGCCACCAGCACGTTGGGCGCGTCACCCGGCGTGAGGATGTCGTAGTCGGCGAAGTGCACCTGGAAGCTCGACACACCCGGCAACGTGCCGGCGGGCGCCCTGATCTCGGCGGGAAAGTTTGGCAGCGTCGAGATGTCGTTGCCCAGCTGCGCCGTCTCCGAGGTGAACCGGTCCCCGGTCAGCTGCATGCCGTCGCCGGAGTCACCGGCGAACCGGATGACCACCCGGTCGAGTTGACGGATCTGCTTGGTCACTGTGCCACCTTCGTTCGCGACTGCGGGGCTCGCCCGGCCACGGAACCTCCTTGACGCAACGCTTCACCGCACCGCCCAGGCTGGTCCGGCCGCTGTCGTTCCTCACCTGAGAGCCTACGTCTAAGGGAGCCCTAACCATCCCCGGAGGTCCGCCGACTGGGACCCGATCGGGACGATAAATGCCCACCTTTGCGGTGTTACGCCCCGCCCGCCGTAATTCAGATCACCACCGAGCCGCGTCGATGACCCCGGCCCGCGCGGTGCCGGGGTCATCAGTCGATCAGTCGGCGGGGTTGGGCGCGGGCTCGGGCGGCGGGCCACCCAACCGGCGGCGCAGCGAGGTCGTGGCCAGCGTGAGGGCCAGCACCACCAGCAGCGTGGAGACCGCGATCAGGATGACCGCGGTGCGCTCCACCGAGGTCAACCCGCCGTCTCCGGTCGCGGCGCCGGCCGGGAGTACGCCCTGCGAGCCGGTCGGCGCGGGCGGGGAGACAACGGGCGTGGCCAGGGCGGCCGCCGCCGTGATCCGGAAGCTCATCTGCACCCGACGGGTCGGGCCGCTGCGTGGGTCGAGCTGACCGATCACGGCACCTGACAACGGCGCTTCCCGCTGGGCCTGCGGCGTCGCCTCCACCGGCAGCCGCACCTCGGCGGTCGTGCCCGCCAGCACCAGGCCGGCGTCGCAGCGGGTACGCGTCGGGTCGACGGCCACGCAGCCGAGCGGTGGGGTCGGCACGGTCACCCCGGCCGGCAGGACGACCTCGACCCGGCCGGCGGCGTCCACCGTGCCGGTGTTGCCCAGCCGGAGCGCGAGGGTGCTCGGGCCGCCGCTGATGTCGAAGGCCACCTCGTCGGCGGCGAGTGCGATCCCCGGCACCGGCGGGCCGGGTGGGAAGAGCACCGCGAAGCCCTGGTCGTCGGTCGCCTCGCCGGGCACTGCCGGCGCGTCCGCGATGACCTGGACGGAGCCGCTGAGCGGCATCTGCTTCCACGCCGTGCCGGCGACCCGCAGGCGCAGCACGGTGCTGAACCGGGCGCCGGCATCGGCGGTCCAGGCCCCACAGCGGTACGCCCCGCCACCGGCGGCGGCGCAGCCCTTCGTGCCGGCGTCGGTCAGCCCCACCGGCAGCGTGTACGAGAGTCGGATCCGTTGGGCGGTGGTGCCGGTGTTGTGCACCGTGACCTGCAGGGTGGCGGCCGTGCTCGCCGTGTTCCAGTACGCCTCGGTGAGGGTGACGTCGCCGGTGGTGACCTGTACGCCCAGCGGGCTCTGCGGCGGCGCCGCCGAACCCGGCGCGGGCGGACGGACCGGCGGGGCCGGGGGAGTTGGCGGGACCGGAGGCGCCGTCGGGGGCCCCGGGCTGGGCGGTCGGGTGGTGCCGCCCGGCGCGGGCGCGATGGTGGTCGGCGCCGGGGGACCTCCGGGGCGGTGGTCTCCGGCGCTGGTGGCGTCGTCTCCGGTGGTGGCGCCGTGGTCTCCGGTGCCGGGTCGGTCGGCAGTGGTTCGCCGCCCGGGCCCTCGGTCGGGGTGGGCTCCTCCGCCGGTGTGGTCGGTGGCGCTTCCTCTCCCGGCTCGTTGACCGGCTCGGCCGATGTCACGATCGGGTCCGCGTCCGGTGCGGCCGCGCTTGCCCAGGCCGGTCCCACGGCGAGCGCCGCGAGCAGGCCGAGCGCGAGCGCGGTCGCCAGCAGGGGCGTGGAACGCCGCCCCTCCGCCCGGTTACCGGGCGATGCCTTCACGCGGGCCATCTGTCCTCCGGTGACATGGGTGGGTGTCCAATATTCGGTAACAGTTGCCACGATGCACTAGTCCCAACCGGAAACAAATCCGTAACGTGTTTGGGACGGCCCGTCCGAGCGGACGGTAAGCTGCCGACTGTGACCGGATACCTGGGCTCGTACGCGACGCTCGGGCTTCTGTTGCTCGCCAGCGTTCTCTTCTTCGTTACGGCGTTCTCGGCCAACCGGGTGTTACGCCCGGCGCGTCCGGCCGATCCGCCGGGCAAGCGGGCCAGCTACGAGTGCGGGCTCGACCCGGTAGGCGCCGACTGGGCGCAGATGCAGATCCGCTACTACGCGTACGCCTACCTGTACGTGCTGTTCGCGGTCGAGGCGGTGTTCCTCTTCCCCTGGGCGGTGGTCTTCGACCGGCCGGGCTTCGGTCTGGTGACGGTGGTGGAGATGGCGGTGTTCGTGGCGGTGCTCGCGCTCGGCATCCTCTACGCCTGGCGTAGGAACATCCTCCGCTGGACCTGATCGCCACGGCCTCCGGCGATCGTGTCGGTCCGCCCGGCCGTTCGCTGTCGGTTACGGCGACAACCGGTCAGGCCAGTCCCCGGCGCGTCGCCGTGGGCGGGCGGTCGCCTCGGATCGAGGCCACCAGGTCCAGCACCCGGCGGGTCGGGCCGACCTGGTGGGCCCGGAAGACCCGGGCGCCCAGCCAGGCCGAGACCGCCGTCGCGGCGAGCGTCCCCTCCAGCCGTTCGGCCACCGGCAGGCCCAACGTCTCACCGATGAAGTCCTTGTTGGAGAGCGCCACAAGCACCGGCCAGCCGGTCCCGGTCAGCTCGTCCAGTCGACGGGTGATCTCGAGTGAGTGCCTGGTGTTCTTGCCGAAGTCGTGCGCCGGGTCGATGAGGATGCCGTCGGGGCGTACCCCTGCCGCCACCGCGCGCTCGGCGAGCCCGGTCACCGTCGCGACCACGTCGGCGACCACGTCGGTGAAGGCGGCCCGGTGCGGCCTGGTCCGCGGCGTCAGGCCGCCGGCGTGCGAACAGACCAGGCCCGCGCCGGTCTGCGCGGCCACCCGCATCAAGGTGGGGTCGGCCCCCGACCAGGTGTCGTTGAGGAGGTCGGCACCGGCCGCCACGGCCTCCGTCGCCACCTCGGCACGCCAGGTGTCGATGGAGATCACCACCTCCGGGAACGCGGCTCGGACGGCGGCGATGGTGTCCACCGTGCGCCGGATCTCCTCGGCGACGCCCACGTCGGCGCCGGGGCCGGCCTTGACCCCGCCGATGTCGATGATGGCCGCGCCCTCGTCCACCGCCCGCTCCACGGCGCGCAGAGCGCTGTCGGCGGCGTAGGTGGCCCCACGGTCGAAGAACGAGTCCGGCGTGCGGTTGATGATCGCCATCACCACCAGCTCGCCGGGGGCGAACGTCTGCCCACCCAGCCGAAGCGCCCCGGCCATGCCCGCCTCCTGGAAGTTCGCGCCGTCGCCGCCGCGTCGGCCGGTCCCGACGCTAGTCGGTCGCCCGCCCGCGATTCCGGGCGGGCGTCGGCACCGATCGTGATCGGGGCGGGTGGCGGGGTCGCTCCCGGCCGGCTGCCATGCCACGATCAGTACATGGGTCAGCTTCTGCTCCTCCTGGTCGTGGCGTTGACCGTCGCGGCGGTGATATTCGGCGTGACGGTGCTGGTCAGTGGCCGTGATCCCGGCCTGGTGCCGACCGAGCCGGATTCGCAGGCCGTGGCGTTGCCGGGCACCCGCCCGCTGCGCGAATCCGACGTGGGGGCGGTCCGTTTCGACACCGGGTTGCGCGGGTACCGGATGGACCAGGTCGATCAGGCGATGCGCCGTGCCGCCTACGACATCGGTTACAAGTCCGAGCTGATCGGCGTACTGGAGTCGGAGGTCATCGCGTTGCGTGAAGGCCGCACCGACGACGCGGACGTGCTGCGCCAGGCCCGCGAGCAGTCCGCCAGCAAGGTGCCGACAGCGGGCGCGGCCGAGCCGGACGAGACGGCCGAGCCAGGCGACGCAGCGGAGCCGGGTAAGGACGCGCCGCTGGCCGGCGAGGTGGGCTCGGCCCCGGTCGGCTCGACGACCCCCGGCCCGTTGCCCGCCGCCAGCTCGTCCCCGGCGGACTCCGATGGTGTGGCCCCTGCCGCCGTGCGGGCCGACGACGAGTCGGCCGATCGTGAGCAGCAGACCGCCGGCGCGTCCGCCGACGGCACCGAGCAGCGCGACGCGGTGGTTCGGTCGGAGTCGGCGTGACCGACCCGGAGGGCGCCGACGATCTTCGGGAGGCGGCCCGACCCGGTGCCGGTGAGGTAACCGCCACGGTGATCGTCGACGCCCCGGCGGAGCGGGTCTTCGCCGCGCTGCTCGCCTGGGAACGTCAGTCCGACTGGATCCCGTTCACCCGCGTCCGGGTGGTCGAGGGCGACGGGCGCGAGGGCAGCCGGATCGAGGCGGTCACCGCGCTCGGCCGGGCGACGCTGCGCGACGAGATGCGGGTGGTCCGGGTCGACGAGCCGTACGAGATCGCCGTGGTGCACCACGGCCAACTGCTGCGCGGCCCGGGGGTGCTGCGCTGCACCCAGCTGGGCCGGGCCCGCACCCAGGTGGTCTGGCACGAGTGGTTCCATCTGCCGGGCGGCCGGGCCGGTCGACTGGCGTGGCCGGTGCTCTGGCCCGGCTCCAAGCTCGGCCTCACCCAGGCGCTGAAGAGGTTTGCCCGTCTGGTCGAGCAGGGCCGGCTGCCCTGACCCCGCGGCCCGGTGTCGGCTGCCAGCCCGGCGCGCGGAAGAGAAGCCCGGCGCGGTGTCGCCAGGTCACCGCGGCGCGCAGATCCCGAGCGATCGAGGCGTACTCGTGGAAGGCCACCCGGACCGGGTTGTAGCTGCCGACGTTCTTGGTCAGGCCGTACACGCAGCGCTCCCGTTCCGGCGCGAACGACCTGAAGAGCCGGTCCCAGACGATCAGGATGCCGCCGAAGTTGCGGTCCAGGTAGCTGCCCTGCGACGCGTGGTGCACCCGGTGATGTGACGGCGTGTTGAACACCGCCTCGTACCAGCGCGGCATCCTGTCGATCCGCTCGGTGTGGATCCAGAACTGGTAGAGCAGGTTGACCGAGCCGCAGAACGCGACCACGGCCGGGTGGACGCCGGCCACTATCAGCGGGATGTAGAACACCCAACTGGTCAGGCCGGTCCACGGCTGGCGCAGTGCGGTGGAGAGGTTGAACCGCTGCGACGAGTGGTGCACCACGTGCGAGGCCCAGAGGATGCGGATCACGTGGTGGCTGCGGTGCGACCAGTAGTAGAAGAAGTCCTGCGCGAGCAGGATCAGGGGCCAGGTCCACCACACCTCGGCGACCCGCAGCGGGGTGAGCGCGTAGAGCAGCGCGTACGCGGCGGCGATCGGCACCTTCCAGAGCAGGTCGGCGAAGATGCTGCCCAGCCCCATCGTCAGGCTGGTCGCGGTGTCTACGCCGCCGTAGCCGACCTCGTCGTCGTCGCGGTGCAGCAGGTAGGAGACCCGCTCCAGCACGATGAGCAGCACGAAGGCCGGGATCGACCAGGCGATGACGTCCGGGAACTCCTTCACCGCGCGGCCTCCGCTCGCCGTCACCGGTCGGGGCGCACCGTCGGGTGACCTCGACCTACCGGTCGGTAACAAGCACCATAGGCAGCCGGGCGGCCGGTGGCAATGGGGTGTCGGACGGATGCCCTAGCGTGTACGGGGTGACTGACCTGGTGATCGGCCCCGATGGGCTGGCTCGCTGCGCCTGGGGGTCGAGCACCCCCGACTACGCCATCTACCACGACACCGAGTGGGGGCGGCCGCTGCGCGGCGACGACGCGCTCTACGAGCGGATGACGCTTGAGGCGTTCCAGTCCGGGTTGTCCTGGCTGACCATCCTGCGCAAGCGTCCGGCGTTCCGGCTGGCCTTCGACGAGTTCCACATCCCGACCGTGGCCGCTTACGACGACGCCGATGTGACCCGGCTGCTCGCCGACGCCGGCATCGTCCGCAACCGGGCCAAGATCGAGGCGGCGGTCGCCAACGCCCGTGCCGCACTGGAGCTGCCCGAGGGGTTGTCCGCGCTGCTCTGGTCCTTCGCGCCGGAGCCCCGCCCCGCTCGTCCCGCCTCGTTCGCCGAGCTCGCGCCGATCACCCCGGAGTCGACGGCGATGGCCAAGGCGCTCAAGAAGCGCGGCTTCCGGTTCGTCGGCCCGACCACCGCGTACGCGCTGATGCAGGCCACCGGAATGGTCGACGACCACATCGTCGGCTGTCATGTCACCCTCCCACCGGCGGCGTGATGAGATGGCAGGCATGACGACCGAGACCGCGCACCGGGCCGGTGCGGCCGGCAACGCCGACGGGGTGGGCGCGTGGGCGGTGCTGCTGCCCGCCGAGCGGTACGAGGCCGAGCGGCTCGTGCACCACGACACGCTGGAGCTGACCGGGCTGAGCGACGTCGCCCGGCCGGGGCCGGGAGACCAGGTGGCAGTGCTTGTCGACGGGCCGCCACGACTGGTGGCCCTCGGCCGGGTCGGCGCGCCGGGTCAACGCCACCGCGAAGACCCGGACGACCCGCAGTCCCCGACCGAGCCGGGGACGCTCGTCGTCGCGTACACCCGGCGGGCCTTCGACGAGCCGGTGCCGGCCGACCTGCTGACGCTCGACGGGCCGGTCACCGCACTGGAGCCGGCGGCCTTCCGGGCGCTCGCCGACCAGCTCGGTCCGCCTCCGGCGCGGCGCACCTGGCTGGTCAGCCTCGACCTGCCGATCGAGGCCGGCACGCCGGCCGAGGCGGTTCGGTTGTTCTGGTCCTACGTGCAGGAGTTGGGCCCACGTGAGCTGCCCGCCTTCGTCTCACCGGCCGGTGACGAGTTGGCCATGCAGGCCTTCGTGCTGGGCGAGCAGGCCAACCAGGATCCGGAAGAGGACGACTAGAACAGCTTGTCCACCCGCCCCTGCCAGTCGGCGAGGATCGGGCCCGGGTCGGTGTCCAGCACCCGCTCCAGCAGCGTGGCGTAGACGTCCCGGAAGTCGGTGGTGTATTTCAGATCACCGTCGTCGAGGTCGGTGAGGCTCGGTGGCGCCCCGTGCCAGCCACCCCGGACGCCGGCGCCGAGCAGCAGCACGTCCGAGGCGGTGCCGTGGTCGGTGCCGTCCGAGGCGTTGGCGCGTACCCGACGGCCGAACTCGGAGTAGACCGCCACCACCACCTTCCGGCCCGCCTCGGTGCGACTCATCCGGTCGGCGAACCCGGTCAACGCCCGGTCCAGCTGACCCAGCAGGACGGCCTGCAACTGCTTCTCGTCGGCGTGCGTGTCGAAGCCGCCGAGCGACACCGAGAAGACCCGCGTGGACACTCCCGCCTCGACGCACTGCGCGACCAGGTCGAGCTGCGCGTCCAGCGGTGTGCGTGCCCCGCCGGTGGCCGTCGCCGGGGCCTGCTCGCCGTCCTGGTCCGCCGTGTCCGGGTCGGCGGAATCGCGTACCTGGCGGATCATCTCGTCCACCGACCGGAGGTCGGCGAAGCAGGCGGCCGCTCGACCCCGGGCCGCCGACTCGCCGGCCTCCGCGGCGGCGAACGCGGTGAGCGTCTCCGCGGGCAGCCCCTTGGCGGCCTTCCGGTCGGTCACCGGCACGGCCGCGCCGGCACTCTGGGCCCCGGCCAGCAGCGGCGGGAGCGCGGGCTCGAAGGAGACCGCCAACCGGGGGTCGCCACCGGACCGGTCCAGCCACCGCCCGAGCCAGCCGGTGTTGCCGGGCCGGTCCGGTTGCGCGGTGTGCCAGATGTCCATCGACCGGAAGTGGCTGCGGTCCGGCTTCGGGTAGCCGACCCCGCGCACGATCGCCAGCCCGCCGCCGGACCAGCGCTCGTGCAGGCCGGCCAGCGCCGGGTTGAGGCCGAAGTCGTCGTCCAACCGCCGCACCTCCCCGTCCGGGTACGCCAGCTCGGGGCGCGCCGCCCGGTAGGCCGGGTCGCCGTACGGGATGACCGTGTTGAGCCCGTCATTGCCGCCGTAGAGGGTCACCAGCACCAGCGTGCGGGACTGCGGATCGCGGTCCCCGCTGGTGTCCAGCAGGTCCCGCAGGCTGTACGCGCCGGCCCCGGCGGCCAGCGCGCCCGCGCCGACCACTCCACTGGTCAGCAGGAACCTGCGTCGGGTCAGGGTGTCCATGTCGACTCCTCCGCTCAGCTGACTGTGTATTCGGGGCTGACCAGGCCGGCGGCCAGCAGCTTGCGGGGCTCACCGGCCAGCGGGGTGAGGGCGGCACGGGTGCGTGCGCCCCAGCCGTCGACCACCAGCAGTCGGGCCAGTGCGTCCGGTCGACCGGCGGTGGGCGCGGCGGTCAGCCGGGCCAGCACCGCCGGTGCCGTGGCGGCGGCGAGCACGCCGGCCGTCCGTAGCCGGGCCTGCAACGAGGAGGTGGTCAGCCAGGCGGCCCCGGCCGGCCAACCGCCCACGCTCGGCGGGCGCAACGGCACCTGGTCCAGCGCGTTGAGGCCGCTGAGCAGTTGTCGGCGTTGCTGCTCGGGGAGCGCGGACGGCCGGATGCCGAGCTGCCGTAGCGCGCCGACCAGCCACTCCACCGGCTGCTTCACAAGCGTGCCCCGGGTCTGGGCGAAGGCCGGTGCGGAGAAGACCGCGCGCACTGTCGCGATGGTGTCCGCGCCGGCCAGACCGTCAGGTGCGGGGGTGTCGGTGCCCGCGTAGCGGAACCAGAGCCGTCCGGCCACGAAGGTCGCCGCCGCCGGTTGGGCGGCCAGCAGACCGGCGTACGCCTCGGCGTCGAACCGGCCGCTGTGCCCGAGGATGCTCTTCTCGCCCGGGTCGTGCCGGCGGGCCTCGAAGCGGGCGGCGCCGGTACGCCTGTCGACCACCCAGCCGGTCAGCGCCCGCGCGCCGGCCTTCACGTCGGCCTCGCTGTAGGCGCCGATGCCGAGGGTGAACAGCTCCATCAGCTCGCGGGCCAGGTTCTCGTTCGGTGCCTTGCGGGTGTTCTTCTGCCCGTCCAGCCAGACGATCAGGGCGGGATCGCGCACCATCGCGGCTACCAGCGGGCCGAGCGGCCCACGGCCGTGCCGGCGCAGCGTCTCCAACTGACCCACCATCAGCCGCGCCGACTTGACCTTCTGCGCGCTGGTGGCCCAGTGCCCGTGCCAGAAGAAGAGCAACTTCTCGGTCAGCCCGTCCTCGGCGGCCACCATCCTGTCCAGCCACCACTCGGTGACCTGCTGGAGCTGCTTACGGCGCTCCGCGTTGGCCTGCTGCCGCTGCTCGCGGGTGGAATCCTTGGTCAGCTCGGCGTACGGGTCGGCGGGCAGCGTCGGGATCGGCGTGGCCGCCGCACCCCGGTCCGCGCCGGACGGGGTGAGCACCCGGTTCAGGGTTGCCGCGAGCCCCGCCCGCTCGGCCGCGTCCACCTCGTCGGCGGTCGGCCCGAAGGTGGCCCGGCGCAGCAGGTGCGCCACCGCTTCACGATCGCTCATACCGGCCGACGCTAGGCCGCCCCTGTTCGAGGACGGTAAGGGCGGCGTCCGGATCGCGTTCAGCGTCCCTCGAAGACCGGTTTCTGCTTGGCGACGAAGGCGAGAGTGGCCGCCCGGTGGTCGGCCGTCGCACCGCAGATCGACTGGGCCTGCGCCTCGGCCGCGAGGGCGTCGGCGAGGGTCCCGGCGTCGGCGATGGAGAGCTGCCGCTTGATCGCCCCGTACGCGACGGTCGGGCCGGCGGCCAGGCGGGCGGCCAGTTCCTGGGCGACGGGCAACACCTGCTCGTCGTCGTCCGTCAACCGGTTGAGCAGGCCCAACCGGCAGGCCTCCTCGGCGCGGACCGGCTCGGCCAGCATCAGCAACTCGACCGCCTTGGCGTGGCCGACCAGTCGGGGCAACGTCCAGGAGGCGCCGGTGTCGGCGGCGAGACCGACCTTGGCGAAGGCCATCAGGAAGCTGGTGCTCGGACCACCGATGCGGATGTCGGCCAGGAACGCCAGCGACGCGCCCGCCCCGGCGGCCATCCCGCGGACCGCGGCGATCACCGGCTTGGGCAGGTTGGCGAGCCGGGCGGCGATCGGGTTGTAGTGCGCCCGCACGGTGCCCAGCGGGTCACTCGCGGAGTTTCCCAGGGTGGACACGTGCTCGCGCAGGTCCTGACCGGCGCTGAACGACCCGCCGGCCCCGGCGAGAACGACAGCGCGGCAGGACCTGTCGGTCTCCAACTCGGCCAGGGCCTCCCTCAGCGCCTCCTTGAGCGCCACGTCGAACGCGTTCATCGCGTTCGGCCGGTTCAGCGTGAGGGTGACGACGGCGTCGGTCCGGTCGACCAGCAGCGGCTCGGTCACGTGTCTAACGACCCTTCTGTCGGACGATGCGGTTGCCGGCGTCGAGGCACTGTTCGACGTACCGGTCGGCGGCCGGACGCAGGCGGGCCGCGTGTCGGTCGAAGAAGCTGGCCGCGGCGGTGCCAGGCCACCGCTCGGGCAGCAGCGCCGGGGGCAGCTGCGGGTCCTGGAAGAGGAACGTACGCCACGCGTGCACGAGCCGGAAACGCGTCGCGTACGCCTCCTCGTCGCTGCTGCGCACGGTGACCGCGGCGAGCAGCGGGCGTTGGTCCGCGACGAACCGCTCGTAGGCGCGGCCGATCTCGGCCAGGTTCCAGGCTCGTCGGACCACGCCCATCGCGCCGGGGGTGCCGGAGAAGTGCGAGGCGGTGAACCGCTCGAACCGGATGCCGGTCTCGGCGAGGAGCAGGTCGACATCCTCGGCGGGACGGGTGGCGACCCAGGTCTGCTCGTCGAGCGTCCCGTAGCCGAGGAAGCTCAGGTTGGCGGCGAGTCGCTGGCGGTCCCGCCGGGAGCCCGGGGCCTCCAACACCAGCAGATCGAACCGGCCGTCCCAGGTGACCCGGCCGGTCCGGTAGATCCGGGCCGCTGCCTCGTCGAGTCGCCGGGCGGCTTTCGGTGTGATCGAATATCCCGGCCCGGAGACCAACCGGAGTGGCTCGAGCCAGCCCTGGCGCACCATCCGGGACACGGCGGTGCGAACTGCTGGCGGCGCGATTCCCAGCGGCGCCAGCAGCTTGACCAGGGCAGCAACCGGTGCCCGGCCACCCCTCGGACGGAGGTGGTCGCCGTACAGGTCGAAGAGTGCCGACCGTGCCTGCATGACCGCACATTGTGACAGGCCTTCTCAAGATAAGCTAGATGCTGTTACATCAATGCTGCTCCGGTTTGGGTCCGGCGGTGTTCATCAGGGAAAATCGTTGGTCGACACCCCCGTGACCGTTGCGGGTGGTCGTGACGAAGTGGCTGTGGGGCAACCCACCGACCCTGGTGTAGGTCTGAGGGGAGACAACATGGCGGCGATGAAGCCGCGGACGGGCGACGGTCCGCTGGAAGTCACCAAGGAGGGGCGGGGCATCGTCATGCGGGTCCCGCTGGAGGGCGGTGGCCGGCTCGTCGTCGAGATGACTCCCGACGAGGCCAACGCGCTCGGTGACGCACTGAAGGCAGCGGCCGGCTGAGTAAGGAGTGCTCCGGGCGGCTCACGCCGCCCGGAACGTTCTTTGGACCCTGAGCCACCGGAATCGCCGGTGGCTCAGGGTCTTCAACGCTGCGGGCAGGCGGGTTCGCTGCCGGCCCGCGACACTTTCCTGGAGGTACGGTTCCGCGTGCTCGCCATCCGTCTGATCGCCGAGCCCGACCGGCTCGACGTCCTCGTCCTGCCCGTCCGCCCCGCCGATTCGACGGCGGACGGTGACACCTCGGCCGAGCCCGTGTCGACAGCTGTGGCGGCCCCGGACGGCACGGCCGACGAGGCCGCCGCGCTGGTGTCGGCGGCCCGGCTGAACGGCCGAGCCGGCGAGATCCACACCCAGCTGCGCCCCGGGCGTACCCCCGGCCGGCTGCTGCTGCTCGGCATCGGTGCCGGCGACGAGGCGGCCTGGCGGACGGCCGGAGCGGCCCTGGCCCGCTCCAGCGCGGCTGAGACGCATATCACCATTGCGCTGCCGGTCGAGGTGACCCCGGCCGCGGTTCGCGGGTTGACCGAGGGGCTGCTGCTCGCCCCGTACCGGTTCCGACTCACCGAGGCCGGCGACCGACCGGCGCTCAGCGACGTCGACCTGCTGCTCGGCGACCCGACCGCGTACGAGGACACCGTCGCCACGGCCCGGACCACTGCCGCGATGACCCACCTCGCCCGGGACCTGACCAACACCCCCTCCTCGGTGAAGACCCCGCAGTGGTTCGCCGACCAGGTGGCCGCCGCCGCAGCCGATCTTCCGGACCTGCGGCTGCGGGTCCGTGGCCCGGCCGAGCTGACCACCGAGGGCTTCGGCGGGATCCTCGCCGTGGGGGGTGGCTCCGCCAGCGGACCCCGACTCGTCGAACTGGACTGGCACCCCGCCGACGCGCGCACCCACGTGGTGCTGATCGGCAAGGGCATCACCTTCGACACCGGCGGCATCTCGATCAAGCCGGTGGCGTCGATGAAGCTGATGCGCAAGGACATGGCCGGCGCGGCCGCGGTCGTCGCCGCCACCCTGGGCGCCGCCGCGCTGCGGCTGCCGGTCCGGATCACCACGCTGGCCCCGCTCGCCGAGAACATGGTCAGCGGCTCGGCGTTCCGCCCCGGCGACGTCATCCGGCACTACGGCGGCACGACCAGCGAGACGACCAACTCCGACGCCGAGGGTCGGCTGGTCCTCGCCGACGCGCTGGCGTACGCGGTGCAGCAGCTCAAACCGGACCTGCTGCTCGACCTGGCCACGCTCACCGGCGCGAACTCGGTGGCGCTGGGCAAGCGCACTGCCGCGCTGTACAGCGAGAACGACGAGTTGGCCGCCGGCGTGCTGGCGGCGGCCGAGGCGGCCGGCGAGTCGGCGTGGCGGATGCCGCTGCACACCGACTACGTCGAGTACCTCGGCAGCGAGATCGCCGACCTCTACAGCGCGCCGGCGCAGGGTGCCGGCTCGGTGCTGGCCGCGCTCTACCTGCGCGAGTTCACCGGCGAACTACGGGACCGCTGGCTGCACCTGGACATGTCGGCCCCGTCCTGGGCCGACGGCGACCAGGCCGAGGTCAGCCGCGGCGCCACCGGCTGGGGCGTCCGGTCGTTGCTCCGCTGGCTCGCCGACGTCGGCTGACGGGTCAGCACTTCACGGCGGCGAGCAGCCCGTGCCCGACCGGAAGCAGTGCGGGGATCCAGTGCTCCGACTCCCGAACCGCCTTGATCGTCTCGCGAACCGTCACCGTCTCCGCGTCCCGGGCGGCCGGGTCGCCGATCCGACCGCTGGCCAGCACACCGTTGAGCGCCAGCACGCCCCCCGGGCGCAGCAGCCGCAGCGCCGCCTCCACGCAGGCATGGAAACCTGTCGCCTCCGCGTCCACGAACACCAGGTCGTACGCGCCGTCGGCGAGCCGGGGCAGCACGTCGAGCGCCCGACCGGTGATGATCCGTGTGCGCCCGGCCGCGAACCCCGCCTCGGCGAAGATCCGCCGGGCGATCCGCTGGTGCTCCACCTCCACGTCGATGGTGGTGAGCACTCCGTCGGCGCGCATGCCGCGCAGCAACCAGACGCCACTCACCCCGGTGCCGGTGCCGATCTCCACCACCGCACGGGCATTGCCGGCGGCGGCCAGCAGCCGCAGCGCCGCCCCCGCGCCGGGGGTGACCGCGTCGAGGCCCACCTCCCGGGCCAGGCTGCGGGCGGTACGCAGGACGAGATCCTCGGTGACGTACGACTCGGCGAACTGCTGAGCCTGCGTCGTCGAACTGCCGGAACCGGCGACCGTGGCGATGGGGCACCTCCGGGGGCGGTGCGTGGTGCGGGGGCGGGTTGGCACTGTGAGCGTAGAGGCGACCGTCGCGGGGCGCAGCCGCGCCTCCGTCGGAAGCGATCACCGGGGCAACCGCTGACTGCACCGCGTACATCCGTGCAATCCTGGAGGCGGTATCCCGTCAGCCGCGACCAGACCGGCCCGTGGCCGGGCGATGCGGCGCGGGATCCGGGGACGGACTGGGAGGCACCGACGTGACCGACGGCTGGGACTGGCGCCGGGGCGGTGAGACTCCGGCTCCGGCGCGACCGCCCGGGGCAGGAGCCCCGTCGGTGGGGCCGCCGACCACGCCGGGGGCTGACCGCACGCCCTCGCCCCGTCAGGTGCCGGGCCGGCACCGAGCTGGCCTGCGCCTCCCGCCGGGCAGGCGTCTTACGGCGGGCACGCGTCTTACGTTGGGCCGGCACCGGGTTGGCCGGCACCGGCTGCGGGAGGGCCCAGTCCGGCCGACGCGTCGCCCTGGTGGTCGGACGCGCTCGCCGACCCGTGGCGCGACCCGGCAGCGCCGACCGCGGTGGTGGTGCCCGGGGTGGTGGCTCCCGGCACCGAACCCGAGCCGGTCACCGACCCCGACGCGCCGGGCCGGCCGACACTGCGCCACCTGTTGCTCATCCCCGTGATCACCGCGCTCCTGGCCGGCACCCTCGGCGGCGCGCTGGGCTACGCCTTCGCGGTACGCGGTGGCGCTGGTGCGACGGTCCTCGGTGGTGCGCCAGCGGAGGTGCCGGCGCTGGCGCAGCGCAAACCGGAGTCGCTGGCCGGGGTCGCCGAGCGTGTCCTGCCCAGCGTGGTCACCGTGCGGGTGAGCAGCCTCGGCGGGACGAGTGAGGGCTCCGGGTTCATCGCCACCGCCGACGGCCATGTGATCACCAATGACCATGTGGTGGCCGGCGGCACCGGCAAGGCCTCGGTGGTCTTCAATGACGGCAGCACCGCGCCGGCGACCATCGTCGGTCAGGACGCGGAGTCGGACATCGCGGTGATCAAAGTGAGTCGTCCCGGGCTGCGACCCGTGGAGTTCGGCGACTCCGACGCGTTGGCGGTCGGCGACCCCGTGCTCGCCATCGGCTCGCCGCTGTCGCTGGCCAACACGGTCACCGCCGGCATCGTGAGTGCCCTGGACCGGACGATGCAGGCCGGCGAGCCGGGCGGCCCGGTGCGCTACTACGCCGCCATTCAGACCGATGCCGCGGTCAACCACGGCAACTCGGGCGGCCCACTTGTCGACGGCGCCGGCCGGGTGGTCGGGGTGAACTCCACAATCAAGTCGCTCGTCGCCGAGGGGCATGAGGCGGGCAACATCGGGCTCGCCTTCGCCATCCCGATCAACCAGGCCAAGCGGGTGACCCAGGACATCATCGGCACCGGCAAGGCCCGGCGTACGGTGATCGGCGCCCGGGCGGACGGCCCGGCCGGGGTTGTCGGGGGTGGCCTGCGGCTGGCCGAGGTGGAGCCGTCCGGCCCGGCGGACGGCGCCGGGTTGAAGGTCGGAGACGTGATCCTCAAGATCAACGGGCGGCCGATGACCGAGCCGACGGACCTGACCGCGTTGGTCCGCAAGTACGCGCCGGGCTCGGTCGTGACCGTCGAGTATCGGCGGGGCTCCGCCCGGCAGAACACCTCGGTAACTCTCGCCGCGGACGCGAAGTGAACAGCGGCGCACCCCTTGCCCGAAAGCCGTCCGGCGTGCGTAGTCTTGCTGCTGACGCCGAGAGGAGGCCCGCGGGATGCTCGACAACCTGAACTGGTGGGAGATCGGTGCGCTGCTGCTCCTGGCGCTGCTGATCTTCGGCGACCGGCTCCCCGCCGTGATCACCGACGGCCTGCGGTTGGTGCGCAACCTGCGCAACATGGCCCGCAACGCCACCGGCGACCTGAGTCGCGAGCTGGGCACTGACATCCAGCTGGAAGACCTGCACCCGAAGGCGTTCATCCGCAAGCACCTCCTCAGCGAGGAGGACGAGGCGGCGATCCGCAAGCCGTTGCAGGGCGTCTACGACAACCTGCGCGCGGACGTCAGCGGCGTGCACAACGACCTGAAGGACGTGGCCAACGCCGCCGACCTCCGGTCGAACGGCACCCCGTCCGCCGGCACGGCCACCAGCACTCCCTCGGCGCCGGCTCCCCGCGTCAGCTACGACGACGCCACCTGACCGACCCCGTGCGGCCTGGGCCCGTACCGGCGGCCCGCGCCCGCCCGTCTGGGGCACGGCGTTGGTCTGATCAACTCGGCTCTCCGGAAGTCGGCCGTTCAGCCTGCCCGGGATGCCCCGACTTCCGAAAACCCGAGTTGACGGTGTTCGCCGGTGGTCAGCGACCGGCGGGCTTGAGGCCGAGTGGCTTGCCGAGCAGTGACTCGCGGCGCAGGGCGAGCCGGTCGGCGATCGTGCCGAGTGCCTGCGCGGCCGGGGACTCCGGTGCGGCCAGCACGATCGGGTTGCCGGCGTCGCCGGCCTCGCGGACCCGGGTGTCCAGTGGGATCTGGCCGAGCAGTGGCACCTGCGCGCCGATGGTCCGGCTCAGCGACTCGGCCACCGCCTCACCACCGCCGGCACCGAAGATCTCCATCCGGGAGCCGTCCGGCAGTTCCAGCCAGGACATGTTCTCGATGACGCCGACCACCCGCTGGTGGGTCTGCAGGGCGATCGCGCCGGCCCGCTCCGCCACCTCGGCGGCGGCGGTCTGCGGGGTGGTGACGATCAGGATCTCCGAGTTGGGCAGCAGTTGGGCCAGCGAGATGGCCACGTCACCAGTGCCCGGCGGCAGGTCGAGCAGGAGCACGTCCAGGTCGCCCCAGTAGACGTCGGCCAGGAACTGCTGCAGCGCCCGGTGCAGCATCGGGCCGCGCCACACGACGGCGGCGTTGCCGGACGTGAACATCCCGATGGAGATCACCTTCACGCCGTGCGACTGCGGCGGCATGATCATGTCTTCGACCCGGGTGGGTCGGCCGTCCGCGCCGAGCATCCGGGGCACCGAGTGACCGTAGATGTCGGCGTCGACCACCCCGACGGAGAGCCCACGGGCGGCGAGCGCCGCCGCCAGGTTGACGGTCACGCTTGACTTGCCGACGCCACCCTTGCCGCTGGCCACCGCATACACGCGGGTGCGCGAGCCGGGCTGGGCGAACGGGATGACGGGCTCCTCGGTGGCGCCGCCACCGCGCAGCTGCGACTGCAACGACTGCCGCTGCTCGGGGGTCATCACACCGAAGTCGATCTCCACGCCGGTGACGCCGGGCACCGCGGCGACGGCGGCGGTGATGTCGTTACGCAGCTTGTCCTTCAGCGGGCAGCCGGCGACGGTGAGCAGCAGCTCGACGCGTACGACGCCGCTGGCACCGATCGTGGCGGAGCGGACCATGCCCAGCTCGGTGATGGGCCGGCGGATCTCCGGGTCGTTGACGGTGGCCAGGGCGGCCTGGATCGCGTCCTCGACGGTGCTCACGGGTGCTGACATGCCCGCAATGCTACGTCGCGGGGCATCCGCTGCCGCCGCTGCCCGGCGCGGTGTGAGCCAATCGATGACCCGTTGGTCAGCCCTCTGACCGGCGTGGGCCGGTGCCGTCCGGCCGGGCGTCCCGGGTGAAGTCGCCGTCCAGGTCGTCGCGGGGTTCGTCCAGGCCGACACCGTCGGTGGGCCGCTGGCCACGTCGCTCCTGCCGGCTGTCCTTCTCCTGCTGGCGGCGCTCCAGCCGTTGCCGTCGTTGCCCCGCCTCGTCCAGTTCCTCGGCCAGCCGGGCCAGCTCGGAGCGGAGGAAGTCGCGGGTGGCGACCTCACCCAGCGCGATCCGCAGGGCCGCGATCTCCCGGGCCAGGTACTCGGTGTCCGCCTTCTGCGCGGTGGCCCGGCGCCGGTCCTCCTCCAGGGCCACCCGGTCCCGGTCGGCCTGCCGGTTCTGGGCCAGCAGGATCAGCGGGGCCGCGTAGCTGGCCTGCAACGACAGCACCAGGGTCAGGAACGTGAAGGTGTACGGGTCGAAGCGCAGGTTCGCCGGGGCCAACGTGTTCCAGACGAACCAGATCGCGATCACCACAGTCATGACGACTATGAAGTTCGCGGTGCCCATGCCCCGGGCGATGCCCTCGGACCACCTGCCGAACGCCTCCGCGTCGAACCGGGGCAGCTTGACGCCCCGGGGCTCGCGTGGCTGGTCGAGACGCTCCGTCCGCCGCTGGTCAGCCATCCGCGCCGTCCAGCACGGTGTCGGTGGCGCCCGGGGCGGCCAGGGCGTCGCGGTCCCGCCAGTCCCGGGGTAGCGAGTGGTCCAGCACGTCGTCCACCGTCACGGCGCCGACCAGCCGGTTGTTCCGGTCGATCACCGGCATGGCGACCAGGTCGTAGGTGGCCATCCGGCGGGTGATCTCCGGCAGTGGCGTGGTGGGGCGCAGCGGGTCGATGTCGTTGACCACCACCTTGCCCAGCAGGTCGGCCGGGGGTTCGCGCAGCAGCGCCTGGAAGTGCACCATGCCCAGGTAGCGGCCGGTCGGCGTGTTCTGCGGTGCCCGGGTCACGAAGACCTGCGCGGCGACGGCGGGGGAGAGCTGTGGCTCCCGGATCCGGGCCAACGCCTCGGCGACCGTGGCGTCCGGCGGCAGGATGACCGGCTCCGAGGTCATCACACTGCCCGCCGTGCCGGGGGTGTACTTCAGCAGCTGGCGTACCGGGTCGGCCTCGTCCGGCTCCATCAGGTCCAGCAGCACGTCCTGCTCGGGTGGGGGCAGCTCGTTGAGCAGGTCCGCGGCGTCGTCCGGGTCCATCTCCTCCAGGATGTCGGCGGCCCGCTCCCGGTCCAGGGCGGCGAGGATCTCCACCTGGTCGTGCTCCGGCAGCTCGCTGAGCACGTCGGCCAGTCGCTCGTCGTCCAGCGCGGCCGCCACCTCGTTGCGCCGTGCGTCGGGCAGATCCTGCAGCGCGTTGGCCAGGTCGGCGGGGCGCATGTCCTCCAGGACGGCGAGCAGGTTGGCCGTACCCCGGTTGTCGGCGATGCCGCTGAGCCCGCGCACCCGGTCCCACTCGACCTGGTGCAGGTGGCCACGCCGGCTGAGCCGACCGGTCTGCTCGCGTACGGCGACCCGGGTCAGCGACCACTCGCCACCCCTGCTGCACTCCATCGCGACGTCCACTACCGCTCCGGGCTGGCCGCCCGGGTCGAGTTGCACCCGTCGGTCGAGCAGCTCCTGGAGCACCAGCAGTTCGTTCTGGCGTTTCTCGAACCGGCGCAGGTTGAGGGTGCCGGAGCCGAGCACGACGGCGTCCGCGTCGATGGAGGTGATCCGGTTGATGGACAGGAAGATCCGACGACGCATCGGCATCTCGGCGACGAGGCCCACCACCTCGGGCGGACGCTTGGTCGCCCGGAGCCGTGCCACGGCGTCACGAACCCGGCCCACCTGATCACCGTTCGGGTCGAAGACGGCGACTCCGGCGAGACGGGCGATGTAGACCCGGGTCGGCGTACTCACGGGCACCAGCCTAAGCGCCTAGTGTTTATCAACATGTCGACCTTGGCCTACGAGATCGTGGACGTCTTCACCGACCGACCCTTCGCCGGCAACCCGCTGGCCGTGGTGTTCGGCGCGGAGGCGCTGGCCACCGAGCAGATGCAGGCGCTCGCGCTGGAGTTCAACCTCTCCGAGACGGTGTTCGTGCTGCCGCCGACCCAATCCGGCGTCACCTACCGGGCCAGGATCTTCACTCCGGTGGAGGAGTTGCCGTTCGCCGGGCACCCGAGCATCGGCGCGGCGGTCACCGCGTGCCGGCGGGGCATGTTCGGTGTGGGGCAGGTCACCCAGGAGTGCGTGGCCGGTGTGCTGCCGATCGAGGTGACCGCGTCCGGGGCGACGCTCACCGGTGGCGTCCCGACCCTCGGGCCGGAACTGGATCCGGAGCCGTTGCTGGAGATCGCCGGGCTGCTCGCCGACGACCACATAGGGCCCGCCCCACGTGTCGCCGGTTGTGGGCTGGAGTTCCCGTACCTGCCGGTGCGGCCGGAGTCGGTGGCCCGCGCCCGGGTGAACCCGGCGGCGGCGCAGCAGTACGGGGTGTCGCACGTGAGCGTCTTCTCCTGGGACGCGGCCGCGCAAACCGCGCACGCCCGGGTCTTCGTGCCGGGGATGGGCGTTCCGGAGGACCCGGCGACCGGTTCGGCGGCGCTCGGCCTCGGGGTCTGGCTGGTGGCGAGTGGTCTGCTGCCCGGTGAGGGGCGGTCGGAGTACGCGGTCCGTCAGGGCGTGGAGATGAACCGCCCGTCCGCGTTGGCCTGCACGGTCACCGCGGCGAACGGGGTGGTGGTCGGCGCGACGGTCGCCGGTCAGGTGATGCCGGTGGCCCGGGGCGAGATCGCCGTGCCGCCGTTCGTGGGCTGAGCGCAGGCGCCGATGCGGGAGGATGTGGGTGTGACGGACGAGGACGCCCCCGGGGGCACCCCACTTGTCGACGAGGCGATGAAGAAGGCCGCCGTCGCCTGGATCAGCGTTGCCGGCGGGCCGGCGCTCGCGCTCTGGTGCGCCCCGCTGGAGGGCGCGCTCCTGGTGGTCACCGGGCCGGGCGAGCAGGCCGCACCGGGTCTTGCCGACGCGACCGAGGCTCAGGTCACCCTGCGCGGCGACCACGGGGGTCGGATCGTCACCTGGCCGGCCCGGGTGAGCCGGTTGCAGCCGGGCACCGAGGCGTGGGACACCACCGCGCCGCTGGTGGCGGCGAAGCGCCTCAACGCGCCCGGTCCGACCGCCGACCTGGTGGCCCGCTGGGCCGCCGACGGATGCGCGGTGAACCGGCTCGCCCCGGCCGGTACGCCGCTGGCCGGAGCGGAGCTGCCGGCCGACGCGCAGGCCGAGCCACCCCGTGCGACTCCGGCGGTCCGGGCCACCCGCAAGCCGTTCCGCCTGCACCGGGTCCGCCGCCGCTGATCAGTCGATCAGCTCGCCCGGCCGCCGACGCCCGCGACCGCCGCGTCGGTGTCGACGAGGGCGAGCACCTCGCCCAGGGTGCCGAGTGTCGGGCCGCGCCAGTCCCGGTCGGCGTTGAACACCATGTGCGTGGCCAGATCCGGTGCGGCGAGCCGGACGGCGGTCATCCCGGCCCGCTCGGCGCCGGTCAACTCCTGACTGCCGCCGTCACCGACGTAGAGGCAGTCGCCCGGCGCGAGCCCGAGTCGCTGGCAGGCCGTCAGGTAGAGCGTCGGATCCGGCTTGCACCGCCCGACCTGCACCGAGAAGACCCGCACGTCGAGCAGGGGGGCGACGGCGAGCTGCGGCAGGAAGGCCGGCAGTTCGTGCGTACAGTCGCTGATCACGCCGGTGCGCAGGCCGCGCCCGCGCAGGGCCGCCAGCACCGGCACCGCGTCGGCCCGCAGCCAGGTGTCCGCGCGGACCGCCCGGTGCCGGGACGCCACCGCCGCCCGCACCGCGTGGTCGGTGGGGTGTACGCCGACCTGGGCGCACACCCAGCGTAGGGTCGCCTCCGCGTCGCCGAGCCGGCCGCTGGCCCGTTCGTAGTAGGTGCGGTTCAGCACCTCGGTCAACGTCTCGGTGGGGCATCCCAGCAGCTCGGCGGTGCCGGCGTGCGCGGTACCGCGTTGTACCGAACGGGTCAGGGTGCCGAAGAAGTCGAACAGCACCGCCTGGTAGGTGGGCATGGGGGAGCGCCTCCGGGCGGTCGAGGGTCGTCGGCGCGAACCCGCGTGATCGTAACGGAGTGATGACCCTCCGTGCTGACCGTCATACGTGTGAGGATTACGTCCCGTGCCCCCACCTTCACCCCGGCCGTCCCTGGATCCGTTGACCACCGGCGCGGTCGGGCTGGCCGTGGTCGCCGTCTCGTCGTCCGCGCCGCTGATCGCGTACGCTGCCGCCCCCGCGCTGGCCATCGCGTTCTGGCGCAACCTGCTCGCGGTGGCCGTGCTGAGCCCCTTCGCGCTGGTCCGACGCCGTGCCGAGTTCCGCAGGCTGACAATCGGCGCAGGTCGGCGGGAGGGTCTGTTCTGCGTCCTGTCCGGGGTCGCCCTCGCCGGGCACTTCGCGACGTGGGTGCCGAGCGCCCAGCTCACCTCGGTCGCCACGTCCACAGCCCTGGTTGCCACCCAGCCGGTCTGGCAGGGGCTGATCGCCCGCGCCCAGGGGCGTCCGCTGCCCCGGGTGGTGTGGACCGGCATCGCGGTGGCGGTCGGCGGCGCGGCGGTCGCCACCGGGGTGGACGTGGGAGTCTCCGGCCGGGCCGTCCTCGGCGACGTGCTGGCGCTGACCGGCGCTGTGTTCGCCGCCGTCTACACCGCCTTCGGGGAACGGGCGCGGACCAGCATCAGCACCACCACCTACACCACCATCTGCTACGGGATCTGCGCGCTGATCCTGCTGTCCCTCTGCCTGGTCGGCGGCGTACGGCTGACCGGGTTCGACGGTCGTACCTGGCTGGCCATCCTGGCCCTGGTGGTCGGCGCGCAACTGCTCGGGCACTCGATGTTCAACTACGCCCTGCGAAAGATCCCGGCGACCACGGTGAGCGTGCTGATCCTGCTGGAGGCGCCCGGCGCGGCAGTGCTCGGGTGGGCCTGGCTCGGTCAGCAACCCCGCCCGTACGCGCTGCTCGGGATGGCGTTGCTGCTGGTCGGTGTGGCGGTGGTGGTGCTCGGCGGCCGGCGGAGCGAACCCACCGCCCTGCCGGCCGACCCGACACCGCTGGCCGACTGACCGCGCGACACGCTGCCGTTACGGCGTGCGGAACATGGACACTGGTTCCCTCCGCGGCGGGCCCGCCCGGCGTCTGTCCGGGTGAGGAGGACGATCCGTTGACGACTGAGGACCGCGCCCGGGACGGCTTCGCCGACTTCGTTCGGGCCGAGACCGCCGGGCTGACCCGGTTCGCGTACCTGCTGACAGGTGACCGGCACCATGCGGAGGACCTGGTCCAGGTGGCGCTGGCTCGCGTCGCGGTGCGCTGGGAGCGGATCGAGGACCCACCCGCCTACCTGCGTCGGGTGCTCTGCACCCAGGCCGCCAGTTGGTGGCGCTGGCGGCGGGCCCGACCGGCGGAGCGGCTGGGCGGAACGCTGCCGGAACGATCCGGACCGGCCGACGACACCGACCTGCGGTTGGTGCTGTCGGCCGCGTTGGCCCGGTTGACCGTGCGGCAGCGCGCTGTCCTCGTGTTGCGCTACTACGAGGACCGCACCGAGACCGAGACCGCTGAGTTGCTCGGCTGCCGGGTCGGCACCGTGAAGAGTCAGACCCGCCACGCCCTCGGCCGACTCCGCGTCCTCGCCCCCGAACTGGCCGAACTCGTCGGCCGTGACCCGCAGGAGGTGGCCCGGTGACCGCACGGCTCTCCGAAGCGATGCGCCGTCTCGCCGACGACGTGCCGCCCGCACGCGTACCGGAGGGGCTCTTCGACGCGGCGCGGACCCGGCACCGCCGTCGCCGGGCCGCCGTCGCCGGCGCGCTCGCCGTCCTGGTCCTGCTCCTGGGCACCGGGTACGCGCTGCACCCGGTCGCCCTGCCGATCCCCGCCGGCCCGAGGCACGATGCCCCGGGCCTGCCCACCCGACTCGTCGACCCGCCGCTGCGAACCGCCTCGGTGCGGGCCTCGGCACCGGGTGCGGCGGCGATGCTCTTCGGCGGTCCGGCCGTGCGCACCGACTGGCTTGAGACAAGGATGGGTGTGCTCGCCGCGGACGCCGACAGCTACCGGGTGCTGGACGCCGGTTCGGCCGTCGCGGGCTTCGAGGCGATGCTGTCCCCGGACGGCAGGTACGCCTCGATCGGTACGACGCTGCTCGACCTGCGGACCGGGAAACTCGCCCCGCATCGCACAAGCGGCTACCCGCTCGCCTTCGCGCCGAACGGCGAGCGTCTCGTCTACGCCGAGGACGACACGACGTTCACCCCGCCCAACAGCTACGGCACCCCGTACGTCGGTGTCTACGACCGGAGACGCGGGGCGGACGTGCTGCGGGTGCCGGTCGGGACGGCCTGGATTCCGCCCGGCCGCACAGCCGCGCTCTCGCCGGACGGCGGCGAGTTGGCCCTCCAGGTTCGCGACGAGGTCTGGCTCACCCGCGTGGCGGAGGCGGGCATCGATCGTGTCGGCGCGCCGTACCGCAAGCTGCCGTTGGCCGGTGGGCGGCTCGCCGGGGCGGGGTCCTGGCTGCCGGACGGTCGGTCGGTGGCCGTCCTGGACAGGTCCACCTGCACCGACTGCCCGGTGCCGTCCTTCACGCGCACCTGGACGTTGGCGGTGCGCTCCACTGTCGACGGCACGCCGCTGGCCGGCGCGGCGTTCCCCGCGCTGCCCTCCCGCTCGTTCGTGCAACTGCTCGGGTGGCGTTCTCCGGACGAGGCGGTCGCGTTGGTCGGCGTGCCGGGCCCGGAGGCGGTGGACCGCCCGGACGACCACGACGTGGCCTGGGGGCCCTATCAGGAGCCCGGAACGGAGGCGGTCGAACTGGTGGTGCTGCGCCGGGGCGCGTCCACGCCGGAGGTGCTCTTCCGCACCCCGGAGGGCATCACCGAGCTGTCGGCCGCCGCCGACCTCGCGATCGACGGTGCGGTACGCGAGTCCGGCCGCCCCGACTACGGGCCGTTGCCGTTCTGGGCGCTCACGGTGGGCTTCGTCCTGGCGGTCCTGGTCGCGCTGCCGGTGCTGTCGCTGCTGCGCCGCTGGCGCGGTTGGCGTCGCCGCCCACGCGCCCGGACCGCGCCCTAGCCCTCGTGCACCTCGATCACCCGGGTGGTCGGCGCGCCGTCGCCGAGGGCGGTACGCAGGGCCGCCCGGTCCGGGTCGGCGAGGAACGACTCGTAGCCGGCCCGGCCGTCGAACCGGATCACGTGCACCTCGGCCTGCCCGTCGGTGCCGCGCAGTCGCCGCTCCAACCGGCCGCCGTGCCGTTCGAGCAGGGCCAGCACGGCGTCCTCGTAACGCTGCCCGGCCGCCTCGGCCCCGACGGCGAACTCGACGATCGCGACAAGTGTCAGCGCGCCGGCCATGTCAGCCGTCCAGACCGACGGCCTTGGCGCTCGCCGCCCACAGCCGGGCGGCGAGCAGCGGATCGGCCGCCTTCCGGAGTGGCCGACGCGGCCGACGGTCGACGTAGTACCCCCCGTTGATCAGCCGGGAGCGCTCCTGGTTGGCCAACCACACCAGGGTTTCGGCGCCCTTCTCCGGGCTGCGGAACGGCATGAAACGCATGCCGATCGCGACAAGCCTGCTGTCGTTGGCGAACCGGGTGCGGACCACGCCCGGGTGGAAGCTGTACGTGGAGGTATCCGGCCAACGCCGGGCGGCCTCGGCGGCGAAGAGGACGTTCGCCTGCTTGCTGGTGCCGTACGCGCCCATCGGCCGGTAGGCACGCAGTGGTTTGTTCAGGTCGTCCGGGTCGAGCGCGCCGAAGCGGTGCGCGCCGGAGGCGGTCACGACGACCCGGCCCACCCGGTCGGCGAGCAGGTTGGTCAGCAGGAACGGGGCCAGGTGGTTGGCCTGGATCGACATCTCGAAGCCGTCGACGGTGCTCAGTGGTTGCAGCGCGATCGCGCCGGCGTTGTTGGCGAGCACGTCGATCCGGTCGTACGCGGCCCGGAGCTGCTCGGCCAGTCGGCGTACGTCGTCGAGGATCGCGAAGTCGGCCCGGAACAGCTCCGGACGGACACCTGAACTCTCCCGTACCCGTTCGGCTGCGGCCTGTAGGCGGGCCGGGTCCCGCCCGACCAGCACCACCTGGTCACCACGGCAGGCCAGGTGCACGGCGGCGGCCAGCCCGATGCCGGAGCTGGCCCCGGTCACCACCACCAGTCGGCGCCCAGTGAGATCTTCCACAGGTCCATTCACCCCGGTCATGGCGCGAGGTTACCGTGGCGTCACAACGCCCTTTGGGATCGTTAAGGTCTCGGATCTGTCGTCAGGTGGCGTCGGCATGCCCGCCGGACGCTGGAAGGAGCGCATCCATGGCCGCAGTCGGTCGCCCCCGCAGGTCCTGCCTCGCCGTGCCGGGTTCCAGCGTGAAGATGCTCGGCAAGGCCCAGGGCCTCCCGGCCGACCAGGTCTTCCTCGACCTGGAGGACGCCGTCGCGCCACTGGCCAAGCCGGACGCGCGCAAGAACATCGTGGCAGCCCTCAACGAGGGTGACTGGGCCGGCAAGACCCGGGTGGTCCGGGTCAACGACCTGACCACCCCGTGGACCTACCGGGACGTCATCGAGGTCGTCGAGGGCGCCGGCGCCAACCTGGACTGCATCATGCTGCCGAAGGTCCAGACCGCCGCCCAGGTGCAGTGGCTGGACCTGACGCTCACCCAGATCGAGAAGACGATCGGCCTGGAGGTCGGCCGGATCGGCATCGAGGCGCAGATCGAGAACGCCGCCGGTCTGGTCAACGTGGACGCGATCGCCGCCGCCTCGCCACGCGTGGAGACCATCATCTTCGGCCCGGCCGACTTCATGGCGTCGATCAACATGAAGTCGATGGTGGTCGGCGGCCTGATCCCGGACTACCCCGGCGACCCGTACCACTACATCCTGATGCGCATCCTGATGGCCGCGCGGATGCACGACAAGCAGGCCATCGACGGCCCGTTCCTGCAGATCCGCGACGTCGACGCGTTCCGCGGGGTGGCCAAGCGCTCGGCCGCGCTGGGCTTCGACGGCAAGTGGGTGCTGCACCCGGGCCAGATCGACGCCGCCAACGAGGTCTACCAGCCGGCGCAGGCCGACTACGACCACGCCGAGCTGATCCTCGACGCGTACGAGCACTACACCTCCGAGGCCGGCGGCCGGCTCGGCGCCGTCATGCTCGGCGACGAGATGATCGACGAGGCGTCCCGCAAGATAGCGCTGGTGGTCGCCGCCAAGGGCCGGGCCGCCGGGATGAGCCGTACCTCGTCGTTCACAGCACCGGCGGAGTGACCGGTCGGGCCGGGACGACAGCCGTCGGCTGTCGATCCGGCTCGACAATCGGCGGTACGCCGGCCCGACCGCCGGTCAGTAGCTACTGCTACTGCTGCTGTTGTCGCTGGTCACGATCGCGTAGATGATCGCGGCGGCGTAGAAGAGGATCACCAGCACCAGGAACCCGGTGAGGATCCAGCCGACGATGATGGCGGCCTTCGCCATCCCCGCACCGCCCTCGCCGCTGAGCCGGATCTGCTTCTGCGCGACGTGCCCGAGGATCGCGCCGACCGGCGCGGTGATGCAGGACGTGAAACCGAGCAGGGCCAGCACGAACGCCGCGATGGCCATCCCGTTGGTCTTCGGGGGCTGCGGGTAGCCGTAGCCGGGGTACTGCGGCGGGTAGCCGGGCTGGGCGTAACCGGGTGGGGCGTAACCGGGCAGCGGCTGGGTCGCCGGCGGCTGCGCGCCGGCGTACGGGTCGACAGGTGCGTACGGGTTCGGGGCGTACGGGTCGACCGGGCCAGGTTGGGCGGGCACCGGCTGGCCGGCCACAAGGGTCGGGTCCGGTGCGGGGCTCGACGGCTGGGCCGACCACGTGGGATCGGTCCAGTTGCCGGGCGGTGGGGGATTGGTCATGCGAACTCTCCGTCAGGTCGGGGTGCGGAGACAGGGTAGCCAGCGCCGCCCAAACCCGACGCCCCTGCTTCCGGGTGCCGCGTTGCTCGGGCCGGTCGTAACGGGCAGGATCCCTGGCATGGCATACGACGCGCGCGCCGCGGACCGCTCCGGCAGCCGACCCCGACGGGACGTCAGCCGCCCGGGTGCGGCCCGGCGCGTCCGGACGGCCGCTCCGGCGGGCAGCCCCGGCCCCGACGAGCCGGTCGCGCTCGCCGACCCGGTCACCATGCGCCTCGACGGGCGGGTCGCGCTGGTCACCGGGGCGGGCAGCCCGGACGGCATCGGGTACGCCACCGCCCGGCGACTCGCCGACCTGGGCGCGCGGGTGGCCATCGTCTCCACCACCCGACGCATCCACGAGCGGGCGACCGAGCTGGGGGTGACCGGCTTCGTCGCGGACCTGACCGACGAGTCCGAGGTCGGCGCACTGGCGGATGCGGTCGCCGAGCAGTTGGGCGACGTCGAGGTGCTCGTCAACAACGCCGGCCTGGCCAGCCGGGCCAGCCAGGGCGTGCTGCGGCCGGTGGCGCAGCTGACCTACGACGAGTGGCGCGGTGAGATCGACCGCAACCTGTCCACCGCGTTCCTGTGCAGCCGGGCGTTCATCGGGGGCATGGCCGAGCGGGGCTGGGGTCGGATCGTCAACCTGTCGGCCACTGCCGGCCCGGTCAACGCCCTGCCCACCGAGGCCGCGTACGCCGCGGCGAAGGCAGGGGTCGTCGGGCTGACCCGGGCCCTGGCCATGGAGATGATCGCCGACGGCGTGACAGTCAACGCGGTGGCGCCCGGCACCATCTACACCGCGGCGTCCACCATGGCCGAGATCAAGCAGGGGCTGGGCACTCCGGTGGGGCGACCGGGCACGCCGGACGAGGTCGCCGCGGCGATCAGCTTCCTCTGCTCGCCGGCCGCCTCGTACATCACCGGGCAGATGCTGGTGGTGGACGGCGGCAACAGCGTCCGCGAGGCCCGCTTCCGCTGAGCGCGGCGGTCCGCACCGGCTCGCCGGTCAGTAGCCCCCGCTGTCGCCGGTGTTGCCGAAGGCCACCAGCGCCAGCCAGCCACAGCAGGCGAGCACGGTGATCCCGGTGAAGACGTAACCCAGGATCAGCCCCCAGGTCGCGAGCTGGGCGCCCTCCTCGCCGCTGGTGCGGATCTGCCGCTTGGCCACGTGGCCGAGGACCGCGCCGGCCGGCGGGAACACGAAGGCGAACACCAGCGACAGGATCGCCAGCACGTTGGTGCCCCGACCCGGCCCGGACGGCGGTGGGCCGTACTGGTTGTAGGGGCCCTGCGGGGGGTACGGCGGCTGCTGGCTCCAGTGCGCTGACTGCTGCGGCCCCTGGTGGCCGTACGGCGACGGTTCGCCCGGCGGTGGCCCGTACGGTGATCGTTCCGCCGGCAGCTCGTACGCCGGCTGGTCCGGCTGCGGCGCGTACGGCGGCTGGCCGGCCGGCGGTGGCGCGTACGGCGACTGGTCCCTGGGTGGCTCGTAGGGTGACGGCGGCTGCTCGTCCTCGGGCGGTCCCGACGGCGGCGGGTAGCTCACAGCTGTCCTCCTCCTGCCGGTGCCGGAAAAGTCCCTCTTGCCGGACGCTACCCGCAGCGGTGAACCTTTTCACAGCGGTTGTGTGGACTGGTCACCTTGGCCTCGTCGACCCGGGGGGCCGATACTGACCCAGCGTTCAGTTACCCATGAGTAGTGCGCGGATCCCCGGAGGCTGAGATGGCCCGACTCGCCCAGACGCCCGGCCTGACCGATGTGCAACAGTCGATCCTGGAGACCGTTCGGGACTTCGCCGACAAGGAGATCATCCCGCACGCGCAGCGGCTGGAGCACGCCGACGAGTACCCCACCGACATCCTCGACGGCATGCGCGAGATGGGGCTGTTCGGCCTCACCATCGACGAGGAGTACGGCGGGCTCGGCGAATCACTGCTCACCTACGCGCTGGTGGTGGAGCAACTGTCCCGAGGCTGGATGTCGATCTCCGGCATCGTCAACACCCACTTCATCGTGGCGTACCTGATCTCCCAGCACGGCTCTGCCGAGCAGAAGGCCCGGCTGCTGCCGAAGATGGCCACCGGCGAGGTGCGCGGCGCGTTCTCCATGTCCGAGCCGGAGACCGGCTCGGACGTCTCGGCGATCAAGTCCCGGGCCGTCCGCGACGGCGACAGCTACGTGCTCAACGGGCAGAAGATGTGGCTCACCAACGGGGCGTACTCCTCGGTGGTGGCCACCCTGGTCAAGACCGACACCGGCGCGGAGTCCGTCTACGGCAACATGAGCACCTTCCTGCTGGAGAAGGAGCCCGGCTTCGGCGAGACCGCCCCCGGCCTCACCATCCCCGGCAAGATCGAGAAGATGGGGTACAAGGGCGTCGAGACCACCGAGATGGTGCTCGACGGCGTGACAGTGCCCGACTCCGCGATCCTCGGCGGCGCCGACCAGGTGGGCCGCGGCTTCTACCAGATGATGGACGGCATCGAGGTGGGCCGGGTCAACGTCGCCGCCCGCGCCTGCGGCATCTCCATCCGCGCCTTTGAGCTGGCGGTGAGCTACGCCCAGCAGCGCAAGACCTTCGGCCAGCCCCTCGCCAAGCATCAGGCGATCGCCTTCAAGCTCGCCGAGATGGGCACGAAGATCGAGGCCGCGCACGCCCTCATGGTCAACGCCGCCCGGCTCAAGGACGCCGGTCAGCGCAACGACGTCGAGGCCGGGATGGCCAAGCTGCTCGCCTCGGAATACTGCGCCGAGGTCGTCCAGGAGGCGTTCCGCATCCACGGCGGCTACGGCTACTCCAAGGAGTACGAGATCGAGCGGCTGATGCGGGAGGCCCCGTTCCTGCTGATCGGCGAGGGCACCTCAGAAATCCAGAAGACCATCATCTCCCGAGGTCTCCTCAAGGAATACAAGCTCTGACCCGCGTTGGCCCTACCTCCGCGATCTTGCACTTTCGGTTGCCCGATTGCCCCTTATGTCGCCAATGCCGGGACAGTAGGTGCAAGATCGCGGAGGTGGGGGTGGTAGGTCAGGTCAGGCGGGTCAGGTTGGCGGCGGCGCGTTCGACGATGAGGCAGCGGTCTTCGACGTAGTCCATGCCGGCCTCCTCGGCGATCCGCCGCGCCTCGGCCGAGACGATGCCCAGTTGGAGCCAGACCGCCGGGGCCCCGATCGCTGCCGCGTCCCTGACCACCTGCACGGCATCGGCCGCCGGCCGGAACACGTCCACGAGGTCGACGGGGTGCGGAATGTCGGCGAGGGTCTTGTACGCCCGTTCCCCGAACAGTTCGTCGACAGTCGGGTTGACCGGGATGATGCGCCAGCCGTACTGCTGCATCTGCAGCGGCACGCCATGCGCGGCCTTGAACGGGTCGCGCGATGCTCCCACAACGGCGATCACGGCGGAGTCGGCGAGGATCTGCTGAGCGGTACGCACCCGCCGACTGTAGCGCTGACCTCGCGTCAGATGGCACGCGAGGATCCGGGGTCGGCAGTCCAAGACTGTCTGTCGGTTGTCGCGCGGGGATGGCTAGGGGTGGGCGGGTGCGGTGGCCCTCACGTCGCCCTTGGTGGTCTTGCCGGCGCCGCCCTTCGTGTAGCCGGCGGGCGGCGTGAGGTCGAAGTGGCTCAGGTTTTCGTCAGTGCGGGGCAGCCACTCGAAGGTGCTGACCTCCGCGTTGTCGGTCACTTGTCCGCTCTTGTCGGCGACAGCCTTGTAGGGCAGGAACGAGGCCGCGTCCACCCAGAGTTCCACGGTGTAGGTGGCCCTTGCCGCCTTCAACCGCAGGTGCACCGTGTCGTGACCGCCCACCTGTTCCTGGCCCACGATCTCCAGGTCTCCCTTGTCGAGCCACTCCCTGATGCTCACCGGGTCGTTCGGGACGAACACTGTGCCTCTCGCGGCCTCCGGCGAGCCGGTGTCTTCGAAGTACGTCCGCTCGAGGTGGTCGACCTGGATACTCCTCAACTTTCCGTCGGCGACGGTCGTCATCAGCGAGGAGTTCGGGCTGCCGTCGGCCTGATACATGTCGATCCGGTAACGCCCGGTCTGCTTGTCCGTCCAGGTGTCGTACGAGCCGCTCTGGTAGACGTCGTGCACCTTCATGACGTACTTGTCCGCGTCGTCAAGTGCGGCACGGGTCTGCGCGCCGACGTAGGCGACGTTGTGCATCTGTACCGGGCGAGACGTGTCAGTCGAGCTGGTGGAGGCCCCGAACGGTTGCCCCGTGCGCTGGTCAACAGTGCTCAGCGCGACACCACCGGCGGCGAGACCGGCCAGAGCGAAGGCGGTCGCGGTCGCGATCACCGGTCGGCGCAGAGACCAGCGCTTCGCGGCCGGGCGCCGGTACATGGACCCGTTGCGGAGCGCGTGCCGGATCCGGTCGGTCGCGTCCGTCGGAGCGCCGGTCAGGTCCTCGCGGAAGGCGACCAGCAGCTCGACGGCTGCGTTGTCGGGTTCGGAACTGTTGTTCATGCGTTTCCCTCATTCGTTGAAGTGGATGGTGCGTAGTGGGCGGGCAACGCGCCCCGCAGGCGTGCCTTGGCGCGATGGAGGCGGGACCGGACGGTTCCCGGTGCCAGGCCGAGCGCGGAGGCCAACTCGGGATAGTCCAGGCCAGCCCAGACGTGCAGCAGGAGCAGATCGCGCTGGCCCCGCGGCATCGCGGCGAGCACACCGGCCAGTGCCTGCGTGGCGGCCTTGGCATCGAGCCGTTCGTTGGCCCGGTCAGCGAAGTTGTGCTGACCGGAACCACCGAGCGGGTCTGTGCCCGACCTCTCCAATGCCCGCAGCCACCGCACCTCGGCACGGTGATGTTTGCGCAGCAGATTGGTCAGGATGCCGAACAGCCATGGACGCGCGTTGATCACCGACGTGTCGTACCGGTCACGTAGTGAGAACGCGACCAGGAACGTCTCGGCGACCAGATCCTCGGCGAGTTGCCGTCCGACCCGGCGGGCGCTGAAGTCGTACAGCCAACCGCCGTACCGCTCGAACAGCTCCCCGAACAGTTCAGGTGCGCCGGTAACCAAGGACGCGTCGGAGCGCTCGGTCACGGTCATGTCCCGATGGTCCCGTGGCTTGACGGTGTCTTCATGCCTCGTTCTTGTCAGCCGCCGCCGCCCAGGTTCCCGTCCATGTTCGGGCCATCACCGCGGTCAGGCATGGGCAGAACAACTAGAGCAGGGTCAGCTGCTCGACTGTTGACGGTGGCGGCGGCTCGGGCAGGCTACGGTTGTCGCCCCGCTCCCCGCGGTGCAACCCGTGCCGGCGGGCGGCGATCCGCACCCGCGCGGTCAACTCCCGCTGGTACGCCTGCGGGGCGTACGCGCCGGCCCGGTAGAGCTCGCGGTAGCGGGGCACGAGGTGCGGGTGCTCGCGGGCGAGCCAGTGCGCGTACCACTCCCGGGCCCCGGGACGCAGGTGCAGCGGCAGGGCGGTCACGCTTGTCGCACCGGCGGCGGCGATCGCTGAAACGGTGGTGTCGATTGACTCGTCGCTGTCGCTGAGGCCGGGCAGGATCGGCGCCATCAGCACGCCGACCGAGAAGCCGGCGTCGGCGAGCGCCCGGACCGCGTCCAGTCGGCGGCGTGGGTGTGGCGTGCCCGGCTCGACGGAACGCCAGAGGTGTTCGTCGACGAACCCCACCGAGAAGGAGATGCCGACCGAGGTCACCTCGGCGGCCTGCCGCAGCAGCGGCAGGTCGCGCAGGATCAACGTGCCCTTGGTGAGAATCGAGAACGGGTTGGCGAAGTCTCGCAAGGCGCTGATGATCTGCGGCATCAGCCGGTAGCGACCCTCGGCGCGCTGGTAGCAGTCCACGTTGGTGCCCATCGCCACGTGCGCGCCCCGCCATCTCGGCGCGGCCAACTCCCGCCGGACCAGCTCACCGGCGTTGACCTTGACGATCACCTTCCGGTCGAAGTCCGCGCCGGCATCGAGATCGAGATAGGTGTGCGTGTTTCGGGCAAAGCAGTTGTGGCTGACCACTCCGTTGGCGATGAAGTCCCCGGTGCCAGTGGTGATGTCCCAGAGCGGCAGCTCCAGCTCGAGTGCCTTGATGCCGACAACCTTGAGGGCGCCCTGATGCTTCAGTGCGCGACCCTCGATCGACCGCTTCCGAGTGATGGCAGGGTCGGTCAGGTGAAAGAACCGGAGCCGGGCGGCGAGGCTCCCTGTCAGCCTGATCTCCCGCACACGGTTGGGTAGGCCGCGGTCCTCTCGCACGCAGGCGAAACCGAAATGGCGCAGTGCTGCCGTTGTCTGGTCGAGGATGGCGTCGTCGCTGTTGCTGATGCGCAGGACGCCTCTGCTGCAACTGCCCTCTGCGTCGAAGATGCCGGCCAGGAAGCCAAGCCGCCAGTCGTCGCTGGGCTCGACCGGCCAGCGGATTAGGTCACCGATCGTCTCGATGTCCCGCTGCTTCGAGGTGCGGATGGCGGTCATCGCACGTCGCGTGGTGCTGAGCTGCGCGAAGGTGAAACGTTGCGTCTTGATCCCTTCGAGGGCGAGGTACTGCTCACTGCGGCTCAATGCCTCGTCATCGGCCAACGCCAGCCGGAATCGGTGCACCGTCCCGTACGAGTACGAGAACGTGCCCAGGTGCGCGTCCCCGCGCACCATGCCGCACAGGTAGCCCCGGCGGTAGTCGAGTGATTCCTTGGGCCCGACGGCGAAACGGCCGGTGCCGATCAGTCGGTTGTTGGTGGTCAGGTAGGGACGTCGGGCGTTGCCTTGCATGGCCCCGGTGACGTACTTCCAGCCACGTTCAGAGAGGAACCGGTGGTCCCCGCTGGCGATGAGGGTCGTGCCGTCCTCCAGGGTGACCCGGTAGGCCGGCTTCACCGTGGACCACTTGTCGAGGACGGTGGTGATCACGTATCGGCGGTAGGCGCCGCGTCGCTCGGTCCCGTAGATACGGTCGCCCGGCTCCAGTTCGCTGATCGGCCTCGTGCGGCCGTCCGCCATCAGGATCGGGGTATCCGCGCCCAGGCAGTACACACACGCATGAGAGCAGCCCCGGTACGGGTTGATCGTCCACTCGAACGGGACGCGGGACTGCCCGGGCACCCGGTTGAGGATGGACTTGGCCTGCACCTCGTAGAAGGTCATCCCGGCGAACTCGGGGGTGTCGAAGGTGCGGGCGACGGCGCCGGGCAGCGCCAGCGGCAGGGGTGGCGTCGCTGGCGCTGCCCGCTCGGGGTCTCCCTCAACCGGGGGAGCGGTGAGGTTGTCCCAGCGCATGGGCACTATTCGAACACGTGTACTAGGCGAGCGCAAGTGACCCGCCGTACACCGGTGAGCGCCCGGGTGGTCGGAGAGGGGAGGATGGACAGCATGGAGACGTCGACCTTCGTCTACGACGGGGACTGCGCGTTCTGCACGACCTGTGCGGAGTTCATCGAGCGCCGTATCCCCACCGCCGCGCGGGTGGTGCCCTGGCAGTTCGCCGACCTGGACGCGCTCGGCCTCACAGTGGCCGAGTGCGAGGAGGCCGTGCAGTGGGTCGGCGCGGACGGCTCCCGCGCGGCCGGTCCGGACGCCATCGCGAGGCTCCTCACCGCGAGTGGTCCGCTCTGGCGGGTCGCCGGTGCCGGCCTGCGGCTTCCTCCGGTGCGCGCCGCGGCCTGGCCGTTGTACCGCTGGGTGGCGCGCAACCGGCACCGCCTGCCGGGTGGCACGGCGGCCTGCTCCCTGCCGCAGGAGGCCCGGGAGCGGCTCTACGGCCCGACTGGTCGCCCGACCGCTGGCGCCTGATCGTCGAGCGCCCGCTCCGCGTCGGCCCCCACCGGGGTCTGGTCGGGCGGCACCGGGTCGACGTCCGTCGGGTCCGTTGGAGCAACCCCGGTCGCTGGCGCGGGAGTGTCGCGGCCGACGAGCCGGCGGACCCAGACCAGCGGGCGTACCCGCTCCAACGGTAGGAAGCTGGTCATCGCGGCCAGGTGCGGCGCGAACGAGATCGTGATGGTCGCGATGGTGACCGCGTGGAACGAGTAGAAGAAGCCGACCATGGCGAGTCGCCAGCGGGGTGGCAGGAAGAAGACCACCGGGCTCAGCAGCTCGAACGCCACGATGCCGAACTGGGCGACGATCAGCAGGTACGGCACCTGGGCGATCAGGTCGGCCAGGTCGGTGCCGCGTCGGATGATCGCGCGGGCCAGGACCGAGCCGGTCAGCCAGTCCAGACCGCCGAAGCGCAGCTTGGCGAAGGCGGCCAGGAAGTACGTGCAGATCACCGCGATCTGGGTGACGCGTAGGGCCCACCCACCGGCCTCGGTGCGGGTGGTGTCGCCGTGTCGGGCTCGACCGGCGGTGGGCAGTACGGCCAGTGCGACGAGCAGCCCGAACCGGTCGTGGTCGACCTTCCCGTAGCTCATCGCGATGATCATCCACTCCAGGTACAGCGCGCACACCGCCCAGCCGAGCAGGCGGGGCGCCCGTCCGGTGGCGGCGAGGAGGGCGAGCAGCAGCAACGCCCAGAAGATCACCGTCACCAGCGTCTCAGTTGGCGTCGGCAGTGGGAGCAGGCGACCGATCAGGAGCGGCCGGTACAGGTCGCCGGGAACGCTGACCCGGGTGCGTACCCAGGGGGTGAAGATCACCAGATCGGCGGCGACGAACAGGTAGATCAGGGTGCGGAACGCGGCCACCCGGCCCCGGGGCACGGCCTCGGTCAGCCAGCGGGTCATCGGGGGGCCTGCCAGCGGACGACGGTCTCGTCGGTGTGTTGGCCGGTCGGTCGGCCGGCGCGGATGCCGTGCCAGCGGATGACGATGCGGACCTCGACCAGTGCGGGGGCGTCCGGGTGACGCTCGGCGTACGCGTCGGCGACCTCGGTGAGCAGCGTCGGGTCGGCAGCGTATCGGGCCTGCTGACCCTCGATCTCGGCGCGGCGGATGCCTGTCGCGTTCTGGTCGAGGTCGATCACCGCCCCCGAGCTGTTCACCCCCTCGACACGGGTGTCGGGCGCGGGGGCGTTCGGCGGGTTGGAGGTGGAGTACATCCGGAACGGGCCGAACGGGAAGTCGTCGTCGCTGCCCCAGAAGGTGCCGACGACGAGCAGGACGAGACCCAGTGCGGTCGCGCCCAGCCGGGTCACGCGCCCGCGGGTGGTCAGGTTCTCCATCGGGTCGTGACGATACGGGATGTACCGGCTGTGTCGGGTCCCTCCGACGGCCAGTCCGGCCTGACCAGGAAGGTGATCATGCAAGAGCTTGTGGGGGTACGACGAAGGCCGGGCCCGTATCGGGCCCGGCCTCGCGTGTCGTCGCGAGGACGACTCAGTGCTTGTGCTCGGCCAGCTGCTTGCGGACGTCGTCCATGTCCAGCGCCTCGACCTGCTCGATCAGGTTCTCCAACGCGGACTCAGGAAGGGCGCCCGGCTGGGCGAAGACGATGACGCCGTCACGGATCGCCATGATCGTCGGGATCGAGCGAATGTCGAACTTGGCGCCCAGCTCCTGCTGAGCCTCAGTGTCGACCTTGCCGAAGACGATGTTCTGGTGCTTCTCCGAGGAGCGCTCGTAGACCGGGGCGAACCGCTTGCACGGACCACACCAGTCGGCCCAGAAGTCGACCAGGACGATGCCGTCGTTGCCGGTCACCTCGTCGAAGTTCGTCGAGGTCAGCTCAACGGTTGCCATTGCACTCTCCGATCACCGCGGTTTGTCTACGTCCCGTAGAACCAGGGCTGACCGTATCGAATTCCCGCGCGGTGGGGCACGAAACGTGCTCGGGGCTGCCGGGGGGTGCTGCGGGTCATCGACACACGTCTGTTCACACCCGACCTGCGGAACGCAAGTGCACGACGCACTTGCGTGACCTGCCGTGATGGGAGCGTTTCCAGGGAGATCCACGTGATTGAGCACTACGAATCGGTAACTTGGGCATTGACAAGGAGGTATCCGGCCTGCAGAGATCGCTGATCAACCTCCGCTTCATCACGGAGAGTAGTGTTACAAAAAGATAAATGTGACCGCGATCTCTGTTGAACCTACGCAGGCGTAGGGCAGAATTCCTCACATCAGAGCGTGGGCGGCGGGTGCCGGGGAGGGCCCCGCCGCTCATTGCGTCTCCCCCCGGGCGTGTGACAGGTGTGACATTTCCGCCGCCGTCGCGCCCCGCCGGTCGCCTTAACCATCGGTAAGGCATGCTGTGCCGAACTCCATCGCCGCCCGTCGAAGGGACCAGCATGCAGTTCGGTCGCTACTACGAGGAGTTCGAGGTCGGCGCGGTCTACCGGCACTGGCCGGGCAAGACCGTGACCGAGTACGACGACCACCTCTTCTGCCTGCTCACCATGAACCACCACCCGCTGCACATGGACGCGCACTACGCCGCGACCGCCAGTCAGTTCAAGCGCAACGTCGTGGTCGGCAACTACATCTACTCGCTGCTGCTCGGCATGTCGGTGCCCGACGTGAGTGGAAAGGCGATCGCCAACCTGGAGGTCGAGTCGCTGCGGCACGTCGCGCCGACCTTCCACGGCGACACCATCTACGGCGAGACCACGGTGCTGGACAAGCGGGAGTCCGGCTCGAAGCCCGACCGGGGCGTGGTGTCGGTGGAGACTCGCGGCTACAACCAGGACGGCACGATGGTCTGCGTCTTCCGGCGCAAGGTCATGGTCCCCAAGCGGGAGTACGCGGCCGCCGCGGTGCCCGACGGTGTGGATCCGGAGCGGCCCAGCTTCCCCGAGCCGCGCTGACCGTCACGGCGGGCTCGACCGTCGACGTACACGGGCTCCTTCCCCGCTGCCTGTCTGCCGGGGAAGGGGCCCTGTTCCCGTCTCGGGGCATATGCTGACGCCGGAGGTTCCGATGAGCCACTCCGTCGCGGGAGAGCCGTCCTCTGCCGGCCGCCGAGCCGCACCGTTGACCACCGCTGTCTACTCCGCCGTCGAGTGGGATCTGCTCACCAGCCTGCCCGGTCGGGTTCTCGTGGCCGCCGCGGCGCCCGGTCCCGGCCGGACGGAGCGTGGGGTCATGGCCAGCCTGGCCGGCCTGGACGCCGTGGCCGCGGGCCGGGCCTCCGACAGCGACCTGGTCCGTGCGGTGGTCGCCACGATCTACGCCCGCCACGACGGCACCCCGCAACCCGCCGAGCGGCTCACCGATCTGGTGGACCTGCTGGCCGCCTGTCGGGCGGCGAGCCGGGTCCTCCGGCGGCGGGCCGACCCCGCCGACTCGGCCGCGTACCGCCAGTGGGTGCAGTCGGTCGCGGCCCGGGTCTGTCGCGCGGTGCCCGGCACCGGCGCGCGCCGGGTGGACCCACCGGCCAGCCCGGCGGACCGGCGCTTCCTGGACCGGCTCGGTGCCGCCCTCGACCTGGGTTGACCGGCAGGTCGTCGCGCCGGGCGCCGACGCGGTCCGTACCCTCTGATGACCGTGACCGACGACCAGCTTGAGGTGGGCGTGGGCCCCTGGCCGGGGGACCCACCGGACGACAGCCGTTACGACCCGCAGTTGCTGGCGGAGGGGGACCGGCGCAATGTCGTCGACCGCTACCGCTACTGGCGGCACGAGGCGATCGTCGCCGACCTGGACCGGCGCCGGCATGGCTTCCACGTCGCGATCGAGAACTGGCAGCACGACTTCAACATCGGCACTGTGGTGCGCAACGCCAACGCGTTCAACGCCGCCGAGGTGCACATCGTCGGACGGCGACGGTGGAACCGGCGCGGCGCGATGGTGACCGATCGGTACCAGCACGTACGGCACCACGAGACGATCGAGGAGTTCGTCGCCTGGGCCGCCGAGCGGCACCTGCCGGTGTTCGGCATCGACAACCTGCCCGGTTCGCGTCCGCTGGAGACCGGCACCCTGCCGCGGGACTGCGTGCTGCTGTTCGGCCAGGAGGGGCCCGGCCTCTCCGCGCCGGCCCGCGCCGCCTGCGACCAGCTCTACTCCATCGCCCAGTACGGCTCGACGAGGTCGATCAACGCGGGCGTCGCCAGCGGAATCGCGATGCACGCCTGGATCCGCGCGCACGCCGACACGCCGCCGGACTGACCCACGTCCGGTGCCGAATCGGACGTTCCGGCTTGACGTGCCGGCGCTCCGGGGTGACGGTGGGGATGTGAGTGTCGCGGTGAGTTGTCCGAGATGCGGGGGCCCGGTACGGGCGCCGGATCTGATGAACACCGATTCGAGGTGTGTGCGTTGCGGTCCGGTTCCGCCGTTGCACGTGCCCGAGCACATCGGAGCGGAGATCGTGGCGAGCGTGGTGGAGCGGATCACCGCGACCGCCGACTCGCCGGTGACGCCGTTGTGGTGCCCGTGGCCGCTGCCGCCGGGTTGGACACTGACCGGCGTGGCGTACGCCGGGGACGACCGGACGGGAGTGCGGGCGACCGCGGTGGCCTGCGCGGGCCCGGCGCCACTCGGCGGTGGTCCGGCCGATCTGGTCTTCGTGGCCGAGGAGCCCGGTGTCGGCCTGGGCACCCGACTCGCCGGACTGGCCGGTCCCGATCCGGGGCCGGAGTTGGTCGACGCGCTCACCGACCCGGGGCCAGGTCACCCTGACCACGTCGGACAGGCGAAGATCAAGGTCGGCGGGCACCCCACTCCACTGTGGTTGGTCAATTCGCCAACGGATCGAAGCGCGTACGCGGGCGAAGCTCGGGGAATGTGGCTCCATGCGATAGCCTGGCCGGCGAGTGCGGGTCACCTGCTCGCGGAAGATGTCGTGCTACACGACCTGACCGAGTGGACTCCGCCCGAGCTCGTGTACGGCGCACCGTCCCCGTACTTACCTGGTAGAGCTTGACAACTCTCCCGGTTTGACGGAGAACGGACGCAGATATTCACTGTACGACACCACACTGATACTCTGGGTGCCGCTGCGGTAATGGGACCCGGCGCCGCGCGAGAGGATGGCCCGCCATGGTCAAGAAGGTCCTCACCTGGGCCGGAATCGCATTCTTGATCTTCTTCGTCGCCTACCGGCCAAACTCTGCGGCGGACGTGTTCAAGTCGCTCGGCGGCGGGATCATGGATATCGCCCAGGGGTTTGGCGACTTCTTCACCAGCCTCGTCGCCTAGCCGCCGATGGGCAGCCCCTCCGGTCCACCCTTCGACCCGGACGACCCCGACCGGGAGCGCCGCGAGCGTGACACCGAGCCGATCCCGCGGGTCGGGCCTGATGACGGCCCGGGCTACGGGGCCGGTCCCGGCCTGTCCGACGGTCCGTCCCTTTCGGACGACGTCGGCTATGGCGACGGGCCCGGCTATGCCGGCCAGGGTCGTTCCGGTCGGGGGTGGATCCGTGATCCTGAGGCCAGCTACCAGCCGCCGCAGATCTCCGAGGACGAGCTGGCCGGGTTGCGTGCCGACGCGACCGGCTCGACCCCTCGACGGGTGCTGCCACTGGAAGACGAGCCCAGTTCGCTGGTGGCTCGCTACCTCTTCCCCACCGAGCGCTACCGGGGCGAGTGGAAGCGGCACTGGATCCACCTCACCAACCCGCTGTTGATCGGCATCGCGGCGACCTTCGTGCTCGGCTACCTCTCCGGCTTCCTCGCCGGCCAGGACGTCGGGGCGCTGACCACCATCGCCGTACTGCTCTGGTTCGCGGTGATGGGCTGGGTGGCGTGGAAGGTCGCCGACTGGTGGTATGACCGGTTCATCCTGACCAACAAGCGGGTCATGGTGGTCAACGGCATCGTCACCCGCAAGGTGGCGATGATGCCGCTGGTCCGGGTCACCGACATGAAGTACGAGCAGACCCCGACCGGCCGAGCGCTCAACTACGGCACCTTCGTGCTGGAGTCCGCCGGTCAGGAGCAGGCGCTCCGCGAGATCAAGAACCTGCCCAACCCGAACGAGCTCTACCTGCGCGTCGTCGAGGAAATGTACGAGCCGCAGGCGGTCGAGGCGCGGCTCGGCAAGGAGGCCGACGAGGCCAAGGCCGACGACGGGGCGTGAAGGTTTTCGACCGAACATCGGAGCAAGTGCGCACCTTTCGTCATGGACCAGAGCGCCCCTGACGTGGCACTCTGCCAGGACGGCAGGGGTGTGGAGGTGGGCGGTGGCGAGCAGGGACTCGTTGGAGGAGCAGTTCCGCGAGTTCGTCGCGGCCCGCTCCGCCGCGCTCCTACGCACCGCGTATCTGCTCACCGGAGACTGGGCCACGGCCGAGGATCTGCTCCAGACGGCGCTGACCAAGACCTACCTCGCGTGGAAGCGGCTCGGCGGCATCGAGGCGGTCGAGCCGTACGCCCGACGTGTGATGGTCAACACGTCGACCAGTTGGTGGCGGCGGCGCTGGCACGGCGAACGCCCGACGGAGGTCCTGCCCGAGCGGGCCGGTGTCGACGAGATCGAACAGCAACTTGACCGTGATCTGCTCTGGCGGCATCTCCGGGAGCTGCCCAACCGGCAGCGGGCAGTTCTGGTGCTGCGCTACTACGAGGACATGTCGGAGGCGCAGACCGCCGCGATGCTGGACATTTCGCCGGGCACGGTGAAGAGCCAGACGTCCCGGGCGCTGGCCACGCTGCGTCGACGATTGGGCGCGGACGCACCGGACCTGGCCGCCGCGGCAGGCATCGCCGGCCGGTCGGCCGCTGCCGGCGGTGGACAGGCCGCGACCGGCGCCGCCGGCCGGACGGCAGGCTCGGGCTCCCGGACCGGCCGGGCCCCGGCCGCCGGTGCCGCTGCCACACCCGGGCCGGGGCGGGCGGCTGGCCGACCCGCTCCCCGCCCGGCCGCTCCGCGTGTGGCCGTGCCGCGTTCGATCACCCCGCCTGTCGTGTTGCCCACCGCCCCGGCGGCCGTGCCCGTCGGCACGGGCTCCGGGGAGCAGCAGTGACCGAGTTCCCAGGCCGGCGCGACAACCTGACGGACGGCCCGCGGCGTTCATACCAGGTGCGGCCTGACGAGCTGGAAGGTGCGGTGCGGGAGACACTCTCGCGCCACGTCGCTCTTGCCCGCCCGCTGAGCGTCGATCCGGCGGGCCAGGCCATCCGCCGTGCGAACCGGATCCGGCGTCGACGCACCGCGGCCGGCCTCGCGCTCGCGGCGGTCACCACCGTGCTGCTCAGCGCCGGCATGGCCCAGCTCGGTGCCGAGACCAGGCGGGACGGGTCACCCATCGTGGTGATCGGCGACCCGGGCCCGACCAACCGGCCGCTCCCGACGGCCAGCATTCCCGGCCCCGCCCCCTCGCCCCAGACGTCGACAGCCCCGCTCGTCAGCGAGACGCTTGTCAGCGCCGACGGACGGCGGCTGGTGCTGCCCGACGTCGGGCCGGCCGAACGCGTCCAGCCCCTGCCCAGCGGCGGCGGTTGGCTCGTGGTCAGCGGGCCGAGCACCGCGGGGCGCTCCCTGTGGGTGGTGCAGAACGACGGCCTGGTGCAGGTGCTGCTGGCCGGGGCGGGCGCGATCGTCCTGGCCCCGGACAGCCTCCAGGTCGCCTGGCGCGACGGAGACGATCTGCTGGTGGCGGGCGTGATCGGCACCCAACTCATCGGGGCGGTGCGCACCCCGGTGCCCGCCGCGGCGGAGCCCGTCCGTTTCGTCGCTGACGAGGTGCTGGTCCGACTCGACCCGGCCGACGCCGGTCACACCCTCTGGCGTCCCGGTGCTGGGCCGTTGCCCGAGGCCCTCGACCAGAAGAGCCTCAACGTCTACGGACGGCTACCCGACGGGCGGCTCGTCGGCCAGGTCACCGCGACCGATCCGGGCCGGACCTGCCTCGCCGTACTCGCCCCGACTCGTCACCTGGACCCGGTACGCACCGGCTGCGGTCCGGACCTGAGCCAGGACGGCGTCGGCGGGGTCTCGCCGGACGGGCGGTGGCTGCTGGTGAACGGGGGAGTTGGCAAGGCCGGCCGGGCTCTGCTGGTCGACCTGGAGCGGCTCGGCCCGAATGCGACAGCCGTTGCGGCCGGGCCGTCGATCACCGGGGCGGTGGTCTGGAGCAACGCGTCCCACGCCTCCTACCTCAACGGCGCCGGCGAGCTGGTCCGGGTCGACGTCGGCCAGGTGCGGGCGGGGAAGCCGGCCAGCCCGGCTGCGGTGCCCGGCGTACCGGCCGGAGAGCGGCCGATCCTGGTGAAGGGCTTCTGACCCCGGGTGACCCGGGCGACCCATGTGAGCCGGGCTCGCTGTTTCCTCGGTAGCGTCGGGCGGTGACCTCGCGTACCGGCTCCGCCCCCCGGATCGACCTGCACACCCACTCGACGGCCAGCGACGGGACGCTGACCCCGGCCGAGCTGGTCGGCGCGGCCTTCGACGCCGGGCTGGACGTGCTGGCGATCACCGACCACGACACCACCGCCGGCTGGGCGCCGGCCGTGGACGCGCTGCCGCCGGGTCTGCGTCTGGTCCGGGGTGCGGAGTTGTCGTGTCGCTGGTCCGGCGCGCAGCCGGCGGTGCCGCTGCACCTGCTCGCGTACCTGTTCGACCCGGACCACCCGGAGTTGGTGGCCGAGCTTGCCCGGGTCCGGGCCGCCCGGGAAGAACGCGGCGAACGGATGGTCGACCTCCTGCGGGCCGACGGCATCGACGTGAGCTGGCCGGACATCCTGGCCGGCGCGGGTGGCGGCACCGTGGGACGCCCGCACCTCGCGCAGGCGCTCATCCGCGCCGGCCTGGTGGGCAGTGTCCGGGAGGCGTTCGGCCCGGACTGGCTGGGCGAGCGGTACCGGCTGCCCAAGGAGGACATCGACGTGTTCCGGGCCGTTCGACTGGTCCGGGCGGCCGGAGGTGTGCCGGTCTTCGCCCACCCGCGGGCCACCCGACGTGGCCGGGTGGTGCCCGACGAGCTGATCGCCGAGCTGGCCGCCGCCGGGCTCGCCGGGCTCGAGGTCGACCACGAGGACCACAGCCCGGCCGAGCGGGAGCACGTGCGGGCGCTCGCCGCCGAACTGGGCCTGCTCGTCACCGGCTCCTCGGATTTTCACGGCACCCACAAGACCGTCCAACTCGGCGCGTTCAGCACCAGCGTCGAGGCGTACGAACGGATCGTGGCCGACGGGGTGACCGAGGTCGCTTCGGGCTGATCCGGGTATTTCGCCCATCGCGGCGCGGCTATGTTGATCACGTGGATCTGAAGCTGTTCGGCGAGGTTTTCGTGACCCTGCTGGTGATCACCGACCCGCCGGGCATGATGCCGATCTTCCTGGCGCTCACCGGCCCGCTGCCCGCCCGCGACCGCAACCGGGCAGCCTGGCAGGCCGTCACGCTGGCGTTGGGCGTCATCGTGGTCTTCGCGGTGGCGGGGCAGACCCTGCTCGACTACCTGCACGTGGACCTGCCGGCGTTGCAGGCGGCCGGCGGGCTGCTGCTCGTGCTCGTCGCCCTGGAGTTGCTGACCGGCAAGACCGACGGCCCCAGCTCGGAGGCCACCTCGAACATCGCCCTGGTGCCGCTGGGCACCCCGCTGCTGGCCGGGCCGGGCGCCATCGTGGCCACCATGCTCTTCGTCCAGCAGGCCGACGGGCTGGCGGACTTCACCGCCATCGCCGTGGCGATCCTCGCCGTGATGCTCGCGGTCTGGATCGTGCTGCGCTTCTCCGGCGGCATCGTGAAGATCCTGCGTCCCGGTGGGATCGAGGTCCTGACCAGGATCGCCGGTCTGCTGCTGGCCGCTATCGCCGTGCAGCTCATCGCCGACGCGGTGTTCGCCTTCGTCACGCAGTACGTCAACATGACCTGACGGCACGCGCGCGATGTCGGGGGTGGATGGCAGGATCGCAGGCGTGCGACGATCCTCATCAGCGGGGCGGCCGGCCGCCGGCGGCCGGGCCCCACGGCAGCGCGCCGGCGACGCCGAGCAGCTCGGCTTCGAGGGCATGCCGGAGCGACTGTTCGTCTGCACACCGAGCAAGCTCGGCGCGTACGCCGACTGCCCGCGTCGCTACCGCTACTCCTACGTCGACCGGCCCGCACCACCCAAGGGCCCGCCGTGGGCGCACAACTCACTCGGCGCCAGCGTGCACACCGCCCTGAAAAACTGGTATGCGCTGCCCGCCGACCGGCGACGCCCCGAGGCGCTGGCCACGCTGCTCAAGGGCACCTGGGTCCGCGAGGGCTACCGCGACGACGAGCAGGAGCGGGCCGCCTACCGGCGGGCGTTGGGGTGGCTCGAGGCATACGTCGAGACGTTGGAGCCGGATTCCGACCCGCTCGGCGTGGAGCGGGTGGTGGCGGTCAAGACCGCTGTGTTGGCGTTCAACGGTCGCGCCGACCGGATCGACTCGCGGCCCGGGCCGGAAGGGCCTGAGCTGGTCATCGTCGACTACAAGACCGGTCGCACCGGGCTGGACACTGACGACGCCCGGGGCTCGCAGGCGCTGGCGCTCTACGCGTACGCCGCCGAGCGGGTGTTCCGTCGGCCGTGCCGCCGGGTGGAGCTGCACCACCTGCCGACCGGCACGGTCGCCGGCCACGACCACACAGTCGAGTCGTTGGCCCGACAACTGACCCGCGCGGAAGAGACAGCCCGCGACATCATGGCCGCCGAACGCGCGGTCGCCGACGGCGCCGACGCGGACGAGGCCTTCCCGGTGGCACCCGGCCCGCGCTGTGGCTGGTGCGACTTCAGGCGGCACTGCCCGGCGGGCGCGCAGGCCCCGGGCAAGGAGCCGTGGGCGGCCATGGACCGGCCGTCCGACGGCTGATCCTCCGCGCGTGGCGACTGTCGGGTCAGCCGGTCGCTGGGGCGGCGGCGTGCCGCGCGGCCCGCTCCTTGGCCGCCTGTATCAACGGCCCCTCCAGGTAGCGGCGGGGGACGGCGGCGAGGGCGAGCCGCAGCGCGCGCACGGTCAGGTCCGCCGACAGCGCGGTGGTCGGCAGACCGAGGCCGCCGTACATCCGGTGCGCCCACGTCGGCAGCAGCGCGAACGCGGTCCCGGCGATTCCCAGGTACGCCCAGCGCGGCGGGCCCAGGGTGAGCCCCAACCGGACCGGCAGGCTGACCTTCCACGGCAGCGGTGGGGCGGTGAGGAACACCGCCGTCTCGGCGGCCTCCCGGGTCATCCGCAACTGTGGCCGTACGGCCTCGTAGTAGTCAGCGACCTCGGCGGCGGTGCCCGGGACGGTGGCCGGGTCCAGGCCGACCAGGGCGGCGGCGCGGCGCTGCTCGGTGTAGTAGCCGTCCACCTCGTCGTCGCTCAGCGGCAGCCCGGCACGTCGTGCCGTGCTGAGGAACGACTCGACCTCGGTCACGTGCACCCAGCGCAGCAGGTCCGGTTCGTCGATCCGGAACCGCTCACCGGTGAGCGTGTCGGTGGCCCGCATCCGGTCGTGCAGACGGCGCAGGCGGGCCCCGGCGGTCTGCGCCTCGGCGGTGGTCCCGTAGACGGTGGTCGCCACGTAGGTGGCGGTGCGGACCAGTCGGCCCCAGGCATCGGTGCGGTAGTTGCTGTTCTGCGCGACCCCGGCCATGGCCCGGGGGTGCAGCGCCTGGAGGTAGAGCGAGCGCAGGCCGGCGACGATCAGGATCGGCTCCTCGTGCACCTTCCACGTGACCGAACCCGGACCGAAAAGGCCGAGGTCATCGGAGTCCACCGCCCAAGAGTGCCACGGTCGGGCCGACCTCGCCGGTCACGTGCCGCCCGGCGCCGCCGGTCAGACGTCGGCGGAGCGGCGGGCCCGGCAGGCCGGGCAGAGGCCCCAGAAGGTCACCTCGGCCTCGTCCACCTCGAACCCGTGCGCGACACCCGGCTCCAGGCACGGGGCGCTGCCCACCGCGCAGTCGATGTCGGCGATCTCGCCGCAGCCCCGGCAGACCACGTGGTGGTGGTTGTCGCCCACGCGCGCCTCGTAGCGGGCGGGACTGCCTGCCGGCTCGATCCGCCGCGACAGCCCGGCCCGGGACAGCGCGCCCAGCACGTCGTAGACGGCCTGGGTGGAGACCGAGTCGAGACGTTCGCGGACCCGCCGGGTGATCTCGTCGACCTCCAGGTGCCCGCCGTCGGCCAGCACGTCGAGCACCGCGAGGCGTGGCCGCGTGACACGCAGGCCCCTCGACCGCAGCAGTTCCTCGGCACCGGACATTTGCCAATGACAGCACGCCCGGTCGGCATCGACAACCGTCGCCCGCGCCGGGTGGCGACCGACACAGCCAGGCAGGATCGGGAGTACGGCCCCCGTGGGTGAACCGGATCGACACGGCGCGCGTGTCTCCGGTCGAGAGCCTGGGGACGATCGGCGGACCATAGGCTGGCCACCCCTGACCGTGATCCACCTGGAGGGTTCGATGTTCGAGGAGATCCTGGGTCTACCGGTACACCCCCTGGTGGTCCACGCGGTCGTCGTGTTCGTGCCGCTGCTGGCGGTGCTCTCCATCGCGTACGTGGGGTTGCCGCGCTGGCGGCACCGGCTCGACTGGGCCCTGGGCCTCCTCGCCCTGGCCGCGCCGGTGACCGCCTACGTCGCGGTCAAGTCGGGTGAGGCGCTCACCGACGCGCTGGTGGCCCGGGGTTTCCAGGGACCGATCCTCGATCAGATCTTCGAGCACTCCCGCTACGGTGACATCCTGTTCCGCATCGTGGTGCCGCTCGGGATCGTGGCCATCCTGCTGCTCGTGGCGACAAGTGGGCACCCCCGGGTGCCGCGGCTGCCCGCGCTCGTCACCCCGGTGCTGGGGGTGGCGGCCGTGGCGCTCGCCATCGCCGCCCTGATCTACGTCTACCTGACCGGGCACTCCGGCGCCGAGACCGTCTGGGGCACCACCCTCTGAGCTGCGGCCCGTGAGCTGCTGCCCCGAGGGCGGGCATCAGAAGATGACTCGCGAGCAGAGCAGACAGAGGAGAACCAGCAGCACCACGCCGGCTGCCGCGCCGAAGCCGTAGGTGACCCGCTGCGAGCGCTGCTCGGCCATGTCCAGGTCGGCCATGTCCTGCGGCGGAAGCTGTCGCGGCGGCGCCGGTTGCAGATGTACGGGCGGACGCCAACCCGCCGGTGGCGGCACGCTCGGTGGCGGGCCGGAGTATCCGCCGGGTGGGAGACCCGTCGACGCTGCACCGGTCTGCCCGGCCGGTGCTGGGCTGTCGTGCCCGCCGGAAGGGTGTCCTGTCGGTGCTGGGCTGCTGGGCCCGGTCGGCTGCGGGCCGGTGGGCCCGGTCGGCGGTGGGATGGTGGGCCCGGTTGGCGGTGGGATGGTGGGCCCGGTTGGCGGTGGGGTCGCGGGCGCGGCGGGAGGGTGGTCGGCCACCGCGTCGTCACCGGTGTCAGGCCGTCGCCAGTAGTCGTCCGGGGTGCTGCCACCGCTGGGGGTCGTCACGCCGTCCGACGCTACCAACGCCACCGGCGGCCCGGTCGTTTCTGGCCGGCGTGCCACCGTCGTCGATCGGTCGTTTCCGGTCGGCGTGCCACGGTCGGCGGCCCGGCCCGCCGCCGTCGGCTGCGCTAGTCTTGCCGCTCGTGAGCACCGAAGACCCCGGCACGCGCGGCGCACGTGGAGACGATGACCGCGCCGTCGACCTGAGCGAAGACTTCGTGGTGCTGCCCGAGCAGACCTCTGACGACACCGACCGTGGTTGGGGCGAGCGGTCGGGCGGCAACGACGACTGGCTGCTCGCCGAACGCCCCCCGCACTGGGACTGACCCGGGCGGCTCGGCGTCAGGGTCAGCCCCCGTCGACCTGCCGGGCCGTGTCGTCTGCCACCGACGGTGCGTCGGAGGGCACAGCGGTCGGTGGGCATCCGGCCGGGGTGTGCAGGACTGCGGCGGCCAGGCCGAGTAGCGCGGCGACCAGGCCAGCCCGGAGCACTGTGCGCCCGCCGGGCAGGTTGAGCTGGCGCAACGGGCGCAAGGCCCGCGCGGAATCCGGATCGAGCATCGCCTCTGCCGCCTTCCCGTCCCCGAGTGCCGCAACGGCACCCATGGACGGCAGGCTAGGCAGTTTTCGCCGTCTCGACCGACCCTCTGGCCGCTGCCTGTGGACAACCGTGCGGCCTGTGGATAACGCCCATCCGCCGGTTCGATCTGCTACGGCACCCGCCTTGATCGACTCGCGGTCAAGGAATCCGGGCGGTCAGCGCAACGGGGACCGGCCGACTTCCTGGAACCCGAGTGGATCATCCCGGCGGCCGAGGTTGGGGCGGTCGAGGCGGCGCCCGAGTTGACCGAGGCCCGACCCGTGGGGGTCGGGCCTTCGACGATCAGGACGCGGAGCTTGCCGCCGCCGTCTTGCCGCCGCCCGACCCGCCCGAGGACGACCCGGACCCGGAAGACGACCCCGAGGAGGACGGCGAGCCCGAGGACGACCCGGTCGAGGACGAGGACCCCGAAGAGGACGACGAGCTGTCACCGGAGGACGACTCGGACTTCGCCGGCTTGTTGGCCGTGCCGCCGGCCGTCGTCTCGGAGCCGGACGCCCGGGAGTCGGTGCGGTAGAAGCCCGACCCCTTGAAGACGATGCCGACCGAGTTGAAGACCTTGCGCAGCCGCCCCTCACACGCCGGGCACTCGGTCAGCGGCTCGTCAGAGAATGACTGCACCGCCTCGAGCTGGTGACCGCACGTGGTGCAGGCGTACTGGTACGTGGGCACGTTCTCCTCCGGATCTGGGCTCGGCCAGTTGGCACTCGACGTATTCGAGTGCCAATGGTGCGTCATTCGCCCCGGGTTCGTCCAGCGGACGTGTGGGGCGCGACACCATGCGCCGCTCCCGGGCCGCCGTCAAGCGTACGCACCCCGTCGGCGGGGGTGACGACCGCGCGCACCCGGCGGTCGTGTGGCTCCGCCGGCACCGCCTCGACCAGCTCACCGTCGTGCAGGGGCACCACCGTCAGCGCTGCCTCGGGCACCCGGGCGAGTGCGCGGTCGTACGAGCCGCCGCCGCGCCCGAGTCGCCGACCGTGGTGGTCGACCGCGAGAGCCGGTACGACCACCAGCTCCGCGTGCGCCACGGCGGCCACCCCGAGGCGGGCGCCGACTGGTTCTCGGATACCCCGACCCGCGGCGATCAAGGCCCCCGGCCCGGTATACGCCGCCCAGTCCAGATCCAGGTCGGGGAGGAGCACCGGCAGCAGCAACTCGGCGTCCGCCGGCAGGGCCGCCCGCAGCACCTCGGGCAGGTCGGCGCCGCCCGGTTCGGAGCCGACAGGCACGTACGCGGTCACCCGGTGCGGGCGCAGCCGGCGTACCAGAGCGACAAGCTCGGCCTGGACGCGCCCGGCGGCGGCTGCCCTCGTCGCGGCGGGCAGCGACCGGCGGCGAGCGAGCAGTTCGACACGGGTGTCCCGCTTCGCCATCCGGGTCACTTCCGCTTCATCAGAAAATTCCGGCACGCAACACTCCTGACGCAACGCCTCTCCCACGGTTGCTCTGTGTCAGCATCGCAAGCAACGGAGGCGGAACTTCCGGGGGGACCGAGTGACGCTACGCGGGCGGTTGACAGCAGCCTTCCTCGTGGTGGTGCTCGGGCCGGTCCTGCTCGGCGCGCTCTTCGTCGCCTCCACCGTCGCCGCTGTCGACCGCAGTCGCTCCACCGAGCGCCTGGCCGTGGCGGCGTCCACCGTGCGTACCTCGGTCGACGCGCTCTGCCAGCAGTTACGCGCGACCGCCGACGCGGTGGCGCTCGCCGCCGATCCGGCCGTCGCCGCCGCGCAACTGGTCGGCCGGGGTCTGGCCGCCGCGGTGCTGATCACCGACGTGGCCGGCCAGGTCAGCTACGTCTCGCCCGGGTCCCCGTCGACCCCGTGGCAGGACTGCGCCGGCTCGGCCGAGGGCACGAACGGGGGTCCGACCGAGGGCACGAACGGGGATTCGACCGACGGTTCGACCAGCCCGGTCCGCGCGCTGGCCGCCCAGGTCGACCTGCACGACCGCACCGGTGCCCGGCTGGGCGCGGTGACCGCCGCGCAACGTGTCGATCCGGCCTTCGTGGCCCGACTGGCGGCGGTGACCGGGGTGGCGGTCACCCTGCTCGACAGTGGGGCGAGCGCCGCGCGGGTCACCCACACGACCGAGTCCCGTGACGTCCGCGACGGGGTGCTGGCCGCCGCCGTCGGTGTTCGGGGAGAACAGGTCACCGAGACGAACAAGGGCCGGTACGTGCGCAGGCTCGGGCCCTCCGACGAGCAACCGCTGCCACTTGTGCTCTCCGTGCCCAGTGAACGCCCACCGGGGCTGCACGCCACGCTTGTCGGGGTGGTCCTGCTGGCCGGGCTGCTCGCGGTGCTGAGCGCCTGGCGGCTGGCCCGGGTGACCACCAGGCCGCTGGCGGAGTTGGCCGGTGCGGTCGACCGGGTGGCCCAGGGCGACCTGAGCACCCGGGTGCCGGTCCGCAGTCGCGACGAGGTGGGGCGGTTGGCCGCCGCGTTCAACCGGATGACCCGGGAGACCGGCTCCTACGTCGCCGCGTTGACAAGCAACCGGGACCAGCTGCGCGGGCACCTCGCGGTGCTCGGCGACACCCTGGCCAGCACGCACGACCTGCAACGCATCCTGCGGGTGATCCTGCGCAGCGCCATCGGGGCCACCGGCGCGCGGGCCGGTGCCGTACTGCTGGTGGAGACCGGCGGGGTGCTCGTCGCCCAGTGCACCGAGGGGTTGGACGGGCGCCTGCCGAACGAGGAGACGGACGGCCCACCGACGCTCCGGGTGCCGGTCGGCGTCGGCGTGGTCGGTGCGGTCGCCGCCACCGGGGAACCACAGCGGGGGAGGGCGGAGCCGAGCGAGGCGCCAACCGGTGAGCCGCGCTGCCGCACGTACGTGGCGGTTCCGTTCGCCGCTCCGGGCGGCGGTGCCACCGCCACCCTCAACGCAACCGGAACCGGACCTTCGGGGTCGGCCGACGAGGCGGGCGCGGCAGCAGCGCTCGGCGTGCTGGCCCTCTACGACCGGCTGGGCGCCGACGAGTTCGACGACGACGACCTGGCCACCCTGCGCACCTTCGCCGGCCACGCGGCCGTCGCGGTGGACAACGTCCGGGTGCACGAGGAAGCGCAGCGACTCTCCCTCACCGACCCGCTCACCGGGCTGTGGAACTACCGCTACCTGCGCGAGTCGATCCGGCGGGAGGTGGAACGGGCCAGCCGCTTCGGGCGGATGCTCAGCGTCCTCGCACTGGACCTGGACCGGTTCAAGGACGTCAACGACACGTACGGGCACGCCGCGGGGGACACCGTGCTGGCCGAGTTCGCCCGGCGGGTGCGCGGGGAGATCCGTGAGGTCGACCTGGCCTTCCGCCAGGGTGGTGAGGAGTTCGTGCTGCTGCTGCCGGAGACCGACGCCCGGGGCGCGGCGATCGTGGCCGAACGGCTCGGCGCGGCGGTACGCGACACGCCCATCGCCGTCGAGGCGTACGCCGGGCCGGTACTGGTGACCGTGTCGGTGGGCATCGCCGTCTTCCCGGACCACGGCGGCACCGGGCGGGAGGTGCTGGAGGCCGCCGACGACGCGCTCTACGCGGCCAAGGCGGCGGGCCGCGACACGTACCGGGTCGCCGAGGTGCGCTCGGATTCGCCGACCCGGGAGATTCCGGTGCTCGCGTGTGCGGTGAGCCCACCCGACGGGCTGCCGCGCGCGGGCCAGCCGGTGCAGGCCGTTCGGGAGCCGGGCGGGCCCGCCCGGTCCGACCCGGCGGTGGGCGTACCGGAATCATCGCTGGCGGGCCCGGCGCACGCCCGACCGGATTCGGTCGACGACACGCCGGACAGCGCGACGGGCGGCACGCGGGCCGGCCCGGACGCGGCGCGGCCGGGGTCGGGTGGCGGCGCGTCTTCTGGGCCACACCCGCCGCGGCAGAGCCGTGGCCGATAGTCTCGCGGCATGTCGGAGCACTCAGCGAACCCCTCATCGACGGTCGCCGCAACTGGCCGTCCCCTGGCGGTCAAGGCCGTCATCCCGGCCGCCGGACTGGCCACGCGGTTCCTGCCGGCCACCAAGGCGGTGCCCAAGGAGCTGCTGCCGGTGGTGGATCGGCCGGTGTTGCAGTACATCGTCGAGGAGGCCACGCAGGCCGGCATCGGTGACGTGTTGCTGATCACCGGTCGGGGTAAGACGTCGATGGTGGACCACTTCGATCGTCGCCCCGACCTGGAGACCAGGCTGGAGGAGAAGGGCGACTCCGAGCGGCTGGCCGCCGTGCGTCGGCCCAGCGAGCTGGCCGAGATCTACACCGTGCGGCAGCCCGAGCAGCTCGGCCTCGGCCACGCCGTCGGGTACGCCGAGTCGCACGTCGGTGACCAGCCCTTCGCGGTGCTGCTCGGCGACGAGTTCGTCAAGCCGTCGGAGCCGCTGCTGCCGGCGATGCTGGAGTTGCAGGCCCGCACCGGGGGTGTGGTGCTCGCCTTCTTCGAGGTCGACCCGGCTGAGACCAAGCGGTACGGCATCGCCTCGGTCGAGCCGGCCGAGTCGGAGCTGACCGACATCGGTGAGGTGGTCAAGGTGACCGGGATGGTGGAGAAGCCGCAGCCGGAGGACGCCCCGAGCAACCTCGCGGTGCTGGGCCGCTACGTGCTGCCGGGCAAGATCTTCGACGCGATCCGGCGGACCAAGCCGGGCAGTGGCGGCGAGATCCAGCTGACCGACGCGATGGAGCTGCTGCGGACCGAGGGCACCCCGGTGCACGCGATCGTCTACCGGGGCACCCGCTACGACACCGGCATGCCGTTGGGGTACCTCCAGACGGTGGTGCAGATCGCCGCCGAGCGCGAGGACCTGGGCACCGAGTTCCGAACCTGGCTGGCCGACTTCGTCAAGGCCGACGCGGCAGGCGGATCTGGTACATGACCGCGACGGCCGACGCCGAGGCGGCCGCGAACGAGTTGACGCCGCTCGCCGACTACCTGGGCAGCGTGCTGCGCAGGTTGCGCGCGCTGCCGCCACTCGACCTCGACCTCACCCAGGCGCACGGCAACGTCCTCGCCGAGGACGTCGTCGCGCCGCACGCCTTCCCTGCCTTCGACCAGGCGGCCGTGGACGGCTACGCCGCGCGTTGGGAGGACATTTCCGGAGGGGGCCGGGGGCCGAGCTACGTCCCGGCCCCCTCCGGCACGCCCGGCGGCCGCACCATCCGGCTCAACGTGGTCGGCGATCTCGGCGCCGCGAGCTGGCGGCCGGTCCGGCTCACCCCCGGCTCGTGCTTCTCGGTGGCCGCCGGGGCGCCGCTGCCGGTCGCCGCGGACGTCGTGGTCCCGGTGGAGTGGACCGACCAGGGCATGGCCGCGGTGGAGATCTTCCGCACCCCCAAGCGGGGGTACGGGGTACGCCGAGCGGGTGAGGAACTGCCCGCCGGCACCCTGCTCGCCAGAGCCGGCACCTACGTGTCCCCGGCCCTGGTAGCCGTCTTCGCCGCGACAGGTATCGGGCACGTGGTGGTCCGGCCCAGCCCACGGGTGGTCATCGTGGCCACCGGTGACGAACTCGTCGACGTGGGCCGGGGCAGTCAGCCCGGCCAGGTGGTGGACGCGAACTCGCACGCGCTGACCGCCGCGGCGGCCGAGGTGGGCGCGCTGGCGTACCGGGTGGGGATCTGTGACGACGACCCGGAGGGGCTGCGCGGGCTGCTGGAGGACCAGACGCTGCGCGCCGACCTGATCATCACCACCGGGGGCACCGGCACCGGCCCCGGAGACATGGTCCGCCGGATCCTCTCCCGCCGCGAGGGCGGTCGCGCCGGGCCTGTCACGTTCACGGACGTGGCGCTCTATCCCGGCACCGCGCTCGGGTTCGGCACTGTCGGCGCCGAGGAGGTGCCGGTGGTCTGCCTGCCCGGCGACCCGGGCGCGGCGTTGATCGGCTTCGAGGTGCTGGCCCGCCCCGCCATCCAACTGCTCGCCGGTGCCGAGCCGGTGTTCCGCCCCAGTGTGCGGGCGCACCTGCTGGAGACCGTGTCGTCCCCCGCCGGGCTGCGTGAGTTCCGTCCGGCGCACGTCGCCGAGCGACGCGGTGGCGGTTACACGGTCCAGCCTCTTAGCGGCGGGCCGTTCACCCTCTCCGGGTTGGCCGAGGCCAACGGCCTGCTGGTGCTCGGCGAGCGGGTCACCACGGCCGCGGCCGGCTCCACCGTGGACGTCCTGCTGCTGGACCGCCGCCGGTGACGTGTCCCGGCCGGCCCGCTCGCGGCCCGCGTCGGGCCATCGTCGGACGTGCCCGGTGAACGCGGCGGGGCCACTTGCGCGCGACACGGTCCCGCGCGGGAGACTGTGCTGGTGAGTCTCTTCGGACCCGCGCGGTCACCGGGCTGGCCGGTGGAACTGGCCGACGGCCCGGTGCTGCTGCGGCCGTACCGGCGCTCCGACGCTGCGGCGTGGTCGGAGGTACGGCGGGCCAACCGGGCCTGGTTGGCACCCTGGGAGTCGTCGCTGCCGGGCGGTTGGGACGAGCTGAACTCGCCCGCCGCGTTCCGTTGGGTGCACCGTGACCAGCGGCGTTCGGCCCGCGAGGGTGAGGGCATGCCGTTCGCGGTCTGCCTGCGTGAGGCCGACCGGGACCGGCTGGTCGGGCATATCAACGTGGGCAGCATCGTGCGGCGGGCGCTCTGCTCCGGCTACGTCGGCTACTGGGTGGACGCGCGGGTCGCCGGTCGAGGTGTGATCCCGACGGCGCTCGCGCTCGCCGTGGACCACGCGTTCGGCCCGGCCGGGCTGCACCGGGTAGAGGTCAACATCCGTCCGGAGAACCGGCCGTCCCGGCGGGTGGTGGAGAAGTTGGGCTTCCGTGAGGAGTCGTACCACGTGCGCTACATGCACATCGACGGCGCGTGGCGGGACCACATCGGGTACGCGATGACGAGCGAGGAGATCGCCGCCGAGGGTGGCCTGCTGGCTCGCTGGCACCGGGTACGCGCCAACGCGCGGTAGGAGGATTTCCCGACATCCTGCCACTCGTCCCACGGACGGGATCGGCGCGGCGCGGTGGCATCCCGGTCGGCGCGCCGTAACCTCAAGTAACTGCAAGCTGCGGCAAGCGCTCCCCGGCCGGACGATCCACGCACCCAGGCGCGATCGGTGGAAGATCCTGCGGTCGGATGGCGGTTGCTTCGAATTCGGTGACGGGAGGGGTGAGGGTGCCGACCTCGGTGCTCCTCGCCGTCCTCGCCGCCGCCGGCCTGCTCGCCCTGGCCCCGGCGCTGGTTCGCCGGTACGACGCCACCGAGCGGCTGGTGGCGGAGCGGGCGCAGTCGACGGCGCGGGTGCTCCAGCGCCGCCGACGGCGCCGCACTGTGCCAGGACGGCAACCCGTCCATCCTCCGCGCGCACTTATCGTCACCCTCAGTGAGGACGCGACTACCGGCGCGTTGAGCGCACCGGTCTCCGCGCCCCCGGCCGCCCGCCGCTCCGGTCGGCTGCGCGCCGTGCCCGCCGCACCGAAGCGGTCCCGTCGCCGCCCGCCGCCGCGCCGACAGCACACCCCCGCCGTGTACCGGCGTCGCCGGGTGCTCGCCGCTCTACTGCTCCTCAACGTCGTCGAGCTGGTCGGCGTGCTGTTCGTCAGCCCCGGCTTCTGGGTCGGCTTCGGGGTCACCTTCCTGCTCCTCGCCCTGTACGTCGTCCACCTGCGGGGTCGGGCCCTCGCCGGGCGTCGCCGTCGCCGCGCCCGAGCCCGGGAGGCCGCCTGGTTGGCGGCCCGGCAGGCCGAGGTGCGCCGGGAGCAGGCCCGCCGGGCGGCGGCCCGCCGAGAGGCGCAGCGCCGTCTGGCTGCCCAGCGCGAGGGGTACGCCGAGCCGCCATGGGCCTGGACCGGCCGGGAGACCTGCCGGCGGCGGTCAACGGTGGGTCGGTCTCGTACCGGCGGTCGGGGGGCCTCCGTGGTCGACCCTACGAGGCCGGCCGAGGCGCCTGACGCCCCGGCCGCCGCCGCCCTGCTCCCGGCCCGCCCTGCCCTGCTTGGTCAACTCGGGTTTCTGGAAGTCGGGGTGTTGCGGCGTCCCGGATGCCCCGATTTCCGGGAACCCGAGTGGATCTTCGGATGGATCAGAGCGCCGGGCAGGGGGCGGATTCGCGGTGCGGGCCGGCGACCTGTTAGCCTTGCTGCCGGCCCGCCCGGTGTAAGCCGGGTGGGACCGAAGCCGGTTCGCCGGCGGGGGGCTGTGGCGCAGACTGGTAGCGCACCTCGTTCGCATCGAGGGGGTCAGGGGTTCAAATCCCCTCAGCTCCACCCCAGGTCAAAGGCCGTTTCCGCGAGTCGGAGACGGCCTTTTCAATTATCCGGGTGCCAGATCGAACCCGTCACGTGCGCTCCATCGACACGGTGCGCGGCCACCCGCCGAGATGCGCGAACTGGCGAAGGTAGCGCTCGCATCTCTGGGTGAACTCCCCCGGCTCAGGTGGCAGTCGGGTCGCCGTGATCACCTGGCGCGGGTGGGTCTGGCCTGGCCGTAGCAGTCGGATCTGGTCGTCGGTGAACTGGCCGCCGGTGCGGTCGGCGACGGCAAGTGCCAAGGCCAGCGCCACGACGACACCTACGCACGTGCGGTAGGGGCTGAAGACGGCCTCCGGGTTGCCGCCGGTCTCCGGCTCGTGGTCCATGACCAGGAGCCAAACACCGTCCGCGGAGTCCGCGACGTCGATCTCCAGGTGGATCGAGCCCGGCAGGCCGTTGGGCCTGCGCTCGATGGGGTCGCCGATGGTGGTGGACCGCAGTTCGGCAGCGTCGAGGCGGCGGCCGGCCGCGACGCGGCGTCCCTGCTCGTAACGTCGGTCGGCGAACACGCTCAGCTCGGGCGTCGTGTCGACGCCGAGCAGTTCGGCCAGGGTGGCCCGCGCGGCGTTCACCAGCTCGGCGAGCGAGATGGGGCGAGCCAGTGTCGCCTCAAGATCGACTGACATCCGAGCCTCCAGTCGTGTCGGGCAGTCCGGTAATCAGTGCCATGCGCTAGGAGAAGCGTTCGGTCGTCACGGGTATCAGGCCGTGCTGTCGCAGGACGGCGGTCAGGTCGGTCAGGGTTGCGCCCACCGCCTCGGCCGCATCGGTTGTCAGCAGGGCTGTCACGTCGAGACACCAGGCGAGGTGATGACCGACCCGCCGCAGGTCCCAGGTGATCTGGTCCGCACCATTGTCGAGACGACCGCTCGCGGCGGACGCGCTCGTGCCGCCCGGCGGTGTCCGCCAGGCCGTCCGCAGGCTCGTCACCTGCTCGGCGCGGAGGTCCTTGGCGAAGAGGACGCGGTACACCCGCCGCTCCTGGAAGCCGGTCGGCGGCTGTGCGGGGCCGAGCCGCAGCGGCGGGGCGCTGGCGATCGGGTGATGGTCGAGAAAGTGCGTACGCAGCACCGACTCGTCCGGCAGTTGCCCACCACCGAGCGCGCGGTAGATGTCCTCGGCCTCGCGGCGGGAGGTGGGAACCACCCGCGCCAGCACCTCGGGGTCGGTACGCATGCCGCGGCTCAGCGCGGCGGAACTCCACCAGCCCGCCTCCGGCGTCCAGCCCGCGCTGTCCACACCCGTCGTAATGAAGTCGTGGTGGCGGGTGAACTCCTCGACGACGAGTCCCGCCACAGTGGTGACCGAGCGGCGAACGCCAACCAGGTAGTAGTCCAGGGGTGGTCGTACGTCGGTCACCTCGACGGTCGGCGACACGGGTCCAGCGCGCAACGGGTCGATGGTCATCAGCCCAACCGTAGCGAAGAAGATGGCCCCGGAACGGTTAGCATCCGGACCTCTACGTGAGGAGCTCCAGATGACATCGGTGGCCCAGACCCGGTTCGGCATCATCGGCAGTGGGTGGCGAGGTGAGTTCTTCCTTCGCCTGGCCCGGCTGCTCCCCGAGCGGTTCCGGGTGACCGGGGTGGTGACGCGTACCGAATCGCGCGGAGCCGCAGTGACGGCCGAGTGGGGCGTGCGGACCTTCCGTACGACGGCGGAGTTGCTCGCCCACGAGCGGCCGGACTTCGTCATCGTGTCGGTGCCGTGGCCGGTGACACCCGAGGCGACGCGGGAGTTGGTCGCGGCCGGCGTACCGGTGTTCGCCGAGACGCCGCCCGCCCCCGACCTGGCGGGTCTGCGCTCGCTCTGGGCCGACGTCGGGGGCAGTGGCCTGGTGCAGGTTGCCGAGCAGTACCTGCTGATGCCCGGGCACGCGGCCCGCCTGGCGCTGGTCCGCGCCGGGGTGCTCGGGGAGCCGACCTCGGTCCAGATCTCCTCGACCCACCTGTACCACGCGGTCTCGCTGATCCGTGGCCTGCTCGGCGTCGGTCACGAGAGTGCCGAGGTCAGCGCGCGTGCCTTCGTCGCGCCGCTGGCCAACCCGCTCTCGCCGGCCGGCTGGAGCGGCGACGACACCCCGCAGCAGCTCTCCACCACCCTCGCGACAATCGACTTCGGCGGGCGGATGGGGTTGTACGACTTCACCGACAACCAGTGGTGGAACCCGCTGCGTACCCGTCGGTTGGTGGTGCGGGGCTCGCGCGGTGAGCTGGTGGACGACCGTGTCATCCGCCTGGTCGACCCGACCACGCCGGTGGAGTCATCCCTCGTGCGACGCCAGACCGGTCTCGACCTCAACCTGGAGGGGCTCGACCTGAAGCACATCAGCTTCGACGGCGACGTGGTCTACCGCAATCCCTTCGTCGGCAGCGGGATGTCCGACGACGACATCGCGGTGGCCGACATCCTCGCGCGGGCCGGGGCGTGGGCGCGGGACGAGGGCCCGGCTCCCTACTCCCTCGCCGAAGCCTGTCAGGACCACCTGATCAGCCTCGCCATCGAAGAATCGGTACGCGCCGGCCGGCCGGTCGTCACCGACACCGAGGCGTGGTCGCGGTAAGCCACGATCGTGGGAAACGGGGGAACACCATGAGATTCAGAACTCGGCTCTGGCGCTGGGGCGCGATCCTGCTGGTGATCGCCGCGTTGGCGGTGGCGCTCTACCCGCCCGCGCACTTCTGGGGTCCGAGGCCCTACCGGCACCCGGACGGGTTGTTCGGTGTGACCCGGGGCGACTTCGAGGACGACATACTGCCGCACTACCAGGTCAGCCTGCCGTGTGACGTGGACGGCCTCCGGTACAGCAACGCCGACGACATGACCGGACCGATGGGCGAGCTGTACCTGCACTTCACCACGTCCCGGGGGTGCCTGGACCGGATTCTCGACGGCTGGGCCGCCGCACCGACCGAGCCGTCGACGATGGCGCCTGCCGATTCCGGTTTCCCGCTTCCCGCCGCGGCCATTCCGGACACCATCGGGTGGCGTTTCGACGCGCCGTCGTACCAGGTCTACCGGCGCGAGGGGGATCTCGTGACCGGACACGTGGTGGCGGTGCGCGACGGCAAGCGGCTCAGCGTGTACCTGCTCGCCCGCTACGCCTACTGAGGACGCCGGAGCGCGGGCGCCTCGCAGATCCACCTCTGTCGCTTGGCCGACAGGCCGCAACCCTGAAGCCAGCTCACGTGTGGAGCCGGGTATCAACCGGATGCCCGGGAGTACCCGGGCCCCACACGGGGAGCAAGGATGAACCGAAGCACTCGACGCAGCATGATCGCGGCCACCGCGACCGCTCTGCTGGCCAGCTCTCTCGGCGTCGCCGTCTCCGCGACGGCGACCGCCGCGCCCGGCGTGGCTGCCTCCCGCACCTGCAAGATCAGTGCGCTGCCGTACCCGACCGACACCTATCGCGCCGACGCGAACGCGGTCGATCCGACGGGTCGCTACGTCGCGGGCACCGCGCTGCGGGTCGGTGAGACCGAGAACCAGTATCTGCTGCTGTTCTGGGACGGGCAGCGGGTCACCGAGTTGGAGTCGCAGGCCATGTCGACCCCCGTCGACATCAACAGCGACGGCGTCGTGATCGGCAACGGTTCGGGGGAGAACGGCTACGGCCAGCCGTGGAGGTACCGCGACGGCAAGCTCGAGCAGTTGCCGGTGCTGCCGTCCAGCGGCATCTTCGTCTCCGCGATCAACGATGCCGGCGACATCGTCGGCTACGGCTCCGACATCGTCCCCGGCGAGTACGTCGCGCTGCGCTGGCCGGCCGCCCGTCCGGGCACGGTCGAGGTGCTCGACGCCCCCGTCGACGCCCAGGCGGGTGGGATCACGGAGAACGGGACCATCGTCGGTAGCGCCGGGCCCTTCGGAGACTGGAACAGCTGGGTCCGCCGGCCGAACGGCCGGATCGACGCGCTCACGTTCCCGGGTGCCGAGTGGAGCACGGCCGGCGCCGCGGCGGGCCGCTGGGCGATCGGCCAGGTATGGCTGGGCGGCACCAGCTCGACCAGGGTGCGGTGGGACCTCCGGAACGGCTCGCACACGTTGCTCGACCAGGAAATGCCGGCACTGACCGACATCAACGCCAAGGGCGTCGTGGTGGGCGGTGACCGCGTTGCCAGGGGCGCCACCTCCCGGGTTCTGCCGGGCGGCGGCGAAGGGGTGAGCGTCGGTGCGGGGTCCATCTCCGACTCGGGCACCATCGTCGGGTTCCGCAACGTCCTCGCCGACCGGGTGACTCCGGTGCGCTGGACGGGCTGCTGACCCACCGAATCTCCCACCGCGTGGGGCCGGCCCGGACGGGGCCGGCCCCACGTCGCGTCAGCGCGTCACGGCTTCCAGGAACCGGCGGTCTGGAACTGGTCCTGGTACTCCAACGCGCCCGAGGTGTCGTGCACGTCGAACACCACACTGCCGGTGCGCCTGGTGCCGGCGGTCAGGTCGTCGGCCGGCATCGGTTTGCCGCAGCCGGAGAAGGCCCCACCGATCGCTGTGGTCTTGGTGCCGTCGGCGGCGACCCACTGGAAGAAGAGGGGGTTCGTCGACGCGGTGCCCTTGGTGACGGCCACCGTCACGTCGGCGATCACGTACATGCCCTCGCCGGGCTTCAATCCGTGGGACTTGCAGGGTTTGGTGGCGCTGCTGAACTTCGTCACGGTGATCTCGACGGTGCCGGCCTGACCGTTGACGACCAGGGTGTCGCCGGGCGACATTCCGCGGGTGTCGCTGCTCACCGGCTGTGGCATTGACGGAGTGGCCCGTGCCTCGCTCACTGTGGTCGAGGCGCGGTTGGTGGCGATGACGACCGCCACGATGCCGCCGGCGCAGGTGAGCAGGGTGAAAACCGCGGTGGCGACCGCGACGACTACTGCCGACTTCTTGGAACGGTCTGTCTGCATGGGTGGTGGTGCGATGATCGGGTAACCCGGACCACCGGGTGCCCGATATCCGCCGCCGGCGTCCGTGTGCCCGCCGGCCGCCGCGTACGCAGACCCCGAGAACGGTGGCTGCGGTGTCGCCGCGTACGGACGGGTCTGCGGCTGCGGGTTCGGCTGCTGGGGGTCCTGCGGCCCGACGGGGGGTTGGGGGTGGGTCACCGTACTCCTTGACGCATCGGTACGTGCGGTGCGAGAACTCGTCGACGTTACCGTGGGTGGCGGGGCCGCCTGCTGCCACGCCTGAGGGCTTCCCATCAATGGCAACGCGCCACCACACTGGCCAGGGTGGACAGTGTTCGGTCGGTTACCGAACGCCGATATGGATCGGTATCTCATTCATTGCTGTCAGTAACCAGTCGAGGTCAGCGCAGCGGAAGCACGGCGGCGGTACGGACCAGCCCGTCGGCGATCACGAAGCGGCCGGCGATCAGTGCCGGTGGGTCGTCGACCCCCGCCGCGTCCACCCGGGCCGGTGCGATCCGGGCGGTGAACGTGCCGGCGTCCGGATCAAGGTCGAGTCGGGCGTCGTGGAAGTCCAACCAACTGCCGACGACCGGGTACCACACCTTGTAGACGGTCTCCTTCGCACTGAACAGGACGACCGGCCAGCGAATGCCGCTGGGAAGCCGCGCGCAGGCGGCCTCCTCCTCGGGCAGCAGCACGAGTCCGCGTACTCCCGGATTGACCTCGCGGTGCTGCTCGGCGTCCATCCCGACGGACCTGATGTCGGTGGTGTGCGCCGCCGCGGCGGCGCAGTAGCCGGCGGTGTGGGTGATTGTCCCGACCACCCCGGCCGGCCAGACCGGCGCACGGTCGGCGGCGGCGGGCACGGCGGTCGGCGGCAGACCGAGGTCGCGCATTGCCCTGCGAGCGCAAATCCTCCCGGCGGCAAAGTCCCGCCGACGGGTCTGCACGGCCCGCTCGCCGAGACATGCCTGCTCAGCGGGGAGCAACTCGCCCGTCCAGTCCTCCGGCCCGGCGACGGCGACCGCTACCGTCGATGGCAGCAGGTCACGCATTCCGGCGACCTACTGGCCGGTAGGAATGGCGCATCGGGTCAACCGTCAACTTTCCGACTCCCACGACCGCTCAAGGTACCGCAAAGATGTAACACCGGAGGGACGTGCAACGCCCTCCCTGATGGCTCCGGGGGGACCACCATCAACGCTGGCCGGCACGGCAGCCGCCAGTCCCGTGGACATCTGGAAGGACGTGCGATGACCGACGGTGCGGAACGGCCGGGGGTGCGGGCGGACGAGCACGCCCCGAAGACCCCCTGCTGGAGCTGCGGCTCCTGCGGTGACGAGTGGCCGTGCGCGACGAAGCGCACCCGGCTGCTGGCGGAGTACGGGGGTGATCGCGCCATGCTCAGCGTCTATCTGGGCTCCTGCCTCGCCGCTGCCACCGAGGATCTGCGCGCGGCCCCGGTGATGTCGCTCCAGGACCGGTTCATCGGCTGGTTGCCGCGCGGCTCCCGGCGTAGCTGAGCCTCTGGTGGCCCCGCCCGCTGGGCGGGGCCACCAGAGGGGGCGTTCAGCGACGTCGAGGCCGTCGCGTCACCGCGAAGCCGAACACGCCTGCCACAGCGGCGAGAACGCCGCCGATGCCGGTCCAGACCCAGCGCGAACCGAGATCCGGCAACCAGTCCGTCAGCGAGTCGCCCTCGTCGGCGGCCTCCGCGTCCACCGGGGGTACGGCGTTGAGCACCGTGCCGGCCTTGGTGTTCGGCACAAGCGGCGCGGCCAGTTCGCCGTCGTCAGCGGAGGCACCCCGATCGGCGACGGTGCCGACCAGCAGGTCGACGTCGATCGGCGCACCCAGATCCGGCTCCGGCAGGTCGATCACGGAGAGCCGGATGACGTACGTGCCGGGCAGTGGATCGGCCGACCAGGGCTCCGCCCACGGCCGCACCTCGCGCAGCGTGCAGCCCAGCACCACGTTCGACGCCTTGGCGTCCACGGTCGGGGTCTGTGCCCCCGCCGTGCACGCCTGGCGTCGGCGGAGCCCGTCGAAGACGTCCACCGTCCAGGTGGAGGCGCCGCTGCGCCCCTTGGGGAAGGTGACAGTGGCGTTGATCTCGTGCACCTGGCCGGCCGTCGCCGGGAACGACCAGTAGAGGTGGTCGCCGATCGAGGCATCCACCCGTACCGGTTGTCCGGCGGTGATCGGGGTGGCGGTGAGGAACGACGTGCCGGCGCGGTTCACCGGCGTGGCACCCGGGGAGGGGGTCGGTGCGGCGGCGGCCGCTGCGGGGACCAGAGCGGCCCCGCCGACGGCGAGCAGCGCCGCCAGCGACCGGAACAGTGCGGTACGCATCAGTTCTCCCTCCAGGTGGCGACCCACCAGCGGGTGAGCAGGCCGGCGAGCAGACCGGTGATCAGCCCGGCGACGGTGAGCAGGGCGAGCAGTACCCAGCCCCGGCCGAGGTCCGGTCCGTCCGGCGCGGGCGCGGCGGCGACCACGTCGATGGTCAACTCCACGGGCATGCCCGGGGTCGCCGCGGTGCCGGGACGCGGGGCGAACGAGTTGCTCACCACCAGGCAGACGGTGGTGGGCTCGACGACCGGCGCGGAGCTCTCCTCGGTCTCGGCGGCATCCTCATCGTCGGCGGTGGCCGACCAGCGCAGACCTGCGGAGAGCACGTCGGCCCGTCCGCTGCCGGCGTCCGCGCCCCGGACGAGTTCCCTGCCGTCGGCCGCGGTGGCCCGCAGCAGCACCCCGTAGTCCCGGTTGACGGGTCGGTCCAGGGCCATGCTCACCGAAGCCCGCAGCTCCTGCCCGGGGCGGATCGGCACCCGGTAGTAGCGGTGCTCGGAGAACGCCTCCCGGTCGGCGTAGACGCCCGGAGCGAGCAGTGGCGCGGAGTCGCACGCGTTCGTGCCGCCGACCACTGTCGGTGCCCGGGTGTGCGTGTCGCCGGCCCGCTCGACGAGCTGTTTGATCCGGTCGGTCAGCTCCTCGGCGCTCTGCGCGGCGGTGTAGGTCCCACCTGTCGCGCTGGCGATGCAGAGCAGTTGCCGGCGGACCTTCTCGTCGGGGGCCAGGCCGAGGGTGTCGACGACAAGGCTGGTGCCCTGGGCGGCCAACTCCCGGGCCACCTCGCACGGGTCCGGCGGAGCGCAGGTGTCCTCGCCATCGGTGATCAGCACGATCCGCCGGGTGGTGGCCCCGGCGCCCAGGTCCTGCGCGGCCGAGCGCAGCGCCAGCCCGACCGGCGTGAACCCGGTCGGCCGAAGTGTCGCCACCGCCGCCTTCGCGGCGGACCGGTCCACCGGGCCGACCGGGACGATCTGCTGGGTGTCCTGGCAACCGACCTTCTTGTCCTTGCCGCGGTAGGTCGCGCCGAGCACCCGGATGCCGAGCTGTGTCTCCTCGGGTAGCGCGTCCACCACCTCGTTGAAGGCCTGCTGGGCAACCGCGATCCGGGTGCGTCCGTCGATGTCGGCCGCGCGCATCGACCCGCTGACGTCGAGCACCAGCTCGACCCGGGGTGGCTCGGGCGCCGGCTCCTCGTCGGCCTGCGCCGGGGCGGGCCCGGCCAGCGCGGTGGTCGCCAGCAGTCCGAGAAGGACCGCCGTCGATCGTCTGAAGTTGATCACGATCCGCAGTGTAGTGAGATCCACTTTGGATGATCGTTTGGGTGCGGGGGTGCGGAACTGACCACTCCGGCCCAGTCGGGGACCACCGCTGACCGGCCGCGCCCGCGCTCAGGGTCCACGCCGGGTCACCCTCGGTCAACTGTCCGAGGGGAGGTGTCGGCCCGGCCAGCATCCGTCGGAAATCTGACCCAAGTCGACCCGTTGTGCCGGTGGTGCGCGGTGGTTAAGCTCTTCATGCGCGCCCCAATCGCCCGCTTCCCCCGTGGCAGGCGATCGGGGCGCGCGTCTCTGTGAGAAGGGCCCGCACGCTTCGGCGTGCGGGCCCTTCTTCCGTCGCGCTGTGCGGCGCGTCGCCCGTCGACTCTTATATCCACCGACCGTCGAGCCACATCCGGGACAGCCAGTCCGAGTACGGGATCACCCGGCCGACGAAGATCGGATAGAAGTACGCGAAGCAGAGCCCGACCAGCAGCACGTACGCCCCCGCCGCGATGCTGCCCACCAGCCGGCGTTCATAACTCGGGTCACCCGGCACCAACGGGGCCACCGTACCGACGTCACCCCCGGCGGGCGCGATCATCGCCCCCAGCACGTAGACCACGGCCAGCACCAGGAACGGCACCGCCGGCGCGGCGTAGAACGAGAACATCGTCCGGCCGTCGAGGGCGAACCAGAACCACGGCAGCAGCCCGGCGGCCACGGTGAGCAGGATCGCGCCGGCCCGCCAGTCCCGACGGGCCACCCCCAGCCAGACCAGCGCCACCAGGGCGGGCAGGAACGACCACCAGAGCAGCGGGGTGCCGAGCAGCAGGATCTCGGAGGCGCAGGTCGGCGCGCCGCAGACGCCGTTGCTGGCGTAGTGGAACGCCACCGGCCGGCCCAGCAGCAACCACTGCCAGGGCCACGACTGGTACTTGTGCGCGTCGTCGAGCTGGGCGTGGAAGCCGTACGCCGCGCGGTGGTACTCGAAGAGGTTGATCAGCGGGCCGATCACCGGCCGGTCGCTGAGCGGGGCGCTCGGATAGGCCGACGCGAGCCGGTAGTAGCCGTCGTCGGTGAGCAGCCAGCCCGACCAGGTGGCGAGGTAGGTGCCCACCATGAGCACACCGGCGAGCACCAGCCAGGGCAGCTCGTCGACAAGCGTGTCCCGCCAGGGCCGGCGGACCCCCGCCGAGCGGCGGACGCCGACCTCCCAGAGGATCACCAGCAGCGCGAAGGCCGGCACGAAGTACAGCGCGCTCCACTTCACCGCGCAGGCGCAGCCGATCAGCACCCCGGCCGCCAGCCGCCACCACGGCCAGGTGCGCCAACCGGTCGGCGGTCGGCCGGCACGGCCCGGCTGGCTCGGATCGAGCCCGTCGTCCAGAGCCCGTGCCCAGCGTCGGCGGCGGGCGTCCCGATCGAGCACCAGTGCGCCGAACGCGGCAAGCACGAAGAAGAGCAGGAAGATGTCGAGCAGGGCCGCACGGGACAGCACCAGGTGGAAGCCGTCCAGGGCGAGCAGCAGGCCGGCCGCGCAGCCGAGCACCGTCGAGCGGAACATCCGCCGACCGATGCGGACCAGCAGCAGCACCGACAGTGTGCCGATCACGGCCGCCGAGAATCGCCAGCCGAACTCCGGCGCGGTGGTCATCAGGTGCCCGGGGACGGACACCTTGGAATCCGCGTCCTGATAGCCGAAGGCCCACTCGCCGACGCCGATCAACCACTTGCCCAGCGGAGGGTGCACCACGTACGACGGGACGTTGTCCTTGTAGTTCCACTCCACGCCACGGGAGATCAGCCCGTAGGCGTCCTTGGCGTAGTACGTCTCGTCGAAGATCTTGCCCTTCGGGCTGGACAGCCCGACGAAGCGCACGATCGCCGCGATGGCCACCACCACCGCCGTGGCCAGCCAGGAGAACCGGTCCACCTGGGTGTCGACGGTGGCGAACCGTCGCCGGACCGCGGCGGCCACCCCGCCGCCCTCGGCGCTCGGTGCCGTCGGCTCCTGGGTGGCACTGGGCTCGCCCGTCACCTGGATCATCTTGTCCGGGTCGGCGCTCGGGCTCTGCGCTGTCGACGCACTCGTCACCCGGCGATCGTAGGCTGCCAAGGTGTCCGGTGGCGTCCGTCGTCCCCGATACCGGTATTCCCAGTCAATGAAGGAGACGAATCTGTGGGTGAAATGTCCGAAGTTGGGCGCCTGATTCTGCTCGGTGCTCCGCTCGGCAACCCCGCCGACGCCTCGGCCCGCCTCCGGGAGGTGCTGATCAGCGCCGACGTGGTCGCCGCTGAGGACACCCGCCGACTCACCCGGCTGGCGCGCGATCTCGATCTCACCGTCGGCGGTCGAATCGTCTCCTACTTCGAGGGCAACGAGGAGCGGCGCACCCCCGAGCTGGTCGAGGCCATCCTTGGCGGGTACGTGGTGGCGCTGGTCACCGACGGCGGGATGCCGAGCGTCTCCGACCCCGGTTACCGGCTGGTCCGTGCCGCGTTGGATGTCGGGGCACCGGTCACCGTCGCCCCCGGGCCGAGCGCTGTCACCACCGCGCTGGCCGTCTCCGGGCTGCCCTGCGACCGGTTCTGCTTCGAGGGCTTCCTGCCCCGCACCGGCAGTGGCCGCCGCGCCCGGCTGCGTGCGCTCGCCGCCGAGGAGCGCACCCTGGTCTTCTTCGAGGCGCCGCACCGGATCGGCGCGATGCTCAGCGACCTGGCCGACACGTTCGGGGCGGACCGGCCGGCCGCGCTCTGCCGCGAACTCACCAAGACCTACGAGGAGGTCCTCCGTCGCCCCCTCGGCGAGCTGGCCCGGTGGGCCACCGAGGGGGACCCGCGCGGAGAGATCACCCTGGTGGTGGCCGGAGCACCGGTGACCGCCGCCGAACGCCCTGACGACGACACCCTGCGCGCCGCCGTCGCCGAGCGGGAGGCCGCCGGCCGGTCCCGTCGGGACGCCATCACCGACGTCGCCACCGAGTACGCGCTGCGCCGCCGGGACGTCTACACGATCGTGCACAGCTGACCAGGGTGGTCGGGTTCGCCGGACCGGGGGGTCACCAGGCGGCGGCCAGGAAGCCGACGGTGATCAAGGTGGGTCCGGCGATTGCGGCGGCCACCGCCCAGCGGCGGTGCCGGCGACCGGGTAGCCGCGCCGATCCGGTCCACCGGACGATGCCGGCGGCGCAGCCGAGCACCGCCAGCAGACCGGGCAGCCACCGCAGGTGTCGGCCAACGCCGACGTCCGCGTACGCGGTGCCGCTGTCCGGGCCGGTCATCCGCGCCGCCAGCGGGGTACCTGCCGCGCTCTCCTCGACGGGCACGCCGCTGACCCGGACACCATGGGCGATGAACCGCCCGTCCTCGGCCGTGAAGATCCCCCGGCAGCGCTGGGTGAGACCGCCGCCGGAGCACTCGTCGATCACCACCGTGCCCGTCCGGGCATGCCCGACCGCGAGCCAGAACGGGCCGGCGCTGACCCAGGCGAAGAAGGTCGCGGCCAGGCTCAGCACCACAAGCGCGGCGAGCCCGGGCAGGGGGTCCGGCGGTCGGGGCGTGCGGCTGGCCGCCCGGCGCCGCACCAGCCGGAAGCCGCGGAACCGCTCCGGCGCCGGGTCCTTGCGGATCGGGGTGCCGTCCCAGTGCACCTGCTCGATCGGTGCCCAGAACGCGCCGCCGTCGTCGTCCGGCGTGTCGCCGTCGGGCTGGTGGCCCCGGTGCCGGCGACCCTGCTGCCGGACCGGCACCCGACGCGGCACCGCGTCCACCGGCGCGCCGGTCGTCGGCTCCACCTCGACGGACTCCGAGCCGGCAGGCGTCGAGCCGGCCGGCGGCCCCGACGACCCGGGTCGAGCCGGGCTGGGTACGGGTGCCGCCGGGGTCGGACGGGCCGGGGTGGGCGACGGCGCCGCCGGTGTGGGTCGGGCCGGGGTAGCGGATCTCCCCGCCGGGGTGGGCCGCTGCGCACCCGGGTCGGCGCCGGGCACCAGCCGGGGCTGCGGCGCGACCCCGGCGACCCGGGGCGCGGCGGCCTCGGGCCCCCGGTCGTCGTCGACCGCCGGCCCGGTGGGACGGTCCTCGTGGTCCCGCGCCGCTCCTCTGCCCGTCACGACGTTCATTGCACACCGCTGCGGGAGGCGAAACGGGCAGCTGAGCCGCGTGTCGACGACAAATCGGACCAACGGGCGAGGTGGTCGATCCGGTCCGCCGGTCGGGCACCCCCATTGGTTCGCGGACCCCCCGGACGGGTCACTAGGCTTGCTGCTCATGAGTCACGTTCTCGCGGCAGTGGCCTGGCCGTACGCCAACGGCCCCCGCCACATCGGCCACGTCTCCGGTTTCGGCGTTCCCTCCGACGTCTTCGCCCGGTACATGCGGATGGCCGGCCACGACGTGCTCATGGTCTCGGGCACCGACGAGCACGGCACCCCGATCCAGGTGCAGGCCGACGCCGACGGGGTGACCCCGCGCGAGCTGGCCGACAGGTACAACAGGGTGATCGTCGAGGACCTGCACGGCCTCGGTCTCTCCTACGACCTGTTCACCCGCACCACCACCCGCAACCACTACGCGGTGGTGCAGGAGCTGTTCGAGGGGATGTACCGCAACGGCTACATCGTGCCGAAGACCACCATGGGCGCGATCTCCCCGTCCACCGGGCGCACCCTGCCCGACCGCTACATCGAGGGCACCTGCCCGATCTGCGGGTACGACAGCGCCCGCGGCGACCAGTGCGACAACTGCGGCAACCAGCTCGACCCGATCGACCTGATCGACCCGAAGTCGCGGATCAACGGGGAGACCCCGAAGTTCGTCGAGACCGAGCACTTCTTCCTGGACCTGCCGGCCCTGGCCGAGGTGCTGCGGCAGTGGCTGGACACCCGCGAGGGGTGGCGGCCCAACGTGCTGCGGTTCTCCCGCAACCTGCTCGACGACCTCCAGCCCCGGGCGATCACCCGTGACCTGGAGTGGGGCGTGCCGATCCCGCTGGACGGCTGGCGCGACCGGCCGGACAAGCGGATCTACGTCTGGTTCGACGCGGTGATCGGCTACCTGTCCGCCTCGATCGAGTGGGCCCGCCGCACCGGCGACCCGGAGGCGTGGCGCAGGTGGTGGTCCGCCGACGGTGAGGGAAAGGACGCCCGGTCCTACTACTTCATGGGCAAGGACAACATCGTCTTCCACTCGGTGATCTGGCCGGCGCTGCTCTCCGGATACTCCGGCGAGGGCTCCCGCGACGGTGAGCCGGGCGAGCTGGGTCGGCTCAACCTGCCCACCGAGGTGGTCTCCAGCGAGTACCTGACCATGGAGGGGCGCAAGTTCTCGTCGTCCCGCAAGGTGGTCATCTACGTGCGCGACTTCCTGGAGCGCTACGACGCCGACGCGCTGCGCTACTTCATCGCCGCCGCCGGCCCGGAGAGCAACGACACCGACTTCACCTGGGCCGAGTTCCTCCGCCGCAACAACGACGAGTTGGTCGCCGGCTGGGGCAACCTGGTCAACAGGTCCGTCTCGATGGCCGCGAAGAACTTCGGGGCGATCCCGCCGGTCGACCCGGCCGGGCTCACCGAGGCCGACGAGGCCCTGCTCGCTGTCGCCCGGACCGGGTTCACCACTGTCGGCGACCTGATCGGCAGGCACCGGCAGAAGCAGGCGATCGGCGAGGCCATGAAGGTGGTCGCCGAGGCCAACAAGTACCTCTCCGAGCAGGCGCCCTGGAAGCTCAAGGACGAGGCGGACAAGCCCCGGATGGGCACCATCCTGCACGTCGCCCTCCAGGTGATCAGCGATGCCAACACGCTGCTCACCCCGTTCCTGCCGCACTCCGCGCAGCAGGTGCACGAGCTGCTCGGGGGCACCGGCGTACACGCGCCGATGCCGGTGATCGAGCAGGTCGACGACCTGGACGGCGGTCCGGCGTACCCGGTGCTCACCGGGGACTACACAGTCGGCGCGCGCTGGGAGTCGGTGGCGATCGAGGCGGGCCGCCCGCTGGCCGTGCCGAAGCCGGTGTTCCGCAAGCTCGACCCGTCGATCGTCGACGAGGAACTGGCCCGGCTGGCCGACTGAACGCCTGACGCGCGCGGCGGCGGGTGCTCCTGCCGCCGCGCGACGTCACATCGCGTACCTGGTGTCCATCACCTGGTCGTCGGTTACCTCGGCGCCCGGTGCCCAGGCCTCGTAGACGCCACGTTCCTGACACTGCGCGCCGGTCGTGACCACGGTGTCCGGGTTCGGGTAGCGCAGGCGCACCCGCAGCCAGCCGGCCTCCTCCCGCAGCACCAGGCACGGCACGCCCCGCCACTGGGCGAACCGGACCCGGCGGGCCACCGCCTCCACCGGGTAACGGGCCGCCCGGGTCATCGCCAGCACCCGGAACCCGCCGGGCAGGTCGGCGACAGCCTCGTACTCGCTGTCGCCGTACATGCCGACCAGTTGGGTGGAGCGGGGCGCGTCGGCGTTCGGCACGTACTCCTGGTCCGGGGAGAGCCCCGGCACCGCGGCCAGCAGGTGCCGCCACTGCGGGCCCACCATCCGCAGCCACCCGCGCTGCTCGGCCTGGTAGGTGTACAGCACCACCTCCAGCCCCTCCGCCGGGTAGGCGATGAGGGCGGCGTTCGCCGGCATCGGCAGATCGGCGAAGTCCCGGGTGACGAACTCCGGGATGAGCTGACCATTGCTGGGCACGAAGCCGGTGCCGAGCACCGGGGCACCGAGCCGGTCCCGGGAGGGCAGCGCGGTCAGGCCGAGGTGTGCCGGGCCCACCGGCACGTCGTAGTCGCCCGGGTCGGACGCGCGCCAGCGCAGCGCGTACGCCACGTCCGGGCCGTCCCGGCCGGCGTCACCATCGGTACGCAGCACAGTCGTCGTCGCCGGCGTACGCAGGTGCGCCACATCGTGCTCCCGGTAGCAGAAGCCGTGCGGCAGCCAACCCCGTAGGTAGCCGGCGACCTGTTGGGCCGAGAGCACCTTCATCATCCGGGTGCCCCGGCGGACCACCGCCGACGCGCGCGCCATCGCCAGCATCGGGTCACCCGCCGCTGCCGGCTGCTGGCTGAGCTGGTGCAGGTACGCCCAACCCCGCTCGCGATGGGCGGGCATCAGCAGCGGCGTCTCCGGCTCGTCGGCCGGCTCGGTCGTCCCGTGCACCGCGGTCACCTCGGTGACGTGCACGAAGCGGCGCCACGGCAGCGCGCTACCCGGGCGGGGCGCCCACTCGAAGCCGGCCACCTCGTCGGCGCTGAACAACTCGTACGCGGCGCCCCGCGCGATCTCCTCGGCCGGGTACACGCCGCCGCCGAACGCCACGTGCAGCCCGGTCCGTTCGCTGGCGGTGCCACCGGCCTGGGGGGTGACGCTCATGCCGTCACCTCCCTGCTCGGTGGATGAGGTCCGTACGCTGTCGCGTCCGCTCGGTGGCGACGGTAGAGTCGCGCGACGTAGTCGAGGTGAACGTCGGGTGGCGGGCAGATGGACAGGCCCGGTGTGTGATGCTGTCGCTGATGAGCGAGCCCACTGAATCCCGCCGCGAGCGTGCCGCCCGGCGGGCCGGAGAGTTTCCGCCCGCCCCCGAGCCGCTGCCCCGGGCGGTGCTGGACAGCCACACCCACCTGGACATCACGGTCAGCGAGGCCGGCGTGCCCGGCGGCGGGCCGGCCGACGACCCGGTCGCCGTGGCCATCGCGTTGGCCACGAAGGTCGGCGTCGACCGGCTGGTTCAGGTGGGGGTGGACGTCGCCTCCTCCCGGTGGGGCGCGGACACCGCCGACAGCTACCCCGCCGTGCTGGCCACCGTGGCGCTGCACCCCAACGAGGCGCCCCGGCTGAGCGACCTCGACGAGGCCCTGCGGGAGATCGAGTCACTCGCCGCCCGCGACCGGGTCCGGGGGATCGGCGAGACCGGAATGGACTTCTTCCGGACCGGCGACGAGGGGCGGGCCGCGCAGGAGGAGAGCTTCCGCGCACACATCGCCATCGCGAAGCGGTACGGCAAGACGTTGGTCATCCACGACCGCGACGCGCACGCCGACGTGCTGCGGATCCTCGACGACGAGGGCGCTCCCGACCGGGTGGTGCTGCACTGCTTCTCCGGCGACGCCGCCTTCGCCCGCGAGTGCGTCCGCCGCGGCTATCTGCTCAGCTTCGCCGGCACCGTCACCTTCGGCAGCGCGACAGCGCTGCGCGAGGCCGCCGCGCTCACCCCGGTGGACCAGATGCTTGTGGAGACCGACGCCCCGTACCTCACCCCGATGCCGTACCGCGGCCGGCCGAACGCGTCGTACCTGATTCCGGTCACCGTCCGCGCGCTCGCCGCGACCACCGGCAGCGACCTGGACGAGCTGTGCGCGGCCATCTCCGCCACCGGCGACCGGGCCTTCGGCCCGTGGTGAGCCTCCTCGGCCCGGCGGAGATCCGGGAACTCGCCGCCCGGCTGGGCGTCGCGCCCACCAAGAAGCTGGGCCAGAACTTCGTGCACGACCCGAACACAGTGCGTCGGATCGTCACCGCCGCCGGCCTGACACCTGACGACGTGGCTTTGGAGGTGGGCCCTGGCCTGGGCTCGCTGACCCTGGGGTTGCTGCCGGTCGCGGGGCACGTGCACGCCGTGGAGATCGACCCGGTGCTGGCCGGCGCGCTGCCGGAGACGGTCGCGCGGCACGCCGGGGCGGACGCCGCCCGGCTCACCGTGCACCGCGCGGACGCGCTGCGCGTCGCCGCCGCCGAGCTGGCCGACCCGCCGCCGACCGCGCTGGTGGCGAACCTGCCCTACAACGTCGCCGTGCCAGTGGTGCTGCACCTGCTCGCCGTGCTGCCCACCCTGCGACACGGCCTGGTGATGGTGCAGAAGGAGGTCGCCGACCGGCTCGTCGCCGGTCCCGGCTCCAAGGTGTACGGCATCCCGTCGGTGAAGCTCGCCTGGTACGCCCAGGCCCGGGGCGCCGGCAAGGTACCGCCGAACGTGTTCTGGCCGGTCCCCAACGTCGACTCCGGCCTGGTCGCCTTCACCTGCCACGAGCCGCCCCGCGCCGACGTACCCCGGGAGCGGGTCTTCGCCGTGGTGGACGCGGCGTTCGCGCAGCGCCGCAAGACGCTGCGCGCCGCCCTGGCCGGCTGGGCCGGCGGCGCGGACCGGGCCGCCGCCGCGCTCACCGCCGCCGGCGTCGACCCCGGCGCCCGTGGGGAGTCGCTGACCGTCGAGCAGTTCGCCGCCATCGCCGCGTCGGCTCCGGTCGGTACGCCGGCCGCGAAGTAGGCTGACGCCGTGCCCGCCCAGGACGCCGAGGAGCTGATCGTGGCCAAGCCGTTCGACATCCGCCTGCACCTGCGGGACATCACCCCGTGACCGAGGCCTGGCGACCGGACGACGACGAGCGACGTGGGGCCATCGGCCCGGTGCGGGTGCGGGTCCCCGCGAAGGTCAACCTGCACCTCGGGGTGGGCCCGTTGCGCCGGGACGGCTACCACGAGCTGAACACGATCTACCACGCCATCTCGATCTACGACGAGCTGACGGCCCGTCGGGGCGACACCCTCGCGCTGACGATGGAGGGTGAGGGCACCGGCGAGCTGGCCCTGGACGACACCAACCTGGTGATCCGGGCCGCGCACGCCCTCGCCGGGTACGCGGGGGTGCTGCCGCACGCCCGACTGCACCTGCGTAAGCAGATCCCGCTCGCCGGTGGGTTGGCCGGTGGCAGCGCCGACGCGGCCGCCGCGCTGGTGGCCTGCGACGCGCTCTGGGGCACCGGGCTGTCCCGCGACGAGTTGGCAGGCATCGCCGCCGACCTCGGCTCCGACGTGCCGTTCCTGATCTATGGCGGCACCGCGCTGGGCACCGGCCGGGGCGAGGCGATCAGCCCTGTGCTGGCCCGTCCGACCTCCTGGCACTGGGTGGTGGCGATCGCCGACGTCGGCCTTTCCACCCCGGCCGCGTACCGGGAGTTGGATCGGCTCCGCGACTCCGGTGCCGCCGGCGCTCCGCTGGGCAGCACCGACGCCCTGCTGGGCGCGCTGCGCCAGCGTGACCCCCGGGTGCTCGCCCGTACGCTCGGCAACGACCTCCAGGACGCCGCGCTGGCCATGCGCCCGGCGCTGGCCGACACGCTCAAGGCCGGCGAGGCGGCCGGAGCGCTCACCGGCATCGTCTCCGGCTCCGGGCCGACCTGCGTGTTTCTCGCCGCCGACGGGGCTGACGCGGAGCGGATCGCCGCCGAGCTGACCGCCGCGGGCGTCTGCCGGGAGGCGCGTGTCGCGCACGGTCCGGTCGCCGGCGCCCGCGTCGGCTGACAACGCGTCCCACCGGGCTAGCTGGCACGCGGCGCGGGCGTTCGGGGCGTCCGCGTACCCTTGGGACAGGCGTCCAGGTGCCCGCCGGCACCGGGACGCCTTGATCATGAAGGGTGGAATGTGGCGAACATCGTCAATCTGGACCGGGTGTCCAAGGGGTACGGCGCTGCCGGGCGGCTGCTCACGGACGTCTCGCTCGGCCTGGACGACGCCGACCGGATCGGCGTGGTCGGCCTCAACGGCGCCGGCAAGTCCACCCTGCTGCGGCTGCTCACCAAGCAGGAGGACCCCGACGACGGCCGGGTGACCCACCGCCGTGACCTGCGCACGCTCTGGCTGCCGCAGCAGCTCACCCTCGACCCCGGGGCCACCGTCCGGGACGTGGTGCTCGGCACCGCCTGGCTCGACGAGGGCATGGGTGCCGAGCACGAGTGGGCCGGCGACGCGGGGGTGCGGGGCATCCTCGACGGCCTCGGCATGCCGCACCTCGGCCTCGACCAGCCGGTCGGCCCGATGTCCGGTGGCGAACGCCGCCGGGTGGCGCTCGCCGCGCTGCTCGTCCGCGACTCCGATCTGCTCATCCTCGACGAGCCCACCAACCACCTGGACGTCGGCGGTGTCGACTGGCTGGCCCGGCACCTGGTCGGCCGCAAGGGCGCCCTGGTCGTGGTCACCCACGACAGGTGGTTCCTGGACGCGGTCTGCACCACCACCTGGGAGGTCGCCGACCAGACCGTCCGCGCCTACGAGGGTGGCTTCGCCGCCTGGACGCTCGCCCGCGCCGAGCGCGAGCGGGTCGCCGCCGCCACCGAGGCCCGCCGGCAGAACCTCCTCCGCAAGGAGATCGCCTGGCTGCGCCGTGGCCCGCCCGCCCGGACGTCCAAGCCGCAGTTCCGCATCGACGCCGCGAACGCCTTGATCGCCGACGTGCCGCCGGCGCGCGACACCATGTCGTTGCAGCGCATGGCCACCTCCCGGCTGGGCAAGCAGGTGTACGACCTGGAGAACGTCGAGCTGCACGCCGGCCCGAAGGAGATCCTGCGCGACGTCACCTGGCTGGTCGGCCCCGGCGACCGGATCGCCATCCTCGGTGCCAACGGCGCCGGCAAGACCACGCTGCTGCGGATGCTCGCCGGCATCACCCGCCCCGACGGTGGCCGCCTCGGCACCGGCTCCACCGTGCGGCCCGCGTTCCTCTCCCAGGAGCTCACCGAACTGCCCGGGCACCTGCGGGTGCTGGAAGCGGTGGAGGAGGTCGCCCGCCGCGTTCAGCTCGGCGACCGGGAGGTCTCCGCCGCGCAACTCGCCGAGGTGTTCGGCTTCGACGACCGCCGCCTCTGGACCCCGGTCAGCGACCTCTCCGGTGGGGAACGCCGCCGGTTGCAGATGCTGCGGCTGCTGGCCGGTGAGCCGAACGTGCTGCTCTTCGACGAGCCCACCAACGACCTGGACACGGACACCCTCGCCTCGCTCGAGGACCTGCTCGACTCGTGGCCCGGCACGATCATCGTGGCCAGCCACGACCGGTACCTGATCGAGCGGGTCACCGACACCGCGTACGGGATGTTCGGCGACGGTCGGCTCGTGCACCTGCCGGGCGGTGTGGACGAGTACCTCGCGCGGACCGCCGAGCGGGCCGGCTCTCCTCGGGCGGGCGTCACCTCGACCTCCGCGCCCGCTGCGCCCTCGGGAGGCGGCATGTCCGCCGCCGAGGTCCGCCAGGCCCGCAAGGAGCTGAGCCGGCTGGAGCGGCAACTCGGCAAGCTCGACCAGCGCGAGACCACGCTGCTCGACCAGCTCGCGGCGGACGCCACCGACTACGCCCGGGTCGCCGAGTTGGACACCCAGCTCAAGGATCTGCGCGCCGAGCGGGAGCGGATCGAGGAGAGCTGGATGACGCTCGCCGAGGACCTGCCCGAGAGCTGACCGGCCGGGCACGCCGGCCCGGGCCCCGTGTGCGGCGTCACACCACCACGTGCGAGACAATCGTCAGCGACACGTACCCCACGGCGTTGGAGACACAGACATGGCCCACACCCCCGTCAACCACCCCGCGCGGCCGATCTACCGGGCGATCGGCGGGCTGACCGGTCTGTACCTGGTCGTCTTCGGTGTGCTCGGCATCATCGCGAGCACCGGCAACGAGATCCTCGCCCAGGACGACACCCGGGTCCTCGGTCAGGGCACCAACCTCGGCTTCTCGCTGCTCAGCGTGCTGCTCGGGATCGTCGTGCTGGTCGGCACCGCGCTCGGCCGCAACATCGACGTGGCGATCAACCAGTGGCTCGCGTACAGCCTGATGGTGGTCAGCCTGGCCGGTCTCGCGTTCATCCGGACCGACGCCAACTTCTTCAACTTCAGCATCACCACAGTGGTCGTGGTGATGACCGCCGCCCTGGTGCTGCTCATGGTCGGCATGTACGGCAAGGTCGGCACGGACGACGAGGCGGAGGCGTTCCACAAGGCTCGCCTCGTTCTCTGATCCTTGGTTGCGGTGTGGTTTTCGCCGGAGCCCGAGCTGCTCCGGGCGGTCAGGCTTGATCCCTGCGCAGCTCGGGCTCCGGCGAAAACCTGACCTGGTCCTGCCTCTCGGCGGACCCTTTCGGCTTCGGGGTTCTTCGGACAGTTGGCTGGGCCTTGGGCGACAATTCCCCTGAAACGGTCACATCAGGGGGTCTGGGCATGCCGCACTTTCCGGTCAACCATCCGGCACGGCCGCTCTACCGGGTCCTCTCCGGGCTGATCGGTGTCTACATCCTGGTCTTCGGCGTCTGGGGCGTCGCCGAGACGCTCGGCGATCCGCTCTTCGCCCGCAGCAGCACCTGGGCACTCGGGCTCCGGACCAACCTGGCCTTCTCGCTTGCCTCGGTGGTCTTCGGGGTCGTCCTGATCATCGGGGCCTCGCGGCGCACCAACCTCGGCCACTACATGAACCTCACCGCCGGCGTGGTGTTCCTGGTGACCAGCATCCTGATGATGTCGGTGCTGCAGACCGGGGCGAACTTCCTCAACTTCTCGATGTCGACAGTTGTCGTGTCGATGCTGTTCGGCCTGATCCTGCTCGGCACCGGCCTCTACGACAAGGTCGGCCCACCGGAATCCGCCGAGGCGGAGTTGGAGCACCGCAAGCACCCGGTGGCCGACGTGCACCGCCGCTGATCGGAGTCAGTGCCGCCGCGCGGTGATCAGCGTCGGCTTGGCCTCCAGGTGCGACAGCCCGTTCCAGGCCAGGTTGACGAGGTGCGCCGCCACCGTCTCCTTGCGCGGCTTGCGCACCTCCAACCACCAGCGGCCGGTCAGCGCCACCATGCCGACAAGCGCCTGCGAGTACAGCTCGGCGAGCTTCGGGTCGTACCCCCGGCTCTTGAACTCGGCGCCCAGGATGTGCTCGACCTGGTGCGCCACGTCGTTCATGACGCTGCTGAAGTTGGCAGTGCCGGACATCAGCGGCGACTCGCGGACCAGCACCCGGAAACCGCTGGCCTCCTCCTCGATGTAGGTCAGCAGGGCGAGCGCCGCCTGTTCCAGCAGTTCCCGCGGATGCCCGGCGGTCAACGCCGTGGTGATCCGGTCCAGCAGGGCCCGGACCTCCCGGTCCACCACCACCGCGTAGAGCCCTTCCTTGCCACCGAAGTGCTCGTACACCACCGGCTTGGAGACCTTGGCGCGGGCCGCCACCTCCTCGATGGAGGTGGCGTCGAAACCACGCTCGGCGAAGAGTTGCCGGCCGGTCGCGATCAACTGCTCCCGGCGTTGGGCCGCCGACATGCGGACCCGGGAGGGGGCTTTGGCTTTCGGTGCCGCCGTCGGCGTTGCCCGTCGGCGGCCGACGTCTGCCCCCGCGTCGTCGCTGACCTCAGGCATGTCGCCACCTTGCTGGCGCTCGGTGACGCCCTGCCGTGGAATGGTTCCTCCGCTGTGCCCGTTCACGTCGTCGCCTCACTGTCGGGTGGTCCGACCACCCTGCCGCGCCGTTCGACCGTACCCGGATCGGGCTCGGCCCCCCGTCCGCCGAGCCGCCCGGCCCCCCGCATGGCTCGATCATCTGGCCATCCTGCCAGGCGGCATCCCCGTGCACCGCCCGGTTTCAGTGGGGTGCGACAGGCTTCACGAGCTTGGCGGCGAGCCGCTCGGGCTTTGGCCAGCGCACCTGCGTCGCCGCTCCGGCCTTCTCGAACAGCCAGATCACCCGGGCGGAGATGTCCACCTGACCGCGCAGCACGCCGTGCCGGGCGCTGGTCGGGTCGGCGTGGTGCAGGTTGTGCCAGCTCTCGCCGAACGACAGGATCGCCAGCGGCCAGAAGTTCGACGCGCGGTCGCCCTGGCGCATCGCGAACGGACGCTCGCCGTAGACGTGGCACACCGAGTTGATCGCCCAGGTGACGTGGTGCAGAAGACCGATCCGGACCAGCCCGGCCCAGAAGAACGCGGTCAGCGCACCCTGCCAGGACCAGGTCACCAGGCCGCCGATCAGTGCCGGGCCGAGCAGCGAGATGGCTACCAGCGCGGGAAAGAGCCGGTCGACCCGGCTGATGTCCCGGTCCGCGATGAGGTCCGGTGCGAACCGCTCGCGGTTGGACAGCTCCCGGCGGAACAGCCAGCCCACGTGTGCGTGGAACAGGCCCCTGGTCAACGCCCAGAAGCTGGTCCCGAAGCGCCACGGCGAGTGCGGGTCACCCTCCAGGTCGGAGAAGGCGTGGTGGCGCCGGTGGTCGGCAACCCACTGAATGATCTCGCCCTGCACCGCCAGTGAACCCGCGACTGCCAGAGTCACCCGCAGCCACCGCTTGGCCTTGAACGAGCCGTGCGTGAAGTAGCGGTGGAAGCCGACGGTGATGCCGAGCCCGGAGACGACGTACCAGACCAGGCCGATGATCACGTCGGTCCAGCCCAGCCAGCCGCCCCACGCCACCGGAACGGCGACCAGCAGGGCGACGAAGGGGATCACCACGAATGCCCAGAGGGCGGCCAGGATGCCGGGGGACTGGCTGCCGTCGGTGAGTGGTTTGGGGCCGGGGCCGGCGGTGTTGGGATCGAGCAGAGCAGTGGACATGGGACCTCGCAGGGGGATGGTAACGATCACGAAGCTACGCCTACGTCACCGTAACTTACGGCACCGTAGATCGCACGGGGAAGTTTCGAATCGCCTTCGCGTAACCGCTCATAGTCGCAGGTCAGCCATCCAGGCGGTGAGTCCGTGGCCGATCCGGGAAACGAACGGCCGGGGCGGTGGCCGCCCACCCAGCGGTGCCGACGGCGTCGACAGCCGGCAATGCGGCGGGATGAGCGCTGGCGTCCGACGGTAGGGGCGCTAAGGTGTAGCGGCGGGATCTCCATCCCTCGCGCGGCGTCTCCGCGTCGCTGATCGGCCGTGGTGTAATTGGCAACACCCGGGTCTTTGGTACCCGTATTTCAGGTTCGAACCCTGGCGGCCGAGCTGCCCACCTACGTCCGTTTTCGGGCCCGGTGGGGGTAAGAGGGGAACGTGCCGGGCCCCGCGGCTAGCATGGCCGCGAGAGTGTCCGCCGTCCCGACGGGAGCCACGTCGTGCCCCAGCCCCACCTCCGTACCGTCGTCGTACTTGCCGCCGGTGAGGGCAAGCGGATGAAGTCGACGCTGCCCAAGGTGCTGCACCCCCTGCTCGGTCGGACGCTCCTCGGCCACGTGCTGAGCGCCGCCGCCCCGCTGGGCGCGGACCGCACCGTCGTCGTGGTGGGGCACGGCGCCGACCAGGTCCGGGCACACCTGTCCGAGGTCGCCCCGGACGCCACGCCGGTGCTCCAGGCCGAGCAGCTCGGCACCGGGCACGCCGTGCGGATCGCGCTGGACGCCGTACCCGACGGTGCCGGCACGGTCGTCGTGATCAACGGGGACGTGCCCCTGCTGCGACCCGAGACGGTGGGCGCGCTGGTGACCGCGCACGAGGAGGCCGCCGCGGCGGCCACCGTGCTGGCCGCCGAGGTGCCCGACCCGACCGGCCTCGGGCGGATCGTCCGGGACGCCGACGGCCACCTGAGGCAGATCGTCGAGGAGCGCGACGCCGACGCGACGCAGCGCGCGATCCGGGAGATCAACGCCGGCATCTACGCCTTCGACGCGGTGCGGCTGCGCGAGGCGCTGGGCAAGCTCTCCACCGACAACGACCAGGGCGAGGAGTACCTGACCGACGTCTTCGGCCTGCTCCGCGCGGCCGGTGAGCCGGTGGCGGTGCACGTCGCCGTGGACCACGTCGAGACGTTGGGCTGCAACGACCGGGTGGAGCTGGCCACGCTGCGCCGGCTGCTGCGCGACCGGATCAACGAGGCGTGGATGCGCACCGGGGTGAGCCTGCTCGACCCCGTGACCACCTGGATCGACGTGACTGTCGCGCTGGACCGGGACGCGGTGGTCGACCAGAACACCCAGCTTCGCGGCGGCACGGTGGTCGGCGCGGGCGCGCTGATCGGGCCGGACGTCACCCTGATCGACACGCTCGTCGGCCCCGCCGCGTCGGTGATCCGCAGCCACGCCGTCGGCGCCGAGGTGGGCGCGGGCGCGACAGTGGGGCCGTACGCGTACCTGCGGCCGGCCGCCCAGCTGGCCGAGAAGGCGAAGGTCGGCACGTTCGTCGAGGTGAAGAACTCGCAGATCGGCGCCGGCTCGAAGGTGCCGCACCTGACGTACGTCGGCGACGCGACGATCGGCGAGCAGACGAACATCGGTGCCGCGTCGGTCTTCGTGAACTACGACGGCGTCAACAAGCACCGCACGGTGATCGGCAGCCACGCGCGGACCGGTGCGGACAACATGTTCGTGGCACCGGTCGAGGTGGGGGACGGGGCGTACACGGCGGCTGGTTCGGTGATCGTCGACGACGTGCCGGCGGGTGCGATGGGCGTCGCTCGGGCCCGCCAGCGCAACATCGAGGGCTGGGTCGTCAAGCGGCGCGCCGGCACCGCCGCGGCGGAGGCGGCGCAGCGGGCCCGGGACGCCGGGGCCGGCGACGCGAAGGGTGCGTCCGGTACGACTGGTGCCGCAAGCCACAGTGAGGCAATCCACGGGGCGGGCGAGACGGTGGGCGGCGCATCCGGCCCGGGAGATACTGCAACCGAATAGTCCCTGACCCACCACCACCGGGTCGGGTACCGCCGACAAAACGGGAGCAGACGGGCCCATGGGCAGCATCGTCGCCGAAAACCGCAAAAGCCTGATGCTCTTTTCCGGACGTGGCTTTCCGGAGTTGGCCAAGGAGATCGGCGAGGTGCTCGGCGTGGCGCCGACCCCCGCCGACGCGTACGAGTTCGCCAACGGTGAGATCTTCGTACGGTTCAAGGACTCGGTGCGTGGTTCGGACGCCTTCGTGGTGCAGTCCGTCACGCACGGGGTGAACACCTGGGTCATGGAGACCCTGATCATGGTGGACGCGCTGAAGCGGGGGTCGGCCAAGCGGATCACCGTGGTGCTGCCGTTTTACCCGTACGCCCGCCAGGACAAGAAGCACCGCGGTCGGGAGCCGATCTCGGCCCGACTGGTGGCGGACCTGCTGAAGACCGCCGGCGCGAACCGCATCCTCACCGTCGACCTGCACACCGCGCAGATCCAGGGCTTCTTCGACGGCCCGGTGGACCACCTCTTCGCGATGGACATCCTGGCCGAGTACGTGGAGCACAAGTACGCCGGCCGGCCGATGACAGTGGTGGCACCGGACTCGGGCCGGGTGCGGGTGGCCGAGCGGTGGACCGACCGGCTGGGCGGCTGCCCGCTGGCGTTCATCCACAAGACCCGTGACCCGATGAAGCCGAACCAGGTAGTGGCCAACCGGGTGGTCGGCGAGGTGGAGGGCCGTGTCTGCCTGATCGTCGACGACATGATCGACACCGGGGGCACGATCGCCAAGGCCGCCGACATCCTCAAGGAGTCGGGCGCGGCGGAGATCGTCGTCGCGTCCACCCACGCGCTGCTCTCCGACCCGGCCACCGAGCGGCTGAAGAACAGCTCGATCAGCGAGATCGTGGTGACGAACACCCTGCCGCTCCCGCCGGAGAAGCAGTTGGACAAGCTCACCGTGCTGTCGATCGCGCCGCTGCTGGCGCGGGCGATCCGGGAGGTCTTCGACGACGGCTCGGTGACCACCCTCTTCGGTGGCCTGAGCTGAGCTGAGCGGAGCTGAGCCCCGTTTCCGCCACTCGGCGCGCCGGTGGGGACGGGGCTGGCAAACTGGCGGAAACGGGGCCGGCACGCTGGTGGGAGGACCACCGACGCGCCGGTCTTGAGCCGTGATCGGGGACTGCCGGAAACCCTGGAAACAGCTCGGGTAGACTGGTGCGGTTGCCACGGCGAGGGTGCCCGGCGGGCCGCTGAAAAGCGCCGCACGGAGGCACCGTCATCGACGCGGTGCTCCGGGCAGTCGTTCATGACGCATGAGCCCCAGCGAGCCCCTCGCCCCAGCACCGTTAGACGACAAGCCGCCGCAGCGAAAAGCATCAGGAGTTTCCCCGTGTCCGAGGTAAAGATCAGCGCCGAGCCCCGTACCGAGTTCGGCAAGGGTGGTGCCCGCCGTACCCGCCGGGCCGGCAAGGTGCCCGCCGTGCTGTACGGCCACGGCGAGAAGCCCAAGCACATCGCGCTGCCGTCGCGGGAGTTCGCCGCCGCGATCCGCAAGGGCGGTGCCAACCAGCTCTTCGCGATCGACATCACCGACGGCACCCAGGTGCTGGCGCTGCCGAAGGCGATCCAGCGTGACCCGATCCGCGACACCTTCGAGCACGTCGACCTGATCCTGGTCCGCCGGGGCGAGAAGGTCACCGTCGAGGTCCCGGTCCAGCTGACCGGCGAGGCCGCACGGGACACCCTGATCGTGCACGACCACGACACCCTCTCGGTGACCGCGGACGCCACCAAGGTCCCGGACCACCTCGAGGCGTCGATCGAGGGCCTGGAGGCGGGCACCCAGGTGACCGCCGGCGACGTCACGCTGCCGGCCGGCGTCGAGCTGGCCGCCGACTCGGACCTGACCGTCGCGTCGGTGACGGCCGCCCCGACCGCCGAGCAGCTCGAGGCGACGCTGCCCGAGATCGAGGTTGCCACCGACGAGGCCGAGGCCGAGGTCGGCGAGACCACCGAGGGCTCCGAGGGCGCGGACGCCGCCCCGGCCGCCGAGGGCGACGAGACGACCGAGGCGCGCACCGAGGCCTGATCGGTTCGTACTGTGCGACAGGCGTCCCCGGATGTTCGGGGGCGCCTGTCGGCATATCGGGAGTCGGTGGAATGGGCGTCGGAAGGGACGGGTCGTGACGGACGAGGCGGGGCCGTGGCTGGTGGTCGGCCTGGGCAACCCGGGCCGGGAGTACGCCGGCAACCGGCACAACGTCGGGTTCATGGTGGCCGAACTGCTGGCCGGGCGGGTGAGTGCGCGTTTCGGCAGGCACAAGCGGGCGGTGGCCGAGGTGGCCGAGGCGCGGCTGGGGTTCGGTGGGCCGAAGCTGGTGCTGGTGAAGCCACTGACGTACATGAACCTCTCCGGCGGGCCGGTCGCGGCGCTGGCGCAGTTCTACAAGGTGCCGACGACGCAGGTGATCGCGGTGCACGACGAACTGGACATCGAGTTCGGCCAGGTGCGGATTAAGTTCGGCGGCGGCGAGGGTGGGCACAACGGCCTGCGCTCGATGTCGAAGTCGCTGGGGACGAAGGACTACGCCCGGGTGCGGTTCGGCGTCGGCCGACCGCCGGGGCGGCAGGATCCGGCGGATTACGTGCTGTCGGATTTTGGCGCGGCCGAGCGCAAGGAGCTGGATTTCCTGGTGGACCGGGCTGCCGACGTGGTGGAGTCGGTGATCGTCAAGGGCGTTGAGCCGACGCAGAACCTCTACCACGGCAGCTGAGCCGGGCGGGGCGTACCCGGATCGGAAACGCCGGGCCGGTAGTCTGCGCCTTTCGGCGTGCCGCGACCGGCGACGCGAGTCGCGGCGGATCGGCCCGTGCGGGCAGCGCGGTGAGGCGACGGGAGCGGGCAGATGAGCAGTCCTCCGATGATCGACGGCGCGTTCGCCCGATGGTTGGCGTCCCGGGCCGGGCAGGCGCTCCTCGACCTGCGCACCGAGATGGGTTTCGCCGACGCCGGCGCGCTCAAGTCGGCCGGGGACAAGGTGTCGCACGACCTGATCCGCACGGAGTTGGCGAAGTGGCGTCCGGGTGACGGGGTGCTCTCCGAGGAGGACGAGGGTTCGCGGTTGGCCTGGGCCGCGGAGGTGAACACCGGGGCGGTGTCGCGGTTGAACGCCGACCGGGTGTGGATCGTCGACCCGTTGGACGGCACCCGGGAGTTCTCCGAGGAGGGCCGCTCGGACTGGGCGGTGCACGTGGCGCTCTGGGCCCGCAACGCGCCGAGTCCGCACGGTCTGGTCGCCGGGGCGGTGGGGTTGCCGGCGCAGCACCGGGTGCTCGGCACGGACTACCCGCCGGCGTACCCGCCGATGACGGTGGAGGCCGCGACGGCCGGCGAGCGGAAGATCCGCCTGGCCGCGAGCCGGAGCCGGCCGCCGGTCTTCCTGACTGATCTCGCCGAGGACGTCGGGGCGCACCTGGTGCCGATGGGCTCGGCCGGAGCGAAAATCGCCGCAGTCGTCACCGGCGAGGTGGACGCGTACATCCACGCAGGTGGGCAGTACGAGTGGGACTCGGCGGCCCCGGTCGCTGTGGCGACGGCCACCGGACTGCACGCTTCCCGGATCGACGGTTCTGCGCTGAAATACAACGAGGCGGATCCGCGCCTGCCCGACCTACTGGTCTGTCGCAAGGATCTCGCCACCCGGTTGCTTGCAGCGTTGCAGAAACATTCCGGGTAACCTGAGCGAACTTTCTTGACATGCCCGACCGGAAAGGTCTGGAATTCGGATGAGCGAGCGAATCGAGCCGGTGTCATGACCACCCCCGCGGCGTACCAGGTCTCCCACCTGGACGCCCTGGAAGCCGAGAGCATCTTCGTGATGCGCGAGGTGGTCGCCGAGATGGAACGCCCGGTGCTGCTCTTCTCCGGTGGCAAGGACTCGATCGTCATGCTGCGGCTCGCGCAGAAGGCGTTCGCCCCGGCCAACATCCCCTTCCCGGTCATGCACGTCGACACCGGGCACAACTTCCCCGAGGTCCTGGAATACCGCGACCAACGGGTCGCCGAGCTGGGGTTGCAGCTCGTGGTGGCGAGCGTGCCGGAGGCCCTGGCCAGCGGCATGGTCCGGGAGTCCGCTGACGGCATGCGCAACCGGATCCAGACACCCGTGCTGCTGGACGCGGTGGAGAAGCACCGCTTCGACGCGCTGTTCGGTGGCGCCCGCCGGGACGAGGAGAAGGCCCGGGCCAAGGAACGGGTGTTCAGCTTCCGCGACGAGTTCGGTCAGTGGGACCCGAAGAACCAGCGACCCGAACTGTGGTCGCTGTACAACGGCCGGCACCACCCGGGCGAGTCGATCCGGGTCTTCCCGCTGTCCAACTGGACCGAGCTGGACGTGTGGCACTACATCGCCCGGGAACGCATCCCGCTGCCGTCGATCTACTACGCGCACGAGCGCGAGGTGATCGAGCGGGACGGCATGTTCTACGCCGTCAACGAGTTCTTCCGCCCCCGTGCTGGCGAGGAGCGGTTCAAGGCGCAGGTGCGCTACCGCACGGTCGGCGACGCCTCCTGCACCGCCGCGGTCCGTTCCGACGCGGACACCGTGGAGAAGGTCATCGAGGAGGTGGCGGCCACCCGGATCACCGAGCGCGGCGCCACCCGTGGTGACGACCGGGTCAGTGAGGCCGCCATGGAGGACCGCAAGCGGGAGGGCTACTTCTGATGAGCACCGAGATCATGGCCGCCGCGAGCGCGGAGGCGCGGGCTGTTACCGGGGCCGGGCCGGAGGCCCGGCCGATGGACCTGCTGCGGTTCGCCACCGCCGGCAGTGTGGACGACGGAAAGTCGACGCTGATCGGGCGGCTGCTCTACGACACCAAGTCGCTCTTCACCGACCAGTTGGCCGCCGTGGAGGCGGTCAGCGCGGCCCGCGGTGACGAATACACCAACCTGGCGTTGCTCACCGACGGTCTGCGTGCCGAGCGGGAGCAGGGCATCACCATCGACGTGGCGTACCGGTACTTCGCCACCCCCCGGCGCAAGTTCATCATCGCCGACACCCCGGGGCACATCCAGTACACCCGCAACATGGTCACCGGGGCATCGACAGCGGACCTGGCGTTGATCCTGGTGGACGCGCGCAAGGGCCTCGTCGAGCAGTCCCGCCGGCACGCGTTCCTCTGCTCCCTGCTGCGGGTGCCGCACCTGGTCCTCTGCGTCAACAAGATGGACCTTGTCGACTGGTCGCAGGAGGTCTACGAGCGGATCGCGGACGAGTTCACCGCGTTCGCGGCGAAGCTCGACGCACCGGACCTGACAGTGGTGCCGATCTCCGCGCTGCGCGGCGACAACATCGTCACCAGGTCGGACAACATGCCCTGGTACGAGGGCCCGTCGCTGCTGCACCACCTGGAGCGGGTGCACATCGCGAGCGACCGCAACCTGGTCGACGTCCGGTTCCCGGTGCAGTACGTGATCCGTCCGCAGTCCACCACTGTCACCGACTACCGCGGGTACGCCGGCCAGGTCGCCTCCGGCGTCCTCAAGCCTGGTGACGAGGTGATGGTGCTGCCCTCCGGCTTCACCAGCCGGATCGCCGCCGTGGAGACCGCCGACGGACCGGTTCCGGAGGCGTTCCCGCCGATGTCGGTGACGGTACGGCTCGCCGACGAGATCGACATCTCCCGGGGTGACCTGATCTGCCGGCCGAACAACGCGCCGGCGGTGGCCCAGGACATCGAGGCGATGGTCTGCTGGATGGACGAGACGGCCCCCCTGCGGGTCGGCGGCCGGTACGCGATCAAGCACACCACCCGGTCCGCTCGGGCGATCGTGCGCGGGCTGCACTACCGGCTGGACATCAACTCGCTGCACCGCGACGAGTCAGCCGACGAACTGCGGCTCAACGAGATCGGCCGGGTGCGACTGCGCACGACGGTGCCGCTGCTGGCCGACGAGTACCGCCGCAACCGCACCACCGGCGGCTTCGTCATCATCGACGAGGCGACCAACCGCACGGTAGGCGCCGCCATGATCGTCGAAGCCAGCTAACCCAACCCACCCGTCCCGCTCGCCCGCTCGCCGCCGGCTTGCTCTCCCGCCTGGCGCCGGCCCGTCAACCCCGCGGCCGGCCACAGCAAGATCGCGCTCGATCCAGGAAGTAGTGGCCTCACCTGTCTGGTGAGGCCACTACTTCCATGAACAAGCACGATCCTCCGGCCGTGGGTGGGCCTGGGGTGGGGTTAGAGCAGGCGGGCGGCGCCGGGGGAGGGGAGGACCGTCACCGTGCCGGGGGCGGTGAAACCTCGTTGCGCGTACGCGTCGGTCACGGCGGCGGCTACCGCGTCGGCGCGGTCGGCCTCGACCAGCGCCAGCACGCACCCGCCGAAGCCGCCGCCGGTCATCCGCGCGCCCAGCGCACCGGCCGCCAACGCCGCCTCGACGGCGGTGTCGACCTCCGGCACAGTGATCTCGAAGTCGTCACGCATCGAGACGTGGGAGGCCGTCAGCAGCGGGCCGATGTCGCGGACCCGGGCGGCGCGGAGCAGCGCCACAGTGTCCAGGACGCGCTGGTCCTCGGTCACCACGTGCCGGACCCGTCGCCGGGTCTCCTCGTCGTCGAGGTGAGCCAACGCGGCGTCGAGCTGGTCGATGCCCACGTCCCGCAGTGCGGCAACGCCGAGCGCACTGGCCCCCGCCTCGCAGGAGCGACGGCGGGAGGCGTACTCCCCGTCGGCGTGTCGGTGCGGCGCCCGGCTGTCGATGACCAGCACAGCCAGCCCGGCGGCGCCCAGGTCGAACGGAATGTGCTCGACCGACTCGTCGCGGCAGTCCAGAAAGAGGGCGTGCCCGGCACGGCAACGGATCGAGGCGGACTGGTCCATGATGCCGGTGGGCGCGCCCACGTAGACGTTCTCGGCCCGCTGCGCCAGCCGGGGCTGCAGTGCCGGGGCAAGCGCCAACCCGCCGAGGTCGAGCAGGGCGGCCAGCACGGCCGACTCCAGCGCGGCCGAGGAGGACAGCCCGGAACCCAGCGGCACGTCGGAGGCGATCGCCAGCCGGGCCCCCGGCACCTGGTGACCTGCCTCGCGCAGCGCCCAGACCACACCCGCGACGTACGCGCCCCAGCCGGTGACCCGACCCGGCTCGGCGACGTCGTCCGCGCCGAAGGTGATCGCCTCGCCGGAGAGTTCGGACCAGACCGTCCAGTGCTCCCCGTCCTGCCGGTCGGCCGCGACGACGGTACGCATCGGCAGGGCGAACGGCAGCACGAAGCCCTCGTTGTAGTCGGTGTGCTCGCCGATCAGGTTGACCCGGCCCGGGGCCGCCCAGCGGCCGGAAGCCTGCCCGCCGAACTGCGCGGAGAAGCCGGCCGCAGCCCGCTCGGCGACGTCACCACTCGGGTGGGTCACGGTGCCTCCACTCCTCGCGCTCACCGGTGCCTCCTTTGTTCGCGACTGCGGGCTCGCAAACCCGGCTCACTCCTCGCGCTCACAGGTGCCCCAGGATGTGCGTGCGGTAGAACGCCCAGGCATCTCCGACCATGTCGTGCAGGGTCGGCTTCTGCGGCACCCAGCCCAGCTCGTCGCGGGCCAGCGCGGACGATGCGACCAGCTCGGCCGGGTCGCCCTCGCGGCGCGGGGCGACCTCGACGGGCAGTTGGTGCCCGGTGACCTCGCGGACCACGTCGACGACCTGGCGGTTGGTGAAGCCGTTGCCGTTGCCCAGGTTGTAGATCCGGTGCTGTCCGCTGGTGGCCGCCCCCAGCGCCAGCAGATGCGCGCGGGCCAGGTCGGCGACGTGGATGTAGTCGCGGACGCAGGTGCCGTCCACGGTGGGGTAGTCGTCCCCGAAGAGCTGGAGTTTCTCCCGCCGGCCGGCGGCGACGTCCAGCGCGATCGGGATCAGGTGCGTCTCCGGGTCGTGTCGCTCGCCGAGCGTGATGTCGCCGTCGAGGTGAGCGCCGGCCACGTTGAAGTACCGCAGCGACACGGCGGCCAGCCCGTGCGCGATCGCCTCGGAGGTGAGTGCCATGTCGACGGCGAGCTTGGTGGCGCCGTACGTGTTGGTGGGCGCCTTGACCGCGTTCTCGGTGATCGGCAGCTCGGTGGGGTTGCCGTAGACGGCGGCGGTGGAGGAGAAGACCATCCGGGGCACCCCGGCTGTCCGGACCGCGTCGATCAGGGCGAGCGTGCCGACGGTGTTCGTCTGCCAGTACAGCTCCGGCTTGACCATCGACTCGCCGGCGGCGATCAGGGCGGCGAAGTGCAGCACCCCGTCGAAACCGGCGTCCGTGGTGATGACGCGGGCGGCGTCGTGGATGGACGCCTCGACGTGGGTGGCGTCCGGGGCGAGGGCCTCGCGGTGGCCGGTGCGAAGGTCGTCCAGGATGACCACCTGGTGCCCCGCGTCGAGCAGCATCCGGGTCACCACGCTCCCGATGAAGCCGGCGCCCCCGGTGACGAGCAGTTTCACGTCGTTGCCTCCCTGCCTGGCCCGCCCGGGACGTGGCCCTTCGGTGATCACACTAGGGCGGTGGCCGGTGCCCTCGCCGTTGCCACCGGCAACCCCATTCCATCATAAACTCTCATGATTAAACAGAGCCGAACATCTGTGCGCCGCTCCGCGTGATCCCCGGTGCGGTGGGCCCACGGTGTCTACCATCTCTGTCATGCGGGAAGTGGCCCGTACCGGGCTCCGGCGACGCGCGCGGGTGCACCCCCGCCGCGACCCCGGCCCGCTCGCCCGGGCCGTCGCCCGGGTCCTGGTCCGCGCTGCGGACGGGGCCACCCGACTCGTCACCGATCTGCTCGGGACCGGTCCGGCGGCCGGCCGGGAGCGCATCTCCGAGGCCGATCTGCGGGACCTGGTCGCGGCCAACACGGTGCTCGACCCGGACGAGCGGCGGATCATCGACGAGGTCCTGGTGGCCGGTGCCAGTCTGATCCGCGAGGTGATGATGCCGCGCACCGAGGTGGTCTTCCTCCCGGCGGGGCTGACCATCGTCGAAGCCGCCCGACTGGTCCGCGCCGAGACGCACACCCGCTACCCGGTCACCGACGGCACCCACGACGACGTGGTCGGCTTCGTGCACCTCCGCGACGTGCTGCTGCGCCCGGACGCCGACCCGTGCGTCACCGTCGGCGAGTTGGCCCGGGAGGTGAAGCGGCTCCCCGGCAGCAAACGGGTGCTCGCCGCGCTGACCGAGATGCGCCGGGAGGGCCAGCACCTCGCGGTGGTGGTCGACGAGTACGGCGGCACGGCCGGGATCGTCACGCTGGAGGATCTCATCGAGGAGTTGATCGGCGAGATCCACGACGAGTACGACGCCGCCCCGGACCCGGTGCGCGCTGGCCTGCCCGCCGTGGTGGACGGCCGTCTCAACCTCGCCGACTTCGCCGAGCGGACCGGGGTGCCGCTTCCCGCCGGACCGTACGAGACGGTGGGCGGGTTCGTCATGGCCGCGCTGGGCCGGCTCCCGGTGACCGGTGACGAGGTGCCGGTGCCTGCTGAACCGGCCGACGTCGGCGCGGCCGATCCGGCCGAGCTGCCGGCCGGCTGGCTGCTGCGGGTGCTCACGCTGGACGGCCGCCGGGTGGCCCGACTCGCCGTCTCCGCGGCGCGCGGCAGCAACGAGCAGCGCCGCGAGCAGGGCACCGACCAGCGCCGCGAGTACGACGCCGGGCCGGCCTCCGCGAGCGGGTCCCAACCGGCCCGCGAGGCGGTGACGGGGCAGCACCGCCGGGTCGCGGTCGGGCCGACGCGCCGGGTCGGCCCGGGCGAACCACGCGAGGTCAGCACCCCGGCACCGGCGGGCCGGAGCCGACCCGCCGGCCCGTCATGACGGACCGGGTTGCTTGCTGACAGAATTATCGCCATGTCCGACGTTCCCGCCCGGCCCCGCGTCTTCTCCGGCATCCAGCCGACAGCCGACTCGTTCCACCTCGGCAACTATCTGGGCGCGGTGCGGCACTGGGTGGCGCTGCAGGACACGCACGACGCGTTCTACTGCGTGGTGGACCTGCACGCCATCACCGCCGGACACGACCCGGCGCTGCTGCGCCAGCGGACCCGGGTGGCAGCGGCCCAGCTCTTCGCAGTCGGGCTCGACCCGGAACGCAGCACCCTGTTCGTCCAGTCGCAGGTGCCCGAGCACCCGCAGTTGGCCTGGGTGCTCGGCTGCATCACCGGCTTCGGCGAGGCCAGCCGGATGACCCAGTTCAAGGACAAGTCGCAGAAGCAGGGCAACGAGCGGGCCAGCGTCGGGCTCTTCACCTACCCGGTCCTGCAGGCCGCCGACATCCTGCTCTACCAGGCCAACGCGGTGCCTGTCGGCGAGGACCAGCGCCAGCACCTGGAGCTCTCCCGGGATCTGGCCCAGCGGTTCAACTCGCTGTTCGGCGCGACGTTCACGGTGCCCGCGCCGCACATCGTCAAGGACACTGCCAAGATCACCGACCTGCAGGACCCGACCGCGAAGATGTCGAAGTCGTCGTCCTCGCCGGCCGGCATCATCGACCTGCTCGAAGATCCGGCCCGGTCCGCGAAGAAGATCCGTTCGGCGGTGACCGACACCGGTCGGGAGATCGTCTTCGACGCCGAGACCAAGCCGGGTGTGTCCAACCTGTTGACCATCCACTCGGCGCTCAGCGGCCGCGGCATCGACGAGCTGGTGGCCGCGTACGCGGGCCGCGGCTACGGCGATCTGAAGAAGGAGCTGGCCGAGGTGGTGACGGACTTCGTCCGTCCGATCCAGGAGCGCACCCGCGCCTACCTCGACGATCCAGCCCAACTGGACAAGCTGCTCGCCGCCGGCGCGGAGAAGGCCCGTGCGGTGGCCGCGACGACCCTGCGGTCCGCGTACGAGCGGGTCGGGTTCTTCCCGCCCGTGCGCGGCGAGTAGCTCCGCGGTACAGGTGGACGGGTCGGTGGCCGGAGGGGCGGCGCGGAGCGTGGATCGCAGTGGCGGGGTGCCGCCGACCGGCGACACCATCCAGATCGGCATCGCGGTGGACATCCCCGAACCGTGGGGTGCCCAGCTCACCCGGCGGCGGGTCGAGGCCGGCGATCCGCTGGCGGTGCCCGCGCACGTGACGTTGCTCGGTCCCACCGAGATTCCGACGGCCAACCTGCCCGCGGTCGAGCGGCACCTGGCCAGCGTCGCCGCCGCGCACCTGCCGTTCACGCTGCACCTGCGGGGCACCGGCACGTTCCGTCCGGTCACCCAGGTGGTGTTCGTCGCGGTGGCCGCCGGGATCAGTGAGTGCGAGTTGCTGGCCGCGGCCATCGCCGCGTCGCCGGGCCTGCACCGCGAGCTCCGCTTCCCGTACCATCCGCACGTCACAGTGGCTCAGGACGTGGCGCCGGAGGCACTGGACAGGGTGTACGAGGATCTGGCCGACTTCTCCGCGATGTTCGAGGTCGACGCGTTCACCCTCTTCTCGCACAGCGGGCAGGCCAGGTGGCAGCCGCGTCGGGACTTCTGCCTCGGCAACTGACGCGCCGACACCGGAGCGCCGGCAGACTGAGCGTCGGCGACGCGCCGGCCGGCGAGCATCGGGAGCCGGTTGCCACTACAGCGGTGGGAGATCGGCGAGGATGATCGCGTGAACGTGATCGGCCGGATCGAGGCGGGTATCGACCGCTGGGTGAGCGCTGCGCGCCACCGGTCGGGGCTTTTCGATCATGTGTGGCGGGCCGGCGTGCTGTACGGCGAGGTGCTGGCCGGGCGGTTGGCCGCCGCGATCGCCTACTACGGCTTCTTCGCGGTGTTCGCCCTCGCCCTGGTCGCGTTCTCCATCTTCGGCGCGATCCTGGAGGACAACGACGAGGTCAGCGCGGCGGCGGCCGACTTCCTCAAGGAGAACCTGCCGTTCCTGGACGCGGAGCAGATCGCCAACTCCAGCGGCACAGTGGGTGTGGTCGGCCTGGTCATCCTGGTCTTCACCGGGATCGGCTGGGTGGAGGCCATCCGGTCCTCGCAGCGGCTGATGTACGCGCTCAACCAGCAGCCGGGCAACCTGGTGATGCGGCGGCTCGTCGACCTGGGCGTGATGATCGGCGTCTTCGTGCTGCTCGGCGTCTCGGTCGCGGCGGTGGACGCGCTGGAGTCGCTGCTGCGCTTCCTGCTGCGTAGCACCGGCTCAGTAGGTCTGACCACGATCAGCGCGGTGCTCAGCGTGCTGGTCAACACCGTGCTCGCCACCGCGTTGCTGCTCGCCGTGCCCCGGCTGCGGATGAGCCGCTCCCGGCTGCGCCCGGTGGTGCTGCTGGTGGCGATCGGTATCACGCTGCTGAACACCGTCGGGCGGTACTACGTGGTGCGTACCGAGCGGAACCCGGCGTACACCGTGGTGGCCGGCGCCGTCGGTCTGCTGCTCTACCTCTACCTGCTCAACCAGTTGGTGCTGTTCGGCGCGGCGCTCCTCGCGACCAGCACCAACGGCCGAGTGGTGGACCTGGCGGAGACGCCCGCGGCACCGAAGGATGTCGACGAGGGCATCGATCCCGGTACACCGGGCGGTGCGGGCTGATGACGGAAGGCGCGCAGGTGCTGATCTCGGTCGACCCGGACTCGTCGGTGCCCCCGTACGAGCAGGTCCGTGGGCAGATCGCCGAACTGGTCGGCGACGGCCGGTTGCCGGTGGGCAGCCGACTGCCCACCGTCCGGCAGCTCGCCGCTGACCTGCGGCTGGCCGCGAACACGGTGGCCCGTGCCTACCGGGAGCTGGAGACGGCCGGGCTGCTGGAGACCCGGGGGCGCAACGGCACCTTCGTCGCCCCCGGGCGGGACGACGCCGTCGACCGGTTGCAGCGGGTGGCGGCCGGCTACGCGGCGGAGGCGGCCCGGCTCGGCGTGCCGCCGGCCACCGCGCTCGCCCTGGTCCGCGCCGCCCTGGACGCTGTCCGCCCCGGCTGACCGGTCGCCGATCGACAGTCGGACGGGCGATAACTGAGGAGAACCGCGTCGACGCTCGCGTTCGCGGACCATGATGAGCCGGTGGGCGCACTCATGACACTGGACCTGCCGGCGGACTCACCGCTCCTCGGCCTACCGTGGATCATCACCTTCGGTCCGCTCGGTGATCTCGACGAGTGGGAGCCGGTGGTCTGCGGGCCGTACGAGCGACCGCACGCGTTGGCCCTGGCCGAGGCGGTGGTGGCCGAGGAACAGCTGATGGCGGTGGTGGAGCCGTTGCTGCCGGCGCTGTCCGCCGACGAGATCCGCAGTGAGATCGCCGCCGCTCAGGTCGCCGCCGAGGACGAGGCCCGTCAGGTGGAGGGTGCCGACCTGTACGGGGACTTCGAGGACGTGATCGACGAGGAGTTGGACGCGGCAGCCGACGAGGCCGGCCACGGTGAGCCCGTCGAACCGCCGGACGAGGCCGAGGTGCGTGCCGGCTTCACCCGGATCGCGGCGTTGCTCACCGCGAAGTGACGACCTGGGCGGGTGGGCACGGACACCGGCGCCACGCGGAGCGGACTCCGCGCGGCGCCGGTGGCACCTCACCCCCCACCACAAGGGGCCGGTAGCCCAGTCGCCCGTCGGCGCGGGGCACGACGAACGACCAGGTCGAGAACGAGTTACCCGTTCAGCGCCGTTCCAACCAGGCTGCCGCGTCAATTGGCAGCAGATGACCGGAGCCCTGCTCGGTGAGCTCGTCGCTGGCGACGAGCGGCTGACCGTACCCGTCGATCAGGACCGGTGCGCCGCTGAGGTTGACCACGCAGGTCAGCACGGTTTCGCCGGCGGTGCGGGAGAAGGCCAGCAGGCCCGGCCCGCTCTCCCGCCAGGTGACCTCGTCGGCGTCGGAGGCGAGTGCGGGATGGTCGTGACGAATCCGCAGCGCGGCCCGGTACAGCTCCAGGGTGGAGCCGGGCACGTCGGTCTGCGCCGCGACGGACAGCGTCCGCCAGACCGCCGGGGCGGGTAGCCAGCTCAGCTCGCTGCCGGCCGGCCCGAACCCGTACGGGGCCGACTCACCGCTCCACGGGATGGGCACCCGGCAGCCGTCGCGGCTCTCGCCGGTGCGCAGGAACGCCGGATCCTGGCGCAGTTCGTCGGGGAGGTCGAGGACCTCCGGCAGGCCCAGTTCCTCGCCCTGGAAGAGGTAGGCGCAGCCGGGGAGGGCGAGCATCAGCAGGCTGGCGGCGCGGGCTCGGCGCAGCCCTTCGACACCGTCGCCGTACCGGGTGACGTGCCGCTGCTTGTCGTGGTTGGACAGCACCCAGGTGGTCGGGGCCCCGACCACCGTCGCCTCGGCCAACGCCGTGTCGATCACCTTGCGGAACGAGTCGGCCGACCAGGTGGCGTCGAGGAAGTCGAAGCTGAACGCCTGGTGCAACTCGTCCGGGCCGATGTAGCGGGCCAGGCGCTGCGGCGTCTCGGCCCACGCCTCGGCGACCGCCATCCGACCGCCCGGGTAGCTGTCCAGGATGGGCCGCCAGGCCCGGTAGATCTCGTGCACCTCGTCCTGGTCGAAGTACGGCAGGCGGCCCTTGCCGAGCAGTTCGACCTGGCGCTGACCCGTGGTCGACGAGCTGAAGCCGACGTCCGGCAGCCCTTCCGCCTTGATCATGCCGTGCGCCACGTCGACGCGGAATCCGTCCACGCCCCGGTCCAGCCAGAACCGCAGCACGTCCTCGAACTCGGAGCGGACCTCCGGGTGGCGCCAGTTCAGGTCCGGCTGCGACCTGTCGAACAGGTGCAGATACCACTGACCGTCCGCGATCCGGGTCCAGGCGGGGCCGCCGAAGATGCTCTCCCAGTCGTTCGGGGGCAGCTCGCCGTTGGTGCCCTGGCCGTCGGCGAAGAGGTAGCGGGCCCGTTCCGGTGAGCCGGGGCCGGCGGCGAGCGCGGCGGTGAACCAGTGGTGGGCGCTGGAGGTGTGGTTGGGCACCAGGTCGACGATGATCCGCAGGCCGAGGGCGTGCGCATCGGTGATCATCGCGTCGAAGTCGTCGAGGGTGCCGAACATCGGGTCGACGTCCCGGTAGTCGGCCACGTCGTACCCGCCGTCGATCATCGGCGAGGTGTAGAAGGGGGTCAGCCAGAGAGCGTCCACCCCGAGGTCGCGCAGGTACGGCAGGCGCTGCCGGATGCCCTGGAGGTCGCCGGTGCCGTCGCCGTCGCTGTCGGCGAAGCTGCGGACGTACACCTGATAGACGACCGCGGAGCGCCACCAGTCGTCGTTGGTGGCGTGCGGCGGGGTGGCGGAGCTGATCATTCGAGCAATATGCCGGCCCGCCGTTGCAAGAGTCAAGCAGATCTTGCGTAAGAGAGGCGCGCGGAACTCGGCGCGACAGCGGTGGAGCCGCGCACCACCAGCTCCGGGCGGAACAGGTACTCCGAGTGCGGGGCGCCGTGCCCGTTGATCTCGTCCACCAGGGCGCGGACGGCGGCCACCGCCATCGCGGTGACCGGCTGCCGCATGGTGGTCAGTGGCGGGTCGGTGAAGGCCATCAGCGGAGAGTCGTCATAGCCGACCACGGAGACGCCGTCGGGCACGTTGAGGCCGCGCTGGCGGGCGGCCCGGATCGCGCCGAGCGCCATCAGGTCGGAGCCGCAGACCACGCCGGTGACGCCTCGGTCCAGCAGTCGGCCGGCCGCCGCCTCACCACCCTCCACTCCGAACAGTGACAGCTCGGCCAGTGGGCCCAGGTCGGCTTCGGCGACGCCGGCCAGCCGGGTCATCGCGGAGCGCCAGCCGGCCACCTTGCGCTGCACCGGTACGAACCGGTCCGGGCCGGTGATCAGGCCGATCCGCCGGTGCCCGAGCGCGACCAGGTGGGCGACGGCCAGCTCGGCCGCCTCCCGGTCGTCGCAGGAGACGAAGGGCGCGCCGATGCCGGGCACGTACCCGTTGATCATCACGACCGGCATCGGCCGGGCGAGCAGCGCCCGGTAGCGGTCGTGGTTGGCGGCGGTGTCGGCGTGCAGACCGGAGACGAAGACGATCCCGGAGACCTGCCGGTCCAGCAGCATCTCTACGTACTCGTCCTCGGTCACGCCGCCGGCGGTCTGGGTGCAGAGCACCGGAGTGAACCCGCTCTGCGCCAGGGTGGACTCGATGACCTGGGCGAAGGCGGGGAAGATCGGGTTGTCCAGCTCCGGCACCACCAGGCCGACCAGTCCGGCGCTGCGCTTACGCAGCCGGGCCGGGCGCTCGTACCCGAGCACGTCGAGGGCGGTGAGGACGGCCTGCCGGGTCTCCGCGGCCACGCCGGGGCGGTCGTTGAGCACCCGCGACACCGTGGCCTCGCTGACTTCGGCCTGCTGGGCGATGTCGGACAGTCGAGCGCGCATGGCGGCACTTTAGCCCACCGGCAAGTTCTTGCGGGGTGCTCTGCAAGCCCTTCCATAATCTGCAACGTCTTGCTAACGTCCCCGCAACATACGAGAGCAGCGGCGCACGTCCATGCGCCGGTTGGCAAGAACTTCCAGAGGTTTCCACTGGCCGGCCGCCTTCCCCCGGCGGACCCGCCATGACGACAGGAGCACCGATGCGCATCCGTACCGCGGGTGTGGTCGCCCTCTTCACCCTGGCGCTCGCCGCCTCGGGCTGCGGTGGCGACAGCGACGAGCCGGCCGCGAAGGACACCCCCAAGGCCGCCGGCAAACTGGTGATCTGGGCGGACGACAAGCGGACCGCCGCCCTCAAGCCGTTCGCCGAGAAGTTCGGCCAGGAGAACGGCGTCACCGTCGAGGTCCAGGCCGTCAGCAAGGACCTGCAGACCAACTTCGTCACCGCGTCGCAGCAGGGCAGTGGCCCGGACGTGGTAGTCGGCGCACACGACTGGATCGGCAACCTGGTGCAGAACGGCGCCATCGACCCGGTGCAGCTCGCCGCCGAGCAGAAGAGCGCGTTCAACGCGACAGCCATCAAGGCGGTCACCTTCAACGGTCAGCTCTACGGCGTGCCGTACGCGCAGGAGAACCTGGCGCTGATCCGCAACACCGACCTGGCCCCGAAGGCGCCGAAGACCATCGAGGACCTGGTCGCCAACGGCAGGACGCTCAAGGCGTCGAAGAAGACCACCGAGACGCTCTGCCTCCAGGTCGGCCAGAACGGCGACGCGTACCACATCTACCCGCTGTACACCTCGGCCGGCGGATACCTCTTCGGAACCGGCGCCAACGGGGACTACGACCCGAAGGACCTGGGCGTGGGCAAGCCCGAGTCGGTCGAGGCCTTCAAGAAGATCGGCGCGCTGGGCGAGAAGGGCGCGGGTGTGCTCAAGCGCTCCATCGCGGACACCAACTCGATCGCCACCTTCACCGGCAAGAAGTGCGCGTACCTGGTCTCCGGACCGTGGGCCGTGGCCGACGTGAAGAAGGCGAACATCAAGTACGACATCTCGGCGATCCCCGGCTTCGCCGGCGGCAGGGAGGCCCAGCCGTTCGTCGGCGTGCAGGCGTTCTACGTCGCCGCGAAGGGCAAGAACAAGGCGTTGGCCCAGGAGTTCGTGGCCAACTACACCACCACGCCCGAGTTGGCCGTCGCGCTGTACAACGCCGAGCCCCGGCCGCCGGCGCTGACCGCCGCCCTCGACCAGGTCAAGGGCACCGACCCGGACCTGGCCAAGTTCCAGGAGGCGGGCAGGAACGGGCAGGTGCTCCCGGCCATCCCGGCGATGGCCGCGATCTGGGACCCGTTCGGCAAGGCCGAGGCCGCCGTCATCGGTGGGGCAGACCCGACCAGCACCATCACCGCGGCCGGCAAGACCATCTCCGGCCAGATCAAGTAATGAGTACGCCGCTGTCCGGCCCGGGGTCTGCCACGCAGGCTCCGGGCCGGGAGCCCGCCGGCTCCCACCTTCCGCGCGCACGTCGGTCGCGCACGCGCGCCACCCGCGACGACGCGCCGATCACAGTGACCGGGCTCGCCGGCAAGGTGCTCCTGCTCGGCCTGACCGCCGGTGTCGCGGTCTGGGCGGCGTTCCCGCTCATCGCCGCCGGCATGTGGGCCGGCCTGGCACTGCTGGCGGCGTCCACCGCCGGGCTGTTCTACCTGTACCTCACCCGTCGGCACATCCCGGCCAAGTACCTGGTCCCGGGAACCCTGTTCCTGATCGCCTTCCAGGTCTTCCCGGTGCTCCACACCGCCAGCACCGCCTTCACCAACTTCGGGGACGGGCACCGGGGCAGCAAGGACGACGCGATCGTCGCCATCGGGTCCTCGTCGGTCACCCAGGTACCCGGGTCCGCCGAGTACTCCCTGTCCATCGCCACGAAGGGCGACCCGGCAACCGGCGCGCTGGTCTTCCTGGTCACCGACCCGGGCACCGGCGCGGTCTCCGTCGGCGACACCGACGGGCTACGCCGACTCGACAGCGCCGACGTCACGGTCGCCAACGGTGGCAGGGTCACCGCCGCCGACGGGTACACGGTGCTGAACGTCGGCCAGGCCAGTTCCCGCAGCAAGGAGATCACCGACCTGGTGGTGCCCACCCCCGGGGGCGCGCTGCGCTCCAGCGGTCTGTCCCGCGCGTACGAGGGCAAGGCGGTGCGGGCGTACGAGGCCGGCTGCGACTGCGTCCGGGACGCCGAGACCGGGCAGACCTGGACCGCCGACGACGAGGCGGGCGCCTTCGTCGCGGCCGACGGTGAACGGCTGGCCCAGGGCTGGAAGGTCAACGTCGGGCTGGCCAACTTCACCCGCGTGCTCACCGACGAGAACATCTCCGGCCCGTTCCTCGGCAGTCTCATCTGGAACTTCGCCTTCGCCATCGGCTCCACAGGCGGAACGTTCCTGCTCGGCATGCTGATGGCACTGGTCCTGCACTCGCCCCGGATGCGCGGCACCAATCTCTACCGGGTGGTGCTCGTCCTGCCGTACGCCATGCCGTCGTTCGCGATGCTGCTGGCCTGGCGGGACATGTTCAACGCCGACTTCGGACTGATCAACAACCTGCTCGGGGTGAATGTGGACTGGTTCGGCCAGGCGTGGACGGCCCGCTTCGCTGTCATCCTGGTGCAGCTCTGGCTCGGCTACCCGTACATGTTCCTGGTCGCCACCGGCGCCTTGCAGGCCATCCCACGCGAGCTGACCGAGGCCACCTCGGTCGACGGGGCCTCGCCCTGGCAGTCCTTCCGCGCGGTCACCCTGCCGCTGCTGCTGGTCGCGCTCTCCCCGCTGCTGATCTCGTCGTTCGCGTTCAACTTCAACAACTTCAACGCGATCTACCTGACCACCGAGGGTGCGCCCTTCCCCGCCGACAACCCGGCCAACGGTGCTACCGACCTGCTCATCACGTACACCTATCGGCTGGCCTTCGGCGGGCAGGGCGCGCAGGTCGGCTTCGCCGCCGCGATCTCACTGTTCATCTTCGCCATCGTCGCGGTGGTCTCCGCGATCAGCTTCCGGCGGACCCGCAGACAGGAAGAGGTGTACGCGTGAGCGCGAACAGAAAGGTGGATCGCGTGAGCGCGAGGCGGCGTGGCCGCTGGTTCACCCAGGTCGGCTGGCGGCATCTGGTCGCCGTGCTCGGCGTGCTGTTCAGCCTGTTCCCGATCGTGTTCGTGCTCTCCGCCGCGCTCAACCCGCTCGGCACCCTGTCCACCACCGAGCTGGTGCCGACCGGCGGGGTGTCCCTGGGCAACTTCGGCGGGTTGTTCGAGCGAACGGCCTTCGGGCGGTGGTTCCTCAACTCGCTGCTGATCGCCGGGGTGGCGTCGTTCGCGTCGGTGTTCCTCTCGGCGCTCGCCGCGTACGCGTTCTCCCGGATGCGGTTCCGGGGCCGCCGCGTGGGGCTGCTCTCGCTGCTCCTGATCCAGATGTTCCCGCAGTTCCTGGCGATCGTGGCGATCTACCTGATCTTCGGCACGATCACCGATCTGTGGCCGTCGATCGGCTTCAACACTCCCTGGGGCCTGCTGCTGCTCTACCTCGGTGGGGCGCTCGGGGTGAACACCTGGTTGATGAAGGGTTTCTTCGACACGCTGCCCAGGGAGCTGGACGAGTCGGCCACCATGGACGGCGCCTCGCACGCCCAGGTCTTCTTCCGGATCATGCTGCCGCTGGTGGCGCCGATCCTGGCGGTCGCCGGGCTGTTGGCCTTCATCGGCACCATCAACGAGTTCCTGATGGCCAACGTCTTCCTGACCAGTACCGACTCCAAGACGCTGGCGGTGGGGATGTACGGCCTGTTGGAGGGCAACGAGCGCAACAACAACTTCGGCATCTTCGCGGCCGGCACCCTGCTGACCGCGATCCCGACGGTGCTGGTCTTCCAGTTTCTTCAGCGCTACATCGTCTCCGGGCTGACCTCCGGAGCCGTCAAGGGTTGAGAGCGGGGGCGGTCGATCTTCGACGGCGCGCGGGGTAGGGTGCTTCGGCACCGCGCCGACGCTGCTCAGCGAGAGCGGGCCAGCGAACGTGTGGCGCGCCTGCTTCACCAGCCGCTGGTGGCCCGCCGGCCGCCTGTCAACCGCCGTCCGGTGCCGTCCCGGGGGAGTCTCGTGCAACTGTCGATCTTGATGGCGGTCTACAACGAAGCGGAACGCGTCGCCGAGGCTCTGCGGCAGGCCCTCGCCGTGCAGTACCCGTGCGAGATCGAGATCGTGGTGGTCGATGACGGTAGTACTGACGAGACCGCGGAGATCCTCGGTCGGCTGGTCGACGCGCGGCTGCGGGTCGTGACGCACCCGCGTAACGCGGGCAAGGGCGCGGCGATCAAGACGGCGGTGGACAGTGCCCGGGGCGAGTACATGGTGATCCTCGACGCCGACCTGGAGTACGACCCGCAGGACATTCCGCAGCTGTTGGCGCCGGTGCTGGAGGGGCACGCGACAGTCGTCTACGGCAACCGCACCTTCGGTAGCCACAGCGCCCACAGCTTCTGGTACGTGGTGGGAAACCGCGGGATCACCACGGCGGCGAACGTCCTGTTCAACTCCTACATCGGCGACCTGGAGACCTGCTTCAAACTGATGCCGGTGGAGCTGTACCGATCGCTGGACATCCGGTCCCGCGGGTTCGGCATGGAGGCCGAGGTGACGGGAAAACTGCTGCGACGGCGGATCCGCCCCTACGACGTGCCGATCACCTACCGGGCGCGGGGCCGTGCCGAGGGCAAGAAGATCACCTGGCGGGACGGGGTGGAGGCGTTGTGGATCCTGGGCCGGGAACGAGCCCGGCGTCGTCCCGGCGGCATCCCCGTCAGGACGCTCGCTGACCGATGACGTCCACTGGCCTCCACGAAGCGTCGGGAACCGGCTGATCCACATCCGTCGGTGGTTCCCACTACTACGATCCGTCGTTCATAGGGAAGTATGGCGACCGTGGAAGCTCTCAGACTCATCCTCCTCTACGTCCATCTGATCGGGTTCGCCCTGCTGCTCGGCGGCTCGATCGCCCAGTACGTCAGCGGCCCGCCGCGGATCAACCCGGCGATGCTGTGGGGCTCGGTGATCCAGTTGCTGACCGGGCTGGGCCTGGCCGCGCCGCTGCGCGACGGCGACGAGCCGGCGCCGGCAAAACTTGTGACGAAGTTGGTGATCGCGCTGCTGATCTTCGTCATGGTCTTCTTCTCCCGGAAGCGGGACGTGGTCAACCGCGGTCATTTCCTCGCGATCGTCGGCCTGACCCTGGTCAACGCGGCGGTAGCGGTCTTTTGGCGGTAACGTCCGGGGAAGGAAAGCGCCTCCAGAAAACGGACTTTGCGGACGCCCTGGCGCTCGGTTACCAGCACGAAGAGTGACTTGCCCCACGCAAGGGTTACACCCGGGTAACAGGCGCTCAACAGTCGTGCACGATTGTCGGCCGGTGGGTGGGCGCGGGCGTACGCTCCCGTCCGTAACGTGGGACAGCCGGCGGCATACCGCAGGTCGGCTGATGGGCTGCCACCGCACTAGGCGCGGTGTGCAATGGGAAGGAGACGTCTTGCGCTCGGTGCGTGGGATGCGGATCGCCTCGATCTTCGCGGTGGGTGGGCTCGCGCTCACCGCCGCCGCTTGTGGCGAGGCCCCCAAGGATGACAACAACGCCGGCAGTGGCGCCAAGAAGTTCAGCGCCTGCATGGTGACCGACGTCGGCGGCATCGACGACAAGTCGTTCAACACCTCGGCCTGGAAGGGTCTGCAGGAGGCCAAGGCCGCCAACGACAACATCGACATCAAGTTCGTCGCGTCGAAGGCCGAGGCCGACTACGAGCCGAACCTGACGCAGTACGTCAACCAGAAGTGCGACTTCATCCTGGCGGTCGGTGGCCTGATGGCCAACGCCACCTCGAAGATCGCCAAGGCGAACCCGAACCAGGAGTTCGGCATCGTCGACGCGAACCCGGGTGACGCCAACGTCTACCCGATGCAGTTCGACACCGCCCAGGCCGCGTTCCAGGCCGGTTACCTGGCCGCCGGCATGAGCAAGAGCGGCAAGGTGGCCACCTACGGCGGCCTGCCGATCCCGCCGGTGACCATCTTCATGGACGGCTTCGTCGACGGCGTGACGTACTACAACACCACCAAGAAGAAGAACGTCCAGGCGCTGGGTTGGAACAAGGAGACCCAGAAGGGCTCCTTCACCAACGACTTCGCCAAGCAGGACGAGGGCAAGAAGGTCTCCGACGCGCTGGTCGCCCAGGGCGCGGACATCATCATGCCGGTCGCCGGCGGCTCCGGCCTCGGCACCACCGCCGCCGCCAAGGCGTCGGGCGGCAAGTACAGCACCATCTGGGTGGACGTCGACGGCTGCGAGAGCACCCCGGACTGCTCGGCGATCATCACCACGGTCGTCAAGAACATCCCGGAAGCCGTCAAGGAGGCCGTGATCAAGGCCGCCGCCGGCGACAAGCTGCCGGCCAAGCCGGGCTTCGTCGGCACCCTGGCCAACACCGGTGTCTCGATCGCCCCGTACCACGACTTCGACAGCAAGGTTCCGGCCGAGCTGAAGGCCGAGGTCGACAAGATCAAGGCGGACATCGCCGCCGGCACCATCACGGTCACCTCGAAGGCCCAGCCGACCAAGTGACAACCGGCCGGCCCCTCCGGTGAGATCATCGGGAGGGTCGGCGGGGGACAGGTACGACCGATCGGCCGCTCCGGCTCTGCGGGTGCCCCGCGGGGTCGGAGCGGCCGATCGCGCACCACGGCGGCCGGTCCGGTCCGGCCGGTTCCACAGCAGCTAGGCTGCACCATCGCTCGCACTCCAGGAGGTTGCGCTGAGACTCGAACTGCGCGGCATCACCAAGCGGTTCGGTGATCTGGTCGCCAACGATCACATCGACCTGACGGTGGAGCCTGGAGAGATTCACGCCCTCCTCGGCGAGAACGGCGCGGGCAAGTCGACCCTGATGAACGTGCTCTACGGGCTCTACCAGCCCGACGAGGGCGAGATCCTGGTCGACGGGGAGCCGCTGAAGCTGAAGGGCCCGTCCGACGCGATCGGAGCCGGGATCGGCATGGTGCACCAGCACTTCATGCTGGTGCCGGTCTTCACCGTCGCCGAAAACATCATGCTCGGCGCCGAGCAGGTCAGGGGCGGCATCGCCGGTTTCCTCGACCGGCGTCGGGCCCGGCGCGAGGTCACCGAGGTGTCCGAGCGCTACAACCTGCGGGTCGACCCGGACGCGGTGATCGAGGACCTGCCGGTCGGCGTCCAGCAGCGGGTCGAGATCGTCAAGGCGCTCACCCGCGACGTCGACCTGCTCATCCTGGACGAGCCGACCGCGGTGCTCACCCCCCCAGGAGACCGAGGAACTGCTGACGGTCATGCGGTCGCTCAAGGCGGCCGGCAAGTCGATCGTCTTCATCACCCACAAGCTCGGCGAGGTCAAGGCCATCGCCGACCGGATCACCGTGATCCGACGCGGTAAGACCGTCGGCACCGCCTCGCCGGAGGCCAGCCGGGACGAGCTGGCCGCCCTGATGGTCGGGCGCAACGTCCGGCTCACCGTGGACAAGTCCCCGGCCACGCCGGGCGACCCGGTGTTGGAGGTGGCCGGGCTGGTCGTCGACGACGACCGGCAGATCCGCGCGGTCGACGGCATCGACCTGACCGTACGCGCGGGCGAGGTGCTCGGCGTGGCGGGCGTGCAGGGCAACGGTCAGACCGAGCTGATCGAGGCGATCATGGGCCTGCGCCCGGTGCTCGCCGGCACTGTCAGCCTGGCCGGCGACCGGATCGACGGCTGGAAGCCCAAGAAGGTGCTCCGGGCGGGCGTCGGCTACGTGCCCGAGGACCGCAGCGTGGACGGCCTGGTCAAGGAGTTCAGCGTCGCGGAGAACCTGGTGCTGGACATCTACGACAGGTCGCCGTTCGCTGCCGGGCTCGCGCTGAAGCCGGACGCGATCGCCGCCTCGGCGAAGGAGCGGATCGAGCAGTTCGACGTCCGTACCTCATCGGCCGACGCGGCGGTGGGCACCCTCTCCGGCGGCAACCAGCAGAAGGTGATCGTGGCCCGGGAGCTGTCCCGGCCGCTGAAGCTCTTCATCGCCGCCCAGCCGACCCGTGGCGTCGACGTCGGGTCGATCGAGTTCATCCACAGCCAGATCATCCGCGAACGGGACATCGGCACCGCCGTCATGGTGGTCTCCAGCGAACTCGACGAGGTGATCGGGTTGGCCGACCGGATCGCGGTGATGTACCGCGGTCGGATCATCGGCATCGTCGGCCCGGACACCCCGCGTGAGGAGATCGGCCTGCTGATGGCCGGCATCAGCCCGGACGCGGCCCACGACGCCGACGCCGCCGAGGCACCAGCCGCCGAAAAGCCCGGCGTGGCAGACGGGAGCCCGGCGACCGACGCAGGCTCCGCGAGCGAGGACGAGGCATGAGCGAGCGCCAGCGAGTGAATCATCGTTGTCGGGGTTTGGTGCCTCATGGCGTCATGCAGCGAAGCGGAGTGACGGCATGACCAACCCCAATCCGCAGTCCGGCTCGCCGGACAAGGAGCCGGCGAGCGAGGCGCAGGCCGCGCAGAACGCGCTCGGCAACACCGAACGGGCCGAGGTGGCCACCGAGCCGGACCGCTCGGTGGCGAAGCCGGACCCGGAGCCGGAGTCGAAGCCGAGCCTGGGGCGGTTGTTCCTGGACAACCTCTGGGCGGCCAACACCTTCACGGTGACCCTGCTGTCTCTGGTGCTGGCGATCGTGGTCGGCGCGGTGCTGATGATCATTTCTGATCCGGCAGTGCTCTCCACCTACTCGTACATCACGTCCCGCCCGTCCGACGCGATCAACTCCAGTTGGACGCTCGTCAGCGAGGCGTACGCGAACCTGTTCAAGGGCTCGATCTTCGACCCCGAGGCGTTCTCCGGCTGGCTGGACGGCGCGAACGGCTGGCAGGCCGTGCTCGCGCCGATCTCGGAGACGCTCACCTACGCGGCGCCGCTGGTCTTCACCGGCCTGTCGGTGGCGCTGGCCTTCCGGGGCGGCCTGTTCAACATCGGCGCCCAGGGCCAGGCCACCATCGGCGTGATCATGGCGGCGCTGGCCGGCTTCCTGCTGCCGCTGCCGCCCGGCCTGCACCTGTTGGTGGCGGTGCTGGCCGGCGCGCTGGGTGGTGCGATCTGGGGTTTCATCCCCGGCATCCTCAAGGCCCGCGCCGGCGCGCACGAGGTGATCAACACGATCATGCTCAACTACGTCGCCACGTACTTCCTCACCTGGTTGATCGTGCAGAACGGCGTGCAGGATCCGACCCGTACCGACGCGATCAGCAAGGCGGTGGACAGCTCCGCCCAACTGCCCCGACTGCTCGGCGACAACCTCCGGGTGCACGCCGGCATCCTGCTCGCGGTGCTGGCCACCTGGGCGGTCGCCTGGCTGCTCAACCGCTCGACGCTCGGCTTCGAGCTGCGCGCGGTCGGCGCGAACCCGGACGCCGCCCGAACCGCAGGCATCAGCGTCACCCGGACGTACATCCTGATCATGGTCTTCGCCGGCATCCTGGCCGGCCTCGGCGGCTCGAACATGGTGCTCGGCTCCACCGCCAGCGCGTTGACCCCGCTGGTGGTGGCGCAGATCGGCTTCGACGGCATCCTGGTGGCGCTGCTGGGGCGGGTGAAGCCCTGGGGGGTGCTGCTCGCCGCGCTGCTGTTCGGGGCACTTCAGGCCGGCGGTAACCGGATGCAGTCGTACTCCGGGATCTCACTGGAGCTGGTGACAGTGCTCCAAGCGCTGATCGTCATCTTCATCGCCGCGCCGGCCCTGGTGAAGGCGATCTTCCAGCTCCGGGCCGCACGCGCCGCCCGGTTGCAGACGAGCCTGGCGAAGGGCTGGTAACTCATGTCCACCATGGCTGTCCCCGACATCGCCGTCGCCCCGGTCGACGAGGGCTTCTGGACCCGTAGCCGCAAGGTCGGCCTCACGCTGCTGGGGCTCGGCCTGCTGTCCGCGGTGCTCTTCGGCGCGCTCGCCACCGACCAGCAGGCACGGTTCACGCTCAGCGACGACGCGGCCGGCGCCGCACTGGAGATCAACGGCACGATCGGGGCGATCCTGTTCGGGATCATCACGATCGCCGCCGGCGCGGCGCTGCTCGCCGGGGTGCCGAAGCGGTGGTTCCTCACCGTGCTCGGCGTCGGGCTCGTCGGTTTCGTGCTGTCGTTCCTCTGCTGGCAGGTCTCCGCCGCGCCGACCGGGCAGAACTTCATGCCCCTGGTCAACATCATCCGCGGCACCTTCATCCTGGCCCTGCCGCTGATCTTCGGCGCGCTCGCCGGTGTGCTCTGCGAACGCTCCGGCGTGGTCAACGTCGCCATCGAGGGCCAGCTGCTGATGGGCGCGTTCAGCGGCGCCCTGTTCGGCAGCATCTCCGGCAGCGTCTGGGTGGGTCTGGTCGCCGCCGCTCTCGGTGGCGCGTTCATCTCGCTGCTGCTCGCCGTCTTCGCCATCCGCTACCTGGTCGACCAGGTCGTCATGGGCATCGTGCTGAACCTGCTGGCGGTCGGCGTCACCGGCTTCCTCTACGAGCGGCTGATGCAGACCGACGCCGCGAAGTACAACAGCGCTCCCCGCTTCAGCAACTGGGAGATCCCGCTGCTGAAGGACATCCCGGTGCTCGGGCCGGCGTTGTTCCGCGGCAACATCTTCCTCTACGTCGGGCTGCTCCTGGTGCTGGTGATCCACATCGGGCTGTTCCGCACCCGGTGGGGTCTGCGGACCCGCTCGGTCGGCGAGCACCCGATCGCGGCCGACACACTCGGCGTCAAGGTGCTGCGGGTGCGCTACCGCAACGTGCTGCTGGCCGGCGTGGTCGCCGGGATCGGCGGGGCGTCCTACACGCTGGCGCTCTACTCGTTCACCAAGAACATGATCGGCGGTAAGGGCTTCATCGCCCTGGCCGCGCTGATCTTCGGCCGGTGGAACCCGACCGGCGCGCTGCTCGCCGCGCTCTTCTTCGGTTTCGCCGACCAGCTCGCCACCTACCTGGGCGCGATCAGCAGCTCGATCCCCAGCCAGTTCCTGGCCATGCTGCCCTACCTGGCGACCATCCTGGCCGTCGCCGGGCTGGTCGGCCGGGTCCGGGCACCGGCCGCCGACGGCAAGCCGTACATCAAGGGCTGACGTCGGAGCCGCCGGTGTGCGCGCAGGGGCCGGGGACCCGGCCCCTGCCCGCTTCTGACCTGGGCTCCTTCGGCAGAATGATGGCATGACCGACATTGACTGGGCGCGGCTGCGCGCCGCCGCCACCGACGCGATGCGGCACGCGTACGCGCCGTACTCGACGTTCCCGGTCGGCGCGGCCGCGCTGGTCGACGACGGCCGCGTGGTGGTCGGCTGCAACGTGGAGAACGCCGCGTACGGGGTGACGCTCTGCGCGGAGTGCGGTGTCGTGTCCAGCCTGCACGCCACAGGTGGCGGTCGGCTCGTCGCGCTCTCCTGCGTCGACGCCACCGGCGAGCCGTTGATGCCGTGCGGCCGCTGCCGGCAACTGCTCTGGGAGCACGGCGGGCCGGAGTGCCTGATCGAGAGCAAGACCCGGCCACTGCGGATGGCCGAGCTGCTGCCGCACGCTTTCGGCGTGGAGGACCTGGAGGCCGTCACCGGGGAGACGCCGGTGCCGGTGGTCCCGGAGCGGCTCGCTGCCTGGCGCGGGCGCGGCACCGTCTTCGTGCACCCGGACATGTCCGCCGGTCAGCAGGTCTGGACGGCGTACTGGGAGCGGTCGGCCGGAGACGACGCCGGTGCCGAGACCGGAGTGTTGGAGGAGGCGCCGAGCTGGGCCGACCCGGCCGAGGCGGTCACCTGGGGCCTGGCCCGGACCCCCCGGGTGGTCGTGGTGGACGCCACCGGCACCATCTTCTGGGCCGGCGAGGGTGAGCCACCGGCGGAGATTCCGCTGCGCTGGTCTTGATGTGTGGTTGCGGCTGAGAGCCGTGGGCACCCGCCGTCCGTCGGGCACGGTTTCTCCCATCGACTAGGAAAGATCTTCTGATGAGTAGTGGGTTCGCTGCTGTTGACGTTATTCGGCTCAAGCGGGATGGGGGTGTGCTGTCGGACGCGCAGATCGACTGGGTGGTCGACGCGTACACCCGGGGGGTCGTCGCCGACGAGCAGATGTCAGCGCTGGCGATGGCGATCCTGCTCAACGGCATGACCGGGCCGGAGATCGCCCGGTGGACCGCCGCGATGATCGCCAGCGGTGAGCGGCTGGACCTGTCCGCGGTACGCCGACCGACTGTCGACAAGCACTCCACCGGCGGTGTCGGCGACAAGATCACTCTGCCGCTCACTCCGCTGGTGGCGGCCTGTGGCGCGGCCGTACCGCAGCTGAGCGGCCGGGGTCTCGGGCACACCGGCGGCACGCTTGACAAGTTGGAGTCCATCCCGGGCTGGCGGGCCACGGTGAGCAACGACGAGTTCATCGCCCAACTGGACGACGTCGGCGCGGTGATCTGCGCGGCAGGTGCCGGGCTCGCCCCCGCCGACCGCAAGCTGTACGCGTTGCGCGACGTGACGGGCACCGTGGAGGCGATCCCGCTGATCGCCAGCTCGATCATGAGCAAGAAGATCGCGGAGGGGACCGGTGCGCTGGTCCTCGACGTCAAGGTCGGCTCGGGCGCCTTCATGAAGTCCGTCGACCAGGCCCGCGAGTTGGCGCGCACCATGGTCGAGCTGGGCGGTGCGCACGGTGTGCGGACGGTCGCCCTGCTCACCGACATGTCCACCCCACTCGGCCTGGCGATCGGCAACGCCGTCGAGGTGACCGAGTCGGTCGAGGTGCTGGCCGGTGGTGGACCCGCCGACGTGGTGGAGCTGACCCTCGCACTGGCCCGGGAGATGCTCGACGCCGCCGGCCTGCCGGACGCCGACCCGGCGGCGGCGCTGCGTGACGGCCGGGCCATGGACTCCTGGCGGGCGATGATCCGGGCGCAGGGCGGCGACCCGGACGCGCCGATGCCAACGGCCGCCGAGGTGGAGGTGGTCCGCGCCGAGCGGGACGGGTACGTCGCGGCCATCGACGCGTACGCCATGGGGGTTGCGGCGTGGCGGCTCGGCGCGGGTCGGGCGCGCAAGGAGGACCCGGTCAGCGTGCCGGCCGGTGTGGTGTTGCACAAACGGCCGGGTGACGAGGTGCGGGCCGGTGACCCGCTCTACGAGCTGCGTGCCGAGGACGCGGCGCGGATTCCGGCCGCGCTGACCGAGGCCGCCGACGCGGTACGGATCGCGTCGACGGCTCCGGCGGCGACGTCGTTGGTCATCGAGCGCATCGGCTGATCGATCCAGCGTCGCCCTGGCGTGGTGCCGGTCACCTGGGAGCGCTATTGTCGCAGGCCAAGGGGGGACAACCGGCCTTGCGCCGGCGCGAGCAGACAGGAAGATCCGCCGTGACCGTTGCTGCCCCCGACCCACGTGAGGTGCGCGAGGCGAGCCTGGACGAGCTGTCCCGGCTCGGCCTGCCGTTGCCGCCGGCCCAGTTTCCCCTCGTCTGGGAGCCGGGTGACCAGATCGACCTGCGCCCGACCGCCGAGATCGAGGCGCGGATCGCCGTGCTGCACCTGATCCTGGCCCGCTGCTTCGGGATGCCCCCACAGGCGGCGATGAGCTGGCTGCTCGGCTCGCACCTGGTCGACATGGTCACCCCGCCCGAGTGGCAGTTCGTGATGGGCGGCAAGGGCGACCACAGGTCGTTCGTGCTGCATCACGACGCGCTCTTCGCGCTGGCCTGGGTGCTCGGGCTGAGCAAGCAGCTCGACCCCACGCTGGCCGTCGACGAGCGGCTGGTCGAGCGGCTGCCGCACATCGCCGAGGGGGAGACCTTCCCGCACTGGCGTTCCCGGATCCTCACGGCGCCGCAGCACCCGGTCGACGCGGCAGCCCTGCTCGACCTGCACTACTGCCTGGACTGGGCGTACCTGGAGACCGAGCGCGGCGGCCGACGGGCGCCGGGCCTGGTCGACGCGAACGCGATCGGGCAGCGGCGCTGGGCCCTGGAGTGGGCGGTGATCCTGCGCGGGCCGTACCACGACGAGCCGCCGGGCTGGGAAGAGGTCGACCTCTCCACCTGAGGTCAGCGCGGTCGCAGGACGTCGAGTCGGACCGCCACGGTGACCCGGGCCGGCTCGGGCACTGCGGCCAGCCGGGCGGCGAGCGCGTCCGGGTCGGTGTGCCAGGCGCTCGGGCCCATCCCGACAAGGGTGGCGACCTCCGCCCGGCTCAGGGCCAGCTCCGCCCGGTGCACGGCCGAGCTGACAAGCGTGAAGTGCCCGCCCAGGCTGCCGGTTACCCGGTCGGCCTTGTCCGGGTCCACCCGCAGCAGGTCGAGGGCGTCCACCAACTGGGTGAGGTGGTCGGTGTCGGGCGTGACCACCAGCAGCGTTCCGGCCGGATCGAGCACCCGGTGGAACTCCGGACCGTTTCGCGGGGCGAAGACGTTCAGCAGCACGGCGGTCGAGGCGTCCGCGAGCGGCAGCCGCTGCCAGGTGTCGGCGAGCGCCGCGGCGGCCCGGGGATGCGCCCGTGCCGCGCGCCGCAGCGCCGGCTTGGACACGTCCAGGGCCAGACCCACGGCGTCCGGCAGCGCCGCCAGCACCGCGCCGAGGTACCGGCCCGTGCCGGCACCGGCATCCACCACCACTGGGTACGCCTCGACGTCCGACAAGGCCCGCGTCGCGGCGTCGGCGAGGGCGGCCGAGATGAGGTCGTAGTGCCCGGCGGCGAGGAAGTCCGCCCGGGCGGCCACCATCTCGGCGCTGTCGCCGACGTGCGGTGCGCGTCCGGCGAGCAGGTTGACGTACCCCTGCCGTGCGATGTCGAAGCTGTGCCCGCGCGGGCAGCGCAACGCCCGGGCGGTGCCTGCGGTCGTCTCGGCCAGCGACTCGCCGCAGACCGGGCAGCGCAGCCGGTCGAGGACCCGGGGGTCCATGCCAGGCAGCAGCTTGTCCAACCCCCGGAACGCGTCCATGCCGTCGAGCCTAGTGGCCTGGCTCGGCAGGCCTGAGCTGGCTGACTAGGGTCTGAGCATGGTCGCAACAATCCGGTACGAGGACATCGTCAAGGTCCCGAAGGCGCTGCTGCACGACCACCTCGACGGCGGGCTGCGAGCGGCGACGATCGTCGACCTGGCTGCCGAGGTGGGCCACGAACTGCCCACCACCGACCCCGAAGCGCTCGGACGCTGGTTCGCGGACGCTGCGGACTCCGGTTCCCTGGAGCGCTACCTCGAGACGTTCGCGCACACCGTGGCGGTCATGCAGACCGCGCCCGCGCTGCGTCGGGTGGCCCGCGAGTGTGCCCTGGACCTGGCCGCCGACGGCGTGGTCTACGCCGAGGTGCGCTTCGCCCCGGAGCAGCACCTGGAACGGGACCTGAGCCTGGACGAGGTGGTCGAGGCGGTGCTGGCCGGGTTCGCCGAGGGCACCGCCCAGGCGGTCGAGGCGGGCCTGACCATCCGGGTGGGCACCCTGCTCACCGCGATGCGGCACGCCGCCCGCTCACAGGAGATCGCCGAGCTGGCCGTGCGGCACCGGGACGCCGGGGTGGTCGGCTTCGACATCGCCGGCGCCGAGGCGGGCTTCCCGCCCACCCGGCACCTGGACGCCTTCGAGTACCTCCAGCGGGAGAACTTCCACTTCACCATCCACGCCGGCGAGGCGTTCGGTCTGCCGTCGATCTGGCAGGCGATCCAGTGGTGCGGAGCGGACCGCCTCGGCCACGGGGTGCGGATCGTCGACGACATCGCCCCGGACGGCTCGCTCGGCCGGCTGGCCGCGTACGTCCGGGACAAGCGGATCCCCCTGGAGCTGTGCCCCTCGTCGAACGTGCAGACCGGCGCGGTGGACTCGATCGCGGACCACCCGATCGGCCTGCTGCGGGACCTGCGCTTCCGGGTGACGGTCAACACCGACAACCGGCTGATGAGCGGCACCTCGATGTCGCGGGAGATGTCGCTGCTGGTGGAGACGTTCGGCTACGGCTGGAAAGAGTTGCAGTGGTTCACCATCAACGCGATGAAGAGCGCCTTCATCCCGTTCGACGAGCGACTGCGGATCATTGACGAGGTGATCAAGCCGGCGTACGCGAAGTTGCTGGCCTGAGCTCAGCCGTGTGGGTGGCCGGCGAGCAGGCCGGCCACCCGGCGCAGCACCTGTCGGGCCCGGGCCGCCTCCGCGCCCAGGCCCATCTGCCGACGCAGCACCGCGGGCTCGGCCCGCAGGAGCGCCACCCCGCGTCGAATCAGCACCCGGGGTGCCTTGCGCTGCTCGGACAGGTCACGGGCGAGCCGGCGCAGGAATGTCGCTCCGCGCGGGCGGCGCAGCGCGTACGCCCCGGCGAGCAGGCCACGGCGACGGCACTCCTCGACGATCTCGGCGGCGAAGATCCCTTCGGCCACGAAAAGTGGCGATCCGGCGACATCAAATGGCCGGGTGGCTACCCGTCGATCGGCACCGATTGCATAAACCGGCACATCGGCTCGACCCTCGCGGGCAAGTCGGGCAATGATTTCCACCGCACTCGGGGCGTCCCAGGACTGCGGCGATTCCCAATCCACCTGGCCGTTTCGTCTCGGCAACGTAGGGTCATCGCCGTCTTTGTAGAAGTCGTCCAAGCAGAGCACCGGCAAGCCGGTTTGCTGCGCTATGTACGACTTTCCGGACCCAGAAGGGCCGGCCAGCAGGACAACTCGGTGCGGATGATTCATTACCTTCAGTTACTCCGGCCAGACAGACTGCTATCAAATCGCATCAACATCTCATCACACCTTCGGTTGGGGACAACCTGGGCTTTCTTCTTGTCGACCGGCGTGATGGAATCTCGGGGGTCCGACCCGCCGGGTCGGTCGCTGGGCGTTGCCCGGGGCAACGCGTTGAAGCTGTAATCGCGAGGGCGGTGACGTGAGCAAACGGCCAAAGACGGCGGGCTCCTTCCTGTCGCGGCTGCGCCGGCCGGCCAGCCGGCTCCGGGACATGCCGATCTGGTCCAAGCTCGGTCTCATCATGATCGTGCCGACCATCGCCACGGTCGTCGTGGGCACCAGTGGTCTTGTCGACCACGTGGAGACGCTCAACAATGCCAACCGAGCTGGCGACCTGGCGAACCTGTCGAGCTATTCGGGTGTCCTTGTCGACAGCCTGCAGGACGAGCGGACCGCCGCCGTGCTGCTGCTGGGCGCGGACGGGACGCAGCCGACGGCGCAGTACCAGGAGGCCTACAACCGGGTGAACTCCCGGGTGGATCAGGATGCGGTCCCCTACCGGCAGCAGCGGGCCGAGGTTGAGGACCTGCCGGGCAGCCTGGAGAGTCTGCTCGACAGCATCGACCAGAACCTGCAGGACCTGTCGGGCGTCCGCAGCCAGGTGTTCAACGGAAAGCTCGCGCTCACCGAGACCGTGCAGGCGTACGAGGGTCTGATCAGTGACCTGCTCGCCATCCGGGACTCGTCCACGCAGCTCGCCGGTAACAACCAACTGAGCGACCGGATGCGCGCCGCCGCGGCGGTCGCCCGGGAGAAGGAGTTCCTCGCCGTACGGCGGGTCGTCGTGCACCGCGCGCTGGGCGTCAAGGGCGGAAAGCGCCTGACTCCGGCACTGCGCAGGGACTACGTCGCCAGTGACACCGGCCAGCAGCAGGCTCTGCAGAGCTTCAAGGCCGTCGCCACCCCGGACGACGCGAAGTTCCACGACCAGACCGTCGCGGGCGGCGACCGCCGGCAGGCACAGAACTACACAGGCTGGATCGACGGCAACACCACAGGCGACATGCGTGGTGCGCCATTCGGCCCGGACCAGTGGGAAGCCGCCATGACGGCCAACGCCAAGCTGATCCGCACCGTCGAGACGAAGCTCGACGGCGAAGTGGTCAACCAGGCCGACACCCTGCGCTCGGACGTCCAGCGTCAGGTCTTCCTGGAGACCGGTCTGCTGCTCAGCATGTTGCTGCTGGCCATCCTCTTCGCCTACCTGGTCGCCCGCTCGATGGCCCGCTCACTCCGTGAGCTGCGGCAGGGCGCGCTCTCCGTCGCCCAGTACGGCCTGCCGCAGGCGGTGGCCCGCCTGCGCGACCCGCAGGTCGTCGGGCAGCTCTCCCCGGTGCAGTTGGCCAACCAGATCGCCGAACCGCTGCCGGTACGCAGCAAGGACGAGTTCGGCCAGGTGACCGAGGCGTTCAACGCCGTCCACCTGGAAGCCGTCCGTACGGCCGCCGAGCAGGCCGCACTGCGCGCCTCTGTCGCGACCATGTTCGTCAACCTGGCCCGCCGTTCGCAGATCCTGGTCGACCGCCTCATCGGGCACCTCGACCGGCTGGAGCGCGGCGAGGAGGACCCGGACCGTCTGGCCGAGCTGTTCCAGCTCGACCACCTGGCCACCCGGATGCGCCGTAACGACGAGAACCTGCTGGTGCTCGCCGGTGCCGACTCCACCCGTGTGCAGCGTGAGCCGGCCGCTCTCATCGACGTGCTGCGCGCCGCGCAGTCCGAGGTCGAGCACTACACCCGCATCGAGTTCGGGGTCATCGACCGCGACATCGAGGTCGCCGCACACGCTGTCAACGACCTGGTGCACCTCGTCGCGGAGTTGTTCGACAACGCCACCGCGTTCTCACCGCCCGACTCGCAGGTCATGGTCGAGGCTCGCCGTGTCGGCGACCGCTCCTCGCTGTATGTCGAGGACCGCGGCATCGGCATCAGCGCCGAGCAGTTGCACGACCTCAACGAGCGGCTCGCGACGCCTCCGCAGGTAGACGTGGCCGTGTCCCGGATGATGGGCCTGGTCGTGGTCGCCCGGCTGGCGTCCCGGCACGGTGTCCGGGTCGAGCTGCGTCCCGGCAACGATCGCGGCACGGTCGCCGATGTGACCCTGCCCACGTCGGTGCTGGTGCCCCGGGCGCTGTCCGGTCGGGTGCAGCAGCCTCCGGCGCTGCCGGCGGCCGGTCCCCAGTTCGGTGGCCCGCAGACCGGTACTCCTCAGTTCGGTGGTCAGCAGTCCGGTGGGCCCGCACCGGTCTTCGGTGCGCTGCCCGCGCTGGGCAACGGCCCTCGCCCGAGCGAGTCCGGCAACCAGGTCACCCTGGGCGGTCGGCCGTTCGACCCCGCGTCGCGCAACGGTGCCGGCACCCCCGCCAACGGTGGTGCGTACCGCTCGATGCCGGCCTGGTCCGACCTGACCGGCGCGGCCGGCACGAACGGCGTCAACGGCGGCGACGGGTTCACCCCCGGTCGGCCAACGGCCCGGGGGCCGACCCGCTGCCGCAGCGCCGCGCCGGGGACGAGACCCCGACCACCGGCCAGCAGGCGGCCATTCCGCGTCAGCTGCCGAGCAGCCCCGAGGCGCACCCGTACTCGGCGCCGCCGGTCTCCGCGCAGCCCTACTCCGGTGCGCCGGTCTCGGCCTCGCCGGCCTCCGGCCAGCCCTACTCCGGGCAGCCCTACTCGGGTGCGCCGTACGGCGGCGCGCCGGTGTCCGCCGCCCCGGCCTCCGGGCAGCCGTACGCCGGTCCGCCGGTGTCGGCGTCGCCCGTCTCGGCCTCGCCGGCGTCCGGTCAGCCGTACTCGGGTCAGCCGTACTCGGCACCGCCCGCCTCCGGCCAGTCGTTCAGCGGGTTCGCGCCCCGATCCGCCCCGCCCGCGCAGGCAACCAGCGCCCCGGCCCCGCCGGCCTGGCCGCCAGTGCCGGGTAGCGAACGGGACACGGCCACCCCGCCGGTGCCCGAGCGGCTCGCCGCCGCGCTGGACATGACGACGGAGCTGCCGCGGGTTCCGCGACCCGGCGAGCAGCCGGCCGCAGCCCAGCCTCCGGCTCCCGCGCCGACCCCGGCAGCAGCGCCGGCACCGCAGACTCGGCCGACGCCGCAGCAACCGCAGGCGCAGAACCGACAGCGGTACGCGGACGAGACGATGGAGCTGCCGATCTTCCGGGAGCTCGAATCGGCCTGGTTCCGTACCCGTCGCCCGGGCTCCGAGGAGACCGCGGCCGGCGCCGAGCCAGCGACGAACGGCGACTCCGCGACCCAGCAGTTCGCCACGGTCGAGGCCACCGGTCGGGCAGTCCACAAGACACCACCCGGGACGACAGGTAACACACCGATGGCAGACACTCCGACGGTCGGAGGAGCGCCGCGGGACAACGGCTCCACAGCGAACGAGGGCGCCCGCCCCAGCCTCGCCGAGAGCCTGCCGAACCGCCGGCCACAACCGCAGAGCAACGGCTGGCAGACCGCTGCCGACGACGGCTGGCGTGCTGCCTCCGCAGCGGCCGGCGCGGCGCCGGTGAGCGAGACCACCACGACCGGTCTGCCGAAACGCAAGCCGATGGCGCAGCTGGTGCCCGGCGCGGTGGAGAAGCCCACCACCTCGGTCCAGCGGCGCTCCCCGGAGGCGGTTCGTGGCCTGCTCTCCGCCTACCACCGGGGTGTGCAGCGGGGGCGTAGCACCTCGGACAACCCGACCAGCCCGGAGGCGACTCCGGGAGGGCAATCCTCGCAGTCTGGCTCAGGCCCGGTGGCCGGGAGCGGGCAGAAGGAGCAAGAAGGATGACAACTACGCAGGATCTTGGTTGGCTGCTGGCCAACTTCGCCGACCGGGTGCCCGGCGTCGCGCATGCGGTCGCCGTATCGGCGGACGGCCTACTCCTCGCGTCGTCACGGGATCTGCCGCGCGACCGGGCAGACCAGCTCGCCGCGATCTCATCGGGTCTGGTCAGCCTGACCCAGGGGGCAGCGCGCTGCTTCGAGGGAGGCGCGGTGTTGCAGACCGTCGTGGAGATGGACAATGGCTTCCTGTTCCTGATGTCCATCTCGGACGGCTCGTCCTTCGCCGTGCTGGCAGCTCGCAGCTCCGACGTCGGCCAGGTCGGCTACGAGATGGCGCTGCTGGTCGACCGGGTGGGCGACGCGCTGACCCCGCAGCCGCGTGCGGCTGCGGGCATGCTGGGCTGACGCTCCGCCGATCGTGGGGTCGGCACGACTACAACAACGACAACGACGGGTTTCACCGGTGGGAGCCGGTAACGGGTGCGAAGGAGGTGAGCGGCGAGATGGCCGATCGTGACGAACCGACCGGAGCGTTGGTCCGTCCATACGCCGTGACCCGTGGTCGCACCCGTCCCCGGCTCGACATCGCGCTGGAGGCGCTCGTCGAGACGACGGTGCGCGGCCGGGCCGCTGCCAATGGCAACGGCGGCCAGGGCCGCGAACACCAGTACATCGCCGCGCTGTGTGACGGACGCGTGCAATCGCTCGCAGAGATCGCGGCGCGGATGCAGCTCCCGCTCGGTGTGGCCCGGGTGCTCATCGCCGACATGGCGACGGACGGCCTGGTCGCGGTCCACGAGCCGACCATTTTGGACGACTCCGACGACGCGGTGGGCACTGAACTGCTGGAGAGGGTGCTGAGTGGACTTCGCAGGCTCTGACATGTCGCACCGCCCGCCGAACCCGAGCGGCCGCGTGACGTCGGCGAAGATCGTTATCGCCGGTGGATTCGGCGTCGGTAAGACGACGCTGGTCGGCTCGGTCTCGGAGATCACGCCGCTGACCACCGAGGCCATCATGACCTCCGCTGGCGTGGGCGTCGACGACACCCGGCAGGTGCCGGGCAAGACGACGACCACGGTGGCCATGGACTTCGGCCGGATCTCGATCGACCGTGACCTGATCCTGTACCTGTTCGGTACGCCGGGTCAGACCCGTTTCTGGTTCATGTGGGACGAACTGGTGCGGGGTGCGATCGGTGCGGTCGTGCTGGTGGACACTCGCTGGCTGGCCGACTGCTTCGCGGCGATCGATTTCTTCGAGCACCGACGCCTGCCGTACCTGGTGGCGATCAACTGCTTCGACGGTATGCAGTACCACGACCCGCAGGACGTTCGGGACGCCTTGGCGATCTCGAGCGACGTGCCGGTGGTGGCCTGCGACGCCCGTAACCGGGAGTCGACGAAGCACGTGTTGATCTCGCTCGTCGAGTACGTGCTGACCATGCGTCGTACGCGCGCTGTCGCCCCGGCCTGATCGCGGCGCTGCACGACCCGGTGGTGGCTCCGGCCGCCACCGGGCGCTGCCAGCCGCCCCGGTGGGTCGTTCCGCGCTGGCTCGTCGCCCAGACGGGCCGGCGCGCCGCCAAGCCGCCTCCTGACGTCCTGGACGCTGTCAACCCCTCCGGGGGAGCACACAGCCCACCCACGGTCCTCGCGAGGCGGCTTCTGCGTACCCGGGATCGACCTGCCTACGCGAGAGCGCCCTCAGCCGACTCGGCTGAGGGCGCTCTGACGTAGGACAAGGATCAGGACTGGTAGCCCGCCGAGCGGTACTCGTACTCCCGGTCGTCGTCGCGGTCCCCGTGGTCGCGGCTGAAGTCCCAGCCGCCGGCCGCCTCGCGACCGGGCCGACCACCCACCGCGAAACCGCCGATCTCCTGGCCGCGACGCCAGCCACGGAAGTAGCCGGTGGTGTTCTCCGCGAGGCTCGCCGCATCACGCACTATCCGCAATGGGCGCTCCTCGCGCAGCGGGGAGCCTGGCACCAGGTTGGCCTGCGGCACGCGCTTCGGCAGCCCGGCGTTGGTCTCGGCGCCCACCGCCGGGCGAGCGGCCTGCTCGGCGGCCTGCCAGCCAGTGTCGGCAGTTGTCGACCAGTCCAGGTCGGTCTCCTCGGCCTGGCCGACGAACCAGGCCGACTTGGCCTGCGCGAAGATCAGCAGATCGCCGTCGCCCTCGTCGGCGACCGGCGGCGGCCGGTGCTCCATCGGTGGCGTCCGGCGCTCGAGCGGGGGCGGCGGCCGGTGCTCGGCGGACCGCTCGGTGCGGGCGGCAGCCCGACCATTGCGAGCGGCCTGCTCGCGGTCGACCAGCCGCAGTGGCGGCGTCTCCAGGTGCTGGTCCGCAGGGGGGTTGAGCCCCTCGCGCAGCGCACGGTCGGCCAGCGGCGGCGGCTCCACCAGCCGCAGCATCGGTGGCTCCGGGGGCAGGTCGTCCGCCAACCACGGCGGGGTGACCCGACCGTCGGCCCGCCCTGGGTCGGTCGGGGCGTCGACACCGCGGCTGCCGCCGTACGAGTAGGCCACCGGGTTGTTCGGTGAGCTGTCGGCCGGGTCCTCCGGGTTGTTGACCAGCGGCCAGTTGGCACGGGAGCCGGGCGGCGCGGCCTCCTGCCCAGGTCGGGGGGTCGGCACCGGGATGCTGAGATCGGTGGCGCTGAACCCGCCGGTGGGCGGCTCGTCGACCGGGCGTTGCAGGTGGCTCGGCCGAGGCTCGCCGTTGGTCTTGGGGCGGGGCGGAATGACAGTGCGCTGCCGCTCGGCCCGGGCGTTGTTGATCGCGGCGGTGGTCAGCGTCGGCCGGAACGGCTCACCGGCCTCGGCCGGGGGCACCATGCCGCGCTGTGCCGGCGCGATCGGGGTGATCCCGGGTGGCGGAGGCGGTGGCGAGGAGACGGGCCGGTTGGTCGGACCGTCGATGCGGCTGGGAAGCGGCTCGCTGCGACTGGGCAGCGTGGACGCTGGCGGACCAGCCATCGCCGCAGGAGTCATCGGCGTGGGTGCGACAGGCGGTGGCGTGACCGGCGCCGGGGCGACGGGCGGTGGCCCGAGCGGGCGGGGCGACGCCAGCGGCGCGTTACCGGGGACCGGCTCGGGGCGGCTGCGCCGCCCGACGGCGGGTGCCGGGTCGGCGGCCGGCGGGGTAGGTCGGACCGACCGCAACCCGGCGTTGGCGCCGGTGAGGCCGGTCAACCCGCCGTTGGCGCCGGCCAGGCCGGTCAGCTCACCGACGGACTCGCCACGACGGGCAGCGGCGCGGCGGCCGGGTGCCTGGACCGGCGTGGTGACCCGTGAGCTGAGCGCGCTGACAAGCGCCTCACACCCGGCGTCGCAGGCCCGTACCGAGGCGACGGCCTGGCGGACCGTCTCGGCCACCGCGGACGTGAGAGCCCGGTTGACCGCAGCACGCCGCGGCGTCTCGGAGATGGCGACCCGCAGGGCGGTCACCGCTTCGTTGATCTCTTCGGCGTCGGCGACCCCGTCCGCAGCGAGGTGCGCGGCGATGGCGTCCGCTGCGACCGACACCTCGCGGCCCCGGGCCACGGTGCCGCCGAGCATGCCCGGCTCGGGCAGCGCGTCCAGCACCGCCAGAGAGACCGGTTCGGCTGGGTCCGGGTACGCGCGCAGGGCCGCCGGGTAGAGCTCCCGCAGAACCTCGCGCAGCGCCACAGCGGCGGAGTGCCGACCGCTCGCCAGGGCGGCGTGCGCGGCGAGCACCTGCTTGTAGCCGGCCAGGTCCCGGGGTGCCGGCAGGGTGACGGCGGAGAGCGCCCCCGCCTGCAACGCGCGGGCCAGGCCGACCGCCCGTCGTTCGGCGGGCGGCGACTGCATCTCCTCAAGGGAGTCGTCGTCGGCGAACCGCTCGGCGAAGTCGTCCACCGAGTCGTCGTCGGCGATCGCCAGGGGCCGACCCGCCGCGCTCAGCAGCGAGGTGACCGTGTGGTCGTCGCTGTCGGCGGCGATGGCCGCACCGCTCGGCCCGCCCGACCGCTCCACGAGCAGCGCGACGAGCTGGGCGTAGCCAGCGGCGTCATCGCTGATCTCGCAGACATGCAGCAGACGGCCTGCGTCGTCGACCACAGCGGACGTCAGCGTCGAACCGGCGGAGGCCGGTCGGTCAGCCGGATCCGCCGAGGCCAGACCGCAGTAAACGCGCACGAGCGCCACGGCGTCGTCCTCCTCCCGGGACAGGTCTTTCCTCTGCCAGCAACTGATGCTCCCCGGTACGGGTCAGTCGCGCCAGTCCACCACCGCAGAGATCTTGCCGACAATGGTGCGCCAACCCAAACTCGCGGTCTGTGCGCCGATCTTCTTCAGTCGTCGCCGACCCATGAACGCGCCGATCCCACCGTTGGCGGTGGCACGCAGCGCCTCGTCCAGGTCGTCGAGGCTGGAGCCGGCGGAGAGCATGTCGAGTACCGCAGGCAGCCGCAATGCGTACGAGAGGTCACGCGCGACCTCGCCCGCCTCGATCAGCAGGGCGGAATCCCACGAGTCGTGCCCGCCGCGCAGGTTCTCCACGACCAGGTCGAGCTCGTAGCTGTCCTCGTCGAGCGGCGCGATATCTGCCGGCTCCACCCGTTCGGACAATTCATTCCAGCTGTCCAGTTGGGACAGATCGTTTGGCGCACCGGATCGGATGAAACTGACAAGCGACTCGGGGGTCTTGAACAGCAGCAGCTTGCCCTGGTTGCTGAGGAAGACCGGCACCTCCTCGTCGTCGGCCTCGTCCGCCTCGGCCTCTTCCGACTCGTCGTCGGTGTCGGCGGCGGCTGCGCCGTCACGGCGGCGGCGCGTCGACTCGTCGGCCTCGTCCTCGGCGGCGAACTCCTCGGCCAACTCCTCGTCGAGGATGACGACGGTCTCGTCGTCCTCCTCCTCTTCGATCGCCTGGCGGCGGGCGAGGAACGGGTCGTCCTGGTCGCGCTCGGTCACGTCGGTCGGGGTCAGCGAGCTGGCCGGGCGGTAGGCCCGGAGCGTGAAGCCGGTGCCGGCGGGCAGCGCGATCTCCACTGGGTCGATGCGCAGCTCGTCCCAGAGTGAACGGTCGATCGACGCCGACGGGCGGTCGGTCTCCTCGGTCTCATCTGGCTCGGCCGCGCCGGTGGTGTCGTCGAGCTCGGGCTCGTCGGCGTCGGGCCGTTGGGGCGACTGGCGGGCCACGCTGACCTCCGTGTGCTTCGGGTTGCCCACCCACCGGGGTCTCTGACCGGCGAGTGACTCTGGGCACATACCCTAGTCGGCGGCCCTGGGTGACCGATGCCCGCACCCCGGTGGCCGATTGGCGCACGGGTCCGACCTGCTGGTGGTCACCGCTGGCGAAGCGGCCGTTCGACAAGTAGCGTAGCTACGCATGAAGGCCCAGGCGCTGCACGGCCATCTCGACGCTCTGCTGCTCGCCGTGCTCGAACAGGGCGCGCTGCACGGCTACGCGATCATCGAGGCGCTGCGCGCCCGCAGTGACGGCAATCTTGATCTGCCAACCGGCACCATCTATCCGGCGCTTCGTCGCCTGGAGCGCGCCGGCTACGTGGCGAGCACCTGGAGCACTGTCAGCGGCCGGGAACGGCGGACGTACCAGCTCACCGACTCCGGCCGGCAGGCGCTGGCCGGGGAGCGCGCCGGTTGGCGCGAGTTCCAGCAGACCGTCGGCCGGTTCCTCGACCCGGGCAGCCCGCCCACCCCGGCCTGACGCCTCGCGGGTCGGGCCGCCGATCAGCGGGCGGTGGCCAGCAGCCAGCCGCGCACCGCGCGGGTCAGCGAGAAGTACGCACCGCTCACCAGCACCGCCCCGATGATCATCGGGGGCCAGTGCAGCGCCGCGTCCCAGAGGTTGAGTGACCAGGCGAAGAGGGCACAGCCGGTCAGCATGGCGAGGGCCAGCAGGCCGGTCAGGCCGGTGCCCACCGCACGCTGTGCCAGGGTCAGGGCCGGTCGTGGCGAACGGGCGCTCGCCGCGACCACCAGCAGACCCGCCGCCGCGAGCAGCAGCGTGCTCAACCAGATCCAGTCGACCGAGTTGGACAGCAGCAGGTAGCCGGCCGGGGGGCGCGGGCCGTCGCTCCAACTCGCCCCGCGCCAGGTCAGATCGCCGGCGGCCATCCCCACCCCGGCGACAGCCAGCATCCGCAGGGAGAGCCCGCGCAGGGCGCCCACGGCCAGCTCGGCCTGCCAGGACGGGAGGAGCTGCGCGGGCGAGCCGAACTCGACCACCGCCCGACGCTGCGCCTCGGTGGGCGGCACCCCGCTCTCGCAGTACGCCTCGACGGCGTCCAGCAGCCCGTGCCGGGCCTCGGTCAACAGGTCGGACTTGAGTCGCGCCGGCCCCTGCAACCCAGCGGCCAGCTCCCGCAGGTGCTCGTCGACCATCACGTCCTCACCGCGTGCCATGGCACCACCCTGCCATGGACTCCGGCGGGTCGACGTCCGGGAGAACCCTGGTCCGCCCCCGAGTCGGGTCAGGGGGCGAGCGCCAGGTAACCCTGTTCGGCAGCGGCCTGGAGCTGCCACTGGTCCCGGTACCAGCCCGGGGCGGCGACCAGCTCGGCGTGCCGACCGCGCTGGATCACCCGGCCGCCGTCCAGGACCACGATCTCGTCCAGCTCGTGCAGCCCGCTGAGTCGGTGGCTGATCAGCAGCACCGAGTGCCCGGCCGGGGTGGCGGCGAGGGCGGACGCGAGCACCGCGTCCGCCGCGGTCGGGTCCAGACCTTCGGTGGGCTCGTCGAGCACCAGCACCGGCGGCGCTGCCAGCAGGGCCCGGGCGAGCGCCAGCCGCTGCCGCTGCCCGCCGGAGAGCTGCCCGCCCTCCTCGCCGACCAGGGTGTCCCAGCCCGCCGGCTGTGCCCGGACCCAGTCCAGCAGGCCGGCGGCGGCGGTGGCCCGGGTCAGCTCCTCCTCGCCGGCACCGGCACGCCCGAGCAGCAGGTTCTCCCGCACCGTGGCATGGAAGACGTACGCCTCGGCCAGCAGCCCGCCCACCGCGCGGGGCAGCGCCTCCTCGGCGTACGCCGAGAGGTCGTGACCGTCCAGGGTGACCCGGCCGGACGCGGGCCGGACGGTGCCGGTCAGCACCGCCGCCAGGGTGCTCTTGCCGGCGCCACTCGGGCCGACGACAGCGATCCGGCGTCCCGCCGGCAGGTCCAGGCTGACGCCGTCCAGGGCTGGCGCCGCACCGGCCCGGTACCGCACTGTCACGTCGACGAAGCGCAGCTCGTGCGGGCCGGTCAGGTCCGTTGGACCGGTCGCAGGCGGCGGGGTCGGCGGGGCCGCGTCGAGCAGGTCGGCCACCCGGGCCAGGCCGGGCCGCAGCTGCGTCCACTGCCGGGCCGCCGCGACCAGCGCCAACGTCACCTCGACGGCGGCCAGCGCGCCGACGGCCAGGACGCCCACGAGCACCCCCGACACGTCGGCGGAGAGCGCGACCAGCACCACCGCTGCGGCTGTCACGCCCGCAGTCAGCACGCCTGCCGCGTCCACAGCGAACCCGGTGGCGGCCAGCCGACGTTCCAGCCGGGCCAGCCGGTGGGCGCGCTGTTCGGCGGCGCGCAGCGTGACGTCGGTCGCCCCGAACGCGGCCAGGTCGGCGGCACCGTGGGTGAGGTCGATCGCGTCGGTGGCCAGCGCGCCCCGCAGCGGGGCCACCTCGGCCGCGCTGCGGCGGGTGACAGCGGTGGCCAACGCGGGCAGCGCCACCCCGGCAACCAGCAGCCCGACGGCGAGCGCCCCGGCGGCCGGCGGAGAGATCAGCGCCGCCACGGCGACCGCCAGCACACCAACCAGGGCCGCCGCCGCGCCGGGGACCAGCACCCGCAGCAACAGGTCCTGGACGGCCTCCACGTCGGAGACCAGGCGGCTCAGCACGTCCCCCGAGCGGTGCGCCGTGCCACGGCGGGCCGCCAGGGTGGCGAAGACCCGGGCCCGGACGTCGGTGATCATGCGGAGTACCGCGTCGTGCCCGGCGAGCCGCTCGGTGTAGCGGAACACGCCCCGGCTGATCGCCAGCGCCCGGACCGCGACGATCGCCACTGTGAGGCGGTCCAGCGGAGGTTGACCGGCGGCGCTCATCAGCAGCCAGGTGGCGGTGGCCATCAGGGCGAGCCCGGCGAACTCGGTGGCGGCCGCCAGCAGCCCGGCGCCGACCAGGCGGCCCAGGTACGGCCGGGCCAGTCGCAGCACGACCCGCTCGGCGGCGGCCCGACCGGTCGATGCCCCGCCGGCCACCGCCGCCGGCTCGTGTTCCCCGGTCATCGGGCGGCCTTCCCGGTCGGTTCGGGAGTCAGCTCGGTGACCCGACCGTCCTCGATGCGCAGGATCCGGTCGGCGTCGGCGAGCAACGCTGGCCGGTGCGCGACCAGCAGCGCGGTCCGTCCGGCGACCAGGCGACGGGTGGCGTCGAGCACCACCGCCTCGGCAGCCGTGTCGAGCCGGGCGGTGGGTTCGTCGAGCAGCACCACCGGGGCGGCACGCAGGAACGCCCGGGCCAGTGCCACCCGCTGCCGCTGCCCGCTGGACAGCCCGTGACCGCGCTCGCCGAGCAGAGTGTCCAGTCCGTCGGGCAGGCCGGCCACCACGTCGTCCAGGGCGGCGTCGTGCACTGCGGCGCTCAGTGCGTCGGCGGGGGTGTCCGGTGCGCCGAGGCGGATGTTGTCGGCAAGCGAGGCGGCGAACAGGTGCGCCCGCTGCGGCACCCAGGCGAGCTGCCGGCGCCAGGCGTCCGGGTCGGCGGTGGCGAGGTCGACCCCGCCCACGGTGATCCGGCCGCTTGTCGGCACCACGAAGCCGAGCAGCAGGCCGAGCAGGGTGCTCTTGCCGGCGCCGCTCGGCCCGATGACGGCGATCCGCTCGCCGGCCCGGATGGTCAGTGTCACGTCGCGCAGGGCGGTGGTCCGTTCGTACTCCACGGTCACCCCCTCGAACCGGATCTCGGCCCGCGCGTCGGGGACGGAGGCTCCCTCGGCGGCCCGGGGCGCGGCGGGTGCGGCGGAGACGGTCAACGCCTCGTCCAGGGCGGTCAGCCCCTCCTGGCTGGCGTGGAAGCGGCTGCCGGCAGCTCGCAGCGGCAGGTACGCCTCCGGGGTCAGCAGCAGCACCAGCAGCGCGGTCTGCAGGGCCAGCCCGCCGCCGAGCAACCGGATGCCGACCGGCACCGCGACCAGCGCCACCGAGAGGGTGGCGACCAGTTCCAGCACCAGCGCGGAGAGGAACGCGATCCGCAAGGTCTTCATGGTGGCGACGCGGTGACCGTCGGCCATCCGGCGCACCACGTCGGTCTGTGCCCGGGCCCGCCCGAACGCGCGCAGGGTGGGCAGCCCGGCCACCATGTCCAGGAAGTGCCCGCCGAGCAGCGCGAGCCGACGCCACTGCCGTTCGGTGGCGGCCTGCGCCTGCCAGCCGAGCAGCGCCCCGAAGACCGGAATCAGCGGCAGGGTCAGCGCGATGATCACCGCCGAGCTCCAGTCGGCGAAGACGACCCGGGCCAGCACCGCCAGAGGCACCGTCACGCTGAGCACCAGCTGCGGCAGGTACCCGGTGAAGTACGCGTCGAGCGCGTCCAACCCACGTCCGGCCAGTGTGGCGATCTCACCGGCCCGCTGCCCGGCCACCCAGCCGGGCCCGTGCCGACCCACCGCGCCGAGCAGATCCGCCCGCAGCGTGGCCTTGACCGTGGCGGCGACCCGCGCGGAGACCGTGCCCTGCGCCCAGACCACTGCCGAGCGGGCGCCGACCGTGACCACGAAGCCGGCCAGCGCCGGTCGATCCAGCCGGCCGTCGAAGGCGGTGGCGAGCACCGACGCGAGCGCGGTGGCCTGCGCCACGATCAACCCGGCGGCCAGCACGCCCAGGAGCCCGAGCACGGCAAGATCGCCCCGGGCCGCAGGGACCCGGCGCAGCAGACGCGGGTCGAACGGACGGCGGCTCACCAGTACACCGGTGCCCTACCGTCGGTCCGTCCTCGGAAAACCCACCAGCACATCGCCTGGAAGCCTAGTAGGGCCGGAAGTAGCGGTAGCGCCACCCAGCCCAGCAGCCGCAGGGTCGGCGCGCTGGCGGCGGCGTCGGCCACCAGCAGCGAGGCGTCCGGGTCGGTCGTGGACACCAGCACGTAGGGCCAGAGAGCTGCTCCGACCAGCACCACCGGCAGCGCCAGGGCCGCGCCGGTGGCGGCCAGAGCCCACCCCGGCCGCCGCCGTGCCAGCGCCGCGCGGGCCGCCAGCAGCGCCGTCACGAGCAGTACCGGCAGGAGTACGGCCACCGCCGGTCGCTGGACGGCGTCGCGTACCCGGGCGGAGAGCAGGCCCACGACGGTGGCCAGGGCGACCGCGGTGAGCGCCACCGGCACCAGCCGGCGGGCCGTACGGCCGACCACGGCGGCGGCCTCGGCCGACAGACGCAGCGTGAGGAAGGTCGCCCCGTGCACCGCGATCAGGGTGACCATGGCCAGCCCGGCGGCGGCCGCGAACGGGGTGGCCAGGTGCGTCACCCCGGCGACGTGCCCGTCGGCCTGCAGGGGCACGCCCTGCAACAGCGCGGCGAGCAGCACACCCCAGCCGAGCGCGGCGAGGGCGCTGCCGATCACCACGACACGGTCCCAGCGGGCACGGATCCGCTCGTCACTGGGCCGACTGCGCAACTGCACGCCGACGGTGACCAGGATGACGCCGACCAGGGCGCCGACGACGGCCGGATAGCAACCGGCGAGCAACTCGCCCTCCAGGAGGGGGAACGCGCCGAAGAGGATGCCCATGGCGGCCACCAGCCAGACCTCGTTGCCGAGGAAGAACGGGCCGAGGGCGGTGAGCGCCTCCCGCCGCCCGGCCGGACCGACGCCACGGGCGAGCAGCAGCCCGACGCCGTAGTCGTAGCCGGCGAGCACCAAGTAGCTGGCGAAGAAGAGGCCGAGCAGGGCGTACCAGGCGAGGTCCACGGTCTACTCCTCGGTTGCTCAGATGAGGGCGGGTTCGGGGTGGGCCGGCTCGCTGGGCGGTGCCGGTGGGCGGCCGAGCGACGGGTCGACAGCGCCACGTTTGGCGTGCCGGGCGAGCAGCACCCAGTTGGTGACGGCGAGGGTGCCCAGCAGCAGGCTGAACCCGATCAGCGAGGTGAGCATCAGCGGTGCGCTGACCGGGGAGACGGCCTGCTCGGTGGGGAGCAGCCCGTACGCCACCCAGGGTTGACGGCCGACCTCCCGGGAGATCCAGCCGAGGATCACCGCGACGAACGGCAGCGGCAGGGCGAGCCGGATCAGCCAGAGCGGGAAGCGCAGTCGGATGATCCAGTCCCGGAAGAGCAGGGGCAGCAGCAACCAGAGACAACCGAGAGTGAAGCCGATGAGGATCATGAAGCCCAGCCCGACGCTGGCCAGCACCGGCGGGGTGTAGTCGCCAGGGCCGAACCTAGCGGTCCACTCGGCGATCAGCGCCTGGCTCTCCAGGCTGTCGCCGCCGAACTTGGTCGGCTGCACCGAGCCCACCGGGCCGAACTGGGCGAAACCGAAGCCCTGCACCATCGTGATGGCACCTGCCGCGGTGACCAGGCCGATCCGTAGCGAGGTGCGGAAGAGCGCGAAGTCGCGGGTACGCCGGATCAGGTGCCCGGCGCTGACCGCAGCCATCAGCATCCCGCCGACCAGCAGCGCGGCCGAGACCACGTGCCCGAACGCCATGCCGAGGCTGGGGTTGACGAGCAGCGCGCCGAAGTCGGTGAGGTGGGCGATCCCGTCGCGGACCTCGTACCCGACCGGGTTCTGGAGCCAGGAGTTGGCCACCATGATCCAGAACGCCGAGGCGTACGCGGTGATCGCCACGCCCCAGAGCAACGCGAGGTGGACGCCCTTGCGGAGCCGGTGCCAGCCGAAGATCCACATTCCGAGGAACGTGGACTCCAGGAAGAACGCCACAAGCGTCTCGATGGCCAGGGGTGCCCCGAAGACGTTGCCGACGTAGCGCGACAGGCCACTCCAGTTCAGCCCGAACTGGAACTCCATCACGATCCCGGTGGCGATGCCGAGCACGTAGTTGATGACGTAGAGCTGACCCCAGTAGCGCGTCAGCCGCTCCCACTTCGGGTTGCCGGTGAGCACCCAGGCGGTCTGCATGCCGACGAGCAGTGTGACCAGCCCGAGCGTGACGACCACGAACAGGAAATGGATCGAGGTGGTGGTGGCGAACTGCAGGCGGGCGAGGAGCAGGGTGTCCATGACCAGCCCTCCGTAACGTTGGCTCCCTTGTCGTAGCCACCCTACACGTAGCATCGCTACATGTCTGCCTACTACGCCCTGTCGTAGACAATATTACGACGGGACGTAGTAGATGTGCGCGTCGGGGAGGGGCGCGGTTGGCCATGCAGGCAGCAGCACCCACGCCGTCGGTCCGGCAGTGGGTGTCGGGCGGGTCGGCCCGTCAGCTGAGGAAGAGCGTCACCGGGAGGGCGACAAGCGTGGTGGCGACCGCGAGGGCTGTGGCACCGAGCACCCGCGGCGGCCGGTCACTGACCAGCAGCCGCTGCACCCGTACGTCGAGATCCCGGTCGCCCATGCCCAGCGCGCCGGCTGGGGTGATCCGGTGCCCGGCGGCGGCGAACCGGCGCAGCGCCCCCGCCAGCGGGGCCTCGGCGTGCAGCTCGCGGGCCTTGTCGTCGGCGCGCATCTCGACCAGCAGGGCGACCCGCTCGTGCGCGTCGCGCACCCAGCCGAACCACGGCAGCGCCCGGCACAGCGCGGTGAACGGCAGCAGCACCAGGTCGTGCCGCTCGTGGGCGTGCGCGCGCTCGTGACTGAGCACCGCGGCCAACTCGGCGTGGTCCAACAGGCTCAGGGTGCCGGCGCTGACCACCACCTGCGGCTTCACGCCCGGCAGGCAGTACGCGGCGGCGCTCGGATGATCCAGCACCAGCGCGCCGGGCGCGGCCGGGTCGTTCCGGGCGACCAGGGAGAGCAGGTCCCGGTGGCGACGCTGGGCGCGTACGGTGCCGTGGATGCTGCGCACCGTCGTCGTGACCAGCACCGCCCCGATGCCGAAGCCCACGCCGACGCCGGCCAGGTGGAACGTCCCCACCCCGATCGGCAGGGCGCCGTGGGCGAGGTCGTCGGCCAGGGCGAGCAGTGCGCCACCGGTCGGCCGGTCGTACGCGCTCAGCCCGAGCGCCATCGGCAGGCCCATCGCCGAGAGGCCCAACGCCAGCCCGACGGCCTGCCAGCAGACGATCGCCACCCGGGGGCTGCGCCACGTCCAGGTGGAGCGGGCCAACACCTGGGCGGTCAGATAGCAGGCCAGCATCGTGGCGGCGAAGTGCACGGCGTAGGCCATGACGTGCGCCCTACCGCTCCGCTGCCTCGCCGGCGGGTCGTCGGCCCGCCGGCCCGTCCACCCGATCGGTCAGGGCGTCGGCCCCGCCCGTGTCGCCGCCGGTGGAGCCCGGCCCGGTCAGGCCGGCCTCGCTGCCCAGGGCCGCTCGCAGCACCTCGGCCTCGGTGCCGGTCACCGAGTGGGCGAACCGCACCAGCGCGGCGTCCCGACTGCCACCCAGGTCGAGGGCGTCGAGCATGAGTTGAGCGATGTGCGCCTCGCGGCTGGCGGCCGGACGGTACCGCCAGGCCCGGCCCTCCCGCTCCCGCTGCACCATGCCCTTGCCGGCGAGCCGGTCCAGCACTGTCATCACAGTGGTGTACGCCAGCTCGCGGCCATCGAGCGCGTCGGCCACCTCGCGCACGGTCACCCCGTCCGACGTGCCGGGAACCACGTCCCACAGCACGTCCATCACCGCACGCTCAAGATCGCCCAACCGAGTCACGAACCAATCCTACCCCCGGTAGTAGACCCCCCACCCACCCCCGAGGCAGAACCCGCAAGCTGACGCACCCCGACGGGCCCGGCCCACGTCAGGTTTTCCGGGGAGCCCCGCCCGCGGAGGGATCAAGCCTGACCGCCCGGAGCGGGCGGGGCTCCCGGAAAACCCCAAAGGCCGAGCAGAAACGCTCACACCCCCTTGGGGTGCCACACAGTCTTCGTCTCCAACAGCGCCGTCATCGGCGCCACCCCCGGGTCGGCGGACCAGTCGTGGTCGGCCGGGGCGGGTCGGAGCACCCGCTTGAGGTTCTCCGCCGCCTTGACCTCCAGGTCGGTGGCGAGCGCGGCGTCGGTGACCCCGGTCAGGTCGATCGCGTTGACGTCCATGTGCGCCGCCAACGTCGGCGCGGTCTCGGTGATCGCGCCGGTGAGGATGTTGACCACACCGCCGGGCAGGTCGGAGGTGGCCAGCACCTCGGCAAGCGTCACCGCCGCCAGTGGCTCGGAGGGCGAGGCCGCCACCACCACTGTGTTGCCGGTGACGATCGCCGGGGCGATCACACTGACCAGGCCGAGCAGCGCCGGGCGCTCCGGTGCGACCACCGCGACCACGCCTGTCGGCTCGGGCGCGGAGATGTTGAAGTAGGGGCCGGCGACCGGGTTGGCGCCGCCGTACACCTGGGCGAGCTTGTCGGCCCAGCCGGCGTACCAGACCCAGCGGTCGACGGCGGCGTCCACCTCGTCGCCGGGGATGCCCAGGGCGACGAACTGCTCGCGGCGGCCCTCCAGCATCTCGGCGGCCCGGTAGAGAATCTGACCCCGGTTGTACGCGGTCGCGCCGGCCCAGCCCTTGACGGCGGCGCGGGCGGCGACCACCGCGTCCCGGGCGTCCTTGCGGGAGGCCAGTGACACATTCGAGGACTGCACGAGATACGACCGTCCCGACTCGCTGCGCGGGAACTTCCCGCCGATGAAGAGCTTGTACGTCTTGCGTACCGCGACCCGCTCAGACATTGAGGTAGCCCTCCAGCCCGTGCCGGCCGCCCTCGCGACCGTAGCCCGACTCCTTGTACCCACCGAACGGCGAGGTGGGGTCGAACTTGTTGAACGTGTTGGCCCAGACGACGCCGGCACGCAGTCGGTCGGCCATCCACAGGATCCGGGAACCCTTGTCGGTCCAGATCCCGGCCGACAGCCCGTACGGCGTGTTGTTGGCCTTCTCGACGGCCTCGGCCGGGGTGCGGAAGGTGAGCACCGACAGCACCGGGCCGAAGATCTCCTCGCGGGCGATCCGGTGTGCCTGGGTGACGCCCGTGAAGATGGTCGGCGCGAACCAGAAGCCCCGGTCGGGCAGGTCGCACGGCGGTGACCAGCGCTCGGCGCCCTCGGCCGAGCCGGCGTCGGACAGCTCGCGGATCCGCTCCAGCTGGGCTGCCGAGTTGATCGCGCCGACGTCGGTGTTCTTGTCCAGCGGGTCGCCGACCCGGAGCTGGGCCATCCGCCGCTTGAGCGACTCCAGGACCCGGTCGGCCACGTTCTCCTGGACCAGCAGGCGGGAGCCGGCGCAGCAGACGTGCCCCTGGTTGAAGAAGATGCCGTTGACGATGCCCTCGACGGCCTGGTCGATGGGTGCGTCGTCGAAGACGATGTTGGCGGCCTTGCCGCCCAACTCCAGTGTCAACTTCTTGCGGGTGCCGGCGACGGACCGGGCGATGGCCCGACCCACGTCGGTGGAGCCGGTGAAGGCGACCTTGTCGACGCCCGGGTGCTCGACGAGCGCCCGACCGGTGTCGCCGGCCCCGGTGAGGATGTTGACCACACCGGCCGGCAGGTCGGCCTGCTGGCAGATCTCGGCGAAGAGCAGCGCGGTGAGCGGGGTGGTCTCGGCCGGCTTCAGCACCACAGTGTTGCCGGCGGCGAGCGCCGGGGCGATCTTCCAGGCCAGCATGAGCAGCGGGAAGTTCCACGGGATGACCTGTGCGGCCACGCCGATCGGCTGCGGGTTCGGGCCGAAGCCGGCATGACCCAGCTTGTCGGCCCAGCCCGCGTAGTAGAAGAAGTGCGCGGCGACCAGCGGCAGGTCGACGTCGCGGCTCTCCCGGATCGGCTTGCCGTTGTCGAGCGATTCCAGGACGGCCAGCTCGCGGGAGCGCTCCTGGATGAGCCGGGCGATCCGGTACAGGTACTTCGCCCGGTCGCGGCCCGACATCGGACCCCAGACCTTGTCGTACGCCTTCCGGGCGGCGCGTACCGCGCGCTCCACGTCCTGGGCGCCGGCCTCGGCGACCTCGGCCAGCACCTCCTCGGACGCAGGGTTGATCGACTTGAAGCTGCCACCGTCGGCGGGGTCGACGAACTCCCCACCGATATACAACCCAGAGGCGTTTTTGATTTCCACCACCGAGCGGGACTCGGGGGCGGGGGCGTATTCGAACATCGGCTATCAGTCCAGGGTGAAGTAGTCGGGACCGGAGTAGGTGCCGGTCGTCAGCTTGGTGCGCTGCATCAGCAGGTCGTTGAGCAGGCTGGACGCGCCGAAGCGGAACCAGTCCGGGTCGAGCCAGTCCGGGCCGACGGTCTCGTTGACCATCACCAGGTACTTGATCGCGTCCTTGGTGGTCTTGATGCCACCGGCGGGCTTCACGCCCACCTGCCGTCCGGTCGCCTCGCGGAAGTCGCGGACCGCCTCCAGCATCACCAGGGTCACCGGCATGGTCGCCGCGATCGGCACCTTGCCCGTGGAGGTCTTGATGAAGTCGCCGCTGGCCAGCATGGCCAGCCAGGAGGCCCGCCGGACGTTGTCGTAGGTGGCCAGCTCGCCGGTCTCCAGGATCACCTTGAGGTGGGCGTCCCCGCAGGCTTCCTTGGTGGCCACGATCTCGTCGTAGACCTCCTTGTACCGCCCGGCCAAAAACGCGCCCCGGTTGATCACCATGTCGATCTCGTCGGCGCCGGCCGCGACGGCGGCCCGGGTGTCGGCCAGCTTGATCTCCAACGGCGCCTGGCCGGACGGGAACGCGGTCGCCACGCTGGCCAGGTGGACGGCGCTTCCGCGCAGCACCTCGGCGACGTGGGGGACCATCGCCGGGTAGACGCAGACCGCGCCGACGTGTGGGCAGGACGGGTCGGCCGGGTCCGGGCGCAGCGCCTTCGCGGCGAGCGCGCGCACCTTGCCCGGGGTGTCCGCCCCCTCCAGGGTGGTCAGGTCGACCATCCGGATGGCCAGGTCGATCGCCTGGGCCTTGGCGGTGGTCTTGATGGAGCGGGTGCCGAGCTGTGCCGCCCGCTGCTCCGCGCCGACCTGGTCCACGCCGGGCAGGCCGTGCAGGAAGGTCCGCAGAGCGGTCTCGGATCGTCCCAGCTCGGAGAGTTCCGACCGGGCCGACGTCGTTGTCGCCGTCATGCCGAGAAGTCTACGCACGGTACCGCCGAGTGATCTTGCTCACGAGCGCGCAGTGACGCGCCGACGTGAGCGGCGTCCCTGGTCCGACCGCACCCGCACCGCCAAGCGTCACAGACCGGTAGGTTGAGCGATCGTGGACGTACACGTCATTGACCACCCGCTGGCCCAGTCAAGGTTGACCGCCATGCGGGACGCGCGCACCGATTCCTCGACGTTCCGGGCGGCGCTGCACGAACTGACCACCATGCTGGTGTACGAGGCGGCGCGCTCCTTCCCCGTCGAGCGTTACCCGGTGCAGACGCCGGTCACCGGCACCGAGGGCACCCGGCTGGCCAACCCGCCGCTGCTGGTCCCGGTGCTGCGCGCCGGGCTGGGCATGGCGGACGCCGCGCTGGGCCTGCTGCCCGAGTCCTCGATGGGCTTCGTGGGCCTGGCCCGCGACGAGGCGACCTACGAGCCCCGCGCGTACATGGAGTCGCTGCCGCGCGACCTGACCGGGCTGCCGGTGCTGGTGCTCGACCCGATGCTCGCCACCGGCGGTTCGCTGGAGCACTGCTGCCAACTGCTGGCCGACCGCGGTTGCACCGACATCACGGTGCTCTGTGTGCTCGCCGCCCCGGTCGGCATCGAGCGGCTGGAACGCTCCGGCCTGCCGTTGCGCCTGGTCACGGCCTCGATCGACGAAGGGCTCAACGACCGCATGTTCATCGTCCCCGGGCTCGGCGACGCCGGCGACCGCCAGTTCGGTGGCATGCCCCGCTTCTGAGGTGCTGCCCGGTCGGTGCCGGGTCCGGCGGGTCCGCGCGCGCCAGTGCGTGGACCCGCTACCGTCTTCGGCCATGACTGGTGTTGCGCTCGCCGAGGAGTTGCTACTTCTCGCCTACGACGACACGACCGGCAAGGCGACCATGCCGCGGATCAGCCTGGACCTGGGCATGGCCGCCGCGGTGCTGGTCGAGCTGGCCCTGGCCGGCCGGATCGCGTACGCCGACGGGTCCCTGACGGTGATCGACCCGACGCCTACCGGCGAGCCGTTCAGCGACGACGTCCTCAGCCGGATCGCCGCCGACACCCCGCACACCCCGGCATCCTGGGTGCAGCGTCTGCGGCACGGCCTGCGCGACCGGATCCTCGCCGACCTGTGCCGACAGGGCGTCGTCCGGGACGTCGACGAGACCGAGTTGGGCTTCATCCACGTGCACCGCTACCCGGTCGTGGACAACTCCGTCGAGGCGGAGACCCGGCAGCGGCTCGCCGAGGCGCTGACCGGCGCGGCAGCCCCGGACGAGCGGACCGCCGCGCTGGCCACCCTGGTCGTGGTGCTCCGGATGGAGTCCGCGCTCGGGGTGAGCGGCGAGGCCGCCGCCGACGCCCGCCGCCGGTTGACGGAGATCGCCAGCGGCGCCGGGTTCTCCGGCGAGGTGAGCACCGACGACTCGGTGGTCCGCCCGTCGGTAGGCCTGGTCGTCGCCGCCCTGGCCACTGCCGTCGACCAGGCCCTCGGCCCGCGCCGCTGACCCCGCGCTCCGGTCAGAGCCCCAGGGCCGCGGCGATCTCACCGCGCAGGGCGGCGACCGCCTGCGCCGCCCTGCTGCGGGCCGTCCGGACGTCGCCGTCCGCGACCGGTTCCACCACCTCGAGGTACGCCTTGAGCTTCGGCTCGGTCCCGGACGGGCGGATCACCACCCGCGCCGCCGCGGTACGCAGGATCACCACGTCCGACTCGGGCAGCAGGTCCCGGACGCTGTCCACCGGCTGCCCGAGCAGGGTGGCCGGGGTGGCCGCCCGGATCCGGGCCATCGCGTCGGCGATGACCCGCAGGTCGTCCACCCGGGCGGAGAGCTGGTCGGTGTGGTGCACGCCGAACTCGGCGGCCAGCTCGTCCAGCCGGTCGGTCAACGTACGACCCTGCATCTTCAGGCCGGCGGCCAGCTCCGCCACGGTCAGCGCGGCGGTGATGCCGTCCTTGTCCCGCACGTGCTCCGGGGCGACGCAGTAGCCGAGCGCCTCCTCGTAGCCGAAGACCAGCGGCGCGCTCCCGCCACCGGCCCGCACGATCCACTTGAAGCCGGTGAGCGTCTCGTCGTAGGGCAGGCCCCGGGCCGCGCACATCGCCCGCAGCAGGGACGACGACACGATCGTGGTGGCGTAGAGCCCGGTCACCCCCCGGCGCATCAGGTGGTCGGCGAGCAGGACGCCCACCTCGTCGCCGCGCAGCATCCGCCAGCCGTCGCTGTCGTCTCGGACGACCACCGCGCAACGGTCGGCGTCCGGGTCGTTGGCGATGGCGAGGTCCGCGCCCGTGGAGTCGGCCAGGGCGATCAGCCGGTCCACCGCACCCGGCTCCTCCGGGTTGGGGAACGACACGGTGGGGAACGCCGGGTCCGGCTCGGCCTGGTCGGGAACCACACCGGGGGTCGGGAAACCGGCGCGGGCGAAGGCGGCGGTGAGCACCGCCGCGCCCACCCCGTGCAACGGGGTGTACGCCACCGTCAGGCCCCGTGGCCCGTCCGGGTCGATCACCGCGGTGGCCCGTTCGACGTACGAGGCGACCAGGTCGTCGCCGAGGACCTGACCGGGCTCGCCAAGCGGCACCCGGGTCAGCGGCCCGACCGATCGGATGGCCGCCTCGATACCGGCGTCGGCGGGCGGCACGATCTGCGCGCCGGCCCCCAACTCCCCGCCCAGCTCGGCGCCGAGGTAGACCTTGTAGCCGTTGTCCTGCGGCGGGTTGTGGCTGGCCGTGACCATCACCCCGGCGACACCGCCGAGGTGCCGCACGGCGTACGCCAGCACCGGCGTGGGCAGCGGGCTGGGCAGCAGCAGCGCCGGGCGGCCAGCCCCGGTGGCCACCTGGGCGGTGCGCTCGGCGAACTGCCGCGAGCCGTGCCGGGCGTCGTACCCGATCACCAGCGGGCCGGTGCCACCCTGGGCCGCGAGCCAGGTGACCAGGCCGGCAGCCGCCTGGGTGACCACGGCGAGGTTCATGCCGTTCGGGCCGGCCCGCAGCGGGCCGCGTAGGCCCGCCGTGCCGAAGGTCAGCGGGCCGGCGAACCGGTCAGCCAGCTCCGGGGCGCTCGCCGGCAGCCCGTCGAGCACCGCCGTCAGCTCGTCCCGGCTGGCCGGGTCGGGGTCGTCGGCCAGCCAGCGCCGGGCTTGCTCGCGAATGTCGTCGATGTCAGTGGTGTCCGCCGCCATGCCCCTTGATAGCACGGCGACGGATCACCCCTGTGGGTTCCCTCCGGCTCAGCCGTTCCCGGTGAGCTGGAACGTCCGCGCCATCTCTTCGAAGATCGGCTTGCTCTCCGCGAACTTGGCGTCCGTGGCGGTGAGGTAGAACGAGTACGCCTTGCCACCCTGCGCCACGCCCCGCCAGACGCCGTGCCGCATGGTGTCGCCCTCGCCGCAGGTGTACTCGAATTCGGCGGCCGGCTTGCTGGCCAACTCGGTGTCCGTGGCGCTGACCTGGGCATAGGGCTTGGCGCAGGAGGTGCTCCGGGTCTTGAGGCCGTTCTCGGCCGTCTCCGCCCACCGGGCGGAGCTGCTGGACCACTTCTCGGTGATGATGCGAACCTTGCGGCCGCTGTCCGCCGGGTCGATGTAGTCGGTGTACGAGCCGCCGGTGGCCTTCTTCCAGCCCTTCGGCACCATGACCTGGATCCCGCGGGCCGTGTGCTCCTGCATCTCGACCGTGGAGGCCGCCGGCGCGGACGCGGTGGGCTGCGCCACCGGGGCGCTCGGCGGGGCGTCGTCGCCGCCGGACAGCGCCACGACGGTCAGCACCAGCACGACGACCAACCCGCCGGCCGCGGCGAGCTGCACCTTGCGCGGCCAGCCCTTGACCGTGGTGACGAGTTGCGCTCCGCTGGCCTTGACCTTGTCCAGAGCGCTGCCGCCCGACGCGGCGGGCGTGGTGGCCCAGGGCTGGCCGGTGCCCGGCACCGACCACTGGTTGCCGCCGCCGTAGGTGCCGCCGATGCGCTGGGTGGCCTCCGGGGCGCCGCCGTACCCGACCTGCTGGGTGGCATCGGCCGGGCTGCCGTAGCTGACCCGCTGGGTGGCGTCGGGCTGCCCGCCGGCGTCCACCCGCTGGGTGGCGTCCGCGTTGCCGCCGTAGGTGCGCCCGGCCGCCGGTCGGCCGGGCGCCGGCATCGCGCCGGTCGGCGTGTGCAGCGGGCCGGCCAACGCGTCGGCGCTGGTCTCGTCGAGACCACCTGCGGCGCCGGCCGCGCGAGCTGCCTGGGGGCGCTCGCCCCGGCGCAGCGCGGCGAGCCGGTCGGTCAGGGACTCGCCCGGGGCCAGCATCGCCGGGCCACCGATCTGGCTGTCCGGCTTCGGCTCCGGCTGGGGCGGCGGCAGGACCGGCACGGGGCGCTGCTGCACCGGGACCACGGCGTACGGGTCGGTGACCGAGTGCACAGCCGTCGCCGTGCTGCCCAGCGGGCCGGCGAGCAGCTCGCGCAGCATGGCCCGGGAGGTGTGCACGTCGAGTCGGCGGGCCGGGTCCTTCTCCAGCAGACCCATCAGCACCCGGGTCAGCGGGCCGCTGCGCTGCGGCGGGGCGGGCGGGTCCTCCACCACGGCGTGCATGGTCTCGATCGGGTCGCCCTTGTCGAACGGGGGCCGCCCCTCGACCGCGGTGTAGAGCGTCACACCCAGCGAGAAGAGGTCGCTGGGCGGGCCGAACTCCTGGCCCATGGCTCGCTCGGGCGAGATGAAGTGCGGCGAGCCGAGCACCATGCCGGGCGTGGTGAGCTGCACGTCGGTGGGCATCCGGGCGACCCCGAAGTCGGTGAGCACGCAGCGCCCGTCGGTGCAGATCAGCACGTTTGCGGGTTTGACGTCGCGGTGCAGCACGCCGATCGCGTGCGCGACCTCCAACGCCCCGAGCAGCGCAATGCCGATCTTGGCGACGGCGCGGGGCGCGACCGGGCCGTCCTCGATGACCATGTCGGCGAGGCTGCGCGCGTCCAGCAGCTCCATCACGATCCACGGTCGGCCGGCCTCGGTGACCACGTCGTACACCTGCACCACGGCGGGGTGCTGGATGGCGGCGGCGGCGCGGGCCTCGCGCAGGGTGCGTTCGTACATCGCGTCACGGTCGCTGGGGGCCAGCCCCGGGGGCAGGACGACCTCCTTCACCGCCACGTCACGGCGCAGCAGCGTGTCTGTGGCGCGCCACACCGTGCCCATGCCGCCGTTGCCCACCGAGGACCGCAGCGAGTACCGGCCACCAATGGTGGTGCCGGGCGCCGCTCGGCCGTTGGCGGGACTGACCGGTCCGCCGCTCCACGTCGGGATCTGAGTCACAGAAAAGCCACCGGGGGAAATCGAGGGGGGCTGGGACACAACCCCCCTATCTTGCTGGTTCCGACGCCCGATGCGAAAGCCGACGCGACGGACGTTTATCTAAGTCGACAGAACGTGCCCTGTCGTTCACCTGGTGTCGACCGGTCGGGACGCACTGTGCGGTATCCCTCACCCGGCGATGCGACCAGGCGTCCTACCATCCGGGGATGAACCAACGGCGGTCAAGCGAGTCCGGTTTCTCGATCAACGGTGTCTACACGGAGGCCGATCTTCCGGAGGACCTGGACTCCCGGCTCGGCGGCCCCGGTGAATTTCCGTACACCCGGGGCGTCTACCCCACCATGTACACCTCCCGCCCGTGGACCATGCGCCAGTACGCCGGCTTCGGCACCGCCACCGAGTCCAACGCGCGGTACCACCAGTTGTTGCGGGCCGGCACGATGGGCCTCTCGGTCGCGTTCGACCTGCCGACCCAGATGGGCTACGACTCCGACGAGCCGATCGCGCACGGCGAGGTGGGCAAGGTGGGCGTCGCGATCGACTCCATCGAGGACATGCGGCTGCTCTTCGCCGACATCCCACTGGACAAGGTGTCCACCTCGATGACCATCAACGCGCCCGGCTCGGTGCTGCTGCTGCTCTACCAACTCGTCGCCGAGGAGAACGGGGTGCCGGGCGCTGCGCTCAACGGCACCATCCAGAACGACATCCTCAAGGAGTACATCGCCCGGGGGACGTACATCTTCCCGCCGAAGCCGTCGCTGCGCCTGGTGGCCGACACGTTCGCGTACTGCCGCAAGGAGGTGCCGAAGTGGAACACCATCTCCATCTCCGGCTACCACATGGCGGAGGCCGGCGCGACGCCCGCGCAGGAGATCGCGTTCACCCTGGCCAACGGCGTGGAGTACGTCCGGGCCGCGCTGGCCGCCGGGCTCGCGGTGGACGACTTCGCGCCCCGGCTGTCGTTCTTCTTCGTGGCCCGCACCACGCTGCTGGAGGAGGTGGCGAAATTCCGCGCCGCCCGGCGGATCTGGGCCCGGCTGATGCGGGATGACTTCGGCGCCAAGGATCCGAAATCGATGATGCTGCGGTTCCACACCCAGACCGCAGGCGTGCAGCTCACCGCCCAGCAGCCGGAGGTGAACCTGGTCCGGGTGGCGGTGCAGGGGTTGGCCGCCGTCCTCGGCGGCACCCAGTCGCTGCACACCAACAGCTTCGACGAGGCGATCGCGCTGCCCACCGAGAAGGCGGCCCGCCTCGCGCTGCGTACCCAGCAGGTGCTGGCCTACGAGACGGACCTGACCGCCACCGTCGACCCGTTCGCCGGCTCGTACGTGGTGGAGGCGATGACCGCCGAGATCGAGGCCGCCGCCGTCGAGTTGATGGAGCGGGTGGCCGACCACGGCTCGGCGGTGGACGCGATCGAGGCCGGTTTCCAGAAGCGGGAGATCGAGCAGTCCGCGTACCGGATCGCGCAGGAGATCGACTCGGGGGAGCGGGTGGTGGTCGGGCTCAACCGGTTCGCCGTGGACGAGGAGGAGCCGTACGAGCCGCTGCGGGTCGACCCGACGATCGAGGCGGCCCAGGCCGACCGGCTGGCCCGGCTGCGCTCCGAGCGGGACGCCGACGCGGTGGAGCGAGCGCTCGCCGATCTTCGGGCCGCCGCCGAGGGCACTGACAACGTGCTGTACCCGATGAAGGAGGCGCTGCGGGCCCGGGCAACAGTGGGTGAGGTCTGCGGGACGCTGCGCGAGGTGTGGGGGTTGTACCGGCCCACCGATCGCTTCTGAGCGCCCGGCCGCGACCGCGCCCCCGGGGCCGCGGTGTGTCCAGCGGGCTGAGCGGGTATCCGGTCGCCTGACGCACACCGTGTGCGCCCGTGCTGTGTGCGTGCGTGTGAGCGTCCTTATCCGGCTCGTTGCGGAGTGTGGTCGGCTAATTGTCGGAGTGTCAGTTCACCACCCCGACTAATGCGACAATTTGGCAACGGCGCTCGGACTGGCGCCGGGATTCGTGACCGCCGCGATCGGTTACGCGTTGTAGGAGGGGAGGGGCTGATGACGGCGTTCGACCGTGATCTACCTGCTGTCCCCCGCCTTGACGAGCGCCCTCAGCAGGGCATACGTGACTCTGCGCGGTCCGATCACTACCGTAACGAGGTTGCGCAGCGTCACCGTCGGAGGTCTAGGCTGTCTGCTGTCCCCGATGATCCATCCATTCCTAGTGATCGAGAATTCGACGTGACGAGTGCGTTGACGCTGCCCACTGGTGGCCAGCTGGCGTCGTCCTGGCCGGAGACGCCACCCGGATCCCAGCCCCTGCCCCGCGAGCTGGATCACCTCCTCGCGCTCCGGGTACCGGGGTTGATCGCTACGCGCCGTCACCTCCACTCGCACCCTGAGCTCTCCGGCAACGAGTTCGAGACGGCCGCGCTGATCGCCCGGGAGCTGTCGCTGGCCGGGCTCAACCCGCGCCTGCTGCCGAAGGGCAACGGCGTGATCTGCGACGTCAACGGCAGGCCGGACGGCCCGGTCGTGGCGCTGCGCGCCGACATCGACGCCCTGCCGCTGGACGACCCCAAGGACGTCCCGTACCGCTCGACCGTGGAGGGCGTCTGCCACGCCTGTGGGCACGACGTGCACACCTCGATCCTGCTCGGCGTCGGCATGCTGCTGGCCCAGCTCGCCGACCTCGGCGAGCTGGACGGCCGGGTCCGGCTCATCTTCCAGCCGGCCGAGGAGATCCTGCCCTGCGGGTCGCTGGAGGTCATCGAGGCCGGCGGCCTGGACGACGTGGTGCAGATCTTCGCGCTGCACTGTGACCCGAACCTGCCGGTCGGCAAGGTCGGCCTGCGGGTCGGCCCGATCACGGCGGCCGCCGACAACGTGACCGTCCGACTCTCCGGCCCGGGCGGGCACACCGCCCGCCCACACCTGACCGTCGACATGGTCGACGCGCTCGGTCGGCTGATCACCGAGGTGCCCGCCCTGGTCAGCCGCCGGGTGCCGGCCAACAGCGGCCTGCTGCTGGTCTTCGGCCACGCCTCGGCCGGCACCCGCTACAACGTCATCCCGTCCGAGGCGAGTGCCTCCGGCACCCTCCGGGTGATGGACCGCGACACCTGGGAGCTGGCTCCCAAGATCGTCGCTCAGGTGGTGCGGGACGTGATCGCGCCGACCGGCGCCACCGTCGACCTGGAATACCTGCGTGGCCGGCCGCCGGTGTGCAACGACTCCCGTGCCATCCAGGTGCTGACCGCCGCCACCGCCGCCGCACTCGGCCCGGACGGGATCGCCGAGACACCGCAGAGCATGGGCGGCGAGGACTTCTCCTGGTATCTGGAGTACGTCCCCGGCGCCCTCGCCCGGCTCGGCGTGGGTCGCTCCGGCCCCAACGTCGACCTGCACCGCGCGTCCTTCGACGTGGACGAGCGGGCCATTCCGGCCGGCGTCCGCGTCATGGTGCAGACCGCGTTGCGGGCACTGGCGGCGGCGCGCTGACCGGCGCGACCAGAGCCGGGGTCTTGCGCCGTCGGCGCAGCACCACCAGGAGCACCACCAGCGGTACGCCGAACGCCACCAGCCAGGGCAGCAACGCGCCCAGCACCGTGAGCAGGACGGTCATCGAGACGACGAACGCCTTCCACCCGCCTTTGAGCCCGACCAGGAAGCCCGTCCTGGGCTCCTCCTCGGCAACTTTTGCCTTCGGTCCGGCCAGCGACACGGTGATCGTGGAGAGGGCGGTCAGGTCGGCCAGGCGTCGCTTCTTGGCCTCCAGCGAGGCCAGGTCGGCCTCCCGGCGACCCAACTCGTTCTCCAGCGACACCAGGTCGGTGATCGAGGTGGCCCGGGTCAGCAACCGGCGGGCGCTCTCCACCCGGGCACGCTGACTGGTGATCCGGGCCTCCAGGTCGACGGTCTCCTCGGTGACGTCCTGAGTGTTGATCTCGCGGCTCTGCTGGCGACCGAGCCTCGTGATCTCCTCCACCACGCCGGTGAACTTCGCCGCCGGCACCCGCAGCTCCAGCTCCGCCACCGCGTCGTCGTCGGCACTGCGCCGCTGGTCGCCGCCGACGAAGCCACCGGCCCGGGTGGCCACGGCGGTGGCCTCACGGGCGGCCGAGTCCACATCGTCCACCTGCACCCGCATCGTTCCGGTGTAGATGATCGCCCGCTGGTCGACCCGCAGGTCCGGCGCGCCGGCACCGGCCCCCTCCGGTGCGCCAGCGGCGGCGTCCCGGCCCGGCTCGCCGCCGTTGGCCGCCGGCGCCTCGGCCGCCGAGCCATCGGTGTCCTTCGCCCCGCTGTCGCCGGCACCGCATCCCGTGAGCGCCAGCGCCGCCGCAAGTGCTGTCGCCGCCAGCAGCGCACTGCGGCGTCGTCCCACCTGTCCGTCCATCCCCGCTCCCATCGTCGTCAACCGGTGTGGCGATAGCTCGGACGCGACGCACACACCGGCTGGTTCCGGCAGACTGCGCTGAGGACGTCACGATTCGATAATCGAGGAGTCACGATGCGGCTCACCAAGTACGCCCACTCCTGCCTTCGGGTGGAACACGACGGGGGAGTGCTCGTCGTCGACCCCGGAGTGTTCAGCGACGCCGCGGCGGCGCTGGACGGTGCGGACGCGGTGCTGATCACCCACGAACACCCCGACCACCTCGACCTGGCAGCGGTGCGGCTCCAGCTCGACCGGCAGCCGTTCCCGATCCACGGGCCCGCCTCGCTCGCCGAGGCCCTGGGCGACGCGGCCGACGTGCTGCGCCCGGTCAGCGTCGGCGAGTCGTTCACCGCCGCCGGGGTCGCCGTTCGCGCGTACGGGGGCCGGCACGCCGTGATCCACCCGGACATCCCGGTGATCGACAACCTTGGTTACCTGATCAACGACGTGGTCTACCACCCGGGTGACTCCCTGGTGGTGCCCGACGAGACCCCCGTCGACACGCTCTTCGCGCCGATCCACGCCCCCTGGTCGAAGTTCTCCGAGGTGGTCGACTTCATCCGCGCTGTCGCACCGCGTCGCGCGTACGCCCTGCACGACGCGTTGCTCAACGACAACGGGCTGGGCGTGCTCGACCGGCAGTACACCGCGTTGTCCGGCACCGAGTACCAGCGACTGGAGCCCGGTAGCCGGGTGGACGTCTGACCCGATGCCCGGCCTCTCCGCGGAGCTGGTGCAGCAGCTCTACCGCACCCCACCGGACCGGTTCGTGGCCGCCCGGGACGCCGCTGTGGCCGACGCCCGCCGGGCCGGCGATCCGACCACCGCCCGGCAACTGGCCCGGCTGCGTCGCCCGACGGTGGCCGCCTGGCTGGTGAACCTGCTCGCCATCCGACGTCCGGAGCTGGTCACCGATCTGGTGCAGCTCGCCGACGCCCTGCGGTCCGCCCAGCGGGAGCTGCGCGGGCCCCGACTGCGGGAGCTGTCCGCGCAGCGCCGGGCGGTGGTCGGCGCCCTGGTCGCCGAGGTCCGCAAGCTCGCCGCGGCCGAGCCGGAGGCGCCACCGGCGAGCCGGCTGCCGCTGGCCGAGGTGGAGGCGACGCTGAACGCGGCGTTCTCCGACGTCGAGGTCGCCGAGCAGGTGCGGGCGGGCCGCCTGCTGCGGGCGGCCAGCTACGCAGGCTTCGGTGAGGTGCCCCGGCCGCAACTGCGGCTGGTCACCGGTGACGACGAGGAGCGCGAGGAGGAACGCCCGGCCCGCCGACCCGGCGCCCAGCGGGGCCGTCCCGAGGCGGCGCCCCGCACGGACCGGGCGGCCGAGCGCGCCGAGCAGGCCGAACGGGCTGCGCAGCGGGCGGCCCGGGCCGAGCGGGCCCGTCAGCGCCGCGCCCTCGACCGGGAGTTGGCGAAGGCCCAGGCCGACCAGGAGCGGGCCGAGGCCGAGCTGACCGAGGCGACCGGGCAGGAACGCGACGGTGCGGCCGTACTCGATGGTCTTGAGGCCGAGCTGGCTGAGCTGGAGCGGCGGCGCGCGGTCGCCGAGCAGGATCTCAGCCGGGCCAAGCTCGCTCGGCGTGCCGCCGAGCGAGCGGTCACCGTGGCTCGGCGGCGTGCCGGTGAGGTCGAGGCGGCGGTGGAGGCACTGGCGGCCGAAGAGGGGAATGCGGACGCGGGCGGTGGCGCGGCAGACTGACCATCGATGGACGACGACGAGTGTGCGGGCCGTACACGACGGGTGGCAGCGGGTCAGGGCGTGGTCGTGGTCGGCGGGTCGGGTCGCCCGAGCGGGGCACAGCGGTGACTCCGGAGCAGGTCGCGGCCGCCAGCAAGCCCGTCGTGCTCGACCTCGGTGACGCCTTCAGCCGGGACCCGACCACGTTGCGCCGGGCCCGACTGCTCGGCATCTCCGGCTGGGCCTTCTACATCAGTGGCCGGGCCGGCGCGCTCGGCGATGTGCGGGCCGAGACGGCCGCCGCCGCCCTCGGGTTCATCGCCCCGGACGCGGTCGCCGACGGTTGGGACGCCGCCGCCCGGGTCGTCCCGCCGTTCGAGGTGGCCGCCGCGAGTCTCGCCGAATGCTGCCGATGGGGGGCGCAGCAACTCGGCCCCCTGCCGTGCACCGAACGCCTGTCGGCGCTCGTCGAGCGGGCAGTGGTGGCGGCCGAGGCCAGCGGAATGCCGCTCTTCGCCGCGTGGCGGGCCATGCCGCTGCCGGACCTCTCGCCCGGGGCCCGCAGCGCCGCCGGGCTGCGGCTGCTCCGGGAACACTTCACCAGCGCCTACCTGCTGGCGGTACGCGCCGCCGGGATGACCCCGCTGGAGGCCGTGCTGTCCGGTCCCGAGGGCGAGGCCGGGGCGGTCGCCTGCGGTTGGCCGCCGCCGTACCCGCCGATCGGGCCGTTGGTGCGCCGCCGACTCTGGGCGGAGGCGGTGACCAACCGGCTGGCCGCGCCGGCGTTCACGGCCCTCGGCCCCGCCGACGGCGCGGAGTTGGTGGAGTTGCTGCACCGTACCCGGGTCGACCTCGGCTGAGCTTCCCGCCGGTCAGAGACCCGCCGGAGCCTTCCGCCAGCCGGAAAAATGGGCGGCGCCCGAGCAGATCGGCTGCCAGGATCTTCTGCCGTGACCCTTCCCGCTGGTTGGACAACGCGCCGGCCCACCCTCGACGACGTGCCGGCGATCCTCGCGGTGGTGCACGCCGCCGACACCTTCGCGATCGGCCATCCCGACTTCGACGCCGAGGATGTCGCCGCCTCGCTGACCGCGCCCTACTTCGACCCGACCCAGGACTCCTGGCTGGCGATCGACCCGGACGACAGCGTGGTCGGCTGGGCGACGGTCGACAACCCCACCGGGGTGGGCCGGGAGTTCGTGGAGGTCTACGTCGATCCGGTACGGGCCGCCGCCGTCCGCGCGCCGTTGCTGGTCCGTCAACTGGACCGGGTCGCCGAGCGTGCTGCCGAGCGGGGCCTGCCGTCGCTCACCGTCCGCTGCGCGGTCTTCGCCCCGGAACGGGACTGGGAACACTCCCTTCGCACCCTCGGGTTCGCCCTGGTCAAGCGGTACGTCCGGATGAGCCGCCCGTTGCACGACCTGCCCGACGAGCCGGCCGGGCCGTCTGCCGTTACGGTGCGACAGGTCCGCCCGGACGACGAGAACGACCTGGTGGAGTTCCACCGGATCTACGAGGCCGCCTTCGGCGACACCCCGGACCACGAGCCGCTGTCGTACGAGCGGTGGCGGGCCCGGATCGGCGACCTGACCGCCTGGGACGAATGGTTCGTCGCCGAGGTGGACGGGGTGCCGGTCGGCGCGTTGCAGTCCTCGGATCAGGCGCTCGACCAGCAGTCGGGCTGGGTGAAGAGTTTGTCGGTGCGGTCCGCGTACCGTCGCCGGGGTGTGGGTGCGGCGCTGCTGCGCCGCGCCTTCGCCCGCTACGCCGAGAAGGGCCGGCAGGCGGCCGGCCTGGGCGTCGACCTCACCAACCCGACCGCCCCGCTGTCGCTCTACCGGTCGGTGGGCCTGCGGGAGACCCAGTGGACCGACATGTACGAACTTTCCGTCCCGGCGGCCGGTGTGTGATTGACGACCCCGGTCCGGCCCGACCGGCGCTCCGTTCGACAGCGGTAGCAGACTGGAGGCGTGCGATACGCCCTGCTACGCCGACGCGGTGCCGGTGGGGCGGGCCCGCAGCTCGGTGACGTAGTCGTCCGGGGCGCCCGCCTTCTCGGCGGCGTTCGCGATCTCCGACAGGTACCACGAGGTCGGCAGGCCACCCTCGTACCCGTTGAAGACGTAGATCCACGCGGTCACGTCGCCGTCGAGGGTGGAGACCCGCACGTGCAGCTTGCGGTACGTGCCGGCGGTCACCCCCTCGATCTCGTCGAGCTGGCCCGCGTCGTACGGGTGGATGTCGTAGAGCGCCACGAAGACCCGGTCACCGGGAGACTCGACAAGGGTGCTCACCGCACCCTCCCAGCCGATCACGTCCGCCCCGGCGAAGGTCAGCCGCCAGCCCTCCAGCCAGCCGGTGCCCACCATCGGCGAATGCGGACAGTAGGCGCGCATCCGGGCGGGGTCGAGATTTGAGCCGTAGGCGGCGTGATGACGCACGGCGATGACGATAGCCCGGCCGACGGGTGGGGGAGAATACGACGGTGCGTGTCGAATGCGCTCGGGAGAAGAAAGTCACTGTGAGCATGGACGAAGGGCGAATGCTGTGAGCCGGATCGTGATCATCGGTGGGGGGCCGGCCGGGTACGAGGCGGCACTGGTCGCCGCCCAGCTGGACGCCGATGTCACAGTGGTGGAGGCCGACGGTGCCGGCGGCGCCTGTGTGCTCTCCGACTGCGTACCGTCGAAGACCTTCATCGCCAGCTCGGGGGTGGTCACCGGCTACCGCGACACCGAGGAGTTCGGGGTGCACTCGGACGGCCTGGAGGCGGTCACCGTCGACGCGCGGGCGGTGCACGAGCGGGTCAAGCGGCTGGCTCTGGCGCAGTCCGCGGACATCCACGCCAAGCTGCTGAAGGCGGGGGTCACCTTCGTGGCCGGCACCGCGCGGCTCGGCGAGGACTCCCTCGGGCACACCCACCGGGTCGTCGTCACCCCCGCCGACGGTGGCGAGGAGTACTCGATCGACGCGTCCACCGTGCTGGTGGCCACCGGCTCGACACCCCGCCAGCTGCCCACCGCCGTCCCTGACGGTGAGCGCATCCTGACCTGGCGACAGGTGTACGACCTGCCGGAGCTGCCCGAGCACCTGATCGTGGTCGGGTCCGGCGTGACCGGCGCTGAGTTCGCCAGCGCGTACCTGGCGATGGGGGTTGAGGTGACACTGGTCTCCAGCCGGGACCGGGTGATGCCGCACGAGGACGCCGACGCCGCGTCCGCCATCGAGCGGGTGTTCCGTAACCGGGGCATGGAGATCCTCAACAACTCCCGGGCCGACGCGGTCCGGCGTACCGCCGACGGCGTCGAGGTGGAACTCTCCGACGGCCGTAGGGTGACCGGCTCGCACGCGCTGATCACTGTCGGTTCCATCCCGAACACGGCCAACCTGGGCCTGACCGAGTACGGCGTGGAGCTGGGCCGGGGCGGCTACGTGACGGTCGACCGGGCCTCCCGGACCAACGTGCCCGGCATCTACGCCGCCGGCGACTGCACGGGCGTGCTGCTGCTGGCAAGCGTCGCCGCCATGCAGGGCCGGATCGCGATGTGGCACGCGCTCGGCGAGGCGGTCCGTCCGCTGCGGCTGCGTACCGTCGCGGCGAACGTCTTCACCGATCCTGAGCTGGCCACCGTGGGTGTCTCGCAGGACGAGGTGGACGCGGGCAAGGTGCCGGCCCGGCAGGTGATGCTGCCGCTGTCCGGCAACGCCCGAGCCAAGATGGACGACCTCTCCGACGGTTTCGTGAAGCTGTTCTGCCGGCCCGCCAGCGGTCAGGTGATCGGCGGTGTGGTGGTCGCTCCGAAGGCCAGCGAGCTGATCCTGCCCATCACCATGGCCGTGGAGAACAACCTCACCGTCAACGAGCTGGCCCAGACCATCACCATCTACCCGTCGCTGTCCGGCTCGATCACCGAGGCGGCCCGTCAGCTCATGCTGCACGAGCTGGAGTAGCCCCCCCGCAGCCCCCGCGTCTGGATCATCGCGATGGTGGCCAGGACCGCTACCTCGGTGAGGATCAGGAGGCGTTCGGCCAGACCGATGAGCATCCGGTCGCCGGGGTAGGCGGACCAGATCATCGCCGCCGCCAGGGCCAGGCTGAGCAGGACCAGGGTGCGTAGCGTCCGGGCGGCGGGGGCCAGGTCGGGTCGGCGGGCGAGCAGCCAGCCTCCGACCGGTAGCGCCAGGAAGGCGACCACCGACGCGTACCGGTGCAGGTAGGCGGCGGTGGTCATGGCGGTGCCCGGCTCGTTGGTCGGCACCACGGCGGCGAGCAGGAGCCCACCCACCCAGGCGGCGAGCAGCAGCTCGGCCGTTCGACCGGAGCGCGGTCGGGGTGGGCCGGCGCGGCGCAGTCCGTACAGCAGCGCCACGGTGGCGAGCGCGAGCACCACCATGGCGACGTCGATGACGCCGCCCCGGTCGGAGACCGCGAAGTCGCTGATTGTCAACGCCCACGGGTTGAGGTCGTCGTTGACTTCGAGGTGGCCGATCACGGTGAGCAGCGCCGCCAGGGCGATCCCGCCCAGGGCCAGCAGGCCGGTACTCCGGGTAACAGGCATGCCTCAGCCTGTCGCCGCGGACACCCCAGCCGAATCCGGGACGCCCACGGAAATTCCTCCCCGGGACCACCCCTAGAGGCCCGCCACACACCCTCCGCGATCTTGCACTTTCCGTCGTCCTTATGCGCGGCATGCCCCAATTGCGGGGACAGTAAGTGCAAGATCGCGGGGGTCAGTCGATGGGGACCTTGACTGCGGCGACTGCGGCGGCGGCGCGGGCGTGGCGGGCGCTGACCACTGTCATGGCCCAGCCTGCCGCGGCGAAGCCGGCCGCCGCGGCGGTGGCGATGATGGCCAGCCGCCAGGCCGACTCGGTCAGTGCGGTGCCACCCAGGTGCCCGACCAGGGCGCCGTACGTGGCCCAACCCAGCGCGGCGACGGCCTCGTAGAGCACGAACAGGCGGTACGGGTAGCGGCTGCGCCCGGCCGAGAAGCAGGCCGCCATCCGGCCGCCCGGCACGAACCGGCAGAGCAGGATGACAAGCGGCCCGGGTTGTCGCAGCCCCTGGGTGACCCGGCTGGCCACCCGGCGGGCACGGCTCAGTTCGGCGTGCCGGGGTGGCCGCCGGTCCGGGGCGCTGCGCCCGAGCAGGTAGCAGGCCAGGTCGCCGGCGAAGACGCCGAGCGCGCCGACGGCGATCGTGACCGGCAGGCTGAGCCCGCCGTAGACGGTGAGCGCACCACTGGTGATCATGACGATCTGGGTGGGGATCACCGGGACGAAGGCGTCCGCGATCAGCAGCGCGAGCAGCACCAGGTACGCCCACGTCGGCGACGCGACGTCAGTCAGAAGTTCGGGCACGCCTGCCACCTCGCCGGATGCGGCCGATTGGGTGTCTTGAGCCTGACGTCGTGTCCGGCGTCACGGTGGACGGCCCCGGCCCGTCGTGACCGTCGACACCACAGGGCCACCCAGTCACAACGAGGCTGGTCGCTGCCGGGTGACGGGTTCGGAGGCTGTTCCACCCCTTGCGGGCGGGCGGCAGAACGGCGTTCGTCGGCGTACCGTTGTCGGCGCGGCCATGCCCGTCGGGTCCCCCGTTCCTGACGATTCGGCCGCCAGGGCCGCCGGCGGGTCCCGCGCCGGCGGCCCACCCCTCCGCCGCAAATCCAGGTGCGTCCCCGATCGTCGCGCGGGTACGGTCGCCGTATGCGCAGCGCGGTAGTGATGACCACGACGCCGGGTGTCCCCGGCGCGCCGCTCTGACGTAACCACCGTCGACCAGGCCCCGGGGCGATCCGCCCCCGAGGGCAGCGCGCCGTTCAGGGCTCAGGTCGCCTCCGGGTCGTACCCGATCCAGGAGCCCGACATGATCGACCACCGTAGGCTCGGCCGCGAGCTGGACCTCTTCGTCTCCGACCCGCTGGCCGGTGCCGGCCTGCCGATCTGGCTGCCGGCCGGCGCCGCCGCCCGGCACGCCGTCGAGGAGTACGTCCGGGAGTTGGAGCGCCGCTCCGGCCACCAGCACGTCTACTCGCCGCCGCTGGGCAAGCGCGAACTCTTCGAACTCTCCGGCCATCTCGGCTACTTCGCCGACGACATGTTCCCGCCGATGCGGCTGAGCGCCGACGACGAGTTCGTGCTGCGGCCGGCGCTCTGCCCGCACCACGCCCTGGTCTTCCGGGCGCGGGGCCGTTCCTACCGGGAGCTGCCGTTGCGGATCGCGGAGCTGGGCGGCATGTACCGCTCGGAGCGCTCGGGCGTGCTCGGCGGGCTGTCCCGGGTACGCGCCATCTCGCTGAACGACACCCACACCTTCTGCGCCCCCGAGCAGGTCGGCGCGGAGGTCGCCGAGATCCTCGGGCTGATCCGCGAAGCGCACGCCGCGCTCGGCGTCCGGCCGGCCGGGTTGCGGCTGTCGCTGCGTGGGCCGGGTGAGAAGTACGTCGGCGACGACGCGCAGTGGGCCCGTGCCGAGGAGTTGCTGCGGGAGGCGCTGGCCGGGGTGGAGTACGTCGAGGCGCCGGGAGAAGCCGCGTTCTACGGTCCGAAGATCGACATTCAGATCGTCGACGCCGCCGGTCGGGAGTCGACCATCTCCACCATCCAGGTGGACTTCGACAAGCCGGAGCGGTTCGACCTGTCGTACACCGACTCGGACGGCAGCCGACGTCGGCCGGTCATGGTGCACCGCAGCCTGGTCGGCAGCATGGAGCGGCTGTTCGCGTACCTCATCGAGGTGCACGAGGGGGCGTTCCCGGCCTGGTACGCGCCGGTCCAACTGGTGCTGTTGCCGGTCGACGACGGCCAGGTCGACGCGGCGGCCGACCTGGCCCGGAGGGCGGGCGACGCCGGCCTGCGGGTCGAGGTCGACGTCGCCGGCTCGCTGGGCGCCCGGGTCCGGGACGCGGCCCGCCGCCGCGTCCCCTACCTCGGGGTGCTGGGTGCCCGCGAGGTGGCCGACGGGCACCTCGCGCTGCGCCTGCGCGGCGGCCGCGCGCTCGCCCCGATGCCCGCCGACGCCGCTCTCACCCTGATCAGCGGGCAGGTTGCCGCCCGCGCGGCCGACCTGCTGCCGCCGGACTGACCCGTCCACCGATCGTCTCGCGCGCACGGCCGCCCGACCTCAGACCGTCGCGGGTTGGGCGGCCGGTTCCTCGTCGACCACCGCTCCGGTGAACTGTGAGCGGTAGAGCCGGTGGTACGCGCCCTGGGCGGCGAGCAACTGCTCGTGGGTGCCCTGCTCGACGATCCGACCGTTCTCCATCATGAGGATCAGGTCGGCGTCACGGATGGTGGAGAGCCGGTGCGCGATGACGAAGCTGGTCCGGTCCGAGCGCAGCGCGGCCATCGCCCGTTGCAGCAGCACCTCGGTGCGGGTGTCCACCGAACTGGTGGCCTCGTCGAGGATCAGCAGCGACGGCTCGGCGAGGAACGCCCGCGCGATGGTGATGAGCTGCTTCTCTCCGGCGCTGACGTTGCTGCCCTCCTCGTCGATGACCGTGTCGTAGCCGTCGGGCAGGCTGCGCACGAACCGGTCCACGAAGGTGGCCCGGGCCGCCGCGAGGATCTCCTCCTCGGTCGCGTCCGGCCGCCCGTAGGCGATGTTGTCCCGGATGGTGCCGCCGAACAGCCAGGTGTCCTGGAGCACCATGCCGATCCGGCCGCGCAGGTCGTCGCGGCGCATCGTGGTGATGTCCACTCCGTCGAGCGTGATCCGGCCGGCGTCCAACTCGTAGAACCGCATCACCAGGTTGACCAGGGTGGTCTTGCCGGCGCCGGTCGGGCCGACGATGGCCACTGTGTGCCCCGGCTCGGCAACCAGGGACAGGTCGTCGATGAGCGGCTTGTCCGGCTCGTAGCGGAACGAGACGTGCTCGAACTCGACCCGACCGTGCGGGTCGGTGACCCGGGCCGGCTCGACCGGGTCCGGGGTCTGCTCGTCCGCGTCGAGCACCGCGAAGACCCGCTCGGCGGAGGCCACCCCGGACTGGAGCAGGTTCGCCATCGAGGCGAGTTGGGTGAGCGGCTGGGTGAACTGGCGGGAGTACTGGATGAACGCCTGCACGTCGCCGAGGCTCATCGTGCCGGACGCGACCCGCAGCCCACCGACCACGGCGATCGCCACGTAGCTCAGGTTCCCGATGAACATCATCGACGGCATGATGATCCCGGAGATGAACTGCGCCCCGAAGCTGGCCCGGAACAGCTCCTCGTTCTTCGCGTGGAACGCGGCCTCGACCTCACGCTGCCGGCCGAAGACCTTCACCAGCTCATGACCGGTGTACGCCTCCTCGATCTGGCCGTTCAACTCGCCGGTGTGCGTCCACTGTGCGATGAACTGCTTCTGCGAGCGCTTGGCGATGCGCTGGGTGACGAGCACCGACAACGGCACCGCGACTAGGGCGACCAGTGCCAGCACCGGTGAGATCCAGAACATCACGGCCAGCACGCCGACGACGGTCAGCAGCGAGGTGAGCAGCTGGCTGAGGGTCTGCTGGAGGCTCGTGGAGATGTTGTCGATGTCGTTGGTGACCCGGCTGAGCAACTCACCGCGCGGTTGCCTGTCGAAGTAGGGCAACGGGAGCCGGTTGAGCTTCTCCTCCACCTCGGCGCGCAGCCGCAGCACGGTGCGCTGCACCACCCCGTTGAGCAGCCAGCCCTGCCACCAGGACAGCAGGCTCGCCGCCAGGTAGAGCCCGAGCGCCAGCAGCAGCACCCGACTCAGGGCGCTGAAGTCGATGCCCACCCCGGGCACCACGTCCATCCGGGCCAGCATGGCGGCGAAGCTGTCGTTGCCGCTGGCCCGGGCCGCCGCGACGGCCTGCTCGGCGGTGGTGCCGGCCGGCAGTTGCCTGCCGATCACCCCACTGAAGATCAGGTCGGTGGCGTGGCCGAGGATCTTCGGCCCGGCCACGCTGAACCCGACGCTCACCACGGCGAGGGTGATGATCGCGGCCAGGTGCAGTCGGTGCGAGCGCAGCCGGCCGAGCAACCGTCGGGCCGACGGCCCGAAGTTCATCGACTTCTCGGCGGGCATCCCGGCGCCCATCCACGGCGGGCCGCCGCCCTGACGGCCGGGTGGCAGCCGCTTCGGCGTCTGCGCGTCGCCTCCCGGCTGTTGCGCGTCGCCACCCGGCGTCCGCGGGTCGCCGGCCGGCTTCTGACTGGGTACGGCCGCGGTGCGCGGCTCGTCACGCTCGCTCATGCCGCCACCTCCGTCGTCTGCTGCGAGGCCACGATCTCGGCGTACGTCGGGCAGGTGTCCAACAACTCCGTGTGTCGTCCCACTCCGACGACTCCTCCGTCCTCAAGAACGATGATCTGGTCGGCGTCGATGATCGTGGAGACCCGTTGGGCCACGATCACCACCGCCGACTGCGCGGTGACCGGCCGCAGCGCCGCTCGCAGACGCGCGTCGGTGCCCAGGTCGAGCGCGGAGAACGAGTCGTCGAAGAGGTAGATCTCCGGTTGACGGACCAGGGCCCGGGCGATGGCCAGGCGCTGCCGCTGCCCACCGGAGACGGTGGTGCCGCCCTGCGCGATCGGGGCGTCCAGCCCGCCGGGCATCTGGGCCACGAAGTCCCGGGCCTGGGCGATCTCCAGCGCCGTCCACAGCTCCTCGTCGGTGGCGTCCGGGTTGCCGTAGCGCAGGTTGCTGGCGACCGTCCCGGTGAACAGGTACGGCCGTTGCGGCACCAGGCCGATGCGGCGCCACAGCTCGTCCGGCGCCAACTCCCGTACGTCCACCCCGTCGACGAGCACCGCGCCCGCGGTCACGTCGACCAGGCGGGGAATCAGCGACAGCAGGGTCGTCTTGCCCGCGCCGGTGCTGCCGATGATCGCCGTGGTGGTGCCCGGCGTCGCCCGGAAGGAGATGTCGCGCAGCACCGGATCCACCGCGCCCGGGTACTGGAAGCGCACCCCGCGCAGCTCCAACTCGGCTCGCGTGGGCAGCTCGGTGACCGGCGCGGTGGCCGGAACCACCGAGGAGTCGGTGTCCAGCACCTCGACGATCCGCTCGGCGCAGACCGCCGCCCTCGGCACCATCATCAGCATGAAGGTGGCCATCATGACCGCCATCAGGATCTGCATCAGGTACTGCAGGAACGCGGTGAGCGCGCCGACCTGGATCGCGCCGGCGTCCACCCGCTGCGCGCCGAACCAGAGCACCGCCACGCTGGAGACGTTCAGCACCAGCATGACCACCGGGAAGATCAACGCCAGCAGTCGACCGGTACGCAACGCGGTGGCGGTCAGGTCGGCGTTGGCGACGCCGAAGCGGTCCGTCTCGTACGGCTCGCGGACGAACGCGCGGACCACCCGGATGCCGGTGATCTGCTCCCGCAGCACCCGGTTGACAGTGTCGATGCGGGTCTGCATCAGGCGGAAGCCCGGCACCATCCGACGGATGATCGCGCCGAGCGCGATGGCCAGCACCGGCACGCTGACCAGCATCAGCCAGGAGAGCCCCACGTCCTCGCGCAGTGCCATGAACACGCCGCCGACGCTCATGATCGGTGCGGCGACCATCATCGTGCAGCTCATCAGCACGAGCATCTGCACCTGTTGCACGTCGTTGGTGTTGCGGGTGATCAGCGACGGCGCGCCGAACCGGGCCACCTCGCGGGCGGAGAAGCGGTTGACGTGCCCGAACAGCTCGGCGCGTACGTCCCGACCGAAGCCCATCGCGACCCGGGCGCCCAGGTAGACGGCGGCGATCGAACAGACGATCTGGATCAGGCTGACCAGCAGCATCCAGCCGCCGGTGCGCACGATGTAGTCGGTGTCGCCCCGGGCCACGCCCTGGTCGATGATGTCCGCGTTGAGGCTGGGCAGGTAGAGCGAGGCCATGGTGCCCACGAACTGGAGCAGCACGACCGCCAGCAACGGTCTCTGATAGGTGCGCAGTTGGCCGCGCAGGAGTCGGATCAGCACGCCGGGTCCTTCATTTCGGTAGGGCGTCCGGTCATCCGCGGGTCGTCTCCGCTGCCGATGACCTCAAGCAGGAACTCCCGGATCACCTGGGCCTTCGCCGGATCGGCGTCGACCGAGGTGAGTGGCCGTCCGGAGTGCATGAGTGCGCCGAGCGCTGCCACCCGCTGCCGTCCGGCGGGGGTGATGGCGAGTCGGATGCTGCGCCTGTCGTTGTCGTCACGCTGCCGCTCGACCAGACCGTCGCGCTCAAGCGTGTCGACGATGCCGGTCAGGGTCGCCGGGCGTACGAACCCCTTCTCGGCGACCTCCCGGTGGGGCAGCTCGCCGTGACGGGCAAGCGTCATCAGGGTGATCATGCCGGCCTGGGTGAGGCCGTGCTCCTCGGCGAGGTAGCGGTTCCACCGCTGCCCGACCAGGTGCCCGGCCACCACCAGCAGCCGGCCGAGCGGCACGTCCTGGAGGGTCACGAGTTCCACGACCCGTAGGTTAGCCCCCTGATAGTCAGGCACCAAACGAAATTGCCGCAGCGGCGGCCACGAACACGATCTGCAGGATCGTTCGCTGCACGAGCGGGGTGACCGGACGCCCCGCGAGGGTCAGCCTCCGGCGGGCGGCGGAGACGTTGGCCGGGAACATCGCGAGCATGAGCAGGGCGAGTCCGGCCGCCGCCATCCGAGCGGTCGCCGGCACCAGCAGGCCGATAGCGCCGATCAGCTCCAGCACGCCGGTGACGGTGACCAGCAGCTCCGGTCGGGGCAGTCGGGGCGGGACCATCGCGATCAGGTCGGCTCGGCGCTGGCCGGCGAAGTGCGCGACGGCGGTCAGGGTGAACATCACGGCCAGCCCGACGCGCAGCGCGGGAATCCAGCCGTCCAGTGCGGAGATGCCGGCCAGGCCGGTGAGTCGGGCCAGTGCGGTGCCGACGATCAGGGCGATCAGGGGTGCCATCGGAATCCTCCTCGGGGAAACTTGCCAGTGACAAGATTGCGCGCCACGGTGGCATCTTGTCAATGGCAAGATAGGATTCGCTGATGACCGACACGCGCGCCTACCATCACGGCGACCTGCGCCGCGCCCTGCTCGCCGCGGCGCTGGAGGCCATCGAGGAGGTCGGGCCCGCCGCGCTGAGCCTGCGCGACCTGGCCCGTCGGGCGGGTGTTTCGCACGCCGCGCCCGCACACCACTTCGGCGACAAGGCGGGCCTGCTCACCGCGCTCGCCGCGCAGGGCTTCGACCTGCTGGCCCAGACGTTGACCGAGGCGGATGACGACCTGTTGGAGGCCGGCGTCGCCTACGTCGACTTCGCCGTCACGCGCCGCGCGTACTTCGAGGTGATGTTCCGGCCGGAGCTGTGCCGGGCCGACGACGCCGAGCTGATCGCGGCGCGGGACCGGGCCGGTGCCGCGCTCCGCTCCGGGGTGGCGGCGCTACCCACCGGCAGCGCGCCCGCCGACACCGATCGGGACGCGCTCGCCGCCTGGTCGATCGCGCACGGCTTCGTCACCCTCTGGCTGGCCGGCGCGCTGCCCGACCGGGTGGGCGACAACCCCCGCGAGGCAGCCCGCACCGTCCTACGCCGCCTGTCGACCTAACCGCCCCCCACCCTGCCCACGGTTGATCATGAAGTTATTGCCACGACACGCCGATGCGGGAGGCAATAACTTCATGATCAACGGGGGTCTGGGGTGCGCGGTTACCAGCTGGTGGGGAGGGGCATTCCTTCGGTGAAGCCGGCGGCGCTCTGCACGCCGACGATCGCCCGTTCGTGGAACTGGGTCAGGTCGCGTGCGCCTGCGTAGGTGAAGGCGCTGCGTACGCCCGCGATGATCTCGTCGATCAGGTCCTCGACGCCGGGGCGGGCCGGGTCCAGGTGCATCCGGGCCGAGGAGATGCCCTCCTCGAACACCGCCTTGCGGGCCCGGTCGTACGGGCTGTCGTCGGCGGTTCGGGCGCTGACCGCCCGAGCCGAGGCCATCCCGAAGCTCTCCTTGTACCGCCGGCCGTCCGCGTCGGTGTACAGGTCACCGGGGGACTCGTAGGTGCCGGCGAACCAGGAACCGATCATCACGTTCGACGCGCCGGCGGCGAGCGCGAGCGCCACGTCCCGGGGGTGCCGCACCCCGCCGTCGGCCCACACGTGCCGGCCCAGCTGGCGGGCGGCGGCCGCGCAGTCGAGTACAGCGGAGAACTGCGGCCGACCCACACCGGTCATCATCCGGGTGGTGCACATCGCGCCGGGGCCGACGCCGACCTTGATGATGTCCGCCCCCGCCTCCACCAGGTCGCGTACGCCCTCGGCGGTGACCACGTTGCCGGCGGCGACCGGCACCCCCGGGCCCAGCTTGCGGACCGCCTGGAGTGCGGAGATCATCCGGGCCTGGTGGCCGTGCGCGGTGTCCACGACCAGCGTGTCCACCCCCGCCTCCAGCAGTGCGGCGGCCTTGCCTGTCACGTCACCGTTGATCCCGACGGCCGCCGCGATCCGGAGCCGACCCCGGTCGTCCACGGCCGGCGTGTAGAGGGTGGCCCGCAAGGCGCCCTGTCGGGTCAGCACCCCGACCAGCCGGCCCTCGGTGTCCACCACCGGAGCGAGTCGGCGACGGCCCGCCGAGAGCCTGTCGAAACCGGTACGCGGATCCGCGTCCGCTGGGACGGTGTGCAGCTCGGTGGACATCACGTGACGCAGTTGAGCGAATCGGTCCACGCCCGTGGTGTCCGCCTCGGTGACCACGCCCATCGGCCGGCCGGCGTCGTCGATCACGATCACCGCACCGTGCGAGCGCTTGGGCAGCAGGTGGATGGCGTCGCCAACGGTCTCGGTGGGGCCCAGCGTGATCGGTGTGTCGTAGACCAGGTGGCGCTGTTTGACCCAGGCGACGACATTCGCGACCACCTCGATCGGAATGTCCTGCGGGATCACCGCGATGGCGCCCCGGCGGGCGACCGTCTCCGCCATCCGCCGTCCGGCGACCGCTGTCATGTTCGACACCACCAGCGGGATGGTGGTGCCGGTGCCGTCGCCGGTGGACAGGTCGACGTCGAGCCGGGAACCCAGATCGGAGCGGGCCGGCGCCATGAAGACGTCGGTATAGGTCAGGTCGTGCGCGGGAGCCGCGCCGTGAAGGAACCGCACCCGGCAATCATTCCCGCTCACGGCCAGTTCCACCGCCGGTGGTCGCGGAAAACACTCGCTTCGTCGCCGGTGCTCGCCGTGCGAGCCGGTCAGCCCAGCAGGAGTGCCACAGCGAGCCCGGTCATCACGACGGCGATGACCGCGTCCAGCACCCGCCAGGCGACGGCACGGGCGAGCAGCGGCGCGAGGCGCTGCGCGCCGACGCCGAGCGCGGTGAACCAGACCACGCTGGCCAGGGCGGCACCGGCGCCGAAGACCCACCGGTGCGGGTGTTGTTGGGCCACGCCGCCGAGGAGCAGCACGGTGTCCAGGTAGACGTGGGGGTTCAGGTAGGTGAAGGCGGCGCAGGCGAGCAGGGTCGCCCCCAACGTGGCCGGCGGCTGATCGGTGGGCAGCAGGGCGCCGGGGCGCAGGGCGCGGCGGGCGGCGAGCGCCGCGTAGCAGAGCAGGAAGGCCGCACCGCCCCAGCGGATCGCCGTCAGGAGGCCCGGTCGGTCGGTCACCAGCGAACCGACTCCGCCCACCCCCACCATGACCAGCAGCGCGTCCGACGCGGCGCAGGTCAGCACCACGGGTACGACGTGCTCGCGTCGCAGGCCCTGGCGCAGGACGAAGGCGTTCTGGGCGCCGATGGCGACGATGAGCGCGATGGAGATCGAGAAGCCGGCGACGGCGGAGGTGAGCACGGACTCGACGCTAGGGCTCTCGCCAGCCACCAGTCCAACTAAAGATTCTCACGTAACTTAAGCTCTGCTGATGAACGGTCTCGACTCGGCACAGCTGCGAACGCTCGCGGCGGTGGTGGCGGAGGGCAGCTTCGAGGCGGCGGCCCGGCTGCTGCACGTCACGCCGTCGGCGGTGAGCCAACGGATCAAGGCGCTGGAGGAGACCGTCGGTCAGGTGCTGGTCCGCCGGGCCCGACCGTGTGTGGCAACCGACGCCGGCCGCCCGCTGCTGCGCCTGGCCGGCCAGCTCACGCTGCTCGAACGGGAGGCGCTGGCCGATGCCCGCGGCCCGCTGGCCGGCGGTGGCCGGGTCCGGGTCGCCGTGGTGGTCAACGCGGACTCACTGGCCACCTGGTTCCTCACCGCCCTGGCCCGGTTGCCGCAGCAGGCCGGGCTCTCGTTCGACCTGCGGCAGGACGATCAGGACCACACCGCCGAGCTGCTCCGCGACGGTTCGGTGACGGCGGCGGTCACCGCCCAACGGGAGGCCGTGCAGGGCTGCCGGGTGCTGCGGCTCGGGGCGATGCGGTACCGCGCGTTGGCCACACCGGAATTCGCGGCGTCCCACTTCGCCGACGGCCTCACCGCGTCCGCGCTGGCGGGCGCGCCACTTGTCGTCTTCGACCGGAAGGACCGGGTGCAACACCGCTTTATCCGGTCGGAGGTGGGTCGATCGCTCGACCCACCGGTGCACTACGTGCCGTCGGTGCCGGCGTTCAGCGCGGCGATCCGGCTCGGGTTGGGCTGGAGCCTGGTGCCGGAACAGATCGCCGAGGCCGACCTGGCCGCCGGTCGCTGTATCGACCTCGCGCCGGGCCGGCACCTGGACGTTCCGCTGTACTGGCAGCACTGGCGGCTGGAGTCCGACGTGCTGAACGCCCTGACCGCCGCCGTCCGCGCGGTCGCCACCGAAACCCTGCGCTGACTGCCCGGCGGGCGCGCCCTTTTAGCCAGCTCAGGCGATGGTGCAGATGGGGGCCCCAGCGGTGATCACGGCACCGACCTCGGCGCTGAGACCGCTGACCGTGCCCGCCTTGTGCGCGTGCAGCGGCTGCTCCATCTTCATCGCCTCCAGCACCACGACCAGGTCCCCCTCGGCCACGGTGTCGCCGTCGGCCACCGCGATCTTGACGATGGTGCCCTGCATCGGCGAGGTGAGCGTGTCGCCGCCGACCGGGGCGCCGGCCTTGGCGCCGCCCCCGCGCCGGGTCGCCTTGCGGGAGGCGGGTGCCGCGGTGGTCGTACTCCCGCCGAAGCCGGCGGGGAGGCTGACCTCGAGGCGCTTGCCGCCCACCTCGACCACGACGGTGTCGCGGTCGGCCGGCGCTTCGGCGGCGCCGCCGGCGGCGGTGAACGGCGGCACAGTGTTGTGGAACTCGGTCTCGATCCACCTGGTGTGCACTGTGAACGGCTCGGCGGTGAACGCCTCGTCCCGCACGACGAGCCGGTGGAACGGCAGCGCGGTGGCCATCCCGTCGAGGACCATCTCGTCGAGCGCGCGGCGGGCGCGCTCCAGCGCCTCGGTCCGCGTCTCGCCCGTGATGATCACCTTGGCGAGCAGCGAGTCGAAGTTGCCGCCGATCACGTCGCCGGCCGAGATGCCGGTGTCGACCCGCACACCCGGCCCGCTGGGCAGGCGCAGCGCGGTGACAGTCCCCGGGGCGGGCAGGAAGTTGCGGCCCGGGTCCTCGCCGTTGATCCGGAACTCGATCGCGTGCCCGCGCGGCGTCGGGTCCTCGGTGATCCGCAGCTTCTCGCCGTCGGCGATCCGGAACTGCTCGCGGACCAGGTCGATGCCGGCGGTCTCCTCGGTGACCGGGTGCTCGACCTGAAGGCGAGTGTTGACCTCCAGGAACGAGATGGTGCCGTCGACGCCGACCAGGTATTCCACAGTGCCGGCGCCGTGGTAGCCCGCTTCGCGGCAGATCGCCTTGGCGCTCTCGTGGATCTGCGCGCGCTGGGCGTCGGTGAGGAACGGCGCGGGCGCCTCCTCGACGAGCTTCTGGTGGCGTCGCTGCAACGAGCAGTCCCGGGTGCCCACCACGATCACGTTGCCGTGCTGGTCGGCGAGGACCTGCGCCTCGACGTGCCGGGGCTGGTCGAGGTACCGCTCGACGAAGCACTCACCCCGACCGAACGCCGCGACCGCCTCCCGGGTGGCCGACTCGAACAGCTGGGGGATCTCCTCCATCGTGCGAGCGACCTTGAGGCCGCGCCCACCGCCACCGAAGGCGGCCTTGATGGCCACCGGCAGGCCGTGGTCGACGGCGAACGCCATCACCTCGTCCGGGCTGGCCACCGGGTCCGGGGTGCCGGGGACCAGCGGCGCGCCGGCCCGCTGGGCGATGTGCCTTGCGGTGACCTTGTCGCCCAGGTCGCGGATCGCCTGCGGGGTGGGGCCGATCCAGGTCAGCCCGGCGTCGATGACGGCCTGGGCGAAGTCGGCGTTCTCACTGAGGAAGCCATAACCCGGGTGTACGGCGTCGGCGCCGGCCCGAGCGGCGACGTCGAGCAGCTTGTCGATGCGCAGGTAGGTCTCGGTCGCGCTGTCCCCGCCGAGCGCGTACGCCTCGTCCGCGAGGGTGGCGTGCAGGGCGTCGCGGTCGGAGTCCGCGTAGACGGCGACGCTGCCCAGGCCAGCGTCGCGGCACGCGCGGATCACCCGGACGGCGATCTCGCCGCGGTTGGCGATGAGTACCTTGCGCACCTTCGTGGCTCCTCCCGGGCAGGTTACTGACGGGGAGTGTATCGGCCACCCACGGCGGCCCTAACGATCGCTCAGTGTGGGATGCCGCACTGAGCCCACCACGGCTTAGTCAAACTTGGCTATTACGCTTATCGGGTGTCTTCGACTCGGATGATGATTCTCGGTCTGGTGCGGTGGATGCAGCCCGTGCACGGCTACGACGTGCGCCGCGAGCTGTTGAGCTGGAGCGCCGACAAGTGGGCGAACGTGCAACCCGGATCGATCTATCACGCCCTGCGCAAGCTCACCGAGGAAGGGCTGCTCCGCGCCGTCGCGACCGAGCAGGTCGGTGCCCGTCCGGCGCGCACCACGTACGAGGTGACCACCAAGGGGGAGGACGAGTTCGAGACGCTGCTGCGCAACCTGTGGTGGAACATCAGCGAGCCCGCCGACCCGTTCGCGGCGGCCTTCTCCTTCCTGCCGGCCATGCCGCGGGACGAGGCGGCCGCCGCCCTGCGCAACCGGGCCAACCTGCTGCGCGCCGGCGTCGATTCGATGCGCGCCTCGCTCGACTCGGACTGGGTGCGCAACCGCAAGCCGGCGCACGTGGGCTGGATGTTGGAGCTGTGGTCGGCGCGGGCGGAGGCGGAGATGAGCTGGTGCGAGCGGATTGCCGAGCGGATCGATTCCGGAGTGTCGTACCTGCCTGCTGAGCTGGATGAAGCGCAGGGTTGGTCAGGGTGGAGGGACGGCGCGGAGTCACCCGGCACCGACGCGAAATAATCAACGTTGACTAAAAAAGCTATATCGCGTTAGCCTGCTGGCGGCACAGCGGGGGAGTGCGCCGTCCGGCGTCGTCCCACTCGACGGCCGGCCCGACCGGCCCGAACGACCAGGAGCAGAAATGATCGAGACCAGGGGGCTGCGGAAGTCGTTCCGCTCCCGCGCGGGTCGAGAGACGAAGACGGTGGACGCCGTGCGGGGCGTCGACCTTGACGTTGCCGAGGGCGAGATCTTCGGCTTCCTTGGCCCGAACGGCGCCGGCAAGACCACCACGCTGCGGATGCTCGCCACGCTGATCGAGCCGGACGGCGGCGAGGCCACCATCGCGGGCGCCGACCTGCGCAAGGACCCGGCCGAGGTGCGCCGCCGCATCGGGTACGTCCCGCAGGGCGGCAGCACCTGGGACGAGTCCACCGCCCGCGAGGAACTGGTGCTGCACGCCCGGATGTACGGCATCAGCAAGGCCGACGCGCAGCGGCGCGCCGCCCGCGCACTGGACGCCTTCCAGCTCACCGAGTACGCCGACCGCACGTGCAAGACCTACTCCGGGGGCCAGCGCCGCCGGGTGGAGATCGCCCTCGGCATCATCCACGAGCCGAAGATCGTCTTCCTGGACGAGCCGACCACCGGCCTCGACCCGCAGAGCCGCGCCCACATGTGGGACGAGATCCGGCGGCTACGCGGGGACGGGATGACCGTCTTCATCACCACGCACTACCTGGATGAGGCCGACGCGCTCTGCGACCGAATCGCGATCATGGACAACGGTGAGGTGGTGGCCGAGGGCACGCCGGCCGAGCTCAAGCGGGAGATCGCCGGCGACGTGGTGCTCGTCGGTCTCGACCTGGCGGCCACCCCGCAGGCCGCCCAGACGCTCGACGGCGAGCCGTACGTCAACAAGCTGGAGACGGCCGACGAGGGCGGCCTGCGCCTCTACGTCGACGAGGGCGCCACCGCCATCCCGCAGGTGCTGCGCCGACTCGACCACGCCGGGCTGGAGCTGCGCTCGATCGAGCTGCACCGACCCAGCCTGGACGACGTCTTCCTCACCAAGACCGGCCGCTCGCTGCGCGAGTCCTGACCACCGGAGACGACTCTCATGAAATTCGCCCGTGACACGTGGCTGATCTTCCAGCGCCAGACCCAACTCCTGCTGCGCAACCCGGTCTGGGTCTTCGTCGGCGTGTTCCAGCCGGTCATGTACCTGCTGCTCTTCGCCCCACTGCTCAAGCCCGCACTGAACGCGCCCACCCAGGCCGCCGCCTACAAGATCTTCGTACCGGGTCTGCTGGTGCTGCTTGCCATCTTCGGTGGCCTGTTCCAGGGCTTCGGCCTGATCGCCGAGCTGCGAGCCGGCGTCATCGAACGCTCCCGGGTCACCCCGATCAGCCGGCTCGCCCTGCTGCTCGGCCGCTCGCTGCGCGACGTGGTCTCGCTCATGGTGCAGGCGGTCATCATCACGCTGCTGGCGCTCCTGTTCGACCTGCGGGTGTTCATCGGGGACCTGCTGCTGGCGTACCTGATGCTCGCCCTGATCGCCCTCATGACCTCGGCCGTCTCCTACGGCGTCGCCCTCAAGGTCAAGAGCGAGGACGCGCTGGCCCCGCTGATGAACACCGTGGCGCAGCCGGTGCTGCTGCTCTCCGGCATCCTGCTGCCGCTGACCTTCGCACCCGGCTGGTTGCAGGGCGTCGCCAACTGGAACCCGTTCTCCTGGGCGGTCGACGGCACCCGGGCACTGTTCGCCGGTGACCTGGGCAGCGACAAGGTCTGGCAGGGCCTCAGCATCACCGCGGTCCTCGCGGCGCTGGGCGTCTACTGGGCCGCACGCCAGTTCGCCCGCAGCGTCCGCTGACGCCTGCTTCGCCTGTTGATCGGGGTGTCCCCTGGTGGGGGACACCCCGATTACCGTGTTCGGCGGTTGCCGCCGGTCAGTGGACGCGGGCGAGGGTGAGGCCGTCCGCGATCGGCAGCATCACCGGGTCCACCCGTACGTCGGCGAGGACCTCGTCGTTGAACGCGGCGATGGCCCGGTCACCCTCGTCCTGCGGGGCAATCACCCGCCCGCCACGCAGCACGTTGTCGACGGCGATCACCCCACCCGGACGCATGCGCGGCACCAGCTCCGCCCAGTAGATCGGGTAGCCGGTCTTGTCCGCGTCGATGAACGCGAAGTCCAGGTGCCGCTCGTGCGGCAACTCCCGCAGCCCGTCCGCCGCCGGGCCGATCCGCAGGTCGATCAGATCCTGCACGCCGGCCCGAGCCCAGTAGCGCCGGGCGATGCCGGTGAACTCCTCGGAGATGTCGAAACAGGTAAGTCGCCCACCCTCGGGCAACCCGCGGGCGATCGCCAGCGACGAGAGCCCGGTGAACGTGCCGATCTCGACGGCCTGCCGTACGTCGAGCAGCCGGGTGAGGAACGTCAGGAACGCGGCCTGCTCCGGAGCCACCTGCATGGTGGCGTGCTCCGGCAGCACCGACCGGGTCTCTTCGGCCAGGTCACGGATGATCTCGTCCGGCGGGGAGCCGTGTGCGACCAGATACGCGTGCAGCTCGTTGGTGAGCGGGATCGACTTGGTGGTCATGACCGGACGTTACCGAGCGGCTCGACGGTTTGGCCTCCCGGCGCGACAGTCGTCCACAGGTCGGTGATCCGCAGATCCAGCTGGGCGAGGAGCCGGCGCAGCAGCGGCATCGACAACCCGACCACCGTCCCCGGGTCACCCTCGATCCGCTCCACGAACGGCCCGCCCAGCCCGTCGATAGTGAACGCGCCGGCCACCGCCAGCGGCTCACCCGTCGCCACGTACGCGGCGATCTCGTCGTCACTGACGTCAGCGAAGTGAACGGTGGTCGACGCGACGGCCTCGGCACGCCGCCCCGCGGCAACGTCGACGAGGCAGTGCCCGCTGTGCAGAACGCCGCTGCGCCCCCGCATCCGCAGCCAACGCCGGGTCGCGTCGGCCGCATCCGCCGGCTTGCCGTGGATCTCCCCGTCGAAGGCGAGCACCGAATCGCAGCCGATGACCAACGTCCGCTGGTCGGCGGTCGGATTCAGCCGGGTCAACACCGCCTGCGCCTTCAGACGAGCCAACTCCAGACACAACTCCTCGGCCCGCTCGGTCACCACCAGGGACTCGTCCACCCCGCTGACCAGCACCTCCGGCTCGACGCCGGCAGCCTGGAGCAACTTACGACGGGCAGGGCTCGCCGAAGCGAGCACGAGGCGGAGCGGCAAGGTCTCAGACACGAGCCCGACGTTACCGCCCGAACCCGAACCAAGACCGACACCCCGCCCAGCGCCTGCTACCGGCCTGGCCCGGTAGCCCGGCTTGCCTGTGGCCTCGCTGGCGCGGCTGGCCTGGTGGCCTTGCTGGCCCGGTGGCCTTGCTGGCCCGGTGGTCCGGCTGGTCGGGTGGCCCGGTTGTCGGGTGCCCTTGATCCACTCGCCCTTCAGGATAATGCGGCATCCCATCGCCCCGGATACCGCGTTTTCCTAGAGGGCGAGTGGATCACCGCCTAACCGCCCTCGCTCAGCGCGAGGATCGGCGCGGCTGCGTCGAAATCGGGGTATCCTGCCGCCCCGGACACCCCGACATCAAGAAACCCGAGTCGATCACGCTTCGTTGAGCGATCAGCGACTAATTCTGGGCGGCGGATCATCACCACGGCGGCGACGCCGCGCCAGCACCGCCCACCCGACCCCGGCAGCCACGATCACCCCAAGGGTCGCCAAGCCACGTGCGGTCGCGCCATCGCTCTCGTCACCCGGCTGGGCGCCAGCCGTCGTGGACGGGCCAGCACCGACCGGAGCGCTCACCGATTCAAACCCCAGCGGCGGTACGTCTGCCGTCAGCGCCGCCACAAGATCGATCACCCCGTAGCCGTACTCGTCGTCCCGCCCAGGAGGACCCTTGTCGACGGCGGTAGCGGTCAACCGGTGCGCCACCTCTCGGGCTGGCAGGTACGGGTACTTGGATCTGATCAATGCAGCCGCGCCCGCCACGATCGCCGTCGCGTCAGAGGTTCCGGTGCCTTTGCGGTACTTGCCGTCGATGCTCGTGCTGTAGATGTCGACTGCGGGCGCAACCACGTCAATCTCCGGCCCAGTTACCGAGACGGCAGCGTGAGTGCCAAATTCGTCCACTCCCCCCACGGCTATGACGCCATCTTCCGACGCGGGGTAACCAACCTCAGTATCCAATGGTCGATTACCTACAGCCGCGACGACGACGACATCCGCGCGGAGGGCTTCCCTGATCGCGCGACGTAGGGCAGGGCTGGAGCCTCCTGCACTGGAAATGCTGATGACGCCAGCTCCAGAGGAGACCGAATATTCGATTGCCTTGCCCAGGTCGTCCGGGTTGCTCCGGTTGTCGGCTGTCGAAGAGATGATTGGCAAGATCTTGGCTCTCGGCGCTATGCCTCGAGCTCCTCGGCTTCCTTCTTGGCCGTGAGCGGCGATAAGACCGGCCATGCCAGTGCCGTGACTATTTCGATCGTCTTGGCCATCATCGTGCTGTCCCCCGTTGATAAGGTCAATGCCAGGAAGAAGATTGCCCCTCAGGTCGGGATGCGGGTAAACGCCTGTGTCTGGTACAGCCACGGTTACGCCTTCGCCCTGACTGATCTTGTTGGCCTCTCCCGAGTCGAGTGTCGCTAGATGCCACTGGTCGGCGCGAATGCGACTTGGTCCGTCGTCGGGTGGCAGGCTGGTGGGCTTGGCGGCAATAGGGCTTGACGGTAAAGCGGAAATCCCAAGAAATGTCAGGATCGCTAGGAAGGCGTGTATGGTCGACCTTCTCACCGGCCGATGCCGATTGCCGGTCCTGGGTCTATTGGTCCCTCGTCGTCGGGAGGGCGGACCACTGGGTTAACACCCTGTTGCGTTTCCCAAGGATTTTCCGGATCCCAGTGGTTCGACTCTGTAGCGTTGCCGTCGTTCCGTTTAGGACGACCAGTTCCGCTCATCCCGGAACTCCAAGGTCCCGGCGCCCCGCCGATCGGAGGCACCCCGTGTGCACCAGAGAAGCCTCGCCCGGCGGAAGGGCGTGATCCGGCCGCGCCGGTAGGGGCAGTTCCTGCTCCACCGCCACCAATTACGCCCCCAACCGGATTCACTCGGCGTGGGGGAACGCTGTTGCTGTCAGGCTGGCGGGGCGGTGACCCGGGAACGCTACCGATAAGCCCTCCCAGGGGTGTGGTTCGCGTCGGGTCCAGCCCAGGTCCGCGAGACGAGCCATTCGAGCCTTTTGAGTCGGGTCTCCCGATCGGTGCCGCCGGTTGCTGGTGACCCATTGGCGGGGTGGTGGCAGCCGGTGGAAAGGCGGGTGCTATTCCCGACAAAGGAGGGGGATGCGATGCATTGGGCGCAGGGCCAGGGTGCGGTGGGCTTAAGGGAGTGCTTAACCCAGCCCCGTTTAGAATCGGGCCGTTCCCGGTCGCTGTGGGCACTGGTGCGGCCGTGATGTGCTTAGGGGCGGTTGGTATTGCGGCCGTCTTTGGTGGCATAGGTGCTGGCAGGATCGGCGGGATGATGGGTGCCGCAGCATTGCCGTATACATCCGGGTTCGAAATATCCTTGCCGGCCTGTGGCGGTGCCGCAGGTGGTTTTACAAGGGTTGCTTGGGCTTGTTGGAGTTCGCCGCTCAGGTTGAACATCATGGATCGGGCCTGCGCGTTCAGCCGTTCCAGCTCCCCATCGGCAACCGGCGGCTCGGTGGCCCGGTTGCCCATCACCGCTTTCGGGTCGGCGACCATCGTTTCGTACGCCTGCTTCTGCTGGAACTTGGTCGCGTACTCCTCATGGATCTTGCGGAGTGCGGCGCGGGTGGTGCCGATGGCCTGGGTTGCGGCGGAGAGTGCTGTGTAGTTCGCGGCGGCGGCGTCGTGGGTGCGTTGCACCTTGTCGATGAGTTCGTCGAGTTCGGCGAGGTACGTGCGGGAGGCCGCGCTGGTTTCGGGGGGCCATGCCTCGGCGAGTCCGCGTCGGTACTGCTGGAGGCGACCGAGGTGGGTTTGCGCCAGGTCGCAGACCTTGCGCCAGCCGGCGACCTGCTTCCAGTGGTTGGCGGTGTCGTGGTCCTGGAGGCAGGCCCACATGCTGTTGACGTCCATGAGTTGCCAGTCGGTGAGGCCGGAGGTGCGGCCGGTGCCCCGTTCGATCACGGCAGCACCACCGGTCCTTCGGCGTCGTGGCTGGTCGGGTCGGTCAGGGTCGGCGTCGGGCCGCCGGGGAGGACGCTGGCCGGGTTGGCGAGGGCTCGTTGCACGTCCACCACCCGGGCGGCGGTGAAGGCGTCGCTGTCGGCGTAGTGGGTGGCGACCTGGTCGGCGGCGGCGGCGAGGTGGCCGGTGGCGCCTCGGACGGCGTACACCATGTCGGCGGTGGCCTGCTGCGTCTCGTGGTGCGCGTGCAGGAAGGTGACCAGCTCGATGAAGGCGTCGCACGGGTTGGGCAGCTTCGCGGACATGTCGTCGGCGATGTACGACAGGTGTGGCGCGTAGTTGCTCTCGACCTCGGCGGCGAGCCGGTCGGCGAACTCTCTGAGCTGGCTGATGTCGGCTTCGATGCCGCCGTAACCGCGTAGCCAGGGTGCTGGCCGGTCCTCTTCGGGGATCATGGATCCTCCCTACCGTAACGGCACCGTTTCCCTGAGTGAGATTAACGGCTCAACGCCACCCTGACAGCCCCCGTACGGCGGGTCGGGTCAGCGAGGCAGGCCGGCGGTGCGCCACCCACGGGAGTTGCCCGGTCGACCGCTGCGCGCCCAGGCGGACGGGGCCGCCGGCGCGGGGGTGGTGGCCGGACGGGACCGGACGATGATCGCCCCCACCAGAGCGGCCAACTCCTCGGCGGTGGGCACGCCGCGGACGACCCGGAACAGCGGCTCTTCGGCAGACATGACGCCAGGGTACGCGGCGCGAAGTTACGCGAAGCGCACAGTGGCGTGCCGGCGGTGTGAGCGTCAGCCGGTCCGGGTACCGTCTCACCGATGTCGAACGCGCTTCCCCAACTCGTCGCTGACCGATACCGGCTTCTGTCGCCGCTCGGCCAGGGCGGCATGGGCCGGGTGTGGAAGGCGCGCGACGAGGTGCTGCACCGGGACGTCGCCATCAAGGAGTTGGTGCCGCCGCCCGGTCTCACCGATGAGGAGCGCCGCGAGATGCGCGAGCGCTCGTTGCGCGAGGCGCGGGCCATCGCCCGGCTCAACCACGCCAACGTCGTCCGCATCTTCGACGTGCTGCGCACCGACGGCGATCCGTGGATCGTCATGGAGTACGTGGCGTCGAAGTCGTTGCAGGACACCCTTGCCGAGGACGGCCCTGTCTCGGTGGCCCGCACTGTGGAGATCGGCCTGGGCGTGCTGGGCGCGCTCAGCGCCGCGCACAAGGCGGGCGTCATGCACCGCGACGTGAAGCCCGGCAACGTGCTGCTCGGCGACGACGGCCGGGTGGTGCTGACCGATTTCGGTCTCGCCACGATTCCCGGCGACCCCAACGTGACCCGCACCGGCATGGTGCTCGGTTCACCCGCGTACATCTCGCCGGAGCGGGCTCGGGACGGCACGGCCGGCCCGGAGGCCGACCTGTGGTCGTTGGGCGCGACGCTCTACGCGGCCGTCGAGGGCAAGTCGCCGTACGCTCGGCCGTCGGCGATCGGCACACTGGCGGCGCTGGCCACCGAGCCGATTCCGCCGCCGAAGAACGCCGGGCCGCTCAAGGCCGTCCTCAACGGGCTGCTGCGTAAGGATCCGAACGAGCGGATCACCGCCGAGGTGGCGGAGCGGTTGCTGCGCCGCGCCGGGGGCAAGCGGTCGCGCGGGATCTCACTGCTTGATGGCGTACGCCGGCCCGGGCCGAACGGTCCGCGTGAGCCGCGCCTGCCGGTGGTGCCGGCCCCGCGGCCCGCCGAGAGTGCCGACCGGCCGGTGTCGCCGCCGCCTGCCGCCGCCGCGGCCCCCGCCGCCACCTCTGCTGCTGCTGCCGCGACGCCGGCCGCCGATGCCACGCCCACTGCCGTCGTCTCCTCCGGCGCGGCAGCCGACCCGACGGCGCTGGTGCCCGCCGAGCCGACCGCCACGGTCGACCGCACGTCCGAGGCCGAGCTGGCCGACGCTGAGCCGACCGCGAAGGTCACGGCCGCGCCCGACACGACCGGCGACGGTACGACGAACGCCGACGACGAGCCGACTGTCGTCGACGGCCCACCGGCTGCTCCGGAGCAGCGGAAGCCAACGACGCCGACGTCGCTCATGCCGGCGTTGAGTCCGGCCGGCCGCGCGTCGGTGCCGCTGTCGGATGGCACGAAGCCGAACAACACCCGACGTAACCTGCTGATCGGGGCCGTGGTTGCCCTGCTGCTGATCGGCCTGGTGGTGGTCGTGCCGTTGCTGACCAAGGGCGACGGCGACAAGAGTCCACAGGCCAACCCGACCGGGGCCGCCGCGACGTCAGCGCCCGCGCCGACCACCGCCCCGGCGGCGCCGCCGCCCACCAGCGGTGCCCCGAGCCCGTCCGCCTCGGCCACCCCGTCGGCCACGCCGTCCGTCGACCCGAACGCGCTGCCGGCGGGCTGGAAGCTGCACCGGGACCCGGCCGGCTTCGCCCTGCCGATACCCAATGGTTGGGTGCGTAGCCAGATCAACGGCAACACGGTCGTCTTCAACCAGTCCAACGGACCGGGAAAGCTGCTCGTGCAGTGGACCCCCACCCCGAAGAAGGATGCGGTCGCGGACTGGCGCGAGCAGGAGCCAAACCGCAAGAACCTCGTCGACAACTACCAGCTCCTCGGCATCGTCGAGTGCGACTTCTGGAAGACCTGTGGGGACTGGGAGTGGATGGAGACCCGGGACGGGCAGCGGATCCACGTCCGTAACCGCGGGTTCGTGACGGCCAGCAACCGGGGGTACGCCCTGCGGTGGGAGATCGCGGAGAAGGACTGGCAGGCCAACCTGCCGAACTTCGACCGGATCGCCAAGGGCTTCGTCCCCGACCGCAAGGACTGAAACTCGTTCGCATGACCTTCCGTCGTCGTGGGTACTTGACCTTCGACGACGGAAGGAGGCACGACATGAGTTACCGACGGAGGGACACTCGGCCCCGGCTGGCACTGTGGATGCTCGTCGCCCTCGGCGACGCGATCCTCCTGCTGGTCAGCGCGGGGGTGGCCGTGCTCATCGCACTGCTCGGCGTCGTGGTCGTTGCCGGCGTTGGCGTGGCTGCCTGGCGGATGACCCGCAGGGGCGCGCTGGCTCGTGAGGACGCTGTGGTGCCGGCTCTGAGCCGACGGCGGGCCTGACCCGTACCCGATGGTGTGGCGGCAGCCGGACCGATTGTCGACCGTGACGGTGACCGTCGATCCCGCTGCCGCCAACGGCTCGGTCAGGTGTTGTTGGCCAACGCGATCAGGCGGCTCCGGTCGCCGTTCCAGTAGTTGCGGTCCACGTTGCCGCTGATCCCGGAGACAGCGCCGGTGCTGGTGTACTGCCAGAAGCTCCACACCGACGCGCCGGCCGGCAGAGCGCCAGGTGCGCTCGCCCAGCGGGCCAGCCAGAGCGGGTGGTTCGCCCACGGGCCGGTCCAGCTGCCGGTGCACTGGTTCCACCAGCTCGTGGTGGTGTAGATGACCGCGTACCGGCCGGTGCGGGAGCGGTAGGTGTTCAGGAAGTCCTGCACCCAGTTGCGCATCCCGGTCGTGCTGAGCCCGTAGCAGTAGCCGCCGCTGTACGGGTTGCCCTCGATGTCCAGCGCGGCGGGCAGGGTGCGACTGTCCGCGGACCAGGCGCCGCCGTTGGACGCCAGGTAGTTGGCCTGGGTCGAGCCGGCGGAGATGTTCGGCCGGGCGAAGTGGTACGCCCCGCGGATCACCCCGGCGTTGTACGAGTTGACGTAGTTGGCGTTGAAGTTCGGGTCCTTGTAGCTGGTGCCCTCGGTCGCCTTGATGAACGCGAACTGGATCCCCGCGTTGCGGACGCTTGTCCAGTTGATGGTGCCCTGGTAGCGGGACACGTCGACACCTGGTGTGGTGGCGGCGGCCGCCGGTCCGGCGGTCGCGACCAGGGCCGCCGCCGCGGTGGCGAGGACGGTGAGGCCGGCCGCGAGCACGCGGCGCAGCGATGACGAGGTACGGGCCATGAGTGCCTCCAAGGACGTCGCTCTATCGACACCCATCTTTGGAGTTAAGTGCCCTAGATCGCAAGGGTGACCGGAGAAAAGCTTCATCGACGGGCGTCGGTCACCCCGGTGGCCAGAGTTGAACGAGTCAGCGAAGCGTGGCCGGGTCGAGCTGCCAGCGGAACGGCTCGACGACGGTGAGCGTCTCGCCGGGCTTGGCCACCTGGTCCTCGACGTAGTGCTCACCGTCCAGCCGGAACAGCCGCAACGAGTGAGCGTCGCCATCCTGCTCGACCAGCAGATACCAGGGGATTCGCGCAATGGCGTAGAGCTGCATCTTGAGCAGACGGTCGGCGGCTGCGTTGCCGGGCGAGACGACTTCGCCGACGAGAGACACTCGGTCGGAGTCGAGGTAGGTGCCGTCATCGTCGGCGTCGGTGACGACGAGATCCGGAATGACGACCCGATCGACGCCGAGCCGGACGTTGATCGCGTCATAGACCAGGAGACCGCGAGGCTCTGCTGCTGCCTCGATGCTGTTCGCCAGCCGGCGCGACACCCGCTGGTGCCGTCGGCTCGGTGCAGGGCTCACCAGCAGGCTCCCGTCGAGCAGCTCGATCCGGTCAGGCGTCTCGCCCAGAGCGAAGTAGTCAGCCTCGGTCCACAGGCCGACGTGCGGCTCCAGGGGGGCTGCGCTCACCTGCGTCCACCTCCCGCTCCAGTCGCCACCCGATCAGTTTCACAGGATACGAGCCGGTGCCTCGGGAGCGACACGGAACGCCGCCGGTAGGCTCGCGCCCCATGATGTCGATCGACGGGCTGGGCGACCTGTGGGACACGCTGTTCGGCGCGCAGCCAGACCCGCCCGCGTTGCTGGTGCTGATCACCGGGGCCGTCGCGCTGGTGGTGGTCTCCACCCGGCTGCCGTGGCGGATCGCCCGTAACGCCGTCACCATCGCGCACGAGGGCGGTCATGCTCTGGTCGCCCTGCTCACCGGCCGCAAGCTGCATGGCATCCGGTTGCACTCGGACACGTCCGGGCTGACGCTCTCCGCCGGCCGCCCCACCGGGCCGGGCATGATCCTCACCCTGCTCGCCGGGTATGTCGCACCGCCGCTGGTCGGGCTGGCCGGCGCCTGGCTGCTCGGCGGCAACCGGATCACCCTGCTGCTCTGGGTGGCCGTGGCGCTGCTGCTCGCCATGCTCGTCATGATCCGCAACGCCTTCGGTGTGGTGTCGTTGCTGATCACTGGCGCGCTGGTGTTCGCCGTCTCGTGGTACGCGACGCCGCAGGTCCAGGCCGCCTTCGCGTACACCGGGGTGTGGTTCCTGCTGCTCGGTGGGTTGCGGCCGGTGGTCGAGCTGCAACGGCTGCGCTCGCGGGGCCGGATGCCCGCCTCCGACGCCGACCAGCTCGCCGGGCTCACCCCGTTCCCGCCGCTCTTCTGGGTGGGGGTCTTCGCCCTCGTCAACCTGGCGGCGCTGATCGCCGGCGCGCTCCTGCTCGCCGGCCCGTTCCTCACCGACGCCGGCCTGACCAACTGACCGGCGGGTGGAGGGCGCACGGGCGGGCAGAATGGGGCCATGCGATACGTGATCATCGGGGCGGGCGCGGTCGGCGGGACGATTGGCGTACGGCTGGCCCAGGCCGACCGGGACGTGACACTGGTGGCCCGCGGTGCCCATCTGGAGGCGATCCGCGCGCGGGGTCTGACCCTGCGGCAGCCCGACGGTGAGGTCACCGCCCGGCTCGCGGCGGTCGGCCAGCCCGGTGACCAGCCACTTCCGGCGGACACGGTGCTGATCCTCACCGTGAAGTCGCAGGACGCCGCCGGTGCGCTGGCCGCCTGGGTGGACGCGCCGGTGGTCGGCGGCGGCACGGCGGGCGAACGTCTGCCGCTGGTGACCGCCCAGAACGGGGTGGCCAACGAGCGGGCGGCGCTGCGGCTCTTCGCCGACGTACACCCGGTCTGCGTCTGGCTGCCGGCCACGCACCTGGACCCGGGCGTGGTGGTCGCCAACGGGTACCCGCACCCTGGGATGCTCCACATCGGGCGGTTTCCCGGTGGCGCCGACGACACCGACCGGGCGGTCGCCGCCGACCTGACCGCCGCCGGCTTCGTCGCCCCGGTCCGCGACGACGTGCTGCGCTGGAAGTACGGAAAGCTGCTCAGCAACCTCGGTAACGGCCTACAGGCGCTGCTCGGCAGGGACATCCCGGACGCGCTGGTCGAGCGGGTACGTGCCGAGGGCGTCGCCGCCCTCGCCGCCGCCGGCATCGCGCACACCTCGCCGGAGGAGGAGAAGGCCGAACGCGGCGACCTGGTCGGGCAGCGCCCGGTCGGCGGCGAGGCCCGCTCCGGCGGCTCCACCTGGCAGAGCCTGGCCCGGGGCACCGGCTCGACCGAGGTCGACCACCTCAACGGCGAGATCGCGCTGCTCGGCCGGCTGCACGGCGTGCCGACGCCGGTCAACGTCGCCGTGCAGCGGGCCGTACGCCGAGCGGTACGGGAACGGATCGCGGCCGGCGCGTTCCCGCTCACCGAGTTGGAGAAGATGATCGCCTGACCGGGGCAACCGGCGACCCCGCCCGGTGCGTGTTCCCAGCGACCGACACGGGGAGGTAGCGGGTGCCGGACGTCGACGGGTTCGACGAGTTCTACCGGGGGAGTCGACAACGACTCCTCGGGTTCGTCTACGCCCTCACCGGCGATCGGGGCGAGGCGCAGGACGCCGTGCAGGAGGCGTACGTCCGGGCGTGGCAGCGCTGGTCGACGGTCAGCGCGTACGACGACCCGGAGGCGTGGGTGCGGGTGGTGGCCAGCCGGATCGCCGTCAGCCGGTGGCGCAGCCTGCGGAGCCGTGCCCGCGCCTACCTGCGACACGGGGCCACCGAGACCGTTCCCGGGCCGGGCACCGACACCGTCGCGGTGGTCGCCGCCCTGCGCCGACTGCCCGAGGAGCAACGCGTCGCCATCGCCCTCTACTACCTGGTGGGCATGCCGGTCGCCGAGGTCGCGCGGGAGACCGCGGCCCCGGTGGGCACGGTCAAGGCCCGTCTCTCCCGGGGGCGCACTGCGCTCGCCGGCCTGCTCGCCGTCTCTGACCTGGAGGAGGCTACCGATGCGTGACGACCCGACGCTCGTCGAACAGATCCAGCGCGACCTGCAGGACGTGCGCTGGCTCGGCCCGGAGGAGATCCGCTCCCGGGCCCGTCGCCGCAGCCAACGCAAGATCGTGGTGGCCACCGTCGTGCTGGCCCTCGCCGGGGTCTCCGCAGCGGCGGTCGCCGCTCCGGGGAAGTCTCCGTCGACGGTTCTGCCGGTCGCCTCGGCCTCGCCGGTCCGGCACGAGATCCCCCTCGACGCCCTGTTGCAGGTGACCGACCTGGGGCAGCCGGACAACGTCGTGTGGCTCAGCCAGTCGGGGCTGGGCGAGCCGGTCCGGCTGGATCTGATGCTCGGCTCGTGCCGCACCAGCCAGGGGCGCTCGGAAGGCTGGGAGATGTCGATCCTGTCCCGCTCGCAGACCCTGCTGAAAGAGGACCGACCGGACACCTACGGCGCTGGCGAAGCCCTCGTCACGCAGGACCTCTACCGGCTGGTGCCAGCGTCCGCCACCCAACTCCTCGCCACCATGGACGACCTGGTCGCCCCGTGCGCCGAGTGGAACAGCGTCGGCGAGTACCAGGTGGGGGGCGCGACGGGCACCGGGTCGGCGCTGCACCGCTGGACGGTGGCCCAGCGGGGTTTCGCCGGTGACGGGGCTGCGCTGCTGCGGCACACCGGTTCGCAGCCCGTCGATCAGAAGACGGGCAGGCCGATCGCTGCGGCGCCCAAGCCGACAAGCACCGCAGTGGTCCGGGTGGGCGACCTGATCACGGTGCTCAAGCTGGGGCAGAGCGGCACCGAGCCGGAACTGCGCCGCCTGGCGAACGTCGCCGCCCGCCGGATGTGCGCCGCCGCCAACCCGGCCTGCTGACTTTGGCCCAGGGTCAGCAGGCCGGGGCGAGATCAGAGCGGGATGTTGCCGTGCTTCTTGGGCGGCAGGGTCTCCCGCTTGGTGCGCAGGACCCGCAGCGCCCGAACGATCTGGGTGCGCGTCTCGTGCGGCGGGATCACCGAGTCGATGTACCCGCGCTCGGCGGCCACGTACGGGTTGGCCAGGGTGTCCTCGTACTCGGCGATCTTCTCGGCCCGTACCACCGCCGGGTCCTCGGCGCCGGCCAGCTCGGAGCGGTAGAGGATGTTCACCGCGCCCTGCGCGCCCATCACCGCGATCTGCGCGGTCGGCCACGCGAAGTTCAGGTCCGCGCCGAGGTGCTTGGAGCCCATCACGTCGTACGCCCCGCCGTACGCCTTGCGGGTGATCACGGTGACCTTGGGGACGGTGGCCTCGGCGTACGCGTAGATGAGCTTGGCGCCCCGACGGATGATGCCGTCCCACTCCTGACCGGTGCCGGGCAGGAAGCCGGGCACGTCCACGAAGGTCAGCACCGGGATGTTGAACGCGTCGCAGGTACGAACGAACCGGGCGGCCTTCTCCGAGGCGGCGATGTCCAGGGTGCCCGCGAAGTGCATCGGCTGGTTGGCCACCACACCTACCGGTCGCCCCTCGATCCGGCCGTAGCCGACCACGATGTTCTGCGCGTAGAGCGGCTGGACCTCCAGGAAATCCCCGTCGTCGAGGACGTGCTCGAGGACTGTGTGCATGTCGTACGGCTGGTTGGCCGAGTCCGGGATGAGGGTGTCCAACTCCCGGTCCTCGTCGCTGATCGCCAGCTCGGCGGGGGCGTCGACAACGACCGGCTCGTCGAGGTTGTTCGACGGCAGGTACGACAGCAGCGCCTTGACGTAGTCGACAGCGTCCTCCTCATCGCTGGCGAGGTAGTGCGCGTTGCCGCTGCGGGAGTTGTGCGTACGGGCGCCGCCCAGCTCCTCCATGCCGACGTCCTCGCCCGTCACCGTCTTGATCACGTCCGGGCCGGTGATGAACATGTGCGAGGTCTGGTCGACCATCACTGTGAAGTCGGTGACCGCCGGGGAGTAGACCGCGCCGCCGGCACAGGGCCCCATCACCAGCGAGATCTGCGGGATGACGCCGGAGGCCCGTACGTTGCGGAAGAAGATCTCGCCGTAGAGGCCGAGCGAGACGACGCCCTCCTGGATGCGCGCGCCACCGGAGTCGTTGATGCCGACCACCGGGCAGCCGATCTTCATGGCCAGGTCCATCACCTTGACGATCTTCTCGCCGAAGACCTCACCGAGCGAGCCACCGAAGACCGTGAAGTCCTGCGCGAAGACGCACACCTGCCGGCCGTCCACCGTGCCGTAGCCGGTGACCACACCGTCGCCGTACGGGCGGTTCCGCTCCAGCCCGAAGGCGGTGGAGCGGTGCCGGGCCAACTCGTCGAGTTCGACGAAGGAGCCCTCGTCGAGCAGCATCTCGATCCGCTCGCGGGCGGTCTTCTTGCCGCGCGAGTGCTGCTTCTCCACGGCTCGGGCCGACCCGGCGTGCACCGCCTCGTCGACCCGGCGCTCCAGGTTCGCCAGCTTGCCCGCGGTGCTGTGCATGTTGGTCCCGGTCTCGGTAGTCACCCAGGGAATATAACGATGGTTCAGGTGGGTGCCGCTGTGCAGTACGCCTCAGTGTCGGCCGGAGCACCGCCGTAGGCTGGCGGAATGTCGGGCTCCCCGTACACCGATCTGAACCGCCCGCCGCTGTCGGCGGCCCGGCTGCGCCGCGCGTTGGTCGCGCCGAACGGCCCGTGGGCCCGGCTGGAGCTGCGTGCCGAGACCGGCTCCACGAACGCCGACGTGGCCGAGGCCGCCCGGGCCGACGAGCCCGAGGGCCTGGTCGTGGTCGCCGAGCGGCAGACCGCGGGGCGCGGGCGGCGCGGTCGGGTCTGGCAGTCGCCGGCGCGGGCCGGCATCGCGACGAGCGTGCTGCTGCGGCCCGGCGAGGCCGTGCCGGACCGCGGCTGGCTGCCGGCGGCACCCACGGGGTACGGGTGGCTGCCGTTGCTGGCCGGCGTGGCGCTTGTCGAGGCGGTGGCCCGGCTGGCCGAGCTGGAGGCCACCCTCAAGTGGCCGAACGACCTGCTGATCGACGACGCGAAGTGCGCGGGTGTGCTGGCCGAGGCGGTGCCCGGACGCGCGCCGGACCAACCGCCGGCCATCGTGCTGGGTATCGGGCTCAACGTGACGTTGCGCGCCGACGAGCTGCCGGTGAATCCGACCGGGCTGCCGGCCACCTCGCTCCAGCTTGCCGGTGCGGTGGCCACCGACCGGGATCCGCTGCTGCGGGCGCTGCTGCGGTCGGTCGCCGACTGGTACGACCGTTGGCGCTCGGCGGGCGGCGACGCGGTGGCCAGTGGCCTGCGCGACGCCTACCTGGCTGCCTGCGCGACGGTCGGCCGCGAGGTACGCGTCCTGCTCCCCAACGGCGAATCCCTGACCGGCACCGCCACCGGAGTGGACCCGGACGGCCAACTGATCGTCACCACCCCTACCGGCGCCCGAACCCTGGCCGCCGGCGACGTCCTCCACCTCCGCTGACCCACCAGGTGGGGCCGCGTGGCGGATGTTGTGGTGGGGCTTGGGGGGTTTACCGTCTGCGCGTCTAGAAAATCGCGTTGGAGGTTCCCCGTGGCGTTTCCTGAAGACGTGCTCACCGAGGACGAGCACGTCGTGCTTCACCTGCACCCGCACTGGAAGGCGTTGATCCGGCCGATCGCGGTGCTGGTGCTGGCCATCGCCGCGGTGGTGGTCGGCGTGGTCCTGTTGCCCGAGAGTGGCGGCGGTTCGATCGCGCTGGCCGTGATCGGTGCGATCGCCCTGGTCGCGGTGCTCTGGCTCGGCCTGTGGCCGTTCCTGGTCTGGCGCACGACCCACTACCTGTTCACGAACGAGCGGGTCCTGCTCCAGCAGGGTGTCTTCTCCCGGGACCGGCGGGACCTCCCGCTCGCCCGGGTCAACGACCACTCGATGAACCAGCGTTTCGTCGAGCGCCTGCTCGGCTGCGGGACGCTCACCATCGAGTCCGCCGGTGAGCGCGGCCAGTCGGTGCTCAAGGACGTGCCGGACGTCGGAAAGGTGCAGACCACCCTGTACGAGCTGGTCGAGGCACAGCACGATAAGCACTCGCTGGGCGACGGCGAGATGCGCGACATGCTCGCCGACATGCAGGACGGCAAGCCGCTGCGCGACACCACGACCTGAACCGGACCGGTTGTGACCCGCCCCTTTGTCGGGGGCGGGTCAGTCGTGTCGTTGCGCCTCGGGTCCGCTGATCTCCGTCGGGTCGCCGTCGGACGACCCGACGGTGGGCGGGTCCGCCGAGCTCGGGCCGCTGTCGGGCTGGTCGGCGTCGGTTGAGGGAGCTTCGGCCTCGGCGGGGTCGGCCTCGACCGGTCGCAGGGCGAACCAGCCACGGAAGCGGGTCCGCAGCACCTCCTGCTCGGGCCGGTCGTCCGCGCCGAGGCGCAGCATGGTGCCGGTGAGGCTGACGGTGCCGAGCCCGGGGCGGGCGGTCGACGGTCGGGCGCCCATCACGTCGACTCGGACCGCGAGCCGGTCGCCGGCCCGCACGGGGGCGAGCCAGCGCAGCTCCTCCAGGCCGGGGGACGCGTCCGCGGCGGCCCGGGACAGCAGGTGGTCGACGTACGCGCGCATGAACAGACTGACCGTGTAGAAGCCGCTGGCGATCAGACCGCCGTGCCGGCTCGTTGCGGCCAGGTCGCTGTCGACGTGGTACCACTGCGGGTCGAAGCGGCGGGCGAAGGCGACCATCTCGTCGGCGTCCACGGTGACGACGCCGAGGTCGACGGTGAGCCCTGGGACGAGATCCTCGAAGAACAGCTCGGCCGGTCGCCCCGTACCGGAGCGGGCGTCGGGCGTCGTCACCGGCGGGGCACGCGGCGGGTGCTGACGCGCAGCTCCGCGGCGAGTTCCGCGTCCAGGTCGACGGCGGGGCTGACGCTCAGTCGCGTGGGCCGGCTCTGAGTGGGTGCGCCGGGCGGGGAGTCGACGCGGTGCTCGGACTCCGCCTCCTCCAGCTCGGACACGGATTCCGCCAACTCGGCGACCGGGTCCATCTCGGCCATGGTGTCCCACTCGTCGCGGGGAATGTCGTGCCAGGTGGACTCGGGCTTCGCGGCCTCGTCCTCGGCAGGTGCGACGGGTTGGAAGACGAAGGTCCGGTATGACCAGAACCGGAACAGCGTGGCCAGCATGACGCCGACGGTCTTGGCCAGATTCAGTGCCAGCAGACCGTGTACGCCGAGGCCGTACTTGGCCGCCGCCACGGCGCCCAGCTCAATGAGCAGGCCAGCGCCGTTGAAAAGGAAGAAAAGGAGGTATTCGCGGCGAAGAGCCGATTTCGGGCGATCGCGGTACGTCCAGTGCCGATTCATCAGGTACGACGTGATGGTGGCGACGATGGTCGCGATCACGGTCGCCTTCAACTGACCATTGACGAAAACGGTCAGTGCGAGGGCATTGAACACCGCGTAATTGATGACGGTGTTGATGCCGCCGACGATGCCGAACTTGAGCGCCTCGTGGATGAACTTCTGCCAGCGCTCAGGCAGCAGGCGGACAAGACGCATGCGAAACACCTTAGGGCAGTCGGTGCGGCCGGCGATCACCGGCCGAACGAGATGGGCGGCAGGTCACGCCCTGTGGTCAGGGTCGGCATTCACCTGCGGAACGGTCGGGGTTCCCGCTTCGACGAAGACGAACCGCCGGTACGACCAGAATCGGAACAGCGTGGCGAACCCGGTGCCGACGATGTAGCTGGCGAGGTTGTCAGCCAGGCGCGTCTGGAACACGGCCGGCCAGATGGCGCCGAGCCCGTAGCGGCTGAGCGCGAGGCAGGCGACAGTGATGCCGAGGCCGACCGCGTTGAAGAAGAAGAAGAGCGCGTACTCGCGGGCCGCGTTGTTGCGCTGGCGGTGCCGCCAGGTCCAGAACCGGTTGCCCACGAAGGCGACGGAGGCCGCGATCACTGTGGAGATCGTTTTCGCCGTCAGCTCTTCGACGCCGTGTCTGCTCGTCAGGTAGTTGAAGATCGCGAAGTCGACGAGGAAGGCGAAACCCCCGACGGTCGCGAACTTGCTCATCTCGCGGAAGAGGTGACCGAAGCGGTCGAGCAGCATGCCGACGAGACCCCGTCGGGTCTGCCGGGGACCCGGTTGTTCCCCGGTCATCGTGGCGGCCACGGAGGGAGCCTACCGGCTGCTGGCCAGTCTCAGGGGTAGCAACGGCAAGCAGGCGTGGTCACCCGGGGGGCCCAGCGCCGCGTGCGTAACCGCTGCACAGAGCGTAGCCAATTGGGAGGACTGAGCCGCTGCGGAACGGGAATCCCCGCATCGGTCGGCGGGGCAGGTCCACGACTCGACCGCAACAAGCGTCCGCCGGGGGTGCACAACAAGATTTGCGTGAAACTGCGCGGGAAAGCGGGTATCAGCTCGTGATGCCGCAGCGAGGCCGTAGCTTGTGCAGTTCTTCACAACCTGTCCCACTGACTCGGAAGGCTGCCCGGTTTACGCTGAGGCCAATCCCAGGTTTCCACGAAGGCGACGCATCGCGCCGCCGAGTCTCGTGCATCCCATAGATCGGTCAGCGTCGACCACAAGGAGATGTGTCATGGTTGCTCCGGCTGTTGTGCGGGGTATCGATCAGGCCCCGACGTCCCATCCGAAACTCCTCGCCTGGGTCCGTGAGGTCGCGGAACTGACCACCCCCGACCGTGTCGTCTGGGTGGACGGGTCCGACGAGGAGTGGCGCCGCCTCACCGATGAGCTGGTCGAGGCCGGCACACTGATCCGGCTCAACCCGGAGAAGAAGCCCAACTCGTTCTACGCGCGCACCGACCCGACGGACGTCGCCCGGGTCGAGGAGCGCACCTACATCTGTTCCGTCGACGAGGCGGACGCCGGCCCCACCAACAACTGGATGGCGCCGGCCGAGATGAAGCGGACGATGACGGATTTGTACCGGGGCTCCATGCGCGGTCGCACCATGTACGTCATCCCGTTCGTCATGGGCCCGGTCGAGGCCGAGTCCCCGATGTTCGGTGTCGAGATCACCGACAGCCCGTACGTGGTCGCCTCGATGCGCATCATGACGCGGATGGGCACCCGGGTCCTCGAGGCCATGGGCGACAACGCGGACTTCGTGCACGCCCTGCACTCGATCGGCGCCCCGCTCGCACCCGGCCAGCAGGATGTCGCCTGGCCCTGCAACGACACCAAGTACATCTCGCACTTCCCGGAGAGCCGGGAGATCTGGTCGTTCGGGTCGGGTTACGGCGGCAACTCGCTGCTGGGCAAGAAGTGCTACTCGCTGCGGATTGCCAGCGTGATGGGCCGGGACGAGGGCTGGCTCGCCGAGCACATGCTGATCCTCAAGATCACCTCGCCGGAGGGTCGGGTCTACCACATCGCCGGCGCGTTCCCGTCCGCCTGCGGCAAGACGAACCTCGCCATGGTGGAGCCGACGATTCCTGGCTGGAAGGTCGAGACCATCGGCGACGACATCGCCTGGATGCGGTTCGGCCCGGACGGCCGCCTCTACGCGGTGAACCCCGAGTACGGCCTGTTCGGCGTCGCGCCCGGCACCGACTGGAAGACCAACGCCAACGCCATGCGCACCCTGGACCGGGGCAACTCCGTCTTCACCAACGTCGGCCTCACCGATGACGGCGACGTCTGGTGGGAAGGCATGGGTGAGCCGCCGGCGCACCTGATCGACTGGAAGGGCAACGACTGGACGCCGGAGAGCGACAGCCTGTCCTCCCACGCGAACAGCCGGTTCTGCACGCCGATCACCCAGTGCCCGATCCTCGCCGACGAGTACTTCGACCCGAACGGCGTGCCGATCGACGCGATCCTCTTCGGCGGACGCCGCAAGGACACCGTCCCGCTGGTGACCGAGGCCCGCGACTGGGTGCACGGTGTCTACATGGGCGCCACGCTCTCCTCGGAGACGACAGCCGCCGCGTCCGGCGCCGTCGGCGTGGTCCGGCGGGATCCGATGGCGATGCTGCCGTTCATCGGCTACAACGCCGGGGACTACTTCCGGCACTGGATCGAGATGGGCAAGGGCGCCGACGGCGACGAGGCGAAGCTGCCGAAGATCTACTACGTCAACTGGTTCCGTAAGGACCCGGACGGCTCGTTCCTCTGGCCGGGCTTCGGGGAGAACTCCCGGGTGCTCAAGTGGGTCGTCGAGCGGATCGAGGGCACGGCCGACGCGGTCGAGACGCCGGTCGGCATGGTCCCCGCGCCGGACGCCCTGGACGTCGAGGGCCTGGACATGACCCCGGAGGACGTCCGGATCGCCCTGAAGGTCGACCCGGACGAGTGGCGTAACGAGCTGCCGATGATCACCGAGTGGTTCGAGAAGTTCGGTGACAAGCTGCCCGGTGTGCTCTGGGCCGAGCTGGACGCGCTGCGCGCGCGCCTCGACGCGGTACAGCCGCAGCGCTAGGTGTGAAGACCGCCCCCTGCGGGCAATGTCGGATCCCATGAGGACGGCCGCCGAGACCCAGGTCCGGCGGCCGTCCGCCGTCCGGCTGCTCACCATCCTGCTGGCGACGACGGCGGCGGCCACCGTCGTGGTCGAGCTGCTCAACTGGTGGTACGCCCCGGAGCAGGGTTTCGGGCTGGCCGTCCGGACCGGCTGGGCCATGCTGCGCTCGTTCGGCTTCCTGCTGCTGATCGGGCACGTGCGACGGGGTCGTACGGCGGCCCGCCCGTTCGGGCTGATCCTCGCGGTCACCACGATCTTCGCGGTCGGCAGGCTCATCGTGCCCCGGCAGGGGGTGCCGCCGCTGCCCGGCCTGCTCGGCTTCGCGATCCTCACGGCGCTCTGTGCCGCGGTGGTCTGGCTGCTCTACCGCTCGTCGGCGTTGGCCGGGCACCTGGTCCGGCACCGTCCACGCCTCGTCATCGACCGGGACGGCATCTCCTGGCGGGAAACTCCGCCACGCCGCCCACAGGCCAGCGCCTGGTTGTTGACCAGCCGGGTGGCGGCCTTCACCTACAGCCCGCTGATGCTGGTGCCGGCCCTGGTGGCCGGAGGTTCCATCCTGGACGGTCGACTGACCGCCGTGCCGGCCGTGCTGTTCTGGTTCGGCGCCGGCATCACGGCCAGCTACGCGGTGCTGTTCTGCACCGCGTTCCTGATGCGGGGCAAGGACTGGGCGCGTGGCCTGCTGGTCGTCGTCACGGTCGCCGTACTCGCCGTGGATCTGCCGCTGTGCTGGTGGCTGCTGGGCGTGGACGGCCTGGTCCGCGACGGCGCCCCGCTGCTGGCCGCCGCGGCGCTGACCCTCTACGGCCTACGCCGCGCCGCCCGAGCCCCCGACGCCGTCCCGACCTGACCCACCCACCCCCGCCAGGCCCGCCCCGCTCCCGCCGATCTTGCGTTTTCTGCTGTGACAAAAGGTCCATCCTTCGCGAAACGTCTACACAAAATGCAAGATCGCGTGGTGGTGGGTGGCGGCAACGCCGCGCATGGCGGCAGGTACGCGAGGGGTGGGTGGGGGAGGATGGGTGTGGCGGCGGTCACCACGGTCGGCGCCGGTGCGGCGTGGGTGGTGTCGTCGGTGCGGGATCTCTCGCGCCGCGTCGGGCTGACGGGAGGGCGCGCGGTGGGCGACGAGTTCGACGTGGTGGTGGTGGGGGCGGGGCCGGCCGGGGCGGCCGCCGCGCTGACGGCGCGCCGGGCAGGTGCCAGCGTCCTGCTGCTGGACCGGGCCGACTTTCCCCGGGACAAGGCGTGTGGCGACGGGATCGCCGCGCACTCGGTGGACGTACTCGCCGAGTTGGGGGTGACCGAGGCGGTGGCGGGCTATGCGCCGCTGCCGGCGTTACGCATGATCGCGCCGGGTGGCGGTGCGGTGGCCCGGGCGCTGCCCCGGCCCGCGTACACCGTGCCCCGGGAGGTTTTCGACGCGCGGCTGGTGGCGGCCGCGGTGGCCGCCGGTGCGCAGTTACGCCGGCACACCGTGCGCCAAGTCGAGCCGCGCGCCGACCGGGTGGTGCTCGACGGGCAGGTGTCCGGCCGGGTGGTGATCGGCGCGGACGGGGCCGGCTCGGTGGTGCGTCGGGCGCTCGGCCATCCGCAGAACCCCGACCGGCACCTCGCGCTGGCCATCCGGGGGTACGCCCCGGCTCTGCCCGGCCCGTCCGAGCAGCTCATCGTTACGTCGAAGGCGCGCTGGCCGGCGTACGCCTGGTCGTTTCCGATCGGCGACGGGCGGGCGAACGTCGGGTACGGGGAGGTCCTGCGCGGTGAGCCGCTGAGCCGCGCGTACCTGCTGGACCGGCTGGCCGCGCTGCTGCCCGGCACCGATCTGGCGACAGTGACCGCGTTGCGGGCCCATCATCTGCCGCTCTCCACCCACCGGCCGACGCCCGGGCGAGGGCGCACGCTGCTGGCCGGGGACGCGCTGTCGCTGATCAATCCGTTCACCGGGGAGGGGATCTTCTACGCGTTGCTCTCCGGCGCGCTCGCCGGTTCGGCGGCGGCCCGGTCGCCCGAGAGCGCGGCTGGCCGCTACGCCCACGGGTTGCGGCACCGCCTGGGCACGCACCTGCGGCACAGCTCGGCCGCGGCCTGGCTGGCCAGGCGGCGCCGGGTGGTGGACGCCGCGGTCCGGGCCGCCCGTCGGGATGACCGGGTGTTCTACGACGTGGTCGAGTTGGGACTGGGTGACGGACGCCTCACCGCCCGTACGCTCGCAATGATCGGCATCGGTCTGGGCGGCGGGGATGGGGCTCCGAGGCAGTGAACTGGCGGAAGGGTCGCTACGCTGCTAGGTGATGACGCTGCGGGACCTTATCTACTCCGTGTACGAGCGCCGGCTCACGGCGAAGCTCGCGGGTAAGCCGGTGCCCCGGCACGTCGGGGTGATGTGTGACGGCAACCGCCGATGGGCGAGGGAGATGGGCTTCGTCGACCCGAACGACGGGCACCGGGTCGGCGCGGCGAAGATCAAGCATGTCCTCGGCTGGTGTGACCAGGCCGGTGTCGGGCACGTGACCCTCTACCTGCTGGCCACCGACAACCTGCGCCGCCCGGCCAGTGAGCTGGACCCACTCCTCAAGATCATTGAGGACCTGGTGGTGGAGCTTTCCGAGGAGGGCAACCCCTGGCGGTTGCGCATCGTCGGGGCGCTCGACCTGCTGCCGGCGCAGACCGCGGCGGCGCTCAAGGGGGCCGAGGAACGCACCCGGGAGCGCACCGGCGGCGCGGAGGTCAACATCGCGGTGGGCTACGGCGGTCGCCGGGAGATCACCGACGCGGTCCGTTCACTGCTGCTGGAACACGCCGCCACCGGGGGCACGCTCGAGGAGTTGGCCGAGGTGCTGGACGTCGAGCACATCGCCGAGCACCTCTACACCCGGGGCCAGCCCGATCCGGACCTGGTCATCCGCACCAGCGGCGAGCAGCGGCTGTCCGGTTTCATGCTCTGGCAGTCCGCGCACTCGGAGTTCTACTTCTGCGAGCTCAACTGGCCGGATTTCCGGCACATCGACTTCCTGCGGGCCCTTCGCTCGTACGCCACCAGACAACGCCGCTACGGCGTCTGACCCGGCGGCTCTGACCCGGCGGCGACGCCCTCGGTGGCCGCCCGGTCAGGTCAGTCAGGGCAGGTGGGTCAGTGCCCGGGTGAGGAAGTCGCCCAGTGCGGCAGGCGACTCGATCGTCAGGTCGGCGGCGTTGGCCACCTCGTGCCCGGTCTCCGGGTTGGCCACCGCCACGCAGATGCCGAGGAAATCCGGATCGGCGGCGGCGCGAGCGCGCAGCGCGGCGAAGGCCTTGATGTCGGAGACGTCGTCGCCGAAGTACCAGGCGCCGGTGGCGCCCTTGATCGCCTCGCCGATCACCATGCCCTTGTCCCGGTCGACGGGTGGCTTGAGCTCCAGCACCATCCGCCCGGCCTGCGAACGCAACCCCAGACGGTCGGCCTGGGCCTGCCCCCACTGTTGCACTGTCGCGCCGAGTTGCGGGGCGGTACGCCAGTGCAGCGCGACCGAGAGCCGCTTGTACTCCACGAGCGTGCCGGGCGGCAGTTCCGCCCGCGCGAGGTCGGCCAGCTCCGCCATGGTCGGCACCCAGGGCAGCGCGGCCGGTTCGGTGACGGTCTCCCCGCCGGAGTGGCTGTGCTCCAGCCCGTAGAGGCCGTAGAGGTCCACGCCGACGAGCCCGCCGAGCTGGTCCCGGAGGAACTCGACGGGTCGGGCGGAGACGATCGCGACCCGCTGCACGACCGGGGCGAGCGCCTCGATCGCGGCCAGCGCCTTGGGAGCCGGGCGTACCGCGGTCGGATCGTCGTCGACGGGCGCGAGCGTGCCGTCGAAGTCGAAGAAGAGCACGGTCCCGGCCGCCCGGTCGGCGGTTATCCGCCAGGCCTGGTCGGCGTTCAACGGGGTCCTCGGCTGCTGATTGCCCAGATTCAACGGCGGCACGCGCGTCAGCGTACCCCGGCGATCCAGGCTCATTCCTGGCCGAGCGAAACAGTTGAGCGGTGCGCGATCAGCGTTCGGCGGCTCCCCGTCCGCGCCGGCCGAACGGCACCACAGCCGCCTCCTGCCCGTGGCTCAACAGGTAGCCCTCCACGAACCCGGTGTTGCGATCGCCGGTGTGGTTCTCGATCTCGTTGAGCCGTGCCACCAGGAACTCGGTCAGCGCGCTGATTCGGTTGTTCAGACGCTCGTGCAGCTCGGCGACGACGGCCAGGACGACCGCGGTGCCGGCGGTGATGAGCGCAAAGAGGTTGACGAGCAGCGGAAGCTGCCCGCCGTCGACCGCGAGGGTCACTGTGTTGCCGGTCGCCCACAGTGTCACCGACACCGTTGCGACCACGACTGCCAACCACTTCAGGGTCATGGACAGACCCCTCCTTCTGTCCCGCAGGGCTGGGTTCGGCCTTGTCCCGTCCCCCCGCCGATGACGAGCCCAAGCAGTACGAATAGGGACGCTAGCGTGCCCGTTCCAGCCCCGGAGGCAAACGAATGAACCTGACCAGGCGTTCTTTCGCTATCTGAGGAACTAGCCTGCCTGATTGCCCCTTTTTCGGACATCGACCGGCAACGTTGGGCGGTATGCGAGGTATCTGATGGTTTCGCGGATGTGGAACTTCTCCGCGTCCGACACCTGTGGATCGACCAGCCGGCGCAGCAGCGCCTCCACGTCCGGGTCCATCGGAGGGGCGGCCTGGCCGGTGCGAGGGCCGGCGGCGGTGCGGTCCCAGCCGAGCGCGGCGAAGGCTGCGGCCGGGTTCAGCCCCAGCCCCTCGCAGAACGCGACCACCCGTTCGGCCTCGGGGTCGCTGGCCCAGTCGCCCCGGACCCAGCGGTTGATGGTCTGCCGGGAGACGCCGGTGCGTCGGGACACCTCGGTGCCGCTCCAGGCTCGGGTCGCTCGTGCCTCGTCCAGGGCCCGCCGGACGAAGGTGGCGAAGGCGATCTTCCGCGCATTGGCCGTCTCGGTCACCCCGTGACGGTACGGCCAGCCGGATGCGGGTGCGTGCCCCGGCTCGCCACTGTCACGCAGACGTGACGAAGGGTTCGGATTTCCGGTAAACGAGTCAGTGCCACTGTTGAGGGGTGTCACGCGGGCAGAATAGATGAACGTAGTGACAAACGTAAGCGGACGAAAAGCTGATACTGTCACGCCCATGGGACAATCTACGGTGTGTCACGTGCATGAGACGATTGGTGCTCACATGCGTCACGCCCCCGGTGCCAGGGGGTCGTGGTGACCGAGCTCGCCACCCGCGCCCAGGCCTTCGGGCTGATCGCCGAGGGGGTCGCCGCGGGGCTGACCGCCCCCTGGCGCCTCTACCTCGCCCGAGGCTGCCGCTACCTGTCGCTGAGCGTCGGCGATCGTGCCGAGTGGAACGCCTGGCGTACCCATCTCGGCTGTCCCGAGCTGAGCGTCCGGGTCTACGACGCCGGCGGCGAGATCCGCCGGTCCTCGGTGGCCGAGGTCGTGCTGGACGGCTGCCGGATCAGCGTCGAGCTGGTCGAGGAGGTCAGCACCGACGACCTGGACCGGCTGCTCGTCGCCGACCCCACCACGATCGAGCCGGAGGAGCGATGACCTGGCGTCCCGGCTGGGCCGGAGCTGCCCGATGAGCCCGTTTCTCGCGGTGTTCCTCGTCCTGGTGCTCGGGGCCACCAGCTATGCGGCCGGGCGGCTGCACGGGCAGCTCAGCTACCGCATCGGCTACCGCTTCGGTTACCGGCAGGGCTACTTCGACGGTGACCGGGGCGCCTGGAACCGGCGTCGTCGGGACGCCCAGGCGGCCATCGCCTCGGCGCTGTCGGTCTCGCCTGCGGGCGTGGTCCGCTCCGCCAGCGCTGTCGAACGACCCGGCACCACGTACACCGGCTCGTCGTTCAGCGCCCCGGCCGCCCCGATCACCGGGCGGCACCCGACCGGCACGCTCGTCCGGCGTACCGGTTGAGGTCGGTCGGCGGGTCACACCCGTCGACCGGCGCCACGAACGCGGTGCGTCGTCCGCGGCGGACACGCACCGTCGGGGCCACGTCAGACCGGTGACGGTGGCCCCACCGGCCGGGATGCGCGCAGGGGGCATGCATCCCGGCCGGTTCCGCCGTGTTCGCCGCCGGCCCTGTGGCTGGTGGGAGCGTCGGTGGAGCGCCGTTCATGAGCGCGTCTTGGGAGATCCACGTTCGACCTCTAGCCGGGAAGGTCCGGCGGGGCTAGCGTCTAGGCATGGCACGGGGTTCTCCCGAGCCAGCCGGTCCGCCCGGATCTGCGACCTCGCGCATGGGGTTCCGCATCCGACCCCGTGTCCCCGGGCACCGGAGGAGGCGGAACACGGGTGGCGGGTGCCCATCCGTCGGAGCAGGCCTGTGACGACTCGCCGTACCACCGCCGGTGCCGACCAGACCCCGGCCGCGACTGCCACGACCCGCCGCGCCACCAGGAGCCGCCGTTCGGCGGCCGCCGCGCCGGCCGACCCCAAGGAGCCACGACCAGCCGGCCAGGCCTTTGTCCTGGACACGTCGGTGCTGCTGTCCGATCCGGCGGCATTCCATCGGTTCGCGGAGCACGAGGTGGTGCTGCCTCTGGTGGTCATCACCGAGCTGGAGGGCAAGCGGCACCATCCGGAGCTGGGCTGGTTCGCCCGGCAGTCGCTGCGGATGCTCGACGACCTGCGGGTCCGGCACGGCCGACTCGACCGCCCGGTGCCCGCCAACGACGTCGGCGGCACCCTGCGGGTGGAGCTCAACCACACCGACGACGGCGTTCTGCCGCCCGGGTTCCGCACCGAGAGCAATGACGCCCGGATCCTCTCCGTCGCGCTCAACCTCGCCGCCGAGGGGCGGGAGGTGACCCTGGTCAGCAAGGACATGCCGCTGCGGGTCAAGGCGGCCTCGGTGGGTCTGCGCGCCGACGAGTACCGCCACGGCCAGGCCAGCGACCCGACCTGGACAGGCATGTCGGAGATGGAGTTGAGCGAGGAGCAGATCGGCCAGTTGTACGCCGGCGAGACGCTCGACCTCGACGAGGCGGCCGGCCTGCCCTGCCACACCGGTCTGGTGCTGCACTCGGGGCGTGGCTCCGCGCTCGGCCGGGTGCTGCCGGACAAGTCGGTGCGTCTGGTCCGGGGCGACCGGGAGGCGTTCGGGCTGCACGGCCGCTCGGCCGAGCAGCGGATCGCTCTCGACCTGCTGCTGGACGAGTCGATCGGGATCGTCTCGCTGGGCGGTCGGGCCGGCACCGGCAAGTCGGCGCTGGCGCTCTGCGCCGGGCTGGAGGCGGTGATGGAGCGCCGTCGGCACAAGAAGGTGATCGTGTTCCGCCCGCTGTACGCCGTCGGTGGTCAGGAGTTGGGCTACCTGCCGGGCTCGGAGTCGGAGAAGATGTCGCCGTGGGCCCAGGCGGTCTTCGACACGCTCGGCGCGGTGGTGCACGAGAACGTGCTGGAAGAGGTCACCTCGCGGGGCATCCTGGAGGTGCTGCCGCTGACCCACATCCGGGGGCGCAGCCTGCATGACGCCTATGTGATCGTGGACGAGGCGCAGTCGCTGGAGCGCGGGGTGCTGCTGACAGTGCTGTCCCGGATCGGGCAGGGCTCCAGGGTGGTGCTCACCCACGACGTGGCCCAGCGGGACAATCTGCGGGTCGGCCGGCATGACGGCGTGACGGCAGTCATCGAGGCGCTCAAGGGTCATCCGTTGTTCGCGCACGTCACCCTCAGCCGTTCGGAGCGGTCGCCGATCGCCGCGATGGTGACGGATCTCCTGGAGGACATCCCGATCTGACGGGTATTTTGAGGGCTTTTGTCCCTATTTTCAGTGTGGCGCAGGTCACAAACGGCCCGGTTGGTTTCCCATCAGCCTCACTGTGCGCAATCGTGTCCCACGAGCGTCCACGCACCATCGGAATCGTTGGTGATCGTTCGTCCCGAGACGGACGGCATCGGCGAAGATCGGTGCGTCGGCGCGACCGGCAACCGGTCGGGGCGCTCGTGGCACGGCTGACGGCCCACCTGTGGCCTGCGCCGCGCCACGTCCTTGCTCCCGACGAAGGGACCACTTCGTGAGTCGGCTGTGGAGCCGGTTGGGCGCCCGTACGGCTGCTGTAGCGCTGCTCTCCGTGGGCGTTGCCGGTGGCTTCTACCTGGGCGAAGACCGGGAAACCCAGCAACAGGGTCTGACCGACAGGGCCAGCGTCGAGGTCGACCGAGCTGACCTCGCGTACCAGCGTGAGCGGCAGGCCGCCCACCAGGTGCAGTTCTCCAAGCAGCGGGCCGCCGAGTACCAGGCCAAGCTGCGGGCGGCGCAGGCCGCGAAGGAGGCCGCCGAGCGGGCTCGCCGGGCCGAGGCCGCCGCGGCGTCCCGTAAGCGCGAGCGCGCGGCGGCGAACGCGCCCGCCAAGCCGTACGACGGGCCGATTCCGGCGTCCTGCGCGGAGTTCAGCGGCAACCGCAAGACCGGCTGCGCTCTGATGATCGCCAAGGGCTTCGGCATCGCCGAGTTCCCCTGTTTGGAGAAGCTCTGGACCAAGGAGAGCGGCTGGAACCACAAGGCCAGCAACTCGTCCTCCGGCGCGTACGGCATCCCGCAGTCCCTGCCGGGCAGCAAGATGGCCTCGGTCGCGTCCGACTGGCGCACGAACCCGGCCACCCAGATCACCTGGGGGCTGGGCTATATCAAGGGCAGATACAAGTCGCCCTGTGGCGCCTGGACCTACTTCCAGAACAACGGCCACTACTGACGGCCCCCGAAGGCGGGGCGGGTGGATCTCCACCCGCCCCGCCTTCGCGCGTACTCCGAACGGGACGTGAGTGGCGGTCGGCCACTTTTGCTGATAGCAGTTGTGGAGTGACCCTGCACCCGTCAAGCGGCGACCCGTTCCGGTTCGGCACCGAGGCGTTCTACGCCGCGCTCGGCCGGGCGTTCGTCGCCATGTGCGCGGTGGTCCCGTTCCTCTTTCTCATCGAGGCCGTCGACCAGGGTCTCGCGTTCGGCCTGGACGCCACCGCCGGCATCATCCCGCAACGCATCGACGGGCTGGACGGGGTCTTCTTCTCCCCGTTCCTGCACCACGGCTTCGACCACCTCTACAGCAACAGCATCCCGCTGATCCTGCTGGGCACCTTCGTCCTCGCCGCCGGCGCCCGCCGGTTCCTCTGGTCGACCCTGATCATCATCCTGGTCAGCGGGCTCGGCGTATGGTTCACCGGCTCACCCAACTCGGTGGTGGTCGGCGCCAGCGGTGTCATCTTCGGCTACCTGGGCATCCTGCTCACCCGGGGCATCGTCGAGCGCAGCTGGTGGAACTTCGCGGTCTTCCTCCTGGTCGGTCTGCTCTACGGCTGGCAGCTGGTCGGCATCCTCCCCACCGACGAGCGGATCTCCTGGCAGGGTCACCTGTTCGGCCTGCTCGGCGGGGTGGTGGCGGCGATCCTGTTCCGTCGGCGGCGACCGGCCGTGGACGGCCCGGACTACTCGGGCTCCACACTCAGCCTGCCCTGACGCGATTCTCCGGCGCGCCCCTGGGACGTGCTTGCCCGACCGTCGCCGCCCGCCTACGGTCGAGATCAGCAAGCGTTGATCCGTAAGCGGAAAGCGACGGTACGCCATGCGCGAGGTCGATGTCGCCGTGATCGGGGCCGGTCCGGCCGGTCTCTTCGCCGCGTACTACGCAGGGTTCCGAGGGCTGTCGGTGGCGGTGATCGACGCGTTGCCCGAGCCGGGCGGCCAGGTCACCGCCATGTACCCGGAGAAGCTGATCCTCGACGTCGCCGGCTTCCCCGCGGTCAAGGGCCGCGACCTGGTGGCCAACCTGGTGGCCCAGGCAGCCCCGTTCAATCCGCAGTACCTGCTCGGCACCCGGGCGGAGAAGCTCGCGTACGCCGACGGCCGCCCGGTGCTCGGCCTGGCCGGTGGCGAGCAGCTCGCGTGCGGGGCGATCGTGGTCACCGGCGGGCTCGGCAGCTTCAGCCCTCGGCCGTTGCCGTGCGCCGACGGCGCCCCCGGCTCGGGGATCGTCTACTTCGTGACCGAGCCGACCGAGCTGACCGGTCGGGACGTGCTGATCGTCGGTGGCGGCGACTCCGCCTTCGACTGGGCGCTGGCGCTACAGCCGCTGGCCCGGTCGGTGACCCTGGTGCACCGACGGGAGAAGTTCCGGGCGCACGCCTCGACTGTCGCCCGGGTGCTCTCCCTGCCGGTGCGGGTGGTGGTCAACGCCGAGGTCACCAGGCTGATCGGGGAGGGCGCGGTGACCGGCGCCGAGGTGACCGTGCGCGGTGGCGCGACCGAGACGTTGCCGGTGGACGTCGTGGTGGCGGCCCTCGGCTTCACCGCCGACCTGGGCCCGCTCGCCGAGTGGGGGCTCCGGCTGGACCGCCGGCACATCCTGGTCGACAGCGCGATGGCCACCAACCTGCCCCGGGTCTTCGCGGCGGGTGACATCACCGAGTACCCGGGCAAGGTCCGGCTGATCGCCACCGGTTTCGGTGAGGCGGCCACGGCGGTCAACAACGCGGCCGTCGCCATCGACCCGAGCGCCCACCTCTTCCCCGGGCACTCCTCCGACGCCGGCTGAGCGTCGGTATCGGACCCAGACCGACCTGAGTCCGGATCGAGACTGGTCGACCGGATCCTGGGAGGATGACGGGTTCCGCTGCACCACGGGACGGCGCACCCACCACGCTGTCCTGGCTCTGCCACCCCGCCACCCTGTTCGCGCTCGTCCTGCTGCTGGTCAACGACCATGTGCTGAAGGCGACCTTCCCCGGCCTGGTGACCGGCAAGCTGAGCGACGTCGCCGGCCTGGTGCTCGCCCCACCGCTGGTCGCGGTGCTGCTGACAATCCTCGTGCCACGGTTCCCGGCCCGGGCCGCCGCGCTGACCGGCCTGGTCGCGGTGGGCGCCGGGTTCGCGGTCGTCAAATCCAGCGGGTACGCCGCCGAACTCGCCTCCTCGGCCTGGACCGTGCTGGCCGGTCCGTCGCTGGTCCGGGCCGACTGGACCGACCTGCTCACCCTGCCGGCGCTCGGCCTGGCCTGGTGGAGTTGGACGCGGTCACGTCGCCGCCCGGTGCGCCAACGGACCACCCGGCTGGTCCGGCTGCTGCTGGTGCTGCCACCAGCGGTGTTGGCCGTGGCCGCGACCAGCGCGATCTACTATCCGTACGCGGTGGGCACCGCGATGCTCGACGGCCACCCGGCGATCTCGGTCGGCAGCGGCTACAGCGCGTCGGACTGGCCGACCAGCCCGTCGGACGGGCAGTGGGCGGTCAGCGACGACGGCGCGACCACCTGGCGGCCCGCCACCGAGGACGAAAAGCGGCGACTGCCCCGCCAGGAGGCCGGGCAGCAGCAGGCGTGCGCTCCGGACGAGCCCCGGCATTGCTACCGGGTCGTCACCGGGCACCTACGGGTCGAGGAGAGTGACGACGCCGGTGCGACCTGGCGGGTGGCCTGGGAGGTGCCCGACGGGCAGCGGGAGGAGTTGGCCCGCCGGTCGCCGAACCCGGGCAATGTCGAGCGCCACTTCGCCTCCCGCGATCTGGTCGTCTATCCCCACGCCGGGGGTGGTCACGAGGTGCTTGTCGCGAACGGGCGGGACGGGTTTCTCCGCCGCCTGCCCGACGGTGGATGGCAGCGCGACGGGTTCCTCTTCGAGGAGGGGCGGGTCGCCACGTCGTGGGACGAACCGCCCCGGCTGAGCGGGGGCGGACCCGGCGACCGCCAGATGGACCTGCTGCTCGCCATCGCGCTGGCGCTGACCCTCGGCTGCGGGGTCGCCGCGCTCGCCGGTCACCTCGCGATCCGCCGTGGTGAAGGTCCGCGCTGGTGGGGGATCGCCAGCAGCGCGTCGATGCTGGTCGCGGGGATCGTGTTGGCCGCGGTCTGGGGGCGCGACGAGGACACCCTGACGTTCTTGGCCGTGTCGTTCGTGCTGGCGGTGGGCGTCCTCACCGCGGTGGCCATGATTGTTCGCGCGTCCTACCAGGGCGCACTGCGACGATGGGTCAGGTTGGTGCTCACCGGGCTCCTGCTGACCGTGCTCCTGGCTCTGCTGCCGCTCGTCGGCTGGCTGTACGGCACCCCGTCACGGACCCGGTTCGCGGTGGCGCTCGCCCTGCTGGCCACGGTGCCGGGCGTGCTGCTGGCCATCCGGATCGCGGGGCTTGTCGACCCGGCCCGTGCGTTCGAGCGCCGGTACCCGCCGCGCCCGCCCTATGCGCCCTATCCGCCGCACGGGCCCTATCCGCCTGCGCCCTACCCTGCGCGCCCGTCGACGGTTTCTGATCCGCCGTACCCGTCGCAGTCGCCGCCACAGTGATCCTCGGACGTGCGGCTGACTCCTCGGCGGACGGACGGTCAGCGGCGAGCGGGTGGCGCCAGCGCGGCGACCAGCACGGCCACCATGGTCAGCGCTGCCCCGAGCAGGGTGTTCACGCCGGGGTGCGAGGCCGCCGTGGGCAGGATCAGGTCCAGCAGGACGGCGCCCACGATCTGCCCGGCGATGGTGGCCAGGCCGAGCAGCAGCACACCGGTGAAGCGCACGATCGCGGCGGCGATCGCGATGAACACGATGCCGATCGGGCCACCGAGGTAGAGCCACGGTTCGGTAGGTAGCTGGCCGCCGGGTAGGCCGCGTACGGCGATGTCGATCGCGAACGCGACGAGCAGGGTGAACGTTCCGACGGCGAAGTTGACGAGCGTGGCGGTCAACGCGCTGTCGGCGGCCGCACGGACCCGGCCGTTGACGGCCTGCTGCCAGGCGATGCCCACCCCGGCGAGCAGCGGCAGCAGCGCCAGCGCCAGCGCGCCCGGGTCGCCGAGTCGGTCGCCGACCGCGAGGCCGACCGCCAGCACGGTGAGCACCGCGCCGGCCAGCCGCTGCCGGGTGATCGGCTGCCGGCCGGTCGGCCCGATCCCGGCCCGGTCCACGGCGAGGCTGCTTCCGGTCTGGCCGGCGACCACCGCCACGGTGAAGACCGCCACGCCCAACGTGCCGATGGTGAGCCCCTGGGTGGCCACCAGGAACGCCCCGCACATCCCGCCGAGGCACTGCCACGGCCGTAGCGTGCCCGTCCGCAGTGCCCGCCGCGTCGCGACCAGGCCCCGGCGACCACCGGGGGTCGCGGGTACCAGCACCAGCAGCACCAGCAGGCCGATGCCGAACGAGACCACCGCGGCGGCGAAACCGTCGTCGAGGCGTACCCCCAGCTCGCCGTTGATGCGCGACTGCACCGCCACCGCGACCCCGGAGGCCGACGCCAGCGCGACACCGGTGATCCGGCGGGCGGCCGACAGGGTCTGCGGGGTCGCCGTGTCGGCGGTTGTCACTCCTGCTCGGCCAGCGGCCGACCGTCGAAGTCGACAGCGGAGTAGAGCGCCAGCTTCTCCAACCGGTGGTACGAGTCGATCACCCGGATGGTGCCGCTCTTCGAGCGCATCACGATCGACTGGGTGTACGCGCCGCCCGCCCGGTAACGCACCCCACGCAGCAGGTCGCCGGAGGTGACCCCGGTCGCCACGAAGAAACAGTTGTCGCCGGTGACCAGATCATCGGTGCCGAGCACCCGGTCCAGGTCGTGCCCGGCGGCGATCGCCTTCTCGCGCTCCTGCTCGTCGCGCGGCCAGAGCTTGGCCTGCATCGCACCACCCATGCACTTCAGCGCGCACGCGGAGATGATGCCCTCCGGGGTGCCGCCGATGCCCATCAGCACGTCGACATCCGACTCGCCCCGGGCGGCCGCGATCGAGCCCGCGATGTCGCCGTCGGAGATGAACCGGATACCCGCCCCGGTCCGGCGGATCTGCGCGACCAGGTCGTCGTGGCGGCTCCGGTCCAACACGCAGACCGTCACCTCGGAGACGTCGGTGCCCTTGACCTTGGCGATCCGGCGCACGTTCTCCGCCACACCGGCGTTGATGTCGATCACGTCGGCGTACGCCGGCCCGACGGCGAGCTTCTCCATGTAGAACACGGCACTGGGGTCGAACATCGCACCCCGCTCGGAGACGGCGAGCACCGCCACGGCGTTCGGCATGCCCTTGCTCATCAGGGTGGTGCCGTCCACCGGGTCAACGGCGACGTCCACCTCCGGGCCGGTGCCGTCGCCGACGTGTTCACCGTTGAAGAGCATCGGGGCGTTGTCCTTCTCGCCCTCGCCGATCACCACCACACCGCGCATCTGGATCGAGTTGATCAGCTTGCGCATCGCGTCGACCGCGGCCCCGTCGCCGCCCTCCTTGTCGCCCCGACCGACCCACCGGCCGGCGGCCATCGCCGCGGCCTCGGTGACCCGGACCAGGTCGAGGGCAAGGTTTCGGTCGAGATCCTGTGGGATCCGCGTCCTGGTGTTCGTCATGGCGGCTACTCCTCCTCGCGACGGTGCGGGGACGACCGGCGGCGGGGAGGCCCCCACTGCCGGCTTTGTCGCTGATCCTCACACGATGGCCGACCGGGCGTCGGCGCGGGGCGGTGATGGCCCGGATACCGCCGGTCGGGCGGCTGCGAAGATGGAGGGGTGGAACCCGCACAGCCAGCCGACCGCGTACCCGCCGACCGCACGCCGCCGGACGGTCAGCCGCCGGCCGCCGACGTCTCCGCCGGGCCCGGTGGTGAGCCCGCCGCGACCGATCCGACCCCGCCGCCGCCGGCGGTGTCCGGCAAGTCCGAGCGGTCGCCGAAGGACATGGCGATCTCGCTGCTGGTGCTGCTCGTCCCGATCGCGCTCCTGCTGGCGTTCTACCGGGGGTTCCTCGGCGGCGACCAGGCCACGACTGTCGATCCGGCGCCCGCCATCGAGCAGGCCCGCTCGGCGAACGTCTTCCCGGTGAGCCAGCCGCAGGGGCTCGGCTCCGACTGGACCACGGTCAGCGCCCGCTACCAGACCGTCGAGGGCGGCGCGAACCTGCGACTCGGCTACCTCACGCCGGAGGGGCGGGGCGTCCAACTGCTGCAGAGCAGCGTCCCGGCGGACCGTCTGCTCCCCGCCGAGCTGACCAGCCAGGGCCAGCCGCAGGGCCCCACCGAGCTGGCCGGGCGCACCTGGCAGCTCTACACCGCCCGGGGAAACCAGCAGGCGCTGGTCCTGCTGGAACCGACCCGCACGGTGATCGTCGTCGGCGACGCCCGGGACAACGAACTCCGCGAACTGGCCGGCTCGTTGCGCTGACCGGACCCGGTGGTCGGAGGTCCCGCTGACGCCGAATCTGGGCAACCAGGCCGAAGGGTGATTGTCCGACGTGTCGACAGGGAACAAGGAGGGGGTGATCCGGGCGCGCTGCTCGGCCCGGATCGCGCGACGCAGCCGACGGTGCTGCTGCGTCGCCCGGTTTCCGGCGCCGCCCAGGTCGTCGGGTGACCCCCTTGGGAGACACGATATGACTGTTCGACGACTCGGCGCCGGCCTGGTAGCCGCCGCTCTGATCACGCCCGCGCTGGCCGCCTGCGCCAACGGAACAGGCACCGCCGGATCGACGCCGTCCCCGACGGTGACCGCGTCCGGCACGGCGAGCCCGTCCGGCGCACCGGTGGCGGGCGACGCCAAGCAGGCCCTGCTCGACTCCACCAAGGAGATCAGCAACGGGAACTTCCGGTTCACCCTCGCCGGCGCCGGCTCGACTGCGGAGGGGCTGGTGCACCAGCCGAGCCAGAGCGCGGCGATGAAGATCGCGATCGGCGGCCCCTCGTCCGACCTGGCGATGAAGCTCGACGTGATCCACTTCAAGCCGGACAGCTGGGTCAAGCTGGAGTTGAGCGGCCCCACCGCCAACAGCCTGCCCGCCATCAAGCAGCTCAACCTCGGCAAGTACCAGCACCTGGACCAGACCCGGATCAAGGGCAACCGGAACCTCGGCTTCGACTTCGAGAAGGTCGACCCGGCCGGCAGCGCGGTGCTCACCCAGGGCATCACCGAGGTGCGCAGCACCGGCACCGGCGCGTACGCCGGCACCATCGACGTCACCAAGGCCGCCGAGGCGGGCTCGTTGAACGCCGCCACGATCGCCGCGCTGGGCACCCAGGCGAAGACCGTCCCGTTCACCGCGAAGGTCGACCCGCAGGGCCGTCTCAGCGAACTGGTGCTGCAGATGCCGGCCGCCGGTCAGACCGCCGCCCAGGAGATCAAGATGACGTACTCCGACTACGGTGCCGCCACCGCCGCGCAGAAGCCGCCGGCGAACCAGGTCGTCGAGGCGCCCGCCGAGCTGTACAGCCTGTTCAACTGAGGTAACCGGGTGGGGCGGCTCCGGCCGCCCCGCCCGGCGGCTCCACTCGCCGCAGCTACGGTTTCAGTCGCCGGGGCGACGGTCAGGAAGCGGGCTCCTGCCGGGCGGCGTCGATCCGCGCCCGCGCACCGTCCAGCCAGCGTTGACAGATCACCGCCAGCGCCTCGCCGCGCTCCCAGAGCGCCAGCGACTCCTCCAGGGACGTGCCGCCGGCCTCCAGCCGCTCCACCACCGAGGCCAGCTCGGCGCGGGCCTGCTCGTAACTGAGCCGCACGTCCGGCTCGGCCTTCGTGTCGTCAGTCATCGCGTTCATCTCAGCACACCACTCCCCGCCGCGCCGCGCCGCCACTCAGCCGTCGACCGTGGCGGCCAACTCGCCGTCGGCCAGTCGTACCCGTAACGGGTCGCCCTTGCCGACCTCCGCCGCCGCGCGGACCACCTGACCGTCCGCGCGCTGCACGATCGCGTACCCCCGGTCGAGGGTGGCGGCGGGGGAGAGGGCGCGCAGCCGCGCGAGGGTGTGCCGCAGATCATCCTCGGCGGCGGTGAGCCGATGTTCCAGGCAGCGGCCGGCCCGCTGACGCAACGCGGTCAGCTCGGTCGCCCGATGCTCCACCATCACCTGGGGCCGGGCCAGCACCGGCCGGGACCGCAGCCCGTCGAGCCGGTGCGTCTCCCGGTCGACCAGGTTGCGCACCGCCCGTTCGAGGCGGTGCCGGGCCTGACCGATGAGGCGTACCTCCTCGGTGAGGTCGGGGACGACCCGTTTCGCCGCGTCGGTCGGTGTGGAGGCGCGGACGTCGGCCACGTAGTCGATCAGCGGCGCGTCCGTCTCGTGGCCGATCGCGCTGACCACCGGCGTACGACAGCCGAACACCGCGCGGCAGAGCGCCTCGTCGGAGAAGGGCAGCAGGTCCTCGATGCCGCCGCCACCCCGGGCGATGATGATGACGTCGATGCTCGGGTCGGCGTCCAGCACCTTGAGCGCGTCGATGATCTGCGGCACCGCTGACGGGCCCTGCACTGCCACGTTGACCGTCCGGAACTCGACCGCTGGCCAGCGCCGTCGGGCATTGGTCAGCACGTCCCGCTCCGCCGCCGACGCGCGACCGGTGATGAGCCCGATCCGGCCGGGCAGGAACGGCAGTCGACGCTTGCGGGCGCGGTCGAAGAGCCCTTCGGCGGCGAGCAGCTTCTTGAGCTTCTCCAGTCGGGCCAGCAGCTCCCCGAGCCCCACCTGGCGAATCTCGTCGGCCCGCAGGCTCAGCGTGCCCCGGGCGGCGTAGAACTCCGGCTTGGCGTGCAGCACCACGCGGGCGCCCTCGCGTAGCTCCGGCGCACCGGCGTCCAGAACGTCCCGGTTGGTGGTGACGGTCAGGCTCAGGTCGGCCGACGGGTCGCGCAGGGTGAGGAAGACCGTGCTGGCCCCGGGGCGGCGGCTGATCTGGGCCACCTGCCCGTCCACCCACACCCAGCCCAGCTTGGCGATCCAGGCCCCCACCTTCTGGCTGACCACCCGTACCGGCCAAGGCTCCTCGGCGCTGCTCGCCCCGCCGCTGCCCCCGCCGCTCGCCACCCGCCCACCCTCGGTCACCCGCCCACCCTACGGACCGTCCCGACCCGGCCTCGTTGATCATGAAGTTATTGCCCTCCGCGCCGGCGTGTCGCCGCAATAACTTCATGATCAACGCGGGGAGGGTGTGGGGTCGCGGTCTCGGGCGGTTTCGGGGGTGGCACGTACGATGGGGTGGTGACTGAGGCTCAGGCGACTCACCGGACCGGCAAGCGCGTGCTCCTGGCCAAGCCCCGCGGCTACTGCGCGGGTGTCGACCGCGCGGTGCAGACCGTGGAGGAGGCGCTGAAGCTCTACGGCGCCCCGATCTACGTGCGCAAGCAGATCGTGCACAACAAGCACGTGGTGCAGACCCTGGAGGCCCAGGGTGCGATCTTCGTGGAGGAGAACGAGGAGGTGCCGGAGGGCGCCACCGTCATCTTCTCCGCGCACGGCGTGGCACCGGAGGTCTACGAGCAGGCAAAGGCGCGTTCGCTGAAGGCGATCGACGCGACCTGCCCGCTGGTCACCAAGGTGCACCACGAGGCGCGGCGCTTCGCGGCCGAGGACTACGACATCCTGCTCATCGGTCACGAGGGGCACGAAGAGGTCATCGGCACCGCCGGTGAGGCCCCCGCGCACATCCAACTGGTGGACGGCCCGGACGGCGCCGACAAGATCACCGTACGCGATCCGGAGAAGGTGGTCTGGCTCTCCCAGACCACGCTCTCGGTCGACGAGACGCTGGAGACGGTGGCCCGGCTCAAGCAGCGGCTGCCGCTGTTGCAGTCCCCGCCCAGCGACGACATCTGCTACGCCACCTCCAACCGGCAGCACGTGGTCAAGGAGATCGCCGCCGACTGTGACGTGGTGATCGTGGTCGGCTCCACGAACTCCTCCAACTCGGTCCGCCTGGTCGAGGTCGCCCTGGACGCCGGCGCCCGCGCCGGTCACCTGATCGACTTCGCGCACGAGATCGACGACGCCTGGCTGGAGGGGGCCACGACGGTCGGCCTGACCTCGGGTGCGAGCGTCCCGGACGACCTGGTCCAGGAGGTGCTGGTCCACCTCGCCGCGCGCGGCTTCGGCGACGTCGAGGAGATCACCACCGCCAACGAGCGGCTCACGTTCTCGCTTCCGCAGGAGCTGAAGCGGGACATGAAGGCCGCCGCGGCGCGCGGTTGAGCACGGGAACGAACCGGGGTCGGCGTACGTCAGATCCGGCATGAAGACTCTTCGGCTCGCCGTTCCCGCGCTGGCCGTCTGCGTGGCGTTGAGCGCCTGCGGCGGCCAGGGTGGCGGAGGCGGCACACCCACCCCGACACCGACGGGAGCGCAGCCGGTGACCAGCCAGCCCACGCCCGACCCGACCGCCTCGCCGTCGACAGTCGCCCCCACTGTGCCGCCGCGGGTCAAGTCACCGAAGCCGGGCGGGCCGAGCACGCCGCCGGGCGTCGGGGCCACCACCCTGAGCGGCACCGTGCAGGGCGGCGTGGAGCCCGGCTGCGTACTGCTCGACGGTTACCTGCTGCTCGGCGGCCCGCGTGACGTACTGACGCCGGGTGCTCGGGTCGAGGTCACCGGTCGGGTGGAGCCCGGCATGATGACCACCTGCCAGCAGGGCACCCCGTTCGTCGTCACGGTCGCTCGCCGGTCCTGACCACCCGCCCCTGACACGCGGGAGCCCGCCCCCGGACGTGGGGACGGGCTCCTGCCGGTGTTACGAGCGGATCAGTTCACGGCCCCGATGGACACGTTGCCGCGACCCACGATCGCACCCTCGGTGGTGACGATCGCCAGTTCACCGGAGAGCTGACGCCCGTCGGCCGGAACGGCCACCGCGGTCACCGTCGCGGTGATGGTGGTCGACTCGCCGTGCATCAGCGGCACCGCGACGGCCGGGGCGGTGATCGTGCCCAGCGACGCTGACGCGAACGCGTCGTAGTAGTCGTAGGCGGTGCTGGTCCCCGGCCCGTCGACCCCGTACGGCTCCACCACGACGCGGTAGGTGCCGGCCGGCGGGTTGGTCAGCGTGACCGCCTCCTCCGAGTCGCCGTCGGCGGCCCGGCCGACCTCGGTGGCACCCCGGTAGACGAACAGGTCCAGGTCGGCGCCCGCGTTGGCGGGGTTGCCGATCCGGGCGGTGAACGTCGACGTGCCCGCCGGGATCTCGACGGTCCACTCCTGGTTGGGGCCGCCCTCGGTGATGGTCGGACGCTCGGTGCGCACACCGGTCAGCGCGCCGCTGCGGCCGCTGACCGAGACCGGGCCGAACGCGTTGGTGACGTTCCAGCTCACCGGGGTCGGCTCGCCGGCCTCGACGCTGGGCAGCTCGACAAGCGCCGGCTCGACGGTAAGGCCCTGCACCCGTGCCTGGAGCTTGAACGGGTTGTTCAGCGCCGGGGAGGTCCGCCGCGACTCCACCTCGATCTCCCAGACCCCGGGAAGCGGGTTCTGGTAGTCACGCTCCTGCGGCTTGCAGACGCTGACGTCGGAGAAGTTGGTGTAGCAGACGGTGCTCGTGGTGGCCTCGACCGGCACACCCAGCGGGTTGATCGCGATGAATCGGGTCTGCGAGCCGGTGGCGATCCCGGAGAGGTTCACCTGGAGGGCCTTGGCACCCTCCGGCACCGTGACGAAGTACGACGTGAAGCCGTTCCGGTCGACGGAGCCCTCGTTGGCGTACGAGAAGGTGGGCTTCTTCACGTCGTTCGAGGCCACCACCACCGTGGACACCTCGAAGTCGACAACGTTGGTGGCCGGATCGTCGATCCGCACGATCGCCCCGTGCGCGCCCTCGGTGGCCGGCTTGGCCGTGACGCTGATGGTGACGGCCTTGTTGAGCGGCAACGCGACGCTCTTCGGTGCCTTGAAGGTGCCGTCGTTGCCCTGGAGCGTGATGTCGTGCTTGATGGTGCCGGCCGGGCCGCTGGTGCGGGTCAGCTTGACCGGGTAGGTCTTGCTCTGGCCGACCTTGTGGCCGCCCGCGGACGCGGCGCAGCGGTTGTAGACGCCGGTGCCCCGACCCGGGTTCGGTACGAACTTCACACCGTTCCAGATGGTCAGCTGGTGCGACAGGGGGCTGCAGACGGGCGCGTCGGAGACGTACGAACGGGTCTCGACGCCCTGGCGCAGCAGCTGCCAGGCGCCCGGCACGTTGACCATGCCGTAGCCCTGCGCGTACGTCGGCACGTCCGCGATCGGCTTGGCGGAGCTGAACAGCGCCCGCCGCAGTGCTGCCGGGCTGACGCCCCGGTCGGTGGCCTTGGCGGCCGACAGCAGCAACGCGCCGGCGCCAGCGGTCTGCGGAGACGCCATCGAGGTGCCGTTCAGCATCGCGTAGCCCGGGGGCAGCGCGTAACCGGCCTCGGGGACCGGGGCGCCGAGCTGCCAGGTCGGTGCGGTGGAGATGGCCGAGCCGGGGGCGGCGATGTTCGGCTTGAAGCCGCCGTCCTCGCGCGGGCCACGGGAGGAGAAGTTGAACAGCGCGTTCTTCTTCTTGACGACCGAGCCGTAGTTGGCCAGCCAGGTGTCCTTGCTGATGTTGGCGGCAACACTTATCACGTTGCTGGCGACGGACGGGTCGCCGACGGTGTTGAGGCCCGGCCCGGAGTTGCCGGCCGAGAGGATCAACTGCACGCCGTACGTCTCGATCAGTTCGTTGTAGAGGTTCGTCCTCGCGTTGTTGCCGTCGTTCAGACCCGGAAGGCCACCGATCGACATGTTGACGATGTCGACGCCACGGTTGGCCACCAGGTCGATCATGCCGGTGGTGAGGGCAGCAGCGCTGCAGCCACCACCCCAGGAGCAGGCGCGGGCGGAGACCAGCTTGGCGCCGGGCGCGGCACCGTCGAAGGACCCGTTGCCGAGCATGTCGTTGGCGGCGGTGATGCCGGCGACGTGGGTGCCGTGGGTGCTCTCGACAATGCCGATGTTGACGTAGTCGTAGGTGCCCGGCAGCCCGATCGGCGTGGTGTCCACGTTCTTGCGGAACTCGACGACGAAGGGCTGCCGCTCGGCGACCGGCGTCGCCGGGTTGTCGGTGCCGAAGTAGCCGACGTCGTACTTCTCCTTGTACGGCCGCATGACCGGGTCGTCGGTGAAGTTGAGGTTCTGGTTGGCGTCCACCCGGATGTTGTTGGTGGCCGGGTCGTAGAGCACACCCCAGGTGTCGGTGGTGTCGCCGTCGCGGTTGACGTCACCGCGGGCGTCGCTCGCGGTGGTGACTGACTCGCTGAACAGGTTGAACCGGTACGTGCCGGCCGGCGCCGTCCAGGTGCCGCCCGCGATGGTGAACGACGGGCCGGCGACCTCGGCCTGCATCCGCCGCCACGTGCCGTCCTCCAACGGATCGGTCGCGGTGACCCAGTCGACGATCTTGCGCTCGCCGGTGGTGGTCTGCTGCAACGCCGGGTGGGCCAGGTCCACACCGGAGTCCATGATGCCGATCGTGACGCCCCGGCCGTCCCACGACGGGTGGGCCGCGGTGAACGCCACAGCGCCGGTCTCGTTCGTCGGCATGTAGGGGTTGTCGGCGGGGGTGGTCTCTCCCGGCGCCCCGGCGGTGGCCTGCCGCGCGCCAGCGGTGCCGGCGGGGGCCTGTTCCGGGGCCGGGTCCGGCAGGTGGATGACCTCGTCCAGGTCGACGGCCGAGACGCCGGGCAGCCGCGCCGCCTTGAGGACCCGGTCGGTCGGGACCTTGGCCAGCACGAAGCCGACGCGGTCCTGCCGCTGGCTGACCGTGCCGCCGAGCTTGGTGAGGCTGTCGGCGACGTCCCCTGCCTCACCCTTCTCGGTGGCGACGATCAACGTGACCGTCGGGGCCTTCTTTGCTCGGGCCTCGCTGAGCAGTTTGGCGTCGTGGGCGCCCAGCGTCTCGGCGGCGGTGGCCGGGGAAGCGTCCGGTGTGGTGGCGGGAGCGGCGGCCGCGGTGGCGGCACCACCCATGGTCGTCATGGCACTCGCCGCCAGGACCGACGCGAAGAGCGCGGCTGAGGTGCGCCGGCTCAGGTTTCGGAGTCTGCTCACGTTCTCTTTACCTCCAGAGAACAGGGCCCTTCAGAGAAGGGCGCTCGGGTGAGCAGCATCTTTCGTGGTATCGACGAGCACTGTCACTACTGGTCAGTCCCTTGTGACCACTTCGTGATATGCGGGTATACGCACTGTCACATGAATGGTGAGCGGGTCGAAACCTCGTCGTCGGCCGGATCGGCCAGCTCGGGTGCCTGTGGCTGCCGGGGCGTCAACTCGACCTGGGCCGGTGTGGCCAACTCGTCGTCGGAGACGCCCAACTCGGCGAGCTTGCGGGCGCTGACCAGCACCCGGGCCTCCAGCGAGCCGACCGCCCGGTTGTAGGCGGTCACCGCTCCGGCCAGCGACGAGCCGAGCTTGCCCACGTGGTCGCCCAGGGTGGAGAGCCGGCCGTACAGCTCCCGGGCGAGGGTGTGCACGGCGAGCGCGTTGCGAGCCAGCGCCTCCTGCCGCCAGGAGTAGGCGACCGTGCGGAGCAGGGCGACGAGCGTGGCCGGCGTGGCGAGCACCACGTTGCGGGTGAAGGCGTGCTCCAGCAGCGTCGGGTCGCGCTGGAGCGCGACGTCGAGGAACGGGTCGGCGGGGACGAACAGCACCACGAACTCGGGCGAGTTGTCGAACGCCGACCAGTACGACTTGGCGGCCAGGGCGTCGACGTGCCCCCGCAGGTGCCGGGCATGCGCGTCGAGGTGGGTGTCCCGGCCGCGCTCGTCGCGGGCCTCCATGGCTGTCAGGTACGCGTCGAACGGGGCCTTGGCGTCCACCACCACCGACCGACCGCCGTGCAGGCGGACCACCAGATCCGGTCGGACGACCTGCTGGTCGGTGGCGGCGGTGACCTGCTCGGAGAAGTCGCAGTGCTCCAGCATGCCGGCAGCCTCGACGATCCGGCGCAGCTGGTGCTCGCCCCAACGGCCCCGCACCTGCGGTGCGCGCAGCGCCGCCACCAACTGCTTGGTCTCGGTGCGCAACTCACCGGAGACCGCTGTCATCGAGCGGACCTGCTCACGCAGCTCGGCGTACGCGTCGACGCGGTCGTGCTCCAGCTCGGCCACCCGCAGCTCGTAGCGGCGCAGGGTGTCGTGCAGCGGCGCGACGGCCCGGGCCACCGCCTCCTGGGACTGCGCGGTGGCCTCGTAGCTCAGCGCCCGCATGGACTGCTCCAGTCGGCCCTCGCCCTCGCGGGTGGCGGCCAGGGTGGCATCCAGGCGGGCGATGTCGGCAGCCGACCGGGACCGGGCCGCGAGCCAGCCCACCGCCCCGCCGGCGCCGAGGCACACGATCACCAGGAGCAGCGTCGAGACGTCCATCACCGGAGCTTGCCAGACGGATACGACGTGACACCCGGGGGTACGTTCGATGACATGGAACTTGTGCTCTGCCTCGCCGTTGTGCTGGTCGGCGCGCTGGGCGCCGCGGCGCTCATCCGCGCCCAGGCCGGCGCCCGTCGCCGCACCGAGCTCGGCGACGCCCGCGCCGAGGCGCAGCGGTGGTACGAGCGTCTCGGCGGCCAGTTGATGAACCTGCAGGGCGACGAACCAGCGGTACGCCAGGCACTGGCCGATGCCGGTGAGCGGTACAACGCGGCGGGCTCCCAGCTGGAGCAGGCGTCCACGCCGCACCAGTTCGGGCTGGCCCGGGAGACCGCGCTGGAGGGGCTGGCGTACATCCGGGCGGCGCGCACCGCGCTCGGCATCGACCCGGGTCCCGAGGTGCCGGCCCTGGCCGCCGCCCGTGGCGTGGGGCAGCTCACCAAGGAGCGCGAGGTCGACGTGCAGGGGCAGACCTTCCGGGCCGGGCCGCAACCCGGCCGGGAAACGCCCTACTACTACCCCGGTGGGCGTTATCAGGGTCGACCGGTGCCAGCCGGCTGGTATTCGACGCCGTGGTGGAAGACGGCGCTGGGTGCCGGCGCCGGTGTGCTCGGCGGCATCCTGATCGCCGACGCGCTCTTCTCGCCCGCCTTCGCCGACCCCGGGTACGGCTACGACGCCGGCTACCAGGAGGGCTTCGGTGACGGTGTCGACCAGGGCGGCGACCAGGGTGGGGACCAGGGCGGCGACCAGGGTGGCGACTTCGGCGGTGGCGACCAGGGCGGGGACTTCGGCGGCGGCGACTACGCCGGTGGGGACTTCGGTGGTGGCGGCTTCGGCGGCGGCGACTTCGGTGGTGGGGATTTCGGCGGCGGCGACTTCTGACAAGTCGTTCACGGACACCTACCGAACGGGCCCCGGTCGCAACGACCGGGGCCCGCCTTCGTGCCCGTTGATCAGCCGGTGTTGCGCATCCCGGCGGCGATGCCGTTCACGGTGGTGAGCAGCGCGCGTTCCAGGGCCGTGCCGTCGCTCGGCGCGCGACGGCCGCCCGGTGCGGTGGCGATCGCCCGGCCGGCGGCGCCCGACTCGCGGTACTGCCGCAGCAGCGCCACCTGGAGATGGTGCAGCGGCTCCAGGTAGGTGTCGCGGACGGCCAGGGTGCGCTGGAGCACCGGCGAGTTGTCCAACAGCGCCGGCGAGGCGGTGACCGCCAGCACCTCCCGCTTGGTCAGCTCGTACTCCTGCTCGATCTGCTCGAAGATCGGGTGCAGCTTCTTCGGCACCAGCGTCTCGACGTACCGACGGGCGATGCTCAGGTCGGTCTTGGTCAGCATCATCTCGACGTTCGACAGGAACGTGCGGAAGAAGTGCCAGTTGCGGTGCATCTCGGCCAGCACGTCCGCCAACCCGGCCTCGCGGGCGGCTGCCAACCCGGAGCCGACGCCGAACCAGCCCGGCACGATCTGCCGGGTCTGCGTCCAGCCGAACACCCACGGGATGGCCCGCAGCCCGGACAGCCCGGCCCCGGTGTTCGGGCGCTTCGCCGGCCGGGAGCCGATGTTCAGCGCGCCGAGCAGTTCGGTGGGGGTGGACGCCCAGAAGTACGCCGGCAGGTCCGGGTCCTCGACGAGCGTCCGGTACGACCGGAACGCCGATTCGGAGACCACGTCCATCGTCGCGTCCCAGCGCTCCAACATCTCGGCCGGCTGCCGGGGTGCGGTGTGCAGCAGGGTCGCCTGGAGCACCGCGGCGAGGGTGAGCTCCAAGTTCTCCCGGGCCAGCGAGGGCAGGGTGTACTTGTCGGAGATCACCTCGCCCTGCTCGGTCACCTTGATCGCGCCGTCCATCGTGCCGTACGGCTGCGCCAGGATCGCCTCGTGCGTCGGCCCGCCGCCGCGCCCGACAGTGCCGCCCCGGCCGTGGAACAGCCGCAGGTGCACGCCGTGCCGGGCGGCCACGTCGCGCAGCGCGCGCTGCGCCCGGTGGATCGACCACTGGCTGGTGGTGATCCCGGCCTCCTTGTTCGAGTCGGAGTAGCCGAGCATGACCTCCTGCACGTCGCCTCGAGCGCTCACCAGCGCCCGGTACGCGGGCAGCGACAGCAGCTCGTCGAGGAGTTCGCCGCCGGCGTTCAGCTCGGCCGGGGTCTCCAGGAGCGGCACGAACCCGATCCGGGCCCGCCCGCTGTGCACGTCCACCAGGCCGGCCTCGCGGGCCAGCACCACGGCGGCCAGCACGTCGTCGACACCCAGGGTCATCGAGATGATGTACGACTCGATCACCTCGGCGCCGAACCGGTCCTGTGCCTCCCGGATGGTCCCGAACACGTCGAACGTCTTGCGGGCCGGCTCGGACAGCGACGTGTCCAGGGTCGACAGGGGGCGGCGGCCGGTCAGCTCGTCGGCGAGCAGCTTGGTGCGTTCCAGCCTGGTCAGCGCCGGGTAGTCGGAGACCTCGCCGACCGCCTCGTAGAGCTGCGCGAGCACCGCGTGGTGCGCCTCGGCGTGCTCCCGGACGTCCATGGTGGCCAGGTGCAGGCCGAACGCGGAGACCGTACGGATGGTGGAGGCCAGCCGGCCGACCGCGGTGAGCTGCCCGGAGTTGCGGGCCAGCGAGGCGCGCAGCAGGTCCAGGTCAGCGATCAGCTCGGCGGAGCCCCGGTAGTCCCGGCCGGGCACGTGCGCGGTGCCCTGGCGCAACCTCAGCCGGGTGTTGGCGAGCTTCGCCTTCACGCAACGCGCCTTGAGCCGGTACGGCTCCTCGGCGTTGACCCGGCGGAAGCGCTGCGCCACCTCGGGCAGCGCGTCCAGGTCGGCGGCGAGGCTGGCGGAGAGGTCCAGGGACACCCCGCGCAGCCGGCGGGACACCGAGACCTCGTTGATCAGGTGGTCCATCGCCTTCTCGGTGGCCGCGATGCCGTGCTCGTGCTGGATGGTCAGCACCTCGCGGGTGACCGCCGGGGTGACGAACGGGTTGCCGTCGCGGTCGCCGCCGATCCAGGTGCCGAAGCTCAGCGGCCGGGCCGTCGGTGAGGTCTCCACCCCGAGCGTGCGCAACGTGTCGGCCAGGTCGTCGAGCACCTGTGGCGCGGCCTCGGCGTACAGGTCGCGCAGGTAGTAGATCGCGTTGCGGGCCTCGTCGGTCGGGTCCGGCCGGTCGAGCCGCAGCTCGTCGGTCTGCCACATCAGGTCCAGCAACTCGGCCAGCCGGCGGTTGGCCGGGCCCTCGTCGCTGGCGCCGTAGAGGATGGCGTTGGCGGTCTCGGTGTCCAACTCGTCGGCGATCGCCCGCAGCTTGGACAGGATCGAGCGACGGGCCGCCTCGGTGGGGTGCGCGGTGAAGACCGGTCGTACCGCCAGCCGGCGAGCCGCGTTGGCGATCTCCTCGGCCGGCACCCCGCGCTCGGCGATCATCTTGGCGGCCTGGTCCAGCCAGCCGCCCTGCACCGCGCGGCGGCGGCGCAGATCCCGTGCACGGTGCACCTGCTCGGTGATGTTGGCCAGGTGGAAGTAGGTGGAGAAGGCGCGGGCCAGCTTGGTTCCGGTGGTCACGTCGAGCCCACCGAGGCGCTGGGCGGCGGCCGGGGCGTCGGAGCGGACCTGGGCGCGGATCTCCTCGACGAGGTCGAGTAGCGGGCGACCCTCCTGGCGGGCCAGGGTCTGGCCGAGCAGGGTGCCGAGTCGGCGAATGTCGGCGCGCAGTGCGGCGTCCGGGCCGTCGTGGTCGTGCTGGTCGGTCACGATGCGCTCCCTTACGTGGATACGAAGGACAGCGCTGTCCGACTTACTGGATGGTATCCGCGCGCAGGGGATGTCTGGAGGGCCCCCTGGTGATCCACTGCCTCCCGGAGGGTGTTTTCCGGCGTGATCTCAGCCACCGTGGCGGCTCGGCGAGGGGCCTGAGCGTGTCGTCCCGGGGTCGGATGTGGCGGCCCGGCGACCGCGGACCAGGCTCGAGCTGACCAACCCGAGTGCTCCGAGCACCGTCCAGATCCCGAGGGCGAGAGCCGGCCAGCCGGCGGATCGCCAGTCGAAGTACACAGCGGCCTTGGTCAGGTCGTTGGCGAGCCCCGGGATGTTCCACCGGTGCATGCCGCGCAGCAGCCCGGGCAGGAACTCGGGTGCGTAGATGCCACCGGAGCCCGGGTTGCCGAGCACCACCAGCAGCAGGATGACCAGCGCGGTGCCCGCGACGCCGAGCCAGCCCTGGATGGCGCTGGCGAACATCGCGGCGGCGAAGACGGCGAGCGCGCCGATGGCGGCGATCGTCGGTACGTCGTGGTGCCAGATGTCCAGGACGGGTCCGACCACCACCGCGCCGGCGATGCCGAGCAGCACGCTGTAGACCGCCAGGGCGGCGATGCGCAGTCCGGCCCGTCGCGCCGTACGGGGGGTGGTGCCGGCGGATATCCCGAGCACGGTGGAGGCGAGGTAGCCGCCGAGCACGTACCCGACGTTCAGGTAGAAGGGCACCACCCCGCGCGGGTCGGCCGAGGTGACCGGCACCTTGTCGACGATCTGCAGCGGGGTGTCGGTGCGACTGGTGGCGGTGCCGAGGACCTCCTTGATCGCGCTGGTGGCGGAGGGGCCGGAAGCGCTCGCCACGGTGAGGAGCAGGCCGTTGTCGGGGCCGGTGCTGAGCACGGCGTACACCGCGCGGCTGAGCAGTCCGTGCTCGGCGGCGCCCGGGTCGTCGTACCCGATGGGCTTGAGGATTGTGGTCTGGCCGCGCACGGCGTCGAGCGTCGCCTGGGCGCGTTGGTCGCCGGAGACGACGCCGATCGGCAGATCGCGGGGTGTGGGCTGGTGCAACGCGCCGACGTAGGCCGCGATGAACGCCGTGGCCAGCACGAAGGTGCCGAGAAGCAGCCCGATGCTGCGCGGCGCCCAGTCGCGGGCCGTGCCCGGCGAATTTTTGTCCACGTTATTAGCCTATGGTCCGTTTTGTGGACCACAGGGCGGAACCAGTGACGTCAGGGGTTGACGACGGCGAAGGCGCGAACGGGGAAGGTGCCCATGCCGGCCACCATCGGCGGGGCCGCGGTGAACCGGAACCCGGTCGGCGGCAACGCGTCCAGACCGGTCAGGTGCTCCACGATCGGGATGCCGGCGGCGAGCAGCGCGCTGTGCGCGGGGCGTACGCCGGCGGCCGCCGGGCTCATGTCGTCGATGTTGATGGAGTCGATGCCGACCAGGGCCGCCCCCGCGTCGACAAGCGCCTGGGCGGCGTCGCCGGTCAGGTACGGCGCTTCCGGCGCGCCGTACCGCTCCGTGCCGAAGTGCGCATCCCACCCGGTGTGCAGCAGCACCGCCCGCCCGGCCACTTCATAAGGGGCCAGCATGAGCCGGTCCACCGCCCGGACGCCGACCGGCACCCGGACCACCACCCCCGGCAGGTCGGCGAGACGGTCCAGCGACACCCCGGTCAGGTCGTCGCGGCCGGCCCAGCGGTGGGCGGGAGTGTCCAGGTACGTGCCGGTGTTGGCGATCATGTCGATTCGGGCCACGTGGAACTCGGTGCCCGGGGCGTACCGCTCCTGGGACGCCGCGAAGGTCAGCCAGTCGGTGATCCGGGGCCCCGGCCAACCCGGCAGGGTGGTCATCCCATCGCTGATCACGTGGCTCAGCTCGACCAGTCCGCGGCCGGACGTCGGCTGATCGACTGCCACGCCCCGGCCACCCTTGTGCGGCTCCTCGATGAGCGTCTTCGCGCTGATCCGAACCTCGGCGACCATCAGCAGCCCGAGATGCCGGACGAACAACGCCGCCAGGTCCGCGTCGGTGATCTCCCGATCGGGAATGTCCAGCCGGAACCCCTCGGTACGCAGCCCGCCGCCGTTGGCGAAGCTCACCTCCGCGTCGAACTGTGCCCGCCACTGCTCAGCCATACCGAAACCCGACCATGCCGGCCGGCGACGGTCAAGATCTTCTGCGCGGCCGGCTGCTGACGGCGCCTTCCGTCTCAAGATCGCGCAATATCCAGGATGTAGTGGTGTCGGTGCGTGGGTGAGGCCACTACATCCTGGTTCGAGCACGATCTTGGCGTCGGCCCCGCGCGCCGGCCCGCGCGACGCGCGCGGTGCGCGTGGACCTGGGCGGAAAGGGGTGGCTGTCGGTCGACGGGGATAGGCTTGGTGCCGTGCACCCCCCGTCCGACTGGACGAGGGGCCGCCGTCGTGTGCGTCGACTCCCCTGGAGGGGTTCCCTTGCTCACCGGTCTGTTCACCGCCGCCCTGGCCGACCCCGGGCTGGCCCGGGCGCGTGACCTGGCGCGCTCCGGTGTCGCCCAGGTCGACGGCCTCGACATCACCGCCCCGGCGGCGCTGCGCCCGTTCGCCGTCGCGGCGGTCGCCGCCGACAACGACGGGGCCGGGCGACCGGTGCTGGCGGTGACCGCCACCACCCGGGAGGCCGACGACCTGGCCGCCGCGCTGGGCGGGTTGCTGCCGGCCGAGCAGGTTGTGGTCTTCCCTCCTGGGAGACGCTGCCGCACGAGCGGCTGTCGCCACGCTCGGACACGGTCGGCCGACGGCTGGCCGTGCTGCGCCGGCTGGCGCACCCGGAGGCGACCGACGCGCACGGCGGCACCGGGCCGCTGCGGGTGGTCGTGGCCCCGGTCCGTTCGCTGCTCCAGCCGCAGCTCAAGGGGCTCGGTGATCTGGAGCCGGTGCAGCTCGCCGCCGGCGAGGAGGCGGACCTTGAGGAGGTCGCCCGCCGACTGATCGACATGGCGTACGCCCGGGTGGACCTGGTCACCAAGCGCGGCGAGTTCGCTGTGCGCGGCGGCATCCTGGACGTCTTCCCGCCCACCGACGAGCACCCGTCCCGGGTCGAGTTCTGGGGCGACGAGGTGGAGGAGATCCGCACCTTCGCCGTCGCCGACCAGCGGACCATCGAGAAGGTTCCGCTGCTCTGGGCGCCGCCCTGTCGGGAGTTGCTGCTCACCCCGTCGGTCCGTGACCGGGCCGCAGCGCTCGCCGAGCAGCACCCCGAGCTGGCCGAGATCCTCGACAAGCTGGCCGAGGGCATCCCGGTGGAGGGGATGGAGTCGCTGGCCCCGGTGCTGGTCGGCCCCGACTCGCTGGAGCTGCTGCTGGACGCCATGCCGGCCGGCACCCACGTCCTGCTCTGCGACCCGGAGCGGATCCGCACGCGGGCGCACGACCTGGTGCGTACCTCGGAGGAGTTCTTGCAGGCCAGCTGGGCCGCCGCCGCGGTCGGCGGCCAGGCCCCGGTGGACGTCGGCGCCGCCGCCTTCCGCACCCTCGGTGAGGTACGCGCCGCCGCGGGCAAGCTCGGTCAGCCGTGGTGGACGCTGTCCCCGTTCGGTTTGGTCGAGGGGGAGACCGCCGAGACGCGCCAGCCCTGGGAGGACGCGCCGGAGCAGGCCGCCGTCACCCCGGACGACGCCATCGCGGTGACCCTGTCCGCCCAGCCGGCGCCGCTCTATCACGGCGAGACCTCGCGGGTCGTCGAGGACCTCAAGCGTTGGGCCGGCGAGGGCTGGTCGATCGCGCTGGTCTTCGAGGGGCACGGCCCCGCCCAGCGGGCGGTGGAGGTGCTGCGCGACGCCGGCCTGGGTGCCCGGTTGACCGAGGAGGTGCCGACCGCGCCCGTCCCGGGTGAGCTGGTGGTCACCTGCGGCGCGCTGGGCAGCGGGTTCGTCGACGAGGCGTCCCGCTTCGTGCTGCTCACCGGCAATGACGTGACAGGTGGTCGGGGCACCTCGACACGGGACATGCGCAAGATGCCGAGCCGGCGACGCAACACCATCGACCCGCTGGAGTTGAAGGCCGGCGACCACGTGGTGCACGAGCAGCACGGCATCGGCCGCTACGTCGAGCTGGTGCAGCGCACCGTCAACGGCGCCAGCCGGGAGTACCTGGTCATCGAGTACGCGGCCAGCAAGCGGGGCCAGCCCGGCGACCGGTTGTTCGTCCCGACCGACCAGCTCGACCAGCTCTCCCGCTACGTGGGTGGCGAGCAGCCGACCCTGCACAAGATGGGCGGCTCGGACTGGCAGAAGTCCAAGGCCCGGGCCCGCAAGGCGGTCCGGGAGATCGCCGCGCAGCTCATCCAGCTCTACGCCGCTCGCAAGGCGTCCAAGGGGCACTCGTTCGGCCCGGACACGCCGTGGCAGCGGGAGTTGGAGGACGCCTTCCCCTGGCAGGAGACGCCGGACCAGCTCGCCGCGATCGACGAGGTCAAGCGGGACATGGAGCAGACCGTCCCGATGGACCGGCTGATCTGCGGCGACGTGGGTTACGGCAAGACCGAGATCGCGGTCCGGGCGGCGTTCAAGGCGGTGCAGGACGGTAAGCAGGTGGCGGTGCTGGTGCCGACCACCCTGCTGGTGCAGCAGCACTACAACACGTTCGCCGAGCGGATGAGCCAGTTCCCGGTCCAGATCCGGCAGCTGTCGCGGTTCCAGACGGCGAAGGAGACCGAGCGGACGCTGGAGATGGTCGCCGACGGTACCGTCGACATCGTCATCGGTACGCACCGGCTGTTGCAGACGGCGACCCGCTTCAAGCAGTTGGGGCTGGTGGTCGTCGACGAGGAGCAGCGCTTCGGTGTCGAGCACAAGGAGCACCTGAAGACGCTGCGCGCGTCGGTCGACGTGCTCAGCATGTCGGCCACGCCGATCCCGCGCACCCTGGAGATGGCGATCACCGGCATCCGGGAGATGTCCACCATCGCCACCCCTCCGGAGGAGCGGCACCCGGTGCTCACCTTCGTCGGCGCGCAGGACGACCGGCAGGTGGCCGCGTCCATCCACCGTGAGCTGCTCCGCGACGGGCAGGTCTTCTACCTGCACAACCGGGTGGAGTCGATCGACCGGGCGGCACGGCGACTGCGGGAGCTGGTGCCCGAGGCGCGGGTCGCTGTGGCGCACGGCCAGATGGGCGAGGACGCCCTGGAGAAGGTCATGGTCGGCTTCTGGGAGAAGGAGTTCGACGTCCTGGTCTGCACCACGATCGTCGAGTCGGGCATCGACATCCCGAACGCCAACACACTGATCGTGGAGCGGGCCGACCTGCTCGGCCTGGCTCAGCTGCACCAGATCCGGGGACGGGTCGGCCGGGGCCGGGAGCGGGCGTACGCCTACTTCCTCTACCCGCCGGAGAAGCCACTCACCGAGCACGCTCACGAGCGGTTGGCGACCATCGCCCAGCACACCGAGTTGGGCGCCGGCATGTACGTGGCGATGAAGGACCTGGAGATCCGGGGCGCCGGCAACCTGCTCGGTGGCGAGCAGTCCGGGCACATCGAGGGCGTCGGGTTCGACCTGTACGTGCGGATGGTCGGCGAGGCGGTCTCCGCGTTCAAGGGTGAGCGGCCGGAGGAGGAGACCGACGTCAAGATCGACCTGCCGGTCGACGCGCACCTGCCACACGACTACGTGAGCGTGGAGCGGCTGCGCCTGGAGATGTACCGCAAGCTCGCCGAGGCGCGCGACGAGGAGCGGCTGGGCGAGGTGATCGCCGAGATGACCGACCGGTACGGCGAGCCGCCGGCCCCGGTGCAGAACCTGGTGGAGGTGGCCCGGTTCCGCCTGCTGGCCCGCCGTTACGGCCTGAGCGACGTGTCCATGCAGGGCAAGCACGTACGGTTCGGCCCGCTGCCGCTACCGGACTCGAAGCAGTTGCGGCTCAAGCGCTACCACCCGGACGCCGTCTACAAGCAGGCCACCGACCAGGTCAGCGTGCCCCGACCGAGCACCCGTCGGATCGGTGGCGAGCCGCTGCGGGACCAGGCACTGCTCCAGTGGTGCGCGCAACTGCTCTCCGATGTGCTCGGTGCCCCCGCCCCACTCGCCGTCGCGGCGGGTTGAGGCGGGGTCCGCGGTGCGGTGGGGGCCGTCACAGGCTGGGAGGGGGCATGAGAGAGTGACGGGTATGCGTGCTCGCCGTGTGATCGCCGCCGCCAGCGTCGCGGCCCTGGGTGTCCTCTCCCTCGCTGCCTGCGGCAAGTCCGCACCGAACATCGCCGCGTATGTCGGTGACACCACCTATTCGGTGGACCGGGTCGATGCGATCTACGACGACGCGCAGGCGAAGTACGGCGACGCGGTCCGGCAGGAGGCTGGCCAGGCGGGAGCGACGCCGTCGGCGGAGCAGTTGCGCGCCGCGGTGACCCGTCAGGACGTGGTCAACCTGCTGGTCAGCCTGGATCTCGGCAAGCGGGTCGCGGCGGCGAAGAACATCCAGGTGCCCGACGAGGTCACCCCGCAGCAGCTTGAGCAGAATCTGCGGCTGCCGGCGACCACCGAGTACGCGAAGCTCTGGGGTGAGTGGATCGACCTGCTCCAGGTGCTCAACCAGCAGCTCCCGCCGGCTGAGCTGAGCGACGACTCGCTGATGGCCGTCTACGACGCGCTGGCGAAGACCGGGGCGATCAACGGCGGCATGTCGGTGGCCGACGTCCGTCAGGCGTTCGGCGACGGCGGCTTCGTCCGCAGCGCCACCGCCCTCAGCACCGCGCTGGAGGACGAGGCGAGCCGGATCGACGTCACGATCAACCCGCGCTACCGGGCGGTGGGTGTGCCGTCGGTGGTGAGCACCGGCCAGTCGCTGGTCTTCTACTCACTGCCGTACATCAACGAGGCCGGCCCGGTGACTGACATCTCCACCCCGCAGCCGCTGCCGTCGAGCGACGCCCCGAGTGCCGAGGGCCCTGCGCCGGACGAGGGCACGGCCAGCTGAGCATGACCGCACGGATCGTCCTCCTGGTCACCTCACCCCGGTTGCCGGCCGGCCTGTTGACCTCCGCGGCCTGGGATGTCGTACGCCAGCACCCGGTGCTGACCGGCGCGGACGGCGAGTTGGTCACGGCCGTGCGCCAGGCGGGCGCCGAGGTCACGGTGGTGGACGGCCCGGCGACGCAGCCGTTGCTGGACGCGGTGGCGACGCACGGCACTGTGGTGTGGTTGGCCGGCCCGGCGGGTGACGAGGCGCTGGCCCGGGAGTTGGGTCTGCGGCTGGCCCGGCAGCCGGGGTTGGCCGAGATGGAGTTGATGTACGGCTCGTGGGACCCGCCGGGTGCCCGGCTGCTTGACGCGGTGGCCGTGCTGGATCGGCTGGCCTCTCCAGGTGGGGACCCGTGGAAGCGGGCGCAGACGCACCGCAGCCTCGCCGGTTACCTGCTGGAGGAGAGCTACGAGGCGTACGACGCGATCAGCGCCGACGACACCGACGCGCTGCGCGAGGAGTTGGGCGACGTGTTGTTGCAGGTGGTGCTGCACGCGCGGCTCGCCGAGGAGTTGCCCGAGGATGAGCGGTGGAGCATCGACGACGTGGCCGGTGGCCTGGTCGACAAGATGATCCGCCGCAATCCGCACGTCTTCGCCGGTGCCGAGGCGGGCACCCTGGAGGAGATCACCGAGAACTGGGAGCGGATCAAGCGGGCGGAGAAGGCCCGGCACTCGGTGCTGGACGGGGTGGCTTTGAGCCAGCCCGCGCTGGCCCTCGCGGCGCAGATCCTGGACCGCGCCGCCCGCCGAGGCATCGACGTCCCACCCCCACCAGCGGACACCCAGGCGGACGCCGAGGCACGGCTGGGCGTCGACCTGCTGGCGAGGGTCGCGGCAGCCCGTGAGGCGGGCCTCGACCCCGAAGCAGCCCTCCGCCGCGCCACCCTGTCCCACGCCGAGACCATCCGCGCCGCCGAACCCCCACCCCCACCCGCCAGCCCGCGTTGATCATGAAGTTGTTGCCCCGACACGCCGGGGCGGATCGCAACAACTTCATGATCGACGGAGTGGGTGGAACCGGCGGCGGGGCGCACGGTGGTCGGTAGGGTGGGCGGGTGGAAGCGTTTGGGGTGCTGGCTGAGCGGGTCGTCGAGGCTCTACTGGAGTCGCGGCCGGGGGTTGCCACCGCGGCGGGTGACCACCGGTTCGACGACCGGCTGCCGGATCTGTCCGCCGACGGGTTGACCGCCGACCGGGCGATGCTCGCCGACGCGGCCAACGCGCTGTCCGAACTGGACCCGGACTCGCTCGACGTCGACGAACAGGTCGACCACGCCCTGCTCACCTCATTCGTGGATCGGGAGCTGTTCGAGCTGACCGAGATCCGGTCGCACGAGTGGGATCCGCTGCGGCACAATCCCGGCCCGCTGCTGCACCCGCTGCTGGTCCGCCCGTACGCCCCCGCGGAGGTGCGGCTGACCCAACTGGCCGGCCGGCTCGCCGCCGTACCGGACGCCCTCGCCACCGCCCGCGCGACGCTGCGGGACATGCCGCGGATCCACGCGGAGACGGCGGTCGGGCAGTTCACCGGCACGGCCGCGCTGATCCGCGACGAGCTGCCGGCGTTGCTCGCCCAGGCGCCGAGCCACCTCGACCGGGTCGAACCGGCTGCCACCGCCGCGATCGCCGCGCTTGACGAGTTCGTGGCCTGGTTGCGCGTCGGCCTGGCCGCCGACGCCGGCCCCGGCCGTGACCCGCGACTGGGCCGACGCCGCTGGGAGGCCCGACTCTGGCACACCCTCGACACCGAGCTGGGCGCCGCCGAGATCCAGCGTCGCGCCTGGGCCAACCTGGACCGGGTCACGGCGGAGATCCGCGAGGCGGCCGTCGAGCTGGTCGGCGGCCCGGCCGACGACGCGACCGTACGCCGGGCGCTGGACCTGCTCGCCGCCGAGCACCCGAACGACGCCACGATCGTCGAGCTGGCCGGGGTGACCCTGGACGAGGCGACCGACTTCGTCCGCGCACACGACCTGGTCACCCTGGTCGACGACCGGTGCGTGATCCAGGAGATGCCGGAGTTCGCCAGGGGGGTCGCGGTGGCGTACTGCGACGCGCCCGGCCCGCTGGAGACCGCCGTCGTGCCGACCTTCTACTGCATCGCGCCCACCCCGTCGGACTGGCCGGCGCAGCGGGTCGAGTCGTTCTACCGCGAATACAACGACCACATGATTCGCAATCTGACGGTGCACGAGGCGATGCCGGGGCACTTCCTCCAACTCGCCCACGCCCGCCGCTACGTCGGTGGCACGCGGGTCCGCGCGCTGGCCGAGTCCGGCCCGTTCATCGAGGGCTGGGCGGTCTACGCGGAGGAGGTGATGACGGGGCTCGGCTTCGGTGGTCTGCCGGTGCGGTTGCAGCAGCTCAAGATGCAGCTACGGATGACCATCAACGCGCTGCTCGACCAGTTGGTGCACGCCGAGAACCTGCCCGAGGCCGAGGCGATGGCCCTGATGACCGGGCGCGGCTTCCAGGAGGAGGGCGAGGCGGCCGGCAAGTGGCGGCGCGCGCAGCTAACCTCCACCCAGCTCTCCACCTACTTCGTCGGGTACAGCGAGGTGGCCGAGATCGCCGCCGCCCGCCCGGACGGGGTGTCGGTCCGCGACTGGCACGACGCGATGCTCGCCCACGACTGCCCGCCCCCGCGTCACCTGCGCACCCTGCTCGGTCTCTGAGGAGGAAAGCCGGGCCGCGCGGGTTCAGCGCCGCGCGGCGGTCACCGTCGCGTCGATGAGCCAGCGCGAGATGGAGTACGCGGGCGGCAGTTGCGCCGGCAGCGCATCCAGGCCGAACCACTGAGCCTTGGTCAGCTCCCGACCGTCGACCACCGGTTCGGCCTGCGGGTCGACGGCACGGGCGGTGAAGCCGGCGAGCAGTACGCCCGGGCCGGAGATCGCCCACGGTTGGCTGCCGAAGTAGGCCAGCCGGTCGACGGGCAGCCCGACCTCCTCGCCGACCTCCCGGTGCACGGCCGCCTCCAGTGTCTCGCCGGCCTCGACGAAGCCGGCCACCAGCGCCCACAGCTCGGTCGGCCCGGTGGCGTGCCGGACCAGCAGCAGCTCGTCAGCGTGCCCGGGAGGGCCGGGCCGGGTGATCGCCACCAGCACGGCGGCGGAGAGCTGCATCGGCACGTACAGGCCGCAGTCGGGGCAGCGGCGGGCGGTCTCGCCGGGCCGGTCGGTCAGCTCCGCTCGGCAGGCGCCGCACCACCTGTGGGTACGCCGCCAGGTCAGCACCGCCAACGCCCGGCCGGCGAGCGTGGCGTGCGGCTCCGGCACCTCGGCGGCGAGTGACGCCCAGCCGCGTGCCCGGCCGGGGAGGCCGTCGGTGGTGGTCAGGTCGGCGCCCCCCGCGGGCACGTCGTCGAGCGTGCCCAGCGGCACCCAGTCGGTGCCGGCGGGCAGCTCGGCGACACGGAGGGGTTGGCCGTCGACGCTGGTCAGCAGCTTCGCGCCGACCACCGGCAGGGCCAGGTCGCCGGGGCCGGAGGCCGGCTCGCATCGGCCCCCGGCAGGAACCCGGCGGGCGGCGCGGCCGGCGCGAACCCGGCGGGCGGCGCTCCGGGCGCGGGCCCGGCGGGCGGTGCGACGGATGTGGGCTGGGTCGGCGGGTCGGTCACGAGCCGCCGGGGCGGCGGTCGACGACGCCCGCGCCGGCGGGCGGGTCGAACGCCCCCTCGTCGACGGTGGTGGAGTAGTCGCTCAGTGCCAGCTCCACCGGCTTGCCGTCGACCGGGCCGGTGAAGCTTCCGAGCACGCCTTCGGTGGTCACGCAGGCGGTGAAGTCGCCGGATGATCTCTCCACCGCCACGCAGGCGGCGTGGTGCCCGGCGACTGTGGTGTCACTCTGCTTGATGACCGCCTGTGGGTCGAGCGCGGCGGCGGTGAGCAGCCCGACCACCACCGGCGGCGTGACGAGGCCCTGCTGGTTGGCCTCGCCGAAGAGCGTCACGGTGGGCTTGCTGCCCGGGGTGGGCGGGGCGATCAGCGTGCACTCCGGGCGGGCGCCGGTCGTCGTGCACCGGGTGATGGCCTCCGGGGTGACGGTGAGTTGCCCGCCCGGGTAGGTGTAGGTGGATCGCGCCGGGTCCTGTGCCTGCACGATCGCGGCGCTCTGACCGCCGGGCAGTTGGTAGTCGGCCGAGTAGGTCAACTCCAGTGCCCGATCGAGCCGGGCGGCGAGATCGTTGACGAGTTCCGAGCGGCCCATGGCGACTCCGGCGTTCTCGAATGTCTGACAGCCAGTGACCGTGAGCGACGCGATGACCGACACGGCGAACATGCGGAGGGTGGTCGAGGCGGCGGGCATGGCGACCAGCCTGGTGGATCTGGTCCGCGCAGCGCAAACCCGTTGCCGGTTGACGCCCGGAAATCCGGGAATGTCCGTCAGCGCGGGGCGACTCGGGTGCGCGGGCGACGCCGTGCCCGTTCGCGCCGCCCGATACGCTGCGTTCAACACCTGCCTCAGCCGCACCGTCGCGGCCCACCCACGGACCGGATCACAACAACGAGGAGCGACTTAGTGGCAACCATCGAGGGAATCGTCGCCCGGGAGATTCTCGACTCGCGGGGCAACCCGACGGTCGAGGTCGAGGTCGGTCTGGACGACGGCACGGTAGCCCGCGCCGCCGTGCCCTCCGGCGCCTCCACCGGCGCCTTCGAGGCGATCGAGCTGCGCGACGGTGACGCCGACCGCTACCAGGGCAAGGGCGTGGAGAAGGCGGTCTCCAACGTCGAAGACAAGATCGTCGACCAGATCATCGGGTACGAGGCCAGCGAGCAGCGGCTGATCGACCAGAAGATGCTCGACATCGACGGCACCGACAGCAAGTCGGAGCTGGGCGCGAACGCCATCCTGGGGGTCTCCCTGGCGGTGGCGAAGGCCGCTGCCGGCAGCGCCGAGCTGAGCCTGTTCCGCTACCTGGGCGGCCCGAACGCGCACCTCCTGCCCGTGCCGATGATGAACATCCTCAACGGTGGCGCGCACGCCGACTCGAACGTCGACATCCAGGAGTTCATGGTCGCGCCGATCGGCGCGCCCACGTTCCGCGAGGCGCTGCGCTCGGGCGCGGAGGTCTACCACGCGCTGAAGTCGGTGCTGAAGAAGAAGGGCCTGTCCACCGGGCTCGGCGACGAGGGTGGCTTCGCGCCGAACCTGCCGACCAACGCGGCGGCCCTGGACCTGATCGCCGAGGCGGTCGAGAAGGCCGGTTACCGGCTCGGCACCGACATCGTGTTCGCGCTCGACGTGGCGGCCACGGAGTTCTTCGACAACGGCACCTACACGTTCGAGGGTGCCGCGAAGTCCGCCGAGGAGATGAGCACCTACTACACGAAGCTGGCCGACGAGTACCCGATCGTGTCGATCGAGGACCCGCTGGCGGAGGACGACTGGAGCGGTTGGCAGACGCTCACCGCCTCGATCGGCGACCGGGTGCAGATCGTCGGTGACGACCTGTTCGTGACCAACCCGCAGCGCATCGCCCGCGGCATCGCGGAGAAGGCGGCGAACGCGGTTCTCGTCAAGGTCAACCAGATCGGCTCGCTGACCGAGACCCTGGACGCGGTGGACCTGGCCCACCGGGCGGGCTTCAAGTGCATGATGAGCCACCGCTCCGGCGAGACCGAGGACACCACCATCGCCGACCTGGCGGTGGCCACCGGCTGCGGCCAGATCAAGACCGGCGCACCGGCCCGCTCGGACCGTGTCGCCAAGTACAACCAGCTGCTCCGGATCGAGGAGGAGCTGGCCGACGCGGCGCGCTACGCCGGCGCTGGCGCGTTCCCGCGCTACCGTTCGGCCTAAGACGCACGAAGCCTCGGGGGAGGGGTGTGACGATGCAGCAGCGCCGCACACCGGGTGGTCAGCGTCCCGCCCGCCGGCCGGGTCAGTCCGGTCGGCCGGGCGGCGGGCGTGCCACGCGGGGATCGGTCCGGGAGGCCGGCGTACGCGCCGAGCCGCGCGCCGCCGGTCGCGCGCCGGGTGCTGCCCGGGGTGCCGAAGGCGTGCGCTCCGCGAATCGTCCGGCCGCCGCACGGCGTACCGCCGCCGGTGGTGCCGTGAAGCGGCTCGTCGCACCCCACCCCCGTCGCTTCACCGGTCGGGCCACCGTGCTGTTCGCGGTCCTGATCGCGCTCGCTCTGGCCTACACCTATCCGGTCCGGGTCTACCTGGACCAGCAGGCCAACATCGAGCGGATGGAGGCGGCCCAGGCGGTGCAGGAGCGGGAGATCGCGAAGCTCGCCGAGAGGGCCGCGAAGTGGCAGGACAAGGCGTTCATCGAGACGCAGGCTCGGGAACGGTTCTTCATGGGCCGGCCGGGCGAGAAGATGATGGTGGTGCTGCACGACCCGGAGGGCGCCGCCCGGGACGCCGGGAAGTCGGCCGGTTCGGCCACCCCGCCCGGGCCGGTGACCTGGTACGACACGCTCTGGTCGAGCGTGCAGGCGGCGGACAGCCAGCAACCGGGCAAGTGAGCCACCGACCAGCGCACCAGGAGAGATGGGCACAGTGACTGTCGTACCACCGTCGGAGCCGGCGGCGGATTCCGTTCCCCTGCCACAGCGCGAGCCGGCCACCGAGGCCGACCTGGCGGCGGTGGCCGCGCAGCTCGGCCGGACGCCCCGGGGCACCCGGGCGGTCGCCCATCGTTGCCCGTGCGGCCTCCCGGACGTGGTCGAGACGACCCCCCGCCTCGCCGACGGCACCCCGTTCCCGACGCTCTACTACCTGACCTGCCCCCGGGCCACCGCGGCGTGCAGCCGGCTGGAGTCGGCGGGGCTGATGAAGGAGATGGCGGACCGGCTGACGACGGACCCGGAGTTGGCGGCCCACTACCGTGCCGCGCACGAGGACTATCTGGCCCGCCGGGAGGCGATCGGCGAGGTGTCGGAGATCGCCGGCATCTCGGCCGGCGGAATGCCGGGCCGGGTCAAGTGCCTGCACGTGCACCTGGGGCACGCGCTGGGCGCCGGCCCCGGGGTGAACCCGTTCGGCGACGAGACGTTGGAGCTGGTCGAGCCCTGGTGGTCGGCGGGGCCGTGCGTGGACGTGCCGGTGGGCGAATGAGCGCCCAGACCGGGTCGGAGGCACCCGAGAGTCAGATCCTCGTCCGGCGGGCCCGCACCGGCGACGTGCGGGGCATCCGGCGACTCGTCGACACCTACACCGACGACCGGCGGCTGCTGAGCAAGGCCACCGTCACCCTCTTCGAGGACGTGCAGGAGTTCCGGGTCGCGGTCCGGGCCGAGGACGACGTCGTGGTGGGCTGCGGCGCGCTGCACGTCATGTGGGAGGACCTGGCCGAGATCCGCACGGTGGCCGTTGACCCGTCCTGCCGGGGCCGGCGGATCGGTCACCGGCTGGTCGGCGAGCTGATCGACGCGGCCCGGGAGTTGGGCGTGGCGCGGATCTTCGTGCTCACCTTCGAGACCCGGTTCTTCGGCTCGTTCGGCTTCCGCGAGATCGACGGCGCTCCGGTGCCGCAGCCGGTCTACGAGCAACTGCTGCGCTCGTACGACGAGGGTGTCGCGGAGTTCCTGGACCTGGAGCGGGTCAAGCCGAACACGCTGGGCAACACCCGGATGCTGCTGCGCCTCTGATCAGGTCTTGCGGGGGTGGGCGGCGAAGAACTCCCACATCAGGTCGGTGGCGGACAGCCCGGCGGAGGATGCGGCGAGTTGGCCCGCTGTCGCGCCCGGCCAACTGTGGCCCATGTTGTCGAGCGTGTAGACGCTGACCTCGCTGCCGTCCGCGCAGCCCGCCACCGTGTGCGTCACACCCGGCACCCCGGACGCCTTCGGGCTCGGCCGGCAGCGGAGCCGCTGCTGCCAGGTCCGCATGCCGGTCTGGAAGGTCGAGGCGTACCGGTCCTGACCGCCGATGAAGGTGATCACGGACACCGGGCTCTTCGGCACGTAACTGTCGGCGGTGGTCAACTTCCCGCTGTAACCACCGCTGACCACCCCGATCGCGGCGAACGTGCCAGTGCTCTCCACCGCCGCCCGGAAGCTCATGTCGCCGCCGTTCGAGATTCCGGTGAGGAACACCCGGTTCGGGTCCGCGTGCCAGGTCTGCACCAGATGGTCGGTGAGGGCCTTGAGGAAGCCCACGTCGTCCGCGCTGCCGCAGCAGATCAGCGCGTTGAACCCACCGCCCTGCCCATCGGGGTAGGCGACCAGCGCCTTGTCCTTGTCGGCCTTGGCGTCCAGGCCCGCCAACTCCGACATCGAGGATCCGGTGCCGGGGTAGAAGTGCAGCGCGATGACAAGCGCGGAGGGCCTGGCCGGGTCGTACCCCGGTGGCGCGTGCAGCAGGTATTCACGGTCCAGCCCGTTGTGCTTCAGGGTGAGCCGGTGGTCGCCGGCCGCCGGTCGTTCGCTCGACGCGGACGGTGTGGCTGGCGGGGCCGACGAGGGCTGCCCCCGCTCGCCACAAGCCGCGGCCACGACGATGAGGCAGAGCCCCGTCAACACTGCCACCGATCGCCGCACGCCGGTCACCCCCCGTCGACCCCGAGGTCCACACTGGAGATCATCCGGCCCCGGATCAACCCTTTCGGTCCTGGGCGAAGGCAGGCAGGCTGTTGCCATGCTTCGCCTCCAGCTCGGGTCGGCCGACCTGTGCCGGGTGCGGTTCGCCGATCGGCTCCACCCGGTCGGGATCGCGCTGCTGGCCGGTCAGTGGCTGCGCGATCCCACTGTCGCGGCGATGGCGCCGAAACTGGCCGAGCGGGCGGCGGCGGCCGAGGGCGCGGCTGCCGCCCAGGCTGCCACCGCGATCCTGCGGCACCTGCTGCCCGACCGGGGGCGTCTGCCGGACTTCGTCACTCCCTTCGCCGGCCTCGAGTCGGTGGAGGCCGGTCTGGAGGCGATTCGGGCCACCCCGGCGCGGAGGGTCCGCGCCGAGGTCACCATGGCGTACGCGGACACCCCGACCAGCCCGCTGCGGCGGCGGTTCGCGGCGGCCGACCCGGAGGTGCTGGACCTGTTCGGCGGGGCCGTGCGGACCTGGTTCGGCGCGGTGCTCGAACCGCACTGGGCCGAGCTGGCGTCCGCGTACCGTCAGCAGGTGACGTCTGCCAGCCAGCGGCTGGCGCAGCACGGCCTTTCCACCCTCTTCGCGGGTCTGCACCCGGGGATCCGGTGGCGGGAGCCGGTGCTGGAGGTGCGGACGTGGTGGGACGGCGATCTCCACGGCACCGGGCACGGGCTCATCCTGCTGCCCTCCCCGTTGGCCGGGCCACGCCCCCGGGTGCTTGTCGAGCAGGGTTACCCGATCCTGCTCGTCTATCCGGTGGTCATGTCCGCGAGCGGGGCCTCCGCTGACGACGACTCCCTCGGTCGGCTGCTCGGCGTCACCCGGGCGGTGGTGCTGCGCCGACTGGCGGCGGACGGCGGGTTGACCACCACAGTGCTGTCCCGGGCGGTCGGGATCAGTCTCTCCTCGGCCTCGGAGCACGCCCGCGCGTTGCGGACGGCCGGTCTGGTGGCCAGCGAGCGGGAGGGCGGAGCCGTCCGACATCACCTGACCGCGCTCGGGGCGGGGCTGTTGCGGGGTCCGTCGGTCGACTCCTGCGAGTAGTGGCCCACGGCCCGCCAAGCCGCCGGGCGGCCGCCCGGCCTGCCGTAAGGTTGCTGCCGTGACGACGCGTGTGGCGGCCATCGACTGCGGGACCAACTCGATCCGACTGCTGGTCGCTGACCTGCCCGACGCCTCGGCCGGGCCGCAGGCGCCGCTTGTCGACCTGACCCGGCGGATGGAGATCGTCCGGCTGGGTCAGGGCGTGGACCGCACCGGCCGACTGGCGCCGGAGGCGATCGAACGGACCCGGGTGGCGTTGGCGTCGTACGCCGCCGACATCGAGAAGCTGGGTGCGCAGCAGGTGCGGATGTGCGCCACCTCGGCCTCCCGGGACGCCGCGAACGCCGCCGACTTCACCGAGATGGTGCAGGCCACCCTCGGTGTCGCGCCGGAGGTGGTCAGCGGCGACGAGGAGGCCCGACTGTCGTTCACCGGCGCGGTGCGCGGGCTGCCCGCCGACGCGGAGGAGCCGTTCCTGGTCGTCGACATCGGTGGTGGTTCCACCGAGTTCGTGGTCGGCGACCGGGCCGCCGGGGTGCGCGCGGCGATCTCGGTGGACATCGGCTGCGTCCGGATGACCGAGCGGCATCTGCCCGGCGACCCGCCTTCGCCCGAGCAGGTCGCCGCAGCACAGGCCGACATCGCGGCAGTCGTGGACCGGGCGCTCGCCGCGGTGCCCGGTCGCGAGGCGGCCACCCTGGTCGGCCTCGCCGGGTCGGTCACCACCGTGGTCGCCCTCGCGCGGGGCCTGCGGGAGTACGACCCGGAGCGCATCCACCACGCCCGGGTGTCGTACGAGGAGGTCGCCCGGGTGACCGCGGAGCTGCTGGGTCAGACCCGTGCGCAGCGGTTGGCGAACCCGGTGATGCACCCGGGCCGGGCCGACGTGATCGGCGCGGGCGCGCTGGTGCTTCGCGTGATCATGGAACGGGCCGGGATGCCGTCGGTGGTCGCGTCGGAGCACGACATCCTCGACGGCATCGCCTGGAGCATCCAGCCAGCCACGCGCTAACCCTGCCGCACGCCTAGATCGTGCTCGATCATGGCAATAGTGGCATCGTCCAGCGCCGAGGCCACTACATCCTGGATCGAGCACGATCAAGTGGTGTCCGTCCCGCGCCCCGCGCCCCGCGCCCGCCCGGCCTGTTGCGGCGTGTTCGTTGACGCTACTGCGCATTACGCACTAGTGTGCAATGCGTGGACACCACACAGTTGCTGAAGGGCGTGCTCGATCTGGCCGTCCTGGCCGTGCTCCGAGAGGAGGACGGTTACGGTTACGACATCCTGCGCCGGCTGCGCGAGGCCGGCCTGGAGGAGGTCGGTGACGCCTCGGTCTACGGGACGCTGCGCCGCCTCTTCGCCGCCGGCCTGCTTACCACCTACGTCGTGCCGAGCGAATCCGGGCCGCACCGTAAGTACTACTCACTCAACGCCGCGGGACGTGACCAGCTGACCCGCTCCGGCAAGCTCTGGCGCTCGTTCGCCACCACAATGGACAGTCTGCTCGACGATCGGGGGATGGCGGCATGACCGTCGCGGAGCAGGAGATCACCGACTACGTGGCGCGGGTCCGGGCCGCTCTGGCCGACCTGCCGCCCGGGCAGCGCGACGAGCTGATCGAGGATCTGGCCGACCACCTCACCGAGGTCGCCGCCGAGTCCGAGGGCACCCTGGTCGAGCGGTTGGGTGAGCCCGAGACGTACGCCGCCGAGCTGCGCGCCGCGGCCGGCGCCGCGCCGGGCGGCGGGCGCAACCTCGACCAGCGGGTGGCGAGCGCGATGGCCCGGGTCCGTGGCCGGCTGCGCGCCATGGACGTTCGTCTCGGCCCACCCCTGGGGTACGCGACGGCCAGCGACTTCCTTCAGTTGCTGCGCCCCGGCTGGTGGGTGCTCCGGGGCTACCTGGCGGCGATGCTGGTCACGGTGATCAGCACCGGCGGCAGCTTCGGGTTGCTGCCGAGGTTCGGTGGTGAGCTGCTGGCCGGCATGATCATGCTGGTCGGCTTCGTGCTCGCCTCCATCTGGATCGGCCGCCGCTCCGGGCGGTTGACCCGCTGGCCGCGCTCGGCGGTGCAGGTCGGCAGCGTGGTGCTTGTGATCTTCGCGTTCGCCGCTCTGATGCAGGCCGAGGACCGGATGCGCTACGGCGACTACGGCTACGACCAGACCTCGGTCGACAGCCAGTACGACCGGGTCCGGGACGTCTTCGTCTACGACAGCGAGGGCCGCCTGGTGGAGAACGCCCGGCTCTTCGACCAGGACGGGAATCCGATCCGGCTCGGCTACCCGGACTGCTCGGAAGACGCCTATGGCAGGCCGATGCTGCGGGCGTACCCGTACTGCCCGGAGCAGGCGCCCTTCGTGCCCCGCGCACCGGGCGCACCCCTTGTGCCCGCGTCGCCGACCAGCACGCCGGAACCGACCGGCGCACCCGACCCGACCGGCGCACCCGACCCGACCGGCGCACCCGACCCGACCGGCGCACCCGACCCGAGCGGCACGCCGCTGCCGACCGGTACGGCCACCGGCGCGCCGCCGAGCGAAACGCCAACTCCCACCCCGACCGGCTGAATCACGGTGTGAACTGGATCATGCGGGTGAAGCTGGGAAATAGCTGAACGGACGAGGCGAGCGGGACGGCACCGGAAATCAATGATCGTTACGGTGTCGTCTGCTCATCAACCCCTCGGAAGGAACCCCCGTGCCAGAGCAGGTCGCACCGCCCCCCGCGCCCGACGCCGCAACCCCTGAGCCGGCCGTCGAGACGCCGCAAGCGGCAGCGCCGCAGCCTCCCGCGCAGCCGCAGCAGCCGTCGGCCGAGCAGCAGCCGGCCGCCGAGACGCCGTCGCCGGCCGAGCCGCAGCCCCCGGCCGAGACGCAGCCGGCCGCCGAGACGCCGTCGCCGGCCGAGCCGAAGGCGGAGAAGTCCGGTGGAAAGAAGGCCCTGGGCATCGTCGGTGCAATCCTCGCCGTCGTCGTCATCGCCGGCCTGAAGTTCGGCGTCGCCTCGGCGATCGGCAACTACTTCAACAAGGACGAGACCGCGGACGCCAAGACCGGCGACTGCATCGCCGAGCTGCCCGAGGTCACCGGCAGCGAGCAGGAGGAGGTCGACGGCGCCAAGGTCGTCGAGTGCACCTCCACCGACGCCGCGTACAACGTGGTCGGTCGGGTGGACGGCCAGAGCGAGGCTCAGGCCAAGGCCGACACCACCTGCACCCAGTTCTTCAAGGAGGGCGAGGAGGGGTACATCTTCTCCAGCATCGAGCCGGGCAAGACGGGCTACGTGCTCTGCCTGACCAAGAAGGTCTGACCGGAGCGGTAGATCGGCATCGACGGCGGCGGGGGCAACCCCGCCGCCGTCGGCGTACCCGGAGTCACCGGTGGGCGAACAGGAGGTGAATGCCACTGTTCCGGCGTCTTCCCGACGGCCGCGTGGCGTGGCAGGCTACCGGCACGTAGGACCACTGGGCGACCAGCCAACGATGACTGACCGCTAGGAGGACGGCCCATGGGCGAAATGGTGAGCTACCGCAGCAACGGGGGCACGAGCGAGGGGTATCTCGCGATACCCGCCAGCGGCATGGCCAGCCCCGCCGTCATCGTCATCCAGGAGTGGTGGGGCCTTGTCCCGCACATCCGGTCGGTGGCGGACCGGTTCGCCGAGGCCGGTTTCGTCGCCCTCGCCCCGGACTTCTACCACGGTGAGACGACAAGCGAGCCGGACGAGGCGCAGCGGCTCCTGCTGGCCATGCGGATGGACGAGGCGGCGAAGGACATCGCCGGCGCTGCCGACTATCTCGCCGGGCGGCCCGAGGTCACCGGTAAGGTCGGTGCCGTGGGCTTCTGCGCCGGTGGCAGCCTGGCCCTCTGGTCGGCCACCATCTCCGAGCGGATCGTCGCCACCGCCGGTTTCTATCCCGTGCTGCCGTGGGAGTCGATGCGCCCCGACTGGGCCGACTACGCCGGCAAGGCAGCCGTCATCCACTGCTCCGAAGAGGACGGCACCTCGGCCAACGAGGGCGTACAGACCGCTCGGCGGGCCATCGAGGAGGCCGGCGGTGACTGCCACCTCTACGACTACCCGGGCACCTCGCACGCCTTCTTCAACGACGACCGGCCGGAGGCGTTCGACCAGCGCGCCGCCGCCAGCGCCTGGGCCCGCACCCTGGAACTCTTCCGGGCCAAGCTTGGCTGAGACGCGTACCCCCGAACAGGTGGTCGCCCGCGCAGCGCGGGCGACCGACCTGGCCGACCTCGACGCGGCGGTGAGCGACTGTTTTGCCTGCCCACGGCTGGTCGAATGGCGGGAGGAGGTCGCCCGCACCCGCCGGGCCGCTTTCCGCGACCAGGAGTACTGGGGTCGGCCGGTGCCGGGTTTCGGCACCGGAGACGCGCGCATCGCCATCCTCGGTCTGGCGCCCGCCGCACACGGTGGCAACCGCACCGGCCGGATCTTCACCGGCGACCGGTCGGGTGACGTGCTGTTCGCCGCGCTGCACCGGGCCGGGCTGGCCAACCAGCCGACAAGCGTCGCCGCCGAGGACGGGCTCACCCTGCGGGACCTGCGGGTCTTCGCGGCCGTCAGGTGTGCGCCCCCGGACAACAAGCCGACCCCGCTGGAACGGGACACCTGCGCACCCTGGCTGCACCGCGAGGTCACGCTGATCCGGCCCACGCTGCGGGTCGTGGTCGCGCTGGGCGCGTTCGCCTGGGCCGCGTGGTGGCCGGTGCTCCGTGCGGTGTACGGGCAGCGCCCGCCCAGCCCGCGACCGGCGTTCGGTCATGGGGCACACTGGTCCGGCACGAACGCTCCGGACTTGCTGGGCTGCTACCACGTCAGTCAGCAGAACACCTTCACCGGGCGGTTGACACCAGGGATGTTGGACGACGTCTTCGGCCAGGCTAAGCAGCTGGCCGGAGTGGACTGAGACGACGCGTGGGGTGGTGGCGATGACAGACGGAACACGCCCGCCCACGCCGTCACCGACCGACGAGCCGGGCGTGCTGCGCCCCGTACTCGGCCTGCTGCGCCGGTGGTGGCCGGTCGGCGCCGTCGCCGTCCTGCTCGCCGGTGCCGCGCTGGCGTCCGCCCACTCGTCGATCGGGGCCAGTCGGATCCCGCCGGCGGCGGACAACGTCCCCTGGGTTCCCGAGTACCCGACCGTCGAGCCGTCACCGTCCATCCCGATCGAGCCACGCGACGCCGGCGAGGCCACCCAGGCGCACATCCCACAGTGGGTCGGCACTGTCGCGGTGGTCCTGCTCGGGCTCGCCATCCTCGCCGCGCTCGGCTACCTCAGCTGGATCCTGATCCGGGGCGCGCTGCGCCGCACCACCCGGGCACTACCCGCGCAACGGGCCCGCCGTACCGCCGAGGGCACCGCTCGCGAGGTGGTCGCCGCCCTCGACGCCGGCCTGGTGGAGCTCGACGACCGGGACACCGACCCCCGGGTGGCGGTGATCGCCTGCTGGGTGCGCCTGGAGGAGACCGCCGCCGCGGCCGGGGTGCCGAGGCTCGCCGGGGACACCCCCACCGACCTGGTCAGCCGGCTGTTGCAGGGCGACCCGGCGGCGGGCGTGCCGGCCATCGTCAGCACCGACGTGCTTGCCGAGTTCGCGCACGTCTACCGGGAGGCTCGGTACGCCACCCACCCGGTCGGCGAACGCACCCGGGATCAGGCCCGCGCCGCGCTGGGCCGGCTGCGCGGAGAACTCACCGCGGTGGTGGCCGCATGAGCAGCACCAGCATCGACGATCTGCTCGCGTTCGAGGAGGAGGCGGCGCCGGCCGGTCCGCAGCAGCGCGACTCCCGGTGGCGTCCGGTGCTGCGCTCGCTCGCGTGGGCTGCCGCGCTGGTCGCGGTCCTGCTCGTCGGCCTCCGCGCGGTGGGTCTCCAGGTCTCGCTTCCCGTTCTGATCGCCGGGGTGCTCGCCGTGCTGGCGGTGCGCCGGGTCACCGCCCTGCTCGCGCCGCCGCCCCCGCCTCCCGGCGGTGGTCGGGTCGGCACGGGCGAAGAGGACGGCAGCTACAACTGGGGTGCCCGGGACGCGCTGCGTAGCGCGATCAACAGGTGGGAATGGCCCCTGGACTGGTCCGCCACCCGACCCGAACGGTTCACCGGAACGGTCCTGCCCCGGATCGGTGAGCTGGCCGACGAGCGGATGCGTCTGAAACACGGCGTCACCCGTGAGTCGGATCCCGCGCGCGCCCGCGTCCTGCTGGGCGAACGCCTGTGGACGTTCCTGGAGACCCCGCCTCGCCGCACCCCGTCGCCGCGCGACCTCGCGGTGATCGTCGCCGAACTGGAGAGCATCTGATGAACGACGTGGACCGGAGCATTGCCCCCGCCGAGGTCGGGCACCTGGCTCGGGCGGTCCTGGACGCGGTCGGCACCGTCGTGGTCGGGAAACGGGACGCGTTGGAGCTGGTCCTCGCCGGCATCCTCGCGGGCGGGCACGTGCTCCTGGAGGACCTGCCGGGGCTCGGTAAGACGCTCACCGCCCGCTCGTTCGCCCAGGCCCTCGGTCTGGACTTCCGTCGGTTGCAGTTCACCCCCGACCTGCTCCCCGCCGACGTCACCGGCTCGTTCCTGTACGACCAGCGCAACGGCGACTTCACCTTCCGGGCCGGCCCGGTCTTCACCAACCTGCTCCTCGCCGACGAGATCAACCGGACGCCGCCGAAGACGCAGTCCGCGCTGCTGGAGGCGATGCAGGAGAAGCAGGTCTCGGTGGAGGGTGTGACCTACAAGCTGGACGAGCCGTTCCACGTGCTGGCCACCGCCAACCCCATCGAGTACGAGGGCACCTATCCGCTGCCGGAGGCGCAGCTGGACCGGTTCCTGCTGCGGGTGTCGTTCGGTTACCCGCAGCACGAAGAGGAGTGGGAGGTGCTGCGCCGTCGGATGAGCCGTCGCCGGGAGGAGGCGGACATCAAGGCGGTGGTCGACGCGGCGACTCTGCGGGCCATGCAGGCTGCCCTGGAGGACGTGGTGGTGGAGGACTCCATCGGCCGCTACATCGTGTCGCTCACGGCGGCCACCCGGGAGCACCCGTCGGTGCTGGTCGGCGCTTCACCGCGCGGTTCGCTGGCGCTGTTGCTGCTGGCCCGGGTCCGCGCGGTGTTCGGCGGACGCGACTACGTGGTGCCGGAGGACGTCAAGTCGGTGGCGGCTCCCGCCCTGGCGCACCGGATCACCCTGCGCCCGGAGATGTGGTTGCGCCGGGTCGACCCGGCGTTCGTGGTGGGCGAGGTGCTGGAGGCGACTCCCGCCCCGGCCAGTGGCGCGCTGCCCAGCTACGCCGCCGGCGGGCCCCGGCACTGATGACCGGACCGACAGTGCCGAGGGCCACCGAAGCGGAACCGGCTGCCGGCTGGGCGCCCACCCCGGCGCTCGGCCGCGCGGTGCTGCTCGCCGGCCTGTTGCTGGTGGCCGGCGTGCTGCTGGGTCGGGTGGACCTGATCGTGCTCGCCGCCCCGTTCGCGCTGGGCACCGCGTACGCGTTGCGTCGACGGCCCACGGCGCTGCCACAGGTGTGGATCACCCAGGATGACGGCGGGCCGTTGGTCGAGGGCGGTGACGTGGCGGCGGCGGTGAGCGTCGGCAACCCGGACACGGTCGACTACGACCTGGTGGTGATGCGTTCCCGCGTGTCGCCGTGGCTGCGGATCGACCGGGCCGGCTTCGCCGGCGAGGAGGCCGTCGGCGACGGGGCACCGAGCGCCGTCCCGGCGACCGGTGCGCCAGCTCCGGGCCGTTCCGCCGCGGACCGGCCGTTCGTGACCTCGGTGCCGATCGGCGAGGCGGTGGACCTGGAGTTGGCCGGCAGGGCCCTGCGCTGGGGCCGGCACCCGATCGGCCCCGCCGGTGCCCGGGTCGCCACCGCCGGCGGTCTGCTGGTCTCGCGGGCGGTGATCACCGAGCCGGTCCGGGTGCGGGTGTACCCGCGTACCGAGCCGTTCGAGGCGGTCGAGGCGATGCCCCGCGCGGCCGGGCTGGTCGGGGCGCACCACTCCCGCCGACCCGGGGAGGGCGGCGAGTTGGCCGGCGTACGCGTCTTCGCCCCGGGGGACCGGCTGCGCCGGATCGACTGGCGGGTCTCGTTGCGGGCCCGGCAGTTGCACGTCGCCGCCACCCTCTCCGACCGCGACGCGGAGGTGGTGGTGCTGCTCGACGTGCTCGCCGAGGCGGGCCGCTCCGGTGGGGTGGACGGCGCGGCCTCGGTGCTGGACACCACAGTCCGGGCCACCGCCGCGATCGCCGAGCACTACCTGCACCGTGGCGACCGGGTCTCGCTGCTGGAGTACGGGCCGGCGGCCCGCCGGCTCCGGCCGGCCGCCGGGCGGCGGCAGTACCTGACAGTCCTGGAGTGGCTGCTCGACGTCCGGGTCCACGCGTCCGCGCACGAGCCGTACGACCAGGTCTTCGGCCCGCAGTTGCTCTCCTCGGACGCGTTGGTGGTGGTGCTCACCCCGCTGCTGGACGAACGGTCGGCGCAGATGCTCGCCCGGTTGGCCCGCGGCGGGCGGTTCGTGGTGGCGGTCGACACGTTGCCGACCGACCTGGCGTCGCCGAAGGACCGGGGTTGGGCCGAGGTGGCGTACGGGTTGTGGCGCCTGGATCGGGAGATCATGATCGGGCAGCTCCGGGAGCACGGCGTACCTGTGGTGCGCTGGGCCGGCGCCGGCAGCCTGGATCAGGTGCTGCGGGATGTGGCCAGGTTGGCCACGGCCCCAAGGGTGGGTGGCCGGTGAGCGCGAGGAGTGCGCTTGCGAGCCCCGCAGTCGCGAACGAGGGCAGGCGCAGATGATCAACGCTGTCGGCGGGCGGGTTCGCGCGGCCCAGAACGCCGTCGCCCGCATCAGCGCGGCCCCGCTGCTGGTCCGGGCCGGGATCTTCGTTATCGGTTTCGCCGGGTTCGTCCTGGCGTTCCCCGCCGAGGTGCTTTCCGGCCGGCCGATCCTCTTCCTGGCGGTGGCCGCCCTGTTGCCCGCGATCGGGCCGCGTCGGGTCTGGGCGACCTTCACGGCGTTGGTCACGGTCGGCGGGTGGCTGCTCGCCACTGACGGGTACGGCCGTCCGGTCGCCCTTTGGCGGCTGCTCGCCGTCGCGGCCCTGCTCTACCTGGGTCACACCCTCTGCGCGCTGGCCGCGCTGTTGCCGTACGACGCGGTGGTGGATCCCGAGCTGATCACGCGCTGGTTGGTGCGGTCAGCCGCCGTGCTGTTGGGTGCCGCCGTGCTCGGCGTGCTGTTGTTGCAGGCGGCGGGGACGGGTGGTGAGGGCGGATACCAGTGGGTGACCGTGCTGGGGCTGCTGGTGGCGGTGGGGACGGCAGCGTTGCTGGGCTGGCTGCTGCGGCGTCGGTGACCGCTGTGAATTGAGGGTTACGCAGGTCACATGGGTTGTGCTCCGTCACAGATGGGGGCCGCGAGCGGGATTACCTGAGCCGGCCGGGGAAAGATAGACAACGTGAATCCGAAGCGGATCCTTGTGGTTGGTGCCGGGCACGTCGGTCTGTACGCCGCCCTGCGCCTGTCGAAGAAGCTCAGCTCCCGTGAGGCTGAGGTCATGGTGGTGGACCCCCAACCCCACATGACCTATCAGCCGTTCCTGCCCGAGGCAGCGGCGGGCAACATCTCCCCGCGGCACTCCGTGGTGCCGCTGCGGCGGGAGTTGCGCCGGTGCAAGATGGTGGCCGGCACGGTCACGCGGATCGAGCACGACCGCAAGGTGGCCACCGTGCAGCCGATCAGCGGCCCGGCCCGGGAGATCACCTACGACCACGTGATCGTGGCCCCGGGTTCGGTCTCCCGCACCCTGCCGATCCCCGGCCTGCACGAGCAGGGCATCGGGTTCAAGACCATCGGCGAGGCGATCTACCTGCGCAACCACGTGCTGGACCGGCTCGACGTGGCGGCTGCCACGCCGGATCCGGACGTCCGCCGTTCGGCGCTGACCTTCACCTTCGTCGGCGGTGGGTACGCCGGCATCGAGGCGCTCGCCGAGATGGAGGACATGGCTCGCGACGCCCTGCGCTACTACCCGGAGCTCAAGCAGGACGAGGTCCGCTGGGTGCTGGTCGAGGCCACCCAGCGGGTGCTGCCCGAGGTCGACCGGGACATGGGTGCCTACACCGTGCAGCAGTTGCTGAAGCGGAACATGGACATCCGGCTGGACACCCGGCTCGAGTCCTGCGTCGACGGGGTGGTCAAGCTCTCCGACGGCGACAGCTTCCGCTCCGACACGATCGTCTGGACGGCAGGTGTGAAGCCGTCGCCGATGCTGGACGCGACCGACTTCCCGCGCGACGACCGTCGCCGGATCACCTGCCTGCCGACGCTCCAGGTGGTGAACGGTGACCAGGTGGTCGAGGGTGCCTGGGCCGCCGGTGACTGCGCCGCCGTGCCGGACCTGACCAAGGAGCCGGGCAACTTCTGCTCGCCGAGCGCTCAGCACGCGGTGCGCCAGGCCGCCCGGATGGCCGACAACATCACGGCCGTGATCCGGGGCCGCGAGCCGGTGAACTACAAGCACAAGCACGTCGGCAGCGTGGCGAGCCTCGGCCTGCACAAGGGCGTGGCCCAGGTGTACGGCATCAAGATGACCGGCTGGCCGGCGTGGGTGATGCACCGGACGTACCACATGAGCCGGATCCCGTCGTTCAACCGCAAGGTCCGCGTGGTGGTGGACTGGTCGTTGGCGTTCTTCCTCAAGCGTGAGGTGGTCGCCCTGGGCCAGTTGCACGACCCGCGCGAGGAGTTCGTCGAGGCCTCCCAGCCGATCGGCGCGCCCCGCGTCTGACCCCAGACCCACCAACCCCGTCGATCTCGCACTTTCGGACGTCGTGATGTGCCTTCTGGCACGTCTTGTCCGAGCAGTAAGTGCAGGATCGGCGGGGTTTCTGGCGGTCTAGACCCGCCAGGTCCAGGCGTCGGCGATTCGGGTGGCGGGGCCGTAGAGCTGCTCCAGGGTCGCCCGCAGGGCCTCCGAGTGCGGGGCGTCGTCGGTGAGCGCCACGCAGGAGGCGCCCCAGAAGTCCGCGTCACGGGCGGCCTGGCGGCGCTGCTCATCGCCGATGGCCGGTTGGTCGCCGCGCTTGGCGACATCTGCCAGCAGTGCGGAGGTGGGCTGCTTGAAGGTGCCCATCGCCGCGGTGCCTCCCCGTCCGTACGGGCCGATGAAGAAGCCTTCCGGGAGCCCGAAACCGGCGTCGGCGGCGGTCGCCCAGCGCATCGGCCAGGGCTCCTTCGGGGTGGGCAGCGGCACCGGGACCAGCACCCCGCCCGGTGGCACGCACTGCCGCCAGTGGCCGCCGCTGATGAATTCCGGCACGGCCGGGCGTCCGGCGGTCGGCAGGGGGGTCGGGAAGATCGGCAGCAGTGCCACGCCGACGGCCAGGGGCACCAGCCGTCGGGCCCGACCGGAGCTGCGCAGGGCCCGGTCGACAGCGAGCACCAGCAGCGTCGCGACGATCGGCAGCAACGCCAGCGCGAATCGCATCGGCAACGCCCCGTCCACCACCGGCAGCCCTCCGATCAGGGCGTACGGGCCGGGAATCGCCGTCCTGGTGCCGCCGAGCACCACCTCCGGGCCGAGCGAGAGCGCCCCCATCACCAGACCCGCCACGACACAGGCGAAGACCAGCCGGCGTCGCCCGGCCCAGATCGCGCAGACCGCGGCGACCAGCAGCAGTGGCCAGCCGAGGAACGTGTTGTACTCGGCCGGGCCGGTGGTCAGCCGGGCGGATTCGTCGCTGCCGGCCACCGACAGTGGTGAGAGCGTCCACCAACTGCTCAGGTCGGCGGAGAAGTAGGCCGGGGTGAACATCCCGTCGGCGACCCCCTGCGGCCCGGCGAACTGGAACCACAGCGGATAGGCGAGCACCAGCAGGGCGAGCCCGGCGGCGATCGCCAACCCGCCGACGAACCCGGGGAGCGCCCTGCGGGCCAGGTCCCGGTCCGCCACGGCGTAGCTGATCGCCATCACCAGCAGCGTGATCGCGGCGAGGAACAGCACCTCCTCGCCGATGAAGACCTGTGCGGTGACCGCGCCGGCCAGCCCCGCCGCGGAGGTGAACAGTCGCCGACGGTCCGGCCCGGTGGCTCGGGCACGGCCCGTCCCGTCGGGTGCCCCGGGCCCCTGGTCGGACGCCCGCAGCAGCCGGACCACCAGCCAGACGATCACCGGCACCAGCCACTGGGCGGTCATGTGCAGGTGGCTGTTGGTCTGCGAGACCATGCCCGGTCCGAATCCGCACAGCCCACCGCCGAGCGCGGCGGCCACCCGGCGGGCGCGCAGTGTCCTGTGGAACAGCAGGTACCAGGCGAGGGCGGTGCCGGCGAGGTTGGCGGCGGCGAGCAGCGCGAAGGTGACGGGTGCGCCCAGCAGCAGGGTGACCGGCGCGAAGAGGATGCCGAGTGCGATCACCGTGGTGTTGGCCATCAGGTTGACGCCGTCGGGTGCGTTGAGCCGGTCGGTGAGCAGATCGAAGTCGCCGAGCAGCGCGCGGGCGTCCACCGCCAGGAACCATTCGTAGAGGGTCTGGTCCTCCGGGTTGAGCGCCAGGACGCGGCCGCCCGGGTCGGGCCACAGCCCGTGGGTGAGCCAGCCGGCCAGCACCGCGAAGATCAGGGCGGTCAGCAGGTCCGGCCGGTGGCGGCGGACGGCAGCCAGCAGCCGGGTGGCCCGGGTGCGGCGGTTGACCTGATCGGCGAGGCGGAATGCCTGCTCAGGGGCGGCGTCGGGGGCCGTGGGGGCTGCGCTGCTCACGGCATCGACCCTAATGTGGCCAGGCCGGCGGGGTACGCCGGGTCGCCGCAGACCGGCTACGGTGACATTGCATCAGGCGTGTCGGCACGCCGGTGCCACTCGCCCGGGTGGTGGAAAGGCAGACACGGCCGCCTTAAAAGCGGCTGCCGAAAGGCGTGCGGGTTCGACCCCCGCCCCGGGCACCGGTCGACTCACACATTCTCATTCGTGATCTCCAGGACTTGGCTCTGCCGTTTACTCTTGGAGGGCACGTTCACGTGCAAACGACCCCCTGAGGGAGGCCAGACAGTGAAGACCTCGAACCCGGTGCTCGCCCGGCTCGGCCAAGCGGCCGAGCGGGAGCGGTCCGCCGGGTACGCCCCGGCCGGGCCGTACGGACAGCCCGGCATTCCCCAGCAGTACCCGTCCCAGGCCGATTACCCGGCCGCGCCGCCGACCGTGGCGCCCATGACCGTCGACGACGTTGTCGTCAAGACTGTCGCTCTGCTCGGCATCCTCGGCATCACCGCCGCGGCCGCCTGGGTGCTCGTGCCCGACGCGCTGGTCGGTACCGCCTGGATCGGCGCGGCGGTGGTCGGCCTGGTCCTCGGCTTGATCATTTCGTTCTCCCGGATGGCCAACCCGGCGCTCGTGATCGCGTACGCGGTCGTCGAGGGTGTCTTCGTCGGCATGGTCAGCAAGGCGTTCGAGACGGCCTACGACGGCATCGTGCTCCAGGCCGCCGCGGCCAGCTTCGGCATCTTCTTCCTGATGGCGATGCTCTACCGGGCGAAGGTCATCCGGGCCACCCCGGCCTTCGTCAAGGGCATGATCGCGGTGATGGTCGGCCTCTTCGCGGTCATGATGATCAACCTGGTGCTGGCGCTGTTCGGCGTCAACACCGGGCTGCGCGACGGCAGCCCGCTGGCCATCGGCTTCAGCCTGGTCTGCATCGTGGTCGCCTCGCTGAGCTTCGTGCTCAGCTTCAAGGAGATCGAGGACGGCGTCCGGATGGGCCTGCCGCAGCGCTACTCCTGGGTGGCCGCGTTCGGCATCCTGGTCAGCCTGGTCTGGCTCTACATCGAGATCCTGCGCCTGCTGAGCTACTTCCAGGGCGACGACTGACCTCGTCCGCACTGCCGACCGGCGCCCGTCCCCACTGTCGTGGGGGCGGGCGCCGTCGTCCGCGCCGTTTGCCCGCCGCCGCCGGTCCGCCCGGGGCAGAGTGACTGCGAGGGGTACGCGGGCGAAGGAGGCGGCGGTGCGCAGCAACAACCCGGTGCTCAACCGGCTGGACGAGACCGGCCGGGTGGAGGCCCGGGTGCTCGGCGCCCGTGACGTCGAGCCGATGACCGTCGACGACGTGGTGGTCCGTACCGTCGGGTTGCTGCTGGTTACCGGTGCGGCCGCGGCGGTGTCCTGGGCGGTGATCCCCGACGCCGTGTGGTTGGGTGCCGCGTTGGCCGGCAGCGCGCTCGCCTCGATCGCGCTGGTCCTGGTCATCTCCTTGCGGGGGATCACCAACCCGGTGCCGATCGTCGGCTACGCGCTCCTCCAGGGCCTGCTGCTGGGGGTGGCGAGCCGCACCTTTGAGCAGGTCTATCCGGGCATCGTGGTGCAGGCGGTGGCCGGCACCTTCGGCGTCTTCCTCGGCATGGCGGCGCTCTACCGGGCCCGGGTGATCCGGGCGACGCCCCGGCTGGCCCGCCTGGTGATCGGCACCCTGCTCGGCATCGCGGTGCTCAGCGTGGTCAACCTGGTGTCGTACCTGATCACCGGGCGACCGGGCCTGGCGGTCTACAGCGTCAGCGGGGAGGTCGGCTGGCTGCCGTACGCCTTCTCGGTGGTGGCCATCATCGCCGGGGCGTTCAGCTTCATCCTCGACTTCGATCTCGTCGAACGCTCGGTGCGCGACGGTCGAGCCCGTCGGTACGCGTGGCTGAGCGCGTTCGGCCTGCTCACCGGGTTGGTCTTCCTCTACTGGCAGATCCTGCGGCTGCTCAGCTACCTACGCCGCTGACCGGCCCGACCCGGCGCGGGTCGCTGTCGGCCGTAGACTCGGCGGCGATGAGCGCAGCGGAGTTGGACAAGGCCGTGCAGTTGCTGGTCCGTCAGATCGCGCACTGGCAGCAGCCCCGGTGGGCGGCTGTCGCGACCGCCGGCAACATGTCCCGCGCCGACCTGGTGCACCGCCTGGTGCAGGAGATCGCCAACCTGGCCGCCGACGCCGGGGCGGAGCCGCGTCGGGTCGTGCCGCGGCTCGACAACGACCTGGCCCTGCCCGACCAGCTGCGGGTGGTCACGGCGGACCTGCTCGCGGCCGACCCGGGGGCCGAGGAGCTGACCCGGGCCGCCGCCGAGGTGACGGCGACCCGCAGCGCGCTCTGAGGGCGGCTCGGCTCAGTTGAGCCGTTCGAGCACCATGGCCATGCCCTGGCCACCGCCCACGCACATGGTCTCCAGGCCGATGGTCTTGTCGTGCCACTCGAGTGCGTTGAGCAGGGTGCCGGTGATCCGGGCGCCGGTCATGCCGAACGGGTGGCCGACCGCGATGGCCCCACCCATAACGTTCAGCTTCTCCTCCGGGATGCCCAACTGGCGGTAGGAGGGGATGACCTGCGCGGCGAACGCCTCGTTGATCTCGACGAGGTCGACGTCGTCGATGGTCATGCCGGCTCGGCGCAGCGCCTGCCGGGACGCCTCGACCGGCCCGAGGCCCATGATCTCCGGCGACAGCGCGGTCACGCCCGTCGAGACGATCCGGGCCAGCGGGGTGAGCCCGAGCTCCTCGGCCCGCTGGGCGCTCATCACCACGACGGCGGCCGCGCCGTCGTTGAGCGGGCAGCAGTTGCCGGCGGTGATCCGACCGTCCGGGCGGAACACCGGCTTCAGGCCGGCCACCGCGTCGAGTGTGACACCGGCCCGGGGCCCGTCGTCGGTGCTCACCACGGTGCCGTCCGGCGTGGTGACCGGGGTGATCTCCCGGGCCCAGAAGCCGTCGGTGATGGCCTTCTCGGCGAGGTTCTGGCTGCGTACGCCGAACTCGTCCATGTCGGCGCGGGTGACGTCGTACACCTGGGCCAGGTTCTCCGCGGTCTGCCCCATGGTCAGGTAGATGTCGGGCAGCTCATCGGCCTCGCGCGGGTCGGTCCACACCTCCGCGCCGCCCTGCGCGCGGCCCTTCGAGCGCTCGCGGGCCGACCCGAAGCGCGGGTTCTCCCAGCCGCCGCCGACCACTGCCTGCGCCTCGGGGGGCAGCCCGTCGGAGCTGCCCCGGGCGTAGCGGGAGACCATCTCCACGCCTGCGGAGACGAACACGTCGCCCTCACCGGCCCGGATCGCGTGCATCGCCATCCGCGTGGTCTGCAACGAGGAGGCGCAGTAGCGGGTCAGCGTGGCGCCGGGGACAGTGTCCAGACCGAGGAGGGTGGACACCACCCGGGCCATGTTGAAGCCCTGCTCGCCGCCGGGCAGGCCGCACCCGAGGTAGAGGTCGTCGATCGTGGTCGGATCGAGCGCGGGGATCTTGTCCAGTGCGGCCTGGACGATTGTCGCGGCGAGGTCGTCGGAGCGGACGTCGCGCAGGGACCCCTTGTGCGCCCGGCCGATGGGGGAGCGGGCGGTGGCGACGATGACGGCGTCGCGGGACGACTCAATCGGCATGGACCAACGTTAACCCGCTAGTAACATGGCGCGGAAGAAGCCGGCGCGGCGGGAAATGTCACCCTGGCCGGCGACGATCTAGCGCCGGGTCGTGGCCGCCGCCGCGGCGACAATCGCCGGCAGCAGCGCGTGCGCCCACACCCGGTAGCCGTCGGCGGAGGGGTGGAAGCCGTCCTGGCAGAGCGTCCCCGCGTCGGCCCGGAACACCGGCCCGGTCTCGGTGGCCAGGTCGACCACCGAGCCGCCCGCCTCCAGCACGGCGGTGGTCTGCGCGCGGGCCACCCGACGCCCGGACCAGCCGACCACCTGACGCAGCGGGGGCGCGATGGCACGCACCGCGCCGAGATCGGGGCAGGTGCCCACCACCACCTCGACGCGCGCCTCACGCAGCCGGTGCACCGCCGCACCGAGATAGGCCGCCGCGTCGGAGGGTCGGCGCAGCCCGGTGGCGTCGTTCGCGCCGATCAGGATCAACGCCACGTCGGGCCGCTCACCGAGCAGGGCGCGGGCCACCTGGGTGGCGAGGTCCGTCGACCGGGACCCGGAGACGCCGACGCTGGACAGGTGCACCCGGCGGCCGGTCGGGCCCTCGGCGAGCAGGTTCGCCAACTGCCCGCCGATGGTGTCCTCCAGACGGTCGACACCCACGCCCAGCGCCGACGAGTCGCCGAGCAGCACGAGTCGCAGCGGAGGAGCGCCCGCCCGGCCGATCGTGGCGCGCAGGGCCAGGCCCAGCTCCGGTTGGGCGTAGCGTCGGTGCCGGGCGACGAACGCCTCACCGGCGAGGACGGCGGCGCCCCCGACGGTGCCGGCGAGCAGCGAGAACGCCGCCGCCCGACCCAGTCGGCCGGCCAGGCCGGAGGTCACGCTCCGCGCGCTGCGCTCGTTCATGCCAGTCCCTCCACTGTCGAGGTGTCCGAGGCGGACCCGTGCTGCGGCACCGCGCCGACACCGAAGAACGCCCGTCGGCGCAGCTGCGCCCACCGGCCGGCCGGCCCTCGGTCGCGGCCCCGGACCTGGACGCCGCTGACCTCCGTGCCGGCGTGTCGGGCCGCCTCCTGCGCGGCCTTCGGCAGCGACCGTACGCCGTCGCGACGCGTCGGTGTGGCCCGTCGTTCCGGGGTCGCGCCGAGGGCGGAGAGCATCGTCGGCAGGAGCGCCGCGGCGGCCATCGCGTACCCCTCGGCGGAGGGATGGAACCGGTCCCAGGCGAACATCCGGGTCGGCTCGGCCGCGAACCGGGGGCCGAGCAGGTCACCGAGGGAGACTGTCCAACCGCCCGCCTCGACCACGGCCACCGTCTGGGCGGCGGCGAGCTGGCGGCTCCAGCGGTGCGCCAGCCAGCGCAGAGGTGGCTGGATCGGGCGGATCGCGCCCAGGTCGGGGCAGGTGCCGACGACCACCTCGCACCCCGCGTCACGCAGGGTGTGCACCGCCTCGACCAGGTAGCGCACCGCCAGGCCGCGCGGCGTGCGGTTGGTGATGTCGTTGCCGCCGATGAGGATCACCGCGATGTCGGGTCGGCACTCCAGCGCAGCCTCCACCTGGTGGCGTAGCGCCGCCGAGATGGCGCCGACCACCGCGAAGCGGTGCAGCCGCACCGGCCGGTGCAGTCGGCGGGACAGGCCGGTGGCGAGCAGCGCCCCGGGCGTCTCCCGACGGCGGTGCACCCCGTAGCCGGCCGCCGACGAGTCACCGAGCACGACCATGGTGAGCGCCGGACCGGGGAATTTCGCGCCGTACATCCCGTCGCAGCGGGGTGGCGGCGCCTCGGCCATTGGGATGGTCCGGCGGGCCTGGCGGGCCTGGCCGACAAGCACCCCACCGGTCGCCACCGCGGCCGCCGCGGTGGCGCCTGTCCCGATGGCTGCCAGCCGGACGAAACGCCGGGCCTGCCGCCAGCGCTCACTACCGGGTACGACGGAATGTGCCACCCCCATACCGCGACATTATCGCGCTGCCCCGACACACCGCTGTCGTCGTGACGGCACCCGGGTGCCTGGAAACCGACGCGACGGGGTACCTGGGTTCCAGAGGCCGGCCGACTTGCGCCGACCCGCCACGCTGATCCGGCGGAGAGGAGCGCGACGATGGGTAAGACACTGAAGCGCAGCGCGGCGTTCACGGCCCTGGCGCGGGCACTGGCGGCCGGGGCGCGCAACGGGCCGTCGATCGGCACGCGGTTGGCCGCGCTGCCCCGGATGATCCGAGCCACCACCAAGGGGGAGTACGACGGCGGCCTCCGGCTGGCCCTGATGACCGCGGCGACGGCGTACATCGTCTCGCCGATCGACCTGCTCCCGGAGATCCCGCTGGCGATCTTCGGACTGGCCGACGACGCGGTCATGATCACGTGGTTGGCCGGCAGCGTGCTCGCCGAGACCGATCGCTTCCTGGAGTGGGAGGCCCGTCGTAGCTCGGTCATCCCCGGGGGGCTGGTGCCCTGACGACACGTACGCTGGGCGACGAGGAAACGTCTTCCGGTCGCCACCGACGGCGCCGCAACGAAGGGCACACCGTGCAGTACTACGACAACGTCGTCGACATGATCGGAAACACCCCGCTGGTGCGGCTGCGTAACGTCACCAAGGGCATCCAGGCCACCGTGCTGGCCAAGGTGGAGTACGTCAACCCGGGCGGTTCGGTGAAGGACCGGATCGCGCTGCGGATGGTGGAGGACGCCGAGGCCGCCGGCCTGCTCAAGCCCGGCGGCACCATCGTCGAGCCGACGAGCGGCAACACCGGCGTCGGGCTGGCCCTGGTGGCCCAGCTCAAGGGTTACCGGTGTGTCTTCGTCTGCCCCGACAAGGTCAGCCAGGACAAGCAGGACGTGCTCCGGGCGTACGGCGCCGAGGTGGTGGTCTGCCCGACCGCCGTCGCGCCGGAGGACCCGCGCTCGTACTACAACGTCTCCGACCGGCTGACCCGGGAGATCCCCGGCGCCTGGAAGCCCAACCAGTACAGCAACCCGGCCAACCCGCGCTCGCACTACGAGACCACCGGCCCGGAGCTGTGGAAGCAGACCGACGGCGAGCTCACCCACTTCGTGGCAGGCGTCGGCACCGGCGGCACCATCTCCGGCATCGGCCGGTACCTGAAGGAGGCCTCCGAGGGCCGGGTGCGGGTCGTCGGGGCCGACCCGGAGGGCTCGGTCTATTCCGGCGGCACCGGCCGGCCGTACCTGGTGGAGGGCGTCGGCGAGGACTTCTGGCCGGAGACGTACGACAGGGGTGTCGCCGACGAGATCGTCGAGGTCTCCGACAAGGCGTCCTTCGAGATGACCCGGCGACTCGCCCGCGAGGAGGGTCTGCTGGTCGGCGGCTCCTGCGGCATGGCGGTGGTCGCCGCCCTGGAGGTCGCCCGTCGGGCCGGCCCGGACGACGTGGTGGTGGTACTGCTGCCCGACGGCGGCCGAGGCTACCTCTCCAAGATCTTCAACGACTCGTGGATGGCCCGGTACGGCTTCCTGGACAACTCCGGTGCCGAGCCGACGGTGGCCGACGCGCTGGCCAGCAAGCCGGGCGGGCTGCCCGAGCTGGTGCACGTGCACCCGACCGAGACCGTCCGCGACGCCATCGACTACATGCGCGAGTACGGCGTCTCGCAGCTGCCGGTGCTCAAGGCCGAGCCGCCCGTGGTGACCGGTGAGGTCGCCGGCTCGATCGCCGAGCGGGACCTGCTCGACGCGCTGTTCACCGGTCAGGCCCACCTGCACGACACGATCGAGCGGCACATGGGCGACCCGCTGCCGATGATCGGTGGTGGTCAGCCGGTGAGCGAGGCGGTGGGCCTGCTGGAGAAGTCCGACGCCGCCCTGGTCCTGGTCGACGGCAAGCCCAAGGGCGTCCTCACCCGCCAGGACCTCCTGTCCCACCTGGGCGCCCACTAACCCACTGCCCAACCCCCAGCCCCGCCGATCTTGCACTTACTGTTGGGCAAATGTCGCTTTCGCGGGCAAAAGTCGGCACAGAAAGTGCAAGATCGGCGGGGCTGGGCGGGACTAGAGGGGGCGGGTGTAGCGGAGTTGGGGCGTGAGGGCCGTGCCGATGTGCTCCTCGCGTTCGGCGCCCGTGGGGGTCCAGCCGCCGCGCTCGTAGAAGGAACGGGCGTGGGCGTTGTCCCGGAGCACCCAGAGCGCGGCACGCCGCCAGCCCCGCGCCCGCATCGCGTCCATCGCGTCCACCATCAGGGTGCGGCCGACGCCGCGACCCTGCTCGGTCGGCTCGAGGTGGATCGCGTTGAGCAGCCCGGTGGCCGGGTCGTCCTCGTCGTCCGGGCCCAGGTGACTGAACCCGACCAACGCCCCGGCCCGCTCGGCCACTGTCATCCGGTGGGTGTCCCGCTCCCACTGCCACCGCTCGACCCAGTACCGACCCATCGCCTCCGGTGTCGGGTCGGCCAGCGCCTCGGTCGGCACGAAGGCGGAGTACGCGGCGACCCGGGAGCGCTGGTGCAGCGCACCCACCGCCATCAGGTCGCCTTCGGTCGCGGGGCGGAGCGTGACGGTCATCCGGACGAGGCTACCCGGCGCGGCGGAAGCTGCACCGTGGTCAGATCCTCCGCGATGATCAGATCGCCGTCGAAGTGCGCGCGTGCCTCGTCGTGGAACCGGCGCGGGTCGGGGTAGCGCTGGGAGAAGTGGGTGAGCACGAGTCGGCGTACCCCGGACTCGGTCGCCACCCGGGCGGCCTGCGCCGCGGTCAGGTGGCCGACCTCGGCGGCGAGCGCGGCCTCCGACTCCAGGAACGTCGACTCGATGACCAGCAGGTCGGCGTGCTCGGCGAGGGCGTACACCCCGTCGCAGAGGCCGGTGTCCATCACGAACGCGAACCGCTGCCCCGGCCGGGGCACGCTCACCTCGGCCCGGGTGACGCGGCGTCCGTCGAGGTCCAGGTGCCCGACGCGGATCAGCTCGCCGACGGCCGGCCCGGCGATGCCGTACGCGGCCAGCTTCTCCGGCAGCATCCGGTGCCCGTCCGGCTCGACCAGGCGGTAGCCGTACGTCTCGATGGGGTGCCGGAGCCGGCGTGCCTCCAGCGTGCCGCAGCGTAGGGCGATCCGCTGCCCGTCGGCCTCGATGGGCTCGACCCGCAGCTCGGCGGTCTCGTAGAAGGAGGTGGCGTACCGCAGCCTGGCGAAGTATTCGGCCCCGCCGGCGGGGAAGTGCATGGCGACCGGGTGCGCCACCCGGTCCAGGGAGAGCCGCTGGATGGTGCCGGGAAGGCCGAGGCAGTGGTCGCCGTGAAAGTGGGTGACGCAGATCCGGGTCAGGTCGGTGGCCGTGACCGTGGTGTGCAGGAGTTGACGCTGGCTGCCCTCGCCCGGGTCGAAGAGGATGACCTCGTCGTCCCAGCGCAGCACGTACCCGTTGTGGTTGCGCTGACGGGTCGGCGCCTGGCTGGCCGTCCCCAGCACCACCAGCTCGCGCATGGACATCGCCACTCCCGCGGATATGGAGCGACCCCCGGGGCGCTCCGCGCATGTGCGCGGGCCGGCTGGACTTGGCCGGCACCCCGGGGGTCGGGTGGCTGTCGTGGATTCGCCGCACCGCTGCCACACGGTCTCGACGATGGTGCTTTTGCCCGCCTCGCGGCGGGCCGATCACTGTCGAGGACAGCGGCTAGCTGACAGCCACCTCACGAGTCCGATTGCTATACAAGTCTGGACCACCTCCTTTCACGTGTACGGCCACGTTATCGAGTTCTCGTCGGGCTCGGCAACGGATTTCGATCACAGGGCCGGACGGGAATGCCCGGCCACCTTCTGAGGTGGCGAAGGTCGGGTCGGGGTCGTGCAGCACTTCGGGGCGCGGCGGTCGCCGCGCCCCGAAGGTGGTGGTACGTCGTGGTCAGCCGCCGACTCGGGCCACGCCGACCGGGCAGCTCAGCCCGTTCGGGCCGTGGTTGCAGTACCCGTTCGGGTTCTTGGTCGGGGCCAGGTACTGCTGGTGGTAATCCTCGGCGAAGTAGTAGCTGCCGAGCGGGGCGATCTCAGTGGTGATCTCACCCTTGCCGGCCCGCGTCACGATCGGCTGGAACGCGTCCCGGGACGACTCCGCGATGGTCCGCTGCTCGTCGGTCGTCGTGTAGATCGCCGAGCGGTACTGGGTGCCCACGTCGTTGCCCTGGCGCATGCCCTGGGTCGGGTCGTGGTTCTCCCAGAAGACCTTCAGCAGGTCCTCGTAATTGATCTTGCTGGGGTCGTACACCACCTGGACGACCTCGGCGTGCCCGGTCCGGCCGGAGCACGTCTCCTCGTACGTCGGGTTCTTGGTGATGCCACCCGCGTAGCCGGCGGAGGTGGTGTAGACGCCGGGCAGCGTCCAGAAGAGCCGCTCGGCGCCCCAGAAACAGCCCATGCCGAAGACCGCGACCTGCAGGCCCTCCGGGAACGGGCCCTGCAACGGGGTGCCCAGCACCTCGTGGCGGTCGGCGACCGGCATGGCGATCGGGCGGCCCGGAAGGGCCTGGTCGGGCGAGACCATATCGGCGTTCATACGGCGCAGAAACACGGTGGGGATCTCCTCTCGTACCACTCCCAGCGTGTAACACCGGAGGGTCTGGCTTCCTTACCCGCGTGACGGTGAGTCAGGCCCCACCGGGCAGCGCCGTCGCGACCCGGTCCGCGTACGCCTGGGCCTCGGCGTCGTCGTCGTACCGCGTCCGCGGCCAGAAGAAACCACGCAACCCGTCGCCCTTGGTACGCGGGACCACGTGGGTGTGCAGGTGAGGCACTGATTGGGACACCTTGTTGTTCATCGCCACGAACGTCCCACCGGCGCCGAGAGCGGTCTCCACCGCCACCGCCAGCCGCTGGACCATGGCGAAGTAGCTGGGCAGCAGGTCGGCGGGCAACTCGGCCAGGGTCACCAGGTGCACCCGGGGCACCACGAGCACGTGCCCCTTGAACACCGGCCGGGTGTCCAGGAACGCCACTCCGTCCGGGGTGTCGGCCACCCGGAACGCCGGCACCTCGCCCGTCACGATCCCGCAGAACACGCAACCGCTCATCGGGCCAGGCTATGCCGGCGACCTCGCGGGTCGCGGCGCCCCCCCACGCGCGAACCGGTTGTGATACTCATCTACGTGAATGGATCGGCACGGACGACCCGGCCATCGGCGTGCGCGCCGATGCTCCGAAAGGACGAACTTTGCAGATCAGAAGAGGCTTCACCCTGACGCTGGCGGCGCTGACCGCGGGGCTGCTCACCGGCGTGGTCCCGGGCCACGCCCAGGCGGCCGCCGCGCAGACCGCCACCCCGCTGCCGCTGAGCACGGCGGCCGACGTGGTGTCGGCAGGTGACCGGGTCTTCGTCAGCGGTGGCAGCTCCGCCACCGACGTCGTGGTGACAAGCGCGGCAGGCGCGGTGGTCGGCACGCTGTCGGGCCTGCCCGGCCCCACCGACCTGCTGCTCAGCGCCGACCGGCGGACGCTCTACGTGGCGCTGCCCACCGCCAACGCCATCGCCGCCTTCGACACCGGCTCGTTGATCGAGTCGGCCCGGTACGACACCGGCGTGGGCGAGTGCCCGTCGTCGCTGGCGTTGACCGGCCGGTACCTGTGGTTCGGCTACGGCTGCGACCAGTGGGGCGGCAACATCGGCCGGATCGACCTGGGACGCCAGCCGGCCCGGCTCAGCACCGGCGTGGTCAGCGAGGACTTCTACGACGCTCCGCTGCTGACCGCCGCCGCCCAGAACCGGGCGGTGCTGCTCGCCGGGCAGCCGGGGTTGAGCCCGGCGTCGGTGTACGCCTACGGGATCGGCACCGCGGGAGCGCTGACGATCCTGCGGACCAACCAGTTCTCGGTCGTCGGCAGCAACCTGCGCGACATCGCCCTCGACCCGACCGGCACCACCCTCTACACGGCCGCCGGTTCCCCGCCGCTGGTGCAGGCGTTCCCGTTCGCCGACATCACCACCCCCACCGCGACGTACGCCACCGGCCCGTACCCGCGCGCCGTCGAGCTGTCGCGTCTCGGCACCCGGATCGCCGCCGGCGCCGACGCCGCCTACGACCCGGACGTCTTCGTGTTCGCGGCGGACGGCACCGAACAGGCCCGCTACGAGTTGGGCGATGAGCTCAGCGCCGGCGGGCTGGCCTGGGCGCCGAACGAAGCCCGGGTCTACGCGGTCACCTCGGACTGGACCGGAGCCCGTCCGGCGACCCTGCACGTCCTGCCCGTTCCGGCCGCCTGACCGGCCCCCGTGGGGGCGAGGGCCGGGCCGGTCGGTCCGGCCCTCGCCCGGGAGCGTGGGTTCCGTACCAGCCCTCGGGACGGGGCACTAGCCTCACCAGAATGAGTCACGGCTTCGAGACGCTCGCCATCCACGCCGGTCAGGACCCTGAGGCCCGCACCGGCGCGGTGATCCCACCGATCTACCAGACCAGCACGTACGCGCAGGACGCCGTCGGCGCGCCTCGCCTCGGCTACGAGTACAGCCGCTCCGGCAACCCGACCCGTGACGCGCTCCAGGAGTGCCTCGCGGCGCTGGAGGGCGGGCCGGTGGGGCTCGCCTTCGCCAGCGGCCTAGCGGCGGAGGACACCCTGCTGCGGGCCGTGTGCCAGCCCGGCGACCACGTGGTGATCCCGGACGACGCGTACGGCGGCACGTACCGGCTCTTCGCCCGGGTCGCCCAGCGCTGGGGCCTGGAGTTCAGCCCGGCCAGGGTCTCCGACCCGGCCGCCGTCCGGGCGGCCGTGCAGCCCGGCCGCACGAAGATCATCTGGATCGAGACGCCGACCAACCCGCTGCTCGGCATCGCCGACATCGCCGCCCTCGCCGCCGTGGCCCACGACGCGGGCGCCCTGCTGGTGGTGGACAACACCTTCGCCTCGCCGTACCTCCAGCAGCCGATCGCCTACGGCGCGGACGTGGTGGTGCACTCCACCACCAAGTACATCGGTGGGCACTCCGACGTCGTCGGTGGCGCGCTCGTCGTCGCCGACGCCGGGCTCGGCGAGGAGTTGCGCTACCACCAGAACGCGATGGGCGCGATCAACGGCCCGTTCGACGCCTGGCTCACCCTGCGGGGCATCAAGACCCTCGGGGTACGGATGGACCGGCACTGCGACAACGCCGAGCGGCTCGCCGCGTACCTCGACGGGCACGCCAAGGTCGCCGAGGTGCTCTATCCGGGGCTGCCCTCGCACCCCGGTCACGAGGTGGCCGCCAAGCAGATGCGCCGGTTCGGCGGCATGATCTCGTTCCGCGCCGCAGGCGGTGAGGACCACGCAGTGGACATCTGCAACCGGGCCAAGCTCTTCGTGCTCGCCGAGTCGCTGGGCGGCGTCGAATCCCTGATCGAGCACCCGGGTCGGATGACACACGCAAGTGCTGCCGGCTCGCCGCTTGAAGTTCCCGGCGATCTCGTGCGACTGTCTGTCGGCATCGAGACGGTCGACGACCTACTCGCCGATCTGGAGCAGGCGCTGGGCTGACCGCTGGGGGAGGATGGCCGTGCAGGACATCATGGCGACCTGGGTCGGAGCGACCGCCAAGCAGATCGCCCGGGGCGTACGCCGAGGTGACGTCTCGGCGACCCAGGTCGTCGCCGACCACCTTGAGTACATCTCCCGAACCGACCGTGAGCTGGCCGCGTTCCGCGCCGTTCGCGGCGGTGAGGCGATCACCGAGGCGGAGAAGGTCGACGAGCAGGAGGACCTGGCCAACCTGCCGTTGGCCGGGGTTCCGGTGGCGGTCAAGGAGAACACCCCGGTCGCCGGCCTGCCGACCTGGAACGGGTCGGCCGCCGCCCGCACCGACGTCGCGGAGGCCGACCACGAGGTCGTGCGTCGGCTGCGTGGCGCCGGTGCGGTGATCCTCGGCGTGACCCGGATGCCGGAGCTGGGGCTGTGGGCACTCACCGACGACGACAGCGCGGTGACCCGCAATCCGTGGGACAGCACGCGTACCCCGGGTGGATCCTCGGGTGGCGCCGCCGCCGCCGTCGCCGCCGGGCTGGTGCCGATCGCGCACGCCAACGACGGTCTCGGCTCGATCCGGATTCCCGCGGCCTGTTGCGGGCTCGTCGGCCTCAAGCCCGGTCGGGGCGTGGTCCCCTGCCAGCTCGGCGCGGACGACTGGTTCGGCCTCACCGAACACGGCATGCTGACCAGCACCGTCGCCGACGCGGCGGTCGGCTTCTCGGTGCTCGCCGGCCGGCGTCCCGAGAAGCTGGTCCCCCCGCAGCGCCTGCGGGTGGGCGTCTCGCTGCGTTCCCCGGTCCGCGGTGTCACACCGGACGCGCCCAACCGGGACGCCGTCGCCGCCGCCGGTCGGCTCCTCGCCGCCGCCGGGCACGACACCGTGCCGGCCGACCCGGTCTACCCCACCGCGCTCGGCCTGCAGGGCATCGCCACCTGGTTCGCCGCCGCCGCCACCGACGTCCGGGCCTCCGGTCTGGACCGGCGTGGCCTGCAACGGCGTACCCGACGGCACGTCGCGCTCGGCGAGTGGGCGCAGCGCCGTGGCTACGTGCGGGAGGCGGACCGGGCCGCCTGGCGGCAACGGTCAGTCGACTTCTTCACCGACCACTCCGTCGACCTGCTGCTCACCCCGGCGCTGGCCAGCGCGCCACCGGAGGCGGCACGCTGGTCGGAGCGGTCCTGGCGGGCGAACATGACAGCCAACATCCGGTACGCCCCGTACGCCGCACCCTGGAACATCGCCGGCCTGCCGGCGGTCGTCGTGCCTGTCGGCCGCCGCCCGGACGGCCTGCCGGTCGCCGTGCAACTGGTCGGTCCGCCCGGCTCGGAGCTGCTGCTGCTCGGTGTGGCCGGTCAGTTCGAGATGGCCGCCCCATGGACGCGCCACGCCCCCGGTTACCCCCGGATCGGAACGGGGTCGCCGGCCGTCGCATGATCGTTTAGCGTGTGCGCGCACCTACGCGCGACCACGGGGGACACCAGTGCGCTGCCAGACCTGCGGGGACGCCATGTCCCCCGAAAACGACTACTGCCCGCGGTGCTTCACGCCGCTCGGCCAGCCCGCCGTCACGCCGGGGCTGCCGACCTACCGGGTACGCGGGATCGGCCTGGCGGCGAACGTCGCCGTCGGCGCGACCGCCGTGCTCTACCTGGCGGTGGCGCTGTCGTCGCTGGTCGGCATGGTGCTGGCCCGGCGGGCCATGGCCAACGACGACCCAGACCTGCTCGTCGGCGCGGCGACCATCGTCGCGGTGGTGGCGCTGATCATGACGGTGGTACACCTCGTCGCCGCCGTGCTGGTGATCATCTGGACCTGGCGGGCCCGCAAGAACACCGACGCCTTCCCCGGAGCCGAGCCGGCCTTCGGGCCCGGCTGGGCGATCGCCGGTTGGCTGGTGCCCTTCGCGAACTTCGTGGTACCGGCCCGGGTCGTGGCGGGAGTGGCCCGGGACAGCCTCTGGCGGCGGGCCACGCCAGCGCTCGTGGCCGTCTGGTGGTGCTCCTGGCTGGTGTTCAGCGTCGGTGAGCGGCTCGCCAGCCGCGCCGACGACCGGGCGTACGAGAAGCTGGCGGAAATCCCGTTGAACGACGGCGGCTACCAGGCGTACTCCGACCTGTACCAGGACTCCCTGCTCCGCACCACGCTGCCCGCGCTGGGCTGCGTGATCGCGGCGGTGACGCTGATCCTGCTGATCCAACGGATCTCCGCAGCCCAGGAGGCCCGGATCGCCGGTGCCACCCCGCAGTGGCCGACCGCCCCGGTCTGGCCGTTCCAGGCCTGGCCCTCGGCCCCGGCGGCCCAGTCGGCCCCGGCGGCTCAGCCGGCCCCGGCGGCCCAGTCGGCCCCGGCGGCTCAGCCGGCCCTGAAGGGGCCGGAAGCCGGGCCGGCTTCGTGATCCACTCGGGATCCTTGAAGTCGGGGTGTCCGGGCGGCCCGGATACCGCGCTTTCCGGGATACCGAGTGGATCAACCAGGTCCGGTCGGCCCGCGCCCCGGTCGGCCTGGCCCGCGGGTTGGTCGGGGAGCCCGGGTGGCACGATCGGGGCATGACGGAACTGGTCGGTCTCGACGACGTGCGGGCCGCACGGGAGTTGCTCGCTGGCGTCACCCGCACGACCCCGCTGGAGCCCTCCCGGCCGCTCAGCGCGGCTCTGGGCGGTCCGACGTGGCTCAAGTGCGAGAACGTGCAGCGCGCCGGCTCGTACAAGGTGCGGGGCGCGTACGTGCGGATCTCCCGGTTGTCGGCGGCGGAGCGAGAGCGCGGTGTGGTCGCGGCGAGCGCGGGCAACCACGCGCAGGGCGTGGCCCTCGCCGCCGGCCTGGTCGGCACGCACGCCACCGTCTTCATGCCGGTCAACGCGCCGCTGCCGAAGGTGGCCGCCACCAAGGGGTACGGCGCGCAGGTCGAGTTGGCCGGGAACACCGTCGACGAGTCGCTGGTCGCTGCCCACACGTACGCCGAGCGCACCGGCGCGGTGCTGATCCACCCGTTCGACCACCCCGACGTGATCGCCGGGCAGGGCACTGTGGCGCTGGAGATCCTCGAACAGTGCCCGGACGTCAAGACGATCATCACCGGGGTGGGTGGTGGCGGTCTGATCTCGGGCATGGCGGTGGCCGCGAAGGCGTTGCGGCCGGACGTCCGGATCATCGGTGTGCAGGCGGCCGGCGCGGCGGCGTTCCCGCCCTCACTGGTGGCCGGAGAACCGGTCCGGCTGCCCGTCTTCTCCACCATCGCCGACGGCATCGCGGTCGGCCGGCCGGGCGAGATCACCTTCAACCACGTGCGCAAGCTGGTCGACGAGATCGTCACCGTCTCCGAGGAGGACATCTCCCGGGCCCTGCTGATGCTGCTGGAGCGCGGCAAGCAGGTGGTCGAGCCGGCCGGTGCCGTCGGTGTCGCCGCGCTGCTGGCCGGCGTGGTCGAGGTGGAGACACCTGTCGTCGCCGTGCTCTCCGGCGGCAACATCGACCCGTTGCTGATGATGCGGGTGATCGAGCACGGGTTGGCCGCGGCGGGTCGCTACCTGCGGGTGACAGTCCGCTGTTCGGACCGGCCCGGGCAGCTCGCGTCGCTGCTCAGCCAGATCGCCGAGCACCGGGCCAACGTGGTGGACGTGGAGCACCAGCGGGCCAACCCGCACCTCAGCCTCGGTGAGGTGGAGGTGGCGCTGTCGGTGGAGACCCGGGGCGTCGAGCACTCGGACACGCTGATCAGCGCACTGCGGGCCAGCGGCTACCAGGTGGTCTTCGCGGCCGAGGCGTGACACCGGTGGGTGTCACGCCTCGGATGCGCTGTGTTTCGGCAGCGGGTGTCGGCGTCGGTGGGCCCGGCCGACAGCGGGTGGCGCCCTCGGCGACGGTCAGCCGGAGAACGGCTCGAAGCTGACCACTGTCACCTTGATGTCGGCGCCGCTGGGCGCCGTGTAGGTGCAGGTCTGCCCGGGGCGACCACCCAGGATCGCCTTGCCCAGCGCGGACTCGGGGCTGTAGACGGTCAGGTCGGTCGTGGCCGCGATCTCCCGGGAACCGAGCAGGAAGGTCTCGGTGTCGTTGGTGTCGTCGTCGAAGTAGATCGTCACGACCATGCCCGGCGACACCGCGTCGGCGGTCGGAGCCTCGCCGACCTTCGCCGTGCGCAGCAGTTCCTGCAGGTAGCGGATGCGACCCTCGGCCTTGCCCTGCTCCTCGCGGGCGGCGTGGTAGCCGCCGTTCTCCCGCAGATCGCCCTCCTCGCGCCGAGCGTTGATCTCGGCTGCGACCGCCGGGCGGTTGGCGATGTGCTCGTCGAGCTCGGCCTGGAGGCGGTCGTACGCGTCCTGGGACAGCCAGGTGGCGGGCGCCTCGTTGCCAGTGGACACAGGCGTTCTCCTCAGTTGTGCGTGGCTGGCTGACAGGTGAACTACCAAGTTACCAGTGCGGTACGACACAGCGTGTCGGCCATCACCGCCGGTGTCCGGATCCGACACCGGGGGTAGGCGCTCGACCAGCCCCGCCTGCGGTGCTGTTTGGGCAGCTCAGGACGGTGGTAGGCAGCGCAGAACCTCGCCGATGAACGGCCGCGCGGTGGTGGTGAGGCGGTGCCGGGTGGTGACGTGCCGATCCCCGGGATCGGCGGTCACGGTGACCTGTTCGCGGGCCACCTCGGCACCGGAACGGTCCCGGGCACGCAGCACGCAGACCGCTGATCCACCCGGCGGGACGGTCACCCGAAAGTCGACAAGCACCTGCTTGTCCGTGATGTCGGTGTACGTGATCACCTGAGCGTCGTAGACCGGATCGCCGTACTGCCGATAGAGCCGGACCGAGATCACGGTCAGCGTCGCCACCAGCGCGAGCAGCGCCAGCGCGGCCAGCAGCGTACGGCGGCGCTTCCCGCCGGGCGCCCGACGGCGGCCGTAGCGCCCGGCCGGAAAAACCGGCGCGCCTGGTGAAATTGTGGCGTGCGTCTCGGTCACCGGCGGGTATCTCCTGGCGTTGTTGTCGGCGGCATCGGCAAGAATGACAGAGCCCCATCCTCCCACCCGGTCCAGCGGCAGGAATGGCAGGTCGTGCCCCGCGCTGGTGGCCGGCGGCAGGGTGCGGTGAGGAAGATCCCGGCAGGTCAGCCGGTCGAGCCCGGTCGGGTCCACCGTCCGGCACAGACGAGGAGCGCCGAAGTTGGCAGAGCAACTGCGTCTCATGGCCGTGCACGCGCACCCGGACGACGAGTCGAGCAAGGGCGCGGCGACGACGGCGAAGTATGTCGCACAGGGGGTGGACGTCCTGGTCGTGACGTGCACGGGCGGCGAGCGCGGGAGCGTGCTCAACCCCAAGCTGGACCGGCCCGACGTGTGGGCCAACATCGGCGAGATCCGGCGCGCCGAAATGGACGCCGCGCGGGCGATCCTCGGCGTCGACCAGGCCTGGCTGGGCTTCGTCGACTCGGGTCTGCCCGAAGGCGATCCGCTGCCGCCGCTGCCCGAGGGCTGTTTCGCCCTCCAGGACGTCGAGGTCGCCGCGGGCCCGCTGGTGCGGCTGATGCGCGAGTTCCGTCCGCACGTCGTGACCACGTACGACGAGGAGGGTGGCTACCCGCACCCGGACCACATCATGTGTCACAAGGTGAGCGTGGCCGCGTTCGAGGCCGCCGGCGACCCGGAGCGCTACCCGGAGCTGGGCGCGCCCTGGCAGCCGCTGAAGCTCTACTACGACATCGGCTTCTCCAAGGGCAAGATCATGGCCTTGCACGAGGGCATGCTGGCCGCCGGCCTGGAGTCGCCCTACGAGGAGTGGCTCAAGCGGTGGGAGGATCGGCCCGACAAGGGCCCGCGGATCACCACCCGGGTCGAGTGCGCCGAATACTTCCCGGTCCGCGACGACGCGCTGCGCGCCCACGCCACCCAGGTCGACCCGGACGGCTTCTGGTTCCACGTGCCGATGGAGCTCCAGCAGCGCGCCTGGCCGACCGAGGACTACGAGCTGGCCCGCTCGATGGTCGACAGCCCGCTGCCCGAGTCCGATCTCTTCGCGGGCGTACGGGAGACGGCGCACGCCCGCTGATTCCCGGCGGGTCTACCCTGGTTACCAACCGCACATCGGAGGAACGCCATGCTGACCGCTGCCCAGGTGCTCGCGGAGAACAACTTCGGGGACACCCGCACGGGTGGTCTGGCCGGGCCGATGGGCCTCTTCCTCATCCTGCTGCTGGCCACCGCGACCATCCTGCTGATCCGCAACATGAACGCTCGGCTGCGCCGTCTGCCGGACCGTTTCCCCCAGCAGTCCGGTTCGACCGACCCGACCAGGGCCGATGCGTCAGTCGTCGATCCGACAGACGGGACCGCGGGGCGTGATTCATCCACGCCTGCTCCCAACGGGCACCAGCAGCACCTGAACGGGTAGTCCGCGCATGAATCACGCCGAACCGGTTGGTCGCCCCCTGTTGCGGCCACCCGGTTTGGCTTAGCCTTCCGCCGGGGGGACCAAAAGTCTCCGAGCCGTGTGCGGAAGGGGGCGCCGATGACCAGCACAGCACCGGCCGCCCGCCGCGACGTCGGTCGGTCGGCTGACGGGGGAGGTCGATGACCTCCGGTCCGGCCGACGACCCGTTCGATCGGCTCGGGGTGCGTGGCACTCCGGGCCGGCTGCTCGTGCTCACCGCCGCCGTCACGCTGACCGCCCTGGCCGCCGCCGTGGTCGGGTTGACCCTCCCGGTCCGGCTGCCGGCCGACGACCCCCTCGGTGGTCCGGCCCGCTTCGGCATCGCCGTCGCCGTCCTGGCCCTCGCCCAGCTCGCCCGGCTGCGGTTCCGTTCGGCCGCGGGCATGGTCAGCATCACCTGGGGCGAGGCGGCCCTGATCGTCTGCCTCTACCTGACCCCGGCCGGCTGGCTCCCGTCCGCCACTTTGCTCGGCACCGGGCTGGCCTGGACGATGCTGTCAGTGCACAACGACCGCCGTCCGGCCCTGGAGATCGTCCGGATCGCCGCGTCGTTGGCCGCCGCGTCGGCGCTGGCCGTGTCCGTGACCACCGCGCTCGGGCGGCCGCTGCTCTCCCCGCCCACCCCGATGCTGGCGCTGGCCGTGATCGCCGGCTCGGTGACGTACCTCCTGGTGACCGCCTGGTTGGGCGGCGTGACGCTGGGCCTGCGGCACGGGCTGCCGATCGGTCCGACGCTGCTCGCCGCGCTGCGCGGCAAGCTGCTGATGTTCGTCGGCAACGTGGCGGTCGGGCTCGTGGTGGTCGCTCTGCTGGAGCTCGACCCGCGCTGGTTGCTGTTGCTGCCGCCGCTGCTGTGGCTGCTGCAGCAGACCTACCGTTACCGGCTGCGCTCCGATCAGGAGCGCCGCACCTGGCGTGCCTTCGCCGAGGCCACCGCGGCCCTCAACCAGCTCGACGAGCGGGGCGTGGCCAGCGCGGCGGTCACCGGGGCGGTGACGCTGTTCAACGCCGAACTGGTGGACGTCGACGTGGCCCGGGCCGACGGGCGGTGGCACCGCTACCGGGGTGACGCCAGCGGCCAGCTTGTCGACCGGGAGACGGGCCCAACGGACCAGCCGGAGTCGGACGAGCACGAGCTGAGCCGGGCGCTGTCCGTCGGCGCCGCGCCGGTCGGTCGGCTGCGGGTGCGGTTCCCCCGCTCGGCCCCGCCCACGGCCCGGGAACGCGACGCGGTGGCCGCCTTCGGCGACGCGCTCGCCGCCGCGCTGCACGACGCCGCGACCCACCACGAGCTGCGGCTGGTGACAGCCCGTTCGTCGTACGAGGCGGTGCACGACCCGCTCACCGGGCTCGCCAACCGGGCGGCGATGCTGAGCAAGGGCGACCAGTCGCTGCGACAGCTCAGCCACGATCACCCGGTGGCGCTGCTGCTGCTGGACATCAACCAGTTCAAGGAAGTCAACGACACCCTCGGCCACGCCGCGGGCGACCAACTGCTGCGGTTGACCGCGAACCGACTCAACGCGCTGGTCCGCGCCGGCGACCTGCTCGGCCGACTCGGCGGCGACGAGTTCGCCCTGCTGCTCACGGCGGTGCCGGTGCTCGGCGACCGGGCCGCCCCGATGGCCCACGCGTTGCGCCAGGCCCGTGAGATCGCCGAGCGGCTGGCCGCGCCGACCGAGGTGGCCGGCGTACGGATGTCCATCGAGGTCTCGGTCGGGGTGGTGGTGGCCGCCGCCGGCACCGCGGACCTGACCGAGCTTCTGCGCCGGGCCGACATCGCGATGTACCAGGCCAAGGAGGGCGGTGGCAACGTCGCCGCGTACGACGGCGCGCGCGACGCGGCCAGCACCGACCAGCTCGCCCTGCTGGCCGAGCTGCGTGAGGCGTTGAAGGTCGACGACCAGCTGGTGCTGGCACTGCAGCCGGCGGTCGACCTGGCCACGGGTGCGCCCACCGGGGTGGAGGCGCTGATCCGTTGGCAGCACCCCCGACGTGGGTGGCTGAACCCGGCCGACTTCATCCGGCCGGTGGAGAACAGCGAGCAACTCGGCACCTTCACCCGCTACGTGCTGGACAAGGCGCTCGGCGTGGCCGCCGGTTGGGCCCGGGAGGGGTTGGACGTCCCGATCTCGGTCAACCTCTCGGCGCGCAGCCTGCTCGACCCCCGGCTGCCGGCGGAGATCGCCGACGCGCTGCGCCGCCACCAGGTGCCGCCGCACCGGCTCGTTCTGGAGATCACCGAGACGGTGGTGATGAGCGAGTTGGAGGTCATCGACGAGGTGCTGGCGACGCTCCGGTCGATGGGCGTGCAGCTCGCGGTCGACGACTTCGGCACCGGCTTCTCGTCGCTGACCTTCCTCACCCGCATCGCCGTGGACGAGCTGAAGGTGGACCGCTCCTTCGTCATCCGGATGGCCGACTCGCCGGAGGCCGCCGCGATCGTCCGGACGACAGTGGGCCTCGCTCACGAGTTGGGGCTGCGGGTGGTCGCCGAAGGGGTGGAGACCGCCGAGCAGCGGATGGCCCTGGCAGAGCTGGGTTGCACCTCCGCCCAGGGCTACCACTTCTTCAAGCCGATGCCGGCGGACAAGATCGGCGCGGTGCTGGGGTCGCTGCGCGACTCGGCCGAGTCGAACGTGTTCCGGCTCCGCGCCGACGGCGCGTCCTGAGTAGCAGGCGCGACCTCGGCTGATCGGTTTCGGGCGGGGCGGCCGACCGCCCGCCGACACCTTAGAGTCGATTGAGCTGTGTGGATGTGTTGATCTTCCACGCCCTCTCTCGAAGGGACATCATGCGACTCTCCGGGAAACGTCCCCTCCACGCCGCGGCACTTGTGCTGACCGTCGCGGCGTTCGGCACGCTGGCGGTCGCCGCTCCCGCCTCGGCCAAGGCACCCGAGTCGGCCACGCTGGCGGTCACCGGTGATCCGGACGATCCGATCACCGAGGGTCAGGGGGTGGCCTTCTCCACCGCGTCCGGCGACGGCTTCAACGTCTGGGGCACCGCGAACCACCTGACCGTCCAGGTCTTCGACCCACCCACCGGCCCCTGGACCATCGAGGTGAGCGCGCCCGTCGGTCAGTCGTTGGCCGTGGGCACCTACACCGGTGCCACCGAGAACACCTACGAGAGCCCCCTGCCCGGCATCGCAGTGACCGGTGCGGACCGGATCTGTTCGTTCGGGCAGACCGGCTCGTTCACCGTCACGGACATCTCCTGGGGCCCGCACGGCTATCTGGAGCGGTTCGACGCCACCTTCGAGCAGCGCTGCAACTACAGCACGGGCTCGGCCCGGGGCGAGGTGCACGTGGTCAACCCGCCGGCGCCCCCGGTGCTCGCCGTCGGCGTCGACGTGGCCAGGTCGGGCACGATCGACACCGCAGCCGACGAGGTGACGCTGCGCGGCACGGTCACCTGCAACGCCCCGGCCACCGTGTACGTGGAGGGCGGCGTCACCCAGACGTGGCACGGCGAGCGGGCTGAGGGCATCGTCCGGGCGGAGGCGGCGTGCACCCCCGGCGCTCCGGTTGCCTGGACCTCCAGCACGCCCTCGTTCACATCGGTCCCGTTCCGGCACGGTGCCGTGACGGTGTCCGCGAACGCCATCGCCTACGACACGACGTACGACGTCTTCGTCGGTGACGCGGACACCGCTGTGGTCCGGCTCAAGAAGGGCTGACGGTCTCCGGCCCGGGCCGTGGGGCGGGCAGTCGACAGTCCGGGTGGAGCCCGCGCGGTCCGCGCCGGGGCTGGCTATGGTCGTCAGGTGAACCGACTCGTCGACGCCACCAGCCCGTACCTGCTCCAGCACGCCGACAACCCGGTCGACTGGTGGCAGTGGTCGGACGAGGCGTTCGCCGAGGCGAAACGGCGGGACGTTCCGGTCCTCATCTCGGTGGGCTACGCGGCCTGCCACTGGTGCCACGTGATGGCGCACGAGTCGTTCGAGAACGCGCAGGTCGGCGCCCTGATGAACGACAACTTCGTGTCGATCAAGGTGGATCGTGAGGAGCGCCCGGACGTGGACGCGGTCTACATGACCGCGACCCAGGCGATGACCGGCCAGGGCGGTTGGCCGATGACCGTCTTCGCCACCCCGGACGGCACCCCGTTCTTCTGCGGCACCTACTTCCCGCGCTCGAACTTCGTCCAGTTGCTCCAGTCGGTGGCCACCGCCTGGCGGGAGCAGCGCGAGGCGGTGCTCGGCCAGGGCGCCGCGGTGGTCGAGGCGATCGGCGGCGCGCAGGCCGTGGGCGGCCCCACCGCGCCGCTGGACGCCCCGCTGCTCGACGCGGCGGCCGCCAAGCTGGCCAGCGAGTACGACGCCACGAACGGCGGGTTCGGTGGCGCCCCGAAGTTCCCGCCGCACATGAACCTGCTCTTCCTGCTGCGCCACCACCAGCGCACCGGCGACCCGGGCAGCCTGGAGATCACCCGGCACACCGCCGAGGCGATGGCCCGAGGCGGCATCTACGACCAGCTCGCGGGCGGCTTCGCCAGGTACTCGGTGGACGCGCACTGGACGGTGCCGCACTTCGAGAAGATGCTCTACGACAACGCGCTGCTGCTGCGGGTCTACACCCAGCTGTGGCGGCTCACCGGTGACCCGCTGGCCCGCCGGGTGGCGCGGGACACCGCCCGGTTCCTCGCCGACGAGCTGCACCGGCCGGGGCAGGGGTTCGCGTCCGCGCTGGACGCCGACACCGAGGGCGTCGAGGGGCTCACCTACGCCTGGACGCCTGCCCAACTCGTCGAGGCGCTGGGTAAGGAGGACGGCCGGTTCGCCGCCGACCTGTTCACCGTCACCGACCAGGGCACCTTTGAGCACGGCATGAGCGTCCTCAGGCTGGCCCGGGACGTGGACGATGCCGCGCCCGAGGTACGTGCCCACTGGCAGCAGGTGGTCGGACGGCTGCTCGCTGCCCGGGACACCCGCCCGCAGCCGGCCCTCGACGACAAGGTGGTGGCCGCCTGGAACGGCCTGGCGATCACCGCCATCGCCGAGTTCCAGCAGGTGGCCGCCGTGTACGCGTCCCCGCAGGACGCCGATGCCAACCTGATGGACGGCGTCACCATCGTCGCCGACGGAGCGATGCGCCAGGCCGCCGAGCACCTGGCGGCCGTGCACCTGGTGGACGGCCGGCTGCGCCGGGTCTCCCGGGACGGCAAGGTCGGCGAGCCGGCTGGTGTCCTGGAGGACTACGGCTGTGTGGCCGAGGCCTTCTGCGCGCTGCACCAGTTCACCGGCGAGGGCCGCTGGCTCACCCTGGCCGGCGAACTGCTGGACACCGCCCTGGCGCACTTCGCCGCACCCGGTGGCGCCTTCTACGACACGGCGGACGACGCGGAGCGGCTCGTCGCCCGGCCGGCTGACCCGACCGACAACGCGACCCCGTCCGGCCGGTCGGCGTTGATCGCCGGGCTGGTGGCGTACTCGGCGTTGACCGGGGAGACCCGCTACCGGGAGGCCGCCGAGGCGGCCCTCGGCACTGTCGCGCCGATCGTCGGGAAGCACCCCCGGTTCACCGGGTACGCGGCCATGACCGGCGAGGCGTTGCTCTCCGGGCCGTACGAGATCGCCGTGGCCACCGACGACCCGGCCGGCGACCCCCTGGTGGCCGCCGCCCACCGGCACGCCCCGCCCGGGGCGGTGGTGGTCGCCGGGCGTCCGGACCAGCCGGGTGTGCCGCTGCTGGCCGGTCGTCCGCTGGTCGAGGGGCGCTCCGCCGCGTACGTCTGCCGGGGTTTCGTCTGCCAGCGGCCGGTCACCTCGGTCGAGGACCTGGTCGCCGAGCTGGGCTGATCGCACGGCCACGCCCGGTAGTCGCCCACGACACCCGCCGGAAGGCCCGTCCAGCTCTTCCGAGGCCGGTCGCCAGCCCTCCGGGTGGGCGCCTCGGCGGCCCGGATAGGCTGGCCGCGCTATGGATTCCCGTACCGGTCTGCCAGTTGTCGGCATGGTGGGTGGCGGCCAGTTGGCCCGGATGACCCACCAGGCCGCGATCGCCCTCGGCCAGTCACTGCGTGTGCTCGCGACCGCCCCCGACGACGGCGCGGCGCTCGTTGCCGCCGACGTCCAGTACGGCGACCACACCGACCTGGCCGCCCTGCGCACCTTCGCCAAGGGCTGCGACGTCGTCACCTTCGACCACGAGCATGTGCCCTCCGAGCACATCCGCGCGCTGGCGGCGGAAGGGGTGCCCCTGTACCCGCCGGCGGACGCGCTGCTGCACGCCCAGGACAAGCAGGTCATGCGGGAACGCCTGACCGAGCTGGGCGCCCCCAACCCGGCCTGGCGGCCGGTCGGGGAGCCCGCTGACCTCGTCGACTTCGGCGAGCAGGTCGGCTGGCCGGTGGTGCTGAAGGCGGCCCGGGGCGGATACGACGGCCGGGGCGTCTGGATGGTCGACGACGCCGCCCAGGCCACTGAGCTGGCAACCACGCTGCTCGCTGGCGGCACCCGGCTGATCGTCGAGGAACGGGTGCCGCTGCGGCGGGAGTTGGCCGTGCAGGTGGCCCGTTCGCCGTTCGGTCAGGTGGCCGCGTACCCGGTGGTCGAGACGGTGCAGCGCGACGGCATCAACGTGGAGGTGCTGGCCCCGGCGCCCGGCCTGGACGAGGAGCTGGCGGTCTCCGCGCAGCAGCTCGCCATCGACCTGGCCACCGCGCTCGGCGTGATCGGCCTGCTGGCTGTGGAGCTGTTCGAGGTACGCGACGACGCCGGCCGCCCCGCGATCGTGGTCAACGAGCTGGCGATGCGTCCGCACAACTCCGGGCACTGGACCATCGAGGGCGCCCGGACCTCGCAGTTCGAGCAGCACCTGCGGGCCGTGCTGGACTACCCGATGGGTGACACCGCGCTGACCGCCCCGGTGGTGGTGTCGGCGAACGTGCTCGGCGGCGAGCCGGGCGGGATGTCGATCGACGAGCGGTTGCACCACCTCTTCGCCGCCGAACCGGGTGCCAAGGTGCACCTGTACGGCAAGCAGGTGCGACCTGGCCGCAAGATCGGGCACGTCACGGTGCTCGGCGACGACCTGGAGGACCTGCGGGCACGGGCCGCACGGGCCGCGCGTTGGCTGCGCGAGGGCCACGAGTGAGCCACGGTTTCGGAATCGACGAGAGGGCCGCAGTGAGCACGGTTGGCTTGATCATGGGCAGTGACTCGGACTGGCCGACCATGCGGGCCGCTGCCGAGGTGTTGGACGACTTCGGCGTGGCGTACGAGGTACGCGTGATCTCGGCGCACCGGACTCCGGTCGCGATGATCGAGTATGGGCGCGACGCCGCCGACCGGGGCCTCAAGGTGATCATCGCGGGGGCTGGGGGTGCCGCCGCGCTGCCCGGCATGGTCGCGTCGGTGACGCCGTTGCCGGTGATCGGTGTGCCGGTGCCGCTGAAGCACCTCGACGGCATGGACTCGCTGCTGTCCATCGTGCAGATGCCTGCCGGGATCCCGGTCGCCACCGTGTCGATCGGCAACGCGCGCAACGCCGGCCTGCTCGCCGTACGGATCCTCGGTGCCGGCGACGAGGGGCTGCGCGCCAAGATGACGACCTACCAGCAGGACCTGGAAAAGCTCGTAGCAACAAAGGAAGAAGCCCTAAAGGCCACCCTTTAGTAACCCGAGCCCAACCCCCGCGCCCCGCCCCACCCCGCGCCCCGCCGATCTTGTACTTTCGGTCGTCGATTCGTGGCATTCGCGCCTAATGTCGCGACAGAAAGTGCAAGATCGCGCAAGGCATCCCCGCGGACCGCGCCCGCTCACCCTGCCCACTCACTCACGCCGCAGGGACCCTCCGATTCATCTCATGCCGCGCAGGGCCGTCTGTAGGCGTTCCTGGGCTCGGCGGCGGCGTTCGTTGCTCGCGCCGAGCACCAGGAGCAGGATGCCCACCGGGATCAGCGCCAGCCACGGGCCGAGGCTGAACAGGGCGTGGATCGCCGTGATCGCGGTGACCGACGCGCCGACGATCACCGGTGCCTGCTGCCGACTGGACGAGCCGAAGATCAGCACCGCGACCGCGCCGAGCAGCAGCAGCATCTGCCGCACCGTGCTGGACTCGGTGGCCAGCACGATGGCAAGTGTCGGCACGAAGGCCGCGACCAGCGCCGGACCGTACGCCACCCAACTGCTCATGTCCGGTCGGTGGCGCAGCTCCAGGACGCCGACGAGGAGGGCCAGCGCGGCGAACGGCAGCGTGTACGCCTCGGGCAGCGCCACGTCGGCGACTCGCATCAGGATCCACCACGCGGTGATCTCACAGACCACCACCGCCCAGAACAGGATCCGGCGTTCCACCGGCCGGCGGCCGGGTCGGGTCGCCGCCACCCCGAGCACAGCGCCCCAGGCGGCCAGCAGGGCGGCGATGTGTCGGGGCGAGTCGAAGGCGAGGGCCAGGGCGATCAGCGCGGCAGCGTACCCGGTCCATTCCACGGTGGAGGCTTCCCGCTGTGCCTCGGGACGGCGCAGCCGGGGCAGGGTCGCGGCGAGCACCTGGAGGACCGCGCCGACGGCCAGCACCCCGAACGCGGACCAGACCGCGGCCAGCCCGGCGACCAGGCCGGCGGTGAGCACGAAGAGCTGCGCCATGAGTGAGGCGAAGAGCCAGCCGAGGATGCGCGACCGCTGGGTGGTGCCGAACAGCGCCGCGACCGCGCCCACTCCGACCGCGCTGCCGAGGGTGAACACGGTCATCTGCCGGTCGGCCAGGCTGCCCGCGAGCCCGGCGCTGCCACCGGCCAGACCGATGACGAACACCAGCACCCGGGCCAGTCGCAGCGAGCGGGCCCGCTCGACAAGCGGCGGAGGTGGGGTCAGCGCGAGACCGAGCATCGCGATGGTGAAGACGGAGAGCGCGGCGACGGTGCTGGCGGGCCAGCCCTGGCCCAGCGCGATGGGCGCGATCAGCAGCGTGACGGCTGCCCCGGGCAGCACCACAGGCACGGCCCGGGACCGTCGCCCGCCGCTGAACCCGGTGGCGGCCAGCGCGGCGGTCGCGGTGAGCAGCAGCGCCGTCAGCACGTGGGTCGGATTGACCACGTCCGGTGGTGGGGTGAGCAGCTCCGGCGGTGGGCCCTGCCAGATCCGGGTCAGTGTGCGGTGCGGCTCGACCAGGGCGGCGACCAGCGCGGGCGCGACCGAGGCGAGGGCCAGGGCGGTCGGGAGCGCCGCCGCGGCCAACGCGCCCGCAGCCGGGTTGACCCGCCACCGCCGTCGCTCCGGGTCGTCCGGCAGCCGCCGTAGCGCGCCGTCGAGCCGTACCGCCCAACGTCGGACCGGCTGGGCCGCGCCGGTGGGCGGCACCGTGGCCGCGCGGATCAGCTCGGCCAGTACGCCGAGCAGGGCGGCGGCGGCCGCGTAGACGCCGGCGGCGAGGCCGGTGGGGATGGCGGCGAGGGCGCTGATGGCGGCCCCGCCGACCACCGCCACGCTGGCCCAGGGCAGGTACTGCGGCACCAGCCGGCGGACCGCTGCCACGGCGGCCAGGCCGAGACTGGTCGCGGCCAGCGCGGCGGTCAGCACCACCTGCGCCGAGTGTTCGAACTCGGCGGCCAGTGCCGCCACCGCACCGGGGAGGGCCAGCAGGGCGGCAGCTGCCGCCGCGCCACCGATCTGCGCCAGGTGGGGCGGCATTCCCTCGGTGTCGATGTCGGTGACCTGCGGGTCGGCGAGGACACGGGCCAGCGTGGCCACCACCACGCCGATCAGAGCGATGCTGCCCAGCGCCAGGGCCGTGGTCCACGGGCGGACCAGTCCGGCTCCGGCGGCGTGCAGCGCGACAACCCCTGCCACGGTGGCCCGGGACAGCCCGGCGCGTGCCTCCTCCGTTGCCACCGCGGCCATGCCGAACACGGTGGCGACCATTCCGCCGACCAGGACCGGCGACCACCAGGCCAGATCGAAGGCGGCCGGCGCGCCGATCGTGGCGAGCACCACCGCCACGCCGGACACGTCCCAGCGCCAGGGCGGCGGGAGCAGGATGCCGGCGGCGAGGGCCAGCAGCGCCAGCGCGACCGGAGCCTGCCACGTGGCACCGCCGACGGGGGCGGCCGGCCAGCCGCTCAGGTCGCCCCTCCAGATCGGGCCGGGGGTGGCCAGCACACCGACCCCACCGCGCACCGCCGACCAGCCGGCGAGTACGCCGATCAGGGCACCGCCGACGGCGAGGCCGAGGATCGGCCCGCGTCGCCACTCCTCCGGCATGCTGCGGGCGCCCACGGCGACCACCAGGAGCAGGGCGGCGGCCACCGCCAACTGCCCACCCGGGGCGAGCACCGCCCCGATCCGGACCAGTGTGGCGATCAGGGCGGTGGTGACCGCCGCGGCGGCCAGGTCCGAGCCGTCGAGGGTGAGGTCCGCGCGCCGGCCGGCGTCGATGGAGGGGGCCAGGAAGAGCAGCACCGCCGCGACCAGCAGGAGCGCGCCGACCCAGGCGTCGGCGACTGTCGCGCCGGGTGCCCCGAACGCGGCGGCGGTGACCATCAGCGCGCCCAGCCCGGTACCGACCGACAGCGGCGCGGGGATGCGGCGCTGGGAGACCTGCACGACGGCGGCGTAGCCGAGGGTCACGCAGACCGCCAGGAAGCTGGCCGCCAGGACCGGGACGGTCACCTCGCGGAGGCTCGCCGGGGTGGGGGTCGGATCGCTCGGCATGCTCGCGGCCACGAACGCGGCCACCGCCCCGGGCAGCGCGAACGCGGCGCCACCGGCGGCCCACGCGGTGACCGTGTCGGAGGCGGCGGACGCGATCCGGATCCGGGGCGCCAGCGCGACAAGCGTGCCGGCCACGAACAGGGTGATCAGGACCGCGGCCGTGAGGGTGGGGCTGGACAGGCTGGCACCCGCCGCGAACAGGCCGACCACGGCCGCCCCGATGGCGTGCGCCACAGCGGCCCGGTCGGTGCGGGCGGAGAGCCCGATCACTCCGATGCCGATCGCGGTGACCACCATCGGCCACGGTGCCGTCGCCCAGCCGAGACCGAACGAGGCCGGGACGGCGAGCGCGGTCAGCGCCGCGCCGGCGACGGCGAACTCCCGGCGGATCTCGGTCGGCAGGGCCAGCACCGCCGCGATGGTGAGCAGGAACGCGGCACCGGCGAGCTGCCAGGTGGTCGGCCCGACCGCGGCGGCCAACTCACCCGGGTACCGGCTGAGGTCGGGATCCCAGGCGGGCAGCGCCGCCCGGACCGGTGCCACCCCGGCGCGTAGCGCGCCGCCGGCGACCACCAGACCGCTCACGGTCAGCGCCACCGCGGAGGCGATCTGTGGGCCACGTCGGGCCGCCTCCGGGACCGCGCGCACCGCGAGCCCGGTCACCGTGATGACCGCCGCGATCAGCAGCAGCGCCCGGCCGGGAGTGCCACCGACGCGATTCGGCTGAGCGCGCCGATCACGGCCAGGGTGACGATGCCGGCCGCCACGTCGGGCAGCGGCGGGCGACGCAGCACCAGGGCGCCGGCCAGCCCGATCACGGCGGCCAGCAGCAGCACCACCCCGGCGCCGGTCGCAGTCGGCACGGTCTGTGCCCGCAGCAGGGCGGTGACCGCGTACGCCAGCGCGACGGCGACCGCCAGAGCGTGCAGCGACCAGGTCAGCTCACGCAGGCCGGGCACCGGGCGGGTCGGCGGTCGCGGGTCGGTGGTGCCTCCGGTGGCGTCGATCAGCTCGGCGGCCTCCTCCGGGTCGCCCTCCGGCCGGCTCTCGGTGTCGCGTTGGCGGGGAGCCGACGGCGTGCCCGGCCCTGGCAGGTCCTGCCGGGCGGGGCGTTCGACTGTCACGCCGGAGCGGGCCAGGCCGAGGTCGACGAGGGCGACCAGGGCCAGCACCAGCGCCCAGCCGCCCGGCCCGGTGATCTGGTCGTACGCCAGCAGAGGCAGCACCGGCTGCGCGGCGAGCACGGTGGCGAAGCGGGGCGCGCGCAGGCCCGTCCAACGGGCGTACCCGAATGCCACGGCGGCGGTGACCGCGAAGATCACCCCGGCGAAGACCGTGCCGGACGCACCGTCGGTGCCGATCCGGTCCACCGCCCAGAGGGCGTTGCCGGCGAGCGGCACCAGCAGCAGGCCGACCGCGGCGATGGTCTCCGCTGTCGAGGTGAGCCCGCGCCGGGCCAGCGCCGGCGGGGCGAGCAGCATCAGCACGGTGGCCAGGAGCAGGATGCCGAGCCGGGCCAGCGCGTCCATCGAACTGGTGGCCACCGCGGCGAAGACCACCGCGGCCACTCCGAGCAGCAGCGCGCCCAGCCCGAGGGGGATGTTCTGCACCTCGCGCGACGAGGCCTCCGGCGGGTGCTCCGGGTCGTCCGCGTCCAGCCAGGTGGCCCGGGGCGGGGGTGGCGGCGGATCCTCCGGGGCGGGTGGAGTGCCCTGGCGGGGCACCCGGGGCGGCGCTCCGGTGGTGGCGGTCGGTGGCCGGCGGCCGGGGCGGCGGCGGAGCACCCGGCGGGGCCGGGTGGCCTGCTTGAGGCGCTCCTCGCTGGCGTGGGCGAGGATGTCCCGCTGGAAGAGCGCGGCCTGCATCTTGGCGGCGATCTGCCGTTGCTCACGGGCGATGGCGGCGTCGCGCGCCTTCATCTCCGCTATCGAACGCTCGATGTCCGAGAGGTGCTCGACCCACTGTGGTTGATCTGCCCCACAGTGCGGGCATCGAACGGCCGGCTTGATCTCCCGGCCGCACGAGGAGCATTGAAAGGTCGCCACGACACCCCTCCACCCGCACTGTGGACTCCCACTGTCGCAGCATGCCCAAAGCTGGCGCGGATTTCGACTCTTGTCGGCGGGTCCCGGGCAAACAACGACACCGGCCGGCCATCGAGATGCTCGATGGCCGGCCGGTGGGCGTCGGTTTTCTCAGGGGCGACCCATGCCCCGGTACTCCCAGCCCGCCTGGGTCCACAGTGCTGAGTCGAGGCAGTTGCGGCCGTCGACGACCTTGCGGCCGCTGACCAACTCGCCGAGGGCGACCGGGTCGGCGTTGCGGAAGTCGGCCCACTCGGTGAGAACGCAGACCAGGTCGGCGTTGCTGACCGCCTCGTTGATGCTGCTCTCGTAGGTCAACTCGGGAACCGCGCGGCGGGCGTTCTCGGTGCCCTGCGGGTCGTACACGTGCACGTCGGCGCCGGCCTTCTGCAGCAGCGCGGCGACCGCGAGCGCCGGGGCGTCGCGGACGTCGTCGGTGTTGGGCTTGAAGGTGGCGCCGAGCACGGCGATCCGGGTGCCGGAGAAGTCCGGGCCGGCCGGGCCGGAACGGCGGCCGAGCAGGTCCGCGGCGAGCTGGAGCACCCGGGTACGCCGACGCAGGTTGATCAGGTCGACCTCGTGCAGGAAGCGCAGCGCCTCGCCGGCGCCCAGCTCCTGTGCGCGGGCCTGGAAGGCCCGGATGTCCTTGGGCAGGCAGGCGCCACCGAAGCCGAGGCCGGCCTGGAGGAACCGGTTGCCGATCCGCGGGTCGTAGCCGATTGCGCGGGCCAGCTGGGTGACGTCGCCACCGGAGGCCTCGCAGACCTCGGCCATCGCGTTGATGAAGGAGATCTTGGTGGCCAGGAAGGCGTTCGCGGCGACCTTGACCAGCTCGGCGGTGGAGAAGTCGGTGACCACCAGGGGCACCTCGCGGTCCTCCGTGGCGGCCAGGTCGAACACGCCCTTGTGCGCGGCGTAGAGCATGCCGTTGGCCCACTCGCTCTTGACGCCGACCACGATCCGGTTGGGCCGCAGGACGTCGTCGACGGCGAAGCCCTCCTGGAGGAACTCGGGGCTCCACGCCACCTCGACGTCCAGGCCGTCGGGGGTGTGCTTGCCGACGAGCTGCTCGACCCACTCGGCGGTGCCGACCGGCACGGTGGACTTGCCGACGATCAAGGCCTTGCGGGTCAGGTGCTGCGCGAGGCTGGTGACCGACGCCTCGACGTACGACAGGTCGGCGCCCATGCCGTCGGCCCGCTGCGGGGTGCCCACGCAGATGAAGTGCACGTCACCGAACTCTGCGGTCTCGGCGATGTCGGTGCTGAACCGGAGCCGGCCGGCGGCGAGGTTGCGCCGGAGCAGCTCGTCCAGGCCGGGCTCGTGGATCGGCACCTGACCGGCGTTCAGCATCGCGATCTTGTCGGCGTCGACGTCGAACCCGAGTACCTCGTACCCCAGTTCGGCGTAGCAGATGGCGTACGTCGCACCGAGGTAGCCAGTCCCAAGGAACGTCACCCGCGGCCGAGGTGCGCCCGAGGGCGGGGTCACCGTGGCGATGGCGGGGGTCGGCTGGATGGTGGGGTAGGGGATCGTCACGCCTGTCTTCTCCGCTCGCGCTGGCGTCGCGTCGTCGCGTCGCATTCTGCTGCGGCGCCTGGGCGGGGCACCGGAGGGTGGCTCACTGTCTCGGTCCTCATCATCGCTGAGCGCGTCGGGTGCACCATCTTGCCCATGCCTACGCGCCGGTAACATCACCTGAACTGCAGTCGCTAGTCTTCAGTCTGCGCGGTCGGCGGTCAGGAGTCGTCACAGACTGCGCATGATAGCGGTGAAGGGGAGGGCCGAGATGGCCGCAGGGGAGTCGTTCGACGTCTACCGGTTGCCCGAGGAGCACCAGGCGATCCGGGAAGCGGTACGGGAGGTCTGCGCCGCGAAGGTGGCACCGCACGCCGCGGAGGCCGACGAGACCGGGGAGTTCCCCAAGGCGTCCTACGACGCGCTGCGAGCGGCCGACTTCCACGCCCCGCACATCCCCGAGGAGTACGGCGGCGCGGGCGCGGACGCGCTGGCCACCGCCATTGTGATCGAGGAGGTGGCCCGCGCCTGCGCGTCGTCCTCGCTGATCCCGGCCGTGAACAAGCTCGGCACGATGCCGCTGTTGCTGGCTGGCTCCGCCGACCTCAAGAGTCGTTACCTGACGCCGGTCGCCGCCGGTGACGCGATGTTCTCGTACTGCCTCTCCGAGCCGGAGGCGGGCAGCGACGCGGCGTCGATGACCACGAGGGCGGTACGTGACGGGGATCACTGGGTGCTCAACGGTGTGAAGCGCTGGATCACGAACGCTGGCGTGTCCGAGTTCTACACGGTCTTCGCCGTCACCGACCCGTCCGCCCGGTCCCGGGGCATCTCGGCCTTCGTGGTCGAGAAGTCCGATGCCGGGGTGAGCTTCGGCGCACCGGAGAAGAAGCTCGGTATCAAGGGCTCGCCCACCCGCGAGGTCTACCTCGACAACGTGCGGATCCCGGCAGACCGGATGATCGGCGCGGAGGGCACCGGCTTCGCGACCGCGATGAAGACCCTGGACCACACCCGTGTCACCATCGCCGCGCAGGCCGTCGGGATCGCGCAGGGCGCGCTCGACTACGCCAAGGGGTACGTGGCCGAGCGTCGACAGTTCGGCAAGGCGATCGCCGAGTTCCAGGGGATCCAGTTCATGCTCGCCGACATGGGCATGAAGCTCGAGGCGGCCCGGCAGCTCACGTACGCGGCCGCCGGCAAGTCGGAGCGTGGCGACGCGGATCTCACCTACTTCGGCGCGGCGGCGAAGTGCTTCGCCTCCGACGCCGCCATGGAGATCACCACCGACGCGGTGCAGTTGCTCGGCGGCTACGGCTACACGCGGGACTACCCGGTCGAGCGGATGATGCGGGACGCAAAGATCACTCAGATCTACGAGGGCACCAACCAGGTGCAGCGGATCGTGATGGCTCGGCAGCTATTGCAGGGCTGACCGAGGTTTTTCCGAACGCCGTGGCACAAGCGTCCGGTGCCGGCAATCGCCGGTGCCGGCGCACGGCATCCCGGCGCTCGGGTAAAGACGGGGCAGCGACGGACCGGGCCTGATTCGGCGCGTACGCACACTGATCGTCGTCGATGGTCCCGGCCTGCGCGTCCGCCCGAATTCGGGGCTCGATGGCCTGCTGGGTGCCCGGCGTGAGGGTGTCTTCGGGTACGCCGCGTGCCCACCTCCCGCGCCACTCACGCGTGGTGGCGGGCCCGTGCGGCGAAGGGGTCCGGCGCTCGACGCGACGTCTCGGCCTGATCGGATCCGGCAATCGAACCGAATCGTCGGACGGCCCCCGCGTCGGCTTGTCGACCGGGATGGTCGACGGCTTCGCGGGGGGCTGCGATCCGGCGACGGTAACGCTCGCTGTCGTGCCTCGCATTGCGCACGTTAACAACCATTACATTGACTGTTGTCCAACCATTCGGATGCTCGGACAATGGATGATCGGTTGTTCTTTCCGCCTGTCGTGTGAAACTCGTCTCCGTGTCGGATTCTGACCACTAGTTCCGCGATGAATGATTCTTGCTGTTTGGGCAAGTGATTCCTCCGGCGCGCCGCGCCCAGGGTGAACGGTCGCGTCGCCGTTGATCGGTCCGCACGCTGCGCGGAGTCGCCGACAATGCCCCTGTCCTGCGCAGAGGCGTTGCCGACAACGCATTTCGGACCGATTCCGGTCGTCCCGCCCGCCCGTCCGCAGCCCCGCTCGACGGAGCGCCGGCGTGCCCGGTCGACCAACCATCTGCGGAGTATTTGTCATAAATACGTCCCGGTTGGCATGGTGGACTTCAGCGGCAGGCAAGGGTCTTGACACGCTCCGTGTCTGGTGGTTTTCTGTGCCTCGCTTGCGTTTACATTCATGAACGCTTTTGGGGTCGCCAACTTCGGGGGAGGCGCGACGTGGGCCCAGCGTGGCTTGCCAGAATCTGCTTGACATCGACCGGGTTGCGTCCGAAAAGGGCCCTCGGCCTCGGGTCGGATAGCCGATTAACGGGCAGGTGGCCGGCCGTGGCTGTGGTGGAATCCGATAGCGAGACACGCGGCGGTGAAACCCCGCACGTCCTCTGAGCGACGCATAGCGAAAGTCTCCGCAAACGACAGTTGACGACGCCCGACCTGGGGACGCGCGTCCCGACTTCGACGCTGGCAGGTCTGACCGCCATGGTCCCTGCCTGTCCGCCGTGCCGGTTCAGCGCTTCCCCGTCGGGTCCTGGGACCAGGCGCAGAGTGAGGAAGACGTGAACATTCTCGACAACCCCGACGGATGCTTCTTCGTAGTGGTGAACGACGAGGGGCAGCACTCGCTGTGGCCCGAGTCGCTCAGCCTGCCGGCCGGGTGGACGGTGACCCACGGGCCCGCCGACCGCGCGTCCTGCCTCGACCACGTCACCACCGAGTGGACGGACATGCGGCCGCGCAGCCTCGTGACGCACCTGGAGGGCACCGCTCGGGAGGTGGCCCGATGACCACCGACGCGAGTGCCAGCCGCCCCGCGCCGCAGGGCGCGGCGCTCTCGCCCGGCCGGTCACGCCTCGACTCGATGTCGCCCTCGAAGCGGGCCCTGTTCGAGAAGCGTCTCGGCGGCCGGCGCCCCCGGCCGGTCGAGGCTCTCGCCCGGGTGCCGCGCGGTGGCGACCTGCCCGTCTCCCCGGCGCAGCGCCGGCTGTGGTTCATGGACCAGCTCGTCCCCGGCTCGGCGATGTTCAACGTGCCGACCGCCCTACGCCTGACCGGTGCCCTCCGGCTCGACGTGCTGACCGACGCGGTGCGCGCCCTCGTCGACAGGCACGAGGCGCTGCGGACCGTGTTCGCGGCGAACGAGGGCGACCCGGTGCAGCGCATCCTGCCCGACATCGAGGTGGACCTCACCCCGCGCCCACTGCCCGTCGACGACGCGGCGGTGCTGGCCGCCGTACGCGACGAGGCGAGTCGTCCGTTCTCCCTCTCCGACGGGCCACTGGCTCGCGCCGCGCTGTTCCGGCAGACGCCCACCGCGCACGTGCTGGTGCTGACCCTGCACCACAGCATCTGCGACGGTTGGTCGGTCAGCCTGCTCATCGATGAGCTGCTGGAGCTGTACCGCGCCGGAGCACAGGACCGGGCTCCCACGCTCGCGCCCCTCACCGTGCAGTACGCGGACTACGCCGCCTGGGAGTGCCGTCCCGACCGCGCCACCGAGCTGGCCGAGGGCCTCGACTACTGGAAGCGCGCACTGGCGGGCGCGGTACCCGTCATCAACCTGCCGTTGGACCGTCCCCGCCCGTCCGTGCAGTCCTTCCGGGGCGAGCGGCACCGCTTCGCCCTGCCCGACGGCCTGTGGCAGGCGGTGACCCGCGTGGCCCAGGAGGAGCGGGCAACCCCGTTCATGGTGCTGCTCGCCGGGTTCGCCGCGCTGATGTCGCGGTACGCGGCCCAGGACGAGGTCTCGGTGGTGACCCCGGTGGCGAACCGCCCCCGGGTCGAGCTGGAGACGATGGTCGGCTCCTTCGTCAACTCGATCGTCGTACGGGTCGACACCTCCGGCGCGCCCACCTTCCGGGCCCTGGTGGGACGGGTCCGCGATCTCGTGCAGCAGGGCATGGCGCACGGCGAGGTGCCCTTCGACACTGTGGTGGAGGCGGTCGACCCGGAGCGCGACCTCGGCCACACGCCCCTCGCGCAGGTGATGTTCGCCCTCGTCGAGGACCAGGCGTTGGAGGCCGAGGCGGCGGGGTTGCGGGTCACGGCCCTCGAACACCACCTGCCGATCAGCAAGCACGACCTGACGGTCGAGGTGTGGCCGGACGCCGACGGCCGGCTGCGGGGGGTGGCCGAGTACGCGACCGACATCCTCGACGAGCGCACCGTGGCGCGGATGGGCGCTCACCTCGGCGTTCTGCTGGTCGGTCTGACTGCCGCGCCGGACGCCCCGGTCGGGTTGGCCCGCCTCCTGTCCGATGAGGAGACCCGGGCGGCGGTCGTGGACGGCAACCGCACCGAGGACCCGCTCCTCGGTGACGTGCGCGCGCACGAGCTGTTCGCTCAGCAGGCCGCCCGTACCCCTGACGCGCCCGCGCTCCTGGTCGGCGACCTGACGGTCACGTTCGGAGAGTTGGACCGCCGGGCCGACGCCCTCGCCGCGCGGCTGCGCCGGCACGGGGTGGGCCCGGAGACCCGCGTCGGCCTCTTCCTGGACCGGGGTGTCGACCTCGTCACGGCCGTACTGGCCACCCTCCGGGCCGGCGGCGCGTACGTGCCGCTGGACGTGGGCGAGCCCGCCGAGCGGGTGCGGTTCATGCTCACCGACGCCGAGGTGCGGGTGGTCGTCACCAGCGCGGGTCGGGTCGCTGACCTACCGGACACCGACGTGTCGGTGCTGCTGCCCGACGGCGACGAGGACGCCACCACCGACCTGCCGCCGCTGCCGCGTGCGCACCCGGACAGCGCCTGCTACGTCATCTACACCTCGGGCTCGACGGGCCGACCCAAGGGTGTGGTGGTCACCCACCGCGGCCTGACCAACTACCTGGCGTGGAGCCTGCGGGCGTACCGGGTGGCCGAGGGCGGGGGCGCGCCCCTGGTCTCGCCTTTGCGGTTCGACCTGTCGGTGACGACGCTGTTCTGCCCGCTGCTGGCCGGGCGTCCGGTGGTGCTCGTCGCCGACGGCACCGAGCTGGAGACCCTCACCGAGCTGCTCGGCAGCGACCTGGACCTCGGGCTGGTCAAGCTCACCCCGGCCCACCTGGAGGCGCTGGACCGGGCCGTTCCGAGCCGGACCATCGCTGCTGACGGCTATCTGATCGTCGGTGGCGAGTCGCTGCACGGCGCCACCGCCGCCGCCTGGCGGCGCCGGGCTCCGGGCCTGCGGATCGTCAACGAGTACGGGCCCACCGAGACCGTCGTCGGCTGCTGCGTGCACGAGGTGCACGACGGCACCGACCTGTCCGGTGTGGTGCCGATCGGTCGTCCGATCGCCAACACGCGGCTCTACGTGCTGGACGGCAACCTGCTGCCGGTGCCGCCCGGCACGGTCGGTGAGCTGTACGTGGCGGGTGCTGGTGTGGCCCGTGGCTACCACGGTCGGCCGGACCTGACAGCCGGGCGCTTCCTGCCCGACCCGTTCGCCCCGACGCCGGGGGAGCGCATGTACCGCACCGGCGACCTCGTCCGGGTGCGACCCGACGGCGAGCTCGACTGCCTGGGCCGGATCGACACCCAGGTGAAGATCCGGGGATACCGGGTCGAGTTGGCGGAGATCGAGGCCACCCTGACCCGGCTGCCGCAGGTCCGCGAGGCGGTGGTCCTGCTGCGTGTCGACCGGCCTGGTGAGGAGCGGTTGGTCGCGTACGTCACAGCGGTCGGGGATTCCGTGGCCGACGACCCGCGTGACGCGCTGCGCGCGGAACTGCCGGACTACATGGTGCCGGAAATCGTCGTCACGCTCGACGCGCTGCCGTTGGCCGCCAACGGGAAGGTGGACCGGGCGGCCCTGCCCGCGCCCACGGTGGCCGAGCCGGCGTCCACAGTGGCCGCTCCGGAGAGCCGGCTGGAGGAGTCCATCGCCGAGGTCTGGGCCGACGTGCTGGGGCGGCCGGTCGAGTCGATCGGGCGGGACGCGAACTTCCTCGACCTGGGCGGGCACTCCCTGCTCGCGGTCCGGGCCATGGCCCGGCTGCGCAAGAAGCTCGACATCGAGCTGCCGCTGGCGGTGTTCCTGGAGTCCACCTCGCTGGCCGACCTGGGGGCCCGGATCGAGGCACTCGGCGGGCGGCCCCCCCGGCCCGGTCTCGTCGCCGTCCCGAGGACCGGCCCGGTGCCGTTGTCACACGCGCAGGGACGCCTCTACTTCCTCAACCGGCTCGCCGAGGACAGCGCGTTCTACAACGTGCCCCTCGCGCTGCGCTTCGACGGTGACCTGCGCGCGGACGCGCTGCGGGTGGCCTTCGGCGCGCTCTGGGCCCGGCACGAAGGGCTGCGCACCCGGTTCCCGTCCGTGGATGGCGAGCCGGTGCAGGAGTTCCTGCCCGTCGACGCCGTGGCGTACGCCGAGGTGGACGTGCGCGGCGACGCCGACCCGGAGGGTCGGCTGGCCGCCCTCTTCGACGCCGAGGGGCGCACTCCGTTCGACCTGGCCGCCGGGCCGCTGCTGCGCGGCACCCTGGTGCGGGTACGCCCGGACTCGCACGTGCTGCTGCTGACGCTGCACCACACCGTCTCCGACGGCTGGTCCCTGAACATCGTGTTGAACGACCTGGTGACGCTCTACCGGGAGGTCGCCCAGGGGCAGCCGTCGTCGTTGCCCGAGCTGACCCACACCTATGTCGACTACACGTTCTGGCAGCGGTCCTGGCTGACCGGCGCCGAGCTGGACGACCAGATCGACTGGTGGAAGCGGCAGCTCGACGGCGTACCCACGTTGGACCTGCCGACCGACCGGCCGCGACCGGCGGTGCAGACCTTCCGCGGAGCGCGCCACGACATCAGCTGGTCGGCCGAGCGGTCCCAGGCGGTGGCCGACCTGGCCCGACGGGAGAAGGTCTCCCTGTTCATGGCGTTGCTGGCCGGCTTCGACGTGCTCATGGCCCAGCTCAGTGGCCAACGGGACATCGCTGTCGGTACGCCAGTCGCCAACCGCACCAGCACCGAGTTGGAGAAGCTCGTCGGGTTCTTCGCCAACACCCTGGCGCTACGGGTCGACCTCTCCGGCGACCCCACCTTCCGCGAGGTGTTGCGGAGGGTCCGCAGCACGGCGCACGGCGCGTACGCCCACCAGGACGTCCCCTTCGAGATGGTCGTCGACGCGGTGGCGCCCACTCGCAGCCTCAGCCACTCACCGCTGTTCCAGGTGCGCTTCGCGTTGCAGAACGCCCCGGGCGGCCTGCCCGACCCGGGCCCCGGCCTCACCCTCACGTCGATCGACAACGAGCAGTGCACCGCCCGCTTCGACCTGCTGATCGACCTGTGGGAGACCGGGGACGGCATCGAGGGGCACGCGGAGTACAGCACCGACCTGTTCGACGCGGGCACCGTCGAGGCGATGATGAGCCGCCTCGGGGTGCTGATGGACCGGTTGGTCGGTGACCCCGACCAGCGCGTCTTCGACGTGGATCCGCTCCTGCCGGGCGAGCGGGAGCGTCTCGACGCGCTCGCGCACGGTCCGGCGCTGCCGGTTGGCGCCGCGCACCGCACGCTCACCGCGCGGGTGGCCGAGCAGGCGCGACGCCGACCCGACGCTCCGGCGGTCACCAGCGGCGAGACGACCCTCTCCTACGGCGACCTGCACCGCCGCAGCGGTGACCTGGCCCGGGCGCTCGCCGAACGCGGCGCTGGCCCGGCAACGATGATCGCCCTGCACCTCGACCGGGGCGTCGACGTCGTCGTGGCGGCGTTGGCGGTCCTGGAGACGGGCGCCGCGTACGTGCCGCTGGACCCCGCGTACCCCGCGCAGCGGTTGGCCGCGATCGTGGCGGACGCCCGGCCGGCGGTGACGCTCACCACGCGTGACCTGGCGGGTCGTACGCCCCAGGGCGCGGGCGAGGTGGTGACGATCGAGGACCTGCCGGCCCCGGTGGGCCCCCGGCCGACACCGGCGCTGCGACCGGAGCACCCGGCCTACGTGGTCTACACCTCCGGCACCAAAGGGCTCCCCAAGGGTGTGGTGGTGACCCACGGCGGGCTGTCCGCGTACCTGGACGGGCTGCCGGCCGCGCTGGCCCTGCCCGACGAGCCGGTGTTCCTGCACACCGCGTCGTTCGCGTTCTCGTCGTCGGTGCGGCAGTTCGCCGTACCGCTGACGCTGGGCGGCCACGTGGTCGTCGCCGGGCGCGCGCACCTGGCCGACCCGTTGGCGCTGCTCACCTTCGTCACCGCGCACGGCGTGCAGGTGCTGGACCTGGTGCCGTCGTACCTGCGGGTCCTGCTGCCGGCGCTCACCTCGCCCGGCGGGTGGCGGCCACGGGTGGTGCTCACCGCCAGCGAGCCGCTGCGCTACGAACTTTCCGAGGCCATCCGCAACGCGCCGGGGACGGCGCCCCGGCTGGTCAACATGTACGGCCAGACCGAGACGACGGGCATCGTCGCCGTGGCGGAGGTCCGCATCGACCGGGCGGGCCGCCAGGCGGTGGTGCCGCTCGGTCGGCCGATCCCGGGCGCACGGCTGTACGTGCTCGACGAGAGGCTGCGGCCGGTGCCGACCGGCCTGCCCGGCGAGATCGTCGTCGGGGGTGCGGGCCTGGCCCGCGGCTACCTGGGGGACGCCGCGTTGACCGCCGAGCGGTTCGTGCCCGATCCGCTGGGCGCGCCGGGTGACCGGCTCTACCGCACCGGTGACCGGGGGCGGCTGCTGCCGGACGGCACCGTGGAGTTCCTGGGCCGGATCGGCGACCAGGTCAAGATCCGGGGTCACCGGGTCGAGCCGGACGAGGTCGCCTCGGCGCTGTCCGCCCTGGACGGCGTGGGCGAGTGCGTGGTGCTCTGCGACGACGACGGTGCGGACGACCGGAGGCTGGTGGCCCACGTGGCGCTGCGGCCGGGTGCCGCGCTCTCCACCGACGACCTACGGGCGGCGCTGCGGGAGCGGCTGCCGGACTACATGGTGCCGACGGTGGCGCTCGTCGACCGACTGCCCCGGCTGCCCAACGGGAAGGTCGACCGGGGCGCGTTGACGGCGTCGACCCCCAGCGCGGCTCCGGCCACCGCCGCTGCCACCGCCACTGCCCAGACCCGGCGTGGACCGGCGGAGGGGATCCTGACCGGGATCTGGCGGGAGGTGCTGCGGGTGCCGTCGGTGGGTCCGGAGGACAACTTCTTCGCCCTGGGTGGGGACTCGCTGCACGTGATCCGGGTGGTGGACCGGGCCCGTAAGGCGGGTGTGGTGATCACGCCGGCGCAGTTCATCGCGTACCCGACCATCGCCGCGCTCGCCTCGGTCGCGACCGAGGCGCAGACGCCGGCCGACAAGGCGCGGGAGGTCCTCGCCGGGATCTGGCGGGAGGTGCTGCGGGTGCCGTCGGTGGGTCCGGAGGACAACTTCTTCGCCCTGGGTGGGGACTCGCTGCACGTGATCCGGGTGGTGGACCGGGCCCGTAAGGCGGGTGTGGTGATCACGCCCGCGCAGTTCATCGCGTACCCGACCATCGCCGGCCTCGCGGCCGTGGCCGGTGGGCCGACGACCGCCGGTGCGGGTGGTGACGGAGGCCTGCGTACGGACCCCGGCGTGGTCCCGCTTGTCGCGTCGCACGTGGCCTTCGCCGAGCGGAACTTCGCCGACCCGCACCAGTACACACACATCTTCATGTTCGAGGCGATGCGGTCGCTTGACCCGGCGCTGGTGGAGCGGGCCGTGGCGGCGGTGATCACCCATCACGACTCGCTGCGGATCAGCTTCCCCCGGCCCGGGGGCCGGTTGTCGGTCCGGGTCAACGAGCCGTACCAGCCCACGCCGTTCACCAGCGTGGATCTGTCCGCCCTCGACCCGGCGGACCAGGAGGTCGCCTTCCGGCGCCTCGATCGCACCCTGCACCGCAAGCTCGACATCGAGAACGGGCCGCTGATCCAGGTCGCCCTGGTCCGCTTCGGGGCCGACCGTCCCGAACTGCTCGTGGTGATCGTCCACCACCAGTTGATGGACAACAGCTCCTGGGACGTCCTGATGGCGGATCTCCAGACTGCGTACCAGGCGGTGGAGGCCGGCGAGGAGCCGCGCCTGCCGCTGCCGACGGCGTCGTTCGCCGAGTGGTCCCGCAACCTGGACGCGCTCGCCCGTGGCACGGAGTTGACCGAGGACATCGCGTACTGGACGGCGCTGGCCAAGGAACCCGTCCCGACCTGGCCGCTGGACCACCCCGACGGAGACGACTGCATGTCGTCGGAGGAGACGGTGGTGGTCGGGCTCGACGCGGAGGAGACCGCCGCGCTGCGCCGGCTGGTGCCGCAGGAGTACGGCCTGAGCGTCAACGACGCGCTGCTGGCCGCCACCCTCCAGGGCTTCACCGACTGGTCCGGTCAGTCGTCGATCCTGGTCGACCTCGTCGCCCGCGGTCGGGAGATGGGCGGTCAGGACCTCGACCTGTCCCGTGCCATCGGCCGGTTCTCGATGACCTCACCCCGGCTCGTCCGCCGACCCGAAAAGCCCGGCCCGAGGGCGCTGCTGGAGTCGGTCCGTGAGCAGATCGAGGCGGTGCCCCGGCGCGGCCTCGCCTTCGGCCTGCTGCGCTACCTCGGCGGGCATCCGGAGGTGGCGGACGCGCTCGCCCCGCTCGGCAAGCCGGACATCCTGCTCAACAACTGGGGCGAGTTCGCCCACGAGCCCGAGGAGTCGCCGCTGCTCGGGCCGGCCCTGGACGACTTCTGGCCGATGCCGAAGCTGCAACGCATGCACCGGCTCCAGGTGTTCGCGCGGTTCGCCGACGGTGAGCTCAGCCTGCACCTGAAGTACAGCAGCAACCTCAACGAGCGGAAGAGCATCGAGCGGCTCGCCGCCCTGACCCTGGCCGCCCTCCGGTCGTTCGTCCGGCCGGACGCCGACTGACCCGGACCACGACCCGACGTACGCGGAAGGACCTCCGACATGGACCACGTCAAAGAGAGCTGCCTGTTCCCGGAGCGCAACCGGGTGGCCTGCATCGAGGCCACCTCGCCCGGCATGTCGCCGGCGGAGTGGGCCACCGAGCACCTCGACCTGATCAACGACCGACTGGACAGCCACGGCGCCGTCCTGCTGCGCGGGTTCGACGCCCCGGACGCGCCGGCCTTCTCCGCCTTCGTCAAGGTCTTCGGCGAGGAGATGGCCGAGTACACCTACCGGTCCACGCCGCGCAGCAAGGTCGGCGACGTGTACACCTCCACCGAGTACCCGGCCAGCGAGGTCATCCCGCTGCACAACGAGATGGCGTACACCAGCGTGTGGCCCCGGCGGTTGTTCTTCTACTCGAACATCCCGGCACAGACCGGCGGGGAGACTCCGCTCGCCGACAGCCACGCCGTCTGGCAGCGCATCCCCGCCGAGGTGCGCGAGCGCTTCGAGCGGCACGGTGTGCGGTACGTGCGCAACTACCGGGTCGGTCTCGGGGTGTCCTGGCAGGAGACGTTCCCCGGGATGGACCGGGAGGCCGTGCAGGAGTTCTGCCGCGAGCGGGGCATCACCTACGAGTGGTTCGACGACGGCGCGCTGCGGACCACCGAGACCTGCCAGGCCGTCACCGTGCACCCGGTGTCCGGGCGGACGGTCTGGATGAACCAGGCCCACCTGTTCCACGTCTCCAACCTGCCCGAGGCCACCCGGGAGGCGCTGCTGGAACTGCTGGCCGAGGAGGACCTGCCGCGTAACGCGTACCTCGGCGACGGCAGTCCGATCACCGACGCCGACCTCGCGGCGATCCGCGCCGCGTTCGACGCGGAGTCCCTGGCTTTCCCCTGGCAGCAGGGTGACCTGCTGGTCGTCGACAACATGGCGATGGCGCACGGCCGGTCCAGCTTCACCGGGCCGCGCAAGACGTTGGTGGCGATGACCGGGTCGTACGGCAGCCGGGAGGCGGCGTGAGCGGGCTCGCCGAGAAGATCGCCTTCCTGGAGTCGCACGGGGTGGCCGAGTTGGCGCACTCGGAGGCCAACCTGCTGGCGCACCTGCGCGGTGTGCACGACCTGCTGGCCCAGTGGGGGTCGCGGCAGGAACTGTGCGACGCGGGGTTGTTCCACTCGGTGTACGGCACGGAGATCTTCCCGACCGGCGCGATCCCGCACGAGCTGCGGCCCGCCGTGCGGGAGCTGATCGGTGCGGAGGCGGAGACGCTGGCGTACCTGTTCGGCACCGTCACCCGCAGCGCCCTCTTCGACGCCGCCTTCGACGGCCCGCCGTTCCTGCTCGAGGACCGCTCGGGCGGTTGCGTCGGTGTCAGCGCCGCCCAGTACGCCGACCTCGCCGCCCTGACGGTGGCGAACTGGCTGGAGCAACGTCCCCGGTTCGCCGAGTCCAGCAAGTTCAGCCGCGCCCGCGAGTTCGACGCCATGCGCCGCTACCTGCCGGACAGTGTCCGTACCGCCCTGGAGCACGCCTACGGGTTCGCTCCGCTCGCCCTCGCTGGAAACGAGTAGACGCACCGTGTCGACAATCACCACACCGGCCCGCCCGAGTGCCGAACAGGACGCGGGACTGCTGTCCCGACTCTTCGTCCAGTGGCCCTCGATCCTGGTGAAGGCGTCCCTGCGCCGACCACTGAAGCTGTCGGACAGCCTGACGCCGCCCCGGTACGACCACCTGGAGCGGGTGACCCCGGTCTTCGAGCGTGCCTGGGCCGCCCGGCGGGACCAACCGGACGGGCTGCGGCGGGCCCTCTACCAGACCTACCGTCGGCGGTTCTGGTGGGCGGGCCTGATCTTCCTGGCCTACCAGACCTGCGCGACCATCGGGCCGCTGCTGGTGCGGGAGCTGATCGCCTGGTTCGAGGGCGACGGCCGGGGCCCGATGGTGGAGGGTCTGCTGATCGCCGCCGGCCTGGCCGGCTTCTACGTGTTGGACGCGTTGAGCCACAAGCACCAGTGGTCCGAGGTGTGGAAGACCGCGCACTCGATCACCGCGCTGCTGCGGACCGAGATCCTGCGCAAGTACCTGCGGATGGATCGTGGTGCCCGACTGGCCCACCCCTCCGGGGAGGTCATCACCCTCGCCTCGTCCGACGCCCGGCGGGTCGGGCGGGTCGCGTTCACGCACATGGCGTGGGCGGTGCCGCTCGGCATCGCCGGCTCCTGCGTGATCCTCTGGGTGCTGCTGGGCTGGGCGGCGCTGGTGGGCATCGTCATTCTCATCGCCGGCCTGTGGCTGTCGCACGTGGCCAACGAGAGGGTCTTCGCGCTGGTGCCGGCGATCCGGGACGCGAACGGCGTCCGGATCGGGCTGGTCGGCGAGTACCTGGGTGCCATGCGGACGCTGCGCACCCACGGCTGGGAGGACGTCGCCGAGCAGGCTGTCGGCCGGGAACGCGCGACGCTCAACGCGTTGCTGGTCCGCCGGCAGAAGCGGCTCGCCACGCTCTACCTGGTGAACGCCGCCGCGCCGGTGCTGATGGTGATGGCCACCCTGGTCACGTACGCGGCGCTGGGCAACGAACTGAAGGCGGCGGACGTGTTCGCGGCGATCGCCGTGCTCACCGTCCTCCGGTCCCAACTGCCCGAGCTGGTGCGCTACCTGGACATGCGCAACGAGTGGCGGGTGGCGTTCGGGAAGGTGACAACCTTCCTGCGGGCGCCGGACACCGCCGAGGCGTCGACCGACGACGACTCGCCGGCCGGGGCGGTCGACCTCGACGGCGCGTCGTTCACCTGGCCCGGGGCCGAGGCGGACGCCCGGCCGGTCCTGACCGGCGTCGACCTGCGGGTCGCGCCCGGTGAGTTGATCTGCGTGCTGGGCCGGGTCGGCAGCGGCAAGTCCGCGCTGCTCGCGGCGCTGGCCGGGGCCCTGCCGACGGTAGCGGGTACGGCACGGGTCGGCGGCAGCGCCGTCTACCTGCCGCAGCGCCCCTGGATCATGCAGGGCAGCATTGTCGACAACATCCGCTGCTTCTCGCCCGACGATCCGGACCGGTACGCGGCTGTCGTCCGCGCCACCGCCCTCGAGGCGGACCTGGCGGCGATGCCGGCCCGCGACGGCACGGCCATCGGCGAGCGGGGCGTGAACCTCTCCGGCGGGCAACGGCAGCGCATCGCGTTGGCCCGCGCCGCCTACGAGGACGCCGACGTCTACCTCTTCGACGACCCGACCAGCGCCGTCGACGACGCGGTCGCCGGCACCATCCTGGAGGCGCTGTTCGACGGGGTGCTCGCCGGGCGTACCCGGATCGTTGCCACCCACCGCCTCGACGTGGCCCGGCGGGCCGACCGGGTGGTGGTCCTCGACGGCGGCCGGGTGGTCGCGGCGGGCCGGTTCGCCGACGTCGCCGCGCAGATGCCCGACCTGCTGCCGGCCGTGGCCGCCGAGGCCGCGACGCCGTCCGACCCGGAGGGTGCCGGGCTGGACGAGGTGGCCGAGGAGGTGGCCGCCGAGGAGGAGGAGACGGTCCGCGCCGGTCAGGTCGGTTCCGCCACCTACCGCCGTTACCTGCACGTGCTGACCCCGGGCCTCCTCGCCGTCGTCCTGCTCGGCCTGGCCGTCGGCGGGCAGGCCGTCCTGGGCGGCTCGTCATTCTGGCTCGGCCACTGGACCGAGAACGCCGGGCAGGACACGCTGTACTACGCGGGGGTGTTCGCCGCCATCGGTCTGCTGGCGCTCGTACTGGATCGCGGGCTGTTCAGCTTCGCCTTCGCCCGGGGCGTGTCCGCCGGCCAGAACCTGCACGCGTCGATGCTGCACCGGGTCTTCCGGGCCCCGCTGTCGTTCTTCGACCGCAACTCCTCCGGACGCGTCCTGGCGCGGTTCTCCGGTGACATGGAGACCATCGACCTGGAGTTGCCGGAGACCACGATGGACACCCTCCGGGTCGCCGTCGGCCTGGTCGTGCCGTTGGCGGCGCTGGCCTTCACCAGTCCGTTGATGCTGGTGGCGGCTCCGCTGCTGCTGGTGGTCTACCTCCGCTGGCAGCGGCTCACCCGGGCCAGCACGGTCGAGGCGTCCCGGCTGTCGAAGCAGGCGAACGAGCCGATGCTCGCGCTGCTCAACGAGGCGGTCGACGGGGTGACCTCGATCGAGGGCCGGAACAGCCGGGTGCGCGGCTACCAGGCCGCGTTCGGTGAGCGGGTCCGCGTCGCGCACCACGCCGACTACACGGTCAACGCGCTGTCGCGGCACTTCAACCTGAAGCTCGACATGCTCGGCGCGGTCGTCCTGCTGACGTACGGGGTGCTGATCGTCGCTGTGGGCGGGATCGGCGCCGGGCTGGCCGGTGTCGGGGTCAGTTTCGTGTACGCGCTGATGGAGGCGCTGGCCATGAGCCTGATGACGGTGCAGATGATGGACCTGTCGCTGGCGAGCTTCGAACGTGTCGACGACTACACCCGGCTGCCGGTCGAGCCGACCGACGGGCGACCGGCCCCGGCCGGCTGGCCCTCCGCCGGGGAGGTCCACTTCGAGAACGTCACCCTGCGCTATTCGGAGGGTGGACCGGCCGCGCTGAACGGCGTGTCGTTCGACGTCCCGGCGGGCAGCAAGATCGGCATCGTCGGCCGGACCGGCAGCGGCAAGTCCAGCCTGTTCACCGCGCTGCTGCGGTTCGTGCCGGCCGAGCGGGGGCGCATTCTCGTCGACGGGGTGGACACCGCCACGCTGCGGCTGGCCGACCTGCGGGCCGCCGTCGAGGTGGTACCGCAGGATCCGGTGCTGCTGCCCGGTACCCTGCGGGACAACATCGACCCGACCGGTGCCTACCCCGACGCGGCGGTCACCGCGGTCCTCACCAAGGTGGGTCTCGCCGACCGGCTGCTCGGCGTGGGCGGTGGTGGTCTCGACGCGGTCCTGTCCGCCAACGGCGGGCAGCTCAGCGCCGGTGAACGGCAGCTGCTCTGCCTGGCCCGGGCGTTGCTGCGGGACGCGAAGCTGGTCCTCATCGACGAGGCCACGTCGAGCCTCGACGCCGAGACCGACGCCCGCATCCAGCGGCTGCTGGCGGTGGACCTCGCCGATGCGACGGTGCTCACCATCGCCCACCGCCGGGAGACCCTGGCCGGCGCCGACCGGGTGGTGACGCTCGACGGTGGGCTGGTGGCCCGGGTGACCGACCGCGATCCGGCCGGTGCGCTGGCCGGGGCGGCGAACCCGGTCGGGCAGCGCGCCGGCCAGCCGAGTCTCGGGGAGCCGGTGCAGTGACCGGATCGCGTGCGGTGTTCCCGGAGGCGGACGCGCTCGCCCACTGGCGGGCCGGGCTGGCCGGCGTTCCCACCCTGGACCTGGTCACCGACCGGGTCCGCCCGGCCCGTCGACGCCGGCACACCGACCGGGTGACGCTCACCGTCGGCCCGGACACCACCCGACGGCTGCACGCGGTGAGCGCGGCGGTGGGCGTCGCACCCTCCGTGCCGTTGCTCGCCGTGGGGCAGGTGGTGCTGGGCCGGCACGCCGGCACCCGGGACCTGGCCACCGCGACGCCGCTGGACGGCGCCCTGGTGCCGTTGCGCGGCAGGTGGGACGACGACCCGTCGGCCGCCCGCCTGTTCGCGCGGGTCGACGCCGGGTTGCGGGCGGCCGCGCCGTACGCCGGCGTCCCGCTGCACCGGGTCGCCGAGGCGCTCGGCCTACCCCACGACCCGAGTCGTGCCGCGCTCTGCCCGGTCGTGCTGGGGGTGGGAGCGGCCCCCGCCACGACCGGGGCGGTGCCGCCCGACCTGAGCGTGCTCTGGGACGAGCCGGGGCCCGACGGGGCGTCCGGCGTCCTCGCCTACGACCCGGACCTGTTCGACAGCGCGACGATGCGCCGGATCGTCGACCACTACCTGACGTTGCTCGACAACGCCCTGACCGACCCCGAGGCGCCGATCTCCAGCCTCGCGCACACGTCGGCGCAGGAGCGCGCGCTGATCACCCGGTGGGGCACCGGCGGCGGTACGGCAGGTCCGCCGAGCGTGCCGGCGGCGTTCCTCACCCAGGCAGAGGCGACACCGGACGCCGTCGCTCTGGAGTACGACGGCACCACCCTCACGTACGAGGAGGTGCGCGCCCGGGCCGACGCCCTGGCGACCGTCCTGACCGGACACGGGGTCACCCCGGGCAGTGTCGTCGGCCTGGCGATGGGCTCGTCCGCGCAGTTCGTCGTGGCGATGCTCGCGGTGCTCGCCACCGGGGCGGCGTACCTGCCCCTGGACCCGTCCTACCCCGAGGCGCGGCGGGAGTTCATGCTGCGCGACAGCGGGGCCCGGCTGCTGCTCGCCGATGGTCCGGTGGCCGTCGTCGACGACCTGCCGGTGCTGAGGCTCGACCGGCTGGTGCTGCCCTCGGGACGGTCCGCGTCGACGTGGCCGCTGACGTACCCGACCCAGCGGGCCTGCGTCCTGTACACCTCCGGGTCGACTGGGCAGCCGAAGGGGGTCGAGACCACCCACGGCGGGATCGTCCGGCTCGTTCACCGCGCCGACTACTTCCCCGTCGGGCCCGCCGACGCGGTCGCCCAGGCGGCCAACGTGTCGTTCGACGCGGCGAGCTTCGAGGTGTGGGGTGCGCTGCTCAACGGCGCGCGCCTGGTGGGCATCCCCAAGGACGACGTGCTCACGCCGTCCCGGCTGGGTCTCCGACTCGCCGAGCACGGCGTCACGGTGCTGATGCTCACCACCGCCCTGTTCCACAGGTGCGTGGACGCCGACCCGGCGATGTTCGCCCCTCTGCGCTCTCTCTACTTCGGCGGCGAGCCGGCCGACGCCCGCCGGGTCGCCACGCTGGCCGCCGCCCTGCCGGGGTTGCGCCTCGTCAACGGGTACGGCCCGACCGAGTGCACCACCTTCTCCAGCACCTGGGAGGTGACCGACCTGCCCGGCGACGCGGCGCGGACGCCGATCGGCCGACCGATCGGTGGGGAACTGCTCTACGTCCTCGACGACCACGGCCGGCTGACCGGCATCGGTGCTCCGGGGGAGCTGTTCATCGGCGGCGCCGGTCTCGCGCACGGGTACGTCGGCAGGCCCGACCTGACCGCCGAGCGGTTCGTGCCGAGCCCCTTCGAGCCCGGCGCCCGCGTCTACCGCACTGGTGACGTGGTGCGGTGGCGCGAGGACGGTCAACTGGAGTGCCTGGGCCGGGCCGACCAGCAGGTCAAGATCCGCGGTGTCCGGATCGAGCCGGACGAGATCGCCAGCACCCTCACCACCTGCCCGGGCGTCCGGGCCGCCGCCGTCGCTGTGCACGGGGACGGCGACGAACGTCGGCTCGTCGCCTACGTCGTCCCGGACGACGCCCCGGTCCCGGCTGGTGAGCTGCGCGCTCACCTCGCCGCCCGGCTGCCCGAGGCGATGGTGCCGACCTGGTACGTGCCGCTGGCGGCGCTGCCGGTCACCCCCAACGGCAAGGTGGACCGCCGAGCGCTGCCCGCGCCCGACGCGCACCACGGCGTCCGGGCCGCCGACGGCGTGCCGCCCAGTGGCCCGATCGAGGAACTGGTCGCACGGACCTGGCAGGACCTGCTCGGCGTGCCGGTGGTGTCCGCCGCCGACGACTTCTTCGCCCTCGGCGGCCACTCGTTGCTCGCGGCGCAGATGGTGGCGCGGATCGCCGCCGCCGCCGGTGTGCGGCTGGGTGTCCGCGCCGCCTTCGAGGCGCCCACCGTCGCCGCACTCGCGGCACGCGTCGCCGACGCCGGCCCGGACGAGGCCCGCCTGCCGGTGCCGGCCGCCGGCCCCGGGCCGCACCCCCTGTCGTACGCCCAGCAGCGGCTGTGGTTCCTCGACCGGCTCGACGCTGGTCAGGCGGTCTACTCGGTGCCGCTGGTGCTCACCGTGGACGGCCCGCTCGACGTCGACGCCCTCGACGCCGGCCTGCGAGGGCTGGTGACGCGGCACGCGGCGCTGCGGACCCGGCTGGTGAGGATCGACGGCGAACCCCGGCAGGTCGTGGACGACGAGCAGCCGGTCGTCCTCACCGTGGATGACCTGCGCGACCGGGCCGACCGTGACGAGCAGGCCGACGCCCTGGTGCGCCACGCCGCCGCCCGACCCTTCGACCTCGCCACCGGGCCGCTGGCCCGCTGGCACCTGATCCGGCTGACCGACGAGCACGCGATGCTCCTGATCACGTTGCACCACGCGGTCTGTGACGGCTGGTCGATCGGTGTGCTGATCCGTGACCTCGGCGCGTTCTACGCCGCCCGGACCATCGGCACTCCCGCACCGGTCCCGCTCACCGTCGAGTACGTCGACTACACCCTCTGGCAGCGCGCGCTGCTGGCCGGCGACGCGCGGACGACCCAGCTCGCGTACTGGGTGGACCGGCTCGCGGGTGCGCCCGCGGCTCTGGACCTCCCGACCGACCGTCCCCGCCCGGCCACTGCCCGGCACCGGGGGGAGACGTTCGACGTACGGCTGCCCGCCGCCCTGGTCGAACGCCTCGACGCGGTGGGACGGCAGCACGGCGTCACCCGGTTCATGGTGCTTCTGGCCGTGTTCCAGCTGGTGCTGGGCCGGTACGCGGACGTCCGCGACGTGAGTGTCGGCAGCCCGGTGTCCGGGCGCACCCGCTCCGAGTTCGACGACCTGGTGGGTTTCTTCGTCAACACCGTCGTGCTGCGGACCCGCTGGCAGGACACCGAGACGTTCGTCGACGTGCTGGCCCGGGTGCGGGACGCGGTGCTCGGCGCGTACGAGCACCAGGACGTTCCGTTCGAGCAGGTCGTCGAGGCGGTCCGGCCACCACGCGACCCCAGTCGTACCCCGCTGTTCCAGGTCATGCTGTCGGCACAGAACCTGCCTGAGCGGACCGACGCGGTACCCGGCCTGTCGGTCGGGGTGACCGAGCCACCCGGTCTGGTGGCGAAGTTCGACCTCACGGTGGCCTGGGACGAGGTGCCCAGCGCCACGGGCGAGCTGCGCGGCACCGTGGAGTACGACGTCGACCTGTTCGACAGGGACACCGCCGAGCGGCTGGCGCACAGTTACCGCACCCTGCTGGAGTCGGCGCTGAGCACACCGGACGCCCCGGTGTCCACCCTGGACCTGCTGCCCGGCCCCGAGCCGGTCCCGCCGGTCGGCGGGTCGACCGACGCGCCGACCGCATCGACTCTGCACGGCCTGGTCGCCGCCGCCGCGGCGCGCTGGCCGCAGCGCCCGGCGCTGGTGCAGGGCGACCGGCAGGTCAGCCACGCGGAGCTGGACAGCCGTGCCGCCGCGGTGCACGCCCACCTGACCGCCCGGGGCGTACGCCCCGGTGACACCGTCGCCGTCCTGCTGGAGCGCAGCCCCGACTGGCCGGCGGCGCTGCTCGGCGTCCTGCGCGCCGGGGCCGCGTACGTGCCACTGGACCCGGCGATCCCGCCGAGGCGGTTGGCGCACGTCCTCGCCGACTCGTCGGCGGTGCTGCTGCTCGGCTCCCGCGAGAACCGCCCGCCCGCCGCCGACCTGCCGTTCGTTGCGATCGAGGACGCGTTGCTCGCCGCCCCGGCCGCCGCCGGCACGCCGGTGCACCCGTCGGCGACGGCCTACGTGCTCTACACCTCGGGCACCACCGGGCAACCCAAGGGCGTCCGCGTCAGCCACGGCAACCTGGTGCACACCCTGGAGGCGGTCGCCGGGCACTATGAGCTCACCCCCGCCGACCGGGTGCTCCAGTTCGCCGCGCTCGGCTTCGACGTGGCCGCCGAGGAGCTGTTCGGGACGTTGATCCGGGGCGCGGCAGTGGTGTTGCCGCCGGCCGGGCCGGCGCCCGGTCTCGACGAGTTCACCGCGCTGGCCCGCCGGGAGCGACTCACCGTGCTCAACCTGCCGGCGTCGTACTGGCACGAGTGGGTGGCGGTGCTGGACCGTCACCCGCCCGCCTCCTGTCCGGACCTGCGACTCGTCGTGGTCGGCAGCGAGCGGGTCGACGCGGGACGGCTCGCCCAGTGGCGCGCCGCCGCGCCGGAGGTGCGCTGGCTCAACGCGTACGGCCCGACCGAGGCCACCATCACCGCCACCGTGCACGAGCCGGGCGGCGACTGGGAGCCGGGCACCGGCAGCGTCCCGGTGGGGCTGCCGCTGCCGGGCGTGCGGGCGTACGTCCTCGATCGTGGACTGCGGCCGGTGCCGCGCGGGGTCCCGGGGGACCTGTGGCTCGGCGGACGCGGGGTGGCGCAGGGCTACGTCGGTGACCCGGCCCGCACCGCCGTCAGCTTCCTGCCCGACCCGTGGGGCCCGCCCGGCGACCGCATGTACGGCACCCGGGACCGGGTCCGCCTCGGTGTCGGTGGGGTGATCGAGTTCCTCGGCCGGGAGGACGACCAGGTCAAGGTGCGCGGCTTCCGGATCGAGTTGGGCGAGATCGAGGCCGCGCTCGGTGCCCACCCCACGGTCGCGGAGGCGGCGGCGGTGCTGCGCGAGGACGTGCCGGGCCGACCCACGCTGGTCGGCTACGTGACGCCCGGCGGCGTGGACGTGGCGCTGCTGCGCGCGCACCTGGCCGACCGGCTGCCCGGGTACATGGTGCCGGCCACGATCGTCACGCTGAACCGGCTGCCACGCAGCGAGAGCGGCAAGGTCGACCGGGTCGCCCTCGCGCCGCCCGCCGCCCCGACCCCTGCCGGGGTGGGTGTGCCCGGCAGCGAGTTGGAGCGCGCGGTGGCGGCGATCTGGCGCGACGTGCTGGTCGTCGACGAGGTGGGCGTCGACGACAACTTCTTCGACATCGGTGGGCACTCGCTGCTCGTGATGCGGGTGCAGACGCACCTGTCCGAGCGGCTGGGTCGCACGGTGCCGGTGGTGGAGCTGTTCCGTCACCCCACCGTGCGGGCACTCGCCCGGCACCTGGCGTCCGGGGACCGGACGCCGGCGATGTCCGCCGGGCACCACCGCGCCGAGACACGCGCCGCCATCCAACGGGCGCGCACACCGCGACGTCGGCCGGGCCGGCATCACGACAGGGGGGACGCATGATGACCGAGGAACGCACGCTGCCCGACACCGCCATCGCCGTCGTCGGAATGGCGCTCCGGGTTCCCGGGGCAGCCACCCTCGACGCCTTCTGGAGCAACCTGCGCGACGGGGTCGAATCGCTCACCACCCTCGACGACGCCGACCTGATCGCCGACGGCGTCGCACCCGAGGAGTTCAACCACCCCGACTACGTCCGTGCCCTCGGCGTCCTCGACGACCCGGCCGGCTTCGACGCCCGCTTCTTCGGGTTCTCGACCCGTGAGGCGCAGCTGCTCGACCCGCAGCACCGGATCTTCCTGGAGTGCGCCTGGGAGGCGTTGGAGCACGCCGGTCACCCGTTCGACTCCACGACACCGGTGACGGGTGTCTACGCCGGGGTGGGGGAGAGCTCCTACCTGCTGCACAATCTGCTGCCCAACGCGGATCTGGTGGCCCGGGTCGGGGCGTTCCAGACCTCCATCGGCAACGACAAGGACTTCCTGCCGACCCGGGTGTCGTACAAGGTCAACCTGCGGGGCCCCAGCATCAGCGTGCAGACCGGCTGCTCCACTTCCCTGGTCGCCGTGCACATGGCCGCGCAGGCGCTGCTGGCCGGCGAGTGCGACGTCGCGCTGGCCGGCGGCGCGACGGTCATCGCCCGCCGCCGTGGCTACCGGCACGCCCAGGGCGGCATCCTCGCCGCCGACGGCCACTGCCGGGCGTTCGACGCCGAGGCGACCGGCACGGTGGCCGGCAGCGGCGCCGGCGTCGTCGTGCTCAAGCGGCTCGCCGACGCGATGACGGACGGCGACCTGGTGCACGCCGTGATCCGGGGCTCGGCCGTGAACAACGACGGCGACCGCAAGGTCGGCTTCACCGCCCCGAGCGTGGACGGGCAGGCCGACGTCATCGCCGAAGCGCTCGCCGTCGCCGGGGTCGACCCCGGCACGATCGGTTACGTCGAGGCACACGGCACCGGCACCCCGCTCGGTGACCCGATCGAGGTGGCCGCGTTGACGAGCGCCTTCGGTGACCTGCCTCCGGGCAGTATCGGGCTCGGCTCGGTCAAGACGAACATCGGGCACCTCGACACCGCCGCCGGGGTCGTCGGTCTGATCAAGACGGTGCTGGCGCTGCGGGCCGGCGAGATCCCGCCGTCGCTGCACTTCCGCACCGCCAACCCCGAGCTGGGTCTGGACTCGAGTCCCTTCCACGTCGTCGCGGCCCGCACCCCATGGCCCGGCGGGGTGCGCCGTGCCGGGGTCAGCTCGTTCGGCATCGGGGGCACCAACGCCCACGTCGTCGTGGAGGAGGCCCCGACCCGCGCGGCGGGCCAGGAGAGCCGCCGGCGGCACGTGCTACCCCTGTCCGCCGCCACACCCACCGCCCTCGACACGGCTGCCGACCGACTCGCCGCGCACCTGAGCGCCCACCCGGACACGCCACTGGCCGAGGTGGCGTACACCCTGCAACGCGGCCGGCGGACCCTGCCGTACCGCCGGACGGTCGTCGGCGGCAGCCCCGCGGAGGTGGTCGAGGTGTTGCGGCAACCGGCGACCCGGCCGGCCGAGACCGCCACCGACCGCGCGGTGCTGTTCACCTTCCCCGGTCAGGGCGCGCAGCGCACCGGCATGGCGCACGCCCTCTACGTCGCCGAGCCGGTGTTCCGCTCCGAGGTGGACCGGGCCGCGGACCTGCTGACGCCGTTGCTCGACACGGACATCCGGGACCTGCTGTTCCCCGCCGACGACCAGCGGGAGACCGCTCGGGATCAGCTCCAGCAGACGCGGTACGCGCAGCCGGCGCTGTTCGTCGTCGAGTACGCGCTTGCGAAGCTCTGGGCGCACTGGGGCGTACGACCGGCGGGGCTGCTCGGGCACAGTGTGGGTGAGCTGGTGGCCGCCTGCCTGGCCGGGGTGTTCGCGCTGCCCGATGCGGTGCGCCTGGTCGCGACACGCGGTCGGCTCATGCAGGCGGCGGAGCCGGGCGTGATGCTCGCGGTGCCGCTGGCCGAGGCCGAGCTGCTGCCGCTGCTCGACGATGTGCTGGACCTCGCCGCCGTCAACGGCCCCCGGCAGTGCACCGTCTCCGGGCCGCCCGAGGCCGTGGTGACTCTCGAGGCCCGGCTGCGCGAGCGGGGGGTGGCCTCGACCCGGCTGGTCACCTCGCACGCGTTCCACTCCCGGGCAATGGCCGCCGCCTCGTCGGCGTTCGAGGCGGAGGTGGCCCAGGTGCCGCGCTCGGCGCCGGAGATCCCCTTCGTGTCGAACGTGACAGGTGCCTGGATCACCGCCGAGTCGGCCACCAGCGCCGCGTACTGGGCCCAGCAACTGCGATCGACCGTCCGCTTCGGCGACGGCCTGGCGGCGCTGCGCGACGTCGACGCCGACGCCGTGGTGCTGGAGGTCGGCCCCGGGCGGGTGTTGACCCGCCTCGCCGGCGGGTCGGCCGCCCGCGCGGTGGCGTCGCTGCCGTCGGCCGGTCGGGACGCCGACGCCGAGACGGAGCTCCTCGCCGCCGCCGGCGCGCTGTGGCAGATGGGCGTCGCGATCGGGTGGGAGGCGCTGCACGGTGACGTGCCGCCCCGGCGGACGGTCCTGCCGGCCTACCCGTTCGAGCGGGAACGCTGCTGGGTCGATCCTCCCCGCGACACGGTGACGAGCCGGGCGGGTGCCGACGGGCTCGTCGTGCGCGGCTACCGCCGGGCCGGCGGTGCCGGGCCGGCGACCACCGGGACCGGTGCCTGGCTGGCCGTCGACGCCAGTCTGCCGGACGGCGTCGTCGACGAGCTACGCGCGGCGGGAGCCCGGGTGATCGCCGCTGACCTCGATCCGGCGACCGGCGCGCTCCGTACGTCGCTGTCGCCGCAGGAGCGGATCAGCGGGGTGCTGCTGGCGGTTCCACAGGGCGACCCGGCACCCACGCTCGCGGCCCTGGGCGACGCGCTCACCAGGCGCGGCGACGCGTACGCCCGGGTGGTCGTCGTCACCGACGGCGCGCTCGACGTGACCGGCACCGAGACGCTGGTGCCGCCGCGCGGCGTGCTCGCCGGTTGGGCGACCGGCGGCGCGCCCGGCACCCGGATGCTGCTCGACGTGCTCCCGGCCACGACGCCGGTGGCCGCCCGCCGCCTCGCCGCCTCGGTGGTCCGGGAGGTCAGGTGCGCGCACCCCGAGCCGGTGGTGGCCCTGCGGGGCGGGCACCGCTTCCTGCCGCACGTCAGCGCAGCTCCGGCTGCCGCCCCCGAGCGGCACACCGGCGCCCGGTACCAGCTCGCCGGCGACACGGTGATCGGTGCCGCGTTCCGGCGGGCCCTCACCACCGCCGGTGCGAGCGTCGACGACCCTGGGGGTGCCGGTCAGCCCGGTCCGGTGACCGTGCTGGTGCCGGTGGACGCCCGCACGTCCGCCGACGAGGCCCTGGCCACGCTGGCCGCCGTGGGCGTCGGCGCGGGGAGCCGGTCAACGCCGTCGAGGTGCACCTGCTCGGCGGTACGCCGGACAACCCGCTCGCCGGCCACCTCGTCGCGCAGGCGGCGGCGCTCGGCCGGGAGTCCGACGCGGAGTGGGTGACCTACGGGTGGCCGGTGGCGGACCTGTCGGCCGTCGAACGGACCGCCGCCCGGGTGGTGGGCGCGGCGGTCTCCACCGGGCACGTGGTGGTCACCGTGCTCGACGAGACCGAGGGCGGCGCGGCGGAGGACCGCAGCGAGGTCCACGCGGTCGAGGACCCCACCGAACGCGAGGTGGCGGCGATCTTCGCCGACCTGCTCGGCGAACGGGACGTCGCGCCCACCGTCGGCTTCTTCGAGCTGGGTGGGCACTCCCTGCTCGCCGCTCAGCTCGTCGCCCAGGTCGGCCGGGTGTGCGGGGCGGACGTCCCGCTGCGGGCCTTCGTCGCTGACCCGACGGTCCGTGGTCTCGCCGCCGCGGTGCGCGCGGCCCGCGCCGAGGCCGGTGTCAGCGGCCCCGAGTCGCTGCCGGCCGTCGTGCCGGACCCGGCGTCGGCGCACCTGCCGTTCCCGCTGACCGATGTGCAGCAGGCGTACTGGATCGGCCGCACCGGCGTGTTCGAGCTGGGCAACGTCGGCATGCACGGCTACGAGGAGTTCGACGTCCCCGAGCTGGACGTGTCGCGGTTGCAGCGGGCGCTGCGCCGGCTGATCCGGCGGCACGGGTCGCTGCGTACCGTCGTGCTGCCGCACGGCGAGCAGCAGGTCCTCGACGAGGTACCGGACTACGTCGTCGTCACCGAGGACGTGCGGGGTCGCCCGGCCGCCGAGGTGAACGCGAGCCTCGAGCGGACCCGCGCCGCCATGTCGCACCAGGTGTTCGTGCCGGACCGGTGGCCGCTGTTCGAACTGCGCGCCACGCTGCTCGACGAGGGTCGGGGGCGGGTGCACTACAGCATCGACGGCCTGATCACCGACGCCTGGGCGTCGAGCATCGTGATGCGTGAGTTGACACTGCTCTACCACGAGCCGGACGCGACCCTGCCCGAGCTGGAGTTGAGCTTCCGCGACTACGTGCTCGCCGCGCGGGCCGCGGAGTCGACCGAGCGGTACCAGCGCGCCGCCGCGTACTGGCAGGAGCGGGTGCCGACACTGGCCCTCGCTCCGGAGTTGCCGCTGGCCGCCGACCCGCACACCATCGCCGCTCCCCGCTTCGCCCGGCTCACCGGGCAGGTGCCGGCGGACGAGTGGGACACCGTCAAGGCCGCCGCGTCCCGCCGCGGCCTCACTCCGACAGCGCTGCTGCTGGCCGCGTACGGCGAGGTGGTCGCCACTTGGTCGAAGAACCAGCGGTTCAGCCTCAACCTGCCGATGGCGCACCGGTTGCCGCTGCACCCGCAGGTCGACGCGATCCTGGGTGACTTCACCTCGGTGACGCTGTTGGAGATCGACGCGGGCGGTGCGGCGTCGTTCGAGACCCGTGCCCGGACGATCCGGGACCAACTCCTCGCCGACCTCGACCACGGACTGTTCAGCGGTGTGCGGGTCGCGCGGGAGTTGAAGCGGGTACGCGGTGACGCCGCCGCCGTCATGCCCGTCGTGTTCACCAGCCTGTTCCAGGGCATCGGCGGGCACCCGCAGATCGGCGAGGTGGTCTACTCCATCTCCCAGACACCGCAGATCTGGATCGACACCCAGGTGTACGAGATGGACGGTGCCCTGGTGCTGGACATCGACGCCGTCGAGGGCCTCTTTCCCGAGGGCATGGTCGCTGCCATGCACGCGGCGACGCTGTCGGTGCTGCACTGGCTCGCCGCCGACGAGGCGCACTGGGCCGAACCGGTGCCGTCGCTGGTGCCCCGCGCGGAGCTGGCCGCCCAGGCGGCGTACAACCGCACCGAGGCCCCGTTGCCGGTGGGCCTGCTGCACGAGCCGTTCTTCGCCACCGCCGCCCGGGTGCCCGAGCGCCCGGCCGTGATCACGCCGACCCGGACGCTCACCTACGGCGAGCTGGCAGACCGCGCCCGCACGATCGCCGGCCACCTGGTCGGTTTGCGGGTACGCCCCGACGAGCTCGTCGCTGTGGTGATGGACAAGGGCTGGGAGCAGTGCGCCGCCGTCCTCGGTGTGCTCGCCGCCGGGGCCGCGTACCTGCCGATCGATCCGGACCTTCCGGACGAGCGGGTGCGTTTCCTGCTGACGCACGGCCGGGTGCGTGTAGTGCTGACCCAGGGCCGCCTGGCCGGCCCCGAGGCGCACCGGTTCGGCGACGTCGAGGTGTTGCGGGTGGACGAGCTGCGGGTCCTCCCGGCGGGCGCGCTGCCGGCGATCGACACCACGCCCCACAACCTCGCGTACGTCATCTTCACCTCCGGGTCCACCGGCCTGCCCAAGGGCGTGATGATCGAACACGAGGGGGCGTTGAACACCGTCGTCGACATCAACGAGCGCTTCCGGGTGGGCGAGGACGACCGGGTCCTGGCACTGTCGTCGCTGAGCTTCGACCTGTCCGTGTACGACGTCTTCGGTCCGCTCGCCGTCGGCGGCGCGGTGGTGCTCCCGGAGGCGGCGGCACACCGCGATCCGGCCGCCTGGCTCGACCTGCTCACCAAGGCCAACGTGACGATCTGGAACTCGGTGCCGGCCCTCATGGAGCTGTTCGTCGAGCACCTCACCGTCCGGGAGGCCACCGGCGGCCTGCGACTGGTCATGCTCAGCGGCGACTGGATCCCGGTCGCCCTGCCGGACCGGATCCGGCAGACGCTCGACCGGCCCGAGGTGGTCAGCCTCGGTGGCGCGACGGAGGCGTCGATCTGGTCCATCCTCCACCCGATCGGGGCGGTCCCGGCGGAGTGGACGAGCATCCCGTACGGGCGGCCCATGGTGAACCAGACCTTCCACGTCCTCGACGACGCGTTGCGACCCCGACCCACCGGGGTTCCCGGGCACCTGCACATCGGTGGTGTCGGCCTGGCCCGCGGCTACCTGCACGACGAGGCGCGGACGGCGGCGAGCTTCGTCGTGGACCCGGCCACCGGAACCCGTCTGTACCGCACCGGTGACCTCGGCCGGTTCCTGCCGAGCGGGGAGATCGAGTTCCTGGGCAGGGAGGACTTCCAGGTCAAGGTGCAGGGTTACCGCATCGAGCTGGGCGAGATCGAGACCGCCCTCGCCCAGCACCCCGAGGTGCGCGGCGCGGTGGTGGTGGCGCAGGGCGAGCCGCGTGGCGCGAAGCGTCTCGTCGCCTTCGTCGTCCCCCGGGTCGCCGGTGCCGTGCCCACGGACGTGCGCGAGTTCCTCGCGGGCAAGCTGCCGGGGTACATGGTGCCGGCGGCGTTCCACGAGATCGACGAGCTGCCGCTGACCGCCAACGGGAAGGTCGACAGGCGACCACTTGTGGAGTTGGCCGACGCGGTCGAGGCGGACGACGTGCCGTACGTGGCACCCCGCTCCACCCTGGAGGAGACCATCGCCGAGGTCTGGGCCGGCATCCTGCGGGTCGACCGGATCGGCGTGCACGACAACTTCTTCGCCCTCGGCGGTGACTCGTTGCTGGCGATGCGGGCGGTGGTGCACCTGCGCAAGGCGTTCGACGTGCAGGTGCCGATCCGGGTGCTGTTCGACAGTCCCACCCTGGAGGCCGCCGCGTTCGCCATCGAGGACCACCTGCTCAGTGAGCTGGAGGAGATGTCCGACGAGGAGGCCAGCGCCCTGCTGGCCGACGAGCCGACGTACTAGGAGAGCCGTTCCGTGAACCGCCTCACCACCCACCCGCCCGGCCGCGCCCAGGGCTGGCTGACCGCCGGGCCGCGCCGCCGCGTCACACCCGCCGTCCGACTGATCTGCCTGCCGTACGCCGGTGGTGGGTCCTCGGCGTACCACGGGTGGCAGGAGCTGCTCGGCGACGACGTCGAGGTCTGCCCGATCGAGCTGCCCGGGCGGCAGTCCCGCTGGCGTGAGCCGGCGTACACCGGGGTGCGGCGGCTGGTGGAGGCCCTCGCCCCGGCGCTGGCCCCCGAGCTGGGGGTGCCCTACGCCCTGTTCGGGCACAGCATGGGGGCGCTGGTCTCCTTCGAGTTGGCCCGCGAACTGCGCCGCCGCGCGGTTCCGCCGCCCCGGGTCCTCTTCGTCGCCGGTGGCCTCGCGCCGACGCTGCGGCGTACCTCTCCGAATATTCACGACCAACCGGACGCGGTGGTCGTCGAACGGCTGCGTGAGCTGGGCGGTCTGGACGAGGAGATCCTTGCCGAACCCGAACTGCTCGACCTGCTCCTGCCCGCCATCCGCGCCGACTTCGCGGTCTGCGAGACCTACGAGTACAGGCCGGAGCCGCCGCTGAGCTGCCCGATCGTCGCCTTTGCGGGGGACCGGGATCGGGAGGTGCCGCCGGATCGGGTCGCGCCGTGGCGGGAGCACACGTCGGCCGGGTCCACCCTGCACGTGCTGCCGGGCGGGCACTTCTTCCCGATGACGGCCCGGGACGCGCTGCTGGGCACCGTCCGGGCCACCCTGAGGGCGGAAAGTTAGACGGAGGGCGGGCCGGTCACCCGGCCCGCCCCAATCCGGCACAGTCCGGCAGGCGAGTCTCACGGCGGACGGGGTGGGGTGACTCCCCACACACCGGGAACGTCACACACCGCCGGGGTGTTGCCGACCGAGAGAATCACCCTCGGACCATCGCGCCACCCGGCCACCCCCGCCACGACCCCTGCCTCGTCACATCCACGCTGCCCACCGCCGGGCACCCCACACCGGGACGCCGCGTCCGCGCGGCGCCGGTGACGCCCGCGCCGCCGCTCGTGACGACGCACCAGCTTCCGCAGAGAGATCGAGATGATGAAGCAGTTGGTGGACAAGACCGGACACGAATCCGCCGTCGCGCAAGAGGTGCTGCCCGGCGACCTGATGACCAACCGTCAGCGGGCGCAGCTCGTCCTGGTGCTGGGCGCCCTGATCGCGATCGGGCCGCTGACCATCGACATGTACCTGCCCGCGCTGCCGGCCATCACGGCGGGCCTGCAGACCACCGAGACCGCTGTGCAGTTGACGCTGACCGGCACGCTTGTCGGTCTCGCGTTGGGCCAGTTGCTGATCGGGCCGCTCTCCGACGTGGTTGGGCGACGGGTGCCGCTGCTGGCCGGTCTGGCCGCGCACATCGTGGCATCCGTGCTGTGCGTCTTCGCACCCAACATCGAGGTCCTCGGCGGGCTGCGCGTACTTCAGGGGCTCGGCGTCGCCGCCGCCACCGTGGTCGCGACGGCAGTGGTCCGCGACCTGTTCAGCGGTACCTCCTTCGCCCGGATCTTCTCCCGGCTGATGCTCGTCATGGGCCTGGCGCCCATCCTCGCGCCGACGCTCGGCAGCGGCCTGCTGAGCTGGACCGACTGGCGGGGCGTCTTCGCGGCGCTGGCGGTGCTGGGCGCGCTGCTGATCGTCGTGGCCGCGTTCCGGCTCCCGGAGACCCTTCCGGTGGCGCGTCGGCGGCACGGCGGGGTGAGCGCCACCCTCCGCGACTATCGGGGGCTGCTCAACGATCGGGCGTTCGTCGGCCTGGTGCTGGTCGCCGGGCTGGCGATGGCCGCCCTGTTCGCGTACGTCTCGGGTTCGTCGTTCGTGCTCCAGCAGGAGTACGGCCTCGACGAGCAGCAGTTCGGCATCGCCTTCGGGGCCGGCGCGGTGGGCCTGATCGGGGCCACCCAGTTCAACGTGCGGCTGCTGCGCCGCTACACCCCGCAGCAGATCCTGGTCAGCGCCCTGATCGCCGGAACGGCAGCCGGACTGCTGCTGGTCATGTTCGCGGCGACCGGCATCGGTGGCCTGGGCACCCTGCTCGCGTCACTGTGGCTGGTCCTGGCGGCCGCCGGTCTCGCCCTGCCGAACGCGCCGGCACTGGCGATGAGCCGGCACAGCGAGGCCGCCGGCACCGCCGCGGCGCTGCTCGGCGCGGTGCAGTTCGGCATCGGTGCGTTGTCGGCGCCACTGGCCGGTCTGTTCGGCACCGGGAGCGTACCGATGGCGGTGGTCATCGCGGGCGGCATGGCCGCCGCGCTGATCGTCATGCTCCTCGTCGTGCCCCGCGCCGGCCTCGGCACAGTCGACCCGGACCTGGCGATCGCGCTGCACTAGCCCGGAGGAGACGGAGGGCGGGCCGGTCACCCGGCCCGCCCCGACGGTCAGCGGGTCTCGGTGGTGTCCTCGGGGCGCGGTTGACCACGCGGTGGGGCGGACCAGGGTGATTCGCCACCCACCCGGCGGGGCAGCGGCTCGGTCGGTGTCGAGTCGGCCGGGTAACCCAGAGTGAGGGGCGCGGTGTCGCGCTCGGCGGGCGCGGGGGCCGGCCAGTCGGTCATCGTGAAGTCGTCGTTGCGGGGGCCGCCGTCCGACTCGGGGGTGGGTGCCGTGGCCGGATCGGTCGCCGGGCTCGGCCACTGCCGCCAACGTTGTTGGCTGAAGGTCGCCATCAGCAGCAGCAGGCCGATCAGGAAGAGCGTCCCGTTCTCCACCGGCAGCCGCAGCGGCAACGGATCGCCGAACACCTTCCACTCGTGCGGGATCGCGTCGCGCACCGAGAAGGGCGCCACGAACATCCCGATGTACGGCGTGACCAGCAGCGCCCCGGCCACCAACGGGCCCAGCGGCGAGAAGCGCAGCGTGCCCAGCAGGCCCAGCAGGACACCGCCGACACCGAGGTACACGGCCGGCTCGATCAGGTTGGCGGTGTTGAACGTGCCGATCTCCACCCAGCGGTCGACCGTCCGGCTCGACCCGTCCTGCCCCAGTGTGACCAGCACCCAGGTGATGGGCGCCACCACCAGCCCGGCGAGGAAGCTCCAGAGATGTCGCATCCGCGCACCGTACCGTTTTCGACATGACTGAGCACCTCTCCGCCGCTCCGATCGGCAAGCCGACGTCGTACTCGCGCGTCACTCTCAGCAAGATCATGACGGCGGTGGACGTGAACCTCTACGGCACCGTGCACGGCGGGGTTCTGATGAAGTTCGTCGACGACGTGGCCGGAGCCGCTGCCGCCCGACACAGCGGCGGAACCGCGGTGACCGCGGCGATCGACGAGATCGTCTTCTCCGAGGCGGTCCGGGTCGGCGACCTGGTGCACGCGCACGCCCAGGTCAACTGGACCGGCCAGACCTCGATGGAGGTGGGCGTTCGGGTGGTCGCCGAACGATGGGACTCGGCCGAGGACGCGCCGGTCCGGGTGGCCACCGCGTACCTGGTGTTCGTCGGCGTGGACGTGGGCGGGGCGCCGCGGGCGGTCCGCCCGGTGCTGCCGGAGACGGCGGAGGACGAGCGCCGGTACAAGGAGGCGGAGATCCGCCGAGCGCACCGCCTCGCCCGTCGCCGCGCCATCCAGGCCCACCGCGCTGGCTGATCCACATGAGGTGGCGGGTCGCAGTGTGGGTCGGGCACGCGTCGGTTGGCCTACCCGGTGCGCAGAATGGCGCTTCGAGGTAGGGCAAGATGGCGCCACGGCCCAGTCACAGTGTCGTGTCGGGCCAGGGGGAGGGTGGAGCAGTGGGTGACATGCTGTGGGCGCCGCCGGCGGACGTACGTGAGCGGTCCCGGATCGGCGCCTACCTGCGCTGGCTGCGGGAGCACCGCGGGTTGGACTTCGCCGACTACGACGCGCTGTGGCGCTGGTCCACCACCGACCTGGACGGGTTCTGGCGCTCGATCTGGGACCACTTCGAGGTGATCGCGCACACCCCGCCGACCGCCACTCTGGCCGAGCGGGGAATGCCCGGCGCCCGCTGGTTCCCCGGCGCCACGCTCAACTACGCGGAGAACGTGCTGCGGATGCCGGGGCGGGCCGCCGACGACCCGGTGGTGATCTCGCACGGGCAGACCCGACCGCCGGTCACGCTGACCGCCGACGAGCTGCGCGAGCAGGTCCGCCGGGTGTCCGCCGGGCTGCGCCGGCTCGGCGTCACCGCCGGAGACCGGGTGGCGGCGTACGCCCCGAACATCGCCGAGACGTACGTCCTGCTGCTGGCCACCGCCAGCCTGGGCGCCACCTTCTCGTCCTGCGCGCCCGAGTTCGGCACCCGCAGTGTCACCGACCGCTGGCAGCAGATCGAACCGACAGTGCTGGTCGCCGTCGACGGCTACCGGTACGGCGACAAGCCGGTGGACCGGCGTGCCGAGGTCGCCGCGATCCGGGCCGCCCTGCCGTCGCTGCGCCACACCGTCAGCATCGGCTACCTCGACCCGACGGGCACCGCGCCCGAGGGCGCGCTGAGCTGGGACGAGCTGGCCGCGCCCACCGACGAACCGTTGACGTTCACGCCGGTGCCGTTCGACCACCCGCTCTACGTGCTCTACTCCTCGGGCACCACCGGGCTGCCGAAACCGATCGTGCACGGCCACGGCGGCATCCTGCTGGAGCACCTGAAGATGCTCGCCCTGCACCACGACCTGGGCCCGGCCGACCGGTTCTTCTGGTTCACCACCACCGGTTGGATGATGTGGAACTTCCTGGTCTCCGGGCCGGCGGTGGGTGCGGCCATCGTGCTCTTCGACGGCAACCCGGGCCACCCCGACCTCGGCGGGCTGTGGCAGCTGGCGGCGGGGACCGGCACCACGTACTTCGGCACCTCCGCGCCGTACCTGCTGGCCTGCCGCAAGGCCGGGTTGGTCCCCCGGGACATCGCCGACCTGTCGGCGCTGCGCGGCGTGGGTTCCACCGGTGCGCCGTTGCCCGCCGAGGGCTTCCGCTGGGTGTACGAGACCGTCGGCGATGATCTCCAGCTCCAGTCGCTCTCCGGTGGCACCGACGTGTGCACCGGCTTCGTCGGCGGAGTGCCGCTGCTGCCGGTGTACGCCGGTGAGATCGCCTGCCGGGCGTTGGGCGCCAAGGTGGAGGCCCGTTCCGCCGACGGCACGCCCGTCATCGGCGAACTCGGCGAGCTGGTGATCACCGAACCGATGCCGAGCATGCCGGTGGGCTTCTGGAACGACCCGGACGGCGCCCGCTACCGCGAGGCGTACTTCGACGTCTACCCGGGCGTCTGGCGGCACGGTGACTGGATCACCATCAACGAGCGGGGTGGCTGTGTGATCACCGGACGCTCCGACGCCACCCTCAACCGTGGTGGGGTACGGCTCGGCACCGCCGAGTTCTACTCGGTGGTCGAGGGGCTCGACGAGGTGCTCGACTCGGTCGTCGTCCACCTGGAGGACGACGAGGGCGGCGCCGGTGAGCTGCTGCTCTTCGTGGTGCTGGCCGAGGGTCTGGAGTTGGACGACCCGATGCGCACGAAGATCTGCCGGGAACTGCGGACGGCGCTCTCACCCCGGCACGTGCCCGACGAGATCCATCAGGTGCGTGCGGTGCCCCGTACCCTCTCGGCGAAGAAGCTGGAGGTGCCGGTCAAGAAGATCCTCACCGGCACCCCGGTCGACCAGGCCGCTGCCAAGGGCGCCCTGGCCAACCCCGAGTCCCTGACCGCCTTCGCCGCCCTGGCCCAAAGCCGAACCCTCGCCTGACCCCCGCCCCCGCGATCTTGCACTTCCTGTCCCGGCATAAGGGGCATTCCACGCAACCCGACAACCGAAACTGCAAGATCGCGGGAGCGGGGTGGGTTCAGGGGAGGGAGTGGGTGACTTTTTCCGCTGTCAGGCGGGTGGCGAGGCTGGCCTGGGTCAGGTTGGCGTTGAGGACCACGGTGGCGGCACGGGTCAGCGGTGCCAGCAGCCAGTCGACCGGGTCGGGGTAACGGGTGGCGTCCACGAAGATTCGCGCGCCGGGCTCGATGCCCAGCTCGGTGGCGCGGGCCTCGGCACGGGCCAGCAGGTGCGCGTCGGTGGGGCCCGGACCGGGTTGCGGCGTGAAGTGGTCACCGTGTCCGCGTACCTCGACGACGTAGTCGACGAACCCGGGCGGCACCTGCCGCAGCGGGGCGGCGAGCGGGGCCAGCCCGAGGGCGTACCGCTCGTCGGCGGACCAGGACTGCGCCTCGTCGAACTGGTCGGCGGCGGCGAAGAGGACGCCCACCTCGCCCGGCGTGTCGACGACGCTCAGCTTGGCCGACCAGCAGCCCAGCAGCACCGCAGCGGTCTGCCAGTGTGGCGGCAGCAGCACGCCGGCCGGGGTGCCCGGCGCGAGGCCGACCTCGTCGACGAGGAGGTTGGCGGTCTTCGCCGCCCAGTTCGCCAGGGTGGTGCCGGAGAGTTCGGTGCGGTCGCCGGTGGCGTCGTCGTACCAGGTGAGCAGCGGTTGGGTCGGGTCGGTCGCGATCGCGTCGGCGAACACCCGGGCAATGTTGTCGGCCATCGGCGCGAACGATACGCCCCTGCGGGCCGTACTCCACGACGATGACAAGTCGGCGTACCGTCGGGTCGCAGTCAGCGTCGGCCCCGCGCTCCGGCGTAGGCTTGACCCCCGGAGTGTTGTTCCCCACAGACCCGCCATTTCAAGGAGTCGCCCCGTGACCGCCGGTCGCCCGCCCCGCGTGCTCATCGACGCCACGAGTGTCCCCACCGACCGTGGTGGTGTCGGTCGATACGTCGACGGTCTGCTCGGTGCCCTCGGCAAGGTGTGCGGGTCGGGGGTGGAGCTGGCGGTGGTCAGTCTCCGCACCGATCTGGAGCGTTACACCCGCATGCTGCCCGGCGCGGAGATCATCCCCGCCCCGGCCGCCGTGGCGCACCGCCCGGCCCGGCTGGCCTGGGAGCAGACCGGCCTGCCGCTCCTCGCCCAGCAGGTGGGCGCTGAGGTGCTGCACTCGCCCTTCTACACCTGCCCGCTGCGCGCCGGGTGTCCGGTCACGGTCACCGTGCACGACGCGACGTTCTTCACCGAGCCGGAGCATTACGACAAGTCGCGCCGCACGTTCTTCCGCAGCGCCATCAAGACCTCGCTGCGCCGCGCCGACCGGGTGATCGTGCCCAGCAAGGCCACCCGGGACGAGCTGATCCGGCTGCTCGACGCCGACCCGACGCGGATCGACGTGGCCTACCACGGCGTCGACCAGGCTGCCTTCCACGCTCCCACCGAGGAGGAGAAGGCCCGCGTCCGCGCCCGCCTGGGCCTGGGCAACAGCAGCTACGTCGCGTTCCTCGGCGCCAAGGAACCCCGCAAGAACGTGCCCAACCTGATCCGTGGTTGGGCGCGGGCGGTGTCTGACCGGGTCGACCCGCCGGCCCTGGTGATCGCCGGTGGGCAGGGGCACGACGACGACATCGACCGGGCGGTCGCCGAGGTTCCGTCGCACCTGCGTCTGCTGCGCCCCGGCTACCTGCGCTACGCCGACCTGCCGGGTTTCCTCGGCGGCGCCCTGGTCGCCGCGTACCCGTCCTACGGCGAGGGGTTCGGGTTGCCGATCCTGGAGGCGATGGCGTGCGCCGCCCCGGTGCTGACCACGCCCCGGCTCTCGCTACCCGAGGTGGGCGGTGACGCGGTCGCGTACACCTCGGAGGACCCGGAGCAGATCGGCACCGACCTGGCCGCCCTGCTCGACGACGAGCAGCGGCGGTTGTCGTTGGCGAAGGCGGGGTTCGAGCGGGCCAAGGAGTTCACCTGGGAGTCCAGCGCCGAGGTGCACATCGCCGCATGGAGTCGCGCCCGCGCCTGATCCTCCGCGCCGCCGACGGTGACCCGTGCCACTTCGGGCGGGTACGTCGGGCATGATGTGCGGATGCTCTATGCGGTCATTCCGGCAGGTGGCAGCGGCACGAGGTTGTGGCCGTTGTCCCGCGCTGGCCATCCCAAGTTCCTCCACCCACTGACCGGCACCAGCGCTTCGCTGCTCCAGTCGACCGTGGAACGGCTCGCGCCGCTGACCACACCGGATCGGACCCTTGTGGTCACCGGTGCCGCGCACGTCGCGGCGGTGGCGCGGCAGCTGACCGTGCTGCCGGAGGAGAACATCCTGGTCGAGCCCTCCCCCCGGGATTCCTGCGCGGCGATCGCGTTGGCCGCCGCGGTGATCGCGTCGCGCGACCCGAACGCGGTGATGGGCAGCTTCGCGGCCGACCACCTGATCCGCGACCCGGACAGCTGGGTCTGCACGGTCCAGGAGGCGGTCCGCGGGGCCGAGCAGGGCCTGCTGATGACCGTCGGGATCACCCCGACCCGGGCGGAGACCGGCTACGGCTACCTGGAGACCGGCGACCCGACCGAGGGTGTGCCGTGGCGGCAGGTGGCCGAGTTCAAGGAGAAGCCTGCCGCCGAGGTCGCCGAGGCGTACGTCCGTTCGGGCCGGCACCTGTGGAACGCGAGCATGTTCGTGTGGCGGGTGGACGTCTTCCTCGCCGAGTTGGCCCGCCAGCAGCCGGCGCTGCACGCCGGCGTCGCTGCGATCGCCGCCGCCTGGGGCACCCCGGAGCAGGACGAGGTCCTGGGCGCGATCTGGCCGACCCTGCCGAAGATCTCCGTCGACTACGCGGTGATGGAGGGCGCGGCCACGGCGGGTCGGGTCGCGACGGTGCCGGGCGACTTCGGCTGGAACGACGTCGGTGACTTCCACACCCTCGGCGACGTGCTGCCGGCCGACGACGCGGGCAACGTGGTGCTCGGCACGGAGGCCAAGCCGGGGGTGCTGCTGCGGGACAGCGCCAACCTCGTGGTCGTGCCGCAGTCGGGTCGGTTGGTGGCCGTCCTCGGTCTGCGCGACCTGATCGTGGTGGACACCCCGGACGCGGTGCTGGTCTGCCCGCGCGACCGGGCGCAGGACGTCAAGGCCCTGGTCGACGAGCTCAAGGAGCGAGGCGAAGAGGGCTACGTCTGAGGGCGGCGAGGGCCGGTGCGACAAGTTGCGCGGTCCCGCCGGCCAGCGGCTCGGGCAGCTGGTCCGGTGGGAACCAGCCGAGCGCCTCGGCCTCGTCGCTGACCTGCTCCACCGCGGCGGGCGGGGCGAGCACGGCGAACCGGACGTCGTAGTGCGCCGAGCCACCCTGACACTGCACCTGGTGCACGTCCAGGTCGATCGGCACCGGGTCGATGCGGAGGCCGGCGATGCCGGACTCCTCGGTGGCTTCGCGGAGCGCGGCGGCGACCAGGGTCTGGTCGGTGGGTTCGCAGTGCCCGCCGAGCTGCACCCAACGCCCGAACTTGCCGTGCAGGCAGAGCAGCACCCGGGAGCCGGTGGCGTCGAGCACCAACGTGCTGGCGGTGATGTGCCCCGGGCGGTGCTGCCGGCTCATCGCGATCGGGCCGGCGGCGAGCAGCGCGAGCGTCCGATCCCGCGCGTCGGCGGCAGCCGGGCTGGTGGGCTGCCAGCCCTCCAGCAAGGCGCTGGCGTCGGCGTGCAGCGCCGCGTACGTCTCGGGGTCGGTCGGGTGGGCGATGGGGCCGGTGATCACGGTGTCGGGCACCCCGCCACTGTACGAGCGTGTGCTCCGTACGCTGGCCCGGTGACCCTGCGACTCGTCGAATTCGTGGTGGCCGGTAACGAGGCCAGCGATCTGTTGCCGGTGCGGTCGGCGGCGCTGCTGCGCGCGTACGGCGCGCGGCGGGGCTTCTGGACGGTGCTGGACGAGGGGCCGGTGGAGCGCTGCCTCGCGTTGCTGCTCGAGCTGAGTGACGGCGAGTGGACGGCCCGGCACGTGTGGGCGGATGCCGGTGTGGAGAACGGGCGGACCGAGGACGGTGAGGCGCTCGCCCACCACGACGGCTGGGTGTACGTCTTCGGCTCGCACTTCGGCTCGAAGGCTGGCCCGCTGCGACCTCGGCGCGCCTTCGTGGCCCGGTTCCGTGAGGACGACGCGGCGGTCGGGCCGGTGCCGGTGCACGTGGTGCGCAACTCGTTCCGACTGCACCGGGCGGTGAACGACGCGCTCGCCGCGTCGCCGCTGGCCCTCCTGCCGGCCGGGGAGCGCGTGCGGGAACGGTTCATCGTGGAGACGCTGGCGCGGGGGACCGCGCGGGAGAAGACCTGGGTGAGCCGGTTGGCCCCGGACGACCTGCCGTTGAACGTGGAGGCGGCGGCGTTCACCCCGGCCGGCACTGTGCTGCTCGGGCTGCGTTTCCCGGTCACCGACGCCGGTGAGCCGATCCTGGTCGAGGTGGCAGATGTGCCGGGCATGTTCACGGCCGAGCCGACGTGGCCGCGGGCGTTGGGCGCGTACGTGCTGACCGGGGTGACCCCGCCGGGGCAGCTGACCGGCTTCCGCGCGATCACCCCGACCGCGGACGGCGGGTACGCCGCCGTGATCGGCTCGATCGACGCGCTGGGCAAGGGGTCGGTCCTGCTCGACGACCACCCGGGTGGGGGTGAGGTGACCTCCCGGCACGTCCGTTTCCGGCTCTCCGGTGGCGAGGCGGGCGAGGAGCGCCGGCTCGTCGGGGAGGAGGTGGCGGACCTGGCGCCGTTCCACCACGTCGAGGGTCTGGCGGAGCTGGACGGGCGACAGTTCTACGTCACGGACGAGGATCACCGGGTCGCGCTCTGGGTCGGCTGAGCCGGCGCGGGGACGGGATGACCGGACGGCACCTCCGCGGAACAAGGGCCGCAGACCCTCGTGGTGCCGTCCGATCACCGGGGCCTCCCCGGTCCCGGTGCCCCGGCAGCGCGGGCGTCGAGGACGCACGGCGCCGTGTTCGGGCATTGGAAGCATGCCGAACCGGCCCCGGGGGCGTCGAGGTTTTTCAGTCCAGGCTTAAAGATGGAGATTAGTGCCGGCCAGGTAGAGTCGAACGGTCAACCGGCATCCCCCTGCCGGCGACACGGGAGCGCTCCATGCTGAAGATCCACTTTTCTGGGGAGGACATCCTCCGGACCCGGGTGGCGCCGGCGGCGGACCCGGTCTGGGAGCTGGTCCTCAGCCTGCACGTGCTGCGCGGCCGCACCCGCGATCCGCTGACGGCCAACTGGCGGCGCAGCGTGGCCCGGGAGCTGCGCCAGGACTCCGCCTCCGAGCAGCTCCGCCTGCTCTTCGCGTTGAACCCGCCGCGTGGCTACTTCCCGGACTTCCTCACCCCGTACGCCAGCGTCAACGGCTTCGAGGCGGGGCTGGACGCGCTCCGCAGTACCCCCACCGAGCTGCTGCACCGGGACCTGAGCGTGCTGGCCTCCGAGAACCAGCTGCCATCCTCGGCATCCGCGCTCGCCCGGGGTGAGGTGTCGGCGCTGCACCACCTGGCCGACTCGATGGAGCAGTACCGGACGCTGGCGATCAGCCCGTACTGGAGCCGGATCCAGGCCGCCGTGGCGGCGGACCGCGCACGTCGGGCGCGGGCGCTGCTCGACGGCGGTGTCGAGGGCCTGCTCACCAGCCTCCGGCCGGCGATGTGCTGGGACAGCGGGGTACTGGAGGTCCGCAGCTACCCGCACAGCCGGGAGCTGCACCTGGACGGTCGCGGGCTGCTGCTGGTGCCGTCGTTCTTCTGCGCGGCCACCCCTGTCGCGCTGCTCGACCCGGCGCTGCCACCGGTGCTTGTCTACCCGGTGGACCGACTGGGCGGGCTGGTGCCGGCCGACGCCAGCGGCGCGTCCGCGTCCGGCGCTGCCCGCGACTCACTCGCCGCGCTGCTGGGCCGCACCAGGGCTGCGGTGTTGCAGGCCAGCGACGAGGGCTGCACCACCGGCGAGGTCGCCCGCCAGCTCAACATCTCACCGGCGGCGGCGAGTCAGCACGCCACGGTGCTGCGCAACGCCGGCCTGCTGGTCAGCCACCGCGAACGCAACAGCGTGCTGCACACGTTGACCCCGCTGGGCCGGGCCATGCTCGACGCGTGACCCGGCCGCCCCTGACCGACCTCTGACCGGGCCGGCGCGGTGCCCGCCTGGCTACAGGGCGAGTGCGGCGCTCGCCGGGCTGCCGGGCGGTGGCGGCAACAGGGTCGACCCGACGCCCTCCGCGGCCAGGGCGACGCGCAGCCGGTGCAGGTCGGCGCCGAAACGGACCAGACCGATCGGCTCGACGGGCGTCGGGGCCGAGCCGAGCAGCAGGGCGGCGCCATCCGGCCAGCCGGGCATCTCGGCGACCAGACCGGCGCGTACCTCGGCCTCGTCGACCAGTGTGAAGACCGTGCCGGGGGCGACCACCCCGGCGACCGCGTCGATCGCCCGCCGCACCACTGTCAGGTCGGCAGGCGTCGGGCCGGGACCGTCGGCCAGGGTGGCGGCATCGGACAGCCCGGCGACGCGCGCCTCGGCGGTACCGAGCGAGAACAGGTCCTGTGCCGCGTCGCGGACCAGCGCCCGCGCGCCCCCGGCGTCGTCCGGGTCGGTGGCGGGCAGATAGCCCCGCACCACCGCGACGGGGACCTGATCACACTTGCCCTTGATCAGCTCGCCGGCACCCGCCAGCTCGTCCACCACCGCCATCTGGGTCAACTGCAACTCGTTGCCGTACGGGTCGATCTCGCCCCGGTGGTCACGGATGGCCGGCATGCCGGCCACGCCGAGCGCCACGTCGGTGAGCCCGTTGCGCCAGGGCCGGCCCATCGTGTCGCTGATGATCACCGCCACGTCCAGGTCGTAGCGCTCCCGCAGCGCGTCGCGCAGAGCCCGCGCCGAGGCGTCCGGGTCGACCGGCAGCAGCACCAGTTGGGTCTTGTCCACGTTCGACGCGTCGATCCCCGCCGAGGCCATCACGAAGCCGTGATGGGTCTGCACGATCCGGGTCGGACCCCGGCTGGCGACCACCCGGGCTGTCTCACCGGCCAGGACCTCGTCCCGTGCGGCCAGCCGCTCCGGCCCGTCCGCCGGCACATCGACCAGCCGCCCCTCCGCCTTGGAAACGATCTTGCTGGTCACCACCAGCACATCGCCGTCACGCAGCCACGGCGCGGCAGTCGCGATCACCGCAGCCAGGTCGTCGCCCTCGGTCACGTGGCCGATGCCGAGCACCGGCAGAATCTCCAGCCTCACGTCAACTCCACCGCGGCGCGGACCATGGCCGCCGTCGCCGCCTCGTCGGTCATCCGCAGCGGCACCGCGCGGACCGTCACCTCGGGCACCACAGTGCCCGCGTCCTCCTCGGCCACCAGCCAGCCGTCGAGCAGGCCACCGCTGGCCCGACCGCCGTAGAGCCGACCCACCCCCGCCGCGCTGCACTCGACACCGAGCACGGCCAGGCAACGGTCGGCCATCCCCCGGACCGGCGCGCCACCGATGATCGGGGAGACACCCACGACCGGCGCCGGGCCGTCCGCCACGGCCTCACGCAGCCCGGGTACGGCCAGCACCGGCGCGACGCTCACCACCGGGTTGCTCGGCGCGACCAGCACCAGGTCGGCCGAGGCGATCGCGTCCAGCACCCCGGGTGCCGGCTTCGCCGTCTCCGCGCCGACGAACACGAAACGTTGGGTGGGGATGTCGGCCCGGTACCGCACCCACCACTCCTGGAAGTGGATCGCCCGCTGACCCTGCTCGTCCTCCACCACCGCGTGGGTCTCCAGACGGTCGTCCGTCGCCGGCAGCAGGCGTACGCCCGGCTCCCAGCGGCTGGACAGCGCCTCGGTGACCGCGCTCAACGGGTAGCCGCCGTTGAGCATGGTGCTGCGGACCAGGTGGGTGGCGATGTCCTTGTCGCCGAGGCCGAACCAGGTCGGCTGGGCCCCGTACGCGGCCAACTCCTGCTTGACCGTCCAACTCTCGCCGACCCGACCCCAACCCCGCTCCGGGTCGGCACCCCCACCGAGCGTGTACATGACGCTGTCCAGGTCGGGGCAGATCTTCAACCCGTGTAACCACAGGTCGTCGCCGACGTTGACCACGGCGGTCACCTCCGCGCCGACGTCACGGGCGTACGCCCGGACCCCGAGCAGGAACCGGGCGCCGCCGATGCCGCCGGCCAGAACCACGATGCGCATGTCGACCATCCTCGCGCACGTGACGCCTCCGATCCGTGGGTGGCCCCAGAGACTAGGCTCACGTCAGCCCTGTCCGTTCATGCCCCGAGGGGGAGCTCGTGACCAGCCCCGCCGAGCCCGCGTCCTCTGACGCGACGCAGGCCCGCCAGCTGACCAAGCCACTGCGTGAGCTCGCCGCGCTCGCGCTGCTTGGTGCCAACGCCGTGTTCCTCTTCGTGGGCCTGCTCCGGCTCATCGCCCCGAATGACTACAGCTCCTTCACCGACCGGGCGGGCAGCGCCTTCTACGCGTTCATCGGGGTGGAGGCGGTGGGGCTCCCACTGCTGGCGGTGCTGCTGGCCACGCACATCTCGCCGGTGCTGGCGAAGGCGAAGCTGATCACGCAGGCAGCTCTCATTGAGTACGCGGTCAGCGCCCTGTTCGGCACGCTGACCATGCTGATCTGGACGGTGGGCCGGCTGGCCGAGGCCGAGGTGCTCGACGCGCTGCTCGGTGTGCTCACCCGGTTCGCCTGGATGGTGATCTTCGCGATCGCCGCCTGGGTGGTCTACACCATCTGGCGGGCCCACTACTACGTGCCGCGACCCAAGCCCCAGCCGGGCGTCTACGGCCAGGCCCAGCCGGGTTGGCCGCAGCAGCAGGGTGGTTGGCCGACCCCGGGTCAGCCCGGTGGCCAGCCGCAGGGCGGATGGCCCGCTCCCGGTCAGCCCGGCGGCTACCCGCAGGCCGGTCAGCCGGGCGGCTTCCCGCAGGCCGGTCAGCCGGGTGGCTTCCCGCAGGCCGGTCAGCCGGGCAGCTACCCGCAGGCCGGCCAGTACGGCCAGCCGTCGCCGCCGTTCCAGGCCCCGCAGTCGGCCCCGCCGTTCCCGCAGTCCGCGCCGCCGCACCCGCAGTCGGCCCCGCCGTTCCCGGGTGCGCCGCAGTCCGCGCCGCCGTTCCAGGCCCCGCAGTCCGCGCCGCCGGTGAACCCCGCCCCCAGTCGGCGCCGCCGTCCCCGACCGCGCCGCCGCCCGCCGCGCCACCGTTCGGGCAGCCGCCGTCGGCCGACCCCACCCAGGCCATCCCGCGCCAGTCCGCAGACCCGACGGAGGTCATCTCCCACCCGGCCGACCCGGACACCGACCGCACCCAACACATCAGGCCCAACGACCACCCCGACCAACCCCGCTAACCCCCACCAGCCTTCACCCGGCGCTCGTTGATCATGAAGTTATTGCCACGACACGCCGTGTGATCGGGCAATAACTTCATGATCAACGCGGAGGATCGACCGGAGGGTCGACCGGAGGGTCGACCGGCGGAGGGTCGACCGGAGGGTCGACCGGGGGTGCCGTTTCCCACGGTGCGGGCCGGGGCTGGTTGGGTGGCGTCGTACTGCGCATAGGGTGAGCGGATGGTTGATCGCACCCACTCCGGCCCGAGCGATGCGAGCGTGCGGCGGGCCCTGGGCCGGGCCGCGAACGGGCGGGCGCTGGACGTCGACGAGGCGACCGCGCTGCTGTCCGCCCGTGGTGCCGCGCTCGACGAGCTGCTCCGGCTGGCCGGCGGGATCCGCGACGCGGGGCTGCGGGACGCCGGGCGGCCGGGTGTGGTCACGTACTCCAAAAAGGTCTTCATTCCGCTGACCCGGCTCTGTCGGGACCGCTGCCACTACTGCACGTTCGCCACAGTGCCGCATCGGCTGCCGGCGCCGTTCCTGGACCGTGACGAGGTGCTGGCCATCGCCCGCGCCGGTGCCGCGCAGGGTTGCAAGGAGGCGCTGTTCACCCTGGGTGACCGGCCGGAGGAACGCTGGCCGGCGGCCCGGACCTGGTTGGACGAACGCGGTTACGACTCGACCCTGGACTACCTGCGCGCGTGTGCGGTCGCGGTGTTGGAGGAGACGGGCCTGCTGCCGCATCTCAACCCCGGCGTGCTGTCCTGGTCGGAGCTGCAACGGCTCAAGCCGGTCGCGCCGAGCATGGGCATGATGCTGGAGACGACCGCGACCCGGCTCTGGTCCGAGCCGGGTGGCCCGCACTTCGGCTCACCGGACAAGGAGCCGGCGGTCCGGTTGCGGGTGCTTGAGGACGCCGGCCGGGTGGGGGTGCCGTTCACCACAGGCATCCTGATCGGTATCGGGGAGACTCCGGCGGAGCGGGTGGACGCGCTCTTCGCGATCCGCCGCGCCCATCGGGAGTACGGCCACCTCCAGGAGGTGATCGTGCAGAACTTCCGCGCCAAGCCGGACACGGCGATGCGCGGCATGCCCGACGCGGAGTTGCACGACCTGGCGGCGACTGTGGCGGTGGCCCGGCTGCTGCTCGGCCCGAAGGCCCGGATCCAGGCCCCGCCGAATCTCATCGCCGGCGAGTACGACCTGTTGCTGCGTGCCGGCATCGACGACTGGGGTGGCGTCTCCCCGCTCACTCCCGACCACGTCAACCCGGAGCGGCCGTGGCCGCAGATCGAGGAGTTGGCCCGGCACACCGAGTTGGCCGGGTTCACGCTGCGGGAGCGGTTGACGATCTACCCCGAGTACGTGCGTGCGGGTGACCCGTGGCTCGACCCTCGGCTGCTGCCGCACGTCGGTGCCCTGGCCGATCCGGCGACGGGCATGGCCGTCGAGTCGGCGATGCCGCAGGGACGGCCCTGGCAGGAGCCGGAGGAGGTGTTCGGCGGGCGGGTCGACCTGCACGCCACCATCGACACCACCGGCCGCACCGACGACCGGCGGGGTGACTTCGACAGCGTCTACGGCGACTGGTCCGAGGTCGCTGGCAAGGTCACCCCGGAGGCGGCCGCCCGCCGGGCGGGCGTACCCCAGGCACCGGCACACAGTGGTGCGGACCGTGACCTGGCGGCTGGGCTCAAGCTGGCCGCCGACGACCCGGCGGCGCTGCTCGACCCCCGGCACAGCGACGCCGCCCTGGCGTTGTTCGGCGCGGACGGGCCGGCGCTCGACGAGTTGTGCCGACTGGCCGACGACGTGCGTCGTGCGGCTGTCGGCGACGACGTCACCTACGTGGTCAATCGCAACATCAACTTCAGCAACGTCTGCTACGTGGGCTGCCGCTTCTGCGCGTTCGCGCAGCGTGAGCGCGACGCCGACGCGTACCGGCTCTCCGTCGACCAGGTCGCGGACCGGGCCGAGCAGGCGTGGGCGGCCGGTGCCAGCGAGGTGTGCCTCCAGGGCGGCATCGACCCGAAGATGCCGGTCACCGGGTACGCCGACATCGTGCGCGCCATCAAGGCCCGGGTTCCCGAGATGCACGTGCACGCGTTCTCGCCCATGGAGATCGTCACCGCCGCCGCGAAGGCAGGGGTGCCGGTCCGTGAGTGGTTGCTCCAGCTGCGCGAGGCCGGGCTGGACACCATCCCGGGCACCGCCGCCGAGATCCTCGACGACGACGTGCGCTGGGTGCTGACCAAGGGCAAGCTCCCGGCCGCCGCCTGGGTCGAGGTGGTCAGCACCGCACACGAGCTGGGCATCCGGTCCAGCTCCACGATGATGTACGGCCACGTCGACCACCCCGGGCAGTGGTTGGCGCACTTCCGGGTGCTGGCCGGGGTGCAGGACCGCACCGGCGGGTTCACCGAGTTCGTGGCGCTGCCGTTCGTGCACACGAATGCTCCGATCTATCTGGCGGGTATCGCCCGACCCGGGCCGACCTGGCGGGAGAACCGGGTGGTGCACGCCATGTCCCGGTTGCTGCTGCACGGCCGGATCGACAACATCCAGTGCTCCTGGGTGAAGCTCGGTGACGAGGGCACCGTCGCGATGCTCCAGGGCGGCTGCAACGACCTCGGTGGCACGCTGATGGAGGAGACCATCTCCCGGATGGCCGGCTCCGACAACGGGTCGGCGCGTACCGAGGAGCAGTTGCGGGCCATCGCGAAGGCTGCGGGTCGTCCGGCGCGCAAGCGGTCGACTGCGTACGGTCACGCCCGCCCCTGACGTCGAACCTTTCCCCGCCGCCGGCCGTACCAGGCGGCATGACCAGTGATCAGCGGAAGCGGCAGTGGCCGCGACTGACCCGCCGGCAGACGTTGACCGCTGCGGCCAGCGCCACCCTCGGCGCTGCCGCGCTCACCGTGCCGGGCCTGTCGGCCGCGCAGAACGCCCCCGGCGCGGCCGCACGAGCCGACGAACCGATCGTCGTGCACCTGCGTGACGCCGCCTCCGGAACGATAGACGTCTTCGTCGGGGAGAAGCGGATCGAGGTACGCGACCGCGGCCTGGCGGACCGGCTGCGGCGCGCCGCCCGGCGCTGACCCGACACTCCGCACCGCCATCCTGTCCCCGCCCAGTGAGGTTGGTCCGTCATGTCTTCCCACCGCGAGGCCCCGGAGATAGCCAAGGATCCGGTCGCCGACAGCTCCGACCTGTACGCGTTCGTCAGCCCCGACAAGCGCGACACGGTCACGTTGATCGCCAACTACGTGCCGTTGCAGCTCCCCTCCGGGGGCCCGAACTTCTTCGAGTTCGGCGACGACGTGCGGTACGAGATCCACATCGACAACGACGGCGACGGTCGTCCGGATGTCACCTACCGGTTCGAATTCACGACCGAGATCACCAATCCGAACAGTTTTCTCTACAACACCGGTCCGATCGATTCGCTTGACAGCAGGAACTGGAACCGGCGGCAGTTCTACAGCCTGACCCGGGTGGCCGACGGCCGCGAGCACCGGCTGGCGCACAAGTTGCAGTGCCCGCCGTGCAACGTCGGCCCGCTGTCCACTCCGAAGTACGCCGACCTGGTGCGGCAGGCGACCTACTCGCTCTCCACGGGGGAGCGGGTCTTCGCCGGGCAGCGCGCTGACGGGTTCTTCGTCGACCTCGGGGCGATCTTCGACCTCGGCACGCTGCGGCCGTTCCAGCAGTTGCACGTCGCCGGAAAGAAGATCTTCAAGGCCGAGGGTGAGCCGGTCAACGCCACGGACCGGATGAACGTGCACAGCATCGCCGTGCAGGTGCCGCTGGAGCGGGTACGTCGGCGCGCCAACCGGTACGGTGCCGCCGACCGGGCATCGGTGATCGGGGTGTGGACGTCGGCGTCGCGCCGGCAGGTGCGGGTGCTCGGCGACCAGGGTGGGGCGGACACCTCCACCGGCCCGTTCACCCAGGTCTCGCGGCTGGGCAATCCGCTGTTCAACGAGGTCATCGTGCCGATGTCCAAGAAGGACCTGTGGAACTCGCTGCCGCCGTCGGAGGACAAGCGGTTCGCCAAGTTCGTCGAGCAGCCGGAGCTGGCCGCGTTGCTGCCGGCGCTCTACCCGGACGTGTTCCCCAACCTGGACAAGCTCACCAAGGCGAAGAAGGCCCGAGCCGACCTGGTGGCGATCCTGCTCACCGGCGTGCCGGCCGGGCTGATCGACGGCTTCACCAACGCCACCGGCGACGTGCAGGCCGACATGCTGCGCCTGAACACCGCGATCCCGCCGTCCAGGCGTCCGGACCGGTTCGGAGTGCTCGGCGGCGACCTGGCCGGGTTCCCGAACGGGCGGCGGGTCGGCGACGACGTGGTCAGCATCGCGCTGCGGGCGATCGCCGGGGTCACCGTCCCGCTGCTGGACAAGACGTTCCGACCGGACGCGGCGGCCGCCGCCGTCACCCCGGGGCTGAGCGCCGCCGACGTGACAGCGCCGTTCCTCGGAAACTTCCCCTACCTGGGTACGCCGTACGACGGGTTCAACAACCCGTCGGCGGCGTCCTGATCGGCGCGGGGAGCGGGCGGATGCACGAGCACGCGTACGGGCCGTCGGAGACCGGGAGTGTGGTCCTCGATCTGGGCGGCGACACCGGTGCGCTGATCGTCTACACCGGTCGGGATCTGCACGGCCGGGAGATCGAGATCAGTCGCGACGAGGATCGGCGGGTCCACTCGGCGGTACGGGAGCGTCGCGTGCGGGACGGTTCGTTCCACAGTGCGGTCTATCCGGATCTGCCGAGCGGGATCTATACCGTCTGGTGGGACGACCGTACGCCCGCCGGCACTGTTTCTGTCCATGGTGGAGCGATAGCTGAGTTCGCCTGGCCGAGCAGCGGTTTCGGGGCCGCTGGCTGACCTCGACGCACCTTTCTGTCACCGCGCCCCGTCCACATTGTGGACGGGGCGTGAGTGCTGTCCGCTGCTCGACGGGCGGTCTGCGCCGCGCCGCGTTAACCTGTCCCCCACCAAGATCAGCTTAGGGGTGGAGATGTCTGGTGTCCTCCGGTCGGCGACTCGTCGGGGGAGCGCCACGGCAGAAAAGTCGGGCAACTCGCCGGAGAGGGCGTTACTCGGCCGGGGTCTGAATCGATAGGGCAGGTTGCGAGGCTGGACGGCCCAGGTGGCCGACCGGGGGTGTCGGGAGGGCGACTCCATTATCAAGTTTGGCTTGACGGCGCACGCATTACACGCGTGTAATTTGAATGGGGTTGTTCGCACGGAACGCAACAAAACGGGACCGGACGGACAAGCACGCCTTTCGCGTGGGGGGTTGCAGCGGCGATGACGCCGGTGCGCGACAAGGAGGCATTTGATGGACGGCCAGCTTGAGGTGGCCGACCTGCTCGGAAACGCGCCGGAGTGGCAGGAGCGGGCGTTGTGCTCGCAGACCGACCCCGAGGCGTTCTTTCCCGAGAAGGGCGGCTCGACCCGTGAGGCGAAGCGGATCTGCTCGCGTTGCGAGGTCAAGACCGAGTGCCTCGAATACGCTCTCGGTCACGACGAGCGGTTCGGCATCTGGGGTGGGCTCTCCGAGCGGGAGCGGCGCAAGTTGAAGCGGCGGGCCGCCTGAGCGGTGTGAGGTCGAGGCGGTGGGGGCCGCCCGACTCTCCGCTCTCCGCGTCGGGGTTGGCTCAGGCGAGCTCGTCGGGGTCGACCCCGAGAAGGTTCGCCACCTGTTCGATGATCACGTCATGGACGAGATCGGCGAGGTCCTCACGGTCCATCGCCCGGAACTCCAGGGGCCGCCGGTACAGCACGATCCGCGGCGGCACCTCCTGCCGGCCAGGGCGGCCGGGCAGCAGCCGGGCCAGCGGGACCTCGCCGTCCTCCAGCACATCCGAGTCGTAGACGTTCAGGTCAGGTGGGACGTCCTCGACCGCGAACTCGACACCTGCCAGCTCCTTGGCGAACCGACGCTCCAGCGTCTCAACGGTGTCCAGGACCAGGTCGTCGAAGACCTCGGCCTTGGTCCGCGCCAGCGGCACGGTGGCCGGCACCAGCCGCCCGCGCAGGCCGCGCCCGTGCCGGTCACGATGCGCACGCCGGCCGGAGCCGGGGCGGCGGTGTTCCGGGCTCGTCATGAGGCAAAGGGTAGCGCCCGTGTCGGGCTGGCCAGCGGCAGCGCCGCTCCCGTGGCGCGGCGCGCCCAGGACGGTCGACTGTGATCACCATGACGGGCGTGTCGCAACGCGAACCGATGCGCCGGACCCGGTAATGGAGATACCCTGCCGCACGTGAGGTCACCACGGCGCTGCTCCCGTAACGGCTGCCCCCGGCAAGCGGTCGCCACATTGACCTATGTCTACAACGAGTCGACAGCGGTGGTGGGGCCACTCGCGGCGTTCGCCGAGCCGCACACGTACGACCTGTGCGAGCCGCACGCCCGCAGCCTGACCGCGCCGCGGGGCTGGGACGTCGTCCGGCACGAGGGCGAGTTCGAGCCCCCGCCGCCCACCACTGACGACCTGGTGGCGCTGGCTGAAGCCGTCCGCGAAGCCGCCCGCCCGGCCCCCCGCCCCCCGGAGCCGGACCAGCACCACCCCGAGAACCCCCACCAGACCGGCCGCCGAGGCCACCTCCGGGTAATCCCCCCCAACCACTAACCCGGCCCGGCCCCTTCCCGGCGCCCCCGGCCCGGCCCCGCGTCGATCATGAAGTTATTGCCCTCCGCCTCGGCGTGTCGTGGCAATAGCTTCATGATCAACGGAGTCTGGGTGGGTGGGGTTAGAGCTTGGTCCAGGCTTGGGTGAGGACTTCGCGGAGGATTTGCTCGATCTCGTCGAAGTGTTGCTGCTCCGCGATCAGGGGCGGGGCCAGCTGAACGACGGGGTCACCCCGGTCGTCGGCCCGGCAGTACAGGCCCGCCTGGAACAGGGCGGTGGAGAGGAAGCCGCGCAGCAGACGCTCCGACTCGGCCTCGTTGAAGGTCTCCCGGGTGGTCTTGTCCTTGACCAGTTCGATGCCGTAGAAGTAGCCGTCGCCGCGGACGTCGCCGACGATCGGCAGGTCGTACAGCTTCTCCAGGGTGGCCCGGAAGGCGTCCTCGTTGGCGCGTACGTGCCCGACCAGGTCCTCGCGGGCGAAGACCTCCAGGTTGGCCAGGGCCACCGCGCAGGAGACCGGGTGCCCACCGAAGGTCACCCCGTGGGCGAACATGCCGGTCTCGGTGAGGAACGGTTCCATCAGCCGGTCGCTGGCGATCATCGCGCCGAGCGGGGCGTACCCGGAGGTGATGCCCTTGGCGGTGGTGATGATGTCCGGCTGGTAGCCGTAGCGCACGGCCCCGAAGTACTCACCCAGCCGCCCCCACGAGCAGATCACCTCGTCCGAGACGAGCAGGACGTCGTACGCGTCGCAGATCTCCCGTACCCGGTCGAAGTAGCCGGGCGGGGGCGGGAAGCAGCCGCCGGAGTTCTGCACGGGCTCCAGGAAGACCGCGGCGACGGTGTCCGGCCCCTCCCGCTCGATGGCCCGACCGATCTCGTCGGCGGCCCAGCGGCCGAACGCCTCGGCGTCGTCGCCGTGCTCGGGCGCCCGGTAGAAGTTCGTGTTCGGCACCTTGATCGCGCCCGGCACCAGGGGCTCGAAGTCGCTCTTGATGCCCGGCAGGCCGGTGATCGACAGGGCGCCCATGGAGGTGCCGTGGTAGGCGATGTACCGGCTGATCACCTTGTACTTGTTGGGCTTCCCGGTGCGCTTGAAGTAGGCGCGAGCCAGCTTCCACGCCGCCTCGACGGCCTCGGAGCCCCCGGTGGTGAAGAAGATCCGGTTGAGGTCGCCGGGGGTGAGCGCGGCGATCCTCTCGGCCAGTTCGACGGCCTTCGGGTGCGCGTACGACCAGAGTGGGAAGTAGGCCAGCTCGCCGGCCTGCTTGGCGGCGGCCTCGGCCAGCTCGGTGCGGCCGTGGCCGGCGTTGACCACGAAGAGCCCGGCGAGTCCGTCCAGGTAGCGGCGACCCTGCGCGTCCCACACGTACGCTCCCTCGCCGCGCACGATGGTCGGCACCTCACCGGCGGAGTAGCTCGCCATCCGGGTGAAGTGCATCCAGAGGTGGTCGGTGGCGTTGGCCATGTCAGCCCCATCGGTCGTCGGGCCGGTCAACGGGGTGAGGCCGGCCGCTCTGCCAACGGTTATCGCACAGCCTCCGGCTTGGAAGCAAGGGTTATCGGCGGTATCACCATCAGTTGGCGACGGATTTAGCGCACAGGCGGGGCGGTTGCAACGGAATCCGCACCGTCAGGTGATCGGGCGATCGCGGCGGTTCGCGGTCGGCGGGAGTCGGAGGAGGCGCGCCGATGGCTGCCTGTGGCGCTGAATCGTTTGTGTTATCAGCTCCACAGCGTCCGCCTGGCGATAGCGCCTCCCGGCGCCGACGCCTCGATCCACTCCGGTTTGCTGATGTCAGGGTGTTGAGGCGTGGTTGATGCCGCGACGACCGACGCCCGCTGGCGCACCGCGACCCGCAGCAGCTACAACGGCGGCGACTGCGTCGAGGTGGCCGACAGTCTGCCCGGTCGGGTGCTGGTGCGCGACTGCAAGGACCACGACGGCGGCACCCTGACCTTCGCGCCGACCGCCTGGACGTCGTTCGTCGGCGCGGTCGGTCAGGCCGTACCCCAGGTGTAGGTCTGCTTGCGCAGCTTGAGATAGACGAACGCCTCGGTGGAGAGCACCCCGGGCACCGCGCGCAGCCGTTGCAGGATCTCCAGCAGGTGGTCGTCGTTGCGGCAGACCACCTCGGTGAGCAGGTCGAACGACCCGGCGGTGATCACCACGTAGTCGACCTCGTCCAGTTCGGCCAGCCGGTCCGCGACGGCCTCCAGGTCGCCGTCGGTCCGTAGGCCGATCATCGCCTGCCGGTTGAAGCCGAGCTGGAGCGGATCGGTCACCGCCACGATCTGCATCACGCCGGAATCGAGCAGCCGCTGCACCCGCTGGCGGACCGCCGCCTCGGACAGCCCCACTGCCTTGCCGATCGTGGCGTACGGGCGGCGGCCGTCCTCCTGGAGCTGCTCGATGATCTGCTTGGCCACGTCATCCAGCAGAGCGTGATTGGCGCCTTCACGGACAGTGACGCGGCGACCGCCGTTGCTGTTCTCGTGCTGCCGGTTTGTCATTGCCCGCTCCCCGTGTCCCGAATCGTGATGTCGCGCGTGTATCACCGCGTAGTCTGGCGTATTTCGTCGTGCATCGCTATTCCCGCAACGGAATCCCTTGTAAGGGAGGTCACCTCATGTCAGGATCAGTCGTCCATGGCACTTGACCCTCCCGACATTCCCGCCGGCGTGCCTCCCCCGTCCCGCCCGCCGACGATGACCCCTAGGAGTCGTCATGCGTACTCCCCTCCGGCCCCTCTCCCGGCGTGGACTGCTCACCGGCACTCTCGGTTCGGCCGCCCTGCTCACCATGGGCGGTAGCCTCGCGGGCTGCGGCACCAAGGGCGCGCAACAGACCGAAGCCGGCTGCGTCAGCGAGGACCTCTCCGGCACCGAGAAGAAGCTTGCCTTCGCCAACTGGCCGCAGTACATGGACGTGGACGACAAGGACGAGTCCAAGCGGCCGAGCCTCGACGAGTTCATCACGAAGACCGGCATTCAGGTGACCTACACCGAGGACATCAACGACAACAACGAGTTCTTCGGCAAGGTGCAGAACCAGCTCGCCGCCTGCCAGAGCACCGACCGGGACATCATCGTGCTGACCGACTGGATGGCGGCCCGGATGATCCGGCTCGGCTGGATCCAGAAGCTCGATCCCGCGAAGATCCCGAACGTGCAGGCCAACCTGCTTCCGTCGCTGATCAACCGCCCCTTCGACACCGAGAACCGGATCTCCATCCCGTGGCAGTCCGGTCTGGCCGGCCTGGCGTACAACGGCAACGTCACGAAGGAACTGCGGACCGTCGACGAACTGCTCACCCGCCCCGACCTCAAGGGCAAGGTGACCGCGCTCAGCGAGATGCGCGACACCATGGGCCTGCTGCTCGGGTCGAACGGGCACGACCCGGCCAACTTCACCGCCGCCCAGTTCGACGACGCCCTCAACAAGCTCAAGAAGGCCGTCGACTCCGGGCAGATCCGCAAGTTCACCGGCAACGACTACGCACCCGACCTGGCCAAGGGTGACATCGCGGCGTGCATCGGCTGGTCCGGCGACGTCATCCAACTCTCCAGTGAGGACGAGAAGGTGCGGTTCGTCGCACCGGACTCCGGCGTGATGCTCTACAGCGACAACATGATGGTCCCCAACAAGGCCACCCACAAGGCCAACGCCGAAGCGCTGATCAACTACTACTACGAGCCGGCCGTCGCGGCCAAGCTCGCCGCGTACGTCAACTACATCTGCCCGGTCAAGGGCGCCCAGGCCGAGATGGAGAAGATCGACCCCGAGCTGGCCGCCAACCCGCTGATCTTCCCGGACGAGGCGCTGCTGTCGAAGTCCAAGGTGTTCATGGCCCTGGACGAGAAGCAGGAGAAGGAGTACGAGGGCAAGTTCCAACAGGTCATCGGGGCGTGACGAAGATGGCGCGCGAGACACCCGCCGGCGACCTGCGCCTGGCCAACCTCACCAAGCGGTTCGGCGTCTTCACCGCCGTCGACGACCTGAGCCTGACCATCGAGCAGGGCTCGTTCTTCGCGCTGCTCGGCGCGTCCGGCTGCGGCAAGACCACCACGTTGCGGATGATCGCCGGCCTGGAGGAGCCGACAAGCGGCCAGGTGCTGCTCGGTGACCGGGACATCGCCCGGCTGCGGCCGTACAAGCGACCGGTCAACACCGTCTTCCAGAGCTACGCGCTCTTTCCGCACCTCACCATCTTCGAGAACGTGGCCTTCGGGCTGCGCCGACGCGGTATCCGCTCGGTCGACGACGAGGTCACCCGCATGTTGTCGCTCGTGCAGCTCGACGGCTACGGCAACCGCCGCCCCGCCCAGCTCTCCGGCGGTCAGCAGCAGCGGGTCGCGCTGGCCCGCGCGCTGATCAACCGACCGCAGGTGCTGCTGCTCGACGAGCCGTTGGGCGCTCTCGACCTCAAGCTGCGCCGGCAGATGCAGATCGAGCTGAAGCGCATCCAGACCGAGGTCGGCATCACCTTCGTCCACGTCACCCACGACCAGGAGGAGGCCATGACCATGGCCGACACCGTCGCAGTGATGAACGCCGGCCGGATCGAGCAGTTGGGTGCCCCGGCCGACATCTACGAGTTCCCCGCCACCGCCTTCGTGGCGAACTTCCTCGGCCAGTCCAACCTGCTCGCCGGCGAGGCCACCGGCGTCGGCGGCGGCGACGTCGCGGTGACGGCGCACGGCACGCGCCTCTCGGTGCCCGTGGGCCGGTCGCGGGCCGACCACGGCCCGGTCCACCTGGGGGTACGCCCCGAGAAGCTGATTCTGGTCGGCTCCGCCGACCAGGTGCCCGCTGGGCATCAGCACGTCACCGGGGTGGTCACCGACGCCTCCTACGTGGGAGTCAGCACGCAGTACCTGCTGCGCACCGGCTGGGGCACCGAGCTGTCGGTCTTCGCCGCCAACAGCGGGACGTCGACGCCTGTGGCGGTCGGCAGCGAGGCGGTGGCGTACTGGGATCCGCGGCACGCGTTCCTGCTGCCCCGCGACGCCGCCGACAGCGACCGGACGTCGCCGGTGCTCGATGAGCCGGTGGGTGCGTCGTCGTGACCCTCCTGGCCCCCACCGGATCGGGGCACCCGCCACCCGCGCCACCGGCAGCCCGGTCCGGGCGACGCCGGCTCCTGCCGTACCTCCTGTTGTTGCCGGGCGCGGCCTGGCTGCTCATCTTCTTCGGTGTGCCGCTCGTGCAGTTGGCGGCGGCAAGCCTGTACGACCCCAGCGGCTCGCTCTCCACCGGGTACGCGATGACCTGGGCGTTCAGCAACTACCCGGACGTGGTGCAGGCGTACTGGCCGCAGTTCCTCCGCTCGTTCGGTTACGCCGGGTTGGCCCTGGTGCTGGCGCTGCTGCTGGGCTACCCGTTGGCGTACGCGATAGCGCAGAAGGCCGGCCGCTGGAAGAACCTGCTGCTGGTGTGCGTCGTCGCGCCGATGTTCACCAGCTTCCTGGTCCGCACGCTGGCGTGGAAGACGATCCTGTCGGACAACGGCGCGCTCGTCGGTCTGCTGCGGGACGTGCACCTGCTCGCCCCGGACGGTCGGCTGCTGGCCACGCCGTTCGCTGTGGTGCTCGGCCTGACGTACAACTTCCTGCCGTTTCTGGTGCTGCCGCTGTACGCGAGCCTGGAGCGGCTGGACCACAGGTTGCTGGAGGCGGCCACCGACCTGTACGCGAGCCCGGTGCAGGCGTTCCGTCGGGTGACGCTGCCGCTGTCCATGCCCGGCCTGGTCGCCGGCACGCTGCTGTTCTTCATCCCGGCCAGCGGCGACTACATCAACGCGGAACTGCTCGGCACCCCGAACGAATACATGATCGGCAACGTCATCGACTCGGCGTTCCTGGTCCGACTGGACTACCCGCAGGGCGCCGCGCTGTCGTTCCTGCTGATGGCGGCGATCCTCGCGGTGGTCTTCGGTTACCTGCGCCGAGCCGGCACGGAGGAGGTCCTGTGAGGGTTTCCCGTTGGCTCTCGGACCGCTGGGTGATGATCGTGGCGTTGTTGGTGCTCGGCTATCTGGCGCTGCCGATCCTGGTGGTGGCCGCGCTGTCGTTCAACCGCCCGTCGAGTCGGCTCTCGTACGACTTCAACGAGTTCACCCTCGACAACTGGCGGCAGCCGTGCGCCACCTCGGACATGTGTGACGCGGTGGTCCGCAGCGTGCAGATCGGCTTTATCGCCACAGTGGTCGCCACAGTGCTCGGCACCCTGATGGCGTTCGCGCTGGTCCGGCACCGCTTCCGTGGCCGGTCCGGGATCAACGTGCTGATCTTCCTGCCGATGGCCACCCCGGAGTTGGTGATGGGCACGTCGTTGCTGGCCCTGTTCGTGTCGGCGGGCGTACCGCAGGGTTTCTGGACCATCGTGATCGCGCACGTGATGTTCTGCGTGTCGTTCGTGGTGGTCACCGTGAAGGCGCGGCTGGCCGGGATGGACCGGCGGCTGGAGGAGGCCGCCATGGACCTCTACGCCAGCGAGTGGCAGACCTTCCGACGGATCACCCTGCCGCTGGTGCTGCCCGGCATCGTGGCCGCCGCGTTGCTGGCGTTCTCGCTGAGCTTCGACGACTTCATCATCACGAACTTCAACGCCGGCACCACGGTCACGTTCCCGATGTACGTCTGGGGCGCTGCCCAGCGTGGCATCCCACCGCAGGTCAACGTGATCGGCACCGCGATGTTCGCGGTAGCGCTGCTGCTCGTGGGGCTCAGCTCGCTGCGTGGTCGACGGGCCCGCCGCGCCAACCTGCTGTCCGGGCCGGTACGTCCCGCGCGCCGGTCGTCATGACGCCCCCGCCTGCGGATCGGCCTCCGGCTCGTCCGACCGGTGTGCCCTCATGACGCTTCCGCATACCGGCCGGGCGCTGGCCGACGCGGCACCTGTGCCGTACTGGCTCGACCGCCCGGACCGCCCCGACCCGCTGCCGGCACTGGATGGTCCGCACTCCGCGGACCTGCTGGTGATCGGCGGCGGTTACAGCGGACTGTGGGCCGCGCTGTTGGCGAAACAGGCCGACCCTGAGCGAGACGTGCTGCTCGTCGACGCGGGGACCTGCGGTTGGGCGGCGTCCGGGCGCAACGGCGGATTCTGCGCAGCCTCGCTGACCCACGGCCTCGCCAACGGCGTCGACAGGTTCCCCGACGAGGTCGGCGAGTTGGAACGGCTCGGCCGGGAGAACCTGGACGCCATCGCCGCCACCGTCGCGACATTCGACATCGACTGCGACTTCGAGCGCACCGGCGAGCTGGCCGTCGCCGTCGAGCCGTACCAACTCGACGGGCTGGCCGCCGACGCGAATCTGGCCCGCCGGTACGGCCACCGGGTGCGGTTGCTCGACCGGGACGAGGTGCGCGCCGAGGTGCACTCGCCGACGTACCTGGGCGGCATGTTCGACGCCGACCGGGTGGCCATGGTGGACCCGGCGAAGCTGGCCTGGGGCCTGCGGCGCGCCTGCCTCGACCTCGGCGTACGCGTGCACGAGCACACCCGGGTCACCGGCCTGCGCGCCGACGGTGCCGCGCTGCACGCCAGCACCCTGGGCACCGATTCCGCCGCCCACCGGGCCGACAGCCGGGCCGCCGGCCGACCCGGCTCGATCCGGGCGCGACGGGTCGTCCTGGCCACCAACGCGTTCCCGCCGCTGCTGCGCCGACTGCGCGCGTACCTGGTGCCGGTCTACGACCACGTGCTGATGACCGAACCGCTCACCCCGACCCAGCGCGACGCCATCGGTTGGCGCAACCGACAGGGGCTCGCCGACACCGCCAACCAGTTCCACTACTACCGGATCACCACCGACGGGCGGATCCTCTTCGGCGGCTACGACGCCGTCTACCACTACGGCAATCGGGTCGCGCCCGAGCTGGAGCAACGACCAGCCACCTTCACCACCCTCGCCCGCCACTTCTTCACCACGTTCCCGCAGCTCGCCGGCGTGCGGTTCAGCCACCGCTGGGGCGGTGTCATCGACACCTGCACCCGGTTCTGCCCCTTCTTCGGCACCGCCTACGGCGGCCGGCTGGCGTACGCGGCCGGCTACACGGGCCTCGGCGTCGGGGCCACCCGCTTCGGCGCCCGGGTGCTGCTCGACCTGCTCGACGGCGGGAACACCCCGCTGACCGGGCTCGACCTGGTTCGCCGCAAACCACTGCCGTTCCCGCCGGAACCCGTCCGCGCGGTCGGTATCAATCTCACCCGCTGGTCACTGGCCCGCGCCGACGCGCGCGAGGGCCGGCGCGACCTCTGGCTCCGTACTCTCGATCGTTTCGGTTTGGGGTTTGATTCCTGATGCGTGTCCTCCTCGTCGGCGCCGGTGGCGTCGGCTCCGCCGCCGTAGCCATCGCCGCCCGACGGACCTTCTTCGAGACCATGGTGGTCGCCGACCACGACCCCGTTCGCGCCGAACGCGCGGTCGCCGGGCACGGTGACCGGTTCGTCGCGGCCCAGGTGGACGCCTCCTCGGCCGACGCGGTCACCGCGCTGTGCCGGGAGCACCGGATCACGCACGTGCTCAACGCCGTCGACCCGCGGTTCGTCATGCCGATCTTCAATGGTGCGTTCGCGGCCGATGCGGACTACCTGGACATGGCGATGTCGCTGTCGCACGCCGGGACCGGGGTGAAGCTCGGCGACGAACAGTTCGCGCTGGCCGACACCTGGTCGGCGGCCGGTCGGCTGGCGCTGTGCGGCATCGGGGTCGAGCCCGGCCTCTCCGACGTGTTCGCCCGATACGCCGCCGACGAGCTGTTCAGTGAGATCGACGAGATCGGTGTGCGGGACGGGGCGAACCTCACCGTCGACGGGTACGACTTCGCGCCCTCGTTCTCCATCTGGACGACGATCGAGGAGTGCCTCAACCCGCCGGTCGTCTGGGAACGGGACCGGGGCTGGTTCACCACCGAACCGTTCTCCGAGCCCGAGGTCTTCCACTTTCCCGAGGGAATCGGGCCGGTCGAGTGCGTCAACGTCGAGCACGAGGAGGTGCTGCTCATCCCACGCTGGGTAAAGGCCCGGCGGGTCACCTTCAAGTACGGCCTCGGCGACGAGTTCATCGAAGTGCTCAAGACGCTGCACAAACTCGGTCTGGACGCGGTCTCCCCGGTGCGGGTACGCGGCGTCGACGTCTCCCCGCGGGACGTGGTGGCCGCGAGCCTGCCCGACCCGGCCACGCTCGGAGCCCGGATGCGCGGCAAGACCTGCGCCGGCACCTGGGTTCGCGGCCTCGGCCCCGACGGGCAGCCCCGGGAGGTCTACCTGTACCACGTGGTCGACAACGAATGGTCGATGCGGGAGTACGGGCACCAGGCGGTGGTCTGGCAGACCGCCGTCAACCCGGTCGTCGCGTTGGAGTTGCTCGCCAGCGGCACGTGGGCCGGCGTGGGAGTGCTCGGGCCGGAGGCGCTGCCCCCGATGCCCTTCCTCGACCTGCTGACCGGCTACGGGTCACCCTGGGGCCTGGAGGAGCGGTGACCACGCAGTTGTGACGGCATCGCGACAGATCCTCCGTCGCCATCGGACCGCCGCCCGCGAATCGGTTCGATGCGGGGAGATCTCTCGCTTTTGTAGGTGCGGGCACCTGCACGATCGGCCCTGCCCTGCCGGCCTGGAGGGCCGCCGTGCCTGTCGACTCGTCGCCCGCAGGCGCGCCCACCGATCCTTCCCGCGAGGCGAAAGGCGCAGGTGACGAGCACGACGGTGGATATTGCACGCTGTGTTTGCGACGACACTCATCGCCGTGACGATGCAACCACCACAGAACCCGGGGCCGCCGTACCCGCCACCGATCGGCCAGACGCCCCGACCGAACTGGTTCCGCCGGACCACTCCCGCCGGCCGGCTCGCCGTGATCCTCGGCTCGGTGACCCTGTCGATCCTGCTGCTCTGCTGCGCCGGCACCGCCATCGTCGGCGCGTTGACCGGCGAGCCGGAGCCGACCAAGACCGGCGCCGCCGCCGAGGAGCCGCAGCAGCCGATCCTGGCCGCACCCGGCGAGCCGGCCGAGGACACCCCCGCCCCGGAGGAGTCGCCGGTTGCGGCGTCCTCCGCCGTGCCCCCGTCGGCGGCAGCCGCGCCCGTGGTGCAGGTGACGACCGTGACCGAGCGGGCCGCGATCCGGTACGGCGAGCGGACCGTCAAGGACTCGTCGCTGGCCGAGGGCAAGCGGGTCGTCCGCGGCAAGGGCGTGAACGGCGTCCGCACCCTGACCTACGAGGTGACCACCACCGATGGCGTGCGGACGGCCAAGAAGCTGGTCAAGTCCGTCGTGACCAAGCAGCCGGTGACGCAGGTCGTCGCCGTCGGCACCAAGAAGCCGAAGTCGTCGAAGTGCGACCCGAACTACAGCGGCTGCGTCCCGATCGCCAGCGACGTCGACTGCGCGGGTGGCGGTGGCAACGGCCCCGCCTACGTACGCGGACCAATCAGAGTGATCGGCAATGACATCTACGACCTGGACCGAGACGGCGACGGCATAGCCTGCGACTGATCCCCCGTCGTGCTCCAAGGTGACGCAACGTTACTCATGCCCAGGCTGACTGCGGTTGAGCGGTATACCTCTGAGTCATATTTATGCCTCAGAGGTATACCGCTCTCCGCACAGTGTGCCTCCCGGGGCCGGGGCGGCTCAGGGGGCGAGGTGGGAGCGGATGAGGAAGCGGACTCCTTCGGGGGCCTCCAGGGAGAAGCCGCTGCCTCGGCCGGGGACCACGTCGACGGTCAACGTGGTGTGTTTCCACAACTCCCACTGGGACTTCGACATCCAGAATTCGACAGGCTCGGACACCCCGTCGACAGCGAGGGAGGCGAGCAGCACGTCGGACGAGCCGGTGCGGAACTCGCCCGCCGGGAAGCACATCGGGGCGCTGCCGTCGCAGCAGCCGCCGGACTGGTGGAACATCAGCGGACCGTGCCGCCCCCGCAGCGACCGGATCAGCTCGGCCGCGGCGGGGGTGACGGAGACGACAGGCATCAGAAGAAGCCGAGCTTCTTGGTGGAGTAGCTGACCAGCAGATTCTTCGTCTGCTGGTAGTGCTCCAGCATCATCTTGTGGTTTTCCCTGCCGATGCCGGACTGCTTGTACCCGCCGAACGCGGCGTGCGCCGGGTACGCGTGGTAGCAGTTGGTCCACACTCGCCCGGCCTGAATGGCCCGCCCGGCCCGGTACGCGGTGTTCATGTCCCGACTCCACACGCCGGCGCCCAGCCCGTACAGGGTGTCGTTGGCGATCTTCACGGCGTCGTCGAGGTCGGCGAAGGAGGTCACCGAGACCACCGGTCCGAAGATCTCCTCCTGGAAGACCCGCATCGAGTTGTCGCCCTCGAAGATGGTCGGCTCGACGTAGTACCCGCCCGCCAGTTCGCCGCCCAGGTCCGCTCGTGAGCCGCCGGTGAGTACCCGGGCGCCCTCTTTCCGGCCGATGTCGAGATAGGACAGAATCTTCTCGAGTTGGTCGTTGGACGCCTGCGCCCCGATCATCGTGTCGGTGTCCAGGGGATGCCCCTGCACGACCTGCTCGGTGCGGGTGACAGCGGCGGCGAGGAAGTCGCTGTAGTGACCCTGCTGGATCAGCGCCCGGGACGGGCAGGTGCACACCTCGCCCTGGTTGAGCGCGAACATGGTGAAGCCTTCCAGCGCCTTGTCCAGGAAGTCGTCGGAGGCCGCGCTGACGTCGTCGAAGAAGATGTTCGGGCTCTTGCCGCCCAACTCCAACGTGACCGGCTTGATGTTCTCGCTGGCGTACTGCATGATCAGCCGCCCGGTGGTGGTCTCGCCGGTGAAGGCGACCTTCGCGACCCGGGCCGAGGACGCCAACGGTTTGCCGGCCTCGACGCCGAAACCGTTGACGATGTTCAGCACTCCCGGCGGCAGCAGGTCCGCCACCAGCGACAGCCAGTAGTGGATGGACGCCGGTGTCTGCTCGGCCGGTTTGAGCACCACGGCGTTGCCGGCTGCCAGCGCGGGCGCGAGCTTCCAGGTCGCCATCAGGATCGGGAAGTTCCACGGGATGATCTGCCCGACCACGCCGAGCGGCTCGTGGAAGTGGTACGCCACTGTGTCGTCGTCGAGTTCGCCGAGCGAGCCCTCCTGGGCCCGGATCGCACCGGCGAAGTAGCGGAAGTGGTCGATGGCGAGCGGGATGTCGGCGGCGAGGGTCTCCCGGACCGGCTTGCCGTTCTCCCAGCTCTCGGCCACGGCCAGGGATTCCAGGTTCTCCTGCATGCGGTCGGCGATCCGGTTGAGGATCAGCGCCCGTTCGGCCACCGAGGTGCGGCCCCAGGCGTCGGCGGCGCCGTGTGCGGCGTCGAGGGCCTTCTCCACGTCGGGTGCGGTGCCTCGGGCGACCTCGGTGAAGGTCTGGCCGGTGACCGGCGTCGGGTTCTCGAAGTAGGCGCCGCCGTGCGGCTTGACGTACTCGCCGCCGATGTAGTGGTCGTAACGGGACTGCCAGTGGGTGGGCGCGTCGTAGCGCGTCATGGTGACCTCCGCCGTCAGTGGGGGATGACGGCGGAAAGGCTAGTTTCGCGGACGTTGCAGGAACGTTGCGCGCTCCAACGCGTACTCACCGGTGAGCTGGTCGATGCGCGCGAGGGCGAGGGGCCGACGCGGCGCGCCCACCGGCAGCGCCCGCGCCAGGGCCTGCCAGGCGGTCAGGTCGTCGGCGCCGGCCGGCGTCGCGGTCCAGGCCGCGAGCAGCGCCGGGTCCGCGGCGGCCAGCACGGCCGCGCGGACCTGGCCGTCGATCAGCCGGCGCAGTCGCGCCACTCCCGGCGCGTCCGAGCCGGGCAGCAACGACCCGGGGTACGCGTCGAGCGCGCCCGCCGGATCGCCCTGGTCCAGCCGGTCGGCGACTGTGGTGAAGTCGGCGCGGACGGTCCCGCGTAGCCGGTACGGGCGTGAGTCGAGCAGCTCCGGGCCGAGCACCCGGCGCAACCGGGACAGCTCGGCGCGCAGTGTGACCGGGTGCAGGCGGTCGTCGCCGTACAGGTCGAGGCCGAGCTGTTCGCCGGTGCGCCCCTCAGGGTGCTGGAGCAGCAGCACCAGCAGCTCGCTGTGCCGTCGGCCGAGTCGGATCCGTCGGCCGTCGAATCGCAGCTCCGCCGCGTCCCGGCCGAGCGCGGTCACGGTGGCGACGCCGGGTTCCGGCGGTCGGTCGGCCGCGAGGTGCGCCTCGGCGGCCCGGGCGGTGGCCCGGACCAGCGCCAGGCTCTGCGGGTTGGCCAGGTGGTCGCCGCCGGTGATGTCGATCGCGCCGATCAGCCGCCCGGTGGCGGGGTCGTGGATCGGTGCTGCGGCGCAGGTCCACCGCTGGACCGGGCGACTGAAGTGCTCGGTGGCGAAGATCTGCACGCTGTGGTCGATGGCCAGCGCGGTGCCGGGCGCGTTGGTGCCGGCGTGCGTCTCGTCCCAGCGGGCGCCGGGTACGAAGTTCATCCGCTCGGCGTGCCGCAGCACCCCCGGATGCCCCTCGACCCAGAGCAGCCGCCCGTGCGCGTCGCAGACCGCCATCAGGTGCGCGCCGTCCTGGGCGATGCCGCCGAGCAGGTCCCGGAACAGCGGCAGCACCCGGGCCAGCGGGTGGACCGCCCGGTACGCGGCCAGAACGTCGTCGGCCAGGTCGACCGGCGGGGTGGCCTCCGGGTCGAGCCGTGCCGAGCGTTCCCAGGAGCGGCGGACCACGTCCCGCACCCGGTGCGGCGCTGCGCCGGCGGTCAGAAAGGCTTCGTGGGCGGCACCGACCTGCGCGATCCGCTCCACCGGATCGACGCCGAACTCCAGGGCGAGCCACGGGTCAGCCATCGGGCGACCTCCTCGACCCCCATCGTGACGCAGCTCACCCCGCAGCGCCAACCGCCGTCGTGGTCGGGGACGGACAACGCAGAGGGCGTGGGCGGGGTACGAAGGCGACATCCCCTGGCTGGCGGTGGTTTGCTCGCTGGACACTCGTGTGGAGGATGGCTGCGGCGGGTGCTTACAGAACCCTTAACCCGGGCCTGCCACGGTATGCCGGGCAAGCCGAACTCGGGGGAGCGGAAAAACGTGCGGGTGCTGGTGGCGGACGACGAGCGGTTGTTGGCGGACACGGTGGCCGAAGGGCTGCGCCGCCTCTCGATGGCCGTCGACGTCTGCTACGACGGTGACGGCGCGCTGGAGCGGGTCGGGGTGAACCGGTACGACGTCGCGGTGCTGGACCGGGACATGCCCGGGCACACCGGCGACGAGGTGTGCCGCAGCATCGCCCACTCGCAGGTCGGCACCCGCGTGCTGCTGCTGACCGCGGCGGCCGGCATCAGGGACCGGGTGGAGGGTCTCGGTCTCGGCGCGGACGACTACCTGACCAAGCCGTTCGCCTTCGCCGAGTTGGTGGCCCGGGTGCAGGCACTCGGGCGACGGTCCACGCCGGCGCTGCCGCCGGTGCTCGCCCAGGACGGCCTGGTGCTGGACGTGGGCCGGCACGTGGCGACCCGGGACGGCCGCCCGCTCGCGCTGAGCCCCAAGGAGTTCGCGGTGCTGCACGTGCTGCTGCGCGCGGACGGCCAGGTGGTCAGCGCCGAGGAGCTGCTGGAGCAGGCCTGGGACGAGTTCGCCGACCCGTTCACCAACGCCGTACGGGTCACCATGATGACCCTGCGCAAGAAGCTCGGTGATCCCGCGATCATCCACACGGTTCCGAAGGCCGGCTACCGCATCGGCGGCACGGCGTGAGCTGGACGCCCCGACGTCGGGTGCTGCTCGTGGGTCTGCTGGCGCTGCTGGCCGGTCCGGTGCTGCCGGCGATGGGCAAGTGGGTGTCGGGGATGACCTGGACCTGGGGGCAGCAGTTCTGTGATCTGCCGGTGCCCGGGTTGTACTCGGTATGCGCCAACGTGCGGCCCGGGGCGTTCGTGCTGCCCCTGGCGGCCGTCCTGCTCGTGACAGTGGCCGCGCTGGTGGGGCTCTGGTTCGGTGCGGTGTGGTGCCTGCGCCCGGTCGCTGACCTGGCCGGTCCGGTCGGGCAGCTCGGCCCGCAGAACCTCGGTCACCGGATCCGGCCCCGGGGCCGCGACGAGCTGGCCCGGCTGTCCCGGGCGATCGACGAGATGATGGAACGCGTCTCCGCCGGTTACGAGGGGCAGCGGCGGTTCGCCGCGAACGCCTCGCACGAGCTGCGTACGCCCCTCGCCGTGCAGCGGACGCTCATCGAGGTCGGCATGGCCAGGGCGCTCAGCGGCGAGCAGTTGGAGCTGTTGACCAGTCAGCTGCTGGAGACCAACGAGCGCAACGAACGCCTCATCGAGGGTCTGCTCGCGCTCAGCGAGAGTGACCAGGGCCTCCGTTCGCGGATACCGCAGCGGCTGGACACGATCGTCGAGGCGGTGCTGGCCGGGTACCTGGACCGCGCCCGGGAGGCCGGGGTCACCATCGAGACCCATCTCGAACCCCGGGTCGTCGTCGGCGAGCGGGTGCTGCTGGAGCGGCTGGTCACCAACCTGGTGGAGAACGGGATCAAGTACAACCGGGCGGGCGGCTCACTGACCGTCGTGGTGAGCGGCGTGCCCGCGCTGTCCGTGGTCAACACCGGCCAGCCCGTGCCGGCGGAGGCGGTAGCCGGTCTGTTCGAGCCGTTCCGCCGACTCGCCCGGGACCGGACCTCGCAGGGCGGCGGTGCCGGCCTGGGCCTGGCCATCGCCCGCTCGATCACTCAGGCACACGACGGCATCATCGCGGCCCGGCCCGCCGAGTACGGCGGCCTACGGGTCGACGTCCAGCTACCCACCTTGAACTGACACTTCCACCCACCTGCACCGGGGTCCACGTACCGCTGGATCCCGCCTGTGGTGTGCCCGAAAAGGAGAGACGATGTCACGCACCATTGGCCAGGTCCGGGCCGATGTCGAGGAGGCCAGCCGCTGGCTTGCCGGCCGCGTGGTCCGTACACCCGTGCTGCGGTCTTCGGTGATCGACGAGCTGGCCGGGGCGCGGGTCCTGCTCAAGGCGGAGAACCTCCAGAACGGCGGCTCGTACAAGATGCGGGGCGCGCTGCGCGCGGTCAGCCGCCTCGCCGAGGCCGGCCACAGCGGAGTGATCGCGCAGAGCACCGGCAACCACGCGGTGGCGGTGGCATTGGCGGCCCGGCAGCACGGGCTCACCGCGACAGTGGTGCTGCCTGTCGACGCGGCGCCGACGAAGGTCGCCCGGGCTCGGGCGGCGGGGGCGCGGGTGGTGTTCGCCGGCACCGGCGTGGAGGAGCGCGTGGCGGTGGCGAACGGGCTCAGCGACGAGAGCGGTCATCCCGTCATCGACGCGTACGACCACCCGGACGTGATCGCCGGGCAGGGCACCGCGAGCCTGGAGCTGATCGAGGAGGCCGAGCGCGCGGGGACGCCGTTGGACGCGCTTGTCGTACCTGTCGGTGGTGGCGGCGGGGTGGCCGGCGCGTGCCTGGCCGCCGCCGGCTCCGGCATCGAGGTGTACGGCGTGGAGCCGGTGGGCTGCGACTCGCTCGCCCGCAGCCTGGCGGCGGGTGTTCGCGTGCCGGTCGCTCCGGCGCCCACCATCGCGGACGGGCTGCGGCCGTCCTGCGTGGGTGAGCTGCCGTTCGCCATCGTCCGGAACACGCTGCGCGGGGTCGTCCGGGTCGACGACGACGAGATCGCTGCGGCGTTCCGGCTGATCCTGACGGAGCTCAAGGTGCTCGTCGAGCCGTCCGGGGCAGCCGGCCTGGCCGGCGCCCTCCGGCTTCCGCCGGCAGGAGACCGGCAGCGGACGGTCGGCGTGGTGCTGACCGGCGGGAACGTGGAGGCGGCGCTGGTGGCCCGGTTGATGGCCCCGCGATCCGCCGACCTGACTACGGAAGGGGTGGCGGCGTGAGCGCGCCAGTTCGGATCGGAATCCTGTTCGGTGGACCGTCGGCGGAGCACGAGGTCTCCTGTGCCTCCGCGCTCGGGGTGGCCCGGGCGCTTGCCGGTGGCGGCTACCGCACGGTCGCCATCGGCGTCACCCGCAACGGCGGCTTCCGGCTGATGCCCGACGCGCTGCTGGCCGAGTTGCGGGACCGACCGGCCGGCGAGCGGGCCATCGACGACCACCTGGTGGTGACCGGGCCCGCCGTCGAGTTGCGGCCCGGTAGGCGTCCGGGCGTCGTGCAGGTGTCCGCCGGCAACGCCCCTGGCGCGGTGCACGCCGAGCTGGACGTGGTCTTCCCGGTGCTGCACGGTCCGTACGGTGAGGACGGTGTGGTGCAGGGGCTGCTGGAGTCGCTGAACGTGCCGTATGTCGGGTGCGGCATCCTCGCCTCGGCGGTAGGCATGAACAAGGTGGCGATGAAGCGGGCGCTACGCGCCGAGGGCATCCCCGTCACCCCGTACGTCTCGTTCGACGCGCACGCCTACCGGGCAGTCGACGACCCGGAGAAGCTGGTGACCGGGCTGAGCCGGCCACTCTTCGTCAAGCCGGCCAGCATGGGCTCGTCGATCGGCATCTCCCGGGTCGGCGAGGGTGACGACCTGGCCGCCGCCGTGGAGGAGGCGCTCCGCCACGACCAGCTCGTCATGGTCGAGCAGGGGGTCGCCGGCCGGGAGCTGGAGTGCGCGGTGCTCGGTGGCTGGCGTCCCGAGGCGTCGGCGGTGGGCGAGGTGCGGGTCGCCGGTGGCTGGTTCGACTACCAGCAGAAGTACTTCGGCGACGCCGACCCGATGATTGTTCCCGCGGTGCTGCCCGACGAGGTGACCGCTCGGGTCCGTGAGCTGTCGCTGCGCGCGTTCGCCGCGATCGGTGGTTGGGGTCTGGCCCGGGTCGACTTCTTCTACGACGAGACGGCCGGTGAGCTGTACGTCAACGAGCTGAACACGATGCCCGGCTTCACCGCGCACTCGATGTACCCGAAGGTGTGGGCCGCTGTCGGGGTCAGCTACCGGGAGGTGGTGGACCGACTCGTCGAGTTGGCCCGCCTCCGGCACGCCGAACGGTCGGCGAGGACGGTGGGGAGCGTCCGATGATCCTGCTCTCCGATCCCCGGGTGGCGGCGGTGCCCAGCGCCGACGACGGCGATCCGTTCGTGGACCTGCGTGAGCTGCCGGAGCTGCGGCTCGACGGCCGGGCGGCCGACCCGGCCGGGGCGTACGCCCGGCTGCGCGCCGGTGTGGTGGACCGCCTGCTGGCCGCGCAGCGTGCCCTGCCCGGTGGGATGCGCCTGCTGGTTGTCGAGGGCTACCGGCCGTACCGGGCGCAGTTGGCCATCTTCACCGGCTACCGGGACGAGCTGCGCCGACGGCACCCGGACTGGTCGCCGGAGCGGCTGCACCGGGAGACCACGAAGTTCGTCTCACCTGTCGAGGTGGCCCCGCACAGCACGGGCGGCGCGGTGGACCTGACGCTCTGCACCGACGACGGTGTGGAGTTGGATCTGGGCACGGCCATCGACGCCACCCCCGAGGACAGCGCCGACGCCTGCTTCACCGACGCGCCGACGATCGGCGGCACGGCCCGCCGGCACCGGCAGATCATGGTGGACGCTCTCGGCGGCGCGGGGATGGTGAACTACCCGACCGAGTGGTGGCACTGGTCGTACGGCGACCGTTACTGGGCGTTGATCACTGGCGCCCCGCACACGCGGTACGGGCCTGTGGACCTGGCCGCCGCACGATCGATACCCGTACCGGCTGAACGGTAGGGCGCTCCGGCCCGTACCAGGTGAGTGAAGGACACCACCGAGGACGGGAGTGACGGCGATGAGGGTGCAGCGCAGGCACGTGCTGGCAGCGAGCGTGGCGGTGCTCGCCGCAGTGGGCGTGTCGGTGGGGACCAGCTTCGGGTTCGCCGACACGTCCGCGGCACGGTCGTCGGTCTGCTCCGGATCGGTCACCTTCTCGGCGGAGGGCGGGGCGCCGGCGGCGACCAGCGACCGGTTCCCGGTGGGTACGCGGTTGCGGGTGACCAACCTGGACAACAACAAGGCGGCCACTGTGACGGTGACCGGCCCGTCGGGCAGCTGTGTGCTGCTCAACGCGGCCGCCATGGAGTTGGTCCGCGAGCCGGGTAAGAACGTGATCCGCCGCAACGTGGTGGAGCGCGTCGACGGCGCGGCACCGCCCGTCGGCGCCCCGGCCCCCGGCACGGTCCGCCCCGGCGCCGCGTCGCCAGGCGCGCCCGGCCCGGCGCCCCGGTCGGCGTGCTCGGGGGCGATCACCTTCTTCGAGGAGGCGGCCGGCCCGGCGGCGACCAGCGGGCAGTTCCCGGTGGGCACCCGGCTGCGGGTGACCAACCTCGACAACAACCGGGCGACGACCGTGACGGTGACCGGCCCGTCGGGCAGTTGCGTGCTGCTCAACTCCGCCGCGATGGAGCAGATCCGCGAGCCGGGCAAGAACCTGGTGCGCCGCAACACGGTCGAGGTGCTTCGCTGACGCCGGGGGAGGGGCCCGTGCACCGGGCCCCTCCCCGCTCAGCCGAAGGCGGCGTCTCGTCCGCTCAGCCGAAGGCGGCGTCGAGGAGTTCCGCGCCCCGGACCAGGTGATCGTCGGAGATCACCAGCGGGGGTAGGAAGCGCAGCACGTTGCCGTAGGTACCGCAGGTCAGGGTGAGCAGGCCGGCGGCGTGACAGGCCGCCGAGATCGCCGCGGTGGCGACCGGGTCGGGGGTGAGCGTGCCCGGCAGCACCAGCTCCATGGCGAGCATCGCGCCCCGGCCGCGTACCTCGGCGACCCGGGGATCCCGCTCGGCGACGGCCCGTAGCCGGGGGACCAGCACCGACTCGATCCGTCGGGCCGCACCGGCCAGGTCCAGCTCGTGCATGGTCTCGATGGTGGCCAGCGCGGCGGCGCAGGCGATCGGGTTGCCGCCGTACGTGCCGCCGAGCCCGCCCACGTGCACCGCGTCCATCAGCTCGGCCCGACCGGTCACCGCGGCGAGCGGCAGGCCACCGGCGATGCCCTTGGCCAGGGTCACCAGGTCGGGTTCGACGCCCTCGTGCTGGCAGGCGAACCAGTCGCCGGTGCGGCAGAAACCGGTCTGGATCTCGTCGGCGACGAAGACCACCCCGGCCGCCGTCGCCCAGGCACGCAGCGCGGGCAGGAAACCCGGCGCGGGTACGACGAAGCCACCCTCGCCCTGGATCGGCTCGATGAGCAGCGCGGCGACGTTCTCCGCGCCGACCTGCTTCTCGATCATCTCGACGGCCCGTGCCGCCGCCTCCGCGCCGGAGAGCCCGCCATCGCGCAGCGGGTACGACATCGGCACCCGGTAGATCTCCCCGGCGAACGGCCCGAACCGGTGCTTGTACGGCATGTTCTTCGCGGTCAACGCCATGGTCAGGTTGGTCCGGCCGTGGTACGCGTGGTCGAACACCACCACCGCCGGCCGACCGGTGGCGTGGCGGGCGACCTTGACGGCGTTCTCCACCGCCTCCGCACCGGAGTTGAACAACGCGGAGCGCTTCTCGAACCCGCCCGGCGTCAACGCGTTGAGCTGCTCGCACACCGCCACGTACGACTCGTACGGCGCGACCATGAAGCAGGTGTGGGTGAACCGCTCCACCTGCGCCCGGACCGCCTCGACCACCCTCGGGGTCGAGTTGCCCACGCTTGTCACGGCGATGCCGGCGGCGAAGTCGATCCATTCCCGGCCGTCGACGTCGGTGATCGTCCCACCGGACGCGTGATCCACGTAGGAGGGGATCACGCTGCCGACGCCCCGGGCGACAGCACCGCCGCGCCGCTTGTGCAGCTCCTCGCTCGACGGCATGGTTCAGCTCCCCAGGTTGTGCATGACGTGCTTGATCCGGGTGTAGTCCTCCAGGCTGTAGACCGAGAGGTCCTTGCCGTGCCCGGAGTGCTTGAAGCCACCGTGCGGCATCTCGGAGACGAACGGGATGTGCGTGTTGACCCAGACGCACCCGAAGTCCAGTCGACGGGTCATCCGCATGGCCCGGCCGTGGTCCCGCGTCCAGACCGACGCGGACAGGCCGTAGTCGACGCCGTTGGCCCAGCGCACCGCCTCGTCCTCGTCGGAGAAGCGCTGCACGGTGATGACCGGCCCGAACACCTCGTCCTGGATGATCTCGTCGGCCTGGCGCAGCCCGGAGACCACCGTCGGCGCGTAGAAGTAGCCGCGTTCGCCCTGCCGGGACCCGCCGGTCTGGATCGCCGCGTGGTCCGGCAGGCGGTCGACGAAGCCGCTGACCCGGGTGAGCTGGTTGGCGTTGTTCAGCGGACCGTAGAGCACGTCGGCGTCGTCCGGGCCGCCGGTCTTCGTGTTGCGGGCCTGTTCGGCGAGCGCCGCCACGAAGTCGTCGTGGACGCCCGGGCCGGCCAGCACCCGGGTGGCCGCCGTGCAGTCCTGCCCGGCGTTGAAGTAGCCACCGAGCGCGATCGCCTCGGCGGCCGCCGCCACGTCCGCGTCGTCGAAGATCACCACCGGGGCCTTGCCGCCCAACTCCAGGTGGGTCCGCTTCAGGTCGGGGGCCGCCGCGGCGGCGACCTCCATGCCCGCCCGGGTCGAGCCGGTGATCGACACCAGCTGCGGGGTCGGGTGCGACACGAGGGTACGACCGGTGTCCCGGTCACCGCAGACCACGTTGAAAACCCCCGGCGGGAAGAACTCGGCGGCGATCTCGGCGAGCAGCAGCGTCGACACCGGCGTGGTGTCCGACGGCTTGAGCACCACAGTGTTGCCGGCGGCGAGCGCGGGGGCGATCTTCCAGACCGCCATCATCAGCGGGTAGTTCCAGGGGGTGACCTGCGCACAGACGCCGATCGGCTCACGCCGCACGTAGGAGGTGTGCCCGGCCAGGTACTCCCCGGCGGACCGCCCCTCCAACATTCGGGCCGCCCCGGCGAAGAACCGGAACTGGTCCACCGCCGGGGGAAGCTCCTCCTCGGCGGTGAGCTGGCGGGGCTTGCCGGTGTTGCGTACCTCGGCGTCGACGAGCTCGGCGGCACGCGACTCCACGGCGTCGGCGAGTTTGAGCAGCGCCCGCTGCCGCTCCGCGGGGGTGACCTCCCGCCAGCTCTCGAAGGCCGTGGCCGCAGCGCTCATCGCCGCGTCCACGTCGGCGGCGCCGGAGATCGGAGCCTGGGCGAACACCTCACCCGTACAGGGGTCGACCAGGTCGGCGTACCCGCCGTCGGCCGGGTCGACGTAGGAACCGTTGACGAAGTTGCGCAGCTGCTGCTGATCACTCATGACGGGATCACTCCGAGGGGGCCGAGGGTGCGGTTCTGCGGCGGTTATCGCAATCTCCCTGCCATCTTCGCTACCGAATTCGCGGCAGACAAGGGTTATCGCGACTGTTTCCGTCGACTCGCCACTCGGCTACGCTGCTCGGCGTGGAGCCCGCACCCTTCTTCGTCGCCTCCCGCCCCGCCACCGGCGAGGGTGAGCTGACCGTCCACCACCCGTACGACGGCCGCCCGGTGGGGCGTACCACATGTGCCACGCCCGACCAGGTCGACGCCGCCGTCGCCGCGGCGGCCGGGGTGGCCGCGCAGGCCGCGGCCCTGCCCGCGCACGCCCGCGCGGCGGCCCTGGACCACGTGTCCCGGCGGCTCACCGAGCGCGCCGACGAGGTCGCCGCACTGATCACCGCGGAGAACGGCAAGCCGCTCAAGTGGGCCCGCGCCGAGGTCGGACGGGCCATCTCCACCTTTCGATGGGCCGCCGAGGAGGCCCGACGCTTCTCCGGTGAGTTGCAACGACTCGACACCGACCCGGCGGCCGGCGGGCGGATCGCGCTGGTCCGGAGGGTGCCGCGAGGGCCGGTGCTGGGCATCACGCCGTTCAACTTCCCGCTCAACCTCGTCGCCCACAAGGTGGCGCCGGCCATCGCCGTCGGCGCGCCGATCATCGTCAAGCCCGCGCCCGCGACGCCCCTGACCGCGCTGCTGCTCGGCGAACTGCTGGCCGAGACCGACCTCCCGGCCGGGATGTTCTCGGTGCTGCCGCTGCCCAACGACCGCGCCGCCGAGCTGGTCACCGAGCCCCGGCTGCCTGTGGTGTCGTTCACCGGCTCCGGGCCGGTCGGCGCGGCCATCCGTCGCGCCGCCCCGGAGAAACACGTGACGCTGGAGTTGGGCGGCAACGCGGCCGCGGTGCTCTGTGCGGACTGGACCTCCGACGAGGACCTGGACTTCGCCGCGCGGCGCATCGCGACGTTCGCGAACTACCAGGCCGGCCAGTCGTGCATCGCCGTCCAGCGGGTGTACGTGCACCACGCCCTCTACGCCGACTTCCTGCCCCGGCTGGTGGCGGCGGTGCGCGAGCTGCGGACCGGAGACCCCGCGTCCGAGCTGACCGACGTCGGGCCGATGGTGTCCGAGGACGCGGCCCGCCGGGTCGAGACGTGGGTGGGTGAGGCCGTCGCCGCCGGCGGCACCGTCGAGGTGGGCGGCCTCCGCGACGGCGCGACCTACCCGCCGACGGTGCTCAGCGGCGTGCCGGCGGACGCCAAGGTCGTGGCCGAGGAGGTGTTCGGGCCCGTGCTGGTGGTCGCCCCGGTCGCCGACGACCAGGCCGCGTTCGCCGCGGTCAACGACTCGGCGTACGGCCTGCAGGCCGGGGTCTTCACGCGACGTCTGGACGTGGCCTTCGCCGCCGCCCGCGCGCTGGAGGTCGGCGGGGTCATCGTCGGCGACGTGCCGTCGTACCGCGCCGACCAGATGCCCTACGGCGGGGTGAAGGGCAGCGGCGTCGGCCGGGAGGGGCTGCGCAGCGCGATGGACGACTACACCGAGCCCCGGGTCATGGTGCTGACCGGCCTCGCGCTGTAGAACACCAGCGCTGCCGCGCTAGTCGGCCTGCCAGGTGCCGTCGTCGCGAACCCGGGCGGGGGCGCGGCCGAGCAGCAGGGTGGTCAGCGCCGCGTCGATGGTGTCGCCGAGGAACCACTCGCCGGCCTGGTCGAGCGCGAACACCCGCCCGCGCTCGTCCACCGCCAGGATGCTGTCCTGCTGCTCGGTGCCGATCGGAAAGAGGCGTACGCCGAGCACCGCGCCGAAGTCCGCGAGGGTGTCGGCGCTGTGCGCGATGGTGTGCGGGCGGATGTCGAAACGGGAGATCCGCACCTGCTCGCCCCGACCACGCCGCGCGCCGACCAGGCTGGGGAACGCGGTGAGCGCCTCCACTGCGGCGGGGAAGACCTCGTGCTGATGGTCCCGCCCCGGCACCGAGGTGACGTCCCGTACGGCGGCGGCGGCCATGAGCTGATCGCCGATGTGTGGTCGCCACCCGGCCGCCACCAGCGCGTTGGCGACCTCCGCCGGGAAGCGCCCGGGATCGGGATCGGGTGCCTCCGGCGCGTTCCAGGTCTCGGTGTAGGCGCGGGTCGACTCCGGCAGGACGCTGGCCCGCACCAGGAAGGAGATGCACGAGTCGCAGGGCCGCTCGGCCGGCCCACCAGCGGGATCGCCCGGCTCACGGATCCGGAAGATCTCGAAGCGGGCGCCCTCCAGCAGCGCGGCAGCCTCGGCCCGCCCCATCGGCGCGATGCCCTCGGCGGCGCGGCGGTGGTCGTACTCGTGCAGGACGTCGGAGATCACGATCAGCTCGGCATGAGCCTCCCCGCCGCGGACCAGCTCGCCGGGGGGCAGCTGGTGGAGATAGTCGCGGACGAGCGGGTGATGGTTGAGCGGCACGTCGGCCTTCGTGCCCTGGGCCGTCCAGATCCGCCCGTCGATGGTCAGGTGGGCGGCGGTGTTCGGGGTGGCGACCCGGTGGATTTCCCGGACCAGCAGGCTCGACGGATCCACGGTGCGGGGAGCTGTCGGCCCCGCGGGCTGGCTACGCCGGTACAGCTCCGCAACCACTGTGCTCGGCACCCGGGGCCAGGTGGTGACCGTGCCGGTCTGCTTGTCGATGACCGTCGTCGGCAGGTCACCCGGCACCGTTCGCACCTCGGTGGGCACGACGGACGTGATGACGTAACCAAGGTCGAACTCGTCGACCATCGCGGTGCACTCGTGGCCGAGGCGCTGCGAGTCACGGCGGGCCCAGGTGGCCGCGAGCTGCTCGGCCTGTTGACGGTCGATCACGCAATGAAACTACCGGACTACACGGATCGATGGCAGCCGGTATTGTTTCGCTCTACCGACGGTGACGGGAGGAGCGGCGGTGGACGAACAGGCGGACCGGGGCGTCAATCGCGAGCTACGGGCCCGATTCGACGACGTGTATGGGCAATACCAGCAGCTCAGGTCCGGTTTGGACACCCTCCAGACACGACTCGCCGCGCTGCGGGTGACCAGGCGGTCGGCCGACGGGCAGGTGACGGCGACCGTGGGCGCGCAGGGCCAGTTGATCGAGGTCGAGCTGACGCCCGCCATCTTCCGGGACCGGGACGCCGGGGCGCTCGGCCGGAAAATCACCGAAACGATCCGGGTCGCCGCGACCGCCGCCGCCGACGCGACACGCGACCTCGTGGCCGAGAGCATGCCGGCCGGCTCCGGAGCGACCGATTTCCTCAAGACCGGCGACTACGCCGCGCTGCTCGGTCGGGCCGACGCCGTACTCGGCAAGGGTGAGGCGAAGGCATGACCGACGGGCAGCTCTGGCTTGATCCGTCCCGGGCCCGCCGGGGTGGCGCCGACCTGGCGCTCGCCGGCGAGGCGGTGACGGCCCGCCGCGCGGCGGAGGGCGGCGCGATCGAGGCCGCCAGCGGCGCCCGGCCCTGGGGTCGAGACGACATCGGCGCCGCCTTCGAACGCAACTACCGCGGGTTCGAGCAGACAGTGCTGCGAGCCTGGGCCGGCGTCGGGCACCGGCTCACCGAGCTGGGCAGCGACGTGGTCGAGGCGGTCGACGCGAGCGTGCAGACCGACGGGGCCAGCGCCGCCCGGGTCGGTCGGGCCGCCGACCAGCATTGACGGCCGGCGATCCCGATGAGCGTGCTGCCCAGTCCCATCCCGCACCCACTGGACCACACCCCGTGGGACGTGCCCGGCTGGATCTACGAGGCCCTCGACTGGGTGGTCGGCGTGCAGTGGCCGGAGGGCAACGAGCGCGCCGTCTGGGACGTTGCCGACCAGTGGTACGCGATCGCCTCGGTGCTCGCCGGGCCGCACGCCGACGCGGCCGCGGCCGCCGCCGAGGTGCACAGCGGCTACGGCGGTGTCGGGTCGGTCGACGCGGCGTTCGAGGCTGCCTGGCGGGGGATCGCCGAAGGCGCCGACGCCCCGCTGCCCGTGCTGCTCGCGGTCACGGCAGACCTGGGCCGACTGGTCGAGGAGTGCGGTTGCGACATTGAGGGCGCCAAGCTGGAAGTCTGGATCGAGCTGGGCATCCTGGTCGTCGAACTGCTCACCGTGGCGGTGGCGGCCGTGCTGACCGCCGGTGCCGCCACCCCGGTCGCCGGCGCGGCGATCACCGCGACGCGGCTGCTGGTTCAACAGATTTTCAAACGGCTGATGGGCCAACTGGCCAGCAAAACCCTCAAACACGGGCTCAAGGAGGCCGGCGAGCGGGCCGCCAAGGAGGTCGGCCGAGGGGGTGCACGCGGGCTCGCCAAGCGGGCCGCCCGTGGAGGGCTGGAGGAGGCCACCGAGGAGGCCGGGGTCACCCTTGCCACACAGGCGTACCAGAACTCCACCGGGCGGGCACACGGCCTGGACCTGACCGATCTCGGGGCCTCCGCGGTCGGAGGGCTGGCTGGCGGGGCGGTCGCGCCGCTGGCCGGCCTGGGCCGGCACGCGACCGGGCGAGCGGCGAAAGTGGGGGAGCACCTCGGGCGCGAGATGACCGGCGAGGTGCTCGCCGAGAACGCGGCGCGCCTGGCCACCGGTCAGGGCCTGACCTCGATGGAGGACGTGGCGCGTGCCGCCGCGTCCGGGGCCACCGGTTCGGCGACCGGGCAGACCGACCACGCGCTACGCGCCCGGCTCGACGCGCAGGCCAACGCCCTCGCCGGAGCATCGCTCGCGGGTCCCTCCCTCCCGTCCGTGCTGCCGGTCGCGGGGGATGCGGCCGCTGTGGGGGCTGTCGGTGGTGTGGCCTCGGGTGGTGTGGCTTCGGGTGGTGTGGTCACGTCTGGCGGCGTTCCGGTGCAGGCGACTGAGGCCGTCGCGTCGGCACCGATGCCGGTTGGCGCGATGTCCGACGTGGACGTGGTGGACAGTTCGGTACGCCCGACCGAGGCGACGCCGTCGACGGGCGGGCCGTTCGGGGAGAGAGCGGGCGTCCCGCACCAGGTCACGGTCGACAGCACGCTCTCGGCAGCGCCCGCAGACCCGGCCACTTCCGACGTGGCCGCCTCGGCGGTGGCTGCCGATTCGGCCGCCTCCGACGTGGCCGCCTCCGACGTGGCCGCCTCCGACGTGGCCGCCTCGGCGATGGCTGCCGATTCCGCCACGTCGGCAGTGGCTGGCGACCCGGCAGCGTCTGCGGTCGGTGCCGATCCGAGGCTGTCGGCGACGGCCGCCGATCCGAGGCTCTCCTCGGCTGCCGCGCCCGTCGCCGGCCCCCTCGAATCGAGCGGCGGTCCGGCTGCCACAGGTGTACCGCCGGTCCACCCCGGCAACTCGCCGCACGCCACCACCTCCGCACCGACCGCTTGGGCTCCGGCGACCAGCCCCTCCGCACCGACGATCACCCCCGGCCTGGCGGCGCCGGTCACCTTCGGCGTCCCGACCACCACCAACGCTCCGCCGCCCGTCGCCCCCGCCCCACCGGTGGTGGGTCGATTCGCCGTGCCGTCGCGTGTTCCGCCGCGGCAGACGCCACCGCCGGTGCGAGCGCCCGACCATCCGGCTCGGGGAAGGGCGTCGATCCCCGTCGACGTGGCCGCGTTCGGTGCCCCGTCGGTGCGCGAGCCCGAGACCAACGACTCGTACGCGGCGCAGTGGGCCGCCGCGGCGGAAGCCGCCGAGCGGCAGCGCTACCAGGACCACTACGAAGCACTGCGGCGCGGGTTCGAGGCCCACCGCCGGCAGGCCGAGGCCGCCCGACTGCGCACCCGTGCCGTGGAGCACGATCGCCGAGCCGTCGAGTACGCCACCTACGCCCGACAACTGCACCAGGCCGGCAACCGCGAGTGGTCCGACGGCTGGCAGCGTGCCGCGAACGAGGAGTCCCGCGCGTACTCCGAATGGCGTGACCTGGCAGACGCGGTGCTGGCTGGCACCACGGCCCCGTCGGTCGTGGACATCAGCGCCACCTTCGAGCACGCCAACCGCGACGTGGGCGCGCTCGCGCTCGGCGCGGTGGAGACTGCCGGCCCCTCCCGGCTCACCGGCGACGACTATCCGCCGCCGATCGACGACTCCCGGCCGTACGGGCAACCCGGAGGACTCCGTCCACCGCTCGCCCTGCACCAGGTCGACGTCGAACGGCAGATGCCCCGCGAGCCCGACGGCACCGTCCCCCGCACCGCCGACCCCCGACAGGGCGGCTGGTTCCGGCTCCTGAACGACGGCGGTCCCGCCGCCGACGCCACCCGGGGCATCAACTGCCTGGACTGCACGCTGTCGCTGTTCGAGACGTGGGTGCACGGGCGGCCCCGCGTGTCGGCGCCACGTACCTTCGACGGCTACCTCGAAGGTGACATCCGGCGTCCCATCCGCGGCGAGGCGGGCGGCCCGGGCCGGGTCGAGGACGTGACCGGCGGGCGCTTCCAGCAACTCCTCGCCCCGGCCTCCGGTCAACCCACTGACGCGGCGCAGGCACGGCAGGCCGCCGACCGGGGCTACCGCAACCTGCACGACCAACTGCTACTGGGCGGCCACGGCAGCTACTCATTCCTGGTCACTGAGTGGGCGCACGGCGGCTCACACGCGTGGGTGGCGCTCAACCAGAACGGCACGGTGCTCTACGTCGACCCGCAGAACGGCGTGGTCCGGGACCGGCCGCTCTACCCCGACGTGGTCGGCATCGACGCGCTGATCCTCAGCGGGGACGGCCGACCGATGCCCCTCGGCGGCCTGCCCCGGGGCCGGTTCAGCGAGCGGCCCGACCTGCCCGATCACCCGCCGACGTACGACGACGGCAGCCACGGCGACCCGTACATCAACCGGATGTACCTGCTCCTCGACGGCCCGGGCTCGGCTCCGTGGTCGCCGGACAAGCCGGCTGGTGATCCGACCGCAGCGAAGGAGCCGGGTGATACAGCCGTTGAGTTGGCGCAACTCACACCAGGCGAGTTGACGGCTCTGACGGAGCTTCGACATAGCGCACTTGCGATCGCCGATCGAGTCGAAGAGACTCTGACTCGGGTCGGGTGGAACGTGACGAAGGCTCTGGGCCTCACAGAGCCGGTGCAGTTGCATGACCGCCGCTTCCGCGTCAAAGGTCTGGGTTCGTTGGCACGGAAGTTCGTCGATGAGGCGCGAGGTCTGAATATTGGGGTCGAGGAATTCTCGCAGACGGTCAACGACGTCCTCCGGTTCCTGTTCGAGATGCCACCAGGGGCGAGCTATCGGCGGGGCGTTCAGTTGGTGCTTGCGGGCCTAGCGGAAGCCGGGTTCGTCATCCCACAGTCGGATCTCAAGAACTTTTGGCGGGCAGGTAACAGGTTCTACGGATTCAACTGCACCCTGCGAACCCCCGAGGGGTTCCTCGTCGAATTGCAGCTGCACACGCGTGACTCGCGGGAGGCGTGGATGCAGACTCACGGCGACTACGAGATTCTGCGCCGGGTCTCTAGCCGGCCGGAAGAGCATGTGCACGCGTTCCTGCGGATGCTTGCCACGAACCGTGAGCGCCGGATGTCGGAGTCCGTCCCGTCCGGCTTGGAGGATCATTTCCCGACCAAGGATGCAAGCTTTGCCAAGTGGTTGAGCCGGAACGGAGATGCCTGGCAGAAGTATCGGTCGTGGCTTGATCGTCAAGGGACCAGCTTCTCGCAGGTGGTGCATGAGTTGGGGTTGAATGTCTCCGATTTCCCAATAGCAGCGGACGTCGTCATCAAGTTGGAGAAAGAAATTGTTGACGTATTACGTGATCTACCGGAATGACGAGAGGGTCGGAGGTCCAGCCGGACTCTTCGTAATGGACGTAGGTGCAGGTAACGCCATTCTTTGGGATCACCGTAGCGGACGCTGGGCCTTCGATCCGGCTCTGGTCGTGCGCTTCGTCAACGACTATCGAAACGTCGATCGCTTCGAAACCGTCGATCGGGCGACGGCAGAGAGAGTGGCTGAGACCGTCAGCGGGGGCACATCGTTGCCCGCCGAGGACAGCATCCGAGCCATGTTCGGGCCAGGTGCCAGCGCCGGTGGTCCGTAGCCGTCCGGTCGGCCCGCGGGCGGTCCCGCACGTCCGTCTCCTTTGCTGCGGGAGTCGCCGCGAATGTGATCGGAGTGGCGGATCTGGCGCGACCGACGGTGATCGGGAAGCTGCCCGTGAGTTGCTCGACGAGGCGGCCGGGCTTGTGGCCGACGGCGGCGCCCATGGGTTGGCCGCTGGGTCGAGGGGATTCGCGACGAGTTGGGCTTGCCTGACCTGTGGGTCGCCCTGTCGTGAGCGGCGATCGGCGGGGCGTAGCTCTGGCGGGGCCGAATAAGATCGACGCATGGCGAGATCCGGTACGCAGAGCGACAAGTCCTATCTCTGGGCCTGGCCCGTTGGCATCCTGATCGGCTTGGCGATCGGCATTCCGGTGTTCGGGGCGAAGGGTGGCGTCGCGTTCGGTGTGGCCCTCGGCATTGCCTTCGTGTTCGGCCTGGGTGCGATCCGGGGTCGGGCCGACGGCGACCCTGCCCAGGGTGGCCCGGACGGCGGGGCCGCCGGGGATGGCGCCGACGTCCCGGGCCGAGGGTGATCGACTCCGGTTTCTTGAAATCGGGGCATCTGGGTCCGAGGGATAGCCCGACTTCCGTGAAGCCGAGTCGATCATGGCGGGCCGCGCGCACCGCGGGGATAGCGCGCACCCCAGGGACAGCGCGCACCGCAGGGACACGGGGGACCACGGGGCCGGGCAGTGTTGCTGAGGCGATCGCCGTACAGGAGGAGTTGCGGCCGCTGGTGGACCTGGTCGGGCCGGGGCCGAGCGCGCCCGCGACGGTGGCCGGCCTGGACGTCGCGTACGCCGAGGGTGGTGACCTTCTGGCGGCGGCCGTGACGGTCCTGGATGCCCGGACGTTGGCCGTGGTGGACTCCGCGGTCGATGTGGGGCGACCCGCGTTCGACTACGTGCCGGGGCTGTTCGCCTTCCGTGAGTTGCCCGCGTTGCTCGCCGCGCTCGACCGCCTGACCACCATCCCGGACCTCCTGGTCTGCGACGGGCACGGGCTGGCGCATCCGCGCCGGTTCGGGCTCGCGTGCCATCTCGGGGTGGTCACCGGGTTGCCCGCGATCGGGGTGGGGAAGACGCCACTTGTCGGGTCGTGGGATCCGCCGTCGGTCGAGCGGGGTTCCTGGTCGTCGTTGCGTGACGGTGGTGACGTCGTCGGTCGGGTGCTGCGGACCCGGGACGGGGTGAAGCCGGTCTTCGTCAGCGTCGGCCATCGGATGAGCCTGGAGAACGCCACCGCGCAGGTGCTCGCGTTGACGCCGCGCTACCGCCTGCCGGAGACCACCCGAACCGCCGACCGACTGTGCCGCGACGCCCTCGCGGAGGCGGAGCAGGCCGGCCGGTTGGCGGAGCAGGCCGACGGATCGGCCGAATCGGCAGGCTGATCGGCTGGTCAGCCCGGCGACCAGCAGGGGCGGTAAACCGTAACGCCGCACACATCCGGGCCGCTCTATAACCGATGGGGTGGGTGGGCCGGTAGTAGCCTGACCCGCGGACCCCACCCGGGGAGAACGGTGAGGTGATCATGACAGTGCGTCGACGCGTGGCACGGCTCGCGGCGGTCTGCGGTCTTGCGGGCGGCCTGGTGATGCTCGGTGCGTCGCCGGCGCTGGCCGATCAGGACTCGGTCCGGGTGGGCGCGGCCAGCAGCTTCGCCGCCGGTGGTTCCGCTCAGGGGGTCAACGTCGCTGTGCGCAAGCGCACCGACGGGTGCGTCCTGCTGCGTACCGCGCTGGGTTTCCGCCTGGAGGGTCTCCAGCCGAACCAGGTGGCGGTCGAGGTCAACGCGGGTGGGCGCTGGTTCCCGGTGGCCGTCACCGGCGGTGCCGGCAGCGTGGCGACCGCGCAGACGTCGCCCCTGAAGCCGACCCTGTGCAAGGGCAAGGGCATCACCGTGCGCTACCGGGTGGCGTTCGCCGCCGGCGCCCCGGGTGGGCGCCTCGTCGTCACTGGCGCCGGGGTCAGCGCCGCCGGCCAGGAGTTGGGTCGGGGCACCGACGCGGCGCGGCTGACCGGCGCGCGGGTCACTCCGTCGCCGACTCCGTCGGCGTCGAAGAAGCCGACGCCCACCCCGAGCCCGACCGAGGTCGCGACCGTCGACGAGGCGGTGAACCCGGCGGCGCAGGGCGGCGTGTCAGGCGCGCCGACCACCACGCCGACCGCCGCCGAATCGTCCGGAGGCGGATCGCCGGTGATGTTCTTCGGCATCGTGCTGGTGGCGGTCGGACTGCTGCTCATCGTGCTGTTGATCCGTCGCTCGCGGCAGGACCGGAAGCCGTCCGACGACGGGCCCGGCACCCTGCCGGGCAACCCCGGCGGCACCACCTACCGCGCCGGGGGTGGGTTGCCGGCCGCGCCCGGTCGCCCCGGTCAGGTGTACGGCCAGCAGCCGCCGGCCGCCGGTTGGGGTGCGGTGCCGTCTCCGCGTCCGGCAGCCGGTGGGGTCTACGGCACCCGGCCAGAGCCCTCCGCCCCGGCACCGGAGGCGACGCAGCCGATGCCGGGTCGGCCCGACGGTCGGCAGTTGCCCGGCGACCCGCCGACCGACGAGGGCGGCCACACCGTGTTCATTCCCCGGCTCCCCGGCTGAGCGGAGTACGGGCCGGCCGCTCCGTTAGGCTCAGGATCGGTGTCTAACCTGCGGCCAAGGAGTGGAACACGTGTCTGATCTGTCCCAGATTGTGAAGGCGTACGACGTCCGCGGGACGGTGCCGGACCAGTGGGACGAACGGGTCGCCGAGGCACTGGGAGCCGCCTTCACCCAACTGCTCAACTCCACCGACGAGCCGGGCGACGCGGTCGTCGTCGGGTACGACATGCGGGCCACCTCGCCCGGCCTGGCCGCCGCCTTCGCCGCCGGCGTACGCGCCGAGGGGCGCTCGGTGATCGAGATCGGCCTCGCCTCCACCGACCTGCTCTACTACGCGTCCGGCTCGCTCGACCTGCCCGGCGCGATGTTCACCGCCAGCCACAACCCCGCGCAGTACAACGGCATCAAGATGTGCCGCTCCGGCGCCCGCCCGATCGGCCAGGAGAGCGGTCTGGCCGAGATCCGGGAGCGGGCCCAGGCCCTCCTGGACTCGGGCGACGCCCGTCCCGCCGGCGCGCCGACCCGGCCCGCCGAGCGGCGTGACCTGCTCCCTGACTACGCCGGCTACCTGCGCAAGCTGGTCGACCTCTCGGGCATCCGGCCGTTGAAGGTGGTCGTCGACGCCGGTAACGGCATGGGTGGCTTCACCGTTCCGACCGTGCTGGGCGACGCGGCCCTGTCAGCGCTGCCGCTGGAGATCGTTCCGCTCTACTTCGAACTGGACGGCAGCTTCCCCAACCACGAGGCCAACCCACTGGACCCGGCGAACCTGGTCGACCTTCAGCGCGCGGTGGTCGAGCACGGGGCCGACATCGGGTTGGCCTTCGACGGTGATGCCGACAGGTGCTTCGTGGTGGACGAGCGCGGCGAGCCGGTCTCACCGTCGGCGATCACCGCACTCGTCGCCGCCCGTGAGCTGGCCAAGCACCCGGGTTCGACGGTGATCCACGGCCTGATCACCTCCAACGCGGTCGCGGAGATCATCCGGGAGCACGGTGGGAAGCCCGTCGTCGCAAGGGTCGGGCACTCCTTCATCAAGGCGGAGATGGCCCGTACCAACGCCGTCTTCGGCGGCGAGCACTCCGCGCACTACTACTTCCGGGACTTCTGGTTCGCCGACACCGGGATGCTCGCGGCGATGCACACGTTGGCCGCGCTGGGCGAGCAGTCGCTCCCGCTGTCCGTGTTCGCCGGTGAGTACGAGCGCTACATCGCCTCCGGCGAGATCAACTCGACGGTGGTCGACCAGGCCGCGGCGGTGGCCGAGGTGCGCGCCGCGTACCCCGACGCGGTGGCCGACGAGATGGACGGGCTCACCCTGCGTTTCCCCGATGGCGCCTGGTTCAACCTGCGCGCCTCCAACACGGAGCCGCTGCTGCGGCTCAACGTCGAGGCGGCCACCCAGGATCGGATGGTCTCGCTCCGGGACGACGTGCTCGACCGCGTTCGCCGATAAGATCGCCTGCGCCGGTCGGCACCGCCGTCGGTCAAGCCGCACACGTGGAAGGAGCCGTGCCATGGCCCTGGATCCGCAGTTGCTCGAGATCCTTGCCTGTCCGGACACGCACCACGCCCCGCTCACCTATGACGCCGAGGCGCAGACGTTGACCTGCACGGAGTGCGGCCGGATCTTCGAGGTCCGCGACGACGTGCCGGTGCTGCTGCTCGACGAGGCGCGCGGCGGCCCCGGGCAGTCCTCATGATCGACGGTACGGCCGGGGTCAGCGGGCGTCGCGACGCCGACGAGGCCCTGCTCGACAACCCGCAGGCGTTGGCCGAGGCCGACCCGGGCGGCATGCTCCGGCACACGGCGTCGGCAGGTGCGCAGGTGCGGGAGAGCGCCGCACTGGCGGCCGAGGCGAACCTGGCGGTGCTCGCCGACGACGGGCGGCCCCGAGCCGTCGTGATCGCCGGCATCGGCACGGCGGGGCGTACCGGGGACGTGCTGGCCACTGTCGCCGGGCCGCGCTGCCCGGTCCCGATCATCGGGCACCGCTCCGCTGGCGTACCCGGTTGGGTGGGCGCGGCCGACGTGGTGATCGCGGTGAGCGCGTCCGGACGCAGCCCGGAGGCGCTCGGCGCGGCCGAGGCCGCCCACCGGCGCGGTGCCCGGCTCGTCGCCGTGGGTGCCCCGGACTCGCGGTTGCAGTCGATCGCCGAGCAGGCGCGGGCGCCGTTCATCCCGGTGCCCCGGCGTGCCCCGGCCCGGGCCAGCCTCTGGGCGCTCACCGTGCCGGTCCTGCTCGCCGCCCGTTCCCTGGGGCTCGTGAAGGTCAACGAGGCGGACCTGGCGGAGACCGCCGCCCGGCTCGACGCGGACGCCGACCGCTGCCGGTCCGCGGCCGAGTCCTTCGTCAACCCGGCGAAGTCACTGGCGCTGGGTCTGGCCGGCTCGATCCCGATCGTCTGGGGCTCGTCCCCGCTGGCCACGGTGGCCGCCCGCCGGTTCGGCGACACCCTGTCGGCCAACGCCCGCTACCCGGTGGTCACCGGAGCGCTGGGTGAGGCCGGGCGGGGTCGCGTCGGGCTGCTCGACGGCGTCTTCGGCGGCCTGGCCGAGGGGGAGCGGGACATCTTCGCCGACCCGGCCGAGGACGACGGCGAGGGCACCCGGCTGCGGCTGGTGCTGCTGCGCGACGGTGGGCTCAACGCCGAGGACGACACCGACGAGCCGCTCGCCGTCGAGGAGCGCCGTGCGGACGCGGTGCAGACCCTCGCGGAGCGCCGTGGCGTGCGGTGCGACGTGGTGACCGCCGAGGGCGGGTCCGCCCTGGAGCGGCTGGCGTCGCTGATCGCCGTTCCGGATTTCGCCTCGATCTACCTTGCGCTGGCCCACGGGCTGGACCCGATGGCCGTTCCGGCCATCACCGAAATGAAGGAGCTGTCGAACCAGTGAACCAACGTAGGGGGCGGCGCGCCATGCGCGGACCGGGCGGCTTCGTGCGGCGAAGCGGAGCGGTGGCATGAGCGCCAACGGTGGGACGAAGGCGATCGTCGCCGCCCTGCTGGCCAACGTCGGCATCGCCGTCACCAAGTTCGTTGCGTTCCTGCTCTCCGGATCGTCGTCGATGCTGGCCGAGGCGGTGCACTCGGTCGCCGACTCCGGCAACCAGGGGCTCCTGCTGCTCGGCGGCAAGCGGGCGAAGCGCGCTGCCACCCCGGAACACCCGTTCGGGTACGGCCGGGAGCGCTACATCTACGCGTTCATCGTCTCCATCGTGCTGTTCAGCATCGGCGGCCTGTTCGCGCTGTACGAGGCGTACCACAAGTGGCAGCACAAGGGCGGCATCGAGTCCTGGCACTGGCTGCCGGTGGTCGTGCTGGTGGCGGCGATCATCATGGAGTCGTTCTCCTTCCGGACGGCCATCAAGGAGTCCAACCACGTCCGGGGCAACCAGTCCTGGGTGCGCTTCATCCGTCGGGCCAAGGCGCCGGAGCTGCCGGTGGTGCTGCTGGAGGACTTCGGCGCGCTTGTCGGTCTGGTGTTCGCCCTGTTCGGCGTCACCATGACGCTGTTCACCGGCAACGGCGAGTGGGACGCCGCCGGCACCGCGATGATCGGCATCCTGCTTGTCGTCATCGCCGTCGTGCTGGCCATCGAGACGAAGAGCCTGCTGCTCGGTGAGGGCGCCGAGGCGTCCGAGCTGGCCGCCATCGAGCGGGCCGTCACCGATGGGCCCGAGGTGGAGCGGATCATCCACATGAAGACGCTCTACCTGGGCCCGGAAGAGCTGATGGTGGCCGCGAAGATCGCCGTTCCGGAGTGGGAGAGCGCCCACGACCTGGCGCGCGGCATCAACGCGGTGGAGGCGCGGATCCGCGCCGCGGTGCCGATCGCCCGGGTGATCTATCTGGAGCCGGACGTCTACAGCGCCGCCGCCGCCGAGGCCGGCACCGGTGCCGCCGCCGACACCGCCGTGCCGCAGCCGCAGGACGGGTCGGGCGAGGCGGCCGGGCGGCCCGGGGGCTGACGGGTGGAGCCACTGTACGGTCCGATCCGGGACTACGCCTGGGGTTCCCGCTCGGCCCTCGCCCTCCTCCAGGGACGGCCGGTGCCCAGCGCGGGCCCGGAGGCGGAGCTGTGGTTGGGGGCCCACCCGGGCGCCCCGGCCCACGTCGATCGCGCCGGTCTGCGGGTCAGCCTCTGTGACCTGGTGCGGGACGAACCAGGGCAGTGGCTCGGCCAGCGGGTGTCCGAGCGGTTCGGCAGTCGGCTGCCGTTCCTGCTCAAGGTGCTCGCGGCCGACGCTCCGCTGAGCCTGCAGGCCCATCCCGACGCCGAGCAGGCGCGGGCCGGCTACGCGGCGGAGGCGGGGCGTCCCGAGGGGCAGCGCAACTACTCCGACCCGCACCACAAGCCGGAGTTGCTTGTCGCGCTCACCCCGTTCGAGGCGCTGTGCGGGTTCCGGGATCCGGCGGAGTCGGCCGAGGCGCTCGCCGCGTTCGGCGTACCGGCGTTGACGCCGGTGGTCGCCGCGTTGCGGGCCGGGCCGGCGGGGCTGCGGACGGCGGTGCGGACGCTGCTCGGCTGGCCGGTCGCCAACCGTCACGACCTGCTGGCCTCCGTGGTGGCGGCGTCTGCCGACGGCCCGGACGCGGAGCTGGCCCGCCGGCTGGCGACGGCGTACCCGGGGGATCCGGGTGCGCTCGTCGCGCTGCTGTTGCACCACGTGCGCCTGGTGGCGGGGGAGGCGATCTGGATGCCCGCCGGCAACCTGCACGCCTACCTGAGCGGCTGCGGAGTGGAGATCATGGCGGCCAGCGACAACGTGCTGCGCGGCGGCCTGACCCCGAAGCGGGTGGACGTCGACGAGTTGTTGCGGGTGCTGCGCTTCGAGGTGCTCGACGATCCGGTGCGGGCCGCGCAGCCGGTCGGTCCGGGCGTTGACTGGTGGCCCGTGCCGGTTGACGATTTCGCGCTGCACCGGGTGCGGGTCGACGCGGCCGTGCCGTCGGTGACGCTGTCGGTGCCCGGCCCCCGGGTGGTGCTCTGCGCTGGCGGCTCGATCACCGTGGACGACGGTGCCGGCGCGTTGACGCTGGCGTCCGGCGAGGCGGCGATCGGTACGGCGTCCGGAGGGCCGCTGCGGATCGACGGCGCAGGTCTGGCGTACGTGGCGACGTCCGGGCTGCGCTGACCTCCGCACCGGAGAACGACACAAGTCCGACTTTCCCGGAATAGCTTGACGCCATCCTGCCCGAGTGTGACTCTATGAGTACGCAGCGTTATCGCGACGACGGTCCGAGAACGTGCGGGGGAACCAAACCGGGGGGATGCACGGGGCGGGCGGGACGTGGGCGGGAAGGTCCGTCCATCACCGACCGCCCCGTGCGCTGTCCGCGGACCGTGCCTGATGCCCGTCGCCGACGCGCGTAAGGTGGAGGGTCGGCGTAGACATCGTTCGACAGGAGCTTTCATGACCAGCACCCTCCCGGCGTCCGCTAGCGGCACGCCGTCCGAGGCCCGGCCGAGCACGCTCGCCGACGGCGACTTCAAGGTGGCGGATCTGTCCCTCGCCGAGTTCGGGCGTAAAGAGATCCAACTCGCCGAGCACGAGATGCCCGGCCTGATGGCGATCCGTCGGGAGTTCGCCGAGGCGCAGCCGCTCGCCGGCGCGCGGATCACCGGCTCGCTGCACATGACCATCCAGACCGCCGTCCTGATCGAGACGCTGGTCGCGCTCGGCGCGCAGGTGCGCTGGGCGTCGTGCAACATCTTCTCCACCCAGGACCACGCCGCCGCGGCGATCGTCGTCGGCCCGAACGGCACCCCCGAGGCTCCGGCCGGGGTTCCGGTGTACGCGTGGAAGGGCGAGACCCTGCCGGAGTACTGGTGGTGCACCGAGCAGGTGCTCGCCTGGCCGGACGGGCAGGGCCCCAACATGATCCTCGACGACGGCGGCGACGCCACCCTGCTCGTGCACAAGGGCACCGAGTTCGAGCAGGCCGGTGCGGTCCCGCCGGTCGAGTCCGCCGACTCCGAGGAGTACGCGGTCATCCTCGAGCTGCTGCACCGCTCGCTCGGCGAGGACGGCCAGCGCTGGACCCGGATCTCCGCCGGCATCAAGGGCGTGACCGAGGAGACCACCACCGGCGTGCACCGGCTCTACGAGATGCACCGGGCGGGCACCCTGCTCTTCCCGGCCATCAACGTCAACGACTCGGTGACCAAGAGCAAGTTCGACAACAAGTACGGCTGCCGGCACTCGCTCATCGACGGCATCAACCGCGCCACCGACGTGCTGATCGGCGGCAAGATGGCGGTCGTCATGGGCTACGGCGACGTGGGCAAGGGCTGCGCCGAGTCGCTGCGCGGCCAGGGCGCCCGGGTCGTGGTGACCGAGGTGGACCCGATCTGCGCGTTGCAGGCCGCGATGGACGGCTACCAGGTCGCCACCCTGGACGACGTTGTCGAGCAGGCCGACATCTTCATCACCGCCACCGGCTGCTTCGACGTCATCACCAACGAGCACATGGCCCGGATGAAGCACCAGGCCATCGTCGGCAACATCGGCCACTTCGACAACGAGATCGACATGGCCGGGCTGGCCAAGCGTTCCGACGTCGAGCGGGTCAACATCAAGCCGCAGGTCGACCTGTGGCGCTTCGCCGACGGGCACGCCATCATCGTGCTCTCCGAGGGCCGCCTGCTGAACCTGGGCAACGCGACCGGGCACCCGAGCTTCGTCATGTCGAACTCGTTCGCCAACCAGACGATCGCCCAGATCGAGCTCTTCACCAAGACCGAGGAGTACCCGATCGGCGTCTACGTGCTGCCCAAGCACCTGGACGAGAAGGTGGCCCGGCTGCACCTCGGCGCGCTCGGCGCCAAGCTGAGCACGCTGACCAAGGAGCAGGCCGCGTACCTCGGCGTCTCCACGGAGGGTCCGTTCAAGCCGGATCACTACCGCTACTGATCGACATCTCCGGACCGGGTCGGCTGTTCGCAGCCGGCCCGGTTCGTCGTCCCCGCACCACCCCGACCTCCTGAGGAAGTGCAAGATCGCGGGGGCGGGCGGTCAGTTGCGGCGGGTGGGGCGGAACCAGGTCCAGACGCACCAGACCAGCCAGCCGACCGAGACGACGGTGGCCAGCGTCCGCAGGCGTAGCGCGCTGAGCAGCAGCACCACGGCCAGCACCGTCAACCACGGCAGGAATCCCCTCACGGCGGGGATCCTGCCACAGCCGGCCGGTGACCTGCCGGCTGCCGGGTAGGCGTCCGGCCTCGTCCCGCGCTTAGTGAACTTGTCGTGGACGACTTGACGGCGGCCCTGAGCAGGAGGAAGGTGAGCCTGCCCTAAGCCAGCCAAGGCGTGCCTAACCTACTCGGAGCCCGGATGTTCGCCACCTACCTGATCGGTCTGCGGGAAGGGCTGGAAGCCACCCTGGTCGTCAGTATCCTGGTCGCCTTTTTGGTGAAGTCGCAGCGCCGGGACCGACTGCCGCAGGTCTGGATGGGCGTCGGCCTGGCCGTGGCGCTCTCGGTGCTCTTCGGCTGGCTGATCGAGTACACGACGACCTCGCTGCTGTCCCGCTCCGAGGATCGGGAGTTGTTCGAGGCGATCACGTCGGTCGCCGCCGTGGTCTTCGTGACCTGGATGATCTTCTGGATGCGCCGGGCCGCCCGGACCATCGCCGGCGAGCTGCGGGGCAAACTCACCGAGGCGCTGGCCGTCGGGTCCCTCGCGGTCGCCGGCATGGCGTTCCTCGCGGTGATCCGCGAGGGCCTGGAGACCGCGTTGATCTTCTACTCGGCGGCCCAGGGCGCGGCCGGCGACAGCGGGCCGCTGCTCGCGTTGATCGGCGGCATCGTCACCGCCGTGGTCCTCGGCGTGCTGCTCTACGCCAGCGCGCTGCGAATCAACCTCAGCAAGTTCTTCACCTGGACCGGCGCGCTGCTGATCCTGGTCGCCGCCGGCATCCTCAAGTACGGCGTGCACGACTTCCAGGAGGCCGGCGTCCTGCCTGGCCTGAACGACCTGGCCTTCGACATCACCAGCGCGCTCGACCCGAGCACCTGGTACGCGGCACTGCTCGCCGGCATGTTCAACGTGACTCCCGCGCCCACCGTGCTGGAGACCATCGCCTGGGTCGCGTACGCCGTGCCCGTTCTCCTGCTCTTCCTGCGACCGGCCCGGCGTAAGCCGGCACCCACCGCGACCACCACCACCGTCACCGAGCGCGGGGCCGACACCGGCGCCGAGGCCGAGGCCGAGGCGGCGTCCACGCCGCAGCGTGCCTGACCCACGAGGAGAGACAGCTCAGATGCGTACCACCCAGTTCTTCGCGCTGGCCGCCGCCGGCGTGCTGGCGACGGCCGGTCTGGCCGCCTGCTCCGACGCCGACAAGGGTGACCAGGCCTCGGCCGGCGGCCCGATCGTGGTCAAGGCCAGCGACACCGCCTGTGAGGTCGGCTCGACCGACCTGGGCGCCGGCACCGCCACCTTCAAGATCACCAACTCCGGCGCGAAGGTGACCGAGTTCTACGTGTACGCCGACGGCGACCGCGTGATGGGCGAGGTGGAGAACATCGCCCCCGGGTTGAGCCGCGAGCTGCACGTGGAGTTGCCGGCCGGCACGTACCAGACGGCCTGCAAGCCGGGGATGAGTGGCAAGGGCATCCGGGGCGCGCTCAAGGTCAGCGGGTCGGCGCAGCCGCTCACCGCCGACGCCGCCCTGGGTGACGCCACCGACAACTACCAGCGCTACGTCAAGAGCCAGACCACCGCGCTGTTGGACAAGACCGAGGAGTTCGTCGGCGCGGTCAAGGCCGGCGATGTCGCGAAGTCCAAGGCGCTCTACCCGGTCGCCCGCACCTACTGGGAGCGGATCGAGCCGGTCGCCGAGATCTTCGGCGACCTCGACCCCAAGATCGACGGCCGCGAGGAGGTCATCGAGGAGGGGATGGAGTTCACCGGCTTCCACCGGATCGAGAAGGACCTCTGGCAGTCCGGCGACATCAGCAAGGACGGCCCGATCGCCGACCGCCTGCTCGTCGACGTCAAGGAGATCGTGGCCAAGGCGAACGCTGAGAAGCTCTCCCCGCTCCAGCTCGCGAACGGTGCCAAGGAACTGCTCGACGAGGTCGCCAGCGGCAAGATCACCGGCGAGGAGGACCGCTACTCGCACACCGACCTGTGGGACTTCGCCGCCAACCTCGAAGGTTCCAAGGCTGCCGTGTCCGCCCTGCGCCCCGCGCTGCAGCAGCGCTCGCCGGAGCTGGTCACGCAGTTGGACGCCGAGTTCACGAACGTCGAGGGGCTGCTCGGCAAGCACCGCGACGGCGACGGGTGGAAGCTGCACACCGCGCTGAGCAAGGCCGAACTCAAGGAGCTCTCCGACGGAATCAACGCGCTCGCCGAGCCGATCAGCAAGGTCGCCGCGGCCGTCGCCAAGTGACCAACTGGCAGAGAGAGTCGAATCGATGAGCGGGAGCAGGTTGACCCGGCGCCGGGCGATCACCCTGGCCGGCGCCGGGGTGGCCGGGGTCGCCGGAGTGGCGGCCGGCGCGGGGGCGTTGCTGAACGGCTCCCATGGCCCGGCCGCGGCGAGCGACCATCCGGCCGGGGCGGTGCCGTTCCACGGTGAGCACCAGTCCGGCATCGTCACCCCGGCGCAGGACCGGCTGCACTTCGTGGCCTTCGACGTGATCACCAAGGACCGGGCCCGGCTTGTCGGACTGCTCGAGGAGTGGTCGGCCGCCGCCGCCCGGATGACCGCGGGGCGCGACGCCGGGGTGCTGGGCGCGGTCGGCGGGATGCCGGAGGCCCCACCGGACGACACCGGTGAGGCGCTCGGCCTGCCTCCGTCGCAGCTCACCCTCACCATCGGCTTCGGGCCGACGTTGTTCCGCGACGCCGACGGGCGGGACCGCTTCGGCCTTGCCGACCGTCGGCCCGCCGCCCTTGCCGAGCTGCCGAAGTTTCCCGGCGACGCGTTGCAGCCGCAGCTCTCCGGCGGCGACCTCTGCGTGCAGGCCTGCGCCAACGATCCGCAGGTGGCGGTGCACGCGATCCGCAACCTGGCCCGGCTCGGCATGGGCGTGGTGAGCGTCCGCTGGTCGCAGCTCGGCTTCGGCCGCACCTCGTCGACCTCCCGGGACCAGGCCACCGCGCGCAACCTCTTCGGGTTCAAGGACGGCACGGCCAACCTCAAGGCCGAGGACACCGACCTGCTGCGTGACCAGTTGTGGGTGCAGCCGGGCGACGGGCCGGACTGGATGGCCGGAGGCTCGTACCTGGTCACCCGCAAGATCCGGATGCTCGTGGAGACCTGGGACCGGACCTCCCTCGCCGAGCAGGAGGAGATCGTCGGTCGTACCAAGGGCAGCGGCGCGCCCCTCGGTCGGAGCGACGAGTTCGACGAGCCCGACTTCGCCGCGCGTGGCGCGGACGGGAAGCCGGTGATCGCCGAGCACGCCCATGTCGCGCTGGCCCACCCGAGCCGGAACAGCGGTGCCCGGCTGCTGCGCCGGGGTTACAACTTCGTCGACGGCTCGGACGGCCTCGGCCGGCTCGACGCGGGCCTCTTCTTCATCGCCTACCAGCGTGATCCACGCCGCCAGTTCGTGCCGGTCCAGACCCAGTTGGCCCGGCACGACGTGATGAACGAGTACCTGCGACACGTCTCCAGCGGGGTGTTCGCCTGCCCGCCCGGGGTACGCGACGGCGGGGACCACTGGGGGCGTGGGCTGTTCGGCTGACAGTCGTCCGGATGGCGACAGCCGGATCGCCCCAGCCTGCGGTGGCGCCGGACGGCGCCGAAGGGGGATCATGGTGCCAGCGAAGCGTTACCGGCGGACGCCGGTCCCACCGAACTGAATGAGGATGCAATATTAATCCCATGAGAGCCCGCGTACTGGTGGTCGACGATGACCCCGCGCTCGCCGAGATGCTCGGCATCGTGCTGCGCAGTGAGGGTTTCCTGCCCTCTTTTGTGGCGGACGGCGAGCGGGCGTTGGCCGCTTTTCGCGACAGTCGTCCCGATATCGTGCTGCTTGACCTCATGCTCCCTGGTATGAGCGGTATCGACGTCGCCCGGTCGATCCGGGCGGAGTCCGGCGTGCCCATCGTCATGCTTACCGCCAAGAGCGACACCGTGGACGTCGTGCTCGGCCTGGAGTCCGGCGCCGACGACTACGTGGTCAAGCCCTTCAAGCCCAAGGAGCTGGTGGCCCGGATGCGGGCCCGACTGCGCCGGGGCGAGGACGTGGCCCCCGAGATGCTCACCATCGGGCCGCCCGACAACCAGATCACCATCGACGTGCCGGCGCACACCGTGAGCCGCAACGACGAGGAGGTGAAGCTGACTCCGCTGGAGTTCGACCTCCTGGTCGCGCTCGCCCGCAAGCCACGTCAGGTCTTCACCCGCGAGGTGCTGCTCGAGCAGGTCTGGGGCTACCGGCACGCGGCCGACACCCGTCTGGTCAACGTGCACGTCCAGCGGTTGCGGGCCAAGATCGAGCCGGACCCGGAGCGCCCGGAAATCATCCTCACCGTGCGGGGCGTGGGCTACAAGGCAGGGACCGGATAGCCTGGTCGCACTGTGTCGACCTCGCCGCCCCCACCCTCCCCGAGTACGGCTGCCCGCCGGCCCAGCGCCGGCGGGGAGCTCTGGCGTGCGGTGAGCGGCCGGGCCGCCCGGGTGGTGGGTCGGGCGCACCAGACCTGGCGACGCTCGCTCCAGGTCCGAGTCGTGACCATCACACTTGTCGCGTCCAGCCTGCTGGTCGGCGGGTTCGCGTTCCTGATCGCTGACAAGATCACCACCATCCTGCTCGACAGCGCCCGCAGCGACGTCCGGCAGCGGGTGACAAGTGGTGCCAGCTACGCGGCCAAGCAGGTCTCCTTCTACGGGCAGCCGCAGGAAGCGCAGCTCCAGGAGACCATCGACGGCACCGTCAACTACCTGGCCGGCGGCGACCCCCAGCAGACCAGCGGGGTGGTGGTGGCGATCACCGCCGACGACTACCCGAACGACATCCAGACGCGCACCTCGCCGTCCGCGAACGTCCAGTCGCTGATCAGCCCCGAGCTGCGGGCCGCGATCGCCGACGGCAAGGTGGCCAGCCAGATCCGCACCGGGCGACTCACCGGCGAGACCACCAAATACCTGGTCTACGGCTCGCCGGTGCCGACCCGCTTCGGCCAGATCGAGCTCTATTACCTGGTGCCGCTGGGCCGGCAGGATGTCACCGCCGCCGACGCCCGAGCCACAGTGGTGGCGACCGGGGTCGCCCTGGTGATCCTGCTCGGGTTGCTCGCGGCGCTTGTCACCCGGCTGGTGGTCAACCCGGTCCGGGTCGCCGCACGGACCGCCCAGCGGCTCTCGGCGGGCCTCCTCGACCAGCGGATGGTGGTCAACGGCGAGGACGACCTGGCCCTGCTCGCCGCGTCGTTCAACCAGATGGCCACCAACCTGCAACGGCAGATCCTGCGCCTGGAAGAGATGTCCCGTTTGCAACGCCGCTTCACCTCGGACGTCTCCCACGAGCTGCGTACCCCGCTGACGACGGTCCGGATGGCCGCTGACCTGATCTTCGCCGAGCGCGACGAGTTCGACCCGGCGGTCGCCCGCAGCGCCGAGCTGCTCCAGGCCGAGCTGGATCGGTTCGAGGAGCTGCTCACCGACCTGCTGGAGATCAGTCGGTTCGACGCCGGCTTCGCCATGCTGGATTCCGAGCCGACCGACCTGGTGCCGGTGGTGCACCGGGTGGTCGACCGGCTGGCCAACCTGGCCGAACGGGTCGGCGTACCCATCGAACTCGACCTGCCGGGCACGCCGGTGATCGCCGAGGTCGACCCGCGCCGGGTCGAGCGGGTGTTGCGCAACCTGGTCGGCAACGCCGTCGAGCACGGTGAGGCCCGCCCGGTGCTGATCACCCTCGGCATCGACGAGACCGCCGTGGCGATCACCGTTCGCGACCGCGGGGTGGGGCTGAAGGTTGGCGAGGAAAAGTTGGTGTTCAACAGGTTCTGGCGGGCCGACCCGTCCCGGGCTCGACAGACCGGGGGCACCGGGCTGGGCCTGTCGATCAGCCTGGAGGACGCTCGGCTGCACGGCGGCTGGCTGGAGGCGTGGGGTGCTCCCGGGCAGGGCGCGCAGTTCCGGCTCACCCTGCCGGCCCGTGCTGGCGATCGGCTGACCACCTCGCCGCTGCGACTGGTGCCGGCTGACGCCGCGCTGCCGTTCGGCGGCCCTCGCGACGGCGGCCCACTGGCCATCGGTCCCGGCACCGGCGGGGCACTGGCGATCGGCCCGGCCCCGGCCGGGGACGGGCAGCGGACGGAGGTGCGCTCGTGAGACGGCCAACTCTGCTCGGGGCCCTCGGCGTGGTGGTGCTGCTGGGTGCCGGCTGTGGCATCCCGGCGGCGTCCGACGTGCGGGTGGATGGCAAGGGCGGTGCCGCGACCGAGGCGGGTGTGATCAGCCGGGGTAGTGAGCCGCCGACGCGGACGGCCAGCGGCAGCGTCAACGAGGCGTTCGTCCGCAACTTCCTGTCCGCTGCCGCCGGTGAGCCGGATCGGGCGTATGAGCGGGTGAAGGCGTTCATCGCCCCGGAGGACAAGATCCGCCTGCAGGACAAGAAGGGCAGCGAGGTCGCGCTGAACGTGGTCCGGCTGCGCGAGGAGGTCTACACCCTCAACAGCGACTCGACCACGACCGTGAAGATCGCCGTGCAGCAGATCGGTGTGCTGCGGGCCGACGGCACCCTGGCTCCGCCGGTGGCGACCGAGACGGAGTACGAGTTCGGTCTGCGCAGCGCGTCGTTCAACGGCGGCGTCAACGATGATCGGGCTGGCCTCTACATCATCAACCCGCCCAACGTGCTGCTGCTCAGCGACACCGCCCTCCGACAGTATTACCAGGACGAGACGATCTACTTCTGGAGTTCGGACCGCAGCCGCCTGGTGCCCGACCAGCGCTACCGGCCGCAGGCGGTGCCGGTCGAGCGGCGGGTCAACGAGGTGGTGAAATGGCTGGTCGGTGGCCCCTCCGACTGGCTGCGCCCCGGTGTCGTCGGGCTGCCGGACCGCACCGAGATGATCAACAACGCCACCGGCGGGAACGGCCGGTGGGAGGTCAACCTGGACATGTCCGGTGACGACAGGAACGGGATCGACCAGTTGATCACGCAGATCGCCTGGTCGTTGGGCGACCTGCCCGGTCAACTGGAGTTGAAGATCCGCAACAACGCGCAACCCGTCGTGGACCTGGGCGAGCGTCGAGGCACCCGGCCGCTCTACCCGTATGTCGCCAGCCCGCAGCGGTTCGGCGTGTACGACGGGAGGATCCACCCACTCGACTTCGAGGGCGAGCCGAGCGGCGCGGTTCCGTTGGCACCCGAGGTCAACCGCAACGTCGTCTCCGCCAGCCTCGGGCTGGCCAAGGACCGGCGGATCCTCGCCGCGATGGCGGTCACCGGTAGCAGCAAGAACCGGTACCGACTCGCCGTGGGCACGGGTGCCGACCCGATCTCCGTGCTCAGCCGCAGCGGCACCGAGTACTCCTCGATCAGCCGGCCGGTCTGGCTGCGTACTGTCGACTCCCGCCCCGCCCGGGGCCTGGTGGTGGCCGACGGGCAGCTCTACCGGTTCGACGAGGCGGCCCGGATGTATCCGGTGCCGCTCAACCTCCCCTCCGCCGGGGTCACCGCTGTGGCCGCCGCGCTGGACGGCCAGCGGGTCGCGCTGATCGCCGGCGGCCGTCTCTACGTCGCCGCTGTCAACCTCGACGGCGGCGGGGTCTCCATCGGTCCGCCCCGAGAGTTGGTCAGCTCGCTGACCAACCCCACGGCGGTCGACTGGGGCAGGGAGGACCAGCTGGTGGTGGCGGGGTCCGTCGGCCAGCCGGCGATCTACGAGATCAGTGTCGACGGCGCCCTGGAGACGCCGCTGCGGACCGACCTCGGCGCCAAGGTCAACCACCTGACCGCGTACCCGACCAACCGCAGCGTGCGGGTGCCCAGCGGTGCCTACATGTACGAGGCGAACGGGGTGGCGTACCGCAGCAGCCCGTTCGAACGGATCGAGCCCGCCCAGGTACGCGACATCGCCCCAGTGCCGGCCGGCGTGCGGCCGAGCAACCCGTCGGCGCCGTTCTTCATCTACTGACACGGTGAGCGGGCTCTGGGCGGACCTCGCCGACCTGGTGTTACCCGCCGACTGCGCCGGTTGTCGGGAGCGCCGACCCGGTCTGCGGCACGGGGTCTGCCCGACCTGTGTCGCGGCGCTGGACGAGCTGCGGCCACGGACGGTCCGCCCCACCCCCGCACCGCCGGGCCTGCCGCCCTGCGTGGCACTCGGCCCGTACGCGGGTCCGCTGCGTGAGGCTCTGCTGGCGTACAAGGAACACGGCCGACACGGGCTGGCCCGTCCGCTCGGCGCCCTGCTCGCCGAGGTCGTCGCGGCGGCCGTCGGCGGGGCTCGTCCGCTGACCCTGGTGCCGGTCCCGGACACTGCGGCGGCGGCCCGGTCCCGCTACGGGGATCACCTCGACCGGCTGGCCCGGCACTGCGCGGCCCGGCTCAACCGGGGCGGTTGGGCGGCGCGGGTGCGCCGTCCGCTGCGGGCGCTGCCCCGGCCCGACTCGGTCACCCTGGACAGCGCCGGGCGGGCGGCGGCGGCCGAGGCGGCCTTTCGGCCCCGCTCGACCGGACCGGTCCGGGGTCGTGCCGTGGGAGCGGCCCCGGTCGTGGTGCTGCTCGACGACATCGTCACCACCGGCGTGACACTCGCCGCCGCGAGCAGGGTGCTGACCGCGACGGGATGGGAACCCAGCGTCGCGGCGGTGCTCGCGGCGACCGAGAAAAGACACCAGTCGTAACCCACCGTGTTTCCGTTTCACCCGTTGGTGTACGAGCTGCGAAAAATCCTGGGCCGTCTCGGCAACATGGGGTGACTGCCGGGCGAACAGGAGTTAGCGTTTCGCTGTCGGGGGTAGGAGGTCGTTCCAACCGCCCCCGGCGGTGAGAGGAGGCGTAGCCGTACCAACCGGTCGACGCCAGCGGGTCTCCCCACGGCGCGCGGCCGGGTAAACCGGATCGAAGACCGTCCGAAAAAGGGAGGTCACGTGGACATCGTGGTCAAGGGCCGAAACGTCGAAGTGCCGGACCATTACCGGGTACACGTAGCCGAGAAACTCGCGAAGATCGAACGCTACGACCACAAACTTATTCGCGTCGATGTCGAGCTGTTTCACGAGCGCAATCCGCGCCAGGCCGACCACTGCCAGCGGGTGGAGATCACCTGCGTTTCCCGGGGCCCGGTGATTCGGGCCGAAGCCTGCACGAACGACTTCTACAGCGCGCTCGACGCTGCCATCTCGAAGCTCGACACCCGGCTGCGCCGCGCGGCCGACCGCCGCCGCGTACACCGGGGGCGGCACGCGCCGATCTCCGTCGCCGAGGCCACCGCGGGCCTTCCGGTCGCGGACCTGGTCTCCACCACGCTGAGCGCGCCGGGTGACGGCGCCCGCGCCGGCACCGCTGTCGCGGAGCGGGTCGAAGAGGAGCACGACGACCAGCCCTGGCACATCGCCCGGGAGAAGGTGCACCCGGCGGAGCCGATGACCATCGACGACGCGTTGTTCGAGATGGAACTTGTCGGCCACGACTTCTACCTTTTCCAGGACAAGGAGTCCGGCCGCCCCAGCGTCGTCTACCGACGCCACGCGTACGACTACGGCATCATCTCCCTCGCCACCTGACCGGTAGCCGACCCGCGTCGATCATGGAGTTGTGGTGGGGAACGCCCACCACAACTCCATGATCTGTCAACCGAGGTCGGCGGGGAGCAGCGCGAAGGTCAGGTCGTCCAGGCGGGCGCCGGCCAGCCCGGGCAGGCGGCCGCGCTGAACGGACTCGCGCCGGAAACCGACGCGCTCCAGCACCCGGTGCGACGCGGTGTTGTCCGGCACCGTGCCGGCCGACAGCCGGGCGATGCCGGCCGGGCCGAACGCCCAGCCCGCGAGCAACCGGACCGCCCGCGTGGCGTACCCCCGGCCGCGCCAGTCGGGTAGCAACGCGTAGCCGACCGAGGCCTCGCCAGCGGCCACATCGGTGTACGACAGGCCGCAACTGCCCACCGGCTCTCCGCTGGCCACGTCCGTGATCAGCAGCCGGGCGATCTCGCCGGTCAGCCATCCGCTCTGGGCGAGACGGCAACGCCGCTCCATCGCCTCGCGCGTCGGCGGCACCGGCGGTGCCTGGTTCGCCACCACCTCGGGTCGGCTGTGCAGCCGGTACATCAGCGCCGCATCGTCCGGCGCGAGCGGGCGTAGCGCCACCACCTGGTCGGTGAGCACCCCGCCGGGCAGGTCGGGCAGCAGCCGGGCGGCCGGGCCGGGCGGATCACCGGCGACGCGTACCCAGGCCAGCAGATCGTGCCGACCCGCGTCGCGGGACGCACCGGCCGACCGGCGCAGACCCTCGTGGCGGAAGCCGGCGGCCAGCGCGACCCGCTGGCTCGGCCCGTTCTCCGGTTCGGTGAGCAACTCCAGTCGGGCCGTCCCGGTGGCGAACGCGTGCTCGCTCAGCGCACGGGTCGCCGCGCTGGCCACTCCGCGCCCGCGCGCCGCCGGCCGCATCCAGTAGCCGATCTCCAGTTGACCCCGGGCGGGCACCGGGTTGTTCAGCCCCACCGCGCCGAGCAGCCGATCGGTGGCGGGGTCCGCGATGGCGTACGCCGCGCCGCCGCCGGTCCAGGCCGCCGGGGCGCCGACGTCGATCCACCAGCGGGCGTCGGTCCCGGTGTACGGCGTCGGCAGGTTCGAGACGAACCGCTGGGTCAGCGGGTCCGCGCAACCGTCGACCACGTCGGCGCTGTCCTCGGCGCGAAACGGGCGCAGCCGCACTCCGTGCGCCTCGACAACCGGCTGCGGAGTCATCCCAGATCCTTGGCGAGAAGCGCCCCGACCCACACGTCCACCCGCTCGCCCCGGTGCTGCACACCGCCCCGGGCGGTCCCCTCGATCAGGAAGCCGGCCTTCTCCGCCGCCCGGCGGGAGGAGGTGTTGCCCACGTTCGCCTTCCACTCGATCCGCGCCAGGCCCAGGGTGCTGAAGCCCCAGGCGCTCAGCGCGACGAGCGCCGCGGGCAGATACCCCCGGCCCCGGGCCGCCGGTGCGGTCATGAAGCCGACGTCGGCCAACAGCGGGTCGGCAGGGGAGAGCCGCAGGTCGAGCGTGCCCGCGTACCTGTCGTCGGAGTCGGCGATCACGAAGCAGGCGGCGTCCCCCCGAGCCCAGGCGTCCCGGCCGTAGGCCTGGTAGCCCTGCGCGTCGGCGCGCTCGTACGGGTCCGGCACTGTTGTCCAGCGGATGCTCTCCGGGTCCTGGCAGGTCTGCACCACGGCGTCCAGGTCCTGCTCCTCCATGGGCCGCAGACGCAGCTCGCCGGAACCGGTCGTGGCGAACAGGACGGGCTGCGGGCGGCCGAAGACGGCGGCCCGCCGGGCGGCGAGGGTGCCCGGGCCGGCCGGCCCGTTCGATCCGACGGCCGGCACCTCGCCAGGCAGCAGCGAGCCGATCCAGCCGTCCGCGCCGCCGTGCAGCGCAGGGTCGGCCATCCGCAGCCGGCCGTCGATCCGGAAACCGGCCCGGAGAGCCACCAGGCGGGACGCGTGGTTGCCCACCTCGGCCTGCCAGAGAAGCCGACGAAGCCCGAGGGTGTCGAAGGACCAGCGGGCGACCGCCCGGGTGGCCCGGACCATCACGCCCCGCCCCCGTGCCCAGGGCGCCGTCCAGTAGCCGATCTCACCGGTGCCGTTCCCGTCGATCGAGATCAGTCCGCAGGAACCCAGCAGCCCTCCGGTGCTCGGGTCGCAGACCGCGAACGGCGCCCCGGAGCCCTCGGCCCAGGACTTCCCGCTCATCTCGGTGACAAATCCGTGCGCATGTTCCGACCGATACGGGCGCGGTACGGTGGTCCAACGCTGAATGTCCGGGTCCTGGCAGGCTCGGTGCACGGCCTCGGCATCCGCCTCTCGCCAGGGCCGCAGCAGCACGCCGTCCTCGATGATCTCCACGGGCTCCACTCGTGCATCCTGCCGCAGCGTTCGCCGACGGCGTAACCGGATAACGTTTGGGGCGTGTGCGGGACGCGAGTTATGTCGGGTTCGGCGGGGTCGAGCACCGCCACCAGTGACCATCGCGCCGATGGAGCGCCTACGATGGTTCGAGACTGTCTAGGGGAGCGTTGATCCGTGTCGATTCTGGAAAAGGTCCTTAACGCGGGCGAGGGCCGCATGGTGCGCCGGCTCAAGGCGATCGCCAATGCCGTCAGCTCGATCGAGGACGACTACGTCAACCTCACCGACGAGGAACTGGCCGGCATGACCGAACAGTTCCGGGAGCGGCTCGACGAGGGTGAGACCCTCGACGACCTGTTGCCGGAGGCGTTCGCGGTGGCCCGCGAAGCGGCCGCCAGGGTGCTCGGCCAGCGCCCGTACGACGTCCAGGTGATGGGCGGCGCGGCGCTGCACTTCGGCAACATCGCCGAGATGAAGACCGGTGAGGGTAAGACGCTGACCTCGGTCATGGCCGTCTACCTCAACGCGCTCTCCGGCAAGGGCGTCCACGTGATCACGGTCAACGACTACCTCGCCCAGCGTGACGCGGCGTGGATGGGCCGGGTGCACGAGTTCCTCGGGCTGACCGTCGGCGTGGTGCTGCCCAACCGGCCGGCCACCGAGCACAAGGCCGCCTACGAGTGCGACATCACCTACGGCACCAACAACGAGTTCGGCTTCGACTACCTGCGCGACAACATGGCCTGGTCGAAGGAAGAGCTGGTGCAGCGCGGGCACAACTTCGCGGTGGTCGACGAGGTCGACTCCATCCTGATCGACGAGGCCCGCACCCCGCTGATCATCTCCGGCCCGGCCGAGCACTCCGCCCGCTGGTACGGCGAGTTCGCCGGCGTGGTGGCCCGGCTTCAGCCCGGCACCGACGGCGAGGGCGACTACGAGGTCGACCACTCCAAGCGCACCATCGCGGTGACCGAACGCGGTGTCGCCAAGGTCGAGGACCGGCTCGGCATCGACAACCTCTACGAGTCGGTGAACACCCCGCTGGTCGGCTACCTCAACAACGCCATCAAGGCCAAGGAGCTCTACAAGCGCGACAAGGACTACATCGTCAGCGACGGTGAGGTCCTGATCGTCGACGAGTTCACCGGTCGCATCCTGCACGGCCGTCGCTACAACGAGGGCATGCACCAGGCGATCGAGGCCAAGGAGGGGGTGGAGATCAAGCAGGAGAACCAGACCCTGGCCACCATCACCCTCCAGAACTACTTCCGCCTCTACGAGAAGCTGTCCGGGATGACCGGTACGGCGCAGACCGAGGCGAGCGAGTTCAACAAGGTCTACAAGGTCGGCGTCGTGACCATCCCGACCCACCGCCCGATGGTTCGCGAGGACCGGCCGGACGTCATCTACAAGACGGAGAAGGCCAAGTTCAACGCCGTCATCGAGGACATCGCCGAGCGGCACCAGATGGGCCAGCCGGTGCTGGTGGGCACGGTCTCGGTGGAAAACTCCGAGATCCTCTCCCAGTTGCTGCGCCGCCGTGGCATCCCGCACAACGTGCTGAACGCCAAGTTCCACGCACGGGAGGCCGAGATCGTCGCCCAGGCCGGGCGTAAGGGCGCGGTCACCGTGGCCACCAACATGGCCGGCCGAGGCACCGACATCCTGCTCGGCGGCAACGCCGAGTTCCTCGCCGCGAACGAGCTGCGCCAGCGCGGCCTCGACCCGCTGGAGAACGAGGAAGAGTACGCCAAGGCGATGGAGGATGTCCTTCCCACGTGGAAGCAGGCCTGCGACGCCGAGGCTGATGAGGTCTCCGCCGCCGGTGGCCTCTACGTGCTGGGCACCGAGCGGCACGAGTCCCGGCGGATCGACAACCAGCTGCGCGGTCGTGCCGGCCGGCAGGGTGACCCGGGCGAGTCCCGGTTCTACCTGTCCCTGCAGGACGAGCTGATGCGGCGCTTCCGCGCCGGAGCCGTCGAGGCGGTGATGGAGCGCTTCAACATCCCGGAGGACGTGCCCATCGAGTCGAAGATGGTCACCCGGCAGATCAAGAGCGCCCAGGCCCAGATCGAGGGTCAGAACGCCGAGATCCGCAAGAACGTGCTCAAGTACGACGAGGTGCTCAACAAGCAGCGCCAGGTCGTCTACGCCGAGCGGCTCCGGGTGCTCAACGGTGAAGACCTCTCCGACCAGGTCCGCAACATGATCGACGACACCGTCGAGGCGTACGTGCGGGGAGCCACCTCCGACGGCTACGGCGAAGACTGGGACCTTGAGCAGCTCTGGTCCAGCCTCAAGCAGCTCTACCCGGTCGGTGTGACGATCGAGGAGCTGGAGGAGGAGGCCGGCGGCTCCCGGGCCGGCATGGACGCCGACTTCCTGGTCGCCCGCCTCAAGGACGACGCCAACGCCGCGTACGACAGGCGTGAGGAGCAGCTCGGCGCCGAGGGGGTGCGCCAACTCGAGCGGATGGTGCTCCTCCAGGTCATCGACCGCAAGTGGCGCGAGCACCTCTACGAGATGGACTACCTCCAGGAGGGCATCAACCTCCGGGCGTACGCCCAGCGCGACCCGGTGGTGGAATACCAGCGCGAGGGCTTCGACATGTTCGCCACCATGATGGACGGCATCAAGGAGGAGACCGTCGGTTTCCTCTACAACGTCGACGTCCAGGTGACCGAACCGGAGCCGGAGGCGGGGGCCGACGAGGTCACGTTGCTCGACAAGCCGGTGGAGATCCGGGCCAAGGGTCTCAACCAGGCACCGCGGCGGCAGGGCCTGCAATACTCCGCGCCCACCATCGACGGTGAGGCCAGCCCGGGCGCGGTCGCCGTGGAGCAGGCCGAGCAGCAGGCTCCGGCGCTCGGTGTGGGCCGACCGGCCCCGGGTGCTCCGGCGGCACCGGGGCAGAGCGCCCCGTCCGCTCCGCAGCGGCCGGCATCCGGGCTGCGCGGCCCGGGCCTTCCGTCGGCCGGAGCCCGTCGACCGGCACCTAACCAGGCCGATGCGAGCAACGGCCCGTCCCGCAACGCGCCGTGCCCGTGTGGCTCGGGCCGCAAGTACAAGCGCTGCCACGGCGCCCCCAACGGCGGCAACTGACCGACAGCAACCGCACCGAGAGCGCCTGTACCGACAGCTTCTGACCGACGGGCCCCGGCCGACCAGGCCGGGGCCCGTCGCTGTCCCTGAGAGCCCCGACTCCGACCGGGCAGGCGTGGTCAGAGCACGTGCAGGGCAGTGCAGAGCCAGCGGCCCCGGCGATGCTCAAGGCGCAGTGCCATCGCCCAACTTCGGCCACCCGCGCCGCTGAGGACGGCTGCCGCCTCCACCGCGGCCTCCCGGGGCTCGCAGACCCGCAGGCGTAGCAGCCGGACCAGTGGTCGGCGGGCGCGGCGGCGGGATGCCCCGGCCCGGGCGGACGCGCGGGCGAGTTCGGTCAGCAGGTCGCCCGCTCGTGCCGGGTCGAGCAGTGCTCGTACCTGGGTCGGTGACCGGTAGCCGTTGACCACCTCCAGGCAGGTGCCGACGAACCGGTGCGCGGCTCGGGTCGCTTCCGGAGCGGTCGTCGCCGGCAACGATGCGACCGGGTGGGTGGTGGTGGACCGGCTGGGCACCGGGCGGAGGGCTGCCCGGCGCTCCGCCGGCCGGACCGGGTTGGGTCGGGTGGAGGCGAAGAGGTCGAGGGCGAGTTGACCGTCGGTCGGCGCCGGCCAGTAGGACTCGTCGGTCTCGTCAACGTACGGCGGGTCGAAGGGCGGGACAGGGCGCAGCCGCACTGATGGTCGGGAAGGACCGGGTCGCGCTCCGCTCATCAGGGCCCCCTCGATCTTGCGTTTGCTTTCGTTTGCCTCCGACAGGCTCGATTCTGAGCGACGGAGCGGCCTCGGTCAATGCTCCGAAGCGGCCTCCGCCCGACAACCACATGATCGACTCGAGTTTCTTGACAGCGCGGTATCCCAGCGGCCCCCGATGCCCCAACTTCCGCATAAGCGAGTGGATCATTCCCGGGCTGTGCGCGGGCTGGGCAGGCTGTGCGGGCTGGGCAGGCTGGGGGTGCTACTCGGGGTCGCGGTCGACCAGGGGGTTGCTCCGCACCCAGTCAGCGGTTTCGTCATATTTACGGGCTATGTACTCCTCCAGGCGGGCACGCTCGACGCGCCACTGGCCCCGCCCGCCGATCTTGATCGCCGGCAGTTCGCCGCTGCGCACCATGTGGTAGACCTGCGAGTCCGACACGTTGAGCTCGGCGGCCACGTCGGAGAGCAGCAGGAACCTCGGCTCCACAGGAAACTCCCGGGGTTGGTGTCGTTTGGCTCAGTTTGCCACCGACAGCCCCGGCCGCCCAGCACCGGAGCGGGTCGTTGCGGGCCAACCCTGCGGGACACACCGGCTACGGAACTTCCTCCGGCCGGAGGCGGGGTGTATGACGGTCACGGCGTGCGGCATGATCTGCGCCCGTGCCGGCGGCCGCCGGTGGAGGACGACGCGGGGAGACGACCGGTGACCGACGAGCTTGTCCGGGTGTACGTGCCGGCGACCGTACCGATGCTGGCCCGGCTGCCCGAGGAAGGGCTGTCCGCCGACCGGGCGCACGCCGTGACCCCGGCGCTGCGCGAGTGGTACGCCGAGGGCGACGAGGAGGAGTTGGAGTACGTGGCGTTCACCCGGGCCGCCCAGGACGCCCTGCACCTGCTCCGGGCCGACCCGAGCGCTCCCCGCCGTCGCGTCGTCGTCTCGGTCGACCTGCCGTCGAGAGCGATCGGGCGCGGCGACGGTGAGCTGGGCTCCAGCACCGTGACGTTGACCGATGCCGTGCCGGTGGGCGCCGTCGCGGCCATCCACGTGGACGGCGTGGACGCGGTCGAGGAGGTCGGCGCGGCGGCCGACGTGGTGGCCGAGGCGGTCGCTGGTGACCCCGACGCCCAGTTCACCGTCGACGGCGCCGAGGACCACGAGCTGGAGTGGTACGACGTGTCGGAGCTGGACCAGCTGCTCCGCGCGGCCGACTGAGCCGGACTCCGGCCCCGGCAGCAGCCTGAGCCGGACACTCCCCGGCAGCAGCCGGCACCGGCCCGGTCCGGCGTCAGCGAGCCGGGTCCGCCTTAGCCGGGTCCGCGTCGAGCGTCTCAGCGTCGCCGTCGAAGGTCTCGGCCGGGTCGTCGTCGTACGTCCTGGCGTAGCCCGGCTTGTCGTCCTCCGGAGCGACCTGCTCCGCGACCGGGCTCGGGGCGTCGGCCGGGTCGTCGTCGTCGCTGGGGGCCGGGCTGAGCGTGCGGCCGAAGGCGATGAGCGCGGTCAGCGCCCCGACGAAGAGCACCCAGATGCCGTTGTCCACCCGGGAGGTGCCGAGTGAGGTCTGCGCCACCGCGTCGGCCTCGCTGAGCGCGCTGGCAAGGTCGAGCAGCGACCGCCCACCGATCCGGATGATCACCTCGGCGAGCAGCAGGAGGAGGCCGGGCCCGGCGCCGGCGAGCAGGTACGCCGGCCAGCGCAGCGCCGGGGCCTCGGGATCGCGCCGGACGGCTCGACGCCGTGCCCAGGTCAGGTAGCCGAAGGCGAGAAGCCCCGCCAGCAGCCCGGCGACGAGCGATTCGGTACGCGACACCCACTTGGCCGCATTGATCAACGATTCCTGGCTGTCGCCGGCACCGAAGAGGTCGAACAGCGGGTCCCGGGCGCGGCTGAACGCGACCACGAAGATCAGCGTCCCCAGCGCGGCGGTGACCACCGCACCGATCGCCGGGGCGGTCCGCGCGCCGGCCAGCGCGCCCCCGATGATCGCCGCGGCCGCCGTGGTGCCGGCGATCACGTTGGTGGTGGACGTGTCGAAGTAGGTGAGGTTGATGGCCAGCGCTGCGGCGAGCCCGACGAGCATTCCGCCGCCGATCGCCCCGGCGAAGCGCAGGGTGGCCCAGTCGCCGTACCGGCGGGCCAGCAGGTTGCCGGCGGCCAGCGCGACGGCTGCCCCGGCCACCAGCGCCGCCGAGATCACGCCGGGCAGGGCGAACGCGGAGAGGCTGATCGCGGTGACCCCGGCCGCCGCCGAGGCGATGGCCTCCCGGGTGGACCAGAGCATGGCGGCAAGCCACCCCAGCGCCAGCAACGCGAGCACTGCGGCGCCGGGCGCGGGCAGTGGTCGACTGCCGGCGCTGGCCGCGTCGACCGCCGGCTCGTCCGACTCAGCGGCCGGGACGCGGCCGGGCTGCTTGGTCATCGTCTCCCCTTCGAGGCGGCAGGTCACCGACCACTCAGGGTACGCGGGCCCGCTGGGCTGCCTGTCGCCCCGGGACAGCGGGACGGATCGAGGCCGGTCGGTAAGGGGAGGAGGGGTGGGGCGGTCCTTGGCGCAGGGCGGTGGCCGAGGTGGGGCGCGCGGCCCCTCGTGGGAGAATCACGGGAGGTCCCGCCGCTGCTCGGCCTCCCGTGCGGCGTCCGGTGTCCGACCGTCCGGTCGGTGCCCGCGGGTCCGGTTTCGCCACTGCTGTCGAGATCGCCAGGAGCCTTGATGGATGCCGTGTTCTCCGTTCCCGAGCCGCGCAACGAGCCGGTTCGCAACTACGAGCCGGGCAGCCCCGACCGGGACCGGCTCCAGCGGCGGCTGACCGAGCTCGCCGCCGAGCGCATCGACCTGCCGATGACCATCGGCGGTGAGCAGCGGATGGCCGGCGGTGACCCGATCAACGTGGTGCAGCCGCACAAGCACGCCCACGTGCTGGGGGTGACCGGGCACGCCACCCACGACGACGCACGCGCTGCGACCAGGGCGGCCAAGGCCGCCGCGCCGATGTGGCGGGCGCTGCCCTTCGACGAGCGCGCCGCGATCTTCCTGCGCGCCGCCGAGCTGCTCGCCGGTCCCTGGCGGGACACTCTCAACGCCGCCACCATGCTCGGTCAGTCGAAGACCGCGATCCAGGCGGAGATCGACGCGGCGTGCGAGTTCATCGACTTCCTGCGGTTCAACGTGCACTTCGCGCGCCGCCTGCTCGAGGAGCAGCCGGCGTCCTCGCCCGGCGTCTGGAACCGCTTCGACCACCGCCCGCTGGAGGGCTTCGTCTACGCGGTCACCCCGTTCAACTTCACCGCCATCGCCGGTAACCTGCCGTCGGCGCCGGCCCTGCTGGGCAACACGGTGGTCTGGAAGCCGGGCCCGACCCAGCAGTTCGCCGCCCACTTCACCATGCGGCTGTTCGAGGCCGCCGGCCTGCCGCCCGGCGTGATCAACATGGTCACCGGTCGGGGCGAGGAGGTCTCCGATGTCGTGCTCGCCGACCCGGATCTGGCCGGCATCCACTTCACCGGTTCGACGAAGGTCTTCCAGCAGTTGTGGCGGACCGTGGGCGACAACATCGCCAGCTACCGGGGCTACCCGCGCCTGGTCGGCGAGACCGGCGGCAAGGACTTCGTCGTGGCGCACACCAGCGCCGACGTGGACGCTCTGCACACCGCGCTGATCCGCGGCGCGTACGAGTACCAGGGCCAGAAGTGCTCGGCGGCCTCGCGGGCGTACGTGCCGCGCTCGATCTGGGAGGGTGGGCTCCGGGACCGGCTGGCCGCCACCACCGACTCGCTGACCTACGGTGACGTGGCCGACTTCAGCAACTTCGGTGGTGCCGTGATCGACGACAAGGCGTTCGCCCGGCACACCGCCGCACTGGAGCTGATCGCGGGCGACGACAGTTGCCGGGTGCTGGCCGGTGGCACCGCCGACGACTCGGTCGGCTACTTCGTGCGGCCGACGCTCTTCGAGTGCGGCGACGCCGCCCACGAGACCTTCACCACCGAGTACTTCGGGCCGATCCTGGGCGTGCACGTGTTCGACGACGCCCGCTTCGACGAGGTGGTCGCGCAGGCCGAGTCGATCGCCCCGTACGCGCTGACCGGCTCGGTGTTCGCCACCGACCGCCGGGTCGTCGAGTCGGTCGGCGAGCGCATGCGGTACGCGGCCGGCAACTTCTACATCAACGACAAGCCGACCGGCGCGGTGGTCGGGCAGCAGCCCTTCGGTGGCGCCCGTGCCAGCGGCACCAACGACAAGGCCGGCTCCTGGCTCAACCTGGTCCGGTGGATCTCCCCGCGGACGATCAAGGAGACCTTCGTGCCGCCGACCGACCACACGTACCCCCACATGGGCTGACCGGCGACGACCCGCCGGCGGCGCGCGTGGCGCCGCCGGCGGACGCCCGGAATGTCGCAATCCATCGATAGTCCTCAACGGACAGTCTGCCGCCGACAGTGCACTTAGGAAGTCCTGTTGGGTGGCAAACTGGCAAATCCTGGACGCCGGGTGCGCAAAGTGGCAGCGTAGTGGGCATGGCGGATTCCGGAGTCAACCCTACGGCGGCGGCCCTTCTCGGCCTCCTCCATGAGGGCCCGATGACAGGCGGTCAGTTGATGGCCGCCGCTGAGCGCCGTCTGGCGCCGTACTGGTCGATGACCCGCAGTCAGGTGTACCGCGAGTTGCCGGTGCTGGCTGAGCGGGGTTTTGTGCGGCTCGGCAAGCCGGGTCCGCGGATGAGCCAGCCGTACGCGCTCACCGCCAGCGGAAAACGGACGTTCACCCGCTGGCTCGCGGAGAACCCGGGTCGGGACACCATCCGCAACCCGATAGCGCTCCGGATGGCGTTCGGCAACCTGCACTCCGCCAGCCAGCTGAAGGGCCTGTACGCCTCGGCCAACGAATACCACACCGAGGCCCTCGCCCAGGTCCGGGAGCAGGTGAAGAACGCCAAACGGGACGGCGAGACGTACGACGCCAGCGCGCTGGAGTTCGCCGTCGCCTACCACCGGGCTGCCCTGTCGTGGTTGAAGTCCGCCCCCGTCGGGTGACCTTCGGCGGATTCGCCGACAGCAAACGCGCTGCTCCGGCAGCACGGGCGCAGGGGCTATTTGGCGCGGACCTGCGGGGCTCGCAAGCTCACTCCTCGTCCGCGCAGTACGCTTGTCTGTCGTGACCGCTGCCGATTACGCCGAACAGCTCAAGGAACTCGACGCGACCCTGCGAAACATCGAGGCCGTCCTCAACATCGACCGTCTCCACGAGGACAAGGCCCGCCTTGAGCAGGAGGCCTCCGCCCCCGACCTGTGGGACGACCAGGCCAAGGCCCAGCAGGTGACCTCGCAGCTGTCGTACGTCAACGGCGAGATCAGCAAGCTGGGCAGCCTGCGTTCCGGCCTCGACGACGCCCAGGTGCTGCTGGAGCTGGCCGAGGCCGAGGCCGACCCGGGCGTGCTGACCGAGGTCGAGTCGGAGATCACCGGGCTGACCAAGGCCATCCAGGAGATGGAGGTCCGCACCCTGCTCTCCGGCGAGTACGACTCCCGGGAGGCGCTTGTCGCCATCCGCGCCGGCGCGGGTGGCGTGGACGCCGCCGACTTCGCCGAGATGCTGCTGCGGATGTACCTGCGCTGGGCCGAGCGGCACGGCTACCCGACCGAGGTCTACGAGACCTCGTACGCCGAGGAGGCGGGCCTGAAGTCGGCCACCTTCGCGGTCAAGGTGCCGTACGCCTACGGCACGCTCAGCGTCGAGTCGGGCACGCACCGGCTGGTCCGGATCAGCCCGTTCGACAACCAGGGCCGTCGGCAGACCAGCTTCGCCGGCGTCGAGGTCCTGCCGGTCACCGAACAGACCGACCACATCGACATCCCGGAGAACGAGGTACGGGTCGATGTCTACCGCTCCTCCGGCCCGGGTGGGCAGAGCGTCAACACCACCGACTCGGCCGTGCGGCTGACGCACATTCCGACCGGCATCGTGGTGACCTGCCAGAACGAGAAGTCCCAACTGCAGAACAAGGCCTCCGCGCTGCGGGTGCTCCAGGCCCGACTGCTGGAGCGCAAGCGCCAGGAGGAGCAGGCCAAGCTCGAGGGGCTCAAGGAGAACGCGGCGGGCTCGTGGGGCGACCAGATGCGCTCCTACGTCCTGCACCCGTATCAGATGGTGAAGGATCTCCGAACTGAGCAGGAGACCGGCAATCCGAGCGCGGTCTTCGATGGCGAGTTGGACGGATTCATCGAGGCGGGTATCCGTTGGCGCAAGCAGCGGCAGCTCGCCGGCGACGGTGCGTGACGGTGCGCGGGCGGAGCGCGTCGTCGATCTCCAGGTAGAGGCCTGATTCGACGACTCGTGCCGGTTCGGCGGGGCGTGGGGCTTGGCTCAGTTGTTACACCGCGTAGACTCACCACCCGTGATTCAGCTTGAGCAAGTGACGAAGACGTACCCGAAGGCGTCCCGGCCTTCGCTCGACAACGTGTCCGTCTCGATCGAGAAGGGCGAGTTCGTCTTCTTCATCGGTCCATCCGGCTCCGGCAAGTCCACGATCATCAAAATGCTGCTGCACGAGGTGGCCCCCAACAAGGGGCGCGTCGTCGTCAACGGCAAGGACGTCACGTCGATGCGCTCCTGGAAGCGACCCCACTTCCGGCGTTCGATCGGCTGTGTCTTCCAGGACTTCCGGCTGCTGCCCAACCGCACCGCCTACGAGAACGTGGCGTTCGCCCTTGAGGTGATCGGCAAGACGAAGGCGGTTGCCCGCCGGGTCGTGCCGGAGGTGCTGGAGCTGGTCGGGCTCGGTGGCAAGGAGCACCGCTACCCGCACGAGCTCTCCGGTGGTGAGCAGCAGCGGGTCGCCGTCGCCCGGGCGTTCGTGAACCGTCCACTGATCCTGCTGGCGGACGAGCCCACCGGAAACCTGGACCCGGACACCTCGATCGAGATCATGCGCCTGCTGGACCGGATCAACCGCACCGGCACGACCGTCGTGATGGTCACCCACGACTCCAACATCGTGAACCAGATGCGCCGCCGCGTCGTTGAGATTGAGAGCGGTCGCATCGTGCGTGACCAGGCCCGCGGCGTCTACGGGTGAGCCGGCGCTCCACCCCTGCGCAGCCTGACGACGAACACCTCATGCCGGAGACCCGGAGGAAATCCCGATGCGCGTGAAATACGTCCTGTCCGAGGTACTGGTCGGACTGTGGCGCAACGTGACCATGTCCATCGCGATGATCATCACGATGGCGGTCTCGCTGACCATGCTCGGCGCCAGCGGTCTCATGTACCGCCAGGTCGACGACATGAAGGACCTCTACTACAAGAACATCGAAGTCTCGATCTTCTTGACCCAGGAGGTGACCGAGCAGGAGCGCACCGACCTGCAGACCAAGCTCGACAGTGACCCCCTGGTCAAGGACGTCCTCTACGTCAACAAGGACGAGGCGTACAAGCGCTTCAAGGAGATGTACCAGGACGCGCCGGACCTGGTGAACGCGGTCAAGCCGGACCAGCTGCCCGAGGCGTTCCGGCTCAAGCTGAACAACCCGGAGCAGTACAAGAACGTCTACGACCAGTACAAGGACACAGCCGGCGTCGAGGAGATCATCGACCAGAGTCGACTGCTCGACAAGATCTTCAACATCCTCACCTCGATCCAGAACATCGCTCTGGCTGCCGCCATCGTGATGGCGATCGCCGCCCTGCTGCTGGTCGCGAACACCATTCAGGTGGCCGCGTACAGCAAGCGGCGTGAGGTGGCGGTCATGAAGCTGGTCGGCGCGTCCAACTGGTTCATCCAGGCGCCGTTCGTGCTGGAGGCCGTGGTGGCCGGCCTGATCGGTTCACTGCTCGGTCTGGTGGCCCTGGTAGCGGCGAAGTATCTGCTCTTCGACGGGTCGTTGAGCGCGTTGCAGGGTCTGCTCTCGCCGATCACCTGGGGCGACATCCTGTTCATCTTCCCGTTGATGGCTGGCGTCGGTGGTCTGGTCAGCGCGGGCACCGCCTGGATCACCCTGCGCTTCTACCTGCGGGTCTAGGCACCGGACGGGTCGTCCCGTCGTCTCCCGGGGACCCTCCCGCGGCCGGAAATAAACGGCGCGGGAGGGTCCTTGTCAATGAGGCTTATTCGGGCGGCCCTGAAGATGGCACGGCCTGCCCGACGGCGAGAGCCCGAATAAGCCTCATTCGGGTAGCATGATCGGTTGTCCGGCCGGGGTGAACCCGGCCGCGGACGGAGGAGAGGGGGTGGCACCGATGCCACGGGAAAAGGGGCGCAAGGTGGTCGCCTCCAACAAGAAGGCGCGCCACGACTACGCGATCCTCGACACGTACGAGGCGGGCATGGCGCTGACCGGCACCGAGGTCAAGTCGCTGCGGGCCGGGCGCGCGTCGCTCGTCGACGCGTTCGCGCAGGAACGTGACGGCGAGTTGTACCTGCACTCGATGCACATCCCGGAGTACACCCAGGGCACCTGGACCAACCATGAGCCCCGGCGTACGCGGAAGTTGCTGCTCAACCGGGTCGAGATCGACAAGCTCGTCGGCAAGACCCGCGAGGGCGGTTTCACCATCGTCCCGTTGCAGGTCTACTTCTCGGACGGCTGGGCCAAGGTCGAGATCGCCCTCGCCAAGGGCAAGAAGTCGTACGACAAGCGTCAGGACCTCGCCAAGCGCGACGCGGACCGGGAGATCGCCCGGGTGTCCGGTCGACGAGGCAAGGGCATGGACGACTAGTTCATCCTGTTTGTCCGGGTCGGCGTGCCGGCCCGGGGCTCGGGATGAAAGCTGTTGCGGCAGGCGTTAGTCTTGTCAGTGCCGCCACATCGGCGGCCTGTCGAGGGGGTGACTGGTTTCGACTTCGTACGCAGCGACAGGGGAAGCGAGCCGAGGAAGCCGACGTCGTCTCGAGAATCGGTCGTCGGAACTTTATAAGCGCCAATAACCAACGCGCTGACTTCGCTCTCGCCGCCTGAGGCGAGTAGCTAAGTCTGTCGGTCTGGGAACGCCTTCGTCCCAGTAGCCGGCATCAGCTAGGAGGCTGGCCAATCGGACCCGGTCGCGGGGTCCGTGCGGCGAGATTAATCAGCGACTGGGCCCGTCACACCAACTTGCTCGCGTGAGCGGTGGGGCCGAGTAGAGGCACAGCGAGCTGCGCTCGGAGAAGCCCTGACAAACCGGCGAAGGACCCGGGTTCGATTCCCGGCACCTCCACCACCTCGAACGAAGCGCCCCGGCCCACCAGCCGGGGCGCTTTGTTGTACGCGGGGCCCTACGCTGCCTCCTGTGACCAACCAGGAGCTGCGCCTGTCGGTCGGTGCGTCACCCGGCCAGCGCGTCGTGGCGGTGGTGGCCGGCGTCCTCGTCGCGGCCGTCGGCGCGGCGTTCGTGGCGCTGCCCCTCGTCGCCGACGGGTTGCTGCGCCGGCTGACCGGCCCGGGTGACGCGTTCGCCTCCTATGAGGAGGCTCGCGACCTGCCACCGGGGCTGCTGCCGCCCGGTCTACGCGACTCCGCCGACCCGAACCAGTCCGGTCCCAGCCCGTTCGTCGGCCTGTGTGGCCTGCCCTTCGTCCTGCTCGGCCTCTATCTCGTGCTGCGGGTGCTCCGCACGGCCGCCTGGCTGGACGGCAGCCGGGTGCGGGTACGCGGTGCGCTGCGTACCCGCACCGTCGACCTCACCACCGCCCGGATCGAGTCCGGCGTGGTGTCGTATCGCGAGGCGGACGACGATGGCCCGGCCGGCGGACCGCGAGTGCGGGCCATCCTCGCGACCCAACCGGGGAGTACGCGCGGGGTCACCATCCCGCTGCGCGGCATGGGGCTGCCCAGCCTGCCGCCGTCCGAGCTGCGGGCGCTGGCCGACGCGATCACGACGGGTCGACCGGGCGACGGGCGGGACGGCGACGCGCACGCCGTGGCCGACCACCTGCACCGCCGGGCAGAGCGCCGGTCGACCGACTGAGGCGGGCGTACGCCCCACTCGGTGTGTGCGGCACCCAGGGGTGATTCCAGCGTGGCTGGTGTGGTCGGTGGGAGCGACGGGGCAGATGAGGCGATCCGGGGCTCTGGACAGGGCGGGCCGGCAGGCTCACCATCGCGGTATGGGGTAGCAGCGCCGCGCGGGAGGTGCCATGGTCACCGGTCCGGTCCAGCAGCCGTCACTCGTCGCCCGACCGCGCGTCGCGCATCCGGCGGGGCTCCCCGCCGATCCTCATCCCATCGGTCTACCCGGCGAGCCGCGCCCGGCCGGCCTCGCCGGTGACGTGCACGCCCTCGGTCGGGCGGTTGCCGTCACCGCCACCGAGCCGCGCTGGCGCGAAGACGTTCTCCTCCGGCTGCGTCCGGTGCGCCAGGGCTTCGCCGAGCACGTCCGGATGACCGAAGGCCCCACCGGTCTCTACCGGGAGTTGCTCACCCAGTCGCCGCGGCTGGACCACGGCGTGCGGCTGCTGACCCGGGAGCACGCGGCTATCGTCGCCGCGATCCTGGCGGTCCAGCAGATCGCCGAGCGGCCCGAGGCGCCCCCCGACGAGCTGCGGCATCGGGCCGGGCACCTGCTGCGGCGGTTGGCCCGGCACCGTCGGCGCGGCGCCGACCTGCTCTGGGAGGCGTACCAGACGGATCTGGGTGGTGAGACCTGAGCGCCTGTCGGGAACCGGCAGGTCGGCGGGGGCGTCGAACCGTACATGAATCGACCGGCAGCGCTGCTCGTACTTCCGTTGTTGCTCCTGGCGGGCTGTGCCGCTACCGACGCCGGTCCGGCCGACGCTCCGCGCAGCCCGACGCGCGGCACCGAGGCGTTCGACGAGCGGGCCGCTCAGGTTGCCGACGCGTGGCGGCCCGGCCCCGACTGGCGCACCGGTTACGTGCCGTTGGAGGGGCCGACCCTGCTCACCGGTGACCCGGGCTTCACCCCCGACACCGAGGCGGCCTTCCGGGCCGGGTGGTACCGCGCGGAGGTCGGCATACCGCCCACCCGGGTCGGCGACGAGATCCGATTCCCGGACGGACGGCTGACGCTGCCGTTGGTCAGCGCCGCCGAGGCGTACCGGCAGCTCGACCAGGGTGACCCGCTGCCCTGCCCGGGGCGGCCGAAGCAGCCCGGCCGCCCCACCCCGGGAGGCCCCACCGTCGAACCGGGGCCCGACGGGTGGGCCACCAGCAGCACGCAGACCGCCTGTCTGCCGCTCACCGTCACCGCTGTGACACTCGACGCCGTGCCGGTGCGCACGAGCCGGGGTGTGGCGCAGGTTCCGGCCTGGCTGTTCACCATCAGGGAGCTGGCCACCCCGGTGGCCCGGCTCGCCGTCGCGCCGACGGCGGTCACCCCCGTCCCCGAGCCCAGCGCGCCGGCCCGGCCGCTGCCGGACGGGCTGGTGGCGGCCCAGGACCTGGCGGCCGTCGACGACGCCACGTTGACCGTGCGGCTCGGCGTCGGCGCGTGCGACACCGGGATCACGCCGTTGGTGTGGGAACGGGCGGACGTCGTGGTGGTCGGTGGCGGCGTCACCCGGGCCACCGGCGAATGTATCGCCGTGCTGAAGCTGGAGCCGGTCACCGTCACCCTCGCGGCGCCGCTGGGCGCGCGGCCGGTGCTGGACGTCTTCACAGGTGCCCCGCTGTCGATCGCGGCACGCTGACGGGGGGACCGGTTCAGAGGATGCTCGGCACATCGGTGCTGATCGGCACCGGCAACACAGTGGGACGGTCGGCGCGCAACCCGGTGGCGAGCGCCGCGCCGAGCTGATCGGGGGTCTCCACCACCTCGGTGGCACAGCCGTAGCCAGCCGCGATCGCGACGATGTCCAGCCCCGGCAGGTCCAGGCCGGGCACCCCGGGAGTGTGCTTCAGCTCGGCGAACGCCTTGAGGATCGCGTACTGCTGGTTGACCGGGACGACGACCACGACGGGCAGTGCCAGGCGCGCGGCCGTCCAGAGTGCCTGCACCGAGTAGTGGAAGGACCCGTCGCCGACCACCGCCACCACCGGGCGACCGCTTCCGGTGTCCCGCTCGGCCAGTGCGACGCCTATCGCTGCCGGCAGACCGTAGCCGAGGCCACCGCTGGCCATCGTGAAGTACGACGCCGGGCGGGTGATCCGTAGCTGACGACGCAGCGCGGACAGGTTGGATGGTGACTCCTGGACCAGCACGCCGTCGGTCGGCCAGTGCGCGGCCAGCGCGGCGAACAGGGCGTCCGCGCTCAGCGGGGTGCCAACCTCCGGCGGTGGCAGCGCGTCCCGTCGTGTCGGTGCCGGCCTGTCGCTCGGCGGCACCCGTTCGACGAGCGCGGCCAGGGCCAGCCCAGGGTCGCTGAGCAGGCTGTCACCGACCGGGGCGCGCGCGGCCTCGTCGGGGTCGTCAGTGACGTGCAGCAGTCGGGCGCCGTCGGGCAGGTGCCCACCCGGCACGTACGGGTAGTAGCGGAACACCGGGGCGCCGACGACCAGCACCGTGTCGTGTCCGCGCAGCGCCTCGGCGAGCGGACCGATCGCGTACGGCAGGACGCCACGGAAGTGCGGGTGGTCCTCGGGGAACACGGCCCGCTCGGTGGCGGGAGCCGACCAGACCGGTGCGGCGAGCCGCTCCGCCAGCGCCACCGCTGTCGACCAGCTCCCGGAGCGGTCCACCCCTGGCCCGTACACGAGCACCGGGTTGCGGCTGCCGGCCAACACCCGAACGAACTCGTCCAACCGCTCGGGGTCCGGGGCGAACCGGGTGGCCACCGTCCGCGGCGCGGGCGGCGGGTCGGCTGGCTGGTCCCAGTCGTCCATCGGCAGGGAGAGGAAGACCGGCCCGGCCGGTGGCTGCACCGCCGTCGCGTACGCCCGCACCATCGCCGCGGGGATGTCCTGTGCCCGGGCCGGTTCGTAGGCCCACTTCACGTAGGGCTGCGGAAGCTCGGTGGGTCGGCGGCTGGCCAGCCGGGGTTCGAGGAGCAGCATCTCCCGCGTCTGCTGGCCGGCGGTGACGATCAGCGGGGTCTTGTTGTGCCAGGCGGTGACCAGGTTGCCCATGCCGTTTCCGGTGCCCGGGGCGGTGTGCAGGTTGACGTGGGAGGGCACTCCGCGGGCCTGGGCGTAACCGTCGGCCATCGCGACGGCCGTCGCCTCGTGCAGGGCGTGGACGTAGTGGAAGTCGGCGGGGAAGTCCTGGAGGAATGGTTCTTCGGTGGAGCCGGGGTTGCCGAAGACAGTGGTCATACCGAGGGTGCGGAGCACGTCGTACGTCGCGTCCCGGACAGTTGCCATCGCCACCCGCCTCCGTGTCGCGGGCAGGGGCAACCGCGGTCGCCCTCCCGATCAGCCGAATCTATCGGGATGTGACGGACCTTTCGGGCGTTTCTCGGCCGTCGGTGGCCCGGATCCGTCGATCACCGCGAGGCCGGCCGTCGGGTGCATCGGCCCTTCGTCTTAACTGTCCGATCACCCGCCGGTCAGACCTTAGCCAGCACCCAGGACGCAGGCTATGGTGCCAGGCATGGCGTTGACAGCGCGGCTGAACCCGATGCGGCGGGCGGATCCGGTCGATGACCGGCCCCCGGCGCGGGCTCACGGTTGACGGGTGTGTGGCATGCAGGGAGAGGGCCAGGCGATCGGCGGACGAGCGATGGAGTCGATGACCGGGCGGCTGCTGGTCGCGACTCCGGCGCTCAAGGACCCGAACTTCGACCGTACGGTGGTGCTGCTGGTCGCCCACGAGGCGGGCGGCGCGCTCGGCGTGGTGCTGAACCGGGCCACCGAGGTGCCGGTGGCCGAGGTGCTCGGTGACTGGAGCGACCTGGCCCGTCACCCGGCGGTGCTCTTCGAGGGCGGCCCGGTGCAGCCCGACTCGGCCATCTGCCTCGCCCGGATGCGGCACCCGATGCGCCGGGTGAAGGGCTTCCACCAGGTTTCCGGCGCGGTCGGCACCATCGACCTCTCGGTCGACCCGGAACGGCTGCGGGAGAGCATCGGCGGCATTCGTGTCTTCGCCGGCTACTCGGGCTGGGGCAGCGGCCAGTTGGAGCAGGAGATCGCCGACGGGTCCTGGTTCGTGCTGGACGGGCTGCCCGGCGACGCCTTCGTCGACCGGCCCGACGACCTGTGGCCGATGGTGCTACGCCGGCAGGGCGGGATGATGGCCGCCGTCGCGCACTTCCCGCCGGACGTGGCGCTCAACTGACCCGGCTGGGCGGGGGACCCCGCGAGATGACCATGCGAGCCGGTCTGTGTATAGTTTCCCAGTGCCCGGGCGACCGGGACAACAGCAAGGGGCCGTGGCGCAGCTGGTAGCGCACCACACTGGCAGTGTGGGGGTCAGGGGTTCGAGTCCCCTCGGCTCCACCCTTGTTGACCAGGGCGTTCGTCAGAGATGACGGGCGCCCTGCGTTGCTTGCAGCAGAACGCCCCGACCGGATGAGCCGGTCGGGGCGTTGGCGACTGTATGTCCGGTAAGGGCTGGATCAGCCCTGACGGCTCTTCCACTGCGGGTTGGCGCGGTTCACCACGACCACCCGGCCGCGACGGCGGACCACCACCGAACCCGGCTTCTGCTTCAGTGCACGCAACGAGCTACGTACCTTCATCTCTGCCTCCTCGGTGCAAGCGGTTCCGTGTATCGAAACGCCACACCCACCCGCCGGATTCCCGCCCGGTCAGCGTCGAACCTTTGCCGCCTCCCGGCCGTACCAATGGGCGGAGGTCATCCTCATGCCCGTACGCCGGCTCCTCGCCACGGTGCTGGTCGCTGCCGCGACCGTGCCCCTGGCCGCCACGCCCGCCGCCGCCCACGGTGCCCCCACCGACCCGGTCAGTCGTGCGGCGGCCTGCGGCCCCGAAGGCCGGTACGCGGCCACCAGCGCCTGCCGGGCGGCGATCGAGGCGGGCGCGGCGGTCCGCGAATGGGACAACGTACGCGTCGCCGCGATCAACGGGCGAGACCGGGAACGGATCCCGGACGGTGAGCTGTGCAGCGGTGGGCTGTCCGCGTACCGGGGACTGGATCTGCCCCGCACCGACTGGCCCAGCACCACGCTGACCACCGGCGCGAAGTTCACCTTCCGGTACCGGACCACCATCGAGCACCGGGGCACCTTCCGGCTCTACGTCACCAAACCCACCTACGACCCCAGTGCGAAGTTGACCTGGGCGGATCTGGAGTCGCGCCCGTTCCTGACCCTGACCGACCCGCCGGTGCGGGCCGGGGCGTACCAGTTGGCGGGTCGGTTGCCGGCGGGCCGCAGCGGCCGACACCTGATCTACACGATCTGGCAGAACTCCAACACCCCGGACACCTACTACTCCTGCTCGGACGTGGTGTTCCGGGGTGCCAAGGCCACCGCCACCCCGACGAAGGCCGCCGCGACGAAGAGCGCGCCGCGTACCGCCGCGAGCGTGCCGGCCGCCACCGAGTCGGCGGTGGCGGCGGTGGCCGACCCGGGCGTGCCGGTGGCGTCGGTGACCGACCTCAGGGGCCGGTGGCCGGTGCTGGCCGGTGCCGCCGCCGTGCTGGTCCTGGCACTGCTGATCGGTGCCGGACGGCGACGTCGCAGCGCCGCCGCACCTGTGGGCCGGCAGTGCGAGGTCCGCAACCACCGGGCCGGGCGGCGCCGGATCTGGTGACCCGACCCGCCCGGGACCCGGCGGCGTTTAGCCCAGGTGGCGCTCGATCTCGGCCAGCTCGTCGGCGGTGAAGTCGAGGTTGTCCAGCGCGGCGATGTTCGTCTCCAACTGCTCGACGCTGCTCGCCCCGATGATCAGGCTGGTCATCCGCGGGTCACGCAGCGCCCAGGCCAACGCGAGTTGGGCCAGCGACTGGCCGCGCTGCTCGGCGACCGCGCCGAGCCCACGGATGGTGGCCATCTTCTCGTCGCTGAGGTCGCTCTCGTTGAGGAAGACGCTGGTGCGGACCCGCGAGTCGGCCGGGATGCCGCCCAGGTAACGGTCGGTCAGCAGGCCCTGGGCCAACGGGCTGTACGCGATGCAGCCCGCACCGACCTGCTCCAGCGTGTCGAGCAGGCCGTCGGACTCGGTCCAGCGGTTGAGCATCGAGTACGACGGCTGGTTGATCAGCAGCGGCGTACCCAGCTCGCGCAGGATCGCGGCGGCCCGCGTGGTCTGCTCCGAGTTGTAGTTCGAGATGCCGACGTAGAGCGCCTTGCCGGAGCGGACGACGGCGTCGAGCGCCCCCATCGTCTCCTCCAGCGGGGTGTCCGGGTCGAACCGGTGCGAGTAGAAGATGTCGACGTAGTCCAGCCCCATCCGGTCCAGCGACTGGTCCAGCGACGAGATCAGGTTCTTGCGGGAGCCCCACTCGCCGTACGGCCCGGGCCACATCAGGTACCCGGCCTTGCTGGAGATGACCAGCTCGTCCCGGTACGGCTTCAGGTCGGTGGCGAGCATCCGGCCGAAGTTCTCCTCGGCCGACCCGGGCGGCGGGCCGTAGTTGTTGGCCAGGTCGAAGTGGGTGACACCCAGGTCGAAGGCGCGGCGCACGATGTCGCGCTGCCGTTCGAACGGGCGGTCCGGACCGAAGTTGTGCCACAGGCCGAGCGAGACGGCGGGCAGCCGCAGGCCACTGCGTCCGCTGCGCCGATAGGTCATGGTGTCGTAGCGGTCATCCGCGGCGAGGTAAGTCACGATCATGAGCCTAGCTCCGGCCCAGCGTGGCGCGGATCGGGCGTGGAAACCGGGACATCGGGGTAGTTTCGACGCCATGCGTTTCATTGCGCTCGACACCCCCAAACCGCTGTCCAAGATCGGGTTGGGCACCTGGCAGTTCGGCTCCCGGGAGTGGGGGTACGGCCCGGACTTCGAGCGGCAGGCGGCGCAGATCGTCCGGCGGGCCGTCGAGCTGGGCGTGACGGTGTTCGACAGCGCGGAGGTCTACGGCTTCGGACGCAGCGAACGCATCCTCGGCGCGGCCCTCGGCGACGACCGGCCAAAGGTGGTGGTCGCCAGCAAGATCCTGCCGGTGCTACCGGTCGCCGCCGTGGTGCAGCAGCGGGCTGTCGCCTCGGCGGCCCGGCTCGGCGTCACCAGCATCGACCTCTACCAGGTGCACCAGCCCAACCCGCTCGTCGGCGACCACACCACGATGCGCGGCATGCGGACCCTGCAGGACGTCGGGCTGGTCGGCGAGGTCGGCGTGAGCAACTACGGGCTACGCCGCTGGCAGGTCGCCGAAGCGGCGCTCGGCCGGCGGGTGCTCAGCAACCAGGTCCGGTACAGCATGCTCGACCGCGCACCCGAGCAGGACCTGCTGCCGTACGCACAGCAGGCCGGTCGGGTGGTCATCGCGTACAGCCCGCTGGCGCAGGGCTTCCTCTCCGGTCGCTACGACGCCAGGAACCCGCCGACCGGCGCGGTCCGGCGCGCCAACCCGTACTTCCTGCCGGAGAACCTGGAACGCGGTACGGCGCTGATCGACACCCTGCGTCAGGTCGCCGAGGCCCACGACGCCACACCCAGTCAGATCGCGCTCGCCTACCTGCTGCGGCACCCGAGCGTGCTCGCCATCCCCGGGGCGTCCGGGGTGGAGCAGATGGAACGCAACGCCGCCGCCGCCGACATCGACCTCGCCGACGACGAGTACACCGCGCTGGCCGAGGCCGCGAAACGCTTCCGCCCGATCACCGGGCTCGCCGCGATGCCGGCGATGCTGCGTGCCAGGTTCGCCAACCCAACCGGAAAGTGAGCACAGTGGACGACATCACCGCACTGATCCTGGACGACCACGCCGCCTTCCGGCGTGGCTTCGCCCGCCTCGACGACGCCCGCGACGAGCAGGAGATGCTCGCCATCTGGGACGCCCTCGCCCTGCACCTGGACATCCATGCCGAGGCGGAGGAGGCGATCCTCTACCCGCACCTGGTCAAGCACGGCGACGACGGCGAGGACGAGACCGCCGACGCGATCGGCGACCACAACAAGATCCGTGACGCCATCGCCGAGGCGAAGCTGCACCCGGTCGGCTCGGACCAGTGGTGGGCGGCGGTGGGCACGGCCCGCCGGGAGAACAGTGAGCACCTGGCCGAGGAGGAGGACGAGGCGCTGCCCGACTTCCGGCGGCACGCCAGCACCGAACTCCGCGCCGAACTGGGCCAACGCTGGCTGACCTTCTACGGCGAGCACAAGAACGGTCGTAACCTTCCGTTCCGCGACAAGGACCCGCAGCAGTACGTGGCCGACCACCGCTGACATCTCCCCGGCACGGGGGAGTCGTCGGAACCGGTCCCGGCAGCAGAATGGCGAGGTGACCCTCCGAGCGGCGCTGGCCCCGCTGGTCGCCGGCAGCACCTGGCGACGCGGCGTGTTCCTGCTGCTCGGCGGCGTGCTGGCACTGCCGTACGGGCTCCTCGCGGTGACCTTCGCCCAACTGCTCGCCGACTCGGCGATCCCGCGCCCCCTGGTCTGGGTCCTGCTGGTCATCGCGGTGCTGATCGCCGTCGTCCCGTTGCTGCTCGACGGCAGCCGGGCGTTGGAGATCGCCGCCGTCCGGGCCCTGCTCGGCATCGACCTGCCCGACCCCGCTCCCGGGCACCACGGCGACCGGGAGACCCGGCTGCGCAGCGCGCTCTGGATCGCCACCCACCTCATCGTCGGCGCGCTGGTGATGATCGGGCTGTTCAGCGCCCTTCCGATGGCGCTGGCGTTCATCGCCCAACAGTTCGGCATCGGCACCGAGCTGACCAGCCGGGAACGGTATGGGCCGCTGGACGGACAGGACAGCGGTTGGCTGACAGTGACCGGGGTGCTCCTGCTTGTCGGCCTCGGTTACGCCGTCGCCGGGCTCGGCGCGCTCGCCGGGTCGATGGCACCGGTGCTGCTCGGCCCGGCCCAGGCGGAGCGGATCGCCGCTCTCGAAGCGCAGGCCACCCGGCTCGCCGAACGCAACCGGCTGGCCCGGGAGCTGCACGACTCGGTCGGTCACGCGCTGACCGTGGCCACCCTCCAGGCCGGGGCCGCCCGCGAGGTCCTCGACACCGACCCGGAGTTCGTCCGGCGGGCGCTCACCGCCATCGAGGACGTCGGGAGGAACGCGATGGACGACCTCGACCACGTGCTCGGGCTGCTCCGGGAGAACGGACGCGACCGGCCCGTGGTGGCGCCGCAGCGTACCCTCGCCGACCTGGACCGGTTGGTCACCGACGCCCGCGCGGCAGGCCTGGCCGTGCACGCGCATCGCGCCGGCGACCCCGGGCGGGTGCCCGCGGCGGTGTCCCGGGAGGGCTACCGGATCGTCCAGGAAGGACTGACCAACGCCGCCCGGCACGGCCACGGGCCGGTGACGGTACGCCTGGACCTGCACCCGGACGCGCTGGAGCTGGAGCTGGTCAACGCGGTGCGCCAACCCGACCGGGCCCGGCTGGGGCGGGGCGGTCGCGGCCTGGACGGTATGCGGGAGCGGGTGCTGCTGCTCGGCGGCCGGCTCACCGTGGGCCCGGACGGCGACCGGTGGCTGATCCGTGCCCGCCTGCCCTACGAGGAGATGCGATGACCACAGGGGTGCTCATCGTCGACGACGACGAGCTGATCCGCGTCGGGCTACGGGCGATCATCGATGCCCAACCCGACCTGCGGGTGCTAGCCGAGGCGGCCGACGGGGCCGAGGTGCCGCCGCTTGTCGCCCGGCACCGGCCCGACGTGGTGCTGATGGACGTACGGATGCCCGGCATCGACGGCATCCAGGCCACCCGGCACCTGCTGGCCACCTCCGCCGACCCGCCCCGGGTGCTGGTGGTCACCACGTTCGCCAACGACGAGTACGTCTACGAGGCGCTGCGCGCCGGTGCCTCGGGGTTCCTGCTCAAACGGGCCCGGCCGGCCGAGGTGGTGGAGGCGGTCCGGGTGGTCGCGGCGGGCGAGTCGCTGCTCTTTCCGGCCGCGATCCGCCAGCTGGTCGGGGCGTACGGGCCGGCCGGCGGGGACCAGCTGTGCAAGGCCCGGCTCACCGAACGGGAGGCTGAGGTGCTGCGGTTGATGACCACGGGTCGGTCCAACCCGGAGATCGCCGCGCACCTGGTGGTCGGGGTGGAGACGGTCAAGACGCACGTCGGCAACGTGCTGGCCAAGCTGGGCGTTCGCGACCGTACACAGGCGGTCATCGCCGCCTACGAGTCCGGCTTCGTCACCCCGTCGGGCTGATCGGTCCCTCCACCGGGGGAGCGGGTTCACCGGAGGCCGGGAGGGCACCGACCTGCTGTCCGGCCAGGCTGAGAACATGACAACGATCACTGCCTCCCGACCCCGTACCGACTCCCGCTGGCCGGACCGGCTCGCCCCACTGGCCGCCGGTTGGCTCGGCCTGTGGGGCGTACTCGCCCTGGTCGGCACGCTCACCGGTGCCGGCTACCCGTTCGGCCCGAACGACCACAACGGCGGCGACGGCAGCCTGCTCCGCCTGGTGCCGGTGGAGGTGGCCACCCCACTCTTCGCCGGCGTACTGCTCACCGCCGCGGTGGCCGCGCTGGCCATGAGCCGGCCGGCGGCACGCCCACCCGGCCCACTGCGGGCGCTGCTCGCCGGCTACGGCTGGGCTGTCGCGTTCGTGCTCGTCCTGGTCGTGCCGGACGTCCGAGTGCTGATCATGCTCGGCTACCTGCCGATACTGATCGTCGGAGCGCCGTTCGGCTGGCCGCCGGTGGACTACTCCGACCTCTTCAACTGGGCGCTGTTCGGCCGATTCGCGGCGCTGGCCGGCGGGCTGCTGCTGGTCGGGGCGGTGCTCGCCTGGCAGCGCCGCACCGCTGGAGCCTGCGTCGGCTGCGGCCGCGCCGACACCGACCGAGGGTGGACCACCCCGGCCGCCGCCACGCGCTGGGGCCGGTGGGCCGTGGGCATCGCGGCCGTCATCCCGTTGATGTACGCGCTGACCCGGTTCGCCTGGGTAGCCGGCATCCCGCTCGGCATCTCCCGCGAGTTCCTGACCGAGCTGCAGGACACCGGGCTGGTCTGGGCCGGGTTCGGGCTGGCCGCTTTCGCCACCGTCGGCGCGATCCTCACCCTCGGCCTGGTGCAGCGCTGGGGGGAGCGGTTCCCGCGCTGGATGATCAGTCTCGCCGGCCGTCGGGTGCCGGTGAAGCTGGCAGTGGTGCCGGCCACCCTTGTCGCCATCGCCGTGACCGCAGCCAGCCTGGGGATGCTCGGCCAGCCCGAATTCTGGACGGGGATCGACCTGGCCGGGTTCCCCCAGCGGCTCTGGCCGCTGTGGGGCGTGGCGCTCGGCGCGGCCACCTACGCGTACCACCTGCGCCGCCGCGGCGCCTGCCGGCGTTGCGACAGGGGCTGAGGGTGGGAGCGGGGGTGCCCCCCGATGCCCGGGGCACCCCGGCGAATGTGAGCTAGCGTGGGTCGGGTGACTGCGCCTACACCGGTAATCCCGGTTCCACCGGCCGACCTGCCCGGCACGCTCGGCGCGCTACGGGCGGCCGGTCACCAGTACCGCACCGTCAAGCAGGAACTCCGCGACAACCTCCTCGCCCGGATGCGCTCCGGCGAGACCCGTTTCCCCGGCATCGTCGGCTACGACGACACAGTGCTGCCCGAGGTCGAGCGGGCACTGCTCGCCGGGCACGACATGGTGCTGCTCGGCGAGCGCGGCCAGGGCAAGACCCGGCTGATCCGCGCGCTGGGCGCGTTGCTCGACGAGTGGACCCCCGTTCTGCCCGGTTCGGTGCTCAACGAGCACCCGATGCACCCGCTCACCCCGGCGTCCCGCGCCCAGGTCGCCGAGGCCGGCGACGATCTGCCGATCGGATGGCTGCACCGCTCGATGCGGTACGGCGAGAAGTTGGCAACCCCGGACACCAGCGTCGGCGACCTGATCGGTGACGTCGACCCGATCCGCATCGCCCAGGGTCGTACCCTCGGCGACCCGGAGACCATCCACTTCGGGTTGGTGCCGCGCACCAACCGGGGCATCTTCGCCGTCAACGAACTGCCCGACCTGGCCGAGCGCATCCAGGTGGCGCTGCTCAACGTGCTGGAGGAGCGGGACATCCAGGTCCGCGGCTACCAGCTGCGCCTGCCACTGGACCTGCTCCTGGTGGCCAGCGCCAACCCGGAGGACTACACCAACCGGGGCCGGATCATCACTCCCCTCAAGGACCGGTTCGGCGCGGAGATCCGCACCCACTACCCGGTCGACCTGGAGCTGGAGCTGGCGCTGATCCGCCAGGAGGCCGACCTGGTCGCCGACGTGCCGGAGCACGTGCTGGAGGTGTTGGCCCGCTTCGCCCGCGCCGTCCGGGAGTCACCGTCGGTGGACCCGCGCTCCGGTGTCTCCGCCCGATTTGCCATCGCCGCCGCCGAGACGGTCGCCGGTGCGGCGCTGCGTCGCGCCGGTCTGCTCGCCGCCGCTGACGCCCCGGACGGGCGCCCCGAGGCCGCCGTCGCTCGCGTCGGTGACGCGGTGTCGGTGACCAGCACGCTGCGCGGCAAGGTCGAGTTCGAGAGCGGCGAGGAGGGCCGGGAGACCGAGATCCTCGCGCACCTGCTGCGTACCGCGACCGCCGAGACGTTCCGGGCCCACCTCGCCGGGCTGGACCTGTCCGGGTTCACCGCTCTGGTCGAGGACGGCGCCGCGATCGAGGCCGGCGAGTTGGTGAGCGCCGCCGAGCTGCTGCGCCAGGTCGGCACCGTGCCCGGGTTGGCGAAGGTCCTGGACCGGCTCGACCTGGGCGACGCGCCCACCTCGGAGGAGGCTGCCGCCGCCGTCGAGTTCGTGCTGGAAGGGCTGCACCTGACCCGCCGGCTCGGCAAGGACGTCACCGACTCGGGGCGCACCGTCTACGGCGGCCGGGGCTGACAGTGGCCGGCAACCGGTTCCGTTACGGGCAGTGGAACGGCGGGCCCGACCCGCTCGCACCCCCGTACGACGTGCGCGAGGCGGTGGACGCGGTCGGCGCCGAGGTGCTGGCCGGCGGCAGCCTGCGGGAGGCGCTGCGCGACCTGTTGCGCCGCGGCCCGCAGGGGCGGGGTGGCCTGGACGACCTGGCCGCCCGGGCTCGGCGGCTGCGCCGCGAGGCGCTGCGCAGGGGCGACCTGGACGGCGCGGTGACCAGGGCCCAGGCCCTGCTCGACCAGGCCCTCGCCGCCGAGCGGGACGAGCTGCGGGGTCGCGACGACGGCGACGCGCGGTTCGCCGAGGCGGTGCTGGACAATCTGCCCCGCTCGACGGCACGGGCGGTGGAGGAGCTGTCCGGCTACCAGTGGGCCAGCGACGACGCCCGCCGCACGTACCAGCAGATCCTCGACCAACTCCGCGACGACGTGCTCGGTCAGCGCTTCGCCGGGCTGCGCGACGCGGTGCGTGCTTCGGCCGACCCGGCCGCCCAGCAGCGGCTCGCCGAGATGATGGGCGACCTGAACGAGCTGCTCGCCCGGCACGGTCGCGCGGAGGACACCACCGACGCGTTCGCCGAGTTCATGCGCCGACACGGCGACTTCTTCCCGGAGAAGCCGGAGACCGTCGACGAGTTGATCGACGTGCTGGCGCGCCGTGCGGCGGCCGGTGAGCGGTTGATGAACTCGCTCTCCGACCGGCAGCGCGCCGAACTGGCCGGCCTCATGCAGCAGTCGCTCGGTGACCGCCTCGCGGGGGAGTTGTCCGCGCTCGACGCGAACCTGCGCGCGCTGCGACCCGATCTGCGCTGGGGGCGGGGTGAGCGGGTCCGCGGCGACCAGCCGTTGGGCTACGCCGACGCGGCTGGCGCGCTGGGTGAGATCGGCGAACTGGACGACCTGCTGGACCAGCTCGACCAGGAACATCCGGGGGCGACCCTCGACGACGTGGACGTCGACGCGGTGGCGCGCACGCTGGGCCGGGACGCGGCCGACGACGTTCGCCGGCTGCGCGATCTGGAGCGGGAGCTGCGCCGCCAGGGCTGGGTGAGCCGGGACGCGGAAGGGCTCACGCTGAGCCTGAAGGCGCTGCGCCGGCTCGGCGGGACCGCGCTGCGGCGGGTCTTCGCCGAGCTGACCGCCGGGCCGCGCGGCCAGCACGACCTGCGCTCGGCCGGTGCGGCGGGCGAGGTCAGCGGCGCGTCCAGGCCCTGGCAGTACGGCGACGAGCAACCGTTGGACGTGGTCCGGACGCTGACCCGGGCGGTCAGTCGGGCCGGGCCGACGGTTCCGGTGCAGCTCGCGGTGGACGACTTCGAGGTGGTGGAGACCGAGAAACGGGCCTCGGCCGCTGTGGTGCTCTGCGTGGACCTGTCGTACTCGATGATCTCGCAGGGTCGTTGGGGGCCGATGAAGCAGACGGCGCTGGCGTTGGCACACCTCATGGAGACGCGTTTCCCGCAGGACGCCCTGCAGATCGTGGGCTTCGGCCGGGAGGCGATGACGCTCACCCAGCAGGAGTTGGCGGCCGTGGAGCCGGACATGGAGCAGGGCACCAACCTCCAGCACGCGCTGCGGTTGGCAGGCCGGCACCTGCGTCGGCACCCGGACGCCGAGCCGATCGTGCTGGTGGTCACCGACGGCGAGCCGACCGCCCACCTGGACCCGGACGACGGGGAGGCGCTGTTCCACTGGCCGCCGCTGCCGGAGACGATCGAGGCGACGGTCCGCGAGGTGGACCGGCTGAGCCGCTACGGCGCCACGCTCAACCTGTTCATGCTCGGCGACGACCCGGGTCTGCGGCGTTTCGTCGACGCGGTGGCCCGCCGCAGCCGGGGCCGCATGTTCACCCCGGACACCGACGACCTGGGCGAGTACGTGGTCAGCGACTACCTCCGCTCCCGCCAATCCCGCCGCTAACTTCCGCTGCGGCGGGTTGACTGGGGGGATGGAGAGCGGGGGAATGCGGCGGGCTTATGACGCCCTGTTCGCGGAGGTCGACGCTGGTGGGTTCGGTCCGGCTCCGGAGGGCCAGCTCAGTGCCGAGCAGATCGTCGCGCATCTGGTCGCCAACGACGAGCTGATGATCCAGGCCACCGAGGCGCTGCTGGCCGGGTCGCCGTTCGCCTACTACGAGTTGGAAGAGGACATGCACCGTCCGCAGCTCGACGCGCTCGCCGCCGAGCAGGGTGGTCTGCGTGGCCTGACCGCGTTGCTGCACGGCACCAGCGACCGGTTGTGCGGGCTCGTCGACCAGCTCGGCCTGGCCGCGGAGACCCCTGTCGCGACGCACCTACGCGAGGGCTTCGACCTCATCGTCGACGAGCCGCTGCCCTGGTCCCGGACCCTGGACCTGCACACCCGGGTCCACCTGCCCAAACACCAGTCCCAACTACACCAACTCCGCCCGTAACCCCCACCATGATCCCCGCCGATCAGGCTTCGGCCAGCTCGGGGCGGGGGTGGAAGGTGCGGCGGTAGGTCGACGGGGCCACGCCGATGCGTTGGTGGAGTTGCTGGCGTAGGGCGGCTGTGGTGCCGAAGCCTGAGCGGTGGGCGATCTGGTCGACCGTGAGGTCGGTCGTCTCCAGCAACAGTCTCGCGTGGTCGGTGCGCTGTTGCAGCAGCCACTGGGCCGGGCTCAGGCCGGTCTCCGACCGGAAGCGTCGGGTGAAGGTGCGCACGCTCATCCGCGCCTGATCGGCCAGGTCGCGGAGCGCGATCGGCTCGTGCAGCCGCTGCCGCGCCCACTCCCGGGCGCCCGCCGTGCTGGTGTCGGTCGCCTTCGGCACCGGCTGCTCGATGTACTGCGCCTGGCCACCGTCGCGCCACGGTGGCATCACGCAACGGCGGGCCGCCCGGTTGGCCACCTCGCTGCCGTGGTCGAGGCGGATGACGTGCAGGCAGAGGTCGATGCCGGCGGCGACTCCGGCCGAGGTGAGCACCCGGTCGTCGGCGATGAAGAGCACGCCCGGGTCGAGGTCCACCCGGGGGTGCAGGCGACGGAACCGCTCGGCGTACGCCCAGTGGGTGGTCGCCCGCCGCCCGTCGAGGAGCCCGGCGGCGGCGAGCACGAACGCACCGGTGCAGATCGACATGATCCGGGCACCCCGCTCGTACGCCGCGCGCAGCGCCTCGGTCACCTCCGGCTCGACGGTGCCCGAGGTCAACGCGGTGCCGTCGTGGATGCCCGGGACGATCACCGTGTCGGCGGTGTCGAGCAACTCCAGGCCGTGGTCGGGGACCACCTGGAAGCCGGCGGTGCTGCGTACCGGCTGCCCGCCCGGCGTGCACACCCGGACGTCGTAGAAGGATGTCCCGTCGGCGGCGCGGGCGGTGCTGAAGACCTGGGACGGGGTGCCGAGGTCCAGGCCGACCACCTGGTGCAGGGCGAGTACGGCGATCCGGTGCGGGCGAGCGCTCATGGCCCGATTATTGCGCATGATGGCTTTCCGGCCACTCGTCGAGGTGAGTGGCCGGGCCCAGACTTGTCAGGTGACCAAGAACCGCCGTCTGCACCCCGCCTGGCTGGTCGCCGCCGTCGCCTTCGTGGCGCTGGTCGGCGCGGCCGGTTTCCGTGCCACCCCGTCCGTGCTGCTGCACCCGCTGCACGAGGAGTTCGGCTGGCCCCTGGCCACGATCTCCGCGGCCGTCTCGGTCAACCTGCTGCTCTACGGGCTCACCGCGCCGTTCGCGGCAGCCCTGATGGACCGGTTCGGCATCCGCCGGGTGGTCTCGGTGGCACTGCTGCTGGTCGCCGCGGGCAGCGGGTTGACCGTCTTCATGACCGCCAGCTGGCAGCTCCTGCTCTGCTGGGGTGTGCTGGTGGGGCTGGGCACCGGCTCGATGGCGCTGGCGTTCGTGGCCACCGTCACCGGACGGTGGTTCGTGCGCCGACGAGGCCTGGTCACCGGAGTGCTGACCGCCGGCGGGGCGGCCGGACAACTGGTGTTCCTGCCACTCATCGCGATCCTGGTGCGCGACCACGGTTGGCGTACCGCCGCGCTCGTGGTGGCCGTGGCGGCACTGGCGGTCGTACCCCTGGTGGTGTGGCTGCTGCGCGAACACCCGGCGGATCTCGGCCTGCCCGCCTACGGGGCGACCGAGGTCGTCGCGGCGCCGCCGGCGACCGGCGGTGCGGCGACCCGGGCGCTCGGCGCGCTGGCCACCGCGGCCCGGACCCGACCGTTCTGGCTGCTGGCCGGAGGGTTCGCGATCTGCGGGGCGACCACCAACGGTCTGGTCGGTACGCACTTCGTGCCGGCCGCGCACGACCACGGCATGGCCCAGACCACCGCTGCCGGTCTGCTCGCCCTGGTGGGGCTCTTCGACATCGTCGGCACCATCGCCTCCGGCTGGCTCACCGACCGGGTGGACAGCCGGCTGCTGCTCGCCATGTACTACGCGCTGCGCGGGTTGTCCCTGCTGGTGCTGCCGAGCCTGTTCTCCGGCACCGCCGAGCCGAGCATGCTGGTGTTCATCGTCTTCTACGGCCTGGACTGGGTGGCCACCGTGCCGCCGACAGTGGCGCTGTGCCGGGAGTACTTCGGTGGCGCCGGGGCGGTGGTCTTCGGCTGGGTGTTCGCCGCGCATCAACTCGGCGCGGCGGTCGCCGCCACCGGCGCGGGGCTGGTCCGGGACCGGCTGGGCGACTACGCGATGGCCTGGTACGTGGCGGGCGCGCTGTCGATCGGGGCGGCTGGGCTGTCGTTGCTGCTGCGCCGACGACCGGGCCGAGCAGTGCCGGAGGCCGTGCTGGTCGCCGCGACCGCGCCCCGGGCGTGGAGCTTCCGGGGCTGAACCGCTACGCGTCGGCCGGTCAGCCCAGGGTCCACTGCTGGGCCGGGCGACCGTCGCACTGTCGCTGCCGGATGTCCTCGCCGGCCTCGACAGCGTCGTCGTCGGCCTGGGCGCACTTGTTGCTGTGCGCGGCGATCAGCAGCACCGCGCTGGTGCCGGTTCCGCCGAACCGCCACTGCTGGTTGGCCTCGCCGTGGCACGGGAACTGCTGCAACCGTGCGCCGTCGTCACGACTGCCACCCTCGACGTCGAGGCACTGCCCGTGCGCGGCGTTGGTCAACGACAGCACGCCCGCGCCGGCCGGGCTGACCACCCACTGCTGCTCCGGGGCGCCGGTGCACACCGCCAACTCGGCCTCGGCCTTCTCGCCGTCGCCGTCGAGCCCCAGGCAGAGGCCCGAGGCGCCGCGCAGCACCCGGGGCCCGGTGGGTGGGGCGGCAGGTGTGCTGGCCGACGGGGTCGGTGACGGCTCGGCCGGTGTGGTCGGGCTCGGCTCGCCGGCCGGCTCGCTGGGCTGGGTCGCGCTGGACGGCGTGCCGACCGACGCCGGCACGGCCGGCTCGTCGTCACCGTCGAGCAGCCCGGTGGCGAAGACGACCCCCAGGAGTACGCCGACGACCCCGACCGCCGCCGCGACCCGCAGCAGCGGATCGGCCAGCGGACCGGAGCGCGGTGCCCGGTGACCGCCGTAGACGGTGCCGGCGGGGTCGGGACGTTCCTCGGGCGCGGACATACGCGCCATCCTCACCCACGACGTCGCGCCCGAGCCAGCCCGGCGGTCAGTCGACGACCCGGACGTCCTTCCAGAACGCCACCCGGTCGCGCACCATCTCGGCGTCCGGCTTGGGCTCGGGGTAGTACCAGACGGCGTCCTCGCTGGTGCTGCCCTCGTGGGTGAGGGTGTAGTACGAGGCGGTGCCCTTCCACGGGCAGACGGTGTGGGTCGCGGACTCACGGATCAGGTCGTCGCGCAGCGCCGACCGGGGGAAGTAGTGGTTGCCCTCCACCAGCACGGTGTCGTCGCTGTCGGCGATGACCAGGTCTTTCCAGACGGCTTTCGGCATGGAACCAAGACTAGGCCGGGCCACCGACGTTGGCAGTGGTTGGTGCAGCCGCTCAGCGGGTGGGCTGCGGGTCGGTGACGTCGGCCACTGTGGCGTCGAGGGCGGCGATCGCGGCGTCGGCGGCGATCGCGATGGCGAGACCGCGCTCGCCGGCACCCAGGGTGATCTCCCGGCCGCGCAGTCGCTCGTCGGCGACCACCGGCCAGGCCGTGCTCGCGCCGAACGGGGTGATGGTGCCGCGTTCGTAGCCGGTGGCGGCCAGGGCACCCGCGGCGTCCGGCATGGAGAGCCGGTGCACCCCGAGCAGGGCGCGCAGCTTGGGCCAGGAGATGACCCGGTCGCCGGGGGTGAGCACGAACAGGTGATCGTCTTCACCGCGGCGGACCACTATCGTCTTGACCACATCGGGAACGGCCACGCCCCGGGCGGCGGCCGCCTCCGCGAGACTGCCGACCGCACCGTGGCTGACCAGCCGATACGGCAGTTGGGCGGCGTCCAGGGCGCTGATCGCTGGCGATGGCATGCCCGCCACGGTAACCGTCGGGCCTGCCACCGGACGGGAAACTGCCACTGCCGACATCCCACGGTTTCCGAACGGCGAGCGTAAGGTGATCACATGCGCGCTGAGCGTGTGGATCAACCGATTGACCATGATCAAGCGGTGGACACGCTGCGGCGGTCGTACGCCGCGGTGCCCACGGGCGAGCCTGTCCGGCTGGCCAAACGCACCTCCAACCTGTTCCGCCCCCGGTCCGCTCCCCGGACTCCGGGCCTCGACGTGAGTGGCCTGAACGGCGTGCTGTCGGTCGACCCGGCCGGCCGTACCGCCGACGTGCAGGGCATGTGCACCTACGAGGACCTGGTCGACGCGACGCTGCCGCACGGGCTGATGCCGCTCGTGGTGCCGCAGTTGCGCACCATCACGCTGGGCGGCGCGGTGACCGGCCTCGGGATCGAGTCGACCTCGTTCCGCAACGGCCTGCCGCACGAGTCGGTCCGGGAGCTGGACGTGCTCACCGGCTCCGGCGAGATCGTCACCGCCCGACCCGACGGCGAGCACGCCGACCTGTTCACCGCGTTCCCCAACTCGCTGGGCAGCCTCGGTTACGCCACCCGGCTGCGCATCGAGCTGCAACCGGTCGGCCGGTACGTGGCGTTGCGCAACGTCAGGTTCACCCAGCTGGAGGCGCTCACCGACGCGATCGCGGAGGTGAGCGCGACCCGGTCCTGGGCCGGCGAGCCGGTGGACGCGATGGACGGGGTGATGTTCAGCCCGGGCGAGGCGTACCTGGTGTTCGCCACGTTCACCGACGCGGCCGACCCGCCGAGCGACTACACCGGGCAGGCGATCTACTACCGGTCGCTGCGCCAGCGCACCCGCGACGTGCTCACCGCGTACGACTATCTGTGGCGCTGGGACACCGACTGGTTCTGGTGCTCGGCGGCGTTCGGCGCGCAGCACCCGGTCGTGCGCAGGCTCTGGCCGGCGCGTTACCGGCGCAGCGACTTCTACCACCGACTGGTCCGGCTGGAGCACCGCCACCAGGTGGCGGCCCGGATCGACCGGCTGCGCGGGCAACCGGCTCGGGAGCGGGTCGTGCAGGACGTGGAGATTCCGCTGGACCGTACTGCTGACTTCCTGCGCTGGTTCGCCGGCGCGGTGGGGATGAACCCGGTGTGGCTGTGCCCGTTGCGACTGCGTGAGCCGGCGGGTCCCGGTTCGGCGCGGTCCTGGCCGCTGTATCCGCTCCGGCCGGGGCAGGACTACGTCAACATTGGGTTCTGGGGGAGCGTGCCGATCGCGCCGGGCGCCGCCGACGGCGACGTCAACCGCACGATCGAACGCAGGGTGTCGGAGTCGGGCGGGCACAAGTCGCTCTACTCCGACGCGTACTACGACCGGGACGCCTTCGATCGCCTGTACGGCGGCGACACGTGGCGCGCGGTGAAAGACCGCTACGACCCGGACCACCGGCTGACGGGACTGTACGAAAAGGCGGTAGCACGAGCATGAGCCTGACCGACAGAGATCAGGGGGCGGCGAGCGTCCCCGCCACCCCGCCGGCGGGGGGCCGGCACACGGGTCCGACCGTCGCGGATGTCGTCCGCGCGGTCACCACGGGGCCGTTGCCGGTGCGGATCACCGGGTACGACGGCAGCGCCGTCGGCCCGTCCGACGCCGGCATCACCCTGGCGATCCGTTCCGAACGTGGGCTGTCGTACCTGCTCACCGCACCCGGCGACCTGGGCATGGCCCGGGCGTACGTCAGTGGTGACCTGGCGTTGCAGGGCGTGCACCCAGGTGACCCGTACGAGGCGTTGCGGGTGCTCAAGGACGAGCTGCGGTTGCGCCCACCGTCGCTGGCCGAGGGGCTGGCGCTGGTCCGTGGGCTGGGCTGGGAGCGGCTGATGCCGCCGCCGGCACCGCCGCAGGAGGCGCAGCCCCGCTGGAAGCGGGTCATGAACGGGCTGCGGCACTCCAGGGTGCGCGACAGCACTGCCATCTCACACCACTACGACGTCTCCAACGCCTTCTACGAGAAGGTGCTCGGCCCGTCGATGACGTACACCTGCGCGGTCTTCCAGTCTCCGGACGACACCCTGGAGCAGGCCCAGGCGGCGAAGTACGACCTGGTCGCCGGCAAGCTGGCGCTGAAGAAGGGCATGCGGCTGCTGGATGTGGGGTGCGGCTGGGGTGGCATGGTGCGCCACGCCGCACGCGAGTACGGCGTCAAGGCGCTCGGGGTGACCCTGTCGAAGGCGCAGGCGCAGTGGGCGCAGGCCGCTATCGAGCGGGAGGGGTTGACCGAGCTGGCGGAGGTGCGCTACCTCGACTACCGGGACGCGCCGGCCGAGCAGTTCGACGCCATCTCCTCGATCGGGTTGACCGAGCACATCGGGGTGCGCAACTACCCGGCCTACTTCGGGGCGCTGCGCAATCGGCTGCGGCAGGGTGGGCGGCTGCTGAACCACTGCATCACCCGCGCTGACAACCGGGCCCCGCACCGCTCCGGAGCGTTCATCGACAGGTACGTCTTCCCGGACGGTGAGTTGGCCGGTCCGGGGCGGCTGATCAGTGAAATCCACGACGCCGGGTTCGAGGTGCACCACGAGGAGAACCTGCGCCAGCACTACGCGCTGACGCTCGCCGCCTGGTGCCGCAACCTGGTCGAGCACTGGGACTTCTGCGTCTCGGAGGTGGGTGCGGGCACCGCCCGGGTGTGGGGGCTCTACATGGCCGGGTCGCGGATGGCGTTCGAACGCAACGGCATCCAGCTGCACCAGGTGCTGGCCACCCACAACGGCCCGAACGGCGTGAGCGGCTACCCGTTGCGGCCGGACTGGTTGCCCTGATCACTTGCTGACCGCCGCCTGAAGCCGCGTCGAAAAAAGTCGGCGCGGCTTCTCGCGAAGCGATTGACAAAGAAGTTTTGTACGTACAAACTAATTTTGCCATGAGAGACGTCCTGTACCTGGAGCAGATCGAGCAGGCCGAAGTCCTGCTCAAGCCGCAGCGCGTCGAGGTGCTGCGGCAACTGGCCGAGCCGCGCACCTGCACCGAGGTCGCGGCCCGACTCGACCAGACGCCACAGCGCGTCTACTACCACGTCAAGCAGCTCGTCGCGGCCGGCCTCGTCGAGCTGGTCAACGAACGCAAGGTCCGCGGCATCACCGAAGGCATCTACCAGGCCGCCGCCCGGTCCTACTGGCTCTCGCCCCGGCTCGTCGGCCGGATCGGCCTGCGCCGGGCCCGCGACGAGCTGAGCCTGGGCTACCTGCTCGACCTGATGGAGGAGGTCCAGGCCGACATCGCCGGCCTGGACCGGGCGGCACCCGAGCTGCCCTCGATCGGGGTCTCCGGCGAGATCCGGGTGCCGGCCGAGCAGCGCCAGCAGTTCCTGCACGACCTGCAAACCGCACTTCAGGACCTGTTCACCCGCTACGGCGGCAGCGAAGGCGACGCCTTCAAGCTGGCCGTCGCCTGCTATCCGAAAGGGAACGACAATGAGTGAACCGATGAAGGTGCAGGCCCGTCTCTCCGCGCCCGTCGGGCGCGTGCGCCAGGCCCTGACCGACCCGGCCGAGCTGCGTCTCTGGCTGGCCGAGCACGCCGAGGTCGAGCTGCCCCAGCGGTACGAGTTCTGGGGCCGCTACACGCCCGAGGGTGACGCCCCGCACCAGCGGCTGCTGCACGCCGACGACGACACGTTGCGCTTCGCCTGGCTGCTCGACGGGGTGGAGACCACCACCGAGTTCCAGTTGACCGCCGAGGGCACCGACAGCACCGTGTTGACGCTGACCCAGAGCCACTTCGACTTCGCCGAGGCGATGAGCGGCTCCAGCATCCGGGGCGTGCTCCAGACGTACTGGTCGCTGTCCATCGCCAACCTGGCCGCCCACGTGGAGGGCAAGCCGCTGCTGCCCCGCACCGACTTCACCTCCGCCGACCTGCGCGGTGAGCTGGTCATCGCCGCCCCCGCCGACAAGGTGTGGACGTCGCTGACCGACTCCGAGCAGGCCAGCGCCTGGTTCGGCTACCCGATCGGCATCGAGCCGTGGGTCGGCGGCCGGTACGCCATGGGCGGCTTCGAGAACGGCTACGCCGCCAAGGTCGTCGACCTGGAGCCCGGCCGGCGGATGTCCGTCGACTGGGGGCCGACCGGCGTGACGAGCTGGGAGCTGGCCGAGTCCGGTGGCCGGACCACGCTGACCTTCGTGCAGAGCGGCTTCGACGAGGCCAACCCGCCGTACGGGGCCTGGAGCGGGTCGGTTTCCGGGCTGTACGAGCTGCGTCGCTTCCACGAGGTGCCGAACTGGCAGCCGATCTGGCTCCCCGCCGAGATCCCCGGCCTGGAGCCCTCGCCGGCCAGCTGACGGTCCCGCGCTGACTGTCGCACCTTGATCGTTTCGCCTTGATCGTGCTCGATCATGGATGTAGTGGCCTCGTGCACCCCGGAGGCCACTACATCCTGGATCGAGCACGATCTTGTCTGCGTTTTCGGTGATCCGGTTGCGGGATCTGGTGACTTTTCGCTGTCGAGTGGGTACTGGCGGGCGATGTTCTTCATCTTCGGTCTGCGTACCAAGGTCGACAGGTCCGGTGTCGTGCAGCAGGTCTGCCGCCACTGCGGCAACCAGGCCGCGCAGGTGATCACCCGCCGCTCGACGAAATTCACACTCTTCTTCATCCCCCTCATTCCGATCCGCACCAGGTACGCGCAGCAGTGCACGTTCTGCGCGGCGGAGTACGAGATCTCCAAGTCCGACGCCGAGCGCCTCCCGGTCGGCTGATCCGACGATGGAACGCTTCCTCTGCTGGCTGATCGGCCGACCAACGTCCTCGGCCGACGTGGCAGTGCACACGGTTGCCCGACCGCCCTGCACCCCCGGCCGGCGCAGACGCCGCCGCGCCCGCCGTCCAATGGCCGGCACCACACTGCCCCGCTCACCCTGGAACCGCTCCGCCGGCCGCTGACCGTGACGGCCGGGACCCGAAGGCCGGGGTGCAGGGGCCGGGACCCGAAGGCAGGGACCCGAAGGCCGGGGCGCAGAGGCCGAGCCGGGAGCCCGGCCCGACGTGCACGTTCGGCTCTGGCGGCGTTTCTGAGCGCTGGTTAGGCTTTCGGGGTTTGCCGTGGACCGGTCCTGCCGAGGGTGCACGCACGACGAAAGAGCCGGAGCGACCGTGTCCCGACAGGACGGAAAGCAGGCTGCGGGGACGCTCAACGCGGCCGGTGCGTTCGTCGCGGCCGCGGTCATCGCGGTGGAGGCGTGCTGGCTGGTCGCCGCGTTGCCCGGTGCCGCGCTGGTCAGTGATGTCGGCGCGATGCTGGTCGCCGGCTGGGCGACGCTCGCGTGCGTCGGGGTGGCCCGTCGACATCCGGTGCCGCTGCGCCGGTTCTGGACGCTGCTCGCCGTCACCATGGCGCTCGCCGCGATCGGCCGGGCGATCTGGACGGTGCAGCGGCTCGTCGGCGGTGACCTGCCACACACGCCGGTGGTCGGGGTGGTCTTCACCGCCGGCATCCTCACCGGCACGGCCGCGCTGCTCACCTCGCCGTCCGCGCCACGCACGGCGGTCGGGCGAGCCCGTACGTTGCTGGACGGGGTGATCGTCGCCCTGGCCCTGCTGCCGATCGGCTGGGTGCTGGTCTTCCGTGGGGTCGCCGCCGCCGAGCTGGCCGACCCGGCGCGCACGCTGGGGCTGCTCTTCCCCATGTTCGACCTGATGCAGCTCACCATCCTGGTCGCGGTGTCCGGCCCGGTCCGGCCGATGTGGCGGCCGATGAGCATCCTCGCGGCGAGCCTCACCCTGCGGGTCGTCGCCGACGTGGTCTACGTGTCGCTTGTCGCCCGCGCCGACTACAGCGCCGGTCATCCGATCGACCTGTGCTGGCCGATGAGCTACCTGCTGATCGGCCTGGCCACCCGGAATGCGCCGCCACCGGACTGCGAGGGCGCCGACGACACCGCCGAGTCGCCGTTGCCGCCCTGGTGGCGGGTGGCGCTGCCGTACCTGCCGGTGGGTGGGGCGATCATCGCCGTGGTGCTGGCCCGTCGGCCCACCGGGCAGACCCCGCAGCTGGTGTTCGTGACGATGATGGTGTTGCTGGCGGCCCTCGCCGTCCGTCAGGGGTTGGCCGCCAACGAGAACCTCCGGTTGGTGGCGCGGCTGCGCCGGCTCGCGTACGGCGACCAGCTCACCGGGCTGCCCAACCGGCTGTTGTTCAACCGGCGGCTGCGCCTGGCCCTGCGCGACGGGCGGCCGGTGGCGGTGCTGCTGCTCGACCTGGACGGGTTCAAGCAGGTCAACGACCGGTTCGGGCACGCCACCGGGGACGCCCTGTTGACCGGGCTGGCGGCCCGGATGCACGCTGCCGTGGACGGCGACGGCACCATCGCCCGGCTGGGCGGTGACGAGTTCGCGGTGCTCGTCGACGGCGACGGGCCGGTGTCACCCGAGCGGCTCGCCGAGCGGCTGTTGGACGCGTTGCGGCCCTCCGACGATGAGGAGGACGTCGGGGTGCACCCGTCGGCGAGCATCGGCATCGCCGAGTACGGCCCGCAGCACGCCTCCCACTCCGACCTGCTGCGCGACGCCGACATCGCCATGTACGCGGCCAAGGCGGCCGGGAAGTCCGCGTACCGCACCTGCACGCCGGCGCTGCGTGAGTCGGCAGTCTCCCGCGCCGAGCTGATCGCCGACCTGCGCCGCGCGGTCGACGAGGACCAGCTGCACCTGGAGTTCCAACCCATCGTCGACCTGGCCACCGGTGTGGTGCGCAGCGCCGAGGCACTGGTGCGCTGGCAGCACCCACGGCTGGGGATGTTGCCGCCGGCGAAGTTCCTGCCGCTGGCCGAGGAGACCGGGCTGATCCTGCCGATCGACCGCTGGGTGATCCACGAGGCGTGCCGGGCCGCCGCGACCTGGCGGGGTCGGGCACCTGAGGCGACAGTCGCGGTGAACATCGCCGCCGCGCACCTGCGCCGGCCGGACCTGATCGCCACTGTCACAGCGGCCACCAGCGCCGCCGGGCTGGCGCCACGGGCGTTGACCCTGGAGCTGACCGAGTCGGCGCTGATCGAGGGCACCGAGGCGGTGCTGGAGCGGCTGCACCAACTCCGGGAGCTGGGCATCAGGATCGCCATCGACGACTTCGGCACCGGCTACTCGTCGCTGAGCTACCTGCACCGCATCCCAGCCACCGAGCTGAAGATCGACAGGTCGTTCGTGGCCCGGCTCGGCACCGACGACAGGGCGTACGCCACGGTGGAGATGGTCACCCGCCTGGCCGGCGCGTTCGACCTGGCGGTGGTCGCCGAGGGGGTGGAGACCGAGCGCCAGCACGAGGCGGTCACCGCGATCGGTTGCCCCCGCGGTCAGGGCTATCTGTACGGGCGGCCGGACGGCCCCGCCATGGTGGGCCAGAATCGGAGTTGACTCTCACGTAGCGGCAGGCAGGAGCCTGGTTCCCGGAAGGGAGGGGAACCATGGCGTACACGGTGGGTCAGGTGGCGAAGGTCGCCGGCGTGACGGTGCGGACGTTGCACCACTACGACGAGATCGGGTTGCTCTCGCCGAGCGGGCGCACCTCGGCGGGTTACCGCCGCTACGACGACGTGGACCTGCAACGGCTGCAACTCGTCCTGTACTACCGCGAGCTGGGTTTCCCGCTTGAGGAGATCACCGCGATCATCGACGACCCGGCGGCCGATCCGGCCGCGCACCTGCGCCGACAGCACGAGCTGCTGACGGTGCGGCTCAAGCGGTTGCAGGAGATGGTCGCGGCGATCGAGTTCGCGATGGAGGCGAGCAAGATGAACATCCAACTCACGCCCGAGGAGCGGTTCGAGGTCTTCGGTGACTTCAAGCCGGAGCAGTACGAGGCCGAGGCGGAGCAGCGGTGGGGTGACACCGACGCGTACCGGGAGTCGAACCGGCGGGTCGCCGGCTACCGCAAGGAAGACTGGCTGCGGAACAAGGCGGAGAACGAGGACTGGGGTCGGCGGATGGTCGCGGTGCTGGCCTCGGGCGCGCCGGCGGACAGCCCGGAGGCGATGGACCTGGCCGAGGAGCACCGGCAGCTCATCAGCCGCTGGTTCTACGAGTGCTCGTACGAGATGCAGACCGGGTTGGCCGACATGTACCTGGCTGACGAGCGGTTCACCGCGTACTACGAGAACATCGCCCCGGGGCTGGCCGCGTACCTGCACGAGGCGATCCACGCCAACGCGATCAGCCGGGCGTGATCGGCCGGCAGGCCGACCGGGAACAGCAGTGGGTGCGGTCCGGCTAGTCTGGCCGGACCGCACCGCCCGGGGGAGATGACAGTGCAGAAACCGAAGCTGATCGCCGCTGGTGTCATCCTCGCCGTGGCCGTCGCCGCCGGGGTGTGGGCACTTGTGGCCACAGGGGACGAACCCGATGAGGGTCGCCCGGCGGCGTCGGCGGGCCTGACCGACCCGGTCGGTGTGCTCAAGGCCGCCGCCGGGAAGGTCGACCAGCAGACCTACAAGCTGGCGTTGAGCAGCGGCGGGACGACGGGCGGGGACGGCACTGTGGTGCTCTGGGACCCGAAGGCGAAGCGGGGCCTGGAGACCACCTCGCTGAAGGTGCCCACCGGCGAGGTGACGATCGAACGGCTCACCACCGGGCCGGACGTCTACGTGCGGATCAGCGCCCCGGACCGGCGCGTTCCGGTCTGGGACGGCAAGACCTGGTGGCATGTCGGCGCTCCGGGCTCACCCCCCGCCCAGCAGGGCCTGGACAACACCAGGTTGGCCGGCACGCTCAGCACGGCGACCGCCGTCCGGCAGACCGCCGAGCGGGAGTACGCGGGCACGCTGGACCTGCGCGACAGCGGCGCGGTGCTGGGCGACGGGGTCGGCGGTGTGCTCGGTGACCGGGCCGCTGCGGTCCCCTTCACCGCCGCCGTCGACGAGCAGGGTCGACTGGTCCGTTACCGCATCGAGTTGGCCAGCAAGCAGTCAGAGGTCGCCCAGCTCGACCTGACGTACTCGGATTTCGGGCTGCCGGTGTCGGCCGACCCGCCGGCCGCCGACCTGGTGGGCGAGGACCCACCGGCGAACATCCCCGGCGCCTGACGTCGGCTCACTCCTCGACCGCCCCGTCGACCGGGGTGACCAGGAAATCGTAGACGGTGCGGGCCATCCGCCGGACCGTCTCGTCGCCGGTGGCCATCGGGCCGGCGGTGAGGAACGCGACGGCGGTCTCGGTGCCGGGGATCAGGTAGTAGCCGACGTCGTGTGAGGCATCCGGCAGGTCACCGGTCTTGTGGGCCACCGGCACGCCGGGTGGCAACGCCGCCGGGATCTTCGTGTTCAGGGTCTGCTCCCGCATGAACCCGATCATCAGGTCGCGGGAGGCGGGGGTGAGGATCTCGCCGTCCCAGACCGCGCCGAGCAGGGACACCACGTCGTCCGGGCTCGTGTAGTTCTCCTCGCCGCGTTGTGCCGCTGCGCTGTCGAGCATCCGGCGGGCCAGGATGGTGGAGCGTTGGTTCATCGAGTCGATGAGCGCGTTGACCGGGGCGAACCCACCCAGGTAGGTGATCAGCACGTTCGCGGCCACGTTGTCGCTGTACTTGATCAGGTACTGGGCGAGCCGGTGCAGGGTCACCACCTGCGGGAACGTCTCGAACTGCAGTTGACCGGTGCCGCCGACCACGTCCTCCGGGGTGACCAGCACACCGTCGTCGAGGGCAACCTGTCCACAGTCGACGCGACGCAGCAGCTCGACGAGGATCCACAGTTTGATGACGCTCGCGGCCTTGGGGCGCAGTGATCCGTTGACGGCGATCTGCTGGTCGCCGTAGCGGCCGGACAGGTCGCGGACGGTGACGCCGGCCGGGTTGAGGCTCGCGTCGGCGACCACCCGGGCGAGCTGCCCGCTGAGCGGGAACAGTCGGGCCCCGGCGACCGGGTCGGTGGGCGGCTGCGGGCTGGTGACCACCACGCCGGTGAGCGTCGTCGGCGGGCGGTGCCGTTGGATCACCTCAAGCGTGCCCTCGCTGCGCCCGATCAGCGGCACCCGGTACCGGTAGGCCGTGCCTCCGACGACGACAGCCCCGCTGGCCACCCCGGCGGCGACCCGCATGGTCGGGTCGGCGACCCGGCCGGTGTCGCCGTCGCAGGCGCGGTAGCGCACTGTGTGCCCGAGCGAGTCCACCGCGAACACGCCGCCGGGAAACGACAACCAGGACACCTCGCTCGTCGGCGGGCGCTCCGGCGTCGGGTCCACCCCGGGCTCGTGGCTCTGACCGTCGCCGGGCTCGACCCCGTACCCCGGTTGGGTCGTCTGCGCCGGGTCCGCGACGGGCTCGCGGCCCGGGCCGTCCGCGGTGGCCGGCCCGGTCGTCGCGAGCACCGCGAGCGCGACCGCCGCCGACAGCACCTTCAGGGGTACGCGGGCAGAGTTCCCCAGCAGGGAAGATGAGCGCCTCTTGTCGCTTTTTCTCACGTTTGCACGATATGAAGCGCTGGGGGCGGGTGGGACCGGCGGGACCGGCGTCACCCGTCCGGGCGGCGATGTCCCGGACAGCGCCATGACACACGGGTATACATATGACCCACGGGCATCACGCTCCTCAGCCACTCACCCCCGGAGGCACCATGCTGATCATCGCCGGCAGCCTGCAGGTCGAACCGGCCGCACGTGAGGCGTACCTGTCCGGCTGTGAATCTGTCATCGCACGGGCGCGCGCCACCGCCGGCTGCCTCGACTTCCTGCTGGCGGCCGACCCGCTGGAGCCGGGCCGGATCCACGTCTACGAACGCTGGGAGTCAGCCGAGCAGTTGGCCGCGTTCCGTGGCTCCGGGCCGGAGGACGCGCAGGAGGCGGCCATCCTCGACGCCGACGTGCGGCGCTACCTGATCGCCGGCGTCGAGGCGCCCTGACCCCGGCGCGCACCTGTCACCCCGGTGGCAGGGGGCCGGTGGGCAGGCCGGGTGCCATCCGGCGGATCGAGGCGAACGTGGGCGTGAGCGCCTCGTACAGCTCGGCGAAGAGCGGCAGCAGCGCCGCGTAGGTGGCGGCGGCGGCCGGGTCGGGGCGGACCGTCTCCTCGATCCGCACCAGGTCGGCGGCGACGTCGATGCTGGGGATCAGCCCGAGCGCCTCCATGCCGAGCAGCGCCGCGCCGAAGCTCGACCCCTCGTGCGCGGCCGGGAAGCTCACCGGCAGGCCGAGCACGTCGGCGAGCATCTGCCGCCACAGCCCGCTGCGGGCGAAACCGCCACCGGCCCGGATCTCGCGGACCTCGTTGCCGGCCGCGCGTACCGAGCTGAGCACCAGCGCGAGCTGCTGACAGACGCCCTCCAGAGCGGCCCGCACCAGATGTTCGCGGCGGTGTGCGTGGGTCAACCCCACGTACGCGCCGCGCGGCAGGGCGCTCCAGTGTGGTGCCCGTTCGCTGTGCAGGTACGGCAGCATGATGAGCCCGCCCGAGCCGACCGGCGCGCGGGCCGCCAGGGCGACCAGGTCCTCCTCGGAGTGCTCACCCAGATCCGGGGCGAGCGCCGCGCCTGCCCACTTGAGCACGATGCCGCCGTTGTTGATCGCGCCACCGACCGCCCAGCGCTGCTCGGTCAGCGCGTAGCAGAACACCCCGCCGAGCGGGTCGACGCCGGGCCGCTCGACCATCACCCGCATCGCGCCGCTGGTGCCGATCGAGCAGGCCACCATGCCGGGGTGCACCGCGCCCAGGCCCAGGTTCGCCAGCGGTCCGTCGCCCGCGCCGACCACCACCGGGGTGCGCTCCGGCAGGCCGGTCTCGGCCGCGGTCTGCGGGGTGAGGTGGGGCAGCACGGCGGTGGTGGCGACGAGCTGCGGGAGCTGTTCCTCGGTGATGCCGGCGATGCCCAGCGCCTCGGGGTCCCACTTCAGCTCGTGGATGTCGAGCAGCCCGGTGGCCGAGGCGATCGAGTGGTCGGTGACCAGCGTGCCGCAGAGCCGCAGCAGCACCCAGTCCTTGATGCCCACCCAGTGCGTCACCCGCTCGAAGAGTTTCGGCTCCTGTTCGGCGAACCAGAGCAGCTTGGGCAGCGGCGACATCGGGTGCATGGGCGTGCCGGTACGCCGGTGCAGGGCCAGCCCCGACGGCACCGCCCGCAACCGCTCGGCCTGCCGGGTCGACCGCGAGTCGGCCCAGGTCACTGACGGGGTGAGCGGATTGCCGTCCCGGTCCAGCCCGATCAGGCTGTGCATGGCGGAGCCGAACGACAGCCCGGCCACCGGCTGGACCAGCTCGGCCACGACCATGCTGATCGACTTGAGGACCGCTTCGAGGATGAGCTGCGGGTCCTGCTCGGCGTACCCGGGTTGCGGGTTGTCCAGCGGGTAGCCGACCAGGTTGCTGCCCAGCTGCCGCCCGTCGGTGTCGTACGCGACGGCCTTGGTGCTCGTGGTGCCGATGTCGACCCCGATCACGACCCCGGGCAGCGTGACTGCCGGCACGACCGTCACCCCCCTCAAGAAACGTGAATCGACGCAAGAGTATCGCCCTATCGTGTGGGTTGCTCCGCCGATCGGGTAGTTCGCCCGTTTCGGCGTGTCCGGGCGCCGCGCCGCACCTGTTAAACCTCGTGACACCCCAGATTGGTGGCCTGCGCGGCGAAGGAGTCGGCGTGGCAAAGACTGATTCGACGGGTTCCACTTGGCGGTACCGGTGGGCGCACCGGCAGAACGTGCGGCGGGTCAGCACGTACCGCGGCGCTGAGGCGGCGTGGCGGAGACGCGACGACGAGTTACGGCGGCTGCGCGCCCTGGCCGCCGACTTCCAGGGCTCCGCTGCGGCCGGTGCCGGTCTGGCGTTGGAGCTGGCCGCCGACGAGAAGGTGCTCTGGGTCCTGCCCGCAGCCCAACTTGTCGAGATGCGGCACACCACGGTGCTGCCCGCGCCGGACCTCACTGTCGCCCCGCGAACCGGGCCGCTGCGCCCGCGCCGCCCGGACGGCGTACGCGTCACCGACGCCGGCATGGCCGTGATCACCAGCCGTCGGCTCGTGCTGCTCGGCGGACGGGGCCGGCGCGACTGGGCGTACGGCCGAATAACCGGCCTGGCCCACGACCCGGCGGCCCCGGTCACCCTGATCCAGGTGCTGGACCGGCGGCGTACCTCCGGGTTGTTGCTGCCCACCGACGCCGCGCCGGACTTCCGGTTCAAGCTCACGCTGGCCTTCGCCGACGCGATCGAACAGCGCGCCGCGGTGCTCGCCCAGCTCGACGAGCTGATCGCCGAGCACGCCCAGCTCAAGCCGTTCCGGGGGGCCGCCGCCACCCCCGGGCAGGCCCGGCTGTCGTCGTTCGTGCCCGGTGGCCGCAGGACCATCGCGGTGGCGGCGGCCATCGCGCTGCTGGTGCCGGCGGCGCTGATCGAGTCGGACCCGTCCGACCCGACCGGAGGCGCGGAGGTCGCCGTCGCGGCCACCCCGGCGCCCACCGTCAGCGTGGCACCCGCGCGGATCGGCAAGGCGGGCCCGTCGCTCGCGGCGAAGACCCCACCGCCGAAGCCGACACAGTCACCACGCCCGTCGCCCAGCGCGACCCAGGGCCCGCGCTGTGGGGCGCCGGAGAACCCACTGGGGTACGACTTCTGCGGCGGCACGCGGATCCGCAAGCCGGCCGCCGAGGTGTGCGACTGGTTCGACTGCGTACCGCAGTTCTGGGCGGGTCGCGGTTACCTCGTGCAGTGTCGCGACGGCTCGGTCAGCCTGGCCGGCGGCCGGTCCAACGCGTGCGCCGAGCACGAGGGCGTGCGGCGAACCGTAACCAAGTGACCGATTCAGGGCCTAAAGTCCGCTTTTCTCGGCCAGAATGATCGAGTGGAGATCCGGTCTGACGATGGCGCTCGGGTGCGGATACGCCCCGTCGGCTACCAGCCCGGCATCGACCCGCCCGACGACCCGGACGGAGCCACGCCCGGCTGGCGCGACTGGCTGCTCATCGAGGTGGACGCCCGCACCGCCGACGGTCAGACCTGGTCGCACCACTACCCGAGCCTCATGGTCGAGGAGGCCCGCGCGCTCGGCGGGTGGCTGCACGGACAGGCCACCGTCGCCCTCGGGCTGAGCGCGCCACCGGCCATGGTCCGCTTCACCGAACCCAACCTGGCGCTGCGCAGCCGGGTGCTGCGCCGTCGCCGGCTGGAGCTGATCGTGGAGTTCTCCGCCGAGTCGCTGCCACCGTGGATGCGCCGCCCGTCCACAGCGATCTACCCGCTGATCCTCACCGTCTCCGCGGACGCCCTGGCCACGGCCGCCGAGCACTGGGCCGAGCACTGCGAGGCGTACCCACCGCGTACCCAGTCGCGGTTCCCGACCCACGGCCCGCAGCCGTACCGGCGGCGCGCCGGCTGATCACCTGCAACTCTCTCCTTCCGGGCACAAGGGGACACATCGATCCTGGTCGCGTTACTGTCACGTACGTGAGCGGTTGTACCGCGTGTGACCGTGACCTCTGTGTCCTGCGCCCCCTGGCGGATCGCCTGGGCCGAGCGCGAGAACGAGCGCCGGCAGCGCGCGTACCGCGACGCCACCGACGCCTGGCGGCGCCGCGACGACCACCTGGCCCGGCTCCGCATCGAAGCCGCCAGCTTCCTCGGGTGTACGCAGCCCCGCACCGGCCTGCCGGTGGACCTCGACGACGACGAACTCGTCTTCCGCGTCCTCCCCGTCGCCACTCTCGTCGAGGCCGAGGCGCGGCATGTCCCCGGCCTGCCCACCCCGGGCTTGTGTGACTTCGCCGAGACTGCGGACCTGGCGCTGCCGCCGGGCCTGCGGGTCGTCGACACCGGCATGACCGTGGTGACCAGTCGGCGGGTGGCCTTCGGCGGCCGTGAGCACCGGCGCGAGTGGCGGTACGCCGACCTGGTCGGCCACGCCCACCACCCCGACGTGCCGGTCACCCTGCTGCCCGAGGGCGGTCGACGTGCTGGGCTGCTGGTCCCGGCCAACGCCGTGGTGAACTTCCGCTTCTATCTCACCCTCGCCGCTGCCGACGATCGCGCTGCCGTCATCGCGCAGGTCGACGCGCTGCTGGCCGCGCATCGGAACGCCCGGCCTGCACTGCTGCCGTTGGTCGGCCCGGACGACGCGCCGTTGACCGCGGTACGCCCCGACCGCCGGGCACTCGGCGCTGCCGCCGTCGCGGCCGTGGTGTTCGTGGGGCTCGGCCCGGGCGCTCTGGGTCCCGGCGCGTGGGGTTCTCGAGGGCCGGTGCCCTCGGCGGAGATCGTGGCCATGGACGTGCCTCGGGCCGTCTCTGTTCCGGTGTCTCCCGTCGGTCCGGTGGCACCCGCGTCGCGGATCGGATCGGCCGACAGCGCCGTGTGGAGCCCGCCGTACGCCCCGGCCGTCCGGCCGTCCGCCGTTTCTACAGTGGTGGAAGCCACTGTGGCGGTGGCCCTGCCGCCGGCCGCTGCGCCAACCGTCGCCCCGACTCCGCCGGCCAGTGCGGTGCCGACGCCTGGGCCGGCCCCTACCACGGAACCGCCGGCGTCAGCCCTGCCGACGCCGCCCGTCGCTTCGGCCTCGCCGACTCCGACGGCCACCCCGACTGAAACGGCGACGGCGACGCCTTCGCCGGAACCGGGGCTGCTGGCGATCTGCGTGGACCCACTTCAACTGCCGCTGCTGGACCCGTTGCTCTGCCCGTCTCCGACGCCCTGATCGGCGTTCGTGCCTGCTCGGCCGCTCAGTTCATGGTGCTGAAGTCGGGGACGGTGAGGGTGCCGTCCTCCGCGAGGGCGAAGCCCGGGTTCCAGGCGATCTCCCACAGGTGGCCGTCCGGGTCGGCGAAGTAGCCGGCGTAACCGCCGTAGAAGGTCTCGTGGGCCGGCTTGGTCACCGTGGCGCCGGCCTTGGTCGCCGTGGCGATCACCTCGTCGACCTCGGCCCGGGAGCGGACGTTCTGGGCGAGACCCATCCCGCCGAAGCCGTCAGTGCCTCGGTCGTCGATGCCGGCGTCGTCGGCCAGTTTGTCGCGGCCCCACAGGACGAGGGCCAGACCGCCGGCCTGGATGAAGACCGTCTCCTCGACCTCCTGGCCCCGCCAGCCAAGGTGCTCGTAGAACGCCTTGGCGCGCGCCAGGTCGCTGACGCCGAGGGTGATCAGGCTGATCCGCTGCTCCATGCCCCCAACCTAGTGCGTGATCAGTCACCGGGTGTGGTACCCGGACGGCTGCCCGGTCATCGGCCGCGAGGCTGAAAAGCACGCGCCCGACACTCCCGTGCGTCCGAAAAGGATGAGGGCGCGACGGTACGCTGCACATCGGTAGCGCAGAGTGGTGATCGGGGCGTCGGTGGGCGTCTCGGCCACCAGACGTCGGTTGTGCCGGACACACGGGGGAACCATGTTCGAGCGGCTGGGCAGATTCGTCGTGGGCAGAGCGTGGTGGGTGATCGCCGGGTGGGTGGTCGCGGCAACCGCCATCATCCTCACTACACCGTCCCTGAGCGACATCACCTCCGCCGACCAGGAGAGCTTCCTGCCTCGCTCGTACGAGTCGGTGCAGGCCACCGAGCTGGGGCAGAAGGCGTTCCCGCAGCAGGCCACCGCGACGGCGACCATCGTGGTCAAGCGCGCCGACGGGCAGGAACTCACTTCGGCGGACGAGGCGAAGGTGGGCCAGCTCGCCCAGTCGCTCAAGGCCAGGAACATCCCGCGCACGTCCGGCTACCTGACCGGCCCGCCCGCGGTCGCGCCGGACAAGTCGGTGCAGATCATCAACGTCGGGCTCGACGCCCCCACCCCCGACGACCCGGCCCTGCTCGACGCCGTGCGCGACCTGCGCGCGGACATCGGCCCGGAGCTGGCAAACAGTGGGCTGACCGCGGGCGTGGCCGGTGACGTGGCGAGCTTCGTCGACAACGAGGACACCTTCAACAACGCCTTCGCCGTGGTCGGCGTCGCGACGATCATCCTGATCATCGGGCTGATCCTCGTCATCTTCCGCAGCCCCATCGCGGCGCTGCTGCCCGTGGTGGTCGTCGGCGTCGTCCTGAGCATCACGACGGGTCTTGTCGCCGCCGCGGGCAAGGCATTCGACCTCAGTGTCAGCCAGGATCTGCAGACGATCCTGCTGATCGTGCTGTTCGGCATCGGCACGGACTACATCCTGTTCCTGCTCTTCCGCTACCGGGAGCGGCTGCGCGCCGGCGACGACAAGCGCACCGCGATGATCGTCACCGTCCAGCGGGTCGGCGAGGTCATCACCTCGGCCGCCGGAGCGGTCATCGTCGCGTTCCTCGTGCTGCTCCTCGCCTCGCTGGGCTTCTTCGGCTCCCTCGGTCCGGCGCTCGCGATCGCGGTCGGCGTCATGCTGGTCACCTCGCTCACCCTCATCCCGGCGGTCGTCTCCCTGCTCGGCCGTTACGTCTTCTGGCCCTCGAAGGCGTGGCAGCGTGCGCCCAAGGCCACCATCTGGCACCGGCTCGGCAACACGGTCGGGCGCCGGCCGGCGCTTGTCGCGGCGGCCTCCGGCGTCCTCCTGGTCGCGCTCGCCGCGGGCGTGCTCGGCTACAAGGCCGACTACGACTTCAGCGCCGGCTTCCCGCAGGACACCGAGTCGGCGAAGGCCGCACAGGACCTACAGCGCGGGTTCGCCGCCGGTGCGCTCGCCCCTACCGAGGTCTACCTGACCACCAGCAACGGGTCGCCGTTGAACGAGCAGCAGGTCAACGACTTCGCGGCGGCCGTGGCGAAAGCCCCGGGTGTGGGCCAGGCACAGCCCCCGGAGCGCAGCACCGACCCGAGTGTGGCCCGGGTCAACCTGCTGCTCAACGAGAACCCGGTCTCCAACGAGGCGATCACCCTCGTCCGCGACGACTTGCGCAGTGCCGTGCACGCGGCGGCCCCGCCGGGCACCCGGGCGCTGGTCGGCGGGACCACCGCGATCTTCGCGGACATCAACTCGGCCAACAACCGGGACCTGTCGGTGATCCTGCCGGTCGCGGCCGGCCTGATCGCGCTTATCCTCGCGCTGCTGCTGCGCAGTCTGGTCGCGCCGATCTACCTCGTGATAGCGGTGCTGCTCAACTTCGCCGCCACGCTGGGTGCCACTGTCTACCTCTTCCAAGGGTTGCAGGGCGAGCCCGGTGTCACCTTCCAGCTGCCGATCATCCTTTACCTCTTCGTGGTGGCGATCGGGACTGACTACAACATCCTGATGATCGCCCGACTACGCGAGGAGGCGCGGGAGGGCAATGAGCCGCACCAGGCCGCCGCCATCGGGGTCGAACACGCCGGCCCGACGGTCGCGGCAGCAGGCTTGATCCTGGCCGGGACGTTCGCGGTGCTGCTGCTTGCTCCGATCTCGTTCCTGCAGCAGATGGGCTTCGCGGTGGCGATCGGCATCGTGCTGTCGGCGTTCGTCATGTCGATGTTCTTCGTGCCAGCACTGACCGCGCTGATCGGGCACAAGGCGTGGTGGCCGGGCCACGGCGACGAGCGACCGGCCGGCGGGCCGCACGTCCCGCCGGAGCCGGAGGCCGTGGCGAAGGGGTAGCCGGGCGAGCGGACGGACGGCCGATATCAGGCGGCGATGGCCCGAGCCGCGGCGTACATGTCGGAGGGCAGCGCGTGGTGCAGCTTCCAGACGATGCGCATGGGTCGGTCGCCGGTGTGCTCCTGGTACGTCATCGGCCCGGCGTAGAGGTACGGCGGTGCGCCCAGGTCGCGGTCGGCGATGCGGGTTTCCCGAACGAAGAGGTGCACAGTCGAGCCACCTGACCTGTAGCGCTGCCCGGTCGTCGACGCCGCCGAGGTGGTGCTCTGCGACTCCCACTGGAACAGGGTGTCGGTGATGGCGCGGTCGGCGTACATGGTGGTGGGAGAGTAGTGGGCTTCCGACTTGACCAGGGTGACGAAGAACAGGTCGGCTTGGGCGTCGGGCAGCCACTTCACCCCTTCGCGCAGCGACCCCGGGTTGGTCATCCCAAAGGCGGCGCATGCCTCGTTGCGGCTGTACCGGGCGTGCACCCGCAACGGCACCGCCCCCGGGGCGGCGGTCGGCGTCACCCGGTGAATGCGGTCCCGCAGCACCTCGGCGACCTGCCGCAACTCGGCGCAGCGGGCCGGCTCCTTCCACAGCCGCGCCAGCCGCTCGTCGCGCGTCGCGAGGGGTGCGGTTGGCCCCCAGAGGCTGAAGTGCAGCATGTCCAGCAGTCGGCTATTTCCCGCGTACACCTGCTGGCCTGGCGCGGGCGGTCCGGCCGCGACCCGGGTCAGTAGCTCCAGCCGGTCGACGTCGTCGGTGTGCAGCATGCGACCGACGGCCCGGCCCAACTCCCGGTCGTCGGGGCCGGGCGCGGACGTCTCGATGCCGGCGAGCCGCCGCAGGCCGGTCCAGCCGCCGATGCTGGCCGACCGGTATACGTCCTCGATCTCCAAGCCGGTCTCGCGGAGGAACGTCGCCAGGGTGACGTCGCCGAGCTGCCGCAGCTCGGACACGAGACCGGCCTTCGAGGTGGGCAACGCCGATCGCAGGTTGGCGAGCACGATCTCCTTCGCCACCCGGTCCAGCTCGACATGGCAGCCGCTCGGCAGGCTCGGGAAGTCATCGCGGACGGCTTCGGTGATCGCCCGCCGGCTCACCCCGGTCAGGGCACGCCAGCGCAGATCGAAGCGGAAGTTGGCGTTCTGCCCGCCGATGAAGTCGAGCACGGTGAGGCAGGGCTTGTCGTCGTCGAGGCGCAGGCCACGGCCGAGCTGTTGTAGGAAGATCGTGGCGCTCTCAGTGGGCCGCAGCATCAGGATCGTGTCGACCATCGGCAGGTCGACGCCCTCGTTGAACAGGTCCACGGTGAAGAGCACCCGCAGCTTGCCGGTCTTGAAGTCCCGCAGCAGCGCGGCCCGATCGGTCCCGGCCCGCGAGGTCACCGCCGCCGCCTCGACACCGTGTTCCCTGAACGAGTTGGCCATGAACTCCGCGTGCCCGATGCTGACGCAGAACCCGAGCGCCCGCATCCGCCCGACGTCCACCTTCTCGCGGACCGCCCGCAGCACCGTCCGCGCCCGCGCATCGTTGCCGGTGTAGATGGTGCTTAGCTGCGTCGGGTCGTAGCCCTGGCCGCGCTTCCAGGTGAGGTGCGAGAGGTCCTCGTCGTCGTGCAGCCCGAAGTACTGGAACGGCGACAACAACTGCCGCTCCAATGCATCCCACAGGTGCAGTTCAACGGCCGCGCGCCCGTCGAACCACCGGCGTACGTCGCCGCCGTCGGTCCGGTCGGGGGTCGCGGTGAGACCCAGGAGTACGCGGGGACGCAGTCGCTCCAACAACTGGGTGTACGTCGGCGCTTCCGCGTGATGGAACTCGTCGACGATCACCATGTCGTACGCCTCGGGGTCGACCTCGCGCCGGTGCAGTGACTGGATCGAGGCGAAGACGTGCTTCCAGCCGTTCGGCCTCTCGCCCGCGACCAGCGTCTCGCCGAAGCTGCCATCACCCATGACCTGCCGGAACGTCGACAGGCTCTGCCGCAGGATCTGTTCCTGGTGAGCGACGAAGAGCAGCGAGTCCACCTTTTTGCTGCGGTGCAGCCTGCGGTAGTCGAGGGCGGCGACCACGGTCTTACCGGTGCCGGTGGCCATCACCACCAGGTTGCGCCACCGCCCGTGCACCAGGCGCTCGGCATCCAGGTCGGCCAGGATCTCGGCCTGGTACGGGTACGGGCGCACATCCAGGTTCGAGATCGCCGTCGGTGCGTCGTCGCGCCGCTCCCCGCTCAACGCGTGCCGTAGCCGTTCGGCATCCCTGGTCGCGTCGTACGCCTCGAACGCCGGATCGTTCCAGTAGTCCTCGAACGTCGCCGTGAACGTGTCGATGACATGCGGCTGCTCCATGTTCGAGATGCGCACGTTCCACTCCACGCCGTCCACCAGCGCGGTCTTCGACAGGTTCGACGAGCCGACGTAAGCGGTGGTGGTGCCGTTCTTGCGGCGGAACAGCCACGCCTTGGCGTGCAGGCGGGTGGTCCTCGTCTCGTACGACACCTTGACCTCAGCGCCCAGCTCCTTAAGCCGGTCTAGCGCTCGCTGATCGGTCGCGCCGAGGTAGGTGGTGGTGATGACGCGGACCTTGCCGCCTCGGGCGATCAGCTCGCGGATGGCTGGCTCGACGATGCGGAGGCCGTACCACTTGATGAATGCGCAGAGCAGATCGACACTCTCGGCCGACGCCATCTCGTGGTTGACCTCGTGGCCGATCCGGGGCTGGTGGCGGCCGTTGACCAGGAGCGCGCCGGTGGAGAGCGGGGTGGTGGGGCGCTGCGGGAAGGTGGGCTCCGCAGGTGGGGTTGGTGGGGCGGCGATGGCGTGGAGCAGTTGCCTTGCATCGGTGACCTGGTCCTGATCCGTTGCTGCCTTTGGGCTCAGGGCGGCGATGGCATCGGCGATCTGGTTCGCCATCTCGACCTGGTGGTGGAGCTTGTCGTCGCCGTTGGGGACGGACTGGAGGGCGCGGGCGGCCAGGATGGCGATGTGGCGGGCGAGGGTTTGGTGGGCGTCGGCGGGCTCGAGCTTGTGGTGTTGGACCAGGGCGGGGTCGACGTGCTGGAGGCGATCGGCCAGCTCACGAGTGATCAAATGCTCGTAAACACCCCGCTCAAGATCCGTCATCCACGCAATCTAGTCGGTCGTGGCGCTTCGGGGCCTCCCCTGGCTCACATCTCTTAACGTGTGTCGGTTCGCCGACCCACGTATTTCATGACGACTTGGTGCGAGATCAGCGAAAGGCTTCCAACGGGCCCTCTGGTCATTCTTCCGCACTGATTGGAGGCGGTCTGCGAACTCACCCGCGACACTTGGCGAGTTAGTAGTGAGCGGCGCGGCGGCTGCGATCATCTTCAACTCGCGCGCTTCCCGCAAGACTGTCCATGACTGGTCTGAGGTCACGTCGTAGCCGTAGGCGTTGGCCAATCCTCGATGTAGGCCGGTGCCTCCGAACCGTGCCTCGCCTACCGCCACCGCTGCCAGGTCAACCTGCCATGGCCCGATGCACGTGGCATCGAAGTCGCACATCACTGTCCGGCCGGATGCCTCTCGCAGCAGGTTGCCGACATGGGCATCCCCGTGGACGAGCTTCGGCTCCTCCCGGTGATTGAGCGCAACGAGCTGGGGCTCCAAGCGATCGCACCAATTCACCAGAAAATCGCGGTCATTCCGATCGAGACCTTCGGCATCAGCCACGCGTCGTCGTGCGTCGCCGACCGGGTCCCAAGCCGGGAGTTCAATGGAGGCTGCGTCGAGAGCATGAAACTCGCGCAGCACAAGGCCGAGATCCTCCACCGTCGGCGCGGACGGTTGTGGCGGAACATATGACCAGACGGAGGCGATGAGGTCGCCGACTCGGACCGGCTGCTCGACACCGGGCGCGAGACGGATCGTCGGTGCGTTGATCCGAGCAAACCAACGCCCAAGCTGAACCACCTTGGTCACCCGGTCTAGGAGCTGATGGGTTCGCGCGATCCGGATGACGATTCCAGATCGAGGCAATGCGAAGACGGCGTTGTTGGTCAATTGCAGCAGTTGTGCAGCCTCGGGAGAGACGCCAAGGGTGGTGGCGATGTCCCGCATGGCTCCCGTCATCGCCGCCTCAGACAACCGCCCGCTCATGCGGGTGCCGCAGCCCGAGCGGTGAGGAGTCGGTCGAACGCGGCCACCTCCGGAAGCTTCCGGTGCCGAGCGAAATCACGACGCAGATTGATGACTCGGTCGATGACCCGTTTAGAACTCATCACCTGGCACTTCTCAAGCACCCGATTACCGATCGCGACGGCCTGCTCGGGCTCATCGGCCAAGAACAGCGCGCTGCACAGCCCGACCTCGTTAAGCACCGTGCTGCGCACGTTCGCCGCGCCGAACGCCGCGATGGAATCCCTGCCCCAGCGCACTGCCTCGGACGCGTGCTTCCGGTCTCGCCGTGCCATGTCCCGGTACACGCGTCCGTACTGAGCCAACAACTCGCCGCGGTCGTAGAAGCCCAACCAGACCGGCTCACGCTCCCTGTTGATGCGCTCGAACTGGTCGCTCGCCTTGCCGAGGGTTCTCACGGCGGTCTGGTGGTCGCCTAGTGCTGCAACTGAGGCTGCCTCCGCCCCCCACAGCAGGGCTTTGGCCGCCGGGGTCGCGTGTGACCCGAGCTGCGCGTACGTGAGTTGTAGCGTCGCGAGGGCATCCCGGTTGTGCCGAAGGTGTTGAAGCTGCTTGGCCTGCGCGTACCGAATCATCGCGACCAGCGGAGCGTTCTCAGCAGTCAACGCGGCGCGCTCCCCGGCGACGAAGTGTCGCTGCGCGTCGTGGTGCCTTCCCGCGTCGAGAGCAGTCCAGCCGGCCAGTTGCCGAGCCGTCGCCACCGCCGCGATGAGAGGTGGAGTGAGCCCGGCGGGGTGCGACCAATCAAGCATCCGGTAGACCGATTCTGCGAACCGGGCCACCTCCCGATACAGCAGACCACCGCCAGATTCCCGATCCACCGACCGGTAAAGCTCCAATACTGCGTTCAGCCGAGCGATGTCCGCCGTGCCGATTCGCCGTGGCTGGACAAGCTCGCTGCCGCCGAGCAGTCCCGCACCCGCAGCGACGGCGGCGATCCCGGCCAACAAGGCTCGCCGACCCTCGTCCGGGCCAGCACCCTGTGCGTCGGTTGAGGCGCGGGCGCTTGCGGGCTTCTTGGCCGATCGCTGAGGCTGTCCAGGGAGGGCGATCCAGAGACAGGATGCGGGCATCCCGAGAAGCTGTGCCCAGTGCGTCAGTCGGTCTAGGTGCACCAGCGGTGGGCCGTTCTCCACCCGGCTCAACTGCGCCTGCGTGATCCCCAGCCATCCCGCAACCACGGTCTGCGGCAAGGCAATCCGACCGTGGTACGGATGGCACCGGTACGCCCGAATCACCCGCCCCAGATGCCGCTCGGCGAGGGCCTGTCGCACTGGCTCGTGCTCCCAGAAGCCCGCCGGCACCACGGGCGGCGTGCTCAACCGGTCCCGCTCGGCGGCCTGGCACGGCGCACACCGTCCGCTGTCGTTGTCCCGGGCCAGCCGTCCGCCGCAGCGAGGGCAGTTCGCGTGGGTCACCGGCGGCTCCGTTCATCTCGCCTTATCGAGCCTATCCATTGAACACGCTGCGTGGAACGCTGGTATACGCACAACGCATATCGTCAAAGGACCGCCAGGCGAAGCGTGCGGACTACAACTACTCAGGACCGGCGCGCCGCCGCAGCGCCTCGATGACCACGCCCCAACGCCCCGGCCCGTTCATCGGGTCCAGCGGCTTCCCGTCCGCCACGACCACGCCGGCAGCGCGCAGCACTGCCACGTGACCCGCGTATGCCGGATGCGCGGCCAACTCCGCCTTGGTGTGCGGAAACGCGATGATCGGCAACCCCGCTCCCAGCGACTCGTTGAGAACGCCGAGCGCCAGCGTGTCGTTGATGCCCAACGCCCACTTCGTCACCGTGTTGAACGTGACCGGGGCGGCCAGCACCACATCTGCCGGCGGGTGCGGCTCCGGGTCGCCGGGCATCCGCCACTCCACGCGTACCAGATAACCGGTCTTGTCCTGCAACGCCTGACGGTCGAGCCACGGCGCGGCGGTGGGGCTGACGATCATGCACACCCGCCACCCGTCGGCGATCAGGAGGTCGACCAGCTCGTCGATGTGTTCCGCCGGACCCGCCGCGCAGACGACCAGATACAGCACCGGGCGTTCCGTCATGCCCGCAGTCTGCCCGATTCGACCGTCACAGGGTCGAGCGCATACCGATTGCGTATGTCGCCAACGATCACCGCGACATGCCGTTGTCCCTGGTCAGCCGCGAGAGTCGACGCATGGCCCGGGGCGGGTGCTCGGTCCCGAAGTTGCGCCGGCCCTCAACGGCGCAGCTCCTCCCGCCCCGGTGCCAGCCCATGAATCAACGACTTGGAGCCGGCATGCCCACCGTGATCGACGACGACCACCCGGCTCGCGTGGGCCTGGCCGCTGCCTGGGAGTCGGTCGATGTGCGGGCCGCCGGCGACTTCTGGTGCACAGTCGAAGACCGCCGCCCCGGGCTGCTTCCACACCGCGACGCGCCGCTGTTCCTCACCGCGCTGGGCCGCCTCGTGGTCGGCGACGACGAGCCGGCGAGCCGGGCGGCGCTGCTCCTGGTGCTCGGCCGCGCGTACCGTCATCTCGACCTGCTCCCGCACTCCACCACCATCGGTGACGCGCTGCTCGCCACCGTGGCCCGGCACGCGCACCCACAGTGGACGCCGCAGCTCACCGTCGCCGCCGAGCGCGCCCTGTGCCGCGCCACGCGCGCCATCCGCCGCGCCGCCGCGCAGGCCGGCGACGGCCCGGCCTGGTGGCACGTGCAGGTGATCGGCCATGACCGGCCGTCGCCCGACATCGCCATCCTCACGGTACGTCCCTGGCGGCGACTGCCCTTCCAGCCAGGTCAGGCCGTGCCGGTCTGCACACCGCGTCTACCCGGCCACTGGCGCTGGCTCTCGCCGGCCAACGCCCCACGCGCGGACGGCACCGTCGAGCTGCACGTCCGCGCCGTACCCGCCGGCACCGTCTCCCACCGCCTGGTCCATGAGGTACGCCCCGGCGAACTGCTCTGGCTCGGCCCACCCGTCGACACCGGCCTGAGCCTCGACCCGGCAAGCACGAACGATCTGCTGCTCGTCGCCGGTGGCACCGGCCTGGCGCCGCTGCGCGCCCTGGTCGAGCAGGTCGCCGCCGCACCGGACGGTCGGCGGGTGACGCTCGTCGTCGGCGCGTGTACCTTCACCGACCTGTACGACTCGATCACCCTCGACAAGCTGCAATGCGCCCACGGCTGGCTGACCATCGTGCCGGCGTTCTCCGACGACCCCTGCGCCGAGCCCGCCGAGCGGGGCGACGCCCTGACCATCGCCCTCGAACACCACAAGCCGGGGCAGGACATCTACCTGTGCGGCCCGCCCGCGATGCTGGCCGCCGCTCGGCCACGGTTGCGCTCTCTCGGCATCCCCGCCGCCCGCATCCACCTGGCGGACCGCTTCGGCCGTGGACTGGTGGGCCCGACCTTGCATGACCCTCTACCCATTGACGGTCATGAGAGGCTGTCTACCTGAGCGTGTGCGCGCCAGCACGGGGGGTGAGCGACGTGGATGGTGGCGGTCCGTCGCAATGGTCCGTCGAGAAGTTCGGGCTACCTCTGGCGACCACTCTTCGCGCTGCGGTCCCGGCGGCGTTGCGCCGCGCGGTTGAGCTTGCGCAGGATGCCCGCGATGCATCGGAGTTGGACACCGATCACGCCTTCGGCCCCGTTCGGTGGAAGCAGCAGTACGAGGTGTTGCACGAGTATCTGCACGACCTCCCCGATGTGGTGGGCGTGCATCCACCGGGTGCCCAGGTGCGGGTCACCATCTGCAAGGGTCATCTCCTGTTGCCCTGGCGGTACGCGACGCGCAGCGACCTGGACATGCGCGACGCCCGCCCCGGGCGTGACCTCAACCGGCTTATCCGAGACCTGTTGATTCTCTTCGGGCCTGAGCCGAGCCACGAGGAGGTCACCCTGCCGCTGATGCCGCTCACTCCGGAGGAGGCCCGCGATCGTTCAGCTCTTCGGGAGGCTGTGGAGCAGTTGACCGACGAGCCGAGGGTGCTGCTCGTTGGGTTCGCATGCAACTCCGACGAAGGTCTGCTCCGGGTCTCCTGGGGTGAGGCGGCTCTGCTTGGTGGCTCCGAACTCAAGTGGGGCCACGTCGAAGACCTGCCGGTCCAAGGCGTACGGCATCCGCCGCGGGAAGGTCGGGAGTAGTGCCCCTCAAAGCGATATACCTGTGAGGCATAGATATGCCTCGGAGGTATATCGCTCGTCAGGACAAGGCCGCCCAGACCCGGCTCACGCCGGTCGCCCGGCCTGCGGTGCCCCTGGCAGCTTCAGGGGACCGCGAAAAAGGATTCAGGTCAGTAGCGTCTGGGCGTGCCCGACACTCTTTCTGGCGATCCGCTGTCCGGCTTCAGCCCTGCACGGCCCTACACAAGGGACGCCGCCGATGACGCTCCTCGAACGCCCGGTGTGCACGTGGTTTTCGAGGATGGCGTGGTTGTTTATGTCGGTTCGACTGGAGATCTACGTAGACGTCTTCGCCAGCACCTGACCGGCAACCGTGGCTCATCTGTCCTGCACGAACAGGTCGGCCGGTTGCTCGACCAGCGCGGTGCCCCGGCGGCCGCTGCTGACATCGCCGACTGGTTGTCTCACTGCGACCTCCGCTGGCTGCGGACAGACGATGCGCAGGGAGTGAAGGAGGCGCTGGTCGCGACCCTTGGACCTCGATTTAACAGGCATATGCCGAAGGAGTCGGGGTTGCCCGAGGTCTCCGCAAAGCAGCGCCAGTTCGATCGCCTGAGGTCCGGCCGATACTACGGTGGGGTGCTCGATGCGGTCCGTGCGTACCTGCGTGTCGCTGTGCCCGATGCCGCAGACAAGGAGCGGGATTACTGGGCGCTGTCCTGCCTGCCGGCGACGTTTGCCGGAAGGCTCGCCGCAGTCAGCATGAAGCGGATGGAGACGTTCGTTCTGGCCGAGCCCGCCGAGCAGGCCGAACACTCTCTGATCACCGGCTTTGTCATTGTCAGATGGTCTGCCCTGCGTCAGCACTGGCCGACGTTTCAGGCGTTCATGGATGCCTTCCCCGATCTGACCATCGGCCCCTCCGACTACGCGGATCCGGGGCCGGACCAGGTCCGGGTCGATGGCTGGCACCACGACCTGATGGTCGCTTTCCGCGATGAACGTTTCGCCGCAGCCGTACGTGATCTCACCGAGCCGCTGCTGAAAGTCCGAACGCTGCACGCTGCAGGACACAACGGCCAACTCGCCGAGCAGGTGTTGAACAAGGTGCGGCCGGAGGAGGCCGACAACTTGGCGAAATTCCCGGACGACAGCAGGGCCGTCGAGTCGGAGGCTGCGTCCGAGGGGCGGCGTAGGAGGCTGGCAGAGGTCACCGCGCGGCAGGGGCAGGCAGACTTCCGCCGCCGGCTCATGAAGGCGTACGGCAACCGCTGCGCGATCACCGGCTGTGATGTCGAGGCTGCGCTCCAGGCTGCACACATCGACCCGTACGACGGACCGGCCACCAATCAGGTCAACAACGGCCTCCTGCTCCGCGCTGACCTGCACAACCTGCTGGACCGAGGGTTGATCTGGATTGACGAGTCGTACGTCTTGCATGTGGTGGCAGGCATCGCGCACTACTCCAGCTACCACGGCCAGCAGATCCGCCTGCCGGAGAGGGTCGAGAACCTGCCAGATCCTGACGCGCTGCTTCGGCACCGACGGGACGTGGCAGGCATTCCTTGATGCGTCGAACGCCACGAGCCGGGGCACGGGACGGTCCGGGGCCGGCCCGACTCGGGCCACATCGGCAGCCCGACGCGGGCTCAGGAGGAGAGATCGCCGAACTCGCGTACCCCGTCCACATCAAGCGTGATTCGGTCGTTCGAGGTCCACTGGCCGGTCGCGGCGAGCCAGCTCGGGTCGTCGCGTTCGTCGATGGTGCTCCAACTGTGCCGGTGGTGCCGTAGCTGGATCGGCCCGGTCGACTGGCCCGGCGCGAGCGTGCCGTCGGTGAACGTCAGCTCCACCCAGCCGGGGACGGGCGTACCCGGCGGAGGGCCCGGCGGCGCTGGCGTGGTCAAAGCCGAGGGCCCGCCGGGCGGGACGAAGAACTGCACGGTCTGCCGGATCCGGGCACAACCCAGTGCGGCCCAGTCGCAGTTCGGCACGAGTGAGGTGTTGCCGCCCTCGAAGCGCAGGTGGTAGCGCACCTGCACCGTGCTCAGGTCTAGCGGCCCGGTGCCGGTGTTTGTCACCTTCAGGAGGTGCTGGATCTGGTTGTTCGTCGGGGACCAGTCCAGGTTGAGGTAGCTGACCGTCGCGCGGCCGGCCGCGGTGCGCACGGTGGTGGTGGGCGAGGTGTCGGAGTAGCCGCCGAGCGCGCGGGCGGCAACCGCGATCCGGTACGTCGTGCCGGGTGCGAGGTCGGTCAGCGTGATGGTGGTGTCGGTGGTGGCGCCGAGGAAGCGGTACGTGTTCGGTCCCAGCGGGACCTGCACCTCGTAGTTGATCGGCTGCTCCGAGCCGGGCTCGACCCAGGCGGAGGGTGCCCAGCTGAGCGTGAGCTGATGTGGCTCGTTGGCCACCACAGTGGGGGCGCCGGGGGTGCTGATCGCCGGGCCGTCGGCCTGGGCGGCGTTGACGGCGAACAGGCTCGCCAGCGCGGCGAGGGCGATGGTGGCGGTGACGCGGCGAGCAGGCATAGCCGCATGGTATGCACATGTATCGATGCCTGTGCATCGTCCGTCAGTCCAGTGACGCCAACGACGGATCCAGTCCGTTACGCGACGTAGTCGGTTTGCGGATAATGCCTGGTCAGGTGGCTACCTAGCGTGAACCTGTCATTACGAACGGCCTCGACGTCGGCGTCGCACCTGCCGCCCCGTCCGGCCACAGACGGGAGAAAACACATGCGTACTCAGAACGAAACCCGGCGGTTCGGCGGCCGAGCGTCAGCACTCGTGCTCGGCCTTGTCGCGACGGGAGCGGTGCTCGTCCCGGCGAGCCCGGCGTCCGCCGCGGTCCCCGGCCTGGTGCGGGTCGCCGCGACGAGCGTCAGCAGCTCGGCCGACTACCACAGCGTTACGGCGACCTGCCCGGTTGGGAAGGTGCTCACCGGCACCGGCTACGAACTCAACGGCGTCACAGGTGAGGGCATCGTCGACGACCTGCGCCCCAACGGCGGCGTCGCCACCGCACCGACGGCCGTCACCGTCGGCGCCTACGAGACCGAGGCGTTCGCGGGCAACTGGTCGGTCACGGCGTACGCGATCTGCGCCAACCCGGTGCCCGGCCTGGTCCGGATCTCCACGGCCAGCGTCAGCAGCTCGGCCGACTACCGCAGCGTCACGGCGACGTGCCCGGTCGGGAAGGTGCTCACCGGCACCGGCTACGAGTTGAACGGCGTGACAGGTGAGGGTGTCGTCGACGACTTCCGCCCCAACGGCGGCGTCGCCACCGCCCCGACCGCGGTCACCGTCGGCGCGTACGAGTCGGACGCCACGGCCCTGAACTGGTCCGCGACCGCGTACGCGATCTGCGCCAACCCCCTCGCGGGCCTGGTGCGCGCCTCAGCCGTGGGGGCCAGCAACTCCCTCGACTTCCGCAGCGTCACGGCAACGTGCCCGGTCGGGAAGGTGCTCACCGGCGCCGGCTACGAGCTGAACGGGGTGACCGGCGAGGGCATTGTCGACGACTTCCGCCCCAACGGCGGCCCCGCGACCGCCCCGACGTCCGCCGCGTCCGGCGCGTACGAGGAGGACGCCTTCGCCGGCAACTGGTCCGACACGGCGTACGCCATCTGCGCCACGCCGTAGGAGCCGATCAGCCGGTGCAGGTGCTCAGCAAATGCGCGAGCGGCTGCACCGGCTGGACGTTCGGCTCAGGAGCTGCCTTGGCGCTGGATCCGCCCGTCGCCCGAGACCTTGGCCCGGCCCAGGTCGCGTTCGGTGCCGGCCGGGCCGGTCGCGGTACGGCGATGCCGTTGGTCGGGCGAGTGCTCCACGGTCGAGCCCTGGCGGCCCGGAGCGCCGCTGCCCGAATGCCGCCGGCCTCGCGCCGACTCGCCGCCGCTGTCGTGTTTGTTCTGCTTGTGGCTACCCATGGATCGCGCGTACCCGGTCATTGTGCGGCTAGTCCTGAGCCCCCGTCAGCTCCAATGCCGTCCCGGGCGGTGAGGTGGTTATCGGGCGGCGCGTAGGCGGGTCGCTGGGTGGTGGTGATCGGCCCGGTCGACGCTCCCGGTGGCGAGCGGACTCACGGATTCCAGTAGACGAGGACGCTGGCCTGGTCGAAGCGTCGATCCTTCAGGTCGGAACGCTGGATCACCCAGTGGATGGTTGCGCCCCCTTGTCTGCCGCCGTGGAACTCGGCCAGCAGAACCCAGTCGCCGTGGTCGGGCGGCCCACCGCCGCGTACCGGCCCGTCGTAGCAGGACCAGCCCGAGGGGTTGGCGCCCAACCACGCGGGGTTGAAGCCGTTGCAGTCAGTGCCGTAGCCGCCCAACAGCAGCGGCGTCGTCCAGCCTCCAAAGGAGAACATGCCGTCCGGCACGTTGCCCAGTACTTCCTTCCACACCTCGGTCATCTCTTCGAACGGGGGATCACCCGGCAGCGGCGGAGACCATGGGGGCCCCGGGATCGTCTTGACGTAGGGCAGAGAGATGTCGACAGTGAGATGCAGATCGCCCTGTGGGATCTCCGCGTAGACCTCGGCGAACTCCTCGTCGTCCGGAGGGAAGTCGGGCGGATACTGCTCTCGCTCCTCGACCGCCACGCCTGACGGCACATACCTGACCTCGCCGTAGCCGCTCTCTTCCGGCCAGCCGAACAGCAGCAGTTGGCCGTCGGACGGTAGCGGAAGGTCGGTCACGTCTGCCGGAAGAGCAGCGCAGTCGATGGTGGCGATCAAGGGGTACTCGGGGTCCTCGGCGTCGATCGGAAGCATCACGGGCCCACGGATGGCGCCGACGACCGGCCCGTCACCCCCCTGTGTCAGGAGGGCGGACGGGCGGGCGAGCCCCAGCCAGCGCTCCACGTCGGCAGCGGGGATGTCGCGGCGCAGCGCCTCGGCGCGGACCTGATCGAGGATCTTCACGTTTCTGGGAAGCACGGGAGGACCGTAGGTCAACCGTGCGACGTTCGCGAACCGCCAGCTGCGGTGTCGATGGTGGCTGCCCGGAAGGTAGGCGCCCGTGCAGGGATACCGCGATTTGCCGTCGGCGGGCGGTGTGTGGGAGGCCCCGACCATAGCGTCCGAACCACGGAGTTCCGCGAGCGCGCGATCTGAGGGAGGCGACCATGCAGACGGCCGAGGGTGTGGTGTTACCGGGGGAGCGGACCCCGGTCACCGTGAACGTCGACCGCTGGCGGGCGGGGCTGCCGCCGGATGTGTGGCCCGACATCCTTCCGGCGAGCGGCGAGGTCTGGCGGCGCGACGTCTTCGCGGTGGCCGATGCGTACCGGGCGGGGTCCGCGAGTCCACGTCACCTGCTGACCGCCGTGCTGGCCTGGGGTTACGGGCCCATCGGGTACGGCCCGTGGCGCGCCGCCAGGTCGCTCGCCGCCGACCCGGACGGCAAACGCCTGGCGTACGCGCTGGAGGAGGTGTCCGGACCGGCGTCCGACGAGGAGGCGCTGCGCACGGCGTACCGCCGCTTCCGCGACCCCGACCACGCTCGTCTGCCGTGGTTGGGGCCGGGCCTGTTCACGAAGCTTCTCTACTTCGCCGGCTACCGGCGTGGGGCGGGCGGTGTGCAGCCGCTGATCCTCGACCGTGTCGTGGCCAGCCAGCTCCCGGCCGAGGCGGGTGTGGGCCGCCGTAACGGGTGGTCATCCGAGGAGTGGCTGGCCTATCTGCGGTGGGCGGCCGGGCAGGCTCGGGCCAGGGGAGTGGAGCCGGACGAGGTGGAGATGGCGGTCTCGCGCGCCAGGTGAGTGGCTATCGGGCGGCGCGTAGGCGGGTGTCCAGCGCGTCGAGGTCGGGGACGAACCAGATCTGCCCACCCTGGTTCGACTCGTGCACAAGTGCGCGCAACGCCGAACTCTCCGCGAGCTGCGCCGAGATGTCGCCGACGACGGCCAGGCGCACCCGGTAGTTGACGAACTTCTGCATCACGTCTCCGGCGAAGCGGGTGCCCAACGAGAAGAAGCGCTCGTCGAGCCGGTTGGCCGGTACGGCCACCACCTGGGCGCCGAGGAACGCCGCCCCGATCAGGTCCAGCGCGTCCTGCTCGGTGGCTACCGGCGGCCCCGCCGGGTCGCAGACCAGCACCGGCACCCCGGCGCGTTCCTGGATCTCGTCAGACATCGCGAACCTCCCGATTGAGCAGGCCGTTGTCGGCGTTGAGGACGGCGTCGAGCAGGTGCAGCAGTTCGGCGGTGGCGGCGGGGTCACCCAGGATGATGATCTTCATGCGCTGGCGTTCCTCGTCGTACACCGTCTGCACCCGCAGCGGGTGGGCCTGGTCGTGGCCGGTGTTGGCGCTGGTGAGCACGAGCGTGCCGAGCCGGTCGGCGGCGGCCCGGTCGACGCCGTCGATCTGCACGATGCTCGACACCTCGGCGCTCGACACCTCGGCCTGCCCGGCCACGACGGCCGGCGCCTGCCCGGTGAGGGCGTCGAGATCGCTGGCGGCGATCCGGTACTGCTTGCCGATCCGCACCGCCCGGAGCCGGCCCGTGCGGATGTAGCCGCGCACGGTGCGCACGTGCAGGCTGAGCCGATCGGCCACCTGCTCAACAGAGTACATTTCTTCCGTCATCGTTCCCCATAATACTCGGTTAGGGAAGCTTAGGGAGTGATGGGGTCGACTCGTTTGCGACATCAGCTCCAAAGGCCCTCTCTAACCGGCGAGACCCGCGAAGCATCCGGCCGGTTAACCCACCCGCGCTGTCGCACGGTTCCAGTACCGTCTGGAAACCATGGACGCGCTCGGCGACGCCATCATCGGGCGGGATCACCCCGCAGGCCTGCTGCGCGCCGAGTTGGATCGCGCCACCACCAGTCACGGCGGTTTCGTGCTGGTCACCGGCGAGCCGGGCATCGGCAAGACGACCCTCGTCACGTCGGCGGCCCGGGAGGCCCGGCAGCGAGGCGCGCTGGTGCTCGGCGCCGCCTGCTGGGATTCCGACAGCGCCCCCGGCTACTGGCCGTGGGTGCAGGTGCTGCGTGGCCTGCGGCGCTCCGCCGACGACTGGGCAGTGGCGCGGCAGTCCGCGGAGCCGGCCCTCGCCGCCCTGCTCGGCCAGTCGGGCACCGGAGGCGAGCAGGCCGGACGCCTGGTCAGTTGGGCAGGCGTCGACCCAGGCCCGGACGTCGCCGACCAGGAGGCGTTCGCGCTCTGCGACGCGGTGACCGCCGCGCTGGTCGCCGTCTCCCAGCAGCGGCCGGTCGTTGTCGTCCTCGACGACCTGCACTGGGCCGACCCGGCCTCACTGCGATTGCTGAGCTTCGCCGCCCAGCACACCTGGTTCGAGCGTCTCCTGCTGATCGGCACCTACCGCGACGCCGAGGTCGAGTCGGGCGAGCATCCGCTGCGCCCGCTGCTGATGCCGCTTGTCGCGAAGGCCACCACGATCACCCTCACCGGCCTCTCCCGCGACGACGTGGCCGCGCTGATGGCCCGGACCGCCGGGCGGGAGCCCGGTGCCGGCCTGGTCGACGAGGTGCACCGGCGTACCGGTGGCAACCCGTTCTTCGTCGAGCAGACCGCGCGGCTGTGGCACGCCGACGACGCGGTCGGCACGATCGCACCCGGCGTACGGGAGGCGGTGCGCCGCCGCCTGGCCCAACTGCCCGCCGCCGTCGTCGAGGCGCTCACCGTCGCCGCCGTACTGGGCCGCGAGTTCCACCGTCAGGTCCTCGCGGCCTGCGCAGCCGCCCCGGCGGCGCAGGTCGACCGGCTGCTCGACCGGGCGGTGACCGCCCGACTGGTGGTGGCCCGGGGCGGTGGCCGCTTCGCCTTCGCCCACGACCTGGTCCGCGAAACCCTCTACGACGGGCTGACCGACGACGACCGGCGGGCCCGGCACGGCGCAGTCGTCCGGGCCGTCGACGACCTGCGGGAGCTCACCGATCGGCTGATCCCGGCCGACCTCGCCCGCCACGCCTACCTTGCCGGCCCCGCGCTGGACCGGGCCCGGGTGGCCACGCTGCTGGTCGCCGCCGGGCGGGACGCGTTCGCCCGGCTGGCCGGCGACGAGGCGGCGGTGCACTTCCGCCGGGCGCTCGAGGTCGTCGAGGACCTGGCGCAACGGGTGCGGATCCTCGTCGAGTTCGCCGAGTCGCACTACCACCACGCCGGCCGGGAAGAGGTCAAACGGTTGCTGGCCGAGGCCGCCGAGCTGGCCCGCTCGCTCGACGACCCGGTGCTGCTGGCCCGGGTCGCGCTCACCGTGAACCGCTCCCGCCAGGTGGATACCGCCCAGTCGATCGAGTCGGCAGAGTTGGTGCGCGAGGCGTACCGCCGGTTGATCGGCGAACCGGACGCCACCGCGACTGTCGGCGCCCTGGTCGCGGACCTGATCACCGCCAGCGAGACGATCGCCCGTCGAGGGCAGGACGACGAGGCGCTCACCTTCAGCCTCTGGGCCCGGCACGACACGACCTGGGGGCTCGGCACCGCCGCGACCCGAGCCGCGCTCACGGTCGAGATCCGGGACGTGGCCCACCGGACGGGTGACCGGGAGACCGAGCTGTGGGCCACCTCGCTGCGCTGGGTGGCGCTGCTGGAGCTTGGCGACCCGAGCTTCGCCGACGAGCTCACCACCTTCGTCGACGCCGAACGGCACGGCGACTTCGCCAGACACCGGATGGCCGCAGCCGTCGACAGTGGGATCATCGCGGCGTTCCGGGGCGACTTCGCCAGGGCCGACGAGCGGTTCACCGTCCTCGGCGACCACGCCGACCCGAGCCACATCGAGTTCGGGTTCATGGGCCACCACCTGCGCTGGTCCCGGCTGCTGCTCCAGGGCCGGGTCGCCGAGGCCGCCGTGCTCGTGGACGGGCTGGCCCCGACCGACTACCCCTACCGGGAGCTGCTGCGGGCGATCACCGCGGCGGAGCGTGGCGACGGCGAGACGGCGGTCCGGCTGACCGCCGGCATCGAGGCCGCCGCCATCCGCTATCCGCGGCCGGTGTCCCCACTCTGGCTACGGCTCCGCGCACAGGCCGCCGCCGCGTCCGCCGACCCGCAGCGCTGCGACGCCGCGCGAGCCGCGCTCGCCCCGCACCGCGGAGAGTGGATGGTGGGGCTGTTCGGCTGCGAGATCAGCGGTCCCGTCGACCACTGGCTGGCGCTTGTCGACGCCGCCCAGGAGCGCTGGGACGACGCCATCGCCGGCTTCACCGCCGCCCGTGACTCCGCCGATCGGATGGGCTCCCGACCCTGGTCGCTGCTCGCCCGCACCGGCCTCGCGAACGCCCTCGCCGGCCGAGGCCACCCGGGCGACACCGCGACACTGACCGCGCTGCGCGCCGCCGCGATCCAGGAGGCGACAGCTCTCGGCATGACGCAGGTGCTCCACCGGCTCGCCGCCCCAGCCGCCCCCGACGCCGACCGCCCAGACCAGGCCCTCGCGACGCTCCAGGCCGCTGGGTCGGGCCAGGCTGCCGGGTCGCGCCAGGCGGCTGGAGCGGGCCAGGCCAGCGTGCCGGGCCAGGTTGTCGCGCCCGGCCAGGCCGCGCCGGTCGCGCCCGCGATCGAGGGGTACGAGTTTCGGCGCGACGGGCCGGTCTGGCAGCTCGCGTACGACGGTGTGGTGGTGCACCTGCCCGACGCCAAGGGCCTGCATGACCTGCACCTGCTGCTCAGCCGCCCGGGCAGCGACGTGCCGGCGGTGGAACTGCTCAACCCGGCCGCCGGGCCGGAGCTGGTCGCCGCCCGCCGGATGGGAGCCGACCCGGTCCTCGACGACGAGGCGAAAGCCCGCTACCGGCGGCACCTGGCCCGTCTCGACGAGGAGATCGATCGGGCCGCCGCCCGGGACGACGACCGGAAAGTGTCCAAGCTGGACGCCGAGCGGGGCGCGTTGCTCGACGAACTGCGTGCGGCGGCGGGCCTCGCCGGCCGGAGCCGCCGCCTCGGCGACGAGGCTGAACGGGCCCGCAAGACGGTGACCGCGCGAATCCGCGACACGCTACGCAAGCTCGACCACCGACACCCGGCGCTGGCGAGGCACCTCCGCGACGCCGTCTCCACAGGAGCCACCTGCCGCTACCTGCCCCCCACCGCCCTCCCCTGGCAGCTCTAACCCACATCGGCCCCGCCCCAGCCCTCCGCGATCTTGCACTTTCGGTCGCCGATTCGTGTGGATTTGCCACGCTTGTCGGGACAGTAAGTGCAAGATCGCGGGGGCAGGGGCAGGGGCAGGGGCAGGGGCCGGGCGCGGGGGTCGGGGTTAGCGGCGGTTGTACTTGTACATGGTCAGGGTGCCGAAGACCAGGACGAAGCCGGCGCTCCACAGCAGCAGCCACATCGTGGCCGACGGGTCCGACTCGCCGCTCATCGCTCCTCGGATCGCCGCCACCAGTTGTGTCACCGGGTTGACCTTCACGAACGCCTGGAGCCAGCCGGGCATGGTGCTCGGCTCGACGAAGACGTTGCTCAGGAACGTCAGCGGGAACAGCACCATCATGCTGACCCCCATCACCGACTTCTCGCTGCGAAGGATCAGCCCGAAGAACGTCCACACCCAGGAGAACGCGAACGAGAAGACCACGAGCAGCCCGATCCCGGCGACGGCACCGACCACCCCGCCCTCGGGCCGGAACCCGAGCACCAGCCCGAGACTCAGGATCACCACGGCAGCGAGGATGTAGCGCAGCACGTCGCCGAAGATCATGCCGACCAGGGCGGCCGGCCGCCAGACGGGCAGCGTCCGGAACCTGTCGAAAATGCCCTTCTCGATGTCGGTGTTGAGGCCGACGCCGGTGTACATGGTGATCATGACGACGCTCGTCACCATGATGCCGGGCAGGAAGAACTGCAGGTACTCGCGCGGGCTGCCGGCGAGGGCGCCACCGAACAGGTACGTGAACATCAGCACCATGATGATCGGGAACGCGGTCACGTCAAAGAGCTGCTCCGGCACGTGCTTGATCTTCAGCATGGCCCGCCAGCCGAAGGTGAGCGACGCACTCAGCGCGCTCGGCCGGGGCGGTCGGGCACCGGGCGCGAGCACCGTCGCCAGCGCCTCGGCGGACGGGACGTAGACGGACGGCGCCCGTTCGGTAGTGGTGGTCGTGGTGTCGCTCATCGGGCTGCCTCCAGCTCGTCGTCGCGCTCGTCGGCCGGCACGGCGGGGTGGTCGGTCAGGGCCAGGAAGACCTCGTCCAGGCTCGGCTGGCCGAGGGAGAAGTTGTCGACGACGATGCCGGCGCGGGCCAGCTCGCCGAGTGCGCGGGAGGCCTGGGCGCTGGCGTCGAGGTCGGTGCCGGCCTCGCCGACGCGGGCGGTCAGCGCCACCGGGTCGGCCGCGAGCTGCACCGGCACGTCGAGCGCCTCCCGGAGCACCCGCTGCGCGTCGGGCCGCTGCCCGGGATCGCGCAGTCGCAGGTGGACCGTGCCGGAGCCGATCGACGACTTCAACTCACCCGGGGTGCCCTCCGCGATCACCCGGCCGTGGTCGACGACCGCGATCCGCCCGGCGAGCTGGTCTGCCTCGTCGAGGTACTGGGTGGTCAGCAGCACAGTAGTGCCGTGCGACACCACCGCCCGGATGATCTCCCACACCTGGTTGCGGCTCCGCGGGTCGAGACCTGTCGTCGGCTCGTCGAGGAAGAGCAGATCCGGGGTGTTGAGGATGCTTGCGGCGATGTCGATGCGTCGCCGCATCCCGCCCGAGTACTTCTTCACCTGGCGGTCGCTCGCCTCGGTCAGACCGAACGCGGCGAGCAGGGCGGCCGCGCGGTCCCGAGCGGCCGGCTTGCGCAGGCCGAGCAGGCGGGCGAGGAGCACCAGGTTCTCCGTACCGGTCAGGTCCTCGTCGACGGAGGCGTACTGGCCGGTGAGGCTGACCCGGGAACGGACCTTGTCGGCCTCGGTGACCACGTCGTGCCCGAAGACCCGGGCCGAGCCGCCGTCGGGCCGCAGCAGCGTGGCGAGCACCCGGACCGCTGTGGTCTTGCCCGCGCCGTTCGGGCCGAGCAGGCCGTAGACGGTGCCGGCGGGCACCCGCAGGTCGATGCCGGCCAGCGCCTGGGTGTCCCCGAATGAGCGGGTGAGTCCCTCGGCCTCGATGGCCAGGCCGGTGGTGCGTCTACTCATGATCCTTACCTTTCGTGTCGGATGTTTTCAGGAGACGTAGGGCCGAGCTGCCCGACCGTCGCGCAGCGCCAGACCCCACCAGCGCACCTGGTCGAGCAGGACGCCGACGTCGCGGCGCAGCTCGTCCGTGCACCTGGCTGTCGGCTCGCCGGCGAGCAGGTCGATCCCGACGACGTCGCGCACCGTCATCGCGTGCAGTGCTGTGAAGACGGTACGTAGTTGGTCGACTGCGTGCACGCCGGTGGACCGACAGCCGTACGACACGAAGCCGACCGCTTTGGCCTGCCACTCGTCGTACGCGTAGTCGATGGCTTGTTTCAAGGGTGCCGGGAAGCTGTGGTTGTACTCGGGGGTGACCACGACGAACGCGTCCGCCCGGCCCACCTCGCGGACGAACGCCCGGATGGACGCGGTCGGCTCGGCGGGGTAGGTGGCCGGGAAGTCGTACTCGGTCAGGTCAACGACCGTCACCGTCAGGTCGTCGTGCCGTGCGGTCTGCTCGACGAACCAGTGGGCGACCCGGTCGCCGACCCGGCCCTCCCGGGTGCTGCCGACGATCACGGCGATCCGCAACTGGGTCATGGCCCACCCCCCTTCCATCCTGAAGGCGCGAGGTGGCGGCAGGCGCCCGCTAGATCCGATCTAGCGGGCGCGGTTCCGGGCGAAATGTCGGTGGGATCGGCTTGACTGGGGTCGACGAACGGGGGAGTTGGATGGCACAGGTACGCATCGAGCCGTGGCACGAGGACGACCTCGACCTGCTGCGGCAGCTCAACTCACCGGACACGCGCAAGCACACCGGCGGCCCGGAGACCGACGAGCAGGTGCTTGCCCGCCACGACCGGTACGTGCACTTCTCCGGCACCGGGCAGGGTTGCATGTTCACGCTGGTGTTGCCGGACGGGGCGCGGGCGGGCAGCGTCGGCTACTGGGCCCGCGAGTGGCGCGAGCAACAGGTGTACGAGATGGGTTGGGCGGTGCTGCCCGCGTACCGGGGGCAGGGGCTGGCCACGGCGGCGGTGCGCGCGGTGGTGGACGTCGCTCGCGCGCGACGGGACCGGCACTACGCCCACGCCTACCCCTCGGTCGACAATCCCGCGTCGAACGCGGTGTGCCGCAAGGCCGGCTTCACGCTGCTCGGCGAGACCGGTTTCGAATACCCGCCGGGGCAGATGATGCGTGCCAACGACTGGCAGCTCGACCTGACCGCCCCACCGACCGGGAGCTGAGGTCGGCGGGGCGGCTGGTGCCGGTCACCAGGTGGTGTCGAGGCGGTGTCGCTGCTCGGCGGTCAGCTCCAGGTCGACAGCTGCCAGGCTCTCCTCCAGTTGCGCCACCGCGATCGTGCGGTACCGCATGGGGATCTCCTCTCGTGCGCCCTACCGGTGGGCGCACAGATCACCCTGCAGGCTGGAGCGCGCTCCAGGTCAAGCGCTCATCCTCACCAGGGCAGTACGCCGTACCCACCGCCGGCGTCCATCTGGAAGCCCCAGAGCAGCCCGCTCGGCCCGTCGGCCGGCAGGGTCGCCAGGTGCACGCTCACCTCGGCCCCCTGCTCGGCCGTCCGGAAACCGCTGTTGCCGTTCAGATCGGTGGCGCAGTAGCCCGGGTTCGCCGCGTTCACAGTGATCGGGGTGTCCCGCAGCTCTTTGGCGTACATCGCGGTGAGCATGTTCAGCGCCGCCTTCGACGACGGGTACGGCACGGAGGTCAACTCGGCCAGCGCGCCGTTCGGGTCGGTCATCACCGTGATCGAGCCGACCTCGCTCGACACGTTGACGATCCGGGCCGCCGGTGCGCGGCGCAGCAGCGGCAGCAGCGCGTTTGTCACAGTCACCACCCCGAAGACGTTCGTCTCGTACAGCCGGCGCATCGTCGCCAGTGTCGTCTCGCTGGGCAGCCCCCGCGCGCCGTCGGCGAGGACGATGCCGGCGTTGTTGACGAGCACGTCCAGCCGGCCGTACTCCGCCTCCACCCACTTCGCGGCGGCCGTCACCGACCCGGCGTCGGTGATGTCGAGCGGCACGAACACCGCGTCCGCGCCGCCGTCGCGCAGCTCCCGCTCGGCTGCCCGACCCCGCTCGGCGTCCCGCGCGCCCACCAGCACTGTCATCCCGAGGGCGCCGAGCTGCCGGGCGGTGGCGAAGCCGATCCCCTTGTTGGCCCCGGTGATCAGGGCGATTTTGTTCGTCATGCCGTCGAGCGTGTCCGCGCCGGCGGTGTGCGGGGAGAGACGGGCCGAGGCTGGGACCGGCGGTACCACCCTGACCGGCCCGCGCCGAGGCATGCTGGGGGCATGACGAGCAGCGGCCTGCGGCGTGACGAACTGGCGGCGTTCCTGCGTACCCGCCGCGCCCGGCTGCGCCCCGCCGAGGTCGGGCTCCCCGAGGGCGAACGCCGACGTACCCCCGGGCTGCGCCGGCAGGAGGTCGCCCAGCTCGCCGGGATGTCGATCGACTACTACATCCGGCTGGAGCAGGGCCGCGGGCCGCACCCGTCTCGGCAGGTGCTCGCGTCGATGGCCCGGGCGCTGATGTTGAGCCGGGACGAGCGGGAGTACCTGTTCCGGGTCGCCGGCGAGAACCCGCCGCCGACCGTCGGCCCGAGCCGGGAGGTGTCGCCCGGGTTGCGGCACCTGCTGGACGCCATGACCGAGACCCCGGCGTACCTCGTCGACGCCGCCTACCACGTGCTGGCCTGGAACCGCCTGGCCACGTACTTCCTGGGCGATCTCGCGGCCGTGCCGGACGCGGAGCGCAACATGATCCGCTGGACGTTCCGGCACTCGGTGACCGAGGGCCACTGGACCGATGCCGACGCCCGCCGGTTCGTGCACAGCACGGTGGCGGACCTGCGGGCCGCGTACGGTCGCTACCCGGGGGATCCGGCGATCCGTGATCTGGTCACCGAGCTGCTCGGCGTCTCGCCCTCGTTTGCCCGGCTCTGGGCGGAACACGAGGTGGAGGAACGCCGTCCGGTGATCAAGCGGGTGCCGCATCCCCACCTGGGGTCGTTGGAGTTCGAGTGCCGGGTGTTGCTGGTGCCGGAGACCGAGCAGCGGCTGATCGTCTACGTCCCCGAGCCCGACTCGCCGACCCAGGCGGTGTTCCGCCGGATCGCCGAACGGGTGGCCTCCTGACCTGAACGGCAGCCGACCAGCCCGTCCCCGTGATCGGAGCGCCGGTAGAGCACGCTGTGGCGCTCCCGGGTGCGCACCACGAGGCCGGAGCGCAGCAGCACCCCCAGGTGGTAGGAGACGGTGGCCGGGGCCAACCGGTGTCGCTCGCTGAGCTGCCCGGTGGACCGGGGGACGTCCAGGTCCGCCAGGATCGCCGCCCGGCTCGCACCGACCAGGTCACCGAGCCGACCCGCCCGGTGCTGTTCCGTCGGACCGGCTCCGATCGGGTAGACGAGCACGGCATTGCCCTCGTCGCAGAGCTGAGTGGAGAGGTGGGGCCAGGCCAGCGCCGACGGCGCGAGCACCAGCTCCGCGCCGGTCAGCGCGGTGGTGATCCGGTACGAGCTGTCGATGGTGAGCGACCTGCCGGTCCAGCCGACCTTCGGGTGCAGGCTGTTCAGCATGCTGCCCACTCCGGCGGTGGCCATCGTGGTGGCCCGCAGAGCCAGCTCGGCCTCCAGCGTGGTTCGCACCGCCGGCCACTGCTCGGCGAGCGCGGCCCGCCAGAAGTGACGCAGACCGTTGGCGACCCGTCGGGTCAGGGTGCCGTCCTCGACGGCGGCGCGGACCCGCGCCGGGATCCCGCCCGCCGGAAACCGCTCGTTCACCTGCACCGCCACCTCGTCGGCGGGCGTCGCGGCAGTGGCAGCCAACTGCTGCTCGAAGGCCGCGTTGAGCGGGCCCAGCGGCGGCTTCGGCGTGAGCAGGTCTGGCGTGTAGCCGAGCCGGCCGGGCGGCATCACCAGCTCCGCGACCAGGGCCACGTCGGGGTGCCGCAGCGCGGCGCGGGCGGCCGGACCGGTGTCGCCGTGCACCGGGTGCCCGAAGCGCGAGAGCGCTGCCCGCAGCCAGGACGTCACCTCCGAGGCCGGCGAGATCGCCAACCGAAGCCGGGCGAGGCTCGGCCCGTCCAGATGCGCGACCATCACAGCCGGATCGTACAAGCGGCGGCGTCGATGTGCGGTCGGCATTCGAACTGGTTCGAATCAGTACCCGGAGGCGTGGCGGGTCGGGTTGGCTGCGACGGCAACACCACCCGTCCTGAGGAGAAACCGATGCGCCCACCTGCCTCCCCCCGTTCCGCCGGCCGGCTCGGCCGCACGCTCGCCCTGCTCGGGCTCACCGCCGGTCTGCTGGCAGCGGCTCCTGCCGCGGTGTCGGCCGCCACTGTGGGCCCGGCCGACACGACCACCGGCGACGCTGCGGCCCATGGCTGCGAGCGCGCCTTCGACAGCGCCGTCCGCGCGTACGTGGAGACCACCGAACGGCGCGACCTGGACGGCTTCGCCGCGTTACTGCACCCCGACGTCACTTCCGTCTTCGCCTCCGACGGTGAGGTGCTCGACGGCAAACGGGCCACCGTGGACTGGCTGCGCGGGTTCTTCGCCGACGACTCGTGGACCCAGTCCTTCAGCGTGGCGAAGCAGACAGTGGTCGGCTGCCGGACCGGCTTCGTGCTGTTCGACTCCGTCTACGCGGTGCCGGCCACCGGCACCAGGGTGCCGCTGCTGATCGGGGTCAGCTACACCTACCAGCACGGCCGGTGGCTGGTGTTGCAGAACCAGGACTCCGTGGGCCGGGTCTGACCGAGGGGGGCGCCGAAGGGGGGAGGGGCGGGCGTCACCGCGGCGACGCCCGCCCCTCGGCGGCTCAGGTCAGTTGGGCAGGTAGGCGAAGGTGTCCGGGTCCGGGCCCTGCCGCCCGGCCTCGCCCTTGTTCAGCCCGGTGATCCGCTCCATCGCCGCGTCGTCCAGCTCGAAGTCGAAGATCCGGGTGTTCTCCTCGATCCGCTTCGGGGTGGTCGACTTCGGGAAGATGATGTCGCCGCGCTGCACGTGCCAGCGGAGCACCACCTGCGCCGGGGTCCGGTCGAGCTGCTCGGCGATGTCGACCACTGTCGGGTCGTCGAGCACCTTGCCCTGCGCGATCGGCGACCACGCCTCGGTCAGGATGTTGTGCTCACGGCCGTAGGCGCGGACCTCGTCGTTGCCGAAGTACGGGTGCGCCTCGATCTGGTTGACCACCGGCACGACGCTCGCCTCGTCGGCCAGCCGCTGCAGGTGCGACGCCTGGAAGTTCGACACGCCGATCGAGCGGGCCCGGCCGTCGCGCTGGAACTCCTCCAGCGCCTTCCAGGTCGAGACGTAGTCGCCGTCGTACAGGGTCGGCAGCGGCCAGTGGATCAGGAACAGGTCGATGTAGTCCATCTTCAGCGCCGCGAGCGTCGAGTCGAACGCCCGGCGGGCGTCGTCGGGCCGGTGGAAGGCGTTGCTCAGCTTGCTGGTCACGTAGACAGCGCTCCGGTCCAGACCGGAGACGCGTACCGCCTCGCCGACCTCGGCCTCGTTGCCGTACATCTCGGCGGTGTCGATGTGCCGGTAGCCCACCTCGAACGCGGTGGTCACCGCCGCGACGGTGTCCTTCGGCTCGATCTGAAACACCCCGAAGCCGAGCTGCGGAATGGTGGTGCCGTCGTTCAGGCTGATGTCGGGAATCGTGAGTGCCACTGCGGCTCCTTCGCGTCTTCGTTACCTGTCATCCATACCCGGGCGGGTGGACGAATCACCGCCCAACCGGGGGTGACGAACGCAACGGCAGGCCGGTTCACCCGGTCGTGTCGAACAGCACCGGCCACGGCCGCGCCGCCGGCACCGACGTCGCGGACAGGGCGGGCGCGGTGGGGTCGGCCTCGGCCAGCACCTCCGCGGCGAGCTGACCGAACATCGCCGCCGCCGGGTGCGCCGACCGGTCCGGCCAGGCCGCCGAGGTGCGCTTCGCCAGCGGCGCGTCGGTGATCGGCCGCCAGGCCATCCGGGGCTCCCGGCGGGCCACCGCCGCCGGTTCCACGGCCACCCCGCCCCCGGCCAGCACCAGCCCGCAGAGGAACTCCGGGTTGCGGGCCGGGCGCACCAGGCCGGGCTCCAACCGTGCTGCCGGCACACAGTGAGCAGGTGATCGTGCCAGCCGGGGGCGGTGGCGCGGGGCGCGGCCACCAGATCCAGACCGGCCAGCGACGCGAGCGTCACCGCACGGCCGCGGGCCAGCGGCGAGGTGCGCGGCAGCAACACCCCCAGGGGTACGTCGACCGGGGTGCCGAAGCGCAACCCGTCCGCCGCCACCGGGTGATGCACGAGCCCCACGTCCAGGGTCCGCTCGCCGAGCATCCGCACCTGCTCGGCCGTGGTCAGCTCGTGCAGCTCCACGTCCAGACCGGGTGCCCGGGTGGTGAGCCCGTCGAGCAGCGAGCGCAGCGTCACGGCGGGCGTCTCCGGTGGCACCCCGGCACGGAGTACGCCCAGCTCACCGGCGCGGATCTGCCCCATCAGGCTGCGGAGTCGACCCTCGCCGGCGAGCAGCTCCTCCGCCTCGCCGAGCAGCAGCTCACCGGCGGTGGTGAGGCGTACCTGGCGGCGGGACCTGTCGAACAGCTCGACAGTCAGCTCCCGTTCCAGCCGCTGGATCGACTGGCTCAGCGGCGGCTGGGCCATCCCGAGCAGCTCCGCGGCCCGCCCGAAGTGCAGTTCGTGTGCGACCACCACGAAGTGCCGCAGGTGCCGGAGCAGATCCACGGCGGCGACCCTACGCCAGCGCCGCCACGCCGCCGCTGGATACCGTTCTGGCGTGGACGTGGAGGAACGCATCGAGGCCATCTTCGCCGCCGTCGGGGTGACGGCCAGCCTGCAGGTCGTGGACCTGGACGCCGTCGACCTGAGCGCCGTCGACCTGGGCGTGCGGTCCGACGGCGGCGGCCTGGTCGGCGGCCCGGTCGGCGGCCTTCGCGAGGTCGGGGTGCGGGCCGACGAGCAGGTGGTGATCGCCTCGATCTTCAAGATCCTGCTGGTGCTGGAGTTCGCCCGGCAGGTCGAGGCCGGTCAGCTCGACCCGACCGAGCGGGTCCTGGTCACCGCCGCCGACCGGCTCGGTGGGTGGGGGCTGGCCGGCTGCGCCGACGACGCCGAGGTGTCGTTGCGCGACCTCGCGTACTTCGCCATGTCGGTGACCGACAACACGGCCGCCGACCTGCTGCTGCGCCGGGTCGGCCCGGACCTGCTGCCGATGCTCGCCGTCGAGCTGGGGCTGACCCGTACCCGCGTCCTCGGTGGTCCCCGGGAGCTGGTCGAGATGATGCTCGCCGATGTGGGCGCGCGGACCGAGGCGGAGTTCGCCCGGATCTTCCCCACGCTGCCGGCCGACCGGGTCCGGGCGATGCGGGTCTTCGACCCCGCGCACACCACGTCCAGCACCGCCCGGGAGATCACCCGGCTGCTCACGCTGATCTGGCGGGACGAGGCCGGACCGGCGGCGGCCTGCGCGATGGTCCGCACCTGGATGGCCCGGCAGATCTTCTGGACCCGGCTGGCCGCCGGTTTCCCGCCCGGCGTCCGGGTCTCCGGGAAGACCGGCACCCTGCCCGGGTTCCACCTGGAGGCCGGGGTCGCCGAATACCCCGACGGCGGCCGGTACGCGATAGCCGTGTTCGCCCGGGCCGAACAGTTGACCCCGCGCCGCATCGATGTGGACCTGGCGATGGGCGAGGCCGCCCGCACGGCCGTCGAGGCGCTGCGCGGCGACTGATTTCGCGCCCGCCCGAGCGTCGACGCACCCGTGCCGAGCAGGTCCGATATCCGGTGGCGTATCGAAGCCGACGGCCCTTGATCTTGGACTGCGGCGAGGTGCCGCTGGTTGGCTCGTGGCCGACACATCGCCCGACCACGGGGAGTAGATCCGCATGCCCAGTCTCGACCGCCGACGCTTCCTGCGCGACGCCGCCGCCACCACCGCCCTGGTCTCCGCCGGTGGACTCGCCGCCGGTGTCGCCACCCCGGCCCAGGCCGCGCCCTCGACCGCCGCGCCCACGCCGACCGTCGCACCCGCGCCGACCGCCCGCCGCAAGGGCGCGGTCAGCTTCCGCTGGTGGGGTACGGCCGGGTGGCGCGTCGACATCGGCGACCGCACTGTCCTCGTCGACCCGTTCCTCAGCCGGATCGACACCGGGCTGTTCACCGGCCCGTTCCGAACCGACACGAAGTTGACAGTGCGTACCGACGTGATCGACCCGCGCGTCGACCGGGCCATGACGGTGCTTGTCACGCACACGCACTGGGACCACTTCATGGACGTGCCGTACATCGCCAAGCGCACCGGCGCGCGGGTGTTCGGCACGCTCACCGCGTACCACCTGGGGTTGGCCTACGAGTTGCCGTCGACGCAGCTCAGCGCCGTGAAGGGTGGGGAGGTGCTGGACTTCGGCGACCACAGCGTCGAGGTGGTCGGCTCGTTGCACAGCCGCAACCCGTCGTACTCGGTTGCCTTCCCCGGTGTGCGGGTGAGCCCGCCGCCGCAGCCGGCCACCATCGCGGACCTGCCGGAGGGCGACACGCTCGGCTACCTGCTGCGGGTCGACAGCGGCCCGTCGGTCTACTTCACCGGGGCCAGCGACGTCGCCGAGCGAAACCTCACCGGGCTCGCGCCCGACGTGGCGATGGTGGCCATGCAGAACGCCACCACCACCGGCGACTACCTGCCCCGGCTACTGGCCGGCCTCGACTACCCGAAGGTCGTGGTGCCGGTGCACTACGACAACTTCGAGACCGAACTGAGGAACCCGCCGCCGGTCGCCCCGACCGACCGCACCCGGTTGAACGACATGATCGCAGCGATCCGCCGGATCTCGCCGCGCAGCCGCGTGCTGGTGCCCGAGTACGAGACCGCGTACCACTTCTGAGCAGCCGCGGTGGGGGTCGCAGGGCCCCCACCGTGCTCAGGCGGCGGTCATCTCCGCCAGGGCCCGCACCGACTTCCAGTTGCGGCTGGTGGCCACCACGCCGAGCTTCTTCTCCAGGTAGGCGTTCGTGAACTTCGACCGCCCGTAACCGCCGTCGACGTAGTGCAGGAACACCTCCCGGCTGGTCACCGTGAACGACACGTTCTCGCCACCGGGCACGGCGAGGCTGTCCACCGCGGACTTCTTCGGCGCGGTGGCGAGGAAGGCCACCAGCAGTCGCGTCGGGTCGTCCTCCCGGTCGGCGTACGGGTTGCCGCCGGCGATCGCCGCCAGCTCCCGGCCGCCGCGCACCAACACCGGCACTGTCAACGCCAGCTCGTCGGTGAGCGCCCGAGCGATCCCGGCGGCCAGCTTCTCCGCGTCGCGCACCGTGCTGCCGAAGGCCACGTTGCCGCTCTGCAGGTACGTCGTGACGTCCTCGTGCCCGAGGTCGGTGACGATCCGGCGCAGGTCGCCCATCGCCAGCCGGGTGGTGCCGACGTTGACCCCGCGCAGCAGGGCGACGTAACGGGTCATGGCTCCTCCTGAGTGTGCGGCCGACCGGCTCAGCGTAGGCCGCCCGGCCCCACCAGCCCTGTTTCGTACGCGACGATCACCAGTTGCGCCCGGTCGCGTACCGCCAGCTTGGTCAGCAGCCGCCCGACGTGCGTCTTGACGGTGGCCTGGCTGAGGTTGAGGTGCGCGGCCAGCTCCGCGTTGGACAGGCCCCGGGCGATGAGCGCGAGCACCTCCCGTTCCCGGTCGGTCACCCCGTCGAGTTGTCGCGGCAGCGGCCGGGTCGGCTCGGGCTGCCGGGCGAACTCGTCGATCAACCGGCGGGTCACCGTCGGCGCGAGCAGCCCCTCCCCGGCGGCGACCACCCGGATTCCGGTCAGCAGGTCCGCCGGTGGGGTGTCCTTGAGCAGGAACCCGCTGGCTCCGGCGCGCAGCGCCCCGTACACGTACTCGTCGAGGTCGAACGTGGTCAGGATGATGACCCGGGTGCCTGCCGTCGCCGGGTCGGCGCAGATCCGCCGGGTCGCCTCGATGCCGTCCATCTCCGGCATCCGGACGTCCATCAACACCACGTCCGGCCGGTGCTGCCCGGCCAACGCGACGGCCTCCACGCCGGTGCCCGCCTCGCCGACGGTGGTGCAGTCCGGGCTGAGATCGACGAGCAGCCGGAAACTGCCCCGCAGCAGCGCCTGGTCGTCGGCGATCAGCACGCGGATCACGCGGCCACCCGGTAGGGGAGGCTGGCCGTCACCGCGAAGCCGCCGTCGGAGCGTGGGCCGGCGCGGAACTCCCCGCCGTGCAACACCACCCGTTCCCGCATGCCGATCAACCCGTGCCCCTCCCCGCCGATCAGGACCGGCCGCCGGCCGTCGTCGGTCACCTCCACCCGCACCTCGTCGGGCAGGACGGTCACCGTAGCCCGGCAGGCGGCCGGCGCCGCGTGCTTCACCACGTTCGTCACCGCCTCCTGCACGATCCGGTACACCGCGAGGCCCACCGACTCCGGCACCGCGCCGGCCGGCTCCTCCCGCCGTACGTCGAGCTGGACGTCGACGCCGCCGATCGCCGCCTGCCGGGCGAGGGCCGGCAACTCGTCCAGGCCGGGCGTCGGCGCGTACGGGCTGTCCTCGCGCAGGACGCCGAGTACGCGACGCACGTCGGTGAGGGCGTTGCGGCCGGTCTCCTCGATGACCCGCAGAGCGGCACCCGCCTCGCGGGGGTCGGCCTCGGCGACGTGGTTGGCTACGGCCGCCTTCACCACGATGAGGCTCAGCGTGTGCGCGACAACGTCGTGCAGCTCGCGCGCCACCCGCAACCGCTCCTCGGTGGCGACCTGACGGACCAACTGGTCACTCTGCCGGGTGGCGAGGGCGCGTCGCTCCCGGATCAGCCAGCCGATCACCCAGGCCGGCCCGACCATGACTGCGGCATAGGCGACTGCGCCGGTCCGTGACCAGAGGTCGCCAGCGGTCAGCACCAGGCCGACGCTCACCAGAGCGAGACAACCGGCGGCGCAGAGCATCGACCACCGCGTGGGCGTCGACACGGCCACCGTGTAGAAGGACAGGCCGATGGCGAACGCCGGCGCTGCGGCCGCGAAGTTGGGTATCACCCCGGTGATCAGGGCAACAGTGGCGACCGAGCTGATCACGACTGCCACCGCCATCGGCCACCGTCGCCGGACGGCCAACGGCAGCCCGAGAGCCATCCCGACAAGCACGGATATCCAGAGCGGCTCGCGTACGCCGCCGTGCAGCGGCGACTCCAGCGCCGCGTACGGGCAGAGCAGCCCGCCGACGGCCACCGCCAGCAGAGCGTCCACGGTGTACAGGTCCACCGGCCGCATCCGTCGGGTCAGCAGGAGAGGTGTCACCCGTCGAACGGTATCGGCCGGCTGAGCCGGCCGCGTCGGCCTGCGGGTGGTCATCCCGCAGGAGTACGCGTCGGCGTTCGCGGGCCTCGGCCTCCACCCGGGGGAGGGCGGAGAAGTGCCCGCCTCGGCACGACGCGCCGGGTCCCCACATTCGGGACCGTACTGGTCATGACCACACACACGGTGACCCTGACGGGGCTTCGCGCGGTGTACGGCACCGGAACCCGGCGGGTGACGGCGCTCGACGGCGTGACCACCAGCTTCGCGAGCGGCACGTTCACGGCGGTGATGGGCCCCTCAGGCTCGGGAAAGTCCACTCTGCTGCACTGCGCGGCAGGGCTGGACCGCCCGACCGAGGGGATCGTCACGATCGACGGCACTCGCCTCAACGACCTCGGCGAGGACGCGCTGACCCGGCTGCGCCGCGACCGGATCGGCTTCGTGTTCCAGGCGTTCAACCTCGTGTCCACGCTGACCGCGGCGCAGAACGTCGAGTTGCCGTCGCGCCTGGCCCGCCGCCGCTCGCCGGCCCGGGACGTCACCGCCGCCCTCGACGCCGTCGGGCTCGCCGACCGGGCCGGGCACCGGCCGAGTGAGCTGTCCGGCGGCGAGCAGCAGCGCGTCGCCGTGGCCCGGGCGTTGATCACCCGTCCGGCGGTGGTCTTCGCCGACGAACCGACCGGGGCACTGGACAGCGCGTCCTCCCGGCAGGTGCTCCGGCTGCTGCGGGCGCTCGTCGACGACCACGGGCAGACAGTCGTGATGGTGACCCACGACCCGGCCGCCGCCGCGTACGCCGATCGGGTCCTCCTGCTGGCCGACGGCCGCGTCGTCGACGAGCTGACCGGCGGGATCACCGCCGCCGCCGTCGCCGCCCGGATCGCCGAGCGGGAAACCGTCGCCGCGGGCCCGTCCCACGCGCTGGAGACCAGTGCGGAGTCGTCGTGCTGAGCGTCCGCCGGTCGGCCAGCGCGTTCGTGGCCGTCGCCATCGGGGTCGCGCTCGTCGCGGCGGCCACCCTGCTGCTCGCGTCCGGGCGTCCGCAGGTGCCGGACCGGCTGGCGCGGGCCGCGGTCGTGGTGCAGAGCCCCGAGGCGGGTGCGTCCGCCGACGAGTTCGTGCCGACCCGGCCCTGGTCCGCCGCAGTGGCGGCGGAGTTCGTCGGCAGGCTTGCCGGCCTGCCCGAGGTCGTGGCGGCGGTGCCGGACCGCACCTTCTACGCTCAGCCGCTCGTCGACGGTCGATCCTCGGCCGCCGACACCCGGCGGGAGGACGCCTTCCAGGGGCACGGCTGGTCCAGTGCCCATCTGGGTGGACTGCGCCCCACGGCTGGCGAGCCACCCCGCCGGCCCGGCGAGGTGGTCGTCGACAGCGCGCTCGGGCTGCGCGTCGGCGCGCCTGTCACACTGCTGACCGCCGCCGGTCCGGAGTCGTACACCGTCACCGGTCTTGTCGACGGGCCCGGCGTCCACGTCGCGGACGAGGTCGCCGCCGCCCTCGCCCCTGGCGTCCGGGCCATCGGGCTGGTGCTCGCGCCGGGGGCCGATCCCGAGCGGGTCGCCGCGGCGGCTCGCGGAGTCGTCGGCGGCGACGGACGGGTGCTGACCGGTGACGCCCGTGGCGCGCTGGAGCCGCGCGGCGACGCCCGTACCCGGTGGATCGGCATGCAGGTGCTCACCGCCACGGCGGCCCTCGCCGGTTTCGTCACGGTGTTCGTGGTCGCCTCCACCTTCGCGTTCACCATCGCGCAGCGCCGCCGCGAGCTGGGCCTGCTGCGCGCCGTCGGCGCCACCGGACGTCAGGTCCGCCGCATGGTGTACGCGGAGGCGCTCGCCGTCGGCGTCTCGGCGGGGCTCGTCGGCCTGCTGGTGGGCGCGGCGCTCGCCCCGTTGCTGGGCCGGCTGCTCGTCGACTTCGGCTACGAACCATCGACCTTCCGGGTCCGCTACGAACTCTGGCCGGTCGCGGTCTCTCTCGCCGCCGGGCCGGTGATCGCGTTACTGGCCGTCTGGTCGGCGTCGCGCCGAGCGGCGCGGGTGCGCCCGTTGGAGGCGCTGCGCGAGGCTGCTGTGGAACAACGGTCGATCGGGCGGCTGCGCGCCGCCACCGGGGTGCTGCTCGTCGCGGCGGGGGGCGCGCTCAGTGTTGGCACGGCGACCGCCGATGAGGCGCGGGTCGGGGCGCAGTACGCCCTCTACGCGGTGATGGCGCTGGTGGCAGGTGCCACAGTGCTCGCCCCGGTGGTGGTCGGGCCGCTGGTGTGGCTGCTGCGTTCTCCGGTCCGTCGGCGCGGTGGCGCGATCGGGATGCTGGTTCGGGGCGGGGCGTTGACAGCGACCCGGCGGACCGCCGCCATCGCCGCGCCGGTGCTGCTCACTGTCGCGTTCGCGGTGCTGGTGTCCGGGATGGTGCGCACCACCAGCGCCGCGTACGCGGCAGGTCGGGCGGACAACGTGAACGCCGGCTGGATCGTCGTGCCGGACCGCGCACCGGGCCTCTCCGACCGGGCCGTCGCCGCGACCGGTGGCACCGCTCTGCTGCCGACCACCGTCTACCGCACCGACCCCGGAACGTCGCCGGAGAACCGGCCGATGACCGCGCTCGGCGTGGACCCGGTGGGCTTCGCCGCCGCGAACCGGGTGCTCACCGTCGTCGCCGGTTCGCTCGACGACCTCGAGGGCGACGACACGGTGGTGGTCACCGCCTCGGCGAACCGGCTGCCGTCCGAGCCGTACCCGGTGGTCTTCGCCGACGGGACGTCGGTGTCGTTGCGGGTCGTCGCCGTGGTCACCGACACGTCGATCCCCGGCGACCTGCTCGTGCCCCGGGCCGTGGTGCGGGCGCACGACCCGTCGGCGCTGACCTCCACGGTGTACGTCCGGGACCGGATCGATCCGCCCGTCGGCGCGCGGATCCTCGACATCCCGGCCTGGGCGGTCGAGGCGGACGCCGCCGAGGACCGCCTCGTCTGGCTCTTCACAGTGCTGCTGATCGGGGTGTCCGCCGGCTACGGAGCCATCGCGGTGGCCAACACGCTGCTGCTGGCCGCCGCCGGCCGAGCCGCGGACCTGCGGCTGATCCGGATGGCCGGGGCGACCCGACGGCAGGTCATCTGGCTGGTCACGGCCGAGTCGGCCCTGGTGGTCCTGATCGGCGCGCTGCTGGGTGGGGCTGTCGCGTTCGTCGGTCTGCTCAGCATCGGTGCCGGCCTCGCCGAGCAGGTCGGCGCCCCCGTCGACCTGGTGGTGCCGTGGCCGGTGGTCGCCGGGGTGGTGGGGTTGTGCCTGCTGCTCGCGGTGCTGTCCAGTGTGCTGCCGACGTGGCGGCTGCTGCGTCACCGCCCCGCGCGGTCGTCTGTCGGCCTCGTCGGATGACCGCGCCCCCCGCGAGGGCCGTCGGGCCGCTACCGTCCACGGATGCGAACCGTGCGCCCGGTCGGGCTGCTGCTCTCCGCCGCCGCCGTCGTGCTCTGGGCGTACGGCATGACCACGTGGCAGCCATTGACCGAGCCGCTCGGCCCGTGGTCGGAGCACCTGCCGGGCAACAACGCCTACTGGGCGCGCGACCTGCGGTTCATGGCGATCATGGCGGTGCCGCTCGGGTTGGTGCTGGCCGGCCGGGGGCAGGTGCGGTGGGGCGGTCCGGCGGTGGTGCTGGGCGGCTGCTGGATCGCCGCCGACGTGGCGATCGACAGGGCCGACCTGATCGGCTCCGACGCGACGGTGCTGCTCGCCGTCGGCGGGTGCGCAGTGCTCGGCGTGGTCGCGGCGATTCTGCTGTGGTGGGATCGCCGCACGCCTCCGGCCACCAACCGGCGGGTGCTGACCGGCGCGGCCTGCGTGGCCGGGGTGCTGACGCTGGTGGCGGCCGGAATGGAGTCACCTACCGACCGGGAGCCGGAGCTGAACCAGGGTGCCCTGGCCACGGCGGCGCTGCTGGTGGCCCTGGCCGTCGGTGCCGCGCTGGCGGCGGCTCCGGCGCGGACCCGGGTGCGCGTCGGGCTGGCGGTCGGTCTCACAGTTGTGGCATTGCTCGGCGTCGGGCTGGTCCGTGCCACCGCGCCCGGCACACGACTCCTGCCGGAGGTCGCTCTCGGGGCGGTGCTGCTCACCGGAGTCACCCTGCTGGCCTGGGACTGGCCGGGCGGCCGGCCGATCTGGTGGCACCACGCCCTGGCGGCTCTCATCGCGTTGGTAGGTCCGTTGGTGTTCCTGGCGGCCACGGCCATCCTCATGATGATCATGATGCCGATCGGCGCGACGTTCACCTCGCTGGCCGGCAACAGCCCGATCCACGCCGCCGACTCCGATCTGCTCGTCTCCCTGGCCGGGCTGCTCGCCGGGCTCGGAATGGCCGTTCTGCTGGCGCGACCGAGCGTCGACGACCGCCGGCAGCTCAGGTAGCTACTCGACGACCGGCAGCACCACCTCGTTGCGGCGCAGGAACCACGGCTTCCACGGCGGGTCGAAGCGCGCGTACCGGATGGCGCCCGTCGGTTGCAGACCGGCGGCGGTCACCGACCGGCCGAGCATGGTGGCCCGCTGGCTGAACGCCTGCTCCGTCCACCGTCCGGAGAACCGCATCGCCGCCGCCAGCCGCGCCGGAACCGCGCGGATGCGCACCCGGGCATCCACCGGCTCGGGCAGGGTGGCGGTGGTGAAGGTGGCTGGCATGACGAACTGGATCAGGTACGCGCCCGGCCACTCGCCCTCGATCTGGACCACCGGCACTGTCATCGCGATCTTCTCCGAGCCGCCGGCCGCCGCCGTCGTCGTCGCGGCGGAACCAATCGGGTGCCGGGCCCGATTGGCGCCACCGATGTACGCGGCCAGCGGCCGGAACGCCTCGATCGGCGCACGGGTGAACGACGCCTGGATCTGCATCTCGGCCACCAGATGGGCGGGGTACCGACGCAGCTCGAAGCCGGGGTGTCGGGACACCACCCGGTACGGCTGCTGTTCGGTCATCGCGCGGCTCCCAGGGTCTGCTGGGACAGACGCTACCGCCCGTCCGGCTCCCGCTCGGCCGAAGTCGGCTGCTCCGGCCCGGGGGCCAGGGCACGCGTGGTCAACCGCCAGTACTGCCGCTTGCCCTCGTCGCGCAGCACCACCCCGATCTGGCCCAGCTCGCGGCGCAACTCCCGGGCGTCGTCGCGGCGGTCCCGCTGGATCGCCCGTTCCCGGGCGCGCAGCAGCGCGTCCGGGCCGGCGGGCAGCCCGGGCAGGTCCGGGACCCACAGCCGGTACGCCGACCGGTGCGGGTCGTCGTCCGCCCAACCCCAGCCGTGCGCCCGGAACGCCGCGGCCAGTTCGGCGGCCGGCAGGTCCGTCGACTCCCGGACCAGCTCCGCGCCGTCGGCGTCGAGCAGCACCAGGTGCTTGTCGGCGAGGAAGACCACCCGGGTGTCGACCCGCGCGACGGTCCGGTTCTCGTCTGAGCGGCGCAGCCGGACCTGCGCCGCGTCGACGGTGACGATCAGCCGTTCGGCGGTGCCGATCCCGGCGATGACCAGGCCGGCCACCACGCCCACCGCGATGGTGCCGGCGGTGGCCTGCGGCTCGGGCAGCCGGTCCAGCCACTCGATCACGCCGTCGAACGGCACCCAGGGCAGCCGGGCGAGCCAGCCCGTCGCCGCCGCGAGGAGCCATCCGGCGCCCGCGCCGAGCAGCGGGAAACCACCCCACAGGACCGCCAGTTCCAACGCGCCGCCGCTGACCACTGTGCGCGGACGGTAGCCGGCCACGTCCATGGTCAGGACACCTCGCGGCGCAGCGTCCGGAACAGGCCGGCGGCCAGCGGGAGGACCATCCAGACGAGCAGGGACACCACGATCCGCCCCCACTGCCCGCCGGTGAGCGCGTCGCTGCTGAACAGCGGCTCCATGGTCTTGCTGGTGTCCAGCCATTCGGACGGACCGCGCAGGGGCTTGACCATCTCGCCGAGCACCCCCCACAGGGTGGGCAGCAGCAGGTAGCCGACGATCGCCAGCGGCGGGTTGAGCAGCAGCAGACCGAAGGCGGCGCCCATCAACACGCTGGTGACCTGGAGGATCGCCGCGTTCAGGATCAGCGACCCGTCGAGCTGCCAGGTGCCCGCGCCGCCGGTGGCGGACGCGACAAGCGTCCCGGCGGCGGCGACGGCCAGGCTGGCCAGCACCGAGGCGAGCGCCGTCAGTGACACGGCGATCAGCTTCGCGGCCACCACCCGCTCCCGGCGGGGCACCAGGGCGTACGTGGTGAGGGCTGTCCGTTGCGACCATTCGCTGGTGATCGACAGGATGCCGAGCACCGGCAGCAGCACTCCCACCGGCAGCAGCGAGGGGACGAAGAAGTTGACGAACGTCTGGTCGGCGTCCTTGGCGTAGATCAGTTGCAGGGTGACGATCACGGCGGTCACCAGGCCGATGGTGATCAGCAGCCAGCGACCGGCCCGGGTGTCGACGAGCTTGCGCACCTCCACGGCGGTGAGCCGGAGCAGCGACGGTCGGCGTACCGGGGAATGGTGCCGGGGCGCGACGGCGCCTGCGGCGGGCGCGGTGGTGGTGGTCATCGGACGGCCTCCTTCGTCGATTCGCCGGCGGTCAGGGTGAGGAAGAGTTGTTCGAGGCCACCGCCGCTGGCGGGGCGCAGCTCGGCCAGCGCGACGCCGGCATCGGCGGCGGCCTGGCCGACCGCCTCGGCGTCGGCCTGCACGAGCAGCCCCTCCGAGCTGTCGGCGGCGGTCAGGTTGGCCACCTCCAGCGCCCGGCGCAGCGCCGCGCCGTCGCGGGCCCGGACCACGGTGCCGCCGCCGGCCAGCAGCTCGTTCTTGTCGCCCTGGGCCACGATCCGGCCACCCCCGATCACCACCAGCCGGTCCGCGACCGCCTCCACCTCGCGCAGCAGGTGGGAGGAGAGCAGCACGGTGCCGCCCCGGTCGGCGAAGTCGCGCAGCAGGCCGCGCATCCAGAAGATCCCCTCCGGGTCCAGCCCGTTGGCCGGCTCGTCGAGGATCAGCACCCGGGGGTCGCCGAGCAGCGCGTGCGCCAGCCCGAGCCGTTGGCGCATGCCCAACGAGTACGCCCGTACCCGACGCTTCGCGGCCACCGCGTTCAACCCGACCAGGTCGAGCTTCGCGGCGACCTCGCGCCGGTCCAGACCCATGGTGTACGCGGACAGCGTCAACGCCTCGCGGCCGGTGCGCCCGGCGTGCTGGGCGGAGGCGTCCAGCAGCACACCGACCTCCCGCCCCGGGTTGGGCAGGTCCTGGTACTGGTGCCCGGAGACGGTGGCCCGACCGGCGGTCGGCGCGGTGAGCCCGCAGATCATGCGCATCGTCGTCGACTTGCCGGCGCCGTTGGGGCCGAGGAAGCCGGTGACGGTGCCCGGCTCGCACTGGAACGACACGTCGTCCACGGCCGGGTGTGGTCCGTACCGCTTGGTGAGGTTCTCCACGGTGATCATGTGGTCGAGCCTGCCCGCGCCGCCCGGCCATCCGCTGCGGCCACCGGTAGGTGCCGCGTCGACCTTGGTCGACCGGCGGGTCTCGACTTTGGTAGCTGGTCGTGTCGCCCGTCGGCTGCCTAGCATGGCGTCGTGACCAGCCTCGCCGTCCCGGAGCACCCCTGGCTGCTGCCAGGGGAGCTGGTGGTGCCGGCTGAGGGTGGGCGTAGGCGTCCGCGCCGCACCACGCGCGACTGGATCGTGGACAGCATCGCGTTCCTGATCTCCCTGCTCTGGGTGCTGTTCGTCACCGCCGACGCAATGTCGCCCGATCCGGCGATCACGACCCCGCTGCCGCACGACTGGATGATCGGCGCGGATGCAGTGATCGGGTTGGTCTGCTGTGGGCTGCTCTGGTTGCGCCGCCGGTGGCCGCTCGGGCTGATGGTGGCCACGACGCCGCTGACCCTGTTCTCGATGGCGTCCGCCGTCCCGCTGTTGATCTTCTACTTCACTGTGGTGGTGCACCGGCGGACCGCCATTGCGATCGCGGTCACCGGTGCCGGCCTCGTCACCAACATGGTCTTCAGTTGGCTGCGCCCTGACCCGAACATGTCGTACTGGCTCACCGCGTCGTGGGGCGTGGTGCTCAGCCTCGCCGTGCTGGCCTGGGGAATGTTCGTCCGCGCCCGCCGGCAGTTGATCGTGTCGTTGCGGGAGCGGGCCGAGCGGGCCGAGGCGGAGCAGCAGCTGCGGGTCACCCAGGCCCGCCACCTCGAACGCACCCGGATCGCCCGGGAGATGCACGACGTGCTGGCCCACCGGATCTCGCTGCTCAGCCTGCACGCGGGCGCGCTGGAGTTCCGTCCGGACGCGCCGGCCGACGAGGTGGCACGGGCCGCCGGGGTGATCCGGGGCAGCGCACACGCCGCCCTGCAGGACCTGCGGGAGGTGATCGGGGTGCTCCGGGCCGAGGACGGCGGCGGCCGCGACGCACCGGAGCCGCCGCAGCCCACCCTCGCCGACCTGCCGGCCCTGATCGCCGAGTCACGGTCGGCCGGGGTGCGGGTCAACGTCAGCGACAGCGTCGCCAGGCCGGAGCAGGTGCCGTCGGCGCTGGGCCGGGCGGCGTACCGGATCGTGCAGGAGGGGCTCACCAACGCCCGCAAGCACGCGGCCGGCGCGGCGGTCACCGTGGACGTGGCCGGCGGGCCGGGCACCGGGCTCACCGTGGCGATCGGCAACCGATGGCCGGTCGGCGCGCCTGCCGGCGACACACTGCCGGGTGCCGGCACCGGCCTGGTCGGCATCAGCGAACGGGTCACCCTGGCCGGGGGTCGACTCGCCTACGGTCGGGACGACACGGGTGACTTCCGGCTGGCCGCCTGGCTGCCGTGGCCGGCGTGACCAACCCAGCCGGGCCGCCGGGCGCGACCGGGCCGGACGGCGCAGCCGGGCCGCCGGTGCGCGTGCTGATCGTGGACGACGACGCCCTGGTTCGGGCCGGGCTCTCGATGATCCTCGGCGGCCTGCCGGACCTGACAGTGGTCGGCGAGGCGGCCGACGGCGGCGAGGTGCCGGCGGCCGTCGCCGCGTACGCCCCGGACGTGGTGCTCATGGACATCCGGATGCCCCGGGTCGACGGGCTGACCGCCACCGAGGCGCTGCGTGCCCGGCCGCACCCACCGGAGGTGCTGGTGCTGACCACCTTCGACGCCGACGAGCAGGTGCTGCGGGCGCTCCGTGCCGGGGCAGCCGGTTTCCTGCTCAAGGACACCCCACCTGCGGAGATCGTGCGCGCCGTGCGCCGGGTCGCGGCGGGCGAGGCGACCCTCTCCCCGACGGTGACCCGGACGTTGATCGCGCACGTGACCGCCGCCGCCCCCGGCCCGGTCGGCCCGGACCCGCGCCGGGAACGGGCGCTGCGGCTGCTCACCGGGCTGAGTGAGCGGGAACGGCAGGTGGCTGTCGCGCTGGGGCGGGGTCACACCAACGCGGAGATCGCGGGGGAGTTGTTCATGAGCGTGGCGACGGTGAAGGCGTACGTCTCCCGGCTGCTGACCCGGCTCGACCTCAACAACCGGGTGCAGGTGGCTCTGCTCGTGCACGACGCCGGCCTCGTCTGACTGTCGGTCGCGCCGGACCCGGTTGGTCGATCACCTACCAGCACCACTGGGATACACTCATTTTTGGTTGTTCCATAGTTGGTAGTATCAGGAGTGATCGTGGACGGCTTTGTGGGACGAGACCGTGAACTCCACCTCCTGGACGGCATGCTCGCTCGGGTGCAGCGAGGTGGCCGTGCTGGTCGACCGGGGCGCGCCCTGCTCATGCGCGGTCGCCGACGGGTGGGCAAGTCCCGACTCGTCGAGGAGTTCATCGAGCGGGCCGAGGTGCCGTACCTCTTCTTCACCGCCTCAGCCCAGCCGACCGCCGCCGCCGAACTCGCCCTCTTCGTGGAGGAGGCCGCCGCCTCGACACTGCCGGGTGCACAGATCCTCCGGGAACAGCAACCACAGACCTGGGACGCCGCGCTGACCCTGCTCGCCGCCGCGCTGCCGTCCGACCGGCCGAGCGTCGTCGTCCTGGACGAGATGCCGTACCTCATCGCGAGCGACCCGGGCTTCGAAGGAACGCTGCAGAAGGTCTTCGATCGCGAGTTGTCCCGGCGACCGGTCCTGCTGATCTGTGTCGGATCTGACCTGGCCATGATGGAAGCCCTCAACGACTACGGCCGGCCGTTCCACCAGCGAGCCACGGAGATGGTCATTCCGCCGCTGAACCCGGCCGACGTCAGCGACATGCTCGGCCTGTCCGCCGCCGACGCGTTCGACGCCTACCTGGTGTCCGGTGGTCTGCCGCTGATCCTCGACGAGTGGCCGACCGGTGCGTCCGTCCACGAGTATCTGACCGACGCGGTACGGGATCCGACCTCTGCTCTGCTGGTCAGCGGCGAGCGGGCGCTGGCGGCGGAGTTCCCGCCCCAGTCCCAGGCGGGTCTGGTGCTGCGGGCCATCGGCTCCGGTGAACGGACCTTCTCGCTGATCTCCCGTGCGGCAGGGGATCTTCCGCAGGCGTCCCTGAACCGCGCCCTGCGCCTGCTGACCCAGAAGCGGGCCGTGGAGGTCACCGTTCCGCTGTCGACCAAGCCGTCACGGGAAACCAGGTACACGGTGGCCGACCCGTACCTGCGCTTCTGGCTGTCGTTCCTGGGGCCGCACCTCTCCGAGATCGAGCGGGGGCGGGGCGACCTGACCCTGCACCGGATCGACAGGTCGTGGGCGTCCTGGCGGGGCCGGGCCATCGAACCTGTCGTCCGGGAGGCGCTGCGCCGGCTGCCCAGTGACCATCTGCCGGCAGAAGCGGCGATGATCGGCGGTTACTGGACCCGGACCAACGACCCGGAAATCGACATAGTCGGCGCCGATCGCGCGCCCGTCGCTCGGAGCATCAGCTTCGTCGGCTCGGTCAAGTGGCAGGAGAACCGGCCCTTTGACGCGCATGACCTGGGCCGGCTGATCCTGCACCGCTCTCGGCTCCCCGGCGCCGACGAATCAGTGCCGGTCGTTGCCGTGTCGCGCAGCGGCTCTGCCGTCGACGGCATCCGCGTCCTGTCGGCGGAGGATCTGCTTACCGCGTACCGGAATTGAACTTTCGTCCGGTGTCCGCCGTACCCATGGCCGAGGATGTCGGTGCGGTGGGTCCGCCGTACCGCTGCCGAACTGCGGGAGGCCTGCCGTGCGAGTTGGTGAGCAGTCGACGGATCCCATCGACCAGGTACTGGGTGAGGTGCCAATGCCGGCACCGTTGACCCCGGAGGATGTCCGGCTCGCGGTCCGGGCGGTGGTCGTGCACACCGCCGAGGAGTGGCCCACGGGGCCGCTGTGCCGCAACGACGGCGCCTCCTACCCGTGCCGGCTGCACCGTTGGGGGCGACGGGTGTTGGAGACACATGGGCTCAACGAGCGGCAGATCGAGGCGTTGATCCGGCACGGCAATCCGTTCGTGCACGTGCCGTTCCCGTTCACGGCTACCGGGCCGTCGCGGCAACAGGCCGCGCGGGTCGTCCCCCAGGGGGTACGGCCCACCCCTGCTGGCCGGCCGGTGACTCCCCCCGTCACCGCGCCGCGCTGGCCCCGGGCGAGCTGAGCGCGCTACCCCTCCGCCCACCAGACCCGGGGCGACACGACGTCGGCCCGACGCGAGGATCCCCCCTCCGCGTCGGGCCGACGTCGCTCTGAGCGGGTGGCTCAGTTGCCGACCCCGCAGTCCGGGGCGGACCAGCTTGTCGTGTTCGAGCTGCTGTCGCTGTTGTTCTCCCGACGCGAGTCGACGTGCACGTGGTCGTCGTGGTCCGGGTAGCCCGGCCCGTAGATCCCACTGAAGCCGTTGTTGCGGGCGCCGCGGGCGATCTGGCACAGCGAGGACGTCCGTGAGGTCACGTCTGCCGCGTTGCCGTACAGGTGTTGGCTGTCGGACGCGCCGCCGACCTGGTTGTTGCAGGCGCGACTGCGGAAACCGCTGGACACGTTGAGTGGCTTGTCGCCGAGGCCCTTGCGCAGCGCCTCCAGCTTCCACATGGTGCGCAGCGCGTTCTGCTTGGTCTGGCTCGCCGACAGCGGGCCGCCGCTGTACCCGCTGCCGCCGCACCCGTTGTCCAGTTCGTTGAAGCTGAAGTGCGCGGGCGTGCAGTCGTTGTCCTGGAGCTGGTAGAGCTTGGCGAAGGTCTGCGGGCCGGCGATACCGTCGGCGCGCAGCCCGTACGCCTGCTGGAACCGCTTGACCGCGGCGGCGGTCTTCGGCCCGTAGCGGCCGTCGTTCTCCACGATGTCCCGGTAGCCGGCCCACCCGGCGACCCGGATCTGCAACTGGCGGACGTCGTCGCCGGAGCGCCCTTGGGACAGGGTGCGGTTCCAGGTGTAACAGCCGTCCGCATGCGCCGCCGGTGCGGCGATCACCGTGGCGATCGCGGCCCCGGGCAGTGCCAGGGCGAATGCGACGGCGGCACGCTTCAAGGTGTTTACGCGCACAGAAGTCCTCCCGATAGGAGAGCGAATGGGGTGGCTCCAGGACATCGACCGAGAAGTCCCGTGATTTCCACCCTCGCACTGATCCGTGCCTTTGGAGGTGGTTAACGAGAATTGTGCTCACAATCCGCTGTCCCTGGGTATTGCCTGGGAATTCGGCTGATTTGCGAAACAGCCATTTCCTGCCGATCGGCCCCTCCTGCGGTCAAGCACACCGAACGTCGCAATCTGTCACACGGAGGGTGATGTTCCCGGAGCGATGGCGGCCGGTAACGTCAGCCCCGGGCTGCGGACTGGCGGAGGTGCGCGTGGCACGCGGTGGCGTCTTCTGTGTCGAGGGTCAGTGGCACCGTGACCTCAACGAGCGGGGCTCGGTGCTGCCCACGCTGGAGCTGCTGGAGCGGCTGGGCAAGATCCGCTTCATCCACAAGGACGCGGCCACCCGCGACGAGTTGTTCTACTTTCTGGACCGTTGGCTGCTCAAGCAGTACGCCGACCACCGGGTCGGCTTCTTCGCCATGCACGGCGAGCCGAGTCGGCTCTGCCTCACCGACTGGCAGTCAGTGGAGTTGAACGAGGTGGCCGACCTGATGGCCGGCCGCGCCGAGGGCCGGCGGCTCTATTTCGGCAGCTGCTCGGTGCTGCGCGCCTCGGACGCGGTGCTGCGCGAGTTCCTGGAGGTCACCGGAGCCGCTCTGATCTGCGGTTTCACCCGAGAAGTCGACTGGGTCGAGTCGGCGGCCTTCGAAACCGTGCTGCTCGACGTGCTCGCCAACGGCCAGCGGCACAATGCCGCCGAGCTGCGGATGGGCTCCGCCCACTGGGCGCCGCTCGCGTCGTACCTCGGTTTCCGGGTGATCTACGCCAACGGTCGGGCCTGGCGTCCGTCCGGCCGCCCCCGGGTGCCCACCCAGGCCGTGCACGGCTCTGCGGCCCGACCCCACTGACCCGCCGCCGCCGCTGCGTCCCCGCCCTGGTAGGAACGGGGGATGGCGCGCAGCATCGCAAGGAACACCCGGGTCGACCGGGACAGCCTGCTCGACTTCCTCCGGCCGCGACACCGCGTCCTGCTGATGACCACCCGGGCCGACGGACGCCCGCAGTCCTCCCCGGTCTCCGCCGGAGTCGACGGGCAGGGCCGGCTGGTCGTCTCCACCTACCCCGAGCGGGCCAAGGTGACAAACCTCCGCCGCGACCCCCGGGTGTCGGCCTGCGTGCTCAGTGACGACTGGAACGGCCCCTGGGTGCAGATCGACGGCACCGCCGAGGTGCTGGACCTGCCCGAGGCTCTGGAGCCGCTCGTCGAGTACTTCCGCAGCATCTCCGGCGAGCACCCGGACTGGGACGACTACCGGGCGGCCATGGTCCGCCAGGGCAAGTCGCTGATCCGCGTCACCATCGACGCCTGGGGCCCCATCGCCACCGGCGGCTTCCCCGCCCGCCTCGCCGACTGACCCCGTCCCGCTGACCCCCCGCCACCGGAGGGGCGGTCAGTCGACCAGGGCGGCGTAGACGAGTTGGCGCAGTTGGGAGCGGAGCGGGTAGGTGCTCGACGGCATCAGCTGCGTGAACAGCAGCGCGGTGACCTCCTCGGCCGGGTCGACCCAGAACGCGGTGCTGGCCACCCCGCCCCAGTAGTACTCGCCGACGCTGCTCGGCACCCGGCTGGGGATCGGGTCGTCGACCACCGCGAAGCCGAGGCCGAAGCCGATCCCGTCCAGGGTTGTCTCGGCGAAGCCGCCGGTGGAGAGGGTGCCCAGGTCCTGACCGCCGGGCAGATGGTTGCGGGTCATGAACCGCACCGTGCGCGGCCCGAGCAGCCGGACGCCGTCCAACTCGCCGCCGCGCAGCAGTAACTGGGTGAAGCGGTGGTAGTCGGCGGCACTGGAGATCAGCCCGCCGCCGCCGGAGAGCAGCGCCGGCTTGCTGAGCGCCAGCGACCCGAGGCTGTCGTAGCGGACGGCCCGGCCGCTGCGCGGTTCGGGTACGTAGAGCGCGGCCAGCCGGTCGGCCTCGTCGCCCTCCACCCACCAGCGGGTGTCGGTCATGCCCAGCGGGCCGAAGATCCGGTCGACGAAGAACGTGTCGAGGCTCTGCCCGGAGATCACCTCGACGAGCCGGCCGAGCACGTCGGTGGCGACGGAGTAACCCCACGCCGAGCCGGGCTGGAACAGCAGCGGCAACTCGCCGAAGGCCGCGCAGGCACCGGCCAGGTCGACGTCCGCCGGGGGGTACAGGTCGTAGCCGGCGGCCCGGTAGAGCCCGTCGACCACCGAGGTCTGCATGAAGCCGTACGTCAGGCCGGCCGTGTGGGTGAGCAGGTGCCAGACCCGGATCGGCTCGACCGCCGGCACTGTGTACGGCTTGAGCGCCGACCCCTTGGAGTAGACCCGTAGATCGGCGAACTCGGGCAGCCAGCGGCTGATCTCGTCGGTCAGCTCGAACCGGCCCTCCTCCCACAGCATCATCGCCGCGACCGAGGTGACCGGCTTGGTCATCGAGTAGATCCGCCAGAGCGTGTCGGCCTCGACGGGCGCGCCCGACTCCCGGTCCCGCAGCCCGTACGTCGAGGAGTGCGCCACCTCGCCGCGACGGGTGACCACCACCTGCCAGCCGGCCAGTCGGCCGTCGTCGACGTACCGGCCGAAGTGCTCGTCGATCCGCGCCAGTCGCGCCGGGTCGAAACCGATCTGATCCGGGTCCTTGCTCCGAGCAACACTCACGTCGCCGAACCTACTCGGCGGTACGCCGACACCGGAAGGGGGCCGGCACCGTCCCGCCGGCGGTCGGCTGTCGGCGGCGCCCACTAGCCTGGCCGGATGCCCGAGTTGACCGAGGACGTGACCTTCCGCGACGAGGACTGGTACGGCGAGGAGCTGACCGACAGGCACTTCGTGGGTTGCGAGTTCTTCGGGGTGGACCTGACCGAGGCGGTGAGCAGAGGCGCGGTCTTCACCGGGTGCACATTCGGCAACGTGGCGTTCAACGCCTCCCGACATGTCGACTCCGCCTTCACCCGTTGCGTCTTTCGGCGCTGCAACTTCTTCGAGGCCGAGTTCACCGGCTGCAAGCTGGTCGGCAGCACCTTCAGCGAGTGCGATCTGCGTCCGTTGACGGTGGACGGCGGCGACTGGTCCTTCGCGGCGCTGCCCGGCGCCGATCTGCGTGGCGTTCGGCTGACCGGGGTGCGCATGCGCGAGGTGGACCTCACCAGAGCCAACCTCACCGGTGCTACCGTCACTGGTGTCGATCTTTCCGGCGCGCAGTTGGCAAACGTCCGGCTCGGTGGCGCCGACCTGCGGGGCAGCGATCTCACCGCGCTGGATCCGACGATCGTCGAACGGGCCGGTGCCATCATCGACGTCGAGCAGGCCGTGGTCATCGCGCAACTGCTCGGCTTCCGGATCGGCTGACGCGGAAGGTGCCTGTGGTCTGCTGAAGTGTCCGTGCGGGCGGGCCGGGTTGTCCGACACCGTCCCGTTGTGGGCTGGACACGTCCGGCAGTCCGGATCTAGCGTGTCGTCCACGCCCGTGTAAACGTGAAACGGCCCACAGTGGACTGTGTGGTCCGTGGTGGTCCATGACGGCCGGGCGGTGGAGTTGGAGGGGTCGGTGGCGGACGAAGACCGCACGCGGGCTGGTTCGAAGGCTGGCGACGCGCCGCCGAGGCACCGTCCGCGTGCCATTGCCGCCGGGGCGACCCGGAGCGTGTTGCGCCGCGCCCGACAGCGGCGACGCTGGGCGGTGGAGGGTGTCGCCGTACTCGTCTTCCTGGTGGTGTTGGTCTCGTACCTCAGCACCCGGGGCGGTCCCGAGCCGGAAGACGACCAGGCGGGTCCGGGCGGCGTGCCCGCCGGCGCGGCCCGTTCCCCGGGTCTCCCGGCCGCCGAGGGGCGCACCGGTGAGGCGGGGCCGGCGACGCCCGGCCTGCGTCCGCGCCAGCGCCCACCCTCGCCGGACCCGACGCCGTCGGCCAGCGCGCCCGCCCCGCCGCCGGCCAGGCCCGGTCCGCCTGCGCTGTCGGTGAGCCGGGGGGAGATGCCCGCCGCCGTCGACCTCACCGCCGTGGGCACCAGGGACTGGATGCACTGGGGGGAGCGTGGCGGCAGGTCGACGGTCCGCAAGCGCTCCGGCTCCGGCGAGATCATCGACGGGGGTGGCGCCGGCAGACGGGTCGGCTGGGACGGCAACCAGGAGTACGTGCGCTGGTCCGACGGCACCCCGGAGCGGTCGACGGACGGCAGCTCCAACGGCGTCTACACCTGCGGTGCCGGGAACGGGTTCAGCCTCGCCGTCGCCGGCAGCGGCGAGCCGCGCACGGTCCAGCTCTACGGCGGCATCTGGATGGCCCGGGGGCGACTGGAGGCGCGGCTGTCCACAGGTGGGCCAGCCAGCACCGTTCGGCTGGAAGACCCCTACACCAGTCAGAGTGCCCAGTTCACCATCCGCTTCACGTTGCCGAAGGGCGCCCGACTGCTGCTGACCTGGACCGTCGAGAAGGCCTTCACGTCGCACTGCGGCAACGTCGGCCTCCAGGCCGTGACGGTGCGCTGACTGACTGACCGATCGCTGCGCGGACCCGCGGCGGGACAGTTTGTCCGTCGCGGACCGTCGATTGCGTCGTAACTTTCTGCTGTCCCCATCCGACCATCCAGTGTGGAGGCAGCGGAGATGAGTAGCAGCACCGCCCACCGCGCCCGTCGTGCCGCTTCGTCCGGCACCGGTGAAGCGTCCGGGGAGGTTCTTCGCGACATCCCCCTACCGCCGTACGTGACGGGCGAGGACACCCAGTTCGCCGTACGGGCGGTGGTGGTGCACGCCCCCCGGCGGTGGTCCGGGGGTGTGGTCTGCCGCAACGATGCCAGCCCGCACCCGTGCCGCCTGCACCGCTGGGGCACACGGGTGCTGGCGCTGCGCGGGCTGCGGGCCGCTGAGATCGCCGCGCTCATCGAGCGTGGTGACCCGACGGCGGTGGTCCCCCCACCGGACCGTCCGGCCTGAGCGCTCGCCGGGCCGGGAGGCGCGTCGGCGCCTCCCGGCCGCCCCTCAGCAGGTGATCGGTTTGACCCAGGAGCATTCGACGCCCTCCGGGGTACGCGGTGTCTCCGGAACCGCCGGAGGTGCCACCCGTGCCGTCGACGCGCCACCCTCGCGGAAGCCGGCCAGCGCCACGGCGATCTGGTCCTCCAGCGACTTCACCGACGCCGTCAGGTAGTTGTTCAGCAGGATGGAGAACGCCAGCAGTCGACCGTCGGCGCTGGTGACGTAGCCGGAGAGCCCGGAGACACCGGTCAGGCTGCCGGTCTTGGCGTGCACGTTGCCCGCCGCCGGCGTGCCGGCCATCCGGCTGCGCAGGGTGCCGCCCACGAACCGCTCGGGCTGGCCGGCGATCGGCAGCGCCGCGTACCAGGTGGCGAACCACGGTTCGGCGCGGACGGCGCTCAGCAGGTCGACGAACTCCGCCGACGGGACCAGGTTGCGCCGGGACAAGCCCGAGCCGTCACGCTGACGCAGCCTCCCGGTGTCCATTCCGGTGTCGGCCACGTACTCGCTGATCGCGGTGAGTCCGGCCGTCCAGGTGCCCGAGCCGGAGAGCACCCGACCAATCTCCTTGGTCAACACCTCGGCGTGCCCGTTGTTCGACAGCTTGAGGAATGGCGTCATCAGCTCGCCCAGGCTCATCGAGTCGTGTCGCGCGACCGGGTGAGCCGCCTCCGGGGTGGGCTGGCCGAGCACGGTCCGGCCGAGCACCCGGACGCCGTGCCGGTGCAGCGCCGTCCGGAACACGTCCGCCGCGTAGCCGGTGGGTTCCCAGACGGTGACCCAGTCGCTGGCGGGCTCGTCGCCGACGGAGATCTGACCTGTCACCACGACGGTGTTGCCGCCATGCTCGCGCTCGATCGAGATGGAGGTCTCGCCGTCGCTGACGGTCTGGGCGCGGTTGTCGATGCGGACGTACCCGGTGGGTGGGGTGGTGGTGACCACCGGCGGGGCGCCGGCCCGGTTGCCCGGCGCGGCGTGCACGATCACGGTGCCCGCGTCGTAGTCGGTGTCCGGGGCGACGGTCAGCGCGGAGACCTGGGCGGCGTAGTAGTACGGCTCGTCGTCCCAGGTCCAGTCGGGGCCGAGTCGCGTGCGGTCGTAGCGGGTGTCGTCGGCTACCAGGTTTCCGGTGACCACCCGCACGCCGTCGGCGGCGACCTGCGCGGCGAGCGCGTCGTAGTCGGCGGCGAGCATGGTCGGGTCGCCACCGCCGTGCAGGTAGAGGTTGCCGGAGAGCAGGCCCGCGCGGCGCTTGCCGCTGGCGCTCACGTCGGTGCTGAAGCGGTGGCCCGGGCCGAGCAGCTCAAGGGCCGCTGTCGAGGTCAGCAGCTTGGTGTTGGAGGCCGGCACCAGCCGTCGGTCACCGTTGCGGTCGTAGAGCGTCTGTCCCGTGCTGGTGTCGACCACGACCACGGACGCCTGCGCGCCGCTCAGCCGGGTGTCGGCGAGGATCGTGTCGATGGTGGCGCGGAGCTGGGTTGTCGCGGGGGTGGGCGACTCGGCCGTGGCACCGGGCGCGCCGGCGGTGGCCGCGGTGGCGACCAGAGCGAGCAGCGCGAGGGCCCGGGGAAAGTGACGGCGATGCATCCGCTGATGCTGTCACGGAGATATTCGCCGGAGAAGGCCCTCAGGCGAAAGATATTGCCGTCTGGGCTACTTCGGCCCGCCCACCGACTTCTCGTGACCACCCCAGTAGTGCCGCTGCGCACCCATGACCATCGGTGCGACGAGCGCGGCGAGCGCCCCGCCGAGCAGTGGGAAGACGATGAACACCCAGAGCTGCCGCAGGGCCGCACCGCCCTCGAAGACCGCCGGGCCGAACGCGCGAGCCGGGTTGACCGCCGCGCCGGTCAGCGTCACGCCCACCAGTTGGGTGGCGGCGAGGGCCAACCCGATGGCCAGCCCGGCGGTGCCCGGGTTCTCGCTCCGACTGGTCACCACCAGCACGACCAGCACGAAGAGGAACGTCAGCACGACTTCCAGCACGGCTGCGCCACCCCGGTTGATGTGCGCGCCGTAGCCGTTCGTGCCCAGGGCCCCGGTCTGGTCCGCGACGTCACCCCATCGGGTGAGCGCCCAGAGTATGAAGCCCGCGACGGTCGCGCCGACGAACTGCGCGATCCAGTACGCCACCGCCCCGAGCACCGAGATTTTTCCGGAGAGCAGCACGCCGAGCGTCACCGCTGGGTTGACGTGGCTGCCGGAGAGTGGGCCGATCGTGTAGACGAGGGCCACCATGACGAACCCGAAGGCCAGCGCCACCACCACCACGCCGCCCTGGACCCGTGCGGCGACCGCGCTGCCCACACCGAAGAACACCAGCAGCAGGGTGCCGAGGAGTTCGGACGCGTACCGACGGAAGTCGCTCATTCACTCAGCGTAATTGCAGGTCAGGTGGTCGAAGCCGGAATCGCCGTCTGTGATCGGCGCGACGGTCGGAGGCGGGCACAGCGGCGACGTCCGTCGCGTTGCTTGAGGGGTGGACACCCACTCTGCGGACGTCGTTGTCATCGGCGCCGGGCAGGCCGGCCTGAGCGCCGGCTATCACCTGCACCGCACCGGGTTCGCGCCAGGCAGCGGCTTCGTCATCCTCGACGCCGACAACGGGCCCGGTGGCGCCTGGCAGCACCGCTGGCCGACGCTGGTCTTCGACCGGGTGCACGGCTTCCATGACCTGCCCGGGCTGCCGCTCCCGCCCGCCGAGCCACAACGCCCGGCGTCCGAGCAGGTCAGCGCCTACTTCGCCGCGTACGAGAGGGCCTTCGACCTGCCGGTGCGACGGCCGGTGCGGGTCCGGGCGGTGCGCTCCCGCCCGGACGGACGGCTGGATGTGCACACCGACCGCGGCACCTGGACCGCCCGGGCCCTGATCAACGCCACCGGCACCTGGACGCGACCGTTCTGGCCGCACTACCCGGGCCGGTCGACGTTCCGGGGACGGCAGTTGCACACCGCCGACTATCGGGGACCGGCCGAGTTCGCCGGCCTGCGCGTGGTGGTGGTCGGTGGCGGCACCTCGGCCGTACAGCTGCTCGGCGAGGTCTCCACAGTCGCGGCGGCCACCACCTGGGTGACCCGCCGACCGCCGACATTCAACGACGAGGAGTTCGGCCCGGAGCTGGGTCGCGCCGCCGTGGCCCGGGTGGACGAGGCGGTCCGGGCCGGCCGACCGCCGGGCAGCGTGGTCGGCGTGACCGGGCTGCCGGTCACCCCGGAGGTACGCCGACTGCGCGAGCGCGGCGTCCTCGACCGGCTACCCGTGTTCGACCGGATCACACCCGACGGGGTGGCCTGGACGGACGGGCGGTTCGTGCCGGCGGACGTGATTCTCTGGTGCACCGGCTTCCGGGCGGCCATCGATCATCTCGCCCCGTTGGGGCTGCGAGCGCCGGGCGGCGGTATCACGATGGACGGCACCCGGGTGGTCGCCGACGCGCGGGTTCACCTGGTCGGGTACGGCCCGTCGGCCAGCACGATCGGGGCCAACCGGGCTGGCCGCGCGGCGGTCAACGAGATTCGCGCCCGGCTGGCCCCGGCCGCCGTTCTCCACTGACCTGGCTCTATTTGACGGATGCTCCGCCAGCGGGCACGGTGGGTGTGACGGGGCCGTCAGCTGCCCTGATCCGATGCGACGGCGACGTCCGTTCGCACCTCTGTCGCCTCCCACGTGTGCTCGTACGCGGGCCGACTGTCCGGTCCGCGCGGTATCCGACCGCGAGCCGAGAATCCACGAGGAGTTCCATCAATGCTCACCATGACCGATAACGCCGTGCTCGTCATTCGTGACCTCGCCAACCAGCAGGACGTCGCCGAGGACGGCGGCGTGCGGATCGCCGCGGACACCGAGGCCGGCTCGCTGACCGTCGAGTTGGTGCCCGAGCCGGTGCAGGGCGATCGTGTGGTCGACAACCAGGGCGCCCGCATCTTCCTGGACGAGGACGCCGCCGAGTTGCTCGGTGACGCGTCGGTGGACGCCACCGTCGACGACGAGGGCATCATCCAGTTCGGCTTCACCGAGAAGCAGTAGACAGGGCCTCACCGCAGCGATCGCCCTCGCTGCGGTGGACCCTGCCCGGGATGCCACCTCGGCGCGCCGTCGCCGGCCGGGTGCAACAGCGTGGTGAGCACGTGGGCCAGGTGGTGCGAGGTGCTCCACGCCGCCCAGTTGGCGGTCGAGCCGGCGCCGGCGCCTCTGCGGGCCCGGCGCAGCAGCTCGTGGTCACCCCAGGAGAAGGCCGCCCCGGTGGCTGGCCAATGTGGTGCCGACACCAGCGTGCGACACAGGTCGGCGAACCGGTCGTCGCCCCGGCCGCCACGTCGCGCCCAGCGGTAGACCCACCAACTGCCGTCGTCGGTGTATCGCACGGTCGGCAAACGGTCGCCGGGGTCACCGGTGCCCGGCCCCGCCGGGTGGACGCCGTAGTCGCCGTAGTCGACCCCGGCGTCGGCAAGTCGTCGCCACAGCTGCCAGTCCCAACGGTCCAGCTGGACCGGCTCGTCGGTGGGCAACCGGGACAGCGTCGGTGGCATGCCGCCCGCCGCCACCGTCACCGACCGCCAGGCGTGTCGGCGCGCCCAGTCCAGCAGGTGGCGTACCCGGGGCTCGGCGGTCCGCACGTCCGCCGGGCAGCACACGTCCCCCGCGTCCACCAGCAGGTCGCACTCCTCCGGGGCGAGGTCGGTGAAGCGCCAGATCCGTTCCACGGCGGTGGTGCTCGCGTCCGGTCCGGCCCGGTCCTGGCCGGCCCGTAGCCGAACGAGCGCGCGCCTGCCGTACGCCCGGGCCGCCGCGCCGTGCGCCACCAGCCGGTGGTCGCTCTCCGCGAGCCCGATGACCGGCACCACTGGTACGCCCCAGCGGGTCAGCTCCGCCTCGGGGATGTCGGGCAGCGCGCCGACGTCGACGGCGGGCACCAGCCCGGACGGCAGCCGACGAATCGTGTCCATCGTGGACCTGTCGATCGTGCCGATCTCCAGGACCGGGGCGACGAGTGCGGCGTGGGCGGGATCGAGGTGGCTCAGGGCCTCAAGCTCGCCCCGTCGGTTGGCGAGGATGGGGCGGTAGACCGGTGCGGCCGCCCGGCCCCCGTGGGCGGGCACCATACTTCAATCTAGCCAGGCATGCGCATATGCCACAGGGATGTGAGTCGGAATTCGGCTGCCCGGCTGTCGGTTCGGCGACTACCATCCCCCGGATGCCCACACCGGTTCACCGTTACCGATCCGACGACGAGGACAGCGCACGGTGGACCGGTTTCCCGTTCCGCGACGGCGACATCGTGATCAGCACCAGGTCCAAGAGCGGCACCACCTGGATGCAGATGATCTGCGCGCTCCTGGTGCTGGGCACCCCGGAGCTGCCGGCGCCGCTGACCGTGCTGTCGCCGTGGCTGGACTGGCTGGTCGAGCCACGGGACACGGTGTACGACCGGCTGGCCGCCCAGCCGCACCGGCGGTTCATCAAGACGCACACCCCGCTGGACGGGGTGCCGCTCGACCCTCGGGTGCACTACGTGGTGGTGGCCCGGCACCCGCTGGACATGGCGGTCTCCCTCTACCACCAGGCCGCCAACCTGGACCGGTCGCGCTTCGCCGAGCTGACCGGTCAGCCCGCCCCGGTCGGCCCGCCCCCAGAACGGCCTCCGGTGCGGGAGTGGTTGCGGAGCTGGGTCGACCGGGAGGTGGACCCCCGCGTCGAGCTGGATTCGCTGCCCGGGGTGCTGATGCACCTGTCTGACGCGTGGGCCCGCCGGCAGGAGCCGAACGTCGAGCTGGTGCACTACGACGACCTGCTGGCCGATCTGGGCGGTGAGATGCGCCGGCTCGCCGACCGGTGGGGGCTCCCCGCACCGGGGCCGGAGCTGATCGAGGCGGCCACCTTCGGTCGCATGCGGGAGCACGCCGACCGGCTCGCACCGGACACGCTCGGCGTGCTGCGTGACCGCCAGGCGTTCTTCCGCCGGGGAGGCTCAGGTCAGGGCCGCGACCTGCTGAATGAGCCCGGTCTTGCCCGCTACGAGGCGAGGGCGGCGAACCTGGCGCCGCCCGACCTGCTCACCTGGCTGCACCGCTAGTCGAGCGACCGCTGGCGCACGCAGAGCGCGCGGCGCCGCTCGACAGTGTCGGAACGTCGCCGCGCTCTGGCCGTCTCCCACCATCGCAGCCGTTCGGCGGTACGCCGGCGGGGACCTGGCTCGACCGGCCGTTTGCGCCGGTCGAGTGGGATGATCCCCGTCGGGTTCCGTTCCAAACCCCTTGACCGTGGGAAATTCCACCATCCGCGAGTCTCGGCGTGGCGCGCCGCCGGACGGGGTATGAGCGTGGACATGGAGCATTTCACTATCGCGACTGTCGCGGAGAAGAGCCCGGATTTCCGGCGGGTGCTGTGGACCGGTGAGCACACCCAGCTGGTCATCATGACCATCCCCGCCGATGGGGAGATCGGCGAGGAGGTGCACGAGGACACCGACCAGATCCTGACCTTCGTGAGCGGCGTCGGCGAGGCACGGGTCGGCGGCAACACGAGGAAGGTCGTCGCGGGCGACCTGGTCGTGGTGCCGGCGGGCATCAAGCACAACTTCGTCAACACCGGCCCCAACCCGCTCGTGCTGTACACGGTCTACGGGCCGCCGGAGCACGCCGACAAGGCCGTACACAAGACCAAGAAGCAGGCCGACGCGGCCGAGGCGGCAGGCAAGGACGAGCCACCGTCCGCGTGATCCGTCCTGCCTGATCCGGGCCGATGCGGGTACCCCCGGCGGATGGAGCAGCAGCCGCCGATCTCCGACTACGGGTTCCTCTCGGACTCTCGTTCGGGTGCGCTGGTCGGCAAGGACGGCTCGATCGACTGGTGGTGCCCGCACCGGTTCGACGGGTCGGCCGTCTTCGCACGGCTGCTTGACCCGGGAGCGGGGCACTTCCGGGTGGCACCGGTCGGGGTCGGCGGCCCGGATCACCGGGTCGAGCGCGCGTACCTGCCGGACTCGTTGGTGCTGCGGACGGTGCACCACACTCCGCACGGCAGCGTGGCGGTCATCGACGCTCTCGCCGCCGAGGTCGGCGCCCGCGCCCACGAGCTGGGCAAGAACTCGCCAGCCGTGCTGATCCGTGTGGTCAAGGGGCTGTCCGGGCGGGTGCGGATGGCGCTGGACTTCGCGCCACGCCCGGAGTACGGCCTGCTCACGCCGTACCTGCACGAGCGGCCGGACGGCGGGGTGGTGGCCAGTGCCGGCCCGGTGGTGCTGGTGTTGCGCGCGGGGGGTCTGCACCTGCGGCCGGGTACCGACCGGGTGACCCACGAGTTCGAGGTCTCCGCCGGTCAGGTGATCGGGATGGACCTCGCCTTCGGCGAGGCGTACGGCGACCCGCCGGCCCGGGTGGACCCGCTGACCACCCTCGCCGAGACGACAGAGGCGTGGCAGGCGTTCCGGGAGACGCACGGGTACTCCGGCCGTTATCCGGAACTCGTCAAACAAAGCTCGACGGTCCTGACCGGCCTCACGTACGCCCGCAGTGGTGCCGTCGCCGCCGCGCTGACCTCCTCGCTGCCGGAGCAGATCGGCGGCGACCGGAACTACGACTACCGCTACTCCTGGCTGCGGGACTTCTCCCTGACGATGCGGGCGCTCTGGGTGGCGGCCTGTCCCGACGAGACGTCCCGGCTGTTCGCCTGGGCGACCCGCTCGATCGGCCGGTTCGGCGATGAGCCCGTGCCGGTGCTCTTCGGGCTGGAGGGCGAGCGCGACATCTCCGAGCACCACTGCGACCACCTGCGCGGCTACCGCGGCAGCCGGCCGGTGCGGGTCGGCAACGACGCCTGGCGGCAGCGGCAGCTCGACGTGCCGGGTGAGGTGATGTCGGCGGTGTGGCGGCTGCGCGACTACCTCGGCGCGAGGTTCGAGGACGAGCTGCGGGAGATGGTGCTCGGGTTGACCGAGCAGGTGGCCGCGACGTGGCACCTGCCGGACCGGGGCATCTGGGAGACCCGCGACGAGGAGCGCCACTACGTCTCGTCCAAGGTGTCCTGCTGGCTGACGATGGACCGGGCGGTGGGGCTCGCCGACCGGCTCGGTGACCGGGCCGACCCCCGTCGCTGGGCGCGGGTGCGCGACGAGATCCGCGAAGCCGTGCTGCGCGAGGGCTGGAACGACCGGATCGGGGCGTTCACCGGCGCGTTCGGGTCGGCGGAGTTGGACGCCTCGGTGCTCGCCCTGCCGGTCACCCACTTTCTGCCGGCCACCGATCCGCGGATGCGCTCGACGATCGCGATGGTCGAGCGCGAACTGGGCACCGAGGACGGGCTGCTGCGGCGGTGGACGACCGATCCGGCCGGATTCCTGCTGTGCTCGTTCTGGCTGGTGGAGTGCCTGGTGATGACGGGTGAGCAGCAGCGGGCCGAGGCCCTCTTCGAGCGGGTCGTCGGGCACTCCAACGACGTGGGGCTGTTCAGCGAGCAGATCGACTTGTCCACCGGGATGCAGCTCGGCAACATGCCGCAGGCGCTCTCGCACATCGGCCTGATCAACGCGGCGTGGCGGATCACCGCACCGGACAGCTACTGATCGGCCGGCGTGCCTTCCCGGCCGGAATCCTGCAACAGACCTGCAAGCGCCAGGCATTGACGCTGATGCTTGGGCGGTCCTAGCCTCGAAGGAGCGGGAAAGCCCTTTCCCCAGGTCTTTGATCCCGCTTCACCCCGCTTCGGAGCCGGGCGTCCGGCGGGGCGCACACCGATCCCGTTCAGTGCTGCACGCCGTGCCGACACGTCTCGGTGCGGCCGCCGAGGGATCACCACCACATGCGTCAAGGAGGACACCTGTGCAGAAAAGACGACTCTCCGGCCGCCGACCACTCCTGTTGGCGGTGGGTGCCGGTGTGACAGTGGCGGCCCTCGCCGCCGGCATGACCTCGGCCCTCGCGGCCACCGTCTTCAGCGACGACTTCACCGACGGCGACACCTCCGGCTGGTCCAAGTCCGGCGGCACCTGGACCGTGGACGGCTCGGGGGTGCTCAACCAGTCCAACGCCGGCAGCGAGCTGGCCCGGCAGTTCGCGGGCCAGACCAGTTGGACCAACTACTCGGTGCAGGCCCGGGTCAGGCCGGCGAGCTTCGGCTCGTCCAGCGCCCTGGTCGGGCTTGCCGCCCGGTCCACCAGCAGCACCAAGATGTACCGGCTGGCCCTGCTCGGCTCCGGCCGGGCCGAGCTCCAGGCGGTCAACGGCAGCTCCGTCACCGCGATCGGTTCCGCCTCGCTGGGCATCGGCACCGGCACCTGGTACACCCTGCGCATCGAGACCAGTGGCAGCACCATCCGCGGCTTCGTCAACGGCACCCAGATCGCGTCCGGCAGCAACAGCCTGGCCGGCGCGGGCCGGATCGGCCTGGTCACCGCGTACGCCAGCGGTGGCTTCGACGACGTGGTGGTCGACTCGTCCGGTGGCGGCACCCCGACCACCCCGCCGCCGACCACCACTCCACCGCCGACCACCACCCCGCCGCCGACCACCACACCTCCGGCGGCTGGCTGGCCGACGCCCACCAGCAGCCAGAAGGTGGACGCGACGATAGCGGTCTCCGGCACGTTCGACGGTGGGCTCAAGCGCTACTACGGCATCGGTGACGGCGGGCAGAGCGAGAGCCAGGACCCGATGTTCGAGCTGGCCGCCGGCGCCACCCTGCGCAACGTGATCATCGGTGCCCCGGCCGGCGACGGCGTGCACTGCGAGGGCAACTGCACCCTGATCAACGTCTGGTGGGAGGACGTCGGTGAGGACGCGGCGACCTTCCGCGGCGGCACCACGTACACAGTCGACGGCGGCGGGGCCCGCTCCGCCAGCGACAAGGTCTTCCAGCACAACGGCTCGGGCACCGTCTACATCAAGAACTTCCGGGTGGAGAACGCCGGGAAGCTCTACCGGGCCTGCGGCAACTGCTCCACGTCGTACCAGCGGCACGTGGTGATCGACAACGTGACGGTCCGGAACACCGACGCGATCGCCGGCATCAACACCAACTGGGGCGACACCGCCCGGTTCAGCCGGATCACCATCGTCGGCGACCCGGACCGGGAGACCTCGATCTGCGTGAAGTACAAGGGCGTCCCGAAGGGCAGCGAGCCGACCGAGATCGGCGAGGGCGCCGACGGCGTCAACTGCCTCTACTCGCCCTCGGACATCACCTACCAGTAGACGGGCAGGGCGGCACCCCGCGTACCTACCGGTCCGCGGGGTGCCGCCACCTCACACCATCACTGGTACGCCGGACACGTCGACAGTGTCCGGATACTTCAGCCCGGCGCCGGTGTTGAGCACCACCACCCGTTCGCCGGCCCGGATCCACCCGCCAGCACGCAGTTGCCGTGCCGCCGTGAGGCAGGCCGCCCCCTCCGGGCAGAGCAGCAGCCCCTCCCGGGCGGCGAAGTCCCGCAGGTCGGCCAGGATGTCCGCGTCGTCGACGGCGACGGCCGTGCCGGAGGACTCCCGCAGCGCCGCCAGGATCAGCTCGTCGCCCAACGGGGCCGGAACGGTGATGCCGAACGCCACAGTGTGCGCGTCCGCCCACGGCTGCGCCCGATCCTCACCGGCGGCGAACGCCCGCACGATCGGCGCGCAGCCGGTGGACTGCACCGCCACCAGCCGGGGCAGCTTGTCGCCGATCCAGCCCAGCTCGCGCATCTCGTGCAGCGCCTTGTGGATGCCGATCAGGCCGACGCCGCCGCCGGTCGGATAGATGATCACGTCGGGCGTCTGCCAGCCGAGCTGCTCGACGATTTCGTACCCCATCGTCTTCTTGCCCTCCAGCCGGTAGGGCTCGCGCAGCGTGCCGGCGTCGAAGATCGCGCCGTTCGACTCCGCGATCAGCTCGGCCACCCGCCGGCCGGCGTCGCCGATCAGCCCGTCGATCAGCCGCAGGTCGGCGCCGGCCGCGACGCACTCGCGCCGGCAGATGCTCGGCGCCTCCAACGGCATGACGATTGTCGCGCCCATGCCGGCCCGCGCGGCGTACGTGGCCCAGGCCGACCCGGCGTTGCCGTTGGTGGGCATCGCGATCCGCTCGACACCCAGCTCACGGGCCCGGCTCACCCCGACCGCCGCGCCCCGGGCCTTGAACGAGCCGGTCGGGATCAGCCCCTCGTCCTTGATCATCAGGTCCGCGATGCCGATCTCGGTGCCGTACGCCGGGGCGCGCAGCAGCGGCGTCCAGCCCTCGCCCAGCGTGGTGACGTGCCGAGGGTCGGCGACCGGCAGCAGCTCCCGGTAGCGCCACAGGTCGGCCGGTCGTAGCGGAAAGCGTTCCGGGGTGACCGCCTTCGCCACGGCCGGCAGGTCGTAGCGGGCCAGCAGTGGCGATCCGCACTCGCAGAGGTTCTGCAACTGGTCGGCGGCGTACTCCTTGCCGCAGCGCGGGCAGTCCAGGTGGGTCAGGTACACGTCGCTCCTCGCCGTCAGACAGCGTCGATGCTCAGCCAGTGCCGACTGCGCCGCCCCGGCTCGTAGACCGAGTCCAGTCGCTTGGCGACCACGCCCGGCAGGCCTTGTTCCTGCCCGGCACGCAGGGCCTCGTCGCCCGCGCCCGGGAACCACGGCGGAGTCTGCCAGTGCGTACCGGCCAAGACCAGTCCATCGAGCAGCTCCCGGCGTTGCGCGTACGGCACGTCGCCGCTGTTCACGCCCTCCAACCAGAGCAGGTCGACGATCAGGTACTGGGCGCCGGCGGGGACCCGGCTGCCGGTGGCCGGCCGGACCGGGCGGACCCGCCCGGCACCGTCGATGCGGACCAGCACACCGTCGAGCACCGCCTCGGTGGGCGCGAGCGCCTCGGCCATCGCGCGCAGCCACGGGTACCCGCCGGTGATCTCCTCGTCGGTCTCGGAGAGCAGCCGCAGCCGCCCGCCGGAGACGTACGCCACCGCCCGGACGCCGTCCCAGCGCAGCTCGTACCCCCAGGCGGCACGGTCGCGGGGGAGCCCGGCGGCGGGCGTGGCGCGCATCGGTCGGACCAGATCCGGCATCGGTGTCCAGCCCGGCGGCGCGGGGTCGGTGCGGCGGACCATCCAGTCGCGCCCGCCGGTGGCGAAGAGCGCGTAGCGGCCGGCGGTCCGCTCACCGGAGAGCGTCACGATCACCTCGTCGTCGCGCCACTTCTCGCAGTGGTAGGTGCCCCGGTCGTGGATCAGCATCCGGCCGCCGCCGTACTCGCCGGCGGGGATCTCGCCGGCGAAGTCGAGATACTCCATCGGGTGGTCCTCGGTGTGGACGGCGAGGTGGTTGCGACCCGGATCGCGGGGCAGCCCGCGTGGCACCGCCCAGGACGCGAGCACCCCCTCGTGCTCCAGGCGCAGGTCCCAGTGCAGGCTGCGGGCGTGGTGCTGCTGAATGACGAAGCGGGAGGCGTCGGGGCCGGCCGCGGCAGGGCCCTCGGCCGGCACCGGCTCCGGCGTGCGGGCCGCGTCCCGCCGTCGCCGGTACTCCTCCAGCCGGTCGGTCACACCCGCATTCTCCGGCAAACCGGACCAGTGCGCTGGACGCCGGAGTGTCCGGTTCGCTCGGCGGGCGGGGGCGCGGCGGGGTAGAACGGACCTCATGGACCTCACCGACCAGCCCACCGCCCTGCTCCCCGGTGACGTGCGGATGCCCCTGCTCGGCTTCGGCACCTGGCAGGCCACCGGCCAGGCCGGTTACGACGCCGTGCTGGCCGCGCTCGACACCGGCTACCGGCACCTCGACACCGCCACCGTGTACGGCAACGAGCGGGAGGTCGGCCGAGCGGTGCAGGAGAGTGGGCTGCGCCGCGAGGACGTCTTCATCACCACCAAGCTCCCGCCGAACCGGGTGGGCCAGGAGCGCGCGACGTTGGAGGCCAGCCTGGAGGCGCTCGGTGTCGATCACCTGGACCTCTGGTTGATCCACTGGCCGCCGTCGTCGCCGACGGACAGCATCCCGCTGTGGCGCGAGCTGCTGGCCGCGCGCGACGAGAACCTGACCCGGGCGATCGGCGTCAGCAACTACAGCACGGGGCAGATCGACGAGTTGATCCAGTCGACCGAGGAGAACCCGGCGGTCAACCAGATCGAGTGGAGTCCGGCGTTGTACGACAGGCAGCGGCACGCCGAGCACCGGGACCGGGGCGTGGTGCTGGAGGGGTACAGCCCGTTCAAGACCAGTGACCTCAGCGACCCGGTGCTGACCAGGATCGCTGCGGCGCACGACGTCTCCCCGGCGCAGGTGGTGCTGCGCTGGCACATCGACCACGAGATCGTGGCGATCCCGAAGTCGGTGACGCCGGAGCGGATCACCGCCAACTTCGACGTCTTCCACTTCTCGCTGACCGCGGAGGAGATGCGCGACATCGACGCGCTCGGCGACGCCTGATACGGCGATTTCCTTCAGTCTGTGACCCGGCAGTGAAGGGTATCGACATCGACGCTCGTGACGGTATAGCGTGCCCGTCATCACGATCGTCGATCCGTTCGTGCCCGCCGTCGCTGGAGGATCGCCATGACCCGATCACCATCCATCCGTCTACGCCGCCGCGGGGTGCTCGGCATCCCCGCCCTGGTGGTCGCCGCGCTGACAGTCGTCGCCCGACCCGCCGCCGCGAGCGCCGCGCCGAAGGCCGAGTGCCTCGCCGACCTGCTTCAGGACGCCTGATGGCGACGATTCCCTGGCTGGTGGACGTGCTGCGCGCCGCCGGGGTCCAGGTCGTGGTCGAGGGGGACTGGCTCAACCGGATGCGGCCCGGTTCCTTCGACCCGATCGGGGTGCTCTGGCACCACACCGCCTCGACCTCCAGCGCCAGTAACCCGCACCCCGCGCTCGGCATCTGCATCAACGGCCGGTCCGACCTGCCGGGGCCGCTGTGCCAGGCGCTCGTCGACTACAACGGTGTCTTCCACGTCATCTCCGCGGGCCGGTGCAACCACGCCGGAGCCAGCGGCGGCAGCGGGCCGATCCCGGCCGGAGACGGCAACACCCTGATGATCGGGTGGGAGATCGACTACAACGGTGTCAACCAGGAGATGACCGCCGCGCAGTACAACGCGTCGCTCGCCGCCACCGCTGCCGTGCTCACCCGCCTCGGCCGGGACAGCAGCTACGCCCGGGGCCACCGGGAGACCAGCACCACCGGCAAGATCGACCCATCCTTCATCGACCTGAACGTGATGCGGGCCGACGTGGCGGCGAGGATGGCCGGCGGCGGCACGGCATGGTCATCAACTGTGGACAACACCACGAGCGGCCGGTTCACCGCCAGCGCCAACTGGGGGGTGTCGTCGTACTCCAGCCAGCGGTACGGCGCCGACTACCGGTACGCGGACCCGGTCGCCGCCAGCGACGTCGCGTGGTACCGGTTCAACGTCCCGGCGACCGCCAACTACCGGGTCGAGGCCTGGTGGCCGGCGAACTCGGGCTACAACAGCGCCGCCCCGTACATCGTCGCCACCAGCGCCGGCAACCAGACCGTCCGCGTCGACCAACGGGCCACCGGTGGGCAGTGGCGCGTCCTCGGCACGTTCGCGCTACCTGCGGGCGACGCCAACCGGGTCGGCGTGAGCCGGTGGAGCAACACCACCGGCCTGGTCATCGCCGACGCCGTACGCCTCACCCGCGTCTGACCCTGATCCCGTGAGCGGTGGGGGCGCGACCGGATGGTCCCGCCCCCACCGTCAGGTCAGGAGCGGGAGCAGGTTGCCCCGTTGAGCGAGAAGCTGCTCGGGGACGAGTAGGACCCGCTCAGCGACCCCTGGTAGCCGAAGCTGGCCGTGCCGCCAGGTGCGACCGACCCGTTGTGGCCGACGTTGCGAGCGGTCACGGTCGACCCGCTCTGGCTCACCGTGGCGTTCCACGCGCTGGTGACCTGCTGACCGCTGGGCAGGCTGTAGGTCAGCGTCCAGCCGTTGATCGCGCTGGAACCGGTGTTGGTGATCTGCACGTCGGCCGTGAAACCGTTGTTCCACGAGTTCGCCGTGTACTTCACCGCGCAGCTCGCGCCGCCGCTCGGCGGCGGGGTGGTCGGGGGCGGGGTGGTGGGGTTGCCGCCGCCGTTGACGCTGGCCGAGAACGACGTCACCGCCAGGCCCACGCCGCCCTGCCAGGGCTCGAAGCCGGCCTGGATGCTGGTCAGGTACCAGGAGTTGGTGATCGCGCCCCGGTTGCGGGTGTCGTTGATGAAGTCCAGCACGCTGAAGTTCAGGCTGGAGATCGCTGACGACGCGACGTAGGAGATGACGTTGTTGGAGCCGTTGCTGCCCCGCCAGACCTCCCAGGTGCGCCCGGCGAGGTTGGTGGTGCCGACGACCGAGCCGATGGGCTGGATCGGGCCCTGCCGGTTGAGCCAGATCATGATCTCCATCTGGTTCACACCGTCCCGCTTGGGCGAGGGGTCCAGCCAGATGTCGTACGACGCGTTGTAGGTGGCGCCGCTGACGTAGCGGTAGGAGATGCTGCTGGTGGCGCTGCTGATCTGGCTCACCTGGATCGGCAGGTTGGTGCCGGGGGAGCAGTTGGTGTAGTGACAACCGAAGAACACCGAGGGGTACGCAGTGGGCGCCCCGTTGGTGGGGCTGCTGCCGTTCAGAGTGGTGATCTCGAAACCGTTGCTGGTGACGTTGATGCACTGCTGGGCGGTGGTGCCCCAGCGGTTGTTCTGCACCACGTACCGCCCCTGGATGACGGCGGAGCCGTACTGTTCGCAGATCTGGGTGTCGGCGGAGGCGTTGCCGCCGATGGCCACTGCCACCAGTGAACTGGCGACCAGCAACCCGGCGGCGGCCAGGGCCCGAAGTTGACGTTTCATGACGCTCCTTGACCTCGGCGCGTGCCCGGGCGCCGGATGTGGTGGGGCAGTGCGGGAGCGCTCCCACGCTCAACGACACATTTACATGTCTGAAACTGTCACGCAACCGTTCGGGTCGAACTGGTGAATTGTGAGGAATGCCATGCCCCCGCCGGACGGTCGGCGCCGGACGGCCAGGTAAGGGACGCGCGTCGCCGACGAGCGCCGCCGGGCGGGCCGATTGGCCCTGGTGTGCGCCGATCGCTCCGAGTAGCGTGTTGCCTCCAACGCGTGCCGCTCCCCCTCCGGAGGCGTACACCACCATGGGTGGCTCCCCCCTGCGCATCCTCGTCGTCGGCGCGGGCATCGCCGGTCTGGCCGTAGCCCGGGCGCTACGCCTGGCGGGCTTCCGGCCCGATGTCACCGACAAGCTGCCACCGGGGGAGTCCACCGAGGCCGGTCTCTACCTGCCCGGCAATGCCGCCCGCGCACTGCACCGGCTCGACCTGCACGACCCGGTCCGGCCGATCGGGCAGGTGATCCGCCGGCAGCGGTTCTTCGACGCCGCCGGCGCGCACCTCTGCGAGGTCGACCTCGACGCCCTCTGGGCCGGCGTCGGCGAGTGCCGGGCGCTACCCCGGGCCGACCTGCACCGGGTGCTGCTCAGCGGCGCCGGCGGCGCCGTCCGGCACGGCGCCGAGGTCCGCACCCTGGACCTGCTCCCGGGCGCGGTCGGCGTCACCTTCACCGACAACACCACCACCGAGTACGACCTGGTCATCGGCGCCGACGGGCCACGCTCCTCGGTCCGTGCGCTGGCCGCGCTCGGTGGGCCGCCGCGCCCGGTCGGGCAGGTGGTCTACCGGGCAGTCCTGCGCGACGGCCCACCGGTCACCGAGTGGACCGCCCTGCTCGGCCAGCGCTCGGGGTTCCTGATGGTGCCGATCGGTGCCGGACGGCTGCACCTCTACGCCGACGAGGCCGGCACCGAGGAACCCACCGATCCGCTGGCCCGGCTGCGGGAGCTCTTCGCCGACTACCGCGGCCCGGTCCCCGAGGTGCTGGCGGCGCTCGACGAGGTACACGTCGGCATCACCGACGAGGTGGAGCTGGGCCGCTGGTACCGGGGGCGTGTCCTGCTGGTCGGCGACGCCGCGCACGCCACCGCGCCGACGCTGTCGCAGGGTGCGGCCATGGCGTTGGAGGACGCGGTGGTGCTTGCCGAGTCGCTGCGCGCCGCCAACAGCGTGGAGGCGGCGCTCGTGGCGTACGAAAGTCGTCGCCGTCCGCGTACCAAATGGGTGCGGGACCGGACCCGGGACCGCAACCGGACCAGGGACGTGCCGCCGGCGCTGCGCGACCCGCTGCTGCGCGGACGCGGCGGCCGGATCTTCGGGGAGCACTACCGGCTCCTGCTCGGCCCGCTGTAGCCCCGTTGTAGATCGTGTCACGCCACCCCACGCGGCGCTGCGACCTGCCGGGGACTATCCTCCTTGCGGATGACGGCCCGCCGATAACCAGCGTGTGCCGAGCGGGACAACCGAGAACCGGAGGCCACTCGTGACCACCGTCGCACCCAAGCCGGTCGTGACCCGGCCCTGGCCGGTCCGGGAGCCGGTCAAGGGGTCGGCCATCGCGCGGCTGCTGCGAACCACGGACGCGAAGCAGATCGGGATCATGTACATGATCACCGCGTTCGCGTTCTTCATGATCGGTGGCCTGATGGCTCTGGTCATGCGGGCTGAGCTGGCCCGACCCGGGCTGCAGTTCCTGTCGCCCGAGCAGTACAACCAGCTCTTCACGATGCACGGCACGATCATGTTGCTGTTCTTCGCGACGCCCATCGTGTTCGCCTTCGCGAACTACATCGTGCCGATCCAGATCGGCGCGCCCGACGTCTCCTTTCCCCGGCTGAACAGCTTCGCCTACTGGCTGTACCTGTTCGGCGGGACGCTGGCGACCGCCGGGTTCATCACCCCGGGTGGCGCCGCTGACTTCGGCTGGTTCGCGTATGCGCCGCTGAGCAGCGTCGAGCACTCGCCCGGCGTCGGCGCCAACATGTGGATCATGGGTCTGGCCATCTCCGGCCTGGGCACCATCCTCGGCGCCGTCAACATGATCACCACGGTGCTGACCCTGCGCGCGCCCGGCATGACCATGTTCCGGATGCCGATCTTCACGTGGAACATCCTGGTCACCAGCCTCCTGGTGATCCTGGTCTTCCCGCTGCTGGCCGCCGCGCTGTTCGCGCTCGCCGCGGACCGCATCCTCGGCGCACACGTGTACGACCCGGCAACCGGTGGGCCAATGCTCTGGCAGCACCTGTTCTGGTTCTTCGGGCACCCCGAGGTCTACATCGTGGCGTTGCCGTTCTTCGGCATCATCAGCGAGGTCATCCCGGTCTTCTCCCGCAAGCCGATCTTCGGCTACAAGGGTCTGGTCGCCGCGACCGTCGCGATCGCCGCGCTCTCCATGAGCGTCTGGGCGCACCACATGTTCGCCACCGGCCAGGTGCTGCTGCCGTTCTTCAGCTTCCTGAGCTACCTGATCGCCGTGCCGACAGGTATGAAGTTCTTCAACTGGATCGGCACCATGTGGCGGGGCCAGATCAGCTTCGAGACGCCCATGCTCTGGGCGGTCGGCTTCCTGGTCACCTTCCTCTTCGGTGGTCTCACCGGTGTGCTGCTGGCCAGCCCGCCGATCGACTTCCACGTGTCGGACTCGTACTTCGTGGTGGCGCACTTCCACTACGTGCTCTTCGGCACCATCGTGTTCGCGGTCTTCGCGGGCATCTACTTCTGGTTCCCGAAGATGTTCGGCCGGATGCTCGACGAGCGCCTGGGCAAGGTGCACTTCTGGCTCACCATGATCGGTTTCCACACCACCTTCCTGGTGCAGCACTGGCTCGGCAACGAGGGCATGCCCCGCCGGTACGCCGACTACCTGCCCCGGGACGGTTTCACCACGCTCAACACGATCTCCACGATCGGCGCGTTCATCACCGGTATCTCCACGCTGCCGTTCATCTACAACTGCTGGAAGTCGTACAAGACCGGCCCGGTGGTCGAGGTGAACGACCCCTGGGGTCACGGCAACTCGCTGGAGTGGGCGACCAGCAGCCCGCCTCCGCTGCGCAACTTCGACAAGATGCCGCGGATCCGCTCCGAGCGGCCCGCGTTCGACGCGAAGTTCCCGGAGCTGGCGGCCGGCGGCCAGAGCCTGGCCGGCCCGCCGGAGGGTGGCGCCAAGCCGCTCACCAGCGAGTCGGACGGCGGAGCCAGCTACCGCGAGGACACCGCGGGCGACATCGACAGGCACTGACGCTCAAGCCCAGCAGTACGACGGGCGCCGCCCCCGGGACACCGGGAGCGGCGCCCGTCGCCATGTCCAGCCCGGCTTGGCCTGCCGCCCGGCCCTACCCGGTTTGGCCTGCACCTGGCCTGCCCGGCGGCGCTTGCCGCGCCCCGGTCCTGCTGGCGGCGCGGCGTCAGCGGGCGGTGGGGGTGAGGTCGGCCTCGACGGGCGGCGGAGTGGCCAGGTCGGCGTTGCGGCGGCGGCGCAGCTCGATCGGGAGCACCACCAGGGTGACGAGCGCGCCGAGCGCGCCGGTCACCACAAAACCCCAGAGTGGCGCGCTGGCGTCGATCACCGCGCCGGCGAGCGGCGCACCGATCGCGATGCCGACGGTGACAGCGGAACCGTGTAGACCCATTGCCTCACCGCGTACCTCGGCCGGAACCAGGCGGCTGACCGCGTCCGAGCCGGCCGCGATGGTCGGCGCGCAGAGCGCGCCGGCGGGGATCAGCGCCAGGCACAGCAGCCACCAGTGCGCGCCGCCCAGCCCCACCGGAATGGTGCACAGGGCCAGTGCGGCGGTCAGCGCCAGCGGGGAGAACGAGCGGTGGACGGCCCCGTAGGCGAAACCACCGGCCAGCGAGGCGACCGCCCAGATGGCCAGGACCGCGCCGGTCCAGCCGACCTCGCCGCTGGCCCGCAGGACGGCGACCACCGCCACGTCAGTGCCACCGAGCACCAGGGTCGCGGCGGCGCTGAGCGCCAGCACGGCGAGCAGTCGGGGTGTCAGCCACTCCCGGCGCGGCACCCGGCGCTGCGGGCCGGTGGGCTCGGCGGCACTCCGGATCGGTGGGTTGACCAGCCACAGGGCGATCCCGGCGGCGACGATGCCGCCGCCGACCAGGTACATGGTGGTCTGCGCCGAGATCGCGGTGACCAGTGCCACCGCCAGCGCCGGGCCGATCATGAAGGACAGCTCCACCGACATCGAGTCCAGTGCGTAGGCCGGGCGGCGTTGGTCCTCGGGGACCAGCGCGGCGATCGACTGACGGACCACGGAGAAGATGGGCAGCGCCAGGGAGCCGGCCACGAAGGCGGCCGGCAGGAGCACGGGGTACGGCAGCGTGGGCGCCGTGGACCAGAAGATCGCCTCGGCGATCCCGGTGAGCACCAGGACCGGGCGCAGTCCACGCCGGTCCACAAGTCGACCGAGCAGCGGCCCGCCGATCGCCGCGCCCACTGTGACGGCCGCACCCACCAGGCCGGCCGCCCCGTAGCCCCGATCGAGGTCGAGCACCACGTGGAAGGTCAGCGTCACCCCGGTCGCGGTGAGCGGGATGCGGGCGAGGACGGCGACCAGCAGCAGCGACCGCAGGCCGGGCAGGGCGAGCGCCCTCCGGTAAGGCTTCATGTTCACGTGGGTCCGTACCTCCGGCGACATCCTCGACCGGCGGCGGCCCCTTGGCCAACCAATTAGCGCCTCATGCGGCCCTGATCACAGGCTGGCCGTGCATGATCACCCCGGCGCCGTCCATCGCGCGGAGGGCCACGTCGGTGGTCGCCGGGGCGACGGCGGCGGTCAACTCGAGCAGCACGGTGGTGGCGAAGCCCTCCCGCGCGGCGTCCAGTGCGGTGGCCCGGACGCAGTGGTCGGTGGCGATGCCGACCAGGTCGACCCGGTCCACGTCGTGTCGGCGCAGCCAGTCGGCCAGGCACTCGCCGTCGTCGGCATGCCCCTCGAAACCGGAGTACGCCGCCGCGTGCTCGCCCTTGTGAAAGATCGCCTCGACCCGGGCGGTGTCCAGTTCGGGGTGGAATTCCGAACCGCTCGTACCGACCACGCAGTGCCGGGGCCAGGACTCCACGAAGTCCGGCGGATCGCCGAAGTGGGCGCCCGGGTCGACGTGGTAGTCCTTGGTGGCGACCACGTGCGCCCACCGGTCCGGCTCGGCGGCGAGCAACCGGGAGATGCCGGCGGCCACCCCCGCGCCGCCGGGGACGGCCAGCGAGCCGCCGTCGCAGAAGTCGTTCTGCACGTCCACGATGATCAGCGCGTTGGCCATCAGGGGGTTTCCTCTCTCCGCACGGTCGATCGGTGGCGCTCGGGGATGACTCAGCCAGCGGGTACGACGGTGACCGGCACGGCCGCGTCGCCGGTCGAGAGCTTCAGCCCCTCCCACGGGATGGAGATCAGACACTCCCGCAGGTGCTCCCGTGACTCGTCGAGGGTGGGCAGCGGCACCGGCTCACCGGCGACCACGAACGAGCGCTGGAGCAGGCGGTCGTTGGGCTGCCGGTCCGGAACGCCCTGCGGAACGATGATCTCCTCGGTGGCGGTGCCGGTCGGCTTGTGCCGGCGGACCGCGACCTTCCGGCCGCCGATTGTCGCCTTGTGCTCGGACCGCTTCACCACCGGCCGTCCCTCGACCTCGACCAGTTTGTAGACGAGCCCGGCGGTCGGTGCCCCGGACCCGGTGACCACCGCCGTGCCGGCGCCGTACATGTCCACCGGTTCGGCGGCCAGCGCGGCGATCGCGTACTCGTCCAGGTCACCGGAGACGATGATCTTGGTCTCGGTGGCGCCCAGCGAGTCGAGCAGCTCCCGGGACTGCTGCGCGATCACCGCGAGGTCTCCGGAGTCGATCCGTATCGCCCGCAGCTCCGGCCCGGCCACCGCGATGGCGTTGCGGATGCCCTGACTGATGTCGTACGTGTCGACAAGCAGAGTGGTGTCCTTGCCCAGCGTGGCGACCTGCGAGGCGAACGCCGCCCGCTCGTCGTCGTGCAGCAGGGTGAACGCGTGCGCCGCCGTGCCCGCCGTCGGGATGCCGTAGCGCGCGCCGGCGGCGAGGTTGGACGTGAACCGGAAGCCGGCCAGGTACGCGGCCCGCGCCGCGGCTACCGCCGCCTCCTCGTGCGCCCGACGCGAGCCCATCTCGATAAGTGCCCGGCCCCGCGCCGCGGTCACCATCCGGGCCGCCGCCGCTGCCACCGCGCTGTCGTGGTTGAGCACGGACAGCACCAGTGTCTCCAGCACCACGCATTCGGCGAAGCCGCCGGAGACGGTGAGAATCGGTGAACCGGGGAAGAACAGCTCACCCTCGGCGTACCCGTCGACGTCGCCGGTGAAGCGGTAGTCGGTGAGCCATGCCGCCGCCGTCTCGTCGACCACCCCGGTCCGCAGCAGGAACTCGACCTCGGTGGGGTCGAACCGGAAGTCGCGGATCAGCTCGATCAGCCGGGCCGTACCGGCGACCACGCCGTACCGGCGGCCGCTCGGCAGCCGGCGGCTGAACACCTCGAAGACACACCGGCGGTCGGCGGTGCCGTCCTTCAGTGCCGCGCTGACCATGGTCAGCTCGTAGTGGTCGGTCAGGAGCGCGGGGCGGTGGATGCTCACCGGCCCAGCCTAAGGTTCAGCTCGTGTCGCCGCCGTCGTGGCCCGGGATCGAGCGTAACGCCGCCCACAGCTCGGCCCGGCCGGTGACGCCGAGCTTGGCGTAGATCCGCTGGAGGTGGTTCTCCACAGTGCGTGCCGAGAGGTAGAGCCGTTCGGCGATGGCCCGGCTGGGGGCGCCGTGCGCGGCGAGACGGGCCACCTGCCACTCCCGCTCGGTCAGCACGGGCGCGCCGGCCTGGAGCGCCGGCGTCCGGATCAGGTCACAGCGCCCGAGCAACCCGGCGAGGCGCTCCCGGGCGTCGTTGGCCGCTGCCGAGTGCTGTTGGCGTAACCGCTGGACGGCCTGGGACGTGGCCTCGGCGGCGTACACGGTCAACTCCAGGGCGGCGTAGTCGTCGGCGACCGCGAGCAGATCGGTGGCGGAGTCGGTCACCGCGGCGCGGGCGTGCCGGGCCAGCAGCGGCGGAAGCACCCCGTCGACCCGCTCGGAGAGCTCGGCGAGGCGTTGCGCGACGGTGCGCCGACCGCCATCGGAGCAGGTGGGCCCGACCGCCATGCCCGCCTGGTCGAGCCGGACCAGGTCGTGCAGGACGTGCACCTCGTGCCCGGCGAAGCCGTCCGCGCGCAGCCGGTCCACCAGGTCACCGAGGTGTTTGACCGCGCCCGGCAGGTCGCCCGACGCGGCGAGCGACGCGCCCCGGGCCTGCTCCAGCCACGGGTAGAGCACCGCCATGCCCGGGGCGTGCGTGCGGTCGGCTTCGGCCATCGCCGTGACCGCCTGCGCGGCGTCACCGCGCAGCGCCGCCGACTGGGCGCGTTCGGCCTGGGCCAGACCGGCGTAGACCCGACTCGTGGCCAGCACCGCGCAGGCGCCCAGGGAGGTCCGCATGGCCGCATCGCTCTGCCCACGCATCCGCGCCGCGTACGCCTGGAGGATGGCCAGGTAGCCGGTGCCGAGGCGGAAGTCGCCGGCTCCGGCGAGGTCGGCGAACTCGTCGGCCACGATCGCGTCGATCCCGGCCAGGTCGCCGGTGAGCATGAGGCGGGTGCCCCGGGCCAGCTCCAGGGCCAACTGGAGGTACGGCATGTCGGTGCGCCAATTGGCTGCGGCGGAGTGCACCTGGTTGATCGCCGTACCGCTGCGGGTCAGCTCGCCCTGCGCGGCCTGGACGTACGCGATTGTGGAACGGGCCAGTTCGCGGGCGGCGACGCCGGCCGCCGGCCGGTCCAGGACCCGTTGGCTGAGCCGTACCGCGGAGGCGGTGTCCAAGCGGTGCAGGCGCATGATCGCCTCGAAGGCGTGCACCCGGGAACGGTCGGCCGAGTCGCTGAGCTGCTCGACCCGGCTCGCGATCTCCTCCACCGTGGACTCCCGGCTCAGCCCCCAGTAGCTGACCATGCCGCGTACGGTCAGCCAGCGGCAGAACCGCCGTTCGTCGCCGGGCTCAGGAGTGACCGCGTCGAGGACGTCGATCGCCTCGTCGGGCCGGTCGGCGAACATCAGGATGGTGGCCAGCAGCTCCGCGGCGTCGTAGCCGCCGTCGGCGTTCAGCGCCGCCCGCGCCAGGCGGGTCGCCAGCGGCACGTCGTAGCGGGTGAACGCCTGCACCGCGGCGTCCAGCAGCAGGGCCGGATCCTGTGCGGTGCCCGAGTCGAGCCGCCAGACGGCCACCCGCAGCAGGTCGTCGCGGCGGCGTTTGCCGACCTGCTCGAGCAACTCGGCGAGGTGTGCCTGAAGTCGGCGGGTGCGACTGACCGGACAGCGCCGGCGCATCACCTCGCCGTAGAGCGGGTGCGCCAGCCGGACGTTGGTGCGCCGGTCGTGCTGAACGACGGTGATCAGACCGCGTTCCTCGGCGGTCTCCACGTCCGACTGGTCGGCGGCCTGCTTGAGGAGGTGCAGGCCGAGAGGTTCGCCGAACGCGACAAGCTCGACGACCGCGCGGACGCCGTCGGTGAGCTTGCCGACCCGGGTGTCGATGAGGTCGGTCAGGTTGGGCGCCAGCTCCAGGCGCCCGGTCCACTTCCAGATCCCGTACGTGCGCTTCAACTCGGCGCTGCCGTTGGCGGCGTGGACCAGCTCGCGCAGCAGCAGCGGGTTGCCGGCCGACAGTCGGCCGAGGCGGTCGGCGGAGCCGGCGTCGACCGGGCCGCCCAGGATCGCCGCCAGCAGGTCGGTGGTCTCCGCCTGCGGCATCGGGGTCAGCTCGACGTGCTCGACCAGGTCGTCGGTCCAGAGTGCGCGGATCGGCAGCGGGATCTGCTCGCCGTCGCGCAGGGTGCCGACCACTGTGGCGTTCTCGGCGCGGGCGACCAGGTGCACCAGTGCGGCCGAGGGTGGGTCGAGCAGGTGGGCATCGTCGATGGCGAGCACGATCCGGCGGCCGGCCGCCTGCTGTTGCAGCACGTTGAGCGCCCAGCGCAGCACGCCGGCGGGGGAGAGGCCCTGGGGCTGCTCGGCGGGGAGGACCTGGACCAGCCCGCCGAACGGCAGCGCCGCGGTGGTGGCGCTGGCGGCGATGGACCAGATCGCGAACCGGTCGGTGGGCAGGGCGCCCACACCCTCGCGCAGCAACCGGCTCTTGCCGATGCCAGCGCTGCCGCTGAAGAAGAGCCCGCGGCCGGCCTCACCGGTCACCGCCTCCAGCAGGCGGTTGAGCTCATCCGTGCGGCCGACGAACTCCCATCGACTCATTCGCGCAGCATATCGATCGGAATCCGTCCGCGCCCGTACCGTCACCGTACGAAGTTGAGTAACTGCACAATTACCGGTGAGTATTCGAGGTGTTCCGCTCGGTCGTCAGCCCACCCGTAGTCTTCCGACATCCGGGTCGTGCACCGGAATTTTCGCGACCGGACCTCCGGTCACCTGCAACGGGAGGCACCTGATGAAGCAGGGCCCTCTCCCCTCGGTCGACTCGCCGGACGACATGACCGGCCCAGCCGATCTACCCACCTGCGGCCCGCTCCCCACCCGTGTCGGCGTGTCCGGCCCTGCACCGGACGAGCCGCTCGGTGTGGTCGCCGTCGGTCCGGCCGGTGCCGAGAGGCGTGCCGTGCTCGCCACCCTGCTCGGGCTCGACCCGGTCATGCTCACCGTGCCCGGTGGCAGTTGGTTGGTGGTGCGCAACGCCAAGGTGCCCACCCGGGCGGCGTTCGTGCCCGGTTACCGCCAGCCGCACTCGTACGGCGCGGATCGGGACGCCGCCGGTCCGGCACTGGCCCGTCCGCCCCGGCGTGTCGAGCTGAGCGTGCCCGAGCCGCTGCTGCGGCACTTCACCCTGATCGACGTTCCGGACACCGCCACCCTGGGCGTGTCCGGCACCCGGGTGCTGCTCGAAGCGGCGGGCCGAGCCGGCGCGCTGCTCTTCGTGATCGCCGCTGACCAGGCTTTCACCGCCGCCGAGTTGAACCTCCTCGCGGAAGTCGCCCCGACCCCGGTGGAGGTCGTCTTCGCGGTCACCCCCGGTGCGGCGGGTTGGGCTCCACTGGCCGACGGCACGGCGACTACGGAGGGCGCGGGGGCGTCCGTCCCGCCGGTCGGGGGTGCGGAGACCGAGGTTGATGCGATCGCGGTGACGGTGGAGGCGCACCGGGCGGCGCTCCTGGCCGCGGTGCCGGCGCTGGCCGGCGCGCGGTGGTTTCCGGTGGACGACGCCGAGACCGCCGCCGATCTGCGGCGGGCGCTTGTGGGTTGGTCGTCGCGTGAGGGCTTGCAGCGGGCCAGCGTCGACCCACCGGTCCTGCCGGGCCAACAGGGTCGCGTCGCCGTGGCCGCCGATCCGGGTGACTGGTCCGAACGGCTGGACCGGCACGCCCGCTCGTGTGCGCAGCGGATTCGCCAGCACCTCGCCCTGGAGTTGGCGAACATCCACCTGCGGGCCGTGCAGGAGATCGTTTTTGGAGTCGGCTGTGCCGGTCTACCGGATCTCCTCGACCGGGAGATGGCGGCGTTGTCGCTGTTGGCCACCGCGCAGTGCGATCAGGCGGTGCGCGGCATCGTGACCGACGTCGCGTCCCTGGTGCTCGGCGCGCCGCCGGCCGAAGGCGTACGACGCCGGATCGCCGCCGCCGTGCGGTACGGCCTGGCCGATCACCGGCCCGGCCACGAACTGGACAAGGTGCTGTTGATCACCAGCACGGCCGGCGTGGCGGAGTTGACCGGCCCGGAGGCGATCGACGCGGCCGCCAGCTATCCGGTGGCGTCCCGTGACGAGGTGCTCCCGCCGGTCGCGATGGCGCTCTCCGGTGGATGTTGGCAGCAGTGGCGTACCCCCGGCAACGACGACCACAGCGCGGCGCGGGCCTGGTCCCAGCGGGCGGTGCGGGAGGTCGAGTTGGGGTTGTCCAGGGAGATCTCCCGACGGTTCGAGGTGATCCGCCTCTCGCTGGGCGTGGTGCTCTCCGATGCAGTCGATCACGGCATCCTGCTCGCCTGACGGCGCGCCCACCGGCAGGTCCGGGTCCGGGCCGGACCCCGGGTCCGACGACGTCCGGGGCGGGTCGGGAGTGCCCGGGGTGGGTGATCCGCGCCGGGCCGGCGTTCCGGTTCCTCGGTTCCGGGAAACCGGTGGCACGATGGGGGGCATGGCGGCTCCGCAGGTTGTACCGGTCGAGACGCCGGACACTGACGAGGTGCCGGCGTCCGACCGTCAGTGGGTGACGATCGTGTGGGACGACCCGGTAAATCTGATGACGTACGTGACCTGGGTTTTCCAGAAGCTTTTCGGCTACAGCCGGGAGAGGGCCGAACAGCTGATGCTGGACGTGCACCACAAGGGCCGTGCCGTGGTCTCCACAGGTGCCCGGGAGCGGATGGAGCACGACGCGTCGCAACTGCACGCGTACGGGCTGTGGGCGACGGTGGACAGATCATGAGCATGTTCCGCCGCCAGGCCGGTCGCTATGTCGCCGTCTTCGCCGTCGACGAGGTGCGGGTGCTGCGCAAGGTCGCCTCCGAGGTGGTGGGTCTGCTCACCGACGGCTTCGACCACACCGACCCGGTCGTCGGTCGGCTCTTTCCGGCGGTCTACCCGCAGGATGCTCCGGGCACCGCCGAGTTCCGCCGCTACACCGAGGGCGATCTGAAGACCGCGAAGATCGATCAGGCGGGGGCGATCCTGGCCGCGTTGCCGGACGACGCCGGCGGCGAGGTGCGGCTGGACGCCGAGGCCGCCGAGGCGTGGTTGCGGGCGCTGAACGACGCTCGGCTCGCGATGGGGGTCCGCCTGGAAATCAAGGACGGCACCGATCTGGGCGAGGAGTTGGACGACGCGGTCGCTGAGGATCCGGGTTCCAGCCGGGTGTTCCAGCTTTCGGTCTACGCCTATCTCGGGTATCTACAGGAGTCGCTGCTCAACGCCTTGATCGACTAGGGGTGACCGGCACCACTTCGGCAGGCGCTCGGCAGGCGTTAGGCTGGTGCACGTGCTGAGCATCGACCGGTCGATCATCGACGCGATCGTCGCCCACGCGCGCCGGGATCACCCCGATGAGGCGTGCGGCGTGGTCGCCGGTCCCGTCGGCAGCGACACCCCGACCCGGCACATCCCGATGGACAATGCCGCCCGGTCGATGACCTTCTACGAATTCGACTCGATGGAGCACCTGCGCGTGTGGCGGGAGATGGACGACCGGGACGAGGAGCCCGTCGTCATCTACCACTCGCACACCGCCACCGAGGCGTACCCGTCGCGGACGGATGTCTCCTTCGCCGGTGAGCCGGGGGCGCACTACCTGCTTGTCTCGACCCGTGAGCCCGACTCGGAGGAGATCCGGTCGTTCCGGATCGTCGACGGCGTGGTCACCGAGGAGCCGGTCCGTGTCGTGGAGGCTGGTGTCGACCCGCACGCGGTCCAGTCCTACATGTTCGGGCAGAGCCCGGCGACGGTCGATTACGAGTGTTCCGGCCGCTGACCTGTCAGCGCCGCAGCCATCTCGTCCCGTCACCGTAGGCACACCCGATCGAGGAGTTCGACATCATGGCTATTGAGGTTCGCATCCCCACCATCCTGCGCAGCTACACCGGCGGCGCGAAGGTCGTCGACGGCAGCGGCGACACGCTCGCCGATCTGCTCACCGACCTGGACTCTCGGCACGGCGGTCTGCGCGGCCGGCTGATCACCGACGCGGGCACGCTGCACCGCTTCGTCAACGTCTACGTGAACGACGAGGACGTCCGCTTCCTCGGCGCGCTGGACGCGAAGCTCTCCGACGGCGACAGCGTCACCATCCTGCCGGCCGTGGCCGGTGGCGCCTTCGGCTTCGCGGCGGCGGCGGCGATCAGCTCGCACAGCGCCGCGGCCCGCGACGCCGTCGCGGCTCGCTGAGGTCGGCCGCCATGGCGCGGTACGACAGCCTGCTCGACGCCTGCGGGGGTACGCCGCTGGTCGGCCTGCCCCGACTCTCCCCGACGGTGCCCGACGGGGCTCCTCCGGTGCGGCTCTGGGCCAAGCTGGAGGACCGCAACCCCACCGGCAGCATCAAGGACCGCGCGGCCCTGTTCATGGTCCGGGCGGCGGAGGAGTCTGGCCGGCTCCGCGCGGGTGACACCATCCTCGAACCGACGAGTGGCAACACCGGCATCTCGTTGGCGATGGTGGCCAAGCTGCGCGGCTACCGGCTGGTCTGCGTGATGCCCGAGAACGTCTCGACCGAGCGGGTCCAGCTGCTCCGGATGTACGGGGCCGAGATCATCTTCTCGCCGGCGGCGGGTGGTTCCAACCAGGCGGTCGCCACTGCCAAGCAGATCGCCGTCGAGCACCCCGACTGGGTGATGCTCTACCAGTACGGCAACGAGGCCAACGCGCGGGCGCACTACGAGACGACCGGGCCGGAGCTGCTGCACGACCTGCCCAGCATCACGCACTTCGTGGCCGGGCTGGGCACCACCGGCACCCTGATGGGCACCGGGCGTTACCTGCGGGAAAAGGTCGAGGGCATTCAGGTGGTGGCCGCCGAGCCGCGCTACGGCGAGCTGGTCTACGGCCTGCGCAACATCGACGAGGGGTACGTGCCGGAGCTCTACGACGCCTCGGTGCTCTCCCGGCGGTTCTCGGTCGGCACCCGGGACGCGGTGTTGCGGACCCGTCAGCTGGTGGAGGTGGAGGGCATCTTCGCCGGGTTCTCCACAGGCGCCATCCTGCACGCCGCGCTTGCGGTGGCGCACGAGGCGGTGCGCGACGGCCGGCGGGCCGATGTGGCCTTCGTGGTCTGCGACGGCGGTTGGAAGTACCTCTCCACCGGCGCGTACGGCGGCACGCTCGCCGATGCCGAGGACGCCCTGGAGGGGCAGCTCTGGGCCTGACCGATCTGGTCTGCCGATTACGGGCCGTCGACATACGTCGACGGCCCGTTCGCTGCGCGACGTACCGCGAGCAGGTGTCACGTTCGTGACAACTTCCGTTGGATGATTCTTGCCGCCGGGTGCGCCAGCGTAGGCTGCGCAGCGTGGCGTACGCGTCGGTAGAGATCATGGCCGGGACTATCACCGGCACGGGTGCTACTGATAGTGACAGCGAGACCACTCGATGCGACTGACAGTTCTGGGAAGCGCCGGCAGTTTCCCTGGCCCCGAGTCGCCCTGCTCGGCCTATCTCGTCGAGGCCGACGGCTTCCGGCTCCTCGTCGACTTCGGCTCGGGGTCGTTGTCCAGCCTCCAGCGGTACGCCGGGTTGCACGCCCCGGACGCGATCCTGCTGACCCACCTGCACTGCGACCACATGTTCGACGCCGTGCTGTACGTGGTCGTGCGCCGGTACGCCCCGGACGGCCCCTACCCGGCGCTGCCGGTGTACGCGCCCGCCGGCGCGCCGGACCGGCTCAGCGCCGCGTACGGCGACGACGGCTCGGTGGAGGACGTGTACCAGTTCTACGCGCTTCAGCCGGGCACCTTCCCGATCGGCCCGTTCGCGGTCACCGTCGATCGGGTCAACCACCCCGTCGAGACGTACGGCGTGCGGCTGGAGCACGACGGCCGTTCGCTGTGCTACTCGTCGGACACCGCGCCGTGCGAGGCCCTGCTGCGGCTGGCCCAGAACGCCGACGTGTTCCTCTGCGAGGCCAGCTACCTCGATGGCATGGACAATCCGCCGGACCTGCACCTGACCGGTCGGGAGGCCGGTGAGGCGGCGACGAAGGCAGCGGTGGGCCGGCTGCTGCTGACCCACCTGGTGCCCGCCTGGGGCAGCGAGGCGCACACGCTGGAGTCGGCCGCCTCCGCGTACACCGGGCCGCTCGAGGTGGTCCGGCCCGGCGCCAGCTACGACATCTGACGCACCACGTCCGCTTCGCGAGGCCGGGCAGCGGTGTTGTGCCGTACTGTTTGCCGGCCGGTCAGCGGACGGTCGTCTGGCGCACCCGTGGCACCCGCACGGTGTGGGCATGCGGATCGCCATCGTGACCGAGTCGTTCCCACCCGATGTGAACGGCGTCGCGCACTCCGTGGTGCGGACGGCGGAGCACCTGCTCGACCGGGGCCATGAGCCGGTGGTCATCGCGCCCTCGCCGCCCGGTGGCCGGCAGAGCATCGACCGGCTGCCGTACCCGGTGGTGCGCATTCCGAGCGTGCCGCTGCCCCGGTACCAGGGTTTCCGGCTGGGCGTGCCGACCAACGCCCGACTGACCGGGGCGCTGCTCTCGGCCGAGCCGGACGTGGTCCACCTGGCCAGCCCGTTCGTCCTGGGCGCACGAGCGGCCACGCTGGCGAGCCGGCACGGGCTGCCCACGGTGGCGGTCTACCAGACCGATGTGGCCGCGTACGCCCGGGCGTACCGGGTGAGTTGGGGTGAGGCGGCGGCGTGGCGGCGGATCCGCGAGATCCACAATTCGGCGCAGCGCACCCTCGCCCCCTCGACCCGGGCCGCCGCCGACCTGATCGCGAACGGGGTGCAGCGGATCTGGCTGTGGCGGCGTGGTGTGGACGCCGTTCGCTTCGATCCGGCCAAGCGCTGTGCGGCGCTGCGGGACCGGCTGGCGCCCGGTGGTGAGCTGCTGGTCGGCTACGTCGGTCGGCTCGCCCCGGAGAAGCGGGTGGAGTTGCTGGCGGCGACGTCCCGACTGCCCGGCGTGCGGGTGGTGGTGGCCGGCGACGGCCCGACCCGCCGCCAGTTGGCGCGGGAACTGCCCGGGGTGACCTTCCTGGGCGTGCAGCAGGGCGAGGATCTGGCGCGGCTCTACGCCAGCCTGGACCTGTTCGTGCACACCGGACCGCACGAGACCTTCGGCCAGACCATCCAGGAGGCGCTGGCCTCCGGGGTGCCGGTCGTGGCGCCTGCCAGCGGCGGCCCGGTCGACCTGGTCGACCAGGGCGTGACCGGGCTGCTGGTGGCGCCGAACGACGGCGACGCGCTCGCCACGGCGGTGGCCGAGCTGACCGGCGACGCCGACCGGCGGCGGGCCTACGGGCTGGCCGCCCGGGTCGCGGTCAGTCGCCGCAGTTGGTCGGCGGTCGGCGACGAGCTGATCGGGCACTACCACGCGGTACGTGCCGTTGCCGCCACTGCCGGCCTGCCGGCCGCGTCGTGACGGTGGCCGCCGGCGGGCTGCGGATCGTGCGGCTCGCCAACTTCGTGACGGAACGCTCCGGCGGCCTGCGTACCGCGCTGCGGCATCTCGGTGCGGGCTACCGGGCGGCCGGGCACGATCCGGTGCTGGTGATACCCGGTCAGCGGGCCGCCGACGAGACGTACCCGTGGGGGCGGGTGGTCACAGTGCCCGGGCCGAAGCTGCCGGGCAGCGGTGGCTACCGGCTGCTGGCCGGCCGACGCCGGTTGGCCCGGCTCCTCACCGACCTGGCACCGGACCGGGTGGAGGTCTCCGACCGGTCGTCGCTGCGCTGGACGGGCCGGTGGGCGCGGGCGCACGGGGTGCCGTCGGTGATGGTGTCGCACGAGTCGCTGACCGGGCTGCTCGGCCAGTGGGGCGTGCCGGGCGCGCTGCGCCGGCCGACCGCCGACCGGCTCAACCGGGCGACCAGTCGGTCGTACGACCGGATCGTCTGCACGACCCGGTGGGCCGCCGAGGAGTTCGCCCGGATCGGTGCCGACAACGTGGACCTGGTCCCGCTCGGGGTGGACCTGGACACCTTCGCCCCGCACCGGGCCGACCCGCGGGTCCGCGAGCGGTACGCCGACGCCAGCGAGTTGCTGCTGGTGCACTGCGCGCGGCTCTCCCCGGAGAAGCGACCGGAGCTGGCCGTGCAGACCCTCGTCGAACTGCGCCGGACGGGCGTACCGGCGGTCCTGGTGATGGCCGGCGACGGTCCGTTGCGCGGCGCGCTGGCCCGGCGGGCGGCGGGGCTGCCGGTCACCTTCACCGGCTTCCTGCCGGACCGCGCCGCGGTGGCCGCGTTGCTGGCCAGCGCGGACGTGGTGCTGGCGCCGGGCCCGGTGGAGACCTTCGGCCTGGCCGGCCTGGAGGCGCTGGCCTGCGGCACTCCGGTGGTGGTCAACGCCTCCAGCGCGCTGCCCGAGGTGGTCGGCGAGGCCGGGCTGGCGGCGTACGGCTCGGGGATGTCGATGGCGGCGGCGGTGACCCGCCTGGCGGCCCGCCCGGAGGCGCAGCGGCGGCGGGCCGCCCGGGCCCGGGCCGAGGAGTTCGGCTGGCCGGCGGCGGTCGCCGGGTTCCTCGGTGTGCACGGCGCGGACGTTCTCCGGGGCACCCCGAGCGAGATGGATCGCCGCACCGCATAGGGTGCAGGCATGGCGCGACCTGACGGGCGAGGGCCCTCTCAACTTCGACCGGTGACCCTGACCCGTGCCTGGAGCACCCATCCGGAGGGCTCGGTGCTCGTCGAGTTCGGCGGCACCCGGGTGCTCTGCACGGCGAGCGTCACCGAAGGGGTGCCCCGCTGGCGCAAGGGCTCCGGGCTCGGTTGGGTGACCGCCGAGTACGCGATGCTGCCCCGGGCCACCAACACCCGCTCCGACCGGGAGAGCGTCAAGGGCCGGGTCGGTGGGCGTACCCACGAGATCTCCCGACTGATCGGCCGGAGCCTGCGGGCCAGCATCGACCTCAAGGCGCTCGGCGAGAACTCGGTGGTGCTCGACTGCGACGTGCTCCAGGCCGACGGCGGCACCCGCACGGCGGCGATCACCGGGGCGTACGTCGCGTTGCACGACGCGGTGGGCTGGCTCGCCGCGCGCAAGGCGTTGGCCGGCAAGCCGGAGAAGGTGATGCACCGTTCGGTGGCGGCGGTCAGCGTCGGGATCATCGCGGGGGAGGCCCGGCTCGACCTCTGCTACGAGGAGGACGTCGCCGCCGAGGTGGACATGAACGTGGTGTGCACCGGCGCGGGCGACTTCGTCGAGGTGCAGGGCACCGGCGAGGCGGGCGTGTTCGCCCGCGACCAGCTCGACAGCCTGCTCGACCTGGCCGTCGCGGGCTGCGCGGACCTGGCCGAAGCCCAGCGCAAGGCACTCGCGTGAGCGCGAGGAGTGAGCCTGCGAGCCCCGCAGTCGCGAACGAAGGTGGTTCAGCATGAACAAGGTCCTGCTCGCCACCCGTAACCGCAAGAAGCTCGTCGAGCTGCAGCGGATTCTGGACGGGGCGCTCGGCGCGCACCGGATCGCCCTGCTCGGGCTCGACGACGTCGAGCAGTACGCGGAGCTGCCGGAGACCGGCCTGACCTTCGGCGAGAACGCGCTGATCAAGGCGCGGGAGGGTTGCCGGCAGAGCGGGCTGCCGACCATCGCCGACGACTCCGGGCTCGCGGTCGACGCGCTCAACGGCATGCCGGGGGTGTTCAGCGCCCGCTGGTCCGGTCAGCACGGCGACGACCGGGCCAACCTTCAGTTGGTGCTGGATCAGATCGGCGACGTCCCGGACGAGCAGCGGGCCGCCTCGTTCGTCTGCACCGTGGCGTTGGTGCTGCCCGGCGGCAAGGAGCACCTCGTCGACGGCAGGCAGTCCGGGCGGGTGCTGCGCGCGCCGCGCGGTGAGGGCGGGTTCGGCTACGACCCGATCTTCCTGGGCGACGGACAGGACCGGACCAACGCCGAGCTGACCCCGGCGGAGAAGGACGCCATCAGTCACCGGGGTAAGGCGTTGCGCGAGCTGGCCAAACTGGTCGCCAAGGTGCTGCCGCCGTCCGGGGACTGAGACCGGGCTCGTATGGTTGTCACCGACGGATGGCGAAGATATCGGTCGATGACATGTACTGATCTCGAGAGCCCGGAGCATCCGGGTAGGCAGGTTGTCGGGGAGACGGGATGGCATGGGCCGGTAGGCGCGTCGTACTGGCGGCACTGATGGGTCTCGGCCTCCTGGCCGTCAGCGGTGCTCTCCTGGCCTTCTCGTCCGACGAGCCGGAGGGCGAGGCGCGTGCCGCCTGGCTCGTCGACCCCATCCCGCCGGCGCCACCGTTGACCGAGTCGCGCGATCCGCGCAGTGGCTTCGTCCACCCGGGTGTCCTGATCAGCAGTGCGCAGTTGAACTTCGTGAGCGGCAAGGTCCGAGCCGGTGAGGAGCCCTGGCGATCGGCGTGGCTGAAAATGCAGCGCAGCCAGTACGCCGAGCTGTCCTGGCGCCCCCGACCGGTGTCCACTGTGAACTGCGGTTACTACTCCCAGCCGGACACCGGTTGCACGGCGGAGGCCGAGGATGCGGTGGCCGCGTACACCCACGCGTTGATGTGGTGCTTCACCCGTGACCGCCGGTACGCCGAGAAGGCCATCGACATCCTGGACGCCTGGTCCGGTGTGCTCAAGAAGCACACCAACTCCAACGCACCGCTGCAGGCGGGGTGGACCGGGGCGACCTTCGCGCGAACCGCAGAGCTGATCAAGCACACCTACACCGGCTGGGATCCCGCCTGGTTGACCCGTACCGAACGGATGCTCCGGACGGTCTACCTGCCGGTGGTACTCGGCGGCACCAATGGGGTCAGGGCCGGGAACTGGGGGTTGATCATGCTCGACGCGGCGGTCGGCATCTCGGTGTTCCTCGACGATCGGGCCTCCTTCCTCAAGGCGATCGAGAAGTGGCGGCTGCGCCTGCGGGCTTACGTCTATCTGAGCGGCGACGGCCCCATGCCGTACGCGCCGCCCGGCGATGCCTTCACGAAGTCGCAGCTCACCGAGTACTGGGGTGGGCAGACCCTGCTCGTCGACGGGCTCGCACAGGAGACCTGCCGGGACTTCCTGCACACCGGGTGGGGTCTCGCGGCGGCGGCGCACGTTGCCGAGACCGCGTGGATCCAGGGCCGCGACCTGTACGCCGAGGCACGCGAGCGGTTGACCCGCGCCCTGGAGTTCCACACCGGACTCGAGTCGAACGAGTCCGTCCCGCAGTGGCTGTGCGGCGGTCGGCTCGTGGTCGGTTTGGCGCCATCACCTGAGGTCGCCTTCAACCACTACACCACCAGGATGAAGCTCGACCTGCCGAACACCAGGCGGGTGGTGGAGGCGGACCGGCCCGCGGGCCCGCCGGCCTACTTCTACGCCTGGGAGACGTTGACCCACGCCGGAAACCCGAACTGACGCCGACCGCGCGCGGTGCCCGCCCGATGAGGGAGACACGCAGCGGGTAACGGGCCGGCTCCCCGGATAGAGGAATAGCGCAACAACCGTATACCCTCGCCGTCGCCACCACTCTGTGGCGGTGTGGCCGCTGCGCGCCACCCTTACCCCTACCGCCGTGGCGAGGCACAGTGACGGACTCGAAGCAGATCTACCGCGGGATTCTGCGACCGGAGATCCAGGCGTTGCGGGCACTCGCGGTGCTCCTGGTGCTGCTGTTCCACTTCTGGCCGCACCGGATCCCGGGCGGATACGTCGGCGTCGACGTCTTCTTCGCGATCAGTGGCTTCCTCATTACCGCCCACCTCGTCCGGGAGGTGGAGAAGAACGGCTCGGTCCGCCTCCGCACCTTCTGGGCGCGCCGCATCCGGCGTCTGCTGCCGGCCTCTCTGCTCGTGCTCGTCGCCACCGCGGGGGCCGTCTACATCTGGGTGCCGCAGCTCTACTGGCCACAGATACTTCGCGAGATCGCGGCGGCGACGCTCTACGTCGAGAACTGGCAACTGGCGCACGACGCCGTGGACTACCTCGCCGCGGAGAACGTCCGGTCGCCGGTACAGCACTACTGGTCGCTGTCCGTGGAGGAGCAGTTCTACCTGGTCTGGCCCATCCTGATCGTGCTCGCCGTCCTGGTCGCCCGCCGGTTCCGGCGGACGGACCCGATCGGCGCGATCCGGGTCACGCTCGCCCTGATCGTCGCAGCCTCCTTCGCCTACTCCGTCTACGAGACGTCCGCGAACAGCGCCGCGGCCTACTTCGTCACGCCCACCCGGGCATGGGAGTTCGGTGCCGGAGCGATGCTGGCGACCCTGCCGGGGCTCGGACGGTCGGCGAGTGACCGGACCCGGGCGGCGATCTCCTGGCTGGGGTTGCTCCTGATCGGCGTCGCCGCTTTCGTCCTCCATTCCGGAACACCATTTCCGGGCTACGCCGCGGCGCTACCTGTCGTCGGCACACTCGCTGCCATCTGGGCCGGCGCTCCCAGTCCGCGCTGGTCTCCGCTGCGGCCGATGGCCTCGACGCCTGTGCAGAAGCTCGGCGACTGGTCGTACTCCATCTACCTCTGGCACTGGCCGCCCATCGTGATCTTCGAGCTGGCGACCGGTGACAGGATGACCTGGCCGGTGAAGCTCGTCGTCATCGCCGGTGTGGTGGTGTTGGCCGCGCTGACCAAGCGCCTCGTCGAGGACCCGGTGCGTTTCGGCCTGTTCAGCGGTGGTCAGCGGATGTGGCCGCAGTACACGGCTGCCGCGATGTCGATGGCGCTGGTGCTGGCCGTCGTCGTCGCCGGTAACCAGCTGCTCGAACAGAGCAGTCAGGCGAACAACTCACGTCTCGAGCAGTTGATGGCTGCGGGTACGCCGTGCCTCGGTGCGGACGCGATGGTCGACGCGCAGCGTTGCGAGGCCGGTGCTCTCGGCCGGGAGTTGTTCCCCGAGATGTCGATGCTCACCAAGGACACGGGTTCCGCGTACCGATGCTATGACCAGGAGCCGGGAACGACCCTCACGTCGTGCCGTGTCGGTTCGCAACGGGCCGACGCGACACGCGTCGCGCTCGTCGGGGACTCGCACGCCGCCATGCTCATCCCCGCCATCGAGGGGCAGCTCGAAACCCGGAACTGGGCGGTCGACACCTATGTCGCCCGTGGCTGTATCTGGGCGAAGGTGGATGCCGCAGACCGCTCCGACCCGTGCTACGCGCGACGGCAGGCGATGGCGAAGCGGCTCGGCGAGGGCCCGAAGTACGACCTCGTCATCCTGACCGGCAAGCGCAATCTGAGCGCCAACCCCCCGGCGGCGGCCGGCCAGATCCGCAGGTACGTCGAGGCGTGGCGTCCGGTGCTGGAGCGGGGCACCAGGATCGTCGTGGTGGTGGACAACCCGGCGCTCGGGCCGACGGACCTCGGCTGCCTGGCGGACGACACCGCCAACGGTGGGGATCCGACGCGCTGTGCGGTCGAGCGGCAGGCCGCGCTCGGTACCGGGGACGCGCTCGAGGAGGCCGCGAAGCGGACCGAGGGCAAGGTCCAGAGGGTCGACCTGACCGATCTGTTCTGCACCGCGACCCAGTGTCCGTTGGTGATCGGTAACGTCATCGTCTACCGCGACGCGCACCACATGACGGCGACCTACGCCCGCACCCTCGGGCCCCACCTCGTCGAGCGTGTCGCGGCACGCCTCGCGCTTTGACGGCCGGCTCCGGTCGCGCGACTGCCCGCGCCGCCTGGGCGAAAAAGGGGAAATCGACCCAGTTGCCGGGAGGGTCATCGGGCGGGTCCGCCGCCGACCGAGGCGACCTCTATCGGTTATGACGCTCGCGTATAGTGCCCCGAGGGATTGCGCTGAGAGGATCATGAAATGGACATAATGCCTCGAAAGGCGGCGACGGCCCCGATCGAGGGTAGTGGCCGGCCACTCAGGCGTTATCCGTGGGCCGCTGCCCAAATCATGGCCGCACTGGCTATGGCGGTTATCGGCGTGAAGTCATTCTTCGACGTTTTCGGCGAGAAGGTCGCGGCGGACACCGTGGACGCCGGAATGATTGTGACCGTGATAGGCGCCCTTTTCATGGTGGGCTCCTTCATTGCCACGATCGTCGCAGCGAAGCGATTTCCGACCACTCTTGCGCCCTCGATCGTCGCGGTGCTGATCATCGGTTTGTTCTCCGTCATCGGCCTCCTGGCGATATCTGCGCGGGCGGACTTCGTCCAGGTCTTCGCCACGGCCGACGTACGCGAGATCTTCGGACCGCACGTCGCGCCGAAGAGCGGGGTCATCACGCAGGGCGCCCAACTCGCTGTCGGGTTCGCGCCGATCGCGCTGTTGGCGGTCATGTTCCTCAAGCCGGACTGGTTCTCCCTGGAGCGGCTTCGGTGGGTGCTGCTGCTCGTGATCCTGGGTGCCGTCGTGCACTCGGTGATCGCCTGGCTGCAGGTCGTCGGCGTCGTTCCCTACACCTATTTCTTCAACCTCATGAGCGGCAAGGTCGGGCGAGCGTCGGGGGGCTACTTCCATCCCGCCTCCCTCGGTCGGCTCCTGATCTTCGCGGTGTTCATCCTCTACGCCGCTGGTAACCGGCTACGGCTCAGCTCGCTGGCCCGGTACGGCATCGTCGCATTCCTGGCCGCGACAGCGGTCGTCAGCACGCACCGGATCACCATCCTCTGTGTGGCGTTGGTGATCGTCGCGTTCGAGCTGCGCCGCCTCCCCGAGCTCCTCCGGCAGATCTCCGACCTGCCGTTCCGCACGGCCGTCTGGGGGGCCGCCATCCTCCTCGTCCTCGTGGTCCTGGCGGCGATCCGTTGGGGAGCCTATCTGTGGGATCGCGCATTGTTTCTGCTCACGCAGGTCGGTTCGCTCAATCCCACCAACGATGAGTTCCTGCATGGTCGCGGGCAGATCTGGTTCCGCGTGGTGGATGTGTGGCAGGACGCGCCGTGGGACGTCTGGCTCATCGGACTTGGCTACGAACCATGGAACACCCACGCCGACCCGTTGCGGATATTCGTGGTGTGGGGATTGCTCGGGCTCGCACTCATGGCGATCATCTTCATCAACCTCTGGCGCGTGACGAAGCGGGCCATCGCGGTCGAAGCTCGATGGATGCTCACGGTCCTCTACGTTCTGGCGATCGTTTCCGCCCTGACGCAGAAGCCGACCTCGTACTCGTACTTCATGTGGTTGTTCTTCCTTTCGCTCCTGCTTCTTGTCAGGTTCTTCCCCATTGCCAGCGCGCCGGTCGGTGTGCCTTCTGATGCTAGTGGTGATCCCAGATGAGTTCCCCCCTGTTCATTTCGTGGAAGCGTTATCAGCGTCGTTCCGACGTGCTCGCGGAGGCGTTGGGCGCGGAGGTGGCCTGGCGGCCGTCCAAGGCGACACCGAAGATCCTCAGGCCCTTCGACTACGTCGCCCACACCAGTAACGACCTCAAGCTGATCCGCTCGCGTCGGCCGTCGTTCGTGGTCGCGCAGGCGCAGCCGCATCTGTCCGCGCTGGCGCCCTACCTCGGCCGGGTTCCGTACATCGTCGACGCGCACAACGGGCAGTTCCAGTCGTGGTGGCGCCGGGTTCCCAGCACCGCGTCGATCCTGCGTGGTGCGAAACTGGTCCTGACCCATACCGCGGAGGCCGACGCCATCGCCCGCGCGGAGTTCCCGGGCCTGCGCACGCTCGTCGTGCACGACCCACTTCGGGAGATCCCACCGGCGCCGCCACGGGGCTGGGTGTTCGTCGTGGCCACCGTGGCCCCGGACGAGCCGATGGACGTCCTCATCGACGCGATCGAGGCGATGCCCGACGTCCCCTTCGCGACCACAGCACCACTGCACAAGTTGCCGCCGCCGCTGCGTGAGCGCGCGGAACGCCTGCCCAACCTCACCACCCTGGGCTTCCTCGACCTCCCCGACTACGAGGCGGCAGTCGCCGCCGCGCGCGCGGTCGTCGTACTGACCGACCGGGACGCCACTCAGCCCAGTGGCGCCTGTGAGGCGCTGAGCGCCGGTCGGCCGCTGGTCCTGTCCCGTACCCAGACGACCGAGGCCCTGTTCGGAAACTTCGCCACGCTCGTTGCCAACCAGAGCGACGCCCTGGTCGCGGGTGTCCGGCAGGCCATCGCCGAGGACCCCGCCGCCGCTGGGCGGGTTGCGGCGGCCCGCGAGGCGTGGATGCGGCGGACCGATGCCGAACTGGAGACGCTGCGATCGCACGTGCCGGCCAGAGCGACAGCGTGACGGTCGGACGATGACCGGAGTCCAGGTGCAGCCCGGTACGGCGACAGCCGGCCGGCCCGGCAGCGGTATGGCACGCCGCCTCCGTCAGCTGGGACTGCTCGGGGTCAGCCAGGCCGGCGTCACAGTGCTCGCGTTCCTCACCCAGGTGCTGCTCGCCCGCAGCCTGCCAAAGGCCGACTTCGGTGCCTTCATGGCGGTCATCTCCCTGGTGACGCTGGCCGGGCCACTGGCCATCTTCGGGGTCGCCGAGTTCTGGCTGCAACGGTTCGGGCGTGAGGGGCAACGGGCGTTCCGTTGGGTGCGCCCGTCCATCGCGTTGGTCGTCGTCACATCCGGCGTGCTGGTCGCCGCGCTCGTCGGCTGGGGGCTGCTCGATCGGCACGACCCCCACACCGGCGACATGCGGATCGGGTTGGCCCCGATCATCCTGTCGCTCGTCGCCATGGCGCTGTCCGGGTCCGCACTCCAACTCCAGGGCGCCTACGGGCGGCTCGCGGCGCTGCAGTTGGCGCCGCAGGTGGGTCGGCTCATCGTGGCGATCCTGACGCTGGCCTTCGGACTGTCGGCGCTCATGGTGGTGCTGGGGTACGCGCTCGTGGCAGCCGTCACGGTCGCCATGAGTGTCCTGGTGATCGCGCCGTTCTGGTACGAGCGAGCGAGGCTGGAAGGTCACTCGCCGGTGCTCCGTCGGCCGACGCGGCCACCCCGGGCGCGCCACCTCGTCGCCGCGACGTGGCTGTTCCTGCTGGGCAGTCTGTTCTACCAGCTCGGCATGCAACTGGGCGTCGTCGTCTCGGCGGAGTTCCTGAGCTCCGAGTCCGCTGCGGTCCTCGCCGTGCCCATGACGCTGCTGACCGCGATCTACCTTCTGCCGCGCATCGTCTACCAGCAGTACTTCCTGGCGAAGCTGCACCGGTGGTCCCGGTCCAACCGCAGTGCGGTCCTCATCGCGTACCGCGCCGGCACGGTCGGGATGATCAGTCTCGGCCTGCTCCTCGGCGCCGTCGTCGCCATTGCCGGCCGTTACGCCATTCCCCTGATCTTCGGCGAGGAGTACCGGACGTCAGTCCCGGTGATGGCCATCCTCGCGCTCGCGATCCCCCTGCGCTTCGGATCGGCAAGTGTCGAGTCGCTGCTGATGAGCGGCGGCCTGGTGCGGCAGAAGGTGCTGTACCAGGGGTTGGGCTCGCTCACCTACCTGGCCGCGCTGGCCACCGCGATCCCCCTGTTCGGCGTGGCCGGCGCCGCATGGGCGACGGTGCTGTCCGAGGTGATCATCCTCGTCCTGTTCTGGACCCGAGCGAAGCGTGACGTCGTCGCGGGCGCCGAGCTTCCGTCCTGGGCGGAGATCCGACACCTGGTCCTCAAGAGCTAGCACCGGGTAACCCCTGCTCCTCGATCTCCACGGCGGCGAACCGAGCAGCACCAGCCGACAGGCCGGTCGAGGGCGAACCAGGTGCTGCCGCCCGCCGCCTGACCCGCGGCGGACGACAGCTACCCGCCGGAGATCAGCCCAGCGGGCCGACCTCCCGTTCGATGGCGGCGCGCAGCTCCGGCCCGGCGACGACGGCGCGGGCCGCCTCCATCACCGGGGCGAGGAACACGTCCGGGCCGGGCTCGCCGGCTGCCGCACCGAGCGCTGCGACGGCCGCCCGGCCGGCAGGGGACGGCTCCAGCGGGGCGCGCAGCTGGAGGCCGCGTACGCCCGCGAGCAGTTCCACAGCGAGCAGGCTGGTCAGGTTGTCCAGCACGGTACGCAGCTTCTTGGCCGCCGCCCAGCCCATCGAGACGTGGTCCTCCTGCATCCCGCTGGTGGGCAACGAGTCCACCGAGGCGGGGGCGGCCAGCCGACGGTTCTCTGCGACGATGCCGGCCGCCGTGTACTGGGCGATCATCAGCCCGGAGTTGACCCCGGCGTCGGGGGAGAGGAACGCCGGCAGCTCCCGGGAGCGGGTCACGTCGAGCAGCCGGTCCACCCGCCGCTCGGCGATGGCGCCCACCTCGGCGGCGGCGATGGCGAGGAAGTCCGCGGCGAAGCCGAGCGGCGCGCCGTGGAAGTTACCTGTCGACTCGACCCGGCCGTCCGGCAGCACCACCGGGTTGTCGACCACGGACACCAGTTCCCGGCCGGCGACCGTTCGGACGAAGTCCAGGGTGTCGCGGGCCGCGCCGGCCACCTGCGGCGCGCAGCGCATCGAGTACGCGTCCTGTACGGCGTGCGCCAGGTCGTCGCGGTGTGAGTCCATCACCCGGGAGTCCTGCAACAGTCGGTGGATGTTCGCCGCCGACGCCGCCTGACCCGGGTGTGGCCGGATCGCGTGCAGCTCGGGCAGGAACGGCCGCTCCGAGCCGAGCATCGCCTCGATCGCCAGCGCCGCCGTCACGTCGGCCATGGCGAACAGGTGCGCCGCGTCGTTGATGGCCAGCAGCAGCATGCCGAGCATGCCGTCGGTGCCGTTGATCAGCGCCAGGCCCTCCTTGGCGGCCAGCTCGATCGGCTTGAGCCCGGCGGCCGTCAACGCGTCGGCCGCGTCCTGCCGCTCACCGGTCGAGCTCAGCACCCAGCCCTCACCGAGCAGCACCAGCGCGCAGTGCGCCAGCGGGGCCAGGTCGCCGGAGGCGCCCAGCGAGCCGTGCTCCGGCACCCACGGGGTGATGTCGTGGTTGAGCAGGTCGACCAGAGCCTCGGCGACCAGCGGCCGGACCCCCGAGCGGCCCAGGGCGAGGGACCGGACCCGCAGCAGCATCATGGCCCGGACCACCTCGCGCGGCATCGGGGCGCCCACCCCGGCGGCGTGCGAGCGGATCAGCGCGTGTTGCAGCTCGGCCCGCCGCTCCGGGGCGATGAAGGTGTTGGCCAACGCCCCGAACCCGGTGGAGACCCCGTAGACGGGACGGCCCGACGACTCGATGCCGTCCACGATGGCCCGGCTGGTCGCCATCGCGTCGACGGTGGCCGGGGCGAGGACGACCGTGGCGGTGCCGCGGGCCACCGCGAGCACGTCGTCGGCGGTGATCCCGGTGGGCTGGATGGTCACGTTCGTCATTGCGGAACTCCGTTGCGTATTACCTGGCGGATCAGGGGGACACCGGGCCGGTAGGCCAGGTGCAGGTACGACGGCGCGTCGAGGACGACGAGGTCGGCCCGCGCGCCGGGGGTGAGGACACCGATGTCGTCGCGGCGCAGGGCCCGCGCGCCACCGGCGGTGGCGGCCCAGACCGCCTCCGCCGGGGTCATCCGCATCTCGCGGACCGCGAGGGCCACGCAGAACGGCATCGACGAGGTGTACGACGAGCCGGGGTTGCAGTCGGTCGCCAGCGCCACCGTGACACCGGCGTCGAGCAGCCGACGGGCGTCCGGGTACGGCGAGCGGGTGGAGAACTCCGCACCGGGCAGCAGGGTGGCCACCGTGGTCGTCTCCGACCCCGACGTCCAGTCCATCCTTGTCGAGGCCAACGCGTCCACGTCGGCGTCGCTCAGGTGGGTGCAGTGGTCGACGCTTGCCGCGCCCAGCTCCACGCCGAGCTGCACCCCGGGGCCGGGGCCGAGCTGGTTGGCGTGCAGCCGTACGCCGAGCCCGGCGGCCTGACCGCAGGCCAGGATGGCGCGGGCGTGGTCCACGTCGAAGGCGCCCTGCTCGCAGAACACGTCGATCCACTTCGCGTACGGAGCGGCGGCGGCGAGCATCGGCCCGCAGACCAGCCCGACGTAGTCGTCCGGGCGGTCGGCGTACTCGGCGGGCACCACGTGTGCGCCGAGGAAGGTGGTCTCGGTGCTGGTCTCGGCGGCGATTCGCAGCGAGCGGGCCTCGTCGGCGACGGTCAGGCCGTACCCACTCTTGATCTCCATGGTCGTGGTGCCCTGGCGCAGCGCCTCCCCGCGTAGCCGGCGCACATTGGCCCGCAGCTCGTCGTCGGTGGCGGCCCGGGTCGCGCCGACTGTGGTCCGGATGCCGCCGCCGGTGTAGGGCTGACCGGCCATCCGGGCGGCGAACTCGGTGGCCCGGTCCCCGGCGAAGACCAGGTGGGCGTGGCTGTCCACGAAGCCGGGCAGCACGGCGGCCCCACCGGCGTCGATGTGATGGTCGGCGGCCGGCGCGTACGCGGACGGCCCGACCCAGACCACCCGGCCCTCCTCGACCAGCACGGCGGCGTTGCGGCGGATGCCGAGCGGGCCCTCGCCGGCGCCGTTGGTGACCAGCTCCCCGATGTTGTCGACAAGCAGGCTGCCGCTCATGCGGGCGTCACCGCCTCGATCGCCGACGACAGCTCGGCCGGCACGTCGACTGTCAGGTGTCGGCCCTCGGCCACCACGACCCGGCCGTCCACCACGACCTGCTCGACGTCCGCCGCGCCGGCCGCGAAGAACACGCCCACCGGCGGCACCCCGGCGGTGCGGGCGCTGTCCAGGCGTACCGTCACCAGGTCGGCGCGGGCACCCACCGCGATCCTTCCGGCGTCGGCCCAGCCCAGCGCGGCGTGCCCGGCGACGCTGGCCGCCGTCAGCAGGTCGAGCGGCGCGAAGTGGCCGCGCCGACGGGTCCGCAGCCGCTCGTCCAGCTCCACCGCCCGGGCCTCCTCGAACAGGTCGATCACGGCATGGCTGTCGCTGCCGAGGCTCAACCGGATGCCGGCGTCGGCCATGAGCCGGGCCGGGCCGATGCCGTCGGCGAGGTCCCGCTCGGTGGTCGGGCAGAGGCACACCCCGGTCCGGCTGTCGGCGAGCAGCGTCAGGTCCGGGCTGGTGGGGTGGGTGGCGTGTACGGCGGTGGTGTCCGGCCCGAGTACGCCGTGCTCGGCGAGCAGCCCGGTGGGCGAACGACCGTGCACGGCCCGGCACTCGTCGTTCTCGGCGGGCTGTTCGGAGAGGTGCACGTGCAGCGGCGCCTGCCGCTCCCGGGCCCAGTCGGCGACCGTCCGCAACTGATCGGCCGGGACGGCCCGCACCGAGTGCACGGCCGCGCCGACCCGGGCGTGCGAGTCCGTCGGCTGGAACGCCGCGGCCCGCTCGGCCCAGCGGCCCGCGTCCCCGTCGCCGAAGCGGCGCTGCGGCCCGGCGAGGGGCCGACCGTCCACGCTGGAGGTGAGGTAGCAGGTGTCCAGCAGGGTGAGCCGGATCCCGGCGTGCGCGGCGGCCTCCACCAGTGCCGCGCCCATCGCGTTCGGGTCGTCGTAGGCACCGCCGTCCGGCCGGTGGTGCAGGTAGTGGAACTCGCCCACGGCGGTGATCCCGGTGAGCGCCATCTCGGCGTAGACGGCCCGGGCCAGGGCAAGGTAGGTGTCCGGGTCCAGCCGGTCGGCGACCGCGTACATCTGGTCCCGCCAGGTCCAGAAGTCACCCCGCCCACCGTGGGTACGCCCGCGCAGCGCCCGGTGGAAGGCGTGCGAGTGCACGTTGGACAGCCCCGGCAGGGTCAGACCGGGCAGCGGCACCGCGTCGGCGTACACCTCGACCCCGGCCGGTGGCCTGCTGCCGGGGGTCAGCGGCGTCACCGCAGTGATCCGGCCGCCGTCGACCTCGATCAGCACGTCGGGCGTGGGTTCGGCGTGCTCGGGCAGCCAGGCGTACTCGGCGAGCCAGCGGGTCGGTGTCACGGGCATGTCAGCTCCTCCAGCACCCGGGCCAGCGCCCGTACCCCGGCCGCGCAGTCATCGTCGGTAGCGGCCTCGGCGGGGGAGTGCGACACGCCTGTCGGGTTGCGCACGAAGAGCATCGCGGTGGGCAGGTACGCGGCGAGCACCCCGGCGTCGTGCCCCGCGCCGGTGGGCAGCACCGGCGCGTCGAGGAGCGTCGCCAGTCGTTTGGCCAGCCCGCCGTCGAAGGCGACCACCGGGGTGGCCGACTCCTCGGTGACGGTCACCGTCGTACCGTCGCGCCGGGCCCGTTCGGCGAGCTTGCCGCGCACCGCGTCGACAAGCCCGGTCAAGGTCTCCGGGTCGGCGGCCCGGGCGTCCAGCCAACCGGTCACCTTCGACGGGATCGCGTTCGTGGCGTTGGGTTCGACGGCGACCCGGCCCACCGTGGCGTGTGCGCCGCGCAGCCGGGCCTCCTTGTTCGCCGCCAGCACCGTGAAGGCGTAGGTCAGCATCGGGTCGCGCCGGTCGGCCATCCGGGTGGTACCCGCGTGGTTGCCCTCGCCGACGACGTCGAAGCGCCACCGCCCGTGCGGCCAGATCGCGCTGGCCACCGCGACCGCCGCGTCCGTGTCGACGAGCGCGCGGCCCTGCTCGACGTGCAACTCCACGAAGGCGGCGAACCGGCCCAGCAACTCCGGGCGGGCCCCCGCCGGCCGGTCGCCGAGCGCCTCGGCGAAGCTCACCCCGGCCGCGTCGCGCAGGCCGGCCGCGCGCTCGGCCGACAGCGCCCCGGTGAGCAGCCGCGACCCCAGACACGGTACGCCGAAGCGCGCCCCCTCCTCCTCGACGAAGGCGCCCAGCACCAGCGGTCGGCCGGGGGTGACGCCTGCGGCGCGCAGCTCGTCCACGGCGAGGAACGCGCTCACGATGCCGAGCGGCCCGTCGTACGCCCCGCCGTGCGGCACCGAGTCGAAGTGGCTGCCGGTGAGCACCGCGTCGGCCGCCTCCGGGTCACCCCAGTGGGCGAAGAGGTTGCCGTTGCCGTCCTCGGTGACCGGCATGGCACGGCGCTCGGCCTGCGCACGGAACCAGGCACGCAGCTCCCGCTCCGGCTCGGTCAACGCGTAGCGCAGATAGCCGCCGCTGTCGGCGTCCCGCCCGACCGGCGCGATCTCGTCCCACAGGGCCCGGAACCGGGCGGACAGGTCGTCGCTCATGCGGGTCCCTCGGTCATCGGGACCCGGACGCCGGTGCGGTCGGCGACCTCGCGGGCGCTCTCGTAGCCGGCGTCGACGTGTCGGATGACCCCCATCGCCGGGTCGTTGGTGAGCACCCGCTCAATCTTCTGACCGGCGAGGGCGGTGCCGTCGGCCACGCACACCTGCCCGGCGTGGATCGACCTGCCGATGCCCACGCCGCCGCCGTGGTGAATGGACACCCAGGAAGCGCCACTGGCCGTGTTGACAAGCGCGTTGAGCAGCGGCCAGTCGGCGATGGCGTCGGAGCCGTCGGCCATCCCCTCGGTCTCCCGGTACGGGCTCGCGACACTGCCGGTGTCCAGGTGGTCCCGGCCGATCACCACCGGGGCGGAGAGTTCGCCGGAGGCGACCATGTCGTTGAACCGCACACCAGCCTTGTCCCGTTCGCCCTGGCCCAGCCAGCAGATCCGGGCCGGCAGGCCCTGGAAGGCGACCCGCTCGCCGGCCAGCTTGATCCAACGGGCCAGCGACTCGTTCTCCGGGAAGAGGTCGAGGATGGCCCGGTCGGTGGCCGCGATGTCGGCCGGGTCGCCGGAGAGCGCCGCCCACCGGAACGGCCCCCTGCCCTCACAGAACAACGGCCGGATGTACGCGGGCACGAAACCCGGGAAGTCGAAGGCGCGCTGGTAGCCGCCGAGCTGCGCCTCACCCCGGATCGAGTTGCCGTAGTCGAACACCTCGGCGCCGGCGTCGAGGAAGCCGACCATCGCCTCCACGTGCTTCGCCATCGACGCGCGGGCCCGGTCGGTGAACTCGGCCGGCTTCGCGGCGGCGTAGTCCCGGGCCTCGGCCAGCTCCACACCCACCGGCAGGTACGCCAGTGGGTCGTGCGCGCTGGTCTGGTCGGTCACGATGTCGATCTCGACGCCCCGGGTCAGCAGCTCCGGGAAGACCTCGGCGGCGTTGCCGACCACGCCGACGCTCAGTGCCCGGCGCTCCCGCTTCGCAGCCAGGACGCGCCCGATCGCGTCGTCCAGGGAGTCGGCGACCTCATCCAGGTAGCGGTCGTGCACCCGGCGGTCGAGCCGGGTGCGGTCCACGTCCACGATCAGGCAGACGCCGCCGTTCATGGTGACCGCGAGAGGCTGCGCGCCGCCCATTCCACCGCAGCCGGCGGTCAGCGTCAGCGTGCCGGCGAGGGTGCTCTGGAACCTCTTCGCGGCCACCGCCGCGAACGTCTCGTAGGTGCCCTGGAGGATGCCCTGGGTGCCGATGTAGATCCACGAACCGGCGGTCATCTGCCCGTACATGGTCAGGCCGAGCTGTTCGAGGCGGCGGAACTCCGGCCAGGTCGCCCAGTCGCCGACCAGGTTCGAGTTGGCCAGCAGCACCCGGGGCGCCCACTCGTGGGTGCGCATGACCCCGACCGGGCGGCCCGACTGCACGAGCATCGTCTCGTCCTCGCGCAGGTCGGTCAGCGTGCGGACCAACGCGTGGTAGGACGGCCAGTCCCGTGCCGCCTTGCCGGTGCCGCCGTAGACCACCAGGTCGTCGGGGCGTTCGGCCACCTCGGGGTCGAGGTTGTTCATCAGCATCCGCAGGGCGGCCTCCTGCTGCCACCCACGGGTGGTGAGTTGGCTGCCGCGTGCGGCACGAATGGGCTGGGTCATCTCTGGTTCTCCTCCGGTCAACCGAGGAACAACTGTCGGCGGGCCGCGGAGGCTTCGAACGCCTCCAGTCGGCGCTGGGTGTCGGCCGGCGCGGCGTCGCAGATCGCCTGCAACAGCACCATGGCCAGGGTCATCGGGGCGGTGTGCAGGTCGAAGACGAGCTGCGCGCCGACCGCGGCGGCGAGCACCACGTCGGCGTGCTCGGTGGCCGGGCTGACCGGTGAGTCGGTGATCGCCACCACTGTCATCCCGGCGTGGCGGGCGTCGCGCAGCGCGTCCAGGGTTTCCCGGGGGTAGCGGGGCAGCACGAAGGCGAGCACGGCGGAGGCCCCGGCCTCGGCGGCCTGCTCCAGGCGGTCGGTGAGCAGGCTGCCGCCGTCGTCGAGGACCCGTACGTCCGGGTGGACCTTGGCCGCGAAGTAGGCGAAGTACGCGGCCAGCGGCGCGGCGGCGCGCAGGCCGAGCACCGGCAGTGGGCGACTCTCGGCGAGCAACCGCCCGGTCTCGGCGATCCGGTCCCGGTCGGCGAGCTGACCGGCCAGTCGATCCAGGTTGTCCATCTCGGCGCGTACCGCCTGCTGGAGCTCGTTGCCGGCGTCCGTCGATCCGCCCGGCGTCGCGGTGGTCAGGTCGCGCAGACGGCGGCGCAGCGCCGGGTAGCCGTCGTGGCCGAGCGCGACGGCGAACCGGGTGACCGACGGCTGGCTGACCCCGGCCAGCTCGGCGACCTCGGCGGCGGACAGGTAGGCGACGGTGGGGGCGTGCTGCACCAGACAGTGCGCGATCCGGCGCTGGGTGGGGGTGAGCCGCACACCCTCGAACAGGTCGAGGACCTGCTCGACCGACACCCCGACAGCTCCTTCATTCACGCAGTGACTCTATGCATGAAAACTTTCACAGGGCAACAGTTCGGCTCGGGCCACACGATCCGCTGAGTCGTTGGTTGGCCGACCGGCGGGCGACCGGGCGTGCGTCCCCTCTGTAGGATCCGCACGGCGGTCGAGCAGAGGAGTGCGCATGCAGTCGGTTGGCCCGTACCGGTTCACCCACATGTTGGGCACCTGCCCCGTGGGCAAGGCCTGGGCTGCCATCGACGAGCAGGGCAGGTTTGTGACCGTCGCCGTGCTGGACGCCGTGGTGGCGAACACATCCGGCTGGCGGGAAGCCTTCGCCGCGACTGCCAACGCCCTGTCGCAACGGCCGGGCGGTCACGCTTTCGCATACGCCGACTTCTTCGCCGGCGAGCCGTGGGCGGCCTACCCGGCCGAGGCGGGCCCGGGGGCCGAGACGTTGTTCCGCGCGCTGGGGCAGGAATATCACCCGGTGCCGACCGAGCAGGCTGGCTCGACGAAGCAGGGCGACTCCCCGGAGCCGGTCAGCGGGGTGCCGCGGCAGCCGTCCGGGCCTCCGCAGTCGGTGTCCAGCCCGCCGCATCCGGTCTCCGCGCCGCCGCAGCCCGTCTCCGGTGCGCCGCAGCCGACCTCCGGAGCACCGATCGCGCCATGGGCGCTGCATTCCGGCGCGCTGCCCACCGTGCCGCCCGCCCCGATCCCGCCGCCCAGCGAGGACGCACCCCAGTCGCCCGCACCGGTGTCCGCCGCTCCGGCGAGTCCGGCGCCCCACGATCCCTTCCGCGCGCCGGTCCGGCGCATCAAGCCGTCGGAGCCACCGCCGCGGCGTACCGGGCTCTGGGTGGGGCTGGCCGCGCTCGTGCTGGTGGTGGCCGCCGCCAGCGGCGTGGGCATCTGGGCGATCGCCGGCAACGATCAACCCGATCCGTACGCTCCGCCGACGGGCACCTCCGTCACGGCGTCGTCCACCGTCGCCCCGATCGAGCCGGCGTTGAAGCCGTGGGCGCAGGCCTCCCTGTACAGCCCGGAGGAGAAGGCCCTCGCGGTTGCCGCGCCATCGCTGGTCTTCGTCGAAGCGGTCTTCACCGGATATGTCCGGGACGCCAGGACGAACGCCCTGGTGCACCCTCAGCCCGTCTCCTTCATCCGTCGGTGCAGTGGCTTCCTGCTGACTCCGGACGGCCACGCCGTCACCAACGGATCCTGCGTCAAGCCTGCCGAGGGGCACGCCCGTTGGCTCGCCGTCGACGCGTTGGCCAGGATGCTCGTGCAGGGGAAGCAACTTCCCGCCGGGCAGATCTCGGCGTATGTCGCGGCCAACCTCGGCAAGGTGCGCTTCACCGGTGTCGAGCCGGGCACCGAGCCGACGAGTACGGTCTACGGTCAGCTCAACAGGGCCAAGGGCAACGCGGTGGCGGAGCCGGCCATCAAGGCCGAGGTCGTCCAGAGCCTGCCCGAAGACAGCGGTAACACCGCCCTGATCAAGCTCGCCCGGGGCAATCTGCCGGCGCTGGAGCTCAACCCGTCGGCAAGCCTCGCAGAGGGTGCCCAGGTGCGCATCCTCGCCTACGCGACATCCGACGTCGTCTTCCGCAACGCCGCGTACCGTCCCCAGTCGAGGATGGTGACGATCACCGGAACGAGCCAGCGCGGGCCGGTCTCGATCTACCTCGTCGACAATGACCTCGGGCCCGCCTCGCACGGGGGCATCGCCCTCGATTCCGCCGGCCGGGTCGCTGGCCTCGTCTACCAGGACCAGGCTGCGCCGGACCGCGCGAACCGGGCGATCCTGCCGGCGTCGACGATCAGCGCGCTGCTGGGCGAGGCAGGGGTCGCCAACACGCTCGGCGACACCGACAAGGTCTACCGCAGCGGGTTGGACGCGTACTTCCGCGGTGACTCGTCCGTCGCCATCACGCAGCTCGAGAAGGCGGCAGCCGCGGCGCCCGACAACCTGCTCGCGCAGGCCTACCGGCAGAACGCCGCCGAGCGTCAGCGTTTGGAAAACGCGTCGCGGGAGCAGTCCGACACTCTCGTACTCGTGTTGGTCGGATGCGCCGGGGTGCTGCTCGTCGCCCTCGTCATCCTCGCCGTGCTGCTCATCCGTCGGCGCGACCGGTAACTACTGTCCGTCAATTTTCGCGGATCGGACACATCGGAATATTAACGCCAACATTCCCCTGTTGCTGACCGCCCTCATTGGTCATTCACCCACAACGAACAATCCGTGCCGACGGAAAGATTAGATGTTCGGTTGAGTCGATTCCACCGGACGGTGCTACTCGGATTTGCCCGGCTCCGGCATAGTGCTCGCCTGGTGTCGATCCCGGCGGTGGTCAGCGAATCCGCTTGCTGGGTCGGCGATTTTCGATCGACATCCCGGGTGCCGGCAGGTGATGGTGTGCCGGTGCGGCGATCGCTATACTCCGTCTTGTTGCGCGATGGATCTTCATTGTCGTCGATCAAGGGAACGGTCCTGCGAACGCGTCGCTGAAATCGCTGCGAATGGTGGCTTTTCATGGGGGTGGCGAAGGTGGGCGTCTCGGATTGTCGTGTCATGTGGACCGGCGGGGACGATCTCTTGGAGGATCCAGGCAGTTCCGGTGGGGTACGAAGCGGCTTCCGTCCGTGACGAACCACCCCGCGTACTCGCCCCCCTCCTTGCGGCATGACTCCGCTGGCAACACCTTCCCGTCCGAACAGGGCACTAGGCCGCCGATGATCGACGGGCCGACGGTGGCGGCGATGCCGGCTGTCGACGCCCCGACACTCCCGCTGATGCGGGCAGTGGAGCAGGTGACCCCCGCCTTCTCGGTGTGCATCGCCGTTCGGGACCGGCCCGAACTCCTGGCGAAGTCCATCCGGAGTGTGCTCGCCGGCACCTTCAGTGACTTCGAGGTCATCGTGGTCGACGACGGCTCGGCAGTTCCCGTGCGGGACGGGCTGGCCGCTGAGGGCCTGCTCTCCGACCGGCGGATCCGGGTCGTCCGGCAGAAGCCGACGGGGATCAGCGCGGCGCGCAACGCTGCCCTGCGCATTGCCCGCGGCAGGGTGGTCACCGTGCTCGACTCGGACGACGAGTTGGCGCCCGACGGCCTGGCCAGGCTGCATGAGTTCCTTGCTCAGACGGGCGCTCGGTGGGTTTACACCGATTATGAGGAGATTGTCGGCGACTCGGCGAGGGTGATCAGGCTTCCGTCCTATCCGGACGCCCGTCGGATGCTCTGGTCCGTGCTGACCCGGCCCCGGGTGCCCTTCAAGCACTCCGGCATGACCATCGACCGCCAGCTGCTGATCGAGCTCGGTGGGTACGACGAGCAGATGCCGATCAAAGTGGATGTCGAGCTGGTCCTGCGCGCCCTCAGCAACGGGGTGCATCTGCAACGACTCGACGAGCCGATCGTTCGATTCCAGCGGCACAGTGGCAGCATCAGCCGGCGGCGCATCGCCGGTCTCCTCGCCTGGCGCAAGATGATCAAGAGGTACGTCCGCCCACGCGTTCCGGGCCTCGCGCTGTGCATCGTGGCGGTGCGTGCGGTGAGCGAGATCGGCAAATGGGCGGTCACCGCCGCCGGGCGGTGATTCACCGTCGGCGACCCGCGGCTGAGCGGCTCGCCGAGTAACACGATCCACTCACGACCTTTGGCCTTTTCTGCGCCCAGGCTCTGGGCCAAAGCTGGGTTCTGACGCGTCGGGGCAGGAGTTTCCTGCCTTTGCGATGCGTCGAAGAACTGATCGGGCCATGGCAGGAGCACCCGAACCGCCACTAGGCAGGACGCCATTTCGACGCATAGGGTGCACGTCGCGATCTCCCGACGGGGGCGATGTGGGAAAGGAAGGTCGTGTCCGCACATACTGAGTTCCTCACCGCTGTCACGTCACAGCGGAGACCGAGTTTCGACCCCGACCTGGGGGTGATCACGCCCCCCTCCAACGGCATGGCCCGGTCGGTGTTCGCGCGTCCGGTCGCGCCCCGGGCCAACTGGCGCCGCCGCTACGTGGCCTGGCTGGTCCTGCTCGACGTCCTGGCGGCCCTGGCCGCCAGCCGGACGGTCGTCACCCTCCTGGCCGACGCCGACGCCGGCTTCTGGGACCAGCGGGTGCTCGGCAACGTCAGCTCCTTCAGCCTCGCAGCCTTCGTCGGCGTCCCTCTGGGCTGGCTGATCCTGCTCGTCGCGGCCGGCGCGTACGACCAGCGTGCGCTCGGGCTGGGCACCGAAGAACTCAAGCGGGTCGCCCGAGCCAGCCTCGCGATGGCCGCCATGGTCTCGTTCCTGGCGCTCGGCTTCAAGAAGGACCTGTCCCGGGCAACTGTCGCCGCCATCATCATCTGCCTGCTGCTCTACACACTGGTGGTTCGGTTTGCCGCCCGCGTGGTGCTGCGGCGGATCCGGCGTACCGGGCGGGCATCGCAGAAGGTGCTGCTGGTCGGCCGTCTCTCCGACGCGCTCGCGGTGCATGAGGTGGTGACCCGCAACTACGGGGCCGGGCTGCACCCGATCGCCATCCACCTGCCCCACCACCCCCGCCCGGGCGAGCGGGTGAACGCTCCGGTGCCGGTCTACGTGGGCTGGGACCTGGTGCCGCTGGTCCAGCAACTCGGCGCGGACACCATCGCGGTCTGCGGCCCGGCCAGCCTCGAGTCGTACGAGCTTCGCAAGCTCGCCTGGCAGTTGGAGGGCACCGGCCTGGACCTGGTGGTGGTCCCCCAGGTCACCGACGTCACCGGCCCCCGCATCCACGTCCGGCCCATCGAGGGCCTTCCCCTGCTCAATGTGGACGAGCCGACCATCTCCGGTCTCTCGCTGCTGGCCAAGAGCGTGTTGGACCGCGTGACCGCGCTGGTCGGGCTGGTGCTGCTGAGCCCGGTGCTGCTCGCCGTCGCCCTGGCCATCAAGTTCAACGACCCCGGGCCGGTGATGTTCCGACAGACCCGGATCGGCCACGAGGGTCGCGCGTTCAAGGTCTGGAAGTTCCGGACGATGTACACCGACGCCGAGCAGCGGCTGGCAGCCCTGCAGCATCGCAACGAGAGTGACGGCCTGCTCTTCAAGATGAAGGACGACCCTCGGGTCACCCCGATCGGCAGGCACCTGCGGGCGCTCTCCCTGGACGAGCTGCCCCAGCTGATCAACGTGCTGCGCGGGCAGATGTCGCTGGTCGGCCCGCGTCCGCTGCCCACCGAGGACGACGACTACCGCGGTGACGTCCGTCGGCGGCTGCTGGTGCGGCCGGGCATCACCGGCCTCTGGCAGATCTCCGGCCGCTCCGACCTCACCTGGGACGACGCGGTCCGGCTGGACCTGCACTACGTGGACAACTGGTCGCTGGTGTACGACCTCGCCATCCTCTGGAAGACGGCCAGCGTGGTGCTGGCCCGGCGTGGGGCGTACTGACCGATCCGATCCACCCGGTGGTTCCCGGTAGGGCCACCGACATACAGCGACGGGCGGCGGCCGTGAGGCCGCCGCCCGTCTGGTGTTTCGAATGCCGGCCGGTCCCCGTGCCGGCCCCGGGTCACTTCTTGCCGAGGCTGACGATCTCGCCGACCGAGTCCCGACGGACCGCGTCGTAGAACGTCTTGACGCGGGCGTTGTCGGCCAACACCACACTCTCCGAACCGACCCGGCCGGTGCCCTTGGTGGGGCTGGTCACGAAGGTCATGTTCCCGCCGCGAACGCCGCGCATCTGCGTCGCCATGTCGAACAGCGACAGCTCCTTGTCCACCGACACCGAGTTCGAGGTGGCCTTGAGGAAACTGTTCAACTTGCCGGGGTTGGTGAGGATGCCGCCCGAGGAGGCCTTGTCGATGATGGCGCGGATCACCTGCTGCTGGTGGCGGATCCGGGCGAAGTCACCGTCGGCGAACTGCTTGCGCTGGCGGGAGTAGTCCAGGGCCGCCTCGCCATCCATCCGCTGCACGCCCTGCTTGAAGGTGCGGAACGGCTCGTGGATCGAGGTGAAGCTCTTCTCCGAGTTGATGTCGACGCCGCCCAGCGCGTCGATGATCTCCTTGAAGCCGGCAAAGTCGATCAACGTGACGTGGTCCACCCGTACGCCTGTGAACTTCTCCACGGTCTGCACCATGAGGGGCACCCCACCCCAGGCGTACGCGGCGTTCACCTTGGCGTCCCGGCCACCGTTGTTGCCGTCCTTCGACTTCGGCACCGAAACCCAGGTGTCGCGGGGGATCGAGATCAGCTGGGCGCTCTTCCGGTCCTTCGGCAGGTGGGCCAGGATGATCGTGTCGGTACGCGAGCCGCTCGTCTTCTCCGGGTCGCGTGAGTCGCTGCCCAGAATCATGATGTTCATGGCGCCGTCAACGGTCGCCTGGGGGCGCGACTGCTCGGGAACGCCGTCGAAGGCGTCGACCCGCTCGATACCCGACTCGACCGATCGCAGGTAGAGACCGCCGGCAACCATGCCGCTGCCGCCCAGCACCAGCAGGATCAGCAGGCTGAACAGGAGAATCCGGCGCCAGCGGCGGCGGCGCGGCGGCGCGGCGGCCGGGTCGGTTTCCTCGGTCGGTTGTGGCCCGCCGGCGGCGCCGTAACTCGGTTCCGTCCAGTGCTCCGCTGCTTGTTCACGACGTGGCATGGGCGCGATGCTACTGAACGTGGTTTCTTGTCGCGTACCCTCGTCCGGCCACCATCGCGCGACGTGGGTTCCGAATCGGGCGGCGGACCATCCGCGACTTCTCTCTGCCGGTGCCCTCGCATTGATGGTATGAACCTTCGGTGGACGCCACGCAGCTGCGCCGAGCCATCGCCCGTACCCCACTCGCACCCGTCGCCGCCTTCCCCAAGCGGCTCGCCCGGGTCGCCCGCCACGACGCCAAGGTGCTGCGCGCCTCGGCCCGGTGGCTGGTCACCTCACGCGAACATCACAACTACACGTACGAGCTGACCAAACTCAGCCGCCACCACCTGACCTGGTTCGTCAGCGTCGTCTGCGACATCCCGGTCCAGCAGGTCCGTGGCTACGTCGCCGAGATCGAGTCCGACGACGTGCTGCGGCACCACATCGAGCAGGCCACCGCCACAGCGGCCCGCCGTGGCCTCGCCGACAAGAAGGTCCGCTACGCCCGACGCGTCGGTTGGTACGCGATAGTCCGGGCCACCCACCCCGCACACGTGGTGGAGACCGGCGTGGACAAGGGACTGGGCACCTGTGTCCTCGCGTCCGCCCTGCTGCGCAACGCACAGGAGGGGCACCCGGGTCGGGTCACCTCGCTGGACATCAACCCCGAGGCCGGTTACCTCGCCCAGGTCGCGCCCTGGTCGGAGGTCGTCGACCTGGTGATCGGCGACTCGATCGCCTCGATCGGCGCGCTGGACCGCCCGGTCGACCTGTTCCTGCACGACAGCGACCACAGTCGTGCCCACGAGAAGCGTGAGTTCGACGCCGTCGAGCCCAAGCTCGCCCCCGGCGCGATCCTGCTCACCGACAACGTCACAAGCACCAACGTGCTCGCCGAGCACGCCGAACGCACCGGCCGGCGTTTCCTCGCCTATCGGGAGAGCCCGGCCAACCACTGGTACCCGGGCGACGGGATCGGCGTGGCATGGTAGCGGGGTGCGGCTGACCTCGATTCACACGTACCCCGTCAAGGGTTGTCACCGGCTCGACCACGACGATGCGTTCGTGCACCAGTGGGGCCTGGCCGGCGACCGGCGCTGGATGGTCGTGGACGCCGGCGGCGTCGGCGTCACCCAGCGGGAGACGACCCGGCTCGTCGGCCTGCGCGCCACGGTGCGGCCCGGGGGCCTGTCGCTGCGCGCCGACGGGCAGCCCGACCTCGACGTGCCGGAGCCGGCCGGCGGCGAACCGGTAGCGGTGCGCACCTTCCGCAGCCGCCCGTTCCCGGTCCCCGCGCTGCCGGCCGGCCAGGCGGCCGACGACTGGCTCGGCGCCCTGCTCGGCCGGCCGGTCCGGCTGGTCTGGCTGGCCCAGCCGACCCGCCACCTGGCCGCCGGGACCCGTGAGCACGACACCGGTGACCGGGTCAGCTTCGCCGACGCCTACCCGGTGCTGCTGGCGAACGCCGCGTCCCTGGACGCCCTCAACGACTGGCTGGCCGAGGCGGGCGAGGAACCGGTGCCGATGACCCGGTTCCGACCCAACCTGGTGGTCGATGGTGCGCCGGCCTGGGCCGAGGACGACTGGGTCGGTCGGTCGCTGCGCATCGGCGAGCGGCTGTTCCGGGCCGCCGGGCCGTGCGACCGCTGCGTGGTGACCACCACCGACCAGGAGACCGGGGTACGCACCAAGGAGCCGCTGCGCACCCTCGGGCGATACCGCAACATCAAGCAGAAACTCCTCTTCGGACTGAACCTGGTGCCCCTCGACAGTGGACCCCTGGCGGTGGACGCCCCGATCGTCATCGCGCCCTGACCACAGCCGCCGACCGGCAATCGGCACCCCGCGGTCACCGTCCGTCGATGCTGTCTTAGCTTTGGCTTAGCCCGCTTGTCGGTACGCGCCCGGGTCCGGCAGCATCGCCGTCGTGACGGACGGAAGCGCTGTCGACATCAACATCGACCTGGACCACCCTCCAGCGGACCGGCCGGCGCCGTCGTCCGGCGCGAAGCCCTGGCTGGTCGCCACCTGCGTCACAGTCCTCGCGGCGGCGCTCGGGCTCACCCTCACCCTGCGCTCCGGCTCCACGCCTGCCTGCGCCGCCGGTCGAGCGCTCGCCGCCGCGCCGCCCACCGGCACCACCACACACAGCGGCAAGGCAACCTTTTACGACTCCAAGGGCGCCGGCGGTAACTGCTCCAACCCGGCTGCCCCGGCCAACCGGCTCTACGTCGCGCTCGGTCCGACGGAGTACTCCGCCGGTGCCGCCTGCGGCGGGTTCCTCGACGTTGTGGGCCCGAAGGGCACCGTCCGGGTGCTCATCATGGACCAGTGCCCGGAGTGCGAGCCCGGCCATCTCGACCTGTCCCGCGAGGCGTTCGCCCGGATCGCCGACCCGGTCCAGGGCCTCGTTCCGGTCACCTACCGCGCGGTGGTCAACCCTCCGCTGCCCGGACCACTCACCTTCCGCATCAAGGAGGGCGCGTCGCAGTGGTGGTTCGCCGTCCGTGTCGGCAACCACGGCAACCCGCTGCGGTCCGTCGAGGTCCGGCAGGGTGACAGCGGCCCCTGGCAGTCGGCCGCCCGGCAGGACTACAACTACTGGCTGATCGCCTCCGGTGCCGGGCCCGGCCCGTTCAACCTCCGCGTCAGCGACGTGTACGGGAACCGGGTCACCGTCGGCGGTATTCGGATGGTGCCGGGCCAGGTGCAGAACAGCACGGTCCGGATGTACCTGACTGGTGCCGGGACGGCCAACCGGCGTCCGTCCGCGTCGACCCGGCCACCGGGCAACCGACCCGCCGTCACGCCGACGCCCGCTCGTCGCCCGGTCGAGGTGGCACGGACCAGCGCGCCGGCCACCGACCCGCCGACCACCAGCTCGGCCCGGGCGAACGCCCGGTGGTGCGCGGGCTGACCGCTCAGTCGGCGTCCGTCAGGTCGAGCCACATCAGAACCTCGTCCCGGTCGTCACCGGCTGCCACCCGCAACGCGCCCGGCAGCCGGCCGATCTCCCGGTACCCGAGGCGGCCGTAGAACTTGTCCAACCCCAGCCCGTCGCGCACCGTGACGTGCAGCGCCTCGTGGCCGAACGCTCTGCCCAGCCGGGCGGCCTCCACCATCAGCGCCGAGCCGTAGCCGGTGCCCTGGGTGTCCGGGTGGACCATCACCCGCTTCACCACACACCAGTGCGCCTTGAGCGGGAAACGGTTGTCACCGAAGATCAACATAGCTGCCAGTCGATCCCCGGAGTAGCCGACAAGCAGCCGGTCCGGTCCGTCGGCGATGCCGGCGAAGGTGGGACCGGCGGTGACGTGCACGTCGGCGGCGGTCACCGGTGGCACGAAGCCGACCGCGCCGCCGGCGTTGCTGACGTCCACCCAGAGGTCGACGATCTCGGCGCGTAGCTGCGGGGTCAGGTCGGGGTCGAGGACGAAGCGCAAACTCACGCTGGACATCCTGACCCGCCGACCAGGCCGGCGACCCGTGACAGTGACGCGCCCGACAACGGCGCGAGCCCGACCACCGCGCGCCGGCACGCGGTGTGTGTTGACCTGTGCGGGAGAGGGGATTCGAACCCCTACGCCCTTTCGGACAATAGGACCTAAACCTATCGCGGCTGCCGTTACGCCACTCCCGCCAACCCGCTGAGTCTAGAGCCTCCTGCCGCGACAGGTCAGTCCAGGCCGAGGTCGCGGCGGAGCTTGGCGACGTGCCCGGTGGCCTTGACGTTGTAGAGCGCCCGCTCGACCTTGCCGTCGGCGTCGATCACGAACGTCGAGCGGATCACGCCGGTGACGGTCTTGCCGTACAGCTGCTTCTCGCCGTACGCGCCGTAGGCGATCAACACCGCCCTGTCCGGGTCCGACACCAGCGGGAAGGTGATGGCGTCGCGCTCGCGGAACTTCGCCAGTTTCTCCGGCTTGTCCGGGGAGATGCCGACGACCTCGTAGCCGGCGGCCTGGAGCGAGGCGAGCGAGTCGCGGAAGTCGCAGGCCTGCTTGGTGCAGCCGGGGGTCATCGCGGCGGGGTAGGCGTACAGGACGACCTTGCGGCCTCGTAGGTCGGCGAGGGAGAGCTGGTCGCCGGTGTCGGTGCCGAGGGTGAACTCGGGCGCGGGGTCACCGGGGGAGAGACGGTCGGGCGCGGTCATGGCCCGACCCTACCGCCGTGCCGGCGAGCGCCGCGGCCGACGAGGCGCGCCGGCGTGTGGGACGCGTGACCTGGAAAGGTGATCAAGGCCATGCGTTGTTGCCAGAGTCTGGCAACAACGAGGCTTGGGAAATAGGCTGACCCACGCTGGCCCGGTCGGGCCCGCTGACGCGTGGGAGGTCGCGTGGAGACACTGGCGATGCACATCTCGAACGGGATCATCGACGGTCCCGTGGCGGCGATCTTCGCTGCGCTCGCCCTTGCCGCGCTCACCGCCTGCGTACTGCGCGGCCGGCGCGACCTGGACGACCGGCTGGCCCCGATGGCCGGCCTGGTGGCGGCGTTCATCTTCGCCGTCCAGATGCTCAACTTCCCGATCTTCACGGCCGGTGTCAGCGGCCACCTGCTCGGTGGCGCGCTCGCCGCCATGCTCGTCGGCCCCTGGGTCGGCGCGCTCTGCGTGGCAGTGGTGCTCGTCGTACAGGCGCTGATCTTCGGTGACGGCGGCGTGGCGATGCTCGGCCTCAACATCACGAACATGGCGCTGCTCGGCACCGCCGCGGCGTACGCCCTGATCGCGTTGCTGCTGCGGGTGCTGCCCCGCACCCGGGCCGGTCTGGCGGTGACCGCGTTCGTCGCCGCGACGCTCAGCGTCGTGGTGGCGTCGCAGGGCTTCGTCCTGGAGTACTGGCTGGGTGGCACCACCGACCTGGGCAACAACCTGGGCGGCCTGGCCGGCACGATGGCCGGCGTCCACCTGCTGATCGGCATCGGTGAGGGCCTGATCACCGCGACCACGGTGCTCACCGTCGCGAAGGTACGCCCCGACCTGGTGTACGCGCTGCGTTCCCTGCGCGCGCCCGCCGCCCCCGCCGTCCCGGTCGCCGGAGGTGTCCGATGAAGAACCGATCCTGGGCCTTCCTGGCCGGCGGCCTGCTGGTCGCCCTGCTGCTGGCCGGCGTGGTGAGCAACTACGCCTCGTCCCACCCGGACGGGCTGGACTCGTCCCTGCTCAAGGGCTGCACGGTCGACGCCGACGACAACATCGTCGGGGGAAGCTGCCCGGCTCAGCAGGCCCGCGACCACGAGTTGGCCGACAGCCCGCTCGCCGACTACGGCGTGCGGGGTGTGCAGAACAGCTTCGTCTCCACCGGCCTCTCCGGGGTGCTCGGGGTGCTTGTCACCTTCGCGATCGGGGCCGGCGGGTTCTGGCTGCTGCGCCGTCGGGGCAGCACGCCGACCGAGGGTGACGCGGCCGCGCCCGCCGAAGGTGCCATGCCCGCCGAGGGTGCCACGGCGGCGTCGCGCGCCGGCACGGCCGGCTGAGCAGGGGTACGCGAATGGGGGCCGGTCACGGGCACGTGCTGTACCGCGAGTCGGACTCGCCGGTGCACCGGCTCCCGCCCGAGGTCAAGATCGTGGCGATGGTGGTCTTCACCATCGCCGTGGTGGCCACCCCGCGCGAGGCGTTCTGGGCCTTCGGCGCGTACGCAGTGCTGGTGGCGGTGGTGGCGGCGCTGGCGCGGGTGGGACCACGGTGGTTGCTCAGCCGCGCGTTGATCGAGCTGCCGTTCGTGCTGTTCGCCGTCGCCCTGCCGTTCCTCGGCAGCGGCCACCGGGTCGAGGTGCTGGGTCTGCGCCTCTCCGAGGACGGTCTGCACGGCGCGTGGAACATCGTGGCCAAGGGCACCCTGGGGGTGCTCGCCTCACTGCTGCTCGCCGCGACCACCACCACCCGGGACCTGATCGTGGGGCTGGACCGGCTGCACTGCCCGCAGGTGCTCACCCAGATCGCCACGTTCATGCTGCGCTACCTCGACGTGCTGGTCGGCGAGGCGCGGCGGATGCGGGTGGCCCGGATCTCCCGGGGCGACGACCCGCGCTTCCTGTGGCAGCTGCGCGGCTTCGCCGCCGGGATCGGGGCGTTGTTCCTGCGCGCCTTCGAGCGCGGCGAGCGGGTCTATCTGGCGATGCTGTCCCGGGGTTACACCGGGCGGATGCCCGCCGTGTGGCAGGGCGAGGGTGCGGCGAGCGCCGGTCAGTGGCTGGTCGCGGCGACAGTGCCGGTGTTGGCGGCCTCCATCGCCGCCACCGCCGTCGTGCTGTCATGATCGGTGTCGTGCAGACCGCTGTCTCGCTGGACGTTCGGGGCGTTCGCTACGCGTACCCGGACGGGCACGTCGCCCTGCAGGGGGTTGACCTGAACGTGCCGCGTGGCGACCGGGTGGCGCTGCTCGGGCCCAACGGCGCCGGCAAGACCACGCTGGTGCTGCACCTCAACGGCATCCTCACCCCGACCGAGGGCAGCGTGAGCGTCGGCGGGCTGACGGTCACCCCGGATCGCGCCACCCTGGCCGAGGTACGTCGCCGGGTGGGCATCGTCTTCCAGGACCCGGACGACCAGTTGTTCCTGCCCACGGTTGCGGAGGACGTGGCGTTCGGGCCGGCGAACCTGGGTCTGCGCGGGGCCGAGCTGGCCGCCCGGGTGGACGAGGCGCTCGCCGCGGTGGGGATGGGCGAGCACCGGGACCGGGCCCCGCAGCACCTGTCGTTCGGGCAGCGTCGACGGGTGGCGGTGGCAACAGTGCTCGCCATGCACCCGGAGATCCTGGTGCTCGACGAGCCGTCGTCGAACCTGGACCCGGCGGCCCGTCGTGAACTCGCCGAGATCCTGCGCGGCCTGCCGGTGACGCTGCTGATGGTCACGCACGACCTGCCGTACGCGGCGGAGCTGTGCGAGCGCTCGGTGATCCTGGACAGCGGCCGGATCGTCGCCGACGCCCCCACCCGCACCCTGCTCAACGACGCCCCCCTGCTGGCAAAACACCGCCTGGAACTTCCCCACGGCTTCACCCCGAACCCCTGACCCACCCGCCCCACCCCGCGCGGCCTTGCACTACTTCTGCTCGAGGTGTGGGCGTGTGGGCCTGTCGCTGCTCGATCAGGCGCGTACCTGGAAGTTGTCCCGGTCGATGACCCGGTTGTCGAGGAAGAACGACTGTAGGTCGGAGCCGCCAAGGCTGTTCTCCGCCGCGGGGATCATGCACGCGCTGTAGCCACGATTGGTGGTGCTGCGGTGTTCGGTCAGCCAGGGCACCTGGCAGATGAGCCTTCCCAACCGTTTGGTGTCGAAGTTGAAGGTGAACCCGGCGGGATTCGCGGCGGCACCCTGGGTGGTGGCGGCGAAGGGATACTCGTCGCAGCTGTAGCCGGCCGGGCGCGGGTAGCTCGAGCCCTCGGGGCAGGCGATTCGCCGGTTGGCGTCGCGCAGGGCGCTGTCGGTCGTTCGGGTGAGCAGCGACGGCAGGTTGGCGGTGCTGATGGCATGTCTGACGTGGCGGGCGTACATGGGGTAGCGGCTCTCGGGGATCTCGAGGGTTGGGACGAAGTCCTGGTTGGCGCAGCCTGTGGTGCCACCCGGAAGCACGTCGTCGCAGCGGTGGCCCGGGTAGTTGGCCCACAGTGTCGGGGTCACCTGGTTGATCGTCGCCGGGTTGACGATCCAGAATCCCCAATCCGAGCTCGCACCCCAGACCTGACCGGGCAAGCGCGTCGAGGTGAAGGTCGCCGAACCGGCGAGGTTGTTGAGCGGGCTGCCGGTCGGCGGGTTGCCACCCACGAGGGTGCAGTAGAACATGCAGTCGGGTACGGACCAGAGCGTCGGCGTGCCGAGCGCACCCCAGGCGTAGGTCGGGGAGTATTCGAAGGACTGCGTCCACCGCAGTTCTCTGGCTGACAGCGTCACCATGCTGAAGTAGTTGAAGTAGATTTCGCCCACGACGGTGCCGCCCTCCGCCAGAATCACCTGGTAGACGCCACCGGTCGCCTTGCACATCACGAAGCGGGACATGTTGGCCCACGCGCCGTTGCCGCACCCCGTCGGCGCTGCGGCGGGCGCGACGGTCGTACGGGCGGAGGCGGGCGGGCTCACCCCGAGCCGGAGGCAGCCCACGGTCCCGTCCGGAGCCCCCGACGCGGTGCACCCAGGGGCCAGGGTCACCTTTCCAGGTGCCGCCGCCGCGGTCTCCGGGCTCACCGCGAAGGCTGTGCCTGCGGCCATGAGTAGCCCGATGCTCACGCGTGCGAGCCAACTTGCCGGGGAGTTTTTCATCGATACCTCCAAAAGAATCGATCGCCGCCGGCATTGTGGCCCGGCTGACCGTTCGAAGGCCCGGTACTCCGTCCATCGGCGAACATCAGCGAACACCGGCGAACGCCGTCCACCGCCACCGGCCGCAACGAGGAATTGGCGCGCCTGGACGGGCTGCTCGACGGCGCCAGGGCGGCGGGCGTGGCAGTCGCACGCCGGCCGGTCCACGATCGCCGGTCCTTGCCGGCTGAACACGCGCACGCTCGCCCGCTGAAGGCTCACCCAGGCGGACGTCCGGGCCGCGCTCAACCTGGCAGGAACCCACGAGTAGCGGCACTTTCCCGAAACGCGCGATCGCGAGGTGCGGGGTGTCAGGAGGTTGGGACGGCGGGGGTGGCGGGGGCTGGGGTGGTGCGGGAGGCGGCGTGTAGGCGCAGGATGCCGGCGGCTGTCGCGCCGGTGCCGATGATCAGGATCAACGCCACCGTGACGCGGGCGACCTCGGGCGACCAGGGCACCGGGGCGATGGCGCGGGCGAACACGGCGGCGTTCGCCACGCCGGCGAAGAGTGCCAGGCAGGCCCCGGCCAGCGCGATCACGAAGTCGGCCGCCGGGCGGCGGCTCAGCGCGTACCAACCGGCGGCGATCGCGCCGAGGCCGGTGAGCAGGGACCAGATCTGCCCGGAGAGCAGCCCGACCAGTACTCCGCCCACGCCCTGGGCGCCGGCGTCCAGTTCGCGTCCCACCGGGTACCCGACGGCCAGCGCGCCGCCGACGATCAGCAGCACGCCCAGCGCGGACAGCGCGCGGGCGCCGGCCGGGGCGGTGGCGGCGAGCAGGCCGAGCGCGCCCACCGCGAGCAGCCCCACGATGGTCACCGCCCACCAGGTGTACGCGTCCGGCGGCGGCACCCAGTCCAGCGTGCCGCCGATCACCACCGGGTCGGTGCCGTCGCGCAGCGGGATGGTCCAGTCCCGGACCCGGTGCTCACGGTCCGGTGCGGCGCGTACCGAAGCCGGTGGTGCCGACTCCTGCCACAGCGCCCGCTGGTCGTGCCAGCGGGCCGTGGTGCCGTCGGCGATCCGCCGCCAGGACGGTGCGGCGGCCGGGTCCGCCTCGGCCGGGAGCGCGGTGTCCCCGGTGAGGGTGCGGTTCAGGTACGTGGCGGGGGAGTGGCTGTTCTCGAAGACCCCGTCCGGGCCGACGCGCAGGTACGGCTCTCCGGAGTAGCCGATGACCTCGATGGCGCGGCCGGTGCGGTTGGTCAGCTCCAGTCGGGCACCCGCCTCGATGACGCGTACCTCCAGCCCTGGCCGCGCCGGCGCGACCCCGGTGGTCCGGGTGCGGTAGTCGGTGCCGTCCGGTGCGTCCGCGCCGTGCGCGGCGGCGGGCGTCGCGCTGATCACTGTCACCAGGCCGGCTGCGGCGGCGACCAGGCCGGCGCGGCCGAGCAGGGTACGGATCACTTGCCGGCCGCCGCCACGGCTGCGGTGAGAGCGTCCGGGGTGGGGTTCTCGACGGCTTGACCGTTGACCTTGACGGTCGGCGTGCCGGTGACGTTGCTCCGGCTGGCGTCGTCGGTGACGTGTTCGGTCCAGGTCCGGTACGTCTGGTCCTTCACGCAGCCGCCGAAGGAGCCCCGGTCGAGGCCCACACTGGTGCCGATGTCGATCAGCTTGTCGTCGGTGAGCCCGGCGCTGCCCTCCGCCGGCTGCTGGGCGAAGAGCGCCTTGGCGTACTCGTGGTACTTGCCGCCCGCAGCGGCGCAGCCGGAGGCGGCCGAGGAGCGGGTGGAGTACTCGGTGGTGGAGAAACGGTTGAGGTACGCGACCGGGTGGTAGACGACCTTCGCCTTGTTCTCGGCCACCAACTGTTCGAGCGTCGACCCGCTGGTCTGCTCGAACTGCTTGCAGGCCGGGCAGAGGAAGTCCTCGTAGACGTCGACGGTGACCGGGCCGCCGCCGGTGACGATGCCGGTGCCGGCGTCGTTGGCGCCGGGCGGGGCGGTGAAGCTGTCCGAGCGCTGGCCGGACCAGACGGCCCAGCCGACGACACCGGCGATGACCAGGACGAGGACGGCGGCGACGGAGACCCAGATCGTGCGGCGGCGGCGCCGCTCGCGGGCCAACTGCTCGCGGACCACCCGGGCGGCGTCCCGCTGCCCCTTGCGACTACTCATCCTCGTCCTCCACAGCGGGTTCGCCGGACAACCACCCGTCCACCGATACCGGCGTACGCGGCCAGATCAGCAGAAATCCGGCCAGAATCAAGAATCCCAGGTCCCGGAGGATCTCCGGGAGGTAACTGGGTGCCTGCCCCGCCGCCAGTTGACCGCCGCTACCGAAGCAGCCGCAGTCGATGGCCAGCCCCCGCGCCCAGGCCGAGGCGATCCCCACGATGAAGACCACCAGCAGCGCCGCGGAGACCCCGGCGACGAGCCGGGTGGCCAACCCGAGCAGCAGCAGTACGCCCAACGCCAGCTCGACGAAGGGCAGGGCCGCGCCGATCACGGTAGCCACGTCGTACGGCAGCACCTGGTACGCGTTGACCGCCCGCCCGGAGGCGGCGAGATCAGTGACCTTCGACGCGCCGGCGACCAGCCAGACGGCGGCGAGGCCGAGTCGGGCCGCGATGCCGAGCCAGGGGCGGACCAGGGGCCAACGGCCGCCGCTGGTGGAAGGTGCAGTCACGCTCATTTGTCGTCCCGTCGGCGCCGGAAGTTCCGCGTTCAGCCGGTCAGGGCGTCGCCGACCGCCTCGACCAGGTCGTCACGGGCCCGGGCGACCCGGGAACGGATGGTGCCCACCGGCACCCCTTCGACGGCGGCGGCCTCGGCGTACGACAGGCCGAGCAGTTGGGTCAGCACGAACGCGGAGCGCCGCTCGGGGCCGAGGCGGCGTACCAGGTCGGCGGCGCCGAGCTGGCCGGCCGGGTCCGGGTGTGGTCGGTCGGTGTACGCGTTAGCCGCCAGGCGCTCGTCGAGTCGCCGACGTCGGATGACGGTGCGCAGGTGGTCGGCGCAGGTCCGCCGGGCGATGCCGAGCAGCCAGGTGCGGGCGCTGGAGCGCCCCTCGAACCCGGGCAGGGCCCGAAAGGCCCGCAGGTAGGTCTCCTGGGTCAGGTCGTCGGCGCTGTCCGGGTCGACCAGGGCGGCGGCGAACCGCCAGACCTCGGCCTGGGTCAGCCGGACGAACGCCGCCTGGGCTGCGGGATCACCGTCGCGGGCGGTCAGCGCCCACCCGGTTGCCGGGTCCCGGGCGACCTCATCGGCAGGTGCGGCCGGACCGGCGGCACCGGAGTCACGCGGGACAGGGATCACGACACATCAGGTTACGCGGCACCCGGCCCAGCGTCAGGGTCGTTCGGCCGTTGGATGGTCTGCGCCACGTCGGGAACTTTTCGCCATCCCGGGCCGACTACCAGTTCATGACGTGCGACCACCGACGCGCCCACCCCCCTCGGGTCGCCGAAGGGGACACCCATCGGCGACCATGGCCGGCATGACTGTCGCCCCCCGCCGCTGGGCCGCCCGGCTGGCCGCAGCCGCCGGCCTCCTGGTCACCGTCGTCGCCCTGTTGATCGCGCCAGCCACCTCCGCCAGCGCCCACGCGGTGCTGGAGAGCAGCAGTCCGGCCGCCGCATCCATCGTGCCAAGCGGGCCGTCCGAGGTCGTCCTCACGTTCAGCGAGGCGGTCCGCAAGGTGCCCGGCAAGATCCGGGTCATCGCGCCGGACGGGTCCCGGGCCGACCGGGGCGAGCCGTCGTTCAGCGGTGGTGTCGTGAGCATCCCGGTGGACCCGGCCGGCGCCCGCGGCACCTACCTGGTCAGCTTCCGGGTGATCTCCGCCGACAGCCACCCGGTCTCCGGGGCGTTCACCTACTCGGTCGGCGCGCCCTCGACCCCACCTGTCGACTCCGGCACGGACAGCCGCGCCAACCCGGTGGTGGGGACGGCGGTGAAGGTGGCCCGCTTCCTCGGCTACGCGGGCCTGGTACTGCTGGTCGGGCCGGCACTGGTGCTCGCCGCGCTCTGGCCACGGCGGCTCTCCCGGCGGGGGCCGACCCGGCTGGCCTGGGCCGGCCTCGGCCTGGTGGCCTTCGCCACCCTCGCCGACCTGTGGTTGCAGGTGCCCTACACGGCCGGTGGTGGTCTCTTCGACGTCACCGGGGAGGGGTTCGGCACTGTCTTCGGCAGCGCCTTCGGTGCCGCCCACCTGGTCCGACTCGGCCTGCTGGCGGCGTCCGTCTTCCTGCTCCGCCCGCTGCTGGCCCGGCCCGCCGGCCGCGCGGACGCGATCATCCTGGCCGTGCTGGGCGGCGCTGCCCTGCTGACCTGGCCGCTGGCCGGGCATCCGGCGGCCTCCCCGGCGCCGGCGGTCTCGGTGGTGGTCGACGCGGTCCACCTGGGCAGCATGGCGGTGTGGCTGGGCGGTCTGCTCATGCTCGCCGTCTTCCTGCTGCGGCAGGCCGACGAGCGGGAGCTGGGCGCGATCCTGCCGATCTGGTCGCGCTGGGCGGCGCTCGCCGTCTCGGCGCTGCTGCTGGCCGGCACCGTCCAGGCGCTGATCGAGGTGGCCACCCCGCGAGCGCTCATCGACACCACGTACGGGCGCCTGCTGCTTGCCAAGATAGGCCTGTTCGCGATTGTCATCGCCGTGGCCGCGTACTCCCGGCAGTTGGTGCGGAGCCGCGTCGCGGCGCAACGCCCGGCACCCGTGCGCCGGGCGGTCCTGGTGGAGTTGGCCGTCACCGTGGTGGTGCTGGCCGTGTCCGCCACGCTGGTGCAGACCACGCCCGCCCGCACCGCCGCGGCCGGCCCGTCCTCCGCGGCCGAGTCCGGCTTCTTCAGCACCAGACTGTCCAGCCCGCTCCTGACCGTGGAGGTCGAGGTGAGCCCGGCCGAGCGGGGCAACAACTCGGTGCACCTGTACGCGTACGACAAGGCCAACCAGCCACTGCTCGTCGCGGAGTGGAAGGCGACGGTCGCGTTGCCCTCGGCCGGGATCGAGCCGATCGAGGTGCCGTTGCTGCGGCTGACGGACAGTCACGCGTACGGCGACATCAGCCTGCCGACCGCCGGCGAGTGGCAACTGAAGATCACTGCCCGCACCACCGACATCGACCAGGCCACGGTGACCGCCACCGTGCCCATCCGTTAGAGAGGTTCGCGAACCCCATGACCCGATTCCGGCGTACCGCAACCGCCGCTGCCGCCCTGGCGTTCACCGCCGCCGCCACCGCCGTGCTCGGCTTCGCCGGACCGGCGTCCGCGCACGTCACGGTGAACCCAAAGGAGGCGACCCAGGGCGGCTATGCCCGGGTGGCGTTCCGGGTGCCGAACGAGAGCGACACCGCCTCGACCACCAAGCTGGAGGTGGTGCTGCCGGAGAACGCCCCGGTCGGCTCGGTGTCGACGATGCCGGTGCCCGGCTGGACGGTCACCACTGAGAAGCGCAAGGTGGACCCGCCGATCGAGGTGCACGGTAGTCAGCTCACCGAAGCCGTTTCCAAGATCACCTGGACGGCCTCCGGCGACGCGGGTGTGAAGCCGGGCCAGTTCCAGGAGTTCCCCGTCTCGATGGGGCCGCTGCCGAAGGTCGACTCGATGATCTTCAAGACCCTGCAGACCTACTCGGACGGCAACATCTCGCGGTGGATCGACGAGCCGGCGCCGGGTGCCGAGGAGCCGGAGCACCCGGCTCCGGTGCTCACCCTGGCCGCAGCGGCCGCGCCGGCGGGTTCGGCCGCGCCGACCGCCGCCGTCGCGACGCCCGACGACGATGACGACGACGACGGCAACGGGCTCGCGGTCGGCCTCGGTGTGGCCGGTCTCGTCGCCGGTCTGGCCGGCCTGGTGCTGGGCGGGCTGGCGTTCGCGCGTACCCGCCGGGAGCCGGTCGCCAAGGCCTGACCCCTGCTCCACCCGCTGGCCCGCCGGATCACCCGGCGGGCCAGCGCGCTTTCCGGAGTCGGTGCCGGCCGTGCCGTGGATATCCCCTGATCAGACGGTGTACGTCGGTAAGGTCGGCCGGGTGATTGGCTACGGAGGGGGACGGTGCGGATGCGGTTCGTGCGGGTGATCGCCGGAGTGCTGCTGTTGGTCGTGGGAATTCCGGCGCTGTTCGCCGGTGGCGGTCTGTGGCTGGTGACCCGACAGGCCGACCCCGGCGGGGCATTCGCCGCCCGCTTCGAAACGGTCCGCACGCCCGGTCACGCGGTGGTGGTCACCGACCTCGATCGACTGCTGCGGCAGGATGCGCCCTTCGCGCGTACCGCGCAGACCCGGCTTCGACTGGACGCCCGCACCACGGGCGGCCCGGCCTTCGTCGGGCTGGCGCCCGCCGCCGAGGTGCGTGGCTGGCTGGAGGCGGTGCCGCACGCCACGGTCCGCCGGGTGGCGCTGGCCCGGGGTCCGCTGCCGGTCCGACTCGATCCGGCCGGTCCGGCCATCGGCACCCCGGGCGTCGCGACGGCCGCCGGGTCGGTCACCCCGCTGGGTCGACCCTTCTGGGTACGCGAGGGGATCGGCGAGCTGGAGTGGAGTGCTGACGACCTCGCCGGCGAACCGATGAGCCTGGTGGTGATGCGCCCTGACGGCGGTGCCGACCTGGCCCTGGATCTGCGCACGGAGTTGCGGGCCGGGTGGACCGGCCCGGCCGCCTGGGGTCTGCTGACCGTCGGCGTGCTGCTGGTGGTGTGCGGGGTGCTGCTCCTGCTGAGGCCGCTGCGCCCGCGCGAGGTGATCTTCGTGGTCGAGCCGGATCAGGTGCCGGTGCTCGCCGGCCGCCTCGGGGTCACCTCGCTGAGTGGCCTGGGCCCCCGGCAACCCGACTCGACCCCGCCGTTGCCGGTACGACAACTCGCCCCGGTCGGCGCCGGAGCCGCGGAACGGCCCCGGTCGGCGATCGGTGCCGCACGCGCGGCCACCCTCGCCGACCTGGACGACCAGGTCCGGCCGCCCCGCCCGCCGGAGGTGACGCTGAGCCTCGCGTGGCCGCCGGCCGACGCGGACGAGTCCACGGCCCGGCCGGTGGCGGTTCCGCCGGGTGACGGCCCGGCCGGCGGCGATCCCAACCGTTGACCGCCCGGCCGGTGGCGGCGGGTGGAACGGCGAGTGGCCCTCCGCGCTGCCGACGCGGAGGGCCACTCTCACCGGGGGATCGGTGCTACCCGAGCGACGCTTGAGGTAGATGAGGACAGGTTAGCCTCGAACGTGGCTACTCGGGAGGTCTGTCCAATTGGTGCGATTTTCCGCACTGAGCCCCGACCGCACCGGCAACGCCGCCAGCAGCAGCAGACTGATCAGCACGTAGGTGTTCTGCAGGACGAAGTCCACCGGGTCATGGGTGTGCACCGCTCCCGCGCCCCAGGCCTGGAACGTCACCACGCCGTAGATGATCACAGCGGTGATGCCCAGCGCGAGCCCGGCCAGCCACCGACGTCGGCCCACCTCTTCCGGACGGTTGGCGCTCAACGCCGCGTCGGCGAGCAGCACCACCGCCGGCACGAACCAGTAGATGTGGTGGGTCCAGGTGATCGGGCTCGCCAGGGAACCGACCAACCCGGTCAACGTCAGGCCCGTCAACGGGTCACCGGCCCGCGCCGCGCGGGCGGCCCGCCACAGCCCGTAGACGGCGACCACCGCGACCACCAGCAGCCAGAGCAGCCGGTCCGGCTTCTCCGGCTCGGTGAACCGGCTGAGGAGGCCGAACAGCGACTGGTTGCCGACGATGTCGGTGCGTCCCACCCGCTCGGTGGTCCACAGCTCGTGCGTCCAGAACCGCCACGAGTCGCTCGGCGCGATCGCCGCGGCGAGCAGGGTTGCCGCCGCCGCCGTCGCGCTCGCCACCGCTGCGGCCCGCCACCGCCGGGTGGCCAGCAGGTACACGATGAAGATGCCGGGAAATAGCTTGAGCGCCGTCGCCAGCCCCACGCCCACCCCGGCCCAGCGTCGCGCCTGCGGTACCGCGAACAGCAGATCGGCCAGGATCAGCACGACCAGCAGCATGTTGATCTGGCCGAAGGTGATCGTCTCGCGGATGCTCTCCACCGCCAGCACCAGCAGGACGGCGGCGACCAGGGTGAACGTTCGGGGCAGGTCGTGTCGGGCGATCACCGGGGCCACCAGCCACCGGGTGGTGAGCACCACGGCCAGCACGGTCAGCGCCGTGAAGATCGCCACGGTGGCGCCGAGCCGCAGCAGGCCGAACGGCCACAGCAGCAGCGCGCTGAACGGCGGGTAGGTGAAGTACAACTCGCCCTGCACCCGGTCGGGTTGGACGTAGTCGTAGAGCGGGTGCCCGACGCGCCACCAGTCCATCGCGGACATGTAGATCTTGAGATCGAAGAAGTTGTGCACGAGGCCGGGCAGGTAGAGCGCTGGCAGCACGGCGGTGAGGGCCACCACCCCGACCAGGCGACGGACCGTACGGCCGCCGGGATCGTCTTCGGTGACGGCGGGCGGTGCGACGGGTTCTGCTGGCACCCCGAAACCCTAGCGGGCCGGTCCGCCGAGAGCGCGCAGCCGCAGGGCGTGGGCTGCGCGTAGGCTGTGCCGGTGGCTGATCTCCTCGTCTGGATCGACTGTGAGATGACTGGGTTGGACCTCGGCAGGGACAAACTGATCGAGGTTGCGGCACTGGTCACCGATCCTGACCTCAACGTGCTGGGTGACGGTGTCGACGTGGTTATCCACGCCGACGAGGCGGCACTGGAGGGGATGCCGGAGATCGTCCAGACCATGCACGCCAAGTCCGGCCTCACCGAAGAGGTCCGCCGCTCGGTGGTCACCCTCGCCGAGGCCGAAGACCTGGTCCTGGAGTACGTCCGCACCTTCGTGAAGGATCCGCGTACGGCTCCGCTGTGCGGCAACTCGATCGCCACCGACCGGGGCTTCATCGCCCGGGACATGCCCCGCCTCGACGCGCACCTGCACTACCGGATGATCGACGTGTCGTCGATCAAGGAACTCTGCCGTCGCTGGTACCCCCGCGTGTACTTCGGCCAGCCGCAGAAGGGTCTCGCGCACCGGGCGCTTGCCGACATCCGGGAGAGCATCCGGGAGTTGGAGTACTACCGGCGCACAGTGTTCGTTCCGCTGCCCGGCCCGGATGTCGAGACCGCCAAGGCCATCGCCGCCGAACTCTGACCGCTGCCGCCTGACCGGCAACCCGCTGGACGTGCCCGGCTCTGGTGTGGCTATTATTGGTCCGCACCCCGCCCGGAGCGATCGACCGGGCGACGGCGGCATGGTGGCTGTAGCTCAGTTGGCAGAGCACCGGGTTGTGGTCCCGGTTGTCGTGGGTTCAATTCCCATCAGTCACCCAGTTGGCTTCACGACTCAGGCCCCCTCTTCGGAGGGGGCCTGAGTCGTTGTGGGGCGAGCCAGGGGCCTACGCGAGAGCCCCCTCCGCAGAGAGGGCTCTCGTCGGATGGGTCAGGCGGTCGGCGTGGGGGACGGGGTGACCGCCCCGTCCGGCGCCGGGGTGGTGGCGTCCGGGTCGGCCGGAGGCTCGTACGGCAGGGCGCTGCCCTTGACGTACTCGTCCCAGCTCATGTTCCAGTCCGTCCAGCCGTTGCCGTTCTGCAGCTTGCGCTCGGTGCCCTTGACCGTGATCGGGTCGCCGATCTGGGTGTTCTTGAAGAGCCAGTCGCCGTTGGCCATCGACACGTTCACACAGCCGTGCGACACGTTCGTGGTGCCCTGCTGCCCCTCGGACCAGGGCGCTGCGTGGATGAACTCCCCGCCCCAGGTGAGGCGCTGGGCGAAGTCAATCTTGGTGCGGTAGCCCTCCTCCGGGCCCAGCTCCTCGAACGTGTCGAAGACCGTCTTGCGCAGTTTCTCGATCACGACCATGGTGCCGCTGGACGACGGGGTGCTCTTCTTGCCGAGGCTGACCGGGATGGTCTTGATCACAGAGCCGTTGCGGGTCACCGTCATCCGCTTGGTCTTGTTGTCCACGGTCATGACGACCGCCGCGCCGATCTTGACGTCCACCGAGAGGTCGGCGCGGCCGTACCAACCCGCACCCATCGGCAGGCCACCCGCCTGGACGCGGTAGGAGACCTTGCTGTCGGGCTTCCAGAACTCCTTCGGCCGGTACCGGATCTCGGTGGGGCTGACCCAGTGCCAGATCCCCTCCTGCGCCGGGGTCGAGGTGACAGTCATCCGGCGCTGCACGTCGTCGCGGTAGTCCTCCGGGATGTTCCGGCTGAACTTCACGATCAGCGGCATGCCCACACCGACCACCTGGTTGTCGCCGAGGAAGCTGCTCACGCGTACCTGATTGCCCGGCTTGGCCATGGTGGTGAAGGTGCTGGTCGCGGTGGCCGGACGCCCGTCGTCGCCGGTGGCGGTCACGGTCGCCGTGTAGCTCGTGCCGTACGCCAGCGCGCCGGCCGGCAGCCACGACTTGCCGTCCTTGGCGAGGGCGCCCTCGACCGTCTTGCCAGCGGCGTCCTTCAGCTCGACCGCGGTCTCCACGGCGTCCTTCGCGGTGAAGGTGATGCCGGTGGACGCCGGCACGTCCTTGGCGTCGGCCGCCGGCTCGCTGATCGTCGCCGCGGCCTTCGGTGCCGGGTTCTCGCCGCCGCCGTGCCACGAGGACGGCTTGCCGCCGTCGTCGGTGCAGGCGGAGGTGAAGGTCAGCGCCACGGCGAGGAGCCCCGCCGCGAGCACACGGCGTCGCCCACCGGGCCTGATCAGCTGGTCCTGGCTAGCTCGCATGAATTCCCTCACAGTCGTGGTCGCTGCCCCATCGTCTCTTACTGACGCGCCAGAGCCCGTCCCGGTTGCGGAGGGTGAACCGAAACACGCCATCAATAGTGCCCGAATTCTGCTACTATCCGGCGTTTCGTGAACCTGGTTCGTCTTGATCTCGGGACGTCCGGGGGTCGCCGCGCCGCGGTCGCGTGGCGGGAGTGCAAGGGTACGCCGGCCCGGCCAACGGCAGGGCCGGCGTAAGGACGGCTCAGACCGCCGGGCCGGCTCCACCGCTGGGCACCGGCAACGCGCTGCCCTTGATGAACTCCGACCAGCTCAGGCTCCACGCCGTCCAACCATTGCCGGCGGCGATCCTGCGCTCGGTGCCCTTGATCGTGATCGGGTCACCGATCCGGGTTCTGTCGAACAACCACCTGGCGTTCGCCATCGACACGTTCACGCAGCCGTGCGAGACGTTCTGCCGCCCCTGCACGTGCTCCGACCAGGGCGCGGCGTGGATGTACTCGCCACCCCAGGTGAGCCGCTGGGCGAACTGGATGTCGGTCACGTAGCGGTTGGCCGGGTCCGGGTCGTCCCGGGTGTCGAAGACCGTGGCTTCCTTCTTCTCCATCACGACCATCGTGCCGCTCGACGACGGGGTGCTCTTCTTGCCCAGGCTCACCGGGATGGTGCGTACCGGCGCGCCGTTCTCGTACACAGTCATCTTCTTGTTGGCGTTGTCGACCTTCATCTCGAACGACCGGCCGATCTTGGCGGTGGCCTTGCGGTCGATGTCGCCGTACTTGCCGTTGCTCAACGGCACGCCCGCCAGGGCGATCCGCACCGTGAGGGTGGTGCCCGGCTTCCAGTACTCCGGGGCCCGGTAGTAGGCCTGCGTGCCGTTGCTGACCCAGTGCCACGCGCCCGGCTGCGGCGGGTCGGTCTGGACGAACATCCGCTTCTGGACCGCCGCCCGGTCCTTCTTCGGGATGCCCGGGTGGAACTCGGTGACCACCGGCATGGCCACCCCGTAACTCTTGTCGTCGAAGAGGTACAGGCCCGACCCGATCGTCGACTTCGGCTTGGCCATCGTGGTGAAGCTGCTGGTGCCCTGGCTGCTCGTGCCGTCCGACGCGCTCGCCGTCACCGTGGCCGTGTAGCGGGTGCCCCACTTCAGGGGGGTGCTCGGCACCCAGGACGAACCATCGGTACGCAGCTTGCCCTGGATCGAGCCGCCGCCGTCCGCCGTCAGGGTGACAGCGGACACCTTCCCGCCGTCCGGGAGCTTCGCGCTGATCTCCGTGCTCACCGGCCTGTTCTTCGTGCCGTTGGCCGGGCTCAGCGTGAGCGGCGGCCCGCTCGGTGTGCTCGGCGTCGAAGGTGCGGCGGAGCCAGGGGTGGCGCTCGCGTCCGTGGACGCCCCGCCAACGAATTCCGGCTTCTTCTCGTCGCCGCATCCGGTCAGTGCCAGCGACGCCGCCAGAGTCAGGGCGCCCACCACCGCCCCGGCTCGCGTGAACCGTGCCATGCCCACCTCTGTTCTCGCGTACCTGGCGGACATCGTGCCGCATCAACGCCGCAACCCACGCCCCGATCTTGGCGGCGGTGGTCGGTTTGGGGCTTTTTGCCGGCAAAGCTCGACCGAAGGGGGGACCCGGGTAACCGAATTGGAGCCGGTGTTGGAGGGGTGCTAATGTTCTCTCCGTTGCCGACGAGCGCCGCTAGCTCAACTGGCAGAGCAGCGGACTCTTAATCCGCGGGTTCGGGGTTCGAGTCCCTGGCGGCGCACCAACGATCAAGGCCCTGACCTGGTGTTTCACACTGGGACAGGGCCTTCTTCGTGTGCTTCTGTGACGCCCGCGCTCATCGTCATACCCCTTCACGATGCTTTGGCCGTCGCCAGCCCTCTGGTCCTGCGGAGGTCAGCGGCGTGGTGCTGGAGTCAGCGGCGTCCTGCTGCCCTGCTAGCCCTACGCTGGCGGCATGAGGGAACCAGCGCGGACCGGACCTGGTAGGTGCTGATGAACCGGCATGCAGAGGCACCTGCCGGGGCGATCCCTGACGCGATTCGGGCTGATGTGGAGACGCTGTGGCGCTACCACGACATGCGCCACGAGTTGCGCCCATGCGATGTGGGGATCGGGTTGGGCAGTCACGATCTCGGCGTGGCCGTAATCGCGACGCGCTTGTTTCACGAGGGCTTGTTCCCAAGGATCGTGTTCACCGGCGCGAACGCCCCAACGACCGTCGAGCGGTTCCCGCGTGGAGAAGCAGTGCACTACCGCGAGTACGCCATCGAGCAGGGCGTACCCGCGGAAGCGATTCTCGTGGAGCCGCGTGCCACGAACACCGCCCAGAACCTGGAGTACTCCCGTCAGCTCCTGACCGAACACCGGATTCCGGTGAAGTCGGTGCTGATCATGTCTCGGCCCTACCAACAGCGTCGGGCCTACGCCACCTGCAAGCTGATGTGGCCGGAGGTCGATGTGGTCTGCGCGTCGAACCCACTCGAACTGGACGACTACGTGGCCAGCATCGGCGATCCGCGGCGGGTGGTGGACATGCTGGTAGGCGACACGCAGCGGATCGAGGTGTACGCGGAGCGCGGTTTCGCGATCCCGCAGGAGATTCCGGACGAGGTGCGGACGGCGTTCGAGCGCCTGGTCACGGCTGGCTACACGAGCCGGCTGATTTGAGCCCAGCTACCAGCGCGGCCCTCCCGACCGGACGCCCATCCGGTCGCTGAGTTCGACGGCCAGTCGGGGTGGCCGGGGGCGGGTGAGGATGTCGCGGACGAGGTCGCGGGAGAGCTGGTGGTAGCGCACCTGGTCAGGGCCGATGACCTCGGCCTCCAGGAGCGCCGCGAGCGCGTCGTCGATGCGGTTCCACCGGGCAAGGGCTCGGGCGGTTTCGATGGCATGCCGTACCTGCCGCTCGACGGGCGCGGTGCTGGTGTCGAGTGTGGCGCCGATGGCGATGGCGCGTTGTACGTCGCCGAGTTCCATCGCCACGGTCGTCTTGTGGATCGACACGTTGGTCGGCCCGAAGGCGGTCCAGACGTGGTTGCCATCGGCGCCGAGCCGCCCTGCGGCGGCATCGGCCTCGGCGATGTGGGTGTCGGCGGAGGCGCGGTCGTCGTCTCGGGCGGCGGCCAGCGCGCAGACGAGGTGCAGGCTGCCGTAGACCGACAGCAGCTGCGGAGTGGGTTTGGCGAGCCGTGGTTCCAGGAACTGCGCCGCCGTGGCTGCGAGGCCACGAGCCTGCGCATATTCGCCGATGGACGCCAGCGAGTGCGCGGCGGAGCGGCTGAGCGAGCCGATGACGACGTGGTCGTGGCTGGCGTTGGCGGCGGCCAGCCCTCGGCTGGCTGCGGTCCACGCGAGGTCACCTTCGCCGAGCTTGGTGAGGAACAACGCGGCGAGCTGGTGGGCGTAGGCGGTCATCGCGTGCGCGCGCTGGCCATCGTCCCCGTCGTACGCCTCGGTGGCGGTGAGGCAGTCGTGGATGAGGTAGGGCAGCCGGCGGGCGAGGGTGCCGTATCGCGAGTGCTGGTAGGCGGTCCAGATCTCGGTGACGTCGTTCTCGATCTCGCGCAGGGCGGGCGCTTCGACGTCTCTCGTGCTGGCCAGCGTCGGCGCGAGGTGACGATAGTCGTGAAGCGCGGCCCGCAAGGCCGGGATGGTCTCGCGCCCTGAGTCGTCCGACCACTCGAACAGGCTCGGTGCACCGATCAGGTCGCCGAGGGACACGTCGAGGGCTTTGGCGATCGCGCGTATGACCGACAGCCGGTCGAGGTCGGCCCGGTTCGTCTCGACCTTGCGTAACCACTCCTGGGTCTTGCCAACGAGACCGGCCAGCACCTCCTGGGAGAGGCCTCGTCGACGCCGGTAGAAGGCGACGCGCTGGCCGATGGTCATGTCTTCCGTCATCCCTCGCACACCATCACCCTGCCCGCTGAAGGCTGCCGGACCCGGTACGGATTTTCCCGGTCCTCCGTACGGACCGCCCCTACGTTCAGTTCACCCGAGATCACCGGCGCGTGTCGATGCCGGTGTCGGGGATGACTAACAGGGAGCTGCAGATGGAGGGATCGATGGGCGGCACACCACACCACGGCTTGGGCCGCTGGCTCGGCCCGTCCTGGAACGAACTGTCTCGGTGTTCTCCCCGCCTGCGTACCGCCATGAGGGCTGCGTGGGTGGGTGATCGGCGGCCTGCTCCCAGCCGCCGTGATGCGGCGGCGGGCTCGCCATTCCCCCGGCGAGCCCGCCGCTCATCGTTCCTGGTGGGGGTGGAGGCATGACGGTGTACGTCTCGCGTAACGCGATGGCCAGCCAGTCCCGGCGCCCCGAGCCCAGGTGGACGTCCTCGCAGGGGCAGGTGCGTCGCGCTGATCCTCCGCTGCTCACCTTCGTGTGGCGTCGGCTGTTCGAGCAGCAGGCCCGCGAGGGCGGTCGCCGGTGACCGGGCAGCAGCGCCGTCTCGCGGCGAACGGGCTCGCGCCAGCCGAGGTGGAACATCTGCCGATGCGCCCGCTGTGGCTGTGCCGCCGGTGCGGGCAGCCATGGCCCTGCGGCGCGGCGAAGCTCGCGCTCCTCGCCGAGTACCGGGAAGAGCCGGTGAGCCTGTTCCTCTACCTGGCCGGCTGCCTGCACGATGCGATCGACGACCTGCATCGGCTCAACCCGAGCGTCACGGGCAGCGCCGCCGACATGTTCGACCGGTTCCTCGGCTGGCCCGCCCGCCACACCCACGCCTACCGCGTCAGTACCACCACGGCCGCCAGCATCGAAGAGGCCTCCTCGTGAACGGCATCGGCCTCATCAACGTCACCGGCCAGCCGGCGGTCGCCGGCAGCTTCCACACCCTGGTCGTGCAGCCGACGAGCTTTTGCAACCTCGACTGCACCTACTGCTACCTGCCCGATCGGAGATCCCTCCGCCTGATGAGCGGCGCGGTCGCGCAGGCTTGCGCCGAGTCGATCGCCCAGCAGAACAGCGGTCATCCGGTGAGCGTCGTGTGGCACGGGGGCGAACCCATCGCCACTCCCATCGGGTTGTTCCGTGACTTATTGGCCCCGTTCGAGGAGCTTCGGCGCGCGGGGATGGTGCGTCACGAGATCCAAACGAACGCGACGTTGATCAACCGGCAATGGTGCGAGCTCTTAACTGTTTATGGGTTCGAGGTCGGGGTCAGCATCGACGGACCGGGCGCGTTGAACCGCAACCGCCTCGACCGGGCCGGCACGTCAACAGACGCCCGCACTCTGCGCGGCATACAGACCCTGGCCGAGGCAGGGCTGAGGTATTCGGTGATCTGTGTAGTCACCCCGGAAACCATCGACCACGCGGAAGCCCTCATCGACTTCTTCACCGGCCTGCCCGGCTGCGAGTCGGTGGGCTTCAACATCGAAGAGCAGGAGGGCGCCGACCGGGCACCGGTGTCGGAGGACGCCGCGTACCGGTTCTGGCAGCGCCTTATCGAACGTCGCGTTGGCGGCAGCCCGCTGCGGATCCGCGACGTGGACCGGTTGGCCGACTATCTCGCCGCCACCCGCGCTGGCCGCGTCGACCACGCGCCGTACGAGCCGATCCCGACCGTCTCTTGGGATGGGCAGGTGGTGCTGCTGTCACCGGAGCTGCTCGGCATCACCGAGCCGCGATACGGCGACTTCATCGCCGGCAACGTCCTTCATCAGCCCATCACCGCCATGCTCGCCCGCGCCGGCGACCTGGGCTACGTCGCCGAGTTCATCGCGGCCCTCAACGACTGCGCCGACCACTGCGCCTTCTACGACTTCTGCCGCGGCGCCCAGGCCGGCAACCGCTACTTCGAGCACGCGACGTTCACCGCCCATGAAACCGCCTACTGCCGGACCACCCGACAGGCCCTCGTCTGCGCCGCCGCGGATCACTTCGCCCCTCAAGGACAAGCATCATGACCAACGCTCTCGCGGTCCTCGTCAACGCCGCACCCGAGCAACTCGCTCGCCTCGGCGTCGACCCGGAGCGGTCGGTAGCGTCGATCGACGCGGCGAAGTTCGACAATCGCCCCGCTTGGGACAACAAGGGTAAGTTCGACAGTCGACCCGGCTGGGACAACTGGAACAAGAAGAAGTAGCCCCACCACGGGACGCGCGGGGTGGTGCTCACCCCGCGCCCACACAGGTTGAGGACACATGCGTACCACCACGATCGGGGACGTGAAGGTCCTGCTGCCGGACCTCGAACCGGACGACCTCGACATCACGACGGACCTTGACGGCGGCCTCACCGAAGCCCTGGCCGAGGGCGCCGAGTGGCGCGGCTCGCACCTGGAGGACGCCCGCATCCGCAGCAGTCTGATCACCGGCGTGGACCTGAGCGAGAGCACCTGGGAGGCCGGCAGCCTCTACGGCTGTGAGATCACCCGCACCGACTTCTCCGGCGCGACCCTGACCGGCGTCACCATCGAACGTTGCGCCATTACCGGCTCCCGGTTCACCGGCACCAGACTCACCGACGTGCGCCTCAAGGACGTCCTGTTCGACGGCTGCCGCTTCGACTACGCCACCTTCCAACGCGTCGCCGCAGCCGGCTCGGTCGCGTTCACCGACTGCACTTTCACCAACGGCGCGTGGTCCTCCTGCCGACTACCTCGCATCGCGCTGCGGTCATGTGACCTCGCCGGACTGGAGTTGGACTCCTGCCAGCTCGACGGCGCCGACCTGCGGGGCAGCCGACTCCAGGGCCTCAAGACGCCGCTGGACAACCTGCGCGGCGTCACCCTCGGCGAGGACCAACTTCCTGACCTCACCCAGCTGACCGTCGCCGCCCTCGGCTTCACTGTCCGCTACAACTGAAGCCAGCCGCTACCGAAGCATGCTGACCTCCCTACGGGACGGTCACCGAGGGCGGGCAGTGTTCTGTTACCTCGACGTGTCCCTGGCCGAGACCCTGCGCCGGCACCTCATCCCGCTCGCATGCCGGTGAGTTCACCGCCGAGCAGATGAGCGGCTGGTACGCCGCCCAGGACGTCCTGGGCTGGCTCGACGAACTCGTCCTCCCCGAGACCACCGGACTGGACGAGGCCGTCAAGGCCATCGCCACTGTGGCCGGGCTACCCCAGACCGGACGCGACGACGACCTGCTACCGAACGTTCCGGCCCGGTAGAGCAGCCCAGCCGGCTGCCTCCGTGACGTCCGGCAGATCGAGCGCAGGGGAGAGGGTGCCGACGTCGGACGGGCTGGCCCCACCAGCGCTGCTCGATCACTTGTGGCTGACCAACGGTTCGGTTGGAAGAAGCTAGCTCCACGCCTTGCGGGTGTCACGGGATGCGATCACATCCATCGGTTCGTCGAGGACTTTCGTTCGCGGAGCGTGTACGACGGTCTGATGCCGAATGCCGCGCGGTAGCTGGCGGTGAAACGGCTGTGGTTGGCGAATCCCCACCGCGCGGCGATGCGGGCCACGCTCGTCACGTCGGGGTCGGCGTCGATCAGCTCGCGGTGGGCGTACTCGAGCCGAACCTGTCGCAGGTATGCCATCGGGGTGGTGTCGAGGTGGCGGCGGAAGGCGACCTGGAGGGCTCGGATGTTGACGTAGGAGGCTGCGGCGATCTCGCTCGCGCTGATGTCCCGGTGGGCGTTGTCGTCGATGAACGAGACAGCGCGTTGCAATGATCCGGGGTGTGCGTCACGGCGGTTCTCGGGGGTCGGGTCGCGGAGCGCGTTGTTGGGAAACGACGCCAGGCTTGTGGCTACGAGGAGGCGGGCGGCGGCTCCCGCTACCAGTGGTTCCTCCGCTGCTGGCGTGCCAACGACGCTGGCGCGAACGTAGCGGAAGGCGGCGCGCCAGTTGTCGGCCGCCTGCTGCGTGGGCGGCGTGTTCGAGGTGAAGTGAATGGGAGTTGCGCGGCGATTCGGAGCGAGGTCGACTTCCAGGGCGAACAGACCGACCGGGATGAGTACGAGGTCAATGTCGACATCGTCGATGACGGCGGTGTACGGCTCGGGAAGGGTGGCCAGGACCGAATCGCCTGCCAGGAACTGCGTCTCGTATCGACGACCGCGGATTGCGGCGGTGCCGTTGACTACGGTACCGAAAGGCAGGGCGGTCATGGGATCTACATCCAGCCGCACGTGCATGGTGAAGGCGGAACGGTGCAGTTCCACTGGTCCGAGGGTGTCCTGCCTCAGGTGAAGGCGGTCCTGCCGCCCTGACGGGGTCAGTTGCATCGATCCGTAGAATGCCTTCAGCAACTCAGATATCTCGTCGGTATTCGTCAGCTCGAAAGAATTCGTCACGGTCGACTCATCAGGCGTGCGAGTCTGGCATCAGTTGTCCTGTCTGCTTGGGCAATTCCTTGGACCGGGTCGCGCCCTGTCGAACGGGCATCAGGCGCTCACCGTACAACAGGCGAGAGCGCTTCCACGCATTCCCAGACAGGGGCAGAACGTGAAGTGTCATCGCGTCTCGGCGCTGTGGATGGCGTTGGGGCGTGTCGCCACGCCGCAGCCCCGCCGTCCGATGCGTTCCACCGACAAACATCCTTGAGAAATTCGTTTTCTGTCCGGGCGCAATAACAGTCGATGCAATCGTGGCGATTTACCATTAATGCCGAGTGTGTCCGATTCAACGCGACAAGGGTTGACCAGGTTGCTGCGGCACCCCGCCGGGCGCCGATCCTGTCCATTGGCCGGATCGTCCGAGGGGTGACCCGAACCGGGGTTTCGTCAACACGAGGAGAGCATTGTGGGCGATGACGATCGTCTGCTCAAACCGTTTGAGGTCGCCGCGCTGTTACGGGTGGATCCCAAGACCGTGACGAGGTGGGCGGTGGTCGGCAGGATAGGAAGCATCCGGACGCCCGGCGGGCATCGCCGCTTCCTGGAATCCGAGGTTCGAGCGCTGCTTGTGAGCGCCGAACCCGTCCACCGGCGATGCCGCACCTGTGGGGTGGTCGGGTGCGGCGTTGCTGGCGACTGACGAACGTCCGGGCGCGGCAGGGAGCCGGCCGTCTGCGGTCGACGCCGCCGCTGCGTGGCCAGGTGCCGGCCTTACACCCGGCCAGGGGCGATACATTCCTCCGGTATGACCCTCGCCGCGATTCGGGAGGACGTCGCCATCATCGACGTCCTTCTCCGGGGCATCGCTGACCGGCCGGTGGACCTGACGGATCCGGACTGGCAGGCCAAGCTGTCAGCCTCAGCGCCGCCTGCGGAGGAGGCCGGGGTGGCAGCCGAGGCCGCGGCGGCCCTGACCGCTCTGCTCGACATCTACGAGTCCGGCGACGAGGCGGCCAGGGACGAGGTCCGTCTGATCTTCCGCGCCCATCGAGCCTTCAGCTGGGGCGTCGGTCTCACCGGCGAGTGGCCGTCGGCGACCGCCGAGTTTCGCCGACGGCTGGTGCACGTCTCCGCCCGGGACCAGTCTGACGATCCGCGCGACGACCTCATGGAGATCTGGCAGTTGTGTGAGTGGGCGCGTGCACGAGGGGTCGACGTCGAGCCCATCGTTCGTGCGGTCGCCGGCATCTCGGGTGAGGTCGACCATCTCGGGATGGGCTCCACCCGCACACCGATCCTTCGGGGCCTGGAACGCCACTGAACCGGGAACGTTGCCGGCACCCGGAGGCGCCGGCAACGCGTTGGACTCAGTTGGCGTGGGTCAGGCGGGTGGTGATGCGCAGGCCCATGAGGGTGTCGTTCATCCACGGCACCCGCTCGCGGTGCAGACCGGCGGTCATCTGGTCGGCCCAGACCTCGTACCGCTGCATCAGCGCGTAGGCGCGGGACCGCGCGCTGGTGATGAGACAGTCGCCGAGTGGGTCACCGGGCAGGTTGGACGAGTCGACAGCGGGTTCGCAGGGCACCTTGAGGCTGACCTGGTCGCGCAGCGGACGGCTGGGGTCGAGCGAGCACGGCGGGGCCCCGCAGAGGGCGTAGTTCCCGCTGGCCCTGGCATAGGCATTTCCGATCTTGGCGTCCGTCGGCATGTTTACCGGAATCTGGTACTGCCCGAACAGGTTCGCGGACAGCACGTCGTCCGAGTCGAGGGCGTTGGGCAGACCCAACCGGGTGTACGCCTGGAGCAGCCGCGCCGCCGTGTTCACCTTCTTCAGGGCGGTCGGCACCGGCCCGCTGACCTGGGTGCTCTGGTCCCGTACCCGGTCGTACATGGACTTCTGCTTGGCCTGGAGGAACCCGCGCAGGGTCGACGTCAGCGTGGTGTCCAGCGCGGTGTTGTTCACGGCCGTCGCGGCGCTCGCGAAGGTGTACCGTCCGGACGGCCACTTCTGGGTCAGGCCCTGCTCGGGCGTGGTCTCGCTGTCGCAGTTGAAGAACTCGCAGTCGACCTGGTAGACCTGCTCGTCCGGCCAGGTGTAGTCGGCGGTCCGAGAGTTCTGCCAGGCCGCGCCGGAGTTCAGCCGGAAGCGGCTGTGGATCTGCAACCGCAGCTTGCCGTAGTGGCGGATCACTCCGGTGCCGTAGCCCGTCGTCCGCGTGTAGACCCAGCTCGGCGTGTAGCAGTAGCCGACCTCGGGCAACTCCCGTACACCGGCGGGCGGTTCGTCGAGGCGCGGCGTGTACGCGTAGTGCAGTGCCCGCACCATGGTCGACATCAGGTCGTAGCGCACGTTGCTGGGCCGGTCGATCTGCCTGCTGCCGCTGCACGAGGGCACCGTCGCCTCGTCGGCCTTCGCCGGTGCCGCGGCGAGCGGCTTGTCGGTGTCCCAGAACAGGTCGTAGTTCTTCAGCGTCTTCACCTGTACGCCGTTGGCGTCCGGCTCCCAGCGGGCCTGGACCTCGTTGGTCCGGACGGCGGCGAGCGCGGTCGACAGCTCGTTGGTGGCGGCGACGTACTCGTTGACCAGCCCGGTGATCAGGCCGTTGGCGTTGCCGTTGGCCGGCCGACCGAAGCTGGCCGCGAGGTCGGCGATGCGGGTGCCCTCCGCCTCGATCTGCGCCGCGCGGCCGGCGCTGACCTGGGCGGCGTACGTCGGGTTCTGCAGCATCAACATCGAGTACGCCTGCGCGCCGAGGTTCCACACGTTCGGGTTGCCGACCGGCGTGGCAGGTTCGGCCATCGAGGGGTCACGCCCGTTGGCCACCCGGGCCAGGTAGTTGATCGACCGGGCCTCGCCGAAGCTGTTCAGTACGGTGGTCGGGTCGATCGCCGGGTTGTCGGCGTCGGTCCTGGGCACCACGAAGGCCGCGCCGCTGGCCAGCTGCGTCGAGGTCAGGTGGAACTCGTTCTCCGGGCCGACGAACTCGTTGTACGTCGGGATCGGTTGACCGAAGTTCTCCAGGTAGCCGACGTACTTGTTGATGTCGGCGCGGGCGTCGTGCAGGGTGGCGTCGCCGATCGCGGCCAGAACGGTGGCGGCGATGTCCTCCAGTCGCAGGCCGAGCTGGGCGACCTGCTGCTGCACGAGGGTGATCTGCGCGGTGTTGCCGGCGATGGCGGCGTTCAGTTTGTCGAACTGGGCCATCATGTTCGCGTACACCGTGTTGATCTGGGCCTCGACCCGCGCGAAGCTGGCGCGCATCTCGTCGCCGAGGGCCCGCACCTCGTCGCGCAGCGCTTTGACCTGGGCAAGGATCTGCGCGTCCAGCGATGGTCCGCTGCTGCCGAAGAGCCCGACGACCGACATCACGGCGCCGAAGATGTTGCCGGTCATCGCCAACGTCGCGGTGCTGAAGATCGAGCCGGCCAGTCCGCGGCCGGTGATCGCGGCCGCGTACTTGGAGATCGCGCTGATCGTGGTGAGGACCGCCTCGCCGATCACCTTTGACTTCTTGCCGGCGTCGGGGTCGGCGAACCCGATGAGTGTCGACACCATGCCCACCCCGGCTTTGACGTCGGAGATCGTCTGCTGCCGCTCCTTGTCCCGGTCCTCCGCGGCCTTCTTGGCCGCCGCGGTGCACGCGGGGCTCGGCGGCCCCTCGGGTGGACACTTCTGGTTGTTCTCGCCGATCTCGAGACGGATCTCCAGGCTCAGGCCGAGCAGTTGGGCGTGCAGGGAGGCCAGTTGCTGCTTGGCGGCCGCGACGTACGCCACCGGGTCGCCCTGCAGCGCCAGGATCGCGTCGAGGTCGACGTGCGAGAGTCCGGGATCCTGCCGGAGTTCCTCGTAGCTGCTGGTGATGTCCACGCCGATCGGCGCACCGAGGACGGCGTTCCAGGCGGTGGCGAACGTCGCGCTCGCCGCCCCGGCCTGTCGGGTCGCGGACCACACCGCGGCGAGAGCGTCATCACGACCACGCAGCCACTGGGCGGTCCGCAGCGCGCCGGAGGCGAGCTCCTCGCGGGTGTCCCACGGCTCGACGGTCTTGCCGATCACGGACCCGACCAGGCCGGTGATCTCCGGCGAGGTCCTCGTGTCACCGCCGGGCGCGCCGAGCAGGATGTCGACGGACTTGAGCAGCAGGTCCTGCTCGGGCAGCAGGAGGTCGAACGCGGTCAGTGAGCTGTCCAGCAGCTGCTGGCGTGCCGTGAGCTGGGTCTGTGCCTGTGCGGCAGTGGTGTTCGGGTGCAGCCGGTGCCACTGGACGAACTCGGCCGACAGCACGGCGGTCTTGATCCGAGCGGGGCCCTGGAGATGGATCTCGGCGACCTGACCGAAGGCCCGGTCGGTGAGCGCGGCCTGAGGGACGGGGACGGGGACGGGATCGGCCGACGCGGGTTCGCCGAAGAGCACGCCTGCCGTGGTGACCGCGATCAGCGCCACCACGGCAGTCCCGCGCCTCGTGCGCGAGGAACGTTTGGTTGTCATGCCGCGAACGTATTGAGCGGCCTGAAAGGGCGCTGAAACCGCGCTGACGCGCGCAGGGGTGCCGCTCAGCCGGCGTCGGGGGACGCGCCGGACACGTCGAGGGCCGGCGCCACGACGGCGATCGCCCGGTCCATCAGCTCGGCCAGGTGCTGCTCGTCGTCGCCGGGCTGCCACTGCTGGAGCACCGTGTCGAGCGCCAGCAGGGCCATCCCGGCGGCCATCCGCGGGTACGGGTCGGTGTGCGGGTCGAGGCCACAGCGGTTGGCCAGCTCGGCGGCCAGTTCGGCGCGCCACTGGATCTGGCGTTCCAGCCAGCGGGCGTGCAGCGCAGGGGTGTCCAGGATGAGTCGGACGACGACCCTTGCCCGCTCGGAGTGCTCCGGGTGGTCGTTGCAGGCGGCGAGCGGAACCCAGAGGGCGTGGCGCAGCGCGACCGACGGCGGCTCGGCGGATGGCCGGGCGGCGAGTTCGGTGATGATGCCTCCGCTCGTGTCAGCCAGGAACCGGACGACCACGTCCTCTTTGGACGCGAAGTAGCGGAAGAACGTACGCCGCGACATGCCGGCTGCCGCAACGATGTCGTCGACGGTCACCACGTCGAAGCCCTTGGTGGCGAGCAGCATCAGGGCGGCGTCGCGCAGCTCGTCGGCGACGAGCTGGCGTTTGCGTTCGGCCAGGCTGCGGTCCGTACCGGATCTCATCCGCCGATGCTACGTCAGGTGATGCCAGTGCTGGCACTGGAAGCACTGCTTGACACTCAGTGCCACCGATAGCACAGTGGGGCGCATGACTGTCAATGGCTGGTCCACCAAACAGATCCCCGACCTGAGTGGCCGCACCTTCGTCGTCACCGGTGCCGCGGCGGGCCTCGGCCTGGCCACCACCCGGGCGCTCGCCGTCCGCGGTGCGCGCGTCGTCCTGGCCGTCCGTGACGAGGCGAGGGGCCACCGGGTGGCCGCCGAGATCGACGCGGCCCGGCCCGGCGTCGACCTGGAAGTCCGGCGGATCGACCTGGCCGACCTCGACTCGGTGCGGATGTTCGCCGACGGGATGCACGCCGACCACCGTCGGGTGGACGTGCTGATCAACAACGCCGGGGTGATGGCCCTGCCGCGCACCCTCAGCCCGCAGGGGCACGAGGTGCAGTTCGCCACGAACCACCTCGGGCACTTCGCTCTCACCGGGCTCCTGCTCGACCTCCTGCTGGCCGGCCGGGACCCACGGGTGGTCACTGTCACCTCGGTCAACCACCGGCAGGCGAAGGTGCGCTTCGCCGACCCGACCGGCGAGCGGGGCTACTCCCCGATGGGCTTCTACAACACGTCCAAGCTGGCCAACGCCATCTTCGGCCACGAGTTGCACCGACGGCTCAGCGCCGTGGCCAGCCCGCTGGGCAGCTTCCTCGCCCACCCCGGCTACACCGCGACGAATTTGCAGACCAGCGGCACCACGCCGATCTGGCGGCTGCTGCTGGGCCGGATCGGCAACCCGCTGCTCGCCCAGCCGGTCGACCGCGGCGTCTGGCCGCAGCTGTTCGCCGCCACGGACCCCGGGGCGCAGCCGGGCCAGCTCGTCGCCCCCGACGGGCCGGCCGAGCTGCGCGGCCACCCCGCGCCGGCGACGCTCTCCGCAGCAGCGACCGACCCCGAGCACGGCCGCCGTCTGTGGGAACTGTCCGAACAGGCCACCGGCGTACGGTTCGGCGCGCTGCGACCGGCGAGCTGATCGCGGAGCACCCAGCGCCCGTCACATCCCGTCGCGCTGGATCGTCCAGGGGGCGAGCACACACAACGGAGGAAATATGTTCGCTGCCTATGTCACGGTCACCATTCTCGCGTCGATCTTCACCGGCATCGCGGCGGTCACCTACCTGATCGGTCACGACTATCCGAAGGCCCAGGCGGACATGAAGCGCGTGCCCCGGTCGTGGGTGCCACGGTTGGGCGTGGCGCTGGCGGCAGGCTCGGTGGGGTTGCTGGCCGGCTTCGCCGTACCGCTGCTGGGCACCCTCGCCGCCGCTGGGCTGGTGCTGTACTTCATCGGCGCGCTCATCGCGCACCTGCGCGTCGGCTCCCGCCAGTTGGTGGGGTGGGCCGTATTTTTCGTCACCGTGGTGGCCGCACTGACAGTGAACGTGCTCTACCACTGGTAGATCGTCGGCTCCCACGCGAGGGCACACGGGGTGTTGCTGAGTCATTGGCGTGCATCTATAGTTGCGCGGATCACAACAATCATGGCCGTGGTGACGCGGCCGGGTCGTCGAAGCGCTTCGACGATTCGTCGTTCAGGCCCGTCAGCCGGGTGTCGAGCCTGGTCACGCCGGTCTCGGCGCCCCCTTGGGCGTCTGTCGTACGACATGAGGAGAACCGCATGCGGAAGTGGCGCCTTCGGCGCGGAATCACCGCGCTCGCGCTTGCCCTGCTAGCCCTACCGGCCGTTCCCGGCACCGCGCTCGCCGACCCCACCTACCCGTTCCGAGACCCACGCCTGCCCGTGAACGAACGGGTCGAGGACCTGCTCGGCCGCCTCACCCAGGACGAGAAGATCTCCTGGTTGCACCAGTACCAGCCGGCCATTCCCCGACTGGGCATCGGCCTGTTCAAGACCGGCACCGAGGCGCTGCACGGAGTGGCGTGGTCCACCGACATCGACAACAACGGCGCGGTGGTCAAGGCCCGCGGCACCGTCTTCCCGCAGCCGGTCGGCATGGCGAGCACCTGGAACCCCGACCTGATCCGGCAGGTCGGCTCGGCCGTCGGCGACGAGGCGCGTGGCTACCACGCACAGAACCCCCGGGTCTGGGGGCTCAACCTCTGGGCGCCGGTCGTCAACCTGCTGCGTGACCCCCGGTGGGGCCGCAACGAGGAGGGCTACTCCGAGGACCCGCTGCTCACCGCCGCGATCTCCACCGCGTACGGCTCGGGGATGACAGGCGGTGACCCGAACCACCTGAAGAGCGCACCGACCCTCAAGCACTACCTGGCCTACAACAACGAGGTCCGGCGCGACGTGACCTCCTCGAACGTGCCGCCTCGGGTGCTCAACGAGTACGACCGCGCCGCCTTCAGGCCGGCCATCGCCGCCGACGCGGCGACCGGGATGATGGCCGCGTACAACCTGGTCAACGGCCGCCCCGCCACAGTGGACCCTGACCTGGCGACGGTGGTCCGCGACTGGACCGACCAGCCGCTGATGAATGTCACCGACGCCTGGGCGCCGAACAACCTCGTCGGCTCGCAGGGGTACTACGCGACCCAGGCCGAGGGGAACGCCGCGATCATCAAGGCCGGCCTCAGCAGCTTCATCACCGACGACACCAACGCGCAGCCGACAATCACCGCCATCAAGCAGGCGCTGTCGAGCGGCCTGCTCACCGAGCAGGACATCGACGCCCGGATCCGCGAGATCCTGAACGTCCGGTTCCGACTGGGTGAGTTCGACCCGGGCGGCGGCCGGTACGGCGGCATCACCCCGGACGTCATCAACAGCCCCGAACACCAGCGACTGGCCCGACAGGCCGCCGGCGAGGCGATGGTGCTGCTGAAGAACGAGAGGCAGGCGCTCCCGCTGGACCCGGCCCGGACCCGCAAGGTGGCGGTGCTCGGGCCGCTGGCCGACACCCTCTACTCGGACTGGTACGGCGGCGACCTGCCGTACCGGGTGACGGCCCTCGGCGGCATCCGCGAACGGTTGGGCAGCTCGGCCAGCGTGAGCGGGCTCGACGGGGCGGACCGGATCGCCCTGAAGGACACGGCGACCGGCCGGTACGTCTCGGCCACCGGCACCACCGACGCCGACCCGGTCCTCGGGACTGGCGCGACCCCGGCGCTCGTCGCCCAGTTCGACGTCGTCGACTGGGGACAGGACGTGGTGACGTTGCGCAACGCCGCCAACGGCCGCTACCTCGGCTACAACTGGGGACCGTTCGTCACCCGCGACGAACAGCCGAACGGTTGGTACGTGCAGCAGCAGTTCAAGCTGGAGCCGCAGGCCGACGGAACGGTGGTGCTGCGCTACGTCGGCTACGAGACCAAGGAGAGCTGGTTCGGCGCCGACACGTACGTGACAATCGGCGCCGACGGCGCCCTGAAGCTCGGCGCATCCACCCCGGCCGCAGCTACCCACTTCAGTCGCGAGGTGATCAGCAGCGGGATCGACCGGGCGGTGGCCGCGGCCAAGGCCGCCGACACCGCCGTGCTGGTGGTCGGCAGCAACCCGTTCATCAACGGCCGCGAGGCGCACGACCGGACCTCCACGGCGTTGAGCGCCGGCCAGGAGGCGCTGGTCAAGGCCGTGGCCAGGGCCAACCCGCGCACCGTGCTCGTGCTCCAGACCAGCTACCCGGTCACCATCCGATGGGAGCAGGAGAACGTACCGGCAATCGTCTGGACCACCCACGCGGGCGCGGAGACCGGCCACGCGGTCGCCGACGTCCTCTTCGGCGACCGCAACCCGTCCGGCCGGCTCACCCAGACCTGGTACCGGTCGGACGCACAACTACCGCCGGACCTGCTGGAGTACGACATCATCTCGTCCGGGCAGACCTACCTGTACAGCCGCGCCAAGCCGCTCTACCCGTTCGGCCACGGGCTGTCGTACACCCGCTTCCGGTACGGCCAGCTGCGTGCCGGTGCCCAGTCGGTAGCGGCCGACGGCACCATCACTGCCAGTGTCGACGTGACAAACGTCGGCAGTCGGGCGGGGACCGAGGTCGTTCAGCTCTACACGCACCAGCGCACCTCGCGGGACACCACCCCGATCCGCCAGCTCAAGGCCTTCCAGCAGGTGACACTCGCGCCCGGGCAGACCCGTACCGTGACAGTGCGCCTGCCCGCCGCGGACCTGGCGCACTGGGACGTCACCCGCAGCCGGTGGGTGGTCGAGTCGTCCGTCCACGACCTGATGGTCGGGGCGTCCGTCGAGGACATCCGGGCCCGCGCCGCGGTCCGGGTCCGCGGTGAGACGATCCCGGCCCGTGACCTGTCCCGGCCCACCAGGGCCGAGAACTTCGACAGGTACGCGGGGGCCCGGCTCGTCGACGAGACGAAGCCCAGCGGTACGGCTGTCGGTGCCACCGCTGCCGGTCAATGGATCTCCTTCGACGGTTCCGCGCTGCGGGCCGACGCGCGTACCTTCACCGCGACTGTCGCCAAGGCGGGCGCGGGTGCCGGCACGATCCAGATTCGGCTGGGCTCGCCCACCGGCCGGCTGCTCGGCACGGCCACCGTGCCCAGCACCGGCGACGACTACCGGTACGTCAGCACCAGCACCGAGTTGGCCCGGGCAGTCGGCACCCACGACGTGTACCTGGTGTTCGACTCCCCGCTGCGGCTGGCGCAGTTCTCCATCAGATGACCGGAGCCCGGGGCCGGGTCGATCGTCGACCCGGCCCCGGGGCTGTGCTCGTCAGCTCGCCGTGCAGGTGAGCGTCGGTGTGCTGGGCGTGCCGGTGGACGAGCCGAGGAAGCCGAACGCGGTGCTGGCGCCGGCACCGAGTGCGCCGTTGTAGGCGACGTTGCGGGCGGTGACCGCGGATCCCTGGCTGGTGACCGTCGCGTTCCAAGCCTGGGTGATGCTCTGGCCGCCGGCGAAGGTCCACGTTACGGTCCAGTTGCTGATCGCCGAGGTGCCCGCGGTGACCCGTACCTCGCCCTGGAAGCCGCCGGTCCACTGGCTGGTCACCGCGTACGCCGCGGTGCAGCCGGCCGCCGGCGGTGGTGTGGTGGGCGGCGGTGTGGTGGGCGGCGGCGTCGTGGGCGGCGGTGTGGTGGGCGGCGGCGTGGTGACGGACCCGCCCCAGCCGGCGGTGGAGTCCAGCCAGGCCGCGCGTCGCAGCATCCAGTCCCGCATGACCTGGACCTGCCCCTGCCAGGTGGGCGAGGTCGGTGTGCGGAAGAAGCTGACCGTCGGCGCCGTCAGGTTGGGCCAGCGTTGGAAGTTGCGCTGGGCCGCGTTGGTCAGCGGAGTCGCGAGCGCGTTGATCCGGGTCTGGAGCGCGGCGTCGGAGAGCAGGCCGCGTCGCAGCGTCTGCCAGCGCGATCGGGCCTGGTTGACGAACGCGGGATCGCGCAGCAACTGGGCGAACCAGTCGTTGGCCGACGGCTGCCGGGTCTGCTGGTGCTGCCAGCCCGACACCTGGTCGTTGGCGAAGAAGCCACCGACGCCGAAGCTGAGGTCGAAGTCCCACAGCGGACCCGCGAAGATCTTGCTGTCCCGGTCCTTGTAGAAGTGCGAGCTACGGACGTAGGCGTCCATCTCCCTGCTCAACTCGTTGACGATCATGAGGTCGATGAACGAGTCGACGTCGATGTACCTGCGGTATCCGGTGGTCGGGTCGGCGAAGGTCGACGAGTGCAGCACGTCGTGGAACTCCTGGATGTGCCCGCGCAGCCAGTCCCGCTGCTGCGGTTGCAGCGGCGACGGGTCGGCCACCTCGAGGTAGTTCCAGCAGGTGGCCGCCGGACCGGTGCACGGCAACGTCGGCTCCTCGGCCGCCATCCACTCGAACTTCCAGATGTACCCACCCTGGATCTTCGGCAGGGTCACGTCCTCGGAGTCCAACTGTTTGAGGTCGAGGCGGTCCTTGGAGTTCTTGATCGTCTCCATGAACATGTAGACGCCCATGTAGTCGCTGGCACCCACCGGGGCGGCGTCAGTGTTGAGATAGAACTCGGCGAACGCGTAGCGCGGAGCCGGCAGCCCCATCTCGCGTCCGAGGTCGTAGACGAGCGCCTCGCGGATCAGCGCCTTGTCGGGGAACGGGCCGCGCAACACCCAGTCGGAATCGGCAGGCATGCCCAGCACCGGGTGGTCGGCGTCGTCGTCCTCGTTGTCCCAGAACTCGACCCGGAACGGCGTCTTCTCGAACGTCGCCGACGAGTTGCCGCGCAGCCGGAATCCCGCTCGGGTGCTGAGCGTCGGAGCGGCCGACAGCGACGTGGTGCCGCCACCCGCCGGTTCGAAGATCATGGTGGTGGCGTCGAAGTACTCACGGTCTGGCCGGCCCGCACCGTACGAGTCGATCAGCACCACCGGCAGGTCATGGGCGGTGGTGACGTTCTGCGCGGCGTACATGGCGGTGCCGGGCGCGCCAGTTGGTGTCTGGCCGACGAACGCCTGCGCCCGTAGCTGGGTGGTGCGGGTGAAGCGCAGTGCCGAGCCCGAATAGAGCGACGACTGGGCGGTGGGCGGTTGCCCGTTGGTGGTGTAGCGGATCTGGGCGCCGCTGACCGTGCTGCCCAGCGTCACCGCCACCTCCCCCTGGAAGGTGCCGCTGGGCACGGAGAAGGTGATGTCGCCGACCAGTTCGTCTGCCGCGGCCGGTGCGGCGGCCGCATCGGCGGCCTGGGTGCCGGCGAGGAGTTCGGTGACGGGTCGGGCGGCCTGGTGGGCGGCGACGGGTCCGGCGCCGGCCTGTGGTGGGGACACCACGAGGAGGCCCGCGACGAACACGGTGGCGGCGGCGATCCCGGCGGCACGAACGGCCGCCGCCGGAACACCTGTGGTGCGGATGGTCATGCGCACGATGCCTCCTGTTCTGATCGGATGGGAACTGTCAACTCCTGGAGCGCCGCGGACGGGCTGGCGCGGAAGTGGCGGCGAAGCGTCCGTCGCCACGGCACGTCTGGAAGGTCCAGGCGGAGAGCCGCGAGACCGGTCGCGTACTTCGAGATGCGCACGGGCCGGATGCCCTGCTGCCACAGCGTGCGGTCGACAAGCGACGGGGCCGAACTGGTCTTGGTCTCGACCACGGCGATGCCTGGCAGTCGCAGGGTCCGGTCACCGTCCTGCCAGGTGAGCCCGGTGTCGATGGTGACCCGGCTCGCGGTCGCCGGCAGCAGCAGAGTGGAGCGACGGTAGCTGGTGACCAGCACCGGCTCGAGTGGCCTGGCCGCGAGGTCGGACAGGATCGACTCCCGGGCGAGCACCTCGTCCACGAACCCGCGCCCGGACCGGACGGTCCGCCGGTCCTCGGCGAGATACGGCAGTCGGTGCTTGGTGACCCGCCCGCGCGCCCCGCTGATCTTCACCTCCAGCCAGCACTGAGCCGAGTCGAGGTAGGTCCGGGTCCGTACCTTGAAGCGCCTGCGTCGCCGGTACGCCGCGCAGTGGTAACTGGCCAGGCAGGGCGTGTCGAAGTACACCGACTCGTACCGGAAGGTGCGCTCGCCATCGATCTCCAGCACCCGGGCGTACGGGGTGAGCTGGTCCAGCAGGTGCGGCAGCTCGTCCACCGCGATCACGTACTTGCGGTCCACTCTGCTCTGCAGCGCCGCTCGGTCGATCACCTCGGCGAGTGTGATCGGCGCCAGCCTCGCCAGCAGTGGCGCGGTCATCGAAGCGCTCCGGCCCGTACCGATTTGCTGGTGCCGGCCGCCGCGCTGCGCCGGGCCACCGAGTAACGGACATCGACCACGGTGGTCTCGTTGACCATGTCGAGCCGCTGGACGATCGCGTTGTGCACCCGGGCATTGAGCAGTTGCTCCAGCTGGGCGACGAGAGCGACGTGATCGGTGACGGCGGAGTCGAGCACCATGATCTGGTGCCGGTAGTGCCGCAGCAGTCGCCGGTGGTCGCCCACGAACATCACCGCGACGATGAGTGCCATCAGGCCACCGCTGAGCCAGACCGAGGTGGTGCTGAGTGCCCCGAGAATGCCCAGTGCGAGAGCGGAGAAGTAGTACGCGACCTCGTGCTGGTCGAGCTCCGTCGACCGGAGTCGGATGATGGAGAGCACCCCGAACAGCGCCAGCCCCAGCCCGAGCCCGGCGCCGACGTCGCTGGCGCTCAGCGCGCTCGCCACCGCGAGAACGCCGACGTTGACCCCGAGGTAGGCGACGACCAGGTCGCGCCGGCGGTGTCGTGGGAAGTAGAGGCCGAAGACGAGCAGCGCCACCGCGCAGATGTCGATCGCGAACAGGACGAGCTGCGACATCGCTGGGGTTCCTCCCGGTCACCGCCGGAACGCACCGACGCCGAGCCGCCGTCGCTGCGTGGCGACCTGCGGAAGGTGGCCGGACCTCCGGACTACTTTTTCGGTAAACTTTCGGTATTTCGCTGGTGACTGTAAGCAGAACATCAATGTAAGTCAATGCGTGATCGGTGCGTGCGTTCGGGTCCCCTGGCCGCTCGGTGGTGGTCCGGTGCGGTTGACGTGGGCATGCTCGGGGCGCCGCATTAGGGCCTGACGTCGCCGAAACTTTCGGAGTCTTTCGGATGTCCCGGTTGGACGTGCGGTCAGTGCTCGAGGCTCGCTGCGTGCCATCGGTTCCTGGTGGCGGGTTGATCGTCGGCCCGGCCCGACTCTCTCGGCGCCGCCAGCGTGGGCGGGAGTCAGTAACTGCGGTCCTATGGAGTTGATGCCGCAAACGAATCAGGCGGGAGGGTGGGCCTGGTGGTGGTGTCGCGAGGGTTGGGCGAGGGCCGCGTGGTGCTGGTGTCGCGAGGGTTGGGCGAGGGGGCCGCGTGGTGCTGGTGTCGCGAGGGTCGGGCGAGGGGGCCGCGTGGTGCTGGTGTTGCGAGGGTCGGGCGAGGGGGCCGCGTGGTGCTGGTGTCGCGAGGGTCGGGCGAGGGGGCCGCGTGGTGCTGGTGTCGCGAGGGTCGGGCGAGGGGGCCGCGTGGTGCTGGTGTCGCGAGGGTCGGGCGAGGGGGCCGCCTGGTGGTGGTGTTGCGAAGGTCGGGCGAGGGGGCCGCCTGGTGGTGGTGTTGCGAAGGTCGGGCGAGGGGGCCGCCTGGTGGTGGTGTTGCGAAGGTCGGGCGAAAGGGCCGCCTGGTGACGGTGCCGCGAAAGGCCGCGCGAGGAGAGGCCGTGCCTGCCCGGTGATGTCGTAAACGATTCAGCTCCAAGGGGCGCTGCACCGCCTGCGCCCCCTGGCTGAAACGCGGCAGCGCGCACCCGCGGATGGTGTTGGGCGACAGCGCGTGTCGGTGTGGTCACCCCGTCATTCCGGATTCGTCGGACGACGCAGGCGGGGGTGTGGGGCCAGCGTGGCTGATGTGCCCGATCCGTAGGCATTTCGGCATAGACGCGCTCCAATTGCCTGTTGCATTGGTCAGACGTGTGACCTACGCTCCCAGTAAGAATTTCGGGGCGATTAACAAAGAGTGCGGTCGGGGCGACGGAAAGTCCCCGCCGGCCCTTAGTGGCGTCGCTGTTCCGTACTCGTCGCTCGATACGCACTTTGGGCACCACATCGACGACCAGTGAGAGGAACAGTCGTGAAGTCAGCCATATCCACCGCTCGAATGTCATTGTTGGCGGTGGCGGCGCTCATCGCCGCCACACTGCCGGCCGTGCTGACAAACCAGCTGCCGGCCTCGGCCGCAGTCCAGGCGACCTACTATGTCGCCCCGGGCGGTGACGACGCCAACCCGGGAACCCTGCAATCGCCGTTCCGGACCCTGCAACGTGCGCGGGACGTCGTTCGTACGATAAACGCGAGCATGACCGGCGATGTCAACGTCTACCTCCGTGGTGGAACCTATCCGGTGAGCAGCACCATCGAATTCGGGCCGAGCGACTCCGGCACCAACGGATACCGGGTCATCTACGGTGCCTACCCCAATGAGAAGCCGGTCCTTGACGGTGCTGTCCAGGTGACCGGCTGGACCCAGCACAGCGGCAACATCTGGAAGGCGCCGCTGAACCGGGCCAACAAGCTGCGGGCGCTCTACGTCAATGACAAGCGCGCGTACATGGCGTCGAAGACGATCAGCTCGGCGGGCTGTTACGGGACCTACAACATCACCGCCAACCAGGCCTCGTGGGCCTGGGAGTCGGGCTCACAGTGTGACGGCGCCAAGTACAGCCTGAACGATTTCCCGGCTGTCGGCAGTAATCAGGACGATATCGAGATCGAGACCGGAACGACCTGGACCACGGCCATCGTGGGAGTTCGCCAGGTGACCACGAGTTCCGACGGCGCGAACCGGGTCGCCCTCTTCCAGCAGCCGGGTGCGGCCATCGCGCAGGGCGCGTTCAACGGCAACGCCCAGGTCGGTGGGACCCACAAGCTCATGAACGCGTACGAGTTCCTGGACGCCCCCGGGGAGTTCTACTTCGACAAGGGCACCAGGACGGTCTACTACTACAAGGCCAGTGCCGAGAACATGTCGACCGCGACGGTCTACGCGCCGAACAACGTCACCACCGTGCTGCGGGTGGCCGGCACCTCGACGACCAGCCACGCGCGCAACATCACCTTCTCCGGCCTGACGGTGCAGCACTCCGACTGGAACCTGGTCAACGTCGCCGGATCGTCATTCAAGCAGGCACAGCAGGGCAACCTGAGCGCAAACGTGTACGCCAAGGGGAACTTCCACGTCTACTACTACCGCAACGTCGACGTGACTCCCGGCATCATCCACCTGCAGAACGCCGACGGGATCCTCCTGGAACGCAACCGGATCCAGCACACAGGTGCCGGCGGAATCAACATGATCAATGACGTGCAGAGCACGCAGTTGATCGGGAACCACACCAACGACATCGCCGGGTCCGCCATCACCGTCGGTCATCCCCAGCACGTCTACATCGGAGACGGCACGTCGACCAACCGAGAGAAGTACTCCGCGTCGGTCGAGGGACTACCGAAGAACATCGACATCAAGAACAACTTCATCTACGACAGCGCGGTCCTGTTCAACGGGCACAGCCCGATCTCGGCGTACTTCGCCGACACCCTCACCATCCAGCGCAACCGGATCGAGAAGACCCCGTGGTCCGGCATCACCCTCGGCTGGGGCTGGTGGAACTTCGACGGATCGTCGGGCTCGATCGTGCCCAACCGACCGACCACGACGGCGCGAAACAACACCATCAGCTACAACCACATCATCGACACCGTGCAGCGTCTCAGCGACACGGCGCCCATTTACACGCTCGGGAGTCAGCCCGGCACCACGATCACCAACAACTACCTCCAGGGTGTTCCGTCGGGCCACAAGTACGGACTGCACCCGGACGAGGGGTCGGCGTTCATCACGTTCCGCGACAACGTCCTGAGTATCGACAAGAACGTCACCTGGATGATCAACTCGGACGACTTCGGGCGGAAACACGATCTGAGCATCACGCAGATCTACGGCCCGATCAACAAGGTGTCGAACAAGAATCTGCCGAACAGCACGGTCGCCGACATCATCGTCTCCTCCGACTATGTATGGCCCGCGACGGCCTACGGCATCGCCGCGAACTCCGGCCTTGAGGACGCGTACCGCGACATCATCCCGGCGAGCAATTTCTCCGCGCCGAACTACGTGCTGCCGGCCAGCACATTCGTCACCAGTGCCACGGCGTCGATCCCGATCCGGAGCCTCGGCGATGCCACCAAGTCGGTCTGGCTGGCCCCGTACGGCACGACCACCTTCATCGCCGGGGCGACGATGACCAGAGCGGCCGGCACCGCCACGTCCATCGCCGTGCCCACCACCCAGGGCGAGTACCGGCTCTACGTCGTCGACGCACAGGGCAACCGGTCGGCCGAGTCGACCTCGATCGTCCGACAGCAGCAGGGCGGCGGCAGCGGTACGGGGAGCGGACAGCTCGTGGGCGGCCAGTCCGGCCGCTGTGTCGAGGTGCCCAACTCTTCCACCACCAACGGAACTCAGACGCAACTCTGGGACTGTTCGAGCGGAACCAACCAGCGGTGGACCCACACGAGCGGCAAGCAGTTGACGGTCTACGGCAACAAGTGCCTGGACGCGTCCGGGGCTGGCACGGCCAACGGCACCCAGGTCATCATCTGGGACTGCCACGGTGGGCTCAACCAGCAGTGGAACGTCAACAGCAACGGCACCATCACCAACGCCCAGTCCGGGCTCTGCCTCGACGCCAATGGCGCCGCCACCGCCAACGGCACCAGGGTGATCCTCTGGTCCTGCAACGGCGGCACGAACCAGCAATGGGCGCTGCGTAGCTGACCGACCAGTCCCCGGGGCCAGGCCGACACGGGCCTGGCCCCGGTTACTTCTGGTAGCCGTAGTTGTCGCAGGTCCGGCGTCCCTGGACGCAGTTTTTGGTGCGCTTGTTCATGGTGGTGACGTCCCACATCACGAAGGCGTCGCCGTGCATCGACGAGGCGCTCTTGCCCTCCTTGTCGGAGGAGAGGTAGTAGCCCGCCGGGGTGCCCTTCGCCGGGTACTGGATGTCGAAGGTGATCGCCGGGATCCGGACCGGGTGGCTGCTCGGGCAGGAGTTGCCGCTGCCGTACGCCACATGGTCCTTGTGGTTGGGGCTGTCCAGGTGCTTGCCGTCCCAGCAGTCGGGGAACTGCATCATGAAGTGCAGCGTCGCGTCGCCCCCGCAGATGGGCCAGTTGCCGTTGGTGCTGCGGGCGATGCCGTCGAGGTCACCGGGGCCGTAGAAGGCGCAGTAGAACTGGCCGGTCGCGCCGCGCGGTGTCGGCTTCTTCTTCTTGGCGTCGCCGGAGATCATGCGCAGGCCGTTGGGCATCGGCATCTGACCTGTCGAGTTCTTCGCGAGCGAGCGGTAGTAGACCCGGAACCCGGTGGTCTCGACAGGCTTTCCGGTCGCGTTGTCGTAGAGCGTCGGCACCCAGTAGGCAGAGTGGTCCTGGACCGGCTTGCAGGAGGTGGCCGTGAACTTCGTCAGGTCCCCGGCGACGGTGTTCGCGTCGACGGCCTTGTTGCCGACGAACGAGTGCATGTGTGACGCGCCCGGTAGGCCGGGGGCGACGATCGGGTCGTCCGGTAGCCGGTGGCTGTACTGGCAGTCCGCCCGGAACTCCGGGAGGTTGCCCACACCGGACGGGACGGGGTCGATCTTCAACGCCCGGTACGCGTCGGACTGCGCCTTCCAGGCCGCACGATCGACCGGAACCCAGCCGGTTGCGGGAATCTTCGGCGCGGCGGCGGTCGAGGGCTTCGCGCCTGTCGACGGGGTCGCGGAGGCTGACGGCGTCGCGGGGGCCGACACCGCCACTCCTGGTGACGCCGACTGCCCGGCCGGTGAGGACGGGTATTCGAGGGCATTGGCAGCGTTCGACGGTTCGGGCTGCGCGGCACCGTTGCCCAGGTACACGCCCCCCGCCGCGATGACGAGTACGGCAGCCGCGCCGACGGCCACGCCCAGCCTGTTGCGGGCGAGCCACCCGGAAACGCGATGACGTGGCGGCGGCGGGCTTTCGTACGACACGTGTCGCTCCCAACGGGTAGACGCCAGGATGACCCGAACGGCCACGGCGGCCGAATGGTAGGCGCTTCCCGTCCGTACTCGGAAGGTCTTTAAACCTTCCTTAAAAGTACGCGGGCCGCCCGGCGGGTGTGGGCATCGACCGTCGGCCCCGACGGTCGATGCCCACACGTGGTGCCGTGTCGGTTCGGCAGGCGTCGTTACTTGGCGGCGCTCAGGGCGACCAGGGCCTGGGCGGTGCGGAAGTACGGGCTACGACCGAGGTCGCCCACGGTGGTGATGTTGAACGCCTCCTTGAGCAGCTTGGCGTCGCCAGCGCTGACGCCGGTGAGTGCGCTCACCGGGGAGTCGACCAGCTCGGCGAGGGTCTTGTCCTGGTAGGCCTTGACGACCAGCTTGCTGAAATCGGCGGTGACGCTCATGCGATCTCCTCGGAGCAGCAGGTGGGACATCCCACCCGGAAGTGGAACTAGCGGGTGAATTAGATCATCACGCGGAAGGACAATCCACAGAGGACTGTCACGCCTCGCGTGCGGCGTCCGTGGCCTTCGGCAGTCGATGCTCCAGGTCGGCGATGATCGTGCGCAACTGCGCCAACTGCTCGTGCACGGACGGCGCACTGGAGTCGTCGCTGACCTCCGGCCGGGCCGCACGCACCGCCGCTGCGCGCTCCTCCTGATGGGCCTCGTCCAGGGCGTTCAGGACCACCCCCACCAGGAGGTTCGTCAGCAGATAGCAGGCGGCGACCATGTACGAGACGTAGTACAACACCGCCCACTCGGTGACCTCCCGGCCAGCCTGGAGGGTGTCGGTGATGCCGTCCAGCGACAACAGCAGGAACAGCGTGAGCATCGCCTGACCCACCGTGCCGTACCGCTCGGGAATCGCCACACCGAACAACATCCAGCCGAGCATCGCGTACCCGTACAGCACGAGGACCGTGACCAGAAGGAAGCTGCCGAGCCCGGGAAGGCTGCGCCGGATCCCGACGAGGATCACGCGCAGGCTGGGGAAGAGGCGGAACGCGCGGACGATGCGGGCGAGACGCAACAGCCTCAGCATCGTGACGTTCTCGCGTACGCCGGGCATCAGTGGCGCCGCGACGATGAGCAGGTCGAAGACGTTCCACGGATCTCGGAAGAAGTCGCCGGGCCGGCGCAGGTGCGCCCCGAACCGTGCCAGGAGCTCGACCACGAAGTACGCGAGACACCCGTACTCGATTGTCTGGAGTGGGGTCCCGGCCACCGCGATCGTTCGACCGTACGTCTCCAGGCCCAGCGCCAACGCGTTGACGGTGATCACGAGGAAGCTGGCCAGACTGAACCAGGGGGCGGCTGTCAACTCCTGGCACGCATCGGCCAGCCGGTGCATCCGGCCGGGTACTGCGCTCGTCATCGTTCCTCTCGGGCCCGTTCGGGATCATGGTGCGGACCGGATCACCGCGCCGTCGGGGTCGCTTCGCACCTGTTGTTCGACAGGGGTGACGACGGTGGCGGCCACCGGCATCGATGGCCGCCGTGCGACACGTTGTCGGCTCGAGGTCACGCCTCCGGCGTGACCTCGGCCTGCTGGTCTCCGCTCGGAGACTTCTCCACCTCGTCCACCGCCGGCACGGACGTCGGCACGGTCCAGGAGAACTCGATCTCGACGGACACCTCCGTCTCGCTCTCCTGTTCGATCTCCAACTCGCACCGCACGGTGTCCGCCACAGACACGGCACCCGCCGCGCCGTAGAAGAGCCGCCCATCGGACTCCAACTGGTGCGCAAGCTGACGCAACCAGGCGGCCAGGTCCGAGCGTGACACCGTACGGGCGTCCTCGTAGATATCCATGCCGGCCATGCTCGCACTCCACAAGGGACTCACTGCGGAAGGGGCTTCGGCTGCGCGTGCGTTGGCGGCGTGGTATGGATCTTGTGGTGAGGGGTCGCCAGCAGGAGAAATGTCGGCGAGGCAGGTGCTGCCGGACTCCTGGTGGGTACTGGTGGGAGATGACATCGACCTGGAAACCCCACGAAAAGCACGGCGGCCTGTCGGACAAGGACAAGCGCGAGCTGCCGGAGAGCGTCTTCGCGTTCCCCGACAAACGCAAGGAGCCGATGACCGACGCGGGCCACGTCCGCAACGCCATCGCCCGGTTCGACCAGGTGCAGGGCGTCACCGACAAGGAGCGGGACCTGGCGTTTCAGAACATCCTCGCCGCCGCCGCGCACTACGGTGTCGACGTCGCGGAGACGAACTGGCGTCAACTCGGCAAACTCCCACACACCCCGAATCCCGCCCACTGACCTGACGCGCACATGATTCGGCCCCACTCGCCGGATAGGTCCGTCTCCGCTGGGTAAGCGGCGCGGATGCCCGCCACGCAGGAGCCGGCAACCGCCTCCGACCCGGACCCGCACGGGGAGTCCCGGGTCGGCCGAACCTGGGCCGGCCTACGCGAGCGAATGCGGTACGCGGTGCGCTCCCGCGTCTGGCGACTCCGCCTCTTCGGGCTGCTCGCCGTGCAGGCCGGCATCGCGGCGTCGCTCGCCTGGTTCGTGGGGTACCAGTTCCTGGACAATCCCACCCCGGTGTTGGCGCCCACCATCGCGGTCGGCATCGTGGCCGCCTCGATGGGCTCGCGCCTGCGGCGCACCGTCGAGCTGCTGGTCGGGGTCGTCCTCGGGCTCGCCGTGGGTGACACGCTCATGCCGCTGTTCGGCATCGGGGCCTGGCAGACCGGTGTGGTCGTCGTGCTGGCGATCATCGTCGCCGTGCTGTTCAAGGGCGGCGGTTCACTGCTCACCCAGGCCGGCGGCACCGCGGTGCTCATCGCCACCCTGGAACCACCCGTGCGGGACCTGTCCGTGCCCCGTTTCGTCGACGCCGCAGTCGGCGGGTTGATCGGGTTGGCGGTCGGTCTGCTGGTGGTGCCCATCCATCCGCAGCGGACCGTGCGGCGGCTGGCCGAACCTGTCCTCGACCCGGCCATCGCCGCCCTGCACGACCTGGCCACGGCGCTGCGCGTTCGTGATCTTGATGGTGCCCAGCGGAGCCTTGGCGCGTTGCGCGGCCTCGGCTCCCGGCTCAACGCGCTGGATGAGGGGCTCGGCGCCGCTCAGGAGGTCGTGCGACTGGCGCCACTGCGCTGGCGCGAACGCACGTCCCTGGCCTTCTACACCGACGCTGTCCGCCATCTGGAGCGCAGCCTCTACGGCTGTCGCGCGATCGCGAGACGGCTCACGAAGGCCCTTCGGGACGGCGAACCGATGCCTGAGGAGTTCCCCGCGGCCATCGACCTGCTGGCAGCCAGCGTGCAGACCCTGAGATGCTCGATCCGCGCGCGTGCCGAGCCGCGGGAGGCACGCCAGCAGGTCCTGACCGCAGTGGAGTTGGTCGGGAAGGCGCAGGGAGACGCTGCACCGGATCCCACCCGCCCGCACACACACCGGTTGGGCTACTCGGGCATGATCGCCGTGGGTGAGTTCCGTACCTCGGCACACGACCTGCTGATGGCCAGTGGGCTGGATGCCGGCGAGGCGGCGGTGTTGGTGCGGCGGACGGCGGACCGGGACGAGCGGGACTGAGCCCGGCCCGGCGCCTCCGCCGCCACTGCTGAGCGTCAGGTGGCCTTCAGCGATGCGAGGACGTCGAGGTAGTGCGGGTTCTTCATGACGCCCAGCACGTTGCCGAACGGGTCGACAACCGACGCGGTGACGAACCCTCCGTCCCCGTGCGGGGTGATCGGCTGGTACTCCGTGGCGCCCATCGCCAACAGTCGCTCGACTGTCTTGTCGAGGTCGTCGACGCACCAGTGCATGACCACGCCGCCAGGCCCTGTCGCGGTGCCTGCGGGTGCGTACCTGCGGTCGATGATGCCCAGCTCGGCCTGGTAGTCCCCGATGCGGAACTCGGTGTAGGCCGGGCGTCCGTCGGGCCCGGGGCGCGTGAAGTACGCCTCGATGCCGAGAAGGTCGGCGTACCACGCGGTGGCGGCCTCCACGTCGTCCGCCCAGATGTTGAGTGTGGCAAATCCCCGCAAACTCATCAGGTGTCCTCTCGTCGATGTCGTCGGTGCTGACGCTATCGGCGATTGCGGAAGGAGCGCTTCCGCAATCGCCGGCGGGTTCGACGATGCCGGGCTCCGGCTGTGAAATTGCTGAACAGTTCAACTAAATTGTTGCGCTGTCAACAACATGTGGCGAGGATGGTCGGGGAGTCCATCGATGCATTGGAGTGTGCCCATGCGAGCACGAGCAGCCCGGACCGGCGCAGTGTTGACCATGTCGGCGATCATGACCGCCGGGCTCGGCCTCCTGGCCTCGCCCGCCTCGGCTCAGGAAGCCGGCCTGACCTTCTACAGCGGGACCTTCACCACTGCTGTCCTGAACGTCCCGGCACCGACCGGCGCCTGCGCGCCACTGCCCTCGACCGCCGACAGTCATGTCGGTTGGAGCGGCTTCCAGGACGTCACCTTCTACCGGACCGCGGACTGCTCCGGGCAGGCGACGGGTGTGGGCACGCTGCGGACCTACCCCGCTGGGCAGTACACCAGCTTCCGCGCGATCTGAGACCACCGCGCACCCGGGACGGGGCCGCCGTTGACGGTACGCCCCGTCCCGGGCCGGGAGCTGACGCCCGGCGGGCCGCATCTTTCGTCGGCTGCCGGGTAGTCGCCGCCATTGCCAGCACGGATGGCGGGGGACAGCGTGGAGAGCTACCCGGCAGTCGAGAACCACGGTCTGATCGGTGATCTGCAGACCGCTGCGCTGATCAGCACGGACGGCACTGTCGACTGGTTCTGCGCGCCCCGCTTCGACTCGCCGAGCGTCTTCGGCGCGCTGCTGGACCACCGCAAGGGCGGACACTTCCAGCTCTCACCCGACGGTATCGACTACACGAGCAAGCAGCTCTACCTGCCCGGTACGCCAATCCTGATCACCCGCTTCCACAGCGCCGACGGTGTCGGTGAGCTGTTGGACTTCATGCCCGTCACCGGCGCGCAGGCCACCGATCGACACCGGTTGATCAGGCTGGTCCGCATGATCCGGGGAAGCATGCCGTTCCGCTTTGACTGTCAGCCCCGGTTCAACTACGGACGCGACCCGTTCGAGCTTGAGGTGCACCCCGAGGGCGACGTCTTCCGGAGCCAGACACTGACCTTCACCCTAGCCCCCTTCAAGGATGCGAAAGGGCTGATCGACGAGGGGGCGATCCGCCGCGACGCGCAGGGTGTATCGGCTCGGATCACGCTGCACGCGGGTGACATCGGCGGAGTGGTCCTGGAGACGGCCTGCCCGCACGCGCCCCGAGCATTCAGCACCGAGGAAGCGTGCGAACTGCTCGCCGAGACCCGCGATTTCTGGCGGCGGTGGGTGGGTCGTTCCCGATATCGGGGCCGTTGGAGGGAGGCGGTCGAGCGGTCGGCGATGACCCTCAAGCTGATGACGTACGCGCCAACCGGTGCGTTGGTCGCCGCGCCCACCGCGGGACTACCCGAGCAGATCGGCGGGCAGCGGAACTGGGACTACCGCTACACCTGGATCCGGGATGCGTCCTTCTCGGTGCACGCGCTGCTGAAGCTCGGCTTCACCGACGAGGCCGAGAAGTATCTGCTCTGGCTCGACGCGCGCATCCGGGACGCCCGCGACCCCGATCTGCCCCTGCAGGTCATGTACCGGATCGACGGCTCACCGGACCTGCCCGAGGAAGTGCTCGGCCATCTGGAGGGATACCGCGGCTCCGCACCGGTGCGGATCGGAAACGGCGCGTCGGGCCAGCTGCAACTCGACATCCACGGCGAGGCGCTCAATTCCCTGGAACTCGCCGACCGGAACGGCCTGATCGCTCCGTACGAAGGGTGGCGTAAGACGGCAGAGTTGATGGACTGGCTCTGCGAGCACTGGGACCGGCCCGAGGACGGCATCTGGGAGACCCGGTCCGGGCGGCAGGACTTCACGTACGGGCGGATGATGTCCTGGGTGGCGCTGGACCGCGCCATCCGCCTCGCGCAGCGCCGTGGGCGCCCCGGTGACACCACCCGTTGGACGACCGAACGCAACACCATCTACGAGCAGGTCATGACGCGTGGCTTCCACCCGGGTCGTCAAGCCTTCGTGCAGCACTACCGCACCGACATCCTGGACGCCTCGCTGCTTGCCATGCCCGGGCTCGGCTTCATCTCGCCGATGGATCCGATGTGGGAGTCGACGCTGCGGGCGATAGACGCCGAACTGGTCTCCGACAGCCTCGTCTACCGCTACGACCCGAACGCCTCGCCGGACGGCCTGGCCGGCACCGAGGGCACCTTCAGCATGTGCACCTTCTGGTACGTGCAGGCGCTCGCCCAGGCCGGCCGGATCGACGACGCCCGGTTGACCTTCGAGAAGATGCTCACCTACAGCAACCCGCTCGGCCTCTACTCCGAGGAGATCGCGCCGACCGGTGCGCAGATCGGCAACTTTCCGCAGGCGTTCAGCCACCTCTCGCTGATCAGCACGGCGACCCACCTGGACGACCTGCTCGACCAGCAGGGCTGACCGGCCCCGTCAGAACAGCGTGAGCGGCTCGACCGGGATCGGCTCGGGCAACGCGTCGAGCCCGGGTACGCGGGCCCGTACCTCGTCATGGAACCGGCGGGCGAGCGTCGGCGCGTCGGCGTTGTCCGGGGTGTGGATGAACATCGTCGGCGAACGCCCCTCGCGCAGCCAGGTGACTGTCACGTCGACCCAGCGTTGCCACCCCTCGACGGTGCGCGTCGAGTCGTCGCGGCCGAGGTAGCGGACGATCGGCTGGTCGGTCAGCGCGAGGGACCGGAGCGGCACGCGGGGCTTCTTGGTCCAGGCGTCCCGCTCGGCGTCGCTTGTCGGCGGAGTGTCGAAGAAGGCGGTCGTGTCGAAGGGGATCCACTCGGCGGAGGCGGCGGCGAGGGTCGCCGCGAGCAGCCGGGCCGCGCGGTCGTCGGTGAAGAACGCGGGATGGCGGACCTCCACCGCGTACCGGTGGGACTGTGGAAGCTGCTCCAGGAATCGGCCCAGTGCCGGGACGTCGACGGGCGCGAACGAGCCGGGTAGCTGGATCCAGAGGGCGTGGGCGCGCGGGCCGAGCGGCTCGATGGCGTCCAGGAAGGCGCGCAGCGGATCGCCGACGTCGGTGAGCCGGCGTTCGTGCGTGATGACCTTGGGCAGCTTGAGGACGAAGCGGAAGTCGGGATCCGTCTGCGCGGCCCACGAGGCCACGGTGTCGCGCGCCGGGGTCGCGTAGAACGTCGTGTTGCCCTCCACGGCGTCACACCAGCTGGCGTAGTGCCGCAGGCGCTCGGCGGGCGGCAACCGGTGGCCCGGCCACGACCGGTGGCTCCACATCGCGCACCCCACGTGCAGACGCATGACCGCCCTTCCCGCCGGTGAACCCGTTAGACCGGAGCCCACCGTATACGGGCCTTGCGGGCCCGGCCGGGCCGACGGTGCGGCAGGTAGGGTCCGACGCCATGCGCGTGCTGTTCGCCAGTCTTGCGTCCGTCGGTCACACCTATCCACTGATCCCGTTGGCGATCGCCGCCCGGGACGCCGGGCACGAGGTGCACTTCGCCGCCGGCGCGGAGGTGCACGCGCCACTCGCCGCGCACGGCCTGCGGCCGTTCCGCCCCGGCGACGCCTTCTACGAGGTGTACGCCGAGGATCTCGCACCGGAGTTGGCGCGACTGCGACCCGACCTGGTGGTGCACGAGTGGGGGCTGCCGGGGGCGGCCGTGGCCGCTCATCGGGCCGGGATTCCGGGCCTGTGGCACGGGTTCGGCCGGATGTTCCCCGAGGGCATCGGTCTGGAACTCCCCACCAGGAACGCCGAGGTCGTCGGCCGGCCGCACCTGGACATCTGGCCGCCGTCGTTGCAGGACAAGGACTTCCTCGCCACCGAACGTCGAATCGAGCTGCGACCGGTCGCCTTCTCGACTCCGGCGCCGCTGCCCGAGCGGGTGAGCCGTCGGACGTCCCGACCATTGATCTACCTGACCCTCGGCACCGCGTTCGGAACGCCGGAGCTGCTCCGCACCGCCATCGCCGGTCTGGCGACGCTGAACGCGCAGGTGGTGGTCGCGGCGGGCCGGGTGCCCCTGGAGCAGTTGGGCGAGATCCCCGACGACGTCAGCGTGCACCCGTGGGTGTCGCAGGCGGAGCTGCTGCCGCTCGTCGACGTGGTGGTGCACCACGGAGGCAGCGGCACCACCCTCGGCGCGCTCGCGGCGGGCGTACCCCAGTTGTTGATGCCGCAGGGCGCGGACCAGTTCGCCAACGCCGACACGCTCGCCGCCGCCGGCGTCGCTCTGCGGCTCCTTCCCGGCCAGGTGGACAAGAGCGCCATCGCCGAGCAGGCGCGCCTCCTGCTCCCGCAGCGCGGCCAGATCGAGCAGCGCGAGGCGGCCCGTCTGATCGCCGAGGAGATCGCCGCCATGCCCTCGCCAGCGGACGTCGCCCAGCTCCTGCCGGATTACATGGCCTGACCGAACGTCGAAGTCGTCAACTCAGGGTTGACGCGATACCTGCGTCAACCTATGGTTGACGCATGACAGATCCTCTCCAGATCGGTAACACCGTCAAGCTCGACGACCTGATCCAGGCGATCAAGACGGCGCACACCGACGCGCTCGACCAGCTCACCGACGCGGTCATCGCCGCCGACCACCTCGGCGAGGTGGCTGACCACCTGATCGGGCACTTCGTCGACCAGGCCCGGCGCTCGGGCGCCTCCTGGACCGACATCGGCCGCAGCATGGGCGTCACCAAGCAGGCCGCGCAGAAGCGCTTCGTGCCGAAGGCGACAGACGCGGCCGCGCTCGACCCCAACGCCGGCTTCGGCCGCTTCACCCCTCGCGCCCGCAACGTGGTGGTGGCCTCGCAGGAGGAGGCTCGGGCCAGCGGCAACGCCGAGATCGGCCCCGCGCACCTGGTGCTGGGCCTGCTGGCCGAGCCGGAGGGGCTGGCCGCCAGGGTGATGGCTGGTCGCGGGGCCACCCCCGAGGCGGTACGGGAGGCGGTCGGTGCCGTCCTCCCGCCGCGGGCCGAGCAGGTTCCGGACCTCATCCCCTACGACGCGCGGGGTAAGAAGGCGTTGGAGCTGACCTTCCGGGAGGCGCTGCGCCTCGGGCACAACTACATCGGCACCGAGCACATCCTGCTCGCCCTGCTGGAGCAGGAGGACGGCGCCGGCGTGCTCACCAACCTCGGCCTGGACAAGGCGGCGGTCGAGGCAGACCTGGCCGCCGCCCTCGCCGCCGCCGTCGGGGAGAAGTGAGAACCCCGGGTCAGACCGCCTCAGGGAAGCCGTAACGCAGGGCGTGCTCCGGATCGGCCCTGTCGATCTGGCGTACGCCCGCGTCGGCGAGGCGCTTGTTGACCTCGTCGAGCTGCTCGCGCACCAGGCGGGCCTCCTCCTCGGTGACCCGGCCCCGGTGTGGCCTGCCGGCGTGCTCAAGCGTGCCGTAGTCGATCTTCTCGACGCTCTTGCGGGCCTTGGGCGGGCGGACCCGCTCGGCCGTCTTCAACAGCTGCGCCATCGGCACGTCGGTGGCCATCGCGTCGAACTCGCTGGCGGTCAACACCACCCGGCGGGGCTCTCCGCCACCGTGCCGGTCGTGGATCTCCACCACCGCCACGTCCAGCGCGGCGTCGTCGATGTTCTCCACCTCGCCCGGGGTGGCGTCCAACTGCACAGGCCCGGCGACCAGGTCCGGGTGCTCCAGCACGACGACGCGGACCACCTCGTCGTCCTGCTGCAGAACCGTGCCGGTGAAGTCGGAGACGTGGATCGTCTTCTTGCCCATGCGCGGAGCTTCTCCTGTCGTAGGCCGGGATGGCGGACCACAAGAAATTACCCGACAGGTGTGCGAAAGCCGCCGCTGGACCTCCTCCGGTGTGTCGCCCCCCGGGCGAACGTCAGAGGCTGCCCTTTGGTGCCACCCACTCGGTGGGCTGCCCGGTGACAGCGGTGATGCGGTCGTAGTCGGCGTCGTAGTGCAGGACGGTCGCGCCGTGCTCTTCTGCGGTCGCCGCGATGATCAGATCGGGCAGCCGGAAGTTGCGGTGCTGGCTCTCGGCCGCGAGTAGGCGATGAACCGCCATGGCACGGTCCATCGCCGCTGTCGACACATCAATCCAGCGACCGCCGCGCAGTGCCTGCCAGAGGATCTCGTACCCCTTCGGGTGGGGTGCGTTGTTGAGGTATTCCAGGCTGGTCATGTGGCAGGCGGCGAGCCGCCCCTCGGCCAGAAGTGTCTCGAAGCGTCGCCGGACCGACGCGTGGCGACCCTGTAGAACATAGACCGAGGTGTCCGCAAGATAGATCTGACCACCCATCAGGCTGCCTCGGCGTCGCGCGCCTGCTCGGTAAGCGAGTCCAGGTCGCGGCCGCCACCGTAGCGCCAGGCGTCGACGGACCCGGAGAAGTCCATCTCTACCTGATCGAACGCAGCAACAATCTCGCGAGCCTGCCGGCGTATGGCGAACGCGTGCAGGGCCGCATTGATGGTGGCGACCTTGGTGTCGGTCCCAAGCACATCCTTCGCGGCGTCCAGCCACTCATCGTTCACGTCTACGGTGATACGAGTCATGGCGTGACGATACACCAGAATGCGTGTTGGGAAGGCACCAGATTAGAGGGATCCGTGGTGCGTCAGTGGGTGTTCAGGCGGTGCCGACTGGAGCTGCCGATGGGCAGCTTGTTCAGCCCGGCCCACGACAGGTCTCCGCTGCCGCTCGTCCGTGGGTTCCGGTAGCGCGGCTGGGGCGGATTGCCTCCGACGGCCTCGGCCGCCCGCCAGAGTCGCTCGGGGTCCTGCTGGTAGTGGTCGCTCGGCTGAATCGGCATGCGTTCACCGTCCCAAAGAAAGGTGTCCAGGTATGGAAATACATATGACGGTCGATTCATGTGCCTGGTTCCCGCACCGCTGGCCCACCCGGCCCTGACGTATCCTGCGCCCGGCCCTGCCGTCCGGCGTACGGTGATCGACGACGGGTCGGGTGACGGGGAGGTGCGCATGCTCGACCGGCGACTTCACCTGCACCTGGCGACCTGGCTCGGCCAGTGGCCGGCCGGGCCGGGGTTGCACGTGGTCGCCTCGCAGCGGCGGGCCGAACCGGCCTGGGACGGTCGGCTGCGCCCCGCGTTGGCCGTGGACACCGGGCAGAGCGCCGTGCTCTCCGTGGCACCGGACCGCGCGGAGGCGATCCGCGCGTTGCTTCGCCGTACGCCGGCTCGACTGCTCGCCGCGCTGCCGGAGGCCGTCGGCCGGCCCGAATTCTGTGTGCACGACGGCCCCTTCCGGTGGAGTGTGGCACCCGCGCCGCTGCCGGATGTGGGGGAGTGGACCGACCCGACCGCTCCCGGGCTGCCGCCCTGGCTGCGACTCTTCGATCGGCCGGTGCTGGTGGTCAGGGGCCCGGACGGGTCCTACCTGGCCGGTGCCGGGATCAAGCGGCACGACGCGTACGGGCACGAGTTGGCCATCGGCACCGTGCCGGCAGCCCAGGGGCGCGGCCTCGCCCGTCGACTGGTGGCCCAGGCGGCGCGGCGGGTGCTCGACGAGGGAGCGGTGCCCACCTACCTGCACGAGCGGGACAATCACGCCTCGGCCCGGGTCGCCGAAGCGGCTGGTTTCCCGGACCGGGGCTGGCGCGCGTACGGGGTCTATCCGCGCTGAGCGCGGACCGTGGATCCCGGGCCGGATCCACGGTCCGCAACCTCCCCCCAGGCCCCGGTACCGGGTGTAGCGGCCTCGCCGTGGGCGAGCCGCTACGTGTCGATCACGCTACGTATCGAACTGGCTCGAGGCAAGGTGGGAGCTGTCGGTTCGGAGTGTCGAAAACCAGACTTGACCTGCGGCTTCGCTGGCCGAGACCGTCGGTCGGGTCGGTGACGTAGCGTGCGGTCAGCGGGCCAGGCCGAGCGCCTCGGCCGCCGCGCGACCGTTGGCGTGGCTCGCGCCGTACGTGGTGACGAAGGCACGGACGCCCACTGGCCGCCACTGCGCCGGCCAGCCCATCTCCACCACGGTCACCGAATGCTGGGCCGCCAGGGCGGCGATCAGCTCCGGGCCGCCGGGCAGCCGGTGCAGGTGTCGCCCGACCAGCACGATGGGACGGTCGCCGGCCAGCCCGCGCAGCGTGGCCGGGTCGGTCTCGGTGGCGATCACCCGGATCTCCGGCACACCGTTCAGGTGGGGGCCGAGACCCCAGGGCACCCGGCCCTCGGCGATCGTCGACTCGGTGTGCAGTTGCACCACGAGTGGCTGGTCCAGGCCGGTGAGCAGGCCGTCCACCCGGACCGCGCGGCGCGCGGCCGCGTACCCCAGCTCGGTGTCTCCGGTGGCCGGCGACCCGCCGGCGGCCCGGGTCCAGGCGGCGAGGTCGGCGGCGCGGCCGGCCGCCTCCTCGACCCGCGCCCTGGCGAGCCGGCCGTCGGCGAGGGCGTCGACGATCTCGGCGGCCACCCGCTCGACCAGTTCGGCATCAACCTTCGCGCCGATGCAGAGCAGGTCGGCGCCTGCGCTCAGCGCGCGGACCGCGGCCGGTCCGACACCGCCGGCGGCCACGGCGGCACCCTTCATCTCCAGCGCGTCGGTGATGACGGTGCCGGTGAAGCCGTACTCGGTGCGCAGCAGGTCGACCAGGACGGCTCGGCTGAAGGTGGCCGGATCGGCGCCGGTGAGCGCCGGCACCCGGATGTGCGCGGTCATCACAGCGCGCGCCCCGGCGGCGACCACTGCCGCGAACGGCGGTAGGTCCCGCTGGCGGAGCAGGCTCAGCGGAGCGTCCACGGTGGGCAGCTCGTGGTGGGAGTCGGTGACGGTGGCGCCGTGCCCGGGGAAGTGCTTGGCGCAGGCGGCCACGCCGGCGGCCTGCAACCCGGCCACGGCGGCGGCCGAGTGGGCGGCCACCCGCACCGGATCCGCGCCGAAGGACCGGGTGCCGATCACCGGGTTGTCGTCGGCGGTGTTGACGTCGACGGTGGGGGCGAGGTTGACGGTGATGCCGAGCGCGGCCAGCTCGGCGCCGATCGACTGGTAGACCCGTCGGGTGAGTGCCACGTCGCCGATTGCCCCGAGGGCGGCGTTTCCGGGGTACGGGCTGCCGGTGGCGTGCGCCAGCCGGGTCACGTCGCCACCCTCCTCGTCGATGGCGATCAGCGCGTCCGGCCGGCCGGCGCGTAGCGCGGCGGTGCTCGCCGCCACCTGCGCGGGGTCGTGCACGTTGGTGCCGAACAGGGTGTGCCCGGCCAGCCCGTCGCCCAGCAGGTCGACCGCCCAGTCCGGCGGGACGGGTCCCGGGTACGCGGCGAGGAGCGTGCCCAGCGCCAGTCGGCGCAGTCCTGGATCCAACCCCACGTGATCTTCCCCCTTCGGTGCCCCCGCGGGTACGAAACGTCGTACCGGTGGTGGTCTTGGCCCTGCCGACTCGGCCGAGCGTCCCACCGCCGAGTGACCGTTACGCTACGGCTACCCGTTCGCAGGTTGGTTTACAGTTAGCAAAGTTTACTAAAACTAGAGGACGTGTCATGAGTGCGACCCGGCTGCCCGGCACCCCCCGCCTGTTGCGGGCGCTCAACGACCGTGCCGCGCTGGAACTGCTCCTCGAACGCGGCCCGCTGACCCGGGCTCGACTCGGCGAGCTGACCGGCCTGTCGAAGGTCACCGCCTCGCAACTGGTCGAGCGGTTGGAGGAGCGTGGCCTCGTCGCGCGGGTCGGCGAGCAGGCCGGCGGGCGAGGGCCGAACGCTCAGCTCTACGCGGTCCGCCCGGGCAGCGCGCACGTGGTCGGCGTGGACGTCGGGCCGGACCGGGTGGTGGCCGCGTGCGCCGACATCACCGGTGCGGTCATCGGTCGGGTGGAGCAGTCGACCCGGGACACCGACGACCCGGTGGGCGTGGTGCACAACGCCGTCGTGCAGGCGGCGAGCAGCGCCCAGGCGCAGCTGAGCAGCGTACGACGGATCGTGCTCGGCACGCCGGGCCTGGTCGACCCCGGCACCGGCGACATCACCTTCGCCTTCAACCTGCCCCGCTGGCACAGCGGTCTGCTCGCCGCGTTGCGCGACGACCTGCACACGCCTGTGGTCTTCGAGAACGACGTCAACCTGGCCGCGGTGGCCGAGGCGCAATCCGGTGCCGCGCAGGGGCTGTCGGACTTCGTGCTGGTCTGGGTGGGTGCCGGTGTCGGCCTGGCGATCATGCTGGGCGGGCGGTTGCACCACGGCAGCAGTGGTGCGGCCGGGGAGATTGGCTATCTGCCGGTGCCGGGCGCGCCTATCCCGCGCGACGTCTCGCGCCGCGCCAAGCCGGCCTTCCAGCAGTTGATCGGCGCGGACTCGGTGCGTGCGGTGGCCGCTGAGCACGGCTACCCGGACGCCGACGCCGCCGAGGCGGTGCGCACGGCCGTCGCCGCCGGTGCCGACGGCGGCCCGATGCTCGACGAACTGGCCCGTCGGCTCGCGCTCGGCGTGGCCAGCACCTGCGTGGTGCTGGACCCACCGCTCGTCGTGCTCGCCGGCGAGGTGGGTCAGGCCGGTGGCGCGGCGCTCGCCGACCGCGTGCAGCAGGAGGTCGCGGCGATCACCCTGGTGCAGCCGCGCGTGGTGCCGACCGGGCTGACCGAGGAGCCGATCCTGCACGGCGCGCTGCGCACCGCCCTGGACGCGGTGCGCGACGAGGTGTTCGGCTCCACCGTCGGCTGAGCCCGCTGCGGCGGTCATGTGAAGGAATATTTCACCGCACGTCCGGGCGGTGCAAGCTCTTGCCGCGTACCGGCCTGACCCGGTCCGTCGGGCCGCCCATCCCAGGACGGGCGGCCCGGTGAGACCTCAGATCAGGTCGCGGCGACGGAACACGGCGAACGCCGCAGCGGTCAGCCCGCCGGTGAGCACGAGCAGCACCAGCAGCGACGTCCCCCAGCTGATCGTGTAGAACCCGTCGCAGTAGGGGCCGGAGCTGCCCACGCAGAGCTGTTCCTCGTAGAACCGCGCCCCGCCGTTGAGCCACGCCCCGATGTGACTGGAGAGCATGAACAGGTCCGAGTTCGGTGCGTCGATGATCTCCAGGACCAGCCGGGCGCCCAACTCCCAGACCACCACGTACGCGGCGAACGCGCCGAGCGCCGCCGAGGTGTGCCGGCCCAGCGTGGCGATCGCGAAGCCCAGCGCGGAGGCCAACAGCACCAGCACCAGGCCACGGCCGTGCACCGCGCCGAGTGAACTCCAGAAATCGCCGTCCAGCCGGCCCGGCAACCCGGCGGTCTGCCCGATCACCCAGAACGTGCCGAGGTAGGCCACCGACGCCAGCAGGGCCAGCACCAGCACCGTGCCGAGCAGGGTGCCCAGCTTGGTCGCGAGCACCGTCAACCGGCGCGGTCGCCAGAGCAGCAGGTTCACCACGCCGCCCGAGGTCAGGTCCGCGCCGATGTAGGAGGCGCCGACCAGGAACCCGAAGAGCACCAGGAACGCGATGAGGAAGTACAGCAGTGGCTGTGCCTGCTCGGCGAAACTGAACACACCCGGCAGGAAGTCGGCGGCGATCGGCAGCCGGTCCTGCCGGATCGGGTCGATCTCCGAGCAGTCGCTGGGGAAGTACTTCCCCGTGTCGTTGGCCGGGAGGGTGCTGTTCTGGCGGGCCAGGCACTCCTGGTGGGTCGCCTCCAGGTCGCGTCGCGCCTCGGCGGCCTGCTCCCGCGCCGAGTTCAGCTCACTGACGCTCGGCTTGTGGGAGCCGGCAAGGGTGGTCGCCGCCGTGACGGCGAACGCGAACACCAACAGGACGACCATGAGCTGCACGAAGCGACGCGCGGTCAGTCGCTCCAACTCGGCACGCACCAGGTTCACGCGTCCACTCCCCGATCGATCTCGATCACAGCTTCGCCCTGCGGCAGCGACGAGTCGTCGACCTGCCGGGGCACCGTCGGATGCTCGTTCGCGCCGGTCAACTCCAGGAAGACGCTCTCCAGATCCGGCCGGAGCGGCGTCAACTCGCCCACCCACAGACCCTGCTCACCGAGGACCCGGCTGACCACCGTCGGGTCGCTCACGCCGCCCACCACCAACGCCCCGCCGTTCACGACCGCCGTCAGCTCGGCCGCGTGCAGCAGCTCGACGGCCCGCTCCGGCTCGGCCACCCGGACCAGGAACTCGTGCCGGTCGTGGCCCGCCAGCACCTCGTCCACCCGGCCGGTCGCGACCCGCCGCCCCCGGGAAATGATCGTCACGTGGTCGCAGATCAGCTGGATCTCGCCCAGGATGTGACTGGACACCAGCACTGTCACCCCGCTGGCCGCCAACGACCGCATCAGGTCCCGCATCTCCCGGATGCCCGCCGGGTCCAGCCCGTTCGCGGGCTCGTCCAGGATGAGCAGCCGCGGGTCCTTCAGCAGCGCGGACGCCACCGCGAGGCGCTGCTTCATGCCCAGCGAGTAGCCCTTCACCCGCTCATCGCCGCGGTCGTGCAGGCCCACCAGATCCAGCACCTCGTCCACCCGCGAGACCGGCACCCCACCGGCCCGGGCCAACAGCCGCAGCGTGCGGTAGCCGGTGAAGTTGCCGAAGAACTGCGGGCTCTCCACGATGGCGCCGACCTGGCCCGCCACCCGGGGCAGCAACTCCGGCGACGGTTCGCCGAGCACCGTCATCCGGCCGCTGTCGGCGCGTACCAGCCCGAGCAGGGCCCGCAGGGTGGTGGTCTTGCCGGAGCCGTTGGGGCCCAGGAAACCGTGGACCTGGCCCGCCTCGACCAGCAGGTCGAACCCGTCCACCGCCACCCGTCGGCCGTTGCGCATGCTGTGGAAGGTCTTGCGCAGACCCTCGATCTCGATGACCGCGCTCATCCGCGCGGCTCCGTACGTCGACGGGGCATGGTCCGTCCTCCGGGCTGGGTGATCAACGACACGGCGCTTCACCCTATGGCTGAGGTGCCGCCCATGGGGGGCACCCCGGCGCTGCGTGGTTGGATGGTGCGGTGACTGGTGACCTGATCCCCGGCGCTGCCGGCGCCGCGCCTGCCGCCGCTCTCGTGGACCCGGATCTGGTGGTCAGCCTCGACGGCGTCGGTGTACGCCGCTCTGGCACCGCCCTTCTCCAGGACCTGACCTGGCGCGTCGAACTGGACGAGCGGTGGGTCGTGCTCGGCTCCAACGGCGCCGGCAAGACCACACTGCTCAACCTCGCCGCCGGCCGGCTGCACCCCACCACGGGTGTCGCGCACGTGCTCGGCGAGCGGATCGGCCGCACCGACGTCAACGAGCTGCGTACCCGCATCGGGCTCACCACCGCGGCGATCGCCGAGCGCCTGCCCGCCGACGAACGGGTCAGCGATGTGGTGGTGACCGCTGCCTGGTCGGTGGTCGGCCGCTGGCGGGAGAACTACGACCGTGGCGACGAGTCGCGGGCGCGGGCCCTGCTGAGTCAACTCGGCGTCGGTGGCCTCGCCGAGCGCCGCTACGGCACCCTCTCCGAGGGTGAGCGCAAGCGGGTGCATATCGCCCGTGCCCTGATGACCGACCCGGAGCTGCTGCTGCTCGACGAGCCCGCCGCCGGGCTCGACCTGGGTGGTCGGGAAGACCTCGTCGCCCGACTGGCCGAGCTGGCGTACGACCCGGACGCCCCGGCGATGGTGCTCGTCACCCACCACGTCGAGGAGATCCCGCCCGGGTTCACCCACGCGCTGCTGCTGCGCGAGGGTGGGGTGGTCGCCCAGGGCCTGCTCGCCGAGACGCTCACCGGTGACAACCTCTCCAAGACCTTCGGGCTGCCACTCGTGGTCGAGCGGTCGGGCGACCGCTTCACAGCTCGCGCCGCCTGAGCGTCGGACGGGCGGAGACGACAGTGCCGCAGACCCGGGTTGCCGTGGTGGGCAGCGCCAACATGGACCTGGTCGCGATGGCACCCGCGCTGCCGCGACTGGGCGAGACGATGCTCGGCACCGACTTCGTGATGGTGCCCGGCGGCAAGGGTGCCAACCAGGCCGTGGCCGCCGCCCGGGCCGGCGCCACCTGTGCCTTCCTCGGCGCGATCGGCTCGGACGCCTTCGGCGTCACCCTCAAGGCCCGCATCACCGCGGCCGGCGTGGACACCAGTCAGCTGCGCGTGGTCTACGGCGCCTCCGGGGTGGCACTGGTGATGGTCAACGCCCAGGGGGAGAACGCCATAGTGGTCACCCCCGGCGCGAACGACGCACTGGTCGGCCTCACCGAGGAGGAGCTGGCCACGGTGCGCGCTGCGGACGTCCTCGTCGCCCAACTGGAGATCCCGGTGCAGACCGTGACCGCCGCCGCGGTGGCCGCCCGCGACGCCGGCACCAGGGTCATCCTGAACGCCGCCCCGGCCCGGGACCTCCCGCCCGAACTGCTCGCCGCCGTGGACCTGCTGGTCGTCAACGAGGGCGAGGCGCAGGCGCTCGCCGGTCGAGGTCGGGAGGAGCCCCGTGCGCTGCTCGACCTGACCCCCCGGGCCGTGCTCACCCTCGGTGGCGAGGGCGCCTGGTACGTCGACCGGGACGGGGCCGAGGTGCACGTGCCGGCGGTACGCGTCGACGTGGTCGACTCCACCGCCGCCGGTGACGCGTTCACCGCCGCGCTGGCCGTCGGCTGGGGCGAGGGGCGCGACCTGGTCGACGCGGTGCGCTGGGCGTCGGCGGCCGGCGCCGCCTGCGTCCGCAAGCTCGGCGCGTCGGTGGCGCTACCGCGACGCGCCGAGATCGACGAGCTGTACGCGCCGGCCTGACCGTGTCGGCGTGTTACGCCCGCTGGCCCGCGCCGGTGCGGAAGGCCCGGCGGTACGCCGACGGTGAGGTCAGCATGACCCGGCCGAAGTGGTGGCGGTAGGTGACCGGCGTGTCGAAGCCCACCGCCCGGGCGACCTGCTCGACAGCGGTGTCCGTCTCCTCCAGCAGGGCCAGGCTGGCGCGGACCCGCTTGTCGATCAGCCATCGGATCGGGCTGGTCCCGGTCGCTCGGGCGAAGTGTCGCAGGTAGGTGCGGGACGACATGTGCGCCCGCCCGGCGAGCTGGGCCACGCTCAACGGCTCGGCGAGATGGGCGAGGGCCCAGTCGATGCTGCTCGCGATCCGGTCGTCGTCCGGGTCGGCGGGCACCGGCGCCTCGACGAACTGGGCCTGCCCGCCGTCGCGGTGCGGCGGGATCACCAGCCGGCGGGCAACCGCGTTGGCGATCGCCGCACCGTGGTCGCGCCGGATCACGTGCACGCAGAGGTCCAGTCCGGCCGCGCTGCCGGCACTGGTGAGCAGATCACCGTCATCGAGGTAGAGCACGTCCGCATCCACCTCGACCCGCGGGTAGCGCCGCGCCAGCAGCTCCGCGTACCGCCAGTGGGTCGTGGCCCGTCGGCCGTCCAGCAGCCCCGCGCCCGCCAGCGCGAACGCGCCCGAGCAGATCGACATTATGCGGGCACCGCGCCGGTGCGCCTGACGCAGCGCGGTTGTCAGTTCGGGTGACGGGTCCGCGGTCACGTCCGGCACGCCGGGAACGATCACCGTCCGCGCCGCCGCCAGCTCGGCCAGACCGTACGGGGTGTGCAGGCTGGCTCCGCCGACCACCGGCACCGGCCCCGGCTGCTCGGCGCAGATCACCAGGTCGTACCAGTCGACGTCGAACTCGGGCCGGGCCAGCCCGAACACCTCGGTGACGATGCCGGTCTCGAACACCGACATCCCCGGGTACGCGAGCACGGCAACCCGGTGCGCGGCCGCCGGTCGTCGGGGCGCTGGCAGCGGGCGCGGGCCGGTTGTCGTGGCCAGGATCGGCATGGCGGGATGTTAGCGCAGGACGGCGTTCCCGCCGCTCGTCCCGAGGCGACGATCTGGTGAGGATCGGTGCATGACCTTCACCTTCGCCGTACCGTCGGCCGACCCGGCCACCGCCGCCGCCTACTTCCGCAATCGGCTCAGCGTCGAGACCGACGTCAGTGACGTACACGCCGACCTGTCGGCCCGTACCCCGGGTCTGGTGGTCGTCGACTCCCGGGGCGCGGCCGCCTGGGCGCAGGGGCACCTCCCCGGCGCGGTGCACCTGCCCACCGACGAGATCGCGACCCGGGCGGCGGACCTGATCCCGCCGGGCTCGGCGGTGGTGACCTACTGCTGGGGTCCGGGCTGCAACGGCGCGACCCGGGCGGCGCTGGAGTTCGCCCGGCTCGGTCACCCGGTGAAGGAGATGCTCGGCGGGTTCGAGTACTGGGCGCGGGAGGGGCTGCCGGTGGTGACGGAGGCCGGGCTGACCCGGCGACCGGTCGACGACCTCACCGCGCCCACCACGACGATCACCTGCGACTGCTGATCCACGGCGGAGGCGGGCGAGGGCTCAGCCGACGGGCTCGTCGGCGAGCTTCTCGCCGCGTCGGCGCAGCATGCCCAGCCCCGGGATGCCGGCCACGGCGAGCTTGAGGTCGCGGGTCACGTCGAGCAGGTCGTGCAGGTCGGGCCCGACCCGGTCCAGCGTGGCCAGGATCGGCAGGATGTCGGCCGTCAGGTGTTCCTTGAGCTTGGGCAACTCGTCGATCAGGTGGATCGCCGCGCTGATCTCCTCGTGGCTCAGCTCCTCGACGAACCGCCCGGCCATCGGCGCGGCCCGGCGCAGCGCCGGCTCGTACGCCGCCAGCAGTTCGCCCGCCGCGGCGGCGGCCTCCGCCGCGGTGCCCACGGTGACGGCGGCGCGGCTCGCGACCCGGTCGGCCTCGGCGACCACCGTGCCCGCCGCCCGGGAGACCCGGTCGGCCTCGGCGACCACCACGGCGGCGGCGGTCGCCACCTCGGTGGCCGTGTCGATGGCGGTGGTCGCGGCGGCGCTGATCACGGCCACCTCGCGGACCGCCGTCTCGGCGTCGGTGAGCACCTGGTCGGTCCGCTCCAGGGTCGTCTCGATGCGGTCGACCACGCCGTTGATCCGGGCCAGCAGCGCCTCCACCCCGTCCAGCACCGCGAACGCGCGAGCGGGCACGGCTGCCATCGAGACGGCCGAGCCGAGCGCCTGGTCGAGAGCCGAGCGGGTCAGGCCGACCACGGCCGCCGGGGTGGGGAGAGGAATCGCCATGGGATCAAGTGTGCGTCGGCCGGGCCACAACCGCCCGACGGAGCCGGTCAGCCTGACTGTCGACCGGCGCGGGCGACCCGCAGCGCCCACCAGATCAGCGGCACCTGCAACGGCACCCGGCCGTACGCGATGGCCCGCTTCGTCGGGCGTCGGTGTCGCCAGTCCACCGCCATCTTCACGTTGGCCGGCAGTACGGCGACGAAGAGTGCGGCGGCCGCCCGACCACCGGCGCCCCGGGTGGACGGATGCGCCACCGCCGCCGCCACGGCCAGCTCGGCGACCCCGCTGGCGTACGTCCAGAATCGGGGCGGGCCGGGCAACGCCCGCGGCACGATCGGGTCGTAGACACCGGGGCGTACCAGGTGGGTGACGCCGGCCGCGGCGAGCAGGCCGGCCAGGGCGACGGCCTCGCGGCGGCGAGTGGTCATCGGTGGTCCCCCTGCTGTTCGACGGCACGCTGCACGGCCCGGTAGATCTGCCCGAACCGTAGCGCGTCCGGCGTACGCACCAGCAGATCCTCCCGGCCGTGGTGCTGTACCCACAGCTCGTGCACGTGGCTGCCACGCTCGTAGGAGCGGTCCAACCAGCCGAGCGGGATCTCCAGAAACGGCGCCAACGCGAGCGCCCCCACCGCGCAGGCGGCGAGAATGATCAGCGCCAGCTGCCAGTTGCCCCGGTCCTGTGCCGACCAGGCCAGTGACAGCACGCAGACCACGGCGACCAGCGGCGGCAGCGAGAGCAGGAGGACCAGGACACCGCGTCCCAGCACGCGGCCGCGTACGGCAAGGGTCTTCTGCCCCCGTGCATGCCAGACGAACGTCACGTCGGGCAGGGCGATCACGTGACCGCCCGCCCGGATCGACTCGGAGGTCACCTGCACCGCGTCGTCCCGGTAATAGAGGGTCATCACTAAGCCTAACCACCGGCAGGCAACCCTGGCCTCGGCGATCTTGGACGGTTTCCGTCAGGCGCTGACGGAAACTGTCCAAGATCTGTGAACGGCTAGCGGCGGATGCCGGGGCGGGACGGCTGGCTGTGCTCGACCGCGCGCTGCACCGCCCGGTAGATCTGCCCGAAGCGCAGCGCGTCACCGGTGCGCAGCAGCCGCACCGGCTGACCCCGCCAACGGGCCCAGATCTCCAGTTGGCGGCTGCCCCGGGCGTACGAGCGGTCCAGGTGTTCGAAGAGGAAGTCGGCGACCGGCCCGACGGCCAGCCCGACCAGCACCGACGCGCCGACGATCGCGATCGTCACGGTGGGTGAGCGGTGCAGCCAGACGGCCAGGCCGATGCCGAGCACCGCCGCGACCAGGGGGCCGGCGAGTGCCGCGCCGATCGCGCCCCGCCCCACCAGCACGCGCCAGGAACGGGTGCCACGGCGGTGCCAGATCATGGTGATGTCGGCCAGCGCATAGCTGCGACCGTCGACGCGGACGGTGCTGGAGGTGACCTGCACGAACCTGTCGTCGTAATACGTGATCATGGCTGGACTCCCGCCCACGGGGCTGACACCACACTACTTACCCAAACGAGCCGGGTCGTAAGGTTGGCACGCGACTTCGACGAGGAAGTGAGGGCAGCGTGGGCGAGTTCGTTCGGCTGGAGACCACTGACGGCATCGGCACGATCCGGCTGGAGCGGCCGCCGATGAACGCGCTCAACACCCAGGTGCAGGAGGAGTTGCGCGCCGCCGCCACGGCGGCCACCGCCGATCCCGAGGTCCGCGCCGTCATCGTGTACGGCGGGGAGAAGGTCTTCGCCGCCGGCGCGGACATCAAGCAGATGGCCGAGATGTCCTACGTGGACATGGCCGACCGGGCCGCGAACCTGTCCAGCGCGCTCGGCGCGATTGCCCGGATCCCCAAGCCGGTGGTCGCCGCGATCACCGGGTACGCCCTCGGTGGCGGTTGTGAGCTGGCGTTGGCCTGTGACTGGCGGGTGGTCGCCGAGGACGCCAAGCTCGGCCAGCCGGAGATCAAGCTGGGCATCATTCCGGGTGCGGGCGGCACCCAGCGGCTGGCCCGCCTGGTCGGCCCGGCCCGCGCCAAGGACCTGATCATGTCGGGTCGGATGGTGGACGCGCAGGAGGCGCTGCGGATCGGCCTGGCCGACCGGATCGCCCCGGCCGCCGAGGTGTACGACACGGCCGTCGCGCTGATCACTCCGTACCTCACCGGGCCGGTGCAGGCGCTGCGCGCGGCGAAGCTGGCGGTCGACGGCGGCCTGGACATGGACCTGAACTCGGGCCTGGCCTGGGAGAGTCAGCTCTTCGCGGCGCTGTTCGCCACCGACGACCGGCGCGAGGGCATGGCGGCCTTCGTCGAGAAGCGCAAGCCGGGGTTCACCGGCCGCTGACCGGTGGCGTCCGCTGGCCGGGACCACCATCGGACGGTCAAGTGACCGGCCGGTAACCTGTGATCCCGGCCACGGACGATGGGAGCGACATGACGGAGCGGATCGAGGGTCACGGCGGCGAGTTGGCGCTCGCGGCACTACGCGCGCACGGTGTACGGGAGATGTTCACGCTGTCCGGCGGGCACGTCTTCCCGCTCTACGACGCCGCGTACAAGACCGACTTCCCGATCTACGACGTCCGGCACGAGCAGTCCGCGGTCTTCGCCGCCGAGGCGGTGGCCAAGCTCCAGCGCCGTCCTGGCCTCGCCGTGCTCACCGCCGGGCCCGGTGTCACCAACGGCATCTCCGGCATGACCAGCGCGTTCTTCAACGCCTCGCCGGTGCTGGTGCTCGGTGGCCGTGCGCCCGCGTTTCGCTGGGGCTCCGGCAGCCTCCAGGAGATGGACCACCTGCCGCTTGTCGCCCCGGTCACCAAGCACGCCGAGACGGTGTTCAGCACCGACGACATCCCGCGTGCGGTGGGTGCCGCGCTGAACGCCGCGCTGACCCCGCACCGCGGCCCGGCCTTCCTCGACTTTCCACTGGAGACGGTCTTCTCGGTCGCCGAGGCCGAGGTGCCCACGGTGACGGGTGTCGACCCGATCGCGCCGGACCCGGAGGAGGTCGGCCGCGCCGCGCTGCTCATCGCCGGGGCGCAGCGGCCGGTCATCATCGCCGGCTCCGACGTGTACGCGGGCGACGCGGTCGCCGCCCTGCGCGAGGCGGCCGAGGCGTTGCAGGTGCCGGTCTTCACCAACGGCATGGGTCGCGGCTCGCTCCCGCCGGAGCACCCGCTCGCGTTCGCCAAGGCCCGTCGGGCCGCGCTCTCCGGCGCCGACGTGGTCGTGGTGGTGGGCACCCCGCTGGACTTCCGGCTCAGCTTCGGTGACTTCGGTGACGCCAAGGTGGTGCACATCGTCGACGCGCCGAGCCAGCGGGCGACGCACGTGCAGCCGGCCGCCGCCCCCGCCGGCGACCTGCGTCTGATCCTCTCCGCGCTGGCCGACCACTCCGGTGACCGGGCCGACCACGCCGACTGGATCGCCGACCTGCGCGTTGCCGAGGACGCCGCGAAGGCTCGGGACGCCGCGGAGATGGCCGCCGAGACCGACCCGATCCGCCCGGCCCGGATCTACGGTGAGCTGCGTCGGGTGCTCGCCCCGGACGCGATCACGATCGGCGACGGCGGCGACTTCGTGTCGTACGCCGGGCGGTACCTGGAGCCGGCCCAGCCCGGCACCTGGCTGGACCCGGGCCCGTACGGCTGCCTGGGCACCGGCATGGGTTACGCGATGGGCGCCCGGGTCAGTCACCCGGACCGGCAGATCTGTGTGCTGATGGGCGACGGCGCGGCCGGCTTCTCGCTGATGGACGTCGAGTCGCTGGTCCGCCAGAAGCTGCCGGTGGTGATCGTCGTCGGCAACAACGGCATCTGGGGGCTGGAGAAGCACCCGATGCGGGCCATGTACGGCTACGACGTGGCCGCCGACCTCCAGCCGGAGCTGCGGTACGACACGGTGGTCAGCGCGCTCGGCGGAGCGGGGGAGACGGTCGCCAAGGCGGCCGACCTGGGCCCCGCGCTCCAGCGGGCGTTCGACTCCGGAGTGCCGTACCTGGTGAACGTGCTCACCGACCCGACCGACGCGTACCCCCGGTCGTCGAACCTGGCCTGAGTCGCACCCACCGCCGCCGTCGCACCCGCGCCGGCGGCGGTGGCGCGTTCAGACCTCGGGTCGGTCACCCTCACGCGGCGGCTCACCGTCGCGGCGGCGCAGGTCGTCCTCGCGCCGACGCAGGTCTTCCTCCCAGCGGCTGAACAGCTCCTGGTCCTGCTGCTGGGCGCGTTCCTGAACGGAGCGCAGGAACTCCGGATCGTCGTCGGGGGCCACCGGCCGGGGGCGCTGCCGCTCGACGCCGCCGGGGCCGCCCGGCCAGCCCTTGCGGGCGCCAGGGTTGGGCTGCCGGCCGGCGACGAACCAGGCGATCGAGCCGACCAGCGGGAAGAACAGGATGATCAGCACCCAGGCGATCCGGGGTAGGGAGCGGATCTGGCCCTCCTCGGCGGAGAGACAGCTGATCAGTGCGCAGACCGCGAGGACGATCTGCACCAGGAAGAGGAGTACGCCAAGCCGGGCCATGCACCCATCATGGCTCACCGAATCCCGTCACCACAGTCCGCGGAGCACCAGCAGCACTCCCAGTAACGCCAGCACCACAGTACCCACCATGACCAGGGGCAGCGTCCGGCCGCCGGTGCGGGCCGGGCCGGTGCCGGTGCCACGGGGCCAGCAGAGCACCAGCAGGGCGCCCCACACCAGCACGGCCCCACCGGCGATCAACGCGCCGGTCGGGTCGCCCGTCGACGCCAACCGGACGGCGAGCGCGGTCACCAGTGTCACCGTGAGCAGGGTGCGCCGCCAGGCCAGCCGGGTCCGCTCCGGTTGCAGCCCCGGATCGCGTCCGGTGCTCACCGCCCGCCGACCGCCCGCATCAGGACGGCGACCACCAGCAGCAACGCGCCGACGCCGACGGCGAGGGCCAGGATGGCGGGGAACCGGGACGCGGGCAGTTCCCGACCGAGCCGGATGGCCCGTTCGGTGCGCGCCCAGTGGTCCACCGCGCGGATCGCGACAGCCGCGCCGAGCAGCAGCAACGCCACCGCGATCACCTCGCGCAGGTGGCTCATCGGCAGGGGTGGCAGGAACTGGGCGGCGGCCAACCCGCCACCGACAAGCGCCAACCCAGTGCGCAGCCAGGCGAGGAAGGTCCGTTCGTTGGCCAGGGAGAACCGGTAGTCCGGCGTCTCACCGACCGAGCCCAGCTCGGCCGGGTCGAACCACCGCCTGATCGCCTCCCACACAGTGGGAGATTATCCGCTTCCCATCCCGCTTAGCCTGGGCCGGTGACTGATCTCGACGTACAGACGCTGCGGACCGCCTACGACAACCAACTCCGCCCGGAGATCCCCGACCCGGTCCCGGCCGGGGTCACGGTGGAGCGGGACGGCCCGTTGGTCCGGATCCTCGGGCTCGACGCGGGAGGGTTCCTCACCTACCGCGACCTGGGCGGGTTGACAGGTGACGCGCTGGACGAGCTGATCGCCCGGCAGGTGCAGCTGTTCCGCGAGCGCGGCCAGTCGGTCGAGTGGAAGCTCAACGAGCACGACGAACCGGCGGACCTGGCGGACCGCCTGCGCGCCGCCGGCTTCGTGCCGGAGGACCGGGAGACCGTCGTGGTCGGCCCGGTCGCGCCGCTGGCCGCCGCGCTGCCGGTCGCCCCCGAGGGGGTACGCCTGCGTGAGGTGACCGCCCGGGAGGATCTGGAGCGGATCGCCGCCATGGAGGAGGAGGTCTGGCAGGAGGACCGCTCGCACCTGGTGTGGGGCCTGGCCAAGGAGATCGACGCCGACCCGCACTCGATCACCGTGGTGGTGGCCGAGGCGGACGGGACCGTGGTGAGCGCCGGCTGGGTGCGCTTCCCGGCGAACACCGGCTTCGCCACCCTCTGGGGTGGGTCCACCCTGCCGCAGTGGCGTCGCAAGGGCATCTACCGGGCGCTCGTCACCTACCGGGCCCGGCTGGCCGACACCCGGGGCCGGACGCTGTTGCAGGTCGACGCGTCCGAGGACAGCCGGCCGATCCTGGAGCGACTCGGCCTCGTCCCGATCACCACGACCACCCCGTACGTCTACACTCCGTGATCATGGAGCAGCGGTTGACGGACGAGGAGCGGCTGACCCTCAAGACCGGCGCCTTCGGCGCAGTCTTCCTGGTCTCCAACGCCGATCCGGGCGTCCTCGGGGTGATCCGGGAGAGCATCGCCGCGTCCGGTGCGCTGGCCGACGCCAGTGGCACGGTCAAGGAGGCGCTGACCACCGGCCCGCTGCCGCGACTTCCCCGGGACTCGCAGCTGGAGATCGAGTCGGTGGTGCTGCCGGCGCTGGGGCGGGCGGTGCGGATCCTGCGCGAGAAGTCCCCACGGGACGTGGCCGCGTACCGCGAGCTGGTGTTGGCGGCGGCGGATCGGGTGGCCCGGGCGCACGACGGGGTGGCGCCCGCCGAGGCGGCAGCCATCGACCAGATCCGGGTCGCGTTGGCCGAGCCGGCCTGACCGGCCGCACGTCGGTGAGCTGTGTCACTCTGAGTGCTGCGGGAGCGCAACCTACTGGCAGGTAACATTGCGCCGTGGGCAACTGCACAACCGCCCTCGGTTGACCTGGCGTCGACCGACGCGCGACGCTGCGCCCCAGACCGGGCGAGCGAATCGCATCACCACACAGGAGGGTCGTCGAAGCGCGATGAATATCGTCGTACTCGTCAAGCAGGTGCCTGATTCGGGCGCGGACCGCAACCTGCGCAATGACGACAACACCGTCGACCGCGGTTCGGCGAACAACGTGATCAACGAGATGGACGAGTACGCCATCGAGGAGGCGCTGAAGATCAAGGAGGCGCACGGCGGCGAGGTCACCATCCTGACCATGGGTCCGGACCGGGCGACCGAGTCGATCCGCAAGGCGCTCTCCATGGGCCCGGACAAGGCCGTGCACGTGCTGGACGACGCCCTGCACGGCTCGTGCGCCGTCGCCACCTCGAAGGTGCTCGCCGCCGCGCTCGGTCAGCTCAATGCCGACCTGGTCATCTGCGGTGCCGAGTCCACCGACGGCCGGGTCCAGGTCATGCCGCACATGATCGCCGAGCGGCTGGGCGTCGCGGCGCTCACCGGCGCCCGCAAGCTCACCGTCGACGGCGCGACGCTGACCGTCGAGCGGCAGACCGAGGAGGGCTACGAGGTAGTCACCGCCTCCACCCCGGCAGTGGTCTCCGTCTGGGACACGATCAACGAGCCGCGCTACCCCTCCTTCAAGGGCATCATGGCCGCCAAGAAGAAGCCGGTGCAGACGTTCTCGCTGGCCGACCTCGGGGTCGCGGCCGACGAGGTGGGCTTCGACGGCGCGACCAGCGCCGTCGTCGAGCACACCAAGCGCCCCCCGCGCTCCGGCGGCGCCAAGATCACTGATGAGGGCGAGGGCGGCGTCAAGCTCGTCGAGTTCCTCGCCACCGAGAAGTTCGTGTGAGAGGGGGGTTCTGACATGTCTGAGGTTCTCGTCGTCGTCGAAGCCACCAAGGAATTCGGCGTCAAGAAGGTCACCCTGGAAATGCTCACCCTCGCGCGTGAGCTGGGCACCCCGAGCGCGGTGGTGCTCGGCGGCGCCGGCGCCGCCGAGGCGCTGAGCGGCAAGCTGGGCGAGTACGGCGCAGAGAAGATCTACGCCGCCGAGGGTGACGAGATCGACGGTTACCTGGTGGCACCCAAGGCGACAGTGCTGGCCGAGTTGGTCAAGCGGGTGCAGCCGGCCGCCGTGCTGCTGGCGTCGGCGCAGGAGGGCAAGGAGATCGCCGCCCGGCTCGCCGTCAAGCTCGACAACGGCATCCTGACCGACGTGGTCGGCCTGGACGCCGACGGCACCGCGACCCAGGTCGCCTTCGCCGGCTCCACGATCGTCAAGTCCAAGGTCACCAAGGGCCTGCCGCTGGTCACCGTCCGGCCCAACTCGGTCACCCCCGCCCCGGCGGCGGCCACCCCGGCGATCGAGCAGCTCAGCGTGTCGGTCACCGACACCGACAAGCTGGCCAAGGTCGTCGAGCGGGTCGCCGAGCAGAAGGGCTCCCGCCCTGAGCTGACCGAGGCCGGCGTGGTCGTCTCCGGCGGCCGGGGCGTCGGCAACGCCGACAACTTCAAGCTGGTCGAGGAGCTGGCCGACCTGCTCGGCGGTGCCGTCGGCGCGTCCCGCGCGGCCGTCGACTCCGGCTTCTACCCGCACCAGTTCCAGGTGGGCCAGACCGGCAAGACGGTTTCCCCGCAGCTCTACGTCGCGCTCGGCATCTCCGGTGCCATCCAGCACCGGGCCGGCATGCAGACCTCGAAGACCATCGTCGCGGTCAACAAGGACGGCGAGGCGCCGATCTTCGAGCTGGCCGACTTCGGTGTGGTCGGCGACCTGTTCAAGATCGTCCCGCAGGCCGCCGAGGAGATCCGCAAGCGCAAGTGACACTGCGACAGGACAGTGGCCGCCCGTTCAACGGGCGGCCACTGCCGTGTTGGGAGCTGATCGGCGAGCCGGGGAGCTGAACCGGCCCGCCGATCAGCCCGTCAGGGTGCCCCTCAGCAGGCTGTCGCCGGAGTGGCGGGTGTTGTTGTCGTACTGCTCGGCGGAGACGTCGACCACCGAGTAGCTCTTGAGATCGACATTCGGGGGCAGGGGCAGCAGGGCGTCCGGGTCGCCCCCCAGGGTGCCGATCGAGAACATCTCCATCGTCGTCGGATTGATGAGCCAGACCTCGTAGTACCCCGGGACGCTCGGGAGATTCGCCACATGCAGATGTAGTTGGCCGTCCTGGAGAACCCGGGCGTCACCCTTGGCCGTCGGCGGCGTCGCCCCGTACGCCGCCAACGGCGCGCTCGCCACCACCACCGGCGTCGGGGTGGGCGTCGGATCGTCAGGGCGGAGCACGGAGACGGTGCCCACCACGCCGACCGCCGCGGCGGCGGCCGCGGTCACCGCGGTGGCCGCCCAACGGGACCAGCCCCGACCCCGGCGGGATCGTCGCGCCGGGTCCAGTCGGGTCACCGTCGACTCGGCCTCCGCAGCTCTGACCTGGGCTTCGATGCCTTGCCAGAGGTGCTCCGGCGGGTCGGGCAGGTCAGCCAGACCCTGCGTCTCGGTGCCGAGCCCTGCCACCCGCTCAAGGGTCACCAACTCCGTACGGCAGTGCGCGCAGGTGCCGAGGTGGGTGCTCTCCCCGTTGTCCGCCTCGCTCTCACCGAGCGCCAGAAATACCAGCCGGTCGTGGTCCAGGTGCTGCACCGTCCACCTCCCATCTGCGTTTCAAGCTCGCCATGCCGCGTCGGATGTGACTTTTCACAGTGCCCAACGGCACGCCTGTCACAGTGGCTATCTGCTGGTGCGTCAGGTCGTCGTAGAAGGCCAACTCCAGCATCCGTCGCTGGTCGTCCGGGAGTCGAGCCAGCTCGTCGGCGATCACCAACCGGTCCACCACGCGGTCCGGGTCCGGGTCGGTAGGCGCCGCTTCGGGCAACTGCCGGACCGTCTCCACCACCCGGGTCTCCCGGGCCGAGGCGCGCATCCGGTCGATCACCTTCCGCCGGCCGATGCCGAGCAACCACCCGATCAACGACCCCTTGGCCGGGTCGAACGTGTCGCGACCCAGCCAGGCGGCGACGAACGTCGCCTGGGTGACGTCCTCGGCGTCGCTGCGGTTCGCCAGCATGGACGTGGCCAGGTGGAGCACCGCACGACCGTAGCGGTCGTACGCCTCGCGCAGCGCCACGTCGTCGCCGGCGAGGAACCTGCGGTCGAGGTCGTCCACCGGAGGGTCCGGTTCCTGTCGTAGCGCCGTCATCGGGCGGCTCGCCTTCGATGGGGCATGCCCGACTGTAGCTGCCACAGTCTCCGCCCCACTTCCCCGATCGATGTCATCTCACCAGCTCTTCGTTCCACGAGCCCGTTGCGGATGCAGGTGGGGCCGGAAAAGAAAAGTGCCTCCGGGGCGCATCCACCCGTCCGGGAGCTGGCGTAACCCGTTCTGCAAGCCAGGCCTGACGAATCAGCACCAACTACCAGGAGGCAGACATGCAGCTCTCGTACTTCCGTCGGGTCGCCGCGGGCGGCGCGGTCGCCGCGCTGGCCTTCACCGGCGTCGGCGCGTTCACGGCCAGCCCCGCGTACGCCGCCACGTCGAAGGTCTCCGTCGTGCACGGCATCCCGGACACCCCTGTCGACGTCTACGTCAACGGGAAGAAGACGCTCGACAACTTCAAGCCCGGCGACGTCGCCGGCCCGCTGAACCTGGAGGAGGGCGACTACGACATCGCGCTCACCAAGCCGGGTGAGCCGATCGGCAGCGCGATCCTCACTGTCGACAACGCCGCGGTGCCGGGCGGTGCGAACATCAGCATCGCCGCTCACCTCGACGCCGCCGGCCAGCCGAAGATCACCCCGTTCGTGAACGACGTCTCAAACGTCGACGCCGGCAAGGCCCGGCTGATCGTCCGGCACACCGCCGCCGCCCCGGCGGTCGACGTCCGCGCCGGTGGCACCCCGGTCTTCGAGGACCTCACCAACCCGAACGAGGCCAAGGGCGACGTCGCCGCGGGCAACGTGAAGGCGGACGTGGTGCTGGCCGGCACCGACACCGTGGCCATCGGCCCGGCGGACCTCAACCTCAAGGAGGGCACCGCCACGATCGTCTACGCGATCGGCTCCGCCGAGGGCAAGACCCTCGACGTGGTGGCCCAGACCATCACCGGCCTGCACTCTGCCCCGGGCGGCGTGCCCAGCGGTGACGGCGGCCAGGCCGGCACGGGCGTGGACACCTGGTGGTACGTGCTCACCGGTGCCGGCGTGCTCCTGCTGCTTGGCGGTGGGGTGCGGATGGCGACCGCACGGACCGGCCGCAAGTGACGGTGCGCAACCGCGGCGCGCTGGCGGCCCTGGCCGCCGGCGTTGCCGCGCTCACCGTCGCCGCCCTGGTGGCGTGCGCCGCCCAGCCGGCCGGGACCGTGGGCGCCGAGGAGGCCAGCACGCTGGCCAGCGCCCCACCGACCGCCAGCAACGGCCCGTCCGTGCCGGTGACCGCCGGTGAGCTGCCCGCCGCCCCGAAGGCCATCCCGCCGGTACGGCTGCTGATCCCGGAGATCAACGTCACCGCCACCGTCAACGCGGTAGGCATCAACGAGCGGACCAACGAGTTCGAGGTGCCGCCGAGCGTCGACCAGATCGGCTGGTACCGCTACGGCCCCGGCCTGGAGGCGGACGCCGGCTCGGTGGTCATCGCCGGTCACGTGGACAGCGCCAAGCAGGGCAAGGGCGCGTTCTTCCGACTGCGGGAACTGGACCAGGGCGACACGCTGACCGCTACCGGCAGCGACGGCGAGGCTCGGCGCTACCGGGTCGTCGCCCGCGAGGAGTACGCCAAGACGAGGATCCCGCTGGACCGGTACTTCGCCCGCGACGGCAGGCCGCGGCTGACCCTGATCACCTGTGGTGGGCCGTTCGACGCCAAGGCGCGCAAGTACCGCGACAACATCGTCGTCACCGCGGTACCCGCCTGACCGGGCCGGGGGTGGGGACTCCACCCCCGGCCCAGTGCGCGCGGTCCCCTCCGGCATCCGGTCCCCAAGGTGTCAGCCGTACGCTGAACGGCGATGGCTTACCTGGATCACGCGGCGACGACTCCGATGCTCGACGAGGCACTGGAGGCGTACGTCGCTACCGCCCGCGAGGTCGGCAACGCGTCCTCCCTGCACGCGGCGGGCCGCCGTGCCCGCCGCCGGGTCGAAGAGTCCCGTGAGCGGGTGGCCGCGGTGCTGGGCGCCCGGCCCTCTGAGGTGATCTTCACCGGTGGTGGCACAGAGAGCGACAACCTCGCGGTCAAGGGCATCTTCTGGGCCCGCCGGGGCGCCGCCCCGGACCGGCGTCGGGTGGTCTCCAGCGCCGTCGAGCACCACGCCGTGCTGGACGCGGTCGACTGGCTGGCCCAACACGAGGGCGCCGAGGTCGGCTGGCTGCCGGTGGACGCCGTCGGCCGACTCGACCCGCAGGCTCTGCGCGCCGAGTTGGCCGCGCACGCCGACCAGGTGGCAGTGGTCACCGCGATGTGGGCGAACAACGAGGTGGGCACCGTCCAGCCGGTGGCCGAGCTGGCCGCCGTCGCCGCCGAACACGGTGTGCCCTTCCACACCGACGCCATCCAGGCGGTCGGTCAGGTGCCCGTCGACTTCGGCGCCAGCGGCGTCGCCGCGCTGACCGTCACCGGGCACAAGTTGGGCGGCCCGACCGGGGTGGGCGCGCTGCTGCTCGCCCGGGACGTGCCGGCCACGCCGCTGCTGCACGGCGGCGGCCAGGAACGCGACATCCGATCCGGCACCCTGGACACCGCCGGCATCGTCGCCTTCGCGGTCGCCGTGGAGACGGCAGTGAAGGGCCAGCAGGAGTACGCGGCCCGGGTGGCCGCGCTGCGCGACGACCTGATCGAGCGGGTTCGTCAGGCGGTGCCCGAGGTGATCTACAACGGCGACCCGACCGACCGGCTGCCCGGCAACGCGCACTTCTCCTTCCCCGGCTGCGAGGGCGACGCTCTGCTGCTCCTGCTCGACGCGCAGGGGATCGCCTGCTCGACAGGTTCCGCCTGCTCGGCCGGCGTGGCCCAGCCCTCACATGTGCTGCTCGCGATGGGCGCCGACGACGACCGCGCCCGGTCCTCCCTGCGCTTCACCCTGGGCCACACCAGCACCCAGGCCGACATCGACGCCCTGATCGCGGCCCTCCCGGCAGCGGTGGACCGAGCCCGCCGAGCCGCAGCCCTCCGCAACCCCCGCTGACCCGGACCCATCCCCGCGATCTTGCGGCTTAGGTTGCCCGTTCGCGTCTTACGCGGCATATGTCGCCGCGGAAAGTGCAAGATCGCGTGGGTGGGGCGGGTGGTGCGGGGCACGGGTTCGGGGGGTTTTCCGGGCTGGTGGATAGGGTTGTCGTGGGGACCGGGAAGGGAGTGCGTCGGTGAGGGTTCTGGCGGCGATGTCGGGCGGGGTTGACTCGGCCGTGGCGGCGGCGCGGGCGGTGGCGGCCGGGCATGACGTGACAGGCGTGCACCTGGCGCTGGCCCGCAACCCACAGACCTATCGGACCGGGGCGCGCGGCTGCTGCACCCTTGAGGATTCCCGGGACGCCCGGCGGGCGGCCGACGTGATCGGCATCCCGTTCTACGTGTGGGACATGGCCGACCGCTTCCACGAGGACGTGGTCGACGACTTCGTCGCCGAGTACGCCGCCGGCCGTACACCGAACCCCTGCCTGCGCTGCAACGAGAAGATCAAGTTCGCGGCGGTGCTGGACCGGGCGGTTGCCCTGGGCTTCGACGCGGTGGTGACCGGGCACCACGCCCGCCTCGGCGCGGACGGGCTGCTGCGACGCAGCGTCGACCTGGCCAAGGACCAGTCCTACGTGCTCGCCGTGCTCACCCGCGAGCAGCTCGACCGGTCGATCTTCCCGCTCGGTGACTCGACCAAGGCGCAGGTCCGGGCGGAGGCCGCCGACCGTGGCCTGGCGGTGGCCGACAAGCCCGACTCGCACGACATCTGCTTCATCGCCGACGGGGACACCCGCGGCTTCCTGGCCGGCCGGCTCGGCGAGGCGCCCGGCGACGTGGTGGACGCGTCCACCGGCGCGGTCGTCGGCAGTCACAGCGGCGCGTACGCGTACACGGTGGGGCAGCGTCGCGGCCTGCACCTGGACCGGCCCGCCCCGGACGGCCGACCCCGCTACGTGCTCTCCATCACCCCGAAGACCAACACGGTGACTGTCGGCCCGGCCGAGGCCCTGGAGGTGTCCGACGTGCACGCCGTACGCCCGGTCTGGACCGGCGGCGCACGTCCGGACGCGCCGGTCGAGTGCGAGGTGCAGTTGCGCGCGCACGGCGACGTGGTGCCGGCGACCGTCGCCCTCGACGGTGACCGGCTGCACGCCGAGCTGCGCCGACCGGTACGCGGCGTCGCCGCCGGTCAGGCCGTGGTGGCGTACCGCCCGGACCCGGCCGGCGACGTGGTCCTCGGCTCCGCGACCATCACCGGCTGACCGCACGGCCCGGGTGTTCGCGGGATAGCCTTCGCCCGTGACAGATCAGGCGTGGCCCTGGCCGGCCGGCGCGGCAACCGGAATTGGTTCGCTGCCCGGCACCGACATCGGCGAGGCTCAGCGGGTGGTCCTCGGTGAGCTTCCCGAGCTGCCCCACCTGCCCGAGCTGCCAGCCCGTGGCCCCGGCGCCGACATAATCGGCCGGTCTGCCGGGCTGCTCGTCGAACTGCCCGTCGAGGTGTACGCGGGGCGGTGGCGGGTCGCCCCACGTCCGGGCCGCGACCTGCGCCGGGCCCGCGACCTGATGGAACGCGACCTGGACCAGCTCGCCGAGCAGGCCGAGGGGTACGCCGGACCGATCAAGGTGCAGGCCGCCGGCCCGCTCACGCTGGCCGCCTCCCTGGAGTTGCCGATCGGTGGCCGACTGCTGCGCGATCCCGGTGCGGTCCGTGACCTGAACGGCTCCCTCGCCGAGGGGTTGCGCGGGCACGTCGCGGCGGTCGCCCGGCGGTTGCCCCAGGCGTCGGTGCTGCTGCAACTGGACGAACCGTCACTGCCGACAGTGCTGGCCGGGCGGGTGCCGACCGAGAGCGGGCTGGGCGCGTACCGGGCGGTCGACTCGGTGGACGCCGCCGCCCTGCTGCGCACGATCGTCGAGACGGTCGGCGTGCCGACGCTCGTACACTGCTGCGCCCCGGACGTGCCGCTGGAGCTGATCCGCTCCACCGGCGCCGTCGCGGTCGCCCTCGACCTGGACCTCGTCACCAAGCTCGACCCGCTGGGTGAGGCGCTCGACGCCGGCCTCGGGTTGCTGGCCGGGGCCGCGCCGACCCGGCCGCCGTCGGCCGGTGGCGCGCCGACCTCCGCACAGATCGCCGATCGGGTACGCCAGCTCTGGGACCGCCTCGGCTTTCCCCGTCGGCAACTCGCCGAGCAGGTGGTGGTCACCCCGGCCTGTGGCCTCGCCGGCGCGACCCCGCAGTACGCCCGAGCGGTGCTCGCCGCGTGCCGGGACGCCGGTCGGCGCTTCGCCGAGGACTGAGGTTTCCTGTCGTACCTGGTGGGCAGGATGACGGTCATGATTGGACAGCTGCGTTCAGTGGTGATCGACTGCCCGGACCCGCGGGCGTTGGCGGCGTTCTACGCCGAGCTGCTCGGCGTGCCCCTCGCCGAGGACGAATCGGAGGGCGACTGGGTGGTGCTGGGCGGCCCGCTCGGTCACCAACCGCGCCTCGCCTTCCAGCAGGCGCTCAACCTGCGGCCGCCGGCCTGGCCGGATCCTGAGCGCCCGCAGCAGTTCCACCTCGACGTGACGGTGGACGACATCGAGGCGGCCGAGAAGGCGGCGCTCGCGCTCGGGGCTCGGCGACTGCCGGGTGAGGGCGAGGGCTTCCGGGTCTACGCCGACCCGGCCGGCCACCCGTTCTGCCTCTGCTGGGACTGACCCCGCCACGGGTTGCGGCGGCCGGGCATCATGGCCGCCGTGATCCCCACCTCTGCGCTGCGCGCCTCCGGTTCGCTCTTCGGCCTCGCCTACGGCGACGCGTTGGGTAAGCCGACCGAGTTCCTGACCGTCGCCGAGATCGAGCGCCGGTACGGCCCGACCGGTCCGCGTGAGCTGTCCGGCGAGCCGGCGCTGGTCACCGACGACACCCAGATGGCGCTGGCCGTCGGTTGGGCGCTGCGCGAGGCACCGTCGCTCACGCCGGAGGTCGTGGAGCCACTGCTGCGGCAGCGCTTCCTGACCTGGGCGGTCAGCCCGGACAACAACCGTGCCCCGGGGATGACCTGCCTGCGCGCCTGCGCCGAGCTGAGCCGTGGGGTGCGCTGGCAGGAAGCGACAGTGGCCGGGTCGAAGGGCTGCGGGGCCAACATGCGGGTCACCCCAGTCGGGTTGCTCGACACGGACCTCGACACGCTCGCCGGGTTGGCCCAGTTGCAGGCCGGGCTGACCCACGGCCACCCGACCGGGCTGGCCGCCAGCGAACTCACCGCGTACGCGGTCTTCGCGCTGCGCGCCGGCATCCCGCTACCAGAGCTCCCCGCGGTGCTCACCGAGCGGGCACTGTCCCAACGCCTGGTCTACCGGGAGCGGTGGCTGGGAGATCTTTGGCAGCGCCCGGGGGTCGACACGCCGGAGGAGTTCATCGCCCGGGGCTGGGACGAGTGCCTGGCAGTGCTGGGCCGACTGACCACCACCCTGGCGCAGCCGGACGACGGCAGCGACCCGTGCCTGGCCACCGGGGAGGGCTGGGTGGCCGAGGAGGCGCTGGCCACCGCGCTGCTCTGCGCCGTACGGCACGTCGACGACCCGGTCTCGGCACTGGCCCGGGGCGCGACCACCGCCGGCGACTCCGACTCCATCGCCGCCCTGGCCGGCGCCTTCGTGGGCGCGGCAGTCGGCATGACCGCCTGGCCGCGCGAGTGGGTCAACCGCATCGAGTACGCCGACCAGCTCGCCACGCTCGGCGCGACCTGGGACTGACCCCGCTCGGTCCGGCCTGGCCCGACTGACCCGGCCCGCCGGGCGGTGGGCGACGGGCGGTGGGCGACGGGCGGCCGCGGGGTGGTCAGGCGGTCGGTAGGTGGCGCAGGCTGCGGACCTTTCGCCACAGGTCGGCGTCGCAGTGGCCGGCGTGGTCGGCGAAGGCGGCCGAGGTGAGTCGGATCGGTTCGGTGAGGCTCAGGTAGCTGTCGTGCTCCGCGCCTGGGTCCCAGTCCCGGGTGGGAATCCGGACGTGGTCGTCCCGGTCGCTCTTGTCCTGGCTGGTGATCTTCAGGACGTCGGCGCCCCGGGAGTCGGCGCGCAGCACCAGGCACGGGCGCACCTTCGACCCGCTGCCGTCGGCGTACGGCACGTCGGCCCACCAGATCTCACCGGGCGCCGGTGTGTCGTCGTGCCGGTCCGTGTCGCGCGAGCGGGGTTTGGTGGACGGCCGCTCGGCGCCCCGGGGCCGCGGCGGGGTGGGACGACGGCCACCCGTGCCGCCCCGGCCCGGCCGGGTGCCCGGACGCCGGTCGGACAGCCGGTGCCGCCAGCTGTTCCACACCCAGCCGGCGGTCACCGCCAGCAGGATCGCCACAGCCCACAGCAGTGCCTCGCGCATCCGTACCTCCGCCTCCCGGCGTCCCACGGACCGCCCTCGTCCGGCGATCCTCGCACGCCACGGTCCGGGCCGCCGGCCAACCACACCGCGGCTGCCGAGCCGCCCCGAGCCGCCCTATTGTCCCACCGGCCCGATACGGTGCCGGAGTAGCGTGATCAGGGAGGTCGCAGGCGTGTCCGAAGGTGGCGGTGTGTCCGAGGAGCAGATCGGTCAGCAGGTCAGCCCGGCGCAGGAGGCGGCGGCCGGGGCCGAGCCGACGCCGCAGGCCCGGGAGCGGCATGCCGCGCTCAGCCAGGAGCTGACCGAGCACCAGTACCGCTACTACGTCCTGGACGCGCCGACCATCCCCGACGCCGACTTCGACAGGCAGTTGCGCGAGTTGGAGGCGTTGGAGGCGCAGTTTCCGGCGCTGCGGACGCCCGATTCGCCGACCCAACGGGTGGGCGGCACGTTCTCCACCGACTTCACCCCGGTCACCCACGCCGAACGGATGCTCTCGCTCGACAACGCCTTCGCCGACGAGGAGTTGGCGGCCTGGGCCGAGCGGGTCGAACGGGACGCGGGCGGCCCGGTGCCCTACCTGTGCGAGCTGAAGGTCGACGGGTTGGCGATCAACCTGACCTACGAGAACGGCCGGCTGGTCCGGGCCGCCACCCGGGGCGACGGGCGCACCGGTGAGGACGTCACCGCCAACGTGCGCAGCATCAGGGACGTGCCCAGCCAGCTCGCCCCGTCCGCCGAGTTCCCGGACGTTCCCGAGCTGGTGGAGGTCCGGGGCGAGATCTACTTCCCGATCGCCGCGTTCGCCGATCTCAACGCGGGTCTGGTGGAGCAGGGCAAGGCGCCCTTCGCCAACCCCCGCAACGCCGCCGCCGGCAGCCTGCGCCAGAAGGATCCACGGGTCACCGCCACCCGGCCGCTGCGCCTGGTGGTGCACGGCATCGGCGCCCGCCGTGGGTTCCAGCCCACTGCGCAGTCCGAGTCGTACGCGGCACTCAAGTCGTGGGGGTTGCCGACCAGCGACAGGTGGCGGGTCGTTCCGGACCTGGCCGGCGTGGCGGAGTTCATCGCCTACTACGCCGAGCACCGGCACGACGTCGAGCACGAGATCGACGGCGTGGTGGTCAAGGTCGACCCGGTCTCCATCCAGGGTCGGCTCGGGTCGACAAGTCGCGCCCCGCGCTGGGCGATCGCCTTCAAGTACCCGCCGGAGGAGGTCACCACCAAGCTCCTCGACATCGACGTCAACGTGGGGCGCACCGGCCGGGTCACCCCGTTCGCCGTGCTCGAGCCGGTGCGCGTGGCCGGCTCCACTGTCGCGCTCGCCACCCTGCACAACGCCCGCGAGGTGGAGCGCAAGGGCGTGCTGATCGGCGACACGGTGGTGCTGCGCAAGGCCGGCGACGTGATTCCCGAGGTGCTCGGCCCGGTGGTCGACCTGCGGCCCGTCGATGCCCGGCCGTTCGTCATGCCGACCAGTTGCCCGGCCTGCGGCACCCCGCTCGCGCCGTCGAAGGAGGGCGACGTGGACATCCGTTGCCCCAACACCCGCAGTTGCCCGGCCCAGTTGCGGGAGCGGGTGTTCCACCTCGCCGGCCGGGGCGGGTTCGACATCGAGGTGCTCGGCTACAAGGGCGCGGCAGCGCTGCTCGACGCGGAGATCATCAGCGACGAGGGTGACCTGTTCCAGCTCGACGCCGAGCAGTTGTCCCGGTCGCCGTTCTTCGTCAACAAGGACGGCAGCCTGGGCAGCAACGCCACCAAGTTGCTGGACAATCTCGCGGTCGCCCGGGAACGGGACCTGTGGCGGGTGCTGGTGGCGCTCTCCATCCGGCACGTCGGCCCGACCGCGGCCCAGGCGCTCGCCCGGCACTTCCGCTCGATGGATGCCATCGACGCGGCCACCGAGGAGGAGCTGTCCTCCGTCGACGGGGTCGGGCCGACCATCGCGGCAAGCATCCGTGAGTGGTTCGCGGTGGACTGGCACCGCGAGGTGGTCCGCAAGTGGGCCGAGGCCGGCGTACGGATGGCCGAGGAGGCTGTCGACGAGGGGCCGCGCCCGTTGGAGGGGCTGACGGTGGTGGTGACCGGCACGCTCGCCGGTTTCTCGCGCGACCAGGCCGCCGAGGCCGTGCAGAGCCGGGGCGGCAAGGTCAGCGGGTCGGTCTCCAAGAAGACGAGCTTCGTGGTGGTGGGGGACAACCCCGGGTCGAAGGCCGACAAGGCCGCCAGTCTCAAGGTGCCGGTGCTCGACGAGGACGGGTTCCGGCTCCTGCTGGACGCGGGCCCGGACGCCGCACGGGACGTCGCTCAGCTGGGCGGCTGACTCCGCCGGCGGCCGGACACGGCGACTGGCCGCGTATACCAACTTAATTACGACTACGACCGATTCGTGACTGTCATACCGGGAAACTGGGGGCCGAGGGCGTTTCATTGGGTCACGGCGTGCGCACCGGCACGCCGATGGTCGGTCGGGAGGTGTGGTGGAGGTCGCCGACCCACGCAACTCGCTTCCTGCGGGACGGGTCGCACCGTTCGCCGCCTTCGTCGCCGGCATCCTGGCGGTCGCCGCGCTGACCGCTGCCGTTCCACTCGCGACGCTCCCCGGCGACCTGTCCCGGCTGCCTGTGGCGTTCTGGACGATGGCTGCGCTCGCCGTGATCTGCGACGCGCGCCCGTTCGTCCCACCGGGTCGTCGGCAGACGTCGGCGGTGTTCCCGTCCACCTGCTTCACCTTCGCGATCCTGCTCGGCTGGGGCCTCGGCCCGGCGGTGGTGGTGCAGGCGGTGGGGGTGGTCGTCTCGGGCTGGCGGATGCGGCACGCCGCGTGGCGCACGGCGTTCAACGTCGGCCAGTACGCGTGTGCCCTCGCCGCCGCGTACGGGGCTATCCAGCTCGGCTCGGGCACGATCTTCTCCGGCGGGCGGTTGCACTGGACCGACGTGGCCGCCGTCGGCGGTGCCGCGCTGGCCTGGTTCGTCGTCAACTACGGGTTGGTCAGCTGGGCGGTGCGGCTGCGTTTCGGGGATCGGTGGTGGCCCACCGTCCGCCAGGGCCTCGGCTTCGAGTTGCTCTCCACCGGCTCACTGCTGCTGCTCGCCCCGGTGCTTGTCGCCGCGGCGCGGGTCAGCGCCGCGTTGATCCCGCTGGTGCTGGTGCCGCTCTTCGCCGTCTACCGGATGGCCCGGTTGACGAACGAACAGCAGCACCTCGCCGCCGCCGACCCGCTGACCGGGCTGCCCAACCGCAAGGCCCTGCTGACCGAGGTGGCGGAGCAGGTGCACCTGCATGCCGAGCGGACCGCCCGTGGCGAACCCGACGGGCAGCTCGCGCTGCTGCTGATCGACCTGGACCGCTTCAAGAACGTCAACGACGCCCTCGGGCACGCCGTGGGCGACCGTCTGCTGGTCGAGGTCAGCGCTCGGCTGACCGACGTGCAGCCCCGACCACAGATGATCGCCCGGCTCGGCGGTGACGAGTTCGCCATCGTGATGACCGGTCTGACCGATGTCGGTCAGGCGCGGGAGTTGGCCGACCGGGTGGTCCAGGCGCTGGCCGAGCCGGTGCCGCTCGACGGGCTGCCGTTGGACGTGGGCGGGTCGATCGGGATCGCCGTCTTCCCGGAGCACGGCGAGGACTTCGCCACCCTGATGCGCCACGCCGACGTGGCGATGTACGACGCCAAGCACCGCAACGACACGGTGGCCGTGTACGCCCCGGAGTCCGACCACAACTCGGCCGAGCGACTCGGCCTCCTCGCCGACCTGCGCCGCGTACTGGAGGCCGGCCCATCGGCCGAGCTGCCGTTGGATGCCGAGCCGGCAGGTCAGGGGGAGGGTGCGGCTGCGCAACCGGACGGGGACGGCGTGCCGAGCGACACCGAGCGGACGGCTGACGTACCCCTTGGCGCGTCGGCGGAGGTGCGCGGCGGTGACGGGGCGGCGCTGCCCACCGGGGCCCCGGCCGAGGAGCGCTGCCCACCGTGGCGCCGGGGCGGCCCGCGCCAGCGGCGGACCCGGCGCCGGCGGTCGGCACGGCATCGCCGGGAGCTGGCCGGTGGTGGGCGCGCCGTCGACGTACCGATGCCGAGCTGGTGCACTCCGATGAGCTGATCAACCGGATCGCCACCGGAGCCGACCCGATCCGGGGCCGCAACGCCCGTGCCACGGTCGCCGGCACCCGTCCCGGCCCGACCCGGGAGCGACGCGCCGGCGGCGGGATCGGCCGGCGGTCCCCGAACGGGAGCACTGTGGGCAAGGGGCGCACCGGGGCGCGGCGGGACGTCGGGCCGGGTGCACCCGGGCAGCCACTCGAACCGACCGGGTGGGCGCACGCGGACGATGAGCCGGCCGACGACGCCGGGGAAATCACCATGTACTACCAGCCGCAGATCGCCATCGCGACAGGTGAGGTGGTCGGCGTCGAGGCCCTGCTGCGGTGGCGGCACCCCCGTCGGGGCATGGTCGACCCGGAGGAACTCATCCGGGTCGCCGAGCAGAGCGCGGTGATGCGACTGCTCACCCGTCGTGTCGTCGACGACGTGGTGGAGCAGCTCGCCAAGTGGTCGGCGGCCGGCATCGGCCTGCGCGCGGCGCTGAACGTGAGCGTGCGCGACCTGCACACAGGTGAGATCGCCGACCAGATCGCCGACCGGTTGGCCCGCTACGGGGTGCCGGCCGAGCGGCTGCAGGTCGAGATCACCGAGGGCGCGTTGATGGCCGACCCGCGTCGGGTGCTGGCCACCATCTCCCGGCTGCACCGGATCGGGGTGGCCATCGCGCTCGACGACTTCGGCACCGGCTACTCCTCCCTCCAGCACCTGCGCCGCCTGCCGCTGTCCGAGGTGAAGGTGGACCGGTCGTTCGTCCTCGGCATGGCCGACGACGCCGACGACGCGGCGATCGTCCGGTCGATGATCGAGCTGGCCGGCGCTCTGGGGCTGCGGGTGGTCGCCGAGGGTGTCGAGGACGAGCGGACCTGGCGGATGCTGCACGCCGCCGGCTGCGACGCCGCTCAGGGGTGGTTCTACGCCCGGCCGATGCCGGCCGAGGAGTTGGTCACCTGGCTGGCCCGGTACCGGCCGGTCCGCCCGACCGGCGGGCACCCGCAGCCGGATGTCGCTCGCCGCCCCACCCGCTGACCCCGGCACGAGGGCCGGCGGAGGGGGAGTCGAGGACGCGGCACCGGAGCGGAACAATAGACTCGCTCCGGTCACCGCGTGTCACGCTCTACCCGTCGCGCGGCCGGCACACCGCCCGACCAGCAGGAATTCAGAAGGGGGCACGGATGGCCGCCATCTCCCGCGAGGAGGTCGCGCACCTGGCGCGCCTGTCGCGGCTCGCCGTCACCGAGGAGGAGCTGGACACGTTCGCCGGCCAGCTCGACGTGATCCTCCAGGCGGTCGCCCAGGTCGGCGAGGTCGCTGCCGCGGACATCCCGCCGACCTCGCACTCGGTGCCGCTGACCAACATCTTCCGCGAGGACGTCGTCACGCCGTGCCTGACGCCGGAGGAAGCGCTGTCCGGCGCGCCCGACGCCGAGGAGCAGCGGTTCCGCGTACCGCGGATCCTGACCGAGGATGTGGCCTCATGAGCGAGCGGCAGCGAGCGAATCAGCAGTGCAGCGCCGTGGTGCCTCATGGCGTCGCGGAGCGAAGCGGAGTGACGGCATGAGCGATTTGACCAGAATGACTGCGACGGAGATCGCGGCCCTGGTCGCGGGGGGCGAGACCTCCGCCGTCGAGGTGACCCAGGCGCACCTGGACCGGATCGCCGCTGTCGACGACCGGGTGCACGCCTTCCTGCACGTCGACACCGACGGTGCGCTCGCCGCGGCCCGTGCGGTGGACGAGCGCCGGGCCGCCGGCGAGGTGTTGGGCCCGCTCGCGGGTGTGCCGGTCGCGGTCAAGGACGTGCTCGCCACCCGTGGGGTGCCGACCACCGTGGGGTCGAAGATCCTGGAAGGCTGGCGCCCGCCGTACGACGCGACGATCGTGCAGCGGCTGCGGGAGGCCGGCACGGTGATGCTCGGCAAGACCAACATGGACGAGTTCGCGATGGGCTCCTCCACCGAGTACTCGGCGTACGGCGCGACGCACAACCCGTGGGACCTGAGCCGGATCCCGGGTGGCTCGGGTGGTGGCAGCGCCGCCGCGCTGGCCGCGTACGAGGCGCCGCTGGCGATCGGCTCGGACACCGGCGGCTCGATCCGCCAGCCCGGCGCGGTCACCGGCACGGTGGGTGCGAAGCCCACCTACGGCGGCACCTCCCGCTACGGTCTGGTGGCCTTCTCCTCGTCGCTCGACACCCCGGGCCCGTGTGCCCGTACGGTGCTCGACGCGGCCCTGCTGCACCAGGTGATCGGCGGGCACGACCCGCGTGACTCCACCTCGATCCCGCAGCCGGTGCCGGATGTGGTGGCGGCGGCGAAGCTCGGCGCGACCGGCGACCTGACCGGTGTGCGGCTGGGCATCGTGAGCGAGTTCGTCGGCGAGGGCGCCGAGCCGGGTGTGATGGCCGCGTTCCGCGAGTCGGTGGACGCGCTGACCAAGATGGGCGCCGAGGTCGTCGAGGTGTCCTGCCCGACGTTCGCGTACGCGCTGCCGGCGTACTACCTGATCGCCCCGAGCGAGTGCTCCTCCAACCTGGCCCGGTTCGACGGTGTCCGGTTCGGCCTGCGGGTCGGCGACGACGGCAACCGGTCGCTGGAGGAGGTCATGTCGCTGACCCGTGAGGCCGGCTTCGGTCCGGAGGTCAAGCGCCGCATCATGATCGGCACGTACGCGCTGTCGTCGGGTTACTACGACGCGTACTACGGGCAGGCGCAGAAGGTCCGGACGCTCATCACCCGGGACTTCACCGCGGCGTTCGAGCGGGTTGACGCGCTGATCTCGCCGACGACCCCGTCGGTGGCGTTCCCGATGGGCGCGCGGACCGCCGACCCGTACCAGATGTACCTGGCCGACCTGTACACGATTCCGACGAACCTGTACGGCGGGCCGGGCATCTCGGTGCCCTGCGGGCTCTCCGAGGGACTGCCGGTCGGTCTGCAGGTGATGGCTCCGACGATGGCCGACGACCGGATGTACCGGGTCGCCGCCGCGTTGGAGTCCGCCGTGGGCACGTTCACCCCACCGACGCTGTGAGGCAGGAGCCCCGATGACGACGACACTGCCCGCGTACGACGAGGTCGTTGCGCGCTTCGAACCGGTGATCGGCCTGGAGACCCACGTCGAGCTGGGCACGAACACCAAGATGTTCTGCGGTTGCCCGACCGACTTCGGTGGCGAGCCGAACACCCGGGTCTGCCCGGTGTGCCTGGGCCTGCCCGGCTCGCTGCCGGTGGCCAACAAGGCGGCCATCGAGGCGATCATCCGGATCGGCCTGGCGTTGAACTGCTCGATCGCTGAGTGGTGCCGGTTCGCCCGGAAGAACTACTTCTACCCGGACATGCCGAAGAACTTCCAGATCAGCCAGTACGACGAGCCGATCTGCGTCGACGGCTACCTGGACGTCGAGGTCAACGGCGAGACGGTGCGGATCGAGATCGAGCGGGTGCACCTCGAGGAGGACACCGGCAAGACGCTGCACGTCGGCGGTGCCACCGGCCGCATCCACGGCGCGACGGAGTCGCTCGTCGACTACAACCGTGCCGGCATCCCGCTTGTCGAGATCGTCACCAAGCCGATCACGGGCACCGGCGCGCTGGCCCCCGACGTGGCGAAGGCGTACGTCAACGAGCTGCGCGACGTGATCCGCACTCTCGGCGTCTCCGACGTGCGGATGGAGGAGGGTTCGCTGCGTTGTGACGTGAACACCTCGCTCAACCTGCCGGGGGCGGAGTGGGGCACCCGTACCGAGACCAAGAACGTCAACTCGCTGCGGTCGGTGGAGCGGGCGGTCCGCTCGGAGATGCTGCGGCAGGCGTCGGTACTCGACGCGGGCGGCCGGATCACCCAGGAGACGCGCCACTTCCACGAGGACACCGGCGACACCACCCCGGGCCGCTCGAAGGAGACGGCCACCGACTACCGGTACTTCCCCGAGCCGGATCTGGTGCCGATCGCCCCGGACCCGGCCTGGGTCGCCGAGCTGAAGGCCGCCCTGCCGGAGCTGCCCCGGGTGCACCGGCGTCGGCTCCAGGAGCAGTGGGGCCTCTCCGACCTGGACATGCAGTCGGTGCTGAACGCCGGCGCGGTCGAGCTGATCGAGGCCACCGTGGCCGCCGGCACCACCCCGGCCGCGGCCCGCAAGTGGTGGCTGGGTGAGCTGTCCCGCCGGGCCAACGAGAGCGGCGTGGAGCTGGCCGAGATCGGTGCCACCCCCGCCCAGGTCGCCGAGTTGCAGGGGCTCGTCGACGCCGGCAAGCTCAACGACAAGATGGCCCGCACGGTGTTGGAGGGCGTGGTCGACGGTGAGGGCTCGCCCACCGAGATCATGACCAACCGGGGCCTGGAGGTCGTGTCGGACACCGGCGCGCTCACCGCCGCCGTCGACGAGGCGATCGCCGCGAACCCCGGCATCGCCGACAAGATCCGCAGTGGCAAGGTCGCGGCTGTCGGCGCTCTGGTCGGCGCGGTCATGAAGACCACCCGGGGCCAGGCCGACGCGAAGACCCTGCGTGAGCTGATCCTGGAGCGCCTCGGCGTCCAGGGCTGACACCCACCCGGAGAGAAGGCCGCCGCCGCGACCCGGCGGCGGCCTTCCGCCACCCCCTGTCGACCATGCGGCCACCCCGCACCCCTCGCGTGGGCGTCAACGGCGACGCCTGGATGGAGTCACAGTGACCCAGCACGACCTCGATGTCCTCGACGAGATCCAGCGGCGGGTGCTCTGGCTCGCCACCCGGATCGTGGACGCCGCCAACCACGACCGGGCCACCGGCGACGGTGTGAAGGTCGGCGGTCACCAGGCGTCCAGCGCGTCCCTGGTCACGGCGATGACCGCGCTCTGGTTCGCGCACCTGGACGCCGAGGACCGGGTCGCCGTCAAGCCGCACGCGTCCCCGGTCTTCCACGCCGTCCAGTACCTGCTCGGCAACCTGGACCGCTCCTACCTGCCCCGGCTCCGGGCCCGTGGCGGCCTCCAGTCGTACCCGTCGCGCACCAAGGACCCGGACGAGGTGGACTTCTCCACCGGTTCGGTGGGCCTGGGCGCGGCGGCGCCGCTCTTCGCCGCCGCCACCCGGCGGTACGTCGACGCGCACTTCGGGGCCCGACCACACTCCCGGTTCGTGGCGCTGATCGGTGACGCCGAGCTGGACGAGGGCAACATCTGGGAGGCGGTGGCCGACCCGGCGACCACCGGGCTGGGCAACGTCATGTGGCTCGTCGACTTCAACCGCCAGTCGCTGGACCGGGTGGTCCCCGGCATCCGGATCAACCAGTGGCGGGGTCAGTTCGAGGCGGCCGGCTGGCACGTCGTGGAGGTCAAGTACGGTCGCCGGCTCGCCGAGGCGTACGCCCGGCCGGGCGGCGCGGCGTTGCGCGACTGGATCGACGCGATGCCCAACGAGCAGTACCAGTCGCTGTTCGGGTTGGCCGGGCCGGTGCTGCGCAAGCAGTTCCTGGACGGCGCGCCGGCCGAGGTGGGTGCCTTCGTGGAAGGCATCGACGACGAGGACCTCGGCCCGCTCGTCACCGACCTGGGCGGGCACGACCTTCAGGCGATGCTCGACGCGTACGTCCAGTGCGACGCGGTCACCGACCGGCCCAGCGTCGTCTTCGCGTACACCGTGAAGGGTTGGGGGTTGCCCATCGCCGGCAATCCGCGCAACCATTCCGCGCTGCTCAGCTCGGAGCAGGTCGACACGCTGCGCGCCGCGCAGGGGTTGACCGCCGAGACCGAGTGGGACCGCCTCGACCCGGCGTCACCCGCCGGGATCCAGGCCGGCGCCCGCCGGGAGGCGCTGTCCCGCGCGCCGCGTGAGCGCGCGCTGGGGGTCACCGTTCCGGAGAGCACGGGAGTACGCGCAACGAAGCCGATCTCCACGCAGGAGGTCTTCGGGCGGGTGCTCGTGGACCTGGCGCGGGACCGGGAGGTGGGCCGTTACCTGGTCACCACCGCCCCGGACGTGGCCACCTCCACCAACCTCGCCGGGTTCATCAACAAGACCGGGGTGTTCGCCCCCACCGAGCAGCGTTCCTGGACCGAGGACCGGATGCTGCGCTGGATCCAGAGCCCCGCTGGGCAGCACATCGAGCTGGGCATCTCGGAGATGAACCTGTTCCTGCTGCTCGGCCAGCTCGGGCTCTCCTGGGACCTGTCCGGGCAGCCGCTGCTGCCGGTGGGCACTGTCTACGACCCGTTCGTGCTGCGGGGCCTCGACGCGTTCCTGTACGGCACCTACTCCGGCTCCCGGTTCGTGGTGGCCGGCACACCGTCCGGCATCACCCTCGCCCCGGAGGGCGGCGCCCACCAGTCCACGATCACCGCGTCGGTCGGCCTGGAGCTGCCCGGGGTGACCTTCGTCGAGCCGGCGTACGCGGCCACCCTCGACTGGCTGCTCTGCGACGCGCTCGGGCAGATCGCCGGCGGGTCGGCCCCGGCCGCGACCGCCGCACCCGCCGAGGACGGCGCGTACTACTTCCGGTTGAGCACCCGACCGCTGGACCAGGCGCCGTTCGAGGCGGCCCGGGCGCGGCTCGGCGACGCGGTGCTGCACCGCGTCGCCGGGGCGTACCGGCTTGTCGACGCGCACCAGGCGTACCCGCATCTGGCCGACGCCCCGGTGGTGCAGCTCGCCGCCTCGGGCGCGGTGCTGCCCGAGGTGCTGGCCGCCGCGGCGGAGCTGGCCGACGAAGGCATCGCCGCGCACGTGGTGGACGTGACCTCGCTGGACCGGCTCTACCGGGCCTGGCAGCGCACCCTGCGCCAGGGCGTACGGACCGCCACGGTGCCCAGTGTGCCGGGCGCGCTGCGGTCCGCGTTCGCCGATCGGGTGCCGGTGGTGACGGTGCACGACGCCGCCTCGCACGCGATGGCCTGGCTCGGCTCGGCGGTCGGCGCGCCGGCGGTGCCGCTCGGCGTGGACGAGTTCGGTCAGTCCGGCAGCGTCTCCGAGCTGTACGAGCTGCACGACCTGCTGCCCGGCAGCATCGTCAACGCCGCCCTGGCCGCCATCGCCCTCCGCTGACCCGTCCCGCGCCCGCCCGGTCAGCGGCGGGCGTCGGCGTCGGCTCAGCCGGTCGGCGTGGGTGTCGGTGTGGCGGGGTCTCCGCCGCTCGGCGTGGGCGTGGGTGTGGCGGGGACACCGGCGGTCGGGTTCTCCACCAGGCGTCGTTCCAGGTTGACCTGGGCCTGCCCGGTGCCGCCGACGGTGATCGTGTCGTACGCCTGGAGCATCTTCTGCTCGTCGAAGTAGAGCACGCTCATCGACAGGGGGGTGGGCTTCTCGCCCTCCAGACCGCGCAGCCCGGCACCGCCGGTGGAGCCCTCCACCATCAGCGTGGTGGGCTGCTGCCCGGGCACCTGCGGCAGCTTGGAGACCTGCCGGGCGTGGGTGTGCCCGGCCAGCACCAGCGGGCAGGTGCCGGAGAGCGGCCCGGCCGACGCCGGGTCGTGCACGAGAGCGATGTTCACCGGTCGCGGTGAGCTGCGGACCGTCGCGGCGAGCTGGTTGCCGGCCCCGATCACCTGGTCGGCCACCTGCTGGGTCAGCCCACTGCCGGCGGGGGAGGTGTTCTTGTCCGGGGTGAAGCGCGGGTCGCCGATGCCGGCGATGGTCAGCCCGGCGACGGTCGTGGTCGTGTTGTTCAGCACGATCGCGTTCGGCTGGCGGGCCACCGCGGCGGCGGTCTTGCCGGAGTCGTGGTTGCCCCGGATGAAGACGTACGGCTTCTTCAGCAGGCCGATCGAGGCGACGAAGGAGGCCTCCGGCTCGCTGCCCCAGTCGGTGATGTCCCCGGTGTCGATCACCACATCGATGCCGAACTGCTCCACGACCGTCCGGATCAGTTGCCAGCCGGTCGGGTTGAGGTGCATGTCGGAGACGTGCAGCACCCGCGTGGTGCCCGGGGTCGGTTCCAACAGCGGAAGCGCCGAGACGGTGGTGTAGAGCTGGCTGACGTTGCCCACCAGGCGCTGCAACTGCTCCGCGTACTTGGTGTAGTCGTTGGCGATCCGGCGGGCGTCACCGACGATGGCCGGCGCGTTGACGAGCAGCCCCTCGTAGCGGGGTTCCTCGATGGCCTGTGGACGAAGGGTGGCAGCCGCGGTGCCGAGGCTGCCGGCGGTGACCAGCAGCGCCAGCCCACCCGCCCAGGCGGTGCGCCGGACGTTGCGGAAGATCAGCCCGGCCAGGATCAACGTGACGAGCACCGACGCGCCGAGGGTACGCAGACCGAGGCGCATCACCCCGGAGCGGACGTCCTCCACGGCGCTCTGGCTGGCCCGGCTGATGCTGGCCGGATCGTCGATCAGCGCCTCGGTGCGCCCCTGGTCGAGGGCACCCAGCCGGACGGTGAGGTGGGTCGGCCCGTCGTGGCTGTCGAGCAGCAGCGCGCCGAGCGGCGGGATGTCGACGGTGGTGCCGCCGTCCCGAGCGGGGGAGATGCTGAGGTTGGCCCGGAACGGGCCGATGTCGGTGCTCACCTGGCCACCGGCCAGCACCCCGAGCACCGCCCCGGCCAGTGCCACGGCGAGGACGGCGACGATCAGCCCCAGGCGGCGCAACGGGCCGGCGGCACCGACCCGCCAACCCGTCGCGCGCGGCCGATCGTCGCCGGTCACCGGGTCGTCCCGGTCATCGGCGTCGTCGTGCCGCTCGTCGCGTTGCCCGTCCATGCTGAAAGTCTGACCTGCCCGTCTAAAGATCTTGGTAAACCTGAACGGATGGTGACGAAATCAGCTGCGCCCGCCGTCGCCGCCCGCGAAGACCAACCGCAGGAGCCGGTCGTCGTCGCCGGCCGGGTCGCCCCGCCCGTCGTGGTTGGAGGTGCTCACCCAGAGTGACCCGTCCGGTGCCGCGGCCACCGCGCGCAGCCGGCCGTAGCGGTTGGTGAGCAGCTCACTGGGCTGACCGAGCAGCGTGCCGGTGTCGGTCAGCTCCATCACCCAGAGGCGCTTGCCCCGCAGGCAGCCGGTGACCAGCAGCCGGTCCGTGGCGGCCAGACCGGAGCAGGACGCGTCCGACGTCGCCCACTGCGCGATCGGGTCGGTGAACCGCGTGTCGCCGGCCTGACCCTCGACCTCCGGCCAGCCGTAGTTGCCGGCCTTGGTGATCCGGTTGATCTCGTCCCAGGTGTTCTGGCCGAACTCGACGGCGTACATCCGCTTGGCGGCGTCCCAGGCGAAACCCTGGACGTTGCGGTGCCCCATCGACCAGACCGGGGAGTTGGGGTACGGATTGCCGGCGGCGGGCTTGCCGTCCGGTGTGATCCGGAGGATCTTGCCGCCGAGGCTCTTCACGTCCTGGGAGAGGGGGCGCTGACCGGCGTCACCGGTGCTGACGTAGAGCTGCTTGTCCGGGCCGAAGCCCAGCCCACCGCCGTTGTGCACGTTGGCCTTGGGGATGCCGGTGAGGATCGGGGTGGGCTGCCCGCCGAGTTGCAGCCGGGCGACCCGGTTGTCGCGCTCGGCGGTGTAGTAGACGAACACCGTCCGGTCCCGGGCGTAGTCGGGGGAGACGGCGATGCCGAGCAGGCCACCCTCACCCGCCGCCGCCACGTCGGGGATCGTCTGCACCGGGCGGACCCGCAGCCCGTCCGGCCCGGACTCGGGCCCGACCTGGAGAATCCGGCCGTTGTCCCGTTCGGTGACCAGCGCGCCGCCGTCCGGCAGGAAGGCGATGGCCCAGGGCACCCGCAGACCCTTGGCGAGCACTGTCGCCACCGCCTGCTGGCCGGCGCCGCCGGGGCTCGCCGACGCGGACGGGGTCGGCAGGTTGGGCGGCTCGCCGGCCGGGTCGGGGTCCGGCTCGCCGAAGCTGCAACCGGCGGTGAACAGCAGCGCCGCGCAGGACGCCGCGAGGGCCACCCGGAGGCGGCGGATGCGAGGGTACGGGGGACGGGCGCTCACCCGGCCCAGGGTAGCCCGCCGCGCGGCCCGGCCGGGTCCGTCGAGATCCAACGGGTGCCGATATCCCGCTCGGTGGTCCCCGGTGGACCGGTCACCGTGCCCGTACGGCCAGCAGCGCGGTGTCGTCCTCACGGTGCCGGATCGATGCGAGCAGCAGGTCGCACAGGTCGTCGAGGGGCAGTGTGTCGGTGCCGGACAGCCGGCCCGCCAACTCGGCCAACCCCTCGTCGATGGATCGGTCCCGCCGTTCGATCAGCCCGTCGGTGTAGAGCAGCAGGGTGTCGCCGGTGGCCAGGCTTGTCGAGTGGCTGCTCCGCGGCGACGGACGGGCCAGGCCCAGCAGCGGTTCCGGTATCGCCTGCAGGACCTCGACCGTCCCGCCGACGCGGACCACCAGGGCCGGCGGGTGCCCGGCGTTGGACCAGGTCACCTCGTGCGCACCGGCGCGCTGCGGACAGATCCGGACCAGCGTCGCGGTGGCGGCGATCGGCAGCCGCAAACCGCGGATGGCGCCATCGAGGTCGCTCAGCAACGCCCCGACCGCGTCCGGCCGGCCGAAGGCGTTGCCCCGCACCAGGTTGCGCAGCTGGCCCATGGTCGCCGCCGCCTCGATGTCGTGCCCGGCCACGTCCCCGATCGCCACGATCACGTCGCCGTCGGGCTGCACGAAGGCGTCGTACCAGTCGCCGCCCACCTCCACCCGGTCGGCCGCCGGCTGGTAGCGGGCCGCCAGCTCCAGCTCCGCCACCTCCGGAAGCCGGGGCAGCATGCTGTGTTGCAGCACCTCGGCGACGTGCCGCTGCTCGCCGTACATCGAGCTGTTGCCGACGGCCTGGCCGGCCCGGCGGCCGATGTCGACGGCGGTGAGCAGGTCCCGGTCGTCGAACTGCTGACGTTGGCCGCCGTTGACGAGGGTGATCGCCCCCAGCACCGTGCCGCCGACGCCCCGCACCGGCACGCTCAGGTAGGAGGCGATGCCCAGCCGGCTGGCGATGGAGGCCATCTCCGGCTTGGTGGTGCCCCTCGTCACGTCGGCCAGGGACGCCACGCTGCCGAGCCGGGGCTGGCCGGTCCGGAGCACCGCCCGGATGCTCGAATCGGGGCTCAGCCCGGTGCGCAGCAACTCGCCGAACCGGTCGACGTCCGCCGCGCGGGCCGGGTCCCGGTGCACCGAGACGACCTCGCGGGGCAGGCCGGTCGGCCCGATCAGGGTGAGCAGGCACCAGTCGGCGAGCAGCGGCACCATGGTGGCGGCGAGCCGGCGCAGCGCGGTGCCCACGTCCAGGGTGCCGGCCAGCGTCTCGCTCACCCCGGCCAGCAGCTCCAGCCGTTCGTGCGCCTGGACGACCCGCCGCCGGGCCTCCTGCGCCCCGTCGAGCGCGATCCGCAGTCGCAGCTCCGACGAGCAGGCGGCGGCCAGATCGGCCAGGGTCCGCAGCTGCGCGGCCGTCCAGGCTCGGGGCTTGCTGTCGATGGCGCAGAGCGAACCGAGCACCCGACCGGAGAGGTCGGTCAACGGCATCCCGGCGTACGCGACCACACCGAGGTCGTCGATGGCCAGGTTCTCCCGGACGCGGGGGTAGAGCCGGGCGTCCGGCAGCACCATCGGCACCTCGATGTCCACCACGTGCTGACAGAACGAGTGGCTCAGCGGGGTCTGCCGGCGCTCCGACCAGGGCTCGGGCAGGCCGACCGCGCCGGGGAAGAACTGTCGGTCGGCGGAGACCAGGGAGACCAGCGCGACAGGCACGTCCAACAGGTCGCTGACCAGCCGGGCGAAGCGGTCGAACGCCTCGTCCGGAGCGGCGTCCAGCCCGGTGTCGGCGAGCGCGCGCAATCGCGCCGGGTCGCCGAGCACCGGAGGTGGCGCGATCGAACGCCGGGCGGTGGCGGGGGAGCCGTCGGTCATCGAGCACCTGTCTGCCGGGGCGGAGGCCGACCGGCCCTCCGACCCTTCGTTATACCTCGTTCAGGTCGGAGTCGAACATCGGTGTGCTGAGTCTCGCCCGCCCCGGACCCACGCGCCATCCCCCGGGACGCCGGTTCGCCGCCGTGCCCGCAGCGGCCGCGGCGTCGGGGACTATCGTCGGCGGACGTGAAGGTATGGATCCCGCACCAGGCCGGCCTGAACCTCCTGGGTGAGCTGCCCCCGGACGTGACAGTGGAGGTCTTCGAGCACACCGACCGGATGCCGTCCGAGGCGGCCGACGTCCGCTTCTGGGTGCCGCCGTTCCTGGGTGGCTCGGACGCGACGGCGGTGCTGGGTGAGCTGCCCGACCTGGCGGTGGTGCAGTTGCTCTCCGCCGGGGCGGACGCCTGGGCCGGCCGGACACCGCCCGCTGTCACGCTCTGCGATGCCCGGGGCGTGCACGACCCCTCCACCGCCGAATGGGTCGTCACCGCGATCCTCGCCCAGCTACGGGCGTTCCCGGCGTTCGTCCGCGCCCAGGCCGAGCGGCGCTGGACGTACGCGGAGAACACCCCGACCGACGAGCTGACCGGCAAGCGGGTGCTCATCATCGGCGCCGGCTCGATCGGTGCCGCGGTGCGCGACCGGCTCGCCCCCTTCGACGTGACCTTCACCCTGGTCGCCAGGACGGCCCGCCCGGAGCAGGGGGTGCACGCCGTCGAGGAACTGCCCCGGCTGCTGCCCGACGCGGACGTGGTGGTGGTGCTGGTGCCGCTCACCGACCAGACCCGTGGCCTGATCGACAAGGCGTTCCTGGCCGCGATGCCGGACGGGGCGCTGCTGGTCAACGGCGCACGGGGTCCGGTGGCGCACACCGAGGCGCTCGTCGCCGAGCTGGAGACCGGCCGGATCATGGCGGCGTTGGACGTCACCGACCCGGAGCCGCTGCCCGCCGACTCCCCGCTCTGGGCCATGCCGAACGTGCTGCTCACCCCGCACGTCGGCGGGTCGGTGCGTGGGTTGTTGCCACGGGCCTACCGACTGGTGGGCGATCAGGTACGCCGCTTCGCCGCCGGGCAACCGCTGATCAACACGGTGGTCGACGGCTACTGACCGGGTGCGTCCGCCGGAGCGTCGGGCAGCGGCTGGCCGGCTGCCGCGACCAGCCGGGGCAGATCCGCCCCACGGACGGCGGGCAGGGTGACCTGGTGGCCGTCGTAAAGCCGGGCGACTGCGCGTCCGCGCTGGTCGGTGGTCAGCTCAAGGACCTGGTCCCAACCGATCCGACGCTGCCCGACCAACGCCCGGATGCGCAGCTCCCGCGCGTCGGCGTCGGTGCCGGCCCGCCAGGCCCACACCGCGACGGCGAGCGGGACGAGCAGCACCGGCAGCAGGTAGGTCCGGGCGTTGGCCAGCGGCAGGGCGCCGATGAAGGCGATGATCGCGGCCACCAGGATGGCTTGGTTGTACCGGAAGCGGACCGTGTCGGGCTTACTCACCCTCCGATGATCCCACTCCGGACCGGCTCGGCTCGCGGCGGGCGGTGCCAGCAGCGTGCGGTACGCCGTACAGTGACACGGGTCGTTGTCTCCCCTGAGTGACCGGCAAGTAACCGATCCGGCCGTCCATCGTTGCCAATCGTGGGTAGCGGACTCGCAACGTCCGATGTCCCGCACCGCCGCACCGCCCCCGTGCCCCCTCACGAAGGCGACCGCCGTGCTCCTCGCGTACCCGTTCCGCGTCCTCGTCCCCCGCCGTGCGGCACCGGAGGCCGCCACGTCCGTGGCGGTGGCGCTGCTCCTCCTCGCCGGTGCCGCCGATCTGGTCCCGACCTCGGTGGTGATCGCGCTGGCCGCCGGTGCCGGCGCCACGCTCGCCGGGCTGCGCCTCTCCCGGCTGGCCACCCGGCGCGGCACCGATCCGACACCGCGTGCGGCGGGCGTGCTGCTCGACGCGGCGGTGGTGGCGGCCGGTCTCACCGCCGTCGTGCTGCCCCTGACCGACATCGGGCACACCCTCCCCGTGCTGATCGGGTCGCTTGTCGTGGCGGCCCTCGCGACGGCCGGTCTGCGTCAACTCCCCGGCCGCTCGCGGCCGGCGGCCCCGGTGCTGCTGCGCTGGCTGGTCGAGGCGACCGGCCCGGCCGTCGGTCTGGCCCTCGCCGGCTGGCTGCTGCTGCCCCGCGACGGCCTGCCGGTCCCGGTTCGACTGGTCTGCGCGTTGACGCTCGGCGGGCTGGGCATGGCCGCGCTGAACGCGTTCGCCGGGCCGCGGCGGCGCTCGGCCGCGGCCGTCTGCCGGGGCGGTGTCCTGCTCACAGTGGGCGGGCTGGTGCTGCTGGCCACGTTGCCGTCCGCACCGGCCGGGCGGGTGGCCCTGCTGGCCGTACCCCCGTTGGTGTTCGGGATGTTGCTCGTCGCGGTCGGCGCGGCGGATGCGGCGGACGACCAGGGGCCGGCCGAGCCGGTCGCCGCGGCCTGGCCCCGGTCGGTGCTCCCCGCAGCGGTGCTGCTGCTGGCGTCGGGGCTGCACCTGGGCGCCGGCCGCGCACCGGACCGGACGAGCGTGTTGTTGGCCCTGGCGGCGGTGCCGCCCCTGGTGCTCCGCGAGCTGCTGGGCTCGGGCGACGCGCCCACGTCCGTTCGGCGGGCCGCTCACCGCCGACCGGGTGGCCGGTCACTGCGGCACCGCCGCTCGGCCCCGGCGCGCTGGCCGGGCACGTCGGAGCCGCCGCCCGAGCGGGGCCCCGGCGCCCCGGAGGGCGCGGTCACCGCGACCGTGGCCGGCTCGACCTGGTCGCCCGATCACCACCCCGCGTGGTCGGGGCTGAACCGGCGACCCACCGCGCCGGCGGGCGGCACCCCGGCGACCGGGCTGCACTGCTGGACGCCCTGGCCGCGATCGGCGACGTCCCGGCGCCGGCCGGCGCGCTGCTGCTGGTGGACCTGCACGGCACCGACGGGATCGGCCCGAGGGCCCGGGAGGACGTGCTGGCCGAGGCGGTGCACCGGGCCCGCGCGGTCATCGCTTCCGACGACCTGGTCACCGGGTGCACGGGTACCGGCTTCGCTGTGGTCACCGCAGCCGGCCCGGTGCTGGCGTACGCGCTGGGCACCCGGCTGTTGAGCGCGCTCGGCCCGCCCTACCGGCTGGCCGGCGCGATGCTGCGCGTGCAGACGAGCATCGGGTTGGCCGAGGTGAGCGGCGCCGGGCCGGCGGACGTGCTCCGGCAGGCCGAGCTGGCCCGACGACGGGCCGTGCAGTTGGGCCGGGATCGGGTGGAGTGGTACGACGCGTTCCTGGAGGAACAGCTGGTCCGCCGGCTCGACCTGGAGCGCGAGCTGCCCGGTGCGGTGGCGCGCGGTGAGCTGGATCTCGTCTACCAGCCGGTGGTCGACCTGGCCGACGGGCAGCCGGTGGGCGCTGAGGCGCTGCTGCGGTGGCGCAGCCCGGTGCTCGGCACGGTGCTCCCGGCCGAGTTGCTGCCTGTCGCCGAGGATCTGGACCTGGTCGGCGAGTTGGAGTGGTGGGTGCTGGACCGGGCCTGCCGGCAGTTGTCCGACTGGTCGGTGGGTGTCCGGGAGCTGTGGATGGCTGTCAACGTCACGACCCGGGAGCTGACCACTCCCGACTTCGTCCAGCGGCTCGCGGCAGTGCTGGCCGCCTACGGGGTGCCGCCGGAGCGGCTGGTGGTGGAGGTGAGCGAGCCGAGGGTCGCCGGTGACCTGCCGACGGTGGTGGCCCGGATGGCGGGGCTCCGGTCGCTTGGCGTACGCACCGCGTTGGACGACTTCCGGGCCGAACACGCCTCGCTGGCGCAGCTTCGCCGACTGCCGATCGACCTGCTCAAGGTGGGCCCGGAGTTGGTGGGCGCGCGGCCGGACGGGCAGCCACCGCTCATCGACGTGGTGGTCAACGTGGGCGAGCGGCTGGGCGTCGAGATCGTCGCCGAGGAGTTGGAGTTGTCGGCCCAGGTCGAGGGGGCGCGCCGGGGCGGTTGCCGGTACGGGCAGGGGTTCGCGCTGGCCCGTCCGGCGACGGCCGAGCGGGTCGAGGCGTACTTCGAGGAGTTTCCCTCAGCGTCCCGCTGAACCGGTTCACTTGTCCCGGGGTGGTGCGGTGCTCCCGCGCGGTGTGAGGTGGGGCGTCTCGTCCTGCACCCGGCCGGCCGGCTGGCCCGCGACAACGGCGAGCAGGTGCCGGGCGGCATGCGCGCCGTACGCCGGGATGTCCCGGCCCAGCGCGGTCAGCGGCGGGTGCACGAGGCGGCACAGCGGCGAGTCGTCCCAGGCCACGATGGACAGATCACCGGGCACGGTCAGGCCCATCTCCTGGGCGACGGAGAGCCCGGCGATGGCCATCACGTCGTTGTCGTAGATGACAGCGGTGGGCCGGTCGGCCGAGCTGAGCAACCGGCGGGTGGCCCGGCCGCCCTCCTCGCCCGTGTAGTCGGACCAGACGGTGACCGCGTCGACCAGGCCGAGCCGCTCGCAGACCGCCGCGAAGGCGTCGGTGCGGATCTCGGTGTGCCGCAGGTCGGGCAATCCGGCGACCCGGGCGATCCGCCGGTGCCCGAGCGCGACCAGGTATTCCACCGCCTCGGTCAGCGCCGCGGCGTCGTCGGACCAGAGGCTCGCGAGGTCACCGGTGCCACCCGGGCCGCCGATCACCACCGCCGGCAGTTGCAGCTGTTCGAGTGCGAGGATGCGCCGGTCGTCGGTGCGCAGGTCGCAGACGAGCACCCCGTCCACCCGACGTTCGCCCCACCAGCGCCGGTAGACCGCGATCTCGGCATCGTGGTCGGTCACCACCTGCAGGGTCAGCGCGTACGAGCGGGCGGAGAGTTCGGCCTCGACACCGCTGATCAGCGCCATGAAGAACGGCTCGACGCCGAGTGTCCGGGCCGGTCGGCACAGGGCCAGGCCGATCGCACCGGCGGTCGCGGCGGACAGGGCGCGGGCGGCGCTGCTCCGGCTGAACCCGATCTCCGTGGCGATGGCGAGGATGCGCTGCCGGGTGGCCTCGGAGACGCCGGGCTGCCCGTTCAGCGCGTACGACACGGCGCCCTTGGACACCCCGGCGCGTCGGGCGACGTCGGCGATGGTCGGCCGCTTCACCGGCGTGCTCCTTCGCTCTGTGGCCGTTGACAGCCCGGATTTCCGAACCGTACGGTGGCTCAGCTTATCCGGTTCAGTAAGCATCTTTCGATGCAGAAGGTGCGGTGACATCGTGAGCCGACAGGCACTCTACGACGGTTGGACCCTGCGGGCGGCCCCCGGAGCGCAGGTGCCCGGGGAGATCGCCGGCCGGTCCGTGCCGGCGACAGTGCCCGGCTGCGTGCACACCGATCTGCTCGACGCCGGGCTGATCCCCGACCCCTACCTCGACGACAACGAGCTGGCACTGGCCTGGATCGGGCGCACCGACTGGGTCTACCAGACCACGGTCGTGCACCGGGCGGGCGACGACGACCGCGTCGACCTGGTCTGCGCCGGCCTGGACACTGTCGCCACGCTCACCCTCAACGGTGTCGAGGTCGGCAGGACCGCGAACATGCACCGCGGCTACCGGTTCGACGTCCGACCGCTGCTGCGCGACGGGGACAACGACCTGGTCGTCACCTTCGACTCCGCGTACCGCTACGCCGAGGCGCAGCAGGAGCGGCTCGGTGACCGGCCGAACGCCTACCCGGAGCCGTTCCACTTCATCCGCAAGATGGCCTGCAACTTCGGCTGGGACTGGGGGCCGACACTGGTCACCGCCGGCATCTGGCAGGAGATCAGCCTGCACGCGTGGTCGACCGCCCGGCTGGCCACCGTCCGTCCACTTGTCACAATGGATGGTCGTGACGGCCGGGTCGAGGTGCACGTCGAGGTCGAGCGCGCCACGGACGTCCCGCTGACCGTCCGTGCCGCCGTGGCCGGCGTCCGCGCCGAGGTGGTCGTCCCGGCCGGGCAGCGCACGGCCGTGCTGACCCTCACCGTCCGCGAGCCCGCGCTGTGGTGGCCCCGGGGGTACGGCGACCAGGCCCGTCACCCGATCGAGGTGACGCTGCACGCACCGGACGGCGACACAGTGGACAACTGGTCGCACCGGATCGGCTTCCGCTCGGTACGGCTGGACACCGCGCCCGACGAGCACGGCACCCAGTTCTCGTTGTCGGTCAACGACGTCCCGGTCTTCGTCCGCGGGGTCAACTGGATCCCGGACGACGCGTTCCCCACCCGGATCACGCGCGACCGGCTGGCCGAGCGGTTCGACCAGGCGGTGGGTGCCAACGTCAACCTGCTGCGGGTGTGGGGCGGCGGCCGGTACGAGTCGGCGGACTTCTACGACCTCGCCGACGAGCGCGGGCTCCTCGTCCAACAGGACTTCCTCTTCGCCTGCGCGGCGTACCCGGAGGAGGAGCCGTTCGGCTCCGAGGTGGCCGCCGAGGCCGCCGAGCAGGTGACCCGGCTCGCGCCGTACCCGTCGCTGGTGCTCTGGACCGGCAACAACGAGAACATCTGGGGCTGGCACGACTGGGACTGGCAGCAGGCCCTCGCCGGGCGCACCTGGGGGCGCGGCTACTACCTCGACGTGCTGCCCCGGATCGTCGGCGAGCTGGACCCGACCCGCCCGTACTGGCCGGGCAGCCCCTGGTCGGGCACCGAGGCCATCCACCCCAACGACCCGGCGCACGGCACCACCCACATCTGGGACGTGTGGAACACCGACGACTACACCAAATACCGGGAGTACGTCCCGCGCTTCGTCGCCGAGTTCGGGTACCAAGCCCCACCGGCGTACGCCACACTGCGGCGGGCGTTGAGCGACGAACCCCTGGCGCACGACTCACCGGGCATGGCGCACCACCAGAAGGCGGCCGGCGGTGACGCCAAGCTCCAGCGGGGCCTCGACGCGCACCTGCCCGCCCCGGCTGACTTCGACGACTGGCACTACCTCACGCAACTCAACCAGGCCCGGGCGATCCAGCTCGGGGTGGAGCACTTCCGCTCCCACCGGGGCGTCTGCGCCGGCACCATCGTCTGGCAGCTCAACGACTGCTGGCCGGTGACCTCCTGGTCGGCGGTCGACGGCGACGGTCGCCGCAAACCCCTGTGGTACGCGCTGCGCCACGCGTACGCCGACCGGCTCCTCACCGTGCAACCCCGCGACGGCGGCCTGGCCCTGGTCGCTGTCAACGAGACCGCCGAGGCCTGGACCGCACCAGCGGCGGTCACCCGGTTCACGCTCACCGGGGAGCCGAGGGCGAAGACCTCGGTCGACCTCGACGTCCCGGCGTACTCCTCGGTGGTGCTGGCGCTGCCGGCGGACCTGGCGCGGCCGGACGAGGGCCGTCGCGAGTTGCTTGTCGCGGAGGCCGGTGGCACAGCGGCCCGCGCCCTGTGGTTCTTCGCCGAGGACCGGGACGTGGACTGGCCGGTGGCGGCCTGGGACGCCACCGTCGAGCCGGTCGACGGCGGGCAGCGGGTCCGGGTCACGGCCCGCACGGTGCTGCGCGACCTGACCCTCTTCCCGGACCGGTTGGACGCCTCTGCCACTGTGGACACGGCCCTCGTCACCCTGCTGCCCGGTGAGTCGGCGACCTTCGACGTGCGGGCCGAGGGGTCGCTGGACGGGGCGGCTCTGACCAGTCGACCCGTGCTGCGCTGCGTGAACGACATCGCAGGGCGGACGGCACCCTGAGGAGCACAGTGATCACCGAACACGTCCGGGACGCGGCGGCGACAGCGTTCGTCTTCGGGTTCTTCGCCTCCAGCTGGTTCGGCTGGGCTCAGGAGGCGCCCCCGAAGCCGTGGCGGCCGGTGCTCATCGCGGGTTCGGTCCTCGCCCTGCTCACCGCTACCGCCGGAGGTCTCCTCGCCTGGAGCCACTGGTCGGACGGGACCGCGTTCGACGCCGACACCAGCCGAACCTTCGGCATCGTCGTCGGCATCGAGTTCGGTGTCGCCGCCATCGGCGCCGGGTTGCTCGCCCTGCTGCGGCGTCGCGAGCTGATCGCCCCGTGGGTCGCCCTGGTCGTGGGCGTCCACCTCTTCCCGGTGGCGGAGCTGCTCGGCTACCCGCTGATCCACCTGGTCGCCGCGCTGGTCACCGTGGCGGCGCTCGTGGCGGTCCCGGTGGCCCGGGCCCGCGCGTTGACGGTGAGTGCGGTGGTCGGGCTCAGCACAGGTGTCACGCTGCTGCTCGGCGCGGTGTCCTCGCTGATCATCGCCCTGGTCGCGTACTGAGACGGACCGCCGAGCGGCGGGTCTGAGGAGGTCTTTCTCCAGACCCACCGCTCGGCGAGGCTGACCACGGGGTCAGGCGCGGGCGGCGGCGAGCACCTGGCCGACCAGGGCACCGGAGGTGCCGGAGCGCTCGTACTCGGGCCGGTTCAGGCTGCCACCCATCAGCGGCGCCGGGTTGCGGTGCACGGCTGGGCTGTCCGAGCTGACCAGGGCCGCGAAGTGGTACTCGTCGGCGCCGGTCGCCTCGACGATCCGGGCGATGTTGCGCGGGGTGATGCCACCGCCCGGCATGACGACGATCCGGCCGGCGGCGCGGCGCACCAGGTCGGCGATGAGCGGGGCACCCTCCAGCACGCTGACCTCCTGACCCGAGGTGAGCACCCGCTGTACGCCCAGCTCGATCAGCTGCTCCAGCGCCGCGTGCGGGTCCCGGGTCATGTCGAACGCCCGGTGGAAGGTGATGCTGGCGTCGCCGGCAGCGGCGATCAGCCGGCGGGTGGTCGGCACGTCGACGTCACCGTCGGCGGTCAGCGCGCCGATCACGATGCCGTGCGCCCCGGCCGCCACCGCGGCCCGGACGTCCCGCTCCATGGCCTCGATCTCGAACGGCGAGTAGATGAAGTCGCCGGCCCGGGGACGGACGATCACGTGTACCCGGATCCGGCTGACGGCGCGCAGAGTCGTCTCGATGGTGCCCAGGCTGGGGGTCAGCCCACCGTCGAAGAGCGCGGAGCACAGCTCCACCCGGTCGGCGCCGGCCTCCTCGGCGGCGACGGCCCCCTCGACGCTGTCGATGCAGATCTCGAATGTGTTCATGATTCTTCCTTTTCCGTGCGAGGCGATGCCGCTTCGGTCCGAGACGATGCTGTGGTCCAGTCGATGACGGCCGTGACGGCGCCGACAGGGACGCCGCCGCCGAGCACCGGCACCTGGCGCAGCGCTTCGGCCCCACCCACCGGCACGCCCACGGCGTCGAGGGCGGCGAGGGCGATGGCGGTGGTGGCTCGCGGCGAACCGTCGATCGCCTTCACCGCCACCGCGTGACCGTCCGGTGCGGCCACGGCGAGCACGCCCTCGGCACCGCCCTTGGCGAGGACGCCGGGCAGTGCCCGCATCAGGTCGGTGTTCGGGTGCCCGTGCCAGCCGCCGACGTACTCCGGGTGTTGGCGCATGGCCTGCGCGACGAGCGCCTCGTCGCTCCCGGCGGGCGCGGTGACCAACGCCTGGAACGTACGGGCCAGGCCGGTCAGTGGCAGGCCGAACAGCGGTGCGCCGCAGCCGTCGACCGCGTGGTGCGCGACCGGCGTACCGGCCAGCCGGGCGACGGCGGCGGCGGTCTCCCGCTGGAGCGGGTGGTCCGGGTCGAGGTAGTCGTGGGTGCTCCAGGACCTGGCGACGCAGGCGACAAGCATCGCGGCGTGCTTGCCGGAGCAGTTCATCCGGATCCGGTCGCGCTGTCCGCCGGCCCGGATCAGCCGGTCCCGGGTCGGTTCGTCCTCCGGCCAGTCCACCGGACAGCCGAGGGCGTCGTCGCCCAGGCCGGCCCCGGCCAGCATCGCCCGAACCACCTCGACGTGCCTGTCGTCGCCGGTGTGGCTGCCGGCGGCGAGGGCCAGCGCCGGGCCGGTCAGCTCGTCGCCCGCCGCGATGCGGCAGGCCAGTGCCTGCACCGGCTTGAGGGTGGAGCGGGGGAGCACCGGCTCGTCGGGTACGCCGGCGGAGAGGGCGACAGTCCCGTCCGGGGCGAGCACCACGACGCTGCCGTAGTGCCTGCTCTCGACGAAGCCGTTGCGCACGACCTGGGCCAGTTCGGCGTAGCGGAAGATGGTCACCGGGGCGTGTTCCCTTCGAGAAGCGGCGGGGGCAGCTCAGCGGTCCGCCGTCCGCGTCGGCCGCCGAAGCGGCCGTTGCGGGCCTGGAGTACGCGGGCGAACTTCGACAGCGAGGCGTTGACCGCCAGGTAGATCAGGGCCACCACGAGGAACGTCTGGATCAGCAGGTGGGTGTACGAGGAGAGCACCTGCCCGCTGTAGAGCAGCTCGGTGTAGCTGACCACGAAGCCGAGCGAGGTGTCCTTGAGCAGCCCAACCAGTTGGCTGACCAGGGACGGGGCGAGTTGGAGCAGTGCCTGCGGCAGGACCACGAGCGCCATCACCTGTCCGCGGCGCAGCCCGACCGCGAGGCCGGCCTCGGTCTGCCCACGGTCCAGCGCCAGGATGCCGGACCGGAAGATCTCCGCGAACGCCGCCGAGTTGGAGACCACCAGCGGCACCACGAGCTTCCAGAACAGCGGGAAGTTCAGCCCGTACTGCGGCAGGGCGAACAGCGTCACGTAGATCAGCAGCAGGGTGGGGACGGTCCGGAAGATCTCCACGTACGCGCCGGCCAGCCATCGCAGCGGTCGGTGCGTCGACAGCCGGCCGAGCGCCAGCAGCAGCCCGAGCGCGGCGCTGAGCACGGCGGTCGCGGCGGCGGCGCGCAGCGTGGCCCACAGGCCGTTGAGCAGGTACCGCCAGATGGGCCAGGTGGTGAACGGCTCCCACCTGGCGGCGGCCAGCTCGCCGTGGCTGTGGAACTGGTAGACGGCCGCGACCAGGGCACCGGCCAGGAGAACCGCGCCCAGCACTGTGGCGATCCGGATCCGTCGTTGGGCGCGGGGGCCGGGTTCGTCGAAGAGGATCTGTTGCGTCTTGTTCATCGGACGATCGCCAGCCTTCGTTCGAGCAGGCCGGTGACCTGACCGATGATCAGCGCAAGCAGCATGTAGGCGAGGCCCGCGCCGGTGAAGACAGCGATCGGTTGAGCCTCGACCAGGTTCACGTTGTTCGCCACCTGGGTCAGCTCGACCACGCCGACGGCGGCGGCCAGCGAGGTGTTCATCAGCAGCGCGATGCAGATGTTGCCGATCGGCTGGATCACCGCCCGCAGTCCCTGCGGCAGGATCACGTGCCGCAGGGACTGGCCGAAGGTGAGCCCGATGGCACGGGCTGCCTCGGCCTGGCCCACACCGACCGTGTTGATCCCGGCGCGAATCGCCTCGGCCAGGTACGCCCCCTCGTACACCGCGATGACGATCGCGGCCGAGGTGAACAGCGGAAACGTGATGCCGATGGTCGGCAGCGCGAACACGAAGAGCACCAGGAGGGCCAGCAGCGGCAGGTTCTGGAACACCTCCACGTACCCGGTGCCGATGGCGCGCAGCAGCGGGACGGGGGCGATCCGCAGGGTGGCCACGATGATGCCCAGCAGCATCGCGCCGACGGTGGTCACGACTGTCAGTTCGACAGTCGTGACCAGGCCGTGGCCAAGCTCGCTCAGGTGGGCGGTGAGGGCTTCCATCGGTACGAGAGGCTGCTCAGGAGCCGTCGGCGGAACCGAGGGCGGGCGGGGTGGGCGCCCCACCCTCCACCACCGAGCCGAGGGTGCCCTCCCAGACCTTCGCCCAGGTGCCGTCAGCCTGGATCTTCTTCAGCCAGTTGTTGACGAACTCCTTGAACTGCGCGTCCTCCCGGTTGAGGCCGATGCCGTACGCCTCGGTGGTGAACGGCTCGCCCACCACCTTCATCCCCGGGTTGGCCTTGGCGCCCGAGGCGAGCAGCGTGAAGTCCTGCACGTACGCGTCGCCGCGCTTCTGCAGCAGCGCCTGCAACGCCTGCGGGTCGGTGCCGAAGGCGATCTGCTTCGAGCCGGGCGCGGCGGAGGGCAGTGCGGTGACGGCAGGGGTGTTCGCCCCGACGATCACGGTCTTGCCGGCGAGGTCCTTGACGCTCTTGATGGAGGTCTCGTCCTTGCGGACCCCGACGGCGAGGCCGGAGGTGAGGTACGGGCCGGCGAAGGCGACCTGGGTGGCCCGCTGCGGGGTGATCGTGTACGTCTGGAAGACCGCGTCCACCGACTTGGCCTGGAGCATGGCCTCCCGGGTCTGGGTGCCGATTGTCGTCGTCTTCACCTCGGGCTTGCCGATGATGTACTTCGCCAGCAACTTCGCCATGTCGGCGTCGAAGCCCTCGATGGTGCCGCTGACCGGGTTCTGCTGGGCGAGCAGCGGCGCGTCCAGGGATCCGCCGATGTTCAGGTAGCCGCGCTTGCGGATCGCGTCCATTGTGGAACCAGCCGGGATGTCCGCGTCGGTGGCGACCGGGGCGGCGTCGTACACCGACTGGGCGACCACGCCGTCGCCGCCAAGGCCGGGGTTGCCGGGCAGCGTCGGAGCGCTGCCGCCGCTGTCGCCGCCGCAGCCGGTTGCGGCGAGGGCCACCGCCACCGCGGTGGCGGTGAGGGCGAGCGACCGCCGCCCGGTGAAGCTCATCTTGAGGATTGACATGACACCCTCCCGTTGGGGGCTAGTGCTGGAGGATCTTGGATAGGAAGTCGCGGGCCCGCTCGGTGCGCGGAGCTGCGAAGAAGTCGTCGGGAGCGCCGGATTCGACGATCCGGCCGTCGTCCATGAAGACCACCCGGTCGGCGGCGCGACGGGCGAAACCCATCTCGTGGGTCACCACGATCATGGTCATCCCCTCGGCGGCCAGGGAGACCATCACGTCGAGCACCTCGTTGACCATTTCCGGGTCGAGGGCCGAGGTCGGCTCGTCGAAGAGCAGCACCTTCGGTTGCATCGCCAGGGCTCGGGCGATCGCGGCCCGTTGCTGCTGCCCGCCGGAGAGCTGGGCCGGGTGGTGGTCTGCCTTGTCGGCGATACCGACGCGCTCCAGCAGGGCCATCGCCTGCTGCCGCGCCTCGGGTCGGGGGATCCGGCGGACCCGGGTGGGGCCGAGGGTGATGTTGTCCAGCACCGTCTTGTGGCCGAAGAGGTTGAAGGACTGGAAGACCATGCCGACATCGGCGCGTAGCCGGGCCAGCGCGCGGCCCTCGGCGGGCAGCGGCTCACCGTCGATCTCGATGCTGCCCTGCCCGGCCGTCTCCAACCGGTTGAGGCAGCGGCACAGGGTCGACTTGCCGGAGCCCGACGGCCCGACCACGACGACCACCTCGCCGGCGGCCACCGTGAGGTCGATGTCCTTGAGCACGTGCAGCGGACCGAACCACTTGTGCAGGCCGCGTACCGACACCATCGGTCGGTCCGCACCCGTCGTCTCCGGTGCCACCTGGCGGCCTCACTTCCTTCGACTACAAAACTAAGTCAGCTTCATATCGAACCAACAGCGCCATCTAAAGGTAGCCAGCAAACTAAGTCAACCGGTTGCTTGAACAAACTGCGGGTGCTAAGAAGCTGACGTGACGATTGACGACGCGCCACGCGATGCCCTCCGCGGCGGCCCCCGCGAGCTGCTGCGCTGGGTGGCCACCGGTGCGGCCGTCAGTCGGGCCGACCTGTCCCGCCTCTCCGGGCTGTCCCCCTCGACGGTGTCCCAGCGGGTCGAGGCGTTGATCAGCCAGGGCCTGCTGGAGGAGACCGGCGCCGGACGATCCCGGGGTGGGCGACGGCCCCGCCAACTCGCCGTGCCGACCGGCGGCGCGGTGGTCGGCGCCATTGACCTCGGCGCGCATCACGCCCGCGTCGGCGCACTGGATCTCTCCGGGCGGGTGGTCCAGGCCCGTACCCTGCCGGTCCGCATCGAGGACGGCCCGGAGGCCGTGCTCGGCACGCTGCTGGCCGAGGTCGCCACACTGGTGGGCGACGACCCGGTGGCCCCGGCCGACGGCTCGGCGGCAGGTGCGCTCCGCGGCATCGGCATCGGGATCCCCGGTCCGGTGCAGCACGCCACCGGGCGGATCGTCAGTCCGTCGCGGATGCCCGGCTGGAACGGCTTCGACGTCGCCGCGTTCTGCGCCGGCCGGGTCGACGTGCCGGTCATCGTGGACAACGACGCCAACCTGATGGCGCTCGGCGCGCACCGCACCGCGCACCCCGAGTTGGACCACGCCGTCTACATCAAGGCGGGCACCGGGATCGGCTCCGGTGTGATCTCCAGTGGACGGTTGCACAGGGGCGCGCAGGGCTCGGCGGGGGACATCAGCCACTGCCGGGTGGTGGCAGATCCCGCCCCGCCGTGCACCTGTGGAAACGCCGGTTGCCTGGAGGCGGTGGCCAGCGGCGCCGCACTGGTCACCGCGCTGCGGGGTCAGGGCGTAGCGGTCTCCGACCTGACCGGTGTGATCCGCCTGATCGACGACGGCGACCGGCAGGCCACCGCCCTCGCGCGCCAGGCCGGCCGCGCCGTCGGCGAGATCCTGGCCGTGGTGGTCAACTTCTTCAACCCGCAGGTGGTGGCCATCGGCGGTCGGCTCGCCGACTGTGAGCCGCTGCTGGCCAGCATGCGGGCCACCCTCTACGAGCGGTGTCTCCCGCTGGCCACCCAGACCCTGCTCATCGAACGGGTCGCCGCCGGCCAGGACGTCGGCATCACGGGTGCCGCCCACCTGGTGATCGACCACGTCGTGGCGGCAGCCTGACCTCGCTCAGATCACCGCAGGCCATCTTCACAATTTCCTTACCCACAGTCACGTAGCCTTCCGGGGTTCCTCGCTGACCCGTGATCGCTGCTGGAGGTTGTGACGTGCGGATCAACGGACGGCTGCTCGTGCCGATCTCGTTGGCAGTGGTGTTGGCGACCGCCGGGTGTGGCGCGTCCGCTCCGGCTTCCGGGCAGGCCGACGGCCCCCGCTCCAGCCCGAGTACGCAGAGCTCAGCCCCGAGCCCCGTCGATACGCCGACCTCCAGCCCCACTCCGGAGATCCCGACCGACAAGCAGATCCCCACCAGGGCCGCCGGCACCTTCGCCACCGCCAGCGGCACCGGTCGCGTGATCGGCAAGGGCAAGAAGCGGGTGCGCTACAGCGTCTCGGTGGAGAAGGGCATCAAGTGGGGTGACATCCCCGCCTGGAAGCCGGACCGCTTCGCCGCGAGCATCGAGCAGGTGTTGGCGGCGCCGAACGGGTGGGCCACCTCGGCACAGCACCCGGTCACCAACGCGGCGGTGAACCTGACCCGGGCGTCGTGGTCCTTCCAGCGGGTCAGTACCTCGACTGTCGACGTCGACGTGCGGCTTGCGACACCGAAGACAGTCGACCGACTCTGCGGTGCGAGCGGCGTCGACACCGAGGGGGTCTACTCCTGCAAGTACGGCAAAACCATCATGATCAACCTGCGGCGCTGGCTCCAGGGCTCACCGGGATACCCGGTCAGCATCGACGAGTACCACGCCGGCGTGATCAATCACGAGTTCGGCCACTTCCTCGGCTTCAACCACATGAAGTGTGGCGGTCGCGGCAAGCCGGCCCCGGTCATGATGACCCAGACGATGGGCCTGGGCGGGTGCGTGCCCAATGTCAGCCCGTTCGCCCCGAACGGCCAGTTCGTCAGCGGACCGTGGGCGCCGTCCTGACCGGTGATCCCCGCCCTGACCGCAGTGTTGATCCCCACGGGATCCTTGACCGCAAGGTATCCGGGTCGACTTGATTCCCGATATCACTGATCCCATGTCGATCATGCGACCACGGGGGCGGGCGCAGGCGTGCCGGTGCCCTACTCGGTCAGTTGGCCTCACTCGATCCAGGCGGTAATGATGAGAAGGTCGAACCGGGCCACGTGAGGATCTGAGGTATGGGCAGCCGTTCAGAGGCGGGATCCGCGGCAAGTGTCGCCCGGCTCACCGAGCAACTTCGGCGTTTCGCCGAGGAGCGCGAGTGGCAGCAGTTCCACACGCCGAAGAATCTGGCAATGGCGCTGTCCGGCGAGGTCGGCGAACTGCTGGCAGAGCTTCAGTGGCTTACGCCGGAGCAGGCTGCCCAGGTGATGGCGGACCCGCAGGCGGGTGCACGGGTGCGCGCCGAGATCGGCGACGTCATGATCTATCTGGTCCGGCTCGCCGACATCCTCGATATCGACCTGGTGGAAGCGGCGGTCGACAAACTGGCGGACTCAGCCCGGCGCTACCCGGTGGAAAGCGCCAAGGGCTCCGCAGCGAAGGCGCCACGGTCGTAGCCGTTGGTTGATCTTCTGGTTACAGTCGTGGCAGTAAGGCGGTCCGACGGGCTTCCGGTGCACGGATATGCCCCCCATCCGCACGATCTCTTCGTGCTGCCCGGGGGCACCTGTCGATGTCGGCGTACCGTACGTCCGCTGCTGGTCTGTTGCGTCTCGCTACCGATGGCACCCTGGTGGAGGTGCTGACCGAAAGGGCTCGCCACAGCGGTCATGGGGTGAGCCCCGCTGAGAAGCGGTCCTGGGCGCGTAGCCTGCCGGTGCTCGCGCAGGATCTCGCCGACGCGGGCCTGACCGAGGTCGAGGTGTTGGTCGAGTACCAGCTTCCGTTGACCAGTCGACGCGTCGATGCGGTACTGGCCGGTGTTGATCCACGTACCGGGGATGACTCCTACCTAGTCGTTGAACTCAAGCAGTGGACCTACGCCACGGCCTTCGAGGAATCCGACACCCTTGTCGCCGTCGAGCAGGTCCGTGGGCCGCGCCTGCATCCCGGTGTGCAGGTGCAGGACTACTGCCGCTATCTCAGCGACTTTCTGGGCGTGTTCGGCCGCGACCAGAAGCTGTTGCAGGGTGCCGCTTACCTGCACAACGCGGTGGACCGTGACGTTACCGACCTGCTCGACCGGCCGACCACCGAGCAGAGCCGGATCTTCACCGGGCAGCGTCGGGGGCAGTGGCTAGCTCACCTGCGCGGCCGATTCGCACCCGCTTCGGGAGCAGGCCCGGCGGACCGGTTCCTGACCAGCACCGTGCGCCCCAGCCGGCATCTGATGGCGTACGCCGCCGCCGAGCTGAAAGAGCGCTCGCACTTCACCCTGCTTGACGAGCAACATGTGGCGTACGAGTTGGTCGTGCACGCGGTCGAGCGGGCTCGGACGGCGAACCACAAACGCGCGTTGGTGGTGGCGGGTGGACCGGGCAGCGGTAAGAGCGTCATCGCCCTCGCGGTCCTCGGGGAGTTGGCCCGGCGGAACCGGTCGGTGCTGCACGCCACCGGCTCGCGCTCCTTCACCCAGACACTGCGTCGCTATGCCGGCCGGGGATCGACCCGGCTGCAGAGCCTCTTCAAGTACTTCAACAGCTTCATGGACGCCGAGCCGAACGACATCGAGGTGCTGATCTGCGACGAGGCGCACCGGGTACGGGAGACGTCGGTCAACCGCTATACACCCAAGGCGCGCCGGGAGGTGGCCCGCCCGCAGTTGGACGAACTCATCTCGCTCGCCCGGGTGCCGGTCTTCCTGCTCGACGAGCATCAGGTGGTGAAGCCGGGCGAACTGGGCAGCGTCGAGGTCATCTCCGCCTTCGCGGAGAAGCTCGGCGTGGAGGTCGAGGTGGTCTCTCTGCACGACCAGTTCCGCTGCGGCGGCAGCGAGGCGTACGAGGAATGGGTTCTTGACCTGCTCGGTCTCGACGGAGGTGAGCCGTCCGTTTGGACCGGTGACGGCCGGTTCGACGTGCAGGTCGCCGAGTCTCCGGAGGAGATGGAGGCGTACCTAGCCGAGCGGCAGGGGCTCAGCGGCACGGCCAGGATGTCGGCCGGCTACTGCTGGCCTTGGAGCGATCCGAGACCCGACGGCACGTTGGTGCCGGACGTGACAATCGGTGACTGGGCGCGACCGTGGAACGTCCGGAGCGAACGCAGTGTCGGCGAGGCGCCGGGGAGTGCGTTCTGGGCCACCGACCCGAACGGCTTCGGTCAGGTTGGTTGCGTATACACCGCCCAGGGCTTCGAGTACGACTGGTCGGGGGTCATCATCGGCCCCGACCTGGTGGCGAGGGACGGCCGGCTGGTGACCCGCCGCGAGGAGTCGAAAGACTCGTCGATCCGCAGCCGCAAGTCCGTCGGCGACGCGGAAGTGGACCGCTTGATCCGCAACACCTACAAGGTGTTGCTGACGCGGGGCATGCGCGGCACGGTGCTGTACGCGACCGACCCGGAGACGCGGGAGTACCTGCGCGATCTGGTGCGGGTCCGGCGGGCACCGGAGATCAGGTTCGAGGTCGAAGCCGGGTAGCGGCAGGCACACAGTGTCGATACTGTGACCGTCAGTTCAGCGGACCGACGGGCTTCCGGCGAAGGACACGCCCCCACCGCACGAGATCTTCGTGCCTCGGGGGCCTGTCAGTGCTGGCGTTCCAAACCACACCCAATCAGATTCTCGAGCTCGCTGAGGCGGGCAAGTTGGCAGGTCGGGTAGCCGCCCATCTGTCGGCCGCGGGCTTTCAGGTGAACGCTAGTGAGCGGACCTCCTGGAAGGAGAGTCTCCCTGCGTTGGCTGCTGAACTAAGCGCAGGGGGGCTCGGCGATCTCGACGCGCTCGTGGAGTGCCAACTCCCTCGCAGTAGCCGGCGGATCGATGTGATCCTCGCCGGCGCTGAGCGATCGTCGAACCGGCCGGTCTATGCCGTAGTGGAGCTCAAGCAGTGGAGTTGGGCGACCGTTTACGACGAGGCGGAAAATCTGGTACGGGTACCAGGGATGCGGGAGCCGCAGCCACATCCCGCGTTGCAGGTGCAGACATATTGCTCCTATCTTGCTGACTTTCTGCCCGTGTTGTGGGATTGGCCGGATTCGGTGCACGGGCTAGTGTTCCTGCACAACGCGGACGGTCACCGGATCCCGGGTCTGCCCACCGAGAGTCTTTCCGCGCAGGCCGGACGAAGCCTTGTCTTCACCAAGGACCGGCTTGATCATTTACGCACCTACCTGCGGGAGCGTTTTGCTCCGTGGCGGGACAGGGCTGCGGCGGAGCGGCTGCTGAACGCTGCCGTCCGGCCCAGCAAGCAGCTCCTGGCCGTGGTGGCGCATGAGGTGGCGAGTCGCCGCCATCTCGTGCTGTTGGACGAGCAGCGCACGGCGTACGAGCTGGTCATGCGCGGGGTCCGCTGGGCGGACCAGGGGCGACGCAAGCGGGTCGTGGTGGTGTCGGGTGGGCCGGGCAGCGGCAAGAGTGCCATTGCGCTCTCGTTGCTGGCAGACCTCGCTCGGGAGGAGCGCACGATCGCTCACGCCACGGGATCCAAGGCATTCACGAAGACCCTGCAGGAATTTGCCAGGAACCAGCCCCGGGATCCGGAGCAGCGGACCGCGCCGGTGTTCAACTACTTCTTGGACTTTATGAGTTCTCCGCCGAACAGCATTGATGTGTTGGTCTGCGATGAGGCTCACCGCATCCGTGACAGGTCGCGCCGCGGCGGGATCGTCGGGAAGGTTCCACAGGTTCACGAGCTGATCGGGGTCGCCAAGGTCCCGGTGTTTCTTCTCGACGACGACCAGGTGGTGCGTCCGAACGAGGTGGGCAGCGCACCGATGATCCGCGCCGCGGCAGAGGGCTTGGGCTTCGAGGTTGACTACATCCATCTCGGCGCCCAGTTTCGCTGCGGCGGCAGCCCGCGGTACGAGCGTTGGGTGATGCACCTGTTGGGGCTGGCCGAGGGTTCCCCTTACCGATGGCCGGCCGACGACGACTACCGCGTGGCACTTGCCTCCTCACCACAGGAGATGGAGGCTCTGCTGCGGCCACGCAACGAAGCTGGTCAGCCGGCTCGAATCTCGGCTGGGTTCTGTTGGCCGTGGACCCAGGAGTCCCGCCGTGGCCGCCTTGCCCCGGATGTGTCCATCGACGGCTGGCAGAGGCCGTGGAACGCTGCCGCCGCGCGTCCACCGCGAGGTATTCCCTCTGGCTCCTACTGGGCTACCGATCCACGGGGCTTCGACCAGATCGGCTGCATTTACACAGCGCAGGGTTTCGAGTACGACTGGTCCGGTGTGATCCTGGGCCCGGACCTGGTGATCCGTGACGGACAGTTCCGCAGCGAGCCGACGAAGTCCCATGACGGCGCCATCATCAGGAAGGGGCGAGTGTCAGAGGGGGCGGATCGGCTTATCCGTAACGCCTACAAGGTCTTGTTGACGCGAGGCATGCGCGGGACGCTGATCCTTTCAGTGGACCCTGAGACGCAGGAGTTCCTTGCCGGCATGATTCCTCCCCCGCGTACCACTCGTGTGCAGACTGCGCCCGGGGTGGTACGAGTCGCTCAGAACAGCTCGCAGCCTCCCGTTCAACGTGATCACCCGACGCACACCACGACGGGCGCTGCCGGCGGTGACTCCGACGGGCGCTGAGGCTTGACTTCGAACTCCAGACTCTGCCGAACGATTGCGCCGCCCCACCATCGGCCAAGGACGTGCAGGTCTACGGCGGGTGTGACCGTCAATGGGTCGTCTGGACCGAAGGGGGGCGGGCGGGCCCGCTGGACCGCGTCGGGCTGGGTGGGGTCGGGATACGCACTGACTCGCGCGATGCGAGACGTCCTCCTCGGCGCGGATCCGCCGGTTCAACTGACCGCACGGGCGAAGACTCGGCTGTCAGTTGAGCGCGACGAGCGCTCGGCGCTGGTACATCCGGGCGGCAGTATGGCCGTTCGTGCCAGCAAGGGGGACCTGCTCTGGTGGACCTGGGCCGGGCTACGGGCGAATGCGACGTTGACGGCAACGCTCAGCGAGGTCGTCGACCCGGCGCAGCGGTTCGATGACTACGCCATCCGGCTCCGCGAAAACCTGACACCACAGGATTGGCGGTCCCTGGTCGCCGACGCCGGCCACCGGATCTGCCTGCCGGAGGTGAACGCGCGGGCCGTCGCCGGGTTGAAGTTCAGCACCGCCCTGCCGGAGCGGTTGGCGCGGGCCACTCTCGCCGCACGTCTCGCGGACCTCCCCGGAGCGGCAGCCGTACTGGACGAACCCATCCGGTTCGTCGTTCTTGCGCCCTGACCTTGAATGGGCACCGGGGCCGCTCCGGTGTGAGGGCCGCCCGGGTCCTGAGACGGCGCTGCCCGACCAGGGGAGTCTCCTCGCCGGCCGGGCAGCACTCCGCAACTGATCAGCTGTCGGCGGTCAGGCCCTTGAGCATCTCGGCGAGGTCGGTGGTCTCCGCCGGCGGCGGCGTCTCGATGGTCACCGCCTTGCCGTAGTCGGTGTAGTCAATCACCATGTCGCCCATCTTGCCCATCACCATGCCCGCCCGACGCGGCCGGTACTGCTCGTCGACCCACAGGTCGATCTTCAGCTCCTTGACGCCCTGGGTGGCCAGCGTCTGCTCGGTGGCGTCACGGTGCATGGCGTCGATCTGCGCGAGGTAGGTCGCCACCGGGGTGGTGACCGTGTAGTGGACGGTTGGCACCCCGTTCACCGTCTCCTGCCCCACCACCGTCGTGCCCTCAATGGCGAGCAGCGTCTTGACCTGCTTGATCGGGTCCATGTCATCGAACTGCTTGCTGAAGTCCGTGCCCGCCATCTCGCTCAGGCCGGTCATGTCCATCTTCATCCAGCGCTTTCCGCCCGTACCCTTGCGGCCCTCCGCTGGAATCTCGGCGTAGATCACGGCGCCGATCATCCGGACGCTGGTCGCGGCGCCCATCGCGTTGGTCATCTTCATCTCGGCCTTGAGCGGGTCGCCCAGGTCCAGGACACCCTGCATCGAGATCTTCTGGCCGCCGATCGTGCCCGTCATCGTCACGGTCACTGAGTCGGTCTTGTCGGTGGCCTCGGCCGTCTTCAGCAGCGAACCCTTGAGATCACTGGCCAGCAGCTCCAGGACGCTCGGCTGCTTCGACGCTTCGGACGCGCCGGACGGCACGCCGCAGGCGGAGACAGCGAACGCGGTGAGCGCCGAGACCGCCACCAGAGCGGGCTTCTTCCAAAGAGACACGTACACGCCTTCCCCCGTAGGAATCTGGGACGATCCCCAGTAGACCGACGACACGCTAGCCCACGTGGTCGATTCGGGGGCACCGCGTTTTCGCCTGTCCACCCCTGATCGACGCGCGATCGTTGATGTCGGGGTATCCGGGTCGACGGGATACCCCGACATCGCGAGGTCGGCGGTGCGGGCGGGGCCGGGTGGTTACTCCGGGACGCGGCGGTAGGCGCCGTCGCTGGCCGAGGTGGCCATCGAGGCGTACGCGCGCAGCGCCGCCGACACCGGGCGCTGCCGGTCGGTCGGGGTGTACGGCTTGTCGCGCTTCTCCTCGGCCACCCGTCGGGCCTCCAGCTCCTCGGCGGGCACGTTCAGCTCGATCGACCGGCTCGGGATGTCGATGACGACCTCGTCGCCGTCGCGGACCAGGGCGATCAGCCCGCCGGAGGCCGCCTCGGGGGAGACGTGCCCGATGGAGAGCCCGGAGGTGCCACCGGAGAAACGGCCGTCGGTGAGCAGCGCACAGGAGCGGCCCAGCCCTCGGCCCTTGAGGAACGAAGTGGGGTAGAGCATCTCCTGCATGCCGGGACCGCCCTTGGGTCCCTCGTACCGGATCACCACGACGTCCCCGGCGACCACCTGCTTGGCGAGGATCGCGGTCACCGCGTCGTCCTGCGATTCGTAGACCTTTGCCGGGCCACGGAAGGTCAGGCAGTCGTCCGGCACGCCAGCGGTCTTCACCACACTGCCCTCGGGCGCCAGGTTGCCGTGCAGGATGGCCAGCCCGCCGTCGGCGGAGTAGGCGTGCTCGCGGTCCCGGATGCAGCCGCCGGCCGCGTCGGTGTCCAGCGACGACCACCTGTTGGTGGTGGAGAACGGTTCGACGGTACGCACTCCGCCCGGCGCGGCGTGGAACAGCTCGACCGCCGTCGGGGTGGGGGAGCCGCCGCGCACGTCCCAGTCGGTCAGCCACTGCGCCAGCGAGGGGGAGTGCACGGCGTGCACGTCCCGGTTGAGCTGCCCGGCCCGGTCCAGTTCGCCGAGGATCGCCGGGATGCCACCGGCCCGGTGCACGTCCTCCATGTGGTAATTCGGAGAGTTCGGCGCGACCTTGGCCAGGCACGGCACCCGCCGGGAGATCGCGTCGATGTCGGCGACACCAAAGTCCATCTCCGCTTCGCGGGCGGCGGCGAGCAGGTGCAGCACCGTGTTGGTGGAGCCGCCCATCGCCACGTCCAGGGCGACCGCGTTCTCGAAGGCGGCCTTCGAGGCGACGATGCGCGGCAGGACCGAGTCGTCGTCGCCGTCGTACCACCGCTTGGAGATCTCCACGATGGTGCGGCCGGCCTCCACGAACAGCGACCGGCGCGCGGCGTGGGTGGCAAGCGTCGAACCGTTGCCGGGCAGCGCGAGCCCGATCGCCTCGGTGAGGCAGTTCATCGAGTTGGCGGTGAACATGCCGGAGCAGGAGCCGCAGGTCGGGCAGGCGGAGCGCTCGATCTCACCGAGCTGCTCGTCGGTGACCGCCTCGTTCGAGGAGGCGATCATCGCGTCGATCAGGTCGATCTTGCTGTGCACGACGCCCTCGATCGCCATCGTCTTGCCGGCCTCCATCGGGCCGCCGGAGACGAAGACGGTCGGGATGTTGAGCCGCAACGCGGCAAGCAGCATCCCCGGCGTGATCTTGTCGCAGTTGGAGATGCAGACCAGGGCGTCCGCGCAGTGCGCGTTGACCATGTACTCGACCGCGTCGGCGATCAGCTCACGGCTGGGCAGCGAGTAGAGCATGCCGCCGTGGCCCATCGCGATGCCGTCGTCGACCGCGATGGTGTTGAACTCCCGGCCCACCCCACCGGCCTCGGCGACCGCGTCAGCGACCAGGCCACCCATGTCCTTGAGGTGTACGTGACCAGGCACGAACTGGGTGAAACTGTTGGCGATGGCGACGATCGGCTTGCCGAAATCGTCGTCGGTCATCCCGGTGGCCCGCCAGAGGGCCCGGGCGCCGGCCATCGTCCGACCGTGTGTGGAAGTCCTCGACCGCAGCTCAGGCATGCATACCAGCATGACACCGTTGCCGCGCGGGCCCACCCGGGTATCTGCCGTGTCCCAACAGATGCACACCCAGCCCCCCATGACGTGCGCCCATCCGGCACTCTTGGAGGCGTGCATTTTCCACCGGGCATGGTCGCTGTCGCGGCGCTCAGCGGGCTCGTTGCCGCGGTGGCCGCCGCGCTGCTGACCGTCGTCGCCCGGCGGCGGACGGGTCCGCGTCGACCGGCACACGTGCTGCTCGCGGCGGCCGCCGGCGGCGCGCTGCTCAGCCTCCTGACCGGGGTGGTCGCCGCGCTCAGCGCGAACGACCACTGGGCCCACGAGCAGGGGCAGCGCACCGGTTGGGCGACAGCGGTGGCGATCGGCACGGCGGTGAGCGGGCTGGCCTTCGCCGCTGGTCTGCTCCGGCTGCCCGGGGTGGCCGCCACCGCGGCGGGAACGGCCCGGCTCGCCCTGGACGGGTTGGTCATGGGGGCGGCGCTGTGGTTCGTCGGTTGGGTGCTCTTCTCCGAGCCCACCCGGTTGCTCGGTGCCGCCACCCCGATGGCCTGCCCGGCGATTCTGGTGGCCACGGTGAGCGCCGCGCTCGGCACCGGGCTCGTCGTGATCGTCGTCTTCCGGGCCGCCACGCCACGTCGACGGCTCGCCGCGCTGGGCGCCGGCATCAGCGCGGTGACCTGCGGCGGTCTGGGGCTCAGCGCCGGGCTCTGCCAGGCCGGGCCGACCATGGCGCTGACCGGTGCGGCGGTGCTCGCCGCCGGCCTGCTGACCGTCGCGCTCGCCGTGTACCGGGCCGACCGGCCGGGGCAGGTCGACCTGGACCTGGTCGGTAGCGACGGCGAGTACGCGATCGCCCCGATGCTCGCGATGGCCGCCTCGGCGATGTACCACCTCGCCCAGGACGGTCGGTTCACCGCTGCGGGCATCGTGGCCGGCAGCGTGGAGGGTTTCGCCCTGGTGGCACGGCAGTACCTCACCCTCCGCGACGTCCGGGGGTACGCGAGCCGCCTGGCCGAGCGGGAGGCGCACTTCCGTGAGCTGGCGCACACCGATCCGCTGACGTCGTTGGCCAACCGTCGCGGGCTGCTCCGAGCGCTGCACCGCAACGCCGCGGACCGCAACCCGTGTGTGCTCCTCGGCCTCGACCTGGACGGCTTCAAGAACGTCAACGACATGCGGGGGCACGACGTGGGCGACGCCGTGCTGGCCGAGGTGGGCCGGCGGCTGCGCGGCAACCTGCGCCCCGGCGACGTGGCCGCCCGGCTGGGTGGCGACGAGTTCGCCGTCCTCATGCAGGGCCGGTCGGTCGAGGCGGACCGGGTCGCCGAACGGCTGCTGGGGGTGCTCAACCGGCCGTACGACCAGCCGGAGGGGCCGGTCTTCCTGTCGGTGAGCATCGGGGTGGCCGACTGGGCCGACGAGCCGGACGTGGAGCTGCTGCTGCGCCACGCCGACCTGGCGCTGCGCTACGCCAAGCAGCGGGGCAAGAACCGGATCGAGCGGTACGACGCCGCGTACGACAAGCTGCTGCGCCGCCGTACGACCGTGGAGCACGAGCTGCGCGGGGCCATCGAGCGCGACGAGCTGCGGTTGGCGTTCCAACCGGTGGCGTCGCTGCCGTCGGTGCGGCCGGTCGGTGCCGAGGCGCTGCTCCGTTGGCACCATCCGGAGCTGGGCAACGTCCGTCCGGACGAGTTCATCCCGCTCGCCGAGGAGTGCGGCATGATCGCCCCGCTCGGCGCCTGGGTGCTGCACCAGGCCTGCTACCAGCTATCCCGGTGGCTGGCGGACGGGCACGACGTCTGGGTGTCGGTGAACGTCTCCCCGCGCGAGCTGCACGCCCCGGCGTACGTGGTCCAGGTCGCCGAGGCGCTGCGCGCCCACCACGTGCCGCCGCAGCGGCTGGTCCTGGAGGTCACCGAGCACGCGGTCGCCACCGACCTGGACGAGCTGATCCGGCGGCTCACCGCGCTGCGGTTGACGGGTGTCCGGATCGCGCTCGACGACTTCGGGGCCGGCTACTCGTCGCTGGGGCAGCTGCGCCGATTGCCGATCGACATCCTCAAGATCGACCACAGTCTGGTCGCCGAGCACGAGCCGGTCCGCCCGGTCGGCCAGGACGGCCCGGCGTTCGCCCCGATGGTCGACATCGTCATGCGACTGGGCCACCAGCTGGGGCTGGAGGTGATCGCCGAGGGGGTGACCACCCCGACCGAGTTGGCCGCGGTGGTGGCCGCCGGTTGCCGGTTCGGCCAGGGCGCGCTCTTCGGCTGGGGGGTGCCGGCCGAGCACCTGGAGGCGATGCTGGAGGCGGCCACGTCCCCGGGTGCACGTCCCGCTCCGGTGCCCGCGCCACGTCGCGCTCCGGCCGCGTCCGGGCAGCTCACCCCGTCCGTTGATGGCGCGTCGCAGGCCGACGCGCCGGCCTCCGTTAACCAACATGTGGGATCAGTTGACTCATCGCGTGAGATGCGTCAGGCTTAGCCGCATGTCGTCGTACCGGTCGCTGCGAGTACTTACCTGAGCGCACTCTCCCTCACCGAGAGTGCGCTGGCCCCGTGCATCTGCACGAGGGCCGTTTTTATTGCCATCGGAACCTGGCGAAGCGGGCTCCCCGCCCGCGTCGCATCGCTTGACTAGCCACCAGCCACTCCAGCCGAAGGCCAGAACCGCCATGACGAGACCCACGCCCGAGACCCTCGCCCACACCGCCCGCCGGGCCCGCGCGGCCGCCGACCCGACCCTCGACGTCGACCAGGCCGCGACACGCACGGCCGCCCCGGCCGCCCCGGTGGTACGGCCCGCCGCCGCGACCCAGGTCTCCGGGGCCGGCTCGCTCGTGCGGTCCCTCGAGGCGCTCGAGGTCGAGGTCGTCTTCGGCATTCCGGGCGGCGCGATCCTGCCGGCGTACGACCCGCTCTACGACTCGACCGTCCGGCACATCCTGGTGCGGCACGAGCAGGGCGCGGGGCACGCGGCGACCGGCTACGCGCAGGCCACCGGCAAGGTCGGCGTCTGCATCGCCACGTCCGGCCCGGGCGCCACGAACCTGGTCACCCCGATCGCCGACGCGTACATGGACTCGGTGGCGATGGTGGCGATCACCGGTCAGGTGGCCCGCCCGTCGATCGGCACCGACGCCTTCCAGGAGGCGGACATCCAGGGCATCACCCTGCCGATCACCAAGCACAACTTCCTCGTCCAGAACGCCGAGGAGATTCCCCGCGTGCTCGCCGAGGCGTTCCACCTGGCCAGCAGCGGGCGGCCCGGCCCGGTGCTCGTCGACATCCCCAAGGACGTGCTCCAGGCGCCGACCACCTTCACCTGGCCGCCCACGCTGGACCTGCCCGGCTACCGGCCCACCCTGCACCCGCACGGCAAGCAGATCCGGGAGGCGGCGCGGCTGATGGCCGGCGCCCGGCGGCCGGTGCTCTACGTCGGCGGCGGGGTCCTCAAGGCCGGCGCCACCGACGGGCTGCGCCGGCTTGCCGAGCTGACCGGCATCCCGGTCGTCACCACGCTGATGGCGCTCGGGGCGTTCCCCGACTCGCACCAGCAGCATCTGGGGATGCCCGGCATGCACGGCACTGTCGCCGCCGTCTACGGCCTGCAGAAGGCCGATCTGATCGTCGCGCTGGGCGCACGCTTCGACGACCGCGTCACCGGCAAACTGGACTCGTTCGCCCCGGACGCGGCAGTGGTCCACGCGGACATCGACCCCGCCGAGATCGGCAAGAACCGGCACGTGGACGTGCCGATCGTCGGCGACGCCAAGCACGTCATCGACGAGCTGATCGCCGCGGTCACCGTCGAGCGGTCGGCGGGGCGCACCGCCGATCTCGGCGACTGGTGGACGCAGCTCGACGACCTGCGCAACCGCTACCCGCTGGGCTACGACGAGCCGGCCGACGGAACCCTGTCCCCGCAGTACGTGATCAAGCGGCTGGGCGAGATCGTCGGCTCGGACGCGATCTTCGTGGCCGGGGTGGGCCAGCACCAGATGTGGGCGTCGCAGTTCATCTCCTACGAGAAGCCGAACACCTGGTTGAATTCCGGCGGCCTCGGCACGATGGGCTACGCGGTGCCGGCGGCGATGGGCGCCAAGGTCGGCAAGCCGGACACGGTGGTCTGGGCGGTGGACGGGGACGGCTGTTTCCAGATGACCAACCAGGAGTTGGCCACCTGCGCGCTGGAGGGCATCCCGGTCAAGATCGCCGTCATCAACAACGGCAATCTCGGCATGGTCCGACAGTGGCAGACGCTCTTCTACAACGAGCGCTACTCCAACACCGAGCTCGGCACCCACAAGCACCGGATCCCCGACTTCGTGAAGCTCGCCGAGGCCCTGGGCTGCGTCGGGCTGCGGTGCGAGAACGCGGCTGACGTCGACAAGACCATCGCCGCCGCCATGGAGATCAACGACGCGCCCGTGGTGATCGACTTCGTGGTCGGCAAGGACGCGATGGTGTGGCCGATGGTCGCCGCCGGCACCAGCAACGACGAGATCATGTTCGCCCGTGGCGTCCGCCCGGCCTTCGACGAGGATGACATCTGACATGAGTGAGCACAGCGAACGAATCAGCAAGCTCAGTCTTACCAATGGTCGTGACACGACCGAGCGAAGCGAGGCCGTGGCATGACCATGCACACTTTGTCCGTGCTGGTGGAGAACAAGCCGGGCGTGCTCGCCCGGGTCTCCGGCCTGTTCTCCCGGCGCGGGTTCAACATCGACAGCCTCGCCGTCGGCGAGACCGAGAACCCTGACGTCTCCCGGATCACCATCGTGGTCAACGCGGAGTCGTCCCCGCTGGAGCAGGTCACCAAGCAGCTGAACAAGCTCGTCAACGTGCTCAAGATCGTTGAGCTGGATCCGCAGGTCTCGGTTGCCCGGGAGCTGCTGCTGGTGAAGGTCCGCGCCGACCGGTCCGCGCGGTCGCAGGTGCTGGAGACCGTCAACCTGTTTCGCGCCCGGGTGGTCGACGTCGCACCGGACACGCTGACCATCGAGGCCACCGGCACCCCGGACAAGCTCGACGCGCTCCTGCGCGACCTCGAGTCCTTCGGCATCAAGGAAATGGTCCAGTCCGGGCTGGTGGCCATCGGGCGCGGCTCGCGTTCGATCACCGCCGGTCCCGCACTGCGGGCCGCCTGACCCGCCGCCGGTCGGCCCCGGCGGGCCGTCCGGCGAATCCATCCGCACAGACCACGACGGGCCGCCCCGGCCGTCGTACGAAAGGGAAGTTCTCATGAGCGTTGAGGTGTACTACGACGACGATGCCGACCTCGGCCTGATCCAGGCCAAGAAGGTCGCGGTGATCGGTTACGGCAGCCAGGGCCACGCCCACGCGCTGTCGCTGCGTGACTCCGGCGTCGACGTGGTGATCGGTCTGCCGGAGGGCTCGAAGAGCCGTCCCAAGGCTGAGGAGCAGGGCCTGCGGGTGGTCACGCCGGCGCAGGCCGCCGCCGAGGCCGACGTGATCATGGTGCTCGCACCGGACACCGCCCAGCGCGGGATCTACGCGGAGTCGATCGCCCCGAACCTCGCCCCGGGCAAGGCGATCTTCTTCGGCCACGGCTTCAACATCCGGTACGGCCTGATCAAGCCGCCGGCCGAGGTGGACGTGGCGATGGTCGCGCCCAAGGGCCCCGGCCACCTGGTCCGCCGCCAGTACAGCGACGGCAAGGGCGTGCCCTGTCTCGTCGCCGTCGAGCAGGACGCCAGCGGCAACGCGCTTGCGCTCGCCCTCGCGTACGCCAAGGGGATCGGCGGCACCCGGGCCGGCGCGATCAAGACCACCTTCACCGAGGAGACCGAGACCGATCTCTTCGGCGAGCAGGCGGTGCTCTGCGGCGGTGCCTCGGCGCTGGTGCAGACCGGCTTCGAGGTGCTCACCGAGGCGGGCTACGCCCCGGAGGTCGCCTACTTCGAGTGCCTGCACGAGCTGAAGCTGATCGTCGACCTCATGTACGAGGGCGGCATCGCGAAGATGCGCTACAGCATCTCCGACACCGCCGAGTACGGCGACCTCTCCCGCGGCTCGCGCATCATCGACTCCCGGGTCAAGGACGAGATGCGCAAGATCCTGGGTGAGATCCAGTCCGGCGAGTTCGCCCGCGAGTGGGTCGCCGAGGACGAGGCCGGCCGGCCCAACTTCACCAAGTGGCAGGCCGAGGGTGCGGCGCACCCGATCGAGGAGACCGGCAGGAAGCTGCGCGGCATGATGAGCTGGGTCGACCGCCCGATCACCGAGACCGCCTGACCGTCCGGCTCGTCCGGCTCGTCCGGGCGATGATTCACCGACAGCCCCTGGGCTGGCGCTCTCCCCAGCGCCGCCCCGGGGCTGCCCGGCATGCTGCCGCCCGTCGATGCGTCGGGCGGCAGTGCTCGTGCGCCACGACTCTCCTGCGGTGACCGGGTGACCGACGCCACCGGTGTTCGGCACGGCCCGAGAAACCATGTCGGTGCGGTGAACGGCCGATGTCCGGCGCCCGACCGGGCGTGTGAGGGCACTCACCCCGGAGACCGGAACACGCCGACCAGCGGGGCCCCTACGATCGCCTGTAGGTGCAGCAGCCGGCACCTGACGGCCACGGCACGGATCAGCGCGGGGCGCAGTGCGGCGCCCCGCCGCCCGGGCCGATCGCAAACACGACCTCTACGAGGACCGATGAATCCTGTCGTACTGATCGCCGAAGAACTCGCCCCCGCCGCCATCGAGGTGCTCGCCCACGACTTCGACGTCCGTCACGTCGACGGCACCGACCGTCCGGCCCTGCTCTCGGCGCTCTCCGAGGCCGACGCCGTCATCGTGCGCAGCGCGACCCAGATCGACGCCGAGGCGGTCGCCGCCGCGCCGCGACTCAAGGTGGTCGCCCGGGCGGGCGTCGGGCTGGACAACGTCGAGGTGCCGGCCGCCACCGCGCGGGGCGTCATGGTCGTCAACGCGCCCACCTCCAACATCGTCTCCGCCGCCGAGCAGGCCGTCGCGCTGCTGCTCGCCGTTGCCCGGAACACCGCGAGCGCCAGTTCCGCGCTGAAGGCGGGGGAGTGGAAGCGGTCGAAGTACACGGGCGTCGAGGTGCAGGGCAAGACCGTCGGCGTGGTCGGGCTCGGTCGTATCGGCGTGCTGTTCGCGCAGCGCATCGCCGCGTTCGGCACCCGGCTGATCGCGTACGACCCGTACATCCAGCCGGCCCGTGCGGCGCAGCTCGGCGTCCGCCTGGTCGGGCTGGAGGAGCTGCTGCGGGAGAGCGACTTCATCTCCATCCACCTGCCGAAGACGCCGGAGACGGTGGGCCTGATCGGTGAGAAGGAGCTGGCTATCGTCAAGCCCGGCGTTCGCATCGTCAACGCCGCCCGTGGTGGGCTGGTCGACGAGCAGGCGCTCGCCGACGCGATCGCCGAGGGCCGGGTCGCCGGCGCCGGTGTCGACGTGTACAGCAAGGAGCCGTGCACCTCGTCGCCGCTGTTCGCCTTCGACAACGTGGTCGCCACCCCGCACCTGGGCGCCTCCACCCACGAGGCGCAGGACAAGGCCGGCCTGGCCGTGGCCAAGAGCGTCAAGCTGGCGTTGCAGGGCGAGTTCGTCCCGGACGCGGTGAACGTGCAGGCCGGCGGTGTGGTCGCCGAGGACGTTCGGCCGCTGCTGCCGCTGGCGGAGAAGCTCGGTCGTGCGTTCACCGCGGTCGCCGGCGGGGTCGCCGCCAGCGTCACGGTCGAGGTTCGCGGTGAGATCGTCAGCCACGACGTGTCGGTGCTCAAGCTCGCCGCCACCAAGGGCCTGTTCAGCTCCGTGGTCGAGGAGCAGGTCACCTACGTCAACGCTCCGCACCTGGCCGCCGAGCGTGGCGTCGAGGTCACCCTGGCCACCCTGGCCGAGACGGCCGAGCAGCCGACCCTGGTCACCGTGCGCGGCGCGCTGCCGGACGGTCGGACGGTCAGTGTCTCCGGCACGGTCACCCACTCCGGCGCCCGGGACGTGCTGAAGCTGACCGAAGTGGACGGCTTCGACGTGGAGATCGGCGCGGAGGGCATCCTGCTCTTCCTGCGCTACGCCGACCGGCCCGGCGTGGTCGGCACGGTCGGTACCCTGCTCGGCGAGTCGGGCATCAACATCGCCGCCATGCAGGTGGCCCGTCGGGAGGCCGGCGGCGAGACGCTGATGACGCTCACCGTCGACCAGGCGCTCGGCGCCGACCTGCTCACGTCGGCCGCCGAGTCGATCGGCGCCACGGCGGCCAGCGCCGCTGACCTGCGCGACGAGTAGTAGACGGCAAGCACCGCGGGGGGCCTGGCGATTCGCCGGGCCCCTCGTCATTTCCGGCCGTGCCGACGCTCAGGTCAGCCGGGCAGTCGCGCCGGCGGCGGGTAGACCGAGCCGTCCTGCGGGTCGAACAGCATGAGCCCGTGCTCGCCGGCCAGCCGCTCGATGTCGAGGAGTACCTGGTCCGCACAGGTCGGGTGCAGGTTCAGCTCGACGTGGTCGTGGGCCGCGTGCAGCGGCGCCACCGCCCACGGGCTGTTCGGGCCGGGGTGACGGTCCGGATAGGAGGCGGTGATCGCCCGGTAGAAGCTGACCACCCGCGGGTCGGGGTAGCGGTCCACGTGCCGGCCCTCCCGGCAACCGTCGACCGCTGTCCGCACGTCCTCGGGCGTCGCCCCGTCCTCCAGGGCCCACACGCTCAGATCGAAACTCACGGCGGATAGCGTGCCATCCGCCGTTCACCATGTCGAAACTGCCTCGCCGCCGGTCAACCACCGATTGCCGCAGTCTTCGGTCGCGACGGTCCGGTGTGGAGACTCTTGCGTCGAGTTGCGTCGATTCGCTAGCGTACGCACTGCGGTCACTGGCCGAGTTCGAGGCGCCGGCCCGTCTTCGGGTGGCGCGGTCGACGTCCGGCCCGACCGGTCCGCACCCCTCGATTGTGCGAGCCACGCGCACTCGTCGCTGACCGGCCCCCACGGTCGTTGCCGAGACTGTGGGGGCCGATCGCGGGCCCGACCGGCCGACAATCACCGGGAACCACTCACGGGTTCGCCGGCAGAAGGCGGCCGAGGTGCGAATCGGGCCGGAGCACCGCGGGGAGACGGCGCTCGGTGCAGCGACGTTCGGCTCAGCGACGGTGTGCGAAGAGCGCGCGATAGTCGGAGTTGCCACGGAACCACGCCAGGCCGGTAGGCCCGGCGGCGTAGAGCGCGGTGGCGTAGGCGTCGGCGATCGCCAGGTCGGGGCCCACGACGGTGGCGGCGACGAGGTGATCGGCCGGCTCGCCGGTGTGCGGGTCCACCACGTGCCCCTGCCGTCCGGTCACGCCGGAGGTGCCGACCGCGCCGGCGGTCATCTCCAGCACCAGCGGCGCGCGCTCGGGCGCGGTCGGGTGGTGCACAGCGACCCGCCAGGGGCCGCCGTGCGGCGCACGGCCGCGGACGACGAGGTCGGCGCCGGCGAGTACGGCGTAGTCGTGGATGCCGGCGGCACGCAGCCGCTCGGCGGCGCGTTCCACAGCCCATCCGCCGAGCAGCCCGCCCGGGTCGAAGCCGCCGGGCACCGCCCAGGCGTCGAACCACCCGTCGGTGGCGGCGCGCATCGCCGCGCAGCGGTCCACCAGATCGGCGAGCGGCGGGTACGAGTCCGGGCTGATCTCGCCCCGACGGAGCCGGGAGACCAGGCTCTCCGGTCGGTTGGGGCCGTAGGTGAGGTCGATGGCGCGTAGCTCGGCGACGCTGTCCCGCAGCGCCTCGCCCACGCCCCGGCGGCCGAGCCACTCGGGGGCGTTGAGCAGCAGGGTGTACTCGGCGGTCGCGGTGCGTACGGTGTGCTGCACAGCGATCCGGCCCTCGGTGGCGGCGGCCGGGTCGATCCGGTTCCGGCGGCTGCCGAGTCGAAGGTCCGGCCGGCGGTTGCGGAACGCGGACGGGTCCGGCCAGCGGGTCCGTGGCTGCTCGTCGATGCGCATCGCATCTGCCCCCTCGCACGTGGCGCCGCGTCAGCGCGACCCCATTGGTCAGCGGGCCCCCGCGACCCACTGAGCACTACGGTATGCAGCGGAGATGACCGCCCCATGAGTCCCAGCTGAGAGGGTGCTGTGCATTCCCGCATCCCAGATCGTGGACGCAGCGTACCGGGAGGCGGGACAGCGACGTACCGTTGCCCGAACGGAACCGTTGAGCAGAGGAGTGCGGTCGTGGCGCGGATCGCGGTGGTGGCCGGAGACGGCATCGGGCCCGAGGTGGTCGCGCAGGCCCGCAAGGTCCTCGACGCGGTGCTGCCCGGCGTGCAGGCCACCGAGTACGACCTCGGTGCCGCCCGCTGGCACCGTACCGGAGAGGTGCTGCCCGACTCGGTGCTGGCCGAGCTGGCAGGGCACGACGCGATCCTGCTCGGCGCGGTCGGTGACCCGACGGTTCCGCCGGGTGTGCTGGAGCGGGGGCTGCTGCTCAAGCTCCGCTTCGCCTTCGACCAGTACGTCAACCTGCGCCCGTCCCGGCTCTGGCCCGGGGTCGCCGGCCCGCTCGGCAACGTGAAGCCGGGCGAGGTCGACCTCGTGGTGGTGCGCGAGGGCACCGAGGGGCTCTACGCCGGTGCCGGCGGTTCCCTGCACCGGGACACCCCGGCCGAGGTCGCCACCGAGGAGAGCCTGAACACCCGGCACGGCGTGGAACGCGTGATCCGCGACGCGTTCGCCCGCGCCGGCCGCCGGGAGCGGCGCAAGGTCACCCTCGTGCACAAGACCAACGTGCTCACCCACGCCGGGTCGCTGTGGGCGCGCACGTTCGACGCGGTCGCCGCCGAGCACCCGGACGTCGCCACCGAGTACCAGCACGTCGACGCGGCGGCCATGTTCCTGGTCACCCAGCCGCAGCGCTACGACGTGGTGGTCACCGACAACCTCTTCGGTGACATCCTCACCGACATCGCCGCCGCCGTCACCGGAGGCATCGGGCTGGCAGCCAGCGGCTGCATCAACCCCGAGGGGGCGCACCCCTCGATGTTCGAGCCGGTGCACGGCTCGGCGCCGGACATCGCCGGTCAGGGCATCGCCGACCCGGTCGCCGCGGTGCTCTCCGCGGCGCTGCTGCTGGAGCAGCTCGGGCACGGCGAGTCCGCCGCCCGGGTCAACGCGGCGGTCGCGGCCGAGCTGGCGACCCGGGTTCCGGGCGTAACGCTGCGTACCGAAGAGGTCGGCGACCGCCTCGCCGCCCACGCCGTAGCCTGATCGTCTCAGCCCGAGTGGCGACCGGCCCGGCGTCGGTCTGCCCGGGCAGTCCGTCCCGCCCGACCGGCGCTACCCGCTGAACGACCGTTCGGGGTAAGTTTCTGGCACAGCCATGTTGGTGTGCGGTCCCGCATGCCGTTGTTCCGCAGGGAGGTCAGCGCGATGAGCGGTGGTGACAAGCTCGACTTCGAGATCCGTCCGAATGCCGCGCCGGTATCCGCCGCCGACCGGGCCGCCCTGCTGGCCAACCCCGGGTTCGGCCGCGTCTTCACCGACCACATGGTCACCGTCCGCTACGCCGACGGCAAGGGCTGGTACGACGCCCGGGTGGAGGCCCGTGGTCCGATCCCGATGGACCCGGCCAGCGCGGTGCTGCACTACGCGCAGGAGATCTTCGAGGGGCTCAAGGCGTACCGCACGGCCGACGGTGGCGTGACGATGTTCCGGCCGGACGCCAACGCGGCACGCTTCGCCACCTCCGCGCAGCGGATGGCGATGCCGGTGCTGCCGCCGGAGGTGTTCGTCGACTCGCTGCACAAGCTCATCGAGATCGACCGCGAGTGGATCCCCACCGGCGAGGACGGCAGCCTCTACCTGCGGCCGTTCATGTTCGCCAGCGAGGTCTTTCTCGGCGTCCGCCCGGCCAACGAATACCTCTACATGGTGATCGCCTCACCGGTCGGGGCGTACTTCACAGGTGGCGTCAAGCCGGTCACCGTCTGGGTCTCTCCGGACTACACCCGGGCCGCGCCCGGTGGCACCGGCGCCGCCAAGTGCGGCGGCAACTACGCCGCCTCGTTGGCGGCCCAGGCGGAGGCCATCGAGGCCGGCTGTGACCAGGTCGTGTTCCTGGACGCGGTGGAGCGCCGGTTCGTCGACGAGCTGGGCGGCATGAACGTCTTCTTCGTCTACGACGACGGCACGGTGGTCACCCCACCGTTGACCGGCACGATCCTGCCGGGCATCACGCGCGACGCCATCCTCGCGCTGGCCGGCGCGGCCGGGCACCAGGTCGAGGAGCGCCCGGTCAGCTTCGCCGACTGGCAGGCCGACGCCGCCAGCGGTCGCCTCCGCGAGGTGTTCGCCTGCGGCACCGCCGCGGTGGTCACCCCGATCGGTGGGGTCCGCTTCCCGGACGGCGAGTTCCTGATCGGTGGTGGCGAGCCCGGCCGGGTCACCATGGCCCTGCGTCAGCAACTGGTCGACATCCAGCGTGGCAAGGCGGCCGACCCGCACGGCTGGGTGCAGCGCGTCTTCTGACCTCCGTCGCGAGGTTGGCCCGTCCGAACGGACGGGCCAACCCCGCCGGGTTCAGGCCTCGTCGAGCAGGTGGTCGCGGAGCGCGGCGAGCTGCTCGTCGGTCACTCCGGCGTGGCGCAGGTACGCCTCGACCGAACCGTGGCCCTCGCGCAGCTCGTCCAGGAAGATCTGCATCGCCTCGGCCGGTGAGGCCAGGAACGGCGCCGGCACGTCCACACCGCCCGGCATGACGGAGGCCAGCCAGGCGCTGTACCGGGCCGACGCCACACTGCTCAGCGCGTAGTCAGCGGTGATGTTCGCGTCGTCGACCCCGAGCACGGCGAGGGTCAGCGCGCAGACGATGCCGGTGCGGTCCTTGCCGGCGACGCAGTGCACCACCACCGGGGCGTTGGCCGAGTCGGCGATCAGCCCGACCGCCTCGGCCAGGCCGGCGGTGCCGGTCTGGGCCAGGTCGGCGTACCGGTCGGCGAGGTATCGGGCCAGGCTCGCGCCCTCCTCGTGCGGCGTACCCGCCCAGTCGTCGTGCTCCGGGTGGATGTGCCGGTAGGTCAGCCCCTGGTACGCCGGCACCCGGCCGTCCCGCTCCACCTCGGTGGGGCGCCGTAGGTCGATGACGGTGCGGATCCCGATCGCGGCGAACGCGTCCCGGTCCTGCTCGGTGAGGCGGTGCAGCGAGTCGGAGCGGTAGAGCCGGCCTCGGCGTACGGACCGGTCGTCGTGGCCGACGTAGCCACCGACGTCGCGGAAGTTGAAGGTGGCGGGGAGCGAGAGCTGGCGGTTGTCCTCGGTGGCGTCCACGTTCACACGGTAACGGCCGGTGGGGCAGCGCCCCACCGGCCGTCGGGTCGAACAGTCAGCGTGCCGTGCCGGGCGGGAGCGCGCCGTACGTCTCGTCGTAGTAGCCACCCAGCTGATCCCGGTAGCTCGGGTCGCTGTGGCTGGTCTCGTCGTACTCCGGGGCGGCCTTGATCTGGTCCCGGGTCCGGTCGACGGAGACGGTGCGCTGGTCGTGGTCGACCTGGTTGACGGTTCCGGCCGGCAGCATCACCTTCTTGCCGAAGATCCAGGGCCCGGTGTCCACGACCAGGTAGCTGCCGCCCACCTCGTGGCTGGCGTCGTCGATTCTGCCGATGCCACCGTCGGTGGCTTCGACCTTGTAGCCGACCAGGTCAGCGTCGGCCACGCCGGCCTGGTCGCGGTAGCGCCAGGGGTCGAACGTGCCGGCCGGCGCGCCGCCGGGCACCGCGCCCTGGTCGCCGCCGCGCAGCGGGTCCGGCCCGGCGTGGGTGGCGTGCGGATCGATCCTGTCCATGCCGTTCACTCCTGACTGTCACCGATCACCTCATGTCTCCGCAGGAGCTACCCGGCCGCCGGGGGCCGGAAACGGTGCGAGGCCGACGTCGCGAGGTGCGGCATCGGCTGGTCGGCGCGTACGCGCTCAGGCCAGTGCGGCCTCGGCGTCCAGGGTGACCGCCGCGGCGTGCACCACGGCGGAGATCCGCAGGGCCTCGTGCAGCTGCTCAGGGGTGAAGCCGATGCCGCGCAGCTTCTTCTCGTGCAGATCCAGGCACACACCGCAGCCGGTGATGGCCGACACGGCGAGGCACCAGAGCTCGAAGTCGCCCTTGTCGACCCCCGGCCTCGCGATGATCTGCATCCGGAGTCGGGCCGGCATCGAGGCGTACAGCTCGTCGCCGATGAGGTGCTTGGCCCGGTAGTAGATGTTGTTCATCGCCATGATCGCCGCGGCGCCCTTGGCCGCCTCGACGCCCTCCGGCCCGAGGTGCCCGAGCGCCTCGTCCGCGATCTCCCGCAGCACCACCGGGTTGCGGGCGGTCACCGCACAGGCCAGCGCGGTGCCCCAGGTCTGCGTCGGGGTCAACGTCGAGGCGCCGATGGTCGAGCCCAGGTTGAGCCTGATGTCCTTGGCGTACTCCGGCAGGGCCGCCTTTATCGCGTCCAGGCCCATTGTCAGACCCCCGCGGCGGTGAGGATCTCGCCGGAGATCTCCGTCGGGCTGATGGAGGTGAAGCCCATCGGCCCGACGAAGACCAGACGCCACGTGCCCTCGTGGGACGTGTGGTTGATCGTCTTGGACGCGTTGTTGGCGCCCAGCGATACGCAGGCGGTGAGTCCGTGCTCAGGTAAGCGGTCACTGACGGTGAGCACGGGTCCTCCTTGCCGATGGCACGGTGGCCATCGTTGGATCGGTTCCAGATGTTTCCGCACGGCTGTTCCTGCCGATGGGCGGCCTGGTGGCTTGTGAAGCCGATCACGAGCGGCGGTTCGGATTGAACGAACCCTCAGTAACCATCCCGCTATGTGGATTGCTCCTCCCAAAAGCAGGGGAGGGGTGGCAGAGTGACGAGCGTGACCAGCACCGTCCTGATTATTGCGACCTAGCGCGCCGGCTCTCCCCTCTGCCGAGCGCGCAGACCTCCCGCATCCGCGGGAGGTCTTTTTGTTGCTCCGAGAAAGGATCCTGATGACGTTCCAGGTCTTCGACACCACGTTGCGCGACGGCGCCCAGCGCGAGGGGCTCACCTACTCGGTGGTCGACAAGCTGGCCGTGGCCCGGCTGCTCGACGAGTTCGGTGTCGGCTTCATCGAGGGCGGCTGGCCGGGCGCCGTCCCCAAGGACACCGAGTTCTTCCGCCGAGCCCGCACCGAGCTGGACCTTCGGCACGCCGTACTCGTCGCGTTCGGCGCCACCCGCAAGGCCGGGGTTGCGGTCGCGGACGACCCCCAGGTCCGCGCCCTGCTGGACGCGCAGACCCCGGCCGTGGCCCTGGTCGCCAAGGCCGACACCCGGCACGTCGAGCGCGCGCTGCGCACCACCGGCGCGGAGAACCTGGCGATGATCCACGACACCGTCGACCACCTCGTCCGCGAGGGCCGACGGGTCTTCGTCGACGGCGAACACTTCTTCGACGGCTACCGGCACGACCCCGCGTACGGCGCGGCGGTGGTGCAGACCGCGCTCGCCGCCGGCGCCGAGCGGATGGTGCTCTGCGACACCAACGGCGGCATGCTGCCGTCCCAGGTGACCGCCGTGATCCTCGACCTGACCGACAGGCTGGGAATCGACGCCGGGCTGCTCGGCATGCACGCCCAGAACGACACCTCCTGCGCGGTGGCCAACACCATCGCCGCGGTCGAGGCGGGCGTCCGCCACGTGCAGGGCACCGCCAACGGGTACGGCGAACGTCCAGGCAACGCCGACATCTTCGCGGTCGTCGCCAACCTCCAACTCAAGCTGGGCATGCCCGTCCTACCGGAGGGCTGCCTGGCGCAGATGGTGCGGGTCTCGCACGCCATCGCCGAGATCGCCAACATCGCCCCCGACACCCACCAGGCGTACGCCGGGGCCGCCGCCTTCGCCCACAAGGCGGGGCTGCACGCGAGCGCGATCAAGGTCGACCCGTTGCTCTACAACCACGTGGACCCGTCGGTGGTGGGCAACGACATGCGGATCCTGGTCACCGAGATGGCCGGTCGGGCCAGCGTCGAGCTCAAGAGTCGCGAGCTCGGCCTGGACCTGGCCGGCAGCCCGGACGCCCTGACCCGGGTCACCAAGCGGGTCAAGGAGTTGGAGGCGGGCGGCTGGTCCTTCGAGGCGGCCGATGCCTCCTTCGAGTTGCTGGTCCGCTCCGAGCTGCCGGAGGGCAGCCCGGCGCGACCGTTCACCCTGGAGTCGTACCGTGTGCTGGTCGAGCACCGCGAGGACGGCGCGGTGGTCTCCGAGGCCACCGTCAAGATCCGGGTTCGCGGTGAGCGGGTGATCGCCACCGCCGAGGGCAACGGCCCGGTCAACGCGCTCGACGAGGCGCTGCGGGTGGGTCTGACGCGGCACTACCCGCAGCTGCGCGACTTCGAGCTGGCCGACTACAAGGTGCGCATCCTGGAGGGCAGCCACGGCACCGGCGCGGTCACCCGGGTCCTGCTGGAAACCTCCGACGGCAGCGGCCGGGACTGGACCACGGTAGGCGTCCACCCGAACGTGGTGGAGGCCAGCTGGCACGCCCTGGTAGACGCCCTCACCTACGGCCTGGCCCCCACCCCCGTCTAACCCCTCTGCCCGACCCCCACCCCCACCCCCGCGATCTTGCACTTTGTGTCGACGGTATGCGGCAGTTGTCGCTGATGCCGGGACAGTAAGTGCAAGATCGACGGGGTGGGGTGGGGTGGGTTAGGGAGCGGGGAGGGTGAGGGTGGCTTGGACGGGGCGGTGGTCGCTGTTGGGTAGGGCGAGCACCTCTACCGAGCGGACCGCTATCCGGTGGTCGACGAGTACGTGGTCGATGGTGACGGGTGGGATGAGGTCGCCGTCGTACGGACCCCAGGTGCCGGTCAGGCCCTGCCCGGTGGCGTCGGCGGCGTCGACGTAACCGGTGCGCAGCAGTGCCCGCAGTGGACTGTGGTCGAGTGTCGCGTTGAAGTCCCCGGCGAGGATCCGTAGGCCACCGTCGGGGGTGGCGGGTGGTTGGGCGGTCAGGTCGGCACGCCAGGCACCCACCTGGTCCAGCGCGTACGGCGCCGACGGGTGGGCCGACTCGACGCGGACCGGGGGCCCGCCGGGGACGGACACCGTCGCGTACGCCTGGGTGAAGCCCCAGCCGTCGAGGTTGCGCCGGACGCCGACGTCGGTGATCGGCCACCGCGAGTAGAGCCCGGAGCCGGCGGTGCCGATCTCCGGGTTGAGCTGCCGGTGCGGCAGCAGCGTGTCGAGGCCGAGCTGGTCCAGGGCGGCCTGCGCGTCCGGCGTGAACTCCTGCACGGTGAGCACGTCCACCCGGTGTCGCCGGACCAGGTCCACAAGCGTCCGAGCGTCGCCGGCGCCGGCGAGCAGATTGGCGGTGAGCAGCCGCACGGTCGGCCCGGCCGCCGCCGGCTGCGGGCTGGCCAGCGCCCGAGGTGCGACGGTGCCGAGCAGCCCCACCGCCGCCAGGGCCGCGAGCGCCGCCGGCCACCAGCGCCGCAGGGCGAGCGCAAGGGTCAGGACCAGCACGCTGACGCCCGCGACGTACGGCGTGAAGGCGAGCGCCTGCACCAACGGCCCCCGGTCCAGGCCGAGCAGCCGGGCGGCCGCCCAGAGGGCTGTGGGTACGACGGCAAGCCAGCAGAGCACCGTGCCCAGCCGAGCCTTCCGGTGCGCGGGCGGAGCGTTCTGATGCGCGGGCGGAGCGTCGGCGATCACGAAGAGCATCCTAGTCGGGCCCCCCGAAGCCATTTCATGAATGGCGACGCGCTCACATTTCACAATTATCTGACGGTTGGTTGACACCCCGGAAAAGCGAGATCAACTATTGACTGACAGCTTTTTCCGGTGCTACGTTCCATCTGGCTTAAACGACGCAACTCTGAGTAGTAACCCCAGCTCAGAGGGGATGCGGATTGTTGGAAAACCAATCTCATCGGGTGTAAGTGAGTCAGCTTTCCCCGCCCAGTTGTCGTCGTACGCCTATTTATGGGCAGTCATCCGTCCCGCCCCGCGGGTCGGCCGAATTCGCACGGTCACACAAGGGGGACCTGTCATGAGCACATCCTTCCGACGTAAGGTGGCGGCGGTCACGTTCGCTGTCCTGGGGCTCAGTCTCGCCGGTGGGGGCATCGCTATCGCCCAGCCGTCGGCGAAGGCGCCGCAGGAAGCGGTCCAGCCGGCACGCGGCACGAACTCCCAGCCGCCGGTCAGCGCCGAGTCGGCACGCATCGCGAAAGCCGCGTTGAAGGCGAATGCGGCCACCCCACTGGTGGCCACCAACGTCTACACGGTCGTCAACTCCAACGGCACCAAGGCGCGCGGCGGCGGCACCGTGGTCAAGTACGGCGTCGGGGAGTACGAGGTGATCTTCGGTCACACCGTCTCGGCCGGCGCCTTCCTGGCGACCCTCTCCCTGTCCGGCTCCTGCTGCATTCCGCCGGGTGGCGAGGTCTCGGTCGCTCCGCGGCTGCTGACACCCAACGCGGTCTTCGTGCAGACCCGCAACTCGGCCGGGACGCCGGCCAACCTGGGCTTCACCCTGCTCACCCACACACCCTGATCCAACCGGCACCCGGCCCCCGTCGCCCACCGCGACGGGGGCCGGACCCCGTCCGCTCGGCGTACGCGCCCTCCTCGACCGGTTTGTGCCGGTCCAGCGCTCGGTGGCAGGTCACCTGCCGGTTGGGTACTCCTCGGCGGGCTCGCGATGCTCGTCACCCTTCCGCGCGGCTCATCCCCGTTCCGTCCACTCCGGGCCGGTCCGGGCCGCACAATCCGACGTTTGCCGGGCGTGTGCCCGGGAAGCAAGCACCGTGACGGACATCTCGGACACCCTGGCCAGCATGCCCAGCCCGGTCGATCCGGAGCCGACAGGCATCGAGCTGGAACAGACCCTCTTCGAGGTCAAACGCGTGATCGTCGGGCAGGATCGCCTCGTCGAACGCCTGCTCACCGCCCTGGTCGCCAACGGGCACTGCCTCCTGGAGGGGGTACCCGGCGTGGCCAAGACACTTGCCGCGCAGACCCTCGCGACGGTGGTCGGCGGCACCTTCTCCCGGATCCAGTTCACCCCGGACCTGGTGCCCTCCGACATCGTCGGCACCCGGATCTACCGGGCGTCCAAGGAAACCTTCGACATCGAGCTGGGCCCGATCATGGCCAACCTGGTGCTGGCCGACGAGATCAACCGGGCCCCGGCCAAGGTCCAGTCGGCGCTGCTGGAGGCGATGGCCGAACGGCAGGTCTCGATCGGCGGGCGGAGCTGGCCGGTCCCGGAGCCGTTCCTGGTGCTGGCCACCCAGAACCCGATCGAGTCGGAGGGGGTCTACCAGCTCCCGGAGGCGCAGCGCGACAGGTTCCTGATGAAGGTCGTGGTCGACTACCCCAGCGACGCCGACGAGTTGGCCATCCTCTACCGGATGAGCACCGACCGGCCGACCCCGCGCCGGGTGCTCGACGCGCAACGGCTGCGGGACCTCCAGATCCACGCCGAGCGGGTCTTCGTCCACCACGCGTTGGCCGAGTACGTGGTGCGGCTGATCCTCGCCACCCGCGACCCGGGCCGGTTCGGGCTGCCGGAGATCGCCCCGCTGTTGGCGTACGGGGCCAGCCCGCGGGCCACCCTGGGCCTGGTCGCGGCCGCCCGGGCACAGGCCCTGCTGCGGGGGCGGGAGTACGTGCTGCCCGAGGACATCCGGGAGCTGGCCGTCGACGTCCTCGCCCACCGGCTGGTGCTCTCCTTCGACGCGGTGGCCGACGGGGTGTCGGCCGAGAGCGTGGTGCGCCGGCTCATCGAGGCCGTGCCGCCGCCCCGACTGGCCACCGGACACCCGCAGCAGGCACCGGATCTGGCGGCGGCATGAGACGCGCGACCGTCGCGCCGGCCCGCACACCAGCCGACCCCGGCCTGGCCGAGCTGGCCCCGGACCAACGGCTGCGCCGCCTGGAGCTGACCGTCACACGCCGACTGAACGGCCTGCTGCACGGCCAGTACCGCGGACTGCTGCCCGGTCCGGGCAGTGAACCGTCCGGCAGTCGCGAGTACCGGCCGGGCGAGGACGAGGTCCGTCGAATGGACTGGGCCGTGACGGCCCGGACCGCCGTGCCGCACGTCCGGCAGGTCGACGCCGACCGGGAACTGACCACCTGGCTGCTCGTCGACGGCAGCGCCAGCATGGAGTTCGGCACCGCCGAGCTGGACAAACGGGAACTGGCGGTGGCCGCCGTCGCGGCGGTCGGCTTCCTGACCGCGGGCGTCGGCAACCGCCTCGGCGCCCAGGTGCTGCGCGCCGACGGGGTACGCCGCTTCCCGGCCCGCAGCGGGCGTACCCATCTGCTTGCTCTGCTCCGCGCGCTGCTCGCCGCCCCGCGTGCCACCGCGCCCACCGACCGCCCGGGGCGCGGGCCGACGGTCCGACCGCCCGACCTGGCGGACGGGCTCGACGCGCTGCACCGGATCGCCAACAGGCGTGGGCTGGTCGTGGTGGTCTCCGACTTCCTCGACGGCCTGCCCGACGAACCCGACCAGGCAGCGCCCTGGGAGCGGACCATGCGCCGGCTGGCCGTCCGGCACCAGGTGCTGGCGATCGAGGTGACCGACCCGCGTGAGCTGGAACTACCGGACGTCGGCCTGATCACGCTCGTCGACCCGGAGACCGGCCGGCACCGCGAGGTGTGCACATCGGACCGTGGGCTGCGCGAGCGGTACGCCGAGGCCGCGACCGCCCAGCGCGAACAGGTCCACCAGGCGCTGCGTCGCAGTGGGGCCACCCACCTGCCGCTGCGCACCGACGGGGACTGGAGCGCGGACATCGTCCGGCACGTGCACGCCCAGCGTCGGCTGGCCGCCGCGCCGGTCGGCCAACCCCGGGGAGGTGCCGCGTGATCTGGCAGTCACCGCTGCGTCTCTGGCTGCTGCTCGGCGTGCTCGCGCTGGTCGTCGCGTACCTGGTGATGCAGCGGCGACGCAGCCGGTACGCGGTCCGCTTCACCAACCTGCGGCTGCTGGACCGGGTGGCGCCGCAGCGGCCCGCCTGGCGTCGGCACGTACCGGCCGGGCTCTTCCTGGCCATGCTCGCGCTGCTCGTGGTCGGCTTCGCCCGCCCGAGCGCCGAGGTCCGGGTGCCCCGGGAACGGGCCACCGTGATGGTGGCGGTGGACGTCTCCACGTCGATGCTCGCCACCGACGTCGAACCGGACCGGTTGGCCGCGGCGAAGGAGGCTGCCCGCCGCTTCGTCGAGGGCCTGCCCGACGAGTTCAACGTGGGTCTCGTCGCGTTCGCCGGCAGCGCCGCCGTGCTGGTCCCCCCGGGCACCGACCGGGAGGCCCTCGACGAGGGGATCAATCGGCTCGCCGAGGGGATCACCGGCGTGCAGGGCACCGCGATCGGCGAGGCCATCAACACCTCGCTCGGCGCGGTCAAGAGTCTGGACAGCGAAGCCGCGAAGGAGACGCCACCCGCCCGGATCATCCTGCTCTCCGACGGCGCCAACACCTCCGGGATGGACCCGATGGAGGCGGCCGCGGAGGCGGTGACGGCGGAGGTGCCGGTGCACTCGATCTCGTTCGGCACGCCGTCCGGGTTCGTCGACCGGGGTGGACGGCCCATCCAGGTGCCGGTGGACGGGCAGACCCTCAAAGCGGTCGCCGAGGAGACCGGCGGAATGTTCCACGAGGCCAGCACCACCGACGAGCTGCGTGCCGTCTACGACGACATCGGCAGCTCGGTCGGCTACCGCACCGAGCGGCAGGACGTCTCGGCCCGGTTCATCGGCCTCGGACTGGTGTTCGCGATGGGTGCCGCCGCCGGCTCGATGCGCTGGTTCTCCCGGCTGCCCTGACCGCCGCGCACAACCGACGTCGACAGTGAGGAGTACGCATGGCAGTGCAGACCGGACTGGGCGAACCGCGCGGTCCCTGGTTCATCTCGCCGGAACTCGACCCGGACGGGCGCGGGTGGTGGGACGCGCCCGAGCGCGACCCGGGCGGGCGACGGCCCGGGCGGCTGCTCGCCGTGCTGGGCGTGGTGGCGGTCTCGGCCGTCTCCGGTGCTCTCGCCGGTGGCGTGGTGGCGAGCCGGGACGGGGCCGGTGGCCCGGCCGCGGCGTCCGCCGCCCCGGTGCCGGCCGAGCTGGTCACCGCGGCCGAGCGGACCGTACCCGGGGTGGTGTCGGTGCTGACCGGCGGCGCGACCAGTGGGTCCGCTACCGGCGGGTCCGCCACCGGCACGTCCGCGACCGGCTCCGGCTTCGCCGTGGACGACCAACAGCACCTGATCACCAACGACCACATCCTGGCCAAGGGGGGTGGCGGGCCGGTGACAGTGGAGCTGCCCGACGGCCGCCGGTTCGCCGCCGAGGTGGTCGGACGGGAGCCGCGCAGTGACCTGGCGGTGCTGAAGGTGCCGGCATCTGCCGGTCTCACCCCGCTGCCCCTGGCCAAGCCGGGCGCGACCCGGGTCGGTGAGCCGGTGCTCGCGGTGGGTTCGCCACTCGGTCTGGCCGGCACGGTCACCGCCGGCATCGTCAGCGCCCTGGACCGCCAGGTGCGGCTCGGCAACAACCGGCACACGGCGGTGCAGACCGACGCGTCCATCAACCCCGGCAACTCCGGCGGGCCGCTCGTCAACGCGCGCGGGGAGGTGGTCGGGGTGAACACCGCCATCGCCACCATCGATGGAAATGGGTCGATAGGCATCGGGTTCGCCATCCCGATCGACCAGGTGCAGCAGACCGCCGACACAATCATCGGCAAGGGCGGCTGAGCTGCCCGAACGCCCCTGCGTCGGGCTGCCACTGTCAGATATCCGGCCGGACGGCATCGGATCATGGAAATATTACGCTCGGTGTGAATACTGGCGGAGGTGGAGCGTCCTCTTCTCACGGTCCTCCTGCTGGTGGGCCTGGTCATCGGATGTGCAGTGGGGTCGGCGTACGCCCGAGCACGACGCGGGTGGAACGATTACCAGACCGTCAAGAAATCGGTGCCGGGCGCCCGCCGGGGCGCCTGGTCGCTGATCCGCGGCGTCACCGTGAAGGCGGCGGTGATCGGGCTGCTGCTCTTCGGCGCGGTGGCGTACGCGGCGGTCGGCTCGGACGAGGAGACCGCCGGGCCGGCGCCCAGCCAGACCCCGACGCAGAGTGAGCCTCCGCACCGATGACCTCCGGCGGGTCGTCGCGGGTTAGCCTCGGGGCGTGGACGACGGACTGCGGGTGACCGACCGGTGGGTCGTCCCCGCCGGAGAGCTACGGGAACGCTTCTCCCGCTCGTCGGGGCCGGGCGGGCAGGGTGTGAACACCGCGGACTCCCGCGTCGAGTTGAGCTACGACCTGGCCAACTCGCCGGCAGTGCCCGAGTGGCTGCGGTCGCGGGCGCTGGACCGGCTGGCCAATCGCCTCGTCGACGGGGTGCTGACCATCGCCGCGAGCGAGCACCGGGCCCAGTTGGCCAACCGGGAGGCGGCCCGCGCACGGATGACCGCCCTGCTGCGGGAGGCCGCCGCGCCCCCACCCCCGGCCCGCCGGGCGACCCGCCCGTCCCGTGGGGCCAAGGAACGCCGGCTGGCCGAGAAGAAGCGCCAGTCCCAGCGCAAGCGGGACCGCCGCACCGACGACGACTAGCCCGACTCAGGCCGGGACGGCGGCGAGCAGCCGGTCGCGCAGCACCGCGGCCCGCTCGGCGAACGCGCGCTGCGCCGCCGCGTACTCGGCTCGGCCGTCCGGAGTCTCCACACGCACCGGCGGGTAGCCGAGTGCCGCCAGGTCGTACGGGCTGGCCCGCATGTCCAGCGTGCGGATGTCCCGGGCCAGGTCGAACGCGTCGGCCACCAGCTCCGAGGGGACCAACGGCGACAACTTGTACGCCCACTTGTACAGATCCATGTTGGCGTGCAGGCAGCCCGGCTGCTCGTGCGCGTGCTGCGTCTCGCGGGTCGGGGTGAGCAGGTTCAACGGGCGGGCCGGCGGTGTGAAGAACCGGAACGCGTCGAAGTGGCTGCACCGCACGCCCCGCTCCTCGACGACCGCGGCGGTGCGCTCCGCGCTCAGCCGCAGCGGCCAGGCGTTGTGCCGCAGCTCCTCCCGGGTCTGCCGGTAAACCATCGCCCACTCGTGCATCCCGAAGCAGCCGAAGTGCGGCGCCCGTCCACGCGTCGCCGCCAGCAGGGAGCGGATCCAGGCGATCGACTCGCCGCGCCGACCGCGTACCGCATCGGTGTCGAGGGTGACCCCGGCGGCGGTGGCGCGGTAGTCGCGGCCGAACTCGGCCGGATCCGCGTCGCGCAGCTCGACCCCGGGGCCCGGATGCCAGCGACGCAGCTGGGCCGGGCGGTGCGAGTAGTAGGTGAACAGGAAGTCGGCCACCGGATGCCGCTCACCGCGTCGCCGCCGGGCCAGGTGCGGCGTCAGCCAGACGTCCACCCGCTCCTCGTGGGCCCGCCGGCGGGCCTGCCACCGCGCCACGTCGAGCACGGCGGGGGCGAGGGCGGCGGTCACGCACCCAGGGTACGACCGCCGCCCGCACACCGGTCAGGGCATCTGCACCCGGACGCCTGCGGAGAACACCCCGCTGCGCAGCTCCAGCTGCTGGGGCGGGTCCCGCCCGTCGACGGTGAAGACCAGCGGGAGCACCATCCGGGTGCCCGCCGCCATCGGGTCGGCGAAGACGTCCCGACCCAGGTTCGCCATCCGCGTGGCCGACTCGTCGGTGCTCACCCAGCGCCCGCCGGGCAGGTACGCCCGTTGCAGCTCGCTGTGCCAGGGTTGGTGGTCGCCTGTGACGTTGTGCACACCCACTGTCGCCTCGCACCGTCGGCCGTTGGCCGGTGCGGCACCGCCGCCGTCGGCCTTTCCGGCGGTGCCGGGCGCGCCACAGGTCATCCGGTACACGGTGAACTCGAACGCCGACTCGCGCAGCGGCACGCCCAGCGACCCGGTGACACCGGTGCCCATCCACGCGCCGCTGGTGGGCTGCTTCTGCGTGTCGATCGACGCGACCTGCCGGGTCGCCGTCCACCCCGCGGTCCCGACGACGCCGGCCAACACCACGACGGCGGCGCCCACCAACATCCAGACCGGCGGGGTACGCCGACGTCGCAGAGGGCTCGGGGCTGCCGGCCGCGGATAGATCGTCCCGCGACCTCCCTCGGGCCCGCCGCCGCTGGAGAGCGCGGCAGCCGTCACCCGACGTCCGCGCCGACGTCGCCACACCCACACCACTGCGGCGCTGATCAGCAGCAGGACCGCCAGCCCGGCGAGCAGCACCGGGTAGCGGCGCCAGACCGGCGCCTCGGTCACCTCGGCCGCCGGTGCCGCTGCCGCCTGCCAGGTGGCCGTGGCGCAGTCGTACGGCCGGCTGCCGTCACTGGTGAACGCGCAGGTAGGCGCGGTCAGCGGCCGGCCCGGCGCGGTCGCGGCGAGGGCGGTGCCCAGCGTGGTGGTGCTGTGCGCGGGCAGCCGCAGCCGCCAGGTCACCTCGGTGGCCGATCCGCCGGCCGGGGTGGACCGGCCACCACCGCTGATCGCGGTCGTCGACGAGCCGGGTGGCAGTTCCTGGCGCACAGTGGTGTCGAGCGGCGAGCTGCTCACGTTGCGCACCTGGATCCGGTACCTCGGTGCCGGGCTGCTCTCCGTCGCGACGGCCACGGTGACCTGTTGCGGCGGCGCCGACGCCGGTGCCCGGGACGGCGGTGCCATCGCCGGCGGCGCCGACGGCGGGGTGGGCTCGGTCAGCCGCGCGACCATCGCCACCGGTGGCCGGGTGGCCGCTGGTTCTGGTGTGGCGCCCGTTGGTCGTGGTGTGGCAGCCATTGTTTGTGGTGTGGCGGCCACTGGTTGTGGCGTGACGGCCGGTGGTCGTGGCGCGGCCGCCGCCTCCGGAGCCGCCGTCGGCAGGGCCGGCACGGCGGCGAGGATGCCGAGGCAGTGCACGAACACTGCGAGGGCTCTGTGGTGTCGTGTCGATGCAGGCATACGAACGAACCTCCGGAGCCGACGCTAGGGGCGAGCCGCCTCCGTGCGGGTACGAAGTCGGGAAGCCCGCCCCGGTCACCTCCAGCTCCGGTAGGGTGCCGCGCGCTGACGGGTTGAGCACACCCGACCGCCGGTCCTGGCCGGTCGGGGTGCCGACGGGGCTAGATTGGCCGGGTGCGTATCGCTCGTTTCGCCCATGCCAAGGGAATGTCGTTCGGTGCCGTCGAAGGCGAACCGGAGGCCGGGCCGCAGGGCCTGACCATCGCCGAGATCGAGGGCCACCCGTTCGGCAAACTCTCCTTCAGTGGGGCCCGCTGGGCCCTCTCCGACGTCCGGCTGCTCTCGCCGATCCTGCCCAGCAAGGTGGTCTGTGTCGGCCGCAACTACGCCGACCACGCCGCCGAGCTCGGCAACGACGTGCCCAAGGAGCCGCTGCTCTTCCTCAAGCCGTCCACCTCGGTGATCGGCCCCCGCGACGCCATCCGACTGCCGATCTTCTCCAAGCAGGTCGAGCACGAGGCGGAGCTGGCGGTCGTGATCGGCGCGCCGGGTGCGCGCCGCGCCGACCGCGCCGCCGCCGAACGCGCCATCTTCGGCTACACCTGCGCCAACGACGTCACCGCCCGGGACCTCCAGCGTTCGGACGGGCAGTGGACCCGGGCCAAGGGCTTCGACTCGTTCTGCCCGATCGGCCCGTGGATCACCACCGGTCTGGACGTCTCCGACCTGGAGATCCGGTGTGAGGTGGGTCGCAATCCGGAGGAGATGGAGGTGCGCCAACTCGGCCGGACGAAGGACATGGTCTTCGACGTGCCGGGCCTGGTGTCGTACATCTCGCACGTGATGACTCTGCTGCCCGGCGACGTCGTTCTCACCGGCACTCCGGCCGGGGTTAGCCCGCTTGTCGAGGGGGATACCGTCACCGTGCGGATCGACGGCATCGGCGAGCTCACCAACCCGGTGGTTCCCGTCGCCTGATCCGTCTGATGCCCCTGTTTCCGCAGCTCAAGGGTGGTTCGGGGGGATCGGATTTGGCCTGCCGGCACCGGGAGGGTAAAGTTCACTCCCGGCGCCGCAAGGGGCCAATGGGGTATGGGGTAATTGGCAGCCCGACTGATTCTGGTTCAGTTAGTCTAGGTTCGAGTCCTGGTACCCCAGCGCTGCTGGAATTCGCGAGAATTTCCAGACGCTGGATTCTGACGGAGTTCGACTCCGCCCCTCCGGGGGCGGAGGGTGGTCTTCGGTAGAGTGCAGCTCCTCCACCGCTGAGGTGGGGGAGCGAAAGTTGTTCTGGCCCCGTCGTCTAGCGGCCCAGGACGCCGCCCTCTCAAGGCGGTAGCGCCGGTTCGAATCCGGTCGGGGCTACATCGTGCACAGCCCGTCTCACCTGGTGAGGCGGGCTGTTTCGTGTCCGCGCCGTTGTGTGGTCCGCCGCTGTCCCGGGTCCAACGCGCTGTCCTGGGTCCGCTGCCACGGCGCATTCCGGTCCGCTGCCGGGCCCGCTGGCGACCCCGCACCCCGCGCTCGTGCCCGGGTGCGGTGCCGCTAGACTACAGTCGCACCGCCCGCGAGGGCGGTGAACGGAAAAGTTCTGGCCCCGTCGTCTAGCGGCCCAGGACGCCGCCCTCTCAAGGCGGTAGCGCCGGTTCGAATCCGGTCGGGGCTACAACCAAAGGCTCATCTCGCGAAGCGAGATGAGCCTTCCTCGTAAGTCCCCCAGCCCCTCACCCGCCCGCCCCCTCCGGCGCCCCCGCCATCCCCGGTTGATCATGAAGTTATTGTCACGACACGCCGAGGTGGATGGCAATAACTTCATGATCAACGCGAGGGAGCGGCGGTGGGGGCGGGAGCGGTGGGGGGGAGGGGTTAGAGGCCGGACAGGCGTTGGCCGGCTCTTACCACTGCCATGGCGTGGCGTTCGCCGGGGCGGCGGCCCAGGCGCTCGATCGGGCCGGAGATGCTGACCGAGGCGATGACCCGGCCGGTGCGATCGCGGATCGGGGCGGAGACGCTCGCCACACCCGCCTCCCGTTCGGCGACGCTCTGCGCCCAGCCGCGACGGCGTACCTCGGCGAGGGTGCGGCCGGTGAACTTGCTGCGGGGCAGCAGTGGCATCACCGCCTCCGGCGGCTCCCAGGCGAGCAGGATCTGGGCCGCGGAGCCGGCCGTCATCGGCAGCACCGAGCCGACCGGAACGGTGTCCCGTAGACCGCTGGCGCGCTCCGCCGCCGCCACGCAGATCCGCTCGTCGGCGCGGCGCAGGTAGAGCTGCGCGCTCTCACCTGTGGCGTCGCGCAGCGCGGCCAGCAGCGGCTCGGCGGCGGTCAGCAGAACGTCAGGCGCGGCGTTGGCCAGCTCGCCCAGACGGGGGCCGGGCCGCCACCTGCCCTGGGTGTCTCGCACCAGCATCCGATGGATCTCCAGGGCCTGGGCCAGCCGATGTGCGGTGGCCCGGGGCAGCTTGGTGCGTTCAACGAGTTCGGCCAGGCTGGCGCCGTCCACGCAGGCGGCCAGGATGACCACCGCCTTGTCGAGAACGCCGACACCGCTCATACTGTGTCCCACAAGCCGAAACTTACCTCCCAGAATTTAGGATGTCCAGATGGTGGGAGTCACTCCTGAGCCGAGGACCCTGGCCGAGAAGGTCTGGGACGCGCACGTCGTACGGTCCGCCGCTGGTGAGCCGGACCTGCTCTTCATCGACCTGCACCTGCTGCACGAGGTGACCAGCCCGCAGGCGTTCGACGGGCTGCGGCTCGCCGGGCGCCGGGTGCGTCGTACCGACCTGACCCTCGCGACCGAGGACCACAACACCCCGACCGGGTACGCCGACCCGGCGTTCCGCCTCCGCCGTGGTGACCTGCTCACCATCGCGGACCCCACGTCGCGTACGCAGATCGAGACGTTGCGCCGCAACTGCGCCGAGTTCGGGGTGCGGCTGCATCCGCTCGGCGACGACAACCAGGGCATCGTGCACGTGATCGGCCCGCAGCTCGGTCTCACCCAGCCGGGTCTGACGATCGTCTGTGGCGACTCGCACACCGCCACCCACGGCGCCTTCGGCGCGCTCGCCTTCGGTATCGGCACCAGCGAGGTGGAGCACGTCCTGGCCACCCAGACGCTGCCGCAGAGCCGACCGAAGACGATGGCCGTGAACGTCACCGGCCGCCTCGCGCCCGGCGTCACCGCCAAGGACCTGGTGCTCGCGCTGATCACTCAGGTCGGCACGGGTGGGGGTCGCGGGCACATCGTCGAGTACCGCGGCGAGGCGATCCGCGCCCTCTCCATGGAGGGGCGGATGACCATCGCCAACATGTCCATCGAGTGGGGCGCCAAGGCCGGCATGATCGCGCCGGACGAGACCACCTTCGCGTACCTCAAGGGTCGACCGAACGCGCCGCAGGGCGCGGACTGGGACGCGGCGCTGGCGTGGTGGCGGACGCTGCCCACCGACGAGGGCGCGCGCTTCGACGCCGAGGTGACCCTGGACGCCAGCCGGATCACCCCGTTCGTCACCTGGGGCACCAACCCCGGGCAGGGCGCGCCGCTGAGCGCTCCGGTGCCGGACCCGGAGGAGTTCACCACCGACTCGGAGCGGACCGCCGCGCGCCGGGCCCTGGAGTACATGGACCTGCGCCCCGGCACTCCGCTGCGGGAGCTGCCCATCGACGTGGTCTTCGTGGGGTCCTGCACCAACGGCCGCCTGGAGGACCTGCGGGCCGCCGCCGACGTGCTGCGTGGCCACCGGGTCGCCGACGGCGTCCGGATGCTCGTGGTGCCCGGCTCCGCCGCCGTGCGCGAGGCCGCCGAGGCCGAGGGGTTGGACAAGGTTTTCGCCGACGCCGGGGCCGAGTGGCGGTTCGCCGGCTGCTCCATGTGTCTGGGGATGAACCCCGACACGCTGAAGCCGGGCGAGCGCTCCGCCTCCACCTCGAACCGCAACTTCGAGGGCCGTCAGGGCCGGGGTGGGCGTACCCACCTGGTCTCCCCGCCGGTGGCTGCGGCCACCGCCGTGGTCGGCCGGCTGGCCGCCCCCGCCGACCTGTAGAAGGGACCGACGAGATGGACAAGTTCACCACCCACACCGGCACCGCCGTGCCGCTGCGCCGGTCCAACGTGGACACCGATCAGATCATCCCGGCCGTGTACCTCAAGCGGGTGACCCGGACGGGATTCGCCGACGGGCTCTTCAGCGCCTGGCGGGAAGATCCGGCATTCGTGCTCAACGATGAAAACTATTCCGGAGCGTCGATCCTCATCGCCGGCCCGGAGTTCGGCACCGGCTCCTCCCGGGAGCACGCCGTCTGGGCGCTACGGGACTGGGGCTTCCGCGCGGTGGTGGCCCCGCGCTTCGGTGACATCTTCCGGGGCAACTCCCTCAAGGAAGGGCTGTTGCCGGTCGAGTTGGAATTGAAAGCCGTCGAGGAGTTGTGGGACCTGGTCGAGGCGGATCCGACCACTCCGGTGACCGTCGACCTGACCGCCCGCCAGCTCCGGGCGGGGGACGCGAGCTGGTCGTTCCCGCTTGACGACTTCAGCCGTTGGCGTCTCCTGGAGGGCCTCGACGACATTGGACTCACCCTCCGGCACGCCGCCGACATCGACTCCTACGAGGCGCGCCGACTGCCGTTCCTGCCCTCCGTGGCATAGCCGTTAGGCCGCTCGCACAGCGGATTTCACCCCCATCGGTCCAACCGGTGGGGGTGAATCCGTTACGACACAAGGGCTTTTTTCTACCGAATGTTTGTGTCCCGGCAGCACAGGGCATACCGTGCGCGCAGAATGGCTCGCGACGAGTCAGTTGCACAATCGGGAGGAAGTCGTGAACAAGGCCGAGCTCATCGAGGCGCTCGCTGTTCGCCTGGGGGACCGGAAGATGGCGACGGCCGCGCTCGACGCGGTCCTCACCGAGGTCCAGGCGGCGGTCACCAAGGGCGAGAAGGTGGCGATCACCGGATTCGGAGCATTTGAAAAGCGTGTGCGTGGCGCGCGAACAGCGCGCAACCCGCGTACCGGCGAGGCGGTGAAGGTCAAGAAGACGTCAGTCCCGACCTTCCGCCCCGGCGCCGGGTTCAAGGAGATGGTGGCCAGCGGCAAGGTGCCGAAGGCCACGGTGGCGACGAAGAAGGCCGCCACCAGCACCGCCACGGCCAAGGCGGCGGGCACGAAGGCTGCCGGCACCAAGGCGGCCAGCGCCAAGGCTGCGGGCGCCAAGGCGACCACGGCCAAGGCGGCCAGCAAGAAGACCGCCCCGGCCAAGGCGAGCAAGACGGCTACGGCGACCAAGACGGCCGCCAGCAAGAAGACCGCCCCGGCCAAGGCGAGCAAGACGGCCACGGCGACCAAGACGGCCGCCAGCAAGAAGACCACCGCGGCGAAGAAGACCACCGCGGCGACCCGGTCGACCGCGGCGAAGAAGACCACCGCGGCGGCGAGCAAGAGCACGGCGGCCAAGAAGGCGCCGGCGAAGAAGGCTCCGGCCAAGAAGGCGGCCAGCAAGCGCTGACCGACCCGCTCCGCAAGGGCGTCCACCCGTGGGTGGGCGCCCTTGCGGCGTACCGGGACGGTCTTTCGGCGTACGGGGGACCGTTGACCCGGTTGGCTCGCTCGCGCAGAATCGCCGTGCCGGCCCCCCTCCGCCGGCCCGTCGACGGGAAATGGGGCGCCGGTGCGCTACCGCCAGCTGACCACCGGGACGCTCGCGCTGGGCGTGCTCCTCCTCATCGACGTGCTGCGGGTCTGGCTGCCCGGCATCATCACCATCTTCGGTCAGGCGGCGTCCACCCCGGCCGAGCTGATGGGGGCGTTCGCCCTCGGTTGGTTCGTGCTCGCGATGGGCGCACCCACAGTGGTTCGCCGGGTCGGAGCCCGCCCGGTCACTGTCGTCGCCGCTGTCCTGCTCGCCGTCGCCCGGCTCGCGCTCACCGCTGCCCCTGGCGGGCGTACGCAGCTCTGGGTGGCCACCGCCGGATTGCTCGCCGGGCTGGTCTGGCTGGTCGGCGTCGCCACCGACACCGACCGACCCGTCCCGGGGCTGGCGTTGGGCTTCGCGGTCAACGCGGCAGTGCACGCGGTGTTGGACACCGTCGACCTGGTCTGGCGGGGTGACTGGGTGGCCTGGCTGCTCAGCGCCGTCGCGGTGGCGGCGTTCCTGGTCGGCACGGCGCAACCCGGCCGGCGCGGCGGTGCGGGTGACGCGGTCGACGGCCCCGCTGACGGCCCTGTCGGCCCCGCTGACGCCTCTGCCGGCCCTGGTGGTGGCCGAGCCTGGCTGCTGGCCGGGCCGGCGCTGCTGCTGGCCGGGATGGTGGCGCTCTCCCCGGCGCTGGCCCGGACCGGGATGTCGTACCTGTTCGCCGGGGATGGTGTGGCTCGTTCGCCGCTGTTCGGCCTCGCGCCGGTGCCGGTGGCTGTCGCCGGGTTCCTGTGCGCCGCGTTGACCCGGCCGCCCCGGGGACCGGGCCGGGCGTACGGCCCGGTGGCGCTGCTCGCCGGCGCGGTGCTATTCGCCCTCGACCGGGGTGACCTGCTCCTCCCGGCCATCTTCCTCGCCGCGGTCGGCCTCGGCGCGTGCCTCGCCCTGACCGACGACGCCGGCCACCCGGGCAGCGACACCGCGAGCACCAGTGCCGGCGACGCCACCAGCACGAGGGCGGCGGGCCGGCGGGGGTACGCGGTCGCCGCCGGGATGCTCGTCTTCGCTCTGGGGGCGGTGGGCTACTACTCGGCCTACGACCTCGGCTACCCCAATGCCGCGGTGCCCGTGGTGGTGGCCGTGCTGATCGCCGCCGTGGCGTTCACCGCCCGGCCCGTCGTCCACCGGCTTCCCCTGCCGTTTCCGCCGCTCCGGGCCGCCGCCGCGGTCACCGCGCTGGCCCTACTGGCACCGGTGCTCGCCGACGAGGTGCCGGTGGCCAGCAACCGGGACGGCCCGCCGGAGCGGTTGACGGTGGTGGCGTACAACATCCGGATGGGTTTCGGGCTGGACGGCCGGTTCGACCTGACCGGCCTCGCCGAGGTCGTCGAGCGGCAACGGCCCGACGTGGTGCTGCTCAGCGAGGTGGACCGGGCGTGGCTGCTCAACGGCGGGCACGACACCCTGGACCTGCTGGCCGACCGGCTCGGTATGCCGTACGTCTTCGGGCCGGCCGCCGACCCCGTCTGGGGTGACGCGGTGCTCAGCCGTTGGCCGGTGGCCGATCCGCAGACCGTGCCGCTGGCCGCCGTCGGCGCGCCCACCGGAGCGCAGGCCCTCGCCGTCACGTTGGACCTCAGCGACGGTGTCCGTACCGCCGTGGTCAGCACTCATCTGCAACCGCCGCCCGGAAAGGGCCCGGTGGTCCAGGCCCGCGCGGTGGTCGACTTCGCCACCCGGTACGCGGCCGGTCGGCCACTGGTGGTGGCGGGTGACCTGAACACCGAGCCGGGCGACGAGGCTTTCGCGGAGTTCTCCAACGCCGGCCTGGTCGACGCGTTGGCAGCCGCCCGACCGCTGGCGACCAGCCCGGCGGACGATCCACGCCAGCAGATCGACCACATCTTCGTCTCGCCCGGCCTGACCCCGAGCAATCCGGTCGCACCGCGCAGCACGGCAAGCGACCACCTGCCGGTCGCGGTGACCCTGACCCTGCCGCCCCGCTGACACAGGCGGGCCCGTGCGAAGCCTGGCCCGCACGAACCCGGGCCGGCGCGAATCGGGCTTTACAGGCGATCGGCGGCCAGCAGCCGGTCGGCGGCGAAGGCGAGCAGCCAGCCGCTGCCCTTCGGCGTGGCGAAGTCCTCATCGGTGCGGCCGGTCAGCCGCTCCAGGGCGCCCGGCAGGACCTTGCCCTGGCTGCACACGACCGCCTGCCCACCGGTGCCGGCCAGCTCCAACAGCCGGGCGGCGGTGGCCAGGACCTGCTCGTCGCTCTGCTGGCCGGGTTGTGGCTCGTCCAGGTCGCCGCAGACCTCGATCGGCAGGTCGAGCAACGCGGCGACCGGGTCGAGTGTCTGCACGCACCGTCGCGGCGACGCCGACACCAGCCGGGCCGGTCGGATCAGGGAGATCAGCCCGGCCAGCGCGCTCGCCTGAGCCCACCCCTCGGCGTCCAGGGGGCGTCCGACGTCCGGGCCGGACCAGGTGGCCCGCTTGCCGGCGTGGGCGTGCCGGACCAACGCGACAGTCGCCGTCACCGACGGCAGCGCCGCGAACGCGGCCAACACCTCGGCGTCGTGCGGGTAGCTGACCAACCGGATCGCGTCGTCGACCGCGAGCCAGCGGATGTCGTCCACCTCGGTGCCCGGTTGGAAACCACCGCTGGCCACCGCGAGCATTGACCAGTAGTCGACAAGCTTGGGCTGCCCCTCGCTGCGGTACCGCACCGACGGCAGCCGCACCTGCGGCACGCCCCGTACGTCGGCCTCCTCGGCCACCTCCCGGACCGCCGCGGCCAGCGCATGCTCGCCGGGCTCCAGTTTGCCCTTCGGCAGCGTCCAGTCGCCGTAGCGGGGGCGGTGCACCACGCAGACGCGTACGCCGTCGTCGGTCGGCCGCCAGGCCACCCCGCCGGCTGCCCGGATGCCCGTCACGGCAGCCAACTGGTCCGCCGTCTCCTGGTGGCCCGGTGCCAGGCGGCCGGGAAGAGACCCCGCATCCGGCGGACCGACAGGCGTTCCCGCTCGGCCAGCCGCCCGGCGGTGACGGCCAGCTCGTGGTCGTCCGGCCGCTCGGCGGCGATCTCCAGCCAGGTGTCCGCCGCGACCGCCGCGTCCTGGTGCTCGCCGAGCACGTCCTGCACCCGGGCGAGAGCACGGGACAGCCGGCGGGCGCCCTTGCCGACCGTCGGGGCCACCGCGTTGACCGCGTACCGGGCCTGCTTGCCCTCCTTGCGAACGGCGTGCCAGCGGTCGTCCGGCGACTGCGCGTCGAGCCCGTCGACGCCGTCCGGCCCGGTCAACCGCCGCCAGGGGCGCGCCACCAGCGCGGGCAGCGCCTGCGCGGCGGGGGCGGCCGCCCGGCGGGTGAGCCGGGGCGCGCGGGCGGCCAGCACCAGGGCGTCCACCAGAGCCACATAACGCGCGGAGCGCAGCGCCTCGTCGATGGCGGTGAGGGCCTGCCGCTGCCGTTCGGCGAGCACCTCGTCGAGCCGGTCCACCGCGCCCTGACCCAGCGGGCTGAGCGGATCGGCGTCGGCGGTCCGGCGCAGCCGCGCGCGCAGCACCTCGGCGTCGCGGGCCGCGCCGAGAACACCTGCCAACCAGCGCAGCTCGGCGCGCAGCGGGCGGGACCAGGTTCTGCGGAGCAACGGTTTGAAGGTGCGTAGATCACTGCGCAGGCGTCGACAGGCCACCCGCATCTGATGGACGGCGGTGTCACCACCGGCAGCCGGGGCGCGCAGCCGGACCAGCGGGTCGTGCGCCAGCAGCCGGCGGATCTCCTTGCGTACGGCCTCGGTCACCACGTCACCGGCGCTCGGCTCGGCGGTCAACCCGGTCGGCGCGACCAGGTCCAGATCGGCCTGCGCTGTCGCACCCAGCGCCCGTACGTGCTTCGGCGTGAACGACCCGCCCTGGGCGCCAGACCCGCGCAGCACCCCGCCGACCCGGTCGAGCAGCTTCCGGTCGCCGGCCTTCAGCTCCACCTCCACCTCGCGGAACGTGTCGGTGGTGGTGCCGGCGTCGTCGAGCACGGTGACCCGGTCGTCCACCACCTCGGCGAGCACCGTGCCGGCCCGGTCACACACCTCGTACGCGTGCCGCACCGTCCGGACCACGGTCACCGGAGCCAGCGGCGCCCCACGGTGCAGGACGGTGACCAACTCCACCAGCTCCGGTGGCGGCTGCCCCTTCGGCCCGGGACGGGAGATCTCGTGCCGGACGCCGGGTGTCCCGGTCGGGAGTTTCACAGTCCAGGGCAGCTCGTCACCCCGGCGGTGGCGCAGCGAGGCACCGGCCCGGGCCAGCCGCAGGTCGACCGTGTCGAGGTAGCGGGCGACAAGCGTCACCGGTGGCAGTGCCCGGACCCGACCGCCGGCCGGAGCCGTGCGGGCCAGGTCCGGTAGCACGTAGGCGTCGTCCACCTCGTACTTCTGCTCCTCCTCGACCATCAGCTCAGCCTATGCGCTGCGCGGTCAGCTGGCCGTGCCACCGACGCGGCGCAGCAGCAGTTCCTGCAGATGGGCCTGGGCGGCATCGTCACCGCCGGTACGCCGGGTCCAGGTGCCATCGCCGGCCAGCTCGAACGCGTCCACGTCGGGGCTCATCGCGGCGGTGAGCACGTGGTCCAGCTCGGCGCGGGCGATCGGGTCACTCACCTGCACCAGCGCCTCGACCCGACGGTCCAGGTTGCGGTGCATGAGGTCGGCCGAGCCCATCCAGAACTCGGCCTCGCCGTTGTTGCCGAACCGGAAGACCCGGGAGTGTTCCAGGAACCGACCGAGGATCGAGCGGACCCGGATGTTCTCCGACAACCCCGGTACGCCCGGGCGCAGCGTGCACATGCCCCGGATGAGCAGGTCGACGTGGACGCCGGCCTGGGAGGCGCGGTACAGCGCGTCGGTCACCCCCTCGTCGACCAGGGAGTTGACCTTGAACTGGACCAGGCCGGGCATACCCAGTCGGACGTGCGAGATCTCCCGTTCGATCCGCTCGATGAGGCCGCTGCGGATGCCCTGCGGTGCGACGAGCAACCGCCGGAACGCGGTCTGCCGGCTGTATCCGGTGAGCACGTTGAACAGGTCGGTGAGGTCGGCGCCGATCTCCGGGTCGGCGGTGAGCATGCCGAAGTCCTCGTACAGTCGGGCGGTTTTAGGGTGGTAGTTGCCGGTGCCGATGTGGCAGTAACGACGGATCTGGTTGCCCTCCTGCCGGACCACGAGCGCGGTCTTGCAGTGCGTCTTCAAGCCGACCAGGCCGTACACCACGTGGCAGCCGGCGCGTTCCAGCGTGCGGGCCCAGCCGATGTTGGCCACCTCGTCGAAGCGGGCCTTCACCTCCACCAGCACCACCACCTGCTTGCCGGCGGCGGCCGCGTCGACGAGCGCGTCGACGATCGGGGAGTCGCCGCTGGTCCGGTAGAGGGTCTGCTTGATGGCCAGCACGTTCGGGTCGGCGGCGGCCTGCTCGATGAAGCGCTGCACGCTTGTGGCGAACGAGTGGTACGGGTGGTGCACCAGGATGTCCCCGTCGCGCAGGGTGGCGAAGACGCTGCGCGGCACCTCACCCTCGGCGAGCCGGGGATGGGTGGCCGGCACGAACGGCGGGTCCTTCAGGTCCGGCCGGTCCGCCTCGCCGTAGACCTGCCACAGCGCGGACAGGTCCAGCAGGCCGGGCACCCGCAGGACGTCCTGGTCGTCCATGTCCAGCTCGCGGACGAGCAGCTCCAACATGTGGTCGGAGATCGACGCGGCGACCTCCAGCCGGACGGGGGGACCGAACCGTCGTCGGGCCAGCTCCCGTTCCAGGGCCTGGAGCAGGTCCTCGTCGCGGTCCTCGTCGACCTCCACCTCGGCGTTGCGGGTGACCCGGAACAGGTGGCACTCGACCACCTGCATGCCACTGAACAGCTGCCCCAGGTGCACCGAGATCAGGTCCTCCACCGGCAGCATCCGGACGCCCGGCTGGTCCCGGTCAACCCGGACGAAGCGGGGGACGTTGTTGGGCACCTTCACCCGCGCGAACAGCTCCGAACCGCCGTCCGGGTCGCGAACCGCCACCGCCAGGTTCAGCGACCGCCCCGAGATGTACGGGAACGGGTGCGCCGGGTCCACCGCGAGCGGCGTCAGCACCGGGAAGATGTGCTCCCGGAAGTAGGTGCGCAGCCGCTCCCGCTCGCCGTCGCCCAGCTCACCCCAGCGCAGGATCCGGATGCCCTCGTCGGCCAGTTTGGGCAGCACGTCGTCGACGAAGCAGGCGGCGTGCCGGGCGCCCAGGGCGGCGGTCCGCTCGGCGATCAGCTCCAACTGCGTACGCAGGGGCAGCCGGTCCCCGCCGCGCACCGGCAGGCCGGCGGAGAGCCGCCGCTTCAGCCCGGCGATGCGCACCATGTAGAACTCGTCGAGATTGCTGGCGAAGATCGCCAGGAACTTGGCCCGTTCCAGCAGCGGGGTGCGCTTGTCCTCGGCCAGGGCGAGCACCCGGGCATTGAAGTCGAGCCAGGACAGCTCCCGGTTGAGGAACCGGTCCTCCGGCAGGGGCGGGGCCGCCGGGCGCTCGTCGTCGTCCTCCTGCCCGGCGTCGGTCGGCAGGTCGCCCGGAAGGACGGGGTGGACGTCACCGGCGGCAGGGCCGTCCGCCTCGACCGTCGGCGCGGGGTCGAGAACCTCGTCCAGCCCGGAGGAGGCGGCGCCGGGATCGTCGGCGAGAGTGTCGGCGCGGGCGGCGCCGGCGCGTTCGGCGCGGGACGGGCGGAAACGCCCATCGGTGCCGCGCGTGCGGGATCCGTTGCGGAGGTCGGTGGCGGGCGGGCTGGCTGGTTGCTCGCGAGGGGTGCTCACCCGCTCATAATCACCCGATTACGGTAAACGCAAAATGAACTTGGGCTCGCCGGGTCAGATCATCGTCGGCAATGTCACCCGGACGACCTCGCCGTCGGGATCGGTGTCGATGCGAACCCGCTGGCCGAGCCGGAGAAGTCGCAGCCCGGAGGCGTCGAAGGCCCGGGCGGGGAAGCGCATCTCGGTGCCGTCGTCGAGCAGCAGGACACCGCTGCGCGTCGCCGCGTCGTAGCTGGCCACCGTGCCCTGCATGCTGGCACCGTACACCCGGGGGCTCAGGCCGCGGAGCGGGCCGGCCAGGCTCGCCGCCCGGCATGGGCCAGCTGTCAGGCTCAGCCCGCGGCGCGGGCGGGGCGTCCGGCGGCCACGAGTGCGGCAGTGCGCGGCCCCAGCCCGAGCCGGGTGGCGTCGGCCAGGTCCGCGGCGGTGTCCACGTCCCGGCGCAGGCTGGGCCAGTCGCCGTCGAGCGGCAACGCCCCGCTCGCCGCGTGCGCGACCGCCGAGCCCACCCCGAAGCGCGGATCCAGCGGCACGCCCGGCCCGGCGGTGAGCAGCACCGTGCCCCCGCCGGGTGCGTCCGGCAGGAACCGGCGTACCCCGGGTCGGCCGTTCTGCGCCGCGAGCAGCGCGCCGGCCAACTCGGCCGGGCGCAACGCCGGCACGTCCGCGGTGATCCCGGCCACCCAACCGGCGGTGGCCCCGGCCGCCCCGTGCCGGAACGCTGCGTTCAGGCCGGCGTCCGGCTCGTCGGGCATGACCAGCGCGCCGGCGGCCCGCGCCTCCGCCGCCACCCGTGCGTCGTTCGTCACCACCAGGGCCTCGGCGACCGCCGGGCAGGCCAGCACCGCGCGGAGCGTGTCGGCCGCCAGGGCCAGCGCCAGCTCCTCATGCGGTACGCCGGGCAGCGCGCCCCGCAGCCGGCTCTTGGCCGCGGTCAGCTGCTTCACCGGCACCACGACGGCCCACCTCGGCTGACTCACGTCCGCAATCCTGCCAGCCGGACGGCGGGCCCCTCGCTGGCCGTACCGGGGGCGAGCAGGCATGATTTCCGCTGCGGGTGTCGCTGGCGGGATTCGCGGCGGGGTTGGGGCGCGTTGAGGAGGCACAGTGGCACGGCGGAGGCTGGGGTTCTGGCAACGGTTCGCCGTGGGGCTGGTGAAGCCGGTGATGACCGTCTGGACCCGGCGTACCTGGCGTGGTCAGGAGCATCTCCACCGCGACGGCGGCATGATCATCGTGGCGAACCACATCTCCCACGCCGACCCGCTGGTGTCCGCGCACTTCATCTACGACTCCGGGCGCTGGCCGCAGTACCTGGGCAAGGCCAGTGTGTTCCGGGTTCCGGTGGTCGGCTGGATCCTGCACCGCTGCCGGCAGATCCCTGTCGACCGGGGCAGCGTGGAAGCCGTCCGCTCGCTCGACGCACTTGTCGCCGCGCTCGAGGAGGGCGGCGCGGTGGTGATCTACCCTGAGGGCACCACCACGCGACAGCCGGATCTCTGGCCGATGAAGGCCAAAACCGGTGCGGCCCGGCTGGCCCTGGCCACCGGCGCCCCGGTCGTACCGGTGGTGATGTGGGGGCCGGAACGGATCTTCGACCCACGGACGACCCGTGTCAGCCTGCGCCCCCGGATCCCGGTGACAGTTGCCGCCGGGGAGCCGATCGACCTGAGCCGGTGGGCGGACGCCCAGCCGACCCGGGCCACCCTCGAGGAGATGACGGACACCATCATGTTGCGGCTGCGGGACATGCTCGCCGAGATCCGTGGCGGTACCCCGCCGCCACTGTGGGAGCGACCGGCCCGGTCCTCCGTCGGCCGCGAGCAGCGGGACGACGCGGCATGAGCGAGCGGAGCGAGCGAATCATCGGGTTCGGTAGTGGTGTCGCTCAGGTCGCCGCGGAGCGAAGCGGAGCGGTGGCATGAGCGGTCATGTGGCGGTGCTCGGTGCCGGTTCCTGGGGCACCGCGTTCGCCAAGATCCTCGCGGACGCGGGACGGGACGTGACGGTGTGGGCCCGCCGTGCGCCGGTCGCCGAGAGCATCCGGGCCGAGCGCCGCAATCCGGAGTACCTGCCTGACCTGCTGCTGCCGGCCCGTGTCACAGCGACCGCCGACGCCGCCGAGGCGATCACCGGCGCCGAGGTGGTGGTGCTGGCCGTGCCGTCGCAGACCCTGCGTGGCAACCTCGCCGAATGGGCCCGGTACCTGCACCCGGATTCCACACTGGTGTCGTTGATGAAGGGCATCGAGCTGGGCACCACCAAGCGGATGAGCGAGGTCATCGTGGAGACCGCCGGGGTCGCCGCTGATCGGGTGGTGGTCGTGTCCGGCCCGAACCTGGCCCCGGAGATCGCCGCCGAGCAGCCCGCCGCGACAGTGGTCGCCGGGACGAACAGCGACCGCGCCACGCTCGTCCAGTCGTCGATCCGGACGCCGTACCTGCGCCCGTACACCAACGACGACGTGATCGGCTGTGAGCTGGGCGGGGCTGTCAAGAACGTGATCGCCCTGTCGTACGGCATCGCCACCGCGATGGGGTTCGGCGACAACACGCGGGCCATGCTGATGACCCGTGGGCTGGCCGAGACGGCCCGGCTGGGCGTGGCGCTCGGCGCGGACCCGATCACTTTCGCCGGCCTCGCCGGCATGGGCGACCTGGTCGCCTCCTGCTCGTCCCCGCTGGCCCGCAACCGCACCTTCGGCGAGCATCTGGGCCGGGGCGAGACGCTGGAGCAGGCGCAGGCCTCCACCCGGCAGACCGCCGAGGGCGTGAAGAGCTGCCTGGCGATCCGCGACCTGGCCCGGGCGCACGGCGTGGAGATGCCGATCACCGAGCACGTCGAGCGGATCTGCCACGAGGGGATGGACCCGCGCCTCGCCGTGGAGACCCTGATGAGCCGCACCGCCAAACCCGAGTCGTACGAGTGAGGAACCCGATGAGCGAGTGGGGCGACGGCACCCGCTGCGTACGCGCCGGCCTGCCCGAGCCGGCCCCGGGAGACCCGTTCCTGCCCGGGCCGGTCTTCGCCGCGCCGTACCACCTCGACCCGTTCCAGGGTCAGGGCGCGTCGCCGAACGGCTACGGCCGCCCCGACAACCCGACCCGCCGACTGCTGGAGGCGGCGGTGGGCGAGTTGGAGGGCGGTGACTGCCGGGTGTTCGCGACAGGTCAGGCGGCCATCACCGGCCTGCTGCTGACCCTGCTGCGGCCGGGCGACACGGTGGTGCTGCCCACCGACGGTTACTTCCCGGTCCGGGCGTTCGCCACAGGTGTGCTGGAGGCCATCGGCGTTCGGGTGCTGTTCGTGCCGACCGTCGGGCCGTACCCGTCGTTCGAGGGCGTCCGGCTGGTGCTTGTGGAGACGCCGGCCAACCCGGGCCTCGACGTGGTCGACGTGGCGGCCCTGGCCGAGCGGGCGCACGCCGCCGGCGCGTTGCTCGCGGTGGACAACACCACTGCCACCCCGCTGGGTCAGCGCCCGCTGGACCTCGGTGCCGACCTGGTGGTCGCCTCCGGCACGAAGGCGCTCACCGGCCACTCCGACCTGCTGCTGGGCTACCTGGCCAGCCGGTCCACCGAGCTGATCGACGCGGTGACGACCTGGCGTACCACCACCGGGGCGGTGCCGGGCGCGTTCGACGCCTGGCTGGCTCACCGGTCACTTGCCACTCTCGACCTGCGGCTGGCGCGGCAGAGCGCGAACGCCGCGGCTGTCGCCGACCTGCTCGCCGGTCGGTCGGACGTGTCCGGCCTGCGGTGGCCGGGGCGGCCGGACGACCCCGCGTACGCGGTGGCCTCGGCGCAGATGCGCCGGATACCGGGCGTGCTCTCGTTCGACCTGGGCGACGCCGACCGGGTGGGCCGATTCGTCGAGGCCGCCCGGCTGGTGGCGGCGGCGACCTCCTTCGGTGGCCTGCACACCACGGCGGACCGGCGGGCGCAGTGGGGCGACGACACCGCTCCCGGCTTCGTCCGGCTCTCGTGTGGCGCGGAGGACACCGCGGACCTGGTGGCCGACATCGCCGCCGCGTTGGATGTGGCCGGATCGGTCTGACGTCTCCCATGGCGCTTCCTTCCCCCACCGACCGGGCCGCTCTGGTCGGCCGGTTGCGGGCCGCCGGTTGCGTCTACGCCGAGGACGAGGCCGAGTTGCTGCTGGCCGCCGCACGCAGCCCGGCGGCGTTGGCCGACCTGACCGACCGTCGGGTGGCCGGCGAACCGTTGGAGTATCTGCTCGGCTGGGCGGAGTTCTGCGGCCTGCGGATCGCCGTCGATGAGGGCGTCTTCGTGCCCCGTGCCCGGACCGCCCTGCTGGTCGAGGTGGCGGCCGAGCTGACCGGCGTGGCGCCGGCAGTCGTCGACCTGTGCTGCGGCTCCGGGGCCACCACCGTCGCGCTGGCGCACCGGCTCGCGCCGCGCTGGCTGGCCGCCGCCGACATCGACCCGGCGGCCGTGGCGTGTGCGCGCCGCAACGTCGTCGGGTTGGACGTCGAGGTGTACGAGGGTGACCTCTTCGCGCCGCTACCTGGTCGGTGGCGGGGTCGGCTGGACCTGGTGGTCGCCAACGCCCCGTACGTGCCGACGGATGCGGTCGCGCTGATGCCGCCGGAGGCGCGACTGCACGAGGCCCCGGTGGCGCTCGACGGCGGCCCGGACGGGCTCTCCGTGCTGCGTCGGGTGGGCGCCGACGCGGCCGGGTGGCTCGCCCCCGGCGGCCACCTGGTAGTCGAAGCCGGCACCACCCAGGTCGACACGCTCTGTGACGCCTTCGAAGCGGCCGGCCTGCTGCCGACCGTGCGCCACGACGATGACCTGGACGCCACAGCGGTGACCGCTCGCCGCCCCTGACGGCCATCCCCCGGCGATCTTGCAGATTCGGTTGCCGAGATGAGGCGCAATGCCCTTTATGTCGCGACAGTAAGTGCAAGATCGCGGGGAGGGCGGGGCGGGGCGTGGCGGGGGAGAGGGGTTGGCACTAGCCTCGGCTCACACTCACGACGGCGGGAGGCGGTATCGGTGGGCAGCGCAGGGGTGCCGGTGGTCGTCGGGCTGGACAACGGCGGTACCAGCAACAACGCCACAGTGCTGACGGTGGACGGCCGCTTCCTGGTGGACGGGCTGTTGGAGATCCCCAGCGAGGTGCGGTCCGGCCCGGAGGCGGCGATCGAGGCGTTGGCGCGGGCGCTGGACGGTGCCCTGGCGCAGACCGGCGTGCCGCGGGACCTGGTCCGGGCGGTCGGGCTGGACACTCCCGGCCCGGCCAGCGCCGACGGTGTCATCTCGTCGCGGGGCTCCACCAACTTCTCCCAACCGGCCTGGCGCGGCTTCGACGTGCGAGGGGCGCTGGAGCGCCGGCTGGGCCTGCCGGTGATCTATCACAACGACGGCAACGCGGCAGCGCTCTACGCCCACCACGTCCACTTCGGCGCCGACGCGATGAACCGCTCGTCGGTGTCCGCGATCGTCGGCACGGGCCTGGGCGGCGGTGTGGTCGAGGGCGGTCGGGTGATCGCCGGTGCCGCCGGGATGGCGGGGGAGCTGGGCCATGTGCACATCCCGCTGAGCGGGCTGCTCGGCCCGGACCAGCCGGAACCCACCTGCGCCTGCGGCTTCACCGGGGATGTCGAGAGCATCGCCTCGCTGACCGGCATCGAACGCAACCTGCTGCCGTACTGGCTGACCCGGTACCCCGACCACCCGCTCACCGCCGAGCCGGTGGCCCGGGCCGCCAAACTCGTCCGGGGGTACGGCGAGCGCGAGGACGCTCTCGCGCGGGACCTCTTCACCCAGCAGGCGATGGCATTGGGGCGGCTGTTCACCGTCGCCGCGAACTTCACCGACCCGCACGCGTACTTCGTCGGCGGCGGGGTGGTGGAGGCGGCGCCGGAGTTCCGGGACTGGTTCCTGGCGACGGTCCGCGAGCACACAGTGCTCCGCGAGGAGCAGGCTGCGGTGGCCACCTTCGCGTTGGTGCCGGACCGGGACATGGCGGGTGCCCGAGGCGTCGCGATCGCCGCGCTGGAGGCGCTACGCGCCGTTCCGGAGCCGAGCCCGCTGGTTGCCTGAGCCGGCGCGGGCCTCGACCCGCGCCGGCTCGACACATCTGGTCAGCGCCGGGGTGGCGCCTGGGCGAAGGCGGCCCAGGCCGCCGTTGGGAACAGCAGGGCCGGTCCGGCCGGGTCCTTGGAGTCGCGGACGGCCACGAGCCGCGGGATGGCGGCGACCTCCACGCAGGCGCCTTCGTCGCCGCTGCGGCTGCTCTTGCGCCACGGCGCCGCGGCCAAGGCCGCTGTGGTCATCGGTGTCATCGGTCCTACCGTCCCTTCAGGACTGACAGGAGCATCTCGCGGCTGTCCGCCGGGCTGAGCGCCACGCTTCGGAGATGCTCCATGATCTTGGTGCAGGTACGCGTCTCGCCGGCGCGGTCGAGGATCATCTGACCCGCGACGGTCTCCACCGACGCGATGATCGGGTCCTCCGGGTCGGCGAACTCGAGAATGTGCAGCGAACCCCGGGTGCCCCGGTGGTAGCCGGCGGAGAGCGGGATCACCTGGACGCTGATGTTCGGCAACTCGGCCATCTTGACCAGGTGCCGCAGTTGCCCGTTCATCACCGACGGCTCACCGACCGGGCGTAGCAGCGCGCCCTCGTCGATGATCGCGTCGAGGATGGGCGGCTGGTCGCTGGTGAGCCGCTGTTGTCGGTCGAGCCGGATCTTGACCCGCTGCTCCACCAGGTCGTCGCCGAGGGTGTGCGGCCCACCGCGCATCACGCCACGGATGTAGTCCGCGGTCTGCAACAGGCCGGGCACCACCGAGGGCTCGAAGTTGGCGATCGCTGTCGCCTCGGCCTCCAGCGCGATGAAGTCGATGGTGCGTGGATCCAGCAGGTAGGAGTACGACACCCACCAGCCCGGTTTGCGGGCGTCCTTGGCGAGCTGCACCGCTGCGGCCACCTCCTCGGCGCTCACCCCGTACGACGTGAGCAGGGCGCGCACGGTGGCCGGGCTGATCAGGGTCTGGGCGTTCTCGTACCGGGAGAGGGTGCTGCGGGTGCTGTTGATCTCATCCGCCGCGGTCTCCAGCGTCAGCCCGGCGGCTTCCCGGTGGTGGCGCAGGGCGATGCCGAGCCGGCGGGCACGGGCGGTCTTCGGAGCCATGCATCGATGGTCGCACACATTTGCGGGAACGTCTGCATGAGAGAACGTCGATGAGAGTTGCATTCACGGCTGTACACGTGTCAATCTGTTATGGCGTCCTCACCGCCGGTTGTCGTGGCGACGGCGGTGGTGAGCGACCGGAGGGGATGGGGCGCGCGGCGATCGGGTTTCTCCCCCGTACCCGATCGTCGCGTGCCGCCCCTCCATCCCGGCCTGCCGGAAGGAGACGACGTGCGAACCCGCCCGGAGCCCCTCGCCGTACCCTCGGGCGGCGCGCGATGACCCGCTTCCTCGTGGTGCTCACCGACGTGCGTCCCGTCGAGGGCGTCAACCGCAACGAGCGGGTCGCGCCGGAACGCCGCCGCCAGGTCGTCGGCGCCAGCAGTCGGGAGGCCGCCGACCGCATCGCCGGAGCGTTCATGGCGCTGGGCATGGTGCGGGCCGGCCGGCAGCGGGTGAAGGTGATCGCGGTCGGCCGCCGGCACTCCCGGGACTGAGCGCGGGCACAGGTCAGCGGTCCGCGACACCATCACCGTCCGATCACGCACCGTATATCCTCTGATGACCGATTGCCGTGTCGTGCCGTGGCTCGCCGGGTATCGCCTCGCCCTGTCGCCACGCACAGTAAGGTCAACCGGGTGAGCGCCACCGGCGAGCACGACCAGCCGCAGTCGCGTACGAAGAGGTGACCGGAGTGACCACCCCAGGCAAGACCCGCGTGGCGATCGTCTTCGGCGGCCGCAGCCCGGAGCACGGCATCTCCTGCGTCAGCGCCGGCAGCGTGTTCGGCGCACTCGACCCGGACGAGTTCGAGGTGGTGCCGGTGGGCATCACGCGGGCCGGCCAGTGGGTGCTGACCAACGGAGACCCCGCCCAGCTCGCGATCAACGCCCGTCAGCTGCCGGAGATCACCGCCGACTCCGGCGACGACATCGTGCTGCGCGCCGACCCCACTGGCAACGGCCTGATGGTGCTCGACCCGACCGAGGGCCCCCGGGCGCTTGCCGACGTGGACGTGGTCTTCCCGGTGCTGCACGGCACCTACGGCGAGGACGGCACTATCCAGGGCATGCTGGAGATGGCCGGCATCCCCTACGTCGGGGCGAACGTGTTCGCCTCCGCAGCCGCCATGGACAAGGAGTTCACCAAGAAGCTCTGCGCCGTCGAGGGCATCCCGGTCGGCACGTACGCCGTGCTGCGCAACGGGATGACACTCAGCGAGCAGGACAAGGAGCGGCTGGGTCTGCCGGTCTTCGTCAAGCCGTCCCGGGCCGGGTCGTCGTTCGGCGTCAGCAAGGTCAGCGACTGGGCGCAGTTGGACGCGGCGGTCGCCGCCGCCCGGCAGTTCGACCCGAAGGTCATCATCGAGGCCGCGATCGTCGGCCGCGAGATCGAGTGCGGTGTGCTGGAGGGTGAGGCCGGTGGCGCGCCCGAGGCGTCCGTGCTGGCCGAGGTGCGGGTCGTCACCGACCACGACTTCTACGACTTCGAGGCGAAGTACCTCGACGACTCCTGCGAGTACGACATCCCGGCCAACCTGCCGGAGAAGGTGACCCGCCAGGTGCAGGAGTACGCGGTCCGCGCGTTCACCGCGCTGGACTGCGCCGGTCTGGCCCGGGCCGACTTCTTCGTCACCCCCGAGCTGGACGTCTACCTCAACGAGATCAACACGATGCCCGGCTTCACCCCGACGTCGATGTTCCCGCGGATGTGGGCGGCCTCCGGCCTGGAGTACCCGAAGCTGGTCAACCGGCTGATCCGTACCGCCCAGCGGCGCGGCGTCGGCCTGCACTGAGCCGTCCGGCCCCGCCCGCGCAGGTCAGCCCGCGCGGGCGGAGTCGGTTCGAGGTCAGCGCTGGCAGCCGGACGGGATGGCGCCGCCGGAGGGCACGCTCGCCACGATCGTGCTGGAGATCGTCGGCAACCACTGCAACGGCTGCTCGTACGAGCGCGGGACGCGCACGGTGATCAGCGTCTCCCGGTCGACAGTGGAGAGGATCGCCTCGTCGGCCTGCTCGGCCAGGTGCCAGCAGACCCGGTTGACCGTCCAGACCTCGTCGGTGCTGGGGAAGGCCGGCTCGGTGCCGCCGCAGGCCACGGTGAGCGCGGGGTCGCCGTACGCGGCGTTCTGCTCCGGACCGGCGCTGACCGGCCGCTGGGCCAGGTCGCGGATGCTCGCCGGGAGTTGGGAGAGCAGGGCCCGGCAGACAGTGGCCGGGCGGGCGGCCAGCGCCGGGGCGGCCATCTGCACAGGGGTGGTGGACTGCACCCGGGCGGTGGTCGCGGAGGGTGTCGGCGCGGCGGCCGGCGTGCCCGGGCTGAGCTTGCTGAAGGCCAGCACGGCCACCAGCAGCGTGATCGGCAGCGCGATCAACGTGGCCAGCAGGGCGGCCCCGCGCATGGTCCGATCGCGGCCGGCCGGCGCGGCGGCGGCGGGATCGGTCGACTCACGGTTACCGTCAGCCGGCTCGGGCGTCCCGTCGGCCGCGTCGCGCGCCGCGTCGTCGTCCAGGGCAGAGGAGGAGGTAGTCATCTCGTCCACTTACAGCCGCACCACCGAACACGTGAGGGTGCGGGTGATGCCGGGCACCATCTGCACCTTGCTGACGATGAGCTTGCCGAGCTCGTCGACGGTGTTCGCCTCGGTGAGGACGACCACGTCGTACGGCCCGGTGACGGCGTCGACGCGTACCACGCCGGGAATGTCCGCGATGAGACCCGCCACGTCACGTGCGCGGCCGACCTCGGTCTGGATGAGGATGTACGCCTGTACCACGACTCGACCTCCGTCCGTCGCCGCCCGGGAGCGGCCCGAAGGGTGAAACTACCTTACGGACCAGGTCTGATCCCTATCGGTGGTCAAGGAGCAGCGGTGAGCGAGCACGGCGGAGCCGGGCAGCACGGGCGGAACGCCGGCGGTGGCGTCGGTGTGTCCGGCATCGGGGAGTTCGGGCTGATTGAGAAGATCACCGCCCGGCTGTCGTACGGGCCGACGACCCTGCTCGGCCCGGGCGACGACGCGGCGGTGGTGGCCACGCCGGACGGCCGGGTGGCGGCCTCCACCGACGTGCTCGTCGACGGACGGCACTTCCGGCGGGACTGGTCCTCGGCCCGCGACGTCGGGCACCGGGCGGCAGCGGCCAACCTGGCGGACATCGCGGCGATGGGTGCCACGCCGACCGCCCTGCTTGTCGCCCTGTGCATGCCGGCGGACCTGGACACCGGCTGGGCGGAGGAGTTGGCCGACGGGCTCTCCGCGGAGGCGGCGACGGTCGGCGCGAGTGTCGTCGGCGGCGACATGTCGGCAAGCCCCACCCTGACCGTCGCGGTCACCGCGCTGGGTGACCTGGCGGGCCGTCCGCCCGTGCTGCGGTCCGGCGCCCGACCCGGGGACGTGCTCGCCCTGGCCGGGCGCACCGGGTACGCGGCGGCCGGCCTGACCGTGCTGACCCGGGGCTTCCGTACCCCCCGACTGCTGGTCGAGGCGTACCGGCGGCCGCAGGTGCCCTACCAGGCCGGCCCGCAGGCCGCCCAGCTCGGCGCCACCTCCATGATCGACGTGTCGGACGGGCTCCTCGCCGACCTCGGGCACGTCTCGGCGGCCAGCGGTGTGGCGATCGACGTACGCCGGGACGGGTTCGAGGTGCCCCGGCAGATGGCCGATGCGGCGCAGGCACTCGGCGTCGACCCGTACACCTGGATCCTGGCCGGTGGCGACGACCACGCGCTGGCCGCGACCTTCCCCCCGGCGGTGGCGCTGCCCCCGGGCTGGCGGCCGATCGGCCTGGTCACTGACGGTTCCGGCGTGACTGTCGACGGCCTCGCCTACGACGGCCCGGTGGGCTGGGACCACTTCCGGTGAGGCCCGCGCGCCGCCGTACCCTGGATACCGTGAGTGAGATCGAGATCCGGGCGGTGCGGTTCGACGCACCGGTGGCACAGCACCTGATCCACGCCGCACTGGCCGACCTCGGTGTCCGCTACGGCGGCTCCGGCGACGACACCCCTGTCGACGCGGCCGAGTTCGAGCCGCCCGACGGCGCGTTCCTCGTCGCCTACCTGGCCGGCGAGCCGGTCGGCTGCGGGGGCTGGCGCAGCCACGGCGCGGACACCGCGGAGCTGAAGCGGATGTACACGGCACCGGCGGCCCGGGGGCGGGGTGTGGCCCGCGCGGTGCTGGCGGCCATCGAGCGCTCAGCCCGTGAGCAGGGCCGCAAGCGGGTGGTCCTGGAATGCGGCGACAAGCAGCCCGAGGCGCTCGCCATGTACGGCTCGGCCGGGTACGAGCGGATCCCGAACTTCGGCTTCTACAAGGACGCGGAGGGCTGCGTCTCCTTCGGCCGCACCCTCTGACCTGCGTGCCGGGCCCGATGGGCCCGGCACGGTCGGCGTTCGGTGTCCGCCGCGGACACGACAGAGCCGGCGGACCCCGAGGGTCCGCCGGCTGAGCCGTACGAGAAGGTTGGTGCTACCGCGTCAGGCGCGGGTGACCTTGCCGGCCTTGATGCACGAGGTGCAGACCTGCAACTTCTTGGTGTTGCCGCCACCGGCCGGGGTACGCACCGACTGGATGTTCGGGTTCCAGCGGCGGTTGGTCCGCCGGTGCGAGTGGGACACGTTGTGGCCGAAGCCCGGTCCCTTGCCACAGACGTCGCACACGCTAGCCACGGGATACTCCTGGGATTGATACGTTCATGAGGTCGCCGGCAGGTGCTGCCCGGGCAACCTGGTCAGGTTACCCGATGACGTGCCGACCCGGCCAACCGGCCCGGTCCGGCGCTCGTCCGTGCCCCGGCTCGCGCCTGGTCGTGGGCCCGTCCGCCCGACGGTGGGCCGGCCCGGCGGCAAGGGTACCGGAGGCGCTCGTCCCCGCCACGGCCAGCGCCGAACCGGAGCGTGGAGGACACGCCGGACGAGTCCGACGGGTGTCGGTGCGCGCCAGTAGGCTTCTGCCCGTGCTGGACACCCTCGACGCCGCCGCGGTCCGCCGCTGGTGCGCGAGCGGGTTGGCCGCACTGAAGCGCCACCAGGGCGAGATCGACCAGCTCAACGTCTATCCGGTGCCCGACGGCGACACCGGCACCAACCTGGTGCTCACCCTCACCTCGGCCCAGCAGGCCCTCGCCATGGATCTGGACACTCTCCCCGACAGTGGGCCGACCGCACACGGGCACGCGCTGCGGCTGATGGCCCAGGGCGCGCTGCTCGGCGCGCGGGGCAACTCCGGGGTGATCCTCTCGCAGATCCTGCGTGGCTTCGCCGACCAGGTCGCCGGGGTGCCGGCGGTGCGTGGCCGGGAGCTGGCCGCCGCGCTGCGGTCCGGCACCGCCGCCGCGTACGCCGCGGTCTCCCGGCCGGTCGAGGGCACAGTGCTCACCGTGGTCGCGGCGGCTGCCACCGCGGCCGAAGGCACTGACAGCGACGACCTGCCGGCGGTGGCCGGCGTCGCGGCCCGGGCGGCGGCCGAGGCGCTGGCCCGGACCCCGCAGCAGCTTCCGGCGCTGGCCCGCGCAGGCGTGGTCGACGCCGGTGGCCGAGGGCTCTGCGTGCTGCTCGACGCCCTGGTCGAGGTGCTGACCGGGGAGAGCGCGGCCCGGCCCGCGCCTCCGCCGCGCTCCGCCCGCCCGGCGGCCACCGTCGCCCGCGAGACCGGTTCCGACGAGTACGCGTACGAGGTGCAGTTCCTGCTCGATGCCCGGGTCGAGGCGGTCGCCGGATTGCGGCGGGCACTCGACGCCCTGGGAGATTCTCTCGTCGTCGTCGGCGACGGGCGCGAGCCGGAAGGCACCTGGAACGTGCACGTGCACGTCAACGACGTGGGCGCGGCGGTCGAGGCCGGTGTCGCCGCCGGCCGCCCGTACCGGATCTCGGTGACCCGTTTCGCCGACCAGCCGGCGTCGCCCCCCGGCCCGGTGGTGGCCGGCCGGGCCGCGGTGGTGGTGGCCACCGGCGGTGGCATCGCCGACCTGTTCGCCGCGGAGGGCGCCACAGTGGTGCCGGCCAACCCGTCCACCGGTGAGTTGCTGGACGCCGTCCGCAGCACCGGCGCGGCCCGGGTGGTGGTGCTGCCCAACGACGCCAACACCGAGGCGGTGGCGAGCGCGGCCGCCCGCGAGGCCCATCAGTACGGCATCAAGGTGAGCGTCGTGCCGACCCGCTCGCCCGTGCAGGCCCTCGCAGCCCTCGCGGTCCGCGACGGTGACCGCCGTTTCGAGGACGACGTCATCGCGATGGCCGAGGCGGCTGGCGCCTGCCGTTACGCCGAGGTCTGCCATGCCAGTCGGGAGGCGCTGACCGTGGCCGGCCCGTGCCGTCCCGGTGACGTGCTGGCGCTGGTGGAGGGGGAGGTGCACCTGATCGGCACCGACCTCACCGACACCTGTGCGGCAGTGGTCGACCGGATGCTCGGTGGTGGTGGCGAGATGGTCACCCTGCTGACCGGGGTGGACGCACCGGCCGGGCTCACCGATGCCGTCCGCGCGCACGTCGCGCGACGCTGGCCGTTCGTCGAGGTGCACGCGTACCTGGGCGGCCAGCCGTTTTATCCGCTCCTGGTAGGGATCGAATGAGCGAACCAGCCACGGTGGACACTCCGCTGAAGAAGCTGGTCGGGGACAAGACAGCCAAGGCGCTGGCCTCGCACCTCGACCTGCACACCGCGGGTGACCTGGTCTACCACTTCCCGCGTCGCTACGACGAGCGTGGTGAGCACACCGACATCCGCTCACTGGACGTCGGTGAGCAGGTCACCGTGCTGGCCCAGGTGCAGCGCACCACTGTGCGCCCGATGCGTCAGCGGCGAGGCAACCTGCTGGAGGTGACCGTCGGCGACGGCTCCGGCGGGGTGCTGACGTTGACGTTCTTCGGCAACCAGGCGTGGCGCGAGCGGGAGCTGCGTCCCGGCCGGTGGGGTCTGTTCGCCGGCAAGGTCACCGAGTTCCGGGGCAAACGGCAGCTCAACGGCCCGGAGTACGTCCTGCTCGGCGAGGGCGGCGACGGCGAGGCGGCGGTCAGCGACGACATCGAGGAGTTCGCCGGGGCGCTGATCCCCGTCTACCCGGCCGCCGCGGCCGTGCCGACCTGGGTGATCGCCCGCTGCGTGCGCGTCGTCCTGGACACGTTCACCCCGCCGGACGATCCACTGCCGGGCACCGTGCGGGCCAGCCGCAAGCTGGTCGGGCTGGGTGCCGCGCTGACCGAGATCCACCGGCCGTCCAGCAAGGAGGCGCTGCACCAGGCGCGGCGGCGACTCAAGTGGGACGAGGCCTTCGCCGTCCAGGTGACCCTGGTGCAGCGCAAGCACCGGGCGGCCGACTGGCCGGCCCGGCCCCGCCCGGCGCGCCCAGGCGGGCTGCTGGAAGCCTTCGACGCCCGACTCCCGTACGAGCTGACGGCCGGTCAGCGTGAGGTGGGTGTGGAGGTCGCGGCGGACCTGGCCACCCCGCACCCCATGCACCGGCTGTTGCAGGGCGAGGTGGGTTCGGGCAAGACGGTGGTGGCGCTGCGGGCGATGCTCCAGGTGGTCGACGCGGGCGGGCAGGCCGCACTGCTGGCGCCCACCGAGGTGCTGGCCGCCCAGCATTTCCGCGGCATGCTCGACCTGCTCGGACCGCTCGGGCGGGCCGGTGAGCTGGGCTCCGCCGAGCACGCCACAAGGGTCGAGCTGGTCACCGGCTCACTGGGCGCGGCGGCCCGCCGGCGGGCCCTCGGCGAGGTGGCCAGCGGCGCCGCCGGCATCGTGCTCGGCACCCACGCCCTGCTCTACGAGGGGGTCGACTTCGCCGACCTCGGCCTGGTGGTCGTCGACGAGCAGCACCGCTTCGGCGTGGAGCAGCGCGACGCCCTCCGGGCCAAGGCCGACCAGCCGCCGCACGTGCTGGTGATGACGGCCACCCCGATCCCGCGCACGGTGGCGATGACCGTCTACGGCGACCTGGAGGTCTCCACCCTCTCCCAGCTCCCCCGGGGGCGGTCGCCGATCGCCTCGCACGTGGTGCCGGCCGCCGAGAAGCCGGCCTACCTGGACCGGGCCTGGCGTCGGCTGCGCGAGGAGGTGGCAGCCGGCCACCAGGCGTACGTGGTGTGTCCGCGGATCGGGGACGGGCCGGTGTCCGACGAGGAGCCGCCACCAGAGGACGACAACGGCCGGCGGCCGCCGCTGGCGGTGACCGAGGTGGCGCCGCTGCTGGCCGAGGGCCCGCTGCACGGCCTGCGGATCGGGGTGCTGCACGGTCGCCTGCCGGCCGACGAGAAGGACGCGGTGATGCGGTCCTTCGCAGCCGGTGACCTGGACGTGCTGGTAGCGACGACAGTCATCGAGGTCGGCGTGGACGTGCCGAACGCGACAGTGATGATCGTGCTGGACGCCGACCGGTTCGGTGTCTCCCAGCTGCACCAGTTGCGGGGCCGGGTCGGCCGGGGTGCCGCCGCCGGGCTCTGCCTGCTGGTCAGCGAGGCCGCCGAGGGGTCGTCGGCGCGGGAGCGACTGGACGCGGTGGCGTCCACGAGCGACGGTTTCAAGCTCGCCGAACTGGATCTGGAGCAGCGCCGCGAGGGCGATGTGCTGGGTGCCACCCAGTCCGGGCACCGCTCGCATCTGCGGTTGCTGTCCCTGCGACGCGACGCCGACCTGATCCGCGACGCCCGCGCCGAGGCGATCACCCTGATCGAGGACGACCCGGAGCTGGCACGCAATCCGGCGCTGGCCGCCTCGGTGGCCGCACTTGTGGACGAGGACCGCGCGGAGTACCTGGAGAAGGGCTGACCGCGTAGGTCATCACATGGCTGAGGGCGCGCCGACCGGGTGGTCGGCGCGCCCTCAGTTGTCAGAGCGGGTTGTCTCAGGCGGTGAAGCGAACCCGACGACGACGGGCCACCACGAACAGGGCGGCACCGGCGGCGAGCAGGACCACGGCGCCGGCGATGATGCCGCCGGTGGCAGCACCGGTCAGCGGCAGAGCCGGCTCGTCCTTGCCGCCACCCTGACCCGGGGCGCAGTCAGCCGGCTGCTCCCAGGCGATCGGGGCGGTGTCGTCGAGGCCCTCGGCGGCCGGCGTGACGACGAGACCCTCGGTCGCGTCGAAGGAGACGGAACCGGTCTCGCCCGGCTTGACGACAAGCGTCTTCACCTCGCCCTTGTTCGGGGTCAGGGTGAGGGTGACGGTCTCACCGTCGGCGGGGTTCTCGATCGTGAAGGTGAGCTTGTCGCAGGTCGACTCGACCGAGCCCACCGGCTCCGCCGGAGCCGGGGTGGCAGTCGGGGTCGGGCTCTGGGTCGGAGGCTGGCTCGGCGACGGAGAAGCGACAGTGGGGGTCGGGGTGGGGGTCGCCGTCGGAGTGGCGGTCGGCGTCGGGCTGCTCGGCGAGGGCGTGGCCTCTGCCGCGCAGGTGCCCTTCGGCTCGGCGGCCACGGTCCGCTCCTCGGTCACGATCCGGTCGGATCGCACCCAGCGCGCCTCGACGGTCAGCTCGATCGTCGGCCGCTTCTGGTCGAAGCGGTGGGCCTGGGTGCCGCTGAGGAAGCCCTCGCCCTTCGCCGGGAGGGTGGCGTCCTTCGCCAGGCCGCCGGTGAAGTCGGCCGGGACGGTCGACTCGAGCTTGGTGATCTTCGCGTCGATGTCCTCGCTGTTGCCGACCGTCCAGGTCACCTTGACCTGGCCGTCGGAGGTCAGGCAGTAGGTGCCGGAGGGCTCGGGGTGGTGGGCACTCGCGGGGCTCGCGAGGACGCCGACGCCGGCGATGCCGATCAACGCGCCTGCGGCGATGGCCGCAACGCGCCGGAACGGAGACTTGGGAGGGTTCACGCCTGCTCCTGGTGAGGGGGGTACGGATCGCGTGGCGGGAGGCCGGGAGACATCGTGACCGGGGAGTCACCTGCTCACCGGGGCGTCGCGCGACGCGGTGGTGTTCCCGCGGCGAAAGCGGGGACAGGGGGAGACTGTACTGATGGGTGGTTAATGAGGGGAGTTCAGATCATTGCCATCGGGCAATGTAGTCGATTCGTGATCTTTGATATACCGATGGTGTCGGTTCGATCACTGGGGACGGTCCGCCTCGCGCCGTTCCACCGTGGATGCCGCGCCGTCGGGGCTGCTCAGGTGCTCCGCGTCGGCGCCGGCTGGCCAACTCCTCGGATCCCTGCCGTCCGGACCGGGTCCGCGCCCCATCGCGTAGCGTCGCGGGCATGAGCAGGAGGAAACGGTGACCCGGATCGTGGCCGGGACGCTCGGTGGCCGGCGGATCGCCGCGCCCCCCGGCGCCGGCACCCGACCCACCTCGGACCGGGTCCGGGAGGCGCTGTTCAGCGCCGTCCAGGCCGAGGTCGATCTCGACGGCGCCCGCTTCGCCGACCTGTACGCCGGCTCTGGCGCGGTCGGTCTGGAGGCGCTGTCCCGGGGGGCCCGGCACGTGTTGCTTGTCGAGTCCGACCCGCGGGCGGCCCGGGTGATCCGGGAGAACGTGGCGGCCCTCCGCGCCGGACCGGCGGCCCGTCTGGTCACCGGCAAGGTGGCGACGGTGCTGGCCGGCGGGCCGGACGGCGAGCCGTACGACGTGGTCTTCGCCGACCCGCCGTACGCGGTGCCGGACGAGGAGATCACCGCGCTGTTGGCCGCGCTTGTCGACGGCGGCTGGCTGGCGTCCGACGCGCTCGTGGTGGTGGAGCGGTCCCGCCGTACCAGGGAGTTCGACTGGGTGGAGGGGATCACCGCCGAGCGCAGTCGCCGATACGGCGAGACCACCCTTTGGTACGGTCGCCGATCATGAGACGTGCGGTGTGTCCCGGTTCGTTCGACCCGGTCACCAACGGACACCTCGACATCATTGGGCGGGCCAGTCGGCTCTTCGATGAGGTGATCGTCGGTGTGCTGGTGAATCAGTCGAAGAGTGGCCTGTTCACCGTCGAGGAGCGCATCGAAATGCTCCGCGAGGTGACCTCGTCGTACGGCAACGTGCGGGTCGAGTCGTTCCGAGGGCTGCTGGTGGACTTCTGCCGGGCCCAGCAGGCCAGTGTGCTGATCAAGGGTCTACGGGCGGTCAGCGACTTCGACTACGAGTTGCAGATGGCCCAGATGAACATCGGTCTGGCTGGTGTCGAGACGCTCTTCATGCCGACCAACCCGCTCTACTCGTTCCTCTCGTCGAGCCTGGTCAAGGACGTGGCCAAGTGGGGCGGCGACATCTCCGCCCACGTCCCCGACCCGGTTCGCGAAGCCCTCCAGGCCCGCCTGGGCCCCCGCCCCTGACCCTCTCACCCCCGTCACCTCCCGCGATCTTGCACTTCTGGTTCCTGAATCGCCCCTTTTTGAGGTGGTTCGGCGCAGCCGGAAGTGCAAGATCGGCGTGGGGGGAGGCGGGGGGTGACTATGTCGCGACTCGCCGGGTTGGGGCGAGTGGGGCGGCGGTGGGGCGGGCACGACATGATTGGTGGCGCGGGGAACGGCCGTAGCCCGCATCATGGAGGTCGGCCGACGAACGACAGGAGTGAGGTAGCCGGTGGACCCGCTCGATCGCATCGACGAACTGATCGCCATCCTGGAGCAGGCCCGCTCCGTCCCGATGTCGCGCAACAACTGCATGGTCGACCGGGGTGAGATGATCGCTGCCCTCGATGAGATGCGTGCCGATCTCCCCGCCGACCTGCGTCGCGCCGCCGCGCTCCTGGAGGAGCGCGACAAGATCATGGAGGCCGGCAAGCGCGAGGCGGACCGGATCATCAGCGAGGGTGAGGCAGAACACGCCCGCCTGGTCTCGGTGAACGAGATCACTGTGTCGGCCGAGCACGAGGGTGCCCGGATCATCGGCGAGGCCCGTGCCGAGGCGCAGCGCCTGCGTGAGGAGGTCGACGACTACGTCGACACCGCGCTCGCCAACTTCGAGCAGTTCCTCACCCGGGCGCTGGCCTCGATAGAGCGCGGCCGGGACAAGATGCACGCGCTGCGGGAGATCGGCACCTTCGCTGGGGATGAGGCGGAACGCCCGCTACCCTTCTGAGCGGCACCTCACCAGCCGACTTCTCAGGCGGGCGTCGCCCCCGGTTCGACGGTCCGGCGGTCGTCCAGGTAACCTTTTTTGTCGGCCTCTCACCGGCCGGAGTCTAACTATGCCCAAGCACTCGCCATCGACACTCAACCCCAGGTCGCCGTTGGTCCTCGACACGAGGGACCTGCCGCGTCGCCCTGGCGCGTTGCGTGAGGTCCAGCGGGTCGTGCCGGCACCGGCGGACCTCGGTGTGGAGTTGATCGGCGTGCCGGAGGGCGCGGACCTCGACCTCGATCTGAGGTTGCAGTCGGTGTCCGAGGGCGTGCTCGTCTCCGGGACCATCACCGGTCCCGTCCGGGGCGAGTGCGGCCGTTGCCTGCGCGAGATCAACGACTCGATGGGCGTGACGATCCAGGAGCTGTACGCGTACGAGGACAGCACCACGGACGCCACGACCGACGAGGACGAGGTGGGCCGGATGCAGGGCGATCTGATCGACCTGGAGCCGGCGCTGCGGGACGCGTTGGTGCTCACGCTGCCGACCAACCCGCTCTGCCGGGAGGACTGCCCAGGACTGTGCCCCGAATGCGGGGCGCACTGGGACGATCTGCCGGCCGACCACAGTCACCAGCAGATCGACCCGCGTTGGGCGGGCCTGTCGCAACTGACCGTTACAGAGGAGTAAGAACCGTGGCCGTCCCGAAGCGCAAGATGTCGCGCAGCAACACCCGGTCCCGCCGGGCGAACTGGAAGGCGACAGTGGTCGCGACCGTCGCGTGCCCGCAGTGCAAGTCCCCGAAGCTGCCGCACGCCGCCTGCTCCGTCTGCGGCACCTACAACGGCCGCCAGGTTCTCGAGGTCTGACCTGGACGCCGAGTGACACCCCCGACCCCAGGTCGGGCGGCGCGCGCATCCTGGCATTCGCCCGGCGCTCCGGCTCCCTCCGACGCCGGCCGGCCCACTCCGGCCGGCGTTCCGGTGGAGCCGGGCGCCGCGCGGATCGCCGTTGACCTCCTCGGCGGGGACGACGCTCCCGCCGTCGTGGTTGACGGCGCTCTGCGGGCCATGCGCGCCGACCCTGACCTGCATCTGCTCCTCGTCGGTCCGACCGAGGTCGCCGACGAGTTGATTGCTGCCCTCGATCCGGCGCAACGAGCCCGGATCACGGTGCGGCCCGTCCGTGATGTCGTCGGTATGGCCGATCATCCCAGCGCAGCCCGTGCCGAGAGCACCGTGCGGGCCGCGGTCACCGCCGTCCGCGACGGGACCGCCGACGCCCTGGTCTCCGCCGGTGCCACCGGCGCCACAGTCACCGCAGCCGTGCTCGGCCTCGGCCGTTCGCCGGAGATCCGCCAACCCGCGCTGGCCGCCACCCTGCCCGCCGTGGCGGGGCCCGTGGTGCTGCTCGATGTCGGCGGGTCCCTGGAACCCCGCCCGGCCACCCTCGTCCGCCACGCCGTGCTCGGCGCCGCCTACGCGGCGGTGGCCCACGCGATCGCCGCGCCACGGGTCGGGCTGCTCTCGGTCGGTACCGAGGCCGGCAAGGGCGACCGGATCCGCCGCGCCACCGACCCTCTGCTCGCCGTCGAACCGCTGCCCGGTGGGGCGCGCTACGTCGGTCTGGTTGAGGGGTACGACGTGGCCCTCGGCGCGCGCGCCGATGTGGTCGTCACCGACGGCTTCACCGGTAACGTGCTGCTCAAGGCCATTGAGGGCGCGTACGCGATGGCCGGCGGCCCACCTGCCGAGGGTGGCGCGCCCCGCGCGGCGGCCCTGTTGGGCGTCGCGGGGACGGTGGTCGTGTGTCACGGGTCCGCCCGCGCCGACGACGTCGCCTCCGGCATCGCTCTCGCCGCCCACCTGTGGCGGCGGCACGCCACCGATCTGGTCTCCGCGTTGCTCGATCGCGACGCCGCGACGGATCGCACCGATCGCTCCACCGACACCGAGGTACGCACATGAGCAACGACAAGCGGCGGCGGGCGTCCGTCGGTCACCTGGAAGCCGCCTTCGGAGTGAGCCTGGAACCCGAGCTGCTCCAGCGCGCGTTGACCCACCGGTCGTACGCGTACGAGAACGGCGGGCTGCCCACCAACGAGCGGCTGGAGTTCCTCGGCGACTCGGTGCTCGGCGTGGTGATCACCACGGCGCTCTTCCACAACCACCCGGATCTGCCCGAGGGGCAGCTGGCCAAGCTGCGCGCCAGCGTGGTCAACATGCGGGCGCTCGCCGACGTGGCCCGCGGTCTGGGTCCGGACGGGCTCGGCGCGTATCTGCTGCTCGGTAAGGGTGAGGAGACGACGGGTGGCCGGGACAAGGCGAGCATCCTCGCCGACACGCTGGAGGCGCTGCTCGGCGCGATCTACCTCCAGTACGGCCTGGACACCACGGGGATCGTCATCCACCGGCTCTTCGACCCGCTGATGGCCGAGTCGGCCGGTCGCGGGGCCGCACTGGACTGGAAGACCAGCCTCCAGGAGTTGACGGCGGCGCTCGGGCTCGGCGTTCCGGAGTACCGGATCGAGGGCACCGGCCCGGACCACCTCAAGACGTTCACCGCCTGGGTGGTGGTGGCCGGCAACAGGTACGGCGGCGCCGAGGGGCGCAGCAAGAAGGAGGCCGAGCAGCGGGCCGCCGAGGCCGCCTGGCGGACGCTCGCCGAGCAGAACGGCCAGAACGGCGACGACGGCAAGGATGGCCGGACCGGCGACGACCGCCAGGACCAGCCGGTCGACCGGGACGACTCGGTCGACCGGGACGAGCCGTTCGGGCCGCTGCAGCGCGCCGAGCGGGCGGCTCAGGCCGAGCAGGCCGACCACCTGGCGCAGGCGCTGCCGGCCGGGGGTGCCGACGGCCACGAGACCGGGCGGCGACGTGCCTGAGCTGCCCGAGGTGGAGACCGTCCGGCAGGGGTTGGCCCAGTGGGTCGTCGGCCGGCGGATCGCCTCGGTCGAGGTTCGTCATCCGCGCGCGGTCCGTCGGCATGTCCCGGGCGACGTGCACTTCGCCGACGTGCTCGCCGGCCGGACGGTGCTCGACGCCCGCCGCCGCGGCAAGTACCTGTGGCTGCCACTGGACAGCGGGGACGCGATAGTCGGGCACCTCGGTATGTCGGGTCAGATGCTGCTCCAGCCGACCGGCACGACTGACGAGACCCATCTGCGGGTCCGGTTCCGGTTCTCCGACGACGGTCCGGAGCTGCGCTTCGTCGACCAGCGCACGTTCGGCGGGCTCGCGGTGAGCGAGGGCGGCGCCGAGCTGCCCGACGAGATCTCGCACATCGCCCGCGACCCCATGGACCCGGAGTTCTCCGACGCGGCGTTCGTCGCGGCGCTGCGTCGCCGACACACCGAGGTGAAGCGGGCACTGCTCGACCAGACCCTGATCTCCGGGGTGGGCAACATCTACGCCGACGAGGCGCTCTGGCGCGCCGGGCTGCACGGCGGCCGACCCACCGACGCGCTGACCGGCCCGGCCGCGCAGCGCCTGCTCGGCCACGTCCGCGACGTGCTGGCCGAGGCGATCAGCCAGGGCGGCACCAGCTTCGACGCCCTCTACGTGAACGTCAACGGCGAGAGTGGCTACTTCGACCGGGCGCTCAACGCCTACGGCCGCGAGGGCGAGCCGTGCCGCCGGTGCGGTGCGCCGATCCGCCGCGAGGCGTTCATGAACCGGTCCTCGTACAGCTGCCCGCACTGTCAGCCGCGGCCCCGGGTTTCCCTTCGGGGATGACCCGGAGCGGGCTCGGGGGGATGCCGGCGGGTCGCGGCGGGTCGCTCCGGGCTGGACCCCGGTGTACGCCCGGATCGCGGGCTGACGCCCGACGAACGCACCCCCGCTCCCGGTCTGGTGGTTCCAGGGTCGGCCGGGGTCGATCCCCGATGTGACCGCCTCGTCACGCACCTAGCGTCAGCACCGTTGACAGGGGGTTGACGTGACAGGGGGACCCGAGATGGGGAGAAGACCGGTGACGGTGCGGCTGGCGCGGTGGAGCGCCGAGCACCCGTGGCGGGCGATCGCACTGTGGGCCGTGTTCGTGGCGGTGTGCTTCGTCGGCGGCACCGCCGCCGGGCTCAACGAGGCCACGAGCGGCGACCAGGCGATCGGCGAGGCGGGGCGGGCCGGTCTGATCGTGGACGCCGGTGACTTCGACGACCCGGCCGTGGACAACGTCCTGATCACCTCCCGGGGTGGCGCGTTGGACCAGGCGGCGGCGAAGGCGGCGGCCGACGACGCGGCGGCCCGGCTGCGTACTGTCGACGGGGTGGCCGGGGTGGGCCAGCCGGTCACCGCGCGGGACGGGTCGGCGCTGCTGCTGCCGATCACCATGTCGGGTGACCCGGAGACGGCCTCGGAGCGGGTGCAGCCGTTGCGGGACGCCACCGCCAGCGTGCAGGCCGCGCACCCCGGGCTGCGCGTCGAGCAGGTCGGCGGGCCGTCGATCGGCCAGGCCCTCGACGACACGCTGGGCAAGGACTTCAAGCGCGCCGAACTGCTCAGCCTGCCGGTCACCCTGGCGATCCTGATCATCGCGTTCGGCGCGCTGATCGCGGCGAGCGTGCCGGTGCTGCTGGCGCTCTCCTCGGTCGCCGCCGCGATGGGTCTGTCCACTCTCGCCTCGCACCTGGTGCCGGCCACCGACACCACGGCGCCGGTGATCCTGCTGATCGGTATGGCCGTCGGGGTCGACTACTCGCTGTTCTACGTCCGTCGGGAGCGGGAGGAACGCGCCAAGGGCCGGTCCGGTCTGGACGCGGTGGAGATCGCCGCGGAGACCTCCGGGCACGCGGTGGTGGTCTCCGGCTTCGCGGTGATCATCTCGATGGCCGGGCTGCTGCTCGCCGGCGACGTGGTCTTCTCGTCCCTCGCCATCGGGTCGATCCTCGTGGTCGCCGTCGCGGTGACCGGTTCGCTGACCGTCCTGCCCGCCCTGCTGGCCCGGCTCGGCCGCTGGGTGGATCGGCCCCGGGTGCCCCTGCTCTGGCGACTGACCGCGCCGCGTACCGGCCGACACGGTGAGCCCCGCGCGCCCCGGCTGTGGCCCGCGGTGCTCCGGCCCGCGCTGCGCGCGCCGGTGGCGACGCTCGTCATCTCGGTCGGGCTGCTGCTCGCGCTGGCCGCGCCCGCGCTCGGGATGAAGCTGAAGTTCCCCGGCATGGAGGATCTGCCCCGCACGACTCCGGCCATGCAGGCGTACGACCGGCTCACCGCCGCCTTCCCGAGCACCGGCACCAACCACGTGGTGGCCGTCCGGGCGCCCGCCGACCAGGCCGACCGGGTACGTGCCGCCCTCACCGACCTGTCGACCCGGGCGGCAGGCGATCCGCTGTTCGCCCCGACCGAGGCGGACGGTCCGAAGATCGAGGTGTCGGCCGACCGGCGGGTTTCGGTGCTGGAGGTCGCCACCCCGTACGCCAGTCGGGACGACAGGTCGGTGCAGTCGTTGGAGAAGCTGCGCGGGGACCTGGTCCCGGCCGAGCTGCGGGGCATCCCCGGCATCGAGTACGCGGTGGGCGGGGGCGTGGCCGACAGCGAGGACTACGCACAGCACGTGCGCGACAAGCTGCCGCTGGTGATGGGCTTCGTGCTGGTGCTGACCTTCCTGGTCATGACGTTCACCTTCCGGTCGGTGGTGATCGCGGCAAGCTCGATCGCGCTGAACCTGCTCTCCGCCGGGGCCGCGTACGGCCTGCTGGTGCTGATCTTCCAGGGTGAGTGGGCGCAGGGGCTGCTCGGCTTCACGTCGATGGGCGCGATCGTGTCCTGGCTGCCGCTGTTCCTCTTCGTGGTGCTGTTCGGTCTCTCGATGGACTACCACGTCTTCGTGGTCAGTCGGATCCGCGAGGCAGTGCGGTCCGGCATGCCCAACCGCGACGCCGTGTCGTACGGGATCACCTCGTCGGCCGGGGTGGTGACGAGCGCGGCAATCGTGATGGTCGGAGTCTTCTCGATCTTCGCCACGCTGAGCACGATCGACATGAAGCAACTCGGCATCGGCTTGGCGGCGGCGATCCTGCTCGACGCCACAATCATCCGGGGAGTGGTGCTGCCGGCGTTGATGACCATGCTCGGCGACGCCAACTGGTGGGCCCCGCGCTTCCTGCGCCCACGCCCCGCGCCCGCCCCCACCGATCCGCCGGCCCCCGCCCCAGAACTGGTGCCGGTGCCCTGACCGCCAGCGCCACCCCCACCCCGCCGATCTTGCAGTTTCTGTCGTAACAAAGCGATCAAAACGGCAGATAGACGACCGAAAGTGCAAGATCGCGGGGTGGGGTGGGTTAGGGGAGTGGGCACGCTTCTCTTGACGCGTCCAACGTGCGGTCTTTTCGGATTGACGCGAAGCCGTAGCCGACGGTGGTGACACAGAAGTCGTCGGTCGAGCCGGTGTACTCGACGTGGAAGACCGGCTTGCCGGCGTCGCTGAACGGCAGCAGCTTGGCGCACTGGGCCAGCCGGACGCACTCCTCGTTGACAGCGAAGTCGAAATCCGGGGCCAGCGCGGCGAGCTGCGGCACGTCGTTGGCCAGCCCGGGGGAGAGGCTCAGCGAGCGGGCCAGCTCGGCCAGCCGGCGGTTGAACAGCAGTTGGTCGTCGAAGTCGAGCGGGAAGCCGGTGTGCGCCGCGTACCCGTCGGCGTCGAAGAGCGCCACCGCGCCGAAGCCCTTGCCCCGGCAGAGCCGGAACCGGTCGGCCAGCACCGGCCGGAGCGCGTCCCAACTCCGGACATCCAGCCACCGGCTGTCGGGCCGACGCCCGGCCGTGCCCCGGACGATCTCCGGAAACCGGGTGGCGTCCGGGTCGTCGGAGCGGACCGATCCCACGTTCACCTGGCAGATCAACCGGCGGTCCCGGGAGCGCAGCTCGGCGGTCTGCGCGGCGGTGGTGGCCACCGGGTCGAGCAGGAAGACATCGGCGTCCACCGCCGGGTCGAGCGGGCCGCTGAGCTGCCACTGCCACTGCCAGTGCCGGGCCTGTGCCGCCGGCCAGGCGGTGGGTGCGCCGGGCGGGGTCAGTGCGGGTCGGCACCCGTACGCCGGCACCACAAGCACGAGAGCGACGCCGGCCGACAGGACGCGACGCAGTGGGCGTACGGCGACGCGTCGCCGCGGCCGGATCCGCATCGGCAGCTCCCGGGTCCCGGACGGCCCGTCGCCGCCCGCACCGGTACGCGGCCCCCACGCTCCGGCCCGACGTACCTCACCGGGTCAAACGAGCGCGGGGGCGGGAACGACGCGCGGTCAGCGCGGCGCCGCGAAGACCTGCGTCCAGTACGGTCCGTTGCTGCTGGCGATGCCGACGCCGATCTCGGTGAACGCGCAGTTCAGGATGTTGGCCCGGTGGCCGGAGCTGTTCATCCAGGCGTCCATCACCGCGGCCGGGGTCTTCTGGTTCCAGGCCACGTTCTCGCCGTAGGTGCGCCAGGTGTAGCCGACCCGGTCCAGCCGGGTGCCGGCGTTGCTGCCGTCGCTGCCGGTGTGCGACATGTTCTGGTGGTCGGCCTGGTCCTGGCTGTGCCGCTGGGCGGCCGTCATCAGCTTGTCGTCGATGCTCAGCGCCTTGCAGCCGGCCTTGGCCCGCTCGGCGTTGACCAGGTCCACCACCTCGCGGGCCTGGGCGCTGACGGAGCCGTTGGAACCGCTGGAACCAGTGGAACTGCCGGTGTTGCTCGGCGCGCTGCTGCGCTCGACGCTGCGGCGCGAGGCGGCGGTGCTCCGCGACGACGCCGGCGTGGGCTTGACGACCCTGCTCGGCGTCGGGCTCGGTGGCGTCGCGCTCGGTGTGGCGGACTCCGAGGGAGCGGCGAGGGTGTCCAGGGCCGGCTCCTCCGTCGGCGGCGCCGACGCGGCGAAGGCGTCGTCGACGGCCGCCGGCTGGGCGGCCCCGTCGTCACCGCCGGGCAGGGTGAGCGCGCCGACGCCGAAGCTCACCACGAGGGTGGCGGCCGCGGCGGCGCCCCGATCATCAGCGGCCGACGCCAGCGCCGTGGGGAGCGGTGCCGCCCTCGCCGGGCCGCCCGGTCTCGGCGGTGCCGCGCCAGCCGTCGGTGGGCTCCGGGTCGGTGCCGGTGTGCCAGCCACCGGGTGTCTCGGTACGCCGGCCCTCGGCGGTGTCCTGCGCCGGGCGGCTGTCGCTCCAGCCGTCGGCCCCGTCGTCCGGCTGGTGGGCCGGCCACGCGGCGGTGTGCGCCTCGGCGGGCGTCGCCGCCTCCGGCTGCCAGCCGCCGGTGGGCTGCTCCCGGTGCCACTCGTCGCCCGGCTGACCGGGCTCGTCGCCGAACAGATAGGCCGAGCGGGGCTCCGGGCGGTCGTGCAGCCAGGCCGGCTCGTCGGTCGGCCCCCCGGCGCGCCGGGGGGCGCCGTTCGGGTCCATCGGATCGGTCCAGCCGTACACGCCTATGCCTCCAGGGGTCGGTTGCAAGCCGGGCTGACGCTACGGCGCGCCTACGACCTGCGGCAACGTGGCTAAGAAAGAGTTAAGGGGAAGTCGGACGCCAGGGTGCGGACTTCCGCCGATCCGGGCGTACAGTAAAGGAGTCCGGACAGAGAGTGTCCGTGCCTTGCGGCAGCCCCCCCGACAAGTGGACAGGTCGACGTGGAGATGATCTACGGCCTGCGAGAACTTGACGAAGGAGGGGTTTGCGGCTCAATATATAGGTGTCGCCAGTCGCGCCCGGTCATGCCCAGATACAGCCTGGAATGACAGCCGCGTACAAATGGGCGCGCGTTGGCCGGCCTTTCCGGCAGCGCATATCAAGGAGTCAGCATGGCGAAGGCCCTCTACGGCCACGTAGGTGCAGCGCCCGACCGGCGTCTGCTCGACGAGGTCACCCGACTGCGTGCCAGGGTTCAGGCACTGGAGTTCGAGATCACGCGTCTGCGTGCCGACAATGATCGGCTCGCGGCGGCTGCGGCGGAGGCGGACGATCTGCTCCGTCTGGCCGAGCCCGCGCTGACCTGATCTTCAGGTCGTAAAAAAACTGAATCGCACCATCGCAAAAATGCGCGCCGACACCTCTGTGCCGGCGCGTAACACTGTCCGGCACCTTTTCAACGCCGACGATTCATGATCTTGCGATCGATCGTGTGGGAAGCGCGCCTCACAGTTACCGAAAGCGCGTCGACAGATAAGCCGATCATGAAAGGTGCTTGTCTTTCTCGCGGCTGACGGAACAGCAGCGGCCCTACGGTCGACGCGGCGCGGGGCGGGTCGCGTGCCGGCCCGCTCGCACCGCCGGGTTAGTCTGCGAGTTCACCCAGGTCCCCACAGCCGGCGACGGTACGGCGGCCACCGGACGAGGATCGAGTAGGTGTATCTCAAGAGCCTGACGGTGAAGGGGTTCAAGTCCTTCGCCTCCGCCACGACGTTGAAGCTGGAGCCCGGGATCACCTGCGTGGTGGGCCCGAACGGCTCGGGCAAGTCCAACGTCGTCGACGCCATCGCCTGGGTCCTCGGCGAGCAGGGCGCCAAGGCGCTGCGTGGCGGCAAGATGGAGGACGTCATCTTCGCCGGCACGTCCGGCCGGGCGCCGCTGGGTCGCGCCGAGGTCACCCTCACCATCGACAACACCGACGGCGCGTTGCCGATCGAGTACACCGAGGTCTCCATCACCCGCCGGATGTTCCGCTCCGGCGAGAGCGAGTACGAGATCAACGGCAGCACCTGCCGGTTGCTCGACATCCAGGAGCTGCTGTCCGACTCCGGCATCGGCCGGGAGATGCACATCATCGTCGGGCAGGGCCGCCTCGACGGCATGCTGCACGCCAAGCCGGAGGACCGCCGGGCGTTCATCGAGGAGGCGGCCGGCGTCCTCAAGCACCGCAAGCGCAAGGAAAAGGCGCTGCGCAAGCTCGACGCGATGCAGGTGAATCTCAATCGCCTGACCGACCTCACGGCCGAGCTGCGTCGTCAGCTCAAGCCGCTGGGCCGGCAGGCCGAGGTGGCCCGGCGCGCGGCCGCCATCCAGGCCAACCTGCGCGACGCCCGGTTGCGCCTGCTCGCCGACGATCTGGCCACGCTGCGGACCACCCTCGACCGGGAGATCGCCGACGAGACCGCGCTGCGCGAGCGGCGCGAGCAGATCGAGGGTGAGCACGCCGAGGTGCAGGGCCGGCTCGGCGAGTTGGAGGCCGCCCTCGCGGAGGACGCGCCGCTGCTCGCCGCCGCCCAGGACACCTGGTACAAGCTCTCCGCCCTGCAGGAACGCTTCCGCTCGATCGAGCAGTTGGCCCGGGAACGGCTACGGCACCTGAGCGCCACCGGCGACGACGAGCGACCCGGCCGGGATCCGGACCAGCTGGAGGCCGAGGCGGAACGCGTCCGCGAGCAGGAGGAGGAGCTGCGCGGCGCGCTCACCGACGACCAGATCCGACTGGCCGAGGCGGTCGAGCACCGCCAGGAGTTGGAGCGGCAGCTCGCCGCCGCCGAACGGGAGCTGGTCGCCGCGGCCAAGGCCATCGCCGACCGGCGGGAGGGAATGGCCCGGCTCACCGGCCAGGTCAACTCCGCCCGGGCCCGGACCACAAGCGCCGGCGAGGAGATCGAACGCCTCGCCATCGCGCACGCCGACGCGCTGGGCCGCGCCGAGCAGGCGCAGGCCGACCTGGACGCTGTCGCCGCCCAGTCCACCGAGGCCGACCGGGACAACGCGGACCTGGACGCCCGGCACGCCGAGGCGGTAGCCGTGCAGGAGCGGGCGCAGGCCAGCGTCCGATCGCTTGCCGACGCCGAGCGGGCCGCGGAGAAGGACGCCGCCACCTGGAAGGCCCGGGAGGAGGCGCTCGCGCTGGGGCTGCGGCGCAAGGACGGCGCCGGAGCGCTGCTCGCCCGCGCCGGGGACGTGCCCGGCCTGCTCGGCAGCCTCGCCGGGCTGCTCACCGTCGCGCCCGGCCACGAGGCCGCGCTGGCCGCAGCGCTCGGCGGCCTCGCCGACGCGGTCGCCGTCAGCGGCGTGGACGAGGCCGTCGAGGCGATGCGGCTGCTGAAGATCTCCGACGCCGGCCGGGCCGGCCTGCTGGTCGGCAGCCCGGCCGGGCCCGGCATGACCGGCTCCGCCGACGCGCTGCGCCCTAAGCTGCCGGACGACGCCCGGTGGGCGCCCGACCTGGTGGAGTGCAGCGCCGAGCTGCGTCCGGCGGTGCACCGGGCCCTGCGGGACGTAGCGCTCGTCGACGATCTCGCCGCCGCTGCCGAGCTGGTCGCCAGCAACCCCGAGCTGCGGGCGGTCACCCCGGACGGTGACGTGGTCGGGGCGTACGCGGCGGCGGGCGGGTCGGCCAAGGCCCCCAGCTACATCGAGGTGCAGGCCGCCGTCGAGGAGGCCCGCGCCAACCGGCTCACCGCCGAGCGCGCCGGGCTGGAGCTGCGTGATCAGTTGGTCGAGGCGCGCGCCGAGGTGGCCGCCGCCAAGGAGACCGTGCAGCACGCCGCCGCCGAGAAGCGCGAAGCGGAGAGCCACCGCAACGCCGCCGCTCGCCGGCTGGCCGAGTTGGGCGCGGCGGCCCGGTCCGCGAAGGCCGAGACCGACCGGCTCGGCGACTCCCGCTCCCGCGCCGAGGCCGCCCGGCAACGGGACCTCACCGCCCTCGCCGAGTTGGAGGAGCGGCTGCGGCTGGCCGAGGAGACCCCGGTCGACGCCGAGCCCTCCACCGAGGAACGCGACCAACTGGCGGCCATGGTGCCGCGGGCCCGGCAGAACGAGATGGAGGTCCGGCTCGCCGTGCGTACCGCCGAGGAGCGGGTCTCCTCGATCGCCGGCCGGGCCGACTCCCTCGCCCGGCAGGCCACCGCGGAGCGGGCCGCCCGGGAGCGCGCGGCAGCCCGGCGGGCCGCCCGCGCCCGGGGCGCGGGCATCGCCCGGTCCGTCGCCGGTGGCGCCCGGGAGGCGCTGACCCGGCTGACCACCTCGATCGCGACGGCCGAGGAGCACCGCGACGCGGTCGCCCTGGAGCGCGCCGCGCGGGAGGCAGAGCTCCAGGAGGTACGCGGGGCGGCCAAGCGGCTCGGCGCGGAGCTGGAGCGGCTGACCAGCCAGGTGCACCGCGACGAGGTGGCCCGGGCGGAGCAGCGGCTGCGCATCGAGCAGTTGGAGGCGAAGGCCGCCGAGGACTTCGGGCTGGACGTGGAGACGCTCGTCGCCGAGTACGGCCCCGCGCAGCCCGTCCCGCCGACCCCTGTCGACCTCGCGACGGCCGAACGCGATGGTCTGCCGGTGCCCGAGCCGGTGCGCTACGAGCGGCCGGTGCAGGAGAAGCGGGCCGCCAAGGCGGAACGCGAACTCGCCCTGCTCGGCAAGGTCAACCCGCTCGCGCTTGAGGAGTTCGCCGCGCTGGAGGAGCGTTTCAAGTTCCTCTCCGAGCAGTTGGAGGACCTCAAGGCCACCCGTCGGGACCTGCTCACCGTGGTCAAGGACGTGGACGAGCGGATCCTGGAGGTCTTCGCCAGCGCCTTCGAGGACACCGCCCGGGAGTTCGAGCAGGTGTTCACAGTGCTCTTCCCCGGCGGTGAGGGGCGGCTGATCCTCACCGAACCGGACGACCTGCTCACCACAGGCGTCGAGGTGGAGGCCCGCCCCCCGGGCAAGAAGATCAAGCGGCTGTCGCTGCTCTCCGGCGGCGAGCGGTCGCTGACCGCGGTGGCCATGCTGGTGGCGATCTTCCGCGCCCGACCCAGCCCGTTCTACATCATGGACGAGGTGGAGGCGGCTCTGGACGACGTCAACCTGGGCCGGCTGATCACGTTGCTGGCACAGTTGCGCGAGAAGAGCCAGCTGATCGTCATCACGCACCAGAAGCGGACGATGGAGATCGCCGACGCGCTCTATGGCGTGACCATGCGCAGCGGGGTCACCCAGGTGATCAGCCAACGGCTCAACCGGGCCGACGAGGACGACCAGCGGCACGGCCGCGGCGAGGAGAACGGGTAGTGGCTCGGGAACGCGCGACGGCGCTCCTGCTGGATCTGGATGGCGTGCTGCGCCGGTGGGACCCGGCGGTGGCCGCCGTTGTCGAGCGGGAGTACGGCCTCTCCGAGGGGGTGCTCGGCGAGATCGCCATGCAGTGGGGGCGGCTCCAGCCGGTGCTCACCGGCCAGGTCAACCACGCCGAGTGGATGAGCAGCGTGGCGGACGCCCTGACCGAGTCAGTGGGCGACCCGGAGCGGGCCCGCGCCGCGGTGGAGCAGTGGCAGAGCTACCGGGGAGAGGTCGACCAGGACGTGCTCGCGTTCGTCCGGGAGGTCCGTGCGGCGGGCGTCCGGGTCGGGCTGGGCACCAACGCCACCGACCTGCTCGACGCCGACCTGGCCGCGCTCGGCCTGGTCGGCGAGCTGGACGTGGTGGTCAACTCCTCGGTGATCGGCGTGCACAAGCCCGCCCCGGAATACTTCAAGGCCGCCTGCGTGGCCCTGGCCACCCCGCCGGCCCGGGTCCTCTTCGTCGACGACGAGGACTGGGCCGTGCGGGGTGCCCGCGCCGCCGGGCTGTCGGCGCACCGCTGGGGCGGCCAGGCCGATCTGCGTTACCTGCGGGCGGCCCTGGACTACTGAGCGCCTGTCACTCGCCGGTGACGCCGTCGATGCGTTCCCGGATCAGGTCGGCGTGACCGTTGTGCCGGGCGTACTCCTCGATCATGTGCACGTACACCCAGCGGAGGCTGAAGGTGCGCTTCTTCGCGCCGACCTCGGTGAACGTCTCGTCGAGCGAGTGGCCGGCGGCGGCCTCCCTGGCCAGCGCCACCTCGCGGTGGAAGGTGGCGAAGTCGGCGGGCGCGTCGGCGGCGCTGACGTCGTGGTCAGCGTCCGGCGTCTCCGGGGTGAAGTACGGGTAGTCGACAGGCTGGCCGGCGAAGTTCTCCCGGAACCACCATGCCTCGACCTCGGCCAGGTGCCGGACCAGGCCGAGCAACGTCAGCCCGGAGGGTTCCACGCTCGCCGTCCGCAACTGCTCCCCGGTCAGGCCGGCGCACTTGAGCAGCAGTGTCTGTCGGTGGTAGTCGAGCCAGCCTTCGAGCATGGTGCGCTCGTCGCCGACGTACGGTTCGGGGGTCCGGGTGATCTCCGGTGCGGTCCACGTCATGCCGCGCATCCTGCCCGGCGCCTCGGACCTGCCGCGACGGGTTATCAGGGCACCACGACGACGGGCCAGCGGCCGGCGCGGACCAGCCGGGTGGCGACCGAGCCGACCAGCCGGTGCCCGGCCTGCTCGGAGGCGCCGACCACCAGCATGTCGGCCTGGAACTCGTCGGCCGCCGCGCACAGCTCGCCGTACGCGTCGCCGCGGCGCACCAGCAGGGTCACCGGAATGCCCCACTGTTCGGCCCCGCGCCGGCACTCCCGGCGCAGCTCGTCGGCCAACTCGTCGTGGGTGCGCTGCACCGCGCCGGCGTCCATCCCGGGCACCAGGGCGGTCAGCCCGCTCGGCGAGCTGACGAAGACCACCACCAGGGCTGCGCCCTGGCGGCGGGCCAAGCCCGCGGCGTAGGAGCCGGCCCGCTCGGAGGTGCGGGTGCCGTCGACGCCCACCATGATCACCCGAGGGCCGTCCGTGCCCCGCTCGAAGGGCAACGGTCGGGTCCGGGGGCCGTACTCCTCGCGGTCCGGTGCTCCCACGCCCATGGTTCTACCTCACCTCTGCTCACCGGTACGGATCACCGTTGCGCCGGCGCCGGCAGCGAGAGTCGATTCCCGCTCGACCTCGTCGGAAACCGGGTTGTCGTTCTGCTGGCGCAACGGCACCTCCTTGATGAAGCTCACCGCGATCAGGGCGATCAGCGCGAAGGGGGCAGCGGTCAGGAAGATGTCACCGGCGCCGTGACCGTACGCGCCCTCCACGACCGCCCGCAGCGGGCCGGGCAGGGTGTGCACGTCCGGCAGGGCGCCGCCGCTTCCGGAGCTGGACGCGGGGATGCCGAGCTGGGCCAGCCCGTCGGCGGTGTAGTCCCTGACCTTGTGGGCGAGCACCGCGCCGAGAGCGGAGACGCCGATCGCGCCGCCCAGGCTGCGGAAGAACGCCACCACCGAACTGGCCGCGCCGAGCTCGTGCGGGCCGACGGTGTTCTGCACGGCGAGGACGAGGTTCTGCATGGTCATGCCCAGCCCGACGCCGATCAGCAGCATGTAGACGCTGAGCACTGTGAAGCTGGTGTCCGCGCGGAGCGTGCCCATCAGTGCGAAGCCGATGGTGAGCAGCGCCGAGCCGATCACCAGGTACCGCTTCCAGCGGCCGGTCTTGCTGATGACCCGCCCGATGACCGTGGAGGCGACCAACAGGCCGAGGATCATCGGCAGGGTCATCAGACCGGACATGGTCGGGCTCTGGCCACGGCTGATCTGGAAGTACTGACCGAGGAAGATCGAGGCGCCGAACATGCCCACACCGACCGCGATGCTCGCGACGACGGCGAGGGTGATGGTGCGGTTGCGGAACAGCCGCGGCGGGATCAGCGGCTCGGCCACCCGTGTCTCGACCCGGATCGCCAGCGCGCCGAGAAGCAGGGCACCGACCACCATGACGGCGCTCTGCCAGGAGGCCCAGGCGAACTGGTCACCGGCGAGCGAGACCCAGATCAGCAGCAGCGAGACGGCCGCCGTGATCAGCGTGGCACCCCACCAGTCGATCTGCGCCTTCCGCTTGACCACCGGCAGGTGCAGGGTCTTCTGCAGCACGACCAGCGCGAGGAGGGCGAACGGCACGCCGACGTAGAAGCACCAGCGCCAGCCGAGCCAGGAGGTGTCGACGATCACTCCGCCGATCAGCGGGCCGCCGATGGTGCCGACGGCCAGCACGGCACCGAGGTAGCCGCTGTAGCGACCCCGCTCGCGCGGCGCGATCATCGTCGCCAGGATCACCTGGGCGAGCGCGGTGAGGCCACCGGCGCCGATTCCCTGCAGCACGCGGCAGGCGATCAGCTCACCGGTGCCCTGGGCGAGACCTGCCAGCACCGAGCCCAGTACGTAGATCCCCAGGGCGAGCTGGACAAGCGTCTTCTTACTGGTCAGGTCGGCCATTTTGCCCCAGATGGGGGTGGTCGCGGTGGTCGCGAGCAGGGCCGAGGTCACCACCCAGGTGTACGCGGACTGGCCGCCGTGCAGTTCGGTGATGATCCGCGGCAGCGCGTTCGAGATGACCGTGGAGGAGAGGATCGCGACGAACAGTCCCAGCAGCAGGCCGGAAAGTGCTTCCAGGATCTGCCGGTGGGTCATGGTCACGGCGGTCGCCTGGGGAGGCGCTGTCGCCTGGCTCATCGTTGTTGCCTCCGAGCGGAGTCGAGGTGGAACGGCGGGGCTGGTACGCACGGGCCGCCTGAGAGTTGCCTGAAGCAACCGTATGCCTTGGTTGCCTGAAGCAACAACTTGTCGGGCCGGTGCCGTATTCCCCGGTCAGAGGGCGCTACTGCCAGGAGTCGTTGAACCGGCCCAGCAGCCGGGCGAACTCCTCGACGTCCCGCTCCGGCCAGCCGTCCAGGGCGCGCAGGAACTCACCCAGCCGGGCCGCGCGAGCGACGTCGAACCGGCGCTGCCCCTCCTCGGTCATGCTGATCTGCGCGGCCCGCCGATCGCTCGGATCGGGGTCGCGGTGGATCAGGCCGAGGACCTCCAACGCGTTGATCTGCCGGCTCAGCGTCCCCTTGCCCACGCCCAGCCGTGCCGCCAGCTCGGTCAACCGGATCGACCCGCTGCGCCGCAACCAGAGCAGCAACCCGTAGGTGTTCGGCTCCAGGTTCGGGTGCACCTCCCGGGCGATCTCCCAGGAGACCGCCCGGCCACGACGCAACAGGGCGGTCAACTCGTGCTCAACCGCCCGGATCGGCTCCGGCAGGTGCTCATCCACGGCGTAGAGACTACGGCGCGGTCGGTTCGCCGCCACCGGAGAGTCGGCGTCGCATCACCGGGCGTAGGTGCCCGTCCTTCGTGGTGCCCTCGATGACCACATCGGCCCCGCGCCCCTGATGGGTAAGGGTGGCGACCGCGTTACCGAAGTAGGGGCCGGCCAGCTTGCGCCAGCGCACCCCCGGCCGGCGTACGCCCGCCGAACGGGCCAGCGCCCGGGTGGCCCCGGCCGGACCCGGCGACCAGCCCAGCCGCATCAACGGACGGATGCCCGCCGGCACCTGGTTGTGGATCGGCGAACAGGTGAGCTGGTGCACCGGAGTGACCACCGCCGGGTCGGCGAACCGCGCCCGCGCCACGTACGAGTGGTGCACGTCACCGGAGAGCACGCTTATCGACGCCGGTGGGGCGTACGCCGGCCCGGCCCCGATCCGCGCGCCGGACTGCCGCGGCGTGCCGGTGCCGATGCGGGCGAACGTCTCCGCGAGCGCCTCGAAGGAACGCCGGAACGCCGCCCAGTGCTCCAGGTCCAGGGCGCGGCGCAGCTTCTCCGCCCCGCGCGCCACCCACGGCCGGCGCGAGTCCGCCAGTTTCTCGTTCCACGCCTCGATGTGGTGGATGCCCTGCGGCAACAGCCAGGGCAGCGAGGCGCCCACCACCAGGTGGTCGTAGACCCCGTGCGCCTGGTCGAGGAACCAGGACCACTCGCCGGGCGGCAGCATCGCCCGGCTGCCGGACTCCAGCACCCGACTGCACCGGTTGTCCAGCATGACCAGGCGGGTCCGGCCCAGGTCCAGTGCGTAGCTCCACTGATACTGCACCGCGCGCCAGCGCTCGGTGTCGTGCGCCAGGTCGGACTCCTGGTCAACCCGGTGGCCGAACTCGCGCAGCACACTCGTGGCGTCCTCGGCGGCGGCGACCTTCGCGAAGACCGGGTCGGCGCTGATCTCGTCGGGGGAGAGGTTGCCCAGGTGCTGGTAGACCCAGTACGAGGCGAGCCCGCTGCCGATCCGCTCCTGCCACCACGGCTGCTCGCGCACCTCGGCCCGCCACGCCGCCGAGGTGTTCCAGTCGTCGATGATCTCGTGATCGTCGAAGATCATCACGCTCGGCACTGTGGAGAGCAGCCAGCGGATCTCCGGATCACGCCAGGACTCCAGGTAGAGCTTGGTGTACTCGTCGAAGCTCACCACCTGGTCGGTCGGGGCGCCCTTCGGCCGCCGGCGTCGGCGACGCAGCAGTCGGCGCACAGTGGGCGAGGTGACGTCGGCGTAGACCTGGTCACCGAGCAGCACCAGCAGGTCGGGCGGCGTGTTCGCCTCCGGGTCGGCCATCAACCGCCGGGCGTACGCGTCCAGCGCGTCAGGTGGCAGCTTGCGGGTGGTGGCGTGCTGGGTGGTCTCCCGGCACGAGCCGAAGATCAGGTTGACCGGCTGGTCCCGGTCGTCGGCGGCCCGGGTGCGGATCACGCTCGGCGGGAACCCGCTGCTCGGCACCGGCCAGACGATCTCGTCGTCCACCAGCACCTCGTAGGTGGTCTCGCTGTCCGGAGTGAGCCCCTCCACCACCACGAGGGCGTAGTGGTGGTCGTACGCCGAGAAGGTGGGCGTGGTGCCGGTGGCGCCGCTGGCGGTGCGGACGGTGACCACGGCGGGCGCCGCCGTCTCCACCCAGATCGTCGCCCGAGTGTCCACCACTCGCCGCAGAAGTGGGCCGATGAGGAGGTGTGCGGCGGGCATGCGGCCGAGCCTACCGCCGGTTGCCGGCACCGGCCGGGCGCGGTGGCTGAGACGCCGGGCACCGCACCAAGGGGCGGTGGCTGAGACGCCGGGCACCGCACCAAGGGGCGGTGGCTGAGACGCCGGGCACCGCACCCGGTGGGCGGTAGCTGAGAGTCCGGGCACCGCTCGGGGTGCGGTGGCTGGGACGCCGTCGCCCGCATCTGACAGGATTCCGGCATGGCCGAATATCTCGTCCTCGCTCTGGTCCTGCTCGGTGTGCTGATCGCCGGCACAGTGGGGCTGGTCGTGCCGCGCTTGCGGCGGCGGCCCGAGCCCCCGCTGCCGCGCACCGAGGTCGACACCAGGGCTGAGGAGGATCTCGCCGGCCCGCCGGTCGAGGCACCGGAGTCCGATCTGTCCACCGGCGTCCTGGTCGAGCCGCCACCGGTGCTCGAACCGCAGGTGGAGGTCCCCGAGCCGACCGCCGGGCGGCTGGTCCGGCTCCGCTCGCGGCTGTCCCGCTCACAGAGCGTGTTCGGCAAGGGTCTGCTCGGCCTGCTCGCCCGTGACCACCTCGACGAGGACGTCTGGGAGGAGATCGAGGACAGCCTGATCACCGCCGACGTCGGCGTCGACGCCACCCGCGACATCGTCGACCGGCTCCGCGAGCGCACCCGGGTGCTCGGCACCCGCTCGGCCTCCGAGCTGCGGGCACTGCTCGCCGCCGAGTTGGTCAACGCGCTCGACCCGAGCCTGGACCGCTCGCTGCGGACCGCCCCCAAGGACGGCGTGCCGGCGGTGGTCCTGGTCGTCGGCGTCAACGGCGCCGGCAAGACCACCACCTGCGGCAAGATCGCCCGCGTGCTGGTGGCCGACGGTCGCAGCGTGCTGCTCGGCGCGGCGGACACCTTCCGGGCCGCCGCCGCCGACCAACTGGAGACCTGGGGCTCCCGCGTCGGTGCGGAGACCGTCCGGGGGCCCGAGGCCGCCGACCCGGCGAGCGTCGCCTTCGACGCCGTCAAGCGCGGCATCGACACCGGCGTGGACACCGTGCTCATCGACACCGCCGGCCGCCTGCAGAACAAGGTCGGCCTGATGGACGAGCTGGGCAAGGTCAAGCGCGTGGTGGAGAAGCAGGGCCCGATCGACGAGACACTGCTCATCCTGGACGCCACCACCGGGCAGAACGGCCTGGAGCAGGCCCGGGTCTTCACCGAGGTGGTCAACGTGACAGGTGTGGTGCTGACCAAGCTCGACGGCACCGCCAAGGGCGGCATCGTGATCGCCGTGCAGCGCAAGCTGGGCATCCCCGTGAAGCTGGTCGGCCTCGGCGAAGGCAAGGACGACCTGGCCCCGTTCGACCCGGCGCAGTTCGTCGACGCGTTGCTGGGGACCGAGGCCACCGGCCGGGACGCGTAGTCTCGGGTGACCACTGACGATCGCGCGTACGCGGGCTGGCGCGACCCCGGCCATCCTTCGCAGCGCCTCGGGAGACCGTACGTGACTTCGCAGGAGATCCCGCTGCACGGCGGCAACGTGAGCACAGTTGTCCGCGTGGGTGACACGGTCCGGCGCAACGCCGGGCCGTGGACCCCGTCCGTGCACGCGCTGCTGCGCCACCTCGAGTACGTGGGCTTCACCGGCGCGCCCCGGGCGCTCGGGATGGACGAGCGCAACCGTGAGGTGCTGTCGTACCTGGAAGGGGAGTGCGGAGAATATCCGCTCGCCCCGCACTGGGTGACCGACGAGGCCCTGGTCACCGTCGCCACCATGCTGCGGATGTTCCACGACGCGCAGTACGGCTTCACTCCTCCGCAGGCGGCGGTCTGGCGTTCGTTCGGGCCCCCACCACCGGACACCGAGGTGATCTGCCACCACGACGCCGCGCCGCACAACGTGATCTGGCGGCCGGACGGCACCCTCGGGCTGATCGACTTCGACCTCGCCTCGCCCGGTGCGCGGATCTACGACGTGGCGTACGCGGCCTGGACCTGGGTGCCGATCTTCGCGGACCGCGACTCGATCACGCTCGGCTGGAAGCACCCGGACCGGCCGCGCCGGCTCCGGCTCTTCGCCGACGCGTACGGGCTGATCCCCCGGGACCGGCACCGGCTGATCCGGACCATCCGCAAACGGATCGTGGACCACGTCGAGGGGATCCGCCGGATGGCCGCCGCCGGTGAGCCGGCGTTCGTCCGGATCGTGCACAAGGGCCACCTGCGTCGACCGATGCGCGACCTGCGGCTGCTCGACTACGAGCGGCACGCTCTGGAGAACGCCCTCCGCTGAGCGTCGGTCGGTCGATGCTCGGCCGGGCCTGTCACGCGCACCGGTCGATGCGTCTGGCCGGTCAGCCATCGACGTTCGCCGTCCGGTCGATCCACAATCGTCCATGCTGCTGACTGTGCGGAGTTCGTGACACGTCCGAAACAACCCGTCACGAAACGGAAACCCGCACGGGACCCAAAGTGAAACAGCCGGCCGCGAAGCTTCCGCGCAACCGGCCTACGGGCGACGCTGCCCCGGAAAGCCGCGAAGGAGGACTTCACCCTTTAGGAGGCCAGCGTGCCTGAAGCACCGACGATCGACGGCGCCAATACCACGTGGCTGCTGGTTTCGACCGCGCTCGTGCTGCTCATGACCCCCGGACTGGCGCTGTTCTACGGCGGCCTCAACCGGGCCAAGGGCGTACTCAACATGATGATGATGAGCTTCTCCGCTATCGGGCTCATCTCTATTCTGTGGTGGTTCTACGGTTTCAGCGTCGCCTTCGGGGCCGACGTGAACGGCTTCTGGGGCGACCCGGGCGCGTACCTCGGCACCAAGACCTTCCTCGCCGAGACCGACCTGTGGGGTGCCACGGCGGAGAACCCCAGCGGCATCGGGGTTCCGCTCTACGTGTTCATGGCCTTCCAGATGGTCTTCGCGGTGATCACCGTCGCGCTGATCAGCGGTGCCATCGCCGACCGGGCCAAGTTCGCCGGCTGGCTGCTGTTCGCGTTCGGCTGGGCGACCCTTGTCTACTTCCCGGTCGCGCACTGGGTGTGGGGCGGCGGCATCATCGGCGGCGACATCCACGCACTGGACTTCGCCGGTGGCACCGCGGTGCACATCAACGCCGGTGCGGCGGCCCTGGCCGTGGTGCTGGTGCTCGGCAAGCGGCTCGGTTGGCCGCGAGAGGGCATGAAGCCGCACAACATCCCCTTGGTCGCGCTCGGTGCGGGTCTGCTGTGGTTCGGCTGGTTCGGGTTCAACGCCGGCTCGGAGCTGACCGTCGACTCGGTCGCCGGCCTTGCCTTCATCAACACCCAGCTCGCCACGGCGGCGGCGGTGCTCGGCTGGATCGCTGTCGAGTGGGTCAAGACCCGTAAGCCGACGATGGTCGGCGCCTCGTCCGGCGCCGTCGCCGGGCTGGTCGCCATCACCCCGGCCTGTGGTTTCATCGCCCCCTGGGCGTCGGTCCTGCTCGGCGTCATCGCCGGTGCCGTCTGCGCGCTCGCCGTCAGCCTCAAGTACAAGCTCGGCTACGACGACTCGCTCGACGTGGTCGGCGTGCACTTCGTCGGTGGGTGGATCGGCTCGCTCTGGCTCGGCCTCTTCGCCACCAACTCGGTCAACGCCGCGATCACCGACGTGGTGGGCGCCTCCGACGGTCTCTTCTACGGCGGCGGCCTGACCCAGCTCGGACGGCAGGCCCTCGCCGGCCTGATCGTCACCGTCTGGTCGTTCGGCATCGCCTGGGTGCTCGCCTTCGTCATCGAGAAGACGATCGGCTTCCGCGTCAAGGGCGAGGCGGAGGTCGAGGGCATCGACATCGCCGAGCACGCCGAGAGCAGCTACGACCTGTCCCCGGCCGGTGGCGGCACGGGCAGCGCGTTCGCGATGGCCGGCATCGGCACCCCCGGTGGCGGCGCGACGAGTGGTGCCAAGCCGGAGGCGGAGCCCGCCGAGCCGGTCAGCGAAAAGGTCGCCGGTTAACGTTCCTGGGATGGAGGGGTTGGACATGAAGCTGGTGACCGCAGTCATCAAGCCGTACCAGCTGGACGCGGTGAAGGAGGCCCTGCACGCCCTCGGGGTGGCCGGGCTGACCGTCAGCGAGGTTCAGGGGTACGGGCGGCAGAAGGGGCACACCGAGGTCTACCGGGGTGCCGAGTACACGGTCGAGTTCCTGCCCAAGATCCGGGTCGAGGTGCTCACCGACGAGATCGACGTCGACAAGGTGGTGGACGCCATCGTCGGGGCGGCCCGTACGGGCAAGATCGGTGACGGCAAGGTCTGGGTCACCGGTGTCGAAGAGGTCGTCCGGGTACGTACCGGCGAACGCGGCCTCGACGCGCTCTGACCCCGGCCACGACTGACATGACCTCGTTGATCAAGAAGAACGCGTCCGGAAACGCCGATGGCGGTGACGCGAACCTCTTGATCAACGAGGTCGTCGGCGTTCCCGGGGGGATCGGGGAGTCGGCTCGGCAGGGGCGGGCCGCCGCGTACGACTCGTTCCTGCGCGGGCTGCTGCCGGAGCGGGACGGGGTGGCGCTGCTTGCCGTCGGGGGGTTGGGTCGGCGGCAGTGCGCTCCGTACGGCGACCTCGACCTGGTGCTGGTGCACGCCGGGGTGCCGGGCACTGACGAGTTGGCCGCCTCGGTCTGGTACCCGATCTGGGACGCCGGCCTGCGGCTCGACCACTCGGTACGCACCGTCGCCGAAGCGCTCTCGGTGGCCCAGGACGACGTCAAGGTCGCCCTCGGGCTGCTCGACGCGCGGCTGGTCGTGGGGGACCAGGCGCTGGCCGACGCGCTGATCCGCACCGCCGCCGATCACTGGCGGCGTACCGCCGTCCGGCACCTGCCCGGCCTGCGGGAGGTCACCGAAGCCCGCTGGCAGGCCCACGGTGAGCTGGCGTTCCTGCTGGAGGGCGACCTCAAGGAGGCCGCCGGTGGTCTGCGCGACGTGGGGCTGCTGCGGGGGATCTCCGCCGCCGGCGTCACCGACGCGCTGCGTCCCGCCGTACGCGCCGCCCACCTGCGCCTGTTGGACACCCGCGACGCCCTGCACCAGCAGGTCGGCCGACGGGTCGACCGCCTGGTCGCCCAGGAGCGCGACGGGGTGGCCAGGCTGCTCGACCTGGAAGACGGCGACGCGCTGCTGCGTCGGGTCGCCGGGGACGCCCGCACGGTCAGCCACGCGCTGGACGACGCCTTCCGGGCCGCCGACCGGCTGCGCTCCGGCCGCTCCCGGGGCGGGAACGGCCGACCGGCCCGCCGCCCGGTCGCCCGCGACGTGGTCGAACACGACGGTGAACTGGTGCTCGCCCGCACAGCGATCGGGGCGCGCCCCGACCCGAGCCTCTCGCTGCGGGTGGCCGCCGCGTCGGCCACCACCCGAATCCCCATCGCGCGGGCCACCTGCGAGTGGCTGGCGGCGTACTGCCCGCCGCTGCCCACCCCCTGGCCGGCCGAGGCCCGCGCCGCGCTGATCACAGTGCTCGGCGCCGGTCCCGGCCTGGTGCCGGCCTGGGAGACCTGCGACAGGTACGGGCTGGTGGACGGCTGGTTGCCCGAGTGGACCCGGCTGCGCAGCCTGCCCCAGCACAACCCGGTGCACCGCTTCACCCTCGACCGGCACCTCGTGCAGACCGCACACGAGGCAAGCCGGCACGCCCGCGAGGTGGAACGCCCCGACCTGCTGCTCCTGGGCGCCCTCCTGCACGACATCGGCAAGGGCCTCCCCGGTGACCACAGCACCGTCGGTGTGCCGGTCGCCCAGGCGGTGGCCACCAGGGCCGGTCTGCCCGCCCCGGAGGTCGAGCTGATCGGCAAGCTGGTCCGGCTGCACCTGCTGCTGCCCGACGTGGCCACCCGCCGGGACCTGGCCGACCCGGTCACCATCGCCTCGGTGGCCGAGGCGGTCGGTGACACCGGCACCCTCGACCTGCTGCACGCGCTGGTCCGCGCCGACGCGGCGGCGACCGGGCCGGCGGCCTGGTCCGACTGGAAGGGCCGACTCGTCGCCGAGTTGGTCGCCCGGGTTCGCACCGCGCTGGACACCGGCGTACTCCCCGAGCCGCCCGCCCCGGACCCGGCGCTGCTGGCCGGGCCACTGCCGGTCGTCCACCTGACCGGCGACCGGGTGTCGGTCGCGGCGGCCGACCGGCGGGGGCTGCTCGCCACGGTGGCCGGCTGCCTGGCGCTGCACCGGCTGGAGGTGATCTCCGCGGACGCCTCCGCCGTCGACGGCCGGGCCCTGGTCGAGTGTCGGGTGCAGCCCCGCTACGGCCTCCCGCCGGACCCGGTCCCGCTCCGCGCCGACCTGCGCCGGGCGGTAGCCGGCGACGTGTCCGTCACCCAACGCCTGCGCGGCCGTGCGCTCGCCAGCCGAGGCGGCGGCGCGGCCCCACGAGTGGTCTGGCACCGCGAGGCGGCCACCGACGCCGTACTGCTGGAACTCCGCGCCGCCGACGCCGCCGGGCTGCTCTACCGGGTCGCCTGTGCGCTCGACGAGGCCGGCGCGCTGGTCCGCGCGGCCCGCATCTCCACCCTCGGCGCCGACGTGGTCGACGCCTTCTACCTGGTCGGCGGTTGGCCGGACGACGCCACCAGGGCCCGACTGGAGGCCGCGGTCCTCGCCGCCGTCTGACCCACGGCCGAGGTCCTCGCCGCCGGGTTGCGGCCGTGGGTACGTCTGGGGGCGTACTGGCGGTGTCGCTCGTGGGCGCACGTCGTGGGGCGTCGGCGCGGGCAGAATGACGGCCATGCGACGAGGTGGGCGGTGGCGGTGGCCGGAGGTGGCGGCCGATGCCGTGCTCGCCCTGGTGCTGCTCCTGTTCGGGTTGCTCGCCACAGGTCTGGCCGGGGACAACCAGCCGGGATCGAGGCCGGTGGACGCCGCCAGTCGGGTGCTGATCGCCGTCGCGGCGCTCGCTCTGCTGGTCCGGCGGCGTACCCCGGTCGTCACCCTCGCGGTGGTCACCGTGGCCACCTCGACGTACCTGCTGATCGGCTATCCGTACGGGCCGATCCTGCTCATGTTCCTGGTCGCGGTGTACACCGTGGCGGTGTGGCTGCCGGTGCGCCCGGCGGCGGTCGCCACCGGTGGCGCGTTCGTCCTGCTGTTGGGGCATGTCTTCTTCGCCCGGGGGCCGGCACCGGGTTGGACGGGAGTGCTGCCCGCGTCGGCCTGGGTGGTCGTACCGTTCGCCGTGGGGGTGGTGGTGCGGGTGAGTCGTGAGGCGGCCGCGCGTACCCGTGCCGAAGAGGCCCGCAGCCGTGCCGAACAGGCGCGACGGCAGGCCGACGAGGAGCGGCTGCGGATCGCGCAGGAGGTGCATGACGTGGTGGGGCACGGGCTCGCCGCGATCAGCATGCAGGCGGAGATCGCCCTGCACCTGCTGCCGAAGCGGCCGGAGCAGGCGGAGGTGGCGCTGACCGCGATCAGCCGGACCAGCCGCGAGGCGCTGGACGAGCTGCGGGTCACCCTGGGCGCGGTGCGGCGGGGTGCCGAACGCGAGCCGGTACCCGGCCTGGCCCGGCTTCCCGCGCTGCGCGACCGGCTCGCCGGGGCGGGGCTCGCTGTCGAGGTGCGCGTGGTCGGCGACGCCCGGGAGTTGCCGGCCGCGGTGGACCTGGCCGCGTACCGGGTGGTGCAGGAGGCGTTGACCAACGTGTTGCGTCACGCGGGGGTGGCGAGCGCGGAGGTGACGGTGGACTACCGCGCGGACGAGGTGACAGTCGAGGTCACCGACCACGGGGTGGGCGCCGGCCGGGCCGGGACAGCTCCGGCCGACGACGAGGGCGGTCACGGTCTGGCCGGGATGCGCGAGCGGGTCGCGGCGCTGGGCGGGCGGTTGACCACCGGGCCGCGCGCCGGGGGCGGGTTCCGGGTGTACGCCGGGCTGCCCGTGGAGCCGGCCGCGTGATCCGGGTGCTGATCGCCGACGACCAGGACCTGGTCCGGCTCGGGCTGCGCGCGCTCGTGGAGAGCGAGGACGACCTGGCGCTGGCCGGCGAGGCGTCCGACGGGCTGCGGGCCGTCGAGTTGGCGCGCCGGGAACGGCCGGACGTGGTGCTGATGGACATCCGGATGCCAGGCATCGACGGCATCGAGGCGACCCGCCGTATCGTCGCCGACCCCGACCTGACCGGTACGCGGGTCGTGGTGCTCACCACCTTCGAGCTGGACGAGTACGTCTTCGACGCGCTCCGGCACGGTGCGAGCGGGTTCCTCACCAAGGACACGCGACCGGCCGAGCTGCTGCGCGCGATCCGGCTCGTCGCCGAGGGGGAGGCGCTGCTGTCGCCGTCGGTGACCCGGCGGGTGGTGCGGGAGTTCGCCACCCGGCCGTCCCGGGTGCTTCGTCCGCATCCCAGGCTGGACGCGCTCACCGAACGGGAGCGTCAGGTCGTCGGCCTGGTCGGTGAGGGCCTGAACAACGAGGAGATCGCGGCGCAGTTGGTGGTCAGCCCGGCGACCGCGCGGACCCACGTCAGCCGGGCGATGGGCAAGCTGGGAGCCCGGGACCGGGCCCAGCTCGTCGTGTTCGCGTACCAGTCGGGGTTGGTGTCGGGGTGAGGCCCGGGCCGGGCGACAGCGGCCCTACGGCCGGGCGGTTACCCTAGCGGTGGCCGGACTCCGCAGTGCCGGCCGCGTTGTGCCCGCCGGAACACTGACAAACGGGATGTTCGCGTGTTTGACACCTTGAGTGACCGCCTGTCCGGGATCTTCACCAAGCTCCGCGGCAAGGGGCGGCTCACCGACGCCGACATCGACGCCACCGCGCGCGAGATCCGCCTCGCGCTGCTGGAGGCGGACGTCGCGCTGCCGGTGGTCAAGGGCTTCATCGCGGCCGTCAAGGAGCGGGCGCGCAGCTCCGAGGTCTCCCAGGCGCTGAACCCGGCCCAGCAGATCATCAAGATCGTCAACGAAGAGCTGATCAACGTGCTCGGCGGCGAGGGGCGACGGCTCCAGTTCGCCAAGCAGCCGCCCACGGTGATCATGCTGGCCGGCCTCCAGGGTTCCGGTAAGACGACCCTCGCCGGCAAGCTCGCCCGCTGGCTCAAGGGCCAGGGGCACCAGCCGCTGCTGGTCGCCGCCGACCTCCAGCGCCCCAACGCCGTCGGGCAGCTCCAGGTGCTCGGTGGTCGGGCCGGTGTCGAGGTGTACGCCCCGGAGCCGGGCAACGGCACAGGTGACCCGGTGCAGGTGGCCCGCGCGTCGATCGAGCACGCGAAGCGCGCCGCCCGCGACATCGTCATCGTCGACACCGCCGGCCGCCTCGGCATCGACGCCGAGATGATGCAGCAGGCCGCCGACATCCGCGACGCCGTCTCGCCCGACGAGGTCATCTTCGTCATCGACGCGATGGTCGGTCAGGACGCTGTCCGCACCGCCGAGGCGTTCCGCGACGGCGTCGGCATCACCGGTGTGGTGCTCTCCAAGCTCGACGGCGACGCCCGTGGTGGTGCCGCGCTGTCGGTCCGCGAGGTCACCGGGCAGCCGATCCTGTTCGCCTCCACCGGCGAGAAGCTGGAGGACTTCGACGTCTTCCACCCCGACCGGATGGCCAGCCGGATCCTCGGCATGGGCGACGTCCTCACTCTGATCGAGCAGGCCGAGCAGGCCTTCGACTCCGATCAGAAGGAGAAGATGACCGCCAAGCTGATGGGCGGTGAGCAGTTCACCCTTGACGACTTCCTCGACCAGCTCATCGCGGTGCGTCGGATGGGCCCGATCGCCAACGTGCTGGCCATGATGCCCGGCATGGGGCAGATGAAGGACCAGCTCGCCGACCTGGACGACAGCCACTTCGACCGGGTCACCGCGATCATCCGGTCGATGACCCCGGGCGAGCGGACCAACCCGAAGATCATCAACGGCTCCCGCCGGGCGCGCATCGCCAACGGCTCCGGGGTCACCGTGATGGACGTCAACCAGCTGCTTAACCGCTTCGCCGACGCGCAGAAGATGATGAAGCAGATGGGCGGCATGATGGGCCTTCCCGGCGGTGGCCGCCGCAAGGCGACCAAGTCGCCGAAGAACAAGCGCAAGGGCACCAAGGGTGGCGGCCGTCCGCGTACCGGGGCCGGCGCCGGGCTTCCGGGCGGGTTCCCGGGTGGCATGCCGCAGCTCCCGCCGGGGATGGACCCGAACGATCTCGCCGGCGGCCAGGGCCTGCCGCCCGGCTTCAAGCTCCCGAAGATCGACTTCAACAAGCTCGGCAAGGGCGGAGACAAGGGCCCGCGCTGACGCCCTGCTCGCCCGCGAGGAGCGGTGATCGGGTAGGACTGTGCGCATGGCTCTTCATGTGCGCGGCGTGCTGCTCCCCGACGACGAGGTACGCGAACTCTGGCTGGTCGGCGACCGGGTGACCTTCACACCGGTGCCCGGCGCGGAGACCGTCGTCGACGGCGGCTTCGTGCTGCCAGGGCTCGTCGACGCGCACTGCCACATCGGCATCGCCCGAGGTGGTGCCCCGATCACCTCACTCGACCAGGCCCGCGAGTTGGCCCACACCGACCGGGACGCCGGGGTGCTGGCGATCCGCGACGCCGGCTCGCCGTACCCGTACCCCGAACTCGACGACGAGCCGGGCCTGCCGCGACTGGCCCGCGCAGGCCAGCATGTCGCCCCGCCGAAGCGCTACCTGCGCGACATCGGCGTGGAGGTCGACGCCACCGACGTGGCCGCGACGGTGGCCGCCCAGGCGCGGGCCGGCAACGGCTGGGTCAAGCTGGTCGGCGACTGGATCGACCGGGGCGTCGGTGACCTGGCGCCGGCCTGGGACGCGGACACCCTCACCGCCGCCGTGCGGGCGGCCCACGACGCCGGGGTACGCGCCGCGGTGCACACCTTCTCCGAGTCAGCCGTCGAGATCATGGTGCGGGCCGGCGTCGACTCGGTGGAGCACGGCACCGGGCTGAGCCTCGACCTGATCGACGAGATGGCCCGCCAGGGCACCGCGCTGATCCCCACAATGATCAACATTGCCACCTTCGGGGGCATCGCCGAACAGGCGCGGGGCAAGTTCCCCGGGTACGCCGAGCACATGCTCGCGCTGCGCGACGGCTTCCCCGAGGTGGTGCGTGCCGCGCACGAGGCGGGCGTGCCGATCTACGTGGGCACCGACGCCGGCGGCGGCATCGACCACGGACTCGCCGCCGAAGAGATGCTGCTGCTGCACGAACGGGCCGGCATGGCGCCCGTCGACGTACTCGCCGCCGCCTCCTGGGGCGCCCGCGAATGGCTCGGCTTCCCCGGCCTGGTCGAAGGCGGCCTCGCCGACCTGACCGTCTACCCCGAAGACCCCCGTAGCGACCTGCGCGTCGTCCGCGCCCCGTCCCGCACGATCCTCCGCGGTCGCGTCATCCGCTGACCCCCGCAAGCGCCGTACCGGGCCGCCGTGTGTGGCGCAAGATCGCGCTCGAACCAGGATGTAGTGGCCTCGGCGTTGGGGGATGCCACTACATCAAGGATCGAGGGTGATCTTGGCGCGGGGCGCGGGGCGCGGGGCGCGGGGCGCGGGGTCAGGGGGCTGGGCGGGTGGCGGCGCTGAAGAGGTGGACGGCAAGGTCGGCGAGGGCCGTCGCGGTCTGCTCGATTGGTTCGCGGGGGAGCACGATGTGGCTGACCACGAGGCGGACGACGGTGTCGGCGGCGAAGGCCAGCGCGGCCTGGTCCGCCCCGGGCAGGTGATCGCCGGCCCAGTCGAGCAGCGCGCCGGACGCCTCGGTGAGCACCACCTCGGCGCGGGTGGTGAGGTACGGCAGTAGCTCGTCCGACCCGCCCCGGGCGCTTGTCAGGATCGCCTTGACCAGCGGATTGTCCGCCGCTGTGGAGAGGGTGTGCGCGATGGCGGCGTACGCGCCGGCCCGTACGTCGGAGCCGTGTGCGAGCAGCGCGTTGCGAACGTCGCCGACGAACCGGTCCACCTCGGCGCGGGCGAGCGCTTCGGCGAGACCCGCCTTGCTGCCGAACTCGTTGTAGACGGTCTGTCGGCTCACCCCGGCGGTGGTGGCCACTCCGCCCATCCGGACCGCGTCCCACCCGGCGGCGATGGTCCGCGCGCGGGCGGCGTCCACGATCGTGTCCCGCAGCCGCTGGCGCGGGGAGTCCGTCGACGTAGCCATGGTGGTCGAATTCTACGGGCGGGCCGTCGGTCGGCCCAGCGCCCGGAGCGGGGTACGGCGCGGCGTGGCGACTCCCGGACGCGGTGTCCGCCCGCGCGGCGCATAGGATGTGCGGTCATGGCACGCGTGCTCACTCCCCGTGCGGAGGATTTCCCCCGCTGGTACCAGGACCTGATCGCCAAGGCGAAGCTGGCCGACAACGGCCCGGTTCGCGGCACCATGGTCATCCGACCGGCCGGCTACGCCATCTGGGAGCGTATGCAGGCTGAGATGGACGCTCGGATCAAGGCGGCGGGTGCGGAGAACGCTTACTTCCCGTTGTTCATCCCCGAGAGTTACCTCAAGCGTGAGGCGCAGCACGTCGAGGGCTTCTCGCCGGAGTTGGCCGTCGTCACCCACGGTGGCGGCAAGCCCCTGGCCGAGCCGGTGGTGGTGCGTCCGACCAGCGAGACGGTCATCGGCGAGTTCATGGCCAAGTGGATCGACTCGTACCGGGACCTGCCGCTGCTGCTCAACCAGTGGGCGAACGTGGTCCGGTGGGAGCTCCGCCCGCGGATCTTCCTGCGTACCAGCGAGTTCCTCTGGCAGGAGGGGCACACCGCGCACGCCACCCGTGAGGACGCCCGGGCGTACGCGCGGCGGATCCTGCACGAGGCGTACGAGGACCTGATGGTCAACGTGATCGGCATTCCGGTGGTGGTCGGCCTGAAGACGACGCGCGAGCGCTTCGCCGGGGCGACGGCCACGTACACCTGCGAAGGCATGATGGGCGACGGCAAGGCGTTGCAGCTGGGCACCAGCCACGAGTTGGGCCAGAACTTCGCCAAGGCGTTCGACATCAGCTACTCCTCCAAGGAGGGCGGCCGGGAGCACGCCTGGACCACCTCCTGGGGCACGTCCACCCGGATGCTGGGTGGCCTGATCATGGCGCACGGCGACGACAACGGCCTGCGCGTGCCGCCGAGGCTGGCGCCGATCCAGGCGTACGTCATGATCGTCAAGGATGGTGACGGCGTCGGCGAGGCGGCGGCCAAGCTGCGCGACGGCCTGCGCGACGCCGGTGTCCGGGTCGCGCTCGACGACCGGGTCGACACCCCGTTCGGCCGCCGGGCCGTCGACGCCGAGCTGCGTGGCTATCCGGTACGCGTCGAGGTCGGCCCCCGTGACCTGGCCGCCGGTAACGCGGTGGTGGTGCGTCGGACCGACGGCTCGAAGACCCCGACGCCGGTGGCCGACGTGGTCACCGCGGTGCTGGCCGCCCTGGAGACCGACCAGCAGGTGCTGCACGACCAGGCGCTGGCCAATCGCGAGTCGCGCACGGTGGAGGTGGCCACCCTGGCCGAGGCGATCGAGGCCGCCGCGACCGGTTGGGCGCGGGTGCCGTGGTCGGCGGTCGGCGTGGCCGGCGAGGCGGAGGCGAACGGTCAGGGCGTCACGGTGCGCTGCCTGCTGCGCGCCGACGGTTCGGTACCGGACTCGGAGGACGAGCCCGATCTGATCGCCATCCTCGCCCGCGCCTACTGAGGTGCGGGCGGGCAACCCGGTCGACAGGTTCGCGCCGGGCCGGCTGATCATGCACCGGAACGTGCGGCACGGCCGGATCGGGTGGGTCCGGCCGGCCCGCGTGGTCAGCGACGACGATCGGGGGTTGCTGGTCTGGATCGCCCGGGACTCGCCGGTGGCCCACGAGGTGACCGAGGCCGGGCTGGGGATGCGGGCGATGCCGTTCGCCGAGTGGATCTCGTCGACGTACCGGCTGGCGCGCGGACGCTGGAACGGCCCGCCGCTGCTGAAGTTCCTGCCCACGGGGGCGGCGCACTCCGTCTGGTGGTTCCGGGACGCTCAGGGCCGGTTCGCCAACTGGTACGTCAACCTGGAGGAGCCCGGGGTCCGCTGGGACGACGGCCCGGTGGCCGGCGTCGACGTGGTGGATCAGGACCTGGACGTGGTGGTGCGGCCGGACCTGAGCTGGGAGTGGAAGGACGAGGGCGAGTTCGTCGAGCGGCTCGCCTTCGGCGCCGACTACTGGGTGACCGACGAGAAGGCGGTCCGCGCCGAGGGGGAGCGGGTGATCGCGATCGCCGAGGCCGGCGGGTTCCCGTTCGACGGCACCTGGTGCGACTTCGCGCCCCCGCCAGAGTGGGGCGTACCGGACAAGCTCCCGCCGGGATGGGACCGTCCGCCGGTGCGCTGAGGGGTGTTCCAGGTCACCGACAACGCGGTGCACGGGTCCGATGCGTGCGATCGGCAGCGGATCTGGCAGAATAGGTCGCTGGTATCCGGCGCGTGTCCGGCGCCCTCTAACCCGGGCACGTCGCCAGTCCACCGAGTAGTCTCCGGCCCAACCCCACGGGTCCGGTCGGCGCTCACCCATGCACACCGCCCGTTTGGGCCGGTGAGATCGCAACAGGAGCGAAACAACTGTGGCCGTAAAGATCCGGCTCCTGCGGATGGGCAAGATCCGCAACCCGCAGTACCGCATCGTCATCGCCGACTCGCGCACCAAGCGCGACGGTCGGGCGATCGAGTTCGTCGGGGTTTACCAGCCCAAGGAAGACCCCTCGATCATCGAGGTCAAGTCGGAGCGGGTCCAGTACTGGCTGTCCGTCGGCGCTCAGCCGAGCGAGGCGGTGCAGCGGCTGCTGGAGCTGACCGGTGACTGGCAGAAGTACAAGGGCCTGCCGGCCCCGCCGCCGCTCCTGGTCGCCCCCGAGCGGGCCGACCGCAAGGCGGCGTACGAGGCTGAGGCGAAGGCCGCTGCCGGGCTCGCCCCGGAGACCCCGGCCAAGCCGGCCAAGAAGGCCGCCAAGGCTGCCGAGGCTCCGAAGGCCGAGGCTCCGGCCGAAGCGCCGAAGACCGAGGCGCCGGCCGAGGCCGCCCCGGCCGCTGCCGACGCCGGTGAGCAGGCCTGACATGCCACTGCGTCCGGCGTTGGAGCACCTGGTCAAGGGCATCGTCGACCACCCGGATGACGTCCGGGTGCGGATGGTCGATTCCCGTCGGGGCAAGCGGCTCGAAGTCCGCGTGCACCCCGAGGACCTCGGCACTGTGATCGGGCGGTCCGGCCGGACCGCCAAGGCGCTGCGCCAGGTGATCGGCTCCATCGGCGGGCGCGGGGTTCGCGTCGACATCGTCGACTCGTACTGATGCAGCTCGTCGTCGGCAGGATCGGCAAGCCGCACGGTGTCCGCGGTGAGGTCACCGTGGAAGTGCGGACCGACGAACCCGAGGCACGGTTCGCCCCCGGCACAGTGCTGCGCACTGAGCCGGGGGCGACACCCCCTCCACCCACCGATGAGCCCGGCGTTCCGTTCCGGGTTCCGGCGGAGCTGACCATCGAGGAAGCCCGCTTCCACCAGGGCCGGGTGCTCATCGCGTTCGACGGCATCCTGGACCGCAACACCGCCGAGGCGTTGCGGGGCACGCTGCTCGTGGTGGACAGCGCCGACGTGGCCCCACCGGACGACCCGGAGGAGTTCCACGACCACCAGTTGGTCGGGTTGGCAGTGGTGACCCCGGCCGGCGAACGCCTGGGCGAGGTCGCCCGCATCGACCACGCGCCCTCGTCCGACCTGCTGGTGCTGCGGCGGCCCGAGGGGCGTACCGCGTTGATCCCGTTCGTCCGGGCGATCGTTCCGGAGGTCGACCTGGCCGGCGGACGTGTGATCGTCGACCCGCCAGCCGGACTGCTCGACCTCTAGGACCAGCCCGCATGCGCGTCGACGTCGTGTCGATCTTTCCGGAGTACTTCGCACCGCTGGACCTGTCGCTGATCGGACGGGCGCGGGCCAACGGCGTACTCCAGCTCGCCGTGCACGACCTGCGGACCTGGACGCACGATGTGCACCGCACTGTCGACGACACCCCCTACGGCGGCGGTCCGGGAATGGTGATGCGCCCGGAGCCGTGGGGTGAGGCACTGGACGCCCTCGCGCCGGTCGACGCCCCGCCGCCCCGGCTGCTGGTGCCGTCGCCGGCCGGCGCCCCGTTCACCCAGGCGATGGCGTACGAGTTGGCGGCCGAGTCGCATCTGCTCTTCGCCTGCGGCCGCTACGAGGGGATCGACCAGCGGGTCCTGGCGCACGCCGCCACCCGGATGCCGGTGACCGAGGTGTCGCTCGGTGACTACGTGCTCTTCGGTGGCGAGGTAGCGGTCCTGGTGATGCTGGAGGCGGTCACCCGGCTGCTGCCCGGGGTGCTGGGCAACGCGGGCTCGCTGGACGAGGAGTCGCACGCGCACGGGCTGCTGGAGGCGCCGATCTACACCAAGCCGCCGAGTTGGCGTGGGCACGACGTGCCGGAGGTGCTCCGCTCCGGTGACCACGGCAAGATCGCCCGCTGGCGGCGCGAGGAGGGGCTGCTGCGGACCGCCGCCCGCCGTCCGGACCTGCTGGCCGCGCTGCCCGCCGATCGGCTCGACAAACGGGACATCGCGGCCCTGGACCAGGCCGGATTTCAGCCTCCACCGGGGGATGTGGCAAAGTAGTGGGGTTGCCGCATCCGTCCGCGCCCGCGGTCGGCTGCGAGGATCCCCGACCGGGGGTCGGTTCGCCGATCACCACCCGGGAATCAGAATCACCCACCCGCGCACCGAGTGACGGTGCGCCGTGAGCCTTACGAGGACGCAGCGATGAACATCCTGGACGCCCTTGACGCCCAGTCGAAGCGGACCGACCTTCCCGACTTCCGGGCCGGTGACACCGTCAAGGTGCACGCCCGCGTCGTCGAGGGCAACCGGTCCCGTGTCCAGATCTTCCAGGGCGTCGTGATCCGCCGCCAGGGTGACGGTCTGCGCGAGACCTTCTCGGTCCGCAAGGTCAGCTTCGGTGTCGGCGTCGAGCGGACCTACCCGCTCAACGGCCCGGGCATCGACCGGATCGAGATCGTGACCCGCGGTGACGTGCGTCGCGCCAAGCTCTACTACCTGCGCGAGCTGCGCGGCAAGAAGGCCAAGATCAAGGAGAAGCGGGAGAAGCAGCCCAGCTGACTTCCCGCTCGCCACGCCGCCCGAGCTGCGCGTATGCCGTACCGACCAGAGCGCACTACCCTGGTCGTACGGGCGCAGCGAGGCGGCGGTCCCGCCCACGTGGCGGGCAGTTGTCCACTACCGCCCGTGGAGCCTCGACGAGGCTCCCGGGCGGTGGTGTTTCTGCGGACCGGGGAGTGGCGTGGTGCAGACGCTTGACGAGGACGGCACCGTCGATCCGTGGCGCCGACGGGCTCGCCGCACCCGCCGGCAGATGCCCCTCTGGCAGGAGTTGCCGCTGCTGCTGGTGGTCGCGTTCTGCCTCGCGGTGCTGATCCGCACCTTCCTGCTCCAGGCGTTCTTCATCCCGTCCGGCTCGATGGAGGACACCCTCCTCATCGGTGACCGGGTGCTGGTCAACAAGGTCGTCTACGACGTTCGTGACCCGCTGCGCGGCGAGGTGGTGGTCTTCCGGGGCACCGACCGCTGGGCGCCGCAGGTCGACGAGCAGCCGAAGCCCGGCGTCGCCGGCCGGCTCGCCCGTACGGTCGGTGACCTGGTCGGGGTGAGCCGCCCCGGTGAGAAGGACTTCATCAAGCGGGTGATCGGTCTCCCCGGTGACCGGGTCAAGTGCTGCGACAGTCAGGGGCGGGTGACGGTCAACGGCACCCCGCTCAACGAGTCGTACGTCCTGCGGGACTCGCCACTGGACCTGCCGCCGAACCCGGCGGAGTGTCGCTCCCGGCGCTTCGACGAGATCGTTGTGCCGCCCGGTCAGATCTTCGTGATGGGCGACCACCGCGAAGTCTCCCAGGACGCGCGTTGCCAGGGGCCGGTGCCGATCGACAACGTGGTCGGCCGGGCCTTCATGGTGGTCTGGCCCTCGTCGCGGTGGACCGCGCTGTCGGTGCCGTCGACGTTCGAGGACGTGTCCGGGCCGGCCACGGCGTCCCCCGGTGCGCCTCCGGCGCGACCGACTCCGCAGGGCGGTGTGCTGCTGATGCTTCCGTTGGCAGCCGCGCTACGTGGTTCCCGCGCGTTCCGGACGGTGACGTCCAGCCGGGCAACGTAGGCTCCTTGGCGTGATTGACGAGCAGACCGACAAGCCGCGCAGTTCCTTCTGGAAGGAGCTGCCGATCCTGCTGGGTGTGGCGATCCTGGTCGCGGTGCTGGTCCGCGCCTTCGTGCTGCAGACCTTCTTCATCCCCTCCCCGTCCATGGAAAACACCCTCAAGATCGATGACCGGGTGCTGGTCAACAAGCTGGTCTACGACTTCCGGTCACCGCATCGCGGCGAGGTGATCGTGTTCAAGGCTCCGACCGAGTGGAGCGGTAACCCCGACGGTGAGGACTTCATCAAGCGGGTGATCGGCATCCCGGGCGACCACGTGGTCTGCTGCGACCCGGAGGAGCGCTTGATGATCAACGGCAAGTCGCTGGACGAGCCGTACATCTTCTCCATGGACGGGATCCGCGACAAGGCCGCCGACCAGGAGTTCGACATCACCGTGCCGAAGGGCCGGCTGTGGGTGATGGGCGACCACCGCTCGGCGTCCGGCGACTCACTGGAGCACTGGCAGCAGTCCGGGCAGAACATCACCGAGGCCACGATCCCCGAGGACGACGTGGTCGGGCGTGCGTTCACCGTCTTCTGGCCGGTCAACCGGGCCACCTGGCTGACCGTGCCCGACGGGTTCGACGGCATTCCCAAGCCGTAGGCCGACGGGGCGTGGGCGATCCGTCCTCGGTCTGGCAGGCTGGTGCGGTGACCGTGAGCGCGAGGAGTGAGCTGGCGAGCCCCGCAGGCGCGAACAGTGGCGACCGCGCCTACACCCCTCGACGCGCGGCCCGCGTGCTGCTCGTCGACGCGGCCGGCCGGGTCCTGCTGTTCGAGGGCTTCGACCCGGCCCGACCCGGGCACCGATACTGGTTCACTCCGGGCGGCGGGCTCGATCCGCTGGAGTCCCCGGCGGCGGGCGCGGCCCGGGAGTTGGCCGAGGAGACCGGCCTGCGGGTCGACCCGTCCGCGTTGGGCGAGCCGGTCTGGTCCGACGCCACCGAGTTCTCCTTCGACGGCATCTGGTACCGCCAGGAGCAGGATTTCTTCCTCCTCCGGGTGGACTCCTGGCGGGTGGACACCACGGGCTTCAACGACATCGAGCGGCGCAGCATCGCCGACCACCGCTGGTGGCTTCCGGACGAGTTGGTGGCCAGCGGCGACCGGTTCTACCCCCCCGAACTGCACGCCCTGCTGACCCGGCTGGGGCAGTCGACCCCCGCCGACCAGGACGAGGCGTCGTGCTGACCCCGCCGCGCACGGTGGTGCGCCGCGAGGCCGGCCTGTACGCCCTGGAGCGGGCGTTGCAACGGCGCGGCTTCCGGCACGTCGCCGGTGCCGACGAGGCGGGCCGCGGGGCGTGTGCCGGTCCGCTGGTCGCCGCCGCTGCGGTGCTGCCCGAGGGGCGGCGCGGCGAGATCGAGGGCCTGGCCGACTCGAAGCTGCTCACCCCGGCCAGCCGGGAACGGGTGTACGCGGAGGTCGTGGACCGGGCGCTCGCGTACGCCGTGGTGGTCATCCCGGCCGAGGAGGTCGACGCCCGGGGCCTGCACGTGTGCAACCTGGCCGCGATGCGCCGGGCGCTCGCCTCGCTCACCACCCGCCCCGAGTACGTGCTGACCGACGGCTTCGGCGTGGACGGCCTGGGTGTGCCCGGCCTGGCGGTCTGGAAGGGTGACCGGGTCGCCGCGTGCGTGGCGGCGGCCAGCGTGCTCGCCAAGGTCACCAGGGACCGGCTGATGGTGGAGCTGGACGGAGTGTTCCCGGCGTACGGCTTCGCCGAGCACAAGGGCTACATCACCCCGGAGCACTCGGCGGCGCTGCGGGAGCACGGGCCGTGCCGGGAGCACCGGTTCTCGTACGTCAATGTCGCCGCGGTCTCCGGCCGCGACGGCCGGCCGCCGCGCGCCCGACGGCCCGGCGGCCACGGCCCGGATGAGCCGATGGAGCGCTCGTGGGCGTCAGGGGGTACCGTCGGCGTGGCGTTGGGCGAGCAGCCTCGGCCTCCGACGCCGGTGGGGGAAGATGTGGCCATGGAAGGCGGAGTGCGATGAGCGCGGAAGATCTCGAAAAGTACGAGACCGAGATGGAGCTGCAGCTCTACCGGGAGTACCGCGACATTGTCCGCCAATTCTCCTACGTGGTGGAGACGGAACGCAGGTTCTACCTGGCCAACCAGGTCGACCTGCACGTGCGCAACTCCGACGGCGAGGTCTACTTCGAGGTCGAGATGCACGACGCCTGGGTGTGGGACATGTACCGTCCTGCCCGCTTCGTGAAAAACGTCCGTGTGATGACCTTCAAGGACGTCAACGTCGAGGAGCTGGAGAAGCCCGACATCTCGCTGCCCGCCGACTCCGGCTTCGGCGGCTGACCGCACCCGAGCCGCCGGGCCGTGCCACGGGCCCCCCCACCCGTGGCGTGACACCCGCGACCGTTCACTCGGCCGGCACCACGACCTCGACCCGCTGCGTCATGTTGTTGGCGAAGCCGCCACGGTTCCACGGTTGCTCGACCGGCTGGGTCCGCCCGGACGCGTCTGTCGCCCGCGCGCCGAGCACGTACCGGCCGGGGGTGGCGACCCACTCGTGCCGCCAGCGCCGCCAGGCGAAATCACCCGCGTCCGCCGGCTCCAGCTCGGCAGGCGTCCAGCTCTCCCCGCCGTCGGTGGTCACCTCCACGGCGACCACCGGCGCGTGCCCCGACCAGGCCCGACCATCAAGGGTGCACGGGCCGGGTCGCAGCACCCGACGGCGGGACATGAAGTCCGGGAAGCCGGGCGGGCGGACCAGCGCCCGCGGCTCGATCCGCGTGACCGGAACGCCCGGGTCGTCGGCGTCGCGGCGTACCCGGTAGGCCACCGCGTTCTGGTACCCCTCGAACGGCTCGGTCCGCAGCTCGATGGAGTGGACCCACTTCACGTGCGCCATGCCGTACCAGCCCGGCACGATCAGCCGCAGCGGCGCGCCGTGCTGCGGCAGCAGGGGAGCGCCGTTCATCTCGTACGCGAGCAGCACCTCCTCGCGCAGCGCGTCGGCGACCGGAAGCGCCCGCTGGTAGTCCTGCTCGATCCCGCGCTCCACGCCGTGGTCGGCGCCGGTGAAGACCACGTCCACCGCGTCCGGGTCGATGCCCGCCTCGCGCAGCAGCGGAGCGAGGGGGGTACCGGTCCACTCGGCGTTGCCGACCGCCTCGACCAGCCAGGGCTGGCTGACCGGCCGGGGGTGCAGCAGGGCCCGCCCGTTGCCGGCGCACTCAAGGGTCACCTGCCGGGTGACCCGGGGCCGCTCGCGCAGGTCGGCGAGGCTGACAGTCAGCGGACGGTCCACCGCTCCGCCGATGGTCAGCGTGTGCGTCGCCGGGTCCAGCTCCGGGATGTCGTAGTGGATCAGCAGGTAGTGCAGCCCGGCCGGGGTGACGTCGTAGCGCAGCGCCTCCAACGGGATGCCGTGGTTGCGGGCCGCGAGCTGCAACTCCTCGGCGCTGATCGCCTCGTCCGGCTCCGCGAGCCGGGACGGGCCGCTCACGTCGGCCACCGTCGGCCCGGTGGGGGACTGCGTGCGGTCATCGAGAGTGGTCATGCGGGCCTCCCCGGTACAGACGGCGGCACCCGCCGTACGCGGCCCAGCCTAGGCCCTCGGTGGCGGCCCGAAAATGGCACCGGAGGTACGACGGCGTAGGCGCAGCGGCTTATGGACAGCGGCTCGCCGCCCGGGGCATAGCAGATCATCGAAGCCGTTGGGTGGTCGTCCACAGCACGCCCGGTTGTCCACAGGCCGGTCGGCCGGGCTGGCAGACGCCCCGCTGTTGGCTGGAGGCTGCCGTCATGCGACCGCCACCCGTCCGTTCGATCCGCCGCACGCTGCTGCTCTGCGCCGTGCTTCCGCTCGCACTGACCGTGCAGCTCTGCGGGCTGGCGGTGCTGGTCGCGGCGGTGCCCGGCCAACCGCCGACGCCGACCGTGCCGGTCGCGGCAGTGACGGTGCCGGTCGCCGACCCGGCGCCCGCCGGGCGGTTCCGCTGGCCGCTCGACGGGCCGCCCCGCCCGGTGCGCCGGTTCGACCCGCCGCCCCGGCCGTGGCTGCCCGGCCATCGCGGCGTCGACCTCGCCGCGCCGGCCGGAGCGGTGGTCCGCAGCGCCGGGCCGGGCACCGTGCTCTTCGCCGGCCTGGTGGCCGGTCGACCGGTGGTCACAGTGGGGCACGCCGACGGGCTGCGGACCACCCACGAACCGGTCCAACCCGGCGTACGCCCCGGCCAGCCGGTCATCGCCGGCGCGCCGCTGGGCGAGCTGCAGCCCGGCCATCCGGGTTGCCCGGCCGAGGCGTGCCTGCACTGGGGCCTGCGCCGGGGCGAGGAGTACCTCGACCCGCTGGCCCTCCTCGGCCTCGGCCCGGTGCGCCTGCTCCCGGTCCGTCAGCTCCGGCCCGTCAGCCGCGGTCGTCTGCTCCCGGTCCTCCGGTCAGCGTTGGGCGAGCAATGCCGGCAGCCGTGCGGCCAGCCGTTCGTACTCGTCGGCGGCGTTGTAGACCTGGCCGGTGAGCCGCAGCCACCCGCGGCCGTTCCAGCTCATCACCGCCACCTCGGCGGCGAGCCGCTCACCGATCCGCGTCTGCAATGCCCGCGCGGCGTCGATCGTGGTGCCCGTGCCGGGCGGCAGCGGAATGAGGCGCAGAGCCACCCCCGGTCCGCCGGGGTTGGGCAGGTCGGCGGGGGCCACCCCCAGAGCGTCCCCCACCACCCGCTGGCCGTACGCGGCGAGCGCGGCGTTGTGCGCCCGCACCCGGTCGACGCCGAGACTGCGCATCGTGAACAGGCCCGCCGGGGCGGCCAGCCAGGGCGTGTAGTCGAGAGTCGCCTGCCACTCGAGCCGCGCCGGGAAACCCGACTCCTGCTCCCAGGACACCACAAGCGGCTCGATCCGGTCCCGCCACTGCGGTGCCACCGCCAGCAGCGCGGTGCCGCGCGGGGCGTACGCCCACTTGTGCAGGTTGCCCACCCAGAAGTCAGCGCCGATGCTGGCCACCGGGGTGGGCAACATGCCCGGGGCGTGCGCGGCATCCACCAGGACCGGCACGCCGTGTTCGCGGGCCACCCCGACGATGGCGGCGGTCGGAAAGAGCTTGGCGGTGGCCGAGGTGAGCTGGTCGACGACGAGCAGCCGGGTCCGCCCGGGGCGCAGGCCGGCGCGGATGGCCTGCACGATCTGCTCGTCGGTGGCGGCCAGGGGGATCGGCAGGACCCGGCTGACCGCGCCGGTGCGGCTGCACTCGCGCTGGATGGACAGGCTCACCGCCCCGTACCCGTGGTCGGTGCTCAGCACCTCGTCGCCTGCCCGCAGGCCCACCGACTGCAGCACCACGGCGACGCCGGTGGTGGTGTTGCCCACCAGGGCGCTGCCGTCCGGGTCGGCCCCCAGGAACCCGGCGAGGTGCCGACGGGTGTGCGCGATCCGGTCGACCAGCCCTTGAGTGAAGAAGCGCAGCGGGTTGCTCTCCATCTCGTCGCGCAGCCGCTGCTGGGCGCGCTGTACGCCGATCGGGACCGCGCCAAACGAGCCATGGTTGAGGTGGCTGACCGCCGGGTCCAGGGAGAAGAGCAGGCGGGCGCCCGGGATCGGCTCAGGGGGATTCGGGACGCTCACTTGATGATCGTAACCGCCGCGCCTTCGCGCCCCCGGCGCTTGATCAGGCGCGTAGGTGGGGCCACCGGTAGGCGGCGCACAGCCGCTCGCCATCAGGCGCGTGGGTGCGCCTGCCGGTAGGCGGCGCGCAGCCGCTCGACCGAGACGTGCGTGTAGATCTGCGTGCTCGCCAGCGACGAGTGGCCGAGCAGCTCCTGCACGGCGCGTAGGTCCGCGCCACCCTCCAGGAGATGGGTGGCCGCGGAGTGGCGTAGATCGTGCGGGCTGGTCGGAGGCAGGCCGGCGGTCTCGGCGTACGCACCGACGATCTGACGCGCTGTCGTCGGGTTGAGCCGACCGCCCCGGGCACCCAGCAGCAGCGCGTCGCCGGAGCGGGCGCCCACCATCGCCGGTCGACCCCGGCGCAGCCAGTCGTCCAATGCCCGCTGGGCGGGCACCCCGTACGGCACCGAGCGCTCCCGCCCGCCCTTGCCGAACACCCGGATCACCCGCCGGCCGTGGTCGACGTCGCCGACGTCCAACCCGCACGCCTCGCTGACCCGTACGCCGGTGGCGTAGAGCAGCTCCAGCAGCACCCGGTCGCGCAGCGGCACCGCCTCGGCCCCTCCCGCTGCGATGTGAGCTGATCCGAACGCCGCGTCGGTGGGCTCGGCGTCCGTGCGGCCCGGGTCCGTGTGGGCTGGGTTCGTGTGGCCCGGGTTCGTGTGGCCCGGGTTGGTGGGGCCCGGGTTCGTGGGGCCCGGGTTTGTGCGGGCTGGGTCCACGGGTGGCGGGTTGGGCGGCGGTGCCTGCCGGGACGGTGCCTCGACCAGGGCGGCGGCCTGGTCGGCGCGCAGCACGTTGGGCAGCTCCCGGTGCGCGCGAGGGCTGGCCAGCGCGGCGCCCACATCGGTGGGGAGCAGCCCGGCCCGGTGTGCCCAGGCGCTGAACGCCCGCGCCGACGCGGCCCGCCGGGCCAACGACGTGCGGGCCGCACCGGTGGTGCGTTGCCGCGCCAGCCAACTGCGCAGCACCGACAGGTCCACCTCGGCGAGGTCGACGCAGCCCATCCGGACGGCGTGGTCGAGCAGCGAGACGAGGTCGGTCACGTAGGCACGGACGGTGTGCGCCGACCGGTTACGGACCCGGGACAGGTGCTCGGCGAAGTCGTCGACCGCTTCGCGCAGCGCCGGCGGCAGTGCCTGGTGCATGGCCCGGGTGCCCCGGTCGGGCCGGCTCATCGGGCCCGCGCCGGCGTGCCGGCCGGTCCAACGACCCAGGCACCTTCACTCACAGCTGGCACGGCACCAGCCTACGGCCGGTCCGCCTACGTCACCGGACGCGACGGTGCCGGTATCCGTCCCGACTACCGGCGGTTGCTCCTCTTGATCAGGAACACGACCAAGCCCACAACGAGCACGGCGGTCACGACGAGACAGCAGAGCACGCTGATGTGCCACGGCTTGATTGAACCCATGACCGGGCACGGTACCGGCAGTACCGGCTGGCGGAGATCCCGAGTGCGAAGGGCGCGGGCAGCCGGACGACCACCCCGGCTGGCAAGCTGTGTCGCACCCGTTCAGGTACCGGGCAGACCGGACGTCTCCGCCGCCGTCGCACGCTTCGGTCTGACGGGTGGGGCGAGGGCGTACCCGTCCTCGCGACGGACCACCATGGACAGCTCCTCCAACAGCGACAGCTTGCGCAGCGCGGTCCGTACGTCGACACCGGCGCGGGCGGAGAGCCGGTCCACGCCCATCGCGCCCCGGCGCGGCAGCGCCTCCAGCAGTGACCGCATGTCGTCGTCCAGGTCGTCGGTGGCCCGTTGTGGTCCGCGCGCCAGCGGGGCCAGGTCCGCGCCGATCCGGCCCACCTCCTCCAGTACGTGCGCCACCCCGGTGACCAGCCGTGCCTTGGGGTTCTCGCGCAGGAACTCGTGCGCGCCGACGGACATGGCCGAGGTCACCGGCCCCGGCACCACCATCGCCACCCGATTGGCGTGGATGGCTCGCCGCGCGGTCTGCGTCGCGCCACTGCGCGCCGACGCCTCCACGACGACGGTGCCCCGGGTGCCCCCGGCGATCACCCGGTTGCGGATCAGGAACCGGGGCCGCAGCGGCTCGGCACCCGGTGGCCATTCGCTGACCAGCAGCCCCGTCTCGGCGATCCGGTCGAAGAGCGCGGCGTTGCCCATCGGGTACGGACGGTCGAGCCCGCAGGCGAGCACCGCGACGGTCAGACCGCCTGCGGTCAGGGCGCCCCGGTGGGCGGCAGCGTCGATGCCGAAGGCGCCACCGGACACGACGGTCCAGTCCCGCTCCGCCAGGCCGTACCCCAGCTCTGTCGCGACGTGCTGCCCATAGCCGGTGGCCGCACGCGCCCCCACCACGGCCACCGAGCGATCCAGAGCCTCGCCCAGCGGCCAGCCCCCGCGTACCCAGAAGCAGAGCGGCGGGGCGGTCTCACCGTCCACCCGACGGCTGACGTCCGGCAGACGCAGCGTGGCCAGGCCGGCAACCTGGGCCGGCCACTCCTCGTCGTCCGGCGTGACCAGCCGGGCACCCAGCCGGTCCGCCCGCTCCAGCGCCTCCGCCGCCACCGCCCGCGCGTCGCCGGCCGCCGAGCGTGCGGCGACGGTGGTGTGCAGCCAGCCGTCCGGGCTGCCGCCGTCGAGCAGCAGTTCCAGGGTCGCCACTGGGCCGTGCCGTTCGACAAGTCGGTGCACCGCGCGCGTGCCCGGCTCCGCCAACCAGGTCAGGGCGACCCGGGCCAGCCTGCTCTCCTCCTCGGCGCTCACGCCGCCTCCCCCGTCCGTAGTTGGAGCGCTTCCCGGACGTCGTCCCGGTCCGGCCGGTCACGACCGTCCAGGTCAGCGATGGTCCAGGCCATTCGGATCACCCGGTCGAAGCCGCGCGCCGACAGCGAGCCGGAGTCGAGCCGGCCACGCAGCTCGACGGTGACCCGGGCCGGCAGTCGCCACGGCGGCCGGCGCAGGTGCGGGCCCTCCACCTCGGCGTTGAGCCGTCGACCGAGGTCGGCCCAACGGGTGGCCGCCGCCTGCCGGGCCGCCACCACCCGGGCGGCGACCGCCGCCGAGGGCTCGACGTCGCCGTCGGTGGCCATCAACTCGGCCGCCCGCACCGGCATCAGCCGCACCTGGACGTCGATCCGGTCGAGCAGCGGCCCGGAGAGCCTTCCCAGGTAGCGGCGACGGACCAGCGGGCTGCACTCGCAGTGCGCGTCACCCGCCGGCTTGGCGCACGGACACGGGTTGGCCGCCAGCACCAACTGGCTGCGGGCCGGGTACACGGTGCCGCCCCTGCTGCGGCTCAGCTGGATGCAGCCGTGCTCCAGAGGCTGGCGCAGCGCCTCCAGCGCGCCCTTGCTGAATTCCGGGGCCTCGTCCAGGAACAGCACCCCGCGGTGCGCCAGCGACACCGCGCCGGGCCGGGCCAACCCCGAGCCGCCCCCGACCAACGACGGCACGGTCGCGGTGTGGTGCGGCGCCTGGAACGGCGGGCGACGCAGCAACCGACCACCCGGCGGCAGCAGCCCGGCGACCGAGTGCAGCGCGGTGACCTCAAGCGCCGCGTCGTCGTCCAACTCGGGCAGGATCGACGGCAGTCGTTGGGCGAGCATCGTCTTGCCGGCGCCCGGAGGGCCCAGCAGCGCCACGTGGTGTCCGCCGGCCGCGGCGACCTCCAGGGCGCGCCGACCCATCTGCTGCCCGGCGACCTCGGCGAGATCCGGCCCACCCACCATCGGTACCGGGATGTCCGCCGGTGGTTCGATCAGCGGGGTCCCGTCGCGAACGAAGGCGACGAGCCGGTGCAGGGTGTCCACCGCTCGCACCCGTACGCCGGGGATGACGGCGGCCTCGCCGGCGTTGCCGACCGGGACGATCACCCGCGTGACACCGGCCTGGGCTGCGGCGGCGACCATCGGGAGTACGCCACGCACCGGCCGGACCGTTCCGTCCAGGCCCAGCTCGCCGAGGACCACCACCCCCTCCAGCGGGAGCAGCGGCAGCTCACCCGAGCCGCCCAGCAGCGCGGCGGCGATGGCCAGATCGAAGGCCGACCCGAATTTCGGCAGCGTGGCGGGGAGCAGGTTGAGGGTGATCCGCCGGTTGGGCCAGCGCTGGCCGGAGTTGACCACGGCGGCGCGGACCCGGTCGCGGGCCTCGTGCAGGGCGGTGTCCGGCAGGCCGGAGATCACCACCGCCGGCAGGCCGGCGGCCAGGTCGGCCTCCACCTCGACGAGGTGGCCGGTCACCCCGACCAACCCCACGCAGAGCACCTTCGCGTAGCTCACGGCGCGTCACCGATCCTCCGGGTACGCATGTCAGAACGCGCCCTTGAGGTGGTCGACCTGCGCCGGGCCGACGTCGGGCAGCCGCACCGACAGCACGTCGAAACGCACCTCCTCGGCGGTCGTACCGGTCTCGGTCAGCCACCGCGCGGCGAGCCCCCGCAGTCGGCGGGCCTTGGCCGGCACGACCGCCTCGGCCGGGGTGCCGAAACCCTCACCGCGGCGGGTCTTCACCTCGCAGAAGGCGAGCACGGGCCCGTCCCACGCGATGATGTCGATCTCCCCGGCCGGGCAGCGCCAGTTTCTGGCGATCGGGCGCAGCCCCGCCTCGGTCAGGTGCCGGGCCGCGCACCGCTCGCCGTACGCGCCAACCGCCTGGTTCCGCTTCGTCATGGCCGGCACGGTGCCCGCCGGAGGGAGACCGCCGCGACCCGTCGGCGGCCCACCTGTGGACAACGGGTGCGCTGTGGACAGTCGGACGATCATGCCCGCGCTGTGCTAGGGGCGTTGAGCCGAACCCGGCGCAGCATCGCCAAGGACACCCACTGCACCGATCTTGCAGTTTCGGCTGTGGAAATGAGTGGGATGCGCCCTATGCCGGGACAGCAAGTGCAAGATCGCGCAGAGGGCCAATGGTGTGCGCCGGGCTGAAATGGCGCGGGCGTGGCCGGTCGCATACCGTGCCTGACGTGGACGGACGACGGAGTTTCCCGGAAGATCAGGAGTCGCGCTGGTACCCCGACGAGCGGGGTCGCGGTTACGGCGAGTCGGAGTGGCGCGGCGCGGGCGAACCGCGATACCGGGACAGCGAGATCCCCGAGCAGCGTGACGCGGAAGACGGCCGCTCCGTCGAGGACACCGGCGTCGGCCGCCGCCGGGAGCCGGACTCGGGACGCTTCGGCGCCGTCAACGCGGGTCGCTTCGGCGGTACGCCGGAATCGGACTCGGGTCGTCTGAGCGCGGTGGACGCGGGTCGCTTCGGTGCGCCCGAGGCGGACTCCGGTCGCTTCGCCGCCCTGGACGATCAGACCGGTCGGTTCGGGGCGAGTGAGGCTGATTCGGGGCGTTTCGCCGCAGTGGACCCGCTTGGCGCCGCGCGGCCGGAGGCGGACGGTTACCGGGCCACCCGGTCGCGGCGGGCGGACCGGGACCCCTCGGAGACCTCAGGTGAGCTGCCCGGACGCCGCGCCGCCCGGGAGACGACAGCGGCGGGTTCCCCGGTGACCAGCGCCGCGCCGGAGACCGGCCGCGACACCTCGGCAGCGCCGGCCGGTGTGCTCGCTGACCAGGCTCGACCTGCTCCGCTCGGTGGGTATCCGATCGTCGAGCCGACCCGGGGCGGCAGCGACACGCTCCACCCGCTGGAGATGCCGACCGGCCCGATGCCGGGGATCGGCCCCCGGCCTGACCTGCCCGCAGGTGAGCCGCCGGTGTATCCGCCGGCCGCCGACGGCGTCTATCGGACCCGTCGACCGGTGTTGGCCGTACTCTTCGCTCTGCTGGTGTTGATCTTCGAGGTCCCCGCGTTGCGGGTGCTGCTGGCGGGTGTCACCGGCGACCCGGTGGACGCCGGGAACGTGGTGGTGGGTATCGCCCTGGTCGCCGGACTGCCGATCTTCGCGACCGGGCTGTACGGGCTACGAACCGGAGGTCTGGCGCTCGCCGACACCGGTCGGGGCTGGCTCCGCCCACCGACGGCCTACCTGACCGTCGGCCTGGTGCTCTTCGTGGCCGCCGCGCTCGCCGCCGGCTGACCCGGGCCCCGACCCGCCGCCGGCCCGGCGCGCGCCGGCGATTCGGACAACAACCAGGAAATAGTGGCCTCCGGCGACACGGAGGCCACTATTTCCCTGAACCAGCGCGATCTTCCCGGCAACCCGGGAGCGGGGGGAGCGGCGGACTTCCCGGCAACCCGGGAGCGGGGGAGCGGCGGAGCGGCACCCCCCGCGCACCCCGGGGCGGCTGAACGGGTGAGGGGCGTACACTGGCCAACTGGCGACCGCCTCGTGCGGTCGACCTCGCGCGCCCTCTTCACGAATCGTCGTGGAGCGACGGCCTCCCTGGTCCCGATCTTGATCGGGTCCACCATGGGTCGGCGACCAGGCGCCAGGACGCCCGGCCACCGGCCGGGCGTGACAACCAGGGACCTTGAGGAGTACCCCAACCATGGCCGTCGTGACCATGCGTCAGCTGCTGGAGAGCGGTGTCCACTTCGGGCACCAGACCCGGCGCTGGAACCCGAAGATGAAGCGCTTCATCATGACCGAGCGCAACGGCATCTACATCATCGACCTGCGCCAGACCCTCGAGTACATCGAGAAGGCGTACGAGTTCGTGCGTGGGACCGTCGCCGAGGGTGGCAGCATCCTGTTCGTCGGCACCAAGAAGCAGGCCCAGGAAGCTATCGCCGAGCAGGCGACCCGGGTCGGCCAGCCGTACGTCAACCACCGCTGGCTCGGTGGCATGCTGACCAACTTCCAGACCGTGTACAAGCGGCTCCAGCGGATGAAGGAGCTGGAGGGCCTGGGTGACCTGAGCGGCACCGCCGCCGGTTACACCAAGAAGGAGACCCTGCAGCTCTCCCGCGAGAAGATCAAGCTGACCCGCACCCTCGGTGGCCTGCGGGACATGCAGAAGCTTCCCGCCGCGGTCTGGATCGTCGACACCAAGAAGGAGCACATCGCCGTCGACGAGGCCCGCAAGCTGGGCATCCCGGTCATCGCGGTGCTGGACACCAACTGTGACCCGGACGAGGTCGACTTCCCGATCCCGGGTAACGACGACGCGATCCGCTCGGCCGAGCTGCTGACCAAGGTCGTCGCCGCCGCCGTCGCGGACGGCCTGATCGCGCGTTCCGGCCGTCGCCGGGGCAACGACGAGAAGCCCGAGGGTGTCGCGAGCGACGAGCCGCTGACCGAGTGGGAGCGCGAGCTTCTCGAGCCGAAGAAGGCCGACGAGTCGGCCGCCCCGGCCGAGCAGCCCGCCGCTGCCGCCGCCGAGCAGCCCGCCACCCCGGAGCAGCCGGCGCAGGCCGCCACCGAGCAGCCGGCGGCCGCCACCGCGGAGTGATCGCACCGCCGCTGCCCGCCGTCCGTTTTTGCGAACGGTGGGCAGCGGCGGTACGCCGGGCACGATCCGCCCGGATCCGGGTAACCGGCACCTCTGACCATCCACACGCCGTCTCAACACCGAAGAGAGAGCCATGTCCCAAATCACCGCCGCGGACGTCAAGAAGCTCCGCGACCTCACCGGCGCCGGCATGATGGACAGCAAGAAGGCGCTGACCGAGGCCGAGGGCGACTTCGACAAGGCCGTCGAGATCCTGCGCGTCAAGGGCGCCAAGGACGTTGGCAAGCGGGCCGGCCGTACGGCCGCGAACGGCCTGGTCGCCCACTCCGGCAAGGCCCTGCTGGAGCTGAACTGCGAGACCGACTTCGTCGCCAAGACCGAGTCGTTCATCGCGCTGGGCCAGCAGCTGGTCGAGCACGGTGAGCGCGCCGGCGTGAACTCCGCCGAGGAGCTGCTCGCCACCGAGCTCGACGGCAAGGTCGTCGCGGACCTGATCCAGGAGCAGTCCGCCAAGATCGGCGAGAAGCTGGTGCTCAACCGGTTCGCCCGGGTCGAGGGCACCACCGCTGTCTACCTGCACCGCAAGGCCCAGGACCTGCCTCCGGCCGTCGGCGTGCTGGTGTCGTACACCGGCAAGAGCGACGAGGCCGGCGACGCCGACGCCCGTGGTGTGGCCATGCAGATCGCCGCGATGCGGCCGAAGTACCTCACCCGGGACGAGGTTCCGGCTGAGGTCGTCGAGTCCGAGCGGCGCATCGCCGAGCAGACCGCCCGCGAGGAGAACAAGCCCGAGGCGGCCCTGCCGAAGATCGTCGAGGGTCGGGTCAACTCCTTCTTCAAGGACTTCGTCCTGATCGAGCAGTCGTCCGTCTCTGACAACAAGAAGTCGGTGAAGCAGCTGCTGGCCGAGGCCGGCATCGAGGTCACCCGCTTCGTGCGGTTCGAGGTCGGCCAGGCCTGAGCCGCCGTCGGGCGCCGCGCGCGCCCGTGGGCAGAAGACGTCAACGAGGAGGCCGCCGGTGTACGTGACAGGCACCGCGGCCTCCTCGTCACATAGGGTCAGCAGCGGCAGGTTCGCGGTACGCGCCGCACGGGGCGTGCGCGTGGGGAAGGGCGGGGCGGATGACGCAGGTTGTGAGTGACCGGACGCTGGAGCTGGACGATCCGACGGCACCGCCGCCCGGGCGTGCCCGCCGGGTGGTGCTGAAGCTCTCCGGTGAGGTCTTCGGTGGCGGCGCGATCGGCGTCGACCCGGACGTCGTCCAGGCCATCGCCCGGCAGATCGCCACAGTGGTCCGCCGCGGCGTGCAGGTCTCCGTGGTGGTCGGCGGCGGCAACTTCTTCCGCGGCGCGGAGCTGCAGAAGCGTGGGATGGACCGGGCCCGCGCCGACTACATGGGCATGCTCGGCACCGTGATGAACTGCCTCGCGCTCCAGGACTTCCTGGAGAAGGAGGGCATCGAGACCCGGGTGCAGAGCGCCATCACGATGGCCCAGGTCGCCGAGCCGTACATCCCGTTGCGGGCCATCCGGCACCTGGAGAAGGGCCGCGTGGTCATCTTCGGCGCCGGCGCCGGGATGCCGTACTTCTCCACCGACACGGTGGCCGCCCAGCGGGCGCTGGAGATCCGGGCCGACGTGGTGCTGATGAGCAAGAACGGCGTGGACGGCGTCTACACCGCCGACCCCCGGATCGACCCCACCGCCAGCAAGCTCGACTCGATCACCTTCTCCGAGGTGCTGCGCCGCAACCTGCGGGTGGCCGACGCGGCGGCGTTCAGCCTCTGCATGGAGAACGGCCTGCCGATGCTGGTCTTCGGCGCGCAGGGTGACGACACCATCATCCGCGCGGTGGGTGGCGACAAGATCGGCACCCTGATCACCGCCTGAGTTCCGCCGACGGCGGCGACAGCAGCGGTCTGACGACTTTCAGCAGAGCCCACGACGAGCACAGAAGGAGGCGAGGAGACCGGTGATCGACGACACCCTCCTCGAGGCCGAGGAGAAGATGGAGCGTGCGGTTGAGCACGCCAAGGAGGAGTTCGGCGCCATCCGTACCGGTCGCGCCAACGCCGCCATGTTCTCCAAGGTCATCATCGACTACTACGGCACGCCCACGCCGCTGACCCAGATGGCGTCCATCGCGGTTCCCGAGCCGCGGATGGCCATCATCAAGCCGTACGACAACTCGCAGATCAATGCGATGGAGAAGGCGATCCGCGACTCGGACCTCGGGGTGAACCCGAACAACGAGGGCAACCAGCTGCGCATCCTGCTCCCGCAGATGACCGAGGAGCGCCGCCGCGACATGATCAAGGTGGCTCGGCACAAGGGCGAGGAGGCCAAGGTGGCTATCCGCAACGTCCGCCGCCGTGGCAAGGAGGAGCTGGACCGGATCGTCAAGGACGGCGAGGCGGGCGAGGACGACGGCCGCCGCGCCGAGAAGGAACTCGACGACCTGACCCAGCGGTACGTGGCCAGCATCGACGACCTGGTGAAGCACAAGGAAACCGAGCTGCTCGAGGTGTGAACCCTGCTTCGAGGCCCGTTCCCGACATCGGGAACGGGCCTCGTGCTGTAGGTCGGCAGGGGATCCGCGCGCCCCGGCATCAAGGTGGCCGAGGTGAGGACGCCGCCGGTGTGCCGTACCGGATGGGTGTGTGTTGCTGGTCGGCGGCCTGGCGGCGAGGGTGGCGTCCGTCGGCGTGCCTCGTCCGCCGTGCCGGTCCGGTGTGTGCAGTAGGCTCGGCAGGATTCCCGGCCACCGGGTGGTGAACACCGGGGATCGACCGACCGTCGGGGCGGTCAATCGGAGGAACATCGCACGTGTAGGGGATGCTTGTGGTCTTGCGTCATGTGGTGGTTCTCGTGCCGCGTCGCGGTGCGTGATGTCCCACCCCGACCCCTACGGCAGCGAGCCTCGCGGCTGGGACCGGCCGGAGCGCCCCGTGGCGCTGCCCTGGCCCGACCAGGAGCTGGAGGCCGGCCAGTGGAGCCGCCGTCCGGCCGCCGGCCCTGAGCTGTACGCCGACCCGCACGCCCGGCCGTACGCCGACCCGCACCCCGCCGACCCGTACGACGAGCGTGGCCGCCCGGTCCGTCCGGACGACCGCTTCGACGACCGCGACCGGCGTGATCGTTTCGACGACCGTGACCGGCACGTGGACGACCGCAACCAGCCGGACCGGTACGACGACCGGGGTCGCGCTGACCGGTACCTGGACCGTCCTGCCGCCGGCGACGGGCCGCCCCGTTACGACGGCCCGGACCGTGGGCGCTTTGACGAGCCGAGCCGCCTCGACGGCCGTCCTGACCGATTCGACGACCCGGGGTACCCGACCGAGCTGCTGGAGCCCGTCCGGGCCGAGGTGGCGCCGGACGAGGCGCCGACGACCGGTCGACGGACGAAGGGGCGACGTCGGGCCAGCATCGACCGACCGGCCACCCAGCAGGTGGGCACCGGGCGGGCCGGGCGCAACCTTCCCGCGGCGATCGGGGTCGGGCTCGGCCTCGGCGCGCTGATCGTGGTGCCGCTCGTCGTCTACCCGTTGGCGTTCCTGCCGGTGATCGCCGCCGCGGTGGCCGTCGGCATCTGGGAGATGGCCCGCGCGGTCCGACGCAGCGGGGCGCACCCGCCGCTGGTGCCGCTGATCGGCGGGGGTGTGCTGACCGTGGGTCTGGCCTGGTTCGCCGGCCCGGACGCGCTCAGCCTGGGGCTGCTGGTCACCGTGCTGGGCACCATGATCTGGCGGCTGGGTGACGGGCCGGCCGGCTTCCAGCGGGATCTCACCGCTGCCACCCTGATCGCCGTCTACGTGCCGTTCCTCGCCGGTTTCGCGGCGTTGTTGGCGGCGGCCCCCGAGGACGGGTACCTGCGCATCCTGGCCACCCTGATCGGGGTGGTCCTCTCCGACACCGGCGGGTACGCGGCCGGCGTCTCCTTCGGCAAACACCCGATGGCCCCGTCGATCAGCCCGAAGAAGTCCTGGGAGGGCTTCGCCGGCTCGGTCACCGCGGCGGCCCTGGGCAGCGCGTTGCTGCTGTGGCTGATGTTCGAGGTGGCCCCCTGGTGGGGTGCGCTGTTCGGGGTGGCCGTCTCCTGCGCGGCGGTCCTCGGCGACCTGGCCGAGTCGATGATCAAGCGGGATCTCGGCGTGAAGGACATGAGCAACCTGCTGCCCGGCCACGGCGGTCTGATGGACCGACTGGACTCGATCCTGTTCGCGGTGCCGACGGCCTACCTGCTGTTGGCGGTCCTCGTGCCGGTGGTGAGCTGAGGTATGAATCACGACTACCTGGTCATCCGGCTCCGGCGGTCGCGGCCCGTTCGACACCTCCGGACCGGCACCCGTCGCCGAAGGCGTGACACACTGGACCAGCCATGACGAGCTTGCCACTGATCCCCGCCCTCTCGGTCGCCCCCGCCGCGCGCCGGGCCTCCATGCCCCCTCAGCACCTCGCTGACCTGGACCTGGCCGGCCGCCAGGCGTTGGTCACCGGGCTGGGGGAGCCGGCCTTCCGCGCCAAGCAGGTCTCCAACCACTACTTCGGGCGGCTGGTCCGCGACCCGCAGGCGATGACCGATCTGCCCGCGGCGACCCGGGAGCGGCTGGCCGACCAGTTGATGCCGACCCTGCTCACCCCGGTGCGTGAGCTGGCCTGCGACGACGGCGCGACCCGCAAGGCGCTCTGGCGGCTGCACGACGGTGCGCTGGTGGAGAGCGTGCTGATGGGCTACCCCGACCGGGTGACCGTCTGCATCTCCAGCCAGGCGGGTTGCGGCATGGCCTGTCCGTTCTGCGCCACCGGCCAGGCCGGGCTGACCCGCAACCTGTCGACGGGGGAGATCGTCGACCAGGCCGTGTACATGGCCGGGGTGGCGGCGTCCGGCGTGGTCGCGGGTTCCCCGCCGCGGCTGTCGCGCGTCGTCTTCATGGGCATGGGCGAGCCGCTGGCCAACTACAACCGGGTGATCGCGGCGATCCGTCGGCTGGTCAGCCCGGCTCCGGAGGGGCTCGGCCTGTCCCAGCGGCACATCACCGTTTCCACGGTCGGCCTGGTTCCGGCCATCCACCGACTGGCCAGCGAAGACCTCTCAGTGACCCTTGCGCTGTCGTTGCACGCGCCCGATGATGATCTGCGCGACGAACTCGTGCCGGTCAACCAGCGCTGGAAGGTAGCCGAGGTGCTGGACGCAGCGTGGGACTACGCCGCCCGGACGGGCCGTCGCGTGTCGATCGAGTACGCGATGATCAAGGACGTGAACGACCAGCCGTGGCGAGCAGACCTGCTCGGGCGGCTGCTGGCCGGCAAATTGGCCCACGTGAACCTCATTCCGCTCAATCCGACGCCGGGCAGTCGCTGGGACGCGAGCCCGAAGCCGGTCGAGCGGGAGTTCGTCCGGCGGTTGCGCGACGCCGGGGTGTCCACCACCGTTCGGGACACCCGAGGTCGCGAGATCGACGGCGCGTGTGGCCAGCTCGCCGCCGCCGAGGACAACGACACCAACACCGACCGCGCCGGAGAGGCACCGGCGTGACCGGGCGTGGCGAACGAGACCAGGAGACATAGTGGCGAGTCAGGGTCAGCGTTTCCGGCGCAAGGCGCTCCGCCGGGGATACAAGGTCGACGAGGTGGATGCCTTCCTCGACCGGGTCGAGGCGACGCTCGACGGCCGACAGGTCGGCGCCCCAGTGGCCTCCCAGGAGGTTCATGACGTCGTCTTCCGGGTCCGCTTCAACGGCTACGACGAGTGGCAGGTCGACCTGCACCTGGATCGGGTCGAGCGGCAGCTGGCCGAGCTGGAGGAGCGCAACAACGCCGGGCGTGGTGGCGACCCCCGGATGGGTGACCGGATGGGCCCACCGGACCGGATGGGTCCGCCGATGCGCGACGACCGGGGCATGGTCCCGCAGCCGATGCCGCCCCGGCCCATGCCCGCGCAGGCCGGCCCGCCCTACGGCCGCTACGACGAGCCGACCGGCGCCTTCGCCGGTGGGTACGACGCCCCCGCGGCGGTGGTTACGACGCGCCACGTGGCCCGGCCGGCCCCCGATGGGTCCCGGTGGCCCGATGGGTCCCGGCCCGATGGGTGGCCACGGCATGCCGCAGCGCGGCCTGCCCGCCGGCCCCAGTGGGTACGGCCCGGACGACCAGCGCGCACCCGGTGGGTACGGCCCGGATGATCAGCGCGGCGGGTACGGCCCCGACGACCAGCGCGCGCCCGGCGGTTATCCGCCGCCGCCGGAGGAGCCGCGCTTCGACGGCTTCGAGGCGGGGCGGCACGGTCGCGCCGACATGACTGCCGAGATCCGGATGCCGGAGCGGGACCTGCGCGACATGCGCCGTGGCCCGGCCGGTCCGCCTCCGCTGCCGCAACAGGGCATGGGTGGTCCGCCGATGGCCGGCCCGCCCGCCGTGGCCGGTCCGCCGATGGGTGGCCCGCCCATGGGTGGTCCCCCGATGGCCGGCCCGCCGATGGCCGGTCCGCCCGGCAGCGACCTGTACCGGGTGGACCAAATCCGCCGTAGCTTCCAGGTGCGCAGGTTCGGCAGCGGGTACGACCCCGACCAGGTGGACCGGTTCTTCGACACCCTGCTCGGTGGCATGCAGCGCCGCAACCCGATGCCTGTCGACCCGAAGGACCTGGACACGCTCCGGTTCGGCCTGGTGCCGGGTGGCTACTTCGAGGCCGAGGTCGACGCCGCGCTCAAGGACGTGCAGGACATCCTCTTCGGGCGCTGACCCCGACGCGTACGGACGAGGGCCCGTCCCCGGGGTGGGGGCGGGCCCTCGGCGTACGTCGGCCGGTCGTCCGGCGGTGGGGTCGGGTCAGGAGCGCAGACCGCTGCGCCGCAGCACGACATCGCCGATCACAATGATCAGCAGCAGCGCGGCCAGGCCGATCAGCCAGATGTCCTCGACCTTGCCCTCGTGGTTGCCGCAGATCATCGCCAGCAGCGCCAGTGCGGACAGCACGGCGCCGATCTGCCCGGCCTTGCGGTGCCCGGGCTTGTGCTGGTCTGGCGACGTTACCGGCTCGCTTCCTGCCACTGTCGGTCCTTCCCTCGCGATCGGATCTTTGGTTAGTCTGGCACGCCTCGTACGCGGTGCGGTGGGGTGGGGGTTTCCTGGCCATCGGCCACTGCCCACCTCGGCTGAACGGCACTACCGGCGTCGCGGGGCGGCGGTCAGACTCGCTCCGGTAGCGTTTGGCGTACACCTGATTGTCTGTTTGAGGGGGACTGTGCGGTGCGAGTGACCGGAACCGGGCACGCCAGCATGCGGATCGACACGGCCGCGGGCAGCATCCTGTGCGACCCGTGGGTCAACCCGGCCTACTTCGCGTCGTGGTTCCCGTTCCCGGACAACTCACTGCTGGACTGGGAGAGCCTGGGGCAGGTCGACTACCTGTACGTCTCCCACCTGCACCGGGACCACTTCGACGCGAAGCACCTGCGCGACTTCGTCTCGAAGGACGCCACGGTCCTGCTCCCCGAGTTCCCCACCTCGGAGATGGAGGACGAGTTCCGGGCGCTGGGCTTCACCCAGTTCCTGAAGGCGCCCAACGAGCAGGTGGTGGAGCTGCCCGGCGGCCTGAAGATCATGATTCAGGCGTTGACCAGCCCGACCGACGGGCCGATCGGCGACTCCTCGCTCTGGGTCGAGTACGAGGGTGTGCGGCTGCTCAACCAGAACGACGCCCGCCCCACCGACCTGAGCGTCTTCGCGGAGCTGGGGCACGTACACGCGCACCTGCTCCAGTTCTCCGGCGCGATCTGGTATCCGATGGTCTACGAGCTGCCGCAGGCGGCGAAGACCGCCTTCGGCAAGCAGAAGCGTGACCGGCAGTTCGACCGGACCTGGCGCTACATCGACGACCTGAAGGCGTCGCACGTCTTCCCGATCGCCGGCCCCCCGTGCTTCCTCGACGACGCCCTGTGGCAGTTCAACGACATCCACGGCGACGAGGGCAACATCTTCCCCGACCAGTCCGTCTTCCTGTCGGAGTACGCCAAGGTCGGCGGCACCAACGGGATCGTGCTGCTGCCGGGCAGCGTCGCCGAGGTCACCACCGAGGGTGCGAGCACCACCCACCCGGTGCCGGTGGAGGAGTTCTTCGCGAACAAGGTCGCTCACCTGGAGGAGATGCGGGAGCGCAAGCGCCCGATCATCGAGGCGGAGAAGGCGTCCTGGCGGCACCCCGAGGTGGACGTGCTCGGCGAGATGAAGCGTCGGATCGAGCCCCTGCTCGACGAGTCGATCTACCTCGCCAAGGGGGTCGGTGGCCCGGTCCGCTTCGACCTGGTCGGCTACGACGGCGAGAGCGTCGAGTCGATCGTGGTGGACTTCCCCGGCAAGGAGGTCCGGTCGTACGCGGACGAGAAGGTGCGCTACCGGTTCCGGACCGAGCGGTCGCTGATCGAGCACCTGCTCTTCATCGACGAGGTGGACTGGGTCAACTCGCTCTTCCTGTCCTGCCGGTTCTCGGCGGCCCGGATCGGCCAGTACAACGAGTTCGTCTATGCGTTCTTCAAGTGCCTCTCCGAGGAGCGGCTCCAGTACGCCGAGGGCTGGTACGACGAGCACGAGCGCAGCACCGACGCCGAGGACATCACGTTGGGCGACTGGGTGGTGCAGCGGCGGTGTCCGCACCTGAAGGCGGACCTGACCCGCTTCGGCATCGTCGACGGTGACCAGCTCACCTGCCAGCTGCACGGTTGGCGCTTCGACCTGCCCAGCGGCCGCTGCCTCACCAGCGTCGGGCACAAGGTGCGAGCCCACCGAGTGGACGCGGAGACCCCCGCCCCGGCGGGCGAAGCCGTGATCTGACCCCACCAACCCACGATCTTGCACTTCCGGTAGCGGCAAAGCGGGACAATCACCCCAGAACCGCGACGGAAAGTGCAAGATCGCGGGAGGGGCGCCCGCAGGGAAGGCCGCCTCCGGGAGGGGTGCCCGCGGGTGAGTGGTTACCGGTACGGGCGTGGGCGGGAGAAGACCCGGGACGCTGCCCGCGTGGAGACGTTCAGCGACGGGGTCTTCGGGGTCGTGCTGACGGTGATGGCCGTCGAACTGCTCCAGACCGGTCCGGCCAGGGAGAGTGGTCGAGAGCTTCCGGACGCCCTGGCCCACGCCTGGCCGTCCTACCTGGCGTACGTGATCACCTTCGCGATCGCCGGGCAGGTGTGGCTCGCCCACCACAACCTGTGGCGGTACGTGGTCCGCGTTGACCAGATGCTGCTGGTCCTCAACCTGCTCGTGTTGCTCTTCATCGCCACGATCCCGTTCACCGCCGATCTGCTGTCGGACAATCTGCGGGGCAGTCCGACCGAGCAGCGGTTGACCGCCGCTCTCTACGTCGGCACCGTGCTCGGTGAGGCGATCTTCGTCAACCTGACGTGGTGGTGGGCTCGTCGGCGCGGACTGCTCCACCCCGACCTGGATCCGCGGCTGGCCCGGACCATCGCACGGCGGATAGTGCTGAAGCCCTTGTTCTACCTGGCCGCCTTCGCCATCGTCTTCGTCAACCCCATCCTGAGCCTGTGCGCGTACCTGCTGCTGGTCGGCTTCTACCTGATCGGGGGTCCGGGTGACCTCCGGCCCTCCACCCCGCCCAACGCGGGGCCGATCAGCGCCCCAGATCGCTGAGGACCCGGCGGGCGGCGTTGTGGCCGGCCGCGCCGATGACGCTGCCGGCCGGGTGGCAGCCGGCGCTGCCCGCGTACACGCCGTCGACGCCGGTGGCGTAGGGCATCCGGTCGGTGAACGAGACAGTGTTGTCGACGTGGTGGATGTGCCCGCCGGTGATGCCGAAGTGCTCCTCGATGCCGGGCGGCGGCAGGGGCACCGCGTCGGCGATCAGGTCGGCGGTGCCGGGGGCGTACCGCTCGACGATCCCGATGAGCCGGTCGACGTAGCCGGGCAGCTCCGCGTCCCAGGTGCTGCCGGCCAGCTCGTAGGGGACGGACTGGACGAAGAGCGCCGACGAGTGGTGCCCGGCGGCGTCGGAGAGCGACGGATCGACAGTGGTGTGCAGGTACCACTCGATGGTGGGCTCCGCCGGCAGCAGCCCGGCCTGCACGTCCGCCCACATCGCGCGCAGCGCTGTCATCGGTGCGGCCTCCGCCCCGCCGACCAGCGACGCCGACCCGGGCAGCAGGTGGATGGTCGAGCCAAATGGGCTCGGCGTGCCATCCGGCAGGCAGGAGAACCGTGGCAGCCCGGTGAGCGCCAGGTTGAGCTTGAGGGTGGTGCCGGGCCGGCGGACCGCCGCCATCCGTTCGCCGAGTGCCGCCGGGAGCGCGCCGTCGGGCAACAGGTCCATCAGCCGGTACGGGTCACACGCGCCGAGCACCACCCGGGCGGCGACCTCCCGACCGTCGGCCAGCACGACTCCGCTGGCCGCGCCGCCGTCCACTGTCACCGCGCGCACCGGCGTACCGGTGCGGATGGTTGCTCCGGCGGCGCGCGCGGCCTCGGCGAACGTCCGGGAGACCGTACCCATCCCACCCTCGGCGATCATCCAGGTGCCGCCGGAGCCGGGCAGTCGACACATGTTGTGCACGAGGAAGTTGTGGCCGGTGCCGGGGTCGTCCGGGCCGGCGTTGAGCCCGGACAGGCCGTCGGTGACCGCGTACATGCTGACCAGCAGCTCGGAGCGGAACTCGAACCGGGCCAGGTAGTCGGCGACGGAGCCCTGCACGAGGTCGACGAAGACCTGCCGCAGCGCCGGGCGGACGTGCCGCTCGGCGGTCTCCTGGACGCTCAGCGGCTCGGCCAGCCAGGCCGGGGCGAGGTCTTCGCGCAGCGCGGCCAGTTCGGCCTGCATGGCGTCGTCGGCGGCCACGTCGGCGGGGGAGAAGAACTCGGCGAGCTGCGCCCGTGTGGCGGCGGTGTCACTGCCGAAGAGCAGGTACGGCGAGCCGAGGCCGCCCGGGGTGGGGAGGAAGTAGTGCGGGTCGCGGCGCAGCACCGGGATCCGTACGTCGAGCGTGGCGAGCAGCTCCGGGGGCATCAGCCCGAGCAGGTACGAGCCGGTGGAGTGGCGCAGCCCCGGCACCTTCGGGAACGGGTTCTCGGTACGGGTGGCCCCGCCGATCACGTCGGCGGCCTCCAACACGAGGACGTCCAGGCCGGCGCGGGCCAGCAGGACCGCGGAGACCAGACCGTTGTGCCCGGCACCGACGATCACGACGTCGGCGCGGGCCGGAATCTCACTGCTCATGCCGCGGCAGCCTAGTCCGCCCCGCCGTACAGGTCACCCCTTTCGCCGGGGGCGGGTGGGGGTAGGTGGAGGGTGAAGGTGGAGCCCCGGGCGGGGGTGCTGATGGCGCTGACGGTGCCGCCGTGGGCCTCGGTGAGCTGGCGCACGATGGCGAGGCCCAGGCCGCTGCCGCCGGTCTGCCGACTCCGGGACTTCTCGGCCCGCCAGAAGCGGTCGAAGACCCGGGGCAGGTCCTCGGCGCTGATACCGCTGCCGGTGTCGGTCACGGAGACGACGACCTCGGTGTCGGTCGCGCTGGCGCTGATCGTCACGCGCCCGCCCGACGGGGTGTGCCGTACCGCGTTGGCCACCAGGTTGCCGACGGCCTGGCGCAGCCGCACCGGGTCGGCGTCGACCTGCGGGTCGGCCTCGGTGCGTACCGCGATGGTCACGCCGACCCGGTCGGCCTGGGCGCGGTGCGCCTCCGCGACCTGGGCGAGCAGGTCGGTGAGGTAGACCTGTTCGCGGTGCAGCCGCAGCGCGCCCGCGTCGGCCTCGGCGAGGTCCTGCAGGTCGGTGATCACGTGCTGGAGCAGGGTCGCTTCCTCCAGCAGTGAGGAGAGCAGCCTGCGGTCGGGGGCCGCGACGCCGTCCTCGACCGCTTCGAGCCAGCCCCGGATGTTGCTCACCGGCGTACGCATCTCGTGGGCTATGTCGCTGACCATGGCCCGGCGCAGTTGCTCCAGCCGTTCACGCCGTTCGGCCATGGCGTTGAAGACCTCGGCCAGCCGGGCGATCTCGTCGCGGCCGGTCACCCGGACCCGGGCGGAGCCGTCGCCGTCGCGCATCCGCTGGGCCGCACCGGTCAGGGCGTGCAGCGGGCGGGTCAGCCGGATGCCGGCGAGGACTGTGAAACCGATCGTCACCAGCAGGACGAGACCGGCGACCGCGACGATGCGGGTCTGGTTGGCGGGGGAGAGGTCGAAGGTGGTCGAGGGGCGACCGCCCGGGTCGGTGACGAAGAGGGTCGCGGCCGGGGCGACGTACGGGAGGAGTTGTTCGCGTCGACTGGTGCCGACGCACGCGCTGATCGCACGGTTGTGCTCCTGGTCGACGGCGGCCGCGGTCCGGGAGTCGGGTGCGCTGGCCGCCGGCTGCCTCGTCCACGTCCAGTCCAGGTCGACCTGTACGGCGGGCAGGCGTCGCCGCGCCAGGCAGGTGTTCACCAGGGCGTTGAGCTGGGCGAGGGCCTTGCCCTCGGTGGCGGTGCGGGTCGCGAGGTCGTCCCTCAGTTGGGCGCAGACGGCGCTGTCGAGGTCGGCGCCGGGGGTCTCGATCCGTGGGCGGCCGGTGGGCCCGTCCACGACTGTGGCGTCGATCTGCGCCCGCAGCCGCAGACACTGGACCGCCTCGGCCGCCCTGCCCCGCAGCGCCGTGCGCTCCTCGGGCGGGAGCAGGTACGGCCCGGTGGTGCGCGCGTCGATGCGGCTGGTGCCGCCGTCACCGCTGCTCGGCGGGGCGGTGCCCGGCGTCAGGGCGGTGTCGACGGCGAGCGCGTCGACGATCGCCGACGACGTCGTCGGCAACGGGCCCGCGTCGGGTGCCGAGTCCGCGATCGGGGCACCGCTGTCGGTGGTCAGGGCGATCCGCCGGCCGACGTCCCGCGCGAGCGGCCGGAGGGCGGCGTCGACCCCGTCCCAGTTGGGGTGGGTCGCCGCGTACGCGAGGAGCGTGTCGTAGATGCGCGCGTCGTCGGCGAGCGCCTGCCCCTGCTCCTGCCGGATCGCCCCGGTGGTGGTGCGGACGGCCAACCACGCGGTCGCCGCGATCGAGCCGATGGCGATGAGGACGGCCAGCGCCAGCAGCCGCAGCAGCAGGCTGCGGCGCAGCGGAACCTCACGCGACACGGGGTGACTCTTCGACGAGCTTGTACCCGACGCCGTACACGGTCACCAGCCGCGCCGGCTTGCGCGGGTTCGGCTCGATCTTCCGGCGCAGGTTCATGACGTGCACGTCGACGGTCCGGTTGGTGATGTACCTGTCGAACCCGTGCAGGTAGCCCAGCAACTGGTCCCGGGTGAACGCGCGGGCGGGCTGGGCGGCCATCGCCTGGAGCAGTTGGAACTCGCCAGGTGTGCAGTCGATGAGGCGTCCGTCGCTGCGTACCTCGTGGCGCACCGGGTCGACGTGCACGGCGCCGACCCGCAGCACCGGGTCCGTGTGCGTCCGCTGGACCCGACGCAGCAGGCTGCGGGCGCGGGCGACCAGCTCACGTGGGCTGTACGGCTTCGTCATGTAGTCGTCGGCGCCCAGGTCGAGGCCGAGCAGCAGGTCGTCCTCGGTCGACCGGGCGGTCAGCATGAGCACCGGCAGGTCGGACTCTCGGCGCAGGATGCGACAGACGTCCAGGCCGTCGACCTTCGGCATCATCACGTCGAGGACCAGCAGCGCCGGGGGCCGCTGACGGATCTGCTCCAGGGCGGCCCGACCGTCGGCCACCACGACCACCTCGTGCCCCTCGCGTTCCAGGTATCGGCGCGCCAACTCCGCCTGCTTCTGGTCGTCCTCGGCCACCAGCACGTACGCACACACGGCAGCGACTGTACGTGGCCCGTGCGGGCTCAGGCGGTGCCGCTGAGCAGGGACTACCGGATGACGACCGGTTCCTTACAGGTCTCTGACAGGTGGGCGTGAAGCTGCACGCCATGACCACCTCAACCCATCGGGTCGCCGTCGGACTCGCCACGGTCACCCTTCTCGCTCTCGCTCTCGCTCTCGCCGGCTGCGGCGGCGGCGCGTCACGCACCGACAAGGGCACCGCCAGCGGTGACGTCGCGTCGCTCACCACCCCGTCCGCCCCGGCGAGCGCCACCCCCGCCGGAGGTGCCGCCAACGGTCGGCCGCAGCTACGCCTGGACATGACCGACGAGGAGGAGACGCGGCTCTGGGGGGCGTACAACATCTGCCTGCATGAGAACGGCGTGAAGTTGAACGAGGGCCGGTCACAACCCGGCCCGGTCGGGGACGGCACCGGCCTGTCCCTCGACCAGAGCGGGGAGCCGAAGGCGGCGTACGTGGCGTGCGCGAACAAGCTGCCGCTCCAGCCGCCGGAGCTGGATCGGGAGAAGAACCCGAACTACGTGAGCCAGTGGAACGACTACGTCCAGTGCCTGCGCGGGCGCGGCCTGAAGATCCACTCACTGCCGGACGGCTCCGGCTGGACCTACGACGACGGGGTCGCCGACCCGACCAACGGACTCGAGGGTCCCGCGATGGAGAAGGCCGAGCGGGGATGCACGATGGAGATCTTCGGTGCCAAGAAGTAAACCCACCGACGATCCTGGTCGGCGTACCACCCGGCGTACCGCGATCGTGGTGGCGACGGTGACCCTGGTGGTCGCCGTCGGTGCCGGCGTCGGGGTGCTGGCCCTGCGGCGTCACGCCGACGGTGACGTCGCGAGTGCCCCGCCGCCGCTGACCACGACGACGGTGGCCCGGGCCGACCTGTCGGACACCCGTTCGCTCGACGGGACGCTCGGCTTCGGCCCGGAGCGGCTGGTGAAGGGCGCCGGGGAGGGCGTCGTCACCCGCCTGCCGAAGGTGGGCGACCCGGTGGCCCGGGGCAAGCCGCTCTACTGGGTCAACGACCGACCGGTGCCGGTGCTGTTCGGCGGGACCCCACTCTTCCGCACCCTCGACAAGCCCGGTCTGGTGGGCAGCGACGTACGGATCGTGTCGGACAACCTGAAGGCGCTGGGCTACCAGACCGGCTCGCAGCCGTCGCGGGGCACCGACGGCACGAAGATCGGCACGGGTCAGGCCCTGCTCACGAAGAGCCTCGTCGCCGCGATCAAGAAGTGGCAGAAGGCCGTCGGCCTGGACCCCACCGGCACCATCGGGGTTGGGCAGGTCGCGGTGCTGACCGGGCCGGCGCGGGTCAGCGCGGTGAAGACGCTGCCAGGTGACCCGGTCGCCGGTGAGCTGCTGGCCGTCACCGAGAAGGTCAAGCTGGTCACCGTACCGGTCGGGGCCACCGAGGTCGGTGCCATCACGGTGGGTGCCGCCGTGGTCGTCGCCCTCCCCGACAGCTCCGAGATCCCGGCCACTGTCGCCTCGATCTCCCAGACGGTGCGCGGCGGTGGACCGGACGGCGGCACCGGGCAGGGCAGCCCACCGACTGTGGACGTCCTCGTCGCGCCGACCCGGGCGGCGGACGTGGCCAAGCTCGACGCGGCCGCGGTGCAGGTCCGGTTCACCACCGCCGTCCACAAGGACGTGCTCGCGGTGCCGGTCGGCGCGCTGGTGGCACTGCGCGAGGGCGGGCATGCGCTGCAACTGCCCGATGGCGGGCTGATCGCGGTGGAGACCGGGATGTTCGCCAGGGGTCTGGTCGAGGTCAGCGGCACCGGTGTGACCGAGGGCCTCGACGTGGTGACGGCCTCGTGACCGCCGAGCCGGTGCTGAACGTCGAGGGGGTCAGCAGGACGTATCCCGGCGGGGTGACCGCGCTGGACGACGTCTCACTGACCGTGCGCGCTGGCGAGATGCTCGCCATCGTCGGGCCATCCGGGTCCGGCAAGTCCACCCTGCTGAACATCATGGGCACCCTCGACCTGCCGACCAGCGGCCGCGTACGCGTCGCCGGGCAGGAGGTCACCGCCCTCACCGACCGTCGGCTCTCCGCGCTGCGGGGCCGCTGGCTCGGCTTCGTCTTCCAGCAGTTCCACCTCACCGACGGGCTGGACGCCGCCGAGAACGTCGCCACCGGCCTGCTCTACGCCGGGGTGCCCCGCCGTCGCCGTCGCCGTACCGCGATCGAGGCGTTGGCCCGGGTCGGCCTGGCGCACCGGGTCGACCACCTGCCGCAGCAGCTCTCCGGCGGGGAGCGGCAGCGGGTGGCGATCGCCCGGGCACTCGTCAACGAGCCCGCGCTGGTGTTGGCCGACGAGCCGACCGGCGCCCTCGACACGGTCAACGGGGAGGCGGTGCTGGCCCTGCTCACGAACCTCAACGCGGAGGGGACCACCATCGCCGTGATCACCCATGATCGCGATCTCGCCGCCCGTACGCCTCGACAGGTGGAGATCCGCGACGGCCGGATCGTCGCCGACACCATCGCCGGGAGCAGGACATGAGCGTGTCCCCGGGTGACACCCGGTCGACCCGGCTCGCCCCGACCGACGTACTCCGGCTCGGTCTGCTCGGGCTGACCACGCGTCGGATGCGGGCCGTCCTCTCCGCTCTGGGCATCTCCATCGGCATCGCCACGTTGGTCGTCGTGGTGGGCATCCCCGCGTCCAGCCAGCGCGACCTGATGGACCAGCTCTCCGCCCTCGGCACCAACCTGCTGCGGGCCGAGCCCGTGCCGGACCAGAACCCGCCGGTCCTCCTGCCCGAGGACGCCGCTGCCATGGCGTCGCGGATCGGGCCGGTCCACGCGGCGAGCGCCGTGGCGAACACCCACACCGCCGTACGCCGCAACGACCTACTGGACAGGTACGACACGTCCGGGCTCAGCGTGCTCGCGTCCCGGCCGGACCTGTTGGGGACGGTCAACGGCCGGATCCGCAGCGGCCGCGCCCTCGACGCCGGGACCGCGCGGCTGCCGACCGCCGTCCTCGGCTACGTCGCGGCGAGCCGGCTCGGTTTCGCCACGGTGGACCCCCGGCAACCACCCCAGGTGGTCATCGGCGAGCGCTGGTTCACCGTGATCGGCATCCTGGACCCGTTGCCGCTCTCCCCGGATCTGGACCGCTCGGTGCTTGTCGGGTGGGACGCCGCCGAGGCCATGCTCGGCTTCGACGGTCATCCCACCGTCGTCTACCTGCGGGCCAGGGAGGACGCGTTGGAGGACGTCCGCGCCGTGCTGCCGGCCACCCTCAACCCGCAGTTGCCCGGGCTGGTCCAGGTCAGCCGCCCCTCCGACGCGCTCGCCGCGAAACGGGCCACCGAGAGCAGCTTCTCCGCGCTGTTCCTCGGGTTGGCGGCGGTCGCCCTGCTGGTCGGCGGGATCGGCGTGGCCAACACGATGGTCATCTCGGTGCTGGAGCGCCGCCGGGAGATCGGCCTGCGCCGGGCGCTCGGCGCGAACAGGGGCCAGATCCGGGTGCAGTTCCTCACCGAGTCGGTGCTGCTCAGCGTGCTCGGCGGCGCCGCCGGGGCAGCCCTCGGGGTGCTCGCGACGGTCGGCTACGCCAGCTATCAGGGCTGGCCACCCACCATCCCGTCGACAGCGGTGCTCGGCGGAATCGCCGGCGCCCTGCTGGTCGGCGTGATCGCCGGCGTCTACCCGTCCATCCGAGCCGCCCGCCTGACCCCCACCGAAGCCCTCGCCACCCCCTAACCCCCCCAGCCCGCGTTGATCATGAAGTTATTGCCACTCTCCACGGCGTGTCGTGGCAATAACTTCATGATCGACCGGGGTCACGGGTGGGGTGTGGGGGTGGTGCGCCAGCGGGAGAGGGCCAGGGTGGCGGAGTAGCCGGCCAGGACGATCACGTGGAACAGGTAGAGCCAGAGGAGGACGGCCACGCCCGCGCCGATGTCGTCGAAGCCGCCGAAGGGTACGCCCAGATCCAGCGGGAGCGAGGCGAAGAGCACGAAGCCGTGCAGGAAGCCGGAGAGGTTCGCCGCGGTGAACGACCCGATGCCGAGGGTGGAGAGCCAGTCCGGTGAGGCCGGCCCGACGACCCGGAACACCCACACCAGCACCGGCGTGAGCACCAGCCAGACCGCCAGGAACGACAGCACCACGCCGAGCACGCCGAGCCAACCACCCTGGCGTACGAGCCGGGTGGTGAGCGGGAGCGCCAGCAGGATCGACAGCAGCAGCGCGGGGGCCGGCGCGAGCAGTGGCAGCAGCAGGAGTCGTCCCCGCCAGCCGACCAGGTGCTCGTCGGTGCGGGGCGCGGCCACCGAGACGAATGCCCGACGTAGGCCCTCGCCGTACAGCGAGGCGGGTAGCAGGGAGGCCAGCGCCAGCAGCGGGGTCAACCCGACCCCGGCTTCGACGAGCGCGTCCACCGCACGGGGCGCGCCGATCGCGGTGGGCAGGGCCTCCACGGCGTACGAGGTGAGCCGGCGTACCCGGTCGGCCCCGGCCACCAGTGCGGTGAGCCAGATGGCCAGCAGGGCGACCGGCACCACGGCGATGGCCCCGTAGAAGGTGATCGCGGCGGCGTGCAGCGACAGGTCCCGTCCGCGCACCGGACGGAACGCGGCACTGGTGATCCGTTTCGCGCGCTGCCATCCGTTGCCCATCGGGTCCTCCTTCCCTGTCGTCGCGGTCGTCACTCCTAAGATCGCCGGTCATGACTGTTCTCACCACCGAACGCCTGATCCTGCGTGATTGGACCGACGATCCGGCCGATCTGGCCCGGATCTACGACATCTACCGCCGCCCGGAGATCACCCGTTGGCTGGGCGCCTCGCCGGGTCTGCCGATGACCGACCCGGCCCAGGCGGTCGAGCGGCTGCGGATCTGGCAGGAGCGGCACGCCGACGACGGTGGCCGGTACGGCACCTGGGCGGTCGAGGTACGTGAGACCGGCCAGGTGGTGGGCACGGCGCTGCTCAAGCCGCTGCCGGGTCGGGACGAGGCGGTGCGTACCTCGGACATCGAGACGGGTTGGCACCTGCACCCGGATTCGTGGGGTCACGGTTACGCCACCGAGGCCGCTCGTGTGCTGCTGGCCCGGGAGTTGGCCACCGGCACCCGGGAGATCTACGCGGTCGTGTCGCCGGGCAACGAGCCGTCGATGGCTGTCGCTCGGAGGCTGGGCATGGTCCATGTGGGTCAGCGCACCGACTGGTACGGCGGGGAGCTGCTGGAGACCTTCGTCCTGACGGCACCAGATGCCTGATCGTTCCCGCACGACCTGACGCAAGATCCGTACAGCCATGGGGAAGGTGCCGCCTCCGGTCGTCAGGAGGTGGCACCTTCCCCCGCGTCTGGGCAGATAAGTCCGTCAATAGTCATGGCGGTCGAAGTGTTGACGCTTCCGGTAGCACGTCAGTAACCTTTGGGCAAAGTAACGCAAGAACTCGACAAAGGTGTGCAGGGTTCTGCGCATGCTCTCGGAAGATTCAACGGGCCTCCTCGGGAGGCCCGTTGATGGTCGTACCCATCTGTGTTCCAGGACGAGCGGTGCCCCCGCGCCGCCCGTACCAGCCGTCTCTCTCGACCCCGGCCCTCGCGCATCGGCCGGCGCTGCACCGCCGCACCCCCACCCCGTGGTCCAGCCACCGCGGCAACCGTCCCCCGACGACAAGGACAGTGATGAGACGAACGAATCTGTTCAGGATGGTGGCGGCCACGGCCGCCGCCGCGCTGATCGCCACGGCCGGGGCGACCGCCGTCGCGAACCCGGCCGCCGCCGCCCGACCCGCCGCCCCGGCGGCCGCACCGAGCAGCGGCTTCGCCCCGGCGGCCACCAACCTCGCCCAGGGCCGTCCCACCCAGGAGAGCGGCCACGCCGACGTCTACGACTCGTCGAAGGTCGTCGACGGCAACGCGGGCAGCTACTGGGAGAGCGTCAACAACGCGTTCCCGCAGTGGGTGCAGGTCGATCTCGGCTCGTCGCAGAGCGTCAACCAGGTCGTGCTGAAGCTGCCGACCTCCGGTTGGGGGACCCGGACGCAGACGCTGAGCGTGCGGGGCAGCGCCAACGGTTCGTCCTTCACCGATCTGGTCGGGTCGCAGACGTACACCTTCAACCCGGCGAGCGGCAGCACCGTCACGATCAACTTCAGCTCGGCCTCCACCCGCTACGTCCGGATCACCATCACCGCCAACAGCGGTTGGCCGGCCGGGCAGCTCTCCGAGCTGGAGGTGTACGGCAGCGGCGGCACCACCCCCGACACCACCGCGCCGAGCGTTCCGGGCAACCTCTCGTACACCCAGTCCGGCACCACCATCAGCCTCAACTGGGTCGCGTCGACGGACAACGCGGGCGGCAGCGGCATCGCCGGCTACGACGTCTACCGCAACGGCGCGTTCCTCCAGTCCGTCGGCAACGTGACCACCTTCAACGACAGCCAGCCGGCCACCGCCACCGTGTCCTACTACGTCCGGGCGCGCGACGTCGCTGGCAACGTCTCCGGCAACAGCAACACGGTGACCCGGACCGGCAGTGGTGACACCACCGCGCCGAGCGTCCCGGGGACGCTGTCGCACAGCACGTCGGGCAGCACGATCACGCTCAACTGGGGGGCCTCCACCGACTCCGGTGGCAGCGGGCTCGCCGGCTACAACGTCTACCGGGGCGGCAGCCTGATCGCGACGTTGGGCACCGTCCTCACCTACCAGGACACCCAACCGGCGACGGCGACCGTGTCGTACTACGTCCGCGCCCGCGACGGCGCCGGCAACCTGTCCGGCAACAGCAACACCGTCACCCGGACCGGCAGCAACCCGCCCGCCTGCACCAACGTGGCGCAGGGCAAGAGCATGACGGCGAGCGGCTCCACCTTCAGCTTCACCCCGGACAAGGCGAACGACGGGCAGCTCACCACCTACTGGGAGGGCGCGGCGAGCTACCCGCAGAACCTGACCGTGGCGCTGGGCGCGAACCACTCCATCTCCGGCGTCACCGTGAAGCTCAACCCGGACCCGGCCTGGGGCACCCGTACCCAGACCATCCAGGTCCTCGGCCGCGACCAGGCGTCGTCCTCGTACACCAGCCTGGTGTCGGCGGCGGCCTACCAGTTCGTCCAGGGCACCAACGTGGTGACCATCCCGGTCAGCGCGACCACCGCGGACGTGCAGTTGCGGTTCACCGGCAACACCGGTGCCCCGTCCGGCCAGGTCGCCGAGCTTGAGGTGTGCGGCACCCCGGCGCCCAACCCGGACCTGGTCGTCAGCTCAGTGACCTGGTCACCGTCGTCGCCCAGTGAGGTCTCGCCGGTCACGCTCTCGGCAGTGGTGCAGAACATCGGCTCCGCCGCCGCCGGTGCGACCACTGTGAACTTCAGCCTGGCCGGCGCGGTCGCCGGCAGCGCCTCGGTGGGCGCGCTCGCCGCGGGCGCCTCGACCACCGTGTCGTTCAACGCCGGTACGCGGCCGATGGGCAGCTACGCCGTCTCGGCGGTGGTCGACCCGGCGAACACGATCTTCGAGCAGAACAACGGCAACAACAGCTTCACGGCGGCATCGCCGCTGGTGGTGGCGCAGGCCCCGGGCCCCGACCTCCAGGTGCTCAGCATCGCCTCGAACCCGCCGAACCCGGCCGTCGGGGCGTCCGTCACCTTCACCGTGACGGTCCGCAACCGGGGCACCACCGCGACCGGCGCGACAACTGTCACCCGGCTGGTGGCGGGCAGCACCACGCTCAACACCAACACCGCCTCGATCGCCGCCGGCGCGACGGTCACCGTGGCGGTCAGCGGTAGCTGGACCGCCACCAGCGGCGGCGCCACCATCACCGCCACCGCCGACGCGACCAACGTGGTCACCGAGACCAACGAGACCAACAACGCGTTCAGCCAGTCGATCGTGGTGGGCCGTGGGGCTGCCGTCCCGTACGTCTCCTACGAGGCGGAGGCCGGCCGTTACCAGGGCACGCTGCTGGAGACCGACCCGCTGCGCACCTTCGGGCACACCAACTTCGCCAGCGAGTCCTCCGGGCGCAAGTCGGTACGGCTCACCAGCACCGGCCAGTTCGTCGAGTTCACCTCGGCCAACCAGGCCAACTCCATAGTGGTGCGCAACTCCATCCCGGACGCGCCGGGTGGCGGCGGCATCGAGGCGACCATCAGCCTCTACGTCAACGACGTCTTCTCCCGGAAGTTGACCCTGTCGTCGAAGCACAGCTGGCTCTACGGAAACACCGACGGGCCGGAGGCGCTGACCAACACCCCGCAGGCCGACGCCCGACGGCTCTTCGACGAGTCGAACGCGCTGCTGGCACAGTCCTACCCGGCCGGCACCCGGTTCAAGTTGCAGCGCGACTCGGGTGACACCGCCTCCTTCTACGTCATCGACATGATCGATCTGGAGCAGGTGGCGCCGGCGGCGAGCCAGCCGGCCGGTTGCACCTCGATCACCTCGTACGGTGCGGTCCCGAACGACGGGCTCGACGACACCGCCGCCATCCAGCGGGCGGTGACCGACGACCAGAACGGTGTCATCAGCTGCGTCTGGATCCCCGCCGGGCAGTGGCGGCAGGAGCAGAAGATCCTGACCGACGACCCGCTGAACCGGGGCATGCACAACCAGGTCGGCATCAGCAACGTCACGATCCGGGGCGCCGGCATGTGGCACTCGCAGCTCTACACGCTGACCGAGCCGCAGAACGTGGTGGGCGGCATCAACCACCCGCACGAGGGCAACTTCGGCTTCGACATCGACAAGAACACCCAGATCTCCGACATCGCCATCTTCGGCTCGGGCCGGATCCGCGGCGGTGACGGCAACGCCGAGGGCGGCGTCGGTCTGAACGGTCGCTTCGGCACCGGCACGAAGATCAGCAACGTCTGGATCGAGCACGCCAACGTGGGCGTCTGGGTGGGTCGCGACTACGACAACATCCCCGACCTGTGGGGGCCTGCCGACGGGCTGGACTTCAGCGGCATGCGGATCCGCAACACGTACGCCGACGGCATCAACTTCAGCAACGGCACGCGCAACTCGCGGGTGTTCAACTCGTCCTTCCGCACCACGGGTGACGACGCGCTCGCCGTCTGGGCCAACCCGTACGTCAAGGACCGCAACGTCGACATCGCCCACGACAACCACTTCGTCAACAACACCATCCAGCTGCCCTGGCGGGCCAACGGCATCGCCATCTACGGCGGCTACGACAACTCGATCGAGAACAACCTGATCTACGACACCGCCAACTACCCGGGCATCATGCTGGCGACCGACCACGACCCGCTGCCGTTCTCCGGCACGACGCTGATCGCCAACAACGGCCTCTACCGCACCGGCGGCGCCTTCTGGAACGAGGACCAGGAGTTCGGTGCCATCACCCTCTTCCCGGCCACCAGGGACATCGTCGGGGTCACGATCCGCGACACCGACATCATCGACTCCACGTACGACGGCATCCAGTTCAAGAACGGCGGCGGCAACATGCCGAACGTCGCCATCACCAACGTGCGGATCGACAAGTCCAACAACGGTGCCGGCATCCTCGCGATGAGCGGCGCGCGCGGCAACGCCGTCCTCACCAACGTGACAATCACGAACTCGGCCGACGGCAACATCGTCATCCAGCCGGGCTCGCAGTTCGTCATCACCCCCTGATCGACACGATCTAGGTGAAGTCGGGGTGTCCGCACGCTGCGGACACCCCGACTTCCGTACAGAGCACTACGGCGCACGGTCCGTCGTGTGCGTCAGGCCGCCGGCACCGCTGACCGACTTTCGCTGCGGCCCGCAGATCTTGGACAGTTTCCGTTACGTCCTAACGGAAACTGTCCAAGATCTGCACGAACGATGTGCTTCCGTTGCGGAACGACGTTCGATGATCAGGTGGACGTCGTCTCGGATGACGACCTCTTCATTCCGGACATCGCCGTGCTGAAGGTTCCCGGCGGCGGGCGAACGGCGATGAGCATCGAGCATGCCGTGTTGTTGGGGGAGATTGTTTCGCCGGGTAATCGGCGCAAGGGCGTGACCGACCGGCCCAGGGAGTACGCCGCTGTCGGGGTGCCGTTCTTCCTCCGGGTTGACCTGCGTAACCGGGTGCCGACCATGGCGCTGTTCGAGCTGTCCGACGGGGAGTACCGGCCGCTGGCCGCCGCCGCGGCGGGCAGCACCTTCGCGATGCGGGAGCCGTTCGAATTCTCCATCGACCCGGCCGAGTTGCTGGACGAGGAGGAGCCGGCCGAGCTGGAGGGCTGAGGCTCCCAGCGGGCGTGCAGCGGGGGTGGGGAAGAATGGTCGGGTGACTTCCCCCCGCGACCTTGTTCTGCTCGGGTCCACCGGCTCGATCGGTACCCAGGCCATCGACATCGTCCGGCGCAACCCGGACCGGTTCCGGGTGGTCGCCGTGGGCGCCGGCGGCGGCAACGTCGAGCTGCTCGCCGCGCAGGCCCTCGAACTGGGCGTCGAGGCGGTCGGGGTGGCCAAGGCGTCCGCCGCGCAGGACCTGCAACTCGCGTTCTACGCCGAGGCGAGCCGGCGCGGGTGGGCCACCGGTGACTTCAAGCTTCCCAAGATCGTGGCTGGCCCGGACGCCATGACCGAGCTGGCCCAGTGGCCGTGCGACATCGTGCTCAACGGGGTGGTCGGCTCGCTGGGCCTCGCTCCTACGCTGGCCGCGCTGGGTGCTGGTCGTACCCTCGCCTTGGCCAACAAGGAGTCGCTCGTGGCCGGCGGCCCGCTGCTCAGGGCCGCGGTGACGCGGCCGGGGCAGATCGTGCCGGTCGACTCGGAGCACACGGCGCTCGCGCAGTGCCTGCGCTCCGGCTCGCGCCCGGAGGTGCGCCGGCTGATCGTCACCGCCAGTGGCGGCCCGTTCCGGGGCCGACGCCGCGACGAGTTGACGCAGGTCACACCCGAGCAGGCCCTCGCGCACCCGACCTGGAACATGGGGAAGGTCATCACGATCAACTCGGCCACCATGGTCAACAAGGCCCTTGAGGTGATCGAGGCGCACGAGCTGTTCGACGTGCCCTACGCCGACATCACCGTGATGGTGCACCCGACGTCGGTGATCCACTCGATGGTCGAGTTCGTCGACGGCTCGACCATCGCCCAGGCCAGCCCACCGGACATGCGGCTGCCGATCGCTGTCGCTTTGGGCTGGCCGGACCGGGTTCCCGGCGCTGCCGCCGCTGTCGACTGGACGGCCTCGCACACCTGGGAGTTCGCGCCGCTCGACGACGAGGCGTTCCCGGCCGTCGCCCTGGCCAAGGCCGCCGGGGAGACCGGGCGCTGCCGCCCGGCGATCTACAACGCGGCCAACGAGGAGTGCGTGGAGGCGTTCGTGGCGGGCCGACTGCCGTTCCTCGGCATCGTCGACACCCTCGAACGCGTGTTGGAGGAGGCTCCGGACTTCGACGAACCAGGTACCGTCGAGGACGTGCTCACGGCCGAGTCGTGGGCGCGCGCGCACGCGCAGGAGATCATCGCGGGTTCGGTGGAAGGAGCTTGATGTCGTACCTGCTCGGGGTGGTCCTCTTCGCCCTGGCCATTCTCATCTCGGTGAGCCTGCACGAGGCGGGTCACCTGCTGACCGCCAAGGCGTTCGGGATGAAGGTCACGAAGTTCTTCGTCGGCTTCGGCCCCACCATCTGGTCGTTCCGCCGGGGTGAGACCGAGTACGGCCTCAAGGGCATCCCCCTCGGCGGCTTCTGCAAGATCGTCGGGATGACGCCGCAGGACGACGACGTCGAGCCGGGTGACGAGTCGCGCGTGATGTGGCGCTACCCGGTCTGGAAGCGGACGATCGTGATGGCCGCCGGGTCGATCACGCACTTCGCGCTCGCCCTGATCACGATCTGGATCCTCGCCGTCTCCGCCGGCCTGCCCAACCCCGACTTCCCGACCACCGACGCGCAGGCCCGCCAGGAGCCCGCCGTCATCCAGCTCAGTGAGTGCGTGGTCCCGGAGAACGCGGTGCGGGCGTGCACCTCGGCCGACGCGGCCAGCCCGGCCGCCCAGGCGCAGTTGAAGAACGGCGACCGGATCACGTCGATCAACGGCACCGCGATCAACTCCTACGGCGACCTGCTCACCACGCTGCGGGGGCTCAAGCCGGGCGACACCGCGCAGATCGCCTACGTCCGCGACGGGCAGCCGGGCACCACCAGCACGGTGCTCGCGCAGACCCAGCGTCCGCCGTTGGACAACCCGACCGGCACCGCCGCACCGGTGGCCGCGCTCGGCGTCGGGCTCGTCCCCAGCACGCCCACCCGCGTGACGTACGGCCCGGTCGGCGCCTTCGGCGCCACCGCCGACTTCACCGGTCAACTGGCCGTCGGCACCGTGCAGGCGCTCCAGCGGCTCCCGCAGAAGGTCCCCGCCCTGTGGACCGCCCTCACCGGCGGCGAGCGGGACGTCGACACCCCGATCAGCGTGGTCGGCGCCAGTCGACTCGGCGGCGAGGCGGTGGAGAACAACGCCTGGCTGGTCTTCTTCATGCTCTTCGTGTCGCTGAACTTCTTCATCGGCGTGTTCAACCTGCTGCCGCTGCTCCCGGTGGACGGCGGCCACATCGCCATCGCCTGGTTCGAACGGGTCCGCTCCTGGGTCTACGCGCGGATCGGCCGGGCCGACCCCGGCCGGGTGGACTACCTCAAACTGATGCCCTTCACGTACGCGGTGATCCTGATCGGTGGCGCGTTCACGCTGCTCACCATCGCCGCGGACGTCGTCAACCCCATCACGCTCTTCTCAAGGTGAGTGCCTGAAGTGACAGCTATCAGTCTCGGTATGCCCGCCGTGCCGCCCCCGCCGCTCGCTCCCCGTCGGGCCAGCCGCCAGATCATGGTCGGTTCGGTCCCGGTTGGTGGTGGCGCGCCGGTGTCCGTGCAGTCGATGACCACGACCCTCACCTCCGACATCAACGCGACCCTCCAGCAGATCGCCGAGCTGACCGCGTCCGGCTGCCAGATCGTCCGGGTGGCGGTGCCGTCCCAGGACGACGTCGAGGCGCTGCCCGCGATCGCCAAGAAGTCGCAGATCCCGGTGATCGCCGACATCCACTTCCAGCCCAAGTACGTCTTCGCGGCGATCGACGCCGGCTGCGCGGCGGTCCGGGTCAACCCGGGCAACATCCGGCAGTTCGACGACAAGGTCAAGGAGATCGCCCGCGCTGCCGGGGCGGCGGGGGTGCCGATCCGGATCGGCGTCAACGCCGGGTCGCTGGACAAGCGCCTGCTGAGCAAGTACGGCAAGGCCACCGCCGAGGCGCTCGTCGAGTCGGCGCTGTGGGAGTGCTCGCTGTTCGAGGAGCACGGCTTCCGCGACATCAAGATCTCGGTCAAGCACAACGACCCGGTCGTGATGATCCGCGCGTACCGGCAGCTCGCCGAGCAGTGCGACTACCCGCTGCACCTCGGCGTCACCGAGGCCGGGCCGGCGTTCCAGGGCACCATCAAGTCGGCGGTCGCCTTCGGTGCGCTGCTGGCCGAGGGGATCGGCGACACGATCCGGGTGTCGCTGTCCGCCCCGCCGGTCGAGGAGATCAAGGTCGGCAACCAGATCCTGGAGTCCCTCGGCCTGCGCGAGCGGGGTCTGGAGATCGTCTCCTGCCCGTCCTGCGGGCGCGCCCAGGTGGACGTCTACAAGCTCGCCGAGGAGGTCACCGCCGGCCTGGAAGGGCTGCCGGTGCCGCTGCGCGTCGCCGTCATGGGCTGCGTCGTCAACGGTCCGGGCGAGGCCCGGGAAGCCGACCTCGGCGTCGCCTCCGGCAACGGCAAGGGCCAGATCTTCGTCAAGGGGCAGGTCGTCAAGACCGTGCCCGAGGCGCAGATCGTCGAGACGCTGATCGAGGAGGCGCTGCGGATCGCCGACGAGATGGGTGCCGAACTCCCCGAGGAGCTGCGCGGGCTGGTCACCGGCCCGACCGTCACCGTGCACTGATTCTCCATCTGGAGAAGCGGCCGTTCCCCGTGCGGGGAACGGCCGCTGTGCGTTCGTGGTCTTTTCGCGCTGTGGCGCTGTGGCGCTGTGGCGCTGTGGCGCTGTGGCGCTGTGGCGCTGTGGCGCTGTGGCGCTGTGGGCTTGGCGCGGCCCGGCCTCACTCGGATTCGGCGAGGATCGCGTACAGCTTGCGCCGGGTCTCGTCGAGCACCTGGGCGGCCCGCTCGCGCTGGTCGTCGGTGCCGTTCATCATCACCTGGCGCAGGGCGTTCATCGCCTGCGCGCCGGAGTCACGGATGTCGTGCCAGCTGCTCACCGAGCCCTGGGCGACGTCCGCCCACGGCGGGGTCTGCGCGGCCTCGGTGGCCTCCGCCTGACCGGCCTCGGTGACAGTGAACCGCTTCCGCCCACCCCCGGACTCCTCGGTGCTGGCGACGATCACGCCCTCGTCCTCCAGTAGCTGGAGGGTCGGGTAGATCGAGCCCGGGCTCGGCCGCCACGCACCGCCGGTGCGGGAGTCGATCTCCTGGATCATCTCGTAGCCGTGCATCGGCCGCTCGGTGAGCAGGGCCAGGACGGAGGCTCGAACGTTGGGGCGTCGGCCCCGACCCCGTCCACGGCCTCGGCCGCCCCAGGGGCCGCCGTGCTCGTGGCCGTGACCGTGCGGACCGGGCGGGACCGGCGGGAAGCCGAACCCCCGCATGCGGGCCTCGTGCATCGGGTGGTGCTGTCGGTGGAACCTCATCGGGTTCTTCCTCTCGTAGGACTATCGCTGATGCATCAACGATATATCGGCAATGCATCGCCGACAACCCCGATCTACCAAACCGTACGTACGTCTTGCTAAGGTGTCGGGCATGCGCCTGCTTCCCCCGCCGGGTCCGGCCCGGGTCCTCACCCTCGGCACCCTGGTCAAGACCGTCGGGCGAGGCCTCTGGCTGGTCGCCAGCGCGCTCTTCCTCACCCGGTCGGTCGGCCTGTCGGCCACGCAGGTGGGCATCGGGCTGACCATCTCGGCCCTGGTCGGCGTGCTGGCCAGCACGCCGAGCGGCTACCTGGCCGACCGCGTCGGCCCACGCGGCGTGCAGGTCGGCGCGCTGTTCGCCGCCGGCACCCTGACCGTCGGCCTGATCGCCGTCCGGTCGTTCCCGACGTTCGTGCTGGTGGGAGCCGTCACCGCGCTCGCCGACGCGGTCGAGCGCGGCGCCTGGGGCGCGCTGATCGCCGGAGCGATCCCGGCCGACCAGCGGGTCCGCACCCGCGCCTACCTGCGCGCCACCACCAACGTCGGGATCTCCGTCGGTGCCGTCCTGGGCGGCTTCGCCATCGCCGCCGACACCCGAACCGGGTACGTCGCGTTGATCCTGGCCGCGGCGGCGGCGTCACTGGCCGCAGCGGTGGTCTTCCTCCGGCTGCCCGCCGTCGCCCCGGTCGCCGCCCCGACGCACGGCCCTCGGCTGGTCGCCCTACGCGATCGCCCGTTCCTCGCCTTCACCCTCGTCGACGGGCTGATGTCGATGCACTTCAGCCTGCTCACCATCGCCCTGCCGCTGTGGATCGCCGGCCACACCCGGGCCCCCGCCTGGATGATCTCCGCGTTGACGCTTGTCAACACCGTGCTGGTGGTTCTCCTCCAGGTACGCGCCGCGCGTACCGCCGCCACCCTCCCCGCAGCCGCCCGCGCCGCCCGTCGAGCGGGCGTGGCCATCGCCCTGGCCTGCGTACTCTTCGCCGCCAGCGGCGCGCTGCCCACCGCCGGCGCGATGGGCCTGCTCGGCCTCGGGGCTGTCGCGCACGTCACCGGGGAACTGTGGCACTCCGCCGCCGGTTGGGGGATCTCCTTCGGGCTGGCACCGGCGGACGCCCAGGGGCAGTACCAGGGGGCGTACGGCATGGGCTACGAACTGGGCAAGATGCTCGCGCCGGTGGTGGTGACCACCCTCGCGCTCGGCTGGGGCGTACCCGGCTGGCTTGTGCTCGGTGCCCTGTTCCTCCTGCTCGGGGCCCTGGTGCCCCCGGTCGTCCGGTGGGCCGGACGGACCAGGCCGATCAGCGGGTTCGCAGAACAGGTGCCGGCCTCGGCACTCGACCGGCGGAGCGGGGGGTCGATCTGGCAGGCTGATAGTCGTGCTGACGGTGCCGGTACGCCAACTGGGGGAATCGGAGCGCCGCGCGGTCGAGCGACTGCTCGACCATGACCCGTTCGCGGGCGCGCAGGTCGCCGAGCGGATCGCCGCGCGCGGACTCTCCTGGTGGCGGGCCGAGGGCAGAATCCTGGGGTACGGAGCCCGTCGCAACCTCGAATCACTCTGCTGGCTCGGCGGCAACCTGACCCCGGTGCTGGCCAGCGATGCCGCGGTGGCCGCCTTCGCCGACCTGCTCGCGGGCGAGGAGCGGCTCTGCTCCTCCATCGTCGGCCGGGCCGATGCAGTCCTCGGGCTGTGGGACCGCCTCTCCGGCACCTGGGGGCCAGCGCGAGACGTCCGCCCCAATCAGCCACTGCTGGTCACCGACACGCTGCCACCCGTACCGGCCGACCCGGAGGTCCGCCAGGTCCGCTCCGGCGAGGTCGACCGGCTCTTCCCGGCGGCGGTCGCCATGTACACCGAAGAGGTCGGCGTCTCCCCGCTGGTCGAGGACGGTGGCCGCAGCTACCGCCGGCGAGTCAACGACCTCGTTCGGAGTGGCCGCGCGTACGCCCGCATCATCGACGGCAAGGTCGTGTTCAAGGCGGAACTGGCCGTGGTGACCAAGCGGACGGCGCAGATCCAGGGCGTCTGGGTGGCCCCGGAGTGGCGAGGCCGGGGAATCGCCACCGCCGCCATGGCAGCCGTGGTCCGCGACGCGCTGCTGCGGGTGGCACCCACCGTCAGCCTGTACGTCAACGATTTCAACCTCCCGGCCCGCCGCGTCTACGAGCGCTGCGGCTTCCAACCGATCGGCACCCTGGCCACAGTCCTCTTCTGACGAGTTGGCCCGAGCATCCCCGCGAGATCTTGGACAGTTTCCGTTAGCGGGGAACGGAAACTGTCCAAGATCTGCGGGCAACCACCCGCCGAACCGTGCCATCCGCTTCCGCCAGGCACCCGGCGGCGCTGAATTGGGGCCAGCGGACCGCATCCATGCGCTCGCCCGCACGGCGAGGGAGATGCCGCTGGCCGGCACCCCGAGTTGCGGGTGCCGGCCAGCGGTCGGGTCGTGCGGTGCTGCTGTGCTGTGCGGTGGTGCTGGCGTGCGGGTGGTGCTGTGCGGTGGTGCTGGTTGCGGTGCTGCTGTGCTGTGCGGTGGTGCTGGCGTGCGGGTGCTGTGGTGCTGTTCTGGTGTGGGTCAGCTGTTCCAGTGCTGGGCGACCAGGTCGGTGGCCTGCTGCTCCCACTGGGCGTAGGCGTCCGGGTACGCCGAGACCTGCACGGTCTGGGCGGCGTCGGTCAGCGGCATGTCCTGCCACCCGTCAACCTGCTTCAGGCCCTTCAGGAACGCGGTCGTGGAGTACTCGGGGTCGGTGATCTGCTCCGGCGTACCCCAACCCGAGCTCGGGCGCTGCTGGAACAGGCCCAGCGAGTCATGGTCGTTCATGTCGCCGAGGTGGCCGAGGTTCTCCAGCTTCGACTCCTGCAGGCTCGTCGCGATCGAGATGACCGCGGCGCGCTCGGGCAGGCCGGCCTTCTTCGTGGCGGCGATGATCGCCTTGACGTTGGCGGTCTGCTCGTCGTTGAGGCTGATGCGGGACTGGTCGCCCTGCGGCTTCGGCGCCGCCGACTGCACGGCCACCGCGACGGGCTTGGCATCCACCGGGTTGGCGTGGGCGGCGATCGGACCGGCGAACACACCGCCGGCGAACGCGAGACCAGCAACGGACAGCATGCTCTTACGGATGATCGTGTTCATGGGGGAAGCTCCTTCGGGGGTAGGACACCCGCGACGCACCGATCGGGGAAACGGCGGCGACGGGTGTGAGCACCTCGTCCGGCGCTGCACAAACAACAGGGGAGAAGTCTTCAAGGTCGGCGGCCTGCGAGCGGGGGGCTCGTGGCGCCGGGTCCACGTGTAACGACCGGGGGGCCGGGGTCATTCCGGGGTGGCCCACCTGCCGGCACCCTCATCGAGGCGGTGACGGGCGGTCGTCCGTGGGGACTTGTAACGACCCGGGGGGCCTAAGTCATTCCGGGGAGGCCCACCTGCCGGGCACCCACATCGCGGCGGTGCCTGCGGTTGGTCGTGGGGACTGCAACGACCGGGCGGTGGCTGGCATTCCCACCTACGCGACCAGCCCCGAAGGACCAGGGCGGCGGTCGGTGGTGCTGCGATCGTCAGGGTATGTAACGACCCCGACCCGGCCATGATTCCGGCCCACGAGTGCGCCCGGTCACCACCCACCAGCACCCACAACCCGACAAACCACCCACCCCACACCGGGCCACGACACCCAATCGCCCCGCACCCCGGGTGATCCACTCGGGTTCACGGAAGTCGGGGCATCCCGGACGCCCGGACACCCCGATGTCATGAAACCCGAGTCGATCAAGAAGTTCGATCGCGGCGCGCTGCGGCGAAGTAACGCTTGATCGGACAGACGCCCGCTGACGTGCCGCGTGTCCTGCAACGCGCCGGGGGGCGACGGGCGGTGCGGCAGGTGTGGGTGTGGGACGGGTTGCCGAGGTTGGTCGACAGTCGGACGGGGTGCGCCGAGCGGTTGTCAGGTACTCCTGGCCGAACTGACGGAAGCCCTGCTCAGGGCCGGAAAATCGGTTGAGTTGGCGGGTTGGTGCCGGCAGGCTGAGGTCTCCGCCACCCACGTCCCGGAGGACTTTCCATGCGCCTGCTCCGTGATCTGTGGGGCACCTCGACCCGTCGTATGACGATCGTGGCCGTTTTGATCGTGTTGGGCGCCGCGGGGCAGGCGGGCGCGTCGGCGCTGGCCGGGGCGGTGCTGGTGCATCGTTCGGCTGGCTTCTTCGTGGTGCTGGCCGCGGCTCTGGTGGCCGTGGTCCTCAGCGACCTCGCGGTGAGTCTGCTGATGGCCGGCCTGACCGCCGACTGGTCCGCCGATGTGCGTCGCCGGCTCTGCCGCGTCGCTCTCGGGCAGGATCTGCCCACCCTGGAGACCACCCCGGTTGGCGAGCTGCTGGACCGGATCGACGGGGACGTCTATCAGGTGGCGTCGGCAATTCGTAACCAGGGCACCCGGCTCGCCCAGGGACTCTGCGTCGGCTTGTTGTCGATGGTCGTGGCGCTGGCCGTGTGGTGGCCGGCCGGGGTCGCGATGGTGCTGCTCACGGTGGTCCTCGCGGTCGGCCTGCGCCGGCCCACGGCGTGGATCGGCCCGGCCCGGATGGCCGAGGAGGAGGCGTGGTCCGACCTGGCCGCCGTGATGGAGGAGGCGGTGCACGGCCAGGACGACGTTCGCACCAGTCTGGCTCGGCCGTACGTGCTGCGGTTGTACGCCCGGCGGGCCGCTGCCGTGCTGTCCCGGGGCAGTGTGGTCTGGGTGCTGTCCGCCCGGGTGGCGACTGTGGCCACCGCGACGATCCGGGCTGGTATCGGCGTGGTGGTGCTCGGCGGGGCCTGGGCGTTGGCCACCGATCGGATCGACGCTGCCCGGCTCACCGCCATCTGGCTGCTCGCCCTGGCCTTCGGGGCGACAGCGGAACACGTCAGCCGGATGGTGCCGGAGATTCAGGAGGCGCTCGGCGCGTGGGCTCGGGTGCAGTTGCTCTCCAGGGCCCGGCAGGAACCGGTCGGCGGGGCCAGCCCGAGCGAGGGTGACCTGCGCATCCGGGACCTGACATTCGGGTACGGGGAGGGTGGCCGGGGGGCCGCGCTGCGCGGGCTCAGCCTCACCTTCGCGCGCGGTCGTTCGTACGCGCTGATCGGACGGACCGGTTCGGGCAAGTCGACGTTGGCGAAGGTGCTCACCCGGGCGGTCGACGTGCCGCCGGGCACTGTCTTCCTCGGCGGCACCGACCTGTGCGACCTCGACGTCGAGCAGTTGCGCCGTTGGGTGGCGCTGGTGCCGCAGCGCACCGAGATCCTGGCCGGCACGCTCGCCGAGAACGTCGCGCTCTTCGACCCGGAGCTGCTCGACGCGGCGGCTCGGGCCCTCGACGAGCTGGGCCTGGCCGGGTGGATCGCCGAGTTGCCGGACGGGTTGACGACCCGCCTGGGGGAGGGCGGGCATGTGCTCTCCGCCGGTCAGGAGCAGCTGGTGGCGTTCGCCCGGATCCTGGTCCGGGAGCCGCATGTGGTGATCCTCGACGAGGCCACCGCACGCCTGGACCCGGTCACCGAGGCGCGGGTGCAGCGGGCCACCGAGCGACTGCTGCGCGACCGGATCGGCATCGTCATCGCGCACCGACTCTCCTCAGTACGCCGCTGTGACGAGGTGGTCGTCCTGGCCGACGGTGCGGTGGTCGAGGCCGGTCCGCTGGAGACGTCGACGCGTTTCGCCGAACTGTTGGCGACCAGCCACGCGGCCGCGTACGCCACTGCGGCGCCGGCCGGTCGCACCGGCGTCGGCACCGACCTGCTGGTCGGCCCCGGCCCGGCCGACGCCTGGCCGAGCGAGCCGGTGCCCGCACGGGTCGAGCCGGCCGCGCCGGCCGCGCCGGCCGCCTGGGTCGAACCGGCCGCGCCGGCCGTACCGGTCGGGCCGACCCGCGCCGACCCGCCGCCACTGCCGCCGGTGCCGCCGGCCCGGACGCTGCGGGAGATCTTCCGACTCTGCACCAACGATCCCCGGTACGGCGCGGCCGCGATCGTGCTGTTCCTCGGGCTCAGCCTGCTCGGGCTGGATGGCCCGGTGCTGCCCTGGCTCTGGGCGGATCTGGTCGACGGGACCGGCAACCCGTACCTGCCGGCGGTGGGGATCGTCGCCGGGCTGCTGGTCACCCTTCCACTGCCGTTCTACACCCACGTCTGGTTCCCCCAGTGGTGGGTGCGGCAGATGCTGCGGATCGGCCTTCGCCTGGTGCACGGCCAGACCGGGCCGCGCCGGGTCAGCTCACACACCCCGGCCGAGGTGGTGGCACAGGGTGGGGACACCGAGCGGGTGGTCCAGCTCGCCGACAACGTGCTGGACCAGGCCGTGGCGCTGGTGCTCGTGGTCGCCATGACGGCGGTCACCGGCAGCGTCGTACCGGGGCTGTTCTTCCTCGGCACGATGGTCGTCTCCGGGCTGGCCGCGACGTTGTTCGGGCCGAAGCTGGAGCGTGCCGCCCGGGCCACGGTGGCGGCGCGGGCCGCGTTCGCCACGGCGCTGGTCTCCGCGCTCTCCGCGGCGCGGACGGTGAAGCTCGCCGGCGCGACCACGGCGGTGCTGCGCCACCTGGCGGGTCTGGACGTGCTGCGCAGCGACCGGCAGCGGCGGGAGATCTCGGTGCAGGTGTGGGCGCGCTCCACCCCGTCGATGGCCAGCGGGTTGCTGCCGATCGGCGCGTGGGCGCTCTACCTGAACGGGTCGCTCTCCGCCGGGGCGGTGCTGGTGGCCGTCTCCACGCTGGGCGCGGCGCGCTGGTTCGCCTGGACGACCGCGTCGTTGATCTCGCAGCTGCCCTCGGCGCGGGTCTGGACCCGGCGCACCGCGGCGATGGCCGGGGTGAGCACGTACTCCGCGGGGGTGCCGGAGGTCGACCTGACCGCCGGGACCGCGCCCGCGCCGACCATGCCGCCCCGGCATCCGCTGCGCCGGCTGGAGCTGCGCGGCTTCGGGGTGGTGCACTCCGACGGCACGGTGGCCGTCCGCGACGTGGACCTGACCGTGCAGCGCGGGCAGTTGGTGCTTGTCGTCGGGCCGGTGGGGTCGGGCAAGTCCTCGTTGCTGCGGGCGCTGGCCGGGATCGTGCACCACACCGGCGAGCTGGCCTGGAACGGTGACCCGGTCACCGAGCCGGAGTTGTTCCTGCGTCCCAACCAGGTCGGCTACGTCGGTCAGTTGCCCCGGGTGCTCTCCGGCACGGTGGCCGACAACATCGCGCTCGGGCACCAGGTGGACGCGGCCGGGGCGGTCAGCACCGCCCAGCTCGACCACGACCTGGCCGCCGCCGGTGGCGGGTTGGGCCTGCTCATCGGGCACAAGGGCACCCGGCTCTCCGGCGGGCAGTTGCAGCGGTTGGCGCTGGCTCGGGCGCTGGCCCCGCGTACCGAACTGCTCGTCGCCGACGACGTGTCGTCGGCGCTGGACGTCACCACCGAGCTGGCGCTGTGGCAGGCGTTGCGGGGCCACGGGGTGACAGTGGTCGGCTCGACAGCGAAGCGTGCCGCGTTGGTCCGGGCCGACCACGTGGTGGTGCTGCTCGGCGGCACTGTGGCGGCCCAGGGCACCTGGCAGGACCTGGAGGGCGACTGGTCGCACCTGGCCGGTTGACCGACGGTCGGGCGGCCGCGCACGCGGCGGCCACCCGACCGGCCCGGGATCAGGAGGCGCGGGCGTACTGGGCGGGCCCGGAGTAGGCGACGCCGAGCTTCGCGGCGGCCCGGCGCGGCCAGTACGGGTCGCGCAGCAGCTCCCGGCCCAGCAGCACCAGGTCGGCCTCGCCGGTGGCGACGATCTGCTCGGCGTGCTCGGGTTCCACGATCAGGCCCACCGCGCCGGTCGGCACGCCGGCCTCGCGGCGGATCTGGGCTGCCAGCGGCACCTGGTAGCCGGGGCCGAGCGGGACGCGCTGGTCCGTGCTCACCCCACCGGAGGACGCGTCGACCAGGTCGACGCCGATGCCGGCCAGCTCGCCGGCGAGCACCACGCTGTCCTCGATCGTCCAGCCGCCCTCGACCCAGTCGGTGGCGGAGATCCGGGTCAACACCGGCACGTCCTCGCCGACCGCGGCACGCACCGCGCGGGCCACCTCCAGGGTGAGTCGCATCCGGGCGGCCCGGTCGCCGCCGTACGAGTCGGTGCGGTGGTTGGTCAGCGGCGAGAGGAACTCGTTGAGCAGGTAGCCGTGGGCGGCGTGGATCTCCACGGCGGCGAAGCCGGCGTCCAGCGCGCGTACGGCGCCGGCCGCGAACGCCTCGACCACACCGGCGATGCCGGCCTCGTCGAGGCTGGTCGGCGTCCGGTAGTCGGCGGTGAACGGCGCCGAGCCGGGGGCGACGGGAGTCCAGCCGCCCTCGGCGTCCGGCACGCCACCGCGCTCGGGCGCCCACGGCCGGTAGGTGGAGGCCTTGAAGCCCGCGTGCGCGAGCTGCACGGCCGGCACCGCGCCGTGGGCGGCGACGAACGCGGTCACCGGCCGCCAGGCGTCGACGTGCGCACCCGACCAGAGGCCGGTGTCCTGTGGGCTGATCCGGCCCTCGGGGAGTACGGCGGTCGCCTCGGTCAGCACCAGGCCGGCGCCGCCGACCGCGCGACTGCCGAGGTGGATCAGGTGCCAGTCGGTGGGCAGACCGTCGGGGCCGGCGGAGTACTGGCACATGGGTGCCATGGCGATCCGGTTGGGCAGTGTGACCCCGCGCAGGGCCAGGGGGGTGAACAGGGAACTCATGGGGTCATCCTCTCCGATACGGCGAACGGGCCCCCGGGGAGAGGGGCCCGCCGCCGTGCTGGTGAACCGATCAGGCAGGAACGGGGCTGAGCTCGGGCCGGGGCTCGGCGACCGGCTCCGGCTCGGTCAGGTCACGCCGGCCGGCGGACTCGTACGCGGCGCGGTCGAGAGTGCCCTCGCGGGCGGCGACCACTGTCGGCACCAGTGCCTGACCCGCGACGTTGGTGGCGGTGCGGATCATGTCCAGGATCGGGTCGATGGCCAGCAGCAGACCGGCGCCGGCCAGCGGCAGGCCCAGCGTGCTGAGGGTCAGGGTGAGCATCACGATCGCGCCGGTCAGGCCGGCGGTGGCCGCCGATCCGACCACCGAGACGAAGGCGATCAGCAGGTAGTCGCCGATGCCGAGGTGCACGCCGAACACCTGGGCCACGAAGATCGCGGCGAGGGCCGGGTAGATGGCGGCGCAACCGTCCATCTTCGTGGTGGCGCCGAAGGGCACCGCGAACGAGGCGTACTCGCGGGGGACGCCGAGACGCTCGACGGAGCGCTGGGTCACCGGCATGGTGCCGACCGAGGAGCGCGACACGAAGGCCAGCTCGATCGCCGGCCAGGCGCCGGCGAAGAAGCGCAGCGGGTTGAGGCGGCCGGCGAGGATCAGCACCAGCGGGTAGACCACGAACAGCACGATGGCGCAGCCGACGTAGACGGCTGTGGTGAACTTCGCGAGGGGGGCCAGCAGGTCCCAGCCGTACGAGGCGACGGCGTTGCCGATCAGGCCGAGGGTGCCGATCGGGGCGAGGCGGATGATCCACCAGAGCGCCTTCTGGACGATCTCCAGCAGGGAGCGGTTCAGCGCCACGAACGGCTCGGCGGCCTCGCCGACCAGCAGAGCCGCGGCACCGACGACGACGGCGAGGAAGACGATCTGGAGGACGTTGCCCTCGACGAACGCGCCGACCGGGTTGGTGGGCACGATGCCGGTGAGGAAGTCGGTCCACGAGCCGGTGTTCTTCGGCGGCGCCGCGCCGCCCAGGTCGAGGGTCACGCCCTTACCCGGGTTGGTGAGCAGGCCGAGGCCGATGCCGATGCTCACCGAGATCAGCGCGGTGATGCCGAACCACATCAGGGTCTTGAGGGCGAGCCGGGCGGCGTTGGCCACGCCACGCAGGCTGACCACGCTCACCACGATGGCGGTGAAGACCAGCGGCGGCACGGCCAGCTTGAGCAGCTGGACGAAGAGACCACCGACGGTGTGCAGGGTGCTGGTCAGCCAGCTCAGGTCGTTGGTGCGGGCCAGGAAGCCCAGCGCGACGCCGAGCACGAGGCCGAGCAGGATCTGCACGGAGAAGGGAATTTTGCGCAGGCTGAAGGGCATGAGGATGTATCCAATTGTCCGGTCCGATCGGGGCAGGCGTAGGAACGCGGCTAGCCCGGACAGATGCCACTGGCCTGCAGTCGGAGATCGACATACAGGCGGACAGTGAGGCCCCAGACGTTGGTCATCGTTGGCCGACGCTACGCCGATTTCCGCTTATCGGAAGGACTCGCGGGCGTGAGGCTCCTTACAGAGGGCCAGAGCGGTGGCGGTGCTCAGGCCCCACAGCACCGCCAGGGCGAGGATCAGCCGTTCCAGCACGCCCACCACGGGACCTCGGCCGATCACCAGCATCGCCAGCCCCACAGTGGCGCAGAGCGGCAGCGCCAGCACGGCGGCCGCGGCGGCCAACCGGCGCACCGTCCGGCCCACCGGCCCGGAGACGGCAATCGTGATCATGGCGAAGACCACCGCCGCGGTCGCCGCGATGCTCGCGCCACCGTGCACCAGATCCGCCGTCGTCGTCCGCTCGAACGGTGGCAGCGGGCAACCGTCGGAGCAGGTCACCGCCCCGGACACCGCGGTGAACACGGCCCCGGTGGCGAGCAGCGCCGGTGCCGCCGCCCACACCCCGGGGGGCAGCGCCGCGCCGATCAGCAGCAACGCGCCGGCAAGGGCCAGAATCCCGATCCGGTACGTCGCGGCGTGGGCGCTGCCGGCGATGCCCGCCTCACGGACGTACCCGGTGAGCCCGGGACCGGGACCGGCGACCACGGCGAGCGTCACGGCCACCGCACCGGCCAGGGCGCAGCCGGCCGCGGCGGACCCGGCGGCCCGACGGGCGATGTCGCCGCGGGCCCTCGGCACGGGCGGGGCGGCGGACCGACCCGGCTCAGCCACGCCCGTGTGGCGTGCTCCAGCCGGACTCGTCCGGCCCGAGTGGCACGATGCCGCTGGGATTGATCTGCCGGTGTGTGCCGTAGTAGTGCCGCTTGATGTGGTCGAAGTCCACCGTCTCGCCGAAGCCCGGCGTCTGGAACAGGTCCCGGGCGTACGCCCAGAGCACCGGCATCTCGGTCAGCTTGTTGCGGTTGCACTTGAAGTGCCCGTGGTAGGCGGCGTCGAAGCGGACAAGCGTGGTGAACAGCCGCACGTCCGCCTCGGTGATCGCGTCGCCCAGCAGGTAACGCTGCCCGGCCAGCCGCTCGGAGAGCGTGTCCAGCCGGGCGAAGAGAGCCCGGAACGCCTCGTCGTACGCCTCCTGGGAGGTGGCGAACCCGCACCGGTAGACGCCGTTGTTCACGTCGGTGTGGATCTCGGCCATCAGCGCGTCCATCTCGGGGCGTAGCGCCTCCGGGTAGAGGTCCGGCGCCCCCGCGCGGTGCAGCGACCGCCACTGCGTGGAGAAGTCGAGGGTGAGCTGCGGGTAGTCGTTGGTGACCACCCGACCGGTCAGGGTGTCGACGAGCGCCGGCACTGTCACCCGGCCGGTGTAGTCCGGGTCGGTGGCCAGGTACGCCTCGGAGAGGAAGCTCACGCCGAGGACCGGGTCGAAGCCGTCCGGGTCGAGGGCGAACGCCCAGCCCCGCTCGTCCCGGATCGGGTCGACGGTGCCCAGCGAGATCGCGTCGTCCAGCCCGAGCAGGCCGCGCACGATCCGCGCCCGGTGGGCCCACGGGCAGGCGCGGCACCAGATCAGCCGGTAGCGGCCGGCCTCCAGGGGCCAACGGTCCTGCTCGTCCGGGCCGCCGCCGGGTGGGGAGGTCGAGTCGGCGGTGACCCGACCGGTGAACCGGTTCGGCTGGCGGACGAACGCGCCGCCGCCGCTGGTCTCTGCGCTGAACTGGGCCCGGGCCATGCCGTCAACCTATCCGCTGCCGGCGCGGATATCCTGGCGGCCGGCAGCCCTCGTGACCCGGTGGGCGTGCCCCACCCCCCGCCGTCTGCACCCCCTAAGGACTCGCGATGACCGTGGCATACCTGGTGGCCGGTGTCCGCACCCCGATCGGCCGGTACGCGGGCGCGCTGGCCGGCGTCCGCCCCGACGACCTGGCCGCGCACGTGATCCGTGAGTTGGTCGCCCGCCACCCGTCGGTGGACTGGGCGCGGGTGGACGACGTCGTGCTCGGCTGCGCCAACCAGGCCGGCGAGGACAACCGCAACGTGGCCCGGATGGCGGCGCTGCTGGCCGGCCTCCCCGAGGAGGTGCCGGGCAGCACTGTCAACCGGCTCTGCGGCTCGGGGCTGGACGCGCTCGCCACCGCCGCCCGGTCCATCGTCGCCGGGGACGCGGACCTGGTGATCGCTGGCGGGGTGGAGAGCATGAGCCGGGCGCCGTTCGTCATGCCGAAGGCGACGTCGGCGTACTCCCGCTCGGCCGAGGTGTACGACACCACCCTCGGCTGGCGGTTGGTGAACCCGTTGATGCGCGACGGGTGGGGCGTCGACTCGATGCCGGAGACGGCGGAGAACGTGGCCGCCGAGTACGGCGTCAGCCGGGCCGAGCAGGATGCCTTCGCGTACCGCTCGCAGCAGCGTGCGGCCAAGGCGCAGGCCGACGGCCGGTTCGCCGAGGAGATCGTGGCGGTGTCGGTGCCGGCCGGCCGTCGCGAGACCCGACTCGTCGAGGTCGACGAGCACCCCCGGGAGACCTCGCTGGAGAAGCTGGCCGCGTTGCCCACCCCGTTCCGCGACGGCGGCACGGTGACCGCCGGCAACTCCTCGGGTGTCAACGACGGCGCGGTGGCGCTGCTGGTGGCCAGCGAGGCGGCGGTCTCCCGGTACGGCCTGACCCCGCTGGCCCGGATCGTCGGCGCGGCGGCGGCCGGTGTGCCGCCCCGGATCATGGGGATCGGCCCGGTGCCGGCCACCCGCAAGCTGCTCGACCGCGTCGGTGTCGAGTTGGGCGCGGTGGACGTGGTGGAGCTGAACGAGGCGTTCGCCGCGCAGTCCGTGGCGGTGCTGCGCGAGCTGGGGCTGCCCGTCGACGCCCAGCACGTCAACCCGAACGGCGGGGCCATCGCGCTCGGGCACCCGCTCGGCGCCAGCGGCGCACGGCTGGCGCTGACCGCCGCCCTGGAGCTGCGCCGTCGCGGCGGCCGCCGGGCTCTGGCCACCATGTGCATAGGCGTTGGTCAAGGCATCTCGCTGTTGCTGGAGTCAGCGGCCTAGAGTGGTCCACACCACACGACCCGCGGGTCGACCGGTGCTCGCGGCACGCCCATTCGCCGGTGCCGTCCCGCGCCGCGGCGATGAACTGGGGAGCGCACTGATGCCGGACGGACTGCCGACCGAGATCGATCTGACCAGGCCGAGCGCGGCCCGGGTGTACGACTACTTTCTGGGTGGGGCGCACAACTTCGAGATCGACAGGCAGTTGGCCGAGCAGATCGCCAGCATGACCCCGAATCTCGCCGCCACCATGCGTTCCGGGCGGGAGTTCCTGCGCCGGGCCGTCCGGGTGCTGCTCGACGCCGGCATCGACCAGTTTCTTGACATCGGCTCCGGAATTCCCACCGTGGGCAACGTGCACGAGGTGGCGCAGGGGCTGAACCCCAAGGCCCGCGTGGTGTACGTCGACATCGACCCGGTAGCCGTCGCGCACAGTCGGGAGCTGCTCGCCGGCAACGAGTTCACCGGGGTCATCCACGCCGACCTGCGTGAGCCGGAGCGGATCCTCGCCGAGACCCGACAGCTCGGGCTGATCGACTTCAGTCGACCGATGGGCATCCTGCTGGCCGGGGTGGTGCACTTCATCCCGGACGCCGACCGACCCGAGGCGATCCTGGCCACCCTGCGGGACGTCGCCGCGCCGGGCAGCTTCCTGGTCATCTCGCACTCCACGTTCGAGGACCAGCCGCAGGAGATGCTGGACGCCCAGCGCCTCTCCGCCCGCACCGCCACCGAGATCACCCTGCGCTCCCGCGCACAGGTCACCGGCTTCTTCGGCGACTGGACCGTCCTGGAACCGGGCGTGGTGCACATGCCGCTCTGGCGCCCGGACTCACCATCCGATGTAGACGAGCGGCCGGAGCGCTTCGGCGCCTTCGGAGGCGTCGCCCGGTACGACCACCCCGCCGGCTGATCTCGTGGCCGCCGTCCCGGACCCCACCGGGGTCGCCGCCGGCCCGACCTCTGCCAGCGTCGATGCCGGCCGGGACCCCGCCGGGGTCGATGCCGGCCGGGCCGATGCCCAGGGGTACGCCGCCGACTGGGCCCGCGCGGTGCGCCGTCTCGGTTTCGTGCCGCTCAGCCTGGCCGAGACCGAGCGGCTGCTGCTCGTGCACACGATCCGGCTGGCCCAGGCGGTACGGGCGGAGCCGTTCAGCGTCCGCCCGGCCGAGGAGGTCGGACGGGCCCTGGTGGAGGCGCACCTCACCGAGCCGCAGGCCCTGGAGTGGACGCTGCACGCGCTCGGTGCGGCCTTCGGGCGTCGGGTCCTGGGCGACGGCGGCCGGCCGCCCGACTTCGCCGACCGGATCGCGGCGGTGCAGGGCGGCCTGGCCGCCGGGTTCGCCCGCGCGCTGCGCGACCGCACCTTCAGTCAGCAGGAGCGGATCGCCAGGTCGGCCTGGCAGGCGCGCGACGAGGTCGAGCAGGCGCTGCGCGAGAGCGAGGCACGGTTCCGGGCGGTGTTCACAGGTGCGGCGACCGGTATCGGGATCGCCGGCGTGGACGGCCGGATCATCGACGTCAACCAGGCGTTCGCCGACATGCTCGGCTACTCGATCGAGGAGCTTCGCGAGATCAACGTGGCGGCGCTGTTCCACGCCGACGACGCCGCCGGGATGTGGGAGCTGTACCAGGAGCTGATCGAGGGCAAGCACGACGCGGCCCGGGTGGAGAAGCGCTATCACCGCAAGGACGGCACCGTGGTCTGGACGGATCTCGCCGTCTCGCTGATCAGACACGAGGGCCGGCCGCGATTCACCGTCGCGATGATCGAAGACATCACCGAGCGGTACGAACTCCAGCAGCGGCTGCGCTTCCAGGCGCTGCACGACCCGCTGACCGGGCTGCCCAACCGGACGTTGTTCTTCGAGACGTTGGGGCGGGTGCTCGACACCGCGGCCGTCGGGCAGCGGGTCGGGGTGTGCTTCCTCGACCTGGACGGCTTCAAGGCGATCAACGACAGTCTCGGCCACGACCTCGGTGACCGTCTGCTCGTGATGATCGGCCGGAGGCTGGCCGCGTGCGTGGCCGACCACGGGCACCTGGTCGCCCGGATGGGGGGCGACGAGTTCGTGATCCTCGTCGACGGAGAAGACGACGCCGACGACCCGGTCGCCGTCGCGGAGGCCGCGCTGGCGGCCGTCGCGGCCCCGGTCCACGTCGGTGAGCACCAGTTGGCAGTCTCGGCCAGTGTGGGCATCGTGCAGTGCCCCGCCTCGGAGACCACAGCGTCGGAGCTGATGAAGGCCGCGGACACCACGCTCTACTGGGCCAAGGCGGCGGGCCGGGGCCGGTGGGCGGTCTACGACCCCGAGCGCGGCGCCCGGGACATCGCCCGCTCGGCGCTGGTCGCCGGGCTGCCCGCCGCACTGGACCGGGGCGAGTTCGTGCTGCACTACCAGCCGATCGTGTCCCTGCTGGAGGGCAAGATGCTCGCGGTGGAGGCGCTGGTCCGTTGGGAGCACCCGGAGCTGGGCCTGATCGGGCCGGACCGGTTCATCGGCCTGGCCGAGGAGACCGGCCTGATCGTCCGGCTCGGCGAGTGGGTGCTGCGGCGGGCCTGCGCGGACGCCGAACGGTGGTGGCGGGAGTTCCCGGGGGCCCGGCTGGTGGTCAGCGTCAACCTGGCCGCCCGGCAGGCCGACGACCCGGCCATCGTGGACACCGTGGCCGACGCGTTGCGGACCAGCGGGCTGCCCGCGGAGCTGCTCCAACTGGAGCTGACCGAGAGCGCCGTGATGGGCAGCGCCGGTGAACCCCTGCGGAGTCTGCACCGGCTCGCCGCGCTCGGCGTCCGGCTGGCTGTGGACGACTTCGGCACGGGGTACTCCAACCTGGCGTACCTGCGCCGGTTGCCGATCCACTGCCTGAAGCTCGCCGGCCCGTTCGTCGAGGGCATCCGCGCGGACGGGGCCGACGGGGTCGACGTGGCCGCCGACCACCGCGACGAACGGATCGTCGACGCGTTGGTCCGGTTGGCGCACGCCCTGGAGCTGTGGGTCACGGCCGAGGCGGTGGAGACCGGCGTCCAGGCCGAACGGCTGCGGGCGCTGCGCTGCGACACCGGGCAGGGCCGGTACTTTGGCGCGCCGGCCCCGGCCGACGCGATCACCGCACGGCTGAGCGACGGAGGGTGAGGGCGTGGACCTGACGGACTCGCAGACGGCGGTGACGGTGGTGGCCGGTCTGGCCATCCTGGCCGGGTTGGCCGGCGTGGTGGTGCCCGGCCTGCCGGCGCTGCCGCTCTGCTGGGGCGGTGTGCTGGTCTGGGCGGTCTTCGGCGGTGCCGGCCTGGGCGGCTGGGCGGTGTTCGCGGCAGCCACTCTGGTCGCCGCGGGTGGCACCGTGATCAAGTACGCGTGGCCGGGCCGGAACCTGAAGCGCACAGGTGTGCCGACGTCCACGCTGCTCGCCGGCGGGGTGCTCGGCATCGTCGGGTTCTTCGTGGTGCCGGTCGTGGGGTTGGTGCTCGGCTTCGTGGCCGGGGTGTGGGCGGCGGAACGGCTGCGGTTGCGCAGCAACCAGCTGGCGTGGCCCTCCACGGTGCAGGCCGTGAAGGCCGCCGGCCTGTCGATGCTCGTGGAGTTCCTGGCCGGCCTGCTGGTGGCAGCCCTCTGGGTAGCAGGCCTCCTCCTGACCTGACCTGCCCTCCCCCCTGCTCCGCGATCTTGCACTTGCTGTCCCGGCACATGGGGCATCCCACTGATATCGACGACCGAAACTGCAAGATCGGCGCGGTGGGGCGGCGTTGGAGCGGGGGCGCGGGGGCGCGGGGCACTTTTTGGGTACGGCGGAGTGCCGTACGTGAGAGAGAGGCGTGCCCCGCGCCACCGTGGTCGGGCGGTCCGAGCGCCCGGGGTGGGCCCTGATCGGGCCTGGTCACTGGGTTCAGGATGCCGTCCGGGGCGGTCGGACGGCAACGCAATTAGCCCGACGGCGGTGAGATTCCCACCGACTACGTATTGACCGCCTTGATCGGCCGGGACGACACTTTGCCCACTCGCACGCGGAACCACCTCAGGGAGGTGTGCAGTGGCCACGACGCCCGTGCCGACCGCCGAGCAACCTTTGGACGACGACGCCCGACGGCTCGCTGAACTCGGTTACAAACAGGAGTTGCGCCGAAAGTGGAGCGGCTTCTCCAACTTCGCCATCTCCTTCTCGATCATCTCGATCCTGGCCGGGTGCTTCACCACCTTCGGTCAGGCGTGGAACAACGGTGGGCCGGTCGCCATCTCCTGGGGCTGGCCGCTGATCTCGCTGTTCATCCTGATCATCGGCTTCTGCATGGCGGAGCTGGTGTCGGCGTACCCGACCGCGGGTGGGATCTACTGGTGGGCGGCCACCATGGGTCGCCCGGTGCACGGCTGGTTCACCGGCTGGCTGAACCTGATCGGCCTGGTGGCGGTGACCGCCTCGGTCGACTACGGCTGCGCGACGTTCCTCAATCTCACCCTGTCGGCGCTCTTCGACGGTTGGGCCGGCACGCTGCGTCAGGCGTTCGTCCTCTTCGTGATCATCCTGGTGCTGCACGGGTTGATCAACATCTTCGGGCACCGGATCATCGACGTACTCCAGAACGTCTCGGTCTGGTGGCACGTGGCCGGCGCCGCCGTGGTGGTGGCCATCCTGGTCTTCGTCCCCGACAACCACCAGAGCTTCCAGTTCGTGTTCACCGAGCGGTTCAACAACTCCGGCTTCGGCGACGGGGACATCGGCGGGCTGACGTTCTGGTTCTACGTGCTGCCGCTGGGATTCCTGCTGACCCAGTACACGATCACCGGCTTCGACGCCTGCGCGCACGTCTCCGAGGAGACCCGGGGCGCGTCGCAGGCCGCCGCCCGCGGGCTCTGGCAGTCGATTTTCTACTCGGCGGTCGGCGGCTGGATCCTGCTGCTGGCGTTCCTCTTCGCGGCCACCGACGTCGAGGCGGTCAACGCCGCGGGCGGCTTCTCCGGCGCGATCTTCGAGTCCGCGCTGACCCCGGTCTTCTTCAAGATCGTCATCATCATCTCCACCATCGGCCAGTTCTTCTGCGGCATGAGTTGCGTGACCTCGATGAGCCGCATGGCGTACGCGTTCAGCCGCGACCGGGCCGTACCCGGCTGGCGGCTGTGGTCGACCGTCGACCGCAACGGCACCCCGGTCAACGCGATCATCGGCGCCACGGTGGCCGGTCTGGTGCTGACCCTGCCGGCGCTCTACGAGAGCTCCGCCGGAATCCCGATCGCCTTCTACGCGGTCGTCTCGGTCGCGGTGCTCGGGCTGTACCTGTCGTTCCTCATCCCGATCGCGCTCCGGCTGCGGATGGGCGACCGGTTCGTCCCCGGGCCGTGGACGCTCGGCCGCAAGTACAAGCTGCTCGGCTGGATCGCGGTGATCGAGATCGCGATCATCGCCGTCTACTTCGTGCTGCCGATCGTGCCCGCCGGGGTGCCCGGCAACGACGGGTTCACCTGGTCAGCGGTGAACTACGCGCCGCTCGCCGTCGGCGGGGTGCTGCTGGTCGTCGCCGTCTGGTGGTACGCCTCGGCCCGTAAGTGGTTCACCGGCCCGGTTCGTACCGTCGGGGAACCGGCGGTGGCGGCCGACCCGGCGCCGGCCGACGGCCCGGTCTGATCCACAACCGGCGGGACGGGCGGTGCTGCCGTCCCGCCGGCTGACCGCCGGGTTTGCGGCATGTGCCGCCGGGGGCATTGACGGTGATCCGGTTTGCCAGTAGACCTTGGTGATGGAGGCCCGCGAATGAGGAAAGCTCCGCTCACGCTGGAACAACTGCGGGTCGCCGTCGCCGAGGGCGAGATCGACACGGTGGTGCTGGCTCTCGTCGACATGCAGGGCCGGCTGCAGGGCAAGCGGTTCCACGCGCCGTTCTTCCTCGACCAGGTGGTGGCCAACGGCAGCGAGGGCTGCAACTACCTGCTCGCCGTGGACGTCGACATGAACACCGTCGACGGGTACGCGATGTCGAGTTGGGAACGCGGCTACGGCGACTTCGCGATGGTGCCGGACTTCGCCACGTTGCGCCGGATGCCCTGGCAGCCCGGCTCCGCGCTGCTGCTGGCCGACCTGACCTGGCTCGACGGCTCCGGTGACGTGGTCGCCTCGCCCCGGCAGATCCTGCGCCGGCAACTGGACCGGCTGGCCGAGCACGGGCTGACCGCGTACGCCGGCACCGAGTTGGAGTTCGTGCTGTTCCGCGACTCGTACGAGGATGCCTGGCAGCGTGGCTACCGCGACCTCACCCCGGCCAATCAGTACAACGTCGACTACTCGTTGCTGGGCACCGCCCGGGTGGAGCCGCTGCTGCGCCGGATCCGCACCGAGATGGCAGGCGCCGGGCTCACACCGGAGAGCGCCAAGGGCGAGTGCAACCTCGGGCAGCACGAGATCGCCTTCCGGTACGACGAGGCGGTGGCCTGCGCGGACCACCACGTGATCTACAAGAACGGCGCCAAGGAGATCGCCGCCCAGGAGGGGATGGCGATCACCTTCATGGCCAAGCCGAACGAGCGGGAGGGCAACTCCTGCCACATCCACTTCTCACTACGGGACTCGTCCGGCTCGTCGGCGATGCTCGGCGACGGGCCGGCGCACCTGTCGCAGACCGGGCAGCGGGTGCTCGCCGGGCTGCTGGCCACCATGCGGGAGTTCAGCCTGCTCTTCGCCCCGAACATCAACTCCTACAAGCGCTACCAGCCGGGATCGTTCGCCCCGACAGCGCTGCGCTGGGGCGTCGACAACCGCACCTGCGCGCTGCGAGTGGTCGGGCACGGGCAGGGCATGCGGGTGGAGAACCGGGTGCCCGGCGCCGACGTCAACCCGTACCTGGCGATCGCCGGGCTGGTCGCCGGGGCGCTGCACGGCATCGACGGTGAGTTGGGGCTGGGCGAGGAGTGCGCCGGCAACGCGTACGACGACCCGGAGGCCGAGCGCGTCCCCGGCACCCTGCGCGACGCCCTGGCCCTCTGGGAGGGCTCCACTGTGGCCCGGGAGGCGTTCGGCCCCGAGGTGGTGGCCCACTACGCCAACCAGGCGAGGGTCGAACTGGCCGCCTTCGACGCAGCGGTGACGGACTGGGAGCTGACCCGTGGCTTCGAACGCCTCTAACCGCCCGCCTCCCGCGATCTTGCACTTCGTGTCGGTGATTCGTGGCGATTCACGGCTCTTGTCGGGGCAGTAACTGCAGGATCGCGCAGGGGGGAGGGGTGGGGTGTGACGGCTCTTGTGGATCCCGCTAGCGGGGTGGGGTTTCGGGAGGTTGCGGCGGCCTCCGTGGACGACGTGGACGCGGCGATCGCTGCCGCCGCTGCCGCTTTTACGACCTGGCGTGCGGTGGGGGCCGGGGATCGGGCCCGGTTGTTGCGGCGGTTCGCCGCAGTTGTCGACGCCCATCTGGACGAGTTGGCCCTGCTGGAGGTGCACAACTCCGGGCACACCATCGGCAACGCCCGCTGGGAGGCCGGCAACGTCCGCGACGTCCTGGACTACTACGCCGGCGCGCCCGAGCGGCTGACCGGGCGGCAGATCCCGGTGCCCGGCGGGCTGGACGTCACCTTCCACGAGCCACTCGGTGTGGTCGGCGTGATCGTGCCCTGGAACTTCCCGATGCCGATCGCCGCCTGGGGGTTCGTCCCGGCGCTCGCCGCCGGCAACACGGTGGTGCTCAAGCCCGCCGAGTTGACCCCGCTCACCGCGCTGCGCCTGGCCGAGCTGGCCCGCGAGGCGGGCCTGCCCGACGGCGTCCTCACCGTCATCCCGGGCGAGGGCTCGGTGGTGGGGGAGCGGTTCGTCAGCCACCCGGCGGTCCGCAAGATCTGCTTCACCGGCTCCACCGAGGTCGGCACCCGGATCATGGCCGGCTGCGCCGCCCAGGTGAAGCGACTCACCCTGGAGCTTGGTGGCAAGAGCGCGAACATCGTGTTCGCCGACGCCGACCTGGAACGCGCCACCGCGACCGCGCCGGGCGCGGTCTTCGACAACGCAGGGCAGGACTGCTGCGCACGGTCGCGCATCCTGGTCCAGCGTTCGGTGTACGACAGGTTCCTCGAACTGCTCGAACCGGCGGTACGCGCGGTACGCGTCGAGGATCCGTCCCGGGACACCGCCGAGATGGGCCCGCTGATCTCCGCCGCCCAACGGGACCGGGTCGCCGGTTACCTCGCCGGGGCGAAGATCGCCTTCACCGGCTCCTGCCCCGACGGCCCCGGGTTCTGGCACGCGCCCACGGTGCTGCTTGCCGACTCGCCGGCCGACCGGCACTGGCGGGAGGAGATCTTCGGCCCGGTGGTCTCGGTGCTGCCGTTCGACGACGAGGCGGACGCGGTCCGCCTCGCCAACGACACCGAGTACGGCCTCTCCGGCTCGATCTGGACGCGGGACGTGGGCCGGGCCCTGCGCCTGGCCCGCGCCGTCGACTCGGGCAATCTCAGCGTCAACTCGCACTCCTCGGTGCGCTACTGGACCCCGTTCGGCGGGATGAAGCGTTCCGGGCTCGGCCGTGAGCTGGGCCCGGACGCGCTGCACTCCTTCACGGACGTCAAGAACGTGTTCATCGCGACAGAGGAGTGACGCCAGTGCAGGGTCGGTTGCAGGACCGGGTGGCCGTGGTCACCGGAGCGGGCAGCGGCATCGGGTTGGCCACCGTGCGGCGGTTCGCCGCCGAGGGGGCCCGGGTGGTCTGCGTGGACATCGACGTGGCGGCAGGTACGAAGGCCGCCGAGGAGTGCGGCGGCGAGTTCGTGGCCACCGACGTGGCCGACGAGTCGGCGGTACGTGACCTGTTCGACGGGGTGGCCGACCGGCACGGTCGGGTGGACATCGCGTTCAACAACGCCGGCATCTCACCGCCGGACGACGACTCCATCCTGGACACCGGCCTGGACGCGTGGGAGCGGGTGTTGCGGGTCAACACCACGAGCGTCTACCTGTGCTGCAAGTACGCCATTCCGCACATGCGTCGGCAGGGCAAGGGGTCGATCATCAACACGGCCTCGTTCGTGGCGTTGATGGGTGCGGCGACGTCGCAGATCGCGTACACCGCGAGCAAGGGCGGGGTGCTCGCGATGACCCGGGAGCTGGGTGTGCAGTTTGCCCGTGAGGGCATCCGGGTCAACGCGCTCTGTCCCGGCCCGGTGGCCACCCCGTTGCTGCTGGAGCTGTTCGCGGCCGACCCGGAGCGGGCCGCCCGTCGGCTGGTGCACGTGCCGATGGGCCGGTTCGGGCAACCGGAGGAGATCGCCGCCGCGGTGGCGTTCCTGGCCAGCGACGACGCCTCGTTCATGACCGCCGCGCAGTTCGTTGTCGACGGCGGTATCACGGGCGCCTACGTCACTCCCCTGTGAGCGCGAGGAGTGAGCCGGGGTTGCGAGCCCCGCAGTCGCGAACCGTGCCATCCCTGCGCAGGAGGCCGCTGATCGGGGTCAGCGCGTACGTCGAACCCGCCGACTGGGCCGCGTGGCGGGGCGTGCGGGCGGTGCTGGTGCCGGAGGCGTACACGAGGGCGGTGACGGCCGCGGGTGGCCGGGCGGTGGTCCTGCCGCCTGACGACGTGGACGCGGACGTGGTGGCGGTCCTCGACGGGTTGCTGTTGGCCGGTGGCGCGGACGTCGGCCCGGGGCGGTACGGCCAGCCGCGCGACCCGCGTACCGAGGACCGGCCGGACCGGGACGCCGGTGAGCTGACCCTGTTGGCCGCCGCGCTCGCCGCCGGGGTGCCGGTGCTGGGTGTGTGTCGGGGGATGCAGTTGCTCGCGGTCGCGTACGGCGGCGCTCTGCACCAGCACCTGCCCGACGTGGTGGGTCACGAGGCGCACCGTCCGGCCCCCGCCGTGTACGGGGCTCATGCGGTGCGGTTCGCGCCGGGGAGCCTGGCTGCCTCGGTGTTGGCGGGGGTCGACCAGGTCAACTCGTACCACCACCAGGCGGTCGCCGATCCGGGCCGGCTCACGGTGACGGGTTGGGCGGAGGACGGCGTGGTCGAGGCGGTGGAGGACCCGGCCCTGCCGTTCGTGCTCGGGGTGCAGTGGCATCCGGAGAACGAGTCGGACCCCCGGCCGATCACGGCGCTGGTGCGGGCCGCCGCCGGCCAGCGGGTGTGACTGAGATCGCCTCCGCCCGTCGACGGCGCCGGTGGGAGGATCGACGCATGGGCAAGGTTTATCCGGAGATCGACAGTCGACTGCGTGACTTCATCGTGGCCCAGCCGCTCTTCTTCGTGGCGACCGCCCCGTCCGGTGTCGAGGGGCACGTCAATGTGTCGCCCAAGGGCATGCGGGGCACGTTCGTGATCCTCGGCCCGCACCGGGTGGCCTACCTCGACTATCACGGCAGCGGCGCGGAGACCATCGCCCACCTGCGCGACAACGGCCGGATCACGTTGATGTTCTGTGCCTTCGACGGCCCGCCGAAGATCGTTCGGTTGCACGGTCGGGGCAGCAGTGTCGCGGTGACCGAGGACGCCTTCGCCGATCGGCTCGCCGACTTTCCCGCGCCGCCGGACGTGCACGCCGTCCGGGCGGTCATCACTGTCGAGGTGGAGCGGGTCAGTGACTCCTGTGGATACGCGGTGCCGCTGATGGACTTCCGGGCCGAACGCGATCTGTTACTCACCTCACACTCCCGCCGGAGCGCCGACGATCTGGTCGTCTACCGGGCCACCAAGAACGCGGCGAGCATCGACGGGCTGCCGGTCTTCTGACTCGTCAGGGCGCTTCCGCCACCGCCCTGCGACGTCGGCGTCCCTCCGCACTGTCCGGTGCCCGACGGCCGGGACGTACGTAAGCAGCGTCCATCGCTGGTAATGCGTTACGTTGCTGGTCCGCTGGGGTACAAGTCGGAACACGGCGGGTGAAGATCAACGGTCGAGGGGTACGGCCGGAGCGGGGAGGCTGCATGAGCTCGGCCCAGGGGGGCGCGGACATCGGGCATCCCGCCCTGTCCGGCCGCGAGACCCCTCCGTTGCTGGCGGCCGCGTTCGCGGCCGGCGGCGAGATGGGCGAGCGGCTTGCCTCCTTCGACTGGTCCTCCGGCCCGCTGGGCGGGCCCGATCAGTGGCCCCCGGCGCTCTCCACAGCGGTCGGGATGATGCTCGCCTCCAGCGCGCCGATCGTCATGTTCTGGGGCGACGAGCAGTTTGCCTTCTACAACGACGCCTACCGGCCGACCATCGGCGACAAACACCCGGACGTCATCGGCCAACCGGCCCGCTCGTACTGGGCGGAGACCTGGGCGGTGCTCGGCCCACTGCTGGACGGCGTCCGGAGCACCGGACGCTCCTATCGCGGCGAGGACCACCCCTTTCTGCTGAACCGGCACGGTTTTGTCGAACAGACCTACTTCAACGTCTCGTACGACCCGATCCGAGGCGGCGACGGCTCGGTCAGTGGCGTCTACTGCATCGTCAGCGAGACCACCGGGCGGGTGCTCGGCGAGCGCCGGCTGCGAGCGTTGTCCGAGCTGGGCGCCGAGCTGAACGACATCGGCAGCGCCGCCGAACTGGGCCGGACCGCCGCCGGGGTGCTCGGCCGGCACCGGGCGGACGTGCCGTTCGCCCTGATCTATCTGGTTGACGAGAGCGACCAGCTGACCCTGGTCGGAAGCACCGCCACCACCCCGCCCGCCGCCGACGGCACGTCGCAGCTGCTGGCCCGGTTGACCGCCGACGGCACTCCGGCCACGGTCGAGGTGGCCGTTCTCCTCGACGCGTTGCCTGTCGACGCCGCCGACCAGGCCCTCGTGCTGCCGCTCACGGCGACCAACCAGACGGTCGGCGCGCTTGTCGTCGGCGTGGCCCGCCAGTTGCCGCTCGGCGACGACTACCGCGACTTCCTCGACCTGGTCGCCGCCCAGATCTCCCGGGCGGTCGGCACGCAGCGGGCGTACGAGCAGGAACGGGCCCGCGCCGCCGAGCTGGCCGCACTGGACCGGGCCAAGACCAACTTCTTCGCCAACGTCAGCCACGAGTTCCGCACGCCACTGACCCTGGTGCTCGGGCCGCTGGAGGACATGCTTGCCGACCCGGCGCTGCCGGCCACCGAAACCGACCGGCTCACCATGATGCACCGCAACGCGTTGCGCCTGCTCAAGCTGGTCAACACCGTGCTGGACTTCTCCCGACTGGAGTCTGGTCGGCTCGCCGCCCGCTACCAGCCCACCGATCTCGCCGGATACACCGCCCGGCTGGCCAGCACCTTCCGCTCGGCCACCGAACGGGCCGGGTTGCGGCTGGTGGTGGACTGTCCGCCGCTGCCGACGCCGGTCTTCGTCGACCGGGACATGTGGGAGAAGGTCGTCCTCAACCTGGTGTCGAACGCGATCAAGTTCACCTTCGACGGTGAGATCCGGGTGCGGGTCCGGGCACTGGAGGGCGCGGCCCGGCTGGAGGTGACGGACACCGGCATCGGCATCGTGCCGGACGAGCTGCCGCACGTCTTCGAACGGTTCCACCGGGTGGCCGGGGTGCGGGCACGCACCCACGAAGGCACCGGCATCGGCCTCGCGCTGGTCCGTGAGCTGGTCGAGATGCACGGCGGCGAGGTCGGGTTGACCAGCCAGGTCGACGAGGGCAGCACCTTCACGGTGACCGTTCCGTTCGGCTCGGCGCACCTGCCGACGGAGCGGGTGGCGGCGTTCGACCCGCTGCCCCTGGGGGAGCCCGAGCAGGCCCGGCTCTTCATGGCGGAGACCGCGCTGTGGGCCGGTGTCGCGCCGACCTCCGAGGCCGACCGTCAGCCGGCGAAGGGCACCCCGGCCGGCCGGATCCTGGTCGTCGACGACAACGCCGACCTGCAGGAGCACGTCAGTCGGCTGCTCTCCCCGACCTGGGACGTGGTCACCGCTAACGACGGGCTCGACGCCCTGCCGCTGGCCCGCGAGGGCGGGTTCGACCTGGTGCTCACCGACGTGATGATGCCCCGGCTGGACGGGTTCGGGCTGGTGGGCGCGCTGCGCGCGGACCCGCGTACCCGGCATGTGCCGATCGTGCTGCTCTCCGCCCGCGCCGGCTCCGCGGAGGCCGTCGCCGGCCTCGCCGTCGGCGCCGACGACTACCTCACCAAGCCCTTCTCCGCACAGGAACTGGTCGCCCGGGTGCGGGCCAACGTGGAGCTGGGCCAACTGCGCGGGCAGATCATCCGCCGGCTCCGGGCGCTCGCCGACGCGGCGGTGGCGGTGAACACCGCCCGATCCACCGCCGACGTGCTCCAGGTCGCCGCCCGGCACGCGTTGAACCTCGCCGAGGCGGCTCGGGTGGTGGTCACCGCGGCCGAGGCGCGCTTCGAGGCGGACGCCGGCGGCACCACCGCCACCGACCCGTCCTTCGTGGCGGAGCTGACCGGCACCGCCGGCAAGCAGCTCGGTGAGCTGCGGGTCTGGCGGGCGGCCGGCGACGAGGCGCAGGCCGACGACGCGGCGCTGACCCAGCTGGCCCGGCTCGTCGGGGTACGGCTGGAGAACGCCCAGCTCTACGAAACCGAACACCGCATCGCCACCACCCTGCAGCACAGCCTGCTGCCCCGGTCGCTGCCCCAACTGCCCGGCGCGGTGCTGGCCAGTCGTTACCTGCCCGGCAGCGCCGACGTCGAGGTCGGTGGCGACTGGTACGACGCGATCGCGCTGAACGGCGACGAACTGGTGCTGGTCATCGGCGACGTGGTCGGCAAGGGCGTCCGGGCCGCCGCGGCGATGGGGCAACTGCGCAACGCGCTGCGGGCGTACGTCCTGGAGGGCTTCGATCCGGGTGAGTCGCTGACCCGGCTCAACCGGTTGGTCGGCTCCACCGAGGGCCGGTCCTTCGCGACAGTGGTCTGCCTGCTGTTCAACCCCCGTACCGGTCGGCTGCGGTACGCGAGCGCTGGTCATCCGTCCCCATTGTTGATCACCGGAGGCGACGTGGCGTTCCTGCACGACCGGGCACTCGGTCCACCGGTCGGCGCCCTCCCCGACGCGACGTACGAGTCGGTCGAGGGTGAGTTGACGGCCGGCGGGCGACTGCTGCTCTACACCGACGGGCTGATCGAGGACCGTCAGTTCGGTATCGACGCCTCACTGGCCCAGCTCCGCATCGACGCGGCCAGCCCGAGTGAGCACGTGGTGGACCTGATCGACGCGGTGGTCGAGCGGGTCACCGGGCGGCCGCGCCGCGACGACGTGGCGGTCCTCGCCCTGGAGGCGGTGGAGCTGAACCGCTTCGCGCTGCGGTTGCCGGCGGACCCGACCCGACTGAGCGTGCTGCGCAAGCGGCTGGAGGACTTCCTGGTCGCGCACTCCGTCGGCGAGACCGACCTGTTCGACCTGACCGTCGCCGTCTCCGAGGCCGCCGCCAACGCCATCGAGCACCCGATCCACCCCGCCGAGGCCATGATCAGTGTGGAGGTGGCCATCGAGGGGCGGACGGTGACGGCCACGGTGCGTGACAGCGGGCAGTGGCGGGAGTCGACCGGCTCCGGTTTCCGGGGCCGCGGCCTGGCCCTGATCAGAGCGCTGGGCGACCTGTCGGTGCGGCGTACCGATGAGGGCACCGAGGTGACGCTGCGCCGGCAGTTGCGGGACTGACCGGGCGCCCGGCGGCGGCCGGGGCCCTCAGGGCTGGACTCGGTCGACCGCGGACCTAGGCCGGGTCGAGCCAGCTCTGCTCGCCGAGACCGGAGATCTCCAGCACGCGGCGGACCTGCTGGGACGGGCGGACGGTGAGCGAGCCCGAGAACTGCTGGGCGAGCCGGACCAGGGCGTGGATGGCGGCCGAATCGAAGAAGGTGACAGCGCTCAGGTCGAGAGTGATCTTCCGGGCGGGCTGACGCAGCGCCGTCTGGAGCATCGTGTCCGCGGTCGCCATGTCGACCTCACCGGCCACCACCACGTGGAGGTGGTCACCGTCGATCTCGGCGCTGGCGGAGAAGACGGGCGGCGCTCCCCCTTGATCCACGCTGACACCATGGCACAGCCGCCCTGGCAGGGCAACAACCTCCACCGGGCGGCCGTGGCGCGGGTCACCAGCGGTCCCGGCGATAGGCTTGGGGCATGACCGTCCGTCCGCCGCTGACACCAGGCACGCTCACCCCGATGCGACCGGTGCCGTCCCAGATCGCCCGACCGGAGTACGTCGGCAAGGCGCGCCCGAAGGAGTGGCGTGGCTCGCACGTGCAGACGCCGGAGACCATCGAGAAGATGCGGATCGCCAGCCGGCTCGCCGCCCAGGCGACCCAGCTGGCCGGCGAGCACTGCAAGCCCGGCGTGACGACCGACGAGATCGACAAGGTGGTGCACGAGTTCCTCTGCGACCACGGCGCGTACCCGTCGACGCTCGGCTACAAGGGCTTCCCGAAGTCCAGCTGCACCAGCCTCAACGAGGTCATCTGCCACGGCATCCCGGACTCCACGGTCCTGCAGGACGGCGACATCATCAACGTCGACGTGACCGCGTACATCGGTGGGGTGCACGGCGACACCGATGCCACCTTCTGTGTCGGTGAGGTCAGCGAAGAGGCCCGGCTGCTGGTCGAGCGGACCCACGAGGCGATGATGCGCGGCATCCGCGCGGTCGCCCCGGGTCGCCAGATCAACGTGGTGGGCCGCGTGATCGAGTCGTACGCCAAGCGGTTCGGCTACGGCGTGGTCCGCGACTTCACCGGCCACGGCATCGGCGAGGCCTTCCACAGCGGCCTCTACGTGCCGCACTACGACAACCCGCGCCCCACGGAGATCATGGAGCCGGGCATGACGTTCACCATCGAGCCGATGATCACCCTCGGCACCTACCAGTACGACATGTGGGACGACGGGTGGACCGTGGTCACCAAGGACCGGAAGTGGACGGCGCAGTTCGAGCACACCATCGTGGTGACCGACGACGGCCACGAGATCCTGACCCTGCCGTGACCGACACCCCAGCGGCGCTGCGCGAGGCGCACCACGCGGACGTCTCCGGCGGCTGGCTACGCCCGGCCGTCTTCGGCGCGATGGATGGCCTGGTCACCAACATCGCCCTGATCGCCGGCGTCGGCGGCGGCGGGGTGTCACCCCGCAGCATCGTGCTCACCGGCAGCGCCGGCCTCGTGGCCGGCGCGATCTCGATGGGGCTCGGCGAGTACACGAGCGTGCGCTCCGCCAACGAGCAGGTCGCCGCCGAGGTGGCCAAGGAGCGACGGGAACTGGAACGCCACCCCGAGGCGGAGGCCCGGGAGTTGGCCGACGCGTGGGTGGCCCGGGGCCTGCCCCGGGACCTCGCCACCCAGGTCGCCGAGGCGGTGCGGCGCGACCCGGAGGAGGCGCTGCGGGTGCACGTCCGCGAGGAGTTGGGCGTCGACCCCGACGACCAGCCCAGCCCGTGGGCCGCGGCGATCTCGTCGTTCCTGTTCTTCTCGATCGGCGCGCTGGTCCCGCTGTTGCCGTACCTGCTCGGCGCCACCGCACTGTGGCTGGCGCTCGCCGTCGGCGGGGTCGGGCTGTTCGCCGCCGGTGCCGTGGTGGCCCGCTTCACCAACCGTCCCTGGTGGACCAGCGGCCTGCGTCAGCTCCTGCTGGGTGCCGCGGCGGCCGGCGCCACCTACCTGATCGGCTCGCTGATCGGCGTACCGGGCGGGCTGTGACCCGCCTCAGGTGCTGAGCAGCTCGTCGACAGTGCCGTCGACCGCACGACCACGGGCCGCCAGCTCCTCGGCCTGCCGGGCCAGCACCACACCCACCTCGGTCATGTCCGCGCCGGCCAACCCCGTGCGCCGCACCGCGTCCCCCGGGTCACGGAAGTAGGTGCGACTCAGCAGACCGGTCACCGTGGCCGCCGCCAGCCGGGCCTCACCGAGCATCAGCAGAGCCTGATCGGTTTCGTACCACTCGGCGAGCCGGGCAGCCCGGGAGTGCGCCGCGCTGCCCCTGTACCACGCCTGCCGGGCCGCGGTGCTGAACTCCGCCGGCCGGGCCCGAGCCAGCCGGCCCAGATGCTCGTCGCGCAGCGTCCGCAACCAGCCCGTCGGATCGTGCAACGCCTGCGTGGTGACGTACCGGTCGGCGGTCAGCGGCCAGAGCGGCGAGAGCACCCGGGCCTGGGCCAGGTAGTCCTCGGCGGCGGCCACGGTCAGATCGACGAGCACCCCGTCCACCCGCCGGGTCGCCGGCGGCGGCCCCGTCCCCGGTCGGTAGGTGACCACCAGCATTCCCGCCTCACGGTCCCCGCCGCCGTCGTCGTCACCGTGCGCCAGCGGACCGTGCACCGCGATCGCGAGCGTATCGGCCGGAAAGCGCCGCCGGATCGCCTCGGCGACCCGCTCCGCGACAGTCCACCGTCGATCGTCGAGGCCCCGGTCGACACCGGCCTGCTCGCTCCTCGCGCTCACGGGACCACCTCGCTCTGGTTACCGAGCGTCAGCCTAGCCAGCCGACGGTGAACCGTCGGGCGCGCCGCGCCCGGTCGGGGCCAGCCGGAAGATGTGGATCTCCCGGCCGCCGGCCCGCTGCACGTACGTGCGGTACGCCGGCCACGCGGTGACCAGCAGCTCCCACAACCGGTCCCGTTCGGCGCCGGACGCCCGCTCGGCCCGCACCGCGATCCGCCGGCCCTTCACGTCCACCTCGGCGGCGGGATCGGCGAGCAGGTTCATCGCCCAACCAGGGTGGTGGGTCTGCCCCCAGTTGGAGCCGATCACCACGTACGCATCGGCGTCCGGCACGTAGAGCAGCGGATTGCTGCGGGGCTTGCCGGAGCGGCGGCCCGTTGTGGTGATCAGCAGGGAGGGGAGCAGGCCGAGCGCGACCACCCGGCCCCCGGTGAGTCGACCGACCATCCGATCGGCCGGAACCAGCAGGCGCGCGGTGGCGCCGAACCAGCGATGGTGACCGACTCGACGGACGGCATCTCTGAGCACTGACACGCCGATCAGTCTGCCGGCTGCCCGGCCCCGGCGGCACCCCTGCGCGGGCTCCTTTCGCTCAGCCGGCGGATCAGTCAGTCCAACGGTCGTTCGATCGGCAGCCGAGCCCTGGTGAACAGGCCGGCCCCGAGCATCGCCACCACCGGCACCAGCACCAGGACCCCGAGCGCGGGCCACGGCACCAGAAAGGGGTACGGATCGGGTACCGGCCAGTCGCTCGCGTACTGCCTGTTCACCGAGACCAGCACGATCGCGGCGGTGCCGAGGCCGGCCACGATGCCGAGCACCGAACCGAGACCGGCGATGACCCCGGCCTGGCAGATCGCCAGCAGCCGGCGTACCGCCGGGGCCGCGCCGACGGCCGCGAGGGTGGTCAGCTCGGCGCGTCCCTCGGCGGCGGCGAGCGCGGTGGCGAACCCGGCCGCACCCACCGTGATCAGCCCGGCCGCCCCCGCGAGCAGCAGCAACAGCGGTGAGACGTCGCGTGGCGCGCCGCCGTACTCCACGCTCAGCGCGAGCGTCCCGAACGGCCGCAGGACGGCGGCAAACCGTGCCTGCTGCTCCTCGTCGGGCGGGGTCGTGGTGCCGATCACCCAGCCGGTCGGGGACCAGCTGAGGCCGAGTTGTCGGGCCGCGGCGGCGGACAGCAGCAGACGGGACTGGCCGGTCGCCCGGGGCAGCGCGTACCCCGGCAGGTCGCGGGCGCTCGTCGGCCGGTCCGGGCCGGCCTCCACCTCGCTGACCCGTACGGTCACCAGGCCGTCGTGCAGGTAGCGCGGGTCGGTCACCACCACACCGCCGGCGCGTAACACGGCCGTGGCAGTGGCGGTCGTCGCCGGATCCGCGCCGGTGAGCAGGGGGAGTGCGGTCCCGTCATCGACTCCGGTCTCCACGTAGCCGCCCAGGTCGTCCGCCTCGCGGATCCGGCAGCGGGGGTCGGCGCGGGCCTGCTCGCGCTGCGCCGCGGGGAGTTGAACGCCGGGCTGCCAGGGGCAGGCCCGGGTCAGCGGGAGCACTGGTGCGATGTCGCAGTAGCCGGTGCGCCCCGCCCCGCAGCTCGGCGTCTGCACGGTGGCGACCGCTCCGGCCCCGAGCTGATTCCGGGCCGCGTCGGTGATCTGGGCCAGCGTGGGCTGCCCGGCCGATCCGATCGGGCTGACCAGCACGTGGCCGGTCGGCAGCACCGGCCGGTAGGCGCGCGCGTCCCGGGCGCCGTCGCTGGCCAGGTATCCGCCGAGGGCGACGCTGCTGGCGACGGCTGCCATCACGGCGCAGATGGCAGGTGCCGCGGCGGCCCGGTTGCGGCTGGCATCGCGGAGCGCGATCCGCGGTGCCAGCGGCAACACCCGGCCCAGGCGGGCCAGCGCGCCGAGCAGCGTGGGCGTGCAGCAGACCAGGCCCAACTCGCCGAGGATCAGCCCGGTGAGGACCACCGCCGGGGAGGTCCGGGTGGCCCCGAACGCCGCCAGCCCCGCCCCGCCGGCCACCAGCGCCAGCCCGAGCGCCAACCACCGGCCCTGGGACTTCGCCGGGGTGCGTCGCCCGGCGAGCCCTGCGCTGACGTCCTGCCGGGCGGCGGTCCAGGCAGGTGCCAACGCGGCGAGCACTCCGGCCAGCACCGCGACGCCACCGAGCAGCACCAGCGCGGTGGGCCAGCAGCGGTAGCCGCCGAAGCGGGCGCTGAAGACGTACTGCTCCATCAGCGGGCGACCGGCGAACGCCGCGCCGACGCCGACCAGCAGGCCGGCGGCGGCCCCCAGCACACCCAGCACCACACCGTCGGCAAGTACGACCCGGCGAAGCTGGGCGGCGTCCCCGCCCGCCACCGCGACCAGCGCCAGATCCCGCCGACGGCGACGGACGCCGACGGCGAAGGCCGGCCCGACCAGCAGGACGACCTCCAGCAGCCCGAGGCCGGCGATGAGGAACCCGGTGCTCAGGTCGTTGGCATCGCTCTGCCTGATCGCCCCGAACCACGTCCGGTCCGCTGTGATGGCTGAACCGACCGGGTGTCGGGCGGTGACCACCACTCCCTGGTCGTTGAGTCGGGACACCAGCGCGGCGTCGACGGTGCCCGGCACGTCCGCCAGCCAGACGCTGTCCGGCTCCTGGCCTGTCGACGGCGCGGCCCCCGGGTGCAGCGCCACGACCGGCCCGAGGTCGTCGGGGAACTCGACCACCCCCACCACCGTGTACGCCCTGCTCCCGTCCGCGGCGGCCACGGCGTGGCCGAGGCGCAGGTCGAGGCTACGCAGCGCCGCCGGACTGACCGCCACCTCACCGGGCTGCTGCGGCGCCCGACCGGCCCGGAACCGCACCAGACCGCGGGCCAACGGGTCGGTGAGGTCCAGTACCCGACCGTTCACGACCTCGTCGCGGCGCGGGCCGCGCAGTGTCAGCGGGACGCGCTGGCGAACCTCGGTCACCCGGCTGCCCGGCCCGAGCAGTGCGGTCAGCTGGGCCGCGGTGACCTTCGCGGGGAGCTCGCCGTCGCGGGTGTACCAGCCCTCACCCCACTCGTCCTGCCCCACCGGGGAGTTGGCGATCCACTGCAGCTGCGCGTCGGCAACGCCGAGCCGGCGGTCGACGCGTTCTCGCGGGGTCAGCTCGGCCATGTCGTAGCTCGCCGCGAGGAAGGCAAGCGCCGCCACCGGCATCGCGATCATCGCGAGCACCAGGGCGGTCCGCCGCCGGGACCTGCGGGACTCCCGTCGGGCGATCCGCAGCGCCGCCCGCCAGGAGCCGGTCAGCTCGGCGAACCGTCGTCGGCCGACCGGGGCGGGTGGCGCGACCGGCCGCGGCGTCGAGGTGTCGGCCCGACCGCGGGTCCGCGTCGGCCGGCGGACGCTCACCGGTCGCTGCCGGACAGCAACTGCTCGACACTGCCCAGCGGTGCCGTCGTGTCGACCAGGACACCGTCGCGGAGGAACACCACCCGATCGGCCCAGCCGGCGTGCCGCGCCTCGTGGGTGACCAGCACTCCGGCGGCCCCCGCGTCGATCCGGCGGCGCAGCAGGTGCAGCACCGCCTCACCGGTCTCGGAATCCAACGCCCCGGTGGGCTCGTCGGCGAGCACCAGCCGGCGCTCGCCCACCAGCGCGCGGGCGATCGCCACCCGTTGCTGCTGGCCGCCGGAGAGCTGGTCCGGGAAGCGGTCACCCAACGCGGGCAGGCCCACCTCGGTGAGCGCGGCCATGGCCAGTGCGCGGGCCCGACGTCCGCTGGTCCCGTCGAGTTCCAACGGGAGCGCCACGTTCTCCAACGCGCTCAGACTGCCCAGCAGGTTGAGCTGCTGGAAGATGTAGCCGATCCGGCGGCGGCGCAGTTGGGCCAGCCCGCGGCGGTCCAGTGCCCCCAACGGGTACCCCTCGACCCGGACCTCGCCGCCGGTCGGGCGGTCCAACCCGCCGGCGAGAGCCAGCAGTGTCGATTTTCCGGAGCCGGACGGCCCCATCACGGCGACCAACTCGCCGGGCCGGACGACGAGGCTGACGCCGCGCAGCGCGTGCACCGCCGCCGGCCCTACGCCGTGGGTGCGGTGGACGGCGCGTAGCTCCAGCACCGCGTCGTCCGACCCGCTCACCGTCGTGCCTCCTCGCCGGCCCATCGAGCCGCGTCCCGGGCGTCGGCGTCACCGGGTAGGGGAGCGGGAGGCGCCGGGCCGCTGGGCTGGTGCCGAACCAGACTGGTCTCGCAGTGGTCCAGCCAGCGCACCTCGGCCTCGGCCTGGAACACCATCGAATCCAGTACGAGGCGCCAGGGGAGGTCCTCCGGCCGGTTGCTGCCGTACTTCAACCGGGTCAGCTCCTGCAGGGCCCGCATCGTCGCGCTGCGTTGGGCCTGCACCACCGACCGGACGTCGACCCCGGGGGTGGTCAGCGCCAGCGCCAGCTTGATCGCCAGCTCGTCGCGGGGCCGGTCGGTACGGCTGATCGGGGTGGCGAACCACAGCGCGAGGTCCGCCCGGCCGGCGTCGGTGATCTCGTACGGGCGCTGCCCGGCCTCGCTCTCCGGCAGCGGGCGCACCAGACCGTCCCGTTCCAGCCGGGACAGCGTGGTGTAGACCTGCCCGATGTTCAGCGGCCAGGTCGAGCCGGTCGACTCCTCGAACGCGGCGCGCAGCTGGTAGCCGTACATCTGGCCGCGTTCGAGCAGGGCGAGCAACCCGTGACGGATGGACATGGCAACGGAGTATGCATACCTGGTATGCGTACCGCAACCGGAGCGGAACGGTTCAGGTCGGTCGACCGGGAAACGGGACAGTCAGCGGGGTCAGCCCGGCGGTCTTCCGCCACCGGGTGGCCCGTACGGCGTAGTCCACCAGGGCCGCCAGCGCCTGGTCCCGGTCGGCCCCGGTCGTGGACGCCAGGGCGGCCCGCCAGTGTGCGGCCGTGCGCTCCTCGACCTCGGCGGCGAGCCGCAGGGCGCTCGCCCGGTCGGTGACCGGGAACGGCAGGGCGTACCCGGCGCGGTCCGGCGGGACGACGCCGCCGGCCGTGGTGAGCTGCACCACCAGGGCGTCGCGCCGGCGTCGGTGGGCCGCCTCCGCCTGGCGTGCCGCGTCCCGTGCCGATCCGCTGAGCCGGACGCCGATCCGTCCGTAGGCGTAGATGGCCGCGTACTCGGCGGACAGGGCGGAGGCGAGCGCCTCCCCGGCGGACGGCTGCCTCACTTCAGTGCCTCCTGGTGAGTGGCTCGGGCGGCGACGATCGACCCGAGCAGCGCCGCCCGCTCGGCGGGCGCCGCGGCGCAGGCGGCGGTGGCCGACTGCTGGGCGGTCTTCTCCAGCGCGCGCAGGGCGGCGCGCGCGCCGTTCGGATCGGCAGCCGGGGCGGCGGTCGGGGCGGCGGAGGCGGCCGACGGCACTGTCACGCCGATCACCCGGGCCAGCTCGGTGGCGTGGGCGGTGTGCGTCTCGGCGATGGGGTTGAGCCGGTCGGCGAGCTCGGGGTGCGCGGTCGCGCTCGCCCGGTACGAGGCGGCCAGCGCCAGTGACTCGTCCACCATCGGCCGCAGCGGGTCGGGCGGTGGGGCTGGCTGGTCATCGCGGTCGAAAAGATCACAGCCGGTCAGCGGCGTCACGGTGCCGCCGAGCACCAGCAGCACCCCGGCACTCAGGAGCTTTCGCCGGGAATGACCGGATGCTTGGTCGCGCTGTGTCGTTCTGCCGATCCCCACCGGCCAAGTCAACACCATGCGCGCCGGTCCGGGGGTCACCGGCGTCGGTGCGCCGCCCGGTCCGCCGCCGGGCAGGCGCGTTACGCTCTGCGCAACCACCGGCGTGTCCACTCCGGTGGCGTGCCGGCATGGCGGGACGACCGGTCACCGTCGACCAGGGAGAGGGTGCGGAGATGACGCAGCGTGGCCGTGCCACCAGGCCGACGGGTCGACCCCGCGGTGCTGCGGGCCCCCGCGGCGGTGACCTCGCCGCCCGGCGGGACCGACTGCGGGCCGTGATCGAGCCGGTGGTCAACGACGCCGGCTACGACCTGGAGGACCTGTCGGTCTCCCGGGCCGGCCGCCGGCACGTGGTGCGGGTGATGGTGGACACCGACGGCGGGATCGACCTGGACGCCGTCGCGGACGTCTCCCGCGCGGTCTCGGCCGCGCTGGACGCCGCGGAGGAGACCGGTGGCGACATCGTCGCCGGCGAGTACCAGCTGGAAGTCAGCTCGCCCGGCGTCGACCGGCCGCTCATCCTGCCCCGCCACTGGCGGCGCAACGTGGGCCGACTGGTCAAGGTCACCGTCCGGGGCGCGGCTGCGCTGCCCGGCCAGCGTGGCGAGCAGCCCGCCGGTGACCGTCAGCTGACCGGCCGGGTGGTCGCGGCCGACGACGAGGGCGTGCACCTGGAGACCGACGACGGCCGCGCCGCGTGGGCGTACGCCCAGCTGGGCCCCGGCCGCGTGCAGGTCGAGTTCACCCGGCTCGCCGAGCTCGGTGAGCCGGACGACGAGTTCGACGACGCGGACGATTCCGACGAGATCGACGATTCAGACGACATCGACGACGAAGATGATGTGGAGGACGAGGAGAGGTGAACATCGACCTCGCGGCGCTGCGCGCACTCGAGCGCGAGCGGGAGATCCCGTTCGACACGATTCTCGCGGCGATCGAGACCGCGTTGCTGACCGCCTACCGGCACACCGACGGGGCCGAACCGCACGCCCGGGTGGAGATCGACCGCAGGTCGGGCGCCGCCCTGGTGTACGCGCAGGAGATGGACTCCGACGGCAGCCTGGTGCGGGAGTGGGACGACACCCCGCACGACTTCGGCCGGATCGCCGCCATGACCGCCAAGCAGGTGATCCTCCAGCGGTTGCGGGAGGCCACCGACGAGGTGCACTTCGGTGAGTACGTGGGCCGCGAGGGTGACCTGGTCACCGGCGTGGTGCAGGCGCACGAGACGCGTACCGAGAAGGGCATCGTCAGCGTCGACCTGGGCAAGCTGGAGGGCGTGCTGCCGCAGTCCGAGCAGGTGCCCGGTGAGCGGTACGCGCACGGCGAGCGGGTCCGCTGTGTCGTGGTGCACGTGGCCAAGGGCATGCGCGGGCCGCAGATCACCCTGTCCCGGTCGCACCCGGCTCTGGTCAAGAAGCTGTTCGCCCTGGAGGTGCCGGAGATCGCCGACGGCACCGTGGAGATCGGCGCGATCGCCCGTGAGGCGGGCCATCGCACGAAGATCGCCGTCCGCTCCACCACCCCCGGGGTGAACGCCAAGGGCGCGTGCATCGGCCCGATGGGTCAGCGGGTGCGAGCCGTGATGAGCGAGCTGCACGGTGAGAAGATCGACATCATCGACTGGTCGGACGACCCGGCCACCTTCGTCGGTAACGCTTTGTCGCCGGCCAAGGCGCTGCGGGTCGAGGTGGTCGACCTGGCCGGTCGGGCCGCCCGGGTGACAGTTCCCGACTTCCAGCTCTCGCTCGCGATCGGTCGGGAGGGGCAGAATGCCCGACTCGCTGCCCGATTGACCGGTTGGCGGATCGACATTCGCTCCGACGCGGAGCAGACCGCGCCGGCCGCGCGTGGGGTTGCTGATCACGTGCGGGAGCCGGGCGGCGCGATCTCGGGTAGCTAGGGGTAGACTTCCTCCAGTGGTACGACGCGCGCAGCCGGAGCGCACCTGTGTGGGTTGCCGGCAACGTGCGCCGGCCAGCGAATTGCTGCGGATCGTCGCGGTCAGGGACGAGGCTGGTCACAGCCTCCGGCCTGATCCGCTCCGCAGGCTGCCGGGTCGGGGAGCGAACATGCACCCGGATCCGGCCTGCTTCGCGCTGGCGGTGCGGCGCCGCGCCTTTGGGCGTGCGCTGCGCAGCACCGAGGTCCTCGACCACGGTGTGCTGGCGGAGCACGTCGATGCGCCAACCACTACGTCCGGTCAGCCCGACCGGGCGAGGGTCGCTAGCAGGGTAGGACGACCGACATGAGCACACGATGAAGTCCCTGAAATGACCAGGCTTCAAGTGCACGAGTGAGGTCGCTGCGGGTGCTGCCCGCACGACCTCGGAGTGAGGAGTGCAGTGGCAGGCAAGGCCCGCGTACACGAGCTTGCAAAAGAGCTCGGGGTCGAGAGTAAGACCGTTCTCGCCAAGCTGAAGGAAATGGGCGAGTTCGTGAAGTCCGCGTCCAGCACCGTCGAGGCGCCCGTCGCCCGGCGGCTGCGCAACGCATTCGTCGCGTCCGCCGGTGCTCCGGCTCCGGCCGCCGCCCCGTCGGCGCCCGCGTCGACGCCGGCTTCAAACCCGACCCCGACGCCAACCCCGACCCCGGGTGCGCCCCGGGTCTCGGCCAGGCCGATGCCGCCTCGGCGGCCGGCCGCGCCGGCACCCGGTCCGAAGCCCAAGGGTCCGGTGCCCGGTGCGCCGCAGTCGGCGACCCCGGTCGCCAAGCCGGCGAGTGCCCACGACATCGAGGTGGCGGCCGCGGAGGCGCGTGCCGCCGCGCTGAAGGCTGAGCAGGAGGCCGCGGTCAAGGCCGCGCAGGCCGCCCGCCAGCAGCAGCGGGACAACCCCGTTCGCCGGGAGCCTCCGGCAGACGGCAACCGCCCCGGCCCTCGGCCGGGTCCCGCGGCGATGCCGCCCCGTCCCGGTTCGCCGGCAGCTCGTCCGAGCACGCCGGCTCCCGGTCCAGGTGCCCGGCCGGGCGGTCGTCCGCCGGCACGCGGTGCCGGTAACAACCCGTTCGGCATCCAGGGTGGCCAGCAGCAGCGGCCCCGGCCGCCGGTGCGGGTGGTCCTCGGCCCAACACCCCGGCGGGCATGCCGCCGCGGCCGAGCCCGAACTCCATGCCGCCGCGGCCCAGCCCGGCGTCCATGCCGAGCCAGCGTCCGGCTGCCGGTCGTCCCGGCCCGGGTGGCGCTGGTCGTCCCGGTGGCGGCGCTGGTCGTCCCGGTGGCGGTGGCGGCGGCTTCCGTGGCGGTCCCGGCGGTGGCGCCGGTGGCGGTGGCGGTTACCGCGGCGGCCCCGGTGGCGGCGCGGGTGCCGGCGGTGGCGGTGGCTACCGCGGCGGTCCCGGTGGCGGTGGCGGTGCTCCCGGTGGCGGTTTCCGTCCGGGTGCTCCGGCCGGCGGCGGCGGTCGTCCGGGTGCCGGTGGTCGTGGTCGTGGCGGCGGTGCCGCGGGTGCCTTCGGGCGTCCGGGTGGCCGGCCGACCCGCGGTCGCAAGTCCAAGAAGCAGCGCAGACAGGAGTTCGACAACCTGTCGGCTCCGACCATGAGCTCGGGTGCTCCCCGGGGTCAGGGTCAGGTCGTCCGGCTCTCCCGTGGCGCTTCGCTGTCGGACTTCGCCGACAAGATCAACGCCAACCCGGGTTCGCTGGTCCAGGAGATGTTCAACCTGGGCGAGATGGTCACGGCGACCCAGTCCTGTTCTGACGACACCCTGCAGCTGCTGGGTGAGCACCTGGGCTTCGACATCCAGATCGTCAGCCCGGAGGACGAGGACCGCGAGCTGCTCGCGCAGTTCAACATCGACCTCGACGCGGAGGTGGCCGAGGAGCGTCTGGTCAGCCGTGCGCCGGTGGTGACCGTCATGGGTCACGTCGACCACGGTAAGACCAAGCTGCTCGACGCCATCCGTAAGGCGAACGTCGTCGCTGGTGAGGCGGGTGGCATCACCCAGCACATCGGTGCGTACCAGGTGCACGTTCCGCACGATGGTGTGGACCGCGCGGTGACCTTCATCGACACCCCGGGTCACGAGGCGTTCACCGCCATGCGTGCTCGTGGTGCCCAGGTGACGGACATCGTGATCCTGGTCGTCGCGGCCGACGACGGCGTGATGCCGCAGACCATCGAGGCGTTGAACCACGCCAAGGCGGCCGACGTGCCGATCGTGGTCGCGGTCAACAAGGTCGACAAGCCGGAGGCCAACCCGGACAAGGTCCGCCAGCAGCTGACCGAGTACGGCCTGGTCGCCGAGGAGTACGGCGGCGAGACCATGTTCGTCAACGTGGCCGCCAAGCCCGGCATCGGCATCGAGGAGTTGCTCGAGGCCGTCCTGCTGACCGCCGACGCGTCGCTGGAGCTGACCGCTCCGATCGACGGGCCGGCGCAGGGTGTGGCCATCGAGGCGCACCTGGACAAGGGCCGCGGTGCGGTGGCGACGGTGCTGGTGCAGAAGGGCACCCTGCGGGCGGGCGACTCGATCGTCGCCGGTGGGGCGCACGGCCGGGTCCGGGCCATGCTCGACGAGAACGGCAACCAGCTCTCCGAGGCTGGGCCGGCGCGTCCGGTCATGGTTCTGGGTCTGACCGCGCCGCCCGGTGCGGGTGACACGTTCCTCGCCGCGGCGGACGACCGCACGGTGCGGCAGATCGCCGAGCAGCGACAGGCACGGCGGCGGGCGGCGGCATTCGCCAACTCCCGTGGTCGGGCCACCCTCGAGACGCTCATGGAGCAGCTCAAGGAGGGCGAGAAGACCTCGCTCAACCTCATCCTCAAGGGCGATGTCTCCGGTTCGGTGGAGGCCCTGGAGGACGCGCTGTTCAACCTCGACATCCCCGAGGAGGTCCAGCTCAAGGTCCTCGACCGGGGCGTCGGCGCGATCACCGAGAGCAACGTCATGCTCGCGAGCGCCTCGTCCGAGCCGGTCACGATCATCGGCTTCAACGTGCGGGCCTCGAACAAGGTCCGTGAGATGGCCGACCGCGAGGGCGTGGAGATCCGGTACTACACCGTCATCTACCAGGCCATCGAGGAGATCGAGGCAGCGCTCAAGGGCCTGCTCAAGCCGGAGTACGAGGAGGCCGAGCTGGGCAGCGCGGAGATCCGCGATGTCTTCCGCTCGTCCAAGATCGGCAACATCTCCGGTTGCATCGTCCGGTCGGGCATTCTCCGACGCAACGCGAAGGCTCGCCTGCTTCGGGACGGGACGGTCGTGGCGGACAACCTCACGATCACCTCGCTCAAGCGGTTCAAGGACGACGCCACCGAGGTCCGCGAGGGCTTCGAGTGCGGTCTGACCCTGGGTGGTTACAACAACGTCCAGGTCGGCGACGTCATCGAGACCTTCGAGATGCGGGAGAAGGTTCGCGCCTGATCCGGCAGTGACACGCTGATCAAGGGGTTTACGCCAGTCGGCGTAAACCCCTTGATCATGCGGGGCGGGTTGGCGGTATCGTCCGGGGCGATGTTCACCGGAACCGCGGTCTTCGACCTGCTGCTGCCGGGCGACTCCAGGTCGCTCAAGGCCAAGAGATCATATGTACGGCCGATCGTGGCGGCCCTGCGCCGCTTCGAGGTTTCGGCCGCCGAGGTGGGTGCGCTCGACCTGCACGGTCGAGCGCAACTGGCGGTGGCCGTGGTGGCCGCCGAGACGGCGCACGTCCGCGAGGTGCTCGATTCCTGTGAGCGCCTGGTGGCCGGTCGCCCCGAGGTCGAGTTGCTGTCGGTCCGGCGCCGGCTCTACGGCGTGGACGACGACTGACCATGGTGCCGGCTGTGCCGGGCGACCGGAGCGGCCACGAAGGTAATGTTCGAGATGTTGGCCGGTCGGCCGGCGGCCTCCGGGCCGCCGGGTCGACCGGGAGCAGGACGCCGTGGAGGTGGCGAGATGTCTGATCCGGCCAAGGTACGCCGGCACGCGGAACGGGTGCGTGAGCTGGTCGCGTCGGTGGTGCGGAGCCAGATCAAGGACCCGCGGCTCGGGATGATCACCATCACCGATGCCCGGATTACCGCTGACCTGCGTGACGCGACGGTGTTCTACACGGTGCTCGGTGACTCGGTGGCCCAGGCGGACACCGCGGCGGCGCTGGAGAGCGCCAAGGGGCTGCTGCGCAGCACTGTCGGCAAGGCGCTGGGGTTGCGCCACTCGCCGACCCTCACGTTCGTCCTCGACGACGTTCAGGACCAGGTCAAGCACATCGACGACCTGCTCGCCGCGGCCCGCAACGCCGACGCCGAGGTGCAGCGGCTCGCCGCCCAGGCGAAGTACGCGGGCGAAGCCCAGCCGTACCGGGTGGACGACGAGGACGACGAGACGGACGAGGCCGACGAGGCCACCGACGTCAAGGAGACCCCGCGGGGTGGGGAAACGCGGTGACCAGCACCGCCAGCGCCCCGCTCGCCGGGGCGGCCGGGCTTGGCCCCGCCGAGGCGGACTGGGCCGCGGCCGAGGCGTTGGTGCGGGCTGTCCCACCGACCGGCCGGGTGCTGCTGATCTGCCACATCAACCCGGACGGCGACGCGTTGGGCAGCATGCTCGGCTTCGGTCTGGGCCTGCAACAGCTCGGCGTACGCGACGTGCAGGCGACCTTCCCCGGGCCGCCGGAGGTGCCGGAGCCGTTCCGTGGGCTGCCCGGGCTGGGCCTGCTGGTCCCGGCGGACGCCGCCGACCCGGCGCCCGATCTGGTGATCTGTTTCGACGCGGCGAGCGAGTCGCGCCTCGGCGAGCTGGCCGGGCGGTTGTCGTCGGCGGGTTCGGCGCTGGTGCTCGACCACCACGCCTCCAACCCCGGTTTCGGCACTGTCAACCTGGTCGACCCGGGTGCGGCGGCCACGTCGGTCGTGGCCGAACAGCTCCTGACCCGGCTCGGAGTGGTGGTGGATCGGGCCATTGCCGAGTGCCTCTACGTGGCGCTGACCACGGATACCGGCTCGTTCCGGTTCGAGGCGACCACTCCGGCGGTGCATCAGATGGCCGCCCGGTTGCTGGCGACCGGCATCTCGCCGGGTGACATCTCCCGGCGGGTCTTCGACACCCGGCCCTTCGGCGCGGTCCGCCTCTTCGGTGAGGTGCTCGGCCGGGCCCAGTTGGAGCCGGCCGCCGCCGGGGGCCGGGGGCTGGTCTGGACCTTCGCCACGCTGGACGACCTGGCTCGGCACGATCAGCGGCCGTACGTGCTGGAGGCGCTCATCGACTCGGTGCGCTGCACCGCCGAGGCGGACGTGAGCTGTGTGGTGAAGCAGACCAGGCCCACCGAGTGGGCGGTGTCGATGCGCAGCAAGGGCGCGGTGGACGTCAGTCGGGTCGCGGTCGCGCTGGGCGGTGGTGGGCACACGTTCGCGGCCGGGTTCACCGGTCGGGGCACCGTCGAGCAGGTGGTCGAGTCGATCCGTGGTCAGCTGGACGCGGCACTGATCGGCTGACGCCGCCTGGCGGTGGCCGTCGATCGGTCGGTCCGGAAGATCAGGGTCAGCTCCGGGGAGTGTTGGTCTTCCCGCGCTCCGTGATACCGGGAAGAATCGCGGGATGGAGCAGCCGCACGACCTCACCGTGGAGGCCCCCCGCGCCTGGGACCGGCCCGCCGTCTCCGTTCCCGTCCTCGTCTGCCTGTCGCTCGTCGGCGGCCGGTTCGCGTCCTTCTCCACCGAGGCGAATCTGTTCACCCTCGGCACGGGTGGGGTGCTGATCTGGCTCGGTCTGAGCAACCGGGTGCCCCGCCGGCCCGCGCCGCGCCGGCTGGGCGCGGGGGCGGCCTGGTGGGCGGTGCCGGTGGTGGTCTTCGGGGTTTTCGAGGGCGCGACGTTCGTGCTGGCTGCCGGCGATGACTTCCCCACGTTCTCCCGGTTGGCCGACCCTCTCCTGGAGGATCACCTGACCCGGTCGGCGGTCTGGTTCGCCTGGTTGGCCGCCTTCTGGGGGCTGGTGCGGCGATGATGCGAGCGCTCGCGATCGGCGGCTTCCTCACCGCGCTGGCCCTCTTCGCGGTGGTCGAGTGGATGGCCCGGCGGGAGGGGTCCCGGATCCCCACCCTGGGCGAGGTCTGCGCGTACGTGATGCGCTATGAGGTCGGTTCGGTGCCGGTGGGCCGGATCGGTCTGTTCGGGTTCTGGTGGTGGCTGGGCTGGCACTTCCTGGCCCGCTGAGCGGGGTTGCCGACTGTCCAGATGGCGGGAACCGTAAGCAGTATGTGGACCTGAACGATAACTTGGGAGAAGGCCGGTGCCGCCTGGCGGTGCAGGTCATGGGCGGTGGTGCCACACCCCGCGCCGCCTCCCTCCAGGGTCGGATCGACCCGGGCTCACGCTGCCCAGTCGGCTGCTCCGGTAACCCCGGACCGCCGTGGGGCGCTCAGCACGACCGCCCGTGAGGGTCGCCGCGTGTCGGCGGCTCCGCCCTGGGAAGAGGAGCGCCACCATGCCGAACAAGCCCAAGCCCGAGACCACCACCGACGACGCCCGCGAGCAGGCCCGCCGCGCGCTGCAGACGTCGATGGACACCCGTCAGTGATCCGACCCGTCCGGCGGTAGGCACCGTGCGGGCGGTCGCGACGAGCCCGCACGCCACCCGCCGACCGGGGTAAGCAGTCGACGGGATTGCGATCCTTACCGCAGCCGTGCCAGGATCGGCGGCGATGAGCCACACCGCCACCGCCCACCGACCCGCCTCGCCGCGGCGGATCGCCGCGCTCGCCCTGCCTGCTCTCGTGGTGCTCGCCGCCGAGCCGCTCTACGTGCTTGTCGACACCGCCGTGGTCGGTCACCTCGGCCGGGTGCCGCTCGCCGCGCTCGCCGTCGGTGGCACGGTCATGACGCTCACCGCCTGGGTGGGCACCGTGGTCGCCTACGGCACCACCGGGCGCGCGGCCCGCCGCTTCGGCGCGGGTGACCGGGCAGCCGCGGTCGCCGAGGGCGTCCAGTCGTCCTGGTTGGCGTTCGGTGTCGGTCTGCTGATCGCGATCGGCATGCAGGTCGGCGGCGGCGCGCTCGCCCGTACCCTCGCCGGTGGCGGCGGCGAGGTGGCCGACGCCGCCGCGCAGTGGCTGCGGATCGCGGCCCTCGGCGCTCCTGGCCTGCTCCTCGCCGCCGCCGGCAACGGCTGGCTGCGCGGTGTGCAGGACACCCGCCGCCCGCTGTACTTCGTGCTCGGCCCCAACCTGCTCTCCGCGCTGCTCTGCCCGCTGCTGGTCTACCCCGGCGGGCTGGGTCTGGTCGGCTCGGCGGTGGCGAACGTCGTCGCGCAGACGCTCTGCGGGGTGCTCTTCGCCGCCGCCCTGATCGGTGAGCGGGTGTCGCTGCGGCCCCGGCCCCGGGTGATCCGCCAGCAACTGGTGCTCAGCCGGGACCTGCTGATCCGTGGGCTGGCGTTCCAGGCCAGCTTCCTGTCCGCGACCGCCGTCGCCGCCCGCTTCGGCGCCGCCGCCGTCGGCGCCCACCAGATCGCCCTGCAACTCTGGTTCTTCACCGCGCTGGTGCTCGACGCCCTGGCCATCGCCGCGCAGTCCCTGGTCGGTGCCGCGCTCGGCGCCGGCGACGACGCGGGGGCGCGAGAGCTCGCCCGCCGGGTCGGGCTGCTCGGCGGCGTCTGCGGCGTGGGCTTCGCGCTGCTCGTCGCCGCCGGCGCCGGCGTCGTGCCGTCGTGGTTCAGCTCCGATCAGGGGGTACGCGAGCAGGCCATGGTGGCCTGGCCGTGGTTCGTCGTCATGCTGCCGCTGGCCGGGGTGGTGTTCGCCCTCGACGGCGTGCTGATCGGCGCGGGCGACGTGCGTTACCTGCGCAACCTCACCATCGTGGCGGCGCTCGGCGGCTTCCTGCCGGCCATCTGGCTGGCGTACGCGCTCAACCTCGGGCTGGGCGGCATCTGGGCCGGGCTCACCCTGTTCGTGGTGATCCGGCTGGTCGCCCTGCTGCTGCGACTGCGCAACGGCAGCTGGGCGGTGACCGGCGCGGTCCGCTGACCGGTCGCCGGGCCAGCCGGTCAGCAGCGCGTGGTGGTCGGCGCGGCCGCGTCGAGGTCGAAGATCGTGCCCGGGTCGCCCGCGGGTATCTGATCCCGATGCACGTCGGCCATCCAGAACTGCTCCCGCACCCAGCCCTCACGGAGCTGGGCGCAGTCCGCGTTCCAGGTCACGGCCTCCGCCGAGGTGATCCAGAGGCCGCGGGCGGAGGCCGGCACGTCGTCCGGGTGCGGTACCTGCCACACCACCCGGTCGCGCAGCGCCACCACGGCCGCGCCGGCGGGCGCCCGCAGGTCCACGTCGAACGGGTACGCCCACACGAACTCCGTGGAGACCTCCAGCAGCCGGACGCCGTTCTCCCTGGTGGCCCGGTAACTGACCCGGCCGTCTGCGCGGACGCCGAACTCCCACTCCGACGGCGACGCCATCCTCGTGGCGTACCGCAGGAAGCTGCCGTTCGTGAAGTCTCCCCGGCTCCGTTCGCGTTCGTCCGGGGCGAGCAGCGCGAGGAACGGCTCCGGATCACCCATGAACATCGAGGCGTCGACCCGACTTTCGATCAGTGCCTTGCGCACCGACTCCAGCGCGGTCCGCACCTGGGCCGCGGTGAACGGCCCGGTGCTCTTGGCCGCCGGCATCCGCACGGCCTCCTCTGCTGGCGCGAAGGAGGCCGCCGGCGATCCGGCGAACAGGTCCCGTGGTTCGCCGACCCTGCTCAGCGGCGGCGTGGGGCTCGGCGTGGGGCTCGCCGGGGCGGACGTACGGACACCATCGGCGACCCGTCCGACCAGCACCACCCCGCCGACGACCATCAGGAGTGCCAGCACCAGCCCGAGGCTGAGCAGTAGCGCCCCGTTGTGCCGGGCCGAGAAGAAACGGATCCGGTCCCATCCGGTGGGCTGCTGCTCGGTCTGCGATGACCGTAGCCACTCCGGTAGCTGCACCGGGTTGACCTGCGCTACCGCGGCGGGCGGCGGTGGCGGGTCGAGCGGCTCCTTCGGCGAGGTGTTCTCCATGGTCCCTCCGTCAGTATTCGCCGCTGGTGGCCAGCGCGAGCAGGTAGTAGGTGCCGGTCACCAAAGCGGTCCCGAGGACGGCGGCCACGACGAACGACAGCACGGCGACGAGGTTCGGATGCGACTCCGTCCATCGTGTCCGGCCGCGCCAATGCCACACCGCCCGGCGGGCGGCCCGTAGCGCCGGCAAGCCCTCTACCAGGTCGTCGACGTAGCGTGCGGGGGTCCGCCGTTTCGGCGTCGGATGCCGCATCCACTGCGGCAGGTCGACCCGAGCGCGGTGCTCGTGGCCGGGAAGTCGGTCGGAGGTCATCGGTGGTCCTGATCTGGGCGACGTCAGCGGGCGGATGATCTTCGCATCGCGGAGGTCGGCCGACCGCCCGCACCTGACAAACCGCCGAATGAAGGCCTCGTCCCGGCAAAGCGGCGCAGCCTCGGCGCGGAGGCTCGGGTCACGCGGGGCCCGCCCACGCACTGCGGGGTGGGTGCCATCTGGCAGGCTTGGCGGACGTGAGCACCGATGGTCTGATCGTGGTCGACAAGCCCGGCGGCATGACGTCGCACGACGTGGTGGCACGCATCCGCCGACTGGCGAAGACCCGGCGGGTCGGGCACGGCGGCACCCTCGACCCGATGGCGACTGGCGTGCTGGTGATCGGTGTCGGCCGGGCCACCCGGCTGCTGACCTACGTGATCGGCGCCGGCAAGAGCTACACCGGCACCATCCGGCTCGGCCAGACCACGGTCACCGACGACGCCGAGGGCGACGTGACCGCCACCGTGTCGGCCGGGCAGGTGACCGACGACGCGATCCGGTCGGCGCTGGCCGGGCTCAGTGGCGAGGTCGACCAGGTGCCGAGCGCGGTCAGCGCCATCAAGATCGACGGGCAGCGGGCGTACAAGCGGGTCCGCGACGGGGAGAGCGTCGAGCTGCCGGCGCGGCGGGTCACCATCTCCCGGTTGGAGGTGCTGGCGATCCGCCGCACCGAGCCGGACGTGGTGGACGTGGACGTGGACGTGACCTGCTCCTCCGGCACGTACATCCGGGCCATCGCCCGGGACGCCGGCCTGGCGCTCGGCGTCGGCGGGCACCTCACCGCGCTGCGGCGCACCGCGGTGGGTGGCTTCACCCTCGCCGAGGCGGCGACCCTCGACGAGTTGGAGCAGCGCGCCCCGGACGTGGTGAACCTGCCACTGGACGCGGCCGCCGACCGGTTCTTCGCACGCCGGGAGGCCACGCCCGACGAGGCCCGGGTGCTCGCCCACGGCGGACCACTGGACCCGGCCGGCCTCACCGGGCCGTACGCCGTCTTCGGGCCGGCCGGCGGCCTGATCGCTATCGTCAGCGAGCGGGACGGGCGGGCCCGGGCGGAGATCGTGCTCGCCCCGGCCTGACAGCCGGGCGCAGGTCCGCCGGCCCGCAGCCGGCGGTGTCGACCCGCCGGCCGGCGGGACAGCAGAGAGGAACGGCATGCAGCGGTGGCGGGGCTACGACGCGGCGCCCGGCGGGTGGGGACGCTCGGTGGTCACCATCGGCGTCTTCGACGGCGTGCACAAGGGGCACCAGGCGACCATCGGGCACACCGTGGCCCGCGCCCGCGAGTTGGGCGTGCAGTCGGTGGTGGTCACCTTCGACCCGCACCCGGCCGAGGTGGTCCGCCCCGGTTCGCACCCGGCGGTGCTCACCGAACCGGCCCGTAAGGCCGAGCTGATCGAGGCGCTCGGCGTGGACGTGCTCTGCGTGGTGCCGTTCACCCCGGAGTTCTCCCGGGTCCCTGCCGAACAGTTCGTGCACGACGTGCTGGTCGAGCACCTGCACGCGGCGTTGGTGGTGGTCGGCAGCAACTTCCGCTTCGGGCACCGGGCGGCCGGCGACGTGGCGTTGCTGGAACGGCTGGGTCAGACGTTCGGCTTCGGCGTCGAGGGCGGCCCGTTGGTCGCCGAGGACGGCACCGTCTTCTCCTCCACGTACATCCGGTCCTGCGTCGACGCGGGCGACGTGGGCGCGGCGGCCGCCGCGCTGGGCCGCCCACACCGGGTGGAGGGCGTCGTGGTCCGCGGCGACCAGCGCGGCCGGGAGCTGGGCTTCCCCACCGCCAACCTGCTCTGCCACAAATACGCGGCGGTGCCCGCCGACGGGGTGTACGCGGCCCGGCTGATCCGCCGCGGCCAGCGTGAGCCGCTGCTGGCGGCGGTGTCGGTGGGCACCAACCCGACCTTCTCCGGCCGGGAGCGGCGGGTGGAGGCGTACGCGCTGGACTTCTCCGGCGACCTGTACGGCGAGCGGCTGGCCCTGGACTTCGTGGCGCACCTGCGGGGTCAGATCCGGTACGACTCGATCGAGCCGTTGATCGCCCAGATGAATCAGGACGTCGAGCGCACCCGGCGCGTCCTGGCCTGATCGACGTGGGGTGAGGGGGTGCCACCGAGGCCCTTCGCCGGGTGTTACCGGCGAGTGCTGGTAGTCTTGCCGGGACGTCGGGTGACCGGCGTGGGGCCTCGCGTGCCTGCTCGACGCCGCGGGTGCGAGGTACCGGTCCGTTCCCGGTCCACCGGGACGACGGACACCCACTTGATCAACCCACCGAAACAGGGAGAACATGGCGCTCGATCAGGAAGCCAAGGCCAGCATCCGCGCGGAGTACGCGACCGCCGAGGGCGACACCGGTTCGCCGGAGGTCCAGGTCGCGGTCCTCACCAAGCGGATCGCCGAGCTGACCGAGCACCTGAAGGTGCACAAGCACGACCACCACAGCCGCCGTGGGCTGCTGCTGCTGGTCGGCCGGCGCCGTCGGTTGCTCAACTACGTCCAGAAGAAGGACATTGCCCGCTACCGGTCGCTCATCGAGCGGCTCGGTCTGCGCCGGTGACGTGACGGGGGAGTGGCCGGACGGCCGCTCCCCCGTACCGCGTCCCACCTGAGGAAACACGGGCCGCGCGACCACCCGAGAGGGAGCCGGTCAGCGTACCGGTCTCCGGTAGTGGCCCCCGGGAACCCCGGCATCATGCCGGCCACCCGGGCGCTTCGATCGAAGACCGGCCGGCTGAGCAGCTCCCCGATGTCGTGGGCCCACGACGCGAAGGAGCACGACAGCACATGACCGAGACCAAACTCGGCACCGAATCCCGCACCGCCGTGATCGACAACGGGTCCTTCGGCACCCGCGAGATCACCTTCTCCACCGGTCGGCTGGCTCGCCAGGCCGCCGGTTCCGTCATCGCCCAGCTGGGCGAGACGGTGGTTCTCTCCGCCACGACCGCCGGTAAGCACCCGAAGGAGCAGTTCGACTTCTTCCCGCTGACCGTCGACGTCGAGGAGCGGATGTACGCCGCGGGCCGCATCCCCGGCTCGTTCTTCCGCCGTGAGGGTCGGCCCAGCGAGGACGCGATCCTCACCTGCCGGCTGATCGACCGGCCGCTGCGCCCGTCGTTCGTCAAGGGCCTGCGCAACGAGGTCCAGGTCGTCGAGACGATCCTCGCGCTCGACCCGCAGCACCCGTACGACGTCGTGGCGATCAACGCCGCCTCGATGTCGACCAAGCTGTCCGGCCTGCCGTTCTCCGGCCCGATCGGTGCGACCCGCGTCGCCCACATCGACGGCCAGTGGGTCGCCTTCCCGACCCTGGAGGAGCTGGCCCGCGCCACCTTCGACATGGTCGTGGCCGGCCGCACGCTCGACGACGGCGACGTCGCGATCATGATGGTCGAGGCCGAGGCCACCCCGAACGCCGTCGCCCTGATCTCGGCCGGTGCCACCGCCCCGACCGAGGAGGTCGTCGCCAGCGGCCTGGAGGCCGCCAAGCCGGCGATCCGTGAGCTGTGCCGCGCGCAGAGCGAGCTGGCCGAGGTCGCCGCCAAGCCGGTCACCGAGTTCCCGGTCTTCCTGGACTACCAGGACGACGTCTACGACGCGGTCGCCGAGCTGGCCCGCGCCGACGTGGCCGAGGCGATCACCATCGCCGGCAAGGCCGACCGCGAGGAGGCCCTGGACCGGGTCAAGGCCCGGGTCGCCGAGGAGCTGGGTGCCCGGTTCGAGGGTCGGGAGAAGGAGCTCAGCGCTGCCTTCCGGTCGTTGACCAAGTCCGAGGTGCGCAACCGCGTGCTGCGCGAGCAGGTCCGCATGGACGGGCGTGGCCCGCGCGACATCCGGGCGCTGACCGCCGAGGTCGGCGTGCTGCCCCGGGTGCACGGTTCGGCGCTGTTCGAGCGCGGCGAGACCCAGATCCTGGGCGTCACCACGCTGAACATGCTCCGCATGGAGCAGATGGTGGACACGCTGTCCCCCGAGAACCGCAAGCGCTACATGCACAACTACAACTTCCCGCCGTACTCGACGGGTGAGACCGGCCGGGTCGGCTCGCCGAAGCGTCGCGAGATCGGCCACGGCGCTCTCGCCGAGCGTGCGCTGATCCCGGTGCTGCCGTCGCGCGAGGAGTTCCCGTACGCCATCCGGCAGGTGTCGGAGGCGCTGGGCTCCAACGGCTCCACCTCGATGGGTTCGGTCTGCGCCTCGACGCTGGGCCTGCTCTCCGCGGGTGTCCCGCTGAAGGCGCCGGTCGCCGGCATCGCGATGGGGCTCATCTCCGACGAGGTGGACGGCAAGACCCAGTACGTGACGCTCACCGACATCCTCGGTGCCGAGGACGCGTTCGGTGACATGGACTTCAAGGTCGCCGGCACGCCGGAGTTCGTCACCGCGCTCCAGCTCGACACCAAGCTCAACGGCATCCCGTCGGACGTGCTCGCCGCCGCGTTGCAGCAGGCGAACGAGGCCCGGCAGGTCATCCTCGGTGTCATGAAGGCGGCGATCGAGGCTCCGGCCGAGATGTCCGACTACGCGCCGCGGGTCACCACCGTCAAGATCCCGGTCGACAAGATCGGCATGGTGATCGGCCCGAAGGGGCAGACCATCAACGCGATCCAGGACGAGACCGGCGCCGAGATCTCCATCGAGGACGACGGCACGATCTACGTCGGCGCCACCAACGGCCCGTCGGCCCAGGCGGCCGTCGACCGGATCAACGGCATCGCCAACCCGACGCTGCCGAAGCAGGGCGAGCGGTTCCTCGGCACGGTGGTCAAGACCGCCGCGTTCGGCGCGTTCATCTCGCTCCTGCCGGGCCGTGACGGCCTGCTGCACATCTCCAAGGTGGGCGACGGCAAGCGGGTCGAGCGCGTTGAGGACTTCCTCAACGTCGGTGACCGGGTCGAGGTCGAGATCGCGGACATCGACGCCCGCGGCAAGATCTACCTCGACAAGGTCCGCCCGGAGGGCACCGAGGCTCCGGCCGCCGGTGACGCCGCCGCTGGCGACCGGCCGGCTGGTCGGGACCGTGGCGACCGGGCTCCGCGTGACCGTGGCGACCGTGAGCGCGGCGGCGACCGTGGCGGGCGTGGCCCGGAGCGCGGCGGCGAGGGCGGCAACGGCGGCGGCGAGGGTGGCGAGGGCGGCGAGCGTCCGCGCCGCCGGACCCGGCACAGCTGATCGTCGTACCACGCATCACCCACCCCTCGTCGAACCGGGAGCACCACGTGAGTCGGGCCATCAGCGCGCCGTTTCCACCGGATCGACGGGGGGTGGCCCCGTCTCGGGACACCGGGGCGGGCCGCTCCGGCGGCACCGCCCGCGCGGTGACCCGGACGATCAGCGACGACCCGCTGGGCGGCACGGTACGACGTACCGTGCTGCCCAGCGGCCTGCGCGTCCTCACCGAGGCGATCCCGGCGATGCGCAGCGTCTCGTTCGGCATCTGGGTGGCGGTCGGCTCGCGCGACGAGACCGGCCCGCAGGCCGGTGCCGCGCACTTCCTCGAGCACCTGCTCTTCAAGGGCACCCACAAGCGCACCGCACTGGAGATCTCCTCGCAGATCGAGGCGGTGGGTGGTGAGACAAACGCCTTCACCACGAAGGAATACACCTGCTACTACGCCCGCGTGCTGGACGAGGACCTGCCGCTGGCGATCGACGTGATGTGCGACCTGGTCGCCGACTCGCTGTTGGAGCCGGCCGACGTCGAGACCGAACGTGGCGTGATCCTGGAGGAGATCGCCATGCACGACGACGAGCCGGGTGACGAGGTGCACGACCTCTTCGTCCAGGCCGTCTACGGCGATCACCCGCTGGGTCGGCTGATCTCCGGCACCGCGGAGACCGTCACCCCGATGACCCGTCGGCAGATCCAGAGCTTCTACCGGGGTCGCTACACCGCGCCGCAGATCGTCATCGCCGCCGCCGGCAACCTCGACCACGCCGCGGTGGTCAAGATGGTCCGTCAGGCAGTGCGTGACACCCCACTGGACAGCGACCCGGCCAGCCCCGCGCCGCACCGCGCGGCGACCCCTGCGGTACGCACCAAGCCGGCGACCACACTGGTGGAGCCGAAGGAGACCGAGCAGGCGCACGTCATCATCGGCTGCCCCGGCATCGACCGGCTCGACGATCGGCGGTTCGCCCTCGGGGTGCTCAACAACGTGCTCGGCGGCGGCATGTCCAGCCGCCTCTTCCAGGAGATCCGCGAGCAGCGCGGCCTCGCGTACTCGGTCTACTCCTACGCCAGCCAGTACGCCGACAGCGGCCTGTTCGCCGTCTACGCCGGCTGTGCGCCGGGCAAGGTGGACGAGGTGCTGGCCCTGACCCGCGCCGAGCTGGCCCGGGTGGCCGCCGACGGGTTGACCGAGGCCGAGGTGGCCCGGGGCAAGGGGATGAGCAAGGGCTCCTTCGTGCTCGGCCTGGAGGACACCGGTTCCCGGATGAGCCGGCTGGCCAAGGGCGAGCTGCTCTACGGCGACCTGATGCCCGTCGACGAGCTGCTCCGCCGGGTCGACGAGGTCACCGTGGAGGACGTGAACGTCCTCGCCGCCGAGCTGCTCAGCCGACCGATGTCGCTGGCCGTGGTGGGTCCGTTCGGCGCTGGCGACTTCACGGTCTGAGGGCTGTCGCTGCCGGTCCCGCCGCAGCGGCGCGTCCCGATTGGGATAGGTTGTGCCCCGTGACTGACGAGCAGGAGAAGACCCCGGCCCAGCAGCTGCGGGTCGGTGTGTTTGGCGCGCGCGGCCGGATGGGCATCGAGGTCTGCAAGGCCGTCGACGCCGCCGACGACCTCACCCTGACGGCGTCGATCGACCAGGGCGACAGCCGTGCCGCCGTCGCCACCGCCGAGGTGGTCGTCGACTTCACCACGCCGGACGTCGTCATGGACAACCTCCAGTGGTGCATCGAGCAGGGCATCAGCGCGGTGGTCGGCACGACCGGCTTCACCGAGCAGCGGCTGGAGCAGGTGCGCGGCTGGTTGGCCGACAAGCCCGAGGTGGGCGTGGTCATCGCCCCGAACTTCGGCATCGGCGCGGTGCTGATGATGCAGTTCGCCGCGCGCGCCGCCCGACACTTCGAGTCCGTCGAGATCATCGAGCAGCACCACCCGCGCAAGCTGGACGCCCCGAGCGGCACCGCCACCCACACCGCCCGGCAGATCGCCCAGGCCCGCGCCGAGGCCGGCCTCGGCCCGGTGCCGGACGCCACCAAGGACGAGGTGCCGGGTGCGCGCGGCGCGGAGATCGACGGGGTACGCGTCCACGCGGTGCGCGCCACCGGCCTGGTCGCCCACCAGGAGGTGCTGTTCGGCGGCACCGGCGAGACGCTGACCATCCGGCACGACTCGTACGACCGGGTGTCGTTCATGCCGGGTGTGCTGCTGGCCGTCCGCGCGGTACGCAACCGCCCCGGCCTCACCGTCGGCCTGGACGCCCTGCTCGACTGACCCGCGTCGCGGCACCACAGATCTTGGACAGTTTCCGTTCAGCGCTGACGGAAACTGTCCAAGATCTCGGCGTGTGCGGCGGGTAGCATCCGCCAAATGATCAATGCGGGACACCTGGACCGGGCCGGGCGGCGGGTCACGCTGCGGCCGGTCGACGACGACAACTGGCGGGCGGTGGCCGACGTCGCCCCGCGCGACGACCAGCGCCGGTTCGTGGCCGCGCTGGGCGCGCGTTACCTGCTGCTCAGCATGCGCTCCGAGGTGTGGAACTCGCTCGCCGTGTACGCCGACGAGGCCGTCGTCGGCCACGTGATGTGGGGCGTGGACGACGACGGCTCGCACTGGATCGGCGGGATGCTCATCGACGCCGCCGAGCAGGGCCAGGGGATCGGCCGGGCCACCGTGCAGACGCTGGCGCCCTGGCTGGCGGCCCGGGACGGCAACCCGGCGGTCCGCCTTTCGTACCACCCCGACAACACCCCGGCAGCGACTCTCTACGCCTCCCTGGGCTTCGTCCCCACCGGCGCCCTCGACGACGACGAGGTGATCGCCGAACAAACCCGCTAACCCCCGCCCCTCCTTCCGCGGGATCTTGCACTCTCTGTCGAGACGTACCGTGGCAATCCGCCCGTTCGCCAACCGAAACTGCAAGATCGCCGGGGCGGGGGCACCCAGGTCACCCGTGGGGGTTAGTGGGGGAGGGTTTGGGTTGCCGGTTGGCGTTGGGTGGGGAGGGTTGGGGTCAGTGCGGTGGGGAGGCCGGTGACCGTGGCATCGCCGGAGTTGTTGACCGCGACGTGCACCGGCGTGTTGGCCACGCGGAGGCCGCTGACCGCCACGGCACCGAGTTCCGCTCCGGCCAGGGGTGCCAGCCGGACCGTGCCGCCCGGTACGTCCGGGTAGAGCCCGGTGGCTGCCTGGAGCAGCAGCACCGCCCCTGTCGCGGCCCACGCCTGCGGTCGGCACGAGGCCGGGTACGGCACCGGGCGGCTCACCACTGCCCGGTCGTCACCGCCGTACAGCTCCGGCATCCGGTAGTCGAACGCCTCGGCCGCGCTGAGCAGCCCTTCGGCCAGGCCGAGCGCGGCCTCGCGGTGCCCGGCGCGGGCCAGCCCACCGAGCACGATCGCGGTGTCGTGGGTCCAGATCGAGCCACAGTGGTACGACAGGGGGCTGAAGCCGGCGTCGTCGCTGGACATGGTGCGGAGCCCGAAACCGGCGGCCATCGTGTCGGTGGTGAGCAGGTGGGCGACCTGGGCCTCCTCGTCCCGGTCGAGCAGGCCGGTGCCGAGCAGATGGCCGATGTTGCTGGTCAGCGAGTCAACGGGGCGCTTGTCGCGGTCGAGGGCGAGCGCTGGTTGCGGGCCGTGGCGGCCGTCGACCCAGAAGCTCTTGCGGAACCGGCCGACCAGCGCGGCGGCGTGCTCGCGCCAGCGGTCGGCGTCCGGTCGGCCGAAGGCGTCCAGCAGGGCGGCGCCGTTCACGGCCGCCTCGTGCGCGTACCCCTGCACCTCGGCCAGCACGATCGGCGCGGTGGCCAGCGTGCCGTCATGGAATCGGACGGCGTCGCCGGAGTCCTTCCACCCCTGGTTGGACAGCCCGTGCCCGGTGGTGTCGACGTACTCGACCAGGCCGTCACCGTCCGGGTCGGCGTGCTCGCCGAGCCAGCGCAGCGCCGCCTCCAGGTGCGGCAGCAGGGGTTCGATCTGCTCGGCGGGCATTCCCCACCGCCACGCGTCGTGCAGCAGGTTGACCCAGAGCATTGTGGCGTCGACGGTGCCGTAGTACGCCGGCGGAAGGCGCAGGCCGTTGTCGGGCAGTGCGAACGCGTGGCGGCGCAGCTCGTGCAGGATCTTGCCGGGGGCCTCGCCGGTCGCCGGGTCGGTGCGGGTGCCCTGTCGACGCGCGAGCACGCGCAGGGTACCGGCGGCCAGGTCGGTGCCGAGCGGCAGCATCATCCGGGCGGCCCAGAGGCTGTCCCGGCCGAACAGGGTGAGGAACCAGGGCACCCCGGCGCCGAGGAACACGTCGCCGGGTGTGCCGGTCTCGGCCAGTCGGAGGCCACGCAGGTCGTCCAGGCTGCGGTCGAGGAGTCGGACCAGCCGTCGGTCGTCGGCGGTCACCTCGGGTCGGGACCATTCGGGCTCGCCGGCCGGTCCGACGACGACGGCGCGGGGGTCGTCGACTGTCACCCGCCAGCGCAGCACGGTCTCGCTGCCGGGGGGCAGGTCGACCGGCCAGACCAGCCGTGGCGCGGTGGCCCACTCGCCGTCGGCGAGCACGTCGGCGTCCGGCGCGGTGACGGTGACGGTGATCCCGGTGGCCGACCAGGTGAGCGTGCCCGGCTGGCCGGTTTTGGCCTCCAGCGCGTCGGCGGCGCCGCCGGACTTGACCACCTCGATGGGTGCCAGGTCGCAGCCGAGGTCGACGGTGACGGTGGCCCGTACGCCGACCGTGGCGGTGGAGACGATCCGCAGCTCCTCGGTGAGGCCGTTGCGGGCGGCCCGGCGGATTCGGTCGACCCGGACGGTGGGGTCGGGCGTGGGGTCGCCGAGCCAGCGGGCCAGGCTCACGAAGTGCGCGCCGTGCGGGCCGTCGTCGCCGCGGGTGAGCCCTTCGAGCTCCCGCTCGTCGACCCGCAGTTCGGCGCGGGAGAGCACCCGGGCATCGGCGTGGAAGACGCCCTGGACGCCGGTCGGGCGGATCTGCCCGGTCGCGTCCCCCAGTGCGCTGGTCGGGGCGAAGACCACCCCGACCAACTCGTGCAGGAGGGGTTGCAGCTGGCGTTCGATCACGGTGTGGCTCCAGATCCTCGGGGTGCGGGGCGGACATCTTGACAACGCGCCCCTGGCGGTGCAAAGTGCGAAACATTCCAGAAACTTGAACGATCCAATACTGCCTTATCCAAATTGGATCGTTCAAGATGGCGAGAGGGATTAAGTGGCCGAAAAGGTGACCATCGCGACGGTGGCCCGGCACGCCCGAGTCAGCCGGCAGACGGTGTCCAACGTGCTCAACAGCCCGCACATCGTGCGGCAGGAGACCCGTCAGCGGGTCGAGGACGCAATCAACGCGCTCGGCTACCGGGCCAACCAGGCCGCCCGACAGATGCGCACCGGCCGGTCCCGCCTCATCGCCGCCCGGATCGACCCGACCCGCGACGGCATCAACGGCTCCGTACTCGACCGCTTCCTGCACGGCCTCACCGAGACCGCCGACGCCGCCGGCTACCGGGTGCTGCTCTACACCGCCACCGACGACGACCGGGAGATAGCCACCTACGGCGACCTGCTCGGCACCTACGAGTTGGACGCGTTCGTGCTGGTGGGCACCAAGTACGGCGACCCGCGTACCGCATGGCTCGCCGACCGGGACGTGCCGTTCGTGACCTTCGGACGCCCGTGGGACGCGCTCGACGCGCACCCCTGGGTGGACGTCGACGGCGCCGCCGGCACCGCCCAGGCCACCCGACGCCTGCTGGACGCCGGCCACCGGCGGATCGCATTCATCGGCTGGCCGGTCGGCTCCGGCGTCGGCGACGACAGGCGTGCCGGCTGGCGTGACACGCTGCGCGCGGCCGGCGTCGACCCCGCCGGGCTGCACCGGGAGACCGAGGACGGCATCGCCGAGGGCGAACGTCTGATGCGTGACCTGCTCGTCGCCGTTGCGCCGAGCGCGGTGGTCTGCGCCAGCGACTCACTCGCCCTCGGCGCCCTCCAGGCGATCCGCGGCGTCGACCCGCCGGTGTCGGTCATCGGCTTCGACGACACCCCGGTGGCCGCCGCGGTCGGGTTGACCAGCGTCAGCCAACCGCTCGGCGAGGCCGCCGCCCGCTGCGTGGACCTGCTCACCGGGGTCCTCGACGGCGACCACGAGACCCCCACCCCCGTGCTGCTCCAGCCCTCGTTGGCACTGCGGCACACCGCGTAGTCCCACCCCCCACCAGGAGAAACCATGGCAACTCGAACAATCACCCGGGCAGCGGTGGCCGGCCTCGCCGCCGTCGCCCTCCTCGGCTCCGCCGCCTGCGGCAGCGGTTTCGACGACTCGTCCGGCGACACCACCCAGTCCAGCGGCCCGGCCAGCCTGCAGATCATGATCGGCTCGTCCGGCGAGGCCGAGACCAAGGCCGTGCAGGACGCCGCCGCGAAGTGGGCCACCAGCTCCGGCAACACCGCGACGGTCACCCCGGCACAGGACCTCACCCAGCAACTCGGTCAGGCCCTCGCCGGCGGCACCCCGCCGGACGTCTTCTACGTGGACGCGGCCCAGTTCGCCAACTACGCGAGCGTCGGCGCCCTGGAGCCGTACGGCGACAAGGTCAGCAACTCGAGTGACTTCTACGAGAGCCTGCGCACCACGTTCACCTACGACGGCAAGCTCTACTGCGCGCCCAAGGACTTCTCCACGCTGGCCCTCCAGATCAACACGGACCTGTGGACCAAGGCCGGGCTGACCGACGCCGACGTGCCGACGACCTGGGAGCAGTTCACCGCCGTCGCCCAGAAGATCAAGGCCAAGGGACACGTCCCGCTGGCCCTCGGCGACACCCGGGACCGGATCGGCGCCTTCCTGGTGCAGAACGGCGGCTGGCTGGTGAGCAAGGACGGCAAGCAGCCGACGGCCGACACCCCGGAGAACCTCGCCGCCCTCCAGTACGTCAAGACCATGCTGAGCACCGGCCTGGCCAAGTACCCGAAGCAGCTCGACGCGGGCTGGTCCGGTGAGGCGTTCGGCAAGGGCAAGGCCGTGATGACCATCGAGGGCAACTGGATCAAGGGCGCCCTCCAGAACGACTTCCCGAACGTGAAGTACAAGGTGGTGGCGCTGCCGGCCGGTGCCAAGGGGCAGGGCACGCTCTCCTTCACCCAGTGCTGGGGCATTGCCGCGAAGAGCAAGTACAAGGACCAGGCGATCGAGTTCGTCGAGGCGATGACCAGCGGCGAGCAGCAGATGACCTTCGCGAAGGCGTTCGGTGTCATGCCGTCCCGCCAGTCGGCGCGCGACCAGTACACCGCCGCCTTCCCGGCGGACAAGGTGTTCATCGACGGTGTCGCGTACGCCCAGGGCCCGGTCAACGCACCGAAGATGGACAGCGTCCTCAAGGACCTCGACACCGGTCTGCAGGGGCTGGCCAACGGCGACCCGAAGACCGTGCTGCAGAACTTCGACAAGAACGCCAAGGCGGCGCTCGGCGGCAGCTGAGGTGCTGGCGGGGGCTCCGGCGACCACCGGGGCCCCCGCCGCACGTCGGCCGGAGAAGAGGAAGGGAGGGAAGATGGCAACCGAGACACTGACCGCCGTGGCGACCGCGCGCGGGACCGACCCCCGCCGACGCAAGGGCGGCATCCGGAGCAACGAGAACCTCGCCGGCTGGCTCTTCGTCGCGCCGGTGATCGTCATTCTGGGGTTGTTCCTGCTGCTGCCGATCCTGATGGCGTTCTGGGTGAGCCTGACCGACTGGAACGGCCAGGGCAGCCCGTTCACCGGCGACGTCCCGATCGTCGGCGCACACAACTACACCGAGTTGTTCACCGAGGACGGGCTGGCCCGTCGCGACTTCATGACCAGCATCCGCAACAACATCTACTACGTGGCGATCGTGGTGCCGACGCAGACAGTGCTCGCGCTCGGACTGGCGCTGATCGTCAACAACCGGATGCTCAAGGGCAAGAGCTTCTTCCGCAGCGCCTTCTACTTCCCCTCGGTCACCAGCTCGGTAGCGATCAGCGTGGTGTTCCTGTTCCTCTTCGCCAACTCCGGCGCGGTGAACGCGCTGCTCGGCTTCCTCGGGATCGACGGTCCGGAGTGGTTCGCCGACTCCCGGGGCGTCCTGCACCTGCTGTTCGGCGTGGTCGGCGTCGACTCGCCACCTTCGGCGCTGACCGATGGCGGCCCGTTCGGGCTGAGCTGGTGGGACTGGTTGGCCGGCCCGAGCGTGGCGATGATCTCGATCATCACGTTGGTCGTCTGGACCACCTCCGGCACCTTCATGCTGATGTTCCTGGCCGGACTGCAGAACGTGCCGGTCACGCTGGACGAGGCGAGCACCCTCGACGGCGCGTCCCGCTGGCAGCGCTTCCGGTACGTCACCCTGCCGATGATCAGGCCCACCACGTTCCTGGTGCTCACCCTCGGCATGATCGGCTCCTGGCAGGTCTTCGACCAGGTGTACGTGATGAGCCAGGGCGACCCGGCCAAGACCACGCTCACCCCGGCGTACCTGTCGTACCGGACCGCCTTCCGGGACTTCGAATACGGCTCCGGCGCGGCGATCTCGTTCGTCCTGTTCCTGATCATCATCGTGCTCACCCTGATCCAGCGCCGGGCGCTGGCCGAGCGGGACACCGACCGGCCGCGTCGCGGCTGGTGGCGTCGGCGCGTACCGGAGAGGTCCTGAGATGGCCGTGCTCACCGACCGCCCGGCGGCGGCGCCCGCGCGGCGCCACGAGCGCGCGGCCCGCACCCTGGCCACCCGCTTCCTGGGGTACGCCACGCTTGTCTTCTTCGGGCTGGTGTTCCTCTACCCGTTCGTCATCCAGATCGGCAACGCGCTCAAGACCGAGCCCGACGCGGCGGCGAACCCGCTGTCGCCGTTCCCGGACCCGCTCACGCTGGCCGGTTTCGAACGGATCTTCGCCGGCACCAACTTCCCGCTGTGGCTGGGTAACTCGCTGCTGGTGACGGTGCTGGTCACCATCGGCCGGGTCTTCTTCGACTCGCTCGCCGGGTACGCGCTGGCCCGGCTGCGGTTCCGCGGCCGCGGCGGGCTGTTCGCCGCCGTCATCGCGGTGATGGCGGTGCCCGGGGTGGTGCTGCTGATCCCGAAGTTCCTGGTGCTCAACCAGCTCGGGCTCTACAACAGCTACGCCGGTCTGGTGGTGCCGCTGCTGGCCGACGCGGCGGGCGTGTTCATCATGAAGCAGTTCTTCGAGTCGATTCCGGTGAGTGTCGAGGAGGCCGCCCGGATCGACGGGGCGAGCATCTTCCGCACCTTCTGGTCGGTGGTGCTGCCGATGGCGAAACCGGCGCTGATCACCCTCACCATCCTGTCGTTCCAGGGCTCCTGGAACGAGTTCCCGCACAGCCTGGTGTCGGTGCAGGACCCGGACCTGTTCACCCTGCCGCGCGGGTTGGCGGACCTGGTCAGCGGCTCGCTCGGCAAGGGCACCCAGTACCCGCTCAAGCTCGGCGCCGCGCTGCTGGCCACCATCCCGGTGGCGATCATCTTCGTGGTGTTCCAGAGGTATTTCGTCCGCGACGCCAACGACGGCTCGGACAAGGGCTGACCGGAAGGGTGTGGCGGCCCGACCGGGGCCGCCACACCCGGTTCACTCGGCCGGAACCTTCTCGGTCGGCACGCCCACGTGCAGGCGCACCTGCGGCACCAGCATGTCGTCGACGTCCAACGCCCGGGCCGCGCCGTCGAGCTCCCACCCGGTGCTGGTGAGGAACTTGCGGGTCGCCTCGTCGCCGTCGAACGCCCAGGCCACCGCCCGGCTCATGCCGTCCTCCCGCCACAGGTCCACGGCGGCGGCGAGCAGCCGACTGCCGTGCCCGCGCCGGCCCCAACGCGGCTCGACCAGCAGGTCGGTCACGGCGGCCACGTCCGGGCCGAGCGCGTCGGCCGGCTCACCCGGAGCGAGGGCCTCGCCGTCGGCCGGGCCGGAGGCGGCGAACCCCACCAGATACGATTGCTCGGCCTGTTCGACGGCGACCAGCACCCGGTGCGCGCCGGAGGGCGGCTCCAGCACCGCGGCGCTCCACCGCCGGGCGAGGAACGCCTCGTCCAGGTTGTCGAGCACATGCCGAGGCAGGATCCGGCGGTACGCGACCCGCCAGGTCGCGAGCTGGATGCGTGCGATCTCGCCGGCGTCCTCGGGACGCGCCGGGCGGACGTACCCGAGAGCCATGGGACGGAAGCCTACGCAGGGCGGGGGAGACGACGGTGGCGCAGGGTGCCAACAGGACGACCACGCAGGTCGTCGGGGTGGTGGTGCTCGCCGCGGCGGTCACCGGGTTCCTCGCCGTCGCGGCCGTCCGCCACGGTTTCTTCGACCTGAAGGTCTACTACGGCGCGTTGACCTGGTGGGTGCACGACGGCGGGGAGATCTACGACTACCTGAAGCCGGGCACCCAGTACGGCTTCACCTATCCGCCGTTCGCCGCGCTCGTCATGCTGCCGATGGCGTACCTGCCGTGGTCGGCCGCGATCGTGGTGAGCGTGCTCGCCAGCGTGGCCACCACCACGGTGCTGATCTGGTGGCTGGTCGACCCGATCGCCCGCCGCGCCGGCTGGACCCGGTGGTTCGCCCTCGCCGTGGCGCTGTGCCTGGCCGCCGCGTTCGAGCCGATGCGGGAGACCGTCAACTTCGGGCAGGTCAACACGCTGCTGCTCTTCCTGGTGGCGGTGGACCTGCTGCGGCTGCTGCCGGCCGGCAACAGGTGGACCGGGGTGGGCATCGGCCTCGCCACGGCGATCAAACTGACCCCTGGCGTGTTCATCGTCTACCTGCTGGTGACCGGGCGGTGGCGGGCGGCGCTCACCGCCAGCGGCACGGCCGCCGGGGTGTCGCTGCTGGCCGCCGCGCTGTTCCCGGACGCGTCCCGGGAGTTCTGGACCGAGGCGCTGTGGAACACCGGGCGGGTGGGCGAGCTGGCCTTCGTCTCGAACCAGTCGCTGCGCGGGGTGGTCGCCCGGCTCGACCCGCAGCACCCGAGCACAGTGCTGTGGCTCGTGCTGGTGCTCGGCACCCTGGCGCTCTGGGCCTGGCGGTCCCGGGCCGCCGTCGCAGCAGGTGACGAGGCGACCGGCCTGGCGCTGACCGGCGCCGTGATGTGCCTGGTCAGCCCGGTCACCTGGGTGCACCACCTGGTCTGGCTGCTGCCCGCGTTGATCCTGCTTGTCGACAACGCGATGGCCGCGCCGGCCGGCCGCCGACGGCGGGTCCTGCTGGTCGCCGCGACCATCGGGTACGCGCTGCTGATCAGCCGGACCGTCTGGTTCTGGGAGAAGGACTTCAGCGGCGTCGACGGCTTCCTGGGCAGCAACGCCTACGTGTGGATCAGTCTGGCGCTGCTGGCCTTCCTGCCGATCCGCCGGTGGCTGACCCGGGGTGGGTCAGCGGTCGAGGCGTCCGGCGTACCGCAGCTCGACCAGCCCGACGGGCGGGCCCCCGCCGGCCAGCGGCACCTGGTAGGTCGACCGCTCACCGTCAGGTGACAGGCCGGCGCGCTCGCAGAACCGGCGGGCCCGCTGGTTGTCCGCCAGCACCCACGCCCGGTAGCCTGCCCAGCCCCGCTCGGTGAGCCCGCTCCGGGCGGCGTCGAGCAGCGCGGCGGCGGTCCCGTCACCCCAGCGGGCCGGCTCCACGTAGAGCGCCACCACCTCGCCGACCGTCGGGTCCAGGTCGTCCCGGTCCTGGTTGCGGCGGTACGGCCCGAAGGTCGTGAAGCCCACGACCAACCCGTCCACCTCGCCGAGCAGAGTGGTGAACGGGTGCTCCGGGTCGGCGGTGCCGACGTCGCGACGACGCTGCGCCCAGGCCACCACGTTGAGCCGTCCGAGCACCTCGTCCGGCATGAAACCGGCATAGCCCGCCTGCCAGCCGTGTACGTGCACCCGGGCGACCGCCTCGGCGTCGTCCGGCTCCTCCCGACGGATGGTCAGCATTGCACCGTTCTATGCCCCGTTGGTCGTCACGTCCAGCTTCCCGCACCGGCGTCGTACCGATGAATTAAGGTCGCCGACGATGACCGCACCGGAATCACTCTCGCTCGCCCAGGCCCGCCGCGTGGCGCTCACCGCCCAGGGCTTCGCCGACCCCGCGCCGACGGGCGTGCCCACCCGCCGGCACCTGCGCCGGGTGCTGGGCCGGGTCGGGCTGATCCAGATGGACTCGGTAAACGTGCTGCAACGCGCGCACTACCTGCCGCTCTACAGCCGGCTCGGTCCCTACCCGACCACCCTGCTCGACCAGGCCGCCTACCGACGCCCGCGGGAGCTGTTCGAGTACTGGGGGCATGAGGCGTCGCTGGTCCCGGTGGAGCTGCACCCGATGCTGCGCTGGCGGATGGCCCGCGCCCACAGCGAATCCTGGGGCGGCATGCGGCGGATCGCCCAGGAGCAGCCGGAGCTGGTCGCCTGGGTCCGCGACGAGGTGGCCGCCCGAGGGCCGTTGACCGCCGCCGAGATCGAGCACGACGCGCCCCGGGAGACCGGCAACTGGGGATGGAACTGGTCGGCGGTCAAGCGGGCGTTGGAGTTCCTGTTCTGGGCCGGGGAGGTGGTCGCCGCCGAGCGCAGCACCTCCTTCGCCCGCCGCTACGACCTGCCCGAGCGGGTGCTGCCCGCAGCGGTGCTGGCCGCGCCCACCCCGACCGACGCCGAGGCGTACCGCACGCTGGTGGCCCTCGCCGCGCGGTCGCTCGGGGTGGCCGCCGAGCCGGAGCTACGCGACTACTTCCGGTTGCCGCTGGCCGGCGCCCGGCAGGCCGTCGCGGAGCTGGCCGAGGCCGGTGAGCTGCTCCCGGTCACCGTGCCGGGCTGGCGACAGCCCGCGTGGCTGCACACCTCCGCCCGGCTGCCCCGCTGGGTGCGGGGCAACACACTGGTCAGCCCCTTCGATCCGCTGATCTGGGAACGCGCCCGTACCGAGCGGTTGTTCGACTTCAGCTACCGGATCGAGATCTACGTCCCGGCGCCACAGCGGGTCTACGGCTACTACGTGTTGCCGTTCCTGCAGGGCGACCGGTTCACCGCCCGGGTCGACCTGAAGGCCGACCGCAAGGCCGGGGTGCTGCTGGTGCCGGCCGCCTGGCTCGAACCCGGCGCCGACCCGGGGGAGACCGCCGTGGCGCTCGCCGCAGAGCTGTACCGGCTCGCCGGCTGGCTCGGCCTGGACGCGGTGGCACCGCCCGCGGCCGGCGACCTGGCCGGTCCGCTCACCGCCGCGTTGGCGGGCGTGTCCGGTGTACCGTGAGCGCGTGACGAGCGCTCCCGGACCGGTCGACCAGCCGCAGCCCGCCCCCGGCGCGGTCCACACGGCTCAGGCCGACACTGGTCCCGGCGACGTGAGTCCCGGCGGCGCTGTTTTTGGCGGCGCTGTGCCCGGCGGCGCGGTTTCCGGTGGCGCGGTTTTTGGCGGCGCGGTTTCCGGTGGCGCTGTCCCCGGCGGCTTCGGGCCCGGCGGCTCGGGTCCGGAGGTGTGGCCGACGACCCCACCGGGTGGTTACGCGGCGCCTGAGCCGGATCGGCTCACCCGGTTCGTGCTGCGGCTCTATGAACGTTCCCCGCGCTGGGCGGTGCCGCTGGCCGCGCTCGGCTGCGTCGCCATCGGCATGAGCTACGCGCTGCTCAGCAACCCGACCCACGCCGACCCGGACGCCGCACCCACCTGTCTGCTCAAGTTGACCACAGGGCTGGACTGCCCGGGCTGTGGCGGCACCCGCGCACTCTGGTACGTGCTGCACGGCGACCTGCCGGCCGCCGCCCGGCACCACTTCCTGTTCGTCTTCGCGCTGCCGTTCCTCGCGTACCTCTTCGTGGCCTGGGCGGGAAGCCAGGCGTTCGGTTGGCGACTGCCCGAGCTGCGGATCAGCTCGAAGGTCATCGGCGGTTTCCTGGCCGCGTGGCTGGCCTTCTCGGTGCTCCGCAACCTGCCCTGGGCGCCGTTCACCTCGCTCTACGTCTGACCTGCTGCCGCGCCGCCCGCCCTCGGCGCACCTCGCCCGGCGCACCCCGCCCTCGGCGCTCCTCGCCCGGCGCTCCTCGCCCTCGGCGCTCCTCGCCCGGCGCTCCTCGCCCCAAGATCGTGCTCGATCCTGGATGTAGTGGTGTCGGGCGCGGCGGATGCCACTACATCCATGATGTTGCGCGATCTTGCGGGTGGGAGCGCGCGATCTCGCGGGTGGGACCGGGTGACGAGTCGCTCGGGTCGCTCGGGTCGCTCGGGTCGCCTGGGCGGCCCATCCGCCAGGGCTGATGCGGCCCATCCGCCAGGGCTGATGCGGCCCATCCGCCAGGGCTGATGTCGTAAACGGTTCAGCTCCAAAGGACGCCGCCTGGAATGTCCGCGCCGGCCTCGACGACGATGCGCGGAACCCCGGCCCACGCCGGGGGCGTCGTCGGCTCTGCCGCTGCCTGAGTGATCGACATTGCAGGGGGCGCGCCTGAGTTGGGCCGGCAGGCACCGCACTACTACAGTCCCAGGAATGCCGGACATGGTGCAGCCCCAGGTCAAGTTGATCGCGTGGACCCAATTCGCGGCCCCGGACGACGTGCCGTGGTCGACCGACGCGGAGGGTGGCCAGGCGCTCGCCGAGTTCGCCGGCCGGGCCTGCTACCAGTCATGGAAGAAGCCGAACCCGGCGACCGCCACCAACGCCGGCTACCTGGCGCACATCCTCGACGTCGGCCACCTGAGCGTGCTGGAGCACGGGTCGGTCACCTTCTACTTCACCGGGGTGTCCCGCTCCTTCACCCACGAGCTGATCCGGCACCGGCACTTCTCGTACTCCCAGCTGTCCCAGCGCTACGTCCCGGAGCGGGACGCGGCAATGGTCGAGCCGGCAGTCATCGCCGACGACCCGGAGCTGCACAAGAAGTTCGTGGAGGCCGCCGAGGCGAGCGTCCGGGCGTACACCGAGTTGTTGGAGGGCCTCGAGCAGCGCTTCTCCGACGAGCCCAACCCGACGCTGCGCCGTAAGCAGGCCCGGCAGGCCGCCCGGGCGGTCCTGCCCAACGCCACCGAGACCCGGATCGTGGTCTCCGGCAACTACCGGGCCTGGCGGCACTTCATCGCGATGCGGGCCACCGAGCACGCCGACGTGGAGATCCGTGAGCTGGCCGTGGAGTGCCTGCGCCAGCTCCAGGGTGTCGCCCCGAACGTGTTCGCCGACTTCGTGATCTCGACGCTGCCGGACGGCACCGAAGTGGCGGCCAGCCCGCACGAGGCGTCCTGAGCCCTTCCCCGGCGGGCCCCGGCTGGTCGTCCGCTAGGTTGGAGGGTATGACGCACGACCACCTCGACGCCGCGGCCCGACCGGCGTCCCGCCCCTTCGGCCGGCTGCTCACAGCCATGGTGAGCCCGCTCACCCCCGACGGTTCCCTCGATCTCGACGGCGCCGCCCGGCTGGCGAGTTACCTGGTCGACGAGCAGGGCAACGACGCGCTGGTGGTCAACGGCACCACCGGCGAGTCGCCGACCACCACCGACGCGGAGAAGGAGCACCTGATCCGGGCCGTGGTGGAGGCCGTCGGTGACCGCGCCAAGGTGGTCGCGGGCGTCGGCACCAACGACACCCGGCACACCATCGAGTTGGCCGCCGCCGCCGAGAAGGCGGGTGCGCACGGCCTGCTGGTGGTCACCCCGTACTACAACAAGCCGCCGCAGAGCGGGTTGCTGCGACACTTCACCGAGGTGGCCGACGCCGCCGGCCTGCCGGTGATGCTGTACGACATTCCGCACCGCTCCGGCGTGCCGATCGACACCGAGACGTTGGTCCGGCTCGCCGAACACGGCCGGATCGTCGCGGTCAAGGACGCCAAGGGCGACCTGACCGCCACCAGCTGGGTCACCAGCCGGACCGCCCTCGCCTTCTACAGCGGCGAGGACGCCCTCACCCTGCCGGCGCTGGCCGTCGGTTCCGTGGGCGTGGTCGGCACCTCGACGCACTTCACCGGGGCGCTGACCGTACAGATGATCGAGGCGTACGACGCGGGGGACATGCTCACCGCGCTGGCCCTGCACCGGCGGCTGCTGCCGCTGTTCACCGGCATCTTCCGCACTCAGGGCACCATCCTGGTGAAGGCGGGCCTGGCGTCGCTGGGCCTGCCGGCCGGCCCGGTGCGACCCCCGCTCGTGGACGCCACCGACGACGAGATCGCCCAGCTGCGCGCGGACTTCGCGGCAGCGGGCCTGGAGCTGCCCGAATGAACGAACGACACGATGGACGTCGAGTGACGGCGTCGCAGAATGAGGTGGACGCGTGACCGAGGCGCACATCGAGGCGGAACTACCCCCGCCGCTGCCGGAAGGCGGCCTGCGGATCATCCCGCTCGGCGGGCTCGGCGCCATCGGTCGGAACATGACCGTCTTCGAGTACGACGGCAAGTTGCTGATCGTCGACTGCGGGGTCCTGTTCCCCGACGTCGAGCAGCCGGGTGTTGACCTGATCCTGCCCGACTTCGGTCCGATCCTGGACCGGCTGGCCGACGTCCAGGCGATCGTGCTGACGCACGGTCACGAGGACCACATCGGCGCGGTGCCGTACCTGCTCGCCCACAAGCCCGACATCCCGCTGGTCGGCTCACAGTTCACCCTCGCCCTGGTCGAGGCCAAGTTGGCCGAGCGGCGGATCCAGCCGTACACGCTGACCGTGCGGGAGGGCGGCCGCGAGCGGCTCGGCCCGTTCGAGTGTGAGTTCTTCGCGGTCAACCACTCGATCCCGGACGCCCTCGCGGTGGCCATCCGCACCCCCGCCGGCCTGGTGCTGCACACCGGCGACTTCAAGATGGACCAGCTGCCGCTGGACGGTCGGATCACCGACCTGGCCGGTTTCGCCCGGCTCGGCGCCGAAGGCGTCGACCTGCTGCTGTCCGACTCCACCAACGCGGAGATCCCCGGTTTCGTCACCCCGGAGCGGGAGATCGGGCCGGTGCTCGACTCGATCTTCGCGAAGGCCAAGGGTCGGATCATCGTGGCCTCGTTCGCCTCGCACGTGCACCGCGTGCAGCAGGTCTTCGACTCCGCCGCCGAGCACGACCGCAAGGTCGCGCTGATCGGCCGGTCCATGGTCCGCAACATGGGCATCGCCCGGGACCTCGGCCTGCTCAACATCCCGGCCGGCCTGGTCATCGGGATCGAGGAGGCGACCACGCTGCCGCCGGAGCAGATCGTGTTGATGTCCACCGGGTCTCAGGGTGAGCCGATGAGCGCGCTGGGCCGGATGGCCAGCGGCGACCACCGGCACATCACCATCGCCCCCGGCGACACGGTCGTGCTGGCCTCGTCACTGGTGCCCGGCAACGAGACCTCGGTCTACCGGGTGATCAACCGGCTGGCCCGGGCCGGCGCGGTGGTCGTGCACAAGGACGTGGCCAAGGTGCACGTCTCCGGGCACGCCCCCGCCGGGGAACTTCTCTACCTGCTCAACGTGGTCCGGCCCAGCAACCTGATGCCCGTGCACGGCGAGTGGCGTCACCTGCGCGCCCACGCCCGGCTCGGCATCGAATCCGGGGTTGCCGCCGACCGGGTGGTGCTCTGCGAGGACGGCGACGTGGTCGACCTGGTCGAGGGCCGCGCCAGCCTGGTCGGGCATGTGAAGAGCCGGTACGTCTACGTGGACGGCCTCGCCGTCGGTGACGTCAGCGAGTCGCTGCTCACCGAACGGCGGATCCTCGGTGACGGCGGTTTCATCGCCACCACGGTTGTCGTCGACTCGGTCACCGGCAAGGTGGTCGCCGGCCCGACGCTCTCCGCGAAGGGCTTCTCCGAGGACCCGGAGGCGTTCAACCCGGTGGTGCCGCTGGTCACCGAGGCGCTCAACCGGGCGGCGGCGGACGGCATCACCGACCCGCACCAGCTCCAGCAGATCGTCCGCCGGACCGTGGGGCGGTGGGTCAACGACAAGTACCGTCGTCGGCCGATGATCGTGCCCACCGTGGTCGAGGTCTGACCGCACGCGTCACGACGCCCGCCCGCACCTCGTGCGCGGGCGGGCGTCGCTGTCTCACGGCCGGACTCGCCGTTGCGGGTCAGCCGCGCTGGAGTCGGCGTCGCAGCAGGAGCAGCAGCCCGCCGCCGAGGGTCAGCAGTGACACGCCGATCAGGCTGTACGCGACGGCGTCCGTGCCGGTGCGCGGCAGTTCCGCCGACACCGGGGCGGGCGTGGCCGGCGGAGTGGTCGGGTCGGCCACCGGGCCGGGCGTGGCCGGCGGCGTGGTCGGGTCGGCCGATGGCGCGGTGGTGGCCCCGCCGCCGGAGCCGCCGCCGGTCAGGCGGAGCGTCACCGAGGTGTCCCGGTTGGTGTACCTGTTGGTCGGCGCGAGCCAGAGCCGAACGCTCGTCGTGCCGCCGGTGGCCGACACCCGCACGTCGAAGCTGTCCGTGGCGCCGTCCGCGAGGCGGCGCTCGCGCAGGATCTCGCAGCCCACGCCGTTCATCCGGCCGCTGTCGGAGCACCCCGGCGCGGTCACCCGCGCCCCGTCCGGGGTGGCGATGTTCAACGAGTACCCGCCGATGTCGAAGGTGCCGGTGTTCGTGACCCGTACCCGGATGGTCGCGGCGCCGTCCACGACCGGGCCGGCGGTGGCCTGTAGCCGCAGCGACGTGCGGTCCGGCCAGTTGATCCGGAAGTCCGTGGGTCGGTCGGTGCGGCCAGCGGCGTCCTGACCGGCGACGGAACCCCACCCGGTCACCCCGAAGACCGGCTGCGCGGCCGATGAGGTCACCGTCAGGCGGTACGTCCGATCGCCCCCGGCGGGCAGTTCCGCGCCGCCGCAGACCCAGGTCCTCGTCGCACCGTCGACGGCCCGGCAGTCGCCCCGCGAGGTCAGGTCGGCATCCGGTGGCAGGCGGAGCACGAAGAAGCCCTTCGCGGCCGTCCCTCCCTCGTTGACGACCTTGACCTCCAGCGGACCCGACGCGTGCCACGGGTCGCCGCCGAGGAAGACGATGTCGGCCCAAGCCAGGATCGTCGGCGCGGTGGTCCCGGCCGTCGTGCTCGGCGAGACGGTCGGCTCCGCAGCGGCGACGGTCGGGGCGGCGAGGGCGGACAGGGCGGACAGGGCGAGCACGGCGGCACCGAGAATGCCGGACCGGAGCGGGCGGTTCATGACGACTCCCGAGGGGTTGCGGTGGGTTGACGGCGGTATCACATCGGTGCCGTACTCCCGGTTGCGCGCTGTCGGATGTCGTGCAGTCGCGCGGCAACCGCAACCTTCTGCGCCCCTGGCGAATCAGGGCAGCGCGGAGACCGCCTCGGCGTACGCGACGCCGGTGGCGATGGCGGCATCCATGAGGACCCGCAACTGCGCCGGGGCCACCCCGTGCGCCAGGTCGGTGGCCACGTCGCCGGCCAGGACCAACTCGTCGCCGAGGTCGTGCGCGTACGCCTTGGGCAGCAGCCGGTCGTGGTTCCACGCGTTGCAGAAGGCGTACGCCTCGGCACGGCGGGCCGCTGGCAGCCGGCGGTTGGCCATGGCGCGGGCGTGCAGCACCTCACCGCGCTCACCGGCCCGCCGGAACTGGATCACCACACCGTCCCAGTGGCCGACCACTGTCTCGCCCTCGTCCACCAGGTACGTGTCGCCGCGCCCGTCCAGGACCGCGGTGATCATGGGGAGGGAGAGCGCGGACAACTCGCGGTCGCCCAGCTCAGCCTCGGCCTCTGACCGGTCGGTGTCGGGCTCGTCGGGCGCGTCAGGTTCGTCGTCGGTCGGCAACGGAACCGGTGCCGCGAGCGGGCGCTCGGCCAACCAGGCCGCCATCCGTCCGGAGTGGTGCCCGGTGCCGTTGCGCGCGTCGAAGCTGCCGGCCAACTCGCTGGCCACCCCCAGCAGCAGCGCCCCGAGCGTGGTGACGTCCAACTCGGTGGCAGTCCGCTCGCCGTACGCCGGGCGGGGCATCGTCCGCCCGCCCAGCCCGGCCTCCACGGCCAGCCCGCAGAGAAGTGCCCCGGCGGCGGCGAACTCCATGGCGGCGAGGTCGTCGGTCGGCCGGTCCAACCGGGGGAGCTGCTCGGCCAGAATGGTCAGCCCGCGTTCGAGGTGCCCGCCCAGCGCGCAGAACCGCAGGTGCGCGGCGAGATGCGGGAACGCCGCGCGCTCGCGCCGGTGCCGGCGGTACGCCCGCACGTGTGCCGCCGCCGCCCGCGCCGGCTCGCCGGTGCGCAGTTCGGGCAGCAGACCGGCGACCAGGTCCCGTTCCGGCTGGTCGGTGCAGGACTGCGGGTCGCCGTCGGATTCGGCGAGTTCGGTGAGCGCGGCGGTCCACTCGCCCCAGCCGGCCAGCAGCTCGGCGCGCCGGGCCGAGGCGCAGCCCGGGCAGCCGCCGGCCGGGCCGGGCCGTTTTCCGGACCATCGCTCGTACCAGTGCCGGGCGGTGGGCTCGTCGCCCAGGTGGTCGGCGATCCGGCAGTGCAGCTCCGCGACGGTCGGGGTGTCCGGACCATCCGCGCCGACGCGGTGGGCCAGGTCGTGCAGCAGGGACCGGGTCTGGTCCAGCCCGACCCGGGGGGTGCCGAGCAGCGCCTCCACCGCGTACCGCTGGTAGCGCAGCAGCAGACCGGTCTCCGTGTCGGTGAGCAGGTCGGGTCGGTGGTCGGCGGCGGCCCGGCAGCGCCGTACCGGCTCGACCAGACGCCAGCGCTCCCCGTGCAGCAGGTACGCCTCGATCAGCGCGAACCGCGCGTCCATCCCGGACCGGACGTCGCCGGCCGCGTCGGCGCGCTCGGCGAGCCGTTCCAGGGCCACCTGCCGGGCCGGGCCGTCGGGGAGGTCCCGGGCGTCGGCGAGCGCGGCCTCCAGCGCCGGTACGCGGCCCCGCGCGAGGCGGTCAGCAGGGCCGGTGGGTGGCGTGCCGGTACGGCTGCCGGTGAACTCGTCCCGGCCGGTCACGACGGCACCGCGCCGGGCAGTCGACGGACCGCCACGGCCAGTTGGCAGCCGGTGGAGATGCCACAGTCGAGCAGTTGGTCGAGCTGGTGTGGGCTGACCCCGCGTTCCAGGTCGGTGATCACTTCGCCGTACACCCGGGCCCGGCCGTCGTCGTCGACGTGCACGAACGCCTTCGGCCAGAGCCGGTCATGGTTCCAGGAGTTGCAGAACGCGTACAGGTCGGGCACCCGTTCGATGCCGAAGGTCGGATCGACCATGGTGCGGATCTGGAGCAGCTCCCCATCGCCGCCGACGCGGAGGAACCAGATCATGTTGTCGTCGAAGTGGCCCACCAGGTCGCCGTCCAGGGTCAGGCCGACGGACCGGCCGCGGGCAGCGAGCACCGCGGCGACCAGTTCACCGGTCAGCGGACGCAGTGCGCCAGGGTGCCCGGCCAGCGGATCGTCCGGATCGCCCTCGATTTCCGGCGACGCCATGGGGGCATCCCTTCTGAGGCGGATATCACGACCGGCGGTGGGGTTCGTGTTACGACGCGCGGACACGACCCGGAAAAGCGGGGTTCTGCCCGGCCCCACCGTTACCGTGACTCTATGGCGGGCCGTACCTCTCAGGCGAGCCGGCGACGCGGCGCGTCGCCGCGCGGTGGCACCAACAGTCGTGCCCGTCAGCCGGCGAAGAAGACCACCCGGGCTCCGGTCCGACGTCGCACCACGCCGCCCCGGCCCGGCCCGGCGGTCTACGTCGGCCGCGCGGTCGGCGCACTGTGGATGGGGCTGGCGCACGGCATGGGCTGGGCGGTGCGGGCCGCCGGCCGGCAGGCCGCCTCGGCCCGCGACCTCGACCCCGAGCACCGTCGAGACGGTGCGGGTCTGCTCATGTTCGGGCTCGCCCTGCTCTCCGCGGTGGCGCTCTGGCTGTCCGGGGCGGGGCCGGTGGGCGCCCAACTCGCCGACACGATCCGGCTGTTCCTGGGCGCGATCTCGGTGGTCGTCCCGGTGCTGCTGATGATCGGGGCGTGGCGGCTGATGCGTCAGCCGGCGGATCCGGAGCACCGGGGCCGTGGGCTGATCGGCTGGGGCTCGCTGCTCGTGTCGACCGCCGCGCTGCTCCAGATCGGTCAGGACCCGGCCGACCCCCTGCAACGTGACTTCGCGGGCGGCCTGGTCGGCGCGGGCGTCGGCGGGATGCTGGAGCGGGCGGTGACCGCCTGGGTGGCGGTGCCGCTGCTCATCCTGCTGCTGCTCTTCGGCCTGCTCGTGGTGACCGCGACGCCGATCAACAAGATTCCCGAGCGGCTGGGGCTGCTCGCCGGTGGCCTGGTCAGCACACCGGAGACCGGCGAGGAGGCGGACGAGCCGTCCGCCAAGCCGGCGCGCAGGCGACAGGCGAAGCGGATGCCTCCGCCACTGGACCCGGACGACTTCGAGGACCTGGACGGCGCGGACCTCCAGGAGACCATGGTGCTGCCGCGCAAGTCGCCGGCGAAGGTGCCGGCGAGCCGAAAGCCACCGGCCGAGCCGCCCGAGCACTCGCCCGCGCCGACCCGGGCCGAGCAGCTCGCGTTGACCGGGCTGGCCGGGGACTACACCCTGCCGCCGGCCAACATGCTCAGCGCCGGGGCCGCCGCGAAGACCCGAAGCAAGGCCAACGACGAGGTGATCGCCGCCCTGACCGGCGTGTTCGACCAGTTCGATGTGGACGCCGCGGTCACCGGCTTCACCCGTGGCCCGACCGTCACCCGTTACGAGGTGGAGCTGGGGCACGGCGTCAAGGTCGAGCGGATCACCCAGCTGTCCCGCAACATCGCGTACGCGGTGAAGTCGCCGGACGTACGGATCCTCAGCCCGATCCCGGGCAAGAGCGCCGTCGGCGTGGAGATCCCGAACACCGACCCGGAGAACGTCGCCCTCGGTGACGTGCTGCGTTCGCGGGCGGCGACCAGCGATCACCACCCGATGGTCGTGGCGCTCGGCAAGGACATCGAGGGCGGCTACGTGGTGGCCAACCTCGCCAAGATGCCGCACATCCTGATCGCCGGCGCCACCGGCGCGGGCAAGTCGAGCTGCCTCAACACCCTGCTGGTGTCCATCCTCACCCGGGCCACCCCGGACGAGGTGCGGCTGCTGCTGATCGACCCGAAGCGGGTCGAGATGACCGGTTACGAGGGCATCCCGCACCTGGTCACCCCGATCGTGACCAACGCCAAGAAGGCGGCCGACTCGCTGGACTGGGTGGTCCGCGAGATGGACATGCGCTACGACGATCTCGCCGCCAACGGGGTCCGGCACATCGACGACTTCAACCGCAAGGTCCGCAACGGCGAGATCAAGGCTCCGCCGGGCAGCGAACGTGAGATGCGTCCGTACCCGTACCTGTTGGTGATCGTGGACGAGCTGGCCGACCTGATGATGGTCGCGCCGCGCGACGTGGAGGACTCGGTCGTCCGGATCACCCAGCTGGCCCGAGCCGCAGGCATCCACCTGGTGCTGGCCACCCAGCGCCCCTCGGTCGACGTGGTGACCGGTCTGATCAAGGCGAACGTGCCGTCCCGGCTGGCGTTCGCCACGTCGTCCCTCGCGGACTCCCGGGTCATCCTCGACCAGCCGGGCGCGGAGAAGCTGCTCGGCCGTGGTGACGGGCTCTTCCTGCCGATGGGCGCCTCCAAGCCGGTCCGCATCCAGGGCGCCTGGGTCACCGAGCGCGAGATCGCCGATGTGGTGAAGTTCTGCAAGGACCAGCGTGAGCCGGAGTTCCGCAAGGACGTGCTGGCCCCGGCTCAGGAGAGCAAGAAGAAGATCGACGAGGACATCGGCGACGACCTGGACCTGTTGGTGCAGGCGGTCGAGCTGGTGGTGACCTCGCAGTTCGGTTCGACCTCGATGCTGCAGCGCAAGCTGCGTGTCGGTTTCGCCAAGGCGGGCCGCCTGATGGACCTGATGGAGACCCGCGGCGTAGTCGGGCCGTCCGAGGGGTCGAAGGCGCGCGACGTGCTGGTCAAGCCGGACGAGCTGGACGAGGTGCTGATGGGTCTGCGCGGCGACGAGGGCTGACCGACGGCCGACCCCGGACGCACGACGGGCCCGCCGGATTCCGGCGGGCCCGTGACGTGGGAAGCGATCAGTTGTTGATCAGAGCGCCGATGATCACCAGGCTGATGATCGCGGCTACCACGCTGGCAACAGCGGCGTACCAACCCAGCGGCTTGTCACCGAGCACCGCGCCGACGACGCCCGCGATGACGCCGAGCACGCCGAAGATGATCGGGTTGAGCAGCAGGGCCAGGACCGCGAAGACGAAGCCCACGATGGTGAGGATGCGGGCGGCGTTGCTGCGGGGACGGGCGGTGCTCGGCATGTCGGCCATGTCTTCCTCCGGGTGAGAGCCTGTCGTGACAGATCGATCACTACCCACTGTGGGCGCTGGTCACGCCTGCCGACGGGGCACCTCAGTGGAAGATCTTGAGACCGATCACGCCCGCGACCACCAGCAGGAGGCAGAGGATCCGGGGCAGGCTCGCCGACTCGCCGAGCGCCAGCATCCCGACCAGCGCGGTGCCGACCGCGCCGATGCCGACCCAGACCGCGTAGCCGGTGCCGACGGGGATGTCCCGGAGCGCGTACGACAGCCCGGCCATGCTCAGGAGCAGGGTCACCGCGAACACCACGGACGGGATCAGCCGGCTGAAACCGGCGCTGCGGTCCAGGGCGATCGCCCAGGCCGTCTCCAGCAGTCCTGAGATCACCAGTACGAGCCAGGCCATCGTTCACCTCACCGGGAGCGCCCGGGGCTGCCGCGCCGGGACGAGTCGAGTCTGCACGTCACGCGGGGCGTCTTGGCCTGACCGGGTACGCCCACCACTCGTCCGGAGCGGCCACGACCATCCGGGCCACCGGTCTCGACGCTAGCACCGACCCGGGCGGCGTGGCGGTGACCATCGCCACCGCCCGTTGACCTCTACCTGACTTCAACTTGCAGTATCGGCAGCATGACCATGCTCTACGCCGACCCCGAGGTCGCCGCCGCGCTGGACGCCGCCACCACGGTCGACGCCATGCGCGCCGCCCTCCTGGCCGCGTACGAGGGACGCCTGATCGCGCCGCCCCGGGCCGCCGCACCGCTGGACGGCGGGCGGATGGTCCTCACCGCCGGGCACCTGGTCGGCGAGTGGTACGGCTTCCGCTCGTACGACACCTTCGGGCACCCGCAGGGCGAGCAGTTGGTGGTGCTGCACGACGCCCGGACCGGGGCGGTCCGGGCGGTCGCGGTCGGCGAGGAGCTGGGCTCCCGTCGTACCGGAGGGTTGGGGGGCCTCGCGGTCGACGCGCTGGCCCGTCCGGACGCCGCCACCCTCGCGGTGATCGGCTCCGGCCGGCAGGCGTGGACCCAGGTCTGGGCCGCCGCCGCTGTCCGCCCGTTGCGCGAGGTGGTGGTGCACAGCCGGTCCGCCGCTCGCCGGGAGGCCTTCGCCGCCCGGGTCCGTGCCGAACTGGGCGTGCCGGCCCGCGCGACTGCCGACCCGGGCTCGGCCGTCGCCGGGCGGGACGTGGTGGTCCTGGCGACCACCAGCCCGACCCCGGTGCTGCACGCCGCCGACCTCAGCCCCGGCACCCACGTCAACGCGGTCGGCTTCAAGCAGCGCGACCGCAGCGAGTTCGGCACCGACCTGCTGGACACCGCCGACCTGCTGGTCACCGACTCGCCGGCCCAGGCGGCGGACTACCAGCCGCCGATGCTCGCGGCCACACCCCCGTACTCCGGGCGGTTGCGCGACCTGGGCGGCATCCTGGCCGGCGCGGTCACCGGCCGGACCACAGCGGACCAGGTCTCCGTCTTCTGCTCCACCGGCCTGGCCGGCACCGAGGTGTTCCTGCTCGACGCGCTGACCAGGGTGGCCGCGGCGGCCCGCTGACCGCCCGCCGGTCGGCGGGACTGGCCGAACAGTGGACCACCGCCTGAGCGACCGGGCGGGTCGCCGGTCCGGCGAAACGATCATGATGAGGGTGCCCGTCGCGACCGCTGGCGGAGCAACCCGAACGTGAGGTGCCATGGTCCTCGGGCTGGTACTGGACATTCGATTGATCGACCTTCCCGACCCGGTCATCGAGATCGGCCTGCCGGTCGCGGGTCTCGCCCTCTGGGCAGTGGTCTACGGGCTCACCCTGCTGACCAGCCGACCCTCAGTCGTGCGCGCGGCCCCGGGCACCATGGATCTCCCCGGCGCGGAACCCCCGGCCGTGGTCAGTCTGCTCGTCAACAGGTGGCGGTACACGCCGGACGCCGCCGACAGCACAGTGCTCGACCTCGCCGCGCGCGGCTACCTGGAGCTGCGCCAGGCCGACCCGGACCCCCGGCACACCACGGTGCACCTGACCGGCCGCGCCACCGACGATCTCAACGCGTACGAGCAACAGGTCTTCGACCGGGTCGCCGAGCGCGCGGTCGACGGGGTGGTACCGCTGACCGCCCTGGGTTTCGCCGACGCGGGACGGTCCGCCGCGTGGTCCAGGCGGCTGCGCCAGGCCGTCGTGGCCGACGCCCAGCGGCGCGGGCTCTCCCGCACGCGGTCCTCCCGCCCGCTCGTCGTGCTGCTCACCATGCTCGGTGCTGTCGTCGCCGCCGGGGTGGGTGTGGGCAGTTGGCACTACGTGGATCGCGTCGGCCAGGACACCTTCGGCGTCGTCGCCGCGTTCTTCGTCCCCCTGGCCGGGCTCGTCAGCCTCGCGCGCCGGGACCTGGGTGAGCGGGACACCCCGGCCGGTCACGCTGCCGCCGCCCGCTGGCTGGGGCTACGCGCCGCGCTCGCCCAGCACGAGAGCTTCGGCGACCAGCCGCCCGCCGCCGTCGCGGTCTGGGGCCGTCGCCTGCCGTACGGCGCGGCGCTCGGTCTCACCCGCGTGGCCTCGCACGTGATCGACCTCGGGGTGGCCGACCGCCGGCGGCTCTGGTCGTCGTACGGGGGCGGGTGGCGGCAGGTCGACGTCAGCTATCCGAGCGGGCTCCCCCGGTACGGTCGGGCGCTCGGCTGGATCGTCTTCCAAGGGCTGATCGCCGCCGTGCTGGGCTGGACATTCGTCCGGCTGGCCGGCGGGTCGTTGGTCACCGCGGCGCGGCCGTCGTCCGGCGGGTCGCGGCTGGCCGACCTGAACCCGGTGACGCCCGGCATCGTCCTGCTGGGTCTCGCGCTGCTCGGTCTCGCCGGCTACCTCCTCCTCCGGGCGCTCCTCGACCTGGTCACCCCCACCACTGTCAGCGGTGAGGTGCTCTGGCACGAGGTGTGGCAGCGGCAGGCGTCGGACGACGGGCCCGGCCGGATCATCAACCACTACCTGGTCGTCGACGACGGGCACGCCGAGAGCCTCCGCGCCTGGATCCTGCCGAGGCAGATCGCCGGGGAGTGCCGGCTCGGTGACGTGATCACCGCCCAGGTCCGGCCGTGGACCCGGCGGGTGCTGGGGGTGACCCTCCAGCGCGCCGCACCCGAGCCCGCGCCGCCGAGTGAGCCCGCGCCGCAGCCCGACGGTGTGGGCTGAGCGACCTCCACCGGGCCGCCGGCCGCCCGCGTGCGTGGGCTTCCCCGGCTGGCCCGGTACCCTCGGATGGTGTCTGCCACCTCTCCTTCTCCCGCTGACCACGCCGAGGGCCGTCGCGTCGCCCTGCTGACCCTGGGCTGTGCCCGCAACGAGGTCGACTCGGAGGAGCTGGCCGCCCGCCTGCACGCCGACGGCTGGCAGGTGACCACCGACGGCGAGGGCGCCGACGTGGTGGTCGTCAACACCTGCGGTTTCGTGGAGAAGGCCAAGCAGGACTCGATCCAGACCCTGCTCGCCGCCGCCGGCACCGGCGCCAAGGTGGTCGCCGCGGGCTGCATGGCCGAGCGGTACGGCCGGGAGTTGGCCGACAGCCTGCCCGAGGCGCAGGCGGTGCTGAGCTTCGACGACTACCCCGACATCGCCGCCCGGCTGAACGCCGTCGTCGCCGGCGAGCAGATCACCGCGCACACCCCACGGGACCGGCGCGAGCTGCTGCCGCTGACCCCGGTCCAGCGCCGTGACAGCGGGGTGTCGCTGCCCGGCCACGGCACGGTGACCCGCACCGTCGTCGACACCGACGAGCACACCCCGGCGCACCTGCGTCAGGTGCTGCGCCGACGGCTCGACACCGGTCCGGTGGCCTCGCTGAAGCTGGCCAGCGGCTGCGACCGCCGCTGTGCGTTCTGTGCCATCCCGGCCTTCCGGGGTGCCTTCGTCTCGCGTACGCCGGACGAGCTGCTCGCCGAGGCGGAGTGGCTGGCCAAGACCGGCGTACGGGAGCTGGTGCTGGTCAGCGAGAACTCCACCTCGTACGGCAAGGACCTGGGTGACCCGCGCGCTCTGGAGAAGCTGCTGCCGCAGCTCGCCGCGGTGACCGGCATCGTCCGGGTGCGGGCGAGCTACCTGCAGCCGGCCGAGACCCGGCCGGGGCTGGTCGAGGCGATCGCCACCACCCCGGGCGTGGCACCGTACTTCGACCTGTCGTTCCAGCACTCCAGCGAGCCGGTGCTGCGCCGGATGCGGCGTTTCGGCTCCACCGACCGGTTCCTGGAGCTGCTGGCGAGCGCCCGCGCCCTGGCCCCGGACGCGGGCGCCCGGAGCAACTTCATCGTCGGTTTCCCCGGCGAGACCCGCGCCGACGTCGACGAGCTGGTCCGGTTCCTGACCGAGGCCCGGCTCGACGCGATCGGCATGTTCGACTACAGCGACGAGGACGGCACCGAGGCCGCCGGCCTGCCCGGCAAGGTCTCCGCCGCGACGATCAAGCGGCGCTACGACCGGCTCAGTGCCCTCGCCGACGAACTCTGCTCGCAGCGGGCCGAGGACCGGCTCGGCTCGACCGTCGAGGTGCTTGTCGACTCGATCGAGGACGGTGTGGTGGAGGGCCGGGCGGCCCACCAGGCGCCGGAGGTGGACGGTTCCACCACCCTGGTCGCCCCGGCCGAGGGTGGGGTCGACCTGGCCGCGCTGCGCCCGGGTGATCTGGTGCGCGCAACGGTGACCGGCACCGAAGGGGTGGACCTGCTCGCTGTGCCGGATGAGATGATCTCGGCGGCGCCCGGCGCGGCACGGTGACGGCGGGCCCGAGCGGAGCGGGGGAGCCAGGTGGTGCGGTGCCGGGAACGCCACGGCGGCCCGAGCGGAGTGCGGCGGTGACCGGGGCGACGGAGTCGACGCCGGCCCGGGTGGTGGCCGTGGTGCCCGTCGTCAACGCGGCCAACGCGCTGACCGCCCTGCGGCTGGTGCTGGTGCCGGTCTTCGCCGCCTCGGTGATCATGTCCGGGATGACCCACGCCGGTTGGCGGATGGCGGCCTGCCTGATCTTCGCGGTGGCCTCGGCGACCGACCTGGTGGACGGCTGGATCGCCCGCCGATTCGGGCTGGTCACCTCGGTCGGCAAGGTGGCCGACCCGATCGCCGACAAGGCGCTCACCGGCGCCGCGCTGGTGCTGCTCTCCTGGTACGACCAACTGCCCTGGTGGGTGACCGCGCTGATCCTCGTCCGCGAGCTGGGCATCACCGGGCTGCGGTTCTGGGTGATCCGGCACGGTGTGATCGCTGCCAGCCGAGGCGGCAAGGTCAAGACCGCGCTCCAGATCCTGGCCATCGCCTGGTACCTCTGGCCGATGCCGGCCGCGCTGGCCGCCGTCGGCCCCTGGATCATGGCCGCCGCGGTCCTGGTCACGGTCGCCACCGGCTTCGACTACATAGCCCAGGCCGTCCGCCTCCGCCGCCGCCCCCGCTAACCCCCACCCCTTACCGCCGTTGATCATGAGGTTATTGCCATCCCGCGCGGCGTGTCGTGACGCTAACTTCATGATCGACGCGATTGGGTCGTGTGGGGGGTTGGGGACCGGTGGGTGGGGAAGGACTGGTTGGGGTGTCGGCGGACGGGGCTGAGGTGGGCGGTGCGGCGGCGGGGGTCGTGCACCGGTTGGCCGAGCGGCACGAGACCCTGGCCACAGTCGAGTCGCTCACCGGCGGGTCGCTTGCCGCTTCGATCGTGAACATCGCCGGGGTCAGCGCGGTCTACCGGGGCGGCCTCGTGGTCTACGCCACCGAGTTGAAGGCGACCTTGGCTGGCGTACCCGTCGATCTGCTGTCCGAGCGGGGGCCGGTGGACCCGGAGGTGGCGGCGGCGCTCGCCGAGGGCGGCCGGCAGCGGTGCGGCGCGGACTGGGGGCTGGCCACCACCGGAGTCGCCGGCCCCGAGCCGCAGGACGGGAAACCCGTCGGCCTGGTCTACGTCGCGGTCGCCGGCCCGAACGGCGGTGCGGTCCGCCAGCTCGACCTGGTCGGCGGGCGGGACCACGTCCGCGCGGCGGCGGTGATCGAGGCGTTGCGGCTGCTCGCCGAGCGGCTGGCCACCGCGACATCGTGATCGACAGGGCCGAAGCGGTCAGAGCCACCCAAGCCGACCCCACACGGGCGGCGGCGCGCCCCGGGGAGGCCCGCCCCCGGCGAACCGACGGGCGGGGCGGGATGTCGCCCGGGCCCGCAACGGGTACGGTTGCGGGAAGGCTCCGACGTTCGGGGTCGGCGCGGTCCGCCGCGACCGGCTGCCCAGCGCCGGGCGCGAGGTATCCCTCAGGGGGAGGTGCGATGATCCTGCTACGCCGGGTGATCGGTGACGCACTGCGAGCGCGCCGGCAGGGCCAGCAGCGCACGCTGCGTGAGGTCTCCACCGCCGCCAACGTCAGCCTGGGTTACCTCTCCGAGATCGAGCGGGGGCACAAGGAGCCGTCGAGCGAGTTGCTCGCCGCGATCTGTGACGCCCTCGGCGCCCGCCTGTCCGAGCTGCTGCGGGAGGTGAGCGACACCGTGGCGCTCGCCGAGCAGATGCCCGAGGTGCTCGTCTCGATGCAGGACGAGCCGGCCGACGCCGCAGCCAAGAACACCAACCGGGGGGTCCGCCAGGTCACCTCCGACGGCAAGGTCGCTGTCTCGGTCCGTCAGGACTCGCCGCTGAAGGCCACGCTGCGCAGCACCCGGGTCCGCCCGACCGAGCGCGACCGGGACGTGGTCTGCGCCGCCTGAGCCGCCGATCCGTTCGACCATGGGCTGGCTGGCCCCGGCCGCGTAGGGTTGCTCGCAGGAGCCGCCGGTGCTGTCGACCGCCCGGTACGGATGCCTCGTTGGCGTTCGGCTGGGACGATGGAGACCGGCCGGTCACGGTCGGTCGGTTCAGCCGGCCCGGCCGTGGTGGAGCGACGCTACTGAGGGGATACCACGGAGATGGCGAACCCGTTCGTCAAGGGTTGGAACTACCTGATGGCGCTCTTCGGTGCGAAGATCGACGAGCATGCCGATCCCAAGGTGCAGATCCAGCAGGCCATCGAGGATGCCCAGCGGCAGCACCAGGCGCTGGTCCAGCAGGCAGCCGCGGTGATCGGCAACCAGCGTCAGCTGGAGATGAAGCTGTCCCGGCAGATGACCGAGGTCGAGCGGTTGCAGGGCAACGCCCGGCAGGCCCTGGTGCTGTCCGACCAGGCCCGGGCCAAGGGCGACGAGGCCGAGGCGGTGCGGTTCGAGCAGTCCGCGCAGACGCTGGCCAGCCAGCTCGTCTCCGCCGAGCAGGCCACCGAGGACCTGAAGACCCTGCATGACCAGGCGCTGGGTGCCGCCGCCCAGGCCCGCCGAGCGGTCGAGAACAACTCGATGATCCTCCAGCAGAAGCTCGCCGAGCGCACCAAGCTGCTCAGTCAGCTGGAGCAGGCCAAGATGCAGGAGACGGTGGCCCGCTCACTGGAGTCGATGTCGTCGCTCACCGCGCCCACCAACACCCCGTCGCTGGACGAGGTGCGCGACCGGATCGAGCGGCGGTACGCCAACGCGATGGGTCGCGCCGAACTGGCCGGCAACTCCGTCGAGGGCCGTATGTTGGAAATCCAGAAGGCCACCATCGACTCGGCCGGCTCCGCCCGGCTGGAGCAGATCCGGTCCAGCATGGCGGGGGAGCAGCTCGGCGGCGCGGCCCAGCGGCAGGCCGTGCCGCAGGCCGAGAAGACCGGCCCGGCCAACGACCCGACGGCCGCCGCCCGGTTGGACGAGCTGCGCGCCAGCATGGCCCGCGAGCGGGGCACCGGCGACCCGACCGCCGCCGGCTGAACGACCGGACCGAGGGGGCCACTGTGGCAGACGAGCGGACACGGTACTTCCGAAGGCTGGGTCGGCTTCGCCGGTCGGCCCGACGGTGGAGCGTGCTGGCCGGTGGGCTCGGCGGCGCGGCGGCGGTGCTGACTCCGTACGCCGGCCTTGGTCTGCCCGACGCGGCCTGGGCGGGTGCTGCGGGCAGTGCGGTGGCGCTCGCCGCCTGGCGCTGGATCGACGTGCGTGCCCTGGCCGCCCAGCCGGCGCCCCCGCGCTCGACCCGGCCGAGGCGGCGGCCCGTTCGCGGGCCAGGTTGATCGCCGCCGTCGAGCGGCTGCCGGTCGGCCCGGGCGTGCTCGCCGAGGTGCGCCGGGTCCGTTCCCGGATCGCCCTGCGCGGCACCAGCGCCGGGGAGCAGTGGGCCCGACTGGACCGGGCGGCGCTCACCCTGGCCGGAATGGCCCCCGACTCACCGGGCTGGCCGAACCTGCGGTGCTGGAGGCTGCCGCCGCCGACCGCTCGCTGCGCGACCTGGCCGCACGGGTGGCGAGCGTCGAACGTGCGCTGCGGCTGGCCCCGGCCGACGCCCGGCCGCCGCTGGCCGAGGCGCACGCCGCGCTGACCGCTCAACTGGAGGGCGGGGTGGCGGCGTACGAACGGCTGGTGGTCGCCGCGGCCGGCTATCTGGCCGAGGACTCCCGACCGGAGACCGCCCACCCGGCCGCCGACCGGCTCACCGAGGCGACCGATCTGCTGCACGGGGTCGCCGGGGCCCTTGCCGAGCTGCGCGCCGTCGGCACCCCGCTGCGCGCGCCGACGCGCTGACGGCGCACGCCCACACCCCGCGCCGACACGCGCACGGCGTACGCCCCGCGACCCCGCGCCGAGTCCGCGCGGCCGGTCACGGTGGTGTCGTCACCAGGACCGGTCCGGTGTACGGCGAGGTGCCCACGACGTTGAACGACCGGATCCGGTAGTGGTAGGTCACGCCCCGGGACAGCCCCGTGTTGGTGAAGCCGCGGCCGGTCACCGTGAAGGTGGCCACCTCGCTGTCGAAGGCCGGGTCGAGGGCCCGCTGCACGGTGAACCCGGACCCCGGGCCTCCGGGTGTGCTCGCCGCCCAGGCCAGGATCACCGTCGCGGTGTCCGGCCCCGGTGCGGTGGCGGTGGCGCTCACCCCGGTGGGGGTGCCCGGCGCGGGTGGTGAGGTCACCGTGGCGACAGTCGACCACGCCGAGGCGGCGCCCAGGTAGGTGGTCCGCACCCGGTAGTAGTACGTGGTGTCCGGTGCGACTGTCGCGTCCAGGTGGTTGTCGCCGACCCCGATCGCCGTGGTGCCCGGGCCGCTGGTGAACGTCGGGTTGGTGGCCCGTTGCACGTCGATGCCGGTGGCGAACGACCGGTTCATCCAGCGCAGCGCCACGCGTAGCGGCGCGGCCGGCGGGAGCGTCGCGACCAGACCGCTCGGCGCGGCCAGGTGCACCGAGGCGGGCACGCCGTTCGACCAGGACGAGTAGCTGACCGCGTTCTCGGCCCGGATCCGGTAGTGGTACGTCACCCCGGGGGTGACTGTCGCGTCGGTGTAGCGGGTGGCGGCGGCCGCGACGGTGATCGTGGTGACCTCGCCGCCGAAGGTCGCGTCGGTGGCCCGTTGCAGCAGGTGGCTGGTCGCGGGCGGTCGCCCGCCGTTGCTGGTCCAGGCCAGGGCGATCGCGGGTAGCGCGGTGGCCGAGCCGGGCACCGGTGTGGCGGTCAGCCCGGTCGGTGCCTTCGGCGACACCCGCAGTACCAGCGGTCGGGTCATCCCGCCGTCGCGGTGGCCGGCGAGTTGGCTGTGCCAGCGGTACTCCCAGCCCAGGTTGACGAGTTGGTTGACCACCGTGGCGGGTCGCCCGTCGGCCGGGCTGACCGGCGTCGACCCGGTCCGGGCACCGGCGGGGCGACAGGGGTCGAGCAGACGGACGCTGTCACCCAGCTTGAACGGCAGCGCCGGCGCGACCGGGCGCAGCGCGACCAGCACGTCCTCCCGAGGGTTGACCCGGATGATTCCCTTCCAGCCCAGCTCGCTGCCGTGCGGGAGTCGCACTGTGCCGTCCCAGCCGACCCGGTTGATCACCTGCACGTCGCAGCCGCCGATGTGCAGCGGCTCGGTCTGCCGCACGTTGCCGCTGATCCGCCAGAGCTGCGTGCCGTCGGTGGGGGCGCCCACCGGCACGGCGGGGTCGGTGGCGAAGAGCACCTCGGTGACCGGGTCGGCCGCACCGAGCGGCAGCGTCATCGGGTCGAGCGGCCCGGCGTGCGGGTGCCCGACACCGAGCCGGCCCGCCAGCCGGCCGTGGTCCGGTTCGAAGATCTGCTGTGCGGCCTTGACCGCGATCGGCAGGGTCACCGGGCCGGCGCCGGCCGTCGGGTTGAACGTCACAGTGGTGGCGTGCACCGGAACCGTCGTCCGCGCCGCCGTCCGGGTCCCGAACGCCGGGTCGTACGCCGGTTGCGGGACGATCGGCGGGCGCTGGCTCGCCGCGTACGCCTGGGGCAGCCGCTCACGCAGCCGGCTCAGGTCGTACGGCGGCGCCGGCGTCCCGGTGACCCGGAACTGGAGCAGGGTGCGGGTGTTCGGGCCGTACCCCGGTTCGGTCGGGGGTGGGCCGCCCTCGGCGCTGCGGTCCGGGGCGTCGGTGTGCTGGTCGTAGCGGCTGTCGAAGCCGGGCAGCGGGGCCGGGGCGTCGTTGTACAGGATCAGCGTGCTGCCCGGCGGCACGGCGGAGAAGTCGACGAGCACGTCGGCCCGTTCGCCCGGGGCGAGCAGCAGAGTGTGCCCGTCGACGTTCAGCACTGTCGGGTCGAGCCGGTCGTAGCGGTAGCCGATCGGTCGGTTCGGCAGCACCACCGGCGCGGGCAGGAGGCCTGCCTCGTTGCCGATCTGGATGAACTCCGGGCCGGCGGCGCGCGGGTCCGGCACACCGCCGTCGCGTCCGTCGGTCGGCCACCCCGCCGGACGGTCCGCCGCGCGCGCCGCCGGCACCATCGGCACCTCACCGGCGTCGGGGTCGGCGAGCACGCCGTCGGCCGTCCACATCGCCGTGTCGGAGCAGGCGCGGTAGAGCTGGAGGTTGAGGCTGCGGTCCAGGCAGGCGTTGAGGATCCGGAACCGGTACGCGCGCGGTCGCACCTCCAGGTACGGGTACGCGACGCCGTTGACGAGCGGGGTGTCGCCGTACGCCCCGGGGACGGCCGACGGGTGCGGTACGCCGGGGCTCAGCGGCGGCTCGTCCGGCGCGCCGACCGGGTCGTGGTACGGGTTCGGCACCCAGCCGTCGGTGCGGGCGTCGTCCGGGGCGGAGTTGCGGGACCAGGGGCCGTAGTCCCACCGGCCGGTGGGGTTGCGTCCGCCGGAGGAGTACGGGTTCTGCCGGGGTTGGTAGACGTGCGGGTGCCAGAGGCTGCCCCGGGCGCCCCAGCGCTCCCGGTCCCACGTCGGGTCCTCGGCGGCGAGTTGGGTGTCGTCCGGAACGAACGTCTTGTCCTCGACCACCAGCGGCACCTGGTCGGCCGGCAGCACCGCGTCGGCGACGAGCTGGTCCTCGGCCGGGTCGGTGAGCAGGTAGAGCGCGAGCTGTCCGCCGTAGACGGTGAGCCGGGCCAGGCCGAGGGTGTTGTCGTGGAACCACAGCAGCCGGCCGCTCTGCTCGTTCGGGAAGTAGAGGGTGGTGGCCCCGGCGCCGGGCGCCGGCATGTCCGGCACGTGGGCCAGGCCGGGCCCGGTCGGGTACGGGGTGATCTCCCCGGCCGGGGTGATCCACTGCCCCGGGTTGCCGGTGCTGGTCCAGCCGGTCTGCGCCCCGGCCAGGTGCAGCACGGCCCGGTTCTGCGGGTACGGCGCCGGCCCGTCCAGTGGGCCGAGGCCGGCCCCCTCGACGGTGTCGTCGACCGGCAGGAACAGCTCGCCGGCCCGACCGGTGGGGAGCTGGTTGATGAACTTCACCCGGACCGGTCGACCCCGCCGGGCGAGGATCATCGGCCCGAGGTGCCAGGGGCGCTCCGGAGGCGCCACCGTGTTGTGTCCGGCCGGGTCGGTGCCCAGGTTGAGCTGCCGGTAGCCGCGCAGCCGGGTGGCCGGGAGGTCCCGGTGCAGCCGCTGGGCGTACTCCTGGAGACCTATCTCGTAGTAGTCGCAGCCCGGATAGCTGATGGTGTCCGGTGCTGCCACCGGCAGGTGGCTGCCGAGATCGCCGCGGCCCGGCTGGCCGGGGACGGGCAGCGGGTCGATGAACTTGCGCAGCCCGGTGCCGGCCGCCACCCGCCCGTCGGGGTCACGCGTCGGGCGAGGGCTGTGGGCGAAGTTCGGCACCGGACCGAAGTAGCGGGGCACGACGGCCGGGTCCAGGCTCGGCGTCGCAACTGCCTCCTCGGCGGTACGCGCGGCCGGCACGGACGCCGTCCGCCCGTCGGCGGGGGCGTCGGTGTCGCGGATGGTCCGCTCGAAGAAGGTGGAGCGGAGTCTGCGGAACATCGCCATGACTCTCCCCGGTTCGGGGCGCGAGGTCCGTCACCCCGGCGTGGGGACCTCGGCACTCTGCTGACGGTCGGTGAGCGCTTAACCGCAGCATGCGACTCCGGCGGCCAGTTAGGAATTACCCAATCGTCCGTTTCTGTGCTGGGTCTCGTTCTGCGCGAGCCTGGTCAGCCGGACGGCGGCGGATCCGGGTGCTCGGGCTGGCAGACCGGGCACCAGTAGGTGACCCGTTCGCCCAACTCCTCCTTGCGGATGGCGGTGCCGCAGCGGCGGCAGGGCTGGGCGCGGCGGCCGTACACGTAGCTGGTCTGCCCCCGGTGCAGCGAGCCGGTGCTGCTCTGCGTCCACCGACCACGGTTGGCGGCGAGCAGCCGCTGGGCGAGGGCCACCAGGCCCGGCAGGTCGGGCACCGCGCCCACCGGGGTCCACGGTGACACGCCGCGCAGGAACAGCACCTCGCACTTGTAGAGGTTGCCCACGCCGGCCAGGTTGCGCTGGTCGAGCAGCGCCTCGCCGATGGTCTGCTCCGGGTGGTCGGCGAGCCGGCGGACCGCCTCGGCCGGGTCCCAGTCCGGGCCGAGCAGGTCGGGGCCGAGGTGGCCGACCAGTTGGTCCTCCTCGGCGGTCGGCACCAGGGTCAGGTCGTGCAGGTGGTAACCGACAGCGACAGCGCCGGGGCTGCGCAGCACCACCCGGATCAGGTGCGCGGGTCGGCCGGTCCAGCGTTCCCCCGGGGCGTACGCCCGCCAGGCGCCGTCCATCCGCAGGTGGGAGTGCAGGGTCCAGTGCGCCCCGGTCGGGGCGTTGAGCCGCAGCAGCAGGTGCTTGCCCCGGCTTGCCGACTCGCGGACGGTCCAGCCGGTGAGGTCCGTGGTTGCCAGCTGCGGCACCCGGAAGTCACTGCCAGTGATCCGCGTGCCGGCCAGCGCGCGGTGCAGCACGCGCGCGGTGTTCCAGACGGTGTCGCCTTCGGGCACCCTGCCATCCTCCCTCTTTCGAGCAAGATTCGCATGTGTCGCTATTTGTACACAGGTTCCTCATGATCTCCTGACATGCGAAGGTCAGGGGGTTCTGAGGAGAATGCCCATGACGCGACCTCGTTGTCGTATCCCATCCGTCGCCCTCATCGCCACCCTCACGCTCCTGCTCACCGCAGCGCTCCTGCCCGCCACCGGCACTGTGCCGGCGGCATCCAGCGGCGCTCCGATCGCCTTCGTCGCCGCCGCACCCGACGACGAACGGTGGAGCGCCGACATCACCGTCGTCGACCGCGACGATGTCAACGTCCGGCGCACCGCCGCCGGCCTACGACTGCGGGAGGTCCGGCCCACCGGGCGCGGCGCCCGCAGCCCGCACAGCGCGGTCGCCGAGGGGATGCTGCTGACCGCTCCCCGCACCCTCGCCCGGCCGGCCACCCGGGTCCGCGCCGAGATCAACGCCGCGGTCCCGACCGGGGCGACAGTGGAGGCGCAGGTCCGCGGTTGGCGGGCCGCAGGCTGGACGGAGTGGCGGACGGCCACCGCCGGCGTGGTCTTCGACCGGCCGGTCACCCGGGTACAGACCCGGGTGGTGCTCACCGCCCCCGACCGCGGCGCCACGGCGACGGTACGGGGCGTGCAGCTCACCGCCGACGCGAACGCCGCCGTGTCCGCCGCCACGCCCGGCCGCACCTACCGGGTGTACGCCACCCGGATCGGGCTGGTCGGTGAGGTGACCGCCAACGGCCGGACCGTGCAACCCCGGGACCACTTCGCGGCGCTGCCGTCGCGGCGGGGTCTCTCCCCGATCAACACCGGCGACTACACGGTGCGGGTCTGCACCACCAACGGCTCCCGCTGCGAGTACGCCCCGGTCTGGGACGTCGGGCCGTGGAACACCCGCGACGACTACTGGAACCCCTCGTCGGTCCGGGAGAACTGGAAGAACCTGCCGCAGGGCCGGCCCGAGGCGCAGGCCGCGTACCAGTCCGGCTACAACGGCGGACGGGACCAGTTCGGGCGGACCGTACTCAACCCGGCCGGCATCGACCTGGCCGACGGTACGTTCTGGGACGGGCTACGACTGACCACGAACGCCTGGGTGGACGTCGCCTATCTGTGGACCGGAGGCGGGCCGCGCGGCGTGGTGGGTGACGGGCCGCTCAACATCCGCACCGGGGCCAGCACGTCGTACGCGACGCGGGGCCTCGCCGCCCGGCTGGCCCACGTGCCGATCCAGTGCTACGTGACAGGTCAGTCGGTCGCCGGCCCCTACCGCACCACCACCCGCTGGAACCGTCTGGCCAGTGGCCAGTACGTCAGCCACGCGTACATCTCCAGCGTGTACGGCGGCAGCGTGCCGGTCTGCTGAACCACGCTCACCCCGTCGGGCGCCGCGTCAGCGTCAGGGGCGCTCGTCGGGGCGAGCCGTCCGCACCATGTCCTGGTAGCGGGGGTGGCTGGCGCCGTAGACGGCGTAGTTGAGGCGGGCGTGCGAGAGGCTCAGGTCGCCGTTGGGGCCACCCCGGACGGCATCGGCGTCGGCGTCGGTCTGGCCGTCGTCGGTCCAGAAACAGACGGGGCAGGTCCCCCCGCCGGTTTGGGATGCACAACAGGGACAGCCCACAGGAACCACATGCTCACCCACCGGAGAAGCATTCCACAGTCGAACATCAGCCCGATACCCGCAGGAGGTCCCCCGGAGACACCGCGAGGAGGTCCGCGGCCCGCCCGCTGTTGACCGCGACCGCGACCAGACCGGCCGAGTCGACGTACGCCACCAGGTCGCCGGCCGGAGCGTCGCCGAAGGTCCGTCCGTGCACCGCCGCACGAGCCGGTACCGGTCCCGGGGGACCCACCCGGAGCGTGGCAGGCAGCGGTTCGAGCAACGCGGCCGGTGCGGCCAGTTGGACGTTGCCGAAGTGGTCCACTGTCAACACCTCGGCCGTGAACCCGTCGGCGTCCCGCGTCACCGTCGGAGTCGGTAGCCGTACCAGCCCGGCCGGGTCGACAGGTGGGCCCGCCTCCGCCAGCGGCGCGCCGAGCGCCAACCGGGCCGCCACCGGCGCGAAGACGTCCCGGCCGTGGAACGTGCTGGACACCCGGGTGGCCAGCCAGCGCGGCTCGGTCAGCTCGACCGCGGCGGTCACCCCACCGAGCGCGTCGGCCGCGTCCAGCAGCAACCCGTTGTCCGGGCCGACCAGCAGCCCGCCCGGGGTGGCCAGTGCGATGCCCCGTCGGCTGGTGCCGACGCCCGGATCGACCACCGCCACGTGCACTCCCACCGGCAGGTACGGCACGGCCTGCGCCAACACGGCGGCGCCCCGCCGGACATCCGCCGGCGGCACCAGGTGGGTCACGTCGATCACCCGGGCGGCCGGCGCGATCCGGGCGACGACCCCGTGGCAGGCGGCTACGAAGCCGTCGGTGAGGCCGTAGTCGGTGGTCAGCGAGATCCAGGGCACGGCGGACATGCCCGCAGGCTAGTAGAACTGGGCTGTGCTGGCGGATACGGGACAGCGCAGTAACCGACCGGCCCCTCCCGCCGCCGGATGGCGTTGGGCAGACTGCCCTGGTGACAACTCGGAACCTCCCCGCAGTCGGAATCCTGCTGGTCGCCGTCGCCCTCACCGCCGGCTGTGGCAGTGACGACGACGGCAGCCCGAACGCGAACCCGTCCGTCTCGTCCGAAGCGGCCCCGACCGGTCCGCCGACGCCCCCGGCCTCGCCCAGTGCCGACGGAGCGACCTCGCCGCCGGCGGGGGCGCAGGGCACGACGCAGCGGCGGCCGGCCAGCGCGCCGCCGGTGGTGCTGCCCAAGCGCCCGGCCAGCGCCCCCGGGGCGAAGCAGGTCGTCGAGGCCTTCCGGGCGGCCGGCCTGAAGGTCCCGCGCCCGAAGGACCGCTCGGTCGACTGCGGGCCGGACGGCCTCGGCCTGGGCTGCTCCGAGCTGATGGCCACCGACGCCGTCACCGTCTACGTGTTCCCGGACGAGACAAGCGCCAGTGACATCGCGGAGACCTGGGGCGGCCAGTCGTACCAGCGTGGCGCGGTGGTGCTGAACTACCTGGAGGCGAAGACCCCGGCCGCCGACCGCCCGCGCTACGAGAAGGTGCTCAACGGCCTCCGCTGAGCACCGAGCCGTGCCCGCGACGACCCTGGGCTGGTCAACCACGCAGGCGGAGGCCGCGGGGGGTGGCCCGGAAGCCGGCGGCGGTCAGCGCGTCACGCAGCGGCGAGGAGTGCACCGCCTCGCCGTCGGCCCGCTCCACCGACATCGCGCCCAACGCCCCGGAGTGGACGGCGTCGGCGAGCGCCTTGCCGGCCGCGGCGAGCGTGTCGGTGTCGTCGTTGAAGGAGAGCAGCGTCCGGCCGCCGCGCTCGACGTAGAGGACGAGGTCGCCGCCGACCTGCACCACGAGGGCGCCCGCCTACGACCGGCCCGGTGCCCGGTCGCCGGGGCGGCCCCGTCGCCGGAGTCGACCACCCGTTCCGGCCAGGGCAGCGCCGCGCCGTAGGGGTTGGCCGGGTCGGTCGCGGCGAGCACGGTGGCCGCCGCGCCCCGGCCCCGGGCGCCGTCGGCCGGCTCGGCCAGCGCGCGCAGCCGGTCCACCGCACCGGGTACGGCGAACTGCGCCGCGCCGAGCCCTTCGACGAAGTAACCCCGGCGGGCCGCACCGCGCTCCTCCAGCGCCGACAGCACCGGGTAGACCGCCGAGAAGCCGCCGACCACCTGCTCGGCCATCACCGCTCCCCGGGTGACCACCCCGTGCCGCTCCAGCAGCAGGTCGGCGAGTGCGGCGGCCCGCCGGGTCGGGTCGAGGTCCCGTTCCGGGAGGCGTGACCAGCGGCCGGCGACCGTCGGCGGGCCACCCCGGGTCGGCAGCGCCACCCGACCGGGCCGCCGGTAACGGGTGCGGGGCGCTGACGGCCGGGAGCGGTGCGCGCCCCCGGCGCCGAGCACCGCGCGCAGCGGGGCGAGGGTGTCGTTGCTGAGGTGCCCCGCCCAGACCAGGTCCCAGATCACCCCGGTCAGCGCGGCGTCGTCGGTCGAGCCGACCCGGTCGGCCAGTGGGCGGAAGAACAGCGCCTGCCCGTCGCCGAGCGCGTCGAGCACCGCGTCGTGCAGCGGAGTGCGGGTCAACGCCTCGTCGGGCGGTGGGAGCAGCAGTGGCGCGGCGTCCGCGTACGCCAGGGTGACCCAGCCGTCACCTCCGGAGATCGCGCCGGACCCCGCCCAGAGCACCTCCCCGCTCGCGCACAACTCGTCGAGCTGGGCGGGGGAGTAGTCCGCGACCCGTGCGGGCAGCACCAGACGTTCCAGGGCGGACGCCGGCACCGCCGCGCCCTGCAACTGCTCCACAGTGGCGGCGAGCGCCTCCACACCTCGGGCGGACGAGCCGACCTGCTGCCAGCGGGGCAGGAACGTCGCCAGCGCCCGGGGCGGCACGGGCTCGATCTCGCGGCGCAGCGCCGCGAGCGAACGGCGGCGCAGCATCCGCAGCACCTCGGCGTCGCACCACTGGGCACCCGCCGAATCCGGTGTGAACTCCCCGGAGACCACCCGCCCGGTGGCGCCGAGCCGGCGCAGCGCCTGCTCGACGACGAACACCCCGAGCCCGAAGCGGGCCGCGCAGCTGGCCGCGGCGAACGGCCCGTGGGTGCGGGCGTAGCGGGCCACCAGGTCACCGAGCGGATCGGCCACCGGGGCGAGGTACGCCTCGGCCACCCCCATCGGCAGCGCCACGCCGAGGGCGTCGCGCAGGCGGGCGGCGTCCTCGACGCCCACCCAGCGCTGCTCGCCCGCGATCCGGACGCGCAGCACCCGGCGGGTCGCCTCCAGCTCGCTGAGCCACGACTCCGGTGCGCCCCGCTCGGTCAACTCGGCGTCGCTGAGGTCACCGAGCACCCGCAGCAGCTCGACGACGTCCTCGGCGTCGCGGGGGCGGCGCTGCTCGGTCAGCCACCGCAGCTGCCTGTCGGTCTCGGCGAGCACCGCCGGGTCGAGCAACTCCCGCAGGTCGACCCGGCCGAGCAGCTCGCCGAGGAGCGTGGAGTCGAGGGCGAGCGCGGCGGCGCGGCGCTCGGCGAGCGGGGCGTCACCCTCGTAGAGGAACGCGCCGACGTAGCCGAAGAGCAGCGACCGCGCGAACGGGGACGGCGCGCTGGTCTCCACCTCGACCAGCCGTACCTTGCGGGTGGCCAGGTCGCGCATCAGCCCGGCCAGCGCCGGCTGGTCGAAGACGTCCTGAAGGCACTCCCGGGCGGCCTCCAGGGTGACCGGGAAGTCCGCGTACTCGCGGGCGACGTCGAGCAGTTGCGCGGCGCGTTGCCGTTGCTGCCAGAGCGGCTGGCGGCGGCGGGGGTCGCGGCGCGGCAGCAGCAGCGACCGTGCGGCGCACTCCCGGAAACGGGCGGCGAAGAGGGCGGAGGTGCCTACCGACTCCTCCACGAGCTGGGTGATCTCGTCCGGCTCGAAGACCACCACGTCGGCGCCGGGGGGTTCGTCGGCGGTGTCCGGAAGTCGCACCACTATGCCGTCGTCGGAGGGCATCACCTGGGCGTCCACCCCGTACCGTTCGGCCAGCCGGCGGCCCACCGCGAGCGCCCACGGTCCGTTCACCCGGGCGCCGAGCACGCTGTGCACGGCCAGCCGCCAGTCACCCAGCTCGTCGCGGAAACGCTCGACCACGACGGTGCGGTCGTCGGGCAGCGAGCGGGTGGCCTCCCGCTGCTCGCGCAGGTAGGCCATCAGGTTGCCGGCGGCCCAGTCGTCCAGCCCGCCGTCGCGCAGCGCCGAAAGTGCCGCCTCGTCGGTCTGCCGCAGCAGGGTGCGCACCCGGGCGCCGATGGCCCGGCCCAACTCAACCGGCCGACCCAGCTGGTCGCCCTTCCAGAACGGCATCCGCGCGGCCTGCCCCGGTGCCGGCGAGACCAGCACCCGGTCAGGGGTGATCTCCTCGATCCGCCAGGAGGAGGAGCCGAGCAGGAAGACGTCGCCGACCCGGGACTCGTAGACCATCTCCTCGTCCAGCTCGCCGACCCGAGCGGCGCGCTCGGCCCCGGCCAGGAAGACCCCGAACAGGCCCCGGTCCGGAATGGTGCCGCCGCTGGTCACCGCGAGTCGCTGCGCGCCGGGTCGGCCGGTGAGCTGGTCGGTGGCCCGGTCCCAGACCAGTCGTGGGCGCAGCTCGGCGAAGGCCGTGGACGGGTAGCGGCCGGAGAGCATGTCCAGTACGGCGTGCAGCGCCGAGTCGGGCAGCTCGGCGAAGGGCGCGGCCCGCCGGACCAGCACGGACAGGTCGCCGAGCGCCCACGGCTCCAGCGCCACCATCGCGACGATCTGCTGGGCCAGCACGTCCAGTGGGTTGCGTGGGTAGTGCAGCTCCTCGATCGCGCCCTCGGTCATCCGCTCGGCGACCACCGCGCAGGAGAGCAGATCGCCGCGGTGCTTGGGGAAGACCACCCCACGGGAGACGGCGCCCACCTGGTGCCCGGCCCGGCCGACCCGTTGCAGCCCGGCGGCCACGCTCGGCGGCGCCTCGATCTGCACCACCAGGTCGACCGCGCCCATGTCGATGCCCAGCTCCAGGCTGGAGGTGGCCACCACCGCCGGGAGCTGGCCGGACTTGAGCGCCTCCTCGATGTGCTTGCGCTCCTCCCGGGAGACACTGCCGTGGTGGGCGCGGGCGATCACGGGTGCCGCGCCGGTGGCCGCGCCGGACTGGGCCATCACCTCGGCCGGCGGCCGGTTGCGCACCGGACCAGCGGGGCCACCCCAACGCTGCGCGCCGGCCGCCGGGCCGTCGTCGGCTGCCGGGTCGTCGCCCGCCGGCAACCCCTCCGGTACGCCGATCGCGTCCTCGCCCGACGCGGATGCGGCCACCGCCTCGGCGGCCAGCTCGTTGAGCCGGGCGCAGAGGCGCTCGGCGCTGCGGCGGGAGTTGGTGAAGACGATCGTCGAGCGGTGCTGCCCGATGAGGGTGAAGACCCGCTCCTCCACGGCCGGCCAGATCGACGCCCGACGTGGCCCGGGGCCGCCGAGGTCGTCCTCCGGTGGCTGCTCCTGCTCGTCCAGGCGGGTCATGTCCTCCACCGGGACCTGCACGCTGACCTCGATGGTCTTCGGGGTGGCCGGTTGCACCACGTCGACCGGGCGGGCGCCGCCGAGGAACTGCGCGCAGGCGTCGATCGGCCGGACGGTGGCCGAGAGGCCGATGCGCTGCGCCGGGGCGGGCAGCAGCTCGTCGAGGCGTTCGAGGGAGAGGGCGAGGTGGGCGCCGCGTTTGCTGCCGGCCACCGCGTGCACCTCGTCGACGATCACCGTCTGGATGCCGCGCAGCGAGTCGCGAGCCGCGGACGTGAGCAGCAGGAACAGTGACTCGGGCGTGGTGATGAGGATGTCGGGCGGGGTGCGGGCGAAGGCTCGTCGCTCGTCGGCGGGCGTGTCGCCGGTGCGCATGCCGACGGTGATGTCGGGCGGTGCGACGCCCAGTCGGGTGGCGGCCTGCCGGATGCCGGCCAGCGGGGCGCGCAGGTTGCGCTCCACGTCGACGGCGAGGGCCTTGAGTGGGCTCACGTAGAGCACGCGGCACCGCTGGCGGGCCTCGGCCGGTGCCGGCTCGCGGGCGAGGCGGTCGAGGGACCAGAGGAAGGCCGCGAGCGTCTTGCCCGATCCGGTGGGCGCCACCACGAGCGCGTTACGACCGGCGGCGACCGACCGCCAGGCGCCGGTCTGTGCGGCGGTCGGGGCGGCGAAGGCGTTGTCGAACCAGGCGCGGGTGGCCGGGCCGAACCCGGCGAGCACCGCGCCGGCGTCTGCGTCTGCCCCGGTCACCGGTCCATCGTGCCCCGTCGGTCCGACATCCACGAGGAGCTGACGGCGGAATGAGCCCGGGAACGGCAAAAAGCGTGGAACGTGCGCTTAATACGTTAAGTCTCACTTAACTGCTTGCTTCTGAGGAGCAACATAAAGTAACTTCACTCGCAACGCGACCCGGGGTGAGGGGATTTGATGGCCGGCGAGCAGCGCACCGTCGAACCGGGCACCGACGTGCTGATTCGCAAGGTCGACAGCCACCTCGCCGCGCTCCGCGCCGGCCTGCACGGCCCCGAGCTCGAGCTCGCCGAACGTCTCGCCCGCTGCCTGCGTGAGTTGGTCCTCTGCACCGCCCAGGCCAGCGCCGCCGACCGGGGTCAGGTCCGTGTCGCCGTGCACTACTTCGTGCTGCGTCGCGAGAGCCGCGGTCGCCTGCTCTCGGTGCGGTCGTTGACCGCCGCCGAGCGGGTGGTCGACCGGGTCGCCCGCCAACTCGGCCGTACCGACCTGCTGGCCGAGCTCCGCCGCGACCGCCCCGCACCCGACGACGCGCAACCCCTCAACAGCGCCCTGTTGACCTGACGGCATCCGGCCACAGGCATCGCGCGGCGACGATCGGGCGAATTCTGGCAAAACCGCCCGGCGGAGGATGAACTGTCGTCTGATCGCTGCTAGGCGCCACCGCTGCCACGGGCGTCGGCCATGTCGATCGGGAGCGCGCAGGTGCTGGTACTGCTCATCCTCCATCTCGTGGCGGCCCTCGCCGCGCCCCTGCTCGTCCGCCTGTGGGGTCCGCGCGCGTGCTACCCGCTGGCGCTCGCGCCGGCTGCGGCGTTCTGCTGGGCGGTGGCCCGCACCCCGGCCGTCGCCGACGGCGGTGCGGTGGTCGAGACGTACCCGTGGATCGGGCAGTTGGGCCTCGACATCGCGTTCCGGCTCACCACGCTGTCCTGGCTGATGACGCTGCTGATCGGTGGCGTCGGCGCATTGGTGCTGGTCTACAGCGCCCGCTACTTCAGCGCCGGCTCGACCGGGCTGGCGCAGTTCGCCGCGGTCCTGGTCGCCTTCGCCGGCGCGATGCTCGTCCTGGTCTTCGCCGACGACCTGCTGCTGCTCTACGTCGGCTGGGAACTGACCACGATCTTCTCGTACCTGCTGATCGGGCACAGCACCGAACGGCGGTCCAGCCGGTGGGCGGCGGCGCAGGCGTTGACCGTCACCACGCTGGGCGGGCTCGCCATGCTTGTCGGCTTCATCATGCTGGGCGAGCACGCCGGCACCTACCGCTGGTCGGAGATCAGCGCGCAGCCGCTGCCCGGAGGCGGGTACCTGGTGGGCGCGGTGTTGCTGATCCTGGCCGGTGCGCTGTCCAAGTCGGCGGTGCTGCCGTTCAGCTCGTGGCTGCCGGTCGCGATGGCGGCACCCACACCGGTCAGCGCGTACCTGCACGCCGCCGCCATGGTCAAGGCCGGCGTCTACCTGGTCGGGCTGCTCGCGCCGGTGCTCGCCACGGTCGGCCCGTGGCGGCCGTTGGTGCAGGTCGCCGGCGTGGCGACAATGCTGCTCGGCGGTTGGGCCGCGCTGCGTCAGACCGACCTCAAGCTGCTGCTGGCGTACGGGACGGTCAGTCAGCTCGGTCTGCTGGTCGCGGTGACCGGCTCGGGCACCCCGGACGCGGCTCTGGCCGGCACCGCGATGCTGCTGGCACACGCCCTGTTCAAGGCGGCGCTGTTCCTGGTCGTCGGCATCATCGACCACGGTGCCGGCACCCGTGACCTGCGCGAGCTGTCCGGGCTGCGGCACTGGTCCCGGCCGCTGTTCGTGGTCGCCGTGCTGGCCGCTGCGTCGATGGCCGGTGTGCCGCCGCTCGTCGGTTTCGTGGCGAAGGAGGCGGTGTTCGGGGCGTTCACCGACCACCCGGTGCTCCTCACCGGCCTGGTCGCCGGGACGGTGCTCACCGTCGCGTACAGCGCCCGGTTCCTCTGGGGCGCGTTCGCCGACCGGCCGGGGGTGGCGCCGGTCCCGCCGGGGTCGATCGCCGCGTCGCTGCTGGTCCCGCCCGCGGTGCTGGCCGGTGTCGGTCTGCTCGCCGGCCCGGCCGCGAGCGTGCTGGACGACCTGCTGCGCCCGTACGCCGATCTGCTCGGCGGGGTCGACGCGCACCTGGCACTCTGGGCCGGACCGACCCCGGCGCTCGGCCTGTCGGTGCTGGCGCTCGTCGGCGGTGGCCTGCTCTTCGCGGTGCGTGGGCCGCTCGCCCCGGTGCTCGCCCGACTCCGGTCGCCGGTGGGGGGCAACCAGGGGTACGAGTGGGTCGTGGGCCGGTTCGACCGGCTGGCCATCGAGGTGACAGGCGCTACCCAGCGCGGCTCCCTGCCGCAGTACCTGGGCATCATCCTGATCACCCTGGTGCTGGTGCCCGGCGCGGCGATGCTCTCCGCCAGCCCCTGGCGGGCGCGGCTTCCGCTCTGGGACAGCCTGCTGCAACCGGTGGTCGTGCTGGTGATCACGGTGGCGGCGGTGCTGGCGGTCGGTGCCCGTCGCCGGTTGACCGCGATGCTGCTGGTGGGCATGACCGGCTACGGCACGGCGATGCTGTTCGTGCTGCACGGAGCGCCCGACCTGGCGCTCACCCAGTTTCTGGTGGAGACCTCGACGATCGCGGTCTTCGTGCTGGTGCTGCGTCGCCTGCCGGAGCGGTTCTCGGCCCGTCCGCTGCGCCGTACCCGCTGGGTCCGTCGGGTGATCGGGGTGGCGGCGGGTGTGGTGGCGGCCGGGCTGGCCCTCACCGCCGTCGGTGCCCGCCGGGCGCCGGACATCTCCGCCGCCTTCCCGGATCTGGCGGTGGCGCACGGGTACGGCCGCAACGTGGTCAACGTGACCCTCGTCGACATCCGGGCCTGGGACACGATGGGCGAGCTGGCGGTGCTGGTGGTGGCCGCGACCGGGGTGGCCAGCTTGATCTTCGAACGCTCCCGCACCGGGCCGCGGCCGCGCCGGCCGGGTTCGGACCAGCAGGTTGGACGCGGCCGGCCGGTGTGGCTGCGCGGTGGCCCCACCCTCTACGAGGAGCGCCGCTCGATCGTGTTGGAGGTGGTCATCCGGCTGATCTTCCACACCGTGGTGCTGTTCTCGCTGTTCCTGCTCTTCTCCGGGCACAACGCGCCGGGCGGCGGGTTCGCCGGCGGGCTGGTGGCGGGTCTCGCCCTGGTGGTCCGTTATCTGGCCGGCGGCCGGTACGAGTTGACCGAGGCGGCCCCGATCGGCGCCGGCGCGATTCTCGGCGCCGGGCTGGCCGTGGCGGTGGGCAGCGGCGTGGTGGCGCTGCTGGTCGGTGGGTCGGTGCTGGAGAGCGCGAAGGTCGACCGGACCCTGCCACTGATCGGCGACGCCCACCTTGTCACGTCGCTCTTCTTCGACATCGGCGTCTACCTGGTCGTGATCGGGCTGGTGCTGGACATCCTGCGCAGCCTCGGTGCCGAGGTGGATCGGCACATCGAGGCGACCGGCGCGGCCACCGGCGGGTTGGCCGTCGACAAGGGAGAGCGGGCGTGAGCGTGAGGAGTGGGCCGGGTTTGCGAGCCCCGCAGTCGCGAACCGAGGTGGCGCCATGACGGCGAGCGGTGCGGGGCCGACGTTGGTGCTGGTGCTGGCTGTCGCGGTGCTGGTCGGGTGCGGGGTGATCCTGCTGTTGGAGCGCAGCCTGACCCGGATCCTGCTCGGGGTGATCCTGCTCGGCAACGGGGTGAACCTGTTGATCCTGTTGGGCGGACGGTCGGGCGGGGCGCCGATCGTCGGCACCGGGCCGGTGGGGCGGATGAGTGACCCGCTGCCGCAGGCGATGGTGTTGACCTCCATCGTGATCACCTTCGGGTTCACCGCGTTCCTGCTCGCGGTGGCGTACCGCAGCTGGTATCTCTCCGGCGACGACGAGGTGCCCGACGACCTGGAGGACCGGCAGATCATCCGCCGGGCCGGGCGGAACGAGGTGGGCGCGGTCGACCTCGGTGGGGAGGGGCCGAACGGTGACCCGGAGCAGGTCGATCCCGAGCCGGCCCGCCGACGGCTGCGCCGCGGGGATGACGCGTGATGAGCACCCTGGTGCCACTGCCGGTGGTGGTGCCGCTGCTCGGTGCGGCGCTGACCCTGCTGCTGGCCGGGAAGCCCCGACTCCAGCGCGCGATCAGCGTGCTGTGCCTGAGCGGCACGCTCACGGTGGCGGTGCTGCTGCTGGTGCAGGCGTACCGGTACGGGCCGGTGGTGGTGGCGGTCGGGGCGTGGCCGGCGCCAGTGGGCATCGTCCTGGTGGCCGATCAGCTCGCCGCGCTGATGCTCGTGGTGTCGTCGGCGGTGACCCTCTGCGTGTTGCTGTACTCGATCGGCCAGGGTCGCAGCGAGACGAGCGAGAGCTCGCCGGTGTCGATCTTCCACCCGACGTACCTGGTGCTCACCGCCGGCGTGACCAACGCGTTCCTGGCGGGTGACCTGTTCAACCTCTTCGTCGGGTTCGAGATCCTGCTGGCCGCCAGCTTCGTGCTGATCACCCTGGGTGGCACCGAGACCCGGATCCGGACCGGGTCGACGTACGTGGTGGTCAGCATCCTCTCCTCGATGATCTTCCTGACGTCGGTGGGTCTGGTGTACGCGGCCACCGGCACGCTCAACCTCGCCCAGCTCGCCCAGCGCCTCGACGATCTGCCCGACGGCGTCCGGCTGGCCCTGGAGCTGATGTTGCTGCTGGCGTTCGCGATCAAGGCGGCGGTCTTTCCGCTGTCGGCCTGGCTGCCGGACAGCTACCCCACCGCGCCGGCCCCGGTCACTGCCGTCTTCGCGGGCCTGCTCACCAAGGTGGGCGTCTACGCGATCATCCGGACCGAGACGTTGCTGTTTCCCGGTGGGCGTGCCGACGTGTTGCTCATGGTCGTCGCCGGGTTGACCATGGTGATCGGCATCCTCGGTGCGGTGGCCCAGTCCGACCTGAAGCGACTCTTCTCGTTCACCCTGGTCAGTCACATCGGCTACATGATCTTCGGGGTGGCGTTGAGCACCGCCGCCGGGCTCTCCGGCGCGATCTTCTACGTGGTGCACCACATCACCATCCAGACCACGCTGTTCCTCGTCGCCGGGCTGGTCGAGGAGCGCGCCGGCAGCACCGACCTGCGCCGCATCGGCGGGCTGGCCCGGGTGGCGCCGCTGCTCGGTGTGCTCTTCTTCGTCCCGGCCATGAACCTCGCCGGAGTGCCACCGTTCTCCGGCTTTCTCGGCAAGCTGGGGCTGCTCCAGGCCGGGGTCGCGGCCGGGGGCCCGCTGCCCGGTCTGCTGGTCGCGGCCGGGACGCTGACCAGCCTGCTCACCCTGTACGTGGCGTCCCGGGTGTGGAACATCGCCTTCTGGCGCGCGCCCCGGCTGGCCACCAGCGAGCCGGCCGTCCGGCTGCCGAAGCTGATGGTGGGGGCCACCGTGGCCCTGGTCGCGCTGGGGCTGGCGTTGACCGTGCTGGCCGGCCCGCTCTTCGACGTCACCGCCGACGCGGCGGCGGACCTGCGCCTGCGTACCCCGTACGTCCGTGCCGTGCTGCCCGGAGGTGTGCCGTGACCGGCTCCCCTGAGCCGGCTCCCGACACCCCCGGGCCTGCCGTGGTGGGGCGCGGCCGGCTCGGGCGCTGGCGGGACCAGGCGGTGGCGCTCGGGTGGCTGGTGGTGGTCTGGAGTCTGCTCTGGGGTGACGTCAACTGGGCCAACCTGGTCGGTGGCCTGGTGGTGGGTGCGGCCGTGCTGGTGTTCTTCCCGCTGCCGGCGGTCAGCTTCGGTGGCCGGCTGCGGCCGTGGGCGCTGCTGGTGTTCGCGGGCCGGTTCGCCGTCGAGCTGGTCAGCGCGAGCCTGCACGTCGCCCGGATCGCCGTGCAGCCCGGCTACCGGCCGCGCGGGGCGATCATCGCGGTCCGCTTGCGGGTGTCCACCGACCTGAACCTGGCTCTCACCGCCGAGGCGGTCTCGTTGGTGCCGGGCACGCTCATCCTCGAGGTGGACCGGGACTCCGGAACGCTCTACCTGCACGTCCTGGACACCCACGGGCCGGGGGACCTGGACGTGGCCCGGGAACGCACGCTCACCGTCGAGCGGCGAATCGTCCGCGCGGTCGGCTCCACCGCCGAACTGCGCCACCTCGACGTCACCCCACCCGAGAAGGGAACCCGTCCGTGACCACGTTCCTGGCCGTCGTCCTCACCGCACTGCTGTCGGTCACCGCGCTCCTCGCGCTGGCCCGCCTCTACCGTGGCCCGTCGTTGGTGGACCGGGTGATCGCCGCGGACATGCTGCTCGCCACGATGATCGGGGCGGTGGGTGCCGAGGCGGCGGTCAACCGGCACGCCACCACGCTGCCCGTGCTTGTGGTGCTCTCCCTGCTCGGCTTCGTGGGCTCGGTGTCGCTGGTTCGCTTCGCCGTCCGGGAGCAGCAGTGATCGCGACGATCGCGGACTGGCTCGGCGCCGCTTGTCTGGTGGCCGGCGCGCTGCTGGGCCTGGCCGCCGCGATCGGTGTGCTGCGCTTCCCGGACGCGCTGTCCCGGATGCACGCGGCCACCAAGCCGCAGGTGCTCGGGGTGCTCCTGCTGCTGCTGGGCATCGCGTTGCGGCTGCGGTCCCCGGCGGACCTCGGCATGGTCCTGCTGGTGGCGGTCTTCCAGTTGGCGACCGCGCCGGTGGCGGCGCAGATGATCGGGCGGGCCGCGTACCGGTCGGGGCGGCTGGACCGGGGCCTGCTCGACGCCGACGAGCTGGCCGAACGCGGACCAGGCGGTGGGTCGGCCGGTCCGGCGTGACGACCGGCGGCACTCGCTGAACCGGACGATTCGCTCCTTCGGCCCACCCCCAGCGGAGTCCCAGCCAGCGCCGATAAAATAGCGGCATGATCGACTCTTCTGCCCAGGAGGGCAGCAGTAGCCAGCCGGGTCCTGCCCGGCGTATCCCCTCCCCAACGACCCCGGGAGCCCTGAGCGACCCGTGTTGATCGTCGTTGGTCTCCTTCTGATCATCGTTCTCACTGCCGCCACCGGCTACTTCGTGGCGCAGGAGTTCGGCTACGTCGCCGTGGACCGGGGCAAGCTGCGCCAGCTCGCCGATGACGGCGACCAGGCCGCCGCCCGGGCCCTGACCGTCACCAGCCGGCTCTCCTTCATGCTCTCCGGCGCCCAACTCGGCATCACCGTCACCGCGCTGCTCGTCGGCTACGTCGCCGAGCCGTACCTGGGCGGTGGCCTCGCCGACCTGCTCGGCGTGGCCGGCGTCAGCGAGGCGGTCAGCCTGCCGCTGTCGGTGGCGTTGGCCCTGGTCATCGCCACCATCGTGCAGATGGTCCTCGGTGAGCTGGCCCCGAAGAACCTGGCCATCGCGCGGGCCGAGCAACTGGCCCGGGCGCTGAGCCGGTCCACACTGATCTACCTGGCCGTCGCCGGGCCGCTCATCCGGCTCTTCGACCGGGCATCGGTCCGTCTGCTGCGCCGCATCGGCATCGAGCCGATCGAGGAGCTGCCCAGTGGCGCCACCCCGGCGGACCTCGAACAGATCATCGCCGAGTCCCGCGAGGAGGGCAGCCTCGACGCCGAGATGTCCACGCTGCTCGACCGAGGTCTGGACTTCCGCGAGCTGACCGCCGGCGAGGCGATGGTGCCCCGCGTCGACGTGCACACCGTACGGGCGCACGAGCCGGTCAGCCGGGTGGTCGAGCTGCTGGACACCGGCCACTCCCGCTTCCCGGTACGCGGCGCGGAGGGCGTCGACGACCTGCTCGGCATCGTCGGCATCGCCGACGTGCTCGGCGTACCCCCGGGGGAGCGGGCCACCACCCCGGTGAGCGCGGTGGCCGGGCCGCCGCTGCTCGTACCGGAGACGTTGCCCCTGCCCACGGTGCTCGACCGCCTGCGGTCCGGGCATCGGCAGATGGCGTGCGTGGTCGACGAGTACGGCGGCTTCGCCGGCGTCATCACGCTGGAGGACATCGCCGAGGAACTGGTCGGCCCGATCCGCGACGAGGACGACCCACCGGAGCGGGCACCGGCCCGGCAGGACGACGGGTCCTGGGTGGTGCCGGCGCGCTGGCGGATCGACGAGGTCGCGGACAGCACCGGCATCGCCCTGCCCGAGGCCCCCGAGTACGACACCCTCTCCGGGTTGGTGATGCGGGAGCTGGGCCGGGTGCCGGAGGTCGGCGACCGGCTGGAGATCAGCCTCCAACCCGAGGGGGCGGACGGCGAGGACAACGAGGCGGAGCCCCGGGCACTGGTCGAGGTGCTGGCCGTGGACCGGCACGTGGCCGACTCGGTGCGGTTGCAGCTGACCAAACCGGGGGTGACCGCATGAGCCCCGGCATCGCACTGTTCAGCTCGGTGATCCTGCTGGCGCTGAACGGGTTCTTCGTGGCCGCCGAGTTCGCCCTGGTGGCCAGTAAGCGCTACCGCCTGGAGCAGGCGGCGGCGAACGGTGGTCGGGCGGCACGGGCGGCGCTCGACGGCGTCCGCGAGCTGTCGCTGATGCTGGCCGGCGCGCAGCTCGGCATCACGCTGTGCACCCTGGGTCTCGGTGCGCTGGCCGAACCGGCGATCGAGCACCTGCTCAGCCCTCTGCTGCACGCGGTGGGCCTACCGGACGCGGCCAGTCACCTGATCGCGCTGATCTTCGCCCTCGGGGTGGTGACCTTCCTGCACCTCGTGGTGGGGGAGATGGCACCCAAGTCGTGGGCGATCACCGACGCGGAACGCTCGGCGACGCTGCTCGCGTTGCCGTTCCGCGCCTTCGCCCGGGTCTCCCGGCCGGTGCTCTCCGCGCTGAACGCCCTGGCCAACGCGATCCTGCGGCTGTTCGGCGTCAACCAGCAGGACCAGCTCGCCCAGGTGCACGGCCCGGACGAGCTGCGGATCCTGCTGGAGCAGTCCCGTGAGCACGGGCTGCTCGGTGCCGAGCAGCACCAGCTGCTGACCAGCATGCTGGAGTTGCAGGGCACGTCGGTGGCGCAGGTGATGGAACCGTTCGCCACCATGGTCACCGTCCGCCGGGACGACCCGGCCGAACGGATCGAGGAGGTGAGCCGGGACAGCGGCCGATCCCGACTCGCGGTGCTCGACGAGGCCGGCGACGTCTGTGGCCTCGTGCACGTCCGGGAGGCGGTACGGGTGGTCACCACCGGCCGGATCGCCACCGCCGGGGAGCTGATGACGCCCGCGTTCACCCTGCCTGCGACGTCCTCGGTCACCGAGGCGGTGGCGGCGATGCGGGCCCGGCAGTCGCAGCTCGCGTTGGTGCGCAACGGCGGCGGCCCGGCCCGTCCGATCGGCTTCGTGGCCCTGGAGGACCTCCTGGAGGAGGTCATCGGGGAGTTCGACGACGAGACCGACACGGTGCCCCGCGGGCGGCGCATGAGATGAAACCGGAGGGGTGGTCCCTCTTCGTCGACGTTGGGGTGGCCTCGTGCCGGATTCGCGGATGGAGGGGTGGCCTCGTGCCGGATTCGCGGATGGTGGGGTGGTCTCGCGTCGGATCCGCGGATGTTTGGGGTGGTCTCGCGTCGGATCCGCGGATGTTTGGGGTGGTCTCGCTTCCGGTCGGCGAGAGTTGAGGTGACCTCACGGGGGTGAGGTTGTTGAGCCTGACCTGGCGGAGGGCGCGGTGCGGCTGACGGGAGTGTCCCCGGAGTCCGGTCGGACCGGGCTCTCGGTGCAGACCACGCTCCCCAACCCGAGCACCCGCCCGGGCCTGCGCCTGCCCGGGCGGGTGACCCTCGCGGCCGGCCCGGACGACGTGCTCGTGCGGCACATCCGGCTCGGCCTCGTCACCACTGTCGAGCCGGACGACCCGGCCGCAGCCCGACGTCTCGTGCAGTTCCACCAACTGCCGATCGCCGGCCGGTTCGTCGTACCGGCCGGTCGGCGGCGGGCTGTCGACTTCGCGCTCCCGCTGCCGTGGGAGACCCCGGTGACCATCTTCGGCGGGGTGCCGCTGCTGAGCCTGCGGATGGGCCTGCGGACCGAGGTGTCGCTCGACCCGGACCTCGACCAGGGGGCCATGGTGCCGGTCTTCGTGCACCCGATCCCCACCCAGCAGCACGTGCTGGCGGCGCTGGACACGCTGGGCTTCATGATCCGCCAGTCCGGGTTGCAGGAGGGCGGGTTGCCGGGGGTGGAGCACACCCTCCCGTTGCACCAGCGCTGGGGCTACTGGGTGGGGCCGCTCTACGCCGGCCCGATCACCGAGCTGGAGGTGATCTTCGTGACCAACTCGGCGGGCCTGGAGGCGATCCTCTGGATGGATCGCCGGCTGGCGCTGGCCGGAATCACCCACCAGAGCATCAGCCGGTTCCGGATCTGGCACGAGGACGCCGACCGGCGGGACTGGGTCGCCACCGTGGACGGCTGGATCCGCCAGGCGATCAACCGGCACGCCGCCGCAGCCGCGCACGCCGACTGGTCCGCGCAGATCGCGGGGTCGGCCCACGTCAGCCGCCATCCCGACGAGCCGATCCAACCCGGTTACGGCCTGGGCGGCACCGCCGGCGGCGCGGGCGTAGGAGGCGGCGGCTCCGGCGGCGACGGCACCTGACCCCACCCCACCCCCCACACCCCGCGCCGTCCCGCCCTCTCACCCCCGCGATCTTGCCGTTTCTGCGGCGACAGATCGGGCTCAGAGTGCGCGTTTCGACGACCGAAAGTGCAAGATCGCCGCGGGCGGGGGCGCGGGGGCGGGCGGGCGGGTAGGGCGGGTAGGGCGGGTAGGGCGGGGTAGGGCGGGGGTTAGCCGGCGCTGGCTGTGGCCAGCTTGAGGCTGAAGGCCAGGAACAGGGCTGCCACGGCGGTGGTGCCGCCGGCCGCCAGGCGTCGGCGTTGGCGGAACTGGGCGGCCAGGAAGGTGCCCGCGAAGATCAACGCGGTCAGGTAGAGCGCGCTTGTCACCTGCGCGATAAGTCCGAGCAGCAGGAACGACAGCGCCGGCCAGGCGTAACCGGGGTCGACGAACTGGATGAAGAACGAGATGAAGAACAGGATCGCCTTCGGGTTCAGCAGGCTGATCACCAGTGCCTTGCGGAACGGGCTGCGCATCGCCGCCGGCTCCGCGGCGTCGATGAGCCGCGGCGTGCTCGGGTCGTTGCGGTCGCGCCAGCGCCGCGCGGCACCGAGCAGCATGGTCACCCCGACATAACCGAGGTACGCGGCACCGGCGTACTTGATCACCATGAACAACGGCGGGTACGCCTTGAGCAGCGACGCCACCCCGGCGGCGGAGAGGACCATCAGCACCCCGTCGCCGACGAACACGCCACCGGCGGCCCGGTAGCCGACCGCGACGCCCCGTTTGGCCGCGGTGGAGAGCACGAAGAGTGAGTTCGGCCCGGGCAGCAGGATGATGGCCACGGTGCCCAGCACGTACGTCCAGATGTCGGTGATCCCCAGCACGCCCGCCATCATCACGCCACCGGTGCCGTCCGCAGAAGTCTTTCTCGCAGCCTGGCCTGTGCGTTCGGCCACTCGTCGACGGTCATCGCGTACTGCACGGTGTCCCGCCAGGAGCCGTCGGGGCGTTGCCTGTGCATCCGCAGCACCCCTTCCCTGGTCGCGCCGAGCCGTTCGATGGCCGCCTGGGAGCGAACGTTGCGGATGTCGGTGTGCCAGGCGACCCGTACCGCGCCCAGGTCGTCGAAGGCCCGGCTGAGCAGCAGCAGCTTCGCCTCGGTGTTGATCCCGGTACGCCACCAGGGTCGGCCGAGGAAGGTGTGCCCGATCGCCACCGCCCGCCGCTCCGGGTCGATGTCGTAGTAGGAGGTGCTGCCCACCACCGCCCCGGTCGCCGCGCACCGCTGCACCCAGGCCACCCGCTCGCCGCGGTGCTGGGCGGCCAGGGCGGTGCCGATCACCTCGGCGGTTTCGGCGGGCGCGGTGGGCGGCGCGACGGTGAGGTGCCGCCAGACCTCCGGGTCGGCGGTGGCGGCGTGCAGCTCGTCGGTGTGCGCCAGCTCCAAGGTTCCAGCCGGACGTGCTCACCGTGCAGCGGCGCCGGGTCGTGCCAGGGCGTGCGGGGCGTCCGCAGGTACGCCGGCAGGGGCGCGGTGACCCCGGCGTCCGGCTCGGGTGCCCCGGCGGTCAGTCGCAGCGGCAGCACGCCGGCCCAGTGCGGCAGGTGCAGGTCGGCCTCGTCCTCGCGGACCCCGCCGGTGCGGGCCCGGACGGACACCTCGCGCAGTGGCAGCGCCAGGACGGCGGTCTCGGCCAGTTCGCGGCGGCTCGGCGGGCGGGTGGCGGTGCTGCGTCCCGCGCCGACCTTCTCGACCAGCGCGGTGAGCATGGCGAGCTTCTCCCGCTCGTCGGTGACCAGGCGGGCGGTGCCGTGCGCGACGACCGAGCGGTAGTTGGCGCTGTGGTGGAACTGGGAGCGGGCGTAGACCAGCCCGTCGAGCACTGTCACCGCGACACAGACCGGCAGCCCGTCGTCGCCCCGGGCGGCGAGTAGTGGGCGACTGCCGGTGGAGCCGTGCAGGTAGAGCGTGTCGCCGATGCGAACGTGCAGGGTGGGCAGCACACGTGGCTGGCCGTCGACGGTGAAGCTGAGCGCGCAGTCGTACGCCTCGTCGAGCACGGCGTGGGCGGCGGCCTGGTCGTAGCTCATCTTCTCGCGGGAGCGGTGGGGTGTGGTCCGGGCGGTGGGTGGATACATGCGCTCGCCCCTTTGTTCTAGTACAATGCCGTATTTGTGTCAGCACACTATCAGCTCACCGGTACGACAGCGGTCGAGATTTCGGCAAGCATCGAGTCGGGCATCCGTACCGGCGCCCTGCCACCGGGGGCCGCCCTGCCGCCGGTGCGGGCGCTCGCCGCGGAGTTGGGGGTCAGCCCCGCCACCGTCGCCCGCGCCTACCAGGAGCTACGCCAGCGCGGCCTGCTCGCCACCGCCGGTCGGCACGGCACCCGGGTACGCCCCCGCCCGCCGGTGGCCGCCCGCCGCTCCGCGCTGCGCCCTCCACCCTTGCCCGGCGCCCGGGACCTGTCCCGGGGCGAACCCGACCCCCGGCTGCTCCCTCCGCTGGGCCCACACCTGGCGAGGCTCGCGACTGACGGTGGCCCGTCAATCGGCTACTCCGATGCCGGAGTGCTGCCCGAACTGGCCGAGGCGGCCCGCGCCCGGCTGCGCGCCGACGGCGTACCGACCGGGGAGTTGACTCTCACCGGCGGTGCGCTGGACGGCATCGAGCGGCTGCTCGGCGCTCACCTGCGCCCCGGCGACGCGGTGGCGGTCGAGGACCCGGGCTGGGCCAACCTGCTCGACCTGGTCGCCGCGCTGGGCCTGCGCCCGATCGGCGTACCGCTCGACGACGAGGGGCCGCTGGTCGCCGGGGTGGCCGCGGCGCTCGCTGCCGGAGCGCGAGCACTGATCATCACCAGCCGGGCGCAGAATCCGACCGGCGCTGCCGTCTCCGCGGCCCGTGCGGAGGCGCTGCGGGCGCTGCTCGCCGACCGCCGGGACCTGCTGTTGATCGAGGACGACCACGCAGCCGAACTGGCCCGCGTACCCCTGCACCCGCTTGCCGGTGCGACAGCGAGCTGGGCCTTCCTCCGCTCGGTGAGCAAGCCGTTCGGCCCGGACCTGCGGCTCGCGGTGCTGGTCGGCGACGAGACGACGGTGGCCCGGGTGAGCGGCCGTACCCGGGTCGGCGCCGGCTGGGTCTCCACAGTGCTGCAACGCCTGGTCCTCGCCCTGTGGCGGGACCCGGCGGTCACCGAGTTGGTGCAACGGGCGGCGCAGAGCTACGAGCAGCGGCGCGAGGGGCTGCTCGCCGCGCTGGCCGAGCGCGGCCTCACCGCACACGGTCGCAGCGGCATCAACGTCTGGCTGCCGGTGGCGGACGAGACCAGCACGGTGACCGCGTTACGCGACGCCGGCTGGGCGGTGGCCCCCGGCGCCCTCTACCGGATCGCCGCCCCACCAGCCCTGCGCATCACCGTCAGCTCCCTGGACACCACCGACCTGGTCCCCCTTGCCGCAGCCCTGGCCCAAGCCGAAAACCCACCCCCCACCCAGGGCTTCCCCACCTGACCCACCCACCCCACCCTCTCGTCGCGATCTTGCAGTTTGTGTTGATGAAATGCCGGAACTGTGCTGATTCGTCGGGACAGAAAGTGCGAGATCGTGGGGATTCAGGACGGCGGGGACGGGTATGCGGGCGCCTGGAGGTGGGGGACATGGCTTCTGGTGGGGCTCGTAAGGGGATTTGGATCGCGGTGGCGGTGGCGATCATCATCATCGTCATCGTGCTGATCGCGATCGCGTCCGGCGGCGATGGAGGCGGTAACGGGTACTGACGCGAAGCGCCCGGGTGCGCCGGGGCGTATCCGGCAGCGAGCACCCAACGGGTATATAACAGTCGGCATGGCCGAGCAGACCGGGAGCGCTCCGGGCGCCCAGCGGTTCATCCCGCCCGACGCCGACACCATCGACGACCTGCGTACCGCCGCTGGCGGTTGCCGGGGTTGTGAGCTGTACCGGGACGCCTCGCAGACGGTCTTCGGCCGGGGCGACGAGAGCGCCCGGGTGGTGCTTGTCGGCGAGCAGCCCGGCGACATGGAGGACCAGAAGGGACTGCCCTTCGTCGGCCCGGCCGGACGCCTGCTGCGTCGCGCGGTCGACGACGCCGGGCTGGACCCGGGTTACCTCTACCTCACAAATGCCGTAAAGCACTTTCGTTTTGAGCTGCGCGGCAAGCGACGGATCCACCAGACCCCGGACCAGACGCACATCACCGCCTGCCGCCCGTGGCTGGTCGCGGAGTTCGCCCGGCTGCGTCCGGAGATCGTGGTGGTGCTCGGCGCGACCGCCGCCAAGGCGCTGCTCGGCCCGTCCTTCCGGGTCACCAGACAGCGGGGCGAGCTGCTGCCCTGGCCGGAGTCGGCCCAACACCCCGCGGACTTCGAGCAGATGCCGGTGGACAACGCCGGAAAGCGGGCCGACGCGCCGCCGGCCCGGCTGCTGGCCACCATCCACCCCTCCGCCGTGCTGCGGGCCGACGACCAGGACAAGGCGTACGAGGGGCTGGTTGCCGACCTCACCGTCGTCACCCGCGCCCTGCCCGGCTAGCCAGCGACCCTGCGTGCCGCCGTGACCTGTTCAGATCTTGGACAGTTTCCGTCAGCCGCTGACGGAAACTGTCCAAGATTGACAGTGCGTCGCGGATCAGGGCACCCCGGGGGTCGGCCCGGGGCCGAGGTGGTCGGCAAAGGCGCCGCGAGACCCACTGCCGCTGGTCGGGGCGGGTGCGCGAGGATGGGTCACCCCTTCCGACAGGAGCGCCGATGGCGACCGACCTGACCGCGCCGCGTACCGCCGCCCGACCCGACGTCACGTCGATCCAGCGGCGCACCCTGCGGCTGCTCTTCACCACCCAGATCATCGGCGGGATCGGCGTGACCATCGGCATCGCCGTGGGCGCGCTGCTCGCGGCCCGGATCGCCGGGACCGCGGTGGCCGGCGTCGCGCAGAGCGCCGGGGTGGTCGGCGCCGCGCTGCTCGCCGTCCCGGTCACCCGGATCATGGCGCGGCACGGTCGCCGGCCGGGCCTGGTGCTGGCGTACGCGATCGGCGCGGTCGGCGGCGTGCTGGTGGTGCTGGCCGCGGCCACCCGGTGGGTGCCGCTGCTCTTCCTCGGCATGCTGCTCTTCGGCGGGGGCACCGCCGCGAACCTGCAGGCCCGCTACACGGCCGTGGATCTCGCCGAGCCGGCCCGCCGGGGGCGGCAGCTCTCCCTGATCGTCTGGGCGACCACCATCGGTGCGGTGGCCGCGCCGAACTTCGCCGCGCTGGCCGACCGGGTCACCACCGGCTGGGGGCTGCCCCCGCTGGCCGGCCCGTTCGCGTTCAGCGCGGCCGCGTTCGTGCTGGCTGCCGTCGTACTCCTCGGGTTGCTCCGGCCAGACCCGCTGCTCACCGCGCGGCGGCTCGCGGCGGCCGACGCGCCGGCCGCCGATCTGCCGCCGGCCGCCGCGTCGGCGACCGCCGTGGCGGCCGAGGCGCCGGCGGCGGGCGGCGGTGCGACGCCGGTCGAGGTGCGCGCGCCCCGCGGCGCCGGGATGCGTGCGGCCTGGTCGGTGGTACGCGGACAGCCCGCCGCCCGACTCGGCATCGCCGCCGTGGCGGTGGGTCACCTGGTGATGGTGGCGGTGATGGCGATGACTCCGGTCCGGCTCGGTGAGTCGCACGCCGACGCCGACGTGTTGCGGCTGGTCGGCATCGTGCTGAGCCTGCACATCGCCGGCATGTACGCGTTCTCCCCGGTGGTCGGTTGGCTCACCGACCGGCTCGGTCGACGGGCGGTGATCCTCGGTGGGGTCGGGCTGCTGCTGGCCGCCTGCGCGGTCGCCGGCACCGCCGGGCACCACACGCCGCGGCTCTCGGTCGGTCTGGTCCTGCTCGGGTTGGGCTGGTCGGGGACGATGGTGGCCGGTTCGACGCTGCTGTCCGAGTCGGTGCCGGCCGGTGTGCGGCCGAGCGTCCAGGGGCTGTCCGATCTGATCATGGGGCTGGCCGGGGCGGGGGCCGCCGTGGTCAGCGGGTTTGTCATGCAGTTCGCCGGTTATCCCGTGCTCACCCTGCTCGCGGCGGTCGCGGCGGCGCCCCTGGTGGCGCTAGCGTTGCGCCCGGTGCCGACCGGGGCACCGGACGAGGAGGGCTGATCACTGTGCGGCTGACCGACTTCTGGACGCGGCTGGACGAGGCGTTCGGGCCCGGCTACGCGGCCAGCATCGCCCGCGATCAGGTGCTGTCCCAGCTCGGCGGACGGACCATCGAGCAGGCGCTGGCATCGGGGGAGCAGACGCACGTGGTGTGGCGGGCGGTCTGTGCCGCGTACCCCGACCGCGTGCCCGCCCGACTACGCTGAGCAGCCTTTTCGTCGGTTCCGCGTGTCGCTTGTCGAGTCGTACACCTGTTCGGCTATTGTCCACAGCGGGGTGCTCGTCCACAGCTCGCGGCCCGTCGGCTGGTTTTCTGTCGGACCTAGCGCCTAGCGTGTCCGCGTGACGCGAAGCTCAGCAAAGACGCCGGCGAAGGCAGGGGTGGCAACCATGGCAGCAGGGCCTGACCGGGAGAAGGCACTCGACCTTGCTCTCGCTCAGATTGACAAGCAATTCGGCAAGGGCTCGGTGATGCGGCTGGGTGACCGGCCGGTCGTCCAGACCGCGATCATTCCGACCGGTTCCATCGCGCTCGATGTGGCCCTCGGCATTGGCGGCCTGCCCCGTGGCCGGGTGGTCGAGATCTACGGCCCCGAGTCCAGCGGTAAGACCACTGTGGCACTGCACGCGGTGGCCAACGCCCAGCGCAACGGCGGCATCGCCGCCTTCATCGACGCCGAGCACGCGCTCGACCCGGAGTACGCGAAGGCCCTCGGTGTCGACACCGACGCGATGCTGGTCTCCCAGCCGGACACCGGCGAGCAGGCGCTGGAGATCGCGGACATGCTGATCCGCTCCGGCGCTCTGGACATCATCGTGATCGACTCGGTGGCGGCCCTGGTGCCGCGCGCCGAGATCGAGGGCGAGATGGGCGACAGCCACGTGGGCCTCCAGGCCCGGCTGATGAGCCAGGCACTACGGAAGATCACCGGTGTGCTCAGCAACACCGGCACCACGGCGATCTTCATCAACCAGCTGCGGGAAAAGATCGGCGTCATGTTCGGCAGCCCGGAGACCACCACCGGTGGTCGGGCGCTGAAGTTCTACGCCTCGGTCCGGCTCGACGTGCGACGCATCGAGAGCCTCAAGGACGGCACCGACGTGGTCGGTAACCGCACCCGGGTCAAGGTCGTGAAGAACAAGGTCGCCGCGCCGTTCAAGCAGGCCGAGTTCGACATCATGTACGGCAAGGGCATCTCGCGCGAGGGCTCGCTGATCGACGTCGGCGTGGAGCAGGCGATCATCCGCAAGTCCGGAGCGTGGTACACGTACGACGGTGACCAGCTCGGGCAGGGCAAGGAGAAGGCCCGGGAGTTCCTGAAGGAGAACCCGGACGTGGCCGCCGAGATCGAGAAGAAGATCCTGGAGAAGCTCGGCGTCGGGGTCGGCGCGGGTGACGCCGCCGGTGGCCCGGAGCTGCCGCCTGTCGACTTCTGACAGGTCGCTGACCCATGGCAGGACGACGCGCTCGTACGGGGCGGGGCTGGGATGCCAGTCCGCCTCGTACGGGCGACGCCACCGATCCACCCCGCCCTCGGAGAGGCCGCCGGGGTGGGTCCGAGGAGGCCGACACCGTCGAGTCTCCGGCCCCTCCTCGCGACGAGTCCGAGGTGGCCCGCGAGATCTGCCTGCGCCAGCTCGCCGTCCGGCCCCGCACCCGGGCCGAGTTGGCCGGGGCGTTGGCCAAGCGGGGCATCTCCGAGGAGGTCTCGGCCGAGGTGCTCGACCGGTACGACGAGGTCGGCATCATCGACGACGCCGCGTTCGCCCGGGCCTGGGTGTCCAGCCGGCACGCCGGGCGCGGCCTCGCTCGCCGGGCGCTCGCCAACGAGCTGCGCCGTAAGGGTGTGGACGGCGAGGTGGCCACCGAGGCGTTGGGTGAGTTGGACGAGGAGACCGAGGCGGACACCGCCCGGGGCCTCGTGGAGCGCAAGCTGCGCACCGCCCGAGGTGAGCCGGACGCGGTCTTCCGCCGGTTGGTGGGCATGCTGGCCCGCAAGGGTTACCCGCCTGGCGTGGCCATCCGGGCGGTGAAGGACGCGCTCGCCGCGCAGAGCGCCGAGGCGGCCGAGTTCGCCGAGCAGATTGACGCCGACGCGCTCGCCGAGGCGGAGGGCGAGTTGGAGCGCGACAACCGTCTGGTCGAGTAGGGACCGGCGCGGCCGACCCGTTGCGGACAAAACGGCGTTGATCGCGGCAGCGGTGGCAGTGGCTGCCAACTGACGTCTGGTTAGACGGTTGGGTCACACCTCGCTCGGCCGTCGGCGTTGTCTGACAACCGGCTGGGTGGGGCTGAGCAGGCCCGACACGTCCAGGGAGCAGCGCACCTCGCGGAGTTTGTCCCCTCCTGTCCGGCGCGATATCAGCGCGCGGTGACTGTGCAACTTCTCTCCGTTCGGGGGGTTTGATCATGAGTCCTTGACCAGAGCACCCCCGGCGACCTAGCCTCGCCATACAGGCTCACATTGCCCGACCAGCGCAGGCTAAGCGCACAACATAGATCGCGTAACAAGACAGCATCACTTTGGCCGACTCCGCGGCCTTTGGCGGCAGTTCCGGACAGGCCGGTCCGGAACGCTGCGACAACTGCACCCGGTCGCCGACGCTGCCCACCGGGCACCGCCGGCGGAGAAAGCTACCCACGGCCAGCCGCTCCGGTCGGGCGTCCACAGCCGCAGGAGTGTGCCCCCGGCACGGTCGCTGCGGTCTCGACGTTAGGGGAGGCGGCCATGGCGGGGCGGCGGCACAGGTTCATCGGTAGACCCGACGGGGTCCCGGCATGAACGCGTTCGACGTCGTGCTCCTCGCGGCCGTCCTCGTCCTCGCGGTGGTGGTGATCGGGGCCGTGCTGGTCGGCATCCGGACACTGCGCCGGATGGGCGCCGCGCCGGCTCCGGAGGATCCCGCCTTCATCGCGGAGAAGGACCGCCAGGAGCAGTCGCTGGCCGCCCTGCGGAGCGCGGCCGACGAGGCGAACAGCACGATCGACGTGGCGAAGTCCGCGGCCGCCGCAGCCCGTACCGAGGCGGCGGCGGCGAAGGCCGAGGCGAAGGCGGCCCGCGCCGAGGCGCGTCGGGTCCTCGACGACGCGCGGGCCGAGGCGGACACCGTTCTGGAGCGCGCTCACAAGCAGGCCGAGGCGGACGCCGAGCAGTTGCGGGCTGCGGCCCGGCGCAGCGGCGAGCGGGAGGTCGCGGTCCTCGCCGCCACCACCCGGGAGCAGGCTGCCGAGGTGGAACGTCGGGCAGCTCGGATGGACGAGCGGGAGCGGATGCACACCGAGGAGGTGGAGCGGTTCGCCGAGCGGGAGCGGCAGCTCACCGCCGCGAAGGCCGCCCTCGCCGCCCGGGAGGCCACGCTCGCCCAGCGGGAGACCGAGCTGACCGAGTCGGAGGAGCTGCGCCGCCGGGAGTTGGAGCGGGTCGCCGGGCTCACCGCCGACTCCGCTCGACTGGAGCTGGTCGACGCCATCGAGACGCAGGCCAAGCGGGAAGCGGCGCTGCTCGTGCGGGACATCGAGTCCGACGCGCGCAACACGGCGGAGCAGCGTGCCCGACACATCGTGGTGGACGCGATCCAGCGGGTCGCCAGCGAGCAGACCGCGGAGAGCGTGGTCAGCGTCCTGCACCTGCCCGGTGACGAGATGAAGGGGCGGATCATCGGCCGGGAGGGGCGCAACATCCGCGCCTTCGAGTCGGTGACCGGCGTCAACCTGATCATCGACGACACCCCCGAGGCGGTGCTGCTCTCCTGCTTCGACCCGGTCCGTCGGGAGGTGGGCCGGCTGACCCTGGAGAAGCTGGTCCTGGACGGGCGCATCCACCCGCACCGGATCGAGGAGGTCTACGACCTGGCCCGGCAGGAGGTGGAACAGCTCTGCCTCCGCGCTGCCGAGGACGCCCTGGTCGAGGTCGGCATCACCGAGATCCACCCGGAGCTGGTGACCCTGCTCGGCCGGCTGCGCTACCGCACCTCGTACGGGCAGAACGTGCTCAAGCACCTGGTCGAGACCGCTCACATCGCCGGCATCATGGCCGCCGAGCTGCGGTTGGACGTGCCCATCATCAAGCGGTCGGCGTTCCTGCACGACATCGGCAAGGCGCTCACCCACGAGGTGGAGGGCAGCCACGCCATCATCGGCGCGGACCTCGCCCGCAAGTACGGCGAGCACGAGGACGTGGTGCACGCCATCGAGGCGCACCACAACGAGGTACCGCCGCAGACCATCGAGGCCGTGCTCACCCAGGCTTCCGACGCCTGTTCCGGCGGTCGACCGGGCGCACGCCGGGAGAGCCTGGAGGCGTACGTCAAGCGGCTGGAACGGATCGAGGAGATCGCGGCCGGCAAGCTCGGCGTGGACAAGGTCTTCGCCATGCAGGCCGGCCGGGAGATCCGGGTGATGGTCAAGCCGGACGACGTGGACGACATCGGGGCGGCCGTGCTGGCCCGCGACGTGGCCAAGCAGATCGAGGAGGAGCTGACCTACCCGGGTCAGATCCGGGTGACGGTGGTCCGCGAGTCCCGGGTCACCGAGATCGCCCGCTGAGTCAGACCGGCAGCCCTCGCCGGGCGAACACTGGCAGATGACCGAAGGCCGCCCCGAGCAAGTCGGGGCGGCCTTCTGGCCTTCTGATCGGTCTGGCGTGGCTCAGGCGCCTCCGCCGCCTCCGCCTCCGCCGCCCTCGGCCTGGGACACGAGGGCCGCCGGCGGCGGGTTCTGTGCTGGCGTGCCGGCGGTCTTGCGGCCCCTGGCGAGCCGCCGCTGGACGTACTGGGCGAGCTTCGACAGCGAGTAGTTCACCACGATGAAGAGCACGGCGATCACGACGTAGACCTGGATCGGGTTGCCCAGCACGCCGATGATCTGCTTGCCGATGTTCAGGGTCTCCTCGTAGCTGATGATGAACCCCAGCGAGGTGTCCTTGAGCACCACGACCAGCTGGCTGATCAGTGCCGGCAGCATGATCCGGAAGGACTGCGGCAGCAGGATCATCCGGGTGGTCTGTGCCGGGGACAGCCCGATGGCGGCGGCCGCCTCCGCCTGGCCGCCCGGCAGCCCCTCCATGCCGGAGCGGAGGATCTCGCCGATCACCACCGAGTTGTAGATGGTGAGGCCGATGACCAGGTACCAGAGGTTGTCGAGGTAGAGACCGAACTCGGGGAAGCCCCGGGCCACGAAGAAGATGGTGAGCACGACGGGCAGGCCACGGAACACCTCGACGCAGACCCGGGTGACCGCCGACAGCAGCGTGCTCACGCCACGCAGCAGGTAGGCCACCGGCGTCGCCAGGCCGGTGAACCGGAGCCGGGTCAGGCTCTTGAGCTGGATCCGCAGGACGGCGAGCAGGGTGCCCAGCAGCAGTGAGGAGACGACGGCCAGAGCCGCCGCGATCAGGGTGTTCTTGAAGCCGAGGCCGATCCGGTCCCACACCTGGGAGAAGTTCTCGTTGGAGGGGTCGAGCAACGGGCCCCACAGCTCCATCGAGAGCTGGCCCTTGTCGTTCAGCGGGCGGTAGATCAGGAAGTACGCCCCGACGACCAGGACCACTCCGGCGACGATGCTGCTGATCAGCGTGATCCGCCGCTGCCGGGGCCCGGGAACGTCGTAGAGGACGCTCGTCTGCTGACTCATCGGGCCACCGCCTGTCGCTTCTCGATCCGGTCCAGCAGGGCGCCGAGCGGCACCGTCATGATCAGGTAGCCGAGCGAGATGCCGATGGCGACCGGGACGAACGCGTAGCCCTCGGCCCCGGTGAGCTGGTCGGCACTGGCCGACAGGTCGCCGACCACCCCGAAGAAGCCGGCCAGCGCCGAATTCTTGATCATCGCGATGATCACCGAGCCGAGCGGCACCACCGAGGCCTTCCAGGACTGCGGCAGCACGACGTGGCGCAGGTTCTGCCCGAAGGTCAGGCCCAGTGACCGGGCCGCCTCAGCCTGCCCGGCCGGCACCGCGTTGACCCCGGAGCGCAGCGCCTCGCAGACGAACGCGGCGGTGTAGAGCACGAGGGCGATCAGCGCGAACCGGAAGTACGGAAGATCGGTGCCGAGCCGGGTGAACAGCGAGTCGATCACCGGGATGCGGAGGAAGTCCGCGTTGGAGCCGAGCGCCGGCAGGCCGAACGCGGCGAAGAACATCACCACGGTCAGCGGCATGTTGCGGAAGACGTTCACGTAGCTGGTGCCGAGTGCGCGTAGCGGCGGGACCGGTGAGATGCGCAGCACCGCCACGATGGCGCCCAGGACGAGGGCACCGATCGCGGCGAGGATGCAGATCTGGAGGGTGAGCCAGAAACCACCCGCAAAGACGTCGAACTTGTCGATGAGCACGTTCACGGGTCGGTGTTCCTCCCCACCCTCCAGATCGAAGGATCAGATCAGTAGCGGTTGATGGTGGGCGCCGAGCCCAGTTCCGCGCCGAACTTGCCGGCGGTGCTGTCCCAGGCCTTCTTCCAGCTGCCGTCGGCGACCGCCTTGTCCAGCGTGTCGTTGATGAAGCTGCGGAAGTCCGCGTCCTCCTTCTTCACCCCGATGCCGTACGGCTCCTTGGTGAAGTTGCTGCCGGCGAGCTTGAAGGACGCCTCGTCCTTGGCGATGTAGCCGAGCAGGATCACGTTGTCGGTGGTCACGGCGTTGACCTGGCCGCCCTTGAGGGCGTCCCGGCACTTGTCGTAGGTGTCGAAGAGCACCAGCTGGGAGCCGACGTCCTTGACGTACTGCTTGATCGTCTCGGCCGGGGTGGAGCCGGTGACGGAGCAGACCTTCTTGGTGCCGTCCTTGAACGAGTCCGGACCGGTGATGGTCGTGTCGTCCTTCTTGACCAGGATGTTCTGGCCGGCCTCGTAGTACGGGCCTGCGAAGGCGATCCGCTCCTTGCGCTTGTCGTTGATCGTGTAGGTAGCGGCGACCAAGTCGACGGTGCCGTTGACGATCACGTCCTCGCGGACCTTCGAGGGGGCCTCAACCCACTCGATCTTGTCCTCGGGGATGCCGAGCTCCTTGACGATGATCTTCGCGATCTCGACGTCGAAGCCCTCCGGCTTGCCCGACAGGCCCTTCAGGCCGAAGCCGGGCTGGTCGAACTTGGTGCCGACCTTGATCTTCTGGGCCTTGTTCAGCTTCTCCATGGTGGTGCCGGCGGTGAAGGACTTGCTGCCGGCGCCGGTGCCCTCCCCGCCGTCGTCGCCACCGCAGGCGGTGAGGCCGAGCGCCAGAGCGGCGACCGCGGCGACTGCCGCAACGCGCGTGATACGCATACTCTTCTCCTTCTTCAACGGAGCCCACCGAGTGCGGCGCGCTCCACTACGGACGCCTAGTGCGTGAGGATCTTGGAGAGGAAGTCTCGGGCCCGCTCGCTGCGCGGGTTCGCGAAGAACTCCGCAGGTGGGGCGTCCTCGACCAGTTGCCCGTCGGCCATGAAGATGACCCGGTTCGCCGCATGCCGGGCGAAGCCCATCTCGTGGGTCACCACGACCATCGTCATGCCGTCGCTGGCCAGTGAGGTCATCACGTCGAGCACCTCGCCGACCATCTCCGGGTCCAGGGCGCTCGTCGGCTCGTCGAAGAGCATCGCCTTGGGCTGCATGGCCAGCGCCCGGGCGATCGCCGCCCGCTGCTGCTGACCGCCGGAGAGCTGGGCCGGGAACTTGTCCGCCTGGTTGGCGATGCCGACCCGGTCGAGCAGGGCCAGGCCGCGCTCGCGGGCAGCGGCCGGTTTCTCCTTGCGGACCTTGATCGGGCCGAGGGTGACGTTCTCCAGGATGGTCTTGTGCGCGAAGAGGTTGAAGGACTGGAAGACCATGCCCACCTCGCTGCGCAGCTTCGCGAGGGGCTTGCCCTCGGCCGGCAGCGGCTGACCATCGAAGGTGATGGTGCCCGAGTTGATCGGTTCCAGTCGGTTGATCGTGCGGCACAGCGTCGACTTGCCGGAGCCGGACGGGCCGATCACCACGACCACCTCGCCCCGACCCACCGACAGTGAGACGTCGTCCAGCACGTGCAGCGGCCCGAACCACTTGTTGACCGCGTCCAGCACGATGAGCGGTTCGCCCGTCGTCACGTCGTCCACCGTCCCCTGTCGTCTCCCGGATCGGGGTCGGTTGACCCCCGGTGCGGCCACTGTAGGCGGCCTGATGTGGCAGAACGCAACCCAGCGGGTCACGGAGCGGTAACACCGGTCACGATCGTTCTCGGGCGTCCGATTTCGGTCACGGTATTGGCGTCGACGGTGGCGATCGTGGCGCGTTGTCGAGATCATGGGTGGATGACCGAACCCGTACGGTTGACCAAGTACGCCCGCGGCGGTGGCTGCGCCTGCAAGATCCCGCCGGGCGAGCTGGAGATCATGGTGGCCGGTCTCGGCCCGGCGACCGGCACCGCGGAGTTGCTTGTCGGGTTGGATCACGGCGACGACGCGGCGGTGGTGCGCCTGGACGAGCGGACCGGCCTGGTGAGCACCGCCGACTTCTTCACTCCGGTGGTCGACGACGCGTACGACTGGGGTCGGATCGCCGCCGCCAACGCGCTCTCCGACGTGTACGCGATGGGCGGCACCCCGCTGGTGGCGCTCAACCTGCTCTGCTGGCCGCGCGACGTGCTCCCGCTGGAGTTGGCCCGCGAGGTGCTGCGCGGCGGCCAGGACGTGGCCCGGGAGGCCGGCTGTCACCTGGCCGGCGGGCACAGCGTGGACGACGACGGCCCGAAGTACGGTCTCGCGGTCACCGGCACGGTCCGACCGGAGGAGCTGATCACTCTCGACGCCGGTCGGGCCGGGGTGCCGTTGTCGCTGACCAAGCCCCTCGGGGTGGGCGTGCTGAACACCAGGCACAAGGCGACGGGTGAGAGCTTCCCGGAGGCGGTGGCCACGATGAGCGCGCTCAATCGGGACGCCGCCCGCGCGGCGGTCGCCGCCGGCATCCGGTGTGGCACCGACGTGACCGGGTTCGGGCTGCTCGGGCACGCCTCGAAGCTGGCCCGGGCCAGCCAGCTCACGGTGGCCATCGACACCGCCCGGGTGCCCTATCTGGCCGGCGCGCGCGAGGCGCTGCGCGACGGGTTCGTCAGCGGCGGCAGTCGGCGCAACCTGGAGTGGGTGACCCCGTGGACCGACTTCGGCGCGGCGGACGAGGCCGAGCGGCTGCTGCTGGCCGACGCGCAGACCTCCGGTGGCCTGCTGGTCGCCGGCGAGGTGCCGGGCGCTCCCGTGGTGGGCGAGCTGTTGCCCCGTGGGGAGCACCGGGTCGTCCTGCGCTGACCGGGGGCGGTTGACCCGGGGGAGGACACGCGGTGGCGGTGGTGCGGATGGCGCACCATACCCGATAAACTGTCACCTTCCCGCTACTCCGAGCAATGCTGCTCAGGGAAATTTTGCCCGGAATGGTCACAGACCGGTAACTTGCCCCCGCCTGGGGTCAAATGCCCCCCACCATCGTGTGTAAGGCCCGATCCGGAGGCCGGTGGGGACGAACGCAGCGAGGAGGCGGAATGACCGAGCTGTGGAACTGGAGAATCGACGGGGCTCAACCCGTGGAGGTCTACCCGGCGCTGGCCGAGGCGCTTGGTCGGGTGGTGATGCCGTTGGCGGCGGCCGATCCGGCGCGGCTGCCGGCGTACGCGGTGGTGTGTGACGTCTGGCAGGCGCCGGGCGAGTTCGCGACAGTGGTGGACTGCTACGGGGTGCCCGAGCAGCTCTCCGAGCACCCGAGCATCGCCGCGCTGGCCCGGTTGCTGGGCCGCAACTGCCTGTTGCGCGACGACACGCTCGACGCGGGCCGGCACCTGCTCGTCGCTCCGGACGGCACGGTCCGTCCGGTGCACTTCGACGTACGGGACACCGACGACGGCGAGGTGCTGAGCAAGTTGCGGCTCTGCTCGCTCGGTGACCCGGGTTGTCGGGGCTGGTCGCAGTGCCACCGCTCGCAATGGGCGCCGGACACGGTGGCACCGGCGCTCGCCGCGGCCTGACCCTCGGGAAGGGGTCAGGCCCGGCCGGGTCGCCGTGCTGGCGATCAGTTGGAGGCGGTGGCCGACCGGTCCGTGGTGCCCGACCCGGCGCCCCGCACCACCAGTTGGTCGAGCAGGGTGCGCGTCGCCTCGGCCACGGCGGCCACCGCGGCGTCGAACGCGGCGGCGTTGTGCGCGGCGGGCGCCCGGAAGCCAGAGATCTTCCGGACGTACTGCAACGCCGCCGCCTCGACGTCCGCGTCGGTGACCTGCGGGGTGAACGGTTCACGCAGCGTCTTGATGCTCCGGCACATGTCAGCTCCTCCTCTGCCCATCGCGGTCTGCCACTGGGCGTGCCGGCGATGGTACCGACGGTGACACTGGGTCGATATTTGTCTATCCTGGTCACGGACCAGAGCCGTTCGAGCCACAGCCGCCGCTCGCGCTCCCAGCGCCCAGGGCCCCCGGAGACTCATTGTGGACCATGCCCCCGCCCGCTCATCCCGTCCCGACCTAGACGATCTCACGCGTAGCCTGCACATCCCGCTGGAACGGATCGCCGTCGAGCACGCCGATCTGATCGAGGCGGTGCGCAGGCGCGTCGTCACGAACGACTCCGCGCCGTCCGGCACCGTGGCCGTCGCCGCCTTCAACTCGTCCATCTGAGTGATGGTCTGCCGGTGCGGTCCACCCGGAGTGGGCGGACCCTGCCGGCGGATCAGCCAGTTCGTGCTGAAGGTGCACAGCAGGTGTGACCTCAGTTGCGACCACTGCTACGTCTACCAGCACGCCGACCAGACCTGGCGTGACCGTCCGGTGCGGATGGCGCCGGCCATGGTCCGGGCCGCCGCACGGCGCATCGCCGAGCACGCCCGCGAGCACGGGTTGCCTGTCGTGCACGTGGTGCTGCACGGGGGTGAGCCGCTGCTGCTGGGTGCCGCCGGGTTGCGGGAGGTGCTGGCCGAGCTGCGTTCGGCGATCAGCCCGTGGACGCGGCTCGACCTGCGCATGCAGACCAACGGCGTGCTGCTCGACGAGGAGTTGTGCCGGCTGTTCGTCGAGTACGACGTTCGGGTCGGTGTGTCCTTCGACGGTGACCGTGCCGCCAACGACCGCCACCGGGTCTTCGCCCACGGCGGCAGCAGCCACGACCAGGTCCGGAGGGCGTTGGCCCTGCTCCGACGGCCGGAACACCGCACCAGCTACGCCGGCATCCTCTGCACGATCGACGTCCGCAACGATCCCGACCGGGTGTACGAGGCGCTGCTGGCCGAGAGCCCACCCCGGGTCGATCTGTTGCTGCCACACGCCACCTGGGACCACCCCCCGGACCGCCCCGGCCCCGAGCCCACCCCGTACGCGGCCTGGCTGGGACGGGTGCACCGGCGGTGGGTGGACGACGGTCGCCCGCTGTCGATCCGGATGTTCGAGGCGCTGAGCCCGGGTGGCGGCGGCACCGAGGCGTTCGGCCTCGCGCCCGCCGACGTGCTGGTCATCGAGGCGGACGGCAGTTGGGAGCAGGTCGACTCGCTGAAGACCGCGTACCACGGCGCGGCCGGCACCGGGCTCGACGTGTTCGACCACTCGGTGGACGAGGTGGCCCGGCACCCCGCTGTCGCCGTCCGGCAGGACGGCGTGGACGGGCTCTGCGCGACCTGCCGGTCCTGCCCGGTGGTCGACAGGTGCGGCGGCGGCCTGTACGCCCACCGCTGGCGCACCGGCTCCGGCTTCGACAGCCCCTCGGTGTACTGCCCCGATCTGCTCCGCCTGATCGACATCGTGGATGCCCACCCGCCGCGCGCCGCACCCGTGCCGAGGCAGAGGCAGGCCACCCCAGAGATGTCAGGCGACGGGTCCGCCGCCGCGGCCGTCGACGATTTGCTGGACGACCTGGCGACCGGGCACGGGTCGGCGTCGACGCTCGCGCTGCTCGCCGCCACCCAGCTCTCCATCACCCGGGCGCTGCTGGTGGCCTGCCGGGACCGGTCCGCCACCACTGCCGCCTGGGAGTTGCTCGTCCACCTCGACCAGGTGGCGCCGGAGGCGGTCCGGGCGGTCCTGGCGCACCCCTTCGTCCGGCCCGCGCTGGTGCACCGCCTCGACCCGTCGACCCCGCCCGGCCTCGGCGCGGCGGTCGACCCACTGCCGGCCCTCGCGATCGCGGCGGCGCTGCGGGCCGGTGTCCCGGCCGCGTTGCACGTGCCGGTGCGGGCCGACGCGATCACGTTGCCCACGCTCGGCAGTCTGGTGCTGCCCGGTCTGGGGGAGAGCGCCGAGGTGACCGTCCGGGCCGGCGAGTTCCAGGTCCGCTGTGGGTCGGTCCAGCACACGGTGCTCCTCGGCCCGATGGCGCCACCGTCGATCGGCTGGCTGCCGACCCGCGACGTGTCGGTGCCCGGTGGCCGGCTGCTCCTTGAGGACGGCGACCCGTACCGCGACTGCTACGGCCAGCGCGTGGAGCCCCGCCTGGAGGTTCCGGCGGCGCGGGCGTTGGGCCGTACCCTGGCCGAGGCCTGGCGGGTCGTGCACCGGGACGTGCCGGCGCACGCGGTGGCGCTCGACGGCGGCCTGCGTGCCGTCGTTCCGTTGGCGCCCGACCCGGCGCGACCCCTGCGCAGCGCGACCGCCCGGCACGCGTTCGGCGCAGTCGCCGTCACCCCCCATCCCGACCCGGAGACGATGGCGGTGCTGCTCGTGCACGAGTGGCAGCACGCGAAACTGGGTGCGGTCCTCGACCTGTACGACCTTGTCGAACCCGGGCAGGACACCCGGATCCGGGTGCCCTGGCGCCCCGACCCGCGGCCTCCGGAGGGCGTCCTCCAGGGGGTGTACGCCCACCTCGCCGTCACCCAGGTCTGGCGGTCCCGGGCGGCCACCGACCATCCGGACGCGTCGGCGCACGCGGCCCACTTCCTCGGGTGGACCCGGGACGGCGTCGACGCGCTGCTGGCCAGCCGGTCGCTCACCGCTGCGGGTGAGCGGTTCGTCGGCCAGCTGCGCCACGCCCTTGAGGAGACCCGTGTCGGGTCCAGATGAGCACCCACCGCCCACCCTGGGCCGTCCCCGCCTCGCCGACGACCTGCGGGCGTTGGGCGTACGCCCGGGGGTGTGCCTGCTGGTGCACTGTGGCCTCCGTCGGGTGGGCCCGCTGGAGCACGGCCCGGCGACCCTCGCCGGCGCTCTGCGTGACGTCCTCGGCCCGGCCGGCACACTGCTGGTGCCCACCCACACCGACGGCAACTCGACCACCTCCCGGGCCCACCTGGCGGCCACCGCCGGCATGGACCGGGCGCAGCGCCAGCGGTACGAGGCGGCGCTGCCGGGCTGGGACCGCCGGAGCACCCCCTCGCAGCGGATGGGTGTGCTCGCCGAGTACGTCAGGTGCACCCCCGGCGCGGTGCGCAGTGATCATCCGCAGACCTCGTTCGTCGCGCTCGGCCCCCGGGCCCGGCAGCTCACCGACGGCCATGACCTCACCTGCCACCTGGGGGAACGCTCACCTGTCGGCGGCCTCTACGCGGCGGACGGGCAGATCCTGCTGCTCGGCCTCGGCTACGAGGCGTGCAGCGCCCTGCACCTGGCCGAGTACCGGCTGCCGGTGCCGCCGCCCGAGCGCGACTACCACTGCTTCCGGCTCGTCGACGGTCGGCGGGTCCGTCTCGACTTCCGGGCTCTCGACCTGGACGACCGTGACTTCCCGACGGTGGGTGCCGCGTTCGACGAGACGCCGTTGGTGCGGCACGGCCGGGTGGGGCGGGCCAACGCCCGCCTGCTGCCTGCGCGGGCCACTGTCGACTTCGCGACTGGTTGGTTCGCCACGAACCGGTTGGCGGCGCGACGTTGACGCGGGGACTACGCTGATGTTCCGGCCGCGTGGGGAGGGCGGAGGGGCAGCGGTGAGCACAGTGGACGCACCCTCCAGAGCACGCGCCCCGCTCTTCTTCATCAGCTATTCGCGGGCGCCGGTCGGCCGGGCCACCGGCAAACCCGCCGAGTATGTCTCCCGTTTCTTCGAGGACCTCTCCGTGCACGTCAGTGAGCTGGTCGGCCCGGTGACCGGAGTGGACGCCGGCTTCCTGGACACCTCCATCGCCGGCGGCGAACGGTGGAGCCCGGAGCTTCTCCAGGCCGCCGGCACCTGTCAGGTCTTCGTTCCGCTGGTGTCCAGTGCGCTGCTCGGCAGCGACTGGTGTGGCCGGGAGTGGGACGCGTTCTCCCGGCGACGGATCACCCCGCGACACAGCTCCGCCTCGGCCCACGAGACGGCGATCGTGCCGGTCACGTGGTCGCCGACGAACGGCACGGCACTGCCTCGGGTGCTCCGCGACATCCAGCGCTTCTCCCCGACCGCGATGCCGGATCCCGACATCGCGGTGCACTACCAGCGGGACGGGGTCTACGGCTTGCTGACCATGCAGTGGGAGAACGCGTACCGGGCGGTGGTCTGGCGGCTCGCCCAACGGATCGTGGCCATCCACCGGTCGTACCTGGTCGAGCCCTGGGTGCCGGCGAGCCTGGACGAGCTGTGCAACAGGTTCGCCGAGGAGTCGGAATGAGCCCCCCGACGGACCGGCGTCGGTCGGGAGCGCGCGGGACGTACTTCTTCCTGAGCTACGCCCACTCGGCGCCGCCGCCCGGCGCCCGGGCCGATGCCGACGTCTGGGTCGGCCAGTTCTTCGCCGATCTGACCGAGGAGGTGCGGCGCCAGGCGCGCCCGGTCGCCGGGATGCGGATCGGCTTCTTCGACCAGCACATTCCGTTGGGCGCCGACTGGAAGGCCGCTCTCGCCGAGGCGTTGGGTGACGCCGAGGTCTTCGTTCCGCTCTACTCACCCGGCTACTTCAGTCGCCCCTGGGCGCTGGGGGAGCAGGAGTCCTTCCGGGCGCGGCTGGCCGCCGTCGGGTCGGCCCGGGTCACCGCCGGCCATCTCACCCCGGTGCTGTGGATCCCGTTCCCCCCGTGGGAGGCCCATCCGGAGCTGGACGGCGCCCTGGACCTGGGTCGGGACGTCCCGGAGTACGCCGCGGACGGCCTGCGCGCGTTCTGCATGCTGGCCTCCTACCGGTCCCAGTACGAGCTGCTGCTGAGCCGTCTGGCGAGCCGGATCGTGCACACCGCCGAGCGGCGACCGATGGGCCCGTCCCGGGCTCCCGGCCTGGACGAGGTCGTCCGCCCGGCCCCGACGGACCCGGACTTCGTCGTCGCCGTCCTGGCCCCGACCCGGGACCGGCTGCCGACCGATCGTGACCCCGCCGGCTACGCCACCAGCGGCCGGCTCTGGCGGCCGTACGGGCGCAGCCAGCAACTGCCCGCCGCCGAGTACGCGGCCAGCACCGCCGAGCGGCTCGGGCTGTCGGCCCGTACCGAGGACTTCGCGCAGGCCTCCGCGTTGCTCGATCGACGGCCGGCCGTGCTGCTCGTCGACCCGTGGATCGCGGCGGCGCCGGACGCGGCCGCGGTCCTCGCCCGCATGCTGCACGGCCTGCGGGAGTGGGTCGTTCCGCTGGTGGTCACCGACGACGACGACACCCAGGACGCCAGCGGCTGGGCCACCGAGGTGACCCAACTGCTGCACGACGCCGGTCTGCCCCAGGTGAAGCGCGCGTGCAACATGCCCGAGTTCGTCGACCTGATGCCGGCGCTGGTGACCGAGGCACGTCGGCAGTTCCTCAAGTACGGCCCGGTGGTTCCCTTCGAACCACCGCCGGAGCCGGTGCCGAGCCTGCGTGACGGCCTGCCCGCTGCCGGCTCGACCGACCCCGCGTCCCCGCCTGATGATCCGGCCCCACCGCGTACCCACGGAGAAAACCGATGAACAACGATCGCGAAGGCCAGGTCGTCACCTTCTACTCGTTCAAGGGTGGAACGGGTCGGACGATGGCGCTGGCCAACGTGGCCTGGATCCTGGCGGCCAGCGGCAGGCGGGTGCTCGTCGCCGACTGGGACCTCGAGTCACCCGGTCTGCACCGCTTCTTCCACCCGTTCCTTGATGCCGAGGCGATCCAGGGCACCAGCGGTGTGATCGACATGATCCGCGACTACGAGTGGGAGACCACCCGGGTCGACGACCGACCGGACCGCTGGATGGAGCAGTACGCCCGGGTGGGGCGGCACGCGTTCTCGCTTCGCTGGAACTTCCCCGACGGCGGTGGCCTCGACTTCCTCTCCGCCGGCCGGCAGAACAGCGACTACGCCGTCTCGGTGAGCGGGCTGGACTGGGACAACTTCTACAACCGGCTGGGCGGGGCGCAGTTCTTCGAGGCGTTGCGGGCGGACATGAAGCGCCAGTACGACTTCACCCTGATCGACAGCCGGACGGGGCTGAGCGACGTCGCCGACATCTGCACCCTGCACCTTCCGGACACCCTCGTCGACTGCTTCACACTGAGCGACCAGGGCATCGACGGCGCGGCCCGGGTGGCGCACTCGGTACGGGACCGGTACCGGCGGCGCGACATCCGGGTGCTGCCGGTGCCGATGCGTGTCGACCAGGCCGAGAAGGAGCGGGCCGAGGCGGGTCGCCTGCTGGCCATGCGCCGGTTCGCCGGGTTGCCGGCCGGCATGACCGAGGCGGAACGGCGGCGGTACTGGGCCGCTGTGGAGGTCCCGTACCGACCGTTCTACGCGTACGAGGAGACCCTCGCGACGTTCGGCGATCCGCCGGGCTCACCGACGTCGCTGCTTGCCGCGTTCGAGACGTTGACCGGGATCCTCACCGACGGTTCGGTGACCGCGCTGCCGGCGATGGACGAGTCGGTGCGGGAGCGGGGCAAGGCCCGTTTCCGTCGGCGCACCGAGGCGATCGACGACCAGATCGTGCTCCGGTACGCGCCGGAGGACGCCATCTGGGCCGAGTGGCTGGAGCGGGTGCTCAGCTCGGCGGGGCTGCGGGTGGTGGAGCCCACGGCTGCCGTCGGGTCCGCTGGTACGCCGGCCCCGCGCACGCTGACAGTGGTCTCGCCGGCCTACGTGGCGACGCCGTCCGGTGGTCTGCCCGACCGCGACACGAGCACCGGCTCCACGGCCCTCGCCGTGTACGTCGCCGACCTGCGTCCACTGGCGGAGTTTCCGTCCCAGAGTTCCACCAACCTCGTCAACGTCAGCGCCGCGACCGCCGTGGAACGGGTGTTGCGGCTGGTCGGCCGGCCGGTGCCGTCGTCGGCGGACGGGCCGGCGGCCGGAGCCACCCGTTACCCCGGCACCGAGCCGTTGATCTTCAACGCCCCCAACCGGAACGCCAGGTTCACCGGCCGCGAGGACGACCTGGCCCGGCTGCGCGCGCAGTTGCAGAGCGGGGGCAGCGCGGTGGTGCTGCCGGTCGCCCTCCAGGGCATGGGCGGCGTCGGTAAGACGCAGGTGGCTCTGGAATACGTGCACCGGTTCAAGACCGCGTACGACGTGGTCTGGTGGATCGTGGCCGACCCGCCGCAGTTCGTCGACACGGCCCTCGCCGACCTCGCCGGCCGCCTCGGCATTCTCGTCGGGCCGACCCTGCCGGACACGGTCCGGTCGGTGCTGCAGGTCCTCGGGCGTGGTGAGCCGTACGAGCGGTGGCTCGTCGTGCTGGACAACGCCGAAGAGCTCGACCAGATCGAGCCCTTCCTGCCGCAGGGGCCCGGGCACGTCCTGCTGACCTCCCGTAACCGCGCCTGGGGTGACCGGGCGAACCCGATCCAGGTGGACGTCTTCGACCGCACCGAGAGCGTGGCGCACCTCGCCCAGCGGGTGCCCACGATCAGTGCCGAGGAGGCCGACCGGGTGGCCGAGGCGCTCGGCGACCTGCCGATCGCGGTGGCCGCGGCGGGCGCCTGGCTCGCCGACACCGGCACGTCGGTCGCCGACTACCTGCGCCAGATCGAGCGGCACGGCCCCAGCGCCCTCTCCGTGGAGGCAACCTGGGACCTGTCCCTGAACCGGCTGCTTGAGCAGGCGCCCGCCGCGTACCGGTTGTTGCAGCTCTGCTCGGTGCTGGCCCCGGAGATCGCCCTCGAACTCATCTACAGCGACGAGATGGCGGCGGCCCTCGTGCCGTTCGACCCGTCGGTGTCGGAGCGGCTCGTGCGGGGCGCCCTGGTCCAGCAGATCAACCGCCTGGCGCTGCTCAAACTGGACGTCCAGGGCGGTCGGGTCCAGGTGCACCGGCTGTTGCAGGCGGTGGTCCGCGACCGGATGACCGACGACGAGATCACCGCGGCCCGACACCAGGTGCACCTGGTGCTGGCCTCGTCCCGGCCTCGTGGCGACGTGGACGACCCGACCACCTGGGCCCGGCTGCGCATGCTCTGGCCGCACCTGGAGGTCTCCGAGGCACTGACCTGCCCCGACGAGTCGGTGTGCCAGTTGCTGATCGACCGGGTTCGCTATCTGTGGCAGCGCGGCGGTCTGGACCAGGCCGACGGGTTCAGCCAGGAGGTGGACGACACCTGGAGCGCTCGACTCGGCGACACGCACGACGAGGTGGAGGCGTCGGCGCTGGGCCGCCAACTGCTGCACCTGCGGTTCAACCGGGCGAACATCCTGCGCAGCCTGGGCCGGTTCAACGAGGCCCGGGACCTGGACGAGGCGGTGCTGGCCGAGCAACGCCGGCTGCTGGGCCCGCTGCACCCGCACAGTCTGATGACCGCCGGCAGCCTCGGCGGTGACCTGCGGGCGCTCGGCCGCTACGCCGAGGCTCTGGAACGGGACAGGTCGACCTACGCCTCCTGGCTCCAGGTGTTCGGCGAGGACCACCCCCGGACGTTGAGCGCGGCGAACAACCTCGCCGTGTCGTACCGGCTGGTCGGCGACTACCGGTCGGCCCGTCGATGGGACGACGAAGTGCACCAGCGGCGGCGGCTGGTGCTCGGCCCGACGCATCCCTACACCCTCGTCTCCGCTGTCCGGCTCGGCAGTGACCTGCGGGAGGCCGGTGAGTACGAGAGGTCGGCCACCCTGCTGCGCACTGTGTACGACACGTGCTGCGAGGTGCTCGGGCCGGATGACGGCCAGAGTCTCGCGGCTCAGGTCAACCTGGCGGTGTCCCTGCGCAGCTCCGGTCGAGGCAGTGAGGCCGCGCCGATGTTCGAGACGGCCTACCGCGAACTCGACGAACGCTTCGGTCCGGACAACCCGGACACGGTGGCGTGCCGGTCGAGCCGCGCGGCGAACCTGTTGGCCGTCGGCGACGCGGCTCGGGCGTTGACCGAGATGAACGCCGTGCGGCAGGCGTTCGAGGAGCAGCTCCGGCTCGGCCCGGAGCACCCGCACGCCCTGGCGACGGTGAGCAACATCTCGGCGGCCGAGCGCGCTCTCGGCCGCCGGTCGGACGCCCTCGCATCGGCGGCCCGGGCGGTCGGTGAGTTGCGCAAGGTGCTCGGGCCGGACCACCCGCACACCCTCGCGGCGGAGGTCAACCAGGCGGTGTGCCTCGCCGAGGAGGGTGACTGGGAGTCGGCGCGGGACCGGCTGCGGGAGACCGCCGGCCGGCTGGCCTCGGTGATCGGTGCGGACCACCCCGACACGCTGCGCTGCCTCGGCGACCTCGCCCTGGTGGCGAGGCGGGCCGGCGACGGCACCGCCACCGAGGACGTCGGCGTCGTGGCGGACCGGCTGGCCGAGGTGATCGGTGTGGAGCATCCGACAGTGCAGACGCTGCGCGAACGGCGGTTCGTGGTCCGGGTGATCGACCCACACACGATCTGACCGGGTCGTCCGTTCGGCGGGCGGGTCGGGTGTCCGGGCCGGCCCGCCGGTCCCGCCGTGCCGGGCCGGTCGCTCAGAGCTGTGGGATGGTGGCGAGGTCCGGTGTGGCCAGCCAGGTCAGGGTCTGCGGGAGGATCTCCACCGCCCCGAAGTGCGCGGCGCCGGGCTGCACCTGCACCTCGGCACGCGAAATCCGCGAGGCGAGCCAGTGCGAGTGCTCCACCGGGGAGAAGCGGTCCTGCTCGCCGTGCCAGAGCCGGACCTTCGCGCGGATGGCACCCAGGTCGAACCCCCAGCCGCGCCGGATCGCCAGCACGTCGTCGATCCAACCCTCGGGGCCGTGTCGCAGCGCCTCGGAGTACATGTCGGTCAGCAGCCGGCGGATCGCGATGTCGTCGACGACCCGGATGTCCTCGTCCGGCAGTTGGGGGCGGAGGAAGTCCAGCAGCGTCATCGGGTCCCGGCGGGCCTCGTCCGCGCGGACCTTCAGGTTGAGCGTGAGCTCGGCCAGGTCCTCGTCGGCCTGCCCGTAGTCCTCCACGTTCGATTCCGCCATGCCCGCGTACCAGTCCAGGTCGGGAGCGCCGGCCGGGGCGAGCCCCACCAGCACGGCGGCCCGGGTGACCCGGTCCGGCAGCAGCGCGGCGCAGGCCAGGGCGTGTGGCCCGCCACCGGATCGGCCCACCACCGAGAACCTGTCGATGCCGAGGTCGTCGGCGATCGCCGCCACGTCGGCCGCCGCGTCGGCCACCCGCCGACCCTCGTGCCGGTCGGAGTCGCCGTACCCGGGTCGGTCGTAGCAGACGAGGTGCACGCCGAGGCGGTAGACGACGATGCCCCGGGGTCGGGGGCCGCTGCGGCTGCCCGGGGTGCCGTGCAGCAGGAAGACCGCTGGCCCGTCCGGTGCGCCCGAGGTCTCCACCGCGAGGCGCCGTCCGTCCGGGGTCGTGACGGTGCGCTGTGTCGCATCTTGTCGCGTCACGGTTGGCCTCCCGCGGGTCGTCATGTGCTCCCCCGTGAACGGAGCCGCGCATCGTCGGCGCCGAGTGCAAAGCCCCCGAAATCGCCCAGAACACATTCTTGTTGTGCAGCGTACTGCCCGTCGTGGATGCCCGCCATGGGCCAGCGGGTCAATGCCGGTGGGTTGGGCCCCCCTGACGGGCCGCTACCCTGGTAGCCCGAGGGGAAGGGGCACCAAGAGGGTGGCTAGGACCTACAACGTCGTGACGTACGGCTGCCAGATGAACGTGCACGATTCTGAGCGGATCTCCGGCCTGCTCGAACAGGCCGGCTACGTGCGCGCGGTGCCGACCGACGACACCCCGGACATCGTCGTCTTCAACACCTGCGCGGTGCGCGAGAACGCGGACAACCGGCTCTACGGCAACCTCGGTCGCCTCCGCCCGGTGAAGGACAAGCACCCCGGGATGCAGATCGCTGTCGGCGGCTGCCTGGCCCAGAAGGACCGGGGCGACATCGTCCGCAAGGCGCCCTGGGTGGACGTGGTCTTCGGCACCCACAACATCGGCGCGCTGCCGGTCCTGCTGGAGCGGGCCCGGCACAACGCCGCCGCCGAGGTGGAGATCCTGGAGTCCCTCGACGTCTTCCCGTCCACGCTGCCCACCCGCCGCGAGTCCACCTACGCCGGCTGGGTGTCGATCTCGGTGGGGTGCAACAACACCTGCACGTTCTGCATCGTGCCGGCGCTGCGCGGCAAGGAGAAGGACCGGCGCCCCGGCGACATCCTCTCCGAGGTGCGCGCCCTGGTCGACGAGGGCGTGCTGGAGGTGACCCTGCTCGGGCAGAACGTCAACTCGTACGGCGTGGAGTTCGGCGACAGGTACGCGTTCGGCAAGCTGCTGCGGGCCTGCGGCGACATCGACGGGCTGGAGCGCGTCCGGTTCACCAGCCCGCACCCGAAGGACTTCACCGACGACGTGATCGCCGCGATGGCCGAGACGCCGAACGTCTGCCACTCGCTGCACATGCCGTTGCAGTCCGGCTCCGACGACGTGCTCCGGGCGATGCGCCGCTCCTACCGCTCCGAGCGCTACCTGGGGATCATCGAGAAGGTCCGGGCGGCGATGCCGGACGCGGCGATCACCACCGACATCATCGTCGGCTTCCCCGGTGAGACCGAGGCCGACTTCCAGCGCACCCTGGACGTGGTGCGGGAGGCCCGGTTCTCCTCGGCCTTCACCTTCCAGTACTCGAAGCGCCCCGGCACCCCCGCCGCGACCATGGACGATCAGCTGCCCAAGCAGGTCGTGCAGGAGCGCTACGAGCGGTTGGTCGCCACCGTCGAGGAGATCACCTGGGCGGAGAACAAGCGCCTCGTCGGGGAGACCGTCGAGGTGCTCGTTGCGATCGGCGAGGGTCGCAAGGACGAGCGGACCGGCCGGATGTCCGGTCGGGCCCGCGACGGTCGGCTTGTGCACTTCGCGACCGAGACCCCCGGCGGGGAGTCGCTTGCCGGTCAGATCCGGCCGGGCGACATCGTGCACACCACGATCACGTACGCCGCGCCGCACCACCTGAACGCCGACGGAGCGCTGGTGGCGCACCGCCGCACCCGGGCTGGCGACGCGGCCGAGGCGGGTCGCTCACCGCGTACCCCCGGGGTGTTGCTCGGTCTGCCGACGATCGGCGCACCGCCGGTCGCGCCTGCCCCCGCCGCTGGCTGCGCCACCCACTGAGCTGCGTGAGGGCCCCTTGTCGTCGCCGCGCGACGACAAGGGGCCGCCCGGTCAGACGGTGATCCGGCCGGCGCCGGCGCCCGCCGTCACGATGGACTTCACGTTGCTCGCGGTGTCGAGCTGGTACGAGTACGGGATGCTGGCCACGCTGCCGCCGGCCTGGCCGGTGGGCGAGTTGACGAAGTGGTTGTTGCGGGCGACGAGGCTGCCCGGCCCCGAATCCCCCTCACCGAGGTGGTACGGGTCGTCGACGTTCTCGAAGTAGTTGCCCTCGACGAGCACGCCGGCGTTCTCGGTGGACGCGACGCCGTAGCCGCCGTTGGCCCGGTAGTAGTTGTTGTACACGTGCACCGGGTTGCCGAAACGCACCCGAGGGTTGCGCTGGTTGCTGCCGTCGAACCAGTTGTGGTGGTAGGTGACCCGCAGGTGACCGACGTCCTGGCTGGCGTTGTCGTCGCTGTGGCCGAGCAGCATGTTCTTGTCGTGGCTGAAGACCCGGTTCCACGAGACGGTGACGAAGTCCGAGCCGCGCTTGATGTCGACGGCGCCGTCGTACCCGTTGCTGAAGCTGTTGTGGTCGATCCAGATGTTGGTGGCCGACTCCTGCACGTTGATCGCGTCGTCGTTCCAGTCCCGGAAGCTCAGGTTCCGGATGATCACGTTGCGGTCACCGTTGATGTTGAACCCGCAGCCGGCGATTGTCGCGCCGGAGTTGCCGAGGATGGTCTTGTTGGACCGGACCCGCAGCATGCCCGAGCAGGAGATCGTTCCGGACACCCGGATCACCGCGGCGCCTGTCGCGTTCAACGCGCTGGTCAGCGCGGAGGCGTTGGTGACGGTGGTCGTGCCGGCGTTGCCGCCGCCGGTGGTGCCGCCGTTCTGGGTGGCCCAGCCGACCAGGCCGGTCTGCGGGGGCGTGGTGGGCGGTGGGGTTGTCGGTGGCGGCGTTGTCGGCGGCGGGGTGGTGGGCGGCGGCGTGGTCGGTGTGGTGCTGCCGGTGCAGGCCACGTTGTTCAGGGTGAAGCTGCTCGGATTCGGGTTGCTGGAGTTGTTCCAGCTCGCGTTGAAGCCGAACGTGGCGGTGCCGTTGGTCGCCAGGTTGCCGTTGTAGTCGACGTTGGTCGCGGAGACCTGGCTGCCGCTCTGCGAGGCGGTGGCGCCCCACGCCTGGCTGACCTGCTGACCGGCCCCGTACGACCAGCGCAGCGTCCACCCGGAGAGCGGGTCGCCGAGGTTGGTGACCGTGACGTTGCCGGTGAATCCGCCCGGCCACTGGCTGGCGACCGAGTAGGCGACCTGGCAGCCGGCGGCCGCCTGGGCGGACGCGGAGGTCAGCAGCCCGGCGGTGACCAGGGTGGCGGTGGCTGCGGCGGTGGTGGCGATCAGCGTCATTCGACGCCGTCCTGTGCGCATGCTGCTTCCTTTCGACGAGGCGGGCGGAGGTGTCGCGACGCCCATGCCCGTGGGCGGCGAGTCTCGGCCGGGACCAGTGGTCCTCGGGCCCGCCAGTGCAGGTTCGTGAAGGAGAGCGGCTCCAGCGCTCGCGCCCACCGACGAAGAGGCAAGCGCTTTCCTGATGAAAGCATAGAAGAGTGTTGATGTAAATGGTCGGGGCGGCCGATGCGGTGCGCACCGGCCGCCCCGACGGCTCAGCAGCTGGTGCCGCTGAGTTTCACAGTGCCCGGTGCGCTCGCGGTGCCGTTGGCGGTGAAGCCCACGGTGACCGACCCGCCCGCCGGCAGGGACGGGGCGTGGCCCGGAGCGGCCGCGGTGACAGTCGTGCCGGACTGCGTGACGGTGGCGTTCCAGCCACTGCCCAGCGTCACCCCGGACGGCCAACTCCAGGTGACCGACCACGGGTTCACCGCGCCCGAGCCGGTGTTCTTCACGGTCAGCTCGCCCTGGAAGCCGCCCTGCCAGGCATTGACCTGTCGGTAGGTGGCCGTGCAGGCACCGGTCGGCGGGTCCGTCGGCGGGTTCGTCGGCCCACCTGTCGGCGGCCCGCTGGTGCCGCCACCGGACGGCGCAATCAGGTACGGCTGGAGGATCGCCTGCTTGGCGGTGTTGATGTTGGTCCAGTCGTCCAACGCGATACCCCCGGTGTCACCCGAGTTCGGGTTCCACGACCAGTAGGTGAAGGACATCCCGGTCACCCCGGTCCCGGTGTACGCCATCAACTTCTCCAGCCACACCTTGTCCTTCGGGTCGACCAGGGTGCTGCCGAACTCACCCATCATGATCGGCGCGATGTTCTGCTTGTAGAGGTAACCGAAGTACTTGTCCCAGATGGCCGGCATGTTCGCCGGGTAGTCCGGGGCGTCGAACCAGGTCTGCCGGTACACCGAGGTGGCGTACTCGTGCGGCGAGTAGACCAGCCGGTTCGCCACGTTCAGTCGTACCGGGAACTGGCCGGCCTTCGACAGGTTGCCACCCCACCAGCCGCAGTCCTCGTCGTTGCTCGGGTCGTTGTCCCAGACGTTGGAGAGACCACCGCTGGGGCAGCTCACCCCCTCCACGAAGATCAACCAGTTGGGCTGGACACCGAGGATGGCGTTCCCGGCCCGCTCGGCGGCGAGCCGCCAGTCCCGGGTGGTGTCCCCACAGCCCCAGCACGCACCGGTGGCCGCCGGGTTGGTGCCCTCCGCGTGCGGCTCGTTGTGCAGGTCAGCGCCGATCACCGTCGGGTTGCCCGCGTACCGCTGGGCGAGCATCTTCCAGTCGTTGATCCAGGTCGCCTCGGAAACCGTCGACGTGTACCACAGCGGCGACTGCCCGGCCGCCGTCGGCCGGTGCCGGTCCAGAATGATCCGCATACCCTTGCTGCCGGCGTACTCGATCACCTTGTCCAGGATCTGCAACGGTGACAGCCCGATCAGGTCCGGGTTGACGAAGTCGTTGATCCCACTGGCGGTCGCGCCCGACTTCAGCGCGTCGTTCGAGTACGGCACCCGCAACGTGTTGTAACCCAGCCGGGCCATCGTGTCGAGCTGTCCCCGCCACGGGTTGTTCGACCACAGCCCGTGGAAGGTCTTGTTGTCGGTCTCCATGCCGAACCAGTTGATGCCGGTCAGCCGGACCGTGGCACCGGTGCTGTCCACGATCTGGTTGCCGCTGGTGCGCAGATAACCGGTGCCGGTGCCAGCGGCAACGGCCGGGCTGGTGCTGACGGCGGCGGCGACGAACACACCTGCCGCGACGGTGGCGAGCGCAGTGAGCGCACCGCCGAGAGCTTTGGGACGGAACATTCGAGCTCCACTTCGGAGGCCCGGCGTCATCGGTCGACGACGCCGGCGGGCGGCCGTCCGCACGTCACGGTCCCTCAGGGGTACGCGGACAGTGCGCGACGGCCCATGTCACGCGGACGTGGTCACTCGCGGAAGCTCACCGGCGACCCTCGACGGCGGTTGCTCCGCCCTCGTCGCCCTCGTCCCGGTGGCCCTACCCGGCTCCGTCGCTCATTCTGATCAGCCCACCTCTATGCGTCAACCTGCGCACCGCCCGCGCTGCTCGGCCCGCCCGCGCCCCCAGCCCACCCGGCCGCGTTGCCCGCCCGCGCTGCCCGCCCGCGCCGCCCCGCCCGCGCTGCCCGCCCGCGCCGCCCCGCCCGCGCCGCCCGGCCGCGTGCCCGCCCGCGTTGCCCGCCCGCGCCGCCCCGCCGCGCGACCACACCCATGATCACGCTCGATCCTGGATTTAGTGGCTTCCCGGCGCTCCGTGGCCACTACATCCTGGATCGAGCGCGACCTTGCGGCGGCGAGCACCCAAAACCGCGCTCCCGGTCTCTCAGGGCCGTGCTCGTCGTCAAGATCCGCGCAGCATCACGGATGTTGCTGTCTCACGGGCGCCGGAGGCAGCACCATCAGGGAAGTTGCGCGGATCTTGACGACGAACCGCGCGCGGGCACGGGCCGGGAGCGCGCGGGGGGAGTGGGGTGCGCGGAGGGGGTGGGGTGCGCGGAGGGAGTGGGGTGCGCGGAGGGAGTGGGGTGCGCGGGGGGAGTGGGGTGCGCGGCAGGGGGTGGACGCGCGGGAGCCCCCGGGCCCGTGCGGGGCCGGGGGCTCCGGACGTCGTCAGCTCAGCCGGCCTGCTCGGCGAGTTGGAGGAACTGCCGCTTGGAGGCCAGGGCCTGCTCCGCCTCCTTGATCCGGCGTGCGTCCCCGGCGCTCTGCGCCCGGGCCAGCCGGTCCTCAGCCTCAGCCACCTGCGCCCGCATCTGGGCGAGCAGCGGGTTGTCCTCCTTGGTGGTGCGGCGCCACGCGGAGTCCATCACGTCACGGACCTTGTCGTCGATGACGCGCAGTCGGCGCTCCAGCCCGGAGGCCGCCTCGCGAGGCACTCGGCCGGCCTCGTGCCACTGGGCCTGGATCTCGCGCAGCTTGGCCTGGGCACCCTTCGGGTCGGCGTCGATGTCCAACGCCTCGGCCTCGGCGAGCAGGGCCTGCTTGCGTTCCAGGTTGCCGCGCTGCTCGTTGTCGCGGGCGGAGAAGACTTCGCTGCGCCGGCTGAAGAAGGCGTCCTGGGCACCCCGGAAGCGTTCCCAGAGCTTCTGCTCGGCCTCCTTGGAGGCGCGCGGAGCGGCCTTCCACTGGGTCATCAGGTCCTTGAGCTGGTTGGCGGTGGCGGCCCAGTCGGTGGAGTCCTGGAGCTTCTCCGCTTCGGCGACCAGCTCTTCCTTGGCGGTCTGCGCCTGCTTGCGCTGCGAGTCCAGGGAGGCGAAGTGGGCGCCGCGGCGGCGGGTGAAGCCGTCCCGGGCGGCGGCGAACCGCTTCCACAGCTCACCGTCGGCCTTCTTGTCGACCCCGCGGATGGTCTTCCACTCGTCGAGGATCTCCTTGAGCCGGTCCCCGGCGGTCTTCCATCCGGTGGATTCGGCGGCCAGCTTCTCGGCCTCCTCGACAAGCGCGGTCTTGCGGGCCAGGGCTTCGCCGCGAGCGGCGTCCCGGGCGGCGCGCGCTTCGCCGGCCTTCTCCTCGGCGAGGGTCGCCAGCTTGTCCAGGCGTGCGGCGAGCGCGTCGATGTCGCCGACCACGTTGGCCTCGGGCAGCGTCGCGCGGATCCGCCGGATCGTGCTCAACGAGTGCCCGGCGTCCGCCGCACCCGACTTGAGCCGCGCCTCGGTCAGGTCCACCTCGGTCACCAGGTCGGCGAAGCGACGTGCGAAGTGTGCAAGGCCTTCCTCCGGTGCTCCCGCCTGCCAGGATCCGACCACCCGCTCGCCCTCGGTGGTCTTGACGTACACGGTGCCGTCCGCGTCCACCCGTCCGAAGGCAGTCCAGTCGCTCATGTGCCCATCCTCGTTCTCCCGGCGTCGAGGGATCGATCCCCCGTCGCCGCCACGGCGCAGCCAAGTTGCTTCCGGCATTGTCACAGGTCCGACCCGGTCCGCGTCGAGCGCCTATCGCCGACCGTGACCATACGGTGTCCTAGGGGCCGAATGACCGGATCGGCTCGGAGACGCACCGGGGATTCCCGCTACGGTGAACGGGTGCCACTGGTCGCCGCCGCTGTCTGCCCGCATCCGCCCCTGCTCGTGCCCGAGGTGGCCGGCTCCGCGGCCCCGGAGTTGGACGATCTGCGGGCGGCCTGTGACACCGCCGTACGCCGGTTGTTGGCCACCGATCCGGACATTGTGCTGCTGCTGGGCACCGGCCCGGTGACCGGCCCGATCCGCACCCCGGCGACAGGTTCCCTCCAGCCCTGGGGTGTCGACCTGGACGTGCCGTTGGTGCCCGGCCAGCCGGACCGGGGCGCGGTGCTGCCGTTGAGCCTGACCGTCGGCGCGTGGCTGCTGGCCCGCCACGACACCCGAGCGCCGGTGACCGCCGTGCAGGTGGCCGCCGACGCCGGCCCGGCCGAGCTGGCCGCGCTCGCGGACGAGGTGGGCGCCGCGGGTGACCGGGTGGCGGCGCTGGTGCTCGGGGACGGGTCGGCCTGCCGGGGCGAGAAGGCACCCGGGTACGACGACGCGCGCGCCCTCCCGTACGACCAGGGGGTTGCCGCGGCGCTGGCCGACGCGGACGTGGACGCCCTGCTCGACCTCGACCCGGTGGTGTCGGCGGAGTTGAAGGCCGCCGGTCGCGCCCCCTGGCAGGTGCTCGCCGGCGCGGCCCGTGCGGCCGGCGGAGGGTGGCGCGGCGAGTTGCTGCACGACTCGGCCCCCTACGGTGTGGCCTACTTCGTGGCGTCCTGGGAGCGGGCGTGACAGGCACGGTCGTGGCGGTGGTCGGCCCGACCGCGGCCGGCAAGTCGGCGCTGAGCATCGCGTTGGCGCACGCCCTCGGCGGGGAGGTGGTCAACGCCGACTCGATGCAGCTCTACCGGGGCATGGACATCGGCACCGCCAAGCTGACCCCCGCCGAGCGGGACGGGGTGCCGCATCACCTGCTGGACATCTGGGAGGTCACCGAGCCGGCGAGCGTCGCGGAGTACCAGCGGCTGGCCCGCGCGGCGGTGGACGACATCCTGGCCCGGGGGCGGGTGCCGCTGCTGGTCGGTGGCTCCGGGCTGTACGTGCGTGCGGTGCTGGAACGCTTCGAGTTCCCCGGCACCGACGCGGCGCTGCGGGAGCGGCTGGAGCAGGAGTTGGCCGAGGTCGGCCCGGCCCCGCTGTACGCGCGGTTGCGCGCCGCCGACCCGGTCGCGGCCGAGGGCATCCTGCCCGGCAACGGTCGGCGGATCGTGCGGGCCCTGGAGGTGATCGAACTCACCGGCGCGCCGTTTACCGCCTCGCTACCGCAGCCCACGCCGTACTACCCGTCGGTGCAGCTCGGCGTCGACCTGGACACCGGTGTGCTGGACGAACGGATCGCCCTGCGTGTCGACCGGATGTGGGCCGACGGCCTGGTGCCGGAGACCCGTGAGCTGGTCGCACGCGGGCTGCCCGAGGGGCGGACGGCGAGTCGTGCCCTCGGCTACCAGCAGGTGCTGCGCCTGCTCGGCGGTGAGCTGACCGAGGCGCAGGCGCATGCGGAGACGGTCCGGGCCACCAGGCGTTTCGTCCGCCGGCAGCGGTCCTGGTTCCGGCGCGACCCACGGATCCACTGGCTGGACTCGACGAATCCGGACCTGATCGGGGCCGCCCTGCGCCTGGTGCCGGCCGCTGCGCGATGATGGGGGAGTGGAGTTCACCAAGGGCCACGGCACCGGCAACGACTTCGTCCTCCTCCCCGACCCGGACGGTCAGCTCGACCTGACCCCGGAGCTGGTCGCGGCGCTCTGCGACAGGCGTCGGGGCATCGGCGCGGACGGCGTACTGCGGGTGGTCCGCGCGGCCAAGCATCCGGACGGGGCGGGTCAGGCCGGCGAGGCCGAGTGGTTCATGGACTACTGGAACGCCGACGGCTCGTTCGCCGAGATGTGCGGCAACGGCGCGCGGGTCTTCGTGCGCTACCTGCTTGACACCGGGTTGGCCACGCCCGCCGGCGCGGCGTTGCCGGTGGCCACGCGGGCCGGCGTCGTGCGTGCGCTGGTCGAGGGCGACGCCGTGTCCGTCGAGATGCGCCGACCCCAGGTGTACGACAGTTCCGTCGCCACCCTCGGCGAGCTGACCCTGACCGGTGCGGTGGTGGACGTCGGCAACCCGCACCTGGTGTGCGTCCTGCCGGCCGGCGTGGAGTTGTCGGCGCTGGACCTGACCGTCGCGCCCGGGTTCGACCGGTCGGTCTTCCCGAGCGGGGTGAACGTGGAGTTCATCGCCTCGGGGGACCCGGTCGACGGCACCGACGGGCACACGCTGATGCGGGTGTACGAGCGCGGCAGCGCCGAGACCCTGTCCTGCGGCACCGGTGCGTGCGCGGTGGGCGCGGTGGCGCTGCGCGACGTCGGCCGGGACACCGGAGTTGTCGCCGTCGACGTCCCCGGCGGCCGTCTCACGGTGACGGTCACGGCCGACTCCTGCTGGCTCTCCGGCCCCGCCGTCCTGGTAGCGACAGGCGAAGTCGACCTCCCCGCCCTCTCCGCCCTCCGCCCCTGACGCCCCCGCGTCGATGGGGCCCCCGCGTCGATCATGAAGTTATTGCCAGCCAGCTCGGCGTGTCGTGGCAATAACTTCATGATCGACGGAGGGTGGGGGTGCGTTGTACGCGCCTTACGGGGTGGCGCTGGCGTTGGCCGCGATCTCGGGGAGGTCGGCCGGGCCGGGGTCGGCGGCCGGGAGCGGGCTCGGGTTGTGCGCGGCGGCGCGCACGGCGGCGGCGACCGCCGGGGCGACCCGCGAGTCGAAGACGCTCGGCACGATCACCGTCGGGTTGATCTTCTCCTCGCCGACCACGTCGGCGATGGCCCGCGCGGCAGCGATGGCCATCTCCTCGGTGAACTCCTCGGCGTGCGCGTCCAGCATGCCGCGGAACACCCCGGGGAACGCGAGCACGTTGTTGATCTGATTCGGCTGGTCCGAGCGGCCGGTGGCGACCACGGCGGCGTGCTTGCGCGCCTCCCGCGGGTCGACCTCCGGGTCCGGGTTCGCGAGGGCGAAGACGATGGAGTCCTTCGCCATCTGCGCGATGTCGTCGCCGGTGAGCAGGTTCGGCGCGCTGACCCCGATGAACACGTCGGCGCCCCGGATCGCACCGGGCAGGTCGCCGGAGTAGTTCTCCTTGTTGGTGTTCTCCGCCAGCCACTGCCACGCCGAGTTGAGCCCGGTCAGCCCGCCGTGCAGGGCGCCCTGCCGGTCGTACGCGATGATGTCGCCGACGCCCTGACGCAGCAGCAGCTTCATGATCGCGGTGCCGGCCGCGCCGGCTCCGGAGACGACCACCCGGACGTCCTCGAGCCGCTTGCCCACCACCCGCAGCGCGTTGGTCAGCGCGGCCAGCACGCAGATCGCGGTGCCGTGCTGGTCGTCGTGGAAGACCGGGATGTCCAGCGCCTCGCGCAGCCGGGCCTCGATCTCGAAGCAGCGCGGCGCGGCGATGTCCTCCAGGTTGATGCCGCCGTAGGCAGGCGCGATCGCCTTGACGATCTGCACGATCTCGTCGGTGTCCTGGGTGTCCAGCACCACCGGCCAGGCGTCCACCCCGCCGAAGCGCTTGAACAGCGCGGCCTTGCCCTCCATCACCGGCAGCGACGCGGCCGGGCCGAGGTTGCCCAGGCCGAGCACCGCCGAGCCGTCACTGACCACCGCGACGGTGTTGCGCTTGATCGTCAGTCGCCGGGCGTCGGCCGGGTTCTCGGCGATCGCCATGCAGACCCGGGCCACCCCCGGGGTGTACGCCCGGGACAGCTCGTCGCGGTTGCGCAGCGCGACCTTCGAGGTCACCTCGATCTTGCCGCCCAGGTGCAGGAGGAACGTCCGGTCGGACACCTTGCGCACGTCCACGCCGTCCAGGGCGGTCAGCGCGTCGACCACCTGGTCGGCGTGGCCCGCGTCGGCGGTGTCGCAGGTCAGGTCGACGATCACGTGGGTCGGGTCCGAGTCCACCACGTCCAGCGCCGTGACGATCGCCCCGGCCTCGCCGACCGAGGTGGTGAGCCGGCCGATCGAGGAGGCGTCCGCGGTCACGGCGATCCGGATGGTGATCGAAAATCCGGCGCTCGGCAGTCGGGTGATGGCCACGGGATCCCTCCGTAACGGCTGTGCGGCCGATTGGCCGCCGCCCGCATTTCTACCGGGTTGTCGCGGCCGACCAGCATTCGCCCCCACTTTTGGCGACCTTTGCCATGGGCATATAGCAGGTGCGTTCGGCGTTGCGTCATGTCAGGATTACGTTCTACTTATCAAATCGGACAGGAGAACCGCTTGCGAGACCAGGAGAGCTTTGTCCCCGTCGAGGACGAGCTCGACGACGTCACCACTGGCGAGATGGAGCTGTCGGAGCGGCAGTCCCTCCGACGCGTCCCGGGCCTGTCAACCGAGCTCACCGACGTCACCGAGGTGGAATACCGCCAGCTGCGGCTGGAGCGGGTCGTCCTGGTGGGCGTCTGGACCGAAGGCACTGTCACCGACGCGGAAAACTCGCTGACCGAGCTTGCCGCGCTGGCCGAGACCGCCGGTTCGCAGGTGCTCGAAGGGCTCATCCAGCGTCGTACCCGACCCGACCCGGCCACCTACATCGGCCGCGGCAAGGTCGACGACCTCGGCGCGGTGGTGCTCTCCACCGGCGCCGACACGGTCATCTGTGACGGTGAGCTGTCCCCGTCGCAGCTGCGCAACCTGGAGCAGCGCACCAAGGTCAAGGTCGTCGACCGTACGGCGCTGATCCTCGACATCTTCGCTCAGCACGCCAAGAGCAAGGAAGGTAAGGCGCAGGTCGAGCTGGCCCAGCTCGAATACCTGCTGCCCCGACTGCGCGGTTGGGGTGAGACGCTCTCCCGGCAGACAGGTGGTTCCGGCCGGGGCGGCGGCGCCGGCGGCGGTGTGGGTGTCCGTGGTCCCGGTGAGACCAAGCTGGAGACCGACCGGCGGCGCATCCGGCACCGCATCTCGCGGCTGCGTCGCGAGATCAAGAGCATGAAGACGGTACGCGTGACCAAGCGCGCCCGGCGCTCCCGCAACGCCGTTCCCGCTGTCGCCATCGCCGGCTACACCAACGCCGGCAAGTCCAGCCTGCTCAACCGCCTGACCGGCGCGGGCGTGCTGGTGGAGAACGCGCTGTTCGCGACACTGGACCCGACGACCCGCAAGGCCACCGCCGCGGACGGCCGGCTCTACACCCTCTCCGACACTGTCGGCTTCGTCCGGCACCTGCCGCACCAGATCGTCGAGGCGTTCCGCTCGACGCTGGAGGAGGTCGCGGAGGCGGATCTGGTGGTGCACGTCGTCGACGGCACCCACCCGGATCCGGAGGAGCAGGTCCGGGCGGTCCACGCGGTGCTCGCCGAGGTGAGCGCGGACCGGCTCCCCGAGCTGTTGGTGGTCAACAAGACCGACGCGGCCGACGAGGACACTCTGCTGCGGCTCAAGCGGCTCTGGCCGGACGCGATCTTCGTGTCGGCGCACTCCGGGCGGGGCATCGACGGGCTGCGCGCGGCGATCGAGGAGCGGCTGCCGCGCCCGGCCGTGGAGGTCCGGGCCGTGCTGCCGTACGACCGGGGTGACCTGGTGGCTCGGGCGCACCGCACGGGTGAGGTGCTCAGCACGTCGCACCTGCCGGAGGGCACCCTGCTGCACGTTCGCGTCGGCGCGGAGCTGGCTGCGGAGCTGGCGGCGTTCGACGTGCAGCGGCAGGGGCAGGCGGCCGGCAGCCGCTCCTGAGCGGCCACGGCGTCATCCACTGGAAACGCGCGGCATGCGACACTGGCCGAATGCGCCGCGTTGTTTCCTCGGTCACGGTTGCCCTCGGCCTGCTTGGGGCAACCGTGGCGCTCGCCGGAGTCGCCGCAGCGGCTCCCGCCCCTGGGCCGTCCGAGCCGCCCGCAGCCAAGCCTGGCCAGAAGCGGTGCACGATCGCCGACGAGCGCCTGCGGGAGCTGTCCGGGCTTGTCGCCACCAAGAGTGGCTACATCGTCATCAACGACAGCACCGAGGACTCGGCACGCAAGCGGGTGTTCTTCCTCGACAGCAAGTGCAAGATCTCGAAGGAGCCGGTCCGCTACTCGGGGCAGGGTCCGTTCGACACCGAGGATCTCGCCCTCTCCAAGAACGGCAGCACCCTCTGGATCGCCGACACCGGTGACAACCCCGACTCGAAGGAGCGCCGCAGCCGCATCGCGCTCTGGTCGATGCCGGTCACCGGCGCCAAGCAGCCGACGCTGCACCGGCTCTCCTACCCCGAGGCGAAACCGCACGACGCCGAGGCGCTGCTGATCGGTGACGACGGAAAACCGCTGATCATCACCAAGGTGACCAGTGGCAAGGCCGAGATCTACACGCCGTCGGCGGCGCTGAAGAGCGGCGACACCGACCCGGTGCCGATGCGTAAGGCCGGCGAGATCACGCTGCCGAAGACCCAGACGGAGAACACCCTCAACACGTTCGGCCGGATCGCCATCACCGGCGCGTCCCGGGCACCGGACGGCTCCCGGGTGGTCCTGCGCACCTACGCGGACGCCTTCGAGTTCGACGTGACCGATGGCGACATCGTGGGCGCGCTCACCACCGGCAAGCCGCGGGTGACGCCGCTGGCCGACCCGTTCGGCGAGGCCATCAGCTACACCCCGGACGGTAAGTCGTTCCTCACCGTCTCCGACGCGGGCCGGTTCGCCGAGGATGATCCGCTCGACATCCTCGGCTACGCCCCGTCCACTTCGACTGCCGTGCCGCTGGCCGAGGAGGAGGGCGGCAAGCCGGCCGCCTCGCAATCCTGGACCGCCGGGCTCAGCCTCGACGACATCACGTACCTGGTTGGGGCGGTCGGGCTGATCGGCCTGCTGTTGGTCGCCGCCGGCATCTTCGGCATCGTTCGCGCCCGTCGTCGGCCGCCGACCGCTGACGCGTCCGACACGTCGGGCCCGGACGGCGATCCGTTCGATTCGCGCGCGGGACGTGCCGTGGACGGGTTCCCGGCCGAAGACGACCGGCGGGGTGGTGTCTACGGGGGCGGCGCGCCGGCCGGCGGTGCGGTCTACGGCGGTGGCGCCGGTCGCGGTGGCCCGGCCCCGGCGGGTGGCGCGGGTCGCGGTGGTCCGGCCCCGGCGGGTGGTGCCGTGTACGGCGGCGGCCGGCCGGCCCCGGCCGACGGTGGTTACGGTGCGCCACGCCCGGACGGCGGCGGTGCCGGCGTGTACGGCGGCGGCGGACGCCCCCGGCCGGTGGCGGCGGTCGTCCCCAGGGAGGTGGCGGTCGTCCCCCGGCTGGTGGTCGTCCGCAAGGTGGCGGTGGTCGTCCGCAGGGCGGAGGCGGTGGTCGTCCCGGCGGCGGTGTGTACGGCGGCGACGGCGGTCAGCCCGGGGCCGGTCGTGCGGAGCCGCCCCGGCGCGGTGGGCAGGAGCCCGACTACCGGGGTCAGCGACCCGGCCGCCGACGCGACGACGACGCGCCCGTCGACCCGTACGGGCAGTATCCCGGGGGCGGTCGCGGTCACCGGGGCGACCGTTACTGATCGGCGCTGAAGCGCTCACCCGCCCCTGACGAGCGGTGCGGGTGAGCGCCGTCGGCACCCACCCGCCGATCGGTCAGATCCGGCGTAGCACTGCCACGACCCGGCCCATGATGGTGGCGTCATCGCCGGGGATCGGGTCGAAGGCCGGGTTCTGCGGCATCAGCCAGACGTGCCCGTCGCGCCGCCGGTAGGTCTTCACTGTCGCCTCGCCGTCGAGCATGGCGGCCACGATCTCGCCGGAGTCGGCGGTCGGCTGCTGCCGAACGACCACCCAGTCGCCGTCGCAGATTGCCGCGTCGAGCATCGAGTCGCCCTTGACCTGGAGCATGAAGACCTCGCCCTCACCCACCAGCTCGCGGGGGAGCGGGAAGATGTCCTCCACCGCCTGCTCGGCGAGGATCGGCCCACCGGCGGCGATCCGACCGAGCATCGGCACGTACGCCGGGGTCGGCCGCTGTGCCCTCGACAGCTCGTCGTCGATCGCCTCGCTGGGAGCGCGGACGTCCACAGCGCGCGGCCGGTTCGGGTCGCGGCGCAGGAAGCCCTTCTTCTCCAGCTCCTTGAGCTGGTAGGCGACGCTGGACGGCGACACCAGGCCGACCGCCTCGCCGATTTCCCGGACGCTCGGCGGGTAGCCGTGCCGTTCCACCCAGTTGCGGATGAACTCCAGGATGCGGCGCTGGCGGGCGGTCAGGTCGACGGTCGCCGGGTCGGGGAAGGCGCTGACCACCGGGGTGACCTGGCGCACGGCGGGCTGACCCGTTCGGCTGCGGGCGGCGCTGCGGCGTCGGGTGGCCGGCGGGCCCGCCTCGGTGATCTGCTGCGGGCTCTTCGGCCGGCTGGCCCGGTCCTCGGTCACGTCCGTCCTCCCTGGTCGGCGCTGGGTGCCTCGTCGGCTCGTGGTGCGTGCGGTGGTGCCACGTTGTTCATGACCGTATAGGTGAGATCAGTCATTTTCAAACATCTGTACGACCTCTCACCGGCGTGTCGGGGTGAAAAAGCACTCCGGTCGTACGGATGTTCTGATAAATGGTACGTCAGGTAGCACTGGTGTTCGATCGTCGACCGTTTTCCGGCCGGGTCCGGCCTGCTGGCCGGTAACCCGGGCGGGGTCGTGGCGTTGGGGTCTTCGGGCGTTGTGCGGGGCGCGGATGACCGGATGGTCCGTGACGCGCCGGACACGCCGGCCAACTTGACCCGGCTTCCGCGGCGACATACGGTCGACCCCTAGATGTAGTAGTGACACGGGCGTAAGTTGCCTACAGGTTGGGTCTGACTACCGACCGCACTCCCGTAACGTCGATCACGGCGGGCGTCATCCGAGGATGGCACCGTCGCGGTCAGCGTGTCCGGGGGTGTCCGGTGTGCTCGCAGTTGATCATTTTTAGGAGGTGGGAGATGCGGTGTCCGTACTGCCGGCACGCTGACTCCCGGGTGGTCGACTCGCGGGAGGCCGACGACGGCCAGCTCATCCGACGGCGACGGTCCTGCCCGGAGTGCGGCAAGCGGTTCACCACCGTCGAGGAGGCGGTCCTCGCGGTCGTCAAGCGCAGCGGGGTGACCGAGCCGTTCAGTCGCACGAAGATCATCGGCGGGGTGCGTAAAGCGTGCCAGGGCCGGCCGGTGGACGACGACTCACTCGCGCTGCTCGCGCAGCGGGTGGAGGAGACCGTCCGGGCCAAGGGGGCCGCCGAGATCCCCAGTCACGACGTGGGCCTGGCGATCCTGGGCCCGCTGCGCGACCTGGACGAGATCGCCTACCTGCGGTTCGCCAGCGTCTACCGCTCGTTCGACTCGCTCGCCGACTTCGAGCGCGAGATCGACACGTTGCGGGCCGCGGCGCGAGCCCGGGAGCAGGGCCGGGCCGATGCGGTTGAGGCCGCCGGCCGTACCAGTTGAGTCTTCACAGTTTTTCGAGAGATTGGCGCGCGGTGGGTGACCGCGCAGACGAGGGGGGCGACGGCGTGACAACTAGCCGTTCACGTAACAAGGCAGGCGCGGGGCTGAAGATCGACCGGGTGTGGACGACGGAGGGGGTCCACCCGTACGACGAGGTCTCCTGGGAGCGCCGTGACGTCGTGATGACGAACTGGCGGGACGGCTCGATCAACTTCGAGCAGCGCGGGGTGGAGTTCCCGGAGTCGTGGAGCGTCAACGCGGCCAACATCGTCACCACCAAGTACTTCCGGGGAGCGGTGGGGACCCCGGAGCGGGAGTGGTCGCTCAAGCAGCTGATCGACCGGGTGGTCACCACCTACCGCACCGCGGGTGAGGAGTACGGCTACTTCGCCAGCCCGGCCGACGCCGAGGTCTTCGCGCACGAGCTGACCTGGATGCTGCTGAACCAGGTGTTCAGCTTCAACTCGCCGGTCTGGTTCAACGTCGGTACGCCGTCGCCGCAGCAGGTCAGCGCCTGCTTCATCCTGGCCGTCGACGACTCGATGGACTCGATCCTCGACTGGTACAAGGAGGAGGGGCTGATCTTCAAGGGCGGCTCCGGCTCCGGGGTCAACCTGTCGCGGATCCGCTCGTCCCGTGAGCTGCTCTCCTCCGGCGGCACCGCCTCCGGCCCGGTCAGCTTCATGCGCGGCGCGGACGCCTCGGCCGGCACCATCAAGTCCGGTGGCGCGACCCGCCGCGCGGCCAAGATGGTCATCATCGACGTCGACCACCCGGACATCGAGGAGTTCGTGGTCACGAAGGCGCGCGAGGAGGACAAGATCCGCGCGCTGCGGGACGCCGGCTTCGACATGGACCTCGGCGGCTCCGACATCGTCAGCGTCCAGTACCAGAACGCCAACAACTCGGTCCGGGTCTCCGACGAGTTCATGTCGGCGGTGGAGAACGGTAAGGGCTTCGACCTGCGCGGCCGGCTGGACGGCTCGGTGATCGACACCGTCGACGCCAAGAAGCTGTTCCGCACGATCTCCCAGGCCGCCTGGGAGTGCGCCGACCCGGGCCTGCAGTACGACGACACGATCAACGACTGGCACACCTGCCCGGAGACCGGGCGGATCACCGCGTCGAACCCGTGCTCGGAGTACCTGCACCTGGACAACTCCTCGTGCAACCTGGCGTCGCTCAACCTGATGAAGTTCCTCCGCGCCGACGGTGGCTTCGAGGTGGAGAAGTTCGTCAAGTCCGTCGAGTTCGTCATCACCGCGATGGACATCTCGATCTGCTTCGCCGACTTCCCGACCGAGAAGATCGGCGAGACGTCCCGTGCCTACCGGCAGCTCGGCATCGGCTACGCCAACCTGGGCGCCCTGCTGATGGCCACCGGCCTGCCGTACGACTCGGACCAGGGCCGCTCGGTCGCCGCGTCGATCACCTCCCTGATGACCGGCACCGCCTACCGCCGCTCGGCCGAGCTGGCCGGCGTCGTCGGCCCGTACGACGGCTACGCCCGCAACGCCGAGCCGCACAAGCGGGTCATGCGCAAGCACGCCGCCGCCAACGACGAGATCAAGCCGACCAGCCCGGTGGCCACCGCGATCGTCCGTGAGGCGACCAAGCAGTGGACCCAGGGCAACAAGATCGGTGACAAGTTCGGTTGGCGCAACGCGCAGGCGAGCGTCCTCGCCCCGACCGGCACGATCGGCTTCATGATGGACTGCGACACGACCGGCGTGGAGCCGGACCTGGCGCTCGTCAAGTTCAAGAAGCTTGTCGGCGGCGGATCGATGCAGATCGTCAACCAGACGGTGCCGCGCGCCCTGCGCAGCCTCGGCTACCCCGAGGAGCAGGTCGAGGCGATCGTCGAGCACATCGCCGACCACGGTCACGTGGTGGACGCCCCGGGCCTCAAGCCGGAGCACTACGCGGTCTTCGACTGCGCCATGGGGGAGCGGACGATCGCCCCGATGGGTCACGTGCGGATGATGGCGGCCATCCAGCCGTTCGTCTCCGGCGCCATCTCCAAGACGGTCAACATGCCGGAAGCGGCCACCGTCGAGGACGTCGAGAAGATCTACTTCGAGGGCTGGAAGCTCGGCCTCAAGGCGCTGGCGATCTACCGCGACAACTGCAAGGTCGGTCAGCCGCTCTCGGTGGCCAAGTCCAACAAGGCCACCGAGACGGCCGCCGTCGAGACCGCAGCGGCCGCGCCGGCCGCGGTCGAGAAGGTCATCGAGTACCGGCCGGTGCGTAAGCGCCTGCCAAAGAAGCGCCCGTCCGAGACGGTCAGCTTCTCCGTCGGTGGCGCCGAGGGCTACCTGACCGCGTCTTCCTACCCGGACGACGGCCTCGGTGAGGTCTTCCTGAAGATGTCCAAGCAGGGCTCGACCCTGGCCGGCGTGATGGACGCCTTCTCGGTGGCCATCAGCATCGGTCTGCAGTACGGCGTGCCGCTGGAGACGTTTGTCAGCAAGTTCACCAACATGCGCTTCGAGCCGGCCGGCATGACCGACGACCCGGACGTGCGGATGGCGGCCTCGGTGATGGACTACATCTTCCGTCGCCTGGCGCTGGACTTCCTGCCCTACGAGCGCCGCGCCGAGCTGGGCATCTTCACCGCCTCGGAGCGGGCCGCGCAGCTGCGGGCCGAGGCCGACGCGGAGGCCGCAGCGGCGGTGGGCGCAGAGCTCACCGTGATGGCGTCCTCGGCGCCGGTGGAGACCCCGGCCAAGCCGGAGGCGCTCGCCCAGCCGGCCCAGGAGATGGCCGACGTGGCCGCCGCCAAGCCGGCTCCGAGCGTGGGCTCCAGCACCGAACTGCTGGAGGCCGTGATCGGCAAGGCCGCCGACGCGCCGCTCTGCTTCACCTGCGGTACGAAGATGCGCCCGGCCGGTAGCTGCTACGTCTGCGAGGGCTGCGGCTCCACCAGCGGCTGCAGCTGACGTACGCGAAACGAGCCCCGGGCGTTGACACGCTCGGGGCTCGTAGGCCGGGAAGCTGACCATTTGTAGTACTACGCGTCGTTGCTTCTGATGGCTGACTATGCGGCTTGACTAAGTGGCTATGGGATCCCGGATTGTCGCGCGTTGGCTCATTTCTGACATTGGCAATGCAAGGTCTACTGCAGTGGCCCGAGACGTTCCAGGATCTGGCGGAGGTGACCGTGAGGGTGTTGGGATTGAGAGGCGCGAGGGACAAGCTGATGTGGGCATTGGTCGAGGGGCCATGCCGGCAGGACGCCCTGGTTAAAGACCATGCCACTGTTTCGGCGCCTGCAGGGGACCGAGGTGCGCAGTTGGTGTGGGTGCGTAAGGAGGTGCTTGAGCTCCTCGATCGCTGGACGCCGGAGGTCGTGGCGGTCCGTGTGGCAGACCCAGGCGGCCAGGCAAACAGCCTTCCCCGAGCTGAGGTCGAAGGCGTGATCCAGGAGGCGTTAGCCTTCCGTGGAGTGCGATGCCGTCGGCTTTATAGTGCGAGCGTTCGAGCGGCTTACTCAGCAAAGAACGGCTCTGAGTTGAAGATCGCTCTTGCGGCAATCCCGGCTACTGCCTCGACCCCGGCGAGCCGCATTGAGCCGGTCGCATCTGCGCTATGTGAGCTGCCTGCCAAGCGCTCATGACGACTTTCGAACGTATACGCCACCTCGGCGGTGGTCACTTCGGTGAAGTCTGGCTTGAACGCGATAGGGCGCTGGACCGACTTTGTGCCGCCAAGTATCTCCATCGGAGCGATCAGCTCGGCCCTCGCGATGCCTTCGTTGAGGCGCAGGCGATGGTCTTAGCTGAGCACGACAACGTCGTGAAGATTTATTCTGCAGACCTGGCAGACGGTGTTCCAGTGATTCGGATGGAATACCTGCCTGGCGGCAGTATTCAGGACCTATATGCCGGCACGCCGCTGCCTGTCTCGGTGGCTGTTGCGGCTATCGAGGACGCCTCTAGAGGGTTGGAATACTTGCACATCCGTGGCTGGCTGCATCGTGATATTAAGCCCGCGAATCTGATGCTGACGGCGAGCGGTCAAGTGAAGGTCTCCGACTTTGGGCTGGCCTGTAGTATAGGCGAGGCGGCTGAGGCTCCAGTTGGATACATTGCCCATCTGCCCCCCGAGTCTATGGCGGACAATGGCTACATCGACGATGTGGCCGGTGATATATACGCGATGGGAGTCACGCTCTATCGCTTGCTCAATGGTGATCAGTCGCTCGACGTCGAGGTTAGTACCACCGCAGACCTTGCGACCCTCATCGAAAGGGGCAAATTCCCTCGACGTGATGAATTCCTTCCTCACGTTCATCAGGGGCTGCGACGAGTTGTCCGCAAGGCCTTGCACGTCGATCCATCACGCCGATACGCCTCTGCGAGTCAACTCCGTCATGCGCTCGAAGTGTCGCGACCCTGCGTGTCCTGGACGCAAGTCTATACTGACGGCGGTCAAGGCTGGGATGGCGCGATGATAGATGGATCAGCAATGTGGCGAGCGCGCTTGAGCCTCACCCGCCGTCACCGTCACTCATTCCGGCTTGAGCGCTGCGGACTCGGTGGCACGTATCGTTCCCGTGGAGCTGACGCAGGCGAGTTCAACGACCGCGGTGAGGCGATGCGCCATGCAACAGAGATTCTCGGGCGGGTCGCATCGCAAGGACGCTAGCTGGCGTCAAGCGACACCGTCGCGCCGCTTCTCATCTGCTCGTTAGCTGACGTTCTCCAGAGCTGGCCACGCCCTCGTCCCCGCCCGTGCGAATGATCAATCTTGGATGCCGGCTCGAACCCGCAGAACCGTCAAGAAGACGCACCAAGCACTCTGATGGAATGAAAGTGCGGGACCGTTCGGATCCTTGCTGTCTCGGATCTGTACCAAGCCTTCGACATGCCTTGCTTCGACGCAGGCACCGTTGCTGCCGCTGCGGGTGCTCTTGCGCCACTGCGAGTCCACCGCACGTCTCCTACACCTCGCGCCTCGCGCTCCGGATCTCCTCGATCATGGCGGCCGAGTCGGTAGGTGACATGGCCGCAGCGCGCAGACTGTTGAACACCACCGTACAACGCCTCACGTCTTCACCTTCCGCGTAGAGGTCACCGGTGAGGCCCTCGATGTAGACCACGCTGGGTCCATCGGCGAAGTTAAGGATGTGGAAGCTCGTCAACATCGAGGCGTAGGCACCCTCGCGGAACGGGATCACCTGGAGGGTGACGTTCCAGCGCTTGCTGGCGTCGACCAGGGCGGTGAGCTGTGCGGCCATGACGGCCGCTCCGCCGATCTGACGGTGAAGGACCGCCTCGTCGAGCACTGCGACGAGTCGTAGCTTGCCGGAGGCGATCAGCTCCTGCCGCTGCATCCGCACCGTGACCCGTCGCTCCACGGCCTCTGGCGATGGCTCGAAGGCGTCTTCGCTGGTCATCGCTCGGGCATAGTCGGCGGTCTGGAGCAACCCCGGGACCACCAATGTCTCGAAGTTCTGCACCTCCTCGGCCGCCGACTCCAAGCCGATGTACTGGCGATACGACGATGGCAGATCGCCGTACTTCGCCCACCAGCCGCGCTGCTTTCCGGTCTTTGCCATCGACAGGAGCGTGTTGCGCAGCTCGGCATCGGCAACGCCGTACCGGTCGAGTAGGGCGTTGAGCGCTGGTGCCTTGATGCCCACGCGTCCGGCCTCGATGCGCCGGAGCGTGCTCGCCGAGACCTCGATGACGTCGGCGGCCTGCTCGGCCGTCACGCTGGCCTCTTCGCGCGCCCGACGGAGCTGTGCGCCGAGCTGGAAGCGAACGAAGGTCGGACTCTCCATGGCGGTCATTGTGCCGCTAGCGCCCCGCCGCAGGATCACCGAACACGCCCATGCCTTCTGAGGGGCCTTCGTTGACTATCCAAAAATGCGTGCGCAAGATGAGCGTGCAGTCCGCTGGATCGGCAGGGAGGTCCAATGATGGGTCGGGTGCCGTACGACGACTACCTGCTGGCGGTGGCGCTGACCCTGGCTCGGCGGCATCGGCCGGTCTGGTCATGGCAGCGGTGGCGGTGGATCTGCCGATGCGGGGCGGAGTTGCCATGCCGAGCCCGGCATCGCATCCCGATCCGGCGGGGGCATTGGCCAGGGGAGGAGCAGGAGTGATCGAGGATCAGGTCGGACGAGTCCTGTCCGTGCACCTGCCCGGCGTCGACGGCCTGTGCGCTGGCTGCCGCTGGTGGTGGACGCGGCTGTCTCCGTACCCCTGTTATCAGGCGGAATGGGCGGCCCGCTGGCACGCCCGGTCGGCCACCCGGCGCTTCCTGGATGGTCTGCCGTGACCACCCACGGTCCGGTCCTTCCGGTGTGGACCTGCGGCGGCTGCGCCGCGCCCTGGCCCTGCCGGACCCGGCGTACCGAGCTGCGTGCCGAGTTCGAGGGCGCACCTGTGTCGTTGGCCCTCTACATGGGGTCCTACCTGGTCTGGGCGGCCGAGGATCTGACCTGGGTGCCCGCCGGGCTGCTGCACCGGCGTTTCCTGGGCTGGGTCCGGTGAACCTCGTCGGTGGGACGCGCAGTTGTCTCGATCACTTGATGCTGAGTAGCTGTCGACGGTCCGTTCTGACTACTCAGCATCAAGTGATCTCGGCGACCGGGCTACTGGCTCGCGCGCTCGGCGGCGCGTACGGCGTTGCGGAACAGCATCGCGACGGTGGTCGGGCCGACCCCGCCGACCCGGGGCGTGATGGCGCCGGCGACCTCGGCGCACGCTTCGTCCACGTCCGGCAGGAGACGCCGGCCCTCGTAGCGGACGCCGGCGCCGATGACGACGGCGCCGGGCTTGACGTGCTCGGGCTGCACGATCCCGGGTACGCCGGCGGCGGCGACGAGGATGTCGGCGCGGCGGGTGTAGCGGGCCCAGTCGGGCACCCCGGTGTGGACGACGGTGACGGCGGCGTTGGCGGTCGGGCGCTTCTGGGCGAGCAGCATCGCCAGGGGCCGGCCCAGGGTGGCGCCCCGGCCGAGGATGACGACCTCGCGACCGGCGACGGGGATCTCGTAGTACGCCAGGAGGGCTTCGATGCCGGCGGGGGTGCAGGGCAGCGGGCCGGGCAGGCCGACGGCGAGACGTCCCATGTTGAGCGGGTGCATACCGTCGACGTCCTTGTCGGGGTCGATGGTCTGCAGCGCCGCGTCGTAGTCCAGATGCCCCGGCACGGGGTACTGCACGAGCAGCCCGTGGACGGCCGGATCATCGTTGAATCGGGCGATGGCCTGGTGCAGCTCGGCCTGGGTGACGGTGGCGGGCAGGTGTACGTGCGGGGAGTCGAACCCGAGCGCTGCGGCCTGGCGCTGCTTGATGGCGATGTATCCGGCGCTGGCGTCGTCGTCGCCCACGAGCATGGTGGCGAGGCTCGGCGTGATCCCGCGGCTGCGTAGGCGGGCGGCTGCGGCGGCGGTCTCGGCCAGGACGGCTTCGGCCACGGGTGCGCCCGGCAGGAGTCGGGCCGCGCCCGACGGGGTGTGGTTTTCGACGGATTCGCTGGTCGTGGTCATGACGGTTCCTCGACGCAGGCGCCCAGGCGGTCGACGCCCGCGAGAGGCTCCCCGATGGTTTAACCATCCCCGTGCCGCCAGTCGCCGGTTCTTCGATAATGCCGCATCACCAGGGCGGTTGCCCAACCGGACCAGCAGCGCAGGGCAGACCCGCACCGGGGGGATGGTGCCGTCGACGGAGCCGGGTGGGGTTCAGTCAGTCGGCAGGAGCGGGCGCATGAACGTTCGTTCGTAGCGCACGACACAACCCGAGCTGTCGCGGATGCTGTCTGCCGCGACGAACTCCGGGTCCTTGCCGAACCGTGCGCGGTAACGCTCGTAGGCCGCCAGGCTCTCGAAGCTGAACAGCGCCTCGGCCTTGTCGCTGGCGCCCTCGGCGGGCAGGAAGTAACCGTGGTGCACACCACCGTGCTTGGCCACCAGCCGCATCCATGCTCGGGCGAAGTCTTCGAACGCCTCGATCTGCGTGGGATCGATGGTGTAGTGCACGACGCAGGTGATCATGACGTCACCCTACGCACCGGCGTTCGTGTCGGACGGATCGGTAACACTCGCGCTCCGCCTGACGAAGAAGGGGTGTGAAGGCTACGAGAGAGGACGGCCTGTGAATGAGCCGAGCCGAGCCGATGACGACATCTCCGGCATCGGAGCCGATCCGGTGGCCTTCGAGGTCTTCTACCGGCGGCACCTGGAGTCGGTGGGCCGGTTCGTGGCGCGGCGGGTCGACGACCCGCACCTCGCCGCCGACCTCACCGCCGACGTGTTCCTGGCGGTGATCGAGTCGGCGGCCGGCTACCGGCCGGACCGGGGTAGCCAGATCGGCTGGCTGTACGGGGTGGCCCGCAACGTCATCGGCGACGAGCGGCGTCGGGCGGCCCAACGGCTGCGGGTGACCGGCCGGCTGGCCGGACGACGGGATCTGGGCCCCGATGACATCGCCCGCATCGAGGAGCGGATCGACGCCGAGTCGGCGGCCCGCCGCACCCACCGAGCGCTGAGCGAGCTGCCCGAAGGCACCCAGACGCTTGTCGAACTCGTCGCCGTGGACGGCCTCACCGTCGCGGAGGCGGCGACCGTGCTCGGGATGTCGCCGGTCGCCGCTCGGGTCCGCCTGCATCGTGCCCGCCGCGTCGTCCGCGCCGTGCTCGCCCGCCCGGCCACCACACTCGCCTGATGAGACGGAGATGACGATGAACGAGACCGAACGATCGCCGCAGGGTTTCGAGGAGCAACTCCTCAGGGATCTGACGGCACATGTCGCCCAACGGGCCGAGATGGCGTCGGCCGCCCGTCCCGCCGGACGCCGCACCCGGTTCCTGCGCGGTTGGCGCCTCGCCGGAGCGTTCGGGCTGGCAGTCGCGCTGACCGCCGGTGGTCTGGCGGTCCAGACGATGAGGCTGGGCGATCAGGCGCCGCCGACGGCAAGCGCGTCGGAGATCTTCCATCTGGCGGCCGACGCGGCCCGGCAGCAGCCGGAGCTCACCGCCCGGCCCGAGCAGTACGTCTTCACGGAAACCCTGGCGACGATCCGGGACCTGCCGGACAGCGGCCCGTACCGGACCATCCGCAACCAACTGTGGCAGTCGGCCGGTGGAGTCGCGTACACGCAGGGACGTTACCGACCGGAGACCGATCCGAACGGGTGGGGCGGGCTGAGGGTGCTCCGCATCGATGATCCCGCCGATCCGGACAAGGAACTCGACGCGTTCCAGCCGCCCGCGTACCACGGCGACCTGCCCACCGATCCGGACGAGCTGTTTCGATACCTTCGGGAGAACCCGGTCGACCTGCATCTTCCCGAGGCAGCCGACGAGAAGGCCGTCTACGGGGGCGAAAGCATGCCGTACACCACCGCCAGGTCGATGCTCGACGGCTACGTGCCGCCCCGGGCGCTGGCGGCGCTGTTCGAAGTGCTGGCGCGGGAACCCGGAGCGGTAGTCATATCGGGTGACGTGGTGGACGCCGCCGGCCGCCATGGGGTGGCGATCCGGATGCCCGGTGTGATCGGCGGCAACGTGGATCTGATCTTCGATCGGGACTCCCACGTCTACCTTGGCACCCGCAACTCCGTGGTGCGTAACGGCAAGGAGTCGCTGGAGTCGGCCGCCGCGCTTCTGCGGGTCGCCATCGTCGACCGGCCGGGCCAGCAGCCGTGAGCGGGCCGGTCACGTCGGACCGGTCAGGGCTGGGCGAACAGGGGCCCGTAGTTCGAGCGGAACATCTGCTCGCCGAGGCGGCGCATCACCAGGTCGCGCAGCGCGGGCGGGAGCCCGGTGGCCTTGTCCCGGCGGTGGGTCTGGCCGAGCACCCAGTTCGTCCGCGGGCGGCGTCGTGCCTCGAAACCACGCAACGCGGCGGCGACGGAATCGGCGGTGGCCAACGCCGAGGCGAGTACGACGGCGTCCTCCAGGGCCATCGCCGCACCCTGGGCCATGTTCGGTGAGGTGGCGTGGGCGGCGTCGCCGATCAGCAGCACCGGCCCGCGGGACCAGGAGTCGAGCGCGACCTCCTGGTTCGGCCCGGCGTGCAGGGTGCTGTCGTCGTAGTCGAGGGCCTTGAGCATGGTGGGCACCGGCTCGGTGAACGTCGCTGCCAGCTCGTCGCGCCAACCGGGCCGGTCGGCCACCGGGCCGTCGTTGTAGTAGCAGTACGTCTGCTCGGCGCTGATCGGGATGGTCAGGAACTGCCTCCCGCGCCCCAACTGCACCGACCAGACCGGCTCGTCGTCGAGGCGGGGAGCGACCCACCGGTACGCGTACTGGCCGAGGTCGCGGGCGGCCTGGCCGTCGAAGGCGAGCCGGCGGACCGTCGAGTTCACCCCGTCCGCGCCGAGCACCAGGTCGTACCGTTCGGTGCTGTTGTCGTCGAACTCGACGGCGACCTGGTCGCCCTCGGTAAGAAGCGCGACCGGCGCGCGGCCCCAGCGGATCGGGGCGTCGCCGACGCCGTCGAGCAGCGCCCGGTGCAGCCGCGCCCGGGGCAACGACACGCACGGTCCGACGCCCTGCCACAGGGCGGCCACGTCGATGTCGAAGAGGCGACGCCCGCGCTGGTTGGCGCTGCGCTGCCGGGTGATCTCGACGGCGACGTCGGCGACCGACTCCCGCAGACCGAGTACGTCGAGCATCCGGGTCGCGTTGCCGGTGAGGTAGATCCCGGTGCCGGAGTCGGTCGGCCCAGGCGCCCGCTCGACCACGTCGATCGTCGCGCCCCACTCGCGCAGCGCGGCCACTGTCGCCAGTCCGGCGACACCACCCCCGACGATCAGTACCCGGACACCGTCACCCTGCACGACACGTTCCTCCCCGTTGCCCTGCCGCACCCCGGCTGAGCTGCTGCTCAACGGTCCGGCCGCCGCAGCACTCTACGAGGCGGGTGAGTCAGCGCACGGAAATGGGGGCTGAACTACCGAGGAATGGGCTGCGACGATGAGGGCATGACGACCGCTGAGGCGTACGCCGAGTTCGGCATCCGCGAGGCGCGCGGGGTGTCGCGCACGTACGAGCGTCTGTCGCAGGCCGTCGCCCGCGACGACGCCCTGATCGCCCTGCTCGACGGGCTCCCGCCGGCCAAGCGGCAGCCGAATCTGCTGTTCGGCGTCGTCCGCTGGCTCGGTGGCCCGGTCGACGATCCGGTCACCTTCCACGACTTCGTGGTGACGCACTGGCCCGCCGTCGAGACGGAACTGCTCACCCGGGCCACCCAGACGAACGAGGCGGGCCGGTGCGCGGTCCTGCTGCCGCTGCTCGCCGCGTTGCCACAGCCCCTCGCCCTGCTGGAGGTCGGCGCGTCGGCCGGGCTCTGCCTCTATCCCGACCGGTACGCGTACCGCTACGGCGATCATCAGGTGGGCTCTGGAGAGCCGGTCCTGGACTGCGTGGCCACCGGGTTGGAGCCGCCGAGACGCGTACCCCAGGTGGTGTGGCGGGCCGGCCTGGACCTCAACCCGCTCGACGTGACCGACCCCCACGACGTGTCCTGGTTGGACGCCCTGATCTGGCCGGAGCACGCTCACCGGCGGGCCCGGCTGCGGGCCGCGGCGGCGGTCGCCGCCGCCGACCCGCCCCTGCTGGTCCGGGGTGATCTGGTGGACGACCTGCCGGCGTTGGCCGCGCGGGCACCGGCCGACGCGACGCTTGTGGTCTTCCACACGTCAGTGCTCTACCAGGTGCCGTCCCCGCGTCGGGACGCGTTCGTCCGGCTGGTTCGCGAGCTGCCCGGCCACTGGGTGGCGAACGAGGGCCCGGAGGTGCTCCGGTACGACGCGTTGCCCGAGCCGCCGAACGATGCGCTGCACAACGTTCTCGCGCTCGACGGGAAGCCGTTGGCCTGGGCCAGAGGCCACGGCCAGGCGATGACCTGGTTCGGCTGAAGCCGCCCAGCCGAGTCTGGCCGGTCCGGTCAGCCGCCTGGCCGGTCAGGTCACTTCAGCGAGCCGGCTCGGGCATCCGGGCGCGCAGGGCCCGGATGAACCAGTCCACCGCCGGCACGGTCGCGTCGCCTGTCGACCAGCCGTTGAGCACCGCCAACAAATCGACGTAGCGGTCCCGGCGGGGATCGTTTGCCGGCAGCAGCCGGTCGAGCAACCGCTGACGTAGGTCGGCGTTGTCGGAGTGACCGTGCAGGGTCGCGTACCGGCTGGTGACGGCCGCGACCACCGGTTCGGCGTCCGGGCTGGTCGGGTCGAGGCCGGCCGCGAGGGCGGGGGCCACCGCGTCCCGGACCAGCGCCACGGCGTCCGGGCGGGGTACCCCCGGGACGTCGTAATCGGCTGCGTACTGCCGCGCCAGCCCTCGCATCCGTGCCCGGAAGTCGCGGTCCCGGCACAACTCGGCCAGCTCCAGCCACGCCTCGACCTGCTCGACGGTGGGGTCGTCGGGAAGCTCCGGTGTCATCGAGACGATCACCCCCGGGTACGCGGGCTGGTCGGCGAGGTCGGCGAAGACGTTGGCCAGGAAGTCGGCCACCAGCTGCCCCCGCTCGCGGGTGGTGAGCTGGGCCAACCGGTGCAGCTCGTCCACCTCGGCCGGGCCCGACCCGCGCCTCGCCGCGACGGTGAGCACCGCCTGGCGTGACCGCAGCACCCGGATCTGCACCGCCAACGCCTCGGCGTGCGCGGCGGCCACCTCGCGCAGGGGCACCTCGCGGTCCACCACCCGCCGGATGGTGGCCAGGTCCAGGCCCAGTTCACGCAGTGTCCGGACCAGCTCCAGGCGGGCCACGGCGTCCGGGCCGTACCGCCGGTAGCCGGTTGGGCTCCGGTCGGTCGGTGGCACGATCCCGCTGTCGGCGTAGTACCTGATGGTCTTGACGCTCAGGCCGGTCCGTTGGGCCAGCTCGCCGATCGTGTGCCGCGTCTCCCCGCTCATGCCTCCACCCTCGCGTCTCCCCCCGGTGGAGACTCAAGCCGCTGCGCTCATCGGTCAGCGGACCCGCTCGTGGCGGAGCAGGACCACGCCGTTTCCGAAGACGCGGCTCTCCACCAGCCGCAGACCGGTCGGGGCGTCGGCGTCGGGGAAGAGTCGGCGACCCCGACCGACAAGCACCGGGTGGACGTAGATCCGGTACTCGTCGATCAGGTCGTGCCGGGCGAACGTCGCTGCCAGGTCCGCGCCACCGAGCGCCAGGTCACCGCCCGGTTCGGCGGTGAGCTTGCGGACCTGCTCGACGTCGACCTCACGCACGACAGTGGCGTTCCAGTCGGCGTGGTCGAGCGTGCGCGAGTAGACGACCTTCGGCATGTCCCGCCAGATGCGGGCGAACTCACGTTCCGGGCCGCTGGCGTTCGGGTCCTGATCGGCGGTCGGCCAGTAGGCGGCCATCAGCTCGTGGCTGACCCGGCCGCTGAGGAACCCGCCCATCGGGGCGATCACGTCGTTGAAGTGCTGGTGCAACTCTTCATCGACCTGGTGCCAGCCGATGTCGCCATCCGGGCCCTCGAAGAACCCGTCCAACGACACGCTCATCTGCACAACGATCTTCCGCATCGCATCTCCTCCATGCTCATCAGGGTGACCAGGTGAGCATCGCCGGTCCCTACGACGAAAGCGGTGGCGTGTCGCGCATTCGCCGCAGCGGGGAACAGACCACGAACAGGCACGCGGCCCAGGTGCCCAGTACACACACCCAGAGCGCGCCGCGCAGCCCCAGCATGGTGCCGAGCGCACCGCCGGTGAGCGCGCCGAGTGGGATCACCCCCAGACAGATCCAGAGGAACGCCGCGTTGACCCGACCGAGGAGCGCCGACGGGGTGATCCGTTGCCGGTACGACATCGCCGCCACGTTGAACAACACCGCGTTGGCCGAGAACGCGGCCAGACCGACCCCGTAGAGCAGCACTCCCCAACCGGGCTGGGCCAGCGGCATGAGCAGGTAGAACGGGCCCGGGACGGTCATCGCCACCCAGATCACCCGGGCCGAACCGAGCCAGGCCGTCAGCCGGGCGGCCAGCACCCCCACCACCAGCCCGCCGACGGCGCTGACCGAGAAGACCAACCCCACCTGCACCGGGTCGGCGTGCAGCTCACGGACCAGGAAGGTCACCTCGATCGAGCCGGACGCCATCACCCAGAAGTTCGACCAGGTGGTGCAGGCCAGGATGCTGACCAGGAGCGGCTGTCGGCGGATGAAACCGAGCCCGCCGGTCAGCTCCACCCGCAGTGGCACGCGGGGTGACGGCTCGCGGCGTACCGGGGCCTCCCGGATCAGGATCAGCGTCAGCGCGCTGACCAGGAAGGCGAACCCGTTGGTCAGGAACGTGCGGGCCGCGCCGACCAGCCCGATCAACGCGCCGCTGATCGTCGGGCCGACCAGTTCGGCGGCGTCCTGGCTGATGGTGAGCTTGGCGTTGCCGTCCACCAGCAGGTCCGCCGGCACCAGCCGCGGCAGCAGGCTCTTGTACGCGACGGTGAACAGCACGGTGAGCACTCCACCGAGCCCGACCACCGCGTACAGGAAGGGCAGGGTGAGGTGGCCGACCAGAGCGGCCACCGGCAGGGACAGCATGAGCGCGGCCCGACCCAGGTCACACGCGATCATCAGCCGCCGCTGGTCGAGCCGGTCGGCGACGAAGCCCGCCGGCAGGGAGAAGAGCAGGTACGGCAACCAGGCCAGGACTGTCAACAGAGAGATCTGGAAGACGCTGGCGTGCAGGGTGTCCGCGGCGAGCAGCGGCACCGCCACCCCGGCGATCCTGGTGCCCAGCTCGCTGACCGTCTGACCGCCCCAGAGCAGCAGGAAGTTCCGGCTGCGCCACAGCGACCGGGCCGTACCCACCTCGACCACCGAGGCTTGCTCCACCTGCTGACTCACCGTCGTTGCCTGTCTGCGCGGGCCTGCGCCGCTGACCGGCGGCTCGCGGACTCTACCGGCGTCCCGCCTCGCCCGGCACCGCGGTTTCGCCGGCACGCACCGCCGAGCCGCCCGCCGCCGGCCTCCCTAGACTCCTACGGGTGAGCGAAGAGCGACGACCCCTGGCCGACCGCCCGCTCACCGAGCCGCATCCGTCCCGGCTACCGCCCGAGCACCCCGACCGGGCGCGGATCATCGCCGCGCACACCGCCGCGTTGGCCGCCGGTGAGGCCGGCTACCTCGACCCGGGGAGCGGGCTGTTCGTGCTCAGCGCCGGGTTTCTGGCCCGCCGTGGCACCTGCTGCGGACGCGGCTGCCGGCACTGTCCGTACGTGGACGATCCACCGTCGGGATAGGCGTCAGCGGGGGCTTTCGCCCGACACCGACACCCCGTACGGTGTCCGACGGACATCCGGCGGGCGCTCACCGCCGTCGGTCGGCGAGAGGGTGGAATGTGCGCGGGCGGATCGTGGTCGCCGGGCTGGCCGGGCTGCTGCTGAGCGGCTGCGCCGACGAGGCGGAACCGGTGGCGGTGCCGCCGCCGGCGCCGATCGCGGTGGACGTGGCGGCGGCCTCCTCGGGCGGCGCCTGCCGTCTGCTGGATTTCGCGGTGATCGAGCAGGTGGTGAAGGCGCGTTTCGACGTGGCGGCGGCGAGCGAACAGGGCGACACCCACACCTGTGTGGTCCGGGCCGCAGGTGCGACCCTGCCGGAGTTGACGCTCAGCGTGACCGAGACCACGATCGACAAGACCAGCTTCGGCGCGGACGTGGTGCCGGACAAGGCGGCGAAGGTCACCGGGCTGGGTCAGCAGGCGTACAAGCGGACCACCGCCGCGGCGAGTGGTCGCGGGCCGGTCGCCGAGGTGGGCTGGCTGGCCAGCGACGGACGGCTGGCCACGGTGAGCTGGACCGCGGCCCGTGGCAGTGAGCGCTCGGCGGTCGAGAAGCTGACCGGCGACCTGGCCGCGCTGGCGAAGAAGGTGGACACCCGGGCGTTGTGAGCCCGGGTGCCCGGTTGGTCAGCTGGCGGCGACGAAGACCCGGGAGGCGACCTCGCGGGGCAGCCGAACCCGGTCGCCGGAGCGGTCGATCGACACCCCGTCGCGCTCCTGGGCCACTGTCACCGTGGCACCCGGGTCGACACCGGCGGCGTGCAGCTGGCGCAGCACGTCGGCGTCCTTCTGCACGCTCTCGCAGATGCGGCGCACCACGACCGACCCGGAGAGGCCGGGGAAGGCCAGGTTGCGCTCGCCCTCGCCGGCCTCGGTGGTCTCCGCCGCCGGCGAACCCAGCTCCTGAAGCCCCGGGATCGGGTTGCCGTACGGGGAACGGGTCGGCCGGTTGAGCAGGTCGTAGACCCGCTTCTCGACGGCGTCGCTCATCACGTGCTCCCAGCGGCAGGCCTCCTCGTGGGCCTCCTCGTAGGGCATCCCGATGACGTTGACCAGGAGCAGCTCGGCGAGGCGGTGCTTGCGCATCACCGACACGGCGCTGTTGCGACCCTGGTTGGTGAGCGTCAGGTGCCGGTCCCCCTCGACGGTGAGCAGGCCGTCGCGCTCCATCCGGGCGACTGTCTGGCTCACTGTGGGGCCACTCTGCTGCAGCCTCTCGGCGATCCGGGCACGCAGCGGTGGCACCCCCTCTTCTTCCAACTCGAGGATGGTGCGCAGGTACATTTCGGTCGTGTCGACCAGGTCGTGAGACTTCATAAGATCAGCGGTCCTCCGATGCACGATGTTACCTCGGTGAAGGGCTGGCGACCGCCGCCGAACCGCGTGCCGTCTACGCGAATGGTGTTGGATGGTCGCCATGTCCGGTACCCAGGAGCCGTTGGTCGAGGTCGACCGGCTCGTCGCCGAGATCGACAAGGCTGATCCGCCCACCCTGCTCGATGTCCGCTGGCGGCTCATCGGCCCGCCCGGCCGTGACGACTACCTCGCCGGCCACCTGCCCGGGGCGGTCTTCGTCGACCTGGACACCGCGCTCTGTGGGGTGCCGGGCGTCGGCGGTCGGCACCCCCTGCCCGACCCGGCCGCGTTGCAGGCCGCGCTGCGGGCGGCCGGCGTCCGCGCCGGTCACCCAGTGGTGGTGTACGACGGCGGGGACGGCCTGGCCGCCGCGCGGGCCTGGTGGACGCTGCGCTGGGCGGGGCACCGTCCGGTGCGCGTGCTGCACGGCGGCTACCCGGCCTGGGTCGCCGCCGGCCGACCCGTCTCCACCGACGCGCCCGCCCCACCCCCGGCGACGTCGTGGTGCGCCCCGGTGATCTCCCGGTGCTCGACGCGGGGCAGGCCGCCGCGCTGGCCGCCGCTGACGACGCCGTGCTGCTCGACGTACGGGCAGCGCCTCGCTACCGGGGTGAGGTGGAGCCGATCGACCCGGTCGCCGGGCACGTGCCGGGAGCGGCGAACCTGCCCGCCGGGGAGTACGTCGGACCGGACGGGCGTTTCCCGGCCGCCGACGTGTTGAGCGAGCGGTTCGCCGCCGCCGGGGTGACCGACGGGCGGGCCGTCGGGGCGTACTGCGGCTCGGGGGTTACCGCCGCGCAGGCGGTGCTCGCGCTGCACCTGGCCGGCCGCACGGACGCCGCGCTCTACGTTGGATCCTGGAGCAACTGGGTGGCCGACCCGGCCCGGCCGGTCGCCTCCGGGTCGACACCTGGCCGCTGACCAGCGCGTGCGGTGGGCCGGTGGCGGTCCTCGTGCGACGATGGGCTCATGTCCGACGACACGGTGGTGGTGTGGGACGAGTCGCTGCTCGCCTACGACATGGGTGACCATCCACTCGACCCGGTCCGGGTGGAGCTGACCATCGCGCTCGCCCGCGAGCTGGGCATCCTGAGTCGGCCAGGGGTGCGGGTCGTCAAGCCCGAGCCGGCCGACGACGCCCTGCTCACCCGGGTGCACGAGCCGGCCTACCTCGCCGCGGTGCGCAACGCGCCGCGCGATCCACTCTTCGCCGGGTACGGGCTCGGCACCTCCGACAACCCGGTCTTCGAGGGAATGCACGAGTCCAGCGCGCTCATCGCCGGCGCGACGGTGGCCGCCGCCGAGGCGGTCTGGCGTGGCGACGCCCGACGGGCGGTGAACGTGGCCGGTGGGCTGCACCACGCGATGTCCGCCCGGGCCTCCGGCTTCTGCGTCTACAACGACCCGGCGGTGGCCATCGCCCGCCTGCTCGACCTGGGCGCCGAGCGGGTCGCGTACGTGGACGTCGACGTGCACCACGGCGACGGGGTGCAGGACATCTTCTGGGACGACCCCCGGGTGCTCACGGTCAGCGTGCACGAGACGCCGCTGGCGCTCTTCCCCGGCACCGGTTTCCCGGACGAGACGGGTGGGCCGGGCGCGCAGGGCAGCGCTGTCAACATGCCGTTGCCGCCGGGCGTCGGCGACAGCGGCTGGCTTCGGGCGTTCCACGCGATCGTGCCGTCGGTGCTACGCGCGTTCCGGCCGCAGGTGCTGGTCAGCCAGTGTGGCGCCGACGGGCACCGACTGGATCCGCTCGCCGACCTGAACCTGACGGTGGACGGGCAGCGGGCCACCTACCTGGCGATGCGGGCGCTCGCCGACGAGTTGTGCGACGGCCGTTGGGTGGCCACCGGCGGCGGCGGGTACGCGCTCGTCGAGGTGGTGCCCCGGGCCTGGACTCACCTGCTGGCCGTGGCCACCGGTGACCCGATCGACCCGGCCACGCTCACCCCACCCGCCTGGCGGGACCTGGTCGCCTCCCGCCGTCTGGGCCGGGAGGTGCCGCTGCGGATGACCGACGACGCCGACTCGTCGTACGAGCCGTGGCAGCCGACCGGCGAGCCGAACGCGGTGGACCGGGCGATCGCGGCCACCCGTAAGACTGTCTTCCCGCTGCTCGGGCTCGACCCGCACGATCCGCGGGACTGAGCCGGGCCGGGGGAGGGCCGTTCAGGTGACGACCGCGGACCAGCCTGTCGACGTGCTGCTGAGCGACGGCAGCACTGTCCAGTTGCGACAGATCGACCCGGCCGATGCGCCGGGCATCGTGGCGATGCACAGCAGGTTCTCCGAGCGCACCCGCTACCTCCGGTACTTCTCGCCGTACCCGCGCATCCCGGAGCGGGATCTGATCCGTTTCGTCACCGTGGACCACCACGACCGGGAGGCGTTCGTGGTGTCGGCCGCCGACCAGATCGTCGCGGTCGGCCGCTACGAACGGCTCGGCCCGCAGGCTCCCGAGGCGGAGGTGGCCTTCGTCGTGGAGGACGCCTACCAGGGTCGGGGCATCGGCTCGGTGCTGATGGAGCACCTGGCCGACGCGGCACGCCGCAACGACATCATGAGTTTCGTCGCCGAGGTGCTGCCGGCCAACGGGACGATGCTGCGGGTCTTCGCCGACTTCGGCTACCAGGTCCAGCGCGAGTACGCCGACGGCGTGGTCCACCTGAGCTTCCCCATCGCGCCCACCGAGGCCAGCCTGGAGGTGCAGCGCGGCCGGGAACACCGCACCGAGGCCCGCTCGATCGCCCGGCTGCTCGCCCCGCGCGGCATCGTCGTCTACGGTGCCAGCGCCACCGGCCAGGGCGTCGGCGCGGCGGTTCTCGGGCACCTGCGCGACGGCGGGTTCACCGGTGCGGTGGTGCCCGTGCACCCGAGCGCGTCGACAGTGGCGGGCCTCCCCGCGTACCCGTCGGCGGTTGACGCCGGGGCACCTGTGGACCTGGCGGTGGTGGCGGTCCCGCCGGAGGCGGCGACCGCAGTGGTCGCCGACGCCGCCGCTGCGGGGGTGCACGGCCTGGTGGTCATCTCGGCCGGCTTCGCCGAGGCCGGCGGCGAGGGCGCGGCCGCGCAGCGGGCGCTGGTCCGCGCCGCGCACGCGGCCGGGATGCGGGTCGTCGGCCCGAACTGCCTGGGCGTGGCCAACACCGACCCGACGGTACGCCTCAACGCCACCCTCGCCCCGGCGCTGCCGCCGGCCGGTCGGGTCGGCATCTTCAGTCAGTCCGGTGCGTTCGGGGTGGCGCTGCTCGCCGAGGCGGACCGGCGGGGCCTCGGGCTGTCGAGCTTCGTCTCGGCCGGCAACCGGGCCGACGTCTCCGGCAACGACCTCCTGCAGTACTGGCAGGACGACCCCGGCACCGACGTGATCATGCTCTACCTGGAGACCTTCGGAAACCCGCGCAAGTTCGCCCGGCTGGCCCGGCGGATCGGCCGCGCCAAACCGGTGGTCGCGCTCGCCTCACCGGCCCGCCCACCCGGGGTCGGCGACGCCGCCGGGCCGGACGAGGTGGCGGTGGCCGCGCTCTTCGCCCAGTCCGGGGTGATCCGGGTGGACACCGTGCCGGAGCTGCTCGACGTGGGTGTGCTGCTGGCCAACCAGCCGTTGCCGGCCGGCGGTCGGGTCGGTGTGGTCGGCAACTCCTCGGCCCTCACCGGGCTCGCCGCGACCGCCTGCGTGGGGCACGGCCTCACCGTTGCCGAGGGCTATCCGCGCGACGTCGGGCCGAGCGCCGGTGCCGCCGAGTTCGCCACCGCTCTCGCCGACACGGCCGCCGACGAACGGGTGGACGCCCTGGTGGTGGTCTTCGCCCCGCCGCTGCCCGGCCAGCTGACCGAGGTGGACGCCGACGTGACCGCCGCGCTGCCGGCCGCCCTCGCGCTGGGCAAGCCGACCGTGGCGACGTTCCTCGTCGGGCGGCTGCCACCCGGGGTGCCGGCGTACGGCGGCGTGGAGGAGGCGGTCCGCGCGCTCGCCAGCGCGCACCGGTACGCCGAGTGGCTTCGCCGCCCGCCCGGGGTGCCACCGGAGCTGCCCGGCCTCGATCGTGCTGCCGCGCAGGCCGCGCTCCGGGCCGACGTCACCGACCCGGCTGCGCTGCTGGCCGCGTACGGCATCGACGTGGTGGCCTCGGTGCCCGTCGACTCGGCCGACGCGGCGGTCGACGCGGCGGCACGGTTGGGCTTCCCGGTGGCGCTCAAGGCGGCCGCCCCCGGGCTGCGGCACCGGCTCGACCTCGGCGCGGTCCGGCTTGACCTGCCCGACGAGCCGACCCTCCGTCGCGCGTACGCGGACCTCGCGGCGACCTTCGGCGCGGACGCGCTGGTCCAGCCGATGGTCCCGCCCGGGGTGGCCTGCGTGGTGGAGGTCGTGGAAGACCAGGCGTTCGGGCCGGTGGTCGGCTTCGGCCTCGGTGGGGTCGCCACCGAGCTGCTCGGCGATCGGGCCTGGCGGGCGGTGCCGCTGACCGACCGGGACGCGGCCGAGCTGGTCGACGAGCCCCGGGCGGCGCCGCTGCTGCGCGGGCACCGGGGGGCCGCGCCTGTCGACCGGGAGGCCCTGGCCGATCTGCTGCTGCGGGTGGGTCAGCTCGCCGACGAACAGCCCCGGGTGCGATCGCTGACCCTCAACCCGGTGCTCGCCCGCCCGGACGGCATCTCGGTCCTGCACGCCCAGGTACGGGTGGGCGGCGCGGTCGCCCACCCGGACACCGGCCCCCGCCGTTTGTGAGCGTGCCCGGTCAGGCGCGGCTGGAGATCTGCTGGACGCCCCAGGTGTTGCCGTCCGGGTCGGCGAAGAAGACGAAGCCGACATTGTCCAGCGGATCCGGCACCGGCCGGGGGTTCTGACCCACCACCTGGATCTCGCTGACCTCCACACCACGTTCGACCAACTCCGCATGGGCCTGCTCGATGTCGGGCACCACCAGTTGCAGGCCCTTGAGCGACCCGGGCGGCATCTCCGGGACGACGCCCTTACCGATCACGATCGAGCAGCCCGAGCCGGGCGGGGTCAGTTGGACGATGCGCGCGTCGTCACTGATTACCGTGTCGTGGTCGACGGTGAAGCCGAGCTGGTCGGCGTAGAACTTCTTCGCCCGGTCCAGATCGGAGACCGGCACGATCACCACTTCGAGTGTCCAGTTCATGGCTGTTCTCCTCGCGTCGTCGGTACGCGGACCGGTACTCCAGTCAAACACCCCCGCAGCACGGAAGGCCCCGGCGAACCGCCGGAGCCTTCCGTGGGAACCGGGTGCGTCAGCAGGCGTACGCCTCCAGGCGCTGGGCCCGCTCCGGGGCGCGCAGCTTCAGCAGCGTCACCTTCTCGATCTGCCGGATCCGCTCCCGGGACAGGCCGAACTCCCGGCCGACCTCGTCCAGGGTGCGCTGGCGGCCGTCGTCCAGGCCGAACCGGAGCCGGATGACCGCCTGCTCCCGCTGGGACAGGGTGGAGAGCACGATGCTGACCTCGTTGCGCAGTTCGCCCTGGGCAGCGGCGTCGCCCGGCTCGGTACGCGGGTCCACCGAGGCCACGAAGTCGCCGAGCGCGCTCTCACCGTCGTCGCCGACGGCCTGGTCCAGACTCACCGGCTCCCGGTCGTAGGAGATCAGCTCGATGACCTGGATCTCGGGGATCTCCAGTGCGCGGGCGACCTCGGCGACAGTCGGTTCGCGACCCAGCGTCACCGCCAGTTCGCGGCGGGCCCGGACCATCCGGTTGACCTGCTCGACCATGTGTACCGGGATGCGGATGGTGCGGGCCTGGTCGGCCATGGCGCGGGTGATGGCCTGCCGGATCCACCAGGTGGCGTACGTGGAGAACTTGTAGCCCTTGGCGTAGTCGAACTTCTCCACCGCCCGGATGAGACCGAGGTTGCCCTCCTGAATGAGGTCGAGAAACGCCATGCCACGGCCGGTGTAGCGCTTGGCGATGCTGACCACCAGCCGCAGGTTCGCCTCCAACAGGTGGTCCTTGGCCGCCCGGCCCTCCGCGACGATCAGCTCCAGGTCGGCTCGCAGCTCCGCGGAGACCGGGGTGCAGGTGGCCAGCTTCTCGTCGGCGAACAGGCCGGCCTCGATGCGCCGAGCCAGGTCGACCTCCTGCGCGGCGGTCAGCAGCTTGGTCCGGCCGATTCCGTTGAGGTAGGCCCGGACCAGGTCGGTGGAGATGCCGCGCTCGTCGGTGGCGTCCAGGTCGACGAGGACCTCGGGGGCCCCGTCAGTGTCGGTCGTGGTGGCCGGGCGCGTCCGGTGTTCCGTCATCTGCAGGACCATCTCTGTCTCTCCCCGTTTCCACGTCTGTGCCGTGTTCCCGGCCCAGCGGTGCCGGTGTGACAACAGCTTGGCGGGCGGGGCGTAAAACGGGAGTGAGGCGATCGGGCACCCGACAGGAATTGGGTCGGATCGCTGGTGCGGTGTGTCGTCCCGCTGTGTGGTTGCCCGCCCCGGTTACGTTGCGGACGGCCGGCCACCTCTGGTCGGCCGAGGACGACAGATGGAGGACGGTGTGGTCTTCAAGCGGCTCATGAAGGCGATGGGCGTCGGCGGCCCCTCCGTGGAGACGGTGCTGGCCAACCCGAACTGCCGCCCGGGCGGCCAGCTGGAGGGCCGCATCCAGGTGCTGGGCGGCGACCACCAGGTCGACATCGACCACGTCACCCTCGGCCTGGTCACCCGGGTCGAGGTCGAGAGCGGCGACAACGACTACGACACCACTCAGGAGTTCCACCGCCAGCGGGTCACCGGCGCGTTCCGGCTGGAGCCGGGGCAACGCTACGACCTCCCGTTCCGCTTCGACGTGCCGTGGGAGACGCCGGTCACCGAGCTGTACGGGCAGCATCTGCACGGCATGACGATGGGTCTGCGTACCGAGCTGGAGGTCGCCCGCGCGGTCGACAAGGGTGACCTGGACGCGGTGTCGGTGCACCCGCTGCCGGCGCAGGAGCGGCTGCTGGACGCGTTGCTGCGGCTGGGCTTCCGGTTCGCACGCGCCGATGTGGAGCGTGGTCACATCTACGGCGTACGCCAGACGTTGCCGTTCTACCAGGAGATCGAGTTCAGCCCGGCGCCGCAGTACGCCCGCTCGATCAACCAGTTGGAGGTCACCTTCATCGCCGACGCGCAGCAGATGCAGGTGGTGCTGGAGGTCGACAAGCGCGGCGGTGTCTTCACCGAGGGGCGGGACGCCTTCGGCCGCTTCACTGTCGACCACGCCACCGCCGACCGCACCGACTGGACCGCCGAGCTCGACAACTGGCTCCGCCAGTCCCTGACCCGCCGAGGCCTCTTCTCCTAGCCCCACCCCACCCGGGTGATCAAGAGGTTTGCGTCAGGTCGGGCCCGGATCCTGACGCAAATCTCTTGATCACCGCTGTTGGTCAGAGGTCCAGGAGGAGGGTTTGGGGGCCTATGTTGGTGCTCTGGACCAGCATGTGGGCGCGGAAGCGGCCGGTCTCGACCTTGGCTCCCCGTTCGCGCAGGGCGTCGACCACCGCCGTGACGAGTGGTTCGGCGACCTCGGCGGGGGCGGCGGCGGTCCAGCTCGGCCGGCGACCCTTGCGGACGTCGCCGTAGAGGGTGAACTGGCTGACCACCAGGATCGGCGCGCCGGTGTCGGCGGCGGACCGTTCACCGTCGAGGATGCGTACCTCGTGCACCTTGCGGGCCATCGTCTGGGCGGTCTCCGCGGTGTCGGTGTGGGTCACCCCGAGCAGCACCAGCAGGCCGTTCTCGATCGCGCCGACCACCTCGCCGTCCACCGTCACGCTTGCCTGCCCGACGGTCTGCACCACCGCACGCATCAGGCGCTCACCGGCTCGATGAAGCCGCGCTCCACCAGGTGCGCCACGATCGGGCCGGCGGCCTCGGCCATCTCGTCGGGCTCGACGTCGTGCGCGGCGGCGAGCAGGGCGAGCTGGTCGCGCAGCGGCAGCCGGCCGTCGGCGCCGCCGACGAGCGCCAGGACCAGTGGGTCGATCTCCTCGGTCCAGCGCAGGCCGTGCGGCATCGCGAGGACCTGCCGGTCCACCCCCCAGCCCTCGTCGCCCATGGTGGCCTCCTGCCGCAGCTGGAGGCCCTCGGCGGCCCGGTAGCGCTCGGCGAGCAACGCCTCGGTGTCGCGTACCCGGAGAAAGCCCTGGCGGTCGAACCAGGCGGCGACCTGGTCGCCCAGCGGTGGCTGCACCCGCTGGCGCAGGTCCTCCACCCGGACCACCGGGTCGGTGTGTCCGCCCCGGCGCAGGGACACGATGCCGAAGCCGATCCCCTCCACCTTGTGCGCGTCGAACCAGTCCAGCCAGGCGGCCATCCGCTGCGGGTCGGCGGTCTCGCCGACGTCGGTGAGCCACAGGTCGACGTACGCCATCGGGTCGGCCACCTCACGCTGGATCACCCAGGCGTCCAGGCCGGTCCCGGCGAACCAGCCGGCCACCCGCTCGTCCCACTCCTCGCCGGCGACGTGCACCCAGTTCGCCAGGTACTGCATGGTGCCGCCCTCGGTGAGCAGGCCCGGGGCGGCGGCGGCCAGCTCGGCGCCGATCGCGTCGCCGACCCGGCCGGAGTCGCGGTAGACGTGCGTGGTGGTGCCCGGGCCGACCACGAACGGCGGGTTGCTCACCACCAGGTCGAACCGCCGGCCGGCCACCGGGGCGACCATGTCGCCGCGGAGCAGCTCCCAGTCCTGACCGTTGAGGGCGGCGGTGGTCGCGGCGAAGCGCAGCGCCCGCTCGGAGAGGTCGGTGGCGGTGACGGACCGGGCGTGGGTGGCCAGGTGCAGGGCCTGGACGCCGGAGCCGGTGCCCAGGTCCAGTGCGGCGTCGACCGGCCGGCGCACTGTCGCGCCGATCAGGGTGTGGGTCGCCCCGCCGATGCCGAGGACGTGTTCGGCGTGCAACGGGCGACCCGGGCGGGCGCTGGCCGGCACGTCGGCGAGCACCCACCAGTCCTCGCCGTACGGCTCCAGGTCGACCCCGGCGCGCAGCCCGTCGCCGTACCTCTCGACCAGCCCGCCGGCGAGGGCCTCCTCCACGCTCAGCGGCGCCAGCGCGGCGGCCACCGCGGGCTCCGACTCGGTCTGGTCGCAGATGAACACCCGGATCAGGGTGGCGAGCGGGTCGCCGTCCTCGGTGGCGCGCAGCGCGGCCCGGTAGTCGTTGCGGGAGACCGCGGCGGTCGCCTGGGCGCCCAGCCGCTCGGCGATGCCGTGGCTGGTGAAACCGGTCCGGGTCAGCGCGGTGCGCAGCGCGTCGACGCCGGCGGGGGAGAGCAGCATGTCGTGTTCGTCCACCCCGACATCCTGCCCCCCGTCGCGTCCCGGGTCGGCGACACCCGCCGGAAGACGTCGGGGCGTCGGTGTCCGCCCGGGGCGGTGCGCCAGGCAGGATGGTCCGCATGACGCTCGTTCTGCCCATCGACCCGGAGGCCAACCGGCTGCTGGAGCGCAGCCCGCTGGCCCTGCTCCTCGGCATGGTCCTCGACCAGCAGGTGCCGATGGAGAAGGCGTTCTCGTCGCCGTACGTGCTGCAGCAGCGGCTCGGCCATGAGTTGGACGCGACCGAGCTGGCCGGGTACGACCCGGAGGCCCTGGTCGCGCTCTTCGCCCAGCCGCCGGCGCTGCACCGGTTCCCGAAGGCCATGGCGGCCCGGGTGCAGGAGGTCTGCCAGGTGCTGGTGGAGCGGTACGACGGTGACGCGGCGCTGCTCTGGGCCGAGGTCGCCGACGGGCCGGAGCTGCTGCGCCGGGTCTCCGCGCTGCCCGGCTTCGGCAAGCAGAAGGCACAGATCTTCGTGGCTCTGCTCGGCAAGCGGTTCGGGGTGACCCCGCAGGACTGGCGGAAGTCGGCCGGCGACTACGGCGACCCGGGCGCGTACCGGTCGGTGGCCGACGTCACCGACGCCGATTCGCTGCGTCGGGTGCGGGAGTTCAAGCAGCAGACGAAGGCGGCGGCCAAGGCGAAGGCCACCGGCGGCTGAGCCGTCCGGCCCGGTGAGGGGCCGCCCGCTCAGGCGGCGGTGGGATGCGCCAGCGAGGCAAGCGCGCGCCGGACGTCGGCCAGTGAGACGGTCGCCGAGTCGTCCAGGTCGGCCAGGCCGGCATCGATCCACTGGCGCATCAGCGTGGTGACCCCGATGCCCCGGGCATCGGCGGCGGCGCGGACCCGCTCGTAGGTGTCGAGTGGCAGCCGCACCGAGCGACTCACCATCGGCACGTCGCTGTCGGGCGTGGGCAGCTCCGCCGCCGGGCTCTCGTCGATCAGGTCGGCGATCCGGTCGCCGCCGCCGTGGAACTGCTTGGTCGCGTCGTTACGGTGCATCGTCACGGCCTCCTCATCTACCGAGATCTCCGCACGGCCTCGTCGTAGCGCTTGGACTCGACGTCGCTCAGCTCGCGGGCGGAGAGGATGTCCCAGTCGTTGTCGGTGCCATCGGCCTCGGCGAGCAGCACCGCCAGCCGGCGGCCCCGACGGGCAGCGGCGTAGACCACCATCACGTCGTCACCCAGGTGACGGATGACCCGGCGGGCGCTGTGCAGCGCCTCCCAGACTTCCCCGGGTGTGACGTCGTAGACCCTCAGGTTGGCCAACGCCTCGTCGGTGAAGCTGAACCTGCTGCCCACATCGCGGAGCGTACCACGCGCGTAACACGCAACGGGATGAGTCGAATTTCGCTGATCACGGACCTGCGGTGACAGGATGAGGCGTAACCCCCTCGAGGAGGTCCATGGTGAAGCGTCAGGCGTACCAGCCGATTCTGATCACCGACGCCTCGCGCAGCCAGGACGATCAGCTCAACAGTCGCCAGCGCCGCTATGTCCTGATGATGGGCATCCGGGTGCTGTGCATCATCGTCGGCGCGATCCTGGTCGGTGCGAACGCCCCACTGCTCTGGCTCTGGCTGCCGCTGTGCGGCCTCGGCATGGTGCTCATCCCCTGGCTGGCCGTGCTGCTGGCCAACGACCGGCCCCCGAAGGAGGAGCACCGGCTGGCCAACAGGTTCCACCCCCGCCAGCAGGACGACACCCCGCCGATGAGCCTCACCGCCGAGGAGCGCCCGCACAAGGTCATCGACGTCGAACCCTGACCCGCGAGCGGGCCAGGGTTCGAGCAGTCAGAGCTGTGGCCCGCGCGCCGACGTTACGGCTGTGGCCGTGCGCCGGCCGTGGAGACGGCCAGCGCGCCCAGGTCGGTGGCGCGGCTCAGCGCCGCGGTCGGGGTGGCGCCGGCGAGCCACGCGGTGAGCAGACCGGCCGCGAAGGCGTCGCCCGCGCCCGTGACGTCCACCACCGCCACCCGGCGGGCCGGAGCCACGCAGACCGGAGTGGTGCGGTCGACCCAGACCGCCCCGGCCGCGCCGCGCTTCACCACGACCCGCCGAGCCGTCGCCGACAGCGCCCGCCCCTGAGCCGCCGGGTCCAGCCCGCCGGCCAGCACCGTGGCCTCGTCCGCGTTGACCAGGAGCAGGTCGATGTCGCGTACCCAACTCAGGAACGCCGCCGCGCCGACCCGCCGCAGCGGCGCCGCGGAGGCCGCGTCGACGCTTGTGGTGAGCCCGCGCTCGCGGGCGGCGGCCAACGCCCGCAGCCCCGCGCCGCGCGACTCGGCGTCCAACAGGGTGTACGCGGACAGGTGCAGATGCCCGGCGTCGGGCGCCGCCGCGACAGCCTGTTCGACGTGCGCGGCGCTCAGCCGCAGGTTCGCGCCCCGCTGGCTGACCATGGTGCGCTCGTCGTCGGCGGCCAACACGATGACCGTGCCGGTCCGGGCGCCCTCGACCCGCTCGATCGCGCAGTCGACGCCCGCCCGGTCGAGTTCGGCCACCCGGTCCCGCCCGGCGTCGTCGTCACCGACCGCGCCGACGAGCGTGACGTCCACCCGCTGCGCGGCGACCCAGGCGGCGGTGTTGGCCGCCTGACCGCCGCCGCCGAGACTGATCGCGGCCCCGGTGTCCGAGCCGGCCGCGAGCGGCCCGGACAGCACGGCGACCACATCGGTGATCACGTCCCCGACGACGACCATCCGGGAGGGTCGGGTCATGCCGCGACGGCGGTGCTGCGGGCCGCCGAGGCGACCGCGATCCGTGCGGCCAGGTCGGCGTTGCGCAGGATGATCCGCACGTTCACCGCAAGGCTCGCGCCCTCGGTGGCCGAGTGGAAGTGCGCGAGTAGGTACGGGGTGACGGCCTTGCCGGTGATCCCGTCCCTCTCCAGCAGGGCCAGGCCCTCGGTGAGCGTCCGGTCGTGCAGCTCCGGGTCGAGCTGCTCGTCGACCGGCAGCGGGTTGGCGATGAGCAGACCACCGGTGTGCACGGCGTGCTCGTCCCGGGCGGCGAGCACGGCGGCGACCTGCTCCGGCGAGTCCACCGACCAGTCCAGGTCGAAGCCGGCGTCGGTGAGGTAGAAGCCGGGGAACCGGCGGGTGCGGTAACCGACCACCGCGACCCCGAGGGTCTCCAGGCGCTCCAGCGTCGCGCCCACGTCGAGGATCGACTTGACCCCGGCGCAGACCACCGCGATCGGGGTCTGCGCCAGGGTGATCAGGTCCGCCGACTCGTCGAAGGTGTGCGCAGCCTCCCGGTGCACCCCACCCAGACCGCCGGTGGCGAACACGCCGATACCGGCGGCGACGGCCACCGCGCTGGTCGCGGCCACCGTGGTCGCGCCGTCCGCGCCGGTCGCGGCCGCCACCGCGAGATCGCGGACGGAGAGCTTCGTCACGCCGTCGACCGTGGCCAGCCGGGTCAGCTGCGCGTCGTCCAGGCCGACCACCAGCTCGCCGGCGATCATGCCGATCGTCGCCGGAACGGCCCCGGCGTCCCGAACCGTCCGTTCGATCTCCCTGGCCACCCGCAGGTTCTCCGGCCGGGGCAGACCGTGCGAGACGATGGTGCTCTCCAGGGCGACGACGGGCCGGCCGTCGCGCAGGGCTTCGGCGACCTCGGTGCCGTAGCTGATGCGAAAGTCAGTCACACGCGCACCGTACGGGGTGGGGACTCGGCCGGCCTCAAGTGGACCCGGCCGTGATGACCTGCCAAACTTGACGGTCGGAGGTGCAGACGTGAGCACAGAGGTTCTCGAGCGTCCGGAGCTGAAGGACGCCGACACCGGTCCCGAGATGTTCCACTACGTCCGCAAGGAGAAGATCGCCGAAAGTGCCGTCATGGGCACTTACGTCGTCGCACTCTGCGGCGAGACCTTCCCGGTCACCAAGGCGGCCAAGCCGGGTTCTCCGGTCTGCCCCAAGTGCAAGGAGATCTACGACTCGTACCGCGAGTGAATCTCGGCCGGTGCTCCGGCCGGCGACGTAGCCTGCGGCGGTGACCACCTCCACCGCCCTGCTCCTCGCCGACCTGACCGGGGTGGCGGTGTTCGCCGCGTCCGGGGCCTCGGCGGCGGTGGCCAAGCGACTGGACCTGTTCGGGGTCGCGTTCGTTGGCTTCGTGGCCGCCCTCGGCGGTGGGATCTTCCGGGACCTGGTCATCGACGAGGTGCCGCCGCTGGCCTTCGCCGACTGGCGGTACGCGGCCACCGCCGCGATCACCGCGCTCGCCGTCTTCTGGCTGCACCCGCAACTGGCCCGACTGCGCACGACAGTGCTGGTGCTGGACGCGGCCGGTCTGGCGCTGTTCACCGTCACCGGCACGCTCAAGGCGCTCGACGCCCGGGTGCCGGCCGTCGGCGCCTGCCTCATCGGCATGCTCACCGCGATCGGCGGCGGGCTCGGCCGCGACCTGCTCACCGCCGAGATCCCGGTCGTGCTGCGCCGGGAGATCTACGCGCTGGCAGCGCTCGCCGGTTCGGTCCTGGTGGCACTGCTGTACGTCACCGGGCAGACCGGGCCCGCGCCACTCACCGCCGCCGCCGTCCTGGTCTTCGGGCTGCGCCTGATCGCGCTGCGTCGACGCTGGTCCGCGCCGGTGGCCACGCTGCGCCCGCCCCGCACCGACGGGGCGGACCCCCGCACCGACCGGGAGTGGTGAGACCGCCGGACCGCTGTCCTACCGGGTGCGAGATTGTGACCAGCGTGGCGTCGCCTGGGCCCGGCGGCCCGCGCTGGTTATGCTGAGTCGGCCTTCGCGGCAGCTTCTGCGCGGAGGCGTTTTCATGGGCGGCGGATACTCGTGGCCCTCGCCCGGGGTCCGCCATCGTGCGGTCGGAGAGGAGCTTCGCGTGGCAGCCCGGACGCCGGTGCTCGAGACGTTCCCGGCACTACGCGCCTGGCAGCGCAAGGCCCTGGTGGAGTACCTGCGGCGGCGCACCGAGGACTTCACCGCGGTCGCCACGCCGGGTGCCGGCAAGACCACCTTCGCCCTGCGGATCGCGGCGGAGCTGCTCGGTGACGGCACCATCGAGGCGGTCACCGTGGTCGCCCCGACCGAGCACCTGAAGAACCAGTGGTCGGACGCCGCAGCCCGGGTCGGCATTCAGCTCGACGCCGCGTTCCGCAACGCCGACCTGCACTCCGCTGCCGACTTCCACGGCGCGGTCGTGACGTACGCCCAGGTGGGGATGGCCCCACAGGTGCACCGGCGGCGCACCATGACCCGACGCACCCTGGTCATCCTCGACGAGATCCACCACGCCGGCGACTCCCGAACCTGGGGCGACGGGGTGAAGAACGCCTTCGAACCCGCCGTACGCCGGCTGATGCTCACCGGGACACCGTTCCGCTCCGACGACAACCCGATCCCGTTCGTCAGCTACGAGCGGGGCGGGGACGGGCTGCTGCGCTCCCGCGCCGACTCGGTGTACGGCTACTCCGACGCGCTACGCGACGGCGTGGTCCGGCCGGTGCTCTTCCTGGCGTACTCCGGGGAGACCCGCTGGCGTACCAACGCGGGGGAGGAACTGGCAGCCCGTCTGGGCGAGCCGATGACCCAGGACCTGGTGGCGCAGGCCTGGCGCACCGCCCTGGACCCGGCCGGCGACTGGATGCCACAGGTGCTGCGGGCCGCCGACGCGCGACTCACCGTGCTGCGCAACGCGGGCATGGCCGACGCCGGCGGTCTGATCATCGCCACCGACCAGCAGACCGCCCGCTCGTACGCCAAGCTGATCGAGCAGGTGACCGGCGAGAAGGCCGCCGTGGTGCTCTCCGACGACCAGGGCGCATCCGCCCGGATCGCGACGTTCGCGGCGTCCGACCAGCGATGGCTGGTCGCGGTACGGATGGTGTCCGAGGGCGTCGACATTCCACGACTGGCGGTCGGTGTCTACGCCACCAGCGCCAGCACGCCGCTCTACTTCGCCCAGGCCATCGGCCGGTTCGTGCGGGCCCGCCGACCCGGGGAGACCGCGTCGGTCTTCCTGCCCAGCGTGCCGCACCTGCTCGGGTTGGCCAGCGAGATGGAGACCGAGCGCGACCACGTACTCGGCAAACCCAAGGAAGCCGACGGTTTCGACGACGACCTGCTGGAACGCGCGCAGCGCGACGACCAGGCCAGCGGGGAGCTGGAGAAGCGGTTCGCCGCGCTCTCGGCCACCGCCGAGCTGGACCAGGTGATCTTCGACGGCGCGTCGTTCGGCACCGCCGCCCAGGCCGGCACCCCCGAGGAAGAGGAATACCTCGGCCTGCCCGGCCTGCTCACCGCCGACCAGGTCTCGCTGCTGCTGACCAAGCGGCAGGCCGCACAGCTCGCCGCCCAACGCCGTCGTACGGCCGACGGGGCCGCTCAGCCGGCCGCTGCGCCCACGGCAGCGCCCCCGGCACCCATGAGCGCCGCCCAGCGTCGCGTGGCGCTGCGGCGCCAACTGAACGCCCTGGTGGCCTCCCGACACCACCGCACCGGCCAGCCACACGGCAAGATCCATGCCGAACTGCGCCGGCTCTGCGGCGGCCCGCCCAGCGCCCAGGCCACCATCGAGCAGCTAGAGGAACGCATCGCCACCGTGCAGACCCTCTAGACCAGCCCAGCCGCAGCCGCCCAGCCTGCCGCCTTGCCGCCCAGCCAGCCCGCCGCCCAGCCAGCCCGCCCAGCCCGCCGCCCAGCCAGCCCGCCCAGCCCGCCGCCCAGCCAGCCCGCCCAGCCCGCCGCCCAGCCAGCCCGCCCAGCCAGCCAGCCCGCCCAGCCCAGCCAGCCCGCCCAGCCAGCCGGCCGTCCAGCAAGCCGGGCAGCCCAGCCCGACAGACGGTCGCCCAGCCGCAGCCGGTCAGCCGCCCAGCCAGCGGGGCGGGGCTGGCTGGAAGGGCTGGCGTCACCATCGCCCCAGCCCCTCCGGTTCCGCCTACCCCACCGGCACCATCCGACGCACTTGGGCACGGAACGAAGCGGGCTGATCGGCCCGGACCGCGTTTGGGCCGTGGTCGGTGCCGTGCGTCTCTGCTGGGGTGTGGTCGGTGTAGGTGCTGGGCGGTGGTTCGGGTCCGCGGTTGCGGTGTGGTCGGGGTGCACGGTTGCGGCGTCATCCACTCGGCATTCCTGAAAACGCGGTGTCTGAGCGAGGTGTAAAGCGCGACTTCCGCGAAACCGAGTGGATCACGGGGCAGGCCCAGGTTCGCGCCGAGGATTGCCCGGCGGGATGGTCGCGGAACCCTCAGCGGGGCGTCCCGACCTCAAGATCGCGCAAGATCCTGGATGTAGTGGTGTCGGCCCTCCGGTGATGCCACTACATCCTGGTTCGAGCGTGACCTTGGCGGCGGTGGGCGCCCAAACCCCGTCCCGGTCTCTCGAGGGCGGTGTTCGTCGTCAAGATTCGCGCAGGATCGGGGATGTTGCTGCCTCCCGCGTGTCGGAGGCAGCAACATCGGGGAAGTTGCGGTGATCTTGGCGCGGGGCGCGGGGCGCGGGGCGCGGGGCGCGGGGCGCGGGGCGCGGGGCGCGGGGCGCGGGGCGCGGGGCGCGGGGCGCGGGGCGCGGGGCGCGGGGCGCGGGGACACCGGGACACCGGGACACCGGGACACCGGGGCGCGGGGGCACCGAGCGGGACACCGGGGCGCGGGGGCACCGAGCGGGACACCGGAACACCGGGGCGTTCGGACAAAAAAGCCGGCCGGAGGCACCCCGAGGGTGCCTCCGGCCGGCTATGTCGGTTTGCGGATTTAGTTCGCCATCAGATCGGCGCCACGCCAGCTGAAATCGGGCTCCGTCGCGAACCGCTCGGTGATCTTCACGAGATCCTCCGCGTACTTGTTCGCATGGTGCCCGCAGAACACCAGCTCGCTCCCACCCGCCAGAGTGATCCGGAGCTTCCCGGCAGCATTGCAGCGGTCGCACCGTTCATCGGCGGCTGGGGGCGCCACCGTCTCGGGCGGCGGCGTGAGGGTCGGGGTCATCGCCTTCCTCCTCTGGTCGTCACCGATGAACAATCTCTTCGGTCGTTGCTCACCTATGGTGCAACACCCTTGCTAGGCACTGCCTTCCCTGTGTGCCCGCGGGGGACCGAGGTCACACCTGGAAGGGACAGTGTGCCGTGCACCCAGGGTGCCACGTCAACGATCACATTCGTGCATCCGGACGATCACCATCTGGTGTTGCACACCAGGTGGTCAAAACGACACGTTCGGTTGACGAAACCCGCTCAGTCCAGGTAATCCCGGAGGACCTGCGACCGGGACGGGTGACGCAGCTTGGACATCGTCTTGGACTCGATCTGCCGGATCCGCTCCCGGGTCACCCCGTAGACCTGGCCGATCTCGTCGAGCGTCCGGGGTTGACCGTCGGTCAGGCCGAAGCGCAGACGTACCACACCCGCCTCACGCTCGGAGAGCGTCTGCAGCACCTGCTGGAGCTGGTCCTGCAGGAGCGAGAACGAGACCGCGTCGACCGCGACGACTGCCTCGGAATCCTCGATGAAGTCGCCGAGCTGGCTGTCACCCTCGTCGCCGATGGTCTGGTCCAGTGAGATGGGCTCCCGAGCGTACTGCTGGATCTCCAGCACCTTCTCGGGTGTGATGTCCATCTCCTTGGCCAGCTCCTCCGGAGTGGGCTCGCGGCCCAGGTCCTGGAGCAGCTCACGCTGTATGCGGCCGAGCTTGTTGATGACCTCGACCATGTGCACCGGGATGCGGATGGTGCGGGCCTGGTCGGCCATGGCGCGGGTGATGGCCTGCCGGATCCACCAGGTGGCGTACGTGGAGAACTTGTAGCCCTTGGTGTAGTCGAACTTCTCCACGGCCCGGATCAGGCCGAGGTTGCCCTCCTGGATGAGGTCGAGGAAGGCCATGCCGCGGCCCGTGTAGCGCTTGGCCAGCGACACCACCAGTCGGAGGTTCGCCTCCAGGAGGTGGTTCTTGGCCCGCTCGCCGTCCCGGGAGATCCAGCCCAGGTCACGGACCATTTCCCGGACGAGCTTCTCCTCGCCCTCGTCGGCAGCCCGCAGCCGCTCGGCGGCGTAGAGCCCGGCCTCGATCCGCTTGGCCAGCTCCACCTCCTGCTCGGCGTTGAGCAGCGGAACCTTGCCGATCTGCTTCAGGTACGCGCGGACGGAGTCGGCGGAGGCGGTCAGCTCGGCGTCGCGTCGCGCCTGCTTGAGGGCCTCGGACTCCTCGTCGTCCCACTCGAAGTCGTTGTCCGTCGCCGAGGCGGCGGCGTCGGTCTCGGCGGCCTGGGCCAGCTCGGCCGGCTCCTCGACCACGACGTCCTCGATCGCGGCGGCAAGCTCCTCCGGGTCGATCTCGCCCTCGGCGCCCTCGCCCTTGGCCTTGCCGGCAGCCTTGGTCGGCTTGGCTCCGGCGGCCGCGGCCACCGTCGCCTTGGTGGCTCGGGTTGACCGGGTCGCCTTCGCCGGCGCCCCTGCGGCCTCGGCGGCGGTGCCGGTCGCCTTGCGGGCGGCCACCTTGCGCGGGGCCGGCGTCGACGGGGGTCGTCGGCGGCGGGCGCCTGCTTCGGGGCCGGCGCGGCGGCCTTCTTGGTGGTCTTGGCGGTGGTGGCCCGGGACGCTGGCGTGGTCGAGCGGGCCGCGGCGACGCGGCGGCGGGTGCTCGCCGAGCCGTCCACCACGACGGTCACGCCCGCCTCGGAGAGCGCCCGCAGGATCTTCTTGGCCTGGGCCGGAGTCACCTCGGCGGACTCGACGGTGCGCGCGAGCTGGGCCGACGTGAGCTGACCACCGGCGCTCTGCGCGTGGGCGATCAGGGTGTCGGTGAGCGAGCGAACGTCGGCGCCGGGCTGGCGGGGTTCTGTCACGAATGACCTTCCGGAGGCGAAGAGCGGGCACGGCGGGTTCGTCCAGCGCAGCGAGGGTTACCGTGCCGGGCGATGTGGTTGAGGGACCCTCGTGTCACGGTCCGGCCGGTGGTCGGCGGTCCGTGCCGCGTGGGCAGGGGTGAATTGTAACGCCGTCTGCGGCGATCATCCTGCTCCGCACCGCGTACCGCAGGTGGGGACCGTCGGTGCGGCGGAGATGTGGACTTTGCGCTAATGATAGCCGCGCGGCCGGCGAAGGGTTCCCGTCGTCGGGCCTGGCAGCGCTCAGATCGTGTCCGAACTGCTGTTTGAGCAGCCAGGACCAGGTCAGCGTGGTGGTTGCGAGTGCGCGCGTGTGGATCGCCGAGGTCTCCGGAGGTTTGGCCGGTGGCGTGCCCACCAGGTCGCGGTTGGGCATCGGATGTGAGCTGAGCATGGACAGGGCGATAGGCACTTAAGCGACATTACCGGACCTAAAGGGGCATGTTGGTCAAGGTGGGCCGCTCAAGCCGCGCGGGCGGTACGGGCGCGCCCCTTCGCGGCGGATGCCGCGTACCAAAGACCCTGGTCTGGCGCCGTCGCGCGTCGTCGGGAACGATGATCTTCGGAAGCCGGGTCGGTGGATTCACCCCATCCACATGCACCCGGAGTGCGAAAAGAGGCGAACCATGACCAACTCGACGACGACGCCGTCGGAACTGCTCAGCATCGCGGTGGAGGTGGCTCGGGACGCGGCGGACACCGCGTACCGGATGCGCGCCGAGGGGGTCGTCGTCGCCGCCACCAAGAGCACAGTCACCGACGTGGTGACCGCCGCCGATCGGGCGGTCGAGCGGCAGATCCTCGACGCGCTCGCCGCGCTGCGTCCGGACGACTCGGTGCTCGGCGAGGAGTACGGCGAGGGGGCCTCCGGCGCGGCGCGCAGCGGGGTGCGCTGGATCGTCGACCCGATCGACGGCACGGTGAACTACCTGTACGGGCTGCCGCACTCCGCGGTCTCGCTGGCCGCCGAGGTGGACGGGGTGGTGGTCGCCGGCGTCGTACGCAACGTGAGCACCGGCGAGCAGTGGACCGCCACGGCCGGCGGCGGGGCCTGGCGCGACGGTGTCCGGCTGCGCTGCTCCGGCGAGGTCGACCTGGGGCAGGCGCTGGTCGGCACCGGCTTCGGCTACGACGCCGCCCGCCGGGTGCACCAGGCGCAGGTGGTGGCCGGACTGATCGCGCACGTACGGGACATCCGCCGCCTCGGCGCCGCCGCGCTGGACCTCTGCCTGGTCGCCGAGGGGCGGCTCGACGCGTACTTCGAGAAGGGTCTTGCGGCCTGGGACCTGGCGGCGGGCGGGCTGGTGGCTGCCGAGGCGGGGGTTCGGGTCGCCGGCCTGGCCGGCCGACCACCGGGACCGGACCTGGTGGTCGCGGCCCCGCCCGCGCTCTTCGCGCCGCTGCACGACCGGTTGGCCGCGTTGGACGCCGCCGGCGGACCCTGACCGGCGGACCCACTGACCGACCGATCAGATCGCCTGGTCGGTCGACCTGGCGCTGTGGCGGGCCGGTTACGCCGTCACTTGGCGGGTGGGGACGGGCAGGAGCCCTTCGGTGCCTCCGGCGGGCCCGAGTCGCCGAGCGACTGGTTGACCTCGGTCGTGGTGGCGAGCTGCTGGAAGCTGTTGCCCAGTACCACGTCCACGGTGTCGTCGGTGCGCTTCGGGTCGTAGCCCGGGGTGGCGTTGTTGAGGAAGTACGCCTGGAGCAGGTGCGCGGAACCGACGCCCTTCGGGCCGAACCGCAGCACCGCGACGCTGTCGATCTTCTTCTCGTTCCCGGTCTTCTTGACCTGGAACTGGCGGTTGCTGAACTCGTCGGCGACGGTGTGCGCGAGGCCGGGCTGATCCGTGGCATTGAACACGTTGATCTTGACGTCCTTGCGCTCGCGCAGGGTCAGATCCGCCAGCGGCCAGCCCTCGGGGCAACCTGCCGCGGTGCCCGCGTTGCCCTGGCTGTCGCGGACCACGGCCACGACGACGAAGACCAGGGCGATGATCGCCAACAGGCCGACGACGACGAGTGCTCGCACGCGCGCAAAACTCATCAGGGCACTCCCCGGACCTCAGGTGGGTGGTGACGGCCAGGAACGATCGCTCAGGCCGCCGGCCGTCGAATACGCCGCTGAGGTTAACGGTTGTCCGGCCGTCGCGTGGAAACAGCCCGACATGCCGGCGCGCCGACCGCGAACCGGGTACTACTACCCCTATCTTCGTGTCGCCTGAATCACATTGGGAACAACTTCGCGTGCGGGGGCGTACATCTCAGCCGCAAGGGCGGTATACATGCCTCGCCCAAGGGGGGGTAAGGTTCCGCGCTCGCAGGGGAGTCGCCCCAGCGAGCTCGACCCGTTCGGTCCTCGGGTCGGGTGCCCGACACAAGTGGTGGCCGGCCAGCGGAACCGAAACAGCGTCGTCCGGCGTTACAACCGGAAGCGACAACATCGATATGGGAGAGTGAAACCGATGGCCACCGACTACGACGCCCCGCGTCGCGACGAGGTCGACCTCGGCGAGGACAGCCTGGAAGAGCTCAAGGCACGGCGCGTCGACTCACAGTCGGGCGCGGTGGACGTCGACGAGGCCGAGGTGGCCGAGAGCTTTGAGCTGCCCGGTGCCGATCTGGCCGACGAGGAGCTCACGGTCAAGGTGCTTCCGATGCAGCAGGACGAGTTCCGGTGCGCCCGCTGCTTCCTGGTCCACCACCGTAGCCAGCTGGCGGTCGAGCGTAACGGCGAGCTGATCTGCCGCGAGTGCGTCTGACAACCACGACACCAGCGGCGGCCTCCTGAACGGGGCCGCCGCTGCCGGTGTAGGCATGCGGCAGCAGTGGGTACCTGCTTGACTCGTAGCGGGTAGCCACAGCACCGGGAGGTCCGATGAGCGATCGAGGCGGCACCACCGATGGCAGCACGGACGACCTTGGTGCCACCCGTGGCACGGACGACATTGGTGCCACCCGTGGCACGGACGACATTGGTGCCACCCGTGGCACGGACGACCTCGGTGCCACCGTCGCGGCGTTGACCGCTGACGACATCGAGCCGGCCCGACGCCGCCAACTGCTGACCCGGATGGTCGGGCAGGCCCGTGCGCGTGGCATTTCCGACCTGTTCAAGCCCCGCGCCGCCGTGCGGTGGATGGTTGACACCGTCGCCGAGATCGCCCCGCACGTGCCGGTGCGGGACCTGGACACTCTGCGCCGGCACTTCCCCGGCCTGGACGACGTCGCCCTGGCCGACAGGCTCATCCGCAACGCGTCGAGGACCACCGCCGCGATCGGCGCGGCCGGTGGAGGCGTCGCCGCCGTCGAGTGGGCGGTGGCCCCGACCCTGCTCTCCGCGCCGGTGCTGCTCGCCGCCGAGACCGTGGCCGTGGTGGCGGTGGAGCTCAAACTGGTAGGCGAGCTGCACGAGATCCACGGTGTGGCGCTACCGGTGGGCGGCAGCCAACGGGCGGTCACACTTGTGCACTCCTGGGCCACCCAACGCGGCGTCAACCCGATGGTGCCCGGTGTGGGAGTGGGAGCGGTGCTCGGCACCGCGGCCCGCAAGGAACTGCGGGACATGCTGCTGCGGCGCTTCGGTCGCAACCTCACGACGCTCGGGCCGTTCCTGACCGGCGCGGCGGTGGCCAGCTTCCTCAACCGCCGGGCCACCCAGCAGATGGCCGACGCGCTTCAGGTCGACCTGCGTCGGCGGGGCATCGCCCGGCCCGCGCCACCGACAGCCCTCCCGGGCCCGCCGACCGGCACCTGAGCGCGCCCTCGGCGTCGGACCGGCACCTGCGGGGCCCCTCGGCGTCGGATCAGCCCGGCTCGTCGGCCGCCGGGCGGGAAGTCGTCAGGGCGTCCCGTGCGGTCAGCACCGCCTCGGCCAGCTCGACCGGGTGCCGGGTGCTCACCACCCAGAACGGGGTCGGGTCCGCGGGATCGTCGAGGATCACCTGCACGGCGCCGCCGATCCACGGTCGCTGCACGACGAACGCGAGCGGGTCCGCGCCGACGCCGAGCACCTCACGTCGGCCGGCCACGTCCAGCGGCACCACGTCGGCCACGAAACGTACCGGCAGGCGGGCGTCGTCCACCCGCAGCTCGGAGTCGGTCACCCCGACCCGGATTCGCCCCAGCCACCACAGGCCGGCCGCGGTGAGCGGCAACAGGACGGCGAACGGCAGCCAGGCGCGGACGCCGGAGGCGCCCATCCAGATCTCCACGGCCAGCAACGCGGCGGCCACCAGCCCGGTCAGCCACAGCCACCAGGGCAGATCCAGCCGCTCGGTGTACGCCGAGCGGGCGGCGACGGGCGGCTGATCGGTGGACGCGGAGGGCGACATGCTCACTCCTGCGAGGGTACGGCGCACGGCGGCTCGACGAACCGGCAGGATGGCAGGGTCACCCCGCGAACCGGACGGAAGAGGGGACCCGTGACCGACGTCGTACCCGTGCCCGTGCAGCTGCTCGACCCGGAGCTGCCGCTGCCCACGTACTCCCATCCCGGCGACGCCGGGGCCGACCTGGTGGCGGCCGCGGACGTGGAGCTGCCGCCCGGCGGCCGTGCCCTGGTGCCCACCGGCGTGGCCATCGCGCTGCCGGAGGGGTACGTGGGCCTGGTCCATCCCCGCTCGGGTCTGGCGGCCAGGCTCGGCGTGACGGTGCTCAACGCGCCCGGTACGGTCGACGCCGGCTACCGGGGTGAGATCCTGGTCAACCTGATCAACCATGATCGGGATGTGCCGGCGAAGATCTCCCGCGGCGACCGGATCGCGCAGCTCGTGGTCCAGCAGGTCGCACGGGCGCGGTTCGAGCCGGTGGTCGAGCTGCCCGCGTCCCGGCGCGGGACCGGTGGGCACGGGTCCACCGGTGGGCACGCCGGGCTGGTGCCGTCGCCGACGGGCCAGGACCGGGTCGAGCGGCGGCCGAACGAGCCGGGCCGCGGGCAGACGGAAGAGGTGGCAGGGTGAGTGTGAACAGCGGAGGGCAGGCGCAGTGATCTTCTCCCGAAAGCGGGCCGATGCCGAGCGGCAGACCCGTGACGAGCGGGCCACCCAGGTCGCGGACCAGGGTGATGCGGCGCCGACGCTGGAGCGCGGCCCGTACGACATCTCCGAGAGCTACGACGACGTGCAGCGGCTCGACCTGGGCAGCCTGCACATCCCGGCGATCGCCGACGTCGAGGTGCGGGTGCAGGCCGACCCGCAGGGCGTGATCCAGCAGGTGGTGCTGGTGCACGGCGACAACGCGCTCCAGTTGGGTGTCTTCGCCGCCCCCCGGTCCGAGGGGATCTGGGACGAGGTGCGTGAGGAGATCCGGCAGTCGCTGCTCCGCGACGGCGCGAGCGCGCAGGAGGTCCTCGGCGAGTACGGCCCGGAGCTGCACGCCCAGGTGCCCACCCCGGACGGCCCGACGAACCTGCGGTTCGTCGGGGTCGACGGGCCGCGCTGGATGGTGCGTGGCGTGTTCCAGGGCCCGGTGGCCACCGACCCGGCGATGGCCGGGCCGCTCGTCGAGTGCCTGGACGGCCTGGTGGTCGACCGTGGGCAGGAGGCGAAGCCGGTCCGCGAGCCGCTGCCGCTGCGGCTGCCCCGGGAGGTCGCCGACCAGGCCGAGGCCGAGGCGGGCGACGCCGCCGCCGCGCCGCGTCAGGTCTGACCCGCGCGCACCGGCCCGCCGGAACCAGCCCCGTCGGCGTACGCTGGCGGCACGGTTCCGGCGCCGCCGGGGCCGGCCGGGGACGGCGAGCGTGGAGAGGGTGACGCGGAGGTCATGACGACCGACGAGAGCCGGGTGTCGCTGCGGCGCATCCTGCAGAGGTTCACCGCCAGCGAGGCCGAGATCGACGCGCAGGAGCTGCGTCGGGAGAGCGCCGAGTGCGGCGGGATCCCCGCCCAGCAGTGCTCCCGGGGTCAGCTGGTCTCGGTCGCCGGTCGGCTGCGCACGGTGGTCTACACGCCGCGCACCAACCTGCCGACCCTCGAGGCCGACCTGTACGACGGCAGTGACGTGGTCACCCTGGTCTGGCTGGGTCGACGGCACATCGCCGGGATCGAGCCGGGTCGGCACCTGACCGCCCGTGGCCGGGTGGCGGTGCGCGACGACCGCAAGGTCATCTACAACCCCTACTACGAGCTGGACTCGCCCAAGTGACGGCACTGCGGACGGAAGGCCGGCGATGACGACGGGACAGGACCGGGCGGCACAGCCGGAGACCGACCCTCAGGACGAGGAGCAGCTGCCGACGATCGCCGAGCAGATGGCCGACCAGCTCGGCGGCTGGCGCGGGCTTGTCGAGTCCAGCATCCCGGTCGTGGTCTTCGTCCTCGCCAACATCATCGGTGAGCTGCGGCCGGCGGTGATCGCCTCGGTCTCCGTCGCGGTGCTGATCGCCGGGGTGCGGCTGGCCCAGCGCCGACCGATCCGGCACGCCGTCAACGGGCTGTTCGGCGTCGGCGTCGGCGCGGCCATCGCGTGGCGTACCGGTGACGAGCGTGACTTCTACCTTCCCGGCATCCTCTACGGCATCGGGTATGGCGTCGCCTTGCTGATCTCGGCCGCGATCCGGCAGCCGCTGGTGGGCTGGATCTGGTCGGTGTTGGTGGCCAAGGGCCGTTCGGAGTGGCGCTCCGACCCGAAGTTGGTCCGCACCTTCACCCAGCTGACCGTGCTCTGGGGTGTGGTGTGGCTGGCGAAGGTGGGCGTGCAGGCAGGGCTCTACCTGGCCCACCAGGACACCGCGCTGGGCGTGGCCCGGCTGGCGTTGGGCTACCCGCCGTACGCGCTGCTGTTGCTGATCACGGTCTGGACGGTGCGCCGGGTCACCCGGGAGTCGCCGCCGGCCCCGCTGCCCAGCGCCTGAGCGGGGCGCGAGCCACCTGGCCGCCCGGCCCGCCCGCCGGGATCAGCGTGAGCCGCGGGTGCGCTCGACGCTGTCCGGTCCGAGGATCACCGCGCGGACCTGGTCCTCCACCTCAGCCGTGCAGACGAAGATCAGCTCGTCGCCGGCCTCGATCGGGTCGTCCGGGCTGGGCACCAGGACCCGCTTGCCGCGCAGGATCGCCACCAGGGCGGAGTCGCGGGGCAGCGGCACGGCGTGGATCGGCTGACCGACGTAGGGGGCGGTCGGCGGGAGGGTGATCTCGACGAGGTTCGCCTCGCCCTGCCGGAAGGTCATCAGCCGGACCAGGTCGCCGACGGTGACCGCCTCCTCGACCAGTGCGGCCATCACCCGCGGCTTGCTCACCGCCACGTCCACGCCCCACTGCTCGGTGAACAGCCACTCGTTCTCGGCGCGGTTGACCCGGGCGACCACCCGGGGCACCGCGAACTCGGTCTTGGCCAGCAGCGACAGCACCAGGTTGGTCTTGTCGTCGCCGGTCGCCGCGACCACCACGTCGCACCCGGCGACGTCGGCCTCCTCCAGGCTGCTCAGCTCGCACGCGTCGGCCAGCACCCACTCGGCGGCCGGCACCCGGTCCGGGCGCAGCATCTTGGGTTGACGCTCGATCAGCATCACCTGGTGGCCGTTCTCGATCAACTCCTGGGCGATCGAACGGCCCACGTTGCCCGCGCCCGCGATGGCGACCCGCATGGCTCAGTGCCCTCCTTCCGGCGGCGTCGCCGCCACCGACGTGACAGTCCCCACGATGTCATCGCTGACCAGCATGAACACCTGGTCACCCTCCTGCATGACGGTGGAGCCGGTGGGCAGCGTGCCGATGCCGAAGCGGATCAGGTAGGCCACCCGCGCCCCGCTCGCGTCCTCCAGCGTCCGCACCGGTCGGCCGATCCAGTCCTTGTGTACGGGGACCTCGACGATCGACACCGTGCTCGTGGGGTCGCGGAAGATCTCCACGTTGCCCTCCGGCACCAGGTGTCGCAGCATCCGGTCCGCCGTCCACCGCACGGTGGCCACGGTGGGGATGCCCAGCCGCTCGTAGACCTGCGCCCGGCGCTGGTCGTAGATGCGGGCGGCGACCCGGGAGACGCCGAACGTCTCGCGGGCCAGCCGGGCCGAGATGATGTTGGAGTTGTCGCCGCTCGACACCGCCGCGAACGCGTCCGCGCGCTCGATGCCCGCCTGCCGGAGCACCTCGCCGTCGAAACCGGCCCCGGTCACCGTGATCCCGGCGAAGTCGGGGCCGAGCCGGCGGAAGGCGTCGGCGTCCTGGTCGATCACCGCCACCGAGTGCCCTCGGGACTCCAGGCTGTGGGCGAGGGTCGACCCGACCCGACCACACCCCATGATCACGACGTGCACGCTGTCCCTCCCAAGGTGCGTACCGCTTCAGCTGCCGGTGGCCTTCGAGTGCGAGCCTGCCACGTCCCGGTCGCGAGCGGGGACCGACCGTACCCCGCCGTCGGGAGCAGCGGTGATCGCCCACCCCCGCGCCCCCGCCGGGGTGGTCGTACTCTTGGCGTTCGTGGCCAGTCCCACCTCGCTGCTGAAGCGGCTTCTTCTCGGTCGACCGTTCCGGTCCGACCGGCTGCAGCACACCCTCCTGCCGAAGCGCATCGCGCTGCCCGTGTTCGCCTCCGACGCGCTGTCCAGCGTCGCGTACGCGCCCGACGAGATCCTGCTGACCCTCTCCATCGCCGGCGCCTCCGCGTACTTCTTCTCGCCGTGGATCGCGCTGGCCGTGGTGGTGGTCATGCTCACCGTGGTGGCGAGCTACCGGCAGAACGTGCACGCCTACCCCTCCGGCGGCGGCGACTACGAGGTGGCCACGGTCAACCTGGGGCCGAAGTTCGGCGTCGGCGTGGCCAGCGCCCTGCTTGTCGACTACGTGCTCACCGTGGCGGTGTCGGTCTCCTCCGGGGTGGCCAACCTCGGCTCGGTGGTGCCGTTCGTGGCCACCCACAAGGTCCTGATCGCGGTGAGCGCCGTGGTCCTGCTGACCGCGGTCAACCTGCGCGGGCTACGCGAGTCGGGCACGGCGTTCGCCATCCCCACCTACGGCTTCGTGATCGTGATGCTCGGGATGCTGCTCACCGGGCTGTTCCGGGTCTTCGTGCTCGGTGACGAACTCCGCGCGCCGAGCGCCGACCTGGTGATCCAGGCCGAGCACAGCGTGACCGGTTTCGCGCTGGTCTTCCTGCTGCTGCGGACGTTCAGCTCGGGCGCCGCCGCGCTCACCGGCGTGGAGGCGATCTCCAACGGCGTGCCGGCGTTCAAGGCGCCGAAGAGCCGCAACGCCGCCACCACCCTGCTGCTGCTCGGCACCATCTCGGTGAGCATGCTGGTCGGGATCATCTGGCTGGCCCGGCTGACCCACCTGCAGTTCGTCGAGGATCCGAGCCTCCAGATCGTCTCCGGCCCCGAGGGGTACGTGCAGAAGACGGTCACCACCCAGCTCGGCGAGACGGTCTTCGGGTCCGGGTCGATCCTGCTCTACGTGCTGGCGGGGGTGACCGCCCTCATCCTGTTCCTGGCCGCGAACACCGCGTTCAACGGTTTCCCGGTGCTCGGCTCGATCCTGGCCCAGGACCGCTACCTGCCCCGCCAGTTCCACACCCGGGGTGACCGGCTGGCCTTCTCCAACGGCATCACCTTCCTCGCCCTCTTCGCGATCGTGCTGATCGTCGGCTTCCAGGCCGAGGTGACGAAGCTGATCCAGCTCTACATCGTCGGGGTCTTCGTCTCGTTCACCGTCTCCCAGGCCGGCATGATCCGGCACTGGAACCGGCACCTGCGCACCGAGCGGGACCCGGAGGCACGCCGCCGGATGGTCCGCTCCCGGGCGATCAACACGTTCGGCATGGGCCTGACCGGCACGGTGCTGGTGATCGTCCTGATCACCAAGTTCCTGCTCGGCGCGTGGATCGCGATCGCGGCGATGGCGGTGATCTACGTGCTGATGCTGGCGATCCGTCGGCACTACGACCGGATCGCCGTCGAGCTGACCCCGCCGGACGAGGGTCGGGCCGTGCTGCCCGCCCGCAACCACGCGATCGTGCTGGTCAGCAAGGTGCACCAGCCGACGCTGCGGGCCATCGCGTACGCCCGCGCCACCCGACCGGACACGCTGACCGCCGTGACCGTCAACGTGGACGAGAAGGACACCCGGGACCTGCAGGCCGACTGGGAGCGACGGGAGATGGCCATCCCGCTGACCGTGATCGACTCGCCGTACCGGGAGATCACCCGTCCGATCCTGGACTTCGTCGCCTCCACCCGCCGCAAGTCACCCCGGGACGTGGTCACCGTGTTCATCCCGGAGTACGTGGTCGGCCGTTGGTGGGAGAACCTCCTGCACAACCAGAGCGCCCTGCGCCTCAAGGGCCGGCTGCTCTTCGAACCGGGGGTGATGGTGGTCAGCGTGCCGTGGCAGCTCGCGTCGACGGCGAGCAAGAATCTGGACCGGCTGGACGCCACGCTGTCCCGGACCCCGGCGCGGGGGCCGCGGAGCGCCGTACCGCCGGTGGTCTCCGCGCCGCCGGTGGTCTCCGCGCCGCCGGTGGTCTCCGCGCCGCCCGGTGACGGTGAGCCGGGGGGCAGCGCAACGAAGGGGAACACTCGTGACTGAGCCGGGCGGTCAGCGGACCGTGACACCTCCGACGTCGGCGGCGTCGGTCTCGTCCGGCTCGTCCGGCTTCGAGCGGGGCCTGGCCGAGGCGGACCGGGTCGAGTTGACCGTCGACGCTGTCGCCCCCGGCGGGCACTGTGTCGCCCGGGTGGACGGGCAGGTGGTCTTCGTCCGGCACGCGCTGCCCGGTGAGCGGGTCATCGCCGAGGTCACCGAAGTGCACCGGGGATTCGTCCGGGCCGACGCGGTGACGGTGCTGGAACCCTCACCGGACCGGGTCGAGCCACCCTGCCCGTACGCGAAGCCGGGTGCCTGCGGGGGCTGCGACCTCCAGCACGTCGCCCCGGCCGCGCAACTGGCCTGGAAGACCGCCGTGGTACGCGAACAGTTGGTCCGCCTCGGCGGGCTGACCGACGTCGAGCTGGACCGGCTCGGCGTCCGGGTCGAGGCGCTGCCCGGCGGGCTGCTCGGCTGGCGGTCGCGGGTCCGTTACGCGGTCGACGCCGCGGACCGGGCCGGCCTGCTCAAGCACCGCTCGCACGAGGTGGTGCCGATCGACCGCTGCCGGATCGCCCACCCCGCCATCCAGCAACTGCCGGTCCTCACCCCCACCGGGGCGCTCTGGCCGGCTGCCGAGGCGGTGGAGACCATCGCCAGCACCGGCGGGGACGTGACCGTCACGGAGATCCGCGACGGGGCGCCCGCAGCGGTCAGTGGCCCGACCGAGGTCCGCGAGGTCGCCGCCGGACGGGACTGGACGCTGCCCGCGTCCGCGTTCTGGCAGGTGCACCCGGCCGCGGCGGACACCCTCTCCGCGGCGGTGCTGGAGTTGCTGGACCCACAGCCGGGCGAGCGCGCCTGGGACCTCTACGGGGGCGCGGGGCTGTTCGCCGCCGGGCTGGCCGCACGGGTCGGCGCGACCGGGCGGGTGACCCTTGTCGAGGCGGCGGCGCAGGGTGTCGCCGCCGCCTGGGAGAACCTCGCCGACCTGCCAGGCGTCGAGGTGGTGTCGGCCCGGGTGGAGACCGCGCTGGCCCGCCGACGGATCACCGGCCCGGTCGACGTGGTGGTGCTCGACCCGCCGCGCTCCGGGGCCGGCGCCCCGGTGGTCCGCGCGCTGGCCGCCGCCCGCCCGCGGGCAGTCGCGTACGTGGCCTGCGACCCGGCGGCTTTCGCCCGGGACGTGCGCACCTTCGCCGACCTCGGTTGGCGGCTGGCGGCGCTGCGGGGCTTCGACCTCTTCCCGATGACGCAGCACGTCGAGCAGGTCGGGCTGCTGCTCCCGCCGGACGAGCGGTAGAACAACCCGCGTCGGCGCTGTTGTCAGCGCCTGACCGGGTGCTCAGCTGCCCACTCCCGGCCCAACCCGGGCACGCGGGGCTCGGGCCGAGCTGCGGAGTACCGGGCGGCCGATAGACTCTCCGGTCATGAGTGTTGAAGAGGACACGGCCAACCACGGCCGGCTGCTGGGGACGGTTCGCGGTCCGCAGGACGTCAAGCGGATGTCCGGCGACGAGCTGGACGTCCTCGCCGCCGAGATCCGGGACTTCCTGATCACGAAGGTCTCCCGTACCGGCGGGCACGTCGGGCCCAACCTCGGTGTGGTCGAGCTGACGCTCGCCATGCATCGCGTCTTCGACTCCCCCCGGGACCGGCTCCTGTTCGACACCGGTCACCAGGCGTACGTACACAAGATCATTACCGGGCGTCAGGCCGGCTTCGACAAGCTCCGCCAGCGCGGTGGCCTCTCCGGCTACCCCAGCCAGGCGGAGAGCGAGCACGACCTCATCGAGAACTCGCACGCATCCACCGCGCTGTCCTACGCCGATGGCCTCGCCAAGGCGTACGCCCTCCGTGGCGAGGCGCGCAGCGTGGTGGCGGTGGTCGGTGACGGCGCGCTGACCGGCGGCATGTGCTGGGAGGCGCTGAACAACATCGCCACCGCCGGCAACCCCCTCGTGATCGTGGTCAACGACAACGGTCGCTCGTACGCCCCGACCATCGGCGGGCTGGCCGACCACCTCTCGTCGCTGCGGCTCAACCCCGGCTACGAAAAGGTCCTCGACACCGTCAAGGACGCCCTCGGCTCGACGCCGCTGGTCGGCCGACCGATGTACGAGGTGCTGCACGCCGTCAAGAAGGGCATCAAGGACGCGGTCGCCCCGCAGGCCATGTTCGAGGACCTCGGCATCAAGTACGTGGGCCCGGTGGACGGGCACGACGTGACGGCGGTCGAGGCGGCGCTACGCGCGGCGAAGAACTTCGGCGGCCCGGTCATCGTGCACGCGGTCACCCGCAAGGGCTACGGCTACCGTCCCGCCGAGGAGGACGAGGCGGACTGCCTGCACGGCCCCGGCAGCGCCTTCGACGTGGAGACCGGCGCGCTGCTGGCCGCCCCGTCGGTGAAGTGGACGCACGTCTTCGCCGACGAGTTGCTGGCCGTCGCGGACGAGCGCCCGGACGTGGTGGGCATCACCGCCGCGATGGCCGAGCCGACCGGCATCGCCAAGCTGGCCCGCAAGTACCCCGAGCGGGTGTACGACGTGGGCATCGCCGAGCAGCACGCCGCCACCTCGGCGGCCGGGCTGGCGCTCGGTGGCCTGCACCCGGTGGTCGCGGTCTACGCCACCTTCCTCAACCGCGCCTTCGACCAGGTCCTGCTGGACGTGGCGATGCACAAGCTGCCGGTGACCTTCGTGCTGGACCGGGCGGGCATCACCGGCCCGGACGGGCCCAGCCACTACGGCATCTGGGACATGTCGGTCTTCGGGGTGGTGCCGGGGCTGCGGATCGCCGCTCCCCGCGACGCCGCCACCCTGCGCGAGGAGCTGCGCGAGGCGGTGGCCGTCGACAACGGCCCGACCGTGGTGCGGTTCCCGACCGGCGCGGTCGCCGCGGACCTGCCGGCGCTGCGCCGGGTCGGCACGGTCGACGTGCTGGCCGAGTCCGCCCGTACCGACGTGCTGCTCGTCGCCGTCGGCTCCTTCGGCCACCTGGGCATGGAGGTGGCCGCCCGGGTCGCCGAGCAGGGCTACGGGGTCACCGTCGTCGACCCCCGCTGGGTGCGCCCGGTCCCGGCGGAGCTTGTCGACCTGGCCGCCCGGCACCGGCTCGTGGTCAGCGTCGAGGACGGCGTCCGGGTCGGCGGGGTGGGCGACGCGCTCGCCCAGGCGATGCGCGACGCCGACGTCCGGGTCCCACTCAAGGACCTGGGTGTGCCGGCCGACTGGCACCCGCACGGCACCCGCGCGCAGATCCTCGCCGACCTGGGCCTGACCGCTCAGGACGTGGCCCGCAACGTCACCGGCTGGATCTCCAGCCTGGACGCCAGCCCGGACCGCCTCACCCCCAGCGACGCGGCCGCACAGAACTGACGAGAACGAAAGACGGCGGCGGGCGTCCCTCAGGGACGCCCGCCGCCGCCGTCGTGCTTGTCGCCCCGCCCCAAGCTTCCGCCGATCTTGCACTTTCGGTTGGCGTTGTGCGCCTTGAGCCCCGATTTGTCGCGACAGAAAGTGCAAGATCGCGGGAGTGGGGGGCGGGGAGGGCAGGCAGGGCGGGGGCTAGCGGGGGGTTATCGAGCGGTAGTGGGTCTTGTCGGTGTTGGCGAGGCTGTAGGTCTGGGAGCGGGGCGGGGTGGGGATGACCACCAGGCCGGGACGCTCGACCAGCAGGGGAGTGCCAGGTGGGACGGACAGGGAGCTGTCCCTGGTGGCCCGCCAGCTCAGCACCACCAGCGGCTGACCGGGCACCGGCAGTTGGTACGCCTGCAACGGGGTGGCCCGGTCGGCGGGTGAGACGACGGGCGCGCTCCCGTCGGCCGGTCGATAGATCACCGCCGTCATCGCGCCAGCGTCGGTGTCCCAGCTGAGCTGCTGCAACTCGGCCGCCTCGCCGCCGCCGAGGGCGACTTCGCCGAGCGAACGCACGGTGAGCTTCGCCATCGGCCAGGAGGTCGGCACCGAGCGCGGGGCGTCCCGGTCCCCGATCCGGCGCGGGATGCTGCCGAACGGCCCCCGATCGCCGGCCAGCACACAGGTGTCCAGGCCGGTGAGCGCCCGCCGACCCGTGCCGGACTCGTCGCGGACCAGCGGGTAGCGCGGGTCGACGGTGCCGGTACCCAGGTCGAGCAGTCGGTCGGCGGCCCGCCCACGGGGCAGCGACTCCGTGGTACGCAGGGTCGCGGTCACCCCGACGGCAGTGCAGGCCGGCACGTCGACAGGTGCGCTGAGGCCGTCCGCGATGGTCAACGTCCGGTCCTGTGGCCCGAGCAGGGTCTGCACCCGGGCCGAGACCAGGTAGCGCCGGCCGCCGGCCGTCTGCACCGGCAGCACGTCGGAGTAGACGAGGTAACCCGGGTCGGTGTACTCGGTGGCGCGGGTCACCGCGTACCGGTCGCCCTCGCGAGTCAGCTGCAGCAGCCAGGACGCGCTCTCGCCGGGCACGTCGGCGGCCACCAGCGCCACCGGGGCGCCGTCGACCCGTCCGGAAAAGAGGATGCCGGACGAGGGCAGGTGCGCGCGGTCGTCGGCCGGCGACCGCCAGCCCCGGACGGCCGACGTGACCGCTGCCGTCGCCGTGGTGTCCCCGGAGAGGTCACCGCGGGGCGGCCAGACCGCCAGCGTGCCGTCCAGACTGTCGTACCCGACCCGCAGGTCCTGCGGCTTCCGCTCGGCCACCGGACCGCAGGCTGTGCCGGCCAGCAGCGCGCTCAGCAGGACGGGAAGCGCCCTGCCGTACCGACGGCCTGGAGTCACCTGGCCCGCCCCCGATCGCCTCGCCGTCGCTGTCGGAAAGCGCCATAGTACGAGATGTCCGGTGCGGAGCCTCAGCTGGCCGGCACCCTACCCACCACAATGGACACCACCGGGGCTTTAGGGCGTTTTGGTTGCTCCGGTAGACTCCGCCGACTGTGACGCCTGCCGAGTCCCGCGCCCTGCCCGCGCCGCACACGGAGGCGGCAGCCGACTCCGCCGAACTGGTGAGTTACCGCACACCCGTCGGCCTCTTCGCCGGCCCGCCCGCGCTGGCCGCGCCCACCACGGAACCGGCCGAGCCTGCTGCGCCCGCCGGGAGCGCGGTGCCGACGCGGGCAGGGTGGCGGCGGTGGACTCGGCGTCGGCAGCACTTGGCGGTGGGTGGGTTGTTCCTGCTCGCCGCGCTCTGGGTGACCAGCCGGATCTGGCTGGACCCGTCCGGCCGGGTGGCCTCGCTCTACACCGGTGACCCCGCCCAGGTGCAGTTCTTCCTCGCCCACTCGGTACGCGTGGTGCTGCACGGCGAGTACCCGTTCTACACCGAGCAGTTCAACTACCCGGACGGCGTCAACCTGATGGCCAACACGGCCGTGCTGGCGCTGGGCATCCCGATGGTTCCGGTGACGCTGCTCTTCGGGCCGGCGGTGTCCTTCGTGGTGCTGGTCACGCTCGGCCTCGCCGGCACCGCCATGGCCTGGTACCTGATGCTCTCCCGCCACCTGGTGCGCACCCCGCTCGCGGCGGCGGTCGGCGGCTGGTTCTGCGGGTTCTCGCCCGCGATGCTCTCGCACGCCAGTTGGCACCCGAACATCATCAGCCAGTTCCTGCTGCCGTTCATCGTGTGGCGGGTGCTGGTGCTCACCCGCTCGCAGAAGCCGGTTCGGGACGGGGCGCTGCTCGCCCTGCTCGTCGCCGCGCAGGCGTTCATCAACGAGGAGATCCTGCTCTTCACGGCGCTGGCCTGCGGCGTCTTCCTGCTGGCGGTGCTCGCCCAGGAGCCGGCCCGGTGGCGGGCGGCGTGGCGGCCTCTGGGCGCCGGCGTGCTGACCTGCGCGCTGCTGGCCGGGGCGCTGCTGGCGTACCCGCTCTACGTGCAGTTCGCCGGGCCGATGGCCTACCACGGGCTCAGCGACGCGGTGCAGGACTACGGCAACGACATCGCCGCCTTCTTCGCCCCCGGCTCGCCCACCCTCGGCGGCAACCAGCGCGCAAACATCAACCTGGCGCCGAACTACTCCGAGGAGAACGCCTTCTTCGGCTGGAGCCTGTCACTGCTGGCCATCGGCATCGTGGTCTGGCTACGCCGGGAGTTGATTGTTCGGGCGCTCGCGGTGACCGGCGTGTTCTTCGCCGTGCTCTCCCTCGGTGAGCGGGTCTCCTGGTGGGACCGGGAGCTGATCACCGGGCCGTGGCAGTGGTTGGTCCACCTGCCGCTGCTGGACGCGGTGGTGCCGACCCGGTTCGGGCTGATCACCAGCGTGGTGGTCGGTCTGCTGCTGGCGCTCGCCGTCGAGCGGGCCTGGGCGCTGCGTCCGGCCGACCGCCGTACCGTCCGCGTGCTCACCGCCGCGGGCCTGGCCTTCGCGTTGCTGCCGATCGCACCGATGCCGCTGCGGATGGTCTCCCGTCCGCCGGTACCGGACTTCATCACGGCGGACCGGTGGCGGGCGTACGTCGGGCCGGAGCAGACGCTGGTGCCGATCCCGGTGCCCAGCATGGGCAACACGCACGGCATGCGCTGGGCGGCGGCCACCAACCTCGACTTCAAGATCCCCGGCGGTTACTTCCTCGCGCCCCGTAACGGCAACACCGGTGACGCGGGTCGGTTCGGCGGTCGTCCCAGCGGGGTGGGTCAGATGCTGGAGGAGGTGGCGACCACCGGCCGTACGCCCAAGCTGGACGACCGGCAGCGTCGGCGCTTCACCGACGAGTTTCGGCACTGGCGGGCGGCGATCCTGGTGCTGCCGGTGCGGCAGCAGAACGCCGAGCCACTGCGACGTACGGTCGAGGAGTTGGTCGGCCCGGGCCGCCAGGAGTTGGATGTCTGGGTCTGGGACGTCCGGGCGCTCAGCGACCGTTCGGTCTGATGACCACCGGGACGACGTCCCCGGACACCTCGTCCCCGGCGACGGTCGGCACGTCCCGTCCGAACTGGCTGCGGGACGTGCTGGTGGTGGCCGGCTATCTGGGCCTCGCCGTGGTGGTGACCAGCGGGCAGTGGGGTCGCCCGTGGCTGCTGTTCCACCAGGCGGGTGACCAGATCCTCTTCGAGTGGATGTTGGCCCACGCGGCACATGCGGTGGTCGAGGGGGAGGACCCGCTCTTCAGCACCGGGTTGAACGCGCCCGACGGGGTCAACCTGATGGCGAACACCTCGGTGCTCGGCCTGGGTGTCCCGCTCACCCCGGTCACCCTGCTCTTCGGCTCGCAGGTGGCGTTCTGCGTGGCGGTCGTCTGCTGCCTCGCCGGGACCGCCGTCGCCTGGTACGTGCTGCTGCGCCGCCGGCTGGTCAGCACCAGGGCCGCGGCGGCGGTGGGTGGGCTGATCTGCGGCTTCGCCCCGGGCATGATCGCTCAGGCGGGGGCCCATCTGCACATCGCCGCGCAGTTCCTGGTGCCCGCGATCCTCGCCCTGGTGTTCCGGCCCGCCTCGGATGCGGCCCGCCACGGCGTGTGGCGGCACGGCGTCGGCCTGGGGCTGCTGCTCGTCTGGCAGGTCTTCATCGGCGAGGAGGTGCTGGTCTTCCTGGCGCTCGCGGCCGGGGTCTTCGCGCTGGCGTACGCGCTCGCCGACCGGGTGGCCGCACGGCGGCTCGCACCTGCCCTCTTCGGCCGGCTCGCGGTGGCGGCCGGCGTGGCGGCGGTGCCGCTGGCGTACCCGCTGTGGTTCCAGTTCCACGGCCCGCAGCACTACTCCGGGATGGCGTTCGCCACGCAGGGCTTCCAACTGGACGTCGCCTCGTTCACCGCGTCGGCCCGGCAGACAGTGCTGGGCGACGACTGGCTGCCGGGGTTGCTCTCGCCGAACCCGACCGAGGAGAACTCGTTCTTCGGCCCGGGTCTGCTGGTGCTCGCCGTGGTGATCGTGATCTGGCAGTGGCGACGACCGCTGGTCCGGGCACTGGCCGCCTGCGGCGGGATCTTCGCCCTGCTCTCGCTCGGCGGCGAGCTACGGGTGGACGGTGAGGCCACCGGCATCCCGGGGCCGTACCGGCTGGTCGGTGGGCTGCCGCTGCTCGATCTCGCGGTGCCGGCCCGGTTCGCGCTGATCTGCGTACCGGTGCTGGGTGTGCTGGTCGCGCTGTCAGTGGACCGGGTCCGGGCCGCGCGCGGGCCGATTGCGGTGCCCGGCCTACCGGTGCGGCTGCTGTGGGCCGGCGCGGTCGCCGCCGCGTTGCTCCCCTGATTCCGACGCCGATCCGCGTGGTGCCGGTCGCGCCGGTGCCGGCGTTCGTCGCGGCCGGCGGCTGGCGTCCGCTGGTGCCGCCCGGTCGGACGGTGGTCGCGGTGCCTCCGGTCACCGGTGCCGGGCGCAGCCCGGCGATGTTCTGGTCCGCCCGTACCGGTCTGGGGTTCCCCGCGCCGGGCGGTTACTTCATCGGCCCCAGCGGCCCGGACGACCCGGCGGCCCGCTGGGGCGCGCCGGACCGGCCCACGTCGGTGCTGCTCCGGCAGGTGGCCGAGACCGGCGCGGTGCCGGTGCTCACCGACGTCGACCGCCGCCAGGCCGTCGAGGACCTGCGGCACTGGCGTGCCGCGGTGGTCGTGCTCGGCCAGCTTGAGCACGGTGACCCGGTCCGCCGAACCGTCGACGACCTGCTCGGCCCGGGCCGCCCGGTCGACGGCGGGTGGTTGTGGGACGTCCGGGACCGCGTCGGCTGAGCCGACCGGTGGCGCGGCGTTCGATCAACCCACCAGGGTGCGGACGTCCCAGACCCAGACGTCGTCGACCCGCTGCGGTGGCCCGAGCAGAGCGGTGACCAGCTCACGGAGCACCGCCTCGCGGGGGTGCGCCCCGAGCACCACCACCGACGCCCGCCAGAACCGCAGGTCCTCGACGGCCTGGCGGCGGTTCTCGTCGGTGAGCGCCGGGAGCGTGCCGCTGTCCATGGTGGAGTAGATGAGGGTGCTGGTCGGTCGGTTCGGCGCGCCGAACACCCCCTCGCCCAGCTCGTTCGGGCCGATGAAGTAGCCGCCCGGAACCGGGAACTCCTGCCCGGTCAGCGCGCTCCACCGCAGCGTCGGCAGGCCGTGCACGTTGCTCGGGATCGGCACCGGCACCAGGGTTCGACCCGCCGGCACGTACGGTCGCCAACCGCCAGCGGTGATGAAGTGCGGCGGCGGGTCGATCTGCTGGGCGGGGAGCGGCCGGGGGAAGAGCGGCAGCACGGCGATGGCGACCGCCGCGTACCCCACCGGGCGCAGCCACCGCCGGCGCGCCGCTACCGGCGCGGCCGGCTCGTCGGACGTCGCCGCCGTCGCTTCGGCCGTGCGCTGGGCCGGCACCCGCGGCCGGTCGGCCACCGGGCGCCCCTGGCGGTACGCGGCGTCCCACGTCAACGCGAGCAGTACGCCCACCGCGGCGGCGACCACCAGCGTCAACCGGGTCGGCATCATCATCTCGACGAGCGGCAGGTCGTCCGACACGTACGACCACGGGCCGCGCACACCGGTCTCCACACCGTTGAAGCGCACCCACGGCCCGATCGCGGCCACGCTGAACACCACGATGAGCACCGCGATGATCCGGGTGGCCAGCGAGCGGCGTACGAGCAGCACCAGAGCCACCACCGAGAGCAGCACCAGCGGCCAACCGAACCAGGTGTTCTGCTCGGTCAGGCCGATCGTCTTCTCCACGGCCGGGTCGCCGGCCCAGGTGTCCCGGGCGAAGGTGACGAAGGCGACCAGGTCCTCGCCCCAGTTGTGGAACACGCCGCCCTGCAGACCCCGGTAGGACTGCGGGCCGTTGAACTGGAACCAGATCGGGTACGCGGTGAGCACCAGGGCCAGCCCGCCGGCGACGCCGAGCCCGGCCAGGAACGTGCCGGCGGCGGCCCGGGTGGCCCGCGGCCGCTGCACGGCGTACGCCAGCACGATGACCAGGCAGGCCAGCGCGGTGAGCAGCAACATCTCCTCGTTGATGAAGATCTGGTACGCCACCAGGGCACCGAGCACCAGCCCGTTGCGCCGCCACCGGCCCGGCTCGCCCAGGGTCAGCACCCGCACCACGATCAGCGGGAGCAGGAAGTTGGACACGAAGTTCGGTTGGCCGTTGGCGTGGTGGATGATTCCCGGTGCGAAGCCGAGGAACGCGCCGCCGACGAACGCCGCCGCCCGGGAGCGCACCAGGTGGCGGGAGAGCATCCAGTAGCCGGTGCCCGCGGTGGCCGCCAGCGCCGCACCCAGGTAGAGCGCGTACATCACCTGGGGGCCGAGCAGCATGGTCAGCGGGGCCAGCGGCAGGGTCACCCCGAGCAGCGAGGTGTTCGCCATCATGTTCACCCCGTCCGGGGCGTTCTGACGGGCCGTGAAGAGCGGGTTCTCCAGGTGCCGCACCGAGTACGCGCCATGCGCGAACAGCCACTCGAACCAGCTGTGATCGGTGGGCAGGTGCGAGGAGACCCGGCCGTTGACGTCACCCCAGTAGTTGAGGCAGACGAAGACGCCCAGCAGCACATAGGCTCCGAGGGCCAACAGGTCGGCTCGGGCCGGACGGCGTCGAGGCCGCCGTGTCGACTCGACCTCGGCCGGGTCGGCGTCGGTCAGGGGATTCAGCGAAGGGTCTACCACCGGCACAGCCACGACGCGCCATCGTACAGGCGGGGTTCCGTCGCTTTTGCCGGGCCGGTGCGCTGACGGTCGGTTTGCCGGACGGTGGCGCGTCGGCCAGCCTTACGTGGTGACGGAAGGACGGTCCTTGTCGATCATTGAGCTGGGCGAGATTCGGGACGAGCCCGCGTCGGCGCCCCCGGTTCGCCGCCCGCGCGCCGCCGGTCGGCCGCTGCGCTGCGCGCTGGTCGTGCTGTTCGCGCTTGTCACGCTCGCCGCAGCCGCCGTGTCGCCACCCCGGCGGGCCCTGGTGACGCTGCCGGTCCGGCCCGGGTCCGACGTCATGGTCGACGGTGACCTCCTCCTGGTCATGGAGCCGACGAACCCCTCGACGCGGCAGACGCGGCTGGCCGCGTACCGGCTCCCCGGCGGCGAGCCGGTCTGGCAGATGCCACTGTCGGCGGAGGCCCGGTACTGGGGAATGACCGCGCTGGCCGGGATGCTGCTGGCCACCGGGTACGAGATCGGCCCGGAGGGTCGGGAGACACTCACCGTCGCACTGGACCGGGCGACCGGGGCGTACCGGTGGCAGCAGCCGGGGACCGTCTCCAAGCTGGCCGACGGCAATGTGCTGCTGCGGAGCGGCGGCGAGACCGTGCCGTCCAGTCTGCGCGCGGTCGACCCGTGCTGCGGCACCGTGCGCTGGCAGTTGCCGCCGACCACCGCCGAGGTCAGCATCAGGGACAACGGGTACGGGGTGGACCGGATCGTGCTCAACCAGGCGAGCGGGCTGGTCGAGGTACACGACGCGACCACCGGCACGGCGTTGGCCCGTGCCGAGATGCGCCCACCCGGAGGTGCGCCGCTCGGAATCGATCTGATCGACGACCTGCTGCTGGCCATCGACAGAGGCTCGGGCACTATCAACGCGTACGGGCTGGACCGGTTGGACCGGCGGTGGACACGCGCGAGCGGCCCTGTCGAATTCGCGCTGGACTGCGGGCCGGTCGTGTGTCTCCGCACCGGTGGCAACGAGCTGCAGGCGCTCGACCCTGCGACCGGCGAGGTGCGCTGGCGCAGTGACCGCTGGCTGTGGGGCTGGCCGTACGAGGACCGGCTGATGGCCAACATCAGCGGCTTCGGTCCGGTGGAGCAGTACATCGTGCTCGACGCGCTGACTGGCCGGCAGTTGGCCGACCTGGGCAAGTGGGAGCTGTACCAACTCGGTGTCGGCGGCCGGCTGGTCGGCATCCGCAGGCATCCCGGCGGAGGGGTGCTCGTCGGCGAGTTGAACATCGGCGCCGGGGAGGTGCGCATTCTGGACGTGCTGCCCGATGCCGCCGGGGACTGTCAGGCGATCACCGGTTACCTGATGTGCAGTGCCACCGCGGCCGGCTCGTACCAGCTCTGGAAACTGGCCGACTGATCACCAGTTGGCCTGGGCGGGCGGCGGGGGCAGCGGCACCGACGCGGGCCGCAGCACGTACGCCACCCCGCCGCTGCCGCGCTGCCAGACCGCCTCGAACCCCTGCCGGGGGACGGTACGACGGACCGCGTCGTCGTCCGGGGCGTACGGGTCGTTGAGCACGGGGTCGCCGTCGGCGGTGAAGCCGACCAGCACCATCAGGTGCCCTCTGCTGTCGTACCCGAGCCCCGGCACCTCGTCGGCCCGGAACGCGGCGGAGACGATCAGGGGGATGCCGGCGGCGACGAACGCCTCCGCCTCGACAAGCGACCGCAGTCGGGTGACGAACGCGTCAACCCCGTGCAGACCGGCGTACGCGGTGTTGAACGGCCAGTTGCCGGCCCCGGCGTACGCGTGGTCGTAGCAGTGCCGGGCGGCGTGCACCACCACCGGACGTGGGCCGGACGGCTCCACCCAGGCGTAGTGGTCCGGTGTCGGCTCGGCGCCCCAGTAGGCGAGCACCATCGAGGTGCAGGTGGGGCTGCACCAGGACTCGCCACCACCACCCCACTGCGGGTACTGACCGGCGTGCAGCCGCTGGGAGTAGCGAGGCACGTCCAGCACCCGGCCCCAGGCAGCGGACGAGGCAGGCTTGTGCGCGTACCCCTGGTCAGCGGTCGTGGGTCCGGTGGCGACCGCGCCGATGCTGCGCAGCACCGGGCCGGTCGGGCTGCCGGCGGGCCGGCACAGGGTCACTCGGGCCTGCCAACCGGTGACCGTCGCTCCGGTCACGGTCAGGGTGTCGGTGTCGACCCGGGCGGCACCGTCGCGCTGTCCGGGCAGCGAGGTGCGTCGTACCGTGTGGTCGTCGGCGGCCCAGCGGGCCAACCGGTACCAGTCGGTGCTGGGCGCCTCGTCGTGCCAGCCGCGCAGGTCGACCTCGATCCAGCAGCCGTCCGGGGTGTCGGCCGTCCAGGACGGCACCACGTCGGCGACGGCGAAGCCGACAGGCACCGGTGGTGAGGTCCAGGTGCCCCGCGGGGCGACGCCGTCGAGGGCGAGCCCTCGGCCGCTGGCGAGCAGGCCGTCGCCGCTGCCGCTGGACGTGTCCGCCGGCAGGTGGAAACCCCGGTAGACGATGTCCCGTCGGGTGGGTGGTGCCGCAGTGGTCATGCCAGGTCCGTCCGTCCCTCGGTGCCGCCGGCCAGCATCGCGTACGACGCGGTGGCCCGCAACGCCGCCCGGCGCGGGCGGCGAGGGACGATGGTTGCCGGCCGGCACTAGGTTGTCGGTGGTCAGCAGCGAGGAGGCCGGGATGCGGGTACTGGTGGTCGAGGACGAGCGCAATCTCGCCGACGCGATCGCGCGCGGGTTGCGCAAGCGGGGGATGGCTGTCGACGTGGCGTACGACGGCGACGCCGGCCACGAGGCGGCGTTCGTCACCCGGTACGACGTGGTGGTGCTCGACCGTGACCTTCCCGGCGTCCACGGCGACCAGATCTGCGCCGACCTGGCGGCCTCCGGCGCGTTGACCCGGGTGCTGATGCTCACCGCCAGCGGCACCGTGGCCGACCGGGTGGAGGGGTTGCAGCTCGGGGCGGACGACTACCTGCCCAAGCCGTTCGCCTTCGACGAGCTGGTCGCCCGGGTGCAGGCGTTGGGCCGGCGGGCCACCCCGGCCGCGCCGCCGGTGCTCGAACTGGCCGACCTCGTGCTCGACCCGGCCCGCCGGGTGGCCACCCGCGCCGGCGTGCCAGTGGACCTGACCAACAAGGAGTTCGGGGTGCTCAGCGAACTGCTCAAGGCGCGTGGCGCTGTGGTCTCCAGTGAGGAGCTGCTGGAGCGGGTCTGGGACGCGAACACCGACCCGTTCACCACCATCGTCCGGGTCACCGTGATGACGCTGCGCAAGAAGCTCGGTGACCCGCCGCTGATCGAAACCGTGGTCGGCGCGGGTTACCGCACCGCCGAGGTGAGCGCATGAGCCGCCGGTTGCGGCCCACCCTGCGGCTGCGGCTGACAGTGCTCAACGGTGTGCTGCTGATCGGGGCCGGAGCGATCCTGGTGCTGCTGGCCTGGCTGCTGGTCCGCGACGCGTTGCGACCCACCGACGAGTTGGTGCCCGGCACGACCGTGCTGCTCTCCGACGGCCGGGAGATGGACGCCGCCCAGTGGCAGCGGCAGTTGGTCGACGCCGCCTCCGGGGAGCTGCTGGCCAAGGGCCTGGTGGCGCTGTTGGCGATAAGCGTGGTCGGGGTGGCCGGCGCGTACGCGGTGGCCGGTCGGGCGTTGCGCCCGCTGCACCAGGTCACGGCGACCGCACAGCGGCTCGGTGAGGCGACGCTGGACCAGCGGATCGGGTACTCGGGCGCCGACGACGAGGTGGCCGAGCTGGCCAAGACGTTCGACGCCATGCTGGACCGGATCGCGTCCGCGTTCGAGGCCCAGAAACGTTTCGTGGCGAACGCCTCGCACGAGCTGCGTACCCCGCTCGCCGTGATGCGGACGGAGATCGACGTGACGCTCAGCGACGACGACGCGGACGCGGCCGAGTACCGACGGATGGCGACAGTGGTCCGCGACGCCTCCGAGCGGGCCAACGGCCTGGTGGACGCGCTGCTGGTGCTGGCCCGCAGCGAGGCGCAGGCCGGGCGGCAGTTGGGTCGGCGGACCGAGTCTGACCTCGCCGCGGGCACCGCCAACGCGCTGTCGGCGATGCGCCGCGAGGTGGAACGGATCGGCCTGCGGGTGCAGACGTCGCTGGAGTCCGCGCCTGTCGTCGGCGACCCGGGGCTGCTCGACCGGCTGGCCGGGAACCTGATCGAGAACGCGGTCCGCTACAACCACCTGCACGGCCGGCTCTGGGTGCGTACCGGCACCGACGGTGAACGGTCCTGGCTGGTGGTGGGAAACACCGGTTTCGAGGTGGACCAGGCCGACGTGCCGGGACTGTTCGAGCCGTTCCGTCGTGGTGGCCGGGAACGCACCGGCGCCCGTGGCTCCGGCCTTGGGCTGTCCATCGTCCGGGCGGTCTGCGACGCGCACGGCGGCACCGTACGGGTCATCGCGCAGCCCGGCGGTGGCCTGGAGGTGACTGTCACCCTGCCGTCGGCGGACGCCCCGGCGGTGCCCGGCACGGTGTCCACCGTCGGCTGAACGGGGTTGCGCGCCCCGCTCGGCCGATGGCAAGATCACGTCGTCAGCGCGAGATGGAAGGGGGTGCGTCGATGATCACCAATGTTGGCTCCGCGCCCCGGGTCCGCGTCGGCTGACGTCCCGGAGGCGGAGCGCCCCGCACGGGTCGGGCGTTGATCGCCCACTCGGAGGGGAACCATTTCCAGCGTGGTGTGCCGCACCCGGACTCGGGGCCGCACCACGTCACCACCGTGGAGGACCACTGTGAGTTCGACGATCCACAACATCAGCATCGACTGTGCCGACACGTACGCCCTCGCCGGCTTCTGGTCGCAGGTCTTCGACTGCCCACGGCAGCCCGACGACTTCCCCGGCGACCCCGAGGCGATGCTCCTGCCGCCGGGTGGCCCGGAGGTGCTGTTCATCGCGGTGCCCGAGGGCAAGACGGTGAAGAACCGGCTGCACCTGGACCTGCAACCCGCTGATCGGACCCGGGAGGAGGAGGTCGAGCGACTGCTCGGCATCGGCGCGACGCTCGTCGCCGACCACGTGAGCCCGACCGGCGGTGGTTGGGTGGTGCTCGCGGACCCGGAGGGCAACGAGTTCTGCGTGCTCGGCAACGCCGCCCAGCGGGCGGCCGCGGCCGCGGCGCGGGCTGCGGCAGCCGCGCTCGCCACGTCGGAGGTCTCCGAACCGGCCTGACCGTCGACGTACGGCACGGGGCCCCGACCACCCTCGGGTGGTCGGGGCCCCTGCTCCGTACGGATCAGGACTGCTGCTCGACCTGGCCCCGGATCGTGGTGAACTCGGCCTTCGCCTGGTCGGCGGACTTGAAGTACATCACCACCATGCCCAGGCTGCCCCGGTCGGCCCAGACGCAGATGCCCAGGGGAACGGTCGCGGCCTTGCCGTCGCCGCAGCGCGCCTCACCGCCGAGCGGGCCGGCGTCGACGGCCGTCATCTCGTCCACCGTCAGCTGCTTGGCCAGCCCGTCCACATAGGCGTCGAGCTCCTTCTTCGGGTCCGCCAGCAGCGCGGACACGCCCGCGATCATGACGAGGTCCTGCTTGGTCGGGTCGCCGTAGAAGGCGCCGACAGTGCTCGTCTGGTTGGCCGCCGCAGACTCCATGCCCTGGACCAACTCGTCGGCGGCCTTCTGCAGCTCCGGGTCGGTGAGCTTCGGCCGGCCGGCGAGAGTGGCCGGCGCGACCACGCGGGTCCTGCTGGCGTCCACCACGGCGCCCACGTCGTCCTTGACGACGAACCAGGTGATCGCCACGCCACCGAGGCAGAGCACCAGCACCACAGCCAACACGATGAGCACGATCTTGCCGACGCTCGACTTCTTCGCCGGGGGCGGGCCGCCGGCCAGGTTCGGGTCGCCGTACGGCAGACCCGGCTGCGCGGATGGGTAACCAGGCTGCGCGGGCGGGTAACCAGGCTGCGCCGGCGGGTAACCAGGCTGCGCGGGCGGGTAACCAGGCTGCGCGGGCGGGTAACCCGGCTGCGCCGGCGGGAAGCCACCGGGCTGCTGCGGCTGTCCCTGCTGCTGTGGCGGCGGCCAACCGCCAGGCTGCTGGCCCGGCTGCTGCGACGGGTCGGGGGAATCGTGCGGCGGGCCGTAGGGATTGGCCGGCGGCTGGGACATCAGTCAGCTCCAAGATGGGGGTGCAAAACGTGTGATCCTAACCCGGTACGGAGCCTCCGGTTGCCCCGCTGGAGGACGGCCCCGGCGATCGCCTGATCACAAACGGTCGCGGTGGCCGGCCCGTCCACCAGGGACGGTCCGACCACCGCGACGGTGGTGTGGTGATCGGTCAGGCCGGCAGGCTCGCCGCCCCGAGCGGCAGGAACCGCCGGCCGGTGACCCGCTCGGAGGTGCCGGTCCGGTCCAGGTACGGCGTGACCCCGCCCAGGTGGAACGGCCAACCGGCGCCCAGGATCATGCACAGGTCGATGTCCTGCGCCTCGGCGACCACACCCTCGTCCAGCATGAGCCGGATCTCCTGCGCGAGCGCGTCGAGCGCGTTCTGGCGTACCTGCTCGGCGGTCAACGGCTGGTCACCCACGACGAGCAGCGCTGCGACCTCCTCGTTGACCTGGTCGTCGACCACGATCGGCCGACCGGAGTCGGCGATCCGCTTGAGGTTCTCGCTGACTCCGAACCGGTCCGGGTACGCGGCGTGCAGGGTGCCGCCCACGTGGTACGCGACGGCCGGCCCGACGAGCTGGAGCAGGGCGAGCGGGCGCATCGGCAGGCCCAGCGGGTCCAGTGCGCTGTTCGCCACGTCCAACGGGGTGCCGGCGTCGACGGCGGCGAAGACGGTGCCCAGGAAGCGGGTGAGCAGCCGGTTCACCACGAACGCCGGAGCGTCCTTGACCAGCACGCTGGACTTCTTGAGCTGCTTACCCACGGCGAACGCGGTCGCCAGGGTGACGTCGTCGGTGCGCTCGCCCCGAACGATCTCCAGCAGCGGCAGCACCGCCACCGGGTTGAAGAAGTGGAAGCCGACCACCCGCTCCGGGTGCTCCAACTCGGCGGCCATCTCGGTGATCGACAGCGAGCTGGTGTTGGTCGCGAGCACCGCCTCCGGAGAGACGATCTTCTCCAGCTCGGCCCAGACCTGCTTCTTGACGCCCAGATCCTCGAAGACCGCCTCGATGACGAAGTCCGCGTCGGCGAAGGCGCTCTTGTCGACAGTGCCGCTGACCAGGCCGTACAGCTTGGCGGCGGTGCCCTTGTCCATCCGGCCCTTGACGACGGCCTTCTCGATCTGGGTGTGCACGTAGCCGACGCCCTTGTCCACCCGGGACTGGTCCAGGTCGGTCAACACCACAGGCACCTGGAGGCGGCGGGCGAACAGCAGCGCCAACTGGCTGGCCATCAGGCCCGCGCCGACGATGCCGACCTTGGTGATCGTGCGGGCCAGGCCCTTGTCCGGCGCGCCGGCCGGGCGCTTGGCCCGCCGCTGCACCAGGTCGAACGCGTACAGGCCGCTGCGCAACTCCTCGGAGAAGACCAGGTCCGCGAGGGCCTCGTCCTCGGCGGCGGTGCCGGCGGCGAAGTCGCCGTCCTTCGCCGTCTCCAGCAGGTCGAGCGCCTTGTACGCGGCCGGCACCGCGCCGTGCAGCCGCTGGTTCAGCGTCTCCCGGGCGAAGTAGAGCACGCCCGCCCACATGTCCTTGTCGACCTCGGGTCGGGTCACGGTGACCTGACCCCGGACCACGTCGGCGGCCCACTCCAGGGACCGCTCCAGGAAGTCCGCAGGCTCCAACAGGATGTCCGCGATGCCCAGCTCGGCTGCCTGCTTCGGCTTGAGCATCTTGTTCTGCATCAGCGGGTTCTGAATGATCACCTGGGTCGCGGCGGGAATGCCGATCAGGTTCGGCAGCAACTGGGTGCCGCCCCAGCCGGGCACCAGGCCGAGGGACACCTCGGGCAGCGCGAGGGCCGCCGCGCCGCCGGAGAGCGTCCGGTAGTGGCAGTGCAGCGCCAGCTCCAGGCCGCCGCCCATCGCCGCGCCGTTGACGAACGCGAACGTGGGGACGCTGCTGTCCTTGAGCCGGGCGAAGACCCGGTGCCCGAGCCGGCCGATCTCCAGCGCCTGCGCGCGGTCGGCGAGCTGCGGAAGGCCCACGATGTCCGCGCCCACACAGAAGATGTACGGCTTGCCGGTGACCGCGATGAACGCCGGGTCGGCGGCGAGCGCGGCGGTGATCGCCTCGTCCAGGCTAGCCAGCCCACCGGGGCCGAAGGTGTTCGGCTTGGTGTGGTCGAAGCCGTTGTCGAGCGTGATCAGGGCGGCGGGGCGGTCCAGCCCCGGCACGTTCACCTGACGCAACAGCGCCCGGGTGACGACCTCGTTCGGTGCGGCGAGCGCGCTCACTTGTTGCCCTCCGTCCAGTGCGGGTTCTCCCAGATGACAGTGCCGCCCATGCCGATGCCGATGCACATCGCGGTGACGCCGTAGCGAACCTCGGGGTGCTCGGCGAACTGGCGGGCCAGCTGGGTCATCAGCCGCACGCCGGAGGAGGCCAGCGGGTGACCGATGGCGATCGCGCCGCCCCACGGGTTGACCCGCGCGTCGTCGTCGGCGATGCCGAAGTGGTCGAGGAAGGCGAGCACCTGCACGGCGAACGCCTCGTTCAGCTCGAACAGGCCGATGTCGTCGATGCTGAGCCCGGCGAGGCGCAGCGCCTTCTCCGTCGACGGGATCGGACCGACGCCCATCACCTCCGGCTCGACGCCGACGAAGCCGAACGACACCAGCCGCATGGCGACCGGGAGGCCCAGCTCGCGGGCGGTAGCCTCGTCGGCCAGCAGACTCGCGGTGGCGCCGTCGTTCAGGCCGGCCGCGTTGCCCGCGGTGACCTTGCCGTGCGGGCGGAACGGGGTCTTCAGGGTGGCCAGCTTCTCCAGCGAGGTGTCCCGCGGGGCCTCGTCCACAGTGGCCAGACCCCAGCCGCCCTCCGCGTCGCGGATCGACATCGGCACCAGGTCGTCCTGGAGCTTGCCGTTGGCGTACGCCTTGGCGGTCTTCTGCTGCGAGGCGAGCGCGAACGCGTCGGTGCGTGCCTTGGTGATGTGCGGGACCAGGTCGTGCAGGTTCTCCGCGGTGGAGCCCATCACCAGCGCGGACGGGTCGACCAGCTTCTCGGCGATGATGCGCGGGTTGGGGTCGACGCCCTCACCCATCGGGTGGCGGCCCATGTGCTCGACACCACCGGCGATGGCGATGTCGTACGCGCCCATCGCGATGCCGCTGGCCACGGTGGTGACCGCGGTCATCGCTCCCGCGCACATCCGGTCGATGGCGAAACCGGGAACGGTCTTGGGCAGCCCGGCCAGCAGGGCGGCGGTGCGGCCGATGGTGAGGCCCTGGTCGCCGATCTGGGTGGTGGCCGCGATGGCGACCTCCTCGACCCGCTCCGGGGGCAGCTGCGGGTTACGACGCAGCAGTTCCCGGATGCAGCGGATCACCAGGTCGTCGGCGCGGGTGTTGGCGTACATGCCACCCGCCTTGCCGAACGGGGTACGGACGCCGTCGACGAAGACGACGTCGCGAACTTCACGGGGCACTTGAGCCTCCTATTCGACCGTGATTCGGTCTTCGCGCCAGGCGGCACGCCGGACCGAACAAGGGTCGCCGACACGGGCACGTTCCCTCGGATGCTACTCGCCAGTAACCAACCACGTCCCCACCCCCCGCTGTGGCCCACCCCACACCGCCCCGCCGTCCCCCGTCCCCACCCCCAAGCCCGCCCGACTTCCGACGATCATGAGGTTGGCGGGGCCGTGGATCTCCTAGAGACCCGTCAACCTCATGATCACCCGGGCTCGTGGGTGGGTGGGTGGGTGGGGGAGGGAGGGGAGGGGGAGGGAGGGGTGGGGGTGGGTTAGGGGGTTGGTTGGGGGGCGAGGGCTTCGGTGAGGTTGGGGGTCAGGAGGCCGATCTGCCACTCGCGGGCGTTGAGGCCGCGCAGGGTCTCCGCCACCGACTCCTCGGTGATCTCCTCCGGCGGGGTCCAGGCCAACCGGCGGACCGAATCCGGCGTGATCAGGTTCTCCGGCGGGAGGGTGTGCTCACCGGCGATGCGGATCACGACCTCGCGGCAGCGGGCCAGCCGACCGGCAGCCACCGGGTCCCGTTCGGCCCACCGGTGCGGCGGGGGCGGGCCCTCCACGGCCGGCGAGACCGGCAGGGAATCCTCCGGCAGCTGCCGGGCGTCGTCGAGCGCGGCGAGCCAGGTGCGGGCCAGCCGACGGACCGACCGGCCACCGAAGCCGGGCAGGGTCAGCAGGGTCTTCTCGTCCTTCGGGTCCAACTCGGCCGCGGCGATGATCGCCGAGTCGGGCAGCACCCGACCGGGAGCGGCGTCCCGCCGGGAAGCGATCTGGTCCCGGGCGTACCACATCGAGCGGACCCGGGCCTGCGCCCGAGCCCCCCGCAGCCGGTGGATGCCCGAGGTGCGCCGCCACGGCTCCGCGCGGACCCGCGGCGGGCGTGCCCCGGTGCGGACCAGCGCGGCGAACTCCTCCGCGGCCCAGGCCGACTTGCCCTGCCGGGTCAACTCCGCGTCGAGCGCGTCGCGCAGGTCGGTGAGCAGCTCCACGTCGAGGGCGGCGTACGTCAGCCACGACTCGGGCAGCGGTCGGCTCGACCAGTCGGCCGCCGAGTGGTGCTTCTCCAGGGTGAACCCGAGGAGTTGCTCGGTGAGCGCGGCCAGCCCGACGCGTTCGAAGCCGGCCAGCCGGGCCGCCAGCTCGGTGTCGAACAGTCGGCGCGGCCGCAACCCCACCTCGGCCAGGCAGGGCAGATCCTGGCTGGCCGCGTGGAGGACCCACTCGGCCTCGCCGATCACCGCGTCCAGTGCGCTGAGGTCGGGCAGGGGCAGCGGGTCGATCAGCGCCGTGCCCGCACCGGCCCGGCGCAATTGCACCAGGTACGCGCGCTGGCTGTAGCGGTAGCCGGAGGCCCGCTCGGCGTCCAGGGCGACCGGGCCGGTGCCCGCTGCGAAGCGGGCCACGACCTCGGCAAGCTCGGCCGGGGCGGCCACCGGATCGGGGGTGCCGTCACGCGGGGCGATCAGCGGAACGGGCCCACCGTCGGCCGGGTCGGCTCCCTCGCCCGCCGGCTGCGGCTGGGCCGACGGCGGGTGCTGGGGTGCGTTTCCCGGAAGTTCTTCGGTGGGCCGACGGCGCAGGGGTGGTTCGTCGGTCACCTGCCAACCCTAGTGCGCGCGGAGATCCGACGGGTGCAGCCGGTCCGGCGTGTGTCGATCAGGTGTCCGCAAAGTGTCCTTCTGAATGCCGAACATCAGGCTGCGCCGGCGGGGCGGCGGTCGGAGAGCGCGGTCACGCCGGGTGGAGGAAGGCCGGCGGTGGAGGCGAGCAGTGCGCACCAGCCGAGCAGATGTGGGGTCAGGTCGTCGTCGATCGGCGTCCAGGAGGCGCGAATCTCGATGTCACCGATGGTCGGTGGCCCGGCAAGATCGCCGAACCGGGTCGACATGGTCTGCGTCACCGTCCCGCCGATCGCCCGGTGGCCGGCGTCCTGGGCGTCCAACGCGTCGGTCAGCCACGTCCAGCCGACACCGGGTAGCAGCGGGTCGGCGGCCAGGTCGACCTCCAGCTCGGCGGTCACGTAGGTGACCAGCCGCAGGGTGCCCTGCCACGCCTCGTGCCCGGCCGGGTTGTGCAGCAGGATCAGCCGGCCGGTCGCCACCTCGTCGTCGTCACGCAGCACGGCGGCGGAGAGCGCGAACGCGTACGGGGCCAGCCGCTGGGGGGCGCCGACCTCCTCCAGGGTGATCTCCGGCCGGGGGGCGGCCGACCGCAGCCCGGCGACCGCGCGGGCGAACGTCTCCGGGAGCGCGATCGGGGGGGCCATGTCGGCAGCCTATGCCGACGCCCGCCCCCCGCTTCGACGGCGCGCCGACGCTCGCCGAGGGGCCCCTGCTCCACGCAGGGCGTAAGGAACGGTGCCCTTCCTCTCACCCCCACCCGGTCGGGGGTGGCGGGCGTGGCACGATTGCGGCGATGACCACGGACACCACGGGCACTGTCGCCCGAGACGGAGATTCCCGCCCCGGCGGACCGGCCGACTCGCCCTTCATTCGGGCCTGCCGATGTCGGCCCGTTCCGCACACCCCGGTCTGGTTCATGCGCCAGGCGGGCCGCTCGCTCCCGGAGTACCGGGAGATCCGGGCGAGCGTGCCGATGCTGGAGTCCTGCCGCCGCCCGGAGCTGGTCACCGAGATCACCCTCCAGCCGGTGCGCCGGCACGGCGTTGACGCGGCCATCCTGTTCAGCGACATCGTGGTGCCCGTCGCCGCGGCCGGGATCGACCTGGACATCGTGCCGGGCACCGGCCCGGTGGTGGCCGAGCCGATCCGTACCGCCGCCGACATCGAGCGGATCCGCCCGATCACCCGCGACGACGTCTCGTACGTGGACGAGGCCGTCCGGCAGTTGGTGGTCGAGCTGGGTGACACCCCGCTCATCGGTTTCGCCGGTGCGCCGTTCACGCTCGCCAGCTACCTGGTCGAGGGCGGGCCGTCGCGTACCCACGCGAAGACCAAGGCCCTGATGTACGGCGATCCCGAGCTGTGGCACGCGCTCTGCGCCCGGCTGGCCGAGGTGACGCTGGCCTTCCTGCGGGTGCAGATCGAGGCCGGCGTGTCCGCCGTGCAGCTGTTCGACTCGTGGGCCGGTGCGCTCTCCGAGGCCGACTACCGCCGTTTCGTGCTGCCGCACTCGACAGCCGTGCTGGGCGGTCTGGCGCACGCAGGGGTGCCCCGGATCCACTTCGGGGTGGGCACCGCCGAGCTGCTCGGCGCGATGGGCGAGGCCGGCGCGGACGTGGTCGGCGTCGACTGGCGTACCCCGCTGGACGTTGCCACTCACCGGATCGGCCCGGACAAGGCGGTGCAGGGCAACCTGGACCCGTCAGTGCTGCTCGCGCCGTGGCCGGTCGTGGAGGCCGAGGTGCGCCGCATCCTGGAGCAGGGCCGGGCCGCCCCCGGGCACGTGTTCAACCTCGGCCACGGCGTGCTGCCGGAGATCGACCCGGAGGTGCTGACCCGGGTGGTCGCGCTGGTGCACGAGCTCTCCAGCCGCCGGGCCGACCAGGGCTGAGAAGGCGATGCGGCAGCCCTGGCGGGTGGCGGTGGTCGGCGGCGGGATCGCCGGGCTGGCCGCCGCGGTCCGCCTGCGCGACCGCGCACCGGCCGGCACCGAGATCACGGTGTACGAGCAGTCCGGCGCGCTGGGCGGGAAGCTGCGTACCGGGGAGCTGGCTGGTCAGCCGGTGGAGTTCGGCGCGGAGTCGTTCCTGATGCGCGACCCGACCGGCGCCGAGAGCGCGGCGGTGGCGTTGGCCCGCCGGCTCGGGCTGGCCGAGAAGATCGTGCACCCCACGGTGGGGCAGGCCGCGCTGGTCGTCGACGGGGGGCTGCGCCCCATTCCGGGCGGCACCCTGGTGGGCGTACCCGGGGATCTGGATCGGGTGACCACTGTCGCCCGCCCGGCCGCGGACGCCGACACCGACGGTGGCCGGCCGCTGGTCGGGCCGGACGCGGACGTCTCGGTGGGTGCGCTGGTCCGGTCCCGCTTCGGGGACGAGGTGGTCGAGCGGCTTGTCGACCCGATGCTGGGCGGCGTGTACGCGGGCCGCGCCGACGATCTCTCCCTGGTCACCACGATGCCGGCGCTTGCCCGCGCGGCCCGGGTGGAGCACACCCTGGTCGGCGCGGTCCGGGCCGCGCAGGCCGCCGCGCCGCGTGCGCCCGGCGCACCGGTCTTCGGCACCCTGGCCGGTGGGCTGAGCACCCTGGTCGAGGCGGCGGTGACGGCCAGCGGCGCGACGGTACGGCGGGACGCCGCCGTGCGTGAGTTGACCCCGACCGCCACGGGTTGGCGGCTCACCGTCGGCCCGACCCGTGACCCTGAGTTGGTGGACGTGGACGCCGTGGTGCTGGCGGTGCCGGCGCGACCGGCGGCGCGGCTGCTCGCCGGCCCCGCCCCGGCGGTGGCTGCGGGCGTCGGCGCGCTGGACTACGCGAGCGTCGCGCTTGTCACCATGGTGTTGCCGCAGCCGCGACTGCCCGAGCTGTCCGGCTTCCTGGTGCCGAGCACCGAGGGCCTGCTGATCAAGGCGGCCACCTTCTTCACCACCAAGTGGGGGCACCTGCGCCGGCCGGACGGGTTGGCCCTGGTGCGCGCCTCGGTGGGCCGGTACGGCGAGGAGGCGCACCTGCAACGCCCGGACGCGGATCTGGCGGCCACCGTGCACCGGGAGCTGTCGGCGGTGCTCGGCATCCCGCTGCCCGCCCCGGTCGACGGGCACGTGCAGCGGTGGGGTGGGGCGCTGCCGCAGTACGCGCCGGGGCACGCCGACCGGCTCGCCGCCGCGCGGACGGCGTTGCGGGCCGCGCACCCCACCCTCGTCCTCGCCGGCGCCGGCTACGACGGTGTCGGCATCCCGGTCTGCGTCCGCTCCGGCGAGACGGCGGCCGAGGAGATCATCACAGCACTGGGAGGATCGGCGAGATGACCGAGCAGACCAACGCGGCCCGGTTGCGGGAGCTGAACGACAGCATCCGCTACACCATGTGGTCGGTGTTCCGGGCCAGTGCCCCGCTGCCGTCGTTGCGGGACAACGTCACCGGCGAGGTCGTGTCCCTCTTCGACGAGCTGGCCGGCAAGGACGTCGTGGTCCGGGGCGTGTACGACGTCTCCGGGCTGCGCGCCGACGCGGACGTGATGATCTGGTGGCACTCTGCGTCCAGCGACGCGCTCCAGGACGCGTACCTGCGGTTCCGCCGTACGACGCTGGGCCGGGCGCTCACCCCGGTGTGGTCGCAGATGGCGCTGCACCGGCCGGCGGAGTTCAACAAGAGCCACATCCCGGCGTTCCTGGCCGGTGAGGAGGCCCGCCCCTACATCTGTGTGTACCCGTTCGTCCGCTCCTACGAGTGGTACCTGCTGCCCGACGCCGAGCGGCGCGAGATGCTGGCCGAGCACGGGAAGATGGCCCGCGGCTACCCGGACGTGCGGGCCAACACGGTCGCCTCGTTCGCGCTCGGCGACTACGAGTGGATGCTCGCCTTCGAGGCCGACGAACTGCACCGGATCGTCGACCTGATGCGGGACCTGCGCGCCTCCGGCGCCCGCCGGCACGTCCGCGAGGAGGTTCCGTTCTACACGGGCCGCCGCCGCTCGGTGGCCGAGATCGTCAACTGCCTGGTCTGACGCCCACCGGCCGGCGCCGCACCCCCGCCCGGGTGCGGCGCCGGACGGGGATCAACTGGTCGTCGTACAGGAGACCAGCGGAACCGGGTTGCTGCCGTTCCACGAGCCGAGGAAACCGAACGTGGTGCTCGCTCCGGCGGCAAGGCTGCCGTTGTGGTTCGCGTTACGTGCGGTGACCAGCGTGCCGTTGGTGCTGACCGTCGCGTTCCACGACGAGGTGACCTGCTGGCCGTTGCCGTAGTTCCAGCTCACCGACCAGCCTCGGGTCGGTGAACCGCCGGCGGTCACCTTCACGTCGGCCTGGAAGCCACCGGACCACTGACCGGTGACCTGGTAGGTCGCCGTGCAGGCCCCGGCCGGCGGCGGGGTGGTCGGCGGGGGCGTGGTCGGCGGGGGCGTGGTCGGCGGGGGCGTGGTGGGCGGCGGGGTCGTCGGCGGGGGCGTGGTGGGCGGGGTGGTCGACCCGCCGCCGAAGTCGACGTCGCTGCACAGGTAGTACGACTGGTCCAGGTGGCTGGCCTGCCAGACGGTGTAGACGATGTGCCGTCCGGTGCGTCCCGACGCGTTGACCGGGATCTGGATCGAGACACCGCCGGTGTCCTGGTTCCACTGCGAGGCAGGGGTGTTGCCGATCTGGCCCGCCAACTCTAGGTTGCCCCAGCCGAGCGGTTGGGTGGCCGCGTTGAAGCCCTGCTTGGTCACGTACACCCGGATGTAGTCGGCGCCGTGACTGGCCTGGTCGAAGAAGCGGAGCCGGAAGTTGTTCGACACCGCTGTGGTCTTCCAGGCGCCGATGGTGTCCAGCGCGTTGTACCGGGGGCTCTGGGTGCGTCCGCCGCTGCAGAGTTGGCCGTCGGGGACGGCGGCCTGGTGGTTGCCCCCCACGCCCTCCCGGAACAGGCCGTTCCAGTTCCACATGGCCGACGGGTCGGCCTGCCAGGCCTGCCAGCACATCGGGTCCTCGGTGGCCATCCGGGGGTTCTGGAAGTCGCCGCCCCAGCGCTGCCAGCAGCCGTAGTTGCGGGAGGCGGGGTCGACGACCGAACCATGCGCCGAGGCGGGCCTGGTCAGCAGGGTGGTCAGAGCGGTCGTCAACAGGAGCGTGGTGGTCGCCACGATGGCGAACAACCAGAGCACGCGTGGTGATCGGGTGGAAGTGGACATGGAGCCCCCGGGGGGATGAGGTCGGACGTCGACACCCGGATCGCCGGGAGTTGCCCACTCCCGTGCCTAATCGCTGGCTCCCGCGATGGCTCTACCCGGCACCATGCCAGCCTGATCGTCAGACGTCAATGGCATCGCGTCGCATCGGCGTGTGCGGGATGCCGTCCTCGATGTACTCGGGGCCGCTGACCGCGAAGCCGTGTCGGGTGTAGAACCCGACCAGGTGCGACTGGGCGTCCAGCACGCTGGCCCGGTTGCCCACCACCTCCAGCGCGGCGGTCATCAGCCGGCCGGCGTGTCCGCCGCCGCGCGCCGCCGGGGCCACCACGACCCGACCGATCCGGGCGGCGCCGTCCGGGTCGGCCAGAATCCGCAGGTACGCCAGCGGAGCGCCGCCGTCGGTGAGCCAGAGGTGCCGGGTGCCCGGCTCGACGTCCCGCCCGTCGAGTTCCGGGTACGGGCAGTTCTGCTCCACCACGAACACGTCGATGCGCAGCTTGAGCAGGTCGTGGAAGGTGCGGGCGTTCAGGTCGGCGAAGGAGGCCGTCCGGATCTCGGTGGTCTGCTGGTGCATCCACCGATGGTAGGTCGGGCGGATTCACGTGGTGTCCGCCCGGTCGGGTGCGAGGTAGGTGGCGGCCACGGCGGTGAGCAGCAGGACGCCACCGATGATCACCGGCAGGGGGAGCGGTTCGTGCAGCAGCGCCACCGCCAGTGCCGCGGCGGTGAGCGGTTCGAGCAGGGTCAGCACGGCAGCCACGCTGCCCGAGGTGGTGCGCAGCCCGGCGTAGAACAACGCGTACGCCACCGCCGTGGTGACCACGCCGAGGTGCAGCAGCAGCGCCACGGTGTCCAGGCGTACCGGCACGCCGACCCCGGCGACCAGGGCGAACGGCGCCAGGGTCAGCGCGCCGACCACGGTGGAGATGGTGGTCAGCGTCATCGGCGCGGTGCGTTGCGACACCTGGCGGCTGATCAGGGTGGTCACCGCGTACCCGAGGCCGGAGCCGGCCGCCGCGAGCAGGCCGAGCAGCGGGGCGGGCGCCGCCGCGCCGGGGTGCTCGGTGGCTGTGGTGATCAGGACGAGGCCGGCCACCGCCGCGACAAGCGTGCCGAGCCGCAGCGGGCCGGGGAGCCGGCGGGCGTGCGCCGACTCCCAGGCCGCGGCGAGCACCGGGGCCAGGCCCAGGCTGACGATGGTGGCCACGCTGACGCCGGCCCAGGCCACGGCGGCGAAGTAGAGCGCCTGGTAGAGGCCGAGCCCGACGCCGGTGAGCAGCAGCGGCACGGGTGCGGCGCGCAGAGTGGCGATCATCGCGGGTAGCCGGCCGGCGGTGCACGCCAGCAGCACGAGCGCGGCGATCGCGAGACGGTGGAAGCCGATGCTCACCGGGCTGAGCCCGGTGCCCTCGCGCAGGAGTTGCACCGCCACGCCGGTGGTGCCCCACAGCACGCCGGTGACGGTGATCTGGATCAGGCCGCTGCGGGCGGCGTGGCGGGCGGCCGAGGCGGCCGGCAGCGCGGTACGGGTAGTGGACACGGGGGCGCTCCGAAGGGTGAGCCGTTGACGGGGACGACGTCGACGGAGCGCGTACGACAGGGTGGCCGAGCGGGGTCAGGTCACCCGGTCGGCTGGTGGCGCGGCGCTCCGCTCAGGAGCGCGGCGGGGGCAGGACGCCCAGGAAAGGCCGCATGGCGACGACCGTACCCCAGTCTGGTGGTCCGGTCGGCCGGCGCGGTCAGGCCGGGCGGGCGCCGACGGCGTCGCGGATCTCGGCGCCCACCGCGCCCTCGACGGCGCGGGCGCAGTGCGCGCAGCAGAAGAAACGGCCGTTGACCTCGACGCCGTGCCCGACGATCTTGACCTGGCAGTGCTCGCAGATCGGTGCCATGCGCTGGATCGCGCACTCGAACGAGTCGAAGGTGTGCACGTCGCCGCTGACGGTGTGCACCTCGAACGCCATCCAGTAGTCGTTGCCGCAGACCTCGCAGGTTGCCACCGAAAACCTCCATTAAGTGGACAAGTGCCTACAGAATCCCCCAGGTCGCCCCCGGCGTGGGGCGGAACGTCGACGCCTGTGCAGGTCGGCGGCGTGTCGGCGTCGGCGTGTTGCCCGTTGTGCCTGGTGAACCGCCGCAACCCCCGGAGGATCACCGTGATCAAGCGCAACAGACTCTTCGGCAATCAGACCCGGGTCACCTTCTGTCTGCCCCGCGATGTCCCGCCCGGCCCGGTGAGCGTCGTCGGCTCGTTCAACGGCTGGCAGCCGGGTCGGCACGAGCTGGTGGCCCGCCGCGACGGCACCAGGACGGTGACCGTGAAGCTGCCGCCGGGGGAGTACCGGTTCCGTTACCTCGGCACCGGCGGCGTCTGGTTGGACGACGAGTCGGCCGACCAGGTCGACGACCGGGGCAGCCTGCTCCGACTCTGAGAAGAAAACTGCCACCATCGATGGATTTATCGATGAGAGTCTTTACTGTTAACAATGTTTAAATTACGTTGAGGGCACCTCACCACACCTGGAGAAGGAGCTGCCCCGATGCGTCGAAGAATCACTGTCCCGCTGGTGGCGGCGGGCGCTGTCGCCGCCACCCTCACCGTCGCCGCCCCCGCGCAGGCGCACGGCTACGTCTCCGCCCCACCGAGCCGGCAGGCGCTCTGCGCGCAGGGCCGGGTGCCCGACTGCGGGCAGATCAAGTACGAGCCGCAGAGCGTCGAAGGGCCCAAGGGCCTGCGCAGTTGCAATGCCGGAATCGCCCAGTTCGCCGTCCTCAACGACGACAGCCGGGGCTGGCCGGCCACCTCGGTGGGCAGCTCGCTGACCTTCACCTGGGTCAACACCGCCCGGCACGCCACCAGCAACTGGGAGTACTGGATCGGCAACACCCGGGTCGGCGTGGTCAACGGCAACGGCCAGCAGCCGGGCGCCACCGTCTCGCACAACGTCAACCTCGGCGGCTTCTCCGGCCGGCAGAAGATCCTCGCGGTGTGGAACATCTCCGACACGGCGAACGCCTTCTACTCCTGCATCGACGTGCAGATCGGCGGCGGCGGGTCGAACCCGACCCCCACCCCCTCACCCACCCCGACCCCACGGCCCACCCCGACCCCCACGCCGACGAACCCGCCGGCGCAGGGCGGCACCTGGGCGACGGGCCGGGCATACCAGGTCGGCGACCAGGTCACCTACGGCGGAGCGACGTACCGCTGCCGGCAGGCGCACACCGCGATCCCGGGCTGGGAGCCGCCGAACGTACCGGCCCTCTGGCTCCAGGTCTGACCGCACGGGTGCGGCCCCCTGGCCGCACCCGTGTCGCCGCCCTCGCGTGAACGGAGCAACCGGCATGCCCCGCCGTACCCCTCTGGCGTCCCTCGTTGCCGCTCTGCTGCTCACCGGAGCCTGCGCCGGACCACAGACGTCGAGCCCGTCGGCCCTGCCGCAGCCGGCCCCCGCGTCCCCGGCCGGCTCGGCGGCGGCCGGGTCCGCGGGTCCCGGGTCCACGGGTCCCGGGTCCGCGGTCGAGGCGGACGCGATGACCGGAATCGACGTGGTGTTCCTGAGCACCATGGTCGGGCACAGCGAACGCACCCTGCAGATCGTCCGGTTGGCCCGGGACCGGCTGCGCGACGAGGCGTTGGCCACCCTGGCCGCCGCCATCGAGGCGACCGAGGCCGATGAGTTGGCCGCCATGCGCGGCTGGTTGCCCACGGCCGGGCCGGGCGCCAGCGCGGTCGCGCACCACCACGACGGGCACGGCGACGACGCCGCGCTCGACCGGATGCGGACCGCGCCGGACGCGGACGTCGACCGGGTGTTGCGCGAGGTGCTCGCCGACCACCAGCGATCGGCCGCCGACCTGGCCCGATCCCACGTCGACGTCGGCCGCAACGAGCGGGTCCGCGACCTGGCCCGCCGGATCGAGCAGTCCCGGACCGCCGAGGTCGAGCTGCTCAGGGGTACGCCCTGAGCGCTGTTACGCGTTTACCCGGGTCAGCGGGGTTCCAGCTTGATGGAGACCGAGTTGACGCAGTGCCGGGTGTCCTTCGGGGTGAAGCCCTCGCCGTGGAAGACGTGCCCGAGGTGACTGTCGCAGCGGGCGCAGCGGATCTCCGTACGGGCCATGCCGAGGGTGCGGTCCTCGATTTCCTTGACCCGGCCCGGGATGGCGTCGTCGAAGCTCGGCCAGCCGCAGTGCGAGTCGAACTTGGTGTCGCTGGAGAACAGCTCCAGCCCGCAGGCGCGGCAGTGGTAGACCCCCTGGGTCTTCGTGTCCACGTACTCGCCAGTCCACGGGCGTTCGGTGCCGGCCTCCCGCAGGACGTGGAACTCCTCGGGGGTCAGTCGGACCCGCCACTCGTCGTCGGTACGGGGCAGCTCGTTGTCGTCAAGACTCACCCGTCAACGGTACGTCGAACGTCGGGGCCGTGGCATATGGTCGCGAGATGGCGGGCACCAAGGCAGCGGTCACCGAGGTCGAGGTGGCCGGGCACAGCGTACGGCTGAGCAGTCCGGACCGGGTGATCTTCCCGCAGCGGGGGTTCACCAAGGCGGACGTCTTCCACTACTACCTCGCGGTCGGCGACGGGATCATGCGCGCCCTGCGGGACAGGCCGACCACCCTGCAGCGCTTCCCCGAGGGCGTCGAGGGTGAGGCGTTCTTCCAGAAGCGGGTGCCCACCCGCGGGGTGCCGCCCTGGGTGACGACCGCCCAGATCACCTTCCCGAGCGGCCGGAACGCGGCGGAGCTCTGCCCGGCCGATCTGGCGCACGTTGCCTGGGCAGCGCAGATGGGCACCATCGTCTTCCACCCGTGGCCCGTGCGGGCCGCCGACGTCGACCGCCCCGACGAGCTGCGCATCGACCTGGACCCGCAGCCCGGCACCGACTTCGCCGACGCGGCGCGGGCGGCGGGCGAGGTCCGCGCGCTCCTCGACGAGCTGGGCGCGACGGGCTGGCCGAAGACCTCCGGCGGCCGGGGCGTGCACGTCTACCTGCGCATCCAACCCCGCTGGACGTTCACCGAGGTGCGCCGGGCCACCATCGCGCTGGCCCGCGAGGTGGAGCGCCGCAACCCCGACCTGGTCACCACCGCCTGGTGGAAGGAGGAGCGCGGCACCCGGGTCTTCGTCGACTTCAACCAGATGGCGCGCGACCGGACAATCGCCTGCGCGTACTCGCTGCGGGCCAACGCGCGGGCCACCGTCTCGACCCCGGTCACCTGGGACGAGCTGCCCGACGTCGACCCGGACGACTTCGACCTGCGCACCGTGCCGGCCCGGCTCGCCGAGCGTGGTGATCCGCACGCCGGCATCGACGACGCACCGTGGGACATCACGCCGCTGCTGGAGTGGGCCGACCGCGACGCCGCCGCCGGCCAGGGCGACCTGCCGTACCCGCCGGACCACCCGAAGATGCCCGGCGAGCCCAAGCGGGTGCAGCCCAGCCGCGCCAAGCGCCCTCCCGAGGAGGAGAGCGCCTGAGCGCGCCGGCTGCCGGGCTGCCCGGGGCCGTCCCCGGGTAACCCGATGGTCTGCTACCCCTGCGGATTGCAGGGGTTGAACATCTTGGGATGGATCGGCCTGCCGGCGGCCACCGTGTCGGCGATCTCCCAGAAGCCCTCCGCCCAGTAGCCGCCCTTGTCGATCTGCTGGAGCGCCTTCCACGTGTGACTGCTGCGCAACGCGTCAGCCGCCCGCCGGAGAGCCGCGTCGTCGCCACTCTTCTTCGCGCGCGTCCATTCGGTGATCCACGCGCAGCCGACCGGGCCGAGCACCTGGATGCCGAACTGGTCGGCGTCGTTGACGCCTTCGACGTTCAGCGTGGCGGGGTCGAAGCCCGGGGGGAGCGGCACGTCGGCGAGCACCGCGGCCGTCCGCTCGTTCACCCGCCCCGGCGTGACGATCTCCGCCGGAAGTGCGGCCAGCCACGTACGGGCGTCGACGCGGACCACGCTGGCGAGCACCCGGTCGAAGTCGGCGCGCGTGTAGGCGCTCGCGGTGCGCACCTCGACCATGGACCCGTCGCGAGGCTGGAGAATGACTTCGAACTCGCGCGCGTTGTATCGGAACAGGTCACCGGGCCAGCTGTCGACCTGCACCGACTCCGGCTCGCTGACCTGGAGCCGATCCTTGTAGCGCCCGTCGTACTCGCTGGCCTCGTACCAGCTCATTCTGATGCTTTGCGCACCGTTGCTGTAGGTGATGCTGCCCTCCCGCTTGGCGAACCCGTCCGCGCTGGTCGCCTTCCAGCCGGGCTGGTCGACCAGCAGCCGCGGGTTCTCCTCGGCGGCCTTGAGCACCATCGCCGAATAGGAGGTCGTTCCCGGGGTCTCGGCGGTCGAAGACGTTTTCGGGAACGCCTCGTGGCCCCCGGGCTGGTCGGTCTTCACCACCGAGATGCCGATGGCGACGGCGAGTACGGCGGCGGCGACACCTGCGGTGGCGAGTCCGCCCATCAGACGGCGGCGCGGTCGGTGCCGCCGGCCCGGGGGCTCGGTGACGGATTCGAGGATCGGCGTGGACATGATCTCCTCCAGGAGGTCCTGTGCGACCCCGTCGAGGCTGGCGATGACATCGGGTCGGTACGGGTCGGCGTCGCGGATCCTCCGGTCGAGCTGTTCGTCGGTCATCTGCCCTCCTCAGGGGTGCGTACGGCCATGACGTCGAGTACATGTCCGGGTGGGCCGAGGCCGTCACCGACGAGGTCCCGTAACCGGGCTCGGGCGCGGGACAGCCGCGTCCGGACGGCGGCCGGGTTCAGCTGGAGAACCACGGCGATCTCGCGTGGCTCCAGCCCCTCCCAGAAGGTCAGCATCAGCACCTCCCGGTCCACCTCGTTGAGCCGGGCCAGCGCGGCCCGGACGGTGAGCCGTTCGGGCACCTCGCTGCCTGGGTCGACGGCAAGGGCCGCCCGGAAGCGTTGCCGCAGACGGTCACCCAGCCGCCCCCGGCGGGCCCCGCCACGGTGGTGATTGGCCAGCACCCGGCGGGCCACGCCGTGCAGCCACAACCGGACCTCGGCCTCCGGCGGCATCTCGCGGCTGCGCCGCCACGCCACCAGGAAGGTCTCGGCGACTATGTCGGCCGCGTCCTCTGGCTGCTCGACGCGCCGCATCGCGTACGCCAGCAGTGGCTCGAAGTTGACCGCGTAGACGCGTCGGAAGCGTTCCTCGTGCTCAGTCCCGGAGCTCACGTCTACTCCATGTCCGGATCGGCACCCGCCGTGACAGCCGAACAGTCAGGGCACGCGATCCGTCGATGTCACGGGCGAGGTGAACGGTACCGTCCACATCGTGAGCGGCTGAGCCGGTGGAGGCCGCACCCCTGGCCTGCTCGCCGAATACTGACACGGAAAACTGTCGTACACCTGTCCTAAAATCTAGTGGTGATCGAAGCGTTGGCGCAGGCGGACAGTGGGGTGGCGACCTGCGCCGACACCACCGTCTGGGCTCTCTCCGAGCATGAGCTGATCGCAGCGCTCGACGCCACGCACCGGCTTCAGCAGCGGCTGTCCGCCGTGCAGTTGGCGGTCGTACGGGAGTTGGATGGTCGGGGCACGCCGGTCGCGCAGGGCGCCGCCTCGACGGCGGTGTGGTTGCGCCACCGTCTGCGACTCGATATCTCGGCCGCCCGTCGGTTGGTCGATCTCGCCGCCTCGGTCGATGCCGCACCACCCGCCGTGCGGGAGGCCCTGGCGGCTGGGCTGGTCAGCACCGAACAGGCCCGGGTCATCGCCGACACGGCCGCCACGGTGTCGACAACGGCGGGCGCCGAGGTGGCCGACAAGGCCGTCGGCGTGCTGATGGAGTGGGCGGAGCAGTTCGACCCCGCCCTGCTGCGGCGAATGGGCACCCGGATCCTCGACCACGTCGCCCCCGAGCACGCCGACGCCGCCGCTGCGGCAGCCCTCGATGCCGAGGCCGCCCGGGCGGCTCGCGATCGGCACGTCACCATCTCCGAGCAGGCCGGTGGGCGGCTCCGGCTCAGCGGCACCCTCGACGCGGAAGCCGCGGCACTGTTGCGTGCCGTCATCGACCCGCTCAGCGCACCCTGCGGGCCCGACGACACCCGCTGCGCCGGGCAGCGTCGCCACGATGCCCTCGCGGACGTGTGCCGGCTCGCCGTGCGCACCGGTGAGCTGCCCGAGAGCGGCGGCGACCCCGCGCAGCTCGTGGTCACTGCCGACTACGACGGACTGACCCGGCAGTTGGGCGCGGGCACCCTCGACATCGGCCTGCGACTCACCCCCGACACGGTGCGCCGGCTCGCCTGCGACGCCGCCATCCTGCCCGCCGTGCTGGGTGGCGCCGGTCAGGTCCTCGACGTGGGCCGACAACGCCGTCTCGTCACTGGGCCGCTGCGTCGGGCCCTTGTGCTGCGCGACGGCGGCTGTGCCTTCCCGGGCTGTGACCGGCCACCCCGCTGGTGCGCCGCCCACCACATCCGGCACTGGGCCGACGGTGGCACGACCAGCCTCGACAACGCGGTGCTGCTCTGCGGTCACCACCACCGGCACGTCCACCAAGCCGAGTGGGCGGTCCGGCTGGGCCACGACGGGCGCCCGGAGTTCGTTCCGCCGGCCTGGCTCGATCCCGAGCAGATCCCGCGCCGCAACCACTACCACCGCCGAACGTAGCCAACTGGCGGAGGGCTCGTCACCGTTGGCTCACCGTTCCGCCGGATCGCGGCGGCAAGAGGAACCACGTCGATGTGAGCTGCGCAACTGCCGTCGCTATCGGCCGCAGATCTCGCGCACGCACTCGGTGCCAAGCCGCCGCGCCGGGTGTGCGCATCGGCGTCGACCGAGCCAGTTGACGTTGTCGATACCCTGCGGGGGTCGGTCGGGGGAGAGGTCGCTGATGCTGAAGGACGTCACGTCGATCCGTGTGGTCGCCTACTTCCCGTGTCAGCTGTCAGCCGAGACCAACTCCCAGCCTGATGCGCTGCTGCCGCGCTGGACGGTCACCGACGGCCTCGCCGACCTCGCGTTGCAGCCCTACGGTCAGCGTCTGCTCGACGAGCTGCTGGGCAGCATGCCGCGGCCCACCACGGAGATCAGCGGTGGCCCGGAGATCCTGCGGACCGCCGGAGAGGAGATCGAGGCGACGCTGGTGCCCACCACGGCTTCTGGCGCCTGGCAGGTCGTCTCCGCCCGGGTCAGCCTCTGGAACGTCGACTGTGGTCTCCTGTGCATCACCTACCAACTCCCGGACGGCATCGTCAGCGGCACCGACGACGTGGTCGCCGAGGTTGCCCCGCCGGTGCAGCGGATGGTGCCCGCGGTGACCCGGCTCCTGCGCGCTGTCCTGCCGGCGCCGGTCGGTGCGGACGAGGTGTTCGTCCTCTGGGCCAACACCACCTTCGCCGTCCGCGTTGACCCGGACTGCGATCCGGCGCGGCGGCGTGCCATCGCTGAAGAGTTGACCCCGGACGGCGTGGACTGCACGCCCGACGGGGCCCGGGACGGCGTGCTGCGGGTCGGCTCGCACACCACGGCGGTGGTCAGTGACTTCGGGTCCCGCCCGGCCCTTCTGTTGTCGCGGCTGACCGGGGTACATCACGTCTGCTGGGCTGCGGCGCTGCGCTACGACGCGGTGCTGTCGGCGGAGCTGTCCCAGATCGACCCGGGGCGCGCGGACGTGTCGATGAGCGCTCTCGAAGAGCAGGCCAAACGCATCCTTACCGGTTATCACCGCATCCGCCTGTTCCGGCTCGGATACTCGTCGGTGGAGGCTCACCTCGACGCGGCCGGCGGCACGGTCTGGAACGCGCTGGAGCAGCAGTGGAAGTTCCGGCTCGTCCTCACCACGCTGGACGAGCGGCTCGACTTCGTCCGTACGTTGCACCAACAGTTGGTCGGCCGCCTCCAGGATCGCCGTTCCCGCCTGCTCAACGAACTGGTGCTGGCGTTCACGTTCCTCAACATCTTCGCCATCGTGCTCGCCGCGCTGACCTTCGTGGCCCTCCCGAGCCTCGACGTGGGACTTCTGGCCGCGACGATCGGGCTGGTGATGCTGTTCGTGAACCTGAGCGCGTACCTCGTCTTTCGGCGGCAGATCAACGACCCGAGCCGGAACGCGGGTGTCTGACCCGGCGGTTAGCCTGCCGGCATGACGAGCGCTGAGCTGGATGAGTTGGTCGTCGCGGACGCCGACGCGTTGCGTGCCTGGTTGTCGGCCCACCACGCCGCGTCGCCCGGCGTCTGGCTCGCCCTGACCAGGAAGGGCGGCACGGTCACGACGTTGACCTGGCAGCAGGCGGTCGACGAGGCGCTGTGTTTCGGCTGGATCGACGGGCAGGCCCGCAAACGGGATGAGGAGTCCTCCTGGATCCGGTTCACCCCGCGCCGATTGCGCAGCTCCTGGTCTCAACGCAACGTCGCGAACGTCGCCCGGCTGGAGGAGCGGGGGCGGATGCAACCGTCGGGCCGCGCGGCGGTGGACGCGGCGAAGGCGGACGGGCGGTGGGCGGCGGCCTACGCCCCGCCGTCCGAGGCCGAGGTGCCGGCCGACCTGCTCGCCGCCATCGCCGCCGAGCCGGCCGCCCAGGCGATGCTCGACGTCCTCACCAAGGCCAACCGGTTCGCCCTCATCCATCGCCTCAACGCCGTCAAGCGCGCCGAGACGCGCGAACGCAAGATCGGCGAGTTTGTCGCCATGCTGGCCCGGCACGAGACGATCTACCCCCAGAAGGCGAGGCCGTCGTCCGGTCCGACGCTGTCGTGAGCGGAAGCCGACGTTCGGGCAACCGATTGACTTTCGATAGGTAGCGAGCGAAACTCGATGCATGGTTACGGAGCATCGAGCGGTTGCCGCTCTCAGAGTTTTCCTCGTGGTGCTGTTCGGGGTCCTGGTCCTGTTTCAGACCTTCTCCCTGCCCGGGCAGTTCGCCCACATGGCAGCGGAATCGCCGCAGGACGCCCACCTGCGGTGGCCGGCCACGGTGGTGGCGGTGTTCTGGGTGCTGTGCGTCCAGGTCGTCATCGTCGCGACGTGGCAGTTGCTCAGCCTGGTCAAGAGTGACCGCATCTTCACCGAAGCGTCCCTGAAGTGGGTGGACGCGATCGTGTGGGCCATCGCCGCCGCGTGGCTGGTGCTCGTGGGTGTCTTCCTCTACGTCGGGTTCAACGCGGACGACCCGGGTCTGCCGCTGCTGCTGTTCCTGCTGACGGTGGGCGTCAGCGTGCTGGGGCTCCTCATGGTGGTGATGCGGGCGCTGTTGCGGCAGGCCACCACGCTGCGCACCGACATGGAAGCGGTGATCTGATGCCCATCATCGTCCGTATCGACGTGGAGTTGGCCAAGCGCAAGATGAGCGTCGGTGAGTTCGCCGAGCGCGTCGGGCTCACACCTGCCAACGTGGCGGTGCTGAAGAACGGCCGCGCCAAGGCGGTCCGCTTCAGCACCCTCGAAGCGATGTGCCGAGTGCTCGACTGCCAGCCCGGAGACCTGCTGGAGTGGGTCGAGGAGGAGACCTCATGAAGTACATCCTGACCGTCGCCGCCGTTCTCGTGGTCGCGCTCGGCGTCGCCGGCATCGTGCACGGGGAGGCCGACGACTCGCCGGGCCTCCAGCTCCTGGGCGTCGTACTCGTGATCGGCGCGGTGGCGTTCGGCATCCGCAACCTTCGGGGCGGCAGTTAACCGCTCAGCCGCGCGGGCCGGCCTGAGCTGACCCCTCTCCCAATAACGATCATGTAACGGGCGCGAACCTTTCCCGGTGGGTGGCCTGTCTTGATGGTCGTCGGCCCGCCGGGGCCAGGGGAGGCGTCGGATGAAGCTGGTGTGGAGGCGGGCCCGCGAGGCGCGAGGGTTGCTGGTCGCGGCGGTGATCGCTGCCCTCGTCGCCGTCGCGTTGGTCACGGGGCTGTCCGACTACAACCGTCGGGCGGTGGACGCCGGGCAGCGGGCTCTGATCGCCGCCTCGCCCGCCGAGGAGCGCGGCCTTCTGGTCAGCGGCTCGGGTGGGCGGGACGCGGCCGAGTTCACAAGCCGTGACAAGGCGGTCCGAGCCGAGTTCGCCACCGGCCTCGGCGGCGTCCCGGTCAGTGTCACCGCCGCCCGTTACGGCACCGGCCGGGAGCTGACCGGCGACCTCGGGCAGATCCCGCGTACGGCCGACGAACCGGTCTTCGCGAGCCTGGCCACCCTCGACGACCTCACCGACCACGCGGAGCTGACCAGCGGCGCGTGGCCCCGCCCCGGGGCGAACCCCGTTCAGGTGAGCCTGCCCGAGCGGGTCGCCGGCGCCCTGGGCCTGACCGTCGGCGAACGCGTCCCGGTACGCGACCGGGCCACCGAACGACGGGGGGAGCTGGTGCTCGCCGGCACCTGGCGGCCCCGCGACCCGGCGGACACGTACTGGCTGCTGGCACCCGGGGTGGGCGCGGGCAGCGTCGGCTCCGGCACCTCGTACGGGCCGTTCACGCTCGACCCGGCCGACTTCGCGGCCACCTTCCCGGGCTCGGTGTCGGCGACCTGGCTGGCCCAACCGGACCTCGGTGGCGTCGACACCGCCGACCTGCCCGCCGTTCGGAAAGCCCTCACCGAGGCGGTCACGGCCGCGCCCGAGGCCGCCCAACTGGGCAGCTCCGGGCAGACGATGACCAAGATGCCGCAACTGCTGGACCGGATCGCCCGCGCCGACCTGGTGGGTCGCTCGTCGCTGGCAACCCCGCTGCTGCTCATCCTGGTGCTCGGTGGATACGCGTTGGTGCTGGTCGCCGCGCTGCTGCACGAGGACCGCCGCCCACAGACCGCGCTCCTGCGCGCCCGTGGCGCCGCCCGTCGGCAGTTGGCCGGCCTGGCCGCCCGGGAGGCGACCCTGGTGGTCGCCCCGGCCGCCGTGCTCGGTCCGCTGATCGCCGGCGAGGCGCTGCGGTACGTCCGACCCGGCGGGTCGGGTGACCTCTCCACCGCCGGCGGCAACACCACACTGGTCTGGGCGGCGGCAGCGGCCACCGCAGCCGGCTGCCTCGTCGCCATGGTCCTACCGACCCTGCGCGGCGCCGGGACGTACGTCGCCGACATGGCGGCCCGATCCCGGCCGAACCGGGCCGCGAGCGTCCAACGCGCCAGCGTCGACCTGGTGCTCGTGGCGCTGGCCGTGCTCGCCTGGGTGCAGCTACGCCGGTACGCCTCCCCACTGGCCGGCTCGGGCGGCCAGCTCGGGCTCGACCCGCTGCTGGTCGCCGCCCCGACGCTCGGCGTGCTGGCCGGTGCCGTGCTGGCGCTGCGGGTGCTCCCGCCGCTCACCCGGTTCGCGGAGCGGTTCGTCGACAGACGTCCCTGGACCGCCACCATGTTCGGCATGTGGCAGGCCGGGCGGCGCCCGCACGCCGGCCCGGTCCTGCTGCTCGCCCTCGCCGTCGGCGGCAGCACCCTGGCCTGGTCCCTGATCAGCACCGGGGAGCGGTCCCAGGTCGAGCAGGCCGGACACACGGTCGGCGCCGACCTGCGGGTGACCGAACGGGACGGAGGCGCCCCACCCACCCGGGCCGGTGAGCTCGCCGCGCTGCCGAGCGTGGACCGCGTGCTGCCGGCGTGGCGGGACGAGATCCGGGTCGGGCGGGAGAACGTGCCGGCGACCGTGATCGGTGTTGACCCGGCCAGTGCCCCGGGCGTCGTTCGGCTCGCCGACCGCCTCGGCGACGGATCGGCGTCGCAGCAGTACCGGAGGATGGTCGGCGCGCGGGGCGCGCCCGCCGGCGTCGAACTGCCCGCCGGGGCGCGTGCTGTCACCGGCACGATCCGTACCCCGGTGAGCAACGCCGCCCGGTCGCTGAAGGTCGCGGTGACGCTGCTGGTCACCACCCCCGACGGGCTCGCCCTGCGGCTGCCGGCGGCTGACGCCGACGGCGACGGGCGCGCCACCCCGTTCACCGTGCGACTGCCCGACCTGGGCGGGGCGCGGCTGCGGCTGGCCGGCTTCGAGGCCGACGGCGGGTTGGCCGCCGGCAACTCCTACCGGCTCCAGGTGGACGGGCTGACGGTGGTCAACGCCGACGGCACGAACCGACCGGCCGAACTGGGCGGCGACTGGACGATGACGGTCCCCGGGCGGGAGCCCACGCCGCTGCGGACCACCGGCACCGGGTTCGCCGCGGACCGCTCGGTCGAGGTGATTCCCGGCGGGCAGTTCGCGTACCAGCCGCCCACCCGTTTCGCCGTCGTGCCGGGCGGAGACAACAGGCCCGTACCGGTGCTGATGACCCCCGGGGTCGTCAACGCGCTGAGCCTGCGCGTCGGCGACACCGTCGACCTGACCCTCTCCGGGGCGACGCTGCCGGTGCACCTGGTCGGGGAGCTGGCCGCCGTGCCGGCCACCACCGGGGAAGGCGTCCTGCTGGACCTGCCGGCCGCGGTCGACGCGATGATCCGGAGCAGCGGCGCCGTGCGCCCCGTACCGGAATGGTGGGTCGCCGCCGGCGACGCTGACGCCGCGGCCCAGGCGGCCAGCGCGCTCCCGGGCGTCACAGTGCTCAACCGGGAGGCGGCGATCGAGGCGGCCGCCGACGACCCGTACTGGCGCGGCTCGCGTACGGGAATGCTCGCCGCCGCGCTCGGCGCGGTGCTGCTGGCCCTCGTCGGACTGATGGTGGACGTGTGGGCCACCGCCCGGCGTCGGCTCGGTGAGTTCGCGGTCCTGCACACACTCGGCGCCACGCCCCGGCTGATGGCCCGGGCGCTGCTGGCCGAACAGACGTTCCTCGCCGGCATCGGCGTGGGCGTCGGGCTGATACTCGGCACCGCGGTCGGCGCGACGATGGCCCCACTGGTCATCCTCACCCCGGCCGCCGGCCGGCCGACACCCCCGGCGGCATTCGTGCTGCCCTGGGTGCCGATCGGCCTGACCGCTGTCGGTCTGCTGTTGGCGGCGCTCGCCTTCAGCGCGTTCATCGCCACCGGCATCCGTCAGCGGGTGGCGGCGGTGCAGCTGCGAATCGGGGGAGAACGATGAGCGTCGGGGCAGCCGTCCGGCGGGTCCGGGCGTACGGGGGGCAGTTCCTGCTGCTGGCGGTGCTGACCCTGGTGGTCACGCTGCTGATCAGCGGAGTGCCCCGACTGGTCAACCGGCTCGCCGAACAGGGGCTGCGGGCGCAACTCAACAGCGAGCCGGCCGCCCGCCGGGACCTCTCGTACACCACCAGCCCGGGGGCCGCGACGGCGCGGCGGACGGCGATGGGCGACGCTGCCGAACGGTTCGACGCCCTGGCCGCCGAGATGCCGCCGAAGGTGCGTTCGGCGGTGACCGAGCGGTGGTACAGCGTCGAGACCACGGCAACCCGCGTGGTCGGGCCGGACCTGAAGGCCCGCAACCTGCTTGTCGACATGGGCCTTCGGGCGATGCCCGACATCCAGGGCGCGAGCACCCTCGTCGAGGGGACGTGGCCGAGCGAGACCTACGTTCCCGACCGGCCGATCGAGGTGGCGCTCGACGTCGACGTGGCCCGCAAGCTCAACCTGCGCGCCGGCAGCCAACTGCGCATCGGCAACACCGATGACAAGGGCAGACTCGTCGACGGCGCCCCGCTGGCGGTGACCGGGCTGTTCCGCCCCGTCGACCGCGCGAACGGTATCTGGGACGGGCTCCCACAGCTGCTGCGGATCATCGAACCGCGCGGCGACGGCGAGCCGTTCGTCATCGTCGGCGTGGTCGCGCAGTCGCCCCTCAACAAGCGGGCCGCCGCGGGCTGGCCGATCCAGTCCAGCTGGCGGTACCGACTGGGCGTCGACCGGATCGACGCACGCGAGCTGGACCAGCTGATCGACGGCCTTCAGGTGATGGAGCGCAACCAGCCGGCGGGGATCACCCTGACCCAGGGCGTCGACGTTCCGTTGCGCGCGTTCGCCGCCCAGATCGACGCTGTCCGGACCCTGCTCGCGGTGATCGCGGCCGGCGTCCTGGCCACCCTGGCGGGGCTCATCGTGCTGGCGGCCAGTCTCGCCACCAGACGGCGTCGCTCGGAGTTCGCGCTGCTGCGCGCCCGTGGGGGCGGGGCCACCGCCGGCGCCCGGCGCAGCCTCGCCGAGTCGGTGCTCGTGGTGCCGGTCGCCGCCGTGCTGGGTTGGTGGCTGGGCACGCTGTTCCCCGGTGCCCCGGATCCGACCACGCCGTACGTCATCGCGGTGACCGTGCTCGTCACGCTGGCACTGCCGTTGGCGACGCTGGCCGTACCGGCCGGAGGGGCGGCGCGCCGGGACCTGATCCGGGTACGTCCGTCGGCCCGTCGGATCACCGTCGAGGTCTCCCTGCTGCTCCTGGCCGGGCTCGCCGCGGTGCTGCTGCGCCGGCGTGGTCTGACCCTCGGCGAGGTGGACCCACTGCTCGTGTCGGTGCCCGTGCTGCTCGCGGTCGCGGCGGCGGTGCTGGCGCTGCGGGCGTACCCCTGGCCGTTGTTGCTCGTCAGCCGGCTGGCCGCGCGGACCCGGGGGAGCGTGGCCTTCCTCGGCACGGCCCGCGCCGGCCGCGCGGCGGTCGCCGCCCCGCTGGTCGTGGTGGTGCTGGCGATCGGCACCGCGGCGTTCTGCGCGGTCGTGGCCGCCGGTGTCGACGCGAGCCGGGAACGGGCCGCCGCGCAGATCGTGCCCGCCGACGCGGTGATCCGCGGGGAGCGCTTCGCACCCGACACCCTCGACGAGGTGGGCCGTCTGCCGGGGGTCCAGGCCGTCACGCGGGTGCTGTACGAGGACGACGAGCGGCTGGCGTCCGACGAGCTCGGCACCGACGCCTCCATCGAGCAGACGGACGTGCTGTTGATCGACGGCTCGGGGTTGGACACGGTGGCCCGCGACTCGCAGGTGGACCTGCCGGTTCCGGCCGCGCTGCGCACCGCCGGGCCCGGCCCGGGGCCGCTGCCGGCGATCGTCTCACCGGCGGTCGCTGCCGATCTGGCGAAGGCCGGGCTGGACGACTCCGCCTTCATCTCGGTGCAGGGCCAGCGGTACGAGTTCCGGGTGGCCGGCACCGCTGACGGGTTCCCACTGCTGGCGGCGAACGCCAGCCGGTTCGTGATCCTGCCCTGGCAGGCCCTGCCGACGCGGAACACCACACCCGTGCCGACCAGCCTGCTGATCGCCGGGGACCCGCTGGACGCCGAGGCGCTGCGCGTCGCCGGCGACCAGGGGCAGGAGCGCTACCAGCGGGACGGCACGGTGACCGGTCGGGAACGTCCGATCGGGGTCACCGTCGACACCCGTGCGGACGTCCGCCGGGATCTCGGCGAGGGCGGGGCCAACGGGGTGCTGGCCTTCGGATTCGTGGCCGGCGCCGCCGGCGGCACCCTGCTCGGGCTGCTGGCCATCGCGTTCACCGTGCTGGCCGGCGCGCGCGCCCGGGGCCAGGTGCTGTCCCGGCTGCGCACCCTCGGCCTGTCCCGCCGGCAGTGGCGAGGGCTGTTGCTTGTCGAGTTGACCCCGCTGGTCGCGGTGTCGGTGCTGACCGGCGCGCTGGTCGGCGCGGTGCTGCCCCTGCTGCTCAACCCGGTGCTCGGCCTGTCCGCGTTCACCAGTGGTGTGCCCGTCCGGGTGGCTTTCGAGCCCAGCCTGGTCGCCGCGGTGCTCGCGCTCGGGGCGGTCGCCCTCGGCTTCGCGGTCGCCGTCGAGGCCCTGAACAACCGCCGGTTGCGCCTCGGAGAGGTGCTTCGGCTCGGAGAGGAGAGCTGAGATGACCGCTACCGCCCAGACTCCACTGGTGCCTGACCTGGCCGCCCTGCAACAGCGGGCAGCGCAACGCGCCGCCGAGCGGGCCGGCGGGCAGGACCGCCTACGCGGGCACATCGTCTGCGACGGCCTGGTGCGCATCTTCAAGACCGAGGGGGTGGAGGTGGTCGCCCTGCAGGGGCTCGACCTGGTCATCGACCGGGGCGAGCTGGTGGCGATCGTCGGTGCGTCCGGTTCGGGCAAGTCGACCCTGCTCAACATCCTCTCCGGCCTGGACACGCCGACCGCCGGTATCGCCCGGGTGGCCGACTACGACCTGCTCTCGCTGTCCGCGAAGCGACGGCTGAGCTACCGGCGGCAACTGGTCGGGTTCGTCTGGCAGCAGACCGGCCGCAACCTGCTTCCGTACCTCAGCGCGCTGGAGAACGTCGAGCTGCCGATGCAGTTGGCCGGCAAGCGCAGCCGCAAGGCCCGCCGGGAGCGGGCCCGGGAACTGCTCGACCTGGTCGGCGTGGGCTACTGCGCCGATCGGCGGCCGGGGCAGCTCAGCGGCGGCGAGCAGCAGCGGGTAGCGGTGGCGGTGGCGGTGGCCAACGACCCGGAGGTGCTCTTCGCCGACGAGCCGACCGGTGAGCTGGACGAGGCGACCGGCGCGGATGTCTTCGCGGCGCTGCGCACCATCAACGCGGAACTGGGCGTGACCATCGTGGTCGTCACCCACGACCACGCCGTGGCCACGCAGGTCCGCCGGACCGTCGCGATCCGCGACGGCCGGACCGCCTCCGAGGTACGCCGGACCGCGCGGATCGACGCGGACGGCAACACCGAGCTGGTCAGCGAGGAGTACGCGGTGCTGGACCGGAACGGTCGGATGCAGCTGCCGGCGGCGTTCGTCGACGCGCTCTCGCTGAAGGAGCGGGTCCGGCTCGACCTGGAGCCGGACCATGTGCAGGTACGGCCCGGCAACCGGGCCTCGGACGAGCGGGGGGCGCGGGCATGAGCCGGCAGAACATGGTGGTGACCGGCGCGGCCGGGTTCGGCGGTGCGCACCCCGACGAGGTGGTCCGGGTCAGTGGGGTCAGCCGGACCTTCGGCCGGGGTGAGCACGCCGTGCACGCGGTGCGGGACGTCTCGTTCACCGCCAACCGGGGTGAGTTGGTCGCCATCCGAGGTCGGTCCGGAGCCGGCAAGACCACGTTGCTGAACCTGATCGGCGGGCTGGACCGGCCGGACAGCGGTCAGGTGGTGGTGGCCGGGCACGAGGTGACCTCCGCCGGGGAGGCGGAGCTGCTGCGGCTGCGCCGGGGCACTGTCGGGTTCGTGTTCCAGACCTTCGGGCTGGTGCCGATCCTCTCCGCCGCCGAGAACGTGGGAGTGCCGTTGCGGCTGGCCCAGGTGCCGGCCGCGGAGCGGGAAGAGCGCGTCGCTGTGCTGCTGGAACTGGTCGGCCTGGGCGGGCACGCCGCGCAGCGCCCGTACGAGCTCTCCGGCGGCCAGCAGCAACGGGTCGCGGTGGCCCGGGCGTTGGCCAACGAGCCGGACCTGCTCATCGCCGACGAGCCCACCGGCCAGCTCGACTCGGAGACCGGCCGGTCCATCATGGACCTGCTGCGCGCGGTGGTGCACGCCCGCGGCATGACCGCCCTGGTGGCCACGCACGACCCGGCCCTGATCGACCTCGCCGACCGGGTGCTGGTCCTGCGCGACGGCCGCCTGGTCGACGGCTGACCGTTGCCGAACGACTGATCGCGAAGGGTCGGGCGACGGGTGGTCGGGCGACGGGTGGTCGGGCGACGGATGGTGGTCGCGCTCGCTGTGGAGCTGTCGCGCTCGCTGTGGAGCTGATGTCGTAAACGAATCGCCGGACGGTGACTCGTCTACGACATCAGCTCCACAGCGTTTGTACGGCGGTAGGACAAGGACGTTTCCCTACTGCGTCTGGTCAGGCCGGTCATGGTCGCGCCGGTCGGTGCGTTTCTGGCCGTCCGGAAGGGATCCGGCGAGCGGGATCAGCAGACAGGCCAGCAGCGCGAGGAGAAGACCGACGCCCGGCCCGGTCGAGATCAACTCGTGTTCGACGTAGGGGTCCTCGGCCTTGAAATACCAGTACGTCCCGGTGATGCTGCCGCAGGCGAGCACGGGCAGCGCCCAGCCGAGCACCTTCGAACCCGCAGTGGTATCCGTCCGGTCCAGGTAGACACTGCGCCAGGCGGGCAGCCAGAACGCGACGACGAGCAGGAGGACGCCGACCGCCAGGAGCGCCGATCCAGTCTGCCGCCAGGGCGGGCGCGACGGTGCGGCGTCGGGCATGGTCGGCCTGCTCATGGCAGCGAACGTAACCCGGTCGGGGCGACCCCCGCTGCCCCCGCCGGGTGGGGGCGTGACGCCGGCTCAGAGCGGGAGCTTCATGCCCTCGTGGCTGGCCACGAAGCCGAGGCTCACATAGAAGCGGTGCGCGTCCTGGCGGGTCTTGTCGGTGGTGAGCTGCACCAGCGCGCAGCCGCGCTGCCGGGCCTGGTCGACCGCCCAGGTCATCAGGTCCCGGCCCAGACCCTGGCCACGCCGGTCGGAGCGGACCCGGACCGACTCGATCAACGATCGCTCGCTGCCGTGCCGACCCAGGCCGGGGATGTAGGTGATCTGCAGGCAACCGACGAGGTCGCCGGCCTGCTCGGCCACGATCAGCTGGTTGCGCGGGTCCGCGTCGATGGCGGCGAACGCCCTCTCGTACGCCTCGTCGACCTCGGTGAAGTCGCGGGCCTTGCCCAGAACGTCGTCGGCGAGCAGGGCGATGACGGCGGGCAGGTCAGCCCGGACCGCCTCCCGGTAGATCACGTCGCTCATGCTGGTGATCCTGGCACAGCGAAACCGGCGAATGGGTCGGTGCCGGTTGCGGGCAACGGGCAGCATGGGGCGGCATGGAGCTTGTGCTGCTGCCGTTCCGCTGGATCTACCGGGCGTTGGTGTGGTTCGCCAACTCGCCCCGCACGCTGATCACCTCGTACCTGCTGATGATCGTGGTCGCCGGGGTCATCTACGGGGAGGTCGAGGAGCGCAGCCCGGCCGACGCCGTCTGGTGGGCGGTGGTGACCGCCTCCACCGTCGGGTACGGCGACATCTCGCCGACCACCTGGGCCGGCCGGACGCTGGCCGCGCTGCTCATCTCGACAATGGTCCTGCTGGTCATCCCGCTGATCACCGCGCACTTCGCGAGCCGGTTGATCGTCGACGACGACGCCTTCGAGCATGAGGAGCAGGAGCAGCTCAAGGCCGACGTGCGCCGGATGCGGGCGCTGCTGGAGGAGTTGGCCGCCCGACAGGGGATCGAGGTGCCCGCGCTGCCGCCGACTCGGCCGGTCAGCGGGGCGGGCAGCGCAGGCCCTCCCGAGGGACCGTCAGGTCGAGCAGGTAGGCGTCGACCGCGTTGGTGATGCAGGACGTCTGCGGGTACGCGGTGTGCCCCTCGCCCTCCCAGGTCAGCACCCGACCGACGCCCAGCATCGACGCGAGCCGTGGGGTCTGCTCGTACGGAGTCGCCGGGTCGCCGGTGGTGCCGACCACCACGATCGGCGGTGCGCCGTTCGCCTTGCCGGTCGGGTACGGGTCACGCCCGCCCGGCCACTCGACGCAGCTCAACATGCCGACCGCCAACGCCGGCCCGAACAGCGGGTATTTTCCGCGCCACTCGGACTGCAACTGCCGGATCTGCGCCCGGCTCGGCTTCTCCGTCTCGTCGGCGCAGTTGATGGCCAGGTTGGCGTCGAACAGGTTCGAGTAGTGCCCGTCGTCCTCCCGGCCGGCGTACGCGTCGGCGAGCCGGAACACGTCCTTCGGGTCGCCCTCGGCCAGCTTGTCGATCGCCTGGGCCAGCTCCTGCCAGCCGGATTCGGTGTAGAGCGAGGAGATGACCGCGTAGAACACCCAGCCGGCGGTGGCCTCCCGCCCGTCGGCGCCGCGTACCGGGGAGACCTTGGCCTTGTCGATGGCCGAGGTGACCGCGGCGCGTGCGTCCGGAGCGATCGGACAGCGGCCGGCGTTCGCCGCACACCAGCGGGTGAAGTTGGTGAAGGCCCGTTCGAAGCCACGGGCCTGGCTCTCCGAGCCCTCGACCAGCCGCTGCTGCGGGTCGACCGCCCCGTCGAGCACCAGCGCCCGCACCCGCTGCGGGTAGAGCTGGGCGTACGTGGCACCGAGCAGGGTGCCGTAGGAGTAGCCCAGGTAGGTGAGCTTGTCGTCGCCCACGGCGGCGCGGACCGCGTCCATGTCGCGGGCGGCCTGCTCGGTGCCGTACAGCGGCAACTGGTCGCCGTAACGATCGCCGCAGCCGCGCCCGATCCGCTGGCTCAGGCCGACGAAACCGTCGAATGCCGACTGACTCGCCGGGTCCGGGTCGAAGCCGAAGCTGGCGTCCAGGTCGGCGTCGGAGATGCACTTCACCGGGCTGGACCGGGAGACCCCGCGCGGGTCGAAGCCGACGATGTCGAAGCGCTCGGTGATTGAGGCGGGCAGACCGCCGAACTGGGGGCCGAAGGAGAGGTAGACGGCGGTGTCGACGCCGGAGCCACCCGGCCCGCCCGGGTTGACCACCAGTGAGCCCACCCGGTCGCGCTGCTTCGTCGACCGGGCGCGCAGCAGGGCGATCTCGAAGGTCTGCCCGGCGCCCGGGCCGGCGCTCGGCCCGCCGCCGGTGCCCCAGTCGCGGGGCACAGCGATCCGGGTGCACTCGTAGCGCATGTTCGGTGCGCTTCGCCCGACCAACTCGTCGGGCACCTCCGGGCAGGGCCGCCAGGTCGGTGCGCTGCCGGTCGGGGCGGCCGCGCCCTCCACTTCGGTGCGCGGCGCGAACGCCGGCAGCGTGCAGCCGGCGGTGAGCAGCGCGGCGACGCCGAAGGCGGCCAGAGTGCGACGGACCCGGCGGCTGGTCGCCATCCGAGGCTGGTCGGCGGTGCGGGTCACGTGGTCCTCCGGGATCGGGTCGACGGCCAGGCTACGCCGAGCCGGTGGCGGCTCGGTCCACGGTGGCCGTCGGGTCGCCGCGCAGCACCTGGTCCACGTCGAAGCGGATCGGCCGGTCGAGCTGGTCGTAACGGCAGGAGCGGGGGTCGCGGTCCGGACGCCAACGAACGAACTGGGCGGTGTGCCGGAACCGTTCGCCCTCCATCGCGTCGTAGCCCACCTCGACCACCAGCTCCGGGCGCACCGGCTCCCACTCCAGGTTCTTCGTGCCGGTCCACCGGCTCACCCCACCCGGAATGCGTTGGCCACGCTCGTGGTCGCCGTGCACCCACGGGTGCTCGCCCCCGATGTCCCGATAGGGCGCCAGCTCGTCGAGCAACTCGGCACGGCGGGCCATGCTGAACGACGCGCTGACGCCCACGTGGTGCAGGACCCCGGCGTCGTCGTACAGGCCGAGCAGCAGCGAACCCACCACCGGGCCGGACTTGTGCCAGCGGAAGCCGGCCACCACCGCGTCCGCGGTGCGGGCGTGCTTGACCTTGAACATCAGTCGCTTGCCCGGCTCGTACGGCAGGTCGGCCGGCTTGACGATCAAACCGTCCAGCCCGGCGCCCTCGAAGACGTCGAACCAGCGGCGCGCGGTGTCCGGATCGGTGGTGACCTGGGTGACGTGCACCGGCGGGCGCACCCCGGCCAGCGCCTCGACCAGCCGCTCCCGGCGGCGCGGGTAGGGCTGGTCGAGCAGCGCCTCGTCACCGATCGCCAGCAGGTCGAACGCGACGAAGTCGGCCGGGGTGGTCTCGGCCAGCATCTTCACCCGGGACGCGGCCGGGTGGACGCGCTGGGCCAGCAGCTCGAAATCCAGCCGGGGCTGGCCGCTCGGCCCGTCGCGCCGAATCACGATCAGCTCCCCGTCGACAGCGCACCGCTCCGGCAGCTGCCGGCGGGCCTGCTCGACAACCTCGGGGAAGTAGCGGGTCATCGACTTGCCGCCCCGGCTGGCCAACTCGACCTCGTCGCCGTCGCGGAACACGATGCACCGGAACCCGTCCCATTTGGGCTCGTAGGTCACCCCGGGGGTGGTGGGCAGCTTGGGAACGCTCTTGGCCAGCATCGGCTCGACCGGCGGGTTGATCGGCAGGTCCACGCCGACCAGTCAATCAGACGGTGCCGACAGTCGTGAGGCAGATCACCGTGAGTGCCGGGGCGGCGTGTCCGCCCACGCGTCGCTCGTCCCGACCGGGCGAATCGAATAACCCCAGGTCAGAGCTACTTTCACGAGGTGTCCGAGTGGGTCTGCGACTGCTGCGGGCGGTGGCGGGTGAGCGTCGAGCTGATCCGGGGCCGCTACCGCTTCCGGCTGACCCGCCGCTACCCCGAGCGGTTCGGCGGCGGCCGGAACGTGCTCGGCGAGGTCGGTTCGGTGCCGGAGCTGGAGGAGTTGCTGCGTCGGCGTACCCCGCTCACTCTGGCCGACCTGCGCGAGGCCGCCTGATCCGCGTGGCGGGCGGTGTGCGGCCGGGAGCTACCGGCTGCCAGGCCTGGTCAACCTCCACTCAGGAGGGACGGACGGGATCGGACGCCGGTGTCACAATGCTCCCGGCGGCCTCGTCTGCAACCGTGGCGGCGCCGTCCGGAGCCACCACGGGGGAGGGGACACCATGCGGTTCGAGGCCGATACCGAGATCGCCGCGGATGCCGAACGGGTGTGGGCGGTGCTGGTCGACGTGCCGCGCTGGCCGGAGTGGACGGACTCGGTCACCCGGGCCGAGCGGGGAGAGCCGGGGCCGCTTGCCGTCGGCGCGACCGCACGCCTGACCCAGCCGAAGCTGCGGCCGGCGGTCTGGCGGGTCACCGAGCTGACCGAACGGCGCGAGTTCACCTGGGTCTCCGACGCGCCGGGGGTGCGGACCACGGGAGAGCACCGGCTGCTGCCGCAGCCCGACGGGCGTACCCGCGTCGAGCTCGTCATCAACCAGTCCGGTCCGCTGGCCGGCCTGATCGGCTGGCTGTACGGGGAGCTGTTCCGCCGCTACGTGCGGATGGAGGCCGACGGCCTCAGGCGTCGCTGCGAGCGGGGCTGACGGCAGGCTTCTCCAGCACGGCCAACGAGATGCCGTTCGGGTCGGGGCGGTGCGCCACGATCCGGTAGCCGTGCCGCTGGTACAGCCGCAGGTTGCGCGCGCTGTCCGCGCCGGTGAACAGGGTGAACCGGGCCGCCCGGCCGGCGCAGGCCCGCTCGACGGCGGTGAGCAACTGCGCTCCGAGGCCCCGCCCCTGCTGGTCCGGGGCGACCGACAGCCGGCCGACGTGCGCGGTGTCCCCGACCAGGTGGGCCCGCACCGAGCCGACCAGCCGGGCCCCCAACCGGGCGGCGAGCACGATGCTCGGTCCGGCCAGCACCGCCGTGACCTCGTCCAGCGTCTCGGTCAGCGGAGGCAGGAACGGGTCGGCGTAGTGCTGCGCCTCGCTCAGGTACGCGGCGCGCTGCACGGTGAGGATCTCGCCGGCGTCCACGACACCGGCCGGGACGATGCTCGCCTCGGCGTTCATCCGGGCAGCACACCACAGCCGCCGCCGCCATCGACGGGCGACCCGACCGCACCGGCCGTACCCTGGCCGGTGTCCGGTCGAGGTCGAGGGGGAACGGTGCCCGAGCTGACGTACCCGGAGGTGGGGTCGACCCGGCACGGGCCGTTGCCCGGCGGGTACCACCACCTGCGCCACCGGTATCCGTTGCCCGGGGGCTGCTTCGAGACCGCCGCCGACGCGGTGCTGAGTTGGCGGCTGCACCGCGCCGCCGGCGTCCGGATGCGCACCGATGCCGCGCGGGCCGCCGACGGCGTGCTGGTGACCGCCGGCCTCGGTGTCGGTCCGGCCCGCGTCTGGGGGCCGTGCCAGGTGGTTTGGAGTGCTGACTCGCCCACGCTCGCCGGTTTCGGCTACGGCACCCTGCCGGGCCACCCGGAGCGCGGCGAGGAGGCGTTCGAGGTCGGCCGCGACGACGCCGGCGCGGTCTGGTTCGAGGTCCGCGCGTTCAGCCTGCCGGACCGCTGGTTCACCCGAGCGGGAGGCCCGGCGGTTCGGGCCGTGCAGCACACGTACGCCTGGTGGCTCGGCCACACCCTGCGTCGGCTCTGCGCGGCTCGCTGACGGCCGTCCGGCGGAGAGTTCTCAGAACCGGGCGAACGAGCGGATCGGGGCGCGCGGGCCGTACTTCGGTGCCCGGATGCCGGCCGCCTCCAGCAGCAGACACACCCGGCCCCGGTGACCCCGGAACGGCTCCAGCAGGGCCACCATCCGGGCGTCGTCGCCTCGCGGTTCGCCGGCGAGCGCCCAGGCCACCGTGTTCGGGATGTGGTAGTCGCCGACGCTCACCGCGTCCGGGTCCCCGTACGCGATCCGGACCACCTCGGCGGCCGTCCACGGCCCGATGCCGGGGATCGCGGTCAACCGGCGGGTGGCGTCGGTGGCGTCGGTGCTGCGCTCCAGGCGGTCGGCGAGCGCCGCGGCGCGACGGAGCGTGTCGGCCCGACGCTGCTCCACCCCGAACCTGTGGAACACCCAGTACGGGGTGGCGGCCACCGCGGCGGCCTCGGGCGGCAGGAGCAGCGGCTGTAGCGGGCCCGGAGCCGGGTCCCGGAAGTGCCGCACCGTCGCCGAATACGCCCGGTAGGCCTCCTTGCCGGTGACCTTCTGCTCGAAGACCGCGCGCAGCAGCCGGGGGAAGATCTGCCCGGTGGCGGGCATCCGGAGCCCCCGGTGCTCCCGGGCCAGCTGGGCGACCAGCGGGTGCGTCGCGGCCAGCTCGGCGAAGCCGGTCAGGTCGTCGCGCAGCCCCGCGATCGCGTCGGCGCGGGCGAGGACGTGCTCGGCACCGGGCCCGTATCCCTCCGCGAGCAACTCGCCGGCGGCCGGTCGCAGCGCGAGCGTGGCCGGGCCGTCCGGGGTGCGGGTGGCCCACCAGAAGGTGCCGGCTGCCACCCGGGCGCACGGGTCGTACGGGCTGAAGGTGAGCGCGCGGACCGAGGCGGCCAGCCGGTAGCCGACAGGTGGGTGCAGCACCCTGGTCGCGGCGGGTCCGGTATCGGTCACCCCGCTACTCTGCCAGGTCACGGTACGGGCTGGCGACCGCTGTACCGGTCCCGCGCGGGATTGAGGAGCTTCGCGAGGGCACGTTCGGCCGACCGTCCCGGTGTCGTTGAACCACCCGAATGGCCAGGATTATTTCGGCGAATAGGCGCATAGCGCCCTTATGCCATTTTTGGTGGTGGGCCAGGTATCGATCATGTGGTTGTTTGATGGCCTGCAGGTAAACACACTGCCCCGGGCCACCTGCGGCGGCCAGTTCCCTTCCCGCGCACGGAAGAACGCGGTCCGGCCCGGAGATCGGTGTCCGTCGACAGCCGCCACCAGGCGGCGTGCGGCCGATGCCAGATCGTCACGCGGTGTCAACGGGGGATCTGTGGAAGGGCATGCAGTGATGGCTGCACGAGTGTTTGCCGAATCATCGCGAGTGGGACGCCAGCCCGCTACCCGTCCGCAGGGCTGACGGGTGCCCGCTGACGAGGCGGCCGTACCGAGCGGACGGCCGACCGCATGATCGCGCTGAAGATCTACCGACTCCTGCCGTCGTCGGCACGGCGGCGGCTGCTGGGTCTGCTGCCCGCGCACCGGCGGATCGGCCTGGTGCAGACGCTCTCCCGGCCGCGCGGCGGCGACACAGTGCATCCCCTCGGCGCCCGGGTGGCCCTGACCGACGGCGGCGTTCGAACCCGGGCCGAGGTCGTCGCCGCGGCGACGCCGTTGGGGCAGTGGCATCGCAACCTCACCGCCGTCACCACCGCGCTGCACGCCGCCGGCATCGAATACCACTGCATCCGTAACGACGACCACCTGCGCAGCACCGTCGCGGTCCTCGACGACCAACGGTCGGCGGTGCAACGCCTCATCCGCTCCGCGCCGGCACTGGCCGGCGCCGACGTCCGGGTGGTGCAGGTCCAGCCCCGTCGCGACCAACCGGACGTCGCCCCGACCGAGGTGATCCGGGTCTGCTTCCCGGTGACCGATACCCGCGCCGGCGTGGTCCTCGGTGCCCAGTTCGCGTGTGAGATCGAGTTCTGGAGCCGGCACGGCGACATGGTCCGCGCTCCTCGGCGCAACGGGGTCGTCGACGAGGCGCCCGCCCGGGCCCAGCCGGTCCGGGTGGCGGCGGCGCTGATGAGCCACTTCGTGCCCGAGGCCGACGACCACACCTACGGCACCCGCCGAGACCTGGCCGTCCGAGCGCCGGACCGGGTCGGCTTCCCGATCGACGCCGTCTACACCTGGGTCGACGGCTCCGACCCGCAGTGGCTGAAGCGGAAGTCACTGGCGCTCGGCGCCCCCGACGGCCCGTTGCACGCGGTAGCCGCGAACTCCTCGCGCTACCACAACCGCGACGAGCTGCGGTATTCGTTGCGGTCGCTGCACGGCTTCGCGCCCTGGCTGCGGCGGATCTTCCTGATCACCGACAGTCAACTGCCGAGCTGGCTCGACCCGAGCCACCCGATGATCACGGTCATCTCGCACGCCGAACTCTTCGCCGACCTCGGCGGCCGGTCGTCGTACAACTCGCACGCCATCGAGTCCCGGCTGCACCGCATCGACGGCTTGGCCGAGCACTTCCTCTACCTCAACGACGACGTGTTCCTCGGTCGTCCGCTGTTGCCCAACCACTTCTTCCACGCCAACGGGATCGCGAAGTTCTTCCCGTCGCCGGCCCAGTTCGGCCTGGGGGAGGCGAAGCCGGAGGACCCGCCGGTGAAGGCCGCCGGGAAGAACAACCGTCGGCACATCCAGCGGCAGTTCGGCGTGACCATCACGCAGAAGATGAAGCACACCCCGTTCGCGCTGCGCCGCAGCATCATGCAGCAGATCGAGGGCATGCTGCCGGACGAGGTGATGGCCACCGCGCGGCACCGGTTCCGGCACCACGGCGACCTGTCCATCCCGTCGTCGCTGCACCAGTACTGGGCGTTCCTGACCGCGCAGGCCGTCCCCGGCGACATCGAGTACGAGTACGCCGACCTGGGTCACCCCTCGACCCCCGCCCGGCTGGCCGAGCTGCTGGCCCGCCGGCACCGCGACGTCTTCTGCCTCAACGACACCGACTCCGACCCTCGGTCGTTCGCCGAGCAGGAGAGGATGCTGGCCGACTTCCTGCCGCGCTACCTGCCCTTCCCCGCCCCGTTCGAGCTACCTGACGACGTGGTGGCGGAGCGGCGGAGCGTGGGAGCCGGTGAGCTGTGGCGGCGCTCGTACCGCCCGGTGCTGGATGCCCGTCGCGGCGCCCCGATCGACGCGCCCACCATGCCGAACAACATGCTCAACACGGTCACCGACTTCAAGGCCGTCCTGCTCGGGCGCGACGAGTGAGCCCGTTCCCGCCCGGCGTGCCGATGTTCCGCCCGCGTTTTCCGCACCCTCTCCAGTGGAGTCCAGAGTGGTAGACCCCGCCCCGCAGGTCACGATCATCGTTCCGGTCTACAACGTCGCGGACTACCTGCCCGAGACACTCGAGTCGATCGAGGCGCAGACCGTCTTCAGCACCTGCCACGTCATCCTCGTCGACGACGGCAGCACCGACGGCTCCGACCTGCTGGCCAAGCAGTTCGCCGCGGAGCACCCGAACGTGACAGCCCTGCAGCAGCGCAACAGCGGGCCGGGGGCGGCCCGTAACCTGGCGCTCGACCTGGCCGACACCCCGTACGTGGCGTTCGTCGACTCCGACGACCTGTTGCCGCCGCGCGCCATCGAGGTGCTGCTCAAGGCGATCGTGACCCACAAGGCGAGCATCGCCATCGGCGACATGGACACCTTCCCGAAGCCGACGGCGTTCCTCTGGAAGAAGCCGTTCGGCAAGGGCGACCGGCTGCTGGAGACGGTCGTCGACGCGCCGGATCTGATCTTCGACGCCGGCCCGTGCCACAAGCTGTACGACCTTGCCCAACTGCGCCAGCACGGTCTGCGGTTCCGCGAGGGCGTCCACTTCGAGGACGCCTTCCTGGCCATCCCGATGCTGCTCAAGGCCGAGCGCATCGCCCTCGTCGACACTGTCGTCTACCAGTACCGCAAGCGCGCGGTCAGCAGCTCCATCATGGACAACCTCTTCGTCCGGGAGCAGAACTTCTGGGATCACCTGGAGCTGTGCGAAACCCTGGCCGACCTGCGACCCGACCTGGACGTGTTCCGCCGCGAGGTGCTCGAACGGTGGCTCGTCCGCAGCTACCAGGGCTTCGCCATGCGGGCGCACACCCTCTTCGAGGACGCGGACCTGTGGAAGATCTTCGAGAAGTGCACCCGGATCTACCAGGACATCGATCCCGCCTTCATCGCCCACTGGACGATCGACACCCGGCACCGCGTCCCGTACCTGGCGTTCAAGTTGTACGACTTCGAGTTGTTCGCACGCCCCTGGCAGCGGCTGCGGGGGGTCGTCGCCTGCGGCGGTGACCTGCACCTCGACTACCCGGTGACGCCGGCGCTGCTCCCGCTGACCAAGGTGACATCGGTCGGGGTGCGGTTGGAGCAGACACGACTCACGTCGTCGGGGGAGACGCTCAAGGTCTCCGGACACCTGGTGGTCAACGGTCTGCCGATGCGTGCTCCGCTGAGCACGGCCATGGGTCTGCGGGTGCGGGGCAGCAGCCTCACCGTGCCGGTCACCGCCGACCGGCGGGCGGACCTCAAGGCCGGGGACGACGACCGGGAGTGGTCGGGCTTCTCGGCCGAACTCCCGATCGGCAAGCTCCGCGGTGGCCAGCACTCGCTGCGGCTGGTGTTCATGACCGCGACCGGGCAGGCCTCCCGGCAGTGCCTGATCTCGGCGGCCTACCTGCGCGACGCCACCATGAAGCTGGCCGGCAACATTCGGGTCCTGCCCACCTTCACCGGACGGGAGAACGCGGAGCTGCTGGTCCAGCGGAAGGCCGGAGTGGCCGGGCAGCGCCGGTGGCGACGTCTGATGCTCCGTAAGGACCTGCGGCACGCGGCCTCCCGGGGCCCGTTCTGGAAACAGCGACTCCTGCGTACGCTCACCGCTCCGCTGATGAGCCGGCGCGACGTGTGGCTGGTCGGCGAGCGCACCGACACCGCGCAGGACAACTCCTCGCACCTGTTCCGGCACCTGCGGCAGGTGGAGCGTCGGCGCAACGTGTACTACCTGCTGGCGAAGGAGAGCCCGGACCGGCACCGGTTGCAGGGGTTGGGCAACGTCGTCACCCACGGGTCGTTCCGGCACAAGTTCCTGATGTTGCACGCCACCAAGCTGATCAACTCGTACGACATCGACTCCTACATGCTGCCGGCGAGTTGGGAGCGGTCGCCCTTCCTCAAGCACCTGAACTGGCGGATCGCCCCCACCCGGGTGTTCCTCGACCACGGGGTCATCGAGAAGGACGTCAGCGCCGGCGTACACCGTGGGCGGGCCTCCTTCGACCTCTTCGTGACCTCGGCCGACCGAGAGGCCGAGTACGTGGCGAAGGATCTCGACTACGGCGACATGGTGGCGAACACGGGCCTGCCCCGTTTCGACGCGTTGACTCCGGACCGGGGCCGACGTCGCATCCTGTTCATGCCGACCTGGCGTACCTACCTCGTCACCCCGTCCTACAACAAGGCGGCCCGGCCTCGTGTCGCCTTCGAGGGCTCCGCCTACCAGGTGTTCCTCGCCGAGTTGTTCGGCGACGAGCGGTTGCGGCAGGCGCTGCGACAGCACGGGTACACCCTCGAACTCCTGCCGCACTACGAGATGCGCTCGCTGCTGGCCGGGCTCGTGCCGACCGACGACTGCTTCGCGATGGCTGACCAGACCAACCGGACCGTGCAGGACGCGCTGCGCCAGTGCGACCTGTTCATCACCGACTACTCCTCCACGGCCTGCGACGTCGCCTACCTCGGCACCCCGCTGATCTACGCGCAGTTCGACGCGGAGGAGTTCTGGACGATCGGCGGCTACAAGAAGGGGTACTTCGAGCACCGGGAGGACGGTTTCGGCCCGGTCTGCGAGAACGCGTCGGAGACGGTGGACGCGATCATCAGGTACCTGGAGAACGGGTGCGTCCGTGAGGAGGAGTACACCCGTCGGGCGACGGACTTCTTCGTCACGCAGGACCGCGACAACTCCAAGCGGGTGGCCGCCGCCATCGCGGCGCTGCCGGGCCCGCAGCGGTGACCGGCCTGACGCCCCCGCCGGGGGAGCCACCCCGCGCGCTGGCCGAACCCACCGGGTTCGTGGAGGTGTACCGCCGGGTGCTGAGCCCGCAGACCCGCCGTGCCATCGCGACGAAGGTGAGCCCCCGGGCCCGGCACCAGCTGAAGCAGTGGGTCGCCCGGGCCGCGCGGGACGGTCACCTCTCCGAGCGCCGGGGCGAACGGTTGGCCCGCCGCCAGCCGGAGTTGCTGGCCGGCGCGGACCGCGTGGTCGTCACCGCCGACCGGGGACCAAGGGTGGCCCGGATCGGGGCGACTGTCACACCCCTGCTGGCGCGGCTGGACAATCTCACAGCGGTGACGGCGGCGCTCGACGAGGCCGGCGTACCCCACTTCCGGGTACGCGGCGAAACCCACCGCTCGTCGGTGGTCGCCGTCGACGCCGCGCACCGCGCCCGGGCGTACGGCGCACTGGCCGCCGCCTGTGGTCGGGTCCCCGGCTACGTCTGCCTGCCGGACGGCACCGGGCAGCCGGCCGCCGGGTTCGAACCGAAGACCTGGGACCGCCTGGCGGACGCCCCGGTGTTGCGGCTGACCTGGTACTGGACGGACCCCCAGCGGCGGCTGGTGCTGGGGCAGGCGTACGGATGCGATGTCGAGTTCTGGACCCGGGAGGGTGACACGCTCGTCGCGCCGCGACCCAACGCCGTCGCCGAACAGGTGACGGTGACGACGCCGCTGGTCCTCGTACCGGAGTCGCGGTTCACCGGCCTGGCGCCCGCCGCCGCGCCCGCGACCGCCTGGACCCGTCCGGAGTTCGCCGCGCCGCGCCCCGACGACGTGCCGTTCCCGGTCGACGTGGTCTACACCTGGGTAGACGGCACCGACCCGGCCTGGCTACGCCGACGGGCCGAGGTGGCCGGGGTGCCGTACCACGCGGAGGCGGCGAACGCGGCCCGCTTCCTCAGCCGCGACGAACTGCGCTACTCACTCCGGTCGCTGCACCTGTTCGCGCCCTGGGTACGCAATGTCTACGTGGTGACCGACGACCAGGTGCCGGCCTGGCTGGACCCGTCCGCCGCCGGGCTGCGGGTGGTCAGCCATCGGGAGATCTTCGCCGACCCGTCGGTGCTGCCGACGTACAACTCGCACGCCATCGAGAGTCAACTGCACCACATCGACGGGCTCTCCGAGCACTTCCTGTACTTCAACGACGACGTCTTCCTCGGCACCGAGGTGCTGCCCCAGGACTTCTTCCTGGCCAACGGCATCTCCCGGTTCTTCCCCTCGCCGGCGCTGGTGCCGCCGGGCCCACCCACCGCCGGGGACATCCCGTCGTCGGCGGCCGGGAAGAACAACCGGGCGTTGATCGCGGAGCGGTTCGGCACCGTGCTGACCCAGAAGATGAAGCACATGCCGCACGCGCTGCGGCGGAGCGTGCTCCAGGAGATCGAGCAGGCGTTCCCGCAGCAGTACCAGCGGACCGCGGCGAGTCAGTTCCGCAGCATGGACGACATCTCGGTCGCCTCGTCGCTGCACCACTACTACGCGTTCCACACCTGTCGCGCGGCGCCGGGGAACCTGCGGTACACCATCGCCGAGCTGTCCCACCCGGACACACCCGCCCGGCTGGCGCACCTGCTCGCCCGTCGGGATCGGCAGGTGTTCTGCCTGAACGACGCGTTCTCCGTCGAGGAGGACCTCGACGGGCAGTTGGCGCTGCTCATCCCGTTCCTGGAGACGTACTTCCCGGTGCCGAGCCCGTGGGAACGAGCCTGACCCACCCCCCGGACACGACGGTGGCCGGTCGCGCCCTCCCCGGCGACGACCGACCACCGTGCCCCTGTGGGCGATCGGGCTCAGTACGAGTAGCCCGAGCCGCCGGCGTCGCTCGTGCCGCTGTCCGCCGGCGGTGCGACCGCCTTCGGCGTGCCCTTGGGCAGGCAGCTCAGGTTCTTCTTGCCGTCCGGCTGGACCACGAACCAGGTGCCACCGACAGCCTGGCCCTTCCACTGGCCGGGCTTCTTGTCGCCGATGTAGCGGTAGACCGGCCAGCCGCCGACGGTGAGCTGACGGGTGCCGTCCTGCCGGGTCACGCTGCCGACCTTGTCGTCGGAGACGCCGGTGAGCTCCGGGTTGCCATCGGTCAGGGCCGGGGGCCACACCTCGGCGCACTTGTCGACGCAGTTCGACGACGGCGGGTCGGCGGTGTCCTTGTCGAAGCGGTACAGGATCCAGCCGTCCTGGTCGGTGACCACCTTGCCCATCCGGGCGACGCTCTTGCCGACCAACTTCTCGGTCAGGTCGACGTCCGCGGGCGGGGCGTCGGCGGCGGGCGCCTCCGCGGATGCCGAGGCCTCAGGTTCAACCGTCGCGGTGGGCTCGGCCGCGGCGACGGCGACCGGCTCGGCCGCGCTCGAGTTCGCCCCGTCGTAACCCGCGGGAGCGCAGGCCGTTAGTGCGACCATCGCGCTCGCGACGATGACGGTCCGCTTCATCTGTGCCACGTGCCCTCCTCATTCTTGACAGTTCACCCATAGGTACGGCGGGCAGGCTGTCAAGGTTGAAGTAGTAACAGTGGTCAATTTCACGTAAACCGATTGAACCGTTTCTGGTCGCGATACGTACGCCCCCGCGAGGAGTGTTTCCCGCAACGACAGATCGGCGCCGGTCATTGTGACAATGACCGGCGCCGATACGGCGGGAACGCTTACATGGGTACGGTGACCAGCGGGCTCGCCACTCCGTTGGCATCCACCGACTGCACCTGCAACTGCTTGATGTCAGCGGCCAGAGCCGACGTCGAGGCGCTCAGTTCGAGACCCTGCGGTCGGGTGTTGGTGCCGTAGCCGCTCTCCGGCACCGACCAGGTCGAGATGACCTCGGTGCTGGCGTTCTTGCGCACCACCACCAGTCGGCAGGTCCGTGGGCCGGGCAGCTTCCGCAGGCTGAAATTGATCCGGGTGCCGTAGTCCTTGGTCACCAGGAACATGGTGGTCTGCACACCGGTGGTCGGGTCGGTCGCCTCGACCTGGTCGCCCTCCTCCTCGGTGCCGCCCACACCCGGGCCGCTCGGCGCGGCCGTCGGCCCGCTCGTCGGCGGATCGTTGGGCGCGCTCGGCGTCGACTCGGCGAGCACCCCGGGCGGCTGCTCGTTGCCGGCCACGCTGACGAAGCCGTAGCCGGTCAGGCCGCCGAAGACCACCACCGCGGCGGCCGTCGCGAGCATCTGACGAAACCGGGTACGCCGCCGGTCGGCCCGGACCGCGCCGAGCGTCCGATCCAGCAGGGCCGGGTCGGTCGCCGTCTGCTCCAGCGCCATCATCGTCTCGCCGTCGATGTCGGAGAGCAGCCCCACCACCGGCACCATCGTCTCCAGCTCGGCCGCGCAGGCCCAGCAGGTGGCGAGATGCTCCTCGAACCGCTCAGTGTCCTGCTCGTCGAGCACACCGAGCGCGTACGCCGCGACGTCCATGTGGTCCGGCCGGCTCATTCTGTCACCCCCCGCTCCTGCAGAGCCGTGCGCAGCGCGCGCAGCGCGTAGTAGACCCTCGACTTGGCAGTGCCGAGGGGCAGGCCCAACTCCTCGGCCGCCTCCGGCACCGTCCGCCCCCGGAAGTACGTCGAGATCAGGATCTCCCGGTGCGACTGACTGAGCGTACGCAGCGCGTCCGCCACCGTCATCGTGCGCAGCACCCGGTCGGTGCTGTCCGCCTCGGCGAACGCGGTGAGGTCCCGGTCGTACGTCTCCGGCGGCCGGGCCTCCTGGCTGCGGTGCTCGTCGATGGCGATGCGACGGGCCACCGTGACCAACCACGGCCGCAGCGAACCCTGCCCCTGCGTGCCCAGGCGGTGCGCGTTGCGCCAGGCCCGCAGCAGCGTCTCCTGGACGATGTCCTCCGCGCGCTGCCGGTCCCCCCCGGTGAGGCGCATGACGAACATCAGCAACGGGCCGGCGTGCTCGGCATAGAGCTGACGGATCAACTGGTCGGAGTGGCTGGCCTCGGTTGTCGTCGCCTGATGGCGTCCGGGCGCCGGTCGCGGCGTCACCGGACCATTCTGGCGAGTCGACGCCCGTGCGTCGACCCCCCGGGGAGACGAGGTCGACCGTGACGAGGGTCGCGTCGACAACCAGTCAGCGCGTACCGCGTCGCCATGCCAACCGGCCGCCACCGCGTGCATGCAGACCTCCGGGATGTCCGTGACCAACGCCAGCCCACGAGGTGGGCCGCCCGGTGGTACGCAGCACCCGTCCCAGCGGATCAACAAACGGGGAAAAAGTTTCTCCGCCGCCGTTGATTGGCCGGTCAGCGGCGCACCGAGAACAGCCCCGGTGGTGGCGGATCGGAGCCTGTCGCGTCGGCATCCCGCACGACAGGCGCGCTACCGGCGAAGCGGTCCAGCTCGTCGCCGGCCACCACCCGGCCGGGGAACCAGTCGCCGGCAGCGCGCCGGGTCAGCTCCGGCACCGGCGGTGTGGACCGCCCGGCGACCAGCACCAGATTGCCGTACCGGCGCCCGCGCAGCACCGCCGCGTCCCCGACCAGGCAGGCCTGCGGCAGCACCGAACGGACCGTGGCGACCTGCCCACGAGCGTGCCGCAACGGCGGGCCGTCGGCCAGGTTCGCCAGGTACCAGCCGGCGGGACGGAGCACCCGGGCCACCTCGGCCGCGTACTCCACAGACGTGAGATGAGCCGGAGTACGCGCACCGGCGAACACGTCGGCGACCACCACGTCGTAGCTGGCCTCCCGGGTGGACGCCAGCACCGCCCGGGCGTCCTCCACCCGGACCCGCAGCCGGGCGTCGGACGGCCACGGCAACGCCCGACGGACCAACTCCACCAGCGCGCCGTCCACCTCGGACACCCGCTGGGTCGATCCGGGACGGGTGGCGGAGACGTACCGGGGCAGGGTCAGGGCCCCGCCACCGAGATGCAGCACCCGCAGCGGCGCACCGGCCGGTGCGATCAGATCCACGGCGGCGGCCAGCCGCCGCACGTACTCGAACTCCAGGTGGGTGGGGTCGGTCAGGTCGACGTGCGACTGCGGCGCGCCGTCCAGCAGCAGCGTCCACGAGCCGGCCCGGTCCGGATCCGGCACCAGCTCCGCCAGCCCGGTGTCCACCTGCTCGACCACCCGGTCCGCCGCCCGTTTACGCCCCACCGGAACCAGTATCCGCGCTCAACGGGCCGCGCGGGCCGCAGCGGTCAACGCGCGGTGCAGCAGCCGGGAATCACCGAGCAGGGCACGCAGTCGACGCTCCAGCCCGGCGATCGGGATCAGGTTCTGCGGAGCCCGCGGATCCTTGTACGGGGTGGACGCGAAGCGCGGCAGGGTCACCAGCGACAGGTCGGCCAGCTCGATCGCCGCCTCGACGGGCAGGTCGGCCGAGCACTCCACCCGGACGACGCCCGCCCACGGCGCACCGATCGCCACCGGCAGCCGCAAATACCACGACCAACCACCCCAGGCGGTGCCGAGCCGGAACACCGGAGACCGCTCACCCGACGCCATACCGGTCACCACTGCGGTCAGCCGGGCATCCAGGTACTGACTGTGCTGCGTCTTGATGTAGCCCAGAGTGCGCGGCAACTGCCGGCGACTACGCAACGGGCCGTCCACCACCAACAGGTCACCGTCGACCCGGGCGGCGTCGGACACCGCCACCTCCAACGCGGTCAGCGGACCCTGCACGGCGGCCGGCAGCTTCGCCAGCTCACCGGTGCCACCCACTCGGTGCACCGGATAACGGATCGCGCCCGCCACCACATCCTGCGCCGACGGGCTCGCGGTGAACAGACCCCGACCAACCCGGGTGCCCGCCAACTGCGCCGCACCACGGCCCAGGTCACACCGGACCACCCCGGCCGCGTACGAGGCGGCCAACCCGGGGAACGACCCACCGTCGGTCTCTGCCGTCCAGATGCTCGCGTCGATACGGCGAACCCCGTCGACGAGCAACACCACGTCCGGTGCCCGCACCCCGGGGCGTACCCCGATCGCCCGCCAGTCCACGGCGGGCAACTCCACGTCCGCGTCGACCTGGGCACTGCTCGGCGCGGCCGGCCCGGCGGCGGACGCCTCGAACGACGCCCCGTACGCCGGATCCCACGAATCCACGAAGAACGCGGCGTCGCTCACCGGCCCGTCCGCTCCACGCGCGCCGACCGGGCGTCCTTGCGCACCTCGAAGCGGACCGGGATCCGCTCGGCCAACGCGGACACGTGGGTGACCACGCCGACCATCCGATCGCCCCGGGCCGCCAGGTTCTCCAGAGTCGCCGCCACAGTGTCCAGGGTGGCGGCGTCGAGCGTGCCGAAACCCTCGTCCAGGACGATCGACTCCAGGCTCGCCGCCGTGGTGGACATCCCGGCCAACTGCTCCGAGAGCGCCAACGCCAACGCCAGCGACGCCTGGAACGTCTCACCGCCGGAGAGGGTGCGCACGCCTCGACGCAGCCCCGCGTCGTGGTGGTCGACCACCACGAACTCGCCCTTGTCGTGCACCAGCTCGTACTGCCCTGAGGACAGCTCCCGCAGGATCCCCGACGCGCCGTCGACAAGCAGGTCCAACGCCTCGGCCAGCAACCACCGCTCGAAGTTGTTGGCCCGCAGGTGCCCGGCGAGCGCGCGCGCCACCTGCGCCTCCCGCTCGTGCCCCGCCCGCTGCTCGCGCAACGTCCCGGCCTGCTCGCGACGCTCGTGCAGCCGCCGCCGGTCGGCGTCGGCCCGCTCCACCGCCACTGTCGCCGCGTGCACCGGGTCGTCTCCGACCGGCACGTCGGCGGCGGCGAAGATGGCCGCGATGGCCTGCTGCACCCCGTCGGCCACCGACTCGGCCTCCGCCACCGCGGCCGCCCGACCGGCCCGGTCGGCACGGCGACGGTCCGCCTCGGTGGTCGCCCAGCCGGTCAGCGCCGCCCACGCGGCGGCCACGTCGTCCCGGTCGGTCGCTGGCGGGCCGAACCTGGCCAACCCGTCCCGGGCGGTGTCGAACGCCCGCCACGCCGCCCGCAGCCGCTCCTCGGCGGCGTCCACCCCGGCCCGCGCCTGCCGGGCGGTCTCGCGGCCGGCCCGGACCGCCGTCGCCGCCTCCTCCAACGCGCGCCGTAACCGCGCGTGCTCGGCCAACTCCCGGCGCAGCACGGCCGGCTCGGCCGCCCCGGAGAGCTGCCCGTCCAGCTCGGCCAGCCGGGCCTCCACCTGCTCCTGCCGGGCCCGCGCCTGCACCAGCAGCCGCTCCAGCTCACGCGCCGCCGTGTCCCGCTCCTGCACCGTCGCCTGGGCGGCCTTGGTCGCGGCCCGCGCGGCCTTGCCGGCCGCCGTCGCGGCCGCCACCGCCGAATCGGCGGGCACCGTCGGCACCTCGGTCACCTGCTGTTCGCACACCGGGCACGCCGCGCCGGCGTGCAGGTGCACCCGCAGGCTCACCGCCAGGTCGGTGGCCTTCGCCTCCTCGTGCGCCCGGAAGGCCGCCTCCAACTCGGCGTCGGCCCGCTCGGCAACCACCCGGGCGGCGGCCAGGGCCGCCACCGCCGCGGCATGCTCGTCGTTCGCCGCGCGCACCGTCGAGCGGACCGTGTCGGCCTCGCCGGACAGCCGGTCCCGATCGTCGTACGCCCGCAGCAGCAGTCGCAGCGCGCTCTCGTCACCGGCGCCGGCCAGCTCGCCGCGCAGCTTCTCCTCGCGCTCCTCGGCCAGCGACACCCCGGTCGTCGCCGCCTCGGCCTCGGCCCGCGCCGCGGTGACCGCACGGGCGACCTCGGTCACCCCACCCGGCGCGCGCACAGCGGTCAGCACTGTCAACTCGGCGTCCAGGGCGGTCAGCGCCCCCGCGGCCTCCCGTGCCGCGACCCGGGCCGTCGCCAGCTCCGGCACCGCGTCGGCCACCGCCGCGGCCAGCTCGGCCATCCGGTCGACCCGGGCGTCGGCCTCGGCCAACGCCTCGTCGTCCACGCCGGTCAACCCGGCGAGCACCTGGTCGACCGCCTCCAGCCGGGCCTCCGCCTGCGCGGCCCGCGCCGTCGCCTTCTTCTGCACGTCCTCGTAGACGCCGAGGCCCAGCAGGTTGACCAGGATCTGTTGCCGCGTCGCCGGCTTGGCGTGCAGGAAGTCGGCGAACTGCCCCTGCGGCAGCACCACACAGCTGGTGAACTGCTCGTACGGCAGCCCCACCGCCTCCAGCACCGCCTGCTCCATCTCGGCGGGAGTGCCGGCCACCACCTCGCCGAGGTCGTCCGGGCTCAGACCGGTGTCCAGTTTGGTCACGTCGAAGCCGGCCGGCATCAGCTGCAACCCGGCGTTCGCGGTCTTCACATTGCCCCGGCCGTCCCGGCGGACCACCCGGGTCGCCACGTACCGGGCGCCGCCGGACTCGAAGACCAATCGCACCCGCGCCTCGGTCGCCGACGGCGCGAGCGCGTTCGCCAGCCCCCGGGCGCCACCCCAGCGGGGCACCATGCCGTAGAGGGCGAAGCAGATGGCGTCCAGCACCGTGGACTTGCCCGAACCGGTCGGGCCGATCAGCGCGAAGAAGTCGGCGTCGGTGAAGTCGACTGTGGTCTCGTCCCGGAAGACCGTGAACCCGGCCATGTCCAACCGCATCGGACGCATCAGTGCTCGACCTGCTTCCTACTGTTGCTCGTTGCCGAGCAGTTCGGATGTTTCGCTCTCCGCTCGGTGGTAACCGGGCTGGAGTCCTGGACCGGCAGTCTGGTCCGGTGGCGATCAGTCCGGTCCTGCAAGATCTGCTTCACCCGGAGGTGCGGGGTGTGCAGGGCGATGTCGGGGTCGACTGCTCGTTGCAGGATGTTGATCGCGGCGTTCACGTCGGCCTGCCACACCACCCCGCACGGCTTGCAGTGAAGCCGGTCCCCGCTACGTCGTTGCAGGCTGCCGCAGCGGTGACAGGCTTGTGAGGTGTAGGCGGCGTTGACGTGTACGAGCACAGAACCTCTGCGCTCCGACACGTTCGTCAGCGCCTCGGCGGTGACTCCTTTGGTCCACGCGGCGAGGCGCCGGTTGACATTCTTGCCAAACGTCTTGCGTCCAACGAAGCGCTTGGTGAGGTCTTCGGCGATGACGGTGGCGGCCTTGTCGACGACTCGGTGCACAGCAGTGAAGATTTCTGTGCGGACCCGCGCGCGATGGCGGGCAGCCTGCTGGCTCCGCTTGACGGTGCCGAGGTTGTTGCAGCGGATCCGGTGTGCTTTCGTATGGTCACCACGCGAGGCGGCGTTGTTTGCGATCGAGCGTATTCTCGCCCGACGCCGATTGCGTTCCCTCAACCGATCCGACTCGCTGGAAAGAATCTCACCGAGAAGCCGTCCGTGCTGATCCCCGTCGGAATCAGTTAACGCTTCGGTGTAGCCCTTGTCGACGCCGATCGTACGCTTGCCGCACGGCCGCTGTGACGACCGCAGTTGCGATGCGTCGGTCTGGTAGTGCACCTCCACCCGGCCGCCCCGCAGCATCAACCGCAGCGTGCCGGTCGGAGCGACGATCGTAGACAACGGAATCCTGACCAATCTGCGACGTTGCAGGCCAGGAATTGCGAGCCAGAGGTTTCCATGTGCGTCAACAGCGACGTTGTACTGGTCAGCGCGCACCACAATTTGGTTGTACGTGCGATTGCGGCCACGTTTCCAACGCTTGCGCATCTGCCGAGCCAGGAACGGATCAGTCGCCCAGCAGCCAGACCTCAGCGCCGTCAGCAGTCGCTTCCGCTCGGTCGTATCGCTCGTTCGTCGGTTGATCGTCCGGCGAACCTGCGCCGTGGCCGCCGCCATGTTCGCCCTCATGTCCGCGATGGCGTCGCGGACGGTTTCCTTCCAGGCGTTCGCCAATAGACCGAACCGCTCGTGGGTACCGTCGGTCATCCACTGATCCCGTACCTGCCGGTCCGTCAATCCTGACCCGATACCGGCGACCGAACCATACCGCTGCCACACCTCGCTGCGTACCCGACCCAACCGACGAGCCTGCTCCACCAACTCCGCATATTTGCCGCGGTTGAGGGCAGTCGAGTACGCAACTCGGGTAACTTTCACCGTCGGCCCCTCGCGGCGATGAGAGTTTGCCTTTGAATGTTTCGGTGAGGCGGCGGAACACGCATGACCGTCGCTGAACGTACGTATGACCCCCAGCGGATGCGCAAGTCAGGGATAGTTGACAACTACTCGACCTCCTCGAAAAGCTCGTCGAAGAGCTCCCGGACACCCTCGTCGGAGTGGCCCCGGCTGTCCAGATAGTCGGCGAACAGCTCGCGGGGCGAACGCCCCGAACGCTGGGCGATGGCCGCGCCGCTGCCCGGCGCGGCCAACAGCTCCGGGTCGATCCGGATCTCCAGGGCCCGGGGGAGCAGCTCCTGGACCTCCTCGCGCAGGCCGGCGCGGGGTTGCTCCCGCACGAACACCCGCAACCACGCGTCCGGTGCCTCGATCTCGGCGAGCTGGGCCAGGGTGCCCCGCACCGTCCGCAGCGCGCTCGCCGCCGTCACCGGCACCTCCCGTACCCGGGCTGCGGTGCTGGCGGTCACCTCGACAATCGTCACCGAGGGGACGTTCTCCTGCTCACCGAAGTCGACAGCGAGCGGGCTGCCGCTGTACCGCACCGGGCAGGGGCCCGCGACCCGCTGTGCCCGGTGCAGGTGACCCAGCGCCACGTAGTGCGCGGTGGCCGGGAAGACGGTGGCCGGAACGGCGTACCCCAGCACGGTGTGCGCGTCGCGCTCGCCGCCACCGGTGGCCGCGCCGGTCACCGTCAGGTGCGCGGTGACCAGGTGCACCCGGTCCGGTTCGGTGAAGCCCTCGGTGAGTCGCCCCAGCACCCGGCCCAGATGGTCGGCGTACGTCTGGTTGGTCTCCGCGGCGGTCAGCTCGTACATCTCCAACGCGCGCACCGCGTACCGCTGGGACAGGAACGGCAACGCGGCCAGCCGCCACCGCTCGCCACCGGCGGTGGTGCCGTCGATGACGTGCTCGTCCGGGTTTTCCCGCACGCCGCCGCGCAGCGTGATGCCGGCGGCATCGGCCCACGGCCGCAGCGCGTCCAGCGCCGGGCCGTTGTCGTGGTTGCCGCCGATCGCCACCACGTCCGCGCCGGTACGCCGCAGCGCCGTCAACGCCCGGGTGACCAGGCGGGTCGCCTCCGAGCTGGGCGCGGCGGTGTCGTAGAGGTCACCGGCGACGATCACCAGATCCGGCTGTTCGGCACGGGCGATCTCGATCACCCCGGCGAGCACGGCCTTGTGCTCGTCGGCCCGGGACTGCCCCTTGAGCACCTTTCCCACGTGCCAGTCGGAGGTGTGCAGGATCTTCATGGGTGTGCCGGCCCCTAGCTAGAACGGGATGTCGTCGTCGGTGCCGCCGCCGGAGCCCACCACGGCGAACGGGTCGGCGGACTGGGTGATCGAGCGCAGCGTCTCCGATGGTGCCCGACCCGCCTCGGAGACCCGGGTGGCCCAGGCCGGGAACGGGAACTCCAGGCAGAGCGGCACCGGGATGTCCGGCTGGTTGACGAACATGGTGCCCGGCTTGGCCAGCAACGCGCGCTGGCGCTGCGCGGGCGGCAGGAAGCCGTACTCCGGGCGGGACGCCTCGGCCGGGTCGAGCCGGCCGACCACCCGGATCGCCGAGTTGGTGACGATCCGCCGCTCCACCTCGCTCGCCGTCTGCTGCGCGCCGATCAGGATCACCCCGAGCGAGCGGCCCCGCTCGGCGATGTCCAGCAGGACCTCCTTGATCGGCGAGGAGCCCTCCCGGGGGGCGTACTTGTTGAGCTCGTCGAGGACGACGAAGAGCAGCGGCTTGGCGGTGCCGGACTTCTCCTTGCGCTCGAACTCGCTCTTGAGCGTCACACCGACCACGAACCGCTGCGCGCGGTCGGGGAGGTTGTGCAGGTCGACCACCGTGACCTGCGCCGACTCGCTCGTGTTGATCGAGTGGGGGCGGCGGGCCGCGAGGTCACCACGGATCAGTCGGGCGAGGTCCTTCTTGCTGCCGATCAACCGCCGGGCGAACGCGTTGACGGTGCCCAGACCCACCGCGCTGCCCGCCCAGTCGGAGCGCGTCTCGTCGTCGTTGAGCTGGTCGACGATGTGGTCGACCAGGTCGCCGTAGGAGCCGAGCCGGACCCCGTCGATGCTCACCCCGCCGTCGGCGGGCTGGGCGTAGCGGGCCAGGTGCGCGGCCACCGAGTGGACCACCATCGTGTACTGCTGGCGCTCGTCGTCGGCGTCGGCGAAGACGTACGGCAGCAGGCGGTCGGCGCAGAACTCGCTGAGCGTCCAGTAGAACGAGTCGACCCCGGTGAGCCGACTGCTCACATCCGGCGTGCCGGCCGCGTCGCCGACCCGGGGTGGGGCGTACACCCGCACGTCGGGGAAGGCGCCGGCGCTCAACCCGAGCTTCGCGTACGCCGCGCGGGTCGGCTCGTCGAGGCGGGTGTTGGGGTGGTCCAGGAAGAGCAGATCCTCGCCCTTGACGTTGAAGATCAGTGCCTTGGCGTTGACCGCGTCGCCGCCCAGCACCCCGGAGCGGAACACCGAGTAGAGCAGGAAGGTGGCGAAGCTGGTCTTGGTGGCCACCCCGGAGATGCCGGAGATGGAGACGTGCGCGCCCCGGCTGCCGTCGAGGAAGTCGGCGTTGAGATAGACCGGGACCCCGTCTCGACCCATCCCCATCGGGATGCGCCGCTCCATCCGGTCGAAGTGCAGCGCGCGCGCCCGGGCGTCACCCTCGGCCCGGTGCACCACAGCGCCCGGGGTGGGCGGCACGTACAGCTCGGGATCGACCCGGGTGGTGGTGATTTCGGCCGCCTCCTGCACCTGGGCGGGCAGCGTGCCGTCGGCGATGGCGAACACGTCGGAATCGAACTGGGCGCCCTCGTGCCGAGCGCGGACCTGGGTGACCACCCCGGCGATCGTCACCGGCTCCCGGTTCGGCAGCTCGCGCCGGGTGACCACCACGTCGTCGAGCTGGAGGTAGCTGCCGGGGGCCACGGCCGTCCAGAACTGCAACGGGGTGGCGTCGGCGGTGCCCAGCACCCGCCCGACCGCCTCGCCCGGGCTGTCGAGGTCGGCGTCGGTCATCGGGCGACTCGGGTCGTTCGGGCATCACGGTCGGCGCGCATGCCCTGCATCCTGCCCGAGGAGTACGACAGGTCGCCACGCGACGCGGCGGACGACACCATGCGCCGTCACACTCACGACGGTGGGTGTGTGGCCGGGCGACTGCGGGTCACCGGCGGGCGTGGCGGAGCAGGAGGACACCGTCCTCGGCGGCGAGCACGTGCCGCAGTGGCAGGTGCCGGGGCGGCGCGGCGTCGCCGGCGGTGATCCGGCCCGGTCCGGGCCCGGCGAGCAGCGGTGAGACGGTGAGGCACAGCTCGTCCACCAGGTCGGCGGCGGTGAGCGCGCCGAACAGGTGTGGGCCGCCCTCGCAGAGCAGTTCAGTGAACCCGCGTCGGTGCAGCTCGGCCAGACCGGCGGCCAGGTCGACCCGCTCGGCGCCGCAGCGCAGCACGTCGGCGACGTCGGTCAGCCCGGGTGGTGGGCTGGTGTCGGCGTGGGTGAGCACCACCGGGCGGGTCGGCGCGTCGGCGAAGGCGGCCTGCGCCGGGTCCAGGTCGAGCGAATTGGAGACGACCACGAGCGTCGGGTAGTCGGCCAGCCCGTTGGCACGACGCCAGGCGCGGCGGCGCTCGTCGAGACGGACCGCCCGGTACCCCTCGTGGCGGAGCGTGCCGGCGGCCACCACCAGGGCGTCGCAGACCATCCGCAGCAGGCCGAAGACCCGCTTGTCCGGCTCGCCGGAGAGGCCTGCGGAGTAGCCGTCCACGGTGACCGCGCCGTCCAGGCTGGCCACGAAGTTCACCCGCAGCCGGGGCTCGTCGGCGCGGCCGTAGAGAGCGGTCAGCGCGGCGTCGTCGAGCGGCTGCGTGGACGGCTCCGGCCAGAGCCGCCGGATCGGAATTCCGACGGTCATTCGCCGGCCGGACCGGTGACCGGAGGGGTCGGTTCGGCGGTACGGTGCTGACAGTCGCACCAGTTCCGGCCCGGGCAGTCGTCGTGTCGCCGGGCCCGGCACGCTCGGCAGATCATGCTCGCAGCCTAAGCCGCGGGAGGACAGGACAGCATGCCGCGTCAGATCTTCCAGCTGAAGATGTCCCTCGCCGGGACCCGCCCGCCGGTGTGGCGCCGGGTGCTCGTGCCGGCCGGCTACACGCTGGACCGGCTGCACCGGGTGGTGCAGCACGCGATGGGTTGGCGGGACTGCCACCTGCACTCGTTCGAGATCGACGCGGTGCAGTACGGCGAGCCCGACCCGGACGGGGAGCTGGCGCTGCACGACGAGTTGGACGTGCGGCTCGACGCGGTGCTCGGCAAGGGCAGCCGGTTCTCCTACACGTACGACTTCGGCGACTGGTGGGAGCACGACCTGGTCGTGGAGGACGCGCTGACCGTCGACCCCGACGAGCGGTACCCGATCTGCCGGGCCGGCGACCGGGCCTGCCCGCCGGAGGGTGTCGGCGGGCCGTTGGGCTACCAGGCGCTCCTGGAGGCCCTGGACGAGCAGACCGCCACGGCCGACCTGGTCAGCTCCCGCCACGCGGTGCTGCGCGACTGGGCCGGGTCCACCTTCGACCCGTCCCACTTCGACGCCGACCGCGCAACCACCCTCCTCCGCCGCTTCTGCTGACCAGCCCCGCCGGGCGCCGCCTTGTTGACCAAGAAGTTCGCGTCAGCAGGGCCACGATTCCTGACCGGAACCTCTTGATCGACAGGGGTGGAGGCGGGGGTCTGCTGGGGTGGGCGGGGTCAGAGTGATCAGCGGTAACGATCTGGGAACGCTCCCAACGCCCTATTGACACTCCCGTTACCCGCCGGCAATCTCATGGGAGCGCTCCCGAGGGTGGCATGGGTCACTCACGCATCCCCCGGCCTGGCGCGACTGAGCACCCCCCACCACACACATCAGCCTCACCACCGGAAAGAGGGGTCAGCGCATGAGTGTCACCACGCGGCGTACCCGCCTGGCGGCCGCTGCCCTGGCCGCGATCACCGCAATCGGCGGTCTCGCGGCCTGCGGCAACGACGACGACAAGCCAGCGGCCGGCGAGAAGCCCGCCAAGCTGGTCGTCGACACCTTCGGCGAGATGGGCTACGACGAGCTCGTCAAGCAGTACGAGAAGGACACCGGCATCAAGGTCGAGCTGCGCAAGACCGCTCAGCTTGGTGAGTACCGGCCGAAGCTGGTCCGCTACCTGGCCACCGGCAAGGGCGCGGCCGACGTCACCGCCCTGGAAGAGGGCATCCTCAACGAGTTCAAGCCCAACGCGCGCAACTGGGCCGACCTCACCCCGCTGGTCGCCGACCACTCGAAGGAATACCTGCCCTGGAAGTGGGAGCTGGGCAAGGCGCCGGACGGCCGGCTGATCGGCCTGCCGACCGACGTCGGCAGCCTTGCCGTCTGCTACCGCAAGGACCTGTTCCAGGCGGCCGGTCTGCCCACCGAGCGCGACCAGGTGTCGGCGCTCTGGCCGGACTGGAAGGGCTTCCACGACGCCGGTCTGAAGTACAAGCAGGGCAGCGGCGGCAAGGCGTTCATCGACTCGATCACCGCCGTCTCCAACGGTGTGCTCTTCCAGGGCAACGGTGACCTGTTCTACGACAAGGAAGACAACATCATCGCGGACACCAGCCCCGCGGTGAAGAACGCCTGGGACACCGCCACCTCGATGGCCGACATCTCCGCCAAGGCGTCCACCTGGTCGCCGGAGTGGTCGGGTGGCTTCAAGCAGGGCACCTTCGCGGCCACCTTCTGCCCGTCCTGGATGCTCGGCATCGTGTCGGACAACTCCGGTCCGGCCAACAAGGGCAAGTGGGATGTCGCGGCAGTGCCGGGCGGCGGCGGTAACTGGGGCGGCTCGTGGCTCGCGGTTCCGGCGCAGAGCAAGTACCCGAAGGAGGCGGCGAAGCTCGCCGAGTACCTGACCAACGCGAAGAGCCAGGTCGAGGCATTCAAGCTCAAGGGCCCGCTGCCCACCAACCTGGAAGCGCTGAAGAACGACGCGTTCATCGGCTACACCAACGAGTACTTCAGCAACGCGCCGACCGGCAAGATTTTCGGGGAGAGCGTCGCCAAGATCCAGCCGACCCACCTGGGCCCGAAGCACCAGGCGGTGAAGGAGAACGCGCTCGAGCCGGCCCTGCGGGCGTTCGAGAACGGGCAGGCCGACAAGGCGAAGGCCTGGGAGCAGTTCACGAAGGACGCAAAGACTCAGGGTGCCTTCTGAGTGATTCCCTGCCGGTGGCGTTCGGGGTCTCCCGGACGCCACCGGCCGGTCCCCTCCGCGTAGCGCCCTGCGCGAGGGCCCCCGGGCCTCGCCGGAAAAGGAAATTCGCATGAGCCTGTCGGCCACGACGGCACGGCCGTCGCCAGCAGCACCGCCTTCTCCCGACGTCTCTCGCCGACGTCGACGGGGAAGGTTACTCAACCGCCTCGATGTCAAGTACTCGCCGTACCTCTACATCGCCCCGTTCTTCCTGATCTTCGGCGTCTTCGGGCTGTACCCGATGCTGCGTACCGCCTGGATGTCGCTGCACGACTGGGACATGATCGGCGAGCACACGTTCATCGGCTTCGACAACTACACCCGGTTGGTGTCGGACGAGTACTTCTGGAACGCGCTGGTCAACACGTTCGGCATCTTCGCCCTGTCGACCATCCCGCAGTTGTTGCTCGCACTCTTCCTGGCGAACCTGCTCAACCGGAGCCTCCTGCGCGCCAAGACCTTCTTCCGGATGGCCATCTTCATGCCGAACGTGGTGTCGGTGGCCGCTGTCGCGATCGTCTTCGGGATGCTGTTCCAGCGCGAGTTCGGCCTGTTCAACTGGCTGCTCAGTTTCGTCGGTGTCGACCCGGTCGACTGGGACGGGCACCGGTGGAGCTCCTGGACGGCCATCTCCTCAATGGTCAACTGGCGATGGACCGGGTACAACACCCTGATCCTGCTCGCCGGCATGCAGGCGATCCCGAAGGACCTCTACGAGGCCGCGGAGATCGACGGCGCCAGTTCGTGGCGGCAGTTCTGGCAGATCACCCTGCCGATGCTCAAGCCCACCTTCATCTTCGTGGTCATCCTCTCCACGATCGGCGGCATGCAGCTCTTCACCGAGCCCCTGCTCTTCGGCAACGGCAACATCATCGGCGGCAACCAGCGGGAGTTCCAGACGCTGGCCATGTACATGTACGAGATGGGCATCGTGAACCTGAACACCGCCGGTTACGGCGCGGCGGTCGCCTGGGCGATCTTCATGATCATCATCGTGGTGTCGCTGTTCAACTTCCTACTCGTCCGCCGCTCGGCGAAGTGAGGAGAGATCGATGATCTCGGCTTCCCAGCGCCTGTGGCGCACCAGCCCGCTGACCTACCTGGCGCTCGTCCTGGCGGCGCTGCTGTCGATCTACCCGTTCTACTACATGCTGGTGATCGGCTCTCGCAGCCTGGACAACATCAACGACGTGCCGCCGCCGTTGACCCCCGGTGGCGCGTTCGGTGACAACTTCGGGCGGGTGCTCGACAACGACGCCGCCAACTTCCTCACCGGCATGATGAACTCGATCATCGTCTCGTCGGTGGTCACCGTGTCGGTGGTGCTCACCGGTTCGCTGGCCGGGTTCGCCTTCGCCAAGCTGAAGTTCCGGGGCAGCAACGCCCTCCTGCTGGCGATCATCGTCACCATGATGATCCCGACCCAGATGGGGCTCATCCCGCTCTGGGGCATGATGCAGGACCTGGGGTGGTACGACACCCTCTACGCGGTCACCGTGCCGTTCCTGGTCACCGCCTTCGGCGTGTTCATGATGCGGCAGTACGCCAGCCAGGCGATCTCCGACGAGCTGATCGAGGCCGGTCGCGTCGACGGGGCGACCACGTTCCGGATCTACTGGAGCATCGTGCTGCCCGCGCTGCGTCCCGCCGCCGGCGTCCTCGGTCTGCTGACCTTCATGGAGACCTGGAACTCGTTCCTCTGGCCGTACGCCATCCTCACCCCGGAGAACCCGACCCTGCAGGTCTCGCTCTCCTTCCTCTCCTACGCCTACTACACCGACTACTCCCAGGTGTTCGCCGCCACGGCGATCGGCACCATCCCCCTGGTCATCGTCTTTCTCGTGTTCGGCCGCCAGATCATCGGCGGGATCATGGAAGGTGCCGTCAAGTCGTGAGCAACCCCGCCAGCCCATTCGCCGTCGATGTCCTCGACGAGCGCCCCGGGCTGACCTTTCCACCCGGTTTCCTCTGGGGGGCCGCGACGGCGGCGTACCAGATCGAGGGGGCCGCGGCCCTGGGCGGCCGCACCCCGTCGATCTGGGACACCTTCAGCCACACCGAGGGTCGGGTCGTCGCCGGGCACACCGGGGACGTGGCGTGCGACCACTACCACCGGCTCGGCGACGACGTCGCGTTGATGGCCGAGCTGGGCCTGAAGTCGTACCGTTTCTCGGTCTCCTGGTCCCGGGTGCAGCCCGGCGGCACCGGCGCGGCCAACCCGCAGGGCCTGGACTTCTACCGCCGGCTGGTCGACGAACTGCTGGCCAGCGGCATCGAGCCGTGGCTGACCCTCTACCACTGGGATCTGCCGCAGCCGCTGGAAGACGCCGGTGGCTGGCCGGTCCGGGACACCGCGGCCCGCTTCGCCGACTACACGGGCCTGGTGGCCGACGCGCTCGGTGACCGGGTGCGCTACTGGACCACGCTGAACGAGCCGTGGTGCTCCGCGTTCCTCGGCTACGGCTCCGGCGTGCACGCGCCCGGCCGCACCGACGGAGCGGACGCGGTGCGCGCCGGCCACCACCTGATGCTCGGTCACGGCCTGGCCGTGCAGGCGCTGCGGGCCTCCCGGCCGACCGCCGAGGTGGGCGTCACCGTCAACCTCTACCCGGTCGACCCGGCCAGCGACACCCCCGCCGACTCCGACGCCGCCCGGCGGATCGACGGGTTGGCCAACCGCTTCTTCCTGGACCCGCTGCTGCGCGGGTCGTACCCGGAGGACCTGGTGGCCGACCTCAGCACGGTGACCGACTTCGACCACGTGCGGGACGGCGACCTGGCGACCATCGCCACGCCGCTGGACCTGGTCGGCGTCAACTACTACAGCCGGCACGTGGTCGCCGCAGCGGTCGAGGGCGTCGAGGCCGACCCGGCCCCGTCGTGCTGGCCGGGCAGCGAGGACGTCCGGTTCGTCAGCCGTGGCGTCCCGGTCACCGACATGGGCTGGGAGATCGACGCCCCGGGCCTGGCCGAGACGCTGCGCCGGGTGCACGAGTACACCGACCTGCCCCTGTACGTCACCGAAAACGGTTCCGCGTTCGTCGACTCGGTGGTCGACGGGCAGGTCGACGACGTCGATCGGCTCGCCTACTTCGACGCCCACCTGCGGGCCGCACACGAGGCGATCGACGCCGGGGTGCCTCTGCGGGGATACTTTGCCTGGTCGTTGATGGATAATTTCGAGTGGGCCTGGGGTTACACCAAGCGGTTCGGCATGGTCCACGTCGACTATGACAGCCAGGTCCGCACCCCCAAGTCCAGCGCCAAGTGGTACGCCTCGGTGATCCGGCGCAACGGTCTGGCCGCACAATAGGCTCGGGCCAGCCATCAGGACGGCCCCGGCGTTCACCTCCCGCAGGTGGCGCCGGGTCCGCCCGCCGTCGGAGGAGCAGACGATGACAACGCAGCGCACCCGGTCGCTCGGGCGCCCGACCCTCGACGCGGTCGCGGCGCGTGCCGGTGTCGGTCGGGGCACGGTCTCCCGCGTGGTCAACGGCTCGCCCCAGGTCAGCCCGGAGGCCCGGGCCGCGGTCCAACAGGCCATCGCGGAGCTGGGGTACGTGCCGAACCGGGCGGCCCGTGCGCTCGTCACCCAGCGGACCGACTCCGTCGCGCTCGTGGTGTCCGAATCCGGCGAGCGGGTCTTCACCGAGCCGTTCTTCGCCAGCATCGTGCGGGGGATCAGCTCCGGGCTGCTGGAGACGCCGATGCAGCTCTGGCTGGCCATGGCCCAGTCGCCTGTCGAGCGGGAGCGGGTCGAGCACCACCTCACGAACCAGCACGTCGACGGCGTCCTGCTGCTGTCGCTGCACGACTCCGACCCGCTGCCGACCCTGCTGGAGGAGCGCGGCCTGCCCGCTGTGCTCGGCGGTCGGCCCGCCCGCATGCTGCAACCCGGCGCCCAACCGGCCTGGTTTGTCGACGTGGACAACGTTGGCGGGGCCCGGCAGGCGGTGGAGTATCTGGCGCGGCAGGGGCGGCGACGCGTCGCCACCATCGCCGGTCCGCAGGACATGGGTGCCGGCCTGGCCCGGTTGGCCGGCTACACCGACGCGGTCAAGGCCACCGGTGCCAGCGTCAACCCGGACCTGATCGCGTACGGCGACTTCAGCGAGGGCAGCGGCGCGGCCGGCATGCGCCGGCTTCTGGACGCCTGCCCGGACCTGGACGCGGTGTTCGTCGCGTCCGACCTCATGGCGTTCGGCGCGCTGCGTACCCTGCGCGAGGCCGGCCGCCGGGTGCCGCAGGACGTCGCGGTGATCGGCTTCGACGACGCGACCATCGCCCGACAGGCGGAACCGCCGCTGACCACTGTCTTCCAGCCCGTGGAGGAGATGGGCCGGCAGATGGCCCGCCTGCTGGTGGCCCGGATCCGTGGCGAGGAGCTACCTGCCTCCCACATCCTCCTGGACACCCAACTGGTCCACCGAGCCTCCGCCTGACCCACCCACTCGGGCTGCGCCGTTGATCATGAAGTTATTGCCATGACACGCCGATGCGGCGGGCAATAACTTCATGATCAACTAGGGTGGGGTTACCGGGTCCAGCGGCGGAGTTCGCGCTTGGCCAGCGAGTTGCGGTGGACCTCGTCGGGGCCGTCGGCGAGGCGCAGGGTGCGGGTCTGCGCCCAGAGGGCGGCCAGTGGCGTGTCCTGGCTGACGCCAGCGCCGCCGTACCCCTGGATGGCCTTGTCGATCACCCACTCCGCCATCGCCGGCGTGCCGATCTTGATGGCTTGGATCTCGGTGTGCGCGCCCTTGTTGCCGACGGTGTCCATCAGCCACGCCGTCTTGAGCACCAGCAGCCGGGCCTGCTCGATGCGGACCCGCGACTCGGCGATCCACTCCCGGACCACGCCCTGCTCGGCCAGCGGCCGGCCGAACGCGACGCGCTCGAGCGCCCGCTTGCAGAGCAGCTCCAATGCCCGCTCAGCCATTCCGATCAATCGCATGCAGTGGTGGATCCGGCCCGGCCCCAGCCGGGCCTGGGCGATGGCGAAGCCGGTGCCCTCGGCGCCGATCAGGTTCTCCGCGGGCACCCGGACGTCGGTGAAGTCGATCTCGGCGTGCCCGCCGTGCGATCCGTCGGTGTAACCGAAGACGGTCATGCCCCGGCGCACTGCCACACCAGGGGTGTCCCGGGGGACCAGCACCATGCTCTGCTGGCGGTGCCGGTCGGCGGTGGGGTCGGTCTTGCCCATCACGATGAAGATCTCGCAGCGCGGGTCCATGGCGCCGGACGACCACCACTTCCGCCCGTTGATCACGTATTCGTCGCCGTCGCGGGTGATCCGGGTGGCGATGTTCGTGGCGTCGGAGGACGCGACGTCCGGCTCGGTCATGCAGAACGCCGAGCGGATCTCACCCTCCAGCAGCGGCATCAGCCAGCGCTGTCGCTGCGCCTCCGAGCCGAACTCGGCAAGCAGCTCCATGTTGCCGGTGTCCGGTGCCGCGCAGTTGACCGCCTCCGGCGCGAGGTGCGGGCTGCGCCCGGTCAGCTCGGCGAGCGGAGCGTACTGAAGGTTGGTCAGGCCGGCGCCGTAGCGCGGGTCGGGCAGGAAGAGGTTCCACAGGCCGCGCTTGCGGGCCTCCGCCTTCAGTTCGGCCAACACCGGGGTACGCGACCACGGGTCCCCGGCGGCCACCTGCTCGGCGTGCACGGCCTCGGCCGGGTAGACGTGCTCGGTCAGGAACCGGGTCAGCTCGTCGCGCAGCTCCTCGGTCCGGCTGTCGAATGAGAAGTCCATCACCGCTCCCTGGCGGCGGTCAGCCCGTGCGCGACCAGCGGTGCCACCATCTCGCCGATCCGGTCGAAGCCCTCGCCGAGCGTCTGCCCGAGCGTGTGGCGGTAGTGAATGCCCTCGCAGATGACCGCGAGCTTGAAACAGCCGAGCGCCACGTGCCAGTGCAGCGGCCCGACGTCGACATCGCTGCGTCCGGCGTACCTGTCGATCAGCTCGCTGCCGGTGGGGAAGCCGGCGCGTGGGCCGAGCCCGTCGGCGACGGGGTTGCCCTCGGCGGTGTCGCTGCCGCCGAGCACGTCCCAGTACGTCAGCAGCAGCCCCAGGTCGGCGAGGGGGTCGCCGAGGGTGGCCATCTCCCAGTCGAGCACCGCGTGCACGGCGACCGGGTCGGCCGAGGCGAGGAGATTGTCCAGGCGGTAGTCGCCGTGCACGATCCGGCCGGCGTTCGCGCCCTCCGGGGCGGTCGCCGCGAGCAGGTCACGCAGCTCGTCGATGCCGGGTAGTGGCCGGCTGCGGGAGCGGTCGAGCTGCCCGGCCCAGCGGCGGACCTGCCGGGCGAGGTAGCCCTCGGGGCGGCCGAAGTCACCCAACCCGACAGTGGACGGCTCGACGCTGTGCAGCGCGGCGAGCGTGTCCATCATCGCCATCGCGAGGGACCGGCGGCGCTCGTCGCCCAGCGGGTCGGTCTGCGCGCGGGTGCGGAACACCTCGCCGGGCATCCGCTCCATCAGGTAGAACGGTGCGCCGATCACCTCGGGGTCGGTGCAGAGCAGCAGCGCGCCGGGGACCGGCACCTCGGTCGGTGCCAGCGCCGAGATGACCCGGAACTCGCGCGCCATGTCGTGCGCGGTCGCCAGCACGTGCCCCAGCGGGGGGCGGCGCAGCACGACCTCGCGGTCGCCGAGGTGCAGCAGGTAGGTGAGGTTGGACTTGCCGCCCGCGATCAGCTGGGCACGCAGCGGCCCGACGGCCAGCTCGGGCCGGTGCTCCGCCAGATGACCGGCGAGGCGGTCCAGGGCCAGGCCCGCTGGGGAGGCGGGAACGGCCTCCGGCCGTGGCGCATCGACGGCCGGATCGCTCATCCGACTAGTTGATGGCAGCCCGCTCACGTTGTCAAGGTCAGAATTTCCGCTCGGGACATGCCCCTGCAACAGGGACGAAATGGTCAACTACCAGGCTGGGACCAGCCTGCCGGCCGCTCTTTCGCCGGCCCGCCGAGCGGAGGGACAGACATGTTGCTGCGAGTTCGGGTCACCCTGCCGGACCGTCCGGGCACCCTCGGTCAGGTCGCCCGCACGCTGGGCGTCTCCGGGGCGGACATCGTCCAGGTGGTGGTCCTCGAACGGCTCGGCGGGCGCGCGGTGGACGATTTCACAGTCGTCTGGCCGGGCGCGGCGCGGGTGGAGCGGCTGCTGGCTGGCCTCGCGGCGATTCCGGGCGTGCGGGTGGACGGTGTGTGGCGGGCGATCGGCGCGCCCACCACCACCGGCCAGGACGCGGAGCTGTTGGCCCAGGTCGCGGCCAACCCGGCCGACGGGTTGGCCACCCTTGTCGACGCGGTGCCCGGGCTGCTGGCCGCCGACTGGGCCGTGGCCGCCGTGGTGCCTGTCGACTGGGCCTCGCGGACCGGAGGCGGCGGGGCGACAGTGGGGCACGCGAGCTGGCGTGCTCCCGTACCCCCGCGGTTGCCGGAGGTGACCCCGCTGCGCGGCCGGTCGATGACCACGCCCGACGGCACCCACCACGCGATCGCGCCGTTCGGCCGGGCGGGCCTGGTGCTGGTGGCGGCCCGCGAGCACAGCGAGACCCTCTCCGCCGCGGCGTTCCACAGCACCGAGGTGGATCGGCTCACCCAGCTCGTCCGCGCCTGCGCGGTGATCCTCGGTGACCGACTCGACCTCGTCGGCGCGCCGCCGGTGATCGCCGGCCCCTGAGCGGCCCGAGGAGTTCCCGGGCCGACACCGCCGGGCAACCCGGCGGCAACAGGCCGGGGTGAGGCTCTTACCGGGGAAGGGAGCCAACCATGACGTTGTGGCGGATCCGAGCGACGGTGGACGACCGACCGGGTTACCTGTCGGTGCTCACGGCGAGCCTCGCGCTGCGCGGGGTCAACATCCTCACCGTGCAGGTGCAACCCACCGAGCAGGGCGCGGTGGACGACTTCCTTGTCGACGCGCCGGACGCGCTCGACGAGGCCGAACTGATCGCCGCCGTTGAGCGGGGTCGCGGCCGGGACTGCTGGGTGGCGCGCAGCGAGGCGCGTGGTCTGGCCGACCAGCCCACCCGGGTGCTCGGGCTGGCCACCCGGCTGGTGCGTGACCCGGACGCGACGGGCGAGGCGTTGCGGACCCTGCTCGCCGCCGACGTCGTCAGTTGGCGACCAGCGTCGGTCGGCGTCGAACGGGGGATCACCGGGGCCAGCATGCTGCTGGCCGACCCGGCGGGCGGTTCGTTCGCGCTGCGCCGGGCCGCGCCCGACTTCACCCCGGCGGAGTACGCGCGGGCGCAGGCCCTGGTCGAGCTGGCCGCCACCGTGGCGCGCCGGGCCGCCGAACAGGTCACGGTGGTGCTGCCCGACGGCGCGGAGGTGGCCGTCCGTCCGGCCGGCGCGCACGATCTGACCGGCGTCGTGGAGCTGCACGAGGCGTGCTCACCGCGCAGCCGGCAGCGGCGTTATCTGGGCGGGGCCGCGCTGCCGCAGCCGGCCCGCCTGCGCCGGCTGCTGGAGCCGAGCCGAGGGCTGACACTGGTCGCCACCACCACCGGCGTCGACGGCACTGCCGAGTCGGTGGTCGCCATGGCGAACCTGCTCGGCGAGGGCGACGAGGCCGAGGTGGCGCTGCTGGTGCGGGACGACTGGCAGCGGCGCGGGCTCGGCTCGGCGTTGCTGCGCCGGCTGGTTCAGCACGCCGACCGGTCCGGGTACGCGGCGCTGGTGCTGCACGTCCAGGCCAGCAACGACCCGATGCTGCGGACGCTGCGCCGACTGGACCGGCCCGTCTCGGTGCAGCGCGACGGCGGGCTGCTCACCGTGACGGTCCCGCTCGCCGCCGCCGTCCTGGCGGACCAGAGGGGCACCTCGGGGTAGCCGGTGCCCCTCCAGCCGCCGCCGGTCAGGTTGCGGGGTAGCTGTTGTAGTCGGGGAAGTTGCCGTAGAGCCGGTCGTCGCCGCCCACGGTGACGGCCTGCACCAGCAGGTCGCCGCCAACGAACGCGCCCTTCCAGGAGGCGCCCCGGCCGCCGAACGGCTCGTCCCGGTCACCCCGTGACCGTGGCTTGTTGATGCCGACCTTGAACGCCTGGAGGTCCACCGCGAGCTTGCCGGCCTCGTCGGTGTCGTCGCAGGCCAGCGAGGCCACCAGGGCGCCGTTGGAGGCGTTCATCGCGGCCAGCAGCTCGTCGGTGGTGTCCACCACGACGATCGTGTCGACCGGCCCGAACGGCTCGGCGTGCATCAGCCGGGACCGGCCGGGCGGGGCGAGCAGCACCGACGGCGCGACGTACGCCGAGGTGTCCTGCCCGGGCAGGAACGGCGCGCCGGTGAGCTTGCCCCGGTGAAGTGGCACCGCGCCGCCACGGACCGCCTCGTCGACCTTGCGGCGCAGCTCGTCGGCCTTGGTGGCACTGATCAGGGGCCCGAAGTCCAGCTCGGGCAGCGGGTCACCGGCGGCCCAGTCGTCGCCGACGGCGAGCGGGTGGCCGAAGCGGACCGAGCGGACCACCGGCAGGTACATGTCGAGGAACTCGTCGACCAAGTCACGCTGCACAACGAACCGGGGGTACGCGGTGCACCGCTGCTTGCCGTACTCGAAGCCCTTTTTGAGGTGGGTGGCGAGCAGGTCCCACTGGGAGAAGTTCCAGATGCCCCAGGCGTTGAGGCCCTCCTGCTCGATGAAGTGCCGCTTGTCGCTGTCGAGCAGCGCGGCGGCCACCTTGCCACCGTTGGAGCGACCGCCGACGAACGCCACCGCGCCGATCTCGGGTGCCCGGACCAGCACCTCGGACAGCTCCTCGCCGCCGCCGGAGACGAGGGTGGCGGGCAGTCCGGCGCGGCGCATCAGCGCGTGCGCGACGGTCAGGCAGACCGCGCCGCCCTGGGACGGGGTCTTCGCGATGACCGCGTTGCCGGCCAGGAGCTGCACCAGCTCGGCGTGCACCAGCACGCTCATCGGGTAGTTCCAGGACGCGATGTTGCTGACCGGGCCGGGTAGCGGCTCGCGGCCGTCGGCGAGCATCCGGTCGATCTCGCCCACGTACCAGCGGACGCCGTCGAGCGCCCGGTCCACGTCGGCGCAGGCCAGCCGCCACGGCTTGCCGATCTCCCACATCAGCAGCAGGGCGAGCAGGTCGCGGTGGGCGGTGAGCGAGTCCAGGGCGTCGGCGACCCGTGCCCTGCGGTCGGCCAGCGGGGTCTGGGCCCAGGCCCGGTGTGCGGCGGCGGCGTGGGCGACCGCGGCGCGCGCGGTGTCGGCGTCGAGTCGGGGCAGGTTGATGAGGACTGTGTTGTCCACCGGGGTGTGGACCGGAACGGGCTGGCCGACCGCCCGCCATTCGCCCTCGATCAGGTTGTGCAGGGTGGTGACGCCGTCGATCTCGGCGCCGAAGGCCTCCGGGGTGGCGGCCACCGCGCGGGCCAGGACGTCGGACCAGGCGGTGCCGTCGGCGAGTCGTAGTGCCATCGCGTTCTCCTCAGGGTTGACCGGGGAGCGGCGGCGTCGACGGCACCGCTGGTGAAACGTACTGTCGCGCGCCGCGCAGGGGGCCAGCAACAAAACGTTTGTCCGGTTTGGCCTACATCACACGAGCAGGGCGACCTTGCCAGCGGCGTGTCCCGACGCCACGAGGTCCAGCGCGTCGGGGGCTTTCGAGAACGGGAAGCACTTCGCGATGGGCACGGTGAGGTGTCCCGCGCCCGCGAGCTCGATCAGGTGGGATCGCACCCGGTCCCGGTAGGCCGCGCTGTCGGTCTCGTGGCCGACGATCCAGAAACCATCCGACCTGGCGCGATCGAATGCCGCGCTGGAGGCGATGCGCCGACGATCGGCGACCAGGGCGAGTGCCACGTCGACGGCCTCGTCCGTCCCGACCGCGTCGAACGAGGCGTCGACGTGGTCCGTCAGGTCGCGTACGCGTTGTTCGAGGCCCGGTCCGTAGGCGACCGGCTCGGCGCCGAACTGTCGGAGCAGGTCCCAGTTGCGCTGGCTCGCCGTTCCGATCACGCGCGCCCCGACCAGCTTCGCCTGCTGGACGGCGCTGATGCCGACGGCGCCGGATGCGGCGTGGACGAGGACGACATCACCCGCCGAGAGTTCGGTCCGGTAGAGCATCTCGGCGGCGGCGGTGCCGGTGAGCAGCAGGTTTGCCGCTTCGGCCCAGCCGAGGCTCGACGGCTTCGTGAAGACGTCCCGGGCCGCGACGGTGATCGCGGTCGTGTAGCCGCCCCGCACCCGGAACGACAGCACGTCATCGCCGACGTCATGGCCGCGTACGCCGTGTCCGACGGCCGCGATCGTTCCGGACACCTCGTAACCGATGTCCGGCTCTCCGCCCGACACGTTGCTCGCGTCGACCCGGTTCATGCCTACCGCGCGTACGGCGATGGTGATCTCGTCGGGTCCGGGCTCGGGCAGGTCCCACTGGTGCAGCGCGAGCCGATCGCCCTGGGAACGATCGGGCGCCCACTTCTGCGCGCTGATGCTCATGTGACCCCCCGGCTCGCTGCGGGCGCCCTCGTCGTAGCGCCTGGTGGTGACGCTAGTCGCGGACGCGACGACGGTGTGGCGATCGTGCGGGCCCGGGTACCCCTTCACAAATCGATGACGGGCGCATTACATTGTCGGTTATCCATGGGAGCGCTTCCATGACCCGTGGTCACACCGCCACCCCCGCTGTCGCCGGTGGCCGTGCCGCCCGTACGCCGTCCCGCGTCGGTGCGACCGCCGGCGGCGCCTCCGACAGGAGCCCGCCCATGCGCCACCTGACCCGGCCGTTCAGCGGCCAGCCTGGCCGGTCACCGGCCGTCGACCAGCCCTGGCCGCGGCGGCTGCTGGCCATCGGCGTCGCGCTGCTCACCGGCGCGTCCCTCGCGGTGACCACGCCGCCGTCCGGGCCCGCCTCCGCCGCGCCCGCCGCGACCTACAACTACGCCGAGGCGTTGCAGAAGTCGCTGCTCTTCTACGAGGCGCAGCAGTCCGGGCAACTGCCCGACTGGAACCGGGTCTCCTGGCGCGGAGACAGCGCGCTCACCGACGGCGCCAGCTCGGGTGTGGACCTCACCGGCGGTTGGTACGACGCCGGCGACCACGTCAAGTTCGGTTTCCCGATGGCGTTCAGCGCCACCATGCTCGCCTGGGGCGCTGTCGAATACCGCAGCGGCTACGCCTCGTCCGGGCAACTGCCGCACCTGCTCAACAACCTGCGCTTCGTCAACGACTACTTCATCAAGGCGCACCCCTCGGCCAACGTCCTCTACGGACAGGTCGGCAAGGGCGACGACGACCACAAGTGGTGGGGCCCGGCCGAGGTGATGCAGATGGCGCGGCCCGCGTACAAGATCGATGCGAGCTGTGGCGGCGCGGACCTGGCGGGGGAGACGGCGGCTGCGATGGCCGCCTCCTCGATGGTGTTCCGGCCCACCGACGCGACCTACGCCGACAAGCTGCTCGGGCACGCCCGGCAGCTCTACACCTTCGCGGACAACGTGCGGAAGTCCTACCACGAGTGCATCACCGACGCCACGAGCTTCTACCGTTCGTGGAGCGGCTGGCAGGACGAGCTGGTCTGGGCCGCGATCTGGCTGCACCGGGCCACCGGCGAGGCCAGCTACCTGGCCAAGGCCGAGAGTGAGTACGACAAGCTCGGCACCGAGAACCAGTCCACCACCCGCTCCTACAAGTGGACCATCGCCTGGGACAACAAGCAGTTCGGCGCGTACGTGCTGCTGGCCAACCTGACCGGCAAGCAGAAGTACGTCGACGACGCCAACCGGTGGCTGGACTACTGGACCGTCGGGGTGAACGGGCAGCGGGTGCCGTACTCGCCGGGCGGGATGGCGGTGCTCGACTCGTGGGGCGCGCTGCGCTACGCCGCGAACACCTCCTTCGCCGCGCTCGTCTACAGCGACAAGACCACCGACACCACCCGCAAGGCGCGCTACCACGACTTCGCCGTCCGGCAGATCAACTACGCGCTCGGCGACAACCCCCGCAACTCCAGCTACGTCATCGGGTTCGGCGCCAACTCGCCGCGCAACCCGCACCACCGCACCGCGCACGGCTCCTGGTGGGACAGCCAGACCGTGCCCGTGGAGACCCGGCACACCCTCTACGGCGCGCTGGTCGGTGGCCCGTCCTCGGCCAACGACGCGTACAGCGACAGCCGGTCGGACTACGTGATGAACGAGGTGGCCACCGACTACAACGCCGGCTTCACGTCCGCGCTGGTCCGGCTGACCTCCGAGTACGGCGGTACGCCGCTGGCGAACTTCCCGGTCGCCGAGACGCCGGACATCGACGAGCTGACCGTGGAGACCACCGTGACGCAGGCCGAACCTCGGGCCACCGGGCTCAAGGTGATGGTCTACAACAAGTCCGCGTTCCCGGCCCGTGCGCTGACCGACGGCCGGTTCCGGTACTACTTCCGGCCCGACGGCACCGGCCCGGTGCAGGTCACCGCCGGCTACACCCAGGGCTGCCCGTCCCCGACCACGGCCAAGCAGTTCAGCGGCGACATCTGGTACGTCGAGGTGGACTGCGCCGGGTACACCATCGCCCCGGCGGGCCAGTCGCAGCACCGGATGGAGGTCCAGTTCAAGGTCGGCGTGCCGGAGGGCGGCACCTGGGACCCGACCAACGACCCGTCGTACCAGGCCACCGCCGGGCCCAACCGGAAGGTACCGCTCTACTCCGGCAGCACCCGCGTCTGGGGCGAGGAGCCGGGTCCGGCCGTACCGGACACCACCGCGCCGACCGCCCCGGGCACCCCTGTGGCATCTGGCCTGGCGCCCCGCGCGGTCACGCTGACCTGGGCGGCGTCCACCGACAGCGGCGGCAGCGGCCTTGCCGGCTATGAGGTGCGCGAGTTCATGGTCGGCAACGACGTGGTGGTGATCCGGCCGGTCACCGGCATCACGTTGACCATCTCGACGTTGCTGCCCGAACGGACGTACCAGTTCACCGTCGTGGCCCGCGACGGCGCGGGCAACACGTCGGCGTCCTCGCCGACGCTCAGCGTGACCACACCGCCCACCGGCAGCGCCGACACCACCGCGCCGAGCACCCCCGGCACGCCTGTCGCCTCGGCCGTCACCGCCACCGGGCTCACCCTGGCCTGGACCCCGTCGACCGACAACGTGGGCGTCACCGGCTACCGGGTCTACCGCGAGGCAGGCGCCACCGACGTGCTTGTCGCCTCGCCGACCGGCACCACCCAGGCGGTGACCGGGTTGACCGCCTCGACGGCGTACCAGTTCTACGTGGTGGCAGTGGACGCGGCGGGCAACACCTCCGTGGCGTCCGCACCGGTCGCGGTGACCACCGCGGCCCCGCCGGTCGGCGGCACCTGCACGGTGGGGTACGCCACCACCGACTGGGGCAGCGGCTTCACCGCCAACGTGTCGATCACCAACACCGGCACCACAGCGATCAACGGCTGGACCCTGCGGTTCAGCTTCCCCGGTGGGCAGAGCGTCAGCCAGGGCTGGTCGGCGGCGATCAGCCAGAGCGGCGCGGCGGTCACCGCCACGAACCTGTCCTACAACGGCTCGATCGCGGCGGGTGCGTCGGTGAGCTTCGGCTTCAACGGCACGTACAGCGGCGCCAACCCGAAACCGACGGCCTTCACCGTCAACAACACCCCCTGCACCATCGCCTGACCCCGTCCCGACTCTGAGATCTTGGACAGTTTCCGTTCGGCCGGAACGGAAACTGTCCAAGATCTGCAAGCGGACACGCGTCCTACGGCAGGTGCTGTGACGCGAGTTGACGCAGCCGGTCGTGCAGCCTCGCGGCGAGGCTGCGGGCGTACGTGGCGGTCAGATGATGGGCGTCCCGGTAGACGAGCAACCCGTCGATCACCGCGGGGCACGGTTCGGTGGGGCAGATGGCGTCGTTGAGGTCGGCCAGACGCACGTCGGGCACCGCGGCCGCGGCGCGCTCCTGCGGTAAGCCCCACGCGAGCGCGCGCTGCCGGGGCTGCGCGCAGGCGGTGAGCCGCTCGCGATGGGCCGAGACGCACTCGGCCATGTCCACTGTGAACGACGGGGTGTCCCGGAGAACCACAAGCGGCAGGCCGGCCCCGGTCACCTGTGACCAGGTCTGCGACAACGCGGCCGTCTGCGCGTCGGCCGTCGCCGGGCCCGGTGGCGGCGTGCTGCTGTCCACCAGCGGAATCTGGGTCACGCTGGAGACGATGAGCAGCCGGGGACGCCGCTCGCCGGTGAGCGCCCTCCGGAGGTTGCGGTTCCACTCCGTGCAGCTGTGGTCCGGGCGCCCGGCGATGCTGATCGGCGCGGTCAGGAAGGAGCACGTGGTCTTGATGTAGGTGACCAGCCGCCAGCCGCGCTCCGCCGCGATGACCTGGAGGGCCGGCACCCAGTGTGCCGCGTGCGAGTCGCCGGCCAGGGCCACCTCGACCGCCGAGTCCCGGTCGCCGTAGGTGCAGCTGCGCAGGCTCGCGTCCTGTGCCTGGGTGACGCAGTCGTCCCGGTAGACGTCGGGCAGGTCGTCGCGGGCATCGAGCGGATCGGGTGTGATGCGAACGAACCGGTCCACCGGTGCCGCTGCTCGCTCGCCCCCGGGTGACGCCCCCGCCGAGGGGCCTCCGGCGAGAGGCGCCTGACCGGAGGTGGGTGGTCGGACCGCCAGTTGCAGTCCGATTCCGGTGAGGACTGTGGCGCTGGTGGCGACAAGTCCCATCCGTAGCACGCCGGCCTTGGAGATCCGTGCGTACCGGAAGGGATTCTCCACCAGGTGGTAGGTCAGCACCGCCGGGACCGCCGAACAGAGGATCATCGCGAGTCCGGCGGTGGTTCCCAGCGGCCCCCACCGCGCTTCCGCCACCACCAGCAGCGGCCAGTGCCACAGATACCACGAGTACGACACGGCGCCGACCGCGCGCGTCGGGCGCCTGTTGAGCAGGAGGGCCGGCCCGTACCGTCCGGCGCCGGGCCCAGCCGCGATGATCGCGACGGCACCGATTGTGGGCAGCAACGCCAGATATCCCGGGTAGGCCGCAGTCTCCGGTCGGATCAGCGTCGCGGCCAGCGCGACAGTGGCCATCCCGGCCCAGCCGAGCGTGATCGCGGCCGGGCGCGGCAACCGGGTCAGGTGCCCACCCAGGATCGCCAGGCCACCGCCCAACGCCAGTTCCCACATGCGGGTGGTGGTGACCAGGTACGCCCGCGCGGGTTCGGTCTGGCTCAGGTGAATCGACCAGGCCAGCGACGGGATGCCGACCAGGGCGAAGGTGGCGAGCAGCCACGGGGACATCCGGTCGCCGAGGAACGGTCGGCGGTGCCGGCCCGACCGGTCACCCGGGGTCGGACGCCGCGCGTCGGTACGCCGGGACGCGCGGCGCGAGACGGGCAGGGCGACGACGAGCAGGAGCAGCGGCCACACCAGGTAGAACTGCTCCTCGACGGCGAGCGACCAGAAGTGCTGGAGGATGCTGGGTGCCTCCTCGGAGCGCAGATAGTCGGTCGACTGCTCCACCAGACGCCAGTTCATCGCGTAGACGGCGCTGGCGAGGGCGTCCCGGGCGGTCTCGGACCAGCGGATCGGGGGCAGGAACAGGTAGGTGAGCAGGAGGCTCGCGACGAGGACGACGCTGGCGGCCGGCAGCAACCGCTTGGCGCGTCGGGCGTAGAAGTCGACGATGCGGATTCCGCCGGTCCGGCGGATCTCGTCGACGAGGAGGCCGGTGATCAGGAAGCCGGAGATCACGAAGAAGACGTCGACGGCGACGAACGCGGCGGGGAGCGCGGAAACCCCCGCGTGCCCGACCAGGACCAGCACGAGCGCGAGCCCACGCAGCCCTTCGATGTCACCACGGAACCGGCCCGCGAGGATCGGGCCGGCGCGCGTGTCTGGTCCCCTCGTCTCCACCGCCACCAGGGCACGATAAGCCCGATATGGGTGTTATGGGATAAAATGCGACGAAGGTGAGGGTGCCCGCTCACTCCACCAGGTCGTCGGCGAGCAGGTCCATCAACAGGCCGTCGTGCCAGCGCCCGTCCGCGCCGCGCTCGTAGCGGCGCAGCACCCCCACCGGGCGAAAGCCAACCTTCGCGTACGCCCGGATGGCGGCGCTGTTCGCCGCCGCCGGGTCGATGGTGAAGCGGTGGTGGCCGTACTCGTCGATCAGGTGCCGGGCCAGGGTACGGATGGCGTCACCACCGAGGCCGGCACCGCGCTCCGCCGGGTCGAGGAAGACGTCCAGGCTGGCGTGCCGGTAGTCCGGGTCCGCCTCGGCATACCACTGGATCGCGCCGATCACCCGGCCGTCGTGCTCGATCGCGTACACGTGCAGGTCGTCGTCGCCGAGGTCGGCGCGGACCGAATCGGCCAGGTCGTCGCCGCCCCGCCACCACCGGCGTACCTCCGGGTCGGCCCGGATCGCCGCGAGGGCCGGCACGTCCGCGACCGTCGCCGGTCGTAGTGTCACCGCCCGCCCCCGCAGCATCGGCTCAGCCCCGGATCTCGCCGTGCTCGACGCAGACCGCCGACCAGCCCACCGGCAGCACCTGCACCTTCATCCGGCGTCGGCAGCGGGGGCAGAACCGGGGCGGCTCCAACTGACGGGCCGAAGCACAGGCCGGGTGGGCGGTGGCCGTCGCCGGCTCACCGCACCTGTCGCACCACAGCTCCGTCGTCGTCATGGTCGTCACAGCGTGGCGGAGAGAGCCTTGACCGGCATCTTCAGCTCGTCGAGCAGCTCCAGGTCGGCCGTCGCCGGTCGACCCAGCGTGGTCAGGTAGTTGCCGACGATCACCGCGTTGATGCCGCCGAGCAGACCATCGCGGGTGCCGAGGTCGCCGAGGGTGATCTCGCGACCACCCGCGTACCGCAGAATCGTGCGCGGCATGGCCAGCCGGAACGCGGCGATGGCCCGCAGCGCATCCTTGCCCTCCACCACCGGACGGTCACCGAGCGGGGTGCCGGGGCGCGGGTTGAGGAAGTTGAGCGGCACCTCGTGCGGGTTCAGCTCGGCGAGCTGCGCGGCGAACTCGGCCCGCTGCTCGACGGTCTCGCCGAGGCCGAGGATGCCACCGCAGCACACCTCCATGCCGGAGTCGCGAACCATCCGCAGCGTCTCCCAGCGCTCCTCCCACGAGTGCGTGGTGACCACGTTGGGGAAGTACGACCGGCAGGTCTCCAGGTTGTGGTTGTAGCGGTGCACGCCCATGTCGACCAGGTCGTCGACCTGCTCCTTCGTGAGCATGCCCAGCGACGCCGCGACCTGGATGTCGACAGCCGCCCTGATGGCGGCGACGCCCTCGCGCATCTGCTTCATCAGCCGCGCGTCCGGGCCGCGCACCGCGGCGACGATGCAGAACTCGGTCGCCCCGGTCGCGGCGGTCTGCTTCGCCGCCTCGACGAGCGACGGGATGTCCAGCCAGACCGAGCGGACCGGCGAGGTGAACAGGCCCGACTGCGAGCAGAAGTGGCAGTCCTCCGGGCAGCCGCCGGTCTTGAGCGAGACGATTCCCTCGACCTCGACCTCCGGGCCGCACCAGCGCATCCGCACGTCGTGAGCGAGCTGGAGGGCGGCGGGCAGGTGCTCGTCGGGCAGGTTCAACACGGCGAGGATGCCGGCCTGATCGAGGCCGACACCGTCACCCAGGACCTGGGTCCGGGCCTGGTCGAGGATCTCTGGCATGGCTCGTACCCTACAAGGCCTGTGCGAGAGCCCTGGGTCGAGCCGAGACGGAGTCCAGGCGGCGGTCCGGCGAGGCGGATGTTCGTCTGGATACCGGTGTTGTATCCGGACGAACATCCAACGCGGCCGGTCGTTGTCTGGGCCCGTCGCAGGCCGGCCGAGGGCTCTCGCACGGGCCTCGGGCCCCCCGATCAGCCGGAATGCCCTGGCAGTTCGCGGACAGCTCGCACCGAGTGGATTCGTCGGGCCGGTGGCGGCGGGTGGTAATTTCGCCCGGCGGGTGTCGGGCTGACCGGCACGTACAGCGGGGGAGGGTGACGGTGGCGGACTGGCTGGCGGCGCTCGACCGCCGCGCCCAGCTGCGGGCGAAGGCCGGGCTCACCCGGCGACTGCATCCGCGTCCGGCCGACGATCGGATGACCGACCTGGCCGGCAACGACTACCTCGGCCTGGCCACCCACCCGGAGGTCACCGCCGCGGCCACGGCGGCCCTCTCGGCGTACGGGCTGGGGGCGACCGGGTCGCGCCTGGTGCGCGGCTCCACCGACGCCCACCGGGCGCTGGAGGAGGACCTGGCCCGTTGGCTGGGCACCGACGGCGCGCTGGTCTTCTCCTCCGGCTACCTGGCCAACCTCGGTGCGCTTCGGGCGCTCGTCCAACCCCGGACGCTGCTCGTCTCCGACGCGCACAACCACGCGTCGCTGATCGACGGCTGCCGCCTCTCCGGTGCGGAGACGGTTGTCACACCGCACGCCGATGTGGACGCGGTCGCCGCCGCGCTCGCGGCCGCCCCCGGCCGCCCGGCGGTGGTGGTGACCGAGTCGATCTTCTCGGTCGACGGTGACCTCGCCCCGCTGGCTCGGCTGCACGCGGTGGCCCGCCGGTACGGCGCGCTGCTGCTTGTCGACGACGCGCACGCGCTCGGCCTGACCGGGCCGGCCGGCGCGGGCGCGGTGGCGGCCACCGGCCTGGGCGGCCAGCCGGACGTGGTGGTCACCGCCACCCTGTCCAAGGCGCTCGGCGGCGCGGGTGGCGTGGTCGCCGGCCCGGCCGAGTTCGTCAGACATCTGGTCGAGACCGGGCGCACGTTCATCTTCGACACGGCACTGCCGCCGGCGGTCGCCGCCGGTGTGCACGCCGCGCTGCGGCTCGCCCAGGCCGGCGATGACAGGCGTGCTGAGCTGTCCGAGCGGGTGGGGCTGGCGGTCGGTCGACTGCGGGCGGCCGGGCTGACCGTCTCCGCCCCGGACGCGGCGGTGATCTCGGTGACCGCCCCGGGCCGGAGGCGGCGACCGCGTGGGCCGCGGACTGCCGGGACCGGGGTGTCGCGGTGGGCTGTTTCCGGCCGCCGTCCACCCCGGACAGCCGCTCCCGCCTGCGCCTCACGGTCAGCGCGGGGGTGCCCCGGGAGGCGTTCGAGCGGGCGCTGGACGTCATCGTGGACTGTGCGCCGTGAGCGCGAGGAGTGAGCCGGGTTTGCGAGCCCCGCAGTCGCGAACCGAGGTCGCGCCGTGAGCGGGTGGGCGGGGCCGGTTCTGGTTACCGGGACGGACACCGAGGTCGGCAAGACGGTGGTGACCGCGGCGATCGCGGCCGCCGCGCAGGCTGCCGGGCTGCGGGTGGCGGTGGTCAAACCGGGTCAGACCGGTACGGCCGGCGGTGAGCCCGGTGACGTGGACGCGGTGAACCGGCTGGCTGCGCCGCTGACCGGTCGGACCCTGGCCAGCTATCCGGATCCCCTCGCTCCGTTGGCCGCCGCACGGGTCGCCGACCTGCCGCCGCTGGAGTTGTACACGGCGGTGGACGCCGTCCGTGCGGAGGCCGACAAGCACGACCTCGTGTTGATCGAGGGTGCGGGTGGGCTGCTGGTTCCGATGGGGCTGCGGCCGTCGGGTGAGCCGTGGACGATGGCCGACCTGGCGGTGTCGCTGGGCGCGCCGGCGGTGGTGGTCGCCCGTGCCGGGTTGGGCACGCTCAACCACACCGCGTTGACCCTGGAGGCGCTGGATCGCAGGGCGGTGCCGGCCGGTGTGGTGATCGGTGCCTGGCCGACCAGGCCGGAGCTGGTGCACTGGACGAATCTCACCGACCTGGTGCCGAACCTGCTCGGCGCGTTGCCCGACGGCGCGGGTGCGATGGACCCGGGTGTGTTCCGGCGTTCCGCGCCGGGTTGGCTCACTCCGGCCCTGCACGGTGTGCTCGACGACTGGCGGGTCTGGGCCGAGGAGAGTGGCTGAACACCTGACTTTCGTCGGTGTTGGCGCAGGTCGGGCGTGGGTAGCCTGACCGCCGTGCGGACCCTCGACTCCGCGCCGCCGGGCTGGTTGCACCGGCGGCGTCGCCTGCTGCTGGACGTGCTGCTCTGGGCGGTGGTGGCCGCCCCGGCCGGCTACGCCGAGATCAGCCCGCCCTATTCGCGGTACTCGTTGCCGCTGCTGGTCGGCAAGTTGCTGCTGCTCGGGGTGGCGGTGGCGGTGAGTCGTCGCCAGCCGTTGGTCGCCCTGGTGCTGGCCGTGCTCGGGTCGGTGGTCGATGGCAACTTCGTGTTCGCCATTCCGGTCTTCAGCTATCTCGCGGGGCGGCGCAGCGCAACCGCGGGTCCAGCGATCGTGGTCTTCGTGCTGATCACGGCCGGTGGCACGGCGCTCAACCTGGGGCTTCTCGGTTCTGGCGCGGCCACCTGGTTCCTGCTCGCCTCGGTGCTGCTCTTCGCCGCCGTCTTCCCCTGGTTGGTCGGCCGGTACCGCCGCCAGCAGCAGGAGTTGGCCGACGCCGGTCGCCGGCACGTCGACGCGCTGAGCCGCGAGCAGCAGGGCGCCGCCGAGCGGATCCGGTTGCGCGAGCGGGCCCGGATCGCCGGGGAAATGCACGACTCGCTCGGTCACGACCTCAGCCTCATCGCGTTGCGCGCCGCCGCCCTGGAGGTCGCCGCCGACCTCGACGACAGGCACCGGGCCGCGGCGGGGGAGTTGCGGGCCAGTGTCTCCGCGGCCACCGAGCGACTGCACGAGATCATCGGGCTGCTCCGTGAGGAGGCGGGCGCGTCGCTGCGCCCGAGCGGGGAGACCGTCGCGGACCTGGTCGACGGTGCCCGGGAGGCCGGCATGGCGGTACGGCTGGACGCCGCCACGGCGGTCGCGGAGCTACCGGCGATGACCGGACACGCGGCGCACCGGATCGTCCGGGAGGCGCTGACCAACGCGGCCCGGTACGCGCCGGGCGCACCGGTCGACGTGCGCCTCACTCGCGACGCTGACCGGGTCGAGGTGACAGTCGTCAACGATGCGCCACCGGCCGGGCCGCTGCCCGCCCCGCCGTCGCAGGGCAGTGGGCTGCTCGCCCTCGCCGAGCGGGTACGCCTCGCCGGTGGGACGCTCGACGCCGGTCATCGCGCCGAGGGTGGTTTCGCGGTACGGGCGGTGCTGCCGGCCACCGCGCCGCCGCCCGAGGCGATCGTGTCGGGGGCCGAGGCTCTGCTGACGTCGCGGTCGGGCGAGCGGCCCGGTCCGGTGGAGCGGCCGGTGGATGCCGAGCGGCGGCTGCATGACGCCCGGCGGCGGGTTCGGCGCAGCCTGCTCGTGGCGCTCGTCGCGCCGGTCGGCTTCGCCCTGATGCTCTCGCTCGTCTACTACCCGGTGGCGACCGCCGGGACGGTGCTGGACCGGGCCACCTTCGACCAGATGCGCGTCGGCGCGGCCCGGTCGGAGCTGGTCGGGCTGCCCCGGCGGCAGTTGGAACGCCCGACACCCGTCGACCGGGCCGGCTGCGAGTACTACACCGACGGCAACTTCCCCCTCGCGGAGCCGACCTGGCGGCTCTGCTTCACCGATGGCCGGCTGGTCAGCAAGGAGTGGATCGCCTAGTGGACACCGACGCGACGGGGGCACCGCCGATCCGGGTGGTGCTGGCCGACGACGAGGCGATGATCCGGGCCGGCGTCCGGGCCATCCTGGCCAGCGATCCCGGCATCGAGGTGGTCGCCGAGGCCGGCGACGGGCACGCGGCGGTGGAGTTGGTCCGTGCCCACCGACCCCGGGTCGCGCTGCTGGACATCCGGATGCCGCGGCTGGACGGGTTGGCCGCCGCCGCAGAGATCCGCCGGGTCGTGCCGGACACCGCGACGATCATGTTGACCACGTTCGGCGAGGACGACCACGTGGCCCGGGCGCTCGGGCACGGTGCGAGCGGGTTCCTGCTCAAGGCCGGTGACCCGCGTGAGCTGATCGCCGGTGTGCACGCGGTCGCCGACGGTGGGGCGTACCTGTCGCCGAGGGTGGCCCGCCGGGTGATCGAGCTGGGGGCTGGCCGGCTGGGCCGCCGACCCGCAGCCCGGGATCGCGCGGCTGGGCTGACCGAGCGGGAACGGGAGGTGCTGGCCCTGGTCGGGGCGGGCCTCTCCAACGCCGAGATCGCCCGCCGGCTGCATCTCGTGGAGGGCACCGTGAAGAGCTACCTGACAAGCATCTTCACCCGGCTGGACGTGCGCAACCGGGTGCAGGCGGCGATCCTCGCGTACGAGGCGGGGTTGGTCGACGGCTGAGCGGGGGCCGGGGAGCCCCCGCTCAGCCGCACGTCTCACGCGTCGCGGCGGCGCAGCGCGGCCCGGCCCAGCAGCAGCGCGGCCCCGGCCCACCCGGCGAGCAGGAGCAGCCCGACCACCGGCGGGTACGGGTCGGTGTCGCCGGCCAGGAAGTGCCCGCCGGCCACGCCGGGGAATATGTCGGCGATCCGGTTCAGCACGTCGATGTCCGGCTCCTGCAGGGACAGCGGCACGATCATCAGGGTGGCGAGGAGCACGGTGAGCGTGAGCACCGCGCTGCGCAGCGCGGCGCCGAGGCCCAGGGCGAGGACACCGACAAGCGCGAGGTAGGCCGCCACCGCCACGATGTCGCCGATCGTGTCGGCGGTCGGGGCGCTGCCCCACTCGCCGAGCACCGGCCGGGCGACCAGGGCACCCACGCCGCCGAGCACCAGGCCGAGCGCGAAGGTGACAGCTCCGGCGACCGCGGCCTTGGCCAGCAGTACGCGACCACGGGACGGGGTGCACTGCAGCGTCGTCCGGATGGTGCCACTCGTGAACTCGGCGGTGATCGCGAGCAGGCCCAGCGCCAGCACCACGTACTGGGTCAGCTCGACCGAGTCGATCAGCACACTTCCGACGGTGACGATTCCCCGGTCGTCGGTCGGGTCGTCGTTGGTGTTGTCGTTCGCGGCGTAGATGGCCAGTTGGCCGGCGCTCGCGGCCATCACCAGCAGGCCGGCCAGCGCCGTCCACCAGGTGCTCCGCACCGAGGAGAGTTTGGTCCACTCGGCGGCCACGGCGCCGTGACGGGTGCTGGTGCTCATCGCGTGCCACCTCCGGTCGGGCCACCTGCGTACTCGACGCTGTCAGCGGTCAGTTCCATGAACGCCTGCTCCAACGACGCGGCGTGCGCACTCAGCTCGTGCAGTCGTACCCCCAGCTCGTGGGCCAGGTCGCCGACCTGGTCCGCGGTGGCGCCGGTGACGGTCAGCTCGTTCCGGTCGGCCGCCTCGACTGTCGCGCCGGCGGCGGTGAGGCGCGCGGCGAGGGCGGCCAGCCCGTCCGGGTGCGGGCTGCGGACCCGGACCGCGACGGTGCCGCGGGCGATCACCTCGCCGATCGGCGAGTCGGCGAGCAGCCGTCCCCGGCCGATCACCACGAGTTGGTCGGCGGTGAGCTGCATTTCGCTCATCAGATGGCTGGAGACGAAGACCGTCCGCCCCTCGTCGGCCAGCGAACGCATCAGCTGCCGCACCCAGCGCACCCCGTCCGGGTCGAGGCCGTTCACCGGCTCGTCGAACATCAGCACCGGCGGGTCGCCGAGCAGCGCACCGGCGATGCCGAGCCGTTGGCCCATGCCGAGGGAGAGCGTCCGCCCCGGCTTGGCGGCGGCGCGTCCGTCCAGCCCGACGGTGTCCAGCACCTCGTCGACCCGACGGACCGGGATGCCGTTGCTGTGCGCCATGGCCCGCAGGTGCGCCCGGCCGGACCGGGCCGGGTGGATGGCCCGGGCGTCGAGCAGCGCGCCCACCTCGTGCAGCGGCCGGCGCATCTCCCGGTACGCGCGCCCGCCGACCACTGCCTGCCCGGCGGTGGGACGGTCCAGCCCGAGGATCATCCGCATGGTGGTGGACTTGCCGGCGCCGTTGGGGCCGAGAAAGCCGGTGACCCGGCCGGGCGCGATGTCGACTGTCAACGCGTCGACAGCGACTGTCGACCCGAACCGTTTCGTCAACCCACGTAATGTGATCATGCGTTGACGCTAGGCGAGCGGCCTGCCGCCGCACCGCGCCCGAACGGCACCACCCGCCCCTGACTTTCGTCAGGTGGGTGGCGGGCTGATCACCGTACGTACTGCTCCAGCAGTGCCGGGGTGAGCCCGGCCCGGTGGATCGCCTTCAACGCCGCGAGCAGGTCGTCCATCAGGGCCGGCCGGAAGTGCATCAGCAGCACGTCGCCGGGTTGGATGACCTTCTCCGGGGTCTGGTAGCGCACCTTCCCCTCGTGGACGGTCTCCGTCCAGTGGAAGACCGCCTTCGCGCCGCAGTCGTGGGCGGCCTTCAGTGTGGTGCTGTCATGCTCGCCGAACGGCGGCCGGAACAGGGTGGGCCGTTTGCCGAACAGCCCCTCCAGCCTGTCGGCGGCACCGCAGATCTCCTGCTTCTGATAGTCGTACGACCGGCCGGCCAGCGAATTGTGGTTGATGGTGTGGTTCTCCACGATCCCGCCCACCGCCTCGATCTGCCGGAAGTAGTCGGTGTGCTCCGCCGCCGCCGGTGAGTTGAGGAACATCGTGACCGGGATGCGCGCCTCCCAGATGAAGTCGATCACGCCCGGCGGACGGGCCAGCCCACCGTCGTCGATGGTGATGAAGGCGACCTTCTGGTCGGTCGGCAGGCGATGCCAGAACGGGGCCGAACCGGTAGTGGGCAGCGGCACCGGTTGCGGCTGCGGCGCCTCGGGAAACGTCGGCACCTGGGACACGTACCAGGCCAGGCTCTTGAACGCGGGTTTCGCGGTCGCGGACGGCGACGCCGAGGGGGTCGGGGCCGGGGCGGACGGAGTCGGCTGGGCCGCGGTGAACTGCCGGGCGTGGGTCGCGTGGCCAGGGCTGACTGCGCAGGCAGTCAACGCCAGCAGGGCCAGAAGCGTTACGACGGCAGGGATCCGACGGGTGGTGATGGCTGACACGCCCGGAAACATACCGAGCGGATGTCAGGATCCGGTCAGCCCGGTGACCTCGGGGGAGCGGCGGACCACGAACGCGTCAGGCATCCGGAAGGTGAGATTGTCCGGGCACCAGGGCGGACGGAGCACGGTGACCCCGTCCAGCAGCGGCGCGGCCTCGGCCACCACCACCGCCGCCTCCATGCGGGCCAGCACGTCCCCGACGCAGCGGTGCGCGCCCGCCCCGAACGCCAGGTGCCGGCGTGACCCACGCTGGCCGGGACGGAACTCGTCGGGCGACTCCACGACCGCCGGGTCCCGACCGGCGCGGCCCAGCCACAGCACGAGGCTGCTGCCCGCGGGCACCTCCGTGCCGCCCAGCGTGCTGTCCGTCGCGGCGACCCGCCGCCAGATGACGATCGGTGGTTCCAGTCGGAGTCCCTCCTCCACCACGTCGGCCACCGCGACCTCGCCGGTACGCAGTCCGGCCCGCACCGCGGGCTCGCCGGCCAGCCGGTGCAACAGCAGGGTGAGGAACTGCGAGGTGGTCTCCTGTCCGGCGACCAACAGGAAAAAGAGCGCGCCGACCACCACGTCCGGTGGATGCCCGGCCGCGCGCAGCTCGGCGGCCAACCCGCCGCCGACGGCCGCGAAGTCCCGCAGTACGCGGTGGAACCGGCCCACCTCGGCGGCGAGCGCCACCTGCCGGTCGCCGTCCAGTGGTGCCCAGAACAACTCCAGCGCGGCGCGGGCGAACTCCTTCACCGCGCCGACCGGCGCGTCCGGCAACTCGACAAGCCGGGCCAGCACCAGCAGCGGCAGGTCGGCGGCGAGGTCCGCATACAGGTCGACAGGCGCACCGGTGTCGAGCGCGGCGCCGATCCGGGCGACCCGGTCGCGGACCAGCGCGGTGAGCCACTGTCGCTGTGCGGCCACCCGGGAGGGGTGCAACGCCTCCGCGACGATCGCCCGGATCTGCGGATGGCTGAAGCCCGAGTTGTTCGCCAGGGTCGGCGGCAGCCGGAACCGGTGCCCGGCGAGCACCCGCAGCGCGGTCACCGGCATCGGCGTCACCGCGTCCAGCGCGTTGTCCGGCCGATAGGTGACCGGGTCGGCGAGCACCTGGCGGACCAGCGCGTGCCGGGTCACGACCAGGTGGGTGCCGCCGACGTGGTCCGGCACCCGGGCCACGTCCGGCCATGCGGGGTCGGCCACCTGCGCCCAGCTGCGGAACAGCACCCGGACACGCTAGCCGGAGGCCCCCGGCAGCCCGGTCCGCAGCCGCCATACGGTGGTGCGCTTCACCCGCACGCTCTCCAGCGCCTCCGGCACCGGCACGTCGTACGCGGCCACCTCGTCGAAGCGGTCCCGGGGCAGGAACGCCCGGCCGGGGTCACCGACGAGCGCCGGCGCGCCGGCCCGGGCGGCGCGCAGCAGGAACCGCAGGACCCGGCGGGCCATCGCCTCGCTGTAGAAGACATCGCCGGCGAGCACCACCTCGGCGTCCCCGGCGTCGCCGTCGAGGATGTCGCCGAACTCGGCGTCGACGCGTACCCCGTTGGCCTCGGCGTTGAGGGCGACCGCCGCCACCGCCAGCTCGTCCACCTCGACGGCCCGCACCGACGCCGCGCCGGCGCGGGCGGCGGCGATCGCCACCAGGCCGGAGCCGGAGGCGAGGTCGAGCACCCGGCGGCCGGCGACCAGCTCCGGGTGGTCGGTCACGTAGCGGGCGAGGGCCTGCCCGCCGGCCCAGGCGAACGCCCAGAACGGCGGCGGCCGGTCGCTGGAGAACTCGCCCTCGGTCAGCTCCCACAGCCCGATCGGCTCGTCCGCCTGGTGCAGCCGCACCTCGGGAACGAACGGGACCGGGGCCAGCCGGGCGTGCAGCCGGACGAACGTGCTGGAGAGCTCGGACACGGCGTGATTCTCCCAGCGGCCCGACTCCGGGCGTGTCGCGGGGCAGCGGTGACCGGTTCACCACGGTCGGTGAAAACCCACCCTGTCCTTGCCGTCCGGTGCGAACACACCCGTCTGGTCGGGCCGGTGCCCCGCTTCTAGCGTTGCGGGGTGGAGGCAACCGAACGGAGGGCGGCGGTGGTGACGGTGTGGCGGTATGCGCTGAGGGCAGGGGTGGTGCTGGCCTGTCTGAGCGGGGTGGAGCTGGCGGTGGCCTCACCGGCCCAGGCGGCCTTCACCACCGAGATGAGTGGCCTGCCGGGACGGTTCACCGCAGGCGAGCAGGTGCGGACGATCTCCGCGGTGGTCTCCCAGACGGACCGGCGCGGTGGGTGCGCGAAGGTGCGCTGGTCGATGGTGCTCACCGTGCAGGGCCTCCGGCTCGACCAGGTAAAGATGGACCGGGTGGAGGAGAACGGCGACTTCCCGCTGGAGATCCGCACCGAGGGGGATGTGGCCCGGTTGACCGACCGGCAGCTCGACCCGGGCACGCTCTGCCCGGGCCGCACGGTCACGGCCCGCTACCGGGTGGCCTTCGCCGAGGACGTCACCCAGGGGCGGGTCACCCTCGCCGCCGAGGCGTACGACGCCAACCTGCGCCTGTTGGCCCGGCAGACCGCCACCCGCTCGGTGGTGGGGGTGGGCGGTGCCCCGACCAGTAAGCCGAAGCCGACGGCGACCCCGCCGGAACCCACCGAATCCGCGAGTACGCCGACCGGGGGCGAGAGTGCGGCGACCGAGGAGTCGGCGGCGGAGTACCCCGCCGACGCGGCGCCACCGGCGGCCAACCGCCAGGTCTCGCAGTCCGGCGCGTTCGGCGTGGTGCAGGTCGCGTTCCTGCTCGGCGGGCTGCTGCTCTTCCTCGGGGTCGGGCTGCTGCTGCGCCTGCGGCACCTGACCCGGGCCGTCGCCGGGGACGCCGACGAGGCCGACGACCCCCCGGTGGACCGGCGCTGGGACCGCCCGGCCGTGGCCGACCCCTGGCGTCGGGCGCACCGCTGATTGAGGGCCGTGGGGCCGGCGGGTGTCCGCCGGCCCCACGGTGTCACTTCGAGAACGCCTGGAACTCGGCGATCCTGACCTGGCTACGGGCCGGGCTGGCGGTCGCGCAGTCCGTCGTCGTGGCCGGGTCGTCGTCCTGCTCACCCGCGTAGTGCGGGCCGCCGGTGCACTGGCTCGCCAGCACCTCGAGCCGCAGGTGGGTGGCGAGGGTGGTGGGCACCGCGAACGTCCGGAGGTTGATGTCCCGGCTGTACGCCCGGTACGCCCCGCCCGGGAACGCGTCCCCCGCGCTGGTGTAGATGCGCTGCCAGCGCGCCCGGTCAGCGCAGTCGGTGGTCGTCGCGTTGCAGGCGGACACCGCGAACGAGCGCAGGGCGCTCAGCGCGTTCTGCGCCCCGGTGTCGGCGTCGCCGGTGATCGCCGGGCGCAGCATCGCGCTGACGTTCACCCGCTTGACCGTCTGCGCGGCGTCCCCCGGCAGCGCCACGGTGAGCTGCCGGCCGGCGACCCCGTCCAGGGAGGCCCAGTTCGTCGCCTCGGTGTCGTCGGCGACCCGGTCCAGGTTGACCCCGTCGCCCGTGACGGTGGCGCCGGACGCGGTGGAGGCGAGGTTGCGGCTCAGCCGCAAGTCCAGGTAACCGTTCTGACCTGCCTTGGTCGTCGTGCTGAGCCGCTGGTGCCCGAAGCCGGGGGCCACGGCGAGCAGGTCGTACGTGCCGGCCACGAACTCCACGGTGTCCGGGATCGGGGTCGCCGGGTCGGTGTCGGCCACCGGCACGGCCCGCGCCTCGTACGCCCCCACGTACACCCGGATCGGCGCGTCGGCGCTGTCCCCGCGCGGGCGCAGGGTGAGCGTCGCGTTGCCACCGCGCGGCGAGGCGAAACTCGGCGTCGGGTCGGTGTCGCCGGCACCGTTGGTGGCGGCGTCCCGGCCCATCCCGGAGCGGGCGAACTCGGCCCAGATCAGGTCCTGGTTCGCCCCGCCGAAGCGGAGCAGGTCGGCGGTGAGCATGTTGTCGCGCATGTCGAGCATGCTGACCTGGCTGGCGGCCTGGAGCAGGAACGAGTCGAAGACAAGTTGTGACCAGCGCCGGTTGCCCGGGCACTGATCGGCCGCGACCTTGCCCAAGGCACAGTCGAGCTGCCGTTGCGGGGTGCCGAGGCCGTACCGCTTCACCAGGGCGGAGCGGACCCGGAAGTTGGTGGCGCCCCAGATCTCCCCGTCGGCGTGCACTGCGGGACCGGCGGTGTTGTAGCCGATGTCGGAGTAGTTGAGCGGGCTGCGGCTCAGGTCGTAGTTGCGGATGCCACTGACCAGGTTGCCGGTGACGTAGCCGCCGGTGATGAAGGGCGTCTCGCCGGGCGCACGCAGCCCGTGCTGGAAGAGGTACTCGGCGGCGAGCAGGTCGCCCCACGACTCACCCATGGCCCCGCCCTGGTGGCCGCTGATCCCGCTGTCCGGGCCGGCGATCATCCGGTTGGTGATCGCGTGGGTGTACTCGTGGCCGATCACCGTCATGTCGTAGTCGCCGTCCACGCACGGCGGGTACGGCCCGCCCGCCTGCGGCTGCCAGAGGTACATGTTGGTGGTCGGCGGCAGCCCGTCGCGCGGGGTGCCCTGGTTGGCGTTGTTCCGGTTGCCGCTCAGCGCGCCCTGCTGGGCGCGGCCCTGCTCGGCGTCCCCGCCCAGCCCGGACGGGGTGAGGTTGACCGCCTGGAGGTTCCACGCCGACTCGGTGAAGCCCAATTGGTACGACCAGTCGTGCATCCGGTTGTGCATGGCGAAGAGGTTGGCGATCGACGCGTCCGCGTCGTTGCGCTGGGCCGAGGTGAACACGCTCGGGTTGCACCTGGCCTGGTGCCACTGGTCGGTGAAGGGGTACTCGTAGCGGCGTTCCGGGCTGGTGGGGGCCGGGACGATCGGGGTGTTCGCACCCCAGGACAGCACCGTGTTCGCCGAGTTGCCGCGCGAGGTGAAGGTCGGCGTGCCGGTGGCCGCGTCGACGTCCCACGGCTGGCCGGTGGCCGGGTCACGCCAGGCGGCCTGGCAGCCGGGGGTCGGGTCGCCGCACCAGCGCACCCGGGGGTCCTGCCCGGGGCCGAGGTCGCGGGGCGGTGTGGCCGGGAAGACCGCCCAGCTCGGGTTGTCGGAGTCGAAGTCGACGAGGTCCTCGCGGACCAGCACCTGCCCGGTGGTGCCGTCGACGTAGCTGGTGAACGCGGCCGGGTGCTCGGTGTCCGCGCCGATCATGGTCACCTCGTAGGCGGCCCGGGGCCCGTCCAGCGGGGTGGGCACGGCAACCGACCGGATGGTGTGGCTGGCCACCGCGCCGGCGGTCAGCTTGGCGTCGGCGAGCGCGGCAGCGTACGCCTGCTCGGCGGTGCGGGTGGCCGGCGCTGGCGCGCCGGTGTTCCGGGCCAGCGAGGAGCTGACCGAGAGCACCGCGCCGTCGGCGACCGCGAGGGTGACGAGGCCGTCCGGCCCGGCGGGCAGGTCGCCGAAGCGTTGCCGGAGGGTGACCACGGTGCCGCTGCCGATCGGCCGGACCAGCACCCGTTCCATGCTGGCCACCGCTGCGGCGTCCATGCCGAACAGGTCGGGGTTGGCGGCCAGGTAGGCGCGGGCGGCGGTCTCCGGGTCGGCGGCCAGCCCGCTGGCGAGCGGAGTACGACCGGGGCCGAGCGCCTGCGGGGTGCCGAGCCGGTTCCACCGGACGTCGGGGTCGACGGCGCGGGCCAGGCCGCGTTGGCGGGCGTCGGGTGCCGCCGTACCGGTGCGGTTGTCGGCGTCGGCGGGCGCATGCCCCTCGGCGAACGGCCCGGACCGGCGCTCGGCGGACGCCTCGCCGCCGGTGGGGGCCGCGGTGCTCACGCCGGTGGGGAGCAGCGCGGCGACCGTCGCCGTCGTCGCCAGGATGGCGATGAGCCGGCGTCGACGCCGGCTCATCGGGGGTGACCACTCCGGTTGTGGCACGGGACCTCCTCGTGGGAGCGGGATGGCCGGCGATCGCCGACCGTCGCTGCGCGGTGACGCATGCGCATCTGTGGATATCAGTCGGTCGAGGTCACGGCAAGGTCCCAGGCCGTCGCCGTGGCAAAAGATCGAAATAACTCTACTTTACAAATTCACCACTCTTGTAAAAGTGCGGGTCGGCTGCCAGAGTCGACGCAGGACGTGAGAGCGGAGGGTGGCCATGGCCGTCGATGCCGATCCGACAGTCGAGCCCGCCGCCTGGCGGGACCCGCGCAAACCGCTCTGGCCGCTGGCGCTGCTGGTGCCGACGCTGCCCTTCGCCGGCTTCGCCCTGTGGCGGGCCGGCGGCGGGGCCTGGGCCTGGTGGTTCACCCCGGTCGTGGTCTTCGGCCTGATCCCGGTGATCGACCTGCTGCGCGGCGACGACCGGCAGAACCCACCGGAGGAGGCGGTGCCCCGGCTGTCCGCCGACGGCTACTACCGGTGGCTCACCTACCTCTACCTCCCGGCCCAGTACGCGGCAGTGGTGCTCTGCTGTGCGGTGTGGACCCGCGACGGGCTCTCGGTGGCCGGCGCGGCCGGCCTCGTCGCCACCGTTGGCGTGGTCAACGGCATCGCCATCAACACCGCCCACGAGCTGGGCCATAAGCGGGAACGGGTGGAGCGCTGGCTGTCCAAGGTGGCCCTGGCGCCCACCGGCTACGGGCACTTCTACGTGGAGCACAACCGGGGCCACCACGTGCGCGTCGCGACCCGGGAGGACCCGGCCAGTTCCCGGCTGGGGGAGAGCTTCTGGGCGTTCTGGCCGCGTACCGTCTTCGGGAGCCTGCGCTCGGCCTGGCGGTTGGAGACCAGCCGGTTCCGCGTCCGTGGCCGGTCACCTTGGACCCACCGCAACGACGTGCTCAACGCCTGGGCCATGACCCTGGTGCTGTACGCGGCGCTGACCCTTGCCTTCGGCCCCGGCGTGCTGCCGTTCCTGGCGCTCCAGGCGGTGGTCGGCTTCTCCCTGCTCGAGGTGGTCAACTACCTGGAGCACTACGGACTGGCCCGGCAGCGCACCGCCGCCGGCCGTTACGAGAAGGTCGACCCCCGGCACAGCTGGAACAGCGACCGCACTGTCACCAACGTCTTCCTCTTCCAGCTCCAGCGGCACAGCGACCATCACGCCAACCCGCTGCGCCGCTACCAGGCGCTGCGCAGCTTCGACACCGCGCCGCAGTTGCCGGCCGGTTACGCCACGATGGTGGTCGTCGCGCTGGTGCCACCGCTGTGGCGCCGGGTGATGGACCACCGGGTGCTCGCCCACTACGGCGGCGACCGGACGCGGGCCAACGTCCACCGCCGCCGGAGCTGACCGCCGCGCCGTGGCCAGGCGCTCCGTGCGCGGTCAGTCGCCCGGCGCCCAGTCGGGGTCGCGGCCGAATGCGGCCAGCAGGTGGTCCTGCTCGTCGGCGTCGTCGGGCACCCGTACCCCGGTGTGGACCAGGTTGTTGCGCCGGTAGGCGTCGATCTGCCCGGCGAACCACCGGGCGGCGGCGTGCACCGCGTCCGGGTCGAGCTGCGGCTGCGCGCCGATGGCCACCGCCACGTCCCAGCCGTGCACGAGGTGCTCGGCGAGGAGTTGCTGGAGGTACTCGGTGGCCGGGGCGTCGCCGCCGGAGAGGTGCACTGTGCGGTCGATCGAACCGGGGTGGGTGGCGGCGATCTCGGCCTGCGCGGCGGCCTCCCGCGCCGTCGCGATCGGGTCGGCACCGAGCTGGTCACCGTCGAGCCGGTCGCCGACCTCGTCGATGGTCCGGCCGGCGAGCAGCGGGACGCTCCACCGGTCCTCGGTCACCACGTGGTTGACGAGCGTGCGGACGTCCCAGTCCGAGCAGGGCGTCGGGTCGGACCACTGGCCGGGCTCGATCTGGTCCACCCGGTCGATGAATTCGGCCAGGCTCCGGCGGTACGCCTCCACGAGATCCATGCTGCCGATTGTTCCGGTCGGCGGGGCGGATCGAGCCCGTTTTGCCCGGCCTGATGCGGAAGATGGGTGCTGGTCGCCCAGCTCAGTCCAGGTCGGCCGGGTCCAGGCCGAGCTCTCGGGCGGTGACCAGCCGGACCCACTCGCCGAACTGTCGGCGGGAGATCACCCGGTCGTGCACAGCGAGTTGGACGGCGAGGCCGTCCATCACCGCGCTGATCCGCCACGCGGCCCCGTCGGCGTCGGCGCACTGGAAGGTGCCCTCGGCCACCCCGGCGCTGATGACCGCGGCCAGGTCCTGCCGCCAGCGCAGGTCGAGCCGCCGGGAGACCTTCTCCAACTCCGGGGTACGCAGCGACTCGGACCAGCCGTCGATCCACATCGACCAGGAGGTAGCCCGCCCGGCCGGGGTGTAGAGCTTGAGGATCCGGCGGAGCTTGGTCAGCGGTGGGGCCGAGGAGCGGGTCACCGCGTCCAGCCGGGCCAGGTCCTGTTCGACCGCGTACGCGAAGGCCTGCGCCAGCAACCGCTCCTTGGTGGCAAAGTGGTAGAAAACCAACGCCTGACTCACGCCCGCGGCATTCGCCACGTCCGCCGTCCGGGTGTTGGCCAGACCGCGCTCCACGATCACGTCACAGGCGGTGCGCAGCAGGGCATCCAGGCGGATCTCGGCCGCACGTCTCGTCACGACCGTTACCGTAGCCCATCCACCCGAACACGAACAGTTACCACCACGCCTCGACAGGCGCAGTGACAGTCGGAAGCCGGACACTTCCTCCGGGTGCCGTCGGTCGTTCCACGGAGAGTGTTCGTCGAGGTCCGCTGCCCGGTGTCGAAGTGCGGAGACGTTGACGGTCGGCCATGCGACGCGATGATGACGATCATTGCCTAGTGATGTCGGAGGGTGACCGTCGGTGCGAAATCCGGCCACCAGATCAGCCCCCTAGGAAGCCCGCCGGGGGTGGCTCCGGTCCAGCCCCAGCCACCCGGGACGCGCCGAGGCGACCCCGAGTTGGCAGTCAAACACCGGCTCGGCTAAAGTTCTCATCCGTCACCCGGGAACGTCCGGGGGCGTGCGGACGTAGCGCAGCTGGTAGCGCATCACCTTGCCAAGGTGAGGGTCGCGGGTTCGAATCCCGTCGTCCGCTCGGAGCTGCCGCCACGTATGACGGGGGCAACCTCGGTGGGGTGGCCGAGAGGCGAGGCAACGGCCTGCAAAGCCGTGTACGCGGGTTCAAATCCCGTCCCCACCTCGGCAACAAGCACGGGCGATTGGCGCAGTGGGAGCGCGCTTCCTTGACACGGAAGAGGTCACTGGTTCAAACCCAGTATCGCCCACCAGAGGAGAACGGCTCGTTACCGGAAGACCCGGTGACGAGCCGTTCCGCTTGTGGCGCAACGGTCATCAGTCGACGCTGAGCCGGTAGCCGATGCCCCGCACGGTGTGCACGCGCAGTGTGTCGTCGGCGGCGCGCAGCTTCTGCCGTAACCGCTTCACCGCCGAGTGCAGAATCGACGTGTCGCCGAGGTACGCGCAACCCCAGACCGACTCGAAGAGCCTCTCGTACGTCCAGACGCCTACCGGGGCGGTGGCGAGCTGGGTGAGCAGGTTGCGCTCAAGTCGAGTCAGGGTCAGCGGTTGCCCCCGCCACGTCACCAGGTGATCGAGCGGATAGATCTCAAGGTCACGCAGGCTGATCCGCTCTGCGGTCACAGCGGCGGCGGGAGCAGCGGCGGCGGGAGCGGCGGCGGGAGCGGGTGCGGCGGCCGGCGCGGCCTGGGTGAGCAGTGGGGCCGGCCCGTCGACCACGGCCGGGCCGATCATCGCCTGCAACTCGGCGAGGTCGGCGCAGATCACCAGGGTGCCGAGCCCGTTCAGTCGCCGCACCATTCGCTCGCGTACCGACACGTCAGCGCTTACGCAGAACACGAGGGACACATCGTCAACCACCGCTCTCCTTCCCCAGGTGCCACAGAAAAGACAACGCTGTCTGACCGCCGTAGTCAATGGGTTCGCCCGCGACAATCGCCGTACGCGCCCCGCGCCTGCAAGATCGCGCTCGAACCAGGATGTAGTGGCATCGCCCACCGGTAAGGCCACTACATCCTGGATTGAGCACGATCTTGGTGCGGGTGCGGGTGCGGGTGCGGGTGCGGGTGCGGGTGCGGGCGCGGCCGTGGGTGGTGTGGCGTGGTGCTTCAGAAGGTCAACAGGCGGAACTCGCCTACCGGCCGGAAGCCGAGGCTGCGGTAGACCGATTCGCCGATGGCCGACGAGGTGAGTGCGGCGGTGCGGGCACCCCGCTCGCTGGCCAGATCGAGCGCGACAGCGGTCATGGCGGCGCCGATGCCCCTGCGGCGCTGCTCCGGCTGGGTGCCGACGAAGTAGAGCGTGACCAGACCGTGGCTGATCCAGGCGACGGCTGTGCCGACGACCTGCCCGTCGTCGAGGCGGCCGGCCAGCCGGAGCACTGTGCCGTCGCCGGTGAACGCCTTCTCCCGTTCGATCGTGGCCGCCACGCCGTCCGCCGGGATTCCGGACACCCGGGCGTACGCCTGGACGAACGCGGCGAGGTCGGTGGTCTCGGCGATGTGCACGCCGGCGGGGGTCGGCACGTCGGCCGCCTCCCCGATCCCCATCGTCATGATCGGCATGCGGGTGACCTCCACCGCGCCGAGGGAGATCAGGCCGTCCGCGGTGCCGGGGTCGCTGTCCGGGCCGACCCACCAGACCCGGGGTACGCCGTGCAGGCGCTTCCGGGCCTCGGCGAGCGCGTCCTGCGGCGTGCGCTCGGCCACCCGCAGCACGCCGTTGAGGGGTGCGTGCGGCACGTCGCTGCGGTAGGTCGGAAGGTCGGAACCCCCGGCGACGCCGATGTTCCAACCGAGCAGGTACGCCCGGTGCGCGGCCAGCACCGTGCCGAGAGGCTCCATGACCTGGATCGTAACTCGGGGTCTGGCACCCCTGTCAGCCAGCGGAAACGGCTCGATGAGTCGGCCGTGCGGTCCCCGCGCGTTGATCGCTGGCGGTTCAGTGACTCGACTCGCCGAACGTATCCCTCCGGCGCTGCCACCGATCGCGTAGCGGATGAGCCGGCCGCCGTCAGCGCGGCGGCCGGCTCGGAACCACGTGATCTGGCGGCTCCGTGGCGATGGAGAGTCGTCGGATCACAGCGGCGGTGCGATGTCCCGCCGCTCCTCGACCCGGCGGTACTCCACCGGCTGCTCGGTGGTGCTGACGACCTGGCGGCGGCGACCCCAGATCAGCGTGGTCATGATGAGGCCGAGGACGCCGGCTCCCATCAGGATCCAGCCGACCACGTCGAGGTTGATGCCGCCGACGCTGGCGTCCAGTGCGAAGGTGAGGATCGCGCCGAGCGCGATCAGGAAGATGCTGGTGCCGATACCCACGACAGCCTCCTTAGGGGGATGTGGTGCGCTGTCGAGCCACTCAGTACCCCGGCAGGCACCAGCGCAACCACGACCGGCCAGGGTGCCGCGCCAAGCGATCTTGGCATCGGGTAGAGTTCACCTGTCGCCGGCGCTTGCCGGGGACGTGCGGACGTAGCGCAGCTGGTAGCGCATCACCTTGCCAAGGTGAGGGTCGCGGGTTCGAATCCCGTCGTCCGCTCGCGATGTGCCCCTCGGGGCCACCACGGGCGATTGGCGCAGTGGGAGCGCGCTTCCTTGACACGGAAGAGGTCACTGGTTCAAACCCAGTATCGCCCACCATCCATGCGAGCAGATCAGGTGGCCCGTTACCGGATGTCCGGTAACGGGCTTCGGTTACTCGCCGGCGCGGAGTACCTCGCTCAGCCTGTCGCGTCGCCGCAGGGCCGACTCGACGGGTACGACCGTGGCGGCCGTCGCCAGCAGCGCCACGCTCACCAGGCCCAGCAGCCACCACGGCAGGACCGCCGCCGGGTCGACGGCTTGGCCGGTGAGCAGCCGCAGGTCGAGCGGGCCGAGCGTCAGGCGTGCGAGTAGGGCGCCGAGGAGCGGGCTCCACACCGCGGCGACCACGACCGGCGGCAGCAGCTCTCCGGCGGCGACCCAGCGGGCGTCGCGTGGCCGCAGGCCGAGGGTTCGTAGCCGGGTCAGGGTCTGCCACCGCTCCGACGCACCGGCGGCGGCGGAGAGCGTGAGGCCGAGCAACCCCAGCGCCAGCAGTACCGCGGCGGCCGTCCACGCCAGCCGGAGGAGCCCTGCGGTCAGCGGAGCAACTCGTTGCGCCCGCAGGACGTCCGCGCGCAGCACGACGTCGGCGGCGACGCCGGTGTTCGACACGGCCCGCTCCGCGCCGGGGCCGGTCACCCAGACGGTGTTCGGGACGGCGGGCAGCCCGGCGTCGGCGAGCGCCGCGGCGTCCACGATGACGACGTCGTCGGTGCCGCCGACGGGAGGAGCGGTACCGACCGCGACGAGACGGATGGCTGGCGCGTTGTCCCGGGGTAGCTGCAGCCGCGTGCCGGTCCGCAGGTCGCCGTTGCTCGATCGGACCAGCGCGGGGACGTCCCCGCCAGCGCCGGGTGCCGTGAGCCGGGCCAGTGCCGGCGCGTCGGGCAGCGGAGTGGTGGCGAGCAGGCGCTGGAACGCGGCGGCGTCCACGATGACCAGGCGTGGGGTGAGCAGTGTCGATTCGGTGGAGACGCGTGCCGAGTCGGTCACCTGGGCGACGACAACCTGACCTACCCCGGGCGCGGCGGCGATGCGCTCGGCGAGTGCGGGCGTGCCGGCCTCGGCGTCGGTGCCGACGTCGAGGCGGGCGTCGGCACCGACTGTGCTCCACGCGCCGTCGGTCAGACCCCGGGTGACGGTGGCGCCGAGGATGAGCGCGAACGACGCGAGCGCCGTGGTGCTGACCAGGACCAGCAGCGGCAGCGCGCGCCCGGCTGTTGTGGCGGCCTGGGCGGCACTGAACACGGCCAGCGGGCGGCGCGAGCGCATTGCCTGTCGGAGCGCGAACCGCGCCCCGAGGGGCAGCAGCCGGAGCAGGACGAGCGCGCCGACGAGCGCGCCCAGGGCGAGGGCGCTGATCGGCAGGATCAGGTCGCCGGTCAGCTCACCGGTGTCGCCGTCGGAGGCGACGGGCTGGAGCCCGCGCTGGTGCAGTGTGACGAAGGCGGCGACCGCGGCGATCAGGACAGCGGCCTCCACGGCGGCGCGGCGCAACTGGCCGGTGGCCCGGATCCAGCGCCGAGCCGCCGGGTTGGCGGGTTGGCGCCGGTCGCGGCTGGCGCGTGCGGCGGCGAGGGTGCCGAATGCCGGCCCGGCGACGGCACCGGCCAGGACCACGGGAACGGCCCAGGTCCAGGAGACGCCCGGGGCGGCCGCGCGGGCGAGCGCGAGCCCGACGGCGGCGGCCGACAGGGACACCACTGTGGACTCGATGAGCAGTTCCGCACCGAGGTCGGGTAGCGCCGCCCCGCGCTGCCGGGCGGCGCTCAGCACCGGGGTACGGCGGCGTACCAGCAGGTCGGCGGCGAGCAGCAGGACCAGTACCGTGGCGGTCAGCACCCCGGCGAGCAGGACGGCGGCCTGCGCGGAAGCGGCGCTGTTGCGTGCACGGGCGTCGCGCAGGACGGTGTCGAGCTGCGATGCCCACTTCAGGGATGCGTCGCGGTCGCTCGACGAGCCGGAGGTTGCCTTGAGCTCGACCACCTGGCTGGCGAGCGTCGCGGTGGCGTCCCAGGTGAGCGCGTCGGAAATGGGTGCGAAGTGGACAGTGCGTCGCAGTTGGTCCTCGTCGACGGCGAGCCGGGCGTCCGGTAACGACTCGCGCGACAGCAGGCCGGCGAACCGGGTGGTCCCCGCGCCGTCGGCGCCGGGCACGGGGCGCAGTAATGCCGGGGCGAGTCGCCAGGCCGGGTCGGCGCTGTCCGCGGGTCGGTAGATCCCGCTGATCCGGAGGTCCTTGTCGCGTCCCTTGGCGTCCTTGGCCGGGATTCGATCGCCGGGGCCGAGGTGGAGCGCTGCGGCGTCCGCCTCGGAGAGGCCGACCTGCACCGGCCAGGGCTGTCCGTCGTAGGGGGTCTCGACGTACTGGTCGGAGACGGTGGGGCCGGGCGGGCTGCCGGCGATCCAGGTCACGGCCGGGCCGCCGAGGTCACCGGCCAGGTAGGTGAACTGGAAGGTACGCGGTGCGCTGCCGTCGGTGATGCCGAGGATCGGGCCGTCGACGGCGGCGACGGGCGGGAGCAGCGCGGCGTCCAGGTCGGGCCCGAGCGCGTATGTCGCCCGGGCGGTGAAGTCGTCGACCTCCTCGGCGAGGTGGGGCATCCGGACCCGCCCGCCGGTCGGCCCGTCGTCGCGTTCCCAGTTGGCGTGTACGAGGACGTTCGAGTCGTAGCCGGCGCGGCGGACCGTGTCCTGGACGGCGTTGTCGGCGGCGGCACCGAGCAGCGGTGGCGCGGCCCCGGCGAGCAGTGCGACGGCCGCGATGACGGCGGCGGTGAGCAGCAGCGGGCCGGCGTCGGTGCGGCCACGGCCGCGGATGCTGGGCCAGTGCGGCGCGGGCCACCGGCGGGTCAGCCACCGCTTCACGGCGACACCCGCAGGTGCGCGGCGTCGGCCCGGCGGACCTGGACGGTGACCACGACGGCGACCGCCAGCATGCATCCGGTCAGCAGTACGGCCAGCAGTGCGGTCTCGGCCGGCCACGGCCAGTGCGGCTGGGTGGCCGGGACGGGCGCGGCGCCGGTGTCGGAGCGTACGAGCAGGGGAGCGACGAGGCGGGTGGCGAGCGCGCCGACGGCCGCGCCCGCCGCGAGCAGGGGCAGCAGGACGCCGGCGTGCTGGCCGAGCAGCACGGCCCGGATGCCGCGCCGGGACATCCCCAGGCCGCGCAGCCGCGTCACCTCGACGGCGCGGACCTGTAGATCACAGGTGACGTGCAGGACGACGCCGGCGAGCAGCAGCAGGGCCGCGGCCGGGACGATGAGCCGGAGCGCGGCCGGCAGCCCGGCGCGCAGCGGGCCGCCGATGAGGCGGGCGGTCTCCGCCTCGCGGGTCTCCACGGTGCCCAGGTGCAGGGCGGTGGCCCGCTCGGTGGCACCGGGATCGGCTGGGTGGCCGATCCACCAGGCGTCGACCGGGAACGTCAGGTCGCCGGTGACGGCGCGTGCGCGCGACAGCGTGTCCAGGTCGGCCAGGACGGCGACGGCGCCGGGGGCGGACGGTACGGTCGGCACGACCTCGGTGACGACGATCGGGACGGGCGTGATGCCGACCGTGACGCTGAGCTGGCTGCCGCTGTCGGCACCGACCTCGCTGGCGAAGCGGGCGGAGACGGCGACGGGCACCGGGCCCGGGTCCGGGAAGGCGGTGGCGACGAGGGTCCGGGCGGCGTCCTCGGCGCCGCCGAGCTCGACTGTCGCGGCCATCCGCAGCGCGGTTCCCGTCGGCGTGGCGGACACCATGACGGTCGGGTCGCGCAACCTGCTCGGGACCGGCGGCGCGGACGTGGCGGTCCAATCCGATCCGTCGGTGGACCTCTCCGCCGTTCCGGCGGGCGGCAGGGTGAGTGTGAGGGCTACGGCGACGGGTCCGCCGACCGCGTCGGTGGTGACCGGCAGGGCGACTGCGACGAGGCGCAGCCCGTCAGCCGTCGCGCAGGCGGGCAGCCGAAACTCCTGCCCGTCGAGCGGTACGGCGGGACCGGTACAGGACGTGCGTAGGCCGGTGGCGTCCTGCAGCAGCAGCCGGGGCGTCACAACGAGTGGGGTGGCGTCGGCGGCGGTCCCGCTCAGGACGAGCGGGGCGCCTTTCGGAATGGCGAGGCCGGTGACCCGGGTGCGTGGCGCCAGCCTGGTGCCCACGTCCGCCCATCCGCGGTCGCCGTCCAGCCGCCCGCGCAGCAGCGCGTCGGCGCGGGTGGTGTCGACGGCGACCAGGCGCGGCGCGTCGCCGGCGTTGCCGAGCCACTGACCGACTGTGGTACCTCGGTCGAGAGCCGGACTCACGGCTCCCGCGGTGGCCGCGCTGACGACCGCGCCATCTCCGGCCACCGGCGCCGTGCTGAGGGTGAGTGCGAGGTCGGTGCCGACGGAGAGCGCGGCCTGGTCGCGTTGCGACTGGTGCCACGTGCTGTCGAAGGCGAGGCCGAAGGTTCCCGCCGCGCAGGCCAGCCCGACGAGCAGCCCGGCGGCGACCGCCTGGGGCCGGCGGGCGGCCTCGGAGACCGCCAGTGGAAGCGCCAGCCCGCGGGCGCGGTGCGCCAGCCGGTCGGCGGCGCGCAGGGCGGGCAGTACCACCCGGAGAGCCAGGGCGGCGCCTGCGGTGAGCAGTAGCGCCGGTGCGAGCACCCGGACCGCGTCGGCGCGTGGGCTGGCGGCGGTGGACTGCGCGTACAGCTGCCACCACCCGGCGGCGGCGAACACCGCGAGCATCAGGTCGGCACCGGATCGGGCCAGCAGTTCGCGGCGGGTGCGCTGGTCGCCGGCTGCCGGGACGGGCCGGATCGCCAGGAGGGTGAGTACGGCGGCGAGCACCAGCGCGCCGCCGACGACCGCGAGGACCTGGGCGCCGACGATGGCCGGTCGGACCGTCAGGCCGGCGCCGTCCAGCGGCGGCAGGTGGGTCAAGCCGGCGTGCAGGGCCGACGAGGCCGGTATCGCGAGCGCGGCGGCGACGCCGGCGACGAGCCCGGCCTCGAGTGTCGCGGTGGCGGCGAGTTGGCGACGGCTGGTGCCCAGGGCGGACCGCAGGGCGGTCTCGTCGGCGCGTATGCCAGTGGTCAGCCGGCCGGCGAGGACGAGTGCCGTCGCCGCCAGGACACCGCCGAGGACGGCGATGGCGAGCACGACGGCGGCGGTGGTGTCCCGTTGGTCGTCGGCGGACCGCAGGGTCAGTGGCAGGTCGGAGGCGACACGTGCGAGCTGGACGCGGTCGCCGAGGGTGCCCGCCAGCCGGCGGTCGGCACTGCTGACGGCCCCGGCCACGGTCTCCAGGTCGTGGCGGTTGCTGTCGGACAGGTCCGGATGGGCGGTGACCTCCAGCCGGTCGACTGTGGCGCCGGTGGTGACCAGGTCGGCGAGGTCGACGAGGAACGGGCCGTAGGCGTTGACCGGCTGCATGAAGCGGCCGTCCCGGTAGCCGGTGGCGGAGCCGGCAGCGGCCAGCGGGTCGCGGTCCCACCCACGCCCGGGCAGCGGGCGTACCACACCGACGACGACCACGTCGATGGCCGGGACGGGCGCGTGGGCCAGCTCGGCGCCGAGGCGCACCCGGCGGCCGGGGGTGAGGCCGAGCAGTTGTGCGGTGGACTCCAGCAGCACCGCGTCGCCGGGGTGCTGTGGCCAGCGCCCGGTGACCAGCTCGCCTCGGGTCGGCAGGTCGTCCAACCCCGACAGGTACGCCTGAGCCGGCACGGTGGTGCCCTTGGTGAGCGTGGGCGGCAGCGCCCGCAGAACCGTCGACGCCCGCGCGGTCGTCGTCACCGGGAACGGTGCGAGCGCGGAGGCCACCGCGGTGCGGGTGTCGGCGGCGACGGACGGCGTGTCCGGGCCCTCGACGGTGCCGGTGTAGACGGTCACGTCGACGGCGGCGGGGGCGGCGCGGGCCATGGCGACCTCCAGCGCCCGCTCGGCGGTGCGGGTGATCAGCAGGGTGCAGGTGCCCAGTAGGGTCGCGCCGATCGTGACGACCGCGAGGAGGGCTGCCAGCAGCGGCCACTGCGCGCGGGCGCGCCTGCTGACCAGCCTCATCGTCGCGTCACCCGGCGTCCGGCACCGGCGCGTACGGCTGTCCGGCCGCCTGTTCGTCAAGGTGCCCGTCGTGGATGCGGATCACCCGGTCGGCCAGGGCCATCATCACCGCGTCGTGCGTCGACACCAGCACGGTGACGCCTTCGGACTCCACGATCCCGCGCAGCAGGGCCATCACCGACAGGCCTGTCTCGGCGTCCAGTTGCCCGGTGGGTTCGTCGGCGAGCAGAAGCTGGGGCGAGGCGGCCAGCGCGCGGGCGATCGCGACCCGCTGCTGCTGGCCGCCGGACAGCTCGGCCGGGCGCTGCCGGGCGTGGTCGGCCAGGCCGATCAGCTCCAGCAGCAACTCGACCCGTCGCTCGCGCTCGGTGGGGGCGACGCGGGCCATCCGCAGCGGGGCCGCGACGTTCTCCGCGGCCGACAGCACCGGGATCAATCCGAAGCTCTGGAAGACGTAGGACACCTTCTCGCGCCGCAGCCGGGACAGGCCGTCCTCGTCGAGCGCTGTGACGTCGGTGCCGTCGACGTGCACGGTGCCGGCGTCCGGGCGGTCCAGGCCGCCGATGACGTTGAGCAGTGTGGTCTTGCCCGAGCCGGACCGGCCGACGAGCGCCACCATCGAACCGGCGGCCACGTCGAACGACACACCCCGCAGGGCGTGTACGACGCTCGGCCCGGTCCGGAAGCGCCGGTGGACGCCGCGCACGCTGAGCAGCGGCTCGCTGCTCATTCGCCGTGCACCGCGTCGGGGCGGATCGTGATGTGGTCGGGTTCCAGGGCCAGCCGGACCCGTCGGGTCAGCGCCAGCGCCTGGCGGAACTCGCGGGGCACCTGGACCCGCCCGGCCCGGTCCATCACCGCGTACTCCTCAGCGATCATGTGCGTGTCGCCCTCCGCGTCGGTGGTGGCGCGGCGCAGCACCTCGCTGCTGGTACGCCCGTCCCGGATCGCGACGGTCCGTTCGACCTGGCCGCTGACCTCCGGATCGTGGGTCACCACGACAACCGTGACGCCGTAGCGCCGGTTGACGTCCCGCAGCACGCCGAAGACCTCCGCGGACGTGGCGGCGTCCAGCTCGCCGGTCGGCTCGTCGGCGAGCAGGACCCGCGGCTGGTTGGCCAGCGCCACAGCGATCGCGACCCGCATCTGCTGCCCTCCGGAGAGCTGCCCGGGGCGTCGATCGGCGCAGTCGGCGACACCGAGGCTGTCCAGCAGTTCGGCCGCGCGCTCCCGGCGTTCCCGCTTCGCGGTGCGGGCCGCCGTCATCGGCAGGTCCACCATCTCGCGTGCGGTCAGGTAAGGGATCAGGTTGCTCGCCGTCTGCTGCCGTACGAACCCGACGGTGTGCCGCCGGTAGTCCACCCGGTCCGCGCGGGACATCGTCAGCAGATTCCACCTGTCGACCCGGACCCGCCCGGCGGTGGGGGCGTCGATGCCGGCCAGGATGGAGAGCAGCGTCGACTTGCCGGACCCGGAGGCGCCGACGACGGCGACCAGCTCACCGCTCTCCACGGCCAGGTCCAGTCCCTGCAACGCCTGCACCTCGATCGAACCGGTCTGGTAGATCCGCACCAGGTTCTCGCAGACGATGAGCGCGTCCCGGCCGAACTCGGGCGCTCGCGCGGACGGCTGCGGCAGGGACAGCGGTGTGCTGGACATTGCCTTCTCCGTCCGGGTTGCGCGCCTCGATGGCCCGTACTGACGCAGATTGAAGCAGTTTCGCAATCGGCGGTTCCGTTGACCATGCCCGGGGCGGCCTTCCTGCATGCTGGACGAGGGACTCTCCACCTGCCGAGGCCGGTCTTCGCTGTGGCGGTCGTGAACCTGCCGGGCTCCCACGCCGACTGAACAGGCGAAGGAGGGCCGATGAGCGATGAGTTGCTGGTGGTCCGCTGCCAGCTGGGTGAACGGGAGGCGTTCACCGAGCTGGTGCAGGGCTGGCATCCGGCGGTCGAGCGGTACGTCGGGCGGATGCTCGGCGGGTCCGACGACGATGTGGTGCAGGAGATCTGGCTGGCGGTTTTGAGAGGGCTGCCGAGGTTGCGGCAGCCGGACCGGTTCACCCCGTGGCTGTTCACCATCGCCCGCCGGGCGGTGCTGAACCGGCTGCGGGAGGCGTACGCCCGACCGGAGTCCGAACCGATCGACGACCTGCCGGGCGACGACGAGGCCGAGGGGGTCGTCAACCGGGAGACGGTCGCCGGCGCGCTGGCGGCGCTTCCGGCCCGGGAACGGGAGGTGCTCCTGCTGTTCTATCTGGAGGATCTGCCGCTGGACGCCTGCGCGCAGATCTGCGCCGTACCCGTCGGCACGGTCAAGTCGCGGCTCAACCGGGCCCGCAGGTTGTTACGTCACGAGCTGGTGCGGAAGGGGTACGAAGCATGACTCCGGAAGAGGTGCTGGCGCGACTGGACGCGCCGTTGTCGTTGCGCAGGCGGGTCGGCTACCTGGCCCTGGCGTTCACCGCCCTCACCGCGAGCGCCCTGATCGGTCTGCTCTGGGCGACCGAGCCCGGGTTGCCGATGCGCACGAACGTGGCCTTCGCCGTCCTGGTGGCGATCGGCTTGTGCTGGGCGGCGTTCGGCGGTTGGGCAGTGACCCGACGGACTCCGCTGTTCGCCCGGGATCGGGTGGTCGCCGGTTGGCTCGGCGTCGGCGCGTGGCTGGCATTCAGCGTCGGCGCGCTGGTCATCACCCTGGTACGGCACCAGTTCGAGCCGTGGCTGCTGGGCGTTGTGCTCGTGCTCGGCGTCGTGGCGGCCGTGCACCTGCGGGCCGCCCGCCGGGCGAGGGCAGCGCTGCTGCTGCGCAGGAACGCGCTGGCCGGGCCGGCGACAGGCGACGAGTGAACGGCGGCACCACCTCGCGGTTCTGCCACGGGCAGATCCGCTGCCGGTGAACAGGGGTGCCCTCCGCCGACAGGTGCCGGCAGAGTGGAGCGCATGAGACTTCTGGTGCTTGGCGGTACGGGCTTCGTGGGCGGGGCCACGGTCACCGAGGCGCTGCGCCGTGGCTGGTCCGTGACGGTGTTCAACCGGGGGCTGCACGGCGCGGTGCCTCCCGACGTACACCGGTTGCGGGGTGACCGCACCGCGCCGGACGGCCTGGCGGCGTTGGCCGGCGGCGAGTGGGACGTCGCGGTGGACACCTGGGACGGCGCGCCGCGGGCGGCCGGCGACGCCGCCCGCGCCCTGGTCGACACGGTCGGCCACTACGTGTACGTGTCCAGCGGGTCGGTCTACACCGACCACGCCACCGCGGGGTTGCATGAGGACTCCCCGGTGGTGGACGCCGACCCGGGCTCCGTCGACGGCGACTACCCGCAGCTCAAGGCCGGTGCCGAGCGCGCGGTGCGGGAGGTGTTCGGGGAGCGCTCGCTGGTCGCCCGGGCCGGTCTGATCCTGGGCCCGGGGGAGGACATCGGCCGGCTGCCCTGGTGGCTCCGGCGGATCGAGCGGGGTGGGGACGTGCTCGCCCCCGGGCCGGCCGACCTGCCGGTGCAGTACGTCGACGTCCGCGACCTGGCCGGCTGGATGGTGGACGCCGGCGCCCGCCGGTTGGGCGGGACGTTCAACGCGATCGGTCGTCCGGGGCAGACCACGATGGGTGAGCTGCTCGACGCGTGCGTGGCCGCCACCGGTGCCGACGCCCGGCTGCGCTGGACCGATCCGGCGTCGATCCTCGCCGCCGGTGTGCAGCCCTGGAGCGACCTGCCGATCTGGATGCCGCGCGGCCACCCGTACCGGGGTCTGCTGGAGCAGGACGTGACCCGGGCCCTCACCGCCGGGTTGACCTGCCGGCCGGTGACCGAGACCGTCGAGGACACCTGGCGCTGGCTCCGTGAGGTCGGTGCGGTTCCGCCGCGTGCCGGGCGACCGCAGCGCAGCTCGATCGGTCTGGATCCGGCAGTGGAGGCCGCGGTGCTCGCCGCCTGACCGAACCCCTCGGCGAGTGGCACGGTCAGCGTTCGCGGACCACCGCGACCGGGCAGTTGGCGTGTTGGATGAGCTGTTGGCTGACCGAGCCGAGCAGCATGCCGGCCAGTCCGCCCCGGCCCCGGCTGCCGGCCACGACCAGCCGGGCGTCCCGACTCGCCTCGATCAGCATCGCCGCCGGGCTTGTCGACACCAGGTCGACGGTCACGGCCAGCTCGGGGAACGTCCGCCGCCACGGCTCCAGCGCCTGCTCCACGGCGGCCCGCTCGTCGGGCACCCCGGCCGCCCCGCCGGGGCCCTGTGTCCAGGCGTGCAGGACCCGCAGCGGCATCTGCCGTTGCGCCGCCCGTTCGGCCGCGAAGCCGAGCGCCACCAGCGACGGTCCCGAGCCGTCCACCCCGACCACCACCGGGCTCGACGGGTCGGTCGCGGCGCTGTCGGCACCATCCCGGACGACCACTACCGGGCAGTGGGCGTGCGCGGCGACCGACACCGCCGTCGAGCCGGCCAGCAGGCCGCCGAATCCGCCGTGACCTCGGCTGCCGAGCACCAGCATCCCGGCCTCGGCCGAGCGTTCCTGCAGCACCAGCGCGGGCGGTCCGTCGTACACCTCGCCGGTGATCCGCAGCCCGGGGTGCGCGGCGGAGGCGTCCGTCGCGGCCTTGCGGACCAGGTCCTCGACCTGCCGGCGGGCGGTGTCGTCGGGCCACACGCCGGGCGCCACGCCCGGGCCGACCCAGCTCGCCACGGTCAGCCATTCGAAGACGTACGCCAGCCGCACCGGCTGGCCGCTGTGCCGCGCCTCCTCCACCGCCCAGTTCAGGGCCACCGAGGCGTCGGTGGAGCCGTCGTAGCCGACCAGGATCTCCGCGTCGCGCACGTCGTCCTCCTTCAGGGGGTGGTCGGGTCGGTTTCGCGGATCCAGCGCCACTCGGCGACCTGGGGGTCGTCCTCGCCGTACTGGCGGGTGTAGTCGCGGGCCGCCTGCCGGGCGTCGACCATCCGTTGGCGCAGGTGCGCGGCGCGGGCGGCCAGCCCGGGCACCCGGTCGATGACGTCGATGACCAGGTGGAAGCGGTCCAGGTCGTTGAGCATCACCATGTCGAACGGGGTGGTGGTGGTGCCCTCCTCCTTGTAACCGCGCACGTGCAGGTTGTCGTGGTTGCTGCGGCGGTAGGTGAGGCGGTGGATCAGCCACGGATACCCGTGGTACGCGAAGATGATCGGCCGGTCCTCGGTGAAGATGGTGTCGAACTCGTTGTCGGTCAGGCCGTGCGGGTGCTCGGTGTCCGGCTGGAGCCGCATCAGGTCGACCACGTTGACCAGGCGCACCCTCAACTCCGGGAGGTTCTGGCGCAGCAGCTCGACGGCTGCCAACGTCTCCAGGGTGGGCACGTCTCCGCAGCAGGCGAGCACCACGTCCGGCTCGGTGCCGCCGTCGTTGCTGGCCCACTCCCAGATGCCCAGGCCACGCCGGGTGTGCTGGATCGCCTCGGTCATCGTCAGCCAGTTCGGCGCCGCCTGCTTACCGGCCACCACCACGTTGATGTAGTGCCGGCTGCGCAGGCAGTGGTCCATCGTGGCGAGCAGCGTGTTCGCGTCCGGTGGCAGATAGACCCGCACCACCTCGGCCTTCTTGTTGACCACGTGGTCGATGAAGCCCGGGTCCTGGTGGGAGAAGCCGTTGTGGTCCTGCCGCCAGACGTGGCTGGACAGCAGGTAGTTCAGCGAGGCGATCGGCTGCCGCCAGGGGATGGCCCGGGTCACCTTCAGCCACTTGGCGTGCTGGTTGAGCATCGAGTCGACGATGTGGATGAACGCCTCGTAGCTGGTGAACACGCCGTGCCTGCCGGTCAGCAGGTAGCCTTCCAGCCAGCCCTGGCACAGGTGCTCGGAGAGCACCTCCATGACCCGCCCGTCGGGGGAGAGGTGGTCGTCGCCGGGCACTGTGGCGGCCACCCAGGCCCGGTCGGTCACCTCGAACGCGGCGCCCAGTCGGTTGGACGCGACCTCGTCCGGGCCGAACAGCCGGAACGTCTCCGGGTTGGCGCTGATCACGTCGCGGATCCACGGGCCGAGCGCCCCGGTCGCCCCGGCGATCGGCGTACCCGGTTCGGGAACCTCCACGGCGTAGTCGCGGAAGTCCGGCAGGGTCAGGTCGCGCAGCACCAGACCCCCGTTGGTGACCGGGTTGGCGCTCATCCGCCGGTCGCCGCGCGGCGGCAGCGTCAGCAGCTCGTCCACCGGCGCGCCTGTCGCGTCGAACAGCTCCTCCGGCCGGTAGCTGCGCAGCCAGTGCTCCAGCTCGGCCCGGTGCGCCGGGTTGTCGCGTACGCCCGACAGCGGCACCTGGTGGGCGCGGTAGGTGCCCTCCACCTGGGTGCCGTCGACCTCACGCGGGCCGGTCCAGCCCTTCGGCGTCCGTAGGACGATCATCGGCCAGCGGGGACGTTCGACGACACCCCCGGAGCGGGCCCGCCGCTGGATCTCCGCGATCTCGTCGAGTACGCGGTCCAGCGTCGCCGCGAGGGTCCGGTGCACCTGCGCGGGCTCGTCGCCGGCCACCACGTACGGCTGGTAGCCCGATCCGCGCAGGATGTCGAGCAGGTCGGTCTCGGGGATCCGGGCCAGCACGGTCGGGTTGGCGATCTTGTAACCGTTGAGGTGCAGGATGGGCAGCACCGCGCCGTCGCGTGCCGGGTTGAGGAACACGTCGGAGAGCCAACTGCCGGCCAGTGGCCCGGTCTCCGCCTCCCCGTCGCCGATCACGCAGGCCACCAGCAGGTCCGGGTTGTCGAACGCGGCGCCGTAGGCGTGGCTCAACGCGTACCCCAGCTCGCCGCCCTCGTGGATCGAACCCGGCACGTCCGCCGCGACGTGGCTGGGGATGCCGCCCGGGAAGGAGAACTGACGAAAGAGCCGGGACATCCCGACCTCGTCGCGCGCCACGTCGTGGTAGCGCTCCGACCAGGTGCCCTCCAGCCAGGTGTTGGCCACGATGGCCGGGCCGCCGTGGCCGGGGCCGGTGACCAGCATGGCGTTGAGGTCGCGTGCCACGATCACCCGGTTGAGGTGGGCGTAGATCAGGTTGAGGCCAGGGCTGGTCCCCCAGTGCCCGAGCAGCCGGGGTTTGATGTCGTCGGGGGTCAGCGGCTCCCGCAGCAGCGGATTGTCCAGCAGGTAGATCTGCCCGACGGTGAGGTAGTTCGCGGCGCGCCAGTAGGCGTCCAGCCGGCGCAGCTCGTCGTCGGTGAGGGCGCGGTGCACGTCGAGAGCGGTGTCCATCATGCTGCCTCTCGCGGGGTAGGAGTGGGGCGTCCAGCCTGGCCATTGCGGACGCCCCGGGGTCAGGGCTGGTGGTCCCGCGCCGGGCGGGCGCCGGGCCCGGTCAGCGGCGCCTCGGCCAGGCCGCGGACGACGACCACCGGGGCCGGGGAGTGGTAGAGCAGGGACTGGGCGACCGCGCCCAGCATCGCCCGGCCGGGTTCGTCGCCCCGGGCGGCGACCAGCGCCACCTGCGCGCTGCGGGACGTGTCGATCAGCACGTCGGCGGGGTCGCCGCGTACCACGCGGCACTCGATCGGCACCGAGCTGTGGCGGCCGGTGTGCTGGGCCAGCGCCTCGCTGAGTTGCTCGGCGACCGCGTCGGTGTCCTCGTCGTACTCCACCACCCGCAGCGCCAGCAGTCGGGCGTCCCGGCGGGCCGCGCACTCCACGGCCCACCGCAGGGCCAGGTGCGAGCTGGGTGAGCCGTCCACCCCGACCAGCACCGGGCCCGGCGGTGGCGGCTCACGACGGACCACCAGCAGCGGGCAGCCGGCCCGTGCGGCCAACTGCACGGCAGGCGTACCGGCCGGGACGCTCTGGCCGCTGCCCGCCATTCCGCTGTCGCCGACGGCCAGCAGAAAGGCCACCTCTGAGCGGCGAATGAGGGTGGCCAGCATGGCGCTCTCGACGATCTCGCCGCGTACGGTCAGCCCCGGCTCGGTCTGGTGGGCGAGTTGCGCGGCGCGAGTGATCAGCTCCTCGGCCTGGTCGCGGGGCGCGGCGACGGTGTCCGCGGCGAAGGCCGCGCGCCAGTCGAACATGTGCAGCAGGTGCAGTGGCCGACCGTGCCCGGCCGCCTCCTGCGCGGCCTGTTCGACGACCGGGAGGTCGAGTTCCGACCCGAGGCCGACGAGCACCGCTGCGTCGGCGGGTGCGGCCATCCGATATCACCTCCCGGGCGTCGCGCCCGGCACGACCAAGCTGTCCCCTGACCGAGGGTAGTCCGATGAGCACGATGGCGGGTCGGATCGGCTGCGTCGCCTCTCGTCAACCAGGGTTGACACGGGCCGTGCTGTCAACGTATGTTGACGGCATGAGTCAGGCGACAGAACTCGCGGCGGAAGCCGGCAGCACCGACCCCCGGGTCGGGCTGCGCGCCGTCCGCGCGCTACGCCGGCTGCTCGAGCGGCTCGAGGTGGTCCAGGTGGACAACGCCCGACGACAGGGCTGGTCCTGGCAGGAGATCGCCGACACGCTCGAGGTCAGCCGACAGGCAGTGCACAAGAAGCACGCCGGGCGACCGGCGGTCAACTCATCCTGGGAGGCGTGATGTTCGAACGGTTCACCGACCGGGCGCGTGACGTGGTGCGACGGGCGCTGGAGGAGGCGCGGGTCGAGGGCCAGCGGCCGGTCGGCACCGAGCACCTGCTGCTCGCCCTGCTCGCCGACGACGCCGGGCTGGCCAGCCGGGTGCTCGCCGACGCCGGAGTGCGCGCCGACGACCTGCGCGAACGCGTCCGCCGGCACACCGCCAGCGGCGGCGCGGGCCTCGGCGACGCGGACGCGGCTGCCCTGCGGGAGATCGGCATCGACCTGGCCGCCATCGTGGCCCGCATCGAGCAGTCCTTCGGCCCGGACGCCCTACGGGAGGCGGTGCCGGCGCCACGCCGCCGCTGGGGGCGTAAGCGGTATCTCGGCGGCCCGTTCTCGCCCCGTTCCAAGAAGGCGCTGGAGCTGTCCCTGCGGGAGGCCCTGCGGCTGCGTCACAAGCACATCGGCACCGAGCACATCCTGCTCGGAGTGCTCCGGGAGGGGAACGGGCTGGGTGCGTTGGTGCTCACCGAGTCCGGGGTCGACCTCGACGATCTTCGCCGACGGGTGGAGGTCGCACTGCGGGCGGCGGCATGACGGGTGGGGGCGTCTTGAAACCTGTCTGTGGCACTTCCGACGCCTGCCGGTCACCGGGTCGCTGAAGCCGTCCGGGTGCTGCACACTGACGCCGTGGATGCTGGACAGGACAGGCGGCCCTCAGGCGGCGACGGCGGGCTGCGCTCCGCCGTCGTGGTCAACCCGGTGAAGATCGACGATCTCGACGAGTTGCGCCGAACCGTCGACGACGCCCTGGCCGCGGCCGGTTGGCCCGCGCCGCAGTGGTACGAGACGACAGCCGACGACCCGGGTCGCGGTCAGACCGAGCAGGCCGTCAAGGCCGGCGTCGACCTGGTCTTCGCCTGCGGGGGCGACGGCACCGTGATGTCCTGCGTCAGCGGGTTGGTCGGCACCGACGTGGCCCTCGCCGTGCTGCCGCAGGGCACCGGCAACCTGCTCGCCGCCAACCTGGGGCTCTCCACCGACCTGGCCGCCGGGCTGCAGGTAGCTGTCGAACGCGGTCGACGGCTGCTCGACGTCGGCGCGGTCGAGGACCAGTACTTCACAGTGATGGCCGGCATGGGCTTCGACGCCCAGATGCTCGCCGCCACCAACGAGACCACCAAGGCCCGCATCGGCTGGCCGGCGTACGTGGTGGGCGCCGCCCGTCACCTACGGGACCGGCCGATGCGGGTGCAGATCCGCATCGACGACCGGCCGCCGTTGCGCCGCCGGGCCCGTTCGGTGCTGATCGCCAACGTCGGCCGGTTGCAGGGCGGCCTGACCCTGCTCACCGAGGCCGAACCGGACGACGGCTGGCTCGACGTCGCCGTGCTCACCCCGCGCAACCTGCGACACTGGCTCGCGCTCGGCTGGGCGGTGATCCGCCGCAACGGCCAGGTGCCGCAGCTGGAGGTGTTCCGGGGCCGACGCGTGGTGGTCACCAGCAACCGGGCGCAGCCCCGGGAGTTGGACGGCGACCTGATCTCCCCGGGCCGGCAACTGCGGGCGGAGGTGCGGCCCCAGGCGCTCTGGCTCTGCGTCCCCCAGCCCGAGGACGCCCCGGACCTGGCCGTCGACGCGCGGAGCGCCAGGGAGCGGGGCGAGCAGCTGATCGAGGAAGCACGCCGTGAGTAGCACCCGGATCGTGCCGGAGACCCGGCTGATGGCCGACGAGGAGCTGTCCGCCGACGACGCCTGGCACACACTGCGCGGGCAGGGCGGCTGGCACCTGCTACGGGACGCGTTCATCCGGTTCCGCTACGGCGACGGGTTCAGCCACGCCCGGGCTTTCGCGCTGCAACTCTGCCTCGCCGTGGTGCCGTTCCTGATCGCCCTCACCGGCCTGATCAGCGAGCTGGGCGTCGAGGAGGGCGGCCAGGTGGTCGCCGACACCGTCCTGGCGCTCACCCCCGGCCAGAGCGCGCAGATGGTCGCCGAACTGCTCGGCGAGGGTGAGCGCGTCGAGGACGCGGGAGAGCTGGCGCTCACCCTCGGTCTGCTCACCGGCCTGTTCGCGCTCACCACCACGATGGCCCAGATCGAACGGGGCGCCAACCGCATCTACGGCGTCGAACGGGACCGCCCGGCGCTGCGGAAATACCTGCGGGCCGCCGTACTGGCCGTCACCGCCGGCCTGCCCGCGCTCGCCGGCTTCCTGATCCTGGTCGGTGGCGGCGCGATGGGCGACTCGGTCCGCGAACACTACGAGTGGGGTGCGTTCGCCAACGGCATCTGGGACGTGATCCGCTTCCCGCTGAGCCTCGCGCTGACAGTCGTCGCCGTCGCCGTGCTGTTCCGACACGCGCCGCGCCGCAACCAGCCCGGCCTGTCCTGGCTGCTGTTCGGGGCCGGCATCGCCACGGCGCTGTGGTGGCTGGCCAGCCTGCTGCTCGCCGCGTACGTGCGGTTCAGTGACGGTTTCGGGCAGACCTACGGCGCACTGACCGGCATGATGGCGCTGCTGCTCTGGGCCAACCTGACCGGGATGGCGCTCTTCGGTGGGCTGGCCTTCGCCGCCCAACTGGAGGCGCTGCGCATCGGTGTGCAGGAGCCCGCCCAACCGGACCTGTGGGAGCCCGACCCGGACCGCGCCGAGCTGTACGACACCGGGGACATGTCGGCGCTCTAGCGGCACCGGCGTGTACGACGGACGCGGATCGGGTAATGCGCCTCGCCAGACAGACAAGGGAGGTGCGGGGTGACCGCGGTCAAAGAGGTGGCGCGCCGTCCGATCGGTCATTTCGCCGAACGGAGCATTGCCGGTCTGGTGGCCGTCACCGGTGCCGGGGTGGCCTTCGGGCTGCTGTTGTTGCTCGTCCGGGTGCGGTGGAGCCCGCTGCAGGATGCCGACCACGCGCTCGCCGAGTGGTTCAACGGGCTCGTCGCCCCGCACCACGCGCTTGTCACGGTGCTCCAGGCGGTGACAGACCTGGGCGGCCGGCCGATCCTCATCTGGCTGGTCACCATCGCCGTGGTCGGGCTGCTCATCCGGCGGCAGCCCCGACTCGCCGTTTACCTGATCATCACGGGCGTCGGTGGCCTGATCCTCGACCCGTCACTGAAGACGCTTGTCGGCCGGCTCCGCCCGGTCGTGGACGTGCCGATCGCCAGCGCACCCGGCAACAGCTTCCCGAGCGGGCACGCGCTCGGCTCGTTCGTCGCGTACGGAGCACTGTTGCTGGTGTTCCTGCCGGCGATGGCGCCCCGCTGGCGCAAGCCGGCCATCGTCGGCGTCGGTGTGCTGGTGGCGCTTGTCGGCCTGACCCGGATCGCGCTGGGCGTGCACTTCGTCTCGGACGTGTTGGCCGCCTGGCTGCTCGGGGCCGCCTGGCTGGGCGTCACCGCTTACGCCTTCCGACTGTGGCGGCGGGAGCGGGGGAGGCCGGTGCCGCCGCTGAGCGCGGGCCTGGAGCCGGAGGCGGGGCACGACATCGCCCCCGCCCCGGACGAGGAACACGTGTTGGCCCACCCCCGCTCGGCGGTGGCCGAGCTGCTTGTCGGCTGGGTGATCGTGTTCGGGGCGCTGTACGGCTTCGGCACGTACGTCAGCTACCACGCCAAGGGCACCTTCTTCGACACCCTCGACACCGAGGTGCCGCAGTGGTTCGCCGAGCGGCACACCGAGGTGCTGACCGAGGTCAGCTGGTGGTGGAGCAAGTTCGGTGACACCCACGCCATCCTGTTGATCTCGCTGGTGTTCTGCCCGCTGGTGCTTGCGGTGTGGCGGCGCTGGCGTCCGGTGCTCTTCGTGGCGCTGGCGATGGTGGGTGAGTTGACCCTCTTCCTCGCGTCGGCCCGCGCGGTCGACCGGCCGCGTCCGCAGGTGGAGAACCTGGACGGGCAGATGCCCACCTCGTCGTTCCCGTCGGGGCACATCGCGGCCACGATCTGCGTCTGGCTGGCGATCACCCTCATCGTGTTCCCGCGTACCGACAGGTGGTGGCGTTGGGTCTTCGTGGCGCTGGCCGTGCTCATGCCGGTCGGGGTGGCCACCTCCCGGATGTACCGGGGGATGCACCACCCGACCGACTTCATGGGCGCGATCCTGCTCTCCGCGCTCTGGATCGGGCTGCTCTACCTCGTGATCCGCCCGAACGAGGACCTGCAGGAAGGCAACCAACCGGCCATCGAGTCGGAGGACGTGGACACCCTCGACGACGAGCTGGCGCGGGCCGGCCGAGCCGACTAGGCGCGGCCGTCGTGCTGCGGGTGATGACCTGGAACATCCGCACCGGCGGCCGGGATCGCGGCGGCCCCGACCGGCTGGATCAGGTGGTGCAGGTCGTCAACGAGCAGGCACCGGACGTCCTGGCCCTGCAGGAGCTGCGCGGCTTCGACCGGGACGGGCTGATGGCCACCGTGGCGGGCCGGGTGGGGATGACGCCCCACCTGGCCCGGTCCTGCTTCGGGCAGCCGGTGGCGGTGCTGGTCCGGCCGCCGTACCGAGCCGTCGAGGCGGGGCCGGTGCGCCGCCCGTTCCACCACGCCGCCGCCCGCGTCGTGGTGGCCACGTCCGCCGGCCCGTTCACAGTGCTCGGCACCCACCTCTACCCGTACTCCGGGGGCCGGCGGCGGATGGAGGTTGACTGGTTGGTCGCCGCGATGCGACGCCACCAGGGCCCGCTGACGCTCGTCACCGGCGACCTCAACTCGCTCGACCCGACCGTCGACCACACCGCTCGCCTGGCCGGCATGCCCACCCTCTACCGGCGGCGGCACCTGCGTCGCTCCGGCGGCGCCGTGGACACCCGCGCGATCGCCCAGCTGCTCGCCGCCGGCCTTGTCGACCTCTGGCCGTCGGCCAACGTCGACGCGCCGGAGGCCGCCGGCCACACCGTGCCCACCCGACTGGGTGGGGCCGAGTTCGCCGGGATGCGGCTGGACTACCTGCTCGGCAGCACAGCGGTGGCGCAGCGGGTCCGCGACTGCCGGGTGATCCGTGACGACGCAGCGGCGACGGCCTCCGACCACTACCCGCTGCTCGCCACGCTTACGCTGTCCGCCGCCTGAAAGTCGCCGTCGGTGCCGCACCGCCGACGCCCCCACGGGCTGGCACGGTCCGGTTATCGTGCCCACCGTGACCGACCGCCCCGCCCTGCGCTCGCCGTTGCCCGGGCCGTCGAACGATCACCCCGCCACGCCGTCGAGGGCACCCTCGACCCGCGACCTGCGGACCCCGGACACGGCGGAGCCGGCCGCCGCCGCGCTTCCGCTCGTCGCGGCCGTCGCGCGCGGCGTGGCGTTGGTCGTGGTTCTGCCGGTACGCCTGCTCTGGGAGCTGATCGCGGCTGCCGGCCGGCTGGTGCACCGCTGGCTGCTGGTGCCGCTGGCCTGGGCCCTGCACCGGTTGCTTTGGCTCCCCCTGGTCTGGTGCGCGCGCACCCTGGTGTGGTTGCCGCTGGTGTGGTTGGGGCGTGGTGTCGCGTGGGTGGCCCGCACGGTGGTCTGGTTGCCGCTGGTGTGGCTGGCGCACGCCCTCGCCTGGGTGGCGCGCACCCTGGTGTGGTTGCCGTTGGTGTGGTTGGGGCGTGGTGTCGCGTGGGTGGCCCGCACCCTGTTCTGGCTGCCGCTGGTGTGGCTCGCCCGCGCCCTCGCCTGGGTGGCCCGCACGGTGATCTGGTCCCCGCTGGTCTGGTTGGTCCGCCGAGGGTTGCGTCCGCCTCTTGTGGCCCTGGGGCGCGTGCTGGTCTGGCTCGCCGAGCACCTGCTCCTGCGGCCGCTGCGGTGGTTGGGCGCGGTGCTCGCGCCCGCCGGACGGTTGCTGCGGCGCGCCGTCGGCGTGCTGGACAGGGCGTTGAGCGCCGCGTTCGTCGGGCTGCTGCGCGGGATCTGGTGGCTCGTCGCGGGGTTCGGTCGGCTGGTCGTCGCCGCGGTGGTCGGTGCGTGGCGGACGGCCGGCCGGTTGCTGCGTCTGCTCTACCGAGTGCTGCTGCGTCCGCTCGGGCGAGGGTTGCGCTGGCTGTGGCGGCACACCGTCCGCCCGCTGCTGGGAGGAGTCCGGTGGGTCTGGTCGGCGACGGTCGTGCCGGTGGCGCGGGGCGTCCGGACGGCGTGGCGGGCCACCGTCGGACCGGTGGCCCGCTGGGCCCGTCGCTCGGTGCTCGACCCGGGCCCGACTGGCCTCCCGGGAGGTGCTCAGCGCCCTCGGCCTGCGCCGCTGACCGCATCAGCCGCGCCTCGGAGCGCTGAGTCTCAGAGCACCAGATTGAGCAGGACGGTCAGCACCACCGAGGCCACGATCGAGAAGAGGATCATCAGGAGGCAGCCGAGGCCACCGCCGAGCGGGCGGATCTCCGTGTTGCCGAAGCGCATGATGGTCACCTGTCCGTGAGTGCTGCGGGATGAGGGGCAATCAGGTGCCGGATCGCGTTCGCGACCGCGACCGGGTTGGTCGTCGCCACGTTGTGCGGAGCACCGGCAACGACCACGAGGTTGGCGTCCGGCACCAGCCGGGTCACCTGGTTGCGCCACCGTGGCGGGGCGATCGGGTCGCGCCCGCCGGTCAGGACCAGGGTCGGCGCGGTGATCCGGACCAGGTCCGCCTCGATGGCGTTGTGCACCGAGTGCGACAGCGTCGCGAGGACCCGCCAGGGTCGGGCGTTCCAGACGTCCCGCGCCAGGACCGGCGCCTGCAGCGGCGCCTCGCGGGTGTTGTCCACCAGCCACCGACCGAGCAGTGCCCGGCGGGACCGGGCAGCCGGATCGCTTGTCGGCCCGGCCAGCACCAGCGCGCGTACCGCGTCGGGGTGGGTCGCGGCGAGCGCGGCGGCCACCTCGGCGCCGAACGAGTGCCCCAGCAGGCAGACCGGCGGCAGACGGTACGCGGCCAGCCAGGCGGCCAGGTGATCGGCGTGCCGGCGCACGTCGTACGCGCCTCGGGGGCGTTCGGTCAGGCCGAAGCCGGGCAGGTCCGGCACGTACACCTGATGGGTGGCGGAGAGCGCGACGGCCAGCGGGGTGAGGTACCGGTGCGAGACCGCCAGGCCGTGCACCAGCACCACGGGTGGGGCGTCGGTCCCCGGGCCCGCAGCGTGCCGGGTGTGGGTGCGCAGCCCGTCGACGAGCCGCCACTCGCTGGTGAGTCCGGAGTCCGGTCGGGGCGCGGCCATGCCGAGCCGCAGTTCGGCCAGCCCGAACCGGCCCGTCCGAGCCGGTCGGGTCGGCCTGTGTGGCCGGTGGGTCGCCACGCGGCTCACAGTTGGCGCAGTCGGGGCAGCAGTTGCTCCTGTGCCCAGTCCAGGAACATCGGCTGGGTCTCGCCACCGACCTGGACGATCGCCACGTGGGTGAAGCCGGCGTCGACGAACTTGCCGAACGCTTCGACGTGCGCGTCCACATCCGGTCCGCAGGGGATGCCCTCGGCGACGTCCTCCTCGCGGACGAACTGCGTCGCGGCGGCGAAGGACTCCGGGCCGGGCAGGTCGGCGTTGACCTTCCAACCCATCCCGAACCAGCGGAACTGGTCGTGCACGATCTTGCGGCACTCCGCCTCGTCGGGGCCGTAGCAGATGACCACCTGGCCGTAGCGGGGCTGGCCGGCGCCCCCGGCGTCGTCGTACATCTCGATGATGTGCCGGTCGGGTTCGGTGGAGATCAGGCCGTTGCCGTACTCGGCGGCCAGCGTCGCGGACTGTCGACCGGACGCGGCGACGGCCATCGGCACCGGCCGTTCCGGGCGGTCCCAGATGTAGGCGTCGGGCACGTCGAAGTGGTTGCCGGAGAAGGTGAGCGTCTCCCCGTTGAGCAACGGCCGGATGATCTGCAACGCCTCCTCGAACATCTCGTGCCGCTGCTGGACGTGCGGCCAGCCGCCGACAACGTGCTCGTTCAGGTTCTCGCCGGCACCGAGGCCGAGGGTGAACCTGCCGTCCGAGAGCGCGCCGATCGTGCTGGCCTTCTGCGCGACCACGGCTGGGTGGTAGCGGCGGATCGGGCAGGTCACGAAGGACATCAGCTCCGCCCGCGAGGTGGCGTGGGCGACCGCGCCGAGCACCGACCAGGCGTACGGGGAGTGGCCCTGGGAGTCCAGCCAGGGGTAGAAGTGATCGGACATCACCAGTTGGTCGAAACCAGCAGCCTCGGCCCGTACCGCATGGTCCACCAGCTGCTTGGGCCCGGCCTGCTCGCACAACAGGGTGTAGCCGACGCTGACCATCGTGGTATCCCCTCTCGCTGACGGATCGTTCCTCGGATACCCCGGTGGAGGGCTGTCAACCCTCCCGTCCGGTTCGGCCGCCGTGGTGCTTGACGGATCGCGGCCACCTGCCTACCGTCGCTCTTAACCGGTTAAGAGCCGGGTGTGGCGCACATCCTGTGGTGGGGATGACCGCCCCGTGACGGCCTGCGTCCGCGTGGGCCGTTGCGGCTGTCTGGGCTACAGGCCCGCCAACTGAACCGGTTGCGAGGACCGATCCATCGTCCTACGCTGATGCGTGCGCCGGGAGCCGGGCGCGGCTGCCGGGCTGCAGCCGCCTTCCCTGTCACGTCCCCACCCCTGTCGGGCACCGGGGGTCCTCCCTGAGGAAGGCCATGAAGACTCGACTCTCCGCCGCCGGCGCGACACTGCTCGCGTTGCTCGTCGCCGTGCTGGCGTTCGGCCAGCCCGCGCACGCCGCGGCTGGTTTCTCCGTCGCTGGCGGCAAGCTGTACGACGCCAACGGCACCGAATTCATCATGCGCGGTGTCAACCACGCGCACACCTGGTACCCGCAGCAGACCAGCTCGTTCGCCGACGTCAAGGCGCTCGGCGCGAACACCGTGCGGGTGGTGCTCTCCAGCGGCGACAGGTGGACCCGCAACACCAACGCCGACGTCGCCAACGTCATCTCGCTCTGCAAGGCCAACCGGCTGATCTGCGTGCTGGAGGTGCACGACACCACCGGGTACGGCGAACAGAGCGGCGCGATCACCCTGGACCGCGCCGTCGACTACTGGCTCAGCCTCGCCGATGTCCTCTCCGGCCAGGAGAGGTACGTCATCGTCAACATCGGCAACGAGCCGTACGGCAACCAGAACTACGCCTCGTGGGCCACCGACAACGCCAATGCCATCAAGCGCCTGCGGGCCGGCGGGTTGACCCACACGATCATGGTGGACGCGCCGAACTGGGGGCAGGACTGGTCGTTCACGATGCGCGACAACGCCGCGTCGGTCTTCGCAGCCGACCCGGCGCGCAACACGGTCTTCTCGGTCCACATGTACGGCGTGTTCGACACCGCCGCGGAGATCAGCGACTACCTGGGCCGGTTCCGCAGCGCCGGACTGCCGATCGTGGTCGGTGAGTTCGGCTTCAACCACTCCGACGGCAACCCGGACGAGGACACCATCCTCGCGTACAGCCAGGCCAACGGAATCGGCTGGCTGGGCTGGTCGTGGAGCGGAAACGGCGGCGGCGTCGAGTATCTCGACCTGGCCACCAACTTCAACCCGGCAAGCCTGACCGACTGGGGTCAGCGCCTCTTCAACGGCGCCAACGGCATCCGGCAGACCGCCCGCGAGGCCAGCGTCTTCGGCGGCACCCCACCGCCGACCACCCCACCCCCGACGACGCCTCCGCCGACCACTCCACCGCCGACGACGCCCCCGCCGACGACGCCCCCGCCCGTCGGTGGTTGCACGGCGACGTACACGGTGACCAACCAGTGGCAGGGCGGCTTCCAGGGTGAGGTGCGGGTGACCGCCGGCGCGAGGGCGATCACCGGCTGGACCACCGGGTGGACCTTCGCCAACGGCCAGCGTGTCACCCAGTCCTGGAATGTGGCCCTCACCAGCAGCGGAACCACGGTGACCGCACGCAACGCCGACTACAACGGGCGGCTGGCCGCCGGGGCCAGCGCCAGCTTCGGCTTCCTCGGCAGTTGGACCGGCACCAACAGCCTGCCCGTGCTGAGCTGTACGGCGAGCTGACCATTGGACCGGTGGTCGGGTCCGCGTCGGACCCGGCCACCGGAACCCGCAGTGCTCAGTGCTCCCCGGTCAGGTTCACGATGACCACCCCGGCGATGATCAGTGCGATGCCGGTGAGCTTGGCGAGCCCCACCGACTCACCGAGGAACACCGCCCCGATCGCCACGATGGCCGCCGTGCCCAGACCCGACCAGAGGGCGTACGCCACACCCACCGGGATCTCCTTGACGGCCTGGGCGAGCAGGAGGAAGGCCAGCGTGTAGCCGCCGAGACACGCCACGGTCGGCCAGAGGCGGCTGAACCCGGCGGTGCTCTTGATCAGGCTGGTCGCCAGCACCTCGGCGAGAATGGCGATTCCCAGCAGCACGTACGCCATGCGTCCCCTCGGCCCTTCGTGGTCAACGAACCCGTCGCCGCCCAGGCTAGTGCCGGCGACGCCGACGCCCGTCCGACCCGTCGGCGTGACGTCCGTGCGCCCCAACATCTGTCACAGAAGCCCTTTGGAGCTGATGTCACAAACGAATCGGGTACGCAGATCCCGAGGCAGCCGTCCCGATGGGTGAATCGTTTACGGCATCAGCTCCAAAGCCGGCCCGGCATACATCCGCCCGCCGCGCCGCTCGCCCGCCGCGCCGCTCGCCCGCCGCGCCGCTCGCCCGCCGCGCCGCTCGCCCGCCGCGCCGCTCGCCCGCCGCGCCGCTCGCCCGCCGCGCCGCTCGCCCGCCGCGCCGCTCGCCCGCGGCGCCGCCCGCCCGCCCGCTCGCCTGCCGCGCCGCCCGCCCGCGGCGCCGCGCCGCCCGCCCGCCGCACCGCGCCGCCCGCTCGCCCGCCGCGCCGCTGCGGGCCGCGCCCTCGCTCCGCTAGGGGCGCGGAGGAGGTTGGCAGGGTAGATCTTGGACACTTTCCGTTACTGTCCAAGATTGCCAGCTGTGGCGGGGAACGCTGCCTGGCGCGCGCCGCGCAGCGCCGCCGTTACGGGAGATCGGCGCGGTCGGCGGCGAGTCGGGCTGCCCGCATGGTGAGGTAGAGCTGTTCGGGGCGGCTGCTGGTGCGGGCCGCGGCGGTCCGGTAGTCGGCGATCGCCTGGGCCTGGTCACCGGCCATCTCGTGCAGGTGGGCGCGGGCGGCGGCCAGCCGGTGGTGTCCGGCCAGCTGCGGGTCGTCGGTCAGCGCGTCGAGGGCTGCCAGCCCGGCGGCCGGTCCGTGCACCATGGCCGTGGCCACCGCCCGGTTGAGGGCCACCACCGGGCTGCCGGCCAGGCGTTCCAGCACCTCGTAGAGCGCCAGGATCTGCGGCCAGTCGGTCTGCTCGGTGCCCGGCGCCTCGTCGTGCAGGGCGGCGATGGCGGCCTGCACCTGGTACGGGCCGACCGGCCCACGGGGCAGGGCCCGGGTGACGAGTGCGATGCCCTCGGCGATCGCCGCCGCGTCCCAGCGACTGCGGTCCTGATCGGCAAGTGAGATCAGCTCGCCGGAGGGCCCGGTCCGCGCCGGGCCGCGTGCCTCGGTGAGCAGCATCAACGCCAGCAGCCCGGCCGATTCGCTGTCGTCGGGCAGCAGCGTGTGCAGCGCGCGGGTCAGCCGGATCGCCTCCGCCGCGAGGTCGATCCGGCGCAGGCCCGGGCCGGCGGTGCTGGTGTGCCCCTCGGTGAAGACCAGGTACAGCACCTGCCGGACGGCGATCAACCGATCGGCCCGCTCCGCCGGCTCGGGCATCCGGAACGGCAGCCCGGAGGCCCGGATGCGCTGCTTGGCCCGGCTGATCCGCTGCGCCATCGTCGCCTCGGGCACCAGGAACGCGCGGGCGATCTCGGCGGTGCTCAAACCGCCGACGGCGCGCAGGGTCAGCGCCACCGCCGACGTCGGGGCGAGCGCCGGGTGACAGCAGAGGAAGAGCAGGACCAGTGCGTCGTCCCGCTCGGCGGTCAACTCCTCGTCCGCGGCTGGCGCGTACCGCTGGTCGTCCGGATCCTGCCGGGCGACCAGGTCCTCCCGGCGGCGTCGGGCCTGCTCACCGCGGACCAGCTCGATCATCCGGCGGTAACCGACCTGGATCAGCCAACCACGTGGGTTGGCCGGCAGCCCCTCGGTCGGCCACTGGGTGGCGGCGGCCAGCAGCGCCTCCTGCACCGCGTCCTCGGCGGTGGCGAAGTCACCGAAGCGGCGGCTGAGCACGCCGAGGACCTGCGGCGCCAACTCGCGCAGCAGGTCCTCGATGCGGGGTGCGGTGTTCAGGCCTCACAGCTCCTGTGGCGGGCCGGACATGATCGGGTGCACCTCGATCGGCATGTTCAGCGGCCGGCCGCCGGGGCCGGGCGCAGTGGAGATGTACGCCGCCAGCTCAACGGCCCGCTGCGGGCTCTCGCAGTCGACGATCCAGAAGCCGGCCAGGAACTCCTTCGTTTCGGCGAAGGGGCCGTCGGTGACCACCGGCGCCCCGCCCTCACCAGCCCGGACGATCCGGGCCTGCTGCGGGCCGCCGAGGCCCTGCCCGTCGACCCACTCGCCGGCGGCGGTGAGCTTCTCGTTGACCTCGCCCATGAACGCGATGTGCGCCCGGACCTCGTCCTGCGTCCAGGTGTCGATGCTCGGGAAGTCGGTCCCGGCGGCGCTGAACTGCATCAACAGCATGTACTTCACGGTTGGCTCCTCACACCTGCGCACCCTCGTCGGTGCTCTCACCCTGAGGTAGAAGCAGTCCCTGCCGTTCTCGACACCCCGGCCGAAGATTCTCCAGAATCTTGTCAGTCGACGGCGTCGACCTCCAGCACCAGGCTCTGCTCCGGGTGCAGGGCGGGTAGCTGCACACCCACCCGGGTCAGCGCCGCCCCGCTGAGGGTGACACCACCTGCCAGCCAGATGGGCGGGGCGAGGTCGATGGTCGCCGGGGCCGGTACGCCCGACACCTGTCGTACCCGGTAGCGCCGGCCCGGGTCGAGGCCGGGCAGCCGCACCGCGCCGGGGACCTGGGACACCGAGGTGGTCAGTCGCGCCACCGCGTACACCGCTCGGGTGTTGTCGTGATCGACCACGCCGTGCGCCCAGACGGCCGGGTCCGGGTGATCGACGCGGACCACCCGGCCAGCGTGCAGCAGCGGGCGCAGCCGCTTGTGCAGTGCGACCCAGGCGGCCAGTTCGGTCTGCTCGGCAGCGCTGATCGAGGCGATGTCCCACTCGATGCCGTGGTGGCCGAAGAGCGCGGTCGCCGCCCGGAAACCCAGGTCGTGTACGCGGTGGGTGGTGTGCGAGCGCTCCGGGCCGACGTGGGTGCCGATCAGCTCCGGTGGCAGCAGCAGCCCCGTCCAGCGCTGGATGCTGAGCCGCTCCAGGGCGTCGTTGCAGTCGCTGGCCCAGACCCGGTCGGTGCGCGCCAGGATGGCCAGGTCCACCCGGGCCCCGCCGGACGAGCAGCTCTCGATCTCCACGCCAGGGTGGCGACCGCGCAACTCGTCGAAGAGCCGGTAGACCGCGAGGGTCTGCCCGCGCACCCCGGGGCGGCCATGATGCGCGGCCTCGGTGAGGTCCCGGTTCTGGTCCCACTTGAGGTACCGGATGCCGGGGTGGTCGGTGAGCAGCGTGTCGAGGCGGTGCAGCACATGGTCGTACGCCTCGGGGCGGCCCAGGTCGAGCACCTGCTGGTGACGCCAGGCCGGCGGCAGCCGCCCCGGCACGGCGAGCACCCAGTCGGGGTGCGCCCGGAACAGGTCCGAGTCGGGGTTCACCATCTCCGGCTCGACCCAGAGGCCGAACTGAAGGCCCCGGCCGGTCACATGGTCGATGAGCGGTTGCAGGCCGTCCGGCCAGACGCCCTCGTCGACGTACCAGTCGCCGAGCCCGGAGGTGTCGTCGCGCCGGCCGCGGAACCAGCCGTCGTCGAGCACGAACCGTTCCACGCCGATCTGCGCGGCCCGGTCGGCGAGCGCGCGCAGGCGGTCCAGGTCGTGGTCGAAGTAGACCGCCTCCCAGACATTGAGGGTCACCGGGCGGGGGGAGCGCGGGTGCCCGGGGCGGGCCCGGAGGTGCGTGTGCAGCACGTCGCTGAGCCCGTCCAGCCCGGCGTCGGACCAGACCGCGTAGAGCAGCGGGGTCTCGTACGACTCCCCAGGCCCGAGCCGGACCTCACCGGGGGCCAGCAGTTCGCCGCCACCGAGCGTCGACTCTCCGGTGGGCCGACGCTCGGCGACCGTGACGTGGTCACCGCTCCACGCGGTGTGCACCGCCCAGACCTCGCCGTGGCCGAAGCCGAACCCGGCGGTGCCCGCCACCAGCAGCAGCGTGGCGTCATGCCCGGTACGGCCGTGTCGGCCCTCGCGGACCCAGGCGCCGTGCGGCCACGGGTGTCGCTGCGGGGACCGTTCCCGACACCACCGGCCGGTCAGGTCGAGCAGTTCGGTGGCGACCGCCGGCACCGGCAGCACCGGCGTCAGCTCCCGCAGCTCGTACGCGCCCTCGCCGTCGTTGCGCAGCCGGTGCCGAACGGTCAGCAGGCCGTACGGGTCGAGCGTGATCTCGATGGTCACTGTCAACCCGGCGGCCAGGTCCGACGCCCGCACGGTCAGCAGCGCCGCGTCGGGCCCGGTGTCGCGCACGTCCCACCCGTCGAGGCGGAAGGAGGTGGACCAGTCTCGTCCGTCGCGGTGCCCGGCCAGCCCCGGTCGGCCGCTCCAACCGGCGCTCGCCTCGGGCAGCAGGGACAGCACTGTCGGCTCGTCGAAGCTGCTCGGCACCACCGGCGGTACTGTCGCGTCGGTGAGCTGGCGCAGGGCGTCGTCGTCGAGGTCGCCGACGTCGCCGCCCCAGTGCACGACCCGGGGCAGCCCCGGGCCGCGCGCGTCGAGCACCAGGCTGGTCCGCGCGCGGCGCAGGTGCAGGATCGTCATCCTTTGGAGGCTCCCAAGGTCAGGCCCCGAACGAAGTGCCGCTGGAGCATAAAGAAGATCACCAGGGTGGGGATCGCGACGAGCACGCTGCCCGCCGAGACCAGGTTGTTGTCGGTGAAGAACTCACCGCGCAGGTTGTTGAGCGAGCTGGTCACCGGGAACTTGTCGCCGGTGCGCATGAGGACTGTGGCCCAGAAGAACTCGTTGTAGATCCAGGTCACCTCCAGCGTCGCCAACGCGGCCAGGGCCGGCCGGCACAGCGGCATGGTGACCTGCCAGTACTGTCGCCAGATGCTCGCCCCGTCGACCATCGCCGCCTCGTACAGGTCGCGGGGCAGCGCCTTCATGTAGTTGCTGAGCACGAAGACGCAGAAGCCGCACTGGAAGGCCACGTTGATCAGGATCAGGCCCCAGTAGCTGTCGTAGAGCAGCTCCGAGTCGCTCATGAACTCCGGCAGCGGCACCTCGGTGAACAGCCGGAACAGCGGGATGAGCAGCGCCTGCTGGGGCAGCAGGTTGGCCGCGGTGAAGATGCCGAGCAGGACGAGGTTGATCTTCCAACTGAACCGGGCGATGACGAACGCCACGCAGGAGGCGAGGAAGAGGGTGAGCAGCACCGCCGGCACGGTGATGTACACCGAGTTGAGGAAGTGCTGGCCGAACTCCGCCGTCCGCCAGGCGGTGACGTAGTTGTCGAAGGTCCAGCCGCCGAATGAGACGTAGCCGTTCGCGGCGGTGTAGTCGTACGAGCGCAGCGAGGTCAGCACCGCCCAGGCGATCGGGAAGAGCCAGGCCAGCGAGACGACGATGAGGAAGCCGTGCAGCACCATCCGCTGCGGGGTCAGCTTGCGGCGGCGGACCGCGGTGTCGACGCTCATTCCCGGTTCTCCCTCATCACGGTCGCCAGGTAGATGGTGATGAAGACGAGCGAGACGACCAGCATGATCGTCGCCAGTGCGGAGCCGAAGCCGATCCGGCTCGCCTCACCCACCACGTTCTGGGTGACCAGCGCGGAGATCAACTCCAGCCCGTTGCGGCCCTTGTTGACCACCCAGACCAGGTCGAACGCGCGCAGTGACTCGATCACTGTCACCACCAGCACGATGATGTTGATCGGCCGGAGCACCGGGAACACGACGCGGAAGAACGTCCGGCTCTCCGAGGCGCCGTCGACCGCCGCGGCCTCCCGCAGTGAGGGATCGACGCCCTTCAGACCGGCCAGGTAGAGCAGCATGATGTAGCCGACGTGCCGCCACCCGGAGGCGACCATGACTGCCCAGATGTTGACGTTCGAGTCGCCGTACCAGTCGGTGGTGCTGCCGAAGACGGCGTTGATCAGGCCCTGGTCCCGGGAGTAGAGCAACTGCCAGACGAAGCCGATGAGCGCCAGCGAGAGCACCACCGGCAGGTAGAGCGCGGTCTGGTAGAAGCGGCTGCCGCGCAGCTCCTTGTCGAGCAGCACGGCCAGGAACATGCCGAACGGGGTGGCGACCACGAAGAGCGCCGCCAGCCAGAGCAGGTTGTGCTGGATCGCCGGCACGAACGGCGGGTAGATGTTCACCACGTCGCTGTAGTTGCGCGCGCCGACGAACTCGATCTCGTTGAGTGGGCCGATGCCGTCCCAGTTGGTGCCGGAGAGCAGCACTGTGGCCGCCGCCGGCAACCAGACGAACCCGGTGACGAGCAGCAGCGGGACGAGCACCATCAGCGTGATGACCACGCGGTCGGTGCGGGACAGGAGCCGTAGCCGCCGGCGACGACCACCCGTGGAGGTGGTCGCGGCCGGCGGCGGCACGGCGCGATCCGCTTGGATCAGGGGCAGGTCGGACACGATGTCCTCCCCCTTCCGCCGTCAGTCAGTGAAGATCGACTTTTTCTGGTTCTCGATGGACGAGGTGAGCCCGCCGATGTCCTTGGGGTTCTTGATGAACTGCTGGAGCGCCGGGATGATCACCGTCGAGGCGAAGTCCGGCCGGGTGTCCCGGTCGAGGAACTGGGCAATCTCGGTGGCCGACCCGACCAGTTCGGCGGCCTTCTTCTGCAGGGCGGTGTAGCCGCCGACGTCCGCGCCACTGTTGGCGACCAGGACGGCCGGGTCGTTCTTGAGGTTGATGTCCGCGGCGGCCTTGCCACCGAGGTACTCCAGCAGCTTGCGCGCGTTGTCCTCGTTCTTGGGCTTGCGGGCCATCATGTAGCCGTCGATCGGGGCGTCCAGCGCCTTCGCGCCGATGGCCGGGTCGATCTCGGGGAAGGTGAAGAAGTCGAGGTCGTCCTGCTCGTCGTTGCTGAACTGCTGACCGACGAAGAGGCCGAGCAGGTACATGCCGCTCTTCTTCTGCTGCAACGACTGCGCGGCCTCCTGCCAGGTGCGGCCGAGGCTGTCCGGCTGGTGCAGGGGGAGCAGGCCGGCCCAGGTGTCGAAGACCTTCTTGACCTTGTCGGAGGTCCAGGCCTCCTTGCCGGCCATCAGGTCGATGTGGAACTGGTAGCCGTTGATGCGCAGGTTGAGAATGTCGAAGGTGCCCATCGCCGGCCAGCCGTCCTTGTCGGCGAAGGCGATGGGGGTGAGGCCGTCCCTCTTCATCTGCGCGCCGAGAGCGGTGAACTGGTCCAGGGTGGTGGGCACCTGGTAGCCGTGCTGCTGCCACACCGACTTGCGGTAGAAGACCGCCCACGGGTAGTACGTCCCCGGTACGAAGTACTGTTTGCCGTCGTCGCCGGTGGATGCCTTCTTGAAGGCGTCGGAGTAGCCGGAGAGCTTGCTCCACACGTCGCTGATGTCACTGGCCAGGCCCTTCTGCGCGAAGAAGCGCATCCGGTAGCCGGCGAACCAGGTGAACACGTCGTCCGGCTTGCCCTGCAGGTAGTTGTTGATGTTCTCCTGGAACGTGTTGTGGTCGACCGTATTGATCGCGACCTGCACCCCGGACGCGGTCTTGAACCCGTCGGTGACCTTGACGACCACGTCCTTCGGCTTCGGGTCGGACTGGTTCGAGCCGAGCGACACGTCCTTACTGGACCCACCGGAGCCGGAGTCGTCGCCGCAGCCGGCGAGCAGGCCGGTGCCGAGCAGCGCGCCGGTGCCGGCCGCGCCGGCCAGCACCGATCGTCGGTTGATGCCGGCGACTGAGGGCGGTACGAGCCGGGCCAGGTATTCGGCTTGGGATTGGGGACGGGACATCTGTGCCTCCTGCGGATGAAGAGGAGCTACGCCCAAGGGCCGTCAGGGGTGGTGAAGGCAAGTCCGGCGTCGTGATCACACACTGAGATCCACCGAGAATCCACATTGGCGAACACGAACGGCCATTGGGGCCTCAAGCTACCCTTCAGTCGGGCGCTGTCAAGAGGGCAGTTCGCCTCTGATAACCCAGTCGTGACACGGCCGTTACGTGGTAAACGTTGGAAAGAAGCTCGATGTTGGAACCTGTTGACTTCCGTGGGCCAGCGGGTGCACCCTCAGCTGTCATGCGGCGATGGCAGGGCGACAGCATCTATTTCGGCGGCGACTACAACCCCGAGCAGTGGCCCGAGGAGACCTGGTCGGAGGACGTCGACCTGATGCGCCGGGCCGGGGTCAACCTGGTCTCGGTCGGCATCTTCTCCTGGGCGCTGCTGGAGCCCACCCCGGGTCGGTTCGAGTTCGGCTGGCTGGACCGGGTGCTGGACCTCCTGCACGACGGAGGCATCCAGGTCGACCTGGCCACCGCCACCGCCAGCCCACCACCGTGGTTGGCCCGCGCGCACCCGGAGACGCTGCCCCGCCGAGCCGACGGCGCGATCCTCTGGCCTGGTGGACGACAGGCGTACTGCGCCAGCTCGCCGGTGTTCCGCGAGCGGTCGCTGGAGTTGGTGCGCGCGGTCGCCGGCCGGTACGCCGATCATCCCGCAGTGGTCATGTGGCACGTCTCCAACGAGCTGGGCTGCCACAACGTGCACTGCTACTGCGACGTCAGCGCCGAGGCGTTCCGTGGCTGGCTGCGTGAGCGCTACGGCGACCTGGACCGGCTCAACGACGCCTGGGGCACCGCGTTCTGGAGCCAGCGCTACGGCGACTGGGCCGAGATCAACCCGCCGCGCACCGCGCCGACCTTCGCCAACCCCACGCAGCAGTTGGACTTCCTGCGCTTCTCGTCCGACGAGCAGCGCGCCCAGTTGCGCGCCGAGCGCGAGGTGTTGAAGACGCTGGTCCGGCAGCCGGTCACCACCAACTTCATGATCGGCTTGGGCGTGAAGCACATGGACTACCACTCCTGGGCCTCCGATGTGGATCTGGTCTCCAACGACCACTACCTGACCGCCGCCGACCCGCAGGCGCACCTGGGGCTGGCGCTCGCCGCGGATCACACCCGGGGCGTCGCCGGCGGCGACCCGTGGCTGCTCATGGAGCACTCCACGAGCGCCGTCAACTGGCAGCCGCGCAACGTCGCCAAGCTCCCCGGTCAGCTGCGACGCAACAGCCTCGCGCACGTCGCCCGCGGCGCCGACGGGGTGCTCTTCTTCCAGTGGCGGGCCTCCCGGGCCGGCGCGGAGAAGTTCCACTCCGCGCTGGTGCCGCACGCCGGGCCGGACACAAAGGTGTTCCGCGAGGTCTGCCAGCTCGGCGCCGACCTCAAGGCCCTCGCGGAGGTACGCGGCGCTCGGGTCGACGCCGACGTGGCGATCCTGTTCGACTGGGAGGCGTGGTGGGGCGTCGAGTTGGATTCGCACCCGAGCGTCGACGTCACCTACGCAGACCGGCTCAACGCCCTGTACGGCTCGCTCTGGCGGGCCGGCGTGACCGCCGACATCGTCCACCCGTCGGCCGACCTCAGCGGCTACCGGCTCGTCCTGGTGCCGACCCTCTACCTGGTCCGGGACGCCGACGTCGACGCGCTGCACAGGTACGTCGGAGCCGGCGGCACGGTGGCGGTCACCTACTTCAGCGGCATCGTGGACGCCAACGACCACATTCGGCTGGGCGGCTACCCGGGCGCGTTCCGGGAGTTGCTCGGCGTCCGGACCGAGGAGTTCTTCCCGCTGCGCGAGGGCGAGCAGGTCCACCTCGACGACGGCAGCGCCGCCGACGTGTGGACCGAGTGGGTGCACGCCGACGGCGCCGAGGTGCTCGCCTCGTACACCGATGGGCCCTTGCCGGGCGTGCCGGCGCTGACCCGGCACCAGGTGGGCGACGGCGCCGCCTGGTACGTCGGCACCCGGCTCGACGAGCCGGCCACCGACCGCCTGGTGGCCCGGCTGCTCGCCGAGGCCGGCGTCCGCCCGGCGGCGTCGGCGCCGCCCGGGGTGGAGGTGGTCCGCCGCCGCGACGGCGACCGGACCTGGCTGTTCGCGATCAACCACACCGACACCGAGGTACGCCTGCCGGCGCACGGCGTCGAGCTGTTGACCGGGGAACGCTGCGCCGGTGAGCTGACACTGCCGGCCGGTGAGGTGGCGGTGGTCCGTGAGGATCGGACCTGATGCTGACGACAGTCACGGCGCGAAGGAGGTTCCCCACATGCTCGCCCAGCAGCGGCAGACCGCCATCCTCGATCTGATCCGCCAACGTGGCGGGGTGCGGGTGAGTCACCTGGTCAGCCGGTTCGGTGTGTCCGACATGACGATCCGGCGTGACCTGGAGGTGTTGGCCGAGCGCGGCCTGGTCGACAAGGTGCACGGCGGCGCGACGCTCGCCGGGCCGGGCTCGGCCGAGGAACCCGGCTTCGCGGCGAAGTCGATCCGCCAGCAGGCGGAGAAGCGGGCCATCGCCGAGCGGGCCGCGACGATGGTGGAGCCGGGGATGGCCATCGCGCTCTCCGCCGGCACCACCACCGCCGCGCTGGCCACCATCCTCTCCGACGTACGCGGGCTGACGGTGGTGACCAACTCGATCCCGGTGGCCGACGCGCTCTACCAGAACCCGCGCGCCGACCAGACCGTCGTGTTGACAGGTGGCATCCGCACACCGTCGGACGCGTTGACCGGGCCGGTGGCCGAAGCGGCGATCAGCGCGCTCAACGTCGACCTGCTGTTCCTCGGCGTGCACGGCCTCAGCCCACGGACCGGGTTCACCACGCCCAACCTGCTGGAGGCCGGGGTCAACCGCTGCCTCATCGGCGCGGCCCGACGGCTCGTGGTGCTCGCCGACCACACCAAGTGGGAGACGATAGGCATCGCCACCATCGCACCGCTGGAGGCCGCCGACGTGCTGATCACCGACCGTGGCCTGCCCACCGAGGCACGTACGACGATCGGCGAACAGGTAGGCGAGCTGGTGGTCGTCGACCCCGACTGACGGCCTGGATCCGAGTCAGTCCGACCGTCCAGCTCGCCGCCGCCTGGCGGTGTAGGGCAGCGCGAACAGGTACAGCCCGGTGAACAGGAGCAGGGCGAGGGGGAGTAGTGGCACGTAGGACACCCAGACGACGGGGTCGTCCTGCGCCAGCGCGACGAAGGTGACGATGACGGTCACCGTGAAGGTGATGGCCAGCCACCGGTGAATCTGCCGAACCCATTCTTTCGCACTCATGGCAACCTCCTGGGAAGACGAGCGTCGTTCGATCCCGGCGATCCGTCGGTCCGGACGTCGATGGCGGTCACGCTAGCTGCGGCCCGACGACCAGGGCTTCTCGATTCGTGACCGGTTCGGCCAATCGGGCTGCCCGAATCAAGATCCGAGCAAGAACAGGGAAAGTGGCCCCTCATCCGTTGTGGAGACAGCACCTTCCCCGAAGTTGCGCGGATCTTGACCGGGGCAGGCGAGTCGATCACGCGTCGTCGGCGGGGCGCGCCGGCTCGGCGCGCTTCACAGCCACCTCACAGGGGTGCTGGATAGGGTGCCGTTCGAGTCAACGTCCGACTCCAGCCTGGAGCGGTCGGCGTCGCACAGGAGTTCCGATGGTCTTCAAGAAGATGTTGAGCGCGTTCGGTGTGGGCGGTCCCAGCGTGGACACCGTGCTGACCAACCCCAACACCCGGCCCGGCCTGACCCTCGACGGGCAGGTCAACCTCGTCGGTGGCGACGCTGAGGCGGCCATCGAGCAGGTGGTGATCGGCCTGGTCACCCGGGTCGAGGTCGAGGGACACGACACCGAGTACGCGGGCACGATGGAGTTCCACCGCATGGTGGTCAGCGGCCCGCTCCAACTCGCCCCGAAGCAGCAGCTCTCCATCCCGTTCGAGCTGCCGGTGCCGTGGGAGACCCCGATCACCGACGTGTACGGCCAGCGCCTGCACGGCATGACGATGGGTCTGCGCACCGAGCTGGCGATTGCCCGCGCGGTCGACAAGAGCGACCTGGACCAGGTGGCGGTGCACCCGCTGCCGGTGCACGAGCGGATCCTGGAGGCGTTCCAGCGGCTCGGCTTCCGGTTCAAGCACGCCGACCTGGAGCGCGGTCACATCCGGGGCGTGCAGCAGACGCTGCCGTTCTACCAGGAGATCGAGTTCTTCGCCTCCCCGCAGTACGCGAGCACCATCCGGGAGGTCGAGCTGACCTTCGTGACCAGCCAGCGCGGTGTGGAGGTCATCCTGGAGTGCGACAAGCGCGGTGGGTTCCTCAGCGCCGGGCACGACGCGTTCGGTCGCTACCAGGTGTCGCACACCGACGTCGACCGGGTGGACTGGGCGCAGGTCGTCGACGGTTGGCTGCGTGAGACCACGTCCCGCTACGGCAGCCTGCGTTCCCAGTACGGCGCGGGCCACGGTCACGGTCACAGCCGTGGGCACGGCATGGGCGGCATGGTGGCCGGGGCGGCGCTCGGCGTCGCCGGCGGCATGATCGCCGGCGAGATGATCGAGGACGCGTTCGAGGGCGACTTCGGCGACTTCGGTGGCGACGAGTAGGTGATCCACAAACGACGACAGTGGCCTCCGGGAGGAATCCCGGAGGCCACTGTCGCACGTACGACGTGTCAGTGCTTGTTGCGCTCCTTGCCGGACCGGCGCGCGGAGCCGGCCTTCGACAGACCACGGCTGACCAGGTAACCACCGGTCAGAATGGTCAGGAACAGCCACGCCTGGTTCGGGTTGTTGATGTTCAGCCCGTTGGCCGTGGTGCCCTTCCAGAACGCGGCGATCACCACGAGCGCGACCGCAGCGGCGTAGACCCAGAATTCCGTCGTCAGGAACGCCTGCTTGGTCTCCGTACCCGGCGACGGCATCGGGTCTCGATGTCCGTCCCGCATGGACGGCATCTGCTGGGTCTGCATGTCCCGCATCTGAGCGGGATTCTGCGGGTCGTTCATGGGCCGGTTCATCGGCCGGGTGGAAGCAGCCTGCGTGCTCATCTGGTCCTCCTCAGGATGCGATGAGTCGTACCTGCATTCCCTCGCCCCGCTACCGCGTTTCGGCCACGGCACGGTTCGCTTTCGTGGCGGGGACAACCCCCGACTACCCGAGGCCACGGAGCAGGTAACACCGATCGCCGGCCGGAAAATCCGGCCGGCGATCGGGTGTCGCGTGGGTCAGCGCAGGCCGTTGCGCCTGGCCACGCTCACCAGAAGGTCCGGGTCGTCGGTGATGATGCCGTCGACGCCCAGGTCGATGACCCGCTGCATCACAGTGGCGTCATCGACGGTGTACGGGATCACCTTCAGGTCGTCGCGCGTCTGGAGGGTCCGGACGTCCGGTCCGTGGAAGTATGCCGGGTTCTCCCGCAGGTACCAGTCGGTCGAGGCGACGGTGCCCTGCTTCGGGTCGTGCACCTGCCAGTTGGCGGACACCGTGCCAGCACCCGCGGCCCGGGTCAGCTTGCCGAGGTCCTGGTACTTCCACCAGTCCAGTCCACCGGTCCACGGGCTCTTCACCGACGGGTTGCCGTAGACCGCCTCCAGCGAGCACTCGTCGGCGAGGGTCGCGCACTCGGCCGGGCCGTACTGCCAGACCAGCGCGACAGTGCCGATCCGCCGGTCGAGCTGGCGGGCGTACGTGATGGTGCGCCAGTCGAACGACTGGATGGTGGCCCGGCTGGTGAAACCGGCACGCTGGATCGCGTCGACGAGCTTGCTGGTGAAGCTGCGGTACGGCTCGGTGTCGTTGACCACCGGGCTGATCTTCGTCTCGATGTTCATGCCGATGTCGGTACGGCCACTCGCCTTCACCAGGGCGAATACCTCGTCCAGGGTCGGGATCCGGGCACCGGGCGCGGGCACCTGAGCGGGCAGCTCGGGCAGCGTCTTCGTGCCGCAGTCGACGGTCTTGAGCTGCGCCAGGGTCAACTCGTGCACCGGCTTGCCCACGTACGGGAACTTCCGGTCACCCGGGCGCACCGGCTTGGTGTCGACGCAGTGCGACCCGTTGACGGTGCGGTCGTGCAGCACCACGAGCTTGCCGTCAGCGGTCACGTTGGTGTCCAGCTCCAGGGTGGAGATGGCCCGGTTGGACAGGGCGTTCGCGAACGCCGGCAGGGTGTTCTCCGGCCGGGTGGCCCGACCGCCCCGGTGCGCCTGGATGTCGAACGGCGCGGTGTACGCCTTCGGCAGCCGGTAGCCGCGCTGCGCCAGCAGGCCGCGCAACCGGTCCGGGTAGTCGGTGATGATGCCGTCCACACCGTCGTCGATCAGCTTGGTCATGGTCGGCACGTCGTCGACAGTCCACGGGATCACCTTGATCCCGTAGCGGTGCGCCTGGGCGACCATCTCCTTGGTGACGTACGGCTTGTAGCCCGGGTCGCTGACAGTGCCGTTCTGCGGCATCCCGTGCACCGGCGAGAAGGCGCTGGCGCCGAAGCTGCGGATCGCCTTGATCGGGTCGCCGCCGAAGTCGTCGATGTCCAGCCCGCCCAGCCACGGCGACTTACCCGGCTGGCCGGTCTGCAGGAAGTCGTAGTTGGTCAGGGCGACAAGCGGCAGCTTCGGCTCGACCTGACGCATGCGCATCAGCGCGCCCCAGTCGAAGCTCTGGATGGTGACCTGCTTGAGCAGCCCGGCGGCGCGGATCTCGCCCGCGGTGACCTGGACGAACTGGTCGCGGGGGGCGGTCTCGGTCGGCGCGCCGGCCTCGACCTTGGTCTCGACGTTGAGCTTCACGTCCTTTGCCCGGTAGCGGTTGACCAGGGCGAAGACCTCACGCAGCAGCGGCATCCGGGCACCCGGGACGGCGAGCTGGCCGGGCTTGTCAGACAGCGTCTTGGACCCGCAGTCGAGCGAGCGCACCTGGGCCAGGCTCAGCGTGTTGATGTACTTGCCGACGTACGGGAACTCCGGGTCGCCGGGCGTCACCGGGGTGGTGTCGACGCACTTGGTGCCGGTGACCTTCCGGTCGTGGGTGACGACGGCCTGGCCGTCCTCGGTGATCTGCACGTCCAGTTCGAGGGTGGTCACACCGAGCTGGAGGGCGTTGCCGAAGGAGGCGAGGGTGTTCTCCACCCGCAGCCCGAGGCCGCCCCGGTGGGCCTGCACGTCGAATGTCCGGTCCGGTCGCGGTTTCGCCTGGGCGGGCACCGCGAGCCCGGTCGTCACCGTCGCGGCCACCAGGGCCGCGACGGCGGTACGGCGTACTGTGCGCACGCTGTCATCCCCTCCTGCCGGCGGGCATCTCCCACCGGTCGCCGGACAGCATGGACATCTCGGGCTGCGGGCAGGCGGCCAGCGGGCGGCGTGACGGTGAACCGCCGTGGACGACCTCCCGGTCACGCAGGGTTTGGTCGGCCGGTGGTCGGGCACGCAGTCAGTTCGACAGCTTCTGCGAGGTGATGGACGTGCGTGAGGACGACATGCGGCAGGACGCCGCCCGCGAGGCCGAGGATCGGATCGCCGGCGGCGTGTACGGCAAGGGCGCCCTCGACGAGGTGACGGTGCCCCGCACCGATGTGGAGAGCCAGATCCAACGCGATGACCCGTTCGATCCGGCGAAGGAACGGGTCGACCCACAGGTGCTGCGTGACGGTGGCCCGGTCGGTGGGCAGGGCGCGGTGACCACCACCGGTGGCACCGCCGGGCCGGCGAGCGTACGCCGGGTGGCCCGACAGCCGGAGCGACACCCGGGCACTGTCGCTCCGACCACGACCGGCGACGCCACCACCGGCGGCCTCAGCACCCCGGTGGGCGGTGGCACCAGCGACCAGTCCACCTCCGCGACCGGCCCAGCAAAGTCCATCAGAGACAGTTCCACCGACTAACCCACCCACCCCTGGGCGGCGTGATCATGAGGTTGACGTGGCTGTGGAAGAGCACAGTCCACGTCAACCTCATGATCGACTTGGTGGGTGGGTCAGCTCGCGGGGCGCAGGACGCCCAGGCGTTGGGTGGCGCGGGTGAGGGCCACGTACAGGTCGCTGCGTCCGCGTGGGGACTCGGCCACCATCCGGTCCGGGTCGACCACCAGCACCGAGTCGAACTCCAACCCCTTGGCCTGCGCGACTGTCAACACCACCACCCGGCTCTCCAGCTCCGGGTGCTCGCCGACGGCGGCCTCGGGCAGGGCGGCGGTCACCGCCGTACCCAACTCACCCACCAGGCCGGCGGGCACGAGCACCCCGAGCCGGCCCTCGGTCAGTCCGGCCGCCTCCCGGGTGGCCTCGGCAACCAGCTCCGCCGCCAACCGCCCGTCGGGCACCGTCCGGTCCCACGGGGGTACGCCGCTCTCCCGCACCGAGCGCGGCGGCCGCAGCGCCGGGTCGATCTCGGCGAGTACGTCGGCGGCGACCGCCATGATCTCGGCGGGGGTGCGGTAGCTGACCGTCAGCTCGGTGAGGCGCCACCGCCGCTCGACGTACGGGGCGAGGGCGTCCGACCAGGACGGCGTGCCGCTGAGCGCGCCGGTCTGTGCCACGTCCCCGACGATCGTCATCGACCGGCTCGGGCAGCGGCGCATCAGCAGGCGCCAGGCCATCGGCGACAGCTCCTGCGCCTCGTCGACGATGACGTGGCCGAACGCCCAGGTCCGGTCGGCGGCGGCGCGTTGCGCGGTGGTCAGCCGGTCGGCCTCCTCCTGCCGTTCCAGCAGCCGGTCCGCGTCGATCAGGTCGGTCACGCCGAGGATCTCACCGCCCTCGGCCTCGTCCTCGACGTCGATCGAGCGGGAACCCCTGGCGATCTCGAGGACGCCCTCGGCGTACTCCCGTTCCATCATGCGGATCCGGTCCCGCCGGGCGGCGGCGGCGCGTTCGTCCTCGCCGAGCAGTTCGGCGGCCTCGTCCAGCAGCGGTACGTCGGCAGGCGTCCAGCCGCCGCGCTCGCGCCGCAGCAGTGCCCGTTCGTCGTCGCTGAGCATCGGCGCGGCGGCGGCGATCCGGTCCGGGTCGGCGTACAGGTCGGCGAGCAGCCGCTGCGGGGTGAGCACCGGCCACAGTTGGTCGAGGGCGGCCTGGATCTCCGACTCCTCGCGCAGCTCCCGTCGGATCTCGGCGCGGTCCGCCTCGTCGAGGAGGTTGTCCCCGCCGAGCGGGTCGGCGCCGATCCGTTCGGCCACCTGGTCGGCGAGCGCGTGCACGATCTCCACGTCGAACAGCGCGCGGGCCAGGTTGTGCGGTCGGTCGACGCGGCGGACCCGGTCCCGGGCGGCGCGCACGATCTCCGGGTCGAGGGTCAACGTCTCCCGCTCGACCTCGATCTCCAGCGGCTCGTCCGGCACCCACTGCCGGTCCCGTACGGCCAGCGCCAACACCTCGGCGAGCACCGCCCGGCCCTTGAGCGCCGCGGTCTCGGCCGGCTCGGTCCGTTGGGCGCTGACCCCGGGAAAGAGATCACCCTGGGTACGCAGCAGCACACCGGTCTCGGCGAGTGTCGGCAGCACCTGGGAGATGTAGCGCAGGAAGGTCGCGTTCGGGCCGACCAGCAGCACACCGCGGCTGGAGAGTTCCCGGCGGTGCGTGTAGAGCAGGTACGCAGCCCGGTGCAGCGCGACTGCGGTCTTGCCGGTGCCGGGGCCGCCCTGGACCACCATGACGCCCGGGAGTTCCGCGCGGATGACCTCGTCCTGTTCGGCCTGGATGGTCTCGACGATGTCGCGCATCCGGCCGGTACGGCCCGCGTTGAGCGCGGCGAGCAGCGACGCCTCACCGGTCAGCTCCTCGTGGGCGCCGGGGGAGGCGGTGTCGATGTCGAGCACCTCGTCGTTGAGCCCGGTCACCTTGCGCTGCCGGGTGCGCAGGTGCCGGCGGCGGCGTACGCCCTGCGGGTTGGCGGCGGTGGCGAGGTAGAACGGGCGGGCGGCGGGGGCGCGCCAGTCCATCAGCAGCGGGTCGTAGTCACCTGTGGTGTCGAAGATGCCGATCCGGCCGATGTAGCGGCGGGAGTCGTCGTCGCCGTCGAGACGGCCGAAGCAGAGCCCGTTCTCCACGGCGGAGAACTGTTCGACCTGATCGGCGTACATCGCTACCGAGCTGTCCCGCTGTGAGCGGTCCTGGAGGGTGCCGCCGGTGTTGTGCAGCTCGGCGGTGAGCCGGTGGGCGGCCTGCTCACGCAGCTCGTCCAGCCGGTTGTAGAGCATCGAGACGTACTCCTGCTCGCGACCGATCTCGTCGTCGAGCGGCAATTCGCCGGAACCGCCGGAGTGCCTTGACAAGCCGTCTCCCTAAAGATTAGAATCCTTTGCAGGAACGGCTTTTAGCCGTTCTTTTTTGTGCCCTTCGAACTGTTGAAGATAGCGCGTTCCGCCGGCTCTCACCAAGCCGGGCGGGCCGGCGCGCCGGTGATCGCGAGGTGGCGGCTGATGATCCTGCGGACCGGGCAACGGGTGGTCTTCATCGGCGACAGCATCACCGATTGTGGCCGACGCGACGTCGCCGCGCCCTACGGCAGCGGATATGTGAGCCTCGTGCGCGCCCTGGTCGACGCACGGCACCCCGAGCTGGAGCTGTCCTGGGTCAACCGGGGTGTGGGCGGCGACACGGTACGGGACCTGGCCGCCCGCTGGGACGACGACGCCATCGCCGAGGCCCCCGACTGGCTCGCGGTGCTGATCGGCATCAACGACATCTGGCGGCGCTACGGTGACCGGCCGGACCAGGCCGTCGGCATCGAGGAGTACGAGCGCACCCTGCGAGAGCTGCTCGGTCGGGCGGTCGCCGCCACCGGCTGCCGACTGATCCTCGGCGACCCGTTCCTCATCGAGGCGGACCGCGCCGACCCGCAACGCGCCGACACCGACAGGTACGCGGCGGTCGTGTCGGGGCTGGCCACCGAGTTCGACGCCGTGCACGTGGCCAACCAGGCGGCGTTCGACCGGGTGTTGGCGGTGAGCCCGGCGAAGCGCTGGGCCGACGACCGCGTCCACCCGCACCTGCCCGGTCACGCGGTCCTCGCCGACGCGTACCTCAGCGCCCTCGGCGTCTCCTGACCCTCGTCCGCCGCACAGCGAAGCGCCGGGCCGACCGTCAGGTCGACCCGGCGCGAACACCGCGAAGATCAGCCGCGGGCGGCCTGGTAGAGCCGCTCCGGCGTCACCGCTCCGGCGAGCACACGGCCGTCGTCGGTGAGCAGCACACTGAACAGCTTGGCGCTGAGCAGCCGACCGCTGCCCCAGTCGCCACTGACGGCGGTCAGCCCGCCGAGCAGCTTCGACACGTCCACGTCCGGTGCGGCACCGGCCGGGCGAGCGGCCGGCTTCGTGGACTTGCCGCCGAGCGCCCCGTCCAGGCGGCCGACCAGCACCGTCGTCCAGCCCTCGCCCACCGCGCGGACCTGCGGGTCACCCGCCGGTTCGGCGTGGCCGGGCTTGCCGGCGGCCGGCCGTTCGGCCTTCTCCTCGGTGACCGTCACGCCGGGCGGCGGGTTGAACGTGAACTGGTCGGCGTCGGGGCGGCGATAGTCGACCTCGGTGAAGGCCACCTCGAACGCCGGCTGGTCGCTGCCCTTCGCGAGCACCTCGAAGCGCAGCGGCACGTGCTGCTTGGCGTCGATGGCGATGCGCAGCTGGTGCACAAGTGAGTCGCGGTCGCGCGGCTGAAGCACCAGCTCGTACGAGTCCCGGCCGGCGACCGTGGCCGAACGGCCGACGCTGACCTCGGTGCTCGGGTCGATCGCGCCCAACGCCAGGTCGGCGGCCTGCTGCGGGGTGGCCGGCAGACTCGCTGCCGGTTCGGGAGCGGGCTTCCAGGCCCCGGCCTCGTCGCCGAGCGTGCGGTGGGTGGCGGTGTTGGTGCGGCTCTGCCAGGTCCACAGGTCCCGGCCGTTGCGAATCACGTCCTGCTCGCCGAGGGTGTCCAGCAGCGCGGCCCGCTGCTTGTCCGGCCCGGAGTACCAGACCCGCACGGTGTGCGTGCCGGTCAGCATGGTGGTCAGCTCGTTGCCGGGGAGCAGCCCGACGAGTGGCGGCAGGCCGAGATCGGCGCGCTGCACGACGGTCCCGGACAACCCCTCCAGCCGGGATGTCTGCAGGTCGACGAGGAGCTGAGCGGCGGTACGGGGCGGCAGACTCGGCTCGGCCTCGGCGGCGAACGTGCCGATCGCCGCGCCACCGCCGATGACGGCGACGGCCGCGGTGGCCGGAACCAGCCACCGCAGAACGGGACGGCTTCTCAGGACGGACATGGTGGCACCTCCTGGAGCCATCCTGCCCCCTCGGTGCTGTGAACGCGCTGAGGACGCCGAACCGCGCCGATTGACCCGGGTGGCACCCTTGAGCTGTGCGCGTGCTGGTGGTGGAGGACGAGGCCCGGTTGGCGGCTGCCCTGCAACGCGGCCTCCAGGCGGAGGGCTTCGCGGTGGATGTGGCGGGGACCGGCCCGGCCGGCCTGGACGCGGCCCGGCACGGCGGGTACGACGCGATGATCCTCGACGTGATGCTGCCCGGCCTCTCCGGGTACGAACTGGTCCGGCGGCTGCGCGCGGAGCAGCACTGGTTGCCGGTGCTGATGCTCTCCGCCAAGGACGGCGAGTACGACCAGGCCGACGGCCTCGACTGCGGCGCCGACGACTACCTGACCAAACCCTTCTCGTACGTGGTGTTGCTGGCCCGGCTGCGGGCGCTGCTGCGCAGGGGCACGCCGGAGCGCCCGACCGTGCTGGAGGTCGGTGACCTGCGACTGGACCCGGCCCGCCGACGGGTGACCCGGGCGGACGCCGAGGTGGCGCTCACCGCGCGGGAGTTCGCGCTGCTGGACTATCTGATGCGCCGGCCGGGCCAGGTGATCTCCAAGATCGAGTTGTTGGACCACGTCTGGGACGCGAGCCTGGAGACCGCGCCGAACGCCGTCGAGGTGTACGTCGGCTACCTGCGCCGCAAGCTCGGCCGGGACCGGCTGGAGACGGTCCGGGGTGCCGGCTACCGGTTGGCGACGTGACAGCTGACGGCCCGGCACCGATCCGTCGGGCCTGGTCCGGCCGGATGCCGGTCCTCGGGCTGCGCGGGCGGCTCATGGCGCTCGGTGTGTTCGGCCTCACCATCGGGCTGGCCCTGGGCGGGGTGGTGCTGCTCGGCGCGCTCGGCTTCGTGCTCCAGCGCACTGTCGACACGGAGGCGTTCCGCACCGCCGACGCGGTTGCCCTGCTCGCCGACGAGGACGCGCTGCCCGACCCGCTGCCGGTGGCCGGCGGGCAGGTCCGGGTGCAGGTCATCGACGGGCAGGGGCGGATCAGGGCGGCCTCGATCGACGCCGATCGCCTGGTGCCGATGGTCCGCCCGGAGCGACTGAACCGCGACGGTCGGCAGCGGTTGGAGGTGCCGGCCGAGCGGGTCGGGCTCGTCGGCCCGGTCCGCGTGGTCGCCGTACCCGCCGGCACCGCGGCCGACCCACTGACCGTGCTGGTCGCCCGGTCGATGGCCGACGTGCGGCACAGCACCCACGTGGTACGGACCATCCTGCTGGTGGCGTTCCCGCTGCTGGTGGCCGCGCTGGCCGGGGTGGCGTGGCGGGTGGTGGGCGCGACCCTGCGGCCGGTCGAGGCGCTACGTCGAGGTGCCGAGGAGATCACCGGAAGGGCCGGCACCGGCCGGCTGCCGGTGCCCGCGTCGGCCGACGAGATCCACCGCCTGGCGGTCACCCTCAACGGCATGCTGGACCGGCTGGAATCCGCCCGCGTCCGGCAGCGGGCCTTCGTCTCCGACGCCGCACACGAGCTGCGCAGCCCGTTGACGAACATCCGAACGGAGCTGGAGGTGGCCCAGCGCCTCGCCGACCGGACGGACTGGACGGCGGTGACCGCCAACCTGCTCGCCGACACCGACCGGCTGAGCCGGCTGGTCGATGATCTCCTGCTGCTGGCCCGCCTGGACGAGACCCCGCCGGCCCGGGGGACCGGCCCGGTGGAGTTGGGCGCGTTGCTGACCGAGGTCGCCGCCCGCTACCCGTCGCCGCCGGTGCGGGTGGTGCTCCCGGCGGGACCGCTCTGGACGGTGGGGACCGTCGAGGAGCTGCGTCGCGTGCTGGCCAACCTGGTCGACAACGCGGTACGGCACGCGCACGGCAGCGTCGTGCTCGCGGCCGAGGCGACAACGACGGCGACTGCGGCGAGGGCGACGGCGACGGTGGGCTCCACGGTCGGGCCTGGCGTCGGGGCGTACCACCTGGTGACGGTGACCGACGACGGCCCGGGGATCCCGGTGGCGGACCGGGAGCGGGTCCTCGACCGGTTCACCCGGCTCGATGACGGACGGGCCCGCGACGACGGGGGCGCCGGCCTGGGGCTGGCCATCGTCCGGGAGTTGGTCCGCCGCGCGGGCGGCAGCATCACCCTGACCGACGCGCCGCAGCAGCGAGGACTACGGGTGTGCCTGCTGCTGCCGGCGATTCCGGCAGAGGACAGCAAGGGCTGACGGTCCGTGAAGGCGGGTCAGCGGCGGTTGGTGCAGACCTGCTTGGAACGGGCCACGGTGTCGGTCGACCAGGCGACGGCGACGGTGAAGCAGAAGTCGTTGGTGCGGTTGAGCGCGTAGATGACGAAGCTGGTGGTGCCGGCGGGCAGCGTCGCGAAGATGTTGTGCGCCTGACCGGTACGGCCGCCCGCGATGACCACCGGGCCCTCACTGCCGGCCGGGTAGGTCCAGTTCAGCGCGATGCTGTCCCGGGCGTCGCGCAGTGTCACCGCGCTGGGCGGGGTGCCGGGCGGTGCTGCGGCGGCGGCCGACGTGGGTGCCGAGCCGCCCGGGGCCGGCGCGGTGCTGGCCGGCGCGCCGGCGGTGGGGGAGGCGCTGGCTGGCGGCGGGGTCGGCTCGTCGTCGCCGTCGACCCGGGCCACCCCGGCGATCACCGCTGCCGCGCCGAGGAGCACCACCACGACGCCGGCCACCAGCACCGGCACCAGCCGGTTGCGCTGCTCCGGCGGCGCGCGGTGCACGGGCACCGGCAGCAGCCGCGACGGCGTGTACGGCTCGACCGGCCCGTACAGGTCCGGCCGTGGGCGCGGGTCGGGCGACGCGTACGGATCAGGCGACGCGTAGGGGTCCGACGGCGGGTGCGGGTCGGACGGTGCATAGGGGTCAGTGGGGGCAGCGGGTCGGTGCAGCCGGTACACCCCGGGCCGCTCCTCCGTGCCGCCGGCCAGCCCGACCACCGACGGCGGCACCGGAGGGTCGCTGTGGGGCGGCGAGGGCTCGGTCACCGGGTCGGTCGGCCATCTGTTGCTCGTCGACCCGACCGCTTCGTCGGAGGGCAGCCGGGGGTTCGGAACCGCCCCGGCGTGGTGGGTCGCGGCTGCCGGCGGGTGGTAGCCGGATTCGGACGGCCCGTCGCCGTGCGGTGGAACCCGGGCGGCCGGCACGACAGGCGTGTCCCGAGCCGTGGGCGGGTTGTCGGCGCAGGCGTGGTCGGGATTGGCCGCTGCCCGGGCCAGGGCCGCTACCTGGGTGGCCAGCGGGTCGTCGGCGGGCAGGTGCTGCCGGCACAGCTCACGGGCGAGCGCCAGGTTGTCGTGTGCCTCGGCGAACTGCCCGCAGTCGCGCTGCATCGCCCCGAGCCGCGCCAGCATCTTGATGCCGCTGGGGTGCCCGTCGCCGTACACCTCGCGGTGCAGCTCCCAGGCGTCCTGGAGGCGGTCGCGGGCCACCGTGCACTGGCCGCGCGCGTACTCGACGGTGGCCAGGTCGGCGTGCGCGGCGAGCACCCGCAGCGACTCCGGGCCGTCCTGCGCGGTCAGCTCGATGATGACTTCCTGGTAGAGCCGCGCCGCCCGGGAGTGGCTGCCGACCCGGTGCAGCACCGCGGCCAGGGTCGCCGCGGCGGCCACAGTGCGCGGGTCGGCGCGGCCGTGCAGGCGGGTGGTGGCCGCGTACGCGAAGGCGGCCCACCCCCGGGCCGAGTGCGGCTCACCGAGGGCGATCAGCACCCGCGCCTGGAGGCTGGCCGCCTCGGCCAGCTCCGGGGTGGCGTTGGCCGGGCGGGGGTCGGCGTCGGTGAGCGCGTCGGACAGCAACTGCTGCGCGCCGGCAAGATCGCCGGAGGACACGAGGTGGTGCGCCTGATCAGTCAGTTCACCGAAGCCGGAAGACACGCCCCATCGTGCTCATCCGACGACGGTAAGTACAAGACCCGCGCCGGTGTCGATCCGGTCAGGATCCGGTCAGGTGCTCGGCCAGGGTCTCGCTGATTCGGCGCAGCTGGTCGACCTGGGCGGGGCTCAACGCGTCGAACAGGTGTCGGCGTACCCCCTCGACATGGCCGGGCGCGGCGGCCGCGAGGGTGGCGAAACCCTCGTCGGTGAGGAGCGCGATCTGCCCGCGCCGGTCGGTGGGGCAGTCCTCGCGGCGCACCCAGCCGGCGGCCTCCAGCCGGGCCACGGCGTGCGAGAGCCGGCTGCGGGACGACCCCGCCGCCTGGGCCAACTGGCTCATGCGCAGTTGGCGGCCGGGGGCCTCGGAGAGCTGGACCAGGATCTCGTAGTACGCGTGCGGCATGCCCGCGTCGCGTTGCAGCTCGCGGTCGAGAGTGTCCATCAGCACCCGGGAGGCGGTCAGGTACGCGCGCCACGTGCGTTGCTCGTCGGGGTCCAGCCAGCGGGTCATGAGCGCCATCATACCTCTGATGGTTGAAGGTTCATCTAAACCGCGCTAGCCTCGGATCATGGGTATTCACCGGCTCAACCACGCGGTCCTCTACGTCAGTGACCTCGCCCGCAGCGTCGCGTTCTACCAGGACGTGCTGGGCTTCCGCCCGGTGGCGATGACCCCGGACGGCTTCCGGGGCGCCACGTTCCTCCAGGCCCCCGACTCCACCAACGACCACGACCTCGGCCTCTTCGAGATCGGCGCGGGCGCCGGGCGGTCGACCGCCGGCCGGAGCACCGTCGGCCTCTACCACCTCGCCTGGGAGGTGGACACGCTCGACGAGCTGGCCGCCACCGCCGAGCGACTCGTCGCGGCCGGCGCGCTGGTCGGCACCTCCGACCACGGCACGACCAAGAGCCTCTACGGCAAGGACCCGGACGGTCTGGAGTTCGAGGTGGTCTGGCTGATCCCGGCCGACCTGCTCGACGACACCGTGCTGGCCGCCCGCAAGCAGATCGGTCGGCTCGACCTGGACGCCGAGCGGCGGCGCTACGGCGGGCAGACCCGGGGTGGGGTGGGGATCTCCGTCCCGGCCTGACCGCTCGTACGGTAGAACGGACCGATGCCGACCGACCGGACCACTGATTTCCTCCGCGAGCTGCTGGTCCGCCAGTTGACGACCTGGCTGCCCGCGGCCCTGCACCGCTCCCGGCGGGCCACCATCGCCCTCGCGGGCGCCGACGCGGGCAGCGCGGAGGCCGCTCTCCGCCTGGTCGCCACGCACGGCGACCAGGTGCGCGGCCGGCAGGTGACGGTGCTGGTGCTGGCCGACGCCGCCGCCGACCTACCGGCCCGACTCGGCCCGATCGAGGCGGAGCTGCCCGCCGAGGTCACCGTGCACGTGCTGCCCGGCGAGCCGTACCGACTACCGGTAGCGGTGAAGGCCGCCGGGGCGGCCGGCGCGCCGCTGTTCACCTTCGTGGACCTGCCCGGCGCGGTGACGCCGAAGCTGCTCACCGCCGCGACGAACGGTCGGACCGGGGAACTGCTGCTGCACACCGGCGACAGTGCCCGAGACGCGCTCGTCTCCGCCGGCTTCCCGCTGGTCGCCGAGGTGGCACCAGTGCTGCCCGACCGGGAGGCTGCCGGTGTGATCGCCTTCGGCAGCCGCTCCGACCGGAGTCTGGAGGCGGTCCGCGACGCGCTCTGGGCGGTCGGCGCGGAGTTCGACGTGCGCTACCGCGACCCGCTCGACCCGACCGGCACCACTGTCGACGTGGTCGGCGATCCGGACCTCGAACCGCTGGCCCACGAGCTGCTCGCCGAGTTGCGTGCGGGCGGGTCGCGGCCGGTCACCGAGCTGCGCCGGCACACCCTCACCGCGACCGTCTATCGGGCCGCCGACACCAACCAGGCACTGGCCGACCTACTCGATACGGGTGCCGTGCGACGCGACCGCGAGTCCGGCCGCCTGGCCGGCGACGAGATCATCACCCTGGCGCGCTGAGCACCCCACCCACCCTGCGCGATCTTGCACTTTCTGCGGTGACATAAGGGGTATTCCCCGCAGAACGACAACCGAAAGTGCAAGATCGCGAGGGCTGGGGCTGGGGCTGGGTGGGGCTGGATGCCGAGCGGGGTGCCGGTGAATCACCGGCACCCCGCTCGACTCCCGGGATGCTTACGACCGGGACTTGTCCTGCTTCCACGACAGCGGACCCGGCAGGTCGACCCGGTGCGCCCGCGCCTTGGAGTTCCAGGACCAGCGACCGATCTTGATGCTCCACGAGGAGAAGCCGTTCTCGGTGAAGTTCAGGATGATCGGACCGTACTTCTTGCGCTTGCGAAACATGAGGCCCATCGGAGCACTCCCCTCGTCACCGTTCCCTGCCGTGTCGAGATCGAACATTCCCGAACCGGAAACTTTTGAAACCCTCTCGCTGTCCGTCCTGGACGGTGACCAACAGGCGCCGCAATCCCTGTCCACCAACAGGTGCAGCGGCTCAGTAAGCGCAGCTCGGGGCGCTTCGCGCCGAGCCGGCACCGGTCAGCGGGGCTCCCACGCGTCGGGCAGCGCGGTGAGCTTGCGGACGTGCGCGGGCAGTCGACCGCTGACGATCTCGGCGAGGCTCACCTCGTCGACGACCCGCCGCACGGCAGCGCGCACCGCCACCCACAGGCCGGGCAGGTTCTCCGCCGAGCCCTCGTACCGGGTCTCCTCGGGGCGCAGCCCGCGTACCCCGGCCAGTGGGCCCTCCACCGCGCGCAACACCGCGCCGACGGTCACCTCACGGGGCGGGCGGGCCAGCGTGTAGCCGCCCTCGGCGCCGCGCTGGGCGCGGACGATGCCGGCCCGGCGCAGATCCGCCAGGACCGCCTCCAGGAACTTGCGGGGCATGTCCTGCTCCACGGCGATGGCCTGGGTGGACAGCAGCGAGGGGTACGCGGTGGCCAGGCTCAACGCCGCCCGTACCGCGTAGTCGCCGCGCGCGGAGATCTGCACCCTGCCATCATGCCCGCCCGGTGCCGCCCGGCCCTCCGGCGGGCGGCCCGGGTCTCGTGGCGTGCCCGCCATTGGTGGGTTCGCCGGGGGTGCCGGGGCGGAACCGGCCGCCGTTGGCGCCCGTCGACTCGGCAGGCGGTCGAGGCCGGACGACCCGGCCGGCCGCCGGTTGGTCGCGGGCGGCCCGGAACGCGCCAGGGCTGAGCCCGACCTCGCGGGTGAAGAAGCGGCCGAAGTTCGTGGGCTCGGAGAAGCCGAGCCGCCGCCCGATCTGGGCGATCGGCTGATCCGTCGCGGCGAGTAGCCGGCCGGCCTGCAACGCGACCCGCTCGTCGATGACCTGCTTGGCGCTGCGGCCGGTGACGGCCAGGCAGGCCCGGGTCAGGGTACGCACCGAACAGCCGAGCTCGGCCGCGTAGTCCTCCACCCGCCGGGTGTGCGGATAGCCGTGCTCCACCTCGCGGCGGAACCTGTGGAACGTCTCGTCCTCGGGCCGGGCCGGCGACCGGTCGGTGTGGGCCAGGGCCAGCCGCAGCAGCAGCACGGCCAGTTGATGCCGCAGCAGCGCGCGGGCGGTCGGGTCGTCGGGGTGCCGCCGACAGTCCACCGCCAACTGGCTCACCTCGCTGATCACCGCGTCCTCGTCCTCACCGGCCAACTGCCGCCAGGTCGCGGTCGTGGTCAGGTCGACGTCGAAGCCGCGCAGCGTCTCGGCGTCCCAGGCGACCACTGTGGCGTCGAACTGGGGGCCGGCGCAGCGCAGCACCTGGCCGGGGCGGACCCGCAGCAGCGTGCCGGGCCGGCACGGCAGCAGGTGAAAGTCGAGCTCCGCGTCGCCGTGCCCACGCGTGGTGAGAATCAGCAGCTCCCGCTCGACGATCACCGGCCGACGCCACCCCGGGTCACCGGCAAGATCGGCCAGGGCGAACGTGACTATCTCGTCGGTGACGGGAGACGCCGTTCCGATCGATGGCGCGGGGGAGGGATCGGTGGAGACCATCGCCTGCGACGGTAGCCCGAACCGCAGGTCACCGCATCCCGACCCACGTTCGTAGCGGAATCCGCGGTGTGCCACGGGCTTGTCCCGGTCCCGGCGGCCGGGCTACGTTACCCGGCGGTAGCGCCGTCGGTCCGCGGTCCACCCGGCATCCGCCGGCCACCCGACCGACCGGCGGCCCCCGCCGACTCGCGATGGGATGGGCATGACGCAGCTGTTCTCGGTCGAAGGTAAGACGGTCCTGGTCACCGGAGGCTCGCGGGGGATCGGGCTGATGATCGCCCAGGGCTTCGTCCGGGCCGGCGCACACGTGATCATCTCGTCCCGCAAGGCGGACGTCTGCGAGGCGGTCGCCACCACCCTCTCCGCCGAGGGCCGCTGCGAGGCCATCCCCGCCGACCTCAGCGACGACACCGGCGCCGAGACGCTTGCCGCCGCCGTACGCGAGCGCTTCGGCCGCCTCGACGTGCTTGTCAACAACGCCGGCGCGACCTGGGGCGCACCGCTGGAGGACTACCCCGGGGCCGCGTTCGACAAGCTCTGGGCGGTGAACGTCAAGGCCGTCTTCCGGCTCACCACCGCGCTGCTGCCGGCGCTGCGCGCCGCCGCCAGCGCCGACGACCCGGCCCGCGTGATCAACATCGGGTCGATCGACGGCATCCGGGTGCCGATGATGGAGGTGTACGCGTACTCGGCCACCAAGTCGGCCGTGCACATGCTCACCCGCAGTCTCGCCCACCAGCTCGCCGGTGAGCAGATCACCGTCAACGCCATCGCGCCCGGCCCCTTCGAGAGCAAGATGATGGCTTTCGCGCTCGACGACCCGGCCAGCCGGGCCGCCATCGAGCAGCAGGTGCCGCTGGGCCGCATCGGGCGCCCCGAGGACATGGCCGGCACGGCCATCTACCTCTCGTCGCGCGCCGGCGCGTACCTCACCGGCGCGGTCATTCCCGTCGACGGCGGCATCACCACGCACGGCTGAGCACCCGCTGACCCGGGGCGCGGTGTCCGCGTACTCCTGGGGTGTGTGTGCCGGGGCCGCGCGGACTCGGCAGATCCGCGCGGCCCCGGTATGGCCGGTGTTGCCCGTTCGGGCGGTCAGCGACCGGCGAGAAGCCGGTTCACCGCCGTGTCGACGTCCAGGTGCTCGGCCTCACGGCCGCGCGGGACGACGACGTAGGTCCGTCGAAGGAAACGCACCAGGACGCTGCGCGGCACCTCGAAGAGGGCGTTGCCGTCCGGTGACGAGAGGGCCAGCGCGACAAAGTCGCCGCGCGGTGTGGCCCAGGGCCAGACCCGGACATCCCCGATGCCGGCCGGCTCGTCCAGGCCGGTGACCAGAAGTTCGCGAGCGAACGACCAACTCACCGCCTCGCCCCCTGCCGATTCGGCATGGAACAGGACATGGACCGCATACGGGTCAGCAGGGTCGTAACGCAGACTGGCACGCACCGGCAAGGCGGTGGCGTCAGGTGCGACGAGCCTTAGCGACGTCTCGACCTCTACGGTCGTCGGTCGGATGACACTCATGGACGTTCTCCCCCCGGCACCGCTGCGGAACGCGCGTGTCCCGCTTTTCCCATACTCAGGTGCTACTCCTGGCTACGCTCCGCCATACGCTGACTTCACCCAGTGGTGGGAAGGGGGACGGAAAGGCCGCGTGAATGTGAGCATTCATGTAGGATTTCCGGTTCTGCCCAGTGCGTGATCCCGCCCGGTATCGGGTGGCTCAGTCGTCGACTTACTCCGGTAACGTCCAGTCGGCCGTTGCAGTGACGGGCCCGAGCGACACTGGGGGGTGAAATGGTGACGAAGCAATCCTCAGTGGATCCGGCGGCGGCGCCCGGCACGCCGAGAGTCGCGGTCCGAGCAGCCGAAAAGCGGGGGTACGAAGTGCCGATGGAGCAGCCCGAACGGACCGGTCGGCCGACGTCCGACGCCGGTCGTTCCGGTGGCGATGGCGGCGGTGCTGGTCGTCACGGCACCGGTGCTGGTGCTGGTCGTCATGGCGGTGCTGGTGGTGGTCGCGACGGTGACGCCGGTGCTGGTGGTGGCGGGGTCGCCGTGCAGGACCCGCCGCGCCGCCCCCGCTGGCGCGAGCGGATCTCGCTGACCCTCGAACTCATCCGCGCCAACCCCACCGGCCGGATCGCACTCAAGATCTTCATCGCGATCGCCGGTGCGCTGGTGGTGACCATCGGCATCGCCCTCATCCCGCTCCCCGGGCCGGGCTGGCTGCTGGTGATCGCCGGCCTGGGCATCTGGGCCGTCGAATACCACTGGGCCCGGCGGCTGCTCGGCTTCACCCGCCGCCACGTCCACGGATGGACACGCTGGGTGACGAGACAATCGCTGCTGGTGCGAATCGTGCTCGGCTCCGTCGGCCTGGTCTTCGTGGCCACGGTGGTCTGGCTGTCCCTCAAGTACAGCCTCGGCATCGACGTGATCGCCGAGGCGATGCACTACCTCGCGACGCACTGACCCCGGATTTCCGGTCCGGTTCCACGATCGGGTAGAGTCAGTGGCGCTGAGGGCGATTAGCTCAGTGGGAGAGCGCTTCGTTCACACCGAAGAGGTCGCTGGTTCGATACCAGCATCGCCCACTCTCAGTTTTTGCAGGTCAGAGGCCGCTTCCCGAGTTTCGGGAGGTGGCCTTTCTGGTTGTCTACAGCAGCTAAGTACAGGAGCCCGGCTATGGCGTTAGTGATTCGCCGAGGCGCTGAGCGCGTCCCTGGTCGCCTTGTTGGATACCTGCGTGTAGATCTCCATCGTCACGGAGGAACGGGCGTGCCTCAGCACCTGCATGGCGACTCTGGGGTGGACGTCGAGGTCGGCGAGCAGCGGCGCGTAGGTGCGGCGGGCGTCGTGGACGGTGATCGGCCTGACGTTGGTCTTCTCGCACCTCGCCTGCCAGGACCGTTGCAAGTTGCGTGGCTCGATGGGCGTGCCCTGGCGGGTGGTGAATACAAGCCTGGTCTCGTGCCACGCCTTCCCGGCGGCTGCTTCGGTAGATTCACGCAAAGAATCCCCGAACAACCCGCCCCAAAAATCTTGGCGCCTTCCGCAGTCGGATCCCGAGATCTACCGTTCGATGACTGTCGCCATCGACATGCCCGCCGAGATCGGGCCAGGTCTGGGACGCCAGATGGTCGACACGGTGCAGGGTTCGAGGGGCCCGATCTACGCTTCGGCCGTCAGTCCGAGGTCCGGATCTGCTCCAGGTAGGTCAGAGGCTCCCGGCGGAACTCCATGAGCTCCCGCAGCGCGTCCTTCTCCGCCGTGGTGATCACGACGTCCTCCTCCGACAGGGCGCCGACGAGCTCCGTGATCGCCAGGTCCCAGGCCCCGGCGCCGGCGGCGGCCAGGACGAACGGCCGGTGATTCGGGCTGATCCTGGGTGCGAGCTGGTCGGTGATCCGGCGGCTGCGCCGGTAGAAACCGATGACGTCCATGGGTCTCCCGTGGGTTCGGTGGCTAGGCCGGCGGGTTGGTGGTGACGCCCTCGCCGCTGAGCGGGAAGCCGCCGGAGATGCTGCCGTCCTTGTCCAGGGTAACGATGCAGGTGACGCCGTCGCGGGTGCCGGTGACGCGCCAGCCGTCGCCGTTGGCACGTGGCTGAGGGCGGCTGTCGGGGTTGGTGGCGATGCTCTTGAACCAGCCCTCGACCTGCTCCTTGGTGGTGCCGGGCGGGAAGAGCGTCTTGCCGGGCTCGGTGGACGAGGGCTTGTGGTTGCCACTGCCCATGCCGTCGCCGTCCCAGATCTTGTCCATCGCCCCGTCGCCCATCTGACCGAAGCGGTGCATGTCGTACCTGGCGTCGGCGAAGTCGGGGTCGTCCCAGGGGTTGGTCCTCTTGGGTACCTCGGGCTCGGATGTGTCGGCGTCCTTCGGGCGGCCCTCCTCGGCGCGCCTGATGCCGTGCTGCTGGGCTGGTCCCACGCGCTTGGGCATCATTGCCGGGTTGAACTTGGGACGCTTGGGGCCGTCGCCGTCACCGCCATGCGGTGGGGTGGGGCCTGAGGGGTGCTTGTGGAGACCCGCCACACCGAACAGGACCACCAGGACGGCGGTGGTCCGCAGAGCCGCCATGAGTTGTCGCATCGAGGGCCGCCTAGACGTCGAGGAGTGCGCGAAGGGCGGAGAGGCTGCTGATCAGGCCCATCAGCCAGCCGAAGATGCGGCCGGTCCAGCGGACGACGGCCATCGCGAGCTGGGTGGCGACCAGCGGTGTGGCGAAGCCGAGGGAGAAGACCACCTCGGCCAGCCACACCACGACCTTGGCGATGCAGTCGGCGACGAAGGCGCGCACGACCTCCCGTACCGTCTGCACCAGGACCCCCGCGCCACGGGTCGCGGCACCCATGCCGGCGGCCGTGCCCGCGAAGATCCCGGCGACGTCGATGTTGATGGTCAGCATGTCGCGGTAAGCGTCGGCGGCCGCGCCCTGCCATCCGTCGAGGTCGCCGACCAGCCGCGCCTTGAGGTCCTCGGCGATGGAGAGCAGCTCACTGGCCATGTTGTCCCAGGTCAAGGCGTGCGTCTCGATGGTCTCGGGGTCGCCGGCCAGCCAGTCGAGTGCCTGCTTCAGTGGCTCGACCTGCTCGATGGCCCACTCGATGCCCATCGACAGGAGCGTGCTGAACGGGTCGATGACGATGGACGCCCCGTCGAGAGCGGCGCCCAAGCCCGCGACTGAGCCGTCGATCCAGCTGCCGGAGTCGATGGCGTCCTTGATGCCCATGTAGTCGTCGGCGAGCGGCAGGCCGGTCCAGCCGTCGCGGTGCGCGGCGCTTGTCGAAGCGATGTCGGAGGTCGTGGCGACCAGTGGGTTGCTCATGAGAGGCGCCGGGCCGGCTCAGGTCGCGGAGTGGAAGGAGTTGAAGCCGTCGGTGTTCGACTCCTCGGCCCGCTCGTAGGCGTCGGCGTTTTTCTTGATCCCGGCGGCGAGCAGCTGGACGTTCTCGGCGAGCATCCCCACGCCCTTGTCCTGGTCCCGGTGGCGTCCCTCCAGGATGGGCGGTAAGAACTGGCAGAGCTGCCCGTACGCCTCGTCGGCCTGGAAGATGGTGCCGCTCGCGGCCTTGACGGCGGCGAAGCGGTCGTGAATGGCCAACATGGCCGTGGCGTGCGCGTGCAGCGCCTCGACGTCGACCTCGAACCCCCCGTGCATCAGTAACGCTCCTCTTAGTCCTCGGTGTCGGCGGTCCGGAATCCGGCCAGCAGGGCCCGGCCGGTCGCCGAGTCGGCGCCGACCGTCTCCCGCACGACCTCGGCGGCGGCCTCGGCGAGCTTGACCCGCGCGTTGCGATAGGCGCCCATGATCGCCTGCTGCGTCTGCTCCAGGCTCACGCGCTGCACCCGCGCCGAGAGCCGGACGTCGGCCATCGCCCCCGTGGAGTCGACGGTGACCTCGACGATCCCGTGGGCGTCGCTGGCCGTGACCCGCAGCGCGCGCAAGCCGGCAGCGGCGGCCTGCGTGTCGGCGGCCCGGCGTACGGCATTGGCCTGCCATGCCTCCAGGCGTTCCCGCGCATCCTCGGCGTCCAACAGCGGATTACCCACCGCGCCTCCGTTTCGGTTGCCGAGCAGGGGCTGTAGAGGCGACAGTGTAGCCGCGGCCCACCACACCAAGGTTGCCGAGCGAATGCGGCGTGATCTGGTCAATCTGGATCTCGACGACGTGGGTGCTGATGATCGCCATCTTCCGGCCTGCTCGACCTGGCGGCGGTGTCCGGCCCAGGGAGCGCCCACCACCTGGGCGGCCAGGTGCGTCCAGTGTGGCCGGTCGAGTCGTTGCGCGAACCGTCGAGGTGTGGTGTCGTCCGCGTTCAGTTCTGGCCAGACTTGCGGTGGGCAGGCCGGCCGCCTTGGCAGCGTCGAGCAGACGCCGGTCGTCAGTGACGAAGGCAACTAACTCCGCTCCGGACTCGTTGGCAAGGACCTGCGCGGTCGCCAGATAAATGGCGTCGAGACTGTGCAGTGTCGGCTCGGCGAAGCATCGGGCCGGTCGTGTCGGTGCGGGCGGGCGGCCGAGGTGCCAGCAGGCGTCGATGAGGCCGGCGAGGTGGTCGCCTTCGGGGTCGGCGTTCCCCATCTTGCTGGGACAGCCCAGTGAGCGGCCTGCTGCTAATCTCCGGCGATCAACACCACCCCACTGGAGGCATGACATGCAGCGAACTGCTGCGCGCCAATGGTTGGTGGCAACGGGGATCGCCTTCACACTCGTAGGGCCGCTCGCAGCGCCGGCCCTCGCCGAACCGACCCCGGCCACCAGCGCCTACCTCGGCGACGCCTTGCTGGCTCCTGGTAGCAGCGGCGACTACATTTCGACCAAGGTGTATTCCGCGGAGCGATTGTCCAACGCGACCATCACTGTCCGGTACGACGCCTCGGACGTATCGGGTTTCGCCCAGCTGATCGAGCACGACGAGGACGACTGGGAATGCCACGTCGCGGCCGATGTCGCTACGTGCAGTGCCGACTTCGTGGATCTCGATGAGTCAGGCGTTCCGGTCGGTTTCATCAGGCTCGTCCCCAAGGGCACGGCCGCCCCTGGCAACACCGGCAAGCTCAGGGTCACCGTCTCGGCGCAGGTCTCCGGTCAGAACTCCGAGCAGGCGGCCAAAAGCTCTACCGAGGGCCGGGTGACCGTGGGTGAGGGCGTTGACGTCGTGGCTGAGCGCTTCGCCGACGTGAGCGCACCGACCGGATCCTCCTTCACCCAGCTGTACGGGGTCCGGAACGTCGGCGACAAGACCGCCCACGGAGTTGTCGCCGAGTTCCGGAGCGGGTTCGGGATTGAGGCGGGTGGCAAATTCGCCAACTGTCGATACGACGGCGACACGCTCCGGATCTGCACGTTCGACGAGGATCTGCTGCCGGGCAAGGGCTACGGCGCGTCCATTCCGCTGAAACTGCGGCCCGACACGATGGCTCCTGGGTTGCAACTCGTCGAAGTCACCTGGATGACACCCGCTCAGTGGGACCTGCGAAAGGCCTTCCTTGAGCGAAACGGCCACGAGAACCTGGTAGGCCAAGCCGGTAGCGGCTCCGAGTTGGATCTCGTGGAAGGATCCACCAGCGCCGCCCCGTCTCGAATGCAGGGCGCGCCTCAGGTGGACATAGCTCCAGCCGGCAACTTGGCCTCCAGCTACGTCAAGGTCTCCGGCAACCTCAAGGCCGATGTCGCTGCGGTGGGAGACACGGCTGCGGGCAGCGAAGGGGTCCTCGTCGACGTGACCGTGGGTACGACCAACAAGGGGCCCGCAACGATCAACGAGTCGTTCGGGAACGTTGATTTCACGGTCCCGCACGGTGCTTCGGTGACCAAGGCCGCGGCAGCCTGTGCGCCGCTCGTCGACGGGGAGTGGCTTCTGGAAAAGAAGGGCGAGCCCGGCCATACCCGTTACCTCTGTTTCAACGAGTGGTTCCTACTGGCCGGCGGGCAGTCGCTTCATTCGTTCACCCTGCGTATCGACGCCGAGGTGCCGGACTCGAAGGGGAAGGTGGAACTCCTCCTCGAAGGCACTGGGACGACGCCGCAGACCGACGGAGACCCCGCCAACAACGTCGCCTACGTCGTACTGAACGAGAGCGAGGCCAGCGCACCCACCACCGCGCCGGGCGCCCCGGGAAATGGCGGCGGCGATGACGAACCCGGGCTTCCGGTGACCGGTGTCGGCGTGGCCGGCATCGCTGGTGGTGCGATCGTACTGCTGGCCGCCGGCGCCGGGCTGCTTCTGATGGTCCGTCGCCGTAGGGTCAGGTTCACCGTCTGAACGACAGGGTCCGGAGGCCGGCGGGGACCGTCCCGCCGCCCTCAGTAATCCCGCCGACTGTGGCAACTACTGCCCGTCGAAGGCCGTCGTGTTGTGGGGTCTTGGGGTCCAGTCTGGCTCGTGGGTGTCCTCTTCGAGGGCCTTGATCGAGCTGTAGAAGGTGGTCTCGGGCCAGGGCGGTTTCTCGGCCGCGCGTTTCCAGGTGAGGTGGACAAGGGCCCATCCCCCAGAGGTCAATTCCACAACGACGTCGTCTGAGGCCCCGGACCTGTCGGAACGGCGGCCCGCTCGCTCCGGGCAGTGTGGGGCACGCAGGGGGCACAAGACATTGTCAAACGTCGTCGACCAGCCACCAACGATGGCAGCCCGAGTCGCCGTGTGAGCAGGCGTCACCGGCCGTTCACGCTGGTGGCGGGACAGCGGCTCTATGTTCCGCTTCAACGTCTGACCGGCTGAACTACACCGTCGCGGATCCGGCGATCAGTCGTCGACGTCGTACTCGGACTCCTCGACGAGACCTGCCACGAAGGTTTCGAAGTCGGGAGCGAGGACAGTGATCTGGTAGTTCCGCTCCTGGTCGACGTGTACGACGGCCGGCTCACCGGGCGAGCGGTAGTCGAGGGCGATCATGTCGTGACCCGCCGATGGGCAGTCGGCGATGTAGATGCCGATGGCGGGATAGCCCCATTCGGCTAACCAGAACGCGCTGCCGAGCTCGCCGCAGAGGCTGAAGTCAGCAGTTCGACCGATCGCCGCGAGCGTGTGCACGCCAACGTGCTCCCCAGCCCATGAGGTTCGGCTGGGTGCAGGGTGGGCGTCACGGGCGAACGCGCCGCCGTTGTGTCGACGAGCCAGGTCCACGTACGCGGCAGGCAACTGGTATCCAAGCTGCACTTCCACCGCCCGTAGAGTCTCGTCGGTGAGCGGATCCTCCAACGGACCGGATCCGTCGAAGACAGTTGCGGGATCGAGCACGGGTCGACGGTAGTCAGTTGGAGCCAGTCTCGGGCCGCCGGTATCCCTGCTGCTGTCGACAGCAACGATGACAGCAACAGGGCCGAACCGTGAGAGCCGAAGCCGGCTGGCAACGGATCAACGCTCGACGTCAGAGACGTGCGCGGATGGTGCCGGACGATGCGCCAGAACTTACATGCGAGGGGTCAAGGGCTCCCGGACCAGCAGCGACCTACGTCGCGGACGTGTTGTAGCGATCAAGTGTCGTCTTAGACGTCGAGGCGTCGCGGAAGACGAGTTCCCACGGGCCGGTGTTCACGTCCATGTCCTTGCCGAAGCCGATCCACTTTCCGGCCATACGTCGACCTGTCGGCTCGGCGATGAGTTGAATTGCCCCGTGGTATCGGGCGCCCCGGTAGTAGCCGGTGGGGTCGGTCTGCTCCACCCAGGTGCCGGTGACGACGGCACCGTCCACGGTCAGGTCCAGCGAGAGAGACGATGACGCCGAGCCAGGAAGGCTGCGCGCCGTGAGCCGATCGCCGTGCTGGAGCAGCACCACGAAGTGTTGTCCAGCAAAGGAGTCTCCCCGCCCGCTGGAGTAGTACTGGTAGCGGCTGAGCCACACGCCTTCGTAGGACTGGTGGGCCGTGGTGGGCTTGGACGTCGGCGTCGGTGTGGCCAGGCTGGACACGGGCGAGGTCAGATCGTGGCCGCCGTGTTCGTCGTCGGCAACATGCCCGCCTGGCACCGCGTCGAAGCCGAGCAGTGAAATGGGTAGACCGGTGACGACCTCCAAGGCGCGGGCGTAGACGGGGCGGGGCGCGGCGATTGCGCCGGACTCCCATCGCTGGACGAGTCTCTTGTTGGCATCGTTGGGCTCGCCGACGCGGTGGCCAGCGGCCTGCAGAGCGCGAGCGAAGTCGTCCTGGCTCATGCGCATTCCGGTGCGGACGGCCCGCAGGGCGGTGTTGGGGGCGACCATGACTGCCACCATAGCGCCATGTCGCCTTAATGTCGCCGGCTAAGTGACCTGATTGTCGGCCCTTGTGCCGTCGCATCAGATGACATTCCGACGTCACTGTTGACCCGCGACGGTCGACGTGCCGCCGCTTCTACTGGCGGAGGTGTGGGGATGCCGCGTAAGGGCGACGAATCGGCGGTGAGTCGGGGCGAGCAGATCCAGGCGGCCGAGCGGGAGGCGGCGAGGCGGCGGCTTCTCGCCGAGGCGGAGGCGGATCGCATCCCGGTAGAGGAGACGACTCGGGCCGTTCCGGATCGGCGGTGGCGTCGTGGGTAGCGTTGAGCTGTTGCCGGTCGGGCGGCGGGTGGCGTACTGGCGGGGTCGACGGAAGCTGTCGCAGCAGGTGTTCGCCGACCGGCTCGGCAAGTCAAAGAGCTGGGTCGACAAGGTCGAGCGCGGAGTTCGGCGGTTGGACAAGCTGTCAACACTTCAGGAGATCGCTCGCGTACTTCGCATCGACACCGCCGCTCTTGTCGACCGGGATGCCGCGCCGGTCCAGGCAACGGGTCGCGATGACGGCGTCGAGCGGATCAGAGCAGCGCTGTCCCGCTACGAGATCCCGTTGGGCAGGCCGGCGGGCAGCCCGATATTGCCGGTGGACCGGATGCTGCGGGATGTGGGGTACGCGTGGTCGACGTTCCAGTACGCCCGCTATCCGCAGGTGGTCAACCTGGCGCCGGACCTGCTCACCGGTGCGCAGCGCGCCCATGCTGAGGTGCCGGTGGCGGGTCGGGTGCCGCTCGTCGAGGCGTACCGGATCATCGCTTCTCTGTTGGTCAAGCTCGGCGACGCCGAGCTGGCCTGGTTGGCCGTGGATCGGGCGATGCTCGCCGCCACCGGTGACCGGGAGTTGGTGGCCGCCGCAGGCGTGCAGCTCGGGCAGGTGTTGCGCGCGCTTGGCCGGGTGCGGGAGGCGAAGTCGGTGACGCTCGGTGCCGCGTATCGGATCGCTCCGCCTGTGATCGAGTACGGCACGCCTGCGGAGTTGTCCCTGTGCGGAGCCTTGCTCATCCAAGCCGGCCTGGCGGCGGCGCAAGACGGGAACGAGGCCTCCGCCGGCGAGCTGCTCGACGAGGCCACCGGTATGGCGGAGCGGGTCGGCGACGGGCACGACCACCACCGCACCGCGTTCGGTCCCACCGCCGTCGACCTGGCCCGCGCCACCGCAGCCGTCGAAGTCGGCGACACCCAGGAGGCGATCGCCTGGCACGAGAAGGCCACCGCGCGGGGCGGCTGGCGGTGGCTACCTGCCGAACACCGCGCCGCGCACCTGCTCGACGTCGCGCGTGCCTACCTGCAGGCCGGGGATACGGGCAGCGCCGCCCGCGTGCTGACCGAGGTCGAGCGCACCGCACCAGCCGAGATCAGGTGCCGGCCCGCCGCCCGGGACGTCGTCGCCGAGGTTGCCCGTCACCCGCGCGCCCCGGCCACGATCGCCCAGCTCGCCGCCACGCTCGGGGTGGGCTGAGCGGCATTCCATGCGGCAGAGAAGTACAGCAGCGAAGTACAGCAACCGTGCCAGCCGAACCGGCCCGAGAGGCGCGTCAGCGGACCGTCTGACCTCGCATCGAGCCCGACCCGGCCGGCTTGCCGAGAGTTCACACCGTAGAGGTCGCTCCTTCGATACGAGGATCGCCCAGTCAGCCTCCGCTGCCCGATGCCCACGAGAAAGAGTGCACTGTTCCGCAGCGCGGTATCGGCGACCCGGGCTGTGCGGTCAAGGCGGCAACCGGAAAGCGTCCGGTGGGCGGCTGTCGTAGGCGTGGCCAGCGGTTGTTCGTCGATGTTGGCCGCTTATCGCTGGACGGGGTGGCACCCTGAGTCCGTGGACTGGGCGGGGAGCCGGGGGAAGCTGGCATCGGGGTGACGGTGAGCGGCTTCTGATGCGTACCGCGTTGGTCGTAGTAGCCGCGCTGGCGACGGCGGTGGCCGTGGACCTGATCTCTGGCCTGCTGGTCCGTCGCTTGGCCCGCGGCCGTTACGAATGGCTGTTGGCGCCACTGCGGCAGGCCTGCCGCCGCCCGGCGGCAGCGGTCCTCCTGGCCGGGGCGTTGTACTACGCGCTGCCGTTGGGACCGGCTGCGTGGCAGCGTCATCTGCGGCACGCCGTCCTGGTGGCCTTCGTCGTGTCCGGGGCATGGCTGGTGATCAAGGCACTGCACGTCGCCGAGACGATAGCGTTCAGCCGACTGCCGGGCGACGCGGTCACCAGCCGGCGGATCCGGCGAGCCCGCACCCAGATCCGCCCCGTGCGACGGCTCACCGTCGCCGTGGTCACGATCGTCGCGATCGGCCTGATCCTGATCACCTTCCGGCCGGTACGCCTCTTCGGCATATCCGTGCTGACGTCGGCGGGAGTGGTCGGCGCATTGATCGGCCTGTCCGCCCGGACCGCGCTCGGCAACGCGTTCTCCGGCATCCAGGTCGCCTTCGCCGACGGTCTACACGTCGGCGACGTGCTGGTGGTGGACGGCGAATGGGGCCGAGTCGAAGAGGTGAAACTGACCAACGTGGTGATCCGGCTCTGGGACGAGCGGATGCTCATCCTGCCGACCACGTACTTCACCGAGCGGCCGTTTCAGAACTGGACCCGGAACGAGTCCCGGGTGGTCGGCAAGGTCCAGATCCATGTCGACCACACCGCCGACTTGGACGACCTGCGCCGGGAGGCGCGCCGGCTGGTTGAGTCCTCACCGCTGTGGGATCGTGACCAGTGGGTCCTCCAGATGGTCGACTCCACCCCGCAAACAGTGGTCATCCAGGTGCAGGCCTCGGCCGCCGACGGCGCCAGCGCCTGGGACCTGCGCTGCGACCTGCGCGAGGGGCTGGTGCGCTACGTGCGCGACCGTCATCCGCAGTGGCTGCCCCGCACCCGCGGCCAGTATCAGCCCTGAACGGGCGGGTCCGGCGGGCCGCCCTTCTCGTCCCGCCAGCCGTCCGGTAGGGGATGGTAGCCATAGGCGGCAGCCCGGACCGTCTCCTCGTTCTCCAGCCCGGAGCCGATCGCGCCGCCGACGGTGGCCAGCGAACTGGTGATCCAGGCGAGCGTCAGATAGTCGGTGACGTTGACCGGCCGCTTCAACGACTGTTCCAGCACGGATGTGTCGATCAGCAGTAGCCCGACGAGCACCGTTCCCACGAACAGCACCACGTAGGACAGCGCCGTGGCCAGAGTGAGGGTGAGGACCGTACCCAGGTTGAACAGCCGTGCCAGCTCAGTCGGCGTCTCTCGGTCTGGTTTCTCCCACAGGTCGTGCGCGACGACCAACCAGACCACCAACGCGGTCAGTCCGAGGAGCATGATCACGGCGAGCCGGAGCCCGCCGAGAGCATCGCCCATCTGCCAGATGGTGTCCGTGGTGAGCGCGAACGCGACCGTGCCGAACGCCCCGACCAGCAGCTTGGACAGGCCCAGCAGGGCGCGCCCCGGGCGGTTGGCGCGGACCATGCCGGCCAACAGCCGCGCCCGGCCGATCAGCCCGGAGGCGACGTAGCGCCGCTCGCCGGCGTCGGCATCACCAACCACTCGATGGACGGCGGGAATCCGGCGTGCCATCTCGGTCGATGCCCGGCCGGCCGGCGGCACCCGCTTATCGGAAGCATCGGTCAGCAGTCGGCTCACCAGATCCGGAACGGCGGCGCGGGCTGCTCGCAACTGGTGCAGCCCCAGCGCGGGCAGGGACACCACCGCGACGTGGCGCCGCGCGGAGGTCTGCGCGACCAGCGGCACCCGCTCGGCATGCAGTGGCAGGTCGGTCAGGCAGATGGCGACGTCCCATTGGTCGTCGACGCGCCGTCGCGCAAGATCGTCGAGCAGGGCCTCGACGCCGCCGTCGCGGCGCGGCGCCACCTCGCCCCAGCCTTCCCGGACAGTCCACCGCACATCCGCGCTCACCCGCTCCGTGAGCCCGCTGGCCAGCTCGGCGGTGAGCCGTGCGGCCACCCGGGCGGGGTGGTCCGGTGGAGTTGCCACCAGTCCGAGGACGATCTCCGGGCGTTGCCGTTCGCTCTGGGTCATCCGCGCTCCTCACCGGTAGCCGGGCTCGGCCGCCGACGGCGGAAGCCGGGGGGCGTCACGCGCCGTCGCGGCAGCTCCCGTGCCGACTGACGTGGTGGTAGAGCCAGGCCGCCGAGAGGAGCACCCCGACCAGCCCGCAACGCGCCACCGCGACGCCCTCGTCTACCCGGGCGCCCCGCCCAGACAGCCTAAAAGACCACCTGGATCGGTGTAGCGGATTCTTTCTGAACACAGGCGCAAGCCGGACATCGCACCGAAGAGGTCGCTGGTTCGATACCAGCATCGCCCGGCCGGCGGATCGCCCCGAGAGCCTCGCCTGACGCCGCCGCGGCAGGTCACCGAGCGGGCAGATCTCCACGATCGGCGACGCCGAACGGAGGAACTACCGGCAAGCGGCGTGGGACGGGCCGTCCCGGCTGGTGTAGTAGGCGTGGACGCTGGTGTCGAGCATTCGGTTCGGAGGTGGGACGGCTAATGCGCCTGGACAATCTTGGGCAGGTCGCCAACCTGCCGCTCGACAGCCGACGCACCGTGCGTTACCTCTGTGCCGGATCGGGGCCCGCCCTGATGCTCCTGCACACGATCCGGACGCAGCTCGAGTACTTCGCCGACGTCATCCCGATCCTGGCCCGCACCTACACGGTGTACGCCATGGACCTCCCCGGCCATGGCGGCTCCTCCAAGCCGGTCGACGTCCAGTACGACGAGCCGTACCTGCGACGGGGTGTCATCGACACGATCCGCGAGCTGAAGCTCCGTGACGTGACACTGGTTGGCGAGTCGATCGGCGGCGTTCTGGCCCTCACCGTCGCCAGTCAGATGCCGGAAACTGTCAGTCGGGTGGTCGCGTCCAACCCGTACGACTACGACACCCGCTTTGCCGACGGCGTACGCCGTGGACGACGCTTCGCCAACGTCATTCTCGGTGGCGTTGCCCTCCCGGTGATCGGCCCGTTCCTGGGTGCCTCCGAGAAGAGGTTCGTCACCGCGACGATCATGAAGGGCGGATTCGCCGGCAGCACGGGCGTTCCCGACCCGCTGCTCGACGTCTTCGCCGCCACCCAGAAACAATCCGGCTACCCGTACGTCGAGCGCAACGTCTACCAGAACTGGCGTTCCTGGGGCGCGGCGCGCGCCCAGTACGGGGCCGTGCGGGCGCCCCGCACCCTGATCTACGGCGAACGAGACTGGTCTCGACCGTCGGAACGGGCGCGTACCGCGAAGGCTCTCGGCGAGGAGCCGGTCGTCGTGCCCGACGCCGGCCACTTCATCTTCCTGGAGCAGCCCGGACGGATGGCCGCGATCATCGCCTGAGCCGCTGCCCCGCGTGCCGTGAGAGGCCCGGCCGCCGGCAGCCAACCATGCCGTGGAGGCGCACCTTTCCGCCGTGGCGCGGCTGGCGTCAGGGGACGATGGCAAGGTTGGCCATGTCGACGACCGGTCGGTAGCCGAGGGCGGCGTAGATCTTGTTCGAGGTCGGGTTGGCCTGGTCGGTGAACAGGCAGGCCCGCGCACCCTCGGCCTGGATGCGCCGGGAGACCTCGGCGACCGCGTTGCTGGCCCAGCCGCGCCCGCGCTGGGCCGGAGGCGTGTACACGGGGCCTACGCGGGCCACCCCGAACGACGGTGGATTGGCCCCGGTGAGGTGCACCGGCTGACCAGTCTCGTCGACCCAGAACCACAGCCGTCCGGCGTGCAGCCGGCGCAGCATGTCGGTGTGGTCGGGTACTTCGTGGGCGCTGCTACCGCGCGGGCGGCCCGCCTGTTCGTCGGCGTCGCCCACGAACGCGGTGAACCACTGCGTGACCAGTGCCAGGTCGTCCTCGGTCGCGACCACCAGGCCGCCGGGCGCGGGTGGCGGCCACGCCAGCTCGCCGAGTTCGTGCAGCCGTGTGTGCTGGGCGACCTGGACTCGACCCCCGCGCAGTCGGGTCAGTTCGGCGGCGCACACCTCAACGGCGGGCAGTGCCCCGTTGACCGCGAGGATCTCCTCCTCGCGGTCGTGCAGTGCGTGGGCCAGGGCAACCGCCGCATGGTCGGGCATGGGCAGCAGGAACGGCGGGTAGGGGGCGTACGGCGCCGAGCGCATCGCGGCACCGACCACCGCGCCGGAGTCGTCGGTGACCACCAGCCACCAGTTGCGGTCGGGCTGCGAGATTCCCTCGGCCCGCTGCGACAACAGCCGGTGTGCCACGGTGGTCACGACCGTGCAGACGACGGGATCCGCGCCCAGGTAGTCATCCGCTGCGGCCAGGAACTCACCCGGGTCGGCGAAGAACCGCAGCCGCAGCCCGGCCATCGGGACAGTGCTCATCTGCGTACGCTAGCCATCACCGCTTCACATCGACACCTGAATTTCGTCCGGGGAGGACTGTCAGAATCGTGTTCAAGGAGCCGGTGCCCCGAGGCGAGGAGAAGCTGTGAGCGACTACAACGACAAGATCATCACCGAGTTTCGTGCTAACGGGGGGCAGGTCGGCGGTCACTTCGCTGGCGCACCGCTGCTGCTTCTGCACACGGTCGGTGCCAAGAGCGGCCAGCCTCGCGTGAGCCCGATGATGTACCAGAAGCTGGACGGCGGCTACGCGGTGTTCGCGTCCAAGGGCGGTGCGCCCACCAATCCCGACTGGTACCACAACCTGGTCGCTCACCCGCATGCCCAAGCGGAGATTGGTACGGACAAGGTCGAGTTGGTCGCCAGGGTCGCCGCCGGGGACGAGCGGGAACGGATCTGGAGCGCGCAGAAGGCCGCTTATCCAGGCTTCGCCGACTATGAGCGCAAGACCACCCGCCAGATCCCAGTCGTCGTACTGGAACCTGCGCCGTAGACAGAGACAGCACACCCACTGCTCGCCGGCCACGCCGTCAGGTGCCCTACCTCCGACGAGAGCGCGCTGCGCCTACGGTTTGCGGGCGAGGAGCCCGACGAAGGTGTGGTAGGTGTCGGTCTGCACCGCCGCCGGTGCGCCCGGCTCTGGGCGCCACTCGGCCAGCGGCACCAGCCCCGGCTCCAGCAGCGTCAGCCCGTCGGTGAACGAGAGGATCTGCTCGTCGGTGCGCCAGCGGCCGGTGCCCAGCGACTCGTTGAAGATCCGCTCGACCTCGCGGGCCTTGCGGGAGCCCTCCGGGTCTCGCTCGCCCGGGTCGCGGAAGTGCGAGATCGCCACGTAGCTGCCGGAGGGCAGCGTGTCGATCAACGCGGCCGCCACCGCCTTCGGGTCCTCGTCGTCACCGAGGTGGTGCAGGATCGCGAAGAGCAGCAACCCGATCGGCCGCTCGAAGTCGAGGAACCGACGTACGTCCGGGTGGTTGAGGATTTCCTGCGGCTCCCGGATGTCGGCCTGAATCACGGTCGCGGTGCCCTCCGCGGCGAGCAGGGCCCGCCCGTGCGTCAGGACGATGGGGTCATTGTCCACATAGACCACCTGAGCCTTTGGGTTCTGCTCGGTGGCGACCTCGTGCACGTTGCCCTGGGTGGGCAGCCCTGATCCGATGTCGAGGAACTGGTCGATGCCCGCCTCGGCGACGAGGAAGCGAATCACCCGACGCAGAAAGGCGCGGTTGGCCTGGCCGGCTGCCGGCCCGTCCGGTGTGATCCGCAGGGCGTGCTCGGCGACCTTCCGGTCGACCTCGAAGTTGTCCTTGCCGCCCAGGAAGAAGTCGTAGACCCGGGCCACGCTGGGAACGCTGGGGTCGATGCCGGGGGGTGCCGCCTTGTCGCGGGTCACAGGCGTCTCCATTCGGTGGGGATCGGCGCAGGCTGAGGCCGGCGGGCGGCACCTACGTTGCGGCGAGTTTAGCGATCGGGAGCGTGATTTTTTGCCCCGCTGGTACCGCTCCCAAAGAATCGTCGAACGGCGGCCCTGCACCGTGGGCTGAAGGAGTCTCGTGAGCACTCATTCGGTACGCGAGAATCGACAGATGAAAGATCTCCTGAGATTCCTTCATGATCGATACGAGGCGGACTGCCACGCGTACGTCGAGGTTTTTCACCGATTCGGGGGCGAAGCCCTCCTCGACAGCCAACTGCCGATGCTCGATCTGGTCGACATGCTGGCAAAAGAGTACGAAGCGATGGACCCCGATGACGAGCGCTTCGGTGGTCTCGGGTACGCCCTCCGGGTGCTCGCGCAGTCGTACAACGAGCACCCCGACTACCGCAAGGAGTGGCGTCCCTAGCTGCTCAGCAGGTGCCCGGCGGGCCCTCGCGAGCGTCAGCGGTTGAGGTAGGCGGTCAGGCCACCGAGTTCCTCGCTGGCGATGAACACCGACCGTACGTTGAGGATGGCTTCCTCGACGTGGGCGGGGCAGCCCCACGCCGCGTCGCCCCACGAATCGGCAATCTTGATCTCGGCCGGTGCGGTGCACCCGTCGGCGCCACCGAGCTGGCAGCGCTCGGGGTGCGGCGTGGCGGCCTGCGCGGCCGCGGCGGCCCGCATCTGGGTGGCGAGTTCCGCTGCTGCGGCGGCGCGCTGCTCAGCCTCGGCGCGCAGTTCCCGCTCCACGCGTACCACCTTGGCCAGCTCGTCATTTGCTGACTTGGCGCGTGCCTCGGCGGCGAGTTTCGCCTGCTCGATGTGGTGGCGTTCGATGGCCAGGGCAGCGGTGCCGGCGAAGAGCCGGGCGAGGGCGAGGTCGGTGTCCTGCGGGACGCGCGGGGTGCGGTGGTACATCGCAAAGGTGCCCAACAGGCCGCCGTCGCGGGCCAGGATCGGAGTGGACCAGCAGGCCGCCAGCCCGGCCTGGTCGGCCAGGCACCGGAAGTCGACCCAGAACGGATCGGTGGCGATGTCGGTGACGATGACTGGTTCCCGCCGGTGGGCGGCGGTGCCGCACGAGCCGACACCTTCGCCGGTCGCGATGCCGTCGATGGCCTGGTTGTAGAAGTCGGGCAGGCTCGGCGCGGCTCCGTGGCGCAGGTGCCGGGCGTCGGGGTCGGCGAGCAGGACGGAGACGAGCACCTCCTGCGGCGCGAGGTCCTCGATACAGCGGGCCATCCCGTCGAGCACCTCGGTCAGGGGCGCCTGGCGGGCGATCTGCTCCAACAGCGCACGGTGTTCGGCCATCAGTCGTTGGGCATGCTTGACCTGTGTGGTCTCGACACCGAGCACACGAATCCCGGTGACGGTGCCGCCGGCGTCGCGGCGCGGCTCGTAGGTGAAGTCGAAGAACGCCTCCCGCGCCTGCGGGCCGTCGCCCAGCACCACCCGGACGTCCCGGCCGGTGTAGGGCTCACCCGTGCGGAAGACCTGGTCCAGTAGACCGATGAACCCTTGGCCGGCCAGTTCAGGCATCAGTTCGGCGAGCGCGACCCCGACGCGAGCCCGTTCCTGGCCGACGGTCGCGAAGAACGCCGGGTTCGCCGTCTCCACCAGGTGCGCTGGCCCCGCCAGAGACGCGAAGACGGCGATGGACTGCCCGAACAACGCCCGCAGGTCCTCCTCCGCTGCTCGTTCGCCAGCCGCCGGACCCGCAGCAGCAGTAGACCGTTGGTCTGGTACTGCGGTCATGGTGTGGCGTCGCCTCTCGTCTGCGGATCTGGGAACGACCGATGGTGGCACCGGTCGGTGCGGGTGGCCGCGGTGCGGAGGGACTTGACTGAGGTCACCGCCGGTGCAGCGTACCCACGTGCCCGTCCGTCAGGTCCTACCCACCAACCACGCATCGCAACCCGTCGCCATCCTGGCGGCGGTGTTCGTCAGCTCGTCTGGTGTGTGTGCTCTTCCGGTGCGGGCTGGGGTTGCTGTTGCCAGGGGTCGCCGGATGCTCCCACGGCGAGATGGTGTTCGTAGCTGGCGACCTTGACATTGATGAGTTCGAGGCAGTCGTGCAGCCGCGTGAGCTGCTCGGTGATGCGGAACTGGTGTTCGCGGAGCAGCGTGAGCCGTTCGGCCTCGTTGCCGCTGCCCTCGCGGACGAGCTGGGCCAGGCGGCCGATCGTCGCGAGCGGCATCCCGGTGGCCCGGAACTTCACGCAGTTCGCCAGCCACTCGACGTCCCAGGCGCTGTAGACGCGCCTGCCGGACCCGTCACGCCGCACCTCGCTGGCCAACAGGCCCTCACGCTCGTAGAGCCGAAGGGTGTGCACGCTCAACCCGGTGCGCTGCGCCACCTGCCCGATGCTCAGGCCCCTGTCCGCCATGGCATCGACCGTAGTCCGTTGACCTAGACCCTGGTCTAGCACTTAGCGTCCGAGCGTATGACCAGCGACACGACCCACACCAGGTTCGATGCCCACAGTACGGTCGGAGACGTCCTCGCCGGGATCGACCTGACCGGCAGGACCGCACTCGTCACCGGCGGCTACTCCGGCCTCGGTCTCGCCACGACCCGCGCGCTCGCCCGAGCCGGGGCCCGGGTCGTCGTCCCAGCCCTCCGGCCGGACGCAGCGCAGCAAGCACTCGCCGACGTAGCCGGGGTCGAGATCGACAAGCTCGACCTCGCTGACCTCGCCTCCGTTCACGCGTTCGCCGAACGGTTCGTACGCAGCCATCCCGCCCTCGACATCCTGATCGCGAGTGCCGGAGTCATGGCCTGCCCGGAGACACGTGTCGGACCCGGCTGGGAAGCGCACTTCGCGATCAACCACCTCGGCCACTACGCGCTGGCGAACCTGCTGTGGCCCGCGCTCACCGCCGCCGACACGGCTCGTGTCGTCTCGGTCGCCTCCGGGCGCGACCCGGCCTGGCGTATCCAGTGGGACGACGTGCAGTTCGAACGTGGCTACGACAAGTGGAAGGCGTACACCCAGTCCAAGCTCGCGAACATCCTGTTCGCCCACCACCTCGACCTGCTCGGCAGGCCGCATCGCGTCCGCGCCTTCTCCGTCAACCCTGGATGGATCCTCACGCCCCTGCAACGACACCTCGCGGGCGAGGAGATGGTCGCCGCCGGCTGGGTCGACGCGGACGGGACTCCCGCGCCAGGCCTGTTCAAGACCGTCGAGCAGGGTGCGGCGACCCAGGTCTGGGCCGCCACGTCACCCCACCTCGACGCGAATGGCGGCGACTACTGCGTGGACTGCCGCATCACCACCGACAGCCCCACGGACAGCAGCGAGGCAGCCCGACTCTGGGCGCTGTCGGCCGACCTGACCGGCCTCGATCTCATCGATCGAGCCTGAGCCGTGCCGCTGCTTAGCGCGCGCTCGTCCGGGTCGGGGTTTCTCGTTAAGTAGGTCACGGCGCTCCCCAAGGTGAGCGTCCCGGAGCTGCGATGATGCCAACCGTGACTGAGACGGTGGGATGGGACCACATGGTCGAAGGCGCTCGTGTTCGCTTCAGGCCAGGCCAGCGCAACGATCCTGCGACGGCCGACAATATCGACGCCGATGTCTGCCTTGCTGACGGCACTCGTCGTTACGCCACCTTCATGACGACAAATGAGATCGGTCGGCTCCTGCAAGGGTGGGCCGGGACCGGGGAGGTTGGGGGCGGCCGGTACTTCTGGTGCAGCGACCTGGTCATCGTGCCAAGACCCGGTGTCGAGGCGATGGTGGCGGCCCTGGGAGAGATGATCCGATCTGGCGACATCGACGTGATGCTCGGCAAGGTGGAGGACAGCTCTGTTGACGAAACTAAGGGCACCCCAGCTGAGGAGATCTTTGGCCGGCGTGACGCCCGCACGACAACACGAGCCGGACGCTGATCGTCCGTCGTCCTGATCTTCGAGGGTCAGATCAGGGCTGCGGCGAGGGCGCGGAACGCGTCGGCGGGGAACGTCGTGGCGTCACCGCCGTTGAGCACCTGGATCGCTACCTCGTCCGCGCCGGCCTGGTAGTGCTGCTCCAGCCCGGCTGCCACCTTCTCGACGCTGCCCCAGGGGATCAGGGCGTCGATGAGGCGGTCGCTGCCGCCGTCAGCGAAGTCCTCGTCGGTCCAGCCGAATCGCCGCAGGTTGTTGGTGTAGTTCGGCAGGGCGAGGTAGCCGCTCGCGTACTGCCGCGCGGTGGCGCGCGCGGTGGTGGCGTCCGCGTCGAGGACCACCGCTACCTCGGGGGCGAGCAGCCGGTCGGGCCCGATTGCCGCCCGGGCCTCGGCGGTGTGCTCGGCGGGGACGAAGTATGGGTGCGCCCCGGCGGAACGGTCGCGGGAGAGTTCGAGCATTCGCGGGCCGAGTGCGGCCAGGACACGCTGCTCGGGCGAGACCCCGGCCGCGTCGAGGCCGTCCAGGTAGTCAACCATTCTTGAGTACGGCTTGCGATAGTCGGTGCCGCTGCTCTCCACTAGCACCGCGTGGCTGGCGCCAAGACCGAGCAGGAACCGGCCGGGATGCGCCCGCTCCGCGTCCTGGACGAACGCCGCCGCCTCGGGGGGCGACGAGTGCCAGATGCTCACGATGCCGGACGCGACCCCGATGCGCGTGGTCCCGTCCAGGATCTCCCGGAAGCGGGGGGCGACGTTCTCGCCGAAACCACCGGAGAACCAGATTCGTGAATAGCCGAGGTCTTCCAACTCGGTCGCGGCGTCGATGGCCGCGCCCTGGCTCTCGCTTGAAAGGAAGAACGGTTGCCACACGCTGACGAGTCGTTGTGCCATACCGAAACCCTACGACGCGTCAGCCGCTGCCGGCGGCGGTGCGACAGGCGACGTCCACCACGAAGCTGTGAGCCTCGACTGCCTTGACAAGGCGCTCACGTCGGGCCAGCGACTGGTCCCTGTCAGGGTGCCAGGCCGGCCTGGATCGCCAGGATGGCGGCTCGTACGCGATCGCGGCTGCCGGTCTTGGCCAGCACGTTGGTCACGTGGGTCTTGACGGTGCTCATGGACAGGTAGAGGCGTTCGGCGATCTCGTTGTTGTTGAGCCCGGCGCCGATCAGGGCGAGCACGTCGGTCTCCCGAGCGGTCAACTGGTATGCCGCCAACTCCACGCGGGTGGCCGGGCCGGTCGCGCGGACCCGGTCGAGGACCGCGCCGGTGACCTCGGCGGAGAGGACCGCCTCGCCGGCCGCGACGGTGCGTACCGCGGCGATCAGGTCGCGGGCGCTGGACCGCTTGAGCAGGAACCCGCGTGCGCCGGAGGCGATGGCGTCCAGGACGTAGGCGTCGTCGTCGAAGGTGGTGACGACGATGACGGCTGGCGCGTGCGGGATCCTGGCGAGCTCGCGGGTGGCTTGCAGGCCGTCGAGTACGGGCATGCGGATGTCGACGAGGGCGACGTCGATGCGGGAGTCACGACGTACGGCGTCGAGGAACTGCCGGCCGTCGGCGGCCTCGGCCGCGACCTGGATGTCGGGTTGGGAGCGCAGGATCAGGCTGAAGCCGTCCCGGACCAGTTCCTGGTCGTCGGCGATCGCGACGCGGATCACGGGTTCGTCACCGGCAGGTCGGCCTGCACGACCGTTCCGCCGCCGGGGCGCCGGCTCAGCTCCCAGCTGCCACCGCGCGCGGAGACGCGTTCCCCGATGCCGAGCAGGCCCGAGCCGCTCGTGGGTGCGCGCGGCGGCCCGATGCCGTCGTCGCTGACCCGCAGGCGGGCGTGGTCGCCGATACGGACCAGTTCGACCCAGGCCGCCGTGGCCTTCGCGTGGCGGGCGATGTTGGTGAGGGCCTCCTGGGCGATGCGGTAGGCGGTCAACACGCCGATCTCGTCCAGGCCCGGTTCGGGGTCGAGGTGGACCCGTACCGTCACGCCCTGCTGGCGCAGCGGCTGCGCGAGCAGTTCGTCGATGTCGGACAGGCGTGGCGGCGCGCTCACCGCGATCGACGCGTTCGGATCGCGCAGGTGCACGACGAGCGTGTCGAGTTCGCTCAGTGCGGTCCGGCCGCTGCCCGCGATCGCGCGCAGCGCCGCCCCGGGGTCGGCACTGAGCTGGCCCGCCTCGGCCTGCACCACCATGGCGGTGACGTGGTGGCCGACCACGTCATGCAGCTCGCGGGCCAGGTTGGTGCGTTGTTCGAGCCAGGCGGCCTGGCCGCGCAGGTCGTCTGTCTCCCGGGTGAGGGCGCGGCCGCGTGACCACGATCGCAGCAGGATCGCCAGGAGGTAGCCGGCCGTCACGAAGAAGAACGGCTGCTCGTACAGCCCTCGTCCGTTGAGCAGCGCGGTAGCGAGGGCACCGGCCGCACCGATCAAGCCACTCACCCACCCGAGCCAGGGGTGTCGGGCCGGGTCCACGGAGACCGAGACGAACACGAGGCCAGCGGCCGCGAGGCCCAACTGCACCGACTCCCCGGTGCTCACGATCGCGACGAATCCCGCGCAGAGCGCGAAGACCAGGGCGCGGTAGCGGGGGCGCAGCGCCGTGGCTCCGAGGCCGACCGGCAGCACCAGCCACGCCCAGCCCGCCGGCCCGGACACGCCGCCCTCGACGGTGGTGACCACGGCGGCGATGATCAGGCCCGCCACGGCGTACGCGAGCCGGCGCACTCGCTCGGGGTCGCGCAGCCGTTCGCGGATTCCAGTCATCACCTGGACAGTCTCCGCGACCAGCCGGAAGACCGGCCAGTACCCAGGTACCGGATCGGCTGGCACCCCGGTACCACCCTCGGGATCAGATCGGCACCGCGGCACGTTCCGCGAGAACGCTCACCGGACGACTCTGCGGAGGTGACTCTCGTCGACTCCCGCGCCGCCAGCACCGTCGGCTCGCTTCGTACGGTTCCCAACTACATCACCGCCATTCGCACGGTCGCCGCTGTCACCGTCGGTGTCGTCGCCCTCGTCTCCGGGTCGGTGGCATTGCTGGCGGTATCGTACGGTATCTACTGGATCGGCGACGTGCTCGACGGCTGGGCCGCCCGCCGGCTCGGACAGGAGACCCGGGCCGGGGCCGTCTTCGACATCGTGAGCGACCGCGCGTGCACCGCCGTACTCTGCGTTGGCCTGGTCTCCCTCGTGCCTGACGTCGCGGTCGTGGCCCTGGTCTTCCTGCTCTCGTTCCTGGTGCTGGACACCATGCTGTCGCTGGCGTTCCTGTGCTGGCCGGTGCTCAGCCCCAACTACTTCCACCTGGTCGACAGGCAGGTATGGGCGTTGAACTGGTCGCCCCTGGCGAAGGTCGCCAACACCGCCGGGGTCATCGGCGCCATCGCGTTCGGGCAGTACCTGCTCGCGCTGGCCGTCGCCGTCGCCGTCGTCGCGGTCAAGCTGTGGTCGGTGACGGCTGTGGTCCGGCTGCTCGAACGCGACGGCCGGGCGTGAGCGGCCTCGCCGAGGCAGCGGTGGCGCTCGGCTACGGTCTCGCTTCGGCCCTCGTCCCGGTCGTCAACGCCGAGGCGTACGCCGTGGTCGCCGGGCAGCGTGGCGGCCACGCTCTCGTCGTCGTTGTCGCCCTGGCGCTCGGACAGACCGCCGGCAAGCTGTTCCTGTTCGAATCGGCGCGTCGCGGATCGGGGCGGCTGGCCCGGAAGGTCGCGCAACGGAAGAAGTCAGGTCGCGCGGCGGCTCGGGCCGCCCGGTGGACCGAACCGATCAGGCGCTGGCTGTCCCGCCGCCGCACCGCCCTACCGACGGTGCTGGTCTCCGCCGCGGCCGGGGTACCACCGCTGGCCGTCGTCAGCCTCGCCGCCGGCACCGCCGGCCTTCGACGCTGGGAGTTCGCCGCCGCGTGCCTCTCCGGGCGGGTGATCCGTTTCGCCCTCCTCGTCCTGCCCGCGGTGCTGGTGTGACGGGGAGGTCAGAGGAGCCGGCCGTCGTGGGCGAGCAGGGCGATCTGGGTACGGTTGTCGAGATCCAGCTTGGTCAGGATGTGCGAGACGTGGGCCTTCACCGTCGTCACGCTCATCAGCAGCTCGCCGGCGATCTCGGCGTTGGAGCGCCCCTGCGCGATGGCCAGCACGACGTCGCGTTCCCGGGGCGTGAGCAGGGCCAGTCGCTCGTGCGCCTGTTCGTAGGTCTCGGCCCCGGACGCGACCCGCAGCATGAGGCGGCGCGTCACGCCCGGAGACAGCATCGGGTTGCCAGCCGCGACCGCGCGGACCGCCTGGCTGATCTGCTCGGGCGGGGTGTCCTTGAGCAGGAAGCCGCTCGCGCCGGCTCGGAGGGCTCGCACCACGTGCTCGTCGGTGTCGAACGTGGTGAGCACGATGATCTCGGGTGGCCGGTGGCGGCGGCGCAGGCGTTCGGTCGCGGTGATGCCGTTGACGCCGGGCATCCTGATGTCCATCAGCACCACGTCGGGCAGGTGCCGGTCCACCGCCGTGATCGCGGTGGCGCCGTCGGCGGCTTCGCCCACCACCACGATCCCGTCGGCGCCGTCGAGCATCAGCGTGAGCATTCCCCGTACGAGAGGGTCGTCGTCGACGATGACGACCCGGATCGGGCCCGTCACCTCGGCCACGGCAGCCACGCGGTGAGGTGGAACCGACCTGCGGCGTCGACGTGGTGGGCGACGCGACCGCCGGTGAGCGCGGCCCGTTCGGCGAGGCCGATCAGGCCGGTGCCCGCGCTGCCGGTGGCACCGGTGTCGGGCGTGGTCGGGTTGCTCACCGCGATGCGCAGGCCGGTGCCGGGCGCGCCGCCGAGCACCAGCCGGACCGGCTGGCCGGCGGCGTGCTTGCGGGCGTTGGTCAGGGCCTCCTGTGCGATCCGGTACGCGGTGCGGCCAACCGTCGGGGGAATCTCGACCGGCGGGCCGAGCGGGTCGTCGACCTCGATCTGCTGCCCGGCGGCCCGCGCCTCGTCGACCAGGCGCGGCAGGTCAGCGAGGGTCTGCCCGGGTGGCGCGTCGGTCGGCGACTCCGCGTCGTCGCTGCGCAGCAGGGTGATGACCTCGCGCAGTTCGTCGAGGGCGTGATGCGCGCTGGCCCGGATCACCCCGGCGGCGGCGCTGAGCCGCTCGGGTGGCGCGTCCGGCCGGTACTCCATTGCACCGGCGGCGGCCGCCAGCAGTGACAGCCGGTGGGCCAGCACGTCGTGCATCTCCCGCGCGATCCGGCTGCGCTCCGCCGCCCGCGCCTCGCCGACCCGTCGTTCCTGCTCCTGCTCGGCCCGCCGGGCCCGGTCCCGCAGCGCCGCCAGCAGGGCGTGCCGGGCCTGTGCCCAGGTGCCCCAGCCGAGCAGGGCCGCGTACGCGATCGTCATCAGCACCAGCCGCCAGCCGTACGGCAGGCTGGGCACCGGCCGCCAGAACGCCTGCACCGCCTCGCCCGCCACGCCGACCGCCGCCACCGCCGCTGCCTGCCGAAACGGCCGGTTGCGGGCGGTGAACAGCACCGCGAAGCTGGCCACCGGCGTGGCCACCGGAGACAGCGCGACGAGCAGGCCGGCCAGCACGCCACCGATCTGCGGGCGGCGGACGACCACCGGCACGAGGGCCAGGGCGACCACCGCCAGCGCGACGTCGACGCCGACCAGGCCGGCGGAGCTGGAACGGGTCGCGGACCACAGCATGGTCGCGACGAGGACGCCGACCGCCAGGGTCGTCACGCCCACCGGGAGGTAACGCCACGCCCGCGGCGGCTTGACCGCACACGTTGCCGCATCCACATCGCGCACGCTACTGGGCTCGCGGCGGGCCGGACCACCTTCTTTGGTAGTACACCGAGCCGCCAGCGGACGTACGCGCTGCGGCGTCTGGACCGACGTGCCCGGCCCGGCCCGGTCCGCAGACTCAGACCATGACGAACAACCTTCTCCTGCGACGAGCCGCGGTGGCGGCCGGCGCAATCGTGGTGGCGGTGGCCGAGTTCGCGCTCCTGCACTCGGCTGCCGGCGTCGACCTGGCGGTCCGGTCCGGCAGCGAAACCCGGCAGGTCACGGTGGCCGCGGTCGTCGTGGCCGCCGCGGTCGCGGCACTGGCCGGCTGGGCGCTGCTCGCGGTGCTGGAACGCCGCACCGACCGCTCCCGCGTCTGGTGGACAGCGATCGCGGTCGCCGTCCTGCTGCTGTCGCTCCTGGTCGGGCCACCGAGTGGCGTCGGCGGGGGAGCGAAGGCGACCCTCGCGCTGCTGCACCTGAGCGTCGGCGTCATCCTCGTCCTCGGCCTGCCCCGGCCCCGCCCGGTAGGGGCAGGCCGATGACCGCGCTGACCGTCCGCAAACAGGACGGGGCCTTCGTCCTCGACTCCGGGCAGCGCGCCTCGCTGCGTACCGGCTGGACCTGGCGGTGCGGCGAGATCCGCACCGGCACCGGCCTCTGGACTGTCGAACCGACCGGCCGCCGACGCATCGGGTTCACCGCCCGGGGCGAGCACGGCGTGCCGGTGCGGCTCGACCCGAGCGGATCGCACGTGCCGGGGCCCGGCGGGGTGGCGCGCTGGACGCCCGGTCGCTGCGGCGGCGAGCTGGTGCGCGACGGGCACCGTCTCGCGGTGCGCCTCCCCGGACGACTGGGCGGGCCGATCCGCGTCGACGTCACAGGCGTGTGGGCCGAGATGGAGCTGGTGGTGCTCACCGCCTGTTTCGCGCTGATGAGTCGGCGGCGGCGACGCACCCTGATCATGATGGCGGTCGTCAGCGGGGGGAGTGGGTGACCGCCGGCCCGACGACGAGGTCGCGTGCTCAGACGATGCGCCGCAGCGCCGACTCCACGGCGTCGATCAGCGGATCGCCCTCGGTCCGGGGGTGCCGGGCGAGACCGAACTCGACGTCCGGCAGGACGGGCAGGGCATCCGTGTCGCGACAGATCATGAGCGGTTCGAGGTTCGCGGGCATGAGCGCCGCGACGCCGAGCCCGGCCCGTACCGCGGCGAGCACCCCGACCAGGCTGTTGCTCTCGAAGGCGACCCGCCACCGTCGATCGGCGCGCTCCAGCGCGTCCAGCACTGACGTACGCCAGGAGCACGGGTTGGAGAACAGCACCACCGGCAGCGGATCGGCGGCCACGTCCACACCCTGCCCGGTCGCCCAGACGAGTGGGGCGCGCACCGTCCAGCGCGGCGGCCCGGGAATGTCCGGCACCGCGTCGAGCACGAGTTGGACCCGGCCCGCGTCGTAGGCCTCCCGCATGGCGGCGTTGGAACAGCTCAGCACCTCCAGCGTCGCGCCGGGATGCAGCCGGGCGAGGTCGGCGAGGGCCTGCGGTAGCTGGGACGCGGCGAGGTCCTCGAGCAACCCGACGCCACAGTGGCCGGTCAGCGTACGTCCGGTCTCCGCGAGTGCCTGCGCGGAGAGCGACAGGATGCGCTCGGCGTACGGCAGGAGTTCTTCGCCCGCCCGGGTCGGCGAGACGCCAGACGACGAACGGCGCAGCAGCGGACGGCCGACGACGCTCTCGAGCTTGCGCAACTGTTGGCTGAGACCGGGCTGGGTATGCCCGAGCGCTGTCGCGGCACGGCTGATGCTGCCCTCCCGCACGGCGGCGACGAACGACCGCAGCAGAACGCTCTCCAGATCCCTGGCCATAAGCAATCATTATGCCGGCCTCAACAAAGTGGTGTCTTCTTATGGGGCGCGGGGTGAATTAGCGTCATTCGGGTGACCAGCTACCGGCAGGTGCTCGCGGTGCCAGGGATGGCACCGCTGCTCGGCGTCTCGCTGCTCGCCCGCACCGCGATAACCGCCGACGTGATGGCGCTGACCCTCTATGTCGTCCTCGGCCTGGAGCTGAGCTACGCGGCGGCGGGTGGTGTCGCGGCGGCCCTGACCGCCGGAGTGGCGCTGGGCGGGCCGCTGCTCGGCCGCGTGATCGACGCGCGGGGCCTGCGCCTCGTCATGCTGGTGACCATCGCCGTGCAGGTCGTGTTCTGGGTGAGCGTGCCGGTCCTGGCGTACGGGTTCCTGCTGCCCGCCAGCTTCGTGGCGGGCCTGCTGATGGTGCCGGCCCAGGCGGTGAGCAGACAGGCGATCGCCGCGATGACGACGGCGGAGCAGCGCCGTCCCGCGTTCGCGCTGGAATCGGTGCAGGGCGAGCTGTCGTACATCGTGGGGCCGGCGGTGGTGATCCTGGGCGCGGCGACGGTCTCCCCCGACGTGGTCGCGTGGGGGGTCGGCGCGGCGATCCTCGCCGGCGGCGTCGGCATCGCCGTGCTCAACCCACCGATGCGCGCCCAGGACGAGGCGGACACCGCCGCCGCGCAACGACCGCCACGCAGGCAGTGGCTGGGTGCCAGGATGATCGCCGCGCTGACCATGGCGTTCGGGACGACGACGCTGCTCAGCGGCGTCGACCTCGCCATCGTCGCCACGCTGCGGGAGGTAGGTCAGGTGTCCTGGGCCGCCGTGGTCGTCGTGGTGTTCGGCGTGTCGTCAGTCATCGGCGGCCTGATCTACGGCGCGCTGACCCGGCCGCTGCCCACCTGGCTGCTGCTCGGCCTGCTCGGGCTGGTGACGATTCCCGCCGGGCTCGCCCACGACTGGCCCTGGCTGTGCGTGGCCGTCGTCGGCAGCGGGCTCCTCACCGCGCCGACCCTCAGCACGGTGGCCGACGCGGTGAGCCGGCTCGCGCCACCCGGTGTGCGGGGCGAGGTCATCGGCCTGCAATCGTCGGCCCAGAGCGCTGGGTTCGCGCTCGGAGCCCCGCTCGTCGGCGTGGCGATCGACCTCTCCGTACCGGCGGGCGGTTTCGCGACGGCCGGGCTTGCCGGCCTCGCCGCCGCGGCGACCGGATACCTGCTGTCCCGCCGCTCACCCGCGCGGACGGCGGTGCCCCACCACCCCGATCCGGTTGACCTCAGACTCTGAGTGCGGCGATCAGCAGGCCTGGTTCGACGTGGCAGCGCTGCTGGAGGGACGGGGGACGGTCGGCTCCGACCCGACGGCGCGCCCGCGACGCGTGTCCACGGCGAGCAGCGTCAGGGCGGCCAGCGTCAGCAGCCCGCCGGCAAGGGCCAGCGGGCGTGCCCCCGAGGCGGGCAGGAGGGCGCCACCGAGCAGTGAGCCGCCGGCGATGCCGGCGTTGAAGGCGGTGCTGACACCTGCCGACGCGATGTCGGTGCTGCCCGGTGCCAGTTGCAGCATCCGGTTCTGCACGGCGGAGCCGAACGCCGCGTACGCGAGGCCGATCCCGGCGAGCAGCGCGATGACTCCCGGCCGGAGCGCGCCGAGCGCGTACAGCCCGAGCAGCGACGCCGTGCCGATGCCCAGCGGCGTCAGCAGTGAGGCGATCGGTCGGGTGTCCAGAGTCCGTGCCGCGATCAGGGTGCCGACGACGCCGGCCGCGCCGGAGACGAACAGCAGCGGGGCCAGGACCGCGTCGGCGAAGCCGCTGACGTCGAGCAGGAACGGTGTCACGTAGGTCTGCAGGGTCATGAAGCCGCCGATGCCGAGGGCGGTGGCGATCAGCAGGACGGCGAAGCGCCGCCCGTCCGGTGCGGTGCCCCGGGCGGCACCGCCGGTTTCCGGGGGATAGGACGGCAGCAGGACCAGCACCGCGGCGGCGATCGCCAGACCGACACCGGCCAGCACCGCGAACGCCGCGCGCCAGCCGGCCTGCTGCCCGAGCCAGGTGCCCAGTGGTACGCCGAGCACCGGGGCGAGCGTCGCCCCGGTCGCGAACAGCGCCACCGCCCGGCCACGTACCGCGACCGGGAACGGCCCGATGACAGTTGCCGTGGCGATGGACCAGAACAGCGCCTGGGCGAGCGCGGTGACCAGGCGGGAGCCGGCCAGCACGGCGTACGTCTGCGCGAGCGCGGCGGCGGCGTTCGCTGCGGCGAAGAGCAGCATCGTGACGGTGAGCAGGTGCCGCCGGGGGATCCGCTGGGTCAGTCGGGTCAGCGGCACCGACGCCAGCACGACCACGACGGCGTACCCACTGACCAGCAGACCCACCTGTGAACGGGACCTGTCGAGATCGGGTGCGATATGGGTCAGCAGACCTACCGGCAGCAGCTCGGTCGTGATGAACGCGAACGCGGCGAGGGAGAGCGTGACGAGCACGGCCCCGGCCCTTCGCGGCGACACCTCCGGTGCCATGGCCACCCCCATTCCCGGGGCCACCGTAATCGACTGCCCGCCCCCCGCTCCGCGCGCGGGCCTCGGCGGACGTCGACCACGGACCCTGGCGCTCCGGCGGAGGAGCCTCCGGTCAGGTTCGCGTCCGGAACGGGGCAAGGACCGCGCGGATCTGATCAGCCGCGCCCCAGTCGTCGTCGAACTGGGCCAGCACGGCGAGGTGTTGGCGCAGCTGGATGACCGGCATGCGGGCCTCCCAGTCGTCGTCGAGCGAGGTCAGCTCCGCGTAGACCTCGAACATCCGTCGGGCCTCGGGCGGGGGCGCGGTGGACCACACGTGAGCGAGGTCGACCTCGGCCCACATGTACGACACGGCCGGGTCGATCAGCGCGGGCTCTCCGTCCGCGCCGGCCAGGATGTTCTGCGCCCACAGGTCGCCGTGCGTCAGGCACGCCGGCCGCTCCGGCAGCAGGTCGGGCAGCCGGTCACAGAGCCGTTCCAACGCCGCTCGGTCTCCCGCGTCCAGCGCCGCCTCGACGCGTGGCTGATCGAGCCAGCGGAGCAGCCGGTGCTCTGCGAAGAACACGAAGCCGTCGTCGTTCCACGTATTGATCTGGCGGCGACGGCCCAGCCAGTTGTCGTGGTGCCAGCCGAAGCGAGGGTGGGTCGTGTTCAGGTGCAGGCGGGCGAGCAGGTGTGCGAACTGCTCCCAGAAGACCTCGCTCGGTGGCCTTGCGCGCAACACCGACAACACCAGAAGGTCCCGATCCGCCAGGATCACCTCGGGTGTCGTCACCCCGCCGAGCTCGTGCAGGGCGGCCAGCCCTTCGGCCTCGGCGACGAAGACGTCGTCGGCCGGTGGGTCGGCGAAGGTCTTGACGAACACCGGCGGAGCATCCCGACGGGTGGCGATGCCCGCGAGCGCCGCGAGCCCGCCGGTCACCGGCTGCACCGCGACGACCTCACTCATGCCGGCCAGGTGCAGACGCTCCAGCAGGGTCATCCCTGACGCTCCTCAGATCCGGCGTACGAGCCGGCCCGATCCTAGGTGGCGGGTCCCGGCTCACCCTGCCGGTGGCAGCGGTGTTGGACACTGCTGGACATGGCGCACGTGTCGGTGGATCAGCAGCGGCTGGAGCTCGTCCTCGCCTCCCACTGGACCGAGGAGCCGCTCGATCTGATCCGCGATGTTTCCGGCACCGTCACGAGCTGAACCGGTCGCCGAGAGTTGATCGACCGGGTCGGCGCGGCCGAGAATCGAGGTCGTGGACTTACCCCAGGATTGGGTCTCGTTGCTGGGCCAGCTTGACCGGCAGATGTCTTCCGGGCGGCTCTCACCGGACACGGCGGCGTTGCCCGAGCTGATGAGCATCTATGACGTGCCGGGCGTCAGCATCGCCGTCGGCCACGTGAGCGGGCAGGTGTGGACGGCGGGGTTCGGCGCCATGGTTGGCGGGACGTCGACGCCGGTTACCGCGAGCACCGCCTTCGCGGCCTGTTCGATAAGTAAGCACGTCGCGGCGTTCGGCGCACTGCTGCTGGTCCAGACCGGTGTCCTGAATCTCGACACCGACATCGGCGAGTACCTCACCTCGTGGCACCTACCCGGCCGCGAAGGCCAGCAGGGAGTCACGGTGCGACAGCTGCTGGCGCACACGGCAGGACTGTCCGACACCTGGTACCGCGGCTATGCCGCGGATCGTGCCCCGTCGCTGTTGCAGGTCCTGGACGGCAGCGGCTCGACGACCACTCCACCGGTCCGGCAGACCCTGTTGCCCGGCAGCCGTTTCCGGTACTCGGGCAGCCACTACTCGGTGCTCCAGCAGCTGATGGTGGACGCGACCGGAACCTCGTTCGAGGACCTCATGCGAACTCTGGTGCTGGAACCGGTGGCCATGGCCGACAGCAGCTTCGACAGGCAGTTTCCGCACCAGCGACCGGACCAGGTGGCTCATGGGCACCACGGCGGCGGCACCAGGATTCCCGGCGGTTGGCGAACGCAACCGGAGATGGCCGCGGCGGGACTCTGGAGCACACCGACCGACCTGATCCGACTCGACCTTGAGATCGCCCGAGCAGCCTTGGGAGACTCGAAGCTGCTCGACCGCGACCTGGCCACCCAGATGTGCACACCGCAGATTCCCGGCGGCGGCTACGGGCTCGGCACCGAGCTGGACGACCGCGCCGGGCGTCGGCGCTTCGGACACACCGGGTTGAACGTCGGCTACACCTGCTTCTCCTACGTGTGGCCCGACAGCGGCACCGCGGTCGCCGCGATGACCAACTCGGAGGATGGCTGGGAGCTGCTGGTCAGCATCCGCGCCGCTGTGGACCGCCGATACGCCAGCCCTACCAGCATCACCGCGGTGCCGCTCGCTGAGGTGGCGGGCCGGTACGTCCTGCACGACGGCTACCCGATCGACATCGCAGTCACCAACGGTCAACTGGCCCTGGCCGCGGCTGCTCAACAACCGGTTGTCCTCCTGGCAGACCCCGACGGTCGCTACCGACACCCGGACCTCGATCTGGAGGTCCGGTTCCTGCGGACCGACGACCAGCCTTACCGCCTCGAACTGCGGCAGGAAGGGGTCACGCAGACCGCCAGACCAGTCACCGAGCAAGCGGAATAGCCAGGTCGGTCAGGGGCGGTTGTGGACGAACCACGCGTCACCCGCCGGTAGGGCGACGGCGACCTCCCACCGGCTCAGTTCGAGGTCCGGAGCGAGCGCCTTGAGCTGACCGGCGGCGGCCCACGCCTCGTCGCCGGGCGTCGGGCGACGCCCCACCTGAAACTGCAGCATGGTGTCCCACGACGCGACCAGGCGGGCGTCCCACCGATGACGCCACTGCGCCAGCACCTCGGCGAACCGCTGCTGATCCTCTGGGTCGAGGGCACCGTAGAACTCCACCCAGTACGCCGAGCTGCGCACGTCGCTGGTGGGCAGCAACATGAGCAGGACGTTGTCCGGCGTGTACCAGTACTCGGTCTGCGTCACGAGCCGCACGTTGTCGAGCACCTGCGCGTGCCTGTCGGCGTCGGCGAGCAGCCGGTCGTACAGCGCCCGTTCCAGCACCGGGAGCGGCGTCGGCAGCACCACGTCCGACACCAGGGCGGTCAGGTCGACGCCTGTCGTGCCCAGTGCGTAGTACTCGATCTCGCCCTCGTCGACCTGGTGGTCCTCGCCGTAGTCGCGGTAGGCCAGCCAGGGTTCGGACAGCTCCGCCGCCTCGGCGAACGCGCGCAGCTCCGACTCCGACGGACCCGGCTCGGGCTCGGGCCGGATGGCCAGCGCGTCGTCGAAGTCGTCGGTGACCATCACGGGCCGACGTCCGATGACCGGCATCAGCGCGTCGGCGGCCTGCCAGAGCTCGTGCAGACGGGCGGGGTCGACGTCCGCGACGAGGACGGTGCCCGACGGGCCGTGCCCGATCGGCAGGCCGGCCAGTGGTGTGCCCACGAAGGCCGCTGCGATCCGGTCGAGGTCAACTGGCACGTCGACAGCCTTTCCGATCATGCGAACCGGTCGGCGAGCTTCGTCAGCTTGCTGACGTACGCCGGCCAGTCGTAGTCGTCGGGGAGGTTGGAGTTACCCCGCCGAACGCCGACCGCCGCGTCGTGCTGTTCGCGCATGATGTCGGCGTGCCCGGCGTGACGGGCGAGATCACACGTCACGTGGATGATGATCCGTTGCAGTGTCACGGCCTGCCGACCCGGTCGCCACCACGACACCTGCCCCGGCGCGTCGAGCGGTAGCTCGTCGATCGTCTGGTCGGCGAAGGCGCCGACCCGGCGATACAGGTCGAGCAGCCCGTCCTTCGTCTCGTCCTCCCGGGCGTACCAGTCCGCCTGCGGGTCGTCGTCGTACGCCGCCAGGGGGACCAGCTCGTCAGGCGTCGGGAACTCGCGACCGAAGGTGGGCCCGAAGTACGCGGCTTCGACATTGAGGCAATGCTTGATGACGCCCAGCAGGTTGTTGCCGGTCGCCGTGCGGGGCAGCCTGACCTCGCGTTCGCTGAGCCCGTCGAGCTTCCACACGAGGTCTTCGCGGGATTCCCGGAGGTAGTCGTGCAGCGCGGCCTTCGCATCGCTCAGATCAGCCATGCCGGCCAGTCTCCCCTATCCGCTGAACCGGGGCGCACCCACGGCGGGCCGGTGCCGGGGCGCCGGCCCGCCGAGGACTCGATCTGCCCGGGGCGTCAGCTTCCGGTGCAACTCGCGGTGGTGCCGCTACCGCTGCCGCTGCCCTGGAATCCGAAACTGGTGGCCTGACCTGCGGCCAGTCGTCCGTTGTAGCTCTGGTTCGCGACCGTGATGGTCCCGCTGGTGCCGCTGCTGACCCCGTTCCAGAGCGAGCTGACCGACGCGCCGCTCGGCAGGGTGAGGGTGACCCGCCAGCCGGTCAGCGCGGTGGTTCCCGCGGTGACGCTGACGTTGGCGACGAATCCGCCGTTCCACTGGTCCTGGACGGCGTAGACCGCGGTGCAGCCGGGGGTGCCGGTCGGCGGCGGGGTAGTGGGCGGTGGGGTGGTGGGCGGTGGGGTGGTGGGAGGCGGGGTGGTGGGCGGCGTGCCGTCGTCGAGCGTCAGGTTCTTCTGCTGGACGCTCCACTGGCTGCGGCACAGACCGCAGTCGGAGCCGACGAAGTTGCGGCCGGCGGTGGTGTCACCCTTCAGGCGCCACTTGAAGTAGAGAGTCGCGACGCGGCCGAACTCGCCGCCGTTGGTCTGGTCGTAGGTGCCGCCATGCCCGACGTTCAGGTTGCCCATGAAGGCGGGCAGGCCTGCGGGCAGCTTGCCCCAGTCGTCCATCGCGTTCGGGTAGGCGATGTCGCTGGGCCCGCCGATGAAGTAGGCGATCGGCTTGGTCAGCCTCCGGAGCTGGTAGTCGTCGCCGTCGTTCAGCAGACCGCTGCTGAAGATGCCGGTCGTGGTGACCCGGGAGTCGTTCGAGACGGCGTACGCCTCCAGGCCCCCGCAGGAGAAGCCCGCGACGGCGACCTTGGAAGTGTCGATCTTGTTGTAGTACTTGCTGCCCTGCCGGGAGTTCTCCGCGATCGCCCAGTCGATGGACTGGGTGAGCATCTGCGAGTTGGTGGAGCCGGATGCGTTCGGGCCGCCGTTGGCGATGGCGAGGAAGCCGTGGGAGGCGATCTCGCGGAGGAAGTTGCCCTGGGAGAGGCCGTTGGCCGAGCAACCGCCGTTGCCCCACACGACGATGGGCAGACGTTCGGACGGAAGGGTCTGGGGCCGGAAGATCGTGTGATTGGCCAGGGTGGTCGAGGTTTCGTAGTCGGCGGGGTAGGGGCCGGAACCGCCGACGGCGGCGGACGCCGGTGTCCCGCCGATCGCCATGATCACGGAGGTGACCGGGACGATGGCTGCCGCCAGCGCCGCGTAGATCTTTGCTCGCCTTTTCATTGACCCTCCTGCACACGTCACGGTGGTGCTCCCGGCGGCGGTCGTTCATTCGCGCCACGACGAGGGTGGTCAGCGCTGGTTGCGGGTCCGGTCGACATGGTCGCGGCGCGGCGTGGGCGGCAGCCGTGCCCTCGGCTGCCACTGCCCGCTCGTCCAGCGCTGGTGACCGCCCGGCCGCGGTCCCCACAGGCGCTCCGATGGGAGCTGTGTGCAGTTACTATCACTGCCGTAATGAAAAGTGTCAATGTGTCGGCGGTTCTGGCCGACCGCCATCGCCCTCAGCCGGCGGGAGGGGCGTTGCCGTGCTTGCCGCCGGTCGGCTCGGGTCGCGAGGGGTTCCGCGAAGCCTGGAAGTGGGTGATCCACGCGGCGGCGTCGGGCCAGTGCGGCTCTGCCAGCTGGACCAGACGCGCCTGGGCGAGCGAGCCGAGCCCGGTGTGGATGTCCAGGAAGGTCTCCCTGGCCTCCTGGCGCGGCCAGGGCTCCGGCAGCAGATGCGGGGGCAGGTCCGGGTCGATGTCCGCGAACTTCCGCCAGGAATCCATTGCGGAGGTACGAGCCACCAACGCCCGGGCCGCGTCCACCTCCCCGTCGCGCGCGGCCTCCCGCAGCTCGGCGTACTGCTGAATGAAGCCCGAGTACGCCGAGGCGAGAGTGGTCAGGTCGTACGCGGAGGCCGGACCGTGTGGCCCGGCCTCCTCGTCGAACCGGACATGCAGGACCGACCATCGGGCACCCTCGACGTGGTGCAGCAGCTCGCGCAGCGCGTCCCGCACCGGCGCGGCGTCCGATCCCGGCCGGATCCACACGCTGTCGTACAGGCCCACGAAGCCCAGTGTGCTCAACGACCTGCGCAGCGCGTGACGGAACGCCTGGCCGGAGTTCGGGATCGAGAAGGACGCCTGCACCCATTCGCCGGTCCAGGGCACCGGGCGGGCGCCGAAGTTCAGGAAATGTCGCATCCGGGAGCGGTGTTTGGCGATCGCCTCCGGCGTGAGGTGGTAGACCGGTGGACGTCCCTTCCCCCGCGTGGCGATGAGACCACGCTTGACCAGCCGGGACAGCGCGGCACGGGCACTGGACTCGCTGACCCCGAACTCCCGCAGGATCGCGATGACCGCCGTCGACGGCAGGTCGGCATCCGAGGAGTCGAGGTACTCGCCGAGCAGGGTCGTCAGCAGGTGCTGCGGGCTCGACCCCGCCTGGGCCCGGGGCACCCGGATGTCGTCGGCGTTCACCTCATCAGACTGCCCCACCAGGATGCCGACGGCTCGTCAGGTGGGGCGGGGGCAAGGCGCTGTCAGCGGCGGGTGGAGGCACTATCGTTCTGGCGTGCACATCCGTTTCGACGTCCCCGCCGATCCCGCCTACCCGGGCCGGGTGGCCGCTGCGCTCGGCAACGTTCGGCTGCGCAGGTTCGGCTACATCGGAGCGGCCCTGGCGGTGGTCGGGGTCATCGGTCTCGTCGTCTCGCGGGGGTTCGGGTGGGCCGAGCGGAGTTCGCCGCTGTGGACGGCGCTGCTCGTGGCCGGCGTGCTGTCGATGCTGTACCGGCCGTGGGTGTTGGCGCGCGCCCGACGCCGCTCCGGTAGCTACGCCGTCGAGGGCGCCTACGACATCACCGATGACAACATCATGATGCGCAGCGGCTCGGAGTCCGGCGGCATCGCCTGGGACGGGGTCGCCCAGGTGCGGGACGTCGGAGAGTTCTGGGTCGTGTACGTCGGCCGGATGCCGGCGACCGTGATCCCGCGCTGGCTGATGTCCGCCGAGGACGCCGAGACGTTGCGCGCCCACATGGCCCGGCGCGGGCTGCTGGAAAGCCGCTGAACTCAGCTCCCCGAGGAGCGCAGGGGATCGGGCTACGGCATCCGCGCCCCTAATCGTCCGCGGCTACCTATTCTCGACGGGGGATGCACCAGTCCGAGTAGTGGCCGTCGGCCCGACGGCTTACAGGAGGCCGTCGTGAGCACCAAGGATCGACCCGAGGGCATCAGCCCCACAGCCGTGGAGTCAGCGCCGGGGCTGTGGCGGATCGATCTGCAACGGCACGACCTCAGCATCCCCGGGCGGGAGGTCATTCAGACTCGGGTGGAGTTCACCCCGGATTCGCCACCGTTCAAGCATTTCCACCCGGGCGAGGAGATCATCTGCGTCCTGCAGGGAACGCTGGAATATCGGCTTGAGGGTCAGCCGCCCATGGTGTGCAACCCTGGCGACGCGTTGACCGTCCCCTACGGTGTACATCACCAGGCACGCAATGTTGGCGACGGTGTCGCTGTCGAACTGGCCACGTACGTCGTCGAGAAGGGGAAACCACTCCTCACCAAGGTGGAGTGAGATCTCGTTTACGCGATCGGCGCGTCGGGCAGAAGGCACGTCATGACGAGTGATCGGGTCAAGTCTGTCGGTGGCTACACCATGCGAATCCTCGGCGTGCTGGCGATCGTTGTGGGCGTGCTGGGCATCGTCTCCAGCCTGTCCCAGGGCAACCTCGTCGGGGTGATCCTCGGCGTCATCTTCGTCGCCGGCGGGGCGATCCTGCTCAAGCGTTCGGGCGCAGGGGCGACCCCCAGGCCACGGAGCACGCACTGACGTCTGCGGGGTCACGGTCGCCGTGGTCGTCGCAGCGCTCGACCACGACGACCGGACCCCAAGGCCGTACCGGGCCGGTCCGAATCCTGGTCAGATGATCGCAGAGTCGCCGGGTCGCAGGTCGACGAGCACGTCCGTCAGGCCCGCGCTCTCGAAGGCACGCACGACATCGTCGGCGCCCTGGGTGTAGTGCGCCCAGCCGTCCTGGTGGACCGGGACCACCGCGCGGACGCCGAGCACTGCCGCCGCTCGTGCCGCCAGATCCGCGGTCAGGGTGAGGAACGCCTCGCCGCGTACCGCGAGCTGGGCCGCGCCGAGGTTGAGGATCGCGATCTCAATCGCCGGAAACCGCTCAGCGACAACAGCCACGACATCCAGCGAGGCGTTGTCGCCGCTGACATAGACGGTCGGCCAACCGGTCGCCTCGAGCACGAAACCGATCACCGGGCCGTTGACCACGCCGACCTCCGGCGAACCGTGCAGCGCCGGAACCACCGTGACGCGTACGTCGCCGACCTCGGCGTACTCGAAGGGCCGCAGGCCGGTCGCTCCAGGCCCGAGATTCGGTGCCCCCGCCGTGGTGGTGAACACCCGCGTGGCCCGGCGCGCGTACTCCCGCCCGGAGATGTCGAGGTTGTCGACGTGATGTTCGTGCGACACGAGCACCACATCGACCGGGTCGAGGTCCGTCGGCGCCGTGCTCGGGCCGGTGAACTTCGTGGCGGTGACCGGCCCGTCCTGGTACGTCCGCGGATCGTCGAAGGTCGGGTCCACCACGACGCGTTGGCCGGCGTAGTCGAGGACGGCCGTGGGGCCGCCGACGGAGCGTACGGTCAGCTTGTTCATGGTGTTCTCCCTGGTTGTTGATTCGCCTGCTCGCGGAGGGCCTGGTTCTCGGCGCGCAGGCGGGCGAGTTCGTCACGTACCGGCGCGAGTGCGTCCGAGAGTTCCGCCTCGCTGAAGCGGGGGGTGATGTGTTGGGGGCAGTTCCAGTCGTAGCCCTGCACGTCAACGGTGATCAACCGTTCCACCCGGCCCGCTGGTCCGGGCACGCTCAGCCTCTCCAGCAGGTCGTCGGCTGCGTCGTCCCGCACGTCGGTGACGCGCGCCGTGCCGATGATCTTGAGGCGGCGTTGGTGGGCGTAGTCCATCAGTAGCAGCGAGACCCGGGGTGACGTGGCGAGGTTGCCGACCGACAGGTACTGCCGATTGCCCCGCAGGTCGGCCCAGCCCAGGACGCTGTGCCCGTCGACGGGGTCGAGGACGTGCAGGAAGCCGGGCGGGCCGCCGCGGTGCTGCAGGTACGGCCAGCCGTTCTCGCCGACGGTGGCGAGGTAGAAGTTGTCGCGCTCGGTGATGAAAGCGGCCTCATCGTCACTGAATGTCGCGTCGGTGTCCCATCCGGCGGTCATGCGCTGGATGGCGGGTCGGCTGCCGTAGCGCTGTTGCGCGGCGACCACCGACGCGGTGGTCAGTTCCTGCAGGTAGCGGTGTGGCATGACGGGCACCTTCCGGGGATCGGGCCGGGCCGGAGAAAGTCGACGCTGTCTAACCATCGTGATGACTTTTGCCGGTAAGAAGATACGTCGGAATGGCTAACCTGTCAAACGCCGAACGGTGGTAAGGTTGGCCGCATGACACGTCGGCCGCTTGTGGGCGAACCCCTCGCGCTGGACCTGGTCAACACACAGTGGGTCGAGCGGGGCCGCATGGTCGACCTGTTCGACGAGCCGGACGGGCTGCGGGGATGGCTCACCGAGCACCAACTGGAGGGTGACCCCGCAGCGGTGGAGCCCTCGTTGCGGGAGGCGCGTTCCGCGCTGCGCCGCGCCCTCGAACAACCCGACGAGGACGCCGAACGGGCGGTCAACGCGATCCTCGCCCGTGGTGCCTCGCGCTACACGCTCCGTCAGGCGGTCGTGCATGAGCAGCATGACGTCGACGCCGGCTGGCTCCCCTCCTGGCGAGCGGCCGTCAACTACCTTGACCTGCTGCGCCAGCAACCCCACCGCATCCGACGCTGCGGTAACCCCGCCTGCGTCCTGCACTTCTACGACACGTCGCGCAACGGCACCCGACGCTGGTGCTCGATGGACGGTTGCGGCGCTCGCGCCAAATCCGCCCGCCACTATCAACGCCAGCGCGCCACCCCCTAGCGCACGGGGTACGCGGACAGCGGCGGCAGCGCCACTCGTAAGGTGAACGGATGTCGGTCAAGCAGGTCCAGGTCACCTTCGACTGCGCCGAGCCCGTGCGCGTCGGTCGTTTCTGGTGCGAGGTGTTGGGGTACGTCCCGCCGCCGCCTCCGGAGGGGGTCGCCGCCTGGGACGATGTCAACTCCGAGGAGCAGGGATCGTGGTTCGCGTGCAGTGACCCTGCCGGTGTGGGCCCGCGACTGTTCTTCCAGCGGGTGCCCGAGGGCAAGGTCGTCAAGAACCGGGTGCATCTCGACGTACGGGTCGGCACCGGGCTCGTGGGCGAGGAGCGCCTGGCCGTCCTCGAGGCCGAGTGCGCGCGCCTGGTCAAGCTCGGCGCGGTACGCGGGCAACTGCTGCTCGCCGACGGCGAGAACGAGTCGTGCCTCAACATGCAGGACGTCGAGGGCAACGAGTTCTGCCTCGACTGAATGCGGGCGCCTGCCGGTAGCCTCGGCCCTCATGACCTGGCTGCCTGATGAGTTCGTCCACCCCGTTCACGTGCCGGTGCCCAACACCGCGCTGCATCTGCGGCCGATTCGCGAGGCGGACACCCCGCTCGACTACCCCGCCGTGATGGGCTCCCGTGAGCGCCTGTGGGAGATCTTCGGCCCGGCCTGGGCATGGCCCAGCGAGACGATGACCTATGAAGAGGACCGCGTCGACCTGCTGCGGCACGAGAGGGAGATAGCCGCGCACCAGTCGTTCAACTACGCGCTGCTGGACGAGGGGGAGACGGCGATCCTCGGCTGCGTCTACATCGACCCGCCGGAGCGCACCGGCTCCGACGGCGAGGTCTCCTGGTGGGTGGTGGACGACCTGGTCGGCACTGAGGTGGAGGCTGCGGTCGACGCGTTGGTGCCGCAGTGGATCGCCGCGGACTGGCCGTTCCACCAGCCCCGCTATCTGGGCCGCGACATCACCTGGCGGGACTGGCTGGCGTTGCCGCGCGTCTCCTGACGGCGGCCGGAACGCGGCGTGGGGGCCAGGCGGGTCGCCCGGCCCCCACGTTCGGGCTCGGTCAGCCCAGGTACTTCTCCCACGGACCGGTGATGGCCAGGGTGAGGCCCGGGTCCTGCATGTTGACGAAGAGCACCTTGCCGTCCGCGCTGAAGGTCGGCCCGCAGAACTCCGAGTCGTTGAGCTGGTTGCGGGCGATCGGGTACGTGGGACCGCCCGGGATCGTGCTGAGCACGTGCGAGGCGCCGGAGCCGTCCTCGGCGAGGACGAGGCTTCCCCACGGGGTGACTGTCACGTTGTCCGGGCCGTCGAAGGTGAGGTCGGTGTACTTGACCGGCGTACCCTCCTCGGACTGGGTCTGGTGCGGGAAGTACGTCACCAGCTGGATGGTCTGGTTCTTGAAGTTGTAGAACCAGACCATTCCGTCGTGCGGCGCCGCGTCCGCCGGGAGGTCACCCTCGTCCCAGGCGTACGAGTTGACCACGTACACGCCCTCGTCGGTGGCCCACACGCCCTCGAACTTGCGTCCGCGGGTGACCTGGCCGTCGGCGAACTGCTCGCGCACCGACTTGGTGCGCGCGTCGCGGTCCGGCACCTCGATCCACCGGACCGGGAAGGGGCGGCCCAGCTGGGCGGAGGTCAGGTACGCGACGTCCGGCAGCACCGAACCGTCATCCATGATGATCTGCATCGCGGCGAGGACACCGGCGTTCGGTGCGAGGCGGGTGAGCACCCCCGGGCCCAGCTTGACGCCGTGTGGCGCCGTCCAGCGGTAGAAGAGGCCGTTGGGCGCGTCGGCGTCCTCGGAGAGGTAGATCCGGGTGCGGTCCTTGTCGACGGCCAGGGCCTCGTGGGAGTAGCGGCCCAGGCACTTGATCGGCTTGGGGTCGGCACTGCCGTCGGCCCACACCTCGAAGACGTAGCCGTGGTCCTTCTGGTAGACGCCGGAACGGCCGCCCTCTTCCCAGGTGTCGCCGGCCCGGTCCTCGGTCTCCTCGCAGGTGAGCCAGGTGCCCCACGGCGTCGGCCCGCCGGCGCAGTTGGAGATGGTGCCGGAGAGCGCCACGAACTCGCCCAGGTTGCGGCCCGCGAGGTCGGTCTTGATCACGGTGCAACCGCCGGCGTCGACGGCGCCCGCGTCGTACACAGTTCCCTTGACGTGCGGGACACCGAACTCGGCGCCCGGGTCGATCTCGTGGTTCTGGATCAGGGTGTAGCGGCCGTGGCCGGCGTCGTAGACGGCCATGCCGTCGTGGTCCGACGGGGTCGTGCCCTGGCCGCGGTCGAGCCGGGTGACGCCGGTCCGGGTGACGATGGTGTAGCTGAAGCCCTTGGGCAGGGCCAGGATCCCCTTGGGGTCGTCCACCAGTGGCGGAAAGGGCACGTTTCCGGGCTTCACCGGCGGGTGCGGCCGAGCCGGGCTGGCCTGGGCCAGGGACGGCAGGCCGCCCGCGACGGCAAGGCCGACGCCGGCGGCGGCGCCGCTGGCGAGGAAGGTACGACGAGACGAAGGCACGTGGATCAACTCCTGGTCAAGACAAGTGCGACGACTGGGAGCCAACTCCTGCCTGCGGACAGCGACACGTCACCCGTGGGAGCGGGCGGTGACATCGGAGTTAAGAATCAGGGTCGCGCACGCGTCGCCGCGCGCCCCCCGATCAGGCCGAGGTAGTCCACCGGGACCCCGCAGCCGGTTCAGGTCGGCGCTCCTCGGACACATCGGCAGTGGCGCGCCACCAGTGCCGGGACGCCAATGCCGCCAGTCCGGCGCCGGCGGCGTTGAGCAGAACGTCGTCCACCGACGACACCCGGTCCAGTCGTAGGACGAACTGGGCGGTCTCGACCAGGACCGAGCAGCCGGCTGCGAGGGCCAGGATCCGTGGTACCGACGCCAGCGCCGGGAACCGCTGCGGGGCGAAGAAGCCCAGCGCCGCGAAGACCAGCAGGTTGCCGACGACCTGAAACGTCGCCGTCAGCGGCCCCCCGTCGGAGAAGATCGTGAGCAGGTCGCGCAGCGGCACCAGTGTCACCCGACCGGGGACGATGCCGGCCTGATCGCCGGGCAACATGATCATCCACACCCACGGCACAGTGCCGTAGACGATGCCGACGTCGGCCAACGACGTCCGCCACGCGGACGGGGTGCCGGCGGCGCGTCGGCGGCGCGCCAGGACCCACACCGCCAGCGCGGCCAACGGCAGGACGACCATCGTGATGAGGACGACGCCGTTGAACGTACCGAGCCAGCCGTGCCATCCCTTGACCATGCGACCCCCGCTCTCGCCCAGCCCCGAAATTTACCCGGCCCGGGTGGCGGGCACCTGCCCGTTTGTGGCACCCGCGCTTCGGGCACACACCAGCGTGGCGAATCAACGAGTCCCGCAGATCCTGTTCGTTCAGGGGGCCGGTGCCGGCGTACACGACGAATGGGACAACAAGCTGGTCGACAGCTTGGGCCGTGAGCTCGGGGAAGGGTACGAGATCCACTACCCGCGCATGCCCGACGAGGACGACCCGAGCTACGCCACCTGGAGCGCGGCCATCCGGCGGGAGATCGCGGCCCTGGACGACGGCCCGGTCGTGGTGGGCCACTCGGTGGGCGGGACGATCCTCGTCCACACGCTCGCCGAACGGCCGCCGGAGCGGACGCTCGGGGCGATCGTGCTGATCGCCGCCCCATTCGTCGGTCCCGAGGGCTGGGCCAGCGACGGGTTCGAGGTGCCGCACGATCTCGGCGCGAGACTGCCGCACGGCGTGCCGGTGCACGTGTTCCACGGGCTTGAGGACGACACCGTGCCGCTGGCGCACGCCGACCGGTACGCCGACGTCGTCCCGCAGGCGTACCTGCACCGGTTGCCGGGGCGTGACCACCAGCTCAACGATGACCTGAGCGACGTGGCGGGGGCGATCCGGGGCGACTAGGTCGCCGGTCGCGCCGCCCCAGCGGCGTCGCGGGGGCGGCACGGCCGATCGATCGTGTGGTGGGTCAGCTACGGGTGGACCATTGCTGGTTGGCACCGCCGTTGCAGGCCCAGAGGATGAGCTTGGTGCCGTTGGCGGTGCCGGCGGCGTTGGCGTCGAGGCAGAGCCCGGACTGGACGCCGGTGATGGTGCCGTTGGCGTTGAGGTTCCACTGCTGGTTGGAGCCACCGTGGCAGTCCCAGATGATGGCCTGGGTGCCGTTGGTGGTGCCTTGGCCGAAGGCGTCGAGGCACTTGTTGCCGTACACCTGGAGTTGTTTGCCGGCGGTGTAGGTCCAGCGCTGCGCGGTGTTGCCGAGGCAGTCCCAGAGTTGCACCTGGGTGCCGTTGGTGGTGGTGCCGTTCGGCACGTCGATGCAGCGGTTGGACTGCGCGCCGACGACCTGGACGTTCTGTTGCGGGTTGCCGCCGCCGGCGGGTGCGTAGGCGGCGGCGTTGATGTTGGCCTGGACGGCGTTCTCGGTGGCCGCCGTCGGGTAGCCGGAGGTCAGTACGCCCTCGAAGAAGGTGCCGCGGCCGGTGATGCTGTTGTCACCGCCGATGCCGAGCAGGATGGCCCCTTCCTTCTTCATCGGGTGGTAGCCGTTGGGGCGCGGCCCGTCGAAGTAGGTCGTCAGGCTGCCGGACTGGGCGTTTCCGCCCCGGATCGCCCAGTGGTTCGGCTCGCCCTTGACCATGGCCGTGACGAACCGGTGGTTGATGGACGCGATGTTGTTGTAGCCCGCGTTGACCCCGGAGAACAGCCCCCACTCCAGGTCGGCCATGATCCAGGGGCCGGCTCCCGCCCCGTAGCCCCACTGCTTGTTGGCACCGAAGTAGACGGTCTCCATGATGGCGCGTTCGTCGGCGAGGCTGTTGGTCTGCGCGTTGCCGTAGTCGAAGCAGCACCACTGGTTGTAGTGGGTGCCGTCGACGACCGCGTAGATGCCCTCGGGCTGGTCGCCGGTCGCGACACCGTTGGTGTTGTTGTTGCGGTAGCCGGTACCGGGGGCGATGTAGACGCCGTACGCCTTCTGGCCGCCGACGGTGACCGGTGCTGCCTTCGCGTCGGCGAGGTTGTCCCAACCGCCGGGCGCGGGACCGGCGAAGCCCCCGGGGGGCGCCTGGGTGAGACGGTTGTTGCGGCCGGACTGGTCGTAGATGATCGTGATGACGCAGGTCGTGTTGGCGCAGAACGAGTCCTGGGTGGCGGCGTTCGCGTAGCCGCCCTCGCTCAGTACGCCGATGTCGCGGGTGGTGTTGTCCGACGAGCGTCGGACCTGGTAGAGCGGGCCGTTGTACGCGCCGTACAGCGCGCGGGTGGTGCTGTGCGCGGCCACGCACGGGGTACCACCCGAGGCGTAGATGTCACACGGACCCGTGCCGGCGGCGTGGGCGATGCCCGGCGCATCCGAGACCACATAGACGCCAGCGCCGACGACGAGGGCCAGCAGGGTTCCCGCGGCGGCCAGCAGGCGACCCAGCTTTCTCTTCACATTCATCGGAACCTTTCCGTTGCGTGGTGGGGGTGGGGTGGGGTGGCGGTGACATTGACGTCACACGTCATACCTGTGACATTAATGAGCATCCATGCGTTGGCGCTAGTCGGCACGCGTTGGTCATCTATCGATGAGCCTGAGGACGGATATGCTGGTCGGCGGAGCGAGGTGCGTCCCCGTGTCGGGGCAAGAATCGATTCGAGGGCGATTGATGAACATCGGGGAGATCGCTCGCCGGGCGGGGGTGTCCCGCAGCACCGTTTCCTACGTGCTCAGCGGAAAACGCAGCGTTTCGGAGGCGACCCGGCAACGGATCCAGTCGGTCATCGACGAGTTGGACTACCGGCCGAACGCCAGCGCCCGTGCTCTCAAGGAGGGGCGCACCCGTACCCTCGGGCTGGTCATCCCGCCAGCGAGTCAGCGGTTGACCGACATGCAGCTGGGTTTCGTCGCCAGTGTGGTCGAGGCGGCCGCCCGCCATGACCTCGACGTGCTGCTGTCCCCCTCCGGTGGCGACCACGACCGGTCGTTCGAGCGGATCGTCACCGGGCGTCGGGTCGACGGCGTGGTCCTCATGGAGATCCGGTTGAAGGACGACCGGGTGACCCGGCTGACCAAGGCCGGGCTGCCGTTCGTCACGATCGGTCGGACCGCCGAGCCGCACGGGATGAGCTGGATCGACATCGACTACGCCGCGCTGATCGCCCGGTGCGTGCAGCACCTGGCCGATCTCGGGCACCGGCACGTGGCACTCGTGAACCGGTCCGCCGAGTTGGTGGCCGCCGGTTACGGCCCCAGCCATCGCGCGCTGGCCGGCTTCCGTACGGCGGCGCTGGAGCGGGGGTTGACCGGTGTGGAGGTCTGCAGCGGCGACGACACGGCCTCCGGCGAGGCGTGTATGGAGCAGTTGCTCGCGACGCACCCGGAGGTCACGGCGGTGGCCACCATCAACGAGGCCGCGTTGCCCGGGATGCAGCGTGCACTGACCGGCGCCGGGTTGTCGGTGCCGCGCGACTTCTCCGTCACCGGAGTCGCCGCGCAGCACTGGGCGGAGGATTTCCGCCCGCCGCTGACCGCCGCCGACGTGCCGATGGTCGAGATGGGCGCCGAGGCGGTGTCGCTGCTGCTGGAGATCATCGCGGCTCCCGGTGCCGTGCCACGACACCGCCTGTACAGCCCGCCCATCTCGTTGCGTTCCAGCACCGGTCCGGTCCGGGCCCGCTGATCCGACCGGCTAGCCGCCCCTGACCCGCCGTTCCTCCTGGGCGGCGGCGAGGATGAGATAGCTGCTGGCGGTCCAGGTGTACGCGCGGTCCCGCAGACCGGTGCCGGTCTCGGCGTCGAAGTTCTCCGCGAAGCCGGACTTCTCGCACAGAGCAAGGAACCGCCGGCTGATGTCGTCGGCGATCCTGGTCTGTCCGGCCCGACGCAGGCCGTCCTCGACGAGGACTGTGGAGGGTGCCCAGATCGGGCCACGCCAGTAGCCGTCGGCGAGGTAGTGGGCCGAGTCGGTCGGCTCGGTGGCCAGCCCGTGCGTGGTCAGGTGGGTTTCGACGCCTCGTGCCAGCGCGGCGGCGACCGGGGCCGGCAGGTCGGCCCCGAGTGCGACGGGCATCAGGTCGAGCAGGCTGCGGCTCGTCCGCCGGTGCCCGGTGTGCGGGTCGCGGGCGGCGAAGCGTTCGCCGTCCCACAGGTCGCGCAGCATGGCCCCGTGGATCCGGTCGGCCTCCCGGGACCAGCGGGCGGCGGGCTCACCCAGCTCGGTGGCGAGGTCGGCGAGGCAGCGAAGCTGCGAGACCAGGAACGCGGCGAGGTCGGCCGTCTCGAGGACGCGTTTGTCGTCGAAGGTGGTGGCGTTGTCCCAGCCGCTGTCGTTGCCGTGCTGGTAGTGCGGCAGATCGTGGCCGGGGGCGCGCCGTGCGTCGAGCCAGAACTCGGTCCAGCGGGCAAGCCGGCCGTACGTCTGCGCCAGCGCCGCCCGGCTCGGTGGTTGGGGCAGGCGTCGGCGCAGGTGACGGAGTGCCCAACCGTGGATGGGGGGCTTGACGTAGTTGTGCAGGACCTCGGAGTGGGTGACCGAGTCGGGGAGGGCTCCGGCCTCGTCCTGGTGGTCGAAGGGGAGCTGGAACTGGTGCCAGGCCAGCTCCGGCTCGCCGGCCGCCAGGGCGATCGCGTTGAAGCAGTGGTCCCAGCTCCATACCTTGTCCATCCAGTGCTTGGACATCAGGACGGCCGGGCGGGTGACGAAACCCGCCGGGGCGACAGTGGCCGACCACAGGACGTACGCGGCCAGCTCGGCGGCCGGGGTCTCCGCACCACGCCAGGGCGCGATCGCGTCGACGAACGCGGTGAACTCCGCCATCCGGTCGTGGCACAACTGCTCGAAGGCGACCGATCCGGCGTACGGGCGGCGTGCCGTGGCGTACTCCTCGATCGCGATCTCCCAGGGCTGGTCGGTGGGGAGGTCGAGGGACCGGTCGGCGGTGCCGAGCGCCTGTGTGCCGTCGGTGCGCGACAGCGCGCCGGAGAGCACAGTGATCCGGTACCGGCGGCCGGTCTCGTACGAGGTGAACACGTGCGATCCGTCGACCGGGTCGGCGTACAGGTAGGTGCCGCTGAACGGGGTGAGGGTGCGCGCGGCAGCGGCCACCCGCAGGCCGAGCCGGTGGCCCCGGATCCGCAGGGTGTCCGGCCCGTCGTAGACGGCCTCGATCCGGTCGGCCCCGCTGCGCCAGGTCAGCAGCGCCGGTGTGGCGACGACTGTGGCACCGGCGACCGTGGGGGTGAGCCGCAGGACGGGGTGCAGCCCGGTCTGGTGGGAGACCAGGTGCAGATCCTCGGCGTACGTCTTCTCGGCTACCACCGGGGAGATGTTGAACCAGGATCCGCGGTAGCTGAACGGGATGTCCTGGATGGGGAACTCCGGACCGGACGGGGCGGCGGTCATGGGTGGCGGGTGCCTTTCTGTGGTGCGGGTGGTCAGTCCTCGACCGCCGCGGATGGTCAGTCCTTGACGGCGCCGGCGGTCACGCCCATCGAGACGTACCGCTGGGCCAGGATCAGCAGTACGGCGGCGGGGATCGAGGCGACGACGGCGGTGGCCATGATGGCGTTCCACTGCTGGTTGTTGTTGCCGATGTAGTGGTAGATGCCGAGGGTGATCGGCTGGTGGTCGCCGCCGCCGGCCAGGGTCGAGGCGAAGATGAAGTCCGACCAGGACCACAGGAACGCGAAGAGCGACACCGTGACGATCGAGTTGCGGCTGACCGGCAGCACCACCGACCAGAAGGTCCGCAGCCGACCGGCGCCGTCGACCACGGCGGCCTGGAGCAGCTCGTCGGGGATGCCGGACATGAAGGCCGTGAAGATCAGGACGCCGAACGGCACCGCGAGCGTGGTGTCGGCCAGGATCAGGCCGGGCAGCGTGTTCAGGACGCCGAGCGTGAGGAAGATGGCGTAGAAGCCCATCGCCATGATGATTCCCGGGATCATCTGCGCGATCAGCAGCACGAAACTCAGAGCCGGGCCACCGGGTGGCCGGAGCTTCGCCAACGCGTAGCCGGCCGGGGCGGCCAGCGCCACGGTCAGCGCCACAGTGCCGAGGCCGACCAGGAAGCTGGTGCCGAGGTACGGCAGTTGCTGGTCGAGCACCGCCCGGTAGCCGTCCAGGGTGCCGTTGGTGGGGAACAGGTGTGGGGGACTGGCCCGCATGTCCTGGTCCCGGGTGAAGGACACGTTGATCATCCAGTAGACGGGGAAGAGCATCAGCCCGGTCAGCACCAGGCCGACGCCTGTCTTCCACCAGGCCCGCGGCTTCGAGGTGGTCATCGCAGCTGCTGCTTCCGCTCGATCCGGATGTAGATGAGGCCGGCGATCAGCGCCAGCACGATGAGCAGGTTTCCGATCGCCGCGCCCGGGCCGAACTCGGGTAGCAGGTTGCCGAAGCCGAGCCGGTACGACCAGGTGGCGAGCGTGGCCGAGGAGCCGGTCGGGCCACCCCTGGTCATGATCCAGATGATGTCGAAGACCTTCAGCGTGTAGATCAACCCCAGCAGCAGCGTGATCGCGGAGACGGGACGCAGCAACGGGAAGGTGATCCCCCAGAATCGTTGCCACCCCGTCGCGCCGTCGAGCGCGGACGCCTCGTACATCTCCGTCGGGATCCCCTGCAGGCCGCTGTACAGCACCACCAGGTTGAACGGGATACCGATCCAGACGTTCGCGATGATCACCGAGGTGAGCGACCAGCCCGGCGAGGTGAGCCAGTTGACCGGGTCGATCCCGACGACGCCCAGCGCCGCGTTGACCAGCCCCGAGTCGCTGTTGAGCAGCCACGACCAGGTCGACGCCGAGACGATCAGCGGCAGCAGCCACGGTACGAGGATCAGCGCCCGCAGTGTGCGCGACAGCGGGAAGTGCTTGTGGAAGAAGAGGGCCAGGGCCATGCCGATGGTGAACTGGAAGGCGAGCGAGGCCGCGGTGAAGACCAGTGTGTGCGTCAGCGTCGGCCCGAATGCCGGGTCGGTCAGGACCGTGCGGTAGTTGTCGAGGCCGGCGAAGGGCGCCCCGCCCTGCACGAACGAGCGGACGGTGTACTCCCGCAGGCTCAACTCGACGTTGCGGTAGAGCGGGTAGGCGTAGAAGGCCACCAGGTAGACGGTCACGGGTGCCAGGAAGCCCCACGCCATCCACCGGCTGGGCCGGCGGGCACGGGACGGGGGAGGCCCGGGTGGGGCGGCCGGCGCCGCCCCACCCTGGTCCCGTACGGCGGTGGAGGTCTCTGTCGTGGAGGGCATGGTGTCGGTTCGGGTCGCTTACCTGGTCGTGGCGGCGGTCTGCGCGGCGGTCAGGGCCTCCTGTGGCGACTTCCCGCCGCTGAGGGCCGACTGCACCGCGGTCCACAGCGACTCGGAGATCTTCGGGTACTTCGTGCCGAGGTTGTCACCGGTGCGGCCCTTGGCTGCCCGGACGGCCTCCACCCAGACCTTGAGCTTGGGGTCCGCGCTCGCCTGTCGCTCCTGCACCGCGGCGACGGGTGCGACGTAGGACAGCGTGGTGTCCGTGGTGAGGAGGTTGTCGGCGTTGGTCAGACAGGCGACGAGCTTCTGCGACGCCTCGTACCGGCCGGTGTTCTTCTGCACCGGGATGGAGACGAACTCACCACCCGTGGGTGCCGGGGCCGGCCCTCCCGCGCTGGCCGGGATCGCGATAGTGCCGTACGAGAAGCCGAGCTTCTCCGCGTTGGCCAGTTGCCACGTGCCGTTCTCGGCGAACGCGTAGTCGCCGGTGGCGAACTCCTGCCAGCTCGTGGTCTGGGTGTTGTTGATGACGGAGTTCGGGGCGTGGCCCTGCTTGAGCCAGTCGGTCCAGAGCGTCAGCGCTGACACCGCCTGCGGTGAGTCCAGACTCGTCAGGTGGGCACCGGACCCCCAGAACCAGGGCAGGAACTGGAAGCTGCCCTCCTCGGTGCCGATCGCGGAGAAGGTGATGCCCTTCTTCCCCTTGGCCTTGACCTTGGTCAGTGCGGCGGTCAGTGACGGCCAGTCCTTGACGGCGGCGGGATCGACGCCGGCGGCGGTGAGCAGATCCTTGTTGTAGTAGAGGGCGAGGGTGTTCGCCCCGATCGGCACTCCGTAGGTCTTGCCGTCGCTCTGGCCGGCACCGAGCAGGTTCTTCTCCATGGCCGAGACGTCCAGCTTGTTGTCGTCGGTGGTGGTGAGCGCACCGGCCTCGGCCAGCGTCGAGATGACCGGGTTGTCCACGATCAGCACGTCCGGCGAGTTTCCCTGCTGGGCGGCGAGCAGCGCCTTGTTGGTCAGGTCGGTGGTGTCGTAGCCGGTTCGCTCGACAGTCACCCCCGCGGAGGTGCCGCACTTCTTGAGCAGCGCGACCCACTCGGAGTCGTCGGCGAACTGCGGGTAGGGGTCCCAGACGAGGTGCGCGCCACCGTCGGCGCCACCGTCGCTGGACGACGAGCAGGCACTGCCTGCCACTGCGGCGAGAGCTATCACGGCGACGGCGGCCAGACGCCGCCGACGACTGAGTCCGGTCATGTGGTGCCTCACTTCAAATCGATCGTCAGGTGGGGTGTGTGGTTGATCGGCGCGGGTTGGAACAGTCCAACCAGGAGGCGAATCGATTCGACGAATCGGTTCGCTCGAAGATAGGTCTGGCCATGCGCGGGGGTCAAGAGTTACTTGGCCGGGCGGGGAGCATCGCTGGGAAACGCGGCCGTCACCGCACTGTCACTTCATTGACATGGTTCAGTTCCTGGTCCTACGATCCGTGCGAATCGATTCGCAAGCGCTGCCCTCCGGAGAGCGTCCCCCGCGCCCCACCAAGGAGCCGCCCGTGAAAACCCCGTCCCGCAGCAGGTCAGGACGAGCCAGTGTGTTCATGGCCCGACTCGTCGTCGGCCTGCTCGCCGCCGCTGCCGCCGTCACCGTCGTCTCGTCCCCCGCCCAGGCCGCCGACGAGTCGATAAGCGTCAACTTCGCCACCACCAGCGGTGCGCCGACCTACCGCGCATCCGGCTGGATCTACGGCATGACCGAGAACGCGAGCGGTCCCGCCGACCACTTCTACCGGGACGTCAAGTTCCAGTACATGCGTGCCGGCGGCGCGCAGCTTCCGGGGAGTGGCTGGGTCGGCGGTACCTACGACCGTCGCTGGAACTCCACAGTCGCCCAGGCGCGTCGGACCACCGCCCTCGGCGGGAAGTTCATCATCCTGCCGCACGACCTCTGGGGTGCCGACGGCGCCGGGATCTCCCGCTTCCCCGGTGACAACGGCAACTGGACCGACTACGACAACTTCCTGACCCGCCTCATCAACGACGTCCGGACATCCGGGCTGTCGGTGCAGTGGGACATCTGGAACGAACCCAACATCACCATCTTCTGGAACCGACCGATCTCCCAGTACCTCGAACTGTGGCGTCGGACCTACCAGCGCATCCGGGCGGAGTTCCCCAGCCAGCTCATCGTCGGGCCGAGCTGTGCCTGCGTACCGTCGACGACGCACACCTTCTGGAACCAGTACCTGGACTTCGTCCGCTCCACCAACACGGTGCCGGACATCATCAGCTGGCACTCGCTGCCCGGTGACCCGGTCGCGAACGTCAACGCCGCCAACGCCACACTCGACCCGCGCGGCATCGCCCACCCGCGCCCGTACCAGATCAACGAGTACGGCGCGCCCGACGAGCAGAACCCGGCCGACGGCGCCTGGTACATCGCGCGTCTGGGGCGGGCCAGAGCCGACGGCCTGCGGGCGAACTGGGCCAGCGGCGGCAGCCTGCACAACGACCTCGGCAACCTGTTGATCCGGAACTCGACCGGCCAGCACCAGCCCAAGGGGGAGTGGTGGAACTACCGCTTCTACGCCTCCCAGGTCGGCGAGAACGTCGCGGTGACCCCCAGCCAGTCGTACGACGCGTACGCCACGAAGACGGCCGGGGCGGCGAAGGTCCTGGTCGGCGGTGGTCGTACCACCGGGAACCTGGCAGTCAACCTGCAACGCCTGGACACCACCAGCGGCATCGTGCAGAACGGTCAGGTCCGTGTGCTCACCCAACGCATCCCGCACAACGGCGGCGGTGCCGTGGCGGGGCCGCTCACGGTCTCGAACAGCCTGGTCGGGGTGTCCAACAACAGCGCCACAGTCACCCTGCCGTACACCAACCAGACCGACACCTACGCCGTCACGCTGCTGCCACCGTCGGACGCTGGTTTCCAGTCGGTGGCGGTGGCCCAGCACTCCCAGCAGTGCCTGAACAACGCCGGCCTGAGCACCGCTGACGGCAACGTCCAGCAGCAGAACCACTGCGACGGCGGTGACCAGCAGCTCTGGAACTTCGCCCCGGTCGCCGGCGTGGCCAACACCTACACAGTGGTCAACCAGCAGAGCGGCAAGTGCCTCGACGTCAGCGGCGTGTCCACCGCCGACGGCGCTGCCGTGCACCAGTGGACCTGCCTGAACAGCCTCAACCAGCAGTTCACGCTGCGCAAGGTGACCTACTCGGGCAACGACTCGCACGACTACCAACTCGTCGCCCGGCACAGTGGCAAGTGTGTCGATGTCAACGCGGTCTCCACGGCGGCCGGCGCGCTGGTGCACCAGTGGACCTGCCGGGCGGTCAGCCAGGGCAGCCCGCTGAACCAGACGTGGCGGCTGCTGGGGCGTTAGGCGTCCCGGCGGGAGGTGATGCGCTGGCTGTCGGCCCGACGGCCAGCGCGTCGCCCGACCACAACATTGATTGACATAGATTCACCAAAGGTCATACCATTCGCTGCGAATCGATTCGCCACCGCCGCCACCTCCCGTGACGAGTCGACAATCCCCCGCGCTTCCACGACTCCGAGGAGCCACCTCGTGCGAAATCCGTCCCCCATCGCGCCAGGAAAAGCCCGTGATCCCATGCCGAGACGTCATCGCGCCCGCCGTCTGACCACCCTGGCGGGTGCTCTGGTCGCCGTTCTCGTCGGCATCGGCGCCGCCCCCGGTGGCCCGTCGCCGACCGCCGAGGCCGCCGCGCCGATGGCGGCCGCGATCGAACCGGGACAGAGCACCCGGATCATCGGTACGCCGTCGGGCCGCTGCCTCGAAGTGCCCAACTCCAGCACCACCAACGGCACCCAGACGCAACTCTGGGACTGCAACGGCAGCTCCGGCCAGACCTGGACGTGGACGTCGAGCAAACAACTGCAGGTGTACGGCAACAAGTGCCTGGACGCCTCCGGCCGAGGCACCACCAACGGCACCCAGGCGATCATCTGGGACTGCAACGGCCAGAACAACCAGCAGTGGAACGTCAACAGCAACGGCACCATCACCGGCGTGCAGTCCGGGCTCTGCCTCGACGCCAACGCCGCCGCCACCGCGAACGGCACCAAAATCATCCTCTGGGCCTGCAACGGCGGCGCGAACCAGCAGTGGGCCTCGCCGACCACCACGACCCCACCGCCGACCAACCCGCCGACCGGCGCGCGACCGTGCGACATCTACGCCTCCGGCGGCACCCCGTGCATCGCGGCGCACAGCACCACGCGGGCGCTCTACGAGGCGTACGCCGGCAACCTGTACCAGGTCCGACGCTCGTCGGACAGCACGACCCGCAACATCGGGCTCACCGGTACGGGCGGCACCGCCAACGCGGCCACGCAGGACACGTTCTGCTCCGGCACGACCTGCGTGATCACTGTCGTCTTCGACCAGTCCGGGCGCGGAAACGACCTCTGGTACCAGGGGTCGAGCGTCGTCCCGGGCTCGCCCCAGAGCAGGCCGGCGATCGCCACCTCGGAGTCGCTGACCGTGGGGGGCGCAAAGGCGTACTCGCTCTACATCAATCCCGGCAACAGCTACTGGCGCGACGGGCACCTCACCGGCGTGCCGACCGGCGCGGCACCCGAGGGCATGTACATGGTGACCAGCGGAACCCACGTCAACAGCGGCTGCTGCTTCGACTACGGCAACAGCGAGACGACGCGCAAGGCCGACGCCGCCGGGGCGATGGACGCCATCAACTTCAGCAAGCAGTGCTGGTTCGGCGGCTGCTCCGGAAGCGGCCCCTGGGTGCAGGCGGACTTGGAGTGGGGTCTCTTCCCGGGCGGCAGCAGCTCCTGGAACCCGAACCAACGCGCGTTCACCAGCAAGTTCGTCACCGCGACGCTGAAGAACAACGGCACGACCCGCTTCGCCATCAAGGGCAGCGACGCGCAGTCCGGCAGCCTCTACACGCTGTACGACGGCTCGCTGCCGTCGGGCTACAGCCCGATGAAGAAGCAGGGCGCGATCATCCTGGGCAGTGGCGGTGACTGCTGCAAGCCCGACGGTGGCGCCAACCTGAGCGCCGGCACCTTCTACGAGGGGGCGATGGTCGCCGGCTATCCGACCGACGCGACCGAGAACGCCGTGCAGGCAAACGTGGTGACCGCCGGTTACCGCTGATCCGGGCGACGCCCGAACGAGTCGTGCGCCGGTCACCATCTCGTGGTGACCGGCGCACGCTCGCGTGGACGTCGACCCGATATCAGGCGACCGTGCAGGACGCGCCGTTGAGGGCGAACGAGGACGGTTGGGCGTTGTTACCGGTGTGGGTGGCCTGGAAGCCGAAGCTCACCGACCCGTTGACGGGGATGCCGCTGTTGTAGGCGACGTTGCGGGCCGTCACCTGCCCCGAGTTGGGCGAGTAGGTGGCGTTCCAGCCCGAGGTGATGGTCTGCCCGCTCGGCAGGGTGAAGACCAGGGACCAGCCGTTGACGGCGCTGGTACCGGTGTTCGTGACGGTGATGTTCTCGGTCAGCCCGGTGTTCCAGGCGTTGATGGCGACCGTCACCCGGCAGACGCCGGAGGTCGGCGGCGGAGTGGTCGGCGGCGGAGTGGTCGGCGGCGGAGTGGTCGGGGGTGGGGTGGTGGGCGGCGGCGTCGTCGGCGGCGGGGTGGTCGGCGGCGGCGTCGTGGGGTTGGTCAGTCCGAAGAACGCGATGGCGGACGCGGCCATCCCACCGGAGGGCAGGCTGTGCCCGGCCCCCTGGATGCTGTACGCCTCGACCTGGACCGTGCCGCTGCTGTCGGCGTACCGACGCCGGTTCCAGTTGGCCTGGGGCGTGTCGGTGGAGGTGGGTGTCTGGCTCAGCCCGAACACGTTGGTCCACTGCTCGATCGTTTCCTGCAACAGCGAGTACGGCACGAGCGTGTCGCTGGTGCCGTGCCACAACTGCACCCGCGGCCGGGGCCCGGAGTAGCCGGGGTACGCCTGGCGCACCGCGTCGCCCCACTGCTGGGGCGTCCGGTTCATGTTCCCGCCCGTGCACTGGCTGCTGCCGGGCGGGTAGTCCGCCGCGTTGGCGAAGCAGTTGAACGGCACGCCCATGAACGCGGCGCCGGCCTTGAACACGTCGGGGTAGAGCGCCAGCATGTGGTTGGTCATCATGCCGCCGGACGAGCTGCCGGTGGCGTAGACCCGGTCCGGGTCGGCAGCGTACTGCTGTTGCACGTACCGGATCATCGAGATGATCGACACCGGGTCGCTGCCTCCGCCACGCCGCTTGGCGGCGTCCGACCAGGTGTCGAAGCAGTTGCCGAAGCCGGCCTGCTGGGTCGCGGACGGGTAGATCACGATGTATCCGTACCTGTCGGCCTGGCTGGCGAATTCGCTCCCGGAGTAGAAGCCGGGACCGGACCCGCCGCAGCCGTGCATGGCCACCACGACCGCCGGCCGGGCCGGGCGGTTGTCGGGCACGTAGACGTGCATGCGCATCCGGCCCGGGTTGTCGCCGAAGCTGGTCACCTCGGTCAGTGACGCCGCGTACGCGGGCCCGATCGTGGGGACCACCAGGCCGGCAGCGACCAGTGACGCGGCCAGGGCGAGCAGCAGTTTCCTTCTGATTCTCAACTGACGACTCCTTCGATTGCCTGTGCAGGCTGGATTGGCCGTGCGATCCGGTCGCGGGGGTGCCCTGATCCCGCGGTGATCGCACGATGCCCGCTACCTGTGGCTCGCCCTGCCCGGCTTCGGATGGCGTCACGTGGCAATTAGTGTTCCCCTCGGGCCAACAAGTGTCAATCGAGGACGTTCTATTTGGTGGGCGACGGTCCGTCTACAGTCGTCATACCGTCCCCGAGGAGCACGGAGCGCCTGTGGCAAGCCTCTTCGACATCGACGAGATCTATCCGGACGACGGAGAGCACCCACTCCGGTTGCCCCGCAGGCAGGTCGGCAACTCGCCCCAGGGTGTCGCGGTGACCCTGTTGGCGGACTACACGCTGCGGACCCGTGTCGCGCTCCCGTCCGCCGCCATCGTTGCGCTGCTCGGGGAGGCCGGCGTGACGACCGCCGGAGCGCGGACCGCGATCAGCCGGTTGGCCCGCCGTGGTGTGTTGGAGGGCAGTCGGCTGGGGCGGCGCAGTTCCTACCGGCTCAGCCGTGCCGCCGCCGCCAACCTCTCCGCCGGAGGGCACTGGATCCTCGCCTCGACCACCTCGACGGCGCGGTGGGACGGGTGCTGGACGATTGTCGCCTTCTCGCTGCCGCAGGATCGCAGTGCGCTGCGCCGGGCCCTGCGGGCGCAACTTCGGTGGCTCGGCTACGCGCCGCTGTACGACGGGTTGTGGATCTCGCCGCAGGAGTTGACTGCCGCGGCCCGCGCCCAGCTCGACCGGCTCACCCTCGGTGCCGTGACGGTCTTTCGCGGGCGGCAGACCGCGCTCGCCTCGACAATTCACCGTGCGCCCATCGAGGCCTGGGACATCGAGGCGATCAGCGGGAGCTACGACACCTTCCTCCGTCGATGGACGCCGCTGTTGCCCGGTGTGCTGTCCGGGCAGGTCGACGGTGCCGCCGCGGTGCGGGCCCGTACCGAGGTCATGGACACCTTCCGGCGCTTCCCGGTCCTCGATCCGCAGTTGCCCGTGGAACTCCTCCCACGGGAATGGCTCAGGCGTCCGGCGCGGGAGTTGTTCGCGGCCGTCTACGACGGCCTTGCCGCACCCGCCGAGCGACACGTCCGGGCCGTCGTCGAGCGGTTCGCCGACGCGGCGCAGCCCGGCATCGAGGCCCACACCACCGCCGACCTGGTTGCCGGAATACGGGTCGACGCGGACCCGGCGCAGCCGTCCGCGAGTAGCTCGTCTACCGGCTGCTCGTGAACCGTGGCGCCGGTCGCCGTCGGCCGGCACTGTGAGCGATAACAGGATCGCCGTCCGGTGCGGTCGCGGTGGCACGGCGGTACGGCTCGCCGCCTTGTCGCGCAGCGGCTGAGCACTGTTGCCCTGGTCGGTAGGTACCGGGCCAAACATGGCGTTCCGGGAGATCGGCGTGAACGGCCCGTTACGTCTTGACGAACGGCATGTTATCGCTCACTCTCGATATAGATAGAGGACGATCGTTGCCGTGGCTCACCGGGCGGGCCGCACGGGTCGTACCTCCGATCACGACGTCCGCAAGGGCATGCGGACGTCACCTCGGGACCCGGCAGATGCCGGCGACAGCCCTCTCGGACTGTGCGTGCTGATGCCGGGCGGCCAGGATGACCGCCCCGATCAGTCGTCCCGAGCGAAGTGGCACATCACCACCACCGATGCAACCACTGAAAAGGAATGCCATGAAACCCATGAGAACGATGCTGGCCGCGGCGACCATAGCCGTCGCCCTCACCACTGGCATGACGGTGGCGCTGACTCCCGCGTCCGGTGCCGGCACGACCCTGAAGGCGGCCGCGGCCGAGAAGGGTCGTTACTTCGGTGCCGCGGTCGCGACGGGCAAGCTCTCGACCAGCGCCTACACGACGATTCTGAACCGTGAGTTCAACAGTGTCGTGGCCGAGAACGAGATGAAGTGGGACGCCACCGAGCCGCAGCAGGGTCGGTTCAGCTACTCCGGTGGAGATCGTCTGGTCAGTCACGCGCAGGCCAACGGCATGAGCGTGCGGGGCCATGCGCTGCTGTGGCACGCCCAGCAGCCGGGCTGGGCGCAGGGCATGTCGGGTAGCGCGCTGCGGAGTGCGGCGATCAACCACGTCACCCAGGTCGCCTCGTACTTCCGGGGCAAGATCTATGCCTGGGATGTGGTGAACGAGGCGTTCGCCGACGGCGGCAGCGGTGGGCGTCGTGACTCGAACCTGCAGCGCACGGGTAACGACTGGATCGAGGCGGCGTTCCGGGCGGCCCGGTCGGCGGATCCGGGTGCGAAGTTGTGTTACAACGACTACAACACCGATGGGATCAACGCGAAGTCGACGGGGATCTACAACATGGTGCGGGACTTCAAGTCCCGTGGCGTGCCGATCGACTGCGTGGGGTTCCAGTCGCACCTGGGCACCTCACTGGCCAGTGACTACCAGGCCAATCTGCAGCGTTTCGCTGATCTCGGTGTGGATGTGCAGATCACCGAGCTGGACGTGATGACCGGTGGCAACCAGGCCAACATCTTCGGCGCCGTCACCCGCGCCTGCCTGGCCGTCTCGCGCTGCACCGGCATCACCACCTGGGGCGTGCGGGACTGCGACTCCTGGCGCGGGTCCGACAACGCTCTGCTGTTCGACTGCAACGGCAACAAGAAGTCCGCGTACACAGCGGTTCTGGACGCTCTGAACGGCGGCTCGACCCCGCCGACCACGCCCCCGCCGGGTTCCGGGGTGGACACCAGCGCCTGGTACGTGTTGCTGAACCGGAACAGCGGCAAGGCGCTGGACGTGTACGCCTCGGCCACCAACGACGGGGCGCGGATCAGCCAGTGGACGCGCAACAACGGCGTCAACCAGCAGTGGCAGTTCGTCGACTCCGGTAGTGGCTACTACCGGGTGAAGGCCCGCAACTCCAGCAAGGTGCTCGACGTCAGCAACTTCTCCACCGCCGACGGCGGCGCGATCGTGCAGTGGTCCGACCTCAACGGCACGAACCAGCAGTTCCGACTCGCTGCTTCCTCGGACGGCTACGTGCGCCTGATCAACCGCAACAGCAACAAGGCGGTCGAGGTGCAGGGCGCGTCCACCGCCGACGGCGGAAACGTCGTTCAGTACGCCGACTGGGGTGGCACCAACCAGCAGTGGCAACTGGTCCGGATCGGCTAGTGGCCGCAACCATCGACCTCAGGGAGAGGCGGGTGCCGGCCGCTCGGGATCCGGCCGGCACCCGCCCGGACAAGGTCTGACGAATGGCGGCCCGTCCCAGCCGGGGGCGGGCCGCCGTACCCCCGCACCACACCCAGCCGTGCTGACGCCACCACCAGGACGACGGCACGCACGCCCAGGGCACCACGGCGTTCGGCTCGTGGGTGACCCCGATCAAAGGAGTGGACCATGAAAGCCCTCGGTGCGGCTCGTCCCGCCTCTCGACAGAGGCATCGCTGGCGGTCAGGGTTGGCCGCAGCGGCGGCCGCGGTCATGGCAGCCGGCACACTCGTCGCGGTCAACGCGGCGCCAGCGGTGGCGGCGACCGTGGACACCAACGCCTGGTACGCCCTGGTGAACCGGAACAGCGGCAAGGCGTTGGACCTGTACGCCTCGGCCACCAACGACGGGGCGCGGATCAGCCAGTGGACGCGCAACAACGGCGTCAACCAGCAGTGGCAGTTCGTCGACTCCGGGGGTGGCTACTACCGGCTCAAGTCGCGGCACTCGGGCAAGGTGCTCGACGTCAGCAACTTCTCCACCGCCGACGGCGGCGCGATCGTCCAGTGGTCCGACCTCAACGGGACGAACCAGCAGTTCCGGCTGGCCGACTCGGACGGTGGCTACGTTCGGCTGATCAACCGCAACAGCAACAAGGCGGTCGAGGTGCAGGGCGCGTCCACCGCCGACGGCGGAAACATCGTGCAGTACGCCGACTGGGGCGGCACCAACCAGCAGTGGCAACTCGTCGCCGTCGACGGCAGCAACCCACCGCCGTCGGGTGGTAGCGGGTGCGGCAAGGCACCGACGTTGTCCAGCGGCACGCACACGATCCAGAGCAACGGCAAGAGCCGAACCTTCATCCTGCGGGTGCCGGCCAACTACAACAACAGCAACCCCTACCGGCTGATCTTCGCCTTCCACTGGCGCGGCGGCACCATGCAGGAGATCTCCTCCGGTGGCACCAGCGGTACCGCGTGGTCCTACTACGGGCAGCAGGAGCAGTCGAACAACAGCGCGATCCTGGTGGCGCCCCAGGGATTCGGCAACGGCTGGGGCAACTCCGGCGGCGAGGACATCACCTTCGTCGACGACATGATCAGCCGAATCGAGAGCAGCCTCTGCGTCAACCCGCGCCAGCGGTTCGCGCTCGGCTTCAGTTGGGGCGGCGGCATGAGCTACGCCGTCGCCTGTGCACGGGCCACCGTCTTCCGGGCCGTGGCGGTCATCTCCGGCGCGCAGATCAGCGGCTGCAGCGGCGGTACGCAGCCGATCGCGTACTTCGGGCTGCACGGCATCTCGGACAACGTCCTGAACATCTCCCAGGGCAGGGCGCTGCGCGACACGTTCGTCCGGAACAACGGTTGCACAGCACAGAGCCCGCGCGAACCGGCAGGCGGCAGCCGTACCCACATCACGACCGCCTACTCGGGTTGCCGGGTTGGCTATCCGGTGCAGTGGGCCGCGTACGACAACGGCCACATGCCCGGCCCGGTGGACGGCACCTACGCCGAGAGCGGCATCACGACCTGGACCAAGGGTGAGATCTGGAGGTTCTTCGCCCAGTTCTCGTGACACGTGTCGACCTCAGCCGGCGGCGCCCGCTCCGGTACCTCGGGGCGGGCGTCGTCGCGTTGCCCGGGACGGTCAGCGTTCGAGGCGGACCGGGCTCCCCGAGCCACTGCGGCGGACCAGCCAGGCCTCGGTGATGTGGGTGAACATCGCCTCGGCGGCGCCGTTGGAGTCGTGGGCGGCGATGCGTTCGTAGATGCGTCGGTGACCCTGGTTGGACGCCACGCACAGCGCCCGTTCGGTCCGGCCCATGTAGCGGGCGGTGTTGATGACCTGGCTCTCCAGGGCGCGGACGACGCCACGGGCGATGCGGTTCCCGGATGCCTGCATGATCGTGTCATGGAAGGCCCGGTCGTGGTCGTGGTAGGTGACGTGGTCGTCGACGAGTTCGTCCATCCGGTCCACCATGGCCCGTAGTCGATCGACGGTCTCGGTGTCGGCGAGGCGGGCGGCCACGTTCGCCATGTCGGACTCCAGCACCCGTCGGGTGACGACCAGGTCGTCGAGGATGGCGAGGCTGTCGTCCACCGCGATGGTGGCCGCGAGGACGAGCTCGTCGAGCATGTCCCAGTGTGACGGTGGGGTGACCATGGTGCCGGCGCCCTGGCGGACCTGCACCAGCCCCTTCTCCTGAAGGATCTTCACTGCTTCCCGGACGACCGTCCGGGAGACGCCGAAGGTCTCGCAGAGGATCGGCTCAGGAGGCAGGGACGTCCCGGACGGGTGTGCGCCGCGGACGATGCGCTCCACCAGTTCGGCGGTGACCGCCCTGGCGAGGTTGGTCGGTCGACGCACCCACGCCGGGGTCGCCGGGCTGTTCAGGGCTGTCTCCTGCGGTGGCGTCATGTCCCCTCCGAATGGCTCGCCGTGGCACGACGTCTGGCTCAGTGTACGACCGAGTGTTGACGTCACACGTCATACGAGTTACCTTCCGGTCAACATTGGCTCGCGGGGCACCCGCCGGCCACCCCCCATACAGAGGTGACAATCGATGAGACAGCGCGCAATATGGTCGGCCGTCCTCGTTGTGGGCCTGGCCCTGGCCGGTTGTGGAAGTGCTAGCGATTCGGGCAAGTCAACCAGCTCGGACGGCAAGTTGGTGGTGTGGGACTGGAAGTCCGGCGAACCATTCGCCAAATCCTATCTGGACAAGGCCAAGGCCGACTTCAAGAAGAAGCACGCCGACGTCGAGGTCGAGTTCGTCGCACAGCCCTTCGACCAGTACTACACCCTGCTCGGTGCGGCGATCCAGTCCGGCAAGGGCCCGGACGTCATGCTGTTCAACGGTGGTGGCCAGATCCGCGACCGGGTGGACGCGCTGGTGCCCCTCGACGAGTACGTGTCCGAGGACAAGCAGCGGTTGACCGGCTGGGAGGCGTTCGGCAAGGACGGCAAGACCTATGCCGTCCCGGTGACGCTGCAGGGCTACCCCATCTACTACAACAAGGCGATCTACCAGAAGGCGAACCTCGACCCGGCCAGCCCGGCCACCACGTGGGACACGTTCGTCGCCGACTGCGCCGCCGTCGCCAAGGCCGGTGCCAAGTGCTTCGCCCTCGGCAACAAGGAGGGCGTCGGCATCCAGTTCTGGCTCTCCAGCATGGGCTCGACCACCCTCACCGCTGCCGAGTACGACGCCTGGATCGCCGGCAAGCGCGACTGGAGCTCGGCAAACGTCAAGCGGCTCTTCCAGCTCTGGAAGGAGACCGGCGACAAGAAGATGAACAGCGACGGGGCCAACTCGACAGCCATGTTCAACGACTCCTTCGCGTTCTTCCAGTCCGGTAAGGCCGCGCACGTCATGGGTCTGATGTCCGACGTGGGTCACTGGCAGGACTTCAACGAGTTCCTGACCCCGGAGAAGCTCGGCGTCATGAAGCCCCCGATCGTCACCCCCGGCACCACCCCGAGCCTCCCGTACGACGGTGGTATCGGCTACGCGGTCGCCAAGTGGACGAAGGACCCGAAGGTGGCCGCCGACCTGGTGCGCTCCCTGAGCTCGGCTGACGCGTTGAAGGCCTTCTACGCCGACGCCGGCGCGATCGCCGCCGACACCACCATCGACGTGTCGCAGGGTGGCGCGGCGGTCTCCACGATCGTCAGCGAGCTGAAGAGCGGCAAGCCCGCTCTGCATGTCGCGCTGTCCTCGAAGACGATCGACCTGATGGGCCGTCTCTCCCAGCAGCTGCTCAGCGGGTCGATCACCGTCGACGAGGTGGTGAAGCAGTTGGCCGCTTCCGACCAGGCGGGCTGACCTCGTGCCGATCGGAAACACGCAACCGTCGGTCCGTCCGGCTTCGGCCGGACGGGCCGGCGGGGCGGCGGCCAACGCCGCCGCGCTTCGGAGTGGCGCACGACCCCGTCGCACCCGTGGCGGCCTGGGGGCCGAGCGCTACGCCCCCTACATCCTGGTCGCCCCGGCCGTCCTGATCATCGTGGTGCTGCGCCTCTACCCGCTGATCCTCGGGGTCAACTTCTCCTTCACGGGCGACGGTGCGCAGAACGGGACGGCTGTCGGGTTCGGCAACTACCGCGAGCTCTTCGCGGACCCGCTGTTCCAGACCGCGCTGAAGAACGTCGGGCTGCTGGTGCTCCTGCTGCCGGTGGCGGTGGCGATCCCCGGTCTGCTCGCGACGTTCATCTACCTCCGGGTGCCCGGTCACCGCTTCTACCGCAGCGTGTACTTCTTCCCCGCGGTGCTCTCACCTGTCATCGTCGGTGCGATCTTCAACCTGCTGCTCGCCTTCGACGGCCCCCTCAACGCCGTCCTCGGGTCGGTCGGTGTCGACCCGATCGACTGGCTCGGTGATCCGGGCATCGCGATGTTCATGGTGGTGGGCGTGCACATCTGGGCCACCTTCGGCATGGCCCTGGTGGTGTTCCTCGCCGGGTTCGCCACGCTGGACGCCGCGCTGCTGGACGCCGCCCGGGTGGACGGGGCCACGCTGCGCCAGGTCGTCTGGCACGTGATCATCCCGGCACTCTCGCGCACCATCCAGTTCGTCTTCGTGACCACGATGATCGGGATGCTGACCTCGATGTTCGGGCTGCTCTACGTCATGACCAGCGGCGGGCCGGAGGGGTCGACGTACCTGCCGGAGTTCTACATCTGGAAGCAGCAGGGCCAGATGAACCGTCCGGCTCTCGCGTCGGCCGCGTCGACGATCCTCTTCATGATCATGCTCGTGGTGGGGCTGTTGCAGATCAAGCTGCTCGAACGATCCGGAAAGGAGGATTGATGTCTCGCCTCCGCCTGGGCTGGTGGCTGATCGCCATCCCCATGTCGCTGCTCGCCCTGGCGACGATCTACCCGTTGCTGTTCACCGCCAACGTCGCGATGAAGACGCGCCGTGACTACATTCTCGACCGGTTCGGCCTGACCGACGCTCTGCGTTGGGAGAACATCAGCACGGCGTGGAACAGCGTCGGTATGGGCCGCTACTTCGTCAACTCACTGCTCGTGGTGACGGTGTCGGTGCTCCTGCTGCTGCTGTTGGGGTCGATGGCCGGCTTCGCCCTGAGCCAACTGCGGTTCCGGGGCTCGTCGGCGTTGTTCCTGGGCTGCCTCGCGGGGCTCTTCATCCCGTTCCAGGTGATCATGGTGCCGCTCGCTCGGATCATGGCCGACACCGCGCTCATCGACACGTACCCCGGTCTGATCCTGGTCTACGTGGCCCAGTTCCTGCCCTTCACCGTCTTTCTCATGACCAGCTACTACAAGGGCATTCCGCCGGAGATCGTCGACGCTGCGCGCATCGACGGCAACACCGTGTACGGCGTGTACCGGCGGATCATGCTCCCCCTGGGCACCCCGGCACTGCTGTCGGTGGGCATCCTCAACGCCCTGTTCTGCTGGAACGACGTCCTCATGGCGCTGGTGATGATGCCCTCGGCCGAGCACCGGACGCTGATGATCGGGGTGACCTCGTTGCGGGGGCAGTACTCCGACAACATCCCCTCCTTCGCCTCCGGGGTGCTGATCGCCGCGATACCCGTCCTGTTGGTCTACCTGTTCCTCCAGCGCCAAATTGCCGACGGCGTCGCCGCCGGTTCCACGAAGGGTTGACATGCGGATCACGGGATATCGGACGCTCACCACGGTCCAGGAATGGGGGCGACCCGTCGGCGACGCCAACGGAGTGTTCGCCGACGGGGTAGTCCCGGTCTCGATCGTCGTCGTCGACACCGACGAGGGCATCTCGGGAGTTGGCCTCGGGCCGTACGTGGAGATCGAGCGGATCTTCGCAGCCCTCGAGGGCGAAGACCCCCGTGCCGTGACGACCCTGTACGACCGCATGCTGCGGCACACCTTCAAGGCGGGCCACGCAGGGCCGGTGTTCGGCACCATCGGCGCTCTGGACACCGCGCTCTGGGACATCAAGGCGCAGATCGCCGGCGAACCGCTGTGGCGGCTGCTGGGCGGACGGGATCGGCGGGTCACCGCCTACGCGTCCGGGCTGGACATCGGGCTCACCGACGACGAGCTCGTCGCGGAGTACGAGGTCTACGCGAGCCACGGGCTGCGGGCGGCCAAGCTCAAGGGCGGCCTCGACATCGAGAGCGATCGGCACCGCCTCGGCCTGGTCAAGGAGGTCCTGACCGACGCCGGGCACGGCCGGCGGCCGGGTCTGATGCTCGACGTCAACGAGGCGTGGACCCGCAAGCAGGCCGTCCGGCATGTCTGCGAACTGGAACGCACCCTGGACCTCATCTGGATCGAGGAGCCCGTCCGGCGGTGGGACGCCGAGGGCCTCGCCGCGGTCAGCCGGGGCGTGAACGCGTCCGTCGCCACCGGTGAGAACCTCACCGGGCTCGAACAGTACCGTCCGCTGATCGCCGCCGGCGCTGTCGACATCGTGCAGATGGCGGCGGTCTGGGGGGTCACCCACTTCCTGCGGGCGTCCGCCCTGGCCCACGCCCACGACCTGCCGGTCAGCCCGATCGGCAACAGCCCGATCGGGCTGCTGCACGCGGCGACCTCGGTGCCGAACCACCTGACCAGCGAGTTGCAGGACCTGCACCCACCTGTCGGTGTCTCCATCGACCTGCACGTCGAGGATGGCGCCTTCATCCTCGGCGACGCGCCCGGCCTGGGGGTCCGGGTGGACGAGGAGCGGATCCGGGCGGTCAACCGCCGCCCGCAGGCGCAGACGGCCGACAGCCCCAACGTCCGGCCGGAGCGGGCCGGACGGCGGCTGCTGGCCGGCGTCGACGGGGTGATCCCCACCCGCCAGGTGCCTGTCGTGTCGCTGAACTCCCGCAACGAGGTGTCGCCGACCGTACGGCACTGAGCTGACCACCAGAAGAGGGAAGGCGTGGGTGCATCGCGACGGCGGTGCACCCACGACCATGCCCGGTCGGCACGACCGACGTACCGACCGTCGAGACGGAGGAACGATGAAGGCAGTCGTCTACCGGGGAGCGCGACACCTCGGAATCGAGAACCGCGACCCGGAACCACCGGGCCGCGGCCAGGTACGGATCGAGGTGGCCTACACCGGGATCTGCGGTACGGATCTGCACATCTACCGCGGCGACATGGACGCCCGGGTTGGCGACTCCGCGATCATCGGGCACGAGATGTCCGGGCGGATCGCGGCCGTCGGCGAGGACGTGACCGGCTGGAACGTCGGTCAGCCTGTCACGGTGATGCCAACCCGGCCCTGCGGACACTGCGCGGCCTGCCAGCGGGGCAACTCCCACGTCTGCCACGCGATGAACTTCCTCGGCATCGACTCACCGGGTGCCATGCAGTCCTCCTGGACGGTGCCGGTGGAGCTGGTCCTGCCGCTTCCGGAGGAGCTGCCCCTCGACCACGCGGCGCTCGTCGAGCCGGTGGCGGTCGCGGTGCACGACGTACGCCGGGGGAACGTGTCAGCCGACGACCAGGTGGTCGTGGTCGGCGGTGGACCGGTCGGTGTCCTCATCGCCACCGTCGCGCGGGGCCGAGGCGCGCGTGTGCTCCTCGTCGAGCCGGACCCGTTCCGCCGCGAGGTTGCCGGGGGAATCGGGATCGAGGCCGTCGACCCTCGATCGACTGATGTCGTGGCGCTTGTCAACGACCGTACCGATGGCGCGGGCGCCGACATCGCCTTCGAGGTGTCCGGCTCGCCGGCCGGCGTCACCACGGCGGTCGACGTCCTGACCACTCGCGGGAGGCTGGTCATGGTGGCGATCCATCCCCAGCCCCGGGAGGTCAACCTGCACCGGTTCTTCTGGCGCGAGCTGGAACTCCTCGGCGCCCGGTTGTACCAGCGCGACGACATGGTGGAGGCGATCCGGTTGGTCGCCTCGGGTGCGATCCCGGCGCGGCAGCTGATCTCCCGGATCGAGCCGGTCGAGGCGGCCGGCGCGGCCTTCGCGGCGCTGGAGGGTGGCGGCGTCATGAAGGTGCTGCTCGACGTGCGGGAGGGCACCAAGTGACGGCGTTGTTCGACCTGTCCGGCCAGACCGCCGTCGTGACCGGCGCGCGGCGCGGTATCGGCCTCGCCATGGCCGAGGCCCTGGCCCTGGCCGGTGCCGACATCGTGGGCGTCTCCGCCCAGCTCGAAGCGGAGGGCAGCGAGGTCGAACGTCGGGTGCGCGCCACCGGGCGCCGCTTCACCGCGCTGCGGGCGGACCTCGGCGACCGTACGGCCGTGCACCGCCTGGCCCGCGACATCACCGCGCTCGGACCGGTCGACATCCTGGTGAACAACGGCGGCACGATCGCCCGGACCCCGGCCGCGGAGCACCCGGACGAGATGTGGGACCACGTGATCGAGGTGAACCTCAGCAGCCAGTTCATCCTGAGCCGGGAGATCGGCCGGACGATGGTCGAGCGGGGCCGAGGGAAGATCATCTTCACCGCGTCGCTGTTGAGTTTCCAGGGCGGCATCACCGTCCCCGGTTACGCCGCCTCGAAGTCGGGGGTGGCCGGCCTCACCAAGGCGCTGGCGAACGAGTGGGCGGCACACGGGGTGAACGTCAACGCCATCGCGCCCGGCTACATCGCCACCGACAACACGCAGGCCCTGCGCGACGACCCGGACCGCAACCAGGCGATCCTCGGCCGGATCCCGGCCGGCCGGTGGGGCCGGGCCGACGATCTCGGCGGTGCCACGGTGTTCCTGGCGTCGACCGCGTCGGACTACGTCAACGGCATCGTGCTGCCCGTCGACGGCGGATGGCTGGGCCGATGACGGGCGCACAGGAGCCCGGTCGTGCCGGAATCGTCGACGCGCACCACCATCTCTGGGTTCGTGCACGGCACCCGCAGCCGTGGATCGACCCGGTGACCATGGCGGCCATCGACGCCGACTTCGAACCCGCCGATCTCGCACCGCCGGCTCGGGCGGCCGGGGTCACCGCGACCGTTGTGGTGCAGTCCGTCGCCTCCGACACGGAGACTGTGGACCTGCTGGGCATTGCCGCCGAGGACACGCTGATCCGTGGGGTCGTCGGCTGGGTGGACCTGACCGCCGACGACGTCACCGAGCGCCTCGACCGTCTGCGGGCCGCACGGGGTGGGGAACGCCTCGTCGGCATCCGCCACCTGGTGCAGTCCGAGACCGACCCGGCGTACCTGGACCGCCCGGACGTCCGTCGGGGCATCGCGGCGGTGGGCGCCGCCGGCCTGGTCTTCGACCTGCTGGTACGCCAGCACCAACTCCCCATGGCCGCGCGTCTCACGCGCGACCTGCCCGAGGTGAGCTTCGTCCTCGACCACCTGGGCAAGCCCGCGCTGGGCAGCCCGGAGATGGCGGAGTGGACCCGGGACCTGCGGTCGTTGGCGGCCTCGCCCAACACGACGGCGAAGCTCTCCGGGCTGGTGACCGAGGTGCCGCTCCCGCACTGGACGACGGGGGACCTTCGACCCGCCGTCGCGGACGCGCTCGACGCGTTCGGGCCGGACCGCCTGATGTTCGGCTCGGACTGGCCGGTCTGCCTGCTCGCCAGTTCCTACCAGCGGTGGGTCGACACCCTGGCCGAGCTGCTGGACGGTCAGGACCGGGCCGACCAGGCGTCGGTCTGGGGCGGGACGGCACGCCGCGTCTACGGGCTGGAGGCGTCATGATGACGCGCGCACTGCCGCGCCGCCCGCAGGTACGTCTCACCGATCTGGGCTTCGGCGCGGCCCAGGGTGGCAACCTGTACCGGACGACGACGGACGAGGAGTTCGCCGCAGCGGTCGACGCCGCGTGGGAGGCGGGCGTGAGGTACTTCGACACCGCGCCGCACTACGGTCTCGGGCTGTCCGAGCGCCGGCTCGGCGCGGCGCTGCGCCAACGGCCGCGCGACGAGTACGTGGTGTCGACGAAGGTCGGCCGGCTCCTGGTGCCGTCGCCGCAGGACGCGCATCTGCGGGACTCCGACGGCTTCGACGTGCCCGCGACCCACCGGCGGGTGTGGGACTTCAGCCGCGACGGCGTGCTCCGCTCGATCGAGGCCAGCCTGGACCGGACCGGGCTGGACCGGATCGACATCGTCTACCTGCACGACCCGGACGACCACTGGGAACCTGCCGCGCGTGAGGCCATCCCCGCCCTGATCGACCTGCGGGACCAGGGCGTCGTCGGTGCGATCGGCGCCGGCATGAACCAGTCGGAGATGCTGGCGCGGTTCGTGCGGGAGACCGACGTCGACGTGATGATGTGCGCCGGGCGCTACACCCTGCTCGAACAGGGCGCGGCCGCCGACCTGCTGCCGGCCGCCGAGGACCGGGGAGTGGGCGTGGTCATCGCGGGCGTCTACAACTCGGGGCTGCTGTCGCGGGACCGGCCGCCGGCCGACGCCGTCTACAACTACCAGCAGGCCCCACCGGAGGTGATCGAGCGGGCGCGGCGGATCGCCACGGTCTGCGAGGCGTACGGGGTGACCCTGCCGCAGGCGGCCCTCGCCTTCGTCCGCCGGCACCCGGCCGTGGTGTCGACGGTGGTCGGGATCCGCAACGAGGCGCAGGCGGTCGAGACGGTGCGACGGTCGGGGATCGTCGTGCCGGACGAGTTGTGGGACGACCTGGCGACGGCCGGGCTGCTCGCGGCGCCGCCCGGTCGGCCTGCCTGATCGACGACGACGTCCCGGCCGGGACCGGCTCCGTTTCTCGGACACCGGTCCCGACCGGGACGTCATCTGTTACCGCGACAGCCGTGGGGTCACACCGCGGTGAACCGCCACTGCTGGTTGGCGGCGCTGTGGCAGGTCCACTGCAACAGCCGGGCGCCGTCGGTGGTGGCGGCGCCGTTGACGTCCACGCAGAGACCGCTCAGCACGCTCTTCACCGTGTACACGCCGGAGGTTCCGGTCGCGGTGGCGGTGAACTTCTGCTGGTTGCCGTTGTTGCAGGTGGCCTGCTGGAGGAAGGCACCCGCCGCGGTGGAGCTGCCGACCACCTCGACGCACTTGCCGCTGTGTACCGCCTTCAGGTAGAGCGCGCCGTTGCCGGCGTCGACCGCCTGCCACTTCTGGTTGTTGCCGCCGGTGGACGCCCACTGGGTGATCTGGGCGCCGTCGGCGGTGGAGACACCACTGACGTCCATCAGCTTGCTGCTGTGCTGGGCCGTGACCGTGTAGGTCTTCCCCGCCAGGCCACCACCGCCGGTGCTGGGTGTACCGACGCCGTTTCCGCCGAAGGTGTGCGAGTCGAGGTCGAACCAGTTGTTGCTGCTGCCCTTGAACACCATGTAGAGCGTCTGCGTCCCGCTGCTCGCGGCAACGCTCACCGGCGTCGTGGACTGGTAGTTGTCCCAACCTCCGGTGCTGGGCACCGTGGTCGTGGCCAGCAGCGTCCCGGTGGGCGAGCCGGACCGCAGCTCGATGGAGCCGCCACCGGACGGTGACGACAGCCGGTAGCTGACCGTGGAGATGCCCGACAGGCTCATCGGGCTGAACGCGATCCAGTCGTTGTTGGAGATGTCACCGACGCGCTTGGTGCTCTCCGCCGCCGACTGGTCCACGACCCGGATGCCGGACTGGCTGCTGAAGTACTCGGCCTGCTTGTGCTTCGGTTGGAGGATCACCTGTGCGGTGCCGGTGAGTGGGGCCGCGCCCCCCGCGCCACCGCTGTCGGTGTACCGGGCGTTCAGCACGTAGAACAGGTTCGCGCCGTCCGGGTGGCCGCCGAGCAGGTCGGTGGAGATGGTGCCCGAGCAGCCGGGGTACTCGGTGGTCTCGTGTGCGTGGTCGTCGTGACCCAGCGCCGGGTTGAGGATCACCTTCGAGCAGTCGACGGTGCCGCCGTCCGGGTCGGTCACGGTGATCTGGTACGACACCTTGTCACCGAAGGTGAGCATGCCTCCGTTGGGCGGGGTGGTGATGGTGACCACCGGCGCGCTGTTGCCGACGGTGATCTGGACGTTGGCGAAGCCCGTCTTACCTGTGTTGTCGGTGACCTTCAACTGGGCCGTGTAGTTCCCGTTGGAGGTGTACACCTTGGACGGGTTGGCCGCCGTGGAGGTGGTGCCGTCGCCGAACGTCCACTGGTAGCTCAGCGCGTTGCCGTCCGGGTCGGACGTGCCCGCACTGCTGAACTGGACGGTGAGCGGCGAGGTGCCACTGGTGGGCGTACCGGTGGCCTTGACGATCGGTGACCGGCCGCCCTGGATGTAGTCGATCCGGTAGAGCCCGGAGTCGCTGTTGCCGCCACCGAAGTTGGTGCCCCACTCCAGCAGGTAGAGCGAGCCGTCCTTACCGAACTCCATGTCCATCGGCTTGTTGAACCCACCGCCGGGCAGGAACGGGTTGGTGCGGGTCACCGCCGAGGAGGAGTCGAAGTGCACCTCCTTGACGTAGCTGCGCGACCACTCGTAGAAGAAGTGCACGCCGTCGTAGTAGGGCGGGAACTTCGTCGCGGACGGGTTGGACGCGTCGTACCGGTAGACCGGCCCACCCATCGGCGCGGAGCCGCCGGAGCCGAGCTCCGGGAAGGTCGGCGAGGTGCCGTAGCCGTACCACATGTTCGGTGCGACGATCGGCTTCAAGCTGGTCAGGCCGGTGTTGTTGGGGGAGTTGTTGACCGGCGACGAGCAGTTGAACTTTGAGCCGACGACGCCGGTGTCGGGGTTGAACGGCGCGTACGGCTGGTTGTCGCCGTGGCAGAACGGCCAGCCGTAGTTGCCGGGCGTCTTGATCACATTGAGCTCGACCAGGCCCTCGGGGCCCCGGTTGGTGGTCGGCGGGTTGCGGTCCGGTCCGTAGTCGGCCAGGTAGACCCAGCCGGTGGCCGCGTCGATCGAGAAACGGAACGGGTTGCGGAAGCCCATCGCGTAGATTTCCGGCTTCGTCTGCGCTGTGCCCTGGGGGTAGAGGTTGCCGCTCGGGATGGTGTAACTGCCGCTGGCTCCGGGGCGGATGCGCAGCAGCTTGCCGCGCAGGTCGTTGGTGTTGCCCGCGGTCCGGGCCGCGTCCAGGTTGGACTTGCCGGAGCGCCAGTCCAGCGGGGCGTAGCCCTGCCAGTTGGGGTCGAGGTTCGGGGGCGTGTCGTCGCCGGTGCCGATGTAGAGGTTGCCGTCCGGACCGAACTCGATGTACCCGCCGGTGTGGCCGGGCTCGGGGAACGTCCGGTCCCGGTACGCGGGGATGTCGATGATCGTGACACCGCTCGACGTGTTCAGCGTGTCACCGCTCATGGTGTAGCGGGAGACGCGGTTGACGTCGGTCGAGCTGCTCGCCGGCGAGTGGTACAGGTACACGTAACCGTTGGTGGCGAAGTTGGGGTCCAGCGCCATGCCGGTGAGGCCGTCCTCACCGCCGGTGTAGACGCTCAGGGTGCCGGCGGTGACAGTGCTGTTGGTGGAGGGCTTGAAGATCTTCAGTTGCCCGCCGCGCTGGGCGTAGAACACACGCCCGTCCGGGGCGACGGCCATCGCCATCGGGTCGACGGTGTTGTCGTCCAGGGTGCGCTTCTCGAAGTTGCCCCAGACGGTGCCGCCGCAGTCGCCGGCGGCGTTACCGGCGGCCCACTTGATGCCACCGAGGACGTGGTTCTGGAAGTTCGTCTCGCTGTAGGAGGCGATCGCGTGGCCCATCGCGGTGGCCCACACCCGCCCGCCACCGGTGTCGCGACACCAGGAGATCGGGTGGTCCGGGCCCATCGCCCGCGACCCCGGGTTGTAGGTGCGCTCGTCGGCGGTCACCAGGACGTGCACCTTGCCGCGCGGGTTGGCGTCGAAGTTGTACCACTCCTCGCTGCGGGTCCACCGATCCGGCAGGCTGGCCGTCGACGGGTGCTTCTTGTCGGCGACGATGGCGGTGCCCTGCAGCACGCCGGGGGAGTGCTCGGGCATGTGGGCGCCGCCGTTGATGGTCTGGTCCCACCACGGGTACTCAGACTCGATGCCCATGTCGGTGGCGTTGTGGATGGCGACGATGCCCTTGCCGCTGGCGAGGTAACCCTCCACCGCCTGGCGCTGCGCCGTCGAGGTCCAGACCATGCCGGAGGTCTGGAGCATGACGATCACGTCGAAGGTCGCCAGGTTGGACGCGGTGAAGACGCTCGAGTCCTCGGTCGCCACCACCTCGAAGTTGTTCGCGGTGGCCTGCTGTTGGAGCATGCTGATCCCGGCGGGGATCGAGTCGTGCCGGTAGCCGGTGGTCTTGCTGAACACCAGGGCGCGGAAGGCCGGGGCCGCCGACGCGGGTGGGGCGAGTCCGAGCGCCAGTAACAGGCCGGCGATCACCGAGATGAGCAATGTGTTACGACGCATGCCGTCTCCTAGGTTGGGCGGGCGTAGGGATGTGCGACCACGGGTCCTGCGACGCGTCAGGTTGACCCTGGACACGTGAGGGGACACGGGCGCGCTGGTCTGTCCTCATGCCGTTCGCCGAAACGGCAGTCAGACCTGCGGGACGTCACACAGCGTGACGGTGGCTGTGGTTCTCGTCCCGTGGGCCACGAGGTCAGGATGAGCTAGCAATCGATGACTGTCAATCCACGAAGTAACATCCGACGTCCTGCCCGGTGGACGGCGGCCGTGCCCGGCTCCCTCGCTGCGGCGCCGCCTGTCGATCCCGGCCCGACCTGGCAGTCGGGCTTGATCGAGGATTGCGGACCCGCATCCAAACATCTATCTTCATACGTGTGATGTTTCATCGATGTCAAGGGAATGTTTTCGACACGCGAACGTAAGCCATCGCTGTTCCTACGAAAGTTTGATGTCCAGCGCTTCAAAGTCGCCGTAGTGTGGCATTGAGTTCTATCAATAACTACTATCTGTGAGGGCTTTCGGGATGTCAGACCCACGGCCGGTGCCGCTACTCACCCTTCGGGGCATCGGCAAGTCCTTCCTCGGGGTCCGCGTTCTCGACGGTGTCGACCTCGAGGTCGCCCCGGGCGAGGTGCACGCCGTGGTCGGTGAGAACGGCGCCGGCAAGTCGACCCTCATGAAGATCGTCTCCGGCGGGTACGCCCCGGACGGGGGCACTGTCGAGTTCGCCGGTGCGTCGCGCACGTTCCGTGGTCCGCGCGACGCGCAGCGGGCCGGCATCGGCATCATCCACCAGGAGTTCAATCTGCTCCCGGAGCGCACTGTCGCGGAGAACGTCTACCTGGGGCACGAGCCGGTCCGTCGGGGGCTCGTCGATCGTCGGGGGATGCTCGACCGCACCGCGCAGCTGCTCGCCTCGATCGGTGAGACCACGTTGCCGGCCGACGCCCGGGTGGGGCAGCTGGGCGTCGCGCAGCAGCAGGTCGTCGAGATCGCCAAGGCGCTCGCCCTGGACGCGCGGCTGCTCATCATGGACGAGCCGACCGCCGCCCTGGCCGACCACGAGGTCGAGTTGCTCTACGGGCTGGTACGCAGGCTCCAGGAGCGGGGCATCGGGCTGCTGTACGTCTCGCACCGGCTCGCCGAGGTCTTCGACCTGTCCGGCCGGATCACCGTTCTCAAGGACGGCCGTCGGGTCACCACCGTGGACACCGCGGACACCACCGCCGACGAGTTGGTGCGGCACATGGTCGGCCGGGAGCTGTCCAGCTACTACCCCGACCGGGCCGCACCCGAGGACCGGGGCCCGGTGCGACTCAACCTTCGCGACGCGGGAAACCGCAAGCTGCGGGACGTCAACCTCCAGTTGCGCGCCGGCGAGGTGCTCGGCATCGGCGGCCTGCAGGGCTCCGGGCGGTCGGCACTGGCCCGTGCGATCTTCGGGGTGTCGCCGTTCACGACCGGCGACGTCACACTCGACGATCGGCCGGTCCGACTGCGCTCACCGCGCACCGCGATGCGGGCCGGCATCGCCTACGTCACCGAGGACCGCAAGGGCGAGGGGATCGTCCCCCGGCAGTCGGTGCTCGACAACGCGTTGCTCGCCAGCCGGGCCGTCTTCGCCGCTCGGTCCGGCCGTGCGGCAAGGACCGTGCGGGTGCGCGAGTTGCTGGCCGCCGTGGAGGTCCGCTCCGCCGGCGACGACCAGGAGATCCGCTTTCTGTCCGGGGGCAACCAGCAGAAGGTCGTGCTGGCCCGATGGCTCGCGCTGAACCCACGGATCCTGCTCTTCGACGAGCCGACCCGGGGCATCGACGTGGGCGCGAAGTCCGCCATCCACGACCTCGTCCGCCGCCTCGCCCGTGATGGCGCGGCCGTGCTGATGATCTCGTCCGATCTACCGGAGCTGCTGGGGATGAGTGACCGGATCGTCGTCATGCGGGACGGCCACGTCGCGGGCGAGCTGCCCGCCGGCGCGACCGAGGAGGAGGTCGTCGCGCTGGCGGTCGGTACCACGCGGCAGGCCGCGGCATGAGCGCTGTGTCGCTACTGCCGGCCCGGCGTCCCGTACCGGGCGTCTTCGTGGCCCTGACACTGACCCTGACGGTCGGCTGGCTGGTCGTTCTGCTCGACGGTGGTCAGCTCTTCAACCAGTCCACCACCGTGAGCCTGCTGCACGTCGCCGCCGGCCTCGGGCTGGTCGCGGTCGGCCAGACCCTGGTCATCCTGGGCGGGTCACTCGACCTCTCGGTGGCGTACGTGATCAGCCTCAGCACCCTGGTCGCGGCCGAGACGATGAACGGCAGCGATGGCGCGGTGCTGCCGGCGATCGGCCTGGTGCTCGTCGTCAGCGCCGGTGTCGGGCTGCTCAACGGCCTCCTCGTCACCAGGTTCCGGGTCAACGCGTTCATCGCGACCCTCGGCGTCGGGCTGCTGCTCAAGGGTTACCTCGACAACGGCTACGACGGCCCGGCCGGCACCACCGCACCCTCGCTCGTGCAGTCGCTCGGCTACCAGCGCATCGGGCCGGTGCCGGTGTCGTTCCTGCTGTTGGTAGCGGTGACAGCGGCGGCCTGGTTCGCGCTCTCGCGGACCCGCTTCGGCCACCACCTGGTCGCCGTCGGCGGGGATCCGGAGGTGGCCCGGCTCTCCGGTGTCCGCAACGACCGGGTTCTCGTCACCGCGCACGTCCTGTGCTCGATGTGCGCGGGGCTCGCCGGCATCTACCTCGCCAGTCGGCTCGGTTCGGGCGCCCCGCGCGTCGGCACCGAGGGCCTCTACGACCTGGAGTCGATCGCCGCGGTGGTGATCGGCGGAACCGCCCTCGCCGGTGGGCGCGGCGGTGTCGTCGGCACGGTCGGCGGGGTGCTGCTGCTCGCCAGCATCGACGCCATCTTCAACCAGCTCGAGGTCGACGCCTTCTTCAAGCAGGTGATCCGGGGCGTCATCATCATCGCCGCGGTCGCCGTCTACGCCCGCAGGGCAATGCGAAAGGCGGCCTAGCCATGCAGACCGTCCAGCCCCGTTCCCTGCCGCTGCGCCTGCCGCGGGTGCGCCCCGGTGGTGTCCTGCCGATCGTCGCGATTCTCGCGGTGCTGTTGGTGCTCGTCGGTATTCGGCAGCCTGACTTCCTGGCACCGCCGTCGCTGATGTCCTTCCTCGGCCGTTCGGCGCCGATCATCCTGCTCGCCGCCGGTCAGTACTTCGTGATCGTGTCCGGTGAGTTCGACCTCTCGGTCGGGTCCCTGGTCACCGCGCAGGTGGTCGTCGCGGCCCGGCTGATCGACAGCGACCCGGCACGTACCTGGCCGGTGGTGCTGCTCCTGCTCGCCTTCGGAGCACTTGTCGGGCTGGTCAACGGCCTGATCACGACACGGCTGCGGGTGCCGTCGTTCATCACCACCCTCGGCATGTTCCTGATCCTCGTGGGCGCGGTCTACCTGTGGTCCGACGGCGCTCCGAAGGGCGGGCTCTCCGAGGAGTTCCGACGGTTCGGCCGGCGGGCCTTCGAGGACGTGCCGGTGCTGGGCCGCGTGCCGTACGCGCTGGTGGTCCTCGTGGTCCTGGCGGTGGCGGCCGTGCTGCTGATGCGGTCCGACTTCGGTCGGACGCTTGTCGCCGTCGGCGACAACCCGCGCACCGCCGAGCTGAGCGGCGTACGGGTGTGGCGTACCCGGACCTTCGCCTTCATCCTCAGCGGGCTCGCGGCGGCGGTGGCGGCGATCCTCCTGGGCGGGTACAGCGGTGTGTCGTTCCAGGCCGGTGCGGGCCTGGAGTTCGGTGCGATCACCGCTGTCGTCCTCGGTGGGGTGGCGCTCGGCGGGGGGCGTGGCGCGGTCGTCGGGGCGATGCTCGGCGCGCTGACCCTCGAACTGCTGTTCGCTCTCATGAATTTCTACGGCGTCTCCGGCGCCCTCAGGTCGACCGTCCAGGGCGCGATCATCCTGCTCGCCGTGGCGGTCTCGGCAACGCGTTCTTCGTCGAGATAAAGGGGAAACCATAGTGCGACGTTCCATGGCGGCGCTTGCCGCTGTCACCCTGCTGTCCATGGCCGCCTGTTCCACCGACGAGCCGGTAGCGAGCCCGTCGGGGAGTGCATCGGCCGCCGGGGCCGGCACCGGAGAGCAGTCGAAGTTCTTCGTGCAGGCCGACTACGACGCCGAGCTGGCGCTGCTCGACGCGGCACCGACGGGCCCGGCCGACAAGCCGTGGGAGCAGGTGCTCAACCCGGCGATGGTCGACACCGCCAAGTTCAAGAAGAACGGCCCACACAAGATCTGCTTCTCGAACGCGGCCCTGAACAACCCCTGGCGGCAGGTCGGGTTCAAGACCATGCAGGCGGAGGTCGAGGCGCAGAAGAGCCGGATCAAGGAGTTCGTGCACGTCGACGCCGAGGGCAAGGACCAGAAGCAGATCGCGGACATCAACGACCTGCTCGGCAAGGGCTGCGACGCGCTCATCGTCTCGCCGAACACCACCGCCACGCTCACCCCGGCCGTCGAGGCGGCGTGCAAGGCCGGGCTGCCGGTCGTCGTCTTCGACCGTGGGGTCAACACGAAGTGCCCGGTGACGTTCATCAACCCCATCGGCGGCTACGGGTTCGGTCACGTCGGGGCCGAGTTCGTCAGCCAGAAGATGAAGCCCGGCGGCAAGGTGCTCGCCCTGCGGATCCTGCCCGGTGTCGACGTCCTGGAGACCCGCTGGTCGGCGGCGAAGGTGGCGTTCGACAAGGCGAAGGTCGACGTCGTCGGCGTCGAGTTCACCGACGGTGATCCGGCCAAGACCAAGAAGATCGTCGACGACTACATCCAGCGGTACGGCACGATCGACGGGGTCTGGATGGACGCCGGAGCGGTGGCCGTCGCGGCGGTCGAGGCGTTCCAGGACGCGGGCAAGCCCGTTCCGCCGATGAACGGTGAGGACCAGCTCGACTTCCTGAAGATCTGGAAGGACAAGCAGCTCACCGCGATCGCGCCGACCTACCCGACCTACCAGTGGCGTACGCCGATCATCGCGGCGCTGCGGATCCTCGACGGCCAGCAGGTGTCCAACCCGTGGAAGCTGCCGCAGCCGACGGTCACCCAGGACAACCTGGACCAGTACCTCGACGCGGGCATGCCGCCGCTGCACTACGCGATGTGCGGCTGCACCGACCTGCCCGGTTACCCGCAGCGCTGGAAGTAGAGCCCGATGTACGCCATCGGCGTCAACCCCTGGGTCTGGGCCTCGCCGGTCGACGACAAGGCCCTGGCCGAGCTGATTCCGCGGATCGCCGCGTTCGGCTTCGACGCTGTCGAACTGCCGATCGAGCAGCCCGGCGACTGGGACCCGATCCGTACCCGGGACCTGTTGGCGGAGCACGGCCTCGTCGCGGCAGGCGTCTGCGCGGTCACCCCGCCGGGGCGGGAACTCGTCGACGCCGCACCGGCGGTCGTCGAGTCGACGGTGGCGTACCTCATGGGCTGCGTGGCGAGCGCGGCGGCCGTCGGCGCTGGATGCGTCGGCGGTCCCGCGTACGCCTCGGTCGGCCGCACCTGGCGGATGTCGCCGACGGCTCGCGCGGCCTGCTACGCGGATTTCCGGCGGGCCCTGACGCCGGTGGCCGAGCGGGCCGGCGAGTTGGGCGTGAGCATCGGTGTCGAGGCGTTGAACCGCTACGAGACGAGCGTCGTCAACACCATCGAGCAGACCGTCGAGCTGATCGACGGGCTCCCGCCGAACGTCGGCATCATGATCGATACCTACCACATGAACATCGAAGAGGCCGACCCCTACGCGGCCCTCGCCGTCGCCGGCCGGCACATCAAGCACGTGCAGGTCAGCGGCACCGACCGGGGCGCCCCCGGTGCTGACCACTTCGACTGGCCCCGCTTCTTCACCGTTCTGCGGGACACCGGCTACCAGGGCGCGATCTGCATCGAGTCATTCACGGCGGAGAACGAGACCATCGCCACCGCCGCGTCGATCTGGCGTCCCTTGGCCCCCTCCCAGGACCGTCTCGCCACGGACGGCCTGCGCTACCTCCGGGAGATCCTCGGATAACCGCCCCGAGCCGCCACCCCCGCGCTCGTCGAGGCCGTTCGCCGACCCCCACCCCGTTCACACGTCAGGAGCACCGTCCCGTGTTCTCGTCCATTCCGTCGCTGCGCCGACTGCTGGCCGGCGCCGCCACCACAGCGGTGACCGCAGTGGTCGCGGTGACCGCCTCGGCGTCCCCGGCCCTCGCGGCCACCACCACCCTCTACGCGTCGCCCTCCGGCACCGGCACCGCCTGTTCCGCCAGCCAACCGTGTTCGCTGACCGCCGCACAGACCGCGGTGCGGGCGATCAACAGCGCGATGTCCGGTGACATCGTCGTGGAGTTGGCGAACGGCGTGTACCGGCTCTCGTCGCCGCTGCGGTTCACCGCCGCCGACTCGGGCAACAACGGCTACCAGGTGATCTGGCGGGCGGCCTCCGGCGCACGTCCGACCATCACCGGCGCCCGGGCGGTCACCGGTTGGTCGCTCGTCGACTCCGGGAAGAACATCTGGCGTGCCAACGTCGGCGCCGGGCTCGACTCCCGTCAGCTCTACGTCAACGGGGCCGTCGCCACGCGGGCGCGCACCGCCGTGAACCGGTCCGACTTCACCTTCACGACGTCCGGCATGCGGTTCACCAACAGCGCGCTCAACTACCTCAACAACCTCGGCAACCAGAGCCGGGTCGAGGTGGAGAGCGTCGGCTCGTTCACCGACAGGTACTCGCCGGTGCAGAGCATCAGCGGAAACTTCCTGACGATGCAGCAGCCCGCGTGGAACAACAACACCTTCGGGTTCGACACCCTCTCCAGCCCGCACCGCGCCGGCCCCTTCTACCTGACCAACGCGTACGAGTTCCTGGACTCGGCGGGGGAGTGGTATCTCAACCCGGGCAACGGCCAGCTCAACTACATCCCCCTCGCCGGGCAGAACATGAGCTCCGTCAGCGTCGAGCTGCCGCAGTTGCAGTCCCTGGTCAACGTCGGCGGCACCCTCGACGCGCCGGCGCATCACATCTCGTTCAGCGGCATCACCTTCACCGGCACCAGCTGGCTCGGCCCGAGCAGCAGCAACGGCTTCGCCGACCAGCAGACCGGCGCACACATCACCGGCACCTGGTCCCGTCCGTCCGACGCGCTGACCTCCTGCCAGGCCGGCTGCCCCCAGTTCGAGGCCACCCGGCCGAACTGGAACCAGATGCCCGCCGCCGTGCAGGTCTCCGCGGCCAACACCATCACCTTCGGCGACTCCCAGTTCGTCAACCTCGGGCAGACGGCGATCGGCATCGGCAACGACGCCAACGCCCACGCCAGCGGTGTCGGCCTGGGCGCCAGCAACATCACCGTCACCCGCTCCGAGATCGCCCGTAACTCCGCCGGCGGCATCGTGGTCGGTGGCGTACGCGCCGACGCCCACCACCCCAGTGACCAGCGGATGGTCAACCGCAACATCACCATCAGCAACAACCGGGTGCACGACCTTGGCCTGGAGTACCGGGGCGTAGTCTCGATCCTGACCACCTACGTGAACACGGCGATGGTCTCGTACAACGAGGTCTACAACATGCCGTACACCGGTCTGTCGGTCGGGTACGGCTGGGGTGCCAACGACGCCGGCGGCAGCCAGCACTACGCGAACCGCGGGTTGTACAACTACCAGCCGCGCTACACGACGGCGACCACCGCGGCCAACAACCAGGTCATCGGCAACTACGTGCACGACGTCATGCAGCAGATGACCGACGGCGGCTGCATCTACACGCTGTCGGCGAACCCCGGCGGGACCATCAACCAGAACTACTGCCTGCGGACCAACGGCTGGTTCGGCCTCTACTTCGACGAGGGTTCCCGCTACTACACCGCCCGCAACAACGTGTTCTCCTCCACCGGCACCTGGGCCACCGCCAACTACTGGTACGCGGAGAACATGGGCAACTTCACCGTCACCAGCAACTGGTCGACGAACAACAGCACGAACGTGACGAACGGCGACCGCGGCAACGTGGTCAACAGCAACGTCACGGTCAGCAACGGCAGTTGGCCGTCGGGCGCGCAGACGGTGATCAACGCGGCTGGCGTGCAGGGCGGCGGCAGCACCAACCCGCAGAACGTGCAGATCGTGGGCGTCCAGTCGGGCCGGTGCGCCGAGATCGGCAACTCCAGCACTACCAACGGCACGCAGGCCCAGATCTGGGACTGCATCAGCGGCGCCGCGAACCAGCGGTGGACCTCCACCGCCAGCCGGCAGCTCATGGTGTACGGCACCAAGTGCCTGGACGCCTCGGGCCAGGGCACCACCAACGGCACCACTGTGGTGATCTGGGACTGCAACGGTCAGTCCAACCAGCAGTGGAACATCAACGCCAACGGCACGATCACGGGAGCGCAGTCGGGTCTCTGCCTGGACGCCAACGGCGCCGCGACGGCGAACGGCACGAAGTTGATCCTCTGGTCCTGCACCGGTGGCACCAACCAGCAGTGGCAGCTGCGGAGCTGAGGTAGCGCCGTCCACGGTCCGGGCTGGGGTGTCACCGCCCCAGCCCGGACCGTGGTCACCGCTGGTCGGTCGTCCGCGCCGGGTCCACGATCAGCCCGGTCGAGTGCTGGTAGCGGACCGGGATGGGATCGGTGAGTTCCCCGACGAACGTGTCGTCGACGTGGTCGAGGAAACCGATGAGCGACCAGTCGTCGGCGGGTCCGGGGACCAGCCGTGGCGCGTACAGGTGCGGGTGCGCGAACGGCTGGGCGGACGCGACGTCCCACGGCCCGAGGGTGGTCTCGCCGGTCGCCACCCAGATCCGGTGGTCGTCGCGCCGAGCGCTGCCGGTGGCATCGGTGGAGAACAGCAGCAGCGGCTGCCCGTCGAGGACCGCGACCTGCGGCACCTCGAGGTGACCGAAGCCGGCAGGCGTCGACAGCGGTGGCGCGACGGTCCAGGTGACGAGGTCGGTGGAGGTGGCGTGGCCGACGACGCCACGGGTGTTCGCCGGCCCGGTGTTCGCACGGGCGGTGATGAGCATGTGCCAACCCTCGCCGTCCGGGTCGGGGAACACCCAGGGGTCACGCCACGCCTGCTCGTACCAGAGGTCCTTGTCCAGCAGCTCGTACCAGGTGGGGTCGGCCTGGACGACCGGCTCGGTGCCGTGCCGGTGCCAGGTCGTCAGGTCGTCGGAGACCGCCAGTCCGATGCGTTGGACGAGCCCGTCCTCGGCGCGACCGACCCCTGTGTAGAACAGGTACCACCGTCCGTCCGGCCCGCGGACCGTGCAGCCCGTCCAGGTCGCCAGGTCGTCCCAGCGGGGCGCGTCGGCGGGGACCACGGCGTCGGCGAGCAGGCGCCACGAACGCAGGTCCGCCGAGACGGCGTGGCCGATGCTGGCCCGGCGGTGGCGGCGGTGCGGGTCGTGCAGGGCACGGGACGCGCGCAGGAAGAACACGTGCCAGAGGCCGTTGTCGTCCCGCGCGTACCAGCTGTCCCACACCCAGTGGTCGGGTAAGCGAAGCATGGTCGGAAACCTAGCACTAAACCGTTTTAGCGTCGGCGAAGGCCAGTCCGACGGTACGGGTCGGAGGGCCGGCGGTCAGCCCGCCGGAGGTGCGAGGGACCGGCGTCGGCGCAGCGGCATCGGAACGAGCGAGGGCTCGGCGGCGCCCCCGTCCAGGAGCAGCTCGACAGCGCGTCGTCCCATCTGCTCGTGCGGCAGCGCCGTGGTGGCCAGGCTGGGGCGCAACCAGGCGGCGATCGGGTCGTCGTCGAACGAGATGACCGAGATGTCCTCCGGGACGGTCAGCCCGGCCTCGCCGAGTGCCTGGTACGCGCCGAAGGCCAGCCGGTCGTTCATGCAGATGATCGCGCTGGGTCGCTTCGGCTTGCTCAGCAGGCTGCGCATGGCGGCGTAACCGTGCTCGGGCAACCACTCGGTGCAGAAACACTCGGCCAGGAGGTTGACGTCCGCCTCGTCCAGCGCCTGCCGGATGCCGTGCAGGCGGGCGCGGGCGGCGAGCGAGACCTCCGGGTCGTCCTCCTTGAGTCGGTTGCGGCCGATCAGCGCGATCGCGTCGCGGTGGCCCAGCTCCAGCAGGGCGGTGGCGACGGAGCGGCCGGCCCCCTCGTCGTCGGGGACAACGCTGGGCAGACCGTCGGGGCTCGTGGCGTTGAGCAGCACCACCGGGCCGCCGAGGATGGCCGGTGGCACCGTCAGCCGCCGGGTCGCCATCGCCGCGTAGATCACCCCGTCGACCTGCCGGTCCAGGACGGCCTCGATGGCGTACTGCTCGAAGGTGGCGTCGCCCTGCGTCTCGGTGATGAGCAGGACGTGGTCCCGTTCGCGGGCCGCGTCGAGGGCGCCGCGGATGAGGTCGCCGGCGAACCGGGTGGTGGCCACGATGTCGGAGACGAACGCGATGGTGGCCGTCTTCCGGGTGCGCAGGCTGCGCGCGGCGAGGTTGGGCCGGTAGCCGAGTTCCTCGGCGGCGGCGAACACCCGCTGGTGCGCCTCGGCCGAGAGGCGGGTGCCCTCCCTGCCGTTGAGCACCATCGACGCGGCGGTCTTGGACAGCCCGGCTCGGCGCGCGACGTCGGCGAGTGTTGCTCTGTTGCGGCCCATCAGTCCTCCGAATCAGGCGCGGTGCCACAGGCGCGCCGCTCCTGCCCATCATGATGCGTCGCCGTCCGGGATCCAGCGCCGGTCACGTCGGCGTGGTGTGAACCCGACGTTTCCGCACCGTTGCCAAGTTGTCCTTGACAGCTTCCCGTGCCGCGCGCATGCTCTGCTAAATCAGTTTAGCGACCACTTCTGGTGCATCCAGAGGTGCCTTCGATGGTTCTTTTCGCTGACCGTACGCCGGTGCTGCGCTCGGGCGACTGGTCACGGCGTACGCGTGGAGATGTCAAGGAGTCATGAAATGGCAGAATTGCTGACAAAGTTTCCGCGACGGAGAACTGTGCTCCTCGCGTCGCTGCTGGCGGTCGGGATGACCGCGACGGCGTGCAGCGCGCCGGGGGAGGACCGGTCGTCGACCCAGAAGTCCGATGCCGCCGTCAAGACGGAGCTGGGCACCGAGCCGATCACCCTGGAGATGTACGCGGAGACCGGCTTCCCGCTGGCCAAGGCGTTGGCCGACGAGTTCTCCAAGCAGCACTCGAACGTCAAGTTCAACATCCGCGAGGACCAGTTCACGGTGATCGTGGAGAACGCGCCCCGGGTGATGGCCTCGGACAACTCACCCGACATCATCCGGCTCCCCACCATGGTCGACCTGGTCAAGGACGACCTGCTCAAGAACCTCGACCCGTACTTCACCGCGTACGGCTGGGACAAGTTCCCCGCCTCGCAGCTCATGCAGCTGCGCGTCGGCGAGAACACCCGGGGCATCGGCTCGCTGTACGGGATGGGGCTCGGCTACAGCGTCACCGGCGTCTTCTACAACAAGAAGCTGGCCGGTCAGGTCGGCATGACCCAGCCGCCGGCCACTGTCGCCGAGTTCGAGGAACTGCTGGCCAAGGCGAAGACCGGCGGGGTCCAGCCGATCATGCAGTTCAACAAGAACACCGCGGGCATCAACTTCCCGCACCAGGCGCTGCAGAACCAGTTCGGCGACCCGACCCAGGTCGCCGACTGGATCTTCCAGAAGCCGGGGGCCACCTTCGACACCCCGGCCGCCCTGAAGGCCACCCAGACCATCCAGAAGTGGGCGCAGGCCGGCTACTTCACGAAGGACGCCAACGCCCTGGACTACGCGGGCATGGTGGGGGAGTTCCAGAAGGGCAACGGCCTGTTCATGTTCAACGGCGACTGGGAGTCGGCCAACCTCGAGAAGTCGATGCCCGGCAACGTGGGCTTCTTCCTCTTCCCCACCGAGTCTCCCGGCGGAAAGCACGTGGCGATGTCCGCCCCCAACACCTTCGGCGTCTCGGCCAAGGCCAAGAACCCGGACGCCGCCGCGTACTTCCTGAACTGGGTCCACACCAACGCCAAGGCCCGCGAGATCTCGGTGACTGTCGGTGGCTCCAGCCCCGGCGGCCCGAGCGACCTGCCGGTGCCGAGCGTCGCCCCGAACACCGTGCTGGCCGAGACCCTGAAAGCGTCGCAGCAGCTCGGTGCGGAGAACGGCGCGGTGGACTTCACCGCGAATGCGACAGGCGGCATTTTCGCCGCCGCGATCACGCCGGAGATGCAGAAGCTGATCGCCGGCCAGCAGACGCCCGAGGGGTACGTGAAGGCGGTCCAGGCCGAGTACCAGAAGGAACTGTCCCGATGACGTCTGCCCTCGGCAGCGCACCAACCGGGCGCGGCGATCGTCGCGCCCGTCCGACCCCCACGCGGGCCCACCGTTCTCGGTGGGCCCGCGCGGCCGGGACCGGCTGGTTGTACGTCCTGCCCGCCCTGGTGATGTACGCGGTGTTCGTCCTGCGCCCGCTCGTTCTGACGCTTCAGTACTCGCTCTATGACTGGAACGGGATCGGGGTGGCCCGCTGGGTGGGCCTGGACAACTACCTCACCGTTTTCACCGACAGCGACCTGCTGAAGATCATCGGCAACGCGGTAGTCCTGATCGTCTTCTTCAGCTTCATCCCGGTCGCGCTAGGGCTGTTGGTGGCGAGCATGGTTCGCCGGATCACCACCGGCGCGTTCGGCACCGTCGTGCGGACCATCCTGTTCCTGCCGCAGGTCATCCCCCTGGTGGCGGCGGGCATCGCGTGGAGCTGGCTGCTCTCGTCGAACGGTCTGGTCAACCAGGTGCTGCGCGCGGTCGGGCTGGGTGGCCTCGCCCGCGCCTGGCTCGGCGACTTCGACACGGCGCTGCCTGCCGTCGGCGTCATCGGCGCCTGGGTCCTGCTCGGTCTCTGCACGATTCTGCTGGTCACCGGCATGAGCAAGATCGATCCGGCGCTGTACGAGGCCGCCCGCCTGGACGGGGCCGGTCCGATCCGCGAGTTCCTCGCCGTGACCCTGCCCAGCCTGCGCCAGGAGATCGGCGTCTGCCTCACCGTGACCATCATCGCGGCGCTGGCGAGCTTCGACATCGTCTACATCTCCACCAGCGGCGGCCCCGGCCTCCAGACCACAGTGCCGGGCCTGGAGATCTACCGGCTGGCCTTCTCGCAGCGGCAGGTGGGGCTCGCCTCGGCGCTCGCTGTCGTGCTCATGCTGCTGGTGCTGGCGTGTGTGCTGCCGATCCAGCGTCTGAGCCGAGGGGAGAAGCCGTGAATCTGAGCCGACGCGAACAGGTGACCGGCCGCGTCTTCCTGATCGCCCTGATCGTCGTCACCCTGCTGCCGTTCGTGAGCATGCTGTCGGCGGCGCTGCAGCCGCGGGGCACCGTGCCGGATGGCCTGGAGTGGCCGTCCGACCCGCAGTGGGGGAACTTCGCCGACGCCTTCACCGCCGCGAACATGGGTGCCCTGCTCCGCTCCAGCCTGCTCATCGTGGCCGGTGTCGTGCCGGTGTCGGTGCTCATCGCGACCATGGCCGGCTTCGGGCTCGGTCAGCTACGGGTGCCGGGTGCCCGATTCGTCTTCGGCCTCTTCCTGCTGGGTCTGACCCTGCCCTTCGAGGCCGTGGTCACGCCGCTCTACTACCAGATGCAGGATCTCGGCCTGCTCAACACGCGTTGGGCGATCATCCTGCCGCTGATCGGCCTGTACATGCCGTTCGCGGTGTTCTGGATGCGCGCGCACTTCACCAACGTGCCCGTCGAGTTGTCCGAGGCGGCCCGGGTGGACGGCAGCAGCACGTGGCAGTTGTTCTGGCGGGTCCAGGTGCCGCTGGCCCGACCGGCGATCGCCTCGTTGACGATCCTGATGTTCCTCTGGACCTGGAACCAGTTCCTGCTCGCCATCGTCCTCGTCGACGACGCCACCAAACGCACGATGGCCGGTGCGCTCGGCGCGTTCCAGGGTCAGTGGGGCACCGACCTGGTGCTGCTCTGCGCCGGGTCGCTGCTGATCCTCACCCCGACCCTCATCGTGTTCCTGATCTTCCAGCGACAGTTCATCAAGGCCCTGATCCAAGGGTCAGTGAAGGGGTAGGCAGTGGTCACACAGCCGCAGATCCACGGCGACGTCGACGATCGCTACGGCCGCGTCGCCGACGTCTTCCGCGACAACTTCACAGCCCGGGGAGAGATCGGCGCGGCGGTCACCGTCTACGTACGGGGCCGCAAGGTCGTCGACCTGTACGGCGGGGTGGCCGACACCCGTACCGGGCGGCCCTGGGACGCGCACACACCTGTCGTCGTCTTCTCCTGCACCAAGGGAATCCTGGCGATCTGCGCCTACCTGCTGGCCCAACAGGGCCGGCTCGACCTCGACGCCCCCGTGACGCGCTACTGGCCGGAGTTCGGGCAGCACGGCAAGGCGAACATCCCGGTGCGCTGGCTGTTCACGCACCAGGCCGGCCTGCCGGCGGTGGACCGGCCCCTGACCCTCGACGAGGTGCTGGCGTGGGAGCCGGTCATCAAGGCGCTCGAGGCGCAGGCCCCGTTGTGGGAGCCGGGCACCGCGCACGGCTACCACTCGATGACCTACGGCTGGCTGGTCGGCGAGGTGATCCACCGCGTCACCGGCCAACTGCCCGGCGCGTTCTTCGCCGACACCGTCGCGGGCCCGCTCGGCCTGCACACCTGGCTGGGGCTTCCGGCCACCGAGAGCGACACCGTGGCCTGGGGCCTGGCGCCACCGCCGGACCCGGACCCGTTCGAGGACCCGGTCGCCGAACGGGGCATCACCATGGGGGGCGCTTTCGCCTTCCCGGCCGACGCCGACGGTCTGGTGAGCTTCAACGACGACGCCATCCGGGCCGCCGGTGTTCCCGGCGCGGGTGCGGTGAGCACCGCCGACGGCCTCGCGCGCCTCTACGCCGCCTGCGTCTCGGACCTCCAGGGTGGACCGCTGCTCACGGCCGCGTCGGTGGACGACGCGGTAGTCGTCCGCTCGCAGGGTCAGCAGCGACATGGCCCGCCGGACACCGGGCAGCGCTGGGGCACCGGCTTCCTGCTGCACTCGCCACCGGCCCGGCCCCTGCTGGGTGAGCGCAGCTTCGGCCACGACGGCGCGGGCGGCAACCTGGCCTTCGCCGACGCCGAGCACCAGGTGGGGTTCGGCTACGTGGTCAACCAGATGCGCGGGATGGGCGACGAGCGCGCCAACAGCCTGACCGCCGCCCTCCGCTCCTGCCTGCACGACTGACGCCGCCAGTCCAGACCCGGTGATCATGAAGTTATTGCCCTGACACGCCGTGATCGATGGCGATAACTTCATGATCACCGGGGTTGGGCCTGGGATGGGACCGTCCATTGTGGTCGGTCTTGGTGTTACGGGGATACTTCGGGCACGTTTCATCGATAGTCTTGACAGGCGTTGTTAGCGATAACACGATGGCCTTCACGCCGCTCTCGCGTTTGGAGCTCGCCTTGGTCGTGCCGGTCCGCTCGCGTGTCCTGAAATCCTTCCGCAGCTCCGCTGTGAACAGCCTGAACGCCGCTGCTCGCCTCACGGCGAACACACTGGCCCGAATAGCGTCCACAGTGTTCCGGGGTCGACTCCGTCCACTGTGTGCGTTCGCATCGGTCGCCGTTCTCGTCGGTGCGGGGCTGGCCGCCACCCCCGCCGCGGCGCACGACGCCGACGGATGGTCGCCCCGATCGTCGTACACCTCGACCGACACCGGCGCCGGCACCTACTCGGTGCCACTGCTCAACGCCGACGTGCCGGACATCAGCGTTGAGCGCGTGCCGGCCGCCGAGAACGACGAGGGCCGCGACATCTACTACATGATCAGCACGACGATGCACCTGAGCCCGGGCGCCCCGATCATGAAGTCGTACGACCTCGTCAACTGGGAGATCGTCAACTACGTCTTCGACCGGGCGAGCATCGGCGACTCCTTCTCGCTGCGCAACGGCCAGAACTCGTACGGGCAGGGCCAGTGGGCCTCGTCGCTGCGCTACCACGACGGCACGTTCTACGCCGTGTTCAACACCAACAACCTCAGCGGGGCGTACCTCTACCGCACCGACGACGTCGAGAACGGTCCGTGGCAGCGCACCGCCCTCGGCCGTGGCCTGCACGACCCGTCGCTCTTCTTCGACGTCGACGGCACGCCGTACATCTTCTACGGCTCCGGCGGCACCAGCGCCGTACGCCTCAACGCCGACCTGACAGCCATCGCGCAGGACTACCCGAACATCTTCACCGCTAACAACTACGCCGGGCAGCCGTTCATCGGCGGTCTGTTCGAGGGCGCGCAGGTCTACCACATCGACGGCTGGTACTACGCCGTCATTATCACCTGGCCGTCCGGGCAGGGCCGCCAGGTCGTGATGTTCCGGTCGAAGGACCTGCTCGGGCGCTACACCTCGACCGGTGGAGTCAACACCTACGAGGCGCGCGGAGTACTCAACTCCAACGGCTTCGCGCAGGGCAGCCTGGTGCCGATCAGCCGTGCCGGCGGCGTGACCGACTGGCACGGCATGTTCTTCCGGGACACGTTCCCGATCGGTCGGATCCCGGCGCTCATCCCCGCCACCTGGCAGGACGGGTGGCCGACCTTCGGCACCAACGGGGTCGTGCCGGTCAACGGCCTGTTCGACAAGCCGATCCGGCTCACCCCGGCCGAGGAGCTGTTCGAGCGGCAGAAGAGCATCGTCGCCTCGGACGACTTCGCCAACGACGCGCCGCACAGGGCGTACCAGGACGAGCAGTGGACGGTCCCCGGGCCGATCGACCCGGCGGAGATCGCCCCCAACGGGTCGCGGCTGGACCTGGCGTGGGAGTGGAACCACGCGCCGGACAACAGGTACTGGTCTCTCACCGACCGCGACGGCTGGCTGCGGTTGACGACCGGCAAGGTCGTCACCGGCCAGTACGTCTACACGAAGCTGTCCAACCGGGCCGAGCTGGCCTGGTTCGAGGAGGCCCGCAACACGCTCTCGCAGCGGACGTTCGGGCCACGGCAGTCGGTCCAGACCCGGATGGACATCTCCGGGATGAAGAACGGCGACGTTGCGGGCCTGGCTGCCTACAACCGCGGATTCTCGTACGTGGCGGTCAAGCGCGTCGGCGGCGTCAACACCCTCGGCGTCGTGAACCGGTCGCAGCCGTTCGCGGTCGACCTCGACCAGTCGACGCTGGAGAACTTCGTGTCCGGCACCACGGTGCCGCTCGGCGACGCGACCGAGGTGCACGTGAAGGCCGACCTCGACTTCTCCTCGCCGGTCGGCCAACTGTGGACGACGTTCTACTACAGCCTGGACGGGATCCAGTGGACCCGGCTGGGCAACCGCGTCGGCCCGCAGGCGCTCGACGGCAGCCTCGCACACTTCATGGGTCACCGGGTGGGCCTGTTCAACTACGCGACCCAGGAGACCGGTGGGCACGTCGACTTCGACAGCTACCTGCTCAGCGACGTGCTGACCGCGCAGGCCCGGCCGCTGGACACCACAGCTCTCGACGCGGCCATCGCCCACGCGCAGACACTCGACCCGCGCCACTACCCGGCCGACGCCTGGGCCACGACGCAGTCCGCGCTCGCGGCGGCGACCTCGGCGCGGGCCGGCCAGTTCGGCACCCAGAACCAGATCGACGCGCCCGAACGGGCCCTCAGCTACCAACTGGCCCGACTCGGGGTGCTGGCGGCACTGCCCGCGACGACCACCGCCCAGGTGCGCTGCCTCGGCGGCAGAGCGTACGTGGCGGTGCAGGCGCGCAACGACTCGACCGAGCCGGTCGCGATCACCGTGGAGACCCCGTACGGGAACTGCTCGTTCACGGCCGTCGCGCCGGGAGCGAATGTCTACCAGTCGTTCAACACGCGTGCGGCGTCGGTGGCGGCCGGCTCGGCGACGGTCCGAGTCACCGGGGCGGTCGCCGGCCGGGACGTGACCACCTCCCACTCCGCGCAGCACCCCGCCACCGCCTGCGGCGGATAACCCACCACGAGCCCACGGCTCACCGACCGGCACCACCGGCGACCAGCCGGGCGGCGCGGAACTGCGGATCTGTCCCGCGCCGCCCGCCGCGGTCGGACCGGTGGTGGCAGTCGACCCCTGATGTCCGGACCACCCACGGAAGCACACCCACCGATCCCCCGTACACCGATGACCGCACGTCAGAGATGCAGGAGGATGTCTCGTGGAACAACGAATGCGACGGGCGACCCGAGGACGGGTCGCAGCGCTCGCGACAGTCGGCCTGATGCTGGCCACGGGGTTCATCGCCCCGGCTGCTCCGGTCCAGGCCGCCGACACGAACCTCGTCGTCAACGGCGGGTTCGAGGGCGGCCTGGCCAACTGGTTCGTCAACAACGGGAACGCCACCGACAGCGCCCAGTTGTCGGCCACGTCGGACGCCTACGCCGGCGCGAACGCGGCGCTCGTCACCAGCCGGACGACCACCGGATCCGGGCCGATGCAGGACCTCAGCGGCAAGGTGCAGGCCGGCCAGGCCTACACCCTCACCGCCCGCATCAAGTACGAGAACGAGAGCGGCCCGGCCACCAAGCAGTTCTTCGCCACCATGCACTACGGCGGCGGCACCTACACCAACCTCGTCAGCGTGACGGCGACGAAGGGCCAGTGGGCGCAGTTCAACGGGACGTTCACGATCCCGACGACGCAGAGCGTGTCGACGGCACGCCTGTTCTTCGAGACGCCCTGGACGAGCACGCCGTCCACGGACCCGGCTCTGCACCTGATGGACTTCAAGCTCGACGACGTGTCGGTGATCGGCGCCGCGCCGCCCGCGCCGGCGTCGAAGACCATCGAGGTCGTCGGCAAGCTGCCCGGGGAGCACAACCCGTTGATCGGGCACAAGTTCGGGGCTGACGGCTTCGGCCTCGTGCACGACGGTCGGGTCTACATGTACATGACCAACGACACCCAGGGCTACGCCCCGAACCCGAGCACTGGTGTCTCGCCGGGGATCAACTACGGCGACATCAACCAGATCACGGTGATCTCCTCGGCGGACCTGGTGAACTGGACCGACCACGGTGAGATCCAGGTCGCCGGCCCGAACGGGGTGGCTCCGTTCACCGCCAACTCGTGGGCTCCGGGCATCACCAAGAAGGTGGTGAACGGTGTGGAGAAGTTCTTCCTCTACTACGCCAACGGCGGCGGCTCCAGCAACGTGATCACGGGCGCGTCGCCGCTCGGCCCGTGGACCAGCGAACGCACGAGCACGCTCATCGACGGCCGTACGCCCGGTGCCGAGGCCGTCGCGTGGAAGTTCGACCCGGCACCGTTCGTCGACGACGACGGCCAGCCGTACCTCTACTTCGGTGGTGGTCCCGCGTCGACGAGCATGCCGCCGGCCGAGCGCTTCAACAACCCGAAGAACATCCGGTCGATCGAACTCGGCGACGACATGGTCTCGACCGAAGGAACGGCAGCCGTGGTCGACGCCCCGGTCGCCTTCGAGGCGGGCCACGTCTTCAAGCGCCTGGGCAGGTACTACTTCTCGTACTCGTCGCACTTCGGCGGGAACGACTTCGGTGGCAGTCAGCAGCCCCTTCCCGGTTACCCCGGGGGTGGCCAGATCGGCTACATGATCTCCGACGGTCCGATGTCGTGGCCGAAGGAGACCTACGCCGGTGTGCTCTTCCCGAACCAGTCGCAGTTCTTCGGGGCCGGCACCGGCGGTAACAACCATCAGTCGGTGTTCGAGTTCGGTGGCAGGTACTACTTCACCTACCACGCCCCGACGCTCAACAAGCGCATCAACGGCAACACCACCCAGGGGTACCGCAGCCCGCACATCCAGGAGCTGACCTTCAACCCGGACGGCACGATCCAGCAGGTCGTCGGCACCTACGCAGGTGTGGAGCAGGTCCGGGACTTCGACCCGTACCGCGTCTTCGAGGCCGAGACCTTCGGCTGGAGCAAGGGCGTCGCGACCACGACTGTCGACGGCAGCTCCGCCCAGTTCGGTGGCGCGGCGCCGAACCTGGCGGTCCGTGACATCGACAACGGCGACTGGACGGCGCTGTCCTCGGTGAACTTCGGAGACAGCGGCGCGCAGAGCCTGACGGCGCGGGTGCGTGCGCTGACCACCGGCGGTCAGGTCCAGGTGCGGCTGGACAACGCCACCGGCCCCGTCCTCGGCACTGTCGCGGTGGACACGCCGGTGGGACAGTGGGCCGAGGTGACCGCCGAGCTGGAGGGCGTCAGCGGCGTGCACGACGTCTACTTCACCTACACCGGCCCGGCCGGCGTCGACCTCGTCGAGATCGACAACTGGGCCTTCCAGGCGGCCACCCTCGACCTGCCCGTCACGGCCACGGCGTCGACGCGGTGCGTGGGCGGCAAGGCGTACGTGGCGGTGCAGGCGCGCAACGACCATGACGCGCCGGTCGGCATCACAGTCGAGACGCCGTACGGCGAGCGGTCGTTCGCGGCCGTCGCCCCGGGCGCGAGCGCCTACCAGTCGTTCAACACCCGCGCGGTGTCGGTGCCGGCGGGTTCGGCGACGGTCCGGGTGACCGGGGCGATCGGCGGCCAGGACGTGACGACCGTCCGCACCGTGCAACACCCCGCCGGCACCTGCGGCGGATAACCCCTCATGGCGGAGAACGGAGATCAGATGAACACGTACAAGCGGCGGCAGATGCTCGCGGCCTACGCCGTCGGCGCCGTGCTGACCGGGGCGGCGGTGCTGCCGTCGCCCGCACTGGCCGAGCCCGGTGACGACGCCAGCGTGCGGGTCACCGTCGACATCGACGAGATCAGGGAACCGGGCGTACTCGCCCTGTCGATCGCCGGCGACGCGGTCGCGCTGTCCGAGGACGGCTCGACCCTGCTGGTTCGCCAGTTCGTCGGCACCCTGCCGACGGTGACGGTCACCGACACGCGCGTCGCCGACGAGGTGCCCGACGGTGCCAGCTGGGCGGTGCTCGGCAGCGCGACCGACTTCGCGGGCACCGCCGGCCAGGCGCCGATCACCGCCGACCACTTCGGCTGGAAGCCGCGTCTGCTCGACGGCGGCGAGACCGGCCTGGTCACCGAGGGCGAGGAGGTGGTGACCAGCCTCGACGAGCCGACCCAGCCGGGCAACAATGTCGGCCTCGTCGACCAGGAGCTGCTGGTTTCGGCCTTCGACTCCGAGGCCGTCGTCAGTGACTCGTACTCGGTGAACGCCGACCTGTATCTGCGGACCCCCGCGGAGGTCGCCGCCGGCGAGTACAGCTCCACGCTCACGCTCTCACTGTTCGAGTAGTGGCCTGGGCGGGGGCCCGGATCGGGCCCCCGCCCAGCCCCGTGCCGAAGGGCCGCCTCATGACCGTCACCCCGTTGCGCCGAGCGCTCGTCGTCCTCGCCGTCGCGTCCCTCGCGGTTGCGGCCGCGCCGACCGCGGCAGCGGCGGAACCGGACCCGAAGGCCCTGACCTGGACGGTCCAGCCGGCCACCGCGAGTGGCCCGGACCAACGCCGGTGGATCAACGCCAGCCTCGACCCGGGGCAGGCCGTGACCGAGCACCTGGCGGTACGGAACTTCAGCCGCACCGCTGTCGCCTTCTCCCTGAAGGCCGCCGACGGCTACCTCACCGACAACGGACGCTTCAACATGCTGTCGTCCGACCGGCCCTCGGTCGACGGCGGCACCTGGATCGACGTACAGGAGAAGGTCACCGTCGGCCCCAACGAGACGACGGTCGTGCCGTTCACGATCACGGTGCCCGCTGACGCCACGCCGGGCGACCACCCGGCCGGCATCGCCGCGACCGTCACCAGCACCGGAGGCACAGTCAACGTCGAGAGCCGCGTCGGGTTCCGGGTCATGCTGCGGGTCAACGGCTCCGCGCAGGCGGCCCTGGCCGTCCGGGGCCTCGACGTGACGTACGCACCGTCGTGGAACCCCTTCGCCGGCGGCACGGTGCGGGTCCGCTACACCGTCGAGAACGACGGCAACGTCTGGGTCGGCGGAACGAGTCGCGTGGCGATGTCCGACCTCCTCGGCCGGACCAGCCACGATGCCACCAGCGCCGTCGAGGAGTTGCTTCCCGGCGGCGGTCGGCAGGTGGAGACCCGGGCCGACGGCGTCTGGGCCCTGGGGCGTCTCCGCACGACAGTCACCACCTCGCCGACGCTGCTCGGCGACGGCCAGGCCGGGGCCGACCTCCGAACGGCCTCCGCCACCGTCACCACCTGGGTCGTACCGTGGGCACAGCTCGCCCTGCTGGTTCTGCTCACCGTCCTGCTCCTGGGACTGCGGGCGGCGGCCCGGCACCGGCGACGTCGGCTGGCCGGTCTGTTGGCCCGCGCGAGGCAGGAGGGCCGCCAGGAGGGTCAGGAGTCCGTGCTCGTCGGCGGCGCGCCCGCCGACGCCGAGCCCGACACGGACGACGCCCGCCGGTAACCCGTCGGCGCGAAGACATCGCACCGACGGGTCGCGGCGAGGCGTCGCCCGGCCGCCGGCCTCAGGGCTTGGACTGGCGGAGCAGCCAGCGCAGGATGGTGGCGTCCTCGTAGGTCGGTCCGAAGGCCGCGTGGTAGTCCGGCAACGAGAACGCGGCATCGGCGTACTCGGTGTAGCGCACCAGGTCGGCGGCCTGCTCGGGCGTCTTACCCCGGGCGGTGTACGCCTGCCGCAGCACGGCCGTGGAGTTGCGCGCGCCCGAGACGTTGAGCAGGTGGTCGTGCTCGCCGTGCGTGATCCACACCGGCACCTCGGCCGCCGCGATGGCGGTCGCCTGGGTGGCGTTGACCGGGAAGCCACCTGTCACCAGCCCGCCGGCGAACAGGTCCGGACGCTTGGCGAACGCCTCCCAGAGCAGCTGGGCGCCGTACGACACGGTGGTCGCGTACACCCGATCGGTGTCCACGGCGAACTGGCCGACGAACTGGCCGAGCAGCTTGACCAGCAGGTCCGCCTCGGCGACCCCACCGACCCGCTGGTGCTGGGGTGCCAGGACGATGACGTCCTCGGAGGTGCCGGTCCAACGGGGTTGCAGCCACGCGGTCGCCGGGATGTCGGCGGCGAGTTGGACACCGAGGTTGTCGCCGTCCCAGCCCATCCCGTGACCGGGCAGGACGACCATCAATGGGTACTTTCGGCCCGGCTGGTAGTTCTTCGGCAGGTGGTAGTGGTACGGCAGCACCATTCCGCCACTCAGGAACGAGCCGTAGGTGAACTCGTCGACAAGTTGGTTGACCGGCTTCTCGGTGACCGGTCGGGACTCGCGCGGGGTGGCCCGGGCGAGCACCGGCCCCTTGCCGGCCCCGCGGCCGGGCTGGCCGTGCACGTCCTTGCGTTGCACGACCCGGGTCGGCAGCTCGGGATTGACCTTCACGGTGCAGAGGAAGGTCGGGCACTTGGAGACGATGACTGTCGAGCCGCCGGTGTCGGCGGGGTCGAGTTCGACGATGACGTACCTGCCTGGCGCCGAGTGGCGGTCGGCACGGGTGCCCGGCGCCCCGTTGGTGTAGGTGTGGGTGATGGTCCGGTCGGCGAGCTTCGGCAGGTCCTCGATGGGGTTGAAGCGGAAGTTGTAGACGGTGTCGGTCACCGAGAACGTGGTGGTGTCGAGGGTGCGGGGGTTGACAGTGGCCCCGTACTCGATCGCCACCGCCGAGACCTTCTGGCCGTACGTGTAGACGGTGGTGATCGGGGTGATGCTGCGGATTCCGTCGGCGGTGCCCCGGCTGCCGCTCGCGCTGCCGTAGGCCGTGCCGGAGGCGCCGGCCAGGACGAGGGTGGCGGCGAGCGGGATCAGTCCTTTTCGCAGTCTCATGCGGGTCCTTTCTCCAAGGTGGTGCGCTCAGCCAGCGATCGCGCCCGGGACCGGAAGTGGGCCGGGTCGGAGCGAGCCGGTCGCTAAACTGATTTAGCAGAGCATCGATGGCAAGCCCCGTGGTGTCAATACCGAGCGCGCGGCAAGCCGGAAACCCGCGCCGCCGACGGCCTCACCCGCTTGGTCGACAGTCCCGGAAGCACTGCAACAAACCTGCAAGCGTCAGCTATTGCCTTGAGGGAAACCGCTTTCCTACGATCGCATTACATCGATGTTTCATTTAACGGTCAGGTGGGCGGTGTCATCAGGGGCACCCCGCTCGCACGACACATCCCTGCTTCTACCAGGGCACGAGCGACCTCGATGCAATCATCGCGATTTACTACCGCCAATTTCTGATGACGTCCGTCGGCAGGTGTGGTCGCGATGACCGTCGGGGCGAAGCCTGGACAAAGACGAAGGCGAAGGTGAGGCGACATGAGACGACCAGTCGTGTTGCGAGGTCAGGCAGTGTTGGCCGCAGCGGCCGTGGTGATCGCGGTCGGGGTGGTCCTGCCGACCCCGCAGGCGTCGGCGGCGGTCGGCAGCGCCACCGGCTACGCCACCCAGAACGGTGGGACCACCGGCGGTGCGGGCGGCCAGACGGTGCGGGCCACCACTGGCACGGCGATCCACGCGGCGCTGTGCGGCCGGACCAGCAGCAGCACCCCGATAACCATCGAGGTCACCGGGACCATCAACCACGGCAACACCAGCAAGGTGTCGGGGTCGAGCTGCAACACCGCGGCGGGCGTGATCGAGCTCAAGCAGATCAGCAACGTCACGATCATCGGGGTCGGCAGCGGCGCGGTCTTCGACCAGCTCGGCATCCACATCCGCGACTCCAGCAACATCATCATCCAGAACGTGACAGTGCGGAACGTCAAGAAGTCGGGCTCACCCACCTCGAACGGTGGCGATGCCATCGGCATGGAGAGCACGGTCCGCAACGTCTGGGTCGACCACGTCACCCTGGAGGCGTCGGGCGGGGAGTCCGAGGGGTACGACGGCCTCTTCGACATGAAGGACAACACCCAGTACGTCACGCTGTCCTACAGCATCCTGCGCAACTCCGGTCGCGGCGGCCTCGTCGGGTCCAGCGAGAGTGACACGTCGAACGGCTTCATCACGTACCACCACAACCTCTACGAGAACATCGACTCCCGGACGCCGCTGCTGCGGGGCGGCATCGCCCACATCTACAACAACCACTACGTGAGCCTGCACGAGTCGGGTATCAACTCCCGTGCTGGAGCCAGGGCCAAAGTGGAGAACAACTACTTCCGCGACTCCAAAGACGTCCTGGGCACCTTCTACACCAACGAGCGGGGCTACTGGCAGGTCGCCGGCAACGTCTTCGACAACGTGACCTGGTCCAGCGCCGGCAGCGAGAACTACCCTGCCGGCCCGAACCCGACCTCGAACACCACTGTCAGCATCCCGTACCCGTACAGCCTCGACGGGGCGAGCTGCGTGCCGGACATCGTCCGTCAGACGGTGGGCGCGAACACGGGCCTGAAGGTGTCGAACGGCAGTTGCTCGCCGCAGACCCCGCCGCCCACGACCCCGCCGCCGACCACGCCCCCGCCCACCACGCCCCCGCCCACCACGCCCCCGCCCACCACGCCCCCGCCCACCACGCCCCCGCCCACCACGCCCCCGCCCTCTGGCGGGACCAACCTCAGCCTCGGTGCCGGCGCCGACGGCTCCAGCAAGGCCAGCGGGACCAGCTACGGCAACGTGCGCGACGGTGACCTGAGCACCTACTGGTCGCCGGCCGGATCGACCGGCACGATCTCGATCAAGTGGGGTTCCGCGACCCAGGTGTCCCGGGTGGTGATCCGTGAGCCGTCCGGCACCCAGGGCTCCATCGGGTCCTGGCAGCTCATCAACAACGACAACGGGGCCGTCCTGGCCTCCGGTAGCGGGGCCGGGTCGATCACCTTCTCCGCGACCGCGATGAGCAAGATCAACTTCAAGATCAACAGCTCCGGCGGTACGCCACGGGTCGGCGAGTTCGAGACGTACGCCAGTTAGCACTGAGCGCGGGCGGGAGCGGCAGACGAGGCCACTCCCGCCTCTGCGCGCCGGTCACGAATCAGTGGACGGCAGAGTGTCCATGAAGGAGCTGACCGAGAAGACCGCTCGACCAGGCCCGGCGGGGCCGTACCCGGGTGGGCTGGACAGCCCGTGGGCGTCCATTGTCGCCCGGTAGACCTCCAGCAGGCGGACGTGGTATTCGAGCGGCGCACCCTGCGGGTTCGTCCGCCCGAGCGGTGTGGTGGGCTCCGGGCACCAGGTGGTGAACCGGGGCGTGATCCCCCGGGACATGAAGTAGTCGAGCCCCTCGGCGGTGGAGTCGATCGCCTCGTCGACGCTCGTGAAGCCGTGCGGGGCGGCCATCTCGACACCCGCCACGAAGTTCGGGATCACGTTGCGCGGGCCGAACACCTCGGCCGAGTCGAGGATGCGCCGATGCCACTCCTCCCGACCGACGTACCGCTCCTTGCCCGGGCAGTACAGCTCGAACAACCGCTTGTCCCACACCTCGTAGTTGGGGTGGTAGATGCGGATCCCGTAGTCGTGGAACCGCTGCACGTCGGCGCGGGGCAGCGCCTGGGCCACGACCTTGCCGATCCACCGTCCGGGGAACCGCTCCTCGATCGCCTGCGCGTACTGGCCGTAGAAGTCGGCCTCGGCCAACCCGCCGACCTGCGAGGTGATGCTGCCACCGGTGAGCGTGTACGCCTGCGACGCGCGGTCGGTGTCGTGCCGGTTGATGATCTCCAGGGCCTCGAGGATCTCGTCGACGGGCTTGACCCCGGTGTAGGGGCGGCCGGCCTGCTTGTGCTGCCGCCAGTTGTGGTTGATGTCGCAGTACTGGCACTCCTCCTTGGCGCCGAAGTACTGACAGACCCGGAACGCGGTGAGGTAGATCAGATAGCCCCACTGGATCGTCGGGGCGACCTCCATCACCGACTTGCCGTTGGCGAGGGTGTGACGGTAGTACGCCGGCATGGGGGGCAGCCCGACGTCGGCGATCGGCCGCCCGTCCAGGAACAGGCGCAGTTGACCGTCGCCGTCGGTGCCGACGCGGTACGGCGAGCTGGGGTTGGTGCGGACCGACACGACGGTACGGCGTAGCTCGTACGGGCCGCCGGTGAGCACGATCTCCTCCGGAGGCCGGCGCAGTGCGGCCGTCCCCAACTCCGGCAGCGTCCGGTGATCGAAGGAGAAGATGAAGTACGACTTCGGCTTGACGTCGCCGTGCTCGTTGTCGGTGAGTGCCGCGTCGTCGAAGGCGAGCCCGCCCCGCAGCAGGTCCTCCTTGAGGACCGCCTCGCGGGGCACGTGTGGGAAACGACTCATCAACTCTTCGACGAGGTCGGTGCGCGACTCCATGCGGTTCCTCCCGAACGCGGTCCGCCGAACCGGGTGGCCGACGCCACCCGGTACTGGCTGATCAGCTCTGCTTGGTCTCCCAGAAGATCTTCGAGATCTCCTCGATCTTCACGAGGAGCTGCTCGGCGACTGCCGGGTCCGCGGCGCCCTTCGCGCCGCCGGCACCCGCCAGCTTGGTCGCCTCGTTGAAGAGGCCGTGCAGCTGGGGGTACTTCTCGAAGTGCGGCTGCTTGAAGTAGTCGGTCCACAGGACCCAGAGGTGGTGCTTGACCAGCTCGGCCCGCTGCTCCTTGATGAGCAGCGAGCGAGTACGAAACTCCGGGTCGTCGCTGGCCTGGTACTTCTCGGAGATCGCCTTGATCGACTCGGCCTCGATGCGGGCCTGCGCCGGGTCGTAGACGCCGCAGGGGAGGTCGCAGTGCGCGCTCGCGACGGTACGCGGGCGGAGAAGTCGGGGCAGGTGCATCAGAATCCCTTCGACGGCAGTGCACGGGTGACGTACGTCCGGACGCGGCGGCCCCGACGTGATCATCTAGGGACGCTAGAACCTCAACCGCACTTCATGTCAAGGCTCAGTCGATCACGAGCCCTGTTTCCGGACGAGCGCCAGCAGTGCGGCGTGCGTCCGCTCGTCCGCGGCCACGACGAGACCGTCCCCGCCGGTGTCCAGCGGCTGGCCGTCGAGCCCGGTGACCACGCAGCCGGCCGCCTGGCAGAGCGCGATTCCGGCCGCGAAGTGGACGCTGTTCCGCAGGTCGTGGCGGTCCGTCACGTAGGCGGCGCGACGACCGGCGGCGACCCAGGCCACGGCCAGACTGGTGGAGACCACCCGGGGGCGGAACTGTTCGACGAAGCCCTCGTCCGCGAGCATGCGGGCGGCCAGGAAGACCTTCCGGTTGGGGAAGGGCGGGTCGAGATTGACGTCGACAAGCGTCGACTCGGCCGACGGGACGAGTCGCTCGTCCGTGCCCCCAGCCCGGACGTGCGCGGCGGTGCCGTCGGTCCAGAACACCTCATCGGCGAACGGGTCCACCGTCGCCGCCACGGCGACGTCCGATCCGGTGCGCAGGGCGACGTTGACCGAGGCCAGCATGGTCCGCGCGGCAAAGTTCAACGTGCCGCACAGCGGATCGACCAACCAGGTGCGTCCGTTGTCACCGGTACCCGTGCGTCCGCTCTCCTCGGCCACCACGGCGTCGTCCGGACGCGCCGCGCGCAGAACGTCGAGGATGGCCTGCTCGGCCTCGACGTCGGCGGCGGTGGCGAAGTCACCGGCGGTCTTCATGACGCGCGTCAGCGCCGAGCCGTACCGTGAGCGGACAACTGTGGCTCCAGCTTCCGCCGCCTCAATGGCCAGCGCATGGTCTGTGATCGACATGCATGAACCATAGGAGCCGTGGCGACGTCGATGACGGCCGCACACGCCATCGGCGCCGGACGGGTCAGTCCGACAGCTCGATGATCGGTGGTTGGCTGACAACCGCCGTCATGATCATCGGGGCGTCGCCGTCACACTGGTTGACCGAGACGGCGATCCACCGGCCGTCGGCCGCCGTCGGCCCCCAGACCGCCAGGTCGCCGTAGCAGTCCAGGTCGCAGAGCGACTGGAACAGCGCCGGCATGGGTTCACCGGCCTGGTCCCGGAACAGCGGCACCCGCATGGAGACCTTGCGGTGCGCGCCCCACCGTCGGTCCAACTCCGCCACGACGAGGGCCAGGTTGGCCTCGGCGGCATCCTCGGCCTGGTTCCATTCGGCGCCGTACACACCCGTGAGGGCTTCGCTCTCCCAGAGCGGGACGATCCGAAAGCCCTCGCCTCGGGTGCCGGTCCACTCACCGGTGGCCGGGTCCCCCTCGCTGACCGGTACGGCACCCGTGGGCAGGTCCGCGACGAGCAGCGCCTCGATGTCGGACACCGCCTGACCGGTGTCGAACACCGCACCGGCCCGGCTCGTCACCTGGCGACTCGTCTCGCCGCCGGCACCTGGCACCACATCGTCCGCACCACCTGTCTCCCTCGCCCTCCGGCCCTCGATCATCGCACTTCCCGCCAGACCGGCAGGGGGAGGCGGTCGGTCAGGAAACCGCTGCCCGCACCAGCTCGGTGATCTTCTTTTCCACCGCGGGGCTCCACTGCTGCAACGCGTACGCCACCGGCCAGAGGTCTCCGTCGTCGAGATTGGCCGAGTCCTGGAAGCCCAGGGTCGAGTACCGGTAGTTGAACTTGCCGGAGTCCTGGAAGAAGACGACGATCTTGCCGTCCTCGTTCGCGTAGGCGGGCATCCCGTACCAGGTCTTCGGCATCAGGCCCGGGGCGGCGGCGGTCACCGTCACGTGCACGCGCTCGGCGAGCGCGCGGTCCTCCGGCTCCATCTGTGCGATCCGGTCGAGGACAGCCTGTAGCCCGTCGGCCTTCTTCGCGCCCTTCTTGCCCTCGGCGCGTAGTTCGGCGGCGCGCTCCTTCATCGCGGCGCGCTCCTCGGCGCTGAAGCCGTCGGACTCGGTCGTGCTGGTCTTCGCGGACATTGTCGGGCTCCCTCTCGTCGTCAGGCCCGGCGCGCTGCCGTCTGCCTGGGGAAAGGCTAGGCCGGGCGGCGCTCGCGGGCTTCTCGATTCCTGATCGGTGTGCGGCGCCCACCGAACCCGTTCGGCGGGGACGGCGCGGCGAAACCCTCGGGGTGCGCCACGACGGGATGCTCTCCGGCCTGCGAGGTGCCGCTGCGGGGTGACCCAGGCCTCTCGAAGGTGCTCAGCCGCCCGACCGGTGGCTAAGTTGTCGGACGAGGACGAGCGAGCGTTCCGGGGGAGACCAGACATGAGCACCACCGCCGACCAGATGGCGACGGCGTACTTCGACGCCATCGAACTCCTCTGCCGGGTTACCCCCAAGGGCTGGTACGCCGAGCGGGGCACCGCTCGCGCGGGGCTCACCCACGCCGGCATCCCGACGCTCAACGCGGTCTACGACACGACCACGGAGCCGGATCTCGGGGCGCTCGACGAACTGGCGACCGAGGTCCGTCGGCAGGCACCGCACTGGTCGCTCATGGTTCGTGGCGAGGCGAGCGACGAGGTCGCCGAGATCGCGGCCCGGCACGGGTTGCGCGGGCGCAGCGAGCTGCCGTTCCTGGCCTGCGCCACCGACGACATCGTGTTCCGGGCCGGCTCGACCCAGCGGGTGCCGGTACGCCGGGTCGGCGCCGGTGAGAACGAGCGGTACACCGACGCCCTCACCCAGAGTTTCGAGGCCCCAGACGGCGCCTTCGGCTCGTTGATGGGCGGTGCGGTGCTCGACGCCGACGCCATCACCGGCTATCTCGCCGAGGAGTCCGGCCACCCCACCGGCACCGCGCTCGGAATGCGGACACGCGGCGCTGTCGGCGTGTTCAACATCGCCGTCGTCCCGTCCGCCCGAGGTCGTGGCCTGGGCCGGGTGCTCACCGAGGTGGTGTTGCGTGACGGCATCGCCGCCGGTGCCGACGCCGCCTACCTGCACTCCAGCGCGATGGGCCGCCCGCTCTACGAGTCGATGGGCTTCGCGCTCGTGGAGACCTGGACCGCGTTCCAGGCGGGCTGACGGGCGAGACCGGCCGAAAGAAGAGGAAGACCTGTGACCTTCAGCGAGAACGTGCGCTCGGCCTTTCGACGAGGCGAAACCGACGCCGTGGTGCGGATGAGCGAGGCCGAGATCGAGCGGGCCCAGGCCGCCGGCGACCCGGCGGGCGAGGTCGAGGCGCGGTACAGCCTCGCCCGGGTCGCCATTCGCGGCGGTGACCTGCCGGGCGGAGAGGCCCGTGCCCAGGAGGCACTCGCGGTGGCGCTGCGCTCCGGCGATCGCGCCCTGGAGGAACGGCCGAGGCACGTGCTCGCCGCCGTGGCGCGGATGTCCGGCGACCTGCTCCGCGCTCGGGACCTGTACCGGGAGAGCATCGCGCTCAACGAGGCCCTCGGCCAACCCAAGGCGGTCAACTCCGAACTTCACAACCTCGCGTTCTGCGAGCTGGGGCTCGGCAACCTCGACGTGGCGCGAACGCTGTTCGCCGAGAACCGCGAGCGGGTGTTCCACAACGGCTGGGCCGACTTCGTGCCGTACGTCTGCGTTGCGGGCGCGGCGCTCGCGTCCGCCGAGGGGGACCACCCCCGCGCGGCGCGGATGATCGGCGTGGCGGATGCGGCGTTCGCGGCACTCGGCCAGGTCCCGGATCCGGACGACGCGGCGGACCTCGCCAGGATGCGCGCCGCCGCGATCGCGGCGATCGGCCCGACCGCCTTCGACGAGGAGTACGCCGTGGGCCAGCTCCTCGAACCGAAGGCGGCCTTCGGCGTCTAGGCGGTCTCGGATGCGGTCGAGGCTCGGGCAGCGGTGATGGTCCGTCCCCGCTCGGACTCGCCGAAGCGGTCGAGCATGGCGCGTACCTCGTCGGCGCTCACGTTGGCGCCGAACAACTCGCTGCCCGGTTCGAGCCGTACCCCCTCGGCCAGCGGGCCGGCGACGACCGGGTCGAAGCCGAGCGCGTCCACCAGGGTCGCGACCTCGGTGAGGTCGGTGCCGCCGTCGCCGGCGATCGCGATGGCCTTGCGACCTGTCGTCCCCGCCGGCCGCGCCTCGTCCTCCAGGTCGTGATAGCCCATGTGGTTGAACGCCTTCACGACGCGCGAACCGGACAGGAACGCCTGGACGATCTCGCTGGACGAGGTGCGCGGGTCGGTCAGGTCGTCGCGGATGCCGTCGATCTCCCACCAGTAGTTCATGGCGTCGACGACGAGCTTGCCGCGCAACGCCTCGGCGGGAACGCTGCGGTACTTGCCCAGCGGCAGGGCGAGGATGACGATGTCGGCGTCGGCCGCCGCGTCGACAGCCGTGGTGGCCTCGGCCCCCGGGGCGAGGACCTCGACGGTGAGGGCGATCTTCGCCGGGTCGCCGGAGCCGGCCACCCGTACCCGGTAGCCGGCGGCGACGGCGAGCCGGGCGAGCACCGTGCCCACCTTGCCGGCCCCGAGGATGCCGAGGGTCTGAGGCCGGCTCCGGTCGTTGTCGTTCATGTCGTCCTCTCGCTGGGAAGTGCTGATCAGGCCAGCAGTTCGCGGACCATGGGGATCACCTTCGAGCCGTACAGCTCCACGGCGCGCATGCGCGCGCTCGCCGGTTGCGCTCCGGCCGAGTAGATGAGGTCGAACCGGCCGACGCCGAGGCTGCGGATCGCGCGGGCCATCCGGCGGGCCACCGTCTCCGGCGAACCGATGTAGAGAGAGCCGTTCGCCACCTCGGAGTCGAACTCCTGGCGGCGGATCGGCGGCCAGCCCCGCAGTTTGCCGATCCGGTCCCGCATGATCCGGTAGTGCGGCCAGTAGATTTCCTTGGCCTCCTCGTCGGTGTCGGCGATGAAGCCCGGCGAGTGCATTCCGACCGGGTGCGCGGTCGTACCGAGTTGCTCGGCGGCCCGGCGGTAGAGGTCGATGTAGGGCGCGAAGCGCTCGGGGGCGCCGCCGATGATGGCGAGCATGAGCGGAAGCCCGTACTTGGCGGTGCGGACGACCGACTGCGGCGAGCCACCCACGCCGACCCAGGTGGCCAGGTGACCTGATTCGGTCTTCGGGAACACGTCGGCGTTCTCCAGCGGGGCGCGCAGGGTGCCGCTCCAGGTGACCGGCTTCTCGTCCAGCAACTTCACGAACAGTTCGATCTTCTCCTCGAACAGCGTGTCGTAGTCGCGCAGGTCGTAACCGAAGAGCGGGAACGACTCGGTGAACGAGCCGCGACCGAGGATGACCTCGGCCCGGCCGTTCGACAGCGCGTCCACGGTGGCGAAGCGTTGGAACACCCGCACCGGGTCGTCCGAACTCAGCACTGTCACGCCGGAGGCCAACCGGATCCGCGAGGTGCGGGTGGCGATTCCGGCCAGCACCGTCTCCGGCGTGGAGACCGAGTACTCCGGCCGGTGGTGCTCGCCCAGGGCGATGACGTCGACCCCGAGTTGGTCGGCGAGGACCGCCTCGTCGACGACCTGCCGGATCGCCGCCGCGTGGGAGACGAGCTTGCCGGCGTCGTCCTGCGGTACGTCGCCGAACGTGTCCAGGCCGAACAAGAGATCAGACATTGGTGGGCTCCTTCGCCAGCAGCTCCCGGACCCGCGGCGCGACCTCACTGCCCAGCAGTTGGATGGTGCGCGCGCGTGCCTCGCGGGGCAGGTGCATGATGTCGTACTTCAGGTCGAAGCGGCTCAGCCGCAGGTCGCGAGCGACAGTGGCGATCTTCTGCGCCACCGTCTCGGGTGAACCGACGAAGAGCGCCCCGTTGTCGATTTCCGCCTCGTAGCGCGCGCGGTCCGGTTTGTAGAAGCCGCGTTCGGCGGCCAGGGCCGCCACGACCGGCTGCCAGTATCGCCACCACGTCTCCACCGCCTCCTCGTCGGTGTCTGCGACAAGGCCGAGTGAGTGCTGCCCGATTGGCTGCAGGGTATGCCCGAATTGTTCGAGCGCCCTGGTGTAGAGGTCGACGTGGCCGGCGAAGCGCTGGGGACGCCCGCCGATGATCGCGAGCATCAGCGGAAGTCCGTGCCGGGCGGCGCGGATAACAGAGTTGGGGCTTCCCCCGACACCGATCCAGGTCGGGATGCCGCCCGGCTGCATCCGTGGGTGCAGGAGCTGGGCGTTCAGGGGGCTTCGTACCGTGCCGGACCAGGTGACCGGTTCGTCCTGCTGGAGCCGCAGGAAGAGGTCCAGCTTCTCCTCGAACAACCGCTCGTAGTCGGTGAGGTCGTAACCGAACAGCGGGAACGACTCGGTTGCCGATGCGCGCCCGAGGACCATCTGGGCGCGGCCGTTGGAGACCGCGTCGAGGGTGGCGAACTCGTGGTAGAGCCGTACCGGGTCGTTGGTGCTGAGCACGGTGACCGAGGTGCCGAGGCGAATTCGCTCGGTCGCCGTCGCGGCTGCCGCCAGCAACACGGGTGTCGCCGAGTCGTTGTGGCCCTCGCGGTAGTGCTCACCGACGCTGAACACGTCGATTCCGGCCGACTCGGCGAGCCGTGCCTCGTCCACGAGTAGCCGTACGGTCTCGGCGTCGCTCAGGACCCGGTCGCCGTCGGTGGCCACCTCCCCGAACGAGTTGAGCCCCAGCTCGAAGTCTGCAGCTGCCATCGTCTCCTCCTCGGTGCGGTCCGCCGGTGGCCTGCGGGAGCGGACCTACCGGTTGACGTGTCAATGATGCTAACTTGGCGATTGACACGTCAATTCCCAGGAGAGTGAGATGACGGAGGCCACACCCGGTCGGCGGGCCGGACGCCAACTCCCGACCGTCGACGAGCTGCGGATCTGGCGGGACTTCATCGAGACGACGGCAGCGCTCAGCTCGCGGCTCGAATCCCGCCTGCAGAGCGACTCCTCGCTCTCGACCGGGGACTACGCCGTGCTCCTTGCCCTCAGTGAGGCGCAGGGCCAGTCGATGCGCTCGTCCGAACTCGCCTCGCACATCGGGTGGGAGCGGAGCCGGCTCTCCCACCACCTCGGTCGGATGGAGCGGCGTGGCCTCATCCGCCGCCAGGAGTGCGCGACGGTTCCCCGTGGGGCGGAGGTGCTGCTCACGACGGCCGGAGCAGAGGCGTTCAAGGGGGCCACCTTTCCGCACCTGCGCGCCATTCGTGAGCTCTTCGTCGACGCCCTCACCCCGGACCAGATCGTCGCGGCGGGCGAGATCGCCACGGCGCTGAGAGTGCACCTCGACGCCCTGCGCGCGGAGTGACGCACCAGGGCGCGCCCCTGTCACGCCAGCGGCTGCCTCAGCGGACGACCTGGGCAGGAGTACGTCTCTGACCTGCGGTTTTGTCGGATCCGAGCAGTGGCTTTCGGAGCCTCCGAGTGGTACGACTGATGCATCGGACCGGACGGTATGGGTCAGTAGGAGGTGGCGCGTGCGTCTCACGAACAGCACGCCCCGGCGCCAGCCCTTCGACCTCACGGTCGCGGTGGCCCCGCCCGAGTGCGGGATCGGAGCCGTTTCCTCGTGGCCGACGGATCCGCAGTGACAAGCCCGGAGAGCACCGAGGAGAAGGCGGCCGCCTACGCCCGCGGTCTCGACGCGGGCCGGATCGAGCAGCGTCTACAGGGGCACGATGAGCACCTGCGAAAGATCAACGGCTCGATCGACTCGATGGCGCAGGCGCTCCGGTCTCTCACCGAGGAACTCCGCGCCAACGTCAGCCTGTTCAGCGCCAACGTGACCGCAGGCCGCCGCGACGCCAGTGAGCGGGACAGGATCGCGGCGGTGCGGGTGGAGGAGGCGGGCCTCGTCGAGTCCCAGCGGACGGTCCGGTGGACGGCCTGGCAACGCTGGTTCGCCGTCGTCGGCGCGATCATCCTGATCGTGAACTTCGGCCTGGGTCTCTACCTCGCATTCAGCCGTTGACCGCGTCGCCATCCGATCTGGGCTCCAGCACCACAACTGTGGTCTCGGACGATCGCCGCGCCGCGTGGGCGTCGAAGTTCTTGTCGGACTCGCGCCAGCGTGGCCACAGCCGCGACCACTCGTCACCGGTGGCGGCGCGGCCACGGACCAGCCGCCGCCCGTCGGCAAGTTCGACTGACGCGTCCGGGCGGGCCTGGAGGTTGAGCCACCAGGCTGGGGCGCCCTCGCCCCACCCGTTCATCGCCACCCCGACCAGGTTCGGGCCATCCTCGAAGTACGCGATGATGACGCTGCGCTGCTGACCGGTGCGGCGGCCGATAGTGGTCAGCCGCAGGGCGCCCCAGCGGTTCTCCCGCGGTCGCCACAGCCCCACCCGGCTGCCGGTGACCCGGTACAGGCCCCGGTGCACCGACCAGGCCAGCCGGATGAACCAACGCGGCGGAAGCCACGGCGCCTTCGTTCCCTGACCGTCCGACATGACGAACCTCCCGCGACGACGAATGTTGTGGGGCTGGCGTCACCCGTGACGTGCGTCGTACGCCGCAGGACCGTCATCAGCTGCCACATCCAGGTCGGTAGCTTCACTGTGGACCGAGATCCCCTAGTCTCCGGGCGCGAGCGCGGCCCGGGTCCAGGTGTCCATGATCCGACGGAGAACCAGACCGATCGGTGGAAGTCGCTGTCGGCGGGAAACCTGGGGTTACCGCTGCCAGGCGTCGATGGTCCGTACGCCGTCCCGCACGACCCGGTCCAGGATGGCGGGGTTGCCGCTGGTGCCCTCCCACCCTTCGTCGTCGAAGACCGTGACCGTGCTGTCGACGCGGGCCACGGCGATCTGGCTGGTGGCGGTACCGCCGGTGCGCTCGCCGTTCAGGCTCGTCTCGGGCCAGGTCCGGGTCAGCAGCAGCGCCTCGTTCCCGACGCCGGGCAGAACCTTGCTCGTCACGGTGACGCGGTTTCCCGACTGGTCGTACGAGGGGCACGCCTGCACGGCCGCGCGGAGACGGTCCAGGTAGGCCGAGGCGCCAGCGCTGTCGAAGGTGAAGATGGTCTGGTGGATCATCCCCTGCGGCACGTTGCTGGAGGGCTCGCCGGCCTTCTGGTAGGTGACGGTCATCGCGGCGCTCGCGGTGACCTGCCGGCCGCCGGTGCCGAACTCGTTGGCACACAACTTCGGCAGGGCCTCCTCGACGGGCGTCGTCCGTCGAGGAGACTTCCGCAGCTCGGCGGGCAACTCGACGAAGGCCGAGGTCGGGATGGTCACCCGGGTGCTCGCGCTCGGGGACGGTGGGTCCGTCGGGGGCGCTGACGCCGACGCGGTCGTCGGTGCCGGTGTCGTCGGGGCCGAGACGGGTGGATCCTCGGTGGTGCTGCAGGCAGCGGTCAGTGCGATGGTGCCGAGCAGTGCGAGCGCGCGTCGCGTACGGGCCGCCGGCGGTGGTGTGGATCGGCTCATGATCACCCCTTGTCGTCCCACAGGGCAATTCCCTACCCTGCATCGACCGAAACGACAGGGCAGCGCCTCGGACGTGGACCAGACAGCAGGAATTGACGGGGCCCCTCATCGGCAGGGTTGCTACGCTGCCCCGCATGACCAGCGGGATCGCTCAGTACACCACCGGACTGTCGTGTGACGTCCAGGTCGGTGCGGGGCGACGTCGGCGATCCGTCGCCCGCCCGCGCTGACCTGTTTCCTGCGACCGGCGGATCGAGCCGCCGGTCGTTCGCTGGTCGTCCTCGGTCCGCCCGCATCTCCCCGTTAACGACTCGCGTGACAGTGCGGGTCCGAGCGAGATCGGCGTACTCATGGATCTTGAGAAGTTGTTGTCCGACCGGCTGGCACCGGCGTTCGCGGCGGTTGCCGGCGGCCCGGTCGACCCGCTCGTGCGGCGGTCTCCGCGTGCGGACTTCCAGTCCGACGCGGCGCTGGCACTGGCCCGGCGGCTCGGCCGCCCGCCGCGGGACATCGCCGCCGCGGTGCTGGCACACGCGGTGCTCGACGACGTCGGCGTGTCGGCGGACGTCTCCGGGCCGGGATTCCTCAACCTGACGGTTGCCGACCGGGCGCTGGCCGACCTGGTCGGCGGGCTGGCGGTCGACGCCCGGCTCGGCGTGCCGTCGACGGCGACGCCGCAGACCGTGGTGGTCGACTATTCGGCGCCCAACGTGGCGAAGGAGATGCACGTCGGGCACCTCCGCTCCACAGTCATCGGCGACGCGGCGGTGCGGCTGCTGGACTGGCTCGGGCACCGGGTGGTGCGGGTCAACCACCTGGGTGACTGGGGGACACCGTTCGGCATGCTCATCGAGCACCTGGTCGACCTCGGTGAGGCCGAAGCCGCGCAGGACCTGTCGCTGGGGGACCTGGACACCTTCTATCGGGCGGCCCGGGTGAAGTTCGACGCCGACGAGGCGTTCCAGGAACGGTCGCGGCTGCGGGTGGTCGCGTTGCAGGGCGGCGACGAGCGGACCCGCCGGTTGTGGCGGCTGCTGGTGACGCAGTCCGAGCGGTACTTCCTGACCGTGTACGACCTGCTCGACGTGACGTTGTCCGCTGACGACTTTCGGGGCGAGAGCGCCTACAACGACCTGCTCAGCGGTGTCGTCGACGACCTGGACCGGCTGGGGCTGCTGCTGCCCAGCGGTGGGGCCGACTGCGTCTTTCCGCCCGGGTTCACCGGCCGGGACGGCGAGCCGTTGCCGCTGATCGTGCGCAAGAGCGACGGTGGGTACGGCTATCCGGCCACCGACCTGGCCGCGCTACGGCAGCGCGTCGGCGAACTGGGCGCGACCCGGCTGCTGTACGTCGTGGGTCTCCCGCAGCGGCAGCACTTCGCGATGGTGTTCGCCGTTGCCCAGGCGGCCGGCTGGCTCGACCCGCCGGCCCGGGCCGAGCATCTCGGCTTCGGGTCCATCCTCGGTGCCGACGGGCGGATGCTGCGCAGCCGGGCTGGTGAGTCGGTGAAACTGGTCGGGCTGCTGGAGGAGGCGGTCGCCCGCGCCACCGACCTGGCCCGGACCAGGAACCCGGAACTGGACGCCGCGACCGCCGGCGAGATCGGCCGCGCGGTGGGCATCGGCGCGATCAAGTACGCCGACCTGTCCGTCGATCGGAGCAAGGACTACGTCCTGGACTGGGAGCGGATGCTCGCGCTGGACGGCAACACCGCGCCCTACCTCCAGTACGCGTACGCCCGGATCCGGTCGGTGCTGCGGCGGGCCGGCGCCGCCGCGCGGCCGGACGCGCCGATCGTGTTCGCGCAGCCTGCGGAGCGGGCGCTCGCGGTCGAGCTGCTCGGCTTCGCCGGCGTGGTCGGCGAGCTGGAGCGGAGTCTCGAGTTTCATCAGCTCGCCGGCTACCTGCACCGACTCGCGACCGCGTTCAACGCGTTCTACGAGCGCTGCCCGGTGTTGCGGGCTCCGGACGAGCTGCGGGAGAGCCGGCTGCTGCTGGCCGAGCTGACCGCCCGGACCCTGCGGCAGGGGTTGGACCTGCTCGGCATCCGTACGCTGGAGCGGATGTGACGAGCCAGCCTCCCGGCCCGGTCAGCGGGCCCTTTTCGTCGCCCGCTTCCGGGGCGGCGTCAACAGGTCGGCGATCTGCGCGATCGCGGAGGGCACCAGGCGGTAGTACGCCCAGACCCCGCGCTTGTCGCGTTCGAGGAGGCCGGCCTCGGTGAGGATCCGAAGGTGATGACTCACTGTCGGCTGGGAGAGGTTGAGCGCCGACGTGAGGTCACTCACGGACGCCTCACCTTCCGGCGCGGACTGGATCAGGCTGAGCAACCGGAGTCGCGCCGGATCGGCGAAGGCCTTCAGCACCCCCGCTAGCCGTTCGGCATCGGCCCGCTTGATGGGATCGCCGGTGAGCGGCGAGATCGCAGGCATGGCAGTTTTCGCAGTTCCCACGCTTGCCATAGTGACACCAACACCATCAATAAACCGGCAGAACCGGCACCAGTCCTCCGATGGCGTCCGGATGGCGGACCGGAACCACCGAACGTGAGTCGAACGTCGACGTCCGTGGTGGCACACGGGCCGTGTGGAGCTTCGGAAAGCTCCACACGGCCCTACGCCGAGGTTCGGGTCAGCGGCGGGGTTTGGGTGCGATGCGTGGCAGGACGTACGGCGGCCCAGCGAAGATCAGGTCGGACTTCAACTCCTGGTAGGCCCGCTTGGGCTGGTAGTTCTCGTCGTAGATGGTGGCCAGGCCCTCCGGCGGGTCATCGAACCAGCCGGGCACCCACGAATGTTTGTCACTGAAACCCCAGACCGTGTACGACAGGCAGCTCCGCACGGCGAGGCACGCCTTCATCAGCACGCTGAAGTTGGCTGCCGACGCCTGGAGCCGGGGGTTGATCTCCTCCGAGTTGCCCGCCTGGACACCCGCCGTCAACTGGCTGCGGACGTCGACCTCGGTGAACGCGGTCGCGACGCCGAGCCCGCCGAACTTCTTCAGCGCGGCGGTCACCTGGAGGGTGTCGAAGTTGCCGTACTGGGTGCCCAGGTGGCCCTGGGAGCCGACGCCGTCGATCGGGACACCCTGGGCGCGCAGGCTCTTGGTCATGTCGTACACGAACTGGGTCTTGTCGTCCGCCGGGTTGCCCGAGCCGAACGCCTCGATGTTGTAGTCGTTGTAGAACAGCAGGGCCTTGGGGTCGGCGGCGCGTGCCCAGCGGAACGCGTCGGCGATGTAGTCGGGCCCGAGGTTCTGCGCCCAGAAGCCCTTGTAGTGCAGGGTCGACGGGGTGTCCCACGGGTCGCTGACCGCCTCGTTGACCACGTCCCACTGCCAGATCTTGCCCTTGTAGCGGTTGACGACAGTGGTGATGTGCTTGCGCAGCAGCTCGCGCAGCTCCTGCTTGCTGATGGAACCGTCGGCGACGCCGCTGGTCAGCCAGGCGGGCAGCTGGCTGTGCCAAACCAGCACGTGGCCGCGCACGCTCTGCCGGTTGCGCTTGGCGAAATCGACGAACTGGTCGGCCGGCGCCCAGTTGTAGGTGCCGCGGGTGGGCTCCAGGCTCTCCCACTTCATCACGTTCTCGGCGGTGACCGAGGCGAACTCGGAGGAGGCCAGCCTGCGGTACTCCGGGTCGCTGGCGTCGTTGAGGGCATCCATGCTCACTGCGGTGCCGACGTGCAGGCCGTGACGCAAGCCGAGGGTGGCGAGGCTCTGCGTTGTGGGGTCGTACGGCCGGCTCGCGGTGGCCGGCACCGTGTTCAGCGTCGCTGCGGTCGCGACGGCGACCAGGCCGACTGTCGACCACTGTCTCAACTTCATGTGCCTTCCCTTCCAGACGATCAATAGAAGAATGTCGATCCAGGAGGTGAGGGTCCGGTGGTGGAGGCGCGGTTGGGTCAGGTGGCACCGGAAGTTCCGGCCGGAAACCGGAAACCCGCTCGAAACGTTAAGCCGATCTATGTCTGGGCGTCAACGCTGAAAACTTCCGGAAATTCGTCTTATGACCTGCGGGGCGCTGAGTGGCTGGCGGTCGAAACTTTCGGCGACCGGCGACCGGCGACCGGCGACCGGCGACCGGCGACCGGCGGCTGCGGCTCAAGCGCAGGGTGCTGTGGCACGGCACATCCCGCAGCGGCGCCCTCAGGGCGCACACGGCCGGGGCATCGTCGACGCGGCGGCCGACGATGCCCGGTGACGCTGACGAAGACCGGTCAGCGCAGACCGGCGAAGAGGTCGTCCTCGGGGGTCGGCGCGCCGGTCCGGTCCCGGACCCGCAGGAAGGTCTCCACGCCCATCAGCTCGGTGAACCGCTCCTGGCCCAGTTGCAGGAAGAAGATGTTCTCGGTCTGACTGGCGTGAGTGGCCAGCGCGTCGAACTTCTGTGCGCCGTACTTGCTCGTGTCGACCCAGGTGGTGATCTCGTCGTCGGGCAGGCCAATCTGCGGCCCCGGCTCCGTCGCCGCGTCCGGCTCGGCCCACTCGACGCCGAGCTCCTTCATGATCCGACCGAACTCCGCGAACGCCGTAAGCGGCACAGTGGTCCAGTAGACCTTCGCCGGGACGTCCGTCTGCTCCACGGCGGCCATGGTGATCCGATGCGCCTGGATGTGGTCGGGGTGGCCGTAGAAACCGTTCTCGTCGTACGTGACGATCACGTTCGGCTGGTACTGCCGAATCAGCTCCGCCAACCGGGCCGCCGCCTCGGCCACCGGCGTCGTCCAGAACGCGCCGGGCAGGTCGTTTGTCGGCCACCCCATCATCCCGGAGTCGGCGTAGCCGAGGGTCTCCAGGTGCGTGACGTTCAGTGTCGCGCAGCTCGCCTCCAGCTCGGCCTGGCGCATCGCCACGACGGCGTCGGGGTCGTGCCCCGGGTCGCCCGGCTTGACCCCACCCGGGCCGTCCCCACATCGCCCGTCGGTACAGGTCACGAGCACGGTGGTGACCCCCTCCGCGGCATAGCGGGCAAGAACGCCGCCGGTGCTCGTCGCCTCGTCGTCGGGGTGGGCGTGCACCGCCATCAGGGTCAGAGGTCGCTCAGCCATGCCATCACCCTACGGTCATCCGACCACTACCCCGTGACCTCTCCCGGGAACGTCCGCGGGAGCGGGCATCCTACCCAGTTCGACATCCGTCGAGCGGTCCTTGCGTGAACGGTGAGCAGGCTCCGCGCAGGTCGCTAGATTCGGGCGTGATCAGCACATCCGAGCAGGTCCGGGCGCGGGGAGAAGTCGATGGCAAGGGCCGCTGGCGGGTTCACTGACCTGCGACAGGTCGAGGCCGGGCTCCTGAACGTCGGATACGTGGACGCCGGGCCGCCCGACGGGGACGCGGTGATCCTCCTGCACGGCTGGCCCTACGACATCCACAGCTTCGTCGACGTCGTACCGCTGCTCACCGCTGCCGGTCACCGGGTCGTCGTCCCGTACCTGCGGGGCTACGGCACGACCCGGTTCCTCTCCGACGACACCATGCGAAACGGCGAACCGGCCGCGATGGGGCTCGACCTCATCGCCCTGATGGACGCCCTGAAGATCGACACTGCGAAGCTCGCCGGGTTCGACTGGGGCGCGCGGACCGCCGACGTGGTCGCCGCGCTGTGGCCCGAACGCTGTCGGGGGCTGGTCTCGGTCAGCGGTTACCTGATCGCCAGCCAGGAATCCGGTAAGGCGCCGTTGCCGCCGAAGGCGGAGTTGGCGTGGTGGTACCAGTACTACTTCGCCACCGAGCGAGGGCGGGAAGGGTACGACAAGAACCGGCGTGCCTTCAACAAGCTGATCTGGCACACCGCGTCCCCCCAGTGGACGTTCGACGACGCGACGTACGACCGGAGCGCGGCATCGTTCGACAACCCCGACCACGTCGAGATCGTGATCCACAACTATCGGTGGCGGATGGCCCTCGCCGACGGCGAGGCACAGTACGACGAGATCGAGAAGCGCCTGGCCACGCAACCGAAGATCACCGTGCCGAGCATCTCCATGGAAGGCGACGCCAACGGCGCGCCCCACGTCGAACCCACCGTCTACGCCAAGCAGTTCACCGGCCGGTACGAGCACCGGACCGTCGGGGGCGGCGTCGGGCACAACCTGCCGCAGGAGGCGCCGCAGGCATTCGCGGACGCGGTGCTGGAAGTCTGAGCCGCTAGGACGCCGGACGTTCCACCCGCACCGGATCGCCGCGAACCAGCCCGTCGTGGATGCGCCACCGGGCGGTGGTGACGGCACGCCGGGCCACCTCGTCGCCGTGCTCGATGCGTTGGCGCAGCAGATCCAGGGCGATCCGGCGGTTGAGACTGAACTGCCGCTCCTCATCCACCACCACCACGATGCCCGAGGGGCGGTGCGTCGCGCGTACCGCAGTGCTGGCCTTGTTCCGGTGCTGACCACCCGGCCCGCCGGTACGGCAGGCGACGAGGTCGACGTCCGCCTCGCGGAACGTCGTCGGCCGGGCGTCGCGTTCGGGTGGCTGGGCGGTGACGTACCAGTTCTTCCGCCCGGTACCTGACCGGTACGGGCTGGGGGCCTGCCAGCACAGCGTCCCGGTCCACGAGGCCGCGAACGCCTCGGCGTCGTCGCCGGAGATCCGGATGAGCACCGACCGGTAGGTGCCGGTGCGCTCACCGGGCACCGCCTGAAGCTGTTGGATCGTCAGACCCCGGCGGGTGCCCTCGCCCCGCAGGCGGCGCAGCAGCTGACTCACTGCCCAGGCGCACTCCTGCGGCCCACGGCCGGCCGACAGCAGCAGGAACACGTTCACGACCGTCCTCGCCTGCCGCGGTGGCCCCGCCGGTCCGGTCGGGCGGCGGCCCCGAGGTCGGGTGTCTTGTAGGTGACGAGCGGCGTCGTACTGACCACCGGCGTGGCCAACTGGTGCTCGACCAGGTCGGCGATCACCTGCTCGATGCGCTTGTACGCCGTGGGCGCCTCCTCGAAGAGCAACTGCCGGTCGCCGCACACCACAAGCGATCCCACTGGGGTACGGCGCAACTCCTCGACCGTGTGCTTGGCCCGACCGCGCCGCAGGGCGTCGGCGCGCGACATCTTGCGGCCAGCACCATGGGCCACGGAATGGTTGGCGTCCGGACCGGCGTGCGCGGCCACGAGGTAGGACGCCGTCCCCCGGGTGCCGGCGATCAGGACATCGCGCCCGTCACCCGGCGCCGCGCCCTTGCGGTGCAGGTAGACCCCGTCCCGGACCTCGACCAGGTTGTGGCACTGGTCGACGATCGGCGCGGTGGGCTCGGCCCCCAACGCGTGCGCCACCCGGGCGGCCAGCACCCGGCGGTTGAGCGATCCCCAGCGCACGGCGTCGTCGTGCTGGCTCAGGTAGGCGGCGGGGTCGGGAGCCGCCCCGGCGCCGTGGACCTCGGTGTGCGCCCGCAGGATCCGCTCGCCCAGACCACGGGAACCGCTGTGCACGATGAGTACGAGATCGCCCGCGTCGAGCCCGAGCCGGCCTGCGTGACGCACGTCGAGGACGGTGTCGACGCGGGCCAGCTCCACGAAGTGGTTGCCCCGCCCGACCGTCCCGAGACCGTCCAGGTGACCGGCCGGCACGTCACCGTCGACGACGGACCAGGCGGGGTCGTCGGCGTCCGGGTCGAGCGCCCGATCGAGGTCGGGGAACCGGGCGGCGAGCCGTTCCGGTACGGCACGCTTGAGCCTGATCGGAAACACGGCGATGCCGCAGCCGATGTCGGAGCCCACCAGGAACGGGTACAGCACTGTCGACGCCATGGCCGCGCCGATGGGCGCGCCCTTGCCGGGATGCAGGTCCGGCATCGCGGCGACGTGCAGCATGCCGTCCAGGGCGGCGACCTGCTGGCACTGTGCGAGCGCTTCGGACTCGATCCAGCTCGCGGGAGAGGCGAACACCGTGACGGTGGCCGGGGCGGACGAGGGCAGGGGCTCCCGAGGGAGGTGGTGCTGGGACAAGGGGGCTCACTTCTCGCTGCGGACGTGTGAACGGACGGCGTCACGGCCCCCGGGAGGCATCACCGGTGGGCGCGGAGCAGGGGATGGTGTCCGTCAGTACGTCATGGGCGTCACTCTGGCCGACGCGCGGCGGGCACGACAACTGATTTTCCTTCACGACGTACGCTGCCGCGATGAGCGCACCGCGTCGCATCCTGGTCTACGGCGTGAGCGGGTTGCCCAGCCGGTGAGGCCGCGCGGACAGCCGCCGAACTGAGAGGACCGAGGATGAAGTCGACGGAGACACCGGTACGCGACGAGATCATCGCCTTCCTGCACGACTACGCGCGGGCCGTCGAGGCCGGTGACAACGACGCCGTTGCCGCGAGCTACGCCGGGACGTACATCGAGGGTGACCCGGGCGGGGCGGCGGCCGTCACCAACGACGCGGAGTACCGGGCCGCCCTCGACGAACGCCACACGGCGATGACCCAGCACCTTGGTCTGACCGGAGCCCAGGTGACAGTCCTGGATGTCCTCGATCTCGCGCCGGGGTACGTCCTCGTCCCGACCAGGTGGACGTTGGACTTCGCGCCACCCGCTGGCAGGGGCGGCAGCGCGCAGTTCGCACAGACCTATGTGGTGCGCCTCGGCGACAGTCGGCCACAGATCCTGCTCTACCTCTCGCACGAGCGGGAGGACGAAGCCATGCGTGAGCTGGGGCTCACCGACTGACCCGGTCCCGCCGGTCCGGGGCGATTCGACCGCACATACCAGTCGTCGGTCCACTCCCGGTGGGGAGTGGACCGACGATGGTCGGGATGTCGTGCCCCGGAGTGGCCCGGCCGGTAGCTCACCGGCCGGGCCAACCGATCAGGACTCCAGGCGTCGACGCCGTGCCAGGAAGAACGCGACCGCGCCCAGCACGACCATCACACTTCCGATGCCCGTCATGGCCGGGACCGCACCGCCGCCGGTCACCGGCAGGATGGGGTGCTTGCCGCCGCCACCAGGTCGACCGGGAGGTCCGGGGGGTCCGGACGGACCAGGTGCGCCGGGGCTACCGGGGGCACCTGGCGCTCCGGGACTACCGGGCGCTCCAGGCGCGCCGGGGCTACCTGGTGCTCCTGGACTACCTGGTGCTCCTGGACTGCCCGGTGCTCCTGGACTACCTGGTGCTCCTGGGCTACCGGGTGCGCCGGGGCTGCCCGGTGCTCCTGGACTGCCGGGTGCTCCCGGGCTGCCGGGTGCGCCAGGGCTCCCGGGCGGACCGGACGGTCCGGGTGGACCGGTTGGTCCGGGCGGTCCGGTCGGTCCGGGCGGGCCCGTTGGCCCAGCGCAGATCGGTGCGGTGATGACGTTGGTGTCGAGGGTCACGGCGGCGGTGCGCGCCAGCGCGCGGCCCTGGAGGGTCGCGCCCGTGGCCAGCGTGATCGCGGCCTGCGCCATGATGGTGCCGACGAAGGTGGTGCCCGTGCCGATCGTCGCCGAGCTGCCGATCTTCCAGAACACGTTGCAGGCCGAAGCCCCGTTGGTCAGGACGACGCTGCTGTTCGACGCCGTCGTCAGCGAGGAGTCGACCTGGAAGATGAACACGGACGACGGATCGCCCTGGCCGTTGAGCGTCAACGCCCCGGTCAGTTGGGCCGCCCCGATCCGGTAGACCCCCTCGTTGAGCGTGTTGCCGCCCAGCTCCGCCGGGAGGTTGGTGAACGGGGTCCGGCCGGCGGCGTCGTTGAAGGCGATGGTCAGGTCGCTCTGGGCCTGGAGTGCCACCGCGTCGCCGAGGTGCACCTCGCCGCCGATGGTTGCCGTTCCGAAGCCGGCCGCGGTGTTTCCGGGGAACCGTCCGAGGCTCTGGGCCAGGAAGCTGGGGCCGGTGTTGGTGGGCTCCGCCCCAGCCAGGACGGAGAAGTCGGCCGCCGTGCCCAGGTTGACAGGTGCTTCCTGCGCGTTGGCGGCGGTCGAGCTGAAGAGCAGCAGGCTGGCTGCCACTGTGGCGGCTGCGCCAGCCGCGAGGGTCGGTAGGACCACCCGCCGCCGTAGCCACTGTTTGGGTTTAGCTGTCACAGAACACCCTCCGTGGGTACTACTCGCAGGAGACGTCGAGCGAGCGGCGTCCTGCGTGATACGGCCTGTATGGCGCGGATAAGCGCGCTGACCACCACATCACGTCGGGTGCCCAAATGCGGGCAAAACAGCACAATAGCCGAGGTTTATCTATCTGAATTGGACTGATCCTCGCGTTCTTGTTCGCGTTCTGCGTCAGCGGCCCAGGTGTGCGGCCAGGGCAGCCGAGCCCTCTCGGCCCATCACCGGACCGTCGGGATCGGCCTGATCGCGCGTCCCAGGACGCAGGGGGAGGAGGGGCTGTTACTGGTGGCCGGGAAACGGAACCTGCGCAGCTCCTCCACCTCGAAGCCGGCCGCTGCGATGGCGGCGACGGTGTCGCGGTTGGTGTGGCAGCCGGCGAACAGCCTCGGCCACAGTGTGGCGTCGACAAGTCGTTGGGCGCGGTGCAGCCCGGCTGCCTCTTCGGCGGCCACGTGCTCGAAGAACCGCACCTGGCCTCCGGGGCGCAGCACCCTGCTGATCTCGGCCAACGCGCTCGCCTGATCGGGCACGGTACACAGCACCAACGCCACCACTGCCGCGTCGAACTCGCCGTCGCCGGCGGGCAGCGCCTGGGCCAGACCGTCGACGACAGTGACCGGAACCGGCGCGTCCGACACGGCGCGTTCGGCAGCGGCACGGAGACGCCGCTCCGGTTCGACAGCGAGGACCTGGGTCACCGCCGGCGGATAGTGGGAGAACATCCGCCCGTTGCCCGCACCGATCTCGATCACCCGGCCGGACAGGCCGGCGACCAGGTCCCGCCGGAACGCCGCCGTGCCGGCGCGGTCCATGGCGACGCTCAGTCGCTCGTACACGCGGGCGAACACCGGATGGGACACCGTGGCCACGTCGACCTCCAGGGATGGCGTGATCTCCGTAGAACTGTTCTCCGGCGATTGTCCTGCATCCGCGCACGCTTTCCGTCTTACTGATTGGCAGCACGATTCAACCCAGTGCAGACAGGACGTGGTTCGCGCATGAAGATCGTCGTCATCGGGGGCAGCGGCCTCATCGGTTCCAAGCTCGTGGACCGCCTCGGCGCCCAGGGCCACGAGACGGTGCCGGCATCGCCGAAGACCGGCGTGAACACCCTGACCGGCGAGGGAGTGGCCGACGTGCTCACCGGGGCCGAAGTCGTCGTCGATGTGTCGAACTCGCCCTCGTTCGAGGACGCCGCCGTGCTGGAGTTCTTCGAGACGTCCACCCGGACGCTCCTCGCCGCCGCGTCGGACGCCGGGGTGAACCACTACGTGGCGCTGTCCATCGTGGGGAGCGACCGGATCCCGGACAGCGGGTACATGCGCGCGAAGGTCGCCCAGGAGAAGCTCATCGCCGCGTCCGGAGTCCCGTACTCGGTGGTGCACGCCACCCAGTTCTTCGAGTTCCTCCAGGGCATCATCGACGCCGCCACCGACGGCGACACAGTGCACCTCGCGCCGGTGCTCATTCAGCCGATGGCCGCGGACGACGTCGCCGCCGCGGTGGCCGAGGTCGTGCTCAGCGCGCCGACGAACTCCGTGGTCGAGGTCGCCGGCCCGGAGCAGTTCCACCTCGACGAGCTGGGCCGGTCCCTCCTCGCCGACCAGCAGGACCCCCGTTCGGTGGTGGCCGACCCCGATGCCCGGTACTTCGGCGCCAAGCTGGGCGAACGCTCGCTCGTCCCCGCCGATGGCGCCCGCATACCCGGCACCACCCTGGACGACTGGCGTACGCGGGCGAGCCGGGGACGGTGAGCCGGCCCGTCACCCCGGCGACCCGGGCGGGTCGGTGCGCCCGCCGAGGCGCCGCACCAACTCCCGTACCGCCTCGGTGAACGGCTCGTCGGACTCGCCGGGCCAGTGTCCGTGGATGGGTGGGGCGACGCTGTCCCCGGGGGGCGTCACCACGTCGCGGGGATCACGCTGTCGGCGATCCACCCCGGCGGCCGGGTCACCGGCTGTGGCCGGCGCGGGCGGCGGATGCGGAAAGAAGACCCAACCGCCGATGGGGTCGGTGTCGCGCCACAGGTTCACCCAGCGCCACCCCACCCGCCGGCCGATCTCGTGCAGCGCCGCGTCGTCGACGTAGGCGGGGAAGAGCCGCGCGTAGAGGCGGCGCAGCGGTGACCCGTGGGTGAGCAGGGCGACCCGGTCGCCGACCTGCGGAGGCAACTGGAGCACCGTGGCGGCGAGCAGGACCGAGCCGTGGCTGTGCCCGGTGAGCAGCACCGCGTCGCCGCGCTCGACCAGGTACGTGATCCGGCGGGCCAGTTCCGGCACGGCCCGCTCGGAGTAGCAGGGCGGCGCGAACGGATGGGCGGCCCGGGGCCAGAAGGTGCCAAGGTCCCAGAGGACACCTATGTGTCGGCGGTACGGCTCGGTCCGGTACGCGAAGATGCCGCCGACGATCATCCCGAGGATGACCGCCGCGATGACCCAGCTACCGAACGCGATGCCGAACGTGACCGCGTCCGCCGGCAACCTCGCGTTCCGCTCGATGACGTCGCTCGGGAACTGCCCCAGCAGGCCGATGGTGGTGGTGGCGGTGGCGAGCCCGGCGAGACATCCGTAGAGCACGGCCAGCGGCACCAGCTTCTCGGTGAAGCGGGCCCGAGCTATCGCGTCTCGGACCTGTCGCAGTCGGGGCCGCGCCTCGACCGGTGGGTCCGGGAAGTCGCGCGCGACTATCGCCGCCGCGGCCCGGCGTCGACCTCGGCGGGAGATCAGGACGACGAGGCCAGCGACGATCACCGTGACCAGCAGGGCGCGAAAGAAGCCGTAGATCGCCCAGGTGTAGGCCCGGGGCGGGCCGGAGGCGATGCCCTCTCCGGTCGGCACGTCGCGGTCCAAAAAGTCCGCCACCCGGTAGACCAGCTCGGCGGAGTACGCCACCGCCATACTGATCCCGGTGGCGGCGACAACGAGAGCGCCCAGCCCGAACAGCGGGGTAGCGCCCTGCTCCCGGCGCCGGTGCCAGAGCAGCACCACGCCCAGGGCGGCCAGCAGCGTCGTCTGCGCCACGAACAGACCGGCCAGGGTCGTGTCGTACCCGGGGAGCCCGTGCTCCTGCTGCCACGGCCGTGAGCTGGTCAGCACGTGCGTCACGACGACAACTGTCACGACGATGGCAGCGGTCCGGAGGGTGCGGGTGACGCGGTCGAGCCGCTGGTCGCCGGCGGCCCGGTCCATCAGCGGCGGAGTGCAGAGCAGCCCCACGCAGCCCGCCAGGACGATCCCCGTGATCGCCGTCAGCGCGATCGTGGACGCGGAGGCGTCACCCGCGCCTCGGGCCAGGAGCAGGACGAGGTCCAGCGTCGCGAAGGCCGCGGCGACGTGGATGGCCCGCAACCGGCCCACCAGCGGCTCGGCGTCCCACTGGCCGATGGTGCCGAGCCGAGACGCGGAGATGCCCTGATCGGGTGCGCGAAACGCCTCGAACGTCCGGCCCGGACGGCAGCTCACCCGCCAGATCAGGCCGATCGCGGCGGCCGGGACGAGCGCGAGCACCGCCAGCCGCTGCCCGACCGGCCGCCCACCCAACCAGGACAACCAACTGCGTCCGGTCAGGCAGTCCGCCGAGCCCAGGCACTTCCAACCGACGAGATCCAGTGCGACCCCGGCGATGGCGAGCACGTACAACACGGTGAGCGTGAGCGCCAGCACCCGGCACAGGGACTTGACCGAAGCCTCGGAACCGGGGTTCGCCGGGCGCATCCAGATCGCGACGTTGACCAGCATGAAGGGGAAGAGGAAGACCACCGCCAGGGTGCGGGCCACGGTCCCGGAGGGCAGGTCACCCCAGCGGTACGCCTCAACCGTCACCCCGCGCGCCCCGGCGCTGTCCGAGCACGGGGGGCGCGGCCGGTAGAACCCGCCATTGCGGTCACCTGCGACCTGCCCGGTCTGCTGCAGGCCCAGCACCTGTGCGGCGCTCGCGCCGGAGACCCCGTGCACCCGTAGCTCCACGACGTCACCGGAGTTGTCCGGCCCGCTCAACCGCGCTGATCCATCCGACGTCCCCCCGAGGCGTTTCGCAGCCCGTGTCCCGCGGCCCAGCCCCGACGCCACGCGCCGGGGCCGCCGACCACTGAGACGGCAGAGCCGGGTCTACCCGAACCGGACGCCCTCAATCGCCGTTGGCCGGGTCGCCACCAGTGCGCCGGGGTGGGGTCAGATCGGCCCTCGCCCGCCCGGTGTCCGGGTCGAAGGGGAACGAGACGTGCTGGTGGACCATCTCCCAGCCCCGCCCGGCCCGCTGGAAAACCCGTGTGCCCCGTGACCAGCTCACGGCCGTGGTGCCGTCCGGCTGTTGCGCGGTCATCCGGTTGAGGCCCCACGCCACGGCCACATCGTCGCGGACGACGACCGCCAGATCCGGAACGGTCCAGGTGACGGTCCCGGTGCTGATGTCGAGGCCGTTGGCGCAGACCTGGCGAACCTGGTCGCGGCCGACGTACTCCAGCGGCCGTTCGTGCTCGTACGAGACGACGTTCTCGGCCACCGGTTCCATGATCCCGTCGAGGTCCTTGGCCTCGGTCGCCTCGTACCAGCGTTGGTGCAGGTCGCGCACCTCGCGCTCGGAGGTCTCGCGCTCGTCCGCGCCACCGTCGTCGGCGAACGAGTGGTGTTCGTGTGCCACGACCCACGAGCCGTTCTCCTTGCGCAGGCCGAGGGTCAGCCGCAGCCGGAGATCGGGGCGTCTGGCCAGGTCGTCGGGGGTGCCGCAGCGCAGCAGCGCGGTGGCGTAGGCGACCGTGTCGCCCGCGGTGATGTCGAGGCTGGTCAGCTCGAAGGCGGCCCCCGACGCCTGCCAGCGGAAGAAGTCCGGCCAGGTCCGCTCGTACGCCTCGATGCCCCGGACGCCGTTGTGCGGTGGCGGGACGTCGTACATGACGATGTCCGCGGCGTGCTGGGCGAGTACGCCGGGCAGGTCACCGGCGTGCACCGCCCGCGTCCACTGTTCGATCAGCTCGCGGATCTGGGTCTCGTCGTCGGCCATGGTGCTCCCTCGTCGGTCGGGTTGCTCTCACCTCTACAACCCGCGCGGGCCGACGAACTCATCGCCGCCTGCCGACCGAATCTCGCCGTCCCGGTCGGACCCCTGGCCCAGCTGCGTCGGCAGGCCGCAGATGCGCAGGGTCTCCGGGGTCAGGAAGGACACCACCTCGGCGATCCGGCCGCCGCGTAGGGCGACGACGTCCAGGGCCGCCGCCGTGAAGACCGACGCCTGCGGGCTCCAGAGGTACGTCCCGAAGGCCAGTTGCCCGTTCGCGTACGTGGGGACGAACCGCCACCGCAGCGCCAGGGGGCCGTCCAGCAGGAACCGCCTGATCGCCTCGTGACCCTCGTACCACTGGGGCAGCGGCGGCATCGAGTACCGGGCGTCGTCGGTGAGCATCGCCAGGATGGCGTCGACGTCGCCGTTCTCCCACGCGGTCACGTACCGCCGGGCCAGCTCGCGTACCTTCGCCTCGCCGAGGCCGCTCAGCTCCACCTGCTGGCTGTCGGTCGGGCGTAGCGCGTCCAGGCCCCGGCGGGCCCGTTGCAGGGCGCTGTTGACCGCCGGGGTGGACGTGCCCAGCAGCTCGGCGACCTGGGCGGCGGGGTAACCGAGCACGTCGCGCAGCAGCAGCACGGCCCGCTGCCGGCCGGGCAGGCGTTGCAGCGACGCGACGAACGCCAACTCCAGGTGCTCAGTGTCGACCAGTCGTTGCGCGGGGTCCCGCTGGTCGACGGGCGCTGACCGCCGGTCCGGGTACGGCCCGAGCCATGCCGTCTCGGCCAGGGCGGCGGCGCCAGGGGTCAGGTCGGTCGGCAGTTCCCGGCGGCGGCCTCGACGCTCGATCATCGTGAGGCACCGGTTCGTGGCGATCGTGTAGAGCCAGGCGCGTTCGGCGCCGCGGTCCTCGTACCGGTGGCGGCTCTGCCAGGCCCGCGTGAAGGTCTCCTGCACGGCGTCCTCGGCGTCGTGGAACGAGCCGAGCATCCGGTAGCAGTGCGCCGTCAGCTCGGCGCGGTGTTCGTCGATCAGCCGAGCGATCGTCACGGTGCTGGAGCCTACCTCCGGCGCGGTCCACGCCTGGTCGTCGCCGAGTCGGGTGGGTCTCGACCCCATGGCGGTCGGGAGGGTTGATCCGCTCGTGGCGGGGTAGGTGCCGCCATGGTCGCTGCCGGTCGGCGCGGAGCGGACGCGGGCCCGTCGGCAGTCGCCCGGAGCTGGGACCGCGTGGCGGCCGCCTTGCGCGACCGGATCCGTCGGGTACGGACCATCGGCGGCCTCGCCCTGCAGGCCGGCCTCGCTGCGGGGCTGTCCTGGTACGTGGCGCACTCGCTGCTGCATGTGTCGCAGCCGGTCTTCGCGCCGATCTCCGCCGTCTCGACTCTCGCCGCGTCGGTCGGCCAGCGGTTGCGTCGCACCGTCGAGCTGATCATCGGTGTCACCGTCGGGGTGCTGATCGGCGACGCGCTGCTCCTGGTGATCGGCACCGGGTGGTGGCAGCTCGCCCTGATCGTCGTGCTGGCGATCGTCGTGGCGCTGTTCCTCGCGGGCAGCGCGGCGGTGGTGATCCAGGCCGGGGCGACGGCGGTGCTCATCTGCACGCTCAGCCCAGCCGTCCGCGATCTGGAGATCCCCCGGTTCGTGGACGCGCTCATCGGGGGAGGGGTGGCGCTGCTGGTCACCGCCGTGTTGCTGCCGCTGAACCCGCTACGGGTGCTCAACCGGGCCGCGCGTCCGGCGTTGGATCTCCTCGCGACCCAGCTCGACGCCACCGCCGAGGCGCTGACCCGGCGGGACGCCGATCGGGCCCGTACCGCCCGGGGGGAGCTGCGGCAGAGCGGCGGCCGGTTGAAGGCGTTCGTCGAGGCGACGCAGGGCGCCCGGGAGGCGAGCACCCTGTCACCTGTGTACTGGCACCAACGGCATGGGCCGGTGGGCCGTTACGCGCGGGCGGCGGAGCCGATCGACCGGGCGATGCGCAACAGCGGCACCCTGATCCGACGGTCGGTGACGCTCATCGAGGACGGCGAACCGGTGCCGGAGTCGCTACCGACGGCGCTTATTGATCTCGCCGAGGCCGTCCGCCTGCTCAAGCGGCAGTTCGCCGCCGGTGCCGAGCCGAATCGGGCACGGGAGCAGGCGCTGCAAGCGGTCCGGACGGCCGGGCACGCCTATCGGGACGGCGTCGGCTTCTCCGGCGCGGTCGTGGTGGCGCAGGTCCGTACGACAGTCAGCGACCTCCTGGTGGCCTCCGGCCTGAGCCAGGAGGACGCGAATCACCTGGTCAGGAGGGTCTTCGGTGACCTCTGACAGCCCGGTGGCCAGCAGTGGAGCCAGGTGATGACACCTTCTTGAGCCATGACGGTTGCACCTTGAGCCAAAGTGGTGCCATGATGGTGTCATGGAGCTGAGGTCGTACGTCGAGAATCTGCGCAACGAGTTCGCGGTGGCTGCGGAGGGGGTTGATCCGGAGGCCCGGGTGCTTGCCGAACGGCTCTTCGCGCAGTTGGAGTCGGCCACCCGTCTCACGCTGCTCGAAGCCCTCTCCGACGCGGCCGACGAGATCACCCGTGACCTCGCGCCCGGTTCGGTGCACGTCCGGTTGCGCGGGCGTGAGCCCGACTTCGTGGTGACGCCGGCCAGCCCGTCCGTCGAGGCGGCGAGCGAGCCCAGCGGCCCGCCACCGCTGTCGGTGCCGGTGTCCGCGCCCGACGGTGACGAGGGCGGCACCTCGCGGATCAACCTCCGGCTCCCCGACCACCTGAAGGCCAGCGTCGAGGACGCCGCTGGGCGCGCCGGGCTCTCCGTCAACGCCTGGCTGGTGCGTGCCGTCGCCGGCGCCATCGGGGCGGGCGATACGCAACGTCGTCCATCCCGCCGAGTGGAGCCGACCTCCGGTCAGCACTTCACCGGCTGGGCCCGCTAACTCCCCGTACCCCTTCCGCCGCACCGCTGACCAGCGGTGACCTTCGCCGACGACCTTTCGGGAGACCACCATGCCTGTTTTCGACACCCCAGAGCCGATTTCCGTCCAGATCGAGCTGCCGATCGGCGATGCCTGGATCGCCGCGAGCGACCGCACCGACACGGTGGTGACGGTGCGGCCCCGCGACCCGTCGAGCAAGGCCGACGTGAGCGCCGCCGACCAGACCACAGTCGAGTTCGCCGCCGGGCGACTGGTGATCCGGGTGCCGAAGAGCTGGCGCCGCTACGGGTTCGGTCCCGGCCCGTCGGTCGACGTCCAGATCGAGGTGCCGACCGGCTCCCGGCTGTACGCCGAGTCGTCGTGGGCGGCGTTCCGCTGCGAGGGTCGGCTCGGCGATTGCCGGATCAAGACCGGGAGCGGCATCCGGCTCGACGAGACCGGACCGTTGGAGGTCGACAGCAGCCACGGCGAGGTCGCGGTCGCGCGTGTCCTGGGTTCCGCCCGGGTGAAGGCCTCGTCCGGCAAGGTGCGCATCGGCGTTGTCGACGACACCGCCGAGATCAAGAACTCGTCCGGCGACTGCTGGGTCGGCCGCAGCGGTGGCGACGTCCGGATCAACACGGCCTACGGCGACATCACCGTTGACGCGGCGCAGGCCTCGGTGACGGCGCGCACCGCCTACGGCAACCTCCGGCTCGGTGAGGTCGCACGTGGCTCGATCGACGTGCAGACCTCCTTTGGCGCGATCGAGGTCGGCATCCGTCGCGGGACCGCCGCCTGGCTCGACGTCAGTTCCAAGCACGGCCGCGTGCACAACGCGCTGGAGTCGACCGACAGCCCGGCGCAGACCGACGACACGGTCGAGGTCCGGGCGAACACCTCCTACGGCGACATCATGATCCGCCGCGCCTGACCCACCACCACGCCGACCACAAATGAGGAGACCATGACCAGCTCCACGAACCCCGCGATCGTCGCCACCGACCTGCGCAAGTCCTACGGCGACAAGGTCGTGCTGGACGGCATCGACCTGATGATCACCGAGGGCACGATCTTCGCGTTGCTCGGTCCCAATGGCGCCGGCAAGACCACCACGGTGCAGATCCTCTCCACCCTGATCGAGGCCGACGGCGGTAACGCCCGGGTCTTCGGCCACGACCTGACCCGAGAGCCCGACGCGGTACGCGCGCTGATCGGCGTCACCGGCCAGTTCTCCGCCGTCGACAACCTGCTGACCGGACGGGAGAACCTGAGCTTGATGGCCGACCTGTGCCACCTGGACAGGGCCGCCGGCCGGCGACGGATCGCGGACCTGCTCGACCAGTTCGACCTGACCGAGGCGGCGGGCAAGCCGGTGTCGACGTACTCCGGTGGCATGCGCCGACGGCTCGACCTCGCGATGACCCTGGTCGGCGAACCCCGCGTCATCTTCCTCGACGAGCCGACCACCGGTCTCGACCCGCGCAGCCGCCGGGCCATGTGGCAGATCATCCGCGCACTCGCCGCCGAGGGCGTCACCATCCTGCTCACCACGCAGTACCTGGAGGAGGCCGACCAGCTCGCCGACCGGGTGGCGTTCCTCGACCACGGCCGACTGATCGCCGAGGGCACGCCACGCGAGCTCAAGCGGCTCATTCCGGGCGGGCACGTCGTGTTGCAGTTCGCCGACCAGGAGGGGCTCGACTCGGCGGCCCGGACGTTCGAGGCCGCCACCCGGGACGACGCCGCACTCACCCTCCAGGTGCCCAGTGACGGCGGAGTCGGGTCGCTGCGTTCCCTGCTCGACCGGCTCGACCGAGCCTCGATCAGCGTGGCGGGGCTCTCCGTGCACACCCCCGACCTCGACGACGTCTTCCTCACCCTCACCGGTCAGCCCGACACCCGGGCCAGCCGACCCGACCACGAAAGGGCTCCCGCGCGATGAGCACCCTCTCCCTCGCCGTCCGCGACTCGAGCACCATGCTGCGGCGCAACCTGCTGCACATGCGGCGGTACCCGTCGATGACGTTCCTGCTCATCGGCATCCCGATCATCATTTTGCTGCTCTTCGTCTACGTCTTCGGCGGCACGCTCGGCGCCGGCCTCGGCCCGACCGGTGACCGCTCCGATTACGCCAACTACGTCACCCCCGGCATCCTGCTCATCACGGTGGTCAGCGCCGCGCAGGGCACCGCCATCTCGGTGGCGATGGACATGACCGAGGGGATCATCGCCCGGTTCCGCACGATGTCGATCTTCCGACCGTCGGTCCTGACGGGTCACGTACTGGGCAGCCTGATCCAGACCACGCTCAGCCTCGCGGCCGTCACCGTGGTGGCGCTGCTTGTCGGGTTCCGGCCGACGGCCAACCCGGTCGAGTGGCTCGCCGCGATCGGTGTCCTCGCCATGATCACTTTTGCGCTCACCTGGCTGTCCGTCGCCCTTGGTCTGGTCAGTGACAGCGTCGAGACGGCCAGCAACCTGCCCATGCCGCTGATCCTTCTGCCGTTCCTCGGTAGCGGGTTCGTCCCCACCGACTCCATGCCGACCGCCGTGCGGTTGTTCGCGGACTACCAGCCCTTCACGCCCGTCATGGAGACCCTTCGCGGCCTGCTGCTGGGCACCGGGATCGGCGCCAACGGGATCATCTCGGTCGTCTGGTGCGCCGTCATCACCGTGGGCTGCTTCCTCTGGGCCAAGACCCTGTACAACCGCAACCGGGCGGCGTGATCCGACCGGCGCTCGGTCTCGCCATCGCAACAAAGAGCCGGCGGCTCGGCCCACGGGGTCGGGCCGCCGGCTCGTGGCGTCGCGCGACCTGCGGGCCGGCGGCGTGAGCCCTTGCTCCCCGCTGCCATCCGGTCAGCGGGCCGACCGGGGTGGCGCGGGCGCCTGGAGACGTTGAATGTTATCGATAACACTGGCGCGTCGTCCGGCTGTGCGCTGTGCGGGTCGCCCCTCCGGCGCGCTCACCCGTGAGCCCGCAAGGTCACCGATGGCTGTGGCGCGGATCTGAGCACGGGAGTGCGACGTCTCGGCGATGTTATCGCTGCCATCTTCGCCGGAAGAGAAGTGGTCGCTATCGGACGGTCGTCCCGCAGTGTCCGGCGCGCTGGACCTGTCGCCCCGCCTGCCGACGGTTCTTCGGGCGGCATCCGTTCCGCGCGGACGCCCTCTTCGTCGCCTTCCTGGCCAAGACGACGCCGGGATCGTGCGTTTTGCACCGGTCCGCTATCTACCCTCCCGAGTCGGTCCGCCTTCCGCGTTCCGTTACGGAGCTGTTGCGGGTAGATGTCTTGACGAGCCTGGATGTGAGCGTTAACACTATCCCCGTTAACGGTGGAGGTGAACATGAACCGTGTGGACGGAGCTGACGACCGCTATGTCGTCGGTGTCGACTACGGCACCCTGTCCGGGCGAGCTCTGGTGGTCCGTGTCGGCGATGGTGCCGAGTTGGGGACCGCGGTGCACGAGTACGGCGATGGCGTGATCAGTACGGCGCTTCCGGGAGGTCGATCGCTACCCCCGGACTGGGCCCTGCAGAACCCGCAGGACTACCGCGACGTGCTGCGGTACGCCGTCCCGGCGGCGGTGTCCGCCGCGGGGGTGGACCCGGCGGCGGTGGTCGGCATAGGCATCGACTTCACCGCCTGCACCGTGCTGCCGACGCTCGCCGACGGCACCCCGCTGTGCGAGACGCCCGAGCTGCGCGACCGACCGCACGCCTGGGTCAAGCTGTGGAAGCACCACGCCGCGCAGCCGCACGCCGACCGGATCAACGCGCTGGCCCACGAGCGGGCCGAGCCGTGGATCGGCCGGTACGGCGGCAAGATCTCCGCCGAGTGGCAGTACGCCAAGGGCCTGCAGATCCTGGAGGAGGACCCGGAGATCTACGACCGGGCCGAGCGCTTCATCGAGGCGGCCGACTGGATCGTCTGGCAGCTCTGCGGCACCGAGACCCGCAACGTCTGCACTGCCGGATACAAGGGCATCCTGCAGGACGGTCAGTACCCGTCCGAGGGCTTCCTGACCGCGCTCAACCCCAACTTCGGCGACTTCGTGGCCAAGCTGGACGGCCCGTTGCTGCCCCTCGGCGCCCGCGCCGGCGCGCTCACCGCCCAGGCCGCCGCGTGGACCGGCCTGCCCGAGGGGATCGCGGTGGCTGTCGGCAACGTCGACGCGCACGTCACCGCGGCGTCCGCGCAGGCGGTTGAGCCCGGTCGGCTCGTCGCCATCATGGGCACCTCGACCTGCCACGTCGTCAACGGCGCGGAGGTCGCCGAGGTGGCCGGCATGTGCGGTGTCGTGGACGGCGGCATCAGCCCCGGCGCGTGGGGCTACGAGGCCGGGCAGAGCGGCGTCGGCGACATCTTCGGCTGGTTCGTCGAGCACGCCGCCCCGGCCGGCATCGACTCGCACGAACGCCTCACCGAGCTGGCCGCGAGTCAGCCCGTCGGGGCGCACGGCCTGGTCGCCCTGGACTGGTGGAACGGCAACCGTTCCCTGCTGGTCAACCACGACCTCAGCGGGATGATCGTCGGGATGACCCTGGCCACCCGGCCACCGGACATCTACCGGGCGCTGCTGGAGTCCACCGCGTACGGCACCCGGATGATCATCGAGGCGTTCGTCGACGCCGGTGTCCCGGTGAATGACCTGGTGATCGCCGGTGGCCTGACCAACAACGCGCTGCTGATGCAGATCTACGCCGACGTGACCAGGCGACCGCTGAACATCATCGCCTCGGCGCAGGGGCCGGCGTTGGGCTCGGCGATCCACGCCGCCGTCGCCGCCGGTGAGTTCCCCTCGATCCACGAGGCGTCGCAGGCGATGGGTCGGGTGCACGAGGCCGTCTACCGCCCGGACCCCGAGCGGGCGCGCGCCTACGACGCCCTCTACGCCGAGTACCGGGCGTTGCACGACCACTTCGGCCGCGGCGGCAACGACGTCATGCTCCGACTCCGGGCGATCCGTAACGCGGCGGTCGAGACCGCGGCGACCGCGCACGAGACCCCGCTGGAGGTGGTGGCGTGAACACCGAGGTGACCCGACAGATCAGCGAGCTGCGCGAGACCGTTGCCCGCCTGCACGCCGAGCTGACCCGGTACAACCTGGTCGCCTGGACGTCCGGCAACGTCTCCGCGCGGGTCCCCGGCCAGGATCTGATGGTGATCAAGCCGAGTGGGGTGAGCTACGACGACCTCACCGCGGCCACGATGGTGGTGTGTGACCTCGACGGCGTACTCGTCGAGGGCGACTTCGCCCCGTCCAGCGACACCGCCGCCCACGCCTACGTCTACCGCGCCATGCCGGAGGTCGGTGGGGTCGTGCACACGCACAGCTCGTACGCGACCGCCTGGGCCGCGTGCGGGGAGTCGATCCCCTGCCACCTCACCGCGCAGGCCGACGAGTTCGGCGGCGAGATCCCGATCGGCCCGTTCGCGTTGATCGGCGGTGACGACATCGGCAAGGGCATCGTCGCCACACTCTCCGGGCACCGCTCGCCCGCGGTGCTGATGCGCAACCACGGCGTGTTCACCATCGGCCGCGACGCCCGCGCCGCGGTCAAGGCGGCGGTCATGTGCGAGGACGTGGCCCGTACCGCGCACCTGGCCCACACCCTCGGGCAGCCGGTGCCGATGGCGCAGGCAGACATTGATGCTCTTTATGACCGTTACCAGAACGTCTACGGTCAACAACCAGTCGCACCGGCGGGTTCCTGACCCTGCACCGCCCATTTGAGACCCGTCGGTCTGCACCACGCGCACCAGCACGCACCACCCGCGTAAGCCGCTCTTTCGCACCTCGGCGGTTGGCGCGGTTACCCACCACATCCAGCCAAGGAGATTCGATGGGAAAGATGCGAACGCAGTCCGCGCCGTGGCGCGCTGCCGTGGTCCTCGCCAGCGTGCTGCTGGTCGGCGGCGTGGCGGCCTGCGGCAACAGCGACACCGGCGGCGGCGGCACCAAGGACGACGGCAAGATCACGATGGGCTTCTCCCAGGTCGGTGCGGAGAGCGGGTGGCGTACCGCGAACACCATCTCGATCAAGGAGGCCGCCACGGCGGCCGGAATCGAGCTGAAGTTCGACGACGCGCAGCAGAAGCAGGAGAACCAGATCAAGGCGATCCGCAACTACATCCAGCAGAAGGTCGACGTCATCGCCTTCTCGCCGGTGGTGGAGTCCGGGTGGGACACAGTTCTCAAGGAGGCCAAGGACGCCGGCATCCCGGTCATCCTGACCGACCGCTCGGTGGACTCGGCCGACAAGTCGCTGTACAAGACCTTCCTCGGCTCGGACTTCGTCAAGGAGGGCAAGCTCGCGGGCGAGTGGCTGGTCGAGCAGAAGAAGGGCGCCTCGGGTCCGGTGAACATCGTCGAGCTGCAGGGCAGCACGGGCGCGGCGCCGGCCAACGATCGCAAGAAGGGCTTCGGTGAGGCGATCGCCGCCAACCCGAACCTGAAGGTCATCGCCTCGCAGACGGGCGACTTCACCCGGGCCGGCGGTAAGCAGGTCATGGAGCAGTTCCTCAAGGCCAACAAGCAGATCGACGTGTTGTTCGCGCACAACGACGACATGGGCCTGGGCGCGCTCGAGGCGATCACCGCCGCCGGCAAGGTGCCCGGCAAGGACATCACCATCATCACGATCGACGCTGTCAAGGACGGCATGCAGGCTCTCGCCGACGGGAAGTTCAACTTCATCGCAGAGTGCAGCCCGCTGCTCGGCCCCCAGCTGATGGACCTCGCCAAGAAGGTCAAGGCCGGCCAGGAGGTGCCCGCTCGGATCGAGACCGAGGAGACCACCTTCACGACCGAGCAGGCCAAGGAAGCTCTGCCCAACCGTAAGTACTGATCGACGACGGGGTCGCCGCGCTCGCGTGGCGGCCCCGCCGCGTCGCCCCCATACCCGAAACGGACCGGGCTTGGCCCGCGACGACCCCCGTACCACGCCCGCCCGAGCGACCCCCAGGGACGACCGGGTGGGCGTGGCGGGAGCGTAGCGGCCCTTCCGTGTCGACAACCCAGAAGAGGTCTGATGGGATGACGGATAGCCGTCCGGTCCTGACGATGACCGGGATCAGCAAATCCTTCCCCGGGGTGCGTGCACTCCACGACGTCAACTTCCGGCTCTTCCCCGGCGAGGTGCACGCCCTGATGGGCGAGAACGGCGCCGGCAAGTCGACCCTCATCAAGGTGCTCACCGGCGTCTACGACACCGACGAGGGCGCGATCACCCTCGATGGCGAGCCCGTGTCGTTCACCGGGCCGATGCAGGCGACCGCCGCCGGTGTGAGCACCGTTTTCCAGGAAGTCAACCTCTGCACCAACCTGTCCGTGGCGGAGAACATCTTCATCGGCCGTGAGCCTCGGCTCCTCGGCGCCGTCCGCTGGGGTGAGGTTCGCCGCCGCGCCCGAGCCCTGCTGGCCCGCCTCGACCTCGACCTCGACGTCAGCGCGCCACTCGGCTCGTACTCCCTGGCTATTCAGCAGATGGTCGCCATCGCCCGCGCGATCGACATCCAGGCCCGGGTGCTGATCCTGGACGAGCCGACGTCCAGCCTCGACGCCGGCGAGGTGGCGCAGCTGTTCCGCATCATCCGGCAACTGCGCGACGAGGGCATCGCCATCCTGTTCGTGACCCACTTCCTCGACCAGGTCTACGAGATCGCCGACCGGATCACCGTGCTGCGCAACGGCGGGCTGGTCGGTGAGTACCTCACCACCGAGCTGCCCCAGCTCTCCCTGGTGGAGAAGATGATTGGCAAGGAGCTCGACGTCCTGGAGGGCATCGAGGAGCACTCCCGGCGGGACCTGGCCGCGCTGGAGGAGGGCACCCCCCTGGTGGCGGTGTCGAACTTCGGTCGGTCGGGCGCCGTCGAGCCGTTCAGCCTCACCATCCACGCCGGCGAGGTGGTGGGCCTGGCCGGCCTGCTCGGCTCCGGGCGTACCGAGGTCGCGCGGTTGCTGTTCGGGGCCGACCGGACCGACGGCGGTCAGGTCGCGGTCGACGGCACGGCGAGCAGCCTGCGCACTCCCGCCCAGGCCATCGACCACGGTATGGGCTTCTGTTCGGAGAACCGCCGCGCGGAGGGGATCGTCGCCGACCTGTCGGTCCGCGAGAACATGATCCTCGCCATGCAGGCGGCCCGCGGCTGGCTGCGGCCCATTCCGCGTCGCCGCCAGGACGAGCTGGTCGACAAGTACGTCAAGGCGCTCAACATCCGGCCCGCCGACCCGGAGGTGCCGGTACGCAACCTCTCCGGCGGCAACCAGCAGAAGGTGCTCCTGGCCCGGTGGCTGATCACCGAGCCGCGACTGCTGATCCTCGACGAGCCGACCCGGGGCATCGACATCGGCGCGAAGACCGAGATCCAGAAGCTCGTGACGCAGCTGTCCGACGGGGGGATGGCGGTGCTGTTCATCTCCGCCGAACTGGAGGAGGTGCTGCGCCTCAGCCACAAGGTGGCGGTGATGCGGGACCGGCAGATGGTCGCGCAGCTCGCCAACGACGAGAGCCTCGACGCCGACCGCATCATGCAGACCATCGCCAGCGGATCCCACCGGGAGGAGGCAGACCGATGAACGACACCATGAACCGCTATCGGACGATGATCGGTCACCGGCTGTTCTGGCCCGCCGCCGTGCTGTTCGTCATGCTCGCCGCGAACACGATCTACCGACCCGGGTTCCTGTCCATCGAGCTCAAGGACGGGCACCTGTACGGCACGCCGATCGACATCCTGCGGTTGAGCGCACCGCTGATCCTCGTCGCACTGGGGATGACCCTGGTCATCTCGACAGGCGGCATCGACCTGTCGGTCGGCTCGCTCTGCGCGATCAGCGGCGCGATCGCCTGCATGTACATCAGCAAGCAGCCCGACCAGAACAGCGTCGGCGTGGTGGTGACCGCTCTCGCGATGGCGTTGGGGGTCTCGCTCGTGCTCGGCGCCTGGAACGGGGTGCTGGTGGCCGTGATCGGTATCCAACCGATCATCGCCACCCTGATCCTGATGGTCGCCGGTCGGGGTCTCGCCCAGCTGATCACCGAAGGCCAGATCATCACCATCAACTCCGAGCCGTACCGGGCGATCGGCCTGGGCCACGCGTTGACCCTGCCGCTGGCCATCTTCATCGCTCTCGCCGCGGCCCTGCTCGTCGCCGCGTTCACCCGTCGCACCGCACTCGGCATGATCATCGAGTCGGTGGGTGGCAACGCCGTGGCCAGCCGGCTCGCCGGCATCCGGTCCGGCCGGGTCATCTTCCTCGCGTACGTGATCAGCGCCGCGTGCGCAGCGGTCGCCGGTTTCATGATGACGGCCAACGTCTCCAGCGCCGACGGCAACGCCGCCGGCCTCTGGGTCGAGCTGGACGCGATCCTCGCGGTCGTCATCGGCGGTACGTCCCTCGCGGGCGGTCGGTTCTTCCTCAGCGGCACCATCATCGGCGCGCTGATCATCCAGACGCTGACCACCACGGTGTACGCCATGGACATCTCACCGCAGACCTCGCTGCTGTTCAAAGCGGTGGTCGTCATCGCCGTCTGCCTCATCCAGGCACCGGCCTTCCGGGCCAAGTTCAGCCGCCGCAGGCGCAACGCCCCGCCGCCCGCCACCATCGCCGACAAGCCGAAGGAGCAGGTGCCGGCATGACCACTGGAACGCTCACCGCCGGTCGTACCCGGTTCCGGCTGCCGAGGAAGCAGATACCGGTCCTGGCGACGCTCGCCCTGCTGCTGGTGATGTACGGCATCGGTGTCTCGCAGTACACGGCGTTCTCCAACGTCCAGGTCATCTTCAACGTCTTCATCGACAACGGCTTCCTGCTCGTCGTCGCGGTGGGCATGACCTTCGTGATCCTCACCGGTGGCATCGACCTGTCGGTCGGGTCGGTCGTCGCCATGACGGCGATGGTGTCGGCCGCGCTGCTGAAGGACGGCATGCCGGCGGCGCTGGTGCTCGTCATCGCCCTGCTCATCGGCCCGACGCTCGGCCTGTTGATGGGCTGCGTCATCCACTTCTTCGAGATCCAGCCGTTCATCGTCACGCTCGCCGGGATGTTCTTCGCCCGGGGCATGTGCACGTTCATCTCGGGCGCGTCGATCCCGATCACCGACGGGTTCTGGACCTCGATGTCCCAGGAGCGGATCGGGGATCCCCGGGGCAACTTCGTGTCGATCAGCGTGCTGATCGCCTTCGTGGTGGTCGTCATCGCCGCGTACACGCTGGCCTACACGAGGCTGGGACGCAACGTGTACGCCATCGGCGGCAACCCGCAGTCGGCGCTGCTGATGGGCCTGCCGGTGGGGCGGACCCGGATCGCCGTCTACACGATCAGTGGTCTGTGCTCGGCCATCGGCGGGATCCTGCTGTCCTTCTACACTCTCTCCGGCGCGCCTCTGATCGCCGTGGGGATGGAGCTGGACGTCATCGCCGCTGTCGTCATCGGTGGCACGGTGCTCACCGGTGGCGCGGGTTACGTCTTCGGCACGGTGCTCGGCGTGCTGGTCCTGGGCGTGATCCAGACCCTCATCACCTTCGATGGGAGCCTCAACTCCTGGTGGACCAAGATCGTGATTGGCGGTCTGCTCTTCGCGTTCATCCTCCTCCAGCGCCTCATCGGAATCCGTTACAAGTGACCGCCCCTCTCGCGGAAGGCAACTCCATGGCACCACACACAGAACCCGAGATCTGGTTCCTCACCGGCAGCCAAGGCATGTACGGCGAGGAGACGCTCCGCCAGGTGGCCGAGCAGTCTCGCCAGATCGCGGCCGCGCTCGACGACTCACCGCAGATTCCCGCCCGCGTGGTCTGGAAGCCCGTCCTGACCAACAGCGGTGAGATCCTGCAGGTCTGCCGGGACGCCGCCGCTCAGGGTGCCGTCGGGGTCATCGCCTGGATGCACACGTTCTCGCCGGCCAAGATGTGGATCTCCGGTCTGGACGCGTTGCAGACGCCGCTGCTGCACCTGCACACCCAGGCCAACGTTCTGCTGCCGTGGAACGACATCGACATGGACTTCATGAACCTGAACCAGGCCGCCCACGGCGACCGCGAGTTCGGGTACATCCAGACGCGTCTCGGTGTGGCCCGTAAGACGGTGGCCGGGCACGTCAGCGACCCGCGGGTGACCACCCGGGTCGGTGCGTGGGCGCGCGCCGCGCTGGGCTGGTCGGCCATGCGGTCGCTGCGCCTGGCCCGCTTCGGTGACAACATGCGCGACGTCGCGGTGACCGAGGGCGACAAGGTCGAGGCTGAGCTGCGGTTCGGGGTCTCGGTCAACACCTACGGCGTCAACGACCTGGTCGAGGTGGTCGGTGAGGTCACCGACGCGCAGGTGGACGACCTGGTCAAGGAGTACGAGGACACCTACCGCATCGTCGGCGAACTGCTGCCCGGCGGCGACCAGCACGACTCGCTGCGCTACGCCGCGCGCCTGGAGTTGGGCATGCGCGCCTTCCTGGACGCGGGCGGCTTCCGGGCCTTCACGACGAACTTCGAGGACCTCGGGGGGCTGCGTCAGCTGCCGGGCATCGCCGTGCAGCGGCTGATGGCGGACGGCTACGGCTTCGGCGGCGAGGGCGACTGGAAGACGTCGGTCCTGGTCCGCACCCTCAAGGCGATGTCGGTGGGCGTGAGCGGCGGCACGTCGTTCATGGAGGACTACACCTACGACCTCACCCCGGGCAACGAGCTGGTGCTCGGCGCCCACATGCTGGAGGTCTGCCCGACCATCGCGTCCGACGTGCCCAACGTGGAGATCCATCCGCTGAGCATCGGTGGTCGGGAGGACCCGGTCCGGCTGGTGTTCGACGCCGCACCCGGTCCGGCTGTGGTGCTCGGCCTGGCTGACATGGGTGAGCGCTTCCGGCTCGTGGCCAACGAGATCGACGTGGTGTCCCCGCCGCAGCCGCTGCGCCGGTTGCCTGTCGCCCGTGCCGTCTGGCAACCGCGCCCCGACCTGCCGGTCTCGGCCGAGGCGTGGATCACCGCGGGCGCCCCGCACCACACCGTGCTGTCGCAGGCGGTGGGCGTGGAGGAGTTGCACGACCTGGCGGAGATGAGCCGTACCGAGCTCGTCGTCATCGACGCCGCCACGGAGCCCCGCCGCTTCGCTGACGAGCTGCGCTGGAACCAGGCCTACTACCGGCTGGCCCGCGGCTTCTGATTCGCGCGGTTCGGCCGCACTCCGGACGGGTGGCCCGTCCCTGCCTGACATTCCTCGGGCAGGGGCGGGCCACCCGTTTGCGTGTCCGCCTAGCACGACCGTCAGCCGATTGGGTTACGTCTTGACTAAGGCCGTGTTATCGCTCACAGTCTATAACCAAGACGGTCGATGTCTGTGGCTGGCCCGGCTTGCGATCATTTTTCTTCCCCGTGCACGGCAGTTCAGCGCCGCGAACCACGATGAGTGATGTTAACGATCACATCCTGCGATCGGGCCAGCTCGGCACACCGCCCAGTGCCGCGGATGACGACCCCGGGCCGCTCGGAACGCATAAGGAGGATCATGGTTGCCATCGGTCGGGTTCCCTGGACAACACCAGCACGGGGGCGTGGTCGGCTGTCGCGGCTCGTCGCCGCTGCGGTCGCGGTGGTGGTCGGCGGCGCTCTGGCGGCTGTCGCGTCGACCGCCGCGTCAGCGGCGACTGTCGACACCAGCGCCTACTACGTGCTGGTGAACCGCAACAGTGGCAAGGCATTGGACGTGTACAACCTGGCCACGAATGACGGCGCGCGGATCACCCAGTGGACGCGCAACAACGGCAACCAGCAGCAGTGGCAGTTCGTCGACTCCGGAAGCGGCTACTACCGGCTCAAGTCGAGGTTGTCGGGCAAGGTGCTGGACGTCTCGGGCTTCTCGACCGCCAACGGCGCCAGCATCGTGCAGTGGGCCGACAACAACAGCACCAACCAGCAGTTCCGGTTGGCCGACTCGGACAGCGGCTACGTCCGGCTGATCAACCGCAACAGCAACAAGGTGATGGAGGTGCAGGGCGCGTCGACCGCCGACGGCGGAAACATCGTGCAGTACGACGACTGGAACGGCGCAAACCAGCAGTGGCAGCTCGTCCGCGTCGACGGCGGGACCAACCCCACCACGCCACCTCCGTCGAACGGCACGTACTCGAACCCGGTGGTCTGGCAGGACTTCGCCGACGTCGACATCATCCGGGTGGACAACGCCTACTACATGTCGGCCTCCACCATGCACTACTCACCAGGCGCGCCGGTCCTGCGCTCGTACGACCTGGTCAACTGGGAGTTCGCCGGTCACTCGGTGCCCCGGCTTGAGTTCGGGTCGAAGTACGACATGAGCGGCGGCAACGCGTACGTCGACGGGATCTGGGCGTCGACGCTCAACTACCGGCCGAGCAACCGGACGTACTACTGGGCCGGGTGCATCGACTTCGCGCAGACCCACATCTACACCGCGTCCGCCGTCGACGGCGCCTGGAGCAAGCACACCACCATCCCCAACTGCTACTACGACGCGGGGATGCTGATCGACGACAACGACACCATGTACGTGGCGTACGGCAACGGCACCATCAGCGTGGCCCAGCTGTCCGCCGACGGGAAGTCCCAGGTGCGTGCCCAGCAGGTGTACACCACGCCGTCGAGCATCGGGACGCTGGAGGGCGCACGCTTCTACAAGCGCAACGGCGCCTACTACATCTGGCTCACCCGCCCGGCCAACGGCCAGTACGTGCTCAAGTCGACAAACGGCCCGTTCGGCCCGTACGAGCAGCGTCAGGTGCTGCTCAACCTGCCCGGTCCGATCTCCGGCGGCGGTGTGCCGCACCAGGGTGGGCTGGTGCAGACCCAGAACGGCGACTGGTACTACATGTCCTTCGTCGACGCGTACCCCGGTGGTCGGATGCCGGCGATGGCCCCGATCACCTGGACCGGCGACGGCTGGCCCGTGCTGCAGACGGTCAACGGCACGTGGGGCAGCTCGTACCCGAAGCCGAACCTGCCCGCGCCGCCCAGGGCGGTCAAGCCGCTCACCGGCACCGACACCTTCTCGGGCACCACGCTCGGCCCGCAGTGGGAGTGGAACCACAACCCCGACAACAACAGGTGGTCGGTCAACAACGGGCTGAACCTGCAGACCGCCACCGTCACCGGCGACCTGTACGCGGCGCGCAACACGCTGACCCACCGGATCCAGGGCCCCACCTCGACCGCGACCATCGAGTTGGACTACTCCACGATGCGCGACGGTGATCGCACCGGCCTGGCGGTGCTGCGCAACTCGTCGGCCTGGATCGGGGTCCGACGCGACAACGGGTCCACACGTCTGGTCATGCAGAACGGCCTGACCATGGACGGCAGTTGGAACACCACGAGCACCGGCAGTGAGGTGGCGAGCACCGCCGTCTCCGGCGGCCGGATCTGGTTGCGCGCCAACGCCGACATCAGACCCGGCTCCGGCCGACAGGCCCGTTTCTCGTACAGCACGGACGGGGTCAACTTCACCTCGTTCGGCAACGCCCTGACGCTGGCGAACAACTGGCAGTTCTTCATGGGCTACCGGTTCGCCATCTTCAACCACGCGACGCAGGCGCTCGGTGGCGCGGTCACCGTGCGGCGGTTCGACCTGACGACCCCGTGACACCAGTCACACGACCGTCGGTCTGAACGCGCCAGGTCCTCGCCGGCCTGCTGCAGGCTCTGTCCGGAGCTTGCGGCAGGCCGGCGTGCCGTCGCGGCAGCGCCCCGCTCAGGACGACTCAGCACTCCGGGTGGGCCATGTGTCGTGCGGTGTCGGACGCGTTCCACAGTCCCCATACGGCCGTGCCGTGTTCGGGGCCGTTGCTGGCGTAGACTGTCGGCGATCCAGCGCTGGTCACCTGGGATTCAGCACCGGCGTGGTGACTGAGCGAGGGGATCGGGCCGGGCCGCTCCAGTCGACGCCGACGGGCTGCGGGCCGGCGATGTAGCGGGGGGAGTGAAATGGCCGTCCACGGTCCCGCGATGACGGATGTTGCTCGTCTCGCCGGTGTCTCCCATCAGACGGTGTCGCGGGTGCTCAACGGGCATCCCAACGTCCGTGAGCAGACCCGGCTTCGGGTGCGGGCGGCGATCGCCGAACTCGGCTACCGCCCCAATGGCGCGGCACGCGCCCTGGTGACCGGTCGATCACAGGTCATCGGTGTGGTCGCACAGAACACGACGCTCTACGGTCCGGCGTCGCTGCTGGCCGCGTTGGAGCAGACCGCCGCCGAAGAGGGTTTCGCGGTGAGCGTCGGCAGCGTGCGAAACCTGGACCACCGCTCCATCTCGGCGGCCGTCGAGCGGCACCTGTCGCACCGGGTCGCCGGCATAGTGGTCATCGCCCCGGTCGAGTCGGCCGGTGAGGCGCTGGAGCGCCTGCCCAAGGATGTCCCGCTGGTGACCGTCGACGGTGACCCGAGCCGGCCGGTGCCGCTGGTGACTGTCGACCAGGTGGCGGGCGCCCGGGCGGCGACGCAGCATCTGCTCGACGCGGGGCACCGCACCGTCTGGCACGTCTCCGGGCCGACCGACTGGTTCGACAGCGTCGGTCGGATCGACGGCTGGCGGCAGGCGCTGCTGGCCGCCGGTCTGGATCCGCCGCCGCCGATGCCGGGGGACTGGTCCGCGGCGTCGGGTTACCGGTGTGGGCAGATGTTGGCGCGGATGCCGGAGGTGACCGCCGTCTTCACCGCCAACGACCACCTCGCGCTGGGCGTGCTGCGGGCACTGCACGAGTTCGGCCGACGGGTGCCGGACGAGATCAGCGTGGTCGGCTTCGACGACGTGCCGGAGGCGGCGTACTTCATTCCGCCGCTGACCACCGTCCGACCGGACTTCGACGCGGTGGCGCGGGCGAGCCTGCAGATGCTGCTGTCCCAGATCGAGTCGGGCACCGGTGGGGCGCTGCGGCAGACCATCGCCCCGGCGCTGGTCGCCCGCGAGAGTGTCGCCCCGCCGCGTAGCTGACGGCCGGACCAACCAGAGGTCGGCCCGCGCGGCGCGGGGGAGTGGTTTCGTCGCCGCTCCCCGCTGAGCGCATGCACGGTGCGCGCGGGCCAGCGCGCGCCGGCTGCTGCCCGCAGCTGCCTGCGTCATTTCTCGACTTCCCGGCTGATAAGACGCGACTCGATTGGTCGCAGAGGGTGACCTATCGATGTCCAGCAATACGGATCGGTGCAGGTATTGAACCTCGTGAAATGCCGCCGTAACATGATGGGCGTCTCTGTTAACGCTAACAAGAATTGGCGTACAACTATCGGCGTGCCGACCAGGGATCGTAGTCGCGGGCGGGCGCCACCGACAAGGAGGCTCGATGAACCGCATTACCCGAGGTCGTCGCTGGGGGAGCGTACTGGCGGCCGGAATACTGCTCGCCGGTGCCCTGGTCGGCCTTCGCGCCCCGACGGCGCAGGCACTGGACAACGGCGTGGCGCGCACTCCACCCATGGGTTGGAATTCGTGGAACTCGTTCGGCTGCAACATCAACGAGGCGCTGATCCGGCAGACGGCGGATGCGATCGTCAGCAGTGGCATGCGGGACCTGGGCTACAACTACGTCGTCGTCGACGACTGCTGGTTCAACCCCAACCGGGACAGCTCCGGCAACATCCAGGGCGACCCCAGCCGGTTCCCCAGCGGGATGAAGGCGCTCGGCGACTACCTGCACGCCCGGAACCTGAAGTTCGGCCTGTACCAGGTGCCTGTCGACAAGACCTGTGCGCAGTACTTCGGCGCCTACCCCGGCGCTACCGGCAGCCGTGGTCACGAGGCGCAGGACGCCCGCCAGTTCGCCGCCTGGGGTGTCGACTTCCTCAAGTACGACTGGTGCTCGCCGGAGGGCAGCATCAACGACCAGGTGACCACCTTCGCCAAGATGCGTGACGCGCTGGCCGCCACCGGCCGACCGATCGTGTACAGCATCAACTCCAACAGCATCCACGCCAAGACCGGCCCGCAGCGCAACTGGGGCGACGTGGCGAACATGTGGCGAACCACCGAGGACATCACCAACGCGTGGGACACCGGCCAGAGCAACGGCTACCCGATGGGCATCCAGAACATCATCAACGTGACGGTTCCGCTGGCGTCCTACGCGCGGCCGGGTGGGTTCAACGACCCGGACATGATGGAGGTCGGCCGCGGCGGCATGAACGACACGGAGATGCGCAGCCACTTCGCGATGTGGGCGATCATGGCGTCTCCGCTGATCGCCGGCAACGACGTACGGAACATGAACTCGGCGACGCAGACCATCCTCAAGAACGCCAACCTGATCGCGATCAACCAGGACTCGCTCGGGTTGCAGGGGGTGCAGGTGTCGTTCGACGGCACGCGTCGGGTGCTGGCCAAGCGGCTCGCCAACGGTGACGTCGCCGTCGCCCTCTTCAACCAGGGCGGCTCGACGACGACGATCTCGACCACGGCCGCGGCCATCGGCAAGTCCGGCTCGTCGTTCACGCTCGTGGACGCGTGGACCGGTGGCAGCAGCTCCAGCAGCGGGACCATCAGCGCCAGCGTCCCCGCGCACGGCACTGTGGTGTACCGGGTCAGCGGTGGCGGAACGACGCCTCCGACGACGCCGCCGCCGACCACGTCGAGCGCGTACGCCAGCGCCGCCTCCGGCCGCTGCCTCGACGTGCCGAACAGCAACACGACCAATGGCACGCAACCGGTCATCTGGGACTGCAACGGCGCCGCCAACCAGCGCTGGACCAGCACCAATCAGACCCTGCAGGCCCTCGGCAAGTGCCTGGACGCGCCGCTGAACGCCACGGCCGGCACCAAGGTGCAGCTCTGGGACTGCAACGGTGGGACCAACCAGCAATGGACGGTCAACGCCAACGGCACGATCAGCGGCGCGCAGTCGGGGCTCTGCCTGGACGTCAACAACAACGGCACGGCCAACGGCACCACGGTGCTCCTCTGGACCTGCACCGGTGCGGCCAACCAGCGGTGGTCGCAGCGGTAGCCGACCGGGTCCGCCGACCGCCGAGGTCGCGGCCACCCACCTGATCCGGCGGTGGTGCGGGTGCCCGTGGACGACATCTGTCGTCCACGGGCATCGGTCGGTAAGGTGCTGCGGGCGACCACGCTGAGTCGCCGCGTCCTGCCCTTCCGGCGGATCGGCGACATGGCTACGCTCGCCTGGATGCTCCGTTACGAGACCGTGACACCGGTATTTCGGATCTGGTGTTGACGCAATCTATGTGAGCGCTAACACTACCCGAAAGATGACACTTGGCCCCGGCAGTCGGCGGGGGAGTCCAGAGAGGAGAAGCCCGTGGGCAGGAAATTCCTGGTTGCTCTCGGCGGCGCCGCACTGGCGCTGAGTTTGGCGGCGTGCAGCGGCGGGGGTGCGGGCAGCGGCGAGAAGACCGGTGACGAGAAGCCCAGCGATCTGACCATCGGTGTGTCGATGCCGACCCAGACGTCGGAGCGGTGGATCGCCGACGGCAACGCGGTGAAGTCGAAGCTCGAGGCCAAGGGCTACAAGGTCGACCTCCAGTACGCCGGCGACGACATCCCCACGCAGTCGCAGCAGGTCGACCAGATGATCACCCAGGGTGCGGATGTCCTGGTCATCGCGGCGATCGACGGCACGGCGCTCAACAGCCAGCTGCAGGCCGCCGCGGCCGCGAAGATCCCGGTCATCTCCTACGACCGGCTGATCCGTGGCAGCAAGGACGTCGACTTCTACGTCAGCTTCGACAACTACAAGGTTGGCGTCGCCCAGGGCACCGCGCTGCTCGTCGGTCTCGGCCTGCTGAACAAGGACGGCTCGAAGGGCACGGCCAAGGGGCCGCTGAACGTCGAGCTCTTCGCCGGGTCGCTGGATGACAACAACACCCAGTACTTCTTCGGCGGCGCGATGGACACCCTGAAGCCGTTCATCGAGAACGGCACGCTGATCGTCAAGTCCAAGCAGACCACCCCCGAGCAGGTCGCCATCCTGCGGTGGCAGCAGGAGACCGCGCAGAAGCGGATGGAGAACCTGCTCACCTCGGCCTACAACGACGGCTCGAAGGTCGACGGGGTGCTCTCGCCGTACGACGGCATCTCCCGCGGCATCATCACCGCCCTGCAGAACGCCGGCTACGGCAAGGGCGCGAAGAAGCTCCCCGTGGTCACCGGCCAGGACGCCGAGATCGCCTCGATCAAGCTGATCAACGACGGCGTGCAGAGCTCCACGGTCTTCAAGGACACCCGCCTGCTGGCCGAGCAGGCAGTGAACGCCGCCGAGGCGTTCCTGCAGAAGAAGCAGCCGCAGGCCAACGACACCCAGACGTACAACAACGGTGTCAAGGTCGTCCCGGCGTACCTGCTGCCGATCGCGACCGTCTACAAGGACGACATCAAGGCGACGCTGATCGACTCCGGCTACTGGACGGCGGAAGAGGTCGCCGCCGGTCAGGCCAAGAAGTAAGCCACTCGTCGGGCCCGGCGGTCACCCGCCGGGCCCGACGCCTGGGCGCGTGCCGCGTCCAGACCTGACGGAGGACAGTGACAATGGACGACACCATCCTCGAGATGCGTCGCATCACCAAGACCTTCCCCGGCGTGACCGCGCTGGAGGACGTCAGCCTCGCAGTGCGCCGCGGGGAAATTCACGCCATCTGCGGTGAGAACGGCGCCGGCAAGTCCACCCTGATGAAGGTGCTGTCCGGCGTCCACCCGTCCGGCTCGTACGACGGCGAGATCCTCTTCGACGGCAAGCCGATGCAGTTCCGTGGCATCCGCGACAGCGAGGCCAACGGAATCGTCATCATCCACCAGGAGCTCGCCCTGGTGCCGTACCTGTCGATCGCGGAGAACCTCTTCCTCGGCAACGAGCGGCGTGGCCGCAGCGGGCTCATCGACTGGAACTTCGCCAACGCCGAAGCGGCGAAGCTGCTGGCGTCCGTCGGGCTGCACGAGAACCCCGTCACCCCTGTCATCCAGCTCGGTGTCGGCAAGCAGCAACTGGTGGAGATCGCCAAGGCGCTGTCGAAGAAGGTTCGCCTGCTCATCCTGGACGAGCCGACCGCCGCGCTCAACGACATCGACTCGGCGCACCTGCTCGACCTGTTGCGGGCACTCAAGGAGCAGGGCATCACCTGCATCATGATCTCGCACAAGCTGAACGAGATCACCGCCATCGCCGACTCGACCACCGTGATCCGCGACGGGCGCACGGTGGAGACCCTGGACATGAAGTCCGACGAGGTGAACCAGCAGCGGATCATCCGGGGCATGGTCGGGCGCGACCTGGACAGCTTCTACCCCGACCGCGAGTCGTCGCCCGGCGACGAGGTTCTCCGCATCGAGGACTGGACGGTGCGGCACCCGGTCCAGGACCGGATGGTCGTCGAGGGCGTCGGCCTCTCCGTACGCGCCGGCGAGGTCGTCGGCATCGCGGGCCTCATGGGGGCCGGGCGGACCGAACTGGCCATGAGCGTGTTCGGTCGGTCCTACGGGCGTGACATCCGGGGCCGACTCTTCGTCCGCGGGCGGGAAGTGCAGGCGCGCACCGTCGCCGAGGCGATCGACAACGGCATCGCGTACGTCACCGAGGACCGCAAGCGCTACGGCCTCAACCTCATCGACGACGTGCGGCGCAACGTGTCCGCCGCCGCGTTGGACCGGCTGTCCCGCCTGGGCTGGGTGAACGGCAACGAGGAGATCAAGGTTGCCGAGACCAGCCGCAAGGAGATGAACATCCGGACGCCCAGCGTCATGGCGGTGGTCGGCAAGCTCTCCGGCGGCAACCAGCAGAAGGTCGTGCTGTCGAAGTGGCTGTTCACCGACCCGGACGTGCTGATCCTCGACGAACCCACCCGGGGGATCGACGTCGGCGCCAAGTACGAGATCTACACGATCATCAACCGGCTGGTGGCCGCCGGTAAGGCAGTGATCGTCATCTCCTCCGAGCTGCCGGAGCTGCTCGGAATGTGCGACCGCATCTACACCCTCGCCGCCGGCCGGATCACCGGCGAGATGCCGGTGGCCGAGGCGACTCAGGAGAGCCTCATGGAGCTGATGACCAAGGACAAGGAGCTCGTCGGATGACAAGCATCAAGACCCCTTCGACGGAGCACCCCACGCCCCCGGACAACACGCCCGCCGCCGCCCTGCACAGCGGCACGAACGACCTGCGGGCGCTGGTGTTGAACAACCTGCGGCAGAGCGGGATCTACGTCGCCCTGGTCGTCATCGTCGCGCTCTTCGCGGTCCTGACCGACGGGGTGTTGCTGAGCCCCGGCAACATCACCAACATCGTTCTCCAGTACTCGTACATCCTGGTCCTCGCGATCGGGATGGTCATCCTGATCATCGGCGGGCACATCGACCTGTCGGTCGGATCGGTCGTCGCGCTCACCGGAGCGGTCTCCGCCGTCCTGGTGATCCAGCAGGGCCATCCCTGGTGGATCGGCATCGTGGCCGCGCTTGTCGTCGGCATCGCGGTCGGCGCGTGGCACGGCTTCTGGGTGGCGTACGCCGGCATCCCGGCCTTCATCGTGACCCTGGCCGGCATGCTGCTGTTCCGCGGTCTCACCCTGCGGGTGCTCGACAACATCTCGCTGTCGCCGTTCCCGTCCGAGTACCAGCAGGTCGCGGCGGGCTTCCTCAACGGCCTGCTCGGCGGGCAGGGCTTCGACGCCTTCACGTTGCTGATCGGCGCCATCGCTGTGGCCGGCTACGCGGTCAGCGGCTTCCGCACCCGCGTGGCGCGTATCCGCTACCAGCAGCCCGTCGAGTCGTTCCCGCTGTTCGTCGCCCGGGTCGTGCTGGTCGGCGCGGTCCTCATGTACTTCGCCTGGCAGTTGGCGCACGCCCGAGGGCTGCCGATCGTGCTGATCATCCTGGCGTTCCTGGTGCTGGTCTACGGCCTGCTCACCCGGCGTACCGTCTTCGGTCGTCAGGTCTACGCGATCGGCGGCAACCTGTCGGCGGCGGCGCTGTCCGGGGTGAAGGTCCGCACCGTCAACTTCTGGATGTTCGTCAACATGGGCTTCCTGGCGGCGGTGGCCGGCGTCATCTACTCGTCGCGGTCCAACGGCGCCCAGCCCGCCGCCGGCAACATGTTCGAGCTGGACGCGATCGCCGCTGCCTTCATCGGCGGCGCGGCCGTCACCGGTGGCGTGGGCACCGTGGTGGGCGCGATGGTCGGTGGTCTGATCATGGCGGTGATGAGCAACGGCATGCAGCTGATGGGCATCGACCAGTCGACGCAGTCGGTGGTGAAGGGTCTCGTCCTGCTCGTCGCGGTCGCCTTCGACGTCTACAACAAGCGTCGCGCCGGCACCGCCCGCTGACGCCTGGACCGTAGGCAGATGGCCCCCTGACCACTCGCGGTCAGGGGGCCATCGCGTACGGAAGGGGTGAGGGTCAGTGGCAGGTGTTGGTGCCGCTGTCGCTGTAGGTCTGGCCTGCGACCGGTACGAACTGCCAGTCGTAGCTGTTGGAGTGCAGGGTGAACTTCAGTAGGCCCCACGCCGAGCTGTTGCGGGCCTCGCTGTTGGGCTGGATGGTGCCGAAGCCGTAGTGGCCGGCACCGCCCATCCCGGCGACGAAGCTGCGCAGACCCCGGCTGGAGTCGGCGCCACCGGCCGGGTTCATCGGGGCGAACCGCTCGTACACGTGGTTGTGTCCCCACACCACGACGTCGGCGTTGTAGTCGTAGAGGGCCTGGTACAGCGGGCGCGTCGACGTCGACGGCGCGTGGTTGGAGCTGGACGTGAACAGCGGGTGGTGCCAGTACGCGATGGTGCACGGCTTGCTGCTGGCGGCCAGGTCGGCGCGCAGCCACTGCTCCTGCGTCGAGCCGGCCGACATGCTGATGTTCGAGTTCAGCGACACGATGTGCCAGTTGCCGAGGTCGAACGAGTAGTAGCCGCGACCGCTCGGGCCGGCGGACGTACCGAAGTAGTTGTAGTAGCCGGTCGCGCCCGACGTGTTGTAGTCGTGGTTGCCCGGCGACGGGCGGGTGCGGGACTTGTGCCGACCCCAGGTGGGCTCGTAGTAGCTGTTGAACTGCGACGCCGTCCCGCTGTCGTAGACGTTGTCGCCGGTGGTGAAGACCGTTCCTGGGATGTTGTCGAGCAGCGTCGCGGTGGCGCTGTCGCCGGAGCCGGAGTCGGCGATGTCGCCGGCACCGACGAACACCGGGTCGCCCGACGGGGGCGGCGTGGTGGTCCCGGTGGTGACCACCAGTTGCGGAGCGTCCGCGCCACTCTCGCGCGTGTCGTAGTAGGCGCCGTCACCGCTGGTCGAGGTGGCGCCGAAGCTGTACGTGCCGTTGCCGGTGACGGCGGCCGTGACGTCGACCTCGTACCAGGCGTTGCCGCTGACCGCGCCGATCGTGCCGAGCGTGGCCCCGTCGATGGCCGGCTGGTTGTTCCAGGTGGTGCCGGTCTCCGACCAGGTCGTGTTGGACATCCGGCGGAAGGTGCCACCGGCGTCGCTGCCGCTGTTGCCGCTGATCGTGCGCAGTCGCAGCTTGGCGCCGGTCACCGTGCCGCTGACACCGCTCACGGTGAAGCGCAGGAACGAGCGTCGTACGGGCGAGTTGTCGACCACGACCTGCGTGGACGTGCCGTAGTTGGTGGCGGCCGTGTCGCTCTGGACGTAGGTGTCGGCGACCGGCGTGAAGGTCACGCTCGCCGCCGACGCCGCGCCGGCGCCGGTCACGACGACGGCGGCGGTCGCGGCGACGACCACCGTGACCACCCCCAGCGTCACTGACGGGCGGGGAAATCGAATGTCCATCCAGGACTCCTTACCTCGTGGTAGAGCGCAAGGAATGTAGGAAGGTCGATGAGCCGGCGGGCGACGGCCGGATGAACAGTGCGTCCCGGCAGGCGAACACCTCGGTGTTGAGGGCACGTTCATCCGTCCCTCGCCCGGATGCCACCCGCGGTCCGTTGTGCCCTCCGCACTGAGTACGGACGATGGCTGCCCGTCAGCCGTCGATCCGAGGAGATGCTCGTGTACCTGTCGACCGTCTCCCGACCGGTCGCCGACCAACCCGGATCGGGGCCCCGTCGGCGGTTCGCGATGGTCAGCGGCAACGTCGTCGCGCTCGGCACGGTCAGTCTGATCACCGACGTGTCGGCCGAGATGGTGGCCGCGGTCCTGCCGCTCTATCTGGTGCTGGGCCTGCACCTCAGCCCGGTGGCTTTCGGCGTGCTGGACGGCGTCCACACCGGCGCCACCGCGCTGCTGCGCGTCGTCGGTGGTTTCGCGGCCGACAGGTTCCGGCGGCGCAAGCTGATCGCCGGCGTCGGGTACGCGCTCTCGGCGGTCGCGAAACTCGGTCTGCTGCTCGCTGGCCGGTCGATCCCGGCGATCGGCGCGGTCATCGCCGTCGACCGGCTCGGCAAGGGTGTGCGGAGCGCGCCGCGCGACGCGCTGATCACGCTCTCCACGCCGCCCGAGGCGCTGGGGCGGGCGTTCGGGGTGCACCGGGCGATGGACAGCGTCGGCGCGTTCCTCGGACCGCTCGCCGCGTTCGCGGTCCTGCTGGTCGTCGGGCAGTCGTACGACGCGGTCTTCGTCACCAGCTTCTGCATCGCCGCCCTGGCCGTCGTGGTGCTCGTGCTCTTCGTCCGGGAGCGGCCGGACGGCGATGCACCGGACGGCGAGGCAGCGGGCGCGGCGGCGGGCGGCGCGGCGGCGGGCGGGCCGGACGACCCGAAGGTCTCCGTCCGCGAGGCGTTCGGTCTGCTGCGCGGCGGGCCCGCCAGACGGCTGGTGCTGGCCGCCGCGATGCTCGGGCTGGCCACCATCGGGGACGGCTTCGTCTACCTGCTGCTGCAACGTCAGGTGGACCTCGGCCTGCGCTGGTTCCCGCTGCTCGCGGTGGGGACCAGCCTGGCCTACCTGGTGCTCGCCGCCCCGCTCGGCGTGCTCGCCGACCGGATCGGTCGTCTGCCCGTGGTGATCGGCGGCTACACCGCTCTCGGTGCGACGTACCTGCTGCTGGCCGGGCCGGTCGACGGTTGGCCGCTTGTCGCCCTGGCGTTGACGCTGTACGGGACCTTCTACGCGGCGACCGACGGCGTGCTCATCGCGCTCGCCGGCCCGGTGCTGCCGGCGCGACTGCGGACCACCGGAATCGCCCTGGTGCAGACCGGGCAGGCCCTCGCGTACCTCGTCTCGTCCGTGCTGTTCGGTCTGGCCTGGCAGGCGTGGGGGCCGGAGAACGCGATCCGCGCGGCGGCCGTGGCCGTCGCCGGCGTCCTGGTCGGCACGCTGCTCCTGCTGACCTCCCCGTCCCGACTCACCACCCGGAAGGTGCCCCGATGACCGCGATGTCGACCCGAGCGAAGCTCGGCGTGGTGGTCGCCTCGGCCGTGCTGCTGGGCGCGGTGGCGGCCGGCTACGCCGCCACGGCCGCCGAGGCCCCCGAACGCCGCCGTCCGCCAGTGGCGGGCAGGCGGTCACCCTGGCGCCCGGGCCACGCCTGCTGGCGATCACCGACCGGCACGTCTCCACCGTCGCCGCGACCGACCCCGCCGGGCCGCGCACCGTCGCCGGCCTGGAATGCCTCCGGGTGTACGCCGCGGCCGGCACCGGGGTCTGCCTCAAACCGGAGACCGCGTGGTCGTACCAGGTTGTCGTGCTCGACGCCGCGCTGCGCCAGACCCGGGCGGTAAGTGTGCCGGGTCTGCCGAACCGGGCCCGGGTCTCGGCGTCCGGCCGGATGGTCTCCTGGACGACGTTCGTCGGTGGCGACTCGTACACCTCCAGTGGCTTCTCCACCCGTACCGGGATCCTCGATGCCCGCACCGGCGCCACGGTGGCCTCGCTCGAGGAGTTCGGGATCACCAGGGACGGCCGGGGCTACCGCAACCCGGACGTCAACTACTGGGGCGTCACCTTCACCGCCGACGACAACCGCTTCTACGCGACCATGTCGACGGGGGGTAAGAGGTACCTGGTCCGGGGTGACCTCGCCGCCCGTACCGTCGAGACGCTGAAGGAGAACGTCGAGTGCCCGTCGCTGTCACCGGACGGCACGCGGCTCGCGTTCAAGGAGGCGGTCGACGCCGACCCGGCGAAGGGTTGGCGGCTGTCGGTCCTCGACCTGGCGAGCATGCGGGTCACCCCGACCGCCGAGACGCGCAGCGTCGATGACCAGGCCGCGTGGCTGGACAACGGCAGACTCGCCTACACGCTGCGCCGGGACGACGGCCAGCCCGACGTCTGGGGCGTCCCGGCGGACGGGTCCGGCACGCCGACGCTGGTGATCCCCGGTGCTGAGTCGCCGTCCCCGCTCACCTGACGGTCCGACCCGGGCCGGCGGTCCGGACACCTGAACGCCTTGGCGCGGACAGCATCCCGTCATGTCGGATTCCGCCCCGCACCCATCGCCGTTCATCGACGTTCCCGAGGCTGTTGACCATGACAAGGCTGAGTCGTCGCATATTCGTCCTCGGTGGACTGGCAACCGCCGGCGTCGCGTTGACACCCCGCCAGGGTGCCCTCGCCGCGGTGCCGTACCCCTTCAAACTCGGTGTGGCGTCCGGCGATCCGGCGCCCGACAGCGTGGTCCTCTGGACCCGGCTGGCACCGTCGCCGCTCAACGCCGACGGGCAGGGCGGCATGGCCAACGCCGACGTGACAGTGGAGTGGCAGGTGTCCACCACCGACCGGTTCACCTCGCTGGTCGCCTCCGGCTCGGTGGTCGCCCGCTACGCCGACGCGCACTCGGTGCACGCCATCGCCGGCGGGCTCGCCGCCGACTCCGACTACTACTACCGGTTCCGGGCCCAGGGCCAGATCTCGCCGGTCGGGCGGACGCGGACCGCCCCGGCGCCCAGCTCCTTCGGCCGCGACCTGGTGATGGCCTTCGCCTCCTGCGCCCACTACGAGGCCGGCTACTACACCGCCTACCGGCGGATGGCAGAGGACAACCCCGGGCTGATCCTGCACCTCGGCGACTACATCTACGAGGGTGGCGTCGGCAGCTCCACAGTGCGGCAGCACGTCGGCTCCGAGATCGTGTCGCTTGCCGACTACCGCCGCCGGTACGCGCTCTACAAGTCCGACCCCGACCTGCAGGCGGCGCACGCCGCGGCACCCTGGCTGGTCGTGCCGGACGACCACGAGGTGGAGAACAACTACGCCAACATGGTCCGCAACGACAGCAGCCCCACGCTGACCGCCGCCCAGTGGACCGCCCGCCGGACCGCCGCGTACCGGGCCTACTACGAGAACATGCCGCTGCGGCCGGCCTCCGCCGCCAACGGCAACAGCATCCCGCTGTACCGGCGCGTCCGGTGGGGACAGCTCGCCACCTTCCACATGCTCGACACCCGGCAGTTCCGCGACGACCAGGCCTGTGGGGACGGCTGGAAGGTCTGCGCCGACGCGGACCTGGCCTCCCGGTCGCTGACCGGCGCCGCCCAGGAGGCGTGGCTGCTCGACGGGCTGGCCCAGCGCTACGGGACCTGGGACATCCTCGGCCAGCAGGTCTTCTTCGCCCAGCAGTTGGACGCGAACGGGGCGGCCAGCATGGACGCGTGGGACGGCTACCGGGCCTCGCGCAGCCGGATCCAGACCGGCTGGCAGCAGCGCGGTGTGCGCAACCCGCTGGTGCTCACCGGCGACGTGCACCGGTCGTGGGCCAACAACCTCAAGGCCGACTACGCCAACCCCTCGTCGGCCACCATCGGCACCGAACTGGTCTGCACCTCGATCAGCTCGACCGGCAACGGCAGCGGCAGCACCACGGTCCCGAACGCCGCGGCCAACCCGCACCTGAAGTTCTACTCGGACCGGCGCGGCTACGTCCGTACCACGATCAGCCGCAGCCAGGTCCGTGCGGACTTCCGCGCGGTGAACTCGGTGACCGAGCACGGCGCGGCGGCGTCCACCGTGCGCTCGTTCGTCATCCTCGACGGCCAGCCCGGCCTGCAGGCCGGGTAAGGGAGAGAACCACCATGACCGCAATCACCGCACTGCTCACCGCGTCCCTGCTGGTCCCGAACATGGTGCTCGCACCGACCGCGATGACCGCCGAGGCGGTCACCTGGACGACCGCGAACAGCGTCGCCACCGGCGACCAGGACCTGCCCTCCATCGCCATGAACCGCAACGGTCACGTCGCAGTGGTCTGGGAGGACGACCGGGACAGCACCGCCCCGGAGGACGACACCCACAGCGAGATCTACCTGCGGCTGTTCCGCGACGGCACGCCCGCGTACGAGCTGAAGCTCTCCAACGGCGGGACCAGCGGCGCCGCCTGGCGGCACATCAGCCCGGACGTGGGGCTCGACGACAAGGGCAACGCCGTGGTGGTCTGGGCCGCCGACGGCGACGGCAACGGCGTCTACAACATCCAGTACCGGGTGGTGTCGCCCGCCGGAGCGGTGCTCGGCTCCGGGCAGGCCAACGCCAGCGACGCCGGGCAGCAGATCTGGCCGAAGGTCGCGGTCGACCCGGACGGCGCGCCCACCAACGCCGCCGTCGGCTTCACTGTGGTCTGGGAGGACGTGCAGGGCACCGCTCCCGCCACCGTCAAGGCCGCCGGCTTCACCGCGGCCACCACCAAGGCGTACGAGGTGACGGCCTCGCAGACCACTGGCACGCACCACCGTCCCGATGTGGCGGTGTCCGCCTCCGGCGAGGCGCTCGTGGTCTGGGACGAGGACGCCGACGCGAACGGGTCGTACAACATCGGGCTGACCCGGTTGGCCCGGTCCAACGGTGCCGTGGCGCTGTCGCGGCGGACGGCGAACGCCCAGAGCGGCGGCCAGCAGCAACGTGCCTCGGTGGCGGCGAACTTCGCCGGTGACTTCACCGTCGGGTGGGAGTCCGACCACACCGGCGCCCGGGGCGTCTGGGCGCGATCGTTCACCGTGACGGGCGCGGCCCGGCACGACGAGGTCCAGGTGTCCACCGGAACCGGCGCCATCGCCCCGGGGGTCGGCATCGACGACCAGGACAACATCGTGGTGGGCTGGACGGTGTCCGGCGCCAACCCGGACGTCTGGGCGCGGGGTCTCAACCCGGACGGCACGTCCACCGGCCGGCTGGCCGCCCAGGCGCTGAGCCAGACCACTACCGGTCGCCAGGAGCACTTCGCGGTCGCCGCGTCGCCCTGGGGTGAGGTGAGCGTCTGCTACACCGACGACAACGACGGCAACACCTTCGACCAGGTGCTCCTCGGCCTGGGGACGACGAACTCCACCTGGCTGATGTCCGCCGACGAGCTGCGCCGGCTGAAGGCGCGGGCGGGCGTCACGACCCACTGAACGGGTCAGCTGGCCCGGGCTCGGACGGCCCGGGTCAGCCGCTCGTACAGCACCAGGGCGGCGAGGAAGGCCGTCAGCAGGCCGAGGGCGGCCAGCGCGGGCAGGATCCGGGCCACCGGCAGCAGCAGGAGGACGACGCCGATCGCGACGAGCTGATCCGGCGCGCCGCGTACGGTCAGCCGGAGGAACAGCAGGCGGCCGACGAGGTAGACCGCGACCCCGCCGTAGAGCACCGTCGTCGCCGGCCATCCCATCGGCTCCCCGGCGAGGAGTCGAGGCTGATCGGTCAGGCTCGCGAGGATCAGGTGGATGCCCAGGGCGAAGTAGACGACCCCGGCGACCAGCGGCAGGTGCGCCAGCGTGTACGCGTCCGACGCCAACTGCTGGCGACGGCGGGAGCGCGGCGAGGCCGAGGTCAGCACCTTCGCGGCGGCCGGGGCGACGCCCACGAAGTAGAGCCACCACAGGCATACGGTCGCGGCGAAGCCGAAGACCGCGGCCAGCAGCACCGGCCAGGTGAGCACGGACAGGCCCGCGCCGGCCCCGGCCGACAGCAGGGACTCACCGAGCACGATGATCAGCACCAGGCCGTGGCGTTCGGCGAAGTGGGCCCCGCTGCGGACCTCCCCGAAGCTGGCGGCTGTGGCGATCCGCCCGCCGCCGTAGTCGACGAGGAACGCCACGGTCCACAGCACGGTCTGCGCGGTCCCGCCGAGGATGGCTCCCACCAGCAGCGGGACCCAGGCGAGTGTGGTGGACGCGGCGAAGCGCAGCGTCTGGCGGCGGTACTGCGGGTTGCCGGACGTGGAGTAGGCCTCCACGGCGAGGTGCAGCCCGCGGACCACGATGTAGGCGACGGCCAGGGTGAGCGGCGGGCTCAGCGCCCCGTCGTTGCGGTGCCAGGCCTGCGGGATCACCAGCGCGGCCACGAAGATCGCCGCCATCGCCGCGAGCATCCCGGCCAGCACGGGTCCGTTGTCCGCGCGGACCTGATTGCCCAGCCAGGCGTAGCAGCTCCACGCGTACCAGAACCAGAGCAGGAGCAGCAGCCCCTGATAGAGGGTGAGTGGGCTCAGCGACTCCGCCATGAAACCGATGAGCCGCGTCAGCGCGAACACCAGGACCAGGTCGAAGAAGATCTCGAAGGTGGTGGCCCGGTGTGCCTCCTCGACAAGCACCGGCCGGGACCGGTGGACGCGGCTCATCCGTTCATCCTGGTCTGCCGACCACCCGGGCCGGGGGTCAACGCGCAGCTGCGACCGGATCAGCCGAAGAGCAGGTCGAGGTGGGCGTCCAGCGCGCCCAGCGCCTGCTCGGCGGTGTACTGCCCGCCGAGCAGGTAGACACCGAGCCCCTCCATCAGCGCCAGCAGGCCGGCCGCGGCGGCGGCGCCGTGGCGGTCGGGCAGGATGCTGGCGATGAACCCGGTGAACTGCGCGGTGTCCTCGTGCAGGCCGGGCGCGGCCGACGGTCGCACCGCCGTGTAGGCGAGGAACGCGAGCGCCACCCGCCCGTCGTCGCGGGTGTGTTCGTCGAGCGGCAACAGCGCGGCGAGCATCGTGCGCAGCAGCAGCCGAGGCGACGGGTTCTCGCCCAGCCGCGCCACCGCGTCGGTGACCCGGAGCTGGCTGCGCTCCCGCACCACGCTCAACGCGAACGCCATCATCTCGTCCTTGGTCCGGAAGTAGTGCTGGACCATCCCGGCGGACACGCCGGCCGCGGCTGCGACGTGTCGGAGGCTGACGGCCTCCAGGCCCTGGTCCGCGGCGACCCGCATCAGCGCGTCCGCGATGAGGGTGCGTCGCTCCTGGTGATCGACCTTCTTGGGCATGGCCTCGATCGTTTCACAGTGGGTGGCCCGGACCCCCGCCAGCGGCGGCGGTCACCGGCTGGCGGTGGTGGTGGCGGGAGTGCCCCGCGCGCTGCGCAGCAGGCCGTCCGGGTCGTCGGCGTACAGCCGCAGCTCATTCATCGGCGTCGACCCGGTCCTGGGCAGGTCGAAGGTCAGCGGCCGGCGGAGCAGGACGTCGATGCTCGTCTGGCTGCCGACCGAGATGGACACCACCCGGCGGTCGCCCTCCTGCTCGACCTGCACCGACTTGCTCGACGGCAGCGAGCGGTAGCGCTTGCGCAGGGCCTCGACGTCGGTCCACGGAATCCAGATGTCGATGCCCGAGCTGAGGCGCACCCGCAGGCCCCGGTCGCCCACGACGTGGGGATGGATGGTCATGCTGGCGAACAGGCCGATCATCCAGAGCAGACCCCAGATGCCGAGACCGAGCACGATCCAGCGGGCGGGCCGCCACGGCACCACGTGGGTGACGACGATGTCGAAGATCGGGATCTCCACGACCGACAGGCCGATGAAGATGCCCAGGATCGGCTTGACCACGCCGAGGTAGCCGAACGGCTCGTCGCCGGGCCCCAGCGGTAGTGGGCGGCGGCGCGCCCAGACGTACAGGCTGCGCCACATCGCGGCCTCGGCCTCGGCCGCCCGCCGCAGCAGCGGGCCCACCCGCGCCCTGGTCGGTGTCTTCGGGTCGGTCATTGTCGTCCTTCTCGCTCGGGGCCGACGGTCAGTGCAGGGTGACGGTTCCGGCAGCCCCGTCAACTGTGACGAGCTGCCCGGTGGAGATGGTCCGGGTGGCGTCCGGCACGCAGATGACTGCGGGAATGCCGTACTCGCGGGCCACCGTCGGGCCGTGCGCCATGATCGCGCCGGTCTCCGTGACAAGCGCCGCCGCGGTGAGGAACAGCGGGGTCCAGCCGGGGTCGGTGGTCGCGGCCACCAGGACGTCGCCGGGCTCGATGTGGGCGGTGCTCGCGTCGTGCACCACCCGGGCGGGGCCGGTCACCCGGCCCGCCGACGCGCCCACTCCGGAGAGCGTCCCGTCGCCGGTCGGCGCCGCCGACAGGACGGTCTCGACGTCCGTGCCGTCGGAGAGCAGCGCCACCGGCACCGTCCGACGCCGCAGCTCCCGGCGGTGCACCGTCCGTCGGGAGGTGACGGTGCCGCGCAGATCAACACCCTGGTGTACGGCGGTGTGCACCTCGTCGAGGGTCAGGAACATGATGTCGGCGGGCTGGTCCAGCAGCCCGGAGCCGTGCAGGTCGGCGCCGATGAGCAGCAGTTGGCGGCGCGTCTCGCGCAGCGGGTACAGCCCGGCGAACTTGCCGGCCTCGCGCAGGCCGGCCAACGACCGCGCCCTGCGCAACAGGAAACCGGCGACCCTGCCCCGCACCGGACGCCGACGGCGGGCTCGCGTGACCAGCTCCCGCAACGCTGTCTCCGCCGCCGACGCGGCCCGCTGGAAGCGCTGGTCGGGGCCCTGTCGCGGGTCGGTGACCCGTAGGTAGTTGGCGACCGCGGCGAAGACCGGTGTGGGGTCCTCCGCCCAGCGCGGCACCCCGAGGTCGACTTCGGCGACGCCCCGGTGACCGTAGACGTCCAGGAAGGCCGCCATGCCGATCTCGGGCAGCGCCCCGCGCAGGTAGCGTGCCGCCAACTCGGCCGGCGGGGTGTCGCGGAGGAGCTGGCGGTGCTCGCCCGCGCCCTGGGCGAGCCGCCACAGGGCCAGGTCCATCTCGATGGTGACGTTGTGCGGCATGCCGCCCAGCACGGTGTGGATCTCGTCCGGCCCGGCGACGCCCTTGAGCAACGCGGTCGGCAGCGCGGCGGCGAGCATCCCGGCGACGATCGGCCACATGATCGCGTCGGCGCTGTCGTCGGCGTTCCGCGCCTGCACGAAGCGCAGCCGGTCAGCGGCGGTACGCAGGTCGGCGGGGGCGGCTGAGCGTACTCTCATCTGCTCGATCGCCTCGAACATCCGGGTCCGCGCGGCATCGGGACGGGCCAGCGCCCGCACGATCCCCACCACCGCGCGACCGGCCGTCCGCAGCGACGCTGCCCCCGATGCCCCGCCGCGCCCGGCACCGCCGCTGGTCGGGGCGAACCGGGGATCCGCCAGCACGTGCTGCATCACCGCCTGGGCGCGCGGCCCGAAGTCGACAGCCAGGAGCTTCACCAGTCGCTTGCGCGACGACCTGTCGCGCGAGAGGTCGGTCAGGTCGCCGTAGAGGCGTCCGCCGATGTCGACGATCTCGACCCGAACCCCGAGCGCGGCGAGCATCGCGGCGATCTGCGTCCGCAGGGTGGACATGCCCATCGGGGTGACCGGTTGCAGCATGCCCTGGACGTGCCCGAACTCCAGGTAGACCCGGGGGAGGGGCTTCCCGCTCGGCGGTGGGGCCGGGAACAGGCTGGTGATCGGCCGGGACTGGAGGAGCCACAGCACGTCGTCCGCGTCGATCGCCCACTCGACATCCTGTTGGCAGCCGAAGTGGGCCTGCAACCGCTCGCCGGTGGCGCGGAGGCGGGTCAGCTGCGCGGACGTCAGGCATCCGGCGTCGTCGCGCGTGACGTCGTCGAGGACGTAGTGGTCAACTGCCGCCCCGCCGTCCACCACAGTCGTGCCGAGGCCCGGAGCGGCGTCGACAGCCATCTCGTCGCGGCGCCCGGTCAGCGGGTTCGCGGTGAACAGCACCCCCGCCACCGTGGGTGTGACCATGCGCTGCACCACGACTGCCATCCGCACCGCCCGGTGATCGATCTGGCGGGCGTCGCGGTAGGCGGTCGCGCGGTCGCTGTGCAGCGAATCCCAGCATTTCTCGATGGCCGCGATCAGCTCGACGGCGCCCGTGACGTCGAGGACGGTGTCCTGCTGCCCGGCGAAGCTCGCGTCCGGCAGGTCCTCGGCGGTGGCGCTGGAGCGTACCGCCACCGGGCCGGCGCCGAGCCGCTCGTACGCGGCGACGACCTCGGCCGCAGGGATGACGCCGAGCCGGTGCGCCTCGGTGGTGACGCAGAAACCGTCGGGGACCTGCTCGCCGTGCCGGATCAGCTCGCCCAGCCCGGCCGCCTTGCCGCCGACCAGGTCGGTCATGGCGGCGGTCACCTCGGACAACGCGATCACGTGCATGGGGAGCCCACTCTCATTGCAATACGACTGCATTGCATCTGACCGTAGCTCGTTTGCGATGCGACTGCAATGCCTCCTTGCTCGGCTGCGGCCCGCCGCCGGGAGGTTGCCGGGATCTGCCATGCTCGGGCCGGTGACGACCGGCCGCCCCACCAGAGCCCGTTCCCACCGCCGCCCTCGAAGCCGTGCCATCCGGGTCCTCCTCGCGCTGGTCGCGGTGGCGGCCCTCCTGGGCGTCGCGGTGGTCGCGGTGCCGATGCTGCGACCGGCCGGCCCGCGCCCGCTCTTCCAGATGCCGGTCTCCTGCGGCGAGACGTGGCAGCTCAGCACCTACCCCGGTCACGACGACTACGACGTCGACTTCTTCCCGACCGAGGGCGAGACGTGGGGGCGCCCGGTGCTCGCGTCGTACGCCGGCACGGTCACCGTGGCGGGCATCAACGGATCGCTGGGTGGCCGCACCCCGGAGAACCCGGAGGGCCCACGGGGGCGTGGCGGCGGCTACTGGGTGAAGATCGACCATGGCGGGAAGTGGGAGACGCAGTACCTGCACATGCTCGAACCGCCACTGGTCACGGTCGGCCAGAAGGTCGCCCAGGGTGACCAGATCGGGCGGCTCGGCAGCACCGGCAACTCCGGCGCACCGCACCTGCACTACGAGCAGCGCCGTGGCTGGGACAAGGTCGAGACCTACTTCGACGGTGTGGCGTCGGGCATCACCACCGACGAACGCGAACAGATCCTCCGGCGGGTGAGCAACAACTGCCCGGCCGTCTCCTGAGGAATGCGGTTTGCCCGGCACGGCTCGGGGCACTGATTCCGGAGACAGTTCAGACGCAGGGAGGAGCCGGCCATGGTCAAGGGTGACGTCGACACGTACCACGAGGACGGACAGTGGAAGAACAAGCCGGAGGGCCACGAGCGGGCCACCAGCACGCATGACGTGAAGGCCGACGCGCAGGCCCAGGGCCGCGAGATGGCGGCCGACCGCGGCGTCGAGCACGTGATCAAGAAGCAGGACGGCACGATCGGGGAGAAGAACACCTACCCCCGCAGCCGCGACCCCCGCGACATCGAGGGCTGACGGCCTCCAGTCTCAGCGGACCGACCTCCTCGGATGACCGAGGAGGTCGGTCCGCTTTCACGTGGTCGAGCACTGGGCCGGCTTTATCCCTTTGCGAGAAGTATGGGCGTTTTAGGGCGATATAGTGCAGATCGGTACTGGAGTGAAAGCTGGGAGTGGGCATGTCGTTTCGGGGCCGGCGTCGTCCGAGCAGCATCGCAGCGCTGGCGGTGGCCGTGACCGTGCTAACTCTCGCGGTCGCCCCACTCCCGGCATCGGCGGCCGGTTCCGTGCTGTTCGACCAGCCCTTCCACAACAACACCGCCAACGGCATCGGCGCGGTGGCGGTGCCAGCCGTGCCCGGTCTCCTCGCCACCAACGCCGCCTGCCTGACCGCAGCGGGCAACTCCACCACCGGCCCGCTGCTCAGCTGCACCAGCTCCACCGACCCGCAGGGCTCGGGCAAACTACGCCTGACCCCCGCCGCCATCACCCGGCAGGGCGGTGTGTTCGGCGCGGCGAGTGTGCCCACCTCGCAGGGCCTGCACGTCAGCTTCAACACGTACCAGTACGGCGGAAACAACCCAGGCGCGGACGGCCTCGCCTTCGTCCTGGCCGCCGTCGACCCGGCCAACCCGAGACCCCCGTCCACCCTCGGCCAGCCGGGCGGCTCGCTGGGCTACTCGGCCGCGTTCAACGGTGTGTCGGCGGGCCTCTCCAACGGCTACCTGGGCATCGGGCTGGACGTCTTCGGCAACTTCAGCAACAGCACCTACCAGGGGACCGGCTGCACGAACCCGCCGTACATCTCGACGACCAACGGGCGGGTCCCCGGCCAGGTCGTGATCCGTGGGCCGGGCCGCAACGGGGTCGGCTACTGCGCGATCAACAGCACCGCCACCACCACGTCCTCGGCGGCACTGGCGTTGCGGGCCGCCACCCGGCCCGCCTCGGTGGTGCCGGTCGAGGTGGTCGCCAACACCACCGCCTCGCCGTTCACCACCGACACCGGCATCACCGTTCCGGCCGGGGAGTACCGGGTCAGGTTCACCCCGGTCGGCGGCGCGGCGCGGACGCTGTCCGGCAGCCTCCCGGTCGTGTCGCCCAGCCTGTATCCGTCGCCGACCTGGTTGAACGTCAGTGGCTACCCACGGCAACTCGCCTTCGGCTGGGTGGGCTCCACCGGCTCGGTCACCGACTTCCACGAGGTCGACGAGGCCCGGGCCGTCACCTTCAACCCGGTGCCGGACCTGAACGTGGCGCAGACCAGCGCGGTCGGTGCCACCCCGCAGCCCGGTGACCCGGTCACCTACTCGATCACCGCCGGGGTCGACGCCGGCGCCACCGAGACGTCGCCGATCTCGGTCACCCAGACCGTGCCCACCGGTGTCGTGCCGCGCGCCGCGTACGGTTCCGGCTGGGTCTGCGCCGCACCGTCCGGCCAGACCGTCACCTGCACCAACAGCAACGGCCCGTTCGCCGGCGGCACCACCCTGCCTCCCATCACTGTCGTCGCGACAGTCACCGGCACCGGCGTGACCCCGACACAGATCCAGACCGCGACGGTGGCCACCTCGTCGTCGATCGACGCGAACCCCGGTCTCGCCACCGGCACCACGCCTGTCGTGCCGGCCACCGCGCCCAGCGGCGTCACCGTCACCCCGGCCCAGAGCTCGGTCTCCGGGGGCATCCCGGTCACCGTCGGCGGCAGCAACCTCACCGGGGCGACCGCGATCACCATCGGTACGGCCGCCGAACAGCAGGCCGGCACGTCGGTGCTGCTGGTGCCGTGCACCTCCGGCCCGGCCGCCGGCTGCTTCACAGTGAACCCCGACGGCACCCTCGGCATCTCCGCCATGCCCGCCCGGTCCAGCCCGGCGACGGTCACGGTCAGCGTCGTCACCCGAGGCTCCGCCGGGTCGGCGAACTTCGTCTACGCGTCCACGCCGGGCACGCCGACCACGCCGACCGCGGTCGCGGGCGTCACCAGCGCCACCGTGAGCTGGACCGCGCCGGCGAACAACGGCAGCCCGATCACCAGCTACCTGATCACCCCGATCCGGGACGGCGTCACCCAACCGACTGTCACGTTCGACGCCTCCACGACCAGCCGCACCCTGACCGGGCTGACCGCCGGCGCGTCGTACACCTTCCGGGTGGCGGCCGTGAACGCGTTCGGAACCGGCGCGGCCAGCCCACCCTCGGCGGCGGTGGTCCCGTACACCCTGCCGGGAGCGCCGACGAACGCCTCGGCCACCGCGGGGACCAACGCCGCCACGGTGAGCTGGACGGCCCCGGCCAACGGGGGGTCGCCGATCACCGGTTACACAGTGACGCCCTACCTCGGTGCCGTGGCACAGACACCCCGGGTCTTCAGCGGGACCGCCACGACCCAGATCGTCACCGGGCTGACCGCCGGCGCCACGTACACCTTCCGGGTGGCCGCGACGAACGCCGCCGGGACCGGCCCGCAGTCAGCGCCCACCGCGGCGGTGACTGTCAACGCGCCGCCGACGCTCACCTTCCCACCGCCCCCACCCGGCAAGGCGTACGACCCGTACCAGTACCAGCTGACGGTGACCGGCGGCACGGGCCCGTTCACCTGGGCGGTCAGCGCCGGCAGCCTGCCCGCCGGGCTGACCCTCGACCCGGTCACCGGCCTGCTCTCCGGCACGCCCACCGTGTCCGGGACGTTCCCGTTCACCGTCCGGGTGACCGACGCGTTCAACCAGTCCGCGACCCGACCGGTCGACCTGGTCATCACCCCGCTCGGCGGGCTCTCCATCAGCGTCCCGGCGGTCTCCGCCCTCGGCACCGTCACCTCGGGCACGACAGGCGTCTCGGGCCAGCTCGGCCCGGTGACCGTCACCGACGACCGCGGGCCGTTCTCCGGCAACTGGGTGAGCGTCGTCTCGAGCACGAGCTTCACCACGGGTTCCGGCTCGGGCGGCGAGACCATCCCCAACAGCAACATCACGTACGCCTCCGGGGCCGCCGTTGCCAGCACCGGCGTCGGATCGTTCGTCCCGCAGCCGGGGGCGGTGCTGAACACCCCGCGTACGGCCGCCGGGTGGTCCGGCCAGGCCGGAGGCCCGAACTCCGCCACCTGGAACCCCACCCTCTTGGTGACACTCCCGTCCGGGGTGGTGGTCGGCGACTACGTGGCGGTGGTGACGCACTCCGTCATCTGAGCCAGCCCGTCCCCTCCAGACGTCGCTGCCCGGCCGTTCCCAGGGAACGGCCGGGCAGTCTCTGGTTTGCTGACGTCAGGCCAGCTGGGTCCGGTGCCGGCGGACGAGATACCAGCCACCAAGGCTGACCAGCACCAGCAGGGCGATCCCGCCGACCGTGTAGACCAGCCAACTCGGCCCGCTGGAGGTCGAGACCGTCATCGGTGCCGCGACGGGCAGGACGATCTTCCCCGTCGCGGTGCGCTCCACGGTGCCGCTGGCGAGCTTCGCGTGCACGTCCCAGGTCCCCGCGGGCAGGGCCTGGTTGACCTCGATCCGGACCTGGCCGCTCTGGCCGGGCAGGATCGTCACCCCGTTCGTCACCTTGAACGGTCCGGCCTGGACCGCCGCCTTGCGCAGCGACAGGGTGCCGGTCATGTCCAGTGCGCGCTCGCCGGTGTTGGTGACCTTCGCGGTGACCACTGGGAACTCGCCGGTGCCGGGCTCCGCGGCCAGCCCTTCGATACGGAAGTCCGTCGGCGGCTCACCGCCCGGACCGATATCGAGGTAGACCCGGATGCCGACCCGGTGGATCTGGGTGACGTTGCCGGTGCGTTCCTTCGCGCTGGTGACCTGCGCCCAGATCGCGGCGTACCGCTCGCCCTTGGACGCCTTCTCCGGAACGGCGATCTCGACCTCGACCGGACGTCGCTCGCCCGGGTCCAGCTCGATCGCGGCGGCCTTGACCCGGATCCAACCGCTGAGTTCGTTGCCCGCACGCCCCTCGGGCACGGTGAAGGCGTTGTTCTCGACCGACGCGGCGCCGGAGTAGAACTCGACTTTCTGCGTCTCGCCGGAGGTGTTCTGCACCTCGACCCGGCGGTGGATCGTCGTCCCCGGCTTCAGGTGGTCCACGATGTAGACCTGGGCCCGGGGGTCCTGCACCCGACTGGCCGGGATGTCCAGCATGCGGATGCTGATGGCGGCTTCCTCGGCCGGGTCCTGTCGTTGCTCCCGCACGGCAACGGCTGGTGCCGCCGAAACCCCGAGCGCCACGAGGGCGACCGAGGCCAGCAGCACCAGCCGGCCGAGCGGCTCAGAACACCGAATGTGTCACCGTCCCCGTGTAGACACCCTGGACGGTGCCGACGGGCACGTTCACCACCAGGGTGGGGTTCCAGGAGGCGAAGTTGTTGCCGGTGCCGCCGGTGTGGGTCATCGCCGTCCGCGGAACATTGATGATCACCTGCTGGGCGGCGGTCGGCTGACCCGGTGTGAAGGTGCCGCCACCGGCGGTCGCCGTGGCGGGACCGGACCAGTACAGGACGTTGATGTTCGGGATGGTTTCCCCGGAGGAGCCGCCGCCGGTGATGAAGTCGGTGGAGATGACGTTGGCGGTCCAGTTGGGGGTGAGTGACCCGCGCTGGTCCAGCACGGTGACCGGGCCGAGCTGACCGGTGATGGTCGAGCCCTCCACGCCGTGCCCGATGTTCGCCGTCGCCGGCACCGTGATCGACAGACCACCGGCGGCGTCGACGGTGAGGGTCACGATCGTGTCGCCCGTCGTGTCCGCGGCGGCCGGGCCGGCGAGCGCGACGACGGCGGCTACGCCGGCCAGGCCCGCGAGAATCTTTCTACGCATCGAGTCTCCTTTGTGCTAAAGAACCCATAGGAAGCATTTGGAGACTAACTACGCAAAACGCCCAGACGGGGGCGAATGGCACGAGGGTCACCCGGTCGTCGGTCAGTGATCGTGCTGATCCTGGATGTGGTGGCGTCCTGCTCGCGGCCGTCGCGGAGGGCGCGCATGGCAAGGGCCCGGCGCCGTGCTGGCCGCCGAGCCCCCGCGAGCAGATTCAGGCCGCGACCACGTACGGGAACGTGGCGGAGCGGGCGGCCTTGGTGACGTCCGAGGTGAGGCCGGACGTGGTGCCGGTGTTGAGGACCAGGGAGAACATCACCTCGGGTGCGTTGTCGGCCAGGGTCCGACCGTTGCGGATCGCGAAGCCGAAGTTCGCGGCAGTGCCGACCTTGTACGACAGCAGGTCGGGGTAGAGCTGCCGGGCGACGCTCCAGCCGTACGCCTGCGGGTCCGGGGCGGTGCCGTTCGCCTTGACGACCCCGGCGACAGCGTTCGCGATCTCCTCGCCGCCTTCGGTGAGGTCGCTGCCGGGGTGCCGGAAGTTGGCGGGGTTCGAGAAGTCGGTGTCGTGGGGCCAGAAGATCGGCCACATCATGGGGTGGCCGGCGCGGTTGATCTGACGCCATCCGCCGGCGTCGGTGGCGAGCATGGTGCGGCACCACACGCCGATCTCGGTGCCGTCGCGCAGCAGCGGCTCGTCATGAGAGACCTCGAGGACGATCGACTCGACTGTGGTGCCGGCGAAGCTGTTCTTGGCCTGGTCGACCCGCCACGCGGAGCGGTCCACCCGTGAGCCGTTCTTGACCGCGCCGTTGATGGTGGCGAGTTCGTCGAGGTCGATGAAGAAGGGGTCGGTGATCCGCCCGGCCCAGATCCGGACGTTGCTGCCGGTCGTCACCTCGCCGGTCCGCCCCTGGGCGATCGGGGTGCCCATCGCGGCGTCGTCGCGGGCGTCCGCTCCGGTGAGCTCGTACAACTGGAGGGCCTGCCGGGCGTCGCCGTCCGGCTCGCCGAAGGCGAACCGGTAGGTCAGGTCCTCCACCTCGGTGCCATTGATATGAATCTTGATCTCGTAGCGCGCCTCGGCGTGGAAGCCGCGCTTGATGTCGGCCTTGGTCACCGAGCTGTTGACGTCCATGACGAACACCGTGGCGCGGTCGCCGTTGAAGACGTACAGGTCGTCGATGTACAGCTGGCCGCCCTGGGCGGCGAGGGGCGTATCGAGGTGGTGCGACATGAGCTCACTCCCGGAACTGCCGGATTCTGGACTAATCCGAACATAGTGGGCGTAAGCCGGGCCTCTCCGCTCATCGAGCCAATCCGGTGCGAGGAGCTGAGCCGAGGCGCGCACGGCGTGGGCCGCCCGAGCTGTGCTCGGACGGCCCACTCACTCGTGCCCGTGGCGTCAGATGCGAGACCACTTCTGGTTGGCGGCGCCGAGGCAGTCCCACAGGTGCAGCTTGCCGCCGTTGTTGGGGTTGGCCTCCCGTACGTCCACGCACTTGTTGGCGTTGAGGTTGACCAGGTCACCGGAGGCGTTGAGGGTGAAGCGTTGTGCGGTGTTGCCGTTGCAACTGACCAGGTTGACCTCGGTGCCGTTGGCGGTGCCGGCCCAGGCCGGGTCCATGCACTTGCCCATCGCGCGGACGGTGCCGTCGGAGGCGAAGGTCCAGCTCTGGGCCGCCGTGGTGTTGCAGTCCCAGATCTGGAGTTTGGCGCCCTCCACCGGGTTGGCGCCGGGGATGTCGATGCAGCGACCGCTCTGCGCACCCCTGATCCGGCTGGTGCCGGGGGCCGGGTCGCCCCCGCCGCCAGAGGTGTAGCTGGACACCCGGACGTAGTCGACGAGCATCTGCTGCGGGAACTGCGTCGAGCCGTCCGGGTAGCCGGGCCAGTTACCACCGACCGCCACGTTGAGGATCATGAAGAAGGGGTGGTCGAACACCCAGCGGTTGCCGCCGAGCCGAGCGGGATCGACCCGGTGGTACTGCACCCCGTCGATGTACCACGTGATCACGTTCGGCTCCCAGTCCACCCGGTAGGTGTGGAAGGCGTCGGCGAGCGGCGCCCCGAGGGTGCGGCCGCCCGTGATGCCGCCGCCACCGGAGTAGCCGGGCCCGTGCACGGTGCCGTAGACGGTGTTGGGCTCCCGGCCGATGTTCTCCATGATGTCGATCTCGCCGGCGTCGGGCCACCCGCCGCCGGTGCCGAGCATCCAGAAGGCCGGCCAGATGCCCTGACCACGCGGGATCTTGATCCGGGCCTCGAAGCGCCCGTACGTCTGGGTGAAGGTGGCCGCCGTCAGCAACCGCGCCGATGTGTACTCGCAGCGCCCGTAGTGGCACTGGTAGTTGGCGGGGTTGTCCCGGCGGGCGGTGATGACCAGGTTGCCCTGCCCGTCGTGGACGGCGTTGCTGGTGCTGTTCGTGTAGTACTGCCGCTCGTTGTTGCCCCAGCCGCTGCCGCCGATGTCGAACCGCCATTTGTTCTGGTCGACGGGCGTGCCGGCCGGCGAGTTGAACTCGTCCTGCCAGCTGATGGGGCCGATGGCGGCCTCGGCCCGGTCGGGGTGCGCCGGGAGGACGAGCGCCGTCGTGGTCGCGACGAGGGCGACCGCCAGGAGTACGAGGGGGCGGAAGCGGAGGCTGGGCCGGGCTGTGAACACGGGAGGCTCCTCAGCGTGGGGTGGTGGTGGTGAAGGCGGTTTACCAGGGTAGAGAGCGCTCTCTAAAGCGAAGCATGTCGATATCATGTCTTTCTGTCAAGAGTGTTTCCAATATCACGACCGTCCGTTACCGCCCGATGCTGACGAGTGAGCGGCAGGGCGCCTGCCCCGGTCACCACCGGGGGAGTGGTCGATGCCTCCGGGATGGACCGAGCGGACCCGTCGCCGGGAGGCCGGCGCGGCCGAGGGTTACTCGATAGCTGTCGAATCGACCCTTCCTATTGCCGTGGGGCGTCCACGCGGGACAGGATGACGAGGCGTGCCGGAAACTTTCCCGTAACCTGCGCGCTGCTGGTCTCTGTCACAAGGAAGTGGGAGTCAGTCATGAGCGAGGCGTCGACGGCGCTGGGTGTGCGCCTCTACCCGGATCTGGTCGAGCGGGGTGGCCTGGCCCCCGCGCTCATCGAAACCGCTGCCCGGCACGGGCTCGATGTCGGCCGGGTGACAGCGCCCGAGCAGGGGCGGGCCCGGTTCACCTGCGCCGAACTGCACTCCGACGAGGGTGTGGTCTGCGTGGGGCTGGGTTCGCAGGCCCGGTACTTCATGATTGACCTCCGCATCTCGGGAGAGGTTCTCGCGCGCGGTGACGTCATGGACCTGGCGCAGGTCGCCCAGGTGGCAGCGGCCTGGCGGGCCGGCCTGACAGTCGCCGAGCTGACCGCCCGGTTCCCGTTCATGGAGGAGATCAAGCACCGCCCGGCGCCGGTGGCCCAGGTCAGCTAGACGGAGCGGTCGGGCAGGTCAGCAGCGCAGCCGAGGTGGCAGTGGGGCCTCGACGCCGACGCCACGGTTGAGGTAGGTCGACTGCACGAAGGCGACGAAGCGTTCCGCGTCGGTCGCCGTGGAGGCCAGTCCGAACGAGACACGGACCGCGCCGCCCGTCGGCAGGCGCAGCGCGGCGAGGTACCTGTCGATCGTGTCGACCCCCGCCAACAGGCGCTGCCGCGTCGACGTCCGGCTGATCCCGAACGCGCCCTCGCCCGCGCCCGGGTTGCAGAAACAGCCGGTACGCAGGGAGAAGCCGGAGGCCGCGGCCTCCCGCGCCACGAGCCGTTCGTCGACGAGCGTGCCGTCCGGGTGGCGCAGGTTGAACGTCACGGTGCCACCGCGCCCCGCACCCGTCGTCGGCCCGTACACCTGGACCAGGGGGCCACCGGTGTCGTGCCGCAAGGTGGCCAGCCGCTCCAGCAGCCATTCGGTGAGCAGACCGACCCGGGAGTGGACGAGGTCCACGCCGATCGAGTCGAGCCAGCGCAACCCGAACTCCACGTCCGGGATGCTCAGGAAGTTGAGCGTGCCGTCCTCGAACGCCGACTCGTCGTCCATCGGCCGGTGCCAGTCGCCCTGCACGCTGACCGCGCGGATCGTGCCCCCGGCGAACCACGGGCGGCGCAACCGGGCCAGCGCCGTACGGCGGGCCAGCAGCGCGCCGACCCCGGTGGGGTAGCCGAAGAGCTTGTACCAGCTCAGGCACACGAAATCGGGCCGGACGACGCTGAGGTCCAGCCGGTTCGTCGGCGCGAAGGCGGCGGCGTCGAGCAGCACGTCGTAGCCCTGCTGGTGGGCCAGTTCCACCCAGTCCAGCGGGTGCTGCACCCCGGAGAAGTTGCTCTGCGCCGGATAGGCGAACAGCCCACGGCGACCGGGCCGACCCCACCGACCGGCCAGGCTGCCCCGGCCGGCGTCGAGCGCCGCGACCAGGTCCGACTCGGCGACCCGCAGCTCGGGCCCGTTCAGCGGCACGTAGCGCACCGGCGCGCGGGCCGACCGGGCGTACTCGCGGATGCCGTTGACCGAGTTGTGGTTGTCCCAGGTCAGCACCAGCGGCGCGGCCCGGCCGAAGTCGTACGCCTCGCCGACCAGCCGGCAGGCGCCGCTGGCGTTCGGGGTGAACACGACCGCGTACTCCGCCGGGTTGGCGCGGAAGAAGTCGAGCACCGCGCGCCGCGCCGACTCCACAAGCGAGCCGGCCGCCACACTCGTGGGGTTCTCCGAGTGGGGGTTGCTGTACAGGCCGGCGAGCAGCCGATCGTGGTGTGCGCGAACCTGGGCCTGGGCCGCCACCCCGGCCCCGGCGTAGTCGAGGTACACCTGCCCGTCGGTGTCCAGGTGTCGGTACTCGGTGGCGCGCAGCTCGTCGATCCGGCCGGTGGCGGCGTATCCCGGCAGCGCGGAGGGGGAGGCGTGCGGGATCGGCTCAGGACGCACGACGGTAGTCCCGTCGGAGCAGGACCGCCCAGGCCGCGCCCAGGAAGAGCAGCACGAAACCGCCGAGCACCAGCCAGTCGACCCACACCGGTCGGGAGAAGCTGTCGCCGTACGTGGCCAGCAGCGGCGGGCCGAGCGGGGAGCCACCGTCGCGCCAGAGGCGCTCCACCCCGGCGGTGTGCCCCAGGCCCTCGAACGCCCACCGGTTCGACATCGCGTAGCTGAGCCACTGCCCGCCGACCGCCATGGCCGGCACCGGCAGGATCGCGCCGACGAACAGCACCTGTGGGAAGCACAGCATCGGCAGCATGAGTGTCGCCTGGGCAGCGTCGGACACGGCAGCCGAGCACAGCAGGCCGAGGGCGAGCGCCGCCGCCGAGGAGAGCAGCAGGGTCGCGTACAGGGCGGCGAAGTCGGCGCCGCCGACCGGCGGCAGCCGGTCCATGCCGCGCAACACCCCGAGCAGGGCCAGATCCACCAGGGCCAGCAGCGGCAGCAGCACCGCGACCTTCGCCAACAGGTACGGGGCCAGCCGGACACCGGCCAGCCGCTCCCGGCGCAGGATCGGCAGCTCGGTGCAGATCTGGAGGAGCCCGTAGGTCAGCCCGAAGAAGAAGCCGCCGAACGCGATCCAGAACAGGATCATCACGGTCACCGTCGGGCTGGGCCTGGTCGGCTCGAACGCCCCCGGACGGAACAGCAGCGCGAACATGCCGAGCACCATCAGTGGCGAGCCGAGCAGGATCGCCAGGGTCAGCCGGTTGCGGACGACGATCTCGGCGTTGCGCGCGGTGAGGACCGCCCACTGGCGCAGTCGGCCGACGTGCCGGGGCGGCGTCGCGGCGCTGTCACCAACACCGGTGGTAGGGGGCGGCTGCTCGGTGTCGCGTTCCTCGGCGAAGCGATCGGGCCACTCGGCGGGGTGCGTCGCTTCGTCGAGCCGAAGGTGCACCTCGACGAGGGACCGCAGGCCGAAGAACTCCCGGGCGGCGGCCGGGGTGCCGGTGAACGCCAACCGGCCCTGACGGGTCAGCACGACGACCCGGTCGCAGTGGTCCACGTCGGTGACCTGGTGGGTGGTCAGCACGACTGTGGCTCCCGTGTCGGCGAGCGCGCGGAGCACCCGGAGCAGCTCCACGGCGATCGCCGGGTCCAACCCGGAGGTGGGTTCGTCCAGGAAGAACACGCCGGGCCGGGTGAGCAGCTCGACGGCGATGCTGGCGCGCTTGCGTTCACCACCGCTGAGCAGGCCGACAGGCGTGGCGGCCCGGTCGGTGAGGCGCAGCTCGGCGAGCACCTCCGCGACCCGGTCGCTGATCTCGGTCGGCCCGGTGCTGGAGGGCAGGCGCAGCCGGGCGGCGTACCGCAGGGTGCGGGCCAGGGGCAGCTCGCGGTGGATGATGTCGTCCTGCGGAACGACGCCGACGGCACCGGCCGCCGCCGTGCCGTCGTAGGTCAGGGTGCCGGCCGTCGGCTGCTGTATCCCGGCGAGGATCTCCAGCAGGGTGGTCTTACCGGCGCCGCTCGCACCGATGATCGCGACCAGCTCGCCCGGCACGATGTGCAGAGAGATGTCGGCCAGGATCTGGCGACCGCCGCGGACGCTCTGGCCCAGCCCCTCAGCGGCGATGCCGACACCGGCACGCGGGGGAGACGTGGTCTGCTCGGTCGTCATGTCGAGTGCTCGATCCGGTCGGGGAGTGGTCCGCCTGAATATCGTGCCTCGCCGATGCTACTGAGCGACCGCGCAGTGCGCCCGGAGTGGACGGTCAGCGACAGTCGTCCGTTCAGCCGGTGGTGGTCCGCGCCTGCGCCGGCACCTGGAGCAGATCCAGGCAGTTGCGCCACAGCGTCTCCAGCTGGGTCGGATCGTTGAGCAACTTCGCGAGCAGGACCCGCCCCTCGATCTGGGCGACGATCGATCGGGCGGCCTCCCGGCTGTCGACCGACTGGCCCGCCAGGCCGCGCTCCTTCGCCTCGACGACGACCTGCTCGATGAGGCTGATCTGCTCCTCGAAGATCTCCTGGAGCCGGCCGCGGATCTCCTCGGCCTGGTTGCTGAGTTCGAGGGCGAGGTTGCCGAACAGGCAGCCCGCGACCACGCCGGCTTTCTGCTGGCCGACGCGCTGCACCTCCTCGGTGGCCTCGAACAGGTCCCGGAGCCGCTGTAGCGGGTCGCGCTCGCTGCCGAGCAACTGCTCCCACTGGCGGCGCTGGGTGACCCAGTGCTCGTCGATGACGGTGCGGGCGAGCGCCTGCTTGGACTCGAAGAAGTAGTAGAAGCTGCCCTTCGGCACGCCCGCCGCCGCGCAGATCTCGGCCACGCCGAGCGCCGTGTAGCCGCGCTGCTCGATAAGCGTGGCAGCCGCGTCGAGGATCTTGTTCTTCGCGTCACTGGTCCGTCCCATGCTTTGACGATACACGACCGGTCGGCTAGTTTTTAGTAGACCAGTCGTCTAGTGGAAGTGGTTTCTTCATGAACAGCAGTCAGGGACAGAAGGTCGTTGTGATCACCGGCGCCTCCCAGGGCATCGGTGCCGACCTCGTGGACGCCTACCGCAAGCTCGGGTACGGCGTCGTGGCGACGTCGCGCTCGATCGGCGCGTCCGACGACCCGGAGATCGTCACGGTCCGGGGCGACATCGCCGAGGCCGACACCGCGGAGCGGGTGGTGCGTGCCGCTCTGGACCGCTTCGGGCGGATCGACACCCTGGTGAACAACGCCGGCGTCTTCGTCGCCAAGCCGTTCACCGACTACACCGACGAGGACTTCGACCAGGTCACCGGGATCAACCTCGCCGGGTTCTTCCACCTCACCCGCCGTGTCCTGCCGCACCTGCTGGCCAGCGGCGCCGGTCACATCGTCAGCATCACGACCAGCTTCGTCGACCAGCCCAACTCGAACGTCCCGTCGGTGCTCGCGTCGTTGACCAAGGGCGGGCTCAGCTCCGCCACCAAGTCGCTGGCCATCGAGTACGCGACTCGCGGCGTACGGGTCAACGCCGTCGCGCCCGGCGTCATCAAGACCCCGATGCACCCGGTCGAGACGCACCAGACGCTCGCGGGCCTGCACCCCGTCGGCCGGATGGGCGAGACCAGCGATGTGGTCGACGCCGTCGTCTACCTCGAGTCGGCCCCGTTCGTCACGGGCGAGATCCTGCACGTCGACGGCGGTCAGAACGCCGGTCACTGACTCCACCCCCACACCGAGAAGGGAGTAGGCGATGCCGATCGTGACCATCCAGATCACCCGTGAGGGAAGCACCGCTGGCGCGTCCGCAGCGACCGCCGAGGAGAAGGCCACCCTCATCAAGGGGGTGAGTGAACTGCTGCGGGACGTCCTGAACAAGCCGTTGACGTCGACCTTCGTGGTGATCGACGAGGTGGAGACCGAGAACTGGGGTCGTGGTGGCCTCCCGGTCGAGCAGTTCCGCCAGCAGCAGGTGCGCGAGTAGGCCGAGGATGCCCGCCGATTGGGCGGGCCTTCCGTACCGGGTGGTGCGGATGTGCCCGCCAGTCGGCATCGCTGATCATTCCGTGCGACCGTTGCCGGGTGATCAACACGAGGTTGGTCACCCGGAAGGAGACCGTCTCGTGGATCTGCCCGACGACCTGCTCACATTGCTGCGCGAGCCGAGCACCTGCTTTGTCACGACGCTGATGCCCGACGGCTCACCACAGCTCACCCAGACCTGGGTGGACACCGACGGCACGCACATTCTGATCAACACGGTGGAGACCCACCAGAAGACGCGAAACGTCCGACGGGACCCGCGGGTGGCGGTGGCGATCTCCGACCCGCAGAAGCCAGGCCGCTACCACGAGGTTCGGGGGCGGGTGGTGCACACCAGCACCGAGGGCGCCGCCGAGCACATCGACAGGTTGGCGCAGCGCTATCTCGGCGGGCCGTACCCGTGGTTCGGTGGCCGTGACCAGGTCCGCATCATCCTGACCATCGAGCCCGACCGGGTGCGTTCGATGGGCTGACGGCGGCCCCCGTCTCGGCTGGGCCGCCGAATGGGTGCTGGTGTGCGCCGCGCTGGGCTCTCGGCCCGGGGCAGGCATGAACGGTCCAGGTGGGGGAAGACCGGGCGTTCCACCGCCGAACAGGAGACCCGGGATGAGAGCCGTCGTCTACGCGGACGTCCGGACCGTCGCGGTGCGGGAGGTGCCCGACGCGACACTGGAGGCGGAGACCGACGCGCTCGTGCGGATCACCTCCACCGCCCTGTGCGGCACCGACCTGCACATGTACGACGGACGGACCAGCGCCGAGCCCGGCCTGGTGCTCGGTCACGAACCGTTGGGTGTGGTGCAGGAGGTCGGCGCCGCGGTGCAGACCGTCCGGCCAGGGACTCGGGTGGTGATCCCCACGCACCTGTTCTGCGGCACGTGTGTGATGTGCGCCCGCGGGCTCTCGGCGGCCTGTCTGCGGGCTCGGGCCGAGGGGCCGGGCGCGGCGTACGGGTATGCCGGCATGGGCCCGTACCGCGGGGCGCAGGCCGACCTGCTGCGGGTGCCGTGGGCCGACGCCAATTGCGTACCCCTGCCCGGGGAGCCGGGGGACGCCTACGAGGACGACTTCGTGCTGCTCGCCGACGCGTTCGTTACCGGTTGGCACGCCGCCGCCACTCTCGCCGAGGTCGAGGCCGGTGACACGGTGGCGGTGTTCGGCGCCGGCACCATCGGCCTGCTCGGCGCCTACTCGGCGCTGCTCCGAGGTGCCCGGGTCGTGTACTGCGTCGACGGGGTCGACGCCCGGCTCGACAAGGCCGGCGAGATCGGTGCCGTGCCGATCGACTTCCGTCGGGGCGACCCGGTCGAGCAGATCCGCGCCGACCGGTCCCGGACCGGGCTGCCGCTCGGCGAGGAGAAACTCGGCGGGGTCGACAAGGTCATCGACGCGGTCGGGTTCCAGGCCCGCGACCGGGAGCGCCCCGACCAGGAGCGTCCGAACCAGGTGATCGCCGACGCGGCTCGGCTGGTCAACGCCGCTGGCGCGATCGCGGTCGCCGGCGTGTACCCGGACCGGGACCCACACCCCGGCCCCGGCGCGGACAGCCACGAGAACCTGGTCGCGCCGTGGGGAGCGCTGTTCAGCAAGGGGGTCGCGGTCCGGTTCGGCCGCACCCACGACCGCCGCTACACGGTCCTGCTGCGGGACCTGGTCGTCGCGGGCCGGGCGCGGCCCAGCATGATCGTCACCCACCACGGCACCCTCGCCGACGCCCCCGAGCTGTACCGCCGGTTCGACAAGCGGGAGCATGGCGTGATCAAGGCGGTGCTGCACCCGTTCTGACCGGTTGGCGCCGCCGGCATGGCTCGCGACGAACGGCCCGATCACGCCCTTAAGGGACGTTAAGTCGTATGTCCGCCTCCTGGTCGCGCGCCTGACGAGACGATCATCGTCGATCCGGCCCCTCGGTAGAGGCGTGGGTCACACCGTCGACCGAAGGTCGTCGTGTCGTCGTGGCCGTCCTGTCGGCGTGGCGACCCAATCAAGATCATTCGATGATGGCAGGCGGGCCGTCCGCCGCCCCTGCTCTGCTCCGGCAGCGGATCGTGCCTGGTGGCGGGCCTGTCGAGGGTGGCCGGAGTCGATCGCCGGATCGCCTTCCATTTGACAACGTTGCCACCGGCAGGCGAAAGTGCCGTGCGGGGCTGTCGGGGCGGCTGTGACGGGCGAATACTCTGCCACGTCTATATTGCCGGATTGTTACTTTTTCAACAGCCCCTCGCCTTGCGGATGGCCCTCCGGCCGCAATACGTTGCCGTCAACAACAAAACCAAGTGAAGGTTCAACCTTCCGGAGGCAACCGATGACGTTGGCGAGGTGGTACGAGCGATGAGCGACGTGCCCATCCTCCTTGAGATGCGCTCCATCACCAAGGAGTTTCCCGGAGTCAAGGCCCTCTCCGACGTCAACCTGGTGGTTCGCGCCGGCGAGATCCATGCCATCTGCGGCGAGAACGGCGCGGGCAAGTCCACCCTGATGAAGGTGCTCAGCGGGGTGTACCCGCACGGCACCTACGACGGCAAGATCGTCTACCAGGGGTCGGAGAGCAAGTTCTCCGACATCCGGGCCAGCGAGAACGCCGGCATCGTGATCATCCACCAGGAGCTCGCGCTCATTCCAGGGATGTCGATCGCCGAGAACATCTTCCTCGGCAACGAACCGCGCAAGCGGGGCGCGATCGACTGGAAGGCCGCGAACCGGATGGCGCTGGACCTGATGGCCCGGGTCGGTCTGGAAGAGGACCCGGACACCCTCATCAAGGACATCGGGGTCGGCAAGCAGCAGCTCGTCGAGATCGCCAAGGCGTTCGCCAAGGACGTGAAGCTGCTCATCCTCGACGAGCCCACCGCGGCTCTCAACGAGGCTGACTCCCGCCACCTGCTGGACCTGCTGCGTGGGTTCCGTTCCCGCGGCATCACCTCGATCATGATCTCGCACAAGCTGAACGAGATCGAGGCGATCGCCGACCAGATCACCATCCTGCGCGACGGCCGGACCGTGGAGACCCTCGACGTCAAGGCGGACGGGGTCGACGAGGACCGGATCGTGCGGGGCATGGTCGGCCGCGAGCTGAGCAGCCGGTTCCCGGACCACACGCCGAAGATCGGTGAGGTCTTCTTCGAGGTCCGCAACTGGAACGTCCGACACCCGATCTCCGCCGAGCGGCAGGTCTGCAAGAACGAGAGCTTCGTGGTGCGCCGCGGCGAGATCGTCGGCTTCGCCGGTCTCATGGGCGCGGGCCGTACGGAGCTCGCGATGAGTGTCTTCGGCCGCTCCTACGGGGTGTACGAGTCGGGCACGATCATCAAGGACGGCAAGGAGATCGTTCTGAAGTCGGTCGCCGACGCGATCGACAACGGCCTCGCGTACGTCAGCGAGGACCGCAAGGCGATCGGCCTCAACCTGCTCGACGACATCAAGACGTCGACGGTGGCCGCCAAGCTGTCCAAGATCTCGCACCGCGGCGTCCTGAACGAGGTCGAGGAGTACCAGGCGGCCGAGTCGTACCGCAAGGAGTTGCGGACCAAGGCCCCGACTGTCGACGAGAGCGTCTCCAAGCTCTCCGGCGGCAACCAGCAGAAGGTCGTCCTGGCCAAGTGGATGTTCACCGACCCGGACCTGCTGATCCTCGACGAGCCGACCCGCGGCATCGACGTGGGTGCCAAGTACGAGATCTACGGCATCATCCAGCGGCTCGCCGACCAGGGGAAGGGCGTCATCGTCATCTCCTCGGAGCTGCCTGAGCTGATCGGGCTGTGCGACCGCATCTACACAGTGTTCGAAGGTGCCATCACGGGCGAGATCGCCCGGGCGGACGCCACCCCGGAAACCCTCATGAAGCAGATGACCTCGACGAAGAAGATGGCCACACGATGAGCCGATTGAAGGACCTTCAGAAGAACCTGTTCGGAGGCACCACCTCCAACGCTCGCCAGTTCGGAATGATCTTCACTCTGGTGGCGATCGTCGTCCTGTTCCAGATCCTGACCGACGGGCTCACCCTGCGGTCGGACAACCTGATCGCGCTGTTCCAGCAGAACTCGTACATTCTGATTCTGGCCATCGGCATGCTCATGGTGATCGTGGCCGGGCACATCGACCTCTCGGTCGGCTCGGTCGCGGCCTTCGCCGGCATCCTGGTCGCCAAGTCGATGACCGAGTGGGACCTGCCCTGGCCCGCCGCCATCGTGTTCGGCCTCGCCATCGGCGCGGTGATCGGCGCCTGGCAGGGGTTCTGGGTGGCCTACATCGGGGTGCCGGCGTTCATCGTCACCCTGGCGGGCATGCTGCTCTTCCGGGGCGGCAACCAGTTCATCGGTAACGCGAGCACCGTCCCGGTGCCGGAGGGCTTCCGGGAGATCGGCTCCGGCTTCCTGCCCGAGTTCGGTCCGGACACCGGCTACAACAACGCCACGCTGCTGCTCGGTCTGGCCGCGGCGTTGGCGGTGGTGTGGCGCGAGATCCAGGCCCGCAAGACCCGACGGGCGATGGACGCCGACCCGGCGCCCATGTGGATCTCCATCCTGCGGATGGCCATCATGGTCGGCGTCATCGCCTTCGCGGCGCTGCGCTTCGCCAGCGGTCGCGTCGGCACCAGCTTCCCGATCTCCGGCATCATCCTGCTGGTCCTGGTCATCGCGTACTCCTTCTACACCCGCAACACGGCCGGTGGCCGGCACATCTACGCGGTGGGCGGCAACTCCCGGGCGGCCGAGCTGTCCGGTGTGAAGCTCAAGCGGGTCAACTTCTTCGTCATGATGAACATGTCCGTCCTGGCCGCACTGGCCGGCATGATCTTCGTGGCCCGTTCGGCGGCCTCCGGACCGCAGGACGGCAACGGCTGGGAGCTGGACGCCATCGCCGCGGTCTTTATCGGTGGCGCGGCCGTCGCCGGCGGTATCGGCACCATCAGCGGTTCCATCGTCGGTGGTCTCGTGATGGCCGTGCTCAACAACGGCCTCCAGCTCATGGGTGTCGGCACCGACCGCGTCCAGATCATCAAGGGTCTGGTCCTGTTGCTGGCCGTCGCGATCGACGTCTACAACAAGAGCCAGGGGCGCTTCTCCATCATCGGGAGCCTGATGCGGCCCTTCCGCCGCGACGACTCCGCCCCACCCGCCTCACCGCCGGACGCGGAGCGCCAGCCCGCCAAGGCAGCGGTGTCCGGCTGACGGCCACCGATCTCTCTACCCGCCTCACCATCTAGAAAGGCAAGTCCTCACCATGCGTAAATTCTTCGGCACGTCGGTGGTCGCGGTCAGCGCCGCCGCCATGCTTGCCCTCGCGGGTTGCGGCTCCGGCCGTGACGGCGACTCGGGCTCCAAGGGCGAGGCCGCCAAGGGCTTCGCGGCGAACTCCCTGATCGGTGTCGCGCTGCCGGCCAAGACCTCGGAGAACTGGGTCCTCGCCGGTGACCTGTTCACCAACGGCCTCAAGGAGGCCGGCTTCCAGGGTGACGTGCAGTACGCCGGCGCGTCGACCACTGTCGCCGACCAGCAGGCTCAGATCACCGCCATGGTCACCAAGGGCGCCAAGGTCATCGTCATCGGCGCGACCGACGCCGCGCAGCTGTCGACCCAGGTCGCGGCGGCCCACACCGCCGGCGTGAAGGTCATCGCCTACGACCGGCTGATCACCAACACCCCGGACCTCGACTACTACGTCGCGTTCGACAACTTCAAGGTCGGCCAGCTCCAGGGCCAGGCCCTGCTGGACGGCATGAAGGCCAAGAAGCCGAACGGCCCGTACAACATCGAGCTGTTCTCCGGCTCGCCGGACGACAACAACGCCGGTGTCTTCTTCAACGGCGCGATGGACGTGCTCAAGCCGGAGATCGACAAGGGCAACGTCGTTGTCGCCTCGGGTCAGAAGGACGTCAAGCAGACCGCCATCCAGGGCTGGAAGGCCGAGGGTGCGCAGGCCCGCATGGACCAGCTGCTGACCTCGACCTACGGCAGCAAGGAGCTGGACGGCGTCCTCTCCCCGAACGACACGCTGGCCCGCGCCATCCTGACCTCGGTCAAGGGTGCTGGCAAGCCGACCCCGGTCGTCACCGGTCAGGACTCCGAGGTGGAGTCGGTCAAGTCGATCGTCAAGGGCGAGCAGTACATGACGATCAACAAGGACACCCGCAACCTGGTGAAGGAGACCATCAACATGGTCAAGGCTCTCCAGGCCGGTAACGCCCCGCAGGTGAACGACACCAAGTCGTACAACAACGGCAGCAAGGTCGTCGACACGTACCTGCTCCCGCCGGTCGCCGTCACCAAGGCGAACGCGGCTGAGGCGTACGCCAACGACCCGAAGCTCGCGCCGCTCACCAAGTAATCACCGCACGGTAGGTAGCAACGCCGATGGGTCCCGGGTCTCCTCTACCGGGACCCATCGTCGTCCCCGCACCCTCGCACCAACCGGCATCGACCCGGAAGGAGGTCTGACCGTGGCGACACCAGTCCGGGCCAGGCCAGCCGGCGTCGGCCGCAACACCGAATCCCCGCTGCCGTCGGTCCCCGGCGCCAGCCAGGAGGAGATCCGGCGGCAGAACCTCGGCGCTGTCCTGCGCTACGTCCACCTGAACGGACCGACGTCCCGCGCCGAGCTGACCAGCCGGCTCGGCCTCAACCGAAGCACCATCGGCGCCCTCGCGGCCGACCTGGTCACCAGCGGCCTGGTCACCGAGGAGGCACCAGCCACCACCCGCCGGGCCGGCCGCCCCTCACTTGTGGTCAGTCCCCGCTCCGACCGGGTCTACGCACACGCGTTGAGCATCGACGCGGACCGGCTGCGTGCCGCCCGGGTCGGCCTCGGCGGGCAGATCCTCGATCTGCGGGAGATCCCCCGGCCCAGCGGCATGTCGGCGATCGACGCCGTCGGGCCCCTCGCCGATCTGGTCCGTGACATGGAACGCTCCGTAGCCGGCGACGTGCTGCTGGTCGGCGGCGCTGCCGCGGTCACCGACACCACTCGCGACCCGGACGGCAGGATCCGGGTCGCCAGCCTCGACGAGACGCTCGGCGCCGCCCTGGAGGCGGAGTTCAGTGCCGGTCCCGGTTTCGTGGCCGGGGACCTGGCCGACATCGCCGGCCTGGCCGAGCACGTCCGGGGCGTCGCGGTCGGCATCGACGACGTCATCTACCTGCACGGCGACCTGGGCATCAGCGCCGGCATCATCGTCGGCGGCCGACTGGTGATCGGTCACCGGGGTCACAGCGGCAAGGTCGGGCACATGGTCGTCAACCCCAACGGCCTGCCCTGCGGCTGTGGTTCACGCGGCTGCTGGGAGACCGAGATCTCCGAGGCCGCGCTGTTGCGGCACGCGGGCCGTGACCCGAGCGACCGCGCGGCGGTGGCCGAGGTGCTGCGCGCGGCAGAGGACGGCGACCCGACCGCCCGCGCGGCGGTCGAGCAGGTGGCGGACTGGCTGGGCTTCGGCGTGGCGAACCTGGTCAACGTGGTCAACCCGGACGCCGTGGTGTTCGGTGGCTCGCTGCGCGACATCTTCACCGCCGGGGCGGACGTGGTCCGGGCCCGGCTGGACACGATGCCACTGCCCGCCTCCCGCGAGCACCTGCGCCTGCACGCGGCGGCACTGGGCCGCGACGCGGTCCTGATCGGCGCCGCCGAGTTGGCGTTCGACAAACTCCTGGCCGACCCGCTCAATGTCGGCGTCGCGGGCCAGGTGGGGACCGCAGAGTCGGCATAGCCGTCGCGGTGTCGAGTGGATCACGGGGTTGACGCGGGCGGCAGCTCCTCCACCACACTCGTGCCGCTGCCCGGTCGGGACTCCCAGGACCAGGTCTCGTGCAGCCGGAGCCGGCCGTCGTCGAGCACCGTCACCTCGGACACACAGTGCCCCGACGAGGTCTCTCCGTCGGTGTTGAGCTGCACGTACCGGAAGTCCAACAGGTCGCCGTCGCGGGTGCCGACGAGCCGGCCGCGGCGGATCGACCCGCCGACGTACTCGGCCCACACCTCACCGTCCCGCTCGTGGTACGAGAAGACAGTCTCCGTGCCCACCTCGCCGGCGACCACCTCCGCGACGGCGGCGAACCGCCGCCCGTCCAATGACATCGACATGTCGCCGAACCTAGTCGACCACCTTTGGCGTATCAGCTACCGTACGTCGTACGGTAGCAACGTCGGTGGGACGAGGGGAGCGCTGTGGCGACGAGTGGTGACGCGATAAGGGCCGAAGGGCTGCGCAAGCGGTATCGGGACAGGCACGCGCTTGACGGTTTCGACCTGCGGGTACGGCAGGGAACGGTGTGTGGCCTTCTCGGCCCGAACGGGGCCGGCAAGACCACCTCGGTACGGATCCTGTCCACCCTGCTCCGGCTCGACGAGGGTCGTGCCGAGGTGGCCGGGTTCGACGTGACCCGCCAGCCCGAGCAGGTGCGCTACCGCATCGGGCTGGTGGGGCAGCATCCCGCGCTGGACGAGGCACTCAGCGGTCGGCAGAATCTGGTGCTCTTCGGCCGGCTGTTCCACCTGGGGCGCCGCCGTGCTCGCCACCGGGCGGTCGAGCTGCTGGAACGCTTCGGCCTCGCCGACGCGGCCGACCAGCCGGTCAGCACGTACTCCGGGGGCATGCGGCGTCGGCTCGACCTGGCTGCCGGCATGATCCTGGCCCCCTCGGTCCTCTTCCTCGACGAGCCCACCACCGGGCTGGATCCGCGGGGGCGCAACGAGGTGTGGGAGTCGATCCGGGAGCTGGTCCGCGCCGGCACCACCGTGCTGCTCACCACCCAGCAGCTGGATGAGGCCGACCAGCTCGCCGACCGCATCTCGGTGGTCGAGGCCGGGCGGGTCATCGCCGAGGGGACCCCGGACGACCTCAAGGCCCGGCTCGGCGGCGACCGGATCGAGGTGGTCGTCGCGGCACCGACCGACCTCGCCGCCGCCGTCATCCAGGTACGCCGGGCCGCTGACGACGAACCGACTGTCGACGTGGACCGGCGGATGCTGAGCGTCCGGGTCGGTCATCGGTCCGGCGCGCTCGTCGACGTGCTGCGGGCGCTCGACGCCGTGAACGTTCCGGTGGCGGACGTCGCGCTGCGCCGCCCGACCCTGGACGACGTGTTCCTGCACCTCACCGGGCACCGGGCACCGGCCGCCGAGGTGGCAGCATGAGCGCGGTCAGCATGCCGGCCCCGGCGGTGGACCTGACGCCCGGCCGGCCCACCCTCCTGGCCGACAGCAGCACGCTGATCTGGCGCGGCCTGGCCCGGTGGCGACGCGATCCTGGCCCGTTGATCGCCTCGCTCGGCTTCAACATCCTGATCGTGCTGATGTTCGCCTACCTGTTCGGTGGCGCGTTGCAGGTGCCCGGCGGCGGCAGCTACCGGGAGTTCCTGATGCCCGGCATGTTCGTGATGACGATGGTCTTCGGCATCAGCCTCACCACGATCGCCGTTGCCGAGGACCTGGAGCGCGGGGTGACCGACCGGCTCCGGTCGATGCCCGTCTCGCCGCTCGCGCCGCTGGTGGCGCGGGCAGTGGCCGACATGCTGTTCGCGCTCGTCACTCTCGGGGCCCTGCTGCTGACCGGTCTCGCCATCGGGTGGCGGGCGAACGGTGGGGTCGGTGCCACGCTGGCAGCGGTGGGATTGATCCTCCTGCTGCGCTTCGCCCTGATCTGGGTGGGCATCTTCCTCGGGTTGGTCACCCGTGGGCAGACGGCAGTGGTGGCCGTGCAGACCCTGGAGTTCCCGCTCGGCTTCCTCTCCAACGCGTTCGTCGCACCGTCCACCATGCCCGCCTGGCTCGGTGCGGTCGCCGCCTGGAACCCGCTGTCGGCGACCGTCGGCGCCACCCGCGAGCTGTTCGGCAACCCCGGTTGGGGTGGCGACTCCTGGGCGGCGCAGCACTACCCGTGGTTGGCGGTGGTCTGGCCGCTCGTACTGGTCGCGGTCTTCCTGCCGCTCTCGGTCGCCCGCTACCGGCGGCTGGCCGGCTGAGCCCGAACCCGGATGGCGATCATCCAACCTGCCTGGGCCCGCTCGTTGTCGGTGGTCGCGGTTAGGCTCGCCGACGTGGGTGCGTACCGACTCGATCGGGCCCAGGCGCGGCGGATCGCCATCCGGGCCCAACTACTGGCCGCTCCGCGTCCGACCGACCTGCTGACCGTGATCCGCCAACTGACGTTGGTGCAGATCGACCCGACCGCCGCCGTGGCACCCAGCGCCGACCTCGTCTGCTGGAGCCGGCTCGGCTCGTCGTACCAGCCCGCGCAGATGCGCGAGGCCCTCGAACGGCACCGGACGCTCTTCGAGCACCAGGCGATGGTGCGGCCGATGGACGACCTGGGCCTCTTCCTCGCGGCGATGGCGGCGTCGCCCGGTCACGAGCGCCACCGCGAGTGGCTGCGCGCCAACGACTCGTTCCGGCGGGACGTGCTCGACCTGCTCGGCAGTGCCGGTCCGCTGCTCTCCCGGGACATCCCCGACACGAGCGTCGTGCCCTGGCCGTCGTCGGGCTGGACCAACAACCGCAACGTCACCCAGATGCTGGAGTTCCTGGTCCTGCGCGGTGAGGTCGCGATCGCCGGCCGCCAGGGCCGACAGCGGCTCTGGGACGTGGCGGAGCGGGTCTACCCGGCCGGCGTGCCCGCCGTCGAGCTGGAGCAGGCGCGCCGGCTCCGCGACGAGCGACGGCTGCGGGCGCTCGGCATCGCTCGGCAGAAGGCGGTGGTGGTGCCGGGCGAGCCGGCCGAGGTCGGTGCCGCCGGCGAGCCGGCGGTGATCGAGGGCGTCGCAGGGGAGTGGCGGGTGGACCCGGCCGCGCTCGGGCAGCCCTTCACCGGGCGTACGGCGCTGTTGTCGCCGTTCGACCGGCTGGTGCACGACCGGGTCCGCCTCGCGGACCTCTTCGAGTACGAGTACGTGCTGGAGATGTACAAGCCCAGGACGAGCCGACGGTGGGGTTACTTCGCGTTGCCGATCCTGCACGGCGATCGGCTGGTCGGAAAGGTGGACGCCACCGCCGAGCGTCGGCGCGGCACGTTCACCGTGCACGCCGTCCATGAGGACGTGCCCTTCAGCCCGGAGGTGACCCGGGGCGTACACGAGGAGTTGCACGACCTGGCGTCCTGGCTGTCGCTCACCGTCGAGGGCCTGCGCTGACGGGGTGCTCGCCGAGGCCCCCGCGCCCCCGGCGAACACCCGTCACTGCCCACGCGATCCGGCGTCGCGCCCTAGGCGATCCGGCGGACCCGGCGCACCGCGAGGTAGAGCAGGAGCACGGCGAGGGCGACGAAGATGCCCGTCTCGATGCTCTGGAACAGCCAGAACCGGTCCGCCGGTTGGTAGAGCTGCCAGTTGTACGCGCCCGGTTCGAGGCCCAACTCGGACCCGCAGACCCGACCGTCCGGCCCCTTCCCGCCCGGCGGGCACTGGATCCGGGTGTCCTCCGCGATCATCGTCCCGTCCGGGTTGCGGACGCCCTGGGTGAGAATCCAGTCCCCTCGGCTGATCTCCGGTGGCCCTTCCCCCTCGATCGGGAAGGTCTTGGTGCGGGCCTCCTGGTAGTGCGGCCGGGCCAGGATCTCCACCGCCGCCCGTACGCCGATGAACCCGGCGAGCGTGATGCCCATGGCGGGCAGCATCCGCTTCCACACCGTGCCGGCGAAGATGCCGAGCGCCACGGCGAACAGGGTGTAGCCGATCGGGGCGATGCCCTGCAGATCGAAGACGATCATGCCGAGGCGACCCTCCTGGGCGGTCTGGGTCAGCGGCTCGACCCACCAGGACATGCCGAGCCCGTAGCCGATCGCGAGGACCAGCACGGACGCGCCGACCAGTCCGAACTTCACCAGGGCCCACCGGTTCCGGCCGACCCCCTGCGTCCAGACGAAGCGGTGCGTGCCCTGCTCCACCTCGCGGGCGACAAGCGGGGCGCCCCAGAACAGGCCGACCAGCACCGGCAGCGTGATCAGCAGGACGGCCAGCAGGTTGAGGCTGCCGTACTGGTTGCTGAAGCGGTGGAAGCCCGCGTCGCAGGTCTCGCGGGTTGTCTGCGCCACGTCGGCACGGGCAAGCTGGCTGACGCAGTCCGTCAGCCCGAGGTCGCTGAAGGTGCTCCGCATCGACAGGCCGATCGGCACCAGCAGAGCGGCGAGCGCCACGAACGCCAGCACGGTGTAGAGCGCCTGCTTGCGGTGTTGCCGCCAGGTCAACCAGATCATGCTGCTACTCCCCACTCGCTGTGACTGGTCTGCGTGGTGCCGTCGGCAAGGTAGGCCAGCACGACGTCCTCCAGGCTGACCTCGCGGACCGTCCAGGCCGGATCGGTGACCGGCCCGTCGGTGCGGACCAGCAGCGTGGACTGCCGATCGGTGTGGCTGGCCCGGACCACGGCGGCGACGCCCCCGATCACGCCGCCGTCGTGGCGCGGCCCGACGAGCTGCCGGTGCTCGGCGACCAGGTCGTCGACCGCGCCGGTGAGCTGCACCTGGGAGGCGTTGAGCACGATCAGGTAGTCGCAGACGCGTTCCAGGTCGGCCAGCAGGTGCGAGGAGAGCAGGACTGTGGTGCCGGACTCCGCGACGCTGCCCATCAACGACTGGAGAAACTCCCGTCGCGCCAGCGGGTCGAGGCTGGCGACCGGTTCGTCGAGCAGCAGCAGCCGGGGGCGCTTGGCCAGTGCCAGGGCAAGCGCGACCTGGGCCCGTTGACCGCCGGAGAGCTTGCCGACCGGCTTGTCCGGTGGGATGCCGAGCTGCGCCAGCCGCTGGCGGGCCAATGCCGCGTCCCACCGCCTGTTCAGCTTGCCGCCGGCGATGACCAACTCGGACGCCGTGAAGTCCCGGTACAGCGGGGTGTCCTGGGCGACGAAGCCGATGTCGGCCAGGCCCTCCGTGTCGCCGTACGGGGACCTGCCGAACACCCGGACCGTGCCCGCGTCGGGCTTGAGCAGCCCGACGGCCAGGTGCAACAGCGTGCTCTTACCCGCGCCGTTCGGCCCGACCAGCGCGGCGATCCGTCCGGCCGGCAGATGCAGCGAGCAGTCCCGCAACGCCCAGGTGCTGCCGTATTTCTTGCCGAGCCGGTCTGCTTCCAAGACCATGTCCATCCCGTGTCCTCTCGTTCTGCTCGCCACCGCTGCGCGGTCGTGCGAGTGCTTGCGGTGCCTGATGGTTCATGCGCTCTGCTCGCTCACGCGGGCTCCTTCTGCGGGGCGTCGTCGGCGAGGGTGGCGCGCAGCGTCGTCTCCACCAGGGCGATGACGTCCTCGGCCGTGAGGCCGGCGGTCTGCGCCCGGTGCAGCCAGGCGACCAGGTCGTCGCGCAGCTCGGCCTGATTGGGCAGGGACGCGCCGGCCAGGGTGCGCTGGACGAACGTGCCCACCCCGGGTCGGCCGCCGACCAGACCCTCGATCTCCAACTCCCGGTACGCCTTCAGCACCGTGTTCGGGTTGATCGCCAGGGATTGCGCGACGTCCCGGACCTTCGGCAACTGGTCGCCCGGCGTCAGCAGGCCGACCCGCAGCGCCTGTTTCACCTGCTGCACGAGCTGCATGTAGGTGTTCACCTTCGACCGGCTGTCCAGTACGAACTCGATCACTCCCGATGATCCTTCCTGTTGTCCTACGACAGTAGGACTAATAGACAGCTTCATCGGCGACCCTCCGGCTGTCAAGCCCGTCGCGGCACGTTCTGTTCGGGCGCGGCGTGTCCCGTCCGGCGCGCCTGCCCGTCCGTGCCCTGGCCGCGCGGCGGGCCGACCTCGATGGCACCGGCAGGCCAGCGGTTGGCACCGACGGGTCAACCCGACGGGAAGGGACCGGCAGCGATCCGCGTGGACGGGGGTGTTCGATGGTCACCAGCGAACTGACGACGTCGAGGGCGACTCCACTACAGGCCGCCCGCGCCCGAGGTCGCGTACGCGGGCGGCTGATCCTGCTCGGCCCGGCGTTCGTCGCCGCCGTCGCCTACGTCGACCCCGGCAACTTCGCCACCAACTCCGCCGCCGGTGCCCGCTACGGCTACCTGCTGGTCTGGGTCGTGGTGGTGGCCAACCTGATGGCGATGCTGGTGCAGACGCTCACCGCGAAGCTGGGTCTGGCCACCGGGCGCAGCCTGCCCGAGCTGTGCCGGGAACGCCTACCCCGGCCGGTGAACCGGGTGATGTGGGTGCAGGCCGAGTTGGTCGCCATGGCCACCGACCTGGCCGAGGTGATCGGCGGCGCGGTCGCCCTGTACCTGCTCTTCGGCATCCCCCTGCTGCCCGGCGGGATCATCATCGGCACGGCCGCGTTCGCCGTGCTCGCGCTGCGTTCGCGCGGGTACCGCGCCTTCGAGGTCGTCATCGCCGTCCTGCTCGGGGTGATCGTGCTGGCCTTCGCCGCCAACCTGCTCGCCTCCGGCTCGGATCCCGCCTCGGCCATGGCCGGTCTGGTGCCGCGCCTGCAGGGCACGGACAGCGTGCTGCTGGCCGCCGGCATCCTCGGCGCGACGGTCATGCCGCACGTCATCTACGTGCACTCCGCGCTCACCCGGGACCGCATTCCCGCAGCCGACGACACCGAGCGCCGGATCCTGTTCCGCGGCCAGCGCACCGACGTACTGCTCGCCCTGAGCGCGGCCGGCGCGGTCAACCTCGCCATGCTGCTGATCGCCGCGGCCAGCTTCCGGGGCGGCGGTCCGGCCGGCGCGGACAGCCTGGAGGGGGTGCACGCCGGGCTCGGGCAGACCATCGGGACCGCCGCCGCGTTCGGGTTCGCGGTCGCGTTGCTGGTCTCGGGGCTCGCCTCCACGAGCGTCGGTACCTACGCCGGAGAGGTGATCATGCAGGGCTTCCTGCGGCGGCGGGTTCCGCTGCTGCTGCGGCGGCTGGTCACCCTGCTGCCCGCGCTGGCCGTGCTCGCCATCGGCCTCGACCCGACCCGGGCGCTCGTGCTGTCCCAGGTCATCCTCAGCTTCGGCATCCCGTTCGCGCTGATCCCGGTGGTCGCCTTCACCCGTCGGCGCGACCTGATGGGCAACCTGGTCAACCACCCGCTCACCACCGCCGCCGCGTCCCTGGTGGCCGTGCTGGTGGTCGCGCTCAACGCGTTCCTCCTGTGGCAGGTCGTCGCCGGCTGAGCCGGCCGGTCAGCGTCGGCTCCGGCCGGGCTCGGCCGGAGCCGGCGGGGCGGGTGGTCAGGTACGACGCCCCTCGTCGCGGGCGGGGATCTCCTGGCGCTGTTCGAGCGCGTCCGCCGCGTTGGCGTCGGCCGGCAGCGACGTCACCTCCTCGAGCGTGCCCGCCGGGAAGGCGCCCTGCTCGGCCAGGTCGGCTTCGGCCGCCTCCGGGTCCACGTCACCCGACACCCGGTCCGGCGGCCCGACGTCGAACGCGTCCTGTCGTTGCTCAAGGGCATCCGCCTCCGGAGGAGGGAACGTGCCGCCCTGTTCGTCCCGGTACGTGCTCATCGGAGCCTCCCACCCGGCGGGTGTCGACATGCCGCCGGTCCGCTGCCTACCCGCCACCGCCGCAGTCAGGCCCCCCGCGCCGGGCTGATACCCCGCACCGTGGTGGGTGCCCCCAGGTCGACCGGGGCCGGGCCGCCCGAGCAGGCCAGCGCGCCCACCTGGCCGCCGGCGAGGATGGGCGCCGATGCGGTACCGGTCAGCGTCAGCGGCCCGGCCACCCGCGCCCCCACCACAGTGACGTGGTCGGTGGTGCCGGTCAGCGCCACCGCGCCGCGTACCTCGGTGTTCAGCAACTCGACGGCGGTGGCGCGGGACGCCGCCAGGTTGCCGGCGATCGAGGAGCCCTGGGCGACCAGGGCGGCGCCGGGCGCGACGGTGACCGAGCCGGTCACGGTGGCCGCGCGCAGGCAGGTGACACCGGCGGCGACGGTCAGCGGGCCGGCGTGTCGGCCGGTGACCACTGTGGTGCAGGCCGGTGGTGGCGGGATCAGCGTGGCCACGAACGCGCGAGCCGACCCGATGTTGCCCACGGCGTCGATGCCCCGGTACTCGACGGTGTGCCGGCCGTACCCGGGCGACCGCTCGGCGAACGGGGAGACGGACAGACCGCCCGAGCCGAGGTTGCCGTAGACCAGGCCGTCCACGTCGGTGCCGGTGGCGGTGAACAGGAACGGCGATCGGGCGTCGGTGGGCCAGCCGTAGTAGTTGTGCCAACCGTCGCCGTCGAGCCGGAACTCCGAGGTGACCTGGCCGGTGCCGTCGTCGGTGCCGGTCAGCCCCATGGTGAACGGGCCGTTGTACACGTACTCGGGGGGTCGGCCGGGCCGGGTCGTGGTGAGCAGCGGCTCGGAGAGCGCGTACGCCACGTCGGGCCGGGTCGCGTCGACAGTCCAGGTGCGGGTCACCGTCCTGCCGGTGCCCGGGTCGCTGACCCGGGCGGTCAGCCGGTGGGTGCCCGGTGACAGGCGCAGGCCGCCCAGGTCCACGTCCCGGTCGGTGCCGGTGTCGGCCACCGGTCGGCCGTCGAGCGACCAGCGCACCCGAGGCGCCCGATCGGTGGGCTGGTTGGTCCGCACGTACACCACGTCGTGCGCGCCGACCGACCGGTCGGTCGCGGTGGATGCGGTGATCGCCAGCGGTGACTCCACCACAGGCGTACGCACCGCGGTGTCCACGGTCCACGTGCGGGTCTGGGTCAGCGCGGGTGAGCTGCGGACCGCCGGGTCGCGGACGAACTCCGTCGGGTCGGTCACCGTGGCGGTAACCGTGTGCCGGCCGGGGGAGAGCCGAAGTTTCCGCAGGTCCAGGTGGCGGGTGTTGGCGGTGCGTGGCACCGCCCTGCCGTCCACCGACCACGTCACTGTCAACGCATGGCTCACCGGGTGCAGCGTGTCCACCCAGAGCAGACGGTCCGCGCCGACCGCCTGATCGGTGGCCGTGCCGCCCTGCACGATGCCGACGCGGGCGGCGATCCGTTCGGTCATCCGCTCCCGGCCGACCTGGTCGAAGTAGAAGCCCAGCGACTTCATCATCGAGTGCCGGCTCGGTCGCCACACCCCGCGTTGGAGGTACAGGCCGCCCTCGTAGCGGCCGATCGTCCCGCCCGCCTCGCTCGGCTCACCCAGCCAACGCCACCACTTCGCCCGGGTGTCGCGCATCTGGCGCTCGGTCAGCACGGTGTGGTGCACCGAGTCCGGTTCCGGCCCGCTGTAGGTGTCGCCCGGAACCCCACGGCCGTAGTAGTCGTACTCGTCCTGCAGACCACCGAGGGAGTGCCCAAGCTCGTGTGGGCTGATCAGCGCGGAGAGCGCGTTGCCGCCGGAGGCGGTGGCGTTGCTGCCGCCGGCCCCACCGTAGGTGCCGCTGTTGGCCAGTGCGATGAGCTGCCGGTTGCCGGGATTGGTGCCGACGGCCAGGTCGGCGTACGTGTTGGCGGCGGTGCCGTCGACCGTGAGCAGGCGTTGCACGCTCGCCGGGTTGCAACCACCCCAGAAGCCCATGCCCAGCGCGGTGTCACGTCTCGGCGCGGACAGGCCGGGGTCGCAGTCCACCCCGGACTCCGGCGAGGCGATCTCGACGGCGTAGACGTTGAAGTAGCTGCGGTAGGACTTGAACGGCTCGATCGTCCACAGGGTGTTGAGGTGCCGGTCCACGTGCGCCCGGAAGGTGGGCTGGTCGGCCTCGGTGTAGCCGTCGCCGAGCAGCACCAGGTTGAACCGTGTCGCCGGGTCACCGGTGACCTGGATCGGCACCACTGTGGCGCTGGCCATTGGTGCGGCGGCGGCCGGTGTGGCGACCGTCAGCCCCGCCGCGACGAGCGCCGCGACACACAACCCCGCTCTGATCCGCACCCTGCGCCCCTTCCCTGTGCCGGTCGGCCGGGCGGTGCCGGGCCACCGGGCCACCGGGACGCCGTCGCCCCGGGCCTGCCGCGACCGTGGACATCTCGGACCGTACCGGTCTGCGGACCGACGGGTAACCCATGACGGTCCTCGGTGGACGTCGAGCCCGGTCGGACCTGGACCGCTCGGCGCAGCCAGCCCGGCGCTCGGCTCGATTCCGCGCCGGACCCGGCCCGGACCGTCCAGTTGATAGTCGAGCATCTATGAATATCTCCGGGTGTGGTCGCCGTTTTCGGCGGACGGCGTACCACCGACCGTCCCGGACGACCTTCGAGGAGAGGTATCAACCATGCGATGGAACGCACGACAGGCCGCCGCCGGGGCCTTCGGGCTCGTCCTCGGCGCCGTGCTGGCGCTGGCCCAGGTCACACCCGCCCCAGGCCGAGTCGAACGGTGGCGTACGCGTGATGCCACTCGGTGACTCGATCACCGACGGTTTCAACGTGCCGGGCGGGTACCGGATCAACCTGTGGCAGCGGCTGGCCGGCGGCGGTTACACAGTCGACTTCGTCGGCTCGGGGTTCAACGGGCCGGCCAGCCTCGGTGACCACGACCACGAGGGCCACTCCGGCTGGCGGATCGACCAGCTCGACGCCAACATCGTCACCTGGTTGCGGGCCACCGACCCACGGACGGTGCTGCTGCACATCGGCACCAACGACGTGAACCAGAACTACAACCTCGCCAACGCTCCGGCCCGGCTCTCCGCCCTCATCGACAAGATCAGGTCGACGGCTCCGGGAGCGGATGTCTTCGTCGCCACCATCACCCCGGAAGCCGACCCGAACCTGGAGGCCCGGGTGCAGGCGTACAACGCGGCGATCCCCGGGATCGTGGCGCAGAAGGGCAGCAGGGTGCACCTGGTCGACATGCACGCCGCGCTCACCACCGCCGACCTCGCTGACGGCGTCCACCCGAACGCCGGCGGGTACGACAAGATGGCGGCCCGTTGGTTCACCGCGCTGCAGTCGGTGCCCGGCAGCCTGGTCCCGGCGGGCGGGCCGCCGGTAGGCACCGCCGTCGGCCTGGTCAACCCCGCCTCCGGGCGATGCCTCGACGTCTCCGGCGCCAGCACCACCGCCGGCGCCCCCACGATCATCTGGGACTGCCACGGGGGCACCAACCAGCGCTGGACCCGCACCGCCACGGGGGAGCTGCGCGTCTACGGCGATCGGTGCCTGGACGTGAACGGTGGAGCCAGCGCCGACGGCACGAGGGTGCAGATCTGGACCTGCAACGGCACCGCCGCGCAGCGCTTCACGTTCCGCACGGACGGCACGATCGTGCTCACAGCCGCCGGCAAGTGCGTCGACGTGACCTCCGGCGGCACGGCCAACGGCACGACCACGCAGCTCTGGACGTGCAACGGCAGCGGCGCCCAGCGCTGGTCCGTCCGCTAGCGGACACCCAGCGGACGCGGCCACCCTCCCGCTCCAGAATCAGGCCGGGCGACAGCACATCGACAGGGGCCCGCGCGTGTCCCCCCGATGACCGCCGCCGGTGGCCGGGATCGGCCAGGATGGGCGGGTGGCCGGTCCCGGCCGCGACGAGGAGGGTGGGCGATGCGGGTACGCGGACGGTTGACCTGGGGGCGGCGTGCTCGCGCGGGGGTGGTGCTGACCGCGCTGCTCGCGGGCGTGCTGCCGCCGGCCGTGGCGCTGGTGCCGGGCGCCGCCACGGCGGGCGCGGCGGCGGCGGGGACCCCGGTCTGCCAGGTGCGCGACGACCGGCTCCGCGAGATCTCCGGGATGGTCGCCACCGACGACGGGTACGTGGTGATCAACGACGGGGCCGACGACGAGGCCCGCCGCCGGATCTTCTTCCTCGACCAGCGCTGCGCGGTGGCGCGAACCGTCTCCTTCCCGTCCCGGCCCCGCGACACCGAGGACCTCGCCGTCGGCCGGGACGGCACCGTCTGGGTCGCCGACATCGGCGACAACGACCGCTCCCGGCCGACGGTCGGCGTGTGGCGGCTCGCGCCGGGGGCGGAGCAGCCGGTGCTGCACCGGATGACCTACCCGGACCGTCCGCACGACGCCGAGGCGCTGCTGCTGGACGCGTCCGGTCAACCGTTGATCGTCACCAAGGGCGGCAGTGGCACCGTCTTCCTGTACGCGCCGACCACCGCGCTGCGGGCGGAGGCGACGACGCCGCTGACCGCGCTCGGCCAGGTGACAGTACCGACGACCACGACCAGCAACCCGTTCTCGTTCCTGGGTCGCGGGGTGATCACCGGCGCGGCGAGCGCACCGGACGGTCGGCGGGTGGTGCTGCGCAGCTACGCCGACGCCTTCGAGTACGACGTGCCCGACGGCGACGTGGTGCGCGCGCTGACCACCGGCACCCCACGGATCACCCCGTTGCCGGACGAGCCCCAGGGCGAGTCGATCACCTACAGTCGCGACGGCCGGTCGTTGCTCACCGTCTCCGAGTCCGCCGGTCAACCTGCCGGCACCCGCTCGACGATCCTGCGCTACCCGGCCACGGCCACCACCGCCACCGCCGCGCCTCCCACGGAGTCCGCCGCTCCGGTGTTGCCCACCCTCGACCGTCCGATCGCCGAGGACACCACCGGGCTGAGTGAGCGGACCTGGCCGTTGGCGGTCGGCACCGGGACACTGCTGGTCCTGCTCGCGCTGGCCGGGGTGCTGCGGTGGAGGCACACCGCGCGCCGGTGAGCGGACCAGGCCTGCGGCAGGATGGGGGGATGTCCGTCCTGTCCACGTTGCGCCACCCGATCATCGCCGCCCCGATGGCCGGTGGCCCGTCCACGCCCGCGCTCGTGACCGCCGTGTCCGCAGCGGGTGGGCTGGGCTTCCTCGCCGCCGGCATGATCGACGCCGGCCGGCTGGTCGCCGACGTCGCCGAGGTCCGTGCCCGTACCGATCGGCCGTTCGGGGTCAACGTCTTCCTGCCCGACCCCGGCGGCGTCGACGAGGCCGCCATCCAGGCGTACGCCGAACGTCTCGCCCCGCAGGCCGCGCAGCGCGGGGTGAGCCTGGGCGAGCCGGTGGGCGGCGACGACGCGTACCTGGAGAAGCTGGCCGCGCTGCTCGCGGACCCGGTCCCGGTCGTGTCCTTCGTGTTCGGGCTGCCCGACCGGGCGGCGGTGACCGCCCTGCGCGAGCGCGGCACCGAGGTGTGGGCCACGGTGACCCGCCCGGAGGCAGCGATAGCCGCCGCCGATAGGGGTGTGGACGCGGTGGTGGTGCAGGGCACCGAGGCCGGCGGACATCGCGGTGGCCTACCGGACGACGACGACTACGGGCTGCTGCCGCTGCTCCGGCTGACCGCAGCCCGCTGTGACCGGCCGCTGGTGGCCGCCGGCGGCCTCGTCGACGGCCCCGCGGTGGCCGCCGTGCTGGCCGCCGGCGCCGCCGCCGCGCAACTCGGCACGGCCTTCCTGCGCTGCCCTGAGGCGGGCAGCTCGCCGATGCACCGGGCGGCGGTGGCCGGCGTTACGCCCACCGCGTTGACCCGGTCGTACACCGGTAAGCGGGCCCGTGGCGTGGCCAACGACTTCCTGCGCGAGCACGACACGGTGGCACCGCGCGGCTACCCCCAGGTGCTGCACCTGACGCGTCCGTTGCTCGCCGCCGCCCGGCGCGACGGGGACGCGTCGGTGGCCAATCTGTGGGCCGGGCAGGCGCACCCGCTGGCCCGGGACCTGCCCGCGGCGCAGGTGGTCGCCGAGGTGAGTGCCGACGCCCGGGCCGCGCTGGCCACAGTGGTCGAGCGGTCCAGCCGCTGGGGCTGACCAGCACACCGGCGACCGACTCGGGCGGGCGGGACAGGCCGGGCGGGCAACCCGTTAGAGTCTCGCCGTGATTGAGATCGGTGCGCAGGTCGACCTGTCCCACCCGCCTGAGCGGGTCTGGTTCGCACTTACCGATCGGGAGCTGCTCGGCCGGTGGTTCGCCGAGGCCGAGACGGTCGAGGGCGTACCGGACCGGATGCTGCTGCAGACGGCCGACCTGCCCGGCTTCGAGGCCAACGTCGAGGTCGAGGTGACCGAGCGGCAGGAGCCGGACCTCCTCGTGCTGGCCTGCGACGAGGCCGGCCGGCTCAGTGAGCTGACCTGCACGGTCACGGCCACGAAGCAGGGCTGCCGGATGGAGCTGCGGGAGGTCACCACGCACGGCGCGTGGTCCGCCGAGCAGCACGAGCCCCGCGAGCAGCAGCTCCGGCAGGCGCTGACCGTGCGGCTGCCGGCCATCCTCGACTGGCTCGCCTTCCAGCAGGTCGATCTGCGCCGCGGCGACGGCGGGATGACAGCCGAACTGCCGCTGGTCGGCGTACGCGGCAGGGCCGGCCGCAACCCCCGTCGGCGTCGCACGCTTGTCGCCGTGGTCGCCGGGGCCGTGCTGGTGGTGGGGACGGCGGCGTGGGTGACGTTGCCTCCCGACGCGAAGCCGGTCGCCGCGCCCGCGCCGACAGCCACCGCGTCGCCGAGCGTGGCGGCAGGCAGGACCACAGTTGCGCCCACGGCGACCCCCTCGGTACGCCCCACGCGGACCACCGCGTCGGCGACCACCCGCCCGAGCCGGACCCCGTCGGCGAAACCCTCGCGGACGCCCACGTCGGCCGCGCCACCCCCGCCGCAGGCGACGCCCATGGTGGCCCGCTACGAGACCGACTCCGACCGCCTGTTCGGCTACACGGGCGAGATCGTGGTCGGCAACCCCGGCGGCGCGCCGGTGGCGGACTGGTCCGTGGTGGTCACCCTCGCCGAAGGCACCACCGTCGACGACGTCGACGGCGCGAACTGGCGACAGGACGGACGGACGATCACCTTCACCGGCGCCGCCGTGGCGCCCGGGGGATCCCGGACGATCAACTTCGACGTCCGCGACAGCCGGCCGAAGGCCCGGGAACCGGAGAGCTGCGCGATCGGCGGGCAACCCTGCGCAGGCCTCTGACTAGGCTGCCGTCATGGCATTGCTGCACAAGGCGACCCTGCACCCCACGAAGCTGGACCTGCTGACGGCCTGGTTGCCCGACCGACAGTGGTTCGCCGGACCGAAGGGCGTCGAGGTGGTGAGCCGAGGCGCCTACCGCTTCGACGACCCGGCCGGCGAGGTCGGCATCGAGACGATCCTCATCGGAGCCGCCGACGGGCCGGTCCACCACGTTCCGCTCACCTACCGTGCCGCGCCCCTCGACGGTGCGGACGGCTGGCTGGTCGGCACCACCGAGCACTCGGTGCTCGGCCGGCGCTGGGTGTACGACGGCTGCGTCGACCCGGTGTACGCCGCCGCGCTCGCCCACGCGATCCTCACCGGCAGCGGCCAGGCGGAGCAGTACTTCGAGGTCGACGGCCGGCGCGAGGTGCGGGAGCCGACGGTGACTGTCGTCGTCGACGGCGTCACCGGCGTCCGCGTACCGGCCGTCGGCGCGGTGCGACGGGTGGTCGACGAGGACACCACGCTCATCGACACCGACACCGTCGAGCTGGTCGTCGTGCGCCGGCCGGGGGCCGGGGCCGACGCGTCGGCCGGGGCCACGCTGAGCGGCCGCTGGCACGGTCAGTCGACGACCGTGCCGCTGGCGTACGCCAGGACGCGCTGATCTGTTGCGTGCGGTGGGCGGCCCGAGAAGGTCGGGCCGCCCACCGCTCTCACCACTGCGCCGGAGGCGGGGGCGGCGACACGGGCGGCCGGTCGTCGCAGGTGATGGTGTTGGGCAGCAGCCACGGCGCGAGCCAGCCGCCGTCGTTACCGCCGCTGTCGGTCAGGGTGAACTCCGAACCGGCCGGGGTGAAGTGGAACGATCCGCAGTTGTTGACGCCGACCGCGCCCACGTTGCGGGCGTCCACGTTGGCGAACGAGGCCGACCCGGCCGCGCGGGCGCTGACCACCGAGGTGCCGGTGCCGTCGACCCGGACGTCCCGGAACCGCACGTCATTGATCGAGTAGAGATCCTTCACCGGCCAGTCGCTGACCAGCATGATCGCGTTGTACGTGTTGTCCAGGTACGCGTCGCCGGTCACCTCGATGGGCGCCTCGATGCTGCGGTCCAGGGCGAAGACCCAGATCGCGCCCAGCCCGATGTTCCAGTTCAGCTCGTACGTGCCGGCGCGGGCCGTGGTGTTGTTGGTGAACCGCAGGTACCCGGTGAACGGCTCCGCGCCGAAACGGGACCCGGCGTGCAGACCGCTGCCCTCGCGCACAGGGTCGGCGACCAGGTTGTGCGAGACGGTGGTGTCGGTGCCGCCGTAGATGGCGATGCCGTTGGCCAGGGTCGGTGACTGCACGGTGTTGTGGTCGAACGTGTTCCGCGCGTTGGCCGTCTTCTCCGACCACATCGCCAGGCCGTCGTCGCCGGTGTTGCGAACGAAGTTGTGCGCCACGAGGGAGTCGGTCACGCCGGTGTGGAAGTTGAGCGCGTCGGCGATCTGGTCGACGATGATGTTGTTGGTGACGCGGACGTTGCGCATCGGGCCGTCGAACCACAGGCCCGCCTTGGTGCGGTGCAGGTAGAGCCCGTCGATGGTGGAGTCACTCATCGCCCCACCGATCGCGTTGACCTGGTCGGTGTCGATGCGCTCGCGCACGTCGCCCTCGATGGTGAAGCCGGAGAGGTGCACGTTACGGCTGCCGCCGTCGGCAGCGTCGCGACCGTAGAACCCGACCCCGGTGTGCACCGAGCCGTCCGGCGCGGGGGTCGGCAGGGCGACCTCGCGGCCCTTGATGATGGTGTACCAGTTGCCGGCGCCCTCGATGGTCACGTCGTCGACGATGATGTGCCGGTTGACCTGGTAGGTGCCCGGTGGGATGTACACCTTGAGGTGGGCGCGCCGGGCGAAGGCGATGGCCCGGTCCAGCGCGTCGGCGGAGTCCCGCCGGCCGGTGGGGTCGGCGCCGAAGGCGAGCACGTTCGCCGCGAGCAGCCGGACGTGCGGCGCCGCGACCAACTCGGAGTCGAGCAGGTCGATGACGGTCCAGGCGGCGGCGCTACCGGGCGGCGCGGTGAGCCGGACCTTGTCGCCGGCCCGGTAGGTACGCCCGAGCAGCAGCCGCTGCTCGTCGTAGAAGTGGGTGGGCCGGAACGGCGTGCTGATGCTCGGGTACGGCGTGGTGGCCGACGGCACGCACTGGCACTCGGTGATCCACCAGTCCGGGTGCAGCAGCCCGGCCTGCGGGTCGTTGGTGAAGGGGTACTGGTTGTAGAGCCACGAGTACTGCGACGTGAGCGTCATGGTGCGCAGGTGCTTGCCGTTTACCGCGACCCGCAGCGGCGCGGTGATCCCACCGCCCTGCGGGGCGTCCGGGATGCTGTACCGCACGGTGATCCCGTTCGCCGCGCTGGGCAGGACGAACTCGACGTACTCGCCGGGGGTGAGCCGGACCGCCCGGCGGCCGGAAGCCTCCGCGGGCAGCGTGTAGGCGGACCGGTCGGGCCCGATTATCTCGCCGTTGGTGCGGGCGTTCTCGGCTTCCTGCTCGAGAAAGTCGACGTCCGCGCCCCGTCCGGCGACCAGCGCCGGATCGAGGGCGGCCCGGGTGACCACCGGCTGCGTGCCGGCGGACGCCTGTGGACTGGCGGTGGCCACGGTGGGCCCGGCGACCAGCACGGCGAGACCGGCCGCGAGCGCGACGGCGGTGCCGCCGGGCCGGCCGGGGCGTCCCCGGGCCGGCATGAGGCTGCGAAACATCGGTGACCCTCCTGGGTGGGTGGTGGTGGAGGTCCGCCCGGCGCTCCCCCGACGCCCGACATTGATCGTCATGATGCAGCACCAGACATGCCACTGCAAGACGCCTATCGAACAACGAAAATAAACGACTATCAGGCCGCAAGAAATGGACGGTCGTCGAGTTGAGGTGTCGCGCGTCGCCCGCCCCGACCAGCTCGCGCCCGGCGTAGGCTGATCCGCGTGGATCAAGAAGACCGGATCGCCCTATTCCTCGACTACGAGAACCTCGCGTTGGGCGCGCGTGACCATCGCGGCGGCGCGGCCTTCGACTTCCGGCCCATCGCCGACGCGCTGGCCGAACGCGGTCGGGTGGTGGTCCGCCGGGCGTACGCCGACTGGTCCTACTTCGACGAGGACCGTCGGATGCTCACCAGGTCCCATGTCGAGCTGATCGAGATCCCGCAGCGGATGGGCGCGTCCCGCAAGAACGCCGCGGACATCAAGATGGCGGTCGACGCGATCGAGTTGGCGTTCGAACGCGACTACATCTCCACCTTCGTGATCTGTAGTGGTGACAGCGACTTCACCCCGCTGGTGCACAAGCTTCGCGAGCTGAACAAGCGGGTCATCGGCGTCGGGGTCGAGGGGTCCACCTCGGGCCTGCTTCCCCCGGCGTGCGACGAGTTCCTCTACTACGACCGGCTGGAGGGTGTGGACATCCCGCCGGCCCGCGGTCGGCGTGCTCGTCCCACCACCCGGCAGGCCGGCGCGGAGCAGCGCCCACCGGAGCCGGAGCGGGAGGTGGACCGTCGACCGGAGGGCGAAGAACCCGAACGGGACGTTGACACCCTCGCCGTGCTCGTCGCCCAGTCGGTCGCGGGATTGCAGGGCAGCGCCAACGGTGAGGTCACCGCCTCCCGACTCAAGCGCACCCTGCTGCGCAAGGACCCGACCTTCAGCGAGTCCGACTACGGCTTCCGCACCTTCGGGGAACTGCTGCGGCACCTCGCCGAGCGCAACGTGATCGAGCTGGCCGAGGGCCCGGCCAAGGGTGACCCCGAGGTCTCGCTGCCCGAGCACGGCGACCGGGAGGTGGCGTTCGGCCTGCTCCGGGGCGTCGTGGCGGACCTCGGTAGCAGCGGCAACCCGGTGGCGTTGTCCGGGTTGAAGAACCAGGTACGCCGGGCCCGCCCGGACTTCAGCGAGAAGAAGCTCGGCTACCGCAGCTTCCTGCAGTTCTGCAAGGCCGCGGCCACCGCCGGCGTACTGGATCTGCGCTGGAGCCCGGAGGCCGACGACTACCTCCTGACCACCCAGACCTGACCGCCCTGGGTCCTCGCGCGTCGATCAAGAGGTTTGCGTCATCGGGAGCGTGCTTGATGACGCGAACCTCTTGATCGACAGGGTTCGGGGGTGGGGGTTGCGGGGAGGGTGCACAGTAGGGCTTCCTGATTTGCAAGTCAGGAGCGGGAGAACCGCCCGTTATGGTTTCGAACCGTCAACGGTTGGGCCGAAATGCGCCTGGAATGTCGCCCTTGCCCCAGTCCGGGCATACCTGCGCCGTACCCTCGGCGCGGGAATTGCTATACGGTCGGCGAATGAAGGTGGAGGAACACTGGTGGAACGGAGACACGACCCCGCGCGGGCGCCGGGACGTGTACATCCGTACTGACGGGCAGGGTTGGGAGGTCCGCGCCCAGATCGGTGGGGCGTCGGGTCGTGAGCGGGTGCAGCAGTGCCCCAGCCGGGCCTCGGCGGCCATCCTCGCCGACGCCTGGCGCGGCACCCACCCATCCTGGCGCGAGCTGAAGCAGCGCTGATCCGGCACCGGGCCGGGTCGGCAACGCTCCCGGGCTCCAGCCCGGCGCGCCCGCCGACCGGCCCGGCGCTCGGTACACCGGTCCACCGAACGCGCTCAGCGGTCGCTCTCCGGCCACGTGTAGCGCACAGGGTCACCGCTTCTGCAGCATGACGGAAGCAACCTCGGCCAGAAGCGCCAACGCCCAATCCAGTTGCGGGCAGTTGTCGCGACCTCGGCACTCAAGGCAGCCGCCCGCTCGCCACGGTCTGTCGTACGCCCGAGTCCAGTGCGTATTCAATACCCGTCCGGCCGTGAACAACTCGGTCGCCTTGGACACGGGCTCGTCGATCGCCATGATCGGCACCCTTCCGCGAGACGCGATCAGGCCCTCCCAGAGCCGACAGGTTCAGCGTCGCCCCTGGGAGGGGGTGGCCCGGTCCGCCGTTGCCGAACGAAGGAAACTGACCACTGCCTTCGACCTTAGAGACCTTTAGTACCTAAGGCAATGTTGGTGTTGAAGGTGTGTTGGCAGCGTGGTCCGATGAAAGGTGCCGAACGAAGGAACCTTCACATGCCCATACCTACCGGCGGATACCGAGAGGTGGCCGATGACCTCGCCGCTCGCATCAAGAGCGGCGAGTACGCGGCAGGGGAGCGTCTTCCCACGTACAACGAACTATCGGACCTCTACGACGTCAGTGTGACCACGGTCCAGCGGGCGATCATCGTTCTTCAGACCCGCGGCTTGGTGGTGGGTCTCCAGGGCCGTGGCTTGTGGGTCGCCGAGGACATCTGATCAAGGGATGGTGGCAGACCTCCGTGTCTCCGCCCTCAGGTCGGGTACACGCAGATGTGCCGGTCGCGCCCGATGGAGGTCGCCCATGTCGCAGGGTCCCGACGAGGACAACCCCAGGCTCGACGAGGAGGTCCGGGAGGCCGAGCGGCGGCTCGCCGACCTCGCCACCCCGTCCGACGACGCGCTGAGCGACGACGCGCTGGTTGACGACGACGCGTTGACCGACGACGACGCCCGGGCGCCGGACGACGCCCCCTCCGAGCGGGACGCCGACTGATGCTGCCCGTAGGCATGATCCACTCGTCTTCCGTGAAATCGCGGTGTTGCAGGCGGTCTGACACCGCGACTTTCACAAAACCGAGTTGATCAACGCGCGCAATCGCCGAGGGTGCCTGCCCGGCGTCCTGCCGGACAGGCACCCAGGGTGGGTCAGCGCTTCAGCGTGAAGGTGAAGTCGCCGGAGAGCTTGCCGCTCAACCGGACCGCCGAAACGACTTTCCCCTCCGTGATCAGCCGGTCGACCTCGGCCCGCGACAGACCAATACCGTCGGCGATCAGTCGGGTCGGTCGGACCGGGATCCGCGCCGCGTTGCGGACCGCGACATCGATCATGTCGCGGTCCAGGTGATCCGATCCGCCGGTGTCGAGACGCCAGGCGTCGGTCCAGTCCAGGACGAACCGGTTTCGGTGCTGAACGGTCGGGTCCTGGAGCAGGTCGGCGGTCAGGCCCGGGTCGTTGGCATGGAGCCGGTCCAGCAGTTCGGGTGGGATGGAGCGCACGGTCATCCGCTCCAGGACAGTGAGCTTCGCCGTCTCCCCGCACGCGGTGCAGAGCGCGAGAAGCCAGGCGTCGAGGAGCTTGTGGTTGGCGTTGACGCGGAACTTGCCGCTCGCCCGAAGGCGTTGGGACGCGCACGCGTGGCAACGGCGCTTGATGATGGGCAGGCAGGTGGGCACGACGGCCCAATTTTTGAGCACAGAGGTACACCGGTTTCAGTGAGAAATCCGCAGCAAAAGGAGCGCGGCGCAGATGGCGCGACGCGCGACAGATCAGCTCTCGGGAGGTCTCACAGGGTGTACAACGGCACGTCCTTGCCTAGACGACCAAGTTGCGCAGCACGGTAACGGCGCACGGCGGCGCCGCTCCACTGGTTTTCGCGCAGACCTCAGCAGCCCAGGTGGCAGGAGGCGCCGACCGGCCCGGTCAGGCGGCCGGGACCGGCAGCACGACGCCCTCGGCCGCCGACCGGCCCGGTCAGGCGGCCGGGACCGGCAGCACGACGCCCTCGGCCGCCGACCGGTGCGCCAGCTCAATCAACTCGACGGTGTCGACCGAGTCCCGTGGGTCCACCGGCATCGGTGTGCCGTCACGCAGCGCGGCCGCCACCTGCGCGTAGAAGCTCTGGTACGCGCCGGGCTCGGTCGGCACCGGCCGCAGGTCACCGTCGACGCCGAGCAGGCCGTAGCGGTCCGGCGGGACCTCGCCCCAGCCCGGCTGGTCCGGTCGGCCGCCGTCGTGCAGCGCCGCCTCCTGCACGTCCAGCCCGTAGCTGGTGTAGCCGGCCCGGTCGCCCAGCACCCGCAGGCGCGGCCCGAGCTGGGCGGTCACCGCGCCCATCCACAGGTGCGAGTGGACCCCGTTGGCGTGGGTCAACGCCACGAAGGCGTCGTCGTCGACGGCCGCGCCGGCGCGGCGACGGTCTACTTCCGCGTAGACGCGGTCGACAGGGCCGAACAGCTGCACCGCCTGGTCGACGAGGTGGGCGCCGAGGTCGAAGAGGGCACCCCCGGCCTCCTCCGGACCGGCGAGTTCCCGCCAGCCCGGCTTGATGGTCGGCCGGAACCGCTCGAACCGGGACTCGAAGCGCAGCACCTGCCCCAACTCGCCCTGCTCGACCAGGCGGCGGACGGTCAGGAAGTCGCCGTCCCAGCGCCGGTTCTGGAAGACGGTCAGCGGCACCCCACGCTCGGTCGCCTCGTCGATCAGCGCGCGACCCTCGGCCGCCGTGGCCACCAACGGCTTGTCGACGACGACCGGAAGGCCTGCGGCGAGCGCCGCGCGCGCCAGCGGCACGTGGTGCCGGTTCGGCGTCGCCACCACGACCAGGTCCAGGGCGTCCGGGGTACGCCACAACTCGTCGGCGTCGTCGACCAGGCGGGCGTCCGGGAAGTGCTGTCCCGCCTGCTCGCGCCGCTGCGGATCACGGGTCACGATGGCGTCGAGCCGCAGCCCGGGGGTTGCGGCGATCAGCGGTGCGTGGAACACCCGGCCCGCCAGCCCGTACCCCAGCAGACCAACCCGCAGCGCCTTCGCCATGCCGTGCCCCCGTCTCCCTGGTCCGCGCCCTGACCTGGCGTCGGTACCGCTGAGGTGAATCTACGCCCGGGGTGGCCGGGCCCGATCTCGGCCCGTCAGCTCGCCGGATCGGCGCGCAGGTAGGTGAGGACGGCGAGCACCCGACGGTTGGTGTCGTCGCTGGGTGGCAGGTCGAGCTTCAACAGGATGTTGCCGACGTGCTTGCCGACCGCCGCCTCGCTCACGTGCAGCCGGCCGGCGATCGACGCGTTGGACCGCCCCTCGGCGAGTAGCGCCAAGACCTCGCGTTCCCGGGCGGACAGCGCGGCGAGCGGGTCGCGGGGGCGGTGCAGGAGCTGCCGGACCACGTCCGGGTCGATGGCGGTGCCACCTCCGGCGACCCGGTGCAGCGTGTCGACGAACTCGGTGACCTCGGCGACCCGGTCCTTGAGCAGGTAGCCCACCCGTTGGCCGTCGCCGCTGTCCAGCAGCGCCGCCGCGTACCCGGTCTGCACGTACTGGCTGAGCACCACGACCGGGAGGTGGGGGCGCTCGGCGCGCAGCGCGACGGCCGCGCGCAGCCCGTCGTCGCGGCGGCCGGGCGGCATCCGGATGTCGGTGAGCACCAGGTCCGGTTGGTGTTCGCGGGCCGCCGCCAGCAGTTCGGGCGCGGAGCCGACGGCCGCGCACACCGTGAAGTCGAAGCGGGTCAGCAGGGCGACCAGCCCCTCCCGCAGCAGCACCTCGTCCTCGGCGAGCACCACCCGGGTCACCGGCGGCATGGCAGCTCCACCCGGACCACTGTAGGCCCGCCGGGAGGGCTGGACAGCAGCAGCCGGCCGTCCACCGCGGCGACCCGATCGGCGAGCCCGGTCAGGCCGGTGCCCAGGGCCGGGTCGGCGCCGCCGTGGCCGTCGTCGGTCACCTCGACGACGAGGTCACCGCCGGCCCGGGTGAGGCGTACGTCGGCGCGCGTCGCCTGGGCGTGCCGGGCGACATTGCCCAGCGCCTCGGAGACCACGAAGTAGGCGGTGGTCTCCACGATCTCCGACAACTCGTCGTGCAGGTCGGCGTGCACGGTGACCGGGATGGTGGCGGCGTCGGCCAGCTCGCGTACGGCGCCGGCAAGGCCGAGGTCGGTGAGGCTCTGCGGGCGGATGCCGTGCACCAACTGCCGCAGCATCACCATCAGGCCCCGGGCCTGGTCGTGCGCCACGGCGAGGGGTCGGGAGGCGGGGGAGTCCTCGGGTACGTCCAGCCGGGCCAGCCCCAGCTGGAGGGTGAGGCTGGTGAGCCGGGGCTGTGCGCCGTCGTGCAGGTCGCGTTCGATGCGGCGGCGTTCGGCCTCGTACGCCCCGACCAGCCGGGTGCGGGAGCGGGTGACCTCGCGCAGCGCCGCCGCGTCCACCGGTCGGGCCAGCACCCACCGGGCCACGGCCCCCTGGAGCGCGGCGAGCAGCCCGGCGGCGTACCAGAGCACCGGGATCAGCAGCACCCCCACGATCGCGTACGGAACGGCCTCGCCGGTGCTGTCGATCGGCTGCCAGATCACCACCGGCTCGTTGGCGTCGCCGGCCAGCCAGGGGCTGGTGATCATTCCGAGGTCGAGGAGCACCAGCACCAGGAACACCCAGTACGCGACAGGCGTGAACCCGCCCAGCCAGAACAGGTACGCCACCTCCCGCCAGGTCGCGGCGCTGCGGTAGCGGGCGGCCAGGCCCGGCCACGGCGACGAGGGCAGCGGACGGTTGTCGACGAGCCGGACCCGCCACCGCTCGACGGCGGAGACCGCGAAGCTCAGGATCGGGGCCAGCGCCACCAGGATGACGCTTCCGGTGATCAGGAACAGCATCAGCGCGATGCTCGGCGGTCGGCCGTGCTGCCGGAGCGTGCTGAAGACGGGCAGCATGGGCGCGCCGATGATGAGCAGCCCGACGCCGAGCACGCCGGCGATCGGCACGGTGGTCACCAGGTAGGCCAGTGCGCGCCAGGGCCACGCCGAGATCAGCCAGCGGCGGCGGCGCAGCGCCTCGGCCAGGTGCGAAGGGTGTTCCGTGGTCATGCAGCAGACGCTAATCGGGAGCGACCGGCCGCCCCAGCCGTCCAGATCCACTCTTCGGGGTATGCCCAGCACTACCGCCGAACGGGTGTGCGAGGTCCGAAAACGGGAAGAACGCGCCGTCGCGCGGCCCGCGTGACCTGTGCTGGCGGCGGCTGGAGAGACATGGGTGCCAGAACCTTCGTGGTGGTCGGCGGGACCAGCGGTCTCGGCCTCGCGGTGGCCCGACTGCTCGTGAACGAGCATCAGGTCGTGGTCTTCGGCAACGTGCCGGCCGAGGTCGCTGCCGCAACCGACGAGTTGGGTTGCGACGGTGCCGTCTGCGACATCTCCTCCTACGAGCAGGTACGCGACGGGTTCGCCGAGGTGGTCGAGCGCTACGGCACGATCGACGGGGTGGCGGCCTGCGCCTCGATGTGGGCGGGCGGCGACCTGGGGGATCTGTCGGTGGAGCACATCCGCCGGGCCGTGGAGATCAACGTTCTGGGCATCACGTACCTGCTGCGGGAAGCGGTGCAGCATCTGCACCGGCAGGGTCACGGCAACGTCGTGTACATCGGCGCGCTGGCGCTGGCGGCCCCCCGGCCCGGCATCCCCGTCTACCGAGCCACCAAGAGCTACGGCAACAGCCTTGTCGAATCGCTGGCCGAGGCCCAGCACAGCAACCGGGTCAAGGTAATGCAGCTGCATCCCGGCCCGATGCCGACGCGGCTACAGGAACGGGTGGGCGCCGAGTTCCTGGACGAGGTGTACGCCATGCCCGAACAGGTCGCCACCGAGGTCGTCCGGCTGCTGCTGCTCGAACCCGACGACCTCTACGTCTCCGGTGAGCGCGTGCTGCGCGCGGACGGGCGGTGGTGACGGCCGCAGCCGGAGCCGCCGACCGTCCGGCCTCGGCCTGGGCGCCGCTGCGTACGGCGGTCTACCGCAACCTGTGGCTGGCCCTGCTCGCCGCGAACATCGGCACCTGGATGCAGACCGTCGGCGCGCAATGGCTGCTGATCAACCACTCCAACGCCTCGACCCTTGTCGCGTTGGTGCAGACCGCCAGTCTGCTGCCGGTCCTGCTGCTGGCGTTGCCCGCCGGGGTGCTGGCCGACAGCTTCGACCGCCGGCACCTGCTGATCGCCGTGCAGCTGTTCCTGGTGGCGGTCGCGGTGGCGCTGACCCTGCTCACACTGACCGGCCGGATGCCGCCGGCGCTGCTGCTCACCCTCACCTTCGCGTTCGGGGTCGGGCAGGCGCTGACCCTGCCGGCCTGGGCGGCGGTGATCCCGGAGCTGGTGCCGCAGGACCAACTGCGGTCGGCGTCCGCGCTCGGGTCGATAAGCGTGAACGTGGCGAGGGCGGTCGGGCCCGCGGTGGCAGGCGTGCTGATCGCCCGTACCGGCGTCGCCCCGGTCTTCGGCATCAACGCGGTCGCCTTCGCGATCTTCGCGTACGCGCTGTGGCGCTGGCGGCCCGGCAACGCCCGCGCGGTCGAGGTGCCCGAGCGGTTCGCCGCCGCGTTGCGCGCGGGCAGCCGCTACGTCCGCCACTCGCCGACCGTCCGCCGGCTGTTGCGCCGTGCGCTGGTCTTCGTGGTCCCGGCCAGCGCGTTGTGGGCGTTGCTGCCGTTGGTCGCGAATCGGCGGCTGGGGCTGGGCTCCGGCGGGTACGGGGTGCTGCTGGCCGCCCTCGGGGTGGGCGCCATCGCGGGTGGCGTGCTGCTGGCCGTGATCCGTACCCGGCTGTCGGCCAACCAGCTCCTGCTGATCGCCGGGGCGCTGTTCACCGTGGCGCTGACCGTGGTCGGCACCGTGCGGGTGGTGCCGCTGGTGCTCCTCGCCCTGCTGCCCGCCGGTGCGGCCTGGGTGACGGTGCTGGCCAACGTCAACGCCGAGATGCAGCTCTACCTGCCGAGCTGGGTACGGGCCCGGGGCCTGGCCGTGTACCAGGTGTGCTTCGCCGGTGGGCAGGCGCTCGGCGCGCTGGTCTGGGGGTTGGTGGCCGACATGGCCGGGCTGGTGGTCGCGTACCTGGCCGCGGCGGCGCTGATGCTTGTCGGCACCCTGACGAGTCGGATCTGGCCGTTGCCGGACCTGCGGTCGGTGAACCGTGAACCGGCGGCCTACTGGCCCCAACTGCACCTCGCGCACGAGCCGGACCCGGGGGTGGGGCCGGTGCTGGTGACGGTGCAGTACACGGTGCGGCCGGAGCGGACCCAACGGTTCCTGTCGGCGATGGACCTGGTGCGTGGCGCGCGGCAGCGGACCGGCGCGATGCGCTGGGGGCTGTTCCGCCCGGCCGAGACGACCGACCGGTTCGTCGAGGTGTACCTGGTGCCGTCCTGGGACGAGCATCTGCGCCAGCACGGTGGCCGGTTGACAGGTGAGGACCGCGCCGCCGAGCAACGGGCCCGGGAGCTGACCGACGGGGAGCCGGAGGTCCGACACCTGGTGCCCGCCGCCGCCGGTCCGACGCTGTCGGACGACCGCGAGGCGCTCTGAACCACGCCCTGTCGCGACCGCACGGCGCATCCGCCAGCAGGCCGGCGCGGACGTACGGCGTACGGCCGCGTTGTTAGGATGGCCGCACCATGGCGAGTGAGCGCAAGGCGACCGCGGACCCGGCCCGCAGCCTGGCCCTTCTCTGGCGCACCCGGGAGCCGACCAGCCGCAGCGCCGGTCCGGCGCTCAGCGTCGAGCGGATCGTGCGGGCCGCGATCGACATCGCCGACGCCGAGGGGCTCGACGCGCTGACCATGCGCCGGGTCGGTGAGGCGCTGGGGGTCGGCACGATGTCGGTCTACACGTACGTGCCGGGCAAGGCCGAACTCGTCGCCGTCATGATCGACACCGCGTACGGCGAGATGCCGCGCCCCACCGTCGAGGGTGACTGGCGCACCAGGCTGGAGCGGATCGCCCGCGACAACCTGGCGCTCTACCAGCGGCATCCCTGGATGCTGCGGGCCGAGACGACCCGACCGGTGCTCGGCCCACACCTGATGGCCAAGTACGACTACGAGCTCGGCGCGGTCGTCGACATCGGGCTCACCGACGTCGAGGTCGACGCGGTGCTCACCCTCGTGCTGGGTCACGTGAAGAGCGCCGCGCGGGCCGCCTCCGAGGTGGTCGACCTGGAGCGCGAGACCGGCCTGACCGACGGCCAGTGGTGGCAGTCGCACGCGCCCTGGCTGGAGACGTTCATGGCCGCCGACGCCTACCCGACAGCCTCCCGGGTCGGCACCGCGGCCGGCCAGCAGCACGGTGCCGCGTACGGCCCGGAGTACGCGTTCGAGTTCGGCCTGCAACGCGTCCTCGACGGGATCTCGGTGGTGGTCGCCGAGCGGGCGGCCAACCGGTAGCCAGCCCTAGCGTGGTGCTGCCCTGCGGGGCAGCCGGGCGAGCGAGCGCGCCGACGGGCTGCCCGGCTCGGCGTGGTAGACCACCAGCGACTGGGTGGTGCCGCTGATCGTGAGCTTCTCGTAGCGCAACGCCAACTCGCCCAGCTCCGGGTGCTGGAACACCCGCACTCCGCCGCCCGCGCGGGCGGTCACGTCGTGCCGGGCCCACAACCGCCGAAACCGCTCGCTGCCGGCCGTCAGCTCCTCGACCAGCTCGACGAGGCGAGGATCGTCCACCTCGGGCCCGACCTGTGCGCGCAGGCCGGCCACGGCGTTGGCCGCGACCGCCGTCAGGGCCGGGTAGAGCGCCGCCACGCTCGGGTCCAGGAAGACCGCGCGTAGCAGGTTCACCCCGGGGGTGAAGATCGGCGCCAGCGCGGTCGCGACGGGGTTGGCGAAGAGCACGTCCAGGTGTCGGCCGTGCACGAAGGCGGGTGTCTCGGCCCACGAGCCGACCAACTGTCGGATGCCCACCGGCACCCGCTCCGAGGGTCGCGCCCTGCGGCGGGCCGGCGCTGGTCGGGCCAGGCCGTGCAGGTGGGCGGTCGCGTCCGCGTCCAGCATCAGCGCGCGGGCCAGGGCCTCGACCACCTGGGTCGACGGGTTCCGGTCGCGCCCCTGCTCCAACCGCAGGTAGTAGTCGGCGCTGATGCCGGCGAGCAGGGCGGCCTCCTCGCGCCGCAGGCCGGGCACCCGCCGACGGCCGTGCGCGGGCAACCCGACGTCACCCGGCCCGATCAGCTCGCGCCGGGCACGCAGGTATTCGCCGAGCGGGCCGGCCGTGCTCACCCGCCCATCGTAGGAGCCGCCATCGGCCAGCCAGCCTGGTCCTGCCGCTACCAGGAAAAACAGGGAACCGGCTGGCACCTGCCACCCGGGTGACAGTGTCGAGGTAAGCGTGATCGAGAGATGGGACAAGTAATGGCAGAGCGCATCACGACCCCCTTCGGTTTCGCCTCGACCGCCGACGAGGTCCTCGCCGGGGTCGACCTGACCGGCAAGCGGGCCGTCATCACCGGCGGTGCCGCCGGTATCGGCGTCGAGACCGCCCGTTCGCTCGCCGCAGCCGGCGCCGAGGTCGTGCTCGGGGTCCGCCGGGTCGCGGCGGGGGAGCAGGCAGCCGCCGACATCGCGGCCAGCATCGGCGCGCAGCGGGTCACCGTCCGCGCGCTGGACCTGGCCGACCAGGATTCGGTACGCCAGTTCGTCGCCGGCTGGGACCAGCCGCTGCACATCCTGGTCAACAACGCGGGCATCATGGCGCTGCCCGAGCTGGAGCGCACCGCCGAGGGCTGGGAGATGCAGTTCGCCACCAACTTCATGGGGCACTTCGCGTTGACCGTCGGCCTGCACGACGCCCTCGCCGCTGCCGGCGGCGCCCGGGTGGTGTCGGTCAGCTCCAGCGGCAACCTCTTCTCCCCGGTGATCTTCGACGACCTGCACTTCGCGTTCCGGCCGTACGACCCGCTGCTGGCCTACGGGCAGTCCAAGAGCGCCGAGGCTCTGCTGGCGGTCGAGGTGACGCGCCGCTGGTCCGATGAGGGCATCCACGCCAACGCGCTGAACCCGGGCGCGATCGCCACCGGCCTGCAGAAGCACACAGGCGGGCTCAAGTCGCCAAAGGAGATGCACAAGACCCCGCAGCAGGGGGCCGCGACCTCGGTGCTGCTCGCGGCGTCCCCGTTGCTGGACGGCGTCGGTGGTCGCTACTTCGAGGACTGCGCCGAGGCCCCGACCGTCACCGAGCGGCCGGCCGACTACAGCGGCGTGGCCGCGTACGCGGTCGACCCGGGTAACGCCGAGCGGCTCTGGACCGTGGCATCCGATCTGATCTCCCAGCGCGCCGTCACCGCGGGCCGCTGACCAGGACGGCCCGGCTCGGCGGAACCGCCTCGGGCCTGGCATTCCGGGTGGTACGACTGGGGCGGCGGTGGCAGCTGCGGGCCGGGGAAGGATGGCGATGGCGGGCGGGCTTCCGGGACGGCTGCTGCTACGGCGTGAGAACCCGGGCAAGGCGTCGTTCCTGGAGCTCTTCTTCGACCTGGCATTCATCTTCGCGCTGACCCGGTTGTCGCGGGCGCTGCTCGACGACCTCAGCCTCGGCGGCGGCTTCCGGGTCGTGCTGATGTTGGCGGCGCTCTGGTGGGTGTGGTTCGTGACGGCCTGGTCGGCGGACTGGTTCGACCCACGCGCCCCGTTGATCGTCGCCCTGTTGCTCTGGGTGATGTTCGGTGGCCTGCTGATGGCCGCGGCCGTACCCACCGCGTTCGACGGGCACGCGATGGTGTTCGCCATCGCCTACGTGGCCATCCATGTGGGTCGGGGGGCGATCCTGATCCCCGCCCTGCGGGGGCATCCGCTGCAGCTGCGCAGCCTGCGGGTCGCGATCTGGTTCGCGATCTCCGGTGTGCTGTGGGTGGTCGGGGCGGCCGTGGCCCCGGCCCGGGAAGTGCTCTGGGCGCTCGCCCTCGTGCTGGAGTACTCCATGGCACGGCTGCGCTGGCCGTTCCCGCGGCTCGGGCGGAGCACCTGGCCGGAACTCCAGGTGAGCGGCACGCACCTCTCCGAGCGGTACCAACAGATCTTCATCATCGCCCTGGGTGAGCTGATCCTGATCTCCGGCGTCACGTACAGCGATTCCGGCCTGGACCGGGACAGCACGCTGGCCTTCGGCATGGCGTTCGTGACCGCGGTGGCCCTCGCCCGGCTGTACCTGGTGCCCGCCGGCGGGCGGCTGGGCGCCCGCATCGAGGCGGCGGGGCCGCCCGGCAGCAGGTTGACCCTTCTGGCGGGCTACCTGCACCTCGTCATGATCGCCGGTGTGCTGGCCACCTCGGTGGCCATGGAGATGACGATCGACGATCCGCGGGAACACCACGCGGATCAGTTGGCCGTCGGCGTCATCGGCCCCGCGCTGTTCCTGACTGCCCGGATCCTGGTCGCGGCGGTGGTCGACGGCAGCCTGCCCTGGGCGCGCCTGGTCGGCGTGCCGGCCATCATCGTGGCCGGGCTGGCGACCGCGAGGCTTCCGCAGGTTGTCAACAGTGCCGTCATCGCCGGGGTGCTGCTGCTGATCGTCCTGGTCGACGCGATGCCCGGACTGCAGCGGTTCATTCGACAGTCCGGTGGACGCGAACCGCCCGACCAGCTGCGGCATGGGTAGCCGCCCGATGCCTGAGGGCGCGCCGGAGCACGGCGACCAGCCGCGAAGACCGGACGTGGTGGAGTTGCGGGTGCACGGTGTGTCCGGGGCGGAACCCGCTGTCATCCTCGACCGGGCGTCGGTCCGGCAGGTCGCCGGCGACGACCGTGGGGGCTTCCACCGCACCGACCGACGGGACGGCGCCGACCCGGACGGCGTGACGCTCGAGGCGTACCGCTGGGGTGACCTGCCGTCGGGCACCGTGGCCCGGACCCTCTCCATGGTCTTCCTGCTGCCGTTCATGTTCAGCAACGTGGCGGTCTGGATGCGGCCCACCTGTCGTCACAGCGCCGCCGGGGTCACCGTGCTGTGCCGGCTCCTCGCGCTCAACCTCACCGTGCTGTACGTGGTGTCCATCGCCGGGGTCGCCCTCGACCTGTTCGCCTGGCAGTGCCTCGGCGCGGCCCGCTGCCGCGCCCCCTTCGAGTCGATGGTCGGGGTCGACGGACGGCACGTCGGGCAGCGGCTGGCCGTGCTGGCGCTCGTGCCGATCGCCGCCATCGGGTTGCTCCGACTCATGGGCACCCGCCGGTCCCGTCCGCCCGGCAACGCGCTGTGGGCCGTCGAGCCGCTGGTGCGGCGGCTGCGCGCGATCCACGTCGCCGCCGCGCTCGCCGTACTCGATCTCGTGCTGCTCGTGGCCCGTCGTGCCGCCGGCGCGACGGTCGCGACGACGGTGCTGCTGACGCTCAGCGCGGCGGTGCTGCTGGCCTGCGTCGCCCTGCTCGCCGTCCCGGGGCTGATCGACAGGGCCGCGACCGCGCGAACTGCGGAACGGACCGCCCGCACGACAGCCGTCGTGGCTGTCGGCCTGACCGTGGCGACCCTCGTCATCGTGGCGCGCGACGCGCCCGGCTGGCCGTCGTCGGCCGGGCTCCCCGGCTACGGCGGAATCGCTGGTGCGGCGCTGTTCGGTCAGATGATCCTGCTCGTGCTGCTCAGCGGGTTGGTGCTGTGGCATCGCGGTCACGCGGGCGGACGGTCCACGCTGCGCCGCGGACTGGGCGCGGCGGTCATCGCGGCCTTCGCCGTCGGCCTGGGCGGCGCGCTCTCCACCGGCCTCGTCTACCAGAGCGGGGAGTTGCTGGGCGGCTATCCCGACGGTGGTGGGCCGCCCTCGCCGTACCGCTGGACGCTTCTGGCCTTCTTCCTGCACGTAACCTCGGCCGCGCTGCTGTGCGGCGCCCTGACCGTCCTGTCGCGGCGACGCCGCTACCGTGCGGCGGCGGCGATCGCCAGTCGCGACTTCCCGGTCGTGCCGCCGGAAGCGGTCGGGCGGCTGCGGCTGGCGACGAGGGCCATCGCCCGGGCGCGGTTCACCGAGTGGCTGGGCCTGCTGTCCGCCACGTACGCGGTGCTCGCGGTGGTCGGACTGAGCACGAGTCTGCTGGGGCGGACCGGGCGTGAACCCGAGGAACTGGCGCGGCGGCTCCTCGGGTTGCCGCCGGAAGTCGTCGAGATGGGGTTCACCTGGAGCACCTACCTGCTCGCCGCGGTGCTTCTCCTGCTGTTCGCGGCCGGCGCGTTCGCCTACCGGACCACGTGGTTCCGCCGGCACGTCGGCATCCTGTGGGACCTGGGAACCTTCTGGCCGCGCGCCGCACACCCGTTCGCGCCCCCGAGCTACGCCGACCGCGCCGTGCCGGAGTTGGCCGACCGGATCACCCAACTGGCCGAGCGGCACACCGGGGTGCTGCTCTGTGGACACAGCCATGGCTCCGTGCTGCTCGCTCTCGCGGTGCTGCGGCTGCCCCCGCGTGTACGTGAACGGGTCGCGCTGCTCACCTACGGGTCACCGCTGGACCGCCTGTACGCCCGGCTCTTTCCGGCCTACCTCAACGAGGAGGTGCTGCGCGAGGTGGGGGAGCGGGTGGAGTGGCGGTGGCTCAACCTCTGGCGGGACACCGACCCGGTCGGCGGGTGGATCTTCGCCGCGCACCGGCCCGGCGATCCATCCCCGGACCCGGCCGATCCGGCGGGTCAGGTCGACAGGCGGTTGCGGGACCCACCGGACCTGCTGCCGGCACCGGGGGAGCGGTCCGCGCCGCCGTTACGGGGGCACCAGCCGGGCGAGACCGACCCCGAGTTCCGGGCGGCGGTTCGTGAACTCGCCGAACGCCTCCGCGGCGCTGGCTGAGCCGTGCCGTTCATGGGGCGGGCAGTGCTGGAACACGACGCCGGTCAGCGCTCCATCTCGGGAATCCGGTCGGACTCCGCCACCGTCGCGCGGACCTTCCGCAGCGTGGCGTCGGGGGCGCGGATCGCGGCACGCCAGCGGTCCAGCGTCCGGGTGAGCACCCGGACCACGAACTGCAACTGGTTGACCTGCTCGCGGAGCGTGCCCAGCTCGGACCGCGCGCTGAACGCCTCGCCCTCCAACTGGGTGATCCGCGTCTGCAACGGCTGCACGAGCGTGAGGGCGGCCTCGGTGAGCGTGTCGGCGGCATCGGCCTTGAACTTGCCCCGCTGCACCACGACTGTGGCGATCGCGGCCAGGCCGGTGCCCCCGCCGAGGATGCCGAGCACGCTGAGCGCCACCTGCACCCAGTGCGGTGCGGCCGGCGCGGGTGCGGTAATCACGTGACACCTGCCTGGAGCTGTTCGTAGGGGACAATCTCGCAGGCCCGGGCCAGGCGGCGCAGATCGATGACGATCTGCGCGGCCCGCCAGAGCGACCCGACAGTCACCGCCATCACGAATGACGTCGCGACTATTGAATTTCGGCCCGACATGACCAGCACGGCCACCGCGTACATGCCGGTGATCGTGCCGAGCACCAGCACCGACGCGAGTTCGAGGCCGAGCCCGGTGGAGAGCCGGCCGGGCCACAGGATGCCCAGTAGCCCACCCACGCCCACCGCGATCAGACCCATCTCCCAGGCGACCTGGATCGGCGCCGGCATCGACGTCTGAACGGACGTCGGCCGGACGTTGAGGGTCATCATCAGAATGCCGCAGAGAGGCGCTGCGGCCAGGACAGCGATCTCGTACGGTTGGTGGCGGGATCGGATACGTAGGTTTCCCACGGCAACTCCTTGGTCGAGGACCGGCGTCCGGCAGCGGCCGGTGGACCAGTGCCGTTCGGTGGGTCGCGACTGTCGAGCTGCGGTCCGTGCGGCGAAGACCACTGGTGCGTTGCCTGTGGACGGTCGTTGGGCGAGAAGAGAGAGCGACGCGACGTCGTTGGCTGCCGTTATCTGCCTGTGTATCACCGATGACCGCTTGGCGTCCACCTGGTGTAACGTCGCATTTCCGCAGGTCAGAGCCTGTTTGTAGGCCGTTTTTGGGCCGTGGGACGGATAGCGCGCGACGACCCGGCCGCCACCACCCCCGGTGACAAACAGTGTCGGATATCTTGCCGAGGGTGACAGGTGGCCGGGTCGTCCATCGATCAGCGGGCGAGCAGCGCGCGCAGCGCCCGGACCACCTCGGCCGGTGCCTCCTCGGCCATGAAATGCCCGCAGGTGACCGTCTGGTGATCCAGGTCCGGCGCCCAGGCCCGCCACACGGCCGCCGCGTCGTAGCCCAGCGCCGCGCCCCAGTCCTGCTGGAGCACCGTCACCGGCATCCGCAGCTGGTTCCCGACCGCCCGGTCAGCGGCGTCGTGCGCCACGTCGATCCCGGCCGACGCCCGATAATCGGCGACGATCGAGGGCACCGCGTTGCGCGACGCGCGCAGGTACGCGGCCCGCACGTCCGTCGGCAGGGCCTCCGGATCACGGGTCCAGACGTCCAGGAAATGACCGAAGAAGGCGTCCGGGCTGCCGGCGATCAGCTCTTCGGGCAGGCCGGGCGGCTGCGCCATCAGGTACAGGTGAAACGCCACAGCGGCGCTGGCGCCGTGCAGCACGTCCCACATGTCGAGGGTGGGCAGCACGTCGAGCAGGGCCAGCTGACTGATCGCCTCCGGATGGTCGAGGCCGGCGCGGAACGCGACAAGAGCGCCCCGGTCGTGCCCGGCCAGGGCGAACCGGTCGTGACCGAGCGCGCCGGCCAGCGCCACGATGTCGGCGGCCATGGTGCGCTTGGCGTACGCGGTGCCGTCGGTGTCGACGGGCTTGTCGCTGTCGCCGTAGCCGCGCAGGTCGGGGCAGATGACCGTGTGGTCGGCGGCCAGGTCGGCCGCGACGTGCCGCCACATCAGGTGGGTCTGCGGAAAGCCGTGCAACAGCACGATCGGCGGCCCGGAACCGCCCACGGCGGCGTTGAGCGTCACACCGTCGGCGACGGTGACGCGTCGGTGGTCGAATCCGTTGATCCTGGGGTCCACGGGGAACCTTCCTGGTGAGCAGGTGCCGGCGGGGGCGGTGGCCCGTCGCCGTCGTACCTCGTCGAGCCTGCCCGGCGGTGATCAGCAGCCGGTCAGCGTCGGATCAGCGCCGGCCTACTGTGGTGCCATGACCAGGCAGTTGACGGCGCCCGTCGCGGTGACCTTCGGCGTGCTCGGGCCGGTGACCGCCGCGACCGAGCGCGGCCCGGTCGCCCTGCGGGGACACCGCCAGCGCCTGGTGCTGGGCCGGTTGTTGATCGCCCACGGTCGGGTGGTGCCGGTGGACCGCCTCGTCGACGACCTCTGGGAGGTCGCCCCGGACGGTGCGGTGGGCGCGATCCGGACCTTCGTCGCCGACCTGCGCCGGGCCCTGGAGCCTGATCGACCACCCCGGCAGCCACCCCGGATCCTGGTCACCGAGCCGCCCGGGTACGTGTTGAGGGCCGCCCCGGAAGCGGTGGACGCCGGACGGTTCGAGGCGGCCGTCGGGGAGGCGGCCCGACTGCTGGCAACCGGACATCCCGCGCCGGCCCTGGCCGCCCTCGACGCGGCGCTCGGGCTCTGGCGCGGGCCTGCCTACGCCGACTGCGCCAACGAGTCCTGGGCGGTCGCGGAGATCAACCGGCTGAACGAGCTGCGGATGCTCGCCGTCGAGCGGCGGGCCGAGGCGCTCCTGGCGCTGGGCCGACCGGACGAGGCCGCCGCGGACCTACCGGCCCACCTTGCCAGCCATCCGCTGCGCGAGGACGCCTGGCGGCTGCTCGCGGTGGCCCGGTACCGCGCCGGCCGGCAGGGCGACGCGCTGGCCGCGCTGCGGGAGGCCCGCCACGTCCTGGTAACCGAGCTGGGCGTGGACCCGGGGCCCGAGCTGCGACGGCTGGAAGCCGACATCCTGGCCCAGGCGCCGCACCTCACCCCGCCCCTCGAACGGGCCGCCACCCCCGGCCCCGGGGAACCTGTTCGACACGTCGAAGTGGGGCAGCGCCCGTTCGTCGGCCGCGACACGGAGCTGGAGCGGCTTCGGCGCGCCGCCGAGGCCGCGTCCCGACGGCACCGACCCACGCTCGCCCTGCTCAGCGGCGACCCGGGCGCCGGCAAGACGGCGCTGGCCGAGGCCCTGACCCGGCGACTCGCCGCCGACGGTTGGACCACCGCGTGGGGACGCAGCCCCGAGTACGAGGGCGCCCCGCCAGCCTGGCCCTGGACCCAGATCACCGACGCGCTCACCGGGGCCGCTGCTCCCGTCACGGCCGTCGCGCCGGCAGCCGGCCCGGCTGGCCCCGCCGAGAGCCGATTTCGTCGGCACCGTGCGGCGGCGTCGCTGCTCTCGGCGGTCGCCGAGCGAGGGCCGGTCCTCCTGGTCCTCGACGACCTGCACCGCGCCGACGGTGACACCCTGGACCTGTTGACAGCACTGCTCACCGGTCCGCAACCGGCCGGCGGGCCGGTGCTGATCCTCGGCACCTACCGGGCCACCGAGATCAGCCCGGAGTTGACAGCCACCCTGGCCCGCGCCGCCGGCCTGGAGCCGGTCCGCGAGTATCTCGCCGGCCTACCCGCGTCGGCGACCGGTGAGCTGGCCGCCGCCATCGTCGGGTCGGCACTGGATCCGGCCACCGCCCGGTCGATCCAGCGACGCAGCGGTGGTAACCCGTTCTTCGTCCGCGAACTTGCCCAGCTCTACGCGGACGCGGGGGAGGCGGGGCTGGCCGCCGTGCCGCCCGGCGTACGCGACGTGATCCGGCACCGGTTGGCGCAGTTGCCCGCCTCGACCCGTACCGTGCTGCGGCAGGCGGCAGTGCTCGGCCGGGACCTCGACCCGGACGTGCTGGCCGCGTTGGCCGGTGACCCGACGGTGGCGCTGGACGCCGTTGACCGCGCCCTGGCGGCCGGGTTCCTCACCGAGCGGGAGTCCGACGGGCGGCTGCGCTTCACCCACATCCTGGTCCGCGACACGCTCTACGCCGACCTGTCCGCGCCGCGCCGCTCCGCCTGGCACGCGGCCGTCGCCGAGGTGCTGAGACAGCGGGAACCCGTCGAACCGGCGGATCTCGCGTACCACCTCCTGCGTGCCGGTGGGCCGGTCGCCGCCGCCGAGGCGTCGACGTACGCCCGAACGGCGGCCGAGCGGGCCGAACGGAGCGGCAACCCCCACGAGGCAACCCGGCTGTGGGGCCAGGCGATCGACGCGTACGACCGCGCCGGTGGGGTCGAGCCGCGCGGGCGGGTGACCGCGCTGCTCGGCCTGGGACGGGCGCTGGCCGTGACGGGCCGGCTGGCCGAGGCGCGGCGACGGCGGGCCGAGGCGATCACCGCCGCCGAGTCCACCGGTGACCCCCTGCTGATCCAGGAGACGCTGGCCGGCTTCGACGTGCCCGCCAGCTGGACGCGCAACGACGACGAGCTGCTGTCCGGGCACATCGTCCGAGCCGCCGAACACGCCCTGACCGCGCTCGGCCCGGTCCGCTCGGCGCAGCGCAGCCGGCTGCTGAGCACCCTCGCGCTGGAGCTGCGCGGCACCACCACCGATCGTGGCCGCCGCGCCGCCGACGAGGCCGAGACGATCGCCCGCGGCATCGGGGATCCCGGACTGTTGGCCTTCGCACTCAACGCCCGCTTCATGCACGCTTTCCAGCGCGTCGGTCTGGCCGACGCGCGGGCCCGGATCGGCGTCGAACTGGTCGACCTGGCCGTCCGGCACCACCTGGTGACCTTCGAGGTGCTCGGCCACCTCGTCCTGGTCCAGGCCAACTGCGCGCTGGCCGACCGGCCCGCCGCCGACGCCCACGCGCGCGCCGCCGACCGCCTCGCCGAACGGTACGAGCTGCCGTTGGTCGGCGTCCTCACCCGGTGGTACGCCGCGCTGCGCCTGGCGTTGGGCGGCGACCGGGACGCCGCGGCAACCGCGTACCGTGCTGCCGCTGAACGACTGCCCGCCGACGCGATGCCGGGCCTGGCCCAGGGGTTGCTGCCGCTCGCCCTGCTCGGCCTGCGCCTGGCCGACGCAGTGGGCAACGCCCCGTCGGCAGGTGACACCCGGCTGGCCCCCGGAGGGCGGCCGATTCCCGGGCCGGACGACACGGACTGGGCGCGGCTGGACTGGGGCCCGCACGAGCCCTGGGTGCAGCCCCTGCTGCTCGCCGCCGCCGGCGACCGCAAAGCCGCCGGAGCGGCGCTGCGGGCTCTTCCGGACGGGCCGCACGACCTGCTGCGGGAGGTGCGGCTGTGCCTCACCGCTCGGGCGGCGCTCGCCGTCGGCGACCGGCCCACAATGGAACGCGCCGCCGCCGCGCTCCGCCCGGCCGCCACCGAAGTGGCCGCCGGCAGCGGTGTGGTCACCGTCGGCCCGGTGGCCGGGCACCTCGCCGATCTGGCCGCCGCGCTGGGCCGCGACGAGGAAGCCGCCGAGCACCGCCGTACGGCCCGAGTGCTCACCGCGCGCGTCCGGGCCGACGACCCAACCTGAGCGCCACCGGGCGAGTGCTGCCCGATGCCAGGGCCGGCACTTCATTCAACCGTTGGCGACGTACCTACTGCGAGATCTTGGACACTTTCCGTCTTGCGCGAACGGAAAGTGTCCAAGATCTACGAACAACCGTCGAGCCGAACGCCGGGCAGCGCCCGTCGCGCGGCGACATGCGATGTCGACCCAACCCGGGACGCCACTGGTGCGGGGTCAGTTGTTCCAGGCCCAGGGCTCGTTGCGACCGAGAGGCGACTTTCCGGTTTCTGGCGGAACCCACCGTCGGGTGCGGTCAGATGGAACCGTCGGCGCGTCCGCGGCCGGCCACGGTCCGAGGGGGGTACGCGTGGAGGCGCTCATCCTGATCGTGGCGCTCGGCGTCACCGTCCTCGTCGGCACCACCCTCGGCGGCCGGTACCGGGTCGCCCCGCCGGTCCTGCTCATCGCGTTGGGTGTGCTGCTCGGGCTCACTCCGCCGCTGTCCGAGGTCACCCTGGAACCCGACCTGGTCCTGCTGATCTTCCTGCCGGCGATCCTGTACCGGGAGAGCCTCACCATCAGCCTGCGGGAGATCCGGGCCAACCTGCCGGTGATCGGGCTGCTCGCCGTGGTGCTGGTGGTGCTCACCATGGTCACGGTGTCGTTCACCGCGCAGGCGTTCGGGGTGAACCCCGCCGCCGCCTGGGTCCTCGGCGCGGTCCTCGCGCCGACCGACGCCGCCGCCGTCACCGGTCTGGCCAAACGGCTGCCCCGGAAGCTGCTCACCACCCTGCACGCGGAGAGTCTGATCAACGACGGCACCGCGCTTGTGGTCTTCGCTGTGACAGTGGGACTGCTCAGCCAGAGCGCCGAGCCGGGCGTGCTGGGCATCGGCGAGGAGTTCGTCGGCGCCAGCGTCGGCGGTGTGGTGGCCGGCCTGCTGGTGGGGGGCGCCGTGGTGCTGGTCCGCAAACGGCTCGACGATCCGCTGCGCGAGGGCGCGCTCAGTGTGCTCACACCGTTCGCCGCGTTCCTGCTCGCCGACATGGTGCACGCCAGCGGTGTGCTGGCGGTGGTGGTCGCCGGCCTGGTGCTGTCCTACGCCGGCCCCCGGGTGATCCGCGCCCGGTCCCGGGTGCTGGCGTACGCGTTCTGGGACCTGAGCACCTTCCTGATCAATGGCGGGTTGTTCGTCCTGCTCGGCACGCAGATCCCCCGGTCGGTCAGAAGCATCACCAGCACCTCGCCCGAGCGGGCTCTACTGATCGTGCTGGTGGTCACCCTGGTCGTGATCGGCACCCGACTGATCTTCGTCTACCTCACCGCGCAGTCGGCGCGGCTACGACATCGCCGAATCCTGGACCAGGCCCAGGGGCCGTCCGCCTGGCGGGTGGGGACCGTCGCGGGCTGGTCCGGTTTCCGTGGCGCCGTGTCGCTCGCCGCCGCCCTGGCCGTCCCGACGGTGATGGTCAACGGCCGACCGGTGGTCGAACGTGATCTGATCATCTTCGTCACCGCGCTGGTGATCGTGCTGATCATGCTCCTGCAGGGCACCACTCTGCCGTTGGTCGTGCGCTGGGCCGGGCTCAGCGGCGACCCGGAACGCGTCGACGAGGCCCGCAACGCCCGGCGCCGGGCCACCGAGGTGGGCCTGGCGGCACTTCCCCAGGTCGCCGCCGAGGTCGGTGCCCAGGACGACTCGGTACGTCGGCTGGAGGCCGAGTACCAGCGGCATCTGCAGGACCTCAACGAGAGCGGCGGGAGCACCGCCGAGGAGCGCCGGCTGGAACGCCGACTGCGTCTCGGCGTCCTCGCCCACAAGAGGCGGGAGGTCACCCGACTGCGCGACAACCGGGAGATCGACGACCTGGTACTCCAGGAACTCCAGGCCGCCCTTGACAACGAGGAGATCCGGCTGCTGGGGCGCGGACCCAGCGACTGAGCCGCGGTGGCCGTCTGACCGGCGCGGCTCAGAGCACTGGGTCTCAGACGGCAGGTCTCAGAGCGGCAGTCTCAGAGCACCTGGTCGAGGAACCGGCGAAGACGCGGATGCTCGGCCCGCTCGAAGATCGCCTCGGGCGGTCCGGCCTCCAGCACCACGCCCCGGTCCATGAAGGCGACGGTGTCGGCGACCTGCCGGGCGAAGCCCATCTCGTGGGTCACCACCACCATGGTCATCCCGGCGGCGGAGAGGTCGGCCATCACCCCGAGGACGCCCTTGACCAGCTCCGGGTCGAGCGCCGACGTCGCCTCGTCGAAGAGCATCACCTCGGGCCGCAGCGCCAGCGCGCGGGCGATCGCGACCCGCTGCTGCTGACCACCGGAGAGCTGCGCCGGTCGAGAGTTCGCCTTGCCGGCCAGCCCCACCAGCTCCAACTGGGCCCGGGCGACAGTCTCCGCCTCGTCCGCACCGAGCTTGCGCAGTCGGCGCAGCGCCAGCGTGACGTTGCGCAGCACGCTCATGTGCGGGAAGAGATTGAACTGCTGGAACACCATGCCCACCCGCTGCCGCAGCGCGTCCGGGTCGTCGTCCAGCACGCTGCGCCCGTCCAACAGCACATCGCCCCGGTCCGGTTCGATGAGGCGGTTGATGGTGCGCAGCAGGGTGGACTTGCCCGACCCGGACGGGCCGATGACACAGGCCGTTGCGCCGCGCGGCACCGCGAGGTCGACGCCGCGCAGCACCCGGTTCGGTCCGAAGGCGAGGTGCACGTCGCGTACGTCGAGGCTGACCGAGGTCGTCGTGGCGGTGGTCATCGCCGTTCTCCTTCCGTCGCAACGTACGACGCGGTGTCGTCGTCGTCGTCCTCTTCGGTCGACGCGGTGGCCGGCCGGCCGTTGCGCAGCCGCCTGTCGATCCAGTTGACGACGTGCGTCAGCGGGACGGTCAGCGCCAGGTAGAAGAGCCCCGCCAGCAGCAGCGCCGACTCGTTGCCGGTGGTGGCCGCGTAGTCCTGCCCGATCCGGAACAGCTCCCGCTGGCTGGCCACCAGGCCGAGGAAGTAGACCAGGCTGGAGTCCTTGATCAGCGCGATCAGCTGGTTCACCCAGGCCGGCAGCACCCGCCGGATGCCCTGCGGAATGATCACCAGCCGCATCGCGTCGCGCCAGGAGAAGCCGAGAGCGCGGGCGCCCTCCAACTGGGCGGCCTCCACCGACTGGATGCCCGACCGGAAGATCTCCCCCATGTACGCGGCGGCGATGAGCGACAGCGCCAGGATGCCCAACGGGTAGGGGTCCGGCCCCCAGACCTGCATGCCCAGCGGGGCCAGCCCGACGCCGATCAGCAGGATCGTCGCCGCGGCCGGCAGCCCCCGGAACACGTCCGTGTAGACCCGCGCCGGCCAGCGCAACCAGCGGCTGCGGGAGATTCCGGCGACGGCCAGCAGCAGGCCCAGCACCGAGCCGAGCAGGGCGGCGGAGACCGCCAGGATCAGCGTGTTGGGCAACCCGACGGTCAGCATCTCGGGCAGCGCCTCGCGCATCGCGTCCCAGTCGAAGAAGGTCTCCCACAGGGTGCTCAACGGATCCATCGGTCGTCCCTCCTACCGCCCCGCTCGCTCGTCACCGGTTCAGGACGCGGCCGACGCGGACGCCGACGGCGCCGTCGACGCGGACGGGACCGGCACCGTGCCGCTGCCCGGCGTGAAGTCCGCCGGGATCGGCCGGCCCGGGTAGTACTGCGCCTGCAACCGGCTCCAGGTGCCATCGGCGATGACCTCGTCCAGGCCCTTGTTCAGCGCCGCGCGCAGCTTGTCGCCGCCCTTGGCCACGGCGTACGCGGTAGGTGCCGGGCTGAGCTGCTTGGCCGCCACGGTGATCTTGCCGTTGCTGTCGGCGGCCGACTTCTCGCCGATCTCCGCCGGGGCGATCCACGCGTCGGCGGTGCCCGCCTTGAGCTGGTTGATCGCGCCGTTGTAGTCCGGCACCCGCACCGGGTTGAGCTGCTTGCCGGTGGCGTAGTCGTCCTGGACGGTGCCCTGCACCACCACCACCCGCTTGCCGGTGAGCTGGTCGAAGCTGGTGATCGGCGAGCCGGCGGGGACGTCCAGGCCGAAGTAGCCAAAGTCGTAGCCGTTGCCGAAGTCGACTGTCTTCTTGCGGGCCTCGGTGATGGTGATCGAGGAGCTGCCGACGTCGAACTTGCGGTTGTTGACCTGGCTGAGCAGCGCGGAGAAGTCGGTGCCGACGAACTCGACAGTGAGGCCGAGCTTGCCGGCCACGGCGGTCAGCAGGTCGTTGTCGAAGCCGGTGAACTTCCCGTCCTTGAGGTACACGTTCGGCGGGGCGTCGGTGAGCGTGCCGGCGCGCAGCACGCCCGGCTGCGCCAGACCGTACGGGTTGGCGGTGGCGTCGGACGAGCTGTCGTCGCCGCAGGCGGTGAGGGCGGTGGCGGCGAGAATCGTGGCCGCGCCCAGGGCTGCGGCGCGGGTCAGGGCAGGAAGAAATCGCACGGGTGTCTCCGAAGGGTGGTGTCTCGGCGCGCACGGGTGTGCGCCACCGACGGCGCGCCCGATGGGCGTACCTGTGGAAAGGAGTTCAGGAAGGGGTGTGCTAGAGCGCGGTGCCGCGACAACAGGCGGCGCTGCACATTCGCATCATGTCCACGTGCCGTCGCCGGGTCAGTGCGGGCGAGGGTCGGCCGGTGCGGGAGTCCGCGACGTCGGTCGGTGGGGCGGTGCTGAGGATGCGCATGGTTCTCCCGGGTCTGTGCTGACCTGGGTGCCAGGCCACGCTTGCACCGACGTCGTGCCGGTGCCTGGTCTTCACCCGGGGCACCCCACCGCGGAGGAGGGTTGCCGGCCAGCGAGCCGGGGCTTCGCGCTGGCGCTCATGACCTGCGCCGAGGCTAGCAGCAGGAACGGGTGGGTCGTCCAGTCGTTATGACCACGCTCACCGTGCGCGACGGGCTGCCCGCTGGCAGGTCAGCTGGCGTGCACGTGCGGTCGACGGTGCGGGTCGGGCTCCTGGCGGCGCAGGATCTCCCGGGTCACCGAGGCGATGGCGCCCTGTCCGAACGCCAGGTAGCGCAGGAAGTTGCGAGTCGGGCCGCCCTCGGACCACTCGAAGTAGATGTGCGGGCGTCGGCGGCTGCGGTCGCGGATCTCCAGCAGCAGGGCGGCGAGCGCGGTGGGTACCGACGAGCTGGCCAGGCTGAGCACCGGGAAGTGGCCGTCGACCACGCTGCCGCGGACCAGCAGCTCGGTCTCGAAGTCGGACGGGTCGGTGACCCTGACCTCGACGAAGATGACGTCGCTGTCGTCCGGGAAGTCGTTGTCCGCCATGGTCTGCGCCAGCTTGGCGCGGTACTCCGCCTCGTCGCGCCGGTCGGGTTCGTGCGCGATGAGGCGGATCCGCCGCCCGGCGCGTTCGTCGATCATCCGGGCGGCGGCCCGGTCCAGTTCGACGTGGTCGACGCGCAGCTCGTAGGCCCGCATCAACCGGGACAGCACCGAAACCAGGATGATCCCGCCGATGAAACACGCGGCGATCTTGACGCCACTCGGGCGCTCCACCACGTTCGCCAGCGTGGTGTAGACGAAGATCACCGCGATGACTCCGAACGCGATGGTGCGTCCCCGCTGACGTTGCCGCAGCGCCGCGAGCGTCACCGCCGTCGCGGCCGAGGTGATCAACACCAGGACCCCTGTGGCGTACGCGCCGCCCTGCGCGTCCACGCTGGCCTCGAAGACGATCGTGATCAGGAACGCCACGGCGGTGAAGACCAGCACCAGCGGCCGGACGGCTCGGGCCCAGGTCGGGGCCATGCCGTAGCGGGGCAGGTAGCGCGGCACGAGGTTGAGCAGACCAGCCATCGCCGATGCCCCGGCGAACCAGAGGATTCCGATGGTGGACAGGTCGTAGATGGTGCCGAACACCTCGCCGAGATGGGCGTGCGCCAGATAGGCCAGTGCCCGCCCGTTCGCCGGCCCGCCCGGCTGGAAGGCCTCCGGCGGAATGAGCACGGTGGTCGTCACGCTGCTGGTGATCAGGAAGACGCTCATGATCACCGCTGCGGTGGTGAGCAGCCGGCGCGCGCCACGGATCCGGCCCAGCGGTCGGGCCTCCGAGTCCTGCGGGTCACCCCGCACGCTCGGCATGACCGCCACCCCGGTCTCGAAGCCGGACAGACCCAACGCCAGCTTCGGGAAGACCAGCAGCGACAGCCCGACCACCATCCACGGATCACCGTGCCCGGTGGTCAGCATGGTGGTCCAGTCGCCGACCGCGCTCGGATGTGTCACCACCCGCCACAGCGCGTCGGCCACCACCACCGCGTTCAGGGTCAGGTAGACCGCGACGAGGACGACGGCGATCCCGATGGCCTCGGTGAACCCCTTGAGGAACACCGCGCCCAGCAGTGACACGAGCACCAGCGTTACCACCACCTCGTGCCCCTTGAGCCCGCTCGGCCAGAACGGGTTCTCGTCGATGTGCGCCGTCGCGTCGGCGGCCGAGAGGGTGATGGTGATGATGAAGTCGGTGGCCACGAAGCCGAGCAGCACCAGCACCAGCAACTTGCCCGGCCAGTAACTCAGCAGGCGTACCAGCATCGCGATGGAGCCCTCACCGTGCGGGCTCTCCACCGCCACCCGCCGGTAGACCGGCAGCGCCCCCAGCAGGGTCACCAGTACCAGCACCATTGTCGCCACCGGCGAGAGCGCCCCGGCGGCCAGCGCCGCGATGCCCGGCTGGTAACCCAGCGTGGAGAAGTAGTCCACACCGGTCAGGCACATCACCTTCCACCACGGGTGGTGCCGGTGCTCCGGCGGACGCCCGTGCGGCCCCGGGTGCTGCACCGCCTGATCCGACCCGGCTCCGAGCAACCACCCCCGCAACCGGCCGGCGCCTCTGTCGACAGTCACCGGCGCGTCCCCCGTCATCCCGCCCACGGTCACCGTGAGTATCCGCCCGTCGTGCCGTCCCCGTCCGCCGGTGCGCGGAACCCAGCCGACGCCACAGCGGGTTTCGGGCTCGGGACAGGGGGGAAGCAGCGCCCCCGGGTTGGCGGGCGCGCGCCGGACCGGACGGCACCGGGGGAGGGGACAGGGCATGGTCGGCGGCCGTCGCTTCCGCCCGGGTGGTGGCTTCGGCCGCCAACTCGACGAGTACGAGACGACTGTCGGTGTGCCGCCGTCCACGGAGTCGTCCCCTGCATCCGATGGCGGCCTGGTGGACAGTGCGGTCTACATCCAGGGGCACCGGTTCGCCTCGCCGTCCGGCCTTGCCGAGACGTACCGCTGCCTCCAGGAGCAGGACGGGGCGATGGCCTGGATCGGGCTGTACCGACCCGACATCGACCAGATCACCTCACTGGCCCGCGAGTTCCGGCTGCACGACCTGGCGGTCGAGGACGCGATCAACGCCCATCAGCGGCCCAAGCTGGAGCGGTACGGGCACACCCTCTTCGTGGTGCTGCGCGCCGCCCGCTACGACGACCTCCGGGAGGAGGTCGAGTTCTCCGAGCTGCACCTGTTCATCGGGCCGGGCTTCGTGGTCACCGTCCGACACGGTGAGGCACCGGATCTGGCCGCCGTGCGGCGGCGGATGGAGACCGAGGCGCAGATGCTCGCCCGCGGCCCGGAGGCAGTCCTGTACGCGATCCTCGACCAGGTCGTCGACGGGTACGCGCCGGTGGTGGCCGGGCTGGAGAACGACATCGACGAGATCGAGACCCAGGTGTTCGGTGGTGACCCGAACGCGAGCCGGCGCATCTACGGGCTCAGCCGCGAGGTCATCCAGTTCCAGCGGGCCGCCCGCCCCCTGCTCAGCGTGCTCGACGCGCTGGCCGACGGCGCCGGCAGCGCCAGCGCGGACGAGGAGCTGCGTCGCTACCTGCGCGACGTGACCGACCACCTGACCCAGGTGGTGGAGCGGGTGGACGGGTTCCGGCACCTGTTGCAGAACATCCTCACCGTCAACGCCACGCTCGTCTCGCAGCAGCAGAACGAGGAGATGCGCAGCCTCACCGCGGCCAGCTACAGCCAGAACGAGGAGCTGAAGAAGGTCTCGTCCTGGGCGGCGATCCTCTTCGCTCCGACGCTCATCGGCACCGTGTACGGCATGAACTTCGTGCACATGCCGGAGCTGAACTGGCGCTTCGGCTACCTCTTCGCGCTGCTGTTGATGTTGCTGGTCTGCGGCACCCTCTACGTGATCTTCAAGCGGCGCGGCTGGCTCTGAGCCGCGCGGCCGGGACTCACTCGATGCCGCGCAGGATGTGCCGTTCGTCCTCGACGTCGTCGTCGCCGGCACCGATCCGGCCGAGCAGCACGGCGGCCGCCCAGATCGTCAGTGGCGTGGCCGCCCCGGTCATCCCGCCGCCGGTCCGGTCATCCCGGGTCTGGCTCCGCTCCGTGCGCGGTGGCCTGCGCTGAGCCTGCATGGGCCCTGCCTCTCCTCGTCGAAGCCGCCGTGGGCGGCGCGGGGTGACCCCGCGCCACACCGGCCGGGCGGGACCGCCTTCGCGCAGCCCACCACCGGTACGACAGCCACTCGAACCTTCCCATGCCTGGCCACATCCGCACCGCTTGTTTTCGGGTTTCCGACTGCCGCCCGCCAAACCGGACATTACGCATCGACGGTCGAGTCTCACTCAAGGCAGCGGGTGGGCGATGCCCCGCGCGTGGTCGGTGAGCGCCGCGCCGACCACAGTCGCGGCCAGCGGCAACACCTCCAGGCACCGGCGTACCGCAGCGGCCATGAGCGTGTTCGGCACCCGCATGGAGAGCGTGCAGTGCGGCACCCAGCGCCCCGGCTGGTAGTGCTCGGCGAGGGGGATGCCGGCGGCGGCGAGCCTGTCGTGCACCAGCCGGTGGTGCGCCAGCAACTCCGGGGTGGGCGCCGCGCCGAGCCAGAGCACCCGACCGACGAACTGGCCGGAGTGCTGGAAGTCGAGGCGCAGTGGAGCGGCCACCACCGTCCCCTGTAGCGCCTCGACGACCTGCTCCCTGTCGAAACGGGGCGCCACCGCGAGCGAGACGTGCGGACGGTGGCGTTGCTCCAGCAGCGACCGCATGCTCTGCACGCCCTCGGCCTCCAGCGCGTCCCAGAGCACCCGGATCCGGCGGGTGGCGTCCGGGTCCAGGTACAACTCCACCGCGGCGACCATTTGATCACCGTAGCGGCCGAGGTTTGCGCGGCCCGATCCGGCGGTACCTGCACGGAAGCCGACCAGGAAGGCGTGACCCGTGGATGTGAGTGACCTGCTGACCGAGGCGTACGACCGGCTGCCCGACCTCGTCCGCGCGGCGGTCGACGGCCTCAGCCCCGAGCAACTCCGTCGTCAACCCGGCCCGGGCGCCAACTCGATCGGCTGGCTGGTCTGGCACCTCACCCGAGTGCAGGACCACCACGTCGCCGACCTGCTCGACGCCGACCAGATCTGGGTGAGCGGCGACTGGGCGGGTCGGTTCGGGCTCGCCGCCGACCCCGACGACATCGGCTACGGCCACTCGGCCGCTCAGGTGGCGGCGGTGCGGCCGGAGAGCGCGCAGGCACTGCTCGACTACTACGAGGCGGTCGCGACACGTACCGGATCGTTCCTGGCCGGTCTGGGCCCGGCGGACCTGGACCGCGTGGTCGACGAGTCGTGGGATCCGCCGGTCACCCTCGGCGTCCGGTTGGTCAGCGTCGCCGAGGACGACCTGCAACACGTGGGCCAGGCCGCCTACGTGCGCGGCCTGATCGAGGCCGACTGACCCCTGGGCCGACGGCCGCGCAGCCCGGGCGCCCCCTCACCCGTTTCGGGTGAGCCGGGCTCACCCCGACCCGGGTGATCCTGCGGGAAACCGTGGGGAGGGGACCTGATGGGCGCGACGGCGGAGCAGTACCTGCGACAGCTGGACACCGGTCGGCGGCCCGACCTGCCGGAGACCACCGCGGGGACGCTGCGGCTCGATGTCCGCGACGACGGCAGCACCGATCACTGGTACCTCAGCATCGCCGACCAGCACGTCCGGGTGACCCGCGCGGCCGACGACGCCGAACTGGTGGTGCGGGCCGAACGGGCGGTCTTCGACCGGATGGCCCGCGGCGAGCTGCACCCGGGCGCGGGCCTGCTGCGCAACGAGCTGACCGTGCAGGGCAACATGCAACTGCTGATCCTGCTGCGGCGGATCTTCGCCGGGCCGGACGGCGCCCGCCATCCGCGTGAGCTGGGCCGGGCCGCGCTGGTCGGTCGCGCCGCGACGCCCCGGCAGGGCGAGCGGCAGTGAAGCAGGAACTGGTACATCTCCTCGCGGGCAACCTGTTCGCGATCAGTGACGCCCAGGGCGACATCGAGGTCGACCCGCAGATCCCGGTCGGGCTCTTCGCGTACGACACCCGGTTCCTGTCCCACTGGGTGCTCAGGATCGACGGCGAACGCATCAACGCGCTCTCCCGCGACGACATCACGTACTTCGAGACCCGGTTCTTCCTGGTCCCCGGGGCGGCGAGTCACTACGTCGACGCGGACGTGTCGATCATCAGGCACCGCTCGGTCCATGACTGTCTCCACGAGAAGCTCACAGTGCTCAACCACTCGTCGCAGCCCGCCGAGTTCACCGTGCGGATGGAGATGGCCAGCGACTTCACCGACATCAGCGAGGTCGGTCGGCGACTTCGGCAGCGGTCGGTCGGGGTCGCCGCCGATCCGGCGGGCAGCCAGCTCGTGCTGCGCTACGAGCGGGAGCGGTTCGTGCGCGAGACCACCGTGCGCAGCACTGTTCCCGCCGAGGTGGACGAGGAGGGAATGACGTTCCGGATCCGGATCGCGCCCGAGGGGAAGTGGGAGACCGACCTGCACGTCACCGCGACCATGGGTGGCGAGGCCGGCCGGGATCTCCGCGCCGACCTCCAGGCGCACCAGCAGGACGTGCGGACCGGGATGCGCGAGGACCTGGAGCAGTGGCTGGACCGGGCGCCGCAGTTGGTGGCCGAACGCAACGGCCTGGAGGAGATGTACCGGGGCAGCCTCGCCGACCTGGCGGCACTGCGGTACAAGCCGTTGTCGTACCGCGAGCGGGTGCCGATCGGGGGTCTGCCGTGGGCGATGGGACTGTGCGGACGGGACAGCATCATCACCTGCCTCCAGACGATGGCGTTCACCCCCGAACTCGCCCCGGCGACGCTGCGGATGCTGGCGCTCATGCAGGGTGGTCAGCTCGACGACGCGCTGGACGAGGAGCCCGGCAAGATCCTGACCCATCTCCGGTACGGCGAGACGGCCGCGTTCGGTGACCGGTCGAGCGCGCTGTACTACGGCGCGGCGGACACGACCCCGCTCTTCGTCGTCCTGCTCGACGAGTACGAGCGCTGGTCCGGTGACGCGGACCTCGTCCGCGAGCTGCGTCACCCGGCCCGCATGGCGCTCGACTGGATCGACGAGTACGGCGACATGACCGGGGACGGCTACGTGCGCTACCAGACCCGCAACGAGCGCGACGGCACGATCAACCAGTGCTGGAAGGACTCCCCGGACGCCATCGTCGACGCACACGGTCAGCAACCCGCCTTCCCCCGCGCCACCTGCGAGGTGCAGGGCTACGCGTACGACGCGAAGCGGCGGGGCGCCCGGCTGGCCCGGGAGTTCTGGGACGACCCCGCGTACGCCGACCGGTTGGAACGCGAGGCGGCAGCGCTGAAGGAGCGCTTCAACCGGGACTTCTGGCTGCCCCACCGGGAGTACTACGCGTTGGCGCTCGACCCGTACGGCGAACCGGTCGACGCGCTGGCCTCCAACATGGGGCACCTGCTCTGGAGCGGGATCGTCGCGGACGACCGCGCGGAAGCGGTCGCCGAGCACCTGGTCGGGCCGCGACTGTTCAGCGGTTGGGGGGTACGCACGTTCGCCGAGGGGCAGCGCACGTACAACCCGGTGGGCACCCACCTGGGGGCGGTGTGGCCGTCGGACAACGCGCTGATCGCCGCCGGGTTGCGTCGCTACCGCCTCGACGTGCAGGCGGCGCGCATCGCGGCCGGCACCTTCGACATGGCGCTGACGCTCGGTGGCGCGATGCCCGAGGCGATCGCCGGCTACGAACGCACCCTGACGACCTACCCCGTGCAGTTGGCGACGGGCTGCCGGCCGCAGTCCTGGTCGTCGGGGGCGTTGCTGATGCTGCTGGGCACCATGCTGGGCCTGCGACCCACCGGCGACAACCTGCTGGTGAACCCGGCGGTGCCGGAGGGGTTCGGGCGGCTGGAACTGCTGGACATCCCGGGCCGTTGGGGTCACTCCGACGCGTACGCGCGAGACCGGACCACCGAACGCCGGCACCGCCCTCGCCTCCGCTGAGACCGACGACCAGCGTTCAGGCCGGCACCGGCGCCGGTGTCAACCCATGGTCTTGGCGCCGTCGATCGACTCGCGCAGGATGTCGGCGTGCCCGGCGTGCTGGGACGTCTCGGCGATCAGGTGCAGCAGCACCCGGCGGACCGTCCAACTCGCCCCCGGCTCGAACCAGGGCGCCTGCGGCAGCGGGTGCGCCGAATCCAGGTCGAGGGTGGCGACCAACTCGTCGGTCTGTGCGGCCACCTCCTGGAAGCGCTCGACCAGCCCGGCGAGGGTTTCGCCCGCCACCATCTGGAACTGACCGACCCAGTCGACCTCCTCGCGGCTCATCGCCTCCGCGCCGCCCACGGCGAAGAGCATCCACCGGTGCTCGACGCCGGTCACGTGCTTGATCAGGCCGCCGAGGCAGAGGCCGCTGACGGTGGGGCGGCTGGCCGCCTGCTCGTCGGTGAGCCCGTCGACGGTCTGCAGGAGGAAGCCGCGGTGCCTGCGGAGCGCCTGCAGGAGGTCGGTGCGCTCACCGGTGAGCTGCCCTGTGCTGGTCATGCCGCCACCCTTCGTTGATGTCCACCCGGTGTCACCGTAGGGCGAGGCACCGACACTTCCCCGACACGACACCAGGTCGACGGAAGACCCGCCAGCGGTTGCCGATCCGCGCCGGCGGCGGTCCACTGAATGACATGGGTGTGATTAAGGTGGGCACGTCGTCCTGGGCGGACCAGTCCCTGCTGCGCTCCGGGTGGTACCCACGCTCGGCCAGCACACCGGCCCGCCGGCTGGGCTTCTACGCCAGCCAGTTCCCGTTGGTCGAGGTGGACACGTCCTACTACGCCATCCCGGTGCCGGAGACGACCCAGAGCTGGGTGGACGCCACACCTGACGACTTCACCTTCGACGTCAAGGCGTTCAGCCTCTTCACCGGCCATCCGACGCCGGTCGCCGTGCTTCCCCGGGACCTGCGCCCGGCCGCCGGCCCGAGCCGGATCCGCCGCCGTGACCTGCCGGAGCCGGCGTACGACGAGCTGTGGGCCCGGTTCCGCGCGGCCCTCGACCCGATCGCGGCGGCCGGCAAGCTCGGTGCGGTGATGCTGCAGTTCCCCCCGTGGCTCGTGCGCAGCCCCGCGGCCGAACGCCGGATCGTCGAGCTGGCGCAGCGCTGCCGCCCGTGGCGGGTCGGTGTGGAGCTGCGGCACGGCTCCTGGTTCGAGGACGCCGCCGCGGCGGACACCCTGGACCTGCTGCGCGCCCACGACCTGTCAGTGGTCTGCGTCGACATGCCACAGGGGCATCCGTCGTCGGTGCCACCGATCCTGACCATGACGGCGGAACCGGCGATCGTCCGGTTCCACGGTCACAGCGACGCCTGGGGCGAGGGCGACAAGCAGGACAAGTTCCGGTACGCGTACGCCGAGGACGAGCTTCGGCACTGGGCCGGACTGCTTGCCGAGTTCGCAGGTCTCCCCGACGATCTGCACGTGCTGTTCAACAACTGCTGCGCAGGGCAGGCCCAGCGTGACGCCACCCGGCTGGCGCAACTGCTCGCCGAGACGATGCTCGCCGATCACACCGTCCCGGCGACCGGCTGATCGCCGCACGCGCCGACCGGGCGGGCGTGGGTCAGCTCAGGACCGCCGGCCCCGGCTGCGCAGTGCGTCCTGGGTCGACTCGCCGATGTCCGCGTCGTCGGGGAAGGTCCGGCCGCTGGGGGCGGGATCGGGTGGGGCACCCGGTCCGGCCATCGTGGTACGGGTCGGCTCGACCGAGCCGAAGCCGTGTCGTCCGGCCGGGTCCGACCGGCCCGTCGGTGCACCAGCGCGCCGCTCTCCGCGCCGTCCCTCGGGTACCGCGGTCTCCTCGCTGCCCTCGTCCATCGGTGAGTCGTCGTCAGTGCCCCAGGGCGCGTCGGCGTCGAAGCCGTCGCCGGTGCCCCACGGCCTGGTCGCCTCCGGCTCCAGCCGGTCGTTGTCCCCGCTGCGTCCCTTGTGCGCCGTCATGGCCACCCCGCTCGTCGGTCCGCCGCTACCGGCGGACGATGTGCCGTCCCCGGGCCGGAACAGCCCGCCCGGCCTCGCCGCACGACATGTCGCGGCACGCCGCCGCGCGCCCGGGACCCGTCGTCGCTCCGGTGCGCGCGCAGGGCCGGCCGGCGCCCCGCCGTCGAGGTGGCGGCGGGACGCCTGCCGGCCCGACGTTCAGCGTCCGGCCATCGCCATCGGCCGCTTGCCGTTGCTCATTCCCGCCATCTTGATCACGCTCTTCGAGGCGCCCCTCATCCCACCGGCACGACCGAGCATCCCGCGGAACACCTGGCCGGGCTTCTGCTGCTCACCCATGTACGCGGTGACCACGACCAGGGTCCCGGTCAGTGCCGGAATGGCCCACTGGAGCAGCTTCATCTGCCGCTGCGACGAGGCCACACTGGCCGGGGTCTGATGGTTCGGCTCGGTCGCGCCGCTCACCGACGGGCCGCCGGCCTTCTCCAGCCGCATGCCGACCAACCGGCTGTAGCCGGTGACCGCCAACGCGCCGATGGTCAACGCCGTCTTGATGGCGCTGGCCCGGCCGACGCCGGCCTGTGCCGCCACCCGTGGGCTCTCGGTCACCAGCTCGCCGACGGCGCCGGCCAGGTGGGCGCCGATCGCTGCCGCGTTGACAGGTGTCCACTTGGACCATCCGGCCGAGGCGACCGGGAGCCGCTGGGTCGAATCGCTGATTTTCGCCGCTGCGCCGTTGACGCCGAAGGCACCCATGAGGGAGCCGCCAAACCAGGCCGCCAGGCCCAGATCGTGCATCGAGCGCAGTGCGGTGTGCCGTTCGGACATGTGATCCCCTTCCGCCGTGTCGGGCGGTGCGGCTTACCCGCCGGTCGGGCGGCTAACCCCGCCCCGGTCGGGCCGATCCGCCCCCTGGTGGGCAGCTACGGGACATCAGTGTCGTCGGCGGGTAAGCCTCGCCTGAGCAGGAGTCGTTCGCCCGGTGGCGGGTAGATCCCGAGCGACGCCGACGAGAGGGGAACGCGATGTCGCAGCCGGACGAGAGCCGGGAGAAGACCCCCAAAACAGACGCCGTGCTCATGCACCCCGACAACGACCCACACCGCAACACCGCCGAGGTCGCGCCCCGCAAGGAGCACGCCGAGATCCAGGTGGAGCGGGACGGTGAACTGGTCCCGCTGGACCAGGACGAGTGAGCCGACCCTCGCCCGCCGAACGGCAGGTACGGCTCAGCGGGGCGGCAGGTCGCCGACGAAAGCGGCGATCCGCCGCGCCAGCGGGGCGCTCGCACGGACCCAGGTGAAGTGGTCCAACGTCGCCCCGGCCTGCGCCACTGTGTACCGCTCCCGGGTCACCGGCGCGCCGCCGAGCTTCGCGCAGAGGTGATCCATCGTCTCGTGCGGGGTGTACTGGTCGTCGTCCACGCTGACGGCCAGCACCGGGGTCCGTACCGAGTGGATCGCCGCCTCGGTGTCCGTACCGTCGAGCCGGGGGAACCGGCCGGTCCGTGCGGTGTACGCCCAGTCGCGGATCACGCCGCGCGCCTGCCGGCCGCCGAAGCCCCAGCCCGGCCAGACCCCGAGCAGCGCCGCCGTGGCGGCGATTCCCTGGGTGTACGGCAGCACGCCGAGCCCACGCCGGCCCGGGTAGTTCCGCCAGTACGGGACCCCGACCGCGATCAGCGCCAACCCGTCCACGTCGCCGCTGCCGTGCAGGGCGAGGTGCAGCAGCGCGGCCTGCCCGCCGAGCGAGTGCCCGAGAAGCAGTCGGGGGCGTCCGTCCAGTCGCGGCTTGAGGGCGGCCAGGACGGCGCCGACGTCGCCGGCCAGTTCGGCGTAACCGTGCCGGTCCGCCCGACTCGGCGCGGGCGTGCTCGCTCCGGTGCCGCGCAGGTCGGCAACGACCACGGCCAGCCCGGCGGCGCGCAGCGTGGCGGCGAACGGCCGGTAGTACCGGGCCCGGACCCCCATCGCGGGCCAGATCACGACCACCGGCGCGCCCGTCACCCCGGCCGGCTCCGGGTACACCTGCACACCGAGCCGGCCACCGTCGACGTCGACGAACTCCTGCGCGTACTCCTGGTCCCCGTTCACCGGCCCAGCCTACGGCCTGACGTTACCGGCGGGTAGCAGCAGGCCGGGACGTGCGGGCACGCCGTACCCGCGACGGAGGGCCCCGCCGGACGGCGGGGCCCTCCGAGGACGCTGCGGTCAGGAGACCGAGATCGCCCCGTTGCTGGCGCGGACACAGGCCACCGCACGGGCGCTTGTGGAGGCCGCGCCGCTCAGGCACTGGCCGAGCACCTGGTGCCCGGTGGCGTTCGGGTGCCACGACTCCTGGCAGGTCTGGAAGTAGCTGACGCAGGTGTTGGCGATCCGCTGGATGGCGATCTTGTCCTTGCCGGCGAGGCTGGTGACGAAGGTGCCGGTCGCGCCGTCCTGAAGCCGGATCGGAGTGGCAAGCGCGCCGCTCGGGCTGCTGGTCTGCTCGCAGAGCCGGGCGCCGTTGAAGGCCTGCTGCACGTTCAGGTACACCAGGTCGTCGGCCGGGAACTCGGCGGCCAGAGTGTCCCGGGTGGACTTCACGATGCCGCCCAGGCCCTGGGAGAAGCGGTGCCCCGGCGCCAGGCTGGCCCGGTGGATCGGGCAACCTGCCGCGTACCGCTCGGCACCAAGGTCACGGAACTTGTCCCGGGTGTCGTCCCGGCTGTCCTCCTCGTGGAACTGCTGGTTCAGGTCCAGCGGCAGCGGGTTCGTGTAGTCCTGGAACACCACCCGGTGCTGACCGTCCGCGTCCACCTGGTCGAGGGTGGTCAGGATCTGGCGTACGGCCGCGGTGGTCTCCGCGGTCGCGGCGCTGAGCTGCGCGGCGGTGGCCAGGTCGGCGTCGCTGCAGGGCTTCTGCTCCACCGGGCCGTTCAGGTACGCCCAGAACTCCCACCAGCCCGTCCAGGCGTCGGCGATGAACCGGTTGGCGCACTTCTCCGCGACGCTGCCGAAGGTGAACGAGCTGTTGTTGGAGCCGAGGCCGATCAGCACCAGGTCGATGTCCTGGGTCTGCGCGACGGCGCGCAGTTGGCTCAGCTGCGAGGCCACGGTGCGACCGTTGGTCCGCGCCTGCGAGGCGTTGGCGATGTCGTGCGGCTGGCCACCGGAGCAGGCCAGGTTGAACCGGTTCTGGATGCCCGGCAGGTTGGCCTGGTTGAGCGAGGCGTTCGCCGAACGGTGGCAGAAGAACGCGTTGTTGTTCGCCGCCGTCCAACCGGGGAAGCCCTGGCTGACGCCGTTGGCGTCGACCACCGGGGTGTACGCCCCGGCGCCCTCGCCACTGATGAAGCTGTCCCCGAGCGCCACCGCGGCGGTGGGCAGCGCGGCGGACGCGGGTGCGGGCAGCGCGACGGCGGTCGACAACGCGGCCATGGCGATCGTTAGTCCCGCGGCGAGCGCGGTACGCCGGAACCTGGGCATGGGGCCCCCATCCATCGAAAGATGAAAGATTCTCTGAGAGCGCGATCAGATCACCCCTGTGCGACGGGCGTCAATGGCCCGTAACAGATTCGTTCGACGAAAGACACGCGCACGTAGGCATGACGCCCTACCGCGTAGAGATCGGCGTTCGTCGGCGCCCGTCGGCGCGCGGAGCTAGCGACCGGTCGGGTCGTCGCGGCGGTGCAGCAGCGCCGCGCCGAGGGCGTTCAGACCGACACCCCAGATCAGGAGTACGCACAGCCACTGCACCCACCGCAGCACGGTCATCTCGCCCGAGAGCAGGTTGCGCACACTGCCGAACGGGGTGAGCCACGGCTGCGCCGGACGGCTGGCGTCCACGGCACCCAACAGCGCGAACAACCCCAGCGGCAGAATGATCGTGGCCAGGAACGCCACCACCACCGAGCGCACCAACAGGCCCAGCCCGGTGCCCACCAGGCCGGCGACGATCTGCACCAGCACGCTGCCCACCGCGACCGTCCCGGCGAACCGCCACGGCTCGTCGGCGACGTCGGCCGGGGTGAGGGCCAGCGTCGCAGCGCAGACCAGCACACCGACGACGCCGATGACGACCGCCGGCACCCCCACCGCGAGCACGGTGGGCAGAACCGGGACACGTACCGACGCCCGCCGCAGGTCGCGTACCAGCAGGATGCCGAAGAGCGGCGTCACGACCGACATCAGGCTCTGGACGGTGCCGGACAGATCGGCGAACGTCCGATCGGCGGGAGCCGCCGCCGCGACCAGCGCCACGGCGGCCAGTAGCCCCGCAACCACTGTGCCCACCAGCAGCCACCGCCGGGCCCGCGTGCCGAGGGAGCGCCGCAGAGCGTCGCGCATCGTCTCGTCCACCTCGACCGCCTCCTGATCTCCTCGACCCGGACCGGCGTGCACCCGCGCTCAACCGGCCGCGATCACGCGTCAGCGTACCGGTGACGCTGTCTCTGCGTGGTCCCATGATCACCCGCCGGCTGTTCGTTGGCTCACGTCCGGCGGGCCGCGCGCGGCGGGTCGCGTAGGTCCTCCGGTGGTTGTCCTAGCCTCGGGCTAGGCTCGCTGCGGCGCGCCACGCCGGCTGATGTCGCCGGTGACCGGCAGCACACCGCCGAGACCGGGGAGTACGACCAGTTGACCGCAGAGCCTGACACCCTGTACGGGGCCGATGACCTCACCCACCTTGAGGGGCTGGACGCTGTCCGCAAGCGGCCCGGCATGTACATCGGTTCCACCGACAGCCGTGGCGTGGGTCACCTCGTCAACGAGATCCTCGACAACTCCACCGACGAGGGTGTCGCCGGTCACGCCAGCCACGTCGAGGTGATCCTGCACGCCGACGGCTCGGTGCAGGTCGACGACGACGGCCGGGGCATCCCCACCGACGTGCACGCCAAGTCCGGCATCTCCGGCGTCGAGCTGGTGCTGACCCGGCTGCACGCGGGCGGCAAGTTCGGCGGCTCCGGCTACAAGACCTCCGGCGGTCTGCACGGCGTCGGCGCGTCGGCGGTCAACGCGTTGTCCCGCCGCTTCGACGTGACAGTCCGCCGGGCCGGCAAGATCCACGCGATGTCGTTCCGGCACGGCGTCCCGGGCATCTTCGACGGCGACGGGCCGGACGCGCCCTTCACCGCCGGCCCCGGGCTCCAGGTGACCGGCGCCATGAAGCGCGGCCAGCGCACCGGCACCTCGATCCGCTGGTGGCACGACGCCCGCTACTTCGAGACCGGCGCCGCCCTCGACGTCGACACCGTCCGGATGAAGCTGCGCAACACCGCGTTCCTGGTCCCCGGCGTGACCTACCTGCTTCGCGACCTGACCGGCGAGACGCCCGCCGAGGAGCGGTTCCACTACCCCAACGGGCTCAGCGACATGGTGGAGTTCCTCGCCCCGGCCGGCGACCGCCCGGTCTCCGGCACCCTGCTCGTCAACGGCGAGGGCACCTACCGGGAGAACGCCGCCGACGCCAACGGTGTCATGCAGTCCAACGTGCAGCGGCGCGCCGAGGTCGAGGTGGCGTTCCGGTGGGGCACCGGTTACGAGCGCACCGTCGAGTGCTTCACCAACACCATCCGCAACGCGCACGGCGGCACCCACCGCAGGGGCTTCGAGCGGGCCCTCGTACGCGCGCTCGCCGACGCGATCCGCAACACCCGCGGTCTGCTCAAGGCCAAGGAGGAGCCGCCCACCCTGGACGACGTCCTGGAGGGGATGACCGCTGTGGTGCACGTGCGGATCCCCGAGCCGCAGTTCACCTCGCAGACCAAGGACGAGCTCTCCACCACCGGCATCACCAAGGTTCTCCAGTCCCTGGTTGACGCGCACATCAAGGCCTGGCTGGAGGACCGGCGCACCAAGGCCGAGGCGCGCACCGTCCTCCAGAAGATCGTCGACGCCGCCCGGGTGCGCCTCACCCAGAAACAGCAGAAGGACGCCGCCCGGCGCAAGACCGCCCTGGAGGGCGCGTCCATGCCGCCGAAGCTGGTCGACTGCCGGGCCACCGGCATCGACCGCAGCGAGCTGTTCATCGTCGAGGGTGACAGCGCCCTGGGGACGAGCCGGATGGCCCGTTCCTCGGAATACCAGGCGCTGCTACCGATCCGCGGCAAGATCCTCAACGTGCAGAAGGCCAACCTCCAGCAGGTTCTGGACAATGCCGAGTGCGCCGCCATCGTGCAGGTCCTCGGCGCCGGCTCGGGGCGGACCTTCGACCTCTCCGCGCTGCGCTACGGCCGCGTGCTGATCATGGCCGACGCCGACGTGGACGGCGCCCACATCCGTACGCTGCTGATCACCCTGTTCGCCAGGTACATGCGGCCGCTGATCGAGGCCGGTCGGCTCTACGCCGCGATGCCGCCCCTCCACAAGATCACCACCAAGGGGCGTAGCCCGCAGACCGTCTACACCTACACCCAGGCCGAGATGGAGGGGACGGTCCGCAAGCTGGAGAAAGCCGGCAAGCAGATCGTCACGCCCATCCCACGCTTCAAGGGTCTCGGTGAGATGGACGCCGACGAGCTGTGGGACACCACGATGAACCCGGCCACCCGCGCCGTCCGCCGGATCACCCTCGACGACGTCGACGCCGCCGAACGCATCCTCGAACTGCTGATGGGCGAGAAGGTCGAACCGCGCCGCAACTGGCTCATCGACTCCGCCGACCGCGTCGACCGGGATGCGATCGACGCATGAGCGAGCGAGCGAATTCGCGGTACAGCGCCCGTCCCGTTCCAGTGGAGAGCTGAGTCATGGCACGCCGTAAGGAAAACAAGGTCGACCTCTCCTCGTTCGACCAGGCCGGCGCGCGGGTCTTCGACAACCCGCTGGTCACCGAGGTCTCCGACTCCTACCTGGAGTACGCGTTCTCGGTCATCCACTCCCGCGCCCTGCCCGACGCCCGCGACGGCCTCAAGCCCGTGCACCGGCGCATCCTCTGGTCGATGTACGAGCAGGGCTACCGGCCGGACCGTGGGCACGTGAAGTCCGCGCGCATCGTCGGCGACACAATGGGTAAGTACCACCCGCACGGCGACACGGCGATCTACGACGCCATGGTCCGCCTCGCCCAGGACTTCTCCCTCAACGTGCCGCTCATCGACGGGCACGGCAACTTCGGCAGCCCCGACGACGGTCCGGCCGCCTCCCGTTACACCGAAGCGCGGATGTCCCGCGAGGCCATGCTGCTCGTCGGTGAGCTGGGCGAGGACACCGTCGACGTCGAGCCCAACTACGACGGGTCGCTGACCCAGCCAACCGTGCTGCCGGCGGCCTTCCCCAACCTGCTGGTCAACGGCGCGTCCGGGATCGCGGTCGGGATGGCCACCAACATGATCCCGCACAACCTGGCGGAGGTCGTCTCCGCAGCCCGCTGGCTGATCAACCACCCGGACGCCACTCTGGACAAACTCATGGAGTTCGTCCCCGGCCCCGACCTGCCCAGCGGTGGGGTGCTGCTCGGCCTGGACGAGGTGCGCCGGGCGTACGAGACCGGGCGTGGCGTGGTGCGGATGCGCGGCAAGGTGGAGATCGGCCCGATCGAGGGCAGCCGGGGCCGTCAGGCGATCACCGTGGTCGAGCTGCCGTACGGCGTCGGCGCGGAGAAGGTCATCGCCGCGATCACCAACGAGGTCACCAAGACCAAGCGGCTGACCGGCATCGCCGACGTCAAGGACCTCACCGACCGGGAGAGCGGCACCCGGCTCGTCGTCGAGTGCAAGGTCGGGGTCAACCCGCAGGCGCTGCTCGCCGACCTCTACCGGCTGACCCCGCTGGAGCAGTCGTTCGGCGTCAACAACCTGGTCCTGGTCGACGGGCAGCCGCGCACGCTGGGCCTCAAGGCCCTGCTGGAGGTCTTCCTGGCCCACCGCTACGAGGTGGTCACCCGGCGCACCTCGTTCCGTCGGCGCAAGCGTCAGGAGCGCCTGCACCTGGTCGACGGTCTGCTGATCGCTCTGCTGGACATCGACGAGGTGGTCCGGCTGATCCGGGGCAGCGACGACGCGCAGGCCGCGAAGGACGGGCTGATCAGCCGGTTCGGTCTCTCCGACATTCAGGCCACGTACATCCTGGACACTCCGTTGCGCCGGCTGACGAGGTTCGACCGGATCGAGCTGGAGACCGAGCAGGAGCGGCTGCGCACCGAGATCGCCGAGCTGAGCAAGATCCTCGACGACGAGCGGGTGCTCAGGAAGCTGGTCTCCGACGAGCTGGCGGCCGTGGTCAAGCAGTTCGGCACCGAACGGCGTACGACGCTTGTCGACGGTGACCTGAAGGAGGTGCTGGCCGCGTCCGCGCCGGCCGGCCCGCTGGAGGTCGCCGACGACCCGTGCCAGGTGATCCTCTCCGCGACCGGGTTGGTCGCCCGGACCGCGGCCGAGTCGGAGGAGAGCGCCGAGGGGCGCCGACGCAACGGCCGGGTCAAGCACGACACGGTACGCGCCATCGTGCACTCCACCGCCCGTGGTCGGGTGCTGCTGTTGACCAGCGCCGGTCGGGCGTTCAAGGTCGACGTCCTGCCGCTGCCGGTGCTGCCCGAGCAGGCGGGCACTGTGTCACTGCGGGGCGGTATGTCCGCGGCCGAGCTGGTGCCGCTGGCGGCGGGGGAGACCGTCGTCGGCCTGGCCCCGCTCGGCGGGCAGGCGGAGGGCTCACCGGGGCTGGCGCTGGGCACCCGGCAGGGCGCGGTGAAGATCTGCGCGCCGGAGTGGCCGGTGCGTTCCGACGAGTTCGAGGTGATCGGCCTGCGCGACGGTGACGAGGTGGTCGGGGCGACCTGGCTGACCGACGGCACCGAGACACTGACCTTCGTTACCTCGGAGGCGTCGCTGTTGCGCTTCCCCGCCGGGTTGGTCCGGCCGCAGGGCCTCAAGGGCGGCGGCATGGCCGGCATCAACCTGCCGGCCGGGGCGCGGGTGGCGTTCTTCGGCGCGGTACGCACCGACGACCCGGGGCACGGCGAGCCGATGGTGGTCACCTCCACCGGCGCGACAGTCAAGGTGACGCCGTTCAAGGCGTACCCGGCAAAGGGCCGGGCGACCGGCGGCGTGCGCGCGCACCGCTTCCTCAAGGGTGAGACGGACGTGGCGGTTGCCTGGGTGGGCCCGCGACCGGTCGGCGCGACCGCCACCGGCGACCCGGTGGAGCTGCCCGCGGCGGATCCCCGCCGCGACGGCAGTGGCTTCGCCGTGATGCTCGGCCCAACGGTGGTAGGCCACGTGATCGAGCGCGACTGACAGAGCCCACCCCGCGCCGTCCCCGAGGCGTGCCCGGCCCGCTGAAGATCGTGCTCGATCCGGGAAGTAGTGGCATCGCTGACGCGGTGATGCCACTCGATCCTGGATCGAGCACGATCATGGGAAATGGGGCGGCCGCCAGCGCGGTATGGTGAGGGCTCTGTTGTCGGTGAGGGTCTGGGTGCGCCGCTAAGCACCCCTCAACATGATTTCTTCTTTGTCCGGCGGAGTCGCCGGCGCGGCGTGAGCGCCGCCATCCGGGTCCGGCCGAGGCGTGAGCTGCGCGCCGCCCGCCGTCCCCGGCCACACCGCTGCTGGGGTCACCTGGTCGCCGCGCCACTGTGGCCGCTGCACGGCGCGAATCTGGGCACCCTGTTACGGACGTGCGACGCGGTCGGTGCCTGCCTCGCCGTACCTCCGTTTCGCTGGGTGGACGAGGCCGTGGCCCGGGGCAACACGCTGCGCCAGCCGGGCTGCGTCCACCGGGTCGGCAGTCCGCTGCGCTGGCTGGCCGCCGAACGCGCCGCCGGCAGCCAAGTTCTCGGGGTGGAGCTGGCCGACGAGGCCGTCCGGCTCGGCGATCTGCCCGCCGCTCGGGGCCGCACCGTGGTGCTGCTGGGGCACGAGGCGACCGGCATCCCACCCGAGGCGCTCGACCAGCTGGACGCGGCGGTGGAGATTCCGATGGTCGGCCACGGCCACAGCCTGAACGTCGCGGTAGCCGGCTCCCTGGTCCTCTACAAGCTGGCCGGCCTCCTCTAACCCGCGCCGCGCCGCGCCGCGCGCCGCTCCACCCTGCCCCCGCCCCGCTCGCGCCGCTCCGCCCCCGCCCCCGCTGGCGCCGATCTTGCACTTTCTGCCCCGACAATGCTCTGCGAAAGGGGCATAACGGCGTCCGAAAGTGCAAGATCGGCGGGGCGGTACTCGGCGGGGGTGGGTTCGGTGGGGTTAGGCGACGTTGTGGGGGCGGAACTGGACGCTCACCCGGGGGCCCACCGGGCGGGTGGTCTTGGGGATGGCGTGTTCCCAGGTGCGCTGGCAGGAGCCGCCCATGACGATCAGGTCACCGTGGCCCACCGGGAAGCGCAGGCTCTCGCCGCCTCCGCGTGGGCGGAGCAGCAGCGGGCGGGGTGCTCCGAAGGAGACGATCGCGACGATCGTGTCGGTGTGCGCCGAGCGGCCGATGGTGTCGCCGTGCCAGGCGACGCTGTCGCGCCCGGAGCGGTAGAGGCACATGCCGGCGGTGACGAAGGGCTCGCCCAACTCGGGCGCGTAGTGCTCGGTCAGCGCGGCCCGCGCGGCGGTGAGCACGGGATGGGGGAGTTGCCTCGCGCCGTCGTACCAGCAGAGCAGGCGGGGTACGTCGACCTCGGCGTCATACATGGTGCGGCGTTCGGCACGCCAGGGCACCTCGGTGAGCAGGGTGTCGAGGACCGTGTCGGAGCCGCGCACCCAGCCGGGGAGGTGGTCGACCCAGGCGCCCCGGCTGAGCTGGTGCCGGCGGACCTGGCCGGGCAGCGATCCCAGGGTCGGCCCGGCGTCGGCCAGGTCGAGCATCGACGGCTGGTAGGCGGCCTGCGTCATACGGCCACCCTAGCAGCACTTTCGTACACCCGTGCTAGCCGCGGACCGCCCGGGTCCGCCGCCACCCGGCATGATCGTGCTCGATCCTGGATGCAGTGGCCTCGCTCGCGGTACGAGGGGACTATTTCCAGGATCGAGCGTGATCTCAGCCGGTCAGCCGGTGACGGCTGCGGCGCGTACGGCGTCGAACACCTCGTCGACGACCCGCGCCCGGCCCTGGCCGTCGACGGTGGACCAGGCGCGGGCGGCGAGCGCCGAGCGCCGCTGTGGCGAGCTGAGCAGCCCGTGCAGGGTCCGTGCCGCCGTCGCGCGGGCGGCTCGTCCGGCGACGCCGCCGGCGGTCAGCTCCGGTAGCTCGCCGAGGCCGGCGGCCAGGCCGTGCCGCACCACCCGGGTGTACGACTCACGTTGGTTGTCGACCACGCAGACCAGTGCGCTGGGTGCGCCGAGGCAGCAGAGTTCCCAGGTCGACGTGCCCGCGGCGCTGACCACCAGGTCGGCCTTGGTGATCAGTGCGGGTAGTGAGGTGGTGGGTGGGACCGGTCGGATGATCTGCCCCCGGCCGGGGGTGACGTCCTCGACCTCCGCCTCGATCTCGGGTCGCCCGACGATGACCGTGAGGTCCATCGGGTGACCGGTGGCGACAAGCACCCGGGTCAGGACCGGGGCCGCGCCTACCGCGTCGGTGCCGCCGAAGAAGGCAAGCACCCGGGGGCGGCTGACCGCCGTGGCGGGCGGGGCGACAGGTGGTCGGGCGCCGATCACTGTGTCGCGCAGCAGGGCGTACCCGCTCCCGGCGAGCAACCGGCCGGGCAGCCCCACCCCGGCAGCCAACCCGGGCAGCCCTGCCCCGGCGGCCAACCCGGGCGGCTCCGCCCCGGCGGCCAACCCCGGCAGCTCCGCTCCGAAGTTCTGGTCGAGGTAGAGGTCCGCGATCTGACCTCGGCTGTCGCCGTCGATGATGGCGAGGGTGTACACGCCGGCGGCGCGCAGGGCGCCCGCCCCGGCCGGGTCCAGTTCGTAGGAGTCGAGGACCAGTACGTCCAGCTCGTGTCGGCGGGCCGCCTCGACCAGTTCGGCCGCCGAGTCGGGGCCGGGGAGCAGTGGGATGCCCCGCGCGGCCAGCTCGGCGGTGGCCCAGTCGAGTCGTTCGACGGTGCCGAACACGGTGACGTCGGCGCCACGGGCGAGGAATTCCTCGGCGAGCGCCAGGCAGCGCACGAGGTGGCCGACGCCGCGCCGGGGCCCGGCGTCGCAGCGCAACCCGACCCTGAGGGTGCTCAGGACTCCTCCAGCTGCTTCTGTCGTACGTCGGCGTTGAGCGCCCGCAGGTGGGGCTGTCCGTCGAGCCAGTCGGTGAGCTTGGCCAGCGGCACGCTGACGTCACCGAAGTGGTCGACGATCGCGCTGACCAACGCCCAGTCCTGCTCGGTGTCGAGGGTCAGCCGCAGCGCGGAGCGGTCCGGGGTGAGCGTCACCCCGAGCACCCGGAACAGCTCCGGATGGGTGTACGCGTACGAGGTCACGTGCACCCGGTGGTGGTCGGTGGCGAGCCGGCCCAGGGTGCGGAGCGTCTCCGCCCGGATGATCTCGACGTCCAGCCCTCGGGGCAGGGTCCGGGCGATCGACGTGCTCGCGTAGTCGAGCCCGGGGACCGCCCGGTACACCGACGCGACCAGGGCGATGATCTCCGGGTCGAGCAGCGGGCAGTCGGCGGTGAACCGCATGACGGCGTCCCCCGGGTGCGCCGCGAGGGCGCCCAGGAACCGGTCCAGCACGTCGTCGACCGGTCCGCGATGGCACGGCACGTCCAGCCGTACGCACTCGGCGGCCACCGCGTCGTCGACCGTGTCGGTGCTGGTGGCGACGACGAGGTCGGCCAGGACGCCGCTGTCCCGGGCGGCGCGTACGACCCGGCCCAGCACGGAACGTCCGGCGAGCGGGCGGAGCACCTTGCCGGGCAGCCGGGACGAGCCCATGCGGGCCTGCACGACGCCGACGATCCGTGGCCCCGCGTCGTTCGCGGTGATCTCGGGCAGCGGTACGCCGGTCACTGCTGTTCCTCCTGCTTGGGGGCCAGCACCGCGGTGGCCCGGCGTTTGGCGGCGCGGGCGCCTCGCTTGGCCAGCCGGGCCGGGGTGATGGCGAGCCGGCCCACCCGGTAGCTGATCGACCCGCTGAGCAGGCCGATAGTCGTCTCGGCCCGGCGCAGCGCCCGTTCCCGCGAGGTGAGCAGTTCCTCGGTCCAGGCGGTCAGCGCGGCAAGTCTGGTGAGTTCCTCGCGCTGGCGCAGCCACGCCTCGCGCAACTGCTGGTAGCTGTGCCCGCCGACGGGCGGGTCGGTCGGCGCGACCGCGTGCAGTTCGGTGGCGAGGTCGACCCTGCCGTCGGCGTTCAGCCCGTGCAGCGCGGCGGCGATGGCCGCTTCGGCCTCGACCGCCTCGCTGACGGTCGCGCGGTCGAGGTCGTGGCCGGCGAGTCCGCCGAGCACCACGGTCAGGCCGGCGACGTCGAGAGTGGACGACCACGGGTGGGCGTACCCGCCGGTGAGCAGGCCCGCCGCGAAGCGCCACAACCCACGGGCGAGCACCACGTCGGCGGGCAGCGCCGCGGTGGCCCGCCAGCTCGGGTCGAGCACCGCGTACCGCTCGCCGTCGACCACGACGTTGTCGGTGCCGGCCAGCGCCGCCGCGCCGGCGATCCGGCCGTCGGCGTCGGCCTGGTCGGCGAGCCAGCCCGCGTACCCGTGCAGCAGCGCGCGCAGGGCGGCCAGGTCGCGGCGGAGGGCGGCGTCGAGCAGCAGGGTACGCAGCAGCCGGCCGGACGGCACCGGCCCGGACAACGCGTCTGCGTCCCGGTACGCGGCCTCGCGGCTGGCGAACGGCGCGACGGCAGGCTTCGTCGCGTCGGTGGTCGGGATGAGCCCCCAGCGCCAACCGGAGGGGCCGTGCAGCACCTCCAGCACCCCGATCCCGGGGCGACCGGTCTGCACGAGCGCCACCGGCAGGTCCCCGTCGGTGGCCGGCGTGGTCGGGTCGGTGGGGTCGGCGGGCCGGTGGGCGAGGGTCAGCCAGCCCGGTGCGAGGTCGGCGGCGCGCCCGGCGTGCAGCGCGTCCACCGCCAGCCGGGCCGGGTCCTGGAGCACTGTGGCACTTGTGGAACCTCCGGCGCAGGCGCCGTGCAGCACCGCGTCGAACAGGCCGGAGCCCGCGTCCCGGTCGAGGTGGTCGGCGTCCAGCAGCGCCGTCGGGGTGCTGACATCGGGGTACGCGGCCCAGCACGCGGCCGGCCGCAGCCCCACCGCGTCGAGCCGCTCGCGCAGCTGGTCCCGGTTGGCCGGGTGGGCGCGGTCGAGCACGCCGCCGATCACCCAGGCGGAGTCGTCCCGGCGGGCGTACCACGGGGTGGTGTCGACCAGGCGGTGCAGGCCCAGCGGGTTGTCCAGGCGCAGCAGCATCGCGCCACCCGGTCGCACGGCGGCGGCGAGTCGCGCCAGCACACCGTCCCAGCCGAGCCGGGCGCCCTCCACCGACTCCACCGGGTCCAGCCCGGCGGCCGCGATCACCACGTCGTACGTCTCGTCGTCGGGCAGCCCGGCCGGGCCACCCACCACGAGGCGGGCGGCCCGGTGCGCCAGCGCCACCGCGTCCGGGTGGCTGCGCAGCAGGCAGGTCACCTCGGCGTGGGTGAGCTGGTCGAGCAGCGCCGGGTCGTGTGGGCCGGCTACCAGGACCCGGGCGCCGGGCGGCACCAGCCGTGCGGCCAGCGCGGCGAGCGGCCCACCGTTGGCCAGCCGTTCCTGCGGCAGGTCCGACCAGGCCAGCATCTCGCCGCCCGGCAGGGTGATCCGGCCGGCGGGTGCCGTCTCAGTCGTCACGGTCTTCCTCTTCCTCCTGGAGGTTCGCCCAACCGAGCAGCTCGCGGAGCTCGGCCGGCGTGCAGCGGTGGTCGGTGCCCAGCTCGGCGCGGGCGATCTCGACCGCGGTGGGCAGGTCGACGGTGGTGCCGTGCAGCTGCGGCCACTGCCGTCGGATCCGGGCGGTGCCGCCGAACGTCGGGTCCTCGTTGGACAGGATCATCGGGTCGCCGTAGACCGCCGGCTCGCACCCTGCTGCGATGCCGTAGAAGATCGCGCTGGTCAGCCGGTTGGATGCTACCCGGCGGTGCCGGCGCAGCTCGGTGAGCTGCCGGTCGAGGAACTCCGGGTCGGTGTCCTTCCACCAGTGCCCCCGGTAGCCGTGGCAGATCACCCGGAACCCGGCACGCTCGTAGAGCCGGCGTACGTTGCGCATCCGGTACTCGTGCCAGTAGAGGCAGACCGTGACCGGGCCCGGCTCGGTGTCCTGGATGAGGGCGATCAGTTTGCGGTGGTCGCCCTTGACGTGCTGTCCCTCCCAGCCGTGGAACGGGTACCAGATGGTGCCCTCCCGCTCCTCGGCCGGTGGTTCCTCGGGTCGCAGGGCCAGCAGGTAGCTGAACGGCGCGCCGATGACCACCACGTTGCGGCGCCCCACCGACCAGGCCCGGCGGCGGGTCTGCTCGGACCAGAGCAGGCTGGGGGTGCGCTCGGCGTACGGGTGGCCGGGGGCCAGGCCGTCGCCGATGTTCCAGCCGTGCTGCACGTACCCGTTGATCCGGGGTGGGTGCCGGTCGCCGAGGCCGGCGTACCGGGCCAGCACGTGCGCGTGGCCGTAGAAGTGGTTGGCGTGGTGCATCAGGTTCCCATCAGGCGGCGGAACGCACCGAGCCGACCCGTACCGCGGCGGTCAGCGCGTCGATGACGCGATCCTGGTCGGCGTCGCTGAGCCCCGGGTAGAGCGGCAGCGACAGCTGCTGGGAGTAGAACGACTCGGCCACCGGGCAGGATCCGCGTCGGTAACCCAGGTCGGCGAAGGCGGGGTGCCAGTGCACCGGGATGTAGTTGACCTGGACGCCGATGCCGGCGGCCCGCATCCGGTCGTACACCTCGCGGCGACGACCGTCGAGCACCCGGATCGGGTAGAGGTGCCAGGCCGGGTCGGCCCATGACCTGCGGGTCGGCAGCAGTACGCCGTCCAGGTCGGCCAGCGCCTCGTCGTAGCGGGCGACCAGGGCGCTGCGCCGGGCCGTGAACTCGGCGAGCCGACGCAGTTGGCTGCGGCCCAGGGCGCAGAGCACGTCCGGCAGCCGGTAGTTCAGCCCGAACTCGTGCACCTCCTGGTGCCAGCCACCCTCGTCCGGGAAACGCAGCTCGTCGCGTTCGCGGACCACGCCGACACCACGGAACCGGCGGGCCCGCTTCAGGATCGCCGGGTCCAGCGCCGCGACGGCGCCGCCCTCGGCGGTGGTCAGGTTCTTCGTGGGGAAGAACGAGAACGTGGTCAGGTCGGCGAGCGAACCGACCGGCCGACCGTGGTACGTCCCGCCGATCGAGTGCGCCGCGTCGGCGAGCAGCAGCGCGTCGCTGCCCTCGACCGACTTGCGCAGCGCGTCGTAGTCGGCGGGGTGGCCGGCGTAGTCGACAGCGGCGACGACCTTCGTGCGCGAGGTGACCGCGGCGGCGGCCGCCGCCGGGTCGAGGCAGAACGTCTCGTCGTCGACGTCGGCGAACACGATCTTCGCGCCGAGGGCGACCGCGCTGCTCGCGGTCGCCACGAACGTCATCGGCGGGACGACGACCTCGTCGCCGGGTCCGACCCCGGCCGCCGCGTACGCCACGTGCAGCGCCGCGGTGCCGTTGGAGACGGCGGCGACCCCGACCCCGCCGGTCCACCCGGCGAGGTCGGCCTCGAAGGCGTCGACCTGCGGCCCGGTGGTGAGCCAGTCGCCGCGCAGCACGTCGGCGACTGCCGCGATGTCGTCCTCGCTGATCGACTGCCGGCCGTACGGGAGCATCCCCGTCATCCGTTGATGCCGAGCATGTCGCGCAACTGCTCGACGGTGAGCCACTCGTCGTTGGTGTCCGACTGGTAGGCGAAGCCGTCCGGCACCGGGTCGCAGTCGACCGGCGGCTGGTAGCCCCAGGTGGCGATGGTCGGCTGGACGATGAACCGGCCGTCGGCGCGCAGCGTCCTCCGGCTGTCGTCGGGCGCGATCATCTCCTCGTGCAGCTTCTCGCCCGGCCGGATCCCGATCTCGTGGGTGGTGGCGTCCGGGGCCACTGCCTCGACCAGGTCGAGGATGCGCATGCTCGGGATGCGCGGCACGAACAGCTCGCCGCCCTGCATCTGGTCGAACGAGTCCATGACGAACTGCACGGCCTGGTCGAGCGTGATCCAGAAGCGGGTCATCCGCTTGTCGGTGATCGGCAGGCTCTTGCCCTCGGCGGCCAGCCGACGGAACAGCGGGACGACCGAGCCGCGGCTGCCCACCACGTTGCCGTAGCGGACCACAGCGAACCGGGTGGGGTGCTGGGCGGCGTAGTGGTTGGCCGACACGAACAGCTTGTCGCCGACGAGCTTCGTCGCGCCGTACAGGTTGATCGGGCTGGACGCCTTGTCGGTGGAGAGCGCGATGACCTTCTTGACGCCGGCCTCGATCGCCGCGTCGACGACGTGCTGTGAGCCGGTGATGTTGGTGGCGATGTACTCCGAGGGGTTGTACTCCGCGGTGTCCACCTGCTTGAGCGCGGCGGCGTGCACCACGTGGTCCACGCCGTGCATGGCCCGGGTGAGGCGGTGCCGGTCCCGGATGTCGCCGATGAACCAGCGCAGCCGCGGGTCGTCGCCGAGCTGCTGGCGCAGCTCGTACTGCTTGAGCTCGTCACGGGAGAACACCACCACGCGGGCGGGGTCGGCCTCGTTGAGGATGTGCCGGAGGAACGTCCTGCCGAAGGAACCAGTTCCCCCGGTGATCAGAATGGACGATCCATTCAACTCACTCAATGTGGTGCTCCCGTGTTCGTGGATGAACGAGCGGCCCTGGGCCGGCCGACCGGGGTGACACGCTAGCCATGGCGGGTTAACTCCCCGGCGCTCGTGGGTGAACCACAACCCCTGTCTCCGTGAATGCCGGGCACCGCGTAGGCGAACACTTTCAACCGCCCGGGATGAGGGCTGACCTGGCCGGATCGGGCCGCTACAGTGACCGCGCGAATGACCCGGCGGCCCTGCGCGGAGCCGGTTCCCGTGTTCACCCGACATTCACACCAGCGTGGTGCGAGCGGGCCACCCCGAGTGTCACCGACGCGGCCAGCGGGCCGCCGGGCCGGCACGGGCCCGGTCCGGCGGGCAATTCTGGAGGCGTTGATGGCACCCGGTAGTGACGTGATCGAACGGCCGGCGGTGGTGGCCGAGGCGCCGAGTGGCCAGCCCGCCCGGCGTTGGCTGGTGTCGCTGCTGCTGGTCGTCGGTTGGGTGCTCAGCGTCGCCTGGCGGATGTGGTGGTCCCGGCACATCGTGCTGCCGATCGCGCACACCGACGAGGACAGCTACCTGAATACCGCCCGCGCCCTGGCCGGCGGCCCGGGGGGCTTCAGCAGCGAGAACGACCTGCTGCGCCGGGTCGGCTACCCGATGCTGATCTCGCCGGCGTTCCTCGGGGACCGGGACTTCACCGACAGCTACCGGATCGTCCAGCTGATCAACGCGATGGTGAACTCGACACTGCTGCCACTGGCGTACGTGTTCGGTCGCCGCCTGTTCCAGCTGCGCCGCTCGTACGCGCTGCTCGGCGCGGTCGCGGCGGTGACCCTGCCGGCCACCGCCTTCTACGCGGGCGTTGCCATGATCGACGCGGTGATGGCGCCGCTCGTGGTCGCCTGGCTGCTCGCCGTGCATCGCTGGATCGCCCGGCCCGGCCCGCTCGCCGCCGCCACCGTCGGCCTGCTGGTCGGCGGTTTCCATCTGCTGCACTCCCGCGGCCTGGTGATCGTGGCCGTGCACGCCGGGTTGGTCCTGCTGCTGTTCGTCCGCCGCCGGATCAGCCCGCCCGTGGTGCTCGCGGCGCTGCTGCCGGTGCTCGCCATGGCGCTCGTCAACGAGGCTGCCATCCGTTACCTCGGCGGCAAGGTCTACCTGCTCGGCAGCACCCCCGGCGGCAGCACGCTCGAGGCGATCGCCTCCGCCCAGGGTGTGGTCCGGGTGAGCGCGGCGGTCACCACCCAGCTCTGGTACCTCGTGGTGATCACGTTCGGGTTGGCGGGGGTGGCCTGGGCCGGCGCCGTACGCGAGCTGTGGCGTCCACGGCACGGCGACGCGGCCCGCTGGACGATGGGCGTGGCGCTCGCGGTGACCGTCGGGGTGGCCGGTGGCGCGTCGGTGATCCTGTCCGGCATCACCGGCAAGCCGCTGGACGCGATCTACGGCCGCTACGTGCAGATGCTCGCGCCGTTCTGGCTGCTGGTCGGGCTGGGGGTGCTGTTCACCGCCGGGTGGCGGGTGGTGCTGCGCCGGGCGGCCGTCGCGGTCGCGCTGCTTGTCGGTGGCGGCGCGCTGATCGCGGCCCGACTCGCGTACGTGGCCAGCCAGGGCCACCAACTGCGCTACGGCGGTTTCAGCGCGCCGGACCTGGTGGCGTTGACCGGGGGATTACGGGAGCTGCGACCGGTGGTCGGGTCGCTTGTCGGCATCGCCGGCTGCGTGCTGCTCGTCGCCACGGTCCGGGTGCCCCGTCTACGGCTGCCGATCCTCGGCGCCCTCGTGGTGGTCAACCTCGTCACGATGCAGGTGATCGACCAACGGATCGTGCGACCGACCGCCGCGAGCACCGCGCCGACACCCCGGGTGGCCGACGTCGGCGTACGCCCCGGCGAGCGGGTGTGGGCCTCGACCGGTGTGCACTACGTCCTGCGGTTCAACCTCAGCCACCAGGTGACCTGGACCGACGTCCGGTGGTTCGGCGTCGGGCAGCCGCCGGCCGCGGCGCAGGTGGTGTTCGCCCGCTGGGCACCCGGGCAGGCCGACGACTGGGACGGCACCGCGTACGGCTTCGTCCGACTCGGCGGCAACCCGGAGCAGCACTGGGCGGCCTGGCGACGGGCCTGACGGGCCACGCCCCGGTGGACACCGCTATTCGTGAACGGCGGATGTCCACCGGGAGCACTGTCGGTTAATGGTTGCGGTCCATTGCGGAAAAGTGTCCGGTAATCAGCGCTGACGGCGGTCCGCGCGGGCCAGGGAAATCGGGATGACGGTGATTTCCCGCCCGTCGGACAGCTCCTGTCGCGGAGTGCCCTCGACGAATCGGAAACGTCGGTTCATCTGTCGTACGACGGTATTGTGGCCGAGCACCTCGCCGTCGAGTCGCTCCAGGTGCAGCCCGTCGAAGGCGTACTCGACGGCCTCCCGCATGACCCCCAGCCAGGCCGGCAGCGTCTCGTCCCGACCGCTCAGCCCGTCGGCGTCGAGATAGAAGCCCCACGCGCCGGTGCGGGGGCCGTCCAGCCGCAGGTCGAAGAAGGTGACCACACCGCAGGGCCGGTCGTCGCGGACGTACACGAGCACCCGCCGGGACGGGTCGTCGCGGACCGCCGACCACCACCGGGCGTGCTCCTCGGTGGTGATCTCGTGACTGGTCTTGCTGACCTGTCGATTGGTTTCCTGATTACGCCAGGACAACATCAGATGAACGTCGTCCGCCGTCGCTTCGCGCAGCACGTGCGTCTCGCTTTCCTAGCCGTTCACGTCGGGCCCCGGCACCTTACCCGGGCCTACCGGGAAATCAGATATGCATTCGTTGGGTTGTAGACTGCGGCACATGAACGAATTGAGTCGCGCGCAGATCCGCGACCTCATGGCTCAGGTGCTGAAGAACCAGGACAAGGAGCTGCCCGCGGACGACGCGGCGCAGTTGCGGGAGATCGGCTTCCGGTCGCTCGACTTCTCCGAGCTGGCCCTGCGGGTGGAGGACGAGACGGGGGAGGAGCTCAACTTCGACGCCCCCGGGCTGCGTCGCATCGCCACCGTCGGGGACGTCCTCGACTTCCTCGTCGAGCTTCAACACCAGTGACAGTCGCGACGTCGCGCCACCCCACCGCCGGGCACCCGGAGCCGGCCGGTGTCGACAACCGGCTCGTCGTCGGCGGCGCCGCGCTGACCTGGCGCTCGCTGCCGACACCCGCACTGCCCGACCCGGCGGCGGTGCTCGCCCACTCCGCCGTGCACGCGCTCACCGCGGCGCGGCAGCACGCCGTGCACGGCACTGAGCTGCTGCTCAGCACCGCGAGTCGGGTCGACGCGGCGATGCGTGCCGAGCTGCTGGAGGCCGGGTTCACCGTCGGCGTCCTCGACGACGACGGCGTGCACCCGACCCCACCGGCGCGACCGCGAGCCGCCGAGCCCGGTCGGCTCTGGTTGCTGACCTCGGGCTCCACCGGCCGTCCGAAGCGGGTCGGGCACACCCTCGACACGCTGACCACGGTGCGGGCGGATCAGCCCGACCGAACCTGGCTCTGCCCGTACGCCCCCGGCACGTACGCCTGGTGGCAGGTGGTCACGCTGTCGCTCACCCAGCCGGGCCAGCACCTGGTCGTGGTCGAGCCCGACGAGTTGGACGACTGGCCCGCGGTCGCGGCAGCGCACGGGGTCGACGCGGCCTCCGGCACCCCGACCTTCTGGCGGCGCACCCTCTACCGCGACGCCGACGCGCTGGCCCGGGTGCCGCTGCGTCAGATCACCCTCGGCGGAGAGCCGGTGGACCAGGCCATCCTGGACCAGCTGCGGGAGGTCTTCCCGACGGCCCGGATCTCCTGGATCTACGCGTCCTCCGAGGTGGGCGCGTCCATTGTGGTGCACGACGGGCGGGCCGGTTTCCCGGTCGACTGGCTGGACCGAGCGACCCCGGGCCGGCCGACGCTCTCCGTCCGCGATGACGAGCTGGTGGTCACCTCTCCATACCACGGTGCCGGTCTCGCCGGCCCGGTCCGCACCGGCGACCGGGTGCAGGTGCTCGACGGCCGGGTGCTGATCACCGGCCGGCTCGACTCAGACGAGATCAACGTCGGTGGCAGCAAGGTCTCCGCCGGTGTGGTCCGCGGCGTGCTGGCCGAACATCCGGCGGTGGCCTGGTCCCGCGTGACCGGCCGCCGCGCCCCGGTGCTCGGGCGGATGGTGGTCGCCGAGGTGGTCCTCGCCCCCGCCGGGGTGGCCTCCACCGACACCGGTGTGCCGGACGAGGCCGCGCTGGTCCGCTGGTGCGCCGACCGGCTGCCCGAGCACGCGGTGCCGCGCCGAATCCGCGTCCTGACCGACATTCCCGTCAAGGAGACCCTGAAGAGCGATGTCTGAGTCCGCCGACACCCAGCTCGTCCCGCCCAGCTCCGTGGTCCTCGTCTCCGGCGGTTCCCGTGGCCTGGGCCTGGCCATCGTCACCGACCTGCTCGACGCGGGCGTACGGGTGGCCGCGTTCGCCCGCACCATCACCCCGGAGCTGGAGAAGCTCGCCGCCGAACACCCCGACCGGGTGCACGTCGGCTCGGTGGACGTCACCGACCTGCGCGCCGCGCAGAGCTTCGTCCGTGAGGTGGAGCAGCGCCTCGGCCCGATCGACGGCATCGTCAACAACGCCGCCATGGGGCAGGACTCCCTGCACGCGCACACCGCCACCGACGACATCGCCCGGATCATCGAGACCAACCTGACGGCCCCGCTCCAGCTGACCCGGCTGGTGATCCGCCGGATGCTCGCCAAGGGGCTGCGCGGGCGGATCGTCAACATCACCTCGATCTGCGGCCAGCGCGGTTTCCCCGGTCTCGTCGCGTACTCGGCCACCAAGGGCGGCATGGACGCCGCCACCCGCTCGCTCGCCCGCGAACTGGGCGGCCGGATGCTTGTCAACTCGGTGGCGCCCGGCTTCTTCGCCTCGGAGATGTCCGCTGTGCTCGGTCCGACCCAGCTCGACCAGATCGTGCGCCGCACCCCGACAGGTCACCTGACCGAGCCGGAGGAGGTCACGCCGGTGGTGCGGATGCTGCTGCGGGAGCACACCAACATCAACGGCCAGGTCATCGTGGTGGACGGTGCCGCCGCCATCTGATCTGCGGCCGATTCCCCCTGCGGTGGAACCCGCGCGGCGGATCGTCCCCACCGGGCCGGCTCCGTCGTCGGGGGCGGGCGACGCCGCCGCGCCGCGTCCGGTGCCGGGGCTGCTCGCCGCCGCCGAGCGCCACCTGCGCATCGGGTCACCGGCCGCCATGGCCGACGCGGTGACCCGCAGTCACCTCGACGACGGACGGTGCGTCGGTTGGTACGGCCCACCGGCGCCCGGCTGGCGGGTGGCCATCGACGCGGAGCGCGCCGACGCCCCGGTGCCCCCGGCGCTTGCCCGCCGGTTCGGCGCGAGTGACTTCTGGGCCCGGTGGACCCGTGCCGAGTGCTGCTGCAAGCTGGCCGACGTGCCGGTGGCGGCCTGGTGGCGGCGCCACGGTCTGGGTACGCCGGCCGACGGGTCGGCGCTCTGGCGAACCCTGCGCACGGCTGACCTGGTGGTCACCGTCGGCTTCGCCCCCGCAACCCTCCCACCCCCACCCCTCCCGCCCCGCGATCTTGCACTTTCTGACGTCCAATCGCAGCTTTCGCGCCTTTGGTCGGGACAGTAAGTGCAAGATCGCCAGGGCCGGGGCGGGCCGGCCCGGGGCGGGGTTACGGGTTAGATCTGGTCCCAGCTCAGGGGGGTGCCTCGGGGGACGTCGGTGGTGAAGGTACGGCCCAGGACCCGGTCGATCTCCACGGGCGCCAGCCCGCCGGCCGGACGGATCGAGCGGACGTTCTGCGCGGTCACCGGATCGCCGGCCCGGACGTCCTCGACCACGAAGAGCGACCGGCGGAACCGCAGCCCCTCCCGCTCGGCGGGGGTCGGGCCGATCGCGGTGCCGCCCAGCGCCGCGTACGCGCGACCGGACTCGGCGACCAGGGCGGTGAGCTCCGCCGGGTTCAGGGAGAAGTCCGAGTCCACGCCGCCGTCGGCCCGGTCCAGCGTCACGTGCTTCTCGATGAAGCAGGCGCCGAGCGCCACCGAGGCGACCGCCACCCCGATGCCGGGCGTGTGGTCGGAGAGCCCGACCGGCACGTCGAACGCACCGGCCAACACCGGCAGTCGGCGCAGGTTGCTGTCGGCCGGCGGCGCCGGGTAGGACGCGGTGCAGGCCAGCAGGACGATGCCCGCCGCGCCACCGTCCCGGGCGGTGCGAACGGCAGCGTCGATCTCGGCGACCGTCGCCATTCCGGTGGAGATCACCATCGGCTTGCCGGTGCTGGCCACGAGCCGGATCAGCGGCAGGTCGACAAGCTCCGACGAGGCGATCTTGTACGCGGGCGCGTCCAGCGACTCCAGCAGCTCCACGGCGGTCGCGTCGAACGGCGACGAGAAGACGGTCAGGCCACGCTCGCGGGCCCGCGCGAAGATGGGGGCGTGCCACTCGTACGGGGTGTGCGCGCGCTCGTAGAGGCGGTACAGGTTCTCCCCGCCCCACAGCTCGTGCCCGCTGGAGATCCGGAACGCCGGGGTGTCGACGTCGATGGTGATCGTGTCCGGCCGGTACGTCTGGAGCTTGAGCGCGTGCGCCCCGCTCTCGGCCACCGCGTCGACGATGGCCAACGCCCGGTTCAGATCGCCGTTGTGGTTGCCGGACATCTCGGCGACCACGAACGGTCGCTCCCCGGCACCGACCGCGTGCGGTCCGATCTTGATTGTCGCCGTCATTCCGACCTCTGCTCAGGTACGCCCGCACCGGGGTGCGGTGGTGCTGTCGTCGTCCACCCGGCGGGCGGACGACCTGGAAAACGAGGGCGCCGGGAGCCGCCCCGGCTCCCGGCGTGCTCTGCGGTGGGGGCGGTCACGGCAGCCGACCACCGGCCAGCGCGTCGCGCCGCTCCGGCGCGAGCCCACCGTCGTGCGTCGGGGCGGCGCCCGCCGCTCGGCCCGGGTCCTCGTCGGCCGCGCGCGAACCGCTGTCGGCGCCACCCACCGGGCCGGGCCGACGCAGGCGGCCGGCGACCCGGTGGGCCTGGCGCAGCGCCGAGTACGCCAACCAGTCACCCCGCCCGACGAGGCGGTGCTTGAGCCCGGTCACGCCGGGGGGCAGCGGGTAGCCGCCGGTGGGCAGGTACCGCTGGTAGTGCGCCGCGGACCTGTGGAAGAAGTCGCGCCGCAGGTGTGGGTGCAGCCGGCCGTCGTTGCCCACCACCACCAGGTAGTGGCTGATCATCAGCTCGAACAACTCGGCCTGCAACCGCTCGTCCGGGTGCTTCCGGGCGACCCAGTCCATCAGCCGCTCGTACTGGGCGAAGGCGTCGAAGTGCCGGCCGCTGCGGGTGGAGGTGATCGCGCCCTGGCGGCCCTGGCGGTACAGGTAGCAGACCCGGTCCAGCACGGAGATCTTCTCGGCCCCGATCAGCAGGGGGTGGCTGAACGGGATGTCCTCGTACCAGCCGGGGAAGAACCGCAGCTCCAGCTCGTCCATGAAGTCCCGGCGGACCACCTTGTTCCAGGCGGTGTGCTGCACCCGCAGCAGTTGCGGCTGGTCGGCCAGCCGGGTCACGTCGGGAATTCCGCGCAGCAGCGGGCTGCTGGCGTCGACCTCCCGCCGGCCGTCCTCGTGCACCCGCAGGTGGTCGAGCATCAGCACGTCGGGCTGGTGCTGGCGCAGCCGGTCCAGCACCGCCGCGATGGTGCCCGGCGGCAACCAGTCGTCGCTGTCGACGAACCAGACGTACCTGCCGGTGGCCACGTCAAGCCCGGCGTTGCGGGCCAGCCCCAGACCCACGTTGCTGCTCAGGTGCACGACGCGTACGCGGTCACGGCCGACCGCGTACGAGCGGAGCATGTCGCCGCAGCCGTCCGGGGAGGCGTCGTCGACGGCGATCAGCTCGACCGCGTCCGACTCGCCCGCCGGGATGTCGGCCCGGATCGACTCGAGGCACTGGTACAGGTACGCCTCGACGCCGTACACGGGCACGACGATGCTCAGCAGCGGTGCGTGCGTCGGCTCATTGACCACGTCCGCCACCTTCGACGATCCGGGTGGCCAGCCCCGGAACCTGACGTTGCCGCCGATGGTGGAATCCCTGAACTCCCGCCCAGCGGAAGGTTAACGACGGTGCAGCGGGGTTTCCCAGAGTCTGGGAGAACGGGAAACCCGCCCGATGGACCACAGGCTGGGTTGCCGGCCCGATTTCGGGACGCCAACGATCAACGGGGCGACGCGACGGGTAGGGGTCGAGCGAAGATCATCGAAACCTGTCCCCATCGATGGAGGTCTCATGAAGCGGTTGACTGCAGTGTTCCGGGCCACGGGGGGAGCCGGTCACACCAGAGGTGGTCGCATCACACGCGCCGCCGTCCTGCTCGCCGCACTGCTGGTCACCGCCCCGCTGGTCGCCCCCGGGTCGGCCGCCGCGGCACCCGCGCCGATCATCGGAGGCGAGACCCAGGACGACGCCGACGGGCTCGCTGCGGTGCTCATCGACGGTGACTACAACTGCTCCGGCTCGATCGTCGACAACTACTGGGTGCTCACCGCGCGACACTGCATCTACTCGGGCAGCACCCGGATCGCCGACAGCCGGATCAGCGTCCGGGTCAAGAGCATCTACTACTACACAGGTGGTGGCGTGGTGAACGTCGCCGATTCCCGGGTGCGGACCAACCACGACATCGCGCTGCTCAAGCTCACCCGCTCCGCGAACGCCGAGCCGGTCCGGCTGCCCACGGCGACCACCAAGGTCGGCGCCACCACCTACGCCTTCGGGTGGGGTCGGACGTGCGCGACGTGCAATCCGTCCGCGATTCTGCGCCGCGCGACGCAGAACGTCACCTCCATCGAGGCCGTCGACCTGCACGGTGGCCGGGCCATCCGCACCACCGGGTTGAACGGCATCTCGTGCTTCGGTGACTCCGGCGGTCCGCTGTTCAAGCTCGTCGACGGCCTGCGGTACCAGGTGGGTGTGTTGTCGACGGTCACCTCAGGGTGCGGCGGCATCGCCAACTGGGGAACCGTGCCCGAGAGCCGGGACTGGATCATGGACGTGATGGCCACCGTCTAGGACGACGTCACGTGGGGGGTCGGCCCGGCGTCGGGCCGGCCCCCTTCGCGTTCGGTGCCGCTGGGACACGTCCGGTTCACCCGGGAGTGACCCGGTAGGGTGCCTCGGTGCGGCCCTGCCGGGCCGCCGCGGGCGTCGCCGTCGTGCCGTCCGACGCCGCGCCGAGGAGGACACGACCGTGCTGGTGACCCTGCCGAGCGTCGGGATCCCGGCATGACGACCGCCGCCGCGGTGTCGGCCGCACCGCCCGCCCCGCCCCGGCTGCCGTCGCTGACCGGGCTGCGCTGGATCGCCGCTCTGCTGGTCTTCGGCTTCCACGCGGGGACCATGCGGATCATCGCCGAGCCGGACTACAAGGCGGTGATCGACGCGCTGTTCACCCTGGGCCTCTCCGGGGTGCAGTTCTTCTTCATCCTCAGCGGTTTCGTGCTGGTCTGGTCGGCCCGTCCGGGCGACTCCCGGCTCACCTTCTGGCGGCGGCGGGTCGCCAAGATCTACCCGAACCACCTGGTGCTGTGGGCGGCGACACTCGTGGTCGCCTGGTGGTTCACCGACCCGGTCCTACCGGCGGCCGCGCTGGAGAACCTGCTGCTGCTCCAGGCCTGGGACCCCCGGCCGGGCTGGTTCTACAGCATCAACACCGTCAGTTGGTCGCTCTCCTGCGAGTTCTTCTTCTACCTCTGTCTGCCGCTGGCGCTGCCGCTGCTGCGCCGGGCCCGGCCGAAGCTGCTCTGGGCGCTGATCGTCGCGATGCCGCTGCTGATCCTCGCGCTCTGGCCGGCGCAGGAGTTGGTGCCGGAGGTGAGCCGGTGGTGGTTCACCCAGATCTTCCCGCCGGTACGGTCGCTCGAGTTCTGGTTGGGCGCGGTGGCGGCCGAGTTGATGCGCCGAGGGCTCTGGCGCGGTCCCGGTCTGACCGTGGCCAGCGGGATCTTCCTGGCCACCTGGGTGGCGGCCGCGCAGTGGATCCGCGCCGAGCTGTGGACGACGCTGCTCGCGGTCGCGTACCTGTTGGTGATCGCCGCCGCCGCGGACGCGGACGTGCGGGGTCGGCGCTCGCCGTGGCGGTCCCGGCCGCTTGTCTGGCTCGGTGAGGTCTCGTTCGCCTTCTACCTGGTGCACGTGCTGGTGATGACGAGCGTGCTGCGCTGGAGCGGAACCTGGGGGATCGGCTTCGCGGGTTGGCGTGGGCCGGCCGTGGTGCTCGGCTTCCTGGTGGCGAACCTCGTTCTCGCCGGGCTGCTGCACCGCTTCGTCGAGACCCCGATGATGCGCCGCCTCGCGCCGCGCCGCCCGGCCCGTCCGGCGCCCGTCCCCCGGCAACGCGCGGCCGGCACCCAGGCCGCCGGCAACGACGACGTACCGGAGCGGGGGAGCGGGGCCCGAGGCGAGGCCGGCGAGGTCGGTCAGCCCAGCGGTCGATCAATGTACGTCGACAGGCGCTGACAGCGTCCACCCTGGTCAGCGGGGTCGGCGCGGCGTGATCCGACACGCCCGTGGTCGGTGCGCCAGGGTCGGCGCGACGGTAGCGTGGGGACGTGCTTCCGGTCGCGTTCACCTGTCCGCTGTGGTGGGTGGCGCGCTGGGCGACGCGGGTGTTGACCAGCCTCGCCGTCGTCGCGGCCCTGGCGCTCGGCGCAGGCCCGGCCACGGCCGCCGTGTCGATGCCCAGCCCGGTGCCAACGTCGAGCGCGGTGCCGGCCTTCGTCGCTGCCGGGCCGCTGGCGGCCTCCTGCCGGCACGCCGAGGCGCAGGACGCGGAGCGCTCGGCCCCGCCGGAGGCCACCGAGGAGTCGGTTCCGGCAGGGTCGGTCGGCACGCCGGTGACGCTCCCCGGCGATCAGGGCACTGCCATGGCCGGCGTGCTGCCGGTCCGCGCGGCCGAGTCGGACCGGCTGCCCCTCGTCGACGGTGCGAGCGGTCGAGCTTCCCGGGCCCCGCCCGAGCGCTGAGCCACCGGGACGACAGTCCCGTCGCCGCGCCCTGTCGACCGACCCGCTCCCTGCCCCGCCGACCCGTGGCCCACCGTGGCCCGCTGGCCGGCGCGGCTCCCCATCGCACTGCTCTCTCCCCGAGGTGCCGACCATGGAGACCGTCGTCTTCTACCAGTTCGTGACCGAGGTGCCGCAGGCCGCCGCCATCTGGTCGACGCTGTTCCTGCTGACCCTGGGCCTGCTCACCGTGCTGGCCGCCCGCCCGGAACGGGAGCGGCCCACTGACGACAGACCCCCGGCCGGGCCCACTCCTCGGGAGCTGGCCGCCGCCGAGGCCGTCGACAGGCGCCGCTACGCCGAGGAGGTGGCGGTCGCCGCGACCGGCGCGGCCACGACCGCCAAGCGGCGGCGCGCCGCCTGGCTGACCGCTCAGGAGGAGATGGAGCGGGCCTGGACCGGGTACGACGAGGCGGACACCGCCGCGCGTCGCTTCGCGGGCGCCGGGGCGTTGCCCACCCCGCAGACCCCGCACACCCCCACCGAGTACGCCGCCCGGGAACGCTATCTGCACCGCGCGGCGATGGCGGCGTACTGGCGGGGCGACCTGACCATGGCGCAGCTCGGCGACGTGTTCGGGCACCGGCACGGCTGGGATCCCCGGCGACACCCGGTCGAGCAGGAGGTGCTGATCAGCCGTGTGGTCCGGGATGCGCGGCTGGCGGACTACCAGGTGGCCGCCGGCCGTGAGCGGGCCGCCTGGCGGGCCGCGGAGTTGGCCGCCGAGTCGGCTCGTACCCTCGCCGAGGAGGCGTACGCGGCGGCAGCCCGGCTGCGTCCGACCCCGGTGCCCGCGCGCCGGACGGTGGCCGGGGCGTTGCGTCCCGCCGTCGTGGCACGCTGGCGCCCGGCCCGGGTGGGTTGAGCCCGATCCGTTATGTGAGGCCGGTCACGTAATTGTGGAATCGGACGCCCGACGCGATCCGCGTCATTGTTCCCGCGATTGTGGTCGCGTTCTTTCCGGCCTGTCCGGTTGTCGCCCGCAGGCGTCGCCGTAACCGGTTGTCCCATCGAGTCACATCATCGGCAATACGCGCAGAAATTGTCGTGCCGATTGGGGTTTACGCAGGTGAACCTGGCTTGGCAGGGCGCGAAGCGGCCAGTAGTGTCGTCCCGTCCGGTGCGGTAACCGATCGCAAGACGCGACGCCGCACCGACCCGCTCAATCGTGATCAACGAACCGGGGACCCACCAGTAAGTCCGGGGTGAATCCGCGAGCCACGGCCCGCGGTAGGGCGATCTTCCCGCCCGAATCCGTCAGCTAACCCGGTAGGCGGTGTCGGAAGGAGTCAACTCCTCGTGCAGCACCTTTCCACCCCTCGGTTGTTCCCTCGCCTCCACGGCGCGGCGGTGCACCCGCTCATTCGTCAAGCGACGGTGAGCTGACCCCCGGGTCATCGCCTTCCCCGCCCGGCCACGCCGGGCGTTCCCCTGAGCGGTTCACCATCCGCGGACCACGGTCCGCGCGCTGGCGCCTGCCCGGATACCGGTCCGGCCCCGGTGTGCCGCTCTCCCCCCGATCCGTGGAGGACCCCGTGAAGCACACCCTGCAGCGTCAGCTCCGCCGCCTCGCCACCGAGCGCCCGTACCAGATCGTTGCCGCCTCCGCCGCGGCCCTCGCGATCGCCACCACCACCGGCGCCCTGCTCACCACGGCCGACGACGCCCCGGCCAGCCAGCGCACCGCGACCACTGTCGCCGAGATGCGCAGCGACGTCGCCGCCTCCCGCAGCGAGGTTCGGGACGCGTCCCCCTCGGCCACCGCCGCGCCGACCACGGCCGCCCCGGCCACCAGCGCCGCGTCACCCGCCGCCAAGGCCAAGAGCAACCCGGACCTCACCCGTAAGCCGACGCCGCCGAAGCCCCCCGCGACGAAGGTCCTCGACTACGACTACGAGGCGCAGAACACCTACTACAACTGCGGGCCGGCGGCCACCCGGAACGCGCTCAGCGCCGCCGGCGTCGACCGCACGCAGGAGGAGCTCGGCGCCGAGCTGGGCACCACCGAGATGGGCACCAACTCGGCCGAGGACACCACCCGGGTGCTCAACGCCGAGGTGAAGGGTTCCCCGTACCGGACCCGGATGTTCCCCGGCGCGCCCAGCCCGGCGCAGATGGACCGGCTCCAGGCCGACGTCGTGAAGGCCATCACCGACGGCCGCGGCGTGGTGGCCAACGTCGTCGGGGACGCCTCCGACACCGACGGCGGCTGGCACTCCTACGGCGGCGGGCACTACATCGCCGTCGTGGGCTACAAGGACAACGGTCGCACCGTGCGGATCGCCGACTCGGCGAACCCGGCCGACCCGTCGTACTGGATCACCACGATCGACCTGGCCAACTGGATCACCAGCCGGGGCTACTCCGCCTGACCCGGGCACGCTGACCACCGCGGGCGCCGTCTCTCACGAGGAGACGGCGCCCGCGGTGTCTTCGTCGACGGGTCAGTACGTGATGAAGCTGTACAGCGCCTTGTGGTTCGACTTCGTCCCGACGACCGTGTGGTCGACGGCGGACGATTGCACGCTGCCCTTGACGAACAAATAGTCAATCTTGCTGGAGCCGCTGGTGGCTGCCGATCCGTACCCGGTCATGCCGTAGCCGCTGAGCGTGCCAGGGGCGATGCCGGTGCGGTTCGCGTCGATCCCCACCACGCGGATCGTGGACGCGTTCAGCAGCGCGGTCGCGTCCGCACCGAGGTGGATGCCACTGTTGGCGATGCCCCGGTCGCCGTCGCCGGCGCAGGCGTTCTGCCGGTTCTCCTGCGGCAGGTGCATGGTCGCGGCGAACACGCTCGTGCCGGTCGCCTTGATGGTGAAGCGGGCCGCGATGGCGCTGGTCCGCTTCCACTTGTAGTAGTCGGTGCTGTCCGGGTCGCTGTTCGGCGGCTTGTACAGCGTGCACCCGGCGCCGTCGGCGTACGCCGTGCCCGGCTTGAGCCAGCCCGCGCTCCAGTACTTCGAGATGTCGCCACTGGCGAGGTTGAGCGTCCGCTTGTTCCAGACGATGGCGTTGGTCTGCTTCTTCTTGAGGTCCCCGAGCGACTGCGAGCTGCACTTGTGCGTGCTGCCCCACGGCTCCGGGTCGTCCCACACCACAATCGCCCCGTAGCTGCCCGCCGGGTAGCCGAACTTCGCCGACAGCTGGTCGGCGTACGCCTCGGCCTGGCCGGTGCCGCGCACCTGCTGCACGATCAGGATGTCGGGCGCCAGCACACCGCTGGTGCCGGTGCGACCGGCGTCGTCGACCAGGATCGAGCTCAGGTGGTCCGGACCGGAGATCCGGGTGCAGCTTCCGTCGGAGTTGTTCACCACCAGGTTCTCGATGTTGTTGTTGTAGACCCGCAGGACCCGGTCGGCCGCCGTGACCGCCTCGGCGCTCGGCGCAGGTCCGCTCGGGGGCGTGCCGAGCGCGGGGGCGCTGAGCGTCGTGCCGAGCGCAGGTCCGCTCAGCGTCGTGCCGAGCGCAACGGCTGTCAGGGCCGCGACAAGTGCTGATCGGTGCCTCGTGAGCAAGGTGGACTCCTCTCCACGACGGGATCGACAGATGGCCGTGCCCGCCAGACGCCGAACTCTACAGTGGATCTTCAGGTCCCGGGGGTGGCGTGGGTGACGACTCTCGTACCAGGCCGTGAACCGTGGGAGACTGCGGCCGTGGTGGATGAATCGGGTGGTCACGCCGGCCGCAGGCCGGTCCTGCTGCTGCTGCACGGCATGGGGGCGACCGGGGACGTCTGGTTGCCCTGGGCCCCGTACCTTGAGCAGCACTGGCCCGGGCGGTGGCTGGCACCGGACCTCGCCGGTCACGGCTGGGCACCGCCGCTGCCGTCGTACTCCTTCGAGGGTTTCGCCCAGCGGATCGCGCAGGCCCTCGCCCCCGACGACCGGCTGGTCGTGCTCGGGCACTCGCTGGGCGGGGTAGTCGGCCTGGCGCTGGCCGCCCGCGCCGCCGGGACGCCTGTCGACGCGGTGGTCGGCCTGGGCATCAAGGCGCTCTGGTCACCCACCGAGCTGAGCCGGGCCGCCGAGGTCGCCGCCCGCCCGGTGAGCTGGTTCGCCAGCCGTGCCGAGGCGGCGCGCCGCTACCTGCGCGTTGCCGGACTCGCCGGCCTGGTCCCGCCGGACCACCCGGTGGTGGACGCCGGGCTGCGCCAGGTCGACGGCCGGTGGCGCCTCGCCATGGACCCGACCGCCTTCGCCGTCGGCGAGCCCGACCTGACCGCGCTGCTGGCGGCGACCGACGTGCCGGTGGTGCTGGCGCGTGGAGAGAACGACCCGATGGTCACCGACGAGCAGCTCAAGGAGTACGGCGTACCGGTCGCCACGCTGCCCGGTCTCGGGCACAACGCGCACGTGGAGGACCCGGCGGCGGTACTGGCGCTGCTCGACCCGTACCGCTGAGCGGCCATGCGGGTGCGGATGACGCGGTCAGGGGCTCGGCGGGTCAGACCGGCTCGGCCGGCTAGGCCGGTGTGGACGCGGTCAGGGTCTCGACCGGCGCCAACTCCCGGCGGGCGGCGGTCAGGAACGCGTCGGCGTACGACTCGGCCGGGAAGTCACCCAGGTAGCGGCGGCGGGTGGCCCAGCGGGCCTCGGCCAGCGGGTCGGTGTCCAGAAGCGCGGTCAGCACATCATCCACGTTGGACATGTCCCTGCGCAGCACGTAACCGGACCCGGCCAGCGGGAACCGCTCGACGAACCGGTCGCCCTCGTCGCCCATGTCGGTGACCGCGTACGGCTTGCCGGAGTAGAGGAAGTCCGAGATCACGCCGGACACGTCGGAGACCAGCACGTCGCAGGAGTTGACGCAGTCGGTCAGGCTCAGCTCCCGAGCCGCCGCGCCGACCACGTGCTGGCGGCCGGTGCGGGCCCGGTCGGCGACGAGCAGCTCGGTCAGGCGGCCCAGCTGGCGGGCCGATGCCGGGTTCTGCGCGGTGTACGGGTGGGCCCGCAGGATCACCGTCGCACCGCGCTCCAGCAGCCGGTGCAGCAGCTTCTCGGCCACCGGCAGCGAGCAGTAGTCGGCGTCGGCGTGGTGCCCGGTCCAGGTCGGGGTGTAGAGCACCGTCGGATGCGCCAACCCGCGCGCGGGCTCCGGGCGTACCTCGATCGACTCGACCTGTGGGCGACCCACCACCACGAACTTGTCCGCCGGGATCTGCACCCCGGCGCGGGCGTACCTGTCGATCGCCGCCTGCCCGGCCACGAAGATCCGGTCGAAGATCCCCGACACCGGGTTGGCGCTCGGCGCCTTGTCGCTGTCGCCGTGGTGCAGCTGGACGTGGGTGAGCTGGGTGAAGCGGACGCAGTGGCTGTTCTTCGCCCCGTGGTTGACGTAGAACGCCGCCCGCAGGCTCGGCACCAACGCCTCGTCCATCGCCCCCAGGGTGGGGCAGTAGACCACCGGAGCGTCGGTGGCCGCCGCGATCGGGGCCAGGAACTCCGGCTCACGCAGCACGACCAGGAACGGCCGGCCGATCCGTTCCAGGTACGGCAGCCACATGGTGACCTGGTATTCCGACCCGGGAGGCGCGGAGAAGTAGAGCAGGAACTCCGGCTGGTGCCGGCGCAGCGCGGCGGCCACCGCCCCACCGCCGGCCCTCGGCCGGAACCGCCGCCGGGCCAGGTCGAGGGCCACCGCGCCGGCGCCCGCGCCGACCAGCAGGCTTACGGCGAGCGCCACACCCGCGGGCAGGGCCAGCGCGGCGGCGAGCGCCAGGGCCGCGAGCAGCCCGAGCAGAGCCGTACCGAGCCGGTCGGCGATCAGCGGCGTCCAGGCGCGCACCGGCAGGTTGGCCGCCCGGATCTCCAGGCTGCCGGCGGTGCGCAGCGGCCCCACCAGCAGCACCAGCCCCAGCAGGACCAGCCCGGTGGCGACCAGCGCGAGGTTGAGCCCGTCGTCCAGCCGCCGGGAGTAGCCGACCAGGACCGCTGCGGCGATCAAGGTGGTCTCCGCCACGAGGTCGGCGCCGGGCCGGATCCGCTGCTCGGTGGCCGAGGCGGCCAGCGCGGCGACGGCCAGCGCCAGCCCCCAGCCGGTGGCGCCGGTCAGCGCCAGCACGACGAAGGCCAGGACGGCCAACCCGGTGGTCAGGCACCGGGCGGCCAGCTTTCGGACCAGGTCGCCGCGCATGTCGCTCCGTTCGTGGTTCCGCAGCCCGTGAGCGTCAGTTCGTGGACGTCGCGCCGGCCGGTGCACCGGCCCGACCCGACCCGGACTGGGTCGGCACGGTGGCCGTGGGCCCGTCGCCGGGCGCCCGGCGTACGTCGATCACCTGACCGGTCAGGTCGGAGATCAGCACGTCCAGCGACGACTGGGCGACGGCCTCCGCGGCGAGCAGGGTGTGCTCCGGCTCCTCGCCGAAGGCCCGCGTCCGCATCGGGGTGGCGGTGCGCTCCGGGTTGATGCAGTTGACGCGGACGCCGACGTCGGCCCACTCGTCGGCGAGCGCCTGGGTGAGGTTGACCAGGGCGGCCTTGGTGGCCGAGTAGAGCGCGTAGCGGGCCCGGCCCCGGGTGTAGGAGCTGGAGGTGTAGAGCAGCAGCTGGCCCTTGGTCTGCTGGAGGTACGGGAGAGCCTGGCGGGCGATGGTCACCGGGCCGACGAAGTTGACCTGGAGCAGCCGGTCCATGGTCTCCTCGTCCATCTCGGCGAGGGCGCCCTTCTCCAGGATGCCGGCGGTGACCACCACGTGGTCGATCCGGCCGGTGGCCTCGAAGGCGGTCGTCAGCGCTGCCGCGACGTCCTCGGCCCGCTCCACGTGGGTGCCGGTGCTGGAACGGCTGAACGGGAAGACCTGGGCGCCGTAGCGCCGGGCCAGCTCGGTCAACTCGTGGCCGATCCCGTAGCTGCCGCCGAACACCACGATGGTGCGGCCGGTCAGCTCCTCGCTGTAGCTGCGGTGGTCGGTCAGCCGGGGGGCCTGCGCCGCGGCGAGCTGGAAGAGCTTGTCCGCCAGGTGCACGTCGACCGGGTGGGTGACCTTGATGTTCTCGTCCGAGCCGTCGATCACCTTGATCGGGGTGCCGGGCAGGTAGCGCAGCACCACGCCGCAGTCGTCGGTGGCGGCGAAGTCGGGGTCGTCCTCGGCGATCCGGTACGCCTCACGGATCGTGGGGGAGCGGAACGCCTGCGGGGTCTGCCCCCGGCGCAGCCGGGAGCGCACCGGGATGTCGGTGATGCAGTCGTTGTCGTCGACCTGGATGATCGTGTCCGCGGAGGGAATGGCCACGTCCACGGCGGCGTAGCTCCAGAGCGCGTTGACGCACTCGCGGACGATCCGGCCGCTGAGCAGCGGGCGCACCGCGTCGTGGAAGAGGATGTTGCAGTCCTCCGGGCCGACCGCGTCCAGCGCGATGCGGGTGGTGGCGTTGCGGGTGTCACCGCCCTCGATCACCTTGGTGACCTTGCGCAGGCCGGCCTTCTCGACGATCTGCTGAGCGTCCTCGACGTGGCCGGTGGCCATCAGCACGATGATCTCGTCGATCTCCGGTGCCGCCTCGAAGACCGCCAGGGTGTGCTCGATGATCGGCTTACCGGCGATCTTCAGCAGCTGCTTCGGGATGCCGAGGCCCAGCCGCGTCCCCGTGCCTCCGGCCAGGACCACCGCCACTGTCCGCGAGGGCCGCCACGGCGTCGGGGTCTCCGCTTCGGCGTCCGGGCCAGTGGTCTGGTCCTGCGTCATTGCCGGATCCTCACTCTCAGGGATGCGTTAACGGAAGGTTCCGCCCGAGCGGCGACGGAATGAACCTTAACGCGCGGACCGCGCCGCCCCAACGCGGGCGACGCGGTCCTCAGGTGTCGTGTCGATGCCGGACGTTCGCCGGAACTCTACTTGCTGTTCGCGTACGCCTCGTAGGCCCGGATGACCTCGTCGGTGGGGCCGTCCATCCGGATGAGGCCCGATTCCAGCCAGATCGTCCGTTCGCAGGTGTCCCGTACGGAGGAGAGCTGGTGGCTGACCAGGAACACCGTCCCCGCGCCCTCCCGCAGCTCCCGCACCCGCTGTTCGCTGCGCTTGCGGAAGCCCTTGTCGCCGGTGGCGAGCGCCTCGTCGATGAGCAGCACGTCGTGCTTCTTGGCGGCGGCGATGGAGAACCGCAGCCGGGCCGCCATGCCTGACGAGTACGTCCGCATCGGCAGGCTGGCGAAGTCACCCCGCTCGTTGATCCCGGAGAAGTCGATGATCCCCGCGGCCTGCTTCGCCACGTCGTCGGGGTGCATGCCCATGGCCAGGCACCCGAGGACGACGTTGCGCTCCCCGGAGAGGTCGTTGAGCAGGGCGGCGTTCACGCCGAGCAGGGACGGCTGCCCCTGGGTGTGGATCGCGCCCCGGTTGACCGGCAGCAGGCCGGCGATGGCCCGCAGGATGGTGGACTTGCCGGAGCCGTTGCTGCCGATCAGCCCGATCGCCTCGCCCCGGTACGCGGTGAAGGAGACGCCCTTGACCGCGTGCACCTCCCGGATGTTCGGCGCGTTGGTGCGCTTGACCAGCCGGCGCAGCGCGGCCACCGGTGTGGTGCCACCGCCGGCGCCCTGGTGCACCCGGTAGATGATGTGCGCGTCGTCCACGACCACTGTCGGGATGCGCTCCTGCGTCCGGGTCATCGTCGCGCTCGCCTCGGGGGCGGCGCCGAATTGCTCAACCACGGCCGTACTCCTGTTCGCCGCGCCAGAAGTAGATGAAACCGCCGATGCCGGCCACCAGCGCCCACCCGGCGCCGACCAGCCAGAGCTGGGTCAGCGACTCGTTGAGCAGCGGCGCTTCCTCGAGCAGCGCGTACCGGGCCAGCTCGATGTAGACAAGCAGCGGGTTGTACTGCACAAGCGTCGTCGCCCAGCCGGGCAGCCGCTCGAAGAGGCTGACGCTGTAGAGGACGCCGGAGCCGTACATCCAGGTCCGCATGATGAACGGCATGACCTGCTTCAGGTCGCTCGACTTGGAGCCCAGCCGGGCCACCATCAGCACCACGCCGGCGTTGAACACCGCCTGGAGGAACAGGGCCGGCACCAGCAGCAGCCACTCCCAGGTGAGCGGTTCGCCGGTGGCCAGCACGATGCCGACGAGCACCACCATCGAGGCCAGCAGTTGCTGGAACTGGGTGATCGTGGTGGACAGCGGCAGGCTGGCCCGGGGGAAGTGCAGCGCCCGGATCAGCCCCAAATTGCTGCTGATCGACTGGGTGCCGGCCAGGACCGCGCTCTGGGTGAAGTTGAAGATGAACAACCCAGCGGTCAGGTAGGCGATGTAGTTCGGGATGCTGTTCTGTGCCAGCACCACCCCGAAGATCAGGTAGTAGACCGCCGCGTTGGTCAGCGGGGTGAGCACCTGCCAGAGCTGACCCAGCTTGGCGTTGCTGTACGAGGCGACGAGCTTGGCATTGGCGTACGCGGCGATGAAGTGCCGGTAGGCCCATAGTCGGCGGCTGTACTCGACGAGGCTTGGTCGCTCACCGGCGACCCGTAGCCCGTGTCGAGCGGCCAGCTGCGCCTGGGTCAGGCCCGTGTCGGGGTCGACCAGCGCGGTGGTGGCCATGGAAATGGCGCTCCGATCTTTCGTGCAGACGGGGGTTGCTCGCGACGATCGAATCCTAGTGGGAAATTTGCGCGGGGCGCCGCCTCGTCGCTGCGAGGACAGTAGTCCGAAACACGTCGGGACGCAACCGTACCGTCGTTGCGCTACGCTGTCCGGCGTGACCTGCGATAAGAGCCCTCGATGACCACCGAAAAGAGGCGGGCGCCGGCCGGCGCGGCGGTGCTGCGCGACGAGATCACCACGGCGATCCGCCGCGCGCTGATGCAGGAACTCGCCGCGGTCGGCTACGGCCGGCTCTCCATCGAGGCGGTGGCCCGGCGGGCCGGCGTCAGCAAGACGGCGATCTACCGACGGTGGAGCTCGAAGGTCGACCTGGTGCTGGAGATCGTCGCCGCGGCGGCACACGGCAAGCTCCCCGCGCTGGACACCGGCACGCTGCGCGGTGATCTCGCGCTGCTGTTCCAGGCGGTGGCGCACGCGCTCCGGCACCCACTGGCGTCGCAGATCATCCCGGACCTGCTGGCCGAGGCCGCCCGCAACCCCAGCATCGACACGACCCTGCGTCAGGTGCTGCACGCCCGGCAGCAGGAGATCGGCGGTCGCCTGGTCACCCGTGCCGTGCAGCGTGGCGAGCTGCCCGCCGACACCGAGCTGGACGCCGCCATCGACCTCATCGTGGGGCCGCTCTACTGGCGGCTGGCCATCGCCCGGCTCCCGCTCACCGAGGGTTACCTCGACAACCTGGTCGAATCCGTGGCCGCCGGGCTCGGCGCCGACAGCGTTCTGCCCCGTCCCCGGGCGGCTCCGATATCGGGTTGACGAGCACCCCGACACTCGGCCGCCGGTAGGGGCGGCCCTCGTGCCCGATTCCGCTACGCTGCCCCCTTGACACCCGGCCGTCACCGTGCCGATGCCCCTCATCCGCCTGACGAGTAAGGACGCCCGTGGCCAACGTCGACAGCATCGCCGTAGCGCCCACCGAACCGGATCCGACGCCGCGGACCGGGCAGGCATCCCGGCCCGCGAACGCTCGCACGGGGCTGTCCCGGGCACGGGCGCTGGTGGCCGTCGCCCCGGCGGTGCTCACCGACGGCGCCGTGATCGCGTTCGCGCTCTTCACAGTGCTCTACCACCTGGCCTTCCTGGGGGACCTGCGTCCGTCGGTGACCTTCCGGATCTGGCTGCTGGCCTGTGTGGTGCTCGCGGTCGTGGCCGTGCTGCGCGCCCGCCGCCGCACCGGCACCCCGGCCGACAGCACCCCGGCCGACAGCACCCCGGCCGACAGCACCCCGGCCGGCACCGCGCCGGCGGCTCCGGAGGACCCCGTCCGCGCACGGCCCGCCGCCGACCGCCGCCTCCTGATCGGGGTCCTGGTCGCCGCCGCCGTGGCCGCCGTCTCCGCGGGTGTGGCCGGCACCAGCGTCAGCGTCTCCTGGTGGATCCCTGCCGTGGCCGGCCTGCTCGCGGCCGTCGGTGGGCTCCTGTTGGTGCGCCAGGCCTGGTTGAACGGCCCGGTGCCCGGCCCGGCCGCCCCGGCACCCACCGCGACGCAGTCGGCGTACGCGCTTGTCGTCTCGATCCTGGTCGGCATCTCCTCGTTCTTCCTGGCCCGCAACACCCCGGACGACGTCTACTACGTCGGCAAGTCGGTGTGGATCGCCGAGCGTGACCTGATCCCGCTCAACGACTTCCTGTTCTCCGAGAACGTGCTGCCGGCCATGGGCTCGCAGCCGCCCATCCCGTCGATCGAGGTCTTCGACGGCGCGTTCGCCAACGTCGTCGGCATCCACGCCAGCTCGGCCCTCTGGTACGTGCTGCTGCCGATCATGGCGGTGCTCGCGGCGCTCGCGCTGTGGCGGCTCACGCACCGGTGGGCCCCGCGCCGTCCGATGCTCGCCTTCACCGTGGCGATCGCGTACCTCTACCTCGTCGCGGGCGGGGACGCCGCACTGGGCACGTTCCACCTTCCCCGGCTCCACGAGGGCAAGGGCATGTTCGTCTCGGCGGTCATCCCGCTGATGTGGCTCTACCTGACCGAGTGGTTCGACAACAGGTCACGGCGCAGCCTGCTGCTCATCGTGGCGCTCTCGATCACCGCGATCGGGCTCACCAACACCGCGGCGATCATCCTGCCGATGCTCGTCGGCGCCGCCGGCTTCGCCATGCTGCTGGTCGGCCGGTGGAAGGCCGCCATCGTCGCGGCGGTCGCCGCCCTCGCGTACCCGATCGGCTCGCTGGTGGTCTCCCGCCTGGTGCTCGGCGGGATGGCCGCTACCGGCGCGGACGACGCCTTCTTCGACGCGGCGTACACCTACAAGCGGACCCTGCTGTTCGGTGTGGTCGGCGTGATCAGCGGCCTGGCGCTGTGGTGCGGAGCGTTGCTCGCCCGTCGGCGTACGCCCGCGCTGCTCGCCGCCGGTGCCGCCCTGGCGTTGAGCGTGTTGTTCGTTCCCGGCGTGCTGGAGGTGCTGAGCGCGTTGAGCGGCATCTCGGTGGTGCTCTGGCGCGTGCCGTGGCTGCTCGCCCTGCCGACGCTCATCGGTCTGCTCTGCACCGTGCGCGTGCCGGCACCGACCCCGGCGCTGCGCCGGGCGGCGTCCGGTGGGATCGCGGTGCTGCTTGTTGCATCGTTCGCGCTGTTCGCCACCCCGATGTGGTCGCCGAAGAGCTGGGTCGACGTGCACGACCGCCCCACCTGGAAGCTTCCGCAGCAGCGTCAGTCGATCGCGTTCTGGATCAAGGGCCTGGACCGCCCGCAGGGTCTGCTGCTCGCCCCGAAGACGATCATGCGCACCACGCCGATCGTCACCAGCGAGGTCCGGGTTGTCCTGCCTCGTGACTTCTACCTCGTCGAGTACGACCTCAGCTCCCAGTTCGCCAAGGACCGGTTGCTGCTCGCCGGCTTCGCGGACGGCACCGCCAGCCCGACGCCGGCCGAGCTGACGCCGGCACTGGACCGCCTGGATGTGGGCACCATCTGCGTCTACAACGGCAACCAGTACGCCCGCGACACCGCGCCTCAGCTGGGCTACCAGGAGTTCGCCAAGCGCAAGGCGCCCGGCGCGATGACCTGCTTCCGGCGGGCCGACTGAGCGCTCTGCCCGCACCGCGCGCCCGACCCCGTGCCGGGGTCGGGCGTGTCCCGGTGCGGAACTTTGCCCGAAATGGTGCCGGATACCCGAGCGACACCGAGCTGTCCCCTCGCGTTAAGGTCGCAGTCACACGCAGCCGGCCGCGACTGAGCCGCTGCGCGACGGGGGAGTGACGTCGGTCCATCACGGGCACCGCCCGCAACGAATTCTTGTAGGGAGCGAACTCGTTTGTTCGGCACGTTGACAGGACGCCTCGGAGTGGCCGCCCAGAGTGCGCTACTGGTACTGGCCTACCTGGTCATGCTCCTCGGTGGCGTATTCGGTTGGGTCGGCCTGTTCGCCGTCGCCGGGTTGGCCGCCATCCTCGGCGAGTTCGCCGTCGCCCGCTGGTCACCGCCGTCGCACCTCCTGTTGGAGAAGGTGGGCCTGCACTGGTCGTACCGACAGCTGACCCGCGACCTCTCCGCCGTGTTGCTGGTCGCCGCCGAGGTGCGGCTCAGCAGCGGCGAGCTGACCCTGCTGCTCGTGCTGCCGGCTGCGGTGTGGGTCGTGTCGGTCTTCGCCGGGGCGCTCTCCACCATGATCGAGCGTCGTAACCCGCTCTCCGCCATGGTGCGCAACATCGAGCTGGGTCCACTGTCCAGCGCCCCCCAGCCGCCCGCCTGGGCGGCGGCGGTCGCCGGTGACCGGATGCCCCTGCTCAACCTGCTGCTGGTGCCGGCCGGCGTGGCCGCCGCGGTGCAGCACGATCCGACGCCGTTCTTCGTGGCCGCCGCGGTGGCGGTCGTGGCGACGGGTCTGGTGGGTGCCATCATCGCGCTGACCTGGCTGCGGGGGCGGGGCGCGGGGCAGGGCCCGCTGCTGCCGGCGGTCCAGCGGTGGCTGGACACCTACCGGCCGGAGGTGGCGCTCTACTTCGCCGGCCCGGCCAAGGACGTCTACCAGGCGAACATGTGGCTCGCCCCGACCGAGGCGCTGCAGCAGCGCGCGGTGGTGCTGATGCGTAGCCGGGAGGCGTTCCTGGAGCTGGCCGACACCCGGCTGCCGGTGATCTGCGTACCGGCCGGGGTCGACTTCATGAACCTCGACCTCGGCGGCATCCGGGCGGCGCTCTACTCCGCCAACGTCGGCGCGAACATCCACATGCTCCGCGAGCCGGGCACGACGCACGTCTTCGTCGGGCACGGCGACAGCGACAAGCAGGCGAGCGTCAACCCCTACAGCAAGGTGTACGACGAGGTCTGGGTCGCCGGCCTGGCCGGCCGGGAGCGCTACGCGCGGGCCGGCGTGGGAGTGCTCGACTCGGACATCGTCGAGATCGGCCGGCCGCAGCTCGCCGGGGTGCACACCTTCGGCGCCGAGTCGGTGGACCGGCCGTTCACAGTGCTCTACGCGCCGACCTGGGAGGGTTGGCTCGACGACGACCCGTACCACACCTCGCTGGTGCTGATGGGTGAGCGGATCGTCAAGGGGCTGCTCGCCACGAATCCCCGGGTCCGCCTGATCTACAAGCCGCACCCGCTCACCGGGTCGCGGTCCAAGGCGGCCAAGGCAGTGCACGAGCGGGTGGTCGCGGCGATCCGCGCTGCCGGCGGCAATCCGGACGCGTCCTCGCTGGACGGGACCGCGCACCTGGTGGTCACCGGCCGTACGCCGGGGCTGTTCGACTGCTTCAACCAGACCGACCTGCTGATCAGCGATGTGTCCAGTGTGGTGTCCGACTTCGTGCAGAGTCAGCGGCCGTACGTGGTGGCCAACCCGGCAGGCCTGTCGGAGGACGACTTCCGCCGCGAGTACCCGACGGCTCGGGCCGCGTACCTGCTCTCCAAGGACTGCGGCGAGCTGGAGAAGATCGTGACGGTCACCCGGGCCGGTGACGACCCGATGACCGAGGCCCGCCGGGAGCTGAAGACCTACCTGCTCGGCCCCGCCGAGGCGAACCCGATGGACCGGTTCCAGCAGGAGATCGAGCGGCTCTGCCACTGAGCTCCGTCTCCACGGCATCGCGCCCGGCCCGACACTGTCGGGTCGGGCGCGTCCGTGTCAGCCCAGCGAAGCGGCGACCGGGTCAGCCCAGCGAAGCGGCGACCGGGTCAGCCCGGCAGAGCGGCCACCGGGTCAGCCCAGCAGGGCGGCGACCGCGTCGGCGGCCGGGAGGTCCGCCGGCAACGCCCGCGCCGCCACCACCGCCGCGACCGGCAGCGGGCCGTACACGTGCGGAAAGAGCTGCCCGCCGCGTGACGGCTCCCACCGCAGCGCGTCACCCAGTCGCTCCTCCTCGACACTGAGCAGGGTCAACCCGGTCGTCCCGGTGAAGTACCGCCGCGCCGTCTCCACCACCTGGTCGCCACCGGAGAGGTGGATGAAGCCGTCCTGCCGGTCCACGGCGGAGCCGGCGAAGGCGCCGGCGGCGACGGCGTCGTCCCATTCGGCGTTCGACAGCAGTTTGTAGATCACCAGAGCAGCGTACGGGGCCGCCGTCGGCGCGCCCGCCCGGTTTCCCCGGTACCGCCGCGCCCGTCGCCCCCCGCCGGGCATGCTCAGGTCAAGGGCCGCGGAGGGATGGGCGATGCAGAGCTACGACGATGACTGGACCGACAGCCAGCGCGCGCTGTACGACGAGTGCTACCGGGCCGGCGGCGAGTGGGCCGAGGACCCGGACACGCCGTCGGACGACGTACAGCACGTGATCAACCTGGCCGAGGCGGACGACGACGCCTTCCAGGATGCCGAGATCGACTATCCGCCCCTGGTCGACGCGGTCACCCAGGCCAGCGGGGTCAACGTCACAAGCGTGCCGGCCAGCCACGAGGACCCGGGTTTCCGCGGGTTCACCGACGGCGTCCGGGACGCCACCGCCGACGACGTCTTCGGCCTGTAGCGGCCGGTAGCCCGCCCGGCGCGGGCGGGCGGACTCCCGGTCCGCGCGCGCTTCTGCCACCATTCGCAGAACAGCGCTGCGACGGACGGGGGCACGGGTGCGGATCCTGCTGGTGGAGGACGACCGCCGGGTGGCCGCTGCGCTGTCCTCCGCCCTCACCCGCCGGGGGTACGAGGTTGAGCACGCGGCCACCGTCGCCGCAGCGCTCTCCGCCGCCCCCTGCGACCTTGTGCTGCTCGACCTGACCCTGCCCGACGGCGACGGCACCGACCTGTGCCGGGAGCTGCGTCGGCGCAGCAGCCAGCTCGGCATCATCGCGGTGACCGCCAGGGGTGAGGAACGTGACCGGGTGCTGGGTCTGCGCCTCGGCGCGGACGACTACGTGGTCAAGCCGTTCTCGATGGTGGAGTTGCAGGCCCGGATCGAGGCGGTGCTGCGCCGCGCCGCGAACGCCGCGCCTGAGCGGCACCTCATCGAGGCCGGGCCGGTACGCATCGACGTGGCGGCGCGGACGGTGACAGTGGAAGGCCGTGCCGTCACGTTGACCCGCAAGGAGTTCGACGTGCTCCTCTCGCTGGCCCGCCAGCCCGGGGTGGCGGTGCCCCGCGATCGGATCCTGCTCGACGCCTGGGGCACCACCTGGGCCGACCGGCACACGGTCGAGGTGCATGTCGGGTCGCTGCGCGGCAAGCTCGGCGACGCCCGCCTGGTGGAGACCGTGCGCGGCGTCGGCTACCGGCTGCGCGACGCGTGAGGAGCTGACGTGCGCCGTCGCCTGGTGATCAGCTATCTGCTGCTGATGGTCCTCGTCCTCATCGCGTTGGAGACCCCACTGGCCGCCACCATGGCCAGCCGTGAGACCGAGCGGGTCCGCGCCGACCGGCTGGCCGACGCCACCCGGTTCGCCTCGCTGGCCGGGCCGGCGTTGCGCGACGGCGGGCCCGGCCCGATCGAGTCGGAGTTGACCAGCTACGACGACCTGTACGCGATAGGCGCCGCGATCGTCGACCGGGATCGGAACATCCCGGTCTCGTCGCCGAGGTGGGAGCCCAGCCCGGGTACCGCGACGGTGTTGGACGTCGCGCTGTCCGGGCAGCAGACCAGCGCCCCCGAATCGGTCTGGCCCTGGACGTCCGACCCGGTGGTGGTGGCGGTGCCGATCAACGACGGCGGCGAGGTGCTCGGCGCGGTGGTGATCGTGACCCCGGCCGGCCCGATCCGCCGAGCCGTCGTCGCGTGGTGGCTGCTGCTCGCCCTGGCCGGTCTGCTCGCCGTGCTGGCCTGCGTGCTCACCGCGTTCGGGCTGGCCGGTTGGGTGCTGCGCCCGGTCACCGAGCTGGACGCGGTCACCCACGAGATCGCCGAGGGCGACCGGGGCGCCCGTGTGCAGCACCGGCTGGGGCCGCCGGAGCTGCGCCGCCTCGCGGCCAGCTTCAACCACATGGCTGACGTGGTCTCCGACGTGATGGACCGGCAGCGCGCCTTCGTCGCGCACGCCAGCCACCAACTGCGCAACCCGCTCACCGCGCTGCGGCTGCGGGTGGAGGAGTTGGGGCCCAGCCTCACCGACCCGGACGGCCGGTCCGAGCACCGGCTGGCCCTGGAGGAGACCGACCGTCTCGCCCTGGTGCTCGACGCGCTGCTCACCCTCGCCCGGGCCGAACGGGAGGAGAACGAGCGCGTCACAGTGGATGCCGCCGCGGTGGCCGCCTCCCGGGTGGCCGCGTGGGCGCCGCTGGCCCGGCACCGGTCGGTCGCGTTGCGGCTGGCCACCACCGACGCCCCGGCGTACGCGCAGACCGTGCCGACGGCCGTCGACCAGGCGCTGGACGCGCTCATCGACAACGCGGTGAAGTTCAGCGGGGCGGGCGGGGCGGTGACGGTGACGGTGGCCCGCCGCGACGGCGGGGTGGCGCTGGAGGTTCGCGACTCCGGCCCCGGCATGACCGAGAGTCAGCTCGGCCAGGCGACCGAGCGGTTCTGGCGTGCCCCGGACGCGCAGAACGTGGACGGCGCGGGGCTCGGCCTGACCATCGCCGCCGTGCTCGTCGACGCGTCGGACGGGCGGCTCACCATGCGGCCGGGGGAGTCGCGGGGGCTGATCGCCGCCCTGTGGTTCCCGACGCCAGCCGTGGCGGTGGAGCCGGCGGAGGAGGAACCGGCCGCCGACCTGCGGCCCTCCCCGGCGCGGTGAGGCCCGGCCGTCACGGTTTGGTGGCGCGGTACCAGGCGGCGGCCCCCGGGTGCAGCGACAGCGGCGCGGTGACGATCGCCGAGCGGGGGCTCATCCGACCCGCCGCCGGGTGGGCGGCGGCCAGCTCGGCCCGGCGTTCCATCAGCAGCCGGGTCACCTCGTGAACCAACGGCTCCGGCAGGTCGGCCCGGACGATCAGGTAGTTCGGGTCGGCCACCGTGGTCACCGCGTCCACCCCGTACACCGACCGGGGGATGTCCCGGGAGACGTAGACCTGGCCGTAGCGCGAGCGCAGCGGCTCGGTCCACTCGCTGAGGTCCACTATCCGGATGGCGCTGGAGTCGGCCAACTCCTCGATTCCCCGGACCGGCAACCCGCCGGAGAAGAAGAACGCGTCGATCCGCCCGGAGCGCAGCGCCGTCACCGAGTCGTCCAGACCGAGCCGTTCGCGGCGCACCTCGTCGCCACCGAGGCGGGCCACCTCCAACAGCCGGATCGCGGTGATCTCGGTGCCCGAGCCGGGAGCGCCGACCGAGACCCGCCGGCCGCGCAGGTCGGCGACCGTGCGGACCGGGCCGCCGCTCGTGGTGACCAGGTGCAGTTGGTCGTCGTACACCCGGGCGACGGCGTCGACGGTGGGGCTTCCGGCCGTGCTGGCGGGCAGCACGTCGGCCTGGGTGAAGCCCAGCTCGGCCCCGCCGGAGCCGACCAGCTGGACGTTCTCCGCCGAGGCGGCGGTGACCACCACGCTGGCGCGTACGTCGGGGAGTTCCCGGTTGAGGATGGCCGCCAGGGACTGCCCGAACGCGTAGTAGACAGCGGTGGGGCTGCCGGTGGCGATCCGGATCGAGGTGGGCTCGGTCGGGGCGTCCCGGCAGCCGGCGACGGCCAGGTTCGCGATCAGCAGCACCGTCGACAGGGCGGCCAGGCGGGCACGGCTGGACGAGGTACGACTCACGCGGTGCACTGTGCGCCGTCGGGCCGGTGCGCGCAAGCCCGGTCGCCGACGTCCCGGCCGATCGGAGCCCGATCAGCAGACCGCGCGACCCACCGGGGCCACTACCGCACCCCGCGCCGACGCCGGGGTGACCCCGCGCGCCGACGTCGTCCCGGGTGGGGCCATCGGGCCGCGCGCCGGCTCCAACGCCGCGCTGCGCAGGATCCGCTGCCGGTCCGGGCCGTCGGCAACACTGACCAGGAAGCAGCCGGTGCCCGGGCGGAGCCGCGCCGGCACGTCCAGCACGGTCGCGCCCCGAATCAGCACCGCGGCCAGCTCCCGGTCGGTGAGCCGGACACCCAGGATGTGCCGGCGGACGTGCCGGCCGGCAGCCAGCAGCGCCGAGCGCCAGGCCGCCTCCGCCAGCCGGGTCACCAACCGCCGGCGAGCCGGCGAGGCGCCGGGCAGCGGCCCGCCGAGCAGTTCACGCCGCCCCTGCCGCCAGCCCGCGTCCAACATCCGGGTGTACGCGTCCCGGTGCTCCCGGGGCACCCACAGCCGGTGCAGCTCGTAGCGGCGGCGCAGGCCACCGACGGCCACCTCGTGGGTGACCGGGATGTCCAGCCGGGCGAGCAGTTGCCGCATCCGCTGCGCGGCGTCCTCCCGGTTGAACTCCACCCCCGGCGTGTGCTCGGCGCGTACCGCGCTCGGCCGGGCGGCGGTCGGCGGGGGTGTGCAACGCAGCAGGCAGGCAGCCTCGAACGCGTCGCCGAGTGTCAACCAGCCCAGCGGGGATGGGGGCGTCGGGGAGTGAGGCCGGTCGAGCAGGGCGGGTTCGCGGGTCAACGGAGGCTCCCTTGTCGGAGTCTGGGTTGCCCTACCGTGGCCCCTGGCACGCCGTTACGGAACTCCTCCGGCCCAGCCTTGAGCAAATCTTGCGGCTGCCGTGCCGCTACAGGTCGGTGACCACCAGATCCACCTGCCGCACCCGGCCCGTGGCGGTGGCCTGCTCCAGCACCGTGTGCTTCAACTCCCGCAGGGTGCCCACCAGCTCCGCGGCGGTGCGCGGCCGGGCGCCGGCGACGAGCAGGTCCCGGACCAGCCGCCCCTTGGTCGCCTTGTTGAAGTGGCTGACCACCGACCGGACCGGTACGCCGTTTACCTCCCGCTCGTGCAGCACCCGCACGGTGACGGTCCGCTCGGCCAGCTCACCGCGCGGCGTCCAGGTGGCGGCGTACGCGCCGGAGCGCAGGTCCAGCACGGGGCCGCGCCCGGCGGCGGCGTCCACCACCGGCGTCAGCTCCTGACGCCAGTACGCGGACAACGCCCCGACGTCGGGCAGGCGAGCGCCGATCGGGCAGCGGTACGGCGGGATCCGGTCGGCCAGCCGGACCGCGCCCCACAGCCCGGAGCTGATCAGGATCGACCGGCGGGCCGCCCGTTGCGCCGTGGCCGGCAACGAGGCCAGGTCCAGCGCCTCGTAGAGCACCCCGGTGTAGAGCCGTTCGGCCGGCGCGGTGGCCGCCTCCCGCAGTCGGGCGTTGCGTCGCAGCTCGCCCCGCTGGCCCTCGCTGAGGCCGAGCGCCGCCCGTGCGGCCTCCTCGTCCGGCCCGGCGCACAGCGCCACCAGGGCGTCCAACACCCGCTCGCGGGCCGGGTTCAGCTCGGTCAGCGAGAGCCGGTCCGGGGCCCAGCGGCGTCCGGTGCCGGCGTCGGCTTTCCCCTCCGAGGGCGGCAGCAGGATGAGCATCGGTCTCCTCGACGGGTGAAACGGCGGCGCCCCACGCGCCGGCCCGGCCAGCGTACGACCCGCCGTTACCGCCAGGGCCGCACCGGGGTGTCCGGGTGGTACACGCGATAGCCGCCGACCTCCCGTACCGGCGCGGCGTCCGCCCGGTCGGCGAGCAGCCCGCGCAGCCGTCGGTCCATCGGCGAGTCGATCTCCACGACGTAGCCCGGCCGCTCGGCCCGCCCCACCTGCCGCCAGTACGGCCGGTAGCGGTTCTGCCCCGGGGACAGGTCCCCGTCGAGCACCCCGCAGACCACCGACTCGTCGGTGTTGAAGATCAACCGGTTGCAGGTCCAGTAGTCTCCGTACACCTCGTGGGGTCCGTCGGCGCGCAGCGCGGCGGCCAGCTCCCGGGCCTGACGCTCCTCGGTCCGCGACGCCGCGGTGCCGGTGGCCGCGAAGAGCACGGTGATCACCAGCATGGCCACGGTCAGCGCGGCCAGCACGGCGGCGGACAGCGCGCCGGTGAACCGCCCCAGCACGCTGCTGGTGCCCCGCCAGGCGGTCAGTGCCGCCACCCAGAGCGGCCAGAGCACCGCCGGCAGCGACAGTTGCAGCACCGACAGGTAGCGGGCGTTGTCCAGCGGGCTGGTCGCGGCGAGCGGGCTGCGCACGTACGACAGCAGTGTCAACGCCGCGCCGGCGATCAGCGCGAGCTGCACGACCGGCCCGACCCGCTCCCCGCGCGGCGCCCCGGCCGCGCGACGGTACGCGAGCACCGCGAGTGCCGCGCCGGCCACCAGCAGGACCGGGTACAGCACGCCGAACCACTGTTGCCAGCGTCCGCAGCCGTCCACCGGGCAGAGCCCGTGCGCCAGTGGCACCCCCTCCAGCAGGCCGCCCCGGATCCGGTCGGACCACGGCGGCAGCGGCCCGGCCTTGGTGCTGACCTCCCGGAACACCGACAGCGAGTCCTCACCGGGCCCGGCCCGCAGGTTGTCGACGATCATCGGGGCCCCGCCGACGACCACCCCCGCCACCACCAGCAGACCGGACCAGCCGAGCAGTTCCCGCCGCGCCGCCCACACCAGGGCCAGCCCGGCCACCGCGAGGTACGGCAGGATCAGCCAGTCCGACCAGACGGCCAGCCCGACGAGCAGCCCGAACAGGCCGATCGCGAGCCGTCGGCGGTGGACCGTGCTGGCGGCCAGCCCCACGGTGATCAGCAGCATCAGCAGCACCGCCGGCTTCACCTCCGGCCGCCCGCCGACGACTGTGAGTTGGTCGCGCACCACCCGCTCCGGCCCGAGCGCGAGCAGACCGACCACGAAGGCGGCGAACCACGGTGTGCAGAGCCGGCGGGTCAGCCGGTGGATCAGGTAGAGGAAGACCGCGTACAGCGCGAGCATCGGCAGGCGCAGCACCGGCCAGCTCGGCCCGGCCACCGCCACCAGGGGAGCGGCCAGGTACGACTCCAACACCCCCATGTAGTGCTGGCCGTAGAGGAAGACCGGGTGTTCCCGACCCTGCCCGATGTGCAGCGCGGCGAGCCCGAAGGTCGCCTCGTCGCTGTTCGACACCGGCACCGTGAACAGCGTCAGGACCAGCCGGTAGACGACACCGGCGAGCCCGAACAGCAGCGCGACGAGCGCCGGCCGGTCGAGTCGCGGGCGCCATCGCCCGCGGTGCTGCTCTGGATGCGACACGACCAACGCCCCCGTCGTCGTCCCGACCGGAGTGTTTCACGTTCGGCAGGGCCGCCGAGGTGGATCGGCGCAGCCGGGGTCGGCTCGCGTGGCCGTGGCTGTCGACGTGTGGCAGGGTTGGCGCGTGCCACCCACTCCCGCCGGCCAGCTGGCCGTTCCGAACCTGCACCGGGCTGCGCGGATCGAGGACGCCGTGCACCAGCTCGTCGAGCGTCGGCTGCGGCGCACAGGCTGGCGGGTCAACATCGTCGCGTACACCGGCTACGGCGCGCCGGGTTGGGTGCGGGTGATGTGCCGGGTGCTGCTGGGCCGTCCGGACACCCGCCAGCGGGGTCGGTTGGACAAGGTCCGTGGCTGGCGCAGCTTCACCACGTTGCCCGCCAAGCACGTCACAGTGACCATCGAGGCCGGCGGGGTGTGCCACGAGACGCGGGCCGACCGCAGCGGCTTCGTCGACACCCTGGTCGAGGCGGACCTGCCGCCCGGTTGGGGTACGGTCCGGCTCAGTGTCCCGGACGCCGAGCCGGTGGACGCCCCGGTGCGCATCCTCGACCCGGAGGTCAAGTTCGGCATCATCTCCGACATCGACGACACGGTGATGGTGACCGCGCTGCCCCGGCCGCTGCTCGCCGCCTGGAACACGTTCGTGCTCGACGAGCACGCCCGCGCGGCCGTGCCCGGCATGGCGGTGCTCTACGAGCGGCTGGTCACCGCGCACCCCGGCGCACCTGTCTTCTACCTCTCCACCGGGGCGTGGAACGTGGCGCCCACGCTGACCCGCTTCCTGTCCCGGCACCTCTACCCGGCTGGGCCGCTGCTGCTCACCGACTGGGGCCCGACCGCCGACCGCTGGTTCCGCAGCGGCATGGAACACAAGCGGGTCACGTTGGCCCGGCTGGCCCGGGAGTTCCCCGACGTGCGCTGGCTGCTCGTCGGCGACGACGGCCAGCACGACCAGGAGATCTACCGGGAGTTCGCCGCCGCCCACCCGGAGAACGTCGCCGGGGTGGCGATCCGCCGGCTCTCCCCGACCCAGTCGGTGCTGGCCGGCACCCTGCCCGCCCCGGCCGGTCGCCCGTCGTCGGGGCCGGTGGGGCAGAAGTGGCTGTCCGCCCCGGACGGCGCTGGTCTGTGGCAGCTGATGCGCGACGCCGGCCTGGTCTGACCGCCCGGCCGGGCGTCAGCCTCGGCGGAGCCAGACGGCGCCCAGCGGGGGGATCTGGAGGGCCGCCGAGGCGACCATCCCGTGCCACGGCACGTCCTCGGCGTGCACCGCGCCCAGGTTGCCCACCCCGGACCCGCCGTAGTGGTGCGCGTCGGTGTTGAGCACCTCGGTCCACGTGCCGCCGGCCGGCAACCCGATCCGGTAGTCGTGCAGCGGCTGGGCGGAGAAGTTCGCCACGCACACGAGCGTCGAGCCGTCCGGGGCGATCCGGACGAACGACACGGTGTTGTTGGCGACGTCGTCGCCGGCGATCCAGCGGAAGCCCGCCGGCTCGGTGTCCTGTGCCCAGAGCGCCGGGGTGTCCCGGTAGACCCGGTTGAGGTCGCCGACGAGCCGCTGCACACCGGCGCGGGCCGGGTCGTGCAGCAGGTACCAGTCGAGGCCGCGCTCCTCGCTCCACTCCCGGTCGTCGGCCAGTTCGGAGCCCATGAAGAGCAGTTGCTTGCCGGGGTGCGCCCACATGTACGCCAGCAGCACCCGCACGTTCGCCAGCCGCTGCCAGGTGTCGCCGGGCATCTTGCCGGCCAGTGAGCCCTTGCCGTGCACCACCTCGTCGTGGCTGATCGGCAGCACGTAGTTCTCGCTCCAGGCGTACGCCAGGGAGAAGGTGAGCTGGTGGTGGTGGTGCTGGCGGTAGATCGGGTCCTTCGAGGTGTAGAGCAGGGTGTCGTGCATCCAGCCCATGTTCCACTTGAAGCCGAAGCCCAGCCCGCCGTCCGCGGTGGGGCGGGTGACCCCCGGCCAGGCGGTGGACTCCTCGGCGATCATGACGACGCCGGCGTGGTGCTTGTAGACGGTCGCGTTCACCTCCTGCATGAGCGCGATGGCCTCCAGGTTCTCCCGGCCGCCGTACTTGTTCGGGGCCCACTCGCCGTGGTTGCGGGAGTAGTCCAGGTAGAGCATCGAGGCGACCGCGTCGACCCGCAGCCCGTCGACGTGGAACTGGTCGCACCAGTAGAGGGCGTTGGCGACCAGGAAGTTGCGTACCTCGTTGCGGCCGAAGTCGAAGACGTACGTGCCCCAGTCGGGGTGCTCGCCGCGGCGCGGGTCGGGGTGCTCGTAGAGCGGGGTGCCGTCGAACCGGGCCAGGGCCCACTCGTCCTTGGGGAAGTGCGCGGGCACCCAGTCCAGGAGTACGCCGATGCCAGCGGCGTGCAGCCGGTCGACGAGGTGGCGGAACTCGTCCGGGTCGCCGAACCGGGAGGTCGGCGCGTAGTAGCCGGTCACCTGGTAGCCCCAGGAGCCGCCGAACGGGTGCTCCATCACCGGCAAAAACTCCACGTGCGTGAAGCCCAACTCGGTGACGTACGCGGTGAGCTGCTCGGCCAGCTCGCGGTAGCTCAGGCCGGGCCGCCACGAGCCGAGGTGCACCTCGTAGACGCTCATCGGCTCCTGGTGCGGCTGCCGTTCGGCCCTGCGGGCCAGCCAGTCCGCGTCGTTCCACCGGTACGTCGAGTGGTGCACGACCGAGGCGGTGGCCGGCGGCACCTCGGCGTACGCGGCCAGGGGGTCGGCCTTGTCCCGCCACTGCCCGTCGGCGCCCAGCACCCGGTACTTGTAGCGCGCCCCGACCCGGGCGTTGGGCACGAACAGCTCCCACACCCCGCTGGAACCGAGCGACCGCATCGGCCAGCCGTCGTCGGGGCCCCAGCCGGTGAAGTCGCCGATCACCCGCACCCCACGGGCGTTGGGCGCCCAGACGCTGAACGCCACGCCCTCGTCGAAGACCCGGGCGCCGAGCGCCTCCCACAGTCGCTCGTGCCGGCCCTCGCGGATCAGGTGCAGGTCCAGCTCACCGAGGGTCGGCGGGTAGCGGTACGGGTCGTCGTGGGCGGTGCCGTCGACCTCCACCCGGTAGTCCAGCACTGTGCCGTCGACCTGTGCCTCGAAGACGCCCACGTCGTGCACCCGCTTCATCGGGTGCCGCTCGTCGCCGACGAGCAGCGCGACGTCGCCGGCGCCCCGGCGCATCGTGCGGATCGTCGTCGAGCCGTCGGCGGGGTGCGCGCCGAGCAGCGCGTGCGGGTCGTGCGTCGCGCCGGAGATCAGCTGGTCCATCGGGCGTCCTTCGGGGCGGGAGCGGTAGGCGCGGAGCGGGACGAGCGGGCGGCGGCCGAACGAGCGGCGGCCAGCCGGGACGCCACAGTGGCCGGGGTCGTCGTGGCCGGCGTCGTCGCGGCCGCAGCCGTCGTGGCCGGGGTCGTCGGCGCGGTGCCGCCGGAGAGGTCGTCCGGCACCTCGGCGACGGTGAGGTCCGCCGGCTCGGCCCCGGCCGGCTCCGGCACGCTCGGCGGGGTCGGGCGGCGCACGGTCAACACGTGCGCGGGTTGCAGGTACGGGTCGAGCCGTACCGCGTTGCGCTGACCCCAGTCGTAACTGGTGCCGGTCAGCTCGTCGTGCACCGTGAACCGTTCGTGCCAGTCGAAGCCGAGCGCCGGCATGTCCAGGGTGGTGTTGCCCCACTGCACCACGCGCGGGTCGAACGAGCAGACCACGATGACCGTGTTGCCGGTCTCCGGGTCGTGCTTGGACCAGCAGAGCAGCGCCGGGTTGTCGATCTCGTGGAACCGCAGGTTGCGGAGCTGGTGCAGGGCCGGGTTGTCGTGGCGTACCCGGTTGAGGGTGGCCAGGAACGGTGCCAGCGAGCGGCCCTGCGCCTCGGCGCCGGCCCAGTCCCGGGGACGCAGCTCGTACTTCTCGTTGTCCAGGTACTCCTCCGCGCCCGGCCGGGCCACGTGCTCGAACAGCTCGTAACCGGCGTACAGACCCCAGGAGGGGGAGAGCAGCGCGGCCAGCACCGCCCGGATCTTGAACATCGGCGGACCGCCGTGCTGCAACGACTCGTGCAGGATGTCCGGCGTGTTCGGCCAGAAGTTCGGCCGCATGTAGTCGGCCGCCTCGATCAACTCCTCGCAGTACGCCCGCATCTCGGCGGCCGTCGTGCGCCAGGTGAAATAGGTGTACGACTGCGTAAAGCCGATCTTGCCGAGGCCGTGCATGATGGCCGGCCGGGTGAACGCCTCGGCCAGGAACAGCACGTCCGGGTCGACCGCCTTCACCTCGGCGATCAGCCAGTGCCAGAAGTCGAACGGCTTGGTGTGCGGGTTGTCCACCCGGAAGATCCGAATGCCCTCGCCGACCCAGTGCAGCACCACCCGCAGCACCTCGGCCCGGATGCCCTCCGGATCGTTGTCGAAGTTGACCGGGTAGATGTCCTGGTACTTCTTCGGCGGGTTCTCCGCGTACGCGATGCTGCCGTCGGCCCGGGTGGTGAACCACTCCGGGTGCTCGGTGACCCACGGGTGGTCCGGCGCGCACTGCAACGCCAGGTCCATCGCCACTTCCAGGCCCTGTGCCGCCGCCGCCTGGATGAAGGCCCGGAAGTCTGCCGGCGTACCCAGGTCGGGGTGGATCGTGTCGTGGCCGCCCTCGGCGGCGCCGATCGCCCACGGCGAGCCCACGTCGGTCGGCCCGGCGGTGAGCGCGTTGTTGGGGCCCTTGCGGTTGACCCGGCCGATCGGGTGGATCGGCGGCAGGTAGAGCACGTCGAAGCCCATCGCGGCCACACCCGGCAGCCGCTCGGTGGCCGTCGCGAAGGTGCCGGACCGGCCGCCCGCCGCCCCTTCGGAGCGGGGGAAGAACTCGTACCAGGCCGAGTAGAGCGCCCGCTTGCGGTCAACCCAGATCGAGTACGTGTCACCGGCGGTGACCAGCTCGCGTACCGGGTGCTCCCAGAGCAGGTCGGCCAGGGCCAGCGCCCTGTCGACCCGCTGCGCCAACGGCCTGTCGGTGTCGACGAGCGCGGTGAGCGCGTCGGCGACCCGGGGACGGTCGGCGGCCGGAACGAGGCCCCGGGCGGCGGCGAGCACTCGCGCGCCCTCGGCCAGGTCGTTGGCCAGGTCCTCCGGCCCCTGCCCGGCGGCGATCTTCTTGGTCACCGCGTTCTGCCAGGTCAGGTACGGGTCCTGGAACGCCTCGACGGAGAAGGTCCACGAGCCGACGGCGTCCGGTGCGATCGTGGCGTGCCAGCGGTCCTGGCCGGGCTCGCCGGGGCGCATCCGGGTGAACGGCCGGCTCGCGCCGTCCGGGCCTGCCCACACCACGTTGCAGCCCAGCGCGTCGTGCCCCTCCCGGTAGGCGCGCGCCGACACCGGAACAGGCTCGTCGACCACCGCCTTGGCCGGGTACCGCCCGCACGAGACGACGGGGGAGACGTCTTCGATCGGGAACCGTCCAGTCACCCCGCCAACCTACTGCGCGAGATCCGTTCGCGCGCGGCCAAGCCTGCCGGTCCGCCCCACACCTGGGAACGCGCGACAAGATCCGCTCACTTTCGGGGAAGTTGCTGCCTCAAGGCGTCGTGGACGCAGCAACTTCCCCGAAGTTGCGCGGATCTTCGTGGTGCAGGTGCGGTGAGATCACCTGTAGTGCCCACGGTCGGACGGGGGCCCCGCGCCCCAGCCGGTGTTCGTCGCTCGGCCCGCCCGCCCCTGGTCGAGGAGCTGCGCGCCCGGCTGGAGCATGCGGAGCAGAGCTATTGGCATGCCAGGTACCCGGTGCTGCTTGCCCTGCTGCCCGACCTGCTCAACTCCGCCCGCGAAGCGCACGCAGCGCACCCCGGAGCGACGGACGCGCTGCTGGTGTCGGTGTACGCGCTCATCGCGCTGGTGTTGGTAAAGGTCAACCAGGGCGAGTTGGCCCGGTCTGGCCCAGCTCGCCGCCACCCTCGGCGTCGCCCGACTCAAGCCAGGGGGGCGCTATCTGCGTCGGTGGTACTGGTTGCGGCGGGGGATCTGTGCGGGGTCGAGCCAGGCGGGTGGCACGAATTCGGGGTGGCCGTCGCCACCGAGTTGGACGGCCCAGTCGCCGTGGTGGAGGTGTCGGTGGTGGTGGCCGCAGAGCAGCACGGCGTTCGCCAGGCAGGTCGGACCGCCGTCGGCCCAGTGCCGGATGTGGTGGGCGTCGCACCAGCGGGGCGGGCGGTCACAGCCGGGGAACGTGCAGCCGCGGTCGCGCAGCACCAGGACGCGTCGGAGTGGACCGCTGATGAGACGGCGTTGCCGGCCGACGTCGAATCCGGCGCCGTTGCCGGTCCTGTCGGGGCTGATGACCGAGCCGGAGGTGACGTAGCCTGCCGCCATGATCGAACGGGTGAAGGTCGCGGTTGTCGGTGTCGGTAACAACACGTCGGCACTGGTGCAGGGGCTTGCCCTCTACCGCCACAGCGGCAGCCTGGTCGGAATCCGCAAGCCCGTGATCGACGGACTCGGGGTGGGCGACATCGACGTGGTGGCGGCCTTCGCCACGTCCCCGGAGAAGATCGGCAGGGATGTGACCGAGGCGATCTTCCTGCCGCCCAACAACTTTCCCCGGCTCAACTGCGACCTGCCAAGCGCGGATGTCGCCGTCACCAAGGGGCTTGTCGACGCGACCGAAATCGACCGGGTGGCAGCGGCGCTGGCCGGGGCGGAGGTGCTGCTCTACTCGGCGCCGAGTGGCCGACCGGAGACCGCCAGGGCGTACGCCGGGGCCGCCCTCCGAGCGGGTGTCGCCTTCGTCAACACCACCTCCGACCCGGTCGCCCGCGATCCCGAGCTGATGGCGCGCTTCGAAGCGGCCGGGCTGCCGCTACTCGGCGATGACCTGGCCAGCCAGTTCGGCACCTCGGTGCTGCACAACGCGCTGCTGCGGTTACTCGAGGAGCGGGGCCTGACCCTGGTCAGCTCCTACCAGGTCAATCTGGGCGGCACCGAAGACTTCCGCAACCTGGTCGAGAATCCCAACACCAAGCGCCAGTCCAAGCTCAACGCCCTGTCGCCAACCGGCAACGCGGCAACCGGCAACGCTGCGGCCGGCAACGCGGCAACCGGCAACGCTGCTGCGGGCACCGTTGCGGTGGCTCCGCTCGGATACCTGCCGCATCTCGCGTCGCAGAAGGTGGCTCACCTCAACCTTGAGGCGCAGGGCTGGGGTGAGACAGCGGTGAGCCTCGACGTGAAGCTGAAGGTGCACGACCCGAGTGGTGCCGCGGGGGTCAACATCGACCTCATCCGCATCGCGGCCAGCGCGCTTCGCGACGGGCGCGGTGGTCACTCCGCCGAGGCGGCGTCGTTGCTCAAGTCCCCGTCGGGAACGGCGATCTGAGGCGGGCGTGGGCCGCCGCTGAGCAGGCTCCGGATCCGGGCGTACTCGGCGGCCATCTCCGGGGTCGCGAGGAAGTCGTCGAGATCGCCCGAAACCTGGAAGTCGACCTCCTCGACGGAGCGGATGGCCAGCTCGTAGAGCTCCCCGCGTCGGTCCTCCTCCAGGTAGGTGGTCCAGTGTTCGAGGGCGGTGATGACGATCAGGAGCCCCTGATCCAGGTCGCCGTCGGCGAGGATGCCCGCGTCGATCCGGGTCAGCTGTGCACGCAGCTCGGCCGCGCCGGCCGTCCGGACGTTCTCGCGGGCGCTGGCCAGCGCCGCCCACGCGTCCTCGTCCAACTCGTCGTCCGCGGCGGTGTCGAGCAGGTCGCTCCGGACGAGCCGGGTGACGGTTTCGAGGCCGAAGGCGTGCAGATCGGCCTCGCCAGCCGCGCTGACCAACTGGAGGATCGCCGCTTCGAGTTCGTCGTACCGCATGGCGTTCGTCCCCTCAGGCCGCGCCGACGGAGCGGTAGACCTCCAGCGTCTGCCGGGCGATGGCGTCCCAGGAGAAGTGCTCCACGGCGCGCCGGCGGCCGGCCTGGCCGAACCGGGTGGTGCGTGCCGGGTCGGCGAGCAGCGTGTTGATCGCCGTCGCCAGGTCGGCGACGAACTTCTCCGGCTCCAACGGCGTACCCGACCCGTCGGTGACCTGCTCGATCGGCACCAGCAGACCCGTCTCGCCGTCGGCCACGACCTCCGGAATGCCACCGGTCGCGGTCGCCACCACGGCCGTCTCGCAGGCCATCGCCTCCAGGTTGACGATGCCCATCGGCTCGTAGATCGACGGGCAGGCGAAGACCGTGGCGTGCGTGAGCACCTGGATCACCTCGGGCTTGGGCAGCATCTCGGCCACCCAGACCACGCCGGAGCGGTTGGCCCGCAGCTCGGCGACCAGCTCCTCCACCTCGGCGGCGATCTCGGCGGTGTCCGGCGCGCCGGCGAGCAGGACGAGCTGGGTGTCGGCCGGCAACTCTCGGGCGGCCCGCAGCAGGTACGGCAGGCCCTTCTGCCGGGTGATCCTGCCCACGTAGACCACGCTGGGGCGGGACGGGTCGACACCGAGCCGGTCGAGCACGTCGGTGCCCTGGTCCGGGGCGTACTGAATGGTGTCGATGCCGTTGTAGACCACCCGGACCCGGTCCGGGTCGATCTGCGGGTACGCGGTGAGCACGTCGGTGCGCATCCCGCCGCTGACCGCGATGACCGCGTCGGCGGCCTCCATCGCGGTGCGCTCGATCCAGGAGGAGAGCGCGTAACCGCCGCCGAGCTGCTCGGCCTTCCACGGCCGCAGCGGCTCCAGGCTGTGCGCGGTCACCACGTGCGGCACCCCGTGCAGCAGCTTCGCGGTGTGACCGGCCAGGTTGGCGTACCAGGTGTGGCTGTGCACCACGTCGGTGCCGGCCGTGCCGGCGGCCATCTCCAGGTCCACGCCCATCGTGCGCAGCGCGGCGTTCGCGCCGGTCAGGCCGGGCGGTTCGGCGTACGCGGTGACGCCCGGCTCGGTGCGCGGGAGACCGAAGCAGTGCACGCGTACGTCGGTGAGGCGGCGCAACTCCCGAGCCAGGTACTCGACGTGCACGCCCGCGCCGCCGTAGACCTCCGGCGGGTACTCGCGGGTGAGCAGATCGACGCGCAGGGATCCGGTGGCCGGGGAGGAGTCGGTCATGTGCGCACCCTAGTGCAGAAGACTCCCCGTACGAGTGGTGAAGTGCGACGCGGGTGGATAGCGTCGGGGCATGGCTGCCAAGGTGCTCGCGATCGTCCTGGCGGGTGGGGAGGGCAAGCGCCTGATGCCACTCACCACGGATCGGGCCAAGCCGGCCGTCCCGTTCGGCGGGATGTACCGCATGGTCGACTTCGTCCTCTCCAACCTGGCCAACGCCGGCTATCTCAAGATCGTCGTGCTGACCCAGTACAAGTCCCACTCCCTCGACCGGCACATCACCAAGACCTGGCGGATGTCCACGCTGCTCGGCAACTACGTCACCCCGGTGCCCGCGCAGCAACGGCGTGGCCCGTGGTGGTTCGCCGGCTCGGCCGACGCCATCTACCAGAGCTTCAACCTGATCAACGACGAGCAGCCTGACTACGTGATCGTCTTCGGCGCCGACCACATCTACCGGATGGACCCGCGGCAGATGGTGGAGGACCACATCGCCTCCGGCGCCGCCGTGACCGTCGCCGGCATCCGCCAGCCGCTGTCGACCGCCGACCAGTTCGGCGTCATCGAGGTCGGCGAGGACGGCCGGAAGATCCGGGCGTTCCGCGAGAAGCCCACCGACGCGGTCGGCCTGCCCGACGCACCGGACGAGATCTACGCCTCGATGGGCAACTACGTCTTCACCACCCGGGCGCTCTGCGAGGCGGTCGAGCGCGACGCCGAAGACAAGACCAGCAAGCACGACATGGGCGGCAGCATCATCCCGATGCTCGTCGAGCGCGGCGAGGCCAACGTCTACGACTTCCGCGACAACGAGGTGCCGGGCAGCACCGACCGCGACCGCGGCTACTGGCGGGACGTGGGGACGCTCGACTCGTTCTACGACGCGCACATGGATCTGATCAACGTGCACCCCGTCTTCAACATGTACAACTTCGACTGGCCGATCTACACCGAGCAGCCGCCGTGGCCGCCCGCGAAGTTCGTCCACCAGTGGGGTGAGCGGGTCGGCCGAGCGGTCGGCTCGATGGTCTCCCCGGGTGTGGTGATCTCCGGCTCGCTGGTGGAGAACTCGATCGTCTCGCCGAAGGTCCGGGTGCACTCCTGGGCGCACGTCGAGGGCTCGGTGCTGATGGAGGGTGTGCAGATCGGCCGGCACGCGGTGGTCCGGCGGGCCATCCTGGACAAGAACGTGTTCGTCCCGGAGGGCGTCGAGATCGGCGTCGACCTGGAGAAGGACCGGCAGCGCTACACCGTCTCCGACAACGGCATCGTGGTGATCGGCAAGGGCCAGAAGGTCGTGCCGTGACCGACAGGCACTCCCCGAGGAGGATCCCGCAGTGACCCACCCCCGTGCCGGCCAGCCCGCCGAGCCCGCCGACCTGGTCGACGTGCCGCGCCTGGTGACCGCCTACTACGCCGAGCATCCGGACCCCGCGGACCCGGCCCAGCAGGTCTCCTTCGGCACCTCCGGCCACCGCGGCTCCAGCCTGCGCAACGCGTTCAACTCCGACCACATCCTGGCGGTCACCCAGGCGCTCTGCGACTACCGACGCGAGCAGGGGCTGGACGGGCCGCTCTTCCTCGCCCGGGACACCCACGCCCTCTCCGCGCCGGCAGCGGTGGACGCCCTGGAGGTGCTCGCCGCCAACGGGGTCACCGTGCTGGTGGACAGCCGCGACGGCTACACCCCGACCCCGGCGCTGTCGCACGCGATCCTCACCCACAACCGGGGGCGGACCAGCGGGCTCGCCGACGGCATCGTCATCACCCCGTCACACAACCCACCCGACGACGGCGGTTTCAAGTACAACCCCACGAACGGCGGGCCGGCCGACACCGACGTGACCCGCTGGATCCAGGACCGGGCCAACGCCATCCTCGCCGCCGGGCTCAAGGAGGTCCGCCGGATCACCTACGCGCGTGCCCGGGCCGCCGACACCACCGGGGAGTACGACTTCCTCGCCAACTACGTCGACGACCTGCCGGCGGCGATCGACATCGACGCTATCCGCGATGCGGGGATCCGCATCGGCGCGGACCCGCTGGGCGGGGCGAGCGTGGCGTACTGGGGTGAGATCGCCGAGCGGCACCGTCTGGACCTGACAGTGGTCAACCCGACTGTCGACCCGACCTGGCGGTTCATGACCCTCGACGGCGACGGCAAGATCCGGATGGACTGCTCCTCGCCGAACGCGATGGCGTCGCTGATCGCCGCCCGTGCCGACTACCAGATCTCCACCGGCAACGACGCCGACGCCGACCGGCACGGCATCGTCACCCCGGACGGCGGGCTGATGAACCCCAACCACTACCTGGCGGTGGCGATCCGTCACCTGTTCCGTACCCGTACCGAGTGGGGGCCGGCCGCCGCGGTGGGCAAGACCCTGGTCTCCTCGTCGATGATCGACCGGGTCGCCGCCGACCTGGGTCGACCGCTGCTGGAGGTGCCGGTCGGCTTCAAGTGGTTCGTGCCCGGCCTGTTGGACGGCTCGGTCGGGTTCGGCGGCGAGGAGAGCGCCGGAGCGTCGTTCCTGCGCCGCGACGGCTCGACCTGGACCACCGACAAGGACGGCCTGCTGCTCTGTCTGCTGGCCGCCGAGATCCAGGCCACCACCGGCCGCAGCCCGAGCGAGCACTGGGCCGAGCTGGCCGAGCGCTTCGGCGCTCCCGCGTACGCCCGGATCGACGCCCCGGCCACCCGGGAGCAGAAGGCCGTACTCGGCAAGCTCTCCCCGGAGCAGGTCACCGCCACCGAGCTCGCCGGCGAGCCGATCACCGCGACGCTGACCACAGCCCCCGGCAACGGCGCGCCGATCGGCGGCCTCAAGGTCACCACCGAGTCCGGCTGGTTCGCCGCCCGCCCGTCCGGCACCGAGGACGTCTACAAGATCTACGCCGAGTCGTTCCAGGGTCCGGAGCACCTCCGCCGTCTCCAGCAGGAAGCACAGGACCTCGTCACGCAGGTTCTCGGCTGAGCGGCCGGGCTTCTTCTCCACATGCGAACGGGGCCGACGCCGGAAGGCGTCGGCCCCGTTTCAGCGAGGTCAGCGGGCCAGCGGTATGCCCCCGCGCCGTTGCGGGAGCGGGCCGTGCAGGATGCCGCAGAGCCGGGCGAGCTGGTCGACGACCTTGGCGGGTTCGTCGAACGGATCCAGTCCACTGACCTCAAGGGGGTCCAGGGCCGGAACGGTCACGTGCGAGATCAGCGGGTGCAGCGGTCGGTGGTCGGCCTCGCCCTGACCGAGCAGGTCCTCGTGCAGCTTCTCCCCGGGGCGTAGCCCGGTGTAGACGATCGGGACCGGGCTGGCCGCCTGCTCGGCCATGCGGCGGGCCAGGTCGTCGATCCGGACCGGCTCGCCCATGTCGAGCACCAGGGCCTCCCCGTCACGGCCGATGGCGGCTGCCTGGAGGACCAGGTGCACCGCCTCCTGCACCGTCATCAGGTACCGGGTCACGTCGGGGTCGGTGACGGTCAGCGGCTGCCTCGCCTCGATCTGGCGTTGGAAGGCGGTCACCACCGAGCCCCGGCTGCTCAGGACGTTGCCGAACCGGACGCTCAGGAAGGTGCCCGGGTAGGTCGCCGCCGCGTGCGCGGTCAGCATCTCGGTGATGCGCTTCGAGTAGCCGAGCACGCTGATCGGGTCGGCTGCCTTGTCGGTGGAGATGTTGACGAAGCGGGCGACGTCCCGGCACGCCTCCAGGACGGTGAGCGTCCCCCAGACGTTGGTCTTGACCGCCTCGCCCGGGTGACGTTCCAGCAGGGTCAGATGCTTCAGCGCGGCGGCGTGGAAGACGATCTCGGGGCGGCGTTCGCGCATGATGCGTCGGATACCCTCGTCGTCCCGCAGGTCGGCGAGGATGAGTTCGGGACCGTCCAACAGCGCGCGACCGGTGAGCGACATCTGGAGGCTGTGCAGTGCCGACTCGTCCCGGTCCAGCATCATCAGCTCACCGGGGTTGGCGCGCATGATCTGCCGGCACAGCTCCGAGCCGATCGAACCTCCGGCGCCGGTGACCAGAACGCGTCGACCGGTGAGCCCGTTGTCGTCCAGGGTCAGGTCACCGACCACCTGGTGTCGGCCGAGCAGATCGCTGATCTGGACGTCCCGCACGTCGCTGACCGTGATCCGGTGATCCACCAGCTCCCGGACCGGCGGCAGGACCTTGAACGCCGCGCCGGTGCGCAGGGTCGCCTCCCGTACCTCGCGGATCAGCGTGGCGTCGGCGTTGGCCACGGCGAAGATCACGGTGGTGGCGCCGGTACGGCGGATGACGTCGACGAGGTGCTGCCGGCTGCCCAGCACCGGGACACCGGCGATGCGGAGGTCGTGTTTACCCGGGTCGTCGTCGAGCGCTCCGACGGGCAGGTAGCGGCCCTTCGGGTCGCTGAGCATCGCGCGTACCAGCCCCTGCCCGGCCTCGCCCAGACCGAAGAGCAGCACCGGGGTCGCCGAGCGGGCGTCCGGTCGCATCGCACGGTCCCGCCGGTGGCGGTGCAGGAGACGGCAGCTGAGCATCAGCAGCAGCGCCAGCGCGGCACCGATCACGGGGGTGCTGGCCGGCACCGGACGCTCGCCCAGCGTGAGAAGGGCGACGAGGACGATCGCCGCCGTGCTGGCGGTGGTGCCGGCGAGGCCACGAACCTCCTCGACGGTGCCGAGGGGCTGACGACCGGAACGAATACGGCGCAGTGCGCTGACGCCGACGTGCAGCACGGCGGCCCCGCCGCCGAGCAGTACCGCGTTGACCGCCTGATCGACGGTGAGAGCTAGCTCGTACCTCGCCCAGCCGGCGACTGTGAACCCGCCGACCCAGCCGAGGGCGTCGGCGGCGAGGAAGATGGCGGTCCGACGACGACTCACCCTGGCCCGGCCGGTTGCTGTTGATGTCGTTGGCTCAACCCGTTGTATCTCCGGCGGCATCTACGACTCCCTGTCCTGTCCGTGGCCGGCAGTGACCCAGGGCAGGTCAGGGGGCCACGCACGTCCCCTAACTGCTTAGCGGAATATGCGCCCCCGAATCCGGTTTTCACGTTTCTATGGCCGGTTGTCTGATTTAGTGTCGGGAAATTCGATGAGAGTGCCGTTACCGGCGAGGCTCCTCGCGGCGGCCGAGCTGGCGACGCAGGCTCTCGGGGAGCAGCTCGCGGAGCTGCTCCGGCAACAGGGGCAGATCCAGCAGTCCCAGCTTGAGCTGGTTGCGTTCCTGGTGGCGGCGCGGATCGAGGCGGACCACCAGGCCGGCGTCGTGGCGGTAGTGCACCTCCACCGCGCCCGTCGTCGACTCGTCGCGGATCACCCGCCCGTCCACCTCCACGGCGACCGGCCCGGACCCGGGGCGAAGGTCCAGCCGCACGGTCTCCTCCGGCGAGAGCACCACCGACCGGGAGATGCCGGCCATCGGAGCGCTCGGCGTCACCACCATGGCCCGCGTCGCCGGCGAGATCAGCGGTCCACCGGCGGCGTAGCTGTAGGCGGTCGATCCGGTCGGGGTGCAGACGACCACCGCGTCACAGCGGTAGTAGCCGTACTGCTGCCCGTCCACGCTCAGGTTCGCGCTGACGAAACCCTGCCCCGGATGGCGGACCAGCGCGATGTCGTTGAACGCGACGACATCGTCCCCGCACACCGTGCAGGCCAGGCAGCTGTGTGCCTCGACGGTGTACTCCCCGGTCAGCAGTCGGGCCAGCGCCGCCGGCAGATCGGGCGGTTCGACCTCCACGAGGAACCCCAGCTTGCCCAGGTGTACGCCGAGCACCGGCTTCGGGTCGCGGACGGCCATCCGCAGCGCGCCCAGCATCGTGCCGTCACCGCCGATGGCGACCAGCATGTCCGACCCGGGGGCCAGCTCCTCCTCCGGCACCGCCCGGACCGGCTCGGGCACCCGGTGCCGGTCCTGTTCGCGAACCGCCAGGGCGGCGTGGTGCTCGGCGGCCCAGGCCGCGATCGTGCCCACCACCGGGGACACGTCCCGGGTGGGATGGAGCACCAGCCCGAGCCGGAACCGTTCCATGTTCCCAGCTCATCACAGTTTGGGCGCCCGGCACGGGCCTACGCGCAACGACCCCGTACGCAAGGGCGTTTCGCCCGGCCGGTTGGTTCGTTGGGCCAGGAGCGACCAACCACATGCCAAAGGGGGCGCGCGCAATGACCTGGCCCGGGGCTGCCCTCGACCCCGGCGGGGCGACCGGTGCAACCGAGGCGCGTTCGGACACCGGCCGGCTGCCCACCGCACCGGGCGCTACCCGGTGACCGTAGGGGTCGGCAGGCACGCGGTCGGCGATCAGGCCGTCGGCCGGGCCGGCGGCCCGACCGGTCCACGCACCGGTCGCCGCGCTCTGCTCGCGCTCATCGTCGGCGGGCTCTCCAGCGGCGGCAACCTGCTGCTGGCGATCACCGTGACCCGACTGGAGTCGGTCAGTGGGCTGGGTCAGTTCGCCCTGGCCTTCTCGTTCTACATCGTCGGCTCCGGGTTGGTGCGGAGCACGGTGACCGACACCGTGTTGGCCACCGGGGTCGGGGTCGTCGCGTCGGCGGCCCGGCGGGCGATCCTGCTCGGGCTCGTCGGTGGCAGCCTGGTCTGCGCGGCCGGCGCGGCGTACGGCTCGCTCTACCTGCTGTTCGCGGGCCTCGCCCTGCCCGGGTTGGTCCTCTACGACTACACCAAGGCGGTCGCCGTCGGCATCGGCGCTCCCTCGGCGGCGATGGCCCAGGAGATCGCCTGGGCGGCGCTCACCGGGTGCGCCGCACTGGCCGGCCTGCTCCGGCTGATCGACACGCCGTACGTCTTCGCGGTGTGGGCCGTCGGCGGCGGTTTGATCGGTGTGGTCGTCGCGGCCCGGCGCCGCTACGCGCTGATGCCCGGCTGGCGCGTGGGACGAGCCGAGACCCGCGTCGCGGCGGGGTTCGGTGCACAGTTCCTGCTCACCACCGGGTCGGCGCAGCTCGCGCTGACCGCGGTGGCGCTCGTCGCCGGCACGGCGGTGGTCGGCGCGTTGAGCGCCGGGCGCACGCTGCTGGGGCCGGTCAACCTGGTGCTGTCGACGGCGGCCACGCTGATCCTCCCGCAGTTGGCCCGCACCCGCGCCGAGTCCCGCGCGGTGCGGACGCGGGCGGCTGTCCGGCTCGCCCTGCTCGTGGCCGCCGCCGTCCTGCCGTTGACCGTCGCGGTCGCCCTGCTGCCGGACGCGGTGGGGAAGGAACTGCTCGGCGCCAACTGGACCGTCGCCCGGAGCCTGCTGGTGCTGCTCGCGCTGGAGAGCCTGCTGGCGGTGCCAGCCACGATCGGTTTCGCAGGGTTGCGGGTGGAGCAGGCGAGCCGGCGGGCGATCCTGCTCGGCATCCTGCTCGGCGGGCTCCGCGTTCCGGCGGTCGTCGCCGGGGCGGTCCTGTTCGGTGCGCCCGGAGCGGCCGGCGCGCTCGTCGTGCTGGCCCTGGTCAGCGCGGTCGCCTGGGGCGGCAGCTATCTCCTGCTACTGCGGGACCGCGCGGCGGACCACCCACCGGCGGTCCACACGCCCTGACCCCCGACCCGCGCCGACGGGGTCGGCGCGGGTCCGGCGGCGGGTCAAGCGATGGTCGCCAGGGCGGCGCGGACGCGCTCCACCACGGCCTTGACCGCCGGTTCGGTCAGATCGGCGTACGTGGGCAGGTTGATGCCGCGCCGACTCAGGTCCTCGGTCACCGGACAGTTCGCGCCCGGATCACGATGTGCGGGTAGGTCCGGGATCGGCACGAAGAACGGGCGGGTCTCCACGCCGAGCCGGGCGAGCGCACGGGCCAGTGCGTCCCGGGACGTCGCGTCCCCCTCGGCCCCGACGAGGAAGGCCGCCATCCAGGGCGCGCGACGAACTCCGGCGGCCACCGGCTGCGCCGACAGCGCCGGCTCGTCGGCCAACTGCTCCTCGTAACCGGCGATCACCCGGTCCCGGGAGGCGATGATCTCGTCGGCCCGCTCCAGTTGGGCGCAGAGCAGCGCCGCGCACAGGTTCGTCATCCGGTAGTTGTAGCCCAGCACCGGGAAGTAGTACCGCCGTTGCGGGTCCATGCCCTGGTTGCGCAGCAGGCGCATCCGATCGGCCAGCGCCGCGTCGGAGGTGGTCACGCAGCCACCCTCGCCGGAGGTGAGCACCTTGTTGCCGAAGAACGAGAAGGTCGTGACGTCGGCGAGTGAGCCGGTGGGTCGCCCGTCGACAGTGGCGCCGAACGACTCCGCCGCGTCGGCGACCAGGAGCAGACCGTGCCCGTCGCAGAGTTGGCGCAGGGCGGTGTAGTCGGCCGGGTGCCCGTACAGGTCGACGGCGATGACCGCCCGGGTACGCGGACCGATCGCGGCGCGTACCGCTGCCGGGTCGACACACCAGCTCTCCGGCAGGACGTCCACACAGACGGCACGCGCGCCGCAGTACGCGACGGCGTTTGCCGTCGCCACGTAGGTCAGCGCGGGGACGATCACCTCGTCTCCCGGGCCGATGCCGGCCGCCGCGAGGACCAGGTGCAGCGCGACAGTGCCGTTGCTGGTCGTCAGGGCGGTGTCGGCGGCGCAGCGACTGGCGAACCGCTCCTCGAAGTCACGCAGGTACGGGCCCTGTGAGGAGATCCACCCGCTCCTCAGCGCGTCGACCACGTACCGCTCCTCCAACGTGGAGAGGCTCGGTCGGGCCACCGGATAGGTCTCGTCGGCGATACTCATGATCCATCTCCCTTGCCGGCGACGGCGTCGTTCGCGGCCTCCGCGACGAACGGGGACCGTGGCACCGGACCCGATCCGCCCCGCGCCGCCCAGCCGAGGACGTCCAGGTAGTCGCGGCCGGTGGCCGCCCAGGTGCGACCGGACAGTCGGTCGTTCGCCCGCCGGGAGGCGGCCGCGTAGCGCTCCCGCTCGTCGAGCAGGTGCCGCACCGCGTCGGCGAGGGACCGCGGATCCCGCGCCCGGAAGACGGCCGCCTCGGCGCCGTTGAACTCCAGCTGGTCGCGCAACGGCTCGACGTCGGCGCAGGCGACCGGGAGACCCCAGGTGAACGCCTCCAGCATCGCGCCGCTGGCCGCCTCCCAGAGTGACGGTACGACCACCGCGTCCGCTCGGGCGTAGATGGCGTTCAGCTCCTCCAGGCTGACGAAGCCGGGAAAGGACACCCGGCCGCGCAGGTCGGGTTGTGCGGCGCGGGCGAGCAGCCGGCTCGCCTCGGGCTCGACGAGCGGCCCCGGGCAGATCAGGCGGCAGTGGGGCAGCAGCGCCATCGCCTCCAGCAGGGTCGCGTGGTTCTTGTGCTCCGCTGTGGACGACGGGTAGACCAGCAGCCCCGGTTCGGGCCGCGCGTGCGCGCGCTCCGGCGCGGGTTGGAACGCCGGGGTCGGAATGAGCACGGTCCGCTCCGCGGCCTCCGGGAAGAGGCGCAGGGTCTCCCGGTACGGGTGGGGCCAGGTGACCACGATCGCCGCCGCGCGGGCCACGTTCTCCCGGATCACCGCCGCATAGCCGGGGGCGTGGAAGTCGGCCCGCAGGTGGCGGGTGTCGTGCAGGACGACGACCGAGGTGCCCGCCCCGATCGGAGCGCCGTGCACCGGGAACAGGGTGACGTCGGTGTCGGCGTGCCGCACGACGGACCGTTGCCGGACCGCGTTGACGGCAGTACGAACCGTGCGGGAGTTGCGCATCGCCCTCGGCGTCCAGCGCCGCAGCAGTTGGCCGGTGGGGTTGTCGGAGCGGAGCGGCTGCGCCACCTCGGTCCACGCGATCCGCGCGTCGGGCACCTGACCCTGCCACTGGGCCAGAGTGCCACGCAGGACGTTCACCCGCAGGTCGCAGGAGTCGTCGGCGGCCATTCCGGTCAACAGTCCGTAGGTGAAGGCCTCGAGCCCCGCGGCGTGACCGGGACGGATGGGTGCGGCGTCGACCGCGAACCTCACCGGTCCACCCGGATCAGTCGCCCCATCCGCTCGTCCTCGAGGAGCTGCCGGTCGGCGTCGACCATGACCCGGACCAGGTCGCTGAAGAGCGTCTTCGGCGCCCACCCCAGTGTGCGTCGAGCCTTCGAGTAGTCGCCGATGAGGGCATCGACCTCGGCCGGGCGGAAGTAGGCGGGGTCCAGTTCCACGTACCGCTGCCAGTCCAACCCGACCCGGTCGAACGCGGCCTCGACGAACTCGCGCACGGTGTGGCCCTCGCCGGTGGCGACCACGTAGTCGTCAGGGGTGTCCTGCTGGAGGGCGAGCCACATCGCCTCGACGTACTCCGGCGCGTAGCCCCAGTCCCGGACGGCGTCCAGGTTGCCCAGGTAGAGCTTGTCCTGAATGCCCGCCTCGATCCTGGCCACCGCACGGGTGATCTTGCGGGTCACGAAGTTCTCACCCCGGCGCGGGCTCTCGTGGTTGAACAGGATGCCGTTGGCGCAGAACATGTTCCAGGACTCGCGGTAGTTCACCGCCGACCAGTACGCGTACACCTTGGCGCACGCGTACGGGCTGCGCGGGTGGAACGGGGTCTCCTCGCGTTGCGGGGGCGGGGTCGAGCCGAACATCTCCGACGAGGACGCCTGGTAGAACCGGCAGCCGACGTCGGCGGACCGGGCCGCCTCCATCATGCGCAGCGCACCGAGCCCGGTGACGTCCGCCGTGTAGCCGGGGATGTCGAAGGACACCCGGACATGGCTCTGCGCGCCCAGGTTGTAGATCTCGTGCGGGCGGATGTCCCGAATCAGCGCGGTCAGCGAGGCCGGATCGGACAGGTCGCTGTAGTGGAGGAAGAGGCGGGCGTCGCCGCTGCGCGGATGAACGTCGACGTGGTCGATCCGCTCGGTGTTGAAAGAGGACGACCGCCGTTTGATGCCGTGCACCGTGTATCCCTTGTCGAGCAGGAACTCCGACAGGTAACTGCCGTCCTGACCGGTGATGCCGGATATGAGTGCCACTCGTGACATGAAGTCCCTCTCCTGCTGGCCAATTTTCCCCGCCGGATCCTTATATCGCTCTCGGGGTCGGCACTTCTGAGGTTTCATGTAACTGGCGGAATTTATTCCTCGCGGCCCATCTGCGCGACCAGTTGACGCAGCTCAGTTGAGAAAAGGGCTCAGTCACGGATCGAGCAGCCGATCGTTAGGTGAATCGATCCTGTGGCACGAGCGAGGAGCGAGGATGGCCGGCGACCCCACCCCCGCGGCGGACACCCGAGAAAGACCGGCGACTGTCGACGAGAACAAATTCCACGTCCTTGTCACTGCCGGCTATTTCGCTCCCGGTTGGCGGGCCGGAGGGCCGGTTCGGTCCATTTCCGAAGTGCTCGCCCTGGCCAGTGACGACATTGAGACGTCCATGCTGACCCGTGACCGCGACCTCGGTTGCCGCGAACCCTATCCGGGGCTCTCCGGTCGCTGGGCCCGGGTCGGCCGGACGAACGTCTTCTATCTCGGCGTGCGTCGGCCGGGGCACTGGCGGTCGCTCTGGCGCTCGCTGCGCGCCGGCCGCTTCGATCTGCTCTACGTCAACAGCGTCTGGTCGACCTTCTCCATCCTGCCCATGGTCGCGGCCCGGCTCGGTCTGCTGCGGGTGGGCCGCGTCCTGGTCGCTCCCCGGGGCGAGTTCGGCGCGGCCGCTCTGCGGGTGCACCGGCTCCGTAAGCGGATCTTCCTGGCCGCCTGGCGGTGGATGCTGCTCGACCGTCGGGTGCTGTGGCACGCCACCACACCGGTCGAGGCCAACGACATCCGGCGGGTGCTGCCCCGGGCACGGATCGGTGTCGTCGCGGTCAGCAGGGGCCCCGAGCCGGAGCAGGCGCCTGTCGCGATGCCCGCGACCCATCACGCGCGGCTGGTCTTCATCGGGCGGATCTCCCCCATGAAGAACCTCGACCTCGTGCTGGCCGCGCTCGCCCTCGTGCCGGTGCCGGTGCGGCTGGACATCTACGGCCCGGTGGAGGACCAGGCGTACTGGCGACGCTGCCGGGAGCACCTGGCGGAGCTGCCCGACTCGGTCGCCGTCAGCTACCGGGGGGAGCTGCCACCCGACCAGGTCCGCGCGACCTTCGCCCGCTACGACGCGTTCGTCATGCCGACCCGGGGGGAGAACTACGGCAACGCCATCGCCGAGAGCCTGTCCGCGTGCTGCCCGGTGCTCTGCTCCGACCGGACACCCTGGACGGCGGTGCTGCGCGACGGCGGCGGACTGGTCCTCACCGAGCTGACCGCGACGGCGTTGGGCGCCCTCGTCACACAGGTGGCGACCGCCACCCCCGAGCAGCGGCATGCGGCCCGGGTCGAGGCGGGGGCCGCCTACCGCCGTTGGCGGGCGAGCAGGGATCCGATAAGCGTCCTCGACCAGGCGTGGCGGGTGATTCGGGACCCGGCGTACCGGGTGCCGCCGCAGGGGCGGACCCCGTGAGCCTTGCCCAGCTCCGCCCACCACGGCCCGCCCGGCGGGCCGCACCCGCACATCTGCCACCAGGAGGCGTCAAGTGACCCGCGTGATGACAGTCGTCGGGACCAGGCCGGAGATCATCCGGCTGGCCCGGGTGATCGACGCACTCGACCGGACCGTGGACCACACGTTGGTGCACACCGGGCAGAACTGGGACCCGTCCCTCTCCGACGTCTTCTTCAGCGAGTTGGGGGTCCGAGCCCCGGATCTCCTCCTGCGGGCCGACACCCGATCGCTCGCCAGCCTCCTCGGCGCCGTCCTGGTCGGCACGGAGAAGGCGATCGCCGAGCTGCGCCCGGACGCGCTGCTGGTGCTCGGTGACACCAACAGCGCGATCTCGGCGCTGATGGCCAGGCGGATGAACGTGCCGGTGTACCACATGGAGGCCGGCAACCGCTGCTTCGATCTGAACGTGCCGGAGGAGACCAACAGGTGCATGGTCGACCACATCGCCGACTTCAACCTGGTCTACTCGGAGCACGCCCGGCGCAACCTGCTCGCTGAGGGGCTGCACCCGCGCCGCATCCTGCACACCGGCTCACCCATGCGCGAGGTGCTCGACCACTACCGGCCGCAGATCGAGCGGTCCACCGTGCTGGCTCAACTCGAACTCGAACCGGGCGGCTACTTCGTCGTCAGCGCGCACCGGCAGGAGAACGTCGACCACCCGGACCGGCTCCGTCGGCTGCTGGAATGTCTGCGGGTGGTCCGCGACGAGTGGCGGTTGCCGCTGCTGGTCTCCACGCATCCGCGTACCCGCAAACGGCTGGAGGCGCTCGCGGGCGACGGCCTGCACCTCGACGGCGTGGCCTTCCACGAGCCGTTCGGCTTCTTCGACTACGTGACCCTGCAACGACATGCCCGATGCACCCTCTCCGACAGCGGCACCGTCAGCGAGGAGGCCGCGATTCTCGGCTTCCCCGCGGTGACCCTGCGGGAGTCCATCGAGCGTCCGGAGGCACTGGACAGCGGGGCGATCGTGATGACCGGCCTGGAGCCCGACGGGGTCGTCGAGGCCATCCGGGTGGTGGTGGCGCAGGTGGCCGACGGCTCGGTCGCCTGTCCGCTCGACTACCAGGTCCCCGACACGTCACGCCGGGTGGTCGACTTCATCCTGTCGACCGTGCGCCGCCATCACGACTGGGCGGGCATCCGCCGCTGACCGGGCTGCGGGCCGGGCCGGCACACCGGTCACCACGAGGCCAGGGGCGACATCGCGGGTCACGCAGGCGCCGGCGCCGACGGTGGCGTCCCGGCCAACCGTCAGCTTCGGCAGGATCGCTGCCGTGGTGCCCACCAGCACGCCGTCCTCCAGTCGGCAGTATCCGGAGACCGCGGCGAGCGGGTTGACCGAGACGTAGTCGCCGAGCACGGTGTCGTGCCCCACCGTGCAGTTCTGATTGAGGTGCACGTGGCGCCCCACCAGCACGTTCGTCGTCACCCGGGCACCACCGGCGGCGAACAACCCCTGCTGGTGGACGCAGTCGGGGCCGATCTCGGCGGCCGGATGCACCACAGTGGCTGCCGGTAGGCCGTACCGGGCGATGGTCTGGTCGGTCTCGCGCCGCAGCCTCGGATGACCGACACCGAGCACCACGTGGGTGCTGCTCGGTTGTGCGGCCAGCCACCGGGTCGGGCCGAGGAAGGCAACGCCGAGGCGGTGTACCGACTCGACGTTGGACTCGGTGGGGTAGTCGTCGACGAAGCCCAGCACCCGCCAGGGCGGCGCATTGTCCGAAATGGTGTTCAAGAGGCGAATAACCCCATATACCTCACGGCCCATCCCACCCGTGCCTACGATCACTACGTCGGTCGTCAACCGCGCTCCCTCGGCCACGGAGAACGCTTGCCGCTCTCCGTCATCTGAACCGGTTACCGGTGCCGCTGGTGACGGGTGCGTGCTGGCGCTCCCGTCAATCCTCGCGCGTCCAGGTGCCGGTGTGCCCGCGCGCCGACGCCGGGACAGCAGTCTGGAAGGTGAGTCGAAGGTGAACGAGCTGGCAAGGACGCGTCTGCCCGACGGCAGCCGGACACCGCGGGGGACGGCGCCATCCACGACCACCGCGGGGTACCGGGTGCTCGCCACCGCTCGCGTGTTCGAGCCGGGGTTCCGTGGCGGCGGGCCGATCCGCTCCCTGCGGTTCATCCTCGACACCCTGCCGGATGACCTCGACGTCACCCTGGTCACCGGAGACCGGGACCTCTCCTCGTCGACACCCTACCCGGGCCTGTCCGGGCGGCTGGTGCGGCGCGACGACCGCTGCGCCGTTTTCTACCTCGGCCCATTCGCCCTGCGGCACTGGGTCCGACTGGCGCGGCACATCCGCACCCGCCCAGTCGACCTGATCTACGTCAACAGCCTCTGGTCGCTCTTCTCGGTGCTGCCGATCCTGGCGGTGGCACTGCGACTGGTGCGCGTCCGCGCGATCATGCTGGCCCCGCGCGGCGAACTCTCGCCCGGCGCGCTCGCCATCAAGACGCGCAAGAAGCGGCTCTTCCTGGCGGTCTGGGCCCCGCTCCTGCGTCGCCTCGACGTGCGCTGGCAGGCGTGCAGTTGGCTGGAGGAGAAGCAGATCCGCGCGAACATGCCATGGGCGCAGATCATGGTGAACGGCAACGAGTGCCCGATCCCGGAGCAGCCGGCGCCCCGGGCCGTCGCCCACGACGGGCCGCTGCGCCTGGTGTTCGTCGGCCGGATCTCCCCGATGAAGAACCTCACCAGGGCGTTGGAGGCGGTCGCAGGCGCCACGCACCCGCTGGAGTTCGACATCTACGGTCCGCGGGAGGACGAGCAGTACTGGACGTGCTGCCGACGCCTCATCGACGCGATGCCCGACCATGTCCGGGTCCGCTACCTCGGGGAACTCGAGGCGGACGAGGTGATGACGACCTTCAGCCGATACGACGCCTTCCTCTTCCCGACGCTCGGCGAGAACTACGGACACGTCATCCTGGAGAGCTTGGCGTCCGGTTGCCCGGTGGTCTGCTCCGACGCGACGCCGTTCAGCGAACTGATCGCCACCGGCGGGGGAGCGGTGGTCCGGCCGGCGACGGCGGCTGCGCTGAGCGAGGCCCTCGACCGGCTGGCCGACCGGTCGGCCGGGGAGCGCGCCGAGGCGAAGGAGACCGCGGGCCGGCGGTACCGGCTCTGGCGGCAGCAGCTCAGGGAACTCAACGTGCTGGACCACGCCCGGCGGTTCTGCGCGTGATCCGGCGGGCCGCGACCTGCCACTGATCCGGCTCGCCGTGACCGCGTCACCCGGGCTGGACCTGGGTCGTTGCAATAGCGGGGCCCGCGTGGGTGGGTCCGTCATCCGCCACCCCGCCAGGCCCGACGAGCGAGGAAGCACGTGCCCAGTCGCCTTCGTACGATGGTCCGACGAGTCCAGGACCACCTGGCCGCCACCCGTGACCCCGAGGCGTTCGCGCGGTCCCTGGGGGTGAACCTGACCGGACGGGTCAGGTTCTACGGGATCAGCCGGGCGATGTTCGGCTCGGAGCCATGGCTGATCACTATCGGAGACAACGTCTACATCACCTCCGAGGTGCAGTTCGTGACCCACGACGGCGGCACCCTGATCCTGCGCAAGGACCACCCCGACCTGGACTGGACCGCCCCGATCACGATCGGCGACGACGTCTACATCGGCATGCGGTCGATGATCCTGGCCGGCGTCACCATCGGGAACCGGTGCGTCATCGGGGCGGGTTCGATCGTCACGCACGACATCCCGGACAACACGGTGGCGGCCGGTGTCCCGGCACGACCGCTGCGAACGACCGACGAGTACCTCGAACGGTTGCAGGCCAAGTCGCTGGGCATCGGCCACCTTCCCGTCCCGGAGAAGCACGAGGCGATGAAGAGGATCTACGGGGTGACCACCGTCTGACCCCCGCGCGCCGGCCGCGACCGCCCACTCAGGCCCGGCGGTACGCGACACGTGGTGGCGGCAGTTGGTGGACGCCGGCGATGGTGATCGCCCCCAACGCGCCCGTCGTCCCGGTCACCTCGTAACCGAACCGGTCCCCGGTCATCGCCGCCGAACTGGTGCCGAGGTTGAGGCTGGTGGCGACGCCGGTGCTGCTGGCCCGCAACGTCGGCGGGGTGACACCGTCCGTCTGCCACACGTGCCCGTACCAGTGCCAGCCGGCGGGCAGCACCACGGGGACGGTCAACACCGACTCCTGGACGCCCACGGACGTGACGCCGACGCTGCCGAAGTCGGCGATCGGGCCGAGGACCGCGGGACGACCGGTCGCCGGATCGTGGGCGTAGACGCCGTGCCGCATCACCCCGGTGCCCGCCACGGTGACCTCGACGCACACCCGGTCGACCGGGGTGGGCTCCGCCAGGTACACCGGGTGCAGCAGGAGCGACTGGTAGGCGCCGGTGTAGGTGACGTCCTGGGTCGGCCCGGCGAGGGGGAGGAAGTAACTGCCGCGCGGGCAGGTCGCCCCGGGTAGCGGCCCCACCCGTGCCGGGCCGGGCTCGGCGCGCCACATCCCGTACCCGGTGGGGACCGTCATGCCGTACGAGATTCCGGTGACGGCGACCCGGTCCGGGACGGTGAGGTTCGTCGGGCCGGCCGGGACGAGCAGCCGGTGGAACAGCTGGGGCGCCGCCATCTGGGTCTGGGCGACGGCGTCGACCCGTTCGATCATCACGAAGTCGTGGGTGGAGTCCGACACGACGATCTCGGTGGCCGTCGACGGCGGTGCCAGGTAGCGCCGGTAGGCGGTGCCGGTCACGGATTCGCCGGCCTCGAGGGTGCGGCCCCACACCAACTGCGGGTAGTTCTTCTTCAGGCTGGAGCTGATGAACCAGCCCTTGGCCGTGGTGTGCCGGGCCCGGATCTCGGGCACGCCGTCGGCGACCGGCAGCAACCCGACGGCGATGCCCCACTGCTGGACCTGGCTGCTGTTGACCACCCACTGGGTCATGCTGCTCGCCGGCGTCAACCTGTTCGTGAGGGTCGCCGGGGTGATGTCGGTGAGGGCGGGCAGCGTGTCGATGTTCGCCCACACCGACCAGTTCAGGCCGCCGGCCGTGCCCACGTTCGGCATGAACTGCCGGCGGGTGCCGCCGGCCACCGGGGTGAGCGGATGGCACTGGGTCACCCCGGCGTTCAGTGTGAACCGCTCCAGCGCGGCCACCGTCTGTTTGACCAGCAGGCCGCCCTGTGACCAGCGGTAGACGTTCGAGACGCGGCACAGGGACGGGATCCGCGACATGATCGTGGCGATCGGTGTGCCGATGTTCGCCCGGGCGGTGTCGATCATTCCCTGGTAGGACGGGATCAGGTAGGACTCCCGGATGGTCAGCTCCTGCCCGGTGAACCGGCCGTCCGGCAGGGGCCGTCCGTCGAGTTCGACAGCCACCGTGTGGGAGTGGGTGGCCGGGCGGATCTGCACGTCGGGCGTCAGGCCCGTGATCGGCACTGTGGTCGTGTGGGTCGCCCCCGAGAGGTGGGTGAGTGGCGCGGCCGGCTTGACCCGGGCGCCCTGCGCGATGCCGTCGACGATCGTGTACGGGTTGCCGAAGAGCAAACTGTCCGCGTTGGTGATGGCCAGCAGGGTGAAGGTGCGTGTCCCGTCGGTCCACTGCGAGCCGACGTCGACAGTCGTCTTGCCGTGGTTGGTGACGACGATCTGGTTGCCGACGTTGTAGCCGTGGTTGCCGCCGACGTACGACCAGCCGGTGTTGATCGGGCAGTTGTCGTCGGAGGTGTCGTGGATCTTCGTCCCGACGGCGGACATCACCGGCCACACCTGGGCGTCGGTCGCGGTCGAGGGCACCAGGGTGACCTGGGGGAGACCGGAGTGCCACATGCCGACCATCGCCTCGGCGTACGCGAGGTTGGCGGGCATGACCAGGTCACGGGTGCTGTCGAAGCGCGACCTGACGGACATCAGAGCGTTGAACCGGTAGACGATCAGCTCGGGCATGGTCCACCTCCACCGCGAACGCACTGACGACGAACCTCACTGTGGGCCGTCGGGGCGGGGGTGGCCATTTTCGGTCAGCACTCGGACAGGGTGAATTTGCCGCCGTCGCCGTCACGCGACACGTGTTCACTCGATGAACAGGTGTTCTGGCGTAAACGGGGGGTTTCATGCGCATCTTGATCACCGGCGGAGCCGGTTTCATCGGGTCCAACCTGGCCCGCGCCGCGATGGTCGAGCCCACCATCGGTGGGGTCACCGTCCTCGACGACCTCTCGGTCGGGCTGCGGGCCAACCTCGACGGTCTGGACGTCGAGCTGATCGAGGGCTCAATCCTGGACCCGGCCGCCCTGGACGCCGCGATGGCGGGCCGCGAGGCGGTGGTCCACCTGGCCGCGCTGCCCAGCGTTCCCCGTTCGCTGAGCGACCCGTTGGCCTCCCACCACGCCAACGCGACAGGGACTCTGATGGTGCTGGAGGCGGCGCGGCGGCACCGGGTCGCGCACGTCCTCGTCGCCTCCTCGTCGTCGGTGTACGGCATGAACCCGGCGCTGCCCAAGACGGAGCTGACCTGGACCCGACCGATGAGCCCGTACGCGGCGAGCAAGCTCGCCACCGAGGCGTACGCACTTGCCCACCAGGCGTCGTTCGGGTTGCCGACACTGGCCTTCCGCTTCTTCAACGTCTTCGGCCCGGGCCAGCGGCACGACCACGCGTACGCGGCAGTCATCCCCCGTTTCGTGCACGCCGCCCTGCGCGACGAACCCGCTGTGGTGCACGGCGACGGGACGCAGTCGCGCGACTTCACCTACGTCGGCACGGTCTGCGACGTCATCATCGACGCGCTGCGCCGCCGGGTACACCATCCGCACCCGGTCAACCTCGCCTTCGGCGCCAGGGCCAGCCTGTTGCGGGTCCTCGACGAGCTTGAGTGGTTGTGCGGCGGGCCGATCGCCCGCGAGTACGCGCCGCCGCGGACCGGCGACGTCGCGCACTCCCTGGCCGACAACGCCACGCTGCGGCACCTGTTCCCGGACGTCGCGCCTGTCGCCCGTGCCGAGGGCCTGCGCGCGACAGTCGAGTGGATGGCCGGCCGGTTGGACGCCGAGCGTGCCGTAGCCGCCGCACCTCGGTGACCCGGGCAGCGAGTCGGGCCGTACCGGAGCCGGTGGCCCCGGTGGCGGCGGTCCCGGCCGCCGCGCCACCTGCCGGCACCACTGTCGCGCCCGTCGCGCCGGCCCCGGCGGCCCCGGAGGCGTCGAAGGACCGGGACCGCACGGTCACGGTGGGCATCGCCGCCGCGATGGTGGCGAAGGGTATCGGCCTGGCCGCCCCCCTGGTCATCACCCCGGTGTGCTTCCGGTTTCTCGGCGACCAACGGTACGGCCTGTGGATGGCGGTCACCGCCCTCACCGGGATGGCGTGGTTCGCCGATCTGGGGCTGGGCAACGGGCTGCTCACCCGGCTCAGTCACCTGGCCGACGACCCCCGGCAACAGGCCCGGGAGGTCTCCAGCGCGCTCGCCACCCTCGGGGTGGTCGCGGTGGCGCTGCTGGCGGCTCTCGTGCTCGTCGTCCCCGTGGTGCCCTGGGCCGCGCTGTTCAACGTCAGTGATCCGGGTGTCGCCGCGGAGGCGTCCGCCCTGGTCCTGCTGTGCTTCGGCGCCTTCGTGGTCAACATCCCGCTCTCGCTGATCCAGCGGATCCAGTACGCCCGTGGCCAGGTGGTGCAGAGCAACGTCTGGCAGTCGGCCGGGGCGCTGGCGGCCATGGCGGCCGTGCTCGGCGCCATCGCCGCCGGGTGGCGGCCACTGGCGGTCATCGCCTGCGCGGTGCTGGCCGTGCCGGTGACCAACCTGCTCAACTGCGTGACCTACTTCTGGTTTCAGGATCGGGGGCGGCGGCCGGGTCCGAAACTCGTGCACCGGGCCACCGCCGTCGGTCTGCTCCGGCTGGGTCTGCGGTTCTTCGCGCTCACCACGATGTCGGCGATCGCGCTGAACGTGGACAGCCCGCTTGTCGCGAACGTCCTCGGCCCCACCACGGCGGCGCACTACGCGGTCGTGGGGAAGCTGTTCGGCGTCCTCTCGATCTTCGTCGGGCTGGTCGGCATGACGGTCTGGCCGGTCAACGGCGCCGCCCTGGCGCGGGGCGAGGTGGCCTGGGTGCGTCGCAACACGCGTCGCATGGTGCTGCTCTACGGGGTGATCGTGGGGACGGTCGGGGTCGTGCTCGTTGTCTACGGCCATCGGCTGATCGACCTCTGGGTGGGCGGCATCGACCGCACGGAGATCCCGGTCACCGTCCTGATCGGCCTGGCGATCTGGTCCCTCCTGATCGCGGTCGCCTCCCCGCTGATCCTGGTGCAGAACAGCATCGGGCTGCTCCGGCCACAGTTCGTCGGCTGGGCCACGTTCCTGCTGCTGGCGACCGCGCTCAAGATCTGGGGGCTGCGGCAGTTCGGGCTCGCCGGTCTGCCGGCGGCGGCCTGCGTCGCGTACGTGCTCACCATGTGGCCTGCCGTGCTGGTGGGGTACCGGCGGGCGCTCCGCGGGGGAGCGTCGACGTGACCGGGCAGTGCCGGGTGCTGCGGGTCGTCGGCGAGCTGAACTTCGGCGGCACCGAGATGCGGACCGCCGAACTGCTGCCCCGGCTGTCCGCGGCCGGCGTCCAGGTGCACCTGGTGACGCTCAGCGACTGGGTCGGTCCCGGCCCGCTGGCCGGCGTGGTCGGCCGGCACGGCGGCTCGGTCACCCCGATACCGCTCGACCTCCGCTTCGCCACCCGCTTCCTGCGCCTGCTGCGGCGGCTGCGGCCGGACGTGGTGCACGTCGACTGCGCCAACTTCTCCGGGGTGCTGCTCGTGCTCGCCGCCCTGTGCGGTGTGCGCGGTCGCGTCGCCCACTTCCGGGGGGACGACAACCAGCACCGCAACCTGCGCCGACGTGTCTTCCGCTGGATCTGCAAGCGGCTGCTGCGCATCTCCGCCACCGACATCCTCGGGGTCTCGCCCAGCTCGCTCACCTTCGCCTACGATCCGCACTGGCGCGACGACCCCCGCTGCCAGGTGGTCCTCAACGGACTCGACCTGGACCGGCTGCGCCGCAGCAGCCAGGACGACCTACGGGAGCTGATCGGTGCACGCCCGGCCGAGTTGGTCTGCGTCAGCGTCGGCCGGGCCTCGCCGGAGAAGCGGCGCTGGCTCCTGCCGCCGATCCTCGCCGAGCTGCGGGCCCGGGGAGTGCAGGCCCACGCCGTCCTCGTCGGGCCGGGCGACGACGCCGACGACGAGCGTGTCCGGGCGGCGGCAGTCTCCGCCGGTGTCGCCGACCGGGTCCACCTGCTGGGTCCGCGCGACGACGTGGGCGGGCTGCTGAGCCAGGCCGACGTGGTGGTGCACCCCTCCTGCCTGGAAGGGCTGCCCGGTGGCGTGCTGGAGCCCGTCGCGTTGGGCGTCGGCACGGTGGCCGCCGACCTCCCGGGCGTGCGCTTCATCGACGAGCACCTGCCCGGCGTGAGCATCGTCGACACCGATGCCGCGCCGCAGCGGTGGGCGAACGCGGTGTGCGCGGCGGCGTCGTACACCGAGGGGACCTCGGCCTCGGCGGCGGCGGAACGGTTCACGCGCAGCGTCTTCGCCATCGACACGGCGGCCACCACCCACCTGACGATCTACCGACGGTGGGCGTCGGCAGGCCCGCACCGCCCGGTGCCACCCCGGCCGCCGGCCTTCTCGACACGGGGAGAGAAATGAACGATCAGACAACAGTGATCGGCCGGCAACCGCGCCCGGACGCGCGCTCGACCGGGCCTGCTGACCGGGCGCGTCCGCTGCTCGTGGGCGCGTACGCCTTTCCGCACGGGGATGCCACCTCCAACCGCCTGTTGCAACTCGCCCGTTCCGCCGCGCCCGACGGCGCGCACACGCTTGTCGTCAACGACTGGCCCTGCGAGGTGGCCTTCCCCGCGGGGCAGCCCGGCGTTACCGGCATCGACCTGGTCACCATGCGGATCCGGGGTCGGCACCACCTCACCCGCGCGTCGGCCCGGCTGGCCCGACCGCTGCGGGTGCTGCGGGCCGTCCGCCGCGTCGGCCTGGGTCGCGGTGGGGTGAGCGTCGTGCTGCTGCCGATGGCCCTGCTGACCCTCGGCAACTGGGCGACCCTGCGCCTCGTGCTGCGTTGCCCGGTCGTGGTGGACGCCAGCGAGCGCCACGATCGACACCAGTTCCGCCGGGGCTGGCTCACCCCGTACTTCGTCCGGCATCGCTGGTCGACGTTCCTGGCGACCCGGCTCGTCGGTCGGGCCACGGCGGTCTCCACCACGCTTGCCGACTACCTGACGGGCCACGGCCTGGACGTGCTGGTGGTGCCGCCGCAGGTGGACTGCGACGAGTTCCGGGCGCCGCAGCCGCCCCCGATCAGCCACGGCCTGCGCCTGCTCTACGCGGGCACCCCCGGGCGCAAGGACATGCTCGACGTGATCCTGCGGGGGATCAGCCGGCTCGCCCCGGAGCACCAGCGGCGGGTGAGCCTCACCATCGCCGGTGTCAGCTCCGCGGACGCCGCCGCCCACTCGGACCTGGACGTCGGCGTGCTGGACGCGGTCTCGGCCGACGTGCGGTTCCTCGGTCGCGTCCCGCGCGAGACAGTGCTGACCCTGCTGTCGGAGTCGCACTTCTCGATGCTGGTCCGCCCCACCGGCGGGTACGCGGCCAACGGGTTCCCGTCGAAGGTGCCGGAGAGTCTGGCCGCCGGATGCCCGGTGCTGCTCAACCACACAAGCGACCTGTCCGCCTACGTGCACGACGGGGTCGAGGGCCTGGTGCTCGACGGCAACGGCCCGGACGATGTCCGGTTGGCGATCGAGCGGGCACTGCGGCTGCGGGACGAGGAGTGGACGGCGATGAGCGGGGCGGCCCGGTCGCGGGCCCGGGAGTCGTTCGACCACCGGGCCTGGCGGGACCGGGTGAGCGCCTTCGTGACGGCCGGCCGGGGCACCTGAGCCGACGCCCGCCGGCCGGGGCTACTGAGCCGACGGCCGTCGGCCGGGGCACCTGAGCCGACGCCCGTCGGCCGGGGGTTCGCGCGGCAGGCCGTTCCCGGTTGCCGCCGTCGGCGGGCTCTAGCGCAGCAGGGCCGCGGGTCGGCGCGGCACGCCGTCGTCGAACACACCGGCCCGCTGCTGGCGTGCCTCCGCGTGGGGCAGGTCAGCGCGGGCGGCGACGTTCCGGTCGGCCGGCTCCCGCTTCTTCGGCAGGTGCAGCAGCGCGGCGGCGACCACGGTCCAGAACACGTACGGGTAGGTCTGGCCCGTACCGAACATGGCCGACTCGGTGACCTGGATCAGCAGGCCGGTGACGACGAGCCAGACGAGACCCGCGTCGGCCCGGCGCACCGGGGCCCGCAGCACGACCCGCCCGGCGGCCACCAGCAGCAGCACCAGTGGCACGACCGCGGCGAGGCCCAGCTCCAGCAGGAGCTGCAGGTAGCTGTTGTGCACCACGCTGACGCCGACGGTCCCGAAGAACTCGTCGGCGCTGGCCAGCTCGAACAGGTGGTTGCGTGACGCGTACCCGAAGCCCAGCGTGGGTCGGTTCTGCCACCACAGGTCGATTGTCGCCTGCCACATCTGGGTCCGGCCGTTGGACAGGTCGCCGCCGGTGGGGTCGGTGAAGCGCAGGACGAACTGGCGCATCCAGGGCGCGGCGAAGATGGTGGGCAGCAGGTTGAGCAGGTGTGCCACCAGCAGCAGGGCGGTCACCCCGGCGGCCAGGCGGACCATCCGGCCGAGCCCGTAGCGCAGCACGAGCCAGAGCGCCCCGACGAGCACGGCGATCAGCGCGGTGCGCGACTGGGACAGCAGGAGGCTGGCGGCGGCCGGCACCATGCCGAGCAGAGCGACGTGCCGCCGGGACTGCCGGTAGACCGCCCAGCCCAGCGGGATCGCCAGGGCGCAGACGATGCCGAGCATGTTCGGGTTGTTGTAGAGACCCTGGAACCGCGTGACGCTGGAGGTCGCGGCCATGAGCGTGCCGTCGGCGAACCCGATGCCGAGGCTGACCACGATGGACGCGGTGAGGACCAGGTAGACCACGCGCAGGTCGGCCATCATGACCGCACGATCGGGCCACCGACGCCGGATGAGTACGTGCACCAGGGCAGCCAGCAGCAGCAGCGCCACGCCCCGCTGGATGGTCTCCATCGGAACCACCGACCAGGCGAAGCTCACCGTGGCGAGGCCGCCCATCGCCCAGAGCGCGGCGACGAACACGCGGGTCCAGACATCGGTGCGTGCCGGCGTCCGGCCCGGTAGGCAGAGCCCCCAGAGGACCAGGCCGGCGACGGCCGCGTACCGGGGATAGAAGCTGGCCTCGACCAGCGTCGGCACGTTGGACGAGGCGCACACCAGGAGGCCCATCGTCAGGGCCAGCATCCACCGCCAGCCGTCCACCCGCCGGCTGAAGGCGAGCAGCAGCACCAGCGCCACCAACCCGGTCGCCACCAACGGGACGTTGATGGCGGCGATGGTGGTGACCACCACGAGACACGTCGCGCCGACGAGCAGGCCCAGTTGGCCCATCCGGTTTCCCACGTGATGCCCTTCGAAGTCCGGCCGCAGGCGTTGCCGGCGGTCGTCGGGTGGACCGCCCTCAGCGAGGCGCGTCCTGTAGGCCCGGATGGGCCGGTTCGACAGCCCAGCGGGCCCTGGCGGCGTGCATCGCCCGGATCATGTCCGGCCAGTTCGGCGGTCGGTACCCGGTGGCGTGGGCGAGGGCGTCCGCGTTCATCGAGCGGTCGCAGACGAACTCGTCGTCCGGCACGATGTCGCCGGGCCACCCGTACACCTCGGCGATCAGGCGGAGCAGGTCGTACTTGGCGATCGGCTCGGCGGCCACGTGGTACAGCCCGGTCAGCTCCGCCCGGGGCAGGATGACCGTACGGAGCAGTCGGGCGAACTCGACTGTCGTCACGCCGCTGTAGATGGCCCGGGTGAAGCCGCGGACCTGCCCCCGCTGGGAGAGGAACCAGTCCACCAACGAGCGGTTCGTGACCAGCTCATGGCCGATGATCGACGTGCGGAGGGTGAGCGCCGAGACCCCGCGCGCCTCACCGAGCAGCTTGGACCGCCCGTAGAGGTCGGGTGGATCCGGCAGGTCGTCCTCGACGTAGCCGCCCCGCCGGCCGGAGAAGACGCAGTCGGTGCTGACGTGGATCAGGCGGCTGCCGAGTTCCCCGCAGGCGTCGGCGAGCAGATGGGGGAAGAGCGCGTTGAGCGTGACCGTCTGCACCGCGTCCTGCACATCCGGCCGTTGCTTGATCACACCCACGCAGTTGACCACGACGTCCGGTCGCAGGTCGTCGATGAGCTGCCGGACCTGACCGAACCGGGTCGCGTCGACGGCCGGGGTGATCCGGGCGAGCAGGCGCTGGGGATACCACCCCGCGCGGTCCTCGATGCTCCGGGCGACGCCGTGCACGTCGAGGTCGGGATCGTCGCTCAACTCACGGATGACCGCGTGGCCGAGCATGCCGGTGACGCCGACGACGAGGACCCGTCGCGCCGGGCGCGGCTCCTCCTCACCGGGGCCGCTGCGTCGGCGGGGGACCAGCTCCGGCCGCCGGCCGGCGGTACCGGTGCTCATGCCGTTACGACCGCCGCCGCTGCGGCCTCGACCTGCGCCCGCACCTCGGGCAGCGTCAGCAGCAGCGCCTCGATCTCCGGTACGGACAGCCGCCGGGCGTTGTGCGAGTGGAAGTCGGCCAGGTTGCCGCTCTCGACGTCGCCCTCCTCGAAGTAGAGGGAGTAGTTGAGGTCGCGGCTGTCCACCGGCACCCGGAGGAACTCGCCGAGATCCTCGACGTGGGCCAACTCCTCGCGGCTGGCCAGGGTCTCGTACAGCTTCTCCCCGTGCCGGATGCCGAGCACGTTGAACTTCGCCGGGACCCGGAACAGGTTGCACAGCGCGGTGGCCAGGTCGCCGATGGTGCAGGCGTCGGCCTTGCGGATGAAGACGTCACCCGGCTGGCCGTACCGGAAGGCGTGCTCCACCAGGTCGACCGACTGCGGCAGGGACATCAGGAACCGGGTCATCGACGGCTCGGTGACCGTCGGCAGCCCGCCCCGCAGGATCTGGTCGATGAACAGCGGGATCACCGATCCGCGCGAGTACATGACGTTGCCGTAGCGCACGCAGCAGACCCGGGTACGGGCTTCGGGATTGTTGCGGGAGTGCGCCTGCGCGACCTTCTCCATGAGGGCCTTGGTCATGCCCATCGCGTTGACCGGATAGACCGCCTTGTCGGTGCTCAACAGCACCAGCGCCTCGACGCCGACACGCTCGCAGGCGTCCACCACGTTCGCGCTGCCGAGCACATTGGTGCGGACGGCCTCCAGCGGGAAGAACTCACAGGAGGGGACCTGCTTGAGAGCCGCGGCGTGAAAGACGAATTCCATTCCCCGCGCGGCCTTGAGCACACTGTCGTAGTCCCGGACGTCGCCGACGTAGTAGCGGACCCGGTCGTCACCGAGGCGGTGCCGCATCGCGTCCTGTTTCGACTCGTCGCGGCTGAGTACGCGCACCTCGGCGGCCCCGGCGTCGAGCAGTCGGGAGACCATCGTCTGGCCGAAGGATCCGGTGCCACCGGTGATCAGGAATCGCCGGTCCGAAAGCGAGGAAACCACATCTTCTCCTGCCTGTTTCCCGGGGCGCCATCCTCGGGAATCGGATTCTCGTCGAACGCGACCCTACGCTTGCACAAGAGACGCCGTGACCTCTTCCGCTAAAAGGAATTCGGGTCGCGTTCGATATTCATGGATGCCTTGTCGACAAATACGCGAACATCGCTCGGCGTTGCCGAAGTAGCCGTTCGGCCCCCCATTGTCGACGCGCCGACAGTCGTTAGCGCTAAAGACGGAGTTGGTGCTCAGGAAAGGTGGTATGCGTACTCCATGCCAAAAGTTGCTCTCCACGCGGCGCACACGCGCGCTGGTGCTTCCGGCCTGACGACCGGTCGGGAAACACCTCGGGACGGCACTTCGACACGGCGACCGTACGATCGCTGGAAGCGGCTCCTCGACGTCGTCGGCGCTCTTCTCGTCCTGCTGCTCGGCGCTCCCGTGCTGGCTCTGGTGGCCCTGGTCGTGCTGCTGGCGCACGGGCGTCCGGTGCTGTTCCGGCACACCCGCCCCGGGCTGCACGGCAAGCTGTTCGACGTGGTCAAGTTCCGGACCATGCGCCACCCGGACCCGGACCGGGGGCTGGTCAGCGACGCGGATCGCCTGACCCGGGTGGGCCGCTGGCTGCGGGCCAGCAGCCTCGACGAGTTGCCGGAGTTCTGGAACGTGCTGCGGGGCGAGATGAGCGTGGTCGGCCCCCGCCCGCACCTCGTCCGCTACCTCAGCCTCTACAACCCCGAACAGGCCCGACGGCACGACGTGCGACCGGGCATCACCGGGCTGGCCCAGGTGCGCGGCCGCAACGCGCTGGACTGGGGCGCGAAGTTCACCTACGACGTCGAGTACGTCGACCGTCGGTCCTTCCTGCTGGATCTGAGGATCGTCCTGACCACGGTCTGGGTGGTGCTCAGCCGCCAGGGAATCTCCGCGCCGGGCGCGGCCACCTGGCACGAGTTCACCGGCAACCGGCCCGCGCAGGCGACCGCCGAACACGACTCCGCCCAGCGGCGATGAACCGGGTCCTGCTCCTGGGCGCCGGTGGATTCCTCGGTGGGCACATCCGGACGGCGCTGGCCGCCCACACCACCGTCCGGTCGATCACCCGCGCGGAGTGTGACCTGGTCCGGATCGAGCTGCGTGACCTGACCGCGCTTGTCGCCCGCGAGCGACCGGACGTGGTGGTGACGGCGGCGGGTCGGATCGTCGGGTCCGGGTACGACTTCGTCCAGGCGCACGTCGTCGCGACCGCGAAACTGATCGAGGCGGTGGCCGCCGCCGCCCCGGGAGCCCGCCTGATCCGGATCGGCTCGGCCGCCGAGTACGGCACCGTGCCGCACGGCCTCGCCGTCAACGAGGAGTACCCGGGCACACCCGTCAGCGAGTACGGGCTCAGCCACCTTGCCGCCACCCGGTTGGCGGAGCTGGCGGGCGGGGCCGGCCGACTCGACACGATGGTGTTGCGGATCTTCAACCCGGTCGGGCCGGGAATGCCGCCGGGCAACGTGCTCACTCGGGTGACCGCGATGGTGAGGTCGGCGGTCGCCACCGGAACGGGGGAGATCGCCGTGGGCCTGCACGACACGTACCGGGACTTCGTCGACGTGCGGGACGTCGCCGCGGCGGTCCTCGCGGCGGCGCGCTGCCGGCCGGGGCCCGCGCGGGTCTTCAACGTGGGCAGCGGAAAGGCGGTGGCGACGCGCGACGTCGTCCAGCTGCTGGCCGAGGTGTCCGGCTTCACCGGTGGCATCCGGGACGGCAGCTTCGCGCCGGATGCCAGCCGCTCGGCCGCGGTGCCCTGGATGTGCGCCGACATCGAGCGCGCGAACCGGGTGCTCGGGTGGGCGCCCGCGTACGACCTCGGTGAGTCGCTGACCACGCTGTGGCAGGCGGACGGTGCACAGTCCGCCCGCTCCGTCGCCGGCTCAGCGGCGAGGTGAGGCCCATGCGGATCGGCCTGCTCACCCAGTGGTTCGACCCGGAGCCGGGTGCTGCCGCGCTCCCCGGGATGCTCGCCCGGGCCCTCGCCCGCCGCGGACACGAGATCCAGGTCCTGACCGGCTTCCCCAACTATCCGACCGGGGAGTTGGCCCCCGGCTACCGGGTGACACGCCGCCTCGACGAGGTCGACGGGACCACCCGGATCCGCCGGGTGGCCCTCTATCCCAGCCATGACCGCTCCGCGCTGCGCCGGATGGCGAACTACGGCTCCTTCGCCGCCTCCGCGCTGGTCTCCGGCACGTCGGCGCTGCGCGGCCTGGACGCGCTCTGGGTCGGGAACTCACCGATCAGCGTCGCCCTGCCGATGTGGTTCACCAGGTACGTGCAGCGGGTGCCGGTGCTGCTGCACGTCCTGGACCTGTGGCCCGACAGTGCGCTGGCCAGCGGCTTCATCGGCACCGACCGGGTGTCGCGGATGATCGAGCGGGGGATGGCCGGCTGGTGCGGTGGGATGTACCGCAGCGCCGGCCGGATCGCGTACGTCTCGCCCGGCGCCGCCGACCTGCTCGCCAGCCGGGGCGTACCCCGGGAGAAGCTCGTCCACATTCCGGTGTGGGCCGACGAGACGCCGCGGACGGGCGCCGCCGATCTCCGCGCGGAGTTCGGGCTCCGCGCGGACCAGGTGGTGCTCGTGTACGCCGGCACGCTCGGCGAGGCGCAGGGGCTCGATTCGCTCATCGAGGCCTGCGCCCGGATCCGCGACCCGCGGCTGGTCTGCCTGATCGCCGGCTCCGGCACCACCGAGGAGCGGCTCCGACGGCGGGCCGAGGAGGCGAACGCGACACACGTGCGTTTCCTCGGACGGGTGCCCCGGGAGCGGATGCCCGCGCTGATGGCCACCGGCGACGCGCACTACGTGAGCCTGCGACCCGGGGGCATGTCGGCGTACACGATGCCGAGCAAGGTGCAGGCCACCCTCGCCGCCGGGCGGGCTCTGCTGGTCGCCGCGGAGGGGGACGCCGCCGCCGTCGCGCGGGACAGCGGTGCCGGCATCACCGCCCGACCAGGTGACCCCGACTCGATCGCCGACGCCCTGCGGGAACTCTGCGACCTGGGCCGGGAGAAGCTTGAACTGCTCGGTCAGGCCGGTCGGGAGCACTACGACCGGGTCTTCTCCGTCGCCGCCGGCGCCGAGCGGGTCGAGCGGGCGCTGTGCGAGGCGGTGGAGAGCCACCGAAGGCGCTGACCGGGATGTTTGGTCAACGCCAGTCGTCGCCCGCCGCGAGGCGCTGACTCAGCAGCGCCTCCAGCGGCATGGACTCACCGTCGCGGCCACCCCGGCCGATCACCAGCGGCGGTGGGGACGGCTCGGGTGCCGCACCGAGCAGCAGCGAACGCAGGCTGGCCGGCACGGTCAGCAGGTAGAAGCGCCCCCGGGTGTCGACCGCCCGGGTGCGGGTCCGATCGACGTACCAACCGGTGAGGCCGGTGCGGTAGTGGTGCCGGCCGTCGTAGGACGTCGCGCTGAGCCGCACCGGGCGCAACCCGCGCCCGGTCGCCTCGGCGGCGAACCGTGCCACCAACGTCGCCGCCGTGGCCTGCTCGGCGGCGCGGACCCGAGCGTCCGCGTCGGCGTGCGCGCGGACCGCCCGTTCCCGCCGATCCCGCCAGTCCTGGTCGTCGCCCGCCACGGCAGCCACGGTACGCGACAGCACTCGGTCGAGGAATCACACCGCCACGCGAGCGGATGTCTCCGCGTTCCGCGCCGGCCGCTTCCCGCGCCGCCCCGATCGCTCCAGATCTTGGACAGTTTCCGTTCCGCCAGAACGGAAACTGTCCAAGATCTGCTGAGTGGGCGTCCCGGTCAGGCCAATCCGGCCCGGCGCAGGGCCTCCGCCATCGCGTCATTGGCCGGCGCCGGTGCGCCCTGCCGCTGTCCGCCGCCGCGACCGCCCTGCTGTCCGCCGCGACCGCCCTGCTGTCCGCCGCGATCGCCCTGCTGTCCGCCGCGACCGCCCTGTCCGGCGCTGCGACCACCCTGCGGGCCGCCGGATGCGCCGGGGCCGCCTCGACCGCCCTGCGGCGCGCGCTGTGCCGGGCCCCGACCCTCCTGGCCGGTCCGGCTGCCGCCACCACCAGCGGCGGGGGGTTCGTCGTCCAGGCGCAGGGTCAGCGAGATCCGCTTGCGGGGTACGTCCACGTCGAGCACCCGGACCTTGACCACGTCGCCGGACTTCACCACCTCGCGGGGGTCCTTCACGAAGGTCCGGGACATCGCCGAGACGTGCACCAGACCGTCCTGGTGCACCCCGACGTCGACGAACGCGCCGAACGCGGCCACGTTGGTGACCACGCCCTCCAACACCATGCCGGGCGTCAGGTCGCCGATCTTCTCCACCCCTTCGACGAAGGTGGCGGTGCGGAACTCCGGGCGGGGATCCCGGCCCGGCTTCTCCAGCTCGGCGAGGATGTCGGTGACGGTGGGGAGGCCGAACCGGTCGTCGACGAAGTCGGTGGCCCGCAGCCCGCGCAGGATGCCGCTCTTGCCGATCACCGAGCGCAGGTCCTGCCCGGTGGTGGAGAGGATGCGGCGCACCACCGGGTACGCCTCGGGGTGCACGCTGGAGGAGTCCAGCGGGTCGTCGCCGTCGGGGATGCGCAGGAAGCCGGCGCACTGCTCGAACGCCTTCGGCCCGAGCCGGGCCACCTTCTTCAGCTCGGTACGCGAGCGGAACGGCCCGTTGGCGTCCCGGTGCAGCACGATGTTCTCGGCCAGGCCGGCGCCGATCCCGGAGACCCGGGTCAGCAGAGGCGCGGAGGCGGTGTTGACGTCCACCCCGACCGCGTTGACGCAGTCCTCCACGACCGCGTCCAGCGACCGGGACAGCTTCACCTCGGACAGGTCGTGCTGGTACTGACCGACCCCGATCGAGCGCGGGTCGATCTTGACCAGCTCCGCGAGGGGGTCCTGGAGGCGGCGGGCGATCGAGACCGCGCCGCGCAGCGACACGTCCATCCCGGGCAGCTCCTGCGAGGCGTACGCGGACGCGGAGTAGACCGACGCGCCGGCCTCGGAGACCATCACCTTCGTCAGGTTGAGCTGCGGGTGCCGGGCGATCAGGTCACCGGCGAGCTTGTCGGTCTCGCGGGAGGCGGTGCCGTTGCCGATCGCGATCAGCTCCACCCCGTGCGCCCCGGCCAGCCGGGCGAGGGTCTCCACCGACGCGTCCCACTGCCGACGCGGCTCGTGCGGGTAGATGGTGTCGGTGGCGACCACCTTGCCGGTGGCGTCGACCACCGCCACCTTCACGCCGGTCCGCAGGCCCGGGTCGAGGCCCATGGTGGGCCGGGTGCCCGCCGGCGCGGCGAGCAGCAGGTCCCGCAGGTTGGTGGCGAAGACCCGGACCGCCTCCTCCTCGGCCGCCTGCCACAGCCGCATCCGCAGGTCCGCGCCGAGGTGGATGAGGATCCGGGTACGCCACGCCCAGCGGACCGTGTCGGCCAGCCAGCGGTCGGCCGGGCGGCCCGCGTCGGACACCCCGAACCGGCCGGCGATGGCCGCCTCGTACCGGGTCGGGCCGGTCGGTACGGCGTCCGCCTCGCCCGCCTCCTCCGACTCCATCGTCAGGTCGAGCATGCCCTCCTTCTCGCCCCGGAACATCGCCAGGATCCGGTGCGAGGGCAGCTTCGGGTACGGCTCGGAGAAGTCGAAGTAGTCGGCGAACTTGGCGCCGGCCGCCTCCTGACCCTCGCGTACCCGGGAAACCAGACGGCCTCGCGACCACATCTGCTCGCGCAGCGTGCCGATCAGGTCGGCGTCCTCCGCGAAGGTCTCGATGAGGATCGCCCGCGCGCCCTCCAGCGCGGCTGCCGCGTCGGCGACACCCTTCTCCTCGTCGACGAACCCGGCGGCGGTGGCACGCGGGTCCTGGGTGGGGTCGGCCAGCAGCGACTCGGCCAGCGGGGCCAACCCGGCCTCGCGGGCAATCTGCGCCCGGGTCCGCCGCTTCGGCTTGTACGGGAGGTAGATGTCCTCCAGCCGGGACTTCGAGTCGGCGGCTATGATCTGCGCTTCCAGGGCCTCGTCCAACTTGCCCTGGCCGCGGATCGACTCCAGCACCGCGGCCCGCCGCTCGTCCAGCTCGCGCAGGTAACGCAGCCGCTCCTCCAGGGTGCGCAGCTGGGTGTCGTCGAGCAGGCCGGTGGCCTCCTTGCGGTAGCGGGCGATGAACGGCACTGTGGCGCCGCCGTCGAGCAGGTCCACGGCCGCCCGCACCTGACGCTCGGCCACGCCGAGCTCGTCGGCGATCCGCTGATGAACAGACTGGGTCACGATCTCGATCCGCCTTTGGGAGTGGGTACCGCCCTGCATTGTGCCGGGCGACCCCGGCCGCTGTCGCCGCGCCCGGCCGGGACGAGCCCGGGACGGCCCCGCCGCGCCTGCGCTAGCGTGGCGATCATGGAATCTGCTGCGGAGCCGCGCGCCCGACGGCTCTTCGGCGGCAGCGCCCGGGCCCTCGGCGACCTCACGGCCAACCCGTTCCGCGCCGACCGGGACCGGATCGTCGGCTCGCCGTTCTTCGCCCGCCTCGGCGGTGTCACCCAGGTGATCAGCCCGGTCGGCTCCGGGCTGCTGGTGCACAACCGGCTCACCCACAGCCTCAAGGTCGCCCAGGTGGCCAGGGCGGTCGCCGAGCGGTTGAACGACGACGAGCGGTGGCGGGACCTGCTGGACAAGCTCGGCGGCTGCGACCCCGACGTGGTGGAGGCGGCGGCGCTCGCCCACGACCTCGGCCACCCACCGTTCGGGCACCTGGGGGAGCGGGTGCTGGACCGGCTGGCCCGCCAGCGCCTCGGCCTTCCCGACGGTTTCGAGGGCAACGCCCAGTCGTACCGGATCGTCACCAGCACCGAGATCCGCGGCGCGGCCACCACCGGGCTGGACCTGACCGCGGCGGTCCGCGCGGCCATGTTGAAGTACCCGTGGACCCGCCTGGACCATCCCGACCCGCACCCGCGCACCATGGACCCGCCGCCACGCGGCGCCACCCCACCACCGGACGACCCGGACAGCGGCTCGTCGAAGTTCGGCGCGTACCGGACCGAGCTGGACGACCTGCGGCAGGCCCGCGAGCCGTTCGCCGGTCGCATCCCGGACTGGCAGCAGACCGTGGAGGCGTCCGTGATGGACACCGCCGACGACATCGCGTACGCCATCCACGACGTGGAGGACTTCTACCGGGTCGGTGTGCTCCAGCAGGGTTCGGTCTCCGCGGAGTTGATGGCCTGGCAGCGCGAGAGCGGGCACTTCCGGGCGATCACCGACGCGGCGCTGGTCACGGCGGCCCGGCGACCCGGGGCGGCGATCGAGCGGCTGCGTCGGCAGCTGCACCGAAAGGACGCCTGGATCGCCGACGACGACGCGTTCGCCGCCGCCGTCGAGCACGTCCGCGAGGAGCTGGTGGACGGGCTGCTCGCGATGCCGTTCGACGGCTCGATCGAGGCCGAGCAGTACGTGGCGCGGTTCTCCGCCCGCTGGTCCACCCGCTTCGTCGAGGCGATCACGGTCACCGACCAGCCGTCGGTGCGCTCCGGGCACGTGCTGCTGGGCTGCGCGCAGTGGCACGAGGTGCAGGTGCTCAAGTTCGTCCACCACCGGTTCGTGCTGGCCCGCCCGGATCTCGCCCTGCACCAGCGCGGCCAGGCCCGACTGCTGGGCACCCTGGTCGAGGCGCTCTGGGAGTGGCTGCTCGACCCGGAGGAGGAGTCCCGGCTGCCCCGCCGGCTGCACGACCTTGTCGAGTTGGCCGAGGCGGAGCTGCACCCGCGTACCCCGGACCGGATCGGTCGCGCCCGGGGGCGGGCCATCGTGGATTTCGTCGCCCAGCTCACCGACGGTCAGGCGGTGGCCATGCTGGACGCGCTCTCCGGCCGGTCCGGCGCGCTCTGGACCGACGCGTTCGTGCTCTGACCCGACTGAGGCGCCGGCGTGAGTCAGGCGACGGCCTGCCACCAACCGTCGACGGCGGGTGGCTCGTCGACCACGACCCGCTCGCCCGGGCGGGGCACGGCGAGCCGCACGTCGCGGGCCTTCGCCTCGGCCCACAACCTGTCGACCGGCTCGGACCAGTCGTGCAGGGCCAGGTTGAACGTCGCCCAGTGCACCGGCACGAACAGCCCGCCGCGCAGGTCGAGGTGGGCGCTGACCGCCTCCTCCGGAAACATGTGGATCGTCGGCCAGGCCCGGTCGTACGCGCCGATCTGCATCAGCGTCACGTCGAACGGCCCGTGCTCGGCGCCGATCTCCGCGTACCCGTCGAAGTAGCCGGAGTCGCCGGTGTAGAAGACCTTGCGGCGCGCCCCGGCCACCACCCACGAACTCCAGAGCGTGCCGTCGCGGCGCAACCCGCGACCGGAGAAGTGCTGGGCCGCGGTGGCGGTGATCTCCAAGCCGGCGACCCGGTGCGACTCGGACCAGTCCAGTTCGATGATCCGCTCGGCGGGTACGCCCCAGCGGTCCAGGTGCGCGCCCACGCCGAGCGGCACCAGGAACGGGGCGGACTGCCCGACGAGCAGCGCCCGCACGGTGGCCATGTCGAGGTGGTCGTAGTGGTCGTGCGAGATCAGGATGGCGTCCAGCGGGGGCAGCTCGTCGATGCCCACCGGCGGCTCGTGCAGCCGGCGCGGGCCGACCAGGCCCGAGGGCGAGCACCGCTCGCTCCACACCGGGTCGAGCAGCACCCGCCGGCCCTCGATCTCGACAAGCATCGAGGCGTGGCCGTACCAGACGATGTTGAGCTCGTCGGCGGTGTCGGCGGCCTCCGGCGCGCCGGCGCTGGGGCGCAGCAGCGGCACGGCCGCGGTGGGACGCCGCTTCTGCTTGCCGAAGATCAGCTCGCGGAGCAGGTTGCGCCCCGGCTCGGCGATCATCGTGCGGGTGCCGGCCCGGTTGTGGAAGGTGCCCTCGCGGAACTGCGGCGAGCGGGCCGCCCGCTCGGCCCGCGCCCCGCTGAGCCGGCCACCCAGCGCCGCCGGCACATCCCGGGCGACCCAGGCCAGGCCGGCCAGTGCGGCCAGGCCAGCCGCGCCCCGCATCCGCCGCCCGAGCGACCGTTCGACGTCCGTGCTCTGCGCTCGTGCCATTGCCGTCCCTCCGACGTGTCCGCCCTACACGGTAGTCACCCGGACCGACCCGTGCCTCGGTGGTCGCCACGCCGGGTCGGTCGCCAGCAACGGCGACCGACCCGGGACGGGACGCAGAGCGTGCCTCAGCCGCCGTTGCTGGGGCGTCGGGCGGTGATCCGGAACGTCTTGCCCACGCCCGCGATCCGGTCCACGGCGGCCAGGAACCTGGGGCCCATGGCGGCCCGGGCCTGCACCGCCGGGTGGGTCGCGCCGAAGTCCTCCGGGTTGGCCTGCCCGTCGGCGAAGAGCGCGTAGGTGAGCACCGCCGCGCCGGAGCGGTCGAAGATCACACCGGCCTCGTGCCGGGCGTCGCCGTACCAGCCGGCCTTGGTGGCGATCCGGGCCCGCTCGTCGGAGGACATCGTGCGCCGGATGCCGTCGGTGAACGCCACCGGGGAGCGCAGGATGCCCAGCAGGTACGTCGTCGAGGCGGGGGAGAGCAGCGTGCCGGCGACCAGGGCGCGCAGCAGGTCGTGGGTCTCCCGGGGGGTGCTGGTGCCGAGGAAGAACCGGTTCGGGTTGGCCACCGGCTGGACCTGGGTGTTCGGGAAGCCCTTGGCGACCAGGATGGAGTTGATCTCGGCGGCCGGGGCGACCAGCCCGCACAGCCGCACCGCCGTGTCGTCCGAGACGGTCAGCAGGTTGGCCAGCACGTGCCCGATGGTCACCAGGCTCGGGTACGCGCCGTCCAGACTGAAGATGCCGTCGCCGCCCGGAACGACGATCGCCGCGCTCACCTCGACCTGCTGGTCCAGGGTGAGCAGCCCCCGGTCGACCTTGTCGAGCACCGCCGTTGCGACGGCGATCTTGTTGACGCTGTACGCCTCGATCCGCCGGTCCGCGTCGGCCTCCACAGCGACCACCGGCGTGCCCGCCGGGTCGGCGACGCTGACGTACGCCTGCCAGTTGCCGCCGGCCTCGGCGCTGTGCTTGGTGAAGACGGAGGCGACCCGACGGGCGGCCCGAGCGGGGGTTGTCGGCGCGGCCTCGGTGGTCTCGGCGGCGCTCGCCGGGGCGGCGGCGCCCAGCACCGTGCCGGCGGTGGCCACCGTGCCCAACCCGAGTGCGGTCCTGCGGTTCAATCGCATCGTGAATCGTCTCCCCGATCGTGGTGCGCCGGAGCGCTTGCCAGCCCACCACCCTAGGCGAGTTGATCGACGCATGATGCCCCCGGAGTGTGTTCCGAACAAGTCCGAACAGGTCAGTCGAGCCGTCGGCGCAGTGCCGCGCTCACCGCACCGACCGGTCGGATCACCAGTTTCCGCAGGTCGGGCAGGTGTCCCCCGCGTACCGCCTCGCCGGCCGGGTTCGCAGCGAAGACGCTGCCGTCGTGCGCGGCTACTGAGCGTCCACTCAGGCCGGCGAGCCGCATCAACGGTCCGACGAGGACGTCGTAGACCCCCGGCAGGACGGTGAAGCCGGCGCGCAGCACCACGTTGAGCCGGCCCACCGAGACCTCCCGGCGGGGCCGGTCCACACAGTCCACGATGGCCCGGGCCACCCGCTGCGGAGTGGTGACCGGCGGCGGAGGTCGCCCGATCCGGCCCAGATAGTTGGCCGCCTGCTGGTACACCGGAGTGTCCACGCTGCCCGGGTTGACCAGACACAGCCGGATCTCCGGGCTGTCGCGCAACTCCTGCTGCACCGTCCGGACCAGCCCCTGCAATCCCCACTTGCTCGCCACGTACGCGCCCATGTAGGGCGCGGTGACGTGGCCGAGCAACGAACCGGTGAGGATCACCGTGCCGGCCCCGACGGCCCGGAAGTGCCGCAGCGCCACCCGCACCGAGCCGGCCGCGCCGAGCAGATCCGTGCGTACCACCTGGTCGAAGACCCGCCCGGGCAGCTCGTCGAAGCGCCCGTAGGCCATCACCGCCGCCGTGTGCACCCACACGTCGATGCGGCCGAAACGGTCGATCGCCGCGCCCGCGAGCGCGTCCAGCGCACCCGGCTCGGTCACGTCGGTCGGCACGGTCAGCACGTCGACGTCGGCGCACTCCGCGCGTACCTCGGCCAGGGTCGTGGTGGCGCGGGCGGCGAGGACCAGGCGGTCGCCGCGTTCGGCGAACGCCCGGGCCGCCGCCCGGCCGATCCCGCTGCTCGCGCCGACGATCACGACCACCCGGCTCGCGGCGCTCATGGTTCGAGCACGACCTTGATGCAGCCGTCGTCCTTCTTCTGGAACATCTCGTACGCCTGCGGCGCCCGGGCCAGCGGCACCCGGTGGGTACGCAGGTCCTCCACGCCCAGCGGATCGTCGTCACCGGCGAGCAGCGGCAGGATCTCGTCGGTCCACCGGCGCACGTGACACTGCCCCATCCGCAGCTGGATGCCCCTGTCGAACATCTCCATCAGCGGCATCGGGTCGGCCTCGCCGCCGTACACCCCGGAGACCGAGACGGTGCCGCCGCGGCGGACCCCCTTGACCGCGGCGTGCAGGACCGACAGCCGGTCCATGCCCGCCCGGTCGGTCATCGTCTGGGCCAGCTTGTCCGGCAGCAGCCCGACCGCAGCGTGGGCGAGCTTGCCCACCGGTGAACCGTGCGCCTCCATCCCGACCGCGTCGATCACCGCGTCCGGGCCGCGCCCGTCGACCAGGTCGATGAGCGCGTTCGGCACATCGGACAGCTTGCTGACGTCGAGCACCTCGATGCCGTGCCGGCGGGCCAGCTCCAGCCGCTCGGGCACCAGGTCCAGCCCGATCACCCGGCCCGCGCCGAGATGACGGCCGATCCGTGCGCAGAACTGCCCCACCGGGCCCAGCCCGAAGACGGCCAGGGTGCCGCCCGGTGGGGTGTCCGCGTACTTCACCGCCTGCCAGGCGGTGGGCAGAATGTCGGACAGGTAGAGGTAGCGCTCGTCAGCGCCGGTCTGCGGGATCTTGATCGGCCCGAAGTGGGCCTGCGGGACGCGCAGGAACTCGGCCTGCCCGCCCGGCACCGAACCGTAGAGCGAGGTGTAGCCGAACAGGGCAGCGCCCTTGCCCTCGCTGGTGACCTGGGTGGTCTCACACTGGGCGTAGAGCTGCCGCTCGCACATCCAGCAACTGCCGCAGGCGATGTTGAACGGCACCACCACCCGATCGCCGGGCTTGAGCCCGGTCACCTCGGACCCGACCTCCTCGACGATGCCCATCGGTTCGTGGCCCAGGACGTCACCCGGCTTCAGGTACGGCCCGAGCACCTCGTACAGGTGCAGATCGGACCCGCAGATCGCGGTCGAGGTGATCTTCACGATCGCGTCGGTCGGCTCCTCGATCCGGGGATCCGGGACGTCCTCGACCCGTACGTCTCGCTTGCCCTGCCAGGTGAGCGCCTTCATGTCCCTCGTCCCCTCTCACTGCCGTCTCGCAAGACTGCTACCCGGGCACGGGCACTTGAACCGGCTGCCTGTCCGTCTCGCTGTTGCCTCTCGGCCTTGTCTCGTGCTCCTGCCTCGGGCCTGTCGCTGCGACCAGAGACCAGACCGCCAGGAGGGCAAACGCCAAGACCGCCGTACCCCGGAACGCGGGATACGGCGGTCTTGGTGGACGTCAGGAACCGGGGGTGTTGTTGGCGCCCTTCGCGGTGGCCGTGAGGTAGTCACGGTTGAGGCGGCCGATGGTGTTCAGCGGGATGCCCTTCGGGCAGGCCGGGGTGCATTCGCCGGCGTTGGTGCAGCCGCCGAAGCCAGCCTCGTCGTGCGCGTCGACCATGCCGATCACCCGGGTGTAGCGCTCGGGCTGGCCCTGCGGCAGGAGCGAGAGCTGGGTGAGCTTGGCGGCGGTGAAGAGCATGCCGGAGCCGTTCGGGCAGGCCGCCACGCAGGCGCCGCAGCCGATGCAGGCCGCCGACTCGAAGGCGGCGTCGGCGTTGGCCTTGGCCACCGGGGTGGAGTGGGCTTCGGGCGCGCTGCCGGTCGGGGCGGTGACGTAGCCGCCGGCTGCGATGATCTTGTCGAAGGCGCTGCGGTTGACGACCAGGTCCTTGACGACCGGGAACGCGCTGGCCCGCCACGGCTCGATGTCGATCGTCTCGCCGTCCTTGAACTGCCGCATGTGCAGCTGGCAGGCGGTGGTGCCGCGCTGCGGCCCGTGCGCGTCGCCGTTGATCATCAGGCCGCACATGCCGCAGATGCCCTCGCGGCAGTCGTGGTCGAACGCCACCGGGTCCTCGCCCGCGAGGATCAGCCGCTCGTTGAGTACGTCGAGCATCTCCAGGAACGACATGTCCGGGGACACGTCGTCGACCGGGTAGGTCACCATCCGACCCTTGTCCTCAGGGCCCTTCTGGCGCCAGATGCGCAGGGTCAGGTTCACTTGTAGCTCCGCTGCGTGGGGTGGACGTATTCGAAATTCAGGTCTTCCTTGTGCAGCACCGAGGGCTCACCGGTGGCGGTGAACTCCCAGGCCGCCACGTACGCGAACCGGTCGTCGTCGCGCTGCGCCTCACCGTCGGGGGTCTGGTGCTCGGCCCGGAAGTGGCCACCGCAGGACTCCTCGCGGTGCAGGGCGTCGATGCACATCAGCTCGGCCAGTTCGAAGAAGTCGGCCACCCGGCCGGCCTTCTCCAGCGACTGGTTGAGCTCCTCGCCGGTGCCGGACACCTTGACCCGCTGCCAGAACGCGTCGCGCAGGTCGCGGATCTCGCCGATCGCCTTGCGCAGCCCGGCCTCGCTGCGCTCCATGCCGCAGTGTTCCCACATGATCTGGCCCAGTTCCCGGTGGAACGAGTCCACGGTCCGGTCGCCGTTGACCGCGAGCAGTCGCTGGACGCGGTCCTCGACGTCGGTGCGCGCCTCGACCGCCGCCGGGTGGCTGGCGTCGACCTTCTCCAGCGGACCGGAGGCCAGGTAGTTGGCGATGGTGGTGGGCAGCACGAAGTAGCCGTCGGCGAGGCCCTGCATGAGCGCCGAGGCGCCGAGCCGGTTCGCGCCGTGGTCGGAGAAGTTCGCCTCACCGATCACGAACAGGCCGGGGATGTTCGACTGGAGGTCGTAGTCGACCCAGAGGCCGCCCATCGTGTAGTGCACGGCGGGGTAGATGCGCATCGGCACCTCGTACGGGTCCTCGCCGGTGATCCGCTCGTACATCTCGAAGAGGTTGCCGTACTTGCCCTCGATGGCCTTGCGGCCCAGCCGGTTGATCGCGTCGGCGAAGTCGAGGTAGACGCCGAGCTTCGTCGGCCCGACGCCCCGACCCTCGTCGCACACGTTCTTCGCGGCGCGGGAGGCGATGTCGCGGGGGACCAGGTTGCCGAAGGAGGGGTAGATCCGCTCCAGGTAGTAGTCCCGCTCGTCCTCCGGAATGTCCTTCGGGCTGCGGTCGTCACCCTTGGTCTTCGGCACCCAGACCCGGCCGTCGTTGCGCAGCGACTCGCTCATCAGGGTCAGCTTCGACTGGTGGTCGCCGGAGACCGGGATGCAGGTCGGGTGGATCTGCGTGTAGCACGGGTTGGCGAAGTACGCGCCCTTGCGGTGCGCGCGCCAGGTGGCGGTGACGTTGCAGCCCTTGGCGTTCGTGGAGAGGTAGAAGACGTTGCCGTAGCCGCCGGAGGCGAGCACCACGGCGTCGGCCATCTCGGTGCTGATCTCGCCGGTGACCAGGTCCCGGACGACGATGCCCCGGGCCTTGCCGTCCACCAGGACCAGTTCCAGCATCTCGTGCCGGGCGTTCATCTCCACGTTGCCCAGGCCGATCTGCCGTTCGAGGGCCTGGTACGCGCCGAGCAGCAGTTGCTGGCCGGTCTGGCCCCGGGCGTAGAAGGTGCGCTGCACCTGGGCGCCACCGAAGGAGCGGGTGTCCAGCAGGCCGCCGTACTCGCGGGCGAACGGCACCCCCTGGGCGACGCACTGGTCGATGATGTTGACCGACACCTCGGCGAGCCGGTGCACGTTCGACTCGCGGGAGCGGAAGTCGCCGCCCTTGACGGTGTCGTAGAAGAGCCGGTGCACGGAGTCGCCGTCGTTGCGGTAGTTCTTCGCGGCGTTGATACCGCCCTGCGCCGCGATGGAGTGCGCGCGGCGCGGGCTGTCCTGGTAGCAGTAGGACTTGACGTGGTAGCCCTGCTCGGCCAGGGTCGCGGCGGCAGAGCCGCCGGCCAGGCCGGTGCCGACCACGATCACCGTCATCTTGCGGCGGTTGGCGGGGTTGACCAGCTTGGCCTCGAAGCGCCGGGTCTCCCAACGCTTCTCGACCGGGCCGGCGGGAGCCTTGGTGTCGGCGATCGGGTCGCCCTCGGTGAAGAGTTCCATGTCAGGACACCAATCCGGTGAGTACGGCGAACGGGACCACCAGGTACCCGGCGCAGAGCAGCACGGCGAAGATCAGAGCTGCGGTACGCGCCCTGCGCTCGCCGCGCGGCGTCTGCTGGCCGAGGCTGCGGAACGCGCTGAACGCGCCGTGGCGCAGGTGGAAGCCCACCGCGAGGATGGCCAGCGTGTAGAAGAGCGTGACGTACCAGCGCTCGGGCGCGAAGTCGGCGACGACGTTGCCGTACGGCTTGCTCTCGTCGCCCACCGGGTTCAGCGTGCCGGTGGTCAGGTCCAGGAGGTGGTAGATCACGAAGAGCAGGATGATCACGCCGCCCCAGCGCATCGTGCGGGCCGCGTAGCTGCCGTTGACCTTCTTGCGGTGGGCGTACTTGACCGGGCGGGCAGCGCGGGCACGCCGGGCCAGCACGGTGGCGGCCACGATGTGGGCGACGACCGCCACCACCAGCACGGTGCGCAGGATCCACAGGAACCAGACGCCGGGCAGCAGTGGCTTGCCGATGTCGCGCAGCCAGTGCGCGTAGTGGTCGAACGAGGTCTCCCCCGTGAACACCTTCAGGTTCCCGAGCATGTGGGCGATCAGGAACAGCGCCAGCAGGATGCCCGTCACCGCCATGACGGCCTTGAGGCCGACGTTCGAGCGGATGGGCGACCGAGTTTTCGTGATTACCACACGACCGACGCTAGGAGCACTTCGATCAGTCGTCCAATGCATCAAACTCGCAGTGTTGATTGCCGTAGGCTATTTAGATGCAGCTCCATCAGCTCCGGTACTTCGTCGCGGTGGCCGAAGTACGACATTTCACCCAAGCCGCCGACATCGTGGGCATCACGCAGCCCTCGCTCAGTAAGCAAATTCACGCTCTGGAGGCCGACCTGGGAGCACCGCTGTTCGAGCGGGTAAGGGGCAACATCGCGCTCACCGCAGCGGGTGAGGTGCTGCTGCCGTTGGCCACCCGGATCCTCGCCGACGTGGAGACCGCGACCCGGGAGGTCCAGGAGTTGGTCGGGCTGCGCCGGGGCCGGGTCCGGCTCGGGGCCACCCCCAGCCTGGCCACCTCACTCGCCCCGCCGGTGCTGCGCCGGTTCCGCGACGCGCACCCCACCATCGATCTGCGCGTCGAGGAGGGCGGCTCCCAGGACCTCGTCCGCGACCTGCTCCGCGGCGACCTCGACCTGGCCCTGATCATCATGCCGGCGCAGGGGGCCGACCCGGGGCTGCGGGTCGACCCGATCCTGCGGGAGAGCCTGGTGGTGGCCTCGGTGGGGGAGGTGGCGACCGCGTCGGCGACCGGGGAACTGCGCATCACCGACCTGCGGGACCAGCCGATGGTGATGTTCCGGGAGGGCTACGACCTGCGCGACGCGACCATCCAGGCGTGTCGGGAGGCGGGCTTCGAACCCACCTTCGCTGTGGACGGCGGCGAGATGGACGCGGTGCTCAGCTTCGTCGAGGCGGGGCTCGGCATCGCGCTCGTGCCGGGCATCGTGCTGGCTCGCCGGCCGGGCGTGCGGATCACCCCCCTCGCCCCGCCCGGGGTGCGGCGGACCATCGCGGTGGCCCGTCGGCGTGACGTCGTACCCACCCACGCCGGTCGGGAGCTGCGGCGCATCCTGCTCGACTACATCCAGTCGGCGATCAACCTCGGCGAACTGCCCCCCGGCGTCGAGCCACTCACCTGACCCGACCGAGGCCGGGCCGGCCGCCTTCGCGACCGGCCCGGGTCGGGCTCAGCGGCCCTCGGCGTCGTCCATCGCGCGGTAGATCCGCTGCTCGGAGACGGGGTACGGGGTGCCCAACGCCTGGGCGAAGACGTTCACCCGCAGCTCCTCGATCATCCAGCGGATCTGCCGGACGGCCGTCTCCTGCCGGCGGGCCGGCGGCAGGTTGGCGAGCAGGTCGGCGTACTCCTTCTGCACCACCGCGATCCGGTCCTGCTGCTGGCGGTCCCGCTGCGGGTTGCCGCCCAGCCGCTCCAGGCGACGTTCGATGGCGGTGAGGTAGCGCAGCAGGTCGGGCAGGCGCGCGTACCCGGCCTCGGTGATGAAACCGGCGTGCACCAGCCCGGCGAGCTGGTTGCGGATGTCGGCAAGCGCCGCCACCACGGCGAGGTTGCGGGTCGCGCCGAGCCGCTGCTCGACGGCGTACGCGGCGGCGAGGACCCGGCGGGCCCGGTCCATCACCTCGACGACGGTGTCGACCAGGTCGGCGCGGACCTTCTCGCGCAGGGCCGCGAAGCCGTCGGCGTCCCATGCCGGCCCGCCGGCCGCGCCGATCAGCCGGTCGATGGCCGCGCCCGCCGCGTCCTCGATCAACTCCTGTACGCCGCCGTGCGGGTTGCGGCTCAGCGCGAGCTTCGCGGCGTTGTCGAGCCGCCCCTGCAGGAACCGCGCCGGGGACGGCACGGTGAGCCGTAGCAGCCGGCGGGTACCGGCCCAGTGCGCCGCCTCCGCCTCGGCGGGGGAGTCGAACACCTTCACCCCGACCGTGGCGCCCTCGTCGACCAGCGCCGGGTACGCGGTGACCGCGTACCCCGCGCGGACCTGCTCGATCGTTCGGGGCAGCGTGCCGATGCTCCACTCGCGCAGCCCGGTGCGGGCCACCTCCGGCGCGGCGGCCGCCACCACCTGGCGTACCTCCTGGCGGAGCTGGCGTTGCAGCGCCGGCAGGTTCTTACCCTCGGCGACCGGCTTCTCGTCGTCGCCGAGGACCCGGAAGGTCACCCGCAGGTGTGCCGGGAGCTTGTCCGGCTCCCAGGCGTCGCGGGGCACCGTCACACCTGTCATCCGGCGCAGCTGCCGGGTGAGCGCGTCCAGCAGCGACTCCTCGCCGGGAGTGATCGCCGCCAGGGCGGCCCGGGCGTAGTCCGGCACCGGGACGAAGTTGCGGCGGATCGCCTTGGGCAGCGACCGGATCAGCGCGACAACCGTCTCCTCGCGCAGCCCCGGCACCTGCCAGTCGAAGCTCTCCGCCGGCACCTGGTTGAGCAGCGGCAACGGGATGTCCACTGTGACGCCGTCGTCCGGCGTGCCCGGCTCGAAGCGGTAGGTCAGCGGGAGGCTCACCCCGTGCGCCTGCCACTCGTCCGGGTAGTCGTCCTCGTCCACCCCCGGTCGACCGTCGTTGACCAGCAGGTCACGGGTGAAGGTGAGCAGGTCGGGTTGCTCGCGGCGGGTCTTCTTCCACCAGCTGTCGAAGTGCCGGCCGGAGGACACGTCGGCCGGGATCCGCTGGTCGTAGAAGCCGAAGATGGTCTCGTCGTCGACGAGGATGTCCCGGCGTCGGGCCCGGCTCTCCAACTCCTCGATCTCGGCGAGCAACCGCTTGTTGTCCGCCCAGAACTGGTGGTGGGTCTGCCAGTCGCCCTCGACGAGGGCGTGCCGGATGAACAGCTCCCGGCTCAGCGTCGGGTCGATCCGCCCGAAGTTGACAGTGCGGGAGCTGACCAGCGGGACGCCGTACAGGGTCACCTTCTCGTAGGCCATCACCGCGGCCTGCTTCTTCTCCCAGTGCGGCTCGCTGTAGCTGCGCTTGACCAGGTGCTGCGCCAGCGGTTCGACCCACTCCGGCTCGACCCGGCCGGCGATGCGACCCCACAGCCGGGAGGTCTCCACCAGTTCGGCGGCCATCACCCAGCGCGGCGGCTTCTTGAACAACGCCGACCCGGGAAAGAGCGCGAACTTCGCGCCCCGCGCCCCCAGGTACTCGTGTTTCTGGGCGTCCTTCAGGCCGATGTGCGACAACAGACCCGGCAGCAGCGACTGGTGCACCTTCGGGGTGTCGATCTCCTCCGGCAGGTCCGCGCCACCACGGCGGCCCGCACCCCGGCCGGCGTCCGCGTCGGCCGAGGTGTCGCGCGCCGGCCGCCCGCCACGCCGGTCGCCCTCCTGTGGGGTACGCAGCACCTGCCGCAGTTGGCTGACGATGTCCTGCCACTCGCGGATCCGCAGGTAGTTCAGGTACTCCGCCTTGCACATCCGGCGGAACGCGCTGGAGGACAGCTCCCGTTGCTGCTCGCGCAAGTAACGCCACAGGTTGAGGAAGGCGACGAAGTCCGACTCCTTGTCGGCGAACCGGGCGTGCGCCTGGTCCGCCTGGGCCTGCTTCTCCGCCGGCCGTTCCCGGGGGTCCTGGATGGAGAGCGCCGCGGCGATCACCAGCACCTCGGTGGCGCAGCCGTTGCGTTCGCCCTCGACCACCATCCGGGCCAGCCGTGGGTCGACAGGCAGTTGGGCCAGCCGCCGGCCCAGCGCGGTGAGCCGCTTCGCCGGGTCGGCCTCGGTCGGGTCCAACGCGCCGAGCTCGTGCAGCAGGTTGACGCCGTCGGTGATGTTGCGCTTGTCCGGCGGGTCGATGAACGGGAACGCGGCGAGGTCGCCGAGCCCGATCGCGGTCATCTGGAGGATGACCGACGCCAGGTTGGTCCGCAGGATCTCCGGGTCGGTGAACTCGGGCCGGGCGAGGAAGTCCTGCTCGTCGTAGAGGCGTATGCAGATGCCGTCCGAGGTACGACCGCAGCGGCCCTTGCGCTGGTTCGCCGACGCCTGGGAGACCGGCTCGATCGGCAGCCGCTGCACCTTGAGCCGACTGGAGTAGCGGGAGATGCGGGCGGTGCCCGGGTCCACCACGTACTTGATCCCCGGCACGGTCAGCGAGGTCTCCGCGACGTTGGTGGCGAGCACCACCCGGCGCGAGGTGTGCGCGGCGAAGACCCGGTGCTGCTCGGCGCTGGACAGCCGCGCGTACAGCGGCAGGATCTCGGTGCCGAGCAGCGAGCGCTTCGTCTGTACAAGCTTGCCCAGCGCGTCGGCGGTGTCCCGGATCTCCCGCTCGCCGCTGAGGAAGACCAGGATGTCGCCCGGGCCCTCGGCGGCCAACTCTTCGACGGCGTCGCCGATCGCCTGGACCTGGTCGCGGACGTTCTCCTCGTCGGCGTCCTCCTCGCCCTCGGCCAGCTCGACGAGGGGCCGGTAGCGCACCTCCACCGGGTAGGTGCGGCCCGACACCTCGACCACCGGCGCGGGCACGCCCTCCGGCTCGTCGGCCGTGGGTGGCCCGGCGAAGTGCCGGGCGAACCTGTCGGTCTCGATGGTCGCCGAGGTGATGATCACCTTGAGGTCGGGTCGTCGGGGCAGCAGTTCCCGCAGGTACCCGAGGATGAAGTCGATGTTGAGGCTGCGCTCGTGCGCCTCGTCGATGATCAGCGTGTCGTACTGGCGCAGCATCCTGTCGGTCTGCAACTCGGCCAGCAGGATGCCGTCGGTCATCAACTTCACCAGGCTGCGCTCGCTCACCTGGTCGGTGAAGCGCACCTTGTAGCCGACCACGTCACCCAACTCGGTGCCCAGCTCGTCGGCGATCCGGTCGGCCACCGTCCGGGCGGCCAACCGCCGGGGCTGGGTGTGCCCGATCAGGCCGTGCACCCCGCGCCCCAACTCCAGACAGATCTTGGGGATCTGGGTGGTCTTGCCGGAGCCGGTCTCGCCCGCCACGATCACCACCTGGTGATCGCGGATGGCGGCGGCGATGTCGTCCTTGCGCTCACTGACCGGCAGACCCACCGGGTACGTGATCACGGGCACCGCCGCCTGGCGGGCGGCGAGCCGCTGTTCGGCCCGGACCAGGTCGGCGGTGATCTCGGTCAGCGCCGCCTCCCGGCGCTGCGGGTCGCGCAGCTTGCGGGCACCGTCCAGCCGCCGCTGGAGCCGGCGCTGGTCGCGGAACATCAGGGGTGTGAGGCGGCGGTGCAGCTCGCGAACGGGATCGGTCGCGACGGAGGCGTCTGGATTCTGCATGTCGTGCCCAAGGATAGGCAGCCCGGCCGCCCACCGCCCCTGGGTTACCCGGCGGCCGGCTCTGCGAAGGGCCACCTCCGGTCTCTTGACGGCAAAAAGCGGGACCTAGAGTTGGCGGCCGACGTCGAGCGCTGGGGGAGCCGGGATGGAGATGCGCGACACCGACCGCGCGTTGGTGCAGGCCGCCACGGCGGTCTCCAAGCTGCGCTGCCGCAGCCCGCACCACACTGTCGCGTCGGCGGCCCGGACCGCGGACGGGCGGGTCTTCACGGGCGTGAACGTCCAGCACGCCACCGGAGGGGCCTGCGCCGAGCTGGTCGTGATCGGCACGGCCGCCACGCAGGGCATCACGGCGCTGGAGACGATCGTCACGGTCGCCGACCGGGGCCGCGAGGTCGTCGCGCCCTGTGACAGCTGCCGGCAGGTGCTGCGGGACTACTTTCCGGAGCTGCGAGTGATCGTCGGCCCGATGGACGACCTGCGGGTGGTTCCACTCGGGGAGTTGCCGGCGGAGGCCGGGACCGCCTCGGCCGACTGACCGGGCGCGTCAGTCGCCGGCGGCCGCCTCCAGCATCGACTGCGGCACCGCTACGCCCTCGAACCGCAGATTGCCCTCCGGCAGCAGCCACGTCGTGACCCGCGCGACCAGGCGACCGGCCCGTACGGCGGGGTCGTTGGCGAAGAGCGCGCGTGCCTCGTCCGGGGCGATGGACAACACCACGAAGCCCCGCAGGTGCCCGTCGTCGGGGTGCAGGAACGGCCCGGCCGCGAGCACCAGCCCCTGCTGCACGAGACCCGCCTGGTGGGCCAGGTGCGCGTTCTGCAACCTGTCGATCGCGTCCTGCGGCAACTCCGGCGGATCCGACGGTCGGGTCAGCAGGACGACCGTGTGCTGGTCGAATCGCATGTCCACACCCTATGGCGCGAATGTCCCTCTTCTGGGTGTCATCGGCCATCTGCCCGTCGTGTGGTCGTTCGCGAATCTCATTCTCATACCGAGGTTCACAGCGATCGGGGGTGCGGCATGGTCACCAGACGTCGACTGCTCGCGGCCGGTGCCACCGGCAGCGCGGCGGCGCTGATCCCGGCGGGCTGGGCGGTACCGGGCCGGGCGCTCGCCGCGGCAGCGCCGGTGGACGCCCGTGACATCCCGAAGTACGTCACCCCGCTGCGGATCCCCCCGGCCATGCCGACAGTGGCGACCGATCCCGAGCGCGACACGTACGCGATCGCGGTGCGACAGTTCCGCCAGCAGATCCTGCCGCCACCGTGGCCGCGCACCACCGTGTGGGGTTACGGCTCCACCGCCCACCCCGGCAGCTTCGGCTGTCCGGCGCCCACCATCGTGGCGCGGGTGGGTCGACCGGTCCGGGTGACCTGGATCAATCAGCTCGTCGACGATCGGGGCGACTACCTCCCGCACCTGCTGCCGGTGGACCCGACCCTGCACTGGGCCAACCCGGCCGGTGGCATCGAGCACCGGGACCACCATGGGCAGTGGGACGGCAGTCCGCAGGGGTATCGCGGGCCGGTGCCCCAGGTGGTGCATCTGCACGGTGCACACAGCTCCCAGGAGAGCGATGGGCACTCCGAAGCGTGGTACCTGCCGGCGGCCCGGGACCTGCCGCCCGACTTCGCCGTGTCCGGCAGCGCGTACCGCGAGTTCCGGTCCCGGTTCGCAGAGCGGTCCGGCCTGCGCTGGGCGCCGGGTTCGGCCACCTTCGAGTACGCCAACGACCAGCGGCCGTGCACCCTCTGGTACCACGACCACACGCTCGGGCTCACCCGTGAGAACGTGTACGCCGGACCCGCCGGGTTCTACCTGCTCGGCGGTGGGGACGAGCTGCCGGAGGCAGTGCTGCCCGGGCCGGCACCGAGCCGCGATGATCGGCCGAACACCTCGTACCACGACATTCCGCTGATGATCCAGGATCGCAGCTTCACCGCCGACGGGGAGCTGCGCTACCCGGAGCGGTACTCCACCGGCGGCGACGGGCCGCCGACCTGGGTACCCGGGTTCTCCGGCTCCACCATCGTGGTCAACGGCCGCACCTGGCCCACGCTGACAGTGCGGCGCCGGCGCTACAGGTTCCGGCTGCTCAACGGCTGCAACAGTCGGTTCCTGCTGCTCAGCGTGGCCGCGAACGCCACCGCCCGGCCGGCCCGGCCGGTGCTGCCGGTCTGGCAGATCGGCAGCGACGGCGGCTTCCTGCCGGAGCCGGTGCCGCACGAACGGGTGGCACTCGGCCCCGCCCAGCGGGTCGACGCGATAGTCGACTTCACCGACGTTCCGGTCGGTACCGAGCTGTACCTCGTCAACGAAGGGCCGGACGGGATGTACGGCGGCGGTCGGCCCGGGGTGGACTTCGACCCCGCCGACCCGCACACCACCGGGCAGGTTCTGCGCTTCGTGGTCACCGACGCGGCCGGCGTCGACCCGAGCGTCCCACCGGAGCAGCTGCGGCTGCCGTCACACCGTCGGCTCGGACCGGCCCAGCGGGTACGCCGGCTGTCGCTCAACGAGCGGAGGTCCGGCGGGTCGATGATCATGCTGCTCGGCGTCCTCGACGAGCGTGGTCGGGGTCTGCCGTTGCGCTGGAGCGACCCGGTGACCGAGCAGCCCACCCTCGGCGACACCGAGGTCTGGGAGGTGCGCAACTTCACCCGCCACGTACATCCGGTCCACCTGCACCAGGTCCAGTTCGAGCTGCTCGGCCGGGGGCACTCGGGCAGAACGCAGCCCGACCCGGGGGAGCGGGGGTGGATGGACACGGTGCTCGCGTACCCGTGGGAGGTGACCCGGATCAAGGCGCACTTCGACCTGCCGGGTCGGTACGCCTGGCACTGCCACCTGCTGGAGCACGAGGACAACGAGATGATGCGACCGCTGAACGTGCTGCCGCGCGGTGGGGCGTCGGCCGCGGACGGTGGCGCTTCGGGCGGGCCGGTGGAGCCCGGTACGGCATCGACAGACGCCGGTTAGGCCTCTTTCCGCAGCTCGGCTAAGGTTAGGCGAACCTAAGCGTGAACGTGCAGGAGACTCGTGACCACCCTCGCCACCCGGCCGACCCCGGCCCGCAGCCGGTCCGGCACCCACACCGGCCGCCGGGTGGCCGTCACCGTCGGGGCCGCGCTGGTGCTGCTGCTCACCGTGCTGGCCAGCTTCGCGCTCGGCAGCCGACAACTCGGCGTCGACCAGGTGTGGCACGCGCTCGTCGCCCCCGACGGCGGCGACGCCAGCACCATCGTCCGTGAGCTGCGGATGCCGCGGACCGCGCTCGGCCTCGCCGTCGGGCTCGCGCTCGCGGTGGCGGGGGTGCTGTTCCAGGCGCTCACCCGCAACCCCCTCGCCGAGCCGCGCATCCTGGGCATCAGCGCGGGCGCGTCGTTCGGAGTGGTGCTTGCGATCTCCGTCTTCGGCGTCGGCACGCTCGCCGGGTACGTCTGGTTCGGCATCGCCGGCGCCCTGATCGCCGGGCTGCTGGTCTTCGCCATCGCCACCCGCGCCCGCGAGGGCGCCAGCCCGGTCACCCTCGCGCTTGTCGGCGCGGCGCTCGACGCCAGCCTGGCCTCCGGGGTGTACGCGCTGCTCAGCATCGACGCCCGCACCTTCGAGGAGTACCGCTTCTGGGTGGTCGGCGGGCTGGCCGGCCGGGACCTGTCGGTCGCCGCGCAGGTGCTGCCCTTCGTCCTCGCCGGGCTGGTGCTGGCCGCCCTGGTGGCCCGGGGTCTGGACGCGCTGGCCCTCGGGGACGACGTGGCCCGTGGTCTCGGCCACCGGATCGGCCTGGTCCGCCTCGGTGGTGGCCTCGCCGCCGTGCTGCTGACCGGTGCCGCCGTGGCCGCCGCCGGCCCGGTCGCGTTCGTCGGGCTGGCAGTGCCGCACCTGGCGCGCGCCCTGGTCGGGGCGGACCACCGCTGGACCCTCGCCGTCTCCGCGCTGCTCGGTCCGGCGCTGCTGCTCGCCGCCGACATCGTCGGTCGGCTCGTCGCCCCGCCCGGCGAGATCCCCGCCGGGATCGTCACCGCGCTGATCGGCGCGCCGCTGCTGGCCGTGCTGGTCCGCCGCGCCCGGGTGGTGACCGCGTGACCACCGCGCACCGCCCCCCAGGTTCCTCCGGCGCGACCGGCGCGACCGGCGCGGCCGGCGCGGCCGGCGCGACCGGCGCGACCGGCGCGACCGGCTCGACCAGTGCGGCTGGCGCGACTGGTGCTTCCGGCCTGGCTGGGCTGGGCGAGCCGGCCGGGCAGGCCCGGCTTGCGGGGCGCTCGCTGCTGCGGATCGGCCCGGTCAGCCTGCTGATCCGCCGACGCGCGGTGCTGGTGGCCGCCGCGCTGACCGTGCTGCTCCTGCTGGCCGTTGTGCTCAGCCTCTCGCTGGGCACCCCGTACGTCGCCCCGGCCGACGTGCTGCGCGCCCTCTCCGGTGCCGGCACCCCGTACGACCTCGTGGTTTTTGATCTTCGGTTGCCGCGGGTCGTGCTGGCGGCCGTGGCCGGTGCCGCCTTCGGCGTGGCCGGCACGCTGATCCAGAGCGTGGCCCGCAACCCGCTCGCCAGCCCGGACGTCATCGGCATCACCCAGGGCGCCGGCCTCGCCGCGACAGTGGCCCTGACCAGCGGAATGGCCGCCGTGCTGGTGGCGCCCACCGCGCTGGTGGGCGGGCTGCTCGCGGCGGTGCTGCTGTTCGCCCTCGGTGCCCGGCACGGTCTGGCCGCACAGCGCTTCGTGCTCGCCGGGGTGGCCGTCGCGTTCGGCTTCCGGGCGCTCACCGAGGTGGTCATGCTCACCGCCGACCCGATCGACGGGCTGCGCGCGCAGATCTGGCTGATCGGCACCCTGGCCGGCAAGGGCTGGACCGAGGCCGCGTGGATCGCCGGCACGCTGCTGGTGCTGCTGCCGGTGCTGGCGTGGGCCGGCTGGGCGCTGAACAGCACCGCCCTGGACGACGACACCGCCCGGGGCGTCGGGCTGCGCCCGGTGGCCCGCCGGATCGGCCTCGCCGGCACCGGCGTACTCGTCGCCGCGATGGTCACCGCCCAGGTCGGCGCCGTCGACTTCGTGGCGCTGGTCGCCCCGCAGGTGGCCCGTCGACTGGTCCGCGCCGAACGACCACCGCTGGTCTGCGCGGCGCTGCTCGGCGCACTCCTGCTGGTGCTGGCCGACCTGGCCGGCCGGCGACTGTTCGCACCCACCCAGCTCCCCGCCGGTGTGCTGACCGCCGCGATCGGCGGCCCGTACCTGATCTTCCTGCTGCTGCGCGGCCGGCGGCGGTCGTCGTGACGCCACAAGGAGTCGTGTGATGCTCTCCACCCGCGACCTGGTCGCCGGCTACGACGAGCGGACCGTGCTCGACGGGCTCGATCTCGACCTGCCCACCGACGCGTTCACCGTGATCGTCGGACCCAACGCGTGCGGCAAGTCCACCCTGCTGCGCACGATGGCCCGCCTGCTCACCCCCCGCCGAGGCACGGTGCTGCTGGACGGCACCGCCATCCGCGATTTGCCGACCCGGGAGGTCGCCCGCCGCCTCGGCGTCCTGCCGCAGAGCCCGCTGGTGCCCGAGGGCGTCACGGTGGCAGACCTGGTCGGGCGTGGCCGGCAGCCCTACCAGCGGTGGTGGCGGCAGTGGTCGTCCGAGGACGGCGCGGCGGTGGACCAGGCGATGGCCCTCGCCGACGTCACCGACCTGGCCGACCGGCCGGTGGACAGCCTCTCCGGCGGTCAGCGGCAACGGGTGTGGATCGCCATGACACTCGCCCAGGACACCGACGCCCTGCTGCTGGACGAGCCGACCACCTTCCTCGACCTGGCTCACCAGGTGGAGGTGCTGGACCTCCTGCACCGGCTGCGCTCCGAGCGGGGCCGCACCGTGGTCGCCGTGCTGCACGACCTGAACCAGGCCGCCCGCTACGCCGACCACCTGGTCGCCATGCGCGCCGGTGCCGTGGTCGCCGCCGGACCACCCCGGGAGATCCTCACCGCCGACCTGGTCCGCGACGTCTTCGGGCTGGCCTGCGTGGTCGTGCCCTGCCCGGTGACCGGCGCACCGCTGGTGGTGCCCGCGTACACCGGCGGCAACGCCGCCCCACTCGCTGCCGCTGCCGGCCCGGTCGCTTCGCCGGGTGGCCCGGTCGACGCGTCCGCTGGCGCGGGAGACCCCTCGTCGTCGACGGTGTCCGTGCCGGACGCCCGACCCTCCACCGGCGACGCGGCCAACCCGCTCGCCGGTTCGCACCCCTCGAAAGGACTCTGATGCGTCGTCTCGTCGCAGTACTCGCCGCGGCCGCCGCCCTCGGCGTCGGACTCACCGCCTGCGGTGAGAGCGACCCGGTCGCCGGCTCCACCACCGGGGAAACCCGGGAGATCACCCACGCCATGGGCACCACCAAGGTCCCGGCCGAGCCCAAGCGCGTCGTCGTTCTCGACACCGACAAGATCGACACGGCGCTCTCGCTGGGCATCACGCCCGTCGGCGCCGCCACCGCCGGTGAGGCGAAGAGCTGGCCCACGTACTTCGGCGCGGACAAGCTCGCCGGCATCAAGGAGGTCGGGGTGCTCACCGAGCCCGACCTGGAGGCGATCAACGCGCTGAAGCCGGACCTCATCCTCGGCAGCAAGTTCCGCCAGGAGAAGTTCTACGACGAGCTGGCCGCCATCGCGCCGACCGTGTTCACCGACAAGGTGGGCATCACCTGGAAGGAGAACCTCCTCCTCGACGGTAAGGCGCTCGGCCGCGAGCAGCAGGCCAAGGATCTGCTCGCCACGTACGAGAAGCGGGCCAAGGACTTCGGCGCGACGCTCGGCGACGCCGCCGCGCGCAAGGTCTCCATCGTGCGGTTCCTGCCCGGCAACATCCGGGTGTACGGCCCGGACTCGTTCTCCGGCATCGTCATCGGCGACACCGGCCTGGGCCGCCCCGAGCGGCAGTTGCTCGCCAACAAGGAGGACAAGCGCTTCGACCTCGTCAGCCCCGAGCGGATCAACGAGGTCGACGGTGACGTCATCTTCGTGACCGCGTACGGCGACAAGGCCGCCGCCGAGCAGACCAAGGTCGCCGGCGGGACGCTGTGGAAGGGCCTCGGCGCGGTCAAGGCCGGCAAGGCGTACCCGGTCTCCGACGAGGTCTGGATGACCGGCATCGGCGTCGGCGCCGCCAACAAGATCCTCGACGACCTGACCAAGTACCTCCCCGCAGCCTGACCCCGCGCCTCCCGCGCACCGGGCGCGCCTCCCGCGCACCGGGGCACCAACGTCCCAAGATCCGCGCAACTTCGGGGAAACTGCTGCTTCAACAGTTCGTGAGGCAGCAGCATCCCTGAAGTTGCGCGGATCTTGGCGCATGTGGGCCTGGCGCCGAGACAGCGTCAGCGGGAGCGGGACCGGAGGGCGTGACGAAGTTCGGCGAGGAAGCCGTCGAAGTCCTCGCGGAACCGCTTCGCGGTCACGTGCAGGACGATCCAGTCCTCACCGAGCAGTCGGTTGAGGCGGCGTCGGTCTCGGTGGAACTGCTCGGGGTCGTCATGCCACAACCCGTCGTACTCGACGGCGACCTTGAGATGCGGCCACGCCAGATCGAGACGGGCAATGAACCTCCCATCACGCTCGACCACGAACTGCGTCACGGGCGTCGGCACCCCGGCGAGCACTATCCGCACGCGGAGCCGGGACTCTGGGACCGACTCCGCACCCGCATCGGCCAGCTCAGCCACACGTGCCATTCGTTTCCAACCTCGGTTGCCGATCGAGGCTCGGGTGGCTGCGCGCAGTCGAGAAAGCGCCACCAGCCGTTGGCTGGCGAGGCGATCTACGACGGCGACGGCGTCCTCCGTTGGCAGCCACTGGGCCAGGTCCCAACAGGTGCGCGTCGGCGTGGTCAGCGGGATGCCCTGACGTACCGCAACGTCGGTCGTGGCGATCGCGCCGGTGTGCACAACGAGCCCCGAAACCGGACCGAACCGCTGGCCAGCGGGCACGAGCACGTCGATGGGCTCGTGATCGGCGACCGCCGCCGCGCCGTAGAGCGCCGCCGCACTGCGGCCAGCGATTGCTGCCCCTGTTGGCAGAACCCACCGCGCTGCGGCGGCACATCGAGTGCGGTGAGTGACCGCCAGCCTGGCATCGACGTAGACATCCCGAAATAGCGGACGCCATGCCGTGCTGCGCAGCTCCGCCCGGGTCAGCAGACCCTGGGCAACGACACGGGAACCACGAAAGACGCGTCCCTGCAGACTCGTCGGCCGTCGTGGGGAAACAGGCATGACAGCCACGATGACCGGCGTTCGCCTTCGCCCGCAGCCCCTGTGGATAACCCTGTGACAGGGCCGGAACGCCAAGATCCGCGCAACTCCGGTGTTCTTGCTGCCTCCTCGCCATGCGAGACAGCAGCATCCCTGAAGTTGCGCGGATCTTGGGCGGTTGGAGCGCGGGCGGGTGGGTTGGGTAGGCGGATGAGGTGTGGGGGTGGGGAGGGAGAGGGCGGGGAGGGAGGGCGGAGGCGCGGAGAGGGCGGAGGCGCGGACAGGGCGGAGGCGCGGAGAGGATGGAGGGTGGAGGGGCGTCGAGGGGGTGGGGGGGGTGGTGGGTTAGGCGGCGGTGGACCAGATGGCGCGGAAGGCGGCGGCTTCGCCGGAGAGCCATCGTTCGATTTGGTCGGGCTTGGCGTCGGTGGGCATGCGGTGGGCCAGGCCGCGGCGGACGTCGACCAGGACCGGCTCGGCGTGCGGGAGCACCGCGTCCATGTGTCGGGCCATCAGGTGCAGTGTGGCGAGCACCGATTCCTCGCTCGGTGGAGCCTCGTCGAAGTGCAGGCGGACCGCTTCGGCGCGGCCGTCGGCGTGGCGTACCCCGAAGTGGGGGTTGATCTTGACGGGCAGGTCGCCCAGCATGGCCAGGGCGTCGCGGGTCTGGGCGAGGTCGACGGCGGCCGGCTCGCCGAGGGAGTGCAGCCAGGTCGTGGCGCCGGGGACGAGCGACTGGTAGAGCGGGCGCCATCGCGGCTTGACGATGTCGACCACCCCGGCCAGGTGGGTGCCGCCGGTGTGGAAGGCGATGTCGGCCTTGAGCGCCTTGACGAACTGGCCGTGCGGGTTGAAGCCGGACCGGCTGGCGCGCTGCTTGCGCAGCCCGCCGACGAAGGTCGCCTTGGTGGGGCCGGTGCGGTCGACGTAGCGGGTGAAACCGAGCAGTGTGGCGTAGGGGGTGAGGGGCGTGGAGGCGGGCGCGGTCACGGGCGTCCTCCCAGGTCAGGATCTTGATTAGTACATACATTCTAATCGACAGGTCTGACATTGCCCAGCGAAGTCGGGGGCTGGACCACGTCCCGGCGGCCGGACGATTCGCTCGGTCGGGCGGGTGTCATTGCCACTGCCGCCGGCTCGCTTGTCGAGGAAGCTGGCTGATCGGGGAGACAGCCGCCTGGGGGCTCGGCCGCTCCCCGGCTCGCGTTCGCGATGCTGGCAAATTGTCGAACTTGTGGCGTTATTGTGCCTTGTGGTCATTGATGCGGCGTCCAGGGTCACCACCCCTGACCGGAGTGCGGCGGTGCGGGCCGTCCGGTCCGTCGACGCCGCAACCGACCGTGACCGCTACCTGGACCTGCTGCGGACGATCGCACTTGTCCGCGTCGTGCTCTTCCACGTCACCGGTTGGATCTGGCTGAGCCTGCTGGTGCCGGCGATGGGTCTGATGTTCGGCATCGCCGGTTCGTTGATGGCGGCGTCACTGGACCGGCAGGGTCCGTCGGCAGTGCTCCGGCGGCTGCGCCGGCTGCTGCTGCCGTTCTGGGCGTTCGGCGCGATCGCCCTGGCGGTGCTGTCCGTCGGGTGGCGTCCGCTGCCGAACGGCGTGGCCGGCTGGGGTGAACTGCTCTGGTGGGTCCTGCCCCTTCGGGTGCCGCCGGTGGGTGGGCAGTCCTGGGGGTGGGCGTTCCACATCGGGCTCTGGTACGTCGTCACCTATCTGTGGTTGGTGCTGTTCTCGCCGGTCCTGCTGTGGCTGTTCCGCCGCTGGCCATGGCCCAGCCTCGGCGTCGCCACCGCGCTGCCCATCGGGATGCACCTCGCCGGTGTGCGCGCCGGCTACTTCGTCGCCGCCTACCTGTCCTGCTGGCTGCTGGGCTTCGCCCACCACGACCGGCTGCTGCGCCGCGTCCCGTGGCGCTGGTACGGCTGTCTCGTCGCCGGGCTCGCCGGGGCGGGCGGGACGTGGGTGGTGGCCGCCATGGTGACCGGCCGGGCCGTCGACCTCAACCACATCGCGGGTGGCACCACGCTGTGGTCGATGGCCCTCGTCGCCGTGCTGCTGAGAGTGCAGCCCCGGCTCGTCGGCCGGGTGCCGCTGGGCCGCACGCTCCAGGTGGTCAACGCGCGGGCGGTCACCATCTACCTGTGGCACATCCCGGCCAGCCTCGGGGTGTTCCTGCTGCTCGCGCCGGTGCTCCCGTACAACTCGGTGGCCTCGATCGCGCTGCGGCTGGCGGGGGTGTGCCTCCTGACCGCCGGGGCGGTGCTGCTGTTCGGCTGGATCGAGGACGTGGCCGCCCGGCGTGCTCCGACGCTGTTGGGCCTGCGGCCGGGCGCTGCCGGTCGGCACCGCGCCGACCGGCAGGTCAGAGCTGGCCGACGTCGGTGATCCGCACGACCGCGGCGCCGACCTCGTCCGAGGCCGCCAGGTCGATCTCGGCGCTGATTCCCCAGTCGTGGTCGCCGTCCGGGTCGTCGAAGATCTGCCGTACGGTCCACCGTTCCCGGCCCTGCTCGATCATGAGAAGCGCCGGGCCGCGGGCGTCCGGCCCGACCCCGATCGAGTCGTACGCCTCGAAGTACGGCCCGAGGGCGTCGGCCCACGCGTCGTAGTCCCAGCCGTCCTCGGCGTCCAGCTCGGCGAGCAGGTCCCAGCGGCGTAGCGCGGCCAGCTCGACGCGGCGGAACAGGGCGTTGCGCACAAGCACCCGGAACGCCCGCGCGTTGCGGGTCACCGCCGGTGGCCGATCCGTCAGAGCGGCGTGCGCCTGGGCCACCTCGGCCACGTCGGACGGGTTGCGCAGTCGCTCCCACTCGTCGATGAGGCTGGAGTCGACCTGGCGGACCAGCTCGCCCAACCACTCGATGAGGTCGATCAGCTCCTCGGTCTTGGCGTCCTCGGGCACGGTCTGCCGCAGCGTCTTGTACGCGTCGGCCAGGTAGCGCAGGACGAGGCCCTCCGAGCGGGTCAGCCCGTAGAACTGCACGTACTCGGTGAAGGTCATGGCCCGCTCGTACATGTCGCGGACGACGGCCTTGGGGGAGAGCTGGTGGTCGGCGACCCAGGGGTGCCCCTGCCGGTACATCTCGTACGCGGCCTCCAGCAGCTCGGCCAGGGGCTTCGGGTGGGTCACCTCGTCGAGCAGTTCGATGCGTGCCTCGTACTCGATGCCCTCGGCCTTCATGGCGGCGACCGCCTCGCCGCGCGCCTTGAACTGCTGCGCGGAGAGGATCTGCCGGGGGTCGTCGAGGATCGACTCGATGACCGAGAGGACGTCCAGGGCGTACGACGGGGACTCGGCGTCGAGCAGCTCGATGGTGGCCAGGGCCAGCGGGGAGAGCGGCTGGTTGAGGGCGAAGTCGAGTTGGAGGTCGACGGTGAGCCGGATCCGCCGGCCGGTCTCGTCCGGCTCGGGCAGCTCCTCGACGACCCCGCCGGCCCGCAGCGCCCGGTAGATGGCGATCGCCCGGCGGATGTGCCGGCGCTGCGCGGCGGGCTCCTCGTGGTTGTCGGTGAGCAGGTGCCGCATCGCTGTGAACGCGTCCCCGGGCCGGCCGATGACGTTGAGCAGCATCGAGTGGCTTACCTGGAAGCTGGAGGTCAGCGGCTCCGGCTCGGCGTCGACGAGTCGGTCGAAGGTGGGCTGGCCCCAGCCGATCGAGCCCTCCGGTGGCTTCTTGCGGACCACCTTGCGTCGCTTCTTCGGGTCGTCGCCGGCCTTCGCGAGGGCCTTCTCGTTGTCGATGACGTGTTCGGGGGCCTGCACGACGACCCGGCCGATGGTGTCGTAGCCGGCCCGGCCGGCCCGCCCGGCGATCTGGTGGAACTCCCGGTTCTTCAACAGCCGGGTACGAACCCCGTCGTACTTGGACAGGCCGGTGAACAGCACGGTGCGGATCGGCACGTTGATGCCGACGCCGAGGGTGTCGGTGCCGCAGATGACCTTGAGCAGGCCGGCCTGGGCGAGGGTCTCCACCAGGCGGCGGTACTTGGGAAGCATGCCGGCGTGGTGCACGCCGATGCCGTGCCGGACCAGCCGGGAGAGCGTCTTGCCGAAGCCGGCGGTGAACCGGAAACCACCGATCGCCTCGGCGATCATGTCCTTCTCAGCGCGGGTGCACACGTTGACGCTGGTCAGCGCCTGGGCGCGTTCCAGCGCGGCGGCCTGGGTGAAGTGCACCACGTACACCGGGGCCTGCTTGGTCTCCAGCAGCTCCTCGAGCGTCTCGTGCAGCGGAGTCATCGCGTACGAGAAGATGAGCGGGACCGGCCGCTCCGCCGTGCGCACGACGGCGGTCGGCCGCCCGGTGCGCCGGGTCAGGTCGTCGACGAAGCGGGTGGTGTCCCCCAGGGTGGCGGACATCAGGATGAACTGGGCCTGCGGCAGCTCGATGATCGGCACCTGCCACGCCCAGCCCCGGTCGGGTTCGGCGTAGAAGTGGAACTCGTCCATGATGACCTGGCCGACGTCGGCCTTCGTGCCCTCGCGCAGCGCCAGGTTGGCCAGGATCTCCGCGGTGCAGCAGATGATCGGGGCGTCGGCGTTGACGCTGGCGTCGCCGGTGAGCATGCCGACGTTCTCGGCGCCGAAGACCTCGCAGAGCGCGAAGAACTTCTCCGACACCAGCGCCTTGATCGGCGCGGTGTAGAAGGTCGTCCGGCTGTCGGCGAGGGCCGCGAAGTGCGCGGCGATCGCGACCAGGCTTTTACCCGAGCCGGTCGGCGTGTTCATGATCAGGTTGGCGCCGGAGACGATCTCGATGACCGCCTCTTCCTGATGCGGGTAGAGGTCGAGGCCGCGCTCCTTCGCCCAGCCGGCGAACGCGTCGAAGAGGGTGTCGGGGTCGGCGCTTGTCGGCAGCGCGGCGGTGAGCGTCATAGCCTGTCCATGGTGCCTGGATCATGCCCCGGTACGCCAACCCGGCCCGCACCGGACCCCCGTCCGGGCATCCCGAACGCCCCGCCGCGTGCCGGTTCGGGCGTTTCGCCGGTCACCGTCGGCGGTACAACAGGTCCGCGACCGGGCGACCGGCCGTGATCGCCCGCCGTTCGAACTTCGTCACCGGCCGGTGCGCCGGACGCGGCGCGAAGCCGCCGTACGCGTCCACCAGCTCCGGGTCCGACTCCAGGGTCACCCGCATCGCCTCGGCGTACTCGGCCCAGTCGGTCGCGCAGTGCAGCATGCCGCCGGGCCGCAGCCGGGACCGCAGCAGCGCCACGTGCGTCGGCTGGATGATCCGCCGCTTGTGGTGGCGGGACTTCGGCCACGGGTCCGGGAAGAAGACGTGCACGGCATCCAGCACACCCTCGGGCAGGCCGCTGACCAGGGACAACGCGTCGCCCTCCGCCACCCGGACGTTGCGCAGGCCGCCGCGCTCCACCAGGTCGAGCAGGTTGGCGATTCCCGGCGTGTGCACCTCGACCGCCAGATAATCTCGATCCGGGTCGGCGGCAGCCATCGCGGCGGTGCTGTCGCCCATGCCCGAGCCGATCTCCAGCACGACGGGCGCCCGGCGACCGAACAGGTCGGCCAGGTCGACGGGCACGACAGGTCCGTCCGGCACGTCCAGGCCGTACGCGGGCCAGAGCCGGCTCAGCGCGTCGGTCTGCCGGTCGCTCATCCGACCCCGGCGGGGGTGGAACGTGCGGATCGGCCGGCTCGCGGGCGGGACGGCGGGGTCATGGTCGGTGGCGGTCACAGCGACCCGAGCCTACGCGACGCCGCCGACGGATCGGATGTGATGTGCGACCGGAAATGAGAGGATCCAACTGGTACGGCAGGTCGGTTGCTCCACTGCCCGACACGGCCGCACGGCGTCGGAGAGGGGGCATCGTGAGAGTGACCCGCGGCGTCGTGGCCCTGTCCCTGGTGACAGTGTTCGCCGGCCCCCTGCTGGCCGCCACGCCCGCCCTCGCCGCGCCCGAGGGTGCCGCCGTTGCCCTTGCCGCACCGGCGCCGCAGCCGGGAGGGCCGCCCGGTGGCGCGCCCCAACCGGCGCCGTCGGTGGACATCTTCGTCGAGGTGAGCCCCAGCACGGTGCAGCCCGGCTACCTGGTCGGCATCCGGGCCAGTTGTCGGGACAACTCAGTCGGCGCAACCGTGGTCTCCGACGCCTTCGGAGAGGTCGGCGTGCAGCCGCAGCGCGGCGTGCTCACCGCCGCGCCGATGGTGCGCGAGCGCACCCGCCCCGGCAACTACCGGGTCAAGCTGGAGTGCCGCGACGGCGAGACCGCCTCGACAATGCTCCAGGTGGTCAAGAAGGTCCCCAACCAGCCGAGTCGGGGTCCGGCGACCGGCTTCGGCGGAGGCAGCGGCGGGATGACGGGCAAGCTGCTGGTGCCCGGCGGCGCGGCACTGACCATCACCGGCCTGATCCTCGCCGTGATGGCGCTGCGCCGTCCCCGAGCCGCCGCGCGTCGCTGAGCCCGCCATGGAGATCTTCCGCCCCACGCCACCGCCGCCCGGTTCCCGCCAGCCGTTCGCCGGCCGTCCCGCGTCGCCGCCAGATGATGCGCGACTGGACGACGACTGGCCGGGCTCCGACCGCCCGCCGGATCCCCAGCGCCGGCCGGATCCCGAGCGCCCGTCGGTCGCGGCGCGCCCGCCGACCGCCGTCGCCCCTCGGCGTAGTCGTCGTCCGTCCGGCCGCAGCCCCTGGTCCGTACCGTTGGCCGTGGTGTTGGTGTTGGCCGGGGTCTTCGCCACCGGGGCGGGGCTGGGCCGCTCGGTCGGCCCGTTCGACCTGGCCCCGACCGGCGGTGACCGACCGGCCCGCAGTGAGTCGGTCGGGTTGTCGGCCAGCCGTCCGGTGCGCCTCTCGGTGCCGGCGATCAAGGTGGCCGCGCCGGTGGCGCCCGTCGGGCAGGCCCGGGACGGCTCGATCGCCGTACCGCCGCTGGAACGGCACAACGAGACCGGCTGGTACGACCGCGGGCCCACACCCGGTGAGCCCGGCCCGGCGGTGATCGTCGGGCACGTGGACACCAAGACCGGTCCGTCGGTCTTCTACGACCTGGGCAAGCTGCACCCCGGCGACCTGATCGAGGTGGCCCGGGCGGACAAGTCGGTGGTGGTGTTCCGGGTCGACACCGTCGAACACTTCCCGAAGGACCAGTTGCCCGCCGAGCGGATCTACGGCCATGACGGGCCACCCGGGCTGCGACTGATCACCTGCGGTGGCCAGTTCATCGGAGGCCGCACCGGCTACGCCGACAACGTCATCGCCTTCGCCACCCTCCAGTCCTCCCGCAAGCCCTGAAACCGACCTCGCCCGGCGGCAGCTCTCGCCCGGCGGCAGCTCTCGCCCGCCCGGCGTCAGCTCAGGAAGGACAGGAGCTGGCGGGTGGTCTCGTCGGGGGCCTCCTCCGGGATGAAGTGCCCGACCGGGACCGGCTCGCCGCGTACGTCGTCGGCCCACTCCCGCCAGATCGCGAGCGGCTCGTCGTAGAGCTTCGCGACCTGGCCCTCCTGGCTCCAGAGGAACAGCACCGGGCAGGCGATCTTCCGTTTCCCCCGGTCCGCCTCGTCCTGCTGGTAGTCGAGCGTCGCGGCGGCGCGGAACTCCTCACAGATCGCGTGCACCGTGTCGGGGTCGCTGAACTGCTTGACGTACGCCGCCCGCACCTCCGCGGGGAAGGCGTCCTTGACCTTGGGCCAGGTGTCGAGCATGAAGTCGACGAGCACCGCGGGCGCCGCCTTGATGAACTGCTCGGGCACCGGAGCCGGCGCCGCCAGGAAGGACCAGACCCAGTAGGAGAGGCTGAATGTCTTGTCGGCGCGGTTGTAGACGTCCCCGATGGGCACCACGTCCATGACGGCCAGTCGGGTGACGGCGTCCGGTTCGTCAAGCGCGAGACGGTACGCGCAGCGGGCCCCACGATCGTGGCCGACGAGTCGGAACTGCTCGTGACCCAGACTCCGCATCACCGCGATTTGGTCGCGGGCGATGGCGCGCATGCTGTACGGCTCGTGATCCGCTGTGCTCGGCGGTTTGCCACTGTCGCCCCAGCCCCGCAGGTCGGTGGCGACGACTGTGTAGTTCTCGGCGAGCCGTGGCGCGACCTGGTGCCACATGAGGTGCGTCTCGGGGATGCCGTGCAGCAGCAGGACGGGCGGCCCGCTTCCGCCTCGGCGTCCGTGGATCGTCGCGCCGGGCGTCTCGATGTCGAACTCTTCGAAGCCGTCGAACATGGCCAGAATCCCCCCGCACCTTGGGCTGCGCCCGAGCGAACGGCCTGGAATGGCAGGTAGGGCGACTGGTGACCGGCTACCGCTCGGCCCGTCTCGACGCTATCAACGGAGACATCCGGCCCGGGTGCGATTCGGCTGTGGTGCGGCATCCTCGGCACATCACGCCCCCTGCCCCTGGCGCGCCCCGCCGCGCCGCGTCCGGCCCCGGATCAAGGTCGTGCTCGATCCAGGATGTAGTGGCCTCGCGCCGCCCGGAGGGGACTACATCATGGATCGAGCACGATCAAGGCGCGGGCTGCCGCTCCACACCCGCCTCGACGCGGCGGGGAGGTGGCTAGGGCTGAGGGACGTGTAGCGCCACCTCGAACTCCAGCAGGCTGGCTCCGCTGGAGACCGGCGGGCGGGGCTTGTCGCCGGGGGCTGCGGCGTGGGCGGCGCGCGACGGGCCGGCGGCCCACGCCTGGAAGGCGTCTTCGCTCTCCCACTTGGTGTAGACGAAGTAGCGGGTCTCGCCGGCCACCGGGCGGAGCAGTTCGAAGCCGAGGAAGCCGGGGGAGTTCTCCACCGTGCCGGCCCGTGCGGCGAACCGCTTCTCCAGCTCCGCGCCGCCACCGGGCGGGACCTCAATTGCGTTGATCTTCACGACTGCCATCTGCCCACCCTAGCCACTCAGAACGTCTCGACCGCCGGGACCAGGTCCGCGTCGACCACGATCGGCGCGTGGTCGGAGGGGCCCTTGCCCTTGCGGGCCTCGCGGTCCACGTACGCGGAGCGGACCGCTCGGGCGAACGGCGCGGACGCGTACACCAGGTCGATTCTCATGCCCTTGTTCTGGTGGAACATGCCGGCCCGGTAGTCCCAGTAGGTGAAGGGGTGCGGGCCCTTCATCGGGGTGGGCACGACGTCGCTGAGCCCCAGGTCGCGCAGCGCCGCGAGGGCCGCCCGCTCGGCCGGGGTGACGTGGGTGGAGTGGGTGAAGACCGCCGGGTCCCAGACGTCGGCGTCGGTCGGGGCGACGTTGAAGTCGCCGCAGACCGCCAGGGGCAACCCGCCGGCCAGCTCGGTGTCCAGCGCGTCGCGCAGCGCCGCGAACCAGGCCAACTTGTACGCGTAGTGCGGGTCGTCGGGCGTCCGGCCGTTGGGCACGTACACCGACCAGACCCGCACCCCGTCGCAGGTGGCGGAGATGGCCCGGGCCTCGGGTTCGGGGAAGCCGGGCTCGTCGGCGAACCCGACCCGGACGTCGCCCAGCCCGACCCGGGACAGGATGGCGACCCCGTTCCACCGGCCGTCGCTGTGGCTGGCCACGGTGTAGCCCAGCTCGCCCACCTCGGTCACCGGGAAGGCGCCGTCCGGGCACTTGGTCTCCTGCAGGCAGACGACGTCCGGCCCGGTGTCGGCCAGCCACTCGAGCAGCCGGGGTAGGCGGGCCTTCACCGAGTTGACGTTCCAGGTCGCCAGGCGCATGCCCCCAGCCTGCCGCATCCGCCGCCGTGACGTCGGGTCAGCTGCCCGGGGTGTCGCCGGGACGGGTCTGTTCGGCCAGGAACCGTTCCAGTTCCGCGCCGAGTTCGTCGGCCGTGGGCAGCGGGCCGGCGTCCGGGGCGAGCAGGCTCTTCTCGCCCCGACCCCGGGCGAACGCGTCGTACTGCTCCTCCAGGGCCTGGACCAGGGCGGCGGCATCCTCGGTCTGGGCGACCTGCCTGTCGATCTCCACCCGGACCACCTCGGCGGCCGAGCGCAGCCCGTCGCCGGGCAGCAGCAGGCCGGTGCTGCGCGACACCGAGGTGAGCAGCACCTCGGCGGCGGCCGGGTACTCGGTCTGCGCCACGTAGTGCGGCACGTGGGCGGCGAAGCCCAGCGCGTCGCGGCCCTGCTCGCCCAGGCGGAACTCCAGCAGGTGGCCGACGCTGCCGGGCACCTGGACGCGTTGCAGCCAGGGCTCGTAGCCGCCGATCAGCTCGGGGCGGGTGGCGTGCGCGGTCACCCCGGTCGGTCGGGTGTGCGGGACCGCCATCGGGATCGAGTTGAGCCCCACTGTGAGCCGGACGTCCAGCCGGGCGGCGAGCCCGGCGACGGCGGCCACGAAACGCTCCCACTGCAGGTCCGGTTCGGGGCCGGTGAGCAGCAGGAACGGCGTCTCGTCGTCGTCGCGCAGCAGGTGCAGCTCCAGCTTGGGCGCGTCGACGCTCTCCCAGTGGTCCTCGACGAAGGTCATCACCGGTCGTCGCGATCGGTAGTCGAACAGCTGGTCGACGTCGAAGGTGGCGATCGGCCGACCCTCCAGCGAGGTGAGTAGCTGCTCACGCGCCAGTCGGCTGGCGTTTCCGGCGTCCACGAACCCGGTGAGGGCCTGGATGAGGACCGGCTGCCCGAGGTCGGGCAGATCGTCGGTGAGCTCGTAGAGCTCGTGTGGGTCGAGCACCGGTGCGGACCTCCCTGAAATGTGCCTGCGGGGTGCCGTCGCGACGGAGGGCACCCGTTCGGGCAACGTACCCGCCATCCTGGTGCATTCCTGCGTCGGGCGATCCGTTGGCCGGGTGGTGGGCGTGACCGGACTAATCGCCTGTTTACGCCACCAGGCCGAGCCGATTGGCCGATCGGCCGAGGGGTGGTTCGGCCCAAAGGCCGAGTTTGTCGATCATGTCAGGCTCGGAGGTCGGATGTCCGGCCCTGTCACGGGCCGTGCCGGTCCGCGTGCGACGCCAGCTTCATCCGGTACGCGAGGTCCGTTCCCCGGGCGGGTCGACCCGACCGGGTCGTCCACCAGTACGGGGCCGATCTGTGTCGAGCACCACGTGATCACCGTGCGTGATCAGGGTTTTCACCTGCCTAGCCTCGGTTGATGCGTGACGACGGCACCCTCGACGACCCGTACGCCCCGAGCAGCCCCACTGCCGATACGGAGGATGGCACCTCAACCGAACGGACAACTGCCGCGAGCCGGCTCCGGGCGTACGCCCGGGACCTGACCGGTCGACGCCGGGCGCAGGTGGCGCTGGCCACCGGTGTGGTGTGCTGCCTCGGTCTGACCGCCGTCGTCCAGGTTCGCAACGGGGACGCCGACGCGGCGACCCGGGGTGGTTCGCTCTCCAGCTCCGAGTTGGCCCAGCGCGCCGAGCAGCAGCGCGCCTCCCGATCCCTCGACCGCACGGCGGCCCCGAGCACCTCCACCGCTGCCCCGTCCGCGCGCCCGAGCGATCCGGACACCACCGCGTCGGCCCGCAAGGTCGCCCCGGCTCGCCCGACCGACCCGGCGCCCGTCGCCGGGCTGGACGAGGACCAGATGGAGAACGCCGAGGCGATCGTCCGCGCCGGCCGCAAGATGGGGGTGCCGCGCAGGGGCCTGGTGATCGCGGTGGCCACCGCCATGCAGGAGAGCAATCTCTACAACGTCGCCAGCGGCGTGCTGCCCGAGTCGCAGGACTATCCGCACCAGGGCGTCGGCTGGGACCATGACTCGGTCGGGTTGTTCCAGCAGCGTTCCAGCAGCGGCTGGGGCCCGGTGGGGCGGCTGATGGACCCCGAGTTCGCCACCCGGCAGTTCCTCACCGCGCTGGAGCAGGTGCCCGGCTGGCAGCGGATGCGGCTCACCGATGCCGCCCAGGCGGTGCAGGTCTCCGCGTACCCCGAGCACTACCAGCAGCACGAGTGGCGGGCCACCCGGGTCGTCGACGCCATCGTGCCGGCGGGGCGGTAACCTACCGCCCACTATGGACGGTCAGGGTTGAGGCTGTCGCATCCCGGGTACATGTGTTGCGGGTTCGGGGTACACATGACTAAGGGATCATCGACAGGAGGACGCCATGTCACTGATGCAGCGGATCACCACGTTCCTGAGATCACCGAAGGGGCAGCAGTTGGTCGAGCGAGGTCGTCGCGAGATGGCCAAGCCGGGCAACCAGCAGAAGCTGAAGGGGTTGGCGGCCCGACTGTCCAACCGCCGCCGCTGACCGCTCCATCGGCCGCCCTGTCCACCGTTCCCACACCTGGGGAGACCTGGTGACCGACACCCCGCCCGTCGGCGGTCAGCCCGCCGCACCTACTCCGCAGCCGTCCGTCGACCTGCCGGCCGGGCCGGCGGACGCCCCCGAGGGTCCGCCGGCCCGGCTCTGGGACCGGATGCGTGACGACCCGCAGTACGCGCCGGAGCACCTCGCCCTGGAGGCGGTGCGCCGCCTCGGGCCGGAGGCCGTGCAGTGGGTCGGTCGCGCCCGGGCCGAGCAGCCCGGGGTCTCCGCCGACGTGCTGGCCGACCAGGCGGCCCGCAAGTTCGTCAACCTGGCCCGGCTGTCCGGCGCGGTCTCCGGCGCGGCCGGGCTGCCCGGCGCCGTGATCGACGTGGGCGTGCTGGCCTGGACCCAGGCGCGGATGGTGCTGCACATCGCCGCCGCGTACGACGTCGACCCCCTGCACCACGACCGGGCCACCGACCTGTTGGTGCTCCAGCGGGTGCACAAGGTCGCCGAGAGCGCCCGGTTGGCGCTCGGCGTGGCCGCCGGCCGGGAACGCGCCGACGCGCTCTTCGGCCTGGGTGGCCAGCGTCCGCTCGGTCGGGTCATGCTGCAACTCGGCATCCGGCTGGCCCAGATGGCCGGCGTCCGGGCCGCGAAGCGGATGGTCGCCAAGATCGTCCCCGGTGCGGCCATCGTGCTCGGCACCTGGGCCAACTCGTCGGCTACAAAGGACCTCGCCCAGCGGTCCCGGGCCCTCTACCGCTCCCGCGGCAACGCCGTCCCGGAGCCACGCCAGCCCTGACGGTCCACCCGTCCGGGGTCGCCGGTCGGCCAGGCCGGATCAGGTGGCCAGGCCCGAGGAGCGCCAGGTCACCTCGGCGATGCGGCCCTGGCCGGTGGCGTTCGGGTGGAACCAGTCCAGCGGGTTGAGCAGGTCCAGGGTGAACCGGACCTTGTGCAACGCGCCGCCGTCGTGGCGGCACCGTGACCCGTACGCCCGGCAGGCCGCCTTCAACTCGGCGTTGTACGCGCCGATCCGGTCCCGGACGGCCGCCCGACGCGCCCGGTCGGCGGGCGCGGTCGAGGTCGCGTCGGCCAGCAGGGCCGGGCAGACGCCCCGCCGCCACGCGCGGGTCGCCCGCGCGTCGTCGTGCCCGACCTCCCAGAGCCGGTACAGGTCCGGGATGCTCACCACCAGCACCCGGGCCTTCGGCCGGCCGGTCCGCAGGACCCGCAGCCCCCGGTCGACGTCGGAACGGAACTGCGCCACTGGTGTCATCGCGTCCAGCCCGCCCCGGCAGACGTCGTTGGCGCCGATCAGCACTGTGACGTAGTCGGGGCGGTCGCGTACCGCCGCCTGGGCCTGACCCTCCAGGGCGTCGGCGCGGGCGCCGGGACGGGCGTGGTTGTACGTCCGGTCGCGGATCGCCGTGTTCTGTTCGAGCAGCCGCCGGTAGTGGCTCTGCACCCGCAGCCCGTCCCCGGTCGACCAGGAGTTGCGCTCGCAGGAGGTGAGCACCAGGCAGGAGGCGAAGCCGGTGCTGATCGAGTCGCCGAGGGCGGCGATGCCACCGGGCCCGCTCGACGGCGGGGCGCTCGTGGTGGGGCGGGGTGTCGCTGAGTTGCCGCCCTCGCAGGCCAGCGCGACGAGCGCCGCGAGACAGGCCAGGGCGGCGACCCAGCGTCGAGGCATGACGTCTCCCGTTCCCGCAGCACAGAGCGACAGCGCGGTAACTCTATGCGCAGGACGTGGTTTACCGGGAAGTTGCTGTCGGGTATGCGGCAGAGCGCCGACACAAGGGCCGTCGGGGTGCTATGCGTCCCGCCGGAGGGCCGGCTGACCGCCCCGCCAGGGTGCCGGCTGGCCGTGCAGCCACCAGTGCAACGCCCGGGTGATCCGGGGCAGCACCAGATAGGTCATCAGCGGGGTCAGGCAGAGCGTCATCAGCAGCACCCGGGCCGCCAGCGGCACCGCGTCGAGGAAGCGGCTCGTCAGCAGGGTGGCGGTCAGACTCAGTGGGAAGAACGCCAGCCAGATGGTCACCGCCTGCTTCCACCGGGGCGGCGACGCGGGCGGGACCGGCTCCACCGGGTCCACCGAGTGCTCCAGCGGCCTGTCGAACCAGCCCTCGATCCCGGTACGCCGCTCGACCCGGGCGTGCTCGACGATGCCCTGCGCCGAGCTGAGCCACCAGTGCCGCTGCGGGGACTCCTCCCACCGGCGCAGCGTCTCGGCGTCGGCGAAGCGGTAGAGCATGTGCCACTCCGGCGAACCGGGGCCGCTCTGCACCCAGCCGGCACCGAGGAACCCGGGGAACGCCTCGGCCAGCGCGGTGCCGGCCCGCATCCACGCCACCATCTCGCTGGCCCGGCCGGGGTCGACGCGGCGGGCGATGGAGACGGTCACCGGCACGGCGAGGGTCATTGACATGCGCCCATCCTGCGGTCGAGCGGGGCCGCAGCGCGAACGGATGTGCCGGAGCACACCGGCCCGCGGGTGTGGAGGCGCGCAGCACCGGTTAACCCGGCCGATCGGGGGTAGGTCGGTGGGTATGACGAGATCGCAGCCCCGGCGCGCCCGTGGCACGGTCGGCCACGCCAACAGCGCGCTGAACCTCCGGCTCACTCTCGCCGGCTTCGGGCTGGTGATCATGGTGCTCTTCGCGGTGCTGGCGTTCTGGGCCGGCATCGCCTGGCTCGGCGTGGTCTGCGCGATCTTCGCCGTGGTCGCCGTGGTCGACCTGGTCGTGATCCAGCGCCGCCGCGCCGCCCGGCGCCGCGAGGAGCCGGGCGTACGACACTCGTTGTTCGAGTGACAGGAGGACGAGATGCCCCACATCGCCACCACCAACCCCGCCACCGGACAGGTGCTCAAGACCTATGAGGCGATGTCCACCGAGCAACTCGACGATGCCATCGAGCGCACCGACCTCGCGTTCCGGCAGCTGCGGGAGACGACTGTCGACGAGCGCGCCCGGTGGATGAACGCCGCGGCCGACCTGCTGGACGCCGAGCGCGACGAGATCGCGCGGATCATGACCACGGAGATGGGCAAGACGTACGTCGCGGCGCAGGCCGAGGTGACCAAGTGCGCCACGGCCGCCCGCTTCTACGCCGACAAGGCCCCCGCGTTCCTCGCCGACGAGCCGGCCGACGCCGACGCCGTGAAGGCGACCCGGGCGTTCATCCGGTACCAGCCGATCGGCGTGGTGCTCGCGGTGATGCCGTGGAACTTCCCGCTCTGGCAGGTGATGCGCTTCGCCGCCCCGGCGCTGATGGCCGGCAACACCGGCCTGCTCAAGCACGCCTCGAACGTGCCGCAGACCGCGTTGCTGCTGGAGGACGTGTTCCGGCGAGCCGGCTTCCCCGAGGGCGCCTTCACCACAGTGCTTGTCGACTCCGAGGCTGTCGACCACATCCTCAGCGACCCCCGGGTCCGCGCCGCGACGCTCACCGGCAGCGAGCCGGCCGGCCGGTCCATCGCGCAGATCGCCGGACGGGAGCTGAAGAAGACAGTCCTCGAACTCGGCGGCAGCGACCCCTTCGTGGTGATGCCCTCGGCGGACGTGGACCGGGCCGCCGAGGTGGCCACCACCGCCCGCTGCCAGAACAACGGCCAGTCCTGCATCGCCGCTAAGCGGTTCATCGTGCACACCGACGTGTTCGACGCCTTCGCCGAGAAGTTCGCCGCCAACATGGCCGCGCTGCGCGTCGGCGACCCGATGGACCCGAACACCGACGTCGGGCCGCTGGCCAGCGAACGTGGCCGCGACGAGGTGCACGCCCAGGTCCGCGACGCGGTGGACAACGGCGCGACAGTGCTGTGCGGCGGCGAGCCACCGACCGGCGACGGCTGGTTCTACCCGCCGACAGTGGTCACCGACCTGACCCCGCAGATGCGGATGTGGTCCGAGGAGGTCTTCGGCCCGGTCGCCGGCCTGTTCCGGGTCTCGTCGTACGAGGAGGCCATCGAGATCGCCAATGGCACCAGCTTCGGGCTCGGCTCGAATGCCTGGACCCGGGACCCGGCCGAGCAGGAGCGCTTCGCCACCGACCTGGACGCCGGCAACGTCTTCGTCAACGGGATGACCACCTCCTACCCGGAGTTGCCGTTCGGCGGTGTGAAGAACTCCGGCTACGGGCGGGAGTTGTCGGCGCTGGGCATGCGGGAGTTCTGCAACACCAAGACGGTCTGGGTGGGCGAGGGCGCCGCCTCGGCCGGCGCCGGCGCACACGCCGAGTAGTTCGGGGCGCGGTACGCGTCAGCCGGTGCCGTCGTGGGTAGGAAGTGTGCCCATGACGTCGTTCGGATTTCACGCATCGCACGAGCAGATCGGTCCGCGCGCCCTGTTGGAGGCGGTGATCCACGCCGAACGGGCCGGCTTCGACGCCGCCATGTGCTCCGACCACTTCTCCCCGTGGAGCGCCCGGCAGGGCGAGTCCGGCTTCGCCTGGTCCTGGCTGGGCTCGGCGTTGCAGGCCACCGGCATGCCGTTCGGTGTGGTCAACGCGCCCGGTCAGCGATACCACCCGGCGATCATCGCGCAGGCCATCGGCACCCTCGGCGCGATGTACCCGGGCCGGTTCTGGGCTGCCCTGGGCACCGGCGAGGCCAGCAACGAGCACATCACCGGCGACCCGTGGCCGCGCAAGGACGTCCGCGCCGCCCGGCTGCGCGAGTCCGTGGACGTGATCCGCGCCCTGCTGGCCGGCGAGGAGGTCAGCCACGACGGCCTGGTCCGGGTCGACCGCGCCCGGCTGTGGACCCGCCCCGAGCAGCCGCCGGCGCTTGTCGGCGCCGCCGTCAGCGTGGCCACCGCCCGCTGGTGCGCCGAGTGGGCGGACGGGCTGATCACCGTGAACGCCCCGGTGGCCCACCTCCGCGAGATGATCGACGCGTACCGGGACGCCGGCGGGCGTGGGCCGCTGCACCTCCAGGTGCACGTCTCCTGGGCGCCGGAGCAGGCGCAGGCCGAGGCGATCGCCCACGACCAGTGGCGCAGCAACGTCTTCGCCCCTCCGGTCTGCTGGGACCTGGAGACCGTCGAACACTTCGACGCGGTCTCCGCCGACGTGCCGGCACAGCGGGTCGCCGAGGTGGTGAACGTGTCGGCGGACCTGGGCCGGCACGTCGGCTGGCTGGAGGGGTACGCGCAGCTCGGCTTCGACCAGATCGCCCTGCACCACGTCGGGCAGGAGCAGCGCGGCTTCATCGACGCGTTCGGCGCGGAGGTGCTGCCGAAGCTGCGCCCGGGCGGGTGATCGAGGCCGGACAGGCGTACCCCTAGGCTCGTACCCCATGGAAAGCCTGTTTCCGGTCGTCGTCTTCCTGGCGATCGCCACCCTGGGCGCCGCGTTGGCCCGCCGGCTCGGCCTGCTCGCGCCGATCGTGCTGGTCGTCCTCGGCCTGGCGCTCTCGTTCGTGCCGGGCTTCCCGCAGGTGGAACTCGACCCGGAGTTGGTGCTGGTCGGCATCCTGCCGCCGCTGCTCTACGTGGCCGCGCTGGAGACCTCGGTGCCAGCGTTCAAGAACAACATCCGGCCGATCCTGCTGCTCGCGGTCGGCCTGGTGTTGTTTACCGCGTTCGTGGTCGGGTTGGTGCTGCACCTGCTGTTGCCGCAGCTGCCGTTCGCGATCTGCCTGGCCCTCGGGGCGGTGGTCGCCCCACCCGACGCCGTGGCCGCCACCGCCGTCGCCCGCCGGGTCGGGCTGCCCCGCCGGGTCGTCACCATCCTGGAGGGCGAGAGCCTGGTCAACGACGCGACCGCGCTGGTGCTGCTGCGGGTCGCGACGATGGCCACCATCGGCTCCGCCGTCGGCACGGGCGAGATCGCGATCGAGGTGCTGCGGTCCACCGGCGGCGGCATCCTGATCGGGGCGCTCGGGGCGGTGGTGTTCGGCTTCCTGCACCGTCGGATCAGCGACCCGCTGCTGGACAACGCGCTGTCGTTGATCATCCCTTTCGCTGTGGTGTTCACCGCCGAGCACCTGCACGCCTCCGGGGTGGTCGCGGTGGTCGTCACCGGTCTGGTGCTCGGGCACAAGCTGCCCCAGTTGCTGTCGGCGGCGTCCCGGTTGCAGGTCGGCGCGTTCTGGCGGCTTGTCCGGTTCCTCCTGGAGGGCCTGGTCTTCCTGCTGGTCGGGCTTCAACTGCGGGAGGTGCTGCGCGACCTCGACGAGCCGATCGGCTCGCTCGTCCTGATCACCTTCGCGGTGCTCGCCACCGTCTTCCTGACCCGGTTCGTCTGGCTCTTCCCGGCCACCTATCTGGCCCGGTTGGTCCCCCGGGTCCGCCGCCGTGACGCCCGGCCGTCACCGAAGTTCCCGATCATCATCGGCTGGGCCGGCATGCGGGGCGTGGTGACCCTGGCCGCCGCGCTGGCCCTGCCGCTCACCCTGGCCGGCGACGAGCCGTACCCCAGGGCGTTGTTCATCTGGCTGGCCTTCGCCGTGATCGTGTTCACCCTGGTCGGCCAGGGCGCCACCCTGCCCCTGGTCGCCCGCTGGTTGAAGCTGCCGCAGGACGACCCGGTGCAGGACGCGCTCTCCGCGGCCGGCGTGCAACAGCAGGCCAGCAAGGCCGCCCAGGACCGCCTCGACGAGTTGGCCGACAGCGCCCCGGACGCGGTGGTGGACCGGTTGCGCCGAGCGGTGGAGGACCGCACCAACATGGCGTGGGAACGGCTCGGCGGCGACGAGCGGGAGACCCCGTCGCAGGCGTACGGTCGGCTGCGACAGGAGATGATCGACGCCGAGCGGGATGTTTTCCGGGCGGCCCGGGACTCCGGTCGGATTCCCGAAGAGGTGTTGGTGCAGGCCTATCGTGACCTGGACCTGGAAGAGTCGTTGCTGCGAGAGGTAGAGAAGTGAGCTGTCAGCACCTGACCGAGGCCGGTGCCGCCGAGCCCCGCACCCCCGACGAGTGCGCGGACTGCGTCGCCATCGGCGACACCTACTGGGTGCACCTGCGTACCTGCCTGAGCTGCGGGCAGGTCGGCTGCTGTGACTCGTCGCCGAACCAGCACGCCAGCAAGCACTTCGCGTCCACCGGCCACCCGGTCATCCGCTCGGCGCAGCCGGGCGAGGCCTGGCGCTGGTGCTTCGTCGACGAGGAGATCGGCTGACCGTCGGCGTCACGGGGGACGGGCATGATTGACACGGTCATCTTCGATGTCGGTGGGACCATCCTCGACGAATCTCACGAGTTCGCGGCCTGGGCCGACTGGCTCGGCGTTCCCCGGCACACGTTCTCGGCGGTCTTCGGCGCGGTGATCGCCAGGGGTCTGGACTATCAGGAGACGTTCCGGGTCTTCCGGCCAGATTTCGATCTCGCGGCCGAGTTGGAGCGTCGGGTGGCCGCTGGCCAGCCGGAGTCCTTCGCCGAGGAGGATCTCTACCCGGACGCGCGAGGCTGCCTGGAGTCCTTGAAGGACCAGGGCCTGTTCGTGGGCCTGGCCGGCAACCAGCCGGCTCATGCCGAGGCGACCCTGCACGCTCTCGACCTCCCCGTGGACGTGATCGGCACGTCGCACGGCTGGGGCGTGGCGAAGCCGGCACCGGCGTTCTTCGAGCGGGTCGTCGAGGCTGGCGGTGGTGTCGCGTCGTCCATCCTGTACGTCGGTGACCGACCCGACAACGACGTACGGCCAGCCCTGGAGGCTGGCATGAAGACGTGTCTGATCCGGCGTGGCCCGTGGGGGCACATCCTCGACCCCTCCACCGTGGCCGAGCGGTGCCTGTTTCGGATCGACTCGCTGGACGAACTTCCGAGCCTTGTCGCGAAGCACAACGCGGCAGGTGGCCAGCTTCCCAGCAGCGCGGAGCAGACCTGAGCGTCGCCAGCGTGAGCACTGGTCGGCGTCGTGGTTACCGGACGTCAGGGCATGCCGCCGGAGTCGCTGGTGACGCCGGCATCGCTGGCCTGGCCCTCGTTCCCGCCGTACCCCTTGCCGCGCAAGCTGCCGCGGCGCTGACGGTGCTGTTGGTGCCCGCTTTCCCTGATCGCCTGGCGGGCTCGGCGCATCGTCTCGTCAGCCCCGATGGCGCGGATACGACGTCGTCGCCGTGCGAGGACCAACAGCGTGGCGGGCAGTACAACCGCCGCGCCAACCAGGATCCACATCGGACCGTTCATGCTCGCGATGGTAGGCGCGCGGGTCCAGCCGAGGTGGTGGTCTCCCTTGCGGGAGGCCACCACCTCGACGAGGGTTGGTCAGGCCAGTGAGCAGGCCGCTCCGTTGACGGTGACCAGGCCGGGGCTCGGGTTGGCGCCGCCGGCTGTCGTCGCGTTGAAGCCGAACATCACCGTGCCGCCGGGTGCGATCTTGGCGTTGTGCGACTCGTTGCGCGCGGTCACCGTCGCGCCGGACTGGGTGACCTTCGCCAGCCACGCGTCGCGTACCCGCTGGTCACCGGTGAACGCGAAGCGCACGCTCCAGCCGTTGACGGCCGCGGCACCCGTGTTCCGGATGGTCAGTTGCGCGGTGAACCCGGTGCCGCCCTGCCAGGCGCCGTAGTTGGTGTAGCTCACCGAGCAGGTGGTGGCCGGCACCGCGCCGGAGTCACCCTGGTCGGCCAGGAACGAGGAGATCCAGGCCAACGCCGAGTTCCAGTTGATCGCCACCTCGTTCGTCGCGTACGAGTTGATGTCGTCGACGTAGCAGAACATCGGCGCGCAGCCGGCCAGCAACTGCGCCGCGAACGGGTCCTGGAGGGCCGCGTTCGGGCCACCGGCGATCGATCCGGCCGGCGGGCGGGGCAGGCTCGGGTCGAGCTGGTGGCCGAAGATCCGGCTGTGCTGGTTCTGCGCGGCGTGCTCTCCCCACCCGGTGACGTAGGAGATGTTCAGGGCGTTGCGGCCGAAGATGTAGTCCATTGCCTGCACGGCGCCGTCGCGGTAGACGGGGTTGCGGGTCAGGTCGAACGCGGTGGCAAGCACCACGGCGTTGTTGATGACGTTGCTGTTGCCACCCCAGAAGTAGCTGTTGGCGTCACCGGGCATCGGCAGCCCGTACGCCTGCCGGCGCAGCTCGGCGAGGTACGTGTCGGCGGCGGCGGTGACCGAGGCGCGGACCCGGGTCAGATCGGCGGCCGGCAGCCCGTTCGGCACGGTGGCCAGGTCGAGGCGGCCCAGCGCGGCGACGCTCTGCCAGCCGAAGCCCCGTGCCTCGAACACGTTCCCGGTGTGGTGCGGCGACGCGGTCAGGTCGGCCAGGTAGTTCTGCGCCCCGGTGGTCAGGTACAGCTCGGCCGCCGCCCAGTAGAACTCGTCGGTGACGTTGCTGTCGTCGTACGCGCCGCCGCCGGTGCCGTCGGTCGGGCTGGCGTACACCGCTGGGTGGGCCTTGGCCGCGGTGTAGGCCGTCTTCGCGGCAGTGCCGCAGCGGGCCGCGAACGCCGCGTCGTAGGGGGCGAAGAGGCGGGCGCACTGGGCGGCGGTGGCGGCGAGGTTGAGGGTGGCCGCGGTCGACGGTGGGTGCAGCTCACGCGGCTGCGGGTCGTCCTGCGGGGCGAGCGGCAGCCCGGTCCAGTTCTGATCGTGGATCTTGTGGTGGACCATGCCGGCGAGCGGCTTGCCGGCGGGCACCTGCATACGCAGCAGGAACTCCAACTCCCAGCGGGCCTCGTCGAGGATGTCCGGCACCCCGTTGTCGCGCTCGGGCACCCGCAGCGTGCCGTCGGCGAGCCCGGCGCCGCCGCCGGCGGTGGCCGCCGTCTTGGTGCGCTCGAAGGTGTTCAACAGCTGGTAGGTGGCGATGCCGCCGTTGACCACGTACTTGCCGTGGTCGCCGGCGTCGTACCAGCCGCCGCGCACGTCGAGGGAGTAGTCGCAGACACCCGGCTGGCAGGGCACGTTGGTGTCGCCCTGGTTGGGTGCGACGCCGAGGTGGCCGGCGGGTCGGGCGTACTCGTCGCCGATCAGGTCGCCGTCGATGGCGATGCCGCTGCGCTGGGCGTAGAAGAACTGCAACGAGTCGGAGCGCAGCTGGTTGTAGAGCGACCCGGAGATGGTGAACGGGTGGCTGGTCTCGCCGTCCACTGTGAGCGTGAGCCCGGTGCCGGGGGTGCGGTAGCCGGAGAAGTCGACGGTCTGCACGTTCTGCCCGGAGGCGGCGTCGACACCGCGAGCGGTGGTGGTGCCACTGGCCACGACGACGCCGGCGGCGTTGCGCAGCTGCCAGGGCAGCGCGGTGGTGGCCTCGGTGACGACGGTGGCGTTCTTCGGGCCGCCGGGAAGGTAGCCGACCTGGTTGACGCGCACCCGTGGCCCGGTGTCCGGCACGTACGGCTCGGGTGGTTCGCCGCCGCGCAGCGAGACGTCGTCCAGGCAGATGGTCTGCGCCTGGGCGGAACCACCGACCTGGAAGATCAGTTGGGCGTTGGGGTTGTCGTCCGGGACGGTGAAGGTCTGCTCGACCCGCTGGAGGGTGCCGGTCGCGGCGGCGTCCACGGCCGCGTACGTGGTGTACGGGGCGCTGCCGAGCTGCAGGACGGCCTTGACCGCGGCGCCGGGAGTGGCGGAGACCGCGAAGCCGAGGGTGTATTCGGCGCCGGCGATCAGCGGCACGCCGTCCTGGCCGATGCCGGCGTCCCACGGGTTGGCCAGCGTACCGGGGACTGTGGTGCAGAGCTGGCCGTCGGTGACCGCCAGCGGGCCGGTGCCGAAGGAGAACCAGGGGCTCACCCCGGCGCTGAAGTCGCCGTTGTCGATCTGCTCGGGGGCGTCCGGTGGCGGGTCGGCGTGGGCCGCGCCGGCGCCCGCGCCGGTGAGGGCCAGAGTGGTCGCCGCAGCCAACAGGAGGCGGCGTCGGGATGGCGTCACGGGGAGTCCTTCCGGGACGGGAATGGGGACGGTGGTGGCAGCACATGCTGGGAGCGCTCCCAGGTATCGGCTCGATGTTTCCAGTGCCGGTACGCCATGTCAATTGATCTGGTTGGATGGGTTCTGGCGTCCGACGAGGGCGGTCGGTCCGACGGGCGCGTTCCGGCGCGCCGCCCCCCGGACGTGAGATTGGCCGCGCCACGCGCCGTCGTCCTGATCTCCTAGAGACAACTGCGCCCTTCGCCTGGCAGGCTGCCTCCCATGACCCTGAAGCTGCGTTCCGTGGGAACGAGCGACCGTGGGCTGATCCGCAGCGGAAACCAGGACGCCCTGCACGCCGGCACCTGGCTCGTCGCCGTCGCCGACGGCATGGGCGGGATGGCCGCCGGCGACCTGGCCAGCGCCCTCACCATCGACGCGGTCGCCCCGCTGGACCTGGAGACACCCGAGGACGCTCTGGTGGCCGCACTCGAGGGTGGCATCGCGCTGGCCACCTCCCGGATCCGACAGGCGGTCGCCGAGGATCCCGAGCGCCAGGGCATGGGCACCACACTGACCGCCCTGCTCTTCGCCCGTACCGGCAGTTGCCTGGCCCTCGCGCACGTCGGCGACTCCCGGGCCTACCTGTTCCGCGAGGGCGTGCTCAAGCAGGTGACCCGGGACGACACGTTCGTCCAGATGTTGGTGGATCAGGGCGTGATCACCGCGGACCAGGCCAGCAGCCATCCGCGCCGCGCCGTGGTCACCCAGGCGTTGCAGGGTGACGAGGTCTCCCCGTCGTACGCGACGATGGTGCCCCGGGCCGGCGACCGCTGGCTGCTGTGCAGCGACGGCCTCTCCAACGTGGTCCGACCGGACACCCTCACCGAGGTGCTCAGCGGCTATCCGGACCGGGACGCCTGCGCCGGCAAGCTGATCGACCTGGCGCTGCACGCCGGCGGGCCGGACAACGTCACAGTCGTCGTGGCCGACGTCGTCGAGGAGTAGGCCCGGCGCTCAGCGCCGACGCGGCGTGGCGTGCCGGGTGGGTGTCGCCGTTCCCGGATCCTCCGGCCACGGGTGCCGGGGATAGCGCCCCCGCAGCTCGGAGCGGACCTGCGGATAGCCGGTACGCCAGAACGACGCCAGGTCGGCGGTGACCGCCACCGGCCGGCCGGCGGGGGAGAGCAGGTGCAGCAGCACCGGAACCCGGCCGTCGGCGATGCGCGGGGCCGCCGACCAGCCGAAGGTCTCCTGGAGCTTCACGGCGAGCACCGGCGCGCCCGGGTCGCTGTAGTCCAGCCGGATCCGCGAACCACTCGGCACCTCGATCCGCTCCGGGGCTAGCTCGTCGAGGCGGGCGGCCTGCGCCCAGGGCAGCAGCCGACGCAGCGCCGACGAGACGTCCACCCGCGCCAGGTCGGCCCGGCGTCGCGCGGCGGCCAGCTCCGGGCCCAGCCAGCTCGGCGCGGCGTCGAGCAACGGGCCGTCGCCGACCTCCGGCCACGGATCGCCCAGGTGGTGCCGGAGGAACGCGAGCCGCTCGCGCAGCGCCCGTGCCGCTGGCGTCCAGGGCAGCAGTCCCAGCCCGTCCTGCCGCAGGCCGGTCAGCAACGCGGCGGTCACCTCCGCCCGGTCCGGCCGGTCCAGTCGCCGCTGGACCAGCTCGATCGCGCCCAGCCGGGTCACCTCCCGGGCCACCACGTCCCCGTCGGACCAGCCGACCTCGCGGCCGGTGCGCAGCAACGGACCGGCCGCCTCCGGGCCGTCGCCTCGTCCACCGGGGAGGCCCGGCGGATCCGGGCCGACGGCGCGCCGGGGTGCGGTCCGCGACAGCGACCGCCAGCCAGTCGGAACCGGCCAGCCCCGAGCCGGCGGCCAGCTCCGCGGCGGTCCCGCCGGTCATCAGGTACGCCGAACCGCCCGGCCGCCGCACCCGGGCCAACCGTTCCGGGTACGCCAGACCGACGAGCAGCCCGGCGGCGAGATCGTCGCTCAGCCCACCCGAACCGGTGCGGCCGGTGGCGTCGGCGCTGCCCTTCGGTGGTGCGCCGGTCGGCAGCGCGGCCCGCAGCCGGCGTACCTCGGTGCGCCAGCGGGCGGTCGCGCCCGCGTCCACGCCGGTGCGCAGCCGACGCCAGCCGGCGACCAGATCGTCACCGGGGCCGGCCGCGCTCTCCTCGGCGAGCAGGGCGACCACCTCGGCGGCCCGGTCGGCGCCGACCCGGCCAGCGCCGTCGAGCAGGGCCCGGGCCAGCCGTGGGTGCGCCCCGGCGGCGGCGATCGACCGCCCCCGCGCCGTGATCCGACCGTCGGCGTCGACAGCGCCCAGGGTCTCCAGGGTGTCCCGGGCCACTGTCATCGCGGCGGCCGGCGGCGCGTCGGGCAACGCGAGCCCGACGCCGTCCGGTCGGCCCCAGGCGGCCAGTTCCAGCGCGAAACCGGTCAGGTCGGCGGTGGCGATCTCCGGCTCGGCGCGGGCGGGCAACCGCTCGTGGGTGGCCGCCGACCAGCAGCGGTAGACGTACCCGGGGCCTCCCGGCCGGCCCGGCCGGCCCGCTGGGTGGCGGCGGCGCGGGAGACCGGCACGGTGACCAGCGCGCCCAGCCCGCGGGCCAGGTCGATCCGGGGCACCCGGGAGAGCCCGGCGTCCACCACGATCCGCACGCCCGGGACGGTCAGACTGGTCTCGGCGAGCGCGGTGGCCAGCACCACCCGCCGTCGGTCCGCGCGACGCAGCGCGGCGTCCTGCTCGGTGCCGCGTTGACGGCCGTGCAGCGGCAGCAGCGCGACAGCGTCCCGCAGGTCGGTCAGGCGGCCGGTGACCGCCGCGATCTCGCCGGCCCCGGGCAGGAAGACGAGCACGTCGCCGTCGTGCTCGCGCAGCGCCCGCCGGACGGTGGCGGCCACGTGGTCGAGCAGGGCCCGGTCCACCGGGCCGGCCCCGGGTGGGGCGATCGGGCGTGCCGGGGCGTCCAGATCCGCTGCACCGGGTGCAACGCCGAGTCGGCCCGCACCACCGGGGCCGGGCTCGGCCCGCCCAGCAGCGCGGCGAACCGGTCGGTGTCCGGGGTCGCCGACATCGCCAGCAGCCACAGGTCCGGCCGCAGGGTGGCGCGCGCCTCCACGGTGAAGGCCAGCGCGAGGTCGGCGTCGAGTTGGCGTTCGTGGCACTCGTCGAGCAGCACGGCGCCCGTGCCGGGCAGCTCCGGGTCGTGGTGCAGCCGTCGGACCAGCAGGCCGGTGGTGACCACCTCGATCCGGGTGGCCGGGCCGACCCGACGCTCGCCGCGCACCGCGTAGCCGACCCGCTCACCGACCCGCTCGCCGAGCAGTTCGGCCATTCGCCGGGCAGCGGCACGGGCCGCCACCCGGCGGGGTTGGGCGATCACCACTCGACCGGTCACCCGGTCGGCCACGGCCAGCGGCGCGAGGGTGGTCTTGCCGGTGCCCGGCGGGGCCACCAGGACACCGGCGCCGGCCGCGTCGAGTTCCGCGACCAGCGCCGGCAGCACCGGACGGACCGGCAGGTCAAGTGTTACGTCGGAGAGCACGGCCCAGTCTCGCACCGGCGCGGGTGCGTCAGGAGCGACGGACCTCGCCGACGCCGAGCACGAAGGCCCGCCAGGCCGTTGCGCCGAAGGCGAGCACCGGGCCGGAGCGGTCCTTGCTGTCCCGGACGGCGACCTGACCGTCGACTGTCGCGACCTCCACGCAGTTGCCGTTGCCGCTGCTGCGCGTGCTGGTGCGCCAGTCCGCTCGGGTCAGGTCGTACGCCGTCATCCGCGGTACCTCTCGTCTGCGTCGGCGTGCCGCAGAAGCGGTCACGCAAAGTTACGAGAAGCATGCTCAAGACGGGTCAACGACGCCGTCGGATCGAGCGCCATCCGGCACAGCTCCTCGTGCAGAAGGCTATACCCGAGCACATGATCGGCTTCCTCCAGAGCCAGCCCCATCGTGAGGTTATCCAGGTAAACCACGGAGGCGTCGGCGGCATCGGCGAAGTTGAGGATCACGTACGGGGTGCTCATCGCCGGGTGCCCGCCGGCCGCGAACGGAAGTACCTGAATTGTCACGTTGGGTAGTTGCGCGATCCGGCTCATGTGGACCAGTTGTTCGGCCATCACCGCGGCCCCGCCGACCGGGCGCAGGAGCACGGCCTCATTGATCACCACGAACAGGTCGACCGGGTTGTCGCGGCGCAGCACCTCCTGCCGGCGCAGCCGGGCGGCGATCTTGCGCTCCAGGCCGTCCTCGCCGGCGGTGCGCCGGAAGATTTCCCGGGCGTACGCCTCGGTCTGCAACAGCCCGGGCACCGACTCGGCCTCGTACGTGCGCAGCGCAGCCGCCTCGGCCTCCAGACCGACGTAGAACTCGAACCACTCGGGGAGCACGTCGCTGTAGTTCTGCCACCAACCGCGCTGCTGGGCCCCCCGGGCGATCTCGATGAGCGCTTCGGCATCCGAACCCGTGACCTCGTACAGCGCGAGAGCGGCCCGGACGTCGCGCGGTTTGATCCCGATCTGCGCGGTCTCGATCCGGGAGAGGTTGCTCTTCGACATGTCGAGCTGACGGGCGGCCACATCGAGGGTCATGCCCGCGCGTTCCCGGAGTTGGCGGAGCTCCCGTGCGATGCGGCGTCGCCGAACGGTCGGGCTGGCGGCGGGTCGGATGGTGGGGGTGGCGGTCACCGTCCGAGTCTGCCACGACAAGATCCGCAGGTCGCGCCTGCACGGAGTGCAACTTTCAAATCTGGGAGTTGCGTTGCAGTAGCTGTCGGTGCATCCTTTCCCGGTCGCGATCACTGTGGACACACCTGTGCGGGAGGACCGTTGCTCATCGCCGACGAGTTCTTCCTGATCGCACACAACGACAGTCGTGGAAAGGCCAAGCTGCACCCGGCGGCGACCGGGCTCGGGCTCGCCGGTGGGCTCCTCGGCGAACTGATCCTCTATGGACACATCACGGTCATGGCCGGGCAGGTCAGCGTCATCGACAGGCGTCCACCCGCCGACGCGCTGGCGCACACAGTGCTTGACCAGTTGGTAGGCGAGTCCCAGCACCGGGAATTGCGCACCTGGCTGAGCTTCCTGGCGCAGAGCGCGACAGCCTCGGTCGGGGAGCGGCTGGCCCGCGCCGGTGTGCTGCGCCGCCAGGAGAGTCGCCGGCTGCTGCGTACCACTGTCAGCTACCTGCCGATCGACCTGAACGCGGTGGCGTGGCCTGCCACCCGGCTGCGGGCACTGCTGGAGCGGCCGGATCCGCCAGGCGTGCCGGACGCGCTGCTGCTCGGTCTGGTCGTGGCCGCGGGGCTGACCCGCGAGGTGCTGTGGAGCGCCGGCCCCCGCGCCCACCACCGGCTGAACGTCCTCATCCCCGCGCTGCCGGCACCCCTCAAGGAACTCGTCGGGCACACCGAGGCCGCCGTCGGCGCCGCCGTGCTCCGCGGTATCCCCTGATCCCCCGGTAACCCCCAACCCTCCCCTCGACAATCGGAGTAGTCGTATGCCCCCGACATCGACAGTCGACCGACCCAGCAACGTCTCCGAAGCCCTGGCCCGAGGCCGTCTCGGCATCCCCTCGGTGATCTTCTTCGTCCTCTCCGCCGCCGCGCCGCTGACCGTGGTGGCCGGCGTCGTCACCACCGGCTACGGCGTCATCGGGGTGACCGGAATCCCGCTGGCCTTCCTGCTGATCGCCGCGGTGCTCGCCCTGTTCTCGGTGGGCTACGTGGCGATGTCCCGCCGGGTGGAGAACGCCGGCGCCTTCTACGCCTACATCTCCCGGGGCCTCGGCCGACCGGCCGGCGTGGGCGCCGCCTGGGTCGCGCTGATCGCCTACAACGCGCTGCAGGTCGGGCTGTACGGCACCATCGGTGTGGCGGCCGAGCCGGTGCTCGACCGGCTCTTCGGTGGGCACCCGCACTGGGCCGTCGTGGCCCTGGTGGCGTGGGCGTTGGTCGGCCTGCTCGGCCTGCTCCGGGTCGACCTCAACGGCATGGTCCTGGCCGCGCTGCTGGTCGCCGAGATCGTGGTGGTCCTCATCTTCGACCTGGGCCAGATCGGCAACCCGGCCGGCGGCGAGGTCAGCTTCGCCTCGTTCTCGCCCGACAACCTCTTCGTGCCGGGCGTCGGCGCGGTGCTGGTGCTGGCCGTCCTCGGCTTCGTCGGCTTCGAGTCGGCGGTGGTCTTCAGCGAGGAGAGCAAGGACCCGAAGCGGACGGTGCCGCTGGCCACCTACCTCTCGGTCGCGATCATCGCCGGGCTGTACGCGTTGTCGTCCTGGACCATGACTGTCGCCGTCGGGCAGGACCAGATCGTCGCCGAGGCCGGCGAGCAGAGTGTCGGGCTCATCTTCAACCTGGCCGCCGCGCAGCTCGGCGACACCGCGGTCACCATCGGGCAGGTGCTCTTCCTGACCTCGGTGCTGGCCGCGATGATCTCGTTCCACAACACCACGGCCCGCTACACGTTCGCGCTCGGTCGGGAGCGGGTGCTGCCGGCGGTGTTCGGGCAGACCTCGGCCCGTACCGGGGCGCCGCGGGCCGCCTCGGTGGCGCAGAGCATCCTCGGCCTGCTGGTCATCCTGCTGTACGCGGTCAACGGCTGGGACCCGGTGGTCCAGCTCTTCTTCTGGGTCGGCACCACCGGCGGCTTCGGCGTCCTGCTGCTGATCGCCACCACCTCGGTGGCGGTGATCGCCTACTTCGCCCGCTCCGCCGACGGCGAGAACCTCTGGCGGCGGGCAGTCGCACCCGGCCTGGCCACCATCGCGCTCTTCGTGATCATCTGGTTGGCCGTCTCGAACTTCGCCAACCTGCTCGGCGTCGAGCCGGACTCCCCCCTGCGCTGGGCACTGCCCGCCGCGTACCCGGTGGCTGCCCTGCTGGGCATCGGCTGGGCCCTGCTGCTGCGCAGCAACCGTCCCGACACGTACGCCCGGATCGGCCTCGGCGCGGCGAGCGCCGCCGCCGTCGTCAAGCCGGAGGCGCCGGCTGTCGTGGAGGTGACCCGATGAGCGTGGTCATCGAGCGGCTCGGGCCGGAGGAGACCACCCTGGTGGCGAATCGGATCGCCGAGGCGTTCACCGTCCTGGAGGTGACGTACTGGCTGGTACCCGACGCGAGCAAGCGGGAGGCCGTGCTGGCCGGAGACTTCGAGATCCTGGTCGGGCACGCGATGCGGCACGGCATGGTCCACGCCACCGCGGACCGGGCCTCGGTCGCGGTCTGGTTTCCGTCGGTCGGCGAGCCGGCGCCGCCGCCGGTCGACTACGACGCCCGACTGGCCGCCGCCTGCGGCGAGTGGACCGACCGGTTCCAGCACCTGGACGAGCTGTTCGCGGCGAACCACCCGCATCCGGATCACCACCACCTCGCGTTCCTGGCGACCCAGCCGGGCCGGCAGGGGCAGGGGTTGGGTAGCGCGCTGATGCGGCACCACCACGCCTGGCTGGACGCCAACGGCATGCCGGCGTACCTGGAGGCGAGCAGCCCGCGCAGCCGGGACCTGTACGCGAAGCACGGCTACCTGGCCGGCGAGCCGTTCCGGGTGCCCGACGGCACGCCGTTCTGGCCGATGTGGCGGGAGCCGGTCGCCCTCTGACCCGACCCCACCGCTACACCATGCGGTCGCGCTGTCACGCATGCGTGACAACATGCGCAGCGAGGAGGGCCGGGTCCACGGACCCGGCCCTCCTGTCGCGAACTGATCAGTACGTGCCGTCGAGCTGGCCGCGCAGCTTGGTCAGCGCCCGGGTCAGCAGCCGCGAGACGTGCATCTGCGAGACGCCGATCTGGTCGGCGATCTGCGACTGGGTCAGGTTGCCGTAGAAGCGCAGCGTCAGGATCTTCTGCTCGCGCTCGTCGAGGGTGGCCAGGGCCGGGCCGAGTGCGACCCGCAGCTCAGCCAGCTCGAACTCGCTGTCCTCGCCGCCGAGCATGTCGCCCAGCTCGGTGGCGCGCTCGCCGTCACCGGTCGGGGTGGACAGCGACACCGCGTTGTACGCGCGGGCGCCTTCCAGGCCCTCCAGCACCTCTTCCTCGGTGAGCTTGAGGTGCGCGGCGATGTCGGCGACCGTCGGCGAGCGGCCGAGGGTCTGCAGGAGCGAGCTGTTGGCGTCGGAGATGGCCAGCCGCAGCTCCTGGAGCCGGCGGGGCACCCGGATGTCCCAGGTGCGGTCGCGGAAGTGCCGCTTGAGCTCGCCGATGATGGTGGGGATCGCGTAGCCGGCGAAGTCGACACCGCGCGACGGGTCGAACTTGTCGATGGCCTTGATCAGGCCGATCGCGGCGGTCTGGGCCAGGTCGTCGTTCGGCTCGCCACGCCCGCTGTAGCGGTGGGCCAGGTGGTTGGCGAGCGGCAGCCAGGCCTCGATCGCCCGGTCCCGCAGCGCGGCGCGCGACGGGTGGTTGGCGGGCAGCGCCGCCATCGCGTTGAGCAGGTCGGCGGCGCTGTCGGTGAGAGCGCGCGGGTCGAGCTTGGTGGTGGCCTTGACGGCGGCGCTCGGCTGCTCGGTGATCGTTGGCGCGGTCATGGGTGGTCCTCCCTGCACCTCGTCCGCTGACGAAAAAGACGTGACGCTTTGGTTTAGCTTCGAATAGGCCGTTCGGGAGTCACCTTAACCTGATCGTCTCCCCGAAATCTAGCCGAAAGGCTGATGTACTTAAGGCGTGTTTTACCGCAAAAGGGGCAAGCGGCGCGGAAATTCGGGTGACTGTGAAGATCCTTACCCGCTTTTCCGGCCGCAGACCGCTGCCCGGTCGTTCGACCGGTCCGGCCGATCGGCTCCCGGGTCGCGTCGACTGGTCAACATGAAATCCGACAAGTCGGCAGGAGTGTCGACTATCCGTCGTTGTCCCGCTGGCGGGACCGGCCGTAGCGTCGCGTGTACACACCCGGTTCGGAGGCACCGTGCTCGATCCAGCCGCTCCCCAGCTCGTCGTGAACAGTCGCACCCTCTACTTCAGCTGGCTGCCGGCCGATCCCGACGCGGTCGCCGCGCTGGTCCCGCCGGGGCTCAGCCCCCGCCCGGACCGGCAGGTCTTCCTCAACCAGTACATCGTCGACGACGAGACGCAGACCTCCGGCTTCGGCGCGTACTCGCTGACCTACCTCGGCGTCTCACTGGTGGGCGTCGACGCGCCCGGCGGCCTCAACCCGGGTGGCTGGTGGACGCACTACGTGGCCTCCAGCCGGCGGGTCCGTGAGTACGCTGTCGCCCGCGGCGCACCCGTGCTCGCCGGGCGTACCCGGATCGAGGTGAACGGCGAGCACCTGCTCTCCGAGACGGAGATCGACGGCACGACGTTGCTCCGGGCACGGTGTCGCGTGGGGGAGACCGGGCACGTGATCAGCAGCGGGCACCACCGCTACTTCACCAGGCGCGACGGCCAGCTGCTCAGCTCGGCCTACCCGTTCGTCGCCGAGCCGGTCGCCCCGTTCGAGATCGAGTCGGTGGAGTTCCTCCAGCCCGGCCACCCGGTGTACGCGCTGCGCCCGGCCAACCCGCTGACCATCGGCTTCGGCTACTACTCACCGCGCTCGTCGTTCGCCTACCCCGGCGGGCTGAGCGTGCACGCGGTCGGCGCACCGGAGCCGGCCCGACCGCTTCACCAGGTGCCGGCCAGCCTCGCGCGCAGCGGCCTGCCGTCCGGGTCGTAGACCAGCCGGTACACCGGAAGCGCCCAGGCCCGGGTGTACCACGGCAGCCGCTCGGGGCGGTGCGGGCGCAGCCGTCCGGGCGGCCGTTCCCCCGCCTGACCGTCGTCGTACCACTGCTGTAGCGCGTCGGCGGCGGCCGTGACGGCCGCGACGGCGTCCGCCGGGTCCAGCAGGTCGGCGTCGTCCGCGCCGTCCGGGTCACGGTCCAGGTGCTCGCGCCACAGCCGCAGTCGCAGGTCCCGGGCGAAGCTCCGCGCGCCGTCGCCACGCCCAGCGGGGTCGGTGGGCTCCCGCTGGTCCGCGGTGTCGTCGAGCACCGCGCAGGACAACTCGCTGTCGTGCGTCCAGGACCGCCGGTTGAAGTTGTCGCTGCCCACGCTGGCCCAGACGTCGTCGATCACGCACACCTTCGCGTGCACGTAGACCGGGTCGCCGGCGTGGTTCTCCACGTCGAACACGTGCACCCGGTCCGGTGCGGCCCGCTCACAGAGCGACAGCGCCTGCTCGCGCCCGACCATGTTCGGCGGCAACGCCAGCCTGCCGTCCACGTCCGGGTGGCGGGGGACGACGGCGATCAGGTGCAGGTCCGGGTTGTCCCGCAGCGCGTGCGCGAACAGGTCCGCGACCTCGGCCGACCAGAGGTACTGATCCTCCAGGTAGATGAGTCGGCGGGCGCGGCGTACCGCCTTGGTGTAACCGCGGGCCACGGTCCGCTCTCCGTCCGGTGCGAACGAGTAGCGGGGGCGGACGGCGGGGTAGGTCCGCAGCACCTGGATCTGGTGCGGACCGCAGGGCGGCGGGTCGGCCGGTTGCTCGGGCAGCGGGTCGGGGCGCAGGTCCGACCCGCGCAGCCGATCCCGCAGGTAGGCCATCGGGTTCTCCGAGTCCAGCGGCATCGGGTCGGTCCAGCGTTCCCGGAAGAGGGTGTCCAACGCGCCGACCACCGGACCGCGCACCGCGAGCTGCACGTCGTGCCAGGGCGGATTGGTTCCGTACCGGGGGGACATCTGCACCGGCTGCGGGTCGCCGTGGTGGGCGGCGTCATCGCGGCGGCTGTGGCACAGGTCGATGCCGCCGGCGAAGGCGACGTCCCGCTCGGGCGCGCCCAGGTGCCGCAGCACCACGAGCTTCTGATGGTGCGAGCCGCCGCGCCGGACCCGTTGGTCCAGCAGCACCTCCCCGCCGGCGGCCGAGATCGTCTCGCTGAGGTCGCGGTTCTCCGCCTCGCTGTAGGCCAGGACGTCGAGGTGCGAGCGCCAGATCAAGCCCTTGACCACCACGCCGCGTTGGGCGGCCTGCGCGAAGAGTTGGGCCACGGTCGGGCCGTCCGGGCGCAGCCGCTGGTCCGGGTCACCCCGCCAGTCGGTGAAGAACAGGTGGTCGCCGGGGCCCAGGGTCTCGACCTCGTCGACCAGCCGGTCGAAGTACGCGGCACCGTGAATCAACGGCTCGGCGAGGTTTCCCGTGGTCCATACGGGTATCCCAGAGACCGGGTTGGCGCGTTCCTCTGCGGTGAGAAACCAGTCCTGCAATGGCACCGTCCAGCCCCCCTGGAGGTCGGCAACGTCCTCACGGTAGGACCCCCGACGCGGGTCCGCACGTCAGGCCGACAGACCAGTGACCTGGCCAACGCCATCGAAAGCGACGCGACAACAGCCGAGGAGGCCACACCATGCCCCGCGACACGACGAATCCCGTGACCGAGAACCGCGAGCCGGCGGTGGAGAGTGAACGGGGTGCGCTGGTAGCGGTGTTGGTGATGGTAATTCTGGGCGTCGCCGGGATTTTTGCGGTCTCCTGAGGCGGTGCCGACGCCCCCGGGGGTGAACCGGAGGCGTCGGCGCCGATCTCGGCGGTTGGCAGTGGTCAGGGCCGGGTGCCCTGGCCGCCGGTGTGCGGGAGCCGCTCGGTGGGGATCACCCCGAGGCGACCGGCCTGGAAGTCCTCGAATGCCTTGAGCAGCTCGTCCCGGGTGTTCATCACGAACGGGCCGTACTGTGCCACCGGCTCCCGGATGGGCTGACCGCCCATGATGTAGAGGTCCAGCGCCGGGGTGTTGCTGTCCTGGGCGGTGTCGGCGCTGAACCGCAGCGCGTCACCCGGGCCGTGCACCGCCAGCTGTCCGGTACGCACCGGCCGCCGGTCGGTGCCGACCGTGCCCCGACCGCCCAGTACGTACACCAGGGCGTTGAAGTCGGGCCGCCAGGGCAGGTCGACCTGCGCGCCCGGCTGCACTGTGACGTGCGTGATGGTGATCGGGGTGAAGGTCGAACCCGGGCCGCGGTGCCCGGCGACCTCGCCGGCGATGACCCGGATCAGCGCGCCACCGTCGGGCGTGGTGAGCAGCGCCGACTCCCGACCGCGGATGTCCTGGTAGCGGGGCGGGTTCATCTTGGCCGAGCGGGGCAGGTTGACCCAGAGCTGGGTGCCGTGGAAGAGCCCGCCACTCACCACCAGGTGCTCCGGCGGCGCCTCGATGTGCAACAGGCCACTGCCCGCCGTCATCCACTGGGTGTCGCCGTCGGTGATGGTGCCGCCGCCACCGTTGGAGTCCTGGTGGTCGAAGACGCCGTCGATGATGTAGGTGACGGTCTCGAAGCCGCGGTGCGGGTGCCACGGGGTGCCCTTGGGCTCGCCCGGCGCGTAGTCGACCTCGCCCATCTGGTCGAGGTGGATGAACGGGTCCAGGTCGGTGGTCGACACCCCGGCGAAGGCGCGGCGCACCGGGAAGCCCTCACCCTCGAAGCCGCTGGGCGCCGTGGTCACCGTACGGACCGGGCGGATCGTGGTGGCCTCGTCGAGTCGAGGCAGGCGGGGAAGGACGAGAACGTTGTCGACGGTGATCGCGGGCATGTCGATGGCTCCTAACGTGGGGCAGGGGTTGTCGAGCCGACCCGCGATGCCCGCAGGCGCTCGCCGAGCCGGTCGAAGACCCGGGTGAGGCAGGCGACCTCGGCATCGTCGAGGTCGTCCATCAGATGGGTACGCACCGACGCCAGGTGGTGGGGTGCGGCTTCCCGTAGGGCGAGCAGCCCGGCGGCGGTGAGCACCGCCTCGCTGCCGCGCCTGTCGTCCGGGCAGGGCTCCTTGCTGACCAGGCCACGACGCTGCATGGAGGAGACCTGGTAGGTGAGGCGGCTGGGCGAGAAGATCAACCGGCTGGCCAGCTCGCCCATCCGTAGCCGCTGCCCGGGTGCCTCGGAGAGCAGGACCAGCACGTGGTAGTCGGCGAAGCTGAGGTCGCTGTCGACCCGCAGGTCCTCTTCCAACTGGGTGTAGAGACGCTGGCTGGCCTCGATGTAGGCGCGCCAGGCGGCCTCTCGGGTGCTGTCCAGGCTCTTGGTCATGCCCATGACGGTAGCACTCTTTAAAAATTTAAGTAACGCTGTTGAGCGTTGCCTGGGTCACTTGTTCGTGCCATGACGGTGAAATCGTGCAGCTTTTAAGGAAGAAACCGGCGGCACCCGGCCCGCGCGTTGTGCCAGACTCCGGCCTCGTGGAACACGTGGAACTCGCCGCCGCCGACCTGTTGCTGCGCCCCTGGCGAGACGAGGACGCCCCGGCGGTGCGCGACGCCCTCCGCGACCCGGCGATCGCCCAGTGGAACCCGCAGGGCGACGGCCCGATCGACGACGAGCTCGCCCTGCTCTGGGTGCGCCGCCGGGCCGACTGGTCCACCGGCGGCCACGCCTCGATGGCGGTCACCGCGGCGGCCGACGGCAAACTGCTCGGCTCGGTGTCGCTGCACCGCATCCACGACGGCGACGCGTCCATCGGCTACTGGACGGTGCCGGCGGCACGGGGACGTCAGGTGGCGGTGCGCGCCGTCGTCCGGCTCACCGACTGGGCGTTCGCGGATCTCGGGCTGCACCGGGTGGAGTTGTGTCACGCGGTGGCCAACCCGGCGTCCTGCCGGGTCGCCGACCGCGCCGGCTACCCGGCCGAGGGAACGCTGCGCGAGTCGTACCGGTACGGCGACGGCCGCCGCTACGACGAGCACCTGCACGCCCGCCTGGCCACCGACCGCTGACCGTCACTCGGTGACCTTGCGGAGGAACGTCGCGAGGGCGGTCCTGACGCGGTCGATCCTCTCCGGCAGGGGCAGAGGCTCGGGCGCGGGGGGCCCGGCGTGCTTCTTTCCCCGCAGGTACAGCGAGCAGGCCAGGTCGGAGCACAGGTACGTGCCCACGGAATCGCCCTGCCGTCCGCTCGGACCGGCCTTCGGGGCGGTCATCAACGAGACGCCGCCGCCGAGGTGCGTGGTCAGGCAGAACGAGCACATGCTGTGCCGTACGCGCCCCGTCTGGTGCGTCGCGGCCCGCAGCACCACCCCGGCCAGCTTGCCGTCGGTCTCCGCGACCAGGTAGGCCCGCTGCGGCGCGGAGGGATCCCGCCAGCCGAAGAAGTCGAGATCGTCCCACTGGCGCATGTCCAGATCGTTCGGGACGGTCAGCCGCTTCGCCTCGCCCCGGCTGCAATTGACGAAGGAGGCGCGAATGAGGGATTCGGTCAGGACTAACATAGGTAGTAGCCTAGCTCCACTAGGCAAACGATTAACGCAGCTAGGTTTGGAGTGTGCGGGATGGCACGTGCCAAGGTGACCGTCGAGCGCCTGACGCTGGCCGCCGCCGAGCTGGCCGACGAGGTGGGCGTGGAGAACGTCACAGTCGCCGCGCTCGCCCGTCAGTTCGGGGTGAAGGACGCGAGCCTGTACTTCCACCTCAGGAACGCGCACGAGCTGCGGGTCAGGATCGCCCTGCTGGCGCTGGCGGAGCTGGCCGACCGGGTCGCCGCCGCGCTCGCCGGCCGGGCCGGCAAGGACGCGCTGGTGGCGTTCGCCAACGCGTACCGCGACTACGCGCGGGAGCACCCGGGCCGCTACGCCGCCATGCAGATCGACCTCGACCCGGAGACCGCCGCCGCGAGCGCGGGCGTCCGGCACGCCGAGATGACCCGGGCGATCCTGCGCGGCTACCGGCTCTCCGAGCCCGACCAGACCGACGCGGTGCGGATGATGCACAGCACGTTCCACGGGTTCGTGAGCCTGGAGAAGACCGGCGGCTTCCGGCACACCCCGCGCCCCACCGACGACTCGTGGTCGCGCACCCTGGACGCCCTCGACGCCGTCCTCACCAACTGGCCGCCGCGCTGAAGTGCCGCAGCGCACGGCATAGGCTCGGTGGCGTGGATGATCTGGAGTTGGCCGACTGGCGGGAGCGGGTCGCCCGGCTGTACCTGTCCGACGTTGACCTGGCCGGCTTCCGCGCCGGCCGTGACGAACTCTTCGCCACCCACCCGCAGAGCCCGATCCCCGCGGCGGAGCGGCAGGGCTTCACCGGTGTGCGCTACTTCCCGCCCAATCCCGAAGCAGTCGTCGAGGCGCCCCTGCGCTCGGCCAGCGGCGAGCTGCGCATCGACACCGGAGGCCCGGACGGGGTTGTCGCGTACCGGCGGGTCGCGGTCGCCGACACGCCCTGGGGGCCGCTGACTCTGTGGTGGATCGAGGCGTACGGGGGCGGGCTGTTCGTTCCGCTGCGCGACGGCACCTGCGGGCGGGAGAGCTACGGGGGAGGCCGGTACCTCACCGACACGGTGAAGGGCACCTTCGGTCGGGGCGTCGAGCTGCTGCCCGGCGACCGGGTCCGGCTGGACGGCAACTACCTCTACAACCCGAGCTGTGCCTATGACGACCCCTGGGCCTGCCCGCTGGCGCCTCCGGAGAACCGGGTCGAGGTCGAGATCCGTGCCGGCGAGCAGACGTACGCGACCCACGACCACGGTTTGTGAGGAGGAATCGTCTGATGACGGTCAGCTGGGCGTACATCTATGAGCATCCGGGCAGCGACCCCGTTGCGGACCGGGTCGTGCTGGACCGCGACGGCCAACGCACCTACCTGGTGCCCGTGCCGGACCCGGCGATGGCCCCTGCCGTGGCGGTGGACCTGCTGGCCGAGGGGGTCGCGCTGATCGAGCTGTGTGGCGGGTTCGCGCTGGCGGCAGCGGCACGGGTGGCCGAGGCCGTCGGCGGGCGGGTGCCGGTCGGGCACGTCACGTTCGCGGTGGACTCGGTGCGCGGCGCTACGCATTACGGCGAACTGTTCGAGGCTGATCCGTCCCAGCCCGGCTGAACGACGAAACGGCCGCCCGCCCCGAGCGCTGCCGGGACGGGCGGTCGGTCGTCGCTCAGCGGTCGGCGGGCGCCCGTCCCGGCATCTGCATCCGACCCAGTAGCTGTCGCGCCTGGTCGGCGAGCTGCGCGTCGACTGTCACCGCGTACTGGCCGGCGCGCAGTGAGCTGGCTGAGGTGAAGTCGCGCTGCCCGCCGGTCATGGCGTGCGCGACCGCGCCGAACACCGCGCCCCAGATCGCACCGATGACCAGCCCGACCAGGATCACCGCCAGCCAGTTGCCGACGGTGAAGATGCCGAACAACAGGCCGATGAAGAGCCCGAACCAGGCGCCGGTGCCGGCGCCGAGCAGCCCGGCTCGACCGGTGGTCATTCGCCCGAGCACCGTCTCCACAAGTGTGAGATTGGTGCCGACGATGGCGCTGTGCTCCACCGGAAAGCGGTTGTCGGCCAGATAGTCGACGACCCGCTGCGCGGTCGGATAGTCCGGGTACGAGCCGATCGTCACGGTCGGCGGGCTGCCCTCCGGCCCGTGGCCGTCCCCGGCCGGTGTCGACAGGCGGCCGGCCGGCCCGGATGGAAGCAGGTCGCCACCCTGTGTGCCGGGCCGCCAGGCGGCGGTCGGCCCCGAAGCTGACGTCATGAGCATCCTCCCTCGTCAGCTCACCGGGTTCCCGTCCAGGCCGACAGGTAACGCGGTGCCCGCCGACGGGCAGGAGGGGCATGGGCGCGGACTGCCCGGGTAGCCAGTCAGGTGGAGAACGGACAGATCAGCGACTACGGGTTCCTCGCCGACGGCCGCAGCGCGGCGCTGGTGGATGCCTCGGGCTCGGTGAACTGGTGGTGCCCGGGCCGGTTCGACGCCCCGTCGGTGTTCGGGCGGCTGCTCGACGACAACGCCGGGCACTGGTCGATCCAGCCCGAGGGCGACTACCGCGTCGAACGGTGCTACCTCGACGACACCCTCGTGCTGCGGACGGTCTTCCGTACCCGGAGTGGGGCTGTCGCGTTGACCGACGCGCTCGCCTTCGAGCCCGGCTCGCGCGGTCACGACATCGGCCTGCACTCGCCGCAGGTGCTGGTCCGCTCGGTGGAGGGTCTGTCCGGCTCGGTGCCGATGCGGGTGCAGTACCGGCCGCGCTTCGAGTACGGCCGCGCCATCGCGTACCTGATCGAGCGGGAGGACATGCTGGAGGCCATCGCCGGGGCCGCCCGGCTCACGCTGCGCGGCAGCGTGCGGTTGACCGCCGGCGACGGCGAGGCCACCGGGACGTTCACCGTCCGCCCGGGCACGAAGCTCAACTTCACCCTCGGGTACGCCCCGACCTACGACGCGCCGCTGCCCGAGGTGCCCGACGCCGACCAGACCATCGCCGACACCGTCGCCGGCTGGCGCTCCTGGTCGGCCGAGCACGACTACGACGGGCTCTACCCCGAGCAGGTGCGGCGCAGCCGGTTGGTGGTGCAGGGCATGACGTACCGGCCCAGTGGCGCGGTGGTGGCCTCGGTGACCACCTCGCTGCCGGAGAAGCTCGGCGGGGACCGCAACTACGACTACCGCTACGTCTGGGTGCGCGACTTCAGCCTCACCCTGCGGGCGCTGTGGCGCACGGCGTGCCTGAGCGAGGTGCAGCGGCAGTTCGCGTGGCTGGGCCGGGCGATGGGCCGCATCGACGACAAGCCGGTGCCCATCATGTACGGGGTGCTGGGGGAGCGGGACCTCACCGAGCACCGCCTGGAACAGCTCGGCGGCTACCGTGACAGCCCTCCGGTGGTGATCGGCAACGACGCGTGGCAGCAGCGGCAGACCGACATCTTCGGCGAGGCGATGGATGCCGCCTGGCTGATGCGCGACAAGCTGGAGCCGCTGGACCCGGAGGTGCATCACGTCCTCCGGTTGCTCGCCGACCAGGCCGCGCGGGACTGGGCCCTGCCCGACGCGGGCATGTGGGAGGAGCGTGGCATCGAGCACCACCACGTGTCCTCGAAGGTGCAGTGCTGGGTCGCCCTGGACCGGGCGGTCCGCTTCGGTGACAGGCTCGGCGAGCCGCAGGACGTGGCCCGCTGGGCGGCCGCCCGGGACGCCGTGCGCGCGGAGGTGCACGAGCGGGGCTGGAACGAGCGGCTCCAGTCGTACACCGGGAGTTTCGAGTCCGACGACCTGGACGCGTCGGTGTTGGTGATGCCGCTTGTCGGATTCCTGCGGGCCGACGACCCGCGGATGCTCTCGACGATCCGCGCGGTGGAGCGGCGGCTCTCCCACGACGGCCTGCTGCGGCGCTGGGACGGCGACCCGGCGGGGTTTCTGATCTGCTCGTTCTGGCTGGTGTGTTGCCTGGCGCTGGCCGGTGAGCGGGAGCGGGCGCACGAGTTGTTCCGGGGTTTGGCGCAGCGGGTCAACGACCTCGGCCTGTTCGCCGAGCAGATCGACCCACTGACCGGTGAGCAGTTGGGCAACTTCCCCCAGGCGTTCTCCCACATCGGCCTGATCAACGCCGCCGGCGTGCTGACCGACGTCGAGCGGGACCCGACGCTGCGTCAGTGCGGAATGCCCCCGGCGCACTTCTCCCCGGTGCGCCGCTGAGCCAGACTTTCGTGGAACTGGTGACAACTTTCAATCTGTTGGCGTGAAGTTCTATCGCTCTCCAGTGAAAGACGTTAATGTCCGGGACACCCTGCGGTGCTCCTCCAGTCGGCGGGAGCGGCACCGAGATCCCCCGGACAGCTGGAGGTCTCGTGTCCCGCACACCGCGCCGACGTCTCGTCAGCGCCACCACCCTGCTCACCGTCCTGCTCGCCCTCTGTCTCGTCCCCCAGGCAGGCGCTCACCCGGCCGCCGCGTCCACGGCCCGGGCCGCCGCCCTCGCGCCGCCCGCCACCACCGGTTTCGAGAAGGTCGCCCTCGACGGCGGCCTCTCCATGGGTGAACCGATCGAACTGGCCGTCGCCCCCGACGGCAAGGTCTTCTACATCAACCGGGGCACCAGCAGCGCCGGTGGCCAGGTCCGCCTCTACAACCCGGCGACGAGCTCCACCACAGTGGCCCTGACCCTGGCGTTGGACGCCCGCTTCGAGGACGGCCTGATCGGCATCACCCTGCACCCGGGCTTCGCGAGCAACCGCTGGGTCTACCTCTTCTACTCGCCGAAGGTCACCCCACTGGTCAACCGGATCAGTCGGTTCACCTTCAACCCGTCCACCCTGCTGCTCGACCCGGCCAGCGAGGACATGCTCATCGAGTGGCCCACCGAGCGCGACCTCTGCTGCCACTCGGCCGGCTCGATGAGCTGGGACACCGCCGGCAACCTGTACTTCGCCGTCGGCGACAACACCAACTCCGGTGGCGACTCCGCCGGAATGGCCCCGATCGACGAGCGGACGAACCGCAACGCGCAGTACGACGCCCAGCGCACCTCCGGCAACACCAACGACCTGCGCGGCAAGATCAACCGGATCCACCCGGAGAACGACGGCAGCTACACCATCCCCACCGGCAACCTCTTCGCCGCCGGCACCGCGCGAACGCGCCCGGAGATCTACGTGATGGGCGTACGCAACCCGTACCGGATCTGGGTGGACCGCAAGGCCAACAACACCCTCTACTGGGGTGAGGTCGGCCCGGACGCGGGCGCCGACCTCGCCAACCGTGGCCCGGCGGCGTACGACGAGTTCAACCGGGCCAACGGCCCCGGCAACTACGGCTGGCCGTACTGCGGCGGCCCCAACGTCGCCTACAACGACTGGGACTTCGCCACCGCCACCCCGCGCGGCTGGTTCCCCTGCGGCGGCTCGACCGGCCCGGTCAACAACTCACCCCGCAACACGGGTGTCCAACAGCTTCCGCCGACCAAACCGGCACTGGTCTGGGAGCAGCACGGCGGCAGTGAGGACTGGCCGGCGCTGGACAACCCGGGTGGGTGCGGCTCGCCCAACCACGTCGAGGTCTACCACTACGACCCGAACCTCGTCTCGGACGTGAAGTGGCCGGCCTACTACGACAACAAGTGGCTGATCTCCGAGTACTGCCGCAACTGGATCAAGGAGGTCCAGTTCGACAACGGCAACCCGTCCACCGGGGCGCCGACCGTCATCGAGCCGGTGCTCGCCGGCATGAAGCTCGTCCACCCGATCGACTGGCAGTTCGGCCCGGACGGCTCGCTCTACCTGCTGGAGTACGGCAGCGGCTACTTCTCCGGCGCGGTCGACGCCGGCCTCTACAAAATCAACTACGTCCAGGGTGGCCGGTCGCCGGCAGCCAAGGCCACCGTCAACCGGGACAACGGCCTGGCCCCCCTTTCGGTGACCTTCTCCAGCGCCGGCAGCTCCGATCCCGACGGCGACCCGCTGACGTACGCCTGGGACTTCACCAACAACGGCAGTACCGACTCGACCGCGGCGAACCCGTCCTTCACGTACTCCGCGAACGGGAGCTACAGCGCCCGGCTCACCGTCAGCGACGGCACCGGCCGCAGCGCGACCACACTGGTCCCGGTCGTGGTCGGCAACAACCGGCCGACCGTCACGTTGACCGGCCTGCCCGCCGGCGGGCTCTTCGACTGGGGGCAGGACCTGACGGTGGGCGCCACCGCCAGTGACCCGCAGGACGGCACGCCGGCCTGCTCGGCGGTGGTCGTCCGGGCCGCGCTCGGCCATCAGGAGCACGCCCACGAGGAGGGGGAGGGGACCGGCTGCGGCGCGACCTTCAACACCGGCCCGGTGCACGCCGGCCCGGACTCGGTGCTCTTCTTCGTCCTCCGCGGCAGCTACACCGATCGCGGCGCGACCGGCGCGGCCGCGCTCACCGGTGAGCAGGAGATCAGCCTCTACCCGAAACAGTGGCAGGCCGAGCACTTCGTCCAGCTCAACGGCCCCAAGGTGATCGACCAGGCCGCGGCCGAGGGCGGCAAGCGACTGGGTGACGTCCAGAACGGCGAGAGCGTCCGGCACCACGCGGTGAGCCTCAAGGGCATCACCGGCGTACGGGCCCGCGTCTCCTCCGGCGGCTCCGGCGGCACCCTCTCCTTCCGGTACGACTCACCGACCGGCACCGAGGTCGCCCGGATCGCGGTGCCGAACACCGGCGGCTGGGACAACTACACCGAGCTGAGCGCCACGGTGACCAGGCCCGACGACGGCACCCACGACCTGTACCTGGTCGTCACCGGCGGCAGCGGGGCGCTGCTGGACGTGGACAGCTACACCTTCACCGGCCCCGGCGTCGGCTCCGGCGGGGCGCGCACCGGTGAGGTCAAGGCACTCGGCAAGTGTGCGGACATCGCCTCCAGCCAGACCGCGAACGGCACCAAGGTGCAGACCTGGACCTGCAACGGCACCGCCGCGCAGCGCTGGACCCTGCCCGGTGACGGCACGGTGCGGGGGCTCGCCAAGTGCCTGGACGTGAAGGCGAGCGGCACCACCGACGGCACGCTCGTGCAGCTCTACGACTGCAACGGCAGCGGGGCCCAGCAGTGGGCCCCCCAGTCGGACGGCAGTCTGCGCAACCCCCAGTCCGGGCGGTGCCTGGACATCCCCAACTCGGACCTCACCGACGGTCGGCAACTGCGGATCTGGACCTGCAACGGCACCGGGGCGCAACGGTGGACCCTGCCGTGACCGTCCCCTGACCGGCTCGGCACCCGTACCCGAGCGTCGCTGACGCACGGGGCCGGGCGGCAGAGGCGGAGCCCGGCCGTCCACCACGTCCCCCGGGGTGGACGGCCGGGACTCGGGGCACAATGCCGGCATGAGGTTGGTGCTCACGGCGGACACCCACGTACCGAAGCGGGCCCGGGACCTGCCCGGACCCCTCTGGGCGGCCATCGAGGAGGCCGACGTGGTGGTGCACGCCGGCGACTGGGTGGACGAGACCCTGCTCGACGCCATGTCCGCGCGATCGCGCCGACTGATCGGGGTGTACGGCAACAACGACGGCCCGGCGCTGCGCGCCCGGCTGCCGGAGGTGGCCCGGGTCGAGCTCGACGGCCTGCGGATCGCGGTGGTGCACGAGACCGGGCCACGGACCGGCCGCGAGAAGCGGTGCGCGGCCCGCTTTCCCGACGTCGACCTGCTGGTCTTCGGGCATTCGCACATCCCCTGGGACACCGAGGCGCCAGGTGGGCTGCGCCTGCTCAACCCCGGCTCACCCACCGACCGCCGTTCCCAACCCCACGCGACCTACCTCACGGCCGAGGTCCGCGAGGGCCACCTGATCAAGGTACGTCTCAACCCCGTACCCCGCCCCTGACCGCCCCGCCCCCGCGCAGGATCGCGGAGGGTTACTGGCCCCGGCCGGTCTCGGCTTGGAGTTCGTCGATGCGCTTGGACGCCTCGGCCTTGGTCAGGTCGTCCGGGAGGTCAGCGTGGGCCTCCCGGGCCAGCGTGCTCAGGTAGGACTCCTGAGCGGCCGTCGGCGGCTCGTCGCCGGTGACCCACTCGTCCGGGTCCTTGATCGCGGCATTCTGGTCGGCCTGCTCGGTGCGGCGGTCCGTCATCATCATCACCCTCTCTTTCGAACAGGTGTGCCAGTACCCCGATCGCCTGTGGTTCATGCCCGAAGCCCGCCACCTACGATCATCGGATGACGGTGGACAGGTCGAGTGTCGTGGTGGTCGGGGCGGGCATCGCCGGGGTGGCCTGTGCGGTCGAGCTGACCCGGGCCGGGGTGCCCGTGCAGGTCCGGGAGCGGGGGCACGTCCGCGGCGGCCGGATGGCGAGCAAACGCTTCCAGGGCCGGCCCGCGGACATTGGGGCCGCCTACTTCACCGCCACCGACCCGGACTTCGCCGCTCTGGTCGAGCAGTGGCGCGCCGCCGGGCTGGTCCGCGAGTGGACCGACACCTTCCAGGCGTACGACCGGACCGGAAACCACGAGGTGACCGGGCCGATGCGCTTCGCCGCCCCCGGTGGGCTGCGCTCGCTGGTCGAGCACCTGGCCGGCGAGGTGCCGGTGACGGTCGACCGGCTGGTGCTCACCGTGGAGCCCGGCCCGATCGTGGACGGAGAGCCGTGCGCGGCGGTCGCCCTGGCCATGCCGGGCCCGCAGGCGGCCCTGCTGCTCGACCCGGCCCTGGCCGACGCCACCCGGGCCGTGCAGGCGCAGCGCTGGTCGCCGTCTCTGGCCGCGGTGCTGCGCTTCCCGACCCGGCGCTGGCCGGACTTCCAGGGCGCGTTCGTCAACGAGCACCCGGTCCTCAACCTCGTCTGCGACGACGGCGACCGGCGCGGTGACGGCGCGCCGGTGCTGGTCGCGCACACCGTGCCGGAGTTCGCGGCCGGGCACCTGGCCCAACCCACCGGGGCCGGCCCGGCTATCGAGCAGGCCGTCCGGGATCTGCTCGGGCTGCCCGAGCAGGCCGTCGACGTGCACGTGCACCGCTGGACGTACGCGAAGCCGACAAGCGACGCCGCCGGCGCCACCCACCACCTCGACGCCGACGGGATCGGTCTGGCCGGCGACGCGTTCGGCAAGCCCCGGGTGCAGAGCGCCTGGCGCTCGGGCCGGGACCTGGGTCGTGCGCTGGCCGCCCGCCTGGCCTGAGACCCGCCCGCCCAGGTGTCCGCCTGGTTCGCGGCACGCGCTCAGGCGTGCCCGGCTGCCGCGACGGGCCGAGCGTCGGCCTTCCGCTCGGCCGGGTCGGAGGTCCGCTCGCCCTCCCGGTCGAGCAGCTGCATCACCGGGGTCGCCGTGATGCCGTGCACCACGACGGAGACGAGCACCACCAGCCCGACGGTCGCCCACAGCAGCTCGGCCTGCGGGAAGTCGGCCTTGGTGGTGGCGTACGCGAGGTAGTAGAACGAGCCGACACCGCGAATGCCGAACAACGAGATGACCCAGTGCTCGGCCGGGCGTCCCGGGGCGCCGCGCAGCGACAACCAGCCGATCAGTGGCCGTACCAGGAACACCAGCGCCAGCCCGACGGCGGCCGCCGGCCAGGTCAGCGGGCCCAGCAGGCCACCCACGATCGCGCCGCCGAGCAGCAGCAACAGCACCAGGGTGAGCAGCCGTTCGACCTGCTCGGCGAAGTCGTGCAGCACCGAGTGGAACTCGTGGGTCCGCTCGGCGGCCCGGATGGCCCGGGCGGCAACGAACACCGCCAGGAAGCCGTACCCGCCGACGACCTCCACCAGCCCGTACGCCAGGAACGTGGCGGCCAACGCCAGGAAGCCCTCGGCGTGCCGGGCCAGCCGCAGCTTGCTGGGCGCGCGGAAGAACAGCTTGCCGAGCAACCAGCCGATGAGCAGGCCACCGCCGACGCCGATGCCGATCTTCCAGAGCACGTCCACTGCGAACCACTCGGCCAGCCAGTCGCCCGGAGCGAGGCTTGTCGAGGCGATGGCGATGGCGGCGTAGACGAACGGGAACGCCAGGCCGTCGTTGAGGCCGGCCTCGGAGGTCAGCGCGAAGCGGACCTCGTCCTCGGAGTCCTCCACGTCGGTCGGCTCGCCGACCTGCACGTCGGCCGCGAGCACCGGATCGGTGGGGGCCAGCGCGGCGCCCAGCAACAGCGCGGCGGCCGGCACCAGCCCCGCCCACCACCAGCCGAGCAGGGCCACCGCCGCGATGCACAGGGGCATCGCGATCGCCAGCAGCCGCCAGGTGGACGACCACCGTCGCCAACTCAACGGCCGGTCGATCTTCAGCCCGGCGCCCATCAGCGCGACGATCACCCCGATCTCGGTGAGGTGGGTGGTCAGCTCCGGGTGGGCCAGGGGATCCGGTGACGGCAGCCCGACCGGCAGCAGGAACACCAGCATGCCGAGGGCGAGGAAGGCGATCGGCATGGACAGTGGGCGCCGCTCCAGCACCCGCGGCAGGATGCCCGCGAGCAGAGCGCCCAGGCCCACGAGCGCGAACGCGACATCTACCGGCTCCACGGCACCACCCTTCAGCCACCCGCGAGGCGCGGGCAGGTGGTGACAGACCTTGCCCCACAAGGGCTCCGGCTATGCGCGTACGTGTCGGTGGACCCGGGTGATCCTCACCGGGGCCGGGTGAGCGGCGAGTCCGCCAACTCGTGCAACAGCGCGGCCGGGTCGTCGTACACCGCCACGGCACCCGCGCCGGCAAGCTCGCCGCGGCTGGTGCCACCGCAGGTCAGGCCCACACACGGGATGTTCAACGCCCCGGCCGCAACGACGTCCCACACCGAGTCGCCGACGAAGACCACCCGCTCGGCGGCCAACCCGGACCGCTCCAGCGCGGCGACCAGGATGTCCGGTGCCGGCTTGCTCTGCTGGGCGTCCTCGGCGGAGGTGATCGTGTCGATCACGTCGTCGGCGGCCAGCGCCCGACGCAACGCGCCCACCTCGGGCTCGGTGGCGGAGGTGGCGAGCACCACCCGTAACCCCCGCTCGGCGCAGGCGCGCAACAGGTCGGCCGCCCGGGGTAGCGGCGTGAGTCGTTCCCAGTACTCGGCGTAGAGGGTGTCGTGCGCGTCGCGCAGCTTCGAGTCGGCGTCGCGGTCCCGCTCCGGGCCGAGGAGGTGGTCCAGGAGTTTGTCCGAGCCCATCCCGATCGAGCGGTGCACCGTCGCCATCGGCACCGGCTGATCAGTCTGGCGTAACGCCTCCCACCAGCTCACCGTGTGCAGGTAGGTGGTGTCGACGAGGGTGCCGTCGACATCGAAGAGGACCCCGGCGGGCCGGTCGGTACGCATGGGCGTCCTCCTAACCTCGGGCGTTTCAGGGATGCGCGGCCGGTGGCGTGAGGATCTCGAACCAGACGGTGGAGCCGCGCACCGACGGGTCGGTCCCCCAGGCGTCGCTGAGCTCCTCGATCAGGCCGAGGCCACGACCGCGACTGCTCAACGTGTCGGTACGGGCCCGGGTCACGGTGCCCCGGGTGCCGGAATCCGCTACCGAGACGAGCAACCGCTCGGCGCTGAGGTCGATCTCCACCCGGGCGGCCGTGCCGGCGTGCAGCAACGCGTTGGTGGTCAGCTCGCTGGTGCAGAGCACCGCCGCCCCGATCACCGACTCGGGCACCTGCCACTCGGTGAGCTGGCCGGTCAGCCAGTGCCGGACCCGGCTGGGCGCGGTCGGCTCCGCCGGCACCTCCATGCTCGCCGAGCGACTCGGTTTCAGGGCGTGCTCGACCGCCAGCACGGCCACGTCGTCCTCGGTGCCGCCCGGGACCGCCGCGGTGGCCACCGCGCAGAGCGCGCGAGGGTCGCCACTGCCGGCCTTGGCGACGGCGTCGCTCAGGGTGGCCAGCCCGGCGGTCAGGCTCTGCCGGCGACGCTCCACCACCCCGTCGCTGAACAGCAGCAGGGTGTCACCGGGACGGAACGCGACAGTCGTGGTGCCCGGCCGCCCGCCCAGCCCCAGCGGCGGTCCGGCGGGCACGTCGACGTACTCGGCGTGGAACCGACCATCCGGGTCGCCGCGGCGGATCAGCGGTGCGGGATGACCGGCGCTGGACAGGGTCAGCTCCCGCCGCTCCGCGTCGATCACCCCGAACGCCACGGTGACGAACAGCTCGTGGGTGCCCGCCTCCGCGCCGAGGCTGGACACCAGCCGGTCCAGGCCGGCCAGGACCGCGTCGGGCGCCGGGTCGGCCAGGGCCAGGGCGCGCAGCGCGGCCCGGACCTGCCCCATCCGCGCGGCGGCCTGCACGTCGTGCCCGGCGACGTCGCCCAGCACCACGCCGAGCGAGCCGTCGGGCAGCAGGAACGCGTCGTAGAAGTCGCCGCCCGCCGCGTTGCCGTCCACGCCCGGGTCGTAGCGGGCCGCGATCCGCAACCGGGGCAGATCCGGCAGGTGCTCCGGCAACATGCTGCGTTGCAGCAGTTGGGCGGTGCCGTGCTGGGTCTCGAACCGGCGGGCCCGCTCCGCGGCCTGGCCGATCAGCTCGGCCGAGGCGGCCAGCAGCGCCCGCTCGGCTGGTGACCAGGTGTGCGGGACCTGGTAGCCGACCGCCAGCCCACCGCGGACCACCGAGGTGCCCAGGGGCAGGGCCGCCATCGCGCGGATCTTCTGGTCGTGCCGGTCCACTGCGGTGTCCCGCAGCGGTTGCCCGTCGCGGGTGAACGACGGCCCGCCGGAGCGTGCCGCCTGCACCACGGGGGCCGACCAGTCCGTGGCCGCCCGCCGCCAGAGCGGGGGAAGCCGCTCGTCGGCCTCGTCCAGCAACTCGCCACGGACCCGACGCACCATGCGCCAGCCGCCGCCGCCCTCGTCGACAGCGAACGAGGCCTGGTCAGGGTCGAACGTGGTGATCGCGTACCGCAGTGCCACCCGGGCCACGTCGTCGAGGGTGAGGGTGCCGGCGAGCGCCGCGGCCACCTCGCTGAGGCTCTGCAACTGCTCGGTGACGTGGGTGGTCTCGGCCGCGACCGTCAACACGCCGACGATCTGCCCGGCGCTGTCGCGCACCGGTGAGTAGCCCCGGGTGAAGACCGCCTGCTCCACCGTCGCCGAGTGCCCACGGACCAGCGGCAGGGTGGACTCCTTCTCCAGGAAGGGCTCGCCCTGCCGGTAGCTGCGCTCGATCACCGCACCGACGCCGGGCAACGCCCAGATCTCCGCGAAAACCTCGGCGGCCGGGCGGCCGAGGGCGCTCGGGTGCTTGGTGCCCAGCAGCTCGGCGTAGCCGGCGTTGTAGAGCAGGACGAGGTCGTCGCCGTACGCCAGGGCCATCGGCATCGGCGAGGCGATGATCAGCTCCACCACGGCCCGGAGGGCGACGTCCCACTCGTCGGCTGGGCCCAGCGGGGTGCTGGCCCAGTCATGGGCGAGCACGCCGACGGCCGGGCCGGACCCGGTGGGTACGCCCGGGCCCGGAGTTGCTGGCGTGGGGACCCGCCCGACCGTTCCTGGCATGTTCGCAGCCTAGTCGGCCGACCGGAAAAGGCATCCGACCACGGCGGCGGGCCGTCGCCGCGTCCCTCGCGGTGGCCGTTCAGGCAGTTCAGGACCCCTGTCCGGCGGTCTGTCGCGAAAAACGCCGCACGCTGCGCGGACTGCCGGACCCCTTGCCGGGTATGCGCCCGGCGCAGTCCATGCGACAGGAGGGACATCATGCTGAAAACCCTCGCGGTCCGGCAGGCCGACATCGGCGATGCCATCGCCGACACCTGGAGGTCGGTGCTGCTCTTCATCCCGAAGGCAGTGGCCTTCATCGTCATCCTCGTGGTCGGCTGGCTCATCGCCAGAGCCGTCCTCAAGATCGTGGATACGGTGCTGGAACGGGTGCGTTTCGACCAGGCGGTCGAACGCGGTGGCATCAAACGGGCCCTGGAGAGAACGAAGTACGACGCCAGCGACATTCTGGCCAGACTGGCGTACTACGCCGTACTGCTGTTCACACTGCAGTTCGCCTTCGGAGTCTGGGGGCCCAACGCGATCAGTGACCTGATCCGCGGCGTGGTGGCCTGGCTGCCGCGTGCGTTCATCGCGATCGTCATCGTGGTGGTGGCGGCAGCGATCGCCAACGCTGTGCGGGATCTGGTCACCGGGGCGCTGGGAGGGCTCTCGTACGGCAAGGTTCTGGCCGACCTGACCGCGATCTTCATCATCGCGCTCGGTGTGATCGCCGCACTGAACCAGGTGGGTATCGCCACCACGGTGACCACTCCGGTGCTGATCGCGGTGCTCGCCACGGTGGCCGGCATCCTGATCGTCGGCGTGGGCGGTGGTCTCGTGAAACCGATGCAGAACCGCTGGGACGGGTGGCTGCAGCGGGCTGCGCAGGAGGCCCGGGCGGTGCAGCAGCAGCGTCAGGCCACGTCGGCCGGACGTAGTGACGTGGAGCGGCAGATGGCCGACCGCGGGGGCGACCGCACCCAGACGATGCCTCAGGTGGACGAAGCGCAGCAGTACCGCTCGTAGCGGGGCGTAACGGCACGACGGCTGGGGAGGGTGTTCCGCGTACGACGCGGGGTGCCCTCCCTCGCGCGTCAGTCCCGGTCGAGTGCGCGAGCCAGCGCGCAGACCGCGAGTAGGCGGGTGAGCAGCCACTCCGGGCTGCTCCAGTCCACCGGCCCGCTGGGCGGCGCCCACCCGTGCTCCAGGGCGGCGGCGCGCACCCCCTCGGCGTAGCCGGCGAGCGCCGCGGCGGTCAGCGGCGTGCGGTCCCCGTCGAGGCTGTCCCGGACGGCCGCCGCGTGCTGGTCGACGAGGGCCAGCAGACCCGGTCGCGCGGCGGCGGCGGTGAGCCCGACGGTGCCCACGGAGACGGTGAGGGCGGCCAGGGTGGACCGCGCCGAGTCGACGGCGGTACGGGAAGCGACCCGGTTGAACGGCACACGCATGGTGACCGAGGCTAACCGACAGGTGACCGCGTCGACCTCGTCCGCTCGGTGGATGTCGGCTGCGCCACTGAGGCGATCGCCGCTGGCCGCGGGGGTTGATCCGGCACAGACGGGGCAGCAGGAGAACCACCCACGGATGGCGGCACACGGCACGGAGGCACGGATGGGACAGCAGGCGGACGGACCGGACGAGCAGCACCGGCGGCCGGACGGGGTCAGCGACGCGACGGTCGCCGCGCTCGGCAAGCTCAGCGAGGCGCTGGAGTGTGTGGAGCGGGCCCGGGGGCACCTCTACTCGATGCACCAGTTGATCGGCCATGCCGATCTGATGCTCGACGACGCCGTGGAGCAGTTTCGCGCCGCCGGGCATCCGCACCTCGCCGACCGGATCGGCACGGAGCTGCGCGGCCGTAACGTCATCGCCGGACGGTGGACGTTCCAGATCGTCGAGGACTTCGACGACGGCTACCACGCGCTGTTCCGGGAGGTGGACCAGCAGGCCCGCGACGAGCTGGTGGGCGGGCGGCGCCACCTCTACGAGGCGGAGATGAAGGAACGTCGCCGTAGTCGGGGCCGGCCGGGCCACGAGGCCCGGCCGGGCGGCGGAGACTAGTCGCTTGTCGCGTCGGCAGGGCGTCGCCGTGCCGCGTCGTCGGCGATGATCACGGTGGCCACCATCAGCGCGACGCAGAGGCTGAACAGCCACGACTCGTCGGCGACGAGCCAGGCGGACACGGGTGCCTGGAGCGCGGCGAGCAGGAAGCCGAGCCAGGCGAGCCGGCGCTGACGCGTGGAGAGGATTCCGGAGCCTTGATGCATCCCGAAATTCTTACGCGAACCGGCCGGCTTGCCGTCCTCCGATCGGCCGATTCTGGATGAGCTGTCCGTTTTCTCGACCCTACGGACACGACTTCTTTGCGTGACGAGCGATCGGGTGCCGACGGCGCTAGGGTGCGCTGCGGCAGGATGGTGCCTCGTGTCCACCGCGCCCGCGCGTCCCCGCGCCTCGCTGCTCCTGCTGGCCTACCTCGCGTTCGTCAGTCTCGGCCTGCCCGACAGTCTGCTCGGCGTCGGCTGGCCGTCGATCCGGGGCGACTTCGACGTACCCACCGAGGCGGTCGGGTGGGTGCTCACCGCCGGCACCGTCGGTTACCTCACCTCCAGCGTGCTGGCCGGCTTCACGCTGGCCCGGGTCGGCGTGGGCGCCCTGCTCGCCGGCAGCACCCTGCTGGCCAGCCTGGCGCTGGCCGGCTTCTCGGTGAGCCCGGTGCTGGCGGTACTGGTGGGCTGTGCGCTGCTGGTCGGGCTCGGCTCCGGCGCGGTCGACTCCGGGCTCAACGCGTACGCCGCCGGTGCCTTCGGGCCCCGCCACATGAACTGGTTGCACGCCTTCTTCGGCCTCGGCGTGGCCATCGGCCCACTGATCATGACCGGGGTGCTGAGCGCCGGGCTCGCCTGGCGCTGGGGATACGGCATCGTGGCCGCCGCTCAACTCGTCCTCGCCGTCGCGTTCGCGCTCACCGTGCGGGCCTGGCGTCGAGGCCCCAGCGCCGAGGCGGGCGCCACGGTGGGCGCCGCCGCCCCGGCCGGGCCCACCGGCACGGGTGTCGGGCCGGCACCGATCGTCCGGGTCCCGGTCCTGGACACGCTGCGGCTGCCGGCCATCTGGTCGGGGCTGCTCGCCTTCATGCTGTACGTGGCCATCGAGGTGGCCGCCGGCCTGTGGGCGTTCCTCCTGCTGACCGAGGGGCGTGGGCTCAGCCCGGCGGTGGCCGGCGGCTGTGTGTCCGCGTACTGGGGCAGTCTCTTCGTCGGGCGGGTCGTGCAGGGCCTGGTGGCCGAGCGCCTGGGGGCGGGGCTGGTGCTGCGCGTCAGCCTGGCCGGTATGGCGGTCGGCGCGGCGCTGATCGCCGTACCCGGACCGGCCGTCGTGGCGGTGCTCGGCCTGGTCGTTGTCGGTTTCGCCGCCGCGCCGGTGTTTCCGCTGCTCACCCTCACCACCGCCGAGCGGGTCGGCGCGGCGCACGCGGACCGGGCCATCGGGCTGCAGATCGGCGCCTCGGGCGTCGGCGCGGCGCTGGTCCCGGCCGGGCTGGGCGTGCTGATCGCCCACACGTCGGTGCAGGTACTGGGCTCGGCCCTGCTGGTGCTCGCGCTGGCGTTGATCGCGCTCTACGAATGGGGCGCCCGTCGCCCCACCGCCGGGTCTCCCGCGCCGGTGGTGCCCGCCCAGCCCGAACGCGAGGGTCAGACGTCCGGCCCGGTCCGGCCGGTGGTGGACGGACGGTAGGCGCGCTGCGGGTCGGTGTCCTCCCGGCTGTTGCCCCGGACCGCCCCGTCGCGGTCCGACGCGGCCGGCCCGTGCCCGAACGTGGCCTCCTCGCCGGCGTCGTTGCCGGTCACGTCGTCGGCCTCCCCGTCGAGGCTGGAGCCCGAGACGGCGCGCTCCAGCTCCTCCAACGGAAGCCGTTCCTCGTCCCGCCACACCCTGATGTTGTCGTCGGTCATACCACCAGCCGTACCCGGGCACGATGATCGCAAACGGGCGACCGGGCCGGGGTACGGCGATGGCCGCCGGGAATCCGGCGGCCATCTCGGGTCACTGCTCAGGATCACGGCTGCGGGCGGTCCACCTGTCCGCGCCAGGCGCCGGTCTCCTGACCGCGCCGCTCGATGTAGGTCTTGAACCGCTCCAGGTCGCCCTTGGCCCGCCGGTCGACGATGCCGAGCTTGTCGCCGGCCTGCTCGACGACACCGTGCGGCTCGAACTCGAGTTGCAGGGTGACCCGGGTCTTGTCCTGGTCCAGTCGGTGGAAGGTCACGACGCCCGCCTGCTGGGTGCCGCCGGTCGAACGCCAGGCGACCCGCTCGTCGGGCAGTTGTTCGGTGATCTCGGCATCGAACTCGCGCTTCACCCCGGCGATGTCCACAGTCCAGTGGGTCATCGTGTCGGAGACCTGCCGGACCTCCTGCACACCCTCCATGAACTCGGGGAACTCCTCGAACTGCGTCCACTGGTCGTACGCGGTGCGTACGGGCACGGAAACGTCCACGTGTTCGGTAACGCCACTCATCGGGGAACCTCCTTCAGTCGCTGGTGGATTGTCGGATCGGGGGCGATCCCTCTCACCAGCGAGTTGTCTCGTTCTTGTTGCCGAGCGCGGCCCACACCTCGGAGACCGTCTGGTAGACGGTGCCCTCGGGCAGCCGTTCCAGCGCCGCCACGATGTCGTCCGGCGCCTCGTTTTCGCGGGCGCTGGCGATGAGCACCAGGCGGTCGCCCGGCAGCGCGCTCATCGAGATGAACCGGCCGAGCCGGCTGCGCTGCTCGACGTCCGTGGAGCTCATGCCCTGTGGGGTGCCGGTGCGCAGGTCGCCGGCCGGGGCGGTGGTCGTCTCCGGCTGGTCCTCGCCAGCCGGTTCCGGCACCCGCGACTCGTCGACCCGAGAGCCACCGGTCCCCGGCCCCTGTACGAGACCGCTGACCTCCTGACTCATCTGTTCGTCGATCCTCGGTCCGTGCTTGCTGTTGCCACGCTCCATGCCTTCTGCGCTACCCGGCACCTCGCCCGGTAAACCGGCACCGGGCCACGAACCGGCCCTCGGCCCGGCCGCGAACCGGACACCCGAGCCGGAACGGAGGCTCAGTCGTCGGCGGGCCTGCGCGGCGGCAGCACCGGATCTTCCGGGTCGGGGTCGCCGGCCTGCAACTGCCGCCCACGCTGCACCTCTGAGTTGATCTGCACCCCCAGCATCAGCGCCGAGTTGGACAGGTAGAGCCAGACCAGGAACGCGATGGCCGCCCCGAGGCTGCCGTAGGTGGTGTCGTACGAGCCGAAGTTGGCCACGTAGAGGCCGAAGCCAAAGGAGGCCGCCGCCCAGGAGACCAGAGCCACCGCGCCGCCCGGGGTGAGCCAGCGGAACCGGGGCTGACGCACGTTCGGCGCGATCCAGAACAGCAGGGACAGCAGCACCATCATGATCATGGCGAGGAGCGGCCACTTCGCCACGCTCCACGTCGTGCGGGCCAGGCCGCCGGCGTTGATCAGGTCGCCGACCGCATCGGTGACCGGCCCACTGACGATCAGGCCGAGGGCGACCACCGCGAGCAGCACCAGCGTGATCGCCGCCAGGCCGATCTGCAGCGGCCGAAGCTTCCAGACCGGGCGGCCCTCGGCCACCCCGTAGACGGCGTTCGAGGCCCGGGTGAACGCCCCGATGAAGCCCGACGCGGACCAGAGCGCGCCGAGCAGGCCGAAACTCAGCAGCAGCTTGGGGTTGCTCTGGTCGAGCACCACGGTCCGGATCACCCCGACCACGCCGCCCTTGTCGTCGGTCAGCACCGACCCGGCGCCCACCTGGTTGGCCAGGTCGACCACCGTGTCCAGGGTCCGCTCGCCGTCGGAGACCAGGCCGACGAGCGCCACCACCACGATGGCGGACGGAAAGAGCGCCAGGACCCCGTAGTAGGTGAGCGCGGCGGCCCAGTCGGAGCAGTTGTCGTTGACGAAGTTCTGCACACTGCGGACCAGCACCCCGCGCCAGGTCCGCCAGCTCAACTGCCGCATCCGTCGGGGCACCCCGGCACCCGGTGTGCCGTCGAGCGTCGTACCGGGCTCCGTGGTCGTCATGCCCGCTCCCTGCGCCCCGGCCGCCGGATGACCGGTCGTCCGGTCTGGCCTGGCCCGCCGGTACCCGGATCACGAAATCGACAAACCCGCCCAGCCCACGGCCGGTGCCGCTATGGTTTGCCGCCGCGTCACCGGGGAACGGACACGGTGACTCTGTCGACACGGAGGAGGACGAGATGCCCGGGCGCGAGGACCTGCCCAGCACGCTGCGACGCTCCCCGGAGAAGGCGCAGCGCACCTGGGAGAAGACGCACGACTCGGCGGTCGAGACCTACGGCGAGGGGGAGCGGTCGCACCGCACCGCCTTCGCCGCGGTGAAGCACCAGTTCGAGAAGGTGGGCGACCACTGGGAGCCGAAGGGCCGCAAGGGCCCCAGCGACCAGCAGGCCGCCGGTGGCGGGCCGGAACGACGGGCCCCCACGGCGGGCGGCGTGGACGCCAACGCCACCAAGGACCACCTGATGTCGGTGGCCCGCAAACTCGACGTACCCGGCCGGTCCAGCATGACCAAACCGGACCTGGTCAAGGCGATCGAGAAGGCCAACGACCGCGCCACCCGCAAGGCCCGCGGCGACTGACCGCCGCCGCACCGGAGCACAACCGACGCGGTACGGGCGGACGCGCCACCCCTGCGTCCGCCCGTACCGTTCACCAGTGCCCGCCGCCGGGCGCCTCGATGTGCACCGCCTTCGTGGCGGTGAACTCGTCAAGCAGCTCCGGGCCGTACCCGAAGCCCTGCCCGCTGGCCCGGCGCGGATGCGCGGCACCCCCCGGCGCGCCCCCGAACACCGCGTTGACCTTGACGGTGCCCACCGGCAGCTCCCGCCAGGCCCGCTGCGCGTGACTCATCGACGGGGTCAACACGGTGGCGGCCAGCCCGTACGGGGAGTCCGCAGCGCAGCGCAGCGCCTCGTCGAACGAGTCGACGACCACCACCGGGGCGACCGGCCCGAACGTCTCCTCCCGGACCAGCGCCATGTCGTGGCGGCAGTCAGTGACGACGGTGGCCGGGTAGAACGCCCCCGGTCCGTCCGGCACCTCGCCGCCCGCCCGCACCCGTGCGCCGTCCGCCACCGCTGCGGCGACCTGCCCGTGCACGTGGTCCCGGTGCCGCCGGTCGACGAGCGGGCCCAGCTCGGTGCCCGGGTCCCGACCCGGCCCGACCCGCAGCGCTCCGGCACGGCGGACCAGCGCGGCCACGAAGTCGTCGGCCACCTTCCGGTGCACGTAGAGCCGCTCCACCGCCACGCAGATCTGCCCGGCGTTGGCGAACGCGCCGAGCGCCGCCTGCTCCGCCGCCCACTCCGGGTCGACGCCCGCGTCCACGATCAACGGGTCACTGCCGCCGTTCTCCAGGAGCACCTTCGCTCCGGTGCGTGCCGCGGCGGCGGCGATCGCCCGCCCGGTCGCGGTGGCGCCCACGTGCGCCACCACGTCGACCTCCTGCGCCGCCAGCGCGGCGCCCACCTCCGGGCCGCCGGTGAGCAGCGACAACACACCGGCCGGCAGTGCCTGATCCAGCGCGCGGGCCAGCAGCCAACCCGTCGCCGGTGTCCGTTCGCTCGGCTTGTAGAGCACCACATTCCCGGTCACCAGGGCCGCGCCGAGCAGTCCGCAGGAGACCGCCACCGGGTCGTTCCACGGGGTGATCGCCGCGACCACCCCGCGTGGCTGTGGGGTCAGGAAGTCCAGCGCGTCGGTCTGGCCGTTCAGCGAGCGCCCGCCGCGCAGCGGTGCCAGCTCCGCATACTGTCGCAGGGTGCCGATTCCCGCCTCGACGCCGCCGCGGGCGTCCGCCAACGGTTTGCCCATCTCCGCGGTGACCACCGCCGCCAACTCCTCGACGACCGCCTCCACCGCGTCCGCGGCCCGGTGCAGGGCCGCCGCCCGTTCGGCCGGAGCGGTCGCCGCCCACTGGGCCGCCGCGTTGCGGGCCGCCTGCGCCGCCTTGCCCACCTCGTCGGCCGTGGCCACCGGCGCCGTGCTCACCGGCGCGTCGTCCGCCGGATCACGCACGACCAGTTCGCCGCCGTCGCCGCCCGCACCCCACACCCCGCCCACCAGCTGCGCAACCGTGTACATGCGGCGCTGGATGCCCCGGCCCCGGCGAGGCAAACGCGTTTCGCCCGGTTGTGCGCCGGGTAGGCGGATCCGATGACACCCACCGTCGCGCAGAGCGCGGACGCCGTCATCGTCGGGGCCGGGCACAACGGCCTGGTGGCGGCCAACCTGCTGGCGGACGCCGGCTGGGACGTGGTGGTGCTGGAGGCGACAGCCGTGCCCGGCGGCGCGGTGCGCTCCGCCGAGGTGACCGCGCCCGGCTACCTGAGCGACCTCTACAGCTCGTTCTACCCCCTCGGGTACGCCTCCCCGGTCCTGGGCGGCCTCGACCTGGGCCGGCACGGGTTGTCCTGGCGGCACTCGCCGGACGTGCTGGCGCACCTGCTGCCGGACGGTCGGGCCGCTGTCATCAATCGGGACCCGGACGTCACGGCCGCGTCGCTGGAGCAGTTCGCCCCCGGGGACGGCAAGCGCTGGCTCAACGCGTACACCGACTGGCTCGACGTGGCCGAGCCGATGCTGGAGGCGATCACCTCGCCGTTCCCGCCGGTACGCGGCGGGGTGGGTCTGCTGCGTCGGCTGCGCGTCGCCGGCGCGCTGCGACTGGCGCGGCGGCTCGTCGTGCCGGTCCGCAAACTCGGCGACGAACTCTTCGACGGCCCCGGCGGGCCGGCCCTGCTGGCCGGCTGTGCCCTGCACACCGACCTCTCCCCGGAGGAGGCCGGCTCCGGGGTGTACGGCTGGCTGCTGGCCATGCTCGGGCAGCAGGTCGGCTGGCCGGTGCCCGACGGCGGCGCGCAGCAGATCACCAACGCGCTCGTGGATCGGCTTCAGGGGCGCGGCGGAACGATCGTCTACGGCGCCCGGGCCGACCGGGTGCTCACCGCCCGGGGCCGGGCGATGGGGGTGCGGACCGTCGGCGGCGCGCTGTGGCGGGCCCGGCGGGCCGTGCTCGCCGACGTCCCGGCGCCGGCGCTCTACCTCGACCTGGTCGGCGCGGCGGCGCTGCCGTCCCGGCTGGTGGAGGACCTGGCGCACTTCCGGTGGGACGGTTCCACGCTGAAGGTGGACTGGGCGCTCTCCGCGCCGGTGCCCTGGACGAACCGGCAGCTGGCCGGCGCCGGCACCGTGCACCTCGGCGCGGACCTGAACGGCCTCACCCACTACGCCAGCGAGTTGGCCCGTGGCGAGCTGCCCCGCGACCCGTTCCTGCTGGTCGGGCAGATGTCGGTGGCGGACCCGAGCCACTCTCCGCCGGGCACCGAGTCGCTCTGGTCGTACACCCACCTGCCCTTTCGGCGGAACTGGCGGGCCGAGGAGGTCGCCGGGCACGTGCAGCGGATGGAGGACGTGCTGGAGGCGGCGGCCCCGGGTTTCCGGCGCCTGATCGTGGGCCGACACGTGGCCGGGCCGGCCGACCTGGAGAAGGGCAACCCGAGCCTGGTCGGTGGCACGCTCGGCGGCGGAACCGCCGCCGCGTACCAGCAGCTCTTCCTGCGCCCGATCCCTGGCCTGGGCCGGGCGGACACCCCGGTGGACCGGCTCTTCCTGGCCAGCGCGTCGGCGCACCCCGGCGGCGGTGTGCACGGCGCGCCGGGCGCGAACGCGGCCCGCGCGGCGCTGGCGCGCGACCGCGCGCTCACCGGCCGCGCCTACGCCGCAGCCATCGCCACAGCCCACCGCGCCATCTACCCACCCCCCTGACCGCCCACCCCAGGCCTGCCGGTGATCAAGAGGTTCACGTCAGATTTTCGCGACGCAGACCTCTTGATCAACCCGGCGGGTGGGGTGGGGTCAGCGGGTTACGTTGCGGTGTTTGCTGCGGAGGCGGAAGGGCATGAGCGCGCTCTCCACCTTGGTCGCGGTCGTCATCTTGGAGACGCCGTCGCGCCGCTCCTCGAAGCGGATCGGCACCTCCAGGATGGTGTGCCCCAGCTTGGTGGCGAGGTAGTGCATCTCCACCTGGAAGCTGTAGCCGTTGGACTGCACCCGCTCCAGGTCGATGTCGCGCACGGCGTCGGCCCGCCAGATCTTGAAGCCGGCGGTGAGATCCCGGATCCGGACCCGCAGCAGCGTGTGCACGTAGAGGTTGGCCCAGCCACTGAGCGCCCGGCGGTAGAGCGGCCAGTTCTCGTCGAGTTCGCCGCCGGGCACGTACCGGGAACCGATCACCACGCTGGCCTGGGTGGAGAGCAGCGCGCCCAGCATCCCCGGCAGCGCCTCCGGCGGGTGCGAGAGGTCGGCGTCCATCTGCGCCACGTACTCGGCGCCGCCCTCGAGCGCCCGACTCATCCCGTCCACGTACGCCCGGCCGAGGCCCTCCTTGCCGGCACGGTGCACGACCTGGACCCGGTCGGGGTTCTCGATGGCCAGCTTGTCGGCCACCTCCCCGGTGCCGTCGGGGGAGTTGTCGTCGGCCACGAGGATGCGCAGCCCGGGCAGCGGCAGCGCGAGCAGTCGCTCGACAAGCGCCGGGAGGTTGCCCGCCTCGTTGTAAGTGGGCACGACGACGGTCAGGCGTGCGTCCCGCCACGGCGACGGCAACTGCACCGGCTTGATCATGTCGGTCATCCTCGGTTTGCGGACAAGAGTCATGGAAAGGGTATCCAGTTCCCGTATTCGATCCGAGGGAGGCACCCCTCCCGGGCGTTGCGGACTGTCGCCGCCTACCGTGCACGGGCGCGAAGGCCCTGGTCAGGGGATTGCTCCGGTCAACGCCAACGGCGAGCGACAGCGGTGAGGGCGAGCGCCGCGACGGCGAGCGCGACACCGGAGAGCGCCGGCTTGTGCGTACCGACCCAGAGCGCCGCGGAACGGTCACGCGCCTGTTCGCGGAAAACCCCAGCGGTGCCCCGGTCCGTGTCGGCATCGCCGGGGTGATCCAGATTGTCCCGCCAGGTCGCCGGATCGATCTCCTCACCGGTCTGCTGGCTGTCGTAGCCGTCGCGGGCCAGCTTCCGGTCGAGCAGGCCGGGGAACAGGGCATCGGCCAGCCGGGCCTGCCAGGTCGGACCGCCCACGTTCAGCTCCCTGGTGCCACGGTCGGCGGCCCACACGATGGCGCGGGCGGCCAACTCCGGCGTGAAGATCGGCGGCACCGGCTGCGGATGCCGCGGCAGCCGGGTGCGGACCCAGGAGAACTGCGGCGTGTTGAGCGCGGGCAGCTGCACCATGGACAGCTTCACCGCAGGGCAGTCGTGCAGCAGCTCGGCGCGTAACGAGTCGTTGAACCCCTGGACGGCGTGCTTGCTCGCGCAGTACGCCGACTGCAGCGGGATCCCCCGGTAGGCCAACGCCGAGCCCACCTGCACGATCGTGCCCCGCCCGTGCGCCCGCATGTGCCGCAGCGCGGCGAGGGTGCCGTGCACAGTGCCCAGGTAGGTGACCTCGGTGACCCGGCGGAACTCACGCGCCGGAATCTCCCAGGCCGGCGCGAACACCGACGCCATCGCGTTGTTGATCCACACGTCGATGCCGCCCCAGCGGTGCACCACGTCGTCGGCGGCCTGCTGCACCGCGCCCGCGTCGGCCACGTCGACCCGGTACACGCGCACGTCGGTGGCGCCGCGCAGCCGGCACTCCCGCTCGGCGGCGACCAGACCCGCCTCGCCCCGGGCCAGCAGTGCCAGCCGGGCGCCGCGCGCCGCGTACGCGTGGGCGACGGCTCGGCCGACGCCAGCGCTCGCGCCGGTCACCACCACGGTCCGTGTCACGGCGTCCCCTTCTGCCGGGTGGCGATGTCGGAGAGCCGGTCCAGCGTCTCCCGGTTCCGCAGGTGCAGCACCAGATCGTTGATCTTGTTGTGGACCCACCGCAGCGGGCCGGCGGCGAAGTCCTCCCCGAGGCGTACCCGGGTGGCGTCCGCGCCGACGGGTTCCAGGGTGAAGGCCACGATCGCCTCGCCCGCCGGCCACAGCCCGGCCTTGAGCACGAGCCGGTGCGGCGGTTCGCAGACCAGCACCGTCGAGGCGTCCTGCAGGGAGAGCGGCCAGGGCCCGGCACGGTGGTGCAGTTGGCTGCCCACCCGGGGCCAGGCGTCGTCCACGTCCCGCATGTGCGCCGTGCCGACCACCCAGTCGCTGTACGTCCATCCGTCCGCGAGCACGTCAAAAACCCGCTGCGGGGACGCGTCGATCACTTTCTCCACAATCGCCACCGGGGTCCCATACCCGGGGCACGGCACGGGCTAACGGCGCGCGGGGTTAGCTTCTCCGGCACGGCGGGTAAGGCGGACCCGGGGCATCGCTGGCGGCGCTGGCCCACCGCCCGACGACGACGTTTACTCCTCGGGGCGCAGGGAACCCGCCGGCTGTGCGACAGGCCCAGGAGGATCCGTATCAGCGCAGGTCAGCCCAGGTGTACGCCGCTGCTGACCGCGCCGGTTCCGGGTCTGTCGCGACCCCCCGACCAGTCCTCTACGACGCGGTGCTGCTGGACCGCGACGGCACCCTGATCGAGGACGTGCCGTACAACGGCGACCCGGAGAAGGTGCGGCCGGTGCCGGGCGCGCGGGCGGCGCTGGACCGTCTGCGCGCGGCCGGGCTGCGGCTGGCGGTCGTCACGAACCAGTCGGGCCTGGCCCGGGGCTACTTCACAGGTGAGCAGATGCGGGCGGTGCACGCCCGCGTCGAGGAGCTGCTGGGCCGCTTCGACGCGTGGCTGATCTGCCCGCACGACGACGCCGACGGCTGCGACTGCCGCAAGCCGGCGCCCGGAATGGTGTACGCCGCCGCCCGCGAGTTGGGCACCACCGCGTCCCGCTGCGTGCTGGTGGGCGACATCGGCCGGGACGTCGCCGCCGCGCTGGCCGCCGGGGCCGCCGGGGTGCTGGTGCCCACCCCGGTGACCCGACCGGAGGAGATCGCCGCCGCCGGGTGGGTGGCCACCGATCTGCCGGCGGCGGTGGCGGAGATCCTGCGCCGCCAACAGGCCGTGCAACCCTCGGCCGCACCCACCGAACCGGTACGGACGGCTCTGGTGGTCCGCTCGGATTCGGCTGGCGACGTGCTCGTCACCGGGCCGGCGATCCGCGCCGTCGCGGCCGGGGCGCAGCGGGTGGTGCTGTTGTGCGGGCCGCGCGGTCGTGCCGCCGCCGACCTGCTGCCCGGCGTCGACGAGATCATCGAGCATCCGCTGCCGTGGATCGATCCCACACCGGGGCCGGTCGACCCGGAGGCCATGCGGAGCCTGACCGCGCGGTTGGGCGCGGTGGGCGCGGACCAGGCCGTGGTGTTCACCTCGTTCCACCAGTCCGCCCTGCCGCTGGCGCTGCTGTTGCGGATGGCGGGGATCGACCGGATCGCGGCGATCAGTGACGACTATCCGGGTTCGCTGCTGGACATCCGGCACCGGGTGCCGGTCGGCGTCCCCGAACCCGAACGTGCCCTCTCCCTGGCCGCCGCCGCCGGCCACCGGCTGCCCGACGGCGACGAACCCGTCCTCCGGCTCCGCCGAGACGCCGTGCCGCCGCGCCCGGCTGACGTGGGCGACCCGGGGTACGTGGTACTGCACCCCGGGTCGGACGCGTCCAGCCGGGCATGCCCGCCGGAGGTGGCGACCCGGATCGTCGGGGCGCTGACCGACGCCGGGCACCGGGTGCTCGTCACGGGCGGCCCGGACGAGCGCGCGATCACCGCCCGGGTCGCCGCGGCCGGCGGCACCGACCTGGGCGGCCGCACCGACCTGGCCGGGCTGGCCGCGATCGTCGCGGACGCCAGCGCGGTGGTGGTCGGCAACACCGGGCCCGCGCACCTGGCCGCCGCCGCCGGAGTGCCCGTGGTGAGTCTCTTCGCGCCGACCGTCCCGTTCGGCCAGTGGGGGCCCTACCGGGTGCCCACCGTCCGGCTCGGCGACGCCGCCGCGCCCTGCCGGGACACCAGGGCGGCCAGTTGCCCGGTCCCCGGGCACCCCTGCCTCAGCGGCATCGACCCCGACGAGGTGGTCGACGCGCTTCGGACGCTCGCCGTCAGTGGTGGTGGCGGCCGATGAACATCCTGCTCTGGCACGTGCACGGCTCCTGGACCACGTCGTTCGTGCACGGCGGCCACCGCTACCTGATTCCCACCACACCCGACCGCGGCCCGTACGGCCTCGGCCGGGCCCGCACCTACCCCTGGCCGGACAGCGCTGTCGAGGTCACCCCGGAGGAGCTGCCGGGCACCGACGTCGACCTGGTCATCCTGCAACGCCCCGAGGAGATCGACCGGGCCGAGGAGTGGCTCCGCCGCCGTCCCGGCCGCGACGTTCCCGCGATCTACGTCGAGCACAACACCCCCAAGGGCGACGTGCCCAACACGCGTCACCCGATGGCCGACCGGGACGACCTGCTCATCGCCCACGTCACCGGGTTCAACCAGATCTTCTGGGACACCGGCGCCACCCGCAGCACTGTCGTCGACCACGGCATCGTCGCCCCCTCCGCGTCCTACACCGGCGAGCTGGACCGGCTCGCCGTGGTGATCAACGAGCCGGTACGGCGAGGCCGGGTCACCGGCACCGACCTGCTGCCCCAGTTCGCCGAGATCGCGCCGCTGGACGTGTTCGGCATGGGCGTCGCCGGCCTGGCCGACCACCTGGGGCTGCCCGCCGACCGGCTCACCAGCCACGACGACGTGCCCCAGAACCGGATGCACGCCGAACTGGCCCGACGGCGGGCGTACCTGCACCTGTGCCGGTGGACCTCCCTCGGGCTCAGCCTCATCGAGGCGATGGCGATCGGCATGCCTGTCGTCGCGCTCGCCACCACCGAGGCGGTGATGGCGGTGCCCCCGGAGGCAGGGGCGCTCGCCACCCGGACCGACACCCTGCTCGACGCCGCCCGCCGGTTCATCGCCGAACCGGCCAGCGCGCGTCAGGCCGGAGCGGCGGCGCGAACCGCCGCGCGCGACAGGTACGGCCTCGACCGTTTCCTCGCTGACTGGGACCGGCTGCTGGAGGAGGAAGTATGCGGATCGCGATGATCTCGGAGCACGCCAGCCCGCTCGCCGTCCTCGGAGGGGAGGATGCCGGCGGCCAGAACACGCACGTCGCGGAGCTGTCCGCCGCGCTCGCCGCCGCCGGGCACGAGGTGCGGGTCTACACCCGCCGCGACGCGCCCGACCTGCCGGTCACCGTCCGCAGCCCGGACGGGTACGACGTGGTGCACGTGCCGGCCGGCCCGGCCGAGCCGGTGGCCAAGGACGCGCTGCTGCCGCACATGCGGGAGTTCAGCACCTGGCTGATCGAGCGTTGGCGCGGCGGTGACTGGGTGCCCGAGGTGATCCACGCGCACTTCTGGATGAGCGGACTGGCCGGGCTGACCGCCGGCCGGCAGACCGGGGTGCCGGTGGTGCAGACGTACCACGCGCTGGGCACTGTGAAGCGCCGCTACCAGGGTGTGCAGGACACCAGCCCGGCCCGACGGGTCTCCTACGAGCGGGAGTTGGGCCGCTCGGTGGACCGGATCGTCGCGCAGTGCCGCGACGAGGTGGGCGAGCTGGTCCGGATGGGTGTGCCCCGGTCCCGGATGACTGTGGTGCCCTCCGGGGTCAACCTCGCCACCTTCGCCCCGCTCGGGCCGGCCGCCGACCGGGAACCGGGACGGGCCCGGATCCTCACAGTGGGTCGGCTGGTCGAGCGCAAGGGCTTCCAGACCGTGATCCGCGCGATGGCGCTGGTCCCGCACGCCGAGTGCCTGGTCGTCGGCGGCCCACCCGAGGGGCTCCTGGAGACCGACCCGTACGCCCGCCGGCTGCGGGCCCTCGCGGAGTCGTGCGGAGTGGCCGACCGGGTGCACCTGGTCGGGGCGGTGCCCCGGGAGGAGATGGGCCGCTGGTACCGCTCGGCGGACCTGCTGGTCGCGGCGCCCTGGTACGAGCCGTTCGGGTTGACCCCGCTGGAGGCGATGGCCTGTGGGGTGCCGGTCGTCGGAACGGCCGTGGGCGGCATCCGGGACACAGTGGTCGACGGGACGACAGGTGACCTCGTGCCGGCCCGGGACCCGCACGCCCTGGCAACCGCGATCCAGGGTCTGCTCGACGACCGGATCAGGCGTTTCGCGTACGCGACGGCGGCGCGCGAGCGGGCCCGGGCGCGGTACTCGTGGGCGGCCACCGCCGAGCGGCTGGTCGAGGTCTACAGCGAGGTGGCCGCCGTGCGCCGGCCGAGCCGGGTGGTGGCCTGATGCCGACGGGCAGCCTGCTCGACACCCACCTGACGAATCTCGCGGCGGCGTTGGTGCCGTACCGGCGGTGTGAGCGGCAACTGGCGCGCTGGGGCGCGGACCTGGCCCACCGGCTGGCCGCCGGGGTCGCCTGCTGGTCGCCGGCAACGGCGGCAGCGCCGCCGAGGCCCAGCACCTCACCGCCGAGCTGGTCGGCAAGCTGCGCGACGACCGCCGGCCGCTGTCCGCGATCGCGCTGCACGCCGAGACGAGCGCGCTCACCGCCATCGCCAACGACTACGGCTACGCCGACGTGTACGCCCGCCAGGTGCGCGCCCACGGCCGCCCCGGCGACGTCCTGCTGCTGCTGAGCACCAGCGGAACCAGCCAGAACCTGGTCACCGCCGTGCAGGCCGCCCGCGACGTCGGGGTGACCACCTGGGCGCTCACCGGTGTCGCCCCCAATCCGCTCGCCGACGCCTGCGACGACGTGCTGGCCGTCGCGTCCCCGGACACCCAGGTCGTCCAGGAGCTGCACCTGGTGACCAGTCATCTGCTCTGCGAGTACCTCGAACAGGAGTTGCCCGCCGCGCTGGCGGCGGTCGCCGATCCGGTGGTCGTCCACCCGGTGCCGGGGAAGCCGGCGCCGGTGCGCACCGGGGTCGAGGTGGTGCTCGACGGCGGTACCGGACAGCAGGTCGACGCGTGAGGATGAGGAGGCAAGCGTGAGGGGACCGGTGGTGGTGCTCGGGGACACCCTGCTCGACCGGGATGTGGAAGGTGTGGTGAACCGGCTCTGCCCGGACTCCCCGGTGCCGGTGCTCGACGAGACCGCGGCCACCGACCGACCCGGTGGCGCCGGTCTGGCGGCGGTGTTCGCCGCCGCGCAGGGCGCCGAGGTGGTGCTGGTGACCGCGCTCGCCGACGACGCCGGCGGGGCCCGGCTGACCGCTCTGCTCACCGCCGCCGGCGTGCAGGTGTACCCGCTGGCCCTCTCCGGTGCGACGCCGGAGAAGATCCGGCTGCATGCCCGGGGGCGGGTGCTGCTGCGCCACGACCGTGGCGGCACGTCCGGCGAGCCGGGCCAGCCCTCCGACGAGGTGCTCCGGGTGATCGGCGCGGCGTCGGCGGTGCTGGTCAGCGACTACGGCCGGGGGTGGCCCGGCAGCCCGCGCTGCGCGACGCGTTGGCCGCCACCCGCGCGCCGGTGGTGTGGGACCCGCATCCGCGCGGCCCGGCGGCGGTGCCCGGCGTACACCTGGCCACCCCGAACGAGTCCGAGGTGCGCGAGCTGGTCCCCGCGCTGCCCGGCGCCTCCCGACTGGCCACCGCGTCCCGGGGCGCCCAGGGGCTACGGCGGCGCTGGCGGGCCGGCGCGGTGGCGGTGACGCTTGGCGGTGACGGGGCGCTGCTCTGCCACGCCGGGTCGACGCCGCTGGTGGTGCCGACTCCGGGTAGCGCCGAGGGCGACACCTGTGGTGCCGGCGACCGGTTCGCGGCGGCGGCCAGCCTCGCGTTGGCCCAGGGCGCGCTGGTCTCCGAGGCGGTGCAGGCGGCGGTCGCCGAGGCGTCCGCGTACGTGGCGGGTGGGGAGTGGCGACGGCGCTGCCTCCGTCGCCACCGCCGGTGCGGGCCAGGAGCGCGTCGGGGTCGCGGGCCCTCCAGCCCGGGCCACGAGGTGGCGCGGTGGCTGACCGGGTGGGGGTCGCCGCTGTCGCCACGCTCCTGAAGGAGGTACGGGCCGCGGGTGGCACTGTGGTGGCGACCGGTGGTTGCTTCGACCTGCTGCACGCCGGGCACGTGGCCACCCTGGAGGCCGCCCGGCAGCTCGGCGACTGCCTGATCGTCTGCCTGAACTCCGACGCCAGCGTGGCCGGGTTGAAGGGCCCGGATCGGCCGGTGCTGTCCGACGGTGACCGGAGCCGGTTGCTGGCCGCTCTGAGCTGCGTCGACGCGGTCCTCATCTTCGACGAGCCCACCCCGGCCGCGGCCCTGTCCTGGGTACGCCCCGACGTCTGGGTCAAGGGCGGCGACTACGCCACCGGCGGCGGGGACGCGACCGCCGCCCTGCCGGAGGCGGAGGTCCTGCGCCGGTGGGGCGGGAACACAGTGGTGGTGCCCTACCTGGACGGTCGTTCCACCACCGACCTGATCGTCCGCACGCTCGCGGAGCGGACCCGATGACCGCCATGCGGCACGATGCCGGGCCCACCGTCCTGGTCACCGGCGGCGCCAGCGGGCTCGGCGCCGCGGTGGTCGCGGCGGTGGCCGCCTCCGGTGGCCGACCGCTCGTGCTGGACCGGCGGCCGCCGGTCGACGGGGTGTCCTGGACCGAGTGCGACCTGGCCGACACGCGAGCCGCCGAGGTGGCCACCCAGCACCTCGCCGAGCAGGCCGGTGGCCTGGACGCGGTGGTCACCGCCGCCGGCACGGACGTGCCGGGCCGACTCGCCGACCTGCCGGGGGAGACCTGGGACCGGATCGTCGCCGTCGACCTGCTGGCCACCGCGGCGGTGATCCGGGCCGCGCTGCCGTTCCTGCTGACCTCCCGGGGTCGCATCGTCACGGTCGCCTCGACCCTGGGCGTCAAGGCGGTCAGCGACGCCACCGCGTACTGCGCGGCGAAGTTCGGCGTGGTGGGGTTCACCCGAGCCCTCGCCGCCGAGCTGGCCGGTCAGGTCGGCGTCACCCTGCTCATTCCGGGCGGGATGCGCACCGCGTTCTTCGACGAACGCGACCCGCAGTACAAGCCGGGGCCGGACGCGATCCTCAACGAGCCCGCCGACACCGCCGCCGCGATCATGTTCGCGCTCAACCAGCCGCCCGGTTGCGCGGTGCGCGAGATGGTGGTCTGCGCCGAGCAGGAGACCTCGTACCCGTGATCCTCGTGCTGCGCGCCCTCGGCGTCGGCGATCTGGTGACAGCGGTGCCCGCGCTGCGGGCGCTGCGCGCCGCGTACCCCTCGCGGGAGCTGGCTCTCGCCGCGCCCGGCTGGCTGGCCCCGCTCGTCGACCTGGTCGGCGGCGTCGACCGGCTGGTGGACACCGCCGGGCTGGACCGACCGCTGCGGATCGGGTCGGCCCCCGGGTAGCGGTCAACCTGCACGGACGCGGCCCGCAGTCGCACCGGCTGCTCGCGGCCACCCGGCCCGGCCGGCTGCTCGCCTTCGCCAACACGGACGCCGGTTGTGCCGACGGCCCGCGCTGGGCCGTCGACGAGCACGAGGTGGACAGGTGGTGCCGGCTGCTGTCCTGGTACGACATCCCGGCCGACCGCGCCGACCTCAGCCTGCGCCGGCCCGGGTCGGCGGGGCTGCCCGGCGGTGTCACAGTGGTGCACCCGGGCAGCAAGATCCCGGCCAAGCGGTGGCCGGCCGAGCGGTTCGCCGCGTTGGCCCGCGCGCTGACCGACCAGGGGCACCGGGTGCTGCTCACCGGCTCGGCCGACGAACGGGCGTTGGCGGCCCGGGTGGCCGAGGCGGCGGGCCTGACGTCGGACGCCGTTCTGGCCGGCCGGACCGACCTCGGCGCGCTCGCCGCGCTGGTGGCCGACGCCCGGCTGGTGGTCAGCGGGGACACCGGGGTCGCCCACCTGGCCACCGGGTACGGCACCGCCTCGGTCGTCCTCTTCGGGCCGGTGCCACCGGCGCACTGGGGGCCGCCGCCGGACCGGCCACGGCACCGGGCGCTCTGGGCCGGCGAGGTGGATTCGCCGAGGTGGGACGGGGTGGGAAGCCACCCGACGATGGCGGCGCTGCGCCTCGACGAGGTGCTGGCCGCCGTGGCCGAGGTGGAGAGGGTGGTGCGGGTCTCCGGTGCGGTTGCGGCGTAGCGACCCGGGTCGACCGGGGTACGGACGGCGTCGGCGCGGCCGGGGTTGGCTCTTCGTCGACCCGTCCGGCGCTGCGGTCCGGGATCCGGATGTCCTGGCCCGGCTGCGGGAGCTGGTCATCCCCCCGGCCTGGCAGGACGTCTGGATCGCGCCGCATCCGAACGGGCACATCCAGGCGATCGGGATCGACGCGGCAGGTCGCAAGCAGTACGTCTACCACCCGCGGTGGCGGGAGAAGCAGGACGAGGCGAAGTTCGACCATGTGCTGGAGGTGGCCCGGCGGCTGCCGGCGCTGCGCGAGCGGGTCGGGCGGGACCTGGACGGCCGTGGACTGGGCCGGGACCGGGTGCTCGCCACGGTGGCCCGACTGCTGGACATGGGGATGTTCCGGGTGGGCAGCGACCAGTACGCGGCAGGCGACGACCCGACGTACGGGGTGGCCACCCTGCGCCCCGAGCATGCCCGGTCCCGGGGTGGCTGCGTGGTGTTCGTGTTTCCCGCGAAGGGGGGCATCGAGCAGGTACGCCGGATCGAGGACCCGGAGCTGTGTCAGGTGCTCGTCAATCTGCGCCGTCGTCGGCGACGGGCGGAGCGGCTGTTCGGCTACTGGGACGGCCGGGAGTGGCGCGACGTGCGCAGTGACGAGGTCAACGGCTACCTGCGCGACGCCAGCGGTGGGGAGATGACCGCGAAGGACTTCCGCACCTGGCACGCCACGGTGCTCGCGGCCACCGAGTTGGCCACCGCCGGCCCGGCCCACTCGGTGACCGCCCGGCGCAGGGCGGTGGTCGCGGTGATGCGTGCGGTGGCGGATCTGCTGGGCAACACGCCGACCGTGGCCCGTGCGTCGTACGTGGACCCTCGGGTGGTCGACCTCTACCACGACGGGGTGGTGGCGTCGGTGGATCCGCTGGCGCCTCGCGAGGAGGCGGAGCGGGTCGTCCTGGAGTTGTTGGAGAGGTCCTGACCGGCCCCGTCGGCGTTTCTGGGGGGAAGCGCGACGGGACCGGAGCCTCGGGCGTGAGCGGGGGGCCACCGGGCGGCCGCCCGCCGCTCACGCGGCGGGCGCCTCGCCACGGCCCCCGTTGGCGGCCCACCAGCGATGGCCGGCCGCGTTGGTGTCAGTCTGCCGGCATCGAGTTGACCATGAGCGCCCGGCGGTTGACGATCCGCGCCAAATCCGAGCCGTTGTCGCGGTGTTCCTGCGGCGTGGTCCCGTACGCGGCCCGGAATGCCCGGCTGAAGTGGGCCTTGTCGGGAAATCCCCACCGGGCCGCGACTGTCTGCACGGGCTGGTTGCGCAGCGCCGGGTCGGTCAGGTCGCGCCGGCACCGGGCCAACCGCAGATCCCTGATGTACGACGCCACTGTGGCCTCCTCGCCCTGGAACAACCGGTGCAGGGACCGCACCGAGATGTGGTGGGCGTCGGCGACGACCTGTGGGCTGAGTGTCGCGTCGCCGAGGTGGCGGTGGATGTACGCCTGCACCTGGGTGAGCAGCGCCCGGCGGCGGACCTCGGTGGGCACGGCGTCCTCGGCGACGAGGTGCCGGCCGAGCATGGTGGTGGCCAGGTCGAGCCCCACCGCGCCGAGCCGGCTGGCGTCGGCGGCATGGTACTGCTCGGGGTGCCCGGTCACCTGGAGCAGGAACTGCGCCAGCAGCGCCCCGATCCCCTCGCTGCCGGACATCCGGCCGCCGTAGAGCGCGGCCATCCGCTGTGGTGGCAGTGGCAGCGCGGCGTGCGGGATCAGGGTGATGATCGAGGTGGCCTGGTCCCGCTCGGGCTCGGTCGCGTGGTGGCAGACGTCGTGCGGCCGGGATCCGTCGTAGAAGGTGAACTCGCCGGCCAGGATCTCGCTGCGCCGACCGTCCTGGCTGGACGTGCCGATGCCGCCGGTGGTGAAGGCGAGGATGTACAGCTCCGGGTCGGACTGACGGACCAGCTTCCGGGTCCGGGTGGCGTCCAGCGACGGGTATTCGTACTGCACCAACTGGATCGGGCCGAGTGCGATGAAGTCGGCGCGGGCGGCGAAGTCGTCGCTGTGCGCGGACTGGATGCGCAGCGGCGCCGAGGTGCGCGCGACCAGGTCCAGCCACATGCCGAACCGTTCGCCAGGTGGCAGGACCGTGGTGTCGATGGTGTCTCTCGGCAGCATCGGGTTCCCTCAGCCCGCCCGGCGCTGGATCAGCGCCTCGACGCCGTCGAGGATCCGGTCCAGGCCGAAGGCGAACTCGTCGTCGGGGTCGTCGTCCTGGTTGAGCACGCCGGCGGCCAGCACCCGGTGCAGCGCGGGGAAGCGGGCCGGGTCGATGAGCCGGGCCACCAGTCGGCTGTACGCCGGCATCATCTCGCTGGGCTCGACGCCGGCCGCCCGACTGCCCTCGGCGATCTGCGACGTGAGGGTGGCCTCGTTGCGGACGTACCCGGTGATCAGCAGGAGCACCGACATCTTCTCGCTCTCGCCGAGGGCGGTGCCGTCGAGGCAGCGCAGCCCGTCCTCCATCCAGCCGAGCTGCTGCGGGGTGATCGGTGGGCCGCTGATCGGCACGTGCAGCAGCCAGGACCGTTGCCGCAGCACCTCGTGCTCGGCCCAGGCCCACCGGGTGAGGCCGGCGCGCCAGTCGTCGTCCGGCGCGGGCGGGCCGGGGGACGGTCCGTAGCCGGTGTCCACCATGAGTATCAGCAGCTCGTCCTTCGAGCCGACGTAGCGGTAGAGGGCCATGGTCGCGGCGCCCAACTCCTTTGCCACCCGGCTCATCGAGACGGCCGCCAGGCCGTCGGCGTCGGCGACGCGTACGGCGGCGTCCACGATGGTGGGCACGCTCATTCCCGGCCGGGGGCCCTTTGGTGGTCGTTCCCGCAGCCCCCACGCGCTCTCGATGGCCGGTGGGAGTACTGGCCCGCTGTCGTCTGTCTTCGCCGCCACATTTCCTCCTTGCCCCGTCATCCTAGTTCTGCGTATGGTCTACGCATAACAGCGTACGACATACGCAGAAGGGAAGCTGATCATGGCGATCACCACCACACCGGCGCCGCGGGCGGGTCGGCGGGAGTGGATCGGGCTCACGGTGCTGATGCTGCCGCTGCTCCTGGTCTCGATGGACGTGTCGGTGCTCTACTTCGCCGTCCCGTTCATCAGCGCGGAGTTGCGCCCCAGCGCCACCGAGCAGCTCTGGATCTTCGACATCTACGGCTTCGTGCTGGCCGGGCTGCTCATCACCATGGGCGCGCTCGGTGACCGGATCGGCCGACGCCGGCTCCTGCTGATCGGGGCCACCGCCTTCGGGGCGGCGTCGCTGCTCGCCGCGTACGCCGACAGCACCGCGACGCTGATCGCCGCGCGCGCCGTGCTCGGCGTCGGCGGGGCCACCCTGATGCCCTCGACGCTCGCCCTCGTGCGCAACATGTTCCACGACGCCAAGCAGCGCGGCACCGCCATCGCCATCTGGACCGCCACCCTCACCGGCGGCATCGCGATCGGCCCGGTGCTCAGCGGCATCCTGCTGGAGCACTTCTGGTGGGGCTCGATCTTCCTCATCAACATCCCGGCCATGCTGATGCTGCTCCTGCTCGCCCCGCTCCTGGTGCCCGAGTTCCGCAACCCGGCGACCGGGCGGTTCGACCTGATCAGCGCGGCCCTGTCGCTCGGGGCGCTGCTGCCGGTGATCTACGGCATCAAGGAGATGGCGCGCGACGGTCTCAGCCCGGTGCGGCTCCTCGCCATCGTCGGGGGCCTGCTGGTGGGCGCGCTGTTCCTGCACCGGCAGCGGACCCGGGCGTACCCGATGGTCGACCTCGCGCTGTTCCGCCGCCGCGGCTTCGCCGGGTCGCTCGCGGTCAACCTGCTGGCGATGTTCGCCATCGTCGGCTTCGCCATCTTCACCACCCAGCACCTGCAGCTCGTGCTCGGGCTGAGCCCACTGCGGGCGGCACTGTGGAGCCTCGTGCCGTCCCTCGCCGTGGGTGGAATCGCGCCGGCCGCCGCCGCCCTCGCCCAGCGCGTCGAACGCGCGTACCTGATCGGTGCGGGGTTCGGGATCGCCGTTGTCGGTTTCGTGGTCCTGACCCGGGTCACGCCGGAGACGCCGCTGTGGCTGCTGCTTGTCGGCGCCAGTGTCTACGCGGGTGGCCTGGTGATGGTGATGTCCCTCGTCACCGAGCTGGTCCTCGGCGCGGCGCCGCCCGAGCAGGCAGGTGTCGCGTCGGCGCTCACCGAGTCCAGCAGCGAGCTGGGTGGTGCGCTGGGAATGGCGATCCTGGGCAGCGTGGGGGCGGCGGTCTACCGCCGCGAGATCGCCGACGGCCTGCCGGCCGGGCTGCCCGCCGACGCCGGCACCGCGGCCCAGGAGACACTGGGCGGTGCGCTGGCGGTCGCCCAGGGGCTGCCGGCGGATCTGGCCGGCGCGGTGCGGCACGCCGCCGCTGTCGCGTTCACCGACGGGCTGCACCTGGCCGCGTACGCCGCCATGGTGGTGATGCTGCTGGGCGCTGTCACCGCGCTGGTCACGCTGCGCGGCGTCCGACCGGCCGACCCCGCGGCGCTGGCCGCCGAGCCGACCGGGCCGGCCGACACGTCGTTGTCGTCGGTCAGTCGATGAGCACGTGCGCGAGCCGGTCGCGGAAACGCCGCTCGGAGTCGCTCACCGACTCGCCGCCGATGCCCAGCAGTCCACCGCTGGACGCGGCACCCACCACCTGCTCAGCGATCTTCACGAGCCAGTGCTTGTACGCGCCGGCCTCACCCTCGTCGACACGGCCGGCCAGCAGGGCGGCGGCCTCGCCGGCCCGCAGCAGCACGTCGTCGATGTACGCCCGGGGGTCGGCGGGCGCGATGACCGGCAACTCCTCACCGGTCTCCGGGTCACCGACCCGGGTGACGATCTCGCCAGCCACGGCGGCGACCAGTGGGCTGGCCGACTCCCGGCCGGTGGCGATGGTCTCCAGCCCGGCCGCGGTCTCCGCCATGGTCCGGCGGGTGCCGTCGGACTCGGCGGCGCTCGCCGCGGTCAGAACCGACTGCGGCAGGCCGACCAGCACCCCCCACTCCCCGTCGGTGAAACCGAACCCGGTGTACGCCGGCTGCTCGATCACGGCAACGCCCCTTCCGCCCTGCTCTACGTGGTCAATCGGTGCTCTGCTTGGTCGATCCACCGGGCCCGACACCGGTGCCCGGGTCAGGCTAGTCCAGGGTCAGCAGGCCCTGTTCGGACACCACGCGCACCGACAACGTCTTGTACCCGACCTCATCGAAGAGAACAGTCATCTTGTCCTCCTCGTACGAGAGCACCAGGCCGGGCCCCCACTCCGGGTGACGCACCTGGCTGTGCACCGGGAACGGCCCGACCGCGCCCTGGTCGGCCACGCTGGTGCCGTTGTGGCAGTTGTCGCAGTGACCGCAGACGTGCGTCATCTGCTCGCCGAAGTAGGCCAGCAGGGTCTGCCCCCGGCAGGCCCGGGTCTCGGCGAAGGCCCGCATCATGTCGGTGCGGGACCGGGTCACGGTCTGTTGGCGTTCCGCCTCGGCCAGCGCGGCCGCGGCGGCGTCGGTAGGGGTGGGGGAGTAACGGGGAGCGCCGATGCGCTGCCGTGCGCGCGGCTCGGCCGCGCCGACCTGCTCCAGCAGGGAGAGGTACTGGCCCAGCTTGCGCGGCCCGAGCCCGCTGGTCTCGCGCAGCTCGGTCTTGGTGGCCGGCTTGCGGCGCAGCAGCGCGGCGAGGTCGCGCAGCTCGTCGACGTCGGGCAGGCCGCCGCTGAAGAACCGTTGCAGGCCCACGTCCTCGGCCTGCCAGAGCAGCAGCACCCGGGCCGGTTGCCCGTCGCGTCCGGCCCGACCGATCTCCTGGAAGTAGCTGTCCGGTGAGTCGGGCAGCGCCATGTGCACCACCCACGCGATGTTCGGCTTGTCGATGCCCATCCCGAACGCCGAGGTCGCCACCATGATGGGGACCTGGTCGGCGAGGAACGCCTCGTGCAGTTCGGCGCGTGCGCCGGCCGCCATCCCACCGTGGTAGAACTGCGCCGGGAAGCCGGCGTCGGTCAACCGGGTGGCCAACTCCTCGGCGGCGCGACGGGTCGGCACGTAGATGATCCCGGGCCGCTGGTCGTCGCGCAGCAGCGCGATCAGCCGCCGCCACCGGTAGTCCTCCGTGGGGCAGTGCGCCACCTCGACGAACAGGTTCGGCCGGTCCAGCCCGGAGACCACCACCTCGGGCTCGCGCAGCCGCAGCCGGGCGATGATGTCGTCGCGTACCGGGGGCGAGGCGGTGGCGGTCAGCGCGACCACCGGCGGTCGGCCGATGCCGTCGATGAGATGGCCGAGCGCCAGGTAGTCGGGGCGGAAGTCGTGCCCCCACGCGGAGATGCAGTGCGCCTCGTCGATCGCCACCAGCGCCGGCTTCAGCGCGGCGACCTCGGCCATCCGCTCGGGGTTGCTGAGCTGTTCCGGCGTGATGAAGAGGAACTCCGCCCGGCCCGCGCGGATCTCGGCGATCGCCTCGGCCTGCTGGGTGGGCGTCTCGTTCGAGCTGATCCGCACCGCCCGCAGCTCCGGGCGTTGCCGCTCGTTGAGGGAGGCGATCTGGTCCTGCTGGAGGGCCAGCAGCGGGGAGATCACCACTGTGGGGCCGGGTATCAGGCTGGCCGGAATCTGGTAGATCGCCGACTTGCCGGCACCGGTGGGCAACACCACGAGGGCGTCGCGTCGCTTCATCACCGCGCGCATGGCGGCGAGTTGGTTGGGCCGTAGCGCCTTCCAGCCGAAAAGGCTGCGGGCCGCGCGGCGCAACGTCATCGAGTGCGTGGACAGTTTCATCGAGGGCCGGAGGTACCCGAGCCCACGACCGCCGAAACGCGTTCAGACGATCATGGCTCGTCGGCCGCCGGCCGCCGACCCGGTCACGCCGGGCCTCGACTGTGGACCAGGTCAGCGTCGACCGAACATCGCCCGGATCGCGGCGAGCAGCAGCAGGGCGCCGACCACCAGGCCGAGCAGGCGTACGCCGGGGATGTCGGCGGGGCTTGTCGCGTCGGCCAGCGGCACGGGATCCATCCCCGCACTGTCCCCGGAGAGTGGGCCGCCGGGCAACTGTAAGGTTTATTGACTATTGAATCGCTCAGTGTGACCATGGCAGGACCGCCTGCCGGTGGCGGTGCGCCGAGGGCGCGCGAGAGATGGGGTACGGGGGCCGCATGAACGAGCGCAACCAGCGGGTCGACGGGGGCGCACCGTCGCCGGTGATCGACATCGATCACCACGAGGGGGCGGAGTGACCACGATCAACGGGCACCTCCCGGCGCTCGCCGCCGCCGTCCTGCAACCCGGCTTCGTCGGCACCACCCCACCGCCGTGGGTGTGCCGCTGGCTCGGCGAGGGCCTCGGCTCGGTGGTGCTCTTCGCCCGCAACGTCGTCGACACCGAGCAGGTGGCCGCGCTCACCGCGACGCTGCGCGCGGAACGGCCGGACGTCATCGTGGCGATCGACGAGGAGGCCGGCGACGTCACCCGGCTGGAGTCGGTCCACGGCAGCTCCCGGCCCGGCAACTTCGCGCTCGGCGCGGTCGACGACCCGGAGCTGACCGAAGCCGTCGCCCGGGACCTCGGCGCCGAACTGGCCGCGGTGGGGGTCACCCTCAACTACGCCCCGGACGCCGACGTCAACTCCAACCCGGCGAACCCGGTGATCGGCGTCCGCTCCTTCGGCGCCGACCCGGTGCTGGTCGCACGGCACACCGCCGCCTGGGTCCGCGGGCTCCAGGCCGGGGGCGTCGCGGCCTGCGCCAAGCACTTCCCCGGGCACGGCGACACCCGCGTCGACTCACACCACGACCTGCCCCGGATCACCGCCGACCGGGCCCGGCTGGACGCCTGCGAACTGGCCCCGTTCCGCGCCGCCGTGGCCGCCGGGGTGCAGGCGGTGATGACCGGCCACCTGCTGGTGCCCGCGCTCGATGCGCACCTGCCGGCGACGCTGAGTCAGCGCATCCTGGGTGGGCTGCTCCGCGACGAGCTGGGCTTCTCCGGCGTGGTGGTCACCGACGCGGTGGAGATGCGCGCGGTCGCCGACAGGTACGGCTTCGCCGGGGCCACGGTCCGCGCCCTCGCCGCCGGGGCCGACGCGATCTGCATCGGTGGCGAACGGGCCGACGAGGAGGCCGCCCGCGAGCTGCGCGACGCCATCGTGGCCGCCGTCGTCTCCGGTGAGCTGCCCGAGGAACGTCTCGCCGAGGCCGCCAAGCGCGTCGGTCAACTCGCCGCCTGGACGGTGGCCGCCCGCACCGCCGGCTGGGCCGGAGCGCGCGACGCCGCCGACGTCGGGCTGGTCGCCGCCCGCCGGGCCGTCCGGGTCACCGCCGCTTCGGGTACGACTGGCACGCTGCCACTGACCCGCGCGGCCCACGTCGTCGAGTTCGAGCCCTTGCGCAACATCGCCATCGGCGCCGAGACCCCGTGGGGCATCGGTGGGCCACTGGGCGAGCTGCTGCCCGGCACCAGCACGGTCCGCTACGCCGAACCCGACGTGCCGGCCGACCCGGGCGCCGGGGCGGGCACCCGCCCCCTGGTCCTGGTCGTCCGCGACCTGCACCGGCACGACTGGATGGCCGCCGCCGTGCACCGCGCGTTGGCCGCCCGGCCGGACGCGGTGGTGGTCGAGCTGGGCGTGCCCGAGCTGGTCACCGGGGCGGTGCACCTGGCCACCCACGGCGCCACCCGGGCCAGCGGACGGGCCGCCGCCGAGGTGCTCAGCGGCGCCCGCTGACGGGCCGCCCTACGGGAGGTCGGCGACCAGGTCGGCGTACTCGGGGTGTTTGTCGATGAACGCGGCCATGAACGGGCACTGCGGCACCACAGTGGTGCCGCGGGCCCGGAGCTGGTCGAGGGTGGCCCGGATCAGCGTGCCGCCCACCCCCTTGCCCTGAAAGGCCCGGTCCACCTCGGTGTGGGTGAAGACCAGGACCTCCCCGCGCGGCAGGTACGCGGTGAAGCCGGCCAGCGCGTCGTCGACAAGGATCTCGAAGCGGTGCTTCGCCGGGTTGTCCTCGACCAGGGTGCTCATCCGGCCATTCTCCCCGCCCGGTCGGCCAGCGCGTCGAGTTCGCCGAGCAACCGGTCCACCTCGTCGGCAGTGTTGTAGTGGTAGATGCTGGCCCGCACTGCGCCACCGCTGTCGCGCAGCCCCATCAGCTGGAAGTACTCGTAGGCGTAGTAGTCGCCGACGGAGAGGCAGAACCCGGCGGCGCCCAACGCCTCCTGGGTGGCCGACGGCGACAGCCCGGCGACCCGGAACGAGACAGTGGGGCAGCGCCGGGCCGGCGAGCCGTAGACGGTGATCGCCGGCCGCTGCGCCAGCCCGGCGAGCAGCCGGTCCAGCAGAGCCTCCTCGTGAGCCTGGGCGGCGGCCAGCCCGGCTCGCAGCCGCGCCCGCCGGTCGCCGACCGCGTCCGGGTCCAGCCCCGCCAGGTGATCCACCGCGGCGGTCACGCCGGCCAGCAGCGGGAAGCTCGGCGTGCCGTACTCGAACCGGTCCGGCACCGCGTCCGAGGACGGCACCAGCTTCGCCGGGCGCAGCGCCGCCCACCGGGCCGGGTCGGCCACCATCGCCGCCAGGTGCGGCCCGGACCACTTGTACGCGCTGGTGACCAGCACGTCGGCGCCGAGCGAGGTCAGGTCGGTCGGCCCGTGCGGAACCGAGTGCACCCCGTCGACGCAGACCAACGCGCCGACCGCGTGCGCGGTCTTGGCTATCGCCGACACGTCCGGCATGGTGCCGATGGCGTTGCTGCCGGCGGTCACCGCGACCAACCGGGTCCGCTCACCGACCAGGTCCGCGTACTGGGCCGCGGGCAACTCGCCGGTGTGCCTGTCGACCTCGGCCCAGCGCACTGTCGCGCCCGCCGCCTCGGCGGCCTGCACCCATGGCCGCACGTTCGCGTCGTGGTCGAGCCGGGAGACCACCACCTCGTCACCCGGGCGCCAGGTCGCGCCCAGCGTGCGGGCCAGGGTGTACGTCAGAGCGGTCGCGCTCGGACCGAGCACCACCCCGGCCGGGTCGGCGCCGAGCAGGTCGGCCACCGCCGAGCGGGCTGCGGCCACCAACTCCAGCGACCGGCGACCGGGAACGAAGGCGGCGCTGCGATTGCCGACCGCCGACCGCATGGCGTCGGTGACCGCGTCGATCACACCGGCCGCGGTCTGGGTGCCGCCGGCACCGTCGAAGTGGACGTAGCCCTCGGTCAGGGCGGGGTAGGCGGCCCGGGTACGGGCGATGTCGAACGGCATGTCCCGGACCCTAGCCGGTGCTCCCCGCACCCTGGTCGGCCACCGGGTGATCACCGTTGGGCGGGAACGTCGCGGATGTCTCGTACTCTTGGCGGGGTGACGAACCGACCCGCCACCATGCCCATTCCCACCGTCCGCCGCGCCGCCGGTCTCTTCGCCGGTCTCGCGCTCGGCCTCGCCGTGCTCGCCGGGTGCAGCTCCCAGGGCGCCTCCACCGACTGCGGGCTGGACGCCTGCACTGTCACCTTCGAGCGGGGTGTCGACGCGAGCGCCACCATCCTGGGCGTCGAGGCCAAGCTGGTCGGCGCCGAGGGTGACCAGGTGACCGTCGAGGTCGCCGGTGAGCAACTCACCCTCACCACCGGCCAGCAGGCCGCCGAGGCCGGGGGCTTCGCGGTCACCCTGGACAGCGTGACCGACCAGCAGGTCAAGATTCGCGTAGCGCGCAACCCGGGCAGCTGACCCGGGCGGGCGGCGGTGGCCGACGTTTGGGAATCTTCCGAATCGGAGATTGTGACGCCATGTCACTCACCCGTAGCGCCGAAGCCACCGCCTCCCGAACGGCGGACAGCCGGTGGCTGGAACTCCTCGCCCGGGCCGGCTTCATCGGCTACGGCATCGTCCACCTCCTCTTCGCCTGGTTGGCGTTGCAGATCGCGTTCGGCACGTCGTCCGACGACGGCGACCAGTCCGGCGCGCTGCGTACCCTCTCCGCACAGCCCCTCGGCAAGTTCCTGGTCATCGCCGTCGCGGTCGGCCTGCTCGCGATGGCGATCTGGCAGGCGCTGGAGGCGGCGGTCGGTCACCGCGCCGAGCGCGGCAAGGAGCGGGTCATCGAACGGCTCGCCTCGGCCGGCCGGACCATCGTCTACCTCTACTTCGCCTGGACCGCCTTCAAGGTCTTCAAGGACGCCGGGTCGAACAGCGCCGACCAGCAGGAGGCGCTGACCGGCAAGTTGATGACCTCCAGCGGTGGCCGCTGGCTGGTCGGCCTGGCCGGGCTGGTGCTCGCCGCGATCGGTGTCGGCCTGGTGATCTACGGCGTCCTCAAGAAGTTCGAGAAGCACCTGAAGACCGGCGAGATGAGCCCGAAGACCCGCCAGCTCGCCCGCCGGCTGGGCATCGCCGGGTACGCCGCCAAGGGTGTCGCGTACGGCATCGCCGGTCTGCTGGTCATCGTCGCGGCGGTGAACTACGACCCGGCGAAGGCCCGTGGTCTGGACGCCGCGCTGCACACCCTGCGTGAGCAGTCGTACGGCACGTTCCTGCTGACCCTGGTCGCCCTGGGCATCGCCGCCTTCGGCGTCTACTGCTTCCTCCAGTCCCGGTACCGCAAGGTCTGAGCTGGTCGATACCACGGATGTCGGGCACTCTTGGGCTTTTGCCCGGAGTGCCCGACGTCTTGTCGAAGGGGAGCATCGAAGCCGTGCAGAACTACCTCGAAACGGCCGTCGCCGCGCTCGTCGCGGCGGCGGTCGCCCTGTTCCTGGTCGAGGTCGTCCACCGGATGACCCGGCGGTTCGGCCGCCGATCACTGCTGTTGACCGAGTTGACCGATCACGCGCACCGCCCGTTCCAGGTCGCCGGGACGGTCCTGGCCGTGCAGTTCGCCGTCCGCTTCAGCACCGGGTACGCGGTCGGCGAGAGCTGGCGGCGACTCCTGCTGCACCTGCTCATCCTCGGCGTCATCGCCACCACCGCCTGGCTGGTCGCCTCGCTGCTGGTCGTCGTGGAGGACACCGCGCTGGCCCGGTTCCGGGTCGACGTACCGGACAACCGGCACGCCCGGCGCGTACGGACCCAGGTGGTGATGCTGCGCCGACTGACCATCGCGGTGATCGTCATCCTGGCCGTCGGCGTGATGCTGATGACGTTCCCCAGCGTGCGGGGCATCGGCGCCGGCGTGCTGACCTCCGCCGGTGTGGTCGGTGTGGTGGCCGCGCTCGCCGCCCAGAGCCTGCTCGGCAACGTCTTCGCCGGCCTCCAGCTCGCCTTCAGCGACGCCGTCCGGCTCGACGACGTGGTCGTCGTGGAGGGGGAGTGGGGTCGCATCGAGGAGCTGACCCTCAGCTACGTCGTGGTGCAGATCTGGGACGACCGCCGCCTGATCCTGCCCACCTCGTACTTCACCAGCAAGCCGTTCCAGAACTGGACCCGGACCGAGGCGGCGGTGCTCGGCACCGCCGAATTCGACGTGGACTGGGCGGTGCCGGTGCAGACCATGCGCGAGGAGCTGCGCCGCCTCGTCGAGGGCACCGAGCTGTGGGACGGGCGGGTCTGCGTCCTCCAGGTCACCGACGCCACGGGCGGGGTGGTGCGGTTGCGCGCACTGGTCAGCGCCGCCGACGCGGGCAGCCTGTGGGACCTGCGCTGTCTCGTCCGGGAGCACCTGGTGGCCTGGATCCGGGACAACCGCCCGACCGCGATGCCCCGGCTGCGGACCGAGCTGGGCGACTCCACCAGCAACCTGTCCTGGCAGTGGGTGCAGCCGAGGCGGCCGACCCGCCGCCCGTCCGAGACCGAGGCGCCGGACGACGCCCGCGTCTTCGGCGGCAGTGACGACGGCGACGCCCGCAGCGAAGCCTTCGTAGGCCCCGAAGAAACCCGCCCCTAACCCCCCACCCCACCCACCCCACCCACCCACCCCACCCACCCCTCGGCCGCGACGATCATGGGATTGGCGGGCGGGGATGCCCGCTTTGTCCCCGCCAACCTCATGATCGCCGCTGCGGGGTGGGGGAGGAGGCCGGGGGAGAGGGGTCCCTTGCGGGAGGTTTGGTTGCGGTTGGGTGGGGGATGTGCTGCCGGACGTCTCTGGCGTGATCGCGGCGGCTGGCCCGTGCATCGGCGGCGCGGCGTCCGGACAACGGGGACGGTGAGCCGCTCGGCGCGCTTTAGGATTGACGAGCGGCGACTCCGGGCATACAGCGCGGTGATGAGGAAAGGAGGACAGCATGGCTGACGTGGCGAAAGCCCGCACATCCCAGAACGGGAGCGAGCCCTCCACCGCCGAGTTGGTGCAGCGGGCCACCGAGCAGATCTCCCGCCTCGTGCGGGACGAACTGACGCTGGCCCGAGCGGAGTTGACCCAGAAGGGTAAGCACGCGGGCATCGGGATCGGCCTGTTCGGCGGCGGTGGCGCGCTCGCGTTCTTCGGCCTGGGTGCGCTGGTCGCCACGGCGATCCTGCTGCTCGACCTGGTGCTGCCCGCCTGGGCCGCGGCGCTGATCGTGGCGGTGGCCTGCTTCCTGGTGGCCGGCATCCTCGCCCTGGTGGGAAAGAAGCAGGTCAGCCGCGCCGTCCCGCCGGTGCCGGCGGCCACGGTCCGTAGCCTCCGGGCAGACATGGACACCGTCACCGCCGCGGTGAAGGACAGGGGGCGGCAATGACCGGCAACGGGACCGGCGACACGGAGGCCCTCCGCGAGGAGATCCGTCGCACCCGGGTCGAGTTGGGCGAGACGATGGAGGCGTTGGCCGCCAAGGCCGACGTCAAGGCGCGTCTCAAGGAGTCCGCCGAGCAGGCCAAGGAGCGGATGCGTGAGCAGGCGGCGCAGACCGTCGCTCGGGTCCGCGGGCAGGCCGCGCGTGGCGCCGGGATGGCGCGGGCGCGGGCGTACGAGAAGGGCGAGCTGGTACGCGCACAGGCGTACGACAAGGGTGAGTTGGTGCGCCGCAACCCGGTGCCGTGGGCGGCCATCGCGGCCGGTGCGGTGGCCACCGTGGTGGTGCTGATGATCGTGCGGGGGAGGCGTAGGTGAGCAAGAGCATCGGCAGGGTCGCGTACCGGCCGGTCGGCGTGTTGATGGGTATCGCCGCGGGCGCGGTGGCCGGGGCGATCTTCCGGCAGGTCTGGAAGGTCACCGCGGGCGACGGTGAGGCGCCCAACGCGACGGACGAGGATCGCGGCTGGGGTGAGATCCTGGCCGCCGCGGCGTTGCAGGGCGCCATCTTCGCTGTCGTCCGGGCCGCAGTGGACCGGGGCGGCGCGGTCGGCGTACGCCGGATGACCGGCAGCTGGCCGGACTGACCAGGCAGCGATTTCAGCCCCCTTCCCGCATCGATGGGAAGGGGGCTTTCGCATGGCATCGGACGCCGCCCAGCGCGCCTGAGGCATCCGTCAGGTCACATGTCGGAGAAATTCGTCGGAGAGGTCGTGACAGACTTTTTGCGTCCGTGATTTGCTGGTCCCCGCTGTTGCGAGATGGCGTGGGTTGAGAGAAGTCTCCTTCGTGGGGCCGCCTCAGGCGCCGCTGCTCAAAAACGGCCAATCGGCCGGACGGCGTGCACGGCCGCCAGTTTTTAGAGGGAGATACACATGGCTCAGGGAACCGTGAAGTGGTTCAACGCTGACAAGGGCTTCGGCTTCATCACCGTCGATGGTGGGGGTGCTGACGTGTTCGTCCACTTCTCGGCCATCCAGACCAGCGGCTACCGCTCGCTGGAGGAGAACCAGCGGGTGGAGTTCGAGATTGCTCAGGGTCAGAAGGGCCCGCAGGCTGAGCAGGTCCGTCCCATCTGAGTAGGACGGCCGGCCCCCGCCGGCCAGTGGGACGATCCGGCCCGAGGGTCGTTGTGAAGCCCCGCATCCCGGCTGGGATGCGGGGCTTTGCCAGTGCTCAGGTTCCCCGGTGCAGCAACCGCTCAGCGGCGACGCGAGCGCAGGCCGAGCCAGAGCACCACCAGCCCGGCCAGCGCCACGATCGGGCCGAGCACCGCCCAGATCTTCTGGTCGGTCATCACGCTGCCGCTGACGTAGCCGAGGCCCTGGACCGTCCACACCGCACCGATCACCACGGCCAGTAGGCCGAGGGTGAGCGGAAGCCAGCCCCTCATCGCGTCCCCTCTCCGCCGCCCGGGGCGGCGCGCCGACGTCCAGCATCGCCGGCCGGGCGGCGCGACGCGAGCACCCCGGGCGCGCGGGTCACCACCTGTCGTGCACCTGCGGGCGGATCAGCTCGTCGTAGGTCTCGCGTACGGCTGCCAACTGCTCGTCGGTGAGCGGGGACAGGGCCGCCGCGGCGGCGTTGCGTCGGGCCTGGTCCGCGTCGCGCGCACCGGGAATGACCACTGTGACGCCCGCCTGGTCCAACACCCAGCGCAGGGCGAACTGCGCCATCGTGCGGTCCGCGTCGACGAGCGGGGCCAACCGGCGTACGGCGGCCAGACCTCGATCGAAGTCGACTCCGGAGAACGTCTCCCCGACGTCGAACGCGGCGCCGTGCCGGTTGTAGTTGCGGTGGTCGTCGGCGGGGAACTCGGTGTGCTCGTCGTAGCGGCCGGAGAGCAGGCCGCTGGCGAGCGGCACTCGGGCGATGATGCCGATGCCGGCTGCCGCAGCGGCCGGCAGGACACGCTCCAGGGGCTTGTGGCGGACCGCGTTGAGGATGATCTGGACGCTCGCCACCCCCGGTCGGGCGATCGCGGTGAGGGCCTGGTCGCAGGTCTCGACACTGACCCCGTACCCGGCGATGGCCTTCTCGGCGACGAGGGTGTCCAGGCCGTCGAAGACCTCGTCGGAGGAGAAGACGGCGGTGGGCGGGCAGTGCAACTGGACCAGGTCCAGGGTGTCCATGCCCAGGTTGGCCCGGGAGCGGTCGGTCCACTGCCGGAAGTTGGCCAGGGTGTACGCCTCCGGCCGCTGCTCGACGCGGCGGCCCATCTTGGTGGCGACGGTCAGCCCGGCGTCGGGTCGGGTGCGCAGGAAACGGCCGATGAGCTGCTCGCTGCGGCCGTCGCCGTACACGTCGGCGGTGTCGAGGAAGGTGACCCCGGTGTCCACGGCGGCGGCGAGCACCGCCATCGCGTCGTCCTCGCTGACGGTGCCCCAGTCGGCGCCGAGTTGCCACGCGCCCAGGCCGACCGCGCCAACGGTCCGGCCGAGCCGGTTGAAGCTGCGCTGTTCCATGCCCCGAGCCTAGTGATCGGGTTGCCAGCCTGCCACGCGAGCCGTACCGTCAGCAGTACGAGCGTACGGTTTTGGAGGCGATCATGTGGGATCCGACGACCTACCTGCGCTTCGGCGACGAGCGGTCCCGGCCGTTCCACGACCTCGTCGCACGGATCCCGGCCGAGCGACCCCGGACGGTGGTCGATCTGGGCTGCGGCCCCGGCCAGCTCACCGCCACCCTCGCCGAGCGCTGGCCGACGAGCCGGGTGCTCGGCCTCGACTCGTCGCCCGACATGATCGCGCGGGCCGAGGCGCTCGGCGCGCGTGTCGACTTCACTGTCGCCGACCTGCGCGACTGGCGTCCGGCCGGTGACGAGGACGTGGTGGTCAGCAACGCGGCGCTGCAGTGGGTCCCCGGCCACCAGGAGCTGCTGCGCCGCTGGGCCGCCGAGCTGCCCGCCGGCGCCTGGCTCGCCATGCAGGTCCCCGGCAACTTCGCCGCCGACTCGCACCGCGCCCTCCGGGAGGTCGCTGACCGGCCGACCTGGCGGGCCGACGTCGCCCCGCTGCTGCGCGCGGACCCGGTCGACGACCCGGCCGACTACGCGGCGCTGCTGACCGCCGCCGGCTGCGCGGTGGACGCCTGGGAGACTACCTACGTGCATCTGCTGCCGGCTCGACCCGCCGCCGAGCACCCGGTGCTGGCCTGGATGGAGGGCACCGCGCTGCGCCCGGTCCGGGCCGCGCTGGACGCCGCCGGCTGGTCCGCCTTCCGGGCCGAGCTGGGAGTACGGCTCACCGCGGCGTACCCGGTGCGGCAGGGTCAGGTGTACTTCCCGTTCCGCCGCGTCTTCGTCGTCGCCCGTACCGGCGACCATGCCCAGGAGAACCTGTGACCGACCTGCCCACCTTCATCGCCGGCCTGCCAAAGGTGGAGCTGCACGTGCACCACGTCGGCTCCGCCTCGCCCCGGATCGTCGCCGAGTTGGCCGCCCGCCACGAGGGACACACCCCCGTGCCGGCCGACCCGGACGCGCTGGCCAGCTACTTCGAGTTCCGCGACTTCGCGCACTTCATCGAGGTCTACCTGAGCGTCGTGGACCTCATCCGCGACCCGGAGGACGTCTGGATCCTCACCCACGAGGTGGCCCGGGAGCTGGCCCGCCAACGGGTCCGGTACGCGGAGCTGACCATCACCCCCTACTCGCACGTCCGACGGGGCATCCCCGCGCCGGCGTTCTGCGAGGCCATCGAGGACGCCCGCAAGCGCGCCCTCGCCGACTTCGGCATCGAGCTGCGCTGGTGCTTCGACATCCCCGGCGAGGCCGGACTGCCGGCAGCCGAGGAGACGCTGCGGATCGCGCTGGACGAGCGCCCGGACGGGCTTGTCAGTTTCGGTCTGGGCGGTCCGGAGATCGGCGTGCCCCGACCGCAGTTCCGGCCCTACTTCGACCAGGCCCGCGCGGCCGGGCTGCGCTCGGTGCCGCACGCCGGGGAGACCACCGGGCCGCAGACCGTCTGGGACGCGCTGAACGAGCTGGGCGCCGAGCGGATCGGGCACGGGATCTCCGCCGCGCAGGACCCGCAGCTGCTCGCGTACCTGGCCGAGCGGCAGATCGGGATGGAGATCTGCCCGACGTCCAACGTCCGCACCCGGGCGGTGGCCAGCCTCGACGAGCACCCGCTGCCCCGGCTGGTCGAGGCCGGGCTGCTGGTCACCATCAACTCCGACGACCCGCCGATGTTCGGCACCACCCTCAACGACGAGTACGCCGTGGCGGCCCGCCTGCTCGGCGTCGGCGCGGAGGGTCTGGCCGGGCTGGCCCGCAACGCGGTGACCGCGTCCTTCCTCGACTCCGCGGGCAAGCAGCGGATCCTCGGCGAGATCGACGCGTACGTCGCCAGCGCCGGCTGAGCCGTTCGGCCGCTCGGGTGCCGGTCGGGCCGGTTGCGAGCAGGGCGCGCGGCGGGAGCGTGGGTGTGGGGGGACCTGTGACTCCCGCCGCGCGCGCGGCTCCACCGGCCGCGATTGCGTGGTGCGCTCGACCGGTGGAACTGGTGGGTTCGTGCTGTGATCCTGTCAGTGCGCGGCCGATCCAATGCGGTCATTAACCGCGATCTAAGGAAGACTTGCGCCGGCGCACAGCCCCGGGGCTCCGACCCGCTCAGTCGTCGGTGGGGCGCTGGCGGGGCCAGCGACGTCCGGTGGTTTTCGTGTCCCGGGCGTCGCGCGCCATCCGACCGACCAGACCGAAGCGGCTGACCTGCCGGGGCGTCGCCTCCGGGTCGGCGAGCAACATCACCACGCTGGCCCCGCCCAGCCGGGCGCGGTCGATGCTCACCGAGCCGTTGGCCTGCAGCGCCACCCGCTTGGCGATGTCCAGGCCGAGCCCGGTCGAGCCCTGGTCACTTGCGCCCCGGCGTAGTGCCCGGTCCGGGTTGGCGATGCCGGGGCCGGCATCGTCGATCCGAATGGCCACGTAACCGTCACGCCGGGACACGGCCACCTCGAACGCCGTGCCCTGCGGGGTGTAGCGGAAGACGTTGCCGATCACCGCGTCCAGCGCGGCGGCCAGCTCGGCCCGCGGCACCGGCGCCGGGATGCGCAGTTGCGCGCCGTTGACCCGTTGCGGCCGGTTCTGGTCGCCGGCCAACGCCGCCCAGAACACCATCCGGTCCCGGACCACCTCGCTGACGTCGCACATCGCCGGCCCGGCCTCGTGCGCCACGGCCTTACGGGTGGTCTTGATCAATACGTCGATCTCACCCTCCAGGGTGACGATCGCCTGCCGGATCCGCCGGATCCCGCGCAGCCGGTCCAACTCCGCCGGGCTGAACGAGCCCACGCTCGTGTCGTCGGACTCCAACGCCTCCGCGTCCAACCGCAGCACCGTCAACGGGGTACGCAGACGATGCGACAGGTCGGCAACCAACTCCCGCTCGTCGGTGCGGGCGGCGTCCAGCCGGTCCGCCATCCGGTTGAAGGCGTACCCGGCCTCGGCCAGCTCGCGGGGACCTGTCGGCTCGACGCGTACGCCGAGGTCGCCGTCGCCGATGGAGAGCGCGGCCTTGACCAGACCGCGGGTCGAGTCCACCGCGCGGGCAGCGACCCGGTCGACCACCAGCACCGCCGCCCCGGCCATCGCCGCACCGACAGCGAACAGCAGCAGCCAGGTGCCGCCGGCGCCCTCGCCGAGCGTCGACTCCGGAAGGAACACCTCGACCACTGCCGTCCGGTCACCGAGGACCACCGGATCGAGCCGGGCCACACCCCCGTCGACGTCGACGACCAACGACTGGCGCTCGGAGCGGGCCCGGTCCAGGTCGCTGCCGCTGGCCCGACCGGCGGACTCGTCCAGCCCCAACCCGTGCACCACGGGCCGGGTCGGTGCGCCCTCGGCGCTGGCTACCACGGCACGCTCGACCACCGCCGGGTCGGTGCTCACCGCGAGCGCGCCGGTCACCAGCGCGCTGCGCCGCGCCGCGTCGGCGACCGCCTCGTCCCGGCTCTGCTCCCGCAGGCTGAGCCCGAGGGGGATCAGGAACGCGAGCGCCACGAGACTGCACATGCCGGCCGTGAGCAGGGCCAGCGCCGTCCTCAGTCCGGTGCCACCAGCCGGAACCCGACCCCCCGCACGGTGCGCAGGTAGCGCGGCTTCGCCGCGGACTCGCCCATCTTTCTGCGGAGCCAGTACAGGTGAACGTCGATGGTCTGATCCTCGCCGACCGATGGCTGCCGCCATACCTCCTCCAAGAGTTCCCGGCGGGACACTACCCGCCCAGGTCGTGCGGCGAGATACGCCAGCAGGTCGAATTCCTTACGGGTCAGCGCCAGCGGCTCCCCGTCGAGCTGGGCGCTGCGCTCGCCCACGTCCACCCGCAGCCCACCGACGCTGTGCACAGCGGGCTGCACCGAGCGACTGGCCCGGCCGGCGCGGCGCAGCACTGTGGTGATCCGCGCGTCCAGGTGCGCCCCGGTGAACGGCTTGACCATGTAGTCGTCGGCGCCGGCGCGCAGCAGCTTGACCACCGACTGCTCGTCGTCGCGGGCGGTGGCGATGATGATCGGAACGTCGGTGATGCCGCGCAGCATCCGCAGCGCGTCCGAGCCGTCCAGGTCGGGCAGACCGAGGTCGAGCACCACCAGGTCGGGTGTCTCCGCGGCGACCCGACGCAGCGCGTCCAACGCCGTACCCACGGCGTGCACGGCATGCCCCCGGTCGGTGAGGGACCGCAGCATCGCGCCGCGTACGACGTGATCGTCTTCGACCAGGAGCACGGAGGCCACGACAAGACCGTACTTGGCCTGGCAAGTTGATCGCGTTGCGACGGGCCTGGCGACCGGGCAAGCTGGTACGACAATGTCGTTCACCCTGTTCGCCGATGCCCGCCTGGCGCTCGCCCGGGACAGCCTCGCCGGTCTCTCCACCGGCGACGCGCTCGGCGCGCAGTACTTCCTGCCGGAGCCGGCAGCCGTGGATCTCGCCGTCGACGCCCTGCCCCCGGCGCCCTGGGAATGGACCGACGACACCGAGATGGCCTGCTCGGTCCTCGCCGAGTTGGCCGCCTCGGGCGGCATCGACCGGGACCGGCTGGCCCTGTCCTTCGCCGAGCGGTGCGCTCCGCGCCGAGGCTACGGCGCGGGCGCGATGCTCATCCTGGAGCTGATCCGCACCGGCACCCCGTGGCCGCTGGCCGCCGCCTCCGCCTTCGACGGGCAGGGCTCCTGCGGCAACGGCGCGGCGATGCGGGTCGGCCCGCTGGGCGCGTACTTCGCCGACTCGACCGTGCGCGCCGCGGCGCAGGCCCGGGCCTCCGCCGAGGTGACGCACGCGCACCCGGAGGGGATCGCCGGCGCGGTCGCCGTCGCCGTTGCCGCCGCGCTGGCCGCCCGGGCCCGCCTCGACGGTCACCGGCCCGCCCCGGAGCGGCTGCTCGCCGAGATCGCCGCCGCGCTCGATCCGGGCACCGCTGTGCATCGGGGCGTACACCGGGCGGCCGGGCTGCTCGGCCGGCCACTGCCCCTGGTGGTGGCGGCGCTCGGCAACGGCGCCCGGGTGACCGCCCAGGACACCGTCGGGTTCACCCTCTGGGTGGCCGCCACCCACCTCGGCGACTATCCGGCGGCCATCGAGACATGCGTACGGGCCGGTGGTGACGTGGACACCACGTCCGCCATCGCGGGGGCGGTGGTGGCGGCGTACACCGGCGTCGGTACAGCGGGCGGGGTGCCCGAGGCGTGGCTGGCCGCCCGCGAGCCGCTACCTACCTGGCTCCCCTGACCATCCGGGCGGCGCTGACTGCTCGGCCTCGTTCGTGATCAACTCGGCTTCCTGCAGATCGGGCCGTCCGGTCAGCGGGGACACCGCGCTTTCCGGGAACCCGAGTGGATCACCGCGATGCCGCGGAAACGGCGGGCTGCGGGTCGGCGGGCTGCGGGTCGGCGGGCGTCGGGTCGGCGGGCTGCGGCTCGGTCGGCGTCTGGTCGCCGGTAGCCGCGGTCGGCGTGGCCTTCCTGTCCGCGCGGCCGGTGATCTCGGCCAGGGTCGCGGCCTCGTCGCGCGCAGCGTCCGGCGTTGCGGCCTCGTCCGGGTCGCCGGTCACCTCGGCGAGCGCGGCGGCCTCGTCCGGATTGCGTCGGCGCCACCGGCTGACCAGCCAGCCGATCGCCGCGCCACCGCCCAGCCCGGCCAGCAGGCCCGCGGCGAGCATCCCGTCGGCGTTGCCGGACTCCTTGTCGGCGTCGCCCGCCCGGGCCGGCGGCGCGGCGTCCACACCGCTGTCCGGAGCGGCCGGAGCGCCGGCCGCCGGGCCGCCGTGGCCACCGTGTGCGACCGGACCCGCCGCCCCGGGCGCCGCCGGCAACAGGGTGAGCGCCGGGGCGCGATGCGGGCCGGTCGCGTCCGCCCACCGGACCACAGTGCCATCGGCGTACGTCTGGACGACCTCGAAGGTGAGCCGCTCGGCCTGCGGCATCGGCCCCATGGAGAGCGCCAACCGGGCCGGCCCGGGGTCGCTCGCACCGACCCGGACCCAGGTCACCGCGGTCGTGACGGTGCTCACCCCGGAAGAGTGGATACCGGCCACCGGCTTGTCCAGGGTGCGGGAGCTGATCCGGGGCGCCCAGCCGTTCACCGACATGGGGTAGACCTCGGCGACCGGCGCGTCCGCCGGCAGCCGGATCTCGATCTGGTTGGTCTTCGTGCCGGCCCGCTCCTCCGGAACGCTGAACTCCAGCCGCACCGCGTCGCCCTGCCGGGCCTCGGTCGGGGTGGTCGTCACGTCCGCCGCGTACGCCGTGCCAGGCCAGAGCAGCAGCCCGGCGGCGGTCACCGCGGTCGCCGCCGCGATCCGCCGCCGACGGCCACCGCCGTACGTGCTCGCCATCTCGTGCCCCCATCCGTGTCGACGCGGCCGGCACCGGTTTCCGGCCACACCCTCTAGTTCGGCTGCGGGGCGCGAAAGGTTCAACGTCGGCGGTAAGGAAGGTGCCCTTCCCGGTCGCGGGCGGGGCGACCGATAGCATCGGCAGGAGCCGAGGATCGGCACCGTTTCGTACCACTTGGAGGAGTCACCGTGTCCGCACCCCGTACCCCCGCCGTGGCCGACCCCGTCGTCGTCGCCGCCGGGACGACGGCGGCCGACGCGGTGGCCGCGGCCGGACTGCCCGCGAACGGCCCCAAGGCGATCGTCGTGGTCCGCGACCCGCAGGGTCAGTTGCGTGACCTGGACTGGGCGCCGACCGAGGAGACCGTGGTCGAGCCGGTCAGCCTGGACTCGCCGGACGGGCTCACCGTGCTGCGCCACTCCACCGCGCACGTCCTCGCCCAGGCCGTGCAGGACATCTTCCCCGAGGCCAAGCTGGGCATCGGCCCGCCCATCGAGAACGGCTTCTACTACGACTTCGACGTCGACAAGCCGTTCCAGCCGGACGACCTCAGCAAGCTCGAGAAGCGCATGCAGGAGATCATCAAGTCCGGGCAGCGGTTCCGTCGCCGCCGCTTCGGCAGCCTGGACGAGGCGCGCTCCGAGCTGGCCGACGAGCCGTTCAAGCTGGAGTTGATCGAGGTCAAGGGCGAGGGTCTGGACACCGACGAGGTCATGGAGGTGGGCGGCGGCGAGCTGACCATCTACGACAACCTCGACGCCAAGGAGGACAAGGTCTGCTGGTCGGACCTGTGCCGGGGCCCGCACCTGCCGACCACCCGACTGATCGGCGCGTTCAAGCTGATGCGCTCGGCCGCCGCGTACTGGCGTGGGTCGGAGAAGAACCCCCAACTACAGCGGGTGTACGGCACCGCGTGGCCGACCCGCGATGAGCTCAAGGCGTACCTGAAGCTGTTGGAGGAGGCCGCCCGGCGCGACCACCGCAAGCTCGGCGCGGACCTCGACCTGTTCAGCTTCCCCGACGAGATCGGCTCCGGCCTGGCGGTCTTCCACCCCAAGGGCGGCATCATCCGCCGCGAGATGGAGCACTACTCGCGGCGGCGGCACGAGGAGGCGGGGTACGAGTTCGTCAACACCCCGCACATCACCAAGGCGCAGCTGTTCCAGACCTCCGGTCACCTGCCGTACTACGCGGACACCATGTTCCCGCCCATGCAGTTGGAGGGCGCGGACTACTACCTCAAGGCGATGAACTGCCCGATGCACAACCTGATCTTCAGGTCGCGCGGGCGGTCGTACCGGGAGCTGCCGCTGCGGATGTTCGAGTTCGGCACGGTCTACCGGTACGAGAAGTCCGGCGTGGTGCACGGCCTGACCCGGGTCCGTGGCCTGACCCAGGACGACTCGCACATCTACTGCACCCGCGAGCAGATGGCCGGCGAGCTGTCCACGCTGCTCAGCTTCGTGCTCGACCTGCTGCGCGACTACGGCCTGGACGACTTCTACCTGGAGCTGTCGACCCGGGACGACTCGCCCAAGTTCATCGGTGACGACGCCGACTGGGAGGAGGCGACCGAGGCGCTGCGGACCGCCGCGCAGACCTCCGGCCTGGACCTGGTGCCCGACCCGGGCGGCGCGGCGTTCTACGGGCCGAAGATCTCCGTGCAGGCGCGGGACGCGATCGGCCGGACCTGGCAGATGTCCACCATCCAGGTCGACTTCAACCAGCCCGAGCGGTTCGCGTTGGAGTACCAGGCCGCCGACGGTAGCCGGCAGCGGCCCGTCATGATCCACCGTGCGCTGTTCGGGTCGATCGAGCGGTTCTTCGGGGTGCTCACCGAGCACTACGCGGGTGCCTTCCCGGCCTGGCTGGCGCCGGTGCAGGTGGTGGGCATCCCGATCCGCGAGGACCACACCGACTACCTGCACGGCTTCGTCGCCGCGCTGCGCGCCGAGGGCATCCGGGCCCAGGTGGACGCGGGTGACGACCGGATGCAGAAGAAGATCCGGACGGCCCAGCAGCAGAAGATCCCGTTCATGGTGATCGCCGGTGACGACGACGTGGCCGCCGGCACGGTCTCCTTCCGCTACCGCGACGGCTCCCAGCGCAACGGGGTCCCGATCGCCGAGGCGGTGACCCACGTGCTGGACGTGGTCAGCTCGCGGACCAACATCGGCCCGTCCGCAGCCGCGGAGTAGCCGCCCGCGCGGCCTGTTGCGGCCCGCGCGGCGCACGCCTGCCCGCCGCATGATCGTGCCCGATCCAGGAAGTAGTGGCCTCCCCCGTGCGGGAGGCCACTACTTCCATGTTCGAGCGCGATCATCGCCCGGCGGCCGCGCTCAACGGCCGGTGCGGGGCGTCGCGAGGCGGGCGGCGCCGGGTGTCAGATGCCGCAGTTGGGTGCTGACCAGCCTCCGACCGCCGCCACGTGGGTGTGGTCGTTGTGGTCGGGGTAGCCGGGGCCGAGGATCTGCCCGAAGCCGTGGTTGCGGGCCTGCTGCGCCAGTCGGCAGAACGACGGCGACCCGACCAGGTCCACCCCGTCGCCGTACAGATGGCGGCTGTTCGATGCTCCGCCGACCGCGCTGTTGCAGGCGTAGCTGCGGAAACTGCTGCTGATCGCGATGGCCACGTCGCCGAGGGCGTGCCGCATGGCCTGGAGTTTCCACATCGAGACGAGCGCGTTGAACCGGGCGGTGCTCGCCGAGACCGCGCCGCCGGACCAGTCGCTGTTGCACTTGTTCAGTTCGGGGTAGCTGAAGTTGGCCGGGGTGCAGTCGTCGTCCTGGAGGGCGTAGAGCCGGTTGAACGTCTGCGGGCCGGCGATGCCGTCCGCGGGCAGCCCGTACGCCTGCTGGAAGCGGATCACCGCCGATCGGGTGGCCGGGCCGTACGCGCCGTCGAGGGTGAGCACCGCGCCGTAGCCGGGGTAGCCGGCGACCCGGATCTGGAGTTGCCGGACGTCTTCGCCGGACGCACCCTGGGCCAGGGTGCGTCCCCAGGTGTAGCAGCCGTCCGCCTGGGCCGCGCCGGCGGTGAGGGTGACGCCGGCCACTGTGGTGGCGGCGGTCAGCGCAAGTGCCGCGAGGAACCTGCCGAGCCGTCGGTACATGGAACCCTCCATCAATGCATGGAAGTACGTGGATGCATGGAAGTTTCAGGCCTCGGCTTTGATCCGTCAAGAACTTGCAAGGCCGGGTTTCCTGGCGACGGGTGTCGCGGCCTGCCCGCGCGGCTCCGTAGGATCGGCTCGTGACAGGGGCGGAACGGCACACGGACATCGACGGCATGGCGGACGGCCTGGAGCGGCTCTGGACGCCACACCGGATGACCTACATCTCCGGCGAGGACCGCCCGGCCGAGGGCTACGAGAAGCCCACCGGCTGTCCCTTCTGCCGAGGGCCCAAGCTGCCCCCGGAGGAGAGCCTGGTGGTGGCCCGTGGCGAGCACGTGTTCGTGGTGCTCAACCTCTACCCGTACAACCCGGGGCACCTGCTGGTCTGCCCCTACCGGCACGTCGCCGACTACACCGACCTGGACGTGCCGGAGACCACCGAGCTGGCGTCGTACACCCAGACCGCGATGCGGGTGGTCCGCAAGGTCAGCAACGCCCACGGCTTCAACCTGGGCATGAACCAGGGTGGGGTGGCCGGCGCCGGCATCGCCGCGCACCTGCACCAGCACGTGGTGCCGCGCTGGGGTGGCGACGCGAACTTCATGCCGGTGATCGGCCGCACCAAGGTCCTGCCGCAGCTGCTGGGCGACACCCGCGACCTGTTCGTCCGCGCCTGGCCGTCCTGACCGCCGCCGGCCGCGCCGCGCCGGCGGGGCGGCGTCCGCACCGGTCCGGCTAGTCGGCGCGCAGCAGCGGGCTCAGCTCCGACCAGCTCTCCACCCGGTGTACGCGGGGCAGCAGCGCGGCGTGTGCGGCGACCTCGGCACGGCGGGGCCGGAACAGGAAGCGGTACGGCACCGATTCGAGATAGCCGAGCACCTCGAGCTTGTCGTCCACGAAGTGGGTCAGGCCGAGGCGTCGAGCGATCGGCGCCTTGTCCGGTCGGGTGCGGCAGAAGTGCACCCGCTCGACCGGGATGCCGGTGCGCGTCGGAAAGTCGTGGTGGGCCAACCACTCCCGGGTACGCCGCTCGGTGGCCTCACCGCACTTGGACACCAGATGCACCTCGTCGAACGCCGGGCCGACCGCCGCGAGCGCGTCGAACGCCCCGACGACGGCCGGGGTACGCAGGTAGTGCGCGCCGAAGAACGATGTGTCCGCATCGTCGTCGGCCGGCTCGATGAGCACTCCGCCGATGTCCACACCGAGCCGTCGCATGGCGTTGATCATGCCGCACGGTGACCGTCTCGTGCACCCGCGTGTCCGCCCGTCGGATCTGCTACGCCCGGCCCACCGGAGGTGGCACGATCGGCCGATGGCAGTCACGACACGGTTGTTGGGGCGCAGCGGCATCGAGGTCAGCGCCCTCGGCATGGGGTGCTGGGCGATCGGCGGGCCCTGGGCGGAGGGCACCCAGCCGCTGGGCTGGGGCGCGGTCGACGACGACGAGTCGGTGCGGGCGGTACGCCGGGCGCTCGAGGTGGGCATCACCCTCTTCGACACCGCCGACACGTACGGGGCCGGGCACGGTGAACGGGTGCTCGGTCGCGCGCTCGCCGGTCGCCGCGACGACGCCGTGATCGCCACCAAGTGGGGTTACACCTTCGACGAGGCCGCCCGGCAGGCCACCGGCGAGGACGCGTCGCCCGCGTACCTGCGCAGTGCCGTGACCGCCTCGCTGCGCCGGTTGGACACCGACCGGATCGACCTCTACCAGCTGCACCTGGCCGACCTGCCGGTGCCGAGGGCGCAGGCGCTGATCGGGACCTGCGAGGACCTGATGGCTGAGGGCCTGATCCGCGCGTACGGGTGGAGCACCGACCGCCCCGACCGGGCCGCCGCGTTCGGGCACGCCGCGGCCGGTGCCACCGCTGTGCAGCACACGCTGTCGGTGCTGCGCGACACCCCCGAACTGCTCGCCGTCTGCGACAAGTACGACCTGGCCAGCGTCAACCGGGGTCCACTCGGGATGGGGCTGCTCACCGGCAAGTACTCGGCCGGGTCGACACTGCCCCGCGACGACGTACGCGGGCTGGCCCCGGGCTGGCTGGAGTGGTTCCGGGGTGGCCGGCCGGCCCCGGAGTGGCTGCGCCGGGTCGGCGCGGTCCGTGCCGCGCTCACCGCCGACGGGCGCACCCTGGCCCAGGGCGCGTTGGGCTGGATCTGGGCGCGCAGCGGTCGCACCATCCCGATCCCGGGCTGCCGTACGGTCGCCCAGGTCGAGGAGAACGCCGCCGCGCTGCGCCTGGGCCCGCTGCCGGCGGACCAGTTCGTCGAGGTGGAGCGTCAGCTGGCCGCTGTCCGCACCGCAGCCCTCCGCGACGCCGACCGTCCCCACCGGCCCTCACCCACCCGCCCCACAGTCCACCCGTAACCCACCCGGCGGGGCGGGTTAGGGGAGTTGTTCTTTGCGGGTCTGGTCGGCCAGGTGGGCGGGCATGGGGTCGTGGCGGACGAAGTGGCGGCGGAAGGTGCCGGTGCCGGCCGTCATGGAGCGCAGCTCGACGGCGTACCGAAGCAGTTCGGTGGCCGGCACCTCGGCGCGGACGAGGGTGCGGCCCTCGGTGTCCGGGTCCGGTTCGGTGCCGAGCACCCGGCCGCGTCGGCCGGACAGGTCGCCCATCACCGTGCCGACCGAGCCGTCCGGAATCCGGATGGTGACCTCGTCGATCGGCTCCAGGAGGGCCGGCTGGCCACGCTCGGCGGCGTCGCGCAGCGCCAGCGCGCCGGCGGTCTGGAAGGCCGCGTCGGAGGAGTCGACGCTGTGCGACTTGCCGTCGACCAGGGTCACCCGCAGGTCCACCACCGGGTGGCCGGCGACCAGCCCGCGCTCCAGTTGGGCGCGGACGCCCTTCTCCACCGACGGGATGTAGTTGTGCGGCACCGCGCCGCCGACCACCCGGTCGACGAACTCGAAGCCACTGCCGCGGGGCAGCGGCTCGACCTCGATGTCGCAGACCGCGTACTGGCCGTGGCCGCCGGACTGCTTGACGTGGCGGCCGTGCCCCTTCGCGGGCACTGTCAGCGTCTCGCGCAGTGACACCTTGACCGGCTCGGTGTCCAGCTCGACGCCGCCGGCGCGCAGCCGGTCGAGCACCACGTCGGCGTGCGCCTCGCCCATGCACCAGAGCACCAGTTGGTGGGTCTCCGGGTTGCGCTCAAGCCGCAGCGTGGGGTCGCCGGCGACCAGGCGGGCGAGGTTGCGGGCCAGGGCGTCCTCGTCGGCGCGGCTGCGGGCGACGATCGCCACCGGCAGCAGCGGTTCCGGCATCTCCCAGGGGGCGATCAGCAGTGGGTCGTCCCTGGTCGAGATGGTGTCGCCGGTCTCGGCGCTGCCCGACTTGGTGATCGCGCAGATGTCGCCGGCCACGCAGAGCGACACCTCACGAAGGGTTGCGCCGAGCGGGGTGTAGATGTGCCCGACCCGTTCGTCGGCGTCGTGGTCGGGGTGCCCGCGTTCGGCCATGCCGTGCCCGGAGACGTGCACGGTCTGGTCGGGGCGCAGCGTGCCGGAGAAGACCCGGACCAGCGAGACCCGACCGACGTGGCGGTCGACGGTGGTCTTGACGACCTCGGCGACGAGCGGCCCGGCCGGGTCGCAGCTCAACGGCGGACGGGGCGAGCCGTCCACGCCGGTCACCGCCGGCAGCTCGTGCTCCAGCGGCGACGGGAACGCGGCGGTCAGCACCTCCAGCAGGACGTCCAGCCCGACACCGGTCTGGGCGCAGACCGGCACCACCGGGTAGAAGTGGCCCCGGGCGACCGCCTTCTCCAGGTCGTCGATGAGCACCTCGTCGGTGATCTCCTCGCCGTCGAGGTAGCGGTCCATGAGGGTCTCGTCCTCGCTCTCGGCGATGATCCCCTCGATCAGCTCGTCGCGGGACTCGTCGATGGCCCGCTGGTGCTCCGGGTCCGGGTCGCGGACGTCGGCGGGCAGCCCGGCGCTGTAGTCGAAGACCCGGCGGGTGATCAGGCCGAGCAGACCCTCGGTGGACACCCCGTCGTCGCCGAGCATCGGCAGGTAGAGCGGCATCACGTTGTCGCCGAAGAGGCGCTGGCAGAGCGCCACCGTCTCGTCGACGTCGGCGCGGGGCTGGTCCAGTCGGGCCACCGCGACCGCGCGGGGCATGTCGACCGCGGCGCACTCCTCCCACAGCGCGACGGTGGCCGCGTCCATGCCGCCCGCCGCGGAGACCACGAAGAGCGCGGCGTCGGCGGCCCGCAGCCCGGCGCGCAGCTCGCCGACGAAGTCGGCGTACCCGGGGGTGTCCAGCAGGTTGACCTTGATGCCGTTGTGCAGCAGCGGCGCGCAGGACAGGCTCACCGAGCGCTGCTGGCGTACGGCAGCCGGGTCGTGGTCGCCGACCGTGGTGCCGTCGACGACCGTGCCGGCGCGGCTGATCGTGCCGGTCGCCGCGAGCAGGGCCTCGACCAGGGTGGTCTTGCCCGACCCGGAGTGCCCGACGAGCACCACGTTGCGAACCCGCTCGGGCTCGGTCACCACCGGCGTGCCGCCGGTGGAACCCTTCTCTTGACTCTTATGCGCCATGGGGCGCACCTCCCTCAGCCGGTGGTGGTGGCGACCGCCGCGCGACGGGAAGCGGCCCGGGGCGAGTGCGCGGCGATATCCTCCGGTGGTCTGCTGCACAGCGGGAACGGGACGGGCGGACGGGTGAGCTGGCTCACCTCCCGGCTCGATCTCACACCCGTTGCCGGGTAGGCACAAGCCTCCCCCGGGCGGGTCGGCGGGACCGTCCGTATCGCCGGAGCTGGGCGGACCGTTATCGTGGGGACCGCCATGGCGAAGATCTTCCAAGTGTCGGCCCGCGCGGGGATGACCCGCGTCGTCGAGCCGATTGCCCGCGCCCTGCTGCGCGCGGGCGTCACCCCCAATGCCGTCACCGTCGCGGGCACCGTTGGTGTGCTCGTCGGCGCGCTCGGCTTCGGTGCTCGCGGCCACCTGGTCGCGGGCGCGTTGATCGTCACCCTGTTCGCGCTCACCGACCTGCTCGACGGGACGATGGCCCGGATGAGCGGTGGCTCCACCAAGTTCGGCGCGTTCCTCGACTCAAGCATGGACCGGGTCGCCGACAGCGCCGTCTTCGGCGCTGTCGCGTACTGGCTGGCCACGGAGGGCAACCATTCCGGGGTGGCCGCCGCGTTGGTCTGCCTTGCCGCCGGCAGCCTGGTCTCCTACGTGAAGGCCCGCGCCGAGGGGCTGGGCATGACCTGCAACGTGGGCATCGCCGAACGCACCGAGCGGCTGCTGATCGTCGGGGTCGGCGGAATCCTCACCGGTGTCGGTGTCGATCCGGCCCTCGAGATCGCGCTCTGGCTGCTGGCCGCCGTGTCGATCTTCACGGTGGGGCAGCGGATGACGCACGTCTACCGCCAGGCCCAGCAGCTCCAGCCGGACGGCCAGGCGTGAGTGGCGTGCCGGCGACCAGGCGTCGGACGACCGGCGGCCGAGCCGCGTGAACCTCACCGAGCTGGGCTTCGTCGCCGGGTGGCGGGTGGTCCGCGCGCTACCCCGGCCGTTGGTGGCGGCGGCGTTCCAGGCGGGCGCGGACCGCGCCCACCGCGCCGGCGGCGGGGGTACGGCCCGACTGCGCGCGAACCTGCGCCGGGTGGTCGGCCCGGAGCTACCCGACGCCGAGTTGGACGATCTCGTCAAGCGCGGGCTGCGCTCGTACGCCCGGTACTGGATGGAGGCGTTCCGGCTGCCCGCCCTGAGCCGGTCGCAGATCCTGTCCGGGTTCCGGCTCGACGGCGCGGAGTTGCTCGCCGCCGACGTGGCGGCCGGCCGGGGCGCGGTGGTGGCGCTGCCGCACGCAGGCAACTGGGACGCCGCTGGCGCCTGGGTGGCGGCCAGCGGCTGGCCGATCACCACTGTCGCGGAGCGGCTGCCGGACGGCGTGTACAAGCGTTTCCTGGCCTTCCGGGAGGGCCTGGGGATGGAGATCCTGCCGACTCGCGGGGGGTCGCGCCCGGCGTTCGACGTGCTGCTGGACCGGGTCCGTGCCGGCGCGGTGGTGCCGTTGCTGGCCGACCGTGACCTCTCCGCCCGCGGGGTGGAGGTGGACTTCTTCGGTGCGAAGACCCGGATGCCGGCCGGGCCGGCGCTGCTCGCGCTGCACACGGGTGCGCCGCTCTACGTGGCCTCGATGTGGTACGAACCGGACGCCGCGTGTGCGTCGCTCGCTGGCCCGCTGCCGGTGCCGGGGCCCGAGATTGGCCCCCTGGACCAGCGGGTCCGTTCGCTGACCCAGCTGATCGCCGACCGTCTGGCGGCGGGTATCGCCCGGCATCCGGAAGACTGGCACATGTTGCAGCGGATGTGGCTGGACCAGGGGAGGGCGGGGGAGGGCGCGGCGCTGCCCTCGTCGGCCCCCGGCCAGGCCTGAGGAGGTGGGCTGACACATGCGGATCGGCATCGTGTGCCCGTACTCCTTCGACGTGCCCGGTGGGGTGCAGAACCACGTCATGGACCTGGCCGAGGCGCTGATCACGCTCGGTCACGAGGTCAGCGTGCTCGCCCCGGCCGACGAGGATTCGCCGTTGCCGGAGTACGTGGTGTCCGCCGGGCGGGCCGTGCCGCTGCCGTACAACGGGTCGGTGGCCCGGATCGCGTTCGGCCCGGTGTCGACCGCCCGGGTGCGGCGGTGGATCACCAACGGTGACTTCGACGTGCTGCACGTGCACGAGCCGCTCACGCTGAGTCTGTCGCTGCTGGCCGTGCTCTCCGCCCGCGGCCCGGTGGTGGCCACGTTCCACACCGCGATGACCCGTTCGCGGGTCCTCGCCGCCGCGCAGGGGGTGCTCCAGATCGTGTTGGAGCGGATCACGGCCCGGATCGCGGTGAGCGCGCTGGCCCGCAAGGTGCAGGTCGAGCACATGGACGGCGGCGCGGTGGAGATCCCCAACGGGGTGGCGGTGGCCAAGTTCGCCGACGCCGAGCCGTTGCCGGGCTGGCCGGGGGAGTGCGCGGCCGGCACCGGTGGCACGCTCGGCTTCCTGGGCCGGTTCACCGAGGCTCGCAAGGGTTTCCCGGTGCTGCGCGACGCGTTCGTGGCGTTGGCCGCCACCCGACCCGGGCTGCGGCTGCTCGTCGCCGGCCCGGGTGACCCCGACGACCTGTATGACCAGTTTCCTGCCGAACTGCACGAGCGGATCACGTTCCTCGGCCTGGTCAGCGAAGCGGACAAGGCGCGAATGCTGCGCAGTGTGCACCTCTACGTCGCACCGAACACCGGCGGCGAGTCGTTCGGCATGATCCTCACCGAGGCCCTGGCGGCGGGTACGACCGTGGTCGCCAGTGACCTCGACGCGTTCCGCCGGGTGCTCGACGGCGGGCGGGCCGGTCGGCTCTTTCCCACGGGCGACCCGGTGGGGCTGCGTGACGTGCTGAGCGAGCTGCTGGACGACCCGGCCGGGCGGGCCACGCTGAGTGCCTGCGGCGATCAGGTGGTCGCGAATTTCGACTGGCCGGTGGTTGCTCGCCGTGTTCTGGAGGTATACGCAGCCGCGATCGAGGCAACCGACGGGCGGGTCATCGACCAGGAATGGGTGGGGCTGAGCTGAGCCGGTGTGACGGATGGTGCGGCGGTGACCGGCGGAACCGGTCCGGCCGCGCCCAATCGGACGAAACGGAGCAGCACTACGATGCCGCACATGTGGTGGGTGGTGGCCGCGAGCGTGGTCGTGGGGCTGGTCGCGGCGTACCTCATCTGGACCGCCGGCCGGGTCGAGCGGCTGCAGGGCCGCGCGGAGCTGGCGGCCCGGGCCCTCGACGCCCACCTGCTGCGCCGCGCGGCGGCAGCCGCGGTCCTGGCTGAGCGGCGTTTCGGCGTCGAGCTGTACGCGGCGGCCCGGATCGCCCTGGACGCCAGCCCGGACGAGCGGGAGGCGGCCGAGAACGACCTCACCCGGCAGTTGCGCGGCGTCCAGTTGGACCCGGGCGACCCGGACTGCGCGGCGGTCATCGCCGCCAGTCGTCGGCTCGCGTTGTCCCGGCAGGTGCACACCGACCTGGTCCGGGACGCCCGCTCGGCGCGCAGCCGGCCGCTGGTGCGCCTGTTGCGGATGGGGCGGGGCCGGCAGTGGCCGCGCTACTTCGACATCGACGATCCGACCCTCGTCGTGCCGGCGGACGTCCCCGCCGCCTGATCTCCGACGGCCGCCGCCTGCCCCCGGACCGGCACCGGCAGCCCGGTGACCAGGGCCACAGTGCAGGCCACCGGGGGTCTGATTGGCTGTCGGTACGGCGTTGCACCGCGCGTAGCATTTTCGCTGCCACCCCCAGAGCACGACCAAGGAGCGATGACCCGTGCCCGAAAACACCGTCTCGAACACCGGTACCGCCCCCGTCGTCGGCACCGCCCGCGTGAAGCGTGGCATGGCCGAGATGCTCAAGGGCGGCGTGATCATGGATGTCGTCAACGCCGAGCAGGCCAAGATCGCCGAGGACGCCGGCGCCGTCGCCGTGATGGCCCTGGAGCGGGTGCCCGCCGACATCCGCGCGCAGGGCGGGGTGTCCCGGATGAGCGACCCCGACATGATCGACGGAATCATCGAGGCCGTCTCCATCCCGGTGATGGCCAAGGCCCGCATCGGCCACTTCGTGGAGGCGCGGATCCTCCAGTCGCTCGGCGTGGACTACGTCGACGAGTCCGAGGTGCTGACCCCCGCCGACTACGCGAACCACATCGACAAGTGGGCGTTCACCGTGCCCTTCGTCTGTGGCGCGACGAACCTGGGCGAGGCGCTGCGCCGGATCACCGAGGGCGCGGCGATGATCCGCTCCAAGGGCGAGGCGGGCACCGGTGACGTCTCCAACGCCACCACGCACATGCGAAAGATCCGCCAGGAGATCAGCCGGCTCTCCTCGCTGCCGGCCGACGAGCTGTACGTCGCGGCCAAGGAGCTGCAGGCCCCGTACGAGCTGGTCAAGGAGGTCGCCGAGAGCGGCAAGCTGCCGGTGGTGCTGTTCACCGCAGGCGGGATCGCCACTCCGGCCGACGCGGCGATGATGATGCAGCTCGGCGCGGAGGGCGTCTTTGTCGGTTCCGGCATCTTCAAGGCGGGAAACCCGGCTCAGCGGGCTGCCGCGATCGTCAAGGCGACCACCTTCCACGACGACCCGGACGTGCTGGCCAAGGTCTCCCGGGGTCTCGGCGAGGCGATGGTCGGCATCAACGTCGACGAGATCCCGCAGCCGCACCGCCTGGCCGAGCGCGGTTGGTGACGGTCGTCCGGGCAGCGTGACGGGGAGGGGCAGCGTGACGGGGAGAGGAACGGTGCGACGGTGACGGCACCCGTGATCGGTGTGCTCGCGCTCCAGGGCGACGTCCGCGAGCACGTGGCGGCGCTGGCCGCGGCGGGCGCGGACGCCCGCCCGGTCCGCCGTCCGGCGGAGCTGGACGCGGTCGACGGCCTGGTCATCCCCGGCGGCGAGTCCACCACCATGAGCAAGCTCGCCGACATCTTCGAGATGCGCGAGCCGATCGACAAGCGGATCGCCGACGGCATGCCGGTCTACGGCTCCTGCGCCGGCATGATCATGCTGGCGACCGAGGTGCTCGACGGCCGACCCGATCAGCGGGGTTTCTCCGGCATCGACATGACCGTCCGGCGCAACGCGTTCGGCCGGCAGGTCGACTCGTTCGAGGCGCCGGTGACCGTCGCCGGGGTGCCGGGCGAGCCGTTCCACGCGGTGTTCATCCGCGCGCCGTGGGTCGAGCGGGTCGGTGCCGGTGTCCAGGTCATCGGGGTGGTGTCCGACGGTCCGGCCGTCGACCGGATCGTGGCGGTCCGACAGGGCAACCTGGTGGCCACCTCGTTCCACCCGGAGCTGACCGGTGACCTGCGGGTGCACGCGTACTTCGTGGACCTGGTCCGCGCCGCGTCCTGATGAGCGGGCGACCGCGGCGGGCTGTCCATGATGCTCGCCGCTGCCGTGGCCGGGCCCGGGGTTTTATGTCCCGTCTGCCCTGGTCCGTGGGGACCGGGCGGCCCCGCCGCGCGCGGTGCATGACAGCGACCCGGGGTACGTCGGTAGGATTGCGGAGATTCGGCAGGGCCATCTGCCCGCCACGGCTTCCACCAGGGCTGACCGGCACCTCCGCGTGCGCCGGCGGGAGCGGGGCGTGAGCGGTGCGGTCGATGCAGACGGCGGGTAGCAACGGAGGTAGAAGATGTCCGGCCACTCAAAGTGGGCGACGACCAAGCACAAGAAGGCCGTCATCGACGCCAAGCGCGGCAAGATGTTCGCCAAGCTGATCAAGAACGTCGAGGTGGCTGCGCGGACCGGCGGCGGTGACCCGTCCGGCAACCCGACGCTCTTCGACGCCATCCAGAAGGCGAAGAAGAGCTCGGTGCCGAACGACAACATCGATCGCGCCGTCAAGCGCGGCTCCGGCCTGGAGGCCGGCGGCGCCGACTGGCAGACGATCATGTATGAGGGGTACGGCCCGAGCGGCGTGGCCATGCTCATCGAGTGCCTCACGGACAACCGCAACCGCGCGGCGACCGAGGTACGGACCGCGCTGACCCGCAACGGCGGCTCGCTCGCCGACGCCGGATCGGTGTCGTACATGTTCTCCCGCAAGGGCGTGGTGATCGTCCCCAAGGAGGGCGCCAGCGAGGACGACGTGATGCTTGCCGTCCTGGACGCCGGCGCCGAAGAGGTCAACGACATCGGCGAGGCGTACGAGGTGGTCTCCGAGCCGACCGACCTGATCCCGGTGCGGACGGCGCTGCAGGACGCCGGCATCGAGTACGAGTCGGCCGAGTCCTCCCTGATCCCGAGCGTCAACGTGCCACTGGACGAAGAGGGCGCGCGCAAGATCTTCAAGCTGATCGACGTCCTGGAAGACTGCGACGACGTGCAGAACGTCTACGCCAACTTCGACATCTCCGACGACGTGATGGCGGCAGTCGACGCCTGACCCGACCCATCCCCACCTCGCCGCGATCTTGCACTTTCTGTCCCGACAGACCGGGCCATACACCGGCATATTGTCAACAGAAAGTGCAAGATCGCGGCAGGGTTGCGCTTCGGGTGGCGAGCGAGGAGGTGTTGGGGTCGTGGTGGAGCGGTTCTCTACCGGCGACACCGTCGTGCGGCGTGAGGTGTTGCGCGACGAGGTCTGGTTCGGCTGCCCGACGATCTGTGTCGAGGATTCGCCCGACCTGCTCGCCCTCTACCTCCCACCAGGGGCCGAGTTCGGCTTCCCGGAGACCGGCGTCTTCCCGTGCGGGCGGCACCCGTGGGAGGCTGCCGGGCACCGTTCCTGGTCGGGGCACGGCAAGCTGATGCTGCAACGCCCCGGTGAGGCGCACTCGATCGACGTGTTCTGGACGGGGCCGGGGCGCGACTTCGCCGGCTGGTACTTCAACCTCCAGGACCCGGTGCGGCGTACGCCGATCGGGGTGGACACCCTGGACCACGAACTGGACCTGTGGTGGGCCGCGGACGCCGACCGGTACGTCTGGAAGGACGTCGAGATGTTCGCCCAGCGCCTCGTCGAGGGGCGCTACCCGGGCATGGCCGACGCCATCCAGGCCGAGGGCGACCGGATCGCCGCCCTGCTCGACGAGGGCGAGCATTGGTGGGACCCGGCGTGGGCCACCTGGCAGCCCGACCCCGCCTGGACGGCGACCCCGCTGCCCGCCGGCTGGGACCGGGTGCCACCCGCCCGCTGAGCGGCGGCGTCGTCAGTTCCCCGGCAGCGCGTTGACCAGGAACACCTGATCCGGGCCGCCGGTGCACGGCTCGACAAGCGCCGCGGCCGACACGTCGCCGTCGTCGTCGCGCAGGCCGACGCACAGCTCGCTGCGGTCGGGCCGGATGCGGTACGCGTCGGGCGCCGCTCCGGTCGGTTCGAAGCGGAACACCTGCTTCGACCTGCTGGCGCTGCAATCCTTCTCGTTCCAGGGTTCGAGCAGGTTTCGGCCGGGGTCCTCCTCGCGGACGGTGAGGCAGCCCTTTCCGTGCACCGGGTGGACCCACTGAATGAAGTACATACCGTCGGCCACCGGTACCAACGCGGTGTCCGGCGGGGTGGCCTCCGCGCAGGGACGCTGGACCGCTATCTCCTTGGTGTACTGGCCGGTGCGATCGCGGCCCTCGGTGAGGCAGAGGTGCGGGTTGCCGACAGGGCGGATCTGGCTGCGTCCCGCGCTCGGCGCACGGGCGCCGCCACTCGCCGAGGCGGTCGGATCGGTGAGTTGCGCGGCCTTCCCCTGCTCATCGTCGCGCCGCTCGATCCAGAAGCCCACGCCGAGCGCGGCCAGCAGGGCGGCGACGACGAGGAGCGCCAGCGGCGCGGGCCGGGCGAACCAGCGTGGGCGGGCCGGGCCGGCGCGTTCCGGGGCCACGGTCGTGACCGCGTCGACCGGCGGCAGGTCCGCTGCCGGCGACGGCGGGGCGAACTGACCTGCCGCGAGGCGGTGCCGAGCCCGTAGCCACGTCTCGACCTGATCTTCCGCACCGCAGGCCCGCACGAACGCGGCCACCACCTCGGGGCGCGGCAGGCTGGACCGGCGCAGGATGTCGGCGGCGGTGCTACGGGCCAGCACGTCACCCGTCGACGCGGCGCGCTGCTCCAGTTGCCGGTATGTCAGCCCCGACCGGTCCTTGAGCTGGCGCAGCATCTCGACGAACTCGGCCGGGTCGGACGCGTCGTCCGGGCGTAGCTCCCCCGTGGTCATCGCACGATTCTGCAGACACCGTGGACGCGCGGGCAAACCGGGTCCCGGTGACTGTCCGAGATGGTCGGACAAGATCCGGACATGGGCCCGTGAGCTGCCCGGACAGCGCAGCGCGGCGACCAGGGCATTGTCCTCGCCCACCGGCTTATCTAGCGTCTTTTCTCGATGGCCGCGCCGCTGACAGGTGGCGGCCGCGGGCTCGCGCCGGCAATGGTCCGGGCTCGACCACCTCAACGACACGGGGAGATTCGATGGATGACGCTGCCCGGGATCCGGTGCCGCAGCCGGCCACGGCGGGGGAGTACGTATCGTCGCTCAGGGACGTGCGGTGGCGGTCCGGCCTGACCTATCGGGAGCTTGCTCGGCGCGCCTCGGCGGCCGGACACTGGCTGCCGCCGAGCACCCTCGCGACGATGCTGGGGCGGACGACGCTGCCCCGGGAGCGCACAGTCATCGCGCTGCTGGCCGCCTGCGACACCCCTGCGGTCGAGGTCGAGCGGTGGTTGGAGACACGGCGGGACCTCGAGGTCCGCCTCGGCGAGCAGGGTCGAAGGGAGAGCGGTGCGGTACGGCCCCCTGCCGCCCCGTCCACGATCATTCCGGCGACCGTCCGCCCGAGCGTCGGCGTGGTGCCGACGCGACCCGAGGCGCCCTGGCCGGCCCGTCGCTGGCTCCGGCTGGCGTTGCTGGCGATGCTCGGCGTCCTGACGGTCGGGGCGTCCGGGGCGCTGCCACCCCACCCCACTCCCACAGCGGACAGCTCGCCGACCGCTGGCTGCCCGGCGGTGCTGCGCCAGGGCATGTACGGCCCCTGCGTGCTGACCCTCCAGGAGAACCTGGTGGCCGACGGACTCACCGTGCCTGTCGACGGTTGGTTCGGCCCGGACACCACCAGCCGGGTGATGGTGTTCCAGGCGTTTGGTGACCTGCCGGTCAGTGGCACCGTGGACGAGCGGTTGTTCGACGAGTTGGCGGGTCCTCGGAGGGTGCCCGCCGCCTGGACGGAGGACCGGATCCGCAAGCACCTGCGATGGATGTTCCCGGAGGACCCGACCGGAGCGGTGCAGGTGGCGCACTGCCTGTCCGGACTGGACCCGTACCGGGTGGAGATGGTCGAGGACGGGTCGCGACGCTGGGGGTTGTTCCAGTTCAGCGACACGGAGGTGTCCCGGTTCGGCGTCGACCGCCGGACGGTGCTGGATCCGGCCTGGAACATCGGGACGGCACGGGAGGTCTGGTCCCGTACCGGCGACTTCGGCCACTGGAAGTGCGCGGCGTAGCGGTCACGCGTAATGATGCTCCCCGCCCGGTCCACGAACCGGACGGGGAGCATCCCCCCGTTATTCCGTCTGACCACTCACGGCCGCAGCCGGTTGGCGACCACGTACGCGCCCACGGACCGTCCGGTGGCGAGCCCGGCGTCCGCGTCGAACCGGTAGTGCACGCCGAGGTAGATCCGGCTCATCGCGTTCTCCTCGGCGGCCTTGTCGAAGCCGGTCATGTGCCGGACCACGCCCACGGCGTGCGGATCGTCAGTGGTGGCGTCGAAGGCGATCGCATCGGTGCCGAAGAAGCCCTTCATCACCGCCGACCAGGCCCCAGCGAAGGTGGCGTGCCCGGAGATGTAGGCCGGGAATGCCGGCGTGTACGGCTCCCCCGCGCGGTTTTTCGACAGCGGCTGCCAACCGGGGCCCTCCGTCGCCTCGATGGCGCTCACCGGCCGCCACAGGTCGATGGGCGTCTGGTACTTCGCGTCCCAGGCGGCGATGGCGGCGTCGGCGAGGGAGAGGGCGACAAGCCCGAAGAGCCGGGCGTTGGCCAGGATGCCGAGCTGACGCTGCTCCGACACGATCCGGGTGTGCGCGAAGAGTTGACCCGGCGGCTTGTACGTGCCCCCGAGGTCGTTGGCCCAGAAGAACGCGATCTGCGTCTGCTCGGCGGTCCGCAGCGACGACGTCCGACCGCCGTAGTCGCGGATCTCCTGCACCTGGGTGCGGTACTCCTGCTTGTTGAGCAGGTCGGCATAGCCGGTGGCGCCGGCCGGTAGACCGGGCCGGAACTGCCGGCCGGAGGTGAGCGCGAACGGGGTGACCAGTCCCCAGTTCGGGCTGATCGCCGCCTTGCCGTTCGTCGGCCGCCACGACCCGGGCACGCCGTCCAGTTGGTACGGGGTGTTGTTGCCGGAGCCGTCGTTGGCGCGGGCCTGGAGGTTGGCGGCTGCCGCCGCCGCGCCGACGGTGTCACCGCGGGCGACCTCGGCGGCGTTCACCCCGGAGGGCCGGAGGGCGACAGCGCCGGCGAGGGCCTGGGAGTAGGACTGGCCCTGGCCGCCGTAGAGGGCGCTCAGCACGTCGTACGCGGCACGGTCGATGGCCGCGTGCAGTGACGGTGCGACGACGTTGTCCATGGTGCCCGGGTAACTGACCGGAACCCGTACCCGGTAGGGACTTCCGACACCGGTGACCGAGACGGCGGCGTCGTGCATCGCCGCGTGCAGGATCGCGGCCTCCCGCGAGGAGGAGGTGGGCGGCAGGTCCAGCGCCTTGTACGTGCTCAACAGGACGCCGTTCCAGTACAGGATCGGGTCGGTGGCCGGGTTCACGGCCAGCGGGGTGAGCGAGATGTTGTCCAACCGGACCGTCGAGGCGGCCTGGCCGCCGAAGTGGAACAGCAGCACCGCCTTCGGGTCTGCGAACGGGGACGCGAAGTCGAAGGTGAACCGGCGCGTCGTGGGCGTGAGCGTGACGCTCTGGTCGACGGCGGAGGTGAAGGGCGTGTCGGCACGGGAGACCGAGACGCGCACGGGTCGGCTGACGTCGGCGGAGGCGTCGAACTGCAACCGGTACGGCTGCGCGGCCGTCACGCCGAACTCGAAGTGGCCGACCAGGTCCTCCCAGACGGGTTTGCCGACCGTCGCGCTGGTGCGGACGCGCAGTTGCCCGGCGTTGACCGTCGTGCTGGTCGAGGCGAGCCGGGTCCACCAGGGCTGGGTGCTGCCGTTGTCGAATGTGCCGTTGAGGATGAGGTCGCCCGGGGCGGCGGCGGCCGGCGTGGGGCGGACGAGGGCCGTGAGGGTGCCGGCGAGGGCGACCGCGAGCACCACGCTGAGCAGACCTCGGAGTTTCCGCGCGTCGATCGGTGGGGACATCGAGAGCCTTTCCGGTCCGGGGACCGGCGACGACCAGGTCGTTGCCGTGAGGATCGGCTCACCGTAGGAGCGTTCGCGCTGTTCGCAGCCACCGAACAACGCGCGGAACGGTGCCGTACGGCAACGGGCGCCGGCATCCGATCAGGACACCGACGCCCGCACGGGCGAACCGTCGGCTCAGCCGATCGTCTCCCGCTCCCGCCAGGCGGTACGCAGCGAGGTCCGGCCGTTGGTGCGCAGGAGCGACCCCTCGTACACCCGGGCCCCGGCGAGGAGGAACGCGCCGGCGGCGAGCAGCAGGATGACCAGCGAGACGATCGGCTCCCACGGCGCCGCGTCGCCGGTGAACAGCCGCAACGGCATGGCCGTGGGCGACGAGAACGGCAGGTAGGACAGCACTCGCATCGCGGTGGCGTTGTCGTTCAGGAAGATCACCGCGAAGAACGGCAGCATGACGGCGAGCTGCACGGGCGTCGACACGGCGGCGATGTCCTCCTGCCGGTTGGCCAGCGCGCCGGCCGCCGCCCACATGGCGGCGAGCAGCACGAAACCGACCAGGAAGAACGGCACGAACCAGCCGATCGCCGGGGCGAGCAGGGTGAGCAGCCCGCCGCTGTCGCCCATCTGCAGCCCGATCACCGCCACCACCGCGATCAACGCGATCTGCGCGAACGCCAGGATGGCGCCCGCCACCACTTTCCCGGCCAGCAGGGCCCGCACCGGCACGGCGGCGACCAGGATCTCCACGATCCGGGTCTGCTTCTCCTCGATGACGCTCTGCGCGATCTGCACACCGAACGTCTGCGAGGTGAGGAAGAAGACGAACGCGAAGACGAACGGCACCAGGAACGCCACCACCGGGTCGACCGCGTCCGGGTCGAGCAGGCGGACGGTCGGCTGGGTGCTCAGGGCCTTCACCACGTCGTCGGGGGCGTCATCCATCGCGAGGACGGCCGGTCCGGCGACCACAGCGGCGTCCACGTCGTCGTCGCGGACGGCCTGCTCGGCGGCCCGGTCGTCGGCGACGACCCGGACCTCCAGCCCGGCGGCGCGCAGTGGCGCGGCCACGCTCTCGGTGGCCGCCACAGTGGACGGCCCGCCGGAGAACAGCGGCGGCAGGATGGTGCCCGCCGCGGCGATCAGCAGGAAGAACAGCGTGCCGAACAGGAAGGTACGGTCGCGGAGCTTGACCCGGATCTCGCGTTCGGCGACCAGCCGGGTGGCCTGGGTGACGTTCACTGGGTGACCTCTCGGAAGATCTCGGTGAGCGAGGGGCTGACCGGGCGGAAGGCGCGGACCGGGCCGCGCGCGAGGGCCGCCTGCAGCACGGGCTGTTCGTCGGTGCCGGCCGGCAGGTCGAAGACCACGCGAGCGCCGTCCAGCTCGACCACTGTCACAGCGGGGTGGTCGCGTACCCAGCCGGCGTCGTGCTCCACGACCAGCTCGAAACGGGGCACTGTGTACGAGTCGCGCAACTGCTGCCGGCTGCCGGCGGCCCGGATCACCCCGTCCCCGATGATCACCAGGTCGTCGCAGAGGCGCTCCACGACGTCGAGCTGGTGACTGGAGAACAGCACCGGCGCGCCGGCCGAGGCACGCTCCCGCAGCACGGCCACGACGGTCTCCACGGCCAGCGGGTCGAGGCCGGAGAACGGTTCGTCGAGCACCAGCACCTCGGGGTCGTGCACCAGCGCGGCGGCGATCTGGGCGCGCTGCTGGTTGCCCAGCGACAGCGTCTCCAGCAGGTCGTCGCCGCGCTCACCGAGCCCGACCCGGTCCAGCAGCGCGTCGGTGGAACGCCGTGCCGCGGCGGCGTCCAACCCGTGCAGCCGGCCCAGGTAGGTCACCTGCTCGCGGGTGGTCATCTTGGGGTAGAGGCCCCGCTCCTCCGGCATGTAGCCGAAGCGCCGACGGTCCTGCCGGGTCAGCGTGGTGCCGCCCCAGCTCACCTCGCCGGCGTCGGGGGCGAGGACGCCCAGGATGATCCGCATGGTGGTGGTCTTGCCGGCGCCGTTGGCGCCCACGAAACCGGTCATCCGGCCGGCGGACACCTCGAAGGACACGTTCCTGAGCACCTGACGGTCGCCGAAGCTGCGGTCGACGCCGTCGAGGCGAAGCGTTCTGGTCACGCACTCACGCTAGATCGATTACGCCGCTGCGCCGTCCGCCCGCCGGGTGAGCGGGCGGGTCCACCTCGCGGTGGACGGCTGTCACCCGCCGGGCCGGACGACCCCGTTCTCGTATGCGAACACCACGGCCTGTACCCGGTCGCGCAGGCCGAGTTTGGCAAGCACCCGACTCACGTGCGTCTTCACCGTCGCCTCGCCCAGGTGGATGGTCGCGGCGATCTCCGCGTTGCTCGACCCGGCGGCGAGCAGCATCAGCACCTCCCGTTCGCGCGGGGTCAGCTCGGCCAGCGCGGCGTCGGCGTCGGGGCCTCGGTGGGCGGTGCCCGCCGGGTCGCCGGGTCGGGCGAAGGTGGAGATCACCCGGCGGGTGATCTCCGGGGCGAGCAGGCCGTCGCCCCTGGCCAGCACCCGGATCGCCTCGACCAGCTCCTCCGGCGTGCCGTTCTTGAGCAGGAAGCCGCTGGCCCCGGCCCGTAGCGCGGCGAACAGGTAGTCGTCGCGGTCGAAGGTCGTGAGGATCAGCACCGCGGGTGCGCCGGGGCCGTCGGCGACGATCTGCCGGGTGGCCTCCAGGCCGTCCATCCCGGGCATCTCCACATCCATGAGTACGACGTCGGGGCGGGTGGCCCGGGTCATGCTGACGGCCCGCTCGCCGTCGGCGGCCTCACCGACCACCTCGATGTCGTCCTCCACCTCGAGGATGACCCGGAAGCCGGTACGGACGAGATGCTGGTCGTCGGCGAGCAGCACCCGGACCGTCGGGCCGGTGTCGGTTGCGTGGTGGGTCGCCGCGCTCATGCCGAAGGCTCCGCGCCGGCCGCCGCCTGGTGCCTGTCGCCCGATTCCCGCTGCGGGCCCACCGGAAGCTCCGCCGACGCCGCGAGGGGGAAGCGGGCGCGTACCCGCCAACCGCCGCCGGCCCTCGGCCCGACCTCCAGGTCGCCGTCGTGGGCGCTGACCCGTTCGCGCATCCCGATCAGGCCCAACCCCGCCGGATTGGCCCGGCCGCTGGTCCGCCCGTCGTCGGTCACGTCGACCTCCACCTCCCGGGCCAGGTACCTGACCCGCACGTCCAGTAGGGCCGCCTCGGCGTGCTTCAGGGTGTTGGTCACCGCTTCCTGCGTCACCCGGTAGGCCGTCTGGGAGACCGATTCGGGCAGCGCGACCGGGTCGCCGTACACCCCGAGGGTGGCCGTCAGCCCGGCGGCCCGAGCCCGAGCGACCAGCTCGTCGATCCGCTCGACGCCGCCGGCTGTCGGCGGCGCGGCGTCGGTGCCGGCGGAGGTCCGCAGCACGCCGAGCATCCGACGCAGCTCGTCGACGGCGGTGCGGGCACTCTGCTCGATGGCGCTCAGTGCGGTGCGGGCCTTGTCCGGGTCGCGGTCGAACACCCGGCGGCAGGCGGACGCCTGCACGCCCATCACCGACACGTGGTGGGCGACCACGTCGTGCAGCTCCCGGGCGATCCGGACCCGTTCGCCGAGTACCGCCCGCTCCCGGGCCTCGGCCTGCGACCGGCGCAGATCCTCGGCCTGCGCGCGCAGCTCGTGCTCGCGGCGCGCGGCCACCCAGGCGGTCTCACCGAAGAAGTAGGCGAACCCGAGAGTCAGCACGTTGACCAGCACCCCGGTGACCATCGCCGCGAGCACGGGTGGCACCGGCCCAACCGCGTCATCGAAGGAATCAGCGGGGATGTGGTCGATGGTCACGGCGTAATAGACGCCCAGCCAGGTGAACATGGTGACGATCACGCCGATCCGCAGCCGGCGGGCCAGCCGATGGTCCTGCCCCCAGGCGCCAGCGGTGTAGATGACGCAGAACAGGGCCCAGGCGGAGAACTGGGTCTCCGGGGCCGATCGTGCCTGGGCGCCGATGAACACCACCGAGACGATCAGCAGGGTCGCCAGCGGCCAGCGTCGTCGCCAGATCAGCGGTAGCGTCACCGCGACGGTCCAGAACAGCTGTTCCGGCCCGGATGGTGGTGGGCCCAGCAGGAACGCCCCGGCGCTGCGGGCCAGGGTGAGGCTCACCAGCGCCAGCCCGGTCACCGCCAGCCCGATCCACAGGTCGAACCGGCGCTGTTCCGTGGTCGGACCCGGCCGGCGCCATTCCTCTCGCGGTGCCACGGTCATCCCGGAACGATGCCACGCCACCCGCCCGGCTTGCCGACCGGGCACGCCGGTTCCTGCGCGGTCACGCCGACGGGCGGCGGCCCGGCGCGGGGTACGCGCCGGGCCGCCTACTCTGGTGTCGCTCACGCGGTCGTCTGCTGGCGGGTCTTCCGGGCTGTGTCGACCAGGTCCCAGACCACGATCGCGGCCGCGCCCACCGCGATGGCCAGGCCGAGGGAGTCCCGGTTGTCCGCCTCCGCCACCCAGCTCAGGCGCTCGGCCAGGGCCGGGTTGAGCAGTCGGTCGGAGAGCGCCAGCCACGCCAGCGGCACCGCGAACGCCAGGTTGAGCAGCGCCTTCGCGCCGAACAGGGCCCAGGTCCAGCGGTCGATCCGGTACTTGACGATCTCGAAGATCACGCTGAGCGCCAGCACCCCGATCAACGCCGGCAGCCAGAACGACCACAGAGCCGGGTCGAGGACCGCGATGTTCTCGCCGTCGGTGCCGCGCACCCAGGAGTGGTAGTGCTGAAGCGGCAGGTACGCGATGGTCAGCAGCAGCATGATCACGGATGCGATGGTGTCGGCGAGGGGGATGCCTCGTCGCACCGGTGCGTCGGGCAGCTGGTCGACCGTCCACTTCGGCAGGTCCACGGCCGTCTGGGTGCGCTCGATGATGGCGAAGGTCAGGGTGAGCCAGAAGGCGATCTGCACGGCCACCTGCATGGCCGCGACGATGCCCGGCCCGATGGCTCCGAATCCCTTTCCTTCGGCCGCCTCGACCACTGTGACGATCGTGCCGACGAGCGCCGGGATGAAGCTGAGCAGCAGCTTCAGCAGTCGCAGCCAGAGCAGGTAGTAGGTCGGGCCGATGAGCTGCAGCCGGCGGTCGGCGTACCGGGCGGCCAGCACGTCCGGGTTGCCCAGCTCGGTGAGCACCTCCCGCTCGGCGGTGGTCGCGTCCTGCCCTCCATCGGTCCGACCCTCGATCATGTCGTCGATGGAGGCACGCAGCTCCGTGGCGATCTCGTCGCGGCGCTGGGTGGGCACCGAGCGCAGGGTGGCGGCGAGGTAGCGGTCGGTCAGGGTGTTCATCGGTCCACTCCTTGGATCAGGCCGGTGATGGAGGTCTGCACGGTGGCGAGGTCGTCGAGGAGCCGGTTCAGCATCGACTCGCCCTCGTCGCTGGTCCGGTAGAACTTGCGCGGTCGGCTCTCTTCGGTGTTCCACTCGCTGGTCAGCAGCCCCTGGTCCTCCAGGCGGCGCAGCAGCGGATAGAGGGTGTTGGCGTCGACCGGGAAGCCGTGGTCGGTGAGCCGTTGCAGCAGTGCGTAGCCGTAGTCCGGTAGGCGTAGCGCGACCAGGCTGGCCACCACGACGGTGCCTCGACGCAACTCCTGTAGGTGCGTCCGTAGAACGTCCTCGCTAACCATGTGTCACACCATACTGTGTGGCACACACTGTTGTCTAGGCCGACATCATCGTGTCCGCCCAACCTCCGTCGGGCCTGACACGACAGGCGGGGCGCCCGGTCGACACCGGACGCCCCGCACCTGGGAAAAGTCAGCAGGACACGCCCTGCCGGAAGTTCCGCTCGACGAAGCTCGCCGGGCCGATCTGGAAGTAGCCCACCCCGGGCCGGATCGGGTGCCCGGTGAACAGCTCCACCCGCGAACCGACACGGACCAGGTACGCCTCGGCGTCCCCCGCGTCGTTGCGGATCAGCGAGCCCCGCCGGCCGTAGATGGCCTCCAGCTCGTCGAAGGACATGCCGACCGTGGCGCCCGCCGGAGATCGCGGCGGCGCGGTGGCCGTACCGACCTCCACCAGTCGCCCGTCGCGGAAGGCCAGCAGGAGCACGCCCGCCCAGGAGCCGGTCGCGCCGGCGTGCACCACCCCGCCGCAGGCCGGCGCGGTCCAGTCGATGTGTCCGTTGGTGGTGAGCGACGCCAGGCTGGCGCCGATGCGGTACACGCCGGCGCCGCCGACGCTGAGCACCTGCGGGTGGCTGTGCCCGACGGCTACGGCGAGCGGACCACGCGCCGAGGCGGGCGCAGTGCCGCCGGCCAGGAGCGCCGCCGACGCCGGGCCGGCGACGGTCGCCGGCAGGAGCGTGCCGAGCGCCAACGCGGCAGTGGTGAGGAGGATCGCGGGACGGTTCATGGTGGCTCCTTCGGTGATGGGTCTCCTGCCCTGTTAGTCACCGCGCCGGGGCCAACGGTTCGTCGGGATTCCGACCGGCGCGGTCTACTGTGCAGAGAAGCGCCGGCCGGGGGTGATACACGGTGACGGCTCCACTGCGGATCGGGCCCTACGCCATCGAGCGACTGCTCGGCGTGGGTTCGTTCGCCACGGTCTGGCTGGGCTACGACCGGGTGCTCGACGCGCACGTGGCGATCAAGGTGCTGGCCGAGAACTGGAGCCACGACCTGCGCGTCCGGGAACGCTTCCTCGACGAGGCTCGGTTGCTGCGCCGGCTGCAGCACGAACGGCTGATCCGGGTGCACGCCGTCGGCGAGTTGCCCGACGGCCGACCGTACGCCGTCCTGGCCTGGGCGGACGGGGGCAGCCTGCGCGACCGGCTGGCCGTTGGCGAGATCCCCGCGCCAGCGGCGCTGCGGCTGCTCGGCGAGGTCTGCGCCGGTGTCGCCGTGCTGCACCGGCACGGCGTCGTGCACCGCGATCTCACCCCGGGCAACATCCTGTTCCGCTCCGCCGGTCCTGACGGTGCCGAACAGGTGCTGATCGCCGATCTCGGCCTCGCCAAGGCGCTCGCCGCCGCCTCCGGCCTGACCGCCCGGGCCGGCACCCCCGGTTACATGGCCCCCGAGCAGGACGACCCGGGCGCGGTGGTCGACACGCGCGCCGACGTGTACGGGCTCGGCCGGCTCGGGATCCGGCTGCTGGCCTGCGACCCGTCGGACGCGAACCCGACCGGACCCGATCCGCCCCGGCGCGCCCCGGAGATCCGGCTACGGGACGACGTGCCGCCAGCGGTCGCGGCGGTGCTCGTCCGGGCCACCGCCCACCGCCCGGCCGACCGTTATCCCGACGCCGCAGCCCTGCACTCCGCGTTGACCAGCGCGAGCGGCACGGCGGGACGGCCGCCACCTCGGGCAGGGGCCCGCCGACCGCACCGGTGGCGGCTGGCCGGGGCCGCCGTCGTGACCATCGCCGCGGTGGGTGGGGTGGGCGCCGAGCCGGGTGGCGCCGGCTCGGCTCGGCCGGTCGGCGGTACGTACACGACAGGGCCGCTGACCGTGGCGTTGCCGCCCGGCTGGTCCGCCACGGGTGCCACCTGGGCCGGTCAGTACGGTGCCGACGGCGAACCGGAACCGGCGCTGGTGATGTCGCCGCAACCCCGCCGCTGGGCCGCCGACCCGCGCCTGCCTGGCGCGTTCGTCGGCCTCTCCGCCAGCACGGCGGCACGCGCCACGCCCACCGGGTTCCTGGCCGAGCGCACGCACGGCGACTGCACGCCCGCGCCGACGCGCGTCACCCGGCAGGCCGGCGTCGAGTGGACCGTGGTGGCGTACCGCTGCGACCGGGGTCGGCCGCAGATCATCGAGACGGCGGCCCTGCACCCGGGCCGACCCGCCCTGGTGTACGTGCAGATCACCCCGCCGGCGGACAGCGGACCCGACTTCGTGGACACCCTGCTCGCCGGCGTACGCCTGCGGTAGGTGCGGCCGAACCTGCCCGGCGGCGGCCAGCAGGGTGTGAAGCTGTCATCGTGGCCCAGGAGCCGAGCCGGTGAGCGGCGGCACGCGCCGGGCGCCGATCCGCACGCCGAACGGGTCAGCGCGTACGGATCTGCTGGAGCTGTTCTTCGACCTCGCCCTGGTCGCCGGCCTGGCGATGACCTCACGGAAGATGGCCGCCGACCAGAGCTGGATCGGCATCGCCCAGGCGCTGCTCCTGCTGTCGACGCTGTTCGCGGTCTGGGTGACCACCACGCTGATCACCGACAGCTACAGCCCCCGGAAGCAGCCGGTCCCGCTGCTGATCCTGGGCAGCATGTTCGGCCTGATGCTGATGTCCGCCGCGCTGCCCACGGCGTTCGGTGACCACGGGTTGATCTTCAGCGGTACCTGGGTCGCGATCTTCCTGGTCCGTGGGCTGGTGCTCGCCTGGTCCCTGCGGGGCCGGCCGGAGCAGGAGCGTCCGGTACGCGCCCTGATCTGGGACATCGGCACGGGGACCCTCTGGGTGGTCGGCGGCCTGGTGGCCGACCCCGGCTGGCGGTTCGGGCTGTGGCTGGCCGCGCTGACGGCTGACTACACCGCGTTCGGTCTGCGCTTTCCGCTCCCCGGTCGGGCACCTCTGCCGCGCTACAAGGTGGTGCCCGAGCACCTTGCCGAGCGCTACCAGCAGATCTACATCCTGTCCCTGGGTGAGCTGGTCCTGGTCAGCGTCCTCAGCCTGGGCCACCAACCGTTCACCGCGGATCGGGTGGCCACCTTCGGGATCGCCTTCCTCACGGCCGCGGTGCTCTGGTGGAGCTACGCCCGGGGAGCCGGCGCGACGCTGCGCGCCGCCATCGAGTCGTCGCCCCACCCGGCCCGGCTGGTGCAGACCAACCCGTACGCGCACTGGCTGATGATCGCCGGGGTGGTCGGCACGGCCGCCGGTGTCGAACGAATCATCGAGCAGCCCGGCGAGCGGCCGGGCGGGCCGATGACCGCGCTCATCCTGGGCGGTGCCGCGTTGGTGCTGTGCGGTCGGGCGATGCTCGAGTACGAGGTCTACGAGCGGTTGCCGTTGTCGCACGTCGTCGGCGTCGTCGTGACGGTCGTTCTTGCCCCGGTCGCGCCGCACCTGCCCGGTCTGGCGGTGAGCGTCGCCGCCGGTCTGGTGCTGGCGGGGGTCGCCGCCGCCGAGTTCCTCCGGGCCCGGCACCGATCCAGCGGCTAGCGGACCACCACGGTGATGGTGTGCTCCCGGCCGTCCTTCGGGATCGTCACGTCGACGGTGCCGGTGCGGACGAAGCGGATGTCCACCACGCCCGCCTCGTACTGCTGGGAGACCAGCTCCGGGCGGTCCACGGTGACGAGCCCCGGCCCGATGCCCTGGATACGCAGCACCGCACCGGTGGCGAAGCAGAGCGATTTCAGCAGCTCGACCTCGGTCTCGGCGAGCGGCAGGTCGTAGCGGACCGCTCCCTGACAGGCCGGCGTCGCGTCGCTCGACGGGGGAGTCGTTCGGGGCGTACCCCTCGTCCTGGTGGGTGCGGGCGGTGCCGCGACCGGCCGCGCGCTTGTCGGCGGCGGGCGGGACGGCGACCCGGTGGGCGTGGGAATCGCGGAGATCGAGGAGGTCGCGGAGGGTGTCGGCGTCGAGCGGCTCGGGCCGGGCGGTTGCACGGGCAGTGGCGAGACGGCGTCGGCGCCGCAGGCGGCGACCCCCACTGTGGCCGCGAGGACGACGACGAGCCGGCGGAACGAGGCCTGGTTCATTCGGTGCCGAGCCGTTGCCGGACCTGCCGTCGGGCCAGGTGCAACCGGGACTTCACGGTGCCCACCGGCACGTCGAGCAGGGCGGCGATCTCGGGGTAGCTCAGCCCCAGGACATCGCGCAGGGCGACCACCTCGGCGAGGTCGGGGTGGACCGAGTCGAAGGCGTCGAGCAGGTCGAGGCGGGTGCCCGCCACCACGCTGGTCCGTCGGGGGTCGGCCTGGTCGGGCACCGGTACGCCGCCGGCCTCCAGCCGGCAGCGGCGGCGCAGCGTGCGGTACGTGGAGCGGGCCCGGTTGGCGGTCAGCCGGTGCAGCCAGGTGCGGAACGAGGAGCGCCCCTCGAACCGGGTGATGCCGCCGGCCAGCGCCAGCAACGTGTCCTGGCAGGCCTCCTCGGCGTCCTCCCGGCTGGGCAGGAACCGGGCGCACAGCCGCAGCACCTCCGGGCGTACCGCGACCAGCAGGGCGTTCAGCGCGGCCGGGTCGCCGTGCGCGGCGGACCGGGCCAGGGCGTCGATGTCGTCCGCGTCGGGCATGCCGGGTGTCCAATGCTCGCCGGTGCCGATCCCTGAGCGTAGGACAGGTGCCGCCGGAGCGGCCCCGTAGCGTCCGCCACCCGACCCGAACCGGTGCCTACTCGAAGCGGGAGACGTCCCCGGCGCCCCGGCGCAGGATCTCCGGCTCGGACCCGGACAGGTCGATCACTGTCGTCGGCTCCTTGCCGCAGTCGCCGGCGTCGAGCACCGCGTCGAGCTGGTGGTCGAGCCGTTCCTTGATCTCCCAGCCCTGGGTCATCGGCTCCTCGTCGCCGGGCAGGACCAGCGTGCTGGACACCAACGGTTCGGCCAGCTCGGCCAGCAGCGCCTGGGTGACGGTGTGCCGGGGGACCCGCACGCCAACGGTCCGCTTCTTCGGGTGCAGCATCCGGCGGGGCACCTCGCGGGTGGCCGGCAGGATGAAGGTGTAGCTGCCCGGGGTGGACGCCTTCACCAGGCGAAAGACCGCGTTGCTGATCTGGACGAACTGACCGAGCTGCGCGAAGTCGTGGCAGACGAGCGTGAAGTGGTGCCGGTCGTCGAGATGCCGGATCTGCCGGATCCGGTCCAGCCCGTCCTGGTTGCCCAGTTGGACGCCGAGCGCGTAGCAGGAGTCCGTCGGGTAGGCGACCAGCCCACCACCGCGGATCAGGTCGGCGACCTGCCCGATGACCCGGGGCTGTGGGTTCTCCGGGTGTACGTCGTAGTACCTCGCCATCCTCCGAGCCTAGGCCCAAGCGGGGACGATCAGGAGACGAGGGCCACCCTCGGCGCGGACGGTGGAGCCGCTGAGATCACCTCGGTAGGGTAGGTCCCGGTCGGCTCCGACCAACAAGATCCACACCGCCGGGGGGCGCCCGCATGGCCGATTCGTTCGCGCATCTGCACGTGCACACCGAGTACTCGATGCTCGACGGAGCGGCCCGACTGAAGGACCTGTTCGCCGAGGCCAAGCGGCTGGGCATGTCCGCTGTGGCGATCACCGACCACGGCAACATGCACGGCGCGAACGACTTCTACAACCAGGCGATGGCCGCCGGGATCACCCCGATCCTGGGCGTCGAGGCGTACGTGGCGCCGGAGTCGCGCTATCACAAGGCACGGGTCAAGTGGGGTCGCCCGGAGCAGAAGAGCGACGACATCTCCGGTAACGGCGCGATCACCCACAAGACCATGTGGGCGAAGAACGCGCAGGGCCTGAAGAACCTCTTCACCCTCAACTCGCGCGCTTCCATGGAGGGGCACTACGTCAAGTGGCCCCGGATGGACATGGAGCTGATCGCCGAGCACGCCGAGGGGATCATGGCCACCACCGGCTGCCCCTCAGGTGCGGTGCAGACCCGGCTGCGGCTGGGCCAGTTCGACGAGGCCCTCAAGGTCGCCGCCAGCTACCAGGACATCTTCGGTAAGGACAACTACTTCCTGGAGATCATGGATCACGGCCTCTCCATCGAGAGCCGGGTCCGTGAGGGGCTCACCGAGATCGCCCGCAAGCTGGACATCCCGCCGGTGGTCACGAACGACTCCCACTACACCCACGAGGCGCAGGCCACCGCCCACGACGTGCTGCTCTGCGTGCAGACCGGCAGCAACATCGACGACCCCAACCGGTTCCGGTTCGAGGGTGGTGGCTACTTCATCAAGAGCGCCGACCAGATGCGCGCGGTGGACTCGTCCGAGCTGTGGCAGGAGGGCTGCCGCAACACCCTGCTGGTCGCCGAGAAGGTCGACCCGACCGGAATGTTCGAGTTCCACAACCTGATGCCGCGCTTCCCGGTGCCCGAGGGTGAGACCGAGGAGTCCTGGTTCCGCAAGGAGACCTTCGCCGGCCTGGCCCGCCGCTACCCGGGCGGCATCCCGGAGGGGCACGTCGTCCAGGCGGAGTACGAGCTGGGCGTCATCAACCAGATGGGCTTCCCGTCCTACTTCCTCGTGGTCGCCGACTTCATCCAGTGGGCGAAAAACCAGGGCATCGCGGTGGGCCCGGGTCGTGGTTCGGCCGCCGGGTCGCTCGTCGCGTACGCGCTGGGCATCACCGACCTGGACCCGATCCAGCACGGCCTGATCTTCGAGCGGTTCCTCAACCCCGAGCGGGTCTCGATGCCGGATGTCGACATCGACTTCGACGAGCGTCGGCGCGGAGAAGTGATCAAGTACGTCACCGACAAGTGGGGTGACGACAAGGTCGCCCAGATCGCCACCTTCGGCACGATCAAGGCGAAGGCCGCGATCAAGGACTCGGCCCGGGTCCTCGGTTTTCCGTACGCGGTCGGCGACCGGATCACCAAGGCCATGCCACCGGCGGTCATGGGTAAGGACATCCCGCTCACCGGCATCTTCGACAACAAGCACCCCCGCTACGCCGAGGCGGGCGAGATCCGCGGCCTGTACGACTCCGACCCGGACGTCCGTAAGGTGATCGACACGGCCAAGGGCATCGAGGGGCTGATCCGGCAGACCGGTGTGCACGCCGCCGGCGTCATCATGTCCGCCGAGCCGATCATCGAGCACATCCCGTTGACGCGCCGCGACGCCGACGGGGCGATCATCACGCAGTTCGACTACCCGACGTGCGAGTCGCTCGGGCTGCTGAAGATGGACTTCCTCGGCCTGCGCAACCTGACGATCATCGACGACGCGGTCAAGAACATCGAGCTGAACCACGGCCTGAAGCTCGACCTGCTGGCCCTGCCACTCGACGACAAGGCCGCGTACGAGCTGCTGGCCCGCGGTGACACCCTGGGCGTGTTCCAGCTCGACGGTGGGCCGATGCGGTCACTGCTGCGGCTGATGAAGCCTGACAACTTCGAGGACATCTCGGCCGTCCTGGCCCTGTACCGACCCGGCCCGATGGGCGTCGACTCGCACACCAACTACGCGCTGCGCAAGAACGGCCTCCAGGAGATCACGCCGATCCACCCGGAGCTGGAGGAGCCGCTGCGGGAGATCCTGGAGCCCACCCACGGCCTGATCGTCTACCAGGAGCAGGTGCAGCGCGCCGCGCAGATCCTCGCCGGCTACACCCTCGGTCAGGCGGACCTGCTGCGCCGGGCCATGGGTAAGAAGAAAAAGGAGATCCTCGACAAGGAGTTCATCCCGTTCCGGGACGGCTGCCGCGAACGCGGCTACTCCGACGAGGCGATCCAGGCGGTGTGGGACGTCCTGGTGCCGTTCGCCGGGTACGCCTTCAACAAGGCGCACTCCGCCGCGTACGGCCTGGTCTCCTACTGGACCGCGTACCTGAAGGCGCACTACCCGGCCGAGTACATGGCCGGGCTGCTGACAAGCGTCGGCGACGACAAGGACAAGATGGCGCTCTACCTGGCCGAGTGTCGCCGGATGCGCATCCAGGTGCTGCCGCCGGACGTGAACACTTCGGCCGGGCCGTTCACCCCGGTCGGCAAGGACATCCGCTTCGGCCTGGCCGCCGTCCGCAACGTCGGGGCGAACGTGGTCGCCTCGATCATGCGCTGCCGGGAGGAGAAGGGCGAGTACGGCGACTTCTACGACTTCCTGTCCAAGGTGGACGCGGTGGTCTGCAACAAGAAGACGATCGAATCGCTGATCAAGGCGGGCGCGTTCGACTCCCTCGAACACCCCCGCAAGGGCCTGCTCGCGGTGCACGCCGACGCGATCGACGCGTACGCCGACGTCAAGCGCAAGGAGGCCGTCGGCCAGTACGACCTGTTCGGCGCCGGGTTCGGTGACGCCGACACCGGCAGCACCACGGTGATGCCGACCATCGGCGAGAGCGAGTGGGACAAGCGCGACAAGCTGGCCTTCGAGCGGGAGATGCTCGGCCTGTACGTCTCCGACCACCCGCTGTTCGGCCTGGAGCACATTCTCAACGCGGCAGCCGACACCACCATCGCCTCCCTGGCCGAGGAGGGCGCGGTGCCCGACGGGGCGGTCGTCACCCTCGCCGGCATCCTGTCCGGGGTGCAGCGCCGGGTCACCAAGCAGGGCCGGGCCTGGGCGTCGGCCACCCTGGAGGACCTGGCCGGTGGGGTGGAGGCGCTGTTCTTCCCCAACACCTACGAGGTGATCGGGCAGTACATCGCCGAAGACGCCATCGTGGTGGTCAAGGGCCGGGTGGACCGCCGCGACGACACCCCACGGATCATGGCGATGGACATGTCCATGCCGGACGTCAGCACCAGCGCCACGAACAAGCCGGTCACCCTCACCATCCCGGTGCACCGGTGCACACCACCGCTTGTGGAGAAACTCAAGGAGACCCTGGTGCTGCACCCCGGCGACACCGAGGTGCACGTCAAACTCCAGAACGGCGGGCGCACGACAACCCTGCGGCTGGGTCCGTTCCGGGTGGCGGCGACGACCGCGCTGATGGGTGACCTGAAGAGCGTCCTCGGCCCGGCCAACGTGAGCTGACCGGGCGCGTGAGCGACCGGGCCCCGGTCCGGCCGGCGTAGGACCGGCCGGACCGAGGACGGCCCTGCTCAGCCCCGGTCGGGGGCGCTGATCTCCCGTAGCTGGCCGTCGGCCAGCCGCAACCAGCGCTGCACACCGATCTCGGCGAGGAACCGCTCGTCGTGGCTGACCACGACGAACGCCCCCTGGTACGCGGAGAGCGCGCTCTCCAACTGGCCGACGCTGACCAGGTCCAGGTTGTTCGTCGGCTCGTCGAGCAGCAGCAGTTGCGGCGCAGGTTCGGCGCAGAGCACGCAGGCGAGGGTGGCGCGTAGCCGCTCACCGCCGGAGAGCACCCCGACCGGCAGGTTGACCCGGGCGCCCCGGAACAGGAACCGGGCGAGCAGGTTCATCCGTTTGGCGTCCGGCAGGTTCGGCGCGTACGCGGCGAAGTTCTCCGCCACCGTGCGGTCGAGGTCCAGCAGGTCCAGCCGCTGCGACAGGTACGCGATCCGCCCGTCGGCCCGCCGGATCTCACCGCCGGCCGGGTCCAGGTCGCCGTTGACGAGGCGTAGCAGGGTCGACTTGCCGACGCCGTTCGCCCCGGTGAGCGCGATCCGTTCCGGTCCCCGGATCACCAGGTCCGCGCCGTCGTCGCCGAACAGGTCGCGGTCGTCGAAGCGGGCCCGCATCCCCTGACCGGAGAAGACAGTGCGCCCGCCCGGGACGCTGGTGTCCGGCAGGTCCACGACGATCCGGTCCTCGTCGCGTACCGCCCGCCCCGCCTCGTCGAGTCGGGCCTTGGCCTGTCCGAGCCGGGAGGAGTGCGTCTCCTGCGCCCTGCCCGCCGACTCCTGCGCGCTGCGCTTGAGCCCGCCGGCCACGATCCGGGCCAGGCCGGCGTTCTTCAGGTTCTTGGAGGCGTTGCTGGCCCGCCGGTCGGCGCGCTCCCGGGCCTGCTGCATCTCCCGCTTCTCCCGCTTGACCTCCTGCTCGGCGTTGCGCAGGTTGCTCTCGGCCACCTCCCGCGCCGCCTGCACCGCCTCGGTGTACGCGGTGAAGTTGCCCCCGTACCAGCGGATCTCACCCTGGTCCAGTTCGGCGATGCGGTCCATCCGGTCCAGCAGCTCCCGGTCGTGGCTGACCAGCAGCAGGCACCCGGACCAGTCGGTGAGGACGTCGTAGAGCTTGTGTCGGGCCTCCACGTCCAGGTTGTTCGTCGGCTCGTCGAGCAGCAGCACGTTCGGGCGGCGCAGCAGTTGCGCCGCCAGGCCGAGGGAGACCACCTGACCGCCGCTGAGGGTGTGCAGCCGCCGGTCGAGCGACAGCTCACCCAGGCCGAGCCGGTCCAACTCCGAGCGGGTGCGCTCCTCGATGTCCCAGTCGTCGCCGATCGTGGCGAAGTGTTCCTCGCTGGCGTCGCCGGCCTCGATGGCGTGCAGCGCGGCGATCCGCTCGGCCACGCCCAGCACCTGCGCCACGCTCAGGTCACCGGCCAGCGGCAGCGTCTGCGGGAGGTAACCGAGCAGGCCGTCCACGCTGACGCTGCCCTCGCTGGGCCGCAACTCCCCGGCGATCAGCCGCAGCAGGGTGCTCTTGCCGGCGCCGTTGGGCGCGACCAGGCCGGTGCGACCGCCCGGGACGGTGAAGGACAGCTCCGAGAAGACCGGGGTGTCGTCCGGCCAGGAGAAGGACAGGTTCGAGCAGACAATGAACGCATCAGACATGCGAGTGACCTCAAAGGGTGGGGTGGGCGCGCGAGAGCCGCCCGACGACAACGGGGACCGGTGGAACGACAACATGGCCCCGGCGGCTGCGCGGACGCGCGCCGAACCGATGGCCGAACACATCCGGTCTCACCCGGAGATGTCGTCGTCACCCGCCATGTCTGGTCTCCCTGGTCGTACCGCTAACCCAACCCGCCAACCTTAACAACGAATCTCCGCCCCGCCACCGGGTTCCCGTCCACGCCGCTCCACCGTCGATCTTGCACGTGCTGGTGGCGAGATCTCGACGAGGCGTCAGCGGGGGCGGTACTCGACCTCGGGGCGGCCGGGGGTGCCGTAGCGGGGGGTGCGGGCGGCGCGGTCGACGGTTACCAGGTACTCCAGGTAGCGGCGGGCGGTCACTCGGGAGATGCCGGTCAGTGCGCTCACCTCGGTCGCGGACAAGCCGACCTCCGCGCGGGTGCCGTCGGTGAGGGCGGCGCGTACCCGATTGAGGGTCTGCGCGTCGAGCCCTTTGGGCAGGCTGTGCCCGGCGGTGCCGCGCAGGGTGGCGAACATCTGGTCCACCTCGTGCTGGGCGGCGACCTCGCCGTCGGCGAGCGCCTGGGCGCGGTAGTCGGCGTACCGCTCCAGCTTGTCGCGGAACGCCGCGAACGTGAACGGCTTGAGCAGGTAGTGGGTCACCCCGAGCGACACGGCGGTGCGCACCACCGCCAGGTCCCGCGCGGACGTCACCGCGAGCACGTCGACGCTGCTGCCGGCCGCGCGCAGCGCCCGGCAGACCTCCAGGCCGTGCAGGTCGGGCAGCCGAAAATCAAGGAGTACGAGGTCCACGTCGCCGCCGTCGTTGGCGCGCAGGGCCGCCATCGCCGCCCGCGCGGTGTGCGCCACCCCGACCACCACGAAACCGGGAACCCGCTCGGTGTACGCGCTGTGCGCCTCGGCCAGCAGCGGCTCGTCCTCGACGACCAGCACCCGGATGTCGGTCATGACTGCTCGACCCTGCCCGGCAGCCGGACGGTGAACAGGCTGCCGCCGTCGTCCGAGCGACACACCTCGGTGCTACCGCCGTGCCGGCGGACCACCTGCCCGACCAGCGCCAGGCCGAGGCCCCGGCCGGTGCTCTTGGTGGACCAGCCGCGCCGGAACGCGTCGGCGACCCGCTCCGGGGCCAGGCCGGGGCCGCTGTCGGCGACCCGGACCACCAACTCGTCGTCGGACGTACCGACGAAAACCCGCACCCGCCGCGGCGCCGGCGTGCCGGCCACCGCCTCCAGGGCGTTGTCGACCAGGTTGCCGACCACGGTGAGCAGGTCACCTGTCGGCAGGGGGCTGTCGTCGAGGCGGCAGTCCGGCTCGATGACCAGATCCACCCCGCGCTCACCCGCCTGTGCGGACTTGCCGAGCAGCAGGGCGGCCAACGCCGGCTCGGTCACCGCGCCCACCACCCGGTCGGTGAGCTGCTGGGCGAGGGCCAGGTCCCGGGTGGCGAGTCGGACCGCTTCGCCCGCGCGGCCCAACTCGACCAGGGTCAGCACGGTGTGCAGCCGGTTGGCCGACTCGTGGGTCTGCGCCTGCAACGCCTCGGTCAACGCCCGCACCGAATCCAGCTCGCTGGCCAGCGTGCGCAGCTCGGTCTGGTCGCGCAGGGTCAGCACGGTGCCGAGCACCGCGCCCTCGAAACGGGTGGTCCGCTGGTTGGCGACGAGCACCCGGTCGCCAGCGACGATCGGCTCGTCGCGGGCGTCGCGCCCGGAGTCGAGCAGCTCGGCCGCGGCCGGCGGCAGGTCGATCCCGGCCACCGGCTGATCGATCACCGGCGCGTCCGCGTCGAGCCCCAGCAGCCGGCGGCCCTCGTCGTTCACGAGCGCCACCCGACGATCGGTGGTCAGCACCACGAGACCTTCACGCACCGAATGCAGAACGGCGTCGTAGTACTCGTACATCCGGGTCATCTGCGCCGGCCCCAGACCGTGCGTCTGGCGACGGAGCCGGCGGCTGAGCAGCCAGGAACCCGTCGCGGCGAGCGCCAGAGCCGGTGCGACCACACCGAAGAGCACAGGCAACTGGCCGAGCAGCTTACGGTCGATCGCGCGGGTGGTGATGCCCACCGACACCAGACCGACGAGGCGTCGCTGCTCGTCGTACACCGGAACGACAGCGCGCACCGACTCGCCGAGCGTCCCGACGTTTGTGGTGGTGAACGGGCGGCCCGCCAGGGCGGGCCCGATCTCACCGACGAACGGCTCGCCGATCCGCTCCCGGGTCGGGTGCGAGAAACGGGTGCGGTCGGGGGCCATCACCACCACGAAGTCGGTGCCCGTGGCATGCCGGGTCGATTCGGCGTACGGCTGGAGGACCCGCGCGGGGTCGGCGGTCGTGAGGGCCGCGCGGACGTCGGGGGAGCCGGCGACGGTCTGCGCCACAGCGAGCACCTCCTCCTGCGCGGCCTGGCGGGAGTCGCTGCGGGCCAGCCAGACGGCGCCCGCCGCGCCGGCCAGGACGAGCAGCGTCACCACCATCGCCTGGAGGGCGAAGAGTTGCCCCGCGATGCTCCACTGGCGTCGGGCCACCTCCACCACCTCCTCGTCGCGCCGCCGTTGTGCCACTGCGGTGAACAGAATGACCGCAAGGCTGTCAACGGGTGAGACGCGCTTCACATTGTCGACATGGACACCACCGCATCCGCCACCACCCCGGCACCGGCGGTCCGCCGGGACCGTACCCGTTACCTGTACCTGGCCGTCATCGTTGCCGTGTTCGCCGGCATCGTGGTCGGCCTGGTCGCCCCCGATTTCGGCAAGGAACTCAAGCCGATCGGCACCGGCTTCGTCAACCTGATCAAGATGATGATCAGCCCGGTCATCTTCTGCACCATCGTGCTCGGCGTCGGCTCCGTCCGGCAGGCCGCGAAGGTCGGCAAGGTCGGCGGCCTGGCCCTCGGCTACTTCCTCACCATGTCGACAGTCGCGCTCGCCATCGGCCTGGTCGTCGGCAACCTCATCCACCCCGGCTCCGGCCTGAACCTCGGCCCCGACCTCGCCGGCTCCGGCAAGGCCGCCGCCGGTGACGAGGCCGCCGGTACGGCGGACTTCCTGCTCGGGATCATCCCGACGACGCTGCTCTCCTCGCTCACCGAGGGCAAGGTGCTCCAGACGCTGCTCGTCGCCCTGCTGGTCGGGTTCGCCGTCCAGGCCATGGGCCGGCGGGGTGAGCCGGTGCTCAGCGCCATCACCGTCATCCAACGGGTCGTCTTCAAGGTCCTCGCCATGATCATGTGGCTGGCGCCGATCGGCGCGTTCGGCGCGATGGCCGCCGTTGTCGGCGCGACCGGCGTGGATGCCCTCAAGAGCCTCGCCCAGATCATGGTGGGCTTCTACGTCACCTGTCTGATCTTCGTGCTGGTCTTCCTGGGCGCGCTGCTGTGGTTCGTGGCCCGGGTCTCGATCTTCTCGCTGCTGCGTTACCTGGGCCGGGAGTTCCTGCTGATCCTGTCGACCTCGTCGTCGGAGTCGGCGCTGCCGCGGCTGATCGCCAAGATGGAGCACTTCGGCGTCAGCAAGCCGGTCGTCGGCATCACGGTGCCGACCGGCTACTCGTTCAACCTGGACGGTACGGCGATCTACCTGACCATGGCGTCGCTGTTCATCGCCGACGCGCTGGGCAAGCCGCTCGCGATCGGCGAACAGGTCTCGCTGCTGCTGTTCATGATCATCGCGTCGAAGGGCGCCGCCGGGGTCACCGGCGCCGGGCTGGCCACGCTGGCCGGCGGCCTCCAGTCGCACCGGCCGGACCTCGTCGACGGGGTCGGGCTGATCGTCGGCATCGACAGGTTCATGTCGGAGGCTCGGGCGCTCACCAACTTCGCCGGCAACGCGGTGGCGACCGTGCTGGTGGGCACCTGGACCGGAGAGTTCGACCGGGAGCGGGCGGCCGGAGTCCTGAGCGGCGACGACCCGTTCGACGAGGCCACCATGCTCGACGAGCACGACGACGACGGGGCTGCCGCCCGCCCCGACGAGAAGGAGGCCGTGCCGGCCGGAGCGTCTGCCTGAGTCACGGCGTGGACCGGGGTCGCGGTGGCCGGGTGCCGCCGCGACCCCGGGTTCGCGGGAAGCGCCGTGCGTCGACCGTCTGGCGTCAGCGTCGGCGTGCGCGCCACATCGTGTGTTCCCTGGAGATCGCCGTCTCGGTGTCATTCACGAAGCGCGACAGTTCGGCTTCCGAGTTGATCCGGGTGGCGAGCGACCCCATGGCGGCAAGCTCCTGACTTGCCAGGGCGTAGGCGGTCGCCACCGCGCTGTGTTGCCGTGTCTGCGTCCACGCCGCCCCGGCCGCGACCGCTGCGGCGGCCACTCCGAGCAGGTCGAGGTCGGTCAGCCCGGCCGCCCGCGACACGGCCAGGGTCACCCCGGCTATCTCCAGGACGAGCATGCTGACCGACCAGCGGGTCGCCCGCGCGCGGTTCGACAGCGAACGCTCGGCGTACCAGGCTCGCTGGCCCTCGAGGCGGCCGGTCAGGTACGCGGCGCGGCGGTCCTCAATAGGCGCGGCACGTAGCGTCCGCATTCCTTCCGTGATTTGTTGCCCCGCCACCGCGGGGGCGGCCAACCCGGCGGCTGACATGTCCCGGGTGAGGCCCAGCAGTCGGTTGGTGAATTCGTCGAAACTGTCCGAGTCGCTCTGCGATCGGGGAAACGGATCCGCCCCGGTGGTGAATCGCCACGTGAGGGACTTGATGGATTCGGAGAGGGCTCTTCCGACGTACCACCGCTCATTGGGACGATTGGTGAGGAGGAAGACCTCGACGATCGAGGTGGCGGCGAAGGCGCCCGCCGCCAGGGCCGGGCCGAGGGCAAAACTGTCGAGTTTCCAGGTGACCACTCCCGCGACCGCGGCCACCAGGAGCAGGGACAGCCGCAGCGCGATCACTGTCGTGTACACGCGTTGGCCGCGCTGCGACTCGTAGGACACGGCGCGCTGAAACGGGGGAAGATCCTCGGCCTTCAGCATGTCGTTGACCTCTCGACGAAACGTCCAGGGCGTCGGCGGGGTGAGCAGTCGGTACGCAGGCTGTGTAGACAGTAGACGCCGCGGTCCACCCCAACCGCCCGCAGCAAATGCCGATCCCGTCTCCGCTGGCGTCGATCAGGAGGTTTGCGTCACCACACGCCGCACCGGATGACGCAAACCTCTTGATCAACCGTTGGGTGGGGTGGGGTGTGCGGGTCTACGGAGCGGTGGTCCTGTCGCAGGGGGCGCCGATGCCGAGGTTGACGCGATCCTCCTGGCCGTTCGACGTCACTATCAGCGGTACGCAGGCGGCCCGCGCGACCCAGGTGCCGCCGACGAAGGCCATCCACCGGGCCTGCCCACCCTCCGGCCCGCAGGCGTGCACCGTGACGGTGGCCGCGGGGGTGCCGGTGCCGCCCCACCCGAGCCGGGCCCTGTCCTGCCAGCCTGGTGCCGCCCGGAGGTCGACGACCTTGCCGGCGCGGACGACGAGCCCCCACTTGGCGAACAGCCGCGCTGCCGGATCGGCCTCCCCGGACTCTTGCGCCGACAGCACGGGGGCGTCGGGCACCGCCACGTCGTTCCCCACCAACCGGTAGCCCGCCGGGAGCGCCGACAGCGTGTCGACCGATGGCGTGCACGGCGGCCCACCAACACTGGCGCCCGTCGACGGCGCTGCGCGGTCGGCCTGCGGCGTGGTGTGCTGGCGCGGGCCACCCGCCGGCGTGCAGGCGGACAGGGTCACCGTCAGGCACAGGAGGCCCCACCGGGCCGTGGCGTGGCCGGTCCGGCGTTCCGCGGAATTCGAATTCATTCGATATTCATAGCAGGTTACCGATATACGCGTTGGTAACATTGCGGTGGGCGACAGCGCTCGTGCCGATAGTGGAGTTATGTCTAAATGAACGATCGGTCAGTAGTCGATCTTGCATGTGACATATCCAACTGTCGCTTTTCCAGCTGCCACAAGAATTGGGCGCGTAAACCTCGCCGGGTACCTTCCTGTCGTGCCAGACGCTTCTCGACAGTTGATTGCCGATCGCTATCGGCTGGTCCGTCCGCTCGGTCAGGGCGGGATGGGCCGGGTGTGGCAGGCCCGCGACGAGATGCTCCAGCGTGACGTCGCCATCAAGGAGTTGGTGGCACCGCCCGGCCTGCGCGACGACGAGCGCCGGGAGATGCGCGAACGGTCCATGCGCGAGGCGCGGGCCGTCGCCCGACTGGGCCACCCCAACGTGGTACGCGTCTTCGACGTGCTGCACGCGGGCGGCGACCCCTGGATCGTGATGGAACTCGTGCCGTCCCGGTCCCTGCAACAGGTGCTCGAAGCCGAGGGGTCGATGCCGGCGGACCGCGCCGCGCGGATCGGGCTGGGCATTCTGGGTGCGCTGCGCGCCGCACACCGGGCCGGCGTGCTGCACCGGGACGTCAAGCCGGCCAACGTGCTGCTCGGCGACGACGGCAGGGTGGTGCTCACCGACTTCGGTCTGGCCACCCTCCCCGGCGACCCACGGATGACGCAGACCGGGATGGTGCTCGGCTCGCCGGCGTTCCTCGCGCCCGAGCGGGCCACCGACGGCGACGTGGGGCCGGCGGCCGACCTGTGGTCGCTCGGCGCCACCCTCTACGCGGCGGTCGAGGGGCGCACCCCGTACCACCGCTCGTCTCCGATCGCCACGCTCGCGGCCCTCGCCACCGAGCCGCCACCGCAGGCGCACCGAGCCGGTCGGCTGACCCCGCTCCTGGACGGACTGCTGCGCCGCGAGCCGGATCAACGGATCAGCGCCGATGAGGCGGATCGTCTCCTGCGTCGGGCCGCCGCCGTGGACGTGCCAGCGGCCGAGGTGAGCAGCGCCGGCGGCGGGCCGTCGACCCGGATCACCGCCACGGCGGCCACCACCACCACCACCACCACCGCTGCTGCTGCCACCGGCGACGGGCCCCGTCCGACGATCGTGCCCGAGTTCGTCACCGCCGAGCCCGGTCCGCCCGCGTCGCCGGCTGCCCCCGCGTCGCCGGCTGCCCCCGCGTCGCCGGCTGTCTCCGCCGCGCCGGCTGTCCCCGCTGGGCCGTGGTCCGGGACGGGCCGCAGGCGTCGGGCCCGGCTGATCGGGTCGATCGGGGCCGCCGCGTTGCTGGTCGTCCTGCTGGTAACCGCGTCAGTGCTGAACGGCGGGCTGTTCGGTGGCGCGGGTGACGGCGGAGCGGCGGCGCCGGCAGTGCACCCGTCGCCGATCGCCGAGTCGCCGGTGTCCCGGGTGCTGCCACCGGCGCCCGCGGGCTGGCGCTACTACCGTGACGATCCCCGCTTCCTCGTACCGGTGCCGGACGGCTGGCAGGCGCGGCGCGACGGTGAGCGCGCCTCGTTCCGTGAGCCGGACGGCAGCCGCGTGCTCGTCCTCGACGAGCTCCGGTCCATCCCGGCGGACCTGCTCGCCGAGCTGCGGGAGCGCGAGGGGGCGCACCGCGGGCGGTACGCCGACTACCGGCAGGTCCGGCTCGACGCGCTGAGCTACCAGGTGCGGGCCGCCGAATGGGAGTGGACGTACACCGACGAGGACGGCACGCCGATGCACAGGCTGAGCCGCGTGTTCGTCGGCCACAACGGGCACGCGTACTCGATCGACTGGACCACCTCCGACGCCGAGTGGTCCGCGAGCGGGGCCGTCCTCGCGCTGATCACTGATGGTTTCCAGGGCCTACCGGTCGTGGGTGTCGCGCCGTCGCGAGCCGCCAGCGCGCCACCGTCGGCGAGCGCGGGGCCACCGACGCCCGGGACGGGCAGCGGGACGACGACCAGCCCCGGGACGCCGGTGCAGCAGCCGGCCGCCCCGCCGCCGTCTCCGACGCAGGGCAGCACGCCCGCCGGCAAGCAGATCTCCAGCTTCGCCAGCGACCGCTGCATCGACATCCCGGACGGCAACGCCGTCGCTGGTGCGCGGCTGCAGATCTGGGACTGCCGGCGGACCGCGAAGCAGCTGTGGACCTTCCCGGCGGACGGCACGGTCCGGTCGATGGGCAAGTGCCTGGACGTCGCCGGCCACTCCACCGAGGACGGGGCAGCCGTCCAACTGGCCGACTGCTCCGGCGCGGCCTCGCAGAGGTTCACCCTCAACAAGGCGTACGACCTGGTCAACACCAGGGCGGACAGGTGCGTCGACGTGCTCGACTCGAACCCGGACAACGGCGCCCGGCTGCAGATCTGGCAGTGCAACGGCAACGCCAACCAGAAGTGGCGGGCCAGCTGAGCGCTGACGAGGGCGTCGCGGCGTGGTTCACCGCCAAACCCGCCGCCCCTCGTGGGGCTGCGGTGGAGAATGGTGGGCCGGGGAGGGGTGCTGCGACGAACCGGGGGGAGCGGTCGTGCTCGGAACCAGCCTCCTCGGCCGGCTTCGCCGCCGTGACCCGGGTGACGCCATCCTGCGACGCGCGGCACGACTGACGCTCGTCGCGTCCGTCGTCTTCTACGGCTGCCGGTACGGCGCGGGCAGCCCGACGCTCGCCACGTACGGGTTGTTCGGCACGATCGCCGCCGGGTCGTTCGCGCAGCTGCCGGGTCCGGCGCCGCAGCGGGCGCGGATCCTCGTGCTGTCGCTGCCGGCGGTGTGGGCGTTGATCGCGGTGGGCTCGCTCCTGGCGTGGAGCACGTGGGCGGCCGCCGGTGGCATGCTGGTCGTCGGGTTCGTCGTGGCGTTCGCCGGGGTCGGCAACCCGCGCCTGGTGGGGTTGGCGAGCGCGTTCCAGCTCTTCTACATCCTGGCGTCGTTTCCGCCGTACCAGCCGGGCACCCTGCCGGAGCGACTCGGTGGGGTGACGCTCGCCGTCGTGCTGCTCGCCGCGGCCGAGGTTCTCCTCTGGCCCGACCCGGTGCCGGTGTCCTACCGGCAGCGCCTCGCCGAGGCGGCGGACGGCGTCGCCGCCTTCCTCGACGCCACCGTCGAGAGGTTGACCGACCCGCACGCCGTGGCGGGTGACCGGGACACGCGGCGCCAGCGGGCGTACGACGTGGTGGCGGCGATCGCGCTGAACCGCAACCCGCCGGCGTGGGCACCCACCGCGGCGGGCGCTCAGGGCCGGGCGTTGCGGATCTGCGCGGCCGCGTTACGGGAGGTGCTCGCCGAGGCGGACCGGCTGGCGGCGGACGCCCCACCGGAGCCGATCCCGGACCTGGCGGCGGCACGTCTGCTGCGCTCGTGCGCGGACACGACCCGCGCCGCCGGCCGGAGCCTGTCGCCGGGCGCCCCGGCGGCGACCCCGCCGACCTGGACGTGGCCGTCGGACGAGCCGAGGCGGCGTACCCCGTCGGAGCGGGCCAGGTCCGCGACGCGCCGGACGTGCCCCGGTTGTGCCGGGACGCGACCGCACTGGCCCTCGCGGACCAGGTGCGGGTCTTCGCCGTCGGTTGCCGGGTGGCCACCGGGGCGTCGCTTGAGGGCGACGACGCCTCCTCGGGGCTGTTCGAGTACGCCCGGCGCAGCCCGTGGACGCTGTACTGGTGGCAGTTCCGCTCCCACCTGGCGCCGAGCTCGGCCCACCTGCACAGCTCACTGCGGCTGGCCGTGGCGCTCGCCATCGCCCGGGTGGCCGCCGGATTGTTGCAGCTGAACCACGGTTTCTGGGTGCTGCTGGCCACCCTCACTGTCCTGCGTACCTCGGCCGCCGACACCCGCACCGCGCTGCGGCCGGCCGTGCTCGGCACGATCGCCGGCGCGGTCGTCAGCGGCGCGGTGATGCTCGTCGTCGACGAGCCGATCGTGTACGCCATCATCCTGCCGATCACCCTGCTGCTGGCCTTCGGCGTCGGTCGCCTGCTCGGCCCGGTGTGGCAGCAGGCGTTGTTCACGGTGCTGCTGACCGTCGTCTTCGCCCAGCTCAGCCCGGGAGGATGGCGGCTCGCCGAGGCCCGCCTCGTCGACGTGCTGCTCGGCGCGGTGATCGGCGTACTCGCCGGTGTGGCGATGTGGCCGCGCGGCGCGGGCCACGACCTGCGGTACAACGCCACCCGCTACCTGGCGGCCACCGCGGACGCTGTCGAACAGACGGTCCGGGCGATGCTCGGCGACGCGCCGCCACCCGAGGATGCCCTCAACCGGGTCCGTCGGCGGATGGTCCTGATCGACTCGTCGTACTGCCAGTACCACTCGGAGCGGCACGATCCACACCGTCAGCAGGTGAACTGGGATGCCGTGCTGAGCGCCGGACACCACGTCGTGCCCGGCGCGGAGTCACTGCTGCGGCGCAACCCGCCCGGCTGCCTCGCCGGCTGGCCCGAGGCGGCGGCGCTGCTGCGGGACTCCGCCGGGCACCTGCGTTCGGCGTACGACGCCCTCGCCGACGAGGTCGCCCACGACCGGACCTCCGGCCCGACGCGGGTCTCGACCACCTGCGTCGACCAGGTGGACCGGATCCGTCCCCTCCTCGGCGCGGCCGACCTCCAGTCGGTCCGGCACCTGGTGGAGGTGGACAGGTGGCTCGCCGGCCTCGCCGACAGCCTCGCCCGCGCCAACCCGTCACGGGAGAAGGGCCGGAGCTGACAGGCCGCCGGTCGCCGATTGGCCGTGCCCGTCGCGGGCCGCTCGGCCTAGCGTCGACGGCATGGAGATCGAGCAGGCGCAGAAGCTGTGGCAGCCGGAGCCGGGCTGGTTGAACACCGCCAGCTACGGGTTGCCGCCGGAGCCGGCGTGGGCGGCGGTGCAGGAGGCCCTCGCCGCCTGGCGGGTTGGTCGTACGTCGTGGGAGGGCTGGGGGGAGTCGACGCACCGGGCCCGGGTCGCCCTCGCCGGCCTCATCGGGGTGCCGGTCGGTGACGTGGCGGTCGGCGCGGCCGTGTCCCAGATCCTCGCGCCGGTCGCGGCGGCGCTGCCGGCCGGTGCCACGGTGGTCGTCCCCGAGGTCGAGTTCACCTCGAATCTCTTCCCCTGGCTGGTGCAGGAGGAGCGTGGCGTCACGGTCCGCGCGGTGCCGCTGGAGTCGCTTGTCGACGCCATCGACGCCGATACCGACCTGGTCGCGTTCAGCCTGGTGCAGTCGGCCGACGGGGCGGTCGCGGCGTACGACGAGATCGTGGCCGCGGCCCGCGCGCACGACGCGCTGGTGGTGGTGGACGCGACCCAGGGGTGCGGCTGGCTGCCGTTCGACGGCAGCCGGGCCGACGTGGTGGCGGTGGGCGGCTACAAGTGGCTGATGAATCCGCGCGGGACCGCGTACGCCTATCTGGCCCCGGCGGTGCGCGAGCGGCTGCGCCCCGACGCCGCCGGCTGGTACGCGGGCCGCGACCCGCACGCCTCCTACTACGGGCCGCCGCTGCGGCTGGCGGACGACGCCCGCCGGTTCGACATCTCACCTGCCTGGTTCAGCTGGGTCGGCGCGGCGCCCGCCCTGGAGGTGGTCGCCGAGATCGGCGTGTCGGCGATCGGGGCGCACAACGTGGCGCTGGCCAACCGGTTCCTGACCGGGCTGGGCCGACCGCCGGGGGAGAGCGCCATCGTCAGCGTGGACGTGCCCGGCGCGGAGCAGCGTCTCGCGGCGGCCGGCATCCGGGCGGCGGTGCGCGCCGGGCGGGTGCGGGCCTCCTTCCACGTCTACTCCACCGAGGCGGATGTGGACGCCGCGCTGACCGCGTTGACCGGCTGAACCCGGCGTCGGGGACGGCGGGTCGTGACCGGCCGTCCCCGACGGCAGCAGGCACCCGGCTCAGGCCAGGTGGCCGCCGATCTTCGTGTAGCCGCGCAGCAGGTCCCGCGAGATGATCAGGCGCTGCATCTCGTCGGTGCCCTCGAAGATCCGGTAGAGCCGGACCTGCCGGTACCAGCGTTCGATCGGCAGCTCCCGGGTGTAGCCCATGCCGCCGTGGATCTGGAGCACCCGGTCGACCACCCGGTTGACCATGCCGGCGCCGTAGAGCTTGCCCATCGACGAGGCGTGCCGGGGGTCCAGGCCCGCGTCGACCGTCCACGCCGAGCGCAGCACCAGCCAGCGGGCCGCCTCCAGCTCCGTCTCCGAGTCGGCGATCATCCACTGGATGGCCTGGTTGGTGCCGATCTTCGCGCCGAACGTCTCCCGGGTGTTGGCGTACTCGATGGCCATCTGCAACACCCGCTCGGCGATGCCGATGGCGTGCGACGGGATGGTGTAGCGCCCCTTGCCGATCCACTCCATGCCGAGCGTGAAGCCCTGCCCGATCTCGCCGAGGATGTTGCGGTGCGGCACGCGTACGCCGTCGAAGATGAGCGACGCGGGCCCGCCCTCGCCCATCGTCTGGATGAACTCCGAGCGCCAACCCATCGACCGGTCCACCAGGAACGCTGTCGCTCCGCCGTTGCGGGCGCCCTTCTCCCGGTCGGTCACCGCGACCACGATGGCGAAGTCGGCGTCGTGACCGCCGGTGATGAAGGTCTTCTCGCCGTCGAGGATCCAGTCGTCGCCGTCGCGGCGGGCGGACAGCCGGATGTTGGCCGCGTCCGATCCGGCGCCCGGTTCGGTGATCGCGAAGCAGGAGCGTCGCTCGCCCTCGATGGTCGGGATGAGGAACTCCCGCTTCTGCTCCTCGGTGGCGTGGAACAGGATGTTGTCCGCCTCGCCGCCGAAGCGGAACGGCACGAACGTGCGGCCCAGCTCGGTCCAGATCAACGACTGGAGTACGGCCGGCAGGTTCATTCCGCCGTACTCCTCCGGGGTGGCCAGGCCCCAGAAGCCGAACTTGCGCGCCTTGAGTTGCAGTTCGCGCACCTCGGAGTGGTCGAGGCCCGGCTGGTGCGCCCGTTCCCGGCGGAGCACCTCCGCTTCCAGGGGCATCACCTCGCGGGTGATGAACGCGCGCACGGTGTCTCGGACGGCGCGTTCCTCGTCGGACAGTGCGAAGTCCACGGTTCCCCCTCGGTCGGCGTGGCTTGTGCGCCGCTGCGGGCCGCAGCGGTCCTTCATAAACTAGCGGTGTAAGTTTTCATTCGTCCAGACCCGTTCTCCGGCCGACGCGGTGACGCCCGCGCGCGGACGGTCCCGGATAGGGTGCGTGAACAGGTGGTTCCCACGGGGAGGGACACCGCAGACCGAGGAGCTCTGACGTGCCCCGACCTCGACGGCCCCTGCTCACCCGCGACCGGATCGTCGAGACGGCGCTCGCGCTCATCGACGCCGACGGGCTCGGCGCGCTCTCCACCCGCCGACTCGCCGCCGCGCTCGGCGTGCAGGGCCCCTCGCTCTACAACCACTTCGCGACCAAGGACGAGATTCTCGACGCCGTCGCCGACACGATCACCGGCGCCGTCGACACCGGTGGCTTCGCCAGTCGGGACTGGCTCGCCGCGCTGCGGGAATGGGCCTGGTCGTACCGACGGGCGCTCACCGCGCACCCGAACATCGTGCCGTACCTGGCGCAGGGCCCGGGTCGTCGACCGGCCGCCCTCGCCATGGCCGACGCGGTCTACGGCAGCCTGGTCCGGGCCGGCTGGCCGCCGGCCCGCGCCACCCACATCGGTGCGGCGCTGCGCTACTTCGTGGCCGGGTCGGCGCTCGGCTCCTTCGCCCGCGGTTTCGTCGAGGACCCGGAGCTGTACGCGGCGCACTACCCGCACCTGCGCCAGGCCCACCGGCTCGCCGAGCACCAGCAGAGCGTGGACGAGGGCGCCTTCGCCCTCGGCCTGGACGCCCTGCTGCACGGTCTGGCCGCCGAGTACACCCGCACCGTCGACACGGTGGAGTCCGGCCGGCCCAACGGGTAGCGTCCAAACTCCCAGCGCTAGTTTCATCGCCCGTCGCGACCCCGTCACCACCGCCCATCGCCCACCCCCGAAGGGACGACATGGACCTCGCCGCCCCGCCGTCGCAGTTGCCCGACTCCCTGCGCCTCCGGCGTCACCTGCACATCGGTGGGGAGTGGACGTCTCCCGCCGACGCCGATTCGATCGACGTGGAGAACCCGAGCACCGGGGAGCTGGTCGGGCAGGTGCCGGCCGGCACCCCGGCCGACGTGGATCGCGCCGTGGCCGCGGCCCGCGCCGCGTTCCCCGGCTGGTCGTCCGCCACTCCCGCCGAGCGCTCCGCCCACCTCGACCGGCTGCACACGGCGCTCACCACCCGCGCCGACGACCTCGCCCGCACGATCGCCGTGGAGCAGGGCTCGCCGCTCAAGTTCGCCACCCGGGTGCAGGTCGGGCTCCCGTTGACAGTGCTGCGTGACCACGTGGCGCTCGCCGCCCGCGCGCCGGTCGAGGAGAGCATCGGCAACTCGCTCGTCGTCCGCGAGCCGATCGGCGTGGTCGGCGCGATCACCCCGTGGAACTACCCGCTGCACCAGGTGATGGCGAAGCTCGCGTCCGCCCTGGCCGCCGGCTGCACTGTGGTGCTCAAGCCCAGCGAGCTGACCCCGTTGACCGCGTACCTGCTCTTCGACGCGGTCACCGAAGCCGGGTTGCCGCCAGGGGTGCTCAACCTGGTCCCCGGCACCGGGCCGGTGGTCGGCGAGGCTCTCGCCGGGCACCCCGACGTCGACCTGGTCTCCTTCACCGGCTCCACCGCCACCGGCGCGCGGATCATGCGGCTCGCCGCCGACCGGATCGCCCGGGTCGCGCTGGAGCTGGGCGGCAAGTCCGCCAACGTGATCCTCCCCGACGCCGACCTGGCCAAGGCCGTCAAGGTGGGCGTCGGCAACGCCCTGCTCAATTCCGGGCAGACCTGCACCGCGTGGACCCGGATGTTGGTGCACCGCGACAGGTACGACGAAGCCCTCCACCTGATCGCCACGGCGGTGGCCGGCTATCGACTCGGGGACCCGTTCGACCCGGCGACCCGGCTCGGCCCGCTGGTCTCCGCCGCTCAGGCCGAACGCGTGCGCGGCCACGTCGACCGGGCCCTCGCCGACGGTGCCCGGCTTGTCGCCGGCGGGCCGGACACTCCGGTGCCGACCCGGGGGCACTTCGTCGCCCCGACCGTCTTCGCCGACGTGCACCCCGACAGCGCGCTCGCCCAGGAGGAGGTCTTCGGCCCGGTGCTCGCCGTCATCCCGTTCGCCGACACCGACGAGGCGGTCACCATCGCCAACAACTCGAAGTACGGGCTGGCCGGCGCGGTCTGGTCCGCCGACACCGACGCGGCGCTCGCGGTGGCCCGGCGCCTGCGTACCGGCGCTGTCGACATCAACGGCGCCCCGTTCAACCCGCTCGCCCCGTTCGGTGGCTACAAGCAGTCCGGCCTCGGCCGGGAGCTGGGCGTGCACGGGCTGGCCGAGTTCTGCGAGCTGAAGGCGATCCAGCGATGACCGACCCCGAGCTGTCCCCGGCCGCGCCGGGGGGCGGCACCGAGCCGGCGTCCGCGCCGGTCATCGTCCGCGCGCTGGTCGCGCGTGGGTCCGGCGCCGAGCTGCGGGTCGAGCGGGTACGCCTGCCCGCGCCCGGCCCCGGCGAGGTGCGGGTGACGATCCGGGCGGCAGGTGTCTGCCACTCCGACCTGTCCATGGTCAACGGCACCCTCGCCGCGAGGTTCCCGCTGGTCCTCGGGCACGAGGCGACCGGAGTGGTGGCCGAGACCGGGCCGGGCGTGGACCTGGCCGTCGGCACACCGGTCGTACTCAACTGGGCACCTGCCTGCCGGGCCTGCTGGTGGTGCCGACGCGGCGAGCCGTGGCTCTGCGCCGACACCACGGCCCCGACCGTGCCGCGCGGCGAGACCGACGACGGGGTCCCGCTGCACCTGACCCTCGGCCTCGGCGCGCTCGCCGAGGCGGTGGTGGTACCCGAGCGCGCTGTCATCCCGATCCCCGCCGGGCTGCCGCCCGAGCAGGCCGCACTGCTCGGCTGCGCGGTGCTCACCGGCGTCGGCGCGGTCCGCAACACCGCCCGGGTGGCGCCCGGCGAGTCGGTCGCGGTCGTCGGTCTCGGTGGGGTCGGGCTCGCCGTGCTGAGCGCGGCCCGCCGGGCCGGTGCCACGACGATCCTCGCCATCGACGTCGCGGAGGCGAAACGGGACCTGGCGCTCGCCGCCGGGGCGACCGACTTCCTGCTCTCCGACGACCGGCTCTCCAAGGAGGTACGGGCGCGCACCGAGAGTCGCGGCGTCGACCACGCCTTCGAGTGCGTCGGTCGGGCCGCCACCATCCGCGCCGCCTGGCGGCTCACCCGACGTGGGGGAGCGGTGACGGTGGTCGGCATGGGCGCGAAGGACGACATGGTCAGCCTCGGCGCGTTGGACATCTTCCACTCCGCGCGCACGTTGCGTTCCTCGGTGTACGGCTCGTCCGATCCGGACCGGGAGGTGCCGGTGCTGGCTGCCGAGCTCGCCGACCGCGCACTGGATCTGGGTGTGCTGGTCAGCGGAACGATTCCGTTGGACGAGGCGCCCGCGGCGTTCGACCGGCTGGCGCGGGGCGAGGGCGCCCGCTGGGTGGTCACCCTGGCCTGACGCTCGTCACCGCCGTGATCGCAGCACGTCGACCCCGCAGCCCGGTGCGGGCGGTCGAAGCCGTGCTCGACGGGCCTGTCGGGGACGACAGGCCTGCGTGGTCGGGTGCCCGGGGCTGACCCAGGAAGGGCCAACCCGGGGCACCCGGGTGACGGGAGTCGTGCGACAGGTCAGAAGGGCGGTGCGTCCTCGCCCATCAGCGCCAGCACGACGCCGCCCTTGCCGCTCTTGAGGCCCTGGACCACTACCTTGCCGGTGCTGCCGTCGGGCAGCTCCAGGGTGAAGGTCTTCCCGACCGCGTTCTTGGGGCCGTTGCCGGCGCTGTTGGCGGGTCGGAAGTCGCCCGCCCACGGCGGAACCCCGCCCCTACGGGCCGGCTCGGCGAAGAGTGCGGCGGTGCCGGGGGTCCTGGTGCCGTCCGACGAAAGGAGCACTGAGGCGCTGCGAAAGGTAGCCATATGCGCCAAGGCTAACCCGGACCGTGCCCATTCCGGGCACCACAGCTGCCCGTGACGGCGATTCGGTCGACATCCCGCCCCCAGTCGTTGCGTCGGGGGCTATACCTAGCAGTATTATGCATCGTACTTCTAGGTCTAGGAACGGGAGGCTTCGTGAAGGTCGCCAAGGATCTGGTCGCCGCCTCGGCGACACCGATGGTGCTCGGCATCCTGGCCGAGGGCGAGAGTTACGGCTACGCCATCCTCAGGCGGATCAACGAGTTGTCCGGGGGCGAGCTGGACTGGACCGAAGGGCTGCTCTACCCGCTGCTGCACCGGCTCGAGCGCCTCGGCTATCTGGAGTCGAGCTGGCAGTCGGTCGCCGGCGAGCGCAAGCGCAAGTACTACCGCGTCACCGACCGGGGCCTGGCTGAGCTGGCCGAACAGCGCCGGCAGTGGGACACCGTCGTGGGCGCGCTCAAGGAGATCTGGCACGACCGCGCGCCGCTGACCGTGCACCCGTTGGAGGGCCTCGCATGACGGCGCACGACGGGTCGGAGGAGTTGGAGGCGCAGTTCGAGCAGTGGCGCCAGTACGTGCTCCGCCGCCGGGAGTTGCAGGCGGTGGACGCCGACGAGCTGGAAGACCACCTTCGCGGCTCCGTCGACGAACTGGTCGCCGCCGGCCTGAGCCCGGACGAGGCGTTCCTGGTCGCGGTGAAACGGATGGGCAGCCTCGACGAACTCTCCCGCGAGTTCGCCCGGGAACATTCCGAGCGGCTCTGGAAGCAGTTGGTGCTGACCGGCGACTCCGCCAGCCCGGTCGGCGGCACCCGCCCCCGGCGGGAGCTGTGGGTCATGCTCGGCTGCGCGGCGGGTGCGCTGGCGTCCGTCAAGGTGCCGGCGCTGTTCGGGCTGAGCTTCGCCGACGACGGCTCGTTCTACGCCCGGAACTTCACCCTGTTCGCGCTGCCCTGGCTGGCGGTCTACCTGGCCTGGCGCCGGGGAGCCCGACGGCCGGTGATCGCGGCACTGGCGCTGCTCTTCGTCCTCGGCGCCGTGGCGGCCAACGCCTACCCCCTGGCGGACGACTCGCAGTCCGTGGTCGTCACAAGCGTCCACCTCCCCATCGCCCTGTGGCTCGTTGTCGGTCTGGCCTACGTCGCCGACGACTGGCGCTCGTCGCGTCGACGAATGGACTTCATCCGGTTCACCGGCGAGTGGTTCATCTACCTCGTGTTGATGGCCCTCGGCGGCGGCGTGCTCTCCGCGTTCCTGTTCAACACCTTCGCGGCCATCGGAATCGTCCCGGAGGAGTTCATCTCGCAGTGGCTCCTGCCCTGCGGCGCCGCGGCCGCGGTCGTCGTGGCCGGGTGGCTCGTCGAGGCCAAGCAGAGTGTCGTCGAGAACATCGCGCCGGTCCTCACCCGGCTGTTCACCCCGCTCTTCACGGCCGCCCTGCTCGCCTTCCTCGTCGCTGTCGTCTGGACCAGCCACGGCATCGACGTCGAGCGCGAGGCGCTGATCCTGTTCGACCTCCTGCTGGTGGTGGTGCTGGGGTTGCTGCTCTACTCGCTCTCGGCCCGCGACCCGCTGGCCCCGCCCGGCCCGTTCGACAAACTCCAGCTCGCGCTCGTGGTCAGCGCGTTGGCCATCGACGTGCTGGTGTTGGTGGAGATCACCGGGCGCATCACCGACGACTACGGCGGTACGCCCAACCGGGCGGCCGCGCTCGGCGAGAACGTGATCCTCCTGGTCAACCTCGCCTGGTCGGCGTGGCTCCTGCTGACCTTCATCCGCCGGCGCACGCCGTTCGCGGCGCTGGAACGGTGGCAGACCGGCTACCTGCCGGTGTACGCCGCCTGGGCCTGGATCGTGGTCCTCGTCTTCCCGCCGCTGTTCAGCTACGCCTAGCCGCCGAAGTCAACGCGGAGCCGGCCCACCCGCGGCGGGTGGGCCGGCAACCGGTCACTTGCCGGTGACGATGCCCGGGTTGATGCAGAGCCCCGGGTTGGCGCCGTTCTTCTCCGCGATCTCCAGACAGCGGGTCACCTTGTCGACCTTTGCGTTGGTCTCGGTGATCTGCTTGGAGATCTCGGCGTTCTTGCGGTCCTGCTCCAGGTTGCGGGTCTGCGCCAGCTTGTCCTGGAACGCCTTGATGTTGCCCTCGGTCTTGTCGTCGTGGTTAACCCGGGTGATGGTCACCGAAAGGATGTCCACGTCGGTGGCGAGGCGGGTCTCCGCGCTGGTCTTGATGTTCGCGGCGAACGGCTTCAGGTCGACGTTGAGGTCACCGGTCTGGGCGTCGATCTTCTCCAGCGGGTTGTACGCGGCGAAGGCGTCGTTGACCGCGCTGTCGAGCTGCACGCCGACCCGCTGACCCCGGAAGCTGCCGAAGTCGCCCTTGTAGTCCATGAACTGCTTCGGGGCGTTCTCCGGCTTGACCTGCCACTCGACGAGCACCTCGACACAGGCGTCGGCGAGGGTGCCGGTGCGCACGCGTACGCAGTTGTTGCCGCCGATGTGGTCGTACTTCTGTCGGCCCGCGTCCCACTCGCCGACCTTCTGCCAGGGCGCCACCCACTTCAGGCCGGAGCCGGTCACCTCGCCGGTGGGCTTGCCGAAGCTGGTGACGATGCCGACCGAGCGGATGGGCACCGAGTGGGCGCTGGAGGCGACGCCGACCACCAGGGTGAGAGCGAGGAAGCCGAGCGCCGCGAGGGCGGCCATCCGCTTCAGCGACCGTGCGGGGGCGACGAGGGCGACGACGGCGCTGACCGCCAGGGCGACGGCGAAGACGATCGCCATGGTGAAGCCGACGGGCATGGGGTGAGGACCTTCCGATGGGCTGTGTGGATCATCAACCTAGGGGGTCCGGTCAAGTCGACGGCACTGGGGAGTGGCGTTCACGCACGTCAATTGCGGGTCGAATATGGAGCCCATCGACATGGTTCGACTCCGCCGGCCCGCCGTAGGTTTCGTCCACGCGACGGGCCTGTGACCACGGTCACCGAACCGACCGTCGCCGCGACGTGCGGAGGATGAGGCGATGGCCGGGCAAGCGCTCCTGTCGGCCCGTGGGCTGACCCGCGACTTCCGGGGCTTCCGGGCGGTCGACGACGTCGACCTCGACGTGGCGTCGGACAGTGTGCACGCGCTGGTCGGCCCGAACGGCGCGGGCAAGACCACTTTGTTCAACCTGCTCACCGGCTTCCTGCGACCCAGTGGTGGACAAATCGAGCTGGCCGGGCGGGACATCACCGGGCTGCCTCCGGAGCAGGTGGCACGACTCGGCGTGGCCCGCTCGTTCCAGATCACCAGCCTCTTTCCCCAGCTGTCGGCGCGCGAGCACGTCGCCCTGGCGTTGCAGTCGCCGAGCGGCCTGGGCTGGCGGTTCTGGCGGTCGGCGAAGCTGATGGGCCGCTACACCGAACGGGCCGACGAACTGCTGGCCATGGTGGGGCTGGCCGAGCTGGCGCACGCCCCCTCCGCGGCCCTGGCGTACGGCCGCAAACGCGCCCTGGAGTTGGCCATCGCCCTGGCGTTGGACCCGAAGGTGCTGTTGCTCGACGAGCCGACCGCGGGCATGGGCCTGGAGGACGTCGACCGCACCGTCGAGCTGATCGGCCGGGTCCGCCAGGGCCGGACAGTGGTGATGGTCGAGCACAACATGAGCGTGGTCGGCCGTCTCGCCGACACCGTGACAGTGCTCCAGGCCGGCAAGGTCCTCGTCGAGGGCCCGTACGAGCAGGTGCGCGCCGACGAGCGCGTGATCACCGCCTACCTGGGAGCCGCCGATGCTGCGCATTGAGAACCTGTCCGCCTTCTACGGCGAGGCGCAGGTGTTGCGCGACGTCAGCCTCGAGGTCTCCGCCGGCGAGGTGGTCACCCTGGTCGGCCGCAACGGTGCCGGCAAGTCCACCCTGCTGCGCTGCGTGATGGGGCTGCACCCCGGTCAGCGCGGCACCGTGGAACTGGACGGGCGGGACATCACGAGGTTGCCGGCGCACAAACGGGCCCGCCTGGGGCTGGGCTGGGTGCCCGACGACAGGGGCAGCTACGCCACGTTGACGGTCACCGAGAACCTCACGCTGCCACCCACTGTCGGCCCCGACCCGTGGTCGCTGGAGCGGGTGTACGAGGCGTTCCCGGCCCTGTACACCCGGCGCGACTCCGCGGCCACCATGCTCTCCGGCGGCGAGCAGCAGATGCTCGCGCTGGCCCGGGTGCTGCGGATGGGCGCTCGGCTACTGCTCTGCGACGAGCCCACCGAGGGGCTGTCGCCACTGCTGGTGCAGCAGGTCGGCGACCTGCTGCGCGAGGCCAAGCGGCACGGGGTGACAGTGCTGCTCGTCGAACAGAACCTGCACTTCGCCACAGGTGTCGCCGACCGGCACTACCTGCTCGCCGAGGGCCGTGTCGCCGAGGCGATGGACAACTCCGAGGTGCGTTCGCGCGAACGCGAACTGCTCGCGTACCTCGGGATCTGAATTTTCTCAACGACGACCCGCGCGACGACGCACGGGATGGATGGAGTGGGCATGCGCAGGACGATGGGTGTGGCCGCGGCGTCGGCCGTGGTGGTGCTGGTCGCCGGATGCGGCGGCGGTGGCCCTCAGTCGAGTGGCGACCAGAAGCTGACCGGCGACAAGATCGTGCTGGGCGTGCTCAACGACCAGTCCGGGGCGTACTCGGAGTTGTCCGGGAAGAACTCGGTGGCGGCGGTGGAGATGGCCATCGCCGACTTCACCGCGAAGTACGGCGACAAGGCGGTGACCCGTGACATCACCGTGGAGACCGCCGACCACCAGAACAAGCCGGACGTGGCCAACTCCAAGGCCCAGGAGATGTACGACCGCAAGGGCGTCGACCTGATCCTGGACGTGCCCACCTCGTCGGCCGCGCTGAAGGTCGCCGACGTGGCGAAGGAGAAGAAGAAGCTCTACTTCAACATCGGTGCGGCGACCACCGACCTGACCGGCAAGAGCTGCAACAAGTACACCTTCCACTACGCGTACGACACGTACATGCTGGCCAACGGCACCGGGAAGACCACCACCGAGCAGATCGGCAAGAACTGGTACATCCTCTACCCGAACTACGCCTTCGGTCAGGACATGGAGAAGAGCTTCTCCACAGCGATCACGGCGGCCGGCGGCACTGTCGTCGGCAAGGACGGGGCGCCCTTCCCGAACACCAGCGGTGACTTCTCCACCTTCCTGCTCAAGGCGCCGGGCCTGAACCCGAAGCCGGACGTGCTGGGCACCATGCAGGCCGGCGCGGAGCTGGTGAATGTGGTGAAGCAGTACAACGAGTTCAAGCTGCGGGACAAGGGCGTCGGCCTGGCGGTGGGGCTGATGTTCCTCACCGACATCCACTCGCTCACCCCGGCCGCGCTGGCCGGCACCACGTACACCGACGCCTGGTACTGGAACTTCGACGCCAAGAACCGGGAGTTCGCCGATCGCTTCCAGCAGAAGGCCGGCACCCGGCCGACCTTCGCGCACGCCGCCAACTACTCCGCCGCGTTGCAGTACCTGGAGGCCGTGCAGGCGGCCGGCACCGACGACGCGGACGCCGTGGTCAAGGGCCTGGAGGGCAAGACGGTCGAGGACGTCTTCCTGCGCAACGGGAAGATCCGCGCCGAGGACCACCGGGTGGTGCACGACGCGTACCTGGCCCAGGTGAAGCCGCAGTCCGAGGTCAGCGAGCCGTGGGACTACGTGAAGGTGCTCAAGACGATCCCCGCCGCGGAGGCGTTCCGCGCGCCCTCCGCGGACTGCAAGCTATGAGCGGATTCGCGCAGAACACGTTCAACGGGTTGGTGAGCGGGGCGTTCTACGCCCTGCTCGCCCTCGGGCTCGCTGTCATCTTCGGCATGCTGCGGGTGGTCAACTTCGCCCATGGCGCGTTCTACATGCTCGGCGCGTTCGGGGCGTACGTGCTGCTCACCGAGGCGGGCGTGCCGTTCTGGGCCGCCCTGGTGATCATGCCGGTGGGGCTGGGGCTGCTCGGCATGGCGCTGGAACGCGCGGTGATCCACCGGCTGACCACACTGGACCCGCTCTACAACTTCCTGCTCACCTTCGGTCTGACGCTGATCCTGCAGGACCTGGTGAAACTGCGCTACGGCGTGCAGTCCAGCCCGTACCAGACGCCGTCGCTGTTGAGCGGGTCGGTCGACTTCGGGCTGTTCGACTTCCCCACGTACCGGGTGTTCATCCTCGGCTTCACGGTGCTGCTCTGCGTCGCCGTGTGGTGGGTGCTGACCCGGACCCGGATCGGCATGGTGGTCCGCGCGTCCACCGAGCGGCCGGACCTGACCCGCGCGTTCGGCATCGACGTCGGACGGTGGGTGACCCCGGTCTTCGGCTTCGGCATCGGGCTGGCCGGCCTCGCCGGCGTGCTGGCCGCGCCGATGCGCGCCGTCAACCCGTTGATGGGCGCCGACCTGATCATCGTGGTGTTCGCCGTGGTGGTGATCGGCGGGCTGGGCTCGATCTTCGGGTCGGTCGCCGCCGGCTTCGGCATCGGGCTGGTGCAGGCGTGGGGTGAGGCGTACCTCTCCAACTTCCCGCTCGTCTCGCAGACGATCGTCTTCGTCGTGATGGCCGGTGTGCTGCTCTGGCGCCCGGCCGGCCTGTTCGGTCGGGAGGAGGCCCCCGCATGACCAACACCGTGGACACTCCCACCGACGCGTCCCGCTCGACGCCGCCGTCCGGGCTGATCGCCGTGGCCCGGGCCCCCGGCTGGGTGCGGTACGCGCTGCTCGCCGTCGGCCTGGCCGTCGCGGCGTGGCTGCCCAACGGCCTCTACCCGGCGGTCGCGGTGGACATCCTCTGCTGGGCGCTGTTCGCCGTGGCGGTGGACCTGCTGCTCGGCTTCACCGGGCTGATGTCCTTCGGGCACGCCGCCTTCTGGGGCACCTCCGCGTACGTCACCGGGCTGGTGGCCATCCACGCCGGCCTGCCGTTCCCCCTCGCGGTGCTGGCCGGGGCCCTCGCCGCGGCCGTGCTGGCGGTGCCGATCGGGTACCTGGCGGTCAAGCGGACCGGCATCTACTTCGCCATGGTGACCCTGGCCTTCGCGCAGATGGTCTACTACGTGGCCAACGAGTGGCGCTCGGTGACCCAGGGCGAGAACGGTCTCCAGGGGGTGCCCCGCGAGCTGTTCGGCGTCGACCTCACCGACGACTACTTCTTCTACTACGCGATCCTGCCGATCGTGCTGCTCGGGCTCGCCGCCGCCTGGCGGATCGTGCACTCACCGTTCGGTCGGGTGCTTGTCGGCATCCGGGACAACCCCGCCCGGGCTCGGGCCCTGGGCTACCCGGTGCACCGCTACAAACTCACCGCGTTCGTGCTCTCCGGCTTCATCGCCGGCCTCGGCGGCGGGTTGTTCGCGGTCGGCCACCGGTTCGTCTCGCTGGACGTGCTGCACTGGACCACCTCCGGCAAGGCGGTCATCGTGGTGGTGCTGGGCGGGATCGGCACCCTGTGGGGTGGGGTGCTCGGCGCGGCCCTCGTGGTCCGGCTGGAGGACTGGTTGTCGTTCTCCGGGTTCGAGGCGATCGGCCTGGTGACCGGCGGCATCTTCGTCCTCGTCGTGGTGCTGTTCCGGCGCGGCATCTGGGGCAGCCTGGCCGCGCTGGCCCACCGGCTGGCGGCCCGTCGCCGCTGAAATCACGCGGCGGCGCATCCGCCGGGCGCCCTCCGAGCGAACCCCCGGGTAGAGAACGTCTACCCGGGGGTACGTCTGGTGCTGACCGATCCGATGCCGGCGGAGGCCGTGGAGATCGCGCACAAGCAACTGTCGCTGGCGGCCGAGGACCTGGACGCCAACCGCGTCGCCTCGGTGCTGCTGGAGTCTGTCGAGGCGTGGGGCGTGCCGGCGCTCTGGGAGCAGGTCTGCCGTCCGCTGCTGGCCCGGCTGTCGGGGCGTACCGCCGCCGAGGTCGTCATCGAGCACGCCCTCTTCGAGGGCGTCCGGGTCGGGTTGGACGCGTACCGCCGGGAGCCGGGCCGGTCACTGCCCGCCGGCGGGGTGCTGCTGGCCGGCGCCGAGAAGGAGGGGCACGGCCTGGGTCTGCTCGCGCTCGCCGCCGCGTTGCGTGAGCAGGGTCGCGGCTGTCTGAACCTCGGCCCCGCGCTGCCCTGGTCCGCACTCACGAGCGCGGTGTACCGGGCGCGTCCGCGCACCGTCGTGCTCTGGTCGCAGACGCCGCTCACCGGCCGCGCGTACCGCCTGGTGCGCTTCGCCCGGGACTTCCCGCTCCTTCGGGTGTACGCCGCGGGGCCGGGCTGGATCGAGCCGTTCGGCCCTCCGGCGATCCGTCTCGGCACGCTGCCGGACGCCGTCGCCGCCTGCCTGGCGGTCGGGCCGAGGCGTGATGCCCACCACATACGATACGGATCGGTACCGTATCGTTAATGGGCGTCGTAGGCTGACCCGCGTTACGAGTCTGACCCGTATCGTATTTCGGGTGACCAGCGTGGGGGGAAAGCACGGCATGGAGCTGCACAACAACACGGGACACCCGAGGCGGTGGGCGATCCTGGGGGTGCTGGTGATCAGCCTCCTCGTGGTCGTCCTCGACAACACGATCCTCAACGTCGCCCTGCGCACCCTGGCCGACCCGGTGCACGGCCTCGGCGCCAGCCAGGGCGAGCTGGAGTGGTCCATCAACTCCTACACGCTCGTCTTCGCCGGGCTGCTGTTCACCTTCGGAGTGCTCGGCGACCGCGCCGGCCGCAAGCGCTTCCTGATGATCGGCCTGGTGCTGTTCGGCCTGGCGTCGCTGCTCTCCGCGTACGCCCAGAGCCCCGGACAGCTCATCGCGGCCCGCGCCCTGATGGGGGTCGGCGGCGCGGCCATCATGCCGGTGACGCTGTCGATCATCTCCAACGTCTTCGACCCGCGCGAGCGCGGTCGGGCCATCGGTGTCTGGGCCGGCGCTGTCGGTCTCGCCGTGGCGATCGGCCCGATCCTCGGCGGCGCTCTGCTGGAGCACTTCTGGTGGGGCTCGGTCTTCCTGATCAACGTGCCGGTGGTCGCCGCCGGCGTGGTCCTGGTGGCGCTGCTGGTGCCCGAGTCGCGTGACCCGCGCCCGGGCCGGGTCGACGTGCTCGGCGTCCTGCTCTCCGTGGTCGGCCTGGTCGCCCTCTCCTACGGCATCATCGACGGCGGCGAGCACGGCTTCGACCGCCCGGTGGCCTGGGGCTCGATCCTGGTCGGCATCGCGGTGCTGGGCTGGTTCGTGCAGCACGAGCGGCGCAGCGACCACCCGTCGCTGGACGTCCGACTGTTCAGGGTGCCGCGCTTCGCCGCGCCGGTCGCCATCGTCGGCCTGGTGTTCTTCGCCGCGATGGGCTCGATGTTCTTCGGCTCGTTCTACCTGCAACTCGTGCGCGACTACAGCCCGCTGCAGACCGGTCTGCTCTTCCTGCCCTTCGCCGGCGCCCAGCTGATCTTCGCGCCGCGCAGCGCCGCGATGGTCCGCCGCTACGGCGGTAAGGCCGTCGCCACCGTCGGGTTGGCGCTGACAGTGGTGTCCCTCGGCGCGTTCGTCTTCATCGGCGACTCCACCCCGATCTGGATCGTGCTGCTCGTCTTCCTCATCCAGGGCGCCGGGATGGCCAACATCATGCCGCCGGCCACCGAGTCGATCATGTCGGCGCTGCCCCGGGAGAAGGCCGGTGTCGGCTCCGCGGTCAGCAACACCATCCGCCAGGTGGCCGGCGCGCTCGGCGTGGCCGTCCTCGGCTCGGTGCTCTCCGCTGTCTACCGCAGCGACATCGGTGACGCGCTGACCGGTCTGCCCACGCAGGCCCAGGACGCGGCGAACGAGTCGATCTCCGGTGCGTACGCGGCGGCGGGTCAGCTCGGCCCGGCGGCGCCGGGACTGATCTCGGCGGCCAACGACGCCTTCGTCACCGCCATGCACTGGGCGGCCGGGCTCTCCGCGGTGATCGCCGCGCTCGGGATCATCGTGGTGCTGCGCTGGATGCCGGGCAAGGAGGACACGAGCGTCGCCCCGGCGGCTCCGGTCGCCGAGCCTGAATTGGCCGGTACGGCATAGGTTCGGGGAGAATGGCGGACATGACGTCCACTGCCGATGCTCCGCGGTCGCCCGGGCGACCGCGGAGCATCCGCGCCGATGAGGCGATCATCGAGGCCACCCTCGACCTGCTCGCCGAGGGCAGCACCATCGAGGCGCTCTCGATCGAGGCGATCGCCACCCGCGCCGGGGTCGGCAAGGCCACCATCTACCGCCGCTGGGCCGGCAAGGACGCGTTGCTGCTGGACGCGCTGCGGCGACTCAAGGGCGTCATGGCCCAGCCGGCGGGCCACTCCGTCCGCGACGACCTGGTGCTGCTGGTCGGCGCGATCGGCAAGAACGTCGACCCGCGGGCGGCCAAGATCATGCCTTGCCTGGCACCCGCCGTGAACCGCAGCGCGGACCAGTTCCAGCTCTACCAGAACATCATCGCGCCCCGGCGGCAGCTCATGCGCGAGGTGCTGCGGCGCGGCATCGACGAGGGAGTGCTCCGCGCCGACATCGACGTCGAGGTGACGATGGCGCTGCTCACCGGGCCGATGCTGATCCAGCGGGTGCTGCAGTGGAACCCCGACCTGGACGAACAGTCCCTGCCCGAACGGGTCGTCGACGCCGTGCTGGAGGGCATCCGGGCCCGCTGACGCCGGGCGTTCGGTCGGTGGTGGTCGTGTCCGCCGGCCGGCTGCGGTCAGCCGGCCGGCGCGCGCAGCCGGTGCAGGCGCAGCGCGAGCTGCACCTCCAGAGCCCGCTCGGGCCGCTGCCAGTCGACGCCGAGCAACTGCCCGACCCGCTCCAACCGCTGAGTCACCGTGTTGACGTGCACGTGCAGCTGCTCGGCGGCGCGAGCCAGGCTGCCACCCACCCCGAAGTACGCCTCCAGCGTCTTCACCAGGGCCGTGCCGCGCCGGGCGTCGTAGTCGAGCACCGGCCCGACGGTGGCGCTGAGGAACTCGGTCACGTCCTTCTCGCCCCGGTCACCGACCGTGCCCAGCAACAGCCCGACGAAGCCCAGCTCCACAGTGCTCGCGCCCTGCCCGGCGCGGCCCAGCGCGCCCAGCGCCGTCAGGCACCGGTCCGCCTCCTGGAACGTCCCGGCCAGCGCCGAGGGCGTGTTCGACGGGCCACTCGCCCCGGCGGTCACCGGTCGACCTGTCACCCGGGACAGGTCCCGGGCCACCGCGCGGGCGCTGCCGCCCGCGTCCAACCCCGGCAGCATCAGCACCACCCGGCCGTCGCGCGCCGCGGCCAGGCCGCCGCGCGCCGAGGCGTACGTGGTGGCCCAGGAGAGCACCCGCTGCCGAGCCGAGCCGGTCGCGGCGATCGCGTCGTCGCCCACCGCCACCAGCACGTGCGGCGCGTCCAGGTCCACACCGAGCCGACGGGCCCGACTGCGCAGCGCGTCGGTGTCGCGCAGCGGGCGGGCGATCAGGTCGTCCAGCAACTCGCCACGCACCCGCCCCTCCGCCTCCGCGACGGTCCGGCGGAACAGCAGCAGCAACGCCGTCACCAACGCGGCCCGTTCCAGGATGCGCTGGTCGGCGTCGACCAACTCGTCGTCCGGGCGCAGCACCAGGGCGCCCAGGTTCTCCGCGCCGGCCACCACTGCCGCGTACCAGAGCGGACCCCGGCGTACGCTGCGCCCCTCGGTCCGGGAAGCGGCCACCGCCTCGACGATGTCCGCGCGGTCCGGCTCCTCGATCTCACCCACCCGGGCCAGCAGGCGACCCTCGGCGTCCAGCGCCAGCAGCGCGCCGCCCAGCACCTCGGTCACCGCCGCCGCCACGTCCTCCACGCCGCCGCCGCGCAGCACCAGCGCGGTCATCCGGTCGTGTGCCGCCGCCGCCCGCTCCACCGAGCTGCTGTGCGCCCTGATGGTGGTGTTCGCCGCCGACAACTCGGCCAACGCCGAACGGGTCTCGGTCAGCAGCCGGGCGGTGTCGATCGCCACCGCGGCGTGCGCGGCCAGCGACACCAGCAGCGCCACCTCCTCCCGGACGAACGGCCGGGCCGAACGGTTGGCCGCGTAGAGCACACCGATCGAGGTCGAGCCGAGCCGCAGCGGCACCCCGAGGATCGCCACCAGACCCTCCTCGCCCACACCGGCGTCGATCTCGCCGGTGTGGTGGAAGCGCGCGTCCTCGCCGTAGTTCGCGGTGACGTACGGGGCACCGGACTGGGCCACCAGGCCACCGAGACCGGCGCCCATCGGCAGGCGCAGCCGCTGGAAACGGGCCGAGACCGACCCGTCGGTCACCCGCATGTAGGTGTCGCCGCGTTCGTCGTCGTTCAGCGTCATGTACGCCACGTCGGCGCCGAGCAGGTGCCGGGCCCGGTGCACGATCGCCCGCAGGACATCGTCCAGGTCGCGTAGCCCGGCCAGGTCGCTGACCGTGTCGTACAGACCGGACAGCTCGCTCTCCCGGCGGCGCCGACGCTCCAGCAGCGCGCGGACCCGCAGCGCCACCGACTTCGCCTGCTCCAGCTCGGCCAGCCGGTCCGGCGGCAGCCCGGCGGCCCGCGCGGCCACCAGCGGTCCCTCGAACTCGACCGCCGCGGCCTCTCGGGCGAGCAGCTCCAGGAACTCCACCGGCGATGACATGGTCGACATTGTGCTCAGCCCCACTAGTTGGCCGTCCAGCCCCCGTCGAGGGCGATCGACGCGCCGGTGATGAACGCCGCCGGCGGCGAGCAGAGGTACGCCAGCAGTTCGGCGACCTCCTCCGGCTCGATCAGCCGCTTGATCGCGGCCCGGGCCAGCATGATCTTCTCAATCACCTCGGTCTCGTCGATGCCGTGACTGGCCGCCTGGTCGGCGATCTGGCTCTCCACCAGCGCGGTCCGCACGTACGCCGGGTTGATGCAGTTGGCGGTGACCCCGTGCGCGGCGCCCTCCAGCGCGACCACCTTCGACAACCCCTCCAGGGCGTGCTTCGCCGAGACGTAGGCCGCCTTGTACGGCGAGGCCCGCAACCCGTGCACCGAGGAGATGTTGATGATCCGCCCCCAGCCCCGCGCGTACATGTGCGGCAGCGCCCGGCGGATCAGCAGGAACGGCGCCTCCACCATCACCCGCTGGATGTACTCGAAGCGCTCGACGGGGAAGTCCTGCAGCGGCGCCACGTGCTGGAGTCCGGCGTTGTTCACCACGATGTCCACGTCCACGTCGAGTGAGTCCACCGCCGCGGCGTCGGAGAGGTCGACGCCCTCGGCCCGGCCACCGGCCTCGGCGGCCACCGCCTTGGCGGCCTCCAGGTTGCGGTCCACCACGAGCACCTTGGCGCCGGCCGCGCCCAGCCGCAGGGCACACGCCCGACCGATGCCGCCGCCGCCCCCGGTGACCAGGGCGGTCCGACCGGAGAGGTCGACCTGTACGACGTGGGGGACCACCACGGGTTCTGCCGTCATGGCGCAAGAAGTTACGAGCTGTGTGCTCCCCGGCACATGGGCCAGCGACACATACTCCGTACCAAAGCTGTGTGGCCCCACCGCCCCCTCTCGCCCCGCGTCCGCCCGCTCCCGCCACCTGGGGCCGTCCGCGCTCCCACCCGCCCGTGCCACCTGAGGCCGTCCTCGCTCCACCCGACCGTGCCACCTGAGGCCGCCCGCGCTTCCACCCACCTACTCGCCCGCCGGTCACCGCCGCGCCGCGCCGCGTGCCGCCCTCGCAGCCCTCTCTCGCCCCGCCGCACCCCTCCCCACCGCGCCTTGCGCCCCAAGATCGCACAACATCCAGGAAGTAGTGGCTTCCCGGCGTTTTGTGGCCACTGCATCCTGGTTCGAGCGTGACCTTGGCGGCGGTCGGCGTTCCGGACCCTGCCTCCGGTGCTGGGAAGCGGTGTTTGTCGTCAAGATCCGCGCAACATCAGGGATGTTGCTGCCCGTGGTGCGTCGGGAGCAGCAACATCCGGGAAGTTGCGCGGATCTTGGCGCGGGGCGCGGGGCGCGGGGCGCGGGGCGCGGGGCGCGGGGCGTGGGGCGCTGGGCGCTGGGCGGGGCGCGGGAGGGCGTGTCCCGTGGGGCTGGTGGGAAGGGCGCCGGTTAGGGTGTCGAACACACGTACTGCTGACGGCTGGGGAGGGGGCGGCGTGCGCGTGCTCGGTGTGGACCCGGGGTTGACCCGGTGTGGGGTGGGCGTGGTCGAGGGTGTGCCCGGCCGGCCCTGCACACTTGTCGCCTACTACGTGGTCTACACCGATCCGGCCGACGATCTGGCGCTGCGCCTGTTGCACCTGGACCGGTCGCTGACCGAGCTGGTGGCCAAGCACGAACCGGAGAGCGTCGCCGTCGAGCGGGTGTTCAGCCAGCACAACGTGCGCACCGTCATGGGCACCGCGCAGGCCAGTGGCATCGCCGTGCTGGCCGGGGCGCGCGCCGGGCTGCCGGTGCAGACGTACACACCGAGCGAGGTGAAGGCGGCCGTGACCGGGTCCGGTCAGGCTGACAAGGCGCAGATGACAGCGATGGTGACCCGGCTGTTGCGGCTGGCCGAGCCGCCGAAGCCGGCCGACGCCGCCGACGCGCTGGCCCTGGCCATCTGCCACGTGTGGCGCGGCGGGACCCGCTCGAAGCTGGCCGCCGCCGCCGACCGGGCACGACGAGGAGGAGCGCGATGATCGCCAGCGTGCGCGGCACGGTGACCGCGACGGGTCCGGACCAGGCCGTGATCGAGGTCGGCGGTGTCGGGCTCGCCGTGCACTGCGCCCCGGGGACCCTCGCGGAGCTGCGGGTCGGCCAGGTCGCCCGGCTCGCCACCAGCCTGATCGTGCGGGAGGATTCGCTGACCCTCTACGGCTTCGCCGACGACGACGCGAAGTCGCTGTTCGAGCTGCTCCAGACCGCCAGTGGGGTCGGACCGCGACTGGCCCAGGCGGTGCTGGCGGTGCACACCCCGGACGCGGTACGCAAGGCGATCGCCAATGCCGACACGGCCGCCCTGACCCGCGTACCCGGGATTGGTAAGAAGGGTGCGGAACGTCTGGTGCTGGAGCTGCGCGACCGGATCGGCCCGGTGCCGATCGGCGCCGACGGGGTGGCCGGGGTGACCCGCGGCAGCTGGCCCGACCAGGTCCGGCAGGCCCTCGTGGGACTGGGCTGGTCGGCCGGTCAGGCCGATCAGGCGGTGGCCGCGGTGGCGGAGTCGATCGAGGGCGAGACCCCGCCGGTGCCGGTCCTGCTCAAGCAGGCCATCCGACTGCTGGGCCGCACCCGATGACCGCACGGGCCGCACGGGCCGCACGATGAGCGAGACCGAGGGGCTCGTCTCGGCGTACGTCAGCGACGCCGACCGGGACGCGGAGGCCACGGTACGGCCGAGGCGGCTGGCCGAGTTCATCGCCCAGGACCGGGTACGCGACCAGCTCGACCTGTTGTTGCAGGGCGCCATGCGGCGGGGGTCGCCGCCGGACCACATCCTGCTCTCCGGCCCACCCGGGTTGGGTAAGACGAGTCTGGCGAACATCGTCGCCGCCGAGCTGGGCGCGGGCATTCGGGTGACCAGCGGCCCGGCGATCGAGCGTTCCGGTGATCTGGCGGCGATCCTGACCAGCCTCGCCGAGGGTGACGTGCTCTTCATCGACGAGATCCATCGGATCGCGCGGCCGGCCGAGGAGCTGCTGTACAGCGCGATGGAGGACTTCCGGGTCGACGTGGTGGTGGGCAAGGGGCCGGGAGCGACGGCGATTCCGCTGGACGTCGAGCCGTTCACCCTGGTCGGCGCGACGACCCGCTCGGGGTTGTTGACCGGGCCGATGCGGGACCGGTTCGGCTTCGTCGCGCACCTCGACTTCTACGCTCCGGCGGATCTGGAGACGCTGCTGCACCGTTCGGCGCGGATCCTGGGTGTGCCGATCACCGCCGAGGGCGCGACCGAGATCGCGGGTCGGTCCCGGGGTACCCCGCGGATCGCGAACCGGCTGCTGCGCCGGGTCCGTGACTACGCCGAGGTTCGAGCGGGCGGGGTGGTCGATCTCGACACCGCCCGTGCGGCCCTGATCGTGTACGACGTGGACGCGCTCGGTCTGGACCGGCTCGACCGTGCGGTGCTGACCGCGTTGGTCGACTCGTTCCGGGGTGGGCCGGTCGGGTTGTCCACCCTCGCCGTTGCGGTGGGGGAGCAGCCGGACACGGTCGAGGAGGTCTGCGAGCCGTTCCTGGTGCGAGCTGGGCTGTTGGCCCGTACGCCTCGGGGTCGGGTGGCGACCGAGGCCGCCTGGCGGCATCTGGGGCGGACGCCGCCGAATGGTACATTTGGTGCAGATAGTCCACCTGTGCCCGATCTGTTCTCGTTGGATGCCGATCAGCCGTGATGTGAACGTGATCTGTGCCGCATTCGGCGTTCCCAGGTGCAGGGTTTAGACTTCGCCGCGGTCTGTACAGGACGTGAGAATCCGCCTCCGCTCCGGCACCCACGGTGCCGGGCAGGTGGCCAATGGGAAGGTCAGTAACCGTGCATTACGCAGCAGCGGGTGGCGGGGCCGGCGGTTTCACGCCGATCCTGATGATCGCCCTGCTCTTCGGTGTCATGTACTTCATGATGATCCGGCCCCAGCAGAAGCGCCGCAAAGAGGCGGAGTCGATGCAGTCCAATCTCGGCCCCGGCGACGAGGTCGTGACCATCGGTGGGCTCTACGGCACGGTCACCGGCATCGAGGACGACACTGTCCTGATCGAGGTCGCACCGGGCGTGCAGACCCGCTACGCCCGTCCGGCCATCGCGCGGGTGGTCACCCGCGCGGAGCTGCCGAGCGAGCCGGTCACCGAGGACGCGGACACCGCCAAGGACTGACCCCCACCCCCCGGGAGCGGTGAGTCCGGCGTACGGCCGGTCGGCCGGCTTCCGGGTCGTGGCGCCCGACGGGGCAGCGGACGAGACGTGAAAACTGGATAGTTGGGTCGACGCCGGGCGTCGGCACGTTCCCGTGACCGTCGGCGTTCCGCGCCGGGGTGCCCGGTCCTCGTGTCGGCATCTTCGTCGGCTCAAGGCAGACCCGTCGGGCGGGACCCCCGGCCCGACACCGCCGCCGCTGCGACAGCGGCGCGACCGTACAGGGAGACAGGACAGCCGTGGCACCACCTCAGGGACAGATGCGCCCCGGGCGGCAGCTCGCCGTGCTCGGGTTCATCTTCGTGGTCCTCTATCTTTTGGTGTTCTTCGCCGGAGCCAGCGGCAGTTGGAAGGACCGGCTCGAGCCCAAGCTCGGCCTGGACCTCATCGGCGGCACGCGGGTGACACTGGAGGCGACCAACAGCGTCGACGGCAAGCCCCCGACGGCGGAGAACCTCGAGGAGGCCCGCGAGATCATCGAGAGCCGGGTCAACGCGTTCGGCGTGGCCGAGGCCGAGGTGGTCACCGAGGGCAACCGCAACATCGTCATCTCCCTGCCCGGTGAGAACCGGAACCTCGACGACGTGGGCGAGGCAGCCGAGCTGCGCTTCCGCAAGGTGCTCAAGGCCGCCTCCGGCAGTGGTGTGGCCGAGGCGCCGCCCGCCGCCACTCCGGCCCCGTCCGGCAGCGCCGCCCCGACCGGCAGCGCGACCCCGTCCGGCGCCGCGACCCCGACCCCGACGGGCAGCGCCTCGCCGAAGGTGACCTCGTCGCCCAGCGGCGGTCAGGGTGGAATGGCCCCGGCGTCGCCGAGCGCCACGCCCTCCGCGTCCGCCACGGCCTCGCCGAGCGCCGCCGCGCCCAGCGCCAGCGCCGAGCCGGTGCCGGCGAGCATCGAGCAGCAGCGCAAGGCCGTCGAGCAGAAGGTCGGCGCCGCCGCGTGGCAGGCCGCCAACGGGCTGCAGGCCCCGGCCGACCTGACCGCGGACCCATCGCTGGCCGAGAAGCTCAAGCCGTTCGGCACGCTGTCTCCCCAGGAGGTCGCGGTGCTGCCGGCGCAGATGCAGTTCAACGTGCCGACGATCGGCTGTGCGCAGCTCGACCAGCGTCCCCCGGCGTCGATCTCCGACCCGAAGCAGCAGGTGGTCTCCTGCGAGGACGGCGCGTCGAAGTACCTGCTCGACCAGGCCAAGGTGCTGGGCACCGACGTGTCCGACGCCGACGCGGTGCTCGACCAGACCAACGCCTGGGTCGTCAGCCTGGACTTCACCGGCGACGGCCAGGGCAAGTGGACCTCCCTGACCCGTGAGGCGTTCAACAACGAGGGCCAGGCCTGCGACGCCACCGCGCTGGGCCAGGACGGCAAGTGCCGCGTGGCCGTCGTGCTGGACAACGAGATCGTCTCCTCCCCGGAGATCCAGGCCGTGCTGACCGGCAACTCCCAGATCACCGGCACCTTCACCCAGAAGGACGCCAGCACCCTCGCCGGTCAGCTCCGCTACGGCGCGCTGCCGGTGACCTTCGAGCAGCAGGAGGCGCAGAACGTCACCGCCACGCTGGGTGCCAGCCACCTGCGCGCCGGTCTGCTCGCGGCCGGCATCGGCATGCTGCTGGTCATCATCTACGCGTTCTTCTACTACCGGCTGCTCGGCTCGGTGATCTTCCTGAGCCTCATCCTCTCCGCGCTGCTGGTCTTCGGCGCGTTGGTGGTGCTCGGCCGGCAGATCGGCTTCACGCTCACCCTCGCCGGCATCGCCGGCATGATCGTCTCGCTCGGTGTGGCGGCGGACTCGTTCGTCATCTACTTCGAACGACTGAAAGACGAGATCCGGGAGGGGCGCAGCCCGCGTAGCGCGGTGCCGCGCGCCTGGATCCGGGCGCGCCGCACGATCATCTCGGCCAACGCGATCACCCTGCTCTCCGCTGTGGTGCTCTACGTGGTCTCGGTCGGCACGGTCAAGGGCTTCGCGTTCGCGCTGGGGCTGGCCACCGTGCTGGACCTGGTGGTGGTGTTCCTCTTCCGACACCCGATCATGACGATGTTCGCCCGGACCCGGGCGTTCCTGTCCCCGCGGGTCAGCGGTCTGGGCCGGGCACTCCCGGCCCGCAACCAGCCGACTCAGCCCCGCAACCCGCGCGCCAAGGAGGCCTGAGATGGCTGAAAACGGTCTGGCGAGCCGCCTCTACAACGGCGAGGCCGGTCTCAACATCGTCGGCCGGCGCAAGCTCTGGTTCGGCGTCGCCGGGGTCCTGGTCCTGATCGCGATCCTCAGCTTCTCGATCCGTGGGTTCAGCCTCGGCATCGAGTTCGCCGGCGGCAACTCGTTCCAGGTGCCGGCCAGCGTCGGCACCCTGGACGACGCCGAGCGGGAGGTCAACTCGGCCCTCGCCTCGGAGAACACCGGCGTCGAGGTGGCCACCACGCAGAAGGTCGGCGGCCCGGGCGGCGACTCCTACGAGCTGCGCACGCCGCAGCTCACCGTCGAGCAGGCCACCGCGGTCAAGGCGCAGATCGCCGAGGATCTCGGCATCAACGTCGACCAGATCAGCGGCAACCAGGTCAGTGAGGCGTGGGGCAGCCAGGTCACCGAGCGGGCCGTGCTCGGTCTGGTCATCTTCATCGCGCTGGTGATGGTCTACCTGATCCTGCGCTTCGAGTGGCGGATGGCCGTCGCCGCTGTCGCCTCGCTGATCACGAACCTGATCCTCACCGCCGGCATCTACTCGCTCGTCGGCTTCGAGGTCACTCCGTCGACCATCATCGGCTTCCTCACCATTCTGGGCTTCGCGCTCTACGACGTGGTGGTGGTCTTCGACAAGGTCCAGGAGAACACCCGGGGCATCACCGCCAACAACAACCAGACGTACGGCGAGGCGTCCAACCTGGCCGTCAACCAGAGCCTGATGCGGTCGTTGAACACCTCCGTCGTCGCCCTGCTGCCGGTCGGCGGTCTGCTCTTCATCGGTGCCGGCCTGCTCGGCGCCGGCACGCTGAAGGACCTCGGTCTGGTGCTGTTCGTCGGTATGGCGGTGGCGTTCCTGACGTCCATCCTGGTGGCCACCCCGCTGCTGGCGCTGCTGAAGAACTACGACCCGCGGATCCAGGCGCACAACAAGCGCGTCCTGACCCGGCGGGGCGCGGTCAGCCGCGGCGAGGTCACCGGTAAGGGTGCTGCCGCGAGTCCGGCAGCCCAGGCCGACGCGACCGACGAGCCGGTCGACCAGGACGCCGCCGCGCTGGCCGGTGCCGCCCCCAAGGTGGGCGCTCGGCCGGCGGGCAAGCGGCCGACCGGTGCCCGGGGCGGTCGCCCGGGTGGCGGCGGCAACCGGCCGGGTGGCGCCAAGCGGCGCTGACCCGACAGGAAACACCCGAACGGCGTCCGGCATGCTGTTGCCGGACGCCGTTCGTCGTCGAAGGGGAGCGAAACAGCCGTGACGGAGACCCACAGCGCCGCAGCGCGCGGGGACAGTGGCCCGGAGGTCGCCCGACTGGTCGCCAGTCGGGTGCTGGACGTGCCCGACTTCCCCAAGCCCGGCGTCATGTTCAAGGACCTGATGCCACTGTTCGCCGACGGCAAGGTCTTCCGTGAGGTGATCGACGGGATCGTCTCGTACCACGGGCGGGACGCCTTCGACGTGGTGGTCGGCATCGAGGCGCGCGGGTTCGTCGTCGCGGCGGCCATCGCGTACGCCACCGGGGTGGGCGTGGTGCCGGTGCGCAAGGCCGGCAAGCTGCCCCGCCCGGCGCACTCGGTCTCCTACGAGTTGGAGTACGGCGAGGCCACCCTCGAAGTGCACGAGGACGCCTTCACCGCCGGGCACCGGGTGCTGGTGGTCGACGACGTGCTGGCCACCGGTGGCACCGCCGAGGCGACGCTGGACCTGGTCGAGCGGGCCGGCGGCACCGTCACCGGTTTCACAGTGCTGCTGGAGCTCGGTTTCCTGGGTGGGCGTGAGCGACTGGCACCGCGTCCCGTCCACGCCCTGCTGACCGTTTGAGCCGGTCGGTACTCTGCTGACCGTTTGATCCCGGACCCGTCGGATGGACCCGGCGCCGACCGTCCGGCGGAGCGGCAGGGGACCGTCCGTGCGGGTAGCATTGCCCTTTGCTGACGCCGGCGGTAACCCGTCCGGCGGGCGAGACCAGGTCGGCCGATGTTCGGCCGGCGTGTTTCCGGCGAGCGGTGAGGAGGCCGGTGTCCCACGATGTCGTCCCTCCGGCGGAGGGCACGGTGCACCCGACAGGCGACGCTGACGGCTCGGTGACTGACCGGACAGGCGACGCGCCGGCCCGGGTGACGGGCACCGGCAACGGCTCCGGCAGGGCTCCCGGCGCGAGCGCGGTGCGTCCGACCAGCGGCCCGCCGAGCGCCGAGGCGTCTCCCGGCGCCGACGGCGTCGTGGTGCCGTTCCCGACCGACGCCGGCATCGATCCGTCGCCCAGTGGTGGCTTCGGGCTGTCCAACGCGCCCACCGGCCGGCGGGTCCGGGCCCGGCTGGCCCGGTTCAACGCGCCCTGGCAGACCTCTCAGGTCAGCGAGGTGCTCGAGCCGCTCATCGCCAGCCACCGGGACAACCACCCCAAGGCGGACGCCCGGCTGCTCCAGCGCGCCTTCGACACGGCCGCGCGGTGGCACTCCGGTCAGTACCGCAAGTCCGGTGACCCCTACATCACCCACCCGCTCGCGGTGGCGACGATCCTCGGCAACCTGGGGATGGACACCACCACGCTTGTGGCCGCGCTGCTGCACGACACCATCGAGGACACCGAGTACACCCTCGACCAGATGCGTGCCGACTTCGGTGGCGAGGTCGCCCTGCTGGTCGACGGCGTCACCAAGCTGGACAAGGTCAAGCTGGGCGACGCGGCCAAGGCCGAGACGATCCGCAAGATGGTCGTGGCCATGGCCAAGGACCCGCGGGTGCTGGTGATCAAGCTGGCCGACCGGCTGCACAACATGCGTACCCTGACCTTCCTGCCCCGCCCCAAGCAGGAGCAGAAGGCCAAGGAGACGCTGGAGATCCTGGCGCCGCTGGCGCACCGCCTCGGTATGAACACGATCAAGTGGGAGCTGGAGGACCTGTCCTTCGGCACGCTGTTCCCGAAGCGCTACGAGGAGATCAACCGGCTGATCGGGGAGCACCAGCCGCAGCGTGAGGCGCTGCTGCGGCAGGTGACGCAGAAGGTGCAGACCGACCTGAAGGCCGCCAAGATCAAGGCGGAGACCACCGGGCGGCCGAAGCACCTCTACTCGATCTACCAGAAGATGATCGTGCGGGGTCGCGACTTCAACGACATCTACGACCTGGTCGGCGTGCGCATCCTTGTCGACACGGTTCGCGACTGCTACGCGGCGCTGGGTGTGATCCACGCCAACTGGCAGCCGGTGCCGGGCCGCTTCAAGGACTACATCGCGATGCCCAAGTTCAACATGTACCAGTCGTTGCACACGACGGTCATCGGGCCCACCGGCAAGCCGGTGGAGATGCAGATCCGCACGTACGCGATGCACCGCACCGCGGAGTTCGGCATCGCCGCGCACTGGAAGTACAAGGAGCACAAGGGCACCCAGATCGTCGGCCCGCCGGCGCACATCGACGAGATGACCTGGCTGCGGCAGTTGCTCGACTGGCAGCGCGAGGCGGCCGACCCGAGCGAGTTCCTGGACGCGCTGCGCTTCGACCTGTCCAGCCAGGAGGTGTACGTCTTCACCCCGAAGGGTGACGTCATCCCGCTGCCGACCGGGTCGACGCCTGTGGACTTCGCGTACGCGGTGCACACCGAGGTGGGGCACAAGTGCATCGGGGCGCGGGTCAACGGCAAGTTGGTGCCGTTGGAGTCGACCCTGTCCAACGGCGACGTGATCGAGATCTTCACGTCGAAGTCCGAGACGGCCGGCCCGACGCAGGACTGGCTCGGCTTCGTCAAGAGCCCGCGCGCCCGCACGAAGATCCGCCAGTACTTCAACAAGGAGCGGCGCGAGGAGGCGATCGAGGCCGGCAAGGACGCGATCGTCAAGGCGATGCGCAAGCAGGGCATGCCCCTGCAGCGGATGCTCACCTCCGACGCGCTCATGTCGATCGCCCGGGACCTGCACCTGGCCGACGTGGCCTCGCTCTACGCGGCGGTCGGCGACAGCCAGGTCTCCGCGCAGTCGGTGGTGCAGAAGCTGATGGCCGCGTACGGCGGCGAGGAGGGCGCGGCGGAGGACATCGCCGAGACCGCCGTCGCCACCCGGCCGCCGCGCAGCCGGCAGAGCAGCAGCGACCCGGGCGTGGTGGTCCGGGGCGTCAGCGACGTCTGGATCAAGCTGGCCCGGTGCTGCACCCCGGTCCCACCGGACTCGGTGTTCGGCTTCGTCACCCGCTCCGGCGGCGTGAGCGTGCACCGCGACGACTGCGCCAACGCCGAGGACCTGCGCGCGCAGAGCGAGCGGGTCGTCGAGGTGAGTTGGAAGCTCACCTCCGCCTCGACGTTCCTGGTCGCCATCCAGGTCGAGGCCCTGGACCGGCACAAGCTGCTGGCCGACGTCACCCGGGTGCTCTCCGACGAGCGGGTCAACATCCTCTCCGCCACCGTCACCACCACCCGCGACCGGGTGGCGGTGAGCCGGTTCAGCTTCGAGATGGCCGACCCGAAGCACCTGGGCCACCTGCTGGCCACGGTCCGCAAGGTCGACGGCGTCTTCGACGCCTACCGGGTCACCTCCGGGGCCTGACGCCCACCGGACCGATTCCGGGGCCCGACGCGTACCCCGAACACGACAGCGCCCGCCGGCTCAGCCGGCGGGCGCTGTGTCGTCTGCGCGGGCGTCAGCCCTGCGGAGCGCTCATCGTGAGGTCCTTGATGATGACCTCCTTCTTCGGGTGGCCGCCGCCGGCCTGCTGGGCGAACGCCCCGTCGTCGCCGGCCTTGGCCACATCCTTCACCAGGTCCAGGCCGCCGGTGATGGACCCCAGCACGGTGTACGCCGGGTCCAGCGGAGAATCGCCGTAGACGATGAAGAACTGGCTGCCGGTGCTGCCCGGCTGGCCGGAGTTGGCCATCGCGATGACACCCTCCGGGTACGGCGGGCGCTTGTCGGTGGGCAGGTTCTCCTCGGGCAGGCGGTAGCTCGGGCCGCCCTGGCCGTCGGTGTCCCGCCAGCCGTTGCCGGTGGCGCTGGGGTCGCCGCACTGCAGCACCTTGATGCCCTCGGTCACGAGACGGTGGCACTTGGTGTTGTCGAAGAAGTTCTTCTCGGCGAGGTGGGTGAAGCTGCCCGCCGTGCACGGCACCAGCGACCGGTCGATCTTGGCGGTGATCGGGCCGAGGTTGGTGTCGATCGTCATCGTCTGCACGCCGGTGCCGGACTGCTGGTTGCTCGGCACGCCCACGTCCTTGATCTGCGGGGGCCGCTGCTCGGTGGGCAGCGCGTTGTACACGCACTCGGAGGCGCCGGGCGCCGCAGTGGTGGTGTCGGGCTTGTCGTCGTCACCGCCGAGGCTCACCGCCAGCCAGACGGTGCCGGCGACCACGAGCACCAGCGCGGCACCCGCGCTGACGATCGCCGTCGTCTGCCGGCGCTTGCGGGCCTTGGCCGAGCGCTCGGCCATCTCCTTCTCGAGCCGGGCGCGTCGTGCCGCCGCTTGCTGCCGTTCTCTGGTGGACGTCACGCCTGATTCCTCCTGGCTGTGTGCTGCTGAGTGCCGCTTGGGTGGGTGGTGGCGCCCGGTCAGCCGGCGCTCGGGCTGCTGGCCGGGGTGCCGGAGGCCGACGGCGCCGGTGCCGCGCCGCTGACCGGCTCACCGACCGTGAGGCTCTGGATCGTCACGTCGGTGCTGGGCTTGACCTTCGCCCCGGTCCCATTGTCCACGGTCGGGAGGGCGCCGATCTTCTCCACCACGTCCAGTCCACCGGTCACCCGGCCGATGACCGGGTACTTCGGGTCGGCGGTGGTGAAGTCCTTGAAGAAGATCAGGAACTGGCTGCCGTTGCTGCCCGGCGGGTTGGAGACCATCGCCACCGTGCCCTTCGGGTACGTCGGCGGCTGGCCGGGGGCCGGGCTGGCCGACGGCGACGCCGACGGCACGGTCGGCAGCTCCTCGTCGTAGAACGAGTAGGTGGGCCCACCGAGACCCGTGCCGCTGGGGTCGCCGCAGCGCAGCGCGCCCTCGGCGGTGATCTCGTGGCACTTGGTGTTGTCGTAGAACGACCGGCTCGCCAGGTGCGCGACGCTCGCCGCCGCGCACGGGGAGTTGGTCAGGTTCAGCTCGGCGGTGATCGGCGCGCCCTGGTTGGTGGTCACGGTCATCGCCCGGGTGCCGTCGGTGGGCAGATCCTTGGTGGCCGGCGTGCCGACGTCCTTGAGATTGGTGTTGGCCGTCGCGTCCTGCGGCGTCCAGAGGCAGGTGTCCGTCGCGGCCGTGTTCTGCTTCGGGTCGGAGTCGAACGCCCCGAGCGCCCAGGCTGAGCCGGCCACTACCAGCACGAGGATCAGAGCGGCGCCGACACCGGCCTGGATCTGCCGTCGGCGCCGTGTAGCGGCGGCCCGGCGAACCAACTGCCGGTCGAGCTTGGCCCGCGCCAGTTTGCGCTGCCGGTCCCTGCTGGAAGCCACCCGTGCTCCCCTTTCCTCTACCTGGTCGTCGCCGGCGGCCGGTCGCCCCGGCCCGTCCGGGCGTCACGTGTGCCGCGCCACACGCCCGCCAGAGTGTACGGCTAGTGACTGGGAATGTGGTGTACGAGGTCCACCCCGTCCCGAGCAGCGCTTATCGGAGGTTGTCACTGTGCCGTACGGGGCGCGTGGGACGGACGCGGCAAACTCGCTCGGCGCGCCCGATAGGCTGCTGTGCAGGACGACAGCTGCTCGACGGAAAGGACAGCGCCCGTGCTCGTGGCCGGCTTTCCCGCGGACGCCTTCGGCACCAACTGCTACGTGGTTGCCACCGCGCCGGGGGAGCAGTGCGTGGTGGTCGACCCCGGCATCGGGGTGCTCGACCAACTCGACGCGCTGCTCGCCGAGCACCGCCTGCATCCGGCCGCCGTGCTGCTCACCCACGGCCACCTCGACCACACCTTCTCGGTCGCGCCGGTCTGCGGTGCGCGCGGCATCACCGCGTACGTGCACCCCGGTGACCGGGAGATGCTCGCCGACCCGGCCAAGGGCCTCTCGGCCGACCTGACGTCGCTCTTCGGCGGCCGGCTCAGCTACACCGAGCCGGAGGACGTGGCGGAGCTGACCGACGGCGCCACCCTCACGCTCGCCGGCCTGGAGATCGCCGTCGACCATGCCCCGGGCCATACCGGCGGGTCGGTGCTGTTCCGGCTGCCGGGCGCGGGGTCGAGCTGGGAGGCCGACGAGCTGTGCCTCTCCGGCGACGTCCTCTTCGCCGGGTCGATCGGCCGCACCGACCTGCCCGGCGGGAGCATGCCGGCCATGCTCACCAGCCTGCGCGACAAGATCCTTCCGCTGGCCGACGACACCGTCGTGCTGCCCGGCCACGGCCCCAGCACCACCATCGGCCGCGAGCGCGCCAGCAACCCGCACCTCATCGAGGTGGCTGGCACGTCGCCCGCCGCGCCCACCCGGGGCCTCTAGATCTTTGTCCGCGCCGCGCGCGGACCCACGACACCACCGCGCCACCGGCGCGGAACCGCAAGGAGTACGCCGATGAGCAAGCCCACGCCCATCTCCGGCTTCCCGGAGTGGACCCCCGGCCAGCGGATGATCGAGCAGTTCGTGCTCGACAAGATCCGGGCCACCTTCGAGTTGTACGGGTTCGCGCCGCTGGAGACCCGCGCCGTGGAGCCGCTGGACCAGCTGCTGCGCAAGGGTGAGACCTCGAAGGAGGTCTACGTGATCGGGCGGCTGCACGCCGACGCCGAGGGCGCCGGTACGGACGACCAGCTCGGCCTGCACTTCGACCTGACCGTGCCGTTCGCCCGGTACGTGCTGGAGAACGCCGGCAAGCTGAGCTTCCCGTTCCGCCGGTACCAGATCCAGAAGGTGTGGCGGGGTGAGCGGCCGCAGGAGGGCCGCTACCGGGAGTTCGTCCAGGCCGACATCGACATCGTCGACCGGGACACCCTGGCCCCGCACCACGAGGCGGAGATGCCCCTCGTCATCGGCGACGCGCTGCGCTCGTTGCCGATCCCGCCGGTGACGATCCAGGTCAACAACCGCAAGATCTGCGAGGGTTTCTACCGGGGCATCGGGCTGACCGACCCCGAGGCGACGCTGCGCGCCGTCGACAAGCTCGACAAGATCGGCCCGGCGAAGGTGGCCGAGCTGCTGGCCCAGACCGCCGGGGCGAGCGAGGCACAGGCCAAGGCGTGCCTGGCGCTGGCCGAGATCTCCGCCCCGGACGCGTCGTTCGCCGACGCCGTCCGGGCGCTCGGGGTCAGCGACCCGCTGCTCGACGAGGGCATCGAGGAGCTGGTCCGGGTGGTGGAGACCGCCGCCGAGCACTCGCCCGGCCTCTGCGTGGCGGACCTGCGCATCGCCCGCGGCCTGGATTACTACACGGGCACCGTCTACGAGACCCAGCTACGCGGCTACGAGCGCTTCGGCTCGATCTGCTCCGGCGGCCGGTACGACAACCTGGCCAGCGCCGGCGCTGTCTCGTACCCGGGGGTGGGGATCTCGATTGGCGTGACCCGGCTGCTCGGGCTGCTCTTCGGCGCGGGGGAGCTGTCGGTCTCGCGGGAGGTGCCCACCGCCGTGCTCGTCGCGGTGACCAGCGAGGAGCAGCGTACGGCCAGCAACCGGGTGGCCGAGGCGTTGCGGCGGCGCGGGGTGCCGACCGAGGTGTCGCCGAGCGCGGCGAAGTTCGGCAAGCAGATCCGCTACGCCGAGCGGCGTGGCATCCCGTACGTCTGGTTCCCCGGGGCCGAGGAAGCGCCGGACGAGGTGAAGGACATCCGCTCTGGTGAGCAGGTCACGGCCAGCGCCCAGGAGTGGATGCCACAGCCGGCGGACCTCAAACCGACTGTCGGTTGAGTGTCCCCACTGGCGCTATCGGCCGCGGCGACCTACGGTAGCGTAAGTTACGCCACCGTAGGGAGTTTCTCGTGACCGTCAGCACCACAGTGAGCCAGACCGCGCTGCTCGTCGAATTGGAGCCGGTGGTCGCGCGCAACCTGGACCGCCACCTCTCGCTCGCCAAGGAGTGGTTCCCCCACGAGTACGTGCCGTGGAGCGAAGGGCGGACCTTCGACGGGCCGCTCGGCGGCGAGGCGTGGTCGCCTACCGACTCCACCATCCCGGACGTGGCCCGCACCGCGCTCATCGTGAACCTGCTGACCGAGGACAACCTGCCCTCGTACCACCACGAGATCGCCACCCTGTTCGGCCGCGACGGCGCGTGGGGCACCTGGGTGCACAGGTGGACCGCCGAGGAGGGGCGGCACGGAGTCGCGATCCGCGACTACCTGACCGTCACCCGGGCGGTCGACCCGGTGGCGTTGGAGCGGGCCCGGATGACGCACATGTCGGAGGGCTACACCAACGCCCACGGCGACGAGGTGCTGCACTCACTGGCGTACGTCTCGTTCCAGGAGCTGGCCACCCGAATCTCGCACCGCAACACCGGCAAGGCCACCGGCGACCCCGCCTGCGAGGCGCTGCTGGCCCGGGTGGCCGCCGACGAGAACCTGCACATGGTCTTCTACCGCAACCTGCTGGCGGCCGCGTTCGAGCTGGCCCCGAGCCAGGCAATGCGGGCCGTCGCCGACGTGGTCGCCGATTTCCAGATGCCGGGTAGCGGCATCGAGGGCTTCGCCCGCAAGTCGGTGGCGATCGCCCTGGCCGGCATCTACGACCTGCGCCAGCACCGCGACGAGGTGCTGCAGCCGGTCCTGCGTCAGTGGGACGTCTTCAACGTGACGGGCCTCAACGCCGACGGCGAAGCCGCCCGCGAGCAGCTCGCCACCCAGCTGGAGGGCCTGGACCGCGCCGCGAGCCGCTTCGAGGAGAAGCGCGACGCCCGAGCCGCCCGCCTAGCCCTCCGCTAAACCCCACCCACGCCCAACCCACCCCCTCCCCACCACCCCCCACCCGGACCGTTGATCATGAAGTTATTGCCACTCGCGTCGGCGTGTCGGGGCAATAACTTCATGATCAACACAGCGGTGGGCGGGAGGGTGGGGTGGGGTTGGGTTGGGTTAGGGGAGGGGGAGCATCAGGCAGGTGCTTGTTGCGTGGGCTATCAGGCGGGCTTCTGCGTCGGTGATGCGCGCCTCGGCCAGGGCCGTGCGGCGGCCGCGTTGCAGCACCGTGCCCTCACAGCGCAGGGTGCCGCTGTCCACTGTGACCGGGCGGAGGAACTTCACGTTGAGGTCCAGCGAGGTGTAGCCGACGCCGGCGGGCAGGGTGGTGTGCACGGCGCACCCCGCGGCGGTGTCCAGTAGGGTGGAGAGCACGCCACCGTGGACGCTGCCGAGCGGGTTGTAGTGGAACTCCTGCGGCGTCAGCCAGACGGCGACCCGACCCTCGTCGGCTTCCATCCGGTTCATGTCGAGAAGGTGCATCACCGGCGGCGCGGCCAGTTCGCCGGCAATCATCGCCCGGACCATGTCCAGACCGCTACGTCGACCGACCTGGGCGGCGTTGGCCGACGGGTCCGCCCAGGTGAAGGTGCGGCTGCGCACTGGTTCCTGCGTCTGCGTCATGGACGCAGCCTGGCAGCAGGTTGCTGAGTCTGTCAACGAGATCTAGCCTGGGCGAATGCGACCCGCGGCTCTGGACTGGTCAGTGGAGAACTGCACAATCGCCCGCGCCATGGAGGTCCTCGGTGAGCGGTGGACGCTTGTGGTTCTCCGCGAGGTGTTCACCGGCGTACGCCGTTTCGACGACATGCGGGTGCGCACCGGCATTCCGCGCCAGGTGCTGACCAACCGGCTCGCCAGCCTGGTGGAGCAGGGCGTGCTGAGTCGCGAGCCGTACCGGGAGCCCGGCAGTCGGCTGCGCCACGAGTACCGACTGACGGAGAAGGGCCTGGATCTGTGGCCGGTGCTGGTCGCCGTCCTCGGGTGGGGCGACAGGTACCTCGCCGACGCGCAGGGCCCGCCACTCAGCGTCAGGCACCGCGACTGCGGCGCCGAGGTGCGCGCCGAACTGCGCTGCGCCGACGGGCACGACGTGGGTCGGCCACGCGACGTGGTGCCCAGTCCGGGTCCCGGCGCCCGTCGCCGCACCCCCTGACGCGGCGCTCTCCGCACCCTCTGGCCCGACGCCCTCAGCACCCTCTGGCCCGACGCCCTCCCCGCCCTCTGGCGCGCGGGGCCCTCGCCGTGTCGTCCCGGCGCGCGTCGCCGAGCGCGGCAACACATCGATGATCGTACGCGGCCACAGTGGTTCGGATGTCGGTCGGGTGTGACGGTGGCTGTTCACCAGCGTGTCAGTGGTGTTGCGGCCGTGTGGCCGTCCAAGATCGGCAAATCCGGGCGAATCCAAGCCTTGTCAATGATCTTAAGTATGTGAATACTTCAGTCTCATCCGGCCAGTTTCCCCAGATCGGCCGGGTTGCCCTCGGGTCAGCCGCCCCCGGCGAGACCCGCTCCCCCGCCCAGGAGGTTTGTTACATGCGACCCACGAGGTCCTCATTCCGTGTTGCGGCCACAGTCGCCGTTTCCGGAACCCTGGTCGTCGGCTCGCTCATCGGCGCGCCCGCCCAGGCCGCCCCTGCCGCGTCGCCCGACACCGCCGCCGCGATCTCCGCGGAACTCGGCGACCGCTCCGCCGGCTCGTACATCGACGCCAGCGGCAAGTCGGTCGTCACGGTGACCGACGCGGCCGCCGCCAGCAAGGCGAGCAAGGCCGGCGCCGTTGTCCGCTACGTCACCCGCGGTGCCGCCGAGCTCAACCGGGCCACGGCCGACCTGGAGCGCTCCGCCAAGATCCCGGGCACCGCCTGGTGGAGCGACCCGGTCACCAACCAGGTCGTCGTCTCCGTCGACAGCACCGTCACCGGGGCCAAGCTGGAGCGGGTCAAGGCCGCCGCCGCGCGGGCCAACGGCGCGGTCCGGGTCGAGGCCGAGGCCGGCGTGCTGAGCACCCGGATCTCGGGTGGCCAGGCCATCTACGCCGGCGGGGGCGGGCGTTGCTCGCTCGGCTTCAACGTGCGCAGTGGCAGCACCTACTACTTCCTGACGGCCGGGCACTGCACCAACATCTCGGCCAGCTGGTACTCGAACTCCGCCCAGACGGCGCTGCTCGGCACCCGTACCGGCACCAGCTTCCCGGGCAACGACTACGGCATCGTGCGGCACAACAACTCGGCCAACGCCGCCGGCAACGTCTCCCTCTACAACGGCAGCTTCCGCGACATCACCGGCGCCGGTAACGCCTCCGTCGGCCAGTCGGTGCAGCGCTCCGGCAGCACCACCGGCCTGCGCAGCGGCACGGTCAACGCGACCAACGCCACGGTGAACTACGCCGAGGGCTCGGTCTCCGGTCTGATCCGCACCAACGTCTGCGCCGAGCCGGGCGACAGCGGCGGCTCGCTCTTCGCCGGCGGCACCGCCCTGGGTCTGACCTCCGGTGGTAGCGGCAACTGCCGCACCGGTGGTACGACCTTCTTCCAGCCGGTCACCGAGGCGCTCAGCCGCTACGGCGTCAGCGTCTTCTGATCCACGCACCGGTCGCGGGCCGTCGGAACACTCCGGCGGCCCGCGTCGCGTGCACGGCCGCCGAAACCCAACCACACCGGCGAACGCGGCGGCGGTCAGCCGGGTTGGAAGGGTCCCGGCCGTCGTCGGGAGACCAGCACGGCGGCGAGCGGTACGCCCGCCTCCGCGGCCGCCGCCAGCCGCTCCGTCAGCCCGATCCATGCTCCGTCGCTGAAGAACTCGACGGCGAACCAGCCGACCAGCCCGAGCAGGACAGCCGCCGCCGCGAGCGCCACCCCGCGTACGCGAGCCGACGGGTGGCGGTGCTCCCGGTCGCGGGACGGCGCTGCTCGACGGGGCACCGCCAGGGCCGGCCAGACGGCCAACGCCCCGAACGACACACCGGCGGCCACGGCGTGCGTCGTCGAGTCGCCGGTCGGGTTCTGCGGGAACGCGGCCACCACAACTGTCGCCAACCCGCCCAGCGCGAGCAGCCCTCGGCCCGCCGGCGCAGCGCTGACCAGGCCGAGCGCGGTCGTCAGGTGACAGAGGGCCAGCAGGGCCAGCGCGATCGTCATGATCCAGCGATGGTCCGCCCCCGTGGCGGCGAGCGCGCTGATGGTCTGCCGCACCGGGTCGAATCCGTCGGCCTGGGCGGCCTGCGCCACTGTCCAGCCGCCGACGAGGAACAACGGTGCGCCACCTGCCGACAGCAGGGCCCAACGGGGAACGGCGGACATCGGGCGATGGTAGCGGTGCGACAGGCGGAACGTCCGGGCCGCACCAGCGGCCGGCGGGGAGACGGCTCAGGGCAGCCGGTCGGGTCGCCCGGCACCGGGCCCGCTCGGTGGTCCGAGTGGATCAGGGGGTACGACGCCGATGGTCGGCAGGTCCGGGCCGACGCGTACGGTGCCGCCGGCCGCCCAGGCGAGGTGCGCCCGGCGGGCGGAGAGGACCGCCAGCAGCGGCCAGAGGGAGACCGCCACCGCCGTCACCCGCTCGGCCAGTCCGGTGCGGGACCCGCTTGTCACCTCGAACGCGCACCAGCCGAAGAGCGCGAGCAGCACGAGCGTGGCGCTCAGCCCCACCGCGCGGCGGAACGCCCAGGGCGGCTCCGGTCGGGCGGAGTGCTCAGTGTCGTGGCCACGCGGCAGCCGCAGCGCCGAGCCGGCCGGCCAGAGCACCAGGGCGAGGACGGCCACCGTCGCCGCGATGCCGTGGCTGAGCGAGCCGCCGACCGGCGGCCGTGGAAAGGCGACGAGCGCGATGGTGGCCACGCCTCCGATCGCGAGCAGGAAGCGGCTGGGCAGTCCGGCCGCGTGCAGGACGGCGGCGACCGACAGGTAACAACAGCCGAGCAGCACCAGGGCCACCACCATGATCCAGGCGTCGGTGGCGTCCTGCCCCGCCAGCTCGCTGATGGTGTCCCGGACCGGGTCGTACCCGACGGGCTGTCGGGCCTCCGCCACCGTCCAACCGGCCACCAGCAGCACGGGCGCCGCCGCCGCCGTGGCGACGGCCCAGTTCGGTACCTGCCGCATTTCGCCACGTTAACCGGCAAGACGGCCGATTGAGTCTGGTTCGCCCAGTGCGGCCGACCCGACGGGTGCCCGGAGGCGGGGCGGCCACCCCTGACAGAATGCCGGTGAGGACTGTTCCACGATGAGGAGTTGCCAGCCGTGATCCGTACCCACAATGCCGGAAGCCTGCGCGCCGCGGACGCCGGCTCGACGGTGACGCTCGCCGGCTGGGTGGCCCGCCGCCGCGACCACGGCGGGGTCATCTTCGTCGACCTGCGCGACGGTTCCGGTGTTGTCCAGGTGGTGTTCCGCGAGGAGGACGCGCACGCGCTGCGCAACGAGTTCTGCGTGAAGGTCGTCGGCGAGGTGACCCGCCGTCCGGCCGGCAACGAGAACCCGGAGCTGCCCACCGGTGAGGTCGAGGTGACCGCCGTCGAGCTGGAGGTGCTCTCCGAGGCGGCGCCGCTGCCGCTGCCGGTGGACGACCAGATCGAGGCCGGCGACGACATCCGACTGCGGTACCGCTACCTGGACCTGCGCCGCAGTGGCCCGGCGAACGCGCTGCGGCTGCGCTCGCGCGCCAGCCAGCTCGCCCGGGGGGTGCTGCACGACCGGGACTTCCTGGAGATCGAGACGCCGACGCTGACCCGGTCGACGCCGGAGGGCGCCCGGGACTTCCTGGTGCCGGTGCGCCTGCAGCCGGGCAGCTGGTACGCGCTGCCGCAGTCGCCGCAGCTGTTCAAGCAGCTGCTGATGGTCGGCGGCATGGAGCGGTATTACCAGATCGCCCGCTGCTACCGCGACGAGGACTTCCGCGCCGACCGGCAGCCGGAGTTCACCCAGCTCGACATCGAGATGTCGTTCGTCACCGAGGACGACGTGATCGACCTCGGCGAGGCGATCGTCTCGTCACTCTGGAAGGACCTGGCCGGGCACGAGATCACCCGACCGATCCCACGGATCACCTGGCACGACGCGATGGCCCGGTACGGCTCGGACAAGCCGGACCTGCGCTACGGCGTCGAGCTGACCGAGCTGACGGAGTACCTGCGCGGCACCGAGTTCCGGGTCTTCGCCGGGGCGATCGACGCGGGCGGGTACGTCGGCGCTGTGGTGATGCCGGGCGGCGCGGCGCAGAGCCGCAAGGAGCTGGACGGCTGGCAGGACTGGGCCAAGGCGCGGGGCGCCCGCGGCCTGGCGTACGTGGTGCTCGACGCCGAGACCGGCGAGGCGCGCGGCCCGGTGGCGAAGAACCTCTCCGCCGAGCACCTGGGCGGGCTCGCCGACGCGGTCGGCGCCAAGCCGGGCGACGCGGTCTTCTTCGCGGCGAGCGCCACCACCCGGGAGGCGCAGGAGCTGCTCGGGGCGGCCCGCGTCGAGATCGCCAAGCGGTCCGGCCTGATCGACGAGAGCGCCTGGGCGTTCTGCTGGGTGGTCGACGCGCCGATGTTCGAGCGCACGGACGAGGGCGGTTGGACGGCCGTGCACCACCCGTTCACCTCACCGAACTCCGAGTGGGTCGACCGGTTCGAGGAGGCTCCGGACCGGGCCCTGGCGTACGCGTACGACATCGTCTGCAACGGCAACGAGATCGGCGGCGGGTCGATCCGTATCCACCGGGGTGACGTGCAGAAGCGGGTCTTCGACCTGCTCGGCATCACTCCCGAGGAGGCGCAGGACAAGTTCGGCTTCCTGCTGGAGGCGTTCAAGTACGGCGCGCCGCCGCACGGCGGCATCGCCTTCGGCTGGGACCGGGTCTGCATGCTGCTCGCCGGCGCGGACTCCATCCGTGAGGTCATCGCCTTCCCGAAGACCCGGGGCGGCTTCGACCCGCTGACCAGCGCCCCCACCCCGATCACCGCCCAGCAGCGCACCGAGGCCGGCATCGACGCCAAGCCCAAGCCCGCCGCAACGGCCCACACCGGCACCGCCGGCCCGGCGGCCCCGGTGGCAGACCCGGTCTGACCACCCTCCGCGCCCTGCTTGGTTGATCAAGAGGTTTGCGTCATCATCGCCCCGCGAGATGACGCAAACCTCTTGATCATTAGTGGGGGAGTGGGCTGGGATGCGGGTGCTTGTTGCCGGCGGTAGCGGGTTGCTGGGGCGGGAGGTCTGCCGGCGGGCGGTCAGCGCCGGGTTCGCGGTCGTCGGGACGTTCCACTCCGGGGAGATCTCCGTGCCGGGTGTCGCGGCACGGCGGCTGGACGTGACCGATCGGGCCGCCGTGCGCGCGCTGGTCGCCGAGGTGCGGCCGGACGCCGTGGTCGGCACCCCCTATCGGTACGGGGACTGGACGGTCACCGCCGACGGGGCCGCGCACGTGGCGCTCGCCGCGGCCGAGGCGGGTGCCCGGCTGGTGCACGTGTCCAGCGACGCGCTGCACGCGGGACGACCCGTGCCGTACGCCGACGATGAACCACCCACGCCGGTGCACGCGTACGGTGCCGCGAAGGCCGCGGCCGAGACCGCCGTACGGGCGATCGACCCGGGCGCGGCAGTGGTGCGGACCTCACTGATCGTGGGGGAGGGCAGCAAGCAGATCCAGCTCTGCCGGGACGCGCTCGCCGGCCGGGCCACCCTGTTCAGCGACGAACTGCGCTGCCCGGTCGACGTCGCCGACCTGGCCGACGCCGTACTGGAGTTGGTCGCCTCGTCGTACGCCGGTCTGCTCAACGTGGCCGGCCCGGACGCGGTCAGCCGGGCCGAGTTGGGCCTCCTGGTCGCCGAGCGGTACGGCCTGGACGTGGCCGGGTTGAAGACCACCACCAGCGCGGCCACCGGCCTGGTCCGCCCCCTGGACGTCCGCCTCGACTCCACCCGCGCCGCCGGTCTGCTGCGCACCCGGCTGCGCGGAGTACGCGAAGTCCTCGCCGGCTGAACTTGCACACTTCCTGTGCACAACTCTTGTGCACAGGAAGTGTGCAGAGATAGTGTGCGGTCATGGCGAACGACGAAGACGCCCCGCGGCCGGCGCCGCGTGAGGTACGCATCGACAAACGGCAGGTTCGGGTGCTGGCGCACCCGCTGCGGATGCGGCTGGTCGGAGCACTGCGCGTGAAGGGCCCCTCCACCGCCACCACCCTCGCCGAGCTGCTCGGCACCAACACCGGCGCGACCAGCTACCACCTGCGCCAACTCGCCGAGGTCGGGTTGGTCATCGAGGATCCCGACCGGGGCAGCGGGCGGCAGCGCTGGTGGCAGGCGGCACACGACGTCACCAACTGGGAGCCGACCGACTTCGACGACGACCCCGACGCCCGGGCCGCGATCGAGTGGATCCAGGGCGACCAGGTGCGTCTCCTCGCCGAGACCGCCGACCGCTGGTTCGCCACCCAGCACGAGTGGTCCCCCGCCTGGCGGGACGGCTTCGGGATGAGCGACATCTTCATGACCATCCCGCCGGACCGGCTGGAGGAGCTGAAGGCGGAGGTGTGGCAGGTGCTGGAGCGCTACCACCGTGAGGCCGAGCCCGATGCCTCCGCCGACCCGGAGGCCCGGCCGGTGCAGGTGTTCCTGGCCGCCTATCCGTTGCGCGAGGGTCTGCTATGAGCGCGCTGACCGTACGCCAGGTCCGGGGTCGTTACCTCACGCTCTACGGCCTGCGCTGGCTGCCCACGGGTCTGATGATCCCGGTGATGGTCCTGCTGATGCAGGAGCGCGGCCTGTCGTTGCCGCAGATCGGTCTGGTCGGCACGGCGCAGGGGTTGCTGGTGCTGGCGCTGGAGTTGCCCACCGGCGGGCTCGCCGACGCCCTCGGTCGTCGACCCGTGCTGCTCGCCGCCGGAGTGCTCAACCTCGCCTCGCTGGCGCTGTTCGCGGTGGCCGACTCGTTCGTGCTGTTCTTCGTGGTCTGGGCCCTGCAGGGCATCTACCGGGCGCTGGACAGCGGCCCGTTGGAATCCTGGTACGTCGACGCCACCCTGGCCGCCGACCCGAAGGCCGAGTACGAGCGTGGCCTCGGCTACGCCGGCACTGTCGTCGGCGGCTCCATCGCTGGTGGCGCGCTGGTCAGCGGCGGTCTCATCGCGCTCGGCCCGATCGGGCCGGTCACCGCGCTCACGGTGCCTGTGCTGGCCGCCATCGTCGCGCAGGCGGCGGCGCTCGTCGCGCTGGTCGTGCTGCTTGTCGAAGAGCGTCCCGCCACCGGGGTCGCGGCGCTGCGGGCCTCGGTGGTCGAGGCGCCCCGGATGATCGGTCAGGCCGTCGGGCTGCTGCGCCGCTCCCGGGTGTTGCTGGCGTTGGTGGCCGTCGAGCTGTTCTGGGGCTTCGGCATGATCACCTTCGAGTCGCTGCTGCCGGTCCGGCTCGCCGAGGTGATCGGCAACCCGGAACGCGCCGCCGCGCTGCTCGGGCCTGCGAACTCGGCGGCCTGGCTCGCCTCGGCCGCTGGCGCGGCACTGACCCCACTGCTGCTGCGCTGGTTCGGCGCCGCTCCGGGCGCGGCCCTGCTGCGCATCCTCCAGGGTGTGACGGTGGTCGGGATGGGGTTGTTCGCCGGGCCGGTCGGCGTGCTGGTGGCCTATCTGACCTGCTACGCCGTGCACGGCGCGTCCAATCCGTTGCACAGTGGGCTGCTGCACCGGCAGGTCGACGGCCCGTACCGGACCAGCGTGCTCTCGCTGAACTCGATGATGGCGCAGCCGGCCGGCGCGCTCGGCGGGGTGGTGCTCACCGCGCTGGCCGCCGCCACCAGCGTCAGCACCGCGATGGTGGTCGGCGCTGTGGTGTTGGCCGTCGCCGCTCCGCTCTACCTGCCCGCCTGGCTGGCCGGTCGTCGGGCCGCCCCGGTCGTCGAGCCGACAGCGGTCCCGGTGGCCGCCGCCGAGCGCTGAGGGGGCGCTCTCAGGCGAGCCGGATGGAGCTGAGCGGGAGAGCGTTGGTGAAGCCGAGCCGACGGTAGAGCCGCGCCGCGCCGACATTGTGCGTGTAGACGCCGAGTCCCACCATGTCGTGGCGCGCCAGCAGCGCCCGGGTCATCCCGGCGGTCAGGGACGCGCCCAGCCCCCGACCCCGCTGGTCGGGGGCGACGGTCAGGCCGGCGAGGAAGCCGATGTCTCCCTGGCTGCGGTCCGCGCCGCAGGCCACCAACCGGTCACCGGCCCGGATGCCGTACCAGTCCACCACCCGTGGGTCGCCCGGGCGGGAGGTGCTGCTGGGGAACGACTCCTCGACGAGCGCCGCCAGCGCCGGCTGGTCGGTGTCGGTGAGGCGTACCACCGGCTGCTCGTCCGGCCGCGACGGCGGCGACGTGTCGGTCCAGTGGAAGTCCCAGTCGCTGTGCTCGGCCACGGCCAGCCGGTCGACCAGAAGATTGCGGTCGTGTCTGGGCAGGTGCAGGCGCTGTCCGGGCTGGAGCATCCCGTCGGCGGCGAGCGCGACGCAGATCTCCAGCGCCGCCTCGGCCGGGCCGATCGCGCAGCCGGCCGGGCCGTGCTCGGGCGGGACCATCCACAGCACGGCACCATCGCGCCGGTACGCGCGCGCCGCAGCGGCCCGCCCGAGCGCGTGCCGGGCGAACGGGTGATGGCCGACGGTGGCCAGGATGGCGCTCCGGTCCTCAAGCACCTGGTCGTCGATGATCATGGAGTTCAGCCTAGAAGCCGGGGGTGGAGCGCCCGCGCCGGGCCTCGCGGCGTGGTCACCTCCACGGTGGAGATTGGCGAGTCGACCGATTGGGTACATCACGCGCCGACCTACTGGGAACCCCCACCGGAGGACCGACATGCTCGCCATTCTCGCGGCCATCGTCTTTGGCTTTGCCCTGCTGCTCGACCTGCTCGGCACCGACTTCGGAGCGCCGGACCTGTTCAACTGGAACACTCTCGTGCTCATCGGACTACTCCTGCTCTCGCTCTACCTGGGCGGCGTCGGCAACGGCCCGCGCGGCGGTGGCGGCGGCCGCTGGTACCGGGGCCGGCGCCCCGGGCGTGGCTGACCGGAACCGATCACCGGTGGCGGGCCCGCGGCGCGATTCCGGCGTCGTGGGCCCGGCCCGGTACTGTCTTCGTGATGGAGTCCGACGCCCTCTTCTCCCTCGGTGAACCCGCCGGGTCGCGCAGCGCGCCCGACGGTCCCGCCGGTGTCGACGCCTTCACCGCGGTGGCCGACGATTCGCCCCTGCCCGTCCGGATGCGCCCGGTGACCCTCGACGAGTTGGTCGGTCAGGAGCACCTGCTCGCCCCCGGCGCACCCCTGCGGCAACTGGTCTCCGGCGGCGCTCCGATGTCGGTGATTCTCTGGGGCCCGCCGGGCAGCGGCAAGACCACAATCGCGCACCTGGTGGCCGGCGCGACCGACCGCCGCTTCGTGGCCATGTCGGCGCTCTCCGCAGGCGTGAAGGACGTCCGGGCGGTGATCGAGGCGGCTCGCCGCCAGCGCCGTTCCGGCGGCCCGCAGACTGTGCTCTTCATCGACGAGGTGCACCGGTTCAGCAAGACCCAACAGGACTCGCTGCTCGCCGCCGTCGAGGACCGCACTGTCACTCTGCTGGCGGCGACCACCGAGAACCCGTACTTCTCGGTCATCTCACCGCTGCTGTCGCGGTGCGTGCTGCTCACCCTGCAACCGTTGGACGACGAGGCGGTGCGGGGCCTGCTGCGCCGCGCGGTCGCCGACAAACGTGGCCTGGACGGCGCACTCACAGTGACCACCGAGGCCGAGGACCACCTGGTCCGGCTGGCCGCCGGCGACGTCCGCAAGGCGCTCACCGCCCTGGAGGCGGCGGCGGCCTCCGCGACGGCCCTCGGCGGCGGGCGGATCGACCTCGCCACCGCCGAGCAGGCGGTCGACGTGGCGGCGGTGCGCTACGACCGCGACGGCGACGCCCACTACGACGTGGTCAGCGCCTTCATCAAGAGCATGCGCGGCTCGGACGTGGACGCTGCGGTGCACTGGCTGGCCCGCATGCTTGTCGCCGGTGAGGACGCCCGGTTCATCGCCCGTCGGCTGGTCATCTTCGCCAGCGAGGACGTGGGCATGGCCGATCCCGGGGCGCTGAGCGTCGCGACCGCCGCCGCGCACGCGGTCGAGTACGTCGGTCTGCCCGAAGCGCAGCTGAACCTCGCCCAGGCGGTGATCCACCTGGCCACGGCACCCAAGTCGAACTCGGCCACCACCGCCATCGGCGCTGCGATCGCCGACGTCCGGGCCGGTCGCGGTGGCCCGGTGCCGCGCGGGCTGCGGGACGCGCACTACGCCGGCGCCCGAGGGCTGGGCCACGGGACCGGCTACCGCTACCCGCACGACGACCAGCGCGGCGTGGTCACCCAGCAGTACGTCCCGGACGACCTGGTGGGCACCGACTACTACCAGCCCAGCCCGCACGGCGCGGAGCGGTCGGTGGCAACCCGGCTGCCGCTGCTGCGGCGGATCGTTCGTGGTCTGCCGGCCCCGGCCGCCCGCCCGGAGACGCCGACATCCGAGCCGTCCGTAACGGCGCAGACCGCGCCAGCGCTATCCCCGGGGGCCGCCCGTCCAACGACGGGCACGGGTGCCCCCGGCACGATGCAGGACAGCGGCACCGACGCCGCAGGAGAGGGTCAACAGTGAAGTCGCGTGGTGGGGACCGGCCGGACGAGGGCCCGGACGAGCGGCGCGATCCCCGCGCCAAGACCCGCCGTTGGGGTCGCGGCCGGGCCGCTGAGCCCGAGCCGCAGGAGCCGGTCGCCGGCGAGGAGTTCGGCTGGATCGACGACCTGCGCTCGGCCAAGCAGCAACGCACCGAGCTGGGCCCGGACGGCGCGCCGGCGGAGCCGAACCGGCCCCGCGGAGGCAGGCCGCCGGCAGACCCTGCCGGGCCGCCGGCACAACCCGCCCCGCGTACGCCGGCTGAGCCGGCCGGCGCCCGCGGCAGTGGGCCGGAATCCCCGGTGCCGCCGGCCCCGCGCCAGAACGACCCGGCCACCGCCGCCCGCCGCCCGGTCGACGGCCCCTGGCCCGGGAGACGCCCCCGGGGGCCGCCGCCCCGATGACCGCCCACCCGCCGCCGGCCCCGGCGCCCCGGGGCAGCCGCCGCGCCGAGGCGTGCAGCCGGTGCCCGGCGCCCGCGCTGCCGTACCACCGCCGCCACCCACCGCCCGCACGGGCGGGGGCGACCCGACCGGCCCGCAGGGGCCTCGCCCGGCACCCGACGCGCCCGGCGGCCCCGCCCGTTCGCGCGGCGCGGCAGCCCCTCCCGGCCCACCCGTGGGCCCACCGACCTCAGGGCCCGCAGCCGGTCGTCGCCCGGACGCCGCTGTTCCGCCGGGCCGTCATCAGGACCCGGCCGCACCCGGCGGTCATCCCGACGCGATGCCGCCGCTGCGCCGTCCGGACGCTGGCGCACCCGGTCGACGCCCCGGCCCGGAGCAGCCGGTCGAGCCCGGCCGTGCCCGGCCGCCCGCCGACGGCGCGCCCGCCGGTCGACGCGTCACCGGCCCGACACCCGACCCGGCGCGGGCCCCGGAGCGCCCGCCGCCCCCGGGCCGGCCCGCTTCGACGGCGCGCCGGCTGGCGTCGTTCCACCGACGGCGGACGGCCCGCGGCCCGACCCCGCCATCGACCGTGACCCGCGTACCGCCCGGCGTCGCCCGGGCCCGGCCGACCCAGGTGCCGCCGAGCCCACCGGGCGGCGCGCCGCCGAGCGTCCCCGTCCGGCCGCCGGCGGGCGTCGCCGCGCCGCGGAACCCGACGAGCCGGTGGTGCCGCGCTCGGGCAACGCGCCACCCGTGCCCCGCTCGGGCAACGCGTCGGCGGTGCCCGAGGCGACCGGCGCGCACAGCGGCGCACTGCCCACCACCGGCGCGCACAGCGGCGCACTGCCCACCACCGGCGCGCACAGCGGCGCACTGCCCACCGTCGGCCCCGCCGACGGCACCGGCCGCCGCCGGGTCGTCTCCGACGAGCAGGAACGCCGAACGCCACCCGGCGGTGAACCTCGCCTGGACCGCCCGGAGCGACCCGCGGACTGGCTCCGCCAGGCCGGCCGCCTGCCGCACACCGACCCTGGGCTGCCGGTGGTCAACCGCCGAGACGGCGGCCCGCCGACCGGGGGCGTCGTGCGGCGCCGCCCACCGGACCGGGAGACCTCGCCGACCAGGCGTCCGGTCGGCTCGCCGTGCCGGACCCGGCCGCGGAGCGCACCGCCGCCCGCCGGCCCGCCGGCCCGCCGGTCGACCCGGGCGCGGACGCGCCGACAGGTCGTCGTGGCGTCCGGCCCGACGCGTCGGGATCCACCGGGGAGCAGGCACTGCCCTATCCGCCGGCGCCCGGTGAACGGCCCGCCCGTGGGCGGGGCGCGGCGGCGATACCCACCCGGACCCCACCGGCCGGCGCGGCCGTGCCGTGGCGGGGCCCGGCCCGGACGCACCGCCCGCCCCGGACCCGACCGGCCGACGACGTCGTCCACCAGCCGAGCTCGGCCCCGACGGTACGGCTGGCCCCGGTCGACCCGGGTCCGCCAGCGACCACGTCGACGACCCCTACGCCGGTGGGCGACCCGCCCCCGGCGCGGGTCCCGCGGCTCGGGGCGCCGCCCGCTCCGCCCCACCCGGCCGGGCCCGCCCCGTCCCCGGCGACACCCCGGCACCCGGCACCGGGCGCGGTGGCGCTGACGGTCCGCTACGCCCCGGCCCGGGTGTCGAGGGGGCACCCCGCGACGCGACCCGTCCGGACGGTCCGGCTCGCGCTGCGGTGCCACCGGGTGTGGATGGTCCGCCGCGTTCGCGTCCGGACGGGCCGGCTCGCGCCGCCGTCCGCCCACCCGGCGCGCCGCCGCCCACCGACGACCGGATGCCGGGTGAACCGGGGCCGGCCGGGCCGGCCCGTGGTGGTGCGCCGATCGGACGACCCGCGCCGGCCGACCGTGCCGCCGGACGTGCCCTGCCTCCGCATCGGGAGCCAGGTCGTGCCGAGCCGAGCGGTGTCGCGCCGGTGCCGCCGCCGGGACGCGCAGGCGAGCCCGTCGGCGTGGCCCGTGCCGCCGCAGTGGTGCCCTCCGCGTCCGGCCCGGTGGACCGGCCGGCACCGGAGTCCTCCGACGCGCCGGCACTGCGTTCGGCCGGTCAGGACGCGCCGGACGACGACGCCGCATCGGGCGCCCGTTCCGAGGAACGCCGGCAGAGCCGTGAACGACGCCGCCTGCGCGCGGCGGTGTTGGTGCTGGTCAGCGTCGTGCTGCTCGGTGCGGTGCCGCTCTTCTTCGGCATCCGGACGCTGAGCCGGGACCCGGTCTTCGACAACCTGGACCAGCTCAGCGTGCCCGCATGGGCAGCCGCGACGACTGTCGACGACGTCAGCGGCAGCCGGTGGTGCCTGCTCGACTGCCGGCTGCGTGAGCGCACGGTGACCTCGGAGAAGGCGCCCAAGGAGACGGCGCAGGTCTACGAGGACGCGCTGCGTCAGGAGGGGTGGCAGCCGTGGAAGGTGAGCCGCTGCCCGGAGCAGCAGACGAAGGGCAGCTACACCTGCTGGCGTCGCGACGAGCTGACCCTCGACCTGTGGGTACGCGAGCCGACCTGTGTGCCGCCGCCGGTGGACGGCGAGCCGGCGGTCGTACCGTCCGTCGACCCGTCGGCCGACCCGTCGGCCGCTGCGACCGAGTGCACCGGCTCGTTGGTGTCGGTGAAGGTACGCAATGCGATCGACGACGAGCGGACCAGGCCGCAGCCGACCACCGACCCGTCACTGACCGGTGAGGATCCGTTCCCGACGGTCAGTGCGGACCCGCTGGGTGAGCTGACACCCTCACCGTCGTGAGCCGGTCTCCATCACGGACGGTAGGGTCTGGGGCTGGCGGGCACGCCCGCTACCGGTGACCGTCGGCGGCTCGGCGGCCGGTACGGGTGCCATGGTTGTGCGTTCCGGGGACGTCGGGTCCTGCGGAACTCTGCTTGAGGAGGACAGGCGTGGGCGACATTGGAGCGATCGCGGCGCTGATCGCGGCATCCGCGTTCGCGGTGCTGGTGCTCATCCTGACGCTGCCCATCCTGCGGCTGCGGCACACGGTTGACGCCACCACTCGCATGATCAACGACCTCAACGATCGGACCGCGCCGCTGCTCGGTGACGTGAACACCACCGTGAAGAACGTCAACACCGCGCTGGAGCAGGTGCAGACCTCGCTCGACGGTGTGAACCTCCAGCTGGCGAAGGTCGACACCATGACCAGCCACGCACAGAACGTCACCGCCAACATCGCCAACCTGGCCACCGTCGTCTCCGCCGCGGCCGCCAACCCGCTGGTCAAGGTGGCCGCGTTCGGCTACGGCGTGCGTAAGGCAGCCGCCGGCCGCCGGCACGCCGAGACCGAGCGTGAGGTACGCGACACGATCAAGCAGCAGCGACGGGCCGCGCGACGCGGCAACAGCTGACCGGCCGGCGCACCAGGAGGTAGCGAGACATGAGGCGCTTGTTCTGGCTCGGCATCGGGGTGGCCGTCGGTGTGATCGTGGTCCGCAAGGCGACCCGGACCGCGCAGGCGTACACCCCGGCGGGCATCGCCAGCTCGCTGACGGAATCCGCTGGCGGGCTCGTCGAGTCGCTGCGTAGTTTCGTGGAGGACGTCCGGGTCGGGATGGCCGAACGCGAGCAGGAGATCCACCATGCGTTCGCCCAGGGTGAGGCGTTCGACGATCAGTTCGCCGACCTGCGGGAAGACCCGCGGATCGGCGATCGAGAAATCTTTCCGGAGGAACACCAGCGATGAAGACGGCGGAGATCAAGCGGCGGTACCTCGCGCACTTCGAGGCGAATGGCCACACCGTGGTGCCGTCCGCTCCGCTGCCCGCCATCAGCGACCCGAACCTGCTGTTCGTCAACGCCGGCATGGTGCAGTTCGTGCCGTATTTCCTGGGTCAGCAGACTCCCGCGTACCAGCGGGCGGTCAGCGTGCAGAAGTGCCTGCGCACCCCGGACATCGACGAGGTCGGCAAGACCAGCCGGCACGGCACGTTCTTCCAGATGAACGGCAACTTCTCCTTCGGTGACTACTTCAAGGCCGGCGCGATCCCGCTCGCGTGGGACCTGGTCACCAAGTCGCAGGCCGACGGTGGGTTCGGGCTGGACGCGGAGCGGGTCTGGCCGACGGTGTACCTGGACGACGACGAGGCGTACGAGATCTGGCGGTCGGTGGGGGTGCCCGCCGAGCGGATCGTGCGCCGGGGCAAGGCCGACAACTTCTGGTCGATGGGCATTCCCGGGCCGTGCGGTCCGTGCTCCGAGCTGTTCTACGACCGGGGCCCGGAGTACGGCCGGGAGGGCGGCCCGGCGGTCGACGAGGACCGCTACATGGAGTTCTGGAACCTCGTGTTCATGCAGTTCGAGCGGGGTCCGGGCACGACCAAGGACGACTACCCGATCCTGGGTGACCTGCCGGCGAAGAACATCGACACCGGCATGGGCCTGGAGCGGATGGCCTCGATCCTGCAGGGCGTGGACAACCTGTACGAGATCGACGAGGTCCGGCCGATCCTGGCGCGGGCGGCCGAGCTGACCGGTAAGCGCTACGGCGCGCACTCCGGGCATGTGGCGAGCGAGTCGCACCCGGACGACGTCCGGCTGCGGGTGATCGCGGATCACGTGCGGACCGCGTTGATGCTGATCGGCGACGGGGTGACCCCGAGCAACGAGGGTCGCGGGTACGTGCTGCGCCGGATCATGCGCCGGGCGATCCGGTCGATCCGGCTGCTGGGCTGGCAGGACCGGGCGCTGCCCGAGCTGCTGCCGGTGGCCCGGGACTGCATGGCGCCGTCGTACCCGGAGCTGGCGACCGACTTCGACCGGATCGCGGATTACGCGTACGCGGAGGAGGAGGCGTTCCTGTCCACCCTGCGTGCCGGCACCACGATCCTGGACACGGCGATCGCGGAGACCCGCACGGCGGGTGGCTCCGCGCTGTCCGGGGCGAAGGCGTTCCAGCTGCACGACACGTACGGCTTCCCGATCGACCTGACCCTGGAGATCGCCGCGGAGCAGGGCCTCACTGTCGACGACGAGGGTTTCCGGCGGCTGATGGCCGACCAGCGGACCCGGGCGAAGGCGGACGCGCAGGCCCGCAAGACCGGCCACGTCGACCTGTCGGCGTACCGGTCGGTGCTCGACGCGGGTGGGCCTGTGACGTTCACCGGGTACAGCGAGGTGTCCCGCGAGTCGACGGTGCGGGCGCTGCTCGGCGCCGACGGTCCGCGTCAGGCGGCGACCGAGGGCGACACCATCGAGCTGGTGCTGGACACCACCCCGTTCTACGCCGAGGGCGGTGGCCAGCAGCCCGACCAGGGCATGATCACGGTTGGTGGCGGGCAGGTCGAGGTGCTCGACGTGCAGCAGCCGGTGCCCGGTCTGATCGTGCACCGCGCCCGGGTGATCCGGGGTGAGGTGCGCGCCGGTGAGGCCGGCTTCGCCGAGATCGACACGACCCGGCGTCGGGCGATCTCCCGGTCGCACACCGCCACGCACCTGGTGCACCAGACCATGCGGAACTTCCTCGGTGAGTCGGCCACGCAGGCCGGTTCGCTGAACGCCCCGGGTCGGCTGCGGTTCGACTTCAACACCCCGACCGGGGTGTCGCCGAGCGTCCTGCGGGACGTGGAGCAGCAGGTCAACGAGGTGCTCCTGGCCGACCTCGAGGTGCACGCCTTCATCACCTCGCTGGACGAGGCGCGGCGGATCGGCGCGATGGCGCTCTTCGGCGAGAAGTACGGCGAGGAGGTGCGGGTCGTCGAGGTGGGTGACTACGCCCGGGAGCTGTGCGGCGGCACGCACGTGGCCCGCTCGGCCCAGCTCGGCCTCGTGAAGATCCTCTCCGAGTCGTCGATCGGTTCCGGTGTCCGCCGGGTCGAGGCGCTCGTCGGCATGGACGCCTTCGGCTTCCTGGCCAAGGAGCACCTGCTGGTCTCCCGGCTGGCCGAGCTGTACCGGGTGCCCAACGACCAGGTCGCCGACCGGGTGGAGCAGACCGTCACGCAGCTTCGGGACGCCGAGAAGGAGCTGGAGAAGCTGCGCGCCCAGCTGGTGCTGGGTGGCGCGGCGGCGCTCGCGGCGCAGGCCAAGGACGTGCGCGGGGTCGCGTACGTGGGCACCGAGGCGCCGGAGGGCGCGGCCGGCAACGATGTGCGCACCCTGGCACAGGAGATCCGCGGCAAGATCGACCCGGCGCGGCCGGCGGTCGTCGCGGTGGCGGCTCGGTCGAACGGCAAGGCGTCCCTGGTGGTGGCGGTCAACGCGGCGGCGCGGAGCCGGGGCCTGGCCGCGTCGGATCTGGTGAAGGCGGCGTTCTCCGGGCGCGGCGGCGGCAGCCCCGACCTGGCCCAGGGCGGCGGTCTGCCGGCGGCCGAGGCGCCGAACCTGCTGCTCACCGTCGAGAAGGCGATCACTGAGGCGTGATACACCATCACTGTCAGCCAGGGCGGGCCATTTGGTCCGCCCTGGTTCGTACCCGGCGGGCGGTGACCGTCGGTGGCTGAGCTGACGCGCGGCGTGCGGATCGGCGTGGATGTCGGTCAGGTGCGGGTCGGTGTCTCCCGCTCGGATCCGGACGGGATCTTGGCGACGCCGCTGGTCACCCTGGCCCGCGACCTCACGGCGGCGCCGGACGCGGTGCCGAGCGACCTGGCCGAGCTGGCCGCGTTGGTGGCCGAGCACGAGGCTGTCGGAGTTGTCGTCGGCCTTCCGGTCAATCTCGCCGGCAAGCACGGCCCTGCGGCCGTCCATGTGAAGGCGTACGCTGACCGACTGGTCGATGTGATAGCGCCTGTCCCGGTAACGCTCACTGACGAGAGGATGTCGACCGTGGTCGCTTCTCGTAGGCTTGCCGAGCGTGGCGTCCGAGGTAAACGTCAACGTGCGGTTGTCGATCAGGCGGCCGCGGTGGAGATCCTGCAGAGCTGGCTGGATGCGCAGCGGAGGCGGACGTAATGATCGACGATCTGGACCTTGGGTTCGACGAGCCGGAGCGGGGGGAGAAGGGTCGGCACCGGCGCGGCTTCCGCAAGCGCAAGAGCGGGTCCGGCGGCGGCCGGGGCAAGACATTCCTGGCTCTGCTGATGGCCCTGCTCCTCCTGGGCGGCATCGGCGGCGGCGCGTTCTACGGCTTCGAGCGCATCCAGAACTACTTCGTCACCCCCGACTACGACGGCAGCGGGGCCGGTGAGATCACCGTCGAGATCAAGAGCGGTGCGCTGCTCGCCGACATGGCCGACGCCCTGGTGGCGGCCGATGTGGTGAAGAGCCAGAAGGCCTTCATCGAGGCGGCCGAGGCCAACTCGCGCAGCAAGAACATCCAGCCGGGCACGTACAAACTGCGCAAGCAGATGAGCGGCGCGAACGCCGTCACCGCGATGCTCGACCTGAAGAACAAGATCGTGAACGGCTTGACCATCCCCGAGGGCCGCACGAGCTTCAACATCTACAAGCTGCTCTCCGAGAAGACCAAGATCCCGGTCAAGGACTTCCAGGCCGCCGCGAAGGACCCGGAGGGGCTCGGCGTCCCGGACTGGTGGTTCAAGCGCGCCGACGGCAAGAAGAGCGTCAAGTCCATCGAGGGTTTCCTCTTCCCGGACACCTACGAGATCCCGCCGAAGTCCACTGCCGAGAGCATCCTCAAGCTGATGGTGAACCGTTTCCTCTCGGTGACCGGGGAGATGAAGTTCGCCGACCGGGTGCAGGAGGAGCGGGGCGGCGTCAGCCCGTACGAGGCGCTGATCGTGGCCTCGCTGGCCCAGGCCGAGGCGGGCAACAAGGACGATCTGGGCAAGGTCGCCCGGGTGGCCTACAACCGGGCGTACGGCGAGTTCAACTGCAACTGCCTGGAGATGGACGTCACTGTCAACTACTACCTGGAGTCGATCGGCAAGCCGACCAAGTCGTCCAAGCAGATGACGGCGGCCGAGCTGGACGACCAGAAGAACCCGTACAACCGCAAGCTGCGGGGCATGATCCCCACCCCGATCAACAGCCCGGGCAAGCAGGCCCTTGAGGGCGCGATGGACCCGCCGCCCGGAAAGTGGCTCTACTTCGTGGCGATCGACAAGCAGGGCCACTCGGAGTTCGCCGAGACGTACGAGCAGCACCAGCGCAACGAGAACAAGGCTCGGGAGGCCGGCATCATCTGACCGGCCGGGTCACGCCATAAAGGCTCCCTTCCCATTGCGACCGCATTTACGGTCGCTGTCGGGAAGGGAGCCTTTATCGGTCAGCCTTGACGCGCAATTACTGCGTCATTGTCAGTGACTCGTTCCGGTCCATGCGCCGGTGCGCGGGTTGAGGAACGTCCACACGCCGTTGCTGTTCTGCTTCCGCAGGCCGAACGTGCGGTTGTAGCCGTAGTAGAAGTAGCCGGTCTGGGTGCTCGTGTCGAACCCCGTGTTGCGGTTGACCGCGCCGTACGCCTCGCCCCAGGTCTGCGGCCCGACCGACCCGTCGATGCCGATGTTCATCACGTCCTGCCAGGTCCTGGTCTTGGCAGCGGTGTTGGAGCCGAACTCCCCGTCGATGAAGCTGGTGCCGACGGTGCCGCTCAGATCGTCGGCCCAGACGATTGCCTGCCAGAGCCGCACGATGTTGCCGCTGCGAACGCAGGAGCTGGACTGGCACAGCTCGTGGTTGTCGGACCAGCTGCCCGCCGCGGCGTCCGCCCGCGCGGGCGCTGCGGTCATCAGTGAAAGACTGAAAACCGCGGCAATCGCGATAAGGGCACGGAGAATGCTTTTGTTCAAGGTTTCCCCTTTTTTCGATCGGCGCTACCGTCCCGGGAATGCTTTCACCAACATCGATGAGCGTCAAGCGATAACCCGGTCGCCCAGGGTGGCCGCAGCGTGGTTCTCTGGTGGCCGGACCGGGGCGCTGGGTAGGGTCGATCCCGACGTGCGGGGGAGAGCGGGGGAGTGATGTCGACAGTGACCGGGCCTCCGGCAGCGACCGGCGGTGATCGTGTCGACCCGTAGGGCCGCGGTGCTGGGCAAGCCGATCGCGCACTCCCTCTCCCCGGTGATCCACACCGCGGGTTACGTCGCCGCCGGGCTCACCGGGTGGTCGTACACCCGGATCGAGTGCGCGGCGGCGGAGCTGCCGGATCTGGTCGCCGGCCTGGGCCCGGAGTGGGCCGGGTTGTCGGTGACCATGCCGGGCAAGGAGGCGGCGCTGGCCGTGGCCGATGCCGCGTCGCCCGTCGCCGCCGCCGTCGGCGCGGCCAACACGTTGGTACGCCGTCCGGACGGCTCCTGGTACGCCGACAACACCGACGTCGCCGGCATGGTGCGGGTGCTCACCGACGCGGGCGTGGCGGCCGGTGCCGCCGTGACCGTGCTCGGCGCCGGTGGGACGGCCCGCGCCGTCCTCGCCGCCGCCGCGCAGCTGGCCTGCCCGTCGGTGACGGTGGTGGCCCGCCGGCCGGAGGCTGTCGACGAGCTGCGTCCGGTGGCCGGCGCGCTGGGTGTCGTGCTGACCCCCGCGCGATGGGCCGATGCGCCCCGGCGGTTCTCCACCGCCGACCTGGTCGTCTCCACGGTGCCGAAGGGGGTCGCCGACCCGCTTGCCGGCGCGGTGGCCTGGCGACCGGGCGCGGTGTTCTTCGACGCGCTCTACGACCCGTGGCCGACGCCGCTGGCGACGGCCGCCGACGCGGCCGGCTGCCGGATCGTCTCCGGCCTGGATCTGCTGCTGGCCCAGGCGCTCGGACAGTTCGAGCAGTTCACCGGCGTGGCCGCCCCTCGCGCGGCGATGGCCGCCGCGCTGGCAGCCGCTCGCGCCGGCTGAAGCGCCCACACCTTAGCTGACGGTTAAGACGCGCTTACGGAAAACTGTCCTACCCCCGACCTGTCCTGGTCATCGATACGCTGCTCACCGTTACGGACGCAGACACAGGGAGTTTCCTTGACCAGGCACGGACTGCACCGCATCACCCGGTTCCGTTCCGGACCCCGGCGTAAGGCGATTGCCATCGGCGTGGTCGGCGGCTCGGTGGTGGCCGGCATCGTGGCGACCATGATGCCGCTGTTGGCCAGTGACGACCTGTCGATCCGGGCGGCGGCGGACACCACCGCGACCACGGTGTCGCAGGACGGCGACAACGCGGCGAAGACGACGCTCGCCACCTGCGCGGCGCGCTGCGACGGCAACCCGCGCGGTGGCCGCGAGGCGGTCATCGAGTTCGCGGTGACGACGGTGCCGGCCGCCGCGGTCAACATCCGGGCGACGCTTCGGGTGCATGCCTGGCAGCAGTTCGCCGCCACGGTGACGGCGCACGCCTCGCCGCTGAGCGCCCGCGAGTCACGGCCTCCCGTGACGCCGGCCGGTGCCGTGCTGGACAGCGTGACAAGTGTGTCCAAGGGCCTCAACGAGTGGGACGTGTCCACACTGGTCACCGGCAACGGCACCTGGACGGTCTCGCTCGCGCAGAGCGGCCTGGAGAGCCGGATCTACTGGGCGTCGGTCGAGAACCGCAACCCGGACCTGCGGCCCAGCCTGCTGATCAGCTACGACCTCGGAGCCCGGCCGTCGCCGGTGACGACCACCCGGCCGGCGCCGCCGCCGTCGCCGAGCGCGTCGCCGACCACCGCCGCGCCGACGCCGTCGCCGACCGTCGCCCCGACCCGGACGGCGACGCCGAGCCCCAGCGGCACCCTTCCGTCCGGCAGGTGCGGGTCCGTCTCGGACAAGCTCGTTCCGTCCTGTGGCGCCTGGTGGGGCATGTACTCGCCCGCCGGGGCGGCCGGCGGCTGGGACCACGGCAAGGCCGTCACCGACGTGGAGACGCAGGTCGGGCGCAAGTTCGACATCGTGCACCGCTACCACGACTTCTCCAACGCCGGCAGTAACGGCGCCTTCCCCGACATGTACGAGCAGCAGCAGATGCGCGAAGGCCGGTTGATGTTCTTCGCCTGGGAGTCCCGTGACTTCTCCGCCGGCACCACCCTCAAGTGGTCGGATGTGTACGGCGGCAAGCAGGACGGCACCATCGACGCGGTGGCGGGCCGGATCCGGGCGGCCGGCGTGCCGGTGTTCATCGGGTTCGACCACGAGCCGGAGGACGAGCCGAACAAGGGCAGCGACGCCGACTTCGTCCGGGCCTGGCGCTACGTCCACGAGCGGTTCGCCAGTGCCGGCGCGACCAACGCGGTCTGGGTCTGGACGATGATGGGCTGGTCCGGGCACTACTCCCGGTACGCCGGCCTGTACCCGGGCGACAGGTACGTCGACTGGGTCGCGTACGACCCGTACAACTTCCACGTCTGCAACGGCAGCACGGTGTGGAAGAGCCCGAGCACGACTGTCGGTGGCTTCTACCGGTGGCTGGACGACAACGGCATCGGCGCCGGCAAGCCCCGGATGCTCGCCGAGTTCGGCACCAACTTCAACTCCGCCGACCTGGGCGCCAAGCAGCGCTGGTTCCAGGAGTTCCCGGCGGCGTTGAAGGCGCACCCGAAGATCAAGGCAGCCATCTACTTCAACTCGGCAGGCATGACCAGCCGGACGTCGACCTGCGACATGACGATGAACCACGACGCTTCGGCGGTGGCCGGCTTCGCGCAGGCCGGCAAGGACCCGTACCTGCGGCAACCCACCGGAGGTAGCCGCTGACGAGCTGCCTGAACTGAACCGGACGGCGTTCGCCGGGGGTCGGACACCCGATCCTCCGGCGTTCTGTCGGCTTGCGGATTCATGCACCGCCCAATCGGCGGATTTTGTTAACCAGGCTGGACGAGGCACGCTACCTCGGGTTCTCATCCAATCTGGAGGCGCAGCGTGCCCAAACTCTCGCACTTGTGGCGTTCCGCAGGACGTCGTCGTACTCGGGCGGGGATGGTCGCGTTGGCGATCATCGCCGCAGCTCTGGGCGTGCCCACGACCGCGTCAGCCGCTGTGGTACCGGTCCCGGCGACGGCGACCCTGGTGTCGGCGAACCCCGCTGACGCGACCCCGCACGCGCGAGACGGCGAGACCCGTGCCTTCGCGCAGGTGGGCAACACGGTGTTCGTCGGTGGCAGCTTCACCCAGCTCCGGCAGACCGCCAGTTCCGCGTGGATCACGCAGCGCTACCTCTTCGCGTACGACCGGACCACCGGCACCATGTCGACGACCTTCCTGCCGGTGCTCGACGGTGCGGTCAACACGCTCCTCGCCGGCCCCGGCGGCACGCTGATCGTCGGCGGCGCCTTCAAGAACGTCAACGGCGTCTCCCGGAAGAACCTGGTGGCGCTCAACCCGTCCACTGGCGCGATCATCGACAGCTGGGTCGGGCGCTCCGACGGCGGCACGGTCCGTGACCTGGCGCTGCACGGCAACCAGCTGTACGTGGCCGGCGCGTTCAACTGGCTCAACGGCACCGCGCACGCCGGTCTCGGCCGGCTCAACGCGACCACCGGCGCGATCGACCCGAGCTTCAACATCAACGCCACGGTGGGACGGCACAGCACCACGTCGTACGTCTGGACCATCGACGTCGCGCCGGACGGCGGCACCCTTGTCGTCGGCGGCAACTTCACGCTCGTCAACGACCTGCCGCGCAACCAGATGGCGTTGGTGGACGTCTCCGGAACCCCCACGGTGCTCGACTGGAGCACCGACAAGTTCGTCCCGCCGTGCGCGGCGCCGACGACCTTCGTGCACTACGTGCAGGACGTGAAGTTCGGTGGCGACGGAGGCTGGTTCGTGGTCGGCACCAACGGCGGCGCCGGCTGGCCGGCCGCGTACTGCGACGCCCTGGTCCGCTTCGAGACCGCCGCGCGGGGCACCGGCCTGCTCGCCACCTGGGTCGACTACACCGGCAACGACACCATCACCGCTGTCGAGGTGGCGGACAACGTCATCTACCTGGGTGGGCACTTCCGCTGGGTCAACAACCCGAACGCCAGCGACAACGCCGGCCCGGGCGCTGTGGACCGGCTCGGCATCGCCGCCGTCACTCCGGCGACAGGCATGCCGGTGAACTGGAACCCGCGCCGTAGCGGCAGCGCCTCAATGCCGTCGGGCACCAGCAACTGGGGTTCGTCGGTGCCGGTGCTCTGGCGCGGCTCGGACGGCCTCTACTTCGGGCACAACTCCGATGGCATGGGCGAGGAGTACCACGGCCGGCTCGGCATGTTCCCGCTCGCCGGTGGGCGGACCTTCACCCCGAAGAACCCGCCGTCGGCGACCACCGGCAACCTCTACCTGGGCACCGCCTCGGGCACCGTGGCGAAGGTGCCGTTCGACGGCACCGCGCTGGGCACCGCGACAAGCGTCAGCCAGCCCGCGTACACGGCGGCCGGCGCGACCTGGCGGGTGGACGACCGGATCTACTGGTCGCACACGGTGGCCGGCACGCCCACCGGCAGTCGGATCGACGTCTCGCTCTTCAACGGGGGCGCGATCGGCTCGCCGTGGGAGGCGTCCGGCTACAACGACTGGTACAACCCGGCGTTGCTGACCGGCGCCTTCTTCCTCGACGGCCGGCTCTACTACACCCGTACCGGGGCCAACAGCCTCTACTACCGCTACTTCGAGATCGACGGCAACTACCTCGGTGCCACCGAGTTCGCCCTGCCGACCACGGGTGTCACCTGGTCCGCCGTGCGGGGCATGGCCTGGGTGGGCGGCCGGATCGTCTACGGCTCCACCGACGGCGCTCTGCGGAGTGTGCCGTTCGACCCGACGGCCGCGCCGAGCGCGGTGGTCAACGGCACCACGGCGACAGTCATCAGCAGCGCAACGCCCGAGTTGTCCTGGTCTACCCCATCGACGTTCTTCTCCGTACAGTAAGGGTCAACCGTTCGTAACGGAGCATCGGTAGATTGTTCACGTTGGGCCGGTGGCGGGTACCACCGCCGCCGGCCCGCGACGGTGGGGGAGGGTCGTTGCTCGGCGCCGCTGGCATCCGAACGAGGCGCGTGGTGCGTCTGGTCTTCGCGGTCAAACGCGGCTGGTATCAGCTCCGTTACCGACGGTTGACACTCGGTCGGGACGTCGAGATCCGTGGCCGGATCCGGTTGCGGCGCGGCGTGCGGGTGACCATCGGTGACCGCACCCGGTTGAACAAGCTCGTCCGCTTCGCGGGCCCCGGCGAGGTTCGCGTCGGCGCGGACTGTCTGCTCAATGCCACCTGGATCGGCACCTGGACCTCGGTGACGGTGGGGGACCGGTGCCTCCTGTCGGACTGCGAGCTGCTCGACAACGACTTCCACAACCTGCCCCCCGAGCAGCGGCACGCTCCGCCCACCCCGCTCACCCGTGCCCCGATCGTCCTTGAGGACAACGTCTGGGTCGGTGCCCACGCCCTGGTCCTCAAGGGCGTGCGGGTCGGCCGGGACAGCGTCGTCGGCGCGGCGACGGTGGTCCGTACCGACGTACCACCCGGCGTCGTGGTCGTCGGCAATCCTCAACAGACGGTGAAGAAGTTCCATGACTGATGCAGCGCCCGCCCCCTGGCCCACGGACGGCCAGTCCTCCGGCACCTCGCGTGCCGTGACACTGACCGACCTGCTGCGGGTGCCGATGCACCGGTTGCGCTTGGTGGCGGCGGTCGCCATGGTCGGTCTGCTCGCCGCGCTCGGCTACGTGCTGCTCGTGCCGGCGGCGCTCACCGCGAGCGCAGTGGTCGCGGTCCGGCCGGTGGTGACCGACGCCTTCACCCCCAGCGGCGCGGGCGCCGACCGCGCGGTCAACATGAACGTGGAGAGCGGCATCGCCACCGGCACCGAGGTGGTGCAGCGGCTCGCCGAATCGGCCGGCGGCGACCCGCGTGACATCCGCGACGCGCTCGAGGTCGAGGTCCCCACCGGCGGGCAGATCCTGCGCTTCACCTACCAGGCGCGCGACGCGCAGCAGGCCGTGCAGAGCGCCAACATGGCCGCCGAGGCCTACCTGAGCGTGCGCCGGACCATGTACGAGCAGCAGCGCGCCGAGATGCTGCGCTCCTACGACGCCAGCATCACCAAGGTCGCCGCTCAGCAGACCGCGTTGCAGAAGCGGGCGAACACCGCCAAGGACACCGCCGCCGGTGACGCGCTGGTGGCCGAGCTTGCCGGGATCAACAACCAGCTCACCCAGCTCAACGCCGCCCGTACGGAGATCGCGGCGGTCGACGTCAACCCCGGCTGGGTCACCCAGACCGCCGAGAAGGCGCTTGTCACCACCGCCGGGCACCGGCCGCTCTACCTGGTCGCGGGCCTGCTCGGTGGCGCGCTGGTCGGCGTCGTGCTGGCGTACCTCTGGGAGTCGACCGACCGGCGGGTCCGCTCGGTCGCGGACGGCCGGGAGGCCTCCGGCCTTCCGCTGCTCGGCACGGTGCGCCGACCGGCGTTCCGGGGGAGCCCCCGGGCGGTCGACGCCGACGTCCGGTACGTGGCGATGGCGGTCGCCGAACGGGTCCGGCAACCGGCCCGGGTCGCGCTGGTCACCGCCAGGGAGGACGCCACAGCGCTCACCGCCGGGCTCGCGGTGGCGCTCGCCGTGGACGGCCGGGAGGTCTTCGTCGCCGACGACAGCGGACGGATCGAGCGGCTACGGGCCAGCGTGCTCGCCGACCGGGGGCGGCTGCCCATCGACCCGTCCCGACCGCTGGTGCCCAAGCCCCGGCCTGCCGGCAGCACACCGGCCGCTGCTGCCGCCACGGACAGCACACCCGCCCGCCGACCCTCCCCGCACCCGCCCGGCGCCCGCCCGTCCACCGACCCGGACGCCACGCTGACGCTGCCGCGGGTGTCGTCCGCCCGCCCCGAGAACGGTCGCGTCGTCGCCCCGGACGAGGTTGCCGTCGGTGTGGGCAGCGTCCGGTTCGGCACCTGGCGGCAGGGCGCCGACCACGGCCTGGTCCTGTTCAACGCCCCGCCGGCCGAGTCCGACGAGCGTGGCGTGGCAGTGGCCCGGCAGGGTTGCGCGGTGGTGGTCGTCGAGCGGGACCGCACCCGGCAGAGCGACCTGCGACGCCTGGTGGAGCGGCTGCGCGCCGCCGGAGTCACCCCCTTGGGCTTCGTGCTCACCCGAAACGGCCGGGCCTGAGCGTGTCGGTGACCCGCGCCCCGGCGACCGAACCACCGCCCGGAGGCGCACCCGAGGAGGCTGCGCCGGTGCCGCCGTCCGCGCCGCCGCAACTGCCGCTCTGGCCGCTGTCGATGATGTTCGGCCTGGTGCCGCTCTGGTGGCTGCTCGGTGCGTTCTACCTCGGCTGGCCGCTGCTGGGTGCGCTGCTGTTCGCGTTGCTGCTCACCCGGGGGCGCGTGCCGCTGCCACCGGCGGCCGGCATCTGGCTGCTCTTCCTCGCCATCGTGGTGGTCAGCGCCACCCAGCTGTCGTCACCCGCCTCGCTGCTCACGTTCGCCCTGCGACTGGCCTTCTACCTGACCGCGCTGGTGGTCGGCGTCTACGTCTACGCCGCCGCCCGGGAACGCGCCAGCCTGGTGGCGGTGCTCACCCCGCTCTGCGCGTTCTGGTTCGGGCTGGTGGCGCTGGGCTGGCTCGGGGTGCTGGTGCCCCGGCTGGCGATGGCGACCCCGATGGAGGTGCTGCTGCCCGGCGGGGTGGCCAACACCCCGTTCATCCAGGACATGGTGCACCTCACCACCGCTGAGTACAGTGCCCGTTCGCTCAACCCGATCTATCGGCCGGCCGCGCCGTTCGCGTACACCAACAACTACGGCAGCGCGTACGCCATGACGCTGCCCTGCGTGGTGGCGTTCGCGATGCTGCGCCGGCAGGGGCTGCTGCGCTGGGTGCTGCTGGGGTCGCTGCCGCTGTCGCTGGCCCCGGCGTTCCTCACCCTCAACCGGGCGATGTTCCTCAGCCTCGGCGCCGGGCTGGCGGTGCTCGGGGTGCGGGCCAGTCTGCGCGGCAACGTCCGGGTGGCCGCGTCCATCGTCGGGGTGGTGGTGATCGGCGGGTTGGCCACGCTGTTCATTCCGATCACCGAGCTGATCAGCAGACGGGTCGACTCCAGCGACACCAACACCGATCGGCTCTCGCTCTACACCGAGGTGATCCGCCGGGTGCAGGAGTCGCCGTGGTTGGGCTACGGCGCCCCGGTGAACGTCGACACCGTGTCGGCCGCCGCGCCGATCGGCACCCAGGGGCAGCTGTGGATGGTGCTGTTCAGCCATGGCGTACCCGCGCTCCTCTGTTTCCTGGCGTGGTTCGTCGCCGCCGCGGTGATCTGCGCGCGGGCGACGTCGGCGGCCGGGCAGTGGCTGGCGGTGGTGCCGGTGGTCTGCCTCGTGCAGATCCCGTTCTACGGCATGGCGAACCAGAACCTGGCTGTCGCGTTCTTCGCGGTCGCCTTCGCGATGGCGCTCACCGAACGCGAACGGCTGGCCCGGTTGGTCGGGTCGCCGCCGACGGCCGCGCGGAACGCGCCGGTGCCCGCGTGACCGCCGCCACCCGACCGCCGGCCGACGCCGACGAGGGCCGGCCGACGTCCACCCCCGGCGGGGGCCCGGCCACGCCGTCGCCCGCCGGTGACACCGGCTCGGCCGAGACCCGCCGCAGCGCGCGTAGCGGCGTGGCCGGACTGCTCGGCGCGGCCACCAGCGGGTTGTTCGGGTTCGTGCTGGCCGTCGTGATCACCCGGGGGTACGGCACGGCCGGCGCGGGCGCGTTCTTCGCCGCGATCGGGGTCGTCACAGTGGCCACCGCGATCTGCACCCTCGGCGCGGAGACCGGTCTCATGTGGGCGCTGCCCCGCCGCAGCACCGGCGTGCGCGGTGACGCGGCCCGGGTGCTCCCGGTGGCGCTGATCCCGCCGCTGCTGACCGGGCTCCTGGTCGCCGGCGCGGGCGTGCTGGCCGCCGACGCGCTCGCCCCCGGCTGCTGCGCGGCTCCGGCGCGAGCGGCGACGTGCTGCTCACCGTCACGTTCGCCGCGGTGCCGGTGGTGGTCGCGATGACCCTGCTGCTGGCCGCGCTGCGCTGCGTGCGGCCCATCCGGGCGTACGTCGGGGTGCAGTTCCTGCTGCTGCCGGTCGCCCGCCCGGTGCTGGTGGGCGCCGCTGCGCTGGCGGGTGGCGGTCTGCTCGCCGGCATGACCGGCTGGTTGGTGCCGGCGGCGTTGGCGCTGCTGGCCTGCCTCACCCTCGTCGCGGGCCCGCTCGGGCTGGGCCGGGGCGCGACGCTGCGTCCGCGCCGCGCCGACTGGTCGACGTTCTGGCGCTTCGCGCTGCCCCGGGCAGCCTCGGCGGCCATCGACGCCGGCAGCATGTGGGTGGGCGTGCTGCTCACCTCGGTGTTGGCCGGGCCGGCGGACGCGGGCGTGTTCGGCGCTGTCGGCCGGTACGTGCTGGCCGGTCAGTTGGCCATGCAGGGGTTGCGGGTGGCGGTGTCTCCGCAGCTGTCCCGGCTGCTCGGGCGGGGCGAACGGGCCGCGGCGGCGGCGGTGCACCGGCAGTTGACCACCTGGGGGCTGGTGCTGTCCTGGCCGGTGTACCTGCTGCTGGCGGTGTTCGCGCTGGCCTTCCTCCGGTTGTTCGGGCCGGAGTTCACCGCCGGTGTGCCGGCGATGACGGTGCTCGCGCTGGCGATGCTCGTCAACACCGGTGTGGGCAACGTGCAGAGCCTGCTCCTGATGGGCGGGCGCAGCGGGCTGCACCTGGTCGCGACCGTGGCCGGCTTGACGGTGACCGTCTCGCTGGGTCTCTGGCTGATCCCCCACCAGGGCGCGACGGGCGCGGCGGTGGCCTGGGCGGCCGGCATCGCCACCGAGAACCTCACCGCCGCCTGGTTCGCCCGGTCGGTGGTCCGGGAGCCGCTGTTCGACGCCGCGATGGTGCGGGCCGCGGTGGCCACGATCACCGGTGTGGGCCTGGCCGCCGGCGTCGGCGTGCTGGTGGGCGGTCGCGGCCTGCCCGGCCTCGCGGTGGCGCTTGCGGTGCTGCTGGCCGGCTGCGTCGGCATGTTGACGTTGCCCCGGGTGCGCGCCGGCATCCGGGGGACCATGAGGCAGATCCGTGGAGGGGACGACGCGGCCGCGGCCGCCGAGCCCACCCCGGCATCGACGAGAGGCAGGTGAGGTCCGTCGTGGCGTCCATCCGTGACCGGGTCAAGCAGTTGGTTCCGACCCAGGTGACCACCCGGGTGAAGGAGTCGCTCGTCGACTACGGCGTTCGCACGAGCGATCGTCGGCCGCTGCCGGACTTCCTGATCATCGGGACCAAGCGGGGTGGCACCACCTCCCTGTGGAACTACCTCATCCAGCACCCGTTGGTGCCCCGGCTCTTCCCCGCGTGGAACACCAAGTCCGCGCACTACTTCGAGGAGCACTGGGGGCGCGGCGAAGCCTGGTACCGCTCGCATTTCCCGACCGAGCGGCAGCGCGAGGCCCTGGCCAAGCGGCACGGCGGGCCGGTCCGGGTCGGTGAGGCCGCCCCGCTGTACATGTTCCACCCGCTCGCCGCGCAGCGGGTCGCCGCGCTGATGCCGACGGTGAAGCTCATCGTGCTGTTGCGGGATCCGGTGGAGCGGGCGTACTCGCACTGGAAGGAACGCCGCACCCACGGCATCGAACCACTGGACTTCGCCGCAGCGCTGGCGGCCGAGCCGGAGCGCACGGCGGGCGAGCGGGAGCGGTTGATCGCCGAGCCGGAGTCGTTCAGCGAGCCGTACGACTGGTACACGTACCGGGCCCGGGGGCGCTACCTGGAGCATCTGGAGCCGTGGCTGGAGCGCTTCGACGGCCAGCAGATCCTCTTCCTGCCCAGCGAGGACCTGTACCGCGACTCGCGCGCGACCTACCGTCGCACCCTGGACTTCCTCGGTCTGCCGGCGTACGACCTGCCCAACTTCAAGGTCTACAACGATCGGCGCTCGGCACCGCTGGAGCCGACAGTGCGCGCTGAGCTGACCGACTACTACCGGCCGTACAACGACGCGTTGCGCCAGCGGCTCGGGCTGGACCTCGACTGGGCGGACCGGGCGGCGTGACGACGCGGGTGGGCCCGGCCACCGACCCGCGGTCCCGGGTGGACGGCCTGGGTTGGGTGAGCCGTGCGGTCTTCCCGGACGACCGGGTCGGCCTGACCGTGGCTGGCGCTCCGCCGGCCGGTCACCAGGCGGTGGCCCGGTACGCGGTGGTGCCGTCGGTCGCCCGGGCCCGGTTCCTGGTGCCGTTGGGCGCGCCCCGGGCCGGGGCGGCGTCCCTGTTGGCGTACAACGCCCTGCGACCACCGAAGGTGCGCGCGCTGCGGGCGGTGCTCGGCGGGCTGGCCCGGTTCGGTCGGGTGGGGCTCGCGCCCTTTCCGACGTTGACCGTCTCGGTGCCGGCCGGGGTGCCGGCCGCGGAGCTGCTGCTGAGCGCGCGGCTCTCCGCCGACCTGGGTGACACGCCGCTGCTGGCCGCGTTCGGGGTCCGCCCACCCGACCCGAACGGCAAGCCCACCCTGCAACTCTTCAGCGCCGACGGGCGTCCGCGTGGCTACGCGAAGATCGGCTGGAACGACGCGACCCGTGCGCTGGTCAGCGCGGAGGCGGCGGCGCTGCGGGCGTTGCGCGCGGTGGTCGACGTCGCCGACCACCCGACGCCGCCGAGGCTGCTCACCGAGACGTCGTGGGCGGGCCAGGTGGTCGCGGTGATCGAGCCGTTGCCCCCGGCGGTACGCGGTGTGCCGGTGGACGACCCACCACGGATCGCCGCGTTGCTCGCGGTCGCCCGGCGTGGCGGCCCGGCGGGCACACCTCGACCGCTCGGTGACTCGCGCTTCCTGCACCGGCTGGCCGATCAGGCTGCCCGGGCCGCCGCGACCGAGCCGGCCGGTGCGCGGGCGGTCGCCGCGGTCTCCGCGCTGGCCCGCCGGCATGGCGACACCAGTGTCGAGTTCGGTCACTGGCATGGTGACTGGGTGCCCTGGAACCTGGGCTGGCACGCCGGCCGGTTGGTCGCCTGGGACTGGGAGCACAGCGGGCCGGACGTGCCGCTCGGTTTCGACCTGGCGCACGACGCGTTCCAGCGGGCACTCGTGCTGCGGGGGGAGCCGGCCGACGCCGCCGCTTCGGCGGTCGACGGGTATCTGAGCCGGCACGGCGAGCGGCTCGGCCTCGACGCGGCGCAGCGCCGGCTCGTGGCCGACGCGTACCTGGTGGAGATGTGGTTGCGGACCTGGCGGTTGGCCGACGCGGGCGCGGGCTGGAACGCCGCGCTGCATCCCGCACTCCTGGACGTCATCGAGAAAAGACATAGCGGCTGATCTGGAGGAATCACGGCGGCGAAGGCGCGCCGCAGAGTAACAACAAAATCGCAGGTGGTGATGACGATCGATGGACCTCGGACGTTCGGTGTGCCGAGCCACCCGCTGCGGAGATCGTCATCTCGGCCGGTCGCGCTATTCAGCGACCGGGGATCGTGTGATCTGCTTCTGCGTGGCGTGAACTGAAATTCCAAGCGAACTTGTGGGGAGTCGCGTGGACACGAACAACGACGACAGTGGGGCGCCGGTGCTGCTGCTGGTCGGCTCCAGCGGCGGCCATCTGGCCCAACTACTGGCCCTGCGGCCCTGGTACGAACAGCGGCGGCGCTGCTGGGTCACCTTCGACACCCCGGAGGCGGTGTCGCTGCTGGCCGGTGAGGACCTGGTGCCGGCGCACCACCCGACCACCCGCAACGTGCCGAACCTGCTGCGCAACGCGCTGCTGGCCTGGCGGGTGCTGCGGGCACGGCGGGTCGCCGCCGTGGTCACCACCGGCGCCGGGGTGGCGGTGCCGTTCGTGGTGCTGGCCCGGCTGCGGCGCATCCCGACCGTCTACATCGAGGTGTACGACCGGATCGACACCCCGACGTTGACCGCTCGGCTCTGCCGGCCGTTCCTGTCCGCGATGCTCGTGCAGTGGAACGAGCAGCGCCGGCAGTACCCCGAGGCGACAGTCGTGGGGACACTGCTGTGACCGGGGAGACGGGCACGACCCGGCGTCCGCAACCCCGGCCGACCGCCGAGGCGGCCCGCCTGCCCCGCCAGCGCGACAGCTCGGCGGTCGCCCAGCTCCGACTGCTGGTCGCGGTGGGCACCGACAAGCACCCCTTCGACCGGCTCGTCGGCTGGTTGGCGCAGTGGCACGCGCAGGCCGCCGGCCCGATCGGGCTGACCGTGCAGCACGGCCACACGAGCGCTCCCCAGCTGCCCGGCGCGGTGCCGTTCCTCGGCCACGACGCCCTGCAACAGGCGATGATCGATGCTGACCTGGTGGTCTGCCACGGTGGTCCAGCGACCATCCTGGAGGCCCGCCGGCACGGCCACCTGCCCATCGTGGTGCCCCGCGATCCGGCTCGCGGCGAGCACGTCGACAACCACCAGCTTCTCTTCGCCCGCCGGCTCGGCGCCGCCGGGCTGGTGGCGCTCTGCGAAACCCGCGAGGCGCTGCACGACGCGCTGGCCGCCGGTGTCGCCGACCCGTCCCGGTACACCGTGGCCGCCGACCCGGACGCGCACGAGGCACGACGGGCGGCAGTGGCCCGGGTCGGGCAGATCGTCGACGACCTGGTGGCCCGCTCGACCCCGCGCCCACCCCGGTGGCGGGCCTGGTCCCGGCCACGCCCGGGTACGGAGGAGACTCGATGACCCAGCAGCCGAGCGTCAGCGTCGTGGTGCCCACCCGGGACCGCCCCGAGCTGCTGCGGGCCGCGGTGCGCGCGATCCTGGCACAGGACTACCCCGGCCTGGTCGAGGTCGTCGTGGTGTTCGACCAGTCCGCGCCGGACGACTCGCTGACCGAGCTGGGGAGCGGCCCGGCCCGCGCGGTACGGGTGATCGGCAACTCCCGTACCCCCGGGTTGGCCGGTGCGCGCAACAGCGGCACGCTCGCGGCCGAGGGTGAGCTCGTCGCGTTCTGCGACGACGACGACGAGTGGCTGCCCGGCAAGCTGGCGGCCCAGGTCGACGCGTTGGCCGGTGTTCCGGCCGCCGAGTTCGTCTGCTGCGGCATCCGTGTCAACTACGACGGGCACACCGTCGACCGGGTGCTCGACAAGGACCGGATCACCCTGGACGACCTGCTGCGCGACCGGATGACGGAGCTGCACCCGTCGACCTTCCTGATCCGCGCCAGCGCGCTGCGCGACGGGTTCGGGCTGGTCGACGAGGAGATCCCGGGCAGCTACGCGGAGGACTACGAGTTCCTGCTGCGGGCCGCGCGCAGCGCGCCATTGATCAACCTGCGGACGCCGTCGGTGCTGGTCCGCTGGCACAAGCGCTCGTACTTCGCGCAGCGCTGGGACACCATCTCCGAGGCGTTGCAGTGGTTGCTCCAGCGCTACCCGGAGTTCGCCAGCCAACCGGCCGGCGAGGCCCGGGTGGCCGGGCAGATCGCGTTCGCCCAGGCCGCCTCCGGCGACCGCCGGGGCGCGCTGCGCTGGGCACGGCGCACCCTGCGGAGCAACCCCGCGAGCCGCGCGCCTACCTGGCCCTCGCCGTCGCCGGTCGGGTGGTCCGGGCAGACGCGGTGCTGCGCACCCTGCACAAGCGCGGTCGGGGATCTGAGCCGCCGCCCGCGCGAGCGGGCGGCGCCGTCCGGTGGGCGGGACGCCCCGGGGAGCGCGCCGCGTCGGTGGCCCGCCGTGACAGACTGACCGCTGTGTTGCGCTGGTTGACTGCAGGTGAATCGCACGGTCCCGCCCTCGTCGCGATGATGGAGGGGGTGCCGGCCGGCATCGAGGTGACCACCACCGTGATCGCCGACGAGCTGGCCCGCCGGCGGCTGGGCTACGGCCGGGGTGCCCGGATGTCGTTCGAGCGGGACGAGGTCGAGCTGCTCGGCGGCCTGCGGCACGGCGTGACCCTGGGCAGCCCGGTGGCGATCCGGGTCGGCAACTCCGAGTGGCCGAAGTGGCAGACCGTGATGGCCGCCGACCCGGTCGACCCCGACGAGCTGGCCCGGCAAGCCCGGAACGCCCCGCTGACCCGACCCCGGCCGGGCCACGCCGACCTGGCTGGCATGCAGAAGTACGGCCACACCGACGCCCGGCCGATCCTGGAACGCGCCAGCGCCCGGGAGACCGCCGCCCGGGTGGCCGTCGGCACTGTCGCCAAGGCGCTGATCCGGCAGGCGCTCGGCATCGAGATCGTCTCGCACGTCGTCGAGCTGGGGCCGGTGGCCGCGAAGCCCGGGCTGCGTCCCACGCCGTCCGACGCCGCCCGGATCGACGCCGACCCGCTGCGCTGCCTCGACCCGGAGGCCAGCGCCCTGATGGTCGCCGAGGTCGACGCCGCGAAGAAGGCCGCCGACACGCTCGGCGGCGTGGTCGAGGTGCTGGCGTACGGGGTGCCACCGGGGTTGGGCAGCCACGTGCAGTGGGACCGCAAGCTCGACGCCCGTCTGGCCACCGCGCTGATGTCCATCCAGGCGATCAAGGGCGTGGAGATCGGCGACGGCTGGCAGCAGGCCCGGTCCCGAGGCTCCGAGGCGCACGACGAGATCATCCCGTCGGCCACCGGCGTCCGCCGGGTCACCGACCGGGCCGGCGGGCTGGAGGGTGGCATCACCACCGGCGAGCCGCTGCGGGTCCGCGCAGCGATGAAGCCGATCTCCTCGCTGAACCGGGCCCTCTCCACCGTGGACGTCACCACCGGCGAGCCGGCCACGGCGATCAACCAACGTTCCGACGTCTGCGCGGTGCCCGCCGCGGCGGTGGTCGCCGAGGCGATGGTGGCGCTGGTGCTCGCGGAGGCGGCCACCGAGAAGTTCGGCGGGGACTCGGTCGCCGAGATCCGTCGCAACCTGGCCGGGTACCTCGACGCTCTGATCATCCGCTGATGGCACCTGTCGTCGTGCTGGTCGGCGCGCCCGGCTGCGGCAAGACCACAGTCGGGCGGGCGCTCGCCGCCACCCTCGGCGTGGAGTTCCGCGACACCGACACCGACATCGAGCAGATGGCCGGGAAACCGATCCCGGAGATCTTCATCGACGAGGGTGAGGCGCACTTCCGTACCCTGGAACGGGCCGCCGTGGCCGCGGCGCTGGCCGCCGGCACGGGCGTGCTCGCCCTCGGCGGCGGCGCGGTGCTGGCCGAGGAGACCCGGGCGGCCCTGATCGGGCACCGGGTGGTGCACCTCTCGGTCGAGCTGCCCGACGCGGTGCGGCGGGTCGGGCTCGGCGCCGGCCGCCCGCTGCTGGCGATCAACCCCCGGGCCACCCTCAAGCACCTGCTGGACCAGCGCCGGCCGCTCTACGCCGAGGTGGCCACCGAGACGGTGGTCACCGACGGCCGGGCCCCGGCGCAGGTCGTCGCCGAGGTCGCCGCCCTGCTGCCCCGCTGACGCCAACCTCCCTCACCGAGCCCGACCTCCCTCGCCGATCTTGCACCTGCTGTCCCGACGTAGGGGCATTCCCCGCATCTCGGCAACCGCAACTGCAAGATCGGCGTGATGGGGTGCGTCGGTCAGCCGCGGGCGATCAGGTCGAGGACGTCGGCCAGAGCCTTCGGCTCGCTGAGCATCGGCCAGTGCCCGGTGGGCAGCTCGTGCAGTTGGCCGCCGGCCAGGCCGGTGAAGAACGGATGCTGCTCACGGATCATCTGCTGCACCACGCTGAGCGGGAAGGTGCTCGCGACGAGCGCGGTCGGCACCTGCCGCCCACCAGTGCGTCGCACCGGGTCGGTGGCGGCCCGCAGCGGCTGCGGGGTGGCCCGGGCGCGCAGCAGCGCGAGCGTCGGCTCGTCCAGGCCGGCCAGGTTGGTCGGGTCGGCGGCCGGGTCCCAGGCCGGCGGCGGCAGCAGGTGCCCGGTGCCGATCGCGGCGCGCAGCCGCTGCTGCTCCTCCGGCGGCATCGTGTCGAACTGCGCCGTGCCGTCCGGCAACGGCCCACTCTCCACGTACACGACCCGGGCGATCCGGTCCGGCACGCGGTCCGCCGCCAGGGCGGCCGGCATCCCGCCGCCGGAGTGCCCGACCAGCAGCACGTCGCGCAGGTCCTCGACCTCGATCAGCCGGACGATGTCGGTGGTGTGCGTGTCCAGGCTGACCTCCGGCCCGGCGAGGTGGTCGCGCTCGGCCACCCCGGTCAGCGTCATCGGATGGACCTCGTGCCCCTGCGACCGCAGCGCGGCGGTCACGTCCCGCCACGCCCAGGCACCCAGCCAGAACCCCGGCACCAGCACGAATGTCGCCATCTGTCGCTCCTTCTCTCGGTTACCGACAGACCGTACGATCGAATCCGGACAGAATCCGCCCGGTTTGAAGGAGTGGCCCGTGTCACATCCCGCCGGGCGCGTGCTGGCCCTGCTCGAACTGCTGCAGACCCGGCACCGGTCCACGGCCGCCGACCTCGCCGGCCGGCTCGGGGTGGACGAGCGGACCGTGCGTCGGTACGCGACCACGCTCGTCGAGCTGGGCATCCCCGTGACCGCCGACCGGGGCCGCTACGGCGGCTACCGGCTGCACTCCGGTTACAAGCTGCCGCCGCTGATGCTCACCGACGACGAGGCGGTGGCCGTGCTGCTCGGCCTCGTCGTCGCCGAACGGGTCGGGCTCGCCACCGAGCAGCCCGCCACCGCCACCGCGCTGGCGAAGATCCGCCGGGTGCTGCCGGCGGCGCTCGCCGACCGGCTCGCCGCCGTCCAGGAGCATCTGGGCTTCACTCTGCGTCGCCCGGAGCAGGAGCGTGGACCGGCGTCGGGCACCCTGCTCGCGCTGGCCTCGGCCACCCGGCACCGTCAGCGGGTGGCACTGGACTACCGCTCCTGGCGGGGGGAGCAGTCGCACCGCGAGCTCGACCCGTACGGGTTGGTCTTCCACGCCGGCCGTTGGTACGTCACAGGCCACGACCACCGGCGCGGGGAGATCCGTACCTTCCGACTCGACCGGATCGGCGCGGTGACGCCCGGCGCGGTGACGCCCGGCGCGGCGACGTTCACCGTGCCGGACGGCTTCGAGGCGGTGGCCTGGGTGACCCGGTCGCTGGCCGGCGTGCCCTACACCCACGAGGTGGAGGTCCTGCTGGAGACCGACCTGGTCGCCGCCCGCCGCCGCATCCCGCCCAGCGTGGCCGAGTTGACCGCCACCACCGACGGGGTGCTGCTGCGGGCCCGAGCGGAGAGCCTGCCCGGCATGGCGGCGCTGCTCGCCGGGCTGGGCTCTCCGTTCACCGTGCGACATCCGGACGCGCTGCGCGCCGCGGTCGCCGAGCACGCGCGCCGCTTGGCGGAGTGGGCAGCCCGGCCAGCAGGTGGACAGCCGCCCTCGCCGCGCCGCCCGCTGGACTAGGCTGCCGGCGATGGACGAGGTGACCCGGATTCCGGTCGGCGGCGAGCGGCCGTACGACGTCTTGGTGGGACGTGACCTGCTGGGTGCGCTGCCTGGCCTGCTGCCCGGCGCGACGCGGGCGGCGGTGCTGCACGCGCCCCGCTCAAGACCCTCGCGGACGCGCTCGGCGAGCGCCTGCGCGCCGCCGGCGTCGAGCCACTGCCGATCGAGGTGCCCGACGCCGAGTCCGGCAAGCACATCGACGTGGCCTCCGCCTGCTGGGACCGGCTCGGCGCGGCGGGTTTCACCCGTACCGACGCGGTGGTCGGGGTGGGCGGCGGCGCGGTGACCGACCTGGCCGGCTTCGTCGCGGCCTGCTGGTTGCGTGGGGTGCGCTGGGTGCCGGTGGCAACCTCGCTGCTGGGCATGGTCGACGCCGCGGTGGGTGGCAAGACGGGCATCAACACGGCCGCCGGCAAGAACCTGGTGGGTGCGTTCCACCCGCCGGTCGGGGTGTTGGCCGACCTGGCCACGCTGGACAGCCTGCCCGCGGTCGACCTGGCGGCCGGGCTGGCCGAGGTGGTCAAGTGCGGTTTCATCGCCGACCCGACGATCCTGGATCTCGTCGAGAATGACCCGGCGGCCGCGACCGACAGCCGTGGGCCGGTGAGCCGGGAGCTGATCGAGCGGGCGATCCGGGTCAAGGCCGACGTGGTCGCCGGCGACCTGCGCGAGTCGGGTGTGCGGGAGGTGCTCAACTACGGTCACACCCTGGCCCACGCCATCGAGCAGAACGAGGGCTACCGCTGGCGGCACGGCCACGCCGTCGCCGTCGGCCTGGTGTACGCGGCCACGCTGGCCCGGCTCGCCGGGCGGCTGGACGCGCCGACCGCCGACCGGCACCGGGTCACGTTGAGCGCGCTCGGTCTGCCGGTGAGCTACCCGGCCGACGCCTGGCCGCAACTGTTGGCCGCGATGCGGGTGGACAAGAAGACCCGGGGCAGCCGGCTGCGCTTCGTGGTGCTCGACGGGCTGGCCCGCCCGGCGATGCTCGAGGGTCCGGACGACGCGTTGCTGGAGGCCGCCTACCGCGAGGTGGCGACCCCGTGAAGGTCTACGTCCTCAACGGGCCGAACCTGGGTCGGCTGGGCACCCGCCAGCCCGACGTGTACGGCGCGACCACCTACGCGGACCTGGTGGCGCTCTGCGAGAGCACCGGTCGGGAGCTGGGGCTGGACGTGACGGTCCGGCAGACCGACGCGGAGCACGAGCTGCTCGGCTGGCTGCACGCGGCGGCCGACGAGGGCGCCGCGGTGGTGCTCAACCCGGCCGCCTGGTCGCACTACTCGTACGCCGTGCGGGACGCCTGCGCCATGCTGCGGGGGCCGCTGGTGGAGGTGCACATCTCCAACATCCACACCCGTGAGGAGTTCCGGCACCACTCGGTGGTGTCGGCGGTGGCGACCGGGGTGATCTGCGGGCTGGGCATCGACGGCTATCGTCTCGCTCTGCACCATCTGACCACCCGCTGAGAGGCCGCCCCCGAGCGGGGACCGGGCGATTCGACGCAGCTAGTAGACTCGTAGGGTCTGTCCGCCAATTGATGATCAAGGCAGGAAATGGCCTCCACCAACGACCTCAAAAACGGCCTGGTACTCAACCTGGACGGCGAGCTCTGGGCCGTCGTCGAGTTCCAGCACGTCAAGCCCGGTAAGGGTGGTGCCTTCGTGCGCACCACGCTGAAGAACGTGCTGTCCGGGAAGGTGGTCGACAAGACCTTCAACGCGGGCACCAAGGTCGAAACCGCGACCGTTGACAAGCGCACGATGCAGTACCTGTACGCCGACGGTGAGGACTTCGTCTTCATGGATCTGGAGACCTTCGACCAGATCAGCGTGCCCGGTGGCACCGTCGGTGAGGCAGCCAACTACCTGCTGCCCGAGGCGGAGGCGACAGTCGCCCAGCACGAGGGTGTGCCGCTCTACATCGAGCTGCCCACCAGCGTCGTGCTGGAGGTCACCTACACCGAGCCGGGCCTGCAGGGCGACCGTTCGACCGGCGGCACCAAGCCGGCGACAGTGGAGACCGGCGCCACCGTTCCGGTTCCGCTGTTCATCACCACCGGCGAGAAGATCAAGGTCGACACCCGCGACGGCCGTTACCTCGGCCGCGCCTGATGGCTGAGGGTTCCAAGCAGCAGATGCCGGCGCGCCGCAAGGCGCGCAAGCGGGCGCTGGATGTCCTCTACGAGGCCGACCTACGGGACAAGCCTCCGGTGGAGGTGCTCGCCGGCTACGTGCAGCGGATCGAGCAGCCCCGACCGGAGCATCTGGGCTACGCGGTGGGCCTGGTCGAGGGTGTTGCCGAGCACCTCAACCGGATCGACGAGCTGATCGCCAGCTACGCCGAGGGTTGGACGCTGGAGCGGATGCCTGTCGTCGACCGTAATCTGGCCCGGATCGCCGTCTACGAGCTGCTCTACGTCGACGAGATCGACGACGCGGTGGCGATCAGCGAGGCCGTGGAGCTGGCCCGGCAGATGTCGACGGACGATTCGCCGCGCTTCCTCAACGGGGTGCTCGGCCGGATCGCCGAGTACGCCACCCGCTGAGCGTCCCCACCGGACGACGCGACACGAAAGGGCCCGTGCCAACCGGCACGGGCCCTTTCGGTGAAGCGGCAGATCAGGTGTTGCGGCAGATCAGGAGGCGAAGAACGCCCGGGGGTCGGCCACCAGCACACCGTGCTCGGTGAGCCGCTCGATCAGGCCCGACGGTGAGGCGTCGTAGACGATCGCGAGCGCCCGCAGGTCGTCGGCGCGGATGGAGAGCACCCGGCCGTTGTAGTCGCCGCGCTGCTGCTGGATGGCGCGGGCGTAGCGGGCGACGTAGGCCAGGTCCTCGGAGGCCTCGTCGTAGAGCCGCTCCAGGTCCAGAACAATCTTGCTGGTGGGCTCGTGACGGACGCCACTGCCGTCAGGCAGCAGCTCCGAGACGGGTACGCGGTAGAACTCGGCCAACTCGGCCAGACGGGACACCGTCACGGCCCGGTCGCCACGCTCGTACGAGCCGACCACCACGGCCTTCCACCGCCCGTTCGACTTCTCCTCCACACCCTGCAGGGAGAGACCCTGCTGCTGGCGGATGGAGCGCAGGCGGGCGCCCAGAGACTTGGCGTATTCAGAGGGCATTCGGACACTCCCAGTGCTGCTCGGGGTTCTCCCGTCGATCGCTACGGAGCGTGACGGTACGGGGAATGCGACACGTGGTCAAGTGGTCGTGACCCTACCGTTGAGGAGCGTCCGGGAAGTTATCCCCTATTCCGGCGCCTGATCCGGTGGTCAGCAGCCGCCGTCCCTCGGCCCGGTGACCACTGGTAACGTGGCGGAAGCCCCGGCCCAGGTCTGCTCAGCGGTCCGGCCGGAGGTGCCCGACATCCTTTAACGACCCGTCCAGTGAGGCGGGGAAGGAGGTCCGCCGTGGCATACCCACCGGCTGCCCGCTCGTCACCACCGCGACAACCCACGGTGAAGGTGATCCTCGCCAGCGCCGACGTGCAACGCGTGGTCGACCGCATCGCCCACCAGATCCTGGAAAAGACCCAGGGCGCCGCCAACACGGTGCTTCTGGGGATTCCCACCCGGGGCACCCCCCTCGCCCGGCGGCTCGCCGACCGGATCAGCACCTTCGAGGACGTCGCCGTCCCGGTCGGTGTGCTCGACATCACCCTGTACCGCGACGACCTCCGCCGGCACGCGACCCGCGCGGTGGGTCCGACCGAGCTGCCGTCCGGCGGGATCGACGGCAAACGGGTCATCCTGGTCGACGACGTGCTCTTCTCCGGCCGCACCGTCCGGGCCGCGCTCGACGCGCTCAACGACGTGGGCCGCCCGGCGTCGGTGCAGCTCGCCGTCCTGGTCGACCGGGGCCACCGGGAGCTGCCGATCCGCGCCGACTACGTCGGCAAGAACATCCCGACCTCGCTCGCCGAGAGCGTCAAGGTGACGCTCGCCGAGATCGACGGGTCGGACGAGGTCAAGCTGTTCGGGGGTACCCAGTCATGATCAAACATCTGCTCTCCGGCGGAGATCTGGACGCCGACACCGCCACCGAGATCCTGGACACCGCCGCGGAGATGGCCACCGTCGCCGGCCGGGAGATCAAGAAGCTTCCCGCGCTGCGCGGACGGACCGTTGTCAACCTCTTCTACGAGGACTCCACGCGTACCCGGATCTCGTTCGAGGCGGCGGCGAAGCGACTCAGCGCCGACGTGATCAACTTTTCCGCGAAGGGGTCCAGCGTCACCAAGGGTGAGAGCCTGAAGGACACCGCGTTGACCCTGCAGGCGATGGGCGCGGACGCAGTTGTCGTCCGGCACCCCGCCTCCGGCGCGCCGCACCGCCTGGCCAACTGGGTGGACGGGTCGGTGGTCAACGCCGGCGACGGCACCCACGAGCACCCCACCCAGGCGCTGCTGGACGCGTACACCATGCGGGCCCGGCTGGGCCGACTCGCCGGGCTGTCGGTCGCGGTGGTCGGGGACGTGCTGCACTCCCGGGTGGCCCGCTCCAACGTGCTGCTGCTCTCCACCCTCGGCGCCAAGATCACCCTGGTCGGTCCGCCGACCCTCATCCCGGTCGACATCGCGGGCGCCCTCGCCCCCGGCACCGACGTGTCCTACGACCTCGACTCCGTCCTGCCGAACGTGGACGTGGTGATGATGCTGCGGGTGCAGCGGGAGCGGATGAACGACTCCTACTTCCCCTCCGCGCGCGAGTACGCCCGCCGCTACGGGCTGGACGGGCCGCGGATGCGCCGGCTGCCCGAGCACGCGATCGTCATGCACCCCGGCCCGATGAACCGGGGAATGGAGATCACCCCCGAGGTCGCCGACTCACCCCGCTCCACCATCGTCGAACAGGTCACCAACGGGGTCTCCGTGCGGATGGCTGTCCTTTACCTGCTGCTCGGAGGGAACAACCGGTGACCGCGTACCTGATCACCAGCGTGAGTGTCGTCGGCGCAGCGCCGACCGACCTGCTGATCCGCGACGGCGTGATCGCCGAGGTCGGTCCCGGCCTGACCGCGCCGGACGCCACTGTCGTCGACGGCACCGGCCTGGTCGCCCTGCCCGGCCTCGTCGACCTGCACACCCACCTGCGCGAGCCCGGTCGGGAGGACGCCGAGACCGTCGAGTCCGGTTCCCGGGCGGCGGCGCTGGGCGGCTACACGGCGGTCTGCGCGATGGCCAACACCTCCCCGGTGGCGGACACCGCCGGGGTGGTCGAGCAGGTCTGGCGGCTCGGCCGGGAGGCCAGCCTGGTCGACGTGCAGCCGATCGGCGCGGTCACCGTCGGGTTGGCCGGCGAGCGGCTGGCCGAGCTGGGCGCGATGGCCGACTCGGCGGCCCGGGTGCGGATCTTCTCCGACGACGGGCACTGCGTCGCCGACCCGAAGTTGATGCGCCGAGCCCTGGAGTACGTCAAGGCGTTCGACGGGATCATCGCCCAGCACGCCGAGGAGCCCCGGCTCACCGAGGGCGCCCAGATGCACGAGGGTGAGGTCTCCACCCGGCTCGGCCTGATCGGCTGGCCGGCGGTCGCCGAGGAGGCGATCATCGCCCGGGACGTGCTGCTCGCCGAGCACGTGGGCAGCCGACTGCACGTCTGCCACGTCTCCACCGCCGGCAGCGTCGAGGTGCTGCGCCAGGCAAAGTCACGCGGTGTACGCGTCACCGCCGAGGTGACCCCGCACCACCTGCTGCTCACCGACGAGCGCGCCGAGAGCTATGACCCTGTCTTCAAGGTGAATCCGCCGCTGCGCACCGCCGCGGACGTCGCCGCGCTGCGCGCCGCCCTCGCCGACGGGGTGATCGACGTGATCGCCACCGACCACGCCCCGCACGCGGTGGAGGACAAGGAGTGCGAGTGGGCGTACGCCCGGCCGGGGATGCTCGGTCTGGAGACGGCCCTCTCCATCGCGCTGGAGGTGCTCGGCCCCGAGTGGGATCTGATTGCCGAGCGGATGTCGCGCACCCCCGCACGGATCGCCGGCCTCACCGGGCACGGCGTCGACCCCGCGCCGGGTGTGCCGGCCAACCTGACCCTGATCGACCCGGCCGCCCGCCGCACCATCGAGCCGGCGGAGCTGGCCAGTCGCAGTCGCAACACCCCGTACGCCCGCATGACGCTGCCAGGTCGCATCGTGGCGACCTTCCTGCGCGGCGAGCCGACGGTCCTGGACGGAAAGGCTGTCAAGTAATGGTCAAGCGCAGATCCGCAATCCTGGTGCTGGAGGACGGGCGCACGTTCCCCGGTGAGGCGTACGGCAGCGTCGGGGAGACCTTCGGCGAGGCGGTCTTCAACACCGGCATGACCGGTTACCAGGAGACCCTGACCGATCCGTCCTACCACCGTCAGGTGGTGGTGCAGACCGCCCCGCACATCGGCAACACCGGCGTCAACGGCGAGGACGACGAGTCCGGTCGGATCTGGGTGGCGGGCTACGTCGTGCGTGACCCGGCCCGGATCGGCTCGAACTGGCGGGCCACCGGTGGTCTCGAAGACCGCCTCGCCACCGAGGGTGTGGTGGGCATCAGCGGGGTGGACACCCGGGCGCTGACCCGGCACCTGCGTGAGCGGGGCGCCATGCGGGTGGGCATCTCCAGCATCGACAACGACCCGCAGAGCCTGCTGACCCGGGTCCGCCAGGCGCCGCAGATGGTCGGGGCGGACCTGTCCGCCGAGGTGAGCACCACCGAGCCGTACGTCGTCGAGGCACTGGGCGAGCACCGGTTCACCGTGGCGGCCCTGGACCTGGGCATCAAGCGCAACGTGCCGCGTCGGCTGGCCACCCGCGGGGTGACCACCCACGTGCTGCCGGCGTCGTCGAGCATCGACCAGATGCTCGCCACCGGCGCCGACGCGATCTTCCTGTCGCCCGGCCCGGGCGACCCGGCCACCGCCGACGCTCCGGTGGAGTTGGCCCGGGAGGCGCTGCGGCGTCAGGTGCCGCTGTTCGGCATCTGCTTCGGCAGTCAGATCCTCGGTCGGGCGCTCGGCTTCGGCACCTACAAGCTGGGCTACGGCCACCGGGGGATCAACCAGCCGGTGCTCGACCGGGTCACCGGCAAGGTCGAGGTGACCAGCCACAACCACGGCTTCGCGGTCGAGGTGCCCGGTGCGGGTGCCGGCGCGGTGGTCCCCGACCAGGTGATCGACACCGACTTCGGTGGGGTGCGGGTGTCGCACGTCTGCCTCAATGACAACGTGGTCGAGGGGCTGCGGGCCGTGGACCTGCCCGCGTTCACCGTCCAGTACCACCCGGAGGCGGCGGCCGGCCCGCACGACGCGGACTACCTCTTCGACCGATTCGCCGATCTCATCGAGGGCCGGAACCACAGCAAGGGGCGCAGCAATGCCTAAGCGGACCGATCTCAAGCACATCCTCGTGATCGGCTCCGGGCCGATCGTCATCGGGCAGGCCTGCGAGTTCGACTACTCCGGCACCCAGGCCTGCCGGGTCCTGCGCAGCGAGGGGATCCGGGTCAGCCTGGTCAACTCCAACCCGGCGACGATCATGACGGACCCGGAGTTCGCCGACGCGACCTACGTCGAGCCGATCACCCCGGAGTTCGTGGAGCTGGTCATCGCCAAGGAGCGCCCGGACGCGATCCTCGCGACCCTCGGCGGGCAGACCGCGCTGAACACGGCCGTCGCCCTGCACGAGGGCGGCGTCCTGGAGAAGTACGGCGTGGAGCTGATCGGCGCGAACATCGACGCCATCAACCGGGGTGAGGACCGGCAGCTGTTCAAGGAGATCGTGGCGAAGGCCGGCGTACGGCTGGGCGTCGACGACCCGACGGGTCTGGTGCCCCGCTCGCGGGTCTGCCACTCCATGGACGAGGTCGAGGCGACAGTCGCCGAGCTGGGCCTGCCGGTGGTGATCCGGCCGTCGTTCACCATGGGTGGCCTGGGTTCCGGCATGGCGCACACCCCGGAGGACCTGGCCCGCATCGCCGGTGACGGCCTGTCCGCCAGCCCGGTGCACGAGGTGCTCATCGAGGAGAGCGTGCTCGGCTGGAAGGAGTACGAGCTCGAGCTGATGCGCGACCGGCACGACAACGTGGTGGTGGTCTGCTCGATCGAGAACATCGACCCGATGGGTGTGCACACGGGCGACAGCGTCACCGTGGCCCCGGCCATGACGCTCACCGACCGGGAGTACCAGCGGTTGCGTGACCTGGGCATCGCCGTGCTGCGCGAGGTCGGGGTGGACACCGGCGGCTGCAACATCCAGTTCGCGGTCAACCCGGTCGACGGCCGGATCGTCGTGATCGAGATGAACCCCCGGGTGTCGCGGTCCTCGGCGCTGGCCTCGAAGGCGACAGGCTTCCCGATCGCGAAGATCGCCGCGAAGCTGGCCATCGGCTACACCCTCGACGAGATCCCCAACGACATCACCCTGAAGACGCCGGCGGCGTTCGAGCCGTCCCTCGACTACGTGGTGGTGAAGATCCCGCGGTTCGCGTTCGAGAAGTTCCCCGGCGCGGACCCGGAGCTGACCACCACGATGAAGTCGGTGGGCGAGGCGATGAGCCTCGGGCGCAACTTCACCGAGGCGCTGAACAAGGCGATGCGCTCGATGGAAACCAAGTCGGCCGGTTTCTGGAGTGTGCCGGACCCGGCGGGTGTGACAGTGGCGGACACCCTCGCCGCGCTGCGGATCCCGCACGACGGCCGGCTGTACACGGTGGAGCGGGCGCTGCGCCTCGGCGCGTCGATCGCCGAGGTCGCCGAGGCGTCCGGCGGGATCGACCCGTGGTTCCTGGACCAGATCGCCGCGCTCATCGAGCTGCGCGCCGAGATCGTCGACGCGCCGGTGCTCGACGCCGACCTGCTGCGCCGCGCCAAGCGGGCCGGTCTGTCCGACCGGCAGCTCGCCGCGCTGCGCCCGGAGCTGGCCGCCGAGGACGGCGTACGGACCCTGCGGCACCGCCTCGACGTGCGCCCGGTCTACAAGACCGTGGACACCTGCGCGGCCGAGTTCGAGGCGACCACGCCGTACCACTACTCGACGTACGACCTGGAGACCGAGGTCGTGCCGTCGAACCAGCCGAAGGTGCTGATCCTGGGCTCCGGCCCGAACCGGATCGGGCAGGGCATCGAGTTCGACTACTCCTGCGTGCACGCCGTCCAGGCGCTGCGGGCTGCCGGTTACGAGACCGTCATGGTCAACTGCAACCCGGAGACGGTCTCCACCGACTACGACACCGCCGACCGGCTCTACTTCGAGCCGTTGACCTTCGAGGACGTTCTGGAGGTCTGGCACGCCGAGGACTCGTCCGGCCGGGCGGCCGGCGGGCCGGGCGTGGTCGGGGTGGTGGTGCAGCTCGGCGGGCAGACCCCGCTGGGGCTGGCGCAGCGGCTCAAGAACGCCGGCGTGCCGATCGTCGGCACGTCCCCGGAGTCGATCCACCTGGCCGAGGAGCGCGGCGCGTTCGGGGCGGTGCTGGCCCGGGCCGGGCTGCGCGCGCCGGCGCACGGCATGGCCACCTCGTACGACGAGGCCAAGACGATCGCCGACGAGATCGGTTACCCGGTGCTGGTCCGGCCGTCGTACGTGCTGGGCGGGCGGGGCATGGAGATCGTCTACGACGACCCGACGCTGCGCGACTACATCGGCCGGGCCACCGACATCTCCCCGGACCATCCGGTGCTGGTGGACCGGTTCCTCGACGATGCCATCGAGATCGACGTGGACGCGCTGTGCGACGCCGACGGCGAGGTCTACATCGGCGGCGTGATGGAGCACATCGAGGAGGCGGGCATCCACTCCGGCGACTCGTCCTGCGCGCTGCCGCCGATCACCCTCGCGGGCTCGCACCTGGTCGAGGTCCGCCGCTACACCGAGGCCATCGCCCGTGGCGTCGGCGTCCGGGGGCTGCTCAACGTGCAGTACGCCCTCAAGGACGACGTGCTCTACGTGCTGGAGGCCAACCCGCGCGCGTCGCGGACCGTCCCGTTCGTCTCCAAGGCCACGGCGGTGCCGCTGGCCAAGGCGGCGGCCCGGATCGCGCTCGGGGCGAGCATCGCCGAGCTGCGCGCCGAGGGGCTGCTGCCGGCGACCGGGGACGGGGGCACGATGCCCGCCGACGCGCCGGTCGCGGTCAAGGAGGCGGTGCTGCCGTTCAAGCGCTTCCGGACCCGCGCGGGCAAGGGGATCGACTCGCTGCTCGGGCCGGAGATGAAGTCGACGGGCGAGGTGATGGGCATCGACACCAACTTCGGGCACGCCTTCGCGAAGAGCCAGTCGGCCGCGTACGGGTCGCTGCCGACCGCCGGGAAGATCTTCGTCTCGGTGGCCAACCGGGACAAGCGCGGCATGATCTTTCCGATCAAGCGGTTGGCCGACCTGGGTTTCGAGATCGTCGCCACCACCGGCACGGCCGAGGTGCTGCGCCGGCACGGCATCGCCTGCGAGCAGATCCGCAAGCACTACCAGGCGGGTGAGGGCGACGACGCGGTGTCGCTGATCGGCGGCGGCCACGTGGCGCTGGTGATCAACACGCCGCAGGGCTCGGGTGCCAGCGCCCGCTCCGACGGCTACGAGATCCGCAGCGCGGCCGTCACCGCGGACATCCCCTGCATCACCACTGTCCCCGGCGCCGCGGCGGCGGTGATGGGCATCGAGGCGCGGATCCGCGGCGACATGCAGGTCCGCCCCCTGCAGGACCTGCACGCCATCCTCCGGGCTGCCCAGTGACAGTGTTCGAGCAGGCGGTACGGCCGTGGTTGTTCCGGCTCGGGGGCGGGGACGCCGAGGCGGCGCACGAGTGGACACTGCGGCGGTTGACGGCGCTGTCGCGGTGGCCGGCCGCGCTCGCCGCGCTGCGGGCCCGGTACGCGGTGAACACGCCGCGCACGGTGTTCGGGGTGCGGTTCCCCAACCCGGTCGGGTTGGCCGCCGGCATGGACAAGGACGGCGCGGCGCTGCCGGCCTGGCCGGCGCTCGGCTTCGGTTTCGTGGAGGTCGGCACGGTCACCGCGCACGCCCAGCCGGGCAACCCCCGGCCGCGGCTGTTCCGGCTGCCGGCCAGCGAGGCGGTGGTCAACCGGATGGGCTTCAACAACGCCGGGGCCGCCGCGCTGGCCACCCGGCTGGCGGCGCTGCCGCGCCCGCTCGGGGTGCCGCTGGGCATCTCGCTGGGCAAGTCCAAGGTGACTCCGCTCGACGAGGCGGTCGAGGACTACCTCGCCTCGTACCGGGCGCTGCGGGGGCACGGCGACTACTTCGCGGTGAACGTGTCCTCACCGAACACCCCGGGCCTGCGGTCGTTGCAGGACCGCGCCCACCTCGACGCGCTGCTCGGCGCGCTGGTGGGGGAGAAGCCGGTGCTGGTCAAGATCGCACCAGACCTGACCGAGGCGGCGATCGCCGAGCTGCTGGAGGTCTGCCTGGCCCGGGGCGCCGCCGGGGTGATCGCCACCAACACCACCCTGTCCCGGGACGGGCTTGCCGGCGTCGACGTCGAACGTGGCGCGCAGGCCGGCGGCCTCTCCGGTCGGCCGCTCACCGGGCGGGCCCGGGACGTGGTCGCCTTCGTGCACCGGGAGACCGGCGGCCGGCTGCCGATCATCGGCGTCGGCGGTGTTCTGGACCCGGACGACGCGGCGCGGATGTTCGATGCCGGCGCCGCCCTGGTACAGCTCTACACCGGCTTCATCTACCGAGGACCGGCCCTGGTCCGCGCCGCCGCCCGCGCGGCGCGCCCGGCCCCGGTCCCGTCCGCCGGGCGGTGACCGGCCTGCCCGTCGCCACACCCCTGAACGCCCCGAAGGAGCGCGCGTGACGCCCGAGGAGATCCTGGCCGCCGACCGGGCGCACGTCTGGCACCCGTACGCCGCGTTGCCGCCGGCCAACGCGCCGTACGTGGTGCGCGGCGCCGAGGGGGTGCGGCTGACCCTGGCCGACGGCCGGGAACTGGTGGACGGCATGTCGTCCTGGTGGGCGGCGATCCACGGGTACCGGCACCCGGTGCTGGACGCGGCGGTGACCGACCAGCTCGGCCGGATGAGCCACGTGATGTTCGGCGGGCTCACCCACGAGCCGGCCGTGCAGCTCGCCCGGACCCTGGTCGAGCTGACACCGGACGGCCTGGAGCACGTGTTCCTGGCCGACTCCGGTTCGGTGAGCGTCGAGGTGGCGGTGAAGATGTGCCTGCAGTACCAGCGGGCCGTCGGACAACCGCAGCGACGCCGGCTGGCGACCTGGCGGGGTGGCTACCACGGGGACACGTTCCACCCGATGAGCGTCTGCGACCCGGAGGGCGGGATGCACCACCTGTGGGGCGACGTGCTGCCCCGGCAGGTGTTCGCCCCGGTCCCGCCGGGTGGTTTCACCGACCCGCCCGACGACGCGTACGTGGCGGCACTGGTGGAGACGGTCGAGCGGCACGCCGACGAGTTGGCTGCCGTGATCGTCGAGCCCGTCGTCCAGGGCGCGGGCGGGATGCGCTTCCATCACCCGGGTTACCTGCGGGTGCTGCGCGAGGTGACCCGCGCGCACGGGATCCTGCTGATCTTCGACGAGATCGCCACCGGGTTCGGCCGTACCGGCGAGATGTTCGCCGCCGGGCACGCGGGGGTGACGCCGGACGTGCTGTGCGTGGGCAAGGCGCTGACCGGCGGGTACCTGACCCTCGCGGCGACCCTGTGCACCCCGGAGGTCGCCCGGGGCATCTCGGCGTCCGGTGTGCTGGCGCACGGGCCCACGTTCATGGGCAACCCCCTGGCCTGCGCGGTGGCGAACGCCTCCATCGGGCTGCTGCGGGCCGGAGACTGGGCCGGCCAGGTCGCCAGGGTCGGCGCCGGCCTGCGCGCCGGCCTGGAGCCCCTGCGCGGCACGCCGGGCGTGACCGACGTACGGGTGCTCGGCGCGATCGGTGTGGTCCAGCTCGATCACGAGGTCGACCTCGGCGCGGCGACCGCTGCGGCGGTCGACCAGGGGGTGTGGCTGCGCCCGTTCCGCGACCTGATCTACACGATGCCGCCGTACGTCACCGACGACGTCGACCTGGCCCGCATCGCCAGCGGGGTGGCGGCAGCGGTGGCGGCTGGCTGAGTCGGTCCGGTCACCGGGTCGACGGGTTACCCGGGCGGGGCAGCCGCCCGGACGAGAAGAGGGGAACACTCCGATGGAGAGCTTCGGTACCCGGCTGCACCGGGCGATCACCGAGCGGGGCCCACTCTGTGTGGGCATCGACCCGCATCCCGGTCTGCTGGCTCAGTGGGGCCTCCCGGACGACGTCGCGGGGCTCGACCGGTTCAGCCGGACCGTCGTGGAAGCCCTCGGTGACCGGGTTGCGGTAGTCAAGCCTCAGTCGGCCTTTTTCGAGCGGTTCGGGTCCCGAGGTGTGGCGATTCTTGAGTCAACTATCCGACAGTTACGAGATGCCGGCTCGCTCGTTCTGCTGGACGTCAAGCGCGGCGACATCGGCTCGACGGTGAGCGCGTACGCCGCCGCGTACCTTGATCCATCCAGCCCCGTGTATGTCGACGCGGTCACCGCGAGCCCCTACCTCGGGGTCGGTTCGCTGGCGCCGATGTTCGAGCTGGCAGCCGAGCACGGCGGCGGCGTGTTCGTGCTGGCCCTCACCTCAAACCCCGAGGGCGCGGCCGTGCAGCGGGCCGTCACGGCCGACGGCCGCACCGTGGCGCAGACCGTGATCGACGAGATTTCCCAGCTCAACAGGGGTGCGTCCCCACTCGGGAGCTTCGGACTGGTGGTCGGGGCGACCATCGGTGACACCGGTCACGACCTCTCCGGTGTGGGCGGCCCACTGCTCGCTCCGGGGCTCGGCGCGCAGGGTGCCGGCGCAGCCGATCTGCGTACCGTCTTCGGTTCGAGCCTCGCCTCGGTGCTCCCGTCGTACTCCCGGGAAGTGCTCTCGGCGGGCCCCGATGTGGCCGCGCTGCGGGCCGCCGCGGACCGCGTGTTGGTCGACTGCCGGGCCGTCCTGCCTGCCCGGTGACTGACTGACGGGTCGGTCACTCTACGGTGATCATGCGGCCCCCACGTTGCCGAAAGCTCCGTTGGCCGCTAGTTTTCCCCGCGCTGGGAACCATGGACCCCTTGGTTCACAGCGACACCACGTTTCACAGATGCGGCGGTGCGCCCCGCCCGCCGCGATAGGGACCTGAGGAGAACTGGTGCCGCTCCCGTCACTGACCCCCGAACAACGCGCTGCCGCGCTCGAGAAGGCCGCGGAGATCCGCAAGGCCCGTGCTCAGCTGAAGGAGCAGCTCAAGCAGGGCAAGACCACCCTCGGTGCCGTCCTCGAGCGGGCCGAGAGCGACGACGTCGTAGGCAAGCTCAAGGTGTCGGCCGTCCTGCAGGCCATGCCGGGCATCGGCAAGATCCGGGCTACCCAGATCATGGAGAAGCTCAAGATCGCCGACAGCCGTCGCCTGCGTGGCCTCGGCGAGCAGCAGCGCAAGGCACTGCTTGGAGAGTTCGCCGCCAACTGAACCTGGCAGCGTGTAGAAACAAGCAGTGAGCACGGATGACGAGGCGCGCCCGGCGGCTCGGCTCACTGTCCTGGCTGGACCTTCGGGGTCCGGCAGGGAGAGTGTCGTCGAGCTCGTCCGGGCGCGTTCTCCGTCCGTGTGGATCCCGGTTGCGGCAACCACCAGGCCGCGCCGGGAGTCGGAGATCGACGGGGTGGACCGCGTCTTCCTCGCCCCCGCCGAGTTCGATCGCTGGATCGTCGACGGCGAGCTGCTGGAGTGGTCCCGGATCGGTTCGCACCGCCGGGGCACCCCGTACCCGCCGCTGCGCGCCCGGCTCGACGCCGGGCAGCCGGTCCTGCTGTCGCTCGACCTGCGCGGCGCGCCACTGGTCCGTGCGCGCCTGCCCGATGCCCGGCTGGTGCTGCTGAGCCCACCCGGGTACGCGCCCCCCGCCGCGGTTGCCGCCACCGTCGAGCACACCCTGACGCACGACCACACCGAACGGGTGGTCGACGAGCTGGTAGGCTTACTCGGTTCTTCTTATCCGGATCCGGCCTGGTCACGTGTGCGTGGCTGACGGTCGGCCGCCGTTGAGACTCAGCACCGCGTCCGCGCGGCTCGAAAGACGCAGAGGTTAATTCGTGGGATCCATCGCCAACCCCGAAGGCATCACCAACCCGCCGATCGACGAGCTCCTCGAGAAGACGACGTCGAAGTACGCGCTGGTCATCTTCGCCGCCAAGCGCGCGCGCCAGGTCAACGCCTACTACAGCCAGCTCGGTGAGGGCCTGCTGGAGTACGTCGGCCCGCTCGTCGAGACCACTCCGCAGGAGAAGCCCCTCTCGATCGCCATGCGCGAGATCAACTCGGGCCTGCTCACCGCCGAGCCGACCGACCAGCCGTAAGCCCCCGCTGGCCGATGTCCGCCTCGATCGTCCTCGGGGTCGGTGGCGGCATCGCCGCCTACAAGGCGTGCGAGCTGCTGCGACTCTTCACCGAATCGGGTCACCGGGTTCGGGTCGTGCCGACCGCGTCGGCGCTCCGCTTCGTTGGAGCGCCGACCTGGGCCGCGCTCTCCGGTCAACCGGTCGCCGACGACGTGTGGACCGACGTCCACGAGGTGCCGCACGTCCGGCTCGGTAAGCAGGCCGACCTGGTGGTGGTCGCGCCGACCACCACCGACCTGCTCGCCAAGGCCGCGCACGGCCTCGCCGACGACCTGCTGACCAACACCCTGCTGACCGCCCGCTGCCCGGTCCTGCTGGCCCCGGCCATGCACACCGAGATGTGGGAGCACCCCGCCACCGTGGCCAACGTCGCCACGCTGCGCTCCCGGGGTGTGCGGGTCATCGAGCCCGCCGTCGGCCGGCTCACCGGCGCCGACACCGGCAAGGGTCGGCTGCCCGACCCGGCGGAGATCTTCGCCGTCGCCGGTCGGCTCCTGGCCCGCGGCGGCTCCACCCCTGCCGACCTGGCCGGCCGCCGGGTGGTCGTCACCGCCGGTGGCACCCGCGAACCGCTGGACCCGGTCCGCTTCCTGGGCAACCGCTCGTCGGGCAAGCAGGGGTACGCGTTCGCCCGCGCGGCGGTCGCCCGGGGCGCCCGGGTCACAGTGATCGCGGCCAACGTCGACCTCGCCGACCCGGCCGGCGTGGACCTGATCCGGGTGGGCACCACCGCCGAGTTGCGGGAGGCGACAGTCAAGGCCGCCGTCGAGGCCGACGCGGTGGTGATGGCGGCGGCGCCGGCCGATTTCCGGCCCGCGACGTACGCGACCGGCAAAATCAAGAAGTCGGACGACGGCGTCGCGCCCACCATCGAGCTCGTCACGAACCCGGACATCGCGGCGGAGCTCGGCCAGCGCAAACGACCAGGGCAGGTGCTGGTGGTGTTCGCCGCCGAGACCGGCGATGCCGAGGCCAACGGGAGGGCGAAACTGGCCCGCAAGAGGGCCGACCTGATCGTGGTCAACGAGGTCGGTCCGGACCTGGTCTTCGGCGCCGACACCAACACGGTGACGGTGATCGGCGCGGACGGTTCGATGAGCCGGCTGCCCGAGCAGGCCAAGGAAGCTGTGGCCGACGCCGTCTGGGATCTCGTCGTGGCGCGGCTGCCCGGCCGCTCCTGACGGGTGGAACAGAGCACAACCGAACCCGACACCGGCCGCAGTGGTGATTAGACTTCCGCGGAACGACTTCACACGCTTAGGAGTGCCGTGACACGCCGTCTCTTCACGTCCGAATCGGTCACGGAAGGCCACCCGGACAAGATCGCTGATCAGATCAGCGATGGCATCCTCGACGCGCTGCTGGCCGAGGACCCCCACAGCCGCGTGGCGGTGGAGACCATGATCACCACCGGCCAGGTGCACATCGCGGGTGAGGTGACCACCAAGGCGTACGCCGACATCCCGACGATCGTCCGCCGGACCATCCTCGACATCGGCTACGACTCGTCGAAGAAGGGCTTCGACGGCGCCTCCTGCGGGGTCAGCGTCTCCATCGGCGCCCAGTCCGAGGACATCGCCCAGGGTGTGGACAACGCCTTCGAGCTGCGGACCGGTGCGTCGGAGAGCGCGCTGGACGCGCAGGGCGCCGGCGACCAGGGCATGATGTTCGGCTTCGCCTGCTCGGAGACGCCCGAGCTGATGCCGCTGCCGATCGCGCTCGCCCACCGGCTGGCCCGCCGCCTCTCGGCGGTGCGCAAGGACGGCACGATCCCGTACCTGCGGCCGGACGGCAAGACCCAGGTCACCATCGAGTACGAGGGGCTGCGCCCGGTCCGGCTGAACACCGTTGTCGTGTCCAGCCAGCACGCCGCCGACATCTCACTGGACTCACTGCTCACCCCGGACGTGCGCGACCACGTGATCGCCCCGGAGCTGGAGAGCCTGGGCCTGGACACCGACGGCTACCGGCTGCTGGTCAACCCGACCGGCCGGTTCGAGATCGGCGGCCCGATGGGCGACGCCGGGCTGACCGGTCGCAAGATCATCGTCGACACCTACGGCGGGTACGCCCGGCACGGTGGCGGCGCGTTCTCCGGCAAGGACCCGTCCAAGGTGGACCGCTCGGCCGCGTACGCGATGCGCTGGGTGGCCAAGAACGTGGTCGCCGCCGGTCTGGCCGAGCGGTGCGAAGCGCAGGTCGCCTACGCCATCGGCAAGGCGCACCCGGTGAGCCTGTTCATCGAGACGTTCGGCACCGAGACCGTGCCCGTCACCTCGATCGAGAAGGCCGTCGCCGAGGTGTTCGACCTGCGTCCCGCCGCGATCATCCGGGACCTCAACCTGCTCCGCCCGATCTACCAGCAGACCGCCGCGTACGGCCACTTCGGCCGGGAACTGCCGGACCTGACCTGGGAGAGCACCGACCGGGCCGCCGACCTCAAGTCGGCCGCGGGAGCCTGACCGCCACCAAGCACAGCGACCGGCGACCCGCGGACGGGTCGCCGGTCGCGCGCGTCTGCGTGGACGTCGGACTGGCGCACCTGGACCGGCCGTTCGACTACCTGGTGCCGGCGGAGCTGGACGAGGTGGCGCTGCCCGGTACCCGGGTGAAGGTGCGCTTCGCCGGGCAACTCGTCGACGGGTGGTTGCTGTCACGCGCCGACGACTCCGGGCACACCGGCCGCCTCGCGTACCTGGAGAAGGTGGTCTCGCCGGAGCCGGTGCTGGCCCCCGAGGTCGCCCGGCTGGCCCGGGCGGTCGCCGACAGGTACGCGGGCAGCCTCGCCGACGTGCTCCGGCTCGCGGTGCCACCCCGGCACGCGCGCGTGGAGAAGGAGCCCCGCGACGATCAGCCCACCCCGGCGGCCCCCACCGAGGCGGTCGACCCGCGTGGGTGGCGCGACTACCCGACCGGCCCGGCCCTGCTGCGGGCGCTCACCGACGGCCGCGCGCCCCGCGCGGTCTGGTCGGCGTTGCCCGGTGAGAACTGGGCGGCCCGCTACGCCGACGCGGTGGCGGCCACCGTCGCGGGCGGGCGCGGCGCGGTGGTCGTGGTGCCCGACGCGCGTGACCTCGACCGCCTCGACGCCGCGCTCACCGGAGTGCTCGGCCCGGGGCGACACGTCAGCCTCTCCGCCGCGCTCGGCCCGGCCCGGCGCTACCGGGCGTTCCTCGCCGCGCGCCGTGGGCAGGTGCCGGTGGTGATCGGCACCCGGGCGGCGATGTTCGCCCCGGTGGCCCGGCTCGGCCTCGTCGCCGTCTGGGACGACGGTGACGACCTGCACTCCGAGCCCCGCGCGCCCTACCCGCACGCCCGTGACGTGCTGCTCACCCGCGCCCACCTCGCCGAGGCCGCCGCGCTGGTCGGCGGGTACGCCCGCACGGCCGAGGCGCAACTGCTCGTGGAGACCGGCTGGGCCCCGGAGGTGGTCGCCGACCGGGCCACCGTGCGGGCGCGGATCCCGGCGATCGCGCCGACCGGAGACGATCCCCAACTGGCCCGTGACCCCGGGGCCGCCACCGCCCGGCTGCCCAGCCTGGCCTGGACGGCCGCCCGGGACGCGCTCCGGCAGGACCTGCCGGTGCTGGTGCAGGTGCCCCGACGCGGCTACCTGCCGTCGATTTCCTGCGCCGAGTGCCGTACCCCGGCGCGCTGCGCGCACTGTGCCGGCCCGCTCGCGCTGCCCTCGGCGGGTGGCACTCCGGCCTGCCGGTGGTGCGCCCGCGTGGCGGCCGCGTACGCCTGCCCGGAGTGCGGTGGGCGGCGGCTGCGGGCCGCGGTGACCGGCGCCCGGCGGACCGCCGAGGAGCTGGGCCGGGCGTTCCCCGGCGTCCCGGTGCGGACCTCGGGGCGCGAGGAGGTGCTGACCGACGTGCCCGGCGGCGCGGCCCTGGTGGTGGCCACCCCGGGCGCCGAGCCGGTCGCCGAGGGCGGCTACGGCGCGGTGCTGCTGCTCGACTCGTGGGCCCTGCTGACCCGGGCCGACCTGCGCGCCGGCGAGGAGGCGCTGCGCCGCTGGCTGGCGGCGGCGGCTCTGGCCCGCCCGGCGCCGGCCGGTCGGGTGGTGGTGGTCGCCGACGGCGCGCTCGCCCCCGTGCAGGCGCTGCTGCGCTGGGACGCCGGCTGGTTCGCCGGCCGGGAGCTGGCCGAGCGTCGCGAGCTGGGTTTCCCGCCGGCCGTGCGGATGGCGAGCGTCACCGGCCCGGCCGAGGCGGTGGCGGACCTGCTGGCCGCGGCCCGGCTGCCCGACGACGCCGAGGTGCTCGGGCCGGTGCCGGCCGAGGAGGGGCGGGAGCGGATGTTGGTCCGGGTGCCCCGGGCCCGGGCTGGCGCGCTCGCCGAGGCGTTGCACTCGGCCGCCGGCGTTCGGGCCGCCCGCAAGGCCGCCGATCCGGTTCGTCTCCAGGTCGATCCGCTGAGCCTGTTCTGAGGAGTTTCGGCCGGTGCCGGGGGTGGCGGACGTCTCCCGCCGAGGTCGCCCTCGCACACCGCGTCCGGCAGAGCGGTGGCGTCCGAGTGGTAGCATCGCCCGTCATGCCAAGGCGTACGACGGGTTCCAGGTCGCGAGGGAGCGTCAGACGCGCCGAGCTGGAGCCGCCGCGAGATGGCGCGGCGATGGCGGGAACGCGTCGGTCGGGCGCGAGGTCGATGATGTCAATGAGCCGGTGATCAGGGGTGGACCAGTCGTGACCGTTGGACAATCGATCGTCTTCAACGGCGACCTCGGCAGCGGCAAGAGCACCGTGTCGGTCGAGATCGCCAAGCGGCTCGGTATGCGCCGGGTCAGCGTGGGGGACCTCTACCGGGAGATGGCTCAGCAGCGGCAGATGACCGCGCTGCAGCTCAACCTGCACGCCGAACTCGACCAGGCCGTCGACGGCTACGTCGACCAGCTCCAGCGGGACATCGCCGCCTCCGGTGAGCGCCTCATCATGGACTCCCGGCTGGCCTGGCACTTCTTCACCGACGCGCTCAAGGTGCACATGATCACCGAGCCGGGTGAGGCGGCCCGCCGCGTGCTCGCCCGACCGTCCGGGCCGGCGGAGAGCTACGCCTCCCTGGACGAGGCCAAGGCCAAGCTGCGTGAGCGCAGCGCGAGCGAGCGCAGCCGGTTCATCATCCGTTACGGGGTCGACAAGGCCCGTCTGCGCAACTATGACCTGATCTGCGACACCACCCGGGCGTCCGCCACCGAGGTGATCGAGCACATCGTGGCCGCGTACGAGGGCACGCTCGGCGCCGAGGTGCTGCGCGACGCGCCGCCGCTGCTGCTGCTGGACCCGGCCCGGGTCTACCCGACCGAGGACATCGCCACCCTGCGTGGTCTCTGGGACACCGACTTCGTCGGTGGGGTGGCCGAGGCCGGCGACGAGGCCCTCGAACCGCTGAAGATCGGGTTCACCGGCGAGTACTTCTTCGTCGTCGACGGGCACCGCCGCCTCAGCGCCGCTCTGCAGAACGGGTTCTCCCTGGTCCCCGCCCAACTGGTCGCCGAGGTCGACGAGCCCGTCGTGGGTGGGATGACAGCGATCGACTACTTCGCCGCCCAGGTGCGTCCCGGCCTGATCTACGACTGGGAGGCGGCTCACAAGATCCAACTGCCGCTGCCCGAGCCCGCGTTGCTCCGTGGCGACGCGGTGCTCGCGGGGGACCCGGGCGCCAGCGTCTGAACTTGGCGTGCGGCCGGGCCGACGCGCGGGGTACGCGCGCCGGCCCGGCCACCGAGCCGTACGGCGGTCGCCGAGACGTCTCAGCCGAGGACGACGCCGGAGGCGCCGACGCCGGCCATGCCGGAGAAGATGTCCTCGTAGTAGAACCGCCAGGCGCAGACCCGGCCGGTGGTGACGTAGCCGGTACAGGCAGTCGACGTGTTGGTGTCGTCGATGGCGGTGTTGGTGCCGGTCGCCCAGACCTGGAGCGTGTTCGCCGCGTTCACGATCTCCACCGGGCCACCGCTGTCCCCCTGACCGACGGCGTTGGTGCGTGTGGTGTTCTCCGCCTGGACCTGCCCGCAGACCTGGCCGAAGTTGCGCACGTTGATGCACAGGTTGCGCGCCTTCACCTGGATCGAGCAGCGGGTGCCGGAGTACGCGCCGGAGGAGCACACCCAGTTGCCGACCTGGCTGGCCGACGCGCCGATCACCTGGTTGCTGAACTCACTGACCACGTTGCCGGCCGCGTCGGTGCTGTTGTTGAAGACCCGGCCGCCCGAGCTGCCCGACAACAGCAGGGTGTCGGTGCCGGCGTTGCGGGTGCCGACGATGCCCATCGACTGCCCGGTCGGGTCGGTCGCGGCGTTGTTGATGTTGCCGCAGTGCGCGGCGGAGAGGATCCGCGCGGCCCCGCCCTGGAAGACACCGAAGCCGGTCGAGCAGCCGCCGCCGGTGGTGGCGTTGCGCCAGGCGGCGCCGCCCCACCAGGGCGCCGTGTCGTCCCACCGGGTCGCGGGCGCGGCGGCGACCCCGGTCTGCACGGTCACCGGTACGCCGGCGAGAGCCGTCGCGCCGAGCAGCCCGTCCTGCGTGCCGACGAGCAGGCCGGCGCCGTCGGCGCGCGGCCCGACCGTGGTGATCTTGTCGCCGGCCGCGGCCCGCAGTCGGTCGGCCGCGACGATGAGTTCCCGCTGTGAGTACGCGGCGGGCAGCACCTTGGTGGCGACGGTGGCCCGTGCGGTGGCCACCAGGTTGGCGGGCGGCTCACCCTTCCAGTAGACCTGGAGCTGGCGGGTGGTGGGGTCGGCGACGATGCCGGCGAAGCCGGAGTTCGCGCTGCGCTGTGCCGCGTTCGTGATCCGGGCGGCGGCGGTGTTCATGCGCTGCTGCAACCGGAGCAGTTCCGACCAGGAGGCGAAGCCGCCGGGGACCGGCGTGCTGTCGACAAAGGAGCCGGTGGTGGCGGCCTTGCCGCCCGGTGCGGCGGCGGCCGGTGTGGCGGTCACGCCGGCGGCGAGCAGCGCGAGACCGACCGCGGTGACGGCGACGCGACGCAGCATCGCCACGGGGCGCCGGGTGGTCGGGTGTGGACGGATCATCGGGTACCTCTTCCCCCAGGTGTCGTGGAGCGGGCTGAGCCCGCCTCAGGACGGTGGCAGGGGCGTCGGTTCCGCGGGGCGGATCCTGGACGGCGCTGGACACCGTTGGACACCGCCGGACGGGGAAGTGGTCCGCGGTGGAACTGTCATAGATTGGCAAGTGTCTATCGATCCGCGAGGGGTCGGAATTACCCTGCCCGTGCGCATCCGGGGGGCCGGATGACCGGGGGTGGGGGCCGCATGTCCGACCAGTGGGTACCTTCCGGCACTCATCAGACGTCAGATGGGTCGCCCGGGGCGTTCGAGCTGGCCCGCGCCGGCTCCGAGGCGCAGACACTGCCGGAGCTGGCCGGGTTGCTGCGCCAGCTGCGCCGCCGTGAGGCCCGTCAGCAGGGCGAGACCCTGCTGACGTACCGGCAGTTGGCCGCGAAGACCGGCTGGTCGCGCGGAATCATCGGGGAGTACTTCGCCGGCAACATCCTGCCGCCGCCGGAGCGGTTCGACGCCCTCATCCGACTGCTCGGGGCCACCCCCGTCGAGCAGGGGGTGCTGGCCACCGCGCGGGACCGGGTCGAGGAGCGTCGTCGACGCCCGAACCGGGACCACGTGAGCACCGGGCGGGCGGTCGTTCGGGCCAGGGCCGGCGCCCCGCGCACCGGCACGACGTCTCCCCGATTCCCGGTGCCCCGCCAACTGCCCCCGGCGCTGCCCGGGTTCGTCGGACGCGCGGCCCAACTCGCGCAGCTCGATGCCGCATGCGCCGGCCCCGTGGTGTCCGAGGACGACGAGGTGGCGTCGGTCACCGTCATGACGTTGTCCGGTACGGCCGGGGTCGGTAAGACGACCCTCGCCGTCAACTGGGCCCACCGGGTCGCCGATCGGTTCCCGGACGGCCAGCTCTACGTCGACCTGCGCGGGTTCGACCCCACCGGAACGGTGGTGACGGCCGTCGAGGCGGTCCGGGGCTTCCTGGAGGCCCTCGAGGTGCCACCCGAACGCATCCCCACCCATCTGCCCGCGCAGGTGGGCCTCTATCGCAGCCTGCTCGCCGGCCGCCGGATGCTGGTGCTGCTGGACAACGCCCGCGACGCCGACCAGGTCCGGCCCCTGCTGGTCGGCAGCCCGAACTGCCTGGTCCTGGTCACCAGCCGCAACCGGCTCGCCGGCCTGATCACCGCCGAGGGCGCACGGCCGATCGGCGTCGACCTGCTCAGCACCGCCGAGGCGTGGCAACTGCTGGCCCGGCGGCTCGGCCTGGACCGGTTGGCGGCCGAGCCGCAGGCGGTGGACGAGATCATCGAGCGCTGTGCACGGCTGCCGCTGGCGCTGGCCGTGCTCGCCGCGAGAGGTGCGGAGAAGCCGGCGTTCCCACTGGCCACCCTCGCGGCCGAACTGCGGGCGGCGCCGCGACCACTCGACTCGTTCGACGGCGGGGACGCCGGGACCGACGTGCAGGCCGTCTTCTCCTGGTCGTACCGGAACCTGACCCCGGAGGCGGCACGCCTGTTCCGGCTCTTCGGCTGCCATCCCGGTCCGGACATCGGGTTCGCCGCGGCGGCCAGTCTGGCCGGGCTGCCCCGGGCCCAGGTGCCCCGACTGCTGGCGGAGTTGGCCCACGCGCACCTCGTCACCGAGCACGCCCCCGGCCGGTTCGGCGCGCACGACCTACTCCGGGCGTACGCGGCCGAACAGGTCGAACGTCTCGAACCGGCGCAGGCCCGGCGGGTCGCGATCCGGCGTGGGCTGGACCACTACCTGCACACCGCGCACGCGGCGGCGCTGCTGCTGCAGCCGGGCCGGGATCCGGTCACTCTCGCCGCCGCCGCGCCGGGGGTGGTGCCCGAGGAGATCGCCGACCTCGGCCAGGCGCTCGCCTGGTTCACCATCGAGTACCCGGTGCTGCTGGCGGCGGTCGCCCACGCGGGGCGGACCGGGTTCGACCGCCACGCGTGGCAGTTGGCCTGGACACTTGTGGACTTCCTGCAACGCCGGGGACGCTGGCCGGACCTGGCCGTGGCCCAGCGGAACGCCCTGGCCGGCGCGCAGCGGGCGGGCGACCGACTCGGGCAGGCGAACGCCCACCGCGACCTCGCCCGGGTGCTGTCCCGGCTGGGTCGGGTGGACGAGGCGGCGGGGAACTACCGCCAGGCCCTGATGATCTTCGAGGAGCTGGGTGACCACACCGGGCAGGCGCGTACCCACCGGGCGTTCGGCGCGATGCTCGACGGGCTCGGCCGGCACGCGGAGTCGCTTGACGAGAACGAGCGCGCCCTGGCGCTGTACCGTGCCGCCGGGCACCTCGCCGGGGAGGCCAGTGCCCGCAACGCGGTGGGTTGGGCGTACGCCCAGCTCGGCCAGTACGAGCCGGCGCTCGCGCACTGCCGGGAGGCGTTGGCGCTGCTGCGGACGACGGGCGACCGGCACGGCGAGGCGAACACCTGGGACAGCCTCGGCTTCATCCACGCCCGGCTGGGTGACCACGCCGCGGCGATCCGCTGTTTCCAGCGGGCGCTCGCGCTGTACCGGCGGGTCAGCGACCGCTACGACGAGGCGGACACCCTGTCCCGGCTCGGCGAGAGCCGGCAGGCGGTGGGGGACGCGGCAGGTGCCGCGCGTACCTGGCGGCGTGCCCTGGACATCCTCGACGACCTCGGCCACCCGGGCGCCGAGCGGGTGCGTGACCTGTTGGCCAGGGCCGCCCGTCGGTGACGCTGGGCACACCGGCGGTGGTTGATCGAGGTGCGCCGCCCGGCGTGCAGCCGGGCACTCCGTAGACTGGTACAGCACCGCTCGTCCACCCGAAGAAGGAGCCGTCCCGCGTGACCGTCCAGCCCATCCGTCTGTTTGGGGATCCGGTGCTGCGCACGCCGGCCGATCCGGTGGTCGACTTCGACGCCGAGCTACGTCGGCTCGTCGCCGACCTCACCGACACGATGCGTGAGCAGAACGGCGCCGGCCTGGCCGCGCCGCAGCTCGGTGTGAGCCTGCGGGTGTTCACCTTCGACGTCGACGACGTCCTCGGGCACCTGATCAACCCGGTGCTGGAGTTCCCCGACGAGGAGGAGCAGGACGGCCCGGAGGGCTGCCTGTCGATCCCCGGGCTCTACTTCGACACCAAGCGTCGACAGAACGTCGTCGCCAAGGGCTTCAGCTCGTTCGGCGACCCGATGCAGATCGTCGGCAGCGGTCTGATGGCGCGCTGTGTGCAGCACGAGACCGACCACCTCGACGGTGTGCTCTTCCTGGACCGACTGGACACGGAGGGGCGCAAGGAGGCCATGAAGGCGATCCGCCAGGCCGAGTGGTACGACGCGGCGGCCCCGCCCACTGTCAAGCTCAGCCCGCACATCAGCGACCCCTTCGGTCTGGGGCGCTGACCCGGATGCGCGTGATCTTCGCCGGTACGCCGGCCGTCGCCGTGCCCGCCCTGGCCGCCGTCGCCGCTTCCCGACACGAGCTGGTGGCCGTGGTCACCCGGCCCGACGCGCCCGCCGGGCGTGGGCGGGGTCTGTCCCGCTCCCCGGTCGGCGCGTGGGCCGACGAGCACGGCGTCGAGGTGCTCACCCCGGCCCGTCCCCGCGACCCGGAGTTCCTCGACCGGCTGCGCGAGCTGGAGCCGGCCTGCGTGCCGGTCGTCGCCTACGGGGCGCTGGTGCCGCCGGCGGCGCTGGAGATCCCCCGGCACGGGTGGATCAACCTGCACTTCTCGCTGCTGCCCGCGTGGCGTGGCGCCGCGCCCGTGCAGCACGCCGTGCTGCACGGTGACGAGTTGACCGGGGCCAGCGTCTTCCAACTGGAGGCGGGCCTGGACACCGGCCCGGTCTACGGCACCCTGACCGACGAGATCCGCGCCGGGGACACCTCCGGTGACCTGCTGGAGCGGCTCGCCGATTCCGGCGCGGGGCTGCTGGTGGCGGTGCTCGACGCGATCGCCGACGGCACCGCCCGGGCCGAGCCGCAGCCCGCCGACGGGGTGTCGCTGGCGCCGAAGCTGACAGTGGACGACGCGCGGGTGCGCTGGAACGACCCGGCCTTCGCCGTGGACCGGCGGATCCGGGCCTGCACGCCCGCGCCTGGCGGTTGGACCACGTTCCGGGGCGAGCGGGTGAAGCTCGGCCCGGTCGTGGCGGCGCCCGACGGCCCCGAGTTGAAACCGGGGGAGCTGCTTGTGGAGAAGTCCCGGGTGCTGGCCGGCACGGCGACAGTGCCGGTGCGTCTCGGCGAGGTTCGCGCCGCGGGCAAGCGGGCCATGGGCGCGACCGACTGGGCGCGCGGCGTCCGGGTCGGCACTGGAGAGGAATTCGCGTGACGGCACCGGAGGGAACCCGCCCGACGCGCTCCGGCTCGTGGGCCGATCGCGGCGGAGATCGTCGTCCGGCCCGGCCACCACTGGACCGACCGCGCCGCGCCGCGTACGAGGCGGTGGCGGCGGTGCACCGTGACGACGCGTTCGCCAACCTGGTGCTGCCGATCATCCTGCGGGAGGAGGGGCTGTTCGGTCGGGACGCGGCCTTCGCCACCGAACTGACCTACGGCACCCTGCGCCACCTGGGCACGTTGGACGCGATCCTGACCGACGCGGCCGGCCGGGACGTGGCCCGGATCGACCCGCCGGTCCGCGACGCGTTGCGGCTCGGGGCGTACCAACTGCTGCACACCCGGGTGCCGGCGCACGCCGCGGTCTCGTCGACGGTGGACCTGGTCCGTTCGGTCGCACCGGGCGCTACCGGCTTCGCCAACGCGGTGCTGCGCGAGGTGTCCACCCGTGACGCGGACGCCTGGGTGACGAAGCTCGCCCCACCGATGGAGACCGACCCGGTCGGGCACCTCGCGTTGGCGTACAGCCACCCGCAGTGGATCGTGCGGGCCTTCTCGGAGGCGCTCGGCGGCGATCTGGGTGAGACGGAGCGCCTCCTGATCGAGGACAATGAGCGCCCGCCGGTGCACCTGTGCGCCCGGCCCGGCCTGATCGACCCGGTCGAGCTGGCCGACCAGGTCGGCGGCGAGCCCGGTGCCTTCTCGCCGTACGCCGTCTATCTGCCCGGTGGCGCGCCGGGCGACATCCCGGCGGTGGTCGACGGCCGTGCCCACGTCCAGGACGAGGGCTCCCAGTTGGTGGCCGCCGCGCTCGCCGATGCGCCGCTGGACGGCCCGGACGGGCGTTGGCTTGATCTGTGCGCCGGCCCGGGCGGCAAGGCCGGCCTGCTCGGCGCACTGGCCGCGCAGCGGGGTGCCCGGGTGACCGCCGTCGAGGTGGCCGAGCACCGGGCCCGGCTGGTCTCCCTGGCGACCCGGGACCTGCCGGTGACCGTGCTGACCATGGACGGCCGTGAGGTAGGCGGCGACCCGAAGCTGCCGGAGCAGCACTTCGACCGGGTGCTTGTCGACGCACCGTGCACCGGTCTGGGCTCGCTGCGCCGTCGGCCGGAGTCGCGCTGGCGTCGCCAGCCGTCCGACCTGCCGCCGCTGACCCGGCTGCAACGGGAGTTGCTCGGCGCGGCGCTGCGGGCGGTCCGACCGGGCGGCCTGGTCGCCTATGTCACCTGCTCGCCGCACACGGTCGAGACGCACGTGACGGTGACCGAGGCGGCCCGCCGCAGCGGGGTTCCGGTGGACTTCGTGGACGCCCGGCCGTTGCTGCCGGCCGGCATGCCCGGTCTCGGTGACGGGCCGACAGTGCAGCTCTGGCCACACCGCCACGGCACCGACGCGATGTTCCTCGCCGTCCTGCGCCGAGGCTGACCCGACCCACGCGGTCCGGCCGGTCGGTGACCAGGCTGGCCGGACGCGGCGCTCAGGTGACCGGGAGACCCTTGGTGCCGGCGTTCCTCATCGAGCGGGTCAGGTTCCGGTCGGAGATCCAGAGGAAGCACTGCACGCCCCGGTTGCCGTTGCGCCACTCCTCCTCGTACGGCTGGTAGTAGATCGTGCCGGCGCGGAAGTCGAGCTGGGAGTTGTCCGGAACCTTGGCGTACTTGGCGATCATCGTCTGGCAGGCCCGGTGGGTCCGCTTGACGCTGCGGGTGAACTCGGCGTAGCTGACGTCGGGCGACTGCCAGACGCCGACGAACTCGGCATGGTGCTTGGCCGTGCAGGAGATCGGCACCATCTCGTCGATGTCGTCCTTGACCACCTTCGGGTTGAAGCAGCGGTACGCCAGCGGCGCCGCGCCGGACAGCGCGCCCCGGAGGCTGCCGGTGCGCAGGTCGACAGCGGTGTCGTCGATGCTGGCGATCTCGGTGACGTCGCACCGGTACCAGCGGGCCCCGCCCGACCACGCCGGCGGCGACGGCAGCACGACTGTCAGGCCGAGCCGCCCGGAACGCCAGTCGGCGCCCACCGCCTTGTTGACCGCCGTGTCGCACCCGGTCTGCGCGGCCCGCATGCCTGCCGAGCCGGGTTGCGGGGGCGTGCCGCCCTCGGCGCTCGCGCCGGTGAGCGTGCCGACGTGCATGGTCTCCACCCGGTGCGACTCCGTGCAGGCCAACGGGTTGTAGCCGCTCAGGAAGCCGACCTGCTGGGAGGATTGGTGGCAGACGTCGGCGGCGGGGACGAACTGCTGTGCCGCGACGGGCGCCGGCCAGTCGTCGATGAGGTCACGGTCGAGTCCGGCGGGTGCGCCGCACCCGGACAGCGCCAGGGCCAGGGCCCCACCCCCGGCGAACGCCGCCAACCACCGTCGCATCCCGACCTCCCGCCGCTGGTGGCCTCCGGCCCGACCCGGCCGGTCGGTAGCGCCACGGCGCAGCAGCATACGGCACCGATGTTCAGATCGCGGGCAGTCCCTCGGGGCCGGCGCCCCGCATCGAGCGGGTGAGTTTGCGGTCGTCGCTCCACAGGAAACAGCGCACTCCACGGTCGCCCTCCTCCCACTCCCGCTGCGACGGTGGGTAGTAGATGGACCCGGCCCGGTACGGCAGCTCGCTGTTGTTGGGCACCGCCGCGTACTCGGCGATCAGCGCCATGCAGCGCCGGTGCGCCTGCTCGGCGGACTTGGCGAACTCCGCCCAGCTCATGTCCCGCTCCTCGTAGACGCCCACGAACTCGGCGCGGTGCGGCTCGGAGCAGAGCACCGGCGCCATGTAGTTGAGGTTGTCGCCGATCAGTTTGGGGTCGAAGCAGCGGTGCGTCAGGGGCGTGTCGCCGATCAACGCCCCGCGCAGGCTGCCGGTGCGGTTCACCGGGCGGGTGTTGTCGATGCTGCCGGTCTCGCTGAGGTCGCAGCGGAACCAGCGGGCGCCACCGGCCCAGGCGGGCGCGGAGGGCAGCGCGAGGGTCAGCGCGAGTCGGGCCGTGTGCCAGTCACCGCCGAGCACCTGACGGGCCCGCTGGTCGCACTCGGCGCGGGCGGTGCGCAGCGCCGGCGACCCGGGTTCGGGTCGGGCCTCGGTCAGCGCGTCGGGCCCGACGAAGGTGCCGACGTGGATGGTCTCGGCCAGGTGGTTACGCGCGCAGTCCACCGTCTCGTAGGTGCTGGCCTGCACGACAGCGGTGATCCGTGGCAGGCAGGTGTCGGTGGCGGGGGTGAACGGCTTCGGAACCCGCATCGTCGGCCAGTCGTCGGTGAGATCACCGTCCGCGCCGCGCGCCGGCGCGCAGCCGGGCAGCAGCATCGTCGTGACGCACGCCAGCACCAGCGCTGGAAGCCACCGTCGCATCGTCCGCCCTCCCGGGAGCTGGCGGCCGGTCACCGCGCCCCGCGGCGAGACCCCGGCGGGCGTGCAGCCTACGGCACCGTCCCGGTTGGAGTGTCGTCGCGTTTCGGTCGATCGGCCAGCCGCTGATGTCTGTTCGTCCGGATTCGGGGGTCCGGAGCGTCCAATTCTGCACCACTGGTCACTGCTGGGTCACAGCGCGTCCCCGTAGGTGGCGCGATGCGGGTGGCGGGGCACCACGTTCGTACACTGGCCCCGTGACCGTACCGCCGCCGATCGTCGCGCCGAGCATCCTGGCCGCCGATTTCGCCCGCCTCGCCGAAGAGGTCCGTGCCGTCGAGGACGCCGCGGACTGGTTGCACGTCGACGTGATGGACAACCACTTCGTGCCGAACCTGACTATTGGGCTGCCCGTGGTGCAGAGCCTGCGGGCTGTCACGGCGATGCCCTTCGACGTGCACCTGATGATCGAGGACCCGCGCCGGTGGGCCCCCGGGTACGCCGATGCCGGGGCGTACAACGTCACCTTCCACGCGGAGGCGTCCGACGACCCGGTGGCGTTGGCCAAGGACCTGCGCTCGGCCGGTGCGAAGGCGGGCCTGGCCATCGACCGGGACACCCCGATCGAGCCCTACCTGGACCTGCTGCCCAGCTTCGACACCCTGCTGATCATGACGATCAAGGCGGGCTTCGGTGGGCAGCGGTTCATTCCGCAGCTGCTGGAGAAGGTGCGGACGGCCCGGCGGCACGTGTCGTCCGGGCACCTGGAGCTGCGCATCGAGGTGGACGGTGGGATCGCCGCCGACACCATCGAGCAGGCGGCCGCCGCGGGCGCCGACGCGTTCGTGGCCGGAACCGCCGTGTACGGGGCCGCCGACCCGGCGGAGGCGGTACGGCACCTGCGGGCACTGGCGGAACGCGCGGCTCCCGGGGCCTGAGGTGGAGCCCGAGGCCGACCGCAAGGACATCATCCTCGTCGTGGACGACGACGAGGACATCGCTCGTTTCGTCGAGTTCAACCTGCGGTTGCACGGCTTCGAGGTGATCCACGCCAGCGACGGCCAGGAGGCCCTGGAGGTCATCGAGCGCCAGCGGCCGGACCTGGCGGTGGTCGATCTCATGATGCCCCGGATCGACGGGCTGGAGCTGACCCGGCGGCTGCGCGCCGACCCGATGACCTCCGCCCTCCCGGTGATCATGCTGACGGCCAAGGGCATGACCGTCGACAAGGTGCACGGGCTCAGCGCCGGCGCGGACGACTACCTGGTCAAGCCGTTCGACACCGCCGAGTTGGTGGCCCGGGTCTCGTCCACGCTGCGCCGCAACAAGGAGTTCCGGGAGGTCTCCCCGCTGACCGGGCTGCCCGGCAACAGCCGGATCCGTCGGGAGATCAGCGACCGGGTCCGGCAGGGCGTGGACTACGCGGTCGGCTACGTCGACATCGACCGGTTCAAGAGCGTCAACGACCGGTACGGCTTCGTCCGTGGCGACGACTTCATCTCCGCGCTGGCCCGCAGCCTGCACCGGGCGGTGGTGGGCGTCGGGCTGCCGCCGGCCTTCCTGGGTCACGTCGGCGGTGACGACTTCGTCATCGTCTGCGCCCCGGACCAGGTGCGCCCGCTGACGTCCCAGGCGGTGGTCGACTTCGAGAACGCCGCCGACACGCTCTACGACCCGACCGACCGTGAGCGCGGCTTCGTCGAGTTGAAGGACCGGCGGGGCAACATCCGGCGCGCGGCCCTGGTCACCCTCTCCATCGGGGTCTCCCTCTCCGACGCCGGCAAGCGGTTCTCCGACCCTCTCGAGGCGATCGCGATGGCCTCGGAGATGAAGACGGTCGCCAAGAGCCAACCGGGCTCGTACGTGGCGGTGGACCGGCGTCGCGGCGTCACCTGAGCGTGATACCGCTGTGAAGTAGCTCGCCTAGGTGGCGGCGGAGTCGCATCGGCGTGTAAGACTTCCCGTGTACCCACCACGCGCTGGCGGGACTCGGTGAAATTCCGAACCGGCGGTGATCCACGGTCCAACCGTGGTCAGCCCGCGACCCGGACGGCTCTGCTGCCCGGTGGACCTGGTGAAAATCCGGGGCCGACGGTTGGGGGCGGTTCGTCCGCGCCCAGACAGTCCGGATGGGAGACAGCGCGCGGGACGGACGGGTCCGAGCCGGCCGCTGGCTTCAGCGTGCCGTGCCGACCCCCCGGGGCGGCTGTGCCGTTCCCGGAATCCGCCACCGCCTGCCCGTGGCCCCATGGCCACCGCCTCCCTGACCGCCAGCGCGCGGACCGGCGAGTGAGAGGGCAGGGGCAGGGCGATGGCCAGCGTCTCCGTTGATGAGGCGATGCGGCGTGCGATCGAGTTGGCGGCACGCGGGCTCGGCACCACCAGCCCCAACCCGGTGGTCGGGTGCGTGCTGCTCGACGAGGACGGCGAGGTCGTGGGCGAGGGCTTCCACGCGTACGCCGGCGGGCCGCACGCCGAGATCGTCGCCCTGGCGCAGGCCGGGCGGCGGGCCAAGGGCGGCACCGCTGTCGTCACTCTGGAACCCTGCGATCACACCGGCCGCACCGGCCCCTGTAGTTCCGCGCTGGTCCAGGCGGGGGTGGGCCGGGTGGTCATCGCCGTACCCGATCCCAACCCGGTCGCCTCCGGCGGCGCCGCCACCCTGCGCGCCGCCGGGGTCCGTGTCGATCTGGGGGTACGCGGCGACGAGGCCGAGGCCGGCAACGTCGCATGGCTGACCTCGATGCGCCGGGGCTGGCCGTACGTGATCTGGAAGTACGCCGCCACGCTCGACGGGCGCTCCGCCGCGGCGGACGGCACCAGCATGTGGATCACCTCGGAGGCGGCCCGGATCGACGTGCACGCGCTGCGCGGCACCGTCGACGCGGTCATCGCCGGGGTGGGCACCGTGCTCGCCGACGACCCCCGGTTGACCGCCCGCAACCTGCGCGACGGCAGCCTGGCCATCCGGCAGCCGCTGCGGGTGGTGGTGGACAGCTCGGGGCGTACCCCGGCTGACGCCCGGGTCCGCGACGGCGCCGCACGGACGTGGATCGCGACCGCCGAGGAGGTCGGCGCCGACCCGGACGGCCGGGTCGACCTGCCGGCGCTGCTCGCGGCGCTGCACCAGCGCGGGGTCCGCGCGGTGCTGCTGGAGGGTGGCCCCCGGCTGGCCGGAGCGTTCCTGCGGGCCGGCCTGGTCGACAAGATCGTCGGGTACGTCGCGCCGCGGTTGCTCGGCGCCGGCCCGACCGCCCTGGTCGACGCGGGAGTGACCACCATCGCTGAGGCCATCGATCTCGAGTTCGTTGACGTTACGCAGATCGGTCCGGATCTCCGGATCACCGCTTTGCCCCGCAAAAGGGAGGGCTGAGATGTTCACCGGCATCATCGAGGAATTGGGCGAGATCGTCCGGGTCGCGCCGACGGCGGGCGATTCGGCGCTGCTCGGCGTACGCGGCCCGCTCGTCACGTCCGACGCCCGGCACGGCGACTCGATCGCCGTCAACGGTGTCTGCCTGACCGTCGTGGAGGTGGCCGACGGGGTCTTCACCGCCGACGTGATGGGGGAGACTCTGCGCCGCTCCGCGCTGGGCGCGCTGCGTCCCGGCGACCCGGTCAACCTGGAGCGGGCCGCCGCGCTCGGTAGTCGGCTCGGCGGGCACCTGGTGCAGGGCCACGTCGACGGCGTCGGTGAACTGATCTCTCGGGAGCCGGCCGAGCAGTGGGAGACCGTCCGGTTCCGACTGCCCGCCGCCCTGTCCCGGTACGTGGTGGAGAAGGGCTCGATCACCATCGACGGTGTCTCGTTGACGGTGGCCTCCGTCGGCGCTGACGAGTTCGCCGTCGGGCTGATCCCGACCACGCTCAAACTGACCACCCTCGGCGCGATGGGCATCGGCGACCCGGTGAACCTGGAGGTCGACGTGCTGGCCAAGTACGTCGAGCGCCTGCTCGGCGACCGGCTCACCGGCGCCGACGCTCGCGGGGCGGCCTCGAACCCGGGCGGGGTGGCCTGATGGGCCCGCTCAGTTGGCTGCTGGACGCGCAGGTGCAGGTCGCCGGCTCGCCGGTGCTGGCCCGGGAGATCGTCGGCAACGCGTTCGGGCTGGTCTCGGCGATGCTCGGGCTGCGCCGGCTGGTCTGGGCGTGGCCGGTCGGCATGATCGGTAACGCGCTGCTGCTCACCGTCTTCCTCGGCGGGGTGTTCGCCACCCCGCAGGCGCACGACCTGTACGGGCAGGCCGGCCGACAGGTGTTCTTCTTCGCGGTCAGCGTCTACGGCTGGTGGCGCTGGCAGCGCAACCGTCGCGGCGACGCCGGGCAGGCCGCTGTCGTCCCGCGCTGGGCCACCGGACGGGAGCGACTGCTGCTGCTGGTGGCCGCCGTGATCGGCACCGCCGCGGCGTACCCGCTGCTCAAGGCCCTGGGCTCGTGGGGCCCGCTGCCCGACGCCTGGATCCTCACCGGCAGCCTGCTGGCCACCTACGGCATGGCGCGCGGCTGGGTGGAGTTCTGGCTGCTCTGGATCGCGGTGGACGCGGTCGGCGTGCCGCTGCTGCTGCGCGGCGGGTTCTACCCGTCGGCCGTCATGTACCTGATCTACGGCGCCCTCTGCGTCTGGGGCTTCGCCGCCTGGTGGCGCACCTCGCGCGCCACAGCCGCCGTCCGTACGCCCATTTACCGGGAGGCCGTAGCGTGACCAGCTTTGGGGATATTGAGCAGGCGATCGCGGACATCGCGGCTGGCCGGCCGGTCGTCGTGGTCGACGACGCGGACCGGGAGAACGAGGGCGACCTGATCTTCGCGGCCGAGTTGGCCACGCCGGAGCTGATGGCGTTCATGGTGCGCTACACCTCGGGGTACGTCTGCGTGGCGCTGACCGAGAGCGAAGCCGACCGGCTCGACCTGCCGCCGATGCACCACACCAACCAGGACCGGCGCGGCACCGCGTACACGGTGACCGTGGACGCCCGCGAGGGGGTCAGCACCGGCATCTCGGCGGCCGACCGCGCGCACACCAGCCGGCTGCTCGCCGGCGCGGCGACCGACCCGACCGACCTGGCCCGACCCGGGCACGTGGTGCCGTTGCGCGCTCGCGAGGGCGGGGTGCTGCGCCGCCCGGGGCACACCGAGGCCGGGATCGACCTGACCCGCCTGGCCGGGCTGCGTCCGGCCGGCGTGCTCTGCGAGCTGGTCAACGACGACGGCACGATGATGCGCCTGCCGGACCTGGAGAAGTTCTCCGCCGAGCACGGCCTCATGCTGATCACCATCGCCGACCTGATCGCCTACCGGCGGCGTACCGAGAAGCAGGTCGAGCTGGTCGCCGACGCCCGCATGCCGACGCGGCACGGGGTGTTCCGGGCGCTCGGCTACCGCGCCGAGCACGACCCGGCCGAGCACGTCGCGATGGTGCTGGGTGACCTCGGTGACGGCCAGGACGTGTTGGTCCGGGTGCACTCCGAGTGCCTGACCGGGGACGTGTTCGGTTCGCTGCGCTGCGACTGTGGGCCGCAGTTGGAGGCCGCGCTGGCTCGGGTCGGGCAGGAGGGCCGGGGCGTGGTGCTCTACGTCCGTGGGCACGAGGGGCGCGGCATCGGGCTGCTGCACAAGCTTCAGGCGTACCAGTTGCAGGATCTGGGCCGCGACACCGTCGACGCCAACCTCGACCTCGGCCTGCCGGCCGACGCCCGCGACTACGGCACCGGCGCGCAGATCCTCTACGACCTGGGCGTGCGGTCGATGCGGTTGCTGACCAACAACCCGGCCAAGCGGGCCGGGCTGGAGGGGTACGGGTTGACCATCACCGGCCGCGAGGGGCTGCCGGTCGGCGCACACCCGGAGAACATGCGCTACCTGCGCACCAAGCGGGACCGGATGGGTCACCTGCTGGACGAGTTGGACGAGGTGTCCGAGGCGCCGATGGGGCGTCCGGTCGCCAACGACGAGATCGGAGCATGACGATGGCGGGTTTCGGTGAGCCGGGAGTCGAGGCGGTCGACGCCGCGGGGCTGACCGTCGGGGTCGTGGCCGCCCGCTGGCACGGCGAGCTGACCGACCACATGCTGGAGCGTGCGGTTGCCGCCGCCGAGGCGTGCGGCGCCCGTTCCGTGGTCGCCCGGGTCGCCGGCTCGGTCGAGCTGCCGGTGGTGGCGCAGGCCCTCGCCCGCCGCTGCGACGTGGTGGTCGCCCTCGGCGTGGTGGTCCGCGGTTCCACAGCCCACTTCGACTACGTCTGCCGCTCGGTCACCGACGGGCTGACCCGGGTGGCGCTGGACGAGGGCAAGCCGGTGGCGCACGGGGTGTTGACAGTGGAGACCATCGAGCAGGCCCGCGACCGCGCCGGTCTGCCCGGCTCGGCGGAGGACAAGGGCTGGGCCGCCACCGTCGCGGCGCTCGACGCGGCGCTGGCCGTGCGGACCGTGGCGGCGGGCAACGCCCAGCGGGTCGGCTTCGGCGGCTGACGTCCCGGCCGTCTCTGAAGGCGGGCCTTCAGAGACGGCCGGCCTCGATGATCCGGCGCAGGAACTGCCGGGTACGAGGCTGCGTCGGCTCGCCGAGCACCTGCTCGGGCGGGCCGCTCTCGACGACCCGCCCGGCGTCGAGGAAGCACACCTCGTCGGCTACCTCCCGGGCGAAGCCCATCTCATGGGTGGCCAGCACCATGGTCATGCCGTCGGCCTTCAGGTCGCGGATCATCGCCAGCACCTCGCCGACGAGCTCCGGGTCCAGCGCGGAGGTGACCTCGTCGAGCAGCATCAGTCGAGGTGAGTTGGCCAGCGCCCGGACGATCGCCACCCGCTGCTGCTGCCCGCCGGAGAGCCGGTCCGGGTAGGCGTCCGCCTTGGCGCCGAGGCCCACCCGGTCGAGCAGCTCCCGGGCCTGCGCCTCCGCCTCCGCCCGACCCCGCCGGTGTACGCGACGCGGCGCGAGGGTGATGTTGTCCAACACGCTCAGGTGCGGAAACAGGTTGTACGCCTGGAACACCATGCCGATCCGCCGCCGGACCCGGTCCGGGTCCACCCGTGGATCGGAGATGTCCTCGCCGTCCAACTCGATGGTGCCGTCGTCGAGTTCGTCGAGCAGGTTGACGCAGCGCAGCAGTGTCGACTTGCCGGACCCGGACGCGCCGATCAGGGCCACGACCTGGTGCTCGGCGACGGTCAGATCGAGGTCGTCGAGCACGACGTGCCCGCCGAACTCCTTGCGTAGGCCCCGACAACGCAACAACGCCATGGTCAGCCCCCTGACTGTCGGCGGGCCGCCCGCAGCGTGACCCAGTCGGTGACCGCGATCAGCGGGATCGCGAGCAGCACGAAGAGCACCCCCGCCACGACGTACGGCGTGTAGTTGAAGGTCTGTGCGGTGGCGATCTGGGCGGCGCGGACCGCGTCGATCGGCCCGGCGAGCGAGACCAGACCCACGTCCTTCTGCAACGCCACCACGTCGTTGAGCAGGGGTGGCGCCACCCGGCGGACGGCCTGCGGCAGGACCACGTGCCGCATCGTCTGCCGGTAGGTCAGGCCCAACGAGCGGGCCGCGGCGAGCTGGCTCGGGTGCACCGACTCGATGCCGGCCCGGAACACCTCGGCGAGGTAACCGCCGTAGGTGAGGACCAGCGCGATCCCACCCAGCACCAGCACCGGCGGCATGCCCTGCAACCGCAGCCCCGGCACGCCGAGGGTGAGCAGGTAGAGCACGATGATCAGCGGTAGGCCGCGGAAGGTGTAGGTGTAACCGGCGGCCAGCGCGCGGACCGGGAAGAAGATCGGCCCGCGCAGCGTCCGCAGCACGGCGATCACCAGCCCGAGCAACAGCGCGCCGACCGCACAGCACACCAGCAGCCGTACGTTGAGCCAGAGCCCGCTCAGCACCGTCGGCAGGGCGTCGCGGGCGATCTCCGGATCCAGGAACGACAGTCGAACCCGGTCCCAGCCCGGCGCACCGGTCACCGCGATCACCAGCAGCGTGCCGAGCGCCGCCGTCGAGGATGCCGCGACGAGCACGCTGTAGACGGTCTGCCGACGCCGGTACGCCGACCGCCGCAGCTGCGCCTCGGACGGCACATGATCCAGAAGCGTCACCGCAGCTCGGCCGCCCCCGCCACCTGCGCGAGCCACTTCTGCTCCAACTCCTTCAGCGTGCCCGCCTCGGTGAGCTGACCGACCGCGCCGGTCACGCAGGAGGTCAGTGGGGAGTTCTTGTCCAGCAGCAACCCGAACGCCTCGGGCGAACCGACCTGCGGCACCTGCCCGACGATCGTCGCGTCGGTGATCTCCGCGCCGGTGATGTAGAAGGCGGTGGGAAGGTCCACCACGAGACCGTCCAGCTGCCCGTTCTGCAGAGCCTTCTTGGCGTCGTCGTTGCTGTTGTAGACCTGCGGCTTGGCGGTCGGCTTGATCACGTCGGTGATCGCCTGGTAGCTGGTGGTGCCGACCTGCGCGCCGAGCCGAGCGTCGCGGAGCTCGGCCAGCGATTTCCTGCCGGCGATCTTCGAGGACTTCAACGCGATGACTGTCTGCCGCACCAGGTAGTACGGCGCGGAGAAGTCGACAGCCCGCTTGCGCTCCTCGGTGATGGAGAACTGGTTGATGTCGAAGTCGAAGTCCTTCGGCCCCGGCGCGATCGCGGTGTCGAACTTGACCCGGATCCAGGTGACGTCGGCGCGCGCGTAGCCGAGCTTTTCGGCCACCGCGTACGCGACAGCGGACTCGAAGCCCTCACCGCTGTCCGGCTTGTCCTTGGCGAACCACGGCTCGTACGCCGGCTGGTCGGTGGCGATGGTCAGCTTGCCCGGCGTACGCGTGGGCAGGCTGTCCTTGGCGCAGGACGGCGGCGCGGTGACGATGGGTGTGGGTTTCTCCACCTGTGGCGCGCATCCGGCGGTGGCTACGACGACGGCACCGGCGACGGTGAGCGCGAGGAGACGTGAGCTGCTGGCCATGGCGGACAGCGTAGAGCTCCATGGGCATCGATCGGCAATTGTCCCACCATGTTGGTAGGGAATTGTCCGCTTACTGGATTCCGACGGACCCGGACGCGCGGCGCCGCCCGGGTGGCTGGAAGAATCGTTCCCCGTGAAGACGTTCGAGGAGTTGTTCGCCGAGCTGCAGGCCAAGGCCGCCGCCGGCACCCCGGGCTCGGGCACCGTCGCCGCGTTGGACAAGGGCGTGCACTTCATCGGCAAGAAGGTCGTCGAGGAGGCGGCCGAGTCGTGGATGGCCGCCGAGCACGAGGGGCCGGAGCGTACCGCCGAGGAGATCTCCCAGCTGCTCTACCAGGTCCAGGTGCTGATGCTCGCCAGCGGTCTCGACCTCAAGGACGTCTACCGACATCTGTGAGTGCCCCCACCCCGTTGATCGCCATCCGGATCGAAGGAGCACTCCGTCATGCTGCGTGTCGCCATTCCCAACAAGGGCACCCTGGCCGAACCGGCCGCCCAGATGCTGCGCGAGGCGGGCTACCGCCAGCGCACCGACCCCAAGGACCTCGTCTGCCGCGACGAGGCCAACGACGTCGAATTCTTCTACCTGCGCCCGAAGGACATCGCCACCTACGTCGGCTCCGGTGACCTCGACCTCGGGATCACCGGCCGGGACCTGCTGATCGACTCGGCCGCGCCGGCCGAGGAGGTCGTCGACCTCGCCTTCGGCCGGGCCACCTTCCGCTTCGCCGCCCGCCCCGACGACATCGCCTCCGTCCAGGAGCTGGGCGGTCACCGGATCGCCACCGCGTACCCGGGGCTGGTCGAGCGGCACCTCGGCGAGGTGGGGGTCAAGGCCGACGTGATCCGCCTCGACGGCGCCGTGGAGAACGCCGTACGCCTCGGTGTCGCCGACGTGATCGCGGACGTGGTGGAGACCGGCGCGACCCTGCGCCAGGCGGGCCTGGTGGTCTTCGGCGAGCCGCTGCTGCGCTCGTCGGCGGTGCTGGTCCGGCGCGCCGGCGCGCCCGCCCAACCGCAGGCCGAGCAGTTGCTGCGCCGCCTGCACGGGGTGCTGGTGGCCCGCCGCTACGTGATGCTCGCCTACGACGTGCCGGCCGGTCTGCTGGACCGGGCGAGCGGGCTCACCCCGGGCATCGAGTCGCCCACCGTGTCGCCGCTGCACCGCGAGGGCTGGGTGGCGGTGCAGGCGATGGTGCTCCGCGACGACGTGCACCGCATCATGGACGAGCTGTACGAGTTGGGCGCCCGCGCCATCCTCGTCACCAACATCCACGCCTGTCGCCTCTGACCGTTTCCGCCCGCCGAGCGGCCCTGGGGTGGTGGCTCGGCGGGTGGTGCGTTTGATGGGCGAGTGCGGGTGGCAGACTGGTGGGGTGAGTGAAACCGAGCTGGTCCGCCTGAAGCCCCGCCGCATTCGCGTGGTCTGCTGGTCGGCGGCGGCTGCCCTGGTGGTGGTGTTCGGTCTGGTTGCCACATCGTTGAGTGGCCCGACCGGCGATGGTTACGGCAGCTTCCAGCGCGGTGACCAGATCGCCATGATCGGCCTGGGCATCTTCGGTGCGTTGGGCTTCCTGCTGTTCACCCGTCCCCGGGTGGAGGCGGACGCGCGGGCCATCCGGGTGCGTAACGTCATCAGCTCCTACGAGCTGCCCTGGGAGGTTGTCCGGGGCGTCCGCTTCGACCGGGGCGCGCCGTGGGCCAGCCTGGAGCTGCACGACGACGACCTGCTGCCGATGGTCGCGCTGCAGGCCGCCGACAAGGAGTTGGCCGTCGACGGGGTCCGCGCGCTGCGCCGGCTCCACGAGGCCCACCAGGCCCGCCTCGCCGAACGCGCCGTCGGTCGCTGACCCTGCCGCATCACCCGATCACGGGCTCGCCGCCGAACCGTCACCGTCGCCGTCATCGCGCCAAGGAATCGCCCACCGTCGGCACCCGGCGGAATCACCCGCCGGCCCCCATCGTCGCCCGTCCGGCCGCGCCCCCTCGCCAAGATCTGGACAACTTCCCTGAACCTGCTGCCTCAGAGCGCCCCGAGGCAGCAGGTTCAGGGAGAGTGCGCGGATCTTGGCAAAGGGCGCTGGCCGCAGGTCGTGCCCGGTTTGGGGGTGGCCGGGGCGCCGGTGTAGTGTTATCAAGTCGACCAGGCTGTCTCCGCGTGCGAGCAGGCAGCCTTGAAAGTGGGGCGCCTGCTCCCACCCGAGTCACCGCTACGGTGGCCGGGTCCGGTCACCGGTTCCGGGCATGTCCCGGCACCGGATGCGCGATCCTTGTGATCGTGCTGACCGGTCGAGCGGGCCCTGGCATGCGCCGGGGCCTTCTGCTTTTCGGGTCGGTTCCCTCCTGGGAGCCGCGGGGGTCGGCGACAGAGCAGAAACGACTCGAGGAGGCCCCATCAGCGTCGAACCACGCGTGAACGAGCAGATCCGGGCACGTGAGGTCCGACTGGTCGGCCCAGAGGGTGAGCAGGTGGGCATCGTCCCGCTGGAGCGCGCTCTTCAGCTGGCCGCGGACGTCGATCTGGACCTGGTCGAGGTTGCGCCGATGGCGCGCCCGCCGGTGTGCAAGCTCATGGACTTCGGCAAGTTCAAGTACGAGAGCGCACTCAAGGCGCGCGAAGCGCGGCGTAATCAGCAGCAGACCGTCATCAAGGAAATGAAGCTTCGGCCGAAGATCGACCCGCACGACTACGAGACCAAGAAGGGTCACGTGGTGCGGTTCCTCAAGGCGGGCGACAAGGTCAAGGTGACGATCATGTTCCGCGGTCGCGAGCAGAGCCGCCCGGAGCTGGGTTACCGGCTCCTGCGCCGGCTCGAGTCCGAGATCACGGACCTGGGATACGTCGAGGCCGCTCCGAAGCAGGACGGCCGAAACATGATTATGGTTCTCGCTCCGCATCGGGCCGTCAAGGCCTCCGCGGTCGCCGCTACGGCGTCTCGCGGTGCACCTCGGGACCGGGCAGCGGACGAGTCCGCTCCGGCAGCCGATGAGACCGCGGCGGTTGGCGAGACCGCAACAGCCGGTGACACCGGCCTCGCCGCCGACACCAGCGGCGAGTAACAGGGGAGAAGACGTTCCACATGCCGAAGATGAAGAGCCACACGGGTATGGGTAAGCGGGTCAAGGTGACCGGCAAGGGCAAGATCGTTGCCCAGCAGGCCGGCCTCCGCCACAACCTGGAGAAGAAGCCCTCCACCCAGACCCGCCGGCTGACCGGCACGGTCGTGCTGGCCAAGGCCGACGTCAAGCGCATCAAGAAGCTGCTCGGCCGCTGACGCGCGCCACCTTTACGTAATAAGGAGTTGAGATGGCACGCGTCAAGCGGGCTGTAAACGCCCAGAAGAAGCGTCGTACCCTGCTGGAGACCGCGAGCGGTTACCGTGGTCAGCGCTCCCGCCTGTACCGCAAGGCCAAGGAGCAGGTGCTGCACTCGATGCAGTACGCCTACCGGGACCGTCGCGACCGCAAGGGCGACTTCCGGCAGCTGTGGATTCAGCGGATCAACGCGGGCGCCCGGGCCAACGGGATGACCTACAACCGTCTGATCCAGGGCCTGCGTCTGGCCGGCATCGAGGTCGACCGCAAGATCCTGGCCGACATGGCTGTCAACGACGCCGCCTCCTTCGCGGCGATCGTCGAGCTGGCCCGGGCCGCGGTCACGGCCGAGGGCACCGGCGGCGCGGCGGCTCAGGCCGCCTGATCCCCACGCACCAGAGCGAGGCGTCTCCCGTGTCGGCACCGCCGTCCGGGGGGCGCCTCAATCGTGTCGGAGGAACGCACACCATGGCCTTCACCCCGCGTACCCCAAGGGTTGTCGCCGCCCGCCGCCTGCAACGCCGCCGGGACCGCGACACCACCGGCCGTTTCCTGGCCGAGGGCCCGCAGGCGGTCCGCGAGGCCCTCGCGCGGCCGGGGGTGGTCACCGAGCTGTTCGGTACGACCACCGCGCTCGACAGGTATCCGGAGTTGGCCGCCACGGCGGCCCGCGCCGACGTGCCGGTCTCCGAGGTGACCGACGACGCCCTCGCGGCGTTGGCCGAGACCGTCGCCCCGCAGGGGCTGGTGGCCGTCTGCCGGCACCTGGACGTGTCGTTGGAGCAGGCCCTCGCGGGTGCGCCCCGGCTGGTGGCGGTGCTCGCCGAGATCCGCGACCCGGGCAACGCCGGCACGGTGCTGCGTACCGCCGACGCGGCCGGTGCGGGTGCGGTGGTCTTCGCCGGCGACGCCGTCGACCCGTACAACGGCAAGTGTGTGCGGGCCTCGGCCGGGAGCCTCTTCCACGTCGACGTGGTGCGCGCCACCGACCCGGTCGCGGTGGTCGACGCGCTGCGCGCCGCCGGGCTGTCGATCTTCGCCACCACCGGGTACGGCGACAGCGACCTGGACGACCTGACCGACTACGGTCGGCTGGTCGGGCCCACCGCCTGGTTGTTCGGCTCCGAGGCGCACGGCCTGCCCGAGGAGTTGACCGCCGCCGCCGACGCCCGGGTGCGGGTGCCGTTGTACGGGCGCGCGGAGAGCCTCAACCTGGCTGCCGCCGCCGCGGTCTGCCTGTACGCTTCAGCGAGAGCGCAGCGCTGAGGGCGATCCGCCTCCGGCGCGACTGACAGCAGGGGAGAGCGTCCGTCCATGAACGCGACACGGCGTTCGTTTAGCCAGCCCGCCGGTGTCGGCGGGCGGCGGGCCTGACCTGCTCCCTGCGCAACTCCTACCGGCGGGCTGCGGCACAGCCGCGCGTCCGTAGACTCGCCTAGCCGCCCCGGTGAGGGCTGGCGCCGCCGTGAGGGAGTGCCCGTACGCCATGAGCTACCGCAACGATCCGTACGACCCGAAGCAGGTCGCCCTGCTCGACCCCGCCGCCCTGGCCGAGGCCGTCGCGGACGCCACGAAGGCGTTCGAGGCCGCCGCCGACCCGGACGCGCTGACCGCGCTGCGCTCGGTGCACCTGGGTGACCGGTCACCGGTCTCCCTGGCGCGCCGGGAGATCGGCGCGCTGCCGCCGGCCGCGAAGTCCGACGCCGGGAAGCGGGTCAACGAGGCCCGCCGGGCGATCGAGTCCGCGTACGCCGAGCGCGCCGAGGTGGTGGAGCGCGAGCAGGCCGAGCGGGTGCTGGTCGAGGAGCGGGTGGACGTCACCCTGCCCTACGACAGGCGTCCGCGTGGCGCCCGGCACCCGTTGAGCACCCTGATGGAGTCGATCAGCGACCTCTTCGTGGGGATGGGCTACGAGGTGGCCGAGGGGCCCGAGGTCGACCTGGAGTGGGTCAACTTCGACGCGTTGAACATCCCCGCCGACCACCCGGCACGCGGGTTGATGGACACGTTCCACATCGCACCCGAGGGCTCGGGCCTCGTGCTACGGACGCACACCTCGACGGTGCAGACCCGCACGATGCTCAGCCGCAAGCCGCCGATCTACGTGATCGTGCCGGGCCGCGTCTACCGCACCGACGAGATCGACGCCACCCACAGCCCGGTGTTCCACCAGGCCGAGGGCCTGGTTGTCGACAAGGGCATCACGATGGCGCACCTGCGGGGCACGCTCGACCACTTCGCGCGCGCGATGTTCGGCCCGGAGGCGAAGACCCGGTGGCGGCCGCACTACTTCCCGTTCACCGAGCCGTCGGCGGAGTTCGACGTGTGGTTCCCGGAGCACCGGGACGGCCCGCAGTGGGTCGAGTGGGGTGGCTGCGGCATGGTCAACCCGCGGGTGCTGCGCGCCTGCGGCGTCGACCCGGAGGTCTACTCCGGATTCGCCTTCGGCATGGGCATCGACCGGACCCTGATGGTCCGGCACGGGGTCAGCGACATCCGCCATCTCTTCGAAGGCGACGTGCGGTTCAGCCGCGCGCTCGGGACCGGGGCGTAGGCGATGCGGGTACGAGACACGGGAACGGTGGTCTGAAGTCATGCGAGTTTCTGTCAGTTGGCTGCGAGAGTACGTCGACCTCCCCGCCGACCTGCCCACCGGTGACCTGGAGCAGGCCCTGGTCGACCTCGGCATCGAGGTCGAGTCCGTGGTGGACCTGGCCGGGACCGTCACCGGCCAACTGGTCGTCGGTGAGGTCCGCGAGATCGAGGAGCTCACCGGCTTCAAGAAGCCGATCCGGTTCTGCCGGGTCGACGTGGGTGCCGCCAACGGCACCGGCGAGCCGCAGGAGATCGTCTGTGGGGCCCGTAACTTCGCCCCTGGCGATCGGGTGGTGGTGATCCTGCCCGGCGGTGTGCTGCCCGGCGGCTTCGCCATCGGCGCTCGCAAGACGTACGGGCACAACTCGGCGGGCATGATCTGCTCGGCCAAGGAGCTGGGCCTGGGTGACGACCACTCCGGCATCATCGTGCTCGGGCCGGACGTCACGGCCAAGCCGGGCGACGACGCGCGCCCGGTGGTCGGCCTCGACGACGTCGTGCTCGATCTGGAGATCACCCCCGACCGGGGGTACGCGCTGAGCCTGCGCGGCCTGGCCCGGGAGCTGTCGCACGCGTTCGACGTGCCGCTGCGCGACCCGGCCCTGGCGCCGGCTCCGGGCGGCACCGACACGCCGGCGTACCCGGTGGAGGTGCGCGACACGGTCGGCTGTGACAGGTTCACGGCCCGCCTGGTCCGCGGCGTCGACCCGACCGCGCCCACGCCGTCCTGGATGCAGCAGCGGCTCGTCACCGCCGGCATCCGCAGCATCTCGTTGCCCGTCGACATCACCAACTACGTGATGGTGGAGCTGGGCCAGCCGATGCACGCGTTCGACGCCGACCGGATCGCCGGGCCGCTCGTGGTCCGTCGCGCCGACGCGGGGGAGAAGCTGACCACTCTCGACGGCGTCCACCGGGTGCTCACCGCCGACGACATGGTCATCTGCGACGACACCGGCCCGATCTCCCTGGCCGCGGTGATGGGCGGCGAGACCAGCGAGGTCGTCGCCGGCACCACCACAGTGCTCTTCGAGGCGGCGCACTGGGACCCGGCGATGGTCGGGCGCACCGCCCGCCGGCACAAGCTGTTCAGCGAGGCTGCGAAGCGCTGGGAGCGGGGCGTCGACCCGGCAGTGGCGCTCGTCGCGCTGGAGCGTGCCGTGCGGCTGCTCACCGAGCACGGCGGGGGCACGCCGAGCGCGGAGATCCTGGACATCGACCACGTCCGGCCGCGTACCCCGATCAGCCTTCCGGCGGATCTGCCGACCCGGCGGGTCGGCGTCGAGTACCCGCCGGCGCGGGTGGTCGCCCTGCTGGAGCGGGTCGGCTGCACTGTCGCGCAGGGCGCGGACCGGTTGTCCGAGGACCCGGGCGCGGTGGGCGTGGCCAGCGGCGTCGGGACGGTGCTGAGTGTCACCCCGCCGACCTGGCGGCCCGATCTGACCGACCCGGCCGACCTGGTCGAGGAGGTGGTCCGCCTCGACGGGTACGACCGGGTGCCGTCGGTGCTGCCGACCGCGCCTCCGGGCCGCGGTCTGACCCCGCGGCAGCGTCGGCGCCGGGCGGTCGCCGGGTCGCTGGCCGAGCGGGGGTACGTGGAGGTGCTCGCGCACCCGTTCGTGTCGCCGGAGCTGGCCGACCAGCTCGGCCTGCCGGCCGACGACGCGCGTCGGCCCGCGGTGCGGCTCGCCAACCCGCTGTCCGATGAGGAGCCGCTGCTGCGCACCACGCTGCTCGGCCCGCTGCTCGGCATCCTCAAGCGCAACCTGGGCCGCGGTCACCGCGACCTCGCCCTCTACGAGATCGGCGCGGTCTTCCACCCGCGCATCGGTGCCGGCAGCCCACCGGCGATGGGCGTGGACCGGCGTCCCACCGATGCGGAGTTCGCCGCCGCCGACGCGGTGGTGCCGGCGCAGCCGGTGCACGTCGCGGCCGTGCTCTCCGGCGACCTGGACCCGGCCGGCTGGTGGGGTCCGGGTCGACAGGCCGGCTGGGCGGACGCGATCGAGGCGGCCCGTGACGTGCTGGCCGCCGCCGGGATCCCCACGAGCTGGTCGAGGTGCGCGCCGCCGAGTACGCCCCGTGGCACCCGGGCCGCTGCGCCGAGCTGCGGGTCGACGGCTCGGTCATCGGACACGCCGGTGAGCTGCACCCGGTGGTGGTCGCGGCGTTGGAGCTGCCCCGCCGCACCAGCGCGATGGAGCTGAACCTCGACGCGCTGCCGCCGACCCCGGTGACGCCCGCGCCGACGGTCTCCGGCTTCCCGCCGGCGCTCATCGACGTGGCACTGGTGGTGGACGACTCGGTGCCGGCGGAGCAGGTGCGCCGGGCGCTGGAGGCGGGCGCCGGTGAGCTGCTGGAGGACGTGCGGCTGTTCGACGTGTACTCCGGCGCGCAGCTCGGCGAAGGCCGCCGGTCGCTGGCGTACAAGCTCACGTTCCGGGCACCGGACCGGACGCTGACCGTCGAGGAGGCGGTCGCGGCACGGGACGCTGCGGTCGCCGTCGCCACGGAGCGCCTCGGCGCCACCCTGCGCGGCGCCTGACGCAGTCGACGGGCCTCCTCCTGCGGACGGCAGGAGGAGGCCCTCAGTTGTCGCTGGAGTCCAGGTTGCCGAGCTTCCGCAGGCTTGGCAGATCGCGGACGGTGATTCGGCGGTAATCGGTGTCAACCAGTCCCTCTGTCCGCAGCTCCCGCAGCGCCTTCTGAATGGAGGTCTCGGAGGCGCCGCAGATGGTGGCCAGATCGGGCTGTGTGAGCCGGACGTCGATGATGACGCCGTCGGGCCCCTGTCGACCGTGGGTCCGGCAAAGTTCCGCGACCACTCGGGCGACACGCAGTTTCACCGGGTACGAGGTGAAGTCGATTCGCCGTCGATTGGACCAGCGCAGCCGGTCGGACACCATTGCGGCGAGTTCGAGGGCGGCGTCGGGATGTTCCTTCAGGAACCGCTTGAACCGGTCTGGCTGGATCACGCTGTATCTGGCGGGCCCACAGGTCGTGACGGTGGCGGAGCGGGGTGCGTTGTTCAGCGCGGACATCTCGCCCACAAGATCACCACCGATCCGGAGCGACAGCAGGGCGGAACGGCCATCCGGCAGCGTGGCGGTGACCTTGGTCAGGCCCTCTTCGAGGAGCACCAGGTGAGACTCCCGTATGCCCTCATGGATCACAATCTGCCCGGCGGGAACCTGACGACGGACGCCCAACCCCAGTAGCGTCATCCGAACTGGCGGCGCGAGCCGTTGCAGGAACGTGCCGTAGGGCCACTCGCCGCCGGATAGCTCGCGTGGTCGTCGCATCTGCGGCCTCAGCCCCCTTCTCCACCAATAGCTGCCGAAGCGTAGCCGTTCCTGTGCGCAGCGCGATGCCCCTGATCTGACGGCGATTTCGACCAGCAGGCGGACGACTATCAACACCAGCACAGCCATCGGTGACCATTCGAGGGCTAGTAGCAGCTCAAACAGATTCGTCCTCATGGGACAAGGACACCGTCCGCGTGTGTAGCTGACTCCCGAACAGGACGGGATGACCGTTTTTCGACAGCCCGAGACGATGCCGTACTTCTACGGGATCCCGATCAGTCCCCGACGGTTCGATGGCTCCTGCGGTGCTTGCCCGTTGGGCGAGCCGGGTGACGAAGGGCGGGAGCTTGATGCAACATCCCGAGCGGCGACTGTTGATCTCTGTGGATATGGAACGGTACAGCCGACGGAGCAACCTGCAGCAGTATGAGGCGCAACGGCAATTTCGAGAGCTGCTGCACGAGGCCGCTGGCGCTGTCGGCCTGGACCGCGTGGCCTGGACCACTCAGCAGGCGGGCGACGGCGAGCTGGCAATCGTGCCCCGCGAGGTGTCCGAGTCTCGTGTCATCGGCAAGTTCGTGCCGGAGCTGAACCGGCGGCTGCGCAACCACAACAGCAGCCGTCTCCCCGTGGCCCGAATCCGACTCAGGGTCGCTGTGCACCAGGGGTTGGTGCATCTGGACGGTGCGAATGGCTTCCCCGGCAACGCCGTCGTCTTCGTCTGTCGCCTGTGCGAGGCCGATCCGGTCAAGAAGGCCCTGGCCGCCTTTCCCGAGGCCGGAGTGGCGCTCGTTGTCTCGACGGAGATCTTCCGGGACGTGGTCACCGAGTATCCGGAAGAGATGCGACCGGAGCGGTTTGTGCGGATCGAGGTGGACCATCCGGACAAGGAATTCCGCGAGTACGCCTGGCTCTGTGTGGTGGACGAGGATCTCACCGCCGCCACGACCCCGGGTATCCCGCCGACCGCACCGCAAGCCGCTGGTGGCGCTGCGAAGGAGCCGATCGACAGCGCCGAGGAGAAGACGGCCGACAACGCATCCGATCAGGGCCCAATTCGCACCGGTGACGTTCGCGTGGTGGGGCAGAACGCAATCGGCAGCGGTGCGACGGCGATCGGCTCGGTCGGTCGTGACGCGAACTTCGGCCCGAGGCGAGGCACCTCCCGATGACCGGTCGGTACGCTCCCACCCCCACCGACGCCGAGCGGGACGTGGACGATTTCTGGCACGACGTGTCGGACGGAACCTCTCGCGGTGACCTTCCCCGCGACGTCGACGATGGTGCGATCCGCGGAACCGGGGATGGACCACCAACTGCTCGCCCCATCGCTGCGGAGGACGAGCCGGCCTCGGCGGAGGAACCATCCGAGGAGCCACCGGAGGAGGAGGTGGCGGACGAACCTGAAGATCTCCTCGATCCGGCCGACGTGCTGCGTCGCCTGGCGGGCCTCCTGGGTGGCTCGACCATCGATGTCGGCGATGTTCGGGTTCAGGGGCAGAACGCCACCGGGCATGGCGCCGTCGCCATCGGGACGGTCAACGTCACGGCGGGCCGATCCGACGGCGCCGGGCGCGTGTGGTTCGAGACCCTGGTCGAGGCCAGCGTCCGTGAGCTCGCGACCACCTATGCGTACGCGCCGAGTGACCAGAGACTCGACCACCACCTCCAGCATCACGACCTGGTGTGCCTCTCCGGTCCGGCGGGAAGTGGCCTGTTCACCTCGGCCACACTGGCAGTGGCTCGGAGACACGGGCTCGACCGGGTCCGCGTGCTCGGTGCCGAGCAGCTGTCCGATCTGCTCGGTGTGGAGGCACCGTTGGCCGCCGGGTACGGCTACGTGCTTCGGCTGAGCGAGGTGGTTCTCCGCGAGGTCGACGGCTTCACACTCGTGGCGCTGGCGGCCAGGGCCACCACCTCGGGCTCGACAATGGTCCTGGTCGGGGACTTCTCCCAGCGGAAGCACGACTTCATCGGCCACGTCGTGGAACACCGCGCGGCCCCGGCGGTCGAGGTGTTTCGGGCGCACCTTCGCCACCGGCTGGTCGGGCAGTGCGCCGGCTGGTGTGTGGACACCTGCGACGGGCGTTGTGTGGACCGGTATGTGGACGTGGACTGCGTCGAACACCCACTGTTGTCGGCGTACCTGGCCGGAGAACCTCGACCCAGCGAAGTCCTCGACGTCGTCGCAACGATTGCTCGGACCGTTCCCAGGGCGGGCGCCCTGGCCGAGCGCCTGGAGCAGTTCCTGCCGCTTCAACTTCGGGAGCGCGCGGTCGAGATTCTCGACGTTCGACGCGGTGGAGAGGAGAACGACGGGTTCACCATCGAGGAGGTGCGGGCCTTCCGCCTCTCCTGTGCCGTGCTCGCCGGACAGCCCGTGGCCGAGATACACCAGGCAGCTCAACGTCTGGCCCGTTTCGGCTTCCAGGACTTGGCATCGACCGGTGCACCGCTCCGCGGTGCGGCGATCGACGCATTGTTGGGATCGACGCTGAGCCAAGCCGTCACCCGACTGAACGACGCACACGTGTCCGGCGGGTGCCGGATCGACTTCTCGGCGACCGGGGAGCCACTCAGGTCGGTGCTACTGGAAGTCGCGTGGACCGAGTGGTGGTCGCCCGGACAGCTTCTCGGCTGGCTGGCAGACCTGATCCGCGGGGAGATTCCGGCGGTCCGACAGGCCGCCGCCGGGGCCATCGGCTGGTCGGCGACCCGCGACGTGCAGGCGGCGCTCGCCACGGTGGGGGAGTTGGCCCGAGAGCGGCGGGCAGGGGTTCGGCAGGCCGCAGCGATCGTGCTGGTCGCCATGGCCATGCAGCCCGCGTTGCGCCAACGCGTCCAGGTTGAGCTGGGTCACTGGGCGGCCGGTCCGGCAGCTCATCTACGGGACACCGTGGCGCGTGCGTACAGCATCGGACTAGCCCGACTCTGGCCGGAGACGGCGTTGGTGCAGTTGCGTCAGGTGGCACATGCCCGGATGCAGCGGCGCAACAACTCCGTCGTGCGAGGTCTGGTCGAGGTGTACCGAAACGGTCACGCGGCGAATCTCGTGCCGGCGCTGGTGGACTGGACCACGTCCGCCGATCCTGAGGTGCAACTCCACGCCGCGCGGACCCTGCGGGTCCTCGCGGACCGCTGGGCGGAAGCGCCCAGAGAGCACTGGCCGGAGCTGCTGTACCTGGTCGACAAGCAAACGATCCGCCTGGCCGACCTGGCCATGCTCTGGGCAACCGCTCTCAGCCTGCCGCGGACGGCCTACCGCTCGTGGCGGACCCTCGGCTTCTGGTTGGACCGGGCGGACCGGCAGCCGGCCGTTGCCAGTCACTGTCTCGAACTCGTGCGCCAGGTGATCGCCGGACAGCCCGCACTGCGTCATCGCCTGGACCATCAGCTCCGCCACGTATGGCGTCCCGTGCTGCCCCACAACGACCTGCTTGACGACGTAGAACGACTGATCGACGAGGAGACGCGATGATCATGAACCCCGCTGGCGGTCCGGGCACCAGACCATCAGTACCCAGGCAGGTGGAACGTCGTCGTTGGTGGCATGTGCTCTTTCCTCCAGCTGAGCTCCCCCTTCCTCCGCCCCCGCCCCTGCCAGTCGTCCCCACCACGGCGACGTTCCGTCAGGAGGTACCGGTGCCGATCCTGGTGCCGGCCAAGGGAGACGCGTTCGACTTCCGGCTGCACGTCGTCTACAACTGGACCGCGCAGAACATGGTCTACGAGGAGCTTCGGCTCCGCGCCGAACGCTACCTGGGGTGGGCTGCCGGGATTGTCCGGGAACGGGCAGTAGATCTGGCACGCGAGCACGAACCTCACCGCTCGCATGATCTCGAGCGTGCGCTGAACGACCGTCTCGGTGGCCAGCGCTGGCCGCGCGAGGGCACGGTGCCGCACTTCGGTGTACTCGTCCGCGTCAGCCCGGACGAGCGGGTCCGGGAGCGGCTTCGGCCGTACTGGGAGGATCGGATCAGGCTCGAGTGTGATCACGAGCTGCAGAAAATCAGGGCGACCCAGGCGGACGAGCTGACTCGTCGCTGGTGTGCGGTGCTGCAGAATCTTGAGGACGATCCGGTGACCTCGCATGCGGCGCGGTTGACCGGTGAGCAGTTCGCCGAGGTGTTCCGCCGGTACGTGGAGGAACGTCGGGAAACCGTTCCCGAGCTTGTCAAACTGCTCCGTGAGGCGGTGCGTGGACATGGCGATCTTGGTATGGGGCCGAGTGAATACACGGAGGCCTGGGATGCGGCCCTGAGGACGTATGAGCGTCAGCACGGGCTGTCCGAGCGGGTGAACTGACAAGGGGTGTCCTCGGCCGGGATGCTCCGGCCGAGGACACCCAGCGCGTGGGCAAGGCGATCCCCTATTCATTACCATGCACTGGGCTGCATGAACTTGCACTCCTGAGTCGCGCTTGTTAATCTTCGCTGCATAGTCATGCGGAGGTGGGTATGGGGATCCGAGTCGCGGTCGCCGGAGCGAGCGGGTACGCCGGGGGTGAGCTGCTGCGCCTGATCGCCGGGCACCCGGAGTTCGACCTGGTCGCCGCCACCGCGCACAGCCAGGCCGGGCACCGCGTCGACGCGGTGCACCCGCAGCTCACCGGGCTCGATCTGGTGCTCGGCGAGACTGCCCCGACGATCCTGGCCGACTCGGACCTGGTCTTCCTGGCCCTGCCGCACGGCCAGTCGGCGGCCCTCGCGGCCCAACTGCCGGCCGAGGTGCGGATCGTCGACCTGGGCGCCGACCACCGGCTGGCCGACCCGTACGCGTGGGCGCAGTACTACGGCGGCACGCACGCCGGGCAGTGGACCTACGGCCTGCCCGAGCTGCCCGGTCAGCGCGAGCTGATCGCCGACTCCACCCGGGTCGCGAACACCGGCTGCTACGCCGCTGCGATCACCCTGGCGCTCGCGCCGCTGATCGCTGACGGCGCGGCCAGCCCCGCAGACGTGGTGGTGGTCGCCGCCTCCGGCACCTCCGGCGCCGGCCGGGCGGCCAAGCCGCACCTGTTGGCCAGCGAGGTGCTCGGCGACCTGTCGCCGTACCGGGTGGGAACCCACCAGCACGTCCCGGAGATCAAGCAGGCCACCGGCGCGACCGGCCTGTCGTTCACCCCGGTCCTGGCACCGATGCCGCGTGGCATCCTGGCCACCGTCACCGCGGTGCCGGCGCGCGGTGTCGACCCGCAGGAGGTGCTGGCGCGGGCATACGCGGACGCGCCGTTCGTGCACGTGCTGCCGGAGGGCCGCTGGCCGCACACAGCGGCCACCCTGGGCTCCAACTCCTGTCACCTGCAGGCCACCGTCGACGTCGACTCGGGTCGTCTGATCGTGCTGAGCGCGTTGGACAACCTGGGTAAGGGCGCTGCCGGTCAGGCTGTCCAGAACGCCAACCTGATGCTCGGCCTGCCGGAGACGACTGGCCTTTCCATCTGGGGGACCGCACCGTGAGTGTCACCACCCCTCGGGGGTTCCGGGCGGCCGGTGTGGCCGCCGGCCTCAAGGCCAGCGGCGGCGCGGACGTCGCCCTGGTGGTCAACGACGGCCCGGACGCCGGAGTGGCAGGTGTCTTCACCACCAACCGGGTCAAGGCGGCGCCGGTGCTCTGGACCCAGCAGGTAGTGCAGGGCGGTGTGGTCCGTGCCGTGGTGCTCAACTCCGGCGGCGCCAACGCCTGCACCGGTCCGGCCGGTTTTCAGGACACGCACGCCACCGCCGAGCACACCGCCGCAGCGCTGACCTCGGTCAGCCCACGGTTGATCCTCGGTGCCGGTGAGGTCGCGGTCTGCTCGACCGGCCTGATCGGTGAGCGGCTGCCGATGCCGAAGCTGCTGCCGGGCGTCCGCTCGGCGATCCGCGGGCTGTCCCGAGACGGTGGCCCGGCCGCCGCCGAGGCGATCATGACCACGGACACCCGGCCGAAGACCACTGTGGCCCGGGGGAGCGGGTGGACGGTCGGTGGCATGGCCAAGGGCGCCGGGATGCTCGCGCCGGGGATGGCCACCATGCTCTGCGTGCTGACCACCGACGCGGTGGCCGGGCCGGCGACGCTGGACGAGGCGTTGCGGGCGGCCACCCGGGTCAGCTTCGACCGGGTCGACTCCGACGGCTGCATGTCCACAAATGACACGGTGCTGCTGCTGGCCAGCGGCGCGAGCGGCATCGAGCCGACGCCGGCCGAGCTGGCCGCCGCCGTCACCGCGGCCTGTCACGACCTGGCCCAGCAGTTGGTGGCCGACGCCGAGGGCGCCACCAAGCAGGTCGCCATCGACGTGGTCGGCGCGGCGGACGAGGACGAGGCGGTCGAGGTGGGCCGAACGGTGGCCCGCAACAACCTGGTCAAGACGGCGCTGTTCGGCAACGACCCCAACTGGGGTCGGATCCTCGCCGCCGTCGGCACCACCGCCGCCGCGTTCGAGCCGGACGAGGTGGACGTGGCGGTCAACGGGGTGTGGGTGTGCCGGGGCGGGGCTGCCGCCGAGGACCGCTCGAAGGTCGATCTGACCGGGCGGGACGTGACCATCCGGATCGACCTGCACGCGGGCACGGCGGCCGCCACGATCTGGACCAACGACCTGTCCCACGCGTATGTCCACGAGAACTCGGCGTATTCCACATGAGCGCGCGGAACGCAGCGCAGCGGAGTCCCGCAGTCGCGAACGAAAGGCCGGCACGGGTGAATCTCACCAGCGACCTGGCTCGCGCTCAGGTCAAGGCGGAGACGCTGATCGAGGCGCTGCCCTGGCTGGCGCGCTTCTCCGGCTCGACGGTCGTGGTGAAGTACGGCGGCAACGCGATGACCGATCCCGAGTTGCAACGGGCGTTCGCGGCCGACATGGTCTTCCTGCGCTACGCCGGCCTGAAGCCCGTGGTGGTGCACGGCGGTGGGCCGCAGATCTCCGCGATGCTGGGGCGTCTCGGCATCACCAGCGAGTTCCGGGGTGGTCTGCGGGTGACCACCGCCGAGGCGATGGACGTGGTCCGGATGGTGCTTGTCGGTCAGGTGGGCCGGGAACTGGTGGGTCTGATCAACTCGCACGGTCCGTACGCCGTCGGCCTCTCCGGCGAGGACGCCCGGCTGTTCACTGCGGTGCGACGTCCGGCGTACGTGGACGGGTTGCCCGTCGACGTGGGCCAGGTCGGCGACGTCGAGTCGGTCGACGTGTCAGCGGTGACCGACCTGATCGAGGCCGGTCGGATTCCGGTGATCTCCACGGTGGCTCCGGACGTGGAGGGGGTGCTGCACAACCTCAACGCGGACACCGCCGCCGCGGCGCTGGCCATCGCGTTGCAGGCCCGCAAGCTGGTAGTGCTCACCGACGTGGCCGGTCTGTACGCCGACTGGCCGGACACCACGAGCCTGATCTCCGAGATCACCGCGGACGACCTGGCCAAGCTGCTGCCCAGCCTCGAGTCGGGGATGGTGCCGAAGATGGAAGCCTGCCTGCGGGCGGTGCGTGGGGGAGTGCCCGCCGCGCACGTCGTCGACGGGCGGGTGGCGCACTCGACGTTGCTTGAGGTGTTCACCTCGGAAGGGTTCGGAACGATGGTGGTGCCGGGAGACGGGACGGACGCGACATGAGCACGTTGGCGCAGCGGTGGAAGCAGTCCATGATGGACAACTACGGCACACCGCCGTTGGCGTTGGTCTCCGGCGCCGGTGCCGTCGTGGTCGACGACGCCGGTCGGGAGTACCTCGACCTGGTGGGCGGCATCGCTGTCAACGCCCTCGGTCACGCCCATCCGGCGGTGGTGGCGGCGGTGTCGAAGCAGGTCGCGACCCTCGGGCACGTCTCCAACCTCTATGTGGCCGAGCCGCCGGTCGCCCTCGCCGAGCTGCTGTTGGCGCTCGCCGGCCGACCCGGCCGGGTCTTCTTCGCCAATTCGGGCGCGGAGGCGAACGAGGCGGCGTTCAAGCTCTCCCGGCGCACCGGCCGCACCCACGTGGTGGCGACCAGGGGCGGCTTCCACGGCCGCACCATGGGTGCCCTCGCGTTGACCGGCCAACCGGCGAAGGCCGACCCGTTCCGGCCGCTGCCCGGCGAGGTGACCCACGTCGACTACGGCGATGTGGCAGCCCTCGACGCGGCAGTCTCCGACGCCACCGCCATGGTGATCCTGGAACCCATCCAGGGTGAGAACGGCGTCCTCGTCCCGCCGCCCGGTTACCTCACCGCGGCGCGCCGGATCACCGCCCGGCACGGGGCGCTGCTGGTCCTCGACGAGGTGCAGACCGGCATCGGGCGCACCGGGCACTGGTTCGCGCACCAGGCCGAGGGCGTGGAGCCGGACGTGGTCACCCTGGCCAAAGGGCTCGGTGGCGGGCTGCCCATCGGCGCCACGCTGGCCTTCGGCAGGGCTGCGGAACTGCTCACCCCCGGCTCGCACGGCACCACGTTCGGCGGCAACCCGGTCAGCTGCGCGGCAGCGCTCGCCGTGGTGGCGACCATCGCCAACGAGGGCCTGCTCGACAACGTCAAGCGGGTCGGCGAGCGGCTGCGTCGCGGCATCGAGGCGCTGGATCACCCGCTGATCGCCGAAGTGCGCGGTGCCGGGCTACTGCTCGGCGTGGCGCTCACCGCGCCGGTGGCGCCGGTGCTGGCCGAGGCCCTGCGGGAGGCCGGCTTCCTGGTCAACCCGGTGCAGCCGGGTGCGCTGCGGCTGGCTCCGCCGCTGATCCTCACCGCCGCCCAGGCGGACGCCTTCCTCGCGGCGCTGCCCGCCGCACTGGACGCGACCGCGCCGGCCGCCGCCGGCGCGCAGATCGCACCAGCCACCCTGACCACCACGACGGGAACGACTCGATGACCCGGCACTTCCTGCGTGACGACGACCTCTCGCCCGCCGAGCAGTCCACGGTCCTCGACCTGGCCGCGCGGATGAAGGCGGACCGGTTCGGCCACCGGCCGCTGGTGGGCCCCCGCTCGGTGGCGGTGCTCTTCGACAAGCAGAGCCTGCGGACCAGGATCTCGTTCGACGCCGGTATCGCCGAGCTGGGCGGGCACCCCCTCGTCGTGGACACGCAGGTCACCCACTTCGGCCGCGGCGAGTCGCTCGCGGACGCGGGGCGCGTGCTGTCGCGCTACGTCGCGGCCATCGTGCTGCGGACCCACGGGGACGAGCGGATCGCCGAGGTGGCGGCGGGCTCCAGCGTGCCGGTGGTCAACGCGCTCACCGACGGCTTTCACCCGTGCCAGCTGCTCGCCGACCTGCTCACCATCCGGGAGCGGTGCGGTGGCACGGCCGGGCGCACCCTGGCGTACGTGGGGGACGGCGCGAACAACATGGCGCAGTCGTACCTGCTGGCCGGGGCGACGGCCGGGATGCACGTCCGGATCGCCGGCCCGGCCGGGTTCGCCCCGGACGCGGCAGTGGTGGAGCGGGCGGCCCAGATCGCCGTGCAGACCGGCGGGTCGGTGCGGGTGCTGACCGACCCGGCCCAGGCGGTACGCGACGCGGACGTGCTGGCCACCGACACCTGGACGTCGATGGGGCAGGAGTCCGACGGCCTGGACCGGATCACCCCGTTCCTGCCGTACCAGGTCAACAAGGAACTGCTCGGCCAGGCCGCACCCGACGCCATCGTGCTGCACTGCCTGCCCGCACACCGCGGCGAGGAGATCACCGACGAGGTGCTCGACGGCCCGCAGAGCGCGGTCTTCGACCAGGCGGAGAACCGGCTGCACGCCCAGAAGGCGCTGCTGACGTTCCTGCTGGACCCCGCGACGGTGGACCCCGCGACGGTGGGCGCCGCGACCGTGGGCGCCGAGACAGCCGAGATCGCCACCGGCGGGCCGCGATGACCGCGCCGCTGACCCGCGCGGCCCGGCACGCCCGGATCGTGGAGCTGATCCGCGACGGGGCGATCCGGTCGCAGACCGAGCTGGCCGACCTGCTCGCCGCCGACGGCGTGGGCGTCACGCAGGCCACCCTCTCGCGGGACCTGGAGGAGCTGGGCGCGGTGAAGGTGCGCGGTGGCGACGGTCCGGCCGTCTACCTGATCCCCGAGGACGGGCAGCGGCCGCTGCGCGACGCCGAGGCCGCGCCGGCCCGGCTGGTACGGCTGCTGCGCGAACTGCTCAACGGTGTCGACTCCAGTGGCAACATCGCCGTGCTGCGGACACCGCCGGGTGCAGCCCAGTACCTGGCCAGCGCGTTGGACCGAGCGGGCCTGCCCGAGATCGTCGGCACCATCGCCGGCGACGACACCATCCTCGTCGTGGCCCGAGAGGCCGTCGGCGGGGCGGCACTCGGGGAAACGCTCGCCGGCTGGGCCCGCCGGGACGACACAGGTGAAGGGAACACCACGTCATGACCGAGCGGGTCGTGCTCGCGTACTCCGGGGGGTTGGACACCTCCGTCGCCATTCCGTACCTGGCCGAGCAGACCGGCGCCGAGGTGATCGCGGTCGCGGTCGACGTCGGGCAGGGCGGTGAGGACCTCGACGCCATCCGGCAGCGGGCTCTGGACTGCGGCGCCGCCGAGTCCGAGGTGGTGGACGCGCGTGACGAGTTCGCCGCCGACTACTGCCTGCCGGCGATCCGGGCCAACGCCCTCTACATGGACCGCTACCCGCTGGTGTCGGCGCTGTCCCGGCCGCTGATCGTCAAGCACCTGGTGAGCGCGGCGCGCAGGCACGGCGGCACGATCGTGTCGCACGGCTGCACCGGCAAGGGCAACGACCAGGTCCGGTTCGAGGTGGGCCTCAACGCGCTCGCCCCCGACCTGAAGATCATCGCGCCGGCCCGGGACTACGCCTGGACCCGGGACAAGGCGATCGCCTTCGCCGAGGAGAAGGGGCTGCCGATCGACGTGTCGGCCAGGTCCCCGTACTCCATCGACCAGAACCTGTGGGGACGCGCGGTGGAGACCGGCTTCCTGGAGGACATCTGGCACGCCCCCGTCGAGGACCTCTACTCGTACACCTCCGACCCGACCCAGGACCGCGACCCCGACGAGGTGGTGATCACCTTCGACGGCGGCGTGCCGGTGGCGATCGACGGTGAGACGGTCACCCCGTACCAGGCGATCCTGGAGCTCAACCGACGCGCCGGCGCCCAGGGCGTGGGCCGGCTCGACATGGTCGAGGACCGCCTGGTCGGCATCAAGAGCCGTGAGGTGTACGAGGCGCCCGGCGCGATCGCGCTGATCACCGCCCACCAGGAGTTGGAGGCGGTGACCGTCGAGCGCGACCTGGCCCGGTTCAAGAAGGGCGTCGACCAACGCTGGGGCGAGCTCGTCTACGACGGGCTGTGGTTCTCGCCGCTGAAGGACTCGCTGGACGCGTTCATCGACGACGCGCAGCGGCACGTGAGCGGCGAGGTACGGATGGTCCTGCACGGCGGCCGGGCCACGGTGACCGGCCGGCGCTCCGAGGCGAGCCTCTACGACTTCGGGATGGCCACCTACGACAGCGGCGACACCTTCGACCAGTCCCTGGCGAAGGGTTTCGTGCAGCTCTGGGGGCTGCCGAGTCGGATGGCCGCCGCCCGGGACGCCCGGCTGGGCGGTGGCGGACGGTGACACGTGTGAGCGCGAAGACCGAGCGAGCGCGGCGAGTGCGCCCCGCAGTCGCGAGCGAAAGGCAACCAGAGCAATGATGGGCGACGTGGACGACAAGAGCCTGACCGAGAACAGCGCCGCCACCAACCGGACGAGCCTCTGGGGTGGCCGGTTCGCGGGTGGCCCCGCCGAGGCGCTCGCCCGACTGTCGGTGAGCGTGCAGTTCGACTGGCGCCTGGCCCCGTACGACATCGCCGGTTCCCGGGCGCACGCCCGGGTCCTCGCCGGCGCCGGCCTGCTCGATCCCGAGGAGCTGGGCCGGATGCTGGCCGCGCTGGACGATCTGGAGGCTGCCTGCGCCTCCGGAACGTTCCGCCCCACCATCGACGACGAGGACGTGCACACCGCGCTGGAGCGTGGTCTGCTGGAGCGCCTCGGCAGCCTCGGTGGCAAGCTGCGCGCCGGCCGGTCGCGCAACGACCAGGTCGCCACCGACCTGCGGCTCTACCTGCGCGACCACGCCCGGGGCGTGGCCAGCCGCCTGGTCGAGCTGGCGGAGGCGCTCGTCGAGCAGGCCGAGCGGCACATCGACACCGCCGCGCCGGGCATGACGCACCTCCAGCACGCCCAGCCGGTCACCTTCGGGCACTGGCTGCTGGCCCACGTGCAGCCGCTGCTGCGCGATCTGGAGCGGCTGCGCGACTGGGACCACCGGGCGGCGATCAGCCCGCTCGGCGCGGGCGCCCTGGCCGGTTCCGGGCTCCCACTGGACCCGGTGGCAGTGGCCAAGGAGCTGGGCTTCCGTACGTCGTTCGCCAACTCGATGGACGCCGTCGCCGACCGGGACTTCGTGGCCGAGTTCCTCTTCACCACCGCCCTGATCGGGGTGCACCTGTCCCGCCTCGGCGAGGAGGTGGTGCTCTGGACGTCGCACGAGTTCGGCTGGGTGGAGCTGGACGACTCGTTCGCCACCGGCTCGTCGATCATGCCGCAGAAGAAGAACGCGGACATCGCCGAGCTGGCCCGGGGCAAGTCCGGGCGTCTGGTCGGCGGCCTGATGACAGTGCTCACCATGCTCAAGGGCCTGCCGATGACCTACGACCGGGACATGCAGGAGGACAAGGAGCCGGCCTTCGACGCGGTCGACACCCTGGAGCTGCTGCTCCCGGCCCTAGGGGGGATGATCTCCACGATGACGGTCCGGGTGGACCGCCTCGTCGCCGCCGCCCCGGTCGGCTTCTCCCTCGCCACCGAGGTCGCCGACTGGCTGGTCCGGCGCAACGTGCCGTTCCGCGACGCGCACGAGATCACCGGTCAGCTGGTGGCGCTCTGCGCGGCACGGGAGTGCGAGCTCAACGACGTCTCCGACGACGACCTGGCCACGATCAGCGGGCACCTCGACCCGTCGGTGCGCGACGTGCTCTCGGTCCGTTCGGCTCTCGCCGCCCGGACCACCCCCGGTTCCACAGGCCCCGGCCCGGTCGCCGACCAGCTCGCCGACGCGGCGGACCGGCTGGCCGGCTGGCGGGAGTGGGCCACCGAGCGGGTCGTTCCGCGCTGAGCTGTGCCGTGGCGTCGGCGCTGGCCGCCGGCGCCGCGGCGGTTCAGGCCGTCGGGCGCTCCCGCTTGGGGAGTTTGGCCACCACCATGTCGTACGACGAGTCGACAGCCTCGGTCAGCTCCTCGTCGTCGATCCCGCCGTCCAGGCGCAGCGTGTTCCACCCGGACCGGCCGATGTAGGCCATCACGCTGGCGTCGTCGGGGTGCCGGTGCAGCCACTCGTCGGCCACCTCGCGGGTCGGCCCGCACTTGATGCCGACAGTCGGTTTGCCCCCGTCGCTGCCGAGGAACGCGAAGATCCGGCCGCCCACCTTCACCACCTCGTCGCCCTCCCACGGTTGGTCCAGCCACGCTCCCGGCTTGGCCAGGCAGTACGCCAGCATCTCCGCGCGCTCCATGGGTGCCTCCTCGTCGTGCGCACAGTGTGCCCGCCCGACAGCCGTCGCACGCGCGGCGTGCCGATCCGGGTGTCGGCTCGGGGCGCGCCGGATCAGGTGGTCTGCTCGGACGACCGGGCGGCGACCCGCTCGTAGCGCTGTCGGGCGGCCTGCGCGCTGCCCAGCCCCAGCCCGTACGCGATCGCCTGCCAGGTCAGCCCCCGGTCACGGGCCAGCGTCAACAGCCCGGCCTCCAGGGCGTCCAGCTCGGCGCGGACGTGTGGCAGCAGGGTCAACGCGGCGGTGAGGTCGGCCGAGTCGATCGGCTCCTCCGCGGGCTCGCGCTCGGCCCCACCGGCGGCGAGCGCGGTGACCAGGGCGACCGCCTCCCACGGGTCGAGCACGTACGGGTGGGCCCAACGGCCCCGCTGGGTGTCGGTGCTGGCGTGCCGCTCGCTGATCCGCTGCAACGCCTCGTACGTCCGGTGGGCGCGGGCCCGGCCCGGGTCCGGCGCGGTGAAGATGTCCTCGGTCGTCATACCCCGAGCACACCTTATGAACGCTTGATTGTCAACGAGATGTTGAAGCCTGGCGGCACGGACCTGCCGTGCCGCCAGGCGATGCCTCAGAGCGCCAGGTTGAACTGGCGCTCGTCGACGATGGGTGTGCAGTACGGGTCACAGGGGCTCGCGTTCACCACGCCGAACGCGACGCCCGCCGCGAACGGACGCTCGACCGGGATCACCGCGATCCGCACCTGCTGCGTGCCCTCCGCGCAGGTGACCCGCCGAACCGTCGTGCCCGCGCGCATCGTCTGGCCGACCGCCTGCGCGACCTTGACCGTGACGTCGAACTCGAGGGCCTTCGAGCAGGTCACGGTGACCGGCACGATCGCCGCCGCGCCCTTCGCCTCGATCTTGCCCGTGGCGCCGACCGCGATCGTGGGCAGCGCCGCGTTGTCGGCCTGCGCCGCGGCCCGCAACGGAACACTCGCGCTGGCCGACGGGGTGAAGGCCAGGGTCGCGGCCGCCGCGACGAGGCCGGTGGCGATCAGTGGTCGCCGGATGCTCCGTACGGTCATGGTGACTCCTCCCGTGTGTCGTCGCTCCCTGCGACGACATCGGGAACACTCCCGAGCCGGCGGTCGGGTTTCACTGTCCGGCCGGCTGTCTGATGTGCGACGTGAGTCCTGTTCGGGCCGGTGCCGGGAGGTCTGCGTCCCGGCCGGGTGCCGGGGCGGCGGGATGGGTACCGTCGGGGACATGGCCCTGTCGTCCGGTGACCGGAGCACCGCCGCCGACCTGGCGGCGCTGGCGGACCTACTTGCCGGTCCAGTGCTGCCGGCGGCGAGCGGGCTGCTGGGCTGCCGGCTGCACGCCGGCGGAGTCACCGTCCGGATCACCGAGGTCGAGGCGTACGCGGGAAGTGGCGGTGACCCGGCGTCGCACGCCCATCGGGGTCGCACCCCGCGCAACGCCGTGATGTTCGGCCCCGCCGGGTACGCCTACGTCTACTTCACCTACGGGATGCACTGGTGCGTCAACGTGGTCACCGGGGTTGAGGGGGAGGCCTCCGCCGTGCTGCTGCGCGCCGGTGAGGTGGTCGACGGGCTGGCCACGGCACGGGAGCGCCGGCCGGCCATCCGGCGGGACGTGGACCTGGCCCGCGGTCCCGCCCGGCTCTGCTCCGCGCTCGGCATCGACCGCGAGGCGTACGGGGCGTACCTGCTCGGCGACGGCCCGGTCCGCCTGCGGCCCCCGGCCCGGCCGGTGCCACCGGAGGCGGTGGTGGCGGGTCCACGGGTCGGCGTGACCGGCGCGCACGACCTGCCCTGGCGGTTCTGGCTCGACGGCGATCCCACGGTCAGCGCGTACCGCCGGCACGTGCCCCGCATCCGGCGCTGAGCGCGCCGTCCGGCGTGTGTGCGGCGAAGTCTGTCGGCGGGTGTGGCCATAATCACCGGACCTGCTCACCGACGGTTTGGAGGACGTCATGACAACGCTGCTCGCGATCGGCACAGCCAAGGGATTGTTCCTCGCCACCAGCACCGACGACCGGCGCAGTTGGGAGATCACCGGTCCGCACTTTCCGATGACAGGTGTCTACGCGGTCGCTGTCGACACCCGTCGTTCCACCCCGCGGCTGCTCGCCGGCATGACCAGCTCACACTTCGGCCCCAGTGTCGCCACCAGTGACGACCTCGGCGCCTCCTGGGACGAGCCCGACCAGGCGCCTGTCGCGTTCCCGGCCGACACCGGCGTCTCGCTCGGGCGGGTCTGGCAGTTGATGCCGGCCGGCCCCGACGAGCCGGACGTGGTCTGGGCCGGCACCGAGCCCTCGGCGCTGTTCAGATCCACCGACGGTGGCCGCAGCTTCGAGCTGGTCCGTTCCCTCTGGGACCACCCGCACCGCCCTCAGTGGGAGGCCGGCTTCGGTGGTCAGGCCGTGCACACCGTGCTGCCCCACCCGCGTGACCCGGCTCGGTTGCTGGTCGCCATGTCCACCGGCGGGGTCTACCGCTCGGAGGACGCCGGGGTGAGTTGGGCGCCGGGCAACACCGGCATCCGCGCCTACTTCATGCCCGACGAGTGGCCGGAGTTCGGTCAGTGCGTGCACAAGGTCGCCCGGGACGCCGGCAACCCCGAGCGGCTGTACGCGCAGAACCACCACGGTGTCTACCGCTCCGACGACGACGGCCGCACCTGGTCCTCGATCGCCGACGGGCTGCCCAGCGACTTCGGCTTCCCGATGGTGGCCCACCCCGGGCGCGGCGGCACGGTGTGGACCTTCCCGTTGGTGGCCGACGGCGAGCGGTTCCCGACCGATCACCGCTGCCGGGTGTTCCGGTCCGCCGACGCGGGCGGCAAATGGGAGCCGCTGTCGGTCGGGCTGCCCGAGGGGCCGTTCTATCCGGCGGTGCTGCGGGACGCGATGTGCGCCGACGACGCCACGCCCGGTGGCGTCTACTTCGGCACCCGGTCCGGCTCGGTCTTCGCCAGCCGCGACGAGGGCGACTCCTGGTCGACTGTCGCGGCACACCTGCCCGACGTGCTCTGCGTTCGCGCCGCGGAGGTCTGAGCGTGGTCACCGTGCTGCTGCCCGGCCCGCTGCGTGGCGAGGCCGGGGGCGCGAGTCGGCTGAACGTCACGGCCGCCGGGACGCTGCGGGCGGTCCTCGACGAGATGGCCGTCGCGCATCCCCGGCTGGCCCGGCGCATCCGCGACGAGCGCGGCGAGCTGCGCCGTTACGTCAACGTCTTCGTCGACGGGGAGGACTGCCGGCACTCCGGTGGTCTGGAGACCCCGGTCAAGGACGGCGCGCAGGTGCAGGTGTTGCCGTCGGTGGCGGGCGGCTGACCGAGCCGACACCGAGGGGAGGTTTCGATCCGGATGTCGTGTTGTGAGGCGTGACCGGCGCCACTGCGAGGCGTCCCGCCGACGGAATAGTTGCGTCGTCAAATAAGTTGAGAGCTGCGTCCGGGTACCACGACGGCACCCGGTTGACACGCGAGGAGCTGGTCATGCAGTTCGGAATCTTCACCGTCGGTGACGTCACGGTCGATCCGACCACCGGTCGGGAGCCGACCGAGCATGAGCGGATCAAGGCGATGGTCGCGATCGCGTTGAAGGCCGAGGAGGTCGGCCTGGACGTCTTCGCCACCGGCGAGCACCACAACCCGCCGTTCGTGCCGTCGTCACCGACCACCATGCTCGGCCACATCGCGGCGCGCACCGAGCGGCTGCTGCTGTCCACCGCCACCACGCTGATCACCACCAACGACCCGGTGAAGATCGCCGAGGACTACGCGATGCTCCAGCACCTGTCCGACGGCCGGGTGGACCTCATGATGGGCCGCGGCAACACCGGCCCGGTCTATCCGTGGTTCGGCAAGGACATCCGCGCCGGCATCCCCCTGGCCATCGAGAACTACGACCTGCTGCACCGGCTGTGGCGCGAGGACGTGGTCGACTGGAAGGGCAAGCACCGCACCCCGTTGCAGTCGTTCACCTCGACGCCGCGACCGCTCGACGGCGTGCCCCCGTTCGTCTGGCACGGCTCGATCCGCAGCCCGGAGATCGCCGAGCAGGCCGCGTACTACGGCGACGGCTTCTTCGCCAACCACATCTTCTGGCCCAAGGAGCACACCCAGCGGATGGTCGGGCTGTACCGCCAGCGCTACGCGCACTACGGCCACGGCTCCGCCGACCAGGCGATCGTCGGCCTCGGCGGGCAGGTCTTCATGCGCCGCAACTCGCAGGACGCGGTCCGGGAGTTCCGGCCCTACTTCGACAACGCCCCGGTCTACGGTCACGGGCCGTCGCTGGAGGAGTTCACCCGGGAGACCCCACTGACCGTGGGCAGCCCACAGCAGGTCATCGACCGCACGCTCGGCTTCCGGGAGTACGTCGGTGACTACCAGCGGCAGCTGTTCCTGATGGACCACGCGGGTCTGCCGCTCAAGACCGTGCTGGAGCAGCTCGACCTGCTCGGCGAGGAGGTCGTGCCGGTGCTGCGCAAGGAGTTCGCCGCGCTGCGTCCGGCGCACGTGCCGGCCGCGCCGACGCACGCCTCGCTGGTCGCCGCGGCCGGAGGCGCCAAGGACAGCACCGTGCACGCCGTCGACGACGTGACCGGCAAGGCCCCGGAGGGGGCGACCCGATGACCCGACGCACCCTGGCCGTGGTCTCGGCGGGGCTGAGCCAGCCCTCGTCGACCCGGCTGCTCGCCGACCAGCTCGCCGCGGCCACCCGCGACGAGTTGGTCCGGCGCGGCTCCGAAGTGCAGGTGCACGTCGTCGACCTGCGGGAGTACGCCCACGACGTGGTCAACAACATGCTCACCGGATTCGCACCGGCAGCGTTGCGCGAGGTCATCGACACGGTGACCGGGGCGGACGGGCTCATCGCCGTCACCCCGATCTTCAGCGCCTCGTACAACGGGCTGTTCAAGTCCTTCTTCGACGTGCTGGATTCCGAGTCGCTCGTCGACCGGCCGGTGCTGATCGGCGCCACCGGCGGCACCGCCCGGCACTCCCTCGCCCTGGAGCACGCCGTCCGCCCGATGTTCGCCTACCTCCGGTCGGTGGTGGTCCCGACCGCGGTCTTCGCCGCCCCGGAGGACTGGTCCGACGGCACCGCCGACGGCGCGTTGCGCGGTCGGATCCGGCGCGCCGCCGGGGAGCTGGCCGACCAGATCGACCACCGGCCACCCGCCACCGGGCCGGCCGACCCGTTCGCCCTCACCACCGACTTCCTGCAGATGCTCGGCCGAGGTGACGGCGCGCCGGTCAGCTGACCGGGTGGGCGACCAGCACCGGGCAGTGCGCGTGCTGGATCACCGCCTGACTGACCGACCCGAGCAGCAGCCCGGCGAACCCGGCCCGGCCCCGGGTGCCCACGACCAGCAGCGACGCCGCGCCGCTGGCCTCGATGAGCCCCTGGGCCGCGCCGGTCGCCCGGACCGGATGCTCCCGCACCACCAGGCCGGGGTGCTCGGCGCGCACCACGCTGGAGGCGTCGGCCAGGAGCCGCACCGCATCGGCCTGGTACGCGGCCTGCGACTCCTCGATCTCCTCCGGCACCGTCCGGTCCCCGTCCGGCGGACTGACGTGCACCAGCACCAGCGGCACGTCCCGCAGCGCCGCCTCGTCGGCGCCGAGGCCCACGGCGAGTCCTGACGACTCGGATCCGTCGACGCCGACCAGCACCGGGCCGTCCACCGGGATCGGCTGCTCGTCCGGGCGGACCACCAGCACCGGGCAGTGCGCGTGCGCGGCCACCTGCGCGCCGACCGAGCCGAGCAGCAGCCCGGCGAACCCGCCCAGGCCACGGCTGCCCACCACGACCAGCTCCGCCCGGCGGGACTCCTCGACCATGGTGGCTCCCGGACCGCCGGCTACCTGACGCACCTCGACGGCGAGGCCGGGCCACCGCCCGGTCAGCTCGGCCGCCGTGCGCTCCAACATCTTCTGCGCCTCCTCGGAGGGCACCGGCACCCCGAGGTCGTACGGGTTGAGCGGCACGCCGTAGCCGAACGGATGCAGGTAGCCGTGCACCAGGAGCAGCGGTCGGGACCGGAGCAGTGCGGCCCGCGCCGCGTGCTCGGCGGCGACGAGGCTGGACGGCGATCCGTCCACGCCCACCACGACAGGTCGGTTCATCGGCGCTCCCTGGGTCGGTCAGGTCATTGTCGACCGCTCGGCTGCGCCGGCAGGGCCGGACGCGCCGGTCCCGGCGTCCCCGGCGGCACCTCGTTCGGCACTTGCACGTAACTACGTATGTTCGTAATATCGACGTGTGAGCACTGTGGAAGATCGGCTCGCCGCGCTGGAGGCACAGGTTGCCGCGCTGAGCGAACGTCTCGCCGTCGCACCGCCGACGCCGCCCGCGCCCGAGGGCGCCTTCTGGGCCCTCGACGGCCTCAAACAACGCCTGCCACCCGACGGGCCGGGTGCGGTCCTCTACACCGGCACCGTCCGCGTCGCCGACCAGCACTACGACTGGCAGTACGGCCGCACCGTCGACGACCTGCTCGCCGCCGACTGGACGGAGCTGGCCAGCGCCCTCTCCGCGTTGGCCCACCCGGTGCGGCTGCGGCTGCTGCGGGAGGTCCTCGGCGGTCGGCAGAGCACCAGCGAGCTGGCCGAGATCGAGGAGTTGGGCACCACCGGCCAACTGCACCACCACCTGCGCCAGATCACCGCCGCCGGTTGGCTGCGCAGCGCCGGCCGAGGTCGGTACGCGATCCCGGCCGAACGCGTGGTGCCGCTGCTGGCCATCCTCACCGCCGCTGGCCGCTGACCAAACCCCACGGCTCGGCCGCTCATCCGACGACCCCCACAGAGGAGCCACCATGCGCCGGACGACCGTCATCGCCCTCGTCGTCGCGCTGATCGCCGGCCTGGTCGGGGTGGCGCTGATGCCTCGGGTGCCCCGACTCGGCGCGCACACCACCGGCGATCCGAACCTGGCCGCCGCCACACGGTCGGTCACGCCCGACCCGTCGGGGCACCGCGGGCTCGCCGTCGCCCTGTTCGAGGACGGCCGGATCCGCACCGCCGGCCTGGGCGACCGGGACCTCGCCGGTCGGCCCGTCGAGCCCGGCACTCCGTTCGAGATCGGCTCGATCACCAAGGCGCTCACCGGCATGCTCCTCGCCGACCAGGTCGCCGCCGGCGTCGTCGACCCCGACGACCGGCTCGGCGCCACCTGGCCCCAGGTGACCGGCCCGGCCAGCGACAGCACGCTCGCCGAGTTGGCCAGCCACCGCGCCGGCCTGCCCCGACTCGCCCCGACCTCCGTACTGGGCTGGGCACGCATCCTCTGGGCCAACGTCTCCGGCGGCAACCCGTACGCCGGGCAGGGCGTCGACACCATACGCAGCGCCGCCAACCGGGTCAGCCCCGACGACGGGCGCGGCGAGGTCCACTACTCCAACCTCGGGCCGTCCGTGCTCGGCCACGCGCTCGCCGCGAAGGCCGGCGTCCCGTACCCCGAGCTGCTGCACGCACGGCTGCTACGGCCGCTCGGCATGACCGCCACCGTCATCGTCACCCGCGACGACGACCTGCCGGCCGGTCGCGCCCAGGGCAGCCGGGCCAGCGGCCGACCACTCGACCCCTGGATGGGAGCCGGTTACGCCCCGGCCGGCGCCGGCCCCTGGTCGACCGTGGAGGACCTGGGCACGTTGCTCGCCGTGATCCTCGCCGGCACCGCGCCCGGCGCCGACGCCACCACCGCCCGATTCCGCGAGAACGACGACACCCGCATCGGGTACGGCTGGTTCACCACCCGGTACGGCGACCGCGAGGTGGTCTGGCACAACGGCGCGACCAGCGGGTTCCGGTCCTACCTCGGCTTCGAACGGGCCACCGGCAGGGCGGTGGTGGTGCTCGGCAACACCGACCGGGGCGTCGAGCCGATCGGTCTGCGGCTGCTCGGCTTGCCAGAGACGGAGGCCGGAGAGGCGGCGCCGGTGACGCCGGTGTGGATCGGTGCCGGTCTCGCACTGGCCTTCACCTTCCTCGGCGGCCTGTCGCTGCTCGGCACCGCCCGGCGCCGCGAACTGGACCGGGTGACGCTGCTGGCGGCGGCGGTGTGGGCGTTCGCCTATCTCGGCTTGGCGCACCGCATGGGGGACTGGTCGGTGGTCCCGGCCTGGCTGTGGCCGCTCGGGGCCGGGCTCTCCGCGGCGGGGGTGGCCCTCGCGGCGACCCGGTGGCGTGCTCTGCCGGTGGTCGACGCGCGGGTGCCGTGGCGTCGACTGCTCTCGGTGGCGAGTTCCGTGGTCGCGGCCGTGTTGGCGGTCACGGCCGTCGCCGGCTGAACCCGCGGCCCCCTCTCCTGTCAGCCCTGTTGCGTACCCTCGTCCGATGACTTCTGATCTGCGGTTGCGTCCGGTCCTGGAGGACGACCTCGTCGAGTTCTTCCTGCACCAGCAGGACCCGGAGGCCAACCGGATGGCCGCCTTCGTCGCCAAGGACCCGTCCGACCGTCGGGAGTTCGCCGCACACTGGGCACGGGTGCTCACCAACCCGGCGAACCGGGTCCGCACGGTCGAGGTCGACGGCGAGGTGGTCGGGTACGTGAGCGCCTTCCCGGCCGGCGACCAGACCGAGGTCAGCTACTGGATCGACCCGGCCCGCTGGGGCCGGGGTCACGCCACCGCGGCCCTGGCCGCCCTGCTGAGCGAGCTGCCCCGACCGGTGCACGCCCGCGCCGCCAAAGACAACGCCGCCTCCCTCGCGGTGCTCCGCAAGTGCGGGTTCGTCGTGATCGGTGAAGACTCGGGGTACGCCAACGGCCGCGGCGAAGACGTCGAGGAGTGGCTGCTGGAGCTGCCCGCCGACGCCGCTGACCTGGGCGGGCACTAGTCTCGCGGGGTGAACTGGTTGGATCTCGTCGGCTGGGCCGGCTCCGCGGTGCTGGTCTGGTCGCTGCTGCAGTCGCGCATCCTGCGACTGCGGGCGTTCAACCTCGTCGGCTGCTTCGTGCTGATCGGCTACAACGCCGCGATCGAGGTCTGGCCCGGGGTCGGGCTCAACGTGGTGCTCGCGGTGATCAACATCTGGTACCTGCGCGGGATGCTCGTCACCCGGCACGACGAGAAGACCTACCAGGTGGTGGAGGTCGGTGTCGGCGACCAGTTCCTCGCGCACACGCTGCGGGTGCACGCCGCCGACATCACCCGGTTCAACCCCGACTTCCACTGGGCTCCGGACGCGTCGGGGCGCTCGGCGTTCCTCGTGGTCACTGCCGACGAGGTGGTCGGGGTGGTGCTGTCGCACGCCGAGGCACCCGGCGTCGCCCAGATCGACCTGGACTACGTCACCCCGAAGTTCCGTGACTTCACCCCCGGCGAGTTCGTCTACCGGCGCAGCCACCTGTTCACCGAGCGCGGTTTCCACCGGGTGGTCAGCCCGCCCCGGATGGTCGCCCCCTACTACCACCGGCTCGGCTTCCGCCCGGAGGGCGACTCGTACGTCCTCGACCTGCCGGCGTCAACGACCTCTCAGTCGGCCTAGCGTCACCGTCACCCGATTCGGCGTAGCTTCACCGGGGCAGGATTCGGTCGACGCCGGACGGGGCAAAGACAACGCCTACGCCGGGCGGGCTCGCCGACCGGCGGGTGCCGCGCGTACCGGCCGGTGCCACCACCACGAGGGAGCGAACCGGGCGTGCAGAGCTACGGGAGCCAACTGGCCCTGGTCGGAGTCCTGGTCGTGATCAACGCGCTCTTCGCGGGCAGCGAGATGGCGTTGGTGTCGCTGCGGGACAGCCAGATCCAGCGGTTGGAACGCACCAGCCGGGCCGGGCGGGTGCTGGCCCGGCTCGCCAAGGACCCGAACCGTTTCCTGGCCACCATCCAGATCGGCATCACCCTCGCCGGTTTCCTGGCCTCCGCCGCCGCGGCGGTCTCGCTCGCCAAACCCCTGGTGCCCCTGCTCGGGGTGTTCGGCGGGGCCGCCGAGACGGTGGCGATCGTGGTGGTCACCCTCGCGCTGACCTTCGTCACCCTGGTCTTCGGCGAGCTGGCGCCCAAACGGATCGCCATGCAGTCCGCCGAGCGGTGGGCCCTGCTGGTGGCCCGCCCACTCGACCTGCTCGCCAGCCTCACCCGGCCGGCCGTCTGGGCGCTCGGCGCCACCAGCGACGTGGTGGTCCGCCTGGTCGGGCTCAACCCCAAGCACCAGCCGGAGGAGATCGGCCCGGACGAGCTGCGCGACATCGTCGCCGGCAACCACGGCTTCACCAAGGAGCAGCGCACCATCATCGCGGGCGCCGTGGAGATCGCCGACCGGCGGTTGCGGGCTGTCCTCGTACCCCGGTTGCAGGTCTTCACGCTCGACAGCGGGACCACCGCGGAGGCCGCGCGGCTCGTGCTGGCCGCCACCGGGCACTCCCGGGCTCCGGTCGTGCGCCACGGCGGTCTGGACGACACAGCCGGAGTGATCCACCTGCGTGACTTGGTCGGGGTGCCCGACGACCGCCCGGTCGACGAGATCGCCCGACCGCCGATGCTGCTGCCCGACTCGCTGCCGGTGGTCGACGCGCTGCGTCAGTTCAAGGCCGAGCGTCAGCACATCGCGCTCGTCGTGGACGAGCGCGGCGCCGTCGACGGCATCGTGACGCTGGAGGACATCCTGGAGGAGATCGTCGGCGAGATCTACGACGAGACCGACCGGGATGTGCGCTCGGTGCGTCGCGACCCCGACGGTGCGCTGCTGCTGCCCGGCACGTTCCCGGTGCACGACCTCCCGGACATCGGCGTGGAGCTGCCGTCGCGCCCGGCGGGTGACTACACCACCGTCGCGGGGCTGGTGCTGGCCCGGCTCGGGCACATCCCCACCGTCGCCGGGGAGGACGTCACGCTGGACGGCTGGGTGCTGGTCGTGGCCGGCATCGACCACCGGGCGATCACCGAGGTGCGGATCAGCCGCGTACCCGACGAGGCCGACACCGACACCGACCAGGCCGCGGAGCCGGTGCTGGACGACGCCCGCAGTTGACCTGTCCGGCGGACGCCGTCGCTCAGGAGGGCGAGAGGTTCTGCAGCCGGACCTGACCGCGGGCGACCAACTGCCCGTCGGCGTCGGTGATCTCCACCTGCCAGAGCTGCTGACTGCGGCCCCGGTGCACCGGGGTGCCGACCGCGGTCAGCTCGCCGTCCCGCACGGCCCGCAGGAAGTCGGTCTGGTTCGACACCCCGACCACCGTGCCCCGGTCGGCCAGCCAGAGGGCGCCGCCCATGCTGGCCGCGGACTCCACGACGGCGCAGTACACCCCGCCGTGCTGGATGCCGAACGGCTGGTGCAGCTCCGGGCGGACCTGCCAACTGATGACCACCCGGTCGGCGCTCGCCTCCTCGATCTTGAGGCCGAGCAGGGCGACGAAACCACCCGTCAGATCCGGAATCTCCATGGCAAAGCCCTCCTCGATCAACGCGGCGCAAGCCTAGCCGGGGCGGGTTGCGCCAAACCCGGTACGGGTCGGTGCCGGCGATGGGGGAGAATCGGTGACCGTGACCGACAGCAACCCCCCGCCGACCGGGCGGGACTCCCTGACCGACGACCTGCTCTGGCGTGGCCTCATACAGGACTCGACCGGCCTCGACGAGCTGCGCCAGCTGCTCGACGGTGGGAACGCCGCCACGTACTACGTGGGCTTCGACCCCACCGCGCCAAGCCTGCACGTCGGCAACCTCATGCAGGTCCTCATGGCCCGCCGGCTGCAACTCGCCGGCCATCGCCCGTTGCTGCTGGTCGGCGGAGCCACCGGGCAGATCGGTGACCCGAAGGAGAGCGCCGAACGGGCACTCAACCCCCTCGACGTGATCGCCGGTTGGGTCGAGCGGATTCGCGAGCAGCTCGCGCCCTTCGTGTCGTACACCGGGGACAACGCGGCGCAGCTGGTCAACAACCTGGACTGGACCGGCGAGATGTCGATCGTCGAGTTCCTCCGCGACGTGGGCAAACACTTCCCGGTGAACAAGATGCTGGCGCGGGAGGTGGTGCGGGCCCGGCTTGAGACCGGCATCAGCTACACCGAGTTCAGCTACCAGCTGTTGCAGGCTAACGACTTCTTCGAGCTGCACCGCCGGCACGGCTGTCAGCTCCAGTTCGGCGGCTCCGACCAGTGGGGCAACATCACCGCTGGCGTCGACTACGTCCGCCGGCGAGGCGCCGGCCCGGTGCAGGCGTTCACGACGCCCCTGGTAACCAAGTCCGACGGCACGAAGTTCGGCAAGAGCGAGGGCGGCGCGGTCTGGCTGGACCCCGCGATGACCAGCCCGTACGCCTTCTACCAGTTCTGGCTCAACGTCGAGGACCAGGAGGTTGACCGCTACCTGCGGTACTTCAGCTTCCGGACCCGCGACGAGTTGGAAGAGCTGGCGAAGGCCACCGCCGAGCGGCCGGCGGCCCGTCTGGCGCAGCGGGCGCTCGCGGAGGAGCTGACCACCCTGGTGCACGGCGCCGACGAGGCGCGGCAGGCGGTCGCCGCAAGTCAGGCGCTCTTCGGCCGTGGATCGTTGGACGAGTTGGCGCCGGAGACCCTGCGCGCGGCGCTGACCGAGGCCGGGCTGGTGCGTCTCTCCGGCGAATTGCCGGATGTGGCGGGTCTGTTGCGGGACTCCGGGCTCGTGAGTGGCCTCAAGGAGGCCCGGCGGGTGATCGCTGAGGGCGGTGCCTACGTCAACAACAACCGGGTGACCGAGGTGGACGCCACGGTGTCGCCGGCCGATCTGCTGCACGGGCGATACCTGGTCCTGCGCCGCGGAAAACGTTCGTTCGCAGGCGTTGAGCTGGGTGAATAGTCGTCTGTCGACGATGTGACGGGGGACGCGTCCGGCGGATTTGACGATCATCCCGCCGGACGCGTAACTTTCTCTCTGCCAGCGCGGAACGGACGAAACAGGCGAAAGCCTGAGGCGGCCGGAGCGCCGGCCAACGGCCTGGGGGTCGGGCGGGCATTGCCCACCGGAGCCCCGACCGGGAGGTGCCACCAGAAACGCCGCGAGGCGGATTTGGCGCGGCGAAACCGACCGGGTATGGTTACGAACCGGCAGGGCACCGGGCGGGTCGCGGGAAATCGCGACGGCCGGTCTGCCGAATCCATGACGAGAGCGGCGCGAGCCGGTTGCGACATGGTGCCCGCATTCTCGGGTGAAGCACGACGAACCGCGAAATATCGGTTTGACACGGCGGAAACGAGCGGGTAACGTAGTAAAAGTGCCTGGCGCTGAAAGTGCCGGACACTGAGTAGTGAAAAGCCCCGGTTGGGGTTCCACTGTGGTGGGGCTTCTGGCTGGTGTGTGGTTGTTCTTTGAGAACTCAACAGGGTGCTTGTAAAGCCAGTGCCAATTATGATTTATACCCCGGACTGGTCGGTTCTTGTAACTGGCTGGTTGGGATTCCTTTGGCAACATTTGTTTGTTGTCAGGATGCTGTTCAACTAATTTTTGTTGGAGAGTTTGATCCTGGCTCAGGACGAACGCTGGCGGCGTGCTTAACACATGCAAGTCGAGCGGAAAGGCCCTTCGGGGTACTCGAGCGGCGAACGGGTGAGTAACACGTGAGCAACCTGCCCCAAGCTTTGGGATAACCCTCGGAAACGGGGGCTAATACCGAATAGGACTTCTGGCCGCATGGCTGGTGGTGGAAAGTTTTTCGGCTTGGGATGGGCTCGCGGCCTATCAGCTTGTTGGTGGGGTGATGGCCTACCAAGGCGACGACGGGTAGCCGGCCTGAGAGGGCGACCGGCCACACTGGGACTGAGACACGGCCCAGACTCCTACGGGAGGCAGCAGTGGGGAATATTGCACAATGGGCGGAAGCCTGATGCAGCGACGCCGCGTGAGGGATGACGGCCTTCGGGTTGTAAACCTCTTTCAGCAGGGACGAAGCGAGAGTGACGGTACCTGCAGAAGAAGCACCGGCCAACTACGTGCCAGCAGCCGCGGTAAGACGTAGGGTGCGAGCGTTGTCCGGATTTATTGGGCGTAAAGAGCTCGTAGGCGGCTTGTCGCGTCGACCGTGAAAACTTGGGGCTCAACCCCAAGCCTGCGGTCGATACGGGCAGGCTAGAGTTCGGTAGGGGAGACTGGAATTCCTGGTGTAGCGGTGAAATGCGCAGATATCAGGAGGAACACCGGTGGCGAAGGCGGGTCTCTGGGCCGATACTGACGCTGAGGAGCGAAAGCGTGGGGAGCGAACAGGATTAGATACCCTGGTAGTCCACGCTGTAAACGTTGGGCGCTAGGTGTGGGGGGCCTCTCCGGTTCCCTGTGCCGCAGCTAACGCATTAAGCGCCCCGCCTGGGGAGTACGGCCGCAAGGCTAAAACTCAAAGGAATTGACGGGGGCCCGCACAAGCGGCGGAGCATGCGGATTAATTCGATGCAACGCGAAGAACCTTACCTGGGTTTGACATGGCCGCAAAACCTCCAGAGATGGGGGGTCCTTCGGGGGCGGTCACAGGTGGTGCATGGCTGTCGTCAGCTCGTGTCGTGAGATGTTGGGTTAAGTCCCGCAACGAGCGCAACCCTCGTTCGATGTTGCCAGCGCGTTATGGCGGGGACTCATCGAAGACTGCCGGGGTCAACTCGGAGGAAGGTGGGGATGACGTCAAGTCATCATGCCCCTTATGTCCAGGGCTTCACGCATGCTACAATGGCCGGTACAATGGGCTGCGATACCGCGAGGTGGAGCGAATCCCAAAAAGCCGGTCTCAGTTCGGATCGGGGTCTGCAACTCGACCCCGTGAAGTCGGAGTCGCTAGTAATCGCAGATCAGCAACGCTGCGGTGAATACGTTCCCGGGCCTTGTACACACCGCCCGTCACGTCACGAAAGTCGGCAACACCCGAAGCCGGTGGCCCAACCCTTGTGGAGGGAGCCGTCGAAGGTGGGGCTGGCGATTGGGACGAAGTCGTAACAAGGTAGCCGTACCGGAAGGTGCGGCTGGATCACCTCCTTTCTAAGGAGCACCTTCCGACGAAAGTCGGTAAGGAGCCCGCACCGCCCGAATGTGGTGGTGGGGTGCTCGAATGGCGGAGACACTGGCAAGTTTTTCCTCGGCAACGGCCGGGTTCCTTCTAGTACAGCCTTCCTTCGGGTTGGTGGGAACGAAGCCCTGGTGCGGCTGAGAAGAAATGTGAGCACCCTGTTGGGTCCTGAAAGAACAACCTCAGGTTGTTTCTTTCGGAGCCGTAGCGAGCCTGTGGGTTCGTGAGGTTGCCAGGCATGGCCTGGCCCCACATACCGCTGGTCTGAGGACCGGGTTTGGTGTGGGGCGGATCGGGTTGTGGGTTGGTCGTTTGTTGAGAATTGCACAGTGGACGCGAGCATCTTTGTGGTCAAGTTGTCAAGGGCGAACGGTGAATGCCTTGGCACCAGGAGCCGATGAAGGACGTGGGAGGCCGCGATAGGCCTGGGGGAGCTGTCAACCAAGCTGTGATCCCAGGGTGTCCGAATGGGGAAACCTGGCACCAGTCATGTGGTGTCACCCACACCTGAACACATAGGGTGTGTGGAGGGAACGCGGGGAAGTGAAACATCTCAGTACCCGTAGGAAGAGAAAACAATTTAGTGATTCCGTGAGTAGTGGCGAGCGAAAGCGGATCGAGGCTAAACCGGCTGCGTGTGATACCTGTCAGGGGTTGCGTGGTCGGGGTTGTGGGACCCCGCTGAACAAGCTGACACTTGTTCGAGGAGTTACAAAGTCAGTGGCTAGTCGAACAGTCTGGAATGGCTGACCGTAGACGGTGAGAGTCCGGTAGGTGAAAGTTGCTGACCTTCTGTGGGTGTTCCCGAGTAGCGGCGGACCCCTGAAATCTGCCGTGAATCTGCCAGGACCACCTGGTAAGCCTAAATACTTCCTGGTGACCGATAGCGGACAAGTACCGTGAGGGAATGGTGAAAAGTACCCCGGGAGGGGAGTGAAATAGTACCTGAAACCGTTCGCCTACAATCCGTCGGAGCCTTGCGGGGTGACGGCGTGCCTTTTGAAGAATGAGCCTGCGAGTTAGTGGCATGTGGCGAGGTTAACCCGTGTGGGGGAGCCGTAGCGAAAGCGAGTCTGAATAGGGCGATTCAGTCGCGTGTCCTAGACCCGAAGCGGAGTGATCTAGCCATGGGCAGGCTGAAGCGCGGGTAAGACCGCGTGGAGGGCCGAACCCACCAATGTTGAAAAATTGGGGGATGACCTGTGGTTAGGGGTGAAAGGCCAATCAAACTCCGTGATAGCTGGTTCTCCCCGAAATGCATTTAGGTGCAGCGTCGCGTGTTTCTTGCCGGAGGTAGAGCACTGGATGGTCTAGGGGGCCCACAAGCTTACCGAAATCAGCCAAACTCCGAATGCCGGTAAGTGAGAGCGCGGCAGTGAGACTGCGGGGGATAAGCTTCGTAGTCGAGAGGGAAACAGCCCAGATCACCAGCTAAGGCCCCTAAGCGTGTGCTAAGTGGAAAAGGATGTGGGGTCGCATAGACAACCAGGAGGTTGGCTTAGAAGCAGCCACCCTTTAAAGAGTGCGTAATAGCTCACTGGTCAAGTGGTTCCGCGCCGACAATGTAGCGGGGCTCAAGCACACCGCCGAAGCTGTGGCATTCACATTTTATCCTCGCTTGGACTTGATTCCTTGTGCAGGTGTGTGGATGGGTAGGGGAGCGTCGTGCCGCGAGTGAAGCAGCGGGGTGACCCAGTTGTGGACGCGGCACGAGTGAGAATGCAGGCATGAGTAGCGAAAGAAGGGTGAGAAACCCTTCCGCCGGATGACCAAGGGTTCCAGGGCCAGGCTAATCCGCCCTGGGTGAGTCGGGACCTAAGGCGAGGCCGAGAGGCGTAGTCGATGGACAACGGGTTGATATTCCCGTACCCGCGAAAGAGCGTCCCTGATGAACCTCGTTGTGCTAACCACCCGAACTTGGTGAGGTCTTCGGACTGAGCTGAGGGAGCGTGGGAACCTGATGGGTAGTAGTCAAGCGATGGGGTGACGCAGGAAGGTAGCTGAGCCCGGCCGGTGGTTGTGCCGGGGTAAGCGTGTAGGCCGTGTTGTAGGCAAATCCGCAACACATGAAGGCTGAGACGTGATGCCGAGCCGATTCAGGTGAAGTCAGTGATCCTATGCTGCCGAGAAAAGCCTCTAGCGAGTTCTTAGCGGCCCGTACCCCAAACCGACACAGGTGGTCAGGTAGAGAATACCGAGGCGATCGGGCGAACTGTGGTTAAGGAACTCGGCAAATTGCCCCCGTAACTTAGGGAGAAGGGGGGCCGGAGACGTGAAGCCCCGCGCGGGTGGAGCGTTGTATGGCCGCAGAGAGCAGGGGGAAGCGACTGTTTACTAAAAACACAGGTCCATGCGAAGAAGTAATTCGATGTATATGGACTGACGCCTGCCCGGTGCTGGAACGTTAAGGGGACCTGTTAGCTCTTCGGGGCGAAGCGGAGAACTTAAGCGCCAGTAAACGGCGGTGGTAACTATAACCATCCTAAGGTAGCGAAATTCCTTGTCGGGTAAGTTCCGACCTGCACGAATGGCGTAACGACTTCCCCACTGTCTCAACCACAGGCCCGGCGAAATTGCAGTACGAGTAAAGATGCTCGTTACGCGCGGCAGGACGGAAAGACCCCGGGACCTTTACTATAGCTTGACATTGGTACTCGAATTAGCTTGTGTAGGATAGGTGGGAGCCGGTGAAGTCCATACGCCAGTATGGGTGGAGGCAATCTTGAAATACCACTCTGGTTGATTTGGGTATCTAACTTCGGACCGTTATCCGGTTCAGGGACAGTGTCTGGTGGGTAGTTTAACTGGGGCGGTTGCCTCCTAAAAGGTAACGGAGGCGCCCAAAGGTTCCCTCAGCCTGGTTGGCAATCAGGTGTTGAGTGCAAGTACACAAGGGAGCTTGACTGTGAGACTGACAGGTCGAGCAGGGACGAAAGTCGGGACTAGTGATCCGGCACTTGCGAGTGGAAGCGGTGTCGCTCAACGGATAAAAGGTACCCCGGGGATAACAGGCTGATCTTCCCCAAGAGTCCATATCGACGGGATGGTTTGGCACCTCGATGTCGGCTCGTCGCATCCTGGGGCTGTAGCAGGTCCCAAGGGTTGGGCTGTTCGCCCATTAAAGCGGTACGCGAGCTGGGTTTAGAACGTCGTGAGACAGTTCGGTCCCTATCCGCCGTGCGCGTAGGATACTTGAGAAGGGCTGTCCCTAGTACGAGAGGACCGGGACGGACGAACCTCTGGTGTGCCAGTTGTCCTGCCAAGGGCACGGCTGGTTAGCTACGTTCGGAAGGGATAACCGCTGAAAGCATCTAAGCGGGAAGCCTGCTTCAAGATGAGGTATCCCACCCACTTTGTGGGGTAAGGCCCCCAGCTAGACGACTGGGTTGATAGGCCGGAAATGTAAGCCCGGTAACGGGTTCAGTTGACCGGTACTAATAGGCCGAGGACTTGACTACTAAGCTGCTACGCGTCCACTGTGCAACTCTGAACAAGCGAACACCCGTGAGTGTGTGCCGGTGTTGTTTGATATGTTCATAGAGTTACGGCGGTCATGGCGGAGGGGAAACGCCCGGTCACATTCCGAACCCGGAAGCTAAGCCCTCCAGCGCCGATGGTACTGCACTCGTGAGGGTGTGGGAGAGTAGGACGCCGCCGGACAATCTTCCAGTCGAGGGCCGCCCCATCCGGGTCGGCCCTCGACTGCGTAGCGCCATTGGTGGCGCAATCAGGAAGGATGTACCTGTGAGTTCAGGACCGCAGGGCGGAGACCGTCCCCGTCGATACGAAGACCGTACTGACGGTGCGGGCGGACGCGACCGCGGCCCGCGCCGCGATGACCGAGACCGGCCCCCGTACCGGGGAGACCGTGACAGTGGCGGCGGCGCCCGAGGCGGATACGCCGGCGGCCGCGACTCTGGCTCCCGTGGTGGTGACCGGGACAGCTCGCGCTCCAGCGCTCCCCGCGAGGGCGGCTACCGCGGCGGAGACCGCCGTGAGGGTGGCTTCCGTGGCGGCGACCGGGACGGTTCGCGTTCCAGCGCCCCGCGTGAGGGCGGCTACCGTGGCGGCGACCGTGATGGATCACGTTCCAGTGCACCCCGTGAGGGCGGTTTCCGGTCCGGCGCACCCCGTGAGGGTGGCTTCCGTGGTGGGGACCGGGACGGTTCCCGTTCGGGCGCTCCCCGTGAGGGTGGCTTCCGCGGTGGTGACCGCGACGGTGGTTTCCGTGGCGGCGACCGTCGCGAGGGTGGTTTCCGTGGTGGTGACCGGGACGCTTCGCGTTCCAGCGCCCCCCGTGAGGGCGGCTACCGTGGCGGCGATCGGGACAGCTCGCGTTCCAGTGCTCCCCGTGAGGGTGGCTTCCGCGGTGGTGACCGTCGTGAGGGCGGTTATCAGGGTGGCGACCGCACTCGCTCCGGCCCGCCGCGCGAGGGCGGCTTCCGCGGCGGCGACCGCGAGGGCGGTTTCCGTGGTGGTGACCGCGACGGTGGTTTCCGTGGCGGCGACCGTCGCGAGGGTGGCTTCCGTGGTGGGGACCGGGACGGTTCGCGTTCCAGCGCCCCGCGTGAGGGTGGCTTCCGCGGCGGTGACCGCGACGGTGGTTTCCGTGGCGGCGACCGTCGCGAGGGCGGCTTCCGTGGTGGCGACCGGGACGGTTCGCGTTCCAGCGCTCCCCGTGAGGGCGGCTTCCGCGGTGGCGACCGCGACGGTGGTTTCCGTGGCGGCGACCGTCGCGAGGGCGGCTTCCGTGGTGGCGACCGGGACGCTTCGCGTTCCAGCGCCCCCCGTGAGGGCGGCTTCCGCGGTGGCGATCGGGACAGCTCGCGTTCCAGTGCTCCCCGCGAGGGTGGCTTCCGCGGTGGTGACCGTCGTGAGGGCGGTTATCAGGGTGGCGACCGCACTCGCTCCGGCCCACCGCGTGAGGGTGGCTTCCGTGGCGGTGACCGCGACGGCGGCTTCCGTGGCGGCGACCGCCGCGAGGGTGGTTTCCGTGGTGGTGACCGGGACGGTTCGCGTTCCAGCGCTCCCCGTGAGGGCGGCTTCCGTGGTGGCGATCGGGACGCTTCGCGTTCCAGCGCCCCGCGCGAGGGTGGCTTCCGTGGTGGCGATCGGGACGCTTCGCGTTCCAGCGCCCCGCGCGAGGGTGGCTTCCGTGGTGGTGACCGCCGCGAGGGCGGCTTCCGTGGTGGTGACCGCGAGGGCGGCTTCCGTGGCGGCGACCGTCGCGAAGGTGGTTTCCGCGGTGGCGACCGGGACGGTTCGCGTTCCAGCGCTCCCCGCGAGGGCGGCTTCCGCGGTGGCGATCGGGACAGCTCGCGTTCCAGTGCTCCCCGCGAGGGCGGCTTCCGTGGCGGCGACCGTCGTGAGGGCGGTTATCAGGGTGGCGACCGCACTCGCTCCGGCCCACCGCGTGAGGGTGGCTTCCGTGGCGGTGACCGTCGTGAGGGCGGTTATCAGGGTGGCGACCGCACTCGCTCCGGCCCGCCGCGTGAGGGTGGCTTCCGTGGCGGTGACCGCGAGGGCGGCTACCGGGGCGGAGAGCGTACCGGGGGTTCCCGGGCCGACGAGCGGCCGCGTCGCGAGGGGGAGTTCCGTCGCGATGACCGCGCGGGTGGCTCCGAGTCGTTCGAGGGCGGGCGTAGTTCGGCCCCGGCGCTGCCGGACGACATTGTCGCGACCGACCTCGACAAGGACGTCCGCGCTGAGCTGCTCTCGCTGAACAAGCCGGTCGCCGAGACGGTGGCCCGACACCTGGTCGCCACCGGACAGCTGATCGACGAGGACCCGGCCGAGGCGTTGGCGCACGCGCTGGCCGCCCGGCGGCTCGCGTCGCGCATCTCCGCTGTCCGTGAGGCGGTCGGCCTGGCCGCGTACCACGCGGGGGAGTGGCAGTCGGCGATCGCCGAGCTGCGCACGTACCACCGGATGAGCGGGTTGCAGAGCCACCTGGCCGTACTCGCGGACTGCGAGCGGGCTCTCGGCCGGCCGGAGCGGGCCATCGACCTGTTCCGTGGCGCGGACCGGGAGAAGCTGGACCAGGCCGTGGCGATCGAGCTGCTGATCGTGGCCGCCGGGGCGCGGGGCGATCTCGGGCAGAAGGACGCCGCGGTCGCGATGCTCCAGGTCCCGGACCTGACCAGCGAGGCCACAGTGCCGTGGACGGCCCGGCTGCGGTACGCGTACGCCGACGCGCTGCTCGCGGTGGGTCGGCGCGAGGAGGCCCGCGAATGGTTCTCCCGCGCCGCCGACGTGGACACCGAGGGCGAGACCGACGCCGCCGAGCGGCTGCTCGAACTCGACGGCGTGACCATCGAGGGTGACGACGAGGACGAGGCCGCCGAGGAGATCGCCGCAGGCCCGGGCGCTCCCGGCGCGGTGCCGGCCCGTCCCGACGCTGACCTGGCCGGCGACGAGAACGACGAAGACGACGACGACGACGAAGACGACGACGACGAAGACGACGACGACGAAGACGACGACGACGAAGACGACGACGAAGACGACGACGACGAAGACGACGACGACGAAGACGACGACGACGAAGACGACGACGACGAAGACGACGACGACGAAGACGACGACGACGAAGACGACGACGACGAAGACGACGACGACGAAGACGACGAAGACGACGACGACGAAGACGACGACGACGAAGACGACGACGACGAAGACGACGACGATGAGGACTTCGACGACGACGAGGACGACGCTGCTGTCGGCCGTCCCGGCGACGACGAAGGCTTCGACGACGAGGACGAGGACCGTCACCCCACCGAGAGCGGCAACGCCGACACGGACACCGCTGGCGACAGCGGCGTGACCTCCGGCGACGCGGCGAACGCGGACGCGGACGCGTCGAACGGTGACGGGACCGTGCCGGCCCGGGACGACGAGTCAGGGTCGACGCAGCGGTGAGCGCGGGCGTGGGGGAGCGGCTGGTCGACGGGTACACCCTTGTCGTCTTCGACCTGGACGGGGTGATCTACCTGATCGACCGGCCGATCCCCGGCGCCGTCGAGACGGTGGCCCGGCTGCACGCCGAGGGACGGGCGGTGGCGTACGCCACCAACAACGCGTCCCGCCGGTCCAGCGAGGTCGCGGCCCTGCTGACCGGGATGGGTGTGCCGGCCCGGCCGGAGGAGGTCCTCACCTCCGCCGCCGCCTCGGCCGAGTTGCTGCGCGACCGGCTGCCCGTGGGCGCGTCGGTGCTGGTGGTCGGCGCGGAGGCGCTGCGCGCGGAGCTGCGTGCGGTCGGTCTGAACCCGGTCACCCAGGCCGACGAGAAGCCGGCGGCGGTGGTGCAGGGGTACGGCCCGCAGGTCGGCTGGGCAGAGCTGGCCGAGGCGTCGATCGCGGTGCGGGCAGGCGCCATCTGGATCGCCACCAACACCGACCGGACCCTGCCCAGTGGGCGGGGGCCACTGCCCGGCAACGGTTCGCTGGTCGCCGTGCTGCGTACGGCACTGGAGCGTGACCCTGACGTGGTGGTCGGCAAACCGGAGCCGGCGCTGTTCGAAACCGCCGCCCGGCGCAGTGGCGGTGGGCAGAGCCTGGTGGTGGGCGACCGGCTGGACACCGACATCGAGGGCGCCCGCCGGGCTGGGCTGGACAGCCTGCTCGTGCTCACCGGGGTCAGCGGCGTACCGGATCTGCTGGCGGCCGAGCCGCAGCGCCGTCCCACGTACGTCGCGAAGGACCTGGCGGGGCTCTTCGACCCGGCTGCCGTCGTGCGGGTCCCAGGCCCGGCGGACGCCGGCGGCTGGTCCGTGACCGACCGGGACGGCACACTGGAGCTGGCTGGGACCGGTCGACAGCTGGATGCCCTGGCCGCGCTCTGCGCGGTGGCCTGGTCGACGCCGGTGCCGGCGCTGCCGAAGATCCGCCCGGTGAGCCCGGACGCGGCCCACGCGGTGGAGAGCTTCGGCCTGACCTCGGCGGCGTGAGCCGGGCGGTCGTCAGAGCAGCTTGCGCAACTTGAGCAGGTCGAACGGGTTGGCCTTGATCGACACTCGGCGGGAGGTCACCGCGCTGGTGACGTCGAGGTCGCCACGGACCAGGGCGAGCAGGTCGTCGCTGGACGTGCTCAGCGCGATCTTGGCCTTGGGGTCGTCGCCGTCGGTCAGCTCGACCAGCCGACCGCCGGTGATCCGGCCGTGGAACGCGGTGTCCAGGTCGGTGATCCGGCAGGCCAGCGTCCGGTCCAGGTCGATCCGTTCGCGTACCGTCTCGGCGTTGCGATCCAACCGGGCGGCCAGCTCCTGCAACGCCTGCCGGCACTCGTCCACGCTGGCCACATCTCCCCCTCGGTGATCGCCACGCCGTCCTCGGCACCGTACCGCACGGGTCAGTCCCGGGTGCCCGGTAGCGTGACACCTGCACACCCCGCCCCGTGGAAGGACTGAGGCATGCAGGACGCGTGGCGCGCCTACCTCGAGCTGGCCATGGGCCTTGCGGAGGCGCCCCGGAAGAAAGCCCAGGACGTGGCGCGTCGCCTCGTCGGCTCCGGCGGCGCGACCGCCGCCCAACTCCAGGCCCTCGGCGAGGAGCTGGTCACCACCGGCGCCGCCAACCGGGAGGCGCTGACCAAACTGGTTCGCTTCGAGGTCGACCGGGCCCTCGGCGCGGTCGGTCTGGCCACCGCCGACGAGGTGGCCGAGCTGACCCGGCGGGTGCACGACCTGGAACGACAGCTACGGGAGGCGCGGTCCGCCGAGCCGGCCGGCGCCGCCGGCCCCACGCCGCAACCCGACCCGACCGTCGCCGCGCAGCCCGGCACCGCGCTCGTGCCGTCCGACGCCGCGGCCGGTGCCCCGGTCTCCGCGCCGGTGAAGAAGGCCGTCGCGAAGAAGGCCCTGGCGAAGAAGGCGGTCGCCAAGAAGGCCATCGCCAAGAAGCCGCCGGCGACGATCAGCCGGAGCGCCGACGAGGATGTCCCGACGCCGGCCGTGATGCCCGCCAAGAAGGCGGTCCGCAAGCAGCGGCCGGACGACGCCGAATGAGTCAGCCCGGTCCACCGCCCGGCGGGTCCTTCCCGGCCCGGCCCGGCCCACCGCCCGGCAGCTCTTTCCCGGCCCGGCCCGGTCCGCCGGTGGGTGCCCGACCCGGGCCGCCGCCGGACCTCGGGGACGATGAGACGCGGCATCCGGCGGTGGACGCCGCCGTGCAGTCCCTGGCCAACGCGGCATCGCTCGCTCCCGCGGACCAGATCGCCCAGTACGAGGCGGCCTACGAGACGCTGCGGGAAACCCTCGCCACCATCGACCAGACCTGAGCGCGACGACCAGGCCTGAGCAGACCGGAGAGAACCACCCATGGCACGTCGTAACCGGCTGGACGCCGAACTCGTCCGCCGCGGTCTGGCCCGCTCCCGTGAGCAGGCCGCCGCGTTGGTGGAGGCCGGCCGGGTCCAATTGCGGGGGGTGGTCGCCCGCAAGGCGGCCGCGATGGTCGACCCCGCCGACCCGCTCCTGGTGACCGGTGCGGACCCGGCCGAGGAGTACGTCTCCCGGGGCGGTCACAAGCTCGCCGGGGCGCTGGCCGCGTTCGCCCCCGGTGGGCTGCACGTCGCGGGGCGGCGGTGCCTGGACGCGGGAGCGTCGACAGGTGGGTTCACCGACGTGCTGCTGCGCGCCGACGCGGCCGAGGTGGTGGCCGTGGACGTCGGCTACGGGCAGCTCGCCTGGCCGCTGCGCACGAACGAGCGGGTCCGCGTTCTGGAGCGCACAAATGTCCGTACCCTCGATGCCGACGCCATCGGTGGCCAGGTCGACCTCACGGTGGCCGACCTGTCGTTCATCTCGCTGCGGCTGGTGCTGCCGGCGCTGGCCGGCTGCACCCGCGACGACGGTGACCTGGCGTTGATGGTCAAGCCGCAGTTCGAGGTCGGCAAGGACCGGGTCGGCGCCGGCGGGGTGGTCCGCGATCCGGAGTTGCGCGCCGAGGCGGTGCTGGACGTGGCCGCGTCGGCCGCGCGGCTCGGCCTCGGGTTGGCCGACGTGGCGGCCAGCCCGCTGCCCGGGCCGAGCGGCAATGTGGAGTTCTTCGTATGGTTGCGCCGGGGCGCACCAGCGGCCGACCCGGAACGGGTGCGGGCCGTGGTGGCGGCCGGGCCGGACGGCTCGACGACGACCGGCGACCTGCCGGACGTGGCGGCGGAGGAGGTCGCAGGGTGAACGCGCGCAGCGAGGGCGCCGGAACGGGCCGCGCGGTGACACGCGGTCGTGTCGAGGCGACGGCGCCGGTGGCGCGACGCCGCCGGCGTGGGCGGGTGGCCCGATGAGCCGGACCGCGCTGCTGGTGACCCACACCGGCCGTCGACGCAGCACGGAGCACGCCCGGTCGGTCGCCGCCGACCTGATCGACGCGGGTTTCGAGGTACGGGTGGTCGCCGACGAGGCCGACGACCTCGACCTGCCCGGTGTGGTGCCGGTCGCCGGCCCGCAGGCCGCCGAGGGCGCCGAGATCGTCTTCGCGCTCGGCGGGGACGGCACGTTCCTGCGCGCCGCCGAGCTGGCCCGGCCCGCGAAGGCGCCACTGCTCGGCATCAACCTCGGCAAGGTCGGCTTCCTGGCGGAGGCGGAGATCGACGACCTGGACACTGCGGTCCGGGACGTCGTCGGCCGCAACTACACGGTCGACGAGCGGCTCACCCTGGACGTCACGGCCGAGTTCGACGGTGGGCCGACCATCGAGTCCTGGGCGCTCAACGAGATCAGCATCGAGAAGGGCGAGCGGGCTCAGATGCTTGAGCTGCTCGTCGACGTGGACGGCCGGCCGCTGTCCCGCTACGGCTGCGACGGTGTCGTCTGCGCCACGCCCACCGGCTCGACCGCGTACGCGTTCTCCGGTGGTGGCCCGGTGGTCTGGCCGGAGGTGGAGGCGCTGCTGTTGGTGCCGATCAGCGCGCACGCGTTGTTCAGTCGCCCGTTGGTCACGGCTCCGACGTCCACCTTCGTGATCACCGTCGACCCGTTCACCACCCTCGCGGTGCTCTCCTGCGACGGGCGGCGGGTCTATGACCTGCCACCCGGCGCGCGGGTGACGGTGCGCCGGGGCGCCCTGCCGGTACGCATCGTGCGGCTGCGCCCCCGACCGTTCACCGACCGGCTGGTGGCGAAGTTCGGTCTGCCCGTGCACGGTTGGCGCGGCAGCCGCCGGTGACCGTGGCGCATACCGTCGGTGGACGTGGGTTGTCCACCTGACGACATGTCGCCGCTGCGGCGGCGGGCGACTAGTGACCTGGTGACGGGCTCCGTCGCAGACTCCGATCGGCCCTCATCTACGGATGGCGGGCCTGGAGGAGTAGAGGAGTCCATCGCATGCACTGGTCCCCACGCTGGCTCGCCGTCGGCGCGGTCGGCGCGTTGGTGGTCGGCGTCGCCGCACCGGCGTCCGCTGACCCGCCCGCCCGGCCCACCGGCCCGACGTCGGGCACGCCCGCCCCGCACACCGCACCCGTCCGCATCACCCTGATCACCGGCGACCAGGTCGAGCTCGCGCCCGCGGCGCCGGGCCGGGTCGCCGCCACCGTCCGCCCGGGACCCGGGCGCGAGAAGGTCATCTTCCAGACCCTGGAGGTCGACGGCCGGCTGCGGGTGCTGCCCAGCGACGCCCTGCCCTACGTCTCGAGTGGGGTCCTCGACGCCAACCTGTTCGACGTGCAGGAGTTGGCCGCCGACGGCTACGGCGACGCCGCACAGGGCGCGCTGCCACTGATCGTGCGCTACCAGGAGCAGGCGGCCGGGCGGGTCAGGCCGCTCGCCGGCGCCACCGACGCCCGGCCGCTGGAGAGCATCAACGGCGCGGCGCTGCGGGTCGGCAAGGGCGCCCTCGGCAACCTGTGGACCACGCTCGCCGGTACGCCGGCCAGCCGGACCACTGCTGCCGCCGCGCCCCGGCTGGGTGCTGGCATCGCCCGTATCTGGCTGGACGGGCGGGTCCGCCCGGCGCTGGAGCACTCCGTGCCGCAGATCGGCGCTCCGACGGCCTGGGCGGCCGGGCGCGACGGTGCCGGCGTGAAGGTGGCGGTGCTCGACACCGGCGTCGACGCCACCCACCCGGACCTGGCCGGTCGGATCGCCGAGCAGCAGGACTTCTCCGGCAGCGGCAGCGCCCGCGATGGGCACGGGCACGGCACCCACGTGGCCGCCACCATCGCCGGCAGCGGTGCGGCGTCCGACGGGCTGCGCAAGGGCGTGGCCCCGGGCGCGCGGCTGCTGGTCGGCAAGGTGCTCGACGACGGTGGCTCCGGCTACAGCTCGTCCATCATCGCGGGCATGGAGTGGGCCGCCCACTCCGGCGCGAAGGTGGTCAGCATGAGCCTCGGTGGCGACCCGACCGACGGCACCGACCCGATGAGCCAGGCCGTGAACGACCTGACCGCCGAGACCGGCGCGCTGTTCGTGGTCGCCGCCGGCAACTCGGGCGCCGCGCGTACCGTGGGCGCGCCGGGCGCGGCCACGGCGGCGCTCACCGTCGGCGCGGTGGACCGCGACGACAACCTCGCGGACTTTTCCAGCCGGGGCCCGCGCGTCGGCGACAACGGACTCAAGCCGGAGATCACCGCGCCGGGCGTCGGCATCGTCGCCGCGCGGGCCGCCGGCACCACAATGGGTACGCCGGTGGACGACGCGTACACGACCGCGTCCGGCACCTCGATGGCCACCCCGCACGTGGCCGGAGCGGCGGCGATCCTCGCCCAGGAACACCCCGACTGGCCGGCTGCGAAGCTCAAGGACGCCCTGGTCAGCACCACGAAGGCGAACCCGGCGCTGACCGTGTTCGAGCAGGGTGGCGGTCGGGTCGACGTGGCGCGGGCGCTGGGGCAGCGGGTGTACGCCTCGGCCACCGTGGACTTCGGTCGGATCACCACGGGCGGGACGGCGGTCGAGCGGAGCGCGACGTACACCAACGGCACGACCGCCGCGCAGACCCTGCGGCTGGCCCTGGAGTTCCGCAACCTGGACACCGGTGCCGTCGAGGCCGACGGGGTCACCGTCGGCGCGGAGGTGACCGTTCCGGCGGGCGGCAGCGTGGCAGTGCCGTTGCGGGCCGACCCGGCGAAGCTGGCCCGGGGCCCGCACGGAGGCTGGTTGGTGGCGACCGGTGCGAACGGCGTCGCCGTGCGTACCCCGGTCGGGCTCACCCTGAGCGGTCCGTTGCACCAGGTAACCGTGAAGGTGCTGGACCGGCAGGGTCAGCTGACCCTCTCGCCCGGGTTGACCCTCTTCGGGGAGCAGCCCGAGTCGGACTACTGGGGCTGGTGGCCGGGCGAGGGCACCCTGCAGGTCGAGGAGGGCACGTACGTGCTGACCGCGATGGTCGAGCATGGCGCGCCGCTGGACGAGCAGTTGACCCAGGCTGTCGACCCGGAGCTGGTCGTCGACCGGGACCTGACCGTGGTCCTCGACGCGCGCAAGGCCACGCCGGTGCGGATCGAGACGCCGAAGCCCAGCGAGCAGCGGGCCACGCTCAGCTACTACGTGCACCGGGTGTTGGGCAACGGCCGGCAGATCGACCACGGTGTGATGGCCTACAGCACCGTCCAGCAGGTCAACGTCACGCCGACCCGCCAGGTGCGACAGGGCGACTTCGAGTTCGCCTCGCGCTGGCAGCTCGTCGCGCCCATGGTGGACGCGACGGTCAGCGGGGTGTCCGGTCCGTCGGACATCAACCTGCTGGGCACGTCGCCGGCGCCGGCCGGTCGGCGGAAGCTGCCATTGGTCTGGGCCGGCACCGGAACCGCCGCCGAGTTGACCCGGGTGCGGGGCGCCGCCGCGCTGCTCGCCACCGACCCGGACCGCTCGGAGGAGGAGCAGGTGGCCGCCGCGGCGGCAGCCGGCGCCACCGCCGTGCTGATCGTCCGGCCGGAGGACCGTTCCGCCTGGACGGTCTGGCGCCCGATCGGGGACCGGCTGCCGATCCCGTCGATGGTGGTGGCCTACGACGACGGGCAGCGGCTGATCGCCGCGGCGCGCAAGGGCCGGGCGACGCTGGACCTGACGTTGACAGTGGACAGCCCCTACCTGTACGACGTGTGGCAGGTGTCGAAGGGGCGGGTGCCGGAGCGTGTCGTACACACGGTGACCCCGAGGAACACCGCCGAGGTGACCGCGAGCTACGGCGACACGGGTGCGGGCTGGGCCACCGAGGAGCGGTTCGGTTGGCGTCCGTGGCAGGAGTACGCCTGGAACGACGACCAGCGCCTGGTCCGCAACGGCACCACCCGGCAGGAGTTCGTCAGCGCCGGGGACTCCTGGTGGCAGCACCGGGTGCTGCACAAGCAGATGTTCATGCAGTGGGGGCAGTTGACAGGTGGTCTGACCGAGCAGCCCCGGCGCTACGCCGCCGACGACCGGGTGAGCGAGACCTGGCACGCGCCGGTGATCCGCCCGGCCGTGCCGGCCAGCGGGGCGCCGGTGCCCACCCGCACCGGTGACAACCTGGATCTGCGGGTGCCCGAGTTCGTCGACGCGCAGGGGCACTACAGCGTGGCCGGCGAGAGCGAGGAGTCGGACACCGTCGCGGCACGGGTCAGCCGTAACGGGCAGCAGATCGCTGACCTCTCCGACGGCTGGGCTCCGGTGCCCACGACCGCCGGGGCCGCCCGTTACCGCCTGGACGTGACCACCCAGCGCTCCTCGGCCGAGTGGCGCTACGGTACGCGCACCGACACGGCCTGGGAGTTCACCTCGGCCCGGCCGGCGGGCGACAAGGCCAGGCCGTTGTCGCTGTTGCAGGTGGACTACCGGGTGCCGGCCGACCTGCTCGGCACGGTACGGGGCAACCGTCCGCACCAGCTGGGGTTGACCCTGCGCCAGCCGGCCGGGGTGCCCGCGCCGACCGGCACCAGCGTCCGGGTGCAGGTCTCCTTCGACGGTGGCGTCACCTGGCGCAACGCGCCGACCACCGGGTCGGGCACCCGGTACACCGCGACAGTGCCGGCGGGGCGCGGAACGGTGTCGCTGCGGGTGCGCGCCACCGACCGGGCCGGGAACTCCGTCGATCAGACGGTGCTGCAGGCGTACGGGTTGCGCTGATCGGGGAGGGCGGGGCGGCCTGGCCGTCCCGCCCTTGCGGTTTGAGGGTCCGCCGTCGGTCGACGGCGGACCCTCTCGGCGTCAGAGCCAGCCGCGTCGGGCCACCTGGAACGCCAGCCCGGGTCGGGTGTCCACGCCGGCGGCGGCCATCAGGTCGGCGATCCGCCGTTGTACGGTCCGTCGGCTCACGCCGAGCTGGGAGGCGATGGACTTGTCAGGTACGCCCGCCACGAACAGCGACAACAGTCGTGCCTCGTCGGCGTCGGGCTGGTAACTGTCGCCCGGATGCTCCTCGGGCTCCGGCCGTCGGCCCTCCGGCGCCGCGACGGCGAGGGGATCGTCGAGCCGCAGCCGGGTGGCCACCCGCCAGTGGCTCTCGAAGAGGGCGAGCAGCGCGTCGAGCAGTTGACTGCGGCCGATCACGGCGGCGCTCGGTTCGCCGCCGTCGAGGTCCGGCACCAGCGGGCAGATGGCCGTGCGGGCGTCCACGATGGCCAGTCGGACCGGCAGCCGGTCCAGGACACGGGCCTGCTCACCGGCGGCGACCCCCTTGGCCAGGTCGGCCAACGCGCCCGGCTCCAGCAGCAGGTCACGTTCGTAGATGGCCCGGTAGGTGACGCCACGGGCCAGCGCGTCGAACTCCTCGACATTCTCCGGGCCCGCCATGGCGAGGGGATTCGCCCGGCAGAACCAGAGCACCTCGGTACGCGCCGAGTTCTGCAGGTCGCGCAGACGGTCCCGGAGAACCCGGGCACCGGTGATCACCTCCACCAGGTGCTCGACGTGGTGTCGGCGCAGCCCGGAGCGGTACTCCTCGGCCAGTTGGGTGACCAGTCGACGGGCCGTCTCCAGGTCCTCCTGGCGGCGCAGCAGCGTCGCGCCGAGCGCGACGTCCGGGGCGGTCGGGCGCAGTGGTGCGTCCGGGTCGTTGTCGGTGGGCTGCACGAGGCCCTTGGCGCGCAGCGCCTCGACCTGGGCGACGACCTGCTCACGGGGTCGGTGCAGGCGACGGACCAACTCGTCGATGCGGGCCGTGGTGAGCTGGAGCAGGCAGCGGTAGAGCTCCTCCTCAGCCGAGGTCAGGCCGATCACGTCCAACACGGGGCAGAACTGTACGTCGGCCGGGTACGGGCGATACCCGGGCCCGTCGGCTGGTCAATTGTCGGGCCTCGCGTCTACTGTCGGTGGCTGTGCTGGAAGAGCTGCGCATCACCGGGCTGGGCGTCATCGAAGACACCACGCTGCCGTTGACCGGCGGCATGAACGTCATCACCGGCGAGACCGGTGCGGGCAAGACGATGGTGGTCACCGGCCTCGGCCTGCTCTTCGGCGGCCGGGCCGACGCCGGGCGGGTCCGTGCCCAACCCGGCCGGGCGGTGGTGGAGGGGCGGCTGCGACTGCACGGGCGGGTCGCCGACGCCGTGCACACGCGGATCACCGAGGCCGGTGGCGAGCCCGACGAGGACGGCTCGGTGCTGCTGAGCCGCACGGTGACGGTGGAGGGGCGCTCGCGCGCCCACGTCGGCGGCCGGAGCATGCCGGTGTCGATGCTCGGTGAGGTCGGCGAGCAGGCGGTCGCCGTGCACGGCCAGTCCGACCAGCTGCGGCTGCTGCGCCCGGCCGAGCAGCGGGCCGCGTTGGACCGGTTCGCCGGCCCCGCGCACGAGAAGCTGCTCGACGCGCTGCGCGAGTCGTACGTGGGGTGGCGTCGGGTGGTCGACGACCTGGCCGACCGGCGGCGCAACGCCCGCGAGCGCAACCAGGAGGCCGACCTGCTGCGGCTGGGCCTCGACGAGATCACCCGGGTCGATCCGCAGCCCGGCGAGGACGACGAGCTGAAGACCGAGGCGCAGCGGCTGGAGCACGCCGAGGGGCTGCGGACGGCCGCGCAGATCGCCCAGCAGTGCGTGGCCGGTGGCGCGGAGGCCGCCGACGAGACCCCGGACGCGGCGGCGCTGCTCGGCACCGCCCGGCGGACCCTGGAGGCGCAGTCGGGCACCGATCCGGCGCTCGGTGAGCTGGCGGCCCGCCTGGAGGAGGCGGCGACGCTCGTCACCGACGTGTCAGCGGAGCTGTCGGCGTACCTGGCGACGCTGGACGCGGACCCGGCCCGGTTGCAGCACGTCTACGAGCGGCGGGCGGCGCTGCGTGCGTTGACCCGCAAGTACGCCGACGACGTCGACGGGGTGATCGCCTGGGCCGATCGGGCGCGCACCCGACTGTCCGACCTGGACATGTCCGACGACCTGCTCGACGAGTTGGAGCGGGAGGGTCAGCGGCTCGCCGTCGAGGTGGCCGACCTCGCCGGGCGGGTGTCCACCTCCCGCCAGGAGGCGGCGGTCCGCTTCGCCGACCAGGTCACCGTCGAGCTGGCCGGTCTGGCCATGCCGCACGCGCGTATCGAGGTGGCGGTGCTGCCCCGTCCAGCCGGGCGTGCCGAGCCGACGCTTGCGGTCAACGGCGTCGAGGTGGGTGTCACCCCGGACGGCGGTGACGAGGTGGAGCTGCGGTTGCTGGCCCACCCGGGCGCGCCGTCGCTGCCGTTGCAGCGCGGCGCATCCGGCGGTGAGCTGTCGCGGGTGATGCTCGCCATCGAGGTCGTGTTCGCCGGCTCGGGCGGTCCGCCCACGTTGGTGTTCGACGAGGTCGACGCGGGGGTCGGCGGGCAGGCGGCGGTGGAGATCGGCCGGCGGTTGGCCCGGTTGGCCCGCAGCCACCAGGTGCTTGTCGTCACGCACCTGCCGCAGGTGGCCGCGTTCGCCGACCGGCACCTGGTGGTGGCGAAGGACACCGGCGGCGCGGTGACGACCAGCGGGGTGCGCGTGGTGGAGGACACCGAGCGGGCCCGGGAGTTGGCGCGCATGCTGGCGGGTTTGCCCGATTCAGATCTGGGTATCGCTCACGCCGAGGAGCTTCTGGCCGTGGCCGCCAAGGAAAGGCGGTTGTGACGCCGCGTATTGTGAGCGCAAGCACACCGGCTTGTGCCGACGTGTGCTTCCCTGGGTAGGCGGCCCTGCTCAGGCATGTCGCGACAGAAAAGCCTGCCTCACATGCCAGGATGGTCACGATGCGTCTACCCACGTTGCGCCGGAACCGGAACTCCGAACCGGGCAGAGTCCTCGGCACCGCGCGCCTTGATCGCCGGACGAAACGCCTGGTCGGTCGGCTGCGCCCCGGTGACATCGCGGTCATCGACCACGTCGACCTGGACCGGGTGGCGGCCGACTCGCTCGTCGCCGTCGGGGTCGCGGCGGTGCTCAACGCCAAGCCCTCGGTCTCCGGTCGTTATCCGAACCTCGGCCCGGAGGTGTTGATCGCCGCCGGCATTCCGCTCCTCGACGACCTGGGGGAGGGCGTCTTCGAGCGCATCCGTGAGGGCGACCAGGTGCGCATCGAGGGCAACACGGTCTTCGCCGGTGACGAGCCGGTGGCCCACGGCAGCCTGCAGGACGCCGAGACGGTCGGCAAGGCGATGGCGGACGCCCGGGAGGGTCTGTCGGTGCAGTTGGAGGCGTTCGCCGCCAACACGATGGACTACCTGCGCCAGGAACGCGACCTGCTGCTCGACGGTGTCGGTGTGCCGGACATCGAGACCCAGATCCAGGGGCGGCACTGCCTGATCGTGGTGCGCGGCTACGACTACAAGGCCGACCTGGACGTGCTGCGCCCGTACATCCGGGAGTTCAAGCCGGTGCTGATCGGCGTCGACGGCGGCGCGGACGCGCTGGTCGAGGCGGGCTACACCCCCGACATGATCATCGGGGACATGGATTCGGTCACCGACGACGTGCTGCGCTGCGGCGCCGAGGTGATCGTGCACGCGTACCCGGACGGGCGTGCGCCCGGCCTGCCCCGGGTCAACGGCCTCGGCGTGCCGGCGATCACCTTCCCGGCCGCGGCGACCAGCGAGGACCTGGCCATGCTGCTCGCCGACGAGAAGGGCGCCTCGCTGCTGGTCGCGGTCGGCACCCACGCCACCCTTGTCGAGTTCCTCGACAAGGGCCGCGGCGGGATGGCCTCGACGTTCCTGACCCGGCTGAAGGTCGGCGGCAAGCTTGTCGACGCCAAGGGGGTGAGCCGGCTCTACCGGCAGAGCATCTCCGGGTCGTCGCTGCTGCTGCTGGTGCTGTCGGCCATCGCGGCGATGGCGTCCGCGGTGGCTGTGTCGACAGTCGGGAAGGCGTACCTGGGCGTGGTCGCCGAGTGGTGGGACAATTTCGTGTTCCAGCTGTACCGGCTCTTCTAGTTCCCGACCGATCAAGAGGCTGCAAGCGTGATCAACTTCCGCTACCACGTGGTGTCCCTCACCGCGGTCTTCCTGGCTCTGGCGATCGGCCTGGTGGTCGGCACAGCCGCCCTCAACGGTCCGGTCGCCGACTCGCTCGAGGGGCAGGTCACCGGGCTGCGCAAGGACAACCAGCACTGGCGCCAGACGGTCAGCAACATGGAGAAGCAACTCGCGCTGGAGGAGGAGTTCGCCGAGGAGATCTCCCAGGTCGTCCTGCCCGGCACCCTCGCCGGGCGTCGGGTCGTGGTGCTCAGCCTGCCCAACGGGCGTGACCACACCGAGGGTGTGCTCAAGAAGCTCCAGCTCGCCGGGGCGAGCATCACCGGTCAGGTCGACCTGCAGGACAAGTTCATCAACCCGGACAACAACTCCAACCTGCTGGAGTTGGCCGTCACCGCGGCCCGGCCGACCGCGCAGACCACCGGCCTGCCGGGCAACGGGCACGGCGTGGAGACCTCCAGCGCGTTGCTGGCCAGCGTCCTGTTGGACCGGGCCCAGGGCGTCGTGCCGGTCAGCGACGCGGACCGGCGGGCGGTGCTCGCCGCCTACAACAACGCCGGTTACCTGACCACCGACAGCAACAAGGTCACCGCGTCGGCGGAGGCGGTCGTCGTGGTCAGCGGCCAGCCGTACGTCGACAAGGACTCCGACAAGCGGGACGAGTCGGTCGTCAACATCGCCGAGCAGTTCGACCGCACCGGGTCGATCGTGGTGGCCGGCAACGGTTCGGTCGGGGGCAACCTGGTCGGCGTGGTGCGCGGCGACCCGGTGCTCGCCCAGACCATCTCCACGGTCGACAACGCCAACACCGTGCAGGGTCAGGTGGTCACCACCCTCGCCCTGGTGCAGCAACTCACCGAGAAGAAGGCCGGGCAGTACGGCGTCGGCGACAACGCTCCGTCCCTGCTGCCTAAACTGCCCCAGTGAGCGAACGACGTACCCCCGTGTCCGTAATCGCCGAGGCGGCGTGTGAGCGACAGCGCCTCAGGGACCGCAGCGAGGTGGCGGCGTGAGCGCGCTGGGCCGGCTGTTGATCGCCGGCGCTGGTGCCGCGGCGGCCCGTTACGCGCTGCGGGAGGCGCGTACCTCGCCGGCCGGGCCCGCGTTGGACCGCACCAACTTCCGTGGCCGCACGGTGAGCCTGGCCGCCGGGCCGGCGCTCGCCGCCGGTGCGGCCGCCGCCGGCGCGTTCGGTGCCACCGGCGGTGCGGCCGGTGGGGCCGCCCTGGTCGCCGGTCTCGGCGCGGGCGGCGTCGGGTTGTACGACGACGTGGTCGGCGCGCGGCCGGAGCAGAAGGCGGCCAAGGGCTTCGCCGGGCACCTCGCCGCGCTGCGCGAAGGGCGGATCACCGCGGGCCTGGTCAAGGTCGTCGGGGTGGGTGCCGCCGGGCTGGGTGCCGCCGCGCTGCTCGCCGCCGATCCCCGGGTCGCCGCGCACCCGCGCCGGCAGCGGCATCGTGCGTTCGGCAGGGGTGTCGACGTGCTGCTCGGCGCCGGTGTGATCGCCGGCACGGCCAACCTGCTGAACCTGCTCGACCTCCGGCCGGGTCGGGCGATCAAGTCCGGGCTGCTGCTCGCCGTGCCGCTGACCGGTGGCCCGCAGGGTGGTATCGCCGCGGGTGCGGCCGGTGCCGCCGCCGGTCTGCTCCGCGAGGACCTGGCCGAGGACGTGATGCTCGGTGACAGTGGCGCGAACGCGCTCGGGGCGGTGCTCGGCGTCGCTCTTGCCGCCCGTACCGGCCCGCTCGGCCGGGCCGGTCTGCTCGCCGTCCTCGCCGGGCTCACCGCCGCCAGCGAGAAGGTCAGCTTCACTGCGGTGATCCAGCGGACTCCGGGGCTGCGGGAACTCGACGCACTGGGCCGACGCGCCGACTGACGTGACCAGACCGGCACCCCTCGCCGGCGCCGGCCGGCTGGCCGGGGCAGCCGCGCTCATCGCCGTCCTCACCGTGGCCAGCCGACTCGCCGGCTTCGGTCGCACCGCCGTGTTCACCTGGGTGGTCGAGCAGAGCGACCTCGGCGGCATGTACGTCATCGCCAACACGGTGCCGAACATCGTCTTCGAGATCGTCGCGGGCGGGGCGTTGGCCAGCCTGGTCGTGCCGTTGCTGGCCGGGGCGGTCGCGGCGGAGGACCGGCGGGCGGTGGCGGCGACCACCGGCGCCCTGCTCACCTGGACGGTGAGCCTGCTGGTTCCGCTCGCCGTGCTCGTCGTCCTGTTCGCCGACCCGATCATCTCGCTGATCAGCGAGGGACGATCGGCGTCGGAACTCGCCGCCGGCGCGCGGATGCTGCGCGTGTTCGCCCCGCAGTTGCCGCTCTACGGGATCGGCATCGTGCTCACCGGCGTCCTGCAGGCACACCGACGCTTCGCCTGGCCGGTCATCGCGCCGCTGCTGTCCAGCCTCACCGTTGTCGTCGTCTACGTGGCCTTCGGGGCCGCTCAGGGTCGGGGCGTGTCAGTGGCCCAGGTCGGCCGCAGCGGCGAACTGCTCCTCTCCGGCGGCACCACAGTGGGCGTGGTCGTGCTGTCGCTCTCGCTGCTGATCCCGCTGCGGCGGCTGCGGGTACGGCCCCGGTTCGGGTACGCCTTCACCCCTGACGCGCGGGCCCGGATCGGCGGGCTCGCCACGGCCGGCGCGGTGACGGTGGCGGCACAGCAGGTCGCGCTCCTGGTGGTCCTGAACCGGGTCTCCGGCGGCCCCACCGGCTCACCCCAGGTGTTCAACCTGGCCCAGGCGATCTACCTGCTGCCGTGGGCGGTCCTCGCCGTGCCGCTGGCGGTGGCGTCCTATCCCACGCTGGCCACCGCCAGCGCCGCCGGTGACGAGGACGGTTATCGGCGGACCCTCTCCGGCGCGGTGCGGGGCGTGCTGCTCTTCAGTTGCCTGGGCGTCGCGGCGTTGATCGGCACCGCGCAGCCGATCGCCGCCCTCTTCTATCCGGACAATCCGGCGTCCACCGCGGCGGCCATCAGCGGCTTCGCGCCGGGTCTGCTCGGCTACGGCTTGTTCGCGGTCCTGTCCCGCGCGCTCTACGCGCGCGGCGACACCCGTTCGGCGACGGTGGCGATCACCCTCGGCTGGTTGGTCGTTCCGGCCGTGGCGCTGCCGTTGACGGTGCTGCTCCCCACCGCCGACCGGGTGCTCGCGGTGACGTCCGCGAACTCGGTGGGGATGCTGGTGCTCGGCGCCCTGCTGCTCGTGGCGGTGCTGCGCAGCGCTGGGCGTTCCGCCCTGGCGGGCGCGGCACGGGCCGGGGCGGCCGGCGGCCTCGCCGGTGTGCTCGCCGGGCTTGCCGGTTTGCTCCTCATCCGTTGGCTCGACCAGTCGGACGGCGGCACCCCGACGATGGCGGCGGCGCTCGGTCAGGGCATGCTGTCCGGGGTTCTGGTTGGGGTTGTGTTCCTCGCCGTGGTCTGGTTCGTCGACCGGCGGGACGTACAGCCACTGCTCGCCGGGGTGCTGCGGCGTCTGGGCCGGCGGGGGCCGTCCGGCGGTGCGCCGACACCGGGCGCGGGCTCCGCGCAGCGGGGCGACGGGAAGGAGACGGCGACGCGATGACTGAGCCAGCTCTGCCTGCCGACTGGTCGGGCACCGTGGCGTTGGTGCTCGCGTCCAGCACCGGCGGCGTCGGTCAGCACGTCCGTTCGGTGGCTCGTGGCCTCGTCGCGGGTGGCGTCAGCGTCCTGGTCTGCGGGCCCGCCGCCACTCAGGAGCAGTTCGACTTCACAGGTGTCGGTGCGCGGTTCGCGCCGGTGGAGATCCCGGCCAGCCCGACTCCGGCCGACGCGCGGGCGGTGCTCGCCCTGCGTCGGGTGCTCGCCGCCGCAGGGGTCGACGTGGTGCACGCGCACGGCCTGCGGGCCGGGTTGGTGGCCGTGCTGGCCCGTCCGGCCGCCCCGCTGATCGTCACCTGGCACAACGCGGTGCTCGCCGGGGGACTGCGGGGCGGGGTGTCCCGGCTCGTCGAGCGGGTGGTGGCCCGGGGCGTCCGGGTGGCGCTCGGCGCCTCCGACGACCTGGTGCGACGGGCCGCCGAGGTGGGCGCCGCCGACGCCCGGCTCGCCCCGGTCGCCGCGCCGACGTTGCCCGCGCCGCGTCGACGCCCGGCGGCGGTACGCGCCGAGTTCGGCGTCCGCCCGGACCAGCCGTTGATCGTCTCGGTCGGTCGGTTGCACCCCCAGAAGCGCTACGACGTGCTGATCGACGCGGCCGCCCGCTGGCGTACGCGTACCCCGCCGCCGGTGGTGGTGATCGCGGGCAGCGGGCCGGCGTATCTGCCGCTCGCCGCACGGACCTCCGCCGCCCGCGCGCCGGTGACCCTGCTGGGGCACCGCACCGACGTGGCCGACCTGCTCGCCGGCGCCGACCTGGCGGTGGTGACCAGCGACTGGGAGGCGCGGCAGCTCTTCGCCCAGGAAGCGCTGCGCGCCGGCGTGCCGCTGGTGGCCACCGCGGTCGGCGGGCTCCCGGACCTGGTCGGCGACGCCGCCACGCTGGTTCCCGCCGGCGACGTGGACGCTGTCGACGCGGCCGTCCGCGCGTTGCTCGACGACCCGGCGGCGCGGGCCGAGTTGGGTCGGCGTGGTGCCGAACGGGCGGCGACGTGGCCGACCGAGGAGGACACCGTCGCCACGCTTGTCGCCCTCTACGCCGAGCTGGCCGGGGATCCCGGCGGTCCGGCGGCCGCCCCGGACTCCGACGCCCCGAGAACGGGACACCGGTGATGCTGCGCCGAATCGCGCCCGCCCTGTTGACAGTGCTCGTGGTGGCGCTCGGCGTCACCGCGCTCGCCGCCCGCCCACCCCAGGGCACCCCGCAACGCACCGCCGATTTCGTGGTGCTCGCCGGGATCGCCGGGCTGCGCTGGGAGGACGTGGACCCGCGGAGCACCCCGACGCTGTGGCGGATGGCCCAGGACGGGTCGATCGGCTCACTGTCGGTGCGTTCCGCGCACCGGCCCACCTGCCCGGTGGACGGCTGGTTGACCCTCGGTGCGGGCAGCTTCGCCGCGTGGAACGGCAGCCGGTCGGTCGATGGTTGCCCGTCGGCAGCGGTGACTGTGGAGCAGCCGGACGGCATCGGCGCGAACCTGCCCGACCAGGAAGGCGTGGTCCAGTACAACCAGCAGCGGCTGCCCTGGGGTGCCCTGCCCGGCTCGTTGTCCGAGTCGGTGCGGTGCTCCGTCGCGGTGGGCCCGGGCGCGGCGGTGGCCGCCGCCCGACCGTTCGGCCGCGTCGACAGGTACGCCTCGGGGCTGCCGGCCGACCCGCGGCCGCTGCTCGGCTCGTGTGCTGAGCATCGTCGACCTCGGCACGGTCGAGGGGGCCGACCCGGCGACCCGCGCCGCGGAGGCCCGCGCAGCGGACGCCGAGCTGGCCCGGGTGCTGGCGGCGCGACCCCGCGGTCGTTGGTGCTGGTGGCGGGGATCTCCGACACCACCCAGCCGTCGCGGCTGCACGTGGCGGTCGCCGACGGGCCGGGCTGGGAGCGGGGTGGCTCACCTCGGCCAGCACCGGCCGCGACGGGTACCTGCAACTTGTCGACCTCGCGCCGACCGCCCTCGCCGCGTTGGGCCGGCCGATGCCGGAGCGGCTCTTCCTCGGCCGGCCGGCGATCAGCACCGGCGGCCGGCCGACCGACCTGACCGAGGCCATCAACGCCCCGGCGAACGCCGACCGGGAGGCGGCTGCGCAGCGCTCCGTCTCGGGTGGGTTCTTCGCGCTGCTCGCCGGTGTGCAGGTGCTGCTGGCGCTCGCGATCCTGCCGCTGCTGCGCCGGGCCCGTCCGCACGCCGGCCCGACCGGCCCGACGCCCGTCTCCAAGCGGATCGTGGCGGTGGTGGAGCTGCTGCTGGTCGCCGCGGCGTTGACGGTGCCGGCGGCGCTGCTGGCCGACGCGGTGCCCTGGTGGCGTGGCGAGAACCCCGGGTGGATCTTCGCCGGGGTGACCGGGCTGCTGGTGGCCGCCGGCACCGCGGCGGTGCGGTTCGCGCCCGGGTACGCGGGCACCCTCGGACCGGTCGGCGCGGTGGCCGGCCTCGCCACGCTCGTGGTCGGGCTGGACGTGCTCACCGGGGCCCGCCTGCAGCTCAACAGCGTGGTCGGCTACTCCGCGTTGCAGGGCGGCCGGTACGCCGGGCTGAGCACTGTGGGCCTGGGAGTTTTCCTCGCCGGCGCGCTGGTCACCGGCGGTTGGTTCGCCCAGCGGGTGCACCGGGGCTGGCGTCCGGCGGTGATGGTGGCGGTGGGTGGCCTCGCCGTGGTGGTGGTCGGCAGCCCGTATCTGGGTGCCGACCCGGTCGGCGCGATCGCGCTCACCGCCGGGGTGAGCGTCGCCGCCGTGATCAGCGCCGGCGGCTGGTTGACGATCAGCCGGCTGGCCTGGGCCACGATGGCCGCGCTGGCGGTCGGTATCGGGTTCGCCGTGGTGGACCTGCGGCGTTCTCCGGCGGAGCGGGGCAGCCTCGGCCGGTTCCTCTCCGCGCTCGGCGACGGCACCGGCGGGTTCGCCGTGCACCGGTCCAGCACGGAGAATTTCGAGACGTTGGTCAACAGCCCGCTGACGGTGCTGGCGCTGGCCGGCGGGTTGCTCGTGTGGTTCGCCCTGTTGCAGCCGTGGGGTGGGCTGATGCGGCTGTTCGGCATCTACCCGGCGGTCCGGGCCGCGTTGGCCGGCACGGTGGTCGCCGCGGTGCTCGGCGGTGTGCTCGACGGCGCGGCCCTGGACGTGATGGGCGCTGCCGCCGCCCTGGTGGTGCCGATGGCCGCCCTGGCGTCGCTGAGGGTGCTCGGGCATGCCGCGGACCGGACCCGCCCGGCAGCGGGCCGTTCCCGCGCCAACGGGGCCGACGACGACTCGGGGCCCGGCGGGGTCGGCCCGGCTGGTGGGGGTGACGGCCCGACCGGCGGCGGTGGGCCCTGGGCGCGGTGCATCCCCGTCCGATCAGCGGCCCGCCCGCGAGCGCACCGGCGAAGGTCACGCAACGGGCGTCGGACGCTCCGGGTGACCGCCGTGGGGACGCCGACGAACCGGCCGAGCCGACCGCGAGCGGGTCGGCGCCGGACGCCGCTCCGACGGTGCCGGTACCGCCCCGGCAGGTGTCCCGGTCATCGACGGAGGTTGCCGCGTCCTGAGCGCCGGGCCTCGTCCGGATGGCCCGGAGGTGTCGCAGCCGGGGTGCGGCCTGCGGGTACCCGCCCGGGAGGTGTTACCGTCGAATCCCGTGGATCGCGTGATCACTTTGCTGATCAAGCACGGCGGTCTGCATGACCGCGACAGACGACACGGGAGCAGGCCTTGGCCCCATCAGCACGGACGACCAGGCACATTTTCGTCACCGGGGGCGTCGCCTCCTCGCTGGGTAAGGGCCTCACCGCCTCCAGCCTCGGCAACCTGCTGACCGCGCGCGGGCTGCGCGTGGTGATGCAGAAGCTCGACCCCTACCTGAACGTCGACCCGGGGACGATGAACCCGTTCCAGCACGGTGAGGTCTTCGTCACCGAGGACGGCGCCGAGACCGACCTCGACGTCGGGCACTACGAGCGGTTCCTCGACCGGGCGCTGTCCGGCAAGGCGAACGTGACCACCGGCCAGATCTACTCCGACGTGATCGCCAAGGAGCGGCGCGGCGAGTACCTGGGCGACACCGTCCAGGTCATCCCGCACATCACCAACGAGATCAAGTCCAGGATCCTGGCGATGGCCGACCCGGACGAGGACGGCCAGCTCCCCGACGTGGTGATCACCGAGGTCGGTGGCACGGTCGGCGACATCGAGTCGCTGCCGTTCCTGGAGGCGATCCGCCAGGTCCGCCACGACCTGGGCCGTGACAACTGCTTCTACCTGCACGTCTCGCTGGTGCCGTACCTGGCGCCCTCGGGTGAGCTGAAGACCAAGCCGACCCAGCACTCGGTGGCGCAGCTGCGCAACATCGGTATCCAGCCGGACGCGATCGTGCTGCGCTGTGACCGGGAGATCCCGGTGAAGCTCAAGGAGAAGCTGTCGCTCTACTGCGACGTGGACGCCGAGGCGGTCGTCGCCGCCCCGGACGCCCCGAGCATCTACGACATCCCGAAGGTGCTGCACCGGGAGGGGCTCGACGCGTACGTGGTGCGCCGGCTCGGCCTCTCCTTCCGGGACGTGGACTGGGCCAGCTGGGACGACCTGCTGGAGCGGGTGCACCGGCCCCGGCACACGGTCACCGTCGCGGTGGTCGGCAAGTACGTCGACCTGCCCGACGCGTACCTGTCGGTCAGTGAGGCGATCCGGGCGGCGGGCTTCGGCCACCGGGCCCGGGTGCAGCTCAAGTGGGTGCCCAGCGACGAGTGCGTCACCCCCGCCGGTGCGGCAGCGGCGTTGGCCGGCGTGGACGGCATCCTCATCCCCGGCGGCTTCGGCGTACGCGGCATCGAGGGCAAGATCGGCACCGCCCGGTACGCCCGCGAGGCCGGCATCCCGCTGCTCGGCCTCTGCCTCGGCCTGCAGTGCATGACCATCGAGGTGGCCCGGCACCTGGCCGACCTGGACGGCGCCAACTCGTTGGAGTTCGACGAGCAGGCGATCCACCCGGTCATCGCCACGATGGCCGACCAGGAGGACATCGTCGCCGGCCGGGGAGACCTGGGCGGCACCATGCGACTGGGCGCGTACCCGGCGACGCTGACCGAGGGCTCGATCGTCGCCGAGGCGTACGGCAGCACCGAGATCAGCGAGCGGCACCGCCACCGGTACGAGGTGAACAACGCCTACCGGGACGCGTTGACCAAGGCGGGCCTGCACATCTCCGGCACCTCGCCGGACGGCCGGCTTGTCGAGTTCATCGAACTGGACCGCAGCCTGCACCCGTTCTTCGTGGCCACCCAGGCGCACCCCGAGCTGAAGAGCCGGCCGACCCGCCCGCACCCGCTGTTCGCCTCGTTCGTCAAGGCCGCGGTGGCGTACTCGCAGGCCGACCAGTTGCCTGTCGACCTGGACGCGGCGGCGGAGGCCCCGACGACCCGCAAGGCCGCCCGCAACGGCGCCGCGACGAAGGCGTCATCAGCCTCGTGAGCGAGTTGGAGCACCGGTATGAGGTGCGTTCCCGGGAGGAGCGGTACCGGGGGCGGATCTTCGACGTGGTCACCGAGGAGGTGACCATGCCGGGCGGTGGGACCGGGCTGCGTGACCTCGTCCGGCACGTCGGGGCGGTGGCCGTGGTGGCGCTCGACGACGCCGGCCAGGTGGTGTTGATCCGGCAGTACCGGCACCCGGTCGGGCGGCACCTGTGGGAGCTGCCGGCCGGTCTGATGGACGTCTCCGGCGAGGAGTTGCCGGTGGCGGCGCTGCGGGAGCTGGCCGAGGAGGCTGACCTCACCGCCGGGCGGGTCGACGTGCTTGTCGACCTGCACAGCTCGCCGGGGTTCACCAACGAGATCGTCCGGGTGTTCCTGGCCCGGGACCTCGCCGACGTGCCGGCCGACGAGCGGCACGAGCGCCACGACGAGGAGGCCGACCTCCAGGTTGTCCGGATCGACCTGGACGAGGCGGTCGCCATGGTCCTGGCCGGTGAGATCACCAACGCGGCCGCGGTGGCCGGGCTGCTGGCCGCGGCCCGCGCCCGGGACGCCGGCTTCACGTCTCTGCGCCGGGCGGACGCGCCGCTGCCGCGCTGAGCGTCGCCGCCGGTCCAGCCGGCGAGGGAGTACGCGCCAAAGGGGCCCCGCGGTCAGCCGCGGGGCCCCTTTCGCTGTCTGGTCTAGGAGTCGCGCAGCGGACGGCCCTGCGCGTCCGTGCCGCCGTTGACCAGGATGAGGATGCCGTCGATGACGCCCCAGAGGGCGCCGAGGCCGCAGGTCACCAGGCTCACGACGAGCTGGAGAACGGCGATCTTGGTGTGTCCGGTGTAGAACCGACCAGCACCGAAGGTGCCGAGCAGGATGCCGAGGATGCCCGCGACGATCTTGCTCTTGTCGGAGACGCCCTGGGGGTACCCCGGCTGGGGGTACCCGGGCTGGTAAGGAGGAGTGGTCATGGGCGGACACCTTAGTGATCCACTCGCCGGCTGTCCGCACCGCCGCCCGGCAGATGGGACGATAATGGTGAAACACTGTCCTGTCGGCTGAGGTGACGCTCGACCGCTGAATCCTGGCGGGGCCCTGACACATCGTCAGGACACCCGGGCAGCGGATGCCACTGTGCTGGCTCGCGGCGGCGCCGGGCGCGCCTAGACTGCCGCCGCGGGACCGGTGTACCGCGGTGGCAAAGGGGCCGTCGCGGCACCGAGCAGTCGGGGGAGAGCAGCCCCGAAGAGAGGTGTCTGCATCGTGAAGGTCGGAATCCCACGCGAGGTCAAGAACCACGAGTACCGCGTGGCGATCACGCCAGCGGGCGTCAACGAGTTCACCCGCAGCGGCCACCAGGTCTTCGTCGAGTCCGGCGCCGGGGTTGGCTCCAGCATCACCGACGAGGAGTTCGCCGCCGCCGGCGCGAAGATCCTCGCCACCGCCGACGAGGTGTGGGCGACCGCCGAGCTGGTGCTCAAGGTCAAGGAGCCGATCGCCGAGGAGTACCACCGGATGCGCGAGGGGCAGGTGCTCTTCACCTACCTGCACCTGGCCGCCTCCAAGGAGTGCACCGACGCGCTGATCGACCGCGGGGTCACCGGCATCGCGTACGAGACCGTCGAGCTGCCCGACCGGTCGCTGCCGCTGCTCGCCCCGATGTCCGAGGTGGCCGGCCGCCTCGCCCCGCAGGTGGGCGCCTTCTACATGATGCGTACCGGCGGTGGGCGCGGTGTGCTGCCCGGCGGCGTCTCCGGCGTGTACGCGGCCAAGACCGTGGTCATCGGCGCCGGCGTCTCCGGCATGAACGCCGCCGCGATCGCGCTGGGTCTGCAGTCCGAGGTGCTGCTGCTGGACAAGAACGTCGCACGGCTGCGGCAGGCCGACGCGATCTACCGGGGCCACCTGCAGACCGTCGCCTCCAACGCGTACGAGGTCGAGCGGGCCGTGCTCGACGCCGACCTGGTCATCGGCGCGGTGCTGGTGCCCGGCGCGAAGGCCCCGACGCTGATCTCCAACGAGCTGGTCTCCCGGATGAAGCCGGGCAGCGTGCTCGTCGACATCGCCATCGACCAGGGCGGCTGCTTCGAGGACTCCCGCCCCACCACGCACGCCGACCCGGTCTACAAGGTCCACGAGTCGATCTTCTACTGCGTGGCGAACATGCCCGGCGCGGTGCCGAACACCAGCACGTACGCGCTGACCAACGTCACCCTGCCGTACGCCCTGGAGCTGGCGAACCAGGGCTGGCGCGAGGCGCTGCGCAACGACCCGGCGCTGGCCCTGGGCCTCAACACCCACGCCGGTCAGATCACCTACGGCCCGGTCGCCGAGGCGCACGGCATGGACGTGCTCCCGCTGGCCGACGCGCTGGCCTGAACGGTGGCGGGCTGACCGGCGGTACGGACTCCGCCGGCGTGGGCACCGCGCCCACGCCGGCGCTGCGCCGTGCCGTTCGCGGCTACCTCGACCACCTGACCGTCGAACGTGGCCTCTCCGCGAACACGCTCGCCTCGTACCGCCGGGATCTGGACCGCTATCTCGCGACCCTGGCCGATGCCGGCGTCGCCGACCTCGCGTCGGTCGGCGCCGGCCTCGTCGAGTCGCACCTGGCGCGGCTGCGCGCCGGCGACGACGCGCACCCGCCGCTTGCGGTCTCCTCCTCCGCCCGCGCCGCCAGCGCGGTACGCGGCCTGCACCGCTTCGCGCTGCGCGAGGGCCTGGCCGGCGCCGACCCGAGCCGCGACGTCCGCCCACCCACGCCGCCCCGGCGGCTGCCCCGGGCGCTTCCGGTCGACGACGTGGTCCGGCTGCTGGAAACCGCCGGCCCGATCACCGCGACCGGCGACGACGCCCCCCTCGCGCTGCGCGACCGGGCGCTGCTGGAGTTCCTGTACGGCACCGGCGCGCGCATCTCCGAAGCGGTAGGCGCCGCAGTGGACGACCTCGACACCGACGAGGGCACGGTGCTGCTGCGCGGCAAGGGCGGCCGGGTGCGGCTGGTACCCATCGGTGGGTACGCCGTCGACGCGGTCCGCGCCTACCTGGTCCGGGCCCGACCCGGGCTCGCCGCCACCGGCCGGGGCACCCCGGCGGTGTTCCTCAACGCCCGCGGCGGCGCGCTGTCCCGCCAGGGCGCCTGGGGCATCCTGCGCCGCGCCGCCGACCGGGCCGGGCTGCCCGTCGACGGGCCCGCCGCGGTCTCCCCGCACACCCTGCGCCACTCGTACGCCACCCACCTGCTCGACGGCGGCGCCGACGTCCGGGTGGTCCAGGAACTGCTCGGCCACGCCTCGGTGACCACCACCCAGGTCTACACGTTGGTCACCGTGGAGCGGCTGCGCGAGGTGTACGCCACCGCCCATCCACGCGCCCAGGGCTGAACCGGTCGCGGTCGGCGCCGACACGCCGGGCCGGTGCCGAACCCCCTGCTGGTCGGTGGCGTACAGTCGGCATCGGCGCGGACCTCCTGGAGCGACACGACCGGGGTGCGCAGCGGCGCCGCGAAGGACGTCGGACGGCTCCGACGCCGGGTGGGTCGTCGGGAGGGGGCAACGAGCACATGGCTGGCAACGGTGACCGTGCCGAGACCTGGACGTCGGAGCTCCGCGAGCAGCAGGCCACGCTCGGCGCGGACCTGGGTCCTGCGGACCCGGCTGCCTACACGATGCGTAAGCCCATTCCCGAACCGATGCCCACCGACCGGCACGGCCCCGCGCGCATCATCGCGATGGCCAACCAGAAGGGTGGCGTCGGCAAGACCACCACCACCATCAATCTGGGTGCCGCCCTCGCCGAATACGGCCGCAAGGTGCTGCTCGTCGACTTCGACCCGCAGGGCGCCCTCTCGGTGGGGCTGGGCGTCAACCCGCACAACCTCGACCTGTCCGTCTACAACCTGCTCATGCAGGACGACGTGATCGCCGAGGACGTCCTCATCAAGACCGACGTGGCGGGCCTGCACCTGCTGCCGGCCAACATCGACCTCTCCGCCGCCGAGATCCAGCTCGTCAACGAGGTCGCCCGGGAGATGGCCCTGGCCCGGGTGCTGCGCACGGTCCGCAAGGAGTACGACTACATCCTGATCGACTGCCAGCCGTCGCTCGGCCTGCTGGCGATCAACGCGCTGACCGTCGCGCACGGTGTGCTCATCCCGCTGGAGTGCGAGTTCTTCAGCCTGCGCGGTGTGGCACTGCTGCTGGACACCATCGACAAGGTGCGCGAGCGGCTCAACTTCGACCTGGAGCTCGAAGGCATCCTCGCCACCATGTACGACAGCCGCACCACGCACTGCCGCCAGGTCCTGCAGCGGGTGGTGGAGGCGTTCGGCGACAAGGTCTACCAGACGGTCATCACCAAGACGGTGAAGTTCCCCGAGTCCACCGTGGCCGGTGCCCCCATCACGACGATGGACCCGGCCTCCTCCGGGGCACGGAACTACCGTCAGCTGGCCCGCGAGGTGATCGCCGCCCAGTCGGAGCGGTAGCCGGAACGCCCGGTGCCCGCCTCGTGGACTACGGTCGTCCGGTGACCGCGCCACCCCTCGACCCGCCCGAGACCGCCGCTGCGGCAGTGGTCGACGGTGTGCAGCCCGCCGGGTTCACGGTCCGGCTGGCCAACTTCACCGGCCCGTTCGACCTGCTGCTGCAACTGATCGGCAAGCACAAGCTCGACGTCACCGAGGTGGCCCTGCACACGGTCACCGACGAGTTCATCGCCTACATCAGGGCGATGGGCGACGACTGGGATCTGGACGAGGCCAGCGAGTTCCTGCTGATCGCCGCGACCCTGCTCGACCTGAAGGCGGCGCGGCTGCTCCCCGCCGCCGAGGTGGAGGACGAGGCCGACCTCGCCCTGCTGGAGGCACGGGACCTGCTCTTCGCCCGGCTGTTGCAGTACAAGGCGTACAAGGAGGCGGCGGCGCACATCGCCGAGCTGGAGGCCGTTGGCGGCCGACGGTATCCGCGCGCGGTCAGCCTGGAACCCCGCTACGCCGAGGCGCTGCCCGACCTGGTGCTCGGCATCGGCCCCCAGCGGCTGCTGAAGCTGGCCGTGAAGGCGATGACTCCGAAGCCGGTGCCGGAGGTTTCCATCGCCCACGTGCACATGGTCCGGGTGAGTGTCCGAGAACACGCGGCCATCCTCGCCGCCCGGCTGCGCCGGGCCGGCACGGCCGCGTTCTCACTGCTCTGCGCCGACTGCGAGGCCACCCTTGAGGTGGTGGCCCGGTTCCTCGCGCTGCTGGAGCTGTACCGGGAGGGCCTGGTGTCCTTCGTGCAGGAGCAGGCGCTGGAGGAGTTGACAGTGCGCTGGACCGGCCCGGCCGACGGCGACACCGAGCTGCACGTTGACGAGTACGCCGGCACCCCGGCCGACCCGGAGTCGGTGGGGGCCGAGCCGGAGTCGCCCGGGCCCGAGCCGGTCGGGTCTGGGCCTGCGCTGGCGGCGGCTGGGTCTGCGCCGGTGGGGGAGGCCGACGGGCCGGACGGGACGGGAACGACGGAGGGTGAGCGGGATGAGTGACGAGGAACGCCAGGACTCACTGGCCGACCAGGCTGCCGCCTGGGTTCCCCCGTGGGACCGCCCCCGCCCGCCCGCCGCCGAGGACACCTCCACCCCGGACGAGCCGGCCGCGCCGCCCGTCGTCGAAGAACCTGAGGTGGCGCCACCCCGACCGGAGCCCGAGTCCGTAGCTGTCTCCGCCGCGCAGGACACGGCGGGGCCGGCTCTTGGTGCAGTGACGGGCGACACGGCAGGACCGGCTCCCGGTGCGGTGACGGAGAGCACGGCGGGGCCGGCTCCCGGTGGAGTGACGGAGGGCACGGCGGGGGAGTCGGGTGGTGCTGGGGACGTACCCCGGAGGCAGCTGGCGGGACGGCGGCGGGTGACGGCCGCGCCGGAGCCCACGCCCGAGCTGTCCGACACCGAGCTGCGCGGCGCGTTGGAGGCGATCCTGCTGGTCGTCGACGAGCCGGTCAGCGAGCTGGTGCTGGCCCAGGTGCTGGAGCAGTCCCCCGAGCGGGTCGGTCCGATGCTCGACGAGATCGCCGCCGGGTACACCGCGGCCGGGCACGGGTTCGAGCTGCGCCGGGCGGCCGGTGGGTGGCGGCTGTACACCCGGCCGGAATACGCTACGTACGTTGAGCGGTTCGTGTTGGACGGGCAGTCCGTGCGGCTGACCCAGGCGGCGCTGGAGACGCTCGCCGTGGTCGCCTACAAGCAGCCGGTGACCCGCTCGCGAATCTCAGCCATCCGGGGTGTGAACTGCGACGGTGTCATCCGTACGCTGGTCACCCGTGGCCTCGTCGAGGAGTGCGGCACCGAACAGGACAGCGGGGCGTTCCTCTACCGGACCACCACGTTGTTCCTGGAGAAGCTCGGGCTGAACACCGTCGACGAGCTGCCGCCCCTCGCACCCTTCCTGCCCGACGACGTAGAAGAGCTTGCTGATGCGACCCGATAACCGTTCCCCGAAACCCGACGCACCCGTCTTCGAGGGGGCTGAGCGCCTGCAGAAGGTGCTCGCCGCCGCCGGCGTGGGTTCCCGGCGCGCCTGCGAGGATCTGATCTTCCGCCGCCGGGTCACCGTGGACGGGCGGGTGGCCAAGCTCGGCGACAAGGTCGACCCGGCCGTCGCCGTGATCCACGTGGACGGGGAGCGCCTCCAGGTCGACGTCCGGCTGGTCTACGTGGCGATGAACAAGCCGCGTGGGGTGGTCACCTCCATGGCGGACGACAAGGGCCGCAACGAGCTGGCTGACTTCATCGGCGCCCGGCTGGAGCAGCGGGTCTACCACGTCGGGCGGCTCGACGCGGACAGCGAGGGGCTGCTGCTGCTCACCAACGACGGCACTCTCGCGCACAAGCTCATGCACCCCTCGTACGAGGTGCTGAAGACCTACCTCGCCGAGGTGGTCGGGCCGATTCCGCGCAACCTGAGCAAGCGGCTGTTGGCCGGCGTCGAGCTGGAGGACGGGCCGGTCAAGGTCGACTCGTTCAAGGTGGTGGACACTCTGGGCAAAAGCGCCCAGGTGGAGCTGAGCCTGCACGAGGGCCGCAAGCACATCGTCCGACGCCTGATGGAGGAGGTCGGACACCCGGTCACCCGGCTGGTGCGTACCTCGATCGGTCCTATCAGGCTTGGTGAACTGCGGACCGGACGGCTCCGCCGGTTGACCAACGCCGAGGTCGCCGCCCTGTTCAACGCTGTGGGTGACTGACCCCCGAGTTCGGGGTACGGCAGCCGGTAGGCTCCACCGACGGCCGGGACGCGGTCGCCCGGGTGGCGTGGGTCGCCTCCGGCGGCGTCGCGCGCGGGTTCGCTGAGGGACCCGGGCATGATTGATGACGATTGACAACCGCTTGCGGCGCCAGCTCACCGGGCGATCCGTGAGGTACGGGCTGAGGAGGACACGGTGGAGGAAAACGTACGGTTCGGGCGATGTGTGGTCGCCGTGGACGGGCCGTCCGGTTCGGGTAAGTCCACCGTGTCGCGGCGGCTCGCCGCCAGCATCGGTGCGCGCTACCTGGACACCGGAGCGATGTACCGGGCGATCACGTGGGCCGTGCTGCGCTCCGGCGTGGACCTCACCGACGCCGCGTCGGTGGCGAAGGTCGCCGGCGAGGTCGATCTGCGCATCGGCACCGACCCGCAGGGGTACGGCGTGACCGTCGACGGTGTGGGCGTGGACGCGGAGATCCGTGGCGCCGAGGTGACCGGAGCGGTCTCCGCCGTCGCCGCCGTGCCGGCTGTCCGTGAGCTGCTCGTCCGCCGGCAGCGCGAAATGATTGCCAACGCTGGTCGGATGGTGGTCGAGGGCCGCGACATCGGCTCGGTCGTGGCGCCGGACGCCGACCTGAAGGTCTTCCTGACCGCCTCTGAGGCGGCCCGTGCGGCCCGGCGCAGCGCCGAGGACGCCGCCGACGTGGCGGCCACCGCCGCCGACCTGGCCCGGCGGGACCGTCTCGACTCGACCCGCAAGGTCAACCCGCTGGCCCAGGCGCCCGACGCGGTGGTGCTGGACACCACCGAGCTGGGCATCGACGAGGTAGTGGCGCGGATGCGCGACCTGCTCACCGAGCGGGGCGTGGCATGAGCGAGCGTAGCGAGCGAATCATCGGGTTCAGTGCGGTTGTGTCTCATGACGGTCCGCAGCGAAGCGGAGGAGCGGCATGAGCGAGGGTGTGGGGTGGGTCGAGCTTCGTGAGCCCGACGTCGCCGTCGAGGAACCGAGCGGCCCGCAGCCGGTGGTGGCCGTGGTCGGCCGCCCGAACGTGGGCAAGTCAACGCTTGTCAACCGGATCATCGGCCGCCGGCAGGCGGTCGTCGAGGACGTACCCGGTGTGACCCGCGACCGGGTCCCGTACGACGCGCAGTGGAACGGCCGGGCATTCACAGTCGTGGACACCGGCGGCTGGGAGCCGGACGCGAAGGACCGGGCCGCGGCCATCGCGGCGCAGGCCGAGACGGCGGTCGTCACCGCCGACGTGGTGCTCTTCGTGGTCGACGCGATGGTGGGCTCCACCGACGTGGACGAGGCCGCGGTGAAGATGCTGCGGCGCAGCGCCAAGCCGGTGATCCTGGTGGCGAACAAGGCCGACAACAACTCCATCGAGATGGAGGCCACGTCGCTGTGGTCGCTCGGCCTCGGTGAGCCGTTCCCGGTGTCCGCGCTGCACGGACGCGGCTCCGGTGATCTGCTGGACGCCATCCTCGCCGCGCTGCCGGAGGCACCGGCGATCGTGGAGAACCGTCCGCGCGGGCCGCGCCGGGTGGCGCTGGTCGGGCGGCCGAACGTGGGCAAGTCCAGCCTGCTCAACCGGTTCTCCGGCGAGGAGCGGGCGGTCGTCGACTCGGTGGCGGGCACCACTGTGGACCCGGTGGACAGCCTGGTCGAGATCGGCGGTCAGACCTGGCAGCTGGTCGACACGGCCGGGCTGCGTAAGCGGGTCGGCAAGGCCAGCGGCACCGAGTACTACGCCAGCCTGCGTACCGCCGGCGCGATCGAGGCCGCCGAGGTGGCCGTCGTGCTGCTGGACTCCAGCGAACCGATCAGCGAGCAGGACCAGCGGATCCTGTCGATGGTGACCGAGTCGGGCCGGGCGCTGGTCATCGCGTTCAACAAGTGGGACCTGGTCGACGCCGACCGTCGGTACTACCTGGACAAGGAAATCGACCGGGAGCTGCGCCGCATCCCCTGGGCGATCCGGCTGAACCTGTCGGCGATGACCGGACGTGCCGTGGACAAGCTTGCCCCGGCCCTGAACAAGGCGTTGGCCAGCTGGGAAACCCGCGTGCCGACCGCGCACCTCAACCAGTGGCTGACCGCGCTGGTGCAGGCCACCCCCCACCCGGTGCGTGGTGGGCGGGCGCCGCGGATCCTGTTCGCGACGCAGGCCGGTGTGGCGCCGCCGCGGTTCGTGCTCTTCACCACGGGCCCGCTGGACGCCGGTTACCAGCGCTTCGTGGAGCGCAAGCTCCGCGAGGAATTCGGGTACGAGGGCAGCCCCATCGAGATCTCGGTCCGCCCGCGCAAGAAGCTCGGCCCCGGCGGCCGAGGCAAGGCGCACGGCTGACCCAGTCCAGTCCAGTTCTGCCAAATGCCGGATGGGCGCCCCTGCCCATCCGGCATTTCCCTCCCCAACCCCACCCTCCTAGGACGCTCTAGGGGTTGTGCGGTGGTTCGGCTGCTTCGCGACGCCGGTGGGGCCTGTGCGGACGACCCGGAGCTGCTGCGCTAAGCTGTACCGGCTGCCGCGGGGGAAACCGCGCGGGGGCGGGACGTGGCGCAGCTTGGTAGCGCACTTGACTGGGGGTCAAGGGGTCGTCGGTTCGAATCCGGCCGTCCCGACAGTACGAAAAGAGGCCGTCGACCGGGATATTCTCCCTGGTCAACGGCCTCTAATTCGTACTGGAACAGTAGGGGATTGCTGATCTAGACGGCGCGTAGCTGGGGACCACTTGGGGACCGGCGGGCCTTCAAGTGAGCGCTGAGGGCTGTTCCAGCGTCTGTGATCGACTGCCGGTCGGGGTGCAGATACCGCTGTGTTGTCGTGAGTGACCCGTGCCCGGCGATCTTCCTCAGCACGTGCACCGGGACCCCGGCGTCGGCCATCCAGGTCAGCCCGGTGTGCCGCAGGTCGTGCCGGCGCAGGTGTTCGTAGCCCAGCTTCGTTACCACCTCATCCCAGTGGGTCGCGTGCCGCAGGACGGCAGTGCTGATCCGTCCGCCACGCGGCCCGGTGAACAGCCGAGAGTGCGGCTCGGCAACCGAGTCCAGGCGGCGAGCGACGATCGGTCGCACCTCTTCAATCAGCGGCACCATGCGGGCGCGCTTTCCCTTGGTGCCCTTGTCGATGAGGCCACCGGGGCCGGGCGTGGTCTGCCGGCGCACGGTCCACATCCACGTTTCCCGGTCGATGTCCTCGGCGCGGACGCCGGAAACCTCGCCGATCCGCGCGGCCGTGCACGCGGCGAAAATCGTCACGTCGCCCCAACCGGGAAACCCGTTGGTGGACCGTTCGACCAGTGCGGCGGCGAGTCGTGTCAGGGCTTCCCAGTGGGGCAGCGCCAGCGTGCGCGGGTTGTCCAACTCGTCTTCTGCCCGCTGGTATTCGCGCTGCCACCCGGTGACCTGAGCAGGATTTCGCGCAATGATGCCGTCCCGCACGGCCTGTTGCATCACTCGGACCAGCACGGCAAGGCTGTTTTTGACCGTCGACCGGCTGCACTCGTCGGCAATCCAGCCGTGCACGGCCCGGTCTACCGCACCGTTGGTAATCATTCGGATCGGGATGTGGCCGAGGGCCGGCACCACCCGCTTACGCCACCCGGCAAGGTACGGGTCTAACGTCTTCCGTTCCAGGCCGCGCAGCGCCAGCGTCATCACGCTCTCGCCGTACTCGGCCAGTCGCTTTGTCGCGGCGAGCGGGTCGACGCCTCCTTGAGCCGCGCTGACCATTGCGTCGATCCACGCTTGCGCCTCTTCCGGTGTCGCGACCGAGGTTGACTTGGACAGCCGGCGCTTGGTCGTTGGGTCGACCCACCGGACCCGCGCCCGGTAGGGACGATCCCGACCTGCTCGCATCTCGACGTCGGAGGCGAGCTGCACGCCGATCGGCGGTTGCTGCGGAGGTGCCATCAGGCTGCCTTCGGCTGGACTCGGCGGGCGGAAAGCCACCGTTCGACGTCGGCCGTCGCGTACTTCACCACGCGGTCGGAAATCTGGATGAACGGCGGACCCTGCAAGGGCGGAACGGTACGCCACCGCCGGATGGTCGACGGGTCGACGTCGAGCAGCTCGGCAAGGTCCTCGGTGGACATGAACAGCTTGGGCGAAAGCCGGATGGTGCCGCCCGCTTCCGGTGCGGCGTGCCTTTCCGGCGTAGGGTTCTGCGTCACGAGTCGCACGGTGAGAGCCTTTCGGTTGACGCTGGTCGCTTGCGGAGGGTCGGTGTGGTGGTGCGGCAGAAGGGCGTAGAACGGCCCGCTGAGAGCGCCGTAGGCGTAAGATTCGGACGGGGCTGGTGTACGGCGTAGGGCCGTACCGCCTGTGTGGCTCTCAGCGGGCCGTTTCTCGGAGTGTCGTGACCATGCGGATGGCGCGGGTGGCTGGGAAGAGTCGGGCCGGGTGCTGACAGCCTGACAATCACGCCTCCGGGCATCGTTTCCGCAGGTTGATAGGGGTGTCGACCCGTCAGTTGTGCCACCTGACAGGTGCTGACAGTTGCTGACACCGGTGGGTGCCGGCGGGGTGCTGTCAGCACCTGTCAGGTGCCGTCAGGTGGGGGTGCTGACAGCCTCCCGTGTGCTTTGAGATGTGGAAACGTCGCCGGTCATGGGCGTTGTCAGGCTGTCAGCACTTTCCGGTCTTTGGCCGGTGGCGCGAGGATGCAGTTCGTAGCGGCCGTCCGGCCCGGAGCGGACCCAGCCGAGGGCGGTCAGTTCGGCCAGTACGGCGGCGACTTCATCGGACTTGGCGAACTTGTGGGCTACCCGGCGGTGTGCCTCGCGTCGAGTGAAGGTGGTCATGCCTCTGGTGGTGAGGACGCCGAGCAGGTACCGGGCGTTCTCTATGGCGCTGTCGCTGCCGATGGTGGTGAGTGCGGCCCGGTAGTGCGCGGCGAAGAACTCGGCGAGCCTCACCGCGTCGGCCATCCGGTCGGCATCGATCGGGCGTCGCCACGCGTCGGCGGGGTGGTGCGCGACGTGCAGCAACCCGGCCAGGCGCAGCGTTGCGCCGGAGAGCTTGTTGCCCCATTCCCGCATGTCGTGCACGTACTGGTAACCGGCGGCCTCGGATTCCTCGGCCGCGCCGTTGCCCGCGACCTGCTTACCTCCGGGCACCAGGTCACGGTCTTGAGTCGGGCCCGCGGTGACCGCACCCCGCCTAGGGGCGTGCAGCTGGTAGAGGGAGACATTCGGGACCGTGCGCGGGTCGCTGAGATCGTTCAGGAGGGCGGGTACGACGGAGTCGTACACCTTGCGGCGTCGACCAGCGGGCGGGACTCGTTCGCTGACCCGCTGGGTTACTTCGACGTCAACGCGACGGGCACCCTGAACCTGCTCATGGCCCTAGACGCCGCGCGGACGACAACTGCGCCGGCCTCGCTGGTCTTCGCCTCCACCAACATCGTCTACGGGTCGCAGCAGCACGGCGCACTGTCCGAGAATCTCGGCCCACACCCTGAGAGCCCGTACGCGGCCTCTAAGGTCGCGGCTGAGTACATGGTCGCGGCGTATGCGGCGACCGGAGCAATCGGCGCGGTCATCCTCCGGCCCTTCAACATCGCCGGAGCCGTCGACAGCGTCACCGACACCGACCCCGCACGGATTATCCCGAACGTCTTCCGCGCGATCACCGGAGAACTCGACCACGTAACCCTGAACGGCGACGGTGCGGCGGTGCGGGACTTCGTGCACGTCGCCGACGTCGCTACCGGAGTCCGGCTCGCCCTGACCGTCTGCACGCCGGGCGCCAGCCAGACCATCAACCTCGGCTCAGGCATCGGGACGAGCATGGCCACCGTGGTAGCCACCGCTGAACAGGTCACCGGCCATCCGGTCACCGTCCACCGTCAACCGCCTAAGCCCGAACCGCCGAACCTGATCGCCGACGTCAGCCGCGCTCGCACTGTTCTTGATTGGACCCCTGCAAGGTCAAAGCTGAGTGAGATCCTTGCGGACGCTTGGGAGGCCTGGCCGCGAGGCTAGTCCCTGCCGCCCGCTGTAACTGACCGGCACATCGCGGCGGGGCGTCGACGCAGCAACCTGGCGGGAGGGTGCGTGGGTTTGGGCAGATCGTCCACGATCGGTGACGAGGTGGAGACGAGCGGGCGTCATGGGGCGCGTGGCCGTGCTCGCCGAGCTGGCGTGCGCGACGACAACCCTGGTTGTCGCCAATCCCAGTGTCGCCAGATTGGTGGTTGTGGGCCCTGGCGCTAGAGGCCCAGTCCTGTCGCGGCAGTCCTCCGAACCAGGCGGCCCCCTCGACTACTGCGACGGACTGCTGTGGCGCCTACCACGAGAATGGTGGATCGACGGAGCCCGCGCGCACAACGACCAGCGCTCATCATTGCGGGACCGGCGGAGCGTCTAGAACTCGCCCGAAGCAAACTCTTCGTCGGTAAGTTCACGTCGAGAATCCGAAAACTCATCGGTGATCATCACGCCGTCATACGTGAAGTGCATCTGATGTCGATTCGATATCAAAAAGCAGTTCGGAATAAAGACGAGTCGAATGAACGGCAGGATCTCCGCCTCTCGGCGAAGGAACGATGCCCCGGTGATGTTAGGAATGAACCATTGATTGGTTCCGAAGGCCGAAAACTGCCCATCAATTATCCGCTCAAGTAGGCGGATGGCCTCTAGGGCCGGTTCTCGTGCGTCTTTGTCGAGTTCATGGCGGAAGTGTACTGAATTATTTCGGATGGAGTTCAATGCGATAAGGTCGTTGACCACCGGCGGCAGCAGCACCTCCCAATCGCGTAGCGCATCTATCATTTTCGGCCAGTTGTCGAAAGACCTCTTCTTGTAGAGATGCTTGTAGTGAGGAGAAGTCGTGAATTCCTGGCGTAGATTTATGACAAGGTGATTGAGAATGCGTTCGCCTAGGGTGCAGGCACCTACGAGTGCAGGATAATAGGCGCCAATAATGAACGCGAAGCGTGCCTGCTCTAGGAACTGATTATGGTACGCGAGGATAGAGAAAGGCTTGGCGCCAAGGTCGATAAAGTTCTGTAGCTTCGCGTCGAATCCCTGCTCACCGAACTGCGCAATCAACTCTCGTCGGATCTTCGCCTGATTTTCATACATCTGCTCACGTATGCTCGGCTCCCAGTCATCCTGGACCTCGGTCGCCAAAATGTTAGCGCGGGCGTCGAAGTCCATCATCACCGGCCGATACCGCTTGTTTCCATCGCCGTCCTGCCGTGGTCCGCCGGGTGAAACAACGATTCTCACAAGGGCCTCCAACTATCTCTCTGGCAGTGGTAACGCAACTGCTGGTTTATTTCCTCGCGACGTCGGATGACCAGATGGCACCTCGTTGCTTCTACCGTCGCCGCTGCGTCGAGTAAAAGAGAAAGGCGGCTCGATGCTGGCGGTTTCGACGGGCAGCGATGTATGGCAGCAAGGATCCGGCCATGCTAAGAGCCCCTGCGGCAATGCCAGGCAGGCCGCCGGCCGCCCCTAGGGCAAGGGCTCCCGCCCCCGCGATCGCCGGACCGATTACTTGCCATCGTCGTTCTGTTCGGACAGCGCGGTCTAGCTGTCTCCCCGCGTGGGCAAGCTGATCAGCGAGATTACTTAGCGCGTCAGCTTTTTCGCCGATTGTTCGTGCCGCGTGTAAAGCACTGCGAATCTGGACACGTAAATCTTCTACCGCCTCATCCTCGGCGGCAGCTCGTGCTAGTACCCTGGGGTCGGCTTCGGGTAGAACGGGTACGTTTGCCCATAGCGCTGCGTGGGCTGGGCTCGTCATCTCTCCCCCTTTGAGGCGCAAGAGCCGCGCTTCAAAAGGAGATCGGGTGAGGTAATCCGCAGCAAAAAGGTCGCCGGTTAATAATCGTTCGTTCAGTCGCTGCACGTAGTAGGCAGTCGCTTGGTCGGATACTAGCTTCATCCAGGGCCGATAGTCGTGATCCGGGTCGTACTTCTTCAACAGCTGTGTGCGAAATCTGCCGTTCGCGTCTACAACCTCAGGGCCGGATCGGTCGATGTGGGAGTATAGCCAGAACTTGGGGAATTGTTCGATGTCATCACGGGCGGTTACGAACAGCGCCTCACGCGCCGTCGGCCCTTCGAAAATAAGCTGACTCCGAACCCATTCTGTGATATCGGTATTGGATAGATCGCCGGCCGTCGTTCGTTGGACAGCTTGACCCCGTGCCGCCAATGCAAGTTCGGTTGGTACAGGTATGACTACTCCGGCCTCGATTAGAGGCCGTAATCGGTATTGCGCGGCAATGGCTCGCCGTAACTCTTCCTCGGGTCGATCGCTCATGATTGCATCGAATACATCATCCGATACGCAAACGTGGTCGGACCATAGGAGTGTCTGGCCTAGCAGTCGCACGGGCTCCGCATCTTCCGCCCAAAGGATCATCGGGCGATCCTCACCTCGTTGCGACAACTCGATTAAGAGGCGTAAAGCGGCCAAAGCAAGGTCGCGAATCCCGTAGCTAAGTCCGTCGCGGTCTTGGATCCTCGCGCCTGCCTCGTAGCCGTTATGCGCGAATACCTCGAAGCGATGCACGCCCAACGAGGTCGCTGTAAATGGGTGGTCTGGCGGTGGAGTGCCAAGAAGCGTCGCGACGGATTCCGCTACCGCCACGGGTCGTGCTTCGGGCTGGCCTGTGGGAAGGGTGATCGGTGCGCCCCCATGCGGCATCGTTAAGGCAGACTTCGCCAGCGCAGTGTGCGGGGCCAGCCAGAAAACTTCATCAGTATCGGGCGGTACAGCCTCACCCGGTGTAGACCTGGCACGCAAGCCGCCGTGGCAGTTCTTGTACTTGCGGGCCGAGCCGCACCAACATAGCTCGTTGCGGCCTAGTGGCGAAAGCGGGTCCATCCCGCCGATGATGGCACGTGACCGCAAGTTGCACGCGCATGGCGCGCGTCTTGGGCGGGCCGGTCCGGCCGACCTGCGGCCGGCGTCGGCCGAGCCGGACTGCCGCAATATCTGAATGGCCGGATTCGAAGACCTCGGGTGGCTCTGCTCCACCCCGCCCTCTTCAGAGATCAGCCATGGAGGATCACCTCGCCGGGCTGGACTGCCTGCCACTGCCCGACGAGGTGATCCCGTAGCGCTTCGACTATGCCTTCCGCAGCACACCCGTCGACAGCCACTGAACCAAGAACACCGCCAGGCTCACAGCGGCCTCTGCCTCGTCCTGGTTCTGGCGGCGAGAATTTGGTCCTCCGCCGTGACGGGAGTGTTGGGCGTTCCAGAGTGTCTCCATCGCAGTCACGATGCCCTCGGCGGTACGAGGATTGCCGTCCTTGTCGGGAAGAACGAGTCTCCACTTTTGTGCCGCGTTCTTCAATTCACCGATCACGGTGCCGAGGGTCGATCTGTTGCTCCCGGCTTTCTTCTCCTCCACCAAGGGGCAGGCGACCTCTTCGACCGCCCGGATCGCTTCGTTGAACGCTTTGTCGGGATCGGGATCACGGCCATACGCGGCGACCCATGCGGAGCGCAAATGCTCGGAAGATCCACCGGGAGCAGTTGAGGTAACAGTGTCCAAGGCGGTCTCCACGGTTTGATCCACTCTACGAACGAGTTGCCTTGTCTCAATCCGGTAGAGAGATCCACTGTCGTCCAGCATTTCGTCAAGCTCAACGAGTCGGTCAACCCAGAATTCGAAGCTGCCCCGTACGCGGTGGGCGTTGTAGTCATTGGCAGGCCGGTCCCAGCCTGGGTGAGTTTGCAGGACGGCGTCGACAACGTCTAGCAACTCGTCCTGCTCGGCGTTCGCCAGCCGCGATGCAAAGCTTTCCTGCGTCCTGACTTTGAGGCGGAGACGGAGGCAGACCCGGCGGGCTGCGGCTTCCTCGTCCTTTAGCGCGTTGCGCAGCCACTGTCTGATGGGTCCTTCTAGCCACGCCGGGACACCATCGTGAAGCGCAGAGTCGGTCGATCGGCCCGCCAGCCGATCACTTAGCCGTTGGAAGGTTGGGCCTTCGGTCACCGGGCAAGGTTACGGGCTTGGGCCGACATCTAGGGGACCCGGACGGTCCGCGTGCCCTTGGCGTGCCAGTTGCGATGGATGGAAGGCGACGGTCGGCGGCCGTCAGTTCCTGGACGTGCCGGACGGTAGGGCGGCGCAGGTCAAGTCAAGTCATCGCCGAGTGGCTTTCGCCCATGTCCACGCCGCCTAGACCATGCGCTGCGGTCATCGAGCGTGTCAACGTCCCGGGGACCAAGCGGGGACCAAACGGCCTGCGCGATGGTGCGCGGCACGACGTCGGACCGCACGGCCTGACCTCGGGGATAGCGTGTGTGACGTGCGTGGACGTGTGGCGAAGCGTCCTGGGGGTCAAGGGGTCGTCGGTTCGAATCCGGCCGTCCCGACAGAGAAGAAGCCCTGACCAGCGGAAACGCTGGTCAGGGCTTCAAGTTTGTCTATGGGGTTTTGAACCGCCCCCCGAAAACCCCCCATTTACTGTGGTGGGCAACCAGGTTCGTCATCCCTGCGCATCGTTGGGCAATCGAGGATGTCCGAGACGTCGGGGGCTTGGGCGGGTTTGGCGATGTAGTACGTGGCGGTGACCTCCCCGCGGGAGTGTCCAAGCTGTGCTGCGGCGCTGGGTGTTTCTTGGGCTTGCCCAGCCAAGCGGCGACGTCGTCGATGGTCAGGAGGGGGTCTGGCTGCCATTCCGAGACGGCGTGGCCGTTCATCGACGGCCCAACGTGTTGGTGGAGCCGGGCAATCGGGCGCTGTGGCTGACGCGGAGCGCTACCGCGACGGCGCGCTACGCCGAGCCGCGGAGATCGTCAAGCAAGCCCAACGAGACGCAGACGAGCTGCTAGCACAAGCCCAACAGACGCTCGACGAAGCCCGCCGTACGGCGGCCGCAGCCGCCCGAGAGGCAAGCGTCGCCCGACGCGAGGCGACCGTCGAGCCGAATCCGATGATCGCGCTGCCGCCCCGGACCTGGACGAGCTGGAGACCACACGGGATGGCGGGGCCTGCCGCGCCGACAGGCGCCGAACGGCGGCTGCCGAAACTGCTCCGTGCGGACGAAGGCTGCGCAGACGCGACCGAATCCATGTCGCGCCTGGCCTACGAGGTCCTACTGGCTGCCGGATCCGACGCGTTACCGGTAAGGGCGCACACCCCGTCCTCGCACCTGGGGGTGTACCGACTGTTGGCTCCGGCGAACTTCGACCAGCGCATGACGCGACAAGGTAGCGGCGGCGTACGACATTCAGCGATCGAAAGGTCTGCAGGGGTGCAGACTCGCAGCCCAGGCTCACTCTTCCCAGCCCTTCCCGGTCTGGTCCGCCCGATCACACGTGGGTGCTGGACTGCGTCCCGTCGATCTCGTCTCTGCGCCAGTAGGTAAGGGAGTTGCTGCAGAGCTGGCAGGCGAGCACCAGCGGATGACCTGCCCGTCCGGGCGGCTTCTTACCGCAGCACAAGGGCTGTGACCAGAACGCGGCGTACACCCAGGGACGGTCAACTTCATCGTCGCGCTCGCCTGCATCCAGCTGGAGAACGGGCTGCGGCCGGGCCAGGCCGCGCTCGGTCTGCCGGCCGGTGCCGGTGCCGGGGCCGCGGGCGGCGGCGTGGTGTCGCCGAGCGTGGTCAACGCGGCGCTGGACTGCCTGGCCCGCGCGGTACCAACTGCGGCTCGTTCAAGCCGCCGCGCACCTACCCGGGCATCCGCGGCGCGATGACCTGGTCGGTCAACTGGGACGTGACGAACGGCAACCGCTTCGCCAACACGGTCGGGCCGCACCTGGACGCGCTGCCGTGAGACCGGCACCGCCGGCACGGATCCCGCAACGGGATCCGTGCCGGGTGGGCCGATCAGATGAACGTGAGCGAGCTGAAGAACGCCGGGTAGCAGTCGACATAGATGTCGTAGACGCCGGGCGGCACGTGCACGGGGCCCAGGGTGGCCCCGTTGGAGCACCGGGCGCTGACCGCGGTCGTCGGCTGGCCGGTGAGGGTGCAGCCCTGGAACACGATCAGCCACGGGTCGATGTACTGCCCGGCGTACGGGCAGGAGCCCGACATCACCGAGAAACCGCCGCCCTTCGCCGGTGAGGCGGCGGCCGCCGTCGACGTCCTGACGCTCAACGTGCCGGCGGAGCTCGCCGATGCCCGCACGGCTCCGATGGCGGCGACAGCCGCATCGCCGCTCGGCGCGGGTGCCGCGACCGCCGCGGACGGTGCGGCCATGAACGCGGCGAGCATCGCCGTCGCGGCCAACAGCAGACTGGATGCGCGGAGAATGCTGGATCGTGCTCCGGCGGAGGGTCGACTACGCCATGTCATAACCAGAACCACCTCTCGATTGCTGTGGGATCTGCGGATGCCGGGGCGCGTACCTGGTCGCGCCCGACCCGGCCGGGCCGTCGTCTGACGTCCATGGCGAAGCGTTCCAGGGTGCCGGTGGCGGGGTCTTCGTGATATTGCGAGAACCGGGTCGCCGGCGTACCCCGGTTCTTGCGAATGTCCGCAAGGCTGTCCGGTCCGCGTCAACCGGGCGGAGTGGCCGAAACGCATCGATTACCGTTGACCGGCATGGGCGGTCTGTTCAGCCTGTGGCGGCAGCGAGTGGCCGACAACGCCCGCCGGGCGGTGGACGCCTACCAGGAGGAGCTGCTGGAATACCGCAACCTCGCGGCCACGCCGCGGGTGCGGTCGGAGATGCTCGATTTCGCGGTCTTCCTCCGTCAGCGCACGGTCGACCTCGCGGCGGACAGCGCGCCGTTCCGCGTGCAGGATCTGGACCTGATGGCCGCGATGGGCCGCCAGCGCGGCGAGAAGGGACTCACCCTGACCGCGCAGCGGCAGGTGCTGCTCGTGCACACCCGGCTGACGCTGCGCGAGGTGTACGAGGCGGCCGGCCCGAACGACATCGCCGCGACGATGCACACGCTCGCCTGGCTGGCTCCTGCGGGACTGGCCGCCCAGGGCGCGTACACCCGGGGCTGGATCGAGGGGCAGCGGCGCGCGCTGGCGACCGCCGCCCAGGTGCGGCTGCTGACGGTGATGCTGCTGGCCGGCGACGACAGCGCGACCGACCTGGCGCGCGGCCTGCACATGCCGGTCCCCGACCACGTCGTCGCGACGGTGGTCCGGGTGGCCGGCGGGTCGTCCGGGCCGGACCAGGCGGCGCGGGACGAGTTCGCCGGCGCGCTGCTGAAGACGCACTGGATGCCGCTGAGCTGGCCGGAGCCGCACGAGGTGGTCGCGCTGATCCCCAGTTCGCCGGGCGGCCGGCAGCCGGCGGTCGAGCGCGGGCTCGCGCTGGCCCGCGACGTGGCCTCGATGACCGGCCGGCCGTGCGCGGCCGGCACCGCGCCCGGGCGGGTGCGCGCGTTCGGCGACGCCGTGGCGCTGGCCCGGCAGGTCAGCGAGGTCGCACCGGTGCGGGCCGTGCCGCGCCACGCGTACACGGTCACCGACGTCTTCGCCGAGCTGGGCGCCGCCCGGCTGGCGGAGGTCGGGCAGTGGCTCCAGGTGGTGGCGGCGCAACTCGACGCCGGCCCCGACCTGGTCGCCACGCTGGACGCCTACTACCAGCACGACATGAACCGGCTCGACACCGCGGCCGCGCTGTGCATCCACCCGCGCACGCTCGACTACCGGCTGACCCGGGTGCGCGACCTGACCGGGCTGGAGGCGGGCTCGACCCGCGGCGTACGCGTGCTGAGCACCGCCGTCGCCCGGATCCTCGCCGGCTAGATCAGCAGCCGGGTGAGCTCCATGTTCTTCATACTGATGTAGCTCAGCTTGTTACCGAGACGCATCGAAACCTGCAGCGAGCTGATCATGCCGGACGGGCCTGTGGGGCTCGAGAATTGGGTTACGCCGGTTGAGCTGCAGTTCGCTCGACATCGACCTGGCCGACACGATGAAGGCCATGAGCACATCGCTGATGTACCTGCTGCTTCGCCAGGTTCTACAGATGTTGTCCCAGCTCGCCTGCGATGGTGGGGCCAAGGACGTGGAAGTTCTGGTACTCCGGCATCAGGTGGCGTTGCTGCGCCGACAGGTGCACCGCCCCAGATCTTCAACCCGCCGACCGGGTGGTGTTGGCGGTGTTGTCGCGGCTGCTGCCCCGCCCGCGTTGGTCGGCGTTCTTCGTCACCCCAGCGACACTGCTTCGGTGGCATCGGGAGTTGGTCGCCCGACGATGGACCTACCCGCATGCCCGGCCGGGCCGGCCGCCCGTCGACAACCGGGTCCGTGGGCTGGTGCTGCGCTTGGCGGCGGAGAACCCGGCCTGGGGGCACCGGCGCATCCAAGGTGAGCTGGTCGGCCTGGGCTATCAGGTGGTGGCCAGCACCGTGTGGAAGATCCTCCACCAGGCCGGCATCGACCCCGCGCCGCGGCGGTCCGGGCCTACCTGGCGACAGTTCCTGACCGCCCAGGCCCACACGATGCTGGCATGTGACTTCTTCACGGTCGACATCGTGCTGTTCAAGCGGGTCTACGTGCTGTTCTTCGTCGAGATCGCCACCCGCCAGGTCCACGTCGTCGGGGTGACCGCCCATCCGAACGGCGCCTGGGTAGCGCAGCAGGCGCGCTACCTGCTGATGAACCTCGACCAGCGGGTGGCCGAACTGCGGTTCCTGCTCCGCGACCGGGACACAAAATTTACGGCGGCCTTCGACGCGGTGGTCACCGCCGCGGGCATCGACGTGACCAAGACTCCGCCGTAGGCACCGCGGGCAAACGCGTTCGCCGAGCGCTGGGTGCACGGCGCCGGGCAGGGCCGGCGAGGCCCAGATGAGGCGTCCCTTGCAGTCCGCGATGACCTGCACGTTGACTCCGTGGCGCTTGTGCTTGCCGGAGTAGTACGGCCGCTGGTCCGCGACTCGGTCGAACGCCACTATATCGACGCCAAGCTATCGTGGTCTGACCCCTGCAGCGACAGCGCGAAGGTGAGTCATGGACGTAGTCAGCACCACCGAGGTCCCGGTTGAAGACGGGTTCGCCTTCTGGCGCGAGGTAAACTCGAAGCTCTGGGTGCCCTACGATTTACGCTGTGAATCGCAGTGGGAGCCCGGATTTCGGGCTCAGGTCGGAATCAGCGAGTTCGGTCCCGTGCAGGCGACATTAATGACCACGATGCCGCACTCGGTCCACCGTACTCCCAAGCTCATTCGGCAGGCCGATCCCGAGGTGTTCAAGCTGGGTTGCCTTGTGCGCGGTGGCGGCATGATCACGCAAGACGGCCAGCGCACAGATTTCGGCGTGGGGGACCTGATTCTGTATGACACCTCCCGGCCCTACGTGGCCGAATTCACCCGGGATGCGCCAGTTAGTCAGCTGCTGCTCCTGCGCTTCCCGCGCTCGTTACTGCCGTTGCCCCCTCGGGAGTTGCGGCGCCTGAGCGCAGTTCGCATCCCTGGCGCCCACGGCATCGGCGCGTTATCTTCACAATTCCTGCTGCGCCTTGCCCGGCACATGGACGAACTCAGTCCGTTGGACGCCGCCCGGCTGTCCACCCTCACCATTGACGTGTTGACAGCGGCACTGGCCAACGCGCTGGACGTCCAAAGCGCGGTGCCCTCCCACACCCAACGGCGAGCGTTGATGGCTCAGATCCACGCCTTCGTCCGAGAGAATCTGGGCGATCCGCGCCTGACACCGGACGCGATCGCCGTAGCGCATCACATCTCGTTGCGATACCTGCACAAGCTGTTCCACGAGGAAGGGCACACGGTCGCCGGCTGGGTCCGCGAGCGTCGCCTGGAGCAGTGCCGACGCGACCTCGCCAACCCCCAACTAGGCGCGCGCCCGATCCACACGATCGCCGCCCAGTGGGGGTTCACCAGCCCGGCGCACTTCAGCCAGGCGTTCCGCAGCGCCTACGGCCTTTCGCCACGCCAGTACCGCGAGCAGTGCGCGAGAGTACGCGCAGACTAAAGACTTGTGCGCTTACCAGTAACGACAGACCCGGCTGTGGCGTGCACTCTTATCTTAGGAAGTCCGCTCAGTCAGGGTTGAATCTGATTCCGCCTTACGGAAGAAGGTTCACTTGAGCGTGTTACATCGGTCCGTGTTTTCGCGATGGAAGGAGCGCGAGGAAGTACATCGATCACTTCATGCAGCCAGCATCATCTAGGCCGCAGCGGCGGCTGACAGGAGACCATTGTGAAAATGTGGTACAGAACGGCGTTTCGGATCTCGGCAGTGACCGCGATCCTCGGCGCACTCACCCTGTCCGGGACCGTGGCACAGGCAAGTCCGGGCGCCGGCTCCCGCCTGTCCCAACCCGAAACCACCGCGGTTTCGGAGCAGGCCAAGCCCGGCAGCGAGGACGTCGCCGCGCAGGTTTGCGGCTACTACGAAGACGCGGTGACGGCCTGGTACAACCACTGCGGGAACACCCATGTGATCATCTACGTCGACGCGACGTGGCCCCGCGACGACTGGACCTGGTGCATCGGCCCGGGAACGTGGGACATCGGCGGCGCCAACGCCGTATCCAACGCCTGGTACTCGGGTCAAACTTGTTGAACCGCCAGCCAAGCGCTGCGCGATTCTCCACCTGTGTTCGGTGGTTGCGGATCAGGTCAGCGAGGCAAATGAGGGTGCGGTCGGACAGGGGAATCGCGGCAGGGTAGGACAACAGCGAGGCTTCCGGTTGGGGCATCGGATCTTGGTCGACTGCTGCCTTACCGGGAGCCTCGCCCTACGTCGATCCCTGCCCACACCCCACCGCCGTGACCAGCCCCGTCACGATGAAAAGGGGCTCATTGGACCAGCAGCCACCGAGTCGGCCGCCGAAGGTCGTAGACCTGACCACCGCCCGGGTCCAGCGACGCCCAATCCTCGGTGGCCTGATCAACCAGTATTCGCCGGCGGCGTAGCCGAAGCCCGTTTCCGAGCCCGACAGTCACCGAACCGGTCGACGACGACCTTGCGCACATCGTCACGTACCGCGTCGGCGTCCCACTTCGCCCGGTAGAGCAGCCGCTGCATCGCGTCCGGACGACCATGCCCGGCCTGCTCGGCCAACTGCCAGCATGTCTTGACTTCGAGGTCGGAGAGGAGGCCGGTGACGAACCCGGCGGCCGACCGGGAGTGAACGACTTTCATAACCAGCCCCCCTCATATGCGGACCACGGCGTCCGTCGTGGGGAGGGCAGGGAGATTCGAAGTCTGACGCTCGGGCTCAAGGGCACCAGTCCACGGTTCCCGTGGATTGGTGCCCTCCACCACCATGCTGACCTACAGGCTCGTCAGCACCACAGAGGATTCGGGGTTGACCACGACGAACCCCATCACGATCCACCCCGAACACCGGCGGACCGCAGCCACCCACCAGCACCAATCTTCGCGCACCATGGTGCGCCTCGAAGACGGCGCCGTGTTGCTTACCTGAACAATTCGGCGTCGGGCAATCAGGATGGCTGGCGGTGCGGCGCAGGCTGGAGGGTGCGGACGCCCGTACCCTCGATTTGTCCGTATCAACAGCCAGGCGGTCAGCCGGCTGCCTTGAGCCAACGTCGCCAACTCGTGCGGGTGGTCCGTTGCTCGCGGTGTGTGGCCACCTGCAGAACAAACTGCGCTGGGATCCGGACCGAGGGGTCATCGGCCGAAGCCAGCATCTCCACCCCGTGGAAGAACAACGGGTCGTCGAGGTGGCGGACCAGGCAGGCGTACATCCAGTCCTTGCACCGATACGGTCGCCGCAACGCGGCCAAGGATCAACTCAGTCATTTCCGGCTGGATGTCCTCCGGGCAACCGGCGCGCCGTGTACGCGGCCTGAGCAGCAGATCCACGAGCAGGGCCGCCGGCTGCCGGAGTGTGATCCGACAACTGATGTGCAACGAATGTCCGCCAACTGACGTACGACAGTTCCAGCGATCTAGGGCGGCAGGTTCGCCGCCGATTTCACCGCATGTTGTGGACTGCGCGGGCGACCTCTTGTCGCAACAGCGCCGCTTCCTCGTCGCGGTCGCACAGCAGCAGCACCTTGAACGGGACGCCCTTGCCGTCCGGCTGGCCGAGCGGGCTCGCCCAGTAGTGAACGGCCCGCGACAGGATCCGGAACAGCGTGTGCCGATCCTCGGCACTGCTCGACCCCAACCAGGGGGCGTTCTCGACAATGATCAGATACCCGTCCGCGGGCAACCAGTTGAGATCACGGAGACAGTCGGACAACGCGTCCCAGTTCCAGCCGAAGTAGCCGGGGAAGAGCAGCGCGTCGGAGAACTCGTAGAAGACGTGGTCCGCATCCGTCATCCTCCTTCCGTCAAGCCGGGCAACGACAAACCTGCCCGTTGCCGGTAGCACCGCCGCCAACTCCACCAGGGCACTGCGCGAGCAGACCGCGAGGTGATCAGTGGAGCCGCTCCACCAGATGTTTGTCATTCAGCCCACGCTCGATGTAGTTCCGCGACCTCCGCAGCCTGGCACGCGCCGCGTTTCCAAGGTCCTCAGTGTGCCCGGAGGCAACACAGCACGACGGGCAGCCCTTGACCGTATGTCTGGGTCTGCCGCGATCGGCGCGCTGAGGGTGTCGCAGATCAGCCGACGAAGGACACGCCGGCTGCCGGCAAAGTGGTGAGAATTTTCTGTACGTCTTCAAGGCGGCCCGAGACGGGCCGCACGCGCCGCCGCCTGGGCGCGCGTCCGTCGCTCCGCTGGCGCTCCGACTCCGGCCACGCGGAACGCCCGGCGACTGGCGCGGAAAGCGGGAAGCCCGGGGCCGCCGCCGACGGTTGTGCCGAGGGTGGTTGAGGTTGGTGGGCCGGCAGCCGGCCGGGCCGCGCCCGATCGGCGCGGCGCAGGCAGGGCACGCCGGGTCCGAGCGGCGGTTGCGGCGGCAAGCTTATTGCAGTTGCCGCGCCTCCGGCGGGGGCGCACCGGCTCCGAGATGGTCGGGGGTCCGTCGGCGGATCGCGGTCCGTGGGTGGTTGAGCTGGGCCATCCCGTCAGCCGTCGACCCGGGCGAGCCGAGCAGACCACCGCCCGGCCCGCCAGCGTCCGTACGTGTGTCAAGGTCCGCTTGACGTGGCGGACCGGGCGGCGGCCCGCTCCCCGGTGGGCGGGTCGGCGGCAGACGGGATGGCAGGCGCGGCTTGAGGGGATGGCTGACGACCTCCGGCCAGCATCCGTCTGCCCTGTATCCTGCGTCCCTTCCTGGCAAGAGAGCTGATTGCATGGAGGAAGCATGGGATACGAGATTCATATCAGCCGAGCCGAGGAGTACTACGAGAGCGAAGGGCAGCCGATCACCCTGCCCGAATGGCAGTCCTACGCGGATGGCAATCCCGCGCTCAGCGTAGGCGGATGGCTTGGTTGGGATGAGGACCGCCAGCCCATCTACGAATACACCTGCGCGGACGGAAGCCCGGTTTCGCTGACCTGGTTCGAAGGTGCCATCAACATCAAGGGTCATTTCGATGGCGACCCCTACCGCGAGTTCGGAACGTTCGCCGAGGACTTGCAGGCCAATCTCCAAGGCGACGACGGCGAGCGGTATACGGCGAACGGTGTTCTTCCCCCTGAGTGACTAACTGAGTGACGATCAGGGCGGACGTGGGCGGACAACGATGGACGATGGGGGATGGCCTCGGCAGGTCAGGCCAGGCCGAAGCACAACGGCGAGGAAACGCCCAACATCACTTCGTGTTGGCGTCGATCGTGTAAACCACGTCTGGCCCGACGTCGTGGCGGGTGATGCCGGGTACGTCAGGGATGTTAAGCAGTGGTTCGTATGGGGTGCCGTGGACCCGGTTGCGCAGCAGGACGACGCTGCGGATGCCGAGCTGGTGCAACCGGTCCAGGGCCGGTTGGCTGGGGAAGGTCGCCATGACGTCGCGGATCGCCTGACGGTTGGGTGTGGTGTAGCTGGCCGCACCGTTGACGACGGCGGGAAAACCGTCGGTCGACCAAAGTAGGACGTGGAGGTCGATGCCGTCGTCGGACGGCAATACCATGGTCGGAGCGTGCGCGGAGGCTAGCGCCATCGCGGCCGGTTTGGCTGGGGTTTGGGGGTGTTGCAGGTCAGGCAGGCCCTCAGCTAGCACGAGGACCAGCAACGGAACGGTCAGTAGCCGTGCCGCTTCCACAGACCACTTCGGCTTGGCGCTCCTGCGAGCCACCTCGGCGAGTTGGGTAACCAGGCCGGCCGCGAGGATGGCCAGGCAGAGAGTGGGCCACAAGATCAACCGTCCTGGTGTACGGGATCCATCGAACCCGGGCACGTAAAGATAGAGCAGGCGGTAGATCGGCCCGTTCGTGCCTAGCGCGAGCAACACTCCAACGACCGCCCCAGACAGCAGCAGAAGCCGTTGCGCAGGTGACCAGCGGGATAGGAACAGGCCGGCGAAGGCCAGTAGATACAGTGCATACCCGCATAGCAGCACTTTCTCAGTCGGTGCGCCACCAAGAGCGGTGCGGGCGTCGTTGTGTAGGGTGCCCCAGGGCAGCGAGGACTGCGGCGCCACGAGAAGTCCGCGCAGTGTCGGGGAGAAAAACGCGACGTAGTCCCAGTCCCGGGTGACATGTGGGTTGAGTTCGCGCACGTGTTGGTACGCGTATGCGAAGTATCCGGTCACCGCGGTGAAGACCAGCCCGCCGATCAGATCACCGACGATCAGCCGGCGGCTTAGGCGTGGGCGGTGGATCAGCCAGGCTATCAGTGTGATCAGGCAGAGGGCGGCGAGGACGTATACGAATCCCAGCCCCACGCCGAAGCCAAGGCTGACCTGCCAGGCCGCGACCAGCCAGCCAGCGAACGCCCAGCCCGGCCGGACTCGTTCGGCAAGGTAGCCGCGGGTGAACGAGAGTCCGTGGCCGCGCGCCAGCATCGCCAGGGCCAGAGTGATGCCACCGGTGGAGAGAATATTCAAATGGCCGTCGTGTCCGTAGCGCCAGGGCGCGTAGGCGAGTGCGGCCCCGGCTACCGCGGCGGCGACCTTGTTCGCGCCAAGTTGGCGCAGGAGCGCGTAGCCGCCGAGGAAGGCGAGCGCGAAAGCCAGCACGAACAGGATGTTGTAGCGAAGCACGGCGCCGACTACACCGCTGCCGATCAGCCCTGCCGGGGCATAGCCGAGCAGGGTGTCGTTCAGGGCCAGGCCGTACTTGTCGGGATAAAAGGCGTTGGTGTCCCACAGGCCACGCAGACCGTGGGTGAGAGCGTGGCCACCCCATCCCACCAGCCATGCTTGGGCCGTCGGGTCACCCGCGTCACCGACGATGGTGTGGGCCGGGTCGGCGATCGGCACAGTCTTGGCGCCGGCAGTCATCACGCGAATCGCGTACGGCGGAATCAGCCAGATCATCGCGACGGCGAGTAGCACTGAACCGAGGCCCGCGATGCTCAGTTCCCGCCGATGGGCCCCACGTGTCAGCCAATCCCTCGTGCCTGAACTGGCACGCGAGAGTCGGCCATTTTGTCCATGCTCGCTGAGAGTGACGGCTGATGTGGGGCCTCCTGCCGGTGGTTCTACCTGCGTCATCACATTGACCCTCACTGTTGAACCGCCGCAGTAAATCATGAGCAGGGCGGCGCATAGAGTCAAGGCATCGACCAATGTCGTTCCGGTAGCCGGGCCTTACGCTGTCTATCAAAGGTGCCTGTCACGCAGGAGTCGCGCGATCGGTGCAGCGGCGAATTTTGCCGCTGTCGGAACAGGACACGCCAGGGTTGCTGCAGGCCCTCGCCCGGGTTCCGGACCCACGGGACGCTGGCGGCCGGATCCATCCGCTGCCGGGACTGCTCGCGATCGCGGCGGTGGTTTCGGGATCGAGCCGCGTCGTGGAGATCGTCGAATGGGCCGCCGACCTGTCGGACGCGTTGCCCAGGTTGGCGCTCGGCCTGCACATCTCCGCGCTCTGACCCTAGGGCCACTGGGGCGCTCGCCGACAAGTGAACGGCCAGCGCCGCGCGAGGTCGGGCATCGGCCGTGCCTGAGGACGAAGGCTGGGTCACGGACACGGCCGCCAAGCTGCCGCGATAGCATGCCGGGCCAGCTCTTGTTCACCGACGACGTAGCGCTATAACCCAGTCCAGGCGCTTGGTCATTACGATCATGATGCTGATCTTGGTCCGCTGCTGTCGTTTTTGCTCCTGGGCCCTATGGCGTTTGCAGAGGTCCCAGACAACCCGGGCCCATTGTGGGTCACGAGCGTGTGCGTTGGCTGCAGCTAGCACCGGGAGCGTAGGTGGTTGTCTCGATACCACGGGCAGACCTTTGTTACACCGGGCACCTCCGCCAGGTGTTGCCGGAGCCGCTCCTGCCCGTCCGCGGGAAGGTTGGAGCGGAATTGGATGGTGATGGTGGGGCCTTCATCGTCGCCCGCAGCGTTGACGCGCACGCCACCTTCCACGCCGTAACCGGTGCGGGCACGTTGGACGACGCGTTCAAACGTCGGCGCGGTCACCGTGATATCGGAACTGGTGTGGACAATGAACCCAACCGGCGGGGACGTCAGCGCCGTGTAGATTCCCCCGGACAGCGCCACACCGGCAACGATTGCCAGCAATACGCCGACGAGCACCGACGCCCGTGCCCGACGCGGTGCCCGCCGTGGATCCGCAACCGCAGCCAAGAAAATCAGCGCGGCCGGGAAGAGCATCACGAGGAACGCGCCCACGACCGCCAGGCAAAGCACCAGGACTCCAGCTGCCAGGCAGGCGTATTCGAACGGTTTACGACGCACAGTGAACAGGGGGATCGCCGTAATCACGGCCGGAAGCCACCCCACCCAAACGCCTGATACGTTGCCCTGCGCGAGGTGCGACCAGCCAGCGGTGAGAGTGGAGGTTAGGAGCGCGGCCACGGCCAGAGCACGGGGCCACGCATGTACCTTCTCCGTCGTTAGGCTTTGCCTGTTCACGGAAGGCATTGTGTCCTCCAAAGGTCATCAGGCCAAGGGTGCCGGCCGAACGAGGCACTGCCTCGGGAACCGGGACCGCAGCGAGGCGGTCAGCGACAGGTTGGCCTTGGCGCTCGTGGTGGGTGGTGAGCGCGGTGACGCACCGGGCCGGCAGAGCCAGGGTGCGACGCGACTTCTTGGTCTTGGTGGTGTCTCCGTCGGCGCGGACCGAGCGCCAGACCTGAATGGATGGCGGCACGGGGGGATTGTTGTCCGGCTTGCCGGCGAGGTCGACGCGTGACCAGGCGAGGGCTCGCAGTTCCTCGGTGCGAGCGCCGGTCAGCAGCCGGGTCATCACCGATGACCGGGTGGGCAAGACCGCCCGCGAAGAACGTGACGAGGCCGACCGGCACCCGTTCGGATCGGCCGAGAAGCAGTCGGCACTGCTGCGGCTGAAGCACGTCGAGTTGGCCGCTCGTAACCAGCCCGGCGGGTATGGGGTGGCAGCGGCCGATCCGATCGCCGCCCGTCAAGCGATCATCGGAGAGGTCCCACTCGGCAGCGTCCGGTGAGTTGCCGTGCTGACGGACGGAGCAGCACGTTTGGTCGCCCTGCTCGACCGGCCCGACGTGCTCGAAGTCCTAGCGCAGGATGGTCCGACCGAGCTGATCAGCCGAGTCCGCGCCATCGAGGCCGCCGACCCGTCCTGCATGAGGTGGGCACATAACAAGCGCAGCGACGACGCCACCGTCGTTTACGCAGCCTGAGCAGCGATTCCGCGAGCAGGGCCGCCGGCTGTCGATATCGGGTCTCAGGACATGTTCGACCAGCTCTCGCAGTCGGTCATGGTTGTCGTGCGGGCACCTGACGGCGTCGGTCTGTGCCCAGCACTAGCGGTGCTGGTTGACGGCCCACAGAAGATCAGTGATGACAAGTCCCGGTAGCGCAAGCTCAGCCGCCGGGGGGACTTGGAACGTCCCACCCGACGCCTCCGGTGTCCAACCAGCGCGCAGCCCGTAAGAGACAAGAACGCGTACGTCCGCAGCTGTCGGGAACGGGTATGTTTCCCCACTGCCATGCACGTCGGTCTCGACGTACCGGTCGCCAGAGGCCACGGTGGGATTTGACGAGGGCAGCTCGGTCAAGTCGACCTGTAGGACACGACCGTTTTTTCCTGAACCCCACACGCGGAGCCTTATGCAGCGGTGTAGACGACCGTCCGGGCCAGATGCGGATCGGATGTCGGCCTTCCAGGTGAACTCCCGGCCGTCGATGTGTAGCTTGCGTAGCCTCGACCTCATCCGCCCATGCTTCCAGCCGGGCGATCACTGCGACGCCCTGACCTCGATGACCGGTCGTGACCGACCGCAGAGACGGAGGCCAACGACAGGACGCGGAGTGTCGCGCACGTCGTGATACCGATCCGTCACGACGCAGGTCAGAGGGCTGATCCGGAAGTCGGTTCGGCCCTTTCGCCTGGTAGGACTCTCTTGCGCAGGTGACCGGATCACCGGTCAACGGACGTGGGATGGCGCCGGCCAGAGAACCCGGTCAAGGAACTCCTCTATCCGCGTAGCCATGCCATCTCACCGAGCGCCGCGGCAGACCTGGCAAGTAGCCCCGGGACGCGGAGCCCGTGATCGGCACCCTCTACTTCGATCCCATGTGGTGACAGGTTGCGAGCGAGCACCGGACGCCAATCCTTCTGCCAAAAGAACGCGACGGCGGGCTCGAAGCCGAACCGGCCCGAACCCGCCGCGCGACGGGGTGGAAGCGCCGGAACCAGTCAGCGACAGCCGCTGCCCGAACGTGAAGGACGGCCATGCCCTGTCTGGACCGCACCAGCCGCCCAACCCCTGCGGCAGGGCCCGTACAGGCCCGCCGGGGTGCGCCGCGTCAATCTGGCCACGTCGTTCCTTCCACCTCGGTCAGGAGTCGTCCTCCTGATGACGACAAGCACATCCGACAGGGGTACGTATCACAAGGCTCTTCACGCCGCTGATACGAGAGCCGGCCTTGAATTGACGGCGCCGATACGCCACCTTGCCTCAGGAGCTGCCGGTCCATGGCACCCGAAACCGCTGGGCGAGGGCTGCGACGTCTGCTCCGTCGCTGAGGAGTCGTACCGATCAGGCTTCTCGGCGTTCGCGGCCAACCGCCACAGCGGGTCGTGCAGCTTTCAGCGGGCTTGCGTGACCGGGTGGCTGTCGTTATGGCCGTGTCAAGAATCGGCCCGCAGTCGTAACGGCTGCGTGAAAGCCGTCGACGATGGTCGGCTGGGCGGCCTGAAATGGCGCCAGGTGGACTCGGCGTGGGGTCCGCCCGGTCGCCGGAGGCATGCCATGGCTGTGTATCGCAATCCGTCGAGAGGCGCGGGCGTAGAGCAGACACCGACGGGTGTCAGCGTCGCGATCGGCTGGACGGTGATGATCGCCGCATCCCTCGTGGCAGCAACGCTGTTTTCGCGGTCGGAGATGCCGGGGAGGGTGCTGATTGTCGCTGTGGCGGCCGGCGTCTTTGCCGCGATGGTGCCTGACCTGTGCGCGGTGGTCGCGGTCACCGGTTTGGCCGTGGCCACGTTCGTCGGGTTCCTGGCCAACGAGTTCGGGGAGCTGAGCGGCGGTGGGGGCGCCTGGTCATATGCCGTGGTGATCGGTTTCGCCAGCACACTCGGGATCGGCTACCGGTTCATGTGGCAGGTCCCGCAGGCCCGCAACGAGGATTCAGACCTGCCGTCGGTAGTGGTGGATCGCTCGCTGTCTGGTGGACGTGATGCAGCTGTCGCGTCGCCGGATAGCGCTCTCGGCAACGTCGGCCGGGTCGCCGGGTCGCAGCCAGAAGGTCATGCCGGGTCAGTCCTCAGGCACCCGAGCTCGTAAACGAAAACGGGAACCATTAGCATCTAGCTGACCCCCCCGCTGAGGAGATCCTTCATGGCCGTGCCCAAGCGCAAGATGTCCCGGTCCAACACCCGCCACCGTCGCGCGCAGTGGAAGGCGAGTGTGCCGCAGTTGACGCCCTGCCCGTGTCCGCGCAAGGAGATGGTGGTGCCGCACCGTGCCTGTGCGCACTGCGGCCTGTACAAGGGGCGTCAGGTGGTGGATCAGCCGTGACGGGCCGGCTGCCGGTGACGGTGCTGTCCGGGTTCCTCGGCGCGGGCAAGACCAGCCTGCTCAACCACGTGCTGGCCAATCGGGACGGGCTGCGGGTGGCGGTGATCGTCAACGACATGAGCGAGATCAACATTGACGCCGCCCTGGTGCGAGACGGTGCGGCATTGTCGCGGACGGAGGAGCGGCTGGTCGAGCTGACCAACGGCTGCATCTGCTGCACGTTGCGCGACGATCTGCTCGACGAGGTGACCCGGTTGGCCCGGCAGGGCAGGTTCGACTACCTGCTGATCGAGTCCAGCGGCATCTCGGAGCCGATGCCGGTGGCCGCGACGTTCGCCTTCGGCGTGGACGGCGGGCAGGTCCTCGACGACCTGGCTCGGCTGGACACCACGGTGACGGTGGTCGACGCGGCGGGCCTGCGGGCCCGCCTCGAGGCGGGGGAGACCCTCGAGGCGCGTGCGCTGGCCGCCTACGAGGGGGACGACCGGAGCATCTCCGACCTGCTGGTCGACCAGATCGAGTTCGCCGACGTGCTGGTGGTCAACAAGACCGACCTGGTCGCCCCGGAGGATCTGGCGGTGGTCGAGGCGCTGCTGACCCGCCTGAATCCGGCCGCCCGACAGGTCCGTGCCGTGTACGGCCGAGTGGCCCCGGCGGAGATCCTGCACACGGGCCGGTTCGACCTGGAGCGGGCCGAGACGGCACCCGGCTGGGTCGCCGAGCTCAACGGCGGGCACGTGCCGGAAACCGAGGAGTACGGCGTCTCCAGCATCGTTCTGCGCGACCACCGGCCGATGCACCCGCAGCGACTGTGGGACCTGCTGGCCGGCGGCCTGGACGTGTTCGGCGTCGTGCGGTCGAAGGGATTCCTGTGGCTGGCCAGCCGCCCGGACGTGCAGGCACTGTGGTCGCAGGCCGGTCCTTCGGGCCGGTGTGATCCGATCGGTGTGCCCGTCGTGGTCTCGGGGGAGTGGCCGGAGGATCCCGAGGAGCGGATCGAGCTGGAGTCTCGCTGGCATCCGGTCTTCGGGGACAGGCAGCAGGAACTCGTCCTCATCGGTATCGACCTGGACGGTGAGGGTCTACGGGCCGCACTGGTCGCCTGCCTGCTCACCGACACCGAGATCGCCGCCGGCGAGGATGCCTGGCGGGCGCTGCCCGACCCGTTCCCCACCTGGGACCTCAGCGACCTGCACGAACACGACCATGTCGAGCCGGTTCAGGTCTGACCATGTCAGCCACCCTGACCTCGGACGATGTCGCCCGGTAGCGGCACGATCGGGAGCCAGGTCACCCACTACGAATCTGGCCGGCAGCGCGCGTTCTGGCCGCCGGTCGCGTCGGCGACGAGACAGCACGCGGACACCTGCCCCAGCGGGCGTTCGACGGCGCGACGTCGGCTGCGGCCGGGGTGCCGTCCTGTTCCCAGCGGCGGGGGCCACCGGGCCGACCGCCACGTCACCGGCATCGACCTCGTACTGGCCATGGTGGCGCTGACCAAAGAGGACGTCCACCAACGTTGGCCTGCCCACATCACTGTCCGCGTCGGCGATGCCCGGCGGACGCCCGAGAGCCGGTTGCCGAGGCATCCAGCTGGCGGGCGGCCGCCAGGTGCCAGGCCCTGTCGTGCCGAGCGGCTCCCACCATCTGCGGTGCCGGTCGTCCAGTCGATGGGCACCGCAGATGGTCAGGTGCTCTGGGGTCCGCGGCGGGCGTACTTCTGGCGGAACTTCTCGACTCGGCCCGCGGTGTCGAGGAGGCGTTGCCTGCCGGTCCAGAAGGGGTGGCTGGCGGAGGAGATCTGGACGTCGATGACGGGGTAGGTGTTGCCGTCGGTCCACTCGATGCTCTGGTCGCTGGTGGCGGTGGAGCGGGTGAGGAAGGCGAAGTCGGCGCTCTTGTCGCGGTAGACGACGGGTCGGTAGTCGGGGTGGATTCCGGGCTTCATGGGAGTTGCGCTCCTTCTGTGTCGGTGTCGAGGTCCGCCAGTTCCTCGGCGTGCAGGGGAAAACAGCCGGTGAACGGGTCGTGATAGGTGCGCCAGGCTTCTTCGCCGTCGGCGAGTTCGGCGTCGGTGAGTAGGCAGCGGGCGAGGGTGCGGTGCAGCTCGACGGGGTCGACGTCGAGGCCGATGAAGACCAGGTGCTGGTGGCGGTCGCCGTAGTAGGGGTCCCAGTCCAGGGCGGCGGCGAGGCGGCGTTGGTCTTCGACGTGCTCCCAGCGGTCCTCGGGCAGGCTCACCAGCCAGTGTCCGAGGGAGCCCATGGCCAGACCGCCGCCGGCGAATTCCCAGGCCACCACGGTGTCGGGTTGGCTGGCCAGCCAGAGGTGACCTCGGGAGCGGATCATCTCGGCGTTGACGTCTTCCAGGACGTCGTGCAGGCGTTGTGGGTGGAACGGGCGGCGGGCGCGGAAAACGGCGGAGATCACACCACAGTCGGATTCCGGCTCGTGGGTGCCCAGCGTGTAGCCCTGCAGGCCTCGGGCGAGCAGTCCGGGGGTCTCCGGTCGGTGCCGATGGGTGTGGCGCAGCTGGCGGGTCAGAGTGCTGGCGTCGACGAGGTCGCCGTCGACGCGGATGTGGACCGCCCAGGGCGCCATTCGCTGCAGCAGGACCGACAGCCGGCTGGTGTCGAAGGCGCCTTCTCGGGACTGCCCCCAGAGCAGCAGGGTGTCGGCGTACTCGATCTGGCGGACCACGACGTCGGCGAGCGCGCGGTCGTCGTCCTCCGCGGCCTGGATGCCGAGTGCGGTGAGGTTGTCGGTGCTGGCGAGGCCGTCGAGTAGGTGTTCGGCGTCGAGGACGGTGACGTAGGAGTCGACGCGGATGAGCTCGGTGATGGGAGCGCCGTCAACGAGGCAGTGGGCGCAGGCGGCGGCGACCGCCTCCGGTTCCACCACTTCGGGCAGCATCAGCACCAGGTCTCGGCCGGGATAATTGCGGGCAAGTCGGACGAGTGTGGGCAGCACGTCTTCGCGCAGGGTGCACGAAATGCAGCCGTGTCTCAGGTCGACCTGCTCGTCCTCGATCATGCCTGCGCTGGAGCGCACCACCCGGCGCACGACGCCCTCGCGGATCCCGGTGAGGTCGTGCCGCACCAGCAGCAGTGACTCGTCGGCGGCGAGCAGCGCTCGGGCGACGGCGAAGGTCGCCGCTGGCCAGAACCCGGACAGCACCGTCAACGAGGGGCGGGTATCCGCGTCCGTTGTCACGACGTGGGTCGGGGCCTGTGGTGACGACGACATCGCACTCCTCTCGACGCTTAGTGAAAACGATTGTCATTCTAAGCACACGGGGGCTGGCGTGGCGAATGGCGGTCCGAGGGGTGCGAGCGAGCCCCGGCAGAGGTCGTTGACGGCGACCCGGGGTGGGGCTGGCCGAACGGATGATGTAGAACTGAAAACCATTGTCGTTATCGTGCAACCTGAGCAAGGGAGCGTTCACTGTGTCCCGACGTTGTGACGTCACCGGCGCGAAGCCGAGCTTCGGCAACGCCGTGTCCCACTCCCACCGGCGCACCCGCCGCCGGTGGAACCCCAACCTGCAGAACCACCGCTACTGGCTGCCGTCGGAGCGGCGATGGGTCAGCCTGACCCTGACGACGAAGGCGCTGAGGACCGTGGACCGCAAGGGCATTGAGAAGGTCGTCGCCGAGCTGCGCGCCCGGGGGGTGAAGCTCTGATGGCCCGGCAGACCGACGTACGACCGATCGTGCGGCTACGCAGCACTGCCGGCACCGGCTACACGTACGTCACGCGCAAGAACCGTCGCAACGACCCGGACCGGCTGGTCCTGCGCAAGTACGACCCGGTCGTACGTCGGCACGTCGAGTTCCGCGAGGCCCGCTGATGGCGAAAAGGGGCCTGGTCAATCGGCAGGCTCGCCGCGAGGAACTGGTAGCCCGGCACGCCGAGGGGCGCGCGGAGCTGAAGCGGTTGGTCACCCATCCCGAGACCGACCCGGAGGTACGCGCCGAGGCGGTGCGCCGGCTCAGCCGGCTGCCCCGGGATTCCAGCCCGGTGCGGCTGCGCTCGCGCGACCAGATCGACGGGCGCCCGCGCGGAGTGCTCACCCGATTCGGGCTGTCCCGGGTGCGCTTCCGCGAACTAGCCCTGAGTGGCGAGATGCCCGGAGTGCGGAAGGCGTCCTGGTGATGTCACCACGCGAAGGTAAGGCGGACGTCGTTCCGGTTCAAGACTCCTTGTTTCCGCGAGCACCTGGTCCTCTAGGGCGTAGTTCGGTTACCAGCGACCGCACCCACGGATCGCGCATGGTGGGTTCGCCGGCTATCGCGGCGGCAAGCCCGGCTCGCCCTTCTGGCGAGCGGCCGTAGGCGACGATGGCCACGGCTTCGGCGAGGGCGGCCAACGCGTTGGGATCGCGTGCCGGGACGTGCGTGTCCTGGTCGAGCCACCGTATGACCGGGAATGAGCGGGTGATCTTGTGCTGGTGGTCGCCGAAATACTCCCAGAGCCATCTGCGCAGGGACACGCCGACCAGGGCGCTGCGCGGGAGGTGAGTGGCCCATAGGGCGGCCTGGTACCAGCGCCAGGTGTTCGGGCTGGTCTTTGTGCGGGCGGTGATGCCGATGAAGCGCACCTTCGTACGGATCACCGACCAGGCTGCTCTCTCGTCGCCGACCCAGCGTCGGAGCAGGTAGAGCAGGTTCTCATAGGTGCGGCCGCCGTGGACGAGGTCAACGAATGCCACCGGACGCTGGCGGTGGGCCAGCCCGTGCGGGGTGATTCCCAGGTGGCTGAGGTTGCTGCGGAACTGGGTGACCTGCGCCGGGGTCAGCGCATCCGGGTCGCTCCACAGTGACAGCGGAAGCCGGTGGCAGCGGTCGCGCCACGTGGTGCCGGCGAGCGCGCCGCTGAGCAGGTCGAAGATGCTGTCGGGGGAGCGGCCGACAAAGTAGAGGTCCGCGTCGGCGCTGCGGGCAAGGACCTTGCCGGCGCACTCGAGCAGGTCGGGTAGGAACCATAGATCGGGCTCGGGGACGGCGTCGAGGAGAGCGCCGAGTTGGGCGGGAGAGACAAGGTCCCAGCGGAACGGACTTGTTGGTTCCGGAACTGCTGTCACGGCCGAAAATCTATCCGGCCGGTCACAGTGGTTGTGGCAGGGTCACGCGGAGTTGCGCCACTTGCGGCCGTGCCGGCCGATGAGCCGGTCGGCGTCGGTCGGGCCCCAGGAGGCGGCCTCGTAGGTGGGGATCGGCGACTTGTCCTTCTCCCAGTTGTCGATGATCGGGTCGACGATCCGCCAGCACTGCTGCACCTCGTCGCTGCGGATGAACAGCGACGCGTCACCGATCAGCGCGTCCAGGAGCAGACGCTCGTACGCCTCCGGGGACTCCTCGGTGAACGTCTGGTCGTAGGAGAACTCCATCGTGGCGGTGCGGACCCGGAAGGAGTGGCCCGGCACTTTGGCACCGAAACGCAGCGAGATGCCCTCGTTCGGCTGGATCCGCAGGATCAGCGCGTCAGCATCGAGGCCGGTGAGCTGGTCGGTCGGGATCGGCAGGTGCGGCGGTCGCTGGAACTGCAGTGCCACCTCGGTGAGCCGGGCCGGCAGGCGCTTGCCGGTGCGTACGTAGAACGGCACCCCGGCCCAGCGCCAGTTGTCCACATTGAGCCGCATCGCGGCGTAGGTCTCGGTCCGCGACAGGGGGTCGACGCCGGCCTCCTCGCGGTAGCCAGCCATCAGCTCCTCGCGAGTGCCGCCCCGGGTGTACTGTCCCCGGACCGCTGCCTCGGCGATGTCCCGGTCGGTGGGGAGCCGGATCGCCTGCAGCAGCTTCACCTTCTCGTTGCGCAGGCCCTCAGCCTCGAATGAGGCCGGTGGTTCCATCAGTGCCAGCGCGAGAACCTGCAGCACGTGGTTCTGCACGATGTCCCGCATCGCGCCGGCGTCCTCGTAGAAGCCACCGCGGCCGCCGACGCCGAGGGTCTCGGCGACGGTGATCTGCACGTGGTCGACCCAGGAGCGATCCCAGATGGGCTGGAAGATCGAGTTCGCGAAGCGCAGCGCCAGCACGTTCTGGACGGTGTCCTTGCCCAGATAGTGATCGATACGAAAGACCTGGTGCTCGTCGAACGCGCTGTGCACCACGCCGTCGAGCTCGCGGGCCGTGACCAGGTCGCGCCCGTACGGCTTCTCGATGACCAGGCGGGAGAAGGAGCCTTCGCGGGGCTGGTTGAGCCCGACACCGGCCAGTCCCTTGATCACCGGCTCGAAGGCCCCGGCCGGGGTGGATAGATAAAAGAGCCGGTTGCCGGACGTGCCCCGCTGCGCGTCCAACTCGTCGAGGGTCTCCACGAGCCGCTTGTAGGTCTCCGGGTCGTCGTAGCCGCCGGCCACGTACCGCACGCTGCCCTGGAGTTGGCGCTTGCTGGCGAGGGTGCGTTCGCCGAGGGCACTCTCGGCGAACTGCTCGTCGGTCATCGACGTGCGCGCGACGCCGACCAGCGCGAACTGGTCCGGTAGCCGTTCGTGCCGAGCCAGGCTCTCGATTGCGGGCAGCAGCTTACGCCGGGTCAGGTCGCCGGAGGCGCCGAAGATAACCAGCGTGGCAGGTGGGGCACTCCGCTCCTGAATGAGCTGAGATGCGTGGTCCATGGTCTGCGTTCCTCCCGGCACAAGAGCGTAGGTGCTACACACATCGTGGCAGTCGCGAGAAGGCCGAGGGGAGGGTAGGGCACGCGCGGAGTCGTTGGGAAGGGCGTCGGAGGCCGGCCCGATCACGAGACCTCAGGTCAAGGGCGTAACGACCAGGTGCGGTAACCGCAGCTTGCGGTGGAGGCGTTTTTGGTGCAGGGCGGCGAAGTGCTCACCGTAGCGAAGGGCTCACCGTAGCGAAGGGCTCACCGTAGCGAAGGGCTCGCCCGGCTGGAACGGATGCCACGGCCAGCCTCGGCACTGTCATCCCGCTGGCGTGAAATCAGGCGACCCGATCGCCTGCCGGTGTTCGGCCGGGCTGAGACCCCGTACCCGTTTGAAGGCCGCGCTGAGTGCGAATGAGCTGCCGTAGCCGACCTGGCGGGCCACCGCGCCGACGGTGGCGTCCGGTTCGCGCAACAGGTCGGCGGCCAGCGCGAGCCGCCAGTTGGTGAGGTACGCCATCGGAGGCTCGCCGACCAGTTCGGTGAACCGGCGGGCCAGCACCGCCCGCGAGATACCGGTGCCGGCCGCGAGGGTGGCCACCGTCCAGGGTTTTGCCGGGTGGTCATGCAGCAGCCGCAGCGCCCTGCCGACCACCGGATCGCCGTGCGCCCGGTACCAGGCGGGCGCCGCCGCCTCCGGCCGGGAGAACCAGGCCCGGAGTACGGCGATGAGCAGTAGGTCGAGCAGCCGGTCCAGCACCACATCCTGCCCCGGCTCGTCCTTGGTCATCTCGTCGCCGAGCAACGCGATGAGCGGGCTGTCCAGTGCTCCGGCGGGCAGTACCAGGAGATGGGGCAGGACCCTCAGCAGCCGTTGGCTGACCTCGCCCTGCAACTGGTACGTGCCACTGAGCAGCACCGCCGTTCCGTCAGCGCGTTCGCCCCAGGTCCTGATACCCAGGTCCATCACGTCGCACAACTCGTCCCCGGTGGGCGTGGTGCTGCGCTCACCGGGATGAATCACTGCCTGCGGCGCCGTGGCCGGGTCGTCGGCGATCGTGTACGGCTCCGGGCCACGGATGATCGCGACATCGCCGGGGCGTAGCGGCACCGGAGCACCCTGGTCCGGCACCACAAACGCCGTGTCGCGCAGCATGGTGACCAGGGTGAGGGGCGCGCGATCCTGGATCCGTACCGACCAGGGCGGGTCGAACACCGACCGCATCAGGAACGCACCGCGCGCTCTCGGCCCGTCCAGCAGCCCCGCGAGCGCATCCATGCGCTCAGGTTAGCCCTGCTACGTGGGCGGTCGAGACGCCGGGACATGCGATCGAGAGCCTCGCCCATTCCCGGTGCGCCCGACCTCGACTTGACTGGCTGGCATGACGAAGACCGTTGATGAGCAGCCAATCCTCGTACTGGGCGGCACCGGCAAGACCGGCCGCCGGGTGGTGGACCGGCTCGCCAAACTCGACCGGCCGGTACGGGTCGGCTCCCGCTCCGGCGAGCCGCCGTTCGACTGGACCGACCAACGCACCTGGGCACCCGTACTGGACGGGGTTTCGTCGGTCTACCTGGTGTACTACCCGGACCTGGTCGCGCCGGACGCCCTCGCGACGATCCGCTCGTTCACCGAACAGGCGGTGTCCGGCGGGATCGAACGGTTGGTTCTGCTTTCCGGCCGGGGCGAGGAGGAGGCCAAACTCAGCGAGCGGGTGGTCCAGGATTCTGGAGTGGCCTGGACGATCGTGCGGGCGAGCTGGTTCAGCCAGAACTTCAGCGAGGACTTCCTGACCGACTCGATACGCGGCGGCGAGGTCACACTTCCGGCCGGGAACGTGCCGGAGCCGTTCGTCGACGCCCGCGACATCGCCGACATCGTGGTCGCGGCGCTCACCGACGACGGGCACGCGGGGCAGCTCTACGAGGTGACCGGCCCGCGGCTTCTCACCTTCGCGGAGGCGACCTCGGAGATCGGCAACGCGCTCGGGCGGGAGATCCGCTACCGATCGGTCTCGCCCGAGGAGTACGCCGCCGTGATGGCCGGGTACGACGTGCCGGCAGAGCTCGCGGCGGTGCTGACCGAGCTGTTCGGCAGGGTGTTGGACGGCCGCAATGCACAGCTCGCCGACGGTGTGCAGCGGGCGCTGGGCCGTAGACCGCGCGACTTCACCGACTACGCCCGGGACGCCGCCGCCGCTGGTGCATGGGACACGTCACCCCGTGGAGACCGGGCATGAACGCCACAGTGGCTGCCTGGTCGGCGGCGGTGACCCTGGCGGTGACGGGTGCGATCACCGGTGTCTACTACGCCTTCTCGGTGGCGGTGATGCCCGGTCTGAACGCCGCCGACGCCGGCACCGCGATCCGCGCCATGACGAGCATCAACCAGCGGATCCAGAATCCGCTGTTCTTCGTCACGTTCTTCGGCCCGCTCGTCGCCGCCACGGTGACCGGTGTGCTCCTGCTGATCCTCGGGAAGCGGTCGGCGGGTGTGCTGTTCCTGGTAGCAGCGGGGGTGTACCTGCTGGGCGCGTTCATCCCGACGGTGGTCATCAACGTGCCGATGAACGAGACGCTCGACGCCGCAGGCGTGCCGACCGATCCTGCGGAGGCGGCGCGGGTGTGGGCCTCCTACTCGTCCGCCTGGACGTGGTGGAACTCGGTACGCGCCGGCGCCAGCCTGATCAGCCTGTTGCTGGCTGGTCTCGGGGTCTACCTCTCGGGCACGTCCTGATGACGTCGCTGTCACTCGGGCCACCCCGAGACCGATCAGACCAACTGGACCGCGCTCATCGAACTGGTGCGACCCGGGGCGGGGCAGGTGACCGCCCCGCCCCGGATCAGATCAGAGTTCGCGGTAGTAGACGGCGATCGGCAACGGCGTGCAACCCAGTGCTTCGTACAGGGCGCGGGCGGGCGCATGGAATCCGTCCCCGCCCGTGCCGATCGTGACGACCTCGGCGCCGAGGTCCCGCATCGCGGCGAACGCGTGTTCGCACAGCACGGTGGCCGCGCCGAGCCGGCGGTGCTCCGTGGACACGGCGAGGATCGTGACCTTGGCATCTCGGCGCTCGGGGTCTACTGCCCAGGCCACGTAGCCGGCGATGGCGCGGTCGATCTCAGCGACCGCGACGTACCGGTGCTCGGCGGGGTCGTGGAGCCCGGCAACCTGCTTGACGTAGTCGTCGCGCCACCTGCCGTGCTGGTTGGCGAAAACGATCTCGCCCACGAGAGGGCGGAAGGATTCCTCGTAGAACGGCCCGAACGTCTCGATGGTCAGTTCGGTGAGCCGGGCCAGGTCATTCTGAAGAAACGAGCGGATACGCATGTGAGTGTGCCTTTCCAGCTGAGGTTCTGAAAGCCAGCAAATCGGGCATCAGATGGCCAGCCAGCGGCCGCAACGGCGGCGAGCCGACCCTCAGTGGCGGGTACGCCAAGCAGCGAAGCAACTCATGCTCGGAATCTTAGGGGGCGCTGCAACCGTATTCGAGGCGCAGCATGCCCGCTTCCGGCAGGCGACTCAGCCGAGTCAATGGCATCATGCCCTGGATCAGGGATGTTCATCGATCGAGGGGGCGACGGTGCGCGGAGCGGACAAATCGGTGACGCGACAGCGTGTGCGACAGGTCATCGCCGGATTGGTTGGCGCCCTGGCCGTACTGGCCGCCGTTCCGGCACCCGCGCGGGCGGCCACGTGGTCCCCGATCCAGGTCGTGTCGGAGGCCGGTTGGAGCGGGCAGGACCAGCCCTTCGTCGCGGTCGACCGGCAGGGCGACTCGCTTCTCGCGTGGGCTGGCTGCGACAGCAACGCGAGCGGCTGCTACGACCAGGTGAAGGCGCAGACCGCGTCGGCCGACGGCGTGCTTGGGCCGGTCCAGACGCTCTCGCCGCTCGGCGCGTCCGCGTCCTGGCCCAAGGTCGCGTCCGACGACGACGGCGACTCCGCGGTGGTATGGATACAGGACGGTCTCGTGGCGGGCCGTCGGGTGTCCGCCACCGGCGAACTGGGCCCGCTGCGCACGATCGCGACGTGGAGCGCGATCAGTCCGGCGGTCGCTGTGGACCCCTCGGGTCTGGCGCTGGTCACCTGGACCGAGACCCGCGACGGCGCGTACACGACGAAGGCCCGTTACTTCGGCGCGGACAGCTCACTCGGCCCGGAGTTGACCCTTGGCGTCGGTCCGGACCAGCCGGTCGTCGCCGTCGACCGCACCGGAACCGCCCTCGTCGCCTGGACGGAAAACTACGAGCGGGTCGTCGCGCGCCGGGTCCGCCCGGACGGGGTCGCCGCCCTGCGCGCCATCGCCGGTGCGGCCACGGATGTCAGGTACGCGAGCGTCTCGGTCGCCCTGGACCGGGACGGCGACGCGGTGATCAGCTACCGGTGGTCGAAGGCGGGTGAGCCGCCGCGCCTGCGCGTGCGGCACTACAGCCATACCGACACGTTGGGCAGCGTCATCAGCGTGTCGCCGGCAGCCCACGAGCTGACCCTCTTCGACGAACTCGCCGGCGACCTCGATGGTGACGCGGTGTTGACCTGGGGCCGCTGGACCTCCGACGGCACGCAGGTCTTTGCCCGCTCGATCTCCAGCACCGGCACCCTCGGCACGGTCACCAGGCTCGGTGCCGGCGATTGGCCGAAGGTCACTCTGGACGACGACGGCGACGGCCTCATCACCTGGCAGGCGCCCAGCCCGGATTTCTCGACCAGCCGGGTGCACGCCAGGACGATCGGGCAGGACGGCGCGTTCGGGGTGGCCGAGATCCTCGCCCCCGACGGGCGTTACGCGCAGCCGGCGTCCAGCCCGACCGGCCGGTTCTCGGTGATCTGGCAGAAGGGGTCCTACCCGAGCGACATCCGGGCGCGCTTCGGTGGGCAAACGGGCTGACCGGCGCTCTCAGAGGAACAGCGCAGACGAAGAACGCTCCGGGAGCCCGGTGCCCTGCCGGGCCTCGTCACACCGCAACCGTGCTGCGCAGCAGCGGCAGCAGTTGGTCACCCTGACGCCTGATCTCGGGAAGGTAGGGCGTGTCGGAGAGCACGAAGTGGGTGATGCCCAGCCGCTGGTACTTGCGCAGCGAGTTCGCCACGTCCTCGGCGGAGCCGACCAGCCAGGTCGTGCCCGCCCCGCCGCCACCAAATCTGCCCGGGGTGGTGTAGAGGTTGTCGTCGAGGACCTCTCCGCGTGCGGCGAGGTCGAGTAGCCGCCGCTGCCCGACGGCGGTCTGCCAGTTCTGGTCGCGCGCTGCGCCTTTGCCCTTGGCCATGTCGGCGACCTTGGCTTCGGCATCGGCCCAGGCCTGTTCGGTGGTGTCTCGCACCAGTGTGGTGACCCGCAGCCCGAACTCCAGCGGAGCGTGCTCGCGTCCCAGTTTCTCGCTGAGCTGCTTGAGCCGCTCGATCCGATCGGCCACGCCGTCGAGTGGCTCCCCCCAGAAGAGCTGGACGTCGGCCTCGGTGGCGGCCACCTCTTCGGCGGCGGGGGAGGCGCCGCCGAAGTAGAGCCGGGGGTGTCGGCGTTCGCCACGGACGACCGGTCGGAGAGCCAGGGTGGAGCCGGTGACGGTGAAGTGTTCGCCCTGGTAGGTGACGTTCTCCTCGGTCCACAGCTTCCGCACGATCTGGAGGAACTCTCTGGTGCGGGCGTAGCGGTGGGCCGGCTTGGCCTCGCCGTCGCCGTAGGCGGCCAGGTCGTCCTTGCCCGAGACGATGTTGATCAGCGTTCGGCCGTCGCTGAGGTGGTCGAGGGTCGCGGCGGCGGAGGCGAAGTTGGCGGGTCGCCAGTAGCCGGGTCGGATCGCGATCAGCGGCTGGAACGTGGTGGTGCGGGCGGCGAGTGCGGTGGCCACCGTGAAGGTGTCGGGCCGTCCCCAGCCGGTCCCGATGAGCGCGCCGCCCCACCCGTGCTCCTCGAGAACCCGGGCGTGGCTGGTGAGTGTCTCCAGGCTGTTGTGGTTGTCGATCACGTCGTCGCCGCGGTGTCCGGGCTGGACCTGGTTCGGGATGTACCACAGGAACTCGGAACTCATCGCTGGAGGCCTTCCGGTGCCAGGCCGGCGCGGTGCGACCCGATCGCGGCGCTGTGCTGGTCGGCCCACTGTGCCGCGATCCCGTGCGCGTCCGTCAGTTGCGACTCGAGCACGGCCAGCGGTGGCGCTGGGACATGTGCGCCCAGTTCGACAAGCACGTCGCGCAGTGCCGAAGCCGTCGCGTCCGCGTGCGCCGGCGAGGCGGCCACCGCTACCGGCACCGCGACCACCTCGGCCAGCTCCCGGTGCCCGAACTGGTCCAGGAACACCTTCAACAGCCCGGTGTAGCTGCCCTTGTAGGCAGGCGTCGCGACGACCAGCAGCCGCGCTGACCGCACCGCCGCGAACGGATCAAGGTCGGTCTTCGCCCCGTACGCCGGTTCCGGCCCGAACGACACGCCGACGACCTCGGCCAGCTCCAGCACCAGGAACCTGCCCGGCGGTTCTCCCAGCCGATCCAGCAGTGCCTCGGCCACCGTGTTGGCGACGCCGCGGGTACGCGACCCGGCACGAGGGTTCCCCACCAGCACGACGACGTCCGGGGTGGACGGGAGTCTGTCGCTCATGAGGCCACCCCGATTCGCCGCGCCGATGACCCGCCGCCACGGCGGTACGCCGGGTCGGTCAGCCACTGTGGCTGGTAGCCGGCGTCGGCGGGGTTCAGTGTGGTGCCGGGCGGGACGATGGCGTCGATGCGGGCGAGCACGTCCTCGGACAGCGTCACCTTGGCGGCGCCGAGTTGCGACTCCAGGTGCGCCAGGGTGCGCGGTCCGATGATCGCCGACGTGACCGCAGGGTGTTCCAGCACGAACGCGATCGCCAGGTGGATGAGCGAGAGCCCGGCCTCGTCGGCGAGTGCGGCCAGTTCGTCCACGGCGGTCAGCTTGGCGGCGTTGGCGGGCAGGGTCGGGTCGAACCGGGCCGGAAGTCGGTCGGCGCGTCCGGAGATCGGCGCCGTGAGCCCGGAGTGGTAGCGACCGGACAACCATCCGCCGGCCAGAGGGCTCCACGGGATCACCGCCAGCCCGTACCGTTGGGCCACCGGTAGCACCTCACGCTCGATGCCGCGGGCCAGGATCGAGTACGGCGGCTGCTCGCTGACCACCCGTTCCCTGCCGCGCCGCTGCGCGATCCACTGCCCCTCCACGATCGCCGACGGGTCGAACGTGGACGTGCCGATGTAACGGATCTTGCCTTGGCGTACCAGGTCGGTGAGCGCACCGAGGGTTTCGTCGAAGTCGGTGTCCGGCTCCGGCCGGTGTGCCTGGTAGAGGTCGATCCAGTCGGTGCCCAGCCGGCGCAGGCTGTTCTCCACGGCCCGGACGATCCAGCGGCGCGAGTTGCCGCGGTGCTGCGGGTTGTCACCGACCTGGCCGTGGAACTTCGTGGCCAGGAAGACGTCGTCGCGCCGCCCACCGGCGAGGGCCTTCCCGACGATCTCCTCCGACTCGCCGCCGGAGTAGACGTCCGCGGTGTCGATGGCGTTGATGCCCTCGTCGAGGGCACGGTGGATGATCCGGACGCCGTCCTCGTGGTCCGGGTTGCCCCGTTGCCCGAAGTTCATCGCGCCCAGGGTCAGGGAGCTGATGCGTACGCCGGTCTGTCCGAAGGGTCGGTAGGTAACCACTGGTCTCCTGTCCTCGTGAATCAGCGGGTCGCGGCCGCGAGCTGCTGCGTGAACTGGTTGGCCGGGCGGGGTAGCCCGTAGTGCTCGCGCAGGGTGGTCCCGGTGTACTCGGTACGGAACAGCCCGCGGCGTTGCAGGATCGGCACGACGTGGTCGACGAACGCCTCCAGCCCGGACGGCAGCACGGGAGGCATGATGTTGAAGCCGTCGGCCGCGCCGCTGCGGTACCACTCCTCGATGGCGTCGGCGACCTGCTCCGGCGTACCGGCGAAGGTGCGGTGCCCGCGCCCGCCGCCGAGCCGGCCGATGAGTTGCCGGACGGTCAGCCGTTCCCGCCGGGCCAGCGTGACGATCAGCGTATACCGGCTCTTCGCACCCTCGATCTCGTCCTCGCTCGGCAGGTCGGCGGGCAGTTCCTTGTCCAGGTCGAGGTCTTCCGGGGCGACCCGCAGCGTCGTGGCGAGCTGCTGCCGGGCGTACTCAGGTTTGATTAACCGGTCCAGCTCGTCCTCCAGCGCGCGGGCCTCGGCCTCGGTGGAGCCGATCGCCGGCACGATGCCCGGCAGGATCTTGATGGTGTCCGGGTCGCGGCCGGCCTGGGCGGCACGCTGCTTGAGGTCGCGATAGAACGCCTGCGCCTCGGCGAGCGTCTGCTGGGCGGTGAAGACGGCTTCCGCGTACCGGGCGGCCAGGTCCTTGCCGTCCTCGGACGACCCGGCCTGCACCAGCAGCGGGTAGCCCTGCGGGGGGCGGGGAACGTTGAGTGGGCCGGCCACCCGGAAGTGCCGCCCGGAGTGCGCCGGCGGGTAGAGCAGATCGTCGTCGCCCCACTGCCCGCCGTCCTTGTCCCCGAGCGGCGCCGCGTCGTCCCAACTGTCCCAGAGCTTCAGGGACACCTCGATGAACTCGGCTGCCCGCTCGTACCGGTCCCGGTGGGCCGGCAGGTCGTCCAGGTTGAAGTTGCGGGCCGCCTTCTCGCCGGCCGTGGTGACGATGTTCCAGCCCGCCCGGCCGCCGCTGATGTGGTCGAGCGACGCGAACCGGCGGGCCAGGTTGAACGGCTCGTTGTACGTCGTCGACGCCGTCGCGATCAGTCCGATGTGGCTCGTCGCACCGGCCAGGGCGGTGAGCAGTACGGTCGGCTCCAGGGTGCCGCCCGGCCGTCGGCCGATGCTGTTCCACAGCACCGGGCTGTCGGCCAGGAACAGCGAGTCGAGCTTGCCGCGTTCGGCGATGCGGGCCAGGTGCTTGAAATGTTCCACGTCGGTCTGCGCGAACGGGTCGCTGTCGGGCAGGCGCCAAGCGGCCTCGTGGTGGCCGACGCCCATGAGGAACGCGTTGAGGTGCAGCATGGTCATCCTTCCGTCTGGTCGACGCCGAGCGCCCGCAGGAGGGTTTCGCGGTACGCGAGGAACTGCGGCTGCCGGTACGACCGCGGTGCTGGCAGGTCGATGGCGAGGTCGACGGCGATCCGGCCGCTGTCCAGCAGCAGGACGCGGTTGGCCAGCGTGATGGCCTCGTCGACGTCGTGCGTGACGAGCAGCACCGTGGGCCGGTGCCGGGCATGCAGCACGCGTAGCAGGGCGTGCATACGCAGCCGGGTCAGCGCGTCCAGCGCGCCGAACGGTTCGTCGGCCAGCAGCAGTTCCGGCTCGGACACCAGAGCCCGGGCCAGCGCCACCCGCTGCTGTTCGCCGCCGGACAGCTCGTTGGGCCAGGCCCGCTCGCGTCCGGCCAGACCCACCTCGGCGAGCGCCGCACGGCCGCGTTCGGTGGCGTCCGGCCCGCGCAGACCGAGGACGACGTTGTCCAGGACGCGTTGCCACGGCAGGAGCCGGGCGTCCTGAAAGACGACCGAGGAGTTCTCCGGTACGTCGACCAGGCCCGAGCCCGTCGCGTCGCCGTCCAGGCCGGCGAGCGCCCGCAGCAGCGTGCTCTTGCCCGAACCGCTGCGGCCCAGCAGCGCGACGAACTCGCCCGTGCCGATCTCCAGGTCGAATCCGTCCAGGACCACCCGGTCCCCGAACCCTCGCGCCAGGCCCTGCATACGTACCGTGCGGGATGCGGTCAGTCCGCCAGCGTGCGTCGCCACGACAGCGCCCTCCTCTGCGCGAGCCGGACGGCGCCGTCGGACAGCAGCCCGAGCAGCCCGTACAGCACGAGTCCAACGATGATCACGTCGGTCTGGCCGTACTCCCGGGCCAGCTCCATCATGTAGCCGATGCCGCTTGTCGAGTTGATCTGCTCGACGACCACCAGGGACAGCCACGCTCCCACGACCGCGAACCGCATGCCGAGCAGGAAGCCGGGCAGCGCGCCGGGCAGCACGATCCGGCGGATGAACGCCGTCCTGCGTAGTCGCAGCGACTCGCCCAGCTCGACGTACCGGCTGTCGATGGTGCGCAGCCCGTTGTGCGTATGTATGTAGACGGGGACGAACACGCCGAGCGTGATGGTGATGACCTTCATCTGTTCGCCGATGCCGAACCAGAGGACGAGCAGCGGTAGCAGCGCGAGCGCCGGGATGGCCCGTTTGATCTGGATCGGGCCGTCGAGGATGGCCTCGCCCCACCGACTCAGACCGGCGAGCAACGCCAGCACCGTGCCGATGACGGTGCCGATGGTGAGGCCCAGGCCGGCCCGTCGGGCCGAGATGGCCAGGTTGTCCTGTAGGCGGCCGTCGGCGATGAGATCGCCCGCTGTGGTGACCACGGTCCAGGGCGCCGACAGGGTGCGAGGGTCGATCCATCCGGCCGCCGAGCCGGTCGCCCAGACAGCCAGGAGCAGGATCGGGCCGATCGCCGCGCCGAACGGGATGGGACGGCCGGGCCGCAGACGACGCCTCGGCCTGCCGGCGGCGACGTTCGCACTGGGTCGGGCCCGGGTGAGGACGGAGGAGGCGGTCACTGGGTCCCTCCTGCGACGAGCGCGTCCGCGGCGACGGATTCGTACCGCCGGTCGTACAGGTCCTCGGCCTTGAGGGGCTTGTTGTTGGTCTCCTTCGCCAGTAGGTCGATGGTCTCCTGGTGCCGGGCGATGGCCTCGGTCCAGCTCGCCGGGATGTCGGCCACACCACCGTTCTCGACCAGCCACCTGCCGTCCTCGGTGGTCAGGCCCTGGTCCTTGACGTAGTAGCGCTCGATCCACTCGTCCGGGTTGGCCTCGCGCCACCGCCAGGCCCGCGCCCACGCCTGCACGTACTCGCGGATCGCGGCCGCCTTCGCCGGATCGGACAGGACGGTGATCGGCACGTACAGGTGTCCGGGGTCGTCCCGCAGGCTGTGCGCGATCGTGGTGGCGCCGTCACGGGCGTACTTGGTCTCGTAGCGCTTGATCTGCACGCCGCCGATCGGGGCGACCTCGACCTGGCGGCTGGCGAGCGCTGTCGCGTACACGTCGCCGGTGCTCGGCAGTTCGACCAGCCGGACGTCCTTCTTGGTCAGGCCGGCCTTCTTCAGGACGCGGAGCACCAGCGCACCCTGTGCCTGCCCCGGGCTGTACGCGATCTTTTTGCCGCGGAGGTCGGCGAGGGTGGCGACCGAGACGCCGGGCGCGATGCCGAGCCGGTAGATGGCGTGGTTCAGCGGGTCCTGGCGGTACTTGGAGGCGACGATCTTGGTGGGGATGTTCGTCCACTGGGAGTGGATGGGTGGGATGTCGGCGACAGCCCCGACATCGAGGGCGTCGGCCCGGAACGCCTCGAGGGTCTGCGGTCCGCCGCTGATGTTGGCCCACTCCACGTCAAACGTGAACTTGTCGGCCTCGCCGGAGAACTCGATCGCCTTCTGGTGCTCCTTGTCGCCCACGACGAGCTTGGTGCCCTTCGGTATCGACTCCGGCAGCGGCGCGCCCGCGGCCAGCGCCGCCCGAGGTGCGTCGTCGCCGGCGCACGCGGTCGCGCCCAGGGTGACCGCGCCCAGAGTGGCGGTCAGGAACGCCCGTCGGTCCAGGATGATTGGCGACTTCACCTACGGCTCCTTCGTGGTGGGGTTAAGGGCGGCGTACCGCCCCATGTGGTACAGCAGGGGTGCGCCCTCGCCGTGGCTCCCGGTCAGCGGCTCGGCCAGCACGATCGCGTGGTCGCCGGCGAGAACCCGCTGGGTCACCCGGCACAGCAGCCAGGCGACCGGCTCGTGCAGCAGCGGCACGCCGTAGGGGCCGTACCGCCAGCCGGAGTGCGCGGCGAACCGGTCGATGCCGCTGGTGGCGAAGGTTCGTGCCACGTCCTGTTGGTCCTCACCGAGCAGGTGCACAGCGATGTGCTCCGCGCCCTTGACTGTCGACCAGCTCGACGAGGACCGGGCCAGGCAGAACGACACCAACGGCGGTCGTAGCGACACCGACGTGAACGAGGTGGCGGTGAATCCCACCGGGGGCTCGCCAGCGGCGGTGATGACCGCGACCGATGCGGCCTGTCGGCGCAGCAGGGCTCGGAACATGGTCGGTTCGACAGGTGTGGGCGGTTTGTCGATGACGGTCATGACGGTCCTCCTGATCGAGAACGACGTGCAGGCAGCACCCGGGCAGGGGTCGGCGCGGCGCGCGTCGAGCGGCCAAGGATTCGGGGCGCGGAGACGGCTGCCGATCGTCGTCGAGTCGGCAGGGTCGCAGCGGGGGAGGAGTCAGATGTGCGCGCTCAGCGGCAGCAGCCGCACGAGGCGGTCCAGCCACGGCAACATCCCCGCGACACCGCGACCGCGGTGCCGTCGAGCGGGATCTGGTGGCTGGCCATGCACCGACAGTATCCGAGTAATCCTACCTGTCAAGTAGGAGTTCTATCCGTTGGGACAGCCAGATGTCTCGATGCGTTCCGGGTTTCTGCGCCGGCGAGATCGCGCCGGCACCTCTCCACACGAGGGCGCGCCGATGGGACGCGCGCCAACGGTGCCGTGGCGACGGGCGCGGCGGCTACAGGGCGGCGTCGCTGGGCGCCCGCTGACCCGGCGCTGGTGTCGGCCGTTCAGCTGGCCAGTGCCACCGGTGCCGGTTGCAGTTCGACCCGGACCGCCGTACCCGGGGCGAACTCCGCCAGCCGGGAGCTGGACACCTGCGCGACAACCAGCGTCTCGTCCGGCATCGCGACAGTCACCCGGCTGATCGGGCCGAGGAAGCTCGCCGCGAGTACCCGTCCGGCGCCGTCCGGGTCGGCCACCACGTCGACCGCCTCCGGGCGGACCAGTGCGGTCACCGGCGCGCTCGGGTCCGACGGCGCGCTACCCAGTTCCACCAGCGGCAGTGTGGCACCGAGCACCTCAACGGTGTCGCCAATGACCCGGCCGGGCAGCCGGTTGCTGAGCCCGACGAAGTCGGCCACGAAGGTGCTCGCCGGACGCAGGTAGATCTCCGCCGGCGGCCCCAACTGCTCAAGCCGCCCGCCGCGCATCACGCCGACCCGGTCGGCGACTGCCAGCGCCTCCTCCTGGTCGTGTGTGACGAACAGGGTGGTGGTGCCGACCTCGATCTGGATCCGGCGGATCTCGTCCCGCAACTGGACCCGGACCTTGGCGTCGAGCGCGGAGAGCGGTTCGTCGAGCAGCAGCACCCGAGGCTGGATGGCGAGCGCGCGGGCCAGCGCGACCCGTTGCTGCTGGCCACCGGAGAGCTGGTGCGGGTACCGGTTGGCATGGGCGGTGATGCCGACCAGCTCGAGCATGTTGCCGGCCCGTTCGCGACGCTCGGTGGCGGGGCGGCCCCGCAGCCGCAGTCCGAACTCCACGTTCTCCTGGGCGGTCAGGTGCGGGAACAGGCTGTACGCCTGGAACACCATTCCCATGTCGCGGCGGTTGACCGGGCGATCGGTGATGTCCTCGCCGTCGACCAGGACCCGGCCCGAGTCAGCCTCTTCCAGTCCGGCGAGCACCCGCAGCGCGGTGGTCTTGCCGCAGCCGGACGGGCCGAGCAGCGCGACCATCTCGCCGGGGGTGAGTTCGAGGTCGAGCCCGTCCAGCGCCCGGGTGTTGCCGAAGCTGCGGCGCAGCCCTTCGAGTCGTACCGTGACGCCCTGCCGGGCGACGCTGCGCGCGCCGGGCGAGGTGACGACGCTCGTACCGGTCACCGGGTCTCCTTCAGGGACGTTCGACGGCGACCTCCGCCGACGAGGGACAAGAGCATCAGCAGGACGAAGGCGAGCACCAGTGCCGTCAACGAGACCGCGACCGACATCGTGGCGCTGCTCTTGCCGAGCAGATTGATGGCGACCTGCAGATTGCTGCGGTTGAGCAGGGAGGCGATGGTGAACTCGCCCAGCACCAGCGCCACGGTGAGGAACGCGGCCGACAGCACCGCCGAGTGGATGTTCGGCAGCACCACCCGCCAGATCACCGTGGCCCAGGTGGCGCCCAGACTCCGCGACGCCTCGGCCAGGGTCCGTACGTCGATCGCGGAGAGCCCGGCGTCGATCGACCGGTAGGCGTAGGGGAGCACCAGGATCGTGTACGCGAAGGTGAGCGTGAGTGCCGAGCCGCCGAGGAAGTACGTCACCCAGGCGTACACCGGCGCGAGCCCGACCACCAGCACGATCGCCGGAATGGTCAGTGGCAGCAGGCAGAGGAACTCCACCAGCCGACGCAGCCGGGGCAGCCGGAGCCGTACCCAGATGACCGTGGGGACCAGCAGCAGCAGGGTGAGCAGCACGGTGAGCACGACCAGCCCGAACGAGGCGGTGATGCCGGCCCACAGGTCCGGGTAGGTCTCGCCGAGCTGGCCCCAGTCGAGCAGCAGCTTCCAGGTCTCCAGCGAGATCCTGCCGTTCGGGCCACGCGTGGTGAACTCGAGCATGGCCAGCAGCGGCAGCAGGAAGAAGATGCCGAGCAGGGCGATGATCGTCCAGCGGAGTGCGCGCTGGCGCCGGGCGCGGCGTCGGGTCACCCCAGCCATCGTGAACTCCTTCGCTGTAGCACCGCGTAGAGCCACATCACCACTGCGACCACCACGATCATGCCGAGCGCCATGGCCTTGCCGAGGTTCTGCTGGCCGAGGATCACCTCGCTGGTGAGCGCACCCCGGATCTGCAGCGGGACGATCGGGCTGCCCTGGCTGACCAGCGCGGCTGCGGTGGCGTACGCCGAGAAGGCGTTGGCGAACAGCAGCAGCGTCGCGCCGAGGAATGGCGGTGCGAGCAGCGGCATGGCCACCATCCGCCAGTACTGCCAGGTCGAGCCGCCCAGGCTCTCCGCCGCTTCCCGCCACTGTGGCCGGACGCCGTCGAGCGCGGGCAGGAAGACGATGACCATCAACGGCACCTGGAAGTACGTGTACACGAGCAGCAGGCCGGGCAGCTCGAACAGCCACACTCCGTGCGAGTAGATGTCGATGCCGAGATGATCGCGGAGGAACACCGTGACGAAGCCGCTCAGTCCGATCGTGGCGATGAACGCGAAGGCGAGGGTGACCCCGCCGAACTGGGCGAGCACGCCAGCGGCCGCGGTGACGACCCGGCGCAGCCGGCCATCCGGTTTCGCGGTGACCAGGGCGTAGGCGAGTAGCGCGCCGAGCACCGCGCCGACCAGCGCGGTGACGGCGGAGAGCACGATGCTGCGTCCGAATGCCTCGAGAATGTACGAGGTGCCCACCGCCGACAGGTTGTCGAGGGTGAAGCCGCCGCTGTCATCGGTGAACGCCCCGATCACCACCACCAGGGTGGGGATCGCCAGGAACAGCACGATGAATGCGAAGAAGGGGACGACGCCGAGCAGGTCACGCCCCGGCAGGCTGATCCGGCGCCGGGCGGCCGGGGCGGGCCGGACCCCGGGCGCGGGCGCCACGGGGTCCGGGTGTGACGTTACGACGCTCATCGTCGCCTCAGCCCACTGCCTTCGCCCAGTTCGTCGCCAGGCTCTCCTTGGCCTTCGCAGTCTGCGCGTCGGTGAGGAACACCGGCCCGCCGCTGGTGGTCGGCAGCTTGCCGTACGCAGCCTGGTCGATCGTCCCGGCCTTCGCCATGGCGTCGGCCCGGACCGGACGCGCGCCCCCGCCGAGCCACAGGTTCTGGCCCTCGTCGGAGTAGAGGTACTCCTGCCACAACCGAGCCGCGGCGGGGTGCGGGGCGTCCTTGCTGATCGCCTGCACGTAGTACGAGCCGACAACGGCGTTCGCCGGTACGACAGTCTTCCAGTCGACCTTGCCCTGGAGCTTCGCCCCCTGGGCCACGTTCAGGTAGTCCCAGTCGATGACGACAGGCGTCTGGCCGGACTCGATGGTGGCCGGGGTCGGGTCCACCGGCAGGAAGTTGCCGGCCTTCTTCAGCGCGCCGAAGAAGTCGACTCCCTTGCTGACGTCGTCAGCCGAGCCACCGCTGCCCAGGGCCGCCATGACCACGCCGCTGAACGCCGCGCCGGCCTGGGTCGGGTCACCGTTGAGCGCCACCTTGCCCTTGAACTCCGGCTTGAGCAGGTCGGCAACGCTCTGCGGCGCCGGCACCTTGCTGCTGTCGTAGCCGATCGACATGTAGCCGCCGTAGTCGTTGACCCAGGTGCCGTTGGCGTCCTTGAGCGCCGCCGGCACGTCGTCCCAGGTCGCCACCTTGTAGGGGGCGAACATCGGCAGGTTGGCCGAGGCCACGGCTCCGCTGAGGTCGAACACGTCAGGCGCGGTGTCCTGACCCTTCAGCTGGTTCGCCGCGTTGATCTCGTCCTGACTCGACGCGTCCGGCTGGGCGGAGTTGACCTTGACCCCGTACTTCGCGGTGAAGCCCTTGATGATCTCGCCGTAGTTGGCCCAGTCCGGCGGCAGCGCGATCACGTTCAGCTGCCCCTCCTTCTTGGCCTCGGCAACGAGCTTGTCCAGCCCGCCGAGGTCGGCCACGCTGAGGGCCTTGGCGGCGTCGCTGTTCGACCCCGCGCCCTCCTTGGTCGGGGGGGAGCAAGCGGCAATGGCGAGCAGCGTCGTGGACGCCGCGAGTAGCGCAGCTGTTCGGGCAACCGAGATTCGCACACTTCCTCCTTCTACGCCGATACGGCGTTCGGCCGGCACGGACTGCGCCCTTTTCGGCAGTCGCACGGCCGTGACTGCCTCGAACATCATGCCCGTCGGCAATCCGAGAGCCACTATTGCAAATCAAAGCCCCGATGAACGTACGGCGCTATCCAGGGGAACTGTCGGCTCCATGGTGGTCGGCCTGCGAGGTATGGGTACGCGCTGCTACCGACTGTCCGAAACTGGTACGCCGATCAGCTCGGGCCACCGAGCGATCGACGCTTGTGCGATACCTCTGGTCAGGATTCCGGCGGCGATGTACCGGCTGTTCCGGTGCCACAGTCGTAGCAGCTCAGCACGGGTCGGGGCCTGCGGGTGCCACATTTGGGGCGGCCAACGCCCCGGCACCGAGTGCGGCATTAAGCAGGAATCCGCACGGGTTCCATCGCAGCGATGACAACGCAGTTCAATGCACCGAGGTGATCACGACAAAATTCGGCAGGTATCGGTATTTGAAATGGATGAAGTGGAGAGCGGAGCGAACGCAGCGTCTCGTGGTCGCCCCCGATTTCCTGGCCGACCTGCGCATCTTCCACGACATCGGGCACGCCGACGCCGGCCAGCTCGAAGCCAAGCTCGCCCGGCTCGATCGAGATCCGACATCACTCCCCGAGCCGGGGCTGCCGCGCTGAGCGGTGATCTGCCTCGACCTGGCCTGTGGTTTGTCACAAACCAACCGCGCGGATCGACGTCCCTTCCGAAGCCACCTCGGAAGGGAGCACACCGGATGCGTATCGTCGTTCTCGGCGCGAACGGGGGCACGGGCCGTCGCCTGGTACAGCAGGCGCTGGACGCCGGCCATGACGTACGGGCGGTGACCCGGCAGCCGCAGTCGTTCCCGGTCAGAGGCCCCGGCCTGGAGGTGGTGGCCGCCGATGCCACAGTGGGGGTCCCGGTGAGTGGTGCCGCCGTGGTGCTGTCGACGCTCGGAACGCCGTTCAGTCGCCGACCGGTGCGGCTCTACAGCCACAGCACCGCGACGGTCCTGGCCGCGATGCGCCGCGAGGGTGTGCGGCGGCTCGTCGTCGTCAGTTCCAGCGCCACCGAGCCGCATCACCATGCCGAGGGCGGATTCCTGCTCAACCGCGTCATCCAGCCGTTGGTCACCGCCACGATCGGCAAGTCCACCTATGACGACATGCGCGCCATGGAGAAGCTGGTGCGGGAGAGCAACCTCGACTGGACGATCGTGCGCCCGTCGGGGTTGTTCGACAGCGACAGCATCACCCGCTACCGGCTCTCCGAGAGTCGCTCCGACGGCATCTTCACCAGCCGCGCCGACCTGGCGGCCTGTCTGCTGGCCCAGGCCACCGACACCGCCTGGGTCAAGCGGACCGTGGCCGTCACCACCGCCGAGGGCACTCCGACGCTGCTGGCGATGCTGCGGCGGGAAGCGTTCGGGAAATAGGGACATGGACGACCAGCAGTGGTTCGCCGAGCAGTTGGCGCAGCACCGCCCGCATCTGCGGGCCGTTGCCTATCGACTGCTGGGATCGCAGACCGAGGTCGACGACGCGCTGCAGGAGGCGTGGCTGCGCACGACGCGCGTCGACCCGACCGCGATCATCAACCCCGCGGCATGGCTGACCACGCTCGTCGGGCGGGTGTGCATCGACATGCTGCGGGCCCGACAGGCGCGCCGCGAGCAGTTGAGCGCAACCTGGGAGCCGCTGGTCAGTGAGTACGGGGATCCGGAGGAAGCCAGCCTGCACACAGATGCGGTCGGCATCGCGTTGCTCGTGGTGCTGGACAGCCTCGAGCCCGCCGAACGACTCGCGGTCGTGCTGCACGACATGTTCGGCATGCCGTTCGAGCAGGTGGCCGCCGTCGTGGGACGTACACCGGCGGCCACCAGGCAGCTTGCCAGCCGAGCCCGGCGGCGACTGCGCGAGGGCGCTCCGCAGCCCCGGGCCGGCCTGCCCGCCCAGCGACGTGTCGTCGACGCGTTTCTGGCCGCTGCCCGCGCCGGCGACTTCGACGCCCTGCTGACCCTGCTGGACCCCGACGTGGTGTTCCGCTCCGACCACGGGCGCCGGGCACGGCTCGCACCGGCAGTGCTCACCGGTGCCCGTGCCGTGGCCACCCGCGCGGCCGACGCCGGGCCACAATTCGCGCGCCTCTGCGCTCCCGCGGTGGTCAATGGAGCCGCCGGGGTCGTCGCCCGCGACCGGCGCGGCAGGCCCGTCGCCGTCGTCGGCTTCACCGTCCACGACGAACGCATCGTCGCCATCGACATGGTCCTCGACCCGGACAAGCTCCGTTGATGGCCGAGTGACCGTCCCAGCTCAGGTCGCGATGGGGCAGCCGCGAATCGTAGCGGGGCTATGCATGGGGCAGGATCGCCGTGTTCGCGGTGGGCCCCTGGTCGAACTCGTCGCGGTTTCGGGCGATGTCGCTCTGGTGGTCACGGATCCAGTGCACGAGTCCGTCCACGGCCTCGCTCAGTGAGCGGCCAAGTGGCGTCAGGGCGTACTCCACCCTCGGGGGTACTTCCGGGTATGCGGTCCTGGTCACCAACCCATCGCGGGTGAGGGCACGCAGCGTTTGGCTGAGCATCCGCTGGGAGATGCCGGCGACCCGCTCGTGCAGCGCGGTGAAGCGCAGGGGGCCGGACGCCAGGACCGTGACGGTCAGCAGCGTCCACTTGTCGCCCACCCGCGTCAGCACGTCGCGGACGAGCTCGATCGTCTGGACGCAGTCCGGCGCGACCCCGCGCTGCGCGAGTTCGCCACCAAGAGGGCTTGTCATGGCTTTTGTTCCTCATACGTCAGTAGCTGACTTCAAAGTGCGTGTGGGAGAGCCGGATTAGAACTGCAGGACAAACGATTCTTACTAATAGTAACTGAGATGCGGTCACCCTCTGTGTGGCCGGGACAGCGGGAGGGCGCAATGGTCCGGCACGACACGTTCACGATCTCGCGGCACCTCGACGTGCCGCCGGGCGAGGTATTCGCGGCATTCGCCGACACCGCGATCAGGCGGCGGTGGTTCGTTCTCCCCGGCCGCGGGGCCTCGTATGAGCACGACTTCCGGGTGGGCGGTGGCGAGACGGCGCGCAGCACCTTCACCGGGCCGGACACCGCGCCGGAACTGCTGGAGTACCGATCGCGGTACATCGACATCGCGGGCACCCACCGGATCGTCTACGGCTACGAGGCCATCGTCGACGGCGAACTGCGATGGACCTCGCTGGTCACCGTCCGGCTCGACGCCGAGACAGATGGAACCCGCCTGGAATGGACGGAACAGGCGACTTTTGTCAGATACACGGGGGACGGCAGTGCGGATCTGGCGCACCTGCGCGGAGGGAGCGTGCTGCGGCTGAACGGCCTCGACGCGGTCTGCCGCTCTTCGACGAGCCGCGGTCACCACTACTCGGCTGTACCGCCGCTGTAGCTGCTTCTGGAGGTGACGTCCGTACCCTCTCGCCATGATCAGCATTGCGCGGGCAACGCGGGCCGTCGCGGTGGTCTGGCGGGGTGGGCGGGCCAACCTGGTGGCATACGTCGTGCTCGCGCCGATCGCGGGCGTCCTTCCGGTGCTGGCGGCCTGGCTCACCAAGCTCGTCCTCGACCGGTTGGTGAACGCCTCGGGCGGCGGGATTCTCGGGGTGACGTCCATGCTGGCGGGGGTCTCCGTCGGCCTTGCCCTCGTACCGCACCTCACGAACTATCTGCGGGCGGACCTCGGGCGCTCATCCGCGGTGGTCGCGCTCGATCAGCTGTACGCGGCGACCGACCGCCTCGCCGGCCTGCGCCGGCTGGAGGAGCCGGCGTTCCAGGACACGCTGCGGATGGCCGAGCAGGCTGGGCGGGATGGACCTGGCCGCTGCGTCGACGGCCTGATCGGCCTGGTGCAGGGGGCGGTTCTGCTGACCGGCTTCCTCGGCACCCTTGTGGTGATCAGCCCGGTGATGGCTGCGCTGGTGGCCGCAGGCGGCGTGCCGGTGCTGGTCGCTGAGCTCCGGCTGAGCCGACGACGGGCGAAGATGCTGTGGGAGATCGGGCCGGGCGAGCGGCGCGAGATGTTCTACGCCAGCCTGTTGACCAGCTTGTCCGCGGCGAAGGAGGTACGCCTGCTGCGGCTGGGCGGGCTGTTTCGCCGCCGGATGCTCACCGAACTGGGCACGGCAGGTGCGGCACGACGGGCCCAGGAGCGCCGGGAGGTACGCGCCCAGGGACTCCTCGCCGTGCTGAGCGCGGCGCTGTCCGGCGGCGGCCTGGTGTGGGTCGTCGCCACGGCCCGGTCCGGCGGGCTCACGGTAGGCGACGTGGCCATCTTCATCGGCGCGGTCGCCGGGGTGCAGACCAGCCTGGCCACCCTGATCGACCATCTCGCCGGCATCCACCAGGCGATGCTGCTGCTGGCGCACTACGAGCAGGTCGTCACCTGCCCACCGGATCTGCCGGAGCCGGCCGAGCCACGGGCGGTCGCCCCGCTGAGACGGGGTATCGAGTTCCGCGACGTCTGGTTCCGCTACGGTCCAGATCACCCGTGGGTGTTGCGGGGAGTTGACCTGTTCATCCCCTGTGGACAGGCGGTGGCCCTGGTCGGCCACAACGGCGCCGGCAAGAGCACACTGGTCAAGTTGCTGTGCCGGTTCTACGACCCGACCCGGGGCGCGGTCCTGTGGGACGGCGTCGACCTCCGCGAGCTGCCCGTCGACGATCTGCGGGCCCGGATCGGCGCGGTGTTCCAGGACTACATGACGTACGACCTGACGGCGGCGGAGAACATCTGGCTCGGCGATGTCGACCCGGCGAGCCCGGACCACGTACGCGCCGAGGACGCGGACCGGATCGCCGACGCCGCGCGCCGGGCCGGTATCCACGAGACCATCGAGGGCCTGCCGCGCGGGTACGACACGATGCTGTCGCGGACGTTCGAACTCGACGGTGACCCGGCGGATGCCGGCGTACTGCTCTCCGGCGGGCAGTGGCAGCGGGTGGCGATCGCCCGGTCGGTGCTGCCCGCGACACGGGACCTGCTCATCCTCGACGAGCCGAGTGCCGGCCTGGACGCCGAGGCCGAGCGCGACATCCAGCTGCGGCTGCGCGAGTATCGGGGCACCCGGACCAGCGTCCTCATCTCGCACCGGCTGGGTACGCTGCGGGACGCCGACCAGATCGTGGCGCTGTCGGGCGGGCGGGTCGTCGAGACGGGCCGGCACGAGGACCTGCTGACCAACAACGGCGTCTACGCCACGCTGTTCCGGATGCAGGCGGCCGGCTACGTCCCGGCCGAGACGGCAGCGCCGGCCGGCTGATCCGCGCCGGCGAGGAACCTCTCCAGTACGCCGTCGCGCCGGCCGGACAGGTCGGCGAAGATCCGGTCCGCGCGCCGCGCGTGCCAGTCCGCCGCCGCGCGCTCGGCATGGACGCCGTGGATCCGGCCGAGCTGGCGCAGAGCGGCTGCCTCGCCGTACCGTTCGCCGGCCGCGCGGACCAGGGCCAGCACCTCCTCGCCGTCCCGATGGGCCGACGCCACGTCGCCGAGCCGCAGGTGCACCTCCGAGCGGCTGAGCAGCGCCTCCCACTCGTCCTCCCGGTTGCCGGTCCGCCGGCACAGCCGCAGGCCGGCGCTGAGCGCCAGCAGGGCCTCCCGGTGCCGCCCGAGCTGGCTGTGCGTCCGGCCGAGGGCGACCAGCGTGATCGCCTCCCCGACGGCATCCTCGTGCTCGCGCCGCATCGTCAGGCAACGGGTCAGGTGTTCGTCGGCGGCCGGGAAGTTGCCCAACTCGAACTCGATCTCGGCCAGGTTGTGCAGGGCCATCGCGAGCCACACCGGTTTCGCGTCGGCGAGGAGCCCGACCGCCGCCCGGACGAGGTCGGCGGCCTGACGCGGGGAGCCCGTACGCTGATGAAACCAGCCGAGGTTCTGCAGCGCCCGCCCCTCACCCTCGCGATCGCCGAGCCGGCGCCACAGCTCCAGCGCTGACTCCAACGCACCGCACGCCGCCTCCGGCGATCCCGTACGCCAGTGCAGCGTCGCCCGCAGCGCGAGCACCGCGGCCCGGGCGGCGCTATCGTCGATGGCGCTCGCCGCCCGTTCACAGACCGCGACCAGGGCAGCGGCCTCCACCCACCGGTTGTGCTTCTGCAGCCACACCGCCAGCGACGGGATCGCCTCCACGCACAGCCGGCTCAGCTGCGGTGCGGCGTCGCAGGCCTGGCTCGCCGCCGCGAGGATGCCGGCCAGCTCGCCGTCGACCCAGCCGACGGCGTCGTCGAGCGTACACAACTCCACGACTGTGGATCCGGTGGCGAGATCGGCCGCCCGCTGCGGGCGCAACAGCTGGCCCGCGCGCAGCACCGTGGTCAGGAAGGCGGCGAGTCCGAGGTGTACCGCGTGCTGACGCTCGGCGGCCGGGTCCGTCTCCTCGGCCAGCTCCGCGCCGTACACCCGGAGCAGGTCGTGGAACCGGAACCGGGTCGGCCCGATCGCGTGCATCAGATGCATGTCGGTGAGCCGGTCCAGCAGTGTCAGTGCGCGTCGTTCCGGTTCCCCGATCGTGACCGCGGCGAGCCGCGCCGGTATCTCCGGCACTCGCAGCAGCGACAGTGTCCGGAAGGCCGCAGCGGCCGCGCGGTCGTCCGGATCGGCGCTGTCGAGCAGTTGGCGGTAGGTGTGCCAGAAGCTGGATCGGATGGCGAGGTCGTCCGCGCGTAGTTCGTCGAGGCGTTCCCGCTCGTTGTCCAGCCGATCCGCCAGGACGCCGACGGACCAGTCGGGGCGGGCCGCCAGCCGGGCGCCGGCGATGCGCAGTGCCAGCGGATACCCGTCGCACAGCAGCACGAGGCGGGCCGCCGCAGCGGGATCCGCCGCCGCCCGTCCGTCGCCGCTGAGCGTGTCGAGGAGCTGGCGGGCCTCAGCGTCGCTGAGCCGGTCCAGCCGGAGCCGGAGCGCGTCCAGGGTGCTCGTCGGCCGGCGGCTGGTGATGAGGACCGCGCAGTGCGGGCCGGCCGGTAGCAGGGGCCGGATCTGCTGGGCGCCGTCCGCGCCGTCCAGGACGATGAGCAGCCGCCGGGCGGCGGTCTCCGACCGGAGCCGCGCGGTGGCCTCGGCCAGCTCGAGCGGCACGTCTCTGGCCGGTACGCCGAGCGCGCGCAGCAGCTGACCGAGCGCCGCCAGCGGTTCGACGCTGGGCACGCCGGGAGCTCCGCCGTGCAGGTCCAGGTAGAGCTGCCCGTCGGGGTAGTGGCTCGCGAGCCGGTGCGCGGCGCGCACCGCCAGGGTCGTCTTGCCCACCCCGCCCGGGCCGTGCAGCACGACCACCGCCGGACCGGTCCGCGACCGGGTCGCCGGGACGCAGGCTCGCTCGATGTCACGCAGCTCATCAGCACGGCCGACGAACGCTGCCGGGTCGGGCGGCAGCTGACGTGGTGGTTCGACTGGACTGGGCTGGTTACCGGGCCCGGGGGCGGGTTGCTCATCAACCGGATTGCTTCCGGTGTCGGGTAAGGACAGTTCCGGGGCGCGGCGCAGGATCGCCTGGTGCAGCCGGGACAGGTCCGCTCCGGGTTCCAGGCCGAGCTGGTCGGCGAAGACCGCCCTGGTCTCCGCGTACGTGGACAGGGCCGCCGGTACGTCGCCCGAGCGGTACAGCGCCAGCATGAGCTGGTGCCGCAGACGCTCCCGGTACGGGTGTGTGGCGAGCAGCAGCCGCAGCTCGCCGGTCACCGCGGCGTGCTCGCCGAGCGCGAGGCGCGCCTGGATCAGCTCCTCGACCAGCGACAGGTGCTGTTCCTCCAGCAAAGTGATCCGGGCGGCGAGTTCAGGCCCCGCGCGGACGTCTTCGGCCGGCCGGCCCCGCCACAGGTCCAGCGCCTCGCGGAACCGCACCGTGGCGGTCTCGTGGTCACCGCCGACGAGGGCCGCGCGGCCCTGCTCGGTCGCGGTCTGGAAGCGGTGCAGGTCCAGTTCGCCCGGGTCGACCCGTAGCTGGTACCCGGCAGCGCTGCTGACCAGACGATCACCGCCGGCCGACCCACCGTCCAGTTCGCTCAGCAGCCGGCGTAGCCCACTGGCGTAGGTGCGCAGGTTCGCCACGGCCGAGTCCGGTGGTTGGTCCCACAGCTCGCCGGTGAGGCGGTCCAGCGACACGCGCTCGTTGGCGGACAGCAACAGGGCGGCCAGCAACGCCCGCTGCTTCTGCGGGCCCACCGGGACGACACGCCCGGCGGCGGCGATTCGCAGTGGGCCGAGCAGCTGAAATCGCAGGTTCACGGCGTCACGGCCATGGTTCGGTCCAGCACGGGCGCCACCTTAGAAACGACGTACGACGATCCGCAGGATTTCACGCGCGACGGTTGTATCGAAGCTGTAGGTCGCCGTGTAGGAGGTCCGCCTACCGTCCAGCATCAATCTAGATCATGAATGGAGGGATCCATGACCCGTCACGTCGGTGCACTGGCGGACCGGTTCTTGGCGCTGATGCTGCCCAAGACCACCGCCTCGGCCGTCTGCCAGCCGTCCTGCACGAACACCCCGATGTGCTGCCGGTTCACCAACACCCGGTTCAAGTGGCGCACCTGCAACAGCTCGTGTGAGTGCTGGTGGAGTACGGAGTGCTGAGCAACGTCCTGTGAGAGCGTCGCGGCCGGGTGATGCCCGGCCGCGACGTGCTGCTGCCCCATCCCACCAGGAGCGAAAACCCATGCCGATAGTCGTCGCCGTCCTCGTCGTCCTCACCACTCTCACGCTGCTGAACCTGCTGCTCATCTTCGGCATCCTGCGGAAGCTGCGCGAGCACACGCAGGAACTGGCCGGCTCGCGCCCACCGGTGACCCTCGCGGTCGGTGCGCAGGTGCCGGCCTTCACCGCACCGACCGCCGGCGGCGACGTCGTGTCCCTCGCCTCGATGCGCGCGTCGGGCGGCCTGGTGGCCTTCCTCGCTCCGGACTGTTCCGGGTGCCAGGAACAGCTGCCCTCGGTGCGGGCGGCGCTCGCCGAGGCGCTCGACACCCCGACGGCGGTGCTCATCGTGCTCACCCGACTGCGCCCGGCACCCGATCGCGACGACCACGAACGCGCCGAGCTGATCGCGGCGTTGGGCGTCCTCGACAGTCGGGCGGCCATCGTCCACGAGCCGCTGGACGGGCCGCTCCAGTCGGCCTTCCAGGTCGCCGCGTTCCCGGCGTTCTACCTCGTCGATGTGGACGGTCGGGTGGCCGGGGTCAGCAACAGCGCCAGCCAGCTATCCAGCATGACCTCGGGGCGCGACGTCGTGTCCGCCGGGCGATGACGTCAGGGCGGCTCGCAGCCGTCGGATGACCACGCCCCGCACCAGCTCCGACGGGAGCGCGCCGAAGGCCCGCGAGTCGAGGCTGTGCCGGGGAGCGTCACCGAGGACGTACACCTGTCCCGCCGGCAGAGCCGCGACCCGCTTGACCATCAGCTGGGTGGCGGCGTCGGCGTCGCCCGCGGTGATCCTGATGCCCGGTGGTGGCAGGCAGACGACGACGGCACCGACCCGCAGACGACGCCGGAACGCCCGCCGGAGCACGAGGAGTTGGTCACCTTCCCGGTACGTCGGGGTCATGCTGTCGCCGTTGACCCCCACCACCTGCAGCAGGGCGCGGGCAACCACCACGGCGACCCCGAGCGCCACCAACGAGCCTGCGGTGATCAGCAGAGCTGGTCCATGCACGGCACCACCGTAGCGGAGTGAGCAGCCCGCCGTCCGGGCCCGCACGGCGACGCCGAGCGGCAGAGAGGAGAAGACATGTCGTACCTGTTGGTGTTCTGCGGTTGCCTGCTCGCCCTGGTCTTCCTGGCCTCGGCCGCGAGCAAGCTCCGGGGGCGAATCGCGTTCCGGGCGTTCGCCGACTCGCTGCGGAGCATGCGCCTGCTGCCGGAACGGGTGGTCGTTCCGGTCGCGGCGGCGGTGGCGGTGGCCGAGGCGACGGTGCCCCTGCTGCTGGTGCCGCTGCCCGTCGCCGCACTGACCACTGTCGCCTTCCTGGTCGCGGCGGCGTTGTTGGCGACCTTCACGGTGGCAGTCGCTGCGGTTCTCCACCGCGGTACGCCGGCGTCCTGCCGGTGCTTCGGCGAAACCGCCGCAGCCCCGTTCGGTCGACATCACCTCGCCCGCAACATCGTGCTGACAGTGGTCGCCGGGGTCGGCGCGTACGCGTCACTCGGCGACCCCGCGGTGACCACCCGGACGGCAGTGCTGGCCGTGCCGCTCGGGGTGGTGGGCGCGCTCATCGTCGTCCGTCTCGACGATCTCGCCGTGCTCTTCTCGCCGGTCACCCCGGTAACGAGCGTCCATCGGGCCCACGAGAGCCGCCGATACGACCGAACGACGGGGAAGTGGTGAAGTCATGAGCATGACCCTGTGGTTCACCCAGGTGACCGCCGAGGAGCTGAACCGGGCGATCGTGGACCCGAGGTGGGCCAGGGAGTGCCTGCTCGATGACGACCGACCGTGTTGCTATCTCGGCAAGGCCTGGGCCGGTATCCAGTTCCTGTTGGACGCCGCGGGGGCGGATGTCGATATCTACCAGGACGCCACCTGCGTCATCGCCAATGGCGACGACGGCCTGAGCATCGTCGGCTGGAACGACGACATGGTCGCCCACGTGGCCCGAACCCTGAGTGCGCTTCCGTTCGAGGCGTTGGCCGGCCACTACGACCCGGAGAAACTGAGCGAGGAGGAGGTCTACCCCAACGGGCGGTTCTGGGACGACGACGAGCACAAATTCCTACGGGACGGCTACGAGGCGCTGGTGACGTTCGTCGAGGCGACGGCGACCTCGGGTGGCGCGGCGATCCGGAGCTTCAACTTCTGAGCCGTGTCCTGCTCTACAGGCTGCGCCACTGTTCTTCACGGGACACCGTTGGAAGATCACGTCGCGTAGCCTGCCGCTGATCGTGATCTTTTGGAGGGCAAGGCATGAACGGGACGACTGTCAGCAGGCGCGCCTTCGGCAAACTGGTGGGCGCGGCGAGCGCGGGAACCCTTACCGGCGCCGCACTGGGCGGCTCGCCCGGCCGGGCGGCACCGCCGCCCATCATGGTGACCACCGGAACGACGGCGGCCTCTCTGTCGCCCTTCGACAGCGCCATGAAGACCTACATGCAGGCCAGGCACATCTCCGCCGGGCAGCTCGCCGTGACCTACAAGGGTCGGCTGGTGCTGGCCTGCGGCTACAGCGACCAATCCGCGTTGATCCAGCCGACGTCGCTGTTCCGGGTGGCCAGTCTGTCGAAATCCCTGACCGCGGCGGCGCTGCTCCGGCTCGTACAGGACGGCAAGCTCAGCCTCGGCGACCCGGTCGGCAAGTACGTCGACCTGACCCCACCGGCCGGCCAGGCGGTGGACCCGCGGCTGGCCAACGTCACCCTGTGGCGAATCCTGCAGCACACCGGCGGCTGGGACCGGGACGCGACCAACTTCGACCCCCTCTTCAAGGACCTGATCATCGCCCGGTCGCTCGGCGTGCCGCTGGGGCTGACCCACGCCGACGTCATCCGGTTCATGTCCGGCCAGCCACTCCTGCACGACCCCGGCTCGTACGTGGCCTACAGCAACTACGGCTACCTCCTGGCCGGCCGGGTGATCGAGGCGGTGACCGGGCAGCCCTACGAGACCTACGTCCGGCAGAAACTGCTGGCCCCGATGGGCATCACCCGGATGGTGACCGGTGACTCGATCGCCCGGCACACCGGTGAGGTCGGGTACGCGTCGCAGTACGACGGCACCACTGTGCTGGACAACTCCGGCGCCATCGTCGACGCCCCGTACGGCACGTTCAACATGCGACTGCACGACGCCAACGGCGGGTGGATCGCCTCGGCCGTGGACCTGGTGCGCTGGGCGTCGGCCTTCGACAGCGGCAGCCCCATCCTGAACAGCACCTCGCTGGGCCGGGCCTGGGCGGTGCCGAACCCGACAGGTGTGAACGCCAACGGCTGGTACTACGGCCTCGGATGGCAGGTACGTCCGGTCACGACCGGCGGCACCGGACGGAACACCTGGCACGTCGGCAGCCTGCCGGGCACGTACAGCATCGTGGCCCGCACCTACCACGGACTGAGCTGGGCGGCTGTGTTCAATCGGCGCGACGACCCCTCCGGGCTGACCTACGGCGACATCGACCCCGCACTCTGGGCCGCCTCCCGCGCGGTGACCAGCTGGCCGACTCACAACCTCTGGTCGAAATACCTCGCGTGACTCCCGCCGCGCCGGTCGGCCCCGCCTGCCGGCCGGCGGGGTCACGCCGTGCGGTAGTGGCCGCTGAGCCGTCCGAGTTTCATGGCCAGGTGCAGGCACAGCCGTTCGTTGCCGTCCTTGAGATCGGTCCCGGCGAGCTGTTCCACCCGTTGCAGCCGGTAGTAGAGGGTGGTCCGGTGCAATCGGAGCTTCTCGGCGGTGGCATGCGCGTTGCCCGCCAGGTCGAGGTAGGCCTCCAGGGTCTCCAGCAGCACCTGGTGGGCATCGTCGCGTAACAGCCGCTCCAGCCCGGGATGGACGCCCGCGACGTCGAGGTGCTGACTGTCCAGTTGCGACAACACCCGGTAGATGCCCAGACCGGCCCAGGAGACCACTCGACCCAGTGCGGGCAGTTGCGTACCGACCCGGGCGGCCTGCGCGGCCTCCTGATAGGACTCGACAGCGCTGGAGAGCCCGGCGCGCGGCTGGCCGATCCCGGTCACGGTGCGTTCCACCGAGGCCAGGCCCCGGGTCGCGGTGCTCAGCGCCTCGTCGAGGTGCCCGGCGGAGGCTTCGGGCGAGGGGCGGCCGGCGACCCGGTCGCCGCAGACTAGCAGCACTCCGTGGTCGTGCCACACGAGGTGCAGCGTCTCCCGTACCCCGATCCACCGGCGGGTGTTGACCAGGGCCTGTTCCAGGGCGATCCGGGCCACCTCGTCGGGCTGCCGCCCGCCGGCCGGCACGAGCTGGGCGACGAGTGCGACTGTCGACCCGTCGGCGACCACCACGCCCTCCTCCAGCAGCGCCCGCGCCGCGTGCTCGCGCGCCTGCCGGCTCTCCACCAGCAGGGTGCGGGTGGCCTCCGTCTCCCGCTGCGCGGCCAGCTCGCCGAGCAGGTTCTCCCGGTACAGGGCCAGCGACAGGTCGGCGAAGGGGCCGGTCGCGGTGGCGATGTCGGCGTCGGTCATCGAACCGTCCGCGTCGATGAACCAGACGAACCCGAGCAGCAGGTCGTCGTGCCGGATCGGCACGCAGACCCTCGCCAGCAGGTCCAGCTCGGCGCACGCAGGGGTGCGGACCGGAGCGTGCGCCGTGATCACGCCCATGGCTCGGAACCAGGCGATCACCTCTGGCGTCGTCTGCCGGCGCAGGATCGACGTCCGGCGGACGTCGTCCATCGGGCCGTCGTGCTCGCTGTAGGCGACCACCCGCTGTCGCCGGTCCTCGATGAGGGCGGGTCGCCCCACCCGGGCGGCGACGGCGTCGACGATTCGCTGGAGCTCACCGTGCATGTAACTCCCCAGGTTGCGCTGCGTGACAGGGATCGCGCGACCGCCAGTCCTTACCCTCCGGTGCGGGTGGGTCATCGCGCAAGGTCCACTGTCGAAGTCGCGACAAAAATGACGGGCGGCGACGTGACGGTTCCGGCATCTGTCCGAAGACCCCGGGCGACAGACGTTCCTAGGGTTCCGGTACGGACCGCACCAGCGCCGCCGCGCACGGTGCGGGTGGGATGGTGGGCGGTGCCGGCGCGGAAAGGGGAGTTCCGAGTGGGAACTGGTCGGCCCTGGCGGGGCGTGCTGGTCGCCGTCACCACGCCGTTCCGCGCCGACCTGTCGGTCGACTTCGACAGGCTCCAGGAACACGTCAGCTGGCTCGCCGCCGAGGGCTGTCACGGCGTCGCGCCGTGCGTGTCGATGGGGGAGTACCGGGCCCTCTCCGACGACGAGCGGGCGGCCGTGGTGAAGGCGACGGTGCAGGCCGCGCCGTCCGGCTGCGCGGTGGTGCCCGGCGTCGGCGGCTACGGCAGCAGGCAGGCCTGCCGCTGGGCGGAGCAGGCCGCCGAGGCCGGCGCCCACGGCGTGCTCGCGCGGCCACCCGACGGGCCCGCCGCCCGCGCCGCCGACGTGGTCGCCCACTATCGGGAGGTGGCGGCGGTCGGCCTGCCGGTGGTCGCCCACAACGAGCCGTACGACACCCGGTTGGACCTCACGCCGGACCTGTTGGCCACCGTCGCCGAGATCGACGGGATCGTCGCGGTCAAGGAGGTCACCGGCGACGTACGCAGGTTGCATCGTCTGCGGGACCTCTGCCCGCACGTCGACGTGCTGGTCGGCGCCGACGACGTGGTGCTCGAACTGGTGCTGTGCGGCGCCACGGGGTGGGTCGCCACACTGCCCAACGCGCTGCCCCGCCAGGCCGTGCGCCTGTACGAGTTGTGCGTCGCCCGCGACCTGGGCCGGGCGCTGCCGCTCTACGCCGAGCTGCACCCGATCCTCGGCTGGGCCTCCCGGCCGGAAGCCGTGCAGGCCGTCAAGTTCGCCATGGAGTGCGCCGGGCGGTTCGGCGGGCGGTGCCGTCCACCGCGTGGGCCCCTGCCCGGGCCCGCCACCGACCGGGTGCGCCGGGACGTGCTGCGGGCCCTCGCGGCAACGGCCGAACCGGCTTCCGGGGCCGGCCCTGGCTGATCCGCCGGTGGGCGCCGGTCCTTCAGGTGTCGGAAGTCGCCGGCCCACCTGCCGACATCTGCACGGTGACCGGCACCGGCCCGCCCTCCTAGATTCGCTGCGCGGCCTGCTGACAGGTGTTCCGCGACAAGCCCCCACCGGGACGCCGGCACCGCGTTCCCTCCGACGAGAGGTGGTTCCGTGCACCGTGCTACCCCCCACCGAACCCGGCTGAGGCGGGCCGTGCTGGCCGCAGCCGTGGCTACCACGCTCGTGGCGACCGGGGCGGCGCAGGCCGCCGCGGCCCCGGCCAACCCGGCCGGCGGCACCGCGCCGTTCCAGGTCCTGGACCCGCAGGCCTGGCAGAACCCGGACACGATGACCTGGAACGACTACAAGGCCGTGCCCGGCAAGAACTGGGCCGACCCGAGCGTGTCGGGTTCGGTCCGCAACTTCAAGATCGCCCTGGTGGCGCTCGACTATCCTGACGAGACGTTCGCGGTCTCCCAGCGGGCCCGCTCGACGGTCTTCGGCAACCCCCAGTCCGTCGCGACCAACATTCCCCGGGCGGACGTGCCGAAGTTCTACCAGGACTTCCTGAACACCCCGAACACCCTCAACAAGGGCCACACCCTGCACGAGTACTGGATGCAGGACTCCAACGGCCGCTACGGCGTCGACCTCGCCGGGTTCGGGCCGTACCAGATGCCGGCGAAGTCCTACCAGTACGGGCTGGACAACGGGTTCAACCCGGGCGCTTGTCCGAGCGGGGACGTGTGCAGCAAGAACATCCGCACCGACGGCCTGGGCGCCTGGCGGGCGGCCGTCGGCGAGGAGGTCGCCAACCAGTACGAGCTGGTGTTCATCCTCAGCGCCGGCCAGGACGAGTCGTCGACCTGGCAGGAGTTCGGGCAGATGATCTTCCAGAACAAGGAGGACGTGCCGGACGCCTGGGGCCCGCCGGACCCCAACCTGCCGAACTGGGCGAAGACCCGCTACGTGGACTGGACCTCGTGGAAGGCGGCGGCGGCACTGTGGCCGAACGCCGGCGGCGGCTCCTCGACGCAGGGGGAGAGCTCCGGCATGGGCGTCTACGCCCACGAGTTGACCCACCTGCTGGGCATCGGCGACAACTACAACAACCCGTACGGCGAGCCGCTGCGCAGGGCGTACACGGGGATCTGGAGCATGATGTCGCGCGGGTCGTTCAACGGCCCGGGCGGTCCGCACACCCGCTGGCAGATTCCGCCGACCAACGGCGGCTCGATGGGCTCGCTGCACACCGTGCGGGACAAGCTCAAGATCGGCCTGCTCGGTGAGGAGCACGTGCTGCGGCTGTCGCGGGAGTCGCTGGCCTCCACGGGCATGGTGGTCGCGCAGGTCACGGCGCGTGCGGTCGACGCCGGTCCGAAGGGCCTGACCGGTGTGAACATCGCGCTGAACAAGGATCTGTCGCCCGCGTGTGGTGTCAGCACCGACCCTCTGTGCGACGGTGGCAACTTCAACAACTACACCGTCGAGGTCGTCGACCGGATGGGCGCGGACTCCTTCACCCCGGACAGTGGCGTGCTGCTGAGCAAGACGAAGAACGCCGACAGCGCGCCGTTCCAGTGGGTGGTGGACGCCAACCCGCAGGACATCGACATGATCGACTTCTATCGGCCGGACGGCACCCCGCAGAAGATCACCATGGGTGACTACCGGCAGCTCTCCGACGCGCTGTTCCACGCCGGCGCGGACACCGGCAGCCAGTACGAGTACGTCGACGAGGCCAACCGGCTGCACTTCTACATCATCAACCTCAAGCGGGACTCGGCCGGCTCGCTCTCCTACACGGTGGCGGTGCGTTCGCTGGACGGCACCGGCGGGCCGAGCAGCCACGACGTGGCGCTGGGCAAGGGCGAGGTGACCGGCGGCGGCAAGCCGACCAACCGCGGGGTGACCTGCTCGTTCGAGCTGACCAACACCGGTTCGTACTCGGCCGGCGGGCAGCAGCACCCGGAGAACGTCAGCGCGTACCTGAAGTCGGACGTCTACCGCCTGTCGGCGGAGGTGGCCGGCAAGGGCTGGCGGACCTGGCTGCCGAACCAGCTCGCGACCGCGCAGTTCGGCAAGGCCACCACGGTCGAGGTGTCGGTGGGTGCCACCGCCGCCGCCGCGGCCACCGGTTTCGTGAAGCTCACCGCGACCTCGGAGAGCGACCCGACGAAGACGGTGACCAAGCAATGCCGGGTCGAGAAGTCCTGACCGGCGCCCGAGGTTGACCCCGTTCCTGCCGGGTCCGCGGCGGCTTGCCGCCGCGGACCCGGGCAGGCGGGTGAGAGGAGGATGATGTGCGGCGAAGCGCCATGACTCTGCTGCCCCTGTTGCTGGCCGGCGCGACCGGCTGCGGTGCCGTCGGCGCCGCCGAGGAGGCGGTCTCCCCGACGACCGTCCGGGTCCTGGTTCGCGACATCAACATCCGGGCCGCGGGCGTGGACTGCGCCGGTACCGGTCCCTACCAGCACTTCCACAACCGGGCGCCGTTCCGCGTGCTCGACCCGGACGGTGCGGCGCTGGCCACCGGGCAGCTGCCGGCGGGGACCTCGGTGGCCGCCTTCGCCGAGGACCTGGGGGTCGAGCGGCTACCCACCTACTGTGAGTTCGCCGTCGGAGTGCGCGTGCCGCAGCGGGCCTCCTACCGGCTGGAGGTGGACGGGCGGCCGGCGCTCGACCTGACACCGGACAGCAGCGAGGGCCCGGCGCTGGTCGCGGTGGTCCCGTCATGAGGCGGGCACTCCTGCCGCTGGTGCTGGCGGTGGCGCTGCTGGGCGGATGCAGCACGCCCGAGCCCGAGCCCACGCCGGCGCCCGTCGGAGGGGCGGCGGCGCTGCCCGGGCCGGTCCCCGCCGACCTGGCGTTGCGCCCGGCGCCCGGCGGCGCCCCGGCCGCCCCGGCGTTCACCGGCGCGCTGACCGACGGCACACCGTTCGCCGCCGCCGAGCTGTGGGCGCAGCGCCCCGTCGTTTTCACCTTCTTCAGCTCCTGGTGCACCACCTGCGCCAGCCGCCAGGCCGCCCTCAGTGAGCTTGCCCGCAGCTACCGGGACCGGGTGGTCTTCGTCGGAGTGGCCGGCGCGGACCAGGCCGACGAGGTCCAGGACTACCTCCGCGCGCACCGGGTGGAGTATCCGGTCGTCCTGGACGAGGGGCAGACGATCTGGCGTTCGTACGCGGTCCGGGAGCCCCCGGCCGTCGTGCTGGTGGCCAAGGGTGGCGCCCTGCTCCGCGGCTGGCCCGGTGGCCTGGACGCCCCGACACTCGACCGGCGGCTGCGGGAACTGGTGCTGGCCGGCCAGTCGTAGTCCGTCGCCCGCACCCCGTCGAACCACACCCGACGAAGTTCCTACACGTGCAGGTGGTGGCACCGGCCACCGGCTCGTAGCGTCGGCAGCCTCGGACATATCAAGGAGACTGCATGGCTACAGTGGGAACGCGCTGGCGTAGAGGCGTGGCCGTACTGTCCGCGGCGGTGCTCGCCGCCCTCGGCGCGGCGCCGCAGGCGCTGGCGGCGGACAGCCCGCCGTCGATCGTCGTCCAGGACGGTGTCACCCAGCCGGTGTTCGGCTACGCCGACGCCATTCGGGAACGCCTCTTCATCGACTCCACCTTCGACAGCGACAACGACGGTCTGCGCGACATCATCGCGTTCGACCTGATGCGCCCGGCGGCCACCGCACAAGGGCTCAAGGCCCCGGTGGTGATGGACGCCAGCCCCTACTACTCGACGGTCTGCCGGGGCAACGAGTCCGAGTGCAAGGCGGACCTCGACGGCGACGGGCTGCTGGACAAGTGGCCGTTGTTCTACGACAACTACTTCGTGCCGCGCGGCTACGCGGTCATCCTGCTGGACATGGTCGGCACCAACAACTCCACCGGCTGCCCGACCACCAACGCCAACCAGGACAACCTGAGCGCCAAGCAGGCCATCAACTGGCTCAACGGCCGGGCCACCGCCCGTAACGCCGCCGGTGAGATCGTCACGGCGGACTGGCACAACGGCAAGACCGGGATGATCGGCAAGTCGTACGACGGCTCGCTGGCCATGGCCACGGCGGTGACCGGCGTGAAGGGCCTGACCACTGTCGTGCCCATCAGCGGACCGACCGAGTACTACGACTACGTGCGCAGCAACGGTGTGATCACCCGCGGCAACAGCTACGTGTCGTCGCTGGCCAACACGGTCACCAACCCCGAGCGCCGGGACTACTGCAAACCGGTGCGCGACGCGATCGGGGCCGCCGACGGCGACGAGCACGGCGACTACACGTCGTTCTGGAACGAGCGCAGCTACGTCAAGAAGGTCCCCAACGTCACCGCCAGCGTGCTGCTCTACCACGGCCTCAACGACGACAACGTCCGGCCGGACCACTTCAGCAAGTTCTGGTACGCCCTGGCGGAGAACAACGTGCCGCGCAAGCTGTGGCTGTCGCAGGAGGGCCACGTCGACCCGTTCGACTCGCGCCGCGCGGTGTGGGTGTCGACGCTGCACCGGTGGTTCGACTTCTGGCTGCAGAACGTCGCCAACGGCATCATGGATGAGCCGCGGGTGGACCTGGAGCGGTCCGCCGACGTGTGGGAGACCCACGCCGACTGGCCGGTCCCGGGCAAGGCCGACACGGAGGTGTTCCTCCAGCCCGGCACGACCGGCGCAGGCGGTCTCGGGCTGGTGCCCACCGCGAAGCCGGCGACCGGGGCGTTCCAGGACAGCCGTACGCAGAGCCAGAACACCATGATCCTCAACCCGGACGTGGTGCAGCCCAACCGGCTGGCCTTCCTCTCCGCGCCACTCACCGCGCCGCTGCACATCTCCGGCACCCCCACCGTGCAACTGCGCGCCTCCGCCGACCAGGCCGACACCAACCTCGGGGCGATCCTGGTCGACTACGGCACCGACGAGCGGGTCGCCCACCGGGCCTCCGGCGAGGGAATCATCACCCTGACCACCGAGGACTGCTGGGGCCAGACCAGCCCGACCGACGACGGCTGCTACAAGCAGACGACGAAGCGGGTGGCCACCGCCGACTACGAGCTGGTCACCAAGGGCATCATGGACGCCCAGAACCGGCAGTCGATCCGCGTCGGCGTGCCGCTGGTGCCGGGGGAGTCGTACAACTTCAGCTTCCCGCTGCTGCCGGAGGACTATGTCTTCAAGCCCGGCCACCGGATCGGCGTGATCATCGTCGCCAGCTACCCGCAGTACTCCAGCCAGGCGGACACCACCGCCGCGAACCTGAAGGTCGCGCTGAAGAGCAGCAACATCGTCCTACCTGTGGTCGGCGGCACCGCCGCCGCGCACGCCGCCGGTCTCTGACCGGCTGACCGGGGGACGGCCGCCCGAACGGCGGCCGTCCCCACGGGTACTGCGGATGGTTCCGAGGGTCAGCGGACCGAGGCGGGCTGGACCCGCTCGAACCGCACCTTGCTCAGCCACCCCGGGAGGTCACTGAGCACGTACACCTCGCCGTTCACATCGGCGCCGAACGCCGTCGGCTGGGTGGGGAAGGTGCCGATCTCAGCGGACTCGTAACCACCCGTGGACTTGGGACGCACGGCGAAAGCGCGGGTCGAGCAGTAGTCGCTCGCGATGTAGGTCCCCCGCGCCTCCGGGGTGACCGACCCCCGGTACACCAGGCCGCCGATTATGGAGCAGTTCTCCGTCATGTAGTGGTCGTACTCGACGACCGGGTCGGTGAGCCGCACACCCGGCCGGCACTGCGTCTCGTCGAAGACCGGCGTGCCCTCTCGGCAGGACCAACCGAGGTTCGCCCCACGCTGGGACGGGCGAATGTGGTTGATCTCCTCGATCAGGCCCTGGCCGACATCACCGATCCACAGCGAGCCGTCGACCGGATCGACGGAGAACTTCCACGGGTTGCGCAGCCCGTAGACCCAGATCTCCGGTCGCGCGCCCGCCGTGCGGACGAACGGGTTGTCGAAGGGTACGCAGTAGGGCTTGCCCCCGCAGGTGCGGTTGACGTCGATCCGCAGGATCTTGCCGAGCAGGGTGCCGAGGTTCTGACCGCTCTTGAACGGGTCGTTCGCGTAGCCGCCGTCGCCGAGGGACCAGTACAGGTAGCCGTCGCGGCCGAAGGCTACCTGTCCGCCGTTGTGGTTGCCGTACTCGGCGTGCTCCTGCGTCAGCAGCACCTGCACCCGACTGGGAGCGCCGAGAGGCACTCGCGCCAGGGTCAGCGCGCCGGCCGGAAGGCTCGTGTACGCCACGTAGAGGATCCCGGTCCGCGCGAAGTTCGGCGCAGGCGTGATGCCGAGCAGACCGCGCTCGTTGTCCGACGTGTCGATGCGGGCGGACAGGTCGAGCACCGGCTCGGCCGCCAACCCGGTGTCGGGGTGGTAGGCGCGGACGGTGCCGTTCTTCTCCGCGATCAGCATCCGGCCATCCGGCAGCCCGGTGATCGCGATGGGACGCTGCAGACCGAAAGCCACCCGTTCGGACACCACGGTCAGCTCAGCGAGTGGCGCAGCGCGGGGGAGGGATTTGCTGGCCGCGGCGGTGCCGGCCACCGCCGCCGGTGGCATCAGGGACGCAGCCAGGGCCAGCACGAGCAGCCCGGCCAGCATGGTGGCCGGGCGATAACGCGGTCGTGACATGTGCAGCTCCTCGAGTAAGTAGGTGGTGGATTTATTCTGGGAGCGTTCCCACGGTACATCGGCTTGGATCAATATCCAACCGATGTCATGCCGCCTCCCGTCCGTCACCCAGGCCCTGACACAGAGGCGGCGTCGCTGATCTCCCGCGAGCGGCTGCACCAGGTGTCGTTGCGGCCGGATGAGGAGTGACGCAACTCGTCCGGCTGCCGGCTCGTTGGGGACAGGGGCGGACGGAGGCGGACGATGGCAGCGGGGCGGGGTGCCGAACTGCTGCGTCCTCCCACCAGTTCGGGTCGGGCGACGTTCCTGGAGCTCTTCTTCGACCTGGCCTTCGTTGTGGCCCTCACCCGGGTCTCGCAACGATTCGCCGACCTGAGCGATGACACTGGCTGGGCGCTCGTCACGGGGTTCGGACGTACCCTGCTGCTCTTTCTGGCGCTCTGGTTGATCTGGTCGCACACCGCCTGGATCACCAGTCGCTACGAACCGGAGCAGCCGATCATCCAGGCCGTCGTGATCGGCACCATGTTCTCCGGCTTGATCATGGCGGTGACGTTGCCGCGTGCCATGGAGGAGCGTGCGTTGCCGTTCGCGGTGGCGTACCTGATGGTGATGGTGGTGCGGCCGCTGGTGATCGCCGCCGCGCTGCGTGGCCACCCGCGACGGTTGGTGCCGTTCCGGCTTGCCGTGTGGGCTGTGGTGAGCGCGCCTCTGTGGCTGGCCGGCGCGTTGGGTCCGGACCGACTTCGTCTGCCGTTGTGGGCTGCCGCCCTCGCCGTCGACTACCTCGCCTGGGCCCTGGGCTGGCCGCTGCCGTGGCTCGGGGTCTCGAAGGTGAGTCGCTGGCGGATCGCGGGGACGCACCTCGCCGATCGTTACCAGCAGATGTTTCTCATCGCACTAGGTGAGTCGATCCTGGTCATCGGCGTGGTTTTCAGCGGCGCGGACTATTCCGCCGAGCGGGCAGCCGCCTTCGCGGTCGCGTTCACCACCAGCGCCCTGCTCTGGCGGATCTACTTCCACCGCGCCGGTCTGCTGTTGACCGATGCGTTGGAACGGGTGGTCATGCCCGGCCGGCTGGGCACGGCCTCGGAACGGACGCATCTGCTGATCGTGCTCAGCGTGCTCGTCACGGCGGTCGGCTACGAACTGGTGATCGACCATCCGTTCGGGGCGCCGCGGCCCAGTTGGCTCCTGTTCGTGGTGGGCGGTCCACTGCTCTTTCTCGTCGCCGGTATGCGGCTGGAGTATGAGATCTTTGGCCGGATCTCCCGTTCCCGCCTGATCGGACTGGTGGCTCTGCTGTTGTCCACGCCGGCCTTGGTCTACTGGAGGCCGATGGTCGGGCTGAGCGTGGTGGCCGGAGTGCTGGCCCTGGTCGCGCTGCTCGACGCGCGGCGCAGCTCGGGACAGTCGCTGGAGCTTCCCGCCTCGCCGATCGGGCGGGGGGAGGCATCCGACGTTCGCGATTCCGAGGCGTGACAGCGTGCTGTGGCCGACCTGCGACCACGTGGAGACGCCACGGGCAGCTAGTCGGCGGATTCGGTCGACTGGCGTTCGGTATTGATCAGAAGAAGGCCTTCGACGCCGCGGAGGAAGGTCTCGGACACCAGCGCGGGGTCGAAGAGGCATCCGGCGGCCATGGCGCCGTCGCGGAGCATGACGAAGTGGCGCGCGGCGGGATCCGCGGTCTCCTGGTGCACCTGCGCCATCAACGTGCTGAGGGTGTCCAGGAACCACTGCCGGTGGGCGATGATCTCCTGGCGTACGGGATGGTCCGCGCCGGGGTACTCCGCCGCGGCGTTCAGGAAGGCGCACCCACGGAACCCGGGGGACTGGATGTTCTGCGCGATGGAGCCGGCAATGGCCCGGAGTGGTTCGACAGGCGATGAGTTGGTGGCGATGGCCGCCTCGACCGTGTCGCGCTCCATCTCATGGACCTCACGCAGGTAGGCGAGGATGAGATCGTCCTTGCTGGGGAAGTGCCGGTAGAACGTCGCCCGGGTCACCTTCGCCTCGGAAATGATCCGGTCGATGCCGACGGAATGGATGCCTTCCGAGTAGAAGATCCTGGTTGCCGTCGTGAGCAGCCGCAGACGCGCCTCAGAGGGCCGAGTGTCGGGTTTGCCGTGCGTCATACCACCCACCTTAGCGGATAGAACGTTCGGTCTGATGGACGCGAGCGGCGTCAGGTTCGGCGGCGCCAAGGTGGATAGAACGTTCGGTCTTGACGATAGGGGTTGAGCCTGCCATGCTGGGTAGGTAGAACGTTCGGTCTCCCTACCTCTCCGCTGAAAGGGTCACCCGTGACCACCATTGCTGCCCCGACCGGCATTTCCCAGACCGCGTCCGCACTGCGGCGGCTGTACTTCGTCCGCTTCGCGTTCGCCATCGTGTGGGCACTCGTGACGATCGCCACCGCCAAGGAGATCGGTCCGCTCGCGGTGACGCTGTTCGTGCTCTATCCGTTGTTCGACGTGGGTGCCGCCATCTACGACCTCCGTTCGTCACGGACCACCGGCTCGCCGGCCCTGCTGTACGTGAACATCGCGGTGAGTCTGATCACGGCGGTCGGACTGGGTGTCGCGGGCGCGTCCGGTATTCCCGCCGTCCTGCGGGTGTGGGGCGCCTGGGCGATCATCGCCGGACTGGTCCAGTTGATCGTCGGTGTCACCCGTCGGAGGATGGGCGGGCAGTGGCCGATGATCATCAGCGGCGGCATCTCGGTTCTGGCCGGTGGGTCCTTCATCGTCGGTGCTTCCGCGGATCACCCGTCGCTGACCAACGCGGCCGGCTACGCCATTCCCGGCGCCATCTTCTTCCTCATCGCGGCTGTCCGCCTCGGCCGCGCCGCAAAGGGCAACTGATATGACCACCATCGAGTACGACGTCGTCGTGATCGGGGCCGGTCCGGTCGGAGAGAACGTCGCCGACCGGGTCGTGCGGGGTGGGCTGACCGCCGCGATCGTTGAGCGGGAGTTGGTCGGTGGTGAGTGCTCGTACTGGGCGTGTATGCCGACCAAGGCGTTGCTGCGCAGCGCTTCGGCGTTGCGGGCGGCCCGCCAACTGCCGGGTGCGCGTGAGGCAGTGACCGGAGACCTGGACCAGGCCGCGGTGCTGGCCCGGCGGGACTCCTTCGCGTCGCACTGGCAGGACGACGGGCAGGTCTCGTGGCTGGAGTCGGCTGGCATCGCGCTGCACCGTGGTCACGGCCGGATCAGCTCCGCCCGGGTTGTCGAGGTGACCGGCACCGACGGTGTCACGACGAGGCTGACCGCGCGGCACGCGGTGGTCGTCGCGACCGGCAGCAGCGCTCTGTTGCCGGACATCCCGGGGCTGCGGGAGGCGGCGCCGTGGTCCAGCCGCGAGGCCGCCGCGGCCAGGTCGGTTCCCCGTCGGCTCGCCATCATCGGTGGTGGTGTGGTGGCGGCCGAGATGGCGACCGCGTTCGCCGCTCTGGGGTCGTCGGTGACGGTGCTGGCCCGCGACGGGGTGTTGCCGTCGGCGGAGCCGTTCGCCGGTGAACTGGTCACCGATTCGTTGCGCGAGGCGGGTGTGTCGGTACGCCTCGGTGCGGAGGCCGTCGCCGTCAGCCGCGACGACAGCGGCACCGTCCACATCAGCACCGCCTCCGGCGAGCAGGTTGAGGCCGACGAGGTGCTGGTGGCGATCGGTCGTACCCCTAACACCCAGGAGATCGGCCTCGACGGCATTGGGCTGGCGCCCGGCGCGTGGCTGGCGGTCGACGACACGCTGCGCGTCGTGGGTGGCGGGGAGTGGTTGTACGCCGCCGGCGATGTGAACCGGCGGGTGCTGCTGACCCATCAGGGCAAGTACCAGGCGCGGGCGGTGGGCGACGTGATCGTGGCCCGGGCGAAGGGCGCGGCGGTCGAGGACGGCCGTTGGGGCCGGCATGTGGCGACGGCGGACGAGCGTGCGGTGCCGCAGGTGGTCTTCACCGACCCGGAGATCGCGTCGGTGGGCTTGACCGCGGCTGCGGCCGAGGCGGCTGGGCTGCGGATCCGGGTCGTGGACTACGACCTCGGTGCCGTCGCCGGAGCTTCCCTGCACGCCGATGGCTACAAGGGGCACGCCCGGATGGTCGTCGACGAGGACCGGAAGGTGATCGTCGGCTTCACCCTCGCCGGTCCGGACGTGGCGGAACTGATCCACGCCGCGACCATCGCCGTCGTCGGTGAGGTCCCGCTGGACCGGTTGTGGCACGCGGTTCCGGCGTACCCGACAGTCAGCGAGGTGTGGCTGCGGCTGTTGGAGGCATACGGCCGCTGACGGGGAACCGAGCACTCGTCCCGGCGCCAGTGGTGCCGGGACGAGACTCGCCGTCCACCGCCCGCGCACGGAAACAGTGGCGGTACGGCCCACGAAAACGCACCGGAGCTGGTAGGCCTTGCGGTGGCCGTTCACGATGGAGACATGCGTGTGGCGGAGCTTGTCCTCGCGTACGTCCGGGTGTTGGTGTGGCCGCTGCTCGTCGTTGCCTTGGCGGTTATGTTCCGCTCCCGGGTCCACCATCTCTTCGAGCGGATGAACAAGGTCGACGCCTTCGGCGCGAGTATCGAATTCGCCCAGTCCGTGGGGGCGGCCCGCGAGGCGCTGGCGGCAGCTCATTCACCTGGCGCGGAGGGGGCATCCGGGACGTTGCCGACTCGTCTGCCGGTTGGACTTGAACGGGAGCCGTCCGTTGCGGCGGCGGCGCAAAAGGCACTCGCCGGTGTTCCTTCCTGGCGCTGGCCGCCGAACCGTTCCGCGGGAGTCGCCATGATTGAAGTCGCTGATCTCCGCCAGGCGCGGGACGCTCTCGCGACTGCAATGGACAACGTCGAGGAGGCGTTCGGGCCCCTGACGCGGGGCAGCGCCGGCCAGCTGGCCACCCGGACGGGGATGCCCCAGTGGGCCACTGTCATCCGCGCTCTCGATGGCGCTGACCGGGCCAACGGTCTGGCGAGCTACCTGATCACGCACGCGAGGTCCGACGCCCTGACGCCGTACACGCGTGGACTGGCCGCCGACTACCTCAAGGTCATCAGCGATGCGCTGGATCTCCTCGTCGAGGCGCTGGACGCGACTGTCGTGCGTCACCAGGTGGAACCGTGAGAAGGGCACTTTGTGCGATGGTGAACCGATGGCCAGGAGCCTCCGCAGCGGAACAGGGCCGAAGACGACGGTTCCTGGTCCAGCACAACAGCGTGCGTCCCGGACGGTCGGCAGCGGTGCTCGCAGCCTCCGTGAAAGTCATGGGTGTGGCGAATGCTGCGTGAGTATCAGTTGTCCGAGTTCCTGAGTGCATCGGGTGAGCGCGACGTAGAGGCCGTTCCAGCCGCGCGGTTCGGCGGCGATGCCCTCCGGGTCGACGAGGAGCGTCGCGTCCCACTCCAGTCCCTTGGACTGCGTCGCGGTGAGTACTGGCACCTCAGTCAGCACGGCTAGGAGTTCGGCGATGCGGCCGGCGGGGGCGATGACGCCAACCATGCCGCCGTGCCACCGCTGTCGCAACTCCCGCACGGCTTCGGCGGCGGCGCCGGCAAGCTCAGCGGGTGTGACGGGGAGTTCCCAGGGGACGATGCCGGAGGAGCGGACCGCTCGTGGCGGCGTGTTGTGGCTGCCAGCCTTCTTCAGGACCGGTTCGGTGAGGTCCATGACCTCGCGGGGGGTCCGGTAGCAGATGGTGAGTTCCGCGGCCGTCCAGCGGTCTCCGAAGGCAGCCTGCACCGCCTGCGCCCAGCTGGTGTGCCGGTGTGCTGCCTCGGCCTGGTCGATGTCGCCGACGGCGGTGATGGAGCGACTAGGGCAACGCCGGAGGACCATCTGCCACTGCATCTCGGACAGCTCCTGCGCCTCGTCGATGACGACGTGGCCGTACACCCAGCCGCGCTGTCGGCGAGCACGGTCGGCGACGAACTCGCCCTGCGGGTGCGGGGCACCGCCCTCGCCGAGCAGGTCGGCGAGGGCGTCGAGCAGCGGGATGTCGCTCGACGCCCACGGGGCGGGCTCGGCTGCGACGGCGGTGATCTCCTCGGGGGACAGCTGAGGGGCGAACCGGGCCAGTAGGGCGCGGTCGGTCAGGAGATCACCCAGCAGCGTTTCGGCGTCGAGGGTGGGCCACCATGCCTCGACGAACCGGGCGATGGCGGCGTCTTCGGCGATACGACTACGGAGGTGCTCGATCTCCTCCTCGGAGAGCAGTCCGTTGATGTCGCTGCCGGTGGACGTCCGGGTGGAGTGGCGGTCATCTCCCATGCTCTTGTCGACGCGGGCGAGGATGTCCTCGAAGCCCTCCTCCATCTCGTCCATCAGCGCCTCGCGCTGCTCGGCGACGACATCGGCGAGGAGGTGGTGCAACTGCTCGGCGAACGTTGTGCGGGCGCGGTGGTACGGGCGTCCCTGCACCGCCGAGGCGAGCGCCTGTGCCACCGTTGCGGCCGGAATGGCGTAGAAATCGCCCTCCCAGCGCAACTTCAGCTCGCGGGGTCGGGGGAGCAGCGACGCGACGTAGCTTTCGAGCGCGGGCCGCCACAGGGCGCGGCCCTTGATCTCGGCGAGAGGACGGCTCTCGTCGCGGCCCACGCGGATGTCGGCAAGCAGGGTGTCGCAGGTCGCCGAGACGACGGCGGTCTCGCCGAGCGCGGGCAGCACCTGGGCGATGTACTGGAGGAACCGCGGTGAGGGGCCGAGGACCAGGACCGCCTGGTCGGCCATCTTCCGGTGGGTGAACAGCAGGTACGCGACCCGGTGCAGGGCGACAACTGTCTTGCCTGTGCCGGGACCACCCTGGACGATCAGTGGGCCGGTCGCCTCAGCCCGGATGATGTCGTCCTGTTCGCGTTGCAGGGTGGAGATCGCCGTCGACATGTGACCGGTGCGCCGTTGGTCGAGGGCGGCCAGGAGAGCGCCCTCGCCGACGAGTTCCGCGGTCATGGTCCCGTCCAGCGGCTCGTCGTCCACGCCGACGACTGTCGATCCCGTGGTACGGATGTGCCGGCGCCGTGCCTGCCCCTGCGGGTCGACGGCCGTCGCGGTGTAGAACGGCCGGGCTGCGGGAGCGCGCCAGTCCACCAGCAGTGGCTCACCGTCCTCGCCGTCGTTGCGGAGACCGACACGGCCGACGTGTCGCACGGTGCCGTCAAGGCCGTCGAGGCGGCCGAAGACCAGCCCTTCCCGCGCTCGCCGTAGCTCCTCGTACTGCTGGCGAAGCATGCGGTGCCGGGCCTGCTCCAACGCGTCCAGGGCCTCTGACGACAGCTCGGCCTGTAGGTGGTCGGCCAGCCTGTCACGTCGTGCCGTGGCCACGTCCAGAAACGCCTGTTCCTCGGCGACCGCGGATCGGAGCGCGACGCCTTCAGCGGTAGGGGTGGGTCGTTCGCCGTCCGGTGTTACGTCGCTGACGCCAGCAGTGCCGTTGTGCAGAGCAGACTTCCGGCGCATTCGCAAATCCTTGTATCGGTGTTCCCCTCGGCCCCGGATGAGCCGCAGTGCATTCGGCGGCAAGCATAGGGTTGGTTTTCCTCGCCTGCCAGGAATTCCGCCGGCAGAGATGGGTATCTCAATGCATTGCAGGTCCCGGGCCGTATGTGGCCTACCAATCCCGATTCGCTTATTGACAGTTCGGTCTCTATCTGTTCTGCGGGCGCGTTCCGACCAGTGCGCGCGGGCGCGGCGCGAGGAGAGTCACTGCGGCGGCGGGGCTGCCGAGATGGTCCCCGCTCAGGTCAGCTCAACGTGAAGGTCGCATCGTCGACGTCGAAGGCCGTGGCGCCGTTGCCGGCCGTCTCGCTGGCGAGGAAGCTGACAGTCGCGGTGCGCGCGGTCGTCGCGGTTCCGCTCGACATGCCGTACTGCCGCCACTGCGCCCCGCCGTCGAAGGCCAGCGAGAACCTCGTCTTCGGGGGTATCCCGGTGACCGCCAGTCCGACGTTCAGGTAGTCACCGCGGCTGGTCTCGGTCGTGGTGGTCCGGACCCAGAAGCGGACCGTCAGGTCGCAGTTGGCTGGCACTGTGACTGTGGTGCGCAGCAAATCGGTACGCGTCACGTCCAGCCCGGCGAAGGCGGCGTAGGCGTGGCCGGTGTGTGCGGGCCGGGTCGCGTCACCGAACACGACGATGCGGGGGCCGGCGGTCCAGTCGGTCGTGCCGCGCTCGAACCCCGGGTTCGCGTGGATCTGTCCGGTGCAGGGCGGGTCGGCCGCTGGCTGGCCATGGGATGCGCTGCCCGTGGACAGGAGCAGTAGGGCCGCGGCCGAGGCGGTGGTGACGAAGGCCTTCATCAGTTCTCCCCGCGTCAATACATTTGAGATTGTCGATACGTATTGACCATGCGCGATGGACGTGGGCGCGTCAAGCCCTTCCCGACGCGGGCCACCTGACGGCGGCTGACCGCAGCGTGCGGCCTTACTGGCGGCGGCGGGCGTCGGCCTCGGCGTCGAGCAGGTCGTTGAGCGTCAGCGCGGAATTGATCAACGAGAGGTGGCTGAACGCCTGGGGATAGTTGCCGATCTGCTCCCCGGTCGCGGCGATCTCCTCGGCATAGAGGCCGAGGTGGTTGCTGAAGGTGAACATCTTCTCGAACGTGAGTCGGGCGTCGTCGAGGCGACCGGAACGGGCCAGCGCCTCCACATACCAGAAGGTGCACATGTTGAAGGTGCCCTCGTGGCCGGGGAGACCGTCGGGGGAGTGGACCGGGTCGTACCGGTGGACCAGGCTGTCGGAGACCAGTTCGCGCTCGATCGCGTGCAGGGTGGACTGCCACAGCGGGTCGCTCGGCGTGACGAAACCGACCGCCGGCATGGCGAGCAGCGCCGCGTCCAGCACGGCCTCGTCGTACGCCTGCACGAAGGTGCCGCGGCCCCGGTCGTATCCGCGGGCCATGACCTGGTCGTAGATGCGGTTGCGTTGCTCGGTCCAGCAGGTCATGTCCCCGGGGCGGCCGGTGCGGGTGGCCAGCCGGATGGCCCGGTCCAGCGCGACCCAGGACATCACCCGGCCGAAGGTGTAGTTGCGGGGGTGATGGCGGCTCTCCCAGATGCCGGCGTCGGGCTGGTCCCAGTTCTGGCAGAGCCAGTCGACCAGCCGGACGGTGCTCTTCCACACCTGGTGCGACACGCGGATGCCCTGCTCGTCGGCGAGGTGCATGGCGTAGAGCGCCTCGCCGTGGATGTCGAGTTGGAGCTGGTCGGCGGCGCCGTTGCCGATCCGCACCGGCCGCGAGCCGCGGTAGCCCTCCAGGTGGTCCAGCACCTCCTCGTGCAGGTCGGAGGAGCCGTCCACCCGATACATGATCTTGAGTGGATCCTGGTGGTCGCCGGCCTCGCGGATCCGCTCGTCCAGCCAGTTCATGTACCTGCTGACCTCCTCGGTGAAGCCGAGGCCGAGCAGCGCGTGCACCGAGAACGACGTGTCGCGTACCCAGGTGTAGCGGTAGTCCCAGTTGCGGGTTCCGCCGACCAGTTCGGGCAGCGCGGCCGTGGGCGCGGCGATCATCGCGCCAGTCGGCGCGTACGTCATGAGCTTCAGCGTGATGGCGGAGCGTTCGACCATCTCCCGCCAGCGGCCGGTGTAGCGGGAGCGTTCAAGCCACCGCCGCCAGTAGTCCCGGGTCCACTCGAACATGCCCTGGATCTCTTCCGGCGAGATGATGCGCGGCTCGGTACCGCCCGTCTCCAGGACCACCCCGCCGGTGTCGCCTTCGTTCAGCGTGCCGTACGCGACCAGGTCGCCGCCCTCAAGGTGGATGTCACCCTGTTCGGAGATCAACCGCCGCACGGGGTCGACCGGGTTGAACGTCAGCGCAGCCGATCGGCTGCGGAAGACATAGCCGTTGTGGTGGCGCTCCAGCTGATGTTCTTCGCGGGCGTAGTCGAACCGCGGCCGGCACTCCACCTTGAAGCGCATGCTGCCACGGACCATGGTGACGGTGCGGACCAGCCGGTGCGCGTCGGTGGCCCGCTCGCCGGTGACCGGCATGAAGTCCATCACCTCGGCCACACCGTCGGCGCTGATGAACCGGGTGATCAGGATGGGTGTGCCGGGGAGGTAGAGCTGCTTGGTCACGTACCGCACGTCGTGCGGCGCGATACGGAAGTAGCCGCCCTTGTCCTTGTCGAGCAGCGCGGCGAAGATACTCGGCGAGTCGAATCGCGGCGCACAGAACCAGTCGACAGTCCCGTCACACGTCACCAGCGCGGCGGTCTGCAGGTCGCCGATGAGTCCGTGATCCTCGATCGCCGGATAGCTGTCCACGTCTCTCCCCGGTTCGGCTGCGTCCTGCGCATCGAACCTAGGGGGAGAATTGTCGACTTAGGTGAGATTCACGTTCCGCCACCCTGTCGCGTGCCCCCAGCCTGGCTCGACCGCCCGGTGGGTCACCTCGCCCGGACGAGAACGGACTGACTGTCGCGGGGGGTCCCGGGCCCTGCGAAGATCATCGGACTCGGCCACCGTCGGCATCGCCGTGTTCCTGCTCGTCGCGTAACCGCTCGCACCGGAATGAGAGGCAGTTGTGACCAAGGGCAAGCCGCCGTTCGCGATGAAGGCGATGCTCAGGCTGGAACGCGGCACCGCGAGCGCCGCCGCCACTCTGCGCCGATACGCCCCGCTCGCCGACGAGCTCGGCGCCGACGGGATGGATGTCGACGTCGAGCGCGCGGACGTGCTGCTGTCGGGTTGCCTCGTCGCGGCCAGCGAGGAACGCGCCATGCACGCCATGGCGCGCCCGCTGCTGCACCGCTTCGGATGGCGCGAGCGGGACTTCCTCTACGCGCCGAACGTCCGCTACGCCGAAACCCTCGACCCGCCGTCCGACCCGCCGGCCACCTTCCTGGTGATCAACCGGGCCAACCAGGAGCTGGGCTGGGAGGGTGCGACCCACGGCACCGGCCACACCCCCGACCGCGCCCTGGAGATCGATCCGGCCGAGGTCGAGGTCGTCGCCCGGCTCTTCGTCGCCGCCCCGGCGACCACTATCGCCGCGACCGTGGAGGCGCTGGAGCCGTGGCTGGCCCGCGTCGAACCCGCCGCGGTCGCTGTGGACCCGGGCCGCGCGGCCCTGTTGTTCCTCGCCCGCGCCGACCTGCGTACCGAGGGGGAGAGGCTCGGCCTGGGGGCGGTCGAGGTCGGCCGCATCGAGGCGGACGCCGACCACGTCATCGAGACCGCGACGGCCGCCGACGGTACGACCCTCTGGCTGCGCCGCGGTACCGACCCGGTCTCCCGGTACTGGCCCGGCATCGTCGAGATCCGGGAGATGGTGATCGACGACTCCTACCCGGAGTAGCGCTGGCGGAGGCCGGAGGGCGCGCGGCGCGGTCCTGCGCCTGACGCCGGGCGTCAGCGCAACGGGCGGCAGGAGGAACGGATGACCAGCTCGGTGGGCAGCCGGATGTGGGTGTCGCGCTCGACGCCGGCGATCAGGTCGATGAGCAGGCGCAACGCCTCGGCGCCCATCCGCTGCAGCGGTTGCATGATGGTGGTCAACGGTGGGTTGACCAGCGCCGACTCCGGTACGTTGTCGAAGCCGATCACCGACAGGTCGTCGGGCACCGAGAGGCCCATGTCGCGGGCCACTGTCATAGTGGATATCGCGGAGAGGTCGTTACCCGCGAAGATCGCGCTCGGCCGGTCGGTGAGGGAGAGAAGCTCCGCGGCCGTGCCGGCGGCGCTCTCGATCCGGAACCCGCCGACGCGGACGAGCCGCTCGTCCACCGGCACGCCGGCGTCGGCCATCGCACTGCGGAAGCCGGCCTCGCGCAGCTGCGCCGACTTCAGGTCGGTGCGTCCGCTGATGTGCCCGATCCGCGTGTGGCCGAGGGACAGCAGGTAGTTGGTCGCCAGCACGGCGCCGGCGAAGTTGTCCGAATCGACGGTGGGCAGGTCGGACGGCCCGGTGTGCGGGTCGACGGCCACGACGTGGAAGCTGTGTTCGGTCTCGACCACGGTCGGCGTGACGATCACGGCACCGTCGATGAGAGTGCCGGAGAGACGGGCGAGCGAGCGCCGCTCCCACCCCACGGCTGCGCCCTCGCCGTCCCCGCTGGAGTAGGCCAGCAGCTGGTATCCGCTGCCCGCGACCTCCTGGGACGCCCCCTTGAGCAGCTCGGTCGAGAACGGCTCGAACTCGGCGACCAGAATGCCGAGCACGTTGGTGCGGTGACTGCGCAGGCTCTGCGCCCCCAGGCTCGCCTCGTAGCCGAGCTCGTGGATGACCCGCTGGACACGCTCGACGGTCGCCTGGGCCACGCCGTACCGGCCATTGACGACCTTCGAGACGGTCGCAACCGAGACGCCGGCGGTGCGTGCGACATCCGACATCTTGACACGCTGCTGAAACACCACGCCGATGATGATAGGGCTGCCGCCGGGGGTGCGTCGCCGCCGACTCGAAAACGTTATCGATACCGATTGACATCAAGTTACATGACTGTAAAACTTCGCCGCAGGCCGAGTACCGCGACTGACTAGTCGAGGAGACATCGATGGCAACGAAGCAGCGCAAAGGTGCCGTTCTGGCACTGTTAATGACAAGTGTTCTCGTTGTCGCCGGGTGCAGCGGCGGCGGCGAAGAGGCGGCCCCTCAGAGCGAGCTGTACAAGAACCCGGTGACCCTGACCTGGTGGCACAACGCGTCACAGGACGGGCCCGGCAAGACCTACTGGGAGAAGGTCGCCAAGGACTTCTCCGCACTCCACTCCACCGTCAAGATCGAGATTGAGGCGATCGAGACAAACCAGCTCCAGCGCACCCGGCTCCCCGCCGCACTGCTGAGCAGCGACCCGCCGGACATCTTCCAGGCCTGGGGCGGCGGTGAGATGACCGAGCAGGTGGAGGCCGACTACCTCAAGGACGTCACCGACCAGACCAAGGCCGAGGTCGGCAACATCGGCAGCGCCGCGGAGATCTGGCAGGTGAAGGGCAAGCAGTACGGCCTGCCGTTCCGGATGGGCATCGAGGGCATCTGGTACAACAAGGACATGTTCGCCGCGGCGGGCATCTCGGCTCCGCCAACCACCTTCGAAGAACTCAACGCCGCGGTCACCAAGCTCAAGGCGACAAATGTCATTCCGATCGCCGTGGGCGCCGGTGACAAGTGGCCGGCCGCGCACTGGTGGTACAACATGGCGCTGCGCGCCTGTTCGGTCGACGTCCTCAAGAAGGCATCGGCGGAGAAGAACTTCGACGATCCGTGCTTCGTGAAGGCCGGCCAGGACCTGAAGACGTTCATCGACACCAAGCCGTTCCAGCCCAACTTCATCGCCACTCCGGGCCAGAACGACCCGACCAGCGCCAACGGCATGCTCGCCAACGGCAAGGCCGCGATGGAGCTCATGGGTGACTGGAACCGCGGCACGCTCGACACCGTCGCCACGGACAAGGCGAAGGTGGCCTCGTTCCTCGGCTGGTTCCCGGTGCCGGCGATCGCCGGCTCCCCGGGTGACCCGAAGGCGGCCCTCGGCGGCGGCGACGGGTTCTCCTGTGCCAAGAACGCCCCGGCTGAGTGCGTCGAGTTCCTCAAGTACATCGTGAGCCCCGAGGTGCAGAAGGGCTATGCCGAGACCGGCACGGGCCTGCCTGTCGCCAAGGGTGCGGAGGCCGGCGTCAAGGACCCCGCGCTGAAGTCCATCCTGGAGGCGACCTCCGGGGCGAGCTACGTCCAGCTCTGGCTGGACACGGCTTACGGCAGCACCGTCGGCAACGCGATGAACGACGCGATCGTCGCCATCTTCGCCGGCAACGGGACGCCTGAGAAGGTCGTCTCGGCAATGAAGGCGGCCGCAAGCAAGTGACCTCCGCCAACCAGCTTCGTATGCCCGCCGGCGGCGCTTCCGCGTCGCCGGCGGGCCCCCGCCGGGCCGAGCAAGCGTCCGCCCGCCGAGCCGACAATCGCCGCAAGTGGTACGAGATCATCGGGCTCACCACGCCGGCCGTCGTCATCTACGTGATGTTCGTGCTGGTGCCGATGGGCTTCGCGGTCTACTACAGCCTGTTCCGGTGGCGCGGGGTCGGGCCTCCCACCGAGTTCGTCGGCCTCAGGAACTACACCCTCGCCTTCCAGGACCCGATCTTCCTGGACGCGTTGCGCAACAACGCCATCATCGTGTTCGGGTCGCTGCTGATCCAGGGCCCGATCGCCCTGGGCGTCGCACTGCTGCTCAACCGTCGCTTCCGCGGGCGGGCCGTGTTCCGCCTGCTGGTGTTCGTGCCGTACGTGCTCGCCGAGGTCACCGTCGGCATCATGTGGAAGCTGCTCCTGACCGATCAGGGCACTGTCGACGCGCTGATGCGGTCCCTGGGGATGGGCGGCCTGGTGCAGGCCTGGCTCGCGGACCTGGATGTGGTCATCTGGACCCTGCTGGCCGTCCTCACCTGGAAGTACGTCGGTTTCGCCATCATCCTGCTCCTCGCCGGGCTGTCCAATGTGCCCGACGAGCTGACCGAGGCAGCGGCCATCGACGGCGCGAGCTGGTGGCAGATCCAACGACACGTCACGATCCCGCTGCTCGGCCCGACGATCCGGATCTGGATGTTCCTGTCCATGATCGGCTCACTGCAGATCTTCGACATGATCTGGGTGACCTCGGTGCCCGCGGTGCGGTCCCTCGGCGCATCGGCCACCATGGCGACCTACATGGTCGACAACGGGTTCTTCGCCCGGCTGTGGGGCTACGGCAACGCGGTGGCGGTCATCCTGTTCGCCATCTCCTTCGTGGCGGCGCTGCTGTTCCAGCGGTTCCTGCTCCGCCGCGACATCCAGGGCGCCATCACCGGAAGGGCGAAGTGACGATGGCCGTGAACTCCGTGTCCTCCCCGTCCTCCGGGCGCCGTCAGGTCTCCTGGGGCACGCCGCTCACCTACGCGCTCGCCCTCGCGATCGCGGCCGTGTCGATCGCCCCGGTCATCTACGTGGTCATCGGCGGTTTCCGGACCACTCCGCAGATCGTCGCCGACCCGGCCGGCCTGCCCGACCCGTTCGTCTGGGACAACTACTCAAGGGTGCTGACCCAGAGCAACTTCTGGCAACAGGCGTTCAACAGTGCGGTCATCGCCCTCGGGACCACGCTCGCCGTCGTCGTACTCGGGATGGCCGCCGCGTTCGTGCTCGCCCGCTACTCCTTCCGTGGGCGGGAGGGGCTCTACACCTTCTTCACACTCGGCCTGCTGTTTCCGGCCGGGGCGGCGATCCTGCCGCTCTACCTCATGCTGCGTGACCTGAACCTGATCAACTCCTACTATGCGGTGATCCTCCCGCAGGTCGCCTTCTCACTGCCACTGACGATCGTGATCCTGCGCCCCTTCCTGTCGGCCATCCCGAGAGAGTTGGAGGACGCCGCGGCCATCGACGGGGCGAGTCGGCTGGGCTTCCTCTGGCGCGTCGCGATGCCGCTGTCGCGGCCCGCGCTCGTCACCGTTGGCGTCCTGGCGTTCGTGGCGAGCTGGAACTCGTTCCTGCTGCCGCTGCTCGTCCTCAGCGACGTCGGCCTGCACACCCTGCCGCTGGGCGTGCAGAACTTCTCCAGCCAGTACACCACCGACACGGCAGGCGTTCTCGCCTTCACCTCGCTGGCGATGCTGCCGGCACTGCTCTTCTTCACGCTCGCCGAGAAGCAGATCGTCGGTGGCCTGCAGGGCGCGGTCAAGGGCTGAGCGACAGCGGTACGAGCACAACCACAGGAAGGCACAGCATGACTGAGGTCCACGCGTTGGTGGACGGGCCGGTGCCGGCTCAGGCAGGTCCGGAGAACGGCCGGCCGGGCAGGCACGACGGCGGCGCACGCCTACGTGATCTCCTCGACCGGATGACGATCGAGGAGAAGATCGCCCAGCTCGTCGGCTTCTGGGAGAAGGAGGACGGCGAGGCGGTCGCACCGCTGCAGGGGGAGTTCGGCGACGCGTTCAAGCTCGAAGACTTCTCCCGGCACGGGCTCGGTCACCTCACCCGCGCCTACGGCACCCGCCCCCTGGACGCGGCCGAACGCGCGTCCTGGCTGTGGAAGTTCCAGCGGGACCTGGTCACCGGTACCCGGCTCGGCATCCCGGCGATCGTCCACGAGGAGTGCCTCACCGGGCTGTCCGCGTGGAAGGCGGCCACCTTCCCCACTCCGCTGGCCTGGGGTGCCGCGTTCGACCCCGAGCTGGTCACCGAGATGGCCGCGGCGATCGGCGCCTCGATGCGGGCCCTGGGCATCCACCAGGGGCTCTCGCCGGTGCTCGACGTGATCCGTGACCCCCGTTGGGGTCGGGTGGACGAGTGCATCTCCGAGGACCCGTACGTGGTCGGCACCATCGGCACGTCGTACGTGCGCGGACTGCAGTCGCAGGGGGTGCACGCCACCCTCAAGCACTTCGCCGGCTACTCCGCCTCGCGCGCCGGGCGCAACTTCGCCCCGGTGCACGTCGGCCGCCGGGAACTGGCCGACGTGCTGCTCCCCCCGTTCGAAATGGCGATCATCGACGGTGACGCACGCAGCGTCATGCACTCGTACGCCGAAATCGACGGAGTGCCCGTCGCCGCCGACCCGACGATGCTGACAGGCATCCTGCGGGACCAGTGGGGCTTCGACGGCACGGTGGTCGCCGACTACTACGGGGTCGCGTTCCTGAACCTGCTGCACCACGTGGCGGGCGATCACGCGGAGGCGGCCGGGCAGGCGTTGGCTGCGGGTGTCGACGTCGAACTGCCGACCGGCGACGCCTATCTGACCCTGCGGGAGTCGGTCCGGGCAGGCAAGATCGACGAGGCGCTCATCGACCGCGCGGTGCTGCGGGTGCTGCGCCAGAAGCAGGACCTGGGGCTGCTCGACGCGACCTTCGACGACGAGCCGCCCCAGACGATCGACCTCGATTCGCCCGAGCACCGGTCGATCGCCCGCCGGCTCGCCGAGGAATCGATCGTCCTGGTCGCCAACCGGGACGCGCTGCCGTTGCCGACCGGTCGACGGGTGGCCCTCATTGGCCCGAACGCCGACCGCCAGGGTGCGCTCTTCGGGTGCTACTCGTTCCTCAACCACGTCCTCGTCCAGCATCCCGACGTGCCGACCGGTATCGAGGTGCCGACCGTGCTCGACGCCGTGCGGGCCGAGTTCGGCGACGATCTCGTCACCTGGGCACGCGGCTGCGACGTGGACACCGACGACCGATCCGGCTTCGACGAGGCCGTCGCCACGGCCTCCGACGCCGAGGTGGCCGTCCTGGTCGTCGGCGACCACGCCGGCCTCTTCGGACGCGGCACTGTCGGCGAGGGCTGTGACCGGGACGATCTGGAGCTGCCCGGCGTCCAACGCGAACTGGTCGAGGCGGTGCTGGCTACCGGCACACCTGTCGTCCTCGTGCTGGTCACCGGCCGGCCGTACACGGTCGGCTGGGCGCTCTCGCGTTGCGCGGCGGTGGTGCAGGCGTTCTTCCCGGGCGAGGAGGGCGCCGGGGCGATCGCGGGGGTGCTCTCCGGGCGGGTCAACCCGTCGGGCAGGCTGCCGGTCACCCTGCCCGGGTCGGCCGGTGCGCAGCCGTACTCCTACCTGCACCCCACCCTCGGTGCGGGCAACGAGGTGACCAACCTGCCGGCGACGCCCGTGGCGCCGTTCGGCCACGGCCTGTCCTACACGACATTCGCGTACAACGATCTCACGGTGCCGACGACGGTGCCCACCGACGGGGCGGTGGGAGTGACCGTGCGGGTGACGAACACCGGCGCTGTCGCTGGCGACGACGTGGTCCAGCTCTACGGTCGCGACCTGGTCGCTTCGGTGACCCGGCCGGTGGCCCAGCTCCTCGGCTACCGGCGGGTGCACCTGGAGCCGGGTGAGTCCGTCACGGTCGAGCTGACCGTCCCCACCACCCGCCTGGCCTTCTCCGACCGCACGTTCACCCGCGTCGTGGAGCCCGGCGACGTCGAAATCTGGGTCGGCACCAGCGCGCAGCGGGACACCGAGGCGGTGACCACGCTGGTCGGCGACACCATCGAGGTGACCAACGCCTCGCCACGCTGGACCACCACCGACATCCGCTGAGATCCGGTCCGTCGACCGTCCCGAGGGACAGTCGGCGGACCGGCCGCGGGGCCGACGTGTTACTCGTGCACGCGGTCGTGGTGCGGGCCGAGCCGGCTGATCTCGTACCCGTCGGGGTAGCTCCTGGCCTTGATCCCGTCGGCGAACAACGCCGTCGTCCGCGGTGCTCCGAACCACCGCTGCAACCGCGAGCGCGTCTTCAAGGCCACGTGCAGCCCCGCCCGGACGGGCCAGGCCGGCCTGTCGACCCGCGTCGCGCGCCGCAGCGGCGCGTCGTACAGGGCGCTGACAAGTGCGTTTCCCAGTGGCGCGAGCGTCCGGGGGATCCGGTTGAGCATCAGCATGCGGGTGGCACGTTCGATGGCTGCCGCGTCGTCGTTGGGTTGCAGGTGAGCCGCGTCGTGCGCGTCGAACCAGGTCTCGAACTCGTCGTACGACCCGGGAATGTCGGTGATGCCCATCCGTCGACCGAGCTCCCGGTAGAACAGGTACGTGGCCTGACGTTCGTGGCAGCAGGGCGGGCGCCAGCCGTACTCCTGCAACCACCGGGTGGGGATCACGACCAGGCAGCCGAGGACGTAGCGGAAGTCGTCGTTGCTGATGTCGTACGGACGGTGGATCTGGTTGACGCGCCGCAACGCGTCCCGGCCCCGGGGCTGTTCGAAGCCGTTGAGCACCATCTCGTACATCAGCAGGCCGGTGTCGTCGATCCGCTTCTGCGTGCGTTCGGTCAGCTCGCCCGTGGCGGTGTGCACCTGGGCGATGGCGGGGACGGAGAAGGAACGGTTGAAGGCGAGGTTGAGCCCGAGCTTCATGTCCCACGGAAACTCGTAGCGCAGCATGGTCTGGTAGATGTCGAGGTAGTCGCGCTCCGGGTCGAGAGCGCGGGTACGGGTCAGATTGTCGTAGCGGTCTCTCATCGGCGGGCGTCTCCAGCGCTCGGATGCGGGGTGCCCGGGGCGGCGAGGTCTCGGGTCGCGGCGATCGTCTGCGCCACCACCGGCGAGCGGGCGTAGACCTCGGTGACGAGCGTCAGCCAGGCGACCTCACCGGCGTAGCCGCCGTCCGGGCGGTGCAGCTCGTCGGCGGGCTGCGCGACCACGGCCAACAGACCGGCGCTGTGGCGACGCAGAGCGCAGGCCAGGTGGGCCGCTTCGATGGACGCCTGCCGCTCCTCGGCGGTCAGCCCGGCCCGCTCGGCGAACTGTGCGGCCAGCGCCGTCACACTCATCTCCATGTACGGGCGCAGCGCCAGGCGGCCGTCGCGGATCTCGGCCACCCGGCGGGTCAGCGCGTAGTCGGTGTCGCGGGCGGCTGCCCGGCGTCGGCGCAGGGTGGGGTCGAGTTCGAGTTCGGGAAGAGCGGCGATGAGGTCGCGCCAGAGTGGTTCGAGTCGTCGGTAGGAGTGGTAGTCCTCCCACCGTCGTGTGATGTTGAGGGTGGGCCCCCACGCCGGCATGGTGAGGCCGATCGTGATGAGGAGAGCGCCGATGGTCACGAGGACCGCGGCGATCTGTCGCTCGCCGGCCGGTTGGTAGCCGGCCCAGTAGGCGACGAGATATCCGATCTTGTTGGTGCTGTAGAGCAGTGCGAAGGCGGCGCCGACTGCGGTGATGCGCAGCCCACGGCGCAGCCAGGGTCGCCCGCAGATCTTCGCGAAGCCCCAGCACAGCCGGGTGATGTCGAAGCAGTAGGCGAAGAAGCCGAGCAGCAGGAAGATCAGCAGGTAGGCGGTCACGACCGGGTCGGTCGCGTACTCGACGGTCAGGAGCACCGGGTCGTCGTACGTGAGGGTGTAGGCGAACAGGGCGACCATCACGAGGAACGCGCACGCGGTGACCCAGATCCACTTACGGGCCCGGGCGGCGGCCGTCGCGTGGGGCAGTGCGAAGTGCAGGAGCATGATCTCGGCATTCGCCGAGATGGTCAGAGCGCCGGCGTGGGCCATGACCTTGGCCAGGTTGGGCAGCCCCGACACCTGGTCGATCGCGGCCGCGATGGGCGGGATGGCGACCGTGATCCCGGCGGCGAACGCCCCGAGACCCCAGCAGATCGCGCGGCGGGCGTAACTGGGATGCCGACGCTGTAGTCGCACCATGTAGCCGAGGGCGATCCAGCCGGCCGCGGCGCACACGCCGTAGAGGACGGTGTCCATCGCGCTACCAGTGGGGATGTTCGAGTGAGTGTCGCAGCCGGCCGTACAGCTCGACGTCCTGGCCGCTCAACGGCGCGTCGTCCCCGTCGCCGCGGTTGTCGCGGACCCGCCGGAGGAGCAGGGAACCGATCAGTTCGGCTTCGCGTTCCTCGGCTGCGGCGTAGTTGCTGCGACCGAGGCTGCGTTGGACAAGCTGCGGGTCGAGGTCCGGTAGCAACAGCCGGGAGGCGTCCGCGTCCAGCACCTCGGTCGCCTGGTGGCCGGCGAGCAGGTGACCCAGCTCGTGACCGATGATCAACATCTGGTGCAGCGGTGAGGTGTCCTGCTCGAAGAAGATGGCGTCGAAGTCGCCGGTCGGCACGCACATCCCGCACACCGTGTGTGCCGGCAGCTTGATCGGCACCAGGTGGATGGGCCGGCCACGCCGTTCGGCGAGGACGTCGCACAGCTTCTGGATGTCGAAAGGCTCGGGCACCTCAAGCTCGGCAACGAGCTGCTCGCAGCGCCTGCGTAGTCGGTGCAACTTCACGTCAGCGTTCTCCCGCTCGTCGGTGTACTGCCACCGAAGGATCTGCACCGCACTAGCCGCGTTCGGCCGGCGTGGAACTGGTCGTGCCAGCACCAGTGCCTGCCGCCACGGCCCGCAGTCGGGCCACCATCTGCTCGACGAGCCGCGTGTCCGTCGCGGAGAGCCCGTTGTCGGCCAGCACCTGGCGCAGCGCCACCTGTTTGACGTCCATCCGGCGCAGCTCGTTGAGCAGTGTTATCTGGTCCTGAATTCGTCGTGCTGCCGCATCGTCGACGAAGTAGCCCGAGTTGACCCCGAAGGCGGCGGCCAGGGCGCGGACGTGTGAGGTACGGGGATCGCTTGCCACGCCGCGGCGCAACTCGCCGATGTAGGCCGCGCTGATCGTCACGCCCGTCTCCGCCGCCACCTCGTTGATCTTGTCGGCGATTTCCTTGTTGGTGTACCTGCGCCCCGACTCGTCGGAGTCGCTGAGCTCGTCGGGCGTCGGGCGGATCTTGTCGAAGAGGTATTCCAGCCTGGCGGCCAGCGTGTCGAGGGGCGGCAGCTCGTGCTCTGCGTGCCGGTCGTCAACCATGATCCTTCACCCTCCAGCCGCCTAAACGACAGTGTCGCAGATGCGCGGAGCGGCAAAACAGATGTTGACACGTGCACGCAACGTGAGCGTATGCTCGCTCCTGTTTGGAGCAACGTACGTTGAGTGCGAACTCAATCGGCTCAACGCCCGTTGCGCGCCGGATCAGAGCGTGGTCCGGCCGGCCGAACCGGTGGGAGGGGTCGGCTCCGCGAGGAGCGCAACGGGGGCTCCTCCCGCGGCATTGGCTCGCGCGCCGGTCGATGGCGGCAGACCGCCTCTGCCCGGCCGCCGCTTGTTGGTGGGGGGTCGCTGGGCCGCCCAGGCAGACGGCAGTTGTCTGCCAGCGGCCCAGCGACAGTGGCGTCGGACTCAGCCCGGCAGGCGGCCCACGGTGTCTGACTCATCCCCCGGGACATGGCCACCCGGCCACCTGACGGTGGTCAGCCGGTCGCCGAGTAACCGACGCGCCCTGGCGACCTGACGGGCGTTCGCGTTGACCAGCACGGGCCGCTCAGCAGCACTGAGGACGGGCAGATCCGACAGCGAGTCGCTGTAGGCCACCCGCCACGGCGGCGTCACCCCCTCGGCGGCGAGCTGCGCCATCTTGGTCGCCCCGTGGTTGTGCACGATCAGCCTCGGCCCGCGAATGCGGGAGGCCACGAGCTCGACCCCGGCGAGGTCGATCGCGTCGAGCACCGCGCGTGCCAGGGTGTGCTCGCACGCGGTCACCACGATGACCCGGTCGCCTGCTGCCAGGTGGGCGCGGATCTTCCGCAGGCCGGGGCCGATGATCCGCCCTGGCTCCGCAGCGAGGGCTGCGCCGAAGCGTTCCAGTTCTGCCCGCAGGTCGTCCGCGCTCCGGCCCAGCAGGCCGACCCGGCTCACCCGCCGCGCAGCCCAGGGGCGGAGGGCGGGAATAGCGGCGACGGGCGCGAGGAGAACGAGCAGGACGATGGCGAGCGGCAGCCGAGCGCCCGCGAAAGCAGTGCGTCGCAGGAACAGCCCGAATGCGTCCCCGCGCAGCAGGACACCGTCGAAATCGAAGATCACGGTCTCTGCGGCCGACGCCCTCATCGGTCTGTCGACCCGGGTGCCGCAGGCGGTTCGCCATCAAAGCGAATTCCAATCACGTGGGTGAATTGTTTTTCCTGCGTGACAGCCATTAATTGGACACTCCCAAGCTCTGGGTTGCGGCCCGACAGTCGCTACGGTGGCTGGCGGGTTGCGTGGCGGTGCCGGTCGCGCTGCTCGCCGCCGCGACCGGCACGGTATGGCGGGCGCGGCGGCCTGGACAACCCTCACCAGAAGAAGCTGCACCGCCCGCCGACCGGCAGGGCGCCGCCCGTGTACGCGCCCGCCGGCTCCTGCCGGTGCTGGCCGTGCTGATCGTCGGCACCGTGTTCGCCGCGACCGAGCTGCCCCGGCTGAAGGTCCTGCTCCTCCCGACGGCCGCCGGCGGCGCGACGTCCACGGTCGCCGACGGGTGCCTACCCGGCTACTGGGTGGAGCAGTCGAGGCGGCAGCTGCAGCCGGTCAGTGGCGTTGCTCAGTACGGATATCCGGGGATGTTGAGTCGCACGCTGTACAGGCCGGAGTCGCCCCACCGACCCGAGGTGACGAAGAGGGTCTGCCGGTCGGGGCCGCCGAATGCCACGTTGGTCGTGCCGGAGTTGCCGGACCGGATCGTGCCGAGCTGGGTGCCCGCGGGGGAGTAGACGTGGACCAGGGAGTCCCCGCCCGAGGCCCAGTACACGTTGCCGGCACAGTCGATCGTGCCGCCGTCCGGGCCGCCGATGTAGCTCACGAAGACGCTGCGCGCGCCGATGCTGCCGTCGGGCTGGACGGCGTACTTGTAGATCTTGTTTTCGGAGTAGGCGCCCACGTACAGCGCGGTCCCGTCCGGTGAGAGCGAGATGCCGTTGGGTTGGCGCAACTGGTCGTCGACCAGCGACACCTGCCCGTTGGAGACGCGGAAGACGCTGGTGCGTCCGCTCATCTGGTCCGGGCGGTTGCCGCGTTGGAAGTTCGGGTCGGTGAAGTAGACGACACCGTCCGAGCGGACCGCGACGTCGTTCGGCGAGTTGAACGCCCGACCCTGGTAGCCCGCCGCTACGGTGCTGCGGGTCCGGTCGCTCAGTCGGTACTGGGACACGCTGCGCTGGTCGTGGGTGGCCGCGACGAGCTGCCGGGCGTCGGCGCTGAGCGCCAGGCCGTTGCTGCCGGAGTTGGCGAGGAACGTGTCGAAGGTCGACGGCGGGGTGAACCGGCGGATCGTCGACGGCTGGACGTTGTACGGCCCGGTGCCAGCGGCCATGTCGGACAACAGCAGGTAGGCGCCGTCGGCGACCCAGACCGGCCCTTCGAGGAAGGTGAACCCGCCCTGGATCCGCGGGGCCGTCACGGTGCTCGCCGGCAACGGTGGGCCGTAACTGGCACCCGTCGGGCAGGCTCCGGTCGGTGCGCCGGGCGGCCCGGCGAGCGCGGCGTGAGCGCTGACCTGCTCAGCGTCGGCCGCAGCAGCGGCGGGCAGTGAGGTGGCGCTGACCGCGAGGCACAGGCCGGCCAGTACGGCGATGGTGGGACGCCAGGTCATCGAGAACTCCAATCGGCGTCGAGGGTTGCGATGGCCGGCGTGCGAGGTCGGTGGCTGGCACGGCGTGAGGGCGGGCCGTCGATGTGGGTATCCGGGAGCCTAGGTTATGAACGAGAGACCCGCAGCAATTTTCGGCGCTGACCTCGGCAGCGATCGGGATAACACCACAAAGACGCTGCTCAATGCCAAAAGGTGTCCGAAAATACTTCCGGTACGACCACAGTGGACGGACCGGCGATGGTCCGGGCCGCCCGGCCGGGACGCAGCGAATAGGCTTGGGCCATGAGTGGTGTGCTCAGTGGTGCCCGGACCGTGGTGAATCCCCTCCGCCAGCTCACGATCGACCAGCTCCGCCGACGGACGAGCCTCAAGTGGCGGGAGTACCCCGACGACGTGCTGCCGCTCTGGGTGGCCGAGATGGACGTGGCCCTGGCCGAGCCGGTCGCGCGGGCGATCACCGACGCCGTCGCGCGCGGCGACACCGGCTACACCGCCGGCACGGCGTACCCGCAGGCGTTGGCCGAGTTCGCCCGGCAACGGTGGGGTTGGGACGGGCTGGCCGTGGAGCGCACCGTGCTGGTGCCCGACGTGATGCACGGCGTCGTCGAGGCGCTGCGACTGCTCACCGAGCCGGGGGGCGCGGTGGTCGTCAACTGCCCGGTCTACCCGCCGTTCTACGATTTCGTGGCGCACGCCGGCCGCCGGATCGTGGAGGCGCCGCTCGGCGAGGACCTGCGGATCGACCTCGACACGCTGGAGGAGGCGTTCCGGCGGGCTCGCGCCGGTGGACGGCCGGCGGCGTACCTGCTCTGCAGCCCGCACAACCCGACGGGCGTGGTCCACAGCGCGGCCGAGCTGACCGCCGTCGCCGCGGTGGCCGAGCGGCACGGGGTGCGGGTGGTCGCCGACGAGATCCACGCGCCGGTGGTGGCTGGGGGAGCACGGTTCGTGCCGTACCTCTCGGTGCCCGGCGCGGAGAACGGCCTGTCGCTGATGTCCGCCTCCAAGGGGTGGAACCTGGCCGGCCTGCGCGGTGGGCTCCTCGTCGCCGGCCCGGCCGCGGCCGGGGACCTCGCCCGCGTCCCGTTCGAGGTCAGCGTCAGCACCAGCCACCTCGGCGTGATCGCCCACACCGCTGCCTTCCGCGACGGCGGCGAGTGGCTCGACGCCCTGTTGACCGGCCTGGACGACAACCGCCGGCTGCTTGCCGCGCTGCTCGCCGAACACCTGCCGGCCATCCGTTACCAACCCGGCCAGGCCACCTATCTGGCCTGGCTCGACTGCCGCGCCCTGGGCCTCGGTGACGACCCGGCCGCCGTGTTCCTCGACAGTGGCAGGGTGGCGCTCAACTCCGGGCTGGCGTTCGGCACCGGCGGCGGTGGGCACGTCCGGCTGAACCTCGCCACCGCACCGGAGCTGATCACCGAGGCGGTACGCCGGATGACCGTCGCCGTCGGCTGAGGCCGGCGCGGATGTCGGCAGGTGGTTCTACGGTGTGCCCGTGAACGCCGTTCAGACGTACCGATATCTCCAGCCGTCCGCTCTGCGTACCGCTGGCCTCGACCTGCAGACCAGCGGTGGCCCGACGGCCAATCCGCGGTTCTTCTCCGGGTTTCTCACCACCCCGGCAGCGGCGGCGGCCGGGCTGCTCGCCGTGGCCGAGGTGGCCCGCACCCGTTACCACCAGCCGGTCAGCCCGGCGAGCCTCGACCCGGTGGTGACCGGCAGCCGGGAGCGGCTGCGATTCGAGTCCTTCTCCGGCTGCTGCGGGGTGTACGCCCGGATGGACGTGGTCCCGGCCGGCTTCGACGGTGAGATCGCCGGGCACGGCACCACAAACGTCGACGTCAACGCACCGTTGCGCGAAGCCCTCGCCCGGGTGGGCGGGATCGAGCCGCTGCACCTGGCCGTCGGCCCGGACGACCTCACCGTCTCCACCATGGAGGGTGCGGTGGTGGAGCGGAAGGTCCCGCTGCCGGGGCGTTGGATGCGCGGCTTCGCCGAGGTGCACGTGCTCACCGCCGGTTTCGAGCCGCGCGCCGAGGTCCCCGCCGCCGAGGCCACGGCGTTCCTGCGCCGGCTGCCCGGGAGCAGCGATCGCTCGGTGCTGTGGGCGGTGCCGGCCGGGCGTACCCTCCGGCTGACCTCGCGCCCGACGCCGGGGGCGGTCTGTCTGGCCGGCGCGGGGCGGCTCGCGGCGCTGCGTGGGCTGCTCCGGCACGCCCGCACCCTGCGGGTGTACGGGCCGGCGGTGCGTGCCGGCTCGCCGGCCGTGCCGAGCACGTGGGAACTGGACACCGGGTCGCTGCGGCTGTCGCTGACCCTCTCTCCCGAGCCATACCGGGGCTTCTCCGGCGAGGGGGCCGCGTTGCTCGCGCTCGCCGGCGACGAGGTGATCGACGACGCTGAGCTGGTCGGTGCCCTGCTCTCCTGGGACCCGACGATCGACGTCGCCGCGCTTGCCGACGCCGCGGGCCTGTCCGACGATCGGGTCCGCGCGGCCCTGGCCCAGCTCGGCACCGCCGGACGGGTCGGCTACGACGTCGCCGACGCCGGGTACTTCCACCGGGTGATGCCGCACGACGCCGGCCGGGCCGAGCGCGACAATCCCCGGCTGGTCGGCGCGCGCACGCTTGTCGAGCAGGGCGCGGTCCGCCGGGACGGCGATCATGCAACGGTACGCGGCGGCGACGACGACTACCGCGTCCGCCGGCTCTCCGACGGAAACCTCACGTGCACCTGTCAGTGGTGGGCGAAGTACCGGGGACAACGCGGCCCGTGCAAGCATGCCCTGGCGGTGTCCATGGTCGCGGAGGTGACGGTGTGACGGACTTCTTCAGGGCACTGGACCGCGGTGATGTGACGACCGTCGGCTCGATGCTGCACACCCTGGACGACCCTGCTCGGCGGGCGCTCGGCGACGAGTTGATCGCCCACGTCCGTCGGCGGGACGACGTGTCGTGGGGGAGCACGGCGACCGCGCTGGCCGTGGCCGCTGTGGGCACGCTGAGCACCGCGACGAAGGCAGCGGCACTGCTCGGCCGGCGGTCGATCATGTTGACGGACGCCGACCCCGAACTGGTGGTCGCCACGGCGCGACAGCGGGGCCTGCCCTGGCTGGCCGACCTTGGGTACCGGCTGGCCGAGCGGCTGACCCGCAGCCGACCGTGGGACGGTTGGCACTTCGTCACCGCGCTGCTGCTGGCGGAGAAGGTGCCGCCGCCGACCGGGGACGCGTTCGTCGCCGGCTGGGCGCAGTCGATGTGGTGGCAGCGGTCGTCCGACGGACACCGGCAGGCGCCGCTACTGGACCAGTTGCGCGCCGACCCGTTCCTCGACGTGCTGCTGCCGCGCCTGTTCGAGGTCGACGGGGTCGGCATCGACCTGGGGTTCAGCGGTGGCGGGCGGCCGGTGCCCGCCGCGTTGGCCGCGTTGGCAGTGGAGGGGCGGCTCGACCGGGCCGTGCTGTTGGACGGGGTTCTGGGCCGGCTGCTGCGCGGGGACCGGCCGGGAGCGCTGCGTCCGTTCCTCGCCCTGCACGAACAGCTCCGACCCGGCCCGGACGAGGTGGCCGCGCGGGCAAGCGGGTACCTGCGGTTGCTCGCCGACGGGCCCGGGCCGGTGGCCGGCGTCGCGCAGCGAGCACTACGCGACGCGGACGGGCAGGTGGATTTCGAGTCGTTGCTGGAGACCTCGCGAGTCGTACTGGGTCGGCCGGAGAAGGCGCTGGTGCGGGCGCAGCTGTCCTGGCTGGACCGACTGGCCCGGCAGAGCCCCGAGCGGGCGGCCCACGTCGCGGAGGTCCTCGCCTCGGCTGCCGATCACCCGGCCGCCGACCTGCGCGATCGCGCGACGGTGTTGGCGCAGCGGCACGGCCACCGGCTGGTCGCCACGGTCACCGTGGCGGTGGCCGGCGACGACCTGCCCCCGGCGGTGTCGCCCGCGCTCGCCGCGCCGCCGATCACCGAGGTGGACGAGCTGGTGGAGGAGGTCTTCGGGCTGCTCACCCCGCGCTCGCCCGCGGCGACCCTGGAGCGGGTCCTCGACGGGCTGGTCCGGTTGACCACCACCGACCGGGAGCGGCTGGGAACCGCCCTGCTGCCGGTGCTGCGGCGGGGTCAGGTGGGTGCCTGGGATCACATCTGGTCCCAGTTCACCGTGCCGGTTCAACTGAACGGCGTCCTGCTGGCCGCCGCCGCGCTGCCCGAGGCGGCCAGCCGCCGCGACCAGTGGTCCAGCATCCTCAGTCAGTTACTGACCCGGCCGTTGCGCCCGTTCCGGGGCCGGTCGGCCGTCGAGCTGCCGCGCCAGTCCGCGCTCACGCTTGTCTACTGCGGCCGGCTCGCGGAGATCGGGCAACGCCTGGACGGCCGGGACGACCCTGGGCTGCTGGCCGCCCCGACCTGCTCCACCGGAGCCCTCGACCCGACCGCGCTCTACGAACGGCTGGCCGCGCTCGGCGACCGCCCGGTGTGGCGATGGGACCTGACCCAGGCCCTGCTGCGGCTGCCCGTCGACGTGGACGAGGCGCTGGCCGCTCGCGCCGCCGGGCTCGGCACCATGGCCGGCGACGAACTGGCTCGCTGGCTGCGCGGCGACGCCCTACCGGCAACGGTCCACCAGGTGGTCACGGTCGGCCGGCGCGAGCACAGGCACAACTTCGACTTCGGCTACGAGGGGCTACCCGTTCGGCGCACCCTCGTTGCCACTTCCCCGCCCGAGGGCGTGGCGGACCCGCTCGGGCTGCTCACCGTGCAGGCGCACCCGATCGGACGAGGGCAGCCGGGTGACTCGAGCAACCTGTGGCCGGCGCTGCTGCCCGGGCACCGGGGGCTGGTCGCCGCCCACCTGCTGCCCGAGTTCGCCGGCGCGGCACAGGAGGACGCCCACGAGGCCGCCACGATCCTGCCGGTCCTCGCCGAGTGCGCCGGCGCGGGCGGCCCGGCGCTCGACCTGGCACTGGCCTACGGGCTGTCTGCCCGGCACGAGGTGGACCGGGTGGCCGCCGTCGACGCTCTGCTGATGCTGGCAGCCGCGGGTGACCTCGATCCTCCGGGCGTCGGTCGCCAACTGGGCGCGCTGGCGGCCGACGGCCAGGTGACGCTGACCCGGGTGGTCACACCGCTGCGCGACGCGATCGCCGCCGGCGCCCGGCTGAGCGTCTGGCGGTTGCTCGCCGCCGCGTTGCCACAGTTGCTGGCGGCGTCGACCCCGCCTCGCGGGACGCCTGACCTGCTGGCCCTGGGGGCCGAGACGGCCAGGGCCACCGGTGTGCGAATCGAGGTGCCGGGGCTTGCCGACGTGGTGGCCCGCGGCGGTACGACTCGGTTGGTGACCGAGGCACGCAGGCTCGCCACCGTGCTGGCCGCCTGACCCGCTGATCCTTCCGTACCGCGGCCGGGCTGGGACATTCCCGGCCCGGCCGAGTGGTCCGCCTTTCTGGAGTACTTCGCCGGGGACGCAACCTGACGGTCGTCCGGTCCCGTCGAGCTTGCGGAGGAGGGAGCCTCGATGGTGGATGCCGAAGGTGAGTTCGTGGAGTACGTCTCCGCGCGACTGCCGAGCCTGCATCGAACCGCGTTCCTGATGTGCGGCGACGCCCATCTGGCCGATGACGTGGTGCAGCAGACGATCACGGCGCTCTACGTGAACTGGCGTCGGGTCAGCCGGGCCGACAACGTCGACGCGTACGTACATCGGATGCTGGTGCACAAGCTCGTCGATGAGAAGCGGTTGAGCTGGTCGAAGGTCCGGCTGCTCGGGTCGGTGCCGGAGCCGGAGCGCTCGCCGGTGACGCCGCATGACGACGTGGCCGAGCGGGACAGCGTGCTCGCCGCGCTCGCCCGCCTCCCGCGCGGCCAGCGCACCGTGCTGGTCCTGCGGTTCCTGTGCGACCTGTCGCTGGCCGACACGGCCGCCGCGATGGGCTGCTCCGAAGGCAACGTGAAGTCGCAGACGGCTCGGGCGCTGGCAGCCGTTCGCCAGGTGCTCGACGTCACCGAGATGTCAGTGAGGAGTCCGAGATGACCACGGTGGACGATCAGCGGATCGCCGCACTGCTGCGATCGGTGCCGGTTCCCGAGCCCCGGGTGGACGTGAACCGGGCGCTCCGCGACGGCCGGCGGCGCCACCGGCGTCGCCGCGTCGGCGGGATAGCCGCGCTGACGGTGCTGGCCGGGATCGGCGTCGTGGGTGCCGTTCAGGTCGGCGGGAACGCCGGCCCGCCGGCTCCGACCACGCCGGCGCTCGCGGCGTCGCCGACCGAGACCGGGTCGCCCGCCGCGCGCCCGCCGGTCACCTGCCAGGCGTCGTGGTTGTCGCAGCCGATCGACGGTCCGGTCGCGGTGGCCAACGGAGTCGACCCCACCGGGCGGTACATCGTCGGTGACATCGGAACCGGGCAGGAGGATGGGCGGGTGGTGCTGTGGACCGATGGCCGGCCGGTCGTCCTGCCGGCTGCCGCGCGGTACGCGGCAGCGGTCAACTCCAAGGGCCATGTGGTCGGCACCAACGCCGACGGCACCGGCTGGGTATACCGGAATGGGAAGTTGCGTTTTCTGTCCACCCCGCCCGGCTACGACGCGGTGCTCGTGCACGCCGTCAACGGTCGGGGCGACATCGTCGGCACCGCCCGCAGGTCCGACGACTCGCACCACGCAGTGCTCTGGTCGACTGACGACCCGGAGAAGTTCCGGCTGGTCGGCAAGCGGGGATCGGCCGCGACCGGGATCACCGAGGACGGCACGATCGTCGGCATGATGGGCGAGCAGCCCTACCGGTGGACGCCGCAGGGTGTCGGGGCGGCGCTGGCGCTGCCCAACGGCTACCCGCGCGCGTCGGTCGACTCGGCGCAGGGCGAGTGGGCGATCGGCACGGTTCCCGGCGCTCAAACGGGCGGTGCCGTGCAGATGCTGCCGGTGCTGTGGAATCTCGCCACCGGGGCGGTGAGCCTGTTGCCGTTCCCGGGGGCGAGCGGCATCGCCGGCAGTGGTGAGGTGCTGGTCGCCGACGGTGCGCCGCTGGTCGTCGCCCCGGACGGAACCGCCAGCCGCTTGCCGGGCCTACCCGAGGTCCGGGCGCCCGAGGCGGGCACGTACACGGCCGAGGCGATCAGCGCCGACGGTCTGACGGTGGTCGGGGCGGTCTACGAGAACCAGGCGTATCGGCCGCTGGTGTGGCGGTGCAGACGCTGAGCGGCTCACCGAACTCCACCGCAGCGGCTTGCCGGGCCGGCCGACGCGGCGCGACGAGCAGTCGGACCGTGCCACCGGGTCACGTGGTGGTGGACGGTCGCGGTGCCCTGGTGCCCACGGCGCTGGCGATCAGGAGTATCGCCGCTGGCAGGAACGCGAAACCGATGCCCAGCCCGAGCAGCAGGCCCCACCCGGTGATGACGAGCGCGGCCACCAGATCGGCGACCAGCGTCAGCCGCCCGACCCGCTGGGCGAGGACGGGCAGCATCACGGCGACAACCGGAACGCCGAGCAGGAAGCTGGCCGCGGCGCCCGAGTCGTCCACTGTGAAAGGAGTCAGCGCGGCCGCCACCAGCACGGTGATCGCCAGGGCCGACCACCTGAGCACCGACCGGGTGTCGGCCGGCTTACGGACCAGGACCACGAGACCGACGAGCAGGACGCCCACGATTGCGCCGACGATCGTCACGCCAATCATCTCGTTCTCCTCGACCGCCGCGAGTGACGTTTGATCGAAGACGGCGGATCGTCGTCTCCCCGTCTCACGATACGGCTGGTCGGGCTGTCCGCACGAGATCCGACGTCCGCAGGGTGAGCGGACGTCAGCCGGCGTCCAGCACCTCCCGCAGCCGCACGGCGAACTCCTCGGGCTTGCCCGCGTAGCCGAACTCGCCGCCGAGGAATCCGCCGTGGTGGCTCGGGAACACCACGGCCTCCTGGCCGAGCAGCGCCGCGAGGCCCAGGGCGGTGCGGGCGGTGTACGTACCGGCCGACTCCTCGCCGACCGCGACCACGATGCGGGTGGGCGCCGCGGTGAGCACACTCGCGTCGGGGCGGTAGTCGGTGATCGCCCACGAGTTCTGCGACAGCAGCGGATCGTCGCGGCTGCCGTCGTCGTCGGCGGCCATGCCGAACATCGCCGGGTCGGGAGTGGGCTGGGCGAAGTAGGCGTCGGTGAACTCGCCCTGCCAGGACGTCATCGCGATGAACGCGGCCATCCCGGCACCCGAGCCCTTCGCCTGGTACGCCTCGTAGAAGCCGGCTCGGGCTCGGTCGGCGGCCGTGGCGTCGGGGAGCACGGCGTTGATCGGTGGTTCGTGCGCCACCAGGGTGGCGACGTCGCCGGGGTGGGCGGCGACCAGTTCGAGCGCGGTCACCGCACCGCCGCTGCTGGCGAACACGTCGACCGGACCGACGTCGAGCGCCCCGATGAGCGCGTGCAGGTCGGCGGCCTGCTGCTGCGGCGTGTGATCGGCCCGACCGTCCTTGCGCACGCTGCGGCCCAGACCACGCGGGTCGTAGGTGAGGACCGTGCGGTCCGTGAAGTGCGGAGCGAGCGCTACGAAGCCCTCCGCCGCCATCGGTTGGCCGATCATGAGCAGCGCACGATGGGCGCCGGCGGGAGGTAGCGGGCCACGGACGTCGTAGACCAGGTCGACGCCGGGTATGACCAGGGTGTGCGTCTGGATGTCCTGCATTCGACGAGACTACGACCGGCCGGCCCGTCCCGGGGTGCGCTGGCGGTCAGCGGCGCGGCGGATGCTCGCGGCCATCTGCGACGAGTCGTGGCCGGGTTCGACTCCGTCGACGAGAATCACCTCGCCGGTGAGGTGCCTCGTCCGCAAGGGCTTGATCTCCTGATAGTCGCCGGACTGGTACCAGGAGCGGGCCTGGTTCAGGTCGGGAAACTCGATGACGATCACGTCGCCGGGCCAGTCACCCTCCAGGGCGTCGATGGCGCCGCCGTGGACGATGAACCGGCCCGCGAACGGTGCGAGCGTGGCGTCGATTCGCTCCAGGTACGTCAGCACGTCGGCGTGTACGGGTGCCGTGCGGAGGTGTGCGAGCGCGTACGCGGTCATGATTGTCCGTCCTCTACCTCTGGTTTTTCTGACCTGACCTGGAGGAGATCTTTCCGGTGTCGTGGTCGGCTGTCGATTACGTCGCAGGTAATGGCCTGTGTGCCGGTGCGGAACTAGGGTCGGTGAGTGATGATCTCGACTCGGCCGGGGCGACGAGTGGGGGAGCTGCTGCGCGACTGGCGCCGGACTCGCGGCATGAGCCAGCTCGACCTGTCGATCGAGGCGGGAGTGTCGGCCCGGCATCTGAGTTTCGTCGAGACCGGGCGATCCCGGCCGAGCCCGGACCTCATCCTGCGGCTGGCCGAACACCTGGACATGCCGCTGGCCGAGCGCAACACGATGCTGCTGGCCGGCGGCTACGCGCCCGCCTACCCCCGCCACGAACTGGGGGACCCCGAGCTGGCACCGGTACGTGCCGCCGTACGACAGATCCTCGACGGTCACAGCCCGTACCCTGCGCTGCTCGTCGACAGGCACTGGCACCTCGCCGACGCGAACCCGGCCGTTGCCCTGTTCACCGTGGACGCGCAGCCCCACCTGCTCACCCCACCGATCAACGTGCTGCGCCTCAGCCTGCACCCCGACGGCCTGGCCCCGCGCATCGTCAATCTGCCCGAGTGGCGCTCCCACCTGCTGAAACGGCTGCACCAGCAGGCCGCGACGACTAACGACCCGATCCTGTACGACCTGCACGAGGAGCTTCGCGGCTATCCCGGTGGCGAGGTCGACACGACCCCGGTCAGCGACGCCCTCTCCCGTGTTCTCGTCCCGCTGCGATACCGGCACGGTGACCAGGAGCTGTCCTTCGTCAGCACCACGACCCTCTTCGGTACGCCGCTGGATGTCACGGTTGCCGGGTTGGCCGTCGAGGCGTTCTTTCCTGCTGACTCGGCGACCGCCGAAGCTCTCCGAGCACGTGCCGGGTCGTGACTCGGCTGCTGCCCGTCACCCTGCGGGAGTCGGCGGTGGCTGACGTAGCGTGTCGTCGATGATGCCGGGCATCCGCCGGGCCACGCCCGCGAGGAGATCCGCGACCTGGACGCGCGGATCGTCGCGGGAGTCGACCACCACCAGCCCCGCCAGAGGCGACACCCCGTTCGGCAGCGCCCCAGCCCGGCCGGCGCCGGACGCCGACGCGTCGCCGTCGGCCAACACCCGCTGGAGGCGGGTCAGCCGGTCGGCCGTCAGGGCGCTCTGCTCGTCGTGGGTGACGAGCACCTGCCGCCGGCCGCCGCTCCAGGACAGGACCGTCTCGGCCAGCGCCGGCAGCAGCGGTTCCAGCGGGGGAGGGACCGTGCGGTCGTCGCTGTCGAGCCGGGCCACCACGGCCCGCACATGGCTCGGGCTGAGCCCGTCGAGGACGGCATCGGCCGCCGCGCCGAGCCCGTGCCGCCGCAGCGCGTCACGGGCCTGGAAGAACCGTTGTACCGTCTGGTCGACCGGAAGTCGCCGCTTCATTCGGACCAGATCGACGAACGCGGACAGGAACGCGCCCCAGTCGCCTCCGGCCGAGCGTCCGGCCTCGTGCAGGGCGAGAGCGGCCGGATGGTGCTCGGAAGCAAGGCGGGTGCCCGCCGCGTACGACGGCTCGGCCAGCAGGAAGTCCACGATCCGGGTGACGAGGAAGAACTCCTTGTCGATGAGGTGGACGTGCGCGCGGCCGGCCAGCGCCGCCAGGAACCACTCCAGGGCCTCCTCCGCACCCGAGCCGCGCAGGAACCGCCCGGACTTGAGCTCGTGCGGTGCGAACCGGAACCCGGACCGCAGGGCGGTGATGAGCGCTACCGCCTCGTCGAGGACCAGGTCGACGCTCGCGTGTGTGATCACCGGGGCGGTCGAGTGCAGCAGGTTCGTGCCCGAGAATCCCGACTCGTCGCAAGCGATCTCCACGACGGCCCCGACCACCACCGCGCCGCCCGGCGGCAGTCCGCCCTGAAGAGGCGATCTCACCTCCGAGCTCCCGCCATGCCGCCCATGGTCACCCGCGCGCCGGCGGAGAACAACCCGATTGCGTACCTGAGGCGCTGTGCTCGGTTTGCGTGGTGCCCGATGATCGGTGGATGAACGCGGCGACCTGGCGGGTGGCGGCGAGCGCGCTGATCCACTGGCCGCTGATCGTGGTCTGGTTGCTCGGCGCCATCCCTGGTCTGCTGATCATCGCGAACACCGGACGGCGGGTGCAGGTCGGAGCCGGTGCACGGTGAGGTCGGCTGCCTGCCTCCGTACATCTGATGTATGTCCATCCGGATTGGTCGTCGGCGGCGTCGTTCTGCCGAATCCGCGTGCTGTGCCGCGTCGGTCCGCCGCTGCTCACCGGCCCGTGCGTGTTGCTGACCGGCCAGAGAGGCGCGGCATCCACCACCTATCGACCGTTGCCTATTCGGTGGCCCCGGAGTAACCTTCCCGAAACACATCAGATGTCTGGCTCGCGGATCCCCATGTCGAGTCCCATAGTTGTCACGCTTCGGGGTGGCCGGACTGGTCACCGTTTGGAGGATCGATGTCAGACCTGACCCGACGGCAAGCCCTCAAAATCGGCGCAGCCGGTGCGGGCGGCGCTCTCCTGCCGGTGCCCTGGACCGCCGTGGCCCAGGCGGACCCGGCGGCGCCGCCGCAGGTGTTGGCCGCCGGGAACCTCGCCCTCTGGTACGACGAAGGTGCTGGCACCGACTGGTTGCGGGCGCTGCCGATCGGTAACGGCCGGCTCGGCGCCATGGTCTTCGGCAACGTCGACACCGAGCGACTTCAGCTCAATGAGGACACCGTCTGGGCCGGTGGGCCGCACGACCCCAGCAACACCAGAGGGGCGGGGGCGCTTGCGGAGATCCGGCGGCTGGTCAACGCGAACCAGTGGACCCAGGCCCAGGATCTGATCAACCAGACCATGATGGGCAACCCCGGCGGCCAGCTGGCCTACCAGACCGTCGGCAATCTCCGGCTCGCCTTCGGTTCCGCCAGCGGAGCCTCCCAGTACGACCGGACGCTCGACCTCACCACCGCCACCGTGACGACGACGTACGTGCTGAACGGTGTGCGTCACCAGCGGGAGGTGTTCGCCAGCGCGCCCGACCAGGTCATCGCGGTGCGACTGACCGCCGACCGGACCGGCTCGATCAGCTTCACCGCCACCTTCGACAGCCCGCAGCGCACCACAGTGTCCAGCCCGGACGGCACCACGATCGGCCTGGACGGCATCTCCGGAAGCATGGAGGGCATCACCGGCGCGGTCCGCTTCCTCGCCCTGGCCAACGCCACAGTCAGCGGCGGCAGCGTGTCCAGCTCCGGTGGCACCCTGCGGGTGACCAACGCCAACAGCGTGACCCTGCTGATCTCCATCGGCTCCAGCTACGTCAACTACCGCAACGTCGGCGGCGACTACCAGGGCATCGCCCGACAGCGCCTCAGCGCCGCGCGGGCCAGCAGCTACGACCAGCTGCGTAGCCGGCACGTGGCCGACTACCAGGCGCTGTTCGGTCGGGTCACTCTCGATCTCGGCCGCACGTCCGCGGCCGACCAGACGACGGACGTCCGGATCGCCCAGCACAACAGCGTCAACGACCCGCAGTTCTCCACGCTGCTGTTCCAGTACGGCAGGTACCTGCTGATCTCGTCGTCGCGGCCGGGCACGCAGCCGGCCAACCTCCAGGGCATCTGGAACGACTCGCTGGCGCCGGCGTGGGACTCGAAGTACACGATCAACGCCAACCTGCCGATGAACTACTGGCCGGCCAACACCACAAACCTGGCCGAGTGCCACGGCCCGGTCTTCGACATGGTCAGAGATCTCGCCGTCACCGGAGCGCGGACCGCCCAGGTGCAGTACGGCGCCGGCGGCTGGGTCACCCACCACAACACCGACGCGTGGCGGGCCACCGCTGTGGTGGACGGCGCGTTCTGGGGCATGTGGCAGACCGGCGGCGCCTGGCTGTCCACGTTGATCTGGGACCACTACCTGTTCAACGGCGACATCGAGTTCCTGCGGACCAACTACCCGGCCATGAAGGGCGCGGCGCAGTTCTTCCTCAACACCCTGGTGACCGAGCCGACCCTCGGTTACCTGGTGACCAACCCGTCGAACTCGCCGGAGCTCAGCCACCACTCGAACGCCAGCGTGTGCGCGGGCCCCACGATGGACAACCAGATCCTGCGGGACCTGTTCGACGGCGTCGCCCGCGCGAGCGAGATCCTCGACGTGGACAGCACCTTCCGGGCGCAGGTTCGCGCCACCCGGGACCGGCTCGCGCCCATGAAGATCGGCTCCCGCGGCAACATCATGGAGTGGCTCTACGACTGGGTGGAGACCGAGCCCAACCACCGGCACATCTCCCACCTGTACGGGCTGGCGCCCAGCAACCAGATCACCAAGCGTGGCACCCCGCAGTTGTTCGAGGCGGCCCGGCGGACCCTGGCGCTGCGCGGCGACGACGGGACGGGCTGGTCGCTGGCCTGGAAAATCAACTTCTGGGCTCGGATGGAGGAGGGCAAGCGGGCCCACGACCTGATCCGCTACCTCGCCACCACCGCGCGACTCGCGCCCAACATGTTCGACCTGCACCCGCCCTTCCAGATCGACGGTAACTTCGGCGCCACCGCCGGCATCGCCGAGATGCTGTTGCAGAGCCACACCGGCGAACTGCACGTCCTGCCCGCGCTGCCGCCGGCCTGGCCGAGCGGGCGGGTGACCGGCCTGCGCGGTCGGGGCGGGCACACGGTCGGCATCACGTGGGCCAGCGGCCTGGCCACGGAGATCCTCGTCCGACCGGACCGGGCCGGCACCGTCCGCCTGCGCTCCCGGATCCTGACCGGCACCGTCACGGTGGTCGACACCGCCGACGGTACGGCGGCCCGGACCACCCGGATCGACTCCGACCTGATCGACGTCACAGTGCAGGCCGGACGCACCTACCGGGTCACCAGTTCCGGTGCCACCACACCGACGTTGGAGCAGAGCTTCACCAACGTCGGCATCACCAGCGACAGCAACACCAACGTCGGAAACTTCGACGGCGGCGGGGCGTCGCTCTCCGCGCAGGCCCTGGCGCAGGCTGGTGCCAGCCCGGGCGGCACGGTGAGCCGCAACGGGGTCACCTTCCGCTGGCCCAATGTCAGCTCGGGGGTCGCCGACAACGCCATCGCCTCGGGCCAGACCATCGGGGTGACCGGCACGGGCGCCACGCTCGGCTTCCTGCTGACCGGCACCTACGGCGCGGTGTCCGGGACCGGCACTGTGGTCTACGCCGACGGCACCCGCCAGACGTTCACGCTGAGCACGCCCGACTGGTACGGCGGGCCGCACTCCGGTGGGACCGCGGCCATCGTGTCCGCGTACCAGAACCGGCCCAACAACGTCCGCCAGGCCACCGCGGCCTGCATCTACTACGTGGGTGTCGCGTTGCAGAGCAAGGCGGTCGCGTCGGTCGTGCTGCCCAACATCAGCGCCGGGCCGGCGACGAACGTGCCGACCATGCACATCTTCGCCATCGCCATCGGGGGCTGACGCCAACCGATCCCGCCTCGGGGGAGCGCGTCCGGGCCCGTCCCAACCGGGGACGGGCCCGGACGCGGCTTTCGTCGCCGCTGTGGCTGCGGGGCGGGTCCCACTGGTGTGGAGGGCGCGGCGTCAGGGCACGATCGCGTACAGCCGGTCGGTCGGATCGACAACGACGTTGAGTCGTGTCCCGACTGTCAGGGCGTGGTGGTCCCTGCACCGCGAGGTGGATTCGAACGGATCGAACCCGGGCCCGCTGACCAGCAGGTCCAGCTCGACCCCGCTCTCCTCGCCCAGCGAGGTGGGCCGTACGGCGTGGATCTCGGCGGTCCCGGTCACCCCGGTCGCCTCCAGCCGCCGCAGGTCCCGCCGGGCCCGTTCGTGCGACCGCGACTCGTGTCGGGCCAGCTTGACGCAGGAGAACGTGACCCCAACCCCGGCGACCCCCAGGATCCAACGGTTCAGGACGGGCTCACTGGTCGCGAGGAGAGCCGCCGCGAACACCATGGACGGGCCGATCAGCAGTAGCAGCGGCAGACCCAGAAACCGGAGCACCAGTCGTTGGAATCCACCGGCGGGAAGATCCACCTGACGTGGCCCGGCGTCGTTGCCCGCCCCGGTCAGCGCGCTCCGTCCGGGTGTGTATCCCCTCGGCACCGCCGGCATGGCGCCACCCTAACCTGAGTCGTCGACAACCGCGAGGTCCGCACCCATCGAGCCGTACGCCGTGCCGGGTCCGGTGACAACCGGACCCGGCCACCGTTGGTGCTAGCGGATGCGCTCCCCGCGGCTCTCGATCCGGAAATGGTCGAAGGCCACGTCGAGGTCGGTAGAGGTGCCAGCCCGGTTGAAGGCCAGCAGCCCGGCCTTCGTCGGCTCGGCGTTCAGCGTCTGGGAGCCGATGTAGCGGTAGACGCGTCCGTCGGTGGAGTAGTAGGCGCGGTAGCTGTCCCCGATCTTGGTCAGTCGCAGCCAGATGGCGCCGTCGGCCCCGACGATCCGCTGGGCGTCGGCACCGGTGATCTCCAGAGTCGACGCCGTGCCGTTCTGTTCGCGCAGGAAGACGATCCGGGCCTTGTTGACCGCCGCTGTCGCGTTGCCCATCTCCCAGGCGAGCTTCACGTAGTTGTCGTCGTCCGCGTACCCGAGAACACCACCCTGCTCGTTGTTGGTGGCGAGTGGGCGGGAGAAGACGACAGCGGACTCTGCGGTCCAGTCGCCGTCGACGTCCTGCAGGGCCAGGTTCCTCGCGGTGTTGGCGTTGCCCTGGAGGTCGCCCTGCTGCGCGGTGATCACCAGGGATCCGTCGGCCAGACGCCACCTGCTCTCGTCCGGCCGGACCCACTGCCACTGCGGGCCGAGCTGGGTCGAGTCGAACTCGTCGCCGCCGGTGATGGTGGTGTTCAGGTCCACCGTGTACACCGACGACGCTCCGCCGTTGGTGACGGTGACCCGAGCCTGCCCGGTGGGGCTGGTCGCCTGCTCGACGGCGACCGAGGCCGCGGGGTCGGCGGCGCTGGCGGTGACCGTCGGCACGGCCGTGGTGCCGGCCGGGGCGAGGGCGTTGTACCGCAGCACCGTCGGCGTGAAGGACGCCAGGCGCTTACCGTCGACGCGCAGGGCCGTCAGCGTCGTGTCGGGCACCAGGTTGAAGACGTAGTTCTTCACGAGGGGGCCGAAGAAGCTCTCCGTCGTGACCTTGACGACCGCCTGACCGGGTACGCCGGCCGCCTGGGAGATGATCTCGTAGCGGGCCTTCCGGTCGGTCGTCCGCACCTTCGTGATGGTCGGCGACGCCCCGGCCGGCAGCGGGATGGCGTACGAGGTGTCCGACAGGTTGAAGCCGCCGAACGTCCTGCCGTTCACCACGATCGTCGCCGACAGTGGCGCGTCGTCGACCGGGATGTCCCGCCCGCTGAACTCCTTCCAGTAGTTCACCGAGGTGTCCCGCCAGTCGGCGGCGTCCGCCTCGTGGACCGCCAGCTTGGCGCGTACCTCGGCGAACCGGCGCGCGTCGATGTCGGGCTGGAGCGCGTCCCAGGTCTCCCGCATCCAGGTCACGTACTGCACGCCCATCTGGTAGCGGTAGACCAGCTCGTCCCAGAACGTGCGGCCGCTGTCCATCCGGTGGCCCCACGGCACGTGGTGGAACCACATCAGCAGGTTCTCCGGGACCGAGTCGATGTTCCCGTAGCGCTGCTGCAACCGGGGGAAGTACTGGGCGGCCAGGTTGCTGCCGGTGGGGGAGCGGTCGAAGCCCAGACCGACGCTGTCGGCCTTGTTGTAGTAGACCGGGCTCCAGTCGTCGCGGCCCGCCCAGTCGGCGGGGTCGGGACGGTAGTGGACGCCCTCAGCGAACTGGTGGCCGATGCCCAGCGGCGTCTGATAGCTGACCAGCGACTCCCACGACCCCATCATCATGGTGCGGATGGTGTCCACGACGCGCCGGTCGTTGCTCCAGGTCATCCGCGTCCAGTCGGTCGCGATGTCCGTCGAGTCGAGCGTCCAGTCCCACGCCTGGCGGCCGAAGGCGAAGAGGTTCGCCTGGGCGAAATGGTGCCCGGTCAGGTTGTCGGCGTTGCCGAGGTTCGCGACACCCACGATGGCGGTGTCCGGGTGGTGCTGGGCGGTCCCGTCGACGATGTTGCCGACCAGGCGCTTCTTGAGCAGCTTCCCGTTCGCGTCGGTCGCGTACGTGTCGGTCTTGAGAATCTCCTCGTACATCGGGCCGAGGTAGGCCAGCATCCAGTTCTGGCCGGTGTACTCCTGCGTGATCTGGAGTTCCAGGGCCTGGTTGGTGTTCTCCATCCGGCCGAACATCGGGTGGATGGGCTCCCGGGCCTGGAAGTCCAGTGGCCCGTTCTTGGTCTGCAGGAACACGTTGTCGGCGAAGCGTCCCCGGCTGCCGTCCGGCTGGACCTCGTCGTCGATCGGCCCGAACTCCAGGTAGGCCCGCTTGAGCCGGTCGTTGTCGACCTCGGCGTTGTAGACGAACGTGCGCCAGTGCACCGTCATCCCGAGCGGTGCCACCGCGGCGGCGATGGCGTTGGCGCCGTCACCGTGGTCGTACCCGAAGTCCTGTGGCCCCGGCTGGCCCTCGGAGTTGGCCTTGACGGTGAGCCCCATGAAGTCCGGGATGGCGCTCTGGATCTGCTGGGCCCGGCGGTGCCACCAGCCCCGGAAATCGGCGCCGTACGGGTCGAGTTGGCTGTTGGTGAGCGTGTCCGGCGCGAACCGGCTGTCGGTGGGCGCGGTGTAGCGGATCGACAGGCCCAGCCTGATGCCGTACGGACGCAGCGCGTCGGCCAGGGCGGCCTCCTGCGCGATGCGGGCGCTCGTCAGGTACGCGTTGTCGGCGTTGACGTTGTTGATGGTGATGCCGTTGATGCCCAGCGACGCCAACGCGCGGGCCATGACGAGGTAGCGGTCGAGGATGACGGGCAGGTTCCGGCCGGCGTTGGCACCGGTCGCGGCGAAGTTGAAGATCGCCCCGCTCTCCCCGTTCAGCCCGCCGATGCCGGAGGCGTTGTTGCCGGCGTAGAGCCGCTCGGTCTCCCAGTTGTTCAGCAACCGATGCTTGATCCTCGGTGACTCCGCGACGCGGAGGTGGTCGACGGGTTTCTGGGTCTGCAGGAGCCGGAGGAAGGCGAAGGTGCCGTACAACGCGCCGAGGTCGGTGTTGCCGGCGATGACGGTGAACCGTGCCCTGCCCTTCGAGACCGAGCGGACGAGGTAGCCCTCGTCGCCCACCGTGGCCAGGTCGCCTGTCGCAATGGTGCGGCGCACCAGCGGTGAGCTCGCCGGCGTGCCCACCACGATCGCGCCGTCCGGGACCGTGCCGCCGGCGGCCGTCGCCACGGGTGTCGGCTGACCGAGCAGTCCGCCCAGGCCGCGCACCAGTTCGTCCCGAGCGGCGCCCAGCGTGGTCTCGGCAAGCTTCTCGCTCGAACCGGGCGCCATGGCGAGGTCCGTCGTGTGCCGGTGGACCTTCGTGGCGTCGGCGTTCTCGACAACGATCGCCGTGGCCGCCCGGCGGTAGTCGCGTAGCAGCTTCGCGTCGTCGACAGGCACGTACCGCAGCCACAGGTCGGAGCCGCTGTAGTCGTCGGGCGACGGCGCCGCGGCGGCCGGCGTGGTGGTGGCGACCGTGAGGGTGGCCGCGACCGTGGCGAGCGCCGCGCCCAGCGCGATGAGGGTTCGCCGTAGCCGGGGCACCGAAGCTCGGTTCATCGCCATCTCCTCGTTCGTCCGCTGGGGCGCCGTTCGGCCCGTCCCGCGAGCGCAACGGCGTTGATCGATGGATGCGCGTCGATCCTGTCCGGCGCGGATCGGCCTCGGCAACGAGTTGTCGTTTCTTGTCGCGGGGTCCTGCCGCCTCACGGCAGGTGGGCTGCCGGGTCGTTCGCGGGTCGCTGCCGTGCCCACTGTGCTCGGGCCCGACCGGGGCGAGGGTTGCGTGCGGCCGTCGAGTCGCGGACCACGAGGCGTACCGGCAGGACCATCGGCCGGCCGGTGTGCCCGGGTGCCCCCTCGATCATCGTGAGCAGGTGTCGGGTCGCGGCCGTGCCCTCCGCGTAGAGCGGCGCCGCGACAGTGGTGAGCCCCGGTGTGACGATGTCGGCCGCGAGGATGTTGTCGAAACCCACGACGCTGACGTCGCCCGGAACGTTGACGCCCATCCGGCTGAGGCCGCGGATGATCCCGATGGCCATCTGGTCGTTGAAGGCGAGGACCGCCGTCGCGGGACGGGCGCGCAGCTCCTGCGCGGCCCGCTCACCGCCCGCCATGGTGGGACTGAACGGCCCGATCTGGCGAACCTTGATCTCCAGCTCCATGCCCGCTTCGAGCAGCGACCGCCAACGGATGCCGTTGGGCCAGGACGCCTGTGGCCCCGCGACGTAGGTGATGTGGTCGTGCCCCAGCTCGCCGAGGTGCTCGGCGGCCCGCCGCACCCCACGGGGATCGTCGGTGACGACGCAGGGCACGTCGGCGAGAGCACGGTTGAGGACCACCACCGGCCGCTGCTTGGCGACCATCCGGATGGCCGAGTCGGACATCCGGCTGCTCGCCAGCACGATGCCGTCGACCGTCGACATGGTGCGTTCTACCGCCGCCCGTTCCAGCCGGTCGGACTCCTGGGCGTCGATCAGCACCGTGGTGTACTCGCCGTCGGTCGCCGCCTCCTGCGCGCCGCGCACGATCTCCGCGTACACCGGGTTGGTGATGTCGGCGATGACCAGCGCGATCATCTGCGTGCGGGACGTGGTGAGGGCGCGGGCGAGGGGGTTGGTCCGGTAGCCCAACCGCCCGGCGACCTGCCGGATCCGTTCGGCGGTCTCGGAGTTGACGCGACTCGGTCGGGAGAAGGCGCGGGACACCGTGGACGGTGAGACGTCGGCCTCGGCAGCGACGTCGTAGATCGTGACCCTCTTGTCCGGCGGCCTGGTGTGGTCGGGCATCTTCATGCTCCTCCCGGCTACGCGCCGTGATCATGGTATGGCGGCCGTGAATACTCGGCAATGCCCTCGCAACAATCCGGCTGCCCTGTCGCATTCGCGCGAGGCAATACATGGCAACCCGTTGCCGCCGTGGCGCGCCGGCTGTCTCAATCAGCGGGGACGACACCTGGCGGAGGGAACGGCTCATGGGTATCTCGCGGCGCGGCGCTCTCCTGGTCACGGCATCGTCGCTCCTGGTGGGCGCGGTCGGGTGTGGGGCACCCGAGGCTCCCGGGGACACCACTGGCGACGCCACCGGCGAGGTGCCACAGCGGCCGGGCAAGGCCGTCACGCTCAACGTCCTCGACGTGGCGGGCAACCTCCAGCTGACCCAGGGGATGATCGACGAGTTCGTCTCGAAGAACCCCGACGTGATCTCCCGGGTGACCTATTCGAAGGCACCGGCGCCCGAGCTGGCCGGGAAGATCAAGGCCCAGCAGGGTGCGGACCGGGTGGACATCGGTCTCGTGCTGACCGGCGTCGACGGCCTGGCCGCCGGGATCGAGCAGGGGCTTTGGATCGACGTGTTGCCGACCTTCCAGGACCGTCTCGGCGGCATGCGCGACTACCTGGAGCCGGCCGCCGCGATGCAGAAGCTCGCCGGCAACGCGGGTGTCACCGTCACCTACTACCCGTCGGGTCCGCTGCTGGAATACCTACCGTCGCGCCTCGCGACCCCGCCGACCAACGCGGAAGCGCTGCTCGCGTGGGCCAAGGCCAACCCCAGGAAATTCCAGTACGCCCGGCCGGCCAACTCCGGCCCCGGCCGGACGTTCCTGATGGGGCTGCCCTACATCCTGGGCGACACGAACCCGAAGGACCCCACCGCGGGCTGGGACAAGACGTGGGCTTTCCTCAAGGAGTTGGGCCAGTACGTCGACTACTACCCGTCCGGCACCACCGAGACGATGAAGAACCTCGCCAACGGCACCGCGCACCTGATCGTCAGCACCACCGGTTGGGACATCAACCCGCGGGTGCTCGGCACGGTGCCCAAGGAGGCCAGGATCACCCCGATCGACGGCTTCCACTGGGTCACCGACGCGCACTACGCCGTCATGCCCAAGGGCGTGTCGACCGACACCCAGGCCGCGGTGCTGGCCCTGCTGGCGTTCATACTCACTCCTGAACAGCAGGCGAAGGCGTACGACGAGGGCTACTTCTACCCGGGCCCGGCCATCAAGGAGGTCCAGCTCTCCTCGGCGCCGCAGAAGAGCCAGGACGCGATCCGGGAGTTCGGTCGCCCCGAGTACGACGCGCTGATCGCCGGGAACCCCACCGAGGTGCCGCTCGACGCGAAGAGTCTGGTGGCGGCGTTCAGCCGGTGGGACCGCGAGATCGGCGGCGGGAAGGTCAAGCAGGGATGAGCGCCTTCTCCCAACTGCGGTTGGACGGGGTGTCCCGCCGGTTCGGCGGCCAAGCCGCCCTCACCGAGCTGGACCTGACGATCGAGTCGGGGGAGTTCATCGCCCTGCTCGGCCCGTCCGGCTGCGGCAAGTCGACGGCGTTGAACTGCCTCGCCGGGCTCCTGCCGCTGACGGCAGGGAGTATCTGGCAGGACGAGCGCCGCATCGACACGCTGCCTCCGGAGCGGCGCGGCTTCGGCATGGTGTTCCAGAGCTACGCCCTCTTCCCGCACCTGACGGTCCGGGCGAACATCGCCTTCGGGCTGCGGATGCGGCGGCTGCCCAAGGAGGAGACGCGCCGGCGTACGGAGGAGGCGGTGCGGCTGGTGCGACTGGAGGACCACGTCGACAAGCTGCCCGGTCAGCTCTCGGGTGGTCAGCAGCAGCGCGTCGCCATCGCCCGCGCCGTCGTGTTCGAGCCGTCCCTGGTGTTGATGGACGAGCCGTTGAGCAACCTCGACGCGAAGCTGCGCCTGGAGATGCGTACCGAGATCCGCCGGCTGCACCAGTCGCTGGGGCTCACCACCGTCTACGTGACCCACGACCAGGAGGAGGCGCTCTCCCTGGCCGACCGGCTGGTGGTGCTTCGGGAGGGGCGGGTGCAGCAGATCGGCTCGCCGCGTGAGCTGCACACCCGGCCGGCGAACTGGCACGTCGCCGACTTCATGGGGTACCGCAACCTGTGGCGTGGGCGGGTGGAACAGCTCGACGGCGGCCGGGCCACCGTCGAGTCGTCCGGCCACCGCCTGCTCGGCGAGGTGGTGGGAGATCTCCAGATCCGGGCGGACGCCGTGGTCGCGGTACGCCCCGAGGACATCCGCGTCGACGGGCCCGGCGAGGCCAGCAACGCCATGTCGGCGACCGTCGAGGTGGTGGAGTACCAGGGCCGCGAGCTGGCGGCCGAGGCCCGCACCGACAACGGGCTGCTGCTGCACCTGCGGACCGAGCAGCGGATCGCCCCGGGCGACCAGGTCAAGCTCGCCGTCGACCCGCAGCGGCTGCTCGTCTATCCCGCCGACGCGCCGGCGCAGACCGACCGCCTCGCGGAGGCCTCGGGGACGACGCGGTGAGCGGGCAGGGAAGGCCGCTGACGCACTGGCAGCACCGTCTCGCCGAGCGGGGCGTCGATCGTCAGCTCTGGTTGCTGGTGCCCGCGCTGGTCTTCGTCATCGCCCTGTTCCTCTACCCGTTCTTCTACGGGCTGACGCTCTCGTTCCAGCCGACCAGGGGAGGGCCGTTCAGCGACTACGCCCGCTTTTTCTCCGACTCCTACGAGCGCGGCACGATCTGGATCACGCTACGGATCGCGTTGCCCGCCGCGCTCCTGAACGTCCTCGCCGCGGTGCCGATCGCCTACCGGATGCGCGGCCGGTTCCGGGGCAAGCGGCTGGTCACCACGCTGCTGGTCGTGCCGATCACGCTCGGTACGGTCCTGACCGCGCAGGGGTTGCTGAACTTCCTCGGCCCGACCGGCTGGTTCAACCGGATCCTGCTGGCCACGAGCCTGGTCGACGAGCCGGTGCGGCTGACCCACAACTACTGGGGTGTGTTCTTCTCGCTGGTGATCACCGGTTTCCCGTTCGCGTTCCTGCTGGTGCTGTCGTACCTGTCCGGCATCGACCCGACCCTGGAGCGGGCGGCCGCGACGCTCGGCGCGGACTGGCGTCGTCGGTTCACCCGGATCACGCTGCCGCTGCTGATGCCCGGCCTCGCCACGACCTTCTGCCTGACGTTCGTCCTGGCGTTCAGTGTGTTCCCGTCGGCGGTCCTGGTCGGCAACCCGGCCGGTGAGACCCGGGTCATCTCCCTCGCCGCCTACCAGGCGGCCTACGAGCAGTACGACTACCCGTACGCGTCGGCGATCGCCATGATCATGGGCTTCGTCGAGCTGGTCATCATCGCTGTGGTGCTGGCCGCTCGCAGCCGTTTCTACACCGGCTCCACCGGAGGCAAGGGCTGATGGCAACGACCACCCAGGCGCCACCGGCGCGGCCCCCCGCCACCAGCACCGACCGGCGGCGGCGCATCGCCGCGCGACCGGCCGCCTGGGTCGTGTGGGGCGTCGTCATCTTCTTCTTCCTCAACCTGCTGGGCGTGGTGGCGTCCGTGCTGGTCAGCTCGTTCGGCCAGCGCTGGTTCGACACCTGGCTCCCGGACGGCTACACCACCAGCTGGTACGCCCGAGCCTGGGACGAGTTCGCGCTCCTGCAGGTCATCGTCGTGACGCTTGAGGTCTCCGTACTCGTCGTGGGCCTCTCGCTGGTGATCGGCGTGCCGGCCGCCTACGCCCTCGCGCGGCGTTCGTTCCCCGGCAAACGACTGATCTTCCTCGTGTTCCTGCTGCCCATCCTCATGCCCCCGATCACGTACGGCATCCCGCTGGCGACGGTCCTGTACAAGTTCGGCCTGGCCGGGCACATGTCCGGGGTGGTGCTCGCCAACCTCGTACCGTCGGTGCCCTTCGTCATCCTGACCATGACCCCGTTCATCGAGCAGATCGACCCGCGGATCGAGAGCGCCGCGCGCATGTGCGGAGCGGGCCTGCGGACGGTGTTCCTCCGGGTCCTCACCCCGCTGCTCGTGCCGGGCATCCTCGCCTCCGCGATCCTCGTGCTCGTCCGGACCGTTGGCATGTTCGAGCTCACCTTCCTCACCGCCGGGCCCGACTCGCAGACCCTCGTGGTGGCGCTCTACTACTCGATGTCCGCGTCCGGGATCAGGGCCCAGCAGTCGGTCGACGCCATGGCGGTCATCTACACCTCGATGATGCTGGTCCTGCTCGTCGTCGCGCTGCGCTACGTCAACCCGACCCAGCTCGTGGCGCGGGTCAGGGACGAGCCGGAGCACTGAGGCCGGCGCCGGCGTCGAGGATCTCGCCGAGGCGACCCGCGACAGTGATGAGCGCGGGCAGCCTCGTCCGCAGACCGCGATAGGCCGCGGCGAGAGCCGGGTCGACCGCGACGGGTTCGCCGCCGACGACCCCGGAGTCGAGCTGGGTGACCGCCTCCGTGAGATCGGAGGTGTGGCCGATCGCGAAGAGCCCGAGGGCCGCCGCGCCGAGGGTGACGTGGTCGGCCGTCACCGCCACCTGCACCGGACAGTCCAGGACCGCCGCCATCACCTCGCGCCAGAGCGGTGACCGGAAGGCGCCGCCGGTCAGGCGGACGCTACCGATCGGCGTCAGCTCGGCCAGCCGGTCACGTACACCGCCGAGTTGCAGGCAGACGCCCTCCACGGCGGCCCGGATCAGGTGCCCGCGCGAGTGCTCGCTGCGTAGTCCCAGGAACGCGCCCGGCGGGGCGCAGCCCTCCGGCGGAGCCTCGTCGGCCCGCAGATAGGGGAGCATCACGAGACCGTCGCTGCCCGGTGCGATCCGCTCGGCGAGGTCCAGGAGCGCGGGCGTGGCACGATCCGCGCCGAGGGCGCGTCCCGCCCACCGCACAACGTTGGCGCCGTTGCTGACCGCCCCGCCGACCACCCACGCGTCGTCGGTCAGCGCAGCACAGGAGAAGGTTTCGGCCGGGTCGGTGAGGGGGGCCTTGACGACCGTCCGCAGGGCGCCGGTGGCCCCGAGCGTCAGGCCACCGACGGTGTGGTCGATAGCCGCCGCGCCGAGACTCCGCAACGGACCGTCGCCCGCGCCGACGACGACAGGTGTGCCGGAGGGCAGGCCGACCGCGCGCCCGGCCGTCGGCGACAGCCGCAACACCGCCGTCGTGGGCAGGACCGGGGGGAGCTGACTCTCGGACACCCCGGCGAGATCGAGTACGGCGGCACTCCACAGCCGACGGCGGAGGTCGAACATCCCGGTGCCGGATGCCGAGGACAACTCGGTCACCAGCATCCCGGTGAGCCGATGGACCAGGTAGTCCTTGAGGCCGATCCACCACCGCGTCGCCGTGCACAGGTACGGCTCGTGGCGGGCGAACCACAGGAGCTTGCAGAGCGGGTTCATCGGGTGCACGGGCGTGCCCGTCAACCGGTGCAGCTCCCGGCTCTGGCCGGACAACCGCAACTCGCGGGCCGCCTCCGACGACCGGGTGTCGCGGCGGGTCAGCAGTGGCGTCACCGGCGTCATCGCCGCGTCCAGCCCGATCAGGCCGTACCTGGCGGAACTCAACGCGAGGGCGACCACCTCCGCCCCGGCGGTGCCGGCCACACACGCGGACACCGCGGCCAGGGTGGCCGCCACGAGCACGTCCGGCTCCTGTACCTGCCAGCCGGGAATCGGCTCGAGCAGCGGGTACTTCCGCGTCACGACGTGCCGTGCGCTGCCGTCCAGCGCGAACGCGGCTGCCCGCACGGCGGTGGTGCCCACGTCGACTCCGATGATCACCCGACGCTCCGGCCCCATCCACAGATGGTCGAGCGGTCTTCGGCGGGCCGGCAAGCGGTTGCGCGCAGTTGTCGTCGTGGCGCTCGGCCACTGTCAGACCAGGAACTCCTCACGCATCCGCGCGCCCAGGTTGATCCCGCCGACCGCCCGTGCGCTGGCCGGGTCGTGCACGGCGACGGTGTTGTTGCGACGCATCAGCTCACGGACGGCGGGCGGCAGTCGCGGCGGGTCGTCCATGGCCGCGAGGACCTGCCCGGCACTGACGATCAGTCGATTGGCCAGGGTGGCGGCGTCGGTGTCCACCCGCACCCGGCCGTACTCCCAACCGGAGGTGGTGAGGTCGAGCACCTCGAACACGCGGGTCACCAACGGGTTCGGGTCGGTCACCCGGTCGAGCCGGGGTGCCCGGTTGCCGACCACAGTGACCGCGGCGGCCACCTGCGCGTACGGGTGGAAGCCGCACGGCAACGCGAACAGCGGCCAGCGCAGGGCCGGGCCCGCCTCCTTCCACAGCGGCCGGTAGTTGCGGCGGTGCACCAGCAGACGCCGGCCCGTCCGTCGGTGGATCTCCTGGGCCTGGGCCTGGAGGTCCACGTGGGCCTCATCGGCGACCTGACTCACGATCCGGGTCGCCACCACCAGGCCGTCGTCGCTGTCGAGCGAACCGGTGAGCGCCTCGACCTGCTCGTTGAACCGGATCCGCGCGTGGGGGCCGTACCGGGACTGGACGTCGTGCAGCAGCGCCTGCTGGCGTCCCGGGTCGAGCTGGACCCGCCTACCGCCCAGCAACCGACGGAGCCAACGCATGTCGCCTCGATTCAGCAGAGCCGTCGCGGACGGCGGCAATGCTAGTGCGTCGTCCCTCCCTCATGTTCCCAAGGGGGCCGATCGACTCCGCTCCCGGGGACGGCGATCACCGACGACGTGGCGTGATCAGCCCCGACTCGTACGCCCACACCACAAGTTGGGCCCGGTCGCGGCAGTGCAGCTTCGTCATCGCCCGGTTGACGTGTGTCTTGGCGGTCAGCGGACTGATCACCATGCGTCCGGCGATCTCCTCGTTGGTCAGCCCACGCGCGACCAGTTCGACGATCTCCTGTTCCCGTGGGGTCAGCACGTCGCGTCCTGCCGTCGGCACCGCGGGCGGCGGGCCGGCCACGAACTCGCTGATCAGCGTGCGGGTGACGGTCGGCGCGAGGAGCGCGTCGCCGCGCGCGACGACCGAGATGGCGTGCAGCAGGTCGGCGGGGTCGGCGTCCTTGAGGAGGAAGCCGCTGGCGCCCGCGCGGAGTGCGGTGAAGACGTAGGAGTCGAGCCCGTAGTTGGTGAGGATGAGAACGCGGACGGCGGCGAGGTCGGCATCGGCGGCGATGCGTCGGGTGGCCTCGATGCCGTCGAGACCCGGCATCTGCACATCCATCAGGACGACGTCCGGGCGCAGACACCGCGACAGGTGGACCGCCGAGGTGCCGTCGGTCGCCTCACCGACGACCTCCAGGTCCTCCTCGGCGTCGAGCAGCGCCCGGAACCCGGCCCGCATCAGCGCCTGGTCGTCGGCGATCAGCACTCGGATCATCCCGGCGCCTCCCCACGGCGGACGGTCATCGCGGGTCGTCCAGCGGGAAGGTGGCCCGCACCGTGAAGCCGTGGTCGTCGTGCGCGGCGGCCCGCAGCGTGCCGCCCAGTGCGCTGACCCGCTCCCGCATGCCACGCAGGCCCACGCCCGGGGTCAGCGGCTCAGCCGGCGACGCCTGACCGTCGTCGGTGACCGCGACGGTCAGCCCCGCCGGGGCGTACTCCACCTGGATGTGCGCGGTCGCCGGCCCGGCGTGGCGGGCCACGTTGGTGAGGGCCTCCTGGATGACCCGGTACCCGGCCTGGTCGACCTCGTCGGGCAGGTCCCGGCTCTGACCGCTGACTGTCACCTGCACCGGTACGCCGACCGCCCGGGTCCGCTCGGCCAACTCGTCCACCCGGGCCAGCCCGACACGATCGACGTCGGTGGGTGCGCGCAGAACGTCGAGGGTCGTGCGTAGTTCCCGCATCGCGGCGCCGCTGGCCTCCTGGATCGCCAGCAGCGTGGCCGACGGTTCCTCGCCGTGTTTGCGGGCCAGGTGCAGGGCGATCCCTGCCTGCACCTTGATCACCGAGATGCTGTGGGTCAGGGAGTCGTGCAGGTCGCGGGCGATGCGCAGGCGTTCGTCCCCGGCGCGCCGCAACGCCATCTCCTCGCGGGTGCGTTCGGCCTCGATCGCTCGCTGCTCGACCTGCTCCAGGTACGCCCGGTGCTGCCGCGCGACAAGCCCGGCGACGTTGGCGGCCACGAACCAGCCCAGCAGCAGGGCCGTCCGCTCGGCGACCAACTGGCCGGGCCGGCCGGCCGGCGCCATCGAGATGTCGCGGGCCAGGAAGCTTCCGAGGAAGGCGAGGCTGGCCACAGCGGCAGCCCATCGGCGCCCCTGCCAGGCGGTGACGTAGACCGCGCCGAGGACGGGGAACGCGGCGGACACCCCCGGGTGTACGCGGACGTGAACGGCCAGCATGGCGACGGTGACCACGCCGAGCGCCACCACCGGGTAGCGCCGGCACGCCGCCAGGGCCACCACCATGGCCAGGACCAGGGCGACGTCGAGCACCTCGACAGTCGCCGCGTCCGGGGTGAGCACGGCGTTGCCGAGCAGGAGGACGCCGAGGGCGAGGCCGCCGAGGGCGTACGGGAGGTCGCGGCGCATGGTCGCACTGTAGAACGGCGGTCGTCAGTGGAGCATCCGGCGCGCGTGGTACCTGGGCGTACTGCGGGCGCGGTATCGGTGGCGCGCCAAGTGTCTGCGGTGGAACGACGTTTTCCCGGCCCGTCGCCACCAGCATCGAGCCCATGACATACCGCTTCTTCACCCCCACCACGCCGAGGGCCGCCACCGGCCCTACCGCGGCGGTCTACCAACAGATGCGCGAGGACTTTCTCGGGCCGTTGCCGACCTTTCAGGCGCTCTCGGCCGTGCCGGAGGTGCTGGCCGCGACCTGGGCGCTGATGCGGGAGGCGTTGCTCGCCGGGGACGCGCCCCGGGTGGAACGCGAACTCGTCGCGGCTGCGCTGTCCCGGGCCAACCGCTGTCAGTTCTGCGTCGACGCCCACGTGCTGCTGCTGCAGGCGCTGGGCGCACCGAAGCTGGCCGAGGCCGTCGCCCGGGGCGAGACGCCGCCCGAGCCGAGGCACGCCCAGATCGTCCGCTGGGCACAGGCGAGCCGCAGCCCCAGAGCCACCGACTGGACCAGCCCGTACGGCGTGGAGATCACCGGCACCCTGCTCGCCTTCCACTTCATCAACCGGGTCGTGTCAGCGTTACTCGGCCCCGATCTGCTCCCCGGCGGCCTGCAACGCTCCCCACTGGTGCGCTCGGTCGGGAGTCGGCTCTACGCCAGGGCGGCCCGGGAGCGCAAGGAGCCCGGCCGAAGCCTCCCGCTCCTCGACGCCGACGTGACGGCAGCACCGGCCTGGGCGGGGGACAGCCCGGTGGGCGTCGCCTACGCGTCGTTGCGGATCGCCGCCGGCCGGGGTGGGGAGCTGCTGGGCGACGTGGCCCGCCAGACCGTCGAGGCCACCGTGCGCTGGGAGGACGGGCGGGTCCCGGTCCGGCCCGCGGACTGGGCCGTCGACCTGGTCCGGGACGTGCCGGGCGTGGACCGCATCGGTACGCGGATCTCGTTGCTGGCGGCGTTCGCGCCCAGCGCGATCAGCCCGGGCGACGTCGCCCTCTGGCGGCTCTCCCACCCGGCCGACGCCGACCTCGTGCGGTTGGTCGCCTACGGGGCGATCACCGCCACCGACCACGTCGCCCGGGCCCTCGCCTCGGCGCACCGCTAGGAGGTAACCGATGCGCAAGGCATTCGTCGTCATCAGCCTGTTGTTGCTCGTCGTGTTCGCCCTGCAGTTCGTGCTCGCCGCCGTGGGCGGGTTCACGAGACCCACCGGCGATGACGCGTACGCGCTGCACAGCGTCAACGGCATGGTGGTCATCCCGATTCTCACAGTGGTCACCGCCCTGTTCGCCGCGCTGGCGAAGGCGCCGGGCCGGCTCATCGCACTGGCGATCCTGCCGATCGGCCTCGTCGTCCTCCAGCCGCTCATCGCCATGCTCGCCGAGGCGTCCACCGACGCGTCGGGCGTCAGCACTCCGCTCGGCCTGACCATCGGTGGGTTGCACGCGCTCAACGGCATCATCGCGGTGCACGTCGTGGTCGGCGTCCATCGGGCGGCGCGGAAACTGGCCGGCCTGGCGCCGACCGACGCCCGGGTGGCCGTCCGGGAAACGGAGCCGGCATGACCACCGGATCGCTGCTCGTGGTCGACCTCGTGATCGCGGTCCTCGCGGCCGCCGCCTGGCTGGGTGGTGGCGCGGCGTCCGCCACCCGACGTCGCCCGCTCGCACTGGCGCTGGCAGCCGTCGCGCTGCTCGCCACGCTCGCCCGCGCGATCACGATCACCGCCCTCGCCCGCGCCGGTTGGTGGTTCGCCGCGGAGAAGGTCCTCATCGCCGGGCCCCTGTCGCTCGCGGCGGTGGGCGTCGCCGGTCCGCGGCTGCTGCGGGCCCCGGGCGACATCCGGGCCGCCGCGGTCCCGCTGCTCTTCGCCGGGTACGCAACGAGTAGTGCCCTGCTCGTGACAATCCTGCACGGCTATCCGGCGGCTGCGGGCGCGGGGCTGCTCGCTGTCGCCGGGGTCGTCGCGGCGACGGTGATCTCGGGGCGCGCTCTCGGCGCGCGCCCGTCCCGGACGGTGTCCCGGCTGGCCCTCGTGGTGGCGGTCGCGGCGCTGGTGACCGGAGTCGGGCTGACCGCCGCCCCGGGCACCGCGCCCACCACACCGCATGATCATGGTTTTCCGGTGGCCCGGATCTCCGACGAACCCACCCGGCGGTTCACCCTGACCGCCGGAACCGCCACGGTGAACGCGGGCGGCCGGGACGTCGCGGCGTGGGCGTTCAACGCGCAGGTACCGGGACCGGAGCTGACCGCCACCGTCGGCGACGTCCTGGAGGTGACGCTGCGCAACCACGACATCAAGCGCGGCGTCACGCTGCACTGGCACGGGTACGACGTACCGAACGACCAGGACGGGGTGCCCGGGGTGACGCAGGCAGCGGTGCGGCCCGGGCAGGAGTTCGTCTACCGGTTCCGCGCCGATCAGGCCGGGACGTACTGGTACCACACGCACTCGGCCTCCGATGTCGGCGTGCGGATGGGTCTCTACGGTGTGCTGGTGGTGCGGCCGGGGCCGGTGACCGGCCACGACGTCACAGTGCCGGTGCACACCCTGGCGGGCCGCCCGTTGCCGGCGGCGAGAGTGGAACAGGTCGAGGCCGGCGTACCTGTGCGGTTGCGTTTGATCAACACCGACAGCACCACGCACCGCTATGCCCTGGCCGGGACCCCGTTCCGGGTGGCCGCGATCGACGGCGTCGATCTACGGGGCCCGACCCCGCTCGTCGACACCGCCGTGCTGATCCCGGCCGGAGGCCGCTACGACCTGGTCTTCGACGCGCCGGCGACCCCGGTGGCGCTGTTCGTCGATGGACGGGCCGTCTACTCGACCGGCCCGGTGTCGACGGCGACAGGCGGCTGGCCGGTGCTCGATCCGCTCGACTACGGCGCGACCGCCCCGGTGCCCTGGTCCCGGTTCGACAAGACGTTCACCCTCGTCCTCGACCGCGGCCTCGACCTCCGCAAACTGCTGCCGAGGTACGCCCACACCGTCAACGGCGCGGCCGACCCGGACATCCCTCCACAGGTCGTACGCCGGGGCGACGTCGTGCTGTTCACGATCGTCAACCGGTCGCAGACCGTGCACCCGTGGCACCTGCACGGCCACCACGTCCTGGTGCTGGCCCGCGACGGGAAGCCGGCGGGCGGAAGCCCGCTGTGGCTGGACTCGTTCGACGTCCGTCCGGGCGAGGTGTGGAAGGTGGCGTTCCGGGCCGACAACCCGGGAATGTGGGCCAACCACTGCCACAACCTGGCGCACGCTGACGCCGGGATGACCCTGCATCTCATGTACTCCTGATCGCGGATACCGGTAGTTTCCTGTCATGACTGACGACACCTTCCGCTCGGTGGAGATCGAGCGCACCAGCCTGGGCAACTACGTCGTGCGCAATGTCCGTGGCGGGTCGGTGTCGTTGGGCACGGGTGAGGACGGCAGTTTCACGCCGGTGGAGCTGCTGCTGGCCGCCATCGGCGGCTGCACCGCGGTGGACGTGGACCACATCACCAGCCGTCGCGCCGAGCCGACCGAGTTCACCGTCGCCGTCACCGGTGACAAGATCCGCGACGAGGCCGGCGGAAACCGGATGCGCAACCTGCGGGTCGAGTTCACCGTGACGTTCCCCGACGGCGCGGACGGCGACCAGGCCCGTGCGGCGCTGCCCCGGTCGCTGCAGCAGTCGCACGACAGGTTGTGCACCGTCTCTCGTACCGTCGAGCTCGGCACTCCCGTGTCGATCGCCGACGCCCCCGGCCCAGCGGAGACCGATCATCGCTGAGCACGGCTACTCAGGTCAGGTGCCGTCCGTTCGTGTGAGGGTGACGGCATGCGTCGACTAATGGTGCCACTGCTGATCGTCCTCGCCGTGGCTGTGGCGTGCGCCGAGCCGAACGCCCAGCCGGGTCGCCCGGCCCCGACGGTCGCGGAGCCGGTGCCCACCGAACTGCTCGCCGACGGCAGCGTCCCCTGGGCCGACCTGAAAATCACGGATGAGGACTTCAACGGCCGCCCCGCCGAGCCGAGGAAGCCGGCCGCCGGCAGTGAGCCGTGCCGCGCGGAGCAACTGACCGGCCGGCTCACCAAGTGGACGCGGCCCGGCACCGGCGGTGAGACGCCCCGGGGCTTCGACAGCGCCATCGGCAAACTGATCGGCGAGGTGGACGTGCGGAACTCGTCGACGGTGGAGTGCACCCTGCAGGGCGAGGTGCCCACCACCATGCGCACCGGCGGCCGCGAGATCCCGATGCTCTACACCCACGGCATCAACGAGGAGGGCCAGACCCGGGTGGTCGCCGTGCCTGCCGGCGGCCACGCCAGCCTGCGCCTGGACTGGTCCGGGCCATTCTGTCGGCCGACCGGCGGGCCGTTGGAGCTCGCGATCGAGCTGCCGCACGACGGCGGCACGTTGCGCGCACCTGTCACCGCAAAGGAGCGTCCGGCCTGTCCGCAGGGGGAGGGGGTCAACCCCCGGGCGCGGGGGACGCTGTCGGCGAGCGGGTTCACCGAGCCGGCGGTGGTGTCGAGGCCGCCGTCCTCGCCGCTCGACCAGCTCACCGTCGCCGTGCAGGGGCCGTCAACCGCAGTGGCCGGATCGCGGGCCACCTTCCGGGTGACGCTCGGCAATCCGACCGATGGGCCCCTCGCGCTGGATCCCTGTCCGGCTTACCTGATGGAGCGGTTCTCTCTCGGCGACGCGACCAACGACGCGGTGAACTCGGCCCAGCTGTACCGGTTGAACTGTCGACCGCTCACGCAGATCCCCGCCGGCGGCAGCGCCGTGTTCGAGATGGTCGCCGAGGTGCCGGCCTCGATGCGTGCCGGGCGCGAGCTGACGGTGACGTGGAAGTTCTATCTGCCGCATTTCGTGCAGCGGGGCGACCAGTTCGGTGTCCTCACCCTCACGGTCGTCTGAGGCAGGGTGAGGTCAACCGATGGCGCCACCCACGCCGCCGCTGCCGCTTCCGGCGCTGCCCGGGGAGGGATTGCGGTGTTCATCAAGCCGCGTCCGGGCGTCAGCCGATGCCCGGAGATCACGGATTCGGCTGTCGGCGTCGGGTGACATGCTGCGGGATCGGCGCCACAGCCAGACTGCCGAGATGACCACCAATACTGCAATCAGGACGATGAGCCATCGCATCTCGTACCCCCCACCGTTGAATCGCCACGAGGGTCAGCAGCTATCTGCGAACTGACTGACGCCCTCAGTATGTCCACGTCGTGTCAAGCGGAGCTCTCCCGTGGAAACGGCAATCCGTCTTCGGTGATCGGCAGGGGGTGCGTGGCCGCTCATGGCAGGTCTTCCACGGCCCGCGCTGTTCGTGCTCCCCTAGTCAGACGCGTACGGCTGGCGAAGACGGAATACGACATGCGTCATCGGGACGGGCCTGTGGCCGACGAGTTTGGGATGATGCGCCGGTCGATCCACCGACATCACCCGACTCGAAGGGGCCTCCGCGATGGCAACTGTCATCTCCACCCTGTTCATCTCGGCCGACGGCGTGGCCGAGATCGATCCTGACTGGCACTTCCCGTACTTCGACGAGAACATGGGCCGCGCCGTCACCGAGGACTATGACACCGCCGATGTGCTGCTCATCGGCCGCGAGACGTACGACAGCTTCGCCGGGGCCTGGCCCGACCGTGAGGCCGCGGGTGAGGACGACGCGCCGCTCGCCAAGCGACTCGGCGACGTACGCAAGGTCGTCGTCTCGCGTCAGCCGCTGGAGTTCTCCTGGCGCAACTCGGAGCTGATCAACGGGGACCTCCTCGACGCCGTCGCCGCGCTCAAGGCCGACGCCGGCGTCAAGGGAATCCTCATCCCCGGGTCGATCTCCGTGGTGCAGCAACTGCTGGCCGCGGGCCTGCTCGACGAGCTGCGCCTGCTGGTGCATCCGGTGGCCGCGCGGAAGGGCCGCAAGCTGTTCGACGAGGGCGACCCGGCGTATCACCTGCGACTCGTGGCTTCGGAGGCCTTCCCGACGGGTGTTCTTCGCGTGATCTACGCGCCGACCGCGGCGCCGAAGCCGGTCGGCTACGACGAGGTCAGGGACCAGGTGCCGGCCGGAAACTAGTGCGCGTTTCGGGACCTTCGCCGCGCCTGTCGTTCTCGGACCGGTCTCGTCGTACGCCCATGTGAAGATCTCGTCGTGACTGAGTGGACGTACAACGATCGCCCTGCCGGCGTCAGCTTCCTCACCGACCGGATCCCCGAGCCGGGCCGCGCCGCCATCGAGGGCGAGCTGTGGGCCTGGGTCGTGCGGGGTGAGGCCGACGCGGACGAGTTCGTCGACTTCTTCGACGACGCCGACGAGCGCTGTGGCGCCACGGACGACGAGCTCAGGGCGGCGTACGAGTCGGCGTTGGCTGTTCGGCGGGGGCAGCAGCGCGAGTGGGGTGAGGTGCGCGGCAACCTCACCCGTGCCTTCGTCGAGCTCAACGAGCTGGGGGTGTTGGCCCGGGAGAACTTCAGCTGCTGTGGCACCTGCGCGAACGCCGAGATCCACGACGAGCGGGACGACTCCCGGCACTGGCACGGTTTTCTCTGGTACCACCAGCAGGACACCGAGTCGCTGCTCGCCAGCGAGGACGGCGAGGTGTATCTCGGCTACGGCGCCTACCCCCCGGCGGACTTCGACGAGGTTGCCTACGCCGCCCTGTCGGAGGCCGAGCAGCAGGCCGGCTACCAGGCCGACCTGGAACGACTGCTGGACGAGATCGCGTTCCCGGTGCTCCGCAAGCACGGCATGCGGGTGGAGTGGAATCGCAAGCAGTCCCGGCGGATCCGGGTCACCGGCGCCCGGTGGTATGCGCCGCTTGATTGACCGCCACCGATTCATCCCACACTTCGGGCAGGCATTTAGTGAGGCTCATCGATATTGACGTCTGACCTCGGCGGCGACAGGATCTCGGGCACCACCACCCCTGTGATCCCTCCTGGGAGGCGCCATGACCCGTCCCCGCCTGCCCCTCCTGCGGGCAGCCACCCGGTTGGCCGCACTCGCCCTCGCCACCGCCGGCGTGCTGCTCACCGTCGCCACACCCGCCAGCGCCGCTGTGCCCACCGGCCGCTACGTCGCGCTGGGCGACTCGTACACCGCCGGCCCGCTGATCCCCACCCAGGTCGACCTCAACTGCCTGCGGTCCAACCGCAACTACCCGTCGCTGGTGGCGGCGTCCGCCGGCTCGTCGTCGTTTGCCGACGTGAGCTGCTCCGGCGCCACCACTGACGACATCCTCTACGGCGGTAGCGGCCAACTGGGCATCACGCTGCCGCCGCAGCTCAACGCGGTCACGTCGAACACCGCGCTGGTGACGGTGCAGATCGGCGGCAACGACATCGGCTTCTCCGGCATCATCGGCGACTGTGCGGAGGCCAGCGTCAGCAGCCCGCTCGGATCTCCGTGCAAGAACCGGTACACCGCCGGAGGCGTCGACCAGTTGCAGGCGCGGATCGTCGCCGCCACACCGAAGGTCACCGCGGTGCTGCAGGCGGTCCGCCAGGCCGCTCCGGGCGCGCGGGTCGTGGTGCTCGGCTATCCGGCGATCCTGCCGGACACCGGTTACGGCTGCTGGCCCGTCGTTCCGATCGCCTACCAGGACGTGCCGTACCTGCGCGCCATCGAGAAGTCACTGAACGCGATGCTGGCCAGCGCCGCGAGCGCCAACGGCGCCACCTACGCCGACGTCTACACCCCGTCGATCGGCCGCGACGCGTGCAAGGGCAGCGGCACCCGCTGGATCGAGGGCCTGGTGCCGCAGAACTCGGCCGCGCCGTTCCACCCCAACGCCCGAGGTGAGCAGGGCATGGCCACCGCCCTGCTGGCCAGGCTGAACAGCTGACCGGACCCGCGATCGGTCGACCTGGCCCCGTCGGAAGCGGCGGGGCCAGCTGCCGCGGACGGCGATGAGGAGCTCGGCCGGCGTCGCGGTGCTTGAGATCGAGGAGTCCGGGGTACCGACGGTGTCATGCCGATTGTGGGGGAAGTCGTCGGAAACCGTTACCGTCTGGTCGAGAGCATCGCCAGCGGTGGAATGGGTGACGTCTGGCGCGCGGTCGACGAAACCCTGGGCCGCGGCGTCGCGATCAAGATGCTGCGACCTCGGCTGGTCACCGATCCCGGCTTCGGTGAACGGTTCCGTCGCGAGGCCCGGGCGATGGCGGCCCTGCGTCACCCGGGTGTCGCGCAGGTCTACGACTACGGTGAGGTGTCCCGGTCCGACGCGCCGGTCCTCGCGTACATCGTCATGGAGTGTGTGCAGGGGCAACCCCTGTCGGAGCGGATCGCCGAGGTGGGCCGGCTGGGTGTGGCCGAGACGATGTCGATCGCCGCGCAGACCGCCAGTGCGCTTCAGGCCGCACACGACGCCGGCGTCGTGCACCGGGACGTCAAGCCCAACAACCTGATCATCGAGCCGGACGGGCACGTGGTCCTCGTCGACTTCGGCGTCGCGGTGACCCAGGAGGCGGCGAGCCTGACCGGCACGAACCAGGTCGTCGGGACCGCCCTCTACATGGCACCCGAGCAGGTCACCAGGAGCGAGACCACCCCGGCGATCGACATCTACGCGCTCGGTGCGGTGGTCTACCACTGTCTTGCCGGCAGGCCTCCGCACCAGGGCGAGAACGCGGTCGCGGTGGCGCTGCGGCATCTGGAAGAGGAGCCGCCGCCGCTGCCCGAGGACGTTCCGGAGGCGGTCCAGCGGTTGGTCGCCACCGCGATGGCCAAGGAACCCACCCGCCGCTTCGCGACGGCGGCGACCATGGCGACCGCGGCCCAGATGCTCGCGGATCCGTCCCTGCAACTGGTCCGGACGGCTGTCGGCGCGCCGGTCGACCGCACGGACGTCCAGGGCTCGGTCGTCGGCGGCGCGGCGAAGCGTCCGGGTAGCCCCGGGCCGAAGGTGCTCGCAGTGGTTCTCGGGTCGATGGCCGCCGCGGCGGCGGTCCTGGTGTTAGCCGATCCCATCGGGATGATGACGGGCCCGAGCGGGCGATCGTCGACGCCACCGGCGGTGTCGCCGACGGGCCCGTCGCAGCGCGGGCCCGGCCCCGGCGTCGGTGGCGGAGAACCCGCTACCCGCAACTCCGCGGGCCTGCCGGTCCGGGCGTCCGGCTCCCCGACTCCGACGGCCAGTGCTTCGGCGGGTACGGGGCCGGTCGGCCAGTCGACGCCGCCCGGCGACAGCAGCGGGGGTGCGTCCGAGCCCACCTCGTCCGAGAGCCCCCAGGCGGACCCGACCACGGCCCCGACGGGTGGAACGACGCCGGCACCGACCGGGACGGCGTCGGAGGAGCCCGAGGAGGAGCCGGCGGCGGAGGAGACGAAGAAGCCGTCTCCGGGAGCGCCGGCAGCGGAGCAGACTGCGGCACCGGAGGTCTAGCGACACCAGTCTGGCGTGGCGGCCTCGGCCGCCACGCCAGAGGTGGTGTCAGGAGTTGCGCACTGTCAACTGGTACGGCAGCTGATCGTCGGCCAGGTCCAGTTACCGTTGGCCATGACCGTTATGCCGAAGTTGTTGCCATTGCCGTTCGGCGTCGCGGTGACGGTGCCACTGCTGCCGCTGACAGAGGCGTTCCAGCTGTTCTGAATGCTCTGGCCGCCGCCGAGGCCGAGGCTGACGACCCAGTTGTTGGTGCCGCTGACCGCGACGTTGAGGTTGAACCGGTCACCCCACTGCTGACCGGCGGAGATCGTCGCGTTGCAGCTGCCGGTCCCCGGATTGCCGGTGGTGGGCCCGGACGTCGGGTTGCTGCCACCGCCCTCGCGGACGGTGATGTCGGAGCTGCCGCTGCTCTGGTAGCCCTCGGTGGCCATGACCTGGTAGCTGTGGTTGCTGCCGAGGTTCAGGCCGGCGCGGGCCCAGGCGTCGAAGTGGTTGGCGGTGGTGATGGTGCCACTCGAGCGCTTCTGCTGGCGGACGCTCCAGAACTGGTAGAACGTCTGGTTGCCGTCGATCGACGGGGCGTTGACCCGCTGGCTGCGGAGGATGTCGTAGGTGCCGCCGTCGGTGGTGACCGTGCCCATCCGCTGCGCGCCGCTGCTCGGGTTGTAGGTGCCGAAGTTCTCCACCACGTAGTACTCGATGAGCGGGTTGCGCGTCCATCCGTACAGGGCGAGGTAGGTGTTGTTGTTGCCCGGGTTGTAACTGCCCGAGTAGCTGACCGTCCGCCGGTTGCCGGTGGCCCAACCCTTGCCGCCGACCCAGTTGTTGGTGCTCCTGTCCCAGCTGCTGGTGTATCGGCCGTCGGCGCGCAGCGTCATGCTGGCGTTGCCGCTGTCCTTCCAGAACGAGAAGTAGTACCCGTTGTGCGTGCCGGTGAGGTTCGAGGTGAGGGTCCGGTCGGCCTCGGCGTACGCGTTGGTGGCGGTCATCGTGCCGGCGACCGCCACGACGGCGGCACAGGCGGCACCCAGGAGCAACCGCATGCGGCCGCGCCTTCTCGGCTTGGTGAAGCTGGTGTCGGTCATGGAACTGTTGCCTCCTCGTGACGGCTGGCGGGGGCCAGCGGCGCGGTACGCCTCGGCAGGCTGCCGGTGGTCAGGTGTCGGCCACGGCGTCGTACCGCTCGGTGGTGGTGGGCCGGTCGTCCTGCACGACAACCGGAGAAGTGGGTCGTGGTGGCTGGCGCCGACGACAATCGAGTGTCGTCGATGGGGACCGTATTAACCCGGCCGTCCACTTGTCAACAATTTTCGGAAACAGGGCTGCAACGCCGCTGTCATCGCCGAGCGGCATCCATACAGGTCAGTAGTCGATCAGAGGTCAGGGCGGTCATCGCGGACTCTCGATGGCCGATCGGGGTCCGGGTGAAGGCCGCCGAAATTTCCGGAGACTTCCGGCCACGGTTACCGGGAGTGCGAGCGGAGTGGAGCGGGCGCCCCCCGATGCGCGACGGGTCAGCCGTGCCCGAGGGTGTTGAGCCGGCTGGCCTGGCGGGTCAGGTGCTCGCGTTCGGCGAGGTTGGGAGCCTGCCGAGCCGCCTCGGCGTACAGGCGCGCCGCCGTTGTCAGGTCGCCGTCGCGCTCGTGCAGGTACGCCGCCACCGCCGTGTACCGGGGCAGCGCGTCGTCCACCGCCGCGAGCGCCCGCAGGCCGGCCCGGGGTCCGTCGGCCGCACCGACCGCCACGGCGCGGTTGAGCCGGACGACCGGGTTCTCGGTCAGGCGCGCGAGTTCGTCGTACCACTCCACGATCTGCACCCAGTCGGTCTCGGCGGCGGTCGGCGCGTCCGCGTGCAGCGCCGCGATGGCGGCCTGGGCCTGGAACTCACCCAGTTGGTCGCGGGCGAGGGCCGCCTGCAGGATCTCGACGCCCTCGGCGATCGACAGGGTGTTCCAGCGGCTGCGGTCCTGCTCGGCGAGCGGCACCAGGGCGCCGTCGGGCGCGGTCCGGGCGGCGCGCCGGGCGTGGTGCAGGAGCATGAGGGCGAGCAGCCCCGCCACCTCAGGGTGGTCGATCGCGGCTGCGAGCTGCCGGGTGAGCCGGATGGCCTCGGCGGCGAGGTCCACGTCGCCGGAGTAACCCTCGTTGAAGACCAGGTAGAGGACGCGCAGCACGGTGGCGACGTCCCCGGGTCGGTCGAACCGCGTCCCGGAGACGGTGCGCTTCGCCCGGCTGATCCGCTGCGCCATGGTCGCCTCGGGCACCAGGTAGGCCTGGGCGATCTGACGGGTCGTCAGCCCGCCGACGGCGCGCAGCGTGAGCGCGACAGCGGACGACGGCGTCAGCGACGGGTGGGCGCACAGGAAGTAGAGCTGAAGGGTGTCGTCGAGCGTGGGCCCGGGCCCGGGCGCCGGCTCCTCGTCGAGCAGATCCTCACGCCGACGGCGGGCGGCGTCGGCGCGGGCCGTGTCGAGGAACCGTCGCCACGCCACAGTGGTCAGCCAGCCCTTCGGGTCGCGCGGCGGGTCGGCCGGCCAGACGCGGACCGCCTCGACCAGCGCGTCCTGCACGGCGTCCTCGGCCGCCGCGAAGTCGATTCCGCGGCGGACGAGGATCCCGATGACGCTCGGCGTGAGGTTCCGCAGCAGCGTCTCATCCATCGGAGTCGTCACTCCGTGATGGTGGGCGGCTCGCTCAGGAACGGGCGCAGCTCGAGCCACTCGTGGATCGGCTTCCCGCCTGCCCCGGGGGCGGCCGACAGCTCCCCGGCCAGCTCGACGGCCCGGTCGTGGCTGTCGACGTCGATCACCATCCAGCCGGCAATGAGATCCTTGGTCTCGGCGAACGGGCCGTCGGTGACCGGCGGGCGGCCCTCGCCGTCGTACCGGACGAACGTCCCCTCGGCGGCGAGTGCCTGGGCGTCGACGAACTCGCCTGTCCCCTCGAGTCGGGCCGCGAAATCGCGCATGTACTGCACGTGGGCCGTGATCTCCGCCGGCGTCCACTGGGCCATGGGCACGTCGTTCACCGCGGCCGGGGCGCCCCGGTAGTGCTTGAGCAGCAGGTACTTGGCCATCGTGATGCTCCTTGGTGCTGGCTGCGACCCGTCGTGGTCGCGTTCACTTCGGGGACGAAGCTGGTCAGCACTTCTCGACATGGCTGTCCGGTTTTTTTCCTCCAGCAGGTTAACCTCGGGTGAATCGTCCACCGTTGGGGTACCTCGGGTGGCGCAAAACTTGATTCGTTCCAAAATAGTGAGCTAGTGTTCGTACCCGTGATGTCCGACTTCGAGGCACAGCTACGTGCTGTCTCGTTGCGCGTGACCCGGCCCCGGTTGGCGGTGCTCGCGGCGCTGCGCGACCACCCGCACATCGGCACCGACGCGGTGATCGGGCTGGTCCGCGCGGATCATCCCACGGTCTCCCACCAGGCGGTCTACGACGTGCTGCGGGTGCTTACCGACGCCGGTCTGGTGCGGCGCATCCAGCCCGCCGGGGCGACCGCCCGCTACGAGTCCCGGGTTTCGGACAATCACCACCATGTCGTGTGCCGCTCCTGCGGCGCCATCGCCGACGTCGACTGTGCCGTCGGCCACGCCCCCTGTCTCACCGCCTCGGGCGACCACGGCTTCGTGGTCGACGAGGCGGAGGTCGTCTACTGGGGCACCTGCCCCGACTGCGCGACCGAACGCACGCCCCAGAGATCCGCAAGCTCGGAAGGAAGCACATGAGCGACACCCAGGACAACGGCCCCACCAGTGCGCAGGGCGTGGACCAGAAGGCAGCGGCCGGCTGCCCGGTCGCGCACGACTCGGTGACCGCGCACGGCAGCGAGAGTGAGAACCCGGCGATCGACTCGCCGACCCCGAAGACCGGCGGTCGTCCGCGAACCAACCGGGACTGGTGGCCCAACCAACTCGACCTCTCGGTGCTGCACGCCCACTCGTCCAAGGGCAACCCGCTGGGCGCGGACTTCAGCTACGCCAAGGAGTTCGCGAAGCTCGATGTCGAGGCCCTCAAGCGCGACATCGTCGAGGTGCTCACCACCTCGCAGGACTGGTGGCCGGCCGACTTCGGCCACTACGGCGGTCTGATGATCCGGATGAGCTGGCACGCCGCCGGCACGTACCGCATCGAGGACGGTCGGGGTGGCGCCGGCGACGGCGGTCAGCGGTTCGCGCCGCTCAACAGCTGGCCGGACAACGCCAACCTGGACAAGGCCCGCCGGCTGCTCTGGCCGGTCAAGCAGAAGTACGGCCAGCAGATCTCCTGGGCCGACCTGCTCGTGCTCGCCGGCAACGTCGCCCTGGAGTCGATGGGCTTCAAGACCTTCGGCTTCGGCTTCGGTCGCGAGGACGTCTGGGAGCCCGAGGAGATCTTCTGGGGTCCGGAGGACACCTGGCTGGGCGACGAGCGCTACGCCTCCGAGAAGGAGATGGCCGCCGGCGTCGGCGCGACCGAGATGGGGCTCATCTACGTCAACCCGGAGGGCCCGCGCGGTAACGCGGACCCGGCCGCGGCGGCGCACTTCATCCGCGAGACCTTCGGCCGGATGGCGATGAACGACGAGGAGACCGTTGCCCTCATCGCCGGTGGTCACACCTTCGGCAAGACCCACGGTGCCGGCGTCGCCGACAGCCACGTGGGCCCGGAGCCCGAGGGTGCCCCGCTTGAGGCGCAGGGCCTGGGCTGGCTGAGCAACCACGGCAGCGGCAAGGGCGGCGACACGATCACCAGTGGTCTCGAGGTGACGTGGACCGACGTGCCGACGCAGTGGAGCAACCGCTTCTTCGAGATCCTCTTCGGCTACGAGTGGGAGCTCACCACCAGCCCCGGTGGCGCGAAGCAGTGGGTCGCCAAGGACGCCGAGGCGATCATTCCGGACGCCTTCGACCCCGCGAAGAAGCACCGGCCCACGATGCTCACGACCGACCTGTCGCTGCGCGTCGACCCGGCGTACGAGAAGATCTCCCGCCGCTTCCTGGAGAACCCCGACCAGTTCGCGCTGGCCTTCGCCAAGGCGTGGTACAAGCTGCTGCACCGCGACATGGGCCCGATCGAGCGCTTCCTCGGGCCGTGGGTGGCCGAGCCGCAGCTGTGGCAGGACCCGGTGCCGGCCGTCGACCACGAGCTGGTGGGTGACGCCGACGTCGCCACCCTGAAGGCGAAGGTTCTGGAGTCCGGTCTCACTGTCGACCAGCTGGTCTCCACCGCCTGGGCCTCCGCAGCGAGCTTCCGGCACACCGACAAGCGCGGCGGTGCCAACGGGGCGCGCATCCGCCTCGAGCCGCAGCGCAGCTGGGAGGTCAACCAACCCGAGCAGCTGGCGACCGTCCTGACCGCCCTTGAGGGCATCCAGCAGGAGTTCAACGCCGCTGGTGGAGCGCGCATCTCGCTCGCCGACCTGATCGTGCTCGCCGGTTCGGCGGCCGTGGAGAAGGCCGCGCGGGACGCCGGCGTCGAGGTGACAGTGCCGTTCCGTCCGGGCCGCACCGACGCGACCCAGGAGCAGACCGACACCGACTCGTTCCGGGTCATGGAGCCGCGCGCCGACGGTTTCCGTAACTACCTGCGCGCCGGCGAGAAGACCCAGCCGGAGGTGCTGCTCATCGACCGTGCCTACATGCTCAACCTCACCGCGCCGGAGATGACGGTCCTCATCGGCGGTCTGCGCTCCCTCGGCGCCAACGTCGGCGGCAGCCAGCACGGTGTCCTCACCGACCGGCCGGGCGTGCTCACCAACGACTTCTTCGCCAACCTGCTCTCGCCGGGTACCCGGTGGAGCGCGTCGAAGTCCGACGAGCACGTGTACGAGATCCGCGACCTGGCCACCGATGAGGTGAAGTGGACCGCCACCGCGGTCGACCTCATCTTCGGGTCCAACTCGCAGCTGCGCGCCCTCGCGGAGGTCTACGCCAGCCAGGACGCCCGCGACAAGTTCGTGGCGGACTTCGCTGCCGCCTGGACCAAGGTCATGGAGCTCGACAGGTTCGATCTCGCCTGACAGGTACCACCGACGAGCCCCGGCCGATCCAGCATTGATCGACCGGGGCTCGTCGCCCTCTGCGTGCCGTTCGACGCGGCCCCGGCACCGTCCACCTCGATGTCACCCCGGTGCCATTCCCTCCGCAATGAATCCCATGGATGATTTTCCTGTCTTATTGATCAGCTGGCGGACGGGCCCATCCATGGCAAGGTGTTGACCCTGCCCGGGCGGCGGGCGCGGACCTAGTCACGCAGGGAGTCAACGTGGCCCATCCCGACCTGCAGGCCGAGGAAGTGGACCAGCACGCCGGAAGCCCTGCGATCCCCCGACAGCGGGTGGTCTCCAGTCGGTCGTCCGGAGCGGACGTCGCCGACACCGGTACGGCCTGGCGTCCGCTGCGGATCGCGATGATCGGCCAGAAGGGGATACCGGCGACCTACGGCGGGATCGAACGGCACGTGGAGGAGATGGCCAGTCGGCTCGCCGGCTACGGGCACGAGGTCACCGTCTACTGCCGCCGGAGCTACGGCGAGACACCCGCCGACGGCTACCGGGGCGTACGGCTGCGCCAGACCCACACGATCGCGAGCAAGCACCTCGACGCCATCGTGCACGCCGCGACCTCGACCATCGCGGCGATGACCGCGCGGCCCGACATCGTGCACTACCACGGGCTCGGGCCGGCCCTGGTCGCCCCCCTCCCGCGCGCCCTGTCCCGCGCACGCGTGGTGCTGACCGTGCACGGGCTGGACAACCAGCGGGGCAAGTGGGGGCTCGCCGCGCGGGCGGTGCTGGGCAGCGCACACTGGCTCAGCGGGTACGTCCCGCACCAGCGGGTGGCGGTCTCCCAGGGGCTCGCCGCCCACTACGGCACCCGGTTCGGCAGCCCGACGACCTATATCCCGAACGGCGTGAACCCGGCCCGACCGGCGCGGACCCGTCAGATCGAGGAACGGTTCGGGCTGACTCCCGGCGGCTACCTGCTGCTTGTCGGTCGACTGGTCCCGGAGAAGGCGGCCGACCTGCTGATCCGGGCCTTCCGCCGCACCGAGACCCCGATGCGCCTGGCGATCGTCGGCGGGTCGTCGTTCACCGACGACTTCGTGGACCGGCTGCGCCGGGAAGCCGGGGCGGACGACCGCATCGTCTTCACCGGGTTCGCCTACGGCGACCTGCTCGCCGAGCTGTACTCCGGGGCCGCCGGCTTCGTTCAACCGTCCCGGTTGGAGGGACTGCCGTTGACGCTGCTGGAGGCGGCCGCGTACGGGCTGCCGGTGGTCGCGAGTGATATCGCACCGCATGTCGAGGTGCTGAGGTCCGACGCCGCCGGAGGGCGGTTGTTCCGCGACGGCGACGAGGACGACCTGGTCCGGGTGCTGACGTCGCTGCTCGCCGACCTGCCTGGCGAACGGGCCGGCGCCGTGGCACTGGGTGAGCGGGTCACCGGGAGGTACAGCTGGGACACCGCCGCCCGCGAGTTGGAGCGCCTCTACCTGCGCCTGGCCCCGGCGCCGGGCCGACGGGCCAGGGCACGACTCGCGGTGGCCGCCGACTGACCGGGCGGCGTTCGCCGGGGGAGCGTCGGGTCGGCCCCGCGGAGGACGCGGCAGTCGGCGCAACGGCCCCTTCTGCCGTCAGGGTGACAGGACTAGATTGAACCGATCTTGTGCCGGGAGGACATCGGTTGGCCGCGCCCGGCAGCGGCCGGGCAGCGCCGATTCAGTTCAGTGGGATCAGTGGAACAACACACGCAGCAGGTCACTCCGCTCAGGACCAGGCGGCTCGACCCGACCCGCCTCCTCACCGGCGGCGCGGCGCTGGCCGCCGCGGTCGTGGCGGTGGTCGCGGGTGTCTCGATGGCGGCCGGTGACCGTCGGGGCATGGTGCTGCCGCTGGCGGCGGTCGCGGGGATCGCGGTGGCCGTTCTCGCGCTGACCCGGTTCGCGGGGTACGTGCTGCTGATGCTCGCGGTGCGCTCGTGCGTCGACCTGTTCAAGCTGACCGGCCCGAGCGCCGGCCAGGCCGACTCCGCCGGATCGGCCCGGGCGGTGGATCCGTCCACCCTGCTCGCGGTGCTGTTCCTCCTCGCCGCCGGGCTCTGGCTGGCCGCACAGCTCAGCCGGCACGGGCGACTGCGCGGCTCCCCGCTGAGCTGGGCCATGCTGCTCGTCGGCGCCAGCAGCGTGGTCAGCGCCCTCGGTGCCAGCCGGCCGGCGAACAGCCTGTTGGAGGCGTTGCGGATCCTCACCGTGGTGGTGATGTTCGTGGTGCTGGAACAGCTCATGCCGGACACCGCGGCGATCCGTCGGGTCCTGCTCGCCTGCTACGCCTCGCTGGTGCTGGCGCTGGGCTACACGGTCGTCCTGTCGCTGCTGGGCAGCCCGCCGGCCGAGGTGAAGGGTGACTTCACCCGGATCAGCGGCACGTTCAGTCAGTCGACCACGTTCGGTCGCTACCTGATGTTCATGGTGATCTTCGGGTTCGCGGTGTACCGCTTCCTGGGCCGTCGACTGCGGGCGTCACTCGGGGTGCTGCTCGCGCTCTCGCTGCTGTTCCTGCTGCTCACCAATACCCGCAGCGCCCTGCTCGGCGCGGCGATCGGCCTGGTGGTGGTCGCGGCGCTGCATCGCAGCAAGCGGATGCTCGTCACCCTCTGCGTGGTGGCGGTCGCCGGGGTGGCCCTGGTGCCCGCCGTCGGTGAGCGGTTCGCCCAACTCGGTACGTCGCGCGCGGTGGGCGGCGACCCGACCGGAAACACCCTGGCGTGGCGGATCGGCTACTGGACCGAGATCGTCACGCTCGCCGACCGGAACCCGGTGACCGGCATCGGCCCGAACATGACCCAGCGCGAGACCGACGAGGCGAAGAAGCCGCACAACGACTTCCTGCGGGCGTACGTGGAGACCGGTCTGCTCGGCCTCGGGGCGTACCTGCTGATGCTCGTCGCCTTCCTGCACACCGCGCGGACCGCGCTGCGGCGGGCGCCTCCGGGCAGCTTCGAACGTGGTGTCGCGGTCGGGTTCACCGGCTGCGCCGCAGCCTTCGTGGCGGTCAGCGCCGCCTCCAACGTCATTTCCAACGTGGTCACCCTCTGGTACTTCGTCGCGTTCGCCGCGGCGGCCAGCGCGATCGCCCGCCAACCGGCCCCGAACCTGACCGGCGAGCAGCCACGACGCACGTCCGTCCCGGTTTGACTGAACGACAGCATTGGGGAAAAAGTGGAGATCGTCGACTACCTGCGGGTCGCCCGGCGGCGCCTCTGGGTACTCGTGGGCGTGCCGGTGCTCGCCACCGGCGCCGCGGCCGCCATCGTCCTGCTCGCGCCACAGCAGTTCAGCGGAACCGCGTACGTGGCCGCGCCGGCGCTGGTGGGCGGTGCGGCCGGAACGCAGTACACGGGCACGCAGGCGGCGAACCAGTTCGTCGCGGCGTTCGGCGCGGCGGTCACCTCGCCCCGGGTCCTCGCCGACGTGGCAGGTGACACCGGGGTGTCGCCGGAGCGGCTGCGCGACGGGCTCGCCATCACCCAGGTCGGCGCCAGCAGCCAGTTGGAGGTGACGTACACCGCCGGTGACCGGGCGACTGTCGGGCCGGTGCTGACCGCGACCACCACCCGGGCGTTGGCCTTCCTCTTCTCCTCCCAGGTGGGCATCGCCACCGGCGAGGTCGAGGCGGCCAACGCCGACGTCACCGCGGCGACCAGGGCGATCGGGGAGTGGGAGAAGGCGAACAAGGTCTCCCAGCCGGACCGGATCTACCAGGCGACGCTGGGCGAGCTGACCAGCCTTCGCCAGCAGCAGCTCTCCATGCAGGCGGTCGGCAACGGCCGAGGTGTCGACGCGGCGACCGCCGCGATCACCGCCGCTCAGAAGAAGCTCGACGATCTGGGGCCGAAGCTCCCCGACTACCAGGCCCTGATCGCCCAGCGGGACGCGGCTACCAACGCCCTGTCCCAGGCCCGGGAGGGGTTGCAGGCGGCGCGGGCGCAGGCCCAGGCGGCCGACCCGAAGCAGGTGACAAGCATCGGCGAGGCGCACGAGGTGAGCCGGATGACGGAGCTGGTGCGCACCGCCCTGCCGGTGGGCGGCGCGGGTCTGCTGCTCGGCGTGCTGCTGGTGGGCGTACTCGAACTGCTCTCGCGGGGTCGTGCCGCCGCCCGCCCGGCGACCCCGGCGGCGACCACCGCGGCCCCCTCGGTGCCGGCGGAGACCGTGACCGCGGCACGGCCGTGACCGTCGGAGAGCGGGCTGCCGGGTGGGCGGGGTGACCGGCCGGTCGCCGGCCGCGCCGGAGGCCGGCGACCAGCAGGTACGCGGCATGGCACGCGGCGGTGTGCTGAACCTGGCCAGCGCCGTGCTCAGCCAGGTGGCGCTCTTCCTGGTCATGCTGTTGCTGGCCCGGGCCCTGGGGGTACGCGAACTCGGCCGGTACGCCCAGGTCTACGCCGTCCTGTCGCTGCTGGGGCTGCTCTCGCTCTCCGGCTTCCGGGCCGGGCTGACCCGGTTCGTGGCGGTGCATCTCGCCGACGACGAGCCGGCCGCCCTCCGGGGCGCGATCCGGCTCGGGGTCGGCATCTCGGCCGTGGCGTCCACAGTGATCGCCCTCGGTCTGGCGGTCGGCGCGCCGTGGCTCGCCGACGCCCTGCACGACCCGCAGCTCACCATCGGGCTGCGGTTGGTGGCGCTGTGTCTGCCCGCCGCCACCGTCTGCGAGGCCGCGCTCGCGGCCACCCGGGGTTGGCGCACGCAACGGGCGTACGCGCTCATCGGTCAGGTCTACGAGCCGGCCGCCCGGCTGGTGCTCACCGCGCTGGCGCTCGCCCTCGGGACGGGCCTGACCGGCGCGTTCTGGGCGCTGGTGGCGGCGAGTTGGAGCGCCGCCGCGTTCGCCCTGGTGGCGCTCGCCCGGATGGTGCGCCGGGTGCCCGCCGCCCGGCCCGCGTACCGGCCCGGCGAGCTGTTCCGGTTCTCCACTGTCAGCTGGGTCTCCTCGCTGTCGTCCACCGGGCTGATCTGGGTGGACGCGCTGCTGCTCGGCTTCTTCGACTACGGTCCCGACGCGATCGGCGTCTACCACGTGGCGACCCGGCTGGTCACTATCGCGGTGTTCGTGCTGGCACCTGTCAACGCGTCGTTCGGTCCGCACCTGGCACACCTCTACCACCAGGGCCGACTCGACGAGGTACGCCGGATCTACCGGGTCGCGACCGGTTGGGTGCTCCGGCTGTCGCTGCCGGCCTTCGTGGCGTTGCTGGTCTTCCCGGAGCAGTTGCTGCGGCTGGTCGGCGGGCCGGGTCTGGCCGGCGGCGCGGCGGTGACTGTCGTGCTGGCGCTCGGTCAGCTCGTCAACGCCGCGACCGGGCCCTGCGGGACGTTGCTGAACATGTCCGGCCGGGTCTCGGTCAACATGGCGGACAACCTCGCCGCCCTGCTGCTCAACGTCCTGCTCAACCTCTGGCTCATCCCGGCGTACGGCATCCTCGGCGCGGCGGTGGCCTGGGCGGTCTCGTTGGCGGCGGTGAACATCGCCCGGGTCTGGCAGGTGCGCGCGCGGGTGCACACCGTGCCGGTCACGGTGGGCATGGTCAAGGGCCTGGTCGCCGCGCTGGTCGCGTTGGGCGTCGGGTTCGGGGTGCGCTGGCTGGTCGAGGGCTGGACCGCGCAGCTCGTGGTCGGTCTGGCCGCGATCGGGGCGGCGTACCTCGCCGCCGTGCTCGCCCTCGGGCTCAGTCGGGAGGACGTCATGGTGTTGCGCTCGGTGACCCGCCGAGGTGGTCGACGCGCCGCCGCCGACGGCGGAGCCGATGTCGTCGTGGGCAGCGGGGTGCGCTCGTGACCGGCGTCGCGCGGCGTCAGGTCACCGACCGGCTGCGCCGTGGGGTACGCGCGGCGCGGGCGTGGGGGCGCGCGGCGCGACCGGGCGAGCCCGGTCCGCTGCCCGACTTCCTGGTGATCGGTGGGCAGCGCTGCGGCACCACGTCGCTGTACCACCACCTCGCCGCGCATCCCCGGGTACGGACGGCCAGCGGCAAGGAGTTGCAGTACTTCAGCGTCCACCACGGTCGGGGAGCGCGGTGGTACCGAGGGCACTTCCCGCGTCTCGCCCCGGGCGAGCGGACGTTCGAGGCGAGCCCCTACTACCTGTTCCATCCGAGCGTGCCGGCCCGGGTCGCGGCGACCCTGCCGCAGGCCCGCTTCGTCGTCCTGCTGCGTGACCCGGTGCAGCGGGCGTACTCGCACTACCTGCACACCCGCTCGTACGGCGCCGAGCCGCTCTCCTTCGCCGACGCCCTCGACGCGGAGGAGGAGCGGCTGGCCCGGGCGACGCGCGGCGGCCCGGACACCAGCGCCGCCCACCGGGCGTTACGCAACCACTCGTACGCGGCCCGGGGCCGCTACGCCGAGCAGCTGGACAGGTGGTTCGCGCAGGTTCCGCGTGAGCGGATCCACGTCGCCCGTACCGAAGACCTGCACGCCGACCCGGCGGGCACGTACGGCGACATCCTGCGCTTCGTCGGTCTGCCGGCCTTCACGCCCGAGGCGTTCACCCGGCACACCCGTCGCGTCGACCACGGCGTCTCGCAGCTCACCCCGGCCCTGCGGGAGCGTCTGCGCGCGCACTTCGCGCCACACAACGCCCGCCTGGCCACCCTGCTCGACTGGCCCGATCCCTGGTCGGTTCGTTAGCCGACGGCGGCGAGGATCCGGTCCACCGGCTGGTCGGCGCGGAGCAGCACGGGGACGTCGGTCACTGTGGTGCCGCCACCGGCCGCGCGCAGCGGGGAACCCACCGCGCCGGTCCGCCCGCCGGGGGCCGCCGGCACGGTCACCGGCGTGTTCGACGCCGACCAGAGCACAAGCGTGCTCTGCCCACCGCTGACGAACGCGACCCCGTTCAGCCTGGCGGCCACCGAGGCGGGCAACGGGGTGACCGTGGCGTCCCGGGCCGCGTCGGCCAGGGCGGCCAGCATCCGGCCGGCCTCGCGTTCGGTGCCGTCCGGGTCGAGCAGGCCGTAGCGGACCTCGCTGCCGGCCGCGTTGTTCGGGTTGTACGCCAACGGCAGCCAACTGACCTCGCCGATCCCGCCGGCGGCCAGCAGGGTGACCGTCTTGACCATCTCCGCCGCCCGGCTGGCCGGGTCACCTTCGCCGTCGCGCCAGAACTGCCCGACCTCCCACGCCTGGATCGGGGTGCCCGCCGGTGTGGTCGCGCGGAGGTAGTCCAGCAGCGACGCCACCCCGCTGAAGTGCTCGTAGAAGTGCACCTGCCGGACGTCGACGGTGCGGTCGGTCAGCAGCGACTCGGTCACCGCCAGGAAGCGCAGGCTTCGACTGTTGGTCTCGGTGCCGAGCGCCCTGCGGAGCTGCGCCTCCCCGGTCACCACCGGGATCTGCTGCCCCCGGGTGCCGACCCGGCGTTGGAAGTACGCCTGGTAGGCGGCGAGGGCCTCGGGCACCCGACCGGCGCGCACCAGCCGGTCGGCGACACCCATGCCGTACGCGACGCTGCTGATGCCGGAGTCGACGACCAGCGCCTTCGGGTCGGTCGCGCGGATCGTCTCGGCGGCGGCCCGGACCAGCCGCGCGTACTCCTCGGGGCTGCCGGCCCAGTAACTCGGCGCGTTGACCTCGTTCTCGATGGCGTACTCCCGCACCCCGTACGGCCCGTAGCGCTGCACCACCGAGCGGACGAACCGCTGGTACGCGGCGAGGTCGGTGGGCATCGCCGACTCGGTCTTGTTCGCCGCGCCCCGGGTGTGGCGGGCGGTGCCACCGGTCGCCCAGCACACCCCGGTACGGATCTTCAGGTGCAGGGTGATGCCCAGCTCCCGGCTGCGGGTGGCGATCTCGTCCAACCCGGCCCAGTCCGTCTGCCCCGGTGCCCGTTCGATCTCGCACCAGGAGATCTCCTCGTACGTCGCCGAACCGGCGAGTTGGCGCAGGTACGGCGAGAACTGCTGGTACCGCGACCAGTCCCAGTGCGCGCCGAACGGGTTGCGCGCCCCGCCGACGGTGCCGGTGGCTGCGGGTGTCGTCGTCGCGGAGGGGGTGGCGGCCGGCGGCGGGTCGTCGTCGCGGGCGGTGCAGCCGGCGGTGAGCAGGAGCGTGGCGGCGACGGCGGCGGCGACCGCGCGCAGCCGGAACGGGCGGGTCACCGGTAGCCCAGGGCGCGCAGGGTCGGCCCGGAGAAGACCCAGACCAGAAGGCGCAGGAACGGGTCGAGCTCGCGACGGTAGCTGCCCACCCGGGAGCCGTAGATCGGCGCGGTGTCGCCCACCGCCGCCCGTCGTCGCTCCGCCTCGGTGGTGTACTTCTGCGCCACGTCGTGCTGCTTGCTGTCGTAGTCGAGGATGCCGTCCTCCCACGGCTCGCCGAGGAACTCGAAGAGGCCCCGCATCGCCTTCTCCGGCTCGCCGACCGCCTGTTCGTACCGCAGCTCGTAGTAGCGGTCCGCCGGCAGGGTGGCGCCGACCGCCCGCGCGGCGCGGATGTAGCGCGGCCATTTCACCACGCACTTCACCGCGGACCAGTAGCCGAACCGTTTGCGGTGGGACACCACCACGTCGCGTCCGTCCCGGATGAGGTGCACGATCTGGGCGTCCGGGAAGACCTCGGTGACGAAGTCGAGCGACATCGCGTACAGCGGGGTCTTGTCGGCCCACCGGGTCTTGCCCCGCGCCGCGGCGTAGTCGGCGTGCACGCCACCGAAGAAGTCCCGGATCCGGCGCAGCCAGTCCTCCCGGGGAAAGCCGAAGCGGGCCAGCCGTTCCCAGTCCCGGCCGACGATCCGTCGCAGGTCGGGCAGGAACCGGGTCTCCGGGCCGCAGCTGATCCGTGAGTGCGAGTCCAGGACGAGACGCACCATCGTGGTGCCGGACCGCTGGCACCCGACCAGGAAGATCGGCGCGGTACGGGTTCCGGTCTCAGCCACTGTCGACCGCCTTCGTCGTCTCGGATCGGGCGTCGGCCGCTGCGCGGTCGAGTCGGTCGGTCAGGTCGTCGCAGCGAGCCCGGACGCGCGGATCGATCGGTAGCCGCCGGTGGCCCACCGCGCCGTGCGACTCGCGCCTGGCGATGTGCGCGTGCAGCCGGGGATGGTAGGGGAAGTCGAGAAAGGCGCAGAGCCGCCGGAGCTGCGCGGCGGGGTCCGCGACCAGGCTGTCGTAGCGGCAGAGCAGCACGTCGGCCCGCCGGTCCAGGCCGAGCTGGAAGACCAGCGAGTTGCGGACGTACCAGAACAGCGCCGCGCCGCTGTGCGGATCCAACCGCTGCGGGTCGTGGGCCCGGATCAGCTCGACGGTGTCGGCGTCGAGGCGCTGCCCCTGCCACCGTCGGCCGATGCTGCCGTCGGCGATCGCCCGCAGGGCCTGGAGGTTGGCGTCGCCGAACTTGGCGACCTCGGAACGGGCCCGGTCGTCGACATCACGGTGGACCCAGAGCGCCCGCCCGGGCGTCAGCCCCGGCAGGGCCAGCAACTCGTCCACGCGGTGGCTCTCGCAGAGCGGCTTGACCAGGACGTACGCGTGACGGCTGCGCTGCACGGTGGCGGTGAGCACGGCGTCCGGGCGGAGCTGGAAGCGGTGGAAGAGGGTGCTGTCGTTCTCGTTGCGGACCTCGACCTCGGGTGCGGCGTCCAGGCCCCGGACCAGCATGTTCGTGCCGGAGCGTTGCAGACCGACGAGGTAGACCGGCACCGCCGAGCCGGGCGCCCGGCCGGCCCGCCGTCGCCAGCGTCGCTTCGCCAGGGCCGTGCCGATCCGGTCGACCGGGTTGAGGCGGTCCTCCTCGATCAACCGTCCGATTCCCTCGGTACGCGCCCAGCGCAGATGCCGCCCGACCCTGCGGGCGGTGTACGCGAGCGCGGAGACCTCGTCGTCGGCTGCCACGGGTCCTCCTCGTCGGGCACCGGCCCGGCCCAGTGGAGAGCGGGTGCGACCGGCGGCAGCCAGGCTATCGGGAGATCATGGCGGGAAGCCAGGCCACGGACCGCACGGGCAGACGAAGATCACCCGTTCAGCCACATGCCAAACGTGAGCTGGACTCGCCGACCAGCCCTGCATACCGTGAGCCGTGGCCGGGGCGGGCAGACCCCGGTCATCACCTCCGGGCCCGGTTCGCCCGATCGACGTGAGCAGGCCGAGTCGATGCGCGTGCTGCATGTGAACAAGTTCCTCTACCGCCGTGGCGGCGCCGAGGGGTATCTGCTCGACCTCGCCGACCTGCAACGGGCTGCCGGCGACACGGTCGCCTACTTCGGGATGAGCCACCCGGAGAACGAGTCGCCACTGCCGTACGCCGCGCGGTTCCCGTCCGAAGTGGAGTTGGAGCCGGCGCCGAGCGGGCTGCGGCCCCGTGCGGTGGCCGTCGGCCGAATGCTGTGGTCACCGACGAGCCGCCGCGGGCTGGCCCGGGTGATCGACGACTTTCGGCCGGACGTGCTGCACCTGCACAACGTCTACCACCAGCTCTCCCCGTCGGTGCTCGCCGCGGCCCGCGCGGCCGGTGTGCCGTGTGTGCTGACCATGCACGACTACAAGCTCGCCTGCCCCAGCTACCAACTGCTGGACCGGGGCCGTCCCTGCCAGGCGTGCGTCACAGGTGGTCCCTTGCAGGCGGCGCGCCGCCGCTGCAAGGACGGATCGCTGTCCCGCAGCGGACTGCTCGCGGTCGAGTCCTGGTTGCACCGACAGCTCAACGCGTACGACCCGGTGCAGCTCTTCGTCAGCCCGAGCAACTTCCTGGCCGACGTGATGCGCCGCGCGGGCGTCTACCCGGACCGGTTGCGGGTGGTCAACCACTTCGTCGACCTGACCGGCGTCGCGGCCAAGCAGACGCCCGGCGGCGGTGTCGTCTTCGCCGGCCGGCTGGCGGCGGAGAAGGGTGTCGACGTGCTGATCGAGGCGGCCGCCGCGCTGCCGCACGGGGTCAGCGTGGACGTCGCCGGAGACGGCCCGGCCCGCCCGGAGCTGGAGGCGCTCGCCGCGCGGCGGGTGCCCGGCCGGGTCCGGTTCCACGGACGTCTCGACAAGCCGCGCCTGCACGAGCTGATCCGGTCGGCGGCGGTGGTCGCCGTCCCGTCACGCTGGCACGAGAACCAACCGATGGCGGTGCTGGAGGCGTTCGCCTGCGGTGTGCCGGTGGTCGCCACCGACCTGGGTGGGCTGCCCGAGCTGGTCGAGCCCGAGGTGGACGGCCGCATCGTCGCCGCCGACCAGCCCACGGCCCTCGGCGACGCGCTGAACGACATCCTGGCCGACCCTCAGCGGGCGTACCTGATGGGCCGGTCCGGCCGGGCGAAGATCGCCGCTCAGTTCGCTCCGGAGGGGCACCTGGACCGGATCCGCGGGTTGTACGCGGAGGCCGCCGAGGCGCTGGCGTCGCCGCGGCGGGCCGACCGGGCCGCAGCCGGTGGGGGAGCGGCCCGGTGAGCCAGGTGCGGGTGCTCTACCTCGCCGGCAGTGGTCGCAGCGGCAGCACGCTGGTGACCACGGTCCTGGGACAGTTGCCGGGCTTCTTCGCGGCGGGCGAGCTGCGGTACCTGTGGCGGCGCGGCATCCTGGAGAACCGGCCCTGCGGCTGCGGTTCCCCGGTGACGGACTGTTCGCTCTGGACCCGCGTACGCGCCGACCTGACCGACGCCGACCCGGCCGGGATCGCCGCCCGGTTGGCCGGACGGCTGCGGCTGCGGGGGCTGCCCGCACTGCTGCGCCGCCAGCGTCGGGGGCAGCCGCCGGTCGTGGGCCACCCCGACGACACGCACCTGGCCCGGCTCTACGCCTCGATCGCCGAACACGCCCTGGCCGGCCGGTCGGACGGCATCATCGTCGACTCCTCCAAGCTGCCGCTGTACGGCGCCCTGCTCGGCAGCCTGCCCGGCATCGACCTGTACGTCCTGCACGTGGTGCGCGACCCGCGCGCGACCGCGTACTCCTGGCGTCGCCGACGCCCGCTGGACGGGCGCGCCGACGACCGGCTGATGAGCCGCCCACCCGTCGGCAAGGCCGCGCTGCTCTGGCTGGTCTGGAACAGTGCGACCGTTCGACTGTGGGGTGGCCGCCGTCGCACGCCGGGCCGCTACCTGCGGGTGCGGTACGAGGACTTCGTGGCCGACCCGGCCGGCACCACCGCCCGGATCGCCGGCTTCGTCGGCGCGACACCCGACGAGCTTCCGTTCCCGACACCCGCCACGGTGCGGCTCACCCCCACCCACTCGGTGGCAGGCAATCCGTCGCGGCACCGCACCGGGCTGGTCGACGTGGTCGCCGACACCGAGTGGCTGACCGGGCTCCCCACCCGCGCGTACGCCGTGGTGACCGGGCTGACCGCCGTGGCCCTGACCCGGTTCGGTTACCCGATGCGCCGCCCGGCGGCCACCCCTCCGGCCGCCCGCCTCGCCGCGGACCCGGTCGTCGCCCCGTCACCCGCCACCCGGCAGGAAGGCTGAACGATGCTCTCACTGGTGGTGGGCACCGGTCGCTGCGGTTCGACCCTGGTCCAGGAACTGCTCTCCCGGCACCCCGCAGTCGGCTTCGTCTCCGGCCTGGACGACAAACTCGCGCGGCTCAACCCCAAGGGCAGGTTCAACGGCGCCCTCTACCGACGCTCGGCGCCGCGCCCGGCGGGGATGACCTCGCTGCGACACAGTCGACGGTTGCTGGAGCGGGGCCGGCTCCGGGTGGCGCCGTCGGAGGCGTACCACCTGCTCGACCGTCAGGTGCTGGCCGGCTTCTCCCGACCGTGCCGGGACCTGGTGGCCGAGGACCTGACGCCGTTCGTGGCCCGACGGCTGCGGACCTTCTTCGACGAGCGGATCGCGCGGCAGGGCTGTCAGCAGTTGGTGCAGCACGTGACCGGGTGGCCACGGACCGGTCTGCTGCACGCCGCGTACCCGGATCTGCGGGTGGTCAACGTGGTGCGTGACGGCCGGGCGGTGGCCAACTCGTGGCTCCAGATGGGTTGGTGGGACGGCTGGCGCGGGCCGGAGAACTGGATCTACGGGCCGCTCCCCACCGATCTGCGGGAGGAGTGGGTCGAGTCCGCTCGCTCGTTCCCGGTGCTCGCCGCGCTGGGCTGGAAGATGCTGATGGACGCCTTCGCGCAGGCTCGGCTGCGGCACCCGGCCGACCAGTGGCTGGACGTACGCTACGAGGACCTGGTCGAGCAGCCGCGCGAGCAGGTCGGACGGATGCTCGACTTCCTCGGCCTGAGCTGGTCGAGCGCCTTCGAGAAGGGCTTCTCGCGGTACGACTTCACAGTGGGTCGGGCGGAGGCCTACCGGTACGAACTCAGCCCGGCGCAGCTCGCCGCGATCGAACGGGTGCTGGAGAAGCCGCTGGCCGAGTGGAGTTACCCCGTCTAGGGCACGCTGCAGGTGTAGATCACTGCCGTCAGCATGCCCACCGTGCCGGTGACGGGCGTCGACGTCCAGCCGCCAGGGCCGTTCGCCACCAGGCTGAAGGTGCCGGTTCCGATGCCCAGCAAACCGCCGGCGATGGTGACCGACGTGGCGCTGGCGCCGAGAGTTCCGCCACCGGTGAAGCCCCCGGACAGCGACCACGTGAAGCCGCTGCGGGTCAGGCCGCCGACCGGCAGGGTCCAGGTGAAGGTCGGCGGGGTGGCCAAGCCCGCGGTGCACTGCAGGTTGGTCGGTGGGTTGACCGTGCCGGCCTGGAGGGAACCTCTGCCGTACTCGGTGTCGGTCCAGGCGGCCAGTGTCGACTGTGGTGGTGCGAGCACGACGGTGCTGACGAGCAGCAGGGCGACAGCGCTCGCGAGCCAGCGCCGCCGAACGCCCCGGGCCAGCTCGCCGGCTGGCAGGGCCGTGAGCCGCGGACGCCTCACGGCTGCCGCACTCTGATCCGGTGCCGGCGCGTGGCGAGCATGAGCAGCAGGCCGGTGAAGAGCGCACCGCCACCGGCGAGCACAGGTGTCCACAGGTTGGTTCCGGTGCTCGGGAGCGGGCCGACCGTGCCGCCCGCCGATGCGCTGTCGCCGAATCCGGTCGCCGTGACGATCAGGTCCGCCGATCCCGAGGCCACCGAGTTGGCGAGCAGGCTCGCGGTGACGAGCACCCAACGCTGCTGGTCGGAGCGCATCGAGCTGATGGTGATCGGGTGTGCGGCCAGTCTGGTGGCCGGACCGTCGGCGAGAACCTGCTCACCCTGGCCGGTGGGGCAGGCACCCCGCACCCACCGCATGGCGCAGATGGCGACCATCACCTGCAGTCCGTCCGGACGGACGGTGAGGGGGCCCAGCGCCGACAGCGAGATGGTGACCACCCCGGGCTGCTTCGCATGTGCCGAGACACCCACCTCCCAGGGCACGGGCTGGTCCGGCGCCAGGTTCGTCATGCGATCGGTGTCGCCGATCGAGACCAGGGTGAGGTATCTGCTTCGAACGACCTCCTCGGTGGTGTCCGCGCGTGCCTGGCCGGGCGTCGCCAGCACCCCGGCGGCGACGCCCGGCAGCACCGCCAACACGACGAACATGCGCCCCAGGGTCGAGTCGCCACCCGCTCCGGAGCGGCTCGGCTGAGTGTCGACCTCAGGCTCTGTCCCCGCTTCGTCCGGCGCGGGCAAGCCCGGCCGCCGACCGCGCCACGTCCTGCGTCGCGACCGCGGCTCGCCCCCGCGCGGCCAGAACGCCCAGGTGACGATCGCGGCGGCCCCGATCGTGATCAGGCTCGTGGCGTACACGTTCGACACGGCCCGCACCGCGTACCCGAGCCTGGGCACCGACCACTCCACGAGCCGTACGTGGCTCACCGCGTGTGGTGCGGCGTCGTTGGACTCGTTCGCGTCCCCCCGCAGGGTGAGCAGGCGATAGGGACCGCCGCCGTTGGCGATGTCGACGACCCGGTGGGTGATCGGTGGCAGCGGCGTGCGGTCGACGGTGACGACGTCTCCCACATCGACCTCGGACGCGGGGATCTCCCGCACCACGGCCAGTGACCCGGCGGGAATGGTCGGACTCATCGACCCGGTCTTGAACAGGATGAGCGAGATGTCGAAGAAGAACGCCAGCGGGACGAGGACAACGCACGCCGTCCCACCGATGGCGAGCACTGTCAGCACGAGGTCGCCGACCCGGGCGAGAGTGCCTTGCCGTCGACGTGCGCGTCCCGCCATCTGAAGATCCTTACGTAGATGTGGCAGTGAATTCCCAGGTGACGACCCCGGTCGTGCCCTGGTACGCGTTGCTGGCGCCGGACTGGACCCGGACCTCGAAGCAGAACCGCAGCTGCGGCGTCGCGCCGGCCGGCACGGTGATGGTCGACGAGACCGGCGAGCCGGGAACCGCGGTGACGGCCGAGTAACTGGGCCCGACGATCCAGGTGGGTGAACCGGTGAAGGCGGCGGCGGCACACGTGGTGCTGGTGGTGGCGGTCCGCACCGCCCGGTATTCGAGGGCGGGCAGCAGGGCACCGGAGTTGTTCGACGAACTCGTCAGCGCGACCGTCCCACCGACGTTCGTCGTCGAGGTCGTGCGGATGTCGATGAAGGCGAAGAACGACACCGTTGGGGACATCGCCGTCGCGTTGAACGCCAGCGTCGCGGCGTTCGCCACCGGGGTGTGGCTGGCCCAACTACTGGAGGCGGTCTGCGACTCGGTGCCGAAGACGCTTGCGCCGAACGACCCGGTGCCGTACTCGCTGTCGGTCCACGCGGCGAGCGTGGACGTCGTTCCCAGGCCGAGAACGAGGGCGCCAGCGAGTACGGCACGGGTCCGGCGAAGCCGTGGTGTCCCGGCCGGCTTCCGACGGTTGACCACGGCCACCACCTAGACGGACTCGGCCAGGAGCTGCCAGGTTTCCGTGACCGACGTGCCCTGCACCAGAGTGCCGCCCGCCGTCACGACGAAGCAGAGGTTCACCGCAGCGCCAGGCGTCGTGGGAGGGGTGCCCTGCGTGAGGTTGAACGGCACGGCACCGGCCACCGAGTTGAGCGGGGTGCCCTGCGCCACGATCCAGGTCGGGGTGGTGGGTGTCGCACTGCAGTCGGCGAAGGCCGGGACGGTCGCGATCCCGTAGGTGAGGCCGACGAAGGCGGGCGGAGCGGGGGTCGCCGACGCCACCGTGACCGTCGCGTCGTACGTCGTGGCCGCGGTCAGGCGAACGGCGAATGGTGCCGCGACCACGTCACCCGGGCTGATGTCGTCGAAGCCGGTGCTGAAGGTCAACGCGGCCGCCGTGCCGGCGGTGGGGTGCTCGGCGTAGGTGGTGCCGTTCGTGCTGCCCTCCATGCTGAACGTGCCCGCCGTGAACGTGCCCGTGGCGTACTCCGAGTCGTTCCAGGCGGCGAGGGTGATCGTCGCTCCGAGGCCGAGGACGATCCCTCCGGCCAGGATGGCCTTCAGCTTGCGTCGGCGGCCTCGACTGCTCGATCTCTCCATTGCCATCCCTGTCGGTTCACTCAACTTGTCCTCCTCGGTGCAACGCGGTTGGTTGTCGTGGGCCGGTGCCAGCGGCGCAAGGAACACGATAAGCACCAAAAGCGGACAAAACGCTCAAAGCGTATAAGTCGCCACCGGAGGAGCGGGCGAGGCCGGCAGCTGGTGAGCCGGTCGGAACTATCGACGGACGTCCGGAAGGACAGCTACCCTGTGGCCCCCAGACCATCGATGTGAGGAGATGCGATGGCGCGCCGCACCGGCCGACCCTCCTACCTGTTGGACAAGGCCGATGTGCGGCGTGGCCGTACAGCGCGTTTCGCGGCCGTGGCGGGCGCCATCGCACTGGTCACCGCGCTGCTGGGTGGGTTGGTCGGTTACCAGCTGGGCCGTCCGGACGCCACCGAGGCGGCCATCGCCAACATCAAGGAGGCGGACGCGAAGCGGGACGCCCAGCAGATCACGGAGCTGATCGGGACGGCCCGCCGTGTTCGCGACCAGGTCGCCCCGGTCCTGGCCGCCATCAAGACGGAGACGACCGGCGGAGGTGCGCCGGACGCGGCGAAGGCGCGCCAGTGGCAGGAGGTCATGCGGCAGGCGGCCGAGCCGTTCGCCGACCCGCCCTCGGGAACCACCGCCACCAACGTGGCCCGCGGAGGTCTGCGCGGAGCGGTCCAGCAGGCGTCGCTGGCCGTCGACGCCTACGCGCTGGCCGCCGGCGTGCCGGCCGCGCAGCGTGCGGCCCTGCTGGACGTCACCGCGCGGCAGGCGGCCGAGGCCGCGACGATCTGGTCGGTCGCGGCGACCCAGCTCGACCAGATCAGCGTCGACGCCGGCCAGGGCCACCAACACGTGTTCCTGGACACAGACCCGCACGGAGGGGCCCTCACCCCGGACGGGGCGGCCGAGGGAACCGGTGGCTGAGAACCTTTGCTGCGCTTGTGTCGGGTTTGCCGTCAGGGGCCGGTGTGCCGTGTCGGTCGAGCGGTCGCGGCGTGATCTGGGGACGGCGCGCCGAATCGGGTACGGTCGCTTATCGCAAAGTCTATGAACCAGATTGGCTTTCTATGCAATGGAAGCCGAATCGGAGGGACACAGCCGTGAGGTTCCCAAGCGCCGTCCGTCAGGCCGGCCTCGTCGTGGCCGTCGCCGCCCTCGCGCTGACCGCGGGTTGCGCGAAGAAGGACGACAGTGAGGTCCAGGCGAGCGGCGTCAAGCTGGTCGCGGCGGGCAAGCTGACCGTCTGCACCCACCTGCCGTACCCGCCGTTCCAGTCCAAGGACGCCAGCGGCAAGGTGACCGGCTTCGACGTCGAGATCATGGATCTGGTCGCCAAGGAGCTGGGCGTCGAGCAGACGATCATCGACACCCCGTTCGAGGGGATCAAGTCCGGCCAGGACCTCAACACCGGCAAGTGCGACGCGGCCGCCGCCGGCATGACGATCACCGACGAGCGGAAGAAGGTGATCGACTTCTCCGATCCCTACTTCGACGCCACCCAGGCGATGCTGGTGAAGACCGGCAAGACGTACAAGTCGCTCGACGACCTCAAGGGCAAGAAGCTCGGCGTCCAGGCGGCCACCACGGGTCGTGACTACGCCAAGAAGCTCGAGGCGGAGAAGGGCCTGAAGCTCGTCGAGTTCGAGGACCTCGCCGCCCTGCAGCAGGCCGTCGCCAACGGCCAGGTCGAGGCCGCCATCAACGACCTGCCGGTCTGGACCGAGTACCTGAAGAAGAACCCGGGCGGGTTCGAGGTGGCCGCCGAGTTCGACACCGGCGAGCAGTACGGCTTCCCCGTGAAGAAGGACGCCAACCCGGAGCTGCTCAAGAAGATCAACGAGGTGCTGGCCAAGGCCAAGCAGGACGGCACCTACAACACGATCTACGAGAAGTGGATCGGCAAGCGGCCGAGCGCCTGAACACCGCGCAGTACCGGAGGGCGCGCGTCCCGCGCGCCCTCCGACGTCGGTAACCTCCGGGAAGGCAACGAGCGAACGTGAAGCTGCGACGCCGCCAGCGGGAGCGGCTGTCCCTCGGGCTCCAGTACCTGGTCTTCATCGCCATCATCGCCACGGTGCTCGTCGCCGCGGACTGGGACAGGCTGGCCGACGCGTTCTTCCGCGTCGACATCATCAAGTCGATGTTCCCGACGATCATCACGGTCGCGCTGCGCAACACAGTCCTCTACACGCTTGGCGCGTTCGCCTTCGGCCTCGTGTTCGGCACCATCCTGGCGCTGATGCGGCTGTCCCGGGTGGCCCCGTACCGCTGGGTGGCGACGGCGTACATCGAGCTGTTCCGGGGTCTGCCCGCGCTGCTGGTGCTCTTCCTCGTCGGGTACGGCATCCCGATCGCCTTTCCGGAGCGTGAGATTCCGGGAGGGGTGTTCGGTTCGATCGCGATCGGCCTCGGGTTGACCGCCGCGGCGTACATGGCGGAGACCATCCGGGCCGGCATCCAGGCCGTGCCGAAGGGGCAGATGGAGGCGGCGCGGACCCTCGGCATGTCGCACTTCACCGCCATGCGCACGATCGTCATCCCGCAGGCGTTCCGGATCGTGATCCCACCGCTGACGAACGAGCTCATCCTGCTCACCAAGGACTCGTCGCTCGCCTACGTGCTGGGTGTGACGGCGCAGACCATCGAGATCACCAAGTTCGGTCGGGACATGCTCAACGACCGGGTGAACGCGACACCGCTGCTGGTGGCCGGCCTCGCGTACCTGGTGATCACCCTGCCGCTGTCGCAGGTGGTACGACGCCTCGAACTCCGCTACGCCAAGGCTCGGTGACCTCCATGACGACCACCCCATCCCGCCCCGCCGTCGAGATCCGCGACCTGCACAAGTCCTTCGGGCCGCTCGAGGTGCTCAAGGGCATCGACTTCGAGGTCGGCCAGGGCGAGGTGGTCTGCGTCATCGGGCCGTCCGGCTCCGGCAAGTCGACGCTGCTGCGCTGCGTCGACCTGCTGGAGCAGCCGACGGCCGGCAAGATCTGGGTGAACGGGGTCGAGATGACCGACCCGGACGTCGAGATCGACGCGGTCCGCCGCGGCATCGGCATGGTCTTCCAGTCGTTCAACCTGTTTCCGCACCTGACCGTCCTGAACAACCTCACCATCGCCCAGCGGCGAGTGCTCCGGCGAGGTCGGGCCGAGGCCGAGCGGATCGCGCGGGCCAACCTGGAGCGGGTCGGGCTGACCGACAAGGCCGACGCCTTTCCGGCGCAGCTCTCCGGTGGTCAGCAGCAACGGGCGGCGATCGCCAGGTCGCTGTCGATGGAGCCGAAGCTGATGCTCTTCGACGAGCCGACCTCCGCGCTCGACCCGGAACTCGTCGGCGACGTGCTCACCGTCATGCGCAAACTGGCCGAGGACGGCATGACGATGATGGTGGTGACGCACGAGATGGCCTTCGCCCGTGACGTCGCCGACCGGGTCGTCTTCATGGACGGTGGGGTGGTGGTCGAGCAGGGGCCGCCGCAGGAGGTGCTCGGCGCGCCGAAGCACGAGCGGACCCGCGCGTTCCTCGCCCGGGTCCTCGATCCGACCCGGGTCGCCCAGCTCGGTCAGCCGGACCAGTCGCCCGCGCCGCCGCCGGCCCCCATCCTGCCGGCGGACGACCGCCACAACCTCTGACGGCCGCTCCGGTACGTCCTGTGCGCCGGGTTGCCTCATCGACGGCAGCCCGGCGTCATTCTGTGCGCTGCTCCGATGCCGGCGCGGCGGCGTCCGCCCGCGATTGATCCGGTCGAGGACCTGTCGGTCGACGGCCTGCGTGTCAGCTTCATGTCAATCGACGGACGTCGTGATGTCAAGGTAATCTTTTTGCAATCAGACCTGTACTTTCGTCGATGGATTACATAAGTTGCTGTCATCCACCGAAAGTTCTGAGCCTTCCGAGCAAAGTTCGCGACGAGCCTCACCCTCAGTCGTGCTACCGCCCCCGTGCTCGGGTCGATGCACCCTGTCCTCGTCGCGTCTTCGTCCGGTTGGGAACGGAGACCCATGGACGATCACGCTGGCGGCCCCCACCGCCACCTGTCCCGCAGATCGCTGATCGCCAGCGGAGCGCTCGCCGCCGGAGCGCTGGGCGCGTCCGCCCCGGCGATCGGCGCCGCGTTCGGAGGCAGCCCCGCGCGGGCCGCCGCGGGCGTCACCAAGAAGATCACTATCTACGCTGAGCAGCTGCCCGGCAACCTGTTCGGGTACGGCCTGGCACCCGGCCAGGCCACCGTTCCGGGTCCGATCCTGGAGATGTACGAGGGCGACACCCTGGAGATCACCCTGGTCAACACCACAAGCCAGCGGCTCTCCATCCACCCGCACGGGGTGGACTACAGCACCGAATCCGACGGCAGCCCGTTCAACGCCTCGTTCAACAATCCCGGCGAGACGCGGACGTACGTCTGGCGCTCCCACGAGATGGTGGCCGCCGCAGGCCGGCGGTACATGCCGGGCAGCGCCGGCTACTGGCACTACCACGATCACGCGATGGGCACCGACCACGGCACCGGCGGTGTCGCGAAGGGACTGTACGGGGCGCTGATCGTGCGGCGGCGGGGCGACATCCTGCCGTCGAAGCAGTTCACGGCCGTGTTCCACGACATGATGATCAACAACAAGATGGCCCCGGCGACGCCGATGTTCGAGGCGAACCTGGGCGAGCGTGTCGAGTGGATCGCCATCGGCCACGGCAACCTGTTCCACACCTTCCACCTGCACGCGCATCGCTGGGCGGACAACCGCACCGGGATGCTGGAGGGGCCGAGCGACCCGAGCCTGGTGGTCGACAACAAGGACCTCAATCCCGGCAGCTCGTTCGGTTTCCAGGTGCTGGCCGGGGAGGGCGTCGGACCCGGCGCGTGGATGTACCACTGCCACGTGCAGACGCACTCCGACGGCGGCATGGCCGGAATCTTCCTGGTACGCAACGCCGACGGCAGCATGCCGCCGGGCGCCGAGGAGGCGATCCACCGGTTCCAGGGCCACACCCACACGCACGGAAGCTGACCGAACCGAAAGTGGGGACGGGCATGACCAGAAACTTACGACGAACCCTCGCCGCGGTAGCGGCGTTCGCGACACTGATCCCGGCGACGACGACGGCGGCCGCGGCCGCACCCCGAACGGCGGCCGCCCCACAGGCGGCGCAGCCGCAGAAGACCGCGGTCCTGGTGTTCCACGGCCCGGTGGCCGAGCAACAGGACCCGGTTTCTCGCGCGGTGGACACCATCAAACAGCTTGGTGCCGTTCATGACATCGATGTCACGGCCACCACGGACCCGGGTGCCTTCACCACGGCCGGGCTGTCCGCGTACCGCAGCGTGGTCTTCCTCTCCGCGACGGGCGCCGCGCTGAACCGCGACCAGGAGTCGGCGCTGCAGAGCTACGTCAAGGCCGGCGGCGGCTTCGTCGGCATCGCCGACGCCGCCCGCGCCCAGGTCGACTCCACCTGGTTCACCGGGCTGATCGGCACCCGCCCGGCCGGCGCCATCCCGGTGGCCGAGCCGGTGGCCCGGGTAACCGCCAGCGGCGAGAACCCGCCCAACGAGACCAAGGAGAAGCTGACCGACGGCGACGCCAACACGAAGTGGCTCGTCCGCACCCCGACCGCCTGGGTGGCGTACGAGTTGAGCGCACCGAAGCGGATCACCGGGTACGCGCTCACGTCGGCCAACGACTCCGCCGGCCGAGACCCGAAGGACTGGACCCTGCAGGGCTCCACCGACGGGCAGAGCTGGACCGACCTGGACCGCCGCACCGGGCAGACCTTCCCGGACCGGTTCCAGACCCGCCGGTTCGACATCGCCACGCCGCAGGAGTTCACGCGGTACCGGCTGAACGTCACCGCCAACAGCGGTGAGCCGCTGGTCCAGCTCGCCGACCTGCGCCTGTTCACCGGCAGCACCACCGCACCGGAGCCGCCCGCGGTGAACCGCGCAGTGGTGAACATCCTGGACCGCAAGCACCCGGCCACGGCGTCGCTGCCGATGACCCTCACCCGGTCCGACCGCTGGGAGAACTGGGACCCGAACCCGATCGGCACCGTGCACACTCTCGCCCAGGTCGAGGAACGGCACTACAACGCGGGGGCGGCCGCCAACGGCGCCTTCCACCCGGTGTCCTGGTGCCGCGACTACGACGGCGGCCGGTCGTTCTACACCGGCATGGGCCACACCGAGGGCAGCTACGGTGAGGAGGCGTTCCGCACCCACCTCGCCGGCGCCCTCAACTGGACCACCGGTCGCGTACGCGGCGACTGCCAGGCCACCATCGCGGCGAACTACAAGGTGGAGCGACTCACCGCCGCCAACCAGACCGGGCAGCTGGACCAGATCGGCGAGCCGCACGGGCTCACCATCGCGCCGGACGGCACTGTCTTCTACGTCGGCAAGGCGGCCTGCCCGAGCGGCCCGATCGCGGACTGGAACAACCCGAAGGTCGGCCTGGGCTGCGGCACCATCCACTCCTGGGACCCGCGTACCAAGCAGGTCAAGCTGCTCACCACCCTGGAGGTGATGGGCAACCGGGGCAGCGGCTCCGAGTTGGTCAAGAACGAGGAGGGCCTGCTCGGCATCGTGCCCGACCCCGCGTTCGCCGACAACGGGTGGCTCTACGTCTACTGGATGCCGCACGACTCGGTCGACCGGGTGAAGCGGGTCGGTCAGCGGACCGTCTCCCGGTTCACCTACGACAGTCAGGCGCAGACCATCGACCAGGCCACCCGCAAGGACCTGTTGCAGTTCCCCGTGCAGATCCACAGCTGCTGCCACGCGGGCGGCGGCATGGCGTTCGACGCCAAGGGCAACCTCTACGTCGGCTCCGGCGACAACAACTCCTCCGAGGGGTCGCAGGGCTACGCCGGCAACAACTGGACCCAGGAGTACCAGGGGATCTCGTTCCAGGACGCCCGCCGCACGTCAGGTAACACCAACGACCTCGCCGGCAAGATCATCCGGATTCACCCGGAGCCGGACGGCACGTACACCATCCCGGAGGGCAACCTGTTCCCACCGGGCACCGAGAAGACCCGGCCGGAGATCTACGTGATGGGCGTGCGCAACATCGCCCGCCTCCAGATCGACCCGGTGCACCAGTGGCTGACCGCCGGCTGGGTCGGCCCGGACGCCTCGTCGCCCAGCCCCACCCTGGGCCCGGCGAAGTACGAGACGGCCACCATCATCACCTCGGCCGGCAACCAGGGCTGGCCGTACTGCATGGGCAACCGGCAGCCGTACCGCGACCGCAGCACCACCGACGCGACAGTGCTGACCGGCTGGTACGACTGCGACAACCTGAAGAACGAATCGCCGCGTAACACCGGACTGGTGGACATCCCGGCGGCCCGGGACAACATGATCTGGTACTCGCCGGACGGCGGCGGCCCGGTGTTCCCGAAGCGGACCGACGGCAGCGGCCTCCCGACCTACGTGGCGGCCGACGCCACCTACACCCAGCCGTACCTGCGCGGCGGCGGGCAGGCCATCATGTCCGGCCCGACGTACCACCGCAGCCTCGTCGACACCAAGAGCGGCGTGGCCTGGCCGGAGCACTGGGACGGCAAGTGGTTCATCGGCGACCAGTCGAACGCCGCCAACCGGGTAGCGGTCACCGTCGACCCGGCCGGCGTGCCGCAGGCCGCCCCACCGGTGTACGCCGAGTCGCTGCGGGCCATCATCCCGGGTGGCAACGGTGACACCCGGTTGCAGAGCTGGATGGACGCGAAGTTCGGCCCGGACGGCGCGCTCTACCTGCTCGACTACGGCGGCGGGTTCTTCAGCCTGCACGCCAACCAGAAGCTGATCCGGGTCACCTACACCGGCGGGGCCCCCACCCCGGCGCCGACGGCGAACTCGGTCGCCGTGCAGAACAAGCCGCTGACCATCGCCTTCACCGGCTCCCGCTCCGGCGGCGTCAGCCACCGCTGGGAGTTCGGCGACGGCGCCACGTCGACCGAGGCGGACCCCCGGCACACGTACGCCACGGTCGGCACCTACACCGCGAAGCTCACCGTCACGTACGCCGACGGTCAGAAGGAGACGGTGCAGACCACTGTGACTGTGGGTTGCGCGGTGCCCGACGACAGGTCGACGGTGTGGCTCGGCGACACGGACACCGGGGTGCCCAGTCGTACGGTCGGGCAGGGCTGCACGGCCAACGACCTGATCGACGACGAGAGCACCTGGGCCGACCACAATGGTTTCGTCCGGCACGTGACCGCCGTGGCCCGCGCGTTGCAGGACGACGACCTGCTCAGCAGCCGCGAAGCGGGCACCCTCACCCGCCTGGCCGCCGCGTCGGAGATCGGCCGAGAGGGCCACACCGGGTACGAGCCGCTCTTCGACGGCACCGCCGAGTCGCTGCGCGGTTGGCAGCAGGCGCCGACGGGGTCGTTCGCGATCCAGCCGGACGGGTCGCTGCGGCCCAGCGGTGGTCTGGGGATGCTCTGGCATACCAAGGAGCTGGGCGACTTCTCGCTGAAGCTGCAGTTCCGGGACATCGCGCCGGGCACCGGCAGGGCCAACACCGGAGTGTTCATCCGGTTCCCGGACCTGCGAACTCCCCTCGACCAGCGACCACCGGGCAGCTGCGGCACGATCGGGTCGGCCCGCACCTCGACCGCCTGGATGGCGATCTACTGCGGACACGAGATCCAGATCTACGACGGTGAGACCGGTGAGCCGCAGAAGACCGGCTCGGTCTACAACTTCGACCCGGTGCCGCTGGCCCAGGCCGGCGTGACGCCGAAGAACGAGTGGAACGACTACGAGATCCGCGCCGTCGGGCAGCACTACACGATGATCCGCAACGGCGTGGTGATCAACGAGTTCGACAACACGCCCGGCAAGCAGTCCTCGCGTGCCGGCGACCCGCCGACCGACCTGCGGCAGTTCCTCCGCGGCTTCATCGGTCTGCAGAACCACGGTGACAACGACCTGGCCGAGTTCCGCAACGTCCGCGCGCGGGAACTCTAGGAGTGACGATGACCCGACGACTGACGGCCGCGCTGGCGGCGCTCCTGCTCACGGTGATCCCGTGGGCGGTGGCGCCCGCCTCCGCCGCCCCCCGTGCCGCGGATCAGGTGTTGACCTGGACCGCCGACGACAGCATCACCCGCTACAAGTCCGCGCCGACCACCGCGGTGGCCGGGGCGACCACGATCATCTGGGAGAACAGCGCGGCCACCGGCAACACCACCGGAATGCCGCACACCCTGACCTTCGACACCAGCACCGAGGGCTACAACCACGACGTCACAGTCAACATCCTGGCCAGCCCGTTCGACGCCAACGACGGTCGGCACCAGGCGACAGTGACGCTGACCCCGGGCCGGTACCGGTACTTCTGCTCGATCCCCGGCCACAGCTCCATGGTCGGTGAGCTGGTGGTCACCGAGGGCGGCGGTGGCGGCGACACCACCGCCCCGACCGTGACCGCCGCGGTGACGGGCGACCAGGACCAGGACGGCAACTACCTCGGCGCGGCCACGGTGACCGTCACGGCCACCGACGCCGGCTCGGGGGTCCAGACCGTCGAGTACCAGGTCGACGACACCAGCTACCAGCCGTACACCGAGCCGGTGCGGGTGACCGCGATCGGGGACCACGCGGTGCAGTTCCGCGCCACCGACCAGGCCGGCAACACCAGCGCCGTCGGCTCGGTGTCGTTCCGGATCGTCGAGCCGGGGGAGCAGGACACCACCGCGCCGGTGGTCGCGGCCGCACTGACCGGCGACCGCGACGGCGACGGCAACTACATCGGTACGGCCACCGCCACGCTGACCGCCACCGACAGCGGATCCGGTGTCGCCACCATCGAGTACGCGCTGGACGGGGCGGCCTTCACCGCGTACACGAACCCGATCGTGGTGAGCACGGCCGGGATGCACATGCTGCACTACCGGGCGACCGACACCGCCGGCAACACGTCGGCCGAGCAGATGTCCCACTTCACCGTCGTCGAGCCGCAGGCCGAGGACACCACGCCACCCACTGTCGCCGCCACGGTGGCCGGGGACCGGAACGACGACGGCGCGTACGTCGGCGGCGCGACCGTGACCGTCACGGCCACCGACGCCGAGTCGGGTGTGGCGACCATCGAGTACGCGCTCGACGCCGCAGGCTGGACGGCGTACGCGGCTCCGGTCGCCGTCCGCACGCCGGGCGCGCACACAGTGCGGTACCGGGCCACCGACACGGCGGGGAACTCCTCCACCGAGCAGTCCGCGACGTTCACGGTGGTGGCCGACGGCACCGACCGCTGCCCCGACTCGGACACCCGGGCCACCGTGATCATCGACGGCGGTGACACCGGGGTGGCCAACGTGGACACCGGCGACGGCTGCACCATCAACGATCTGATCGACGAACACGCCGACTACCCCGGCCACGCCGAATTCGTCAGGCACGTCGAAGCGGTCACCGCCGCGCTCGTGACCGGCGGCACGCTCGACAGGCGGCAGCAGGGCGCCATCGTCCGGGCCGCGGCCCGATCGGACGTCGGCGCATGAGTCCTCGAACCTCATCGACAGGGAGTACAACGATGCCCGGACGTACCGTCGCCAAGCTGGCCACCGTGAGCGCCGTCATCGCGGCCTCGGTGCTGGCCGTGGCGCCCACCGCACACGCCGACCTGGTCACCCACTGCATCGGCACCGGCGGCGCGGTGACCGTACCCAACGATCTGCTCGTGCCCGCCGGCGAGTCCTGCGCGCTGACCGGCACCACGATCACCGGCAACGTCACCGTCGCCGCCGGCGGCAACCTGGTGGTGACCGGTGGCCGGGTCAGCGGTGAGGTACGGGTCGCCGCCGACGGCTACCTCGACGCGACCGAGACGACAGTCGACGGCCAGGTGGTGCTCGCGGCCGGTGGGTACGGGATCTTCCTGAAGGACGCCCGCACCGGCACCGTGACCGTACGACCGAAGGGCACCACGACCATCGACAGCTTCCTGTTCGCCGAGGCGTCGACGGTCACCGGGCACGTCAACGTCAGTGCCGGTGAGGTCCGGCTCGACCGGGGCACCCAGGTGCAGCGCAATCTCAGCAGCACCGGCACCTACTACACCGACCTGCACGACTCGTTCGTCGACGGCACGCTGTCGGTGCTCAACAGCGCCACCGGCAGTGTGGTGTGTGGCAGTGCGGTCCAGGGCCGGGCCACCTTCGCCGGCAACCTGGGCGGTGTGCAACTCGGCCCGAACGGCGCCCTCGACAGCTGCCCCTCCGGCGGCTACTGGGGTGGGGACGTGAGCGTCACCAGCACCACTGGTGGCGTCACCGTCGACGACAACATCATCAACGGCCAGTTGACTGTCACGTCCAACGATCCGGCCGCCCAGGTGGCCGCGAACAACCGGATCCGGGGCGGCGTGACCGGTGACCAGGCGGCCGCGACCACCAACCGGTCGGCCCGGGTGGCCGCTCCGGACCGGGAGGACGCCGGCGACCAGCGGGCCGAGGTCCGTCGTACCTCGGCGGTGCAGGAGGCCACCGAGGCGGGCGCGGCCCGGCTCTAGCCGATCGACGCGACGGCGGCCGGTCACCCGTGGGGGTGACCGGCCGCCGCCGTCGTACCGGGTCGGCTAGAAGTTGCCTGCCGAGTTGCACTTCACGCCCTGGTCGAGGCAGTTGCGCACCCGTGCGGCGAGCGCCTCGTCCTTCCACGCGTTGAAGAAGTCCGCGTGCATGGAGAACGACGTGCCGGACGCGAGGGTGATGCCGTCCGTGTTCGCGCTCAACGGGTACGAGATCACGAAGGACACCGACGGGACGGGCACCGGGTGGCTCTTCGGGCACGCCCCGGTGTGGTCACCGTTGGCCATGTGCGCCTTGTGATCGGGGCTGTCGAGGTGCTTGCCGTCCCAGCAGTCCGGGAAGGTGATCTGCCGGACGATGTTCGCCGTCTTGGCGCAGACCGGGAAGGTCTTGTCGGCGCTGCGGCCGATCTCGCCGCCGATGCCGGCGCACCAGAAGTGGTTGCCCTGCTTGTCCGGGGTGTCGACCTGGTTCTTGGCGTTACCGGTGATCATTCGCAGGCCGAACGGGAAGGGCTGCGTCTTGCTCGGGTCCTTCAGTCGGGAACCGTAGTAGACGGTCACCTCCTTCGGGTCCACGACCTTGCCGTTCTGGTACATCGTCGGCACCCAGTAGGCGGACTGGTCGTCCGGCGAGTTGCAGGTGGTCGCCTTCGACGCCCGCAGGGATTCGGCTGTCGAGTTGGCGTCGGTCGACTTGTTGCCCCAGAACGTGTGGTTGTGCGATCCGCCCACCAGCTTGGGCAGCACGATCGGGTCGTCGCTGTTGTGGTGACTGGTCGTACAGCCGACGTTGAACTCGGGCACCTTGACCGGGTTGCCGGTCACCGGCTTGGGCTTGCGCGCGAAGAACGCCTTCGTCGCCGCGGCCTGCGCGGCGGCGTCGATGGTGATCCAGCCACCGGACGCGGTGGGCGGGGCGGCGCTGGTCGCCGGGGTCGCCGGTTTGCCCGGCGCGGACGGGGTGGCCGACGTGCCCGGGGCGCTCGGCGTGGCCGACGGGTCGCCGGGGGCGGTGGCCGTCGGCGCATCCGGGCCGGACGAGCCGATGCCGGTGTCGCTGGACGGGCCGGATGCACCGGGGGTGCCCGGCGCCTCCTTGCATCCGCCGGCGAGCGCCACGCTCACCAGCAGCAGGGCGGTGACGGAACGACGGTGTCGAGGGGTGGATCGGAGATTTATCAACGGGGGTGCACCTTTCTTCCGAGAACGAAGAATACGAGTTGACCCCCTGCTCGTTTCCAACTGAAACGATTAATTCTCCCTTAAATATCGCTCAGCGATTGCCTGGTCAGCTGCGCGGAGCCGCCACGATGTCGTCTCAATCTCAATTCTCTGTTTTTTCTCCAAAAACTGTAATCGACGGCTGCGGCGGCACTCCACATTCTTGAGTGGTTGGCTGAATGACACATTCCCGGGGCGAGACCGCTCGGCAGATCGACGTGGCGCGGCTCATCCCACCGGCGGAGGGTCACCGGCCGCGGGCTGTGGCAGGCTTGGGCGGTGCGGCACTTCGACCTGACCGGCCTCCTGGTGGTCATCGGCGTGCTCACCCTCGCGACTGTCCTCGGCTGGTGGTGGCGCCGACGCGACGGCCGGATCCACCCGGTCTCGGGCGACGACCGGCCCGGCGACGTCGACCCCGACTCGGTGCCGCTCGCCGCACTCGGGGTACGCCCCGGGCTGGTCACCCTCGTCCAGTTCTCGTCCGCGATCTGCGCCCCCTGCCGGGCCACCCGCCGCCTCCTGTCCGAGGTCGAGGGCCGCGTCGACGGGATCACGGTCATGGAGATCGACGCGGAACGGCACCTCGACGAGGTCCGTGCGCTCGCGATCTGGCGTTCGCCGACGGTGCTGGTGGTCGACGCCGAGGGTCGAATCGTCCAACGCGTCTCCGGGGTGCCGGGCCGCGACGAGCTGATGGCGGCGCTCCGCCCGCTGGTCGCCGGAGCCGCGCGATGACCGGCGCGGCGTTGACCAGCACCGTCCTGATCCGTAGGCGGACCGTGGACCACGGCCGGCTCTCGGCGAGCCTCTGTACGGCGCTTCACTGCGCCTGAGCCCTCTTCCGACTCCGCCGGGCCCCACCCACCCTCCTGCGCCCGGCGTCCTCGCCGAACGGAACTCCAGACATGCTGCTCGACCCTCGCGCGCCCCGGTTCGCCGCCGCCATCACCACGGCAGTCCTCGCCGTCGCCCTCGTCACCGGCTCGAACCTGCTGCTGATCGTCCAGGCGGCGATCTTCGCGGTGACCGCCGCCAACCCCCGTATCGGTCCGTACGGGATGCTCTACCGCACAGTCGTCGCGCCGCGGGTCGCGCCGCCCACCGAGCTCGAACCGGCGGCTCCGGTACGGTTCGCGCAGCTCGTCGGCCTGATCTTCGTGGTGGCAGCGGCGACCGGAAACCTGGCTGGTGTGCCGGCGCTCGGTCTCGCCGCGACAGGTGCGGCACTGGCCGCCGCGTTCCTCAACGCGGCGTTCGACCTCTGCCTCGGCTGCGTCGGATACCTTGCCCTGCGTCGGCTGGTGGGCCGACCGATGGCCGCCCGGGTGCCGGTCGGGCTGTCCTGATCCCTCCTTCGCGGCGTGATTCCCGGAAACAGCGCACGGTGCCGCAGGCGTGGAGAGAATTGCCGCCACGGAGCACACGGGAGCCGGGGGCGTTTGGATGAGGTTGCGAAGGCGAATGGCGCTCGTGGCGGTGGCCGTCGCGGCGACACCCCTGGTCCTCGGCGGGTGTACCGCCGAGCGGAAGCCCGCCGCGCGGCCCGTCGAGCGGGTGGTGCCTTCGCCGGAGTTGACCCTCACGCCCGCCGACCTGTCCCGGAACGTGCCACTCAGCGCCGAGGTCGTGCCGCTCGTCCGGGGCGGGAAGATCACCGCTGTGCGCCTCCTCGACGACAACGGCGCCCTGGTCAGGGCGGAGCCACGGGAGGACGGCTCGGCCTGGGTGCCGGCCGCTCCGTTGCGGCCGCAGCACACCTACACCGCGGCGGTGACCGCCACCGGCGACTCCGGGAGGACCACCACCCGCACCACCACCTTCACCACCGCGGCGACATCGACGAGGCCGCAGGTGACCAGCACGCTGTACTTCGCCGACAAGCAGACGTACGGCACGGCCATGCCGGTGACCGTCGGCTTCGACCCGCCCATCGCCAGGGCGGCCCGCGCCGACGTGCAGCGTCGGTTGTTCGTCACGACGAACCCGCCCCAGCCGGGTGCCTGGTCCTGGGTGGACGACGGCAGCCAGGTCTACTACCGGGCTCCCGACTTCTGGCGACCGGGCACGACAATCAGTGTCCGCGCCGGTCTGGAGGGCCTGCCGATCGGCAAGAGCCACATCGGTGACGCCGACCGCACCGCGACGTCCAGGATCGGACGGCAGGTGGCGCTCGAGGTCGACAACGCCACCAAGCAGATGCGTGTGCTGCGGGACGGCAAGCTGATCCGCAAGATCCCGGTCAGCCTCGGCAAGCGCAGCACCCCCACGTCCAGCGGCAAGATGGTGATCATGGAGAAGCACCAGCACACCACGTTCGACACGCGCGGCGAGCCGAACGGCGGCTACGTGGTGAACGTCCAGGACGCGCAACGGCTCACCTGGGGCGGCGAGTTCATCCACGGGGCGCCCTGGTCGGTGTCGGATCAGGGACACCGCAACGTCTCGCACGGCTGCACGAACATCTCGGCGGCCAACGCCGACTGGCTGATGGGCGTCACCCGGGTAGGCGACCTCGTCACCTTCACCGGCACCGAGGTCCGGCTCCAGCCGGGCAACGGCTGGACGGCCTGGAACACCAGTTGGGGCCAGTTCGTCAGGGGCAGCGCGCTGCCCGTACCCGCGGATCTCCGCCCGGCCCCGGCGTCGGCGCCGCCCGCCCGCGCGGTCGTCGGCGCCTCGCCGACGCCTGGTCCGTCCGTCTCCGGAGGCTGAACCACCGGGTGTCGGGCAAGCCCTCGCCGCTTGCCCGACGTCCCTACCCTCCGGGCCATGACGTACGAGCCGATAATGGTTCCCCAGCCGAGTCCCAACCGGACGCTTCGTACGGTCCTGATCGTCGTCGGCGCGTTGCTGACGGTGTGCTGCGTGGTTGGCGTCTGCGTCGGGTTCTGGCTCTACCGCGGTGTCAAGGACGCCGTCGAGCCGACCCGGGCGGCCGCGTCGGCGTACATCGACGATGTGCAGGCCGGCAACTACCCGAGCGCGTACGGGCGGCTGTGCGACCGGGTGCGCGACACCATGACGCAGGAGGACTTCGCCCGGGTCCAGGCCGCGCAGCTCAAAATCAGCAGCTACGAGATCACCGGTGTGAATGTCAACAACCACAACGGGCAGGTCACCGGGACCGTCACTGTCCAGATGGTCCAGGAGGCGACGGGCGCGACGTTCACGCAGGGGATGGCGCTCGTCAAGGAGGACGGCGAGTGGCGCGTCTGCCAGTGAGCCACCGAGCCGTCGCGGCGTAGAAGGCGCTCGGGTCGTCGGCCAGGGACGCGTGGGTACCGACCCGGTCTGCCGATGTGCCGTCCGCGGTGCCCGACCTACAGTGTGGGCATGATCGTGCGGACCGGATGGACGATGCCACACCCGCCCGACGTGTTGTGGCCGGCGCTCTGCGACTCGCGCCTCGAGTTGCAGCCGCGCTGCCCGGTGTTCTACCTGGGTACGCCGCGACCCACATCGTGTCGACTGCCGGACGGCCCCGGCGAGATCGGTGCCACCCGGCAGTGCGTCTCGGAACAGGGCGTGGTGCGACAGCGGATCACCGTGTGGGAGCCACCGAGCCGGCTGGCGTTCCACATGGAGTCGACGGACCTGCACTTCCACCGTTTCGTCGACCATCTCGGGGACCTGTTCGAGTTGTCCGAGGTGGACGGTCGCACGCGGGTCACCCGGACCACGACGGTGACGGTCCGTGGGTACGGCCGCGTCGCGTTGGAGCCGGCACTCTGGGTCGGGCTGAAATCGGTGCACCGCTTCGTGTTCCGCAACTGGCAGAAGATGACGCTGTCACCACCCGCCGCCGTCTGACACCGCGACGGTCGGTGGCAGCCCAGCAGGGCAGCGCTCGGCGTGTCGAACTGCTCAGCCGTCAACGACCAGGGAGTGGGCCAGCTCCGGGATGCCGTAGTGCTGGTCGAGGACCTGCATGGCGGCGCCCGCGGCGATCACGTCCGCGCCCAGGCTGGACAGGGCCACCCTCGTCCTGAGCCAGGTCGCGCGCCGTGCGTCCGCCTGGACGGCCTCGGTGACCGCCGCGAGATAGGTCTGCGGGTGCCGGAGGAGGTCCGCGCCCGCCAGCACCACGTGGGCGAGGTCGAGGGTCTGAAGCAGGTTGACGACGCCCACGGCCAGCACGCGGGCGGCGTGTGCGACGTCCCCGGCCTCGGCGGCGTGGTGGTGCACGATCTCCAGGCATCCGTGGCGGCCGCAGACGCAGAGGGGTCCGGTCAGGTCGACGACCGTGTGGCCGAACTCGCCCGCGTTGGTGTGCGCCCCCCGGTGGGCCGCGCCGCCCAGCCAGAAGCCCCCGCCGATGCCGGACTCGACCATGATGAGAGCCGCGTCGCCGAACGCGGCGCCGTGCCGCCAGGCCTCCGCCGTGATCCCCGCGGTGACGTCCTTGTCCAGGTGGACGGGGAGGCCGAGGTGCTTCTCGGCGATCTCGCGCAGCGGTACGTCGTGCCAGTGCCGCAGGCCGTGGGCGTCCCGGACCAGGCCGTTGGCGTGGTCGAGTGGGCCGATCATGCCGATGCCCAGCCCGGTGAGCCGGCCCCGCAGGTCGTCGATGCCGGCCATCGTGTCGATGCCAGCGCTCAGGGCGTCGAGGAGCTGCCCCGGGGTGAAGTCGCGGGCCAGCGGGCTGACCGCCGAGTGGTGCACGGTGCCGGCCAGGTCGACCAGGACCAGCCGCAGCGTGCGCCGGGCCACGTGGGCGCCGATCGCGTACCGGCTGTCCGGTACGAGTTCGTAGACGACAGCGGGCTTGCCGATGCCCGGACGCCGGACACCGGCGGGGCGGATCAGGCCGTCGGCGGTCAGCCGAGCGATGACCTTGGAGACCGCCTGTGGTGTCAGGCCGGTGGCCTCGACCACTGTCGCGCGCTCGAAGGTGCGGGCGGTACGCCCCACGGCCATGACCATCGCCTGGTTGTAGCCGCGCAGGAAGGTGACGTCGGCAGTGACGCGAGTCATCTCACCACCCTATTACGCAACGCTGTTGCTAAATTTTTTCGGTGATCGAGTTGAGTAGAGGGCGACGGCTGGCGGCGCTGGCCGCTCTGGCACTGGGTGGCGTCGCGGTCGGCCTGACCGAGTTCGTGGCGATGGGGCTGCTGCCCGACATCGCCCGCAATCTGCTCCCACAGGAGTACGCGCAGTCGTCCTCGGACGCGGTCGCCCGTGCCGGTTGGATGATCACCGCGTACGCGCTCGGCGTGGTCGTCGGCGCGCCGCTGATCGCCGCCTTGAGCGCCCGCCTGCCCCGCAAGAAGCTCGTCCTCGGGCTGCTCGTGCTGTTCGCCGTCGGCACCGTCGCATCCGCGATCGCCCCCACCTTCGAGCTGGTGCTGGTGGCCCGGTTCGTGGCGGCGCTGCCGCATGGCGCGTACTTCGGTGCGGCCGGTCTGCTCGCGGCGACCCTGATGGGCCCCGGTAACGAGGCCCGTGGCTTCGCCACAGTGCTCGGCGGTCTGACCGTGAGCAACCTGGTCGGCGTACCCCTCATCACGCGGCTCGGGCAGGCGGTTGACTGGCGTGTCGCGTACCTGGTCATCGCCGGCTTCTTCCTGCTCACCCTGTTGGCGGTGCTGGCGGTCGTTCCGGAGGTCGCCGCAGCCGTCGACGGCTCGCCGGCCGCCGAGTTGCGGTCCCTGCGGACCTCGCAGGTCTGGCTGGTCGCCGCGACCGGCGCTGTCGGTTTCGCCGGGTTCTTCGCGGTGAACACCTACATCGCGCCGGTCACCACCGATGTCACCGGCCTCGCCGCCGCGACGGTGCCGTGGGCGTTGGTCGCGGTGGGTCTCGGGATGACGGTCGGCAACGCCCTGGGCGGCTGGCTGGCGGACCGTGACCTGCAGCGGAGCATGGTCATCGGCTTCGTGGCGATGATCGTGAGCATCGCCGTGTTCAGCCTCGTGGCGTCGACTCACGTCGGCCTGTTCGTGGGCGCGTTCCTGGTCGGAGCGACAAGCCTCTATCTCGGTCCGGTCCTGCAGGCGCGTCTGATCACCGTCGCCCCGGGAGCGCAGCTGATGGGCGCGGCGATCAACCAGTCGGCCATGAACATCGCGAACAGTCTGGGCGCCGCCCTGGGCAGCGTCGCCATCGCCGCTGGACTCGGTTACCTCGCGCCGGCCCGGGTGGGCGTCGTCCTGGCGGTCGTCGGGTTGATCCTGGGCCTGGTCAGCTTCGCCGTCGGACGACGAGTGCGCGAGCGGGTCCCGGCCACCGTCTGACCGCTGTCCCGGCCACCGTCTGGACCTGAGGTGGCCGGGCCGCCCGCGAGAGACGCGGTCAGAAGTCGTCCACGCTGACCGTCACCCGGTCGGTGCTCGATCTCCAGTTGGGCACGTTGATCACCTCGTAGCCGCCGCCCCGTTGGCCCACGGTGATCCGTACCAGGCCGAGCCGCGCTGGTGTGGCCGGGATGAAGACGTCCATGCCGGTGATGAAGGTCTGGCTGAAGAACTCCGGCAACGGGGTCGTCAGGTCCGTGACGCCGTCGCTGCCGTCGTCGAAGGCGAAGATGCCGATCGTCCTCTTGGCGCGCGGTGTGTTCGCCGCGTTCAGGACGTCCCTGCCGTTGATCCACAGGTGGTCGCCGGCGTCACCCTGGTCGCCCCACCACTCCTTCTGCCGTTGGATCGTGAGCGCCGTGTGCCTGTCACTGGTGTCGACCAGGCCGCTGAGGCCCTCGCCCGGCACGCTGGTCGCGAGGCGTACGAAGGAGTCCGAGCGGAGAAACGGCTGGACGTAGAAGTGGTGCGTCGCGGCGCCCGGACGCACGATGGCGAACTCGTAGCGGGCCGTGGCGAGCACCGCGATGGGGCCGAACGAGCCGTCGCCGCCCAGCGACAGCCGGTGCGCGGGCCGGTGGGACAGTCGGCCGCCGGTCAGCGGGTTGACCGGGTAGACCTCGAGAGTCGCACCGGTGACGCCGACGTTGCTCGGGAAGAGCACGGCGCGGCCAGAGACCTGGGCGGTGCCGAAGAGTTGGGGCACGATCCGCGTCGTGTGGGGCGCGCGGCCCTGGAGGAAACCGAAGATCTCGGCGAACGACTCCGCCGATGACACGGTCTGGGTGTGCGACTGGTCCGGCAGGTGCACGTTCGTCGCGCCGGCGATGGCGCGAGCCGGATCGCCCTCGCCCCAGATGGCGAGAGTGGGCACCGCGCCCGGCGGGGTGGCTGCGGTGCGCCCGTCCAGGTTGACGTAGTGCGCGACCCGGGCGGCCCGCTCCGGCGAGCTGCTGAGATAGCCCTGCGTGACGAAGGTGCCCAGCGAGTGCGCGACGAGGTCGACCCGGTCCGCGCCGGTGGCCGCCAGCAGGCGGGAGATCCGCGCGTCGAGCCCGGCGTGCACCTGAGGCAGGATCGCCGCGATGTTCGGGGAGTCGTACTCGTGGGCTTCGATGATGTCGATCGGGTACCCGTTGCTGGCCAACCGCTTGGCCTGGGTCTCGAACTGCGCCGCCGATCCCGCACTGCCGTGCACGAAGATGACTGGACGGTACGTCGATGTGGCGGCGGCTTCGGCGGCGTGTGGAACGGCGACGGCGGACAGGCTGGCCGCGAGCGCGACCCCGGCCAGCGCGGAGAGCAGCCTTCGGCGAGATGTGTGCATCGATCCTCCACCTTGACGGACGAAGTATTTGCACTACTAGCGCAAGTATCGTGTCAGGGTGCGGCGCGATGGTCCACAGCAACCGGTCAGCTGACCTTCGCAGCGAGCAGGTCGCCGACGGCGGCGCGGACCGGGTCGGGGTTCGACCAACTCCAGTTGGGGTGGGCGCGGTTGGTGAGCAGCGCCAGGACGAGTTTGCGGTCGGGCGCGACCAGGAGGGAGGGGCCGGCGAACCCGGTGTGGCCGAAGGTCCGGGCCGAGGCGAGCTTCCCCATGAACCAGCTCTGGTTGAGGACGACCCCGAGGCCGTGCGCCGAGGTCCGGTTGGGTCGCTCGGGGTCGATGGCGGGTTTGCCGGCGTTGTGGTTGCTGAGCATCCGCCGCACTGTCGCCGCGGCGAGGATCCGCTTGCCCTGGTAGGTGCCTTCGTCGAGGAGCATCTGACCGATGGCCGCGAGATCGCTCGCGGAGGCGAAGATGCCCGCGTGACCGGCGATGCCACCGAGGTGGTTGGCGACGTCGTCGTGGACGGTGCCACGCAGCAGACCCCGGGAGGAGCGGGCGTCGGTGGCGACCAGGCGGTGGGCACTGGAGGTGGTGGACACCCAACTGTTGGGGTTGAAGCCGGTGTCGCGCAGGCGGAGCGGGGTGGTGAGGTTGGTCCGGAGCGCCTGGTCGAGCCGCTGGCCGGTGACCTTCTCAACGATCTTGCCGGCGACCATGAGCCCGACGCTGGAATAGCGGAACGTGTTCCCGGGCACGGCGCCGGAGACCAGCGGCGTGGTGAGCACGGCGTTCCACCGGGCCGCGTTGTCGGGCAGACCGGTGACCTTGGCGCCGACCGGAAGGCCGCTGGTGTGGGTCAGGAGCATCTCGACGGTGATCTGCTCCTTGCCAGTGCCGGTGAAGGCGGGCAGGTAGTCGCGCACCGGAGCGCCGAGGTCGACCCGCCCCTTGTCGACCTGCTGCAACAGCAGGATGGCCGTGTACACCTTGGTGACCGAGGCGAGGTCGAAGATGGCGTTGGGCCGCATCGGGACGCGTTGGCTCGCCGCGAGCAGCTTCGGGCCCGCCCCGTAACGCACTGCCTCACCGACCGCGGTGTGCACCGTCATTTTCCCGTCCACGAGCACGAGCGCGACCGCACCGGGGAAGCCCTTGTGCTCGACGGTCTGCGGTGTGGCGGGCAGGTGTCGCCGGAGCAGGGCTGTCACGTCCTGCGCGTAGCGGGCCTGACCGGCTGGTGGGGTGTCGTCGCTCGGCGCAGCAGGTGCGGCGGACGGCGACCTGGGGTTCCCCGCCGAACCGAACCCGACCCGGTTCCCGGCCGCGTCCGTTCCGGCCACCGCGTCGCCGGGACCGGCCGGGCCGGGGTCCGGCGCGCTGTTGTCACCGCAGCCGGTGAGGGCGGAGGTCGCGGCGGCCAGGCCGGCCCCGAGCAGAGTGCGACGCGCAACGGGCATGCCGGAGATCGTGGCAGGCGGCCCGCTGGCGCGCCACCTCACCCGTCCGAACGTCGACCCCGTCCGGCCCGTCGGCCAACAGGTGGTCATCTGCCGGACACAGCCGGTTGACGTTCGGGCGGTTGTGCGACGATCGGCGGGCATCACGTCGAACGACCGTCCACCGGTCTGTCCGCGCACGGGCACGGACAGTCACCGGGGAGGGCACACACCTCGTTACCCCCTTGGAGAGCACGATGTCCCTCTCCCCGTCCCGGGTCTTCGCTGAGCTGAACGCGGCGCGACCCCCTGACCAGCCCTCCCCGATCATGGGTACGGCCGTCGTGGTCGGCGGCAGTGTCGCCGGTCTGCTGGCCGCCCGGGTGCTGTCCGACCACGCCGACACCGTCCTCATCATCGACCGGGACGACCCGCAGGTGACCGGCGCGCGGCCCGGCGTACCCCAGGGGACACAGCTGCACGCGCTGCTGCCCGGCGGCCTCTTCCAGCTGGAGCGGATGTTTCCCGGCTTCCGCGACGAGGCACTGGCGCGCGGAGCGGTCGAGGCGCCGCCCCCGGCCCGGCGCAACTACCTCGACGGCCGTCCGAAGGTCGTCGTCCCTGACGACGCCGACAGCCTGGCGGGCAGTCGGCCGCTCCTGGAGGGCCTGATCCGCCAGCAGGTGCTTCGACTGCCGAACGTCAAGACGATCACCGCCCGCGCCACCGGCCTCGTGTTCGACGGCACAGTGGTCACCGGGGTCCGCTGCGACGTCGGCGGGGTGCCCGGTGTCGAGCGCGCTGACCTCGTGGTGGACGCCATGGGGCGGTCCAGCAAACTGTCGGACTGGCTGGAGCGGGCGGACTGGGACCGGCCGGTCACCCGGCGGATGACCGTGCACCTCAACTACGCGACAGCCCTCTTCCGCCGTCCGGAGGTCGACCCGGCCTCGACTGTCGTGCTGGCGCTGAACACGCCGAAGACGGCGGTGGACGTGGCCGGGGCCGCGTTCTTCGCCATTGAGGACGGCCGGTGGATGGCCATGATGGCCGGTTACGGCAACGACCGCCCGGGGCGCACCGCCGAGGACTTCGTCCGCCGCCTGCGGGAGCAGTTCCCACCGGAGTTCGGCGACGTCGCCGACCAGGAGATGCTCGGCGACGTCCAGACCTACCACCACGCCGACAGTCGGCGACGGGACTTCCACGCGCTGAAGCGGTTCCCGGCCGGCCTGGTCAGCGTCGGTGACGCCGTCGCGTCGTTCAACCCGGTGTACGGGCAGGGCATGACGGCGGCAGCCCTGCACGCGGCCTGCCTCTCGACGTACCTCCGGTCCGGCCCGGATCTGCGGGCGCCCGCGCGCCACTACCTCGCACTGCAGAAGGTCGTGGTCGACGCCGCCTGGTCACTCTCAACCTCGGCGGACCTGGCGTTGCCCCACGTCGACGGCCCCTACCCGCGCGGCTACCGGCTCTCCAGCTGGGCCAGCAGGCAGATCATCACCGCGACGGTCACGGACGTGACGACCGCGCGGCGGTTCAACGACGTCGTCTCCATGCGCGCGCATCCGGGCTCGCTGGCCCGGCCCCGCGTCCTCCTGGACGCCCTGCGCGCCAACCGACGCGCACACTGATCGGGTGACCCGGCGGCCTCGTCAGGAGGCCGCCGGGAACGCCCTAGCGGGGGAGCTTGCGCAGGATGTCGACCACGAAACGGTGGTCGTCCAGCTGCGGCAGCCCGGAGACACCGACCCAGCCCACCACACCGGTGCCGCGCACCCGCAGCGGCACCGCGCCCCCGGCCGCCGCGTACCGCGAGGCCGGCAGGCCGAACCGCTCGGCCAGCGTCACCTGCTTGTCCTGGCACAACCGGGCCATGTAGAGCGAGGAGTGCTCGAACCGCATCACCACCCGACCCTTGCGGCGCAGCCACGCGTCGTTGTCCGCCGTCGACCCCGGCAGGCCACAGTGGAACAGCTGCCGCCCGGCCCGCCAGACGCCCACCGAGACCGGCAGCCGCTGCTCGGTCGCGGCGGCGACGGCGAGCATCCCCAGCTCGTACGCGTCGGTCTCGGACAGGCCCGCGAGCTCCAGCTCGTTCTCCTCGTGCAGCAGCTCGTCCAGCGTCGGCCACGATTCACGGTCAGCTGACATGTTTCTTCTCCTTGTGGTGGCGGGCGATCATCCTCATGCGGGGCGATCACCAGGCGCAGGGCGCGTAGTCCTTCAGGAAGCAGCCGTACAGGTCCTCGCCCAGCTCGCCGCGGACGATCGGGTCGTACACCCGGGCCGCGCCGTCGACCAGGTCCAGGGGGGCGTGGAAGCCCTCGTCGGCCAGGCGCATCTTCGTCGGGTGGGGGCGTTCGTCGGTGATCCAGCCGGTGTCGACGCTGGTCATCAGGATGCCGTCGGTCAACATCTCCTCGGCGCTGGTGCGGGTGAGCATGTTCAGCGCCGCCTTGGCCATGTTGGTGTGCGGGTGCCCGGGCCCCTTGTAACCGCGGCCGAACTGGCCCTCCATCGCCGACACGTTCACCACGTACTTGCGGCGGGCCGACGCGGCGGCCATCGCCGGGCGCAGCCGGCTGACCAGCACGAACGGCGCGGTGACGTTGCACAGCTGCACTTCGAGCAGCTCGACCGGGTCCACCTCCTGCACCCGCTGGACCCAGCTGTTGACCGAGTCGAGGTCGGGCACGAGACCCCCGGCGTCGATGGCCGTGGACGCCGCGATCCGTTCCGGCGAGGCCGAGCCGCTGGTCAGTGCCAGTGCGGTGAGCGCGTGCGGGGTGAGTGCGGTCGACTGTGGCCCGGCGGTCAGGCTGCCGACCGGGCCGCCCTGGCCGTCCGGCTTGGCGAACGTGAGCAGCTCCGGCAGCGGGCCGTCCGGCAGGGCCGCGGCCTCGGCGGCGATGAGCTGCGCGTACGCCCCGGGGGACCGGCGGACGGTCTGCGCCGCGTTGTTGATCAGGATGTCGAGGGGGCCCTGGCTGCTCACCGAGTCGGCGAGAGCGATCACCTGGGCGGGGTCGCGCAGGTCGATCCCGACGATGCGCAGCCGGTGCAGCCAGTCCCCGCTGTCGGGCATCGCGGCGAACCGGCGGACCGCGTCGTGCGGGAACCGGGTCGTCACCGTCGTGTGCGCGCCGTCGCGCAGCAGCCGCAGCGCGATGTACATGCCGATCTTGGCCCGGCCGCCGGTGAGCAGCGCGCGCCGGCCGGTCAGGTCGGTACGGGCGTCGCGGCGTTCCCGGTTGAGTGCGGCGCAGGACGGGCAGAGCTGGTGGTAGAACGCGTCCACCTGGCGATAGCGCTGCTTGCAGACGTAGCAGCCGCGCGGGTTGTGCAGGAAGCCCGCCGTCTCACCCGCGACGGAGGTGGCGAGCGGAATGCCCTGCGTCTCGTCGTCGATCCGCCCCGGAGCGCCGGTGGCGGTGGCCTCCGTCACCGCCCGGTCGGCGGCGAGGATGGCGTCCCGCCGCTCCTCCCGCCGCCGCTGCTTGATCACCTTGTAGAGCCGGGCGGTGGCCCGCTGCACCCGCACCACGTCGGGGTGGTCGGGTGGCAGCGCCTCCAACGCCTCGAAGACGCTGAGGCAGGCCTCCAGCCGGCTTCGGTCAATACCTTCTTGACCGTTTTCGGTAATGTTGTCCACCGTCATGCGTCGTTGTCTCGTCCCGTATCCCGTGCCGGCTCCAGCCGGCCCGCCCCAAGTCCGACCCGAAACGGTACGCGCCTCACGGCCTTCGACGCACTTCGCGGCTGTCCGTGTTGTGCGGCTCGCAGATCTGTCAGTCGGCGTCGACGTGGCCGAGACGCCAGTAGCCCATGAAGGCCACCGATCGCCGGTCCAGACCGCGCTCGGCGACCAGGTGCCGGCGCAGGGTACGGATGACGCCGGCCTCCCCGGCCAGCCACGCGTACAGCGGCGCCGAGGCCACCTCCTCGGGCACCTCCCACAGGATCTCGGTGTTCAGGTCCACGTCCGGCACGGGCTGGGCGGCCTTCGACGCGCCGGGGGTCAGCAGTTCCCCGGCCGCGGCGACGACGGCGGGCACCAGCCGGCTGCCGTACCCGTCGGCGCCCCGGGCCAGCCAGCGGACCTCGACGCCGGGGGGCGCGACCAGCGGTAGCACGTCGGCGGCGTCGGGGACCTCCAGCACGACGGTGCCGCGGGCGTCCAGGGGGAGCCGCTCGCAGATGCTGCCGATCGCCGGCACCGCGGTCTCGTCCCCGGCCAGCAGCAGGGTGCCGCCTGTCGACTGTCGAAACTCGACCCCGCCGTGGTTGCCGTCGTAGCCGGCGTCCGGACCGACGAGGGCGATCTCGTCGCCGACGCTGGCCCGCCGAGCCCAGCGCGTCGCCGGGCCACTGTCGCCGTGCAGCACGAGGTCGACGTCGACCTCGGCGAGGTGCGGTCGCACCGCCCGCACCGTGTAGGTACGGATCGGGTTGCGCAGGTTCTCCGGCAGGGCCCGCCACTGCGCGTACCAGTCCGCCCCGTCCGGCAGGGTCACCCCGTGCTGGCCGGGCAGCGGCAGCGCCAGCTTGATCCGCTGGTCGTAACCGTTGTCGGCGAAGCGGTCCAGGTCCGCCCCGGTGAAGGTCACCCGGGTGAAGGACGGGCTGAGCCGGCGTACCGCGCGGACGGTGACGGCGAACACGCGCCACGGGGCGATCGGCAGGGTCTCGGTCATGGGGGCCTCTCTCGACTCGGGGGCGGGCGTTTACCGGGTGGTGCTCGCCACGGCGCGGGATCGCCACAGCAGCCAGACGAAGTACGGGGCGCCGATCATGGCGGTGACCAGACCGGCGGGGACCTGGGCCGGAGCGATGACCGTCCGGCCGAGGGTGTCGGCGATGCTGACCAGCGCCGCGCCGAGCAGGGCGGCCACCGGGAGCACCCGGGAGTGCCGCCCGCCGACGAGGGCCCGCGCGGCGTGCGGGGCGACCAGGCCGACGAAGCCGATGACCCCGACGGCCGAGACGGCGGTGGAGGTGAGCAGCGCCGCCGCGCCGAGCGCGATCAACCGGGTGCGTTCCAGGCGGACGCCCAGCACCCGGGGGGTGTCGTCGTCCAGCGCCATCAGGTCGAGTTCCCGGCGGGCGGCGACCACGGCCGGGGTGAGCACCAGCAGGGCGATCAGCACCGGCAGCACCTGGCTCGGCATGCGCCCGTAGGTGGAGCCGGACAGCCAGGTCAACGCCTTCCCGGTGTTCCACGGGTCGAAGGCGACGACCAGGTAGGTGATGACCGCCATGCCGCCCTGCCAGGCGCCGAAGCCGATCAGCACCAGTCGGTCGGAGCTCAGCCCGCCGCGCCAGGCCAGGCCGTAGACCAGGGCGAACGCCAGCATCGCGCCGAGCCCGGCGACGCCCGAGACGGCCCACACCCCGGCCAGCGGCACGAACGTGAGCAGCGAGACGGCCCCGAGCCCGGCGCCGGCGGTGATGCCGAGGATGCCGGGTTCGGCCAGCGGATTGCGGCAGACCGCCTGCACTGTGGTGCCGGCGACCGCGAGCGCCGCGCCGGCCAGGACCGCCGCGGCGACGCGCGGCCACCGCTGGTCCAGCACGAATGTGTACGCGGGTCCGGTGCTGCCGTTGACCCAGTTGGCGACGTCGCCGAGCAGCACCCACGTGTCCCCGGCGAGCATGCCGACCGCCACGGCGCAGACGGTCACGACGGCGGTGACGGCGACGACGCCCCGGTGGAAGGCGGCGGAACGAACGGCGGCGTGCCCGCCGGGCGGACGGCGGGTGGGACCGGCGTCGCGGTGCCGGCGGGCCAACCAGATGAGGATCGCCGCGCCGAACAGGGTGGTGACCACGCCGGTGGGAATGTCGACGCCGGCCTGCCCGCCCATCACCGCCCGCAGCAGCACGTCGGAGCCGAGCACGATGATGACCCCGGCGATGCCGGACAACGGCAGCAGGATGCGGTGCCGGTGCACCCCCGGCACCACTGGTGCGAGCAGCCGGACGATCACCGGGGCGCACAGGCCGACGAAGCCGACCGGGCCGGTGAGGGTGACGGCAGCGGCGGAGAGCAGCACGGCCAGCACCATGACGATGAGCCGGGTGCGCCGCACGTCGAGGCCGAGCACGGTGGCGGTGTCGTCGCCGAGGGCGAGGATGTCGAGGCGGTGTCCGAGCAGCACGAGCACGATGACGGCGCCGACGATCACCGGGGCGAGTTGGGTCAGCGCGGTCAGGTCGCTCTGCACCAGCGAGCCGTTCCCCCAGGCGAACAGCCCGATGGTGGCCTGCTCGAACAGGAGCAGCAGCAGCGTGGTCACCGACCCGAGCGCCAGCGCGGTCGCCGAGCCGGCGAGGATCAGCCGGGTGGTGCCGGCCTGCCCACCCGAGGACATCGCCATCACCAGGCCGGCGGCGGCCAGCCCGCCGCAGAAGGCGAGGCCGCCGGCGGGCAGCGCGGGCAGCGAGACGCCGAACGCGGCGACCGCGACGATCGCCAGGTGGGCGCCCGCGTTGACAGCGAGGGTGTCGGGGGAGGCGAGCGGGTTGCGGGCGATCGACTGCAACGCCGCCGCGGCGAAGCCGAGCGCCACGCCGATGGCCAGCCCGGCGAGCAGCCGGGGCAGCCGGGAGGCGATCAGGACGCGGGCCGCCTCGTCGTCGGCGCCGGTCGCGAGCCGCAGCAGGTCGAGGGCGCCGACGTTCGAGGTGCCCTGGGTGAGGTGCACCGCGCCGACCACGAGCAGCAGCAGGATCGCGACGACGAAGACACCGGCGACGCGGGGCACGGCCAGGCGTCCGCCCGGAGCCGGCCGGGTGGCCGACTCCGGGCGTGGGGGTGCGTTCAGCACACTCACACCGTGTACGTCTTGACGAGTTCGTCGATGTACTGCTTGGCGGAGAGCGGACCACCGAAGGTCCAGATGCCGTTGGGCATCTTGTGCAGGTTGCCCTGCCGCACGAAGGGCAGCGACTTCCAGATGGCGTTGCTGGCGAGACCGTCGGCGAACACGTCGTCGCCGTCGGAGGCGTTGTAGAAGAGGTGCATGTTCGGGTCCTTGAGGACCGTCATGCCCTCGACGTCGGTCTGGCCGAGGCCCCACACCTCATCGGTCTTGCCGGTCCAGGCGTTGGTGAGGCCGAGCTGGATGCCGAGCTGGGAGACCAGCGCGCCCTTGCCGAACATCCGGATGCTGACGGTGCTGCCCTCCTTCCAGCCGTCGGCGATGGCGAACGGTCGGCCGGCGGCACCGGCGTCGGCGAGCTTCTTCTTGCCGTCGGCGAGGGCCGCGTCGAAGTCGGCGAGCAGCTTCTCCGCCTCGGTGGTCTTGCCGACCGCCTTCGCGATCATGTTGAGGTCGGTGCGCATCCGGCCGAGGTTGTCGGTGGCGTCGCTGCCCTTGGCGACCACGACGGGGGCGTACTTCTCCAACTGGCTGACCATGTTGGCGCCCCGGTCGTCCTCCATCACGATGAGGTCGGGCTGGAGGGCGACGATCGAGTCGACGCTGGGCTCGCCGCGGGTGCCGACGTCCTTGACGCCCGGGTCGAGCTTCGCGGAGGTGACCCAGGTGCCGTAGCCCTTGGGGTCGGCGACACCGACGGGCATGACGCCGAGGCTGACAAGCATCTCGACCTCGCCCCACTCGAGCCCGACGACCTTGGTCGCCGGGGCCTTGAGGGTGATCTGCTTGCCCCGGCTGTCGGTGAGGGTGACCGGGCCGCCGGCCGCCGAGGGGGAGGTCTCGGGGGCCGCGGCCTTCTCGGTGGTGCCGCAGGCGCCGAGCGTCAGCGCGGCCACGACGGCGATGAGGGCTGTGAAACGGGTACGGGTCATGACGGACTTTCTCTGCTGGGGATGGGGGTGCTCAGACCAGGGCGCGGATCTGGTGCCGCCCGACGGGGCGGGTGGTGACCAGTCCGCTGACCGGATCGGTGGTCACCTCGATGCGGATCCCGTAGGTCTCGGTGAGGGCGTTCTCGGTGAACACCGCCGCCGGGGTGCCGGTGGCGCGGACCCGGCCCTGGTGCAACAGGACCACCTCGTCCGCCACGGCGGCTGCCTGGTTGAGGTCGTGCAGCACGACGCCCACGGCGACGCCGTGATCGTCCGCGAGGTCACGGACCAGGTCGAGGATCTCCACCTGATATCGCAGGTCGAGGAACGTGGTGGGCTCGTCGAGGAGCAGAACCGGGGTGTCCTGGGCGAGGCAGGTGGCCAACCACACCCGCTGCAACTCGCCTCCGGAGAGTTCGTCGACAGGGCGGTCGGCCATCGCGGCGACGCCGGTGACGTCCATGGCGCGTGCGATGGCGGAGGGGCCCTGCGGGTCCTCCGTGCGCCACCGCCCCCGGTAGGGGTGGCGGCCGTAGCCGACGACGTCGCGGACGGTGACCCCACTGGGCACCGGCCGGCTCTGGGCGAGCAGGGTGACCCGCCTGGCGAACTCCCGGGCCGCGAGGCTGGCGGCCACGACGCCGTCGGCGAGGTGCACCGTGCCGGCCTCGATCGGGTGCAGCCGGGCCAGGGCCCGCAGCAGCGTGGACTTGCCGCTGCCGTTGGGTCCCACGAGTGCGGTCACGGCACCAGCGCGGAGGTCGATCACGGCACCGTGCACGACCGGCACACCGTGATAGCCCAGACGGAGGTCGGCGCCGGACAGGCTGCGCCCCCCGTTGGCCGACGCCAACTCGTTCTGCATGAGGTTAGGCTAACCTAACGGAATGACGACCTGTCAAGCCGGTCGCGAGGCCGTGATCAGCCTGGCGGACCGGCGGTCGTCGGGTCCGTGCGCGCGTGGGGGATGCTGGGTCCGTGCACATCGCGACCCTCGGCCCACTCGCCGTCGACGGCCAGCCCGTTCGGGGTGAACGGCTCGCGGCTGTGCTCCGCGCGCTCGTCGACGCGCGTGGGCGGGCGGTCTCCGTGAGCCTGCTGGTGGACGCCGTCTGGGACGGCGCGCCGCCGGACGACGCGACAGGCGCCGTCCAGGCGCTCGTGTCCAGGGTGCGCCGTCTCGGGCTGCCCGTGGTCGCGGTGCCGGGCGGATACCGTCTGCCCGCCGAGGAGATCACCGTCGACGAGGCCGAGGCGCGCGCGTTCGTCGACCAGGCGCGCGACGTGCTCCGCTGCGGTGACATCAGTGCCGCCCGGGGCTTGGCCGATCAGGCGCGTGCCCTGTTCCCCGAGGTGCCGGATCTGGTCAGCGCCGAGGAGACCCGCCTGTTCGCGGAGGTCGCCGCGCTGCGGGCGCAGGCGGCACTCGCCGGTGTGGGCCCGTTCGACGAGGTCGACCTGGGCCGCCTCGTCGCGCGTACGCCGCCGGACGAGCCGTCCGCCGCCCTGCTCGTCCGGGTGCTTGCCGCGCAGGGGCGGGAGGCGGAGGCGCTGGAGGTGGTCGAGCGGCTGCGCGCTGACCTGGCCGACCGGTACGGCGCTGACCCGTCGCCGGTGATCACGAGCGTCCATCTGGCGCTGCTGCGCGGTGAACTCACCGCCCCGCCCGTCGTGGCGCCGCCCCGGCAACCGGCGCGGATCACGCTGCCCGCGGCGTGGCGCCGTCCCATGGCCGCCCTCGTCGGGCGGGAGCGGGACGTCGAGGCCGTCACCGACGCGCTCACCGAGACACCTGTCGTGACGATCGTGGCGACCGGCGGTGCGGGTAAGACCCGCCTCGCCGCCGAGGTGGCCAGGCGAACGGCGGCGGCCGGGCAGGCGGTACGCGTGATCGAACTGGCCGGCCTGCGCTCGCCCGACGAGGTGCTGCCCACTGTGCTCGCCGCGCTCGGCGGTGCGGACTCGACGGCGACAGGCGGCAACCTGGGTCTGGAACGGCGGGTCCTCAGCCCCGAGGAGCGGCTGCGCGCCGTGGCACCGGACCTGGACGGGCTGATCGTGCTGGACAACTGCGAGCACGTGCTCGACGCGGTGGCCGTCGTCGTCGCGGACCTGGTCGCGGTGGCCTCGTCGGAGGTCGCGGTGCTCGCGACGAGCCGCGCCCCACTGGGCCTGGTCGGCGAACTGGTGCACCGGCTGACCGCGTTGCCGGACGCCGACGCGCTCGCGCTTGTCGAGTCCCGGGCACGGGCCGGCGGTGCCGTGCCGACCTGGGACACCGAGCGGGCGCTCGCCCTGTGCCACCGGCTCGACAACCTGCCGTTGGCGCTCGAACTGGCCGCCGCGCGACTGCGGCACATGCCGATCGACGACGTGCTCGCCGGGCTGACCGACCGGTTCGCGCTGCTCGACGACGCCCTGCGCGGCCTGCCCGAGCGGCACGCGAGCCTGTGGGCGCTTGTCGACTGGAGCAGGGAACTCCTCGCCGAGGAGGACCGCGATTTGCTGCAGCGGGTCGCTGTCATTCCCGCTCCGTTCACCGCCGACCTCGCCGCCGCCGTCGCACAGGCCCCGGACGTGCGTCGGGGCCTGGCGACACTCGTGGAACAGTCCCTGTTGACCCTGGTCGAGGGGGACGGTCCGCCGCGCTACCGGATGCTCGAGACGGTCCGTGAGTACGGCGAGGCCCGGCTGGACGCCGTCGACGGCCGGGATCAGGCCATGGCCGGCCTGGTCAGGTGGGCGCGGGAGCAGGCCGTCGCGCTCGCCGGCCGCTTCATCGGCCCCGGTCAGGTCGAGGCGCTGCACCGTTGTGCCGCCGAGCAGGACAACCTGGTCGCGGGCCTGCGGTGGGCAATGGGAGAGGACGACGAGCCGGCCTCGGTCGACGTCGCCACCGCGCTGTTCCACCTCTGGTCGGTGCGCGGCCTGCACCTTGAGGTCCTCGCCTGGGCGCGCGGGCTGCTGCACATCGACAACCCGCAGCGGCGGCTGCGGTCGGCGATCCTGCGCGGCGCGGCCAGCGGCCGGCCACTGCCCAACGCCGACCGGCTGGCCTGGACGTGCCTGGTGATCAGCGTGAACGCCGGCGTCAGCGCCGATCTGCGGCCCGCCGTGCTCGCCCGGCGTGCCCTACGGACGCTCCAGGCCGAACGTCCCGCCGAGGTGTCGCCCCGGCTGGCCGCCCTCGCGTCGGCGCTGCCCGGCTTCGACGCGTCCGATCTGGAGCAGAGCCTGAAGAGCGCGACGGAGATGATCGCGCACCCGGACCCGTACGTGCAGGGGCTCGGGCTGTTCGCGCGCGCGGCGGTACGGGAGAACGGTGGCCTGCCGGAGGCGTCGATCAGCGACGCCGAGCAGGCGTACCACCGCTTTGAGGCCGCCGGTGACCACTGGGGAATGGCGATGGCGGCGGGTGCCGTCGGGCAGTTCCTGGTCCCGGGCGGGGATGCCCGGTCGGCCGAGTGGCTGACTCGCAGCGTTCAGCACATGGAACTCGTCGGTGCCGCGCAGGACGCCAGGTCGATCCGGGTCCGGCTGGACGTGCAACTCGCCCTCACCGGTGATGCGGACGCGGAGCGGCGACTGGGCGAGACGGCGGCACTGGGCCAGGCCGAGCAGATGGACGCCGGGCAGGCGCTTCTCGGCCTGGCGCACCTCGCCTGGCAGCGCCAGCGGTACGACGAGGCGCTCACCCACGCCGACGAGGCGAGTCGCATCCTCGCCGGCTGGACCGGGCCGCAGCCGCAGCCGCGGGTGATGCTCCGGGCCACGGTGGCGATCATCTACCTGCGGGTCGCCCAGACCGGGTGGGCAACGGGCACGGACGCCACCGTCCAGGCGGCCACGATGCTGTCGCTCGCCCGCGAGGACGCGCTGACCTCACGGGACCTGCCGGTGATCGGGGCGTGGGCGTCGGGCGGCGCGGAACTCGCGGCGTACCGGGACGACCTCGACACCGCCCGCGAGCTGTTCGTCCTCGCGAAGCGGATCGGCACCCAGATCGAGATGTTCTTCCCCTTTGAGAACGGCGAACGGCTCAACGCCATCCTCGGGGACGAGGAGCAGCGTGAGCCGTTACTGGCCGCGTGGCGCGAACGGCCGCCCGCCGCGGCCGTCAGCCGGATCCGCGAGCTGATGGACGACCTGCTCGCCTGACTCAGATCTTCTTGCGGTACGCCCGTAGCGCGAGCGGCATGAACACCGCCACGAAGCCGGCGCACCAGGCGAGCGTCCACCACACGTGGTTGCCCAGTGGGGTGCCGAGGAACAGCCCGCGTACCGACGCCACCAGGTGCGTCATCGGGTTGACGTCCACGAACGCCTGCATCCAGCCGGGCAGGGTGTCGGCGCCGACGAACACGTTGGACGCGAAGCTCAGCGGCATGATCAGCGCGAACATCACACCCTGCACGGCGCCCGCGGTCCGCACCTTCATCGACACGAGCACCGGCAGCCAGCTCAGGCAGAGCGCGAACAGCACCGCGAGCAGACAGCCAGCGACCGCCCGGAACAGGTCGGTCTCGATCCGGAAACCCATCACGTAGCCGATCGCGAGGGTCGACACGGTGACGATGACGTACCGGACGACGTCGCCGAGGACCGCGCCGACAAGTGGTGCGGAGCGGGGGATCGGCAACGACCGGAACCGGTCGAAGATGCCCTTGGCGATGTCGGTGTTGAGGTTGACGCCGATCGCGATGGCGCCCGTCGCGATCGTCTGCGCCAGGATGCCGGGCAACAGGAACTGCAGGTAGTCGTGGGTCGATCCGGCCACGGCGCCGCCGAAGACGTACACGAAGATGATGAGGAACAGCACCGGCTGCAGGGTCACGTCGATGAGTGCCTCGGGCGTACGCCAGGTCTTGATGAGGCTGCGCTTGGCGAGCGCCAACGAGTGCCGGACCAGCCGGAACGGCCGCGGGTTCGGCGCGGAGTTCGAGAGCACGCGGCTTCTCGTGGGCGCTGTGTCGGTCAGAGTGCTCATGCCGCGACCTCCGTGGGGCGGGTGGTGTCGTCAACGGAAGCCGTACGCCCGGTGAGGGTGAAGAACACCTCGTCGAGGCTCGGCAGGTGCAGGGAGAGTTCGGTGACCGCGATGCCGGCGGTGGCGAACCGGGCGACGCTCTCGGTCAGGGCCGCGTCGTCGCTGACCGGCACCGCGAGCACGCCCTTGCGGATCTCGTCGGCCTGGGCGCCGGAACCGACCTGGGTCAGGATCTCCGCGGTGCGGGGCAGCTGCGCCGGGTCGGAGGGCCGGACCTCCAGGGTCTGCCCACCGACCACCCGCTTGAGCCCTTCGGGGGTGTCGTGCGCGATGACCCGGCCATGGTCGATCACCGTGATCGCGTCGGCGAGCGCGTCGGCCTCCTCCAGGTACTGCGTGGTGAGCAGCACCGTCGAGCCGTTGTTCACAAGCGAGCGGACCACGTCCCACATGTCCTCGCGCTTGGCCGGGTCGAGCCCGGTCGTCGGCTCGTCCAGGAAGATCACGGCGGGGGAGCCGACGAGGCTGGCGGCCAGGTCCAGCCGTCGCCGCATGCCGCCGGAGTAGGTCTTGGCCGGCCGGTTCGCGGCATCGGTCAGGTCGAACCAGTCGAGCAGCTCGGCGGCCCGCCGCCGGGCGCCGGCGCGCCCCAGCTCCAGCAGGGTGCCGAACAGCTCCAGGTTCTGCCGCCCGGTCAGGTCCTCGTCGACCGAGGCGTACTGGCCGGTGAGGCCGATGCTCTGCCGAACGCGCTCGGCGTCCCGAACCACGTCGAAACCGCCGATTCGGGCGGTCCCGCCGTCCGGGGTGAGCAGGGTGGAGAGGATGCGCACGGCGGTGGTCTTGCCGGCGCCGTTGGGGCCGAGCACCCCGAGCACCGTCCCGCGGGGAACGGCGAGGTCCACGCCCTGTAGCGCCCTCGTCTTCCCGAACGTCTTCACGAGGCCCTCGGCCTCGATCACCAGGTCAGCTGTCATGTCCAACAGTCTGCGCGGGCGCGCTGACACCGCCCCGACACGCCACCGACACGCCCTGACACACCGCCGCGCCGAGCCCACGCCCGGCCCTGCCTGCGCCGATCTTGCGCTTTGAGTCGTCGAAAAGAGCTGGATGCACCTTTTGTCGGGACAGTATGTGCAAGATCGCGGGGACGGGGCGAGGGCCTCGGGCGCGGACCGGCCGGGCTCCCCTGCGGGGAGCCCGGCCGGTGCGGTCGACAACCGTCGTAGCGCTGTCCGGAGCGCAGCGGGGGCGTGCTGCGGGCGGGAGAGGTACGGACGGCACGACCGCGCTCCGCGCGGTGGTTCACCTGCTCAGCTCGGCAGGCGGCCCCGCGTGGAGACGAAGTGGTAGGACATGACGGCGAACCCTGGATCACGGAGCAGCCGGCGGAAGGCGTTCAGTTGGTTGGACGACAGCCCCGCGGCCAGCAGGCCCGGTTCCAACTGGCGGGAGTTGGTCTCGTAGAGCGACGTTCCGGTCGACCCGCCGGCCCAGCTCTGCGAGTGGGTGATGGTGTCCAGGTCGGTCAGACCGGCGAGGGCCATCTCGGTGTGCACGTCCTGTGCCCAGCCCAGGTCGGCGCCATGGTCCTCAAGGACACCCATCATGGCGTCCATGACCTGCGCGAAGAGCTTCGCGGCGTCGTCGCTGGGCGCGGTCAGCACCCGCTGCGGCGCGGTGCAGTCGAACTCCTCGACCACCAGCCACCCGCCGGGCGCCAGCGCGCCGGTGAGGGTGCGCAGGACCCGTCGTCGATCGGGGAGGTGCAGCAGCACCAGCCGGGCGTGGATCAGGTCGAACGCGTCCCCGGGTGGCGGTTCGGTGCGCACGTCGTGCTGGCGTACGTGCAGGTTGCCCTCGGCCACCAGGTGTGTGGGGTCGATGTCGGTGGCCACCACCTGACCGTCGTCGCCGACCGCGCGGGCGATCCGCCGGGCCATCGAGCCGCCACCCGCCCCGACCTCCCAGCAGGTCGCGCCCGGTCGCAGCACCGGGCGGGCCAGGCGACGCGTCGTGATCGGGTCCAGGAAGGACTCCAGCGCGTGCATCTGGGGAACGGCGTCCGGTGCGCCGTTGTCGAACGTGTACGTGTCATCGCTCGTAGCGGTTGTCATCGGTGTCTACCTCTCCGTGAAGGGTCGGGTGACTCGAGAAGGGTCGGGTGACTACGGGGTGTCGGCCCAGAGCCGAGGGGTCGATCGGTTGGCCGGCGGTGGCGCAACGGCGGCGACGCTCAACATCGCCGCCAGTGGGGCCGGATCGCGGCGGGCCTCGGCGGTCGGCCGGTCATAGACCACCCGGCCGTACTCCAGCACCGCCACCCGGTCCGCGACCTCGATGGCGTGCTGGAGTTGCTGCTCCACGAGCAGCACGGTCAAGCCGTCGGCGGCGAGACCGTTGACCAGCTCGCGGACCCGCGCCGCGAGATCGGGCGAGAGACCCTCACACGGTTCGTCGAGCAGCAGCACCCGGGGTTGGCCGAGCAGCGCGCGGGCTATCGCCAGCATCTGCTGCTCGCCGCCGGAGAGTTCGCAGCCACGGTGGCGCAGCCGCACCGCAAGCCTCGGCAGCAGTTCCAGGGTCCGGGCGACAGTCCAGCCCTCGCCGCCGGAGGCGGGGGCCCGCCACGGCGCGGCCGCCAGGTGCAGATGCTCGGCCACGGTCAACCTCGAGAAGACCCGTCGGCCCTGCGGCACGAGACCGACGCCGGACTGGGCGATGCGATGCGGTTGTCGGCCGGCGACGTGCACACCGCCGATCTCGATGCGACCGCTGGACGCTCGGACCAGCCCGGCGATGGTGTGCACGAGCGTGCTCTTGCCCGCCCCGTTGCGGCCCACCACCGCCTGGATGCTGCCCGGGCGTACCCGCAGGCTGACCTCGTGCAGGACGATTCCCCCGCCGTAGCCGGCGCAGAGACGATCCACAGTGAGCATCAGGCCACCCCGTCGGCGTAGGCCTGCCGCACCAGCGGCGAGGTACGGATCTCGTCAGGCGTTCCGGCGGCCAGGGTCTGACCGTCACGCAGCACCGTGACCGTGTCGGAGAGGGCGTACACCAGGTCCAGTCGATGTTCGACAAGCAGCACCGCGACCGCTCTGGGCAGCGCTTGGAGCAACTCGACCAGCCGGCCGACCTCGATGGCGGACAGCCCGGCCGCCGGTTCGTCGAGGAGCAGCAGGCGAGGGCGACCGGCCAGGGCCATCGCGATCTCCAACTGGCGTCGTTGCCCGTGCGCGAGGTGCCCGGCGGGCACCGCCGCGACGGTGGTGAGCCCCATCTGATCCAGCAGGGGACCGGCCAGGTGCTGCGCGGCGCGTCGGCGTCCGCCCGGCCACCAGCGGCGGCGTGGGATGACCCGGGGCAGCGCGGCCACCACGACGTTCTCCGTCGCGGTGAGCGTGGGGAAGACCGCGGGTCGTTGGTGGATGCGGTTGATGCCCCGCCGCGCCCGGGCCGCCGGCCCGAGCCGACCGACGTTCCGTCCGTCGAACCGGACGGTGCCGCGCTGCGGTTTCGTGGACCCGCCGATCACGTTGAGCAGTGTCGTCTTGCCGGCCCCGTTCGGACCGATCAGCGCGTGCCGCTGGCCGTCGTGGATGCACAGGTCCACGCCGTCGAGCGCGGCGAGCGAGCCGTACCGCACGCTGATCTTCTGGGCGTCGAGCAGGCTGGTCATCGGCGTAGCTCCGGGACGGTGGCCTGCTCCTGGGCGGATGGCGGGTCCGGCTGGTGCGCCGGCTCGCCCGGCGGGCGCAGCCGGCCCCGTGCCCGGTTCACACCGGTGGGCAGCAGGTAGACCGTCGCCACGAACAGCGCGCCCAGCACCAGCGGCGCGTGGCCGGGCAGCACCCCGAACAGCCAGTCCCGGACGGCGATGACCAACGCCGCGCCGACCAGGGCGCCGCCCACCGAGGCGGTGCCACCGATGACGACACCGAGCAGCAGCAGGGCGGACGTGTCGAAGCCGAAATCGGCCGGGGAGATGTACTGCTGGGCGACGACCAGGAGCGAGCCGCCGGCACCGGCGATCGCCCCGGCGGCGATGTGCGCGCCGGACAGGTGCAGCGCCACCCGGTGACCGCTGGCGCGCAGCCGCGTCTCGTCGTCGCGGCCGGCACGCAGCACCAGCCCGGCCCGGGTACGCAGCAGCACCAGCACCGCGCCGACAAGCGTGGCCACGACGACCAGGGCGTACAGGTACCGGGCCTGATCGCTGGCCAGAGCCGGCAGCCCCCAGAACGGTCGGACCGCGGGGATGCCGGCCAGCCCGTCCGTGCCGCCGGTCACCGACCGCCACCGCCCGAGGACGAGAACGACGAGTTCGCCGATGGCCAGGGTGATCATCAGGACGACCACCCCTCGGGCGTGCACGACGAGCGGCACGGTGAGCGCGGCCAGCAGCGCCCCGGCGCCCGCCGCGACGACGAGCTGCACGACGCCGATGTCGGAGATCCGGCTGCCCACCACGGCGCAGGCGTAGGCGCCCGCCGCGTACGGTGCGGTCTGCCCGAGGGTGGGCATGCCGGCGACGCCGGTGAGCAGGGCCACGCTCACCCCGACCACAGCCAGCGCCAGCGTCCGGGCGAGGATCGCCGTGGTGTAGTCGTCGACCACCCAGGGCGCCACGACCAGGCCGACCAGGACGAGCGCGGCGATCCCGCCCCGTGCCCGCCGGATCACCTCGCCCCTCACGTCGCCGCCCTCCATCTGCCGGCCAGGCCGCGCGCCCGCACGGCCAGCACTGCCGCCATGGCGGCGAACAGCAGGAACGGCGCGGCGGACGGCAGCAGCGCCACTCCCAGCGTCTGGATCTCGCCGATCGCGAGCGCGGCCAGCAGGGTGCCCGCCATCGACCCGAGACCACCGAGGACGACGACCACCAGGGAGAGCAGCAGCACGGTGTCGGCGGTGTCCGTGCCGGGGCCGATGATGGGCGCGCCGAGGACCCCGGCCGCGCCGGCCAGCGCACCGGCGGCGGCGAGCACGCCGGCCCGGATCCGCGCCGGACTCACGCCGAGGCAGGCGACCATCTCCGGGTCGTCGACGGCCGCCCGGACCAGCATCCCGGCCCTGGTGCGTCGTACCACCAGGTAGAGCGCGGCGGCGAGCAGCGCGGCGACGACGATGAACACCAGCCGGTACGCGGCGTAGCGGTGACCGGCGACCACCACCGAACCCTCCAGGGCGGCGGGCACCTGGACCTGCGGGTCGTCGGGTCCGAAGCCGGCGACGAGCAGGCTGCCGCCGGCCAACGCCACCCCGAACGTGAGCAGCGCCTGACTCAGGTGATTGCCGGTGGCGACCGGTGTGAGCAGGCCGGCCAGGAGCACCCCCGCCGCGGCGGCGGCCAGCACACCGACAGCCAGCGCCAACGCCAGGCTCGCCCAACCGCCGTCGAGCAGCGCCGCGGCGGTGTACCCGCCGATCGCGTAGAGCAGGCCGTGCGCCAGGTTGAGGATGTTGGCGACGCCGAAACAGAAGACCAGGCCCGACGCGGCGACGAACACGAGCAGCCCGTAGGCGACTCCGTCCAGCGCCGGGATCAGGTACGGGTCGATCCGGTTCGTGCCGGCCGCCACCGCTATCACCGGCCGACGGTCGCGAGGTCGCCCACGACGGTGTTGGACAGCGCCCGGCCGTCCTGGCGGACCTGCCGCAGGTACCACTTCTGTACGGGGGAGTGCGTGGTGGTGGAGAACTGCCAGGTGCCGCGCGGGCTGGCGATCTGGCCGAGTTGGCCGATGGCCGTGTTGATGGCCTCGGGGGTCGGGTCGCTGCCGGCGGCGCCGATCGCCCGGTCCAGGACCGCAGCCGCGTCGTACGAGGCGAGCGCGTAGGTCGTCGGGGACCCGTCGTGCTTCGCCTTCCAGGCGGCCACAAAGGCGCGGTTCTCCGCGTTGTCGAGGTCGGGCGAGTAGTTGAGCACCGAGTAGATGTCCCGGGCCGCGTCGCCCTGAGCGTTGAGTACCCCGCCCTCGGTGAGGAACCCGGCCGCGTACAGCGGGACGTCCTTGATCTCGGACTGCGCGTACTGCTTGACGAAGTCGACGGCGGCGCTGCCGGCGTAGAAGGTGTAGACGGCCGCCGCGCCCGAGGCCTTGATGCGGGCGAAGTACGGGAGGAAGTTCGTGGTGGCCGGGAACGGCGTGAAGGTCGTCTTGCCGTCGGCGTTCGCGAGCTTCCCGCCGATCTTCCCGAACGTGTCGGTGAAACCGCGCAGCTCGTCCCAACCGCCCTGGTAGTCCGGGCCGATCGCGTAGACGGAACCCTTCACGTTGTCGCGGACGTGCTGGGCGATCGCCTCCCCGGGCTCGTCCGAGAGGTACGAGGTGTGCCAGACCCGGGAGACGTCCTTGAGCTCCGGCCGGCCGTTGGAGCCGACAAGGGGCACCTTTGTCTCGTTGAGCAGAGGGGTGACTCCGGCGACCGAACCGCCGCCGACGATGCCGGTCAGCGCGGACACCCGGTCCTGCTTGAGCAGTTTGGTCGCCGCCGGGACCGCGGTCTGGGCGCCGTTGCCCTCGTCCGCGACGATGAGGTCGACCTGCCGGCCGCCGAGCTTGCCGTCGTGGGTGTCCAGGTAGAGCTGGAAGCCGTCGCGGATCTCCGTACCGACCGCCTGGTACGTCCCGGACAGCGACGCGAGCAGACCGATCTTTATCGAGCCGCCGGCGCTCGTGCCCGGGGCGTCGTCACCGCAGGCCGTACTGGTGGTCAGCACGGCCGCGAGCAGCGCGGCGGTCAGGGCACGGCTGCGCCAAGGCTTGGTGAGAGGCATGTCTAACTCCAGAGGAAGGGGAAGGGGTCTCCGGCGTGGGGGCGCCGGGGTTGTCAGCGGCTGCGGGCGAGCGCCGCTCGGGCAGCGGGGGTCAGTGCGTCCCCGATGCGGTTGGCCAGCTCGGTCATCTCGTAGGAGACCTTGCCCACGTCGCACTCGGGGGCGGCGAGCACCAGCAGCGAGGCGCCGTCGTTGAAGGCCATCGAGAACATGAAGCCGCCCTCGAGCTGCGTGACATTGGAGATCACCGCGCCCGCGTCGAAGAAGGCCGCCGCCCCCCGCAGCAGGCTGACGAGCCCGCTACCGGTGGCGGCCAACTGGTCGGCCCGGTCCGGTGGCAGGTCGCGGGTGGCGGCCACCATCAGGCCGTCGCTGGAGATGGCGATCGCGTGGCTGACCTCGGTCGCGCGCGCGGCGAAGTTGTCCAGCAGCCAGCCGAGATCCTGTTGGTCGGTCACGTGCTCTCCTGTCGCGTCATTTGTTGCCGAGGTTGATCGGGGTCCGCCGTCGGTTCGCCACACCCCGCGCGTACGCGGCCATCGCCGTCGCCACCTGCGCCGGGTCGCGGTACTCGGAGCGTTGCTGCTGCTGGGGCACTGTCACACCGCCGGGCACGAGGTGCCGTTGCGGCTGCCGTTTGGGCAGGCCGGAGTTGGTGGTGGTGGCGACCTCGGGGGTGTGCACCTGCGCGGCGGCACGCCAGGCGTCGTCGGCGGGGCTGGACCACTGCTGGCCGCTCTGGCCGTTCTGGCCGTCGACGACGTCGTTCTGGAACCAGTGGTTGACCTGTTCGAAGATGAGGAGCTCCTCGGTGGGCGCGTCACCCCGGTCCGGGGGTGGGGGAGCCGGCCGGAAGACCGGCGCCGCCGGCAGGGTCCGTTCGGCCGCGGGGCGTCCGACTGTGGGTTCGGGGCGCGGCTGGTACGGCGGTGGAGGGTTGGTCGTCCGCGCCGCCCGCCGCGACAGCCGGCCGGGTGCGAGCAGGTACTCCTCCGGTGGCAGAGACCGGATGATCGCCGCGGGCAGTGTCGCCTCGGCGAGGATGCCGCGTCGGGGCCCGCGTCGCAGTTGGACGCTGGCACCCAGCCGGGCCGCGAGCTGGCCCACGACGACCAGGCCCATCGCCCGTACGGCGGCCACGTCGATGGCCGGTGGTCGGGCCAGCAGCTCGTTGAGCTGCTGCATCCGCTGCGCGGACAGCCCCACACCCTCGTCGCTGATCTGGACGATGACGCGGTCACCCAGGCTCCGGCCGCTCACCCAGGTCTCACTGCCCGGTGGCGAGTACGTCGTGGCGTTGTCCATGAGTTCGGCGAGCAGGTGCACGACCTCGTCGACGGTCTTGGCGGCCACGGCGACGTCGCCGTCGATCATGCCGAGCCGGACCCGCGCGTAGTGCTCGATCTGGGACAGCGCCGCTTGGAGCACCTGTTGCAGGGGGACGTCCCGCTGGCGTACGCGACCGACGCCGACGCCGCCGAGCACGAGCAGGCTGGCGTTGATCCGGCCCATCCGGGTCGCCAGGTTGTCCAGTGTGTAGAGCTGGTCGAGCCGGTCGGGGTCGGTCTCGTCCCGCTCGACCAGGTCGACCTGGGCCAGCACCGCGTCGACCAGTCGCTGTTCGCGGCGACTCAGGTGGATGAAGATGTCGGCGGTGTTGGCGCGCATGAATGCCTGTTCGGCGGCGGTCCGCACGGCGGCCTGGTGTACGGCGCTGAACGCCTGACCCAACTCGCCGATCTCGTCGTCGCTCGACGGTTCGAGGGCGGCGCTGGACTGCTGGCGGGCGAGCTTCTGTGGGTCGACGGTGGCGCTGCCGGGTTGCTGGAGCTGGGCCACCACGGCGGGGAGCTGTTCGAACGCCACGGCGTTGGCCGCGTCCCGTAGGCGGCGCAGCCGTCGGGTGATCTGCCGCGCGACGGCCCACGTCACCAACGCGGTGAGGACCAGGGCGAGGAGGACGCTGGCGGCCTCGGCCACGGCCCGGCGGCGCTGGTCGGCGTGCGCGGCCCGAACGTCGTCGCTGACCGCGTCGTCGACCCGGGCGCGCAGGTCGGCCAGACGGGCGGCGCGCGTCTGCGTGGTGGACACCCACGCGCCGGTCTCCAGTTGCAGCCGTGACCCCGGCTGGGCCCGGGACACGTCGTCCTGCATCCGTTGCAGGGCAAGCGCCTCCTTGCCGGTGCCGGCCTGCTCCCACCAGAGGCTCCACTCGGGCGGGGCCAGGGCCAGGAACGACAGGCTCGACTCGGTGTAGCTGGTGCGGGCCGCCGTGATGTCCTGCTGCATGGCCGGGGTCAGCTCGCCGCCCGCGACGGCGCGCAGCACGGCCACCTGCTGCTGACCGATCGCCTCGGCCGTCTTCGACAGCGCCGCCGAGGCCCGGATCCCGTCGGCGAGTTGGGCGTTCACCACGCCGTGTGAGACGTTCTCCCGGAAGTTGATGAGGTCGGCGATCGCGATGCGGTAGCTGAAGGTCATCGCCGACACCGACGCGTGCGTGGCGGTGCGCACCTGGGTACGCAGGGGAGCGAGGCCGTCCAGAGCCTCGTCGATGCGCCGCAGGAGAGCCGGGTTGGCGTCGTTGGCGGAGGACAGCCGGTCCCGCTGTCCGCGGTAGCGGGCGACGGCGTCGTCGGTGGCGGCCATCTCCGCGCTGAACGCGTCCTGCTGCTCCGGTCGGGCATAGGTGAGCAGGTCGGCGGCGGCGATGCGCTCGCGTTGCAGCCGGTAGGCCAGGTCGCCGGCCTCGGCACCGACCTGCGCCAGGATCCGCAGGTCGCTGGCACGGGCCGTCTGGCGTGCGCTCTCGGTCAGCGCGAGACCGGCGAAGCCGATCACGGCGACGAGTGGGGCCGCGACGATGAGGCGCATCCGGCCGGCTATCTTCCAACCGCGTCGGCGCGTCGGGTAGGGTCTGGCCGCGTGGGACCGGGTGCTCGACGCCAAGATTGACTCCCACGACTCGTCGATGACGGTCTATCCGCACGTTGCCGAATGCAAGTCCCATTCGGCCGGAAGCCGCGCTCGTAGACCAGACCTGGCCGTGGTACAAACTGCCCGTACCAGCATCTGTACCCAAAGTCAGCGACCGGTGACGCCGCGAGATCGTCCCGGATCAGACGGGTCAGCGCTGGTTGTCGAGGGGTCCGGCCGAGGGGTGCCGCCGCTCCGGGTCGTCCGGTTCGGGTTGGCCGTTGAGCACCTGGCCGATCAGTTCACGCAGCTCATCGATCGCGTCCACCACGGCGCCCGGGTCGCGCGCGTCACGCCGCCCACGCTGACGTGGCACCGGCCGGTCCAGCCGGGCCGGTTCCGGAGCGCGTGGGCCCCGGCGACCGTCGGCAGCCAACTGCTCGGCGGCGACCTGCGGCCAGAGGCCGGCCAGCCTGCCGCCGGTGCCGAGCACGTCGTCGCAGCGCAGCGCGAACTCGTGACTGCCGAACCGGCGACCCGACTCGACCGCCGCGACCGTCTCCCGGCTGAACCGCACCAGATCCGCCAGGGCACGCTGGGTCAGGCCCCGTTGGACGCGACAGTTGCGCAACTCCCATCGGAACCGCTCACTGGCCGCAGAGTGAGCCGAGCTCGACGAGGACGTGTGCTCCATGCGCTCACCTTCGTGGAACGGACATTCAGCAGCGGACGCCAGATTGAGATTGGCCGATGAGCTGAACATTCACAGAGGGCAATTCTTAACCCAGGACGTGTGGGGTGTGAAGACGTTCACCGGCATGGATCGTCGGGCAAAGCGTGAAAGGTGCCTGCCGGGCCCGGTGCCGGCGCCGAGGTGCGCCGGGTGGGGCCGGCAACGCCGCCCCACCCCATCCTCGACCCGTACGCAGGTCAGCACCGCTGGTGCTGGCGGTTTCTCAGGCGGCGTGCACTTCGGCCGTCGCCCCGTCCCGTGCCCCCGGCGCGTCCGCGGGCTCCGGGATATCGATTATCGCGAGCAGTGTGCGGTGCGCACGAAACGCGACATTGGGTTTGTACGAGCGATGTTGCTCCGGTGACAGCCGTAGGCCGGGAATGGCGTCGGCGAGCCGGCTGAGGGCGATCCCGGCCTCAAGTCGCGCCAATCCCGCACCGATGCAGAAATGCGGACCATGGCCGAACGACAGGTGATTGCCCACATCGGCCCGGTGTGGGTCGAACCGGTCCGGGTCGTGGAACGCCGCGGGGTCCCGGTTCGCCGCTCCGATCAACAGCAGGCAGCGCGCCCCGGCGGGGATCGTCACCGCTCCCACTGTGACATCTCGGGTGGTCACCCGCAGCCAACCGTCGATGGCGGGCGCGAACCGGAGCGTCTCCCCCACGAAGGCGGGGACGAGCCCCGGGTCCGCGGCGATCGCCGACCAGCGTTGGGGCGTGGACAGGGCCTGGTCGAGGGCGTGCGCGAGCAACCCGGCGGTGGTCTCGTGGCCGGCGACCAGGAGGTTGAAGGCCAGGCTCGCCACCTCGGGCACCGTCAGCACGCTGTCGTCGTCGTCCCGGTAGGCCAGGGCGCGACTGATGAAGTCGTCGCCCCGGTGTCCACTGTCCACCCGCTGGCGGACCAGATCTTCGCAGTAGTGCCAGAACTCCAGCAGGCCCTGCGCCAGGCGTACCTGCTCGGCCGGGTCCGGCTGCCCCCAGATGAGGGCGATCTGGCCGTCGGCCCAGTTCCGGATCCGCCCGATGTCAGCGTCGGGCACCCCGAGGATGTCCAGGACGACCAGCAGGGGAAGCTCGGTCGCGAACTCCGGGATCAGGTCGACCTGGTCGCCCTGGCGGGCGGCGAGACGGGACACCAGCTGGTCGACCCGGCGTCGGACGATCGCGCCGTACTCGGCCTCGACCCGCTCGGCGGTGTTCGCGAAGGTCGCCCGCAGGGCCCGGCGGGTGCGCGGGTGCGCGGGTGGGTCAGCGGCGGCCGTCGTGGGTGGCGCGTCGATCTGCATGATCACGTTCAGTGCCGCCGGGCACACCTCGTAGACCGGGGCGAGGGTGAGGGCGTTGGCGAATGTCGTGGCATCGGCGAGGGCCCGCCGGACGTGTGCGTGCCTGCTGACCAACCACAGGCCCAGATCCTCGGCGTAGTGCACCCCGTCGGGATCGTCGAGAATGCGTCGCCACATGCTTGCCGGGTCGGTGAGATAGACCCCGGTGAACGGATTCAACCGCATGAAAAGCCTCCTGGTGCACGCGGCGCGAAACCGGCAGCGCCCCATTTGGCGATCCACTTCAGCCGGGCCGATAATGGTGTGCATCTGCCTCTGGCTCTTTACGGTGCGCTGGCCGGCCGCACAAGTCAAGATTGGTTTTCGTCTATTTATTGCTCGGCATAATTGCGTGTTGCAACAGACGAGTGAACCTGGCCAGATGCAAGTTGCGGCGCGGTCCTTGCCGTGGAGTCGACCCCGCCGGGCGGTGGAATCGACTCGCCGCTTTCTCTCATGACCGGGGAAACGACCCCCGGGACGACGGGTGACGCGGGAGTCCGGTCACCGACTGCGGCGCAAGGAGTCGACCCCGACGGAGAGGGGCCGACGCTGACGGCGGGAGCCGGCCCCGCGGCACCGTCCGCGCGTCGCGGGGGGTCCCAGCCGAGGCGGGAACCCCCCGCGCGCCGTCGGGTCGTGACGACCCGGTCAGCGTGCAGTGGTCACGGCGCCCACGGGGCGGCGATGCCCCAGGTGCTGTCCGCGGTCCACGACGTCGGCGTGTTGTACGCGTCGCCGCCGACGCCGTTGCTGAGCCAGACCTCCGCGTTGTAGTGCCGCAGGTACTTGCCTCGGAAGTTGTACGACTCCAGCGACACGCCGGTGCCGGTCAGCCCGGTGCGGGCGCACCAGGTGGCATCGGCCCGCAGCAACGCGGAGCCGTCGTCCGGCGAGTTGCGGACCCGGGAGTTCTGGTGACGCAGGTACTGCCCGGGGAAGTTGACCGACTCGAACGAGTAGCAACCGGTGCCGGCCAGGCCGGGTCGGATGGTGTACGTGGCGTCGGCCTTGAGCAGGCTGGGGCTCGCGGCGTCCACCACCTCGGTGTAGGCGAGGCTGTCCTGGTGGCGCAGGTATCGGTTGGTGAAGCCGGGCGTGGTCACCTGCAACGACCGTCGGGTGTTGACCGGCAGGGCGACGGGCGCTGAACTGCCGATGCTCTTCGAGGCGTTGATCAGGGCGGTGTTGGCGGCGCGCACCCGCGCCTGGTCCATCTTGATCACCTGCCGGTCGTAGGTGAGGAAGCCGTTCAGCTCACCCTCCAGGTCGGTGATCTCGGTGTAGATCGAGGCGCTGAGCCCCTTGCCGATCATCAGGTTCTGGCTGCCCTGCACCAACCCCACGTACCTGTCGGTGAGGGCGGTCGAGTTGGACTGCCACTCGTACGCGAAGAAGCTGCCGCTCGGGCTGTACTCGTGGCCCGGCGTGTGCAGGCCCAGGCCGCCGAACTCACCGAGCACCGCGATCCGGCTGCTCGACGGTACGGGGGAGTCAGGTCCGAGGTAGACGTGCCAGTCGTCGATGTCGCCGTTGCCGGGGTTGCCGAGGGACTGGCAGCAGTTGTGGCCGCTGTGCGGGTTGACCAGGCGTGTCGGGTCCTGGTTCTTGATGTTCTGCGCGACCCGCCGGGTGTCGGCGAGGGACCGCTCGCCCCAGCCCTCGTTGTACGGCGTGTAGGCGATCACCGCGGGTGAGCTGCGGTGCTCGTCGACGATCTCGCGTGCCTCGGCCTCGAACTGCGCCTGCTGGGCGTCGGTGGGGTCGACGTTCTGCGCGGTCAGCGACGGGATGTCCTGCCACACCAGCAGGCCGAGCCGGTCGGCGTGATAGAACCAGCGCTGCGGTTCGACCTTGATGTGCTTGCGCACCATGTTGAAGCCCAGATCCTTGTGCTTCTGCAGGTCGAACGCGAGGGCGGCGTCGGTCGGCGCGGTGTACAGCCCGTCCGGCCAGAAGCCCTGGTCGAGCGTGCCCACCTGGAACACGAACTGGCCGTTGAGCTTGGGGCGCAGCACCCCGTTGACGAGGCCGGTGGTGATCTCCCGCATGCCGAAGTAGTGCGTCGTCCGGTCCACTGTGGCGCCCGCGGCGTTGCGCAGGGTCACCCGGAGGTTGTAGAGGAACGGGTCGTCGGGTGACCAGCGGCGGGCGTTGGGCACCGGCACGCTGAAGTCGGTGAAGCCGCCGGTGGTCGAGCCGACCACGGATCCTCCGTTCAGCGCCTCGGCGAGCACGCTGTGCCCGCTCACGTCGCCTCGGGTGAAGACCCGGACCCGCAGGGTGTTGTTGCTCAGGTTCGGGTAGACGTCCACGCTGCTGATCGAGGCGGCGGGTACCGGCTCCAACCACACCGTCTGCCAGATGCCGGAGCTGGGGGTGTAGAAGATCCCGCTGGGTGTCTTGGTCTGCTTGCCGATGGCGGGCAGGCTGCCGTTCTGCCGGGTGTCGGTGGGATCCCAGACCTTGACGACGATCTCGTTCGTCCCAGCGGTGAGCTGGGGGGTGACGTCGAAGGTGAAGGCGTCGTAGCCGCCGGTGTGCGCACCGACCCGGACTCCGTTGACCCAGACGGTGCTCTGCCAGTCGACGGCGCCGAAGTGCAGCAGGGTTCGCCGACCCGACCAGTTCGCCGGGACGGTGACGGTGCGTCGGTAGAACAGGTAGTTGCGGTTGTCGTTGGCCGCCCGTTGGATGCCGGACAGGGCGCTCTCCACCGGGAAGGGCACGTTGACCCGCTCGGGCAGGTTGGTGCCGAACTGCGGGGCGTCGTCGGTCGTCGACTGGCGTAGCTGCCACTCGCCGTTGAGGTTGAGCCAGTCCGGCCGCGTCATCTGGGGTCGCGGGTACTCGGGCAGTGGTGTGCCGGCCAGGGCCTGGCTGGTCCAGGGGGTGGTCAGTGGCGGCGTCTTGGCCGGTGCGGCGTACGCCGACGGGGCTGGCGCGGCGAGAACGCCGGCGACCAGGGCGAGGATGAGCAGCAGGGGCAGGGCGGGGCGGATGGGGACGTGACGTGTCATGCCGTCTCCGGGGGGACGAGTCGCCGCGGGCGGTGCAGCCAGGCCCGAGGCGCGTGGGTGGTGGGCATCGGGTGCTCATTGACGGGGGGACGGGCGTCAGCGACGGATGTCGGTGGGATTTCCACACGCCAACGGCGACCGGCATATTGACATCCATCGTCGCCTGTATAACGTTATAGAGCCGCGACGGGCATCCCGTCAATGCTTGTTCATCAATGCCTTGTCGGCCCGCCGGTCGAATTCGCGAAAGGGTTGGGGGATGGGCGTCAACCTGAAGGACATCGCCAGGCGCGCCGGTGTCTCGCTGGCCACCGTCTCGAATGTGGTGAACGGGTACCGGCCGGTGGGGGAGCGGACCCGACAACGGGTGCAACAGGCGATCGACGAACTCGGCTACAGCCCCAACCTCGGGGCCCGGCATCTCCGCCGGGGTCGTACCGGCCTGATCGCCCTGGCCGTCCCGGAACTGACCAACCCCTACTTCGCCGAGCTCGCCGAGATCGCCATCTCCGAGGCCGCCGCGCTCGGCTACACGCTCGTCATGGAGAACACCGCCGCGAACCGGGACGCGGAGCTGGCGCTGCTGGACGGCTCCCGGCAACGCATCATCGACGGCCTGATCCTCAGTCCGGTGCGCATCGGCCGGGAGGAGGTGCTGGCCCGCACCGCCGACAGCCCACTCGTGCTGATCGGCGAGGGCGTCTACGACGTACCGCACGACCACATCGCCATCGACAACGTGGCCGCCAGCCACGCGGCGATCCGGCATCTCGTGGCGATCGGCCGTCGCCGGATAGCGTTCATCGGCGCCACCCCGGGCGGTGACCGGCAGTCGGCGCACCTGCGGGTCCGGGGTTACCGGGAGGCCCTGGCGGCCGCCGGCCTGCCGTACCGACCGCGGTTGGTCGCCCGCACCGACGCGTTCGGTCGGCTCGACGGCAAGCGGGCCATGCGGGACCTGCTCGCCCTCGGTGACCCGCCGGACGCGGTGTTCGGTTACAACGACCTGGTCGCCATCGGTGCGCTGCGGGCGCTGGCCGAGGCCGGCCACCGCGTGCCCGAGGACGTCGCGGTGGTCGGGATCGACGACATCGAGGAGGGGAGGTTCAGTGCCCCGACCCTCACCACGATCGCCCCGGACAAGAGGGAGATCGGCCGACTCGCGGTGCGTCGCCTCGTCGCTCGCATCGAGGGCGCCGAGGTCGCGGGGCCGCTGACCGTGCAGACGCCGTTCCAGCTGATCCGCCGGGAGAGCACCGGTACGCCGGACGCCTGACGACTGGTCGTCCGCCCGTCGGCGAGATCCATAACCTTCGTGGTACGACCCAGAGAGGATGACCCGCTAGATCCATATATCTCAATATGATGACCGCTATCTCGACTGGGGTGCGCTCACGAGGCGTGCCATCCTGATGCGGAGGAATGCATGGTTCGCTGGCGTACCCTCACTGGCCTGCTGGCCACCGCGTTGGCCGCGGTGACCGCGGCCAGCCTCACCCTCACCGCGCCGGCCGCCGCGGCCGACAACCCCGTGACGCCGAACGTCGTCGGCGGCACCCGCGCCGCTCAGGGCGAGTTCCCGTTCATGGTGCGTCTCTCGATGGGCTGCGGCGGGGCGCTGTACAGCCCCCGCCTGGTGCTCACCGCGGCCCACTGCGTGGGGTCGACCGGCACCAACACCAGCATCACCGCGACGCTCGGGGCGGTCGACCTCCAGTCGTCCAGCCGGATCACCGTCCGGTCCAACTACGTCTACCGTGCCCCCGGCTACAACGGCGCCGGTCGCGACTGGGCGTTGATCCGGTTGGCCAGCCCGGTCACCGGGCTGAGCACGCTGCCGATCGCCAGCACGACCGCGTACGACAGCGGCACCTTCACCGTCGCCGGCTGGGGCGCCGCGCGCGAGGGCGGCGGCCAGCAGCGGTACCTGCTCAAGGCGACAGTTCCGTTCGTCAGTGACTCCACCTGCAACGCCAACTACGGCGGGGACCTCATCCCGGCCCAGGAGATCTGCGCCGGCTACGCCAGTGGGGGCACTGACACCTGCCAGGGTGACTCGGGTGGCCCGATGTTCCGCCGCGACGCCGGCAACGCCTGGATCCAGGTCGGCATCGTCAGCTGGGGCAACGGCTGCGCCCGGCCCAACTACCCGGGTGTCTACACCCAGGTGAGCTACTTCGCCTCGTCGATCGCCTCGGCCGCGGCGAGCCTCGGCGGCTGACCGTACGAGAAACTCGGGCGGCCCGGACGGCACGGTCCGGGCCGCCCGTTCGTACCGTCCCGAGGGGTCGCCGGCGAGTGGGCCACCCGACAGATTCGGTGGGCCGTCCCTGCCGCGCCGGCCGCAGCGGCGATGATGGGCCGGTGAAGATCCTGTCCATCCAGTCGTCGGTCGCCTACGGCCACGTCGGCAACTCGGCGGCGGCCTTTCCTCTGCAACGCCTCGGGCACGAGGTCTGGCCGGTCCTGACTGTGCACTTCTCCAACCACACCGGGTACGGCGCGTGGCGGGGCCCGATGCTCCCGGCGGCGGACGTGGCGGAGGTGATCGCCGGCATCGAGGACCGTGGGGTCCTCGGCGGTGCCGACGCGGTGCTCTCCGGCTACCAGGGCGACCCGGCCATGGGCGCGGTGATCCTGGACGCGGTGGCGACGGTGAAGGCGAGCAACCCGGCCGCGGTGTACTGCTGCGACCCGGTGATGGGCGACGCCGGTCGGGGCATGTTCGTCCGGCCGGGAATTCCGGAGTACCTCCGGGACACCGTCGTGCCCCGCGCCGACATCATCACGCCGAACCACTTCGAGCTGGACTTCCTCGCCGGCCGTACGACGAACTCGCTGGCCGAGGTGCTCGACGCGGTCGACGTGGTGCGCGCGACCGGGCCGCGGCACGTCCTGGTGACGAGCGTGTTGCACGGCGACCTGCCGCCGGACTCGCTGGAGGTGGTGGCGGTCTCCGACGAGGGCGCCTGGGCGGTGACCACGCCGCTGCTGCCGATCAACCCGAACGGTGGGGGCGACGTCACCGCGGCGCTGTACCTCGCGCACCTGTGGACGACCGGCTCACCCGCGACCGCGCTGGAACGCACCATCGCCTCCGTCTACGCCGTGCTCGAGGCGACTCTCGCGGCGGGCACCCGGGAGATCCAGCTGATCGCGGCGCAGGACGTGATCGCCGACCCGCCGGCCCGTTTCACCGCCCGCCGGCTGCGCTGACGGCGGGTTGCGGACCGGGGACCGGCGGCGCTGACCGACGGGTCTCGTGCCGCGGGGCGGCGGTGGTCAGCGGCCCTCGGGGACGGCCATCTCGCCGAGCAGCGACCAGTCTGCCTGCGGCACTGTGGCGTTCACGATGCGCGGCGTCTCGGCCAGGTGCGGCGGCAGGGTCTCCTGGGCGGTGCGGAAGTGGGCGGACTGGACGTGGGCAGCGCCGGCCTGGTCGTCGCGGAATGCCTCGACCAGCACGTACTCGGTCGGATCGTCCAGACTGCGGGACCAGTCGAACCACAGGCAGCCCGGCTCCGCCCGGGTCGCCTCGGTGAACTCGGCGGCGATCTGCGGCCACCTGTCGGCGTGCTCGGCGAGGATCCGGAACTTGGCGGTAATGAAGATCATGGCCCCAGGCTACCCAGCCGGGCGGGCGCGGGCGACGACCTCCTCGGGGGTCAACGGCGCCTTCGGGTGGTGCGTCAGGCACAGCGGGGTGCGGACCTTGACGAACGAGAATCCCTCCCCGGCGGCGTAGAACTCACCGCTGTTGAGCAGGCCGATGTCCGGCAGCCGCCCGCCCTTGGCCTCGGCGAGCTGCCGGGCCGCGTCGATCTGCGCCGGCGCGTTGAGCAGACCGAAGAACTGCGTGGTCGCGTTGCCGGAGATCTGGTTGTGCAGACCCTTGGGCGCCTGGGTGGCGAAGACCAGCCCGAGCCCGTACTTGCGGGCCTGCGAGGCCAGCGCGATCGAGCTGGCGGTGCAGGCCGTGGTGCCTGTCGACGGCGCGAGCGTCTGCGCCTCGTCCATCACGAACAGCCCACCCAGCGGTCGGTCACCGGCGGGGTGCCGCTTGATCCACGCGAAGAGCGCCATCTGCAACTGGTTGACGAAGCTCTGTCGCTCCTGATCCGAGGTGAGGCCGACGAAGCTGATCACCGACACCCGAGCCCGCCGACCCGGCGACGGCGTCAGCAGCAGCCCCGGGTCGGCCGGCGCGCCGACCCCGCCGAAGAGCGGATCGGTGACCATCGCCGCCTTGAGCGCCTCGGCCAGCTCCTCGGCGAGCTTCCCGGCGCGGGCCAGCCGGCTGACCCCCTCGGGCAGGTCGGCGAGGAACTCGGTGAAGCCGGGCAGGCCCACCATTCCGCTGCGGGCGTACGCCTGGAGGGCCTCGGTGAGGACGGCCTTGCCCTGCTGGGCGAGCCTGCTCGACCTGTCGACACTGGCCCGTGGCGCGAGCGCCTCCACGGCGGAGCGGACCGCCTGGTCGAACTCGTCGGGCCAGTCCCGCAGTGAGGTGAAGTCGGGCAGCGGCTGGAAGCTCAGCGGCCGACCGGCGGTGACCCGTGGCGTCCACACCACCACCTCGGTGTGTGCGAGGTAGTCGGCGGCGCGTTCGGCGTCGCCGGGGCCCCAGCCGCTCGGCGGCTCGGGCCACGCGTCGCCGAGCCGGGCCAGGTCGTTGTTGGGGTCGAGCACGATCGCGGAGACCCCCTCGCGGGCGCACTCCTCGACCAGCCGACGGATGAGCACGGTCTTGCCCGAGCCGGACCCGGCGAACACGACGGCGTGGCGGCGCAGCGACTCCAGGGGCACCGTGAACTGGTGACCGCCGCCGACGGTCCGCCCCAGCCTGACGGCCCGACCGCCGGCGTCGACCGTGTGGTCGACCGGGTCAGCGGGTCCCGGCCCGGTCGACGGACCATCCGCCACGTCGGCGACCGGCACGTCTGTCGGGTCGGATTCGGGGCCGACCGACGGTGGCTCGCCGTCGTCAGGCGTCGTCGGCGGGGCACCGCCGCCCGTCCCGTCGGGCCCCGGCAGGACCGCGCGGAACAGCTCGGTGCCGCTGGCCGGACGACGGGCCACCAGCCACTCCTGCAGGGCGGTGGACGGCTCGGTCGCCATCACCCGCAGCGCCGCGAAGACCCGCAGGTCCGCCTCCGACACGGCACACCGCAGGCCGCCGGCCGCGTCGAAGCCGGTCAACACCTCGGTCGTACGCTTCCCGGTCGGCCACGGACCGTTGCGCAGCAGGATCAACCGCCGTTGTGGCAGGTCCCGGTCCAACCCGGCCAGTGTGCACGCGGCCTTGACCCGGGCGGTGACGGCGACGGCGTTGGGGTGCGCGATGGCCCGGAAACACCAGTGCGCCTCGTTCTCGGTGGCCTCGTCGAGCACCTCGATCAGCCGCCCGTGCAGCGCGGGCTTGCGCCCGGGCGGCGGATCGTACTTGTAGGTGGCGCCGGTCGGCGCCTGCTCGGCGATCCAGGCGGCCAGGCCGGCGGCGAGCAGCGGCGGCATGTGCTCGTCCTCGCCCGCCGGGTCGACGGCGCCCGACACGTCCGCCGCCTCGACCAGCTCGGCGAACCGTGCGTCCAACTCGCGCAGGCGGCGCTCGTCCGTCGTCGGGTCACCGGAGGCGCCACGGGCGGTGCTCACCGTCGGCGTCGAGTCGGCGCCCTCGATGAGCCGGTCGAGCTCGACCACCTCGTCGCGGTCACGGCACCACGCGATGTGGCGGTCCACCCGGCGGAGCAGGGCGCGCGGCGTCAGGGTGGGTGCGTCGGCGAAGGCGGCGGGGGCGATCGGCCAGGTGGGGTGCGGTGGCCCGAAGTACATACCCGCGAACGCGGCGGAGAGGCGCTTCGCCACGATCGCCTGCCCGATCTCCGGGGTGGGGATCCGGTCCGGCAGGGTCGAGGTACGGAAGCGGTCGCCGACCGGGGTGGGCGCGGTGCGGGTCATCAGCACCCAGGTGTCCGGCAGGCACGAGACGACGACGAGCGTGCGGCGGGTGATGTCGCGGAGCTTGAGCAGGCCGTCGGCGATCGGGCCGAGCACCTTGGCCTGGGCGTCCTCCAGCCCCTGATGATGGTTGAGCAGTGAGGTGCTGGTCTGGGCGAACAGCGTGTCGAGCTGGTCCACGGCGATGACAGTGGGGTCCAGGGCAAGGGCCATCAGCCGGGAGATGTCCTGCACGACCTGCTGCGGGGTGCGGATCGCCGCACTCAGCCCCCACGCCGCCCGCGCGGCCGGGTCACCGGGCTCGGAGATCAGGTGGGCGTAACCGACGTCCTGCGCCTCGAAGTCGACGGCGCCGTGCAGGACGAGCGCCCGAGCGGTGTCCTGAGCGTCCCGCCCGACCTCCCGATCGCGCTCACGCAGCGCCCAGATGAAGGTGTCGAGCTGCGCCCGGGTCACCGGTCGGGTGCCGGCGACCGCGTCGCGGACCTCCAACGGCAGGCCGAGCTGGGTGGTGAGTCGACGCAGGAAGGTCTTCAGCTGGGTGCCCCAGCCGACGTGGGCGCGGCCCATCCCCTCCACCAGGGCCAGGGCCACGCTCTCCCAGAACGTCTTGCCACTGACCATGTCGACAAGGAAGAAGTACCCGCCGTCGCGCTGGATCTGTTCGCGGACAGCCCCGAGCAGGTGCGTCTTGCCGGCGCCCGCGCGGCCCTGCATGGCCACGCCGAGCGGCATGCTCGTGTCGTCGGTGCGGGCCCGCGCCACCCCGCGCAGGATCTCCGCGGCCACCTTCTCGTGCAGCTCCGGCACGTTGTGTGGACTGGGTCGCCACACGTCGTCCGGGGTGACCGCCGGGTTGAGACTCACCGCTTCCAGCGCGGCCCGCTGGTCGTCGGAGATCATGCCGGGCCGATCGCCAGGGCGTGGTTGTCCTCGTTCCCGATCCGGACGGCGGCGGCCCGGTCCCGTGCGGTCAGTGACTTGGTGTTCGCCACCGGGATGATGCGGACGTCCTCCCGGCCGACCATCGCCCGCAACGCCGCGTCCAGGGCGGCCCGGTCGGTGTCGGCGAGCCGGTCCCGGACGTCGGCGAGGCCGACCCAGGCGCCCGGCGCGGTGGCCAGATCCCGGTACGCCGAACGAACCAGCGCCTCCACCTCCGCCGCGGACACGGGTGCCGCCGCCGGGGTCGCCGGTGCCTCCTGCGGTGGCGCGCTGGCCGCCGGCGCCGTTGCCCCGGTCTGCTTGAAGAAGTCGCCGTGGCTGACCCGCAGCCGGTCCAGCGAACGGTGCAGGTTGGACAGGACGACGAACAGCGACCGGGTCGTCGAGCCGCCCTGCTTCGGCGGCGTGGCGGTGTGCAGCTGGCGTGCCACCCGCCAGCCCTCCTCGGTCAGCTCGTGCGCGAACGGCCGGTGCGTCCGGTCGGTGTCCACCAGGCCCAGGTCGACGAGCTTCTTGTTGTCCTGGCCGGTGAGTGTGAAACCGGCCAGCTCACGCAGCTCGACGTTGCTGAGTCGGCGCGCCTCGACCATCAGCACCACGAGGGCGTTGATCTGGTTCGGTGTCAGGTGCGGGACGTCCGCCGGGCTCGTCATGATGTCTCATCTCCGTGGGGGTGCGTGCCGTCCGCACGTCGCCGGGCCAGCAGCCGACGGATCCCGTCGACCACCGCCGGCGCGTCGGTCAGCACCTGCTCGTTGGTGAAGCGGAGCACGTCCAGCCCGAGGAGTCGCAGCTGCACGTCTCTCCGCCGATCGTTGGTGAAAGCGATTCGCCCACGATGCTCCGGGCCGTCCACCTCGACCGCAAGACCCTCCGCGGGCCAAAACAGATCCAGCCGGCACGCCGCGCCCAGGACATGCCACTCGTAGCGCCACCCGCAGCAGCTCCGGGTCGACGCCCGGCAGGTGACTCACCCGCCGCGTCGGCGGGCCGGCCCACCAGGCACTGTCGGCGTCGCCGATGGCCCGGACGGGGTGCGCCATGCCGGCACCCTACGACACGGACTTACGCGACAGGAGACCCGTCGGGTACAGGCGGTGCGCCGCCCTCAGCGCAGGCGACGGATGTCGCCGTACGCGCGGTAGTAACCACCGCGGCTGGACTCCCGCACCTCGGTCACCAGATAGCGGGCGCCCGGCTCGCGAATTCCCTTGGGGAACTGCACCGACCAGTCGCGCCGGTAGCCGTCGGACAGCACCTGGACCCGCAACCTTCCCCGGTCGTCCAGGCACTGCACGATGACGCCCCCGCCCGAGTCGCTCGTCACCTCGACGATCGTCGGTTGCGCCGGCTGGGGTGCCTGGCGTGGGGCCTTGATGTCGCGTACCTGCGGCACGTCCCCGGCCTGCGCCGCGCGGATCGCCGGCTCGCTCGCGTCGATGCAGGCCAGGTGGCCGCCGGTGGTGACGACGTAGAGCCGGTCGTCGTGGTACTGCATGGAGTACGCCGAGCCGCAGCCGGTGCCGAGCTTCCACAGCCGGGTGCCCGCCGCGTCGAAGCAGTAGATCGAGGACTGGCTGTCGCCGGCGAAGACGTACCGGCCGCCCTCGGCGGTGGCGCAGGAGAAGACCGGTGCGTCGCAGCGGTAGGTGCGTTCGAGTCGACCCGACTTGGACAGACGCACCACCTCGTGGGTGCCCGTCCCGGCGAACACACTGCCGTGCTCCTGCCAGCCGAAGAGCACCGAACCGGTACGGGTGTGCCACAGCTCGCCGCCGGTACGCCACTCGTAGCCGGTCACGCCCTGCGAATGACCGTGGTAGATGGCGTCGTCGTCGCACCGCACCATCCAGGCCGAACGCCCCCGCCCGGGGCGACGCCACAGGAACTCGTCCTCGTGGTCGACGGCGGTGATCCCGCCGTCGGCGTCCGAGACGCCGAGGACGCCGTCGTGGATGTCCAGCCAGTAGATGTCGATCTCCGGGGCGATCGCGTACGCCACCCGGGGCACCTTGCCGGACAGGTCGTAGACGTTGCCGTCGTCGCAGCCGGCGTAGATCCAGGCGTCGTCGGCGACGATGCACTTCACTCCGTCGGGAAGGCGGACCTGGCTGCGCACCCGCGCGTCGTGGTCGAGCGTCGTGATGACGCCGTGCTCGTTGCCGACCATGCAGTGCTGCCCGTCGACGAAGATGCCGAAGGCGGGGGCGCCGGAGTCGTAGCGCCAGAGCACCGGGGCGGTGTGGGCGGTGGAACGGGTGCTCACGATCTGCCGCCGCGACACGGTGCGCTTCTGGCGGACGCCGGGGACCGCCGGCGCATAGCCCTTGCGGACCTTCTCCCCGATCTTCTTCGCCGCGGCGGCCCGGGCGCGGGCGTTGTCCGGATAGGCGCTCGCCTTGACCTGCCCCTGGTCGCCGATCCGGCCGTAGCGCACCGTCAGTGTGGCGTTGTCGACGATGACCTCGTAGAACTTGTGCGCACCGTCCACTTCGGACAGTTCGAGGTAGGTCGTCTCCTGGGACATGGGGGGCCTCCGAGGGTCAGCGAGCGGCGCGATCCGGCCGGCGCGGCGACAGTGACCACACGCTAACGGCTACCCCCGACAGAACCGGCGTCCGGCCAGCGCAGCGCGTCGTCGCGGAGCACCGCGTGCGCGCCGACGGTCTGGTTGACGATCTGCGTCACCCGCACGTCGACCGCGATGCTGGCCAGTGCCGCCGCGTCCGCGCGGCTGAGCCCGTGCAGGCGCTGCATCAGGGTCAGCATCGCGTCCAGGGCTGTGAACGTGGCGTCGTCGAGGGACGCGCCGACGCCGAGGGTCAGCCACGCGTCCGGGGTACGGGCCACCGGGCCGGTGACCGGGAAGTCGTCGCGGACGTCGAACGTCAGCGTCACCTCGTCCATCGGACACTCGATCGCCGTGCCGCCGACCTCGCCGTCGCCCTGTGCCGCGTGCCCGTCGCCGACGGAGAACAGTGCGCCGTCCACCGGGATCGGCAGCAGGAGGGTGCTGCCGGCGGTGAGGTCCCGGCAGTCCAGGTTGCCGCCCCAGGGGCGCGGTGGGATCGTCGAGTGCCGTCCCGGCTCCACGGGTGGCATGCCGAGCACCCCCATGAAGGGCCGCAGCGCCACCGTGTGGCCATGCTGGTTGCGTCCGGTCATCGTCACCGGGTCCAGCGTCCAGGCGTGCACCACCTGTTGGTCCTGCACGCCATAGCGCTCGTTGAACCCGCTGGGCCAGCCGCCGGCCACCGTGGTTCCCCAGGTGGCCGGGATGACCGCGTCGACGCGTACCGCGAGGGTCTGACCGGGGCGAGCACCGCGGACCTTGACCGGACCGACCAACGCGTGGCCGTGGTCGGGTCGGTGCTGCGCGACCCGCGGCCGGTCCCGGTTCGCTCCGCCGGGGTACGGGCCGGCGGACCACCAGCAGTCCAGGGTGCGATAGGTGACCGTGTCGCCCGGGTCGATGGTGAGCACCGGTGGGAGATCGGGGGAGAAGTGGCCGTGCAGGCTGTCGTCCCCAGGGGTGAGGGTGTGTCGCATCAGTGCAGGCTAGTGCGGTCTGGTCCGCGCGCCGGGCCGCAGGTGCGCGGTGGGTGCCGGGCGCACCCACCGCGCACGACTCAACCTCGGCGGTGTCAGCCCGAGGTGCAGGAACGGATCTGCGGGCGGGCGCTGCTGTTGCCGTTGGTCATCGTGGTGAAGCCGAAGGTGTTGCCGCTGCCGTTGGATCGCATGGTCATGACGGTGCCGCTGCTGTCCCAGGTGGCGGTGCCGTTCCAGATGGTGGAGACCCGCTGCGGCGAGGTGATGGCCACGACCACCGTCCACGTGCTGGCGCCGCTGACCGTCACCGACGTGTTGTACCTGTCGCCCCAGACGTTGGGGGTCGTGGCGGTCGCGGTGCAGGTGCCGCCGGAGGGCGGCGGGGTGCTCGGCGGCGGGCTGCTCGGCGGCGGGGTCGTGCCGTCGGGCGCGACCGCGCGGCCGGTGGACGACGAGATCATGCCGGGGCACAGGTTGCGGCTGGTCAGGTTGGCCACGATCTGGGGGATCGCGTCGCGGGTGTTCTGGATCCCGTCGTGCATCAGGATGACCTGGCCGGCCTGGAGTCGGCTCGCGTTGGCCACGATCTGGCTGACGCTGGCGCCGTTCCAGTCCTGGGAGTCCACGTCCCAGAGCACCTGGCGCATGCCCAGTGACGACGCGACGGACTGCAGGGTGGAGTTGGTCTCGCCGTAGGGCGGCCGGAACAGTGTCGGCCGACTGCCGGTGGCCGACTGGATCGCCGAGCTGGTCTGGGACAGGTCCGACTGCATCTGGGCCTGGGACATCGAGGTCATGTGGGCGTGGTTCCAGCTGTGGTTGGCGACCCACATGCCGGCGGCCACCTGGGCCTGCGCGGCCGACCTGTTGTTCTGGACGTTCTGTCCGACGTTGAACATCGTGGCCCGTACGCCGTTGGTGCGCAGCACGTTCAGCAGCGCGCTGGTGCTGCCGGTCGGCCCGTCGTCGAAGGTGAGGCCGACGTAGCCGTTGCAGGTGGCGGCGCTCGACGGGGTCGAGGTGGCCGCGAGCACGACGCCGCACATGGCGACTGCTGTGGCGAGGACGGCGAGCGCCGCGCGCAACCGCCTCGACCACAGGGCCGTGCGGGGGAAGAGCCTGCTCATCTGGTGCCCCTTCGCGCAGGCCCGGACGCGCCCTGGTGTGCGGGCAGCACGGTCCGGACAGGTGTGGATGAGTGTTAGGTGGTGGAGCCGAGACCGCAACGAAGCCGATCGCATTGATCTGAATGGATCGGAGTATTGCAGCGAGAATTCCAACGCGTCAACAACTTCCGGAACATCCCCGTAACAAGTCAGGAGGCTGTCCAGGAGTTGGCCAGGAGCGTTCGGTGGGATTGGAGTCTTCGAGGTGTCTCGATCACGACGATCGGCGAGTCCGTCCACAGCATGATCCGGAAAGTCACCGGAAGTATCGACCGTGGATCACCGGGGCTGCCGTCACGCTGGCCGAACGGAATAGTAAAGAGTGTGAACAGATGATGTTACAGTCACTCCTGTCGATATCCGACTCGGGTGTCGACCACTGGATTCCCAGGAAGGAGTGATCACATGACGAGACTGCGCGCGCTGGTCGCGCTGGTGGCACTGATCGTCGCCGGTGGACTGGTTGCGGTCATCCCGGCCACGTCCGCTTCGGCGGCGGCCTGCTCAGCATCGTGGCAGGCGTCGGCCGTCTACTGGGGAGACGCCCAGGTGTCCCACAACGGCCGCAACTACCGGGCGAAGTGGTGGACCCAGAACGAGGCGCCGCCGGGCACGACAGGCGTCTGGGAGGACCTCGGCGCGTGCGGAGGGGGCACCACGCCGCCCACCGGGGGGACCTGTAGCTACCCGAACTGGACCGCCGGGACCTGGTACGCCACCGGGGCGATCGTGCGATACACCAACGGTCTCTACTACATCGCCGAGCACGACAATCCCGGGTACGACCCCATCGTCAGCACCTGGTACTGGGAGCCCTACACCTGTGGCGGTCAGCCACCCACCACCCCGCCCACCAACCCGGGCGGCTTCGTGGTCACCGAGGCCCAGTTCAACCAGATGTTCCCGGGTCGCAACTCGTTCTACACGTACTCCGGACTCGTCGCCGCGCTCAGCGCCTACCCGGCGTTCGCCCGCAGCGGCAGCGCCACCGTCCAGCGGCAGGAGGCCGCGGCCTTCCTGGCGAACGTGTACCACGAGACCGGCGGGCTCGTGCACATCGTCGAGCAGAACACCGCGAACTACCCGCACTACTGCGACCCCGGCCAGCCGTACGGCTGCCCCGCGGGGCAGGCCGCCTACTACGGGCGGGGGCCGATCCAGCTCAGTTGGAACTTCAACTACAACGCCGCGGGTAACGCCCTCAACCTGCCACTGCTGACCAACCCGTGGCTGGTGCAGACCGACGCCGCGGTGGCCTGGAAGACCGGCATCTGGTACTGGATGACCCAGAACGGGCCGGGCACCATGACCGCCCACAACGCGATGGTCAACGGCGCCGGGTTCGGGCAGACCATCCGCAGCATCAACGGCTCGATCGAGTGCAACGGCGGAAACCCCGCCCAGGTGCAGAGTCGCGTCACCAGGTACCAGCAGTTCGTCGGCATTCTCGGCGTGTCCGCCGGAGCCAACCTCTACTGCTGATCCGTGGCCGGGCCTCGGCGTACGTCGTCGGACGGAGTCGAGGCCCGGCACATCGGTCGCCGGGCCCGGGTGGGGCGGCGGCCGTTTCGGCACTGTCAACCCGTTGACACGGCCGTGCTGCGCCCGGAACTATCAGCGACAGTCCACCGCCCCGACTCCCGTTGCTCACGAACTCTTATGACAACGATGTCAGGGCGCCCCACCATCCGCTCCACTCTGCCCAGACGTTCGACGTACTCGACCCGGTTCGAGTCGAAAGGCTCCGTCCCCCATGTCGCACATAGCCCTCGCGCGCCCCCACTCTCGCCGCCTGACAGCGGCGACGACAGCCGCCCTGCTACCGCTGGGCCTGCTCGTCGCCGCGCCCCTGGCGAACGCCGCCCCCACCCCCGCACCACCCGGCAACTTCACCTCCTCGTTCGAGTCCGCCGACCCGCAGCCCGCCGCCAGCACCGTCGAGGTCGGCGCGAACGGAAAGCCCGTCCAGGCCAACCTGAGCGGCAAGGTCGCCACGCTGCCCGGCAGCCTGCTCGGCCAGGTCAGCGCCGTGACCGCGAGCGCCGAGAACCCACCGCGAGAGGTCGCCGCGAACCTCAAGGACGACGATCCGTCGACCAAGTGGCTCGTGTTCGCGTCCACCGGCTGGGTCACCTACCAGCTCGCCAAGCCGGCGACGGTGCTGCGCTACTCGCTGACCGCGGCCGACGACGCACCGGCCCGTGACCCGAAGGACTTCGTCGTCCAGGGGTCGAACGACGGCAACACCTGGACCGACCTGGACAAGCGCACCGGTGAGAAGTTCAGCGGGCGCTTCGCCACCAAGACGTACAGCTTCACCAACACGAACGCCTACGGCTTCTACCGGCTCAACGTCACAGCGAACTCCGGTGACTCGCTCGTGCAGCTCGCCGACTGGAACATCAGCGACGGCTCGGACGTCCGCCCACCGGCGACCCCGATGGTCAGCGTGGCGACCGCCGGCCCGAACGGCGGCTACACCACGAAGCCGGACGTCGGGTTCACCGGCCTGGCCGCGCTGCGCTACTCCGGCGGCGCCGAGGGCGACGGCCGGTCGTACGCGACCAACAAGCTGTTCGACGTCACCATCCCGGTCGGGCCGAAGACCCGACTGTCGTACAAGATCTTCCCCGAGTTCACCAACGGGGACGGCAGGTACCCGTCCACCTACGCCGCCGTCGACCTGCACTTCACCGACGGCAGCTACCTGAGTGGCCGCTCACCCGCCGACCAGCACGGCTACCCGCTCACGGGCGCGGGTCAGGGCGCCTCGAAGGTGCTCTTCGCCGACCAGTGGAACCTGGTGCAGGCCGACCTCGGCACCGTCGCGCGCGGCAAGACGATCGACCGCATCCTGCTCGCGTACGACAACCCGCAGGCCACCGGGGCGACCCGGTTCCAGGGTTGGCTCGACGACATCGAGCTGACTGCCGCACCGGCGTCGATCGACGGCTCGAAGCTGACCAACTACGTCGACACCCGACGGGGCACCAACTCGACCGGCGGTTTCTCGCGCGGCAACAACCTGCCGATCACCGCCGTGCCGAACGGCTTCAACTTCTTCACCCCGGTGACCGACGCGACCTCCAACTCGTGGGAGTACGAGTACCACCGGGTCAACAACGGGGCCAACCTGCCGATGCTCCAGGGCCTCGCGATCTCGCACGAGCCGAGCCCGTGGATGGGTGACCGCAACCAGATGTCGGTCATGCCGGTCGTCGGTGGCGGGCCGTTCACCGGTCAGCCGGCCAGCCGTGCGGTCGCCTTCCGCCACGACGACGAGACGGCACAGCCGGACCTCTACCGGGTCACGCTCCAGAACGGCCTGGTCGCGGAGGTGTCGCCCACCGACCACGCCGGGATCATGCGGTTCACCTTCCCCACCGGGCAGGCGACCGGAAGCCTCGTCTTCCACAACGGCACGTTCACCATCGGCACTGACGGCACGTTCACCGGCTGGGTCGACAACGGAAGCGGCCTGTCGGCCGGTCGGAGCCGGATGTTCGTCGCCGGCGCCTTCGACCGGGCGCCGACGGCGTCCGCCGCGACCTCCGCCACCTTCGACATCTCCGCGTCGCGGGAGGTGACGATGCGTCTCGCGACGTCGTTCCTCTCCGTCGACCAGGCGCGCCGGAACCTCGATCTGGAGGTCACCGGTAAGAGCTTCGACCAGATCCACGCCGCCGCGACGGCCGGGTGGAAGGACCGGCTCGGCCGGGTCGAGGTGCGGGGCGCCACCGAGGCGCAGCTCGTCACGATGTACTCGAACCTGTACCGGCTGAACCTCTACCCGAACTCGCAGTCGGAGAACACCGGCACCGCGGCCGCGCCGCGCTGGCAGTACGCGAGCCCGGTCTCGGCGCCGACCGGCGCGTCGACCCCCACCCAGACCGGCGCGAAGATCGTCGACGGGCAGATCTACGTCAACAACGGCTTCTGGGACACCTACCGCACCGTGTGGCCCGCCTACGCGCTGCTGTACCCGGACGTCGCCGCCAAGATCTCCGACGGGTTCGTCCAGCACTACCGCGACGGCGGCTGGATCGCCCGCTGGTCGTCGCCCGGCTACGCCGACCTCATGACCGGCACCAGCGCGAACGTGGCGCTGGCCCAGGCGTACCTCACCGGGGTCAAGCTGCCCGACCCGCTCGCGGCGTACGACGCGGCAGTCAAGGACGCGACCGTCGCGTCCGGGCGCAGCGCGGTCGGGCGCAAGGGCATCGAGAGTTCCCTGTTCCTCGGCTACACGCCGACGTCCACGGGGGAGTCGGTGTCCTGGGCGCTGGAGGGCTACATCAACGACTACGGCATCGGCAACATGGGTGCGGCGCTCGCCAAGGACCCGGCCACGCCGAAGTCGGAGCGCGCCCGGCTCCAGGAGGAGTCGCGGTACTTCCTGGAGCGGGCCCGCAACTACGTGCACCTCTTCGACCCGAAGACCAAGCTCTTCCAGGGCCGCGACGCCGCCGGCAACTTCCTCGCCGGTGACCCGCTCGACTGGGGTGGCGTCTACACCGAGACCAACGGGTGGAACTTCGCGTTCACCGCCCAGCAGGACGGTCAGGGCCTCGCCAACCTGTACGGCGGGCAGAAGGCGCTGCGGGACAAGCTCGACGCGTTCTTCACCACCCCGGAGAACGCCGACCGCCCCGGTGGGTACGGCGGCGTCATCCACGAGATGCTCGAAGCGCGCGCGGTGCGGATGGGTCAGCTCGGCATGAGCAACCAGCCGTCGCACCACATCCCGTACATGTACAACTTCGCCGGCGCACCGGCCAAGACCCAGGAGAAGGTACGGGAGATCCTGCGGCGCCTCTACGTCGGCAGTGAGATCGGCCAGGGCTACCTGGGCGACGAGGACAACGGCGAGATGTCGTCCTGGTACATCCTCAGCTCGCTGGGCATCTACCCGTTGCAGGCCGGGTCGTCCGAGTGGGCGATCGGCTCGCCGCAGTTCACCAGGATGACAGTGCACCGCAGCACCGGCGACATCGTCGTCAACGCGCCGAACAACAGCGCGGCGAACGTCTACGTGCAGGACGTGAAGGTCAACGGCAAGAAGCAGCGCGGCCTGTCCCTGGATGTGGCGGCGCTCGCCAAGGGCGGCACCATCGACTTCCAGATGGGCTCGAAGCCGTCGTCGTGGGGCAGCGGCAGGAACGACGCTCCTCCGTCGCTGACCAAGGGTGACGAGGCGCCGAAGCCGTTGCAGGACGTCACCGGCCCCGGTCTCGGTACCGCGACCGCGACCGGCGGTCAGGACGCGTCGAAGCTGTTCGACGACTCGTCGACCACCCAGCTGACCTTCACCTCGGCGACCCCGCAGATCACCTGGGCCTTCCGTGGTGGCAAGCAGAAGCCGAAGTACTACACGGTCACGTCCGGGGCCGGTGCGGGCGATCCGGCGGACTGGCGCCTGCAGGGCTCCAACGACGGCCTCACCTGGACCACAGTGGACTCCCGCGCGGGCCAGGTGTTCCCGTGGCGCAACCAGACCCGCCCGTACTCGATCGACAAGCCGGGACGGTTCGCGCAGTTCCGCCTCGCCGTCACGAAGACCGTCGGCGCCGCGCAGACCAACCTGGCCGAGGTCGAACTGCTCGCCGGGGGCGACCTCGACCTCGGCGGCGGCGACATCACCGTCACCGCCGCGGACGGCGTGCACGCGACCACCGGCGTACCCGTCTCGGTGCCGCTGGCCACTGTCACCGGCGGCGACGCCAGCGGCTACCAGGCCACGATCGACTGGGGTGACGGCACGCCGGTCACCGCCGGCACCGTGACGTTGAGCTCGCGGGCCGTCTACCGCATCGGTGGGTCGCACACCTACACCACGCCGGGCTACCACCAGGCGAACGTCACGGTGACCGACGGCGAGAGCCAGAGCTCCGCGACGGTCGGCGTCGAGGTGGCGTACGCCCCGGCCTCCGGTCTCACCGCCGCGTTCGACAACGTCTGCGTCGGTGACGAAGGGGTCCTCGCGGCAGACTGTGACGCCAAGTCGTGGGCGTACTCGCGAGCCGCCCTGGCGGCGGGCGGTGTGACCCAGGGCCAGTCGCAGCAGGTTCCCGGAACGGCACTGCGGTTCACACTGCCGGTGATCCCGGCCGGGCAGCCGGACAACGCCACGGGTAACGGGGCGACCGTCGTACTCGACCTTCCCGAGGACGCGAAGAGCATCTCGCTCATCGGTGCCGGAACACAGGGCAACCAGAGCACCACCGGCACGGCGACGTTCAGCGACGGCAGCACGGCCAGCATCCCGATCCAGTTCAGTGACTGGACGCTGGGCGGCAACGCCAACGGCACCCCGTCCTACGGCAACATCATCGTTGCCCGGACGGCGTACCGGCTGCTGGGCACGAGCCGCGACGGCGCTCAGCCGTTCCTGTTCGCCACCGCGCCGTACCAGATCCCGGCGGGCAAGACGCTTGTGTCGGTGACCCTTCCGACGCAGACCGGCGACCCTCGCTCGGCGGGTCGGATCCACCTGTTCGCCGTGGCCAACGACGGCACGCCCGCACCGGCCCTGGCGACCGTCGCCCCGAAGAACCAGACGGCCACCGCCGGGCGGGCCCTCGCGGCGAACCTCGGTGCGGTGACCGGCGGCGTTCCCGGTACGACGGGCTACCACGCTCGCGTCCAGTGGGGTGACGGCACGGTTCCGGACGACGTGACGATCGGCGCGTCCGGCGCGATGAGCGGCCAGCACACCTACGCACGTGAGGGCACCTACACGGTGCGCGTCACCGCGTGGGACACGCTGTCCAGCAGCACCGAGTCCTTCACCGTGACAGTGGCCCGGGGCGGGTCGCAGCCGGCGATCGCGCTGTCCGCGTCCGGCACCGTCGCCACCGGTGGCGCGATCACCGTCGACGGCAGCGGCTTCGCCGCCGGCGAGCAGGTGACCGTCAGCGTCGGCACCGACCCGGGCCGGACCATGAAGGTCGCGGCCTCCGCGACGGGAACGGTCCGCGCTTCGGTGCCGACCTCGGGTGACGCGCAACCCGGCCGGTACGCCGTCACCGCGACGGGCGCGTCCTCGCGTACGCCGGCCACGGCCACCGTTCAGGTGACCGGGGAGCCGGAGGCGCGGACCTACCAGCCGCGGGTGGCGCTGCTGACCACCTCGGGGCCGCGCGGCACGTCGATCACGGTCGACGGTTCCGGGTTCGCTCCGAACGAGGCGGTCACGATCACCTTCGGGGGAGGACTCGCGGTCAGCACTGTGCGCGCGAACGGTGACGGCGTCATCTCCGGTGCGACGGTGAGCGTTCCGGGTGCGGCGAAGGCGGGCGCGACAAGCGTCACGTTGAACGGTGCCACGTCGGCGACGACGGTGTCCCGACCGTTCACCGTCACCGGCTGACACCGAACCGGGGACAGTACAGCCTCGTGGGGGCGGGCCGTGATCACGGCCCGCCCCCACGAGCGGTGGTCGACGGACTCAGTGCGGCGGCAGCAGCGCGTCGACCAGGTCGCGCAGCGGCCCGACCAGGTCCTGCTCGGAGGCGGAACTCAGCGGCTCCAGGCGGATCGACGACCGCAGCACCGCGACCCCGATGCCGGCGGCGAGGACCATCTGGGCGCGCAGCAGGATCTGTTCGCTGCCCGGTTCGCCCTGACGCCAGCCGCGAGCCGCCGCCAGTTGTTCGCTGGAACGGACCAGGACGCCGCGCCGGATCTCGTCGGCACCCGCATCCCCGGATGACCGCAACAGCAGTGAGAGCTGACTCGACAGACCCGCCGCGCCGAGGTCGGCGATGTGCCGGGCGATCGCCTCGGGCACCTGGTCGGCGGGCGTCTGGCCGGTCGTCCGGCGCAACTCGTCGCCCGCGGCCCGCAGGCACGCCTCGAACAGGCCCTCCTTGGACGTGAAATAGCGGCTGATGAGCGCCACGTTGACGCCCGCGTCATCGGCGATGTCCCGGACGGTCGTGGCCGCGTAGCCGTCCCGGGCGAACCGCTGGCGCGCGGCGTCGAGCAGGAGCTGGCGGGTCTCGGCCGCGTCCCGACGCCGACGCTGGGCCGGTTCGCCGGCGGTGCTGCTGGTCGCGGGGACAGGCGGTTCTGCTGCTGTCACGACGCGTCCTCTCTTCGCTCTGGTCGGGTCGGCGCTGCCGGCACTCAGGGGCGCGGTGCAGCCACTGAGCGCGAAGTAAACATATGTTGACTTACGGGCCAACGCAAGCTCCGGAGCGCTCCGACGTGACGTAAACGACTGTTGACATGGGCCTCCGGCTGCGCATACTGGCTAAGTCAGCAAATGTTTACATCTAGCTTCGGGGATTTCATGACCCACACCCTCGAGGAGCCGACCCACCTCGGCTCCGCACCCAGCGCGGCCCCGCGCGCCAACAGCACCCTTCTGGTGCTGTACCTGTCGCTGGGCGGCCTGGCGTTCGCGGTGCTCCAGTCGCTGGTGGCGCCCGCGCTGTCGACAATCGGAAGAGACCTGGGCGTCTCGACCGGAGACATCAGCTGGGTGCTCACGGCGTACCTGTTGGCCGCCTCGGTGCTGACGCCCATCCTCGGACGTCTCGGCGACATGGTCGGCAAGCGTCGGGTCCTCATCGGCGTCCTCGCGGCCCTCGCCGCGGGCACCCTGCTCGCCGCTCTGGCCCCCAACCTGACCGTGCTGATCGTCGCGCGGGCGCTCCAGGGAGCCGCCGGAGCGATCCTGCCGCTGTCGATCGGCATCGTCCGCGACCAACTGCCCCGGGAGAAGGTCGGCGTCACCGTCGGCCTGCTGTCGGCGATCTTCGGTGTCGGCGCCGGTGTCGGCATCGTGGCCGCCGGCCCGATCGTGGAGCACCTGTCGTGGCACTGGCTGTTCTGGCTGCCGCTGGTCCTCGTCGTCGTCGCGCTGCTCGGAGCCATCTTCGGGATGCCTGAGTCGCGGGTCCGCACGCCCGGGCGGCTCGACATGCTCGGCGCGGCCATCCTGTCGGTGTCGCTGGTCTCGCTGCTGCTGGCCGTGAGCAAGGGACAGGGCTGGGGCTGGACGGAGCCGAAGACCATCGGCCTGTTCGTGCTCGGTGCGGTCGCGATGGTGGTGTTCGTCCGGGTCGAGCTTCGGGTACGCGAGCCGCTCATCGACATGCGCCTGATGCGGATTCGCGGTGTCTGGGCCACCGACCTCGTCGCCCTGATCCTCGGTTTCGCGATGTTCGGGACGTTCGTGCTCGTGCCGACCCTGCTCCAACTTCCCGCGGCCACCGGCTACGGGTTCGGCAAGACGGTGTCCCAGGCGGGCCTGTTCCTGCTGCCCACCGTCCTGATGATGGTGGTCTTCGGTCCCCTCGCGGGCCTGCTGGACCGCCGCTTCGGTCCCAAGGTTCCGATGTTCCTCGGCACTGTCGCGGTCGTCGTCGCGTTCGCGCTGCCGGCGGTCGCGCACGGCGCGACCTGGCAGGTGCTGCTCTCCGGGGTGCTCACCGGCGCCGGCATCGGCCTGGCGTTCGCGGCGATGTCCAACGCCATCATCGAGAGCGTCCCGGCCGGGCAGACCGGCGAGGCGAGCGGCGTCAACACCATCGCGCGGACCATCGGCAGCAGCATCGGCGCGGCGGTCGTCGCGGCCGTCATCACGTCGAACAGCACACCTCAGGGGCTGCCCACCGACGCGGCGTTCACCGCCGGCTTCTGGGTCTGCGCGGGCGTCGCCGTCCTGGCCGTCTTCGCGGCGCTCGCCCTGCCCTCGGCGCGTCGCCGCCACGAACAGGCAGTCGCCGCCGGTGTCGACGACCTTCCGCCCGAGCCGGTCGAGTTGCACCTGCCCCACCGGCAGCACTGAGCGAGCGGCTGACAGTCGCCCAACGCCACGCAGGCCGTGTCCACCAGGAGTGGACACGGCCTGCGCCGTCGGTGCGACCTCAAGCTGTTCGCGGCGCGCCCAGTCGGAGCTGCCAGCGCGTGCCCTGGCTGGTGAGCCGGACGATCGCCAACGGCTCCACGTCCACCTGCCGGTACGTCGCGGTCGGCAGACCGAGGGCGTGCACGACCGCGATCCGGATCACCAGTGGGTGGGTGACCGCGACAACGCGTCGACCGGCCCCGCGCTGCTCGTCCAGCCAGCTTCCGACCCGATCCCGTACGGCCGTGACGGATTCGCCGCCGTGCGGCGCCGAGTCCGGTGCGGACAGCCAGTCCCGCAGCGACTGCGGCTGGCTGCCGGCGATCTCCTCGAGGGAGCGTCCGGACCAGTCGCCGTAGTCACAGTCGGCCAATGCCGTCTCGATCGTCGGCAGCAGGCCGAAGGCGGTGGCGGTCTGTCGGGCCGCCGCCGCCGGGCTGGACAGGCAGGTGTCGCTCACGCCGAGGTGCCCGCGCCGATCCGGATCGGCGCGGGCCTGGGCGAGAGCGGCACGAAGGCCACCCTCGTCCAGGCCGTCGTCGGTGCCGCCGAAGCGGGCCCGGCGCAGGGCGGTGGTGTGACCGTGGGCGACCAGCCGGAGGCTGGTGCCGGTCACGTGCTCGGCAGCGCGGTGGCGACCCGGCGACGCCGCTCGTGGTGCATCAAAGCCGCGAACAGCAGGCCGATGCCGGTCCAGAGCACGACCTGGGTGCCGAGCGAGGCCAGCCGGAAATTCCACAGCAGGGTCGCGGGGAAGTCGGCCGGAACCTCCTGGAAGGACGGCATCACCACGTAGGACACTGCGGTGACCAGCAGGAATCCACCCACAGCCGCAGCGGCGCGCAGCCACTGCGGCGCCTGGGCGCCGACCGACCGGTAACCCAGGGAACCGGCCCACACGGCCACCAGCCCGAGCACCACCATCAACAGGTAGGTGACGGTCCGTTGGTTGATGGTGGCCGGGTCGCCGACCGCCGGCGGGTTCGCCGGATACTTGAGGAACGGCACGATCACCGCGCCGAGCAGCGCCGCGCCGGCCAGCAGCAGGCCCGACCGCCCGTCGTCGTCGCCGCGCCGCCGACGGGACAGCAGGACGTACGCGGTGGCCAGCAGGCCACCCATCGCGGCCCCGAACAGGCTGGTGGCCAGGATCAGGCCACCGCGCTGACCCGTCCGGCTGACCAGGGCGTCCTCGTGATCGTGCGCACCGGCGGCGGGCTCGACGTGCGCCGCTGCCTCCTCGATGGCGATGGCCGCCTCGACGTGCGGTTCGCCAGCGACGTACGCGAACGCCCCGGCGAGCAGCCCGGCGATCAGACCGGCGAGCAGGCCGCGGACGAGGACGGCGACGAACGGGGGAGTGGTGGTGGTGTTCAGTGGCACGGGACACCCAGCAGGTGCCTGCCGTCGTGCATCAGCTCGTGCAGGTACATCCCGCTGCGCGACACCGCCCCCTGGTCGAAGGCGACGAGGTACGTCAGCAGGGCGAGCACGGCAACCGTCGCGAGAGCCGTCCACAGGAGACGGGCACTGCCAGCGGGGTGCACCACCGGCTGGCTGGAAGCGGAACTAGACATGAATACACGAACCTCCCCAGGGATGACGCGTCCCCATCGCAAGGCTGCGGACGACCGAGCGTCCTGGCTCGCGGCCCCCACTTGAGGTGGGAGCCGCTCACAGTGGCGCGACCGCGCCGGATTCACACCGGCTTCCCTCGCGTCGCCGCAGATAGTGGGTCGACGGTAGCGGTGCCACCTCGGGCGGTCAACCCGCACCCGCGCCAACGCGCCGGTACGTCTATCAAGCAGACCAGCCGTGGCCACCACATGGATTCGTCAGACCATACTGCGACACTGTCGGAAGCCGGTTAGGGCGCGCGTTCCGCCACTCAGGAGCATCCTGTTACCGCTAACATGGTCAACCTGCCAGATTGGTCCTGTGGCTCCGGGTCGACCCGGAGGGGTCCGGTCAGTGGCTGGGCGGGGTGTGGGGTGGACGTGAACGCGCCAGGACGGGTCCGATGACGGCCGGCGAGGTCGTGCGACGACCGGGCATCGTCGACGCGCATCATCACCTCTGGGTCCGCTCCCGGCATCCGCAGCCCTGGATCGATCCGCACACCATGGCCGTGATCGACGACGACTTCACGCCGGTCGAGCTGGCTCCGGCGACCCGCGCCGCCGGGGTCACCCAGACCGTGGTCGTACAGTCCGTCGCGGTCCGGTCGGAGACGCCCGAGCTGCTCGGCATCGCGGCCGACGACCCTCTCATCGCCGGGGTCGTCGGCTGGGTCGACCTCACCGCCGCCGATGTCGGCCATCGCCTCGACCGACTGCGCAAGGCGCGGGGCGGCGAGCGGCTGGTCGGGATCCGCCACCTGGTCCAGTCCGAGCCCGACCCGGCCTATCTCGACCGCCCCGACGTGCGGCGGGGCATCGCCGCGGTCGGTGCCGCCGGCCTCGCCTTCGACCTCCTGGTGCGCCATTGGCAGCTACCGGCGGCCACCCGGCTCGTCCGCGACCTGCCGCAGGTGCGGTTCGTCCTCGACCACCTCGGCAAGCCCCCGCTCGGGCGCGCCGATGTCGCTGACTGGCGCCGCGACCTGCGGGCGCTCGCGGCCGAGCCCAACACGACGGCGAAGCTCTCCGGCCTGGTGGCCGAGGTGGACGGCGCGTCCTGGACGACGGCCGACCTGCGGCCCGCTGTCGAGCACGCCCTCGACGTGTTCGGGCCGGATCGGCTGATGTTCGGCTCGGACTGGCCGGTGTGCCTGCTCGCCACCTCGTACGCCCGCTGGGTCACGGCCCTGGGTGACCTGCTGGACCCGCTCTCCGACGTCGAGCGGGCGGCGATCTGGCGTCAGACCGCGAGCCGGGTGTACCGCTTGGCCCCGTCCTGACGCGACAGCGGCTTCCTGACTGGGGACATAGCATGTTATCGATAACATGCTTACGGCAGCGGTCGATGCCGGTTTGGTCAGATGTATGCCGCGCGTGCCGCAGGTAACGATGGCAAAACATGGCCGCAAGACCTTGGCAACGTACGTGAATGCGTGGCATCGTAACGCCTGATCGTGGGAAACATCCGACCTATCTCTGAGGGTTGTGCGGGGCACTGAGCCGCACCGTCATCCGAGCGGGTCGGTCGCTCACAGGCGTTCGGCTCGTCGGCGGGTCCCGCCGGGTGCCGGCGCCACGCTTGGGGAGGTCAGATCCGACGATGAGTAGCGCCGAGGCAACCGCCGGCACGCAGCGCGGCGAACTCAGCGACTGGTTCCGGGAACGGATCTCCCACGCCGTCTCCGAGTTCACCGCCGCGACCGCGTTGGTCGTCCTGTTCATCGCCCTGACCTTCGCGAGTCCGTACTTCCTGACCGCTGACAACCTCTTCAACATCGGGGCGCAGACGGCGGTGATCGCCATCATCGCCACGGCCCAGACGATGGTCATCATCACGAAGGGCATCGACCTGTCCGTGGGGTCGGTCGCCGCGCTCGCCGGCGTGGTGGGCGCGATGGTCGTGCGCGACCTCGGCTTTCCACTGTGGGCGGCGACGGCTGTCGCGATCGGCGTCGGCGCGCTGGCCGGGCTGCTGAACGGTCTGCTGGTGACGGTGGCCCGGATCCCGCCGTTCATCGCCACGTTGGGCACGATGTCCGTGGGCCGGGGTCTCGTCTTCATCATCACCGGCGCGGTCGGCGTCTACGGCCTGCCCCGATCGTTCCAACTGCTCGGCAACGGGGAGATCATCGGCATTCCGTTCGCCGTGGTGATCACCGTCCTGGTCGCCGTCGGGGTCGCCTTCCTGCTCTCCCAGACCCGTTTCGGTCAGTACACCTACGCGATGGGCTCCAATCTGGAGGCGGCCCGCCGCTCCGGCATCCGGGTGGGTCGGCACCTGACCGGGGTGTACGTGCTGGCCGGCGTGCTGGTCGGGCTGGGCGGCATGATCGCCGCCTCCCGGGTCAACTCCGGCCAGCCCAACTACGGCATCTCGCTGGAGCTCGACGTCATCGCCGCGGCTGTCATCGGCGGAGCGAGCCTGTTCGGCGGGCAGGGCCGGATCGTCGGGACCATCATCGGCGCGTTCCTCATCGCCCTGGTCCGCAACGGCGCCGTCCTGCTCGACATCAGCATCCACTACCAGCAGGTGATCGTCGGCCTGATCATCTGGGCCGCCGTCTACTTCGACCAGTACCGCCGCCGGCGGCTGGAATCACGGGGTTGACATGCCATTTCGAGAGTCCGAACGAGGAAGGACACACACCATGGCGCACACCACCACCAGCCGACGGACGCGAGGACCAGTCCTGCGCGCGCAGGCGATCCTGGCCGCGGCCGCGGCGATCGCTCTGCTCAGCGCCTGCGGCGGGGTCGAGGTCCGTGACGGCGGCGACGGCGCGACCAAGGATGCGAGCGGCCCGCTGAAGCTCGCCGTCGTACCCAAGGCGGTCGGGGCCGACTACTGGAACACGGTCAAGGCGGGCGCCGAGTGCGCCGCGCAGCGCGCGGGGAACGTCACCGTCCAGTGGGACGGAGTGACCACCGAGACCGACGTCGAGGGCCAGGTCAACCTGATCCAGAACTTCGTCACCAAGAAGGTCGACGGCATCGTCTACGCGGCGACCGACTCCAGCGCGCTGGCACCCGCGACCGACCAGGCGCTCAGCGCCAACATCCCGGTCGCCATGATCGACTCTGGCACCAGCCCGCAGCCGTCGACTGTGCCCCTCTTCGCCACCGACAACCGCGCTTCGGCAACCGAGGCGGCGAAGCTGCTCGCCACCGAACTCGGCCCCGGCAACCACGAGGTGGCGCTCGTCGAGTTCCAGCCCGGATCGCAGACCAACACCGAGCGGGTCGACGGCTTCAAGGCCGGCCTCGCCCAGTACCCCAACCTGAAGCTCGTCGGCCAGCAGCCGAGCCGCAGTGACGTCAACGAGGCCCGACGGGTCACCGAGAACATCCTCACCGCCAACCCCAAACTCGCAGGCGTCTTCGCGGCCAACGAGCCGAGCGTGCTCGGTGCCGCGCAGGCCATCCAGGCGGCCGGAAAGTCCGGCAAGGTGGTCATCATCGGCTGGGACGCGGCCCCGGACGAGATCGCCGGGGTGCGCAACGGCCAGATCTCCGCGCTGGTCGTGCAGAACCCGTTCAAGATGGGCTACTTCGGCGTCGACAAGATGGTCAAGCACCTTCGGGACAAGACGCCGCTGGCGTCGGCCGACACCGGCGTCACGTTCGTCACCAAGGAGAACATCGACTCGGCGGAGATCAAGGCGGTGCTCGAACCCAGCTGCGCCAACCCGCCGGTGCAGTGATGGGCGCCATTCCAACGGCCACCGCCGACAGCGATCAGCAACCCACCGACGCGGAACCACCTGTCCTCGAGGCCCGCGGCATCGTCAAGCGGTTCGGGCACGTCGAGGCGTTGCGGGGCGCCGACTTCACGGTCCGCCGGGGTGAGGTCGTCGCGTTGATCGGTGACAACGGCGCCGGAAAGAGCACCCTGATCAAGACCCTGTCCGGTGTGCATCCGCCGGACGAGGGCGAGATCCGGGTCGGCGGCCGTCCGGTGCAGTTCTCCACTCCGGTCGACGCCCGGCGGGCCGGGGTGGAGACCGTCTACCAGGATCTCGCCGTCGCCGACGACCTCAGCGTGGCCGCCAACCTGTATCTCGGCCGGGAGATCCTGCGCTCCGGACCACTCGGTCGGCTCGGGCTGTTGGACAAGCGCGCCATGCGGCAGGGCGCCGCCGCCGCCCTCGACGAACTGGGCGTACGGATCCCCCGGGTCACCACGCCGATCGCGATGCTGTCCGGTGGGCAGCGACAGTGCGTCGCGGTGGCCCGCGCCATCATCTGGGCGACAAACGTGGTCATCCTCGATGAGCCCACCGCAGCGCTGGGCGTGGTCCAGACCGGGCGGGTGCTCGATGTCGTCAGGCGTGCCCGCGACGCGGGCATGTCGGTGGTGCTGGTGAGCCACAACATGCCGCAGGTGCTGGAGATCGCCGACCGCGTCGAGGTGCTGCGCCTCGGCCGGCGTGCGGCCCAACTACGCGCCGACGAGGTCACCACCGACGACCTGGTCGCGGCGATGACCGGCAGCACCAGCGCGGATCGCGACGAGCGGTGACGGCGGCCCCGGCGCCCCTGAACGGCGTCGGGTCGCCGCTGCGGCTGACCCCACTGGGCATCGGCGGCTCGCTGGACGGCCCGGGGCCGCTCGACGTGCGGTCGTAGGGTCGGCGGTCAGGGCCGGGCCGTCTCAATGCTCGCGTCACCGTCGTCGGGCAACCCCTGCAACGACTCCTCCACACCGATCAGGTGGTTGGCCATCCGGGTGCGGGCCCGCTCCGGGTCGCGCGCCACGAGGGCCTTCAGGATCGCCACGTGTTCGTCATGGGTACGCAGGTCCGCGCCCTCCTCGTGCAGACTCCGCCAGAGCCGGCCGCGAATGGTGCGCCCGGCGAAGGCTTCGATCAGGCCCACGAGCACCGGGTTCTCCGCGTGCACGGCGATGATCCGGTGGAAGGCGATGTCGATCTCCATGATCCGCTCGTGGTCCTGCGGTGACTGGCCGATCATCCGGGCCGCCTCGTCGAGCAGGTCCCCCGCCTGGGCCAGGGCCTCGTCGGTGATCCTGGTCGCCGCCAGCCGCGCGGCCTCGCACTCCAGCAGCCGCCGAACGGTGTGGATGTGCCGTGGGTCGCCCTGACCCTGGAAGTCCACCACGAAACCCATCGGGGCCAGCAGTTGTGGCGCGTCGAGGTTGGTGACGTAGGTGCCGTCGCCCTGGCGGATGTTGACGATGCCGAGGATCGACAGGGCCGACATCCCCTCGCGCAGCGAGCCCCGCGAGACGCCGAGCGACTCGGCGAGGTCCTTCTCGATGGGCAACCGGTCTCCGGGCCTGAACTGCCCTTCGAGGATCATCCGCTTGATGCCGTTGACCACTTCGTCAGTGCGGGACATGACCCCCCTAGCGGCCGGCGGGGGTGGCCTTTCCACCCGCGATCACGTACGGCTCCGGAGATGACACGGTAGTCGGGTCTGTCGCCGCCCAGTAGTGGCCGTCGGGAAACCGGTAGAGCGCGACCGACTCCTGGCGCATGCGGGTGGAGTAGCCGGGCTGGCTGGGCAGGACGTAACCGCTGCCCGAGCCGGTGTCCCGGATGACGCACGGGTCGGTGAAGTGCTCGTGCAGGTGGTCGACGAACTCGGTGACGCGGTCGGTGAGATCCCCCGAGATCGCGACGTAGTCGAGCACCGACACGTGTTGGACCATCTCGCACAGCCCGACTCCGCCGGCGTGTGGGCACACCGGGACGTCGAACTTCGCGGCGAGCAGCAGCACGGCGACGATCTCGTTGATGCTGGCCAGCCTGCCGGTGTCCAGTTGGCAGAAGTCGATGGCCTCGGCCTGGAACAGCTGCTTGAACATCACCCGGTTGTGGCAGTGCTCGCCGGTGGCGACGCCGATCGGAGCGACGGCACGGCGGACGGCCGCGTGGCCGAGGATGTCGTCGGGGCTGGTCGGCTCCTCGATCCACAGTGGCCTGAACTGGGCGAGGGCGGTGACCCACTCGATGGCCTGGCCGACGTCCCACACCTGGTTGGCGTCGATCATCAGGTTGCGATCCGGCCCGAGGATCTCCCGCGCGATGCCGCATCGGCGGATGTCGTCGTCGAGGTCGGCGCCCACCTTGAGCTTGACGTAGCCGTAACCGGTGTCGACCGCCTCCTGGCACAGCCGGCGCAGCTTGTCGTCGCCGTAGCCGAGCCAGCCCGCCGAGGTGGTGTAGGCGGGGTAGCCGGTCCGGTCCAGCTCGGCGAGGCGGGCGGCCTTCGTGCCCTCCTTGGCCCGCAGGATGGCCAGTGCCTCGTCCCGGGTCAGCGCGTCGGACAGGTAGCGCAGGTCCGCGATGTCGACGAGCTGCTCGGGGGACATGTCGACGAGCAGCCGCCACAGCGGCTTGTCGGCGACCCGGGCGACCAGGTCCCACGACGCGTTCAACACGGCGGCGAGGGACAGGTGGACGACGCCCTTCTCCGGACCGAGCCACCGTAGCTGTGAGTCGGAGGTGAGGAGGCGGTAGACCGCGCCCATGTCCGCTGCCATCGTCGCCACGTCCAGGCCGACGAGGCGCTGTGCCTGGTGGACCGCTGCCGCCGCGACGATGTCGTTGCCTCGGCCGATGGTGAAGGTCAGGCCGTGCCCCGCGAGTGGCGCGCCGACGCCGTCGACGCCGTCGGTGTGCAGGATGACGTAGGCCGCCGAGTAGTCGCCGTCCTTGTTCATGGCGTCTGACCCGTCAGCGGTCAGGGAGGTGGGGAAGCGTACGTCTTCGACGGTGACGGCAGTGATCTGCGGCATGCGCTCCTCGCCCGGCTAGGCTAAAGATCAGATGATCACTGGGAGTATACGGAGGGCTGCTCCGGCACGTCAACGATGTCGATCACTCCCAGGCCCCTAGACATATGATGTTTCCCGAGTCGCGCCGATCCGGCTTGCCGCCCATCGTGCTGTTTGGTGGGTGAGAGTGGCGGCGGCATCAGGGCTCGGAGGTTGGACGTTCGACCTCGCCGCGAAGCATTGACGACCGCGCATGGCTGCGGTCTGCGACCCCCTTGCCTCGATACATCAAATCTTTGTCGATTGTCGACACCTGCGCGGCGGGCCCGCCTCCGTTGCCCGGCGTCGGTGGGCGTGACGTGGTCCACCGCGTTGGTGATGGTGATCACCGAGCCGGCCGACGACACGCCCGGGACCGACATGTGGGGTGTGACAACGGCCGCGTCCCTATATATGGTGTCGAGCGCAGCTGGTTCGGCCGCTCATCCGGCGCGGTCGAGGCAACAGGGAACCCGGTGGAAATCCGGGACTGTCCCGCAGCGGTGAGTGGGAACGACAGCCGTCATCAGCACTGGGCCACCAATCGGCCTGGGAAGCGACGGCCAGTAGGAGACCGGCGAGCCCGGTCGTGCCCGCGAGTCCGAAGACCTGCCAGCGCGCCGCGTACCCGCACCCGGGTGGGCGGCGGTCCGAGGCCGCGTGGGACGGCTGACGCCACCTGACCCACGCCGGGCTGGCGTGGCGTCCGCCGGTGTCTGTCTCCTCGCGTCCGGGGCCACCAGGTCTCGAACTCCGAGGAGCGAGTGGTGACAGTCACCGAGGTAGTCCCGGTCAGCGGCGACGCGACAGTGCGGCGGACGCCGATGCAGGTCCGCAAGCGCGACGGCGCCACCGAGCCCGTGGACGTGAACAAGATCGTCCGGGCGGTCGAGCGGTGGGCCGACGACCTGACCGACGTCGACCCGATGCGGGTGGCCACCCGCACCATCAGCGGCCTCTACGACGGCGCGACGACCGCCGAACTGGACCGGCTGTCCATCCAGACCGCGGCCGAGATGATCGGTGAGGAGCCGCAGTACTCCCGCCTCGCCGCGCGGCTGCTGGCCGGCTACGTCGACAAGGAGGTGCGTCGACAGGGCATCACCTCGTTCAGCGCGGCGATCCGGGTCGGCCACGCCGAGGGCCTGATCGGTGACGACACCGCCGTGTTCGTCGCCGCGCACGCCAGGACGCTCGACCAGGCCGTCGACCCGAACGGCGACCGCAGGTTCGAGTACTTCGGCCTGCGTACGGTGTACGACCGCTACCTGCTGCGCCACCCCACCAGCCGACTGGTGCTGGAGACCCCGCAGTACTGGCTGCTGCGGGTGGCCTGTGGCCTGTCCCGGACGGCGGACGAGGCTGTCGACTTCTACCGGCTGATGTCCAGCCTGGCCTACCTGCCCAGCTCACCGACCTTGTTCAACTCCGGAACCCGGCACACCCAGATGTCCTCCTGCTACCTGGTCGACTCCCCGCTCGACGAGTTGGACTCGATCTACGTGCGGTACGCCCAGGTCGCCAACCTGTCCAAGTTCGCCGGTGGCATCGGCATCGCGTACTCCCGGGTCCGCTCCCGGGGAGCGCTGATCCGGGGCACCAACGGGCAGTCGAACGGGATCGTGCCGTGGCTGCGCACGCTGGACGCGAGCGTCGCCGCGGTCAACCAGGGCGGCCGGCGCAAGGGCGCGGCCTGCGTCTACCTGGAGCCGTGGCACCCGGACATCGAGGAGTTCCTGCAACTGCGGGACAACACCGGCGAAGACGCCCGGCGTACCCACAACCTCAACCTGGCCAACTGGATCCCGGACGAGTTCATGCGCCGGGTCGAGGCCGACGAGCTGTGGTCGCTGTTCGACCCGCACGAGGTGCCCGAGCTGCCCGACCTCTGGGGGGAGCGGTTCGACGCCGCGTACCGGGAGGCCGAGGCGCAGGGTCGCTACGTGCGGCAGGTCCCGGCGCGGGAGCTGTACGGGAAGATGATGCGGACCCTCGCGCAGACCGGCAACGGGTGGATGACCTTCAAGGACGCCGCCAACCGGCTCTGCAACCAGACCGCCGAGCCGGGCAACGTGGTGCACCTGTCCAACCTCTGCACCGAGATCGTCGAGGTGTCCAGCGACGCCGAGACCGCCGTGTGCAACCTCGGCTCGGTGAACCTCGCCGCCCACCTCACCGACGGCGGCATCGACTGGGAGCGGCTGCGCGCCACGGTGCGGACCGCGGTGACCTTCCTCGACCGGGTCATCGACATCAACTACTACCCGACCGCGCAGGCAGCGGCGAGCAACCCCCGCTGGCGGCCGGTCGGGCTCGGGCTGATGGGCCTGCAGGACGTCTTCTTCGCGCTGCGGCTGCCGTTCGACTCGCCTGCCGCGCGGGAGCTGTCCACCCGGATCAGCGAGGAGCTGTACCTGACCGCGCTGGAGACCTCCGCCGACCTGGCGCGCGACTTCGGCGCGCACCCGGCGTACCCGCAGACCCGGGCCGCGCGGGGCCAGCTCCAGCCCGACCTGTGGGGTGTCCAGGGTACGCAGACGGCACGCTGGGATGCCCTGCGCGAGCGGGTCGAGGCGTACGGGCTGCGCAACTCGCTGCTGGTGGCGGTCGCGCCGACCGCGACCATCGCCTCGATCGCCGGGTGCTACGAGTGCATCGAGCCACAGGTGTCCAACCTGTTCAAGCGCGAGACCCTGTCGGGGGAGTTCCTCCAGGTCAACACCGCTCTGGTACGTGAGCTGAAGGCCCGCGGTCTGTGGACCGAGCAGATCCGTTCGGCGATCAAGCGGGCCGAGGGCTCGGTGCAGGACATCGTCGAGCTGCCGGCCGGCGTACGGGAGTTGTTCCGCACCGCGTGGGAGCTGCCGCAGCGGGCGCTGATCGACCTCGCCGCCGCCCGCGCCCCGTTCATCGACCAGTCCCAGTCGCTGAACCTGTTCCTGGCCGCGCCGACCATCGGCAAGCTCTCCTCGATGTACCTGTACGCCTGGAAGGCCGGGCTGAAGACCACCTACTACCTGCGCTCGCGCCCCGCGACGCGGATCCAGCAGGCCACCGTCAGCGCTGTCGCACCCGTCGTCGTCGACGCGGAGGCGCTGGCCTGCTCGCTGGAGAACCCCGAGTCGTGCGAGGCCTGCCAGTGACCCCCGCCGACGCCACCACCGACACGAGGACCACGCACATGCTGCTCGACCCCGGGATGGACCTCACTCTCCGCCCGATGCGCTACCCGCACTTCTTCGACAGGTTTCGCGACGCGATCCGCAACACCTGGACGGTCGAGGAGGTCGACCTGCACGCCGACCTCGCCGACCTGGACAAGCTGTCGCCGGCCGAACGGCACCTGGTCAGCCGCCTGGTGGCGTTCTTCGCCACCGGCGACACGATCGTCGCCAACAACCTGGTGCTCAACCTCTACCAGCACGTCAACAGCCCGGAGGGTCGCCTCTACCTGTCCCGGCAGCTGTTCGAGGAGGCAGTGCACGTCCAGTTCTATCTCAACCTGCTCGACACGTACGTGCCCGACGAGACCGAGCGCTTCGAGGCCTTCGCGGCCATCGAGAACATCCCCTCGATCCGTCGTAAGGCCGAGTTCTGCTTCCGCTGGATCGACTCCCTCAACGACCTGCGTGAGCTGCGGTCCCGCGAGGACCGGCGGACGTTCCTGCTCAACCTGATCTGCTTCGCCGCCTGCATCGAGGGCTTGTTCTTCTACGGCGCGTTCGCGTACGTCTACTTCCTGCGCTCCCGCGGCCTGCTGCACGGCCTGGCCTCGGGCACCAACTGGGTGTTCCGCGACGAGTCCATGCACATGGCGTTCGCGTTCGACGTCGTCGACACGGTCCGCGCCGAGGAGCCGGACCTGTTCGACGACGACCTCGCCGACCAGGTCCGCCGGATGCTCACCGAGGCGGTCGAGTGCGAGGTGCAGTTCGCCGAGGACCTGGTGGGCCACGGCGTGCCCGGTCTGACGTTGGCCGACATGCGGGAGTATCTGCAGCACGTCGCCGACCGCCGACTCGCCCAGCTCGGCATCGCCCCGCACTACGGGTCGAGCAACCCGTTCGGCTTCATGGAGTTGCAGGACGTGCAGGAGCTGTCCAACTTCTTCGAGCGGCGGGTGTCGGCGTACCAGGTAGGGGTGACCGGCACGGTCGCCTTCGACGACGACTTCTAACGAGCCGTCGCACCCCCTCCGCGCGATCTTGCACTTGCTGTCGCGGCATAGGGGGTATCCCGGGCATCTCGGCGACCGGAACCGCAAGATCGGCGCGGGCGGGGAGATTGCTGACACGACGGTGATGAGAAGTAGCTCAGAGGTGACTCCGACAGCTACTTCTCATCACCGGTTCGAGGAAGCGGCGCGGTCAGCTCTGGGCTTCTGCGACGTAGACACCTTTGCCCGGGTGGCCTTCGACCAACTCGCGGTCTTTGAGGATCGTCATGACCCGGTTGATGGTGGAGATGTGCACGCCGTACTGCTCGGCCAGCTCGCGGGTGGACGGTAGTTTCTCGCCCGGAGCAAGCTCACCAGACTTGATTTTTCCCGCGATTTCGTTGGCGATCCGCCGGTAGTCCACTCGCTCGGTCGGCATGGGTCGATCTCCAAGGGTTCCCTGGTTTCGGCAGCCCAATCTGATCACGAGGAGACCTGTTCCAACAAGTTCCACGAAGTATCTTGACCTACTCCTACAAGTTGGAATAGGTTGCAGCTTGGTCGGGTTCCCTGGTTTCGGCAAACTCCTGGGCTCTCGGCCGCACACCCACCTGGGGGAGCGCGGCAGACGGCGGCTGCCCCGGGTGGGGCAAACGTCGTGAACACGGGAGGGCGCCGCCGTGCCGATCGATGAACCGGTAAGTCGGGCAGACGAACTGTTCGCCGCGATGAGGACGCTCGATGCTCACTGGACTCGGGCAGTAGACCAGCCGTGGCGTTCAGGCGGCTGCCTCGAGTGCGTGAGTCAGACCGAATGCCGTCAGCTCGATTGGTCGTTGGGTGTCGTGGCGGATGCCGCATCGATCATGTTGCAGAAGTGACAATTGTTGATCAACGCGCTCGAGAAGGTCGGTGGGGCTGTGACCCTTCATCGTCGAACGCGCGACCAACCGTCTGATTCGACCGACGCCGAGAAAGGCGTGGTCGCTGCCCGGAAAGGATCCGCTGATGGTCGACATCACCGTGCGGCCCATGACCGACGCCGACGCCGACCGGGTCCTGGCCATCTACCAGGCCGGCCTGGACAGCGGTGACGCGAGTTTCGAGATCACCGCGCCGGCCTGGACGGCGTTCGACGGCGCACGCCTGACCGCGCACCGGCTCGTTGCCGTCGACCACCTCGGCGTGGTCCTCGGCTGGGTCGCGGTCTCGCCGACCTCGACCCGCCCGGTGTACGCCGGTGTGGTCGAACACTCCGTCTACGTGGACCCGGCCGCCCAGGGCCGTGGCGTCGCCCGACTGCTGCTGGACGCGTTGATCACCTCCACCGAGGCCGCCGGCATCTGGACGATCCAGTCCGGGGTCTTCCCGGAGAACGCCGCCAGCCTCGCGTTGCACCAGCGGGCCGGGTTCCGCGTCATCGGCGTCCGCGAGCGGGTCGGTCGGCACCACGGACGCTGGCGCGACGTGGTGCTGTTGGAACGTCGCAGCCCCATCATCGCCTGAGGAGCCCGGCCCGGTCGCCGCCGGCCGTCACCGTCGGCTGGCACAGGCCACGCACGTACGCGCCGAGGGGCGGGCGACGAGGCGCTCGGCGGGAATGGGGCGAAGACACCGTTCGCACACGCCGTAGCTGCCGTCGTCGACCCGTCGCAGCGCTACGTCCAGCTCGGCGAGGCGTCGGCGGGTGGCGTCCAGGACGGCGCTGAGCTGCGCGCGTTCGAAGGCGATAGTGCTGCCCTCGGGGTCGTGTTCGTCGTCGGCGTTGGACGACCGGGACGCCTCGAAGAGGCTCAGCAGGTCGCCCTCCAGGGCGGCAATCTGAGCCTCGGTCTGCTCGCGCAGCCGCAGCAACTCCTCGCGGACCGCGCTGGAATCCCTGTTCATGGCCGCTCCACAGTACTGCTCGCCTACATGAAGTTGCGGGTGTGCAGGGCGGAGAGCGCCGCCGCCTCGTCGGGTCGGAAACCCAGGCGGACGAGTCGGCGCTGACGGCCCTGATCCATCGCGTGTTGCAGTGCCTGCACCCGGTCGAAGCCGGCGGACACGTCGTCCGGATGCCACCCACCCGCCGCGAGCACCACCAGCGCGTCGAAGACGTCCGCGTTGAGCCCCGCGGTGTCGACGAGCGCGTCATGGCGGCGGTGGATGGCCGCCCGCAGCCGGTCCCGCAGCAGCGGATCCAGCTGCGCCTGATGCTCCAGATGTGCCATGCCGAACACCACGTGCCGGCGTTCGTCCTGCATGGCGAGCCAACAGATCCGGCGCGTCACCGGGTCCGGGGCGTTCTCGTGCAGGAACGAGAGCAGATCGACGAAGCTGCCCTCGCCGAGCACGGAGAGCAGGAACGACGCCAACGCGAAGTCCGACTCCGCGACGAGCGTGAACAGCGACTGCCGACCGCCGGCGGACGAGGTGCCCAACTCGGCGCCGCGCAGCAGTGCCCGCCGGCTGAAGACCTCCATGTGCCGGGCCTCGTCGGCCATCTGCACGGCGAGAAGCTGCACCACCTCCCGAAAGTGTGGATGGATGCGCCCCACGAACCGGGCCGGTACGACGAGGGCGGCCTGCTCGTTCTCGACCAGGTAGGTCATCACCTGCACCACGGCGGCCTCGACGTCGGCCGGCAGCGCGAACGGGTCGCCCCACGGCACCGCGGTCTGCGGGTCCCACTGTCGTGCGGCCGCCTGCGCGTACAGGTGGGGAGCGATGTCGGCCCAGACCAGGTCGCGGGCGTCCAGGTCGAACCGCGCCTCGGGGCCACCTGCTTCGAGGAGCGCGCCCCGGGCGCCGAGCCCCCACCGGGCCGGCGGACGGCTGCTGAGCGCCGACGGCAGAGCCGGCCCGGCCCGCTCCGCGCCGTACCAGCGGTCGTCGTCCGCCGACCCCCGAACCACCACCGCCACCAGCGCGCTCGCCGCGCCGCGAGCCGGCCATTCGACCCGATGACCCCGGGCACGACACCAGGCGGGCAGGTGTACGCGCAGCGCCGGGTCGCTGCCGGAGACCGCCAACCGGCTGCCGGGCGGCAGCCCGGCCAGGGCACGTTGCACGAGCAGGTGCGCGCCCCGGCCGAAACCCAGGGCACCGAGATCGACCTCGGCGACCGGCGCCGCGCTCACGGCCGGTAGTCCGTTGCTGTCACCCGCCCGTCGGGGGAGTAGAAGCCGCTGGCGTCGACCGCCTCGGCCAGGGCGTCATACCCCGTGGCGCGGCCGTCCTGCCAGGCCGTCAGCCCCTCCAGGTCGAGCAGCGGGCGCACCTGCGGATCGGCGTACGACATGCCGAGCAGCAGCGTGCCGAAGAGCCGGACCCCGTCCGACTCCGGCGCGCGGACCGTCATGTTGCAGTGGTCGTAGGGTGCGGTCTGCGCCACGATCCGGGTGCCCTCGGCCGGCAACGTGCCCTCTTGAACGAACGCCAGATGGTTGGCGTCGATCATGCAGGCGGCGTCCACCTCCCCGGCCACCAGTGCGCGGGCCGCGTCGCGCTCGCCGCCGATGTGGTCGCCGTGCAGGCCGACACCGACGTCGAAGCGGCGCACGTCGACCTCGACCCCGGCCGCCGCGAGGTGGCCCAGCGGAATCAGCGTCGCCTGTGGACTGTCGATCGCCCCGACGGCGACCAGCCGCCCGGCGAGGTCCGCGATCTGGCGCACCGGCGAGTCCGCGCGAACCACCACGATCGAGGTGAGGTCCTGGTCGGTGTCGCGCATGGTGAGCGCGCGGACGGTGGTGCCGTTGGTGGCGGCCAGCCGCTCGGCCCGCAGCCAGGCCAGCGGGGAGTTCCAGGCCGCGTCGATCCGCCCGGCGACGAGATCCTCGACCTGTCGTTCGTAGTGCGAGTAGAGGACGAAGTCGAAATCCAGGCCCCGCCCGCGCAGCCAGGCGCGGAAGCCCTCCCAGATGGTCACCACCTTCGGGTCGTACGCGACGGCGCCCATCAGAACGGTTGGCGTGGACATCAGCGGTTGGCCTCGTCGAGCAGCGGCAGGCCGGTGGCGACACGACCGACGAAGTCGTGCAGCGCGTCGGTGGTCGGTGCCATCACCCGGGCGGCGCGGGCGTCCCGGAAACGGCGCTCAAGGCCCAACTCCTTGCGGAAGGCGCTGCCGCCGCAGAGCTGCATCGCGCCATCGGTCACGTCGGCGACGGTCTCACCAGCGAGTGCCTTGACCTGGAGCACACGCAGCATCGCGTCGTCCCGGCCGGTCTCCAGCGCGGTGAGCGTGTCGCCCAGGAAGGCGCGCAGCGCGTCGGTGCGGATCATCAGTCGGGCGAGATCGCGTCGGGTGACGGGCGCGTCGCGCAGGGCGGCGCCGGTGTGCGCGAGCGTGGTCCTGGTGAGATGTCGGCCGGCCTCGGCCACCGCGCTGGCGGCGAGACCGAGGCAGAAGGCGGCGTTGAGCACCAGGAACCAGGGCAGGACCGCGCCGAGCGCGGTGTCGAGCCCGGCGCCGTCGGCCGCCATCCGCGCCGTCGACGAAACCCGGAGCCCGTCGGCGGTCATCGGGCGAGAGCCGTTGCCGCGCAGCCCCAGACCGTCGAAGTCGCCGGTCACGCTCAGGCCGGCGCTGTCGGCCGGCACGAGCCACAGCGTCATCGGGCCGGCGTCGCGGGCCAGCGGAAGGCTCGACCAGACGTAGCTGTTGGCCTCACCGGCCGAGGTGACCCAGCTCTTACGGGCGTCCAGGCGGACCGTGTCGTCTTCGGTGGCGTTCGCGGTGCCGGTCGGCGACCAGAAGTGGCTGCGCGAGCCGTACTCGGAGAACGCCAACGTGGTGAGGTGATCGCCGGCGGCGATGGCCGCGCGGACGTCGCGCGGGCCGTGCGCCTCGATGACGGCGGTCGCCGCGTAGTGCATGAGCACCACCATCGCTGTGGACCCGCACTCGGCGGCCAGCCGCTCGATGACCTCCGCGACCGCCCGCATGCCGTGGCCGCCGCCACCGACCTCGGTCGAGGAGGCCAGGCTGAGCAGGCCGGCTGCGGCGAGAGCGTCGACACCCGGGCGGGGGAAGGCCCCGTCCCGGTCGACGATCGTTGCCTGTGGGCGGATCACGTCGTCGATCACCGTGCCGAGCGTGTCCGTGGGATCGGTGGCGGTCTGGGCATTGTCGACACTTGTCGTCATGCCGGCACCCCTTCAGAAGGGCCGATGGGACCGCCGTCGACACTATCCGAACGGGAAGACGTAGCGCGAGCGTCGGATCACCGTCTGCTGCGGGCGTTGTCCCGGTGGGGTCGGCCGTGCCCGTCGTCCCGGTCGATGCGCAGCTCCCGTTCCAACTCGGTGATGACCGCCCGTAGGTCGTCCAGCCGTTGGGTGAGCGCGATCCGGTCCACTTCGTCCGGTACGCCGTCGCCGTCCTCGTCGTACCCGGGCGCCAGTCGCTCGGTCATCTCCAATCGGCGGGCCTCCTCCATCGAGTTCACGATGACCGCGATGAGGATGTTGAGCAGCAGGTTGACGGTGATGACCACGTAGCTGACGTAGTAGAGCAGTGTCCACCCTGAGATCGCCATGCCCTGCTCGATGAGGTCCGGCAACGTCTCCAGCGACAGCAGCACGAACAACGTCAGCAGCGATCGGCCGATGTCGCCGTACTCCTCCGGGTACCTGTTGCCGAAGATCAGCCAGCCGGCCATGCCGTACACGTAGAGCGTCACCACGGCCAGGGCGAGGAACCCGGTGACGCCCGGCAGGCTGCGCCACAGCGCGGAGACGATGGTCCGCAGACCCGGCGAGAACCGCACCAGGCGGACCATGCGGGCCACCCGTACGACCCGCAGCAGCGCCGAGTCGCCGTGCAGGCCCGGGATGAAGATCGCCGCGATCACCACGAAGTCGAAGACGTTCCAGCTGTGCCGGAAGAAGTCCTGCGGACGCTTGCCGTACGCCGCCAGCCGGATGGCGATCTCGACGACGAAGACGGCGCGGAAGAACAGCTCCAGCCCGTGCAGCGCGGTGCCCGCCGGGCTCAGGTCGTCGTACGTCTCCAGGCCGAGAACGATGCCGTTGGCGAGGATGACCACCACGATGGCGATCTCGAAGGGACGTGACCTCGCGAGGCGGTCGCACCTGTCGGCCCAGACCGAGCGGTGCCGCGGTGGTGTGGCCGGCTCGCCTCGCTGGGCGGGCACGGGTGCGTCGCTCACCAGTCGGCCGGCTCGATCGTGTGACGGTGCGGACGGTGTGCGGGCATGCCCACCAGCCTAGCCAAGATCAATGACGGTGGGCGATCGCGCGACCGCTCAGCGGTGGGGCGTCCGCTCCGGGGTCACGGGCGCCCCGAAGAACTGGGCGAGCGGTTCGACGGTCCTCGGGTGCGCACGGTTGATGGCGTCGTGGCCACTGTGCGGGATCGTCAGTGTCCGGGCGTGCGGCAGCGCGCGGGCCAGCGCCGCGTTCTGGCCCAGGTAGTAGGGCGGACCATCGGCGCCGCAGGCCAGCAGCACCTCGGCGCTCACCCTGGCCCACTGGGTGGCCGGGCCGTCGTGGGCAAGGATCAGGGCTGCCTCGTCCAACGTCGTGGGCAGCAGCTCGCCCATGGTTCGGCCGATCGGCGTACGCAGGAACGCGCTGATGATCGCTACCCGGACGGCGAGCGGGAGTTTCCCCGCGGCCATGTGCGAGTTGATCCCCGCGGTCGTGATGGCGAGGCTTCGGGCGGTGTGACCGGCTTGTAGTGCCGCGCGGGCGGGCGCGAGCCATGCCGATGGGAAGCTGCCGTCGATCGAGACCGCGGCGTCGTAGAGGGCGAGCCGGGCGATCGGCAGCCGGAGCGCGGCGTGGAGTGCCAGGAAGCCTCCGCCGCTGTGGCCGATGACGTCGCCGGACCCGGTGTGCTCCAGCACGGCGGCGAGGTCGTCGATCTCCTGGTCGACGGTGTAGGGCATCGGCCTCGGTGGTGCGTCGGCCCGCCCCCGTCGGTTGTAGAGGTGCACGGTGAACCGGTCGGCGAGCGCCGTGGCCAGCCGTCGGTAGATGTCGATCGTCACGCCACCGCCGTGCACCACGACGATCCCCGGCCCCGCGCCGGTTGAGTGCAGCACGATCGTCGCGCCGTCCCGTGCCCTGACCTGCTCCATGGTTGCTCCGCCCTTCCGACGCCACCAACAACTGCAAACGACGTTCGCAGTTTACAGTAGATCAGTGAGTGACGCACCCGCGAGTACCGGCGACGGCGGCCCCGACCGGCAGCCGATCTGGAGCCGACCCGAGCGCGGAAGCCGTGGCCCCGCACCGGCGCACAGTCGGGACGCCATCGTCGCGGCCGCCATCGCCCTGGCCGACGCCGAAGGGCTGGCGGCGGTGTCGATGCGCGCCGTGGCCGCCGCGCTCGGCACCGGCGCCGGATCCCTCTACCGCTACCTGTCGTCCCGCGACGACCTGTTGGACCTGATGACCGACCGGGCCGTGGGGGAGCTGCGCCCGTACCCGCAGGCGGAGGGCGACTGGTTGGAGGCGATGGTGCTGCTGGGGCGGCGGCAGTTGGGGCTGTTCGGTGCCCATCCGTGGCTGCTCGACGTGATCCACAGGTCGACCGGCATCGGCCCGGAGAGCCTGGCCTGGTTCGACAACTGCATCCGGGTTCTGGAACCGGTGCGCTGCCCCGTGGCCGCCAAGTTCGAGGCCATCGCGATGGTGACCGGCGTGGTGAGCCTCTTCGCCCGCCGCGAGTCCGCCCCCGTGGCGTTCAACGTCGCCGGGGTGGACCTCGCCGCGTACCCGCACCTGGTCGCGGCGTTCGGTCAGCCCCCCGGTCCGGCGCCCCGGGCGGACCTCGTCGAGCGGACCCTGCGCAGTCTGCTGACCGGTCTGCTCCTCGCGGAGCCGACCGAGGTGGGCTGAGCGGATCGGCCGACAGGCGGTGTCCGTCGTTCTTCCGCCACCACGACACCCACTGGTCTAGGTTCTCGATGGTGAGCCGGACCAGGCCGGCCCGCGCCCAGTGCGGAAGGTGCCCGATGTCGGACCCTGAACTTGTCGACCTGCGCCAACGGGCCAGGGACGGTGACCGGGACGCGGTCGACCAGCTCGTTGAGCTCGCGGGCGAGCGGGGTGACCTGGCCGAGCTACGTCAGCTCGCCGAGGACGGCAACGCCGACGCGGCGGCCCAACTTGTCGAACTTGCCACCGAACTCGGCGACACGAACGAGCTGCGGCGTCTCGCCGACCGGGGCGACCGGGACGCCGCTGACCAGCTCGTCGAGTTGGCCGCGGAGCGGGTGGACGTCGGCGAGCTGCGCCGCCTCGCCGACGGCGGGAACCGGGATGCGGCCGACGTCCTGGCCGAACTGACCGAAGAGCAGGGCGAGGCGGAGTAGTCGGCCGGGCGCCCGTGCGTCCGCACCCGTGTCACGTCGTGGCGGTGAGGTACCGGCGGTAACCGACAGCCGACTGTGCGAACCCGACGGACGCGTAGAACTGGTGGGCGTCGGTACGCGCGGCGTTCGACACCAGTTGGACCTTGTAGCAGCCTGCCGCCGTCGCGTCGTCGAGCGCCGCCAGCACCAGGGCCCGGGCGACCCCACGACGGCGCCATCCGGGTGCGACCACCACGTTCTCCACCACCATGTACGGTCGCGCGCCGTGGGTGAGGTTCGGGGCCACGAGGGTGTCCAGGGTGCCCACGAGGGTGTCCCCGGCGACGGCCAGCAGGAGGCGGCGGCCAGTCTGCGCGTGCAGGTCGCGCCACGCGGTGGCCAGCCGGGTGGCGTCCGGCCGTGCGTCGTCGGGAGCGAGCTGCCACAGCACGTCGAAGACCTGCTCGGGGTCGTCCTGCGGTACGGCGGCGCGGACGACGACGTCGCCGCCGCTCACCGGGCCGACGCCGCAGTGCCCAGGCCGGACCGTGCGGGGTGCCGACGGGGAGGCCCGCTGTGCCGGGAGAGCGTGCCGTCGACGTGCCTCACCATGGCGTCGAGGATACGTGTCAGGCTTCACCGCGTGGCGGGCGACGGCGACCGGAGCCCCGCCGCCCGCTTCGGCGACGAGCCCGGTCAGGCCCGCGCGGCCCGGATGGCGTCGCGCAGCGGAGTGCTCGGCCGGCCGAGCAGCCGGCTGAGGTCGTCGCTGTCGGTCGCCAGCTCGCCATTGGCGATCGAGTGGTCGAGCGCGGCGACGAAACCGGCGGTGCCCGCGTCCAGGCCGACGTTCTCCAGGGCCGAGGCCAGCTCGGCGGCGGACATGTCCTGGTGGACGACTGTGGTGCCGGTCACCTCGGTGACGGCCTCGGCCAGCTCGTCGAAGGTGAACGCGGTGCCGCCCAGTTCGTAGACGGCGTTGCCGTCCTCCTCGCGGGTCAGCGCGGCCACGGCGGCCCCCGCGTAGTCGGCCCGGGTCGCGGCGGAGATCTTGCTGCCGCCGGTGGCGCCGAGGATCGTGCCGGAGCCCAGGTACTGCGGCAGTTGGTCGGTGTAGTTCTCGGTGTACCAGCTGTTGCGCAGCACGGTGTAGGCCAGACCGGACGCGGCGAGGACCTCCTCGGTGGCCTTGTGCTCCGGGGCGAGCGGGTTCGCGGTGGTGTCGGCCTTCAGGATGCTGGTGTAGACGAGACGCTCGACCCCGGCGAGCTTGGCGGCGTCGATGACGGCGGTGTGCTGCGCGACGCGCTGACCGGGAGTGTCGCCGGAGACGAGCAGCAGGCGGCGTACGCCGGCCACGGCGCCGGGAAGCGTCGACGGGTCGTCGTAGGTGGCCTTGCGGATCTCGACCCCGCGCGCGGCCAGGTCGGCGGCCTTCTCCGGGCTGCGGACGATGGCGGCGATCTCGGCGGCGGGTACGCCGCTGTCGAGCAGTTGCTCGATCACCAGGCGGCCCAGTCGGCCGGTGGCGCCGGTCACGGCGTAGGTGGGCATGGGAACCTCCGAGGGTTAGTGGCAGATCTGCATGCACTTACGAATCTACAGCACTTACCTATGGCCAGCGTGGGTTAGGCTGGTGAGGTGAGCGACAGGCCGGCCCAGGATCCGGCGGGGCCTACCCAGGAATTCGTCAGCGATGTCTTCGCGCGGGGGTGCACCTCCCGCGCGGCCTTCGAGGACGTCACCTCGAAGTGGGCCTCGCTGGCCCTGTTGGCGCTCGGCGAGGGCCGCTACCGGTTCAACGCGCTGCGACGCCGCATCGACGGGGTCAGCGAGCGGATGCTCTCCCAGACCCTGCAGACCCTCGAACGCGACGGCATGCTCACCCGCGAGGTGCTCACCGCGATCCCGCCGCGCGTCGAATACTCGCTGACCCCCCTCGGTGCCCGGGTCGCCGAGCAACTCCGTGGCCTCGCCGATCTGCTGGAGGCCTCGGTGCCCGCGTTGCAGACCGCCCGCGACAGCCACGAGCGCGACCGGGGCTAGCAGCAGCACGCCCGCGCTGGTTGGCGTCCTGCGCGCAGATCGTGGTCATCTCGGCCAGGTAGCTGGCCAGCGTCGGCAGGCCGGCCGTCGCGACCCGGTCCTGGAGGTAGGCCAGGTTGCCCGGCGACGCCTGGCGGACGGCCACCTCGGGTCGTGGCCTGCCCCACGAGGCGCGCACCGGAGCCGTTTCTCAGGCGTTCAGCGTCTCGCGCGGCGGCACACCGTAGCTGGCGTGGTACCGCGCGGTGAACCTGCTGTGGCTGGCGAACCCCCACCGACTGGCGATCGCCGAGACCGTCTCCTGACCCGGGTCGGCGCGTACCAGGTCGTGGTGTGCCCGAACCAGCCGGATCCGACGCAGGTGGGCCATGGGGGTGGTGCCGAGATGACGGCGGAAGGCGAGTTGCACCGCCCGTAGGGAGACACCGGCGGCACCGGCGATGTCGGCCGCGCTGATGTCCCGGTCGGCGTGCTCCTCCAGGAACGCGATCGCCCGGCGCAGTGTGGCGGTGGTGGCGTCGTTCCGGTCCGCGGCGGTGGGTTCGGTGAACGCGGTGTTGGGGAAGACCGCGAGCGCCGCCGCGGCCAGCATCCGGGCGGCGTTGCCGATCACCAGCGATTGCGCCCCGGCGGCCGGGCTGTTCAACACGACGTCGCGGACGAAGCCTGTGGTGTTGCGCCACTGTCGGGCGAGGGCCGTGCTGGCGGCACCCAGCTCGGTGAACTGGATCCGACCGGGCCGGCGGGCCGGCGCGGTGGTGGCCACCTGCGCCAGCACCGACAGGTCCAGTACGCAGAGCTCGACGTCACCGGGATGCCAGCGCACGGCGCACGGCTCCTCCGGCCTGGTGACGAGGAAGACCTCGCCGGGGCCGAACCGGTGGGCCGATCCGGCGCAGGAGCGATCGACGCGGGCGGTGCGGGTACGACCGATGACCAGTCCGCCGAGGGTGCTGGCACCGATTCCGAGGTGCCCGGTCTGGCGGGTGGTCGCGAGGGCGAAGGGGCCGGTGTCGACGCGGTGGTGGGTGAGCCGGTATCCGTTCCTGCTCTCAATGCGCAGTTTCGGGTCGTACATGGCGGACAGGAATTCCTGGATGGCCGCCGGGTCACGGCTGTCGAACTGGTGGGTCTGCACTGGCGATGACGTCATCCGCTGTCTCCGTCCGGTGGAGGTGCCGCCGGGTCGTGGAACGGGTGCCGACGGCAGGATCGGGACGTGCCGGGGTGCTCGGCGGTGACCCGGCACGTCGTTGGCCGGCGGTGCGGTGAAGTGGAACGTCGCGAGCGGGACGGCAGCGACCGGTTGCGGGCGTCGGATCTGGTCTGACCATTCGATGGTTCTGAGACGCAATATCTGTAGATGGGAATGTCACCATACGACAATCACTGCCGTGCCGTCCCGCCAATCACCGCGGTGTGTCGGCAGCTCGACTTCGTTTTCCGGCTAGCGCGCCGAATGGTTCTACGTCTGCTGTCCTAGCCACCCGCGCGGCCGACAGCGAAATGTTGTTCATGATTCGTCGGAGGACGACCGGGTCACTGCCGGGAGACCCGCCCACGGAGGGGGGAAACGTTGGACAGTACTGATCCTGACCGCGTCGTTCGGCTGGCCGTGGCCGAGGCACTGGCCCGGGTGGCGGACGAGGACAGCCTGGGTCTGGGCGAGGGGGACGCGCTGGAGAGGCTCGGCGGCGGACTGCGTGCGGTGCTGCGCCGCGCACTCGACGACCGGGTGCCGCTGACCACGCCGGACTTCGTCGACCTCTGCCGCGACCTGGGCCTGAACCGCGACTCCTTCGACCTGCTGGGGCACTACCTGATGACCGCGTTGCTGACCCAGCACGTCGGACCGGACGCCCTGATCCGCGTCGGGGTGCTCTTCGGCACCGTCGGACGCTACCTGCCGAGTGCCCGTCCGGCAGTCCGCCGCAACGAGGGCCCCGCGGCACGACGACGCGACGTGCGGTCGGACAACAGCGTCGTCGGTCGGTACCGCCGCGCCAAGCTGCCGGAGCACCTCCCCAACCCGCCGAGCTGGACCTGCACCGGCTGCGGCCGCGAGTGGCCCTGCGCCACCAAGCAGAGCCAACTGCTCGCCGAGTTCGGTGGAGCGCGCGCCTCCCTCGCTGTCTATCTCGGCTCCTGCCTCGTCGCCGCCGCCCAGGATCTGCCCACGCTGCCGTTGCCCCGGGTCCGGCTCCGATTTCTGGGCTGGCTGCCGCGCGCCCGGATCTGACCGGGCCGTCGACGGGCGCGTCGGGTATTCATCGTGCGCACTCACTGCGTACGGCGGGTGTTCACCGCCCTCTCCGAGGCTCCTTGATCGAAAGAGCATTCGCTTGATCGAGGAGAGGCTCTCACGTGAGAGACAAGCATCCCGAAGAGACCGAGCACGCGCAGCTGTCACGGCGCAAGCTGGTCAAGTACGCGGGCGTCGGCGCGACCCTGGCCGCGGCCAGCCCACTGGTCGGCGCCGGCGCGGCGTGGGCCGACGAGGACCGCCGCCCGGGTGACGACGACAAGAGCGACCGGGGCAACTCCAGGAACCGGGCGTGGCGTGCGGGCGACCACCACATCCACTCCGAGTACAGCGGCGAGTTCGACACCACGAAGTCGCCGATCGTCTTCCACAAGGGCGCGGACGCGGTCTACCCGATCGTCACCAACGCGATCATGGCGAAGAACTTCGGCCTGACCTGGGCGATGTGCACCGACCACGGTGGGCCCACCCACTCGAAGGTGAACATCGAGCAGGCGTACCCCGACCTGCTGCGCTCCCGCAAGCTCGTCCCCGAGGTGCTCCAGTTCTGGGGCATGGAGTTCGACGCGCCCTCGCTGGACCACCACACGCTGATGATCCCGCGCCACGACGACGAGGCGAAGCAGCTCTTCGAGCTGGAGAGCCGGTTCGCCAAGTACGACGCGTTCCCCACCGACCCGGCCCGCGACACCGAGGCCAAGATGGTGGAGTTCCTCAAGGTCGCCCGGGGCATGCCGCACAAGCCGCTGGTGATCGCCCACCACACGTCCCGCTCGGCGCCCGGTCTCGGCGTCTACGGTCAGGACACCCCGCGCGAGTTCCGCAACGGCAACAACGCCGCACCGGACGTCTACATCGGCTTCGAGGGCGCACCCGGCCACCAGGCCGGCCCGCTCAACGGTGGCAAGCGGGGCGGGTACGGCAACCACCCCACCTATGGTGGCTTCGACCAGATGACCGCTCGGGTCGGTGGCCTGTGGGACGCACTGCTCGGTGAGGGCCGGCGCTGGTGGATCACCGCGACCTCGGACTCGCACGTGCACTGGACCCGCGGTGGCTCCGACTTCTGGCCGGGCGAATACAGCAAGACGTACGTGCACGCCCGCCAGGACTACGGCGACATCATGGACGGCCTGCGCAACGGCCGGATCTGGGTCACCACCGGTGACCTGATCCGCAGCCTCGACGTCACCGCCACGTCCCAGGGCAAAACCGCCGAGGTGGGCGAGACGATCACGGTGAGCCGTCGTAGCCGTACCGATGTCGAGATCGAGATCACGTTCCGCCCGCTGGGTGGGGTGAACGCGAACGGCGACCGGCCCGAGGTTCGCCGGGTCGACCTCATCGTCGGCCAGATCACCGGGCCGAGCGCCAACCTGGACGCCGACACCAACCCCACCACCAAGGTGGCGGCCCGCTTCGGCCCGCGGGACTGGCGTCGGCAGGGCGACAGCTACGTCATCCGGCACACCCTGCGCAATGTCGAGGCGGACACTTACGCGCGGGTGCGTGGCACCAGCACCGACGAGGCCGAGCCGCTCGCCGACGGGCTGGAGAGCCCGTGGGAGGACCTGTGGTTCTACTCGAACCCGGTCTTCGTGCACGTGCGCTGACCGCGCGCTGTAGCGACATCGCGGGCCTGTCCGGCGCCGCTCGACGGACGACGTCGGGTGGTGCGGGGCGGGCCCGCCCTGCCGTACCTGTGGGTCAGCCGCGGCGGCGGGCTCGGGGGGTGGCGGTTCGACCGCTCCGCACCGCCGCGGCGCCGGTCGGGCGCCCAGCGGGGGCCGCCGGCGTCGGGTCGGCCTGCACCTGCGTCACCACCTCGCAGAGGTCACGCAACGGGTCCACCGCCTGGGCCGAGCAGGCGACCTTCTGCAGTAGTGACCGCAGCGTCGCCGACTCGGTAGGCGTGAGCGCTCCCAGTAGATGCGACTCGACCTGTCGCAGTATCAACCGCCGCTGTTCCCAGGCCGCGCGGCCGGCGTCGGTGACCTCGACCAGCCGGTTGCGCCGGTCGGCCGGGTCCGCGCGACGGGCGACGAACCCGGGCCGCTCCAGGTCATCGATCAGGTACGTGAGGACGGTGCGGTCGATGCCGATCTCCTCGGCAATCGCGCCCTGGTTTCGGGCCGGTCCGTTGATCGCCGCGGTGAGCAGTTGGTAGCCGCGAGGGCCACCGGGGAAGTCGGTGAACGTGTGCTCGGCCGCCCGGACGTAGCCGCGGAAGACGATGCCGAGCATCCAGCCCAGGTCGTCGTCGAGCGGATCGGGCCGGTCCGGCCGGTGAGTGACACCCGTCATTCCCCGACAATAGCGCAGTGAACCAGACCTTGTTGGCAGCAGATGTTCTGTGTGGCATAAGGTTAAGGTCACGACGCATCGCCCGAGGCGTCGGGGGAATCGGGAGGCTCGCAGATGAGCGACTACGGCCACGACCTGGTCTTCGGATCCTTCGTCACGCCCAGCGCCGGCAATCCGGACCGCACGGTCGGCGTCGCCGTCCTGGCCGAGCAGGTCGGGCTGGACCTGGTCACCTTCCAGGACCACCCGTACCAGCCGGCGTTCCTCGACACCTGGACGCTGCTGAGCTTCGTGGCGGCCCGCACCAGCCGGGTGCACCTGGCGGCGAACGTGACGAACCTGCCACTGCGCCCGCCGGCAGTGCTCGCCCGCAGTGTGGCCAGCCTGGACCTGCTCAGCGGTGGCCGAATCACCCTCGGCCTCGGGGCCGGGGCGTTCTGGGATGCCATCGAGGCGATGGGCGGCCGGCGGCTGACCCCCGGCCAGGGCGTACGAGCGCTGGAGGAGGCCATCGAGGTCATCCGTCAGCTCTGGGACGTCGAGACGCGCGGGGGAGTACGTGTCGACGGCGAGTTCTACCGGGTGGTGGGCGCCAAGCGTGGGCCCGCTCCGGCCCATGCGGTGCCGATCTGGCTGGGTGCGTACAAGCCCCGGATGCTCCAGCTCACCGGTCGTCGGGCCGACGGTTGGCTGCCCACGCTGGGCTATCTCCAGCCCGGTGACCTGACCAGGGGCAACGCGATCATCGACGACGCTGCGCAGCAGGCCGGCCGGTCCCCGCAGGACGTGCGTCGGCTGCTCAACATCGCCGGACAGTTCTCGGCCGTCGGGCGCGGCCCGCTGGACGGGCCCGCGGAGCAGTGGGCCGAGGAGCTGGCCGGGCTGGCGCTGGAGGAGGGCGTGAGCGCCTTCATCCTCGGCAGCGACGACCCCGACGATTTGCGCCGCTTCGCCGGCGAGGTGGCCCCCGCCGTCCGCGAGTTGGTCGCGGCCGAGCGCGACCAGGGTGCGACTCCGGAGCGTACGACGGCACAGCCGGAGCCGGTCGCCGCGTCGCCGGTCCGGGCGAGTCGCGCCACCGCGGCCGGCGGCGCGTTCGCCGTGGTGCCGACCCCCGACGACGGGGTGCGGCGGAGCGAACAGCAGGTGTGGGACGAGTCGACCCGACCGACCGGGCCCGCGCCCGACCCGGAGCGCACGTACACCCCGCAGGAGCAGGCCACCGGTGCGCACCTCGTGCAGATCCACGACGGCCTGCGCGCCGAGCTGGCCCAGATCCACGACCTGATCGAGCAGGTGGCGGCCGGCGAGATCGACGCCGGCGCGGCCCGGTCCCACATCAACACGATGACCATGCGGCAGAACCGGTGGACGCTCGGCGTCTACTGCGAGTCGTACTGCCGCATCGTCACCACCCACCACACGATCGAGGACCAGTCGTTCTTCCCCCGGTTGCGGGCGCGGGACCCCCGACTCGGCCCGGTGGTCGACCGGCTGGAGCAGGAGCATCACGTCATCCACGACGTGCTGGAGGGTGTCGACCGGGCCCTGGTCGCGTACGTCGGGTCTCCGGACGGCCTCGCCGAGCTGCGGGCCGCGGTGGACCTGCTGACCGACGCCCTCCTGTCGCACCTCAGCTATGAGGAGCGGGAGCTGGTGGAGCCGTTGGCGCGGTTGGGCATCGCCTGATCAACGCGGCGCCGCCGCGGTTCGGGGGTTGCCCCGCCGGAATCTGAGAGACTACTCTCGAAACATGTCTCTCAAGAATCCGTACGGGGATTTCGAGATCACCGAGCCGCAGGCGCTGCGGGCGTTGGCCCACCCGGTCCGGCTGGCCATCCTCGACCGCCTCCAGCGGCACGGCCCGGCCACCGCCACCGGGCTATCGCCGCACGTCGGCGCCACCCCATCGGTGGTCAGCTGGCACCTGCGGCACCTCGCGACGTTCGGGCTGGTCGTCGACGCGGAGGGCACCACCAGCAAGCGTGAGCGCTGGTGGCAGGCGGCCGCCCGAGGCTTCCGCTTCGAGCTGCCCGACGATGCCGAGGGGCAGGCCGCAGGCCGTCAACTCCGTGGCGAGATGTTCGCCCGGGCCGCCGAGGCACCGCAGCAGTGGCTGCTGCACGACGAACCCCGGCTGGACGCCCAGTGGCGCGGGGTGGCCGGGGTGGCCGACACCCGGTTCGTGGCCACCCCCGAGGAGTTGCAGCAGCTGGAGACCGCGATCGAGGAGCTGATCGCCCCGTACGTACGGCGCAAGGACGACGACTCGTCCCCGGCCGACGCGCGGATCGTCCGGATGCTGCGCTACCTGCTGCCCGAGCCCGGCGACGACGACCCGGCCGCGTCATGACCGCCACCGACGCCGACACCGTGACCGCCACCGACACCGCGCCCCCGCCGGCCCTGCACCGCGACCGGCGCTTCCGCACCTTCTGGATCAGCGAGACGATCTCCCAGTTCGGTGATCGGATCAGCGAACTGGCCCTGCCGCTGATCGCCGTCACCCTGCTCACCGCGACACCCGTGCAGGTCAGCGTCCTCACCGCATTGATCTGGCTGCCCAACCTGCTGGGCCTGTTCCTGGGCGCCTGGGTGGACCAGCGCACCCACAAGCGGCGGCTGCTGATCATCGCGGACCTGATCCGCGCCGCGGTGCTGCTCAGCCTGCCGGTGGCCTACCTGTTCGACGCGATCACCCTCACCCAGCTCTACCTGGTGGCACTGCTCACCGGCTTCGGTGCGGTGCTCTTCGCCATGGCACGTCAGGCGTTCTTCGTGGCCCTCGTGCCGCGATCCGCGTACGTGGACGCGACAAGCAAGCTCAGCATGAGCCGGTCGCTGTCCTTCATCGCCGGACCGGCGGTCGGCGGTGGGCTGGTCCAGGCGCTCAGCGCACCGGTAGCGATCGTCGTCGACGCGGTGTCCTTCCTCGGCTCCGCGCTGCTGCTCAGCCGCGTCCCGGTGACCGAGTCGCCGCCCCCGCCGCGTCGGACGTCCACCCTCGGCCTGGTCCGTGAAGGGCTCGTGCTGGTGCTGCGGCACCCGGTGCTGCGGGCCGCCCTCGGCTGCACCAGCACCGTCAACTTCTTCACCTTCATCGCCAGCGCGCTGCTGGTGCTCTACGCCAGTCGCGACCTCGACCTGTCGGCCGGCGCTATCGGCGTCGCCTTCGGGTTCGGCGCGCTCGGCGGGTTCGCCGGCGCGGCGCTCGCTCCGTGGATCTCGCGCGCCATCGGTCTGGGCCGGACCGCCATGATCGGAGCGGTGCTCTTTCCCGCGCCGCTGGCCCTCACCGCGCTGGTGTCCGGACCAACGTGGACGAAGGTGGCCATGCTGGCGGCCATCGAAGTGGTCTCCAGCGTCGGGGTGATGCTGATGGACGTGAACCTCAACGCCCTCCTCACCGCTGTGACACCCGACGACGCGCGAGGACGCCGGGCCGGTGCCTACAGCGCCGTCAACTACGGCATCCGGCCGCTCGGCGCGCTGGTCGGCGGTGCGCTGGGCACCACCATTGGACTGCGGCCCACCCTGGTCATCGCCGGCCTGGGTGGCGTGCTCGCCGTGCTGTGGTTGCTCGCGTCGCCGGTGCGCAGCATCAAAACCCTCGACGCGGCCTGAGGGCCGGGGGTGTGCCGGTGGCCGGGGGAGAGGCCCAGGCCAACGCCGGTCAGGGGGCCTCCGCCAGCAGAATCCGGGCCAGCTCGGCGGGCTGGGAGAACATCGGCCAGTGACCGGTGGCCATCGTGACCAGTCGCCAGTGGTCGCTGGTCAGAAGTTTGGCCACCGTGTCGTTGGGCTCAGGCCCGTCGAGCAGGCACTTGACGTACGTCGCCGGCAGCTCACCCAGCGGTCGGCTCACCACGGCCGGCTCGGTCAGTGTGGCGCCCGGGTGCGGAGTGGAACCTTCGACCAGGCGCGCGATCTGCTCGTCGGTGAGACCCTGACCGTCGAAGTCGGCCGCACCGAGCGGAGCCCACTGGCCGCCGTTGTCGGCGATCTGTGCCTCGAAGGCCGCCTGGCCCTGCCACCAGCCGGAGGCGAACGACCCGCCGTCGACCGGCACCTCGGAGTCGACGAAGACCACCCGGGTCAACCGGTCACCGATCCGCTCGGCGGCCTGGCCCACCGGAATGCCCGAGTAGCTGTGCCCGACCAGCACCACGTCGCGCAGGTCGCGGCGCTCGACCTCGTCGACGATGTCCTGCACGTGGGTCTGCTGACCGGCGGGCACATCCCGCCTCTCGGCGAGGCCGGAGAGGGTCAGCGGGTGCGTGCCGTGCCCGGCCGCCCGCAGCGGCGGCACCACCTCGCCCCATGCCCACGACCCCAGCCACGCCCCTGCCACCAACACGAAATCAGCCATGGCCGGGAGCCTAACGCCGACCTGCGACAGGTCAGACCAGCAGAACCGAACACTCAGGCGTGGTCCGATGCCGGCGGCCCGGCCTCGACGGGCATCCGGTAGATCTGGACCGGGTAGTCGACGGCCGCGTGCCCGCCGTTGAGCCCGGCGGTCAGGTGCAGCTGGGCCGCCGGCATCCAGAGCCGGGCATCGCCGTCCAGCCACATCGCGTCCACCCAGGCCAGGCGAGGATCGGCGACGAGCGTCCGCACGCTGCGGTCGGGTGCGAGGACGAGGACGCGCCGCCGCTCCACGTCGCTGAGGTAGATGGCGCCGGTGGCGTCGATGGCCGTGCCGCCGGTGCTGGGCGTGTCACACCACCGTTCGACCCTCCGGGCCATCTCGTCGGCGGACACCGACGGGTCGTCCAGCCAGCGGGTGGCGATCCGGGACATCCCGCCGGAGGCCGGTTGGTAGTAGAGCCAGCGACCGTCCGGCGACACCTCCAACTGGTCGACGTGCAGGCGTACCTCGGCACCGTCCGGGTCACGCAGCACGCGCCCGTCGGCGATGACCGGGCCGCCCGCCGTGCTCGGATGCCCGTCCAGCACCCGTCGAGGTCGACCCGAGTCGAGGTCGAGCACGATGAGGCCGGACGCTCCGGCGTCGCTGAGGTACGCCACCCGGTCGTTGAACCGGACGTCGTCGACGTAGCTGTCCGGGTGCACCGCCCCGTCGAGGTGGTAGACCCGCTCCACGTGGTCGCCGTCCGGGTCGACCGCGATCAGCCGAGCGCCGCCCGGCACCTGCGCGCCCCCGATCTGCGGCGTACCCGAGTCGACGATCCACAGCCGGCCGTCCGGGCCGGCCCGCAACCCGTTGACGTGCACGAATGCCCCGTCCGGTGGCTGGTCAGCGCGGTTCCACGCGGCATCGGGGTACGGGTCACGCCGGCCGTCCGGCAGCGCCTCGACCACCTGCGCGCCGGGCCGGTCCGCCGACGGGTAGCTCAGGAACACCCGACCCCGCAGGGTGGTCACGCCCGTGCACACACGGTCCTCCCGGAGCACCGGCGTCAACCGGGAGTCCTCCTCGGTGGGCAGCGACGACATCGACCCGCTCCTCACCCGCCCGGCGGCGTCCTCGGCTCCAGCCGGATGGCCGGCGGCTGCGGCCATCCGGCGCGGTATCCCCGGGGCGCACCGGGCGAAACCGCCGGTGACAGGCACCGTCGACGTTCAGCCGGCCGCGCTGTGTTCGACCAGCGCTCAACCGGACGGCGGTGCCAGAGGGCCGACCTGGGCGGCGAGCCGCTTCGGGGCCATCACGCAGTAGCTCTCGGTGAGCAGCTCACCCACCTCCTCCCAGTCGGTGTCCCCGTCCAGGACCATGCCCAGCACGTTCGGACTCCAGTCCGGTTTGTAGAACGGGTGGCCCGTGCCGAGGAGCCCGGCGATCTCGTCGAGTGGCGACCGGAAGGTCAGCAGGCAGGCGGGCTTGTCGAGTGCGGCGGCCCGTGCGTGGACCGGTTGGCGATCGGGATCGACGGTGAGCACGTGGGCGATGGTCCGCTTGCGGACCCGCCAGCGGGTGCCCACCCAGGCCGGCTCCTCGTAGGTCTCCGGCAGCCCGAGGCAGATCGGCCGCAGCCGGTCGAGGACCTCGGGGGGAACGTCTCCGGGTGCGGTCACGGGAACCGACGCTAGCCGGGTGGTGTGACAAGTTCCGCTCGGCGAACCCCACCCGGGCCTGTGGTGCGCGCCCTGTCGATCGGCCAGGATGGGCCGGGGCGACAGTGGGCCGTCGCCCCGGCCCGACCCGCCCCCATGCCCGCTGAGGAGTGCCGTGCCGTCCACCCTGCTCTCCCGCCGTGACCTCGACTTCCTGCTGCACGAGTGGCTGCGGGTGTCCGACCTCGTCGAGCGTCCCCGTTACGCCGAGCACTCCCGGGAAACCTTCGACGACGCCCTGGACCTCGCCGAGCGGGTGGCCACCGAGCAGTTCGCCCCGCACAACCGGGCCGCCGACCTCGCCGAGCCCACCTTCGACGGGCAGCGCGTGCGGCTGATCCCGCAGATCCGCGCGGCGTTGGACAGCTTCGCCGAGACGGGCCTGCTCACCGCCGGGCTGGACGCCACTGTCGGTGGCCTGCAACTGCCGCACGCGGTAGCGGCGGCCTGCTTCACCTGGTTCCAGGCCGCCAACGTGGCCACCTCGGCGTACCCGTTCCTCACCCTGGGCAACGCCAACCTGCTGCTCGCGCACGGCAGCACCGAGCAGGTGGACACCTACGTCCGGCCCATGCTGGACGGCCGGTTCTTCGGCACCATGTGCCTGTCCGAGCCGCACGCGGGCAGCTCGCTGGCCGACATCACCACCCGCGCCGAGCCCCAGGCAGACGGCACGTACCGGCTCTTCGGCACCAAAATGTGGATCTCCGGAGGCGACCACGAGTTGGCCGAGAACATCGTCCACCTGGTGCTGGCGCGCATCCCCGGCGCGCCGCCCGGGGTCAAGGGCATCTCGCTGTTCATCGCGCCCAAGGTGCTTGTCGGCCCGGACGGGTCGCTCGGCGAGCGCAACGACGTGGTGTTGGCCGGGCTCAACCACAAGATGGGATTCCGGGGCACCACCAACACCCTGCTCAGCTTCGGCGACGGCGCACACACCCCCGCCGGCCGGCCCGGAGCCGTCGGTCACCTGGTCGGCGCGCCGCACCAGGGTCTGGCGCAGATGTTCCACATGATGAACGAGGCCCGGATCGGGGTCGGGGCCGGCGCCACCGCGCTGGGTTACACCGGCTATCTCAAGAGCCTGGCGTACGCGAAGGAGAGGCCGCAGGGCCGGCCGGTCGGCGCGAAGGATCCGGCCGCCGCGCAGGTGCCGATCATCGACCACCCCGACGTACGACGGATGCTGCTGGCACAGAAGAGCTACGTGGAGGGGGCGCTGGCGCTGGTGCTCTACTGCGCGCGGCTGCTCGACGAGCAGAAGACCGCGCCGGCCGAGGAAGAGCGCGAGCGCGCGCACCTGCTGCTGGACGTGCTCACCCCGATCACCAAGAGTTGGCCGTCGCAGTGGTGCCTCACCGCCAACGACCTGGCGATCCAGGTGCTCGGAGGCGCCGGCTACACCCGCGACCACGATGTGGAGCAGCACTACCGGGACAACCGGCTCAACCCCATCCACGAGGGCACCCACGGCATCCAGGCACTGGATCTGCTGGGGCGCAAGGTGACCATGCGGGGCGGCGCTGGTCTCGCCCTGCTGACCGCGACGATCGGCGACACGGTCGAGCGGGCCCGGAAGGCCGGGGGCGAGGCAGCCGAGCTGGCGGATCGGCTGGCCGCCGCGGTGGACCGGGTCACGTCGGTCACCCGTCGACTGTGGGCCGACGGCGACCCGGTGCTCGCGCTGGCCAACGCCAGCGCATACCTGGAGGCCGTCGGGCACGTCGTGATCGCGTGGATGTGGTTGGAGCAGGTGCTGGCGCTGCCGCCGGAGGGGGCCGGCGACGCATTCCACGCCGGCAAGCGGCAGGCCGCACGCTACTTCTTCACAGTCGAGTTGCCCCGGACCGGCCCGCAGTTCGACCTGCTGGACAGCCGGGATCGGACGACCCTCGACATGCGCCCGGACTGGTTCTGACCGGTCCCCTCGTCGATCACCGTCGGCGGGACTGATGGCTCATGGCCTGCCGCCCCTTGACGATGCCCAGGATGATCACGATCACCAGCGCGATCAGACCGATGATGATCAGCCAGCGGACCGCCTCGAGGATCAACCCGAGCAGAATCAGCACGCCGGCGACCACGCCGACAACCCACAGCAGTGCACGCATGTCGACCTCCCGTAACCGGCCGCGCCTGGTGCGGCCGGCCCCGGCTCCTCGTTCCCCCTCCGGCCGACACCATGCGCGAGCGGCGTACCGGAGTCGATCAGCTGCCGGTACGCGCCACGTAGACGGTGTTCGCCGACTCCCCGCCGGTCAGCGGATTGGCGAACGGCACGACGTGCGCGCGTACGCCCACGAACACCTCGCTGAGCGCGCCGGTGAACTCGGCGTCCGGCGGGTCGTCCGACCACAGCGCGAAGACACCCTCGGGGCGCAGCAGGGCGGCCAGGCGACGCAACCCGGCCGGCGGATAGAACGCCGCGTGGCTCGGGTGCAGCACGTTGCGCGGAGAGTGGTCGACGTCGAGCAGCACGGCGTCGAACCGCCGACCGGGCACCTCGCTGTCGAAACCGGTGTCACCGGCCACCGCCGCGAAGAAGTCGGCCTGCACGAAACGGGTACGAGGGTCCTCGGCGAGCCCCGCCGCGAACGGCAGCAGCCCCCGCCGGTGCCAGTCGATCACGTCCTCGATCGCCTCCACCACCAGCAGTGAGCGCACCCGGGGGTCACCCAGTGCCGCACAGGCGGTGTAACCCAGCCCGAGACCGCCGACCACCACGTCGAGGGAGTCACCTGCCAGCTCGGCGAGACCGAGACGGGCCAGCTCGATCTCCGCGACCGGGAAGAGGCTGGACATCAGGTACTCGTCGTCGAGCTTGACCTCGTACACCTCGACCTGGAGTGCCGGGTCCCGGCGTCGGCGCAGGCTGATCGCGCCGATCGGAGTCTCCCGCCAGGCCAGCTCTTCGAAACGCGCGCCCACGGGTGCCCTCTCGCCGCCGGATTCGTCCACGGATGGTACCGGTTGCCCCGTGACGGGCGGCCACGCAGGGTCCGCGAGACATCGACGCAGCGCATATCCTGTGCCCGGCCGATCCACCGGAGGGGACTCATGCCGTCGCGGCAGGACCAGCTGCACTCCTACCAGTTCAGCGTCCAGCGGGCGGTCGCCGCCCTGGTCATGCGGGAGACCGATCCCGCGCAGTCGCCGTTTCGGGGGCTGGCCGGCGCCGGCCTGGCCAGCGTCCTGGTGGCGGTGATCGGGCTCGGTGGTTTCGCCCTCTACGGCCTGTTCGCCGGCGGCGGCAAGGGATGGCGCGACCCGGGCGCGGTGATCGTGGAGAAGGAGTCCGGCGCCCGGTTCGTCTATCGCGAGCAGAAGCTGCACCCGGTGCTCAACTACGCCTCGGCGCTGCTCATCGTCGGTGCGGACCGGTCGAAGACGGTGCTGGTGTCCCGGCGCACGATCGACGGGGTGCCGCGCGGGCTGCCGCTGGGCATCGCCGACGCGCCCGACTCGTTGCCCGCCCCCGGCCGGCTGGCCGCCGAGGCGTGGACGGTCTGCTCGACGGTCCCGGCCGGGGTGGGCGTCGAGGCGCCCCGCTCCGCGCTGCTGATCGGCGCGGAGCCCGACGGCGGCCGGCCGCTGGGCGACGACGCGCTGCTGCTGCGCCACCCCGACGGTGGGCTGCACCTGGTCTGGCACCAGCGGCGCTACCTCGTCCGTGATCCCAGCAGGGTGCTGGCGGCGCTCGCCACCACCCGGGCCCAGGCGGTTCCGGCGGCGCCGGCACTCCTCAACTCGTTGCCCGCCGGCACCGACCTCGCCCCGCTCGACCTGCCCGCGCTGGGTCGGCCCGCCACCCGGGTGCCGGGTGCCACGATCGGTGCGGTCTACCTGGTGAGCAACTCCGGTGGTGGCCGGCAGTACGCGGTGGCGCTGGACGCGGGCCTGGCCGGTATCACCGAGTTGCAGGCGGGGCTGTTGCTGGCCCGCACCGGGCAGGTCGAGCCGGTGCCGATGACGTTGGGCCGGTTCGCCGCCCTGCCCACGGTGCCCGATCTCGCCCCGACCGGCCCGAACGCCCCGCCACCGACCCCGCCTCGGCTCGCGCCCGGCGACGGCGGCGCGCTCTGTACCCGCGTCGCCGACGATGGTGGGGTTGGTGAGGTGCGTTGGGGCGTACCGCTGCGGGACCTGACAGCCGTGCCCCGCACCGCGCCGACCGGCGGCGCGGTGCTGGCCGACCACGTGGTGGTGGAGCCGGGTCGCGGCGCGGTGGTCGAGGCCGCCGCGGCGCCCGGCGCGACCGGCGGCGCGGTGTCCGTCGTCACCGACCTGGGCCGACGGTACGTGCTGGCCGACCGGGAGGTGCTCCCGATGCTCGGCTACCGCGACGTGCGGCCGGTGCGACTGCCGGCCGGGCTGGTCAGCCTGGTGCCCGCCGGCGCCACCCTCGACCCGGCCGCCGCCCGGGCCGTCGCCGCCCCGGACTGAGGGCGAAGTGGGCCCGCCGGTGTCAGTCGGCGGGGCGACGCAGGACGCTTACCGCGAAGGGGGCATCGTCGCGCCACGGGCGCAGGTCCCAGGTGGCGAAGCGCTGCTCCACGCGCAGGCCGGCGGCCACCGCGTCGGCGTCGAACGCGGTCAGCGGGTAGCCGCGCTCGGTGCCGAAGCCCACTGTCAGCACGCCATCGGGTCGCAGGTGTGCGGCCACCCGGCGCAGCACCGCCGGTTCGGTGCCGACGGCGACGAAGGCGAGCACGTTGCCGGCCAGCACCGCCGCGTCGAACGGCTCCGCCTCGCCCAGCGCCGGCAGATCCAGCTCCGCGAGGTCGGCGACGAGCCACGTCGGGCCGGGATAGTCGGCGCGGGCGGCATCCACGAGCGCCGGGTCGGCGTCCACCCCGACCACCGTGTGCCCCCGCTCGGCCAGTGCGGCACCGACGCGGCCAGTGCCGCTGCCGGCGTCGAGAATCCGGGAGCCGGGCGCGACGAGGGCGTCCACCAGTCGGGCCTCGCCGGCCAGATCCGCACCCTCGGCCACGAGCTTGCGGAACCTGTCGATGTACCACTGTGAGTGCTCAGGACCGGTGTCGGTAGCCCAGCGGGTCGGGTTGGCCATGAGGCCACCGTAACCGGGCCGGCGGGGGCCTGGCGGGCGACCCGGACGAGACGATCATCCCTTCTCCGCGCCGCTGGTCAGCCCCTCGGTGAGCAGCCGCTCGCTGGCGAAGAAGAGGATCACGATGGGCAGGGTGAGGACGACCGACCCGGCCATCAGCACCGTCTTGGGCACCTCCACGCCGTCGGCGAGCAGGGACAGCCCCAGCGACACCGTCCACCTGTTGGGCTTGTCGACAAGGAATAGCAGCGCGAAGAGGAACTCGTTCCAGGCGATCATGAAGTCGTAGAGCGCGACCGCCATGATCGACGGCAGGGCCAGGGGCAGGCTGACGCGCCTGATGATGCCGAGCCGACCGGCACCGTCGATGGCGGCCGACTCCTCCAGACTGACCGGGATGGTCTCGAAGTAGTTCTTCAGCATGTAGACCGACACCGGCAACGTCTGCGAGATGTAGACCAGCACCAGACCGAACAGCGAGCCGCGCAGCCCGGCCCGCGTGAAGACCACGAAAAGCGGGATCGCGATGACGATCGACGGGAACAGGTAGACCGCCAGGAACAGGAAGTCCACCTGCCGCCGGCCGAAGAACCGCAGCCGGGCCACCGCGTACGCGCCGGGGATCGCGACCAGGAGGGTGAGCACGGTCGCCGCGACGGCGACCAGCCCGCTGTTGCGGATGAAGGTGAGGAAACCCTGGCCGCCGTCGTCGGTGGCCTTCAGCACCTCGGCGTACGTGGCCACGGTCAGCTCACCGAAGCCGACCACCAGCGCACCGGGGTCGAGCAGCAGCCGCTCGATGGGGCGCACCGAGAGCACCAGCATGTAGTAGAAGGGGAAGACGGTGATCACCAGGAACACGGCGATCACCAGGCGGCGCAGCCAACGCAGGCTCACCGTCTCGACCACGTCCCGGTCCATCAGCCCACCCTCCGTCCGAAGAAGCGCAGATAGATCAGCACGAACACGATGAGCACCACGGCCAGCACGACCGCCTGGGCGGCCGCGGCCCCGATGTCGGTGCGGGCGGTGAGGAACTCGTACACCCGCACACTGACCACCTCGGTGCCTGCCGCACCGCCGGTGAGCAGGTAGACGTCGTCGAACTTGTTGAACGTCATGATGAAGCGCAGCACGCCCAGCAGGGCGATCACCGGCAGCAGTTGTGGCAGCAGGATGTGCCGGAACCGCTGGGTGGGGGTGGCGCCGTCGACGCGGGCGGCCTCCTCCAACTCGCCGGGCACCGCCTGGAGCCGGGCCAACAGGAACAGGAACGCGAACGGGAAGTACCGCCACGCCTCGAAGACGATCACCGTGGCCAGCGCTGTCGACTCCTGGGTGAGGAACGGCACCGGGGCGTCCCAGCCGAGCAGGCGTTGACCCCACGCGTTGACGATGCCGAGCTGCGGGTCGAGCATCACCTGCCAGACGAACGTCACCGCGACCACCGGCGCCACGTACGGCAGCAGCATGGACGCCCGGACCAGCGTGCGGCCCCGGAACGGCCGGCGGACGACCAGGGCGGCCACCAGACCGAGCACTATCGACCCGACGGTGCCGCCGATGCTGTAGATCAGCGTGACCCACAGCGTCTCGGCGAAGCCGGGGGTGTGCAGCACCCGGTCGATGTTGTCCATGGTGAACTCGCCGAACAGGCCGGTCTTGCGCAGCGTGGCGAGCCGGACCCGCTGGAAGGCGAGCACCACTGTCCACACGATCGGGATGCCGATGACCGCGATGGTGACGAGCAGGGTCGGTGCGACAAGCGCGAGCCCGGCCCGGGATTCGCGGCGACGCAGGGTCAGCGGTCGGCGTCGGGGTGGCGCCGACCGCTCCCGGATGGGGGAGCGGCCGGGGCCGGGCGCGGTGGTGGTCAATTGACGCCGGCCTTGATGGCGTCCACGTCCTTCTTGGCGCGGTTGGCGGTGGCCGCCGCGTCGGACTTGCCCGCGATCAGGTCGGCCAGCGCCTTGGGCACCGGCAACTCGCCGAGCATGGCGCCGACGAGCTTGCCCTGCCCCTGGCTGAGACCCCACCGCCCGAAGGTGTCCGGGCTGCGGCGCAGCGTGGCCAGCACCTCGTCGCCGTACACGTCGGCGAGGGGCTTCTTGGCGTCGACCCCCGCCTGGCTGGTGTTCCAGGCGGTCAGGTACGCCTCCGGCTCGGCCGGGGTGCCCTTGCGCACCGGGAAGCGGCCTTCCGGGGACATGCCGAACCAGCGTGGGTAGCCGTCGCTGAGCATGAACTCCACGAACGACTTCGCCGGATCGGCCGCCGCGCCGTCGAGCACGGCCCAGGAGCTGATCTCGCCGTACTGGGCCGGCTCGGTGCCGTTCGGGCCCTTGATCGCGGTGACGAACCCGCTGTTCTTCGCGAGGAAGGCTGGGTCCGCCTGGCACTGGGGGCAGGTCGGCTTGGCGTCGTTGCGCAGCCCGGCCAGCTCGTCGAGGATGAACGGCGACCAGATCACCATTGCCGCCTTGCCCGCGAAGTAGGTGGCCCGGGTGGTGTCCACGTCCTGTGCGCCCTTCACCGAACTGGTGCGGATCAGGTCACCGTAGAAGCGGAACGCCTCGACGCACTGGGGTGAGTCCAGCGTGACCTTCCCCGAGTCGTCGGTGAGCTGGCAGCCGTTGGCCAGCGCCAGGTGCTCGAAGGTCTGCTGGGTGAACACGTCGCTGGGGGCGGTCGCCGCGGTGATCCCGGCGACGCCGCCGGTGTTCAGCCGCGCCGCGGCGGCAGTGATCCGCTCGTACGTGTCGGGGGCGGCCAGGCCGGCCGCGGCGAAGAGGTCCTTGCGGTAGACGAGCAACTGCCCCCACCCGTCGCTGGGTACGGAGAGCTGTTTGCCGTCGTCGGCGGTGAGCTCCAGCGCGCGGGGGGAGAACGTCTGCTTGCCCAGCTTGTCGACGACCTCCGTGTTCGCCGAGGCGTGCAGCAACTCGTTGCCGGCCAGCGTGCGGATGCCGGCGAGGGAGACCGACCCGACCACGTCGGGCAGGTCGCCGGCTGCGGCGTTGGCGGCGATCAGGGAGGGGAACTGGTCCTCGTTGACGGTCACGAGATCGACCTGGATCCCGGTCTTGGCGGTGAAGTCGGCGATGATCGCCTTGGTGGCGGTGACCCGGTCGGCCACGTCCTCCAGGCTCCAGACGGTGATCTTCTTGCTGTTGCTGTCCGATCCGTCGTCGCCGCAGGCCAGCAGGGTGGACGTGGTCAGTGCCAGGATCACTGTGGTGGCGAGTATCCGCCTCGGAGGTGCTGACATCGATGGCACTCCTCTCGAAGGGTACAAGACGGATCCAACACCTTCGATTGATCAATAGCAAGACATATTGCGATTTTTTGCTATCCTGGAGCCCAGTGCTACCGGGATGTGACACATGGGCAACTGGGTGGTCTCTCTCGCCGGGCCTCGACGCATCAGCCTCGAGCCCTGCCCCCCGGATCCGCTCGGCCCCGGCCAGGTCCGAGTCCGCACCTGCTACTCGGGCATCTCTGCCGGCACCGAGCTGACCCTCTACCGGGGCAGCAACCCCCGGCTCAGCAAGGACTGGGACGACGCCGCCCGGATGTTCGTCCCCCGACAGACCCCGGTGCCCTACCCGCTGATCGGCTTCGGCTACGAAGAGGTCGGTGAGGTCGTCGAGGTCGCGCCGGAGGTCACCGACCGGCATCCGGGGCAGCTCGTCTGGGGCATCTGGGGGCACCGGGCCGAGGCCGTGCTCGCCGCCGACGCGGTCCGTGCTCTCCCCGCCGGGCTGGACCCGCTCGCCGCGGTCTTCGCCCGCCCCGGCGCCATCGCGCTGACCGCCGTGCTCGCCGGCGACCTGCACCTCGGCGACTGGGTCGGCGTCTTCGGGCAGGGCGTCATCGGGCTGCTCGCCACCCGGCTCGCCGTGCTCTCCGGGGCCCGGGTGGTGGCCGTCGACCCGGTGCCCGACCGGTTGGAGCACGCCGCACGATACGGCGCGCGCTCCACGGTGGATGCCACTGTCACGTCCGCCGCCGCCGTGCTGCGCCAGGCCACCGACGGCCGGGGGGCCGACGTCTGCCTGGAGTTGTCCGGCGCGTACCCGGCGCTGCACGAGGCGATCCGATCCACCACCCACGCCGGACGGGTCGTGGCCGCCGGCTTCTACCAGGGCCAGGCCGACACGCTCGGCCTCGGCGAGGAGTTCCACCACAACCGCATCCAGTTGGTGGCCGCCCAGGTCTCCGGGCCCACCCCCGCGCCGAGCATGGCCGGCCGGTGGACCGGAGACCGGGTCGCGCAGACCTTCATGGACCTGGTGGCCGACCGCAGCGTCGACCCGCTGCCGCTGGTCAGCCACATCGTCGACGCCAGCGCGGTCGCCGACGCCCTCGCGCTGCTCGACCGCGGCGCCGGTGACGTCCTCCAAGTCGTGCTGAGGTTCTAGATGACCACCATCGCGCTGGCCTGTCAGGAACAACTCCTGCCGGGCACCAACCTGATCCAGAAGTACGCCCTCGCGGCCGCCCTCGGCTACCAGGGCATCGAGCTACGCGGCCGCGGCGACCTCGCGTTCGCCCGCCGGCTGCCCGAGCTGCGCCGGGCCCGCGCCGCCGGGGTGGTGATGCCCACCGTCTGCGTTGAGATGGGCCACTTCATCGGCGACTTCGACCCCGCTCGGTCCGCCGACGCCGTCCGCAATCTGCGCTCCCAGCTCTCGGTGATCGCCGAACTGGGCGGCGTCGGGGCGATGACCCCGGCCGCCTGGGGGATGTTCTCCCGACGACTGCCGCCGTTCGAGCCGCCCCGCCCGCCGGACGGCGACCGGCAGGTGCTCCTCGACGCCCTCGGCGAGCTGGGCGAGCACGCCCGGGCCGAGGGGGTCACCCTCTTCCTGGAACCCCTCAACCGGTACGAGGACCACATGGTGAACCGCCTCGACGAGGCGGTGGCGCTCTGCGCCGCGCTCGGGCTGCCGTCGGTCCGGGTGGTCGCCGACACCTTCCACATGAACATCGAGGAGGACGACGTGCACCGCGCGCTGCGCGCCGCCGCGCCGTACCTCGGGCACGTGCAGGTCAGCGACTCCAACCGGTACCAGCCCGGTGCCGGTCACCTGGACTGGCCGGCGCTGGTGCGTACCCTGCTGGAGCTGGACTACCGGGGCTGGCTGGCCCTGGAGTGCCGGCTCCGCGGCGACCCGGTCCGGGCCCTGCAACAGGCCGCCACCGTGCTGCGCCACGCGCTGCCCCGGCGGGCCGCCGCGTGACCGCCGCCGCGGCCCGCACGGGCGGCTCGGCGGACCTGGCCGGGCTGCGTCGACTCGCGGTCGACACGCTCGACGCCAACTGGGAGCACGACCACACGGTGCCCTCGCGCACGCTCTACCCGCACCAGTGGAGCTGGGACTCCGCGTTCATCGCGATCGGGCTGGCCCAGGTCCGCCCCGACCGCGCCTGGCGGGAGCTGGCGAGCCTCTTCCGGGCGCAGTGGGCCGACGGACGGGTGCCGCACATCGTGTTCAACCCGGCGCTGCGGGTCGGCGCGTACTTCCCGGGGCCGGAGATGTGGCGCTCGGCCGACGTACCGGGAGCACCCACGGTGGCCACCTCCGGCCTGGTCCAGCCGCCGGTGCACGCGCTCGCCGCGTTGCTGGCGTACCGGCGGGCGCCCGACCCCACCCGGCTGGCGGCGCTGCGCCGGCTCTATCCCGCGCTCGTCGCCCAACAGCGCTACCTGGCCGAACGGCGGGATGTGGCAGGTGACGGGCTGGTCTGCATCGTGCACCCGTGGGAGTCCGGGTTGGACAACAGCCCGGCATGGGACGAGCCGATGGCCGCCGTCCCGGCCGAGGCGGCCGTCATGTCCGCGTACCGCCGGCACGACACCGCGCACGCCGACGCCGCGCACCGCCCCACGGACCTCGACTACGCGCGTTACCTGGCGATCGTCGCCGCCTACCGCGACCACGGCTACTCCGACCGTGACCTGGCCAGTGGTCACCCGTTCCTGGTGGAGTGCCCGCTGTTCAACGCGGCGTTCGGGGCCGCCGAACACGCCCTCGCCGAGATCGCCACGCTCGTCGGCGCCGACCCCGGGCCGCACCGGGCCCGCGCGGCCCGGATCACCGAGGCACTCCTACGACGGCTGTACGACCCGGGCACCGGCACGTTCCAGCCGCGTGACCTGCGCACCAATCGCCTGGTCGGCGCCCGGACCGTCCTCGGCCTGACGCCGTTGATCCTGCCCGACCTGCCCGCGCGGCAGATCGACGCGCTCGTCGTCGAGGCCCGGTCGGCGCGCTTCGGGGTGGCCCGGCGGATGGACCGGCCGCTACCCACCTACGACCGCACCGCACCCGACTTCGAGCCGCTGCGCTACTGGCGTGGGCCGAGCTGGCTCAACATCGGCTGGCTGGTCCGGCGGGGGCTGCTCGCGCACGGGCACCCGGAGCTGGCCGCCGGGCTGCGCCACTCGATGATCGGCCTGGTCGCCGGGGCGGGCTGCCACGAGTACTTCCACCCGGACACCGGCGCCGGGCTGGGCTCGCCGGCGTTCAGCTGGACCGCCGCGCTGCTGCTCGACCTGCTGGCCGACTGAGCGCGGTGTTCCGGGTGGTAGCGTCCCCGATCCCGACGGCCGGAGGGAGCAGGGGTGCGCGAGATCGACAAGGTGGCCTGGATTCTCATCGAGGACGGTCAGGTGCTGAGCACCCGGTCGGTGGGCAAGGACGTCTGGTACCTGCCGGGTGGAAAACGCGAGCCGGGCGAGACCGACCTGGAGACCCTGCGCCGGGAGATCGACGAGGAGTTGAGCGTCGAGGTCGACGTCCGCGATGCCGAGCACCTGGGCACCTTCACCGCTCAGGCGCACAGCCAAGCGGCCGGCGTCACCGTGCGGATGACCTGTTACCGGGCCGGCTATCAGGGCCAGCTGCGGCCGGCCAGCGAGATCGCCGAGATGGCCTGGCTCCGGTACGCGGACCGGAACCGCACCTCGCCGGTCGACCAGATCATCTTCGACCACCTGCTGGCCGAAGGTCTGCTGGCCTAGTGGCCGTTTGTGGCGGCCGGCCAGGGGTAACCGCCCGAGCGTGACCGACGGCGACGGGTTCCCGGTTTTCATCGACGCGGTGTCCCAACGGTCCGGCCTGCCGGCCGAGCAGGCCGCCGTGCTCGCCCGCGCCGTGCTCCAGACGCTGGCCGACCGGGTGACCGGCGGCGCGCCCGACGACCTCGTGGCGCACCTTCCGAACGAGGTCGACGGCTACCTGACCGCCCCGGCCCCGGATCAGACCGAGGCCGCCGGCCCGGATGCCGGCGTCGACGGGCTGACCAGCGGGTTGGGGCTGGAGGTCGGCGGTGCTGCCGCGTCCGCACCCCCGACGGACGCTGGCCCGGTGGAGTTCCTTCGCCGGGTGGAACAGCGTGCCGGGGTGGATCCGGCCACCGCCCGGGCTGGCACCGGCGCCGTCTTCGCCACCTTGCGGGCGGCGATGACGGTGCGGGAGTTCCGGGAGATGGTGGCGCGACTACCGCGCGACGGCGGTCTCTGACCCGACCTCGTGTCGGGATTGTCCGGACCGGCCGGGTTGCGGCGTGGTACGAGTGCTCGGTGGATCCTGATGGTCGCCGCCAAGCCGACGTGACCCGCCCCCGGCATGAGCGTGTGGTGGGACGAGTCAGGGCGGCTGCTGCGCGGGTCCGCGGTCGAGGTGGACGGGCCGGGCGGCTGCGGCTGAGTCAGCTGGAAGTCGCCCTGGTGATCTCGGTGCAGGCGGGCCTCGCCGCGGCTCTGGCCTGGGCCATCGGGCACAACGTGTTGGGCAACCCCGCGCCGATCTTCGCGCCCTCGGCGGCGGTGGGCACGATCGTCGCCGCGCTCGGCCAACGCGCCCACCGCACTGTCGAACTGTTGATCGGGGTCGGTCTCGGTATCGCCACCACCGACTTCCTGCTGTCCTTTCTGGGCACCGGGTTCTGGCAGACCGGGTTCGTCGTCGGGTGCGCGATCTTCGCCACGCTCGTGCTGTTCGGGCGCAGTGGTGCCGCGGTCGGTCAGGCGGGCGGTACGGCGGTGCTGCTCGCCGCCCTCAGCCCGGCCCAGCAGGATCTCGAGTGGCCCCGGATCGTCGAGGCGATGGTCGGTGGCGTGGTGGGTCTCGTGGTGGTCGCGGTGCTGGTGCCGCTGAACCCGATGCGGATCCTCGACCGGGACGCCGCGCCGATCTACCAGGGCCTCGCCAGGCACCTGCGGGAGGTCTCCGCCGCGCTGCACACCGGGGATCAGCCGCGGGCGGTCCGCGCGTTGGACGCGCTGCGCGCCATGGGCCCCGACCTCGAACGGATGCACCAGGCGCTCAGCGGCGCCGAGGAGGTGGTGAGCCTTGCGCCCGCCCGGTGGCTGCGCCGGCAGGACGTGGAGCGGTTCGCGCGTGCCAGCGAGCACGTGGAACGGGTCATCGAACACAGCCGGGGAGTGGCCCGCCGGTCGGCGATGGCGTTGCAGTACAACGAGCCGATCCCCGCCGACCTACCGGCCAGCGTCGGGCGACTCGCCGACGCGGTCGAGCTGCTGCGCCGGGAACACCGCGCCGGCCGGCCGACCGAGCGCACCCGCCACGCCGCACGCGACGCCGTCTACCAGGCCGGTCGCGCCCGGGCGCAGGGCGTCGACGAGTTCGGCGATGCGGTGGTGACCCAACTGCGCACCGCCGCCAGCGACCTCCTGCGGGCCACCGGATGCGATCCGAGCACCGCCAACCAGGTGGTACGGGAGGCCGAGCAGCACGGCGAGGAGTCCTTCCGGCCGGGTGATACACCCGAATGAGCACCGCCGCCTCCGGCGATCGAGCGGGGCCGAGCGCGACTCAGCCCAGGAGAGCCTTCGTGACGTCGCGCCGATTCAACGCCGCCGCGCACCAGGCGAAGTGGCCGTCCTGCCCGGTCGGGTCGTAGGCGTTCGCCGTGATCAGCGAGTAGGCGGCACGGTAGACGAGCAGCGCCGTGCGGTCACAGCCCAACCGCGCCTCGAACCGGTCGAGGAGATGGCGTTCCACCTGCTCCGCCTCCGGCCCGTACATGTCGAAGATCGCGGCGGTGACAGCCGCGTCGAACGTCGGGTCGCCCTCGGTGGTCAGGAAGCCCCAGTCCAGCACCGCACTCGGCCGGCCCGAGGCGTCGATGAGGATGTTCCCCGGGATCAGGTCACCGTGCAGCACCGCTCGCCGGCCACTGTCGACCTCGACCAGACGGCTGGTGAGCGCCGCGGCCTTCCGGTGGAAGTCGACGACGGCACTGCTCAGCACCGCTCGGAAACGCTCGGCCCGGCGTTCGGCGAGGCGCGCGAGTGCCACCGCAAAGCCCTCCCCGGCGTTGAACAGCGGGGAGTCCTCGCCCAGGACGGCCAACTCACGGGCCGCCGGAAGCCCACCGCCGGCCGCGAGCGCGGCGACGATGTCGACAACAACGGTGTACGCGTCCTCGCGTGACACCGCGCCGGCCGCGAGACCAGCGGCCAGGGGCGTCCCGGTCAGCCGCCGCTCGACGGTGACGACCCGACCTCCCACGGATTCCACCTGCGTGATGCGCGGCACCCGGAACGTCAGCGGCTTCGTGGCCAGGGCCTCGTAGAACGCCGCTGCCCGGCGGGACGACTCGACCGAGCCGGCGAACCAGACCTTCGCCACCCGCGCGTCGTCGACCTCGTAGACCGCGCCCTCCATGCCCTCGCCCAGCAGCTTCGGGGTGGTCGTACCGATCCACTGCCGGAGCACCCCGGCCACCTGGTCCTCCCCGAGGTGGCTCATGCCTCGGGCACCTCCTCGGGCTCGGCGACCCAGGCGGAGAAGACCGGCAGCCCGTGCCAGGGGCCGGTGGCGCCGTCGGCCCGGGTGTCGGTGGCGACGGCCACCACGGCGTACGGGTGGCCGAAGCGCAACTCGGCGGTGCGGGCCACGCCCTCCGGCGGCAGGCTGGTCAGCCCGAACATGCCTGTCACCGCCGCTGCCTCGAAGCCGTACCTGTCGAACCGGGCCACCGCCGTCTGCCGTGCCTCGAAGCGCTCCACCGGCAGCGCCATCGCCGTTGCCAGCGTTGCCGCCGCGGCCGGGAAGCCGAGCGCCGGGGCGGTCAGGTCATGGTCGCTGCGGGCCGACCAGCAGGGGAGGACGGCGGTGTGCCGCTCTTCGCGGCCGTCGCGGGCCCGGGTGCGTACCCGCTCCTCGCTGAGCGTCCAGAGCGGGGTCGCGCCGAGTGGCAGGTCGAACAGCGAGCGGCTGCCCGCCGGTTGCGCGCCGTCGGCCGCGCCGGCGCTGAGGTCGTACGCGACGGCCAGCACCTCGGCCGGTGGCACCTGCGGCGCGGCGGCCACCGAGAGGACCACCAGCCCTGCGCCGTCGGTGGTCTGGGCCGGTACGGCGTGCACGATCACGTCACCGGCGAGCGCTGTGGACACGATGGCGCACCGGTGGCCCTGGCTCGGGCTGCGCAGCGCCCGCCGCAGGTGGCCGGCCCAGGGGCTGTCAGCGCCGAGCGTGCGTGCGTCGGCGACGTCGAACGGGGTCGCCCAAGAGACCCGGGTGGCCAACGCGCTGGCCAGGGCCAGCACCACGTCCGGCCGGACCCGCAGGGGAAACGTCTCGATCAGCCCGAGGGTGTGCTCGCGTGCCCAGGCGTCCAACCCGGTCTGATCGGGCAGTACGCCGACCTCGGTCGTGGAGGGCAGCGCGGCCCGCCACCCCGCTGGCCCGCCGTCGCCCTGCCCCGGTCGGTGCCAGAGCGCTGTGGCGGACCCGACCAGCGGGTGCGGCGCCTCCAACAGCGCTCGGGCGACCTCCGCCGCGCTCGACAGGTCGGTGCCCAGGGCGCGCGCCAGCTCCCCGGCAGTTCTCTCCGCGGCGACCGGGTCGGGGTCGGCCGCCGCGCTGGCACAGACCGCGAGCAGCAGCCAGGCGCCGAGCGGGGAGGCGACGTGGTGCCCGTCGCCGGCCGTGGCGTGCAGGCGCGCGGCGTACGCGGAGAGCGGCCCGTGCAGATCGGTCCTCATGGCCCCACTCTGCCCGCCGGTCCGGCTCACGACCACAGCTCGAACGGCTCGTCGATCTCCGCGCCGGCAAGGAACGGGGTGATCAGCCGGGGGAGCTGCCCGGGATAGAACCGTTCCCGACTGGCCACCACCTCGGGCAACGGCCACCAGCGAAAGCCGAAGTAGTCCTCCCGTTCGTAGTCGAGCCGGTGCGCCTCGTCCACGTCCGGGCCGGGGCCGGCCAGCCGTACGGCGACGACGACCTCGTCCTGGACGTGCCGTACCTGCCGGTGCAGGAAGCTCGCCCGCCGCCGCCAGGTCGGCGCGCCCACCTGGTCGCCGGTGACCACGATGCCGGTCTCCTCCCGCAGCTCCCGCACGGCCGTGTCGCGATAGGTCTCATCGGGATCCATGCCGCCGCCGGGCAGCTCCCACCAGGTGCCCAGCCGGGGGTGGTCCGGGTCGTGGGTGTGGAACAGCAACACCCGGTCGGTGTCGTCGGTGACCACCACCCGTACCGCGCGTCGCTCCAGGATCGGCAGGTCGCGGGGCAGTTCGTTCATCGGGCCAGTCTGTCGTACCGCCCGCTTCGGCGGCGGGTAGGCTGCCCGCCGTGGCTGGTCTGTTGAGGAATGTCGCGGCGCGTATCTCTCGGGTCGGTGCGGTGATCCCGTCGCCCCGGCGTACCGGGCCGGCGCCCGCGCAGGTGGCCCGCCGCCGTCAGGTGAGCGCGTTGCAGCGTCGGGAGCTGACCTACGCTCCGGAGCGGGACGGTCAGGCCGACCCGGGCGAGATCGTCTGGACGTGGGTGCCGTACGAGGACGACCCCCGCCAGGGCAAGGACCGGCCGGTGCTGGTCGTCGGGCGGCACAGCCGGACCCTGTTCGGGCTGATGCTGTCCAGTCAGAGCGAGCGGGACGGGCAGCGGCACTGGTTCGCGCTCGGGCCGGGTGAGTGGGACCGCGACAACCGGCCGAGCTGGGTCCGGCTGGACCGGGTGCTCACCATGCGCGAGGACAGCATCCGCCGGGAGGGCGCCGTGCTGGATCGGCCCCGGTTCGACCGGGTCGGGCAGGCGTTGCGCGCCGGCTACGGCTGGCGCTGACCCCGCGGCGGGTGCGGCCGCCGGCTCGGGTCAGCCCGCGACGTCCCGCGCGTCCGCCGGTGGGTAGGGCTGGTCGGCGAGGAGCCGGGCCAGGTGTGCGGTGTTGAGCGCGAGTGCCTTCGTGGTGCGGCCGGTGGTGTCGGGCTTGGGCCCGGCGTCGCGGTAGTCCACTGTGTGCAGTGCCTCGCCGACCCAGTAGGTCGCGGCGGCGGCGGCGATGGTGAAGCCGACCTCGTTGAGGGCCTGCTGCACCTGACCGATCGTGTGGTGGGCACCGTCCTCGTTGCCGACCACTGCGACACCTGCCACCTTGCCGTAGGTGCGGAGTCGGCCCTCGGCGTCGGTCTCGGAGAGTTCGGCGTCGAGGCGTTCGAGGACCATCTTGCAGACGCTGGCGGGCTGGCCGAGCCAGATCGGTGTGGCGATGATGAGCACCTGGGCTGCCATCAGCTTGGCGCGGATCGCCGGCCAACCGTCGCCGTCGCCCTCGTCTGTGGACACTCCGAAGCGCACGTCGTGATCGACGACCCGGACCATGTCCCCCTCCACGCCCTGCGCGGCCAACTCGGCGAGCACTTCCCGACCGAGCTGCTCGGCGCTTGACGGCGCTGGCGACGGTTTGAGGGTGCAGTTGAGTACGAGGGCGCGGATTGTCGCCACATCGGTTCCTCTCGGCGGTCCTGGACGGATGCTGGTTTCCCATACCCGGCCGACGTCCAGGAACACCTCTGCCCGGTTGCACCGCCGAAAGTCGTTGACCCGATCACGCTGACCTGTATATTCAACCCGAAGGTTGATTAACTCGACGGTTGAAAGAGACGAATGACCGCAGATCCCCTCAGCACCGTGTTCGCCGCGCTCGCTGATCCGACCAGGCGGGCGATCCTGGCCCGGCTGGCAACCGGCGACGCGACCGTGAACGAACTGGCGGCGCCGTTCCCGATCAGCGTCCAGGCGATCTCCAAACACCTCGCTGTGCTGGAGCGGGCCGGGCTGATCGCGCGGACCCGCGAGGCGCAGTGGCGTCGCTGCCGGCTCGACCCGGCGCCGCTCCAGACGCTCGCCGAGTGGGTCGATCAGTACCGCCGGCTCTGGGACGACCGTTACGACACTCTGGACGACTACCTGCTCAAGCTGAAGGAGACCCGCCATGAGCAAGCTCCCTGACCTGACGATCGACCTGCCCTCCGACCAGGAGGTCACCCTCACCCGGACGTTCGACGCTCCCCGCGAGCTGGTCTACGCCGCACACACCCAGGCCGAGCACCTCAGGCACTGGTGGGGGCGGGGCAATCCACTGGACGTGGAGATCGACTTTCGGGTGGGCGGCGGCTACCGATTCGTCGAGCACGCCGAGGACGGCAAGGACTACGTCTTCCGCGGCGAGTACCGGGAGATCGTCGCACCGGAGCGGATCGTGCAGACCTTCGAGTTCGAGGGCATGCCCGGCCACAGCGCGGTGGAGACGGTGGTCTTCACCGAGCAGGAGGGGCGCACCACCATCACCAGCACCACCCGCTTCGACACCACCGCGGAACGCGACGGCATGATCGACTCCGGTATGACGCAGGGCGCCGCTGAGTCGTACGCCGCGCTGGACCGTCATCTGGCCACGCTGCGCTGAGCGCGGCGCGATCGGCAAATTGGCTGGGTCGGTGGCCGGAGCACTGGCATGGTGTCCGCATGGTGCAGGACGGCGCGCGGCAGGTGGCCGACCGGGTGCGGATGGGCTTCGGCCTGCGGCTGTCCACGATGGAGCCGGTCACCCACGGCGCGGACCAGCACGCCCGACTGTGGCTGGCTCAGGCCGCCGGCGGCGGTCGGTACGCGGTCAAGCTGAGCGGTGGCGGCACCCCGGCCGGCCTGGTCGTGACGGCGTACCTGGCCGAGCAGGGAGTGCCGGGCATCGCCGCGCCGCTGCCGGCCGCCGACGGACGGCTGTCCATCGACCACGACGGCCGCCGCCTCTCGGTGGTGCCGTGGGTCTCCGACCAGCGGGCGCTCGACGGCCCGATGACCGGTGCGCACTGGCGTGCGTACGGCGAGGTGCTGGCCGCCGTGCACGCGGCGCCGGTGACCGACGAGCTGAGCCGGCTGCTGCCGGCGGGCGGTGCCGCGTACCCCTCGATCGTGGCCCGGACCCGCGCGATGGCCGCGCGGCTGCGCGACCCGGCCCCGGCCGACCTGGCGGACCCGCTGGTCGCGGAGCTGGCGGGGGTGTGGTCCGCGGTGGCCGACCGGCTGGGTGCCCTGACCCGCGAGGTCGAGCGCCGCGCCGCCGACCAGCGCGGTCGGCCCGGCGGGAACGTTGTCTGCCACGGTGATCCGCACCTGGGTAACCTGCTGCTCGGCGCGGACGGGCAGGTCTGGCTGATCGACTGGGACGACGCGGTGCTCGCCCCGCCCGAGTGCGACCTCATGTTCGTCCTCGGCGGGGTGCTCGCCTTCGCGCCGATCACTCCCGAGCAGCAGAGGGCCGTGCTCGCCGGCTACGGCCGGGCCAACGTCGATCCGGTGCGCCTGGCCTGGTTCCTCGCGGTCCGCGCGCTCGACGACGTGAGCGACTGGACCCGCCAGGCGTTGGACCCCGACGCCGAGGCGGCCGACCGGGGCCGGGCGGCGCGGATCGTGCGGGGGCTGGTGTCGCCGGTGGGTCTGGTGACCCTCGCCGACGCGGCGATGCGCGGTCTCGGGGCGGGCGCGACGCCCCTGCGGCGCGGCGACGAAGAGGCGCGGGGCTGAACGGTCAGCGTTCCGCGAGGAACGCGCTGTCGACCAGTTGGCGGGGTGAGCGGGCGCCACCGAGGCTCTTCGCCTGGTACATGGCCGCGTCGGCGCGGCTGAGCGCGTCGGTGAGCTGGGCCGGGCCGGTCACCGGGGCGAGCCCGACGGACGCGGTGACCCGGACGCTGCACCCGCTCAGCCGGATCGGCGCGGCGACGGTCTCGCTGAGCCGGCGGGTGGAGTGCTCGATCCAGCGCCTGTCGACGGTGGGGCTGGAGAGCAGTCCGGCGAACTCGTCGCCGCCGAGGCGGGCCACGAGGTTGTCCCCGGCGAAGCCGGCGAGCCGCTCGGCCACACTGATCAGCACCTGGTCTCCGGCGGCGTGCCCGTACCGGTCGTTGATCTGCTTGAAGTCGTCCAGGTCGAGGACCACGGCGATCAGCGGCTGACCGGCGGCGTCGGTGAGCAGTGCGGCCGCCAGGCGGTAGAAGGCGCGTCGATTGGGCAGCCCGGTCAGCGGGTCGTGACTCGCGGCGTGCCGTTCGGCGGCCAGCTCGGCCTGGAGGTGGCCGATCTCGGCCTCCGCGCGCACCGCCCGTCGGCGTAGTTGCCAGGAGGAGAGCAGCGCGCCGGCCGCGCAGACGCCGGAGGCGACACTCATCGGATCCGGCACGAACCCTCCCATCGCCGCGACCGCCTCCAGTCTTCGGTTGACGCGGCGCGCCGCGTCGGGCCCAGTTTTGCCTGATCGTTGCCCGTGTGGGGGTAACTCAAAGTGAACGGATGGGCACCGATCATGTGCGTTATCATGCTCGCCGTCGGATGCAGATGCAATAGCAGATGCACGTGCAGAACCGTCCAATGTCGATACCGCACCCCCTCGCCGTCACCGCTCCTCCCACGGCCACCGGCGGGCTCGTAACAGAAAGACGCCCCCATGCTGCAGCCACCCAATGGCGTACCGATCCACCAGTTGCCTCCGCTGAGCTGGCAGAAGAGCCGCCGCAGCAACCCCAGCGGCAACTGCGTCGAACTCGCCGAACTGCCCGGGGGAGCGGGCATCGCGGTTCGCAACTCCCGGCACCCGGAGGGGCCGGCGCTGATCTACACGGTGGACGAGATCGCCGCCTTCGTTCTCGGTGCGCGGGACGGCGATTTCGACCACCTGATCAACTGACCGTCCGGGTTGGGCCGTCCCGGCGACGGGACTTATTCACCGGCGCGGAGGAGTTCACCTCACTGTCGGTCCATGGCATGCTTACACGTCGGCCGGGCCGGGGCGCCCGGCCGCCGTGGGTCGGTGTCCGGAGGTCCGCACGTGACGATGGTTCCCGCCGAGGGTGGCCCGACAACCGGGCCGACCGTGCTGCGCATGCTGCTCGGCGCCCAACTGCGCCGCCTCCGCGAGTCCAGCGGGGTGACCCGGGAGGGCGCCGGCTGGGAGATCCGCTCCTCCGAATCCAAGATCAGCCGGATGGAGCTGGGCCGGGTCGGCTTCAAGGAGCGTGACGTCGCCGACCTGTTGACCCTCTACGGCGTCACCGACGACCACGAGCGCGACGCGCTGCTCAAGCTCGCCCGGGACGCGAACAGCCCCGGCTGGTGGCACCGCTACGGCGACGTGTTGCCGTCCTGGTTCCAGTCGTACCTGGGCCTGGAGGCCGCCGCCGCGCTGATCCGCAGCTACGAGGTGCAGTTCGTGCCCGGCCTCCTGCAGACCCGGGAGTACGCCCGGGCGGTCGTGCTGCTCGGTCACGGCGCGGCCGGTCCGGGCGAGATCGACAGGCGCGTCGCGCTGCGGATGCAGCGTCAGCAGTTGCTCCAGCGGGAGAACCCGCCGCAGCTCTGGGCGGTGGTGGACGAGGCGGCGCTGCGCCGACCCATCGGCGGCGCCGAGGTCATGCGCGGCCAGCTCACCGCGCTCATCGAGGCGACCAAGTCGCCCCACATCCGGCTCCAGGTCATCCCGTTCGCCGCCGGTGGCCACGCCGCCGCCGGTGGCGCCTTCACCATCCTGCGCTTCGGCGACCAGGAGCTACCCGACATCGTCTACATCGAACAGCTCACCAGCGCCATCTACCTCGACAAGCGTGACGACCTGGATTACTACGCGGTCGCCATGGAGCGGCTCTGCGTCGAGGCCGAGCCGCCGGAGCGTACGGCGGAGATCCTCGGGCGACTGCTGGACGACACCTACCCAGCCTGATCCTCGACGGCACAGTCCCGTGTGGACGGGACTTTCAGCTCGCGTATTGACCGGCACCAACTCGTCGGGCTAGTCTCTGTATCGATACAGACTGGATCGATACAGAGGGGTGCCGGTGAAGCCAACACTGCAAGCCGTGGCCGACGCCGTCGGTGTCTCCCGCAGCACCGTGTCCAACGCCTACAGCCGCCCCGACCAGCTCTCCGCCACCCTGCGCGAGCGGATCCTGGACGCCGCCCGGCAACTGGGCTACCCCGGCCCCAACCCCACCGCGCGCTCCCTGCGCCGGGGCTTCGTCGGGTCGATCGGAGTGCTGTTCACCTCGCGCCTGTCGTACGCCTTCACCGACCCGTTCGCGGTCCGTTTCCTCGCCGGTGTCGGCGCGGCGGCCGAGCGGCACGGCACGAGCATGCTGCTGGTGCCGCTGCCCACGGCGGTGACCGACGCCCGGCGGGCGGTGGAGAACGCCGCAGTCGACGGGTTCTGCGTCTACTGCGTGGCCGACGAGGAATGGGCGTTGGACGTGATCCGCCAACGCGGGCTGCCGTTCGTCAGCACGGCCGCCCGCGACAACGCCGACGCCGACGAACGGTTCGTCGGCATCGACGAGCGGGCCGCCGCGCGCAGCGCTGCCGCGCACGTCGCCGGGCTCGGGCACCGTCGGGTGGCACTGCTCGCCGACTCCGTGCTGCCCGACGCGCCGGCCGGCCCGCTCACCCTGCCCGGGGTCGACCAGGTGCCGCATCCGACCACCCGAGGTCGGCTCGGCGGGTTCGCCGACGCCTTCGCCGAGGTCGGCATCGGCTGGGCGGAGCTCACCCTGGTCAACGCCCCGGGCAACAGCCGCCCGGCGGCAGCCGCAGCCGTCGCCGGGCTGTTCGACCAACCCGCACCGCCGACCGCCGTGCTGGCCGGCTCCGACGTCCTCGCGCTCGGTGTGCTGGACGCCCTGGCCGCACGGCCGGCGCATGACCGTCCCACCGTCTCGGTGACCGGCTTCGACGACATCCCCGAGGCCGCCGCGGCCGGCCTCACCACCGTCCGGCAGCCGGCCGAGGAGAAGGGCCGGATCGCCGCCGAACTGCTGCTCAACCCGCCCGCGGACGCCGCGGCCGGTCACGTGTTGCTGCCCACCGCACTCGTCGTCCGGAACTCCACCGGACCTGTCCCGAGGAGCTGACCATGGAACTTCCCACCGGATACATCACCGCGCTCGACGCCATGAACCGGCACGTCAACTCGGCCCGACCGGACGCCCCGGTCCAGGTCGAACACCCCCGTCGGGCCCTGCTCGCCCCGACCCGGCAGGCCACCGCCGTCGCCCTGCGCCGGCTCGCCGACCGCATCCAGCCGCGACCAATGCCCGCCACCCCGCGCTGCTCCTGACCCGCACCAATCCCATTCCGGTACGGGCGGGACGAACGGTGTGGGGTCGGGCACGCAGAGTGGTCGAGTGGGGCATTGCCAGGCAGACTGGTGAAGCCATGTCGCCGCTCATGCCCACTCTCCGCCTCCACGACCGCTACGTACTGCACGAGCGGATCGGTCTCGGTGGCATGTCCGAGGTGTGGCGAGGCGACGACGAGGTGCTGGGGCGGCCGGTCGCGATCAAGGTGCTGGCCGGGCAGTTCGCCACCGACCCGCAGCTGCGGGCCACCATCCAACGCGAGGCCCGCGCGGCCGCCCGGCTGACCCACCCACACGTCACCCAGGTGTACGACTACGCCGAGGCGACCCTCGACGGCGGCGTCGTGGTCCCGTACCTCGTGATGGAGCTGGTCGACGGTCACAACCTCGCCGACCGGCTGCGGACCGGGCCGCTGCCCTGGCCGGAGGCGGTCCGGGTGGCCGGGCAGATCGCCGCCGCGCTGGCCGCCGCGCACCGCATCGGCGTCGTGCACCGCGACGTCAAGCCCGGCAACGTCATGCTCACCGACACCGGCGCCAAGGTGCTCGACTTCGGCATCGCCGCGCTCGGCAGCCTCGACAGCCAGTCCGGCGAACCGCTGATGGGCACCCCCGCCTACTTCGCCCCGGAACGGCTGACCGCCGGCCCGCCCGACCCGGCGAGCGACGTGTACGCCCTCGGCGCACTGCTCTACCGCAGCCTCACCGGGCGGGCGCCACTGCCGGTGCAGAGCTGGGAGGACGCGCTGGAGGTGCACCGACGGGGCACCCCGGTGCCGCCGCTGCGGGTGCCCGGCCTACCCGCCGACATCGCCGAGCTGACCGTCGCCTGCCTGGCCGCCAACCCGGCCGACCGGCCGAGCGCCGCGCACCTGGCCCGCCGCTTCGGCGCCGGCCAGCCGGTCGAGCCGCCCACCGAGCTGCTGCGCATCCGGCCGGCCGCCCACCCCCACCCTGATCGACAGGTCGGTGGTGGCCCGCCCCGCCCCGCCTGCCGCCGCCCCGGTCCGACGCCGATCGCGTCGGCCCCTCGCCGCTCTCGTCGCGGCCGTCCTCGCCGTGCTGATCGGCGTCGGCGTCCTGCTCGCGGAAAATCCGCTCGGCAACCCGGGCACACCCGACCCGGCCGAGATCGCCGACGCGCCCTCGACCTCCGCTCCGGCCTCCGCACCCACGACGCACTCGCCGACGCCGGCCGCACCGTCCTCGCCAACCTCAGCCGCCAGCTCCGCGCCCCCGACCGTCGGGCAGCAGATACCTGTCAGCTTCCGGGAGGTGACAAGCGAGTTCGCCGCCGTCCTCGCCACCGCGGTCGCCCGCGACGACGTCGACCCGAAGACCGCCGACGACCTGCGTGACGACCTCGCCGACCTCAACCGCCGCACCAGGGACCGCGCCAAGCGTGTCGCCGACCTGCGCGACCACATCGCCGAGTTGGTACGGCGGGACCGCCTACCAGCGCAGACGGGCGCGAAACTGGACGCTCTGCTCATGCGGGCCGACAGCTTCTCCACCGGCCGTACGGACGACTGACACCCCCGTCGATACCGCTGGCATGATGTCCCGATGCGGACACGTCTGATCTTCGTTCGACACGGCGAGTCGGTCCACCAGCTCGAAGGAACCGTCGGCGGGCCACATGGCTGTCGGGGCCTCACCCCGCACGGCCACGAGCAGGCACACGACCTGGCGAAGCGGCTCATCGGCGACGTCGCCACCGACGGGCCGGTGGCCGTCTACTCGTCCGTGCTGCGCAGGGCTGTCGAGACCGCGCAACCGATCGGCGCGGCGTTCGGCGTGCGGCCCGTCGCCGACTGTGGTCTCTGCACCTGGCACACACCCCCGTACGCCGACGGCCTGCCGACCGCCCGTTTCCGCACCGAACACGCGGTGGCGGGTGGCGGCGTGTTCCGACCGTTCGAGGAGGGCAACGAGAGCTGGGCCGAACTGGTGGTCCGGGTCAGCCGCGCGATCATGGAGATCGCCCACCGGCACCGGGGCTCCACGGTGGTCCTGGTCGGCCACAGCGAGACCGTCGAGGGCGCGTTCCACGCGCTCGCCGCGCAGCCGGTCTTCCGGGCGTTCGACCTGGACGTGCCCCCGGCCTCGATCACCGAATGGACCACCGACCACGACCCCGGCGGCTGGCCGCCGGCCCGCTGGACGTTGCGTCGCTTCGCGGACACCGGTGGGTGGGCCAGGGGCTAGCGCCCCTGCCCCGTCCGCCGGCTCGACCAGCTCGGGCCGCGGCGACGCTATTCGGCGGCGAGGATCTGCTCGCGCAGGATCTCCGCGTGCCCGCAGTGCTGGGCAAGCTCGCGCAGCACGTGCAGGTAGACCCAGCGCAGCGGCAGTGGGCCACGCCGGTTGCCGCGGAGCAGGTCGTCGAGGCCCAGGGTGGACGTGGCGCGGCGGGACGCCTCGCACGCCTCGCGGTGCGCGCGCTGGATGGTGGCGATCGTGTCGCCGTCGTCGAGGATGAACGACTCGTCCGGCGTGGCGGGGATGCCGATCTCGGCGCGCGAGCGGCACGTGACGGCCTCGTCGAACCAGACCTTCTCGACGAACGCGGCGTGCTTCACCAGACCCAGCAGCGTGGTCCGGGACGGCACCAACGACCGACGCGCCTGCTCCTCGGTCAGCCCGTCCAGGTAGCTGTTGAGCGCCCTGCGGTGCTCGTCGATGAACACCTCGAACTGCGTCTGGGCGGACTCGCCCACGACGTCATCGGCGAAGGTCCCGGGGAAGGAGGTCATGCCCGAAGCATTTCAAGGTCATCCCCGACCGCGCAAACACGATGACTCAGCCGAAGGCGATGAGGGCGCCGCGCTCGTCGAAGCGGGCCGTGCCCGCCCAGGCGATCTCCCAGCGGTTGCCCTCCGGGTCGGCGATGTAAGCGGAGCGCCCGCCCCAGGACCTGTCGGTCGGCTCCGCCACCACCGTCGCGCCCGCCGCGACGGCCGCGGCGAACGCCGTGTCGACCTCGTCGCGGCTGTCGACGTTGCGGGCCAGCGTGACACCGGACCAACCACCGGCCGGCGCGGGCACGCCCGGCGCCGCCTCGGCGGCCAGCTCCGGCAGCGGGTACAGCGCGAACAGCACACCACCGAGCAGGAACGCCGACCATCCGTCGTCGCTGCTCGGCAGCTCGGGCCACCCCAACGATCGGTAGAACGACCGCAGCGCGGCGACGTCGCGTGCTCCCAGCGTGACCACTGAGAGTCGGGAGGGGAGAGTGCTCATGAGCCGATCCTGCCCGAGCCCCACGACAGGTGCCAGACGTCGCCGGTCAGCCGGCGCGGCCGGAGAAATGGTCGGCGAGCGCCGGTGCCAGCACCTCATCGGAGACACCGTGCCACTCGCCGGGCAACGTCCGGTGCCGCCCAGCTGGCAGCGCCTCGGCCACCCCCTGCGCCCAGCCGTGCAGCCGTGCATCGCTCTGCGCGCTGTCGAGCACCAACGTCGGGATCGTGAGTGCGGTCAGTGCCTCGGCAGGTAGGGCCGTGAGCAGGGTGAGGTCGTACACCAGAGTGTGCGCCAAGGCCTCCATGGCCGGCCAGCCCGGCCCGTCGCGCATCCCGTCGATGAACTCCGCTGGCACGCCGATGCTGCGCTGGAAATGCAGCATCGCATCGCCCGGACGGCCTGCGGCGATCAGCTCGCTGATGGCCGCGGCCAGGCCCGGATCGCCCGTCGACTGCTCGCCCTGCGCGAGCGGCGGCTCCAGGAGGGCCAATCGGGTGACCGACAAGCCGCCGGTCGCGGCGAGCAACGCCAGCACCGCCCCCGAGGAGAACCCGTAGAGGGCTGCCGAACCGCCGGACGCGTCCTCGATGAGGGCCCGCAAATCCTCGACCTCCCGCTGTGGCGCGTACGGCGACGTGTCGGAGCTCTGCCCCCGGCCCCGCCGGTCATAGGTCAGCACGGTGAACTCCTCGGCCAGGTGGGCCGCCAACGACCTCATCGGGCCCATCTCGCGGAACCCGCCCGCCGCATCCACGAGGATCACCGCGGGACCGGCGCCGCTGCGCTCGTAGGCGATGGTGGTGCCGTCCGTCGAGCGGACCGTGCCCGTCGTCGCGGCCTCGCCCATGCGCTCCTCCTCGTGTCGATGACACTGCCCCACGCTAGGGGATGGGTCCGACGTCGACCGCCCGGTCAGCCGATGCTGACGCTGACCGACTCGCCCGGCGCGGTGCCCGCGCGGGCGTAGACCTCGCCGTCCGGCGTCCAGACACCCGACCGCCCGGCCGCCTCGGTGTAGCCACCGCCGGTCGACCCGGCGAAGCTCGCCACCGCCACCCACACCCGGTGCGCGGTGGCGATCCGGTGCGCCCGCCGGTCGGTCACGGCGGCGTCGCGGGCCGACTCGAGGACGCCGGCCGCGTACACGTCGATGCCGTGCGCCGCGGTCCGCGCCGCGTGCGCGGTCTCACCGGTGTCCTTGCAGATCGCCAGGCCCACCCGCCAACCGTCCACCTCGAGCACGGCCGGCGCATCGCCGGGCCGGAACCGGCGGGCCTCCGCGTCCCCCAGCCACATCTTCCGGTACGCCACTGTCGCACCGCCGCCGATCACCGCCAGCATCGCGATGTGGTCGCCCGCGACCGGCGCACCGACCAGGGCCAGCGCGTTCGTCTCGGCGCACGCCTCGACCAGCGGCGCCAACCGCGGGTCGTCGACCGACACGACCGGCGCGCCCAACTCGTACCCGGTCAGGGACAGCTCCGGAAAGACCACCACCCGCGCACGCGCCGCGCGGACCGCGGCGGCGTGCGCCAGCGCGTTTGCCGCGACATCCAGGGGTACGCACGGCGGCTGCGCCACCGCGAGCCGCAGCGGGGTGCGGCTTTCCGCACCCCCACAGGTGTGGTCGGCCCGCGCGGTCGGGCGGTCGCCCTCATGGTCGGCTCTCAGGATGACTTCGTAACGTGGGCGCATGATTCGAACGTCCCACGCCGTGTTCGCCACCGGAACCCCCGCCACCGCAGCGGAACCACCGCAGGACGGGATCGTCGGCTACGTCACTGACCTGGTGGAACGACTCGGTGGGCCGGGCGCCGGCCTGGCGGTGGCGTTGGAGAACCTCTTCCCGCCGATCCCCAGCGAGGTGATCCTGCCGCTGGCCGGGTTCGTCGCCGCGCAGGGACGGATGAGTCTGGTCGGCGCGATTTTCTGGACCACGCTGGGCTCGGTGCTGGGCGCGCTCGCGCTCTACCTGATCGGCGCGGCGCTGGGACGCGACCGGATGCGCGCCATCGTGGCCCGGCTCCCGCTGGTGAAGCTCAGCGACGTGGACCGGACCGAGGCCTGGTTCCTGCGGCACGGGGTGAAGGCGGTCTTCTTCGGCCGAATGATTCCGATCTTCCGGAGCCTGATCTCCATTCCGGCCGGCGTGGAGCGGATGCCGGTGGCCACGTTCCTGCTCTACACCACGCTGGGCAGCCTGATCTGGAACACCACCTTCGTGCTCGCCGGCTACCTGCTGGGCGACAACTGGCACCTCGTCGAGGGCTACGTCGGCACACTCCAGAAGGTGGTGATCGTGGTCTGCGTGGCGGCGGCCGCCTGGTTCGTCGGGTCCCGCGTGCTGAAGGCCCGCCGCGCCGCGCGGAACCCCGAGCCGACCGAACCCGAGCAGAGCGCACTGAACGGCGTGCCCGACCCGGACGGTCGCGGAACTCTCTACCGAAGCGGATCGTGGGCGTCGGACGAGCGCTAGTCAGTCCCACGTGCGCGAAGGAAACAACCAACGGTGGGTAGGGCGGGCGAGGTGGTGGGGGATCGGCACACCACCAGGTGGTGGGATCGGCTCCGGCTGCCGGTCGGTGTCGCCGTCGGAATCGCGACGGCCGCCGTCGAGATCACCTTCCTCGCCGTCGCGGCCGTCGCCTTCAGCGTCTGCGCGTTCGCGCCGGCCGCCGGCCGTCGGGTCGCCGACCTGACCAACGGGTACGGGAGACGGCTGGTGCGGATGGAACACCGCCGCCTCGCCGGGCTGCTCGCCGCGACGGATCTGCCCGCGCCGAACGCTGTGACGACCCGGCGGCAGGTCGGCTACCTGGCCGCCCGCCTGCTACCGGGCACGCTCGGCCTGCTGGCATACGCAGTGCTCGGCGTCGGCCTGGTGCTGGCCGGGATCGTGCTGCGCGCGGCGGTACGCGGAGAGCTGACCCTTCTCGACGCCCTGTCCCAGATCGCCGTCGGGGCGGTGCTGTTACTGCTCAACGTTCAGGCGGTCGTCAGCATCGCCGCGCTGGACATCCGGCTGGCTCGACGACTGCTCGGCCCGGGGAGCCGGGCGGAGCTGACACGGCGGGTCCACGAGCTGACCACCAGTCGGGCCGGGGTCATCGCCGCGGTCGACGCCGAACGGCAGCGCATCGAACGCGACCTGCACGACGGCCTCCAACAACGGCTGGTCGCCCTCGGCATGCTGCTCGGCCGGGCCCGCCGCGCCCGCGACGCCGACCGCACGCACGCGCTGCTCGCCCAGGCGCACGAGGACGTGCAGCGGGCCATTGAGGAGTTGCGCCAGGTGGCATGGCGGGTCTACCCGTCAGCACTGGACGGCAGCGATCTGGGCGAGGTCCTGGCCATCGTGGCCCGCGGCTCCGACGTGCCGGTGCGGATCCGCTGCGAGCTGCCGGTCCGCCCCGAGCGGCAGCTCGAGACGGTGCTGTACTTCGTGGCCTGCGAGGCGCTCACCAACGCCGCGAAACACGCCGCCGCTACCCTGGTCACGATCGACATCGGGGTACGGGACGGGTGGATCCGGATGTGCGTGCACGACGACGGCGGCGGCGGGGCGGAACCGACCGGGCGCGGGCTGTCCGGGCTGGCACGGCGGGTCGCCGCGCTGGACGGCCGGCTGCGGGTGACCAGCCCGGCCGGCGGCCCGACGACCGTGCTGACGGAGTTGCCGTGCGGCTAGTCCTCGCCGAAGACTCGACGCTGCTGCGGGAAGGCTTGACGCGGCTGCTCGCCGACGAGAACCACCAGGTGCTCGCGGCCGTCGGGACCGCCGACCAGCTTGTCGAGGCGGTCGAACGGTCCCGTCCCGACGTGGTCGTCACCGACGTCCGGATGCCGCCCACCCACACCGACGACGGGCTGCGGGCTGCCCTGGAGATCCGTCGTCGGTGGCCCGAAACCGGCGTCCTGGTGCTCTCCCAGTACGTGGAGCGGCGTTACGCCGGGCGGCTGCTCGCGGACCGTCCCGAGGGGGTCGGTTACCTGCTCAAGGACCGGGTCGCCCAGGTGGACGACTTCCTCGACGCACTCGACCGGGTCGCCGCCGGAGGCACCGCCCTCGACCCCGAGGTGGTGCGTCAGGTGGTGGCCGGCTCGGAGCGGCCCGACCCGCTCGGTCGGCTCACGTCGCGCGAACGGGACGTACTGCACGAGATGGCCCAGGGGCACACGAACCTCGCCATCGCCCAGCGGCTGCATGTGTCGCAGAGCGCGGTCGAGAAGCATGTCAACGCCATCTTCGACAAACTCGACCTCGCTCACACGACCGGTTACAGCCGGCGAATCCTCGCGGTCCTGCGCTACCTGGGCACCTGACACGCCGAAGGACTGCAGGCCCAGGCGCGGCGCTGGCAGTGCCGCCGTGATCGACTCGGGTTTCATGACATCGGGGTGTCCGGGCGTCCGGGATGCCCCGACTTCCGTGAACCCGAGTGGATCACCCGCCGGGTGCGGGGCGATTGGGTGTCGTGGCCTGGTGTGGGGTGGGTGGTTTGTTGGGTTGTGGGTGTTGGTGGGTGGTGACCGGGCGCACTCGTGGGCCGGAATCATGGCCGGCCCGGGGTCGTTACATACCCTGACGATCGCAGCACCACCGACCGCCGCCCTGGTCCTTCGGGGCTGGTCGCGTAGGTGGGAATGCCAGCCACCGGGCGGTCGTTGCAGTCCCCACGACCAACCGCAGGCACCGCCGCGATGTGGGTGCCCGGCAGGTGGGCCTCCCCGGAATGACTTAGGCCCCCGGGTCGTTACAAGTCCCCACGGACGACCGCAGGAACCGCCTCGACGAGGGCGCCTATGGATGGGCCACCCCCGGAATGACTCCGGCCCCCCGGTCGTTACACGTGGACCCGGCGCCACGAGCCCCCCCGCTCGCAGGCCGCCGACCTTGAAGACTTTCCCCGTTGCATGTGCAGCGCCGGACGAGGTGCTCACACCCTGCCGCTGTTTCCCCTTTGGCGTTCAGGGTGTTCTACCCCCGAAGGAGCTACCCCCATGAACACGATCATGCGTAAGAGCGTGCTGTCTGTTGCTGGTCTCGCGTTCGCCGGTGGTGTCTTCGCCGGTCCGATCGCCGCCCACGCCAACCCGGTGGATGCCAAGCCCGTCGCGGTGGCCGTGCAGTCGGCGGCGCCGAAGCCGCAGGGCGACCAGTCGCGCATCAGCCTGAATGACGAGCAGACCGGCAACGTGAAGGCGATCATCGCCGCGACGAAGAAGGCCGGCCTGCCCGAGCGGGCCGCGGTGATCTCGATCGCGACGAGCCTGCAGGAGTCGAAGCTGGAGAACCTCGGCCACCTCGGCGACATGAACGACCACGACTCGCTGGGCCTGTTCCAGCAGCGCCCGAGCTCGGGTTGGGGTACGCCGGAGCAGATCACCGACCCCGCCTACTCCACCACCGCGTTTTTGAAGGGCCTGAAGCAGGTTGACGGTTGGCAGGACATGCCGCTGACCGACGCCGCCCAGACCGTGCAGGTGTCGGCGTACCCGGACGCCTACGCCCAGTGGGAGCAGCAGGCCACCGACCTGGTCGCCCAGCACTGGAACAGCTGACCCACACATCCGCACCACCGCAGCACCGCACGACCCGACCGCTGGCCGGCACCCGCAATCCGGGGTGCCGGCCAGCGGCATCTCCCTTGCCGTGCGGGCGAGCGTATCGATGCGGTCCGCTGGCCCCGATTCAGCGCCGCCGGGTGCCTGGCGGAGGCGGATGGCACGGTTCGGCGGGTGGTTGCCCGCAGATCTTGGACAGTTTCCGTTCCGCGCGAACGGAAACTGTCCAAGATCTCGTGGTGCGTGGCCGAAGCGGCGGCGCGATGGCGGGTGTCGCGGTCGTCAAGCGACCCGCGAAACAGCAAACAGCGATGGGACCCGACGGTGGAACCGCCGACGGTGCGGCAAGGCAAGGCGGTGCGGCAAGGCGGTGCGGCAGGGCCACGCGATAGGGCAATGCGGCAGGGCAATGCGGCAGGGCAATGCGGCAGGGCAACGCGATAGGGCAACGCGGCAAGGCGGTTGCGGCCGTCGGCCGCCCGCCCTGGCCAGCGGTGTGGCGGGACATGTCTCAGATGCAGCGTGCCGATGCCCGGTCCAACCGTGATCGTTCCACGGTGGGACCGCCGACCGACCCGACCGGCGGTGCGATCGGATGGGCGGTGCGATCGGATGGGCGGTGCGACCGGATGGGCGTGCGGCGGGCGCGGCAGGGTGTGGGAACAACGTCGGGGCGGGGCTGGTTGTGGACAGTGTCGGTGTGACTCAGTGTCCCCGGGCCTCACCTAATATCGCCCTCGCGGAATACCGTTCGGCTGGAGCCGCGTCGTGCCACTCGCCGAGAGGCGACCTGCACACCGACACCAGCGCCGCCCCCGGCCCACAAGGCCGGGGGCGGCGCTGTCTGTGCTCGTCTCGCCGAGTGTGGCGGCACAATATCGGGGTGACTGAGGCACAGCAGTGGTCCGAGCAGTTGGGCGTACTCGTACTCCCCAGTGGGGCGACGGTGCGCGGACGCCGCATCGCTGCCGCGACCTCGCCCGCCGACTTCGCCGTGCTGCTGGCCCCTGGTCCGGATCCGGCCTGGCCGCACCGGCGGATCCGGTGGCCCGACTTCTGGGTGCCGCTCGACCGCGCCGACGCCCTCGACGCCCTGCGGGAGGCGCTGCGGCGGGCGCACGACGGTGAACGCGTCGAGGTGGCGTGTCGGGGTGGGCTGGGTCGCACCGGAACGGCCCTGGCCGCGCTGGCGATCCTCGACGGCCTGCCGGCCGAGCGGGCGGTGCCGTGGGTTCGGGCTGGCTATCACCCGAAGGCGGTGGAGACCCCCTGGCAGCGGCGCTGGCTGCGCCGCATCACCTGACCGCTGCCGCTGCCATCCGTGGCGTCGTGCCATGCCCCGGCCGGCCTCGGGACTGCGGCGTCAGCTCTGGAGGGTCACCGCCGGGTCGTTGACGTACGCGCGGAGGTGGTTGGCGGTCAGGGTGTCGCCGGTGGCGACCAGTTCGGCTGGTGTGCCGGTGAAGACGATGCGGCCGCCGTCGTGGCCGGCGCCGGGGCCGAGGTCGATGAGCCAGTCGGCGTGTGCCATGACGGCCTGGTGGTGCTCGATGACGATCACCGTGTTTCCGGCGTCGACCATTCGGTCGAGCAGGGCCAGCAGTTGGTCCACGTCGGCCAGGTGCAGGCCGGTGGTCGGCTCGTCGAGGACGTACGTGGTGGTCTTCTCGGCCAGGTGGATGGCGAGCTTGAGTCGTTGCCGTTCCCCGCCGGACAGGGTGGTCAGTGGTTGGCCGAGGCTGAGGTAGCCCAGCCCGACGTCGACGAGCCGACCGAGGATGAGGTGCGGGAAGAACGCGTACGCCTCGGTGACGGACATGGCCAGCACCTGGTGGATGTTCTTGCCGCGCAGCGTGTACGTGAGCACCTCGTCGGTGAAGCGTCGCCCCTCGCACCGTTCGCAGACGCTCGCGACGCCGGCCATCATCGCCAGGTCGGTGTAGATCAGCCCGATCCCCTTGCAGGCCGGGCAGGCACCCTGGGAGTTGGCGCTGAACAGTGCGGCCTTGACCCCGTTGGCCTTGGCGAAGGCGGTGCGGATCGGGTCGAGCAGCCCGCTGTAGGTGGCCGGGTTGCTGCGTCGTGAGCCCCGGATCGGGGACTGGTCGACGATGACGACCCCGGATCGGCCGCGCAGCGACCCGTGGATCAGGGAGCTCTTGCCGGAGCCGGCCACGCCGGTGACCACGGTGAGGACCCCGAGCGGGATGTCCACGTCCACGTCGCGCAGGTTGTGCAGGTCGGCCTGGCGGATGGCGAGTTGCCCGGTCGGCCGGCGTACGTCGGGGCGCACTGTCACCCGGTGGTCCAGGTGCCGGCCGGTGAGGGTGTCGGAGCGGCGCAGGCCGGGGATGTCGCCGGTGAAACAGATCCGACCGCCGTCGGCGCCGGCGCCCGGCCCGAGGTCGATCACGTGGTCGGCGATGGCGATGGTCTCCGGTTTGTGTTCCACCACCAGCACTGTGTTGCCCTTGTCGCGCAGCCGCAGCAACAGGTCGTTCATCCGCGCGATGTCGTGCGGGTGCAGGCCGACTGTGGGTTCGTCGAAGACGTACGTGACGTCGGAGAGGCTGGAGCCGAGGTGCCGGACCATCTTCACCCGTTGCGCCTCACCGCCGGAGAGGGTCGCCGACTCGCGGTCCAGGCTGAGGTAGCCCAGGCCGATCTCGACCAGCGAGTCCAGCAGGTCGCGGAGGTTGGCAACGAGTGGCGCGGCCCCCGGGTCGTCGACGGTACGGACGAACGCGGCCAGGTCGCTGATCTGCATGGCCGAGCAGGCGGCGATGGTGTGCCCGGCGATGCGCGACGACAGGGCCGCCGCGTTGAGTCGGGTGCCACCGCAGTCGCCGCAGGTGGTGAAGGTGACTGCCCGGTCGACGAAGGCGCGGATGTGCGGTTGCATCGACTCGCGGTCCTTGGCCAGGAGGAGTCGCTTGACCTTGACCGCCAGACCCTCGTACGTCCAGGTGTTGCTGCCCACCTTGATCTTCGTGGCCGGTTTGTGCAGGAAGTCCTCCCACTGCTGCGGGGTGAAGTCCTGGAGTTTGACGTCCGGGTCGAACAGGCCGGACCCGACGATGGTCTGCCAGTACCAGGAGTCGACAGCGAAGTTGGGCACGGTGATCGCGCCGTCGTTGAGGGAGCGTTCGACGTCCACCAACTCGTTGACGTCGAGGTCGGAGACCCGGCCCAGCCCTTCGCAGGTGGGGCACATGCCCTCGGGCAGGTTGAAGCTGAACGCCCCGGGGCCGCCGATGGACGGCTGGCCGAGCCGGCTGAAGAGGATCCGCAGCATGGCGTACGCGTCGGTGGCGGTGCCGACGGTGGAGCGGGAGTTGACCCCCATCCGTTCCTGGTCGACGACGATGGCGGCGCTGAGGTTGCGCAGCGAGTCGACGTCCGGCCGGTTGAGGTTCGGCATGAACGACTGGAGGAACGCGCTGTAGGTCTCGTTGATCATGCGTTGGGACTCGGCGGCGATGGTGCCGAAGACCAGCGACGACTTGCCTGACCCGGAGACACCGGTGAAGACGGTCAACCGGCGCTTGGGGATGTCGACCGAGACGCTGGCGAGGTTGTTCTCCCGCGCCCCGCGTACCTCGATCATGTCGTGGCTGTCGGCGGCGGACCATGCTGGCTGCGACATGCGAACCCTTCACGGAATCGTGGCGGGACCTTGGCCCGCCGAGCACTGGCGGGTTCCATTGTCTCATTCATCCCCATGTAGAGAGTTTCGGCGAGATTAGAGCGCTCGAAGCGGCAGGACGCCCCGCAAAGTCTCAAATCACGTCGTAAGCGGTACGGTGGCTCGGGTGGACGTCGCCCCGAAGGATCGGCTGCGCGCCGTGGATCTGGCGGCCACCGTCGGGATCTCGGTGCAGCAGGTGCGCAACTACGTCGAGTTGGGCGTGCTGCCGCCGGTGCGCCGCACCGCGAGCGGCTACCGCATCTTCACCAGCGAGCACGCGCGGGCGCTGGCCGTGGCGCGGCGGTTGGCCGAGGGGCACGGCTGGAGCCGTACCCGGGAGATCATGGCGGCGGTGCACGGGGGCGACCTGCCGGCGGCCCTGGCGGCGCTCGACGGCGGCCATGCCGAACTGGACCGGGAACGCGCCGAGATCCGCCGGGTACTCGGCGCGTTCGAGACCGTGCTGGCCAGCCCACCGGCGGCCCGGCCCGCACCGCGCCACGGCGCCCGCATCGGCGAGGTCGCCGCCCTGGTCGGGGTCCGGACCTCGCAGCTGCGCCTCTGGGAGGAGCGCGACCTGCTGCGGCCGGGCCGCACCCCGGGCACCAACTACCGGGTGTACGACGAGGCTGAGCTACGCGCCGCGCAGGTCATCGCGTTGCTGCGCCGAGGCGCGTACCCCTTCGAGATCATCGCCGCGGTGCTCGGCGAACTGCGGACCACCGGCAGCGCTCAGCGGGTGCGCGCCGAGCTGGCCCGCCGTGAGCAGGAGCTGCACGTCCGAAGCCTGCGCCGGCTGCGGGGCAGCGCCGCCCTGCACGACTACCTGCGCGGTCGCGGCGACGCGGGTTGACAGGTATCCCGTCCCGCCGGCCAATCTGCGTGACTAGGGTCGGGCACATGAGAGCTGCGCTGCTGGCGGCCACGACGTCCGCCGTCCTGCTCACTCCCGTGCCGGTCGGCGCGGCGGGAGCGTCCGCCGCGCCGACGGTGCGCTGCCCCGGGTTCCGGCACCGGCGGCGTCCCGCCCGCCCCGGCCGTCGCCCCCGCCCGCCGTCCCCGAGCAGCGGGTGGTCGGCGGCGCGGCGCTGGACACGGCCGGCCTGGTCGTGCCGGCCGGCGTCGCCGCGCCACCGGGGGTCACCGCCACGTCGTGGCTGGTCGCCGACCTCGACAGCGGCCAGGTGCTCGGCGGCTGCGGCCCGCACGAGTACGGCACACCGGCGAGCGTGCAGAAGCTCCTGCTGGCGGCCACGATGCTGCCCAGGCTCGACCCGAAGCAGACGGTCACCGTCACCGAGGCGGACATGAACATCGAGCCCGGCTCCTCGGCCGTGGGTCTGGTCGCGGGCGGCCGGTACACCATCGAGACCATCTGGCTCGGGTTGCTGCTCAACTCGGGCAACGAGGCCGCGAACGCGCTGGCCCGACTCGGCAGCGGGACGGACAGCGCCGCCGGCGTACGCGCCATGAACGAGCAGGCGCACCACCTCGGCGCGCTCCAGACGCACGCGGTGACCCCGTCCGGCCTGGACGGCAAGGGGCAGTTCACCAGCGCGTACGACCTGGCGCTCATCGCCCGGGCCTGCTTCGCCGAGCCGACCTTCCGCCGCTACGCGCTGACCGAGCAGACGTCGATTCCGGTGCAGCCAGCGCAACGCACCAAGGGCTTCGAGATCCAGAACGAGAACCAGCTCATCTACCGGTACCCGGGGGCGCTCGGCGGCAAGACCGGCTTCACCGACCTGGCCCGGCACACCTACGTCGGGGCGGCCGAACGCGGCGGGCGGCGGCTGGTGGTCACCCTGCTCGGCGCCGAATCGGCACCGAAACGTGGCTGGGAGCAGGGCGCCGCCCTCCTGGACTGGGGCTTCACGGTTCCCCGGGACGCTGCCGTGGGCCGGCTGGTCGAGCCCGGCGAGCTGACCGCCACCCCGTCGGCGGCGCCGTCCGCGCTGGCGGCACCCGGTGCGCCCCGACCGGCGGCGGCCAGCGGACCCGCGCGTACCGGTTCGGGATGGCTGTGGTCGGTCACCGCGGTGAGCGGCGCGACGGTGGTGGCGTTGCTGGGTGGGCTGTTGTGGCGGCGACGCCGTCGGTTGCCCTGACGGATCGACATCGGGCGCTGCCCTCCATAGACTCCGGTCTTTCTGGCACCACCAGTCCAGGAGGATCCCTGTGTCGAGTGAACTCGAACCGCGCCCCGCAGTGGCGGCACCCCGCCGGCCGGTGCGCGCCCTGACCCGCCTCGCGGGGGTGACCGTGCTCGCCGGGGCGCTGGTCGTCGGCGCGTCCGCCACCGCGCTCGCCGCGCCGAGCCCGTCGGCCGACGCGGTGCGGGCGTCCGCCGCGACGCCCACCGCTGTGGACACCGCCACCCGACCGCCGCGCGCCACCCACGGTCCGTGCGTGTACACCGAGACCCCTGACGAACCCGCCGCCCGGCCGGTGCCGCTGCCGCCCGACCCGCGACGCACCCCGGCCCGGGGCAGCGTCCGGGTGACAGTGGCGACCAACCACGGGCCGATCGGGTTGACCCTGGACCGGGCCGCCGCGCCGTGCACGGTGCAGAGCTTCCTGCACCTGGTCGGCAAGCGCTTCTACGACCGCACCTCGTGCCACCGGCTCACCGCGTACCCCACGTTGAGCGTGCTGCAGTGCGGTGACCCGTCCGGCACCGGCGAGGGCGGCCCGGGCTACCGGTACCGCGACGAGTTGCCGACCGACCTGCCGCCCGCGCCCACCGACCCGACCGGGGAGCGCAAGGTGTACGCCCGGGGCGTGCTGGCCATGGCCAACGCCGGGCCGGACACCAACGGCAGCCAGTTCTTCCTGGTCTACGCCAACTCCGCGCTGCGCCCCAACTACACGATCTTCGGCGAGGTCGACGGGGCCGGCCTGGCCACCCTGGACCGGATCGCCGCCGGGGGAGTGGCGCCGACCGCCGAGGACCCGGCACCTGTCGACGGCGCGCCGGCACTGCCGGTGAGCATCCGCAAGGCCGTTCGCTGGCACCACCACCACTGACCGTGCGGCGCGGTGGGTGACAGTCGGTCGCTCACCGCGCCGGCAGTGGGTGACGCTCGGTCGCGCACGGGTTCGGAACTTTCGGGATCGGACCGGAACTGGTCCAACCGGTTTCCGACACAGTTCCGACCGTCACGCCGGGTGGGGCGACCCGGTCGGCGGGGCGGCGGTGCTGTCGCGGACGACCAGTTCGGTGGCGAGTTCCACCCGGGGCGAGTCGATGCCCTCGCCCTGGGCCAGGCGCAGCACGGTCCGGGCCGCCAACCGTCCCATCTCGACCAACGGTTGGCGCACGGTGGTCAGCGGCGGTGAGGCCCAGCGGGCTTCCGGCAGGTCGTCGAAACCCACGACGCTCACGTCGTCCGGGACGCGGAGCCCACGGCGGCGAATCGCCTCGTAGACGCCGAAGGCCATCTGGTCGCTGGCGGCGAAGATGCCGGTCGGCGGGTCGGCGAGGTCGAGCAGCGCGGTCCCGCCGGAGAACCCGGATGCGTGGTAGAAGTCGCCCGGGTAGATCAGCGCGTCGTCCACCGGCACCCCGGCGGCCTCCAGCCCGGCCCGGTAACCGTCCAGGCGTGCACGGCTGCACAGCAGGTGCGTCGGCCCGGCGACGAAACCGATACGCCGGTGCCCGATCGAGAGCAGGTGCTCGGTCGCGGCGAGCCCGCCGGCCCAGTTGGTGGCGCCGATCGTCGGCACGTCCATGGCCGGCACGCCTGCCGGGTCGACGACCACCACCGGCACGTTGAGTCGACGCAGTTGCGCGTGCAGCGGCGGGCTCAGGTGCGAGGTCACGAAGATGACGCCGTCGGTGGCCCGGGTGCGCAGGTTCTGCAACCACTGCCGGGCCGCGGTGGGTTGCCGGTGGATCGCGGAGACCACAGTGCCGACACCCGCGCCGTGCCCGACGTCCTCCACGCCCCGGATGATCTCCACGGCCCAGGGGCTGTCCAGGTCGTTGAAGACCAGGTCGACGAGGCCGGCGCGCCGAACGCTGCGGCTGGTCCGACGCCGGTAGCCGTGGTGGCGCAACAACTCCTCGACACGCTCCCGGGTGTCCGGGGCCACATCGGAGCGACCGTTGAGCACCCGTGACACGGTCGGCACCGACACACCGGCCTCCCGTGCAATCGCGGTGATGGTCACCCTGCGTCCGTCGTCCGCGCCCACACGCGTCTCCTTCACCGAGCCGGAGGAACGACCACAAGACGTCGCCCACCGTGTGTCCCGGAACGGCGTGCCCGTTCCACGCGCCATCTTGCCTCACCGATGGGGGTTGACGACATGTCAGGTCGACCGAAGCTTCGCTGGATTTACCGAAAAGTTCCGGAGTTTTCTCGACTACTTTCGCCGGTCGGCTCGGCGGATCGCTCTAGATCGACTCGACTTTCGGGAAATCGGGGTGTCCGGGCTGATAGACAGGACTCGTGCGCCACCGCCTGGCCGTCGTGCTCGCGCTCGCCGCGCTGCTCGGCGGCTGCTCGCGGCCGGAGCCCCGCCCCGCGCCGACAGCGCCACAACCGACGAACCCCACACCCGCGCCAACCCCGTCCACCTCCGCCGCAGCCGCACTGCCGGGGTTCGTGGTGCTGACCGACCTCGACCCCCGCATCCACGCCGACATCCGCTACGCCACGCCGCACAATTTCGTCGGCCGACCGATCACCGGCTACCCGGAGCCGCTGTGCCTGCTCACCCGGCAGGCGGCCGAGGCGTTGCGCCGCGTCCAGGACGCCGCGCTGGCCGGTGGGCACAGCCTCAAGGTGTACGACTGCTACCGCCCGCAACCGGCGGTGGACGACTTCGTCGCCTGGTCGAAGCGCCCCGGTGAGCAGCAGACCAAGGCCGAGTTCTACCCGGACGTGGCCAAGAACAAGCTCTTCGCCGACGGTTACATCGGCGCGCCCACCGCACACAGCCGCGGCAGCACCCTGGACCTGACCCTTGTCGACGAGCCGGCCGCCAGCCAACCGCCGTACCGGGTCGGGCAACCGCTTGTCGCCTGCACCGCGCCGCGCGCGCAGCGCTTCGGGGACAACAGCATCGACATGGGTACGGGCTTCGACTGTTTCGACCCGCGGGCGCACACCGCCGACCCCCGCGTCACCGCGACGGCACGGGACAACCGCCGGTTGCTGCTGCGGCTGATGACCGACGCCGGGTTCGTCAACTACGACCGTGAGTGGTGGCACTACAGCCTTCGCGACGAGCCGTACCCGGACACGTTCTTCGCCGCCCCGGTCGCCCGTTCCTCGGTCGGTTGACCCACCCTCGGTGCGATCAGGTCCAGTAGAGGATCCGGCAGGCTGGCACGCGGGCGGTCAGCTCCGCGGTGAACCAGCCGCGCAGCTCGGTCATCTGCTCGCGGGGGTAGACGTACTTCACCGCGCCGAACTTGCCGTGCTTGCGGGTGCGGGACTCCTCGTCCATCTCCAGCCGGGTGCGCGGGTACCAGCCGAGCAGCACCTCCTTGCTGCCCGGCGTGAACCGGTGCGTGATCAGCTCGGCGGTCAGGTCCAGGTCCGGCACCCCGTCGACCGCCGCGCGGACCTGGTCGAGCAACTCGCCGTAGTGCTCCCGCCAGTCGGGCAGCGCGATGATCGGCGCGATGGTCAGCCCGACCGGGTAGCCGTCGAGGGCGAGCCGGCGCAGCGCGGCCAGTCGGTCCGGCACCCGGGCGGTGCCGCCCTCGAACCGTTCGCTGACCGGGGCGCAGTTGACGCTGAAGCGGACCCGGGTCCGGCCGGCGTGGGGCAGCCCGACGAAGGGGTCCACATCGGCGTACTTGGTGGTCCAGCGCAACTGCACGGGGGCGTCCCAGTCGGCGAAGTGCCGCACCGCGCGCCGCCAGCTGCCGGTCAGGTGCTCCAGGGCGAGCGGGTCGGTGTAGCAGGACGCCTCGAAGGTGGTGCCCTCGTCGGCGCGCCGCGCGTTGCGGCTGGTCACGGTGCCGCGCCCGGCGTACGCGCTCAGCCCGTCGAGGATGTCGTCGAGGTCCGCGTACACCCGGGTCACCGGGGGGCCGGACAGTGATCCGGCGAGGTAGCAGTACTGGCAGTGCGCCGGGCAGCCCTCGGCCAGGTCGACCCGCCAGTCGGCGCTGGGCGCGATGGGTTGCAGGACGCGCCGCGAGGGTGGGCTCACCACGATCGCCATCGTCGACTTGGCGCGGGCGTAGGTCTCCCGGTCGGTGGGCCCGCGTACCCCGGTGAGCCGGTTGGCGCGCAGGTGCTCCACCTCGATGCCGAGCGCCTGCACCCGCTCGACGATCCGCCGGCCGTGCGGGTGGTCGAGCGCGGCGGGGGTGGCCACCACCCGGCCCGGGGTCCAGCGGCGCGCCGGCCGGGTCGGCGGCGCGAGGCCGGCCAGGTCGCGGGTGGGCACCCGCTCGCCGCTGGCGTCGTGCGGCGCGGCGGGTACGTCCACGGCGAGCGGCTGGTCGACGTTGACGGCGTCCGGGCTGGTCACCGGGCCGGGGTACCCGCTGTCGCAGGAATCCCACCCGTTCGGGCGATCGGCGATTGACGCGATCAGGTCAGAGGAATAACCTTTTGTCTATCTGTAAACCTTGTGAACAGATGTATCTCGACGCGGCGGCGCGCGTTCCCACCGAAGGGACGATCAGGTGATCGCAGAACTCTCCTCCCGTACCAGACGAATCCTGTCATTGTTCGTCGCCCTGGTCGTCGCGTTGACCGCCGGTGTCGCGGTCAGCGCCTCGCGCAGCGCCCAGGCCGCGCCGACGTTCAAGGTCCTGGCGTTCTACAACGGCACCTGGGACGCCGCGCACATCGACTTCGTCAAGGACGCCCGTGCCTGGTTCCCGCAGGCCGCCGCCCAGCACGGCTTCTCCTGGGAGGCCACCAACAACTGGGGTCTGCTGAACACCGCCAACCTGGCCCAGTACAAGGTCGTCATGTTCCTGGACGACGCGCCGCCCACCGCGCAGCGGGCCGCGTTCCAGCAGTACATGCAGAACGGCGGGGCGTGGTTCGGCTTCCACGTCAGCGCGTGGACCGACAACCCGTCGAGCTGGAGCTGGTACTACAACACCTTCCTCGGCACCGGCTCGTTCCAGACGAACACCTGGGGGCCCACCCGGGTCACGATGCGCGCCGACAACCGCACCCACGCCGCCACCCGGAACCTCCCGGCGACCTTCCCGTCGTCGATCAGCGAGTGGTACTCCTGGAGCAACGACCTGCGGCAGAACCCCAACATCGACATTCTCGCCTCGATCGACCCGTCCAGCTTCCCGGTCGGCACGGACCCCAACCAGTCCTGGTACGGCGGCTACTACCCGCTCGTGTGGAGCAACCGGCAGTACAAGATGCTCTACGCCAACTTCGGCCACAACGCGATGAACTACAGCACCAACACCGGGCTGTCGTCCACCTTCGACAGCGCGCAGCAGAACCAGCTGCTGATCGACGGACTGCACTGGCTGGCCGGCGTCGGCACCGTCCCCCCGACCACCCCTCCGCCGTCCGACGGCCCGATCTCGCCGACCGCCTGGCACACCGTGGTCAACCGGGGCAACGGCAAGTGCGTGGACGCGCGGGCCGCGGCCAGCACGAACGGCACGGCCATCCAGCAGTACGCCTGCAACAGCAGCGCCGCGCAGCAGTACCAGTTCGTGTCGACAAGCGGCGGTTACCTGCGCATCAACAACCGCAACAACAGCGCCCAGGTGATCGACGTGACCGACAGGTCGACCGCCGACTCGGCGCGCATCCAGCTCTGGTCCTACAGCGGCGGCAACAACCAGCAGTGGCGGGCCGAGTCCGAGGGTGGCGGCTACTACCGCCTGGTCAACCGCAACAGCGGAAAGTGCCTCGACGTGCCGGGAGCATCCGCGGCGGACAGCGTCCAGCTCATCCAGTACACCTGCAACGGCACCGCGGCGCAGTCCTTCCGGCTCGTGCCGCAGTCATAGCTCCACCGCACGTCCCGCGCCGGGGTCAACCGCGACTCACCCCGGCGCGGGTCCGGCGGCGCGAGCGAACCGGGCCGCGACGTCCCGGATCACGGCCCGCAGCTCCGGCGGGTCCAGCACGTCGAAGTCGACAGCCAGGGTGCCGAGGAAGGCGGCGAGATTGCTCAGCGACTCCCCGCCGGTGTGCAGCAGACAGGCCCGCTCGTCGATCGCCTCCAGCAGGCCCGCCGTGGTGGGGATCCGCTGCGCCATGGTCTCGGCCGAGGCGTGCAGGCGTACCCGGGCGGGATGTGGCCAGGCCGTGGAGCCGACGCCGCGCAGCACGTGCGCGACCGCGTCGCCACCTGGCGGCTCGCGGGGCGCGAAGCGCGGGCCGGTCGGCACCCGGGGCTGGATCCGGTCGGCGCGGAAGGTCCGCCAGTCGCCCCGGTCGGTGTCCCACCCCAGCAGGTACCACCGCCGCCCGGTGTAGACCAGACGGTACGGCTCGACATCGCGCACGCTGACCGTGCCGTCATGCCCGGCGTAGTCGAACCGCAGCCGCTCCCGGCGGTGCGCCGCCGTGGAGACGGCGGTGAGTGTGTCGGCGTCCACTGTCGGGCCACCGCCGGCCGCCGAGACCGTCGCCGAGCGCAGGGCGTCCACCCGGTGCCGCAGCCGGGACGGCAGCGACTGCTCCAGCTTGGCCAGCGCCCGCAGCGACGTCTCCTCGATGCCGGTCACCGAGCCACCAGCGGCTGCCCGCAGCCCGACGGCCACCGCCACGGCCTCGTCGTCGTCGAGGAGCAGCGGAGGCAGCGCCGACCCGGCACCGAGCCGGTAGCCGCCGGCGACCCCCGGGTGCGACTCGATCTGGTAACCCAGTACCCGCAGCCGCTCCACGTCCGTGCGGACCGTGCGGGTGGTGACAGCGAGCCGTTCGGCCAGCTCGGCGCCGGACCACTCCCGGCGCACCTGCAGCAGAGTCAGCAGCCGCAGCAGGCGCACGGAGGTCTCCACCATGTCCGCGAGTCTGCCCTACCACCGCGTCGAGGGCCGCTCGCCGACCGGGAGATATCCATTGCGGACGCGCCCCGGCCCCCCTACTGTCGTCGGTGCACGGTCAACCGATCAACCCCGGAGGGAGTACGCCATGTCGCGACGCGTCCGCACCGATGCCCGCCGGTGCCTGCTCCCCGCCGGCACCCCTGTGCACACGACCGCCAAAACCCGTGCCTGCTGCCCGTTGCGGCGCAACGAGCCGGGGTGGCGCGACTGACGCCGACGCTGACGCGTCCGCTGGCCGCCCATCCCACCGGGATCGGGCGGCCCTTTCGTATCCACGCACCGCCACTGGCGGCCACAGTCTGATCATTATCGGTCGTCGCACGACAGAAGGAGCCCACCATGGGATTCACCCCTCTCGCCGGTACCCGGGCACCGGTCCGGGTCTGGACCGACCCGTACGCCATCGAGCCGCAGGCCGCCAAGCAGCTGCGCAACATCGGCGCGCTGCCCTGGGTGCAGGGTGTCGCCGTCATGCCCGACGTGCACTTCGGCAAGGGCGCCACGGTCGGCTCCGTGATCGCGATGCGGCAGGCCGTCTCGCCGGCCGCGGTCGGCGTCGACATCGGCTGCGGGATGTCGGCGGTGCGTACCTCGCTGACCGCCGCCGACCTGCCGGACGACCTGGCCGGCCTGCGCTCCGCGATCGAGGCCACCATCCCGGTCGGCTTCGCCCAGCGCAAGGACTCGGTCGACACGCGACGGATCAGGGGCCTGGAGCAGGCCGGCTGGGACGACTTCTGGGGCCGGTTCGCCGGCCTGGACCGGCGGGTCGCGCAGCTCGAGACGCGGGCGCAGCGGCAGATCGGCACCCTCGGCGGCGGCAACCACTTCATCGAGGTCTGCCTGGAGCAGGGCGGCGCCGACGAGGGTCGGGTCTGGCTGATGCTGCACTCCGGATCCCGCAACATCGGCAAGGAGCTGGCCGAGCGGCACATCGGGGTGGCCCGGGGGCTGCCGCACAACGCCGATCTCCCGGACCGGGACCTGGCCGTGTTCCTCGCCGGGACGCCGGAGATGGACGCGTACCGGCGGGACCTGTGGTGGGCGCAGGAGTACGCGCGGCGCAACCGTGCGGTCATGCTGGCCCTGCTCTGCGGCGTGGTGCGTGAGCACTTCCCGCAGGTCGGCTACGACGAGCCCATCTCGTGCCACCACAACTACGTCTCCGAGGAGAGCTACGACGGGGTGGACGTGCTGGTGACCCGCAAGGGCGCGATCCGGGCCGGCCGAGGTGACCTGGGCATCATCCCCGGCTCGATGGGCACCGGGTCGTACATCGTGCGGGGCCGGGGAAACACCGACGCGTACTGCTCGGCCTCGCACGGGGCGGGGCGTCGGATGTCGCGGGCGCAGGCCAAGCGGACGTTCAGCACCGAGGACCTGGCCGCGCAGACCGCCGGTGTGGAGTGCCGCAAGGACGCCGGGGTGGTCGACGAGATCCCCGGCGCGTACAAGGACATCACCGAGGTGATGGCCCAGCAGGAGGACCTGGTCGAGGTGGTCGCGCACCTCAAGCAGGTGGTCTGCGTGAAGGGCTGAGAGGCCGCGCGGGCCGGGTCACCGGCCCGCGCGGCACCCGTCTCAGAAGCCGACGAAGACCCGGCGCAGGTCGTCGAGGGTCACCGCGCCGGTCACCCGCACCCCGTCGGGGGTGTACTGGGGGCCCAGCCGCCCGGTGGCCAACCGCAGCCACGCCTCGGCCGGGGCCACCAGCTCGCCGTCGGGACGCTCCGGCGCGTCGACGACCTCGACCTTCTCGCCCAGCCGCAGCCCGAACGTCCGCTCCGGCGCGTGCAGCCGGACCAGCAGCGTGGCTTCCCGGCCGGCCAGCTCCTGCGGGCGGCTGGTCCAGGCCAGCATGCCGCCGACCTGGTCGAGCAGCAGCGCCACCGCCCCCGGCGTCACCGCCGCGAACGAGTTGAACGCCACCTCGGTGTCCCACTGGTGCAGGGCGAACTCGCTGAGCCGGAACCGGGCCGCGGTGGCCACGTCGACCGGCTCCGGCAGGAAGCCGAGGTCGATCCGCATCGAGGCGCGGGTCTCGGCGTCCAGTGCCTCGTACGCCTCGACCAGCCGCTCGTTCGTGGCGAGGAACCCGGCGGCGTGCTCGGCCGGGGACATCGCGTCCCAGCGCGCCCAGACGCCACGGTTGAAGTCCCCATCCGGGCCGGGCGCGCCGGTGCGGGCGGCGTCCAGCGTCGCCAGGTTGATCTCGGCGCCGCTGCCCAGGTGGCTCAGCACCTGGGAGACCTGCCACTCGCTGGCCCCCGACGGCCGGAGCAGGTCGTCCTCCTTGAGATCGCGTACGAGCGCGGCGAGCTCCTCGTGGCCCGCGCGCAGAGCGGTGATGATCTGGTCAGCAGGGGTCGACATGGATCTCCTCAAACGGATTTTCGACGATGGTCGGGACGTTACCGGACGTGGCCGCCGGCCGGCCCACCCCAGCGTCGGGGCGCTCCGGCCGGCGGCCACATCGGTCAGCTCAGCCCATGTGCACGGTGTTGCCGGTCGGGATGTCCTCCTTGCGGACCTTCACCAGGACCAGGGTGGCCAGTCCGGCGAGCACGATCAGCGCCGCACCCCAGGCGAAGGCCACCCGGTAGCCGTGCACGAGCGCCTCGACCTGGTTGACCGGGTTCGGCGCCCGTCCGACCAGGTAGGCGGCGACCGCGCTGGTGTAGAAGGTGTTCAGCAGGGCGGTGCCGAGCGAGCCACCGATCTGCTGGGTGGCGTTGAGCGTCGCGCTGGCCGCGCCGGCGTCGTGCTCCGGCACCCCGACCAGGGCGAGGCTGGACAGCGGGACGAAGGTGAAGCCCAGCCCCAGGCCCAGGATGACCTGCGCGGGCAGCAGGTGGGTGAGGAACGAGGTGTCCGCGTCGATCTGGGTCAGCACCAGCATGCCCAGGGCGGCGAGCGCCGCACCGGCGACCATCAGCGGCTTGGCACCCAACCGGGGCATGAGCTGGCTGGCGCCGCCCGCGGCGATCAGCACACCGGCGGTGACCGGCAGGGACGCGAGACCGGCCTCGAGGGGCTTGTACTGCAGCACCACCTGGAAATAGAAGGTCAGGAAGAGGAACGCCCCGAACAGGCCGGCGCCGATCAGCGTCGAGGTGAGGAACGCCCCGCCCCGGTTGCGGTCCAGCAGGATCCGCAGCGGCAGCAGCGGGTGGCTGGAGCGCAGTTCGATCACCACGAAGGCGGCGAGCAGCACCACGCCTGCGGCGATGAAACCGAGCGTCGCGGTGGCGTCCCAGCCGTCCTCGGCGGCCTTGGTGAAGCCATAGACCAGGGAGACGAGGCCGGCGGTCACCACGATCGCGCCGGGTACGTCGTAGCGGGTGTTGCCGTGGGCCCGGCTCTCCGGCACCAGCGGCAGCGCGAAGGCGATGGCGATGGCGGCGACCGGGATGTTGACGAGCAGGCACCAGCGCCAGTCGGCGTACTCGGTGAGCACCCCGCCGAGCAGCAGGCCGACAGCCGATCCACCGCCGGCGATCGCGCCGTACACCGCGAAGGCCTTGGCCCGCTCGGTGGCCTCGGTGAAGAGGACGGTGAGCAGCGCCAGCGCGGCCGGGGCGAGCAGCGCGCCGAAGGCGCCCTGCAACGCGCGGGCGGCGAAGAGCATCTCACCGGTGGTGGCCAGACCACCCAGGGCGGAGGCGAGCGCGAAACCGGTCATGCCGACGATGAAGGTGCGCTTGCGCCCCCAGTAGTCGGCGATGCGACCGCCGAGCAGCAGCAGACCGCCGAAGGCCAGCGTGTAGGCGGTGATCACCCACTGCCGGTTAGCGTCGGTGATCCCCAGGTCGGCCTGGGCCTTCGGCAGCGCGATGTTCACGATGGTGGCGTCCAGGACGACCATCAGCTGTGAGACCGCGATGACCGCCAGCGCGATCCAGCGCCGCGGGTGCGGTGCGCCTGTCGACGCCCCGGCGTTGGGCGCGCCGGGCGCGGTCGAGGTGGTTCCGGGCATGGTGAAGCCTTCCGTGTTGCGAATATTCGATGAATCAGGCCGGCGACGGACGGTCGTGCTGATAGCGGAGCACCGGGATCAGCACCTGGTCGACGACCTGGGTGAGGAACGCGTCATCGGCGGGTAGGCCGTGCGCGACGATGCGGGACATGGTGAGCGCGGGCGCCAGGTCGTGGAACAGTTCCCGCTCGCCGGCCTCCGGCGGGATCTCCCCGCGGGCGGCGGCCCGGACCAGGATGGCGGTGCTGGCCACTCGCCCGGCCGGCAGCACCTGGTGACGCACCAGGCGTTCCAGCTCGGGGTTGGTCCGCATGGCGAACGTCAACGCCTGCATCAGGTCGCAGTCGGCCACGCAGATCGCGGCCGTGGCCCGCAGCAACTCGATCAGATCCCCGCGGAGGGAGCCGGTGTCGGGCGGGTTGTGCACACCCACGTGCCGGTCGCGTAGGGCGGCGACGACCAGCTCCGCCTTGCCGTCCCAGCGCCGGTAAATGGTGGCCTTGCTGACGTGGGCGCGGGCGGCGACGGCGTCGATGGTCATCCGGTCGAAGCCGACCTCGCGCAGGGTGTCGATGACGACGGTGAACAGGTCACTCTCGGTGCAGCGCGGACTCCGGGCTGCCGGCACCCCGGCACCCGCGCCCACCTGCTGACCACCCAGCATCCCCGAAGCCCCCCGCGAAACGATGTCGTACCGACACTAGTTCGCGGATGCCCGTACGTGCAGGCTTTCGTGAGTTGCGTCGCACCCAGCCGGCGAAACGACCACGTTTCGCATGGCGTCAGCTCAGGTGTCAGGATCAGCACGGGGTCGCGAGGTCAGGAACCCAGCGCCACTTCCACCTTCTTGCGGGTGCCCCAGCCGGTGCGCCAGCAGGTGGCGATGCCGTACCAGCGGATCGCCCGCAGCACGACCAGGGCGAACACCACCGCGACGGGCGTGAGCAGCCAGGTGCCCCACTGGTAGGCCGTCGACTGGTCCGATCGTCGCACCGTCATGTAGCGGAGCGCCTGCCCGTACCCGACGATCAACGGCACAGCCACCAGCCACGGAATCGCCCGCGGATCGGGGTCGATGATCGGCGACAGGATCGCCACCGCCACGAACAGCACCGTCGCGACCACCGTGGCCGCCCAACGCAGCAGGTGCAGCCACCACGCGATCGACCGCAACGACAGGTACCGGACCCGCCACCAGGTCCTGATGAAGCTGCCGCGCATCCAGCGCAGGAACATCCGGCAGAAGTGCCCGGTGTTCTCCGGCATGAGGGAGAACGCGAACGCCGACGGCTGCTGCACGGTACGCCCCCGGACCATCGCGAAGAGGGTGAGGAGGGAGTCGTCGGAGAAGGGCACCCGCCGGCCGAAGAACGTCTCGGTCAGATACGCGCCGAGGTTGTCGCGAACCACCTCCGCGCGGTAGGCGGCGATCGGCCCCGAGTTCACCCACACACACCCGAACACCGACAGCGACGACCGGTCGGTGAGCTGCCCGGTCACCAGCCAGAGGTCGGTGAAGCGGGTGAGGAAGCTGCTCCGCACATTCGCGGCCATCACCACCCCCGCGACGGACTGCACCGCCGGATCGGCGAAGGGCTTCAACAGCTCCCTGAGGGCGTTCGGGTCCGAGATGGTGTCCGAGTCCACCGTCCAGTAGACGTCGGCTGCCGGTGTCGACCGCACCGCGGCGGCCTGGGCGTGCCGTTTCCCGGCATTGGGTTGGATGTGCCAGGCGGCGATGATGCCGTGTACGGGGGCGACGTCGAGAAACCACCGCTTGATCGGCTGGTAGCCCTCGGTCAGCTTCGACCCGTCGTCCACCACGTAGATGGTGTTCGGTCTGCGGGTCTGGAAGATCATGGATTCGAGGCAGGCCCGCAGCGCGCCCGGATCCTCGTTGTACGCCGGCACGACAGCCACCACGTGCAGCGCGTCGAGGCGCCCCTGCATCCGGTCGGTGACCACGGCGGGCTTCTCCAGATAGGAGGTGCCGAGCTGCCAGATCAGCAGCAGGAACATGGCGGCGTACGCGAAGGTGAAGCGGTGACCGCCTCCGTCGATGGCGCCGATCACGGCGAGGACGTGATGGGCTGTCCACGCCGCCGCGGCGGCCAGGACGACCGCCGCGGCGAACAGGACACGACCCTTCGTGACGCTCGCGGTCACTGGCCGACCGACTGCTTACGACGGAACGTCATCCGGATCATGATGAAGCCGACGAGGACGGCGGTCGCTCCGGTGATGGCGATGGTGAGCGGCAGGGGGAGGGCGTAGCTGCCGATACCGGCCGCGCCGCCGATCGTGACAACGCCCATACCGGTACGGGGAAGGCTGCCACCGGACATGATGGATCTCCGCTCTGTGAGGGATGGTGAGGCTGCCGCGGCGACCGGTACGACTCCAGTGTGGTCCGGCCGTCACGGGGCTGAACAGCGAATATGACTGTGCGCAATGACGCGCTCACGTTCGCAAACATGTCTGCCCGGGTCAATCTCGAAGGTCACGTGAACGGCGGTCCAACCGGGCCCGACGAGCCTCTCCGCTACCGGCGTGTCGGCGACGTTCCCACCGGCTCCACGGCGTGTGGCCTGCGCTTTCACCGCGAGGCGCCGCGCCAGCTCGGGGAGTGCCGACGAGCGTCTGCTTTGTCGGGTAGACGTCAGGACCGCACGTCGGCATCGACAAACGGATGACGCATCGGGTTAACACCCTGTCGGGCAGGGCGGTCAGTCGCGGGGTGCGAGGAGCACCGGCACGGCCATCGTGTTGATCCGCGCGCCGTCGCGGGCGGACACCTCGTACACCTCGACCGTGCCCTTCTGTTCCCGGGTCGTGCGCCAGCCGACCTGCACCCGGTAGCCGCCCCGGCAGCCACTTCCGCAACTGGCGGTGCCGAACCCGGTGGCCACCTCCCGGCCGGCGGCGTCCAGCACCCGGACGCTCACCGTGGCCTCGAACACGGTGGCGGTGCCGCTGACGACGAGCGGGGAGGAGACGCGCTCGCCGGGGATCGGGCCGGTGACCACGATCGGTGGCAGCAGGTCCGCGTAGTCCGCCCGATCCACCGGAGACCCCCCGTCCAAACGGACCTGACGCACGGTGGGGAACTGGGTGAGCGTCCACACCACCTGCGCCTCGCGCAGCCGCCGGGTGGCCGCATCACCGAGGGACGGCACCTGCAGCGTCGCCACGCCGTCGGCGATGCGGGTGACCTCGACGCCGGCCGGAAGCAGTGTGGTCATCCCGGTGGCGGCCTCGGCCGGGCTCGGCCCGGCGGCCAGTTCGGTGAGCGCCAGCCGGGACGTCGCGATGGTGGCCGGCCGGGTGCGCCGGGTCGGCACGAGCAGCCCGGCGCGGACGTACCACAGCTCGATCGTCACCGGGTCCGGCCGGCGCGTGCCAGCGGACGACGCCGCCGACGGACGCGGTGGCCGGTTCGTGGGCGGTGGCGCCGGTTCCCCGGCCGAGGTCGGGGTGGGTTCCGGACGGTAGGTGGGTGCGGCGCTCGTCGCCGGCGCGGTGGGTGCCGGGCCCAGGTCGCCGGAGCGGGGAGTGCCGCAGCCGCCGAGCAGGAGCGCCGCGACGAGCAGAGGTACGCCCAGCGAGACCGTGCCCCGGCGGCTCATCCCACGCCGCCCGCCGCGTCAGCGGTACGCCCGGCCGGGCCGCTGTCGGCGCGGTCGTCCGGGCGCGGCACGTCACCGTGCCGCCCGGCGGGACCGTCAGCGGACAGCTCCAGCCGGAACCGGGTGCCCTCGCCCGGTTCGCTGCGCACGCCCAGCGCGCCGCCGAGCAGCTCGGCGTGCTCCCGCGCGATGGCCAGGCCGAGCCCACTTCCCGGCGCGGAGCGGGACCTGTCGACCTGGTGGAACCTGTCGAACACACGGGGCAGATGCTCGGCCGGGATGCCCGGCCCCTGATCGGTCACCTCGAAGACGACACGGGAGCCCACGCCCACCACGCTGGCCCTGATCTCTCCACCGCCGTGCTCGACCGCGTTGGCGACCAGGTTGGCCAGCACGCGCTCCAGCCGACGTGGGTCGGTACGCACCGTGACCGGGTCACCGGTGACCCGCACCCGCGGCGACCAGCCGCGCGCCGTGACGATGGCGTGCAGCAGCGCCACCGCGTCGACCGGCTCGACGGCCAGTTGCTCCCGCCCGGCGTCCAGTCGCGATATCTCCATCAGGTCCTCCACCAGCCGGCGCAGCCGGACCACGTCGCCGACCAACAGCCGGGCGGCCGGCCGGGCGTCGTCGGGCAACCGGTCGAGGTGCTCGCGCAGCAGCGACGCCGCGGCCACCAACGCTGTCACCGGGGTACGCAGCTCGTGTGCCACGTCGGCGGTGAACCGCCGCTCGCGGGCCTGCGCCGCCGACAGCGCCGCGATCTTCGACTCCAGTGCCTCGGCCATCTCGTTGAACGTCGCCGCCCACACGCTGAACTCGTCGCGCCCGCGGACCGGCAGGCGGGTGGCGAGCAGGCCCTCGGTGAGCGCCTGGGCGGCCCGGCTGGCCCGGCCCACCGGCTCCAACGTGCGGCGGGCCAGCGCGTGACCCACAGCGGCGGCGAGCAGCACCACGAGCGCCCAGCCGGCCACCAGCGCGGTGCGCAGCTGACCCAGGTCGGTGGCGACGTCGTCCTCGACGGTGAGGACGTACAGCTCGGCGGTCGAGCCCGGGATGCGCCCACCGATCACCAGCAGCCGAGGACGCTCCGCCGGCGCGGAACGCTGGTAGCCGAGCCGCCCGTCCGCGACGACCGTCCGCAACCGGGTGCCCAGCACCGGGGCGTACGCGGGGTGCGAGGCGCGGGCCGGGCCGTCGACGAGCACCACGTGCCGGCCGCTGGCCTCGAAGCTGGTCAGCAGTTCGGTGCTGCGCTGCTCGGTCAGCGGCAGGAACTGCCCGGCGAGAACGAGCTGGTAGCGGGCGTCGGCGGCGGCCTCGTGCAGCGACGCGTCCAACCAGGACTGCCGCAGCAGCAGCCCGGTCCCGCCGGCGAGCAACCCGGCCGAGACGCCGGCGACCAGGACGAACGCGATCGTCAGCCGGCGTCGCAGACGGCCCGGGAGCACCGCGCGTCCGGCCATCGCCGCCCCCCGTCAGCCCGTCGACAGCTTGTAGCCGGCGCCGCGCACGGTCCGGATCAGCCGTGGCTGCGCCGGATCGTCCTCGATCTTGGCGCGTAGCCGCTGCACCGCCACGTCCACAAGTCGCGAGTCGCCGAGGAAGTCGTGGTTCCAGACCAGGTCCAGCAGCAGCTCCCGGGTGAAGACCTGGCCGGGTCGGCGGGCCAGCTCCAGCAACAGGCGGAACTCGGTGGAGGTCAGCGTCACCTCCTGGCCGTGCCGGCGGACCACGAAGGCGCCCGGGTCGATCTCCAGGCCGTCGACCTCGATGACGCCCGACGGGGCCGGCACGCTCACCCGGCGCAGCACCGAGCGAACCCGGGCCACCAGCTCGGGCAGGTCGAAGGGCTTGCGCAGGTAGTCGTCCGCGCCGCACTCCAGCCCGACGACCACGTCGATGGTGTCGGTGCGCGCGGTCAGCATCAGGATCGGCACCTGACTGGTCCGCCGGATCTCCCGGCAGACCTCCAGACCGTCCAGACCCGGCAGCATGATGTCGAGCACGATCAGGTCGACCGGGTGAGCGCGGAACGCGGCCAGGGCATGCCGCCCGTCGACGGCGGTGTCGACCCGGAAGCCGGCGCGGCGCAGGCCGAGGGCGGTGACCTCCCGGATCGAGAAGTCGTCCTCGACCACCAGCACGCGGCCCTCCATCACCCGAGGGTAGACCCGACGCCACGGTGCGTAGTCCTGGCGAAACGGTCGACATCGGCGGCCGGCTGGCCCCCTGCCCGGCACTGTCCAACCGCTACCGTCAGGTGCCTTCGGCACCCCTGAGCCAGCTCCCACGAAAGGGCACGACGTGAAACGTCATGGCTGCGTGATCCGACTCCGCCCCGAGCAGCGGGAAACCTACCTGCGGTTGCACGCCGCCGTCTGGCCGAGCGTCGAGAAGACGCTGCGCGAGGCGAACTTCCGCAACTACACCATCTTCCTCCACGACGACCTGCTCTTCGGCTACTACGAGTACGTCGGCGACGACTACGAGGCCGACCTGCGGCTGATCGCCGCGGACCCGCAGACGCAGGAGTGGTGGAAGCTGACCGACCCGTGTCAGGAGTCGGTCGCCGAGCCCGGCTCGGGGGACTGGTGGGCCCCGATGCGCGAGGTCTGGCACCTCGCCGACGAGGCGACCGCCGTCGCAACCGACCAGGCCCAGTAGGGCTCGCGCAGCTAGCGGAGCTACGACGGCGGGCCACCGACCGGCGGGAGCAGACCCGTGGATGTTCGCACGCCCCGGCGGGGTGACAACTCAGCTCCCGCATTGAAGACTAGCTTCATCCGACCATGTGGATTGGTCAATATCCTACGGAGGAAGCGTGCTCACGAGAAGGAACCTGCTCGTCGCCGCCGGGGCGGCCGTGGTCGGCGCCGTGCCGCTGGCCGGCCCGGCCACGGCCGCGTTGCCGCAGCTGGACATGGAGGCGCTGATCAAGGCGGCGCAGATCGACCCACGTCGGCCGGACACCGCGCTGACCGAGGGGGCCAAGGACAGCGTCCTGCTGGTGGAGCGCGCACTCCAGGCGAGAGGGCTGCTCTCGTCGACGTACGTCGACGGGCACTTCGGCACCAGCACGATCGCCGCGTACGCCGCGTACCAGCGGTCCCTCGGCTACACCGGTCTCGACGCGACGGGTCTTCCCGGCCCGTCGTCGCTGCGGTCGCTCGGCGAGGGGCGGTACACGGTGGTCAGGGCGATCTCGCCCGGCAGCGTGGTGACCCTGCGCGGTGTGCAGGTCAACACCCGCACCAGGTCGATGCTGTTCGAGGCCGAGCGCCTGCTCGGCCGCCAGCTCGGCATCACGCAGGGCTCGTACAGCAGCGGTGTGGGTGCCTCCGCCGGCACGCACGACGGCGGCGGCGCGCTCGACCTCTCGGTCAGCGGTCTCTCCTCGGCGGTCCGGACGGACGTGCTGCGTCGACTGCGCACGGTGGGCTTTGCCGCGTGGCTGCGGACCCCGGCGCAGGGGGACTGGGGCTACCACATCCACGCCATCGCGCTCTCCGACACCGACCAGTCGACAGGTGCGCAGAACCAGGCCGGCGACTATTACCTCGGTCGTAACGGCCTGGCCAACCGGGGCGTCGATGACGGGCCGGCGGTCAGCCCGAAGCGGACCTGGGAGGAGTACCAGCGCACGCTCTGAGGCGGCCTTCACGCCGTCCCATGACCCAACCAGTGGCACCGCACGCCGCCGGCGTGCGGTGCCGCCGGTCGGGCGGCGGAGCTGCGAGAATCGGTGGTCGGGCTGGTCTGCTGTGTCCCGAAAGCGCCTCGTCTGACGCCGAACTCAAAGTCCTTCGAAAAAATGTGGGCGTGCCTGTCGATTGGGATCGGTTCAGTTCGTAGCCCTGGTGAGAGCCCGGCATCGCGACGGGCCGTACACCCACTGGAGGGCACGATGACCGCCACTGCGAACACGACCCACGCCACCACGTCGACCGTCGGTGCGCTGATCCGGACCGGCGTCATCGCCACGGTCGCCGCGAGCACCGCCACCATGGCCGTCGCCGCCGGCGGACACCTGGCGGGCATCAGCCTCGATCTGGCCGGCGCCCCGATCCCCGTGACCGGGTTCGGCGTGCTGACCGCCGTCTTCTCGCTGATCGGCGTGGTCATCGCCGCGCTGCTGGCGCGTTTCGCCCGGCACCCGAGCCGCACGTTCGTCCGCACGACGGTGGCGCTGACGGTCCTGTCGCTGGTGCCGGACGTGATCGCCGACGCCGGGGTGGCCACCAAGGCGCTGCTGATGCTCACCCACCTGGTCGCGGCCGCGATCGTGATCCCCGCTGTCGCGCGCCGCCTGGCCGCCTGACCTGCCGTCACCCACCATAGAGCTACCGGAGGATTGTCATGAAGCAGTACCTGCTGTCCGTGCACTTCGTCGAGGGCGCGCCGACGCCGTCCGACGAGGAGATGCAGACGATGTTCACGGAGACGGGCCGGATCAACGACGACATGCAGGCCGCGGGCGCCTGGGTCTTCGGTGGGGGACTCGCCTCGCCGGACACCGCCACCGTCGTCCGGGTGGAGAACGGCACCACCACCATGAGCGACGGACCGTTCGCCGAGACGAAGGAGCACATCGCCGGGTTCTGGGTCATCAGGTGCGCCGACCTGGACGCGGCGCTGGCCTGGGCCGAGAGGTGCTCGGCGGCCTGTGGCCCGGTCGAGGTACGCCCCTTCGACGACCTGTCCCAGGCCTGACCGACCAGGAGCAGTCTCCCGACATGGACCTGGCGAGCATCTACCGCGCGGAGTATGGCCGCTGCGTCGCCACGCTGGCCCGCCTCCTCGGTGACATCAACCTCGCCGAGGAGGCGGTCCAGGACGCCTTCACCACAGCGCTGCAGAAGTGGCAGACCCTGCCGCCGAACCCAGGCGCCTGGATCGTGACCACCGCGCGCAACCGGGCCATCGACCGGCTTCGCCGGGAGTCGACCCGCGAGGCCCGGCACGCCCAGGCCCTGCTGCTGCACCAACAGGACGAGCCCCGGGAGGTGGGACCGGTGAAGGACGACCAGCTGCGACTCATATTCACCTGCTGCCACCCGGCGCTCGCTCCGGAGGCGCGAACGGCCCTCACGCTGCGCCTGCTCGGCGGCCTCGACGTGCCGGAGATCGCCCGGGCGTACCTGATCCCGGAGGCGACAGTCGCCCAGCGGATCGTGCGCGCCAAGAAGAAGATCCGAGACGCCGCGATCCCGTACCGGGTGCCCGCCGAACATGAGCTGCCGGACCGCTTGCCGCCCGTGCTCACCGTGCTCTACCTGATGTTCAACGAGGGCTACGCGTCCACCGCCGGACCGTTGATCAGAACGGATCTGTGCACCGAGGCGATCCGGCTCGCCCGCGAACTCGCGGCGTTGATGCCCGACGAGCCCGAGGTCCTGGGTCTGCTCGCTCTGCTGCTGCTGACCGAGGCGCGCCGCCCGGCCCGGCTCGACCGGACCGGCGAACTGGTGCTCCTGCCCGACCAGGACCGCTCCCTGTGGAACCGGGCACTCATCGCCGAGGGCCACGACCTGGTCCGCCGTTGCCTGCGCCGCAACCGGCCCGGCGTGTACCAGATCCAGGCCGCGATCAGCGCTGTGCACACCGACGGCGCCGCCACCGACTGGCCGCAGGTCCTGGCGCTGTACGACCAGCTCCTCGCGCTCGCGCCAACCCCTGTCGTCGCGCTCAACCGTGCGGTTGCCGTCGCCGAGGTGCACGGACCGGCGGTGGCCCTCGCCGCGTTGGAGGGCGTCGATCTTCCGGGCTTTCACCGTCTGCCCGCCACCCGCGCCGAACTGCTGGCCCGGCTCGGACGCGACGACGAGGCCCGAGCCGCCTACGACCAGGCCCTGGCACTGGCCACCAACGCGACCGAGCGGGCCCATCTGCAGAAACGTCGTACCGCACTCACACCCGAATGGAGAGCATCATGACAGCTACCTACACCGTCGACGTCTTTTCCAGCCTCGATGGCTTCGGCACCACGAGCGGAGACTGGGGCGGCTACTGGGGCAAGCAGGGCCCCGAACTGCTCGCCCACCGTCTGGCCGTGTACGGCGCGGAGCAGCGCATGGTCTTCGGGGCCGGCACGTACCGGGTGTTCGCGCAGATGCTGGCCGCGAGCACCGAGGAGTCCGATGTGCGCGACGCCTGGGTGACCCGGATGAGGAGCCTCCCGGCGACGGTGGTGTCGAACACGCTGGAAGGCCCCCTCGACTGGCCGGACGCGACAGTCGCGCGCGGTGACGCCGTTGATGTCGTCGCCCGGCTCAAGAAGGAGTCCGATGTGCCCCTGCGGTCGCACGGCAGCCTGTCGTTGAACCGGGCGTTGATGGCCGCCGGGCTTGTCGACTTCGTCCAGGTGACGCTCTTCCCGGTGATCACCGGTCAGACCGGAACGGAGCCGATCTTCCAGGGTGCGGCCGACTTCGACCTGGAGCTGATCGAGAGCCGGACCCTCGACGGCCGCTCCCTGGAACTCGTCTATCGGCCCACCCTGCACGTCTGAGTCACCGGCACCCGAGGTCGGCCGGGATTCGTCGTCGGCCTACCTCGGCGCGCCGTCGAGACGGGTCACCACTGGTGGGCCACGTCGAGCACGATCCGGCTGTGGGTGCCCGGTCCGGCCAACACGAAGGTGCGGAACGGCAACCGCGCCCGCACGCCGACGGCGAAGGTGCTGTATCCCTCGAAGCTGCCGCCGAAGACCACGTCGCGCAGCGTCGAATAGCGCAGCACGTTCGTCACGTGCTCGCCGACCGCGTACGGCACCGTACCCAGGTGGTCGTCGTCGTACGCCGGGGCCCGCAACGAGACCCGCAGCAGCGCGCCCCCGGCGGTGTACGGCGACAGTGCCAGCCCTTCGCCCTCGGTCCACGTCTCGCCGTAGCCGATCGCGTAGCCGTCGACCGGGCCGGCGAACTCGAACACCACCCGGTCGTAGCAGTCGTGCCGGCCGGTGCGGACGTCGACAAGCGGCGCGTCGCTCAGCGCGCCTGCGGACTTCTCCGCGCTGCCCCAGGTGATCCCGCAGTACGGTGCCGCGGTCGTGCCGCCTGCGGCGGTGCTGCTGCTCGCGCTGGCGACCAGCCCGGCGAGGACGACCACCAACGCGGTAAGTGCGCTCCTGATCCTCATTGTGGATTCTCCGTTCGATACCGGGGTCACGTCGCGGCGGCGCTGCCGGTGACCCTCTGCCGCCACCGTCGTCCTGCCCCGGCACAGGCGCTTCGCCGCGGCGTAACCGCTGGGTAACAGCCTCCACATCGCCGGTATGACGCTTCCGCTATGCCGAACATCGATCGCCGTCACATTAATATCTACGTGCATCGATGACCCGGTGACCGATGGGCCGCCGGACGACAGCAGGGGAGTGCGTGATGTTCCGACGACAACTGAGACGTGCGGCGCTGGCCATGCTGGTGGCGGTCCTGGCGGCAGCCGGGGTCCAGCTCGCCACCGGCGCTCCGGCCGCCGCTGTCCGGACCGTCTACTACGACGCGAGCCGGACCGGCGAGTTCCGTACCAACTTCGACCAGGCGGCACAGATCTGGAACAGCCGGGTCAGCAACGTCCGGCTCCTGGCCGGCACCCCGGCCAGCATCACCATCTACGTCGACGACGGCTGGCCCCGCGCGCAACCGACGGGTCTCGGCTCCGGCCGGATCTGGATGGGTCGCACGGCCGTCAACCAGGGCTATGACCGCAACCGCATCGCCGCCCACGAACTCGGCCACATCCTGGGCCTGCCGGACCGGCGTACCGGCCTCTGCTCCGACCTGATGTCCGGCAGCAGCGCCCCGGTCTCGTGCCGCAACGCGAACCCCAGCGCGGCCGAGGCGAGCCGGGTGAACTCGCTGTTCGCCGGCAGCCTGGCCGCGCCGGCCAGCACGACGTACACCTGGATCGGCGCCTCGGACATCGGCCCGACGGTGGTCGGTGGCCGGCCGGCCACCGAGAACTACCCGTTCATGGTCTACGTCTCCGGCTGCACCGGCACCCTGATCAAGGGCAACTGGGCGGTCACGGCCAAGCACTGCTCGACGCCGTCCTCGGTGCGGGTGGGCAGCATCAACCGCTCCAGCGGCGGCACTGTGGTGCGGGTGACCCGTGCGGTCAACCACCCGAGCGTCGACGTCAAGCTGCTGCAACTGGCCAGCTCGGTCACGTACGCGCCGGCCCCGATCCCGAGCACCTCCGGTGCGGTCGGCACCGCCACCCGGATCATCGGCTGGGGCCAGACGTGCGCTCCCCGGGGCTGCGGTTCGGCGCCGGCCGTGGCCAACGAGCTGGACACGTCCATCGTGGCCGACAGTCGGTGCTCCGGCATCAACGGCCCGTACGAGATCTGCACCAACAACACCAACGGCAACTCGGGCGCCTGCTACGGCGACTCGGGCGGGCCGCAGGTGCGCCGGGTCAACGGAGTGTGGAACCTGATCGGCGCGACGAGTCGGGCCGGCAACAACAACTCCACCTGCGCCACCGGCCCGTCCATCTACGTCGACCTGCCGTCGATCCGATCGTGGATCTCCACCCAGGTCGGTGGTCTGCCCGTCTGACCATCAGGGACACCGCAGGCGGGGGTGAGCGTCAGAGGCATCCCCGCCCCGGTGTGCCGGTGTCACCCACACCGTCCCACGATGCGGTACGGTGCGTGGCATATCGGCACATCGGAGGTGGCTCCATGCCTACCGTCGTCGTCCTCGCGCTGACCCTCGCCCTCGTTCCCGCGCCGTCCCCGTCGGCCACCTCTGATCCGCTCGGCGACATCATCGGCGGCGTCGGCCAGATCGTCGACGACCTGCTCGGCGGTGGCACGCCGAGTGCCACTCCCACGCCGAGCGCCACCCCCACGGGGGTGTCCACGCCGAGTCGGCCACCGGTTGCCGGTCAGCCCAGCCCGGTGGAGCCCATCGTGGTTCCCGTGCCCGCCGGGTCGGCGGGAGGTGTTCCCGCACCCGCCGCCCCCGATCGCCGTACCGCTGGCGGGGGCACCGGCACCCGCGAGGCTTCCGTGCCCTGGCGCGACGGCGACACCCCCGCACCGACCGCCCCGCCCGCGCTCGCCAACCCCACAGGCAGTGCCTGGCCACCCGTGTCGTACCTGCTGCTCGTGGCGGTCCTCGTGCTGCTGGCGCTGCTGCTCCTGCGCCGCCGGGCCCCGGTTCCCGCCGCCACGCCGGACCCCGGTCCCGTACCGGATTCCGGCCCGGCACCGGATCCCGGCCCGGTTCCGGACAACGTCAGCCGGTTGCCGACCAGCCTCAACGCCATCTACGAGATGGGCCGGCTGGATGAGCGAATCGAACAGGAGCGCCGCAGGCGAACCTGAGGGCGGGCCACCCGCCGTCGGGTCAGTGTGCCGAGTAGGCGCCCTCCCGCCGGGGGATCTCGTCGTCGTACGCCCCGACCGGCCCGCTGTAGCGGACCTCGCCATTCGGGTACGGCCAGGCGTTCGCGGCGCAGCCGTGCAGACCGAGCGTCTGCTGCTGCATCACCGGCGCCGGACGGCCCCGCCGTGGGCACCGCTCGTGGCCGTACCCGAGTTTGTGCCCCACCTCGTGGTTGACCATGTACTGCCGGTAGGTGTCCAGGCTGGCGCCGTAACCCGGCACCCCCTTGACCCAACGCGCCACGTTGAGCACGACCCGGCCACCGTTGCGGCAGGAGGTGTAGCCCTCCGGTACGTCCTGGCAGAGGGTGTCGCGGGTGCCGGGCGTCGCCAGGTAGATGGTGAAGTCGGTGGGTTCGCCGGCGCCGACCCGACGCAACCGCCACGCCCCGCCCGCCGTCCACCCACGTGGGTCGTTGAGCGTCGTGGTGATCGCCGTGGCGATGTCAGCCGCCGGCAGGCCCCGGATGTCGCGCTCCACGGCGACCCGGTAGCGCAGCAACCGGCCGCTCGTCGCGCGTCCGGGCGACTTCTCGCCGGGCGCCACCGACCAACGGTTACCGCCGGTGGCGGGGTAGCTGACCGGGATGACGGGCGCGGAGCTGGGCCGGACCTCGGGGGGTCGGCTCGGCCGACCGGTAGGTGTCGCCGGCGCGCCGGGCAGCGGTCCGGTGGCGGGTTGCCCGGCGGCCGGCTGGCCACATCCGGTGAGCAACGCCACCACCAGCAGCGACACCATCCAGGCGGCACCCCGGCGGCGGGTAACCTTCGTCGACATGTCTCTCCCCTCGCGCGTCGCTCGGCGGCGGCGCGGAGGAGAAGACGGGTGACAGTGGCGAAAAGTTGATGTGACCCAGGGCTCAACCTTTTGCCTCCCTCGCCCGTCTCTAGCTCTGTGGCACGGGGAGGGTTCGCGGTGGCGCGGGGTGACGCGGATTTCGTCGAGTTCGCGCGGGCGGCCTCGGCGCGACTGGTGCACGCCGCGTTCCTGATGACCGGCGACCACCACCAGGCCGAGGACGCCGCGCAGACCGCCCTGGTCCGCACCTACGCGTCGTGGTCGCGGATCCACGACGACGACGCCTACGCCTACGCCCGCCGCACGCTCGTCAACCATCTGGTGGACGGGTGGCGACGGCCGATGCGGGAGTACCCGACCGACGAGGTGCCGGAGCAGCGGCGTGGCGACATGGCCGACGACGTGGCGACCCGGCGCTGGTTGATCACCATCCTCGGTGCGCTCAGCCCCCGGGAGCGCGCCATCGTCGTCCTGCGCTACTACTTCGACCTGCCGGAGGCGCAGGTGGCCCGGGAACTCTCCGTTTCCCTCGGCACGGTCAAGAGCACCAGCTCGCGAGCCCTGGAGAAGTTGCGGAGCGCGGCGCCGCGCACGGCCGATGAGGAGGCGCGCCGATGAGCGAGCTGGAACGGCTCCGCCACGCCATGCGGGCGACCGAGCGCCCCGACGCCGTGCTCGATCTGGCCGCCGTGATGCGCGAGGGACGTCGGTTGCGTACCCGTCGACGCGTCGCCGGAGCCGGGGCGGCGACGCTCGCGACCGGCCTGGCCGCCGTGGTCGTCGTGGTGGCGGTGGGAGCGTCCGGGCCGGGCGACCCGGCGCCGACCGAACGCCCACCGCCGGTCGCCGTCGCACCGCCGTCGGTAGGTGTCTCGCCGATGCCGGAGAAGTGGCCGGACCCCACGCCACCGCCGACGGTGGCCCGCGACGAGCCACCACCGAAGCCAATGGGCCAGATTGTCGACAGCGGGGTGCGGCACGGCACCGAGCGTCGGGTCTACTACTTCGTCCCGGTGTCCGTGCCCGGCGCACCCAAGGTGTCCATCGGACTGGCCGCGGGTCGCCAGGCCGCGGACGGCTCGTTGACCACCGACATCCTGGTCAACGACGTCGACGGCAGCGACCGTCGCGCCGGGTTCCACCAGATCGGCTACGACGAGGGCTCCGCCGCACCGGTGCCCACCTTCGGCTACTTCGTCGGCCCCGCCGAACGGATCACCGGCACCGTCGACGGTCGGCAGGTCGACGCCCGGCTGGTGCGCTGGAGTGCCGACAAGCAGGTGATGATCTTCTGGTTCGACCCGGCTCAGCTCGAGCCGGGGGAGCGGCTGGACGGCATCATCGCCCGCGACGGCAGCGGCCGCCGACTCTGACGCGCTGCCGGCGCTCAGGCCAGCCGGCGCTCGATGGTCACCGTCGTACCCTCGGCGGTGGAGACCAGCCGTACGTCGCCGTAGGCGTTCATCAGCAGCGCGCCGCGTCCCCGGTCCATCGCCGGCCGGCGGTCCCGCCAGGTGCCGAAGTCCCGTACCGAGATCCGGACCAGGCCGCCACCCACCCGGACGCGCACACGCACCTCCGGGCGGCTGGGCCGCTGCGCGTGCTCGACGGCGTTGTTCACGGCCTCGGAGGCGGCGAGCAGGAGATCTTCCAGCACGTCCGGGTCGACGCCCAGGTCGCCGAGTGCGCCCCGGACGTCCCCACGCATCGCCGCGGCCGAGGTGGGTGCGGACGGGTACGTCCATCCGACGTCCAGGAGGTCGCCCAGCCCGTCCGGCGCCTCCGCGACCACGGCAGTGTCGCGGACGGGTCCGACCGCCGGGGCCGGCGGGCCGAGGCCGGTCGGGGCGGGTCGCGCCGACGGCGCTGCGGCAGCGATCGTCGCCGGGTCGCCGCCGACTGCCGCCGCCGGGGTACGGTCGCGGGCCCGGCGGATGCTGGCTCGGATCCGGGCGATCAGCTCGGCCGCGGCGAAGGGTTTGACCAGGTAGTCGTCGGCGCCGAGGCTCAAGCCCTCCACGCTGGCCTCCCCGCCGGCACGGGCGGAGAGCACCAGCACCGGCAGCGTCCGGGTCGCCGGGTCCGCGCGCAGCCGGCGTACCAGGTCGAAGCCGTCGAGTACCGGCATCATCACGTCGGTCAGGACCAGGTCCGGCAGGTCGCGCTGGATCTCGTCGAGGGCCTGCCGGCCGTCGGTGACGGCCCGCACCCGCCAGCCCTGCCCGGTGAGCAGCCGGGTGAGGTACGCCCGCATGTCGGCGTTGTCGTCGGCGAGCAGGATCCGGGCCCCGGCCAGCTCGTCCATGGTCGGCCCGGACTCGGGATCGGGCTCGGCCAGTGCGTCGTCGGGTTCGGTGAGCCAGCCCATCGCCTCCTCGACGGCGGCGCGGGCCGCGTCGCCCCGCCCGTCCACCGCCGGCCCGGTGACCGGGGTGCGATGCGCCGCCGACCAGGGCAGCGTCACGGTGAACCTGCTGCCGACACCCACCTGGCTGGTCGCTCGAACGCCGCCGCCCTCCAGCCGGGCCAACTCGTGCACCAGGGCCAGGCCGATGCCCGTGCCCTCGTGACTGCGCGAGCGGGCGCCCCGCACCCGGTGAAAGCGTTCGAAGAGTTTGGGCAGGTCCCGTTCGGCGATGCCGATACCGGTGTCGGCGACGGTGAGGCGTACCTCCTCGTCGTCGGCGTCGAGCGTGACCCGGATGCGGCCGATGAAGGTGTACTTCAGGGCGTTGGAGAGCAGGTTCGTGACGATGCGTTCCCAGTTGACCGGGTCGACCGCGACCGGCCGGGGCAGCGGTGGGCAGCTCACCTCCAGGGTCAGCCCGGCCCGCTCGACGGCGGCCCGGAACACCCCGGCGAGCTCGGCGGTCAGCGCGGCCAGGTCGACCACCCGGGCGTCGCTGCGCGCGCGCCCGGCCTCCAGGCTGGAGAAGGTGAGCAGACTGTTGACGAGCGTCAACAGTCGGGTGGCGTTACGCCAGCCGGTCTCCACCCGATCCCGCTGCACCGCTGCCAGCGGCGCGGTGGCGTCGGTGAGGGCGTCGGTCAGCGGGCCGAGGATGAGGGTCAACGGGGTACGGAACTCGTGGCTGACGTTGGCGAAGAAGTCGGTCTTGACCCGGTCCAGTTCCGCCATCGCCTCGACCCGGCGCCGCTCCTCCTCGTACTCCTGGGCGTTGCGCAACGCCACCGAGATCTGCTGGGCGAGGAGCTGGTGGAAGGAGTGGTACGCCTCGTCGAGCCCGCGGCTGGGGCTGACCCCCGCGAGCAGCACGCCGAGCGGCTGATCCTCGTCGGCGGAGGGCAGCGGCAGCGCCAGCGCGGTGCGGACCGGGTCGTCCCACGGGCCGGCGGGCAGTGGCAGCCGGTCGGCGACGTCGGTCACCTGGGTCGCCCGGCCCTCGGCGGCGTCCGCCAACCCCCAGGCGTACGCGGACGGGCCCGGGTCGGTCAGCTCGACGGCGTCCGGCAGGGCCTGAGCGTGCCCCTGGTCGCCGCCGGTGCAGGCGACCCGTCGCAGCGCCGTGCCGTCGCGCAGGTAGATGGCGGCGAACGGCACGTCCAGGGGATGGCCGTCGATCACGTCGATCAGCCGGGCGGCGGTGGCGTCCACGTCGACGGTGCGCCCGTCGCCGAGAACGGACAGGTCGCGCAGGAGACGGAGCCGGCGTTCGCCGACCACCTGCTGGGTGACCTCGCTGCACACGGTCAGCACACCGACGGTGTGGCCGTCGTCGTCGCGGGCCGGGGCGTGCGAGACGCTGAAGTAAGCCTCCTCGCGGTAGCCGGCCCGCTCCAGCAGCAGTTGCAGCGCGGGGACCCAGCTGGCCACCCCGGTCGCCATGGCCTCCTCGATCAGCGGGGCGAGCACGTCCCAGCCCTCGGCCAGGGTCACCCGCACGTCGTCGCCGAGCGCGGCGGGATGCTTGTCGCCGATCAGCCCGGAGTACGCGTCGTTGTAGAGCTGGGAGAAGCCGTCGCCCCAGAGCAGCAGCATCGGGTACCGGGAGGAGAGCACCATCCGAACGGCGGAGCGCAGGCTCTGCGGCCACCCGTCGACCGGGCCGAGCGGGGTGCGGGCCCAGTCCAGCTCCGCCATCAACCGCCCGGTGTCGCCGCCCCCGAGGAACAGGTCACTGCTGGGTCGTGTCACGCTCGATCCGACCCCATCGCAAGCCCCCGTTCCGGGCCCGACGACCCCTGCCGCGTTACCTACCCATCCTGGCACCTCTACTCACCTGTGCTGACGCCGGTACCCACAGTCGAACCGGCGGCGGTTCGGGACGAACGACCGATGCCCAATAGATCGATATCTGTAATTGTCTCGGGTATCTCTCCAACCCCGAGGAGCCCCCATGAGAGGCAGAACGCTGAGCGCGGGAGTCGCGCTCGCCGTGTTCGCCGGGATGACGGTGACGCTGGCCACCCAGCCGGCGACCGCGTCACCTCCGACCGCGACGACGCTGACCCGGCCGATCGCCGCGTCCGCCGCCGCGTTGGCAGCACCGGACATCTCCGTCACCAACGTCCAGGCGCACCTGACCCAGTTCAACGCCATCGCCACCAGCAACGGTGGCAACCGACGGGCCGGCTCGGCCGGCTACACCGCCTCGCTCAGCTACGTCAAGACCAGGCTCCAGTCGGCCGGCTACACCGTCAGTGAGCAGTACTGCTCCAGTTGCAGGTACCCCTCGAACAACCTCATCGCCGAGTGGCCCGGCGGCCCCGCCGACCAGGTGGTCATGTTCGGCGCGCACCTGGACGGCGTCTCGGCCGGTCCGGGCATCAACGACAACGCCACCGGCTCGTCGACCCTGCTGGAGAACGCGCTGGTCCTGGCCGCGCAGAACCCGACCATGACCAAGCGGGTGCGGTTCGCCTGGTGGACCGACGAGGAGCAGGGGCTCAACGGCTCCCGGTTCTATGTCAACTCGCTCAGCGCCACCCAGCGCGGCTACATCAAGGGCTACTACAACTTCGACATGGTCGGCTCGGTCAACGGCGGCTACTTCATCAACCGGGTCACGTCGAGCACTGCGGCGCCGCTGAAGGCGTACTGGGACTCGTTGGGTCTGCAGCCGGAGGAGAACGTCGAGGGCCAGGGCCGCTCCGACGACTACTACTTCCAGCAGGCCGGCATCCCCACCTCGGGCTACGCCGCCGGCGCCAGCGCCCGCAAGACCAGCTCCCAGGCGGCCAAGTGGGGCGGCACCGCCAACTCGGCGTACGACCCGTGCTACCACAGGTCCTGTGACACCACCGCCAACGTCAGCGCCACAGTGCTGAACCGGGCGGCCGACGGTGTCGCGTACGCGCTGTGGCAGCTCGCCGTGGGCGGCGGCACCCCGACCTGCACCGGCGGTCAGGTGGTCGGAAACGGCGGCTTCGAGAGCGGCAGCACGCCGTGGACCGCGTCCTCCGGCGTGATCACCAACGCCAGCGGCCAGCCGGCCCGGACCGGGTCGTACAAGGCGTGGCTCAACGGGAACGGCGGCACCAGCACCGAGAGCCTGTCGCAGTCGGTGACCCTGCCGGCCGGTTGCGCCACGTACACGCTGTCGTTCTGGCTGCACATCGACACCGCCGAGACCACCAGCTCCACGGCGTACGACCGGCTCACCGTGCAGGTGGGTTCGACCACGCTGGCGACGTACTCGAATCTCAACGCCGCCTCCGGTTACGTGCAGCGCAGCTTCAACGTGGCCGGGTTCGCCGGGCAGACGGTGACGCTGCGGTTCGCCGGCACCGAGGACTCGTCGTTGCAGACCAGCTTCGTGGTCGACGACGTGACGTTGCAGGCGAGCTGACCGCGTACCCGAGAACGGGCCGCCACCGGTCTTCCCGGTGGCGGCCCGTGGCGTCCTGGGTCAGGGGAGCTGGGGGTAGAGCGCGGCGACGCCGCCGGCCAGCCCGGCCTGCACCTGGCGGCTGAGGTCGTCGGCGAGGATCTCGTACGCGTCGGCCTCGACGCCGTCCACGCCGATGCGGGCGATCGCCGCCGGGTCGGACTTCGGGCCGGTGATGTCGGCGGCCATGTCGGTGTCCAGGTAGCCGACGTGCAGTCCGGAGACCCGGACGCCCCGGTCGGCGAGTTGGACACGCAGCACGTTGGTCATCGCCCACTCGGCGGACTTGGCGACGCTGTAGGCCGCGTGGGTCGGGGAGCCGAACCAGGACAGCACGGAGAGCACGTTGAGGATCGTCCCGCCGCCGTTGCCGGCGATGACCGGCGCGAACGCCCGGATCGTCGACAGGGTGCCGAGGTAGTGGGTCTCCAGCTCCAGCCGGGCGAGGTCCAGGTCGCCGTCGAGGAGATCGGTCCGGGTGTCGATGCCGGCGTTGTTGACCAGCAGGTTCACGCCGCCGGCCAGCTTCGCGGCGGCGGCCACCGAGGCGGGATCGGTGATGTCCAGCCGTACCGGCGTCACGCCTGGCAGGTCGACGCTGTCGGGGTTGCGGGCGCCGGCGTAGACGGTGGCGCCCCGGGCGAGGAGTTCGGCGGCCAGGTGTCGGCCGAGGCCACGGTTGGCGCCGGTGACGAGGGCGGTGCTTCCAGCGATCTTCATGGCCGCCACGCTATCCGACCTGACTTCTGTTAGGCAAAGTCAGCTATCTCACGAGGGTGGGCGATCGAATCGGGAATACGACCCGGACGCGGCCACAGCCGGACCGGTGACGACTCGTATCCTTTCCGCGAACCTCCGTACGAGCCGAGATGGGAGACGGTGTGAGCAACCAGGCCGAAACGTTGGAGTTCCAGGCCGAGGCGCGTCAGCTCCTCCAGTTGGTGGTCCACTCGATCTATTCGAACAAGGACGTCTTCCTGCGGGAACTCATCTCGAACGCGTCCGACGCACTGGACAAGCTCCGGCTGGCCACCCTCGTCGACAAGGACCTCGTCGCCGACACCGACGACCTGCACGTCGCCCTGGAGATCGACCGCGACGCCCGCACCCTCACCGTTCGGGACAACGGCATCGGGATGACCCGCGACGAGGTCGTCCAGCTGATCGGCACGATCGCCAAGTCGGGCACCGCCGAGCTGCTGCGCCAGCTGCGCGAATCCGCCGACGCCCACACCTCGCAGGACCTCATCGGCCAGTTCGGCGTCGGCTTCTACGCCGCGTTCATGGTCGCCGACCGGGTCACCCTGCTGACCAGCAAGGCCGGCGAGACCGGCGGCACCCGCTGGGAGTCCACCGGCGAGGGCACGTACTCGATCGAGGCGGTCGACGAGGCGCCGCAGGGCACCACTGTGACCCTGCACCTCAAGCCGGCCGACACCGAGGACAACCTGCACGACTACACCGCCGAGTGGACCATCCGCGAGATCGTCAAGCGCTACTCCGACTTCATCGCCTGGCCGATCCGGATGAGCGTCGAACGCCCCGGCGCCGACGGCGAGGCCGCCACCCGCGAGGTGCAGACCCTCAACTCGATGAAGGCGCTCTGGGCGCGGCCCCGCGACGAGGTCGACGCCGCCGAGTACAACGAGTTCTACAAGCACGTCAGCCACGACTGGGCCGACCCGCTCGAGGTCGTGCACATGAAGGGCGAGGGCACCTTCGAGTACGAGGCGCTGCTCTTCCTGCCCAGCCACGCCCCCCTGGACCTGTTCTCCCCGCAGGGCCGCCGTGGCGTCCAGCTCTACGTCAAGCGCGTCTTCATCATGGACGACTGCGAGGCGCTGGTCCCGACCTACCTGCGCTTCGTCAAGGGTGTGGTCGACGCGCACGACCTGTCGCTGAACATCTCCCGGGAGATCCTCCAGCAGGACCGGCAGATCCAGATCGTCCGCCGCCGCCTGGTCAAGAAGGTCCTCGCCACGGTCAAGGACCTCAAGGCCAACCACGCCGAGCGCTACCGCACTTTCTGGACCGAGTTCGGCGCGGTGGTCAAGGAAGGGCTGATCGACGACACCGACAACCGGGACACCCTGCTGGAAATCCTGTCGGCGGCCTCCACCAACGACCCGGCCGAGCCCACCGACCTGGCCGGCTATGTGTCGCGGATGAAGGACGGCCAGAGCGACATCTGGTACGCCACCGGCGAGTCCCGGGCCGCCATCGAGAACTCTCCGCACCTGGAGGCGTTCCGGGCCAAGGGCCACGAGGTGCTGCTGCTCACCGACCAGGTCGACGAGGTGTGGGTGGAGCGGGTCGGCACGTACGACGGTCGGCCGCTGCGCTCCATCGCCAAGGGCGAGATCGACCTGGACACCGACGAGGAGAAGCAGCAGGCCGAGGCCGAGCGCGAGCAGCAGCGACAGGAGTTCGCGGCGCTGGTCGACTGGCTGGGGACCACCCTCACCGACAGCGTCCGGGAGGTCCGCCTGTCGTCGCGGCTGACCACCTCACCGGCCTGCGTCGTCGGCGACGCCCACGACCTCACCCCGACCCTGGAGAAGATGTACCGGGCGATGGGGCACGAGATCCCCACGACCAAGCGGATCCTGGAGATCAACCCCGGCCACCCGCTGGTGTCCGGGCTGCGTAAGGCCCACGAGCAGGGCAGCGACTCCGCCGCCCTGACCGAGACCGCCGAGCTGCTCTACGGCCTGGCGGTGCTCGCCGAGGGCGGGGAGCTGACCGACCCGGCCCGCTTCACCCGGACGCTCGCCGACCGGCTGGCGCGCACCCTGTAGCTGGCCTGTCCCGGCCGGCGGGCCGCCCCGAACAGCGGGCCCCGCCGGCCGGTCACGGTCCGTCGGTGTCGGTGTCGGTGTCGGTGTCGGCGAGCCGACCACGGATGCGTTCCGCGTCCGGGTGCCCGAGGTCGTCGAGGAGGCTCAACGCCCTCCGCCAGCTTCGGGCAGCCCCGGCCGTGTCGCCGGCCTCGGCCTGCGCCTCGGCCAGGTGCCCGAGCGTGTCCGCCTCGTAGTACCGGTCCCGGAACTCCCGGTACAGCTCCACCGCGTGCCGGTACGAGCCGACCGCCTCCGCCGGTCGACCGGCGCGGTGCTGCGCGTACCCGAGGGTGTCCCAGGTCGCTGCCTGACCCTGGCGGTCGTCGAACTCCCGCAACAGTGCCAAGCCCTGCCGACACGCCTCGATCGCCGCGTCGTGCTCACTCAGTTGGGCGCGGTACCAACCGATCGCGTTCAACGCCATCGCCTGCCCGTACCGGTGCCCGGCCATCCGGTACAACGCCAGCGCCACCTCCGCGTGCTCGACGACCTCCGCGCGCCGACCCTGCCGGTCGGCCATCTCGGCCAGGTCCAGACAGGTGTGCGCCTGGTTGGCCGGGTCGTCGAGGCCCTGGAACAGCTCCAGGGCGCGCTGGAGCTGACCGGGCGCCTCGTCGAGTCGGCCCAGCCGAGCCTGGGCCCGGGCCAGACTGCGGTGCGCGTGTGCCTGCCCGGCCGGGTCGCCGCTGCGGCGCGCGGCGACCAGCGCCGTACGCTGCACCGCCAACTGGTCGTGCCAGCCACCCTGCCGATCCAGAAAGATGGTCAAACTCCAGGCCAGTTGCCAGGCGTGCCGTTCGAACCCACTGGCCGCGCACCGCTCGACCAGTGCGATCAGCACCTCACGCTCCCGGGTGAACCACACCGCCGCCTCGTCGTGATCGCTGATCTTCTCCGGCCGGACCCCGCCAACGGCCGGTGGCAGCGCGATCGGGTCCCAGTGCGGGTGGAGCAGCACGGCAGCAGCGTGCGCGGTGTGCAGGTAGTGATCGAAGAGCCGTCCCCGCGCCTGCGCCCGGTCGCCGGTCGGGTCATGCTCGTCGGAGAGTTCGGCCGCGAAGGCCCGCAGCAGATCGTGCATTCCGTACCGGTCCGGGCCACGCTCGAGCACCAGGTGCGCGTCGGCGAGTTCGGCGAACGCCGTCCGGACCTGGCGGCGCTCGACGCCGGCGAGGCTGGCCCCGGCCGCCGTACTGAGTGTCACGTCCGTGCTGCCGCCGACCAGCCGGAACAGCCGGGCGGTCGACTCGGTCAGCAGGCGGTACGACCAGGACAGCGCCGTCCGCACGCTGCTGGCGTGGTCGCCCGCGTCCAGCCCGTCCAGCCCCCCGTCGGTGCGCAACTGCGCGCCCAGCTCGGCCAGGGAGAGCTGAGGCCGGACCACCGCCCGGGCCGCCACCACGACCAGTGCCAACGGCAGCCGATCACAGAGCCCGACCAGCTCGCCGATGGCGGCGCGTTCCCTCTCGGCCCGCACCCCGATCCGCGCGTGCAGCAGAGCCGCCGCGTCAACGGCGGTGAGCAGATCCAGCACCATCGGCTCGGCGCCCTCGGTGGCCACCAGCCCGGTCAGCCGGTCCCGGCTCGTCACCAGCACCAGGCAGTGGGCGGACCCGGGCAGCAGCGGCCGGACCTGCGTGGCGTCGCGGGCGTTGTCCAGCAGTATCAGCATCCGTCGGCCGGCCAGCAGGCTGCGATACAGCGCTGTCTGCTCCTGCGGGTCGAACGGCAGTTCCCGGGGCGACACACCGAGCGCCGTCAAGAAGCCGCGCACCACCTGCTCCGCGCTGCGCCCCACGCCGCTGTGGCTGTAGCCCTCCAGGTTGGCGTAGAGCTGCCCGTCGGGGAAACTCTCGACCACCCGGTGCGCCCAGTGCACGGCCAGCGCCGTCTTGCCCACCCCGGCCAGCCCGGAGATAACCGCCACCGGCACCGCGCCGGGATGCGCCTCGGCATTCGTCCGCAGGGCGTTCAGTCGGACCAGCTCCGCCTCCCGTCCCGCGAAGCCCCGGATGTCCGAGGGCAACTGCGCCGGGACCGGGTGGGCTGGGGTCGACCGCGCGACGGGACCGGCCGCGCCGGGTGTCGGAGTGGGTTCGGCGCGGGACGTCGGCACGGTGATCTCACCGCGCAGGATGGCCTGGTGCAGCTGGCGAAGTTCGGCGCTGGGGTCCGCGCCGAGCGCATCGGCCAACCGCTCCCTGAGGCGGGCGTAGTACGCCAGCGCCTGTGCCCCCCGTCCGGCGGCGGCCAACGCGTGCAACAACGCGGCGGCGACCGGTTCGTCGAGCGGGTGGTCGTCGGCGAGCTTCGTCAACGGGTCGATCACGGCATCCGGCTCACCCCGGCGAAGCAGGCTGCGGGCCCACTGCACGACTGTGTCGGTGTGCCGGCGGTGCCAGTCCTGCCGGATCCGGGCCGCCCACTCGCCGGGCAGGCCGGCCAGCGGCTCGCCGCGCCACAGGGTCATCGCCCGGCGTAGCAGCTCCGCCCGGTCCGGGTCGTCGTCGGCCAGCTCATCGGCCCGCTGGCGCAGCGCGTCGAAGTGCTGCCCGTCGACCGTCTCCGGCGGTAGGTCGAGCAGGTACCCGCCGGAGCGGCGGACCAGCGCGTCCGGCGCCCCGGCGGCGGTCAGCACCCGACGGATCCGGGCGAGGTAGACGTGCAGGTTGTGCCGAACCCGGGGCGGCGGGTCGTCACCCCAGACGCGATCCACCAGGGATTCCGCGCGAACCGGCCGGCCCACGTCCACCGCCAGCGCGGCGAGGACGGCGCGTTGCCGAGCGGCTCCCGCGTCGATCAGCTGGCCGTCCGTCCACACCTCGACTGGCCCGAGGATCCGAATCTCCATGAACCGCCGCTCGCCCCCGTGCCGCCGGTCGGCCAAGCCGGCTGACACCGCCGGATTGAGGTTCCGGCAGGAATCCGTCGACCTACCGCGCAGATCATCGTAGGCACAACGACATCTCTCAATCCGATGTCGGCAACTCGACTCACGGCCGCGTCGGTCGTGACGAGACCCGGAGGTCACTCACGTGCGAAACATTCGGCGACGGCTCACGTCCGCCCTGGTTGCCGCGGTCACCCTGACCGCGGCGCTCGGCGTCGCCCCGAGCCCGGCCCAGGCCGCCAACTACCCCTGCACCACGAACCTGCTCTGCCTCTACGCCGGTACCAACTTCACTGGTGACGTGTTCTACCTCGACGGGCCGTACAACGGCTGTAACGACGTCACGCTGCCCTCGTACTTCCGCAACAGGACCCAGTCGATCAAGAACAACCGGGCATCCGGCACCGTCTCCACCTTCTGGGACAACGCCAATGCCACCGGGCTCCTCGGCTACCAGCACGCCTACGGCTACCGGGCGAACCTGGCGTACGACTCGGCAGCGATCGGCGGCACCTGGAACCAGCGCATCGAGGCCGTACGGGTCTGCTGAGGGCCGGCGTCTCCGGTGCGGGGAGGGACCGGAGACGCCACGACGGCGCCGGCCGGAATCCAACGGGGGATTCCAGCCGGCGCCGTCGCGCGGATCAGCCCGGGTAGTAGCAGACGTTCGGGATGACCGGACCACCGTTGACCCCGAAGATCGCGAAGCCCATCCACGCCCGGGTCTGCGGGCCGTACTCGCCGTCTTCGGCGATGTTCGCCCACGACCAGGTGTCGTTGATCTGGCGCTGTGCGTACAAGACGGCGTTGCGGGTGTTGGTGCCGTACTGGCCGTCGAGCCGCAGGGACTGGGAGTAACAGTTGTTCAGCGCCTCCTGCAACACCTTGACCGCGCTGTTGGAGTTGCCGTACTTCAGGTAGCAGGTCTTGTTCCTGTCCTGCCAGCCGACGGTGGGCACGTGCATCTCCGCACCACCCGGGTAACCACCGACGTTGTAGTAGGTCAGGCTGGTGCAGGTGGTGGCCGCCTGCGCGGCGGTCGGCGCGGCCAGGGCCAGGCCGGCGCTGGCGAGGACGGTCGCGAGGATGGTGGCGGCGCTGCGGCGGCCGATGTTGCTTCGATGGATCGGCATGCTCTCCTCCTGGGCGGGCTTGGCTGCTCGGGTCAACCCGGCATGCTCAGGAGCATCGCGACTGTCGATCTACCGTTTCTTGCTCGAACGTCAATTCGCTACCAGCGGTCCCAGTGGGCGAACGCGTCCGCGTCGGCTCGCGGACCGGGCTTGAAGTCGGTGCCCAGGGTGTACGCCACCGGAGTGAGGGCGACCTGCACGACCGTGTCGTAGGGGATGCCGAGTAACTCGGCCATCTCCCGCTCATAGCTGAGATGGCTTGTGGTCCACGCGGTGCCGAGCCCGCGTTCCCGAGCGGCCAGCATGAAGCTCCAGAACGCCGGAATGACCGAACCCCAAGCCCCCGCCTGCCCGCGCACGCTGTCCAGTTCGGCGCGTGACTCGACGCGTAGACAGGGGATGAGCAGCAACGGCACGTCGTGCAGATGGTCCGCCAGGTGCGCCAGACTGCCGGCGATCCGACCCCACTGCTCGGAGGCGAAGTCCATCCGGCTGAAGGCCGGCCCGGTGCCGCCCGACGCCGGTGGTGGCGCCATCAGACCGAGTCGCCACAGTCGGGCGACGGCCGCGCGGGTCCTGCGGTCCTCCACGAAGACGAAGTCCCAGCGCTGCCTGTTGCGGCCACTGGGTGCCTGAAGCGCGATGCGCAGACAGTCCTCGACCACGTCGCGGGGGACCGGGCGTCCCAGGTCGAGACGTTTGCGGACGGCGCGGGTCGTGCTCAGCACCTCGTCGGCGGACAGGCCCAGCGTGCTCGGCCGGTGCTGCCCGGTGGCGCCGGTCATGCGGGCACTCCCACTCGCTCAGCCACGTCGAGGTTGGCGACGATCGCGGGAAGGACGCCCGGGAACCGGTCGTCGATCTCGTCGGCGCGCAACTCGTGGCGACGGAACCTGCCGTTCGGCGTGACACGGAGGACGCCGGCGGCCCGCAGAACCTTCAGGTGATGCGAGAGCGTGGAGATGCTCACCTCGGACAACGCGTCGAATTCGCCGCAGACGACACCGCCTGCCTGCGCCAACTGTCGTACGACGCTGAGGCGCACCGGGTCGGCGAGGGCGCCGAGCAGGGTGGCCAGGTCGACCGAGGCGAGATCGGGATGGTGCAGGGCTCTCATGGACGCCATGCTAGCTTTGATTTCGTGATTTCGAAAATTATCCAAATGTTGAGCGGAGCGCCGGCATGGCTGTCGACACTGTGATCTTCAGCGGGGAGGGGCCGCACGCCGACCCCTGGCACCCGCTTGCCGAAACCAGCGCCACGCTGGCCAGGCTGATCGGCGACGAGGGTGCGGTCGCGGTTGTGACATCCGTTGACCAGCTCGACGCCGCACTCGACGGCGCGCGTCTGCTGGTGGTGAACGCGAGCGCGGACCGCACCATCCCGATCCCCGAGGACGAGACCTTCGCCCGCATCCTCGACGACTTCCTTGCCCGTGGCGGCAGCCTGCTCGCCGTGCACAGTGCGACGATCGCGTTTCCCCACCTGGCGAGCTGGCGTTCCACGGTCGGCGCGGCCTGGGCCCACGGCCGGACCTTCCACCCGCCGATCGGCCCGAGCCTCGTTCGGCGCAGCGGTGTCGAACACCCGATCAGCGCCGGCCTCGGGGACTTCGAGGTTCACGACGAGCGCTACACGGACCTGGCACTGGTCGACGGCCTCGACATCGAGCCCCTCTACGTCCACGACGAGGGCGGCGACGCCCACCCGCTGGTCTGGGCGCGCACTGCCGGGAACAGCCGCATCGTCTACAACGCGCTCGGCCACGACGTCCGGTCGTACGAGTCCCCGGGGCATCAGGAGCTGCTGCGCCGCATCGTGGCCTGGCTCCGCCACGACAGCTGAACGCTCGGCCGAATCAACGGCCGAGCGTTCGCCCGTGGTGCGGGTCAGTTCAGTTGTCGGTGCCCCGTCACGCCGCGGAGGCGGCCTTCGACCCCCGGTGCGATGCCACCGGGCCGGCGTTCCAGCCCCAGCGGGGGGCCGGCACCGCAGCGTCGCGGCGGCCATTCGTGTCGACGTCGTCGCTGTCGGTTGCGTCGACGGTCAGCTCGCCCGAGCTGGGTGTGCTGCGGGCCAGTCGCAGTGAGTGCTCGGCACCGGTGCGGGCCGTGCACGGCCAGGACTGCCCGGCGCACTGGAGGTTGCGGCACTGGCCCTCGTCGTCCGGCTCGTGCGCGCTCAGCACGTCGATCGCCAACTGCCAGAGCAACGGGTCGGTCACGTCGTGCGGACGCTCGGCGTTGCGGCTCGGTCGGTTGCTGGTGTCGTCGGACATGGTGGGCCCCCCTCGTCAGGCTGTACCCCCCAAGGGTCACCCGTCAGCCGCCGGCTAAACCGCCGACCTGCTGTGATGTGTCTCTGGTCGCAGCTCGGCCGCGGACAGCGCACGCGTATCGGTCAGTCCGGCAGTAGCGGCATCTCCACGCCCGGCTCCCGGCCGAGCAACACCGCCCGGGTGAGCGCCGCTGATCCGAAGCGGTCGCGGACCGCGTCCACGGCGGCGTCCAGATCGGACCCTGGGTCCGGCTGGAACGGCAGCTCCGGCTGCACCGGGTTGTCGTCGAGGTTGCTCACCGAGACACCGATCAGTGTGACACCACGGCGATCGATCTCGGGCAGCGCGGCGCGCAGCAGCGCACGCGCGGCGGCGAGCAGCGGCGTCGTGTCCGCCGTCGCCTTGCCCACCGTGTGCGAGCGGGTCGCGCGGGTGTAGTCGCCGAAGCGCAACCGCAACACCACTGTGCGCCCGGACCGCCCGGCCGCCCGCATCCGCCGGCTGACCCGGTCGACCAGCCCGGCGAGGATGGCGTCCAACTCCGTCACGGCGTGCGGGGTGCGACTCAGCGCGTGCTGCGCGCCCATCGAACCGCGCCGCCGCCCGACCTGCACCGCCCGGGGGTCGCGATTGTGTGCCAGCGCGTGCAGGTGCCGTCCGGCGCCCGACCCGAGCAGCGACACCAGCGCCGCCTCGCCGAGGCGGGCCACCTCCCCGACGGTGCGGATCCGGCGTTCCCGCAGCTTGCTGGCGGTGACCGGGCCGACGCCCCAGAGTCGTTCCACCGGCAGCGGGTGCAGGAACGCCAGTTCGGCGTCCGGTGCGACCACCAGCAGGCCGTCCGGCTTGGCCACCCCGCTGGCCACCTTGGCCAGGAACTTCGTGCGGGCCACACCCACAGTGATCGGCAGGTGGACCTGGTCGCGGACCTCCCGGCGCAGCCGCTCGGCGATCTCGGCCGGTGGCCCGACCAGCCGCCGCAGGCCACCCACGTCGAGGAACGCCTCGTCGATGGAGAGCCCTTCGACCAGCGGCGTGGTCTGCCGGAAGATCTCGAAGACCGCGCGGCTCGCCGCCGTGTACGCCGACATCCGGGGCGGCACGACGATCGCATCCGGGCAGAGGCGACGCGCCTGCTGGCCGCCCATCGCGCTGCGTACGCCCCGCGCCTTCGCCTCGTAGCTGGCCGCGAGCACCACGCCGCCCCCGACGATCACCGGCCGCCCACGCAGGCGCGGGTCGTCACGCTGCTCGACCGACGCGTAGAACGCGTCCAGGTCGGCGTGCAGGATGCTGGCGCCGGGCGACACGTACACATGTTCGCATGACGCCCGGCCAGTGCGGCAGTGAGCTGGGCGAACGCCCGATCAGTCGAGGCAGAACTCGTTGCCCTCGGGGTCGGCCATGATGAGATGACCGGCGCCCAGCGGGGGAGCGGGCTCGTGCCGACTGAGCCGCTTGGCGCCATGCGGGACGAGCCGTTCGGCCTCCGCCTCCAGGGCCGCCATCCGCTCGTCACCCTCCAACCCCGGGGCCGCGCGTACGTCGAGGTGGACGCGGTTCTTCACCTGCTTGTGCTCCGGCACCCGCTGGAAGAACAGCCGTGGCCGTGAACCTTCGGGGTCCACCACCGCCGACGCGTCGTTGCGGTTCTCCGGCGGCACACCCATCGCCTCCAGCGCCTGGTCCCACGTCTCGAAGTCTCCGGGTGGGGCCTGCACCTGATAGCCGAGCACCTCGGCCCAGAACGTCGCCAACCCGGCCGGGTCGGCGCAGTCGAACGTGATCTGGACGTCGCGGGTCACGGCGGATCCCTTCTTCCTGATCTGGTCGGTCATGATCCCAGCCTCTCGCGGATAGCGGACAGGGTTGTTCCGCTATCCGTGCAACGATCGACGAGTGACAGTCGAGGCGACGACAGAGCGGGTGCTGCGCCTGCTGGCGCTCCTGCAACGACGACTGTCCTGGACGGCCGCCGAGCTCGCCGCCGAGCTGGGGGTCACCGGCCGTTGCGTGCGCCGTGACGTGCAGCGGCTGCGGACGCTCGGCTACCCCGTGCACGCGGTGTCGGGCGTCGGCGGCGGCTATCAACTCGGCGCGGGCACCCGGCTGCCGCCGCTGCTCCTCGACGACGAGGAGGCGATCGCCACGGCGGTCTCGCTGCGGCTCGCCTCCGGAGGCACTGTCGCCGGGGCGAGCGAGGCGGCGTTGCGGGCGCTCACGAAGCTCGACCAGGTGATGCCGTCGCGGCTCCGTGCCGAGGTGCGGGCGGTGCACGGCTCCACCGACACCCTCATCGGCCCGGTCGCCGAGATCGACGCGGAACTGCTGGTGACGCTCGCCCGGGCCTGCCGGGACGGGGTGCGCGTTCGATTCCACTACCCGGACCGGGGCGCTGGGGAGCAGGAACGGACGGTCGAGCCGATCCGGATGGTCACGACCGGCCGCCGCTGGTATCTGATGGCCTGGGACGTCGACCGCGACGACTGGCGTACGTTCCGCCTGGACCGGATGCGTGCGGCGGTGGCGACGACCTGGCGTTTCCCGGCACGCGAGCACCCGGATCCGGTCGCCTTCGTGCAGCGGGCCGTAACCGGGGCGCCGTACCGCTACCTGGCCCGGGTGCGGGTACACGCCCCGGCCGACCGCGTGCGCGAGGTGGTCCCACCCCAGGTGGGGCGGGTCGAGGACGACCGCGACGGGTGGTCCGTGCTGGTCGTCGGCGGCGACAGCCTGGACTGGCTCGCCGCGCACCTCGCCCGCCTGGATCACGAGATGGAGGTGCTGGAGCCTCCCGAGCTGCGCGAGGCCGCGGGCCGGCTCGCCCGTCGCCTCGCGGTGCTGGCCGGTGCGACGGCGGAGCCCGACGCGCGGTGAGGCAGCGTGTAGTGGCGCAGTGACACCGGGCTGCCGTCGGGCGCGACCCAGGCTGCCGTGCTGGTGCCGACACACCGCCATCCTGCGCGCTCGTACAGCGCGGCGGCCGCGGCGCCACCGGCGGCCAGCTCCAGCACCAGGTCCGTTTCGCGCTTGTTCGCCCACTGACGGGCCCGGTCGAGCAGCGCGCTGCCCAGCGCCAACCCACGTGCTTTCGGCACCACGAACAGGCGGGCCACCTCGGCCGTCGGCCGGGCCAGCGGCCCGCCCGCCGGGTCGGGCACCCGCTGCACGGCGAGGTGCCCCACGATGGCCGCGTCATCGTCGACGGCGACCCAGGCCCGCGCGGGGTGCGGTTCGCGCAGCCAGCGGTGCGGGTCGGCGGGCCAGTTCAGCGGGTACCTGTCGACCCGGTGAACCTCGGCGAGCCCCGCGACGCAGCCGTCCAGGTCGGTGGCGCGCCGCCGACGGATTCCGGGCCGGTTCACAGGTCGTCAAACGGGCCGGCGTAGCGGAACTCACCGTGCATCGACTCCCGCCACGCGGTCAGCGGCCGAGCCATGAAGTACTGCGGCCCCCACGGTTGCGGCGGGGTGACCCCCACCTCGACGGCCGGGCGGAACCCGAAGCGCGGGTAGTAGTCGGGGTGCCCGAGCAGTACCACCAGCGGTTCGTCCCGCGCGTCGGCCGCGCCGAGCACCGCGTGCATCAGCGCGCTGCCGACCCCGCGCCGCTGCCGGTCGGGCAGCACGCCGAGCGGCCCCAGGCCCAACGCCACCGGCGCTCCGGCCACCCGGCCGCGGGTGGCCACCACGTGCCCGACCACCTGGCCGTCCGAATCGGTCGCCACCAGCGAGTACGCGGGCAGCCAGCCCTCGTCGGCGCGCAACGCGTCGACGAGCGTCGCCTCGACCGGTACGCCTTCAGCGTCGGCCGTGGCGAAGGCGGCGGAGTGCACCGCCCGGATGGCGTCGACGTCGGCGGGTGTCTCGCGTCTGATCAGCACCGCGCCACCATACGGGTGCCCTCGGCAGCGGCTCCACGCGATTATCCCGTCGACCGCCGACGACCCGGTGTCCTCGGCTCGTCGATGCCGGGGCGCGGCCGGGTTCGAGGTCAGCCTGCGTGGACCGTGCTCTCAGCCGACGGCGGTGGCGGAGGGCGGGGCGCTGCCGCCCTGTGGTGCCTCCGGAGCCATCAGCCGGATGATCTCCGCCTGGTCGGCGGGCGAGGGCAGCCCCCACTCGGGCCGGTAGCCGTACACCTCGTGCAGTGGGGTGGAGCCGGTGCGGCCGTCCAGGATCTCGACGGCGTCGGTCCCGATCAGGCCGGGGTGTTCGACGCCGCAGGCCTCGGCGACCTTGGTCAGGTCCCGGCGCAGCGTCCGCAGGTAGTTGGCCGCCCGGACCGACTTCGACGCGGGGTCCAGGCCCCGGGCGAGCCACGCGTTCTGGGTGGCGACGCCGGTGGGGCAGGTGTCGGTGTGGCACTTCTGCGCCTGGATGCAGCCGATCGCCAGCATCGCCTCCCGGCCGACGTTGACCAGGTCGCAGCCGAGCGCGAACGCCACGATGGCGTTGTCCGGCAGGCCGAGCTTGCCGCCGCCGACGAAGACCACCTGTTCGTGCAGGTCGTGCTCGGCGAAGATCTTGTACACCCGGGAGAAGCCCTGCTGGAACGGGAGCGACACGGAGTCGGTGAAGATCAGTGGCGCGGCGCCGGTGCCGCCCTCGCCGCCGTCGATCGTCACGAAGTCCACACCCCGGCCGGTGTCCCGCATCAGGGTGGCCAACTCCTGCCAGAAGCCCAGGTCGCCGACCGCCGACTTGATGCCGACCGGCAGGCCCGTCTCGGCGGCCAGCAACTCCACCCAGTCCAGGAGGCTGTCGCAGTCGGAGAACTCGGCGTGCCGGGACGGGCTGACGCAGTCCTCACCGGCCGGGATGCCCCTGGTGGCGGCGATCTCCGCGGAGACCTTCGCCCCGGGCAGCAGCCCACCGAGGCTCGGCTTGGCGCCCTGGCTCAGCTTGATCTCCAGCGCCCGCACCGGCGCGTCGGCGACCAGGTCCTTCAGCCGGTCGAGGCTGAACCGGCCGTGCTCGTCGCGGCAGCCGAAGTACGCCGTGCCGAGTTGGAAGACCAGCTCACCGCCGTTGCGGTGGTACGGCGACAGGCCGCCCTCGCCGGTGTTCTGCAGGCAGCCGGCGAGCGCCGCCCCCTTGTTGAGCGCGGTGATGGCGTTGCCGGAGAGCGAGCCGAAGCTCATCCCGGAGATGTTGACGACCGACTCCGGCCGGAACGCACGGGCCCGACCCCGTGCCGCGCCGAGCACCTTCGCGCAGGGTAACCGCACGTCGTGTCCGGCGGTCGGTGACGACGGCGGCACGGCGCGACCGAACGTGCGGTGCTTGATGATCGGGTACCCGGGGGTGTACTCGATGTCGTTGTCCGTGCCGAAACCGAAGTAGTTGTTCTCCTGCTTCGCCGACGCGTACACCCAGCGGCGCTGGTCGCGGGTGAACGGCCGCTCCTCGTTGTTGCCGGCCACGATGTACTGCCGCAGCTCCGGCCCGATCGTCTCCAACAGGTAGCGGGCGCGGCCGAGGACCGGGAAGTTGCGCAGCAGCGCGTGGTCGCGCTGGATCAGGTCCCGCGCGGCGAGCGCCGCGACGGCGGCGGCGACGGCGGGTACGGCTCGACGGGCCCAGGTCATGCCCGGAACTCTTTCCGCCCCGGCGGCGGATCAAACCGGTGAGCCGGCTGGTGGCGGTGCGGGTGCGCCCCGCACCGCCACCACGCGCTCAGCGGTGCCGGAACGACTCCCGGACCGACCCGCCGACGACAGTGCACCACGTGCTCGTGCTGAGCTTGCCGTTGCGCGGCAGCCCGTGCAGCGCCTGAAGGTCCTGCACCGCCTTCCGGGTGGCATGGTCGTACGCCCCGGTGACGGTGACCGCGTACCCCTTGGTGGCGAGGATCTCCTGCACGGCCGTGACCGGCGCTCCGGCGGCGTGCTGGTCCAACTCCGGCGCGAGCGTCTCCCAGGTCGGCGTGGTGAGTGTGGCGTCCACGTCCACCGGAATGCCGTTGCGGGCCTGCCAGTCCTGCACGGCCGCGACGGTCGCGGCGTCGAACGTGCCGCTGACGGTCACCGGGTAGCCCCGGTGGGCGAGCAGGTGCTGCACCACCCGGACCGAGGGGGAGTTGACGAAGCGCCACAGGTCCGGCCAGCGGCGCGCCGGCACGTCGCCGAGCTTCGTGCCGAGCGCGGCGTGCACCCGCCGCCGCAGCTCGGGGAACTGCCGGTAGAACGCGGCGCCCGGGCACTCGGTGGTGCGGAAGTCCCAGTGGCCGAAGATGTCGTGCGCGTGCAGCCCGTACTGCCGGCAGATCGCGACGCAGAGCTTGACCAGCGAGTCGGTCAACGCCTCCGGTGGCGTCTCGGTGACGTAGGTGCCCTCGTTCTCGATGCCGATGGCCCGGCCGTTCTCACCCGGGCAGTGCGCCGAGATCATCTGCCGGTCGCCGGCTTCGAGGCGCTCCAGGCTGCCGCGGCGGCCCTCCAGCACGTAGCCGCCGCGGCTCACCGTGAAGTGCTGGCCGGTGTCCGACCAGCCGTTGCCGTCGATGTGCAGGTCCTGGCAGTCGTGGGCCAGCTTGACTGCCTGCTCGCGGGAGTAGTCGGTGACGTTCGGGAACGCCATGTGGTGCACGATGATCTTGTTGGTGGCGATGGCGCTCACCGACAGCGGGTCCTTCGGCGGGCGGGCGGCCCACTCGTCACAGCTGATGATCCAGTCCAGGTCGGTGCCGGGGGCTGCCTGTGCCGCGCCCGGGAAGGCGAGTTCGCTCCCGACGACGGCGACCGTGGCGGCGCCGAGACCGGCCCGCAGCAGCGTCCGGCGATCCACTTCGGAATGGTCGACGTGCATTGCATCTCCTCCTGCGGCCGACGGCGGGGGGATGAAAAGTAGCTCCAGTGGCCGCACGCGCTTCGGAGAATATTGCCAATACTCGCCCCCGCGCTAGAGGGCCGGCAGACCAGATGATCACTTGTGTTTCCGCGCCTCGGGTCGAGGGTAGGTCGGGGGCTGACCGTCCCGGCTGCCCCCCCTTAAGGAATGACCAGATGAGTGACAACGTCAGCGACGCGGTGGGCGACGCCCTCCGCTCGGTGATGCTCTTCCTGCCCAAGGCCGTCGCCTTCCTGGCGATCCTGGTGGCCGGATGGCTGATCGCCAAGGCCGTACTGAAGATCGTGGAGAAGGTCCTCGAACGGGTGGGCTTCGACCGTGCCGTCGAACGCGGCGGCATCCGCCGCGCGCTGAGTCGCTCCCGGTACGACGCCAGCGACATCGTCGCGAAGCTCGTCTACTACGCGGTGCTGCTGTTCACCCTCCAGCTCGCCTTCGGCATCTGGGGGCCGAACCCGATCTCCGACCTGCTCGGCGCGGTGATCTCGTGGCTGCCCCGTGCCTTCGTCGCGATCGTCATCGTCGTTGTCGCCGCCGCCATCGCCAACGCGGTCAAGGACATCATCAGCGGCGCGCTCGGCGGCCTGTCGTACGGCCGGGTGCTGGCCACCATCGCCTCGGTGTTCATCCTCGGGCTCGGCGTCATCGCCGCGCTGAACCAGATCGGCGTGGCCACCGCGGTCACCACTCCCGTGCTGATCGCCGTGCTGGCCACGATCGGTGGCATCCTCGTCGTCGGTGTCGGCGGTGGCCTGATCCGTCCGATGCAGAGCCGTTGGGAGTCGTGGCTGACCCGCGCCGAGCAGGAGTCGCAGCTGATCGCCGAGCACGCCCAGGCGTACCGGGCCGGTCGCCGCGACGCCGAGGCGGAACTGGCCCGTGCGTCGACCCCCACCAGCGACCCGGAGGCCACCCAGGTGGTCACCCGGCCATCCGACGCGGACGCCACGCAGATGGTGACCCCGCCGGCCGACACGGACGCCACCCAGGTCGTACGCTTCCCGGTCAGCTCCGACGCCACCCAGTCGGTCGACCGGGGCGCCGTCGCTGGCGAGGCGTCGACGACGCCGGCCCGGCCCTCCGCAACCGACGACACGACCCAGGTGGTCAGCCGCTCGGCCGACCCGGAGGTCACGCAGGTGGTGGGCAGCGTCGACCCCGACACGACCCAGGTGGTCACCGGCGGCACCGGCCGCGCGGTGCCCGGCCAGCGTGCCGGCGACGACAGCGAGGCCACCACAGTCATTCCGCCGGTCGACAGGCGCTGACATCCAGCGGTACGGCGGGGCGGGATCGATCTGATCCCGCCCCGCCTCGCGTTGCTCGCCCCGCCCGGCCCGCCGAAAGCGCTGGCCGCAGCAGTGCGGGTCGGTCTAGCATCGCGGGCATGACCTGGCGACATTGATCCAGCGGCGTCTGCCGATCCCGTGGGCCACCACGGGCACCGCACCTCCGGTGTCCGTCTCCACTCCCACGGGAAGGCCCCATGATCTCCATCGCTTCGCGCGTGCCCGACCCGGCGGTCCGTCGGCTGACGACGACCCTCTACGGGTACGCGTTCCTCAGTGACCTTGTCCTGCTCTACCCGCTGTACGTGGTGTTCTTCGCCGACACCGGGCTGTCGGTGGGGCAGATCGCGTCGCTCTTCGTCATCTGGTCGGCCGCCGGCATCCTGTTCGAGGTGCCCTCCGGCGCCTGGGCCGACGTGCTGTCCCGCCGGCTGCTGCTGTGCCTCGCCCCGCTGGTGGCCGCCGCCGGGTTCGCGCTCTGGGTGCTGGTGCCGTCGTACCCGGCCTTCGCTCTCGGTTTCCTGCTCTGGGGCGCCGGTGGCGCGCTGGTCTCCGGTGCTCTGGAGGCGTTGGTCTGGACCGAGCTGGACCGGCTCGGCGCGGTCGCCCGGTACGCCCGGGTGCTCGGGCGGGCGCGGACGGCAGGAGTGCTCGGCGTGGTGGTCTCCGGAGTGCTCGCCGGCCCGGTGCTCGCCGCCGGCGGTTACCCGGCGGTTGGCGCTGCCAGCGTGCTCGCCTGCCTGCTCGCCACGATCGTCGCCACCCGGTTCCCGGAGCACCGCGTCCCGGCCGCCGCGCGCGTTCCGGTCGCCGAGCCGGCGATGGCCGGTCGGCCGGTGAGCGCCACACCACCCCGGCGGGACGAGCCGGACACCGACCCGCCCGCGAGCCCGGACGACGACGGTGACCTGGGGTGGTGGGACACGCTGCGGGCCGGGGTGTCGCAGGTCCGTACCCGCCCGCCGGTACGGGCCGCCGTGCTGCTGGTGGCAGTGGTCGCCGCCGACTGGGGTGCCCTGGACGAGTACACCCCGCTGCTCGCACTGGACACCGGCGTCGGGGCGCAGGCCGTACCCCTGCTGCTCCTGCTGCTCTGGGCCGGGGTGACAGTCGGCGGGCTGCTCGCCCCGGCGGGGGAGCGGCTGGGCAGCCGAGGCTACGCCGCGCTGCTGGGGTTGGTCGGCGTCGCGCTGGCCGCAGGTGCCCTGCTCCGACACCCGGCGGGGTTCGTGCTGCTCGCGGTGGCCTTCGGCGCAGCGCAGTTGGCCACCGTGCTGGCCGACGCGCGACTCCAGGCCCGGATCACCGGCACCAGCCGCGCCACCGTCACATCCCTGGCCGGGATGGCCACCGACGTGCTGATCATCGTGACGTACGCCGGCTACGGCCTGCTCGCCACTGTGGCCAGCAACGCGGTGGCGTTCGCGCTCACCGCCGGGGCGTACCTCATCGTGGCGCTGGTGCTGCTGACCCACCGACGGCGCCGGACGGCAGTGCCCACCGGCATCGCCGCGGCTGTGCCGCCCGGCCCGGGGTGACCGAGGCCCGGCGGCGGCCGGAGGAGGTCGCCGCCGGGCCGCACGGTCAGCCGGCCATGTGCAGGAACGACCACTGGTGGCCGTCGAGGTCCCGGAAACCGCGCATGTACATCGGCCCGTTGGCCGTCCCCGGCCCGAGCGACTCCCCGCCGGCGACCGCCGCCTGGTCGACAAGTTCGTCGACCCGCCCCCGGCTCGACGCCGAGAGCCCGACGATCACCTCCCGGCTGGTCGCCGTGTCCGTCGTCGCGACCCCGGTGTACGCCTCGAAGCCCGAGCGGAGGTGCAGCACCAGCCGGGTGGTGTCGGAGATGGTGAGCACGATGTTGTCGCCGTTCGGCTCGGCCTGGTCGCTGGTGAAACCGATCGCCCGGTAGAACTCGGCGGCGGTGGTCAGATCGCGCACCGGCAGGTTGATGAACGTCATGGTCATCGGTCGTCTCCGTCCGTTTCGAGCAGCACCTTCAGCGCGGCGAGCCGTTCCCGCCAGTACGCCTTCAACTCCGTGGCCTGCTCGGCTCCGGTCAGCTTCTCGTGCACGATGCTGACCCGGGCCTTTGACTCGCCGACAGCGCCGATGCCGACGACGATCCGGGTGGGACCACCGGCCCAGTCGGCCCGGAAGATGCGTGGCGGGGTGGCGGTGCGGACGCGCACCTCGACGTCGGGCAGCCAGCGGGCGCGTGCCGTCTCGTCGGCGAACGCCTCGAACAGTCGCAGCGCCGGCACGGCCACCGTCCGGCTCGCGCTGGCCTCGAAGCCACCGCCGCGTCGTTGACCGGGCGCGCGCAGCCCGCGTGTCTGCTCGTACCCGACGGTGACGGTCTGCGCCCACCACCCCGGCACCTCGTGTTCGGTGACCAGGTGACGGGCGATCTGGGTGTGCGTCCACCCGGTGGCGGACGTGGCGTCGAGCAGGGCGAACCACTCGGCCCAGCCGCGGCCGGTCCGATCGCGGATCAGGTCGTCGGCGATCCGCTCGGTCTGCGCTTCGGCGGCAGCGGGGGTGGGCGTGGCGGTGGGTTCGGTGGGCGCTGGAGGGGACGCCGGAGCCGCCTCGGCGGCCCGATTGATCAGGTGCCGGCGGGCGGTGGTGTAGCTCTCGCCGGTCTTCTCCATCCGGGTCCGGACCCGGGCCTTGAACGATCTCTGATTGGTCATCACATGCTCCCGGTCAACGGCACGGTCACCGGGACTCACGCTCCCGCCGACCCCGCCGGAGTGGGGCATGTGGCATCACGTCCCGAGGGCTCCAGGCCCCCTTTGCCTCCGCGTTGCCGGCGGCGTGAGCGCCGGGAGGGAGGTGCGGCGCAGGACTACGCCGACCTCATCCTACGCCAGAACAGCAGTCAGGGCTGGTCACCGTCGACGTAGACCCACCGGCCGTTCTCGCGGACGAACCGGCTGTGTTCGGTCAACGTGCCGGGCCGGCCCGCGTCCCGGTAGTGGGCGTGGAACGTCACAGCGCCGGTGTTGTCGAGGAGGCCGCCCCGCTCGGTCTCCACGATCTCCAGCCGGGTCCACCGCTGCCCCGGGTCGAGCTCCAGGGCTGTGGGCCGGGTCGAGGAGTGCCAGCTGCGCAGCAGGTAGCCGGAGTCACCGAGGGCGAAGGCGCTGAACCGGGAACGCATCAGCGCCTCTGCCGTCGCCGGTGCGTCACCCCCGTGCGCCGGGGAGCAGCAGTCCGCGTACGCCCGGCCGGAGCCGCACGGGCACGCCCGTCCCGCCGTCGCGCCCGCCCGCCGACGCCCCGCACCCTTACCCACGTCGCCATCCTCCCGCACGCGTCCTAGTCCAGCGGCACTGGCAGCGGCACCGGCCGCTTGGCCACCCGGTCGTCGCCCGACGACCGACCGCGCAGGTGCCGGGCCAGCCAGGGCAGCAGGTGCCGGCGGGTCCAGGCCAGCTCGGCGCCGAACACCTCGCCCCGACGCCGCCGTGGCGCAGGCGGCAACGGCTGCGTCCAGGAGTCGTCGAACCCGGGCAGGCCCGCCGTGTACGCCAGCGCGGCGGCGATCCGCTCGTGCCCGGCGCTGTTGGCGTGCAGCCGGTCGTCGCTCCACAGCCGGGGATCGGAGGAGACCGGGTGGGCGCCCAGGTCGAGGAGTGTCGCGCCGGTCCGCGCTGTGGCATCCCGCAGCGCCTCGTTGAGCGCCAACATCCGACCCCGTAGCGGCCGGGCCAGCGGCATCACGGGCGCCGGATCCGGCATCGTGAACGTCAGCACCGTGGCCCCCTGCTCGACCAGTGCCTGCTGCATCGCGGCGACATCCCCGGCGACCTGGTCCGCGTCGAAGGAGGGGCGCAGCACGTCGTTCATGCCGGCGACCACGGTGGCCAGGTCGGGGGCCAGGTCGAGGGCGGGCTGAAGCTGCTCGGCGCGGATCAGCGCGGTGGTCCGGCCGCGGATGGCCAGGTTCGCGTATTCCAGGCCGCCCTGGGCGCGGGCCACCGCCAGGGCGAACCGGTCGGCCCAGCCCCGGTAGCCGCCGACGCCGTCCGGGTCGTCGAGCCCTTCGGTGGTGCTGTCGCCGATCGCCACGTACCGCTGCCACATCACCAGCGCGAGGTTAGCCCGCCCGAAACCACCTCAACCCCCACACCCCCACCACTCCGCGATCTTGCACTTTCTGCCCCGACATAACGGCGCAGAAAGGTTCATACCGACGACACAAACTGCAAGATCGCGCGGGGCGGGGCGGGACCGCGCGGGGCGGGGCGGGGTGTGGGGGTTAGAGCCAGCCGGAGCGGCGGAAGAGGCGGTACAGGAACAGGGCTGCTGCCGCCATCAGGGCGACGGCTCCGGCGTAGCCGTAGCGCCAGGCCAGCTCGGGCATGTGGTCGAAGTTCATGCCGTAGATGCCGGCGATGCCGGTCTGGGTCGCCGCGATGGCCGCCCAGGCGGCGATCTTGCGCATGTCGTTGTTCTGCTCCACGGCGAGCTGCGCCAGCCGCGACTGAACGATCGAGGTGAGCAGGTCGTCGTACGCGGCAACCCGATCCACCGCCCGGCTCAGCCGGCCGTCCACGTCGACGAACCAGCGGTGCAGGGCGCGCGGTGGCCCGTCGGGTTCGAGCAGCGTACGCAGCGGCGCCTGCAACGGCAGGACGGCCCGCTTGAACTCCACCACCTCGCGTTTGAGCTGGTAGATGTGCTGGATGTCGGCGCTGCGGTCACGGGCGAACACCGCCTCCTCGACCCGCTCCAGGTCCCGTTCCACGTGCCCGGCCACCTCCAGGTAGGAGTCGACCATGCGGGCGCAGACCGCGTACGCCACCGCCCACGGGCCGGCGGCCAGCAGCGCGGGGCGGCGCTCGATGTCGGCGCGGACGCTGCGCAGCGCCCCGGCGGCGCCGTGCCGCACCGTGATGGCGAAGCGATCGCCGAGCAGCACCATGACGTCCCCGGTGTCGATCACCTCGGAGGTGTCGGTCAGCTCGTCGTGCTCGACGTACCCCGCGGTGCGCAGGACCAGCAGCGTGACCGGTCCGTGGCGTTGCACGGTGGGCCGGTGCCCGTCGGCGAGTGCCTGCTCGACGGTCAGCTCGTCGAGGCCGAAGGTCTGGCCGACCGCGGCGAGCACGGCCGGGCCGGGGTCGTGCAGTCCCAGCCACACGAAGGCGTCGCGGCCGTGCCGCGCCCGGGCGTACGCGTCGGCGTAGTGCGGTTGACCGGGCTCCCGGCGGCCGTTGACGTAGACGGCGCAGTCGACCACGGCGTCCGGGTTGGACCGTCGGGGGTTGGGGGAGTCGCCCTCGACCCGTCCGAGCAGCCGACGGGCCAGGGCGCGTACGCCTCGACCGGCCCGGTCCCGTACCGGTCGCTGATCCACCGCGTGCCTCCCCGTCGCCGGCGCACCGTCCCGATCAGGGATGGTGCCACCGCATTCTGCCGAGCAGGGTCCGGCTCCCGACAGCGGGGCGGTGACTCAGGCGTGCGGGTGGCGCGAGGCGCGCGGGGTGTCCCGGGCGGCGGCTCGGCTCAGGAGGGCGGCTCGGCTCAGGCGGTGCGGGTGGCGAAGACGACGACGTTGTCGACGTAGTTGCCGGTCGTGGCGTCGAACCGGCCGCCGCAGGTGATCAGGCGCAGCCCGGCGGTCTCCGCCGGGCCGTAGACCAGGGTGGTGGGGAAGTGGTCCTTGGGGTACGCGCGGACGTCGTCCACTGTGAACGTGGCGACCCGTGCGTCGGCGCGGGTGACCTGTACCTGCTGCCCGGCGCGGAGCCGACCGAGGTCGAAGAAGACCGCCGGGCCGGATGGTGAGTCGACGTGTCCCACCAGGACGGCGTTGCCGGTCTCGCCGGGGCTGACCCCGTGCCGGTACCAACCGGCGAGGGTGGGCCGATCCAGTGGTGGCACCTCCAGCACCCCGGCCGCGTCCGCGCCGACCGGGACGATGTCGGCGCGTACGTCGATGGCGGGGATCTGCACCCGGACCGGGGCGGCATGCGGCAGCGGCGCCAGGTCCGGTGCGGGGTGGGTGCGGGTCGGCGCCTCGGCCGACGGTCGTGGTGGCCGCGCCGGATCGGCGGTGAGGCCGACGGTGATCAGCCCGAGCCCGGTCACGCCGAGCACTGCGACCACGGCCGGTAGGGTCCGCCGCCACCACACGTGTGCACCTCCGTACGGGATCGTCGGGGTGCCCGCGCCGGTGTCCCCGGCGCGGGCACCCGTCTCAGGGATGGAACGGTCGCCGATCAGGCGACAGTGGACACCGGACGGCGCCGGCGGATCAGGATCACCGCGCCGGCGAGGGCGGTGCCGAGCAGTGTGCCGCCGGCGGCGAGAGCCCCGGTGTCACGGTTGTCGCCGCCGGAGCCGGCCGGCGCGCCGCCGATCGGGGTGACGGCGAACGTGGCGGTGCCGGCCGAGCTGCCGTCGCCGCAGGTCGCCGCCACCGTGTACGTACCCAGGGTGAATCCGGCGGTGAAGAGTTCGGCGCTCAGCCCGCCGCCGGCGGCGGCAGTGGTGGATCGGACGTTCTGGTCGCGGTTGGGGCCGGTGACCCGGAAGATGGCGTCACCCGACTTCGGGTTGCAGGTCGTCGCGGTGAGCACGACGGTCCCACCGACCGGGGTGGTGGCCGGTGACACAGTGGTGTCGGCCAGTGCGGCGCCTGGCAGCAGGAGCGTGCCGAGGCCCACGCCGAGCGCCGCCGAGCAGAGTGCTGTTGAGACCTTCATTCGCGTCTTCCCTCACTTTTCGTCCGCTGACTGCGTGGGACGTCGTTCGGGTGGCCAACTCCGTGACTAGCACCGGTGTGCCCAACACTAGGTGGGTTGGGTCCTCGATCAGGTGAAAATGAGAAATCCTCGTTGCCGTCACGTGTCCACCCGAAGGCGGGGAGAGCTGCGGAAAGGCCCGGACGGTCCAACCGGCACCGGTGATCCGATCGATGTCCATCCGGTCGCGCTGTCGTCGCTGGGTCGATGGCGAGGTATTGCCGACGACGGCGGAAATGCACCACCTGGCGAGCGGGAGGCGGCCTTCTGCCGACCGGATAAATCCCCGTGCGGGCAGGGGGGACGCTGGTAGGTTCGCTCGCCGTGACACGGAACGTGGGAGCTGGTCTGGGAGCGGCGTTCGCCCGACTCTGGGCGGCGACCACCCTCTCCGCCCTGGGCAGCGGCCTGGCCACCGTCGCCGCGCCGCTTTTCGTCGCGTCGCGTACCGATGACCCGCTCGTGGTCGCCGGGGCGTCCGCCGTGGCCTGGCTGCCATGGCTGCTCTTCGCCCTGCCCGGCGGGGTGCTGGTGGACCGGATGGACAGGCGTCGCCTGATGATCGTCATCGACCTGGTCCGGGTGGTCGCGCTCGCCGTCCTGGCCACGGCGATCCTTACCGGCCAGGGCGGGGTGGCGCTGCTGTACGCGGTGTTGTTCCTGGTCAACACCGGGGAGATCGTGTTCCGCGCGGCGAGTCAGGCGATGGTGCCGAGCGTGGTGCCACGGCACCGCCTGGAGCGCGCCAACGGCTGGCTCAGTGGCGGCGCGACCCTCATGCACAGCATGCTCGCCGGCCCGCTCGGTGGCTTCCTGTTCGCGCTCTCGGCGGGCAGCCCGTTCCTGGTCAACGCCGTCACGTACGCCCTCAGCGCCGTACTGGTGGCGCTGATCGGCGGGGACTTCCGGGCCGCCGCCGGCGACCCGCACGGACGCCGCACCCGCTCGATGGGTGGCGAGATCGTCGAGGGCCTGCGGTGGCTGGCCAACCAGCGGTTGCTGCGCACGATGGCCGTACTGATCGGTCTGCTCAACGTGACCCTCACCGCCGCGCTCGCGGTGCTGGTGCTGCTCGCCGGTGAGCGGCTTCGACTCGGGTCCGTCGGCTACGGCCTGCTCTTCACCTGCATGGCCACCGGTGGGGTGCTCGGCGCGCTCCTCGGCGACCGGATCATCGCCTGGATCAGCCCCACCTGGACGATCCGGGTCGGCCTGCTCATCGAGGCCGGGTTGCACCTGGCGTTGGCGGCGTCCCGCAGCACCATCGTGGTCGGGTTCGCGCTCTTCGCCTTCGGCGTGCACGGCGCGCTGTGGAACATCGTGGCGAACTCACTGCGCCAACGACTCACCCCACCAACGCTGCAGGGACGGGTGGCCAGTACGACCCTCTTCGTGGCGGCAGGTGGCAACTGCCTGGGCGCACTGCTGGGCGGGCTGCTCGCCGCCCGGTTCGGCATCACCGCGCCGTACTGGGTCGGGTTGGTGGTGGCGGTCGGCGTCTCCGCAGCCACCTGGCGGGTCTTCAACCGCGCGGCGGTCGCGCGTGCCTACGCCGACCCGCCCCCGGTCGAGTCGCCCGCCCCGGTGGCCTGAGCGTCGTGGTGGGTGGCGGCGCGCGCCCGGGCGTCACGGTGTGGCAGCGTGGGGCGGGTGACCGACGCCGCGCCGCTCGACGTCGACCTCGCGCTGCTCGGTGGCGGCGGCGCGGCGTCGCTGCTGCTCGCCGCACTGGACCGGCACGGCGTCCGGAATCTGCGGATCGCCGTCGTCGATCCGGTGCGTCGACGCGGTCAGGACCGCACCTGGGCGTTCTGGGGTCACCCGGACACCGACCTGGACCCGTTGCTCAGCGCGAGCTGGCAGCAGGTCGAGGTCGCGACGGCGGTGCGACGCCGCGTCCTGGACCTCACCCCGCTGCGGTACGCCATGCTCCGCTCCGGCCCGGTCTACGACCGGGCTGCCGCCGCCGAGCGCCGGCTCGACGCCACCCGGATCGTCGCGCCGGCCGAGACGGTGCGCGACGACGGCGCCCGGGTGCTGGTGCGTACCGGCGACGGGCGCGCCGTACGGGCTGGCTGGGTGCTCGACTCCCGACCCCGCCCACCGGCGCGGGCCGGGCGAACCACCTGGTTGCAGCACTTCCGCGGCTGGTGGCTGGAGGCCGATCGGCCGGTGTTCGACCCGACGCGAGCGGTGCTGATGGACTTCCGCACCCCGCAGCCGCGCCGGGGCGTCTCCTTCGGGTACGTGCTGCCGATCAGCGACAGGTACGCCCTTGTCGAGTACACCGAGTTCTCGCCGGACCTGCTCACCGACGCCGGGTACGACGCGGCGCTGGCCGGCTACCGGGATCTGCTCGGGCTGGATCCGGCCGGGCTGCGAGTGCGCGAGGTGGAGAACGGGGTGATCCCGATGACCGACGCGCCGTTCCCGGCCCGGCCCACACCCCGTGTGGTCCGGCTCGGCACGGCCGGTGGCGCGACCCGCCCCTCCACCGGGTTCACCTTCTCCGCCATGTACCGCCAGGCCGACGAGGTGGCCCGCGCCCTCGCCGCGGGTCGAGCGCCGGTGCCCGCGCCGGCGTACCCGCGCCGGCACCGCTGGATGGACGCGGTGGCGCTGCGGGCGCTGGACCGGGGCGGGGTGAGCGGTCCCGAGTTCTTCGACCGACTCTTCGACCGCAACCCGGCCGAGCGGGTGCTGCGCTTCCTCGACGGTGGCACCACCCCGGCCGAGGAGGTCGCCATCATGAATTCGACCCGACTCCTGCCGATGATCGCCGCGACCGCCGGTGACGCCGTACACCGCGTCCGCGACCGACTGCGCCCCACCCGGCCCGCGCCGGCCATCCCACCCGCCGTGGTCGGCGACTCACCGGGCCCGACGCCGACGGCCCGGCGCGCCGGCCCCCCGAGCGGGGAGGACGAGGTCCGCGCCCGGTAGGTTGCCTCGCATGGTGGACGCGGCGGCCGGCAGGGGCGTGCAGATCTGGACCGACGGGGCGTGCAGTGGCAACCCCGGGCCGGGTGGTTGGGGTGCGCTGCTGCGCTACGGCGATCACGAGCGGGAGCTGTGCGGCGGTGAAGCCACGCCCACCACCAACAACCGGATGGAGCTGATGGCGGCCATCCAGGCGTTGGAGAGCCTGAACCGGCCCGTCACCGTGGAGCTGCACACCGACAGCACGTACGTGCGCAACGGCATCACCAGTTGGCTGGCGTCGTGGAAGCGCAACGGCTGGCGGACCGCCGCGAAGCAGCCGGTGAAGAACGCCGACCTGTGGCAGCGGCTGGAGGCGGCCTGCGAACGGCACGAGGTCACCTGGCTGTGGGTCAAGGGGCACAACGGCCACCCGGAGAACGAGCGGGCCGACGGGCTCGCCAACAAGGGCATGACCGAGGCGCGAGGGGCGCTGACCAGCCGCTGAGCCGGGGTCAGCGGGTCGCGTCGGGGTGCCCCGGCATGCTCGACCCGCCGCCGCTGCTGCCGGACGAACCACCGGCGACACCCGAGTTGTCGGGCTCGGTCACGATGTCCGGCCGGACGTCGGTGTCCGCCGGTGCGGGCACCTCGGTGTCCGCCTCGACCTGCACCAGTGGCACCTGGCCGGCCTTGTCCTCGCTGTGCTGCGGGTCGCCCGGCAGCTCACCGTCGCGTTTTCGGTAGCCCACGCCGTGCCCCCCGTCGATGCCGGTCCGCGTCGGCGCTGGCTACCCGGCGTCGTCCGGGCCGAAACCTCGCGGTCAGCGGCGTCGGCCCCGACGGGCGGGCGCGGGGGCTCGGGCCGGCTGGCGGAGCGGGGTGAGCGGCAGCGCCGTCCAGTGCGCCGGCCGGGTGAGGGCCGGCGGCAGCCAGGTGCGTGTGTCACCTCGGGCGGCGTCCAGTTGGGTCTGGTGCAGGAAGAGGGTGCGCCGCAGGTCCGCGCCCCGCAGGTCGGCCCCGCGCAGGTCCGCGCCGGTGACGTCGGCCAGGCTGAGGTCCGTTCCGCGCAGGTCGGCGCCGATGAGCAGCGCGCCGCGCAGGTTGGCCCGGCGCAGGTCGACGCGGCGCAGGTCCACCCCGAGCAGGTGCGCGCCCCGGCGGTCGGCGCCGCCGGGTGCGCGGGCCGCCTCGCTGGCCCGGGACAGCAGCGGGTTGACCCGGTCCCGGTGACCGGCGACGTCCACCGTGCGAAGCTGCGCCGGGTCACCCTCGGTGAGCGTCAGCGTCTCGGTGCGGGCGTGTTCCAGCTCGGCGCGCAGGTCGGCAGGTGGGCGCAGCGCCACCGCCTCGGTGAGGTACCAGAGCAGTTCGTGCAGCGGTCGCAGCACCGCGAACGCCTCCGCCATCGCCGGCAACGTCTCCGGCGCGTCCCGCCAGTCCCGCCCGCCGAAGGTCACCTGGGCGACCTGCTGGCCGGCGCCGAAGCAGTCGAAGACCGTGCAGCCGGGGAACCCGCGTTGCCGCAGCTCCGTGTGGATGCCGCAGCGGTGGTCGGGGCGCAGGTTGGGGCAGGGCGTGCCGGCCGGCTTGTCGATGGCGAAGTCCGCCGACGCGGCGAAGGCGGGCACCACGCAGCACAAACCGAAGCAGCGTCCGCAGTCGGCGCGCAGCTGCGCCGCCCCGGACGGCGGTGCGGTGCGGTGCGACACGCCGACGGTCCTCCTGGCGATCAGGGTGGACCACCATTGTTTCCTGTGCCGAGCAGACCGGGCCGGCCGGGGGTCACCGTGCGTGCGTGTCGCCGGCCGTCGCGGGGCGGGGTGCCGGGGTACGGGTGTCGCCCGGCGGCGGCACCAGTCGGCGGACGTCCCGCTCGCCGTCGCCGTGCCCGTACTTCTGGTCGAAGTGCCGTTTCACGACGGCGGCCGGGGTTCGGTCCCCGTCGGCGGGCTCGGCCAGCGCGAACACGCCGGGTGCCGCGCCGGGTGCGCGGGGCGGCAGCACGGCGCGCACCGTCAGCGGCCCGGTGACCCGGAACCCCCGGCAGTCGACGTAGTGCTGCCCGTCCACGGTCACGTACGGCACGCGTACCTCGACCACGTCCGACTCGTCGTGGCGCAGCGTGACCATGACTGACCAGTACCGCTCCAGGTCGAGGGTGGCCTGCTCGTGCTCCCACAGCTCCTCGAACCGGGCGTGCACGAACCCGCCCCACGGGCTGTCCATGTCCACCTCGAGCTGCGGCACGTTGAACGACAACTTCCCGATCGGGAAGAACGAGATCAGCGCCCGCCCGTCCCACTGGTAGAGCTGGATCGACGGGGACGCGTCGTAGAGCCGGACCTGCAGGCGGTGTCGCAGCCGCGAGTCGAGTGCGTCGGCGAACGCGGCCAGGTGGCGCAGGTTGGTGCGGATCTGCCGTGGCACGTCCACCCGTTGCCGCTCCAGTTCCTCGGAGCGTTGCTGGGCGGCGGTGCAGTCGGGGTCGAGCAGCAGCAACTGCACCTGGGCGCCGTTGGCGAGCGCCGCTCGCACCGCGCTCAGCGTCTCCTCCCGGTGCCGTTGCTCCAGCAGGATCGTCCAGGTGTCGAGGATGCGCACCCGCCGACCGGAGCGGTGCAGCCGCGTCACGAACGCCTGCTGGTCGAAGCTGAGGTGCTCCTGCACCCGCGCCTTGCGGGCCTCCTCGAACAGCGGGTCGAAGATGACGTACGAGATGGCCGCGAGGACCACGCTGGCCCCGAGGTTGAGCAGCAGGTCGCTGAGGAAACCGCTGCTGCGCCAGGCGGCCAGCAACATGACGACGGCGATCGCGAAGAGTGCCCCACCGACGACGAAGGCCCGTCGTTGCCGCCCGCCCCGACCAGCCCACCCGGGCATTCGGACCCCTTCCGCCGTCGGTCGGCCCCGCCGCCGCTTGCTGATCACCGGAGTTCGGAGGATACGTGCCCGCTTTGCTGGGCGCTGTCCCCTTCTCCGAGCGGTCGGTTCGCCGCTCGGACCAGCTCCACCGCTCTTAGGGTGACGGTAACGGAGTCGTGCGACCACGGAGGGTGGCGGGGTGGACGAGAGCGAACGCGAGCAGGCGCTTCTCACCGTCCTGACCACCGAGCACTACGCGTTGCAGACGTCCCGCGCCGGCACCATCGCCGAGGCCACCGGCCGCGCCACCATCTTCCTGTCCGTCCTGTCGGCGTCGCTGATCGGTCTCGGCTTCGTCGCCAGCAACGACAAGCTGGTCCGGCCGTACCTGGCCGCGGTGCTGCCGACGCTTGTCATCATCGGTGTGCTGACGTTTCTGCGGCTGGTGGAGACCACCGTCGAGAACTCGTTGGACCTGCTGCGGATTCAGCGCATCCGGGCCTACTACCAACACCAGTTCGCCAGCGAGCACGACTTCTTCGCCGACGCGGTTATGGCCGACGACGCCATGAGCACGGCGTGGAACCTGGTCGGTACGCGGCCGGGGCGGTGGGAGTTCCTGCTCACCACGGCGGCACTCGTGGGCGCGGTCAACGCGGTGTTGAGCGGGCTCGGCATCGCGCTGGTGGCCACGACCGTCGGGGTCGGGGTCGGGCTGACTGTCGTTGTCGGGGTGCTGGTCGCGGTGGTGGCGTTCGGTGTGCAGTTCGCGTACATCGTCCGGGCGTCGGTCGCGTCGATGCGCTGACGACGCCCTTTTGCGTCCGGTGTCGCGCCCCCGGCCCCGGAGGGCGCTCTCGGGGGCATCCCGGAGCGGTCCCGGAAAGCCGGTCGTCCGGCTGGTCGTCGCCCCCATATGAAGAGAAGCTACATGTAGCGACTCTTCTGGAGGTGGATCCCGTGTCTACGCGACGACGACCCCTGGTCCGGGTGCTCATCGGCGTGCTTGTCGCCGTACTGGTGATCGGAGTTGACCTCGCCGGGGGCGCCTGGGCGCTGACCCGCCCCACCGACACCGTGGGCGAGGTGAACTTCGCCCACCCGCTTGCCGTGCCACCGCTGGCTCCGTCCCGACTGGACGAACGGGGTCGGCGGGTCTTCGACATGGTCGCCGACGAGGGCACGCGTGACTTCCACGGCGACGGGCGTCTGACGGCCACCGCCGGTTTCGACAGTGGATTTCTCGGCCCGACACTTCGTGCCAAGCGCGGCGAGCAGGTGCAGGTCAACGTGGTCAACAGGTTGAGTCAGGACACCAACGTGCACTGGCACGGCATGCACCTGCCGGCCCGGATGGACGGCGGGCCGCACCAACTGGTGCGCCCGGAGGCCACCTGGTCACCGACCTGGCGGGTGAACCAGCCGGCGGCCACGCTCTGGTACCACCCGCACCCGCACGGCGCGACGGAGGACCAGGTCTACCGGGGCCTGGCCGGCATGTTCATCCTCGACGACGACCGGGAGGCGGCGTTGCCGCTTCCCCGCACGTACGGGGTGGACGACGTGCCGGTGATCGTGCAGGACCGCAGCTTCTCGGGCAGCGGCCAGTTCGACAAGACCCGCAACGCGTTCGCCGGCATCGGCGTGCTCGGCGACACCCTGCTGGTCAACGGCACGGTGGGTCCCTACCTGGACGTGCGTACCGAGCGGGTCCGGCTGCGCCTGCTCAACGCGTCCACCGCGCGTACGTACGACTTCGGGTTCTCCGACGACCGGCCCTTCGCGCTGGTCGGCACGGACGGGGGACTGCTGGATCGGACCGCCCGGCTGACGCGGGTACGACTGTCGCCCGGGGAACGGGCCGAGGTCGTGGTGGACGTTCGGCCGGGGGAGAGGGTTACCCTGCGCAGCACGCCACCCGACCTCGGCATCGGCGGGTTGTCCCGGCGCTCGGCGGGTGGCGCGGACCGGTTCGACGTGCTGCAACTGCGCGCCGCCGACACCCTGACCCCCGCTCCGCCGGCTCCCGACGACCTGGTGCCGATGGACCGGCTGGATCCGGGCGCTGCGGTCACCACCCGTCGGATGGAGTTCAAGGGGCGAGGCATCAACGGCCGGTCGATGCAGATGGACCGGATCGACTTCGCCGCCACCCGGGGCGCCACCGAGGTCTGGGAAGTGGTCAACTCCGACGGCGCCCCGCACAACTTCCACGTCCACGATGTGCAGTTCCAGCTTGTCTCGGTGGCCGGCGCGCCGCCGCCGCCCGAGCTGGCCGGCTGGAAGGACACCATCTTCCTGCCGCCACACCGACCGATGCGGATCGTGCTTCGGTTCGCCGACCACAGCGACCCGAACCTGCCCTACATGTACCACTGTCACCTGCTCTGGCACGAGGACAGCGGAATGATGGGGCAGTTCGTCGTGGTCGATCCGGGCCAGGCGGCAGGACGCCCGCCAACGCACAGCGGCCACGGGGACCATGACTGATCAGTCGACGGCGTACCGTCGGCGGGGTGCGGATCACCCGATTCACCCACTCGTGCGTGCGCGTCGAGCACGACGGCGGGGTGCTGGTCGTCGACCCGGGGACGTGGAGCGAGCCGAGGGCCCTGGTCGGCGCGGACGCCGTCCTGGTCACCCACGAGCACACGGATCACGTGGACGTGTTGCGGCTCGCCGGTCTCGGTGTCCCCGTGTACGCCCCGGAGGGCGCCCGACTGCCGGATCTCGCTCCGCTGCCGGTGACGCGGGTCCGTGCGGGGCAGCGCTTCACGGCGGCCGGCATCACGGTCAGCGCGCACGGCGGCCGGCATGCCGCGATCCACGAGGGGCAGCCCGACTGTCCGAACCTCGGCTACCTGATCGGCGAGCAGCTCTACCACCCGGGCGACGCGCTGCACGTGCCGGACGAGCCGGTGCGCACGCTGCTCGTCCCGGCCCAGGGGTCCTGGCTGCGCCTCGACGAGGCGATCCGGTTCGCCGCTGCGGTGGGCGCGGCGGCGGCGTACCCGATCCACGACGCGCAGCTCAACGAACGCGGCCTGGCCAGTGTCGCCGGTTGGTTCGCCGAGACGATCCCCGGCTACCGTCACCTGATGCCCGGCGAGACCGCCTGACCCCTCCGGGGTACGCGTCTGTGGTCCTATCGTTCGGTGAGGGCGAGGGTCACGCCGAGCGCGACGAACGTGCCGGCGGCGGATCGGCGCAGCCAGTCGGTGACCCGGGGTCGGGTCAGCACCCGGTCGCGGACCCGGGCCGCGAAGACGCCGTAGCCGCTGAACACCACGAAGGTGAGCAGCATGAACACCGCGCCGCAGCCGAGCATCGCCCGGGTCGAGCCCGGCGCCGTGGTGTCCACGAACTGCGGCAGGAACGCGACGAAGAACATCGTCGGCTTCGGGTTGAGCAGGTTGACGAGCACTCCGGAGACGATCACCCGGAGCGCCGAGCGGGGTGGGGCGTCGCTAGCCACCGCGAAGGCGTCGCGATCCCGCGCGATTGACCAGGCCAGGTAGAGCAGGTAGCCGACACCGAGGTAGCGGACGGTCTCGAACGCCGCGGCGCTCGTCTGCATCAGCGCGGCCAGCCCGGTCATCGCGGCCAGCAGGTGCGGCAACGTCCCCAGCGTGCAGGCGAACGCGGCCAGCACCCCTGCCCGCGCGCCCCGCGACAGGCCGGCGGAGAGCGTGAAGATCACCCCGGTGCCGGGGGTGACCACCACGATCAGCGTGGTGATCAGAAACGGGATGGTCACGATCGTCCTCCGGCGGAGTTGTCAGGTCTGGCTCCTGCTCACTCTGCTGCCACAATGGTCCGATGGGCAGAGCCAAAGCGACGGCATCCGAGAGGTCCATATCGGCCGGGTCCGACTTCCTGCACCTGAGCGTCACCGACGCGGCGCCGGGCGGGCGCGCCGACTGGCTGACCGACCGGCTGCGGCAGGCCATCGCAGAAGGTCGGGTACCGGTCGGTGACCGGTTGCCCCCGACCCGGGTGCTCGCCGCCGACCTCGGTGTCTCCCGGGGCGTGGTCACCGAGGCGTACCAGCGCCTGACCGAGGAGGGGCACGTCGCCGGTCGGGGCCGGGCCGGCACTGTCGTCGTCGCCGCGCCGGCCGCGTCCACACCCGCGTCGGCCGACGCGCCGGCACCGGTGGCGACCTTCCCGCCGGCACCGGGCACCGACATCTTCGACGCGGTACGCGCGGCGCACGCGACCATCGATCTGACGCCCGGCGTACCCGACCTCGCCGCCTTTCCCCGTGCGGACTGGCTGCGCGCCGAACGGACCGTGCTGCGCCGCCTCGCCGCGGCCGACCTCGGCTACGGCGACCCGTGCGGCACACCCGCGTTGCGCCGGGCCGTCGCCGCCTGGTTGGCGCGCAACCGCGGCATCAGCGTCGACCCCGCCGAGGTGATCATCGTGGCCGGGGTCTCCCAGGCGCTCGGGCTGCTCGCCCAGGCACTCACCGCTGCCGGCGTCGACCAGGTCGCGGTCGAGGACCCAGGTTCGCTCGGGGTGCGGCAGCACCTGAACAACTGGCGGATGGACACCCCACCGATCACCGTCGACGACGCCGGGCTGCGGGTCGACGAGTTGGCCGCCAGTGGCGTGCCCGCCGTGATGCTCACCCCCGCGCACCAGTTCCCGACCGGCGTGGTGCTCGACGGTGACCGCCGCCGCCACCTCGTCGCCTGGGCGCGGGCCGGCGGTCTGATCATCGAGGACGACTACGACGCCGAGCACCGCTACGACCGTCCTCCAGTGCCGGCGCTGCGCGGTCTGCTGCCCGAGCAGGTCTGCTACGCCGGCAGCGTCTCCAAACTGCTCGCCCCCGCCCTGCGGGTCGGCTGGCTGCTCGTGCCACAGCGACTGCGCGACGCGGTGGTGGCCGCCAAGCGCAACGCCGACCTGGGCAATGCCGTGCTACCGCAACTGGTGCTGGCGGAGCTGATGACCTCCGGGGCCTTCGAGCGGCACCTGCGGCTGCTGCGCCGTCGACACATCCGCCGGCGGGACGCCATGATCGCCGCGCTGGCCCGCGAGGTGCCATCGGCGACGGTGCACGGCGCCGCCGCCGGTCTGCACCTGATGATCACGCTGGACGACGCCGTGATCGACACCGACCTGGCGGCGGCGACGCTGGCGCGCGGGGTGAAGGTGCAACCGCTGTCCTGGCACTGCCAGCGGCCGTACCGACCCGGGCTCGTGCTCGGCTACGCGGCCCGGACACCCACCGAGATCGAGGACGGCGTCGCCGCCATCGCCGCCGCCCTCAGTCACGGCCACTGAGCACCGGAAAGTGGGTGCGGGGGACACACCGGCGGTGGTGGACGTAGCGGTTGCGCTCATATCTGGTGTGGTCTATGTCACGGTAGCTTCGGCGCACGCCGACGCCCGTTGGCGCTGCCGAGGAGAGCGCCCATGCCCACACTGCGGAGAGCCATCACCACCATCGCGGCCGTGCTCCTGCTGATCCTGACCGCTGCGGCACCCGCCCAGGCCGCCAACCCCGCCACCAAGCCCCCGGTCTCCGGGTCGCTGGGCACCTACAACGTCTCGGGCGTCTACGTCGCCGGGGTCTCCTCCGGTGGCTACATGGCCACGCAGCTCCACGTCGCCTACTCGTCCCGGATCCGGGGAGCGGCCGTCTTCGCCGCCGGGCCGTACTACTGCTCGCAGAACACCGTCGCCCAGGCGCTCTACGGCTGCGGCGACAACCTGTACCCGACAAACGTGTCAGCGCTGCAGGCGTACACCCGGACCTGGGCGTCGTACGGCTGGGTCGACCCGGTCGGCAATCTGTCCGGCGATCCGGTGTACGTGTTCCACGGCGGCAACGACACCACGGTCAAGAAGTCCGTCACGGACGACCTGGTCCGGTACTACCAGCACTTCGGGGCCAGCGTGCAGTACGACAGCGGCTCCGCCGCCGGTCACTCCTGGGTCACGCCGTACGGCACGCTCGGATGCGCGGCGACAGCGTCGCCGTACCTCAACGACTGCGGGAGCGACCCGCAGAACGCCCTCCTGCGCAAGCTGCTCGGCGGGGTGAACGCGCCGAACACCGGGGCGCTCGGCGGCACGCTCACCCGGTTCAGCCAGAACACGTTCGCGGTCAACGGCTGGGCCAACGGGTTGAGCATGGACGCCAACGGCTTCGCCTACGTCCCGTCGGCCTGCGCGGCCGGCCAGTCGTGCCGACTGCTGGTGGCCCTGCACGGCTGCGTGCAGTCCTCCGGCGCGGTGGGCACGGCGTTCGTCGACCGGGCCAACCTCAACCAGTACGCCGACACCAACAACCTGATCGTCCTGTACCCCCAGGCAGGCACCTCGCTCAGCAACCCGAACGGTTGCTGGGACTGGTGGGGCTACCTCGGCACGACCAACTTCCCGATCAAGGGCGGCGCGCAGGTCGAGACGATCATGAACATGGTCCGCCGGCTGGACGGCTGAGTGCCCTGGGCTGGCCGGGCGATGACCCGGTCAGCCCAGGAACAGCTGGACCAGGACCAGCACGGCGAGCAGCGCCGGCCCCCGTCCCCCCTGACGCAGCAGGTCGACCGGGATCATCCCGAACGGCGTGTTGACAGTCGCGCCGCCGTAGTCGATCGGCGGGCGGGTGCCGGCCCGGAACGCGGCGGCCACCACCCCGAGCGCCAGCGTCGGCGCCAACCAGGCAGGCCCCGGTTCGACGGTCGGCAGGGTCAGCAACCACCACAGGCCCGCGCCGACGGCCGGCACCACCACGTGGATCCCGCGCAGCAGGTTGTCGCTGCCGCCGAGCGCCCGGCGCAGACCGGGTGAGCGACTGACCGCGCGCAGGCCGCCGGTCAGCCGGTTGGCGGCGAGGTACGCGAACACCACCTGGGCGGCCCCGGCCAACCCGGGCAGGGCGAGCGCGGCAGCGTACTGCACCCCGATCAGCGCCGCCCAGATCAGCACGGCGCTCGGGTGGCGGCGCAGCCGGCGTACGTCGGCCTGGAGCAGCGCCCACCAGCCGGGGCCGGGCAGGAACCGGCGGCTGCGAACCCGGCCGATCCGACGCCAGCGGCGGCTCTCCACCAGGCTGGCGAGCAGGCTCGGATCCAGCAGGATCGTGGCCGTGGCGGCGGCGTTGGCGAACTGCGCGCCGGTGGTCAGGGTGGCCCGGTCGACCCCGGGCAGCGCGCGTACCGCGAGGATCGTGCCCACGCCCACGAGTGGCACCGCGGCGGCGAACAGCGCGATGGTCGGCGTCGTCGCGGGCCGGGGCAGCCCGCCGCCGAGGCGGCCGACGAGCACCACCAGCGCGGTGATCACGGCGGCGGCCACCATCGGCAGCGCCCCGGCCACCGTCGGCCAGCGTCGCCCCGCCCGGCTGCTCTGGGCGACGACGCTGAGCGCCAGCGCGGCCGCGCCCCACCCGGCGCCGGCCGCCGCCGCCCAACCCAGGGCGGCCGGGTCGCTGACCCCACCGAGCGCCGCCACGGCCACCCCGAGCGCCGCGGTGCCAGCCGCCGCGCCCAGCAGCAGCAGGACGAAGCGCGGGGCCAGCCAGGCCCGCCTGTCGATCGGCGCGCTGGTCGCCCAGCTCTGCGTGGCCGGGGTGACCAGCAGCGGACCGAGGGCGCGCAGGCCACGCCAGGCGAGCCCCGCGCCGGCCAGCAGCGCGGCGACCGCCAGCCACCACCGCACCCCCGGCTCGGCCTGCCCCACGGTGGGGGAGTCCAGCAGGTCGCGGCTGGCGCTGATCGCGAACCAGCCGTACATGCCCACGAACAGGACGATGACGTACGCGTCGCCGAGCACGTCACCGAGCGAATGGTCGTGGTGTCGACTGCGGGCCTTGCGCAGGTGCGTGCGCACCTGCCGGGCGGTGGGCACCCCGGTCGGCGTGTCGGCGATCGTGGCCGGCGCGGCGGTCACTTTCCGATCTCGATGCGCTCGTCGACCACCGCGTCGATCAGCTCCGGGTCGTGCGAGGCCAGCAGCACGGCAGTGCCCGCCGCCCGCTCCCGGAGCAGTCGGTCGGCGAGCCACTGTCGCCCACGGACGTCCAGCCGCTGCTCGGGCTCGTCCAGAATCAGCACCCGGCGTGGCCGGACGAAACAGGACGCCAGCGCCAGCCGGCGGCGCTGCCCGCTGGACAGCGTCACCGGCAACTGGTCGCGGGCCGGCTCCAGACCCAGCTCGGCGAGGACCTCCTCGACCGGCTCGGCGTCACCCCCGTGGGCGTACGCGACCAGCTCCAGGTGCTCGACCACGGACAGGTCGGGGAAGAAGTCGATGTCGTCCAGGGCGGCCGCCACCAGCGCCCGCACCTGAGGATCGGTCTCGTCGGCCCGGCGGCCCTGCACCAGCACCTCGCCCGCGTCCGGCCGGTCCGCGCCGACGACACAGCGCAGCAGGGTGGTCTTGCCGCTGCCGTTGGGGCCCAGCACCACGGCGATCCGGCCCGCCGGGAGCGTGAAGCTCACCTCGTCGAGCACGACCAGGTTGCCGAAGTTGCGACTGAGTCCCCGTACCGAGAGCGCGTCCACGATCACAGAGTCTCCCAGAGCCGTGCCACCGGCCAACCCGAGCGACCTACGTCACGCGGCGCTCGGCGTCGTCCTCGAGTCGGGTGTCGGCGGCGGCCAACCCCTGGGCGTCGGCGACCTCCTCGGCCACCGCAGCCGCGTCCGCCCAGTGCCGCCGCGCGTCGGCGGGGTCGCCAAGCGCGTCGCAGGCGTCACCCAGGTACAACAGGGTGCGCGCCAGCCCGGCGGTGGGCCGGCTCTCCTCGCGCAGCCGGCGGCTCTCGGCCAGCAGCTCGTACGCCGTCCGCGCCTGCCCGGGGGTGCTGCTCAGCAGCGTCGCCCCGGCGTTGAGCAGTGCCGTCGCCCGGCTGGTGGGGTCGTTGACCGACTCGTACTCGCGCAGCGCGGCCCGCCACGCCTGGGCGGCGTCCAGGTGCTCGCCGAGCGCCGCGTGCACCAGCACCAGGTTGGTCAGCGCCGCCGCGTACCCGCGCGCGTCACCCACCGACCGGAACGTGTTGGCCGCCCGCACCAGGTGGTGGTGCGCGGTGTCCGGTTCGCCCCGGGCGAGCTGGGCCGCGCCCAGGCCCAGCTCGGTGAGGGCGTGCCCGGCACGGTCCGCGCCCGAGCGGTGCCGGCGGGACATCTCCAGGTGCTCCACCGCGTCGTCGAGCTGGCCCAAATCGAGCAGGGCCAGGCCGAGGTTCATCCGCGCCTGGGCGTTGCCCCGCCGCCCACGCTCGTTGACCGCGAGGGTGAGCGCGGCAGCCGCCCCCTGCGGGTCGTGCCGGCGTCGGCGCAGCACCCCCAGCTCGTTGTGCGCCCACCCGGCGATCTCCGGGCGGTCGTCGGCGGTCGGGGTGGCCAGCACGGTGCGGCAGACCTGCTCCCACTCGTCGAGCCGCTCGGCGTACGCCAGCCACCCGCACAGCGCCACGGCCAGCCGGAACCACCACCGGCGGACCCGACGGGGCAGTGTCTCCTTCGCACCGGCCGGCACCCGCACCACCGCCAGCAGCAGCTCCTGGTGCAGGTCGAACCAGCCGTACGGGTCGTCGTCGAGCGGCAGCGACCACTCCCGGTCCGGTGGGGAGCCGAGCACCGCCAGGTTGGCCGCGTGCCGTTCGGCCCGGCGGGCCAGGTGCCGGGTCAGCCGGGCCTGCGCGGCGACCCGGGCACGGGCCGGATCCGCGTCCCGCAGGTGCAGTCGGGCACTGCCGGCCAGCAGGGGGCGGATCTCGTACCGGTCGCCGGGCGCGCCGACCACGAACGCCGCGGCAGCCAACCGGTCGAGCAGCGCGGTCACCAGCTCCGGGTGCCGCCCGGCCAGCGCCCCGATGGTGGGCCGGTCCACCGGGGCGGGGACCAGTGACATCAGCCGGTACAACCGTCGGGCCGCCCGGGGCAACGCCTGGTACGCGATGTCCCGTTCGGTGACCAGGCGGGCCGCCGGGGACACGGCGAGCCGCTGGTGCGGTGGCGTCTGCACCGCGCGGCGCAGCGCGTCCAGCACGTCGGAGTGCCGCCAACCGTGCTGGGCGGTGCGGTAGCCGAGCGCGCGGACGGTACGTGGCTGTCGCCCGCACAGGTCGACGATGTCGCGTACCGCCGGGTCGGTGCGCGGGTCGGCGCGACGGACCCGGGCGCCGGGCGCGGCCCCGCCCGCCGTCGCGAACAGCTCCACCGCCTCCGACGTGCCCGGTTCGGCGATCCAGTGCGCGACCACACCCTCCAGACCGACGAGCGCCGGACCACCGGCGAGGAGCAGACGGCAGGTGCGCGCGGTCGGCGGCAACAGAGGCCGGACCTGCTCGGGACGGTCGACGTTGTCCAGCACCAGCAGGATCTTGCGACCGTCGAGCTGGCCGCGCAGCGCGTCGGCGGCAACGGCGAGCGCGTCCGGCCGGCCGGAGGTCGGCGGTGCGGTGCCCAGGATCCGGGCCAGCGCGGTGAGCACCTGCCGGGCCGAGCGGGGTCGACCCCGCCGCCGCAGGTCGAGGTAGTACTGCCCGTCCGGGAAGTCCTCCCGGCACCGGTTCGCGGCCTGGACCGCCACCGCTGAGGTGCCCACCGCGCGTCGACCCAGCACCGCCACCGCGTGCTCGCGCGCCAGCAGCCCGACCACCGCGTCGACGTGCTCGCCGCGACCGGTGAACTCGGCCGTGTAGGGCAGCGTGGGCGCGCCGGTGACCGGCGTGGTGAGCACGTCCGTCGGCTCGGGGCCGACCTCCCGGCCGGCGCGGCGGCGGCGTACCTCGTACACCACGTAACCCACCACGCCGCCGGTGGCCAGGACGATGGTCGCCGGCCCGAGCACGCTGGCCGCCAGCTCGGAGAGGAGATTGCCGGCCAGGTTGCTGGCCACATTGGCCAGGATGCTGCCGACCACGCCGCCGATCGCGATCAGCGCCGGCCAGCGCGAGCCACCACGCGCACCACCCGGCCCGGTCACCGGACGCCCCCGGAGACGAGCCCGGCGACCAGGTGCCGCCGGGAGAGGACCACGAGCACCACCGGCAGCACCGAGGCGAGCACCGAGCTGGCGGCCAGCGCGCCACTGTTGCTCACGAAGCTGCGGGTCTGCTCGGCCAGGAACGGCCCGAGCGGCGACGCCCCCGGCCCACCGAACAGCCGACCCACCACCAGGTCGTTCCAGACCTGGACGAACTCCAGCACGGAGACCGCCACCACCGCCGACAGGTTGTGCCGGGCCAACCGGCGCAGGGTGTGCCACCACCGGCGCCCGCCCAGCCGGGCGTCGCGGACCTGCTCGACCGGCAGGTCGGCGAACGCGTTGCGCAGCACCAGCACCGCGAACGGCACGCCCAGCGCGATGTGCACCAGGGCCAGACCCTGGGCCGTCCCGGAGGAGAGCACCAGGCCCAGCACCTCGTTGACCGGCCCGGCGATGACCTGGATCGGCACGACGCTGGCCGCCAGCAGCAGCAGCCCGGTGGCCTGCGCGGCCGGCCCGGTCAACCACGCCAGCGGGTACGCGGCCAGCAGCGCGACCACCAGCACCGTGGCGGTCACCGCGGTGGCCAGCAGCAGGGTGAAGCCCAGCGTGCGCCACAGTTCGGTGCCGGTGACCAGGTTGCGGTAGGACTCGTCATTCGGCGGCGCGGACCACCAGCCGCGTGCGGCGGCGTCCACCCGGCCATGCGCAGACGTGGCGACCAGCACCGCCAGCGGCACCAGCCAGGCGATCGCGGCACCCGCCGCGAGCAGCCGGAACAGCCGCCGGGGCGGGGCGACCGGTGCGGGCTCCGGTGCCGCCTCGACGCGCGGCGGCGGCCAGGCCTGCCGGACGAAGAGCGCGGCGACCATGATCCCGCCGATCACCGCCACCAGCCACACCACGCCGAGCGCGGCCCCGTCGCCGGTGGTGGTGCCACCGGAGGTCTGCCAGATCCGCAGCGCGAGCACCGACGCCTCGTCGCGGACCGAACCGGGGGTCATCACCAGGATGAGGTCGAACGTGCGGCTGGTGCCGACCGCCACCAACGCGAAGACCACAGCGGTGGTCCGCAGCAGCAGTGGCCGCCACTGCGCGTCCCACAGCACGTGGCGGCGCTTACCGCCGTAGGCGCGCACCGCGTCGGCGAGACTCGGCGGCACCGCGTCCAGCGCGGACCGGAACACCAGCACCGCCAACCCGACCCAGGCCCAGACGAACGCCGACATCAACGCGACGGTGACCATCCCCGGCCCGAGCAACTGCGGCGCGTCCTCGACCGAGCGGCCGGTCAGCCGGGTCGCGACCAGGGTGGCCAACCCCCGGCTCGGGTCCGGGTCGTACATCAGCCGGAAGGTGACCCCGGTGACGACGAGCGGCAACGCCACCGGCACCAGGAGGATCAACCGGACCAGGCCACCCTCCTGGGAGCGGCGGGACGCGGCGGCGAGCAGATAGCCCAGCGCCGTCACCACCGCCGGCACCAGCAGGGCCCAGAGGACCGTCCGGCCGACCACCGCGCCGGTGCCCGGGGCGGCGAGCGCGGTTCGGAAGTGCTCCGCGCCGACCCAGCGACCGTCGGTGGTGACGCTGGCGTGGATGGTCCGCAGCACCGGCCAGAGCACCAGCCCACCGAGCAGCACCGCGGCCGGCAGCAGCAGGGCCGACGTCGCCCCCGCCGCCGGATACGCCCGACCCCGTCGGGCCGGCCCGACGTCGTCGAGGACCGCCAGCTCGCCGAGGACCCGCACCTGGCTCATCGGCCGCTCCCCGCGCTGCGAGCCGCAGCGGCGAGCAGGCCGGTGGCCCGCCGGATCGCCTCGCCGGCGCGGACCCCGTCGGTGACGTCGGCGAAGAAGCCCTGCATGATCCGCCAGATGCCGACCCCGTCCGAGCCGGTGAACGCGCCGGGCAACTGGTCGGAGAGGTCGAAACGCAGGGTGCCGGGCGTCCGCATCTCCGCGGCGAGCCCCTGGCCGACCCGGTCCCGGTAGCTGCCGATCGCGACGTTGGTGTTGGGCGACAGGTAACCGCCCTTGCTCAGCCACGGCTGGAACGAGTCGGCCCTGGTGAGCCACTCGACCAGCTCGACCCCGCCCCGGGCGTCGGCGAACGCCACGGCCGCGTCCCCGCCGACGATCAGTGGGCCGCCGCCCGGCTGGGCACCAGGGAACCGGAACGTGACAGGCGGCTCCGGACCACGCTGGAACGGGTCGGCGACGTCGGCGGTGAAGTCGGCCCCGACCAGCATCACCGCCCGCTTCGTGTGCACCACCTGGATCACCGACTCCTCGTACTGGGTGAGCAGGGCGCGACGGCCACCGCCGACGAACGCCCCGTTGATGCTCCAGAGCCCGGCGAGCCGGTCCAGTGCGTCGCGCACCGGCCTGCCCTCCCAGTCGGCGTCCGGCCGGGCCAGGGTGCTGTAGCTGTCGGGTGCCACGTCGGCCAGGACGTTCTCGAACCAGTCGGTGAGGACCCAGCCGTCCGCGGCGCCGATCGCCAGGGGCGCCGGCCCGCCGTCGCGCCGGGCGAGCGCGCCGAGCTCCTGGGTACGCCGGACCAGCGCGTCCCAGTTGGCCGGCTGCACCGGCAGCATCGAGGGCAGGTGCCAGACCAGCGACTTGTGGGCCGCCTTGACCCAGACGCCGTAGCGCTGGCCCTCGGCGGTCAGCAGCTCGCCCAGCCCGGTGGGTACGGCGTACTCGGTGGACCCGCGCACCGGGCTCAGCCACCCGCGCTGGGCGTACTCGGTGACCAGGCCGGGGCGCGGCAGGATCGCCACGTCCGGGCTGGTGCCGGCCAGGTGCCGGGCGCGCAGGAACGCGTCGATGTCGTTGCCGGCGCTGACCACCTGCACCGGAGCGGGGTAGCCGGCGACGACCTCGCGGAACCGGTCCAGCTCGCTGGTGCTCCAGACCACCGCGACCTGCACCGACCGGGTCCCACCGGAGCAGCCGGCGACCAGGGCGGTGGCGCCCGCGGCGGCGGTGCGCAGCAGCGTACGGCGACTCGCTCGGGCGGTCGGCCTCATCGGGAGGCCTCGCTCGGCTCGGTGACCAGCTCGTACCGCACCGGTATCTCGGCGAGGGTTGCCGGGTCGGCGGTGCAGACCAGCACCGCCACCCCGGGGGCGTCCGGTGGCGAGAGCCGAGGCATCAGGTCACCGAGGCGGCTGTCGCCCGCCGACCCGGCCGGCAGGTCGATCACCAGCACCTCGGGCAGGCAGGCCGCCGCTCGGGCGAGCGCCACCCGGAACCGCTGGGCGGCGGAGATCTGGTGCGGCAGCAGGGCGAGGGAGAGCGCCAACTCGAGTCGGTCGACCACCGTGGCCGTCCAGTCGTTGGCCACCTCGTGCACCCGTTCGCGTTTGCGTTGGCCGTACTCGATGTTGCGCCGCACGGTGAGCTGCGGCAGCAGCGCGCCGCCGGCGGGCACGTAGCCGATCTGCCGGCGGGGCGGCGGCAGGGCGGTGACGTCCCGGTCGCCGACGAGGATGCGACCGGTCACCGGCGGGGCGAGCCCGGCCAGCACCCGGGCGACCGCCGTGCCGAACCGGGGTGGCGCCACCAGGGCGGTGAGCGTGCCGGCGGGAACGTCGAGGGTCACCGGCCCGGTGCCGGGGACGGCGACAAGCGCGCGTAGCCGTAGCGTGACCCTCACCTCCGGTGACCATTGATGACCGTCCCAGGGTGGCACACCGTGCCGACAGCCGACGCCCCTGACCCTTCCACTGTGGAGTGGGTCGGGGCTGTTCAGGTGGGGGAGTAGAGCGCGGCGAGCCCGGCCGCCGTGGCGGCCAGCCGTTCGCGCAGCGCCGCCGGGGCCAGCACCTCGACGTCGGCACCGAGGCGCAGCAGGTCGCCGTGGGCGTGGGTGAGCGACTCGATCGGCAAAACCGCGGTCACCCAACCCCGCGCATCCGGTGGCCCGGCGCTGGTGTCCATCGCGGTCACCACCGGGTCGCTGCCGATCTCGCGCAGCCGCTCCCGGCCGGCGGGGGAGAGCCGGACGTGGGCGTCGTCCCGGTGCAGCCGGGCCCGGAACTGCACCACGTGCGCCCGCCACCAGGCCGGCAGGTCGAAGTCGGCCGGTCGGTCGAACTCCTGGGGCAGGGCGGTCAGCGCGAGGATCTGGTTGACCCGGTAGGTCGCCGGAGCGCCCCGGCCGGGCTGGTCGGCCACCACGTACCAACGGCCGCCCTTGAGCACCAGGCCGTACGGTTCCAGAACCCGGGTCACCTCGCCGTTCCAGCCGCGGTAGCGCACCTCGATGCGGTGCTGTCGCCAGACCGCCTCGGCCGTGCGGGCCAGCTCGGGGGAGGCGTCGCCGTCCGCGTACCACCCGGGAGTGTCCAGGTGGAAGCGTTGTTGCAGTCGGGTCGCCCGGTCGCGCAGCGGCGCGGGGAGCGCGGCGTGCAGCTTGAGCTGCAGCGCCGCCACCACGTCGCCGTAGCCCAACTCGTCGGCGGGGCCGGGCAGCCCGGCGAGGAACAGCCGGTCGGCCTCCTCGGCGGTCAGCCCGGTCAGCCGGGTCCGCCAGCCGTCGACGAGCTGGTAGCCGCCGGCGTGCCCGGCCGCACCGTAGAGCGGGATGCCGGCGGCGTGCAGCGACTCGACGTCCCGGTAGATGGTGCGGGGGGAGACGGCCAACCGCTCGGCGAGCTGCGTGGCGGTCAACCGCCCGTGCGACTGGAGCAGCAGCAGGACGGAGAGAAGTCGAGAAGCCCGCACTTCACTGACACTAGTTGTCAGGGGACCCGTCCTATCGTCCCGCCATGGCATTTCGCGACAAGGAACTCCGAACGCCCGGACCGGTGCTGGTCGACGGCCGGCACCTCAAGCGCTACCACATCGACCAGCCGGAGCGACCGATCGAACCCGAGGTGGAGAAGGCCGCGTACGACCTGCTGCCCGCGCTGCTGGCCGACGTCGTGGACGACGGCACCCCGGCCGCCGGGTGGGTGGTGCTGCACCGCGGCGCGGACAGCGGCGCCTACCTGCTGGCGTACACCTGGGTGTGGGACAACGCGCTGGAGGTCCGTGTCGCCGCGGCCGGGCAGCCGGCGCTGAACTGCCCGGACGACGACCCGACCCATTTCGTCGAGGTCCGTCGGCCCGCCGTCGGCTGCGTATGGGAGCTGGCGGTGCTGGAGCACGAGCGGGCGGCCTGGGTTCGGCACCTGCTTGCGCCGGAGTCTCCCGACCTGGCTGGATATCTGGACGACACACGAGCGGAAGGGCCGGTGGGCCGCTGATGGGCGACTTCGACTTCTACGTGGGCACCTGGAACGTGGTCAACCGGCGGCTGGTCAAGCGGCTGGTCGGCTCCGACGAGTGGGAGGAGTTCCCGGGTGTTTCGGTCGCGCACAGCTTCTTCGGTGGCGGCGGCAACTTCGACGAGATCACCTTCCCGACCAGGGGTTCCGCGGGTGCCACGGTCAGGATCTTCGACCCGGTGCGTGAGGAGTGGTCGATCTACTGGATGAGCAGCGTCGACGGAGTGCTGGGGCAGCCGCCGATGGTGGGCCGATTCGTCGACGGCGTCGGTCGCTTCTACGCCGACGACCAGCATGAGGGGCGGCCGGTGCGCTGCCGGTTCATCTGGTCGGACATCAGCGCGACCACCGCCCGCTGGGAGCAGGCGTTCTCCGTCGACGGCGAGCGGACCTGGGAGACCAACTGGATCATGACCTCCACCCGGGTGTCCGACTAGGTTCCGGCCATCCGGGTGCGGTGTTAGGGTCCGACCACCGCCCCGGATGGAGGAACCCGATGGCCTCCGACCACGTCGACGTGCTGATCATCGGCGCCGGCCTTTCCGGCATCGGCGCCGCCTGTCACCTCCGTCGCGACTGCCCCGACAAGACGTACGCGGTGCTGGAGGCGCGCGACGCCATCGGCGGCACCTGGGACCTGTTCCGCTACCCGGGCATCCGCTCCGACTCGGACATGTTCACCCTCGGCTACTCGTTCAAGCCGTGGACCGCGCCGAAGGCCATCGCCGACGGCACGACCATCCGGGAGTACGTGCGGGAGACCGCCCGTGAGTACGACGTGCCCCGGCACATCCGCTTCCGGCACCGGGTGCTGCGCGCCGAGTGGGACAACGAGGCCGCCCGTTGGACGGTGCACGCCCAGCGCACCGACACCGCCGAAATCGTGGTGCTGACCTGCTCGTTCCTCTTCGCCTGCGCCGGCTACTACCGCTACGACGAGGGTTACACCCCGCCCCTGCCCGGCGTCGACGCGTACGCCGGGCGGCTGGTGCACCCGCAGCACTGGCCCGACGACCTCGACCACACCGGTAAGCGGGTGGTGGTGATCGGCAGCGGGGCCACGGCGGTGACACTGGTGCCGGCGATGGCGCAGCGGGCCGCGCACGTGACAATGCTCCAGCGCTCACCGACGTACATCATGGCGCGGCCGGCCCGCGACCGGCTGGCCGACGCGTTGCGGCGTCGGCTGCCGGCGAAGGCCGCGTATCCGGTGGTGCGCGGGAAGAACGTGCTGCTGTCCACAGTCAACTTCCAGCTCAGCCGGCGCGCGCCGGGTTTGGTGCGGCGGGCGTTGCACCGGGCCGCGCGGGGCCGGCTCCCGGTGGGGTACGACGTCGACAGGCACTTCTCGCCCCGCTACGACCCCTGGGACCAGCGGCTCTGCGTGGCACCCGACGGCGACCTGTTCACTGCCGTGCGGGACGGCACCGCGTCGGTGGTCACCGACACCATCGACACCTTCACCGCGCACGGCGTCCGGCTGACCTCCGGTGCGGAACTGCCCGCCGACATCGTGGTCACCGCCACCGGGCTCAACCTGCTCGCCCTCGGTGGTCTGACGCTGCGCGTGGACGGCGTCGACGTCGACCTGCCCAGCACCGTCGCCTACAAGGGCATGATGCTCTCCGGCGTGCCGAACTTCGCGCTGACCCTCGGCTACACCAACGCGTCGTGGACGCTCAAGGCCGACCTGGTCGCCGGTTACGTCTGCCGACTGCTGCGGCACCTTGACCGCACCGGTCAGCAGGTCGTCACCCCGCTGCCACCGCCGGACGCCGAGCGGGTGCCGCTGATCGATCTGCGCTCCGGCTACGTGCTGCGTGCCGTCGACACGCTGCCCAGGCAGGGTGCGACCACGCCGTGGCGGTTGCACCAGAACTACGTCCGCGACGTGCTGCTGATGCGGTACGGGCGGCTCACCGACGAGGGTGTGCGGTTCTCGAACGCGGGCCAGGTGACCGCGCCGGCCCGCATCCCTCGTCCCGTCGCGTCCGAGCGTCGGTAACCCGCCAGCAGAGGAGCAGGATCGTGCAGAGGTTCGACTTCGCCGGCGCGACCGCCGTGGTCACCGGGGCGGCCAGTGGCATCGGCGCGGCGCTGGCGCACGCGCTGGCCCGCCGTGGCAGCGATCTGGTCCTGCTGGACCGCGACGCCGAGCGGCTGGACGCCGTAGGCGCCGCGATCCGCGCCGACCACCCGGACCGTCAGCTCGCCACGTACCTCGTGGACCTCGCCGACCGGACCGCCACCGCACAGGTGGCCGCGGAGATCGTGCAGCGGCACCCCCGCGTACGCCTGCTGATCAACAACGCCGGCGTGGGCCTCGGCGGCCGGTTCGACCAGGTGACGTTCGACGAGTTCAGTTGGGTGATCGACGTCAACTTCCGGGCCGTGGTGCAGCTGACCCACGCGCTGCTGCCCACCCTCCGGGCCGAGCCGGGCGCGCACCTGGTCAACATCTCCAGCCTGTTCGGGCTGATCGCGCCGGCCGGGCAGACCGCGTACGCGGCGAGCAAGTTCGCCGTGCGCGGCTTCACCGAGGCGCTGCGACACGAGCTCGTCGACGACGGCTTCGGGGTGACCTCGGTGCACCCCGGCGGCATCCGCACCCGGATCACCGAGAACGCGCGGATCGGCAGTGGCGTCTCCCACGACGAGTACGCGGCCGGCCGGGCGCAGTTCGAGAAGCTGCTGACCATCGCGCCGGAGCGGGCCGCCGAGGTGATCCTGCGCGGCGTCGAGCGGCGTCGGGGCCGGGTGTTGATCGGCTGGTCGGCGAAGCTGCCCGACCTGCTGGCCCGGGTCATGCCCGCCTCGTACAACAGGCTCCTGGTCACCGGCCTGAACCGGGGCGTGGCCCGCCCGGCGTCGCCCGCCCCGGGCGTTCCCGCGCAACGCCCCGCCGACTCCCTCGCCGACCCGGCGCGCGAGGTGGCGTGACCGCAGTTCAGGCCGGGCCGGCCACCGTCGCGCTCGGGCCGACGTCGCGGCTGCGCAGCAGCACGGTCACCGTCACGAGTGCGATCAGCAGCGCCGCGAGCACGTACACCGGGGCCGGGCCGAGCGGCGCGAGCAGTGCCAGCAGCGCGACGACCGGGAAGGCGACGACCACCGTCCCGTGCTGCTGCCGTCGCACGTGCAGCGCCCAGACCGTCAGCAGGTAGACGGCGATGGGGACGGCCACCGCGTACCCGGCGGTCTTCTCGGAGACGTGCGCGAGGTGCCGGTCGAGATCCACCGACACGCCCAGACCCGCGCCGACCGCGGCGATCGCCGCGAACACCAGGTAGTGCCCATAACCCCAGATCAGGGAGTACGGCTGCCGGTCGGGAGCCTCGTTCGGCCGGTCGAAGTAGAGCCACCAGAGCGCGAACACGATGACCGCGCCCGCCGCCGCGAGCGACCAGAGGTCGTGTTCGCCGGCGTTGAGCCCGTCCTGGATCGCCAACGAGACGGCCCCCACCGCCTCACCGAGCACGATCAGGGTGAACAGGCCGTACCGCTCGGTGATGTGCGCCGGGTGCCACGGGGTCATCCCGGGGCGTTCGGCCACCGCCGGCACCGACAGGTCGGCCAGCGCCAGCACCACGAACGACGCGATGCCCCACTCGACGGGCAGTAACAGGCGCAGCAGCCACCCGAGCTGCACCACTGTCACGCCGATCGCGTAGCGGCGCGCCGCCGCACGGTGCGCGGGGTCGCCGATGGCCGCTCGGCTCCAGTGCACGACGGCGGCCAGCCGCATCACCACGTACCCGTAGGTGATGACGTTGAAATCGCCGTCGGTGAACGCCCGGGACACCCCGGCGGCGATGATCAACGCCCCGGCGATCTGCACCAGCGTCGTGATCCGGTAGAGGTCGTCGTCGGTGTCGTAGGCCGAGGCGAACCAGGTGAAGTTCATCCACGACCACCAGATCGCGAAGAAGACCATCAGGTACCTGGCCAGCGCGTGGCCGACGTGTCCCTCGGAGACGTCGTGGTGCAGGTTGCCGGCGGCCTGCGCCACGGCCACCACGAAGCACAGATCGAAGAAGAGTTCCAGTGGCGTGGCCGCGCGGTGCGGCTCGTCGCGACGGTGTGGCCGCATCGGCCGGTAGAACGGCCGCACCGGCCGAGGTTGCGTCACCGAAGATCCTCCGGCTGCCCGCCCGGCTCAGCCGAGCCGGCGGCCGTGGGTCAGCCCCTCCAGCACCAGGGTCAGACCCGCGCCGACCAACCAGACGTCCTTGGCGAGCCCCGAGCCCTGCTGGGTCGGGCGGATACTGCCGGGTTCGCGCATCCCCGGCGTCTTCAGGTACAGCTGCACCAGACCCGCGCCGAACGCGGTCAGGCCGAGCCCGACCAGGGGCGCCGGGACGAACGGCGCGATCAGCGCGGCCCCCAGGGCGATCTCCGAGTACGACAGCAGCTTGGCGAAGCGCCCCGGCTCCAGTTGGCCGAGCTGGGGCATGGCGGCGACCGCCATCCCGTGCAGGCCCTCCGCCGCGGTGCCCTCCAGGGTGCGCTTGCCCAGACCCGAGTTGAGGAAGTACGCGCCGATGCTGACCCGTAGCGGCAGGTGCGCGAATTTCATTGTCACTCCCGATGGCCGTGGTCGAATGCGGCCCGCGTACCCCGGACCGCCCGCGATAACCCGCCGAGCCGGCTGGGCTGGCCGTGGCGGTCGCGGTAGGTTCGCCGGGGGCCCACCGCCGAGCCCGTGGCACACCCGCCCACCCCGGCACCCGGCCCTGCCGCAGACCACCAGCAGGAGGCGAAGTGAGCCAGGAAGTCCGGGGAGTCATCTCCCGCAGCAAGGGCGCGCCGGTCGAGGTCACCACCATCGTGGTGCCCGATCCTGGGCCCGGTGAGGCGATCGTCCGGATTCAGTCGTGCGGTGTCTGCCACACGGACCTGCACTACCGCGAGGGTGGCATCAACGACGACTACCCGTTCCTGCTCGGTCACGAGGCGGCGGGCATCGTGGAGCAGATCGGCGAGGGCGTCACCGACGTCGCCCCGGGCGACTTCGTGGTGCTCAACTGGCGGGCGGTCTGCGGAGTGTGCCGCGCCTGCCGTCGGGGTCGGCCCTGGTACTGCTTCAACACCCACAACGCCACCCAACGGATGACCCTCACCGACGGCACCGAACTCGCCCCGGCGCTGGGCATCGGGGCGTTCGCCGAGAAGACCCTGGTGCACGCCGGTCAGTGCACCAAGGTGGACCCGGCGGCCCGTCCCGCCGCCGTGGGCCTGCTCGGCTGCGGGGTGATGGCCGGGCTGGGCGCGGCGATGAACACCGGAAACGTCACCCGGGGCGACTCGGTCGCGGTGATCGGCTGCGGCGGCGTCGGGGACGCGGCGGTCGCCGGTGCGGCCCTCGCCGGCGCGACCACGATCGTCGCGGTGGACACCGACAGTCGCAAGCTCGACTGGGCCCGCAAGTTCGGAGCCACGCACACCGTGAACGCCTCCGAGGCCGACCCGGTCGAGGCGATCCGTGCCGCCACCGGTGGCTTCGGCGCCGACGTGGTGATCGACGCGGTGGGCCGCCCGGAGACGTGGAAGCAGGCGTTCTACGCTCGCGACCTGGCCGGCACTGTGGTGCTGGTCGGCGTACCGACCCCGCAGATGCAGATCGAGCTGCCGTTGCTGGACGTCTTCGGGCGCGGCGGGGCCCTGAAGTCCAGTTGGTACGGCGACTGCCTGCCCAGCCGGGACTTCCCGATGCTCACCGAGCTGTACCTGCAGGGGCGGCTCGACCTCGACGCGTTCGTCACCGAGGAGATCGCGCTCGACCAGGTCGAGAACGCCTTCGAGCGGATGCACCACGGCGACGTGCTCCGCTCGGTGGTGGTGTTCCCGTGACCGCCCGCGTCGACCGCGCGGTCACCTCGGGCACGTTCTCCCTGGACGGGCAGACGTTCGACGTGGACAACAACGTCTGGGTGCTCGGTGACGACACTGAGTGCGTCGTCTTGGACGCGCCGCACGACGTGGCGGCGATCCTGGCCGTGGTGGGCGACCGGCAGGTCCGGGCGATCCTGGCCACCCACGCCCACGACGATCACGTCCGGGTCGCGCCCGAGCTTGCCCTGGCCACCGGTGCGCCGGTGCTGCTGCACACCGCCGACCGGGTTCTGTGGGACATGGTCCACCCGCAGCTGCCGCCCAACGGCGAGCTGCAGGACGGGCAGAGCATCGAGGTGGCCGGCACCACGCTGCGGGTGCTGCACACTCCCGGGCACAGCCCCGGCGCGTGCAGCTTCCACGCACCGGACCTGGGCGTGGTGTTCACCGGCGACACGCTCTTCGCCGGTGGCCCGGGCGCGACGGGCCGCTCGTACAGCGACTTCGACACCATCGTCCGGTCGATCCGCACCCGGCTGCTGACCCTTCCGGCGGAGACGGTCGTGCACACCGGTCACGGCGACGACACGACGATCGGCGCGGAGGCGCCGCACCTGCAGGAGTGGCTGGCCCGCGGCCACTGACCCGTCCTGGTCAGCTGGCGCTTCGGGGCGCGGTCGACGGGCTCAGCGCTCGTCGGCCGTGCCCAGCACCGGATTGATGTCCAGGTACCCGTCAACGCTCACTGCCTCGACCACTCTCGCTCCCTCTTGGACGATCCCAACCTCACCTCGTCGCGACGCTAGGATCCCGTTCATGTCCGCCGACTCGCCCGTCCCTGTCGTCCGTCAGCTGCGCCTCGTGGTGGAGGCCGCCGACCATGAGGCCGCAGTCGCGTTCTTCCGTGACGCGCTGGGCCTGCCGGAGGAGGCGGCGTTCACCAGCGAAGGGGATGCCCGGGTGGTGATCCTGGACGCCGGCCGCGCCACCCTGGAGATCGCCAACCCCGCGCAGAAACGCCTGATCGACGAGGTCGAGGTTGGTCGGCAGGTCGCGCCGCGCATCCGGGTGGCCTTCGAGGTGGACGACACGGAGGCGACGACCGCCCGTCTGGTGGCCGCCGGTGCGAGCGAGATCGCACCGCCGACGCGTACGCCGTGGCAGTCGCTCAACTCCCGCCTGGACGCCCCCGCCGACCTCCAGATCACCATCTTCCAGGAGCTTCTCGCGCCGGCCGAGGGTGGCGGCGACCACTGAGTTCCGGCTGTCGGCGCCACGTCCCGTGCGTTGCGAATGGGCGGTTTCCGCCGGTCACCGAGGTCTGGCACCGTAGTCACGGATCGTAGCCGGGCAGAGTCGGCATGTCCGACTCCCTGCCGTGACCGGGACCGCGCCGGGCCGGCGCTCGGGCATTTCCGGAATGCCCGACACGTCAACCCGGTTGTGTCCCCCGTACCGCCGGAGCCCAAACCCTTTCCGCGGTCATCTCCCGAGGAGTGTTCACCCCGGAGCGCTTCGCACGATCGAAAGGGCAACCATCGTGAAGGTCGACTTCACTAGATGGCTCCCCGCCATCGCTAAGGACTCGTACCGCAAGACCGCGCTGAGCGTGGCGGGTGTGGCCGCCCTCGGCGGTCTGGCGCTCGCGCCGACCGCAGCCGCCGCCCCGGTCACCTCCGGACCGCACCAGGGCGCCGTCGCCGCCATCGACCTCGCCACCGGCAAGGCCGTCACCTCGGCAAACCAGGATGAACAGCCCGTCGAGTCGGGTCTCACCACCGGCTCCGCCACCGGCAAGCCGCCGGCCGGCAAGCCGAGCCGCGCGCAGCTGATCCCGCACGGCATCGAGGGCGCGCAGTCGCGCGTACCCCTCGACGACGCGCAGCTCGCCAACGCCCGGGCCATCGTCGACGCCGCCAAGAAGACGGGCGTCGGTGACCGGGGCGCGGTGATCGGCGTCGCCACCTCGCTGCAGGAGTCGAAGCTGTACAACCTCGGCCACCTGGGCGCGTACAACGACCACGACTCGCAGGGCCTGTTCCAGCAGCGTCCGTCGTCCGGTTGGGGCACGCCCGACCAGATCACCGACCCGGAGTACGCCGCCACGGCGTTCTTCAGCGCACTCAAGAACGTCGGCGGCTGGCAGGACCTGCCGCTGACCACCGCCGCGCAGACCGTGCAGGTCTCCGCCTTCCCGTACGCGTACGCGCAGTGGGAGGAGCAGGCGGCGGACGTCGTCCAGCAGCTCTGGTGACACCCGCACACGAGGCCGGCCGGCTCCCTTCGACGGGAGCCGGCCGGTTCTTTATTGGCGTACCTCAGCAGGCCGGGTAGAGGCGGCGGGTGCCGACGCCGGCCGCGTACGCGTCCCGGTCGCTGAACCGGCAGCCGTAGTCGGGTCGGGCCACCACCGCCGGGTCGGTCACGGTGTCGCCGGCCGGGCGCTTGCCGGCGCGTACCCAGGACACCAGGTCGTCCCAGGCGGCGCCGGCCTCCGCCGGGGTGAACTCGCAGTGCTGCGTGGCCCGGATCGCCCGCTGCACCACCAACCTGCTGCGACCCTGCCGCGCCACGTCGGTGGCGTACGCCTGCTCCATGCTGAACGGGACGAACAGGTCGCCGAGACCGTGCAGGCTGAGCACCGGCGCGGTCGGGCGGCCGGCGATCCGCGGCACCTCGGTCAGCGTCGGCAGCAGCCGCTGCCGCACGTTCTCCGGGGCGACCCGCTGCACCGTCGCGTTCACGTTGACCGGGCTGTTCGGCGTGTAGCGGGTGAGCAGGTTGGTGGAGAGCTGGCCGGGCCGCTGGGCGGGGGAGTTGCCGCTCCCGGTGGGCACGCTGATCGAGAAGAGGAAGTCCTTCCAGACCGCGAACGCCGCGTCCGCGCCCGGACGTGGCCCGCCGGAGCGGTTCACCGTGATCGCCCGCAACTGCTTGCCCCGGTCCGTTGTGGTGTCCGGCCCGGTGGGGGTCAGCCCGGCCAGGCCGAGCGCCACCTGGATGCGGGGCACCGCGTTGGTCAGGTAGTCAGCGGGCGTGGGATGGGCCGGCACCCCGGCGAGCGCCTGCGCCACCAGGTTGTAGTCCAGGTAGAAGTCCAACAGCGTCTGATCGCCGAGCACCCCGCACATCGGCAACGCGCCGTCGTAGTAGCCGGGGTACTGCTCCAGCGAACGACCGATGACGTACCCACCCATCGACACCCCGGCCACGTAGGTGTGCTGCGGCCGGCGGACCGTCCGCCCGAAGTGGTCGGCGAGATCCTTCGTACCCAGCACGCCTGAGCGGATGTCGAAGCCGTTACGGTCGTACGACGACGACGCCCACGCGTACCCCTGCTCCAGGAGACGCTGGCGCAACCCGAAGCCCGGCGGTTCCGGTGAGAGCACCGTGCCCTGGCCGCGGTAACCATGCGCCCACAACACCAGGTCGCCGTTCCACCGGGCGGGGACCTCGATAATGTACCCGGCGTGGCGGTGCACGCCCTGGCGTACCGTCGTCGGCTTGCCGCCCACGACCAGCGGGGCCAACGGCGTATTCTCGATGGTGTAGCCGGGCAGTGGCTCGCCGCCCCTCGCGTCGCGACCGGTGGCGCTGGCCGGCGCGGCACCGGCCAGCCCGACCGCGAGGGTCAGCGTCGCGGTGGTGGCGAGCAGCCGGCGGAGGGTACGAACGGGTGTGGACAGCATCGATGCTCCCCATCGGACGGATGTCGCCCGGGGGCGACCAGCGGGACGGTTGCCTACCGGCCGGTAGCGCCCTGAACCTAGAACCGCCGTCGACACGTGTCAATGGGTACGCTGATCGGCCGGTCAAGCACGACTGTCCAGCCGATCAGAACGGTCGTGCGGGCGCATGCTGTTGTCAGCTGCCCGTCAGTGACGTGTCCGGCGTGGCCGTGCCGTACCCCGGCCGTGCGGGCCGGTGGGCCGGTCGGGTTGACTGGTCGCCGTGGACGAGTCGATCTGGGAGGCGGCCCGCGCGTCGCGCGGCTGGCTGGACGCGGCGAACGGCACCGGGCAGACCGAACTGACCTGCCGCATCCTCAAGCTGACCGAGGAGGCCGGGGAGGCGTCGGCCGCCTGGATCGGTCTGCTCGGGCAGAATCCTCGCAAGGGTGTCACCCACACCCGCGAGGACGTCGCGGCTGAGCTGGCCGACGTCGCCTTCACGGCGTTGGTGGCCATCGAAAGCCTGGGGCTGGACGCGCAGACGGCCCTGGACGCCTGTGCCGCAAAGGTGCGCTCGCGTCTGGCAGGCCAGGAACGTCCCTAGCGTCCAGTCGCGCCGGCCCGCCCCACCCGTCAGCCACCTCGACATGTCGTCGGTACGCGAGTGGTGTTCGCATCGGGTGTGATGTCCGGGGTGCCCCGACTTCCGTGAACCCGAGTGGATCACCCCCGGGTGCGGCGATTCGGTGCCGTGGCCCGGCGTCTGGTGGGCGTTTTGTCAGGTTGTGGGTGTTGGTGGGTCGTGACCGGGCGCACTCGTGGGCCGGAATCATGGCCGGCCCGGGGTCGTTACATACCCTGACGATCGCAGCACCACCGACCGCCGCCCGGCCCCCTGGGGGTTCGGCTGCAGGTCCGGCAGGTGGGAATGCCAGCCTCCGCCCGGTCGTTACAGTCCCCACGGACGACAGCAGGCACCGCCTCGATGAGGGTGCCGGCAGGTGGGCCAAGCCGGAATGACCTAGGCCCCCCGGTCGTTACATCTGGACCTGGCGCCACGAGCCCTCGGCTCGTAGGCGGCCAACCTCAAAGACTTTTCCCCTTGCATGTGCAGCGCCGGACGAGGTGCTCACACCCTGCCGCTGTTCCCCCTTTGGCGTTCAGGGTGTCCTACCCCCGAAGGAGCTACCCCCATGAACACGATCATGCGTAAGAGCGTGCTGTCTGTTGCTGGTCTCGCGTTCGCCGGTGGTGTCTTCGCCGGTCCGATCGCCCACGTGGCCAACCCGGTCGACGCCAAGCCCGCCGCGGTAGCGGTGCAGGCCGACAAGCCCGACACCAGCAAGCTGATCCCGCACGGCACCCAGGGTGACCAGTCCCGCATCAGCCTGAACGACGAGCAGACGGCTAACGTCAAGGCGATCATCGCCGCGACGAAGAAGGCCGGCCTGCCCGAGCGGGCCGCGGTGATCTCGATCGCGACGAGCCTGCAGGAGTCGAAGCTGGAGAACCTCGGCCACCTCGGCGACATAAACGACCACGACTCGCTGGGCCTGTTCCAGCAGCGCCCGAGCTCGGGTTGGGGTACGCCGGAGCAGATCACCGACCCTGAGTACTCGACGACCGCGTTCCTGAAGGGCCTGCGCCAGGTTGACGGGTGGCAGGACATGCCGCTGACCGACGCCGCGCAGACGGTGCAGGTCTCGGCGTACCCGGACGCCTACGCCCAGTGGGAGCAGCAGGCCGCCGACCTGGTCGGCCAGTACTGGAACAGCTGACCCGTACCACCGCACCACCGAAGGACAACCAACCGCTGGCCGGCACCCCGAACCTGGGGTGCCGGCCAGCGGCCTTTCCTGCTGTCCCCGGTCGCCGGATCGGCGGTCGTCCGTAGATCTTGGACAGTTTCCGTTCAGCGCGAACGGAAACTGTCCAAGATTCGCGTCGGCGACGTAGCGGAGCGACGTGATCGGCGCCGAGTGATCCGATCGGCGGGTGGGTACGTACCCCCGGTCGGGGACCGGCGGAGGGACAGAGGCATGGCCGCAGTGGGGTACGGCGCGGATCGCGAACCGGAGTCAGAGCCGGAACCCTCCGGTGAGGCCGTACCACGAGGGTGGTTTACCGGCGCTCGCCTGTTGGTGGCTGCCGCTGTCGTCGTGTTGCTCCTGGGCGCGGCAGCGATTGCCGTGATCGTCGCGGATCCTGACCGGCTCGGGATGACCTACTCCGGCCAACCCGACGGCACCCGCCCGGACGGCACCCGCCCGGACGGCACCCGCCCGGACGGCACTGGCCCGGACGGCACCCGCCCGGACGGCACTGGCCCGGACGGCACCCGCCCGGAGGGCACCCGCCCTGGTGACGGCGGCCGTTCGGGGGGCGTCGCTGACCCGGACGCTGCTGGGGGCCGCCGCGGTGGTGCGGGTGCTGCTGCGGAGCAGATGCTGACCGCGCCGCTGGCGGGTCGGCAGAAGGGCGCCTTCGTGCTCGCGGATGGGCTGTCCTCGTTCGAGCTGCGGGTGGCCGAGTTGGGCGATGACCTGTACCGGATCAGTACCCCGGCCGGCTCTGGTGTGGCGGGCCGACCAGCGGTGCAGGGGGAGACCGTGCGGCTTGACCTCGTGGAGTCCGGGACGCGCGGGCCGCGGGCCGTACGGGTGTTGCTCAACGAGCGGGTCGCCTGGCGTGTCCACCTCGTTGGCGGCGTGAGCAGTCAGGTGCTGGACCTGACCCGGGCCCGGCTGTTGGGCGTGGAACTCGCCGGCGGCTCCAGCCGCACCGAGATCCTTCTGCCACCGATCACCGCCGCCGGCCCCGGCGACCCCGCCGGCCCGAGCTCAGGCAGCCCCGCCAGCACCCTGACCGTACGACTCACCGGTGGGACCAGTCAGCTCGACGTCCGGGTCAGCGGGGAGACCCCGGTACGGGTTCGGGCGGGGGCCGGCGCCGGCTCGGTGGTGGTACGCGACGACCGGTGGGATGGGGTGGCCGCGGGCTCGGTGCTGGGTACACCGGGTTGGGACCGGTCGGCGACGCGCCTGTACCTGGACCTGGTCGCCGGTGCCAACAGCGTGCTGGTGTCCTCCAACAACAGGTGAACCACGCCGTGCCAACCCACGCCGTCCCAGTGAAGGCCAGGTCGGACCGCACTGATGGGCCCGCGCCGATGACCCCGCCCTGATGACCACGGGCTGGTGAACCCCGCCCGCCCCTGGTTGGAAGCGCCGTGGTCGTGGGTGGGCGTGCGCGTACAGTCGGGCGGTGGAGCGTACTGAATCAATGCTGGCGCAGACCCGACCGCCCGGCGTGGCCGACGTCGATCCCGGCAGTGTGTTGTTGCCCGGCCACGACGTGCCGTTGGGTAGGTACACCACGGTGCGGCGGCTGCTTCCGCAGCGCGCCCGCCGGATGGTCGGCGCATGGTGTTTCGTGGATCATTTTGGCCCGGACGATGTGGCGCAGCGGCCCGGTATGGAGGTGCCGCCGCATCCGCACACCGGGCTGCAGACGGTGACGTGGCTGCTCGACGGTGAGATTCTGCACCGGGACAGCCTCGGCAACGTGCAGCCGATCGTGCCCGGTCAGCTCAACGTGATGACCTCCGGGAACGGCATCGCCCACTCGGAGCGGTCGCCGGCCACCCACCCGCCGGTGATGCACGGTGTGCAGCTCTGGGTGGCGCTGCCGGACCCGGCGCGGGCCGGGGCGGCCGACTTCGCGCACCACGCGGACCTGCCGCGTTGGCGGGACGGTGATCTGGACTTCACCCTGCTGGTCGGTGAGTTCGGCGGGGAGCGGTCACCAGCGGTGGTGCACACCCCGCTGGTGGGGGTGCAGCTGGAGCTGCGCGGTGAGGCGCCGACGACGATGTCGTTGCGGCCCGATTTCGAGTACGCCGTGCTGGCGATGTCCGGGTCCGCGGAGGCGGCCGGGGTCGGGTTCGAGCCGGGGGCGCTGCTGTATCTGGGCTCGGGCCGTCGGGAGCTGACCGTGCGCGGCGGGGCTGGGGCCCGGTTGCTGCTGCTGGGCGGTACGCCGTTCGAGGAGCCGTTGGTGATGTGGTGGAACTTCGTCGGCCGGTCGCACGAGGAGATCGCCGCCGCCCGGGAGGACTGGATGGCCGGCGACGGACGCTTCGGTGTGGTCGTCGACGATCCGGCGCCGCCGCTGCCGGCGCCCGCCCTGCCCACGACCCGCCTCAAGGCCCGCGACCGCACCGGCGATCTACACGGCTGACGACACCGCCGCGCCCCAGCCACCCACCCCGCCGATCTTGCAGTTGCGGTCCCCGGCATGCGGGATTCTGCGTCTTTTGCCGCGACAGAAAGTGCAAGATCGCGGGGTGCAAGGGCGCGGGGCGCTGGGTGCCGGGTGTGTGGCTGGTGGCGGCGCGGGTAGTCGCCGGCATGGCGACCAGTTTGATCACTCCGATGGAGGACCGTAAGCGTGTGGCGCGCCGGCTCGCCGGTAGCGGGCGGGGCTTCGCCGAGCAGTACGGGTTCCGGGTTACCAACAACCCGGCGAGCCTGTTCCAGGTGCTCTATCTGTCGGTGCTGCTGGCTCGTCGTGGTGACTTCCGGCGGGCGCTGGACGGGGCGCGGGCGTTGCGCGACGAGGGGTGGGACAGCGCGGCCCGGCTGGCTCGTTCTCTGCACGAGGATCGGGTCCGGGTGCTGCGCGCCAGCGGCCAGCGTGGTGACGTGGACGCGCTCGCCGATGTGCTGGGCGACCTGGCCCGGACGGTGGTCGAGCGGTACCGGGGTGATCTGCGCCGGTTGCGGGCGGTGGCGCACCACGACCCGGGCCGGGAGCGGACGCTGCTCGCCGAGCTGCCGGGCGTGGACGATCAGGTCGTCGACCTGTTTCTCCGCGAGGCGCAGGCGTTGTGGCGGGAGGTGGCCCCGGTCGCCGATCGGCGGGCGTTGGCCGCCGCGCGTCGGCTCGGGCTGGGCAGGTCGGCGGACGACCTGGCCGGCCTGGCCACTGGCGAGTCGGAGCAGTTGGCGTGGCTGGTGGGGGCGTTGGCCCGGGTCGACCTGGAGCATCGGTACGCGGAGGTGACAGGTCGGCCGTGACGTGCCCTGGCCCACACTTCCCCAAATTCTGACCAAACGGAGGATGTTCTGTCGTATGGTTGGACCCGGCAGTGCTGGCCGCTCGGTTCGAGTGGGCCTCCACCGCCTGGTGACCGCGACCGGTTCGGATGCGGTTCACCGCCTGGGCAGGCTTGCGTGGCGCCCTGGGTCGCGGTTCGTGACCAGGGGCGCCCGCCTGTCCCGGCCCTTCGATCGGCCCCGCCCCGTGTCGCGCTCCGGGGGACGGCGCAGCCGAAAAGCGACAGCAGGCCGGTGCCCTCAGCGGGCCAACCCCGCCAGCAGGTTCACTGTCACGGCGATGATGAACGCCCCGAACAGGTACGACACCATCGAGTGCCGCAGCACCGTACGACGCATCTCGTTGCTGGTCAGGTTGGTGTCGGAGATCTGGAACGTCGTCCCGATGGTGAACGCGACGTACGCGAAGTCGGAGTAGCACGGCGGTTCGGGCTGGTTGAAGTTCACCCCGCCGTCCGGGCCGGTGTAGTAGATCCGGGCGTACCGGGCGGCGAACACGGTGTGCACCACGAACCAGGAGAGCACCACGCTGAGCACGCCCAGGCCGCTGTGCAGTTCCCGGGCCGTCCCGGGGGGCGCGCTCTGCGCGCTGGCCACGACCAACCCCACGGCAAGCAGGCTGGCCAGGCAGGCGACGAGTAGCAGGGCGTCCCGGACCGCCCGGTTCGGGTCCTCGTGGACGGCCAGCTGGGCGGTCCGCTCGGCGTCCATCGGCCAGATTTTGTGCCAGACCAGCACGAGCCAGCTCAGCGCGCCCACGTCCCAGCCTGCCAGCGCGGCGAGCGGCAGGGGTAGCAGCAGCGCGAAGACGCAGCCGGCGACGACGCCGACCACCGCCACCACAGCGAGCTGCTTCGCAGCAGCCGGGAAACGCACGTCCGCTGGCCGGTCGGGGCCGGTCTGGGTCATCCCGGCCGCTCCTGGGGCGAGGCGGTGGGCGCCACTGCCGGGTCAGATGCCGCGCAGGTGCTGCGAGACCCGGTTGTGCTTCTTGTCCCGGGCCTGCTCGGCCCGCTGCGCGGGGCCCACCTCGGGCGCCGCCTCGATACCTGCCGACCGGGCCACCTCGGTCCCGTTGGCGTAGTCGACAGGCGGCAGGGCGCGCAGCGCCTTCAGCACGTCCGGCGGGGCACCCTCCCGTTCGGCCTCGCGGACCACGTCGTTCTTCTCGGCCGGGTAGTCCAGGCTCGACAGGTACTGCAGGACGTCGGCGTAGCTCGCCATGGCGTGGGCTCCCTCGGGCATCGATGTGGTGACGACCGGCGGCGGTTACCCGCCCGCCGGCAGGTCACGCCCGCCGGCGGAGGAAACCCCGGGCCGTTTCTCCTGCGCCGCCGCGGGTACCCGCAGGCGCCGACGCGAGCCCAAGGGAGTACGCGATGAACTACGACACCTTCATCGACCAGGTTTCCCAGCGCACCGCCACGTCGTCCGAGCGGGCGGTGGAGCTGACCAGGGCCGTGTTGGAGACGTTCGCCGAGCGGTTGACAGGTGGTGAGGTCCTGGACCTGGCCGCCCAGTTGCCCCAACCGTTGCAACTGGTGTTGAAACCGAGCCCGAGCACCGAGCAGGCGGACCGGTTCGGCGCGGCGGAGTTCGTCGCCCGGGTCGCGTTGCGCGCCGGTGTGCAGGAGCCCGCCGCCCGGGACGCCAGTCGGGCGGTCTTCACCACGCTGCGCGAGGCGATCACCGGCGGCGAGTTCGATGACGTGGCGACTCAACTGCCGCGTGACTATCGGGGCCTGGTCGAGCAGGCGATGGCCCCGGGCGCGACGCTGCGCCGCGGCTGACAGCGCTCGTACCGGGCACACAGCGGTTTACCAGGGCAACCATCGATGTCCCGCTTGGCGTGGCGATTCAGCCTGGCCTAACCTTGTCGTGCGAGGGGAGTACTTCCCACGAACCATTCCGGTCAGTACGGCGCGCCCGGCGTGCCTCGGGTGGTTGCCCATCAGGTGGTGGGTGAAGGAGACCTCGAACATGACGGTGTTCGAGGAGACCCCACATGAGTCAAGTGTCGTATTTGTCCGCCGCCAGTGACCTGTCGTCGGTGGGCACGCCCACGCTGTGGGCGGTCACCATCATTGGCGTACTCCTGCTGTTGGTGCTGGACTTCCTGGTCACGCGTCGCCCGCACGAGGTGTCCATGCGGGAAGCCATCGGCTGGTCGGCGTTCTACATAGCGCTGCCGCTGGCGTTCGGCGCCTGGATCTGGTCCCGCTTCGGCTCCCAGCAGGGCGTGGAGTACCTGACCGGTTACCTGGTGGAAAAGTCGCTCTCGGTCGACAACCTCTTCGTCTTCATGCTGCTGTTGGCGGCGTTCGCGGTGCCGGCGGTGCTCGCCCAGCGGGTGCTGCTCTACGGCATCGCCGGCGCGCTGGTGCTGCGGGCCGTCTTCATCGCCCTCGGCGCGGCGGCGTTGCAGACCCTCGACTTCGCCTTCCTGCTCTTCGCGATCATCCTCATCGCCACCGCGGTGAAGCTGCTGCGCGATGCCTTGTCCGGGCATCAGCAGGAAGTCGACATCAACAACATGCGTTCGGTGAAGCTGCTGCGCAAGGTCATGCCGGTGGTCGACGACTACCACGGCACCAAGATGACCGTCCGGCAGGGCGCGAGGCGAGCACTCACGCCGTTCGCCCTGGTGGTGGTCGCGGTGCTCGCCACCGACGTCGTCTTCGCCGTCGACTCGGTCCCGGCGGTCTACGGCATCACCGAGGACCCGTACCTGGTGTTCGCCACCAACGCGTTCGCCCTGCTCGGCCTGCGGGCGCTCTACTTCGTCCTGCACGCGGCGCTGAGCCGGTTGGTGCACCTCAGCTACGGCCTGGCGATCATCCTCGCGTTCATCGGCCTCAAGCTGGGTCTGCACTGGGCGCACGGCATCTGGGACAGCGTGCCGCAGATCCCGACCCTGGCCTCGCTCGGCGTGATCATCGGTGTGCTGGTGGTGGTCACTATGACCAGCCTGCGCGCCACCCGGGGCGGCGACCTGCCCGAGGACCGCAAGGTCGTCGCCGAACGGCACTGACCGCGCCGCGCCGGCTGACGACGGGGTACGCGGGAAAGCTCCCGCCTCGGCCGGCGCGGGTGGTACGACTGTGCAATGGGAATCGTGTCACCGGGCTTCCAGGGTCGGCCCCGAACGCAGGAACCGGCCCTGCCACCCGGTCAGTATCTGACCGAGGACTTTCCGGTGCTCTCGGCCGGCCCGACGCCCCGGGTGTCACTGGACACCTGGGAGTTCGTCATCTCCGCCGAGAACGGCAACGAACACCGCTGGTCGTGGCAGGAGCTGATGGCCCTGCCGCAGGAGACGCCGATGGTGGACATCCACTGCGTCACCCGCTGGTCCAAGCTCGGCACCACCTGGCAGGGCGTCTCACTGGACACGCTGCTCGCCGACGTCGACACGGGGGCGCACTTCGCGCTCGCGCACTCCTACGGCGGGTACACCACCAACCTGCCGCTCGACGACCTGCGCGGCGGTCAGGCCTGGGTGGTGCACACCTTCGACGGCGCCCCGCTGCCGGCCGAGCACGGTGGGCCGGCGCGACTGCTGGTGCCGCACCTGTACTTCTGGAAGTCCGCCAAGTGGGTGCGCGGCATCCGGCTCAAGACGATGGACGAGCCGGGGTTCTGGGAGACCGCCGGGTACCACGACTACGGCGACCCGTGGCGCGAACAGCGGTACCAGGGTGACTGAGCGCGCCGTGGCGACGAGCACCCAGCCTCGGACGCCCAACCGTTGGCAGGTTGGCCGGCTGGTCGAGCGCCGGGTGGAGACACCCACCGCGCAGACCCTGGTGTTGGAGGTGCCGGACTGGCCGGGGCACCTGCCCGGGCAGCACGTCGACCTGCGGTTGACCGCCCCGGACGGCTACCAGGCGGCCCGGTCGTACTCCCTCGCCGGACCGGCGGTGGACGGGCCCGGAGGCCCGCGCATCGAGGTGACGGTGCAGCGGGTGCACGACGGCGAGGTGTCCCCGTACCTCATTGATGTCTTTGGTGCCGGTGACCCGGTGGAGGTACGCGGACCGCTCGGTGGCTGGTTCATCTGGCGGCCCGAGGAGACCGCGCCGGTGCAGCTCGTGGCCGGTGGCTCTGGCGTCGTGCCGTTGATGGCGATGATCCGGGCACGGCGGGCAGTGGGCAGCAAGGCGCCGTTCCGGCTGATCTACTCGGTGCGCACCCCCGGCGACGTGATCTACGCCGACGAACTGCGCCGCCGGGTCCGCGACGACTTCGGCCTGGACGTCGCGTACGTCTACACCCGCGAGGCGCCCGAGGGTTGGCGCGGTGATCCGCACCGGATCGGGCTGGCGGACGTCAACACGCACGGGTGGCCGCCGGACCTGGAACCGCTCACCTACGTCTGTGGCCCGACCGCGTTCGTGGAGACCGTGGCCGACCTGCTGGTGGGCCTGGGGCACCCGTCGCGTCGGGTCAAGACCGAACGCTTCGGCCCCACCGGCTGACCACCCGCTCGCTCACGCAGTGCCGAGGAGATTCCGATGACCGAGATGTCGTACCTGGACGGCAACATGCTCGACGGCCCGATGCGTGAGCTGTTCACCGTCGACCTGAGCAGCGCGATGGGCCGCTGCGAGAACTGCGGGATGACCGGCTCGATGGCCAGTCTGCACGTCTACTCGCACGCCCCGGGCCTCGTCGCCCGCTGCCCCTCCTGCGAGGAGGTGATGGTGCGCCTAGTGCGCGGGCCCGACCGGGCCTGGCTGGACATGCGCGGCACCACCTTCCTCCAGGTGCCGATGCCGATGGAGCAGACCTTCCCCGGCCCGCTCTGACCGGTTCCCCGCATCGACGACTCACTGCGCGGTTCCGGCGAGCAGCCACCGCCGGACGGGGATCTCCAGCAGCAGCCGCTCGCTGTCCGGGCGGACCTGCCTGCCGACGTCCCAGCCGTCGTACTTGCCCGCGAAGGCCGCGACGACAGTGCTCGGGAAGCCGCCTCGGTGTACGTGGGCGGTGCCTTCCGCGACCACTGGCGCGTCGCCGCCCTCCAGGGCCAGGGACACCCGTGGGTCGGTCAGGACGTTGCGGGCCTTGACGCTGCGGCTTTCGCAACCGATCCAGAACGTCGCGGAGACGTAGACGAACCAGACCGGCGTCAGATGCGGGGAGCCGTCGCGCCGCAACGTGCACAGCCAGACGTTCGACTCTGCCGCCAGTCGCACCTCGACGTCGGCTGCGGGGCTGGAGGGATTTCGGCTCACCGGGCCAGTGGATCACAACGCTGCACGTCCCACCGAATACTCGGGTGCGGGGCGCCCGGCCCGTCCCTAGGCTTCCGCCCCATGACGTCTCACCTGTTCGCGATCAGCTTCGACGCGGCCCAGCCCGTCCGCCTCGGGCGGTTCTGGTCCGGGCTCCTGGGTCGGGACATGGTGGAGGATCCGCAGGACGGCGTCCTGGTCCTGCCGAGAGCCGACACCGATCTCCGGCTGCGTTTCGTGCCGACGGAGCAGCCGAAGGTCGTCCAGAACCGGATGCACTTCGACCTGACGAGCAGTTCGCTGGAGGACCAGCGGCAGACGGTGGCCAGGGCACTGGAACTCGGCGCGCGGCACACCGACATCGGGCAGGGCCCGGAGATCGATCACGTCGTGCTCGCCGACCCTGAGGGCAATGAGTTCGACGTCATCGAGCCGGGCAACAACTTCCTCGCCGGCTGCGGCTTCGTCGGTGCGCTGGCCTGTGACGGTTCGCAGGCGGTCGGCTATTTCTGGAGCCAGGCGCTGGGGTGGCCGCTGGTGTGGGACCAGGGCGAGGAGACCGCGATCCAGTCACCGAACGGCGGCACGAAGATCAGCTGGGGTGGCCCACCGCTGATGCCGAACGGCGGCAGGGACCGGGTGCGTTTCGACATCGCGCCGGCTGCTGACGTCGACCAACACGCCGAGGTTGACCGGCTGCTCTCGCTCGGGGCGACCCGCATCGACTCCGCCCAGGACGGCGTAGGCCGACTGGTGCTGGCCGACCCCGACGGTCAGGAGTTCAGCCTGCTGACACGCGGTGCCTGGTTGGACAACGGCGGCACCTGTCGGTCAGAGTGATCCGCCGTGAGATACCTGCGTAGCGGTGGTCCCGCCGCGATCCGGCGGCCCCGGCCCACCGACTCCGACGAGTTCGTCGCCGCCGTGCGGCGCAGTCAGGACCTGCACCACCCGTGGTTGGCCGCGCCGGCCACCCCCGAGGAGTACGACCTCTATCTGCGCCGGATCCGTCGCCGCGACAGCGCCGGCTACCTGATCTGCGACCGGGCCAGCGGTGAGATCGCCGGCTACGTGAACATCAGCGGAATCGTGCTGGGTGCGCTGCGTGGTGGCTACCTCGGGTACGCGGCCTTCCTGCCGTACAGCGGGACCGGGCACGCCTCGGCGGGCGTCGCCCTGGTGATCGACCACGCGTTCACCTCGGTCGGGTTGCACCGGCTGGAGGCGAACATCCAGCCGGGCAACGAGCCGTCGCGGCGGGTGGCCCAGAAGCTCGGTTTCCGGTTGGAGGGCTTCTCCCCGGACTACCTGTTCATCGACGGCGCCTGGCGCGACCACGAGCGGTGGGCGATCACCGCGCCCACCGCCGTGTGACCGTCGGCCCGGCGCGGCCGGGCCGACGTCAGAGCGTCACTGCGGGAGCGGGCCGGTCTCCGGCGGTGTGGTGGGGGAGTCCAGCCACGCGTCGATGAGCGCGGTGAAGTCGTGGCCGGTCTTCCTGTTGACGTACGCGGTGAACGTCGCTCTGGTCTGCTGGGTGTGCAGGTTCTCCTGCACCCAGCCGCGCGCCAACGCGAAGAACCGCTCGTCGCCGAGGGCCTGGTGCAGTTGGCGCAGCATCGCGGCGCCGCAGGTGTAGACGTTCGTCGCGCCGAACTCGGCGGGGTCCGGCTTGCTCGGCGGGCCGTACTCCTTGCGCAGTTCGCTGTCACGTTGCCGGCTCGATGTCACCAGCTCGGCGTTCGAGAGCCCGTACCTGTCCTTCTCGTAGAGCTTCTGCACGTAGAGAGCCCAGCCCTCGTTGAGCCACATGTCGCGCCAGTCGGTGAGCGTGACGGCGTCCCCGAACCAGTGGTGGGCGTACTCGTGCAGGGTGGTGAGGTCGAACATCTGATCGCCGCGGGCCGGTTGGACCTCGCCGAGGGTGACCATCTGCTGGGTCTCCATGGCGGAGTTCGACTCGACCATGACGAGGCCCGCCGAGTCGAACGGGTAGGGGCCGAAGCGCTCCTCCAGCCAGGTCAGGAAGGCCGGGGACCGCTTGAGCATCGGCAGGTACCGGGCGTCCTTCGCGCGGTACCAGGTGGTGACCGGGATGCCGCGCGGCCCGGTGGCCGTCAACCTCTTGTACCTGCCGACGGCCAGGGTGGTCGCGTACGACGCCACCGGGGCGGTGCTGCGGTAGGCGAACGTGTTGCCGCTCTGCCCGACCGGGGTGCCGCTGGCCACACCCGTCCAACCCTTCGGGGCGGTGACCGCGATGTCGTAGAGCGCCTCGTCGGAGGGGTGATCGTTGGCCGGGTACCAGGTGAACGCGCCGAACGGCTCCTGCATCGTCCAGATTCCGCCCTCGCTGTCGACGGTCAACCCCAGCGGGTGCGCGTCGCCGCGCTTGGTCGGCCACGACGTGGTCGACGGTCTGCCGTGGCAGCCGACCACGAGGGTGATCGGCACGTCCGCGCGGACCGGCGTCTCGACCACGAGCTTCTCGCGGGAGACCGCGCCCGTGGCGTTCCTGCCGTCGACGGTCACGGTGTCGATGGCGTACGGCTTGAAGTCCAGGCTCACCGACTGCGCGTCCCGGGTCGGGCGCAGGTGCACCGTCGCGGTGCCGGTGAGGGTGCGCTTGGTGGGCGACCAGTTCAGATCCAGCCCGTAGTGCAGGACGTCCACCGCGTCGGTGCCGCGATCGGGATAGAGCGGGTCGACTACCGGCTTCGAGACACCCGCCGCCCAGGCCGCGTACGGGCCGGAGAGCGTCGGTTCGCCGGACGGGGCCGAGAAGGTACCACCCGAGGTGGCTGCGGTGGGTGGGTCTGCTGTGCAGCCGGCGAGCAGCGTCAGGGACGCCAGGACGGCGACTGTGGATCGGTAACGCACCGGTGAGCTCCAGCGGTCGGGGACTGTGTACTCGTCGTCAACGCTCTGGGCGCGCCGGGGAGTTGCCGGAACCCGGGTTGCGATCTTGTGAACTACCTGGACACGACGTCACCGAACGGGACGCGCCGGTGCAGGGACGTTTGTCCGGGGCCTCGACGGGAAACGGCCCGCAATGACGAAACCTCGTGTGGTGATCGTGGGGGCCGGGTTCGCCGGTTACCACGCGGCGAAGACGTTGAGCCGGATCGCCCGGGACCGGGCCGAGATCGTGGTGCTGAACTCCACCGACTACTTCCTGTACCTGCCGTTGCTGCCCGAGGTGGCGGCCGGGGTGGTCGAGCCCAAACGGATCGCCGTGCCGCTGACCGGAACGCTCAAGGGTGTACGCGTGGTGATCGGCGAGGCGGACCACGTCGACCTGCAGAACCGCTGGGTCGGCTTCACCCAGGCCGAGGGGGAGAAGAACCGGCTGGCGTACGACCGGCTGGTGCTCGCCGTGGGCAGCGTCAACAAGCTGCTGCCCATCCCGGGGGTGACCGAGTACGCGCACGGCTTCCGCGGCCTGCCCGAGGCCGTCTACCTGCACGATCACATCGTCCGGCAGATCGAGCTGGCCGAGCAGGCCGAGGACCCGGCCGAGCAGCAGGCCCGTGCCACGTTCGTGGTGGTCGGGGCGGGTTACACCGGCACCGAGGTCGCGGCGCACGGGCAGTTGTTCACCGACGCGCTGCACGCCCAGCGGCCCCGGCTCACCGTCCGCCCCCGCTGGATGCTGCTCGACGTGGCAACCCGGGTGCTGCCGGAGTTGGACAAGCGGATGTCGGACACCTCGCACAAGGTGCTCAACCGGCGTGGGGTGGACGTGCGGATGGGCACCTCGGTGGCCGAGGCGACCTGCGACGGGGTGAAGCTCACCGACGGTGAGTACATCCCGACCTGCACGCTCGTGTGGTGTGTGGGGGTGCGCCCCGACCCGTTCGTCAACGAGTTGGGCCTGCGGACCGACCGGGGTCGGCTGGTGACCGACGAGTTCCTCAACGTTCCGGGCTACCCGGAGGTGTTCGCGTGCGGCGACGCCGCTGCCGTGCCCGATCTGGTCAACCCGGGGAAGGTGTGCGGGATGACGGCCCAGCACGCGCAGCGGCAGGGCAAGCGGGTGGCGCACAACATCGCCGCGTCGTACGGGTTCGGCCGGCGCAAGCCGTACAAGCACCACGACCTGGGCTGGGTCGTCGACCTGGGCGGCAAGGACGCGGCGGCGAACCCGTTGCAGGTCAACCTGGCCGGGCTGCCGGCGAAGGCGGTCACCCGCGCGTACCACCTGATGGCGATGCCGGGGAACCGCACGCGGGTCAGCGCCGACTGGGCGTTGGACGCCGCGCTGACCCGGTCCGCGGTCCAGTTGGGGCTGGTGCCGGCCAACGCGGTGCCGTTGGAGAGCACCACACCCGAGGTCGCAAGCCGATCCCGCTGAGTGAGCGGGCACCGACCGGGCCGGTCACTCGGTGGGGCCGGCCGACCGCGCGGCCGGACCAGCCGGCGGGGCGGGCCGAAGCCGGCGGGGGCCGTACTCGCGCAGCAGGGTCTGGATGATGCCGGCGGCGGGGATGGCCAGCAGCGCGCCGAGCAGACCGGCCAGCTCCGCCGCGAGCAGCACGCTGACCAGCACGGTCAACGGGTTCAGCCGGACCGCGCGGGACAGGATGAGCGGCTGGAGCAGGTGGTTCTCCACCTGTTGGTAGACCACGAAGAAGACGAGCACCACCACCCCGGCGGTGGGGGAGTGCAGGAAGCCGGCGCCGGCCGCGATCACCGCGCCGAGCGTCGCCCCGACCAGCGGTATCAGGTCGGCCACCGCCACCAGCAGGGCGATCACGGCCGCGAAGGGCACCCCGGTGAGGGTCAACACCAGGAAGGTCAACACCCCGCAGATCACGCTGATCAGCAGGTTCCCGGTGAGGTAGCCGGTGACGCTGCGCGACACCTCCCGGCCCACCCGCCGTACCCGCTCGCCCTGACCGTCCCCGGCGGCCGCGAGCAGGCCGCGGGTGATCCGCGGCGATTCCAACACCATGAGGTACGCGAGAACGATGACCGTGACCAGCCCGGCGACCGACTCGACGACGCCGCGCAGGACACCGACCGCGGGTTGGCGCAGCCGGCCGCCGAGGTCGCGGAGCTGCTCAGAGTGCTCGCTGACGTAGCGCCGTGCCCCGGTGCGCTCCAGCACCTGCCCCACCGGGCCCCGCCCGGCGCGGGCCTCCCGCAGCAGCTCGGGCGCGCGGTCGGCGAAGCGGCCCAGCTCCCCGAACAGCGGCACCAGGATGAGCGCGGCCAGGATCGCCAGCAGCACGAACGCGGCGAGGAACACCAGCAGCGTGGCAAGTGCCCGCCGGCGGACGAGGCGGCGTTGCAGCCGGTCCACGAGGGGTTTGAGCGCGACGGCGAAGAACGCGGCGACCACCGCCCAGACCAGCACCCGTCGGGTCGCGTACACGAAGCCCAGCGCCAGCGCGGTCGCCAGCACCAGGCCGATCACGATCAGGGTTCGGCGCGCGGTGCCCCGATCGTCGGTGTTGCTCATCCGGCGGCCTTCCCCGCGCACGCCGTCGGAAACCCGGCATTGGGGGCGCAACGGTGATCAGTGGCGGGAGTTGTCGTCCGCGTCGGTGACGGGGTGGGCACCGGCGACGAACGTGTCGAGCGCGGCGGCGTGCAGCAGTCCGCCGGGCACCGGGTCGCGCAGGGCGGCCACCGCCAGCCGGGCCACCGGCAGCCCGCCGGGGCGGGAGGTCGCGGCGAGCACCAGGTTGCCGTACCTGCGGCCGCGCAGCATCCGCCGGTCGCCGACCACGCACACGTCGGCGAAGACAGCCCGCAACGTGGCCACCTGAGCCCGGGTACCGGCAAGTGGCGGGAGGTCCGTGACGTTGACCAGATACCACCCGTCGGGGCGCAGGGTGCGGGCCACCTCGGCGACGAACTCGACGGTCCGCACGTGCCCGGGCATCCGGGCCGCGCGGTAGATGTCGGCGATCACCAGGTCGTACCGGCCGTCCGGGGTGGCGGTCAGGGCGTCCCGGGCGTCGGCGACCTCCACCCGCACCTCCGGCGGCAGCGGGGGCAACTCCCGGGCCACCAAATCGACCACCGCGGCGTCCCGCTCGACGACCCGTTGTGGGGAGCCGGGCCGGGTGGCGGCCAGCCAACGGGGCAGTGTCAACGCGCCGCCGCCCAGGTGCAGCACGCTCAGCGGTGCGCCCGCCGGGGCCGCCACCGCCACCGCCGACGCGATCCGCCGGACGTACTCGAAGTGCAGGTGGCGCGGATCCTCGACATCCACGTACGACTGCTCAACCCCGGCGGACAGCAGTGTCCGCCCGGTCCGGCGGACCGGGTCGGCGACCAGTTCCAGCCGGTCGGCGGCGCGGCTCATATCCGGCACGCTAGCCGAGCCCACGGCGCATCCGGCCGGTGGCCCGGCACGGCGAACGGGCCGGCGGATCGGGGTTGCCCCGGCCCGCCGGCCCGCCGGCCCGTCGATGTCGCGGTGGCCGGTCAGCCGCCGGCCATCCCGGCCCCCACCTCGTCGATCGCGGCGTCGATCTGGCGGGCGAGGTCCACGTCGAGCGCGGTCACCCCGTTGGCCTGGTTGGTGCGCACTGTCAACACGGCGGCGGTGTCGCCGGGACGCCCGATGCTCGGGCCGCGGCCGCTGTCCTGGCGTAGCCGGTCGAGTCGGGCGAGCACCCGGTCCAGGTTGTCGGGCGGCAGCGCGACCACCCGGTAGAGGCCCTGGCTGTCGCCCGCCCAGTAGGGCAGGTCGTCCAGCGCCGCGCTGATCTCGTCGGCGTCCAGGGTGGGCGTGGTGGTGGAGGCGCCGACGAGGCCACCGCCGGCCTCCGGCGGGTTCAGCAGGTCGCGCAGTCCGTCGGGTACGTGCAACGACTCGACCAGGTCGCCGTCCTGCTCGGCGAGCGCGGCGATGGTCGCCTCCGCCTGGTACCGGGCCTGCTCCGGGGTGTTGCCGCTGATCCGGCCCACCTCGGCGAGGAAGCCGGGCAGGTCCTGGTGCCGCTCGACGCCGTCGACCGGCAGCACGTCGTGCAGCGACGCCGGCACCGCGGCGAGCAGCCGCTGCCGCTCGGCGGCCTCCAGGGCGAACGCGAGGACCAGCACCGTCGCCTCGGTGCCCACCTTCGCCGTCTTGAAGTCGACCCCGGCGCGACGCCGGACCTCGTCGACCAGGTCGTGGTAGCCCATGCTGCTCACACCGGCCGCGCCGCTCGGCGGGGACGGCTGGGGACGCGGATTGTCGGCGCTACCGACCGCCGGCGGTGCCGGCCCGCCGCGCGTGGTGTCCGGTTTGTGCGGTCCGGCCGCTGGTGGGCCGGCACGCTTACCCGCATCGAGGCTCGTGAGCTGCTTGGAGGCGCTCAGGCTGGCGCCGATCTCGCTGGGCTGGCGATTCTGTTCGCGGGCCTGCCGGGCCAGCGCCCGGCGCCGTTGGTTGTCGCCCTCCATCTGCTTGCGCATGGTGGAACCCCTTCCGCTGGGGATCGTTGCTGCGCCAGTCGCCTTCCCGCCGTCCCGGAGGACGAAACGGAGGCCGCCGGCCGGGTCGACTGGGTCTGCGCCACGCTTCATCCGGCGGGGGTGAGGGGTGCTCACCCGCACGGCCCGCACGATCGGGTCAGGACCGGAGTTCTTCCGAGGTACGCGGAAGGAAGGTCGTCATGAAGGAAGTTGTCGAGATCGTCCCCGCCCGACCCGGTTGGTACGCCCGCTGGCAGCTCACACCCGAGCTCACCAGGTGTTACCCGGTGAGCCTCTGGGCGCTGCTGGAGGAGGCCGACGGGACCGGCCGCGAGGTGATCGGGATGGACTGCATCGGTCAGTGGCCCGGCGCGGACGACAACGAGGCGGGTGGGCAGTTCGTCCGCTACCTGTACCAGACGCCCGATTCGGGGGAGCCCGAGGACGTCGACCCGAGCCCGATCGGCGAGCTGCGCGAGGACGGACCCCGGCTCCAGCCGATGACGGCACCCTAGACATTCCTCCGGCCCCCGACCCCAGGTCCCAGGGTCGGGGGCCATCCCCGTTCGCTTTCGGGGTGGCCCGCGGATCAGCCGATGGCGCGCACGTCGCCGTCGGCGTACGCCTCGGCCAGCAACTCACTCAGGCCCGTGCGGTCCAGCATCCGCTGAAGCTGTGGGCTGACACCTGTCAGTCGGATCGCTCCGGCGGCGCGGTGCACCACCAGCAACGCGCTGAGCCCGGAGGAGTCGCAGAGGGTCACCCCGGTCAGGTCGACAAGCACCGGGGCGTCGCCGTCGCCGCGCAGCTCGGCCGCCGCGGCGATCAGCTCGGGCGCGCTGTCGTAGTCGAGCTCGCCGGTCAGCCGGAGTCGGACCTGCCCGGCGGAGAGCCGGGTTGTCTCGATGGTCAACAGCTGGTCGGGCATCCCACCATTTTCCTTGTCGGGCGACAAAACGCAAAGCGGGGGCGGCAACGCGTGCCCGTGGCCTCGTCCGGCGCCCCGCCGGGGCGGGGCCGGCCACCTGCCGTGAGATGCCGCTATCCGGCTGCGGGCGTAGGGTGGGCTGGAGAGTTTTGACCACAGACGCCGGTTCCGGCACGGGTTCGGTGAACGAGAAGGAGTGAGGCTCAGCTGGTGACTGCTTCCGACGTCAGGGAATGGGACCCAGGCGACGGACGGCTCTCCACGCCGAGCACGACACGCCCCTCGGCATGGCCCGCCGACGTTCGCCAGCCCACTGCGGCCCTGCCGGCGCTGGCCCCCGACCGGGGCCAGGCCGCGCCCGACTGGTTCGAGGTCGTCGAGCACTTCCGTGAGGGCCTGGTGGTCTGCGACGCCGACGGGATAGTGCGGCACGTCAGCCCGGTGGCCGAGCGGTTGCTGCCCGAGGTGACGTGCGGCGAGCTGCTCAGCGCTGCCGCTGTGCCCGGGCTGAGCGAGGGCGTCGCCGGCGGCTTCACCCACCGCGAACGCCGGCTCACCGCCCGCCAGGTGCCACTCTCCGGCGGCCGCTGCTGCTGGTACGTCGAGGACATCACCGACAGCGTCAGCCGCGCCGACGCGCTGCTCGCCGAACGCGCGCGTTCGGCGTTCCTGGCCGTGGTCGGCGACAAGCTGGGCAACCCCCTGCACCCGGACCGGGCCGCCGCCGCGGTCGTCCGACTCGCTGTGCCGACCCTGGCCGAGGTGGCGGTGCTGGTGCTCGCCCCACGGGCCGGCCGAGCCCGCTGGTGGCGGGCCTCGCGCACCGACGACGAGGCGCCGACGGTGGACAGCGGCGTGCTGGCCGGCGGGGAGCTGCCGACCGCTATCGCCGACGGGCTGACCGGGGCCGAGCCGCACGCGGTGGACTGGTTGGTCGAACAGGCGGTCGACGCCGGCTGGCTGCCGGGGCTCGTCGGCGGCGAGAGCGCCGCCCGGGTCGTCCCGCTGCCCGGCCGCGACGCGCCGGTCGGTGTGCTGCTGGTGGCCCGCCGCGCCACCCGCTGGTACGACGAGGACGACGTGGAGCTGGCCCGTGCCTTCGCGGCCCGCGCCGGCGCGGCGTTGACCACCGCGCTGCTCTACCGGGACCAGGCGGAGGTGGCCGACACCCTCCAGGCCAGTCTGCTGCCGGTCGAGCCGGTCGAGGCCGTCGGCGTGCAGTGGGGCACCGCGTACCGGCCCGCGCAGGCGGGGCTGCGCATCGGCGGCGACTTCTACGGTTCGCACCGGCTCACCGACGGTGGCTCGGTGTTCTTCCTCGGCGACGTGTCGGGCAAGGGCGTCGAGGCCGCCGTCTTCACCGGCCAACTGCGCCAGTGCCTCCAGGCGCTGCACCGGTTGGAGTCGCACCCCGCGCGGTTGCTGCGGCTGCTCAACGACGCGCTGCTGGAGACCACCCTGGCGCACGGCCAGGGCCGCTTCGCCACCATAGTGCTCGGCGTGGCCCGCCCGGAGCGCGACGGTGGCCTCACCCTCACCATGGCCGGCGGCGGTCATCTGCCACCGCTGGTGCTGCGGGCCTCCGGCGAGGTGGAGACCGTACCGTTGCGCGGCATGCTGATCGGGGTGGTGCCCGACCCCCGGGTCGGCGAGGTGACAGTGCGGCTGGCCCCGGGCGAGACCTGCCTGCTCTACAGCGACGGCGTGACCGAGGCCCGGGGCGGCCGGCGCGGCGACGAGCAGTTCGGCCCCGAGCGGCTGGTCACCGCGCTGACCGGCTGCCAGCGGATGCCCGCGCCAGCCCTCGCCGAACGGGTCGAGCAGGTCACCTGCGACTGGCTGGCACAGGGCGACCACGACGACATCGCCGTGCTGGCGCTGCGGGCGGCCGGCCTGAGCGGGCGCGGGGCGCGGCACCTGCACTCGGTGCCCGCCGGCATCGACCAGACAGAGGGAGCTGACGCGTGACCGCCGCCACGGCCACCACCGACCTCGGCGAGGCGTACTCCGGTTACCTGGACCACCTCGCCGACGCCGACCAGTACGCCGCGACCGATCTGGCGATCGGCCTGCTCGACGCGGGTGTCCCTGCGGAGCGGGTGCTGCTCGACCTGGTCGCGCCCGCCCAGGCCGAGGTGGGCGAACGGTGGGCGCGCAACGAGTGGAGCGTCGCCCAGGAGCACGCGGCCACCCACATCAGCGAGCAGGTGGTGGCGGCGGTGTCCGCGCACGTCACGGCGCGACCGACCGGCGGACGGGTCGTGGTCGCCTGCATGGACGGCGAGTGGCACGCGCTGCCGCCCCGGCTGGTGGCCGAGGTGCTGCGGTTACGCGGGTGGCAGGTGACCTTCCTGGGCGCCAGCGTGCCCGCGGCGCACCTCGTGTCGTACCTGCACCGCTACGACGCGCACGCGGTCGCGTTGGCGTGCGCGCTGCCGATGCGCCTGCCGTACGCCCACCGGATGATCGAGGCCTGTCGCCGCTCGGACGTGCCGGTGGTGGTCGGCGGGCGCGGGTTCGGCGCGGACGGCCGGTGGGCGAGCCGGCTCGGGGTGGCCTGGGCGCCGGACGCGCCCTCGGCGGCCGAGCTGATCGCCGACGAGCGGGCGTTGCGTGGGGTGCCTTCGGCGCGGCTGGCCCACCTGGCCGACGACGAGTACGCCAGTCTGGTGCGGCGTCGCGGTGAGCTGATCGACAGCGCGTTGGCGGAGCTGCGCGAGCGGGTGCCGGCGGCACGGGCGTACACCGCCGCGCAGCTCGACGCGACAGTGAGCGACCTGGGCCACATAGTGGATTTCCTGGCCGCGGCGGTCTACGTCGACGACGCCTCGTTGTTCACCGAGTTCGTGGAGTGGCTGACGGGGATCCTGGGCAGTCGTGGGGTGCCCGTCGCGGCGATTGTCCTGCCGCTGGAGCACTACGCCGCCGCGTTGCGGGACTTCCCCCGGGCGGCGCGGGCGCTGGCGCTGGGCTGCTCCACGCTTGCCGGCGCCGCCCGCTGACCGACCCGCTGGTGGCCTCCGGATCGATCACCGCGCCCGGCGGCGGACACTCCACCTCTGCGTATACTTGCCGGACTGCAAACGTCCCACCCAAGGGTGGAGCGAGGGGGAGAACGGTGACGTTCAGCGTCAACTACGTCGAGCGCGACGGTGGTGGCGCCCGCCTGCGGCTCGCTGGCGAGCTGGACCTGAGCACCGCCCCCGAGTTGACCGCCGCGATCGACCGGCTCACCGCGTCGGGCGAGACGCGGCTGCTGCTCGACCTGACCGACCTCACGTTCTGCGACTCCACCGGGATGGCCGTGTTCGTCCGGGGCGACAACCAGGCGGCGGCCGATGGCGGGTGGCTCCGGCTCACCGGCGCCCACGGGCGGGTCGAGCGGGTGCTGCGGGTGACCGGCCTGGCCGACGTGTTGCGCTACGAACCGGAGTCGGTCGACCCCGCGTCCCGCAGTGCTTCCTGATGGGCTAGATTTCCCCGCCAGCATTTCCCCGCCAGCGCGGTGACCGTCAGGGTCCCGTACCCGTCGACTCCGAGGCAGGTAGTGATGGGCGTAGACAGCCCGCAGCCGGTACGCATTCTGGTGGTCGACGACGACCCGGGTGACGTGCTGATGATCGAGGAGGCGCTGGCGGACTCCGACGTCGACAAGATCATTGATGTGGTCAGTGACGGCGAGGAGGCGATGGAGTTTCTCCGCGCCGAGGGCCGGCACGAGCAGGCCCGCCGACCGGACGTGATCCTGCTGGATCTGAACATGCCGCGGATGGACGGTCGGCAGGTGCTCGGTGCGGTCAAGCAGGACGAGGATCTGCGGACCATCCCGATCGTCGTGCTGACCACCTCCAACGCCGACACCGACATCGTCGGGAGCTACACGTTGCAGGCCAACGCGTACGTCACCAAGCCGATCGACCTGGACGACTTCAACGACGTGGTCCGCCGCATCGACGAGTTCTTCGGCCGGGTCGTCGTGCTGCCCAAGCGCGTCTGACGCCCGCGCCACCTGCGCGCATGCTGAACATTTTTCCCGAACCCCCTCGGCGCGAGCGGTCGCGGCCGAGGATCCAGGTGGGGAAGTAACAGCGGCTACCTGGGGGCGACAGTATGAGGTTCTCCGTCGTTGAGACCGGTTACGACAAGCGACAGGTGGATTACTGCCTGGACGAGTTGGGGATCCGGTTGTCCCGGCTCGCGGCGCGGGCCGAGGGCGCGGCCGGGGCGGCCCGGGAATGGGACGAGATCCGCCAGGAGGCGGCCTGGCTCAGCGGGCTCCTGCAGCGGCTGGACCTGGGCAACACCGCCGTCACCCGGCACGCCGGTGACGCGGTGCGGCGCGAGGCCGCCGAGATCCTGGCCCAGGCCCGCGTCGAGCTGGACGAGGCCCGCGAGGAGGCACGGCGGGTCCGGGAGCGGGCGTACGCGGAGGCCGTGCAGGCCCGACGTGACTTCGAGGCGGCGCTGGACGCCCGTCGCCGGCGTGAGGCGCGGGTGGACGACATCCTCAGTCAGGTGACCGTTGATCAGGTGCCCGCCGACACTCCCACCGCGGCGGCTGGCGTACCGGGCAGGCGGGTCGGAGTCGGCGGCCCGGAGGCGGGCGCGGAGCCGCAAGGCCGCCGCTGAGACGCGCGGGGCGCGGGCGTGGGTGCCCGGCTCAGGCGGTGAGCGCCGCCGCGACGGTGGTCGCCCGGTCCTCGTGCTGGGCGTACGCGTCCGGGAAGGCGGAGATCTGCACGGACTGGGCCGCGGCCGTCACACTCATGTCCTGCCAGCCGGGGATCTCGTTGAGCGCTGTGTAGAAGGCCCGCGCGGCGTACGACGGGCGCATCAGCTGCGCCACCGTGCCCCAGCCGCTGCTGGGCCGCTGCTGGAACAACCCGACCGAGTCGTGGTCGGACCCGCTGCCCTGGTTCGGGTATTCGGCCGACTCCGGGAGGACGTCGCTGGCCAGGTTGTAGAGGTTGCTCTCCTGCATGGCGGTGGCCAGCGCCACCACCAGGGCGCGGCGCGGCATCTTCATCTCCAGGCCGACGTCCACGATGATCTTCGCGTTGTCCATCTGGGCCTGGTCGAGGCCGGCGACGGGTCGCGGGCGGCGGGGCTTCACCGGCTTCTTGGGCGCCTTGCGGACGACGGTGGGAGTGGGCGTGGGCTTCGCCGTCGGGCTGGGCAGGATCCGGGCGGGGGCGGCGTCACGGTCCAGCGACCGGGAGGCGCGCTCGTCGGCGATCGCCGCGCGGTCGGCCACCGCCTCGGCGAGCGGCTCGACCGTACGGGCGGTGTCGTCGTTGCCGCGCGCGGTGGCGACCGCCACGAGGCCGAGGCAGCAGGTGACGCCGGTGGCCAGCGCCACCCGCACCGGGGTCGAGCCCAGCAGGGCGCGCCGGGACGGTTCGGGAGCGCGGTGACGGCCGATCGTCCGTTCGGTTGATGCGGCGTCGTCCGAAAGGGTGGTCGGGCGCGCGTCGGTCAGCTTCTGGGCGGAGGGGTCGTCGGGATGCACCTGCCGAGGCTAAAGAGCTGAATGCCCGATGCCATCGGTCCGTACGGTGGCATGCGCCACAATTTGCCCTGATGATGCCGACTTTAGTGGGCAAAGCCTGAGCGAAGCTGATCAACCTCGCGGATCACCCCAGACGGTTATTCCCGACTTGCCAGCCGATTGCGCTCACACCGCCAGCCCGCCACCCCCACACGAAGCCACCTCAAAGCCTCATCCGAACAGCCCATGCCAACCAGGCCGAACGGCCAGGGTGTCTCAGCCCGATCGGCGGGGTGTGGGGCAGGGTGGCGGCGTCAGTGTCGGCCGTTCTCGGCTGGGGTGACGGTCAGTCGGTGTCGGCTGGCGTCGCTGCTGGAGAACGGCCAGAGCCGGTCGGCGTACTCGACCAGGTCGGCCAGTTGATCCCGGCTCAGGCCGGCTGAGGAGATCTCCGCGTGCACGTCGGCCCGGTACCGGCCGTCGTTGTCCCGCCCCAGCTTCGCCTCCGCCCGGACCTGCACCGTGTGGGCCTCGTCGGTGATCTCCCCGGCCACCTCCACCGCGGCATGATGCAGGCAGGAGGCGAAGGCCGCGGCCAGCAACTGTTCCGGGGTCAGCCCGGTGCAGTGCGGCGCCAGCGGTGAGGCCAGCGCGGTGGAGAGCCCGCCATCGTCGGTGCGTACGTGACCGCCCTCGGCGGTCGCTGTGGCCTCACGCAGCCAGGAACTCTGATCCGGCATCGCGTTTCTCCCGTCGCTCACCAGGCCGGCTACCCCGCCGCCGCCCCGCGAAACGCCGTACCGCCCGGCGAAACCGTCGTGCGGTCAGCGCGCCGAGGGGAGGTTCGGCTCGGAGGCCACCGCCACCGCCTCGGTGGCCTCCGCGGCGGCCCGTTCGGTCCACGGCGATGTCGGGGCCTGCCGTCGGGTCGTCGGGATCGTCATCGGCACGTACACCCGGGCGTCCACGGCCTCGGCCAGCAGCAGCGCGGCGACCAGGCTTGTCGGACGGTGCGCGGGGTCGTCGGCGAGGCAGGAGTGGCACAGCTCGGCGACCTCCGGCGGCAGCCCGGGGATGTCGGGCAGCGGCTCCGGCGGCTGACAGCGACGTACGTCGAGCAGTTCGCTGGCGGTCGCCGCCTGGTAGGGCAGGCGGGCAGTGAGGCTGTAGTAGAGCAGCACGCCGAGGGCGTACATGTCTGCCGCCGGGGTGGCCGGCGCCTCGTTGAGCTGCTCGGGCGCCAGGTACGCCGGGGTGCCGAGCACCATCCCGGACGGCATCGGATCCAGTGTCCCGGCGGCGATGGCGATGCCGAAGTCGAGCACCTTCACCCCGGCCGGGGTGAGCATGACGTTGGCGGGCTTGACGTCGCGGTGCACGATGCCCTCGGCGTGCGCGGCGGCCAGCGCGGCGGCGACCTCCGCGCAGACGCGCACCGCGATCTGCCAGTCCAGCGGGCCGGAGCGCAGGTGCACGGCGAGCGTCTCACCCTCGGCCAGTTCCATGACGATGTAGGGCACCGGTCGGCCGGGCCACGTCGAGGAGGTGCCGAAGTCGTGCACGCTCGCCACGTTCGGGTGTTCGAGGCGGGCCGCCGAGCGGGCCTCCGCGCGGATCCGGTCCACCGGCCCGTCCCGGTCGTCGCGACCGGGGGAGATGAGCTTCACCGCGACCGGCCGGTCCAACACCTGGTCGTACGCCCGCCACACCTCGGACATGCCGCCCACGCCGATGCGCTGCTCGAGCCGGTACCGCCCGTCCAGCGTCCGCATCGACAACTCCTCGTCCTCGCCCCGCCGACGGCCGGGTGCTCAGATCGCGGTACCCCCGCTCCGAACTGGGCAAACCGGCGGCCGGTCCGGGGCGGGCGGCCCCGCGCACCTCGCTGCGCCACGGCGTCGGGTGCGGTAGCTTGCGAGCCAGAGCCGGCGTCACCGACTGTGCCGGCACGGTCACCCGAGGGGGCGCCGCGATGAGCGAGGTCACCGTACGCTTCGTCGGCGGGCCCGCGGACGGCCTGGTCCGCCTGCTGCCGGCCGGGTCGGACGGCGCCCCACCCCAGCGTTGGATCATGCGGCATCCGGACGGCACGGGCCCGGTGCAGCCCGGCCCCGACCACCTCTACGAACGCGACAGGCCCGACGAGGCGGGCGGCTGGAGCATGCGCTTCGTGCGCACCGACGCGTACGGGGTGTCCGAGTGACCACGAGGCGGGGCTGACCGGTGGCGTCGCGTCGGCCCGGCCGCACAGCTGGCGCACAGCTCGCGCAGGGGCACGGCACAGGCGTGGCGACCACCATGGGGCGCATGGTCATGAACGGGCAAGTCGCGCCGAGCCGGATCGAGCTGCGTCGCCCCGACGGCGAACCCGTCCGGGTGCTGGTGGTCGACGACGAACCCACGCTCACCGACCTGCTGTCGATGGCCCTGCGCTACGAGGGCTGGCAGGTCCGTACCGCCGGCAACGGCATGGCGGCGTTGAGCACCGCCCGACAGTTCCAGCCGGACGCCGTGGTGCTCGACGTGATGCTGCCCGACCTGGACGGCTTCCAGGTGCTGCGCCGGCTGCGCGAGCACGCCCCCACCGTGCCGGTGCTCTTCCTGACCGCCCGCGACGCCGTCGAGGAACGCATCGCCGGGTTGACCGTCGGCGGGGACGACTACGTCACCAAACCGTTCAGCCTGGAGGAGGTGATCGCCCGGCTGCGCGCGCTGCTGCGCCGCTCCGGGCTCGCGATCGCCGCCCGGGAGGAGGCGGTGCTGACCGTCGGTGACCTCAGCCTCGACGAGGACAGCCACGAGGTCCGCCGGGCCGGCCAGCTCGTCACCCTCACCGCTACCGAGTTCGAGCTGCTGCGCTACCTGATGCGCAACCCACGGCGGGTGCTCAGCAAGGCGCAGATCCTCGACCGGGTGTGGAACTACGACTTCGGCGGCCAGGCCAACGTCGTGGAGCTGTACATCTCGTACCTGCGCAAGAAGATCGACGCCGGTCGGGCGCCGATGATCCACACGCTGCGTGGCGCGGGCTATGTCCTCAAACCCGCCGAGTAGGCGCCGCCCGCTGCGCGCCGCCCGTGGGTGGCTGGCCGGGCGCTCGCTGCGTACCCGACTGGTGTTTGCTCTGCTCGCACTGCTGGCGTTGGTCAGTGTCGCCATCGGTGGCCTGACCACGGTGGCGCTGCGGCACTTCCTGGTCGACCGGCTCGACGCCCAGCTCGCGCCCGCGACGGGCATGCGAGGCGACCGTCCGGGGCGGCCCGCCTTCCCCGGCAACGGACCGAGCATCCCACCCGGGTTGCCGTCCGGCACAGTGGTCGCCGACATCACCGACGGCCGCGTGACAAGCGCCCGGACCCTGACCAACAGCGCCTCCAGCGAGTTCCCGGACCCGCAGCCCGTTCCGGTGTCGGAGGTCGCCGTGCTGGGGGACCTGCCGGTCGACACCGCTCCGCGCACCGTCGACCTCGGTGCCCGCGGTGACTACCGGGCCGTGGCCCGGCAGTACTGGGAGGGTCGGGTTCGCGTCGTCGCGGTCCCGCTGTCCGGCGTCCAGGAGACCGTCTGGGCGCTGGTCGCCGCGCAGGCCGGGGTGGCCGCGGTCGGGCTGCTGCTCGCCGGTGTGGCGGGCGCGCTGATCGTGCGGGCGACCCTGCGACCGCTCAACCGGGTGGCCGCCACCGCCACCCGCGTCACCGAGCTGCCCCTGGACCGCGGGGAGGTGGCGCTCGCCGTCCGGGTTCCGGTCGCCGACACCGACCCGCGCACCGAGGTCGGTCAGGTCGGCGCGGCGCTGAACCGGATGCTGGGCCACGTCGCCGACGCGCTCTCCGCCCGGCAGGCCAGTGAGACCCGGGTACGCCAGTTCGTCGCCGACGCCAGCCACGAGTTGCGGACGCCCCTCGCGGCGATCCGCGGCTACGCCGAGGTGGCCCGGCGTGGCCGCGACGAGGTGCCCGCCGACGTGGCGCACGCGCTGCGCCGGGTCGAGTCGGAGAGCGCCCGAATGACCAGCCTCGTCGATGACCTGCTGCTGCTGGCCCGCCTCGACACCGGCCGTCCGCTCGCTGTCGAACCTGTCGACCTGACCGCCCTGCTGGTGGACGCGGTCAGCGACGCGCACGTCGCCGGCCCCGACCACCGCTGGCAGCTCGAACTGCCCGAGGTGGCGATCCGGGTGTCCGGCGACGCCGCCCGGCTGCACCAGGTGGTGGCGAACCTGCTCACCAACGCCCGGGTGCACACCCCGCCCGGCAGCACCGTCACCACCACGCTGGCCGTCGACGCCACCAGCGCCGTGCTCACCGTCGCCGACGACGGGCCCGGGGTGCCGGTGGAGCTGCAACCGGAGATGTTCGAACGGTTCGCCCGGGGCGACAGCTCCCGGTCCCGCGCGCACGGCAGCACAGGCCTCGGCCTCGCGATCGTCGCGGCGGTGGTGGAGGCCCACCACGGCACTGTCGGAGTGCAGAGCCGTCCAGGTCGGACGATATTCACCGTCCGGCTGCCGAATCCCACAGCTGACGCATAGTCGGCGCACGGCGTCGCGCCAGCCCAGCCGCCGAGGCTGGCCGCATGGACAGAACAGAGACCCTGCTGACGGCACCCGCCGCGCCTGAGCCACCGACTGTCGCACGCCCCGACGAGCACTCGCCGCCGACGCGCCGTTCACCGGCCTGGGCCCGGCCCGCGCTGGCGATCCTGCTGCTCGCCACCGGCGTGCTCTACCTGTGGGGCCTGGGCGCGTCCGGCTGGGCGAACTCGTTCTACGCGGCGGCTGTACAGGCCGGCTCGGTGAGCTGGAAGGCGTTCCTCTACGGCTCGTCGGACGCCGCCAACTCCATTACCGTCGACAAGACACCCGCGTCGTTGTGGTTGATGGCCCTGTCCGTGCGCGTCTTCGGGCTGAACAGCTGGGCGATGCTCGTGCCGCAGGCGCTGTGCGGAGTCGCCTCGGTCGGCGTGCTCCACGCGACGGTGAAGCGCTGGTACGGGCCGGCCGCCGCTCTGATCGCCGGCGCGGTCCTCGCGGTCACCCCGGTGGCGACGCTGATGTTCCGGTTCAACAACCCCGACGCGCTGCTGGTCCTGCTGCTGGTCGCCGGGGCGTACGCCACAGTGCGCGCGTTGGAGACGGCCAGCACCCGGTGGATCGTGCTGGTCGGTGTGCTTGTCGGCTTCGGTTTCCTCACCAAGATGTTGCAGGCGTTCCTGGTGGTGCCGGTCTTCGCCGGCGTCTACCTGCTGGCCGCGCCGACCGGGCTGTGGCGGCGGGTCCGGCAGCTGCTGCTGGCCGGCCTGGCGGTGGTGGTCTCCGCCGGCTGGTGGGTGGCGCTTGTCGAGCTGGTGCCGGCGGGCGCCCGCCCGTATATCGGCGGCTCGCAGGGCAACAGCATCCTGGAGTTGACAGTCGGCTACAACGGGCTCGGCCGGATCACCGGCGAGGAGGTCGGCAGCGTCGGCGGCGGTGGCGCGCGGCCCGGTGGCGGGGGCGGCCCGTTCTCCGGGCAGAGCGGCGTGCTGCGGATGTTCGGCGGCGAGATCGGTGGTCAGGTCTCCTGGCTGCTGCCGGCCGCGCTGATCCTGCTGGCCGCCGGCCTGCTGCTGGCCGGGCGGGCGGCGCGCACCGACCGCACCCGCGCCGGGCTGCTGCTCTGGGGCGGCTGGCTGCTGGTCACCGGCCTGATCTTCAGCTTCATGTCCGGGATCTTCCACGCCTACTACACGGTGGCGCTCGCCCCGGCGATCGGCGCGCTGGTCGGCATCGGCGTGACGCTGCTCTGGCGCGAGCGGCGCCTGGTGGCCACTGCGACGCTCGCCGGCACGCTCGCGGTCACCGTCTGGTGGGCGTGGGTGCTGCTCGGGCGCAGCCCCGACTGGTACCCGTGGCTGCGGACCACGGTGCTCGTCGCCGGCCTGGTCGGCGCGGTGCTGCTCCTGCTGGTCACCCGACTGCCCGGCCGGTTGGTGCCGGTGGTGCTGGGCCTCGGCGCGGCGGCGGCCCTCGCGGGCCCGGTCGCGTACGCGGTGCAGACCGCCGCGACCCCGCACACCGGGTCGATCCCGAGCGCCGGCCCGAACGTGGCGGGCGCGTTCGGTCGGGGCGGCTTCCCCGGCGGGCGACCGCCCGCCGGCATGGAGTTGCCGACCGGCGGCCGATTCCCCGGCGGTTTTCCCGGTGGCGGCCAGTTCCAGGGTGGCTTCCCCGACGGCGGCCAGAACGGGGGCGGTCAGAACGGGGGTCAGGGGCCGGGCTTTCCCGGCGGTGGCCGCAACGGCGGGCCCACCGGCGGGCAGGGACGCTCGGCCGGCGGGGGGATGGGTGGTCTGCTCGACGCCCGTACGCCCAGCGCGGAGCTGCGCGGGCTGTTGGAGCGTGACGCCGACGACTACACCTGGGTGGCGGCGACCGTCGGCTCGAACAACGCCTCCGGCTACCAGCTCGCCACCGGCGAACCGGTGATGCCGATCGGCGGGTTCAACGGCAGCGACCCGTCGCCGACCCTCGCGCAGTTCCAGCGGTACGTGGCCGACGGGAAGATCCACTACTTCCTCGGTGGCGGTGGTTTCCGGGCCAACGGCGGCAGCTCGGCCTCCCAGGAGATCGCCGCCTGGGTCGCGGAGACGTTCACGGCGCAGACCGTCGACGGGGTCACCGTCTACGACCTCAGCGCCGGTACGGAGGCGTCGTGACCGCGCTGGGTGGCCCACGGGCCGCCGTCCAGACCCGACCCACAGCGGCCGTGCTGGACGTGGTGATCCCGGTCCACAACGAGGAGGTCGACCTCGGACCGTGCGTACGGCGGCTGCACGCCCACCTGAGCGCGGACTTCCCGTACCCGTTCCAGATCACCATCGCCGACAACGCCAGCGTCGACGACACCCTGAAGGTGGCCGACGGCCTCGCCGGTGAGCTGCCCGGCGTCGAGGTGCTGCACCTGGACGCCAAGGGGCGGGGGAGGGCGCTCTCCGCCGCCTGGTCGGCGTCGTCCGCGCCGGTGCTGGCGTACATGGACGTGGACCTCTCCACCGACCTGGCGGCGCTGTTGCCGCTTGTCGCGCCGCTCATCTCCGGCCACTCCGACCTGGCGATCGGCACCCGGCTGGCGCGTACCTCCCGGGTGGTGCGCGGCGCCAAGCGGGAGGTGATCTCCCGGGCCTACAACCTGCTGCTGCGCGGGGCGTTGGCGGCGCGGTTCTCCGACGCGCAGTGCGGGTTCAAGGCGATCCGCGCCGACGTGGCAGCGGAGCTGCTGCCGTTGGTGCGGGACACCGGCTGGTTCTTCGACACCGAGCTGCTGGTGCTGGCCCAGCGGGCCGGGCTGCGCATCCACGAGGTGCCGGTGGACTGGGTGGACGACCCGGACAGCCGCGTCGACATCGTGGCCACCGCCCTGGCCGACCTGCGCGGCGTGGGTCGGCTGGGCCGGGCGCTGCTGACCGGCGCGCTGCCACTCGTCGACCTGCGCGCGCAGCTCGGCCGTGCGCCGCTGACCGCGCCGCGGGTCCAGCCCGGTCAGGAGCCGCCCGGTCAGGAGCCGTCCGGGCAGGTGCCGGTCGGGTTGCCCCGGCAGCTGGTCCGGTTCGCGGCGGTGGGGGTGGCGAGCACGCTCGCGTACCTGCTGCTGTTCGTGGCCACCCGGGGCGTGTTGGGCGCGCAGCCGGCGAACCTGTTGGCGCTGTTGGTGACCGCTGTGGCGAACACGGCCGCGAACCGGCGGCTGACGTTCGGCATCAGTGGACGCCGGCACGTCGCCCGGCACCACGCGCAGGGGTTGCTGGCCTTCGCGCTCGGTCTGGCGTTGACGAGCGGCGCACTGGCCGTGCTGCACGCCGTCTCCGCCGTTCCAGCCCGGCCGGTGGAGCTGGCCGTGCTGGTGGCCGCGAACCTGGCCGCCACCGTGCTGCGATTCGTGCTGCTGCGCCTCGGCATGCACCACCGCCGTACCTGAGGCGCCGACCGGTCAGCCGCTCAGCATCTCGGAGAGGACCTCGGCGACGCGGCGGGTGTGCCGCCCGTCGGGGTCCTCGTCGGTGTTCAGGTCGGTCACGCTCATCCCGAGCAGCCGGTCGGCGCGGGCCAGGGGCGTGACCAGCGCGATCAGGTCCGCCCAGCGCGGCCCGTCCGGCTTGGGATAGGTGACCGCGGGCAGGTCGCGCGGGTCCACCACGTCCAGGTCGAGGTGCAGCCAGGCCGGCCCGTCGCCGTCGGCGGCCAGGCTCGCTCCGACGGTCGCCGCGCCCCGACGCAGCAGCTCGGCGGCGTTGACCTGGTGGATCGCCGGGTCGATTCGGGCTGCCTCGATCCGGCTGCTCTCGTCGGTGGCCGGGCGGTGCCCGAGCAGGTGGACGCGGCTCGGCTCGATCAGTGGGCCGTCCGGGCCGACGGCGGCGGCGGGGCCGTGCCCGGTGATCACCGAGAGGTCCATGTCGGCGGCCTCACCTGTCGGCGAGGTCGTGCCGTCGAGGAAGTCCGGGTGGGCGTCGACGAACCACAGGTCGGTCGCCGGGGGCAGGGCCCGGCAGATGCCGGGCAGGATCGCGCAGTCACCGCCGAGCACCAGCGGTCGGTGGCCGTCCGCGATGAGCGCGCCGATCCGCGCGGCGATGGCGCCGCCGGCCCGGACCAGGCCCGCCGCGCCGATCACACCGCTCGCCGGGTCGCGGGTCGGGTCGCGCAGGCGCGCCTCGTCGATCTGCCCGTCGTCGTCGGCGGCCAGGGCCTCGCGCAGGCCGACCCGGCGCAGCGCGGCCGGGGCCCGCTCCTCGCCGCGCCCTGCGCCGGACGAGTCCAGCGGCGCGTCCACGATCATCCAGCGCACGTCCGCAGCGTACCGGCGCGGTCCGCCGTCCCGGCCACATTCTGTGGTGAGGCTGGGAGTACGCCGATGTGCCCGCGACAGCGATGACCACCGGCGTACGGTGAGGGACAAGTCCGGCTTTCTGGGTCAAAAGCCTCATCGGTGTACGCCTGGGACCCGGTGTCGAGACGGCGAGGGCAAGGAGCGATCAGTGGAACATCTGGCCTACCTGGACGCGGGGTCCGGCAGCCTGATCGTGCAGGCGGTCGTCGGCGGGGTGGCTGGCGCCGCGGTCGCCGCGAAGCTCTACTGGCGACGGCTTGTCGACCGGTTCCGCCGGCAACCCACCGACCAGCGCTGAGCAGGCCAGTCCCGACGATGGCGATCTCACCCACCGAGGTACGGCCCGAGCCGGCCTCCTTCCGCGACCCGGCCAACCGGGTCTTCCACGTCGGCGACGAGGTGCTGCGCGGGCTGGACGCCCAGGCCGCCGAGCACTGGCGGGCTCTGACCGGCAGCACGTTCTTCCCGTCGCTCGTCGCCGCGCGCAAGGTCTGCGCCACCGAGGACGCCCCGCCAACCCTGGTGCCCGCCGCGACCGGGACGCCGTGGGCCGCCGTGCTGCGCCACGAGCGCATCCCGTTCGTCTCCCACCCGTACGAGTGGTCGTTCAGCATGCTGCGCGACGCCGCCCTGCTGCACCTGGAGATCCTGAACGCCGCGCTCGGCGAGGGTTTCACCACCAAGGACGGCTCGGCGTACAACCTCCAGTGGCGCGGCGCCGAACCGGTCTTCATCGACATCGGCTCCTTCGAGCCGGTCCGCGACGGCGAACCGTGGGCCGGTTACCGGCAGTTCTGCCAGACGGTGCTCTACCCGTTGATGCTCACCGCCCACCTGGGCGTGGACTTCCAACCGTGGCTGCGCGCCCGGGTCGACGGCATCGAGGCCGACGAGCTACGGCCGCTCTTCAACGGGGCCCGCCGGCTGCGCCCCGGCGTATTGACCCACCTGCACCTGCACGGGGCCATGCAGCAGCGCAACGCCGCCGCCAGCACCACGGAGGTACGCGACCAACTGCGGGCCGCCGGCTTCTCCCGGGAGTTGCTGGTCGCCACCGTACGCGGCATCGAGAAACTGGTCCGCAAGCTGGACCGCCGCCCGCCCGAGAGCCACTGGTCGGACTACCAGCGCACCTGCGGCTACTCGGCCCGCGACCGGGTGGCGAAGGAGCAGTTCGTGGCCGTCGCGGTGGCCGCCGGCAGCCGCCCCCGCCTGGTGCTCGACCTCGGCGCCAACGACGGCCGGTACTCCCGCCTGGCGGCCGGTCACGCCGACTACGTGGTCGCCGTCGAGCAGGACCCGGCAGTCGTCGACGAGCTGTACCGGCAGCTGCGCTCCGAGGGGCAGCGCCGCATCCTGCCGCTGGTGCTGGACCTGGCCGACCCCTCACCGGGTGGCGGCTGGCGGGGCGTCGAGCGGGCCGGCTTCGCCGAGCGGGCGTCCGCCGACGTAGTGCTCGCCCTGGCCGTGGTGCACCACCTGGCGATCGGGCGCAACGTGCCGCTGCCGGAGGTCATCGACTGGCTGGCCGGGCTGACCGCGCCGGGCGGCGCGGTGGTGGTGGAGTTCGTCCACCCGGAGGACCCGATGGCGACCCGACTGCTGGCCAACAAGCCGGCAGGTCTCTTCCCGGACTACCGACGCGACACCTTCGAGTCGTTGCTCGCCGCCCGGGGACGGATCACCGACCGGCTGGAACTGCCCTCAGGCACCCGCACGCTCTACCGGACGGTGATGGGTGGCTGAACCGGCCTCCGTCGACCCACCGGCCCCGCCCGATCGGCCGGCCCCGACCTCCGCACTGTGGGATTGGGGCTGGCGGGGTGAGCTGGCTCGGCTGCTGGAGATCGTCGCGCTGGTCGGGCTGGTGGTCACCCAGCCGCTGCTGGACGTGCTCGGCCGCAGCCCTGACTTCTTCCTCTTCCACCGCGCCGGCCCGGCTCAGATCCTGCTGCTGGTCGCCCTGGTGACGGTGCTCCCCACGGCCGCGGTGGCGCTGCTCGGCGCGCTCAGCCGACTGGCCGGCCGGACCGCCCGCGCCGTCACGCACACCGGGCTGGTCGGGCTGCTTGTCGCCGCCCTCGCCGTTCAGGTGGGCCGGCACGTGACGCCGCTTCGGGGCGTACCGCTGCTGCTGGTGGCCGTGCTGGCCGGAGCCGCCGGCGCGGCCGCGCACCGGCGGTGGCGGGCGCCGGGCCGGGTGCTGCGACTGGCCGCCGCCGGCCCGGTGGCCTTCGTGGCGCTGTTCCTGCTCGTCTCACCCACCTCGGCGGTGGTCCTGCCGCGCAGCGACGGCGGTGCGGCCGGCACCGCGCAGGGCGCGGCCGTGCACCCGCCGGTGGTCATGCTGATCCTCGACGAGCTGCCACTGGTCAGCCTGCTCGGCGCGGACGGGAAAATCGACGCCGCGCGGTACCCGCACTTCGCCGAGCTGGCCGGCGGCTCCACCTGGTACCGCAACTCCACAGGGGTCAGCGGGTGGACGCCCAACGCGCTGCCGGCGATGCTCACCGGCCGCTACCCGGCGCGGTCGGTCGCCCCGCACTACTCGCAGTACCCGGACAACATCTTCACCGCCTTCGGCGGCCTGTACGACGTCCGCGCCGAGGAGAGCATCACCCGCCTCTGCCCACCCAGTCGCTGCGAGCAGCCGGTCACCCCGGAGCAGGGGCTCGGCGTGCTGGTCCGGGAGACCGGCAAGCTGCTCGGCCGGGTCGCCGGGCCGACGGAGAGCGCTGTCGACCCGGAGGACTCCTACCGCGAGCAGACCCGGGCCGAGGCCGGCCTGGACGCCGCCGAGCCGGTGCCGGCCGACCCGAAGTTCCGCTGGGACAGCCTGGACGACAACCAGCCTGCCCGGTTCACCAGCTTCCTCGCCGGGCTGAAGCCGACCACCCGGCCCACCCTGCACTTCCTGCACCTGCTGATGCCGCACTCACCGTGGGCGTACCTGCCGTCCGGCGCGCGCTACGACGCCCCCGAGGACCTGCCCAACGACGGCGCCGGGTGGGTCGACCTGGCCCGGCAGCGGCACCTCGCCCAGCTCGGCTACACCGACCGGCTGATCGGCGAGACGCTGCGGACGCTGCGCGCCAACGGCCTCTACGACCAGGCCCTCGTCGTGGTGACCGCCGACCACGGGGTCAGCTTCCGCCCCGGCGCCCAGGGTCGGGGCATGGACGCCATCAAGGCCGCCGCCGGTGAGGTCGCCTGGGTGCCGACGTTCGTCAAGGAACCCCGGCAGCAGACCGGCCGGGTGGACGACCGCAACTGGGAACACGTCGACCTGCTGCCGACAGTGGCCGACGAGGCCGGCATCCGGCTGCCCTGGCGGGTCGACGGGCGCTCCGCCCGGCAGGCCCCCCGCACCGACGGTACGAAGCACTTCTACGACCGCCCCGGCGAACCTGTCACCTTCCCCGGTGGCGTGCCCGCCCCGCCACCTCTGCCGACACCCCACCCGCTGGTCGGCACCGAGGTACGCGCCGGCCCGGCCGCCGGCAGCGCCCGAGTCGCCGACCTGGCCGCGTTCACCTCCACCGACCCGGACACCGGCACCCTCCCGGCACTGGTCTGGGGAGACGTCCCGGACCGGATCCCGGACGGCACCCTCCTCGCCGTCGCCGTCAACGGCCGCATCGGGGCGGTCGTCCCGGTGGTGCCGGCCGACCCCGGGGGACGCCGGTTCGCCGCGCTGCTCGCCGACGACAAGCTGTTCCACGCCGGCACCAACAAGCTCGACGTCTTCCAGGTCGCGACGGACGGTACGCTGCGACGCCTCGCTCTGTCCTGACCTGGCTCCCGGGTGGGGTCCGGCCCGGTCCCGGCTGGCGGGATGCCGGGTTTCCCGGCCGCCCGGTCGGGAATCGGGTGACGCATACCTCACCGCCGAACCACGGCGGGCGTTGTCCCCCGAGCCGCAATTACGGTAGAAGCGAAGGCAATTCAACGTAGATCTGCCGGCGAAGCGAGGAACCACATGACGGAAGTCAAGCTCGATCACCCCGGTGGGCAGCTGTCGATGCCGGTGCATCCTGCGGTCGAGGGCCCCGCCGGTATCGGGGTGAGCAAGCTGCTGAAAGAAACCGGGATGACCACGTACGACCCCGGTTTTGTCAACACCGCCGCTGCCTCATCCGCGATCACCTACATCGACGGCGACGCGGGGATCCTGCGTTACCGGGGGTACCCGATCGAGCAGCTGGCCGAGAAGTCCTCCTTCCTGGAGGTCTCCTACCTGCTCATCTACGGTGAGCTGCCGACCGAGCAGCAGCTGACCGAGTTCACCGAGTGGATTCGGCGGCACTCGCTGCTGCACGAGGAGATGCGCCGCTTCTTCGACGGCTTCCCCCGGGACGCCCACCCGATGGCGGTGCTCTCGTCCGCGGTGAGCGCCCTGTCCACCTTTTACCAGGACAGCCTGGACCCGTTCGACTCCGAGCACGTGGAGATCTCCACGGTCCGGCTGATGGCGAAGGTCCCCACCATCGCCTCGTACGCCTACAAGAAGTCCATCGGTCAGCCGCTGCTGTACCCGGACAACTCGCTGGGGTACGTGGACAACCTGCTGCGGATGACGTTCGGCGTGCCGGCGGAGCCGTACGAGGTCGACCCGGTGATGTCGAAGGTGCTGGACATGCTCTTCGTCCTGCACGCCGACCACGAGCAGAACTGCTCCACGTCGACGGTCCGGCTGGTCGGCTCCAGCAACGCCAACCTGTTCGCCTCGGTCTCGGCCGGCGTGAACGCGCTGTTCGGCCCGCTGCACGGCGGGGCCAACCAGGCGGTGCTGGAGATGCTCCAGCAGATTCACGCCGGCGACGGCGACGTCCGGTCCTTCGTCCGCAAGGTCAAGGACAAGCAGGACGGCGTCAAGCTGATGGGCTTCGGCCACCGGGTCTACAAGAACTACGACCCGCGGGCGGCGATCGTCAAGAAGGCCGCGCAGGACGTGCTGGGCCGGATGGCCAAGCCGGACCCGCTGCTGGACATCGCCATGGAGCTGGAGGAGATCGCCCTCGCCGACGACTTCTTCGTCTCCCGTCGGCTCTACCCGAACGTGGACTTCTACACCGGCCTGATCTACAAGGCCATGGGCTTCCCGACGAAGATGTTCACGGTCCTCTTCGCGCTCGGCCGGCTCCCCGGCTGGATCGCCCAGTGGCGCGAGATGATCAACGACCCGGAGACCAAGATCGGCCGTCCGCGGCAGGTCTACGTCGGCTCGGCCGAGCGGGACTACGTCCCCTTCAACGAGCGCTGACCCGCTCCTCGCTTCACCGGCAGGCCGCCGACCCGCTCAGGGGTCGGCGGCCTGCCGCCTTTCCGGGCGGAGCCGCCCCTGCGTGACCGATACCGGCTCTTCGCCTGATCGACTCGGCTTCTCGAAGTTGGCGGCGGGTGGTCGGTGACGGGGCGGGCGGTCAGAAGGCGGAGATGCTCCGGGCCCGCTCGCTGCGACTCAAGGCGCTGATCAGCGCGGACTGGCCGTTGCGACGCACGGCCAGTCGGACCAGCAGGTCACGTACCGGGTCGAAGACCTCCGCCGGGAACTCCGGCGTGGGTACGCCGATGCTGACCGCTAGGTCATCGGAGTGGACAACGATCTCCAGTTGACGCGTGAGCAGGAACTCGCTGCGCGGGAGGGCCCAGCCCTGCCACGGGATCGGCACGACCGCACCGGCGGCCCGCCGCGACAGCAGGTCGACCACCTCGTCCAGCGCCTGAGCGGAACGGGCCTGAAGATCGGCCGGCCCCCGTACGGCGTCGGCTTCGTCCGGACCCTCGGCGACCGAGGCCTCGTCCGGGGAACCTTCGGTGACCCAAGCGGCTCGCTCGTAGTGGTTGTCGGCCGACTCCAGCACCGGCAGGTCGTTCGGCGTCGGCAGCAGCTCCGCCACGCGTACCGCCTGACGCCCCAGGTGGCACGCCAGGCCACCCACGGACAGGTGCGGCAGCGCGCTCGGGCTCGACCACTGCTCGGACACCTCGGGGCGTCGGATCAGGTCCAGCGCGATCGCGGCGGCGATGGGAAAAGTGGCATCAAGGGCGTCGACAGGACGAGACATCCGCACATCCTGACAGGCCCCGCCGACCGACGCCGAGCAGCACAGCCCGGCCCGGCCCGGCGCGGCCATGCGGCTGTGCGGCCCGGCTTGCGCTGCGCGGCGCTCATCGCGGCGTGATCGACTCGGCTTGCAGGAAGTCGGGGCGTCCCCAACACCGGGACACCCCGACTTCAAGAAAACCGAGTCGATCAACCTACGGGCCGGCGAGGGGTCAGCGCAGGCCGGCGGCGGCGAGCAGGTTGCCTTCCGGGAGCGCCGGGAGCGCGCGCCCCTGGGACATCCGCTGTTCGGCGCGCTCGGCGGTGAACGCGGCGTCGGTGTGGATGGCGGCGGCGTAGCTGGCGGCGGTGCGTTGGGCGATCGCGGCCCAGCCGTACTGGTCGTGGACCATCCGGCGGGCGTGGCGGGCCATGGCGCGGGCGCGGTCGGCGTCGGACAGCAGCGCGTCCACGGCGTCGGTCAGGCTGTCCGGGTCGTGCGGGCGGAAGGTCATCCCGGTGACGCCCGGCTCGACGATCTCGGCGAGGCCACCGGTGGCGGCGACGGCGACGGGAGCGCCGGCCGCGGCGCCTTCGAGGGCGACCATGCCGAACGGCTCGTAGATGCTGGGCACGGCGAAGCAGTCGGACGCGGCCATCAGCGCCGGCAGGTCGGTGCCGCCGAGGAAGCCCGGCATGGTGACCATGCCGCCGAGGCCGCGGCGGTGCACCTCGGCCTCCAACTCCGCACGGTACGGGCCGTCGCCGGCGATCACGGCGCGCAGCCCCGGGTGCCGCTCGCGCAGCCGGGGCAGCGCGGCGATCAGGTGCTGTACGCCCTTCTCGTACACGAGGCGGCCGGCGAAGGTGACGAGCGGGCCGTCCCCGGCGAAGCGGGCGCGGGCGGCGGCCACGGCGCGGGCGGGCACCCGCCAGCGGTGTGGCTCCACGCCGTTGGCGACCACGTCGACCCGTCCGGCCGGTACGCCGAACAGCGCGTTCACCTCGTCGCGCATGTACCCGGAGCAGACGATCACCCGGTTGGACTCGCTGCTGAGCCACTGCTCGACGCCGTGGATGGTGCGGTTCATCTCCTCCGGCAGCCAGCCCTGGTGCCGGCCGGCCTCGGTGGCGTGGATCGTGCTGACCAGCGGGATGTCCAGGTGGTCGCGCAACGTCATCGCGGTGTGCGCGACGAGCCAGTCGTGGGCGTGGATGACGTCGTAGGCACCGGCCTGGGTGGCGCGCAGGGCGGTGCGGGTGAGGGTGTGGTTGAAGGCCATGGTCCAGGCCAGCAGTGAGCCGGTGGCGAGGGGGAAGGTGACCGGGTCCTCGGGGGCGCGCAGGATGCGCACGCCGTCGGCGTACTCCTCCAGGGGTGCGCCCTCGGAGTGGCGGGTGACGACGGTGACCTCGTGGCCGGCGGCGGCGAGGGCCACCGACAACGCGTGCACGTGTCGGCCGAGGCCGCCGACGAGCACCGGCGGGTACTCCCAGGACAGCATGAGGATGCGGCGGGTCTGCGGGGGCACCCCGGGGCCGGACTGCGTCGGCACGGGCGTGCCGGGCTGCGCGGTGGGACCGGGCTGCGCTGTGGGACCGGGCTGCACGGGGGGCCGGGAGGTCACTGTGGGCCGGTGGGCCCGGTCCTTGGTGGCAGCGAGCTGCTCGTCGACCCGCAGGGTCGTCACATCAATCTCCGTCCATGCATGGTGGTACGCGCCGGCGTCAGTGGCGGCGGAGCGAGAGGTGTAAGGGGTGGCTGAGGGCCTGGCGGGACGCGCGCGGACGCTTGCCCCCGAACAAGGAAAGTCCATCGGGACCAAGAACGCACCTCGAAAAGGGTCATCGTGACGGAGGACACCCGAGTGGTGTAGCGCGCATCAGACAGGTGGTTTCCGGGCAGTGCTGCAAGGATGGATTGGCGCGTCCGGTCGGGGGGCAATACCCGCGTGCGCGCGGGCGGAGTCGCCGGTGCGCACATGACCATGGTCTGAAGGAGCGACATGCAGGTCTGGCCGGGCGAGCGGTACCCCCTTGGCGCCACCTACGACGGGATGGGCACCAACTTCGCCATCTTCTCCGAGGTGGCCGAGCGGATCGAGCTGTGCCTCTTCGACGAGTGGGACACCGGCGCGGAGCGCCGCGTCGAGCTGCGCGAGGTGGACGCGTACGTGTGGCACGCGTACCTGCCGGGCGTCGAGCCGGGTCAGCGCTACGGCTACCGGGTGCACGGCCCGTACGACCAGGCGAACGGGCTGCGCTGCAACCCGCACAAGCTGCTGATCGACCCGTACGCCAAGGCCATCGACGGTGACGTGCAGTGGGACCCGGCGGTCTACGACTACGACCTGGACGAGCCGGAGCGAATGTCGGAGGCCGACTCGGCGCCGTTCATGCCGAAGTCAGTGGTGGTCAACCCGTACTTCGACTGGGGCAACGACAGGCCGCCGCGCACTCCTTACCACCACTCGGTGATCTACGAGGCGCACGTGCGTGGGCTGACCATGCGTCACCCGGACATCCCGGAGGAGCTGCGCGGCACGTACGCGGGCATCGCCTCCCCGCCGATGATCGACTATCTGACCCGGCTCGGGGTGACGGCGATCGAGCTGATGCCCGTGCACCAGTTCATCCACGACAACCGCCTCGTCGACCTGGGGCTGCGCAACTACTGGGGTTACAACACCATCGGCTTCTTCGCACCGCACCACGGCTACTCGGCGCTGGGCCGCACCGGCCAGCAGGTGCAGGAGTTCCGGGGCATGGTGAAGGCGCTGCACGCGGCAGGCATCGAGGTCATCCTCGACGTGGTCTACAACCACACCGCCGAGGGCAACCACCTCGGGCCGACGCTGAGCTTCAAGGGCGTGGACGCGCCGAGCTACTACCGGCTCAGCGAGGAGGACCGCCGCTACTTCGTCGACTACACGGGCACCGGCAACAGCCTCAACGTGCGCAGCCCGCACTCGCTGCAACTGATCATGGATTCGCTGCGGTACTGGGTGACCGAGATGCACGTCGACGGTTTCCGGTTCGACCTGGCGGCCACCCTGGCCCGCGAGTTCTACGAGGTGGACCGGCTCTCGACCTTCTTCGAGGTGGTGCAGCAGGACCCGGTGGTCAGCCGGGTGAAGCTGATCGCCGAGCCGTGGGACGTCGGCCCCGGCGGCTACCAGGTGGGCAACTTCCCGCCGCTGTGGACGGAGTGGAACGGCAAGTACCGCGACACAGTGCGGGACTTCTGGCGCGGTGAGCCGGCCACCCTCGCGGAGTTCGCGTCCCGGATCTCCGGCTCGGCCGACCTCTACCAGGACGACGGCCGCCGCCCGTTCCACAGCATCAACTTCGTCACCGTGCATGACGGGTTCACCCTCAACGACCTGGTGTCCTACAACGACAAGCACAACGAGGCCAACGGCGAGGAGAACCGGGACGGCGAGAGCCACAACCGGTCCTGGAACTGTGGGGTCGAGGGCGACACCGACGACGGGGCGGTGCTGGCGCTGCGGGCCAAGCAGCGGCGTAACTTCCTGGCCACCCTGATGCTGTCGCAGGGCGTGCCGATGATCGGCCACGGTGACGAGCTGGGCCGCACCCAGCACGGCAACAACAACGTCTACTGCCAGGACAGCGAGCTGGCCTGGGTCGACTGGGACAACGTCGACGAGCAGCTGTTGGAGTTCGTGCAGACGCTCACCGCGTTCCGCAAGAGGCACCAGGTGTTCCGGCGTCGCCGCTTCTTCACCGGCCTGCCGGTGAACGGGCGCGGCATCGACGAGCCGCTGCCCGACCTGGCCTGGCACACCCCGGACGGGCGGGAGATGACCGGCGAGGACTGGGGCAACGACTTCGGCCGGTCGGTGGCGCTCTTCGTCAACGGCGAGGGCATCCGCGAGCGCGGCCAGTACGGCCAGAAGCACCACGACACGTCGTTCCTGCTCTGCTTCAACGCCCACGACGCGCCGCTGGACTTCACCATGCCCGGCAGCGAGTACGGCCAGAAGTGGGAACGGGTGATCAGCACTGCCGAACCCGAGCCGGGCGACGCCACGGTGATCAGCGCGGGCGGCACCATCCGGGTGCCGGACCGGTCCCTCGTCGTGCTGGAGAGGACGATCTGACATGCCGGCCACCCCTCCCACTGCCACCTACCGGGTCCAGGTCCGCCCCGGCTTCGACCTGGACGCCACCGCCGCGATCGTCGACTACCTGGACGACCTCGGCGTCAGCCACCTCTACAGCGCCCCGCTGCTGACCGCGACGCCCGGCTCCCAGCACGGATACGACGTGGTCGACCACCGGGCCGTCAACCCGGAGCTGGGCGGGGAGGCCGCCCGGCAGCGGCTGCTGCGCGCGCTGCGCGACAGGCACCTCGGCCTGGTGGTCGACATCGTGCCCAACCACGCCGGGGTCGCCGTCCCCGCCGCGAATCCGGCCTGGTGGGACGTGCTGCGCCGGGGGCGCGACTCGGCGTACGCCGACTGGTTCGACATCGACTGGGACCGGGGCCGGCTGCTGTTGCCGGTGCTTGCCGACGACGAGTCCGCCCTGGATGACCTCAAGGTCGTCGACGGGGAGCTGCGCTACCACGAGCACCGCTTCCCGGTCGCCGACGGCACCGGCGACGGCAGCGCGGCCCAGGTGCACGACCGGCAGCACTACCAGCTGGTCTCCTGGCGTCGCGGTGACGCCGAGCTGACGTACCGCCGGTTCTTCGCCATCGCGGGCCTGGCGGGTCTGCGCGTGGAGGACCCGGCGGTCTTCGCCGCCACCCACGAACTGGTCCTGCGCTGGGCCGCCGCCGGGGAGGTCGACGGCATCCGCGTCGACCACCCGGACGGCCTGCGCGACCCGGCCGGCTACCTGACCCGGTTGCGGGCCGCCGCGCCGGACGCCTGGCTCGTGGTGGAGAAGATCCTGGAGTACGGCGAGGAGCTGCCGGACTGGCCGGTGGACGGCACCACCGGCTACGACGCCTTGGCCGCGGTCGGCGGGCTCTTCGTCGACACCGACGCCGAGGGTGACTTCACCGCGCTGGACAACCGGCTGACCGGGCAGCACACCTCCTGGGAGGACCTGACCCACGCCACCAAACTGGCCGCCGCCACCCAGCTGCTCGCCGCCGAGCTGACCCGGCTGGCCGCCCTCGCCCCCGAGGTGCCCACCGAGCAGGCCCGCGCGGCGCTCGCAGAGCTGGCCGCCGCGTTCGCCGTCTACCGGGGCTACCCGCCGCACGGCGCCCGGCACCTCGCCGCCGCCCGCTCCGAGGCCGGCCGCCGCCGCCCCGACCTGGCCATCGCCCTGGACGCGGTCACCCGCCGGCTGCGCGACCCCGGCGACGAGCTGGCCCAACGATTCCCGCAGCTCACCGGCGCGGTGATGGCCAAGGGCGTGGAGGACACCGCGTTCTACCGCTGGACCCGGTTCGTGGCGCTCAACGAGGTCGGCGGCAGCCCCGCCCACTTCGGGGTGCCGCCCGCGGAGTTCCACCGCTTCGCCGGCGCCCGCCAGGTCCGCTGGCCCGCCAGCATGACCACCCTCTCCACCCACGACACCAAACGCGGCGAGGACGTCCGCGCCCGCCTCGCCGTGCTCAGCGAGCTGCCGGGCCGCTGGGCCGAGCAGGTCAAGACCTGGATGGAGTACGCGCCGCTGCCCGACCCGGCGTTCGCCCACCTGCTCTGGCAGACCGCCGTCGGCGCGTGGCCGATCGAGCGGGAGCGGCTGCACGCGTACGTCGAGAAGGCTGCCCGGGAGGCCGGCGCCTCGACCAGTTGGGCTGACCCCGAACCGGCCTTCGAGCAGGCAGTGCACGCAGTGGTCGACCGGATGTACGACGACCCGAGCCTGCACGACGAGCTGACCGAACTCGCCGCCGCCATCGCCCCGGCCGGCTGGTGCAACGCGCTCGGGCAGAAGCTGATCCAACTCACCATGCCCGGTGTGCCGGACACCTACCAGGGCACCGAGCTGTGGGACAACTCCCTCGTCGACCCGGACAACCGCCGCCCCGTCGACTTCGACGTACGCCGAGAGCTGCTGGCACGCATCGACGGCGGCTGGCGTCCCCCGGTCGACACCGACGGAGCGGCGAAGCTGCTCGTCGTGTCGCGGACCCTGCGGTTGCGGCGGGCGCACCCGGAGCTGTTCACCACCTACCGGCCCGTGCCCGCACACGGCCCGGTGGGCCGGCACGTGATGGCCTTCGACCGGGGCGGCGTGATCGCCGTGGCGACCCGGCTGCCGCTCGGGCTGGCCCGCGCCGGTGGGTGGTGCGACACAGCCCTGTCACTTCCCGTTCACGAGATGAAGGACCTGTTCACCGGCCGGGTCTACAGTGGCGGAGAGACGTCGCTGGACACTCTTCTGGCCGATTACCCCGTCGCTCTGCTGGCTCCTCCCACCGCTGCCGAGGAGGCCGTTTCATGACCGAATTCTCCGTCTGGGCACCGGACGCCACCCGGGTACGGCTGCGCCTGGCCGGCGACACCGACCACGAGATGCGCGCCGCCGCCGACGGCTGGTGGCAGGTCGAGGTGCCCGACGCGGGCCTCGACTACTCCTTTCTGCTGAACGACGACGAAACCCCACTGCCCGACCCCCGGTCACCGTGGCAGCCTGCGGGAGTGCACGGGCCGAGCCGCCGCTACGACCACGCCGAATTCGCGTGGTCCGACACCTCGTGGACCGGTCGGCAACTGCCCGGCAGCATCCTCTACGAGCTGCACATCGGCACCTTCACCCCGGACGGCACCTTCGACGCCGCCATCGAGCGCCTCGACCACCTGGTGTCGCTGGGCGTCGACCTGATCGAACTGCTCCCGGTCAACGCCTTCAACGGCGAACACAACTGGGGGTACGACGGCGTCTGCTGGTACGCCCCACATGAGCCCTACGGCGGCCCCGACGGCCTGAAACGGTTCGTCGACGCCGCCCACGCCAAGGGGCTGGGGGTGATCCTCGACGTTGTCTACAACCATTTCGGGCCCTCCGGGGCCTACGCGCCGCAGTTCGGGCCCTACCTCGCCGAGCAGAGCAACAGTTGGGGCCGCTCGGTCAACCTGGACGGCCCGCACTCCGACGAGGTGCGCCGCTACATCATCGACAGCGTGCTCATGTGGCTGCGCGACTACCACGTCGACGGGCTGCGGCTGGATGCCGTGCACGCCCTGCCGGACACCCGGGCGGTGCCTCTGCTCGAAGAGTTGGCCATCGAGGTCGAGTCGCTGTCGACGCACCTGGGACGGCCGCTGTCGCTCATCGCCGAATCCGACCTCAACGACCCGCGGCTCATCACCCCTCGCGAGGCGGGTGGGTTCGGGCTGCACGCCCAGTGGAACGACGACGCCCACCACGCGCTGCACACGTTGCTGACGGGGGAGCGGCAGGGGTACTACGGGGACTTCGGGTCCCTGGAGACGCTGTCGGACGTGCTGACCGGCGGGTTCTTCCACGCTGGCACCTGGTCCAGCTTCCGCAACCGGCACCATGGGCGGCCTGTCGATCCTCGGGTGCCTGGGCACCGGTTCGTGGCCTACCTGCAGAACCATGATCAGATCGGGAACCGGGCTACCGGGGATCGGATCTCGGCTTCGCTGTCGCCTTCGCTGCTCCGCGTTGGGGCTACGTTGCTGCTGACGGCGCCGTTCACTCCCATGCTGTTCATGGGGGAGGAGTGGGCGGCCTCGACGCCGTGGCAGTTCTTCACCTCGCACCCTGAGCCGGAGCTGGCTTCGGCGGTGCGGACCGGGCGGCGGCGGGAGTTTGCCTCGCACGGGTGGCCCGAGGGGGACGTGCCTGATCCGCAGGACCCGGAGACGTTCGTGCGGTCGCGGTTGGACTGGGCGGAGCTGGACAAGCCTGAGCATGCTTCGATGCTGGCCTTTTACCAGCGGTTGATCGCCCTGCGGCGCTCTCTCCCTGATCTTTCGGATCCTCGGTTGAACGTTGTTTCTGTGCAGCATGGGGATCAGTTCCTGCTGATGCGGCGGGGGGACACCCTTGTCGTGGCGAACCTGGCTGGGCGGGGGCAGGGGGTGTCGCTGCCCGGGGTGGCTCGGCGGGTGCTGTTGGCGACCGGGGAGGGCGTCACCGTCATGCGGGACCGGATCGAGCTGCCAGCGGAGACTGCGGCGATCGTGGCGCTATGACGTCTACGCCAGCGGCTTTGGCTGCAGGCCCGAGCTGTCTCAGCAAGCTCACCATCCAGGTCATCCTTGCCCTATTTTACGAATGCGAATCCATGCACCAAGCCACCACTGACTATTAGATCTGGATCTTCATTAGCATCAATCGACCTGGGATTTAACTGTGTAGACGTCAAAGACACCGTCAATTCCTCGCACCATTCCCATAACATGAGAGAGGTGCTTTTCGTTCCCCCCAAGTTCGACGCGGAAGCGACTTATAGAAACGCGATCGCGGCTAGTATTTGCCGTTACAGAGACAATCTTCACTCTTTCTTGTGACAATACCCGCGTTATCTCAGACAGGAGATTTTGATGGTCGAGTGCCTCGACCTGAACGTCTACCTGAACCGAGCGCCTTTCTTGCTCCTCCCAGTCAACTCCGAACACAATATCACCGCTCTGCGGCCTTGTGGCTACCTTCGAACAGTCACTCCGGTGCACCACCAATCCATCAGCAGATTCGACGACCCCATATATCTGCTCCCCCTCGCTAGGGCTACAACAATCCGCAATATTTGCTTCCCGAATAGTCCCGTCAGGGAACGCGAACCCCGAAGGATCTTTTGTATCGGAGACCTCAACCGGAGGGTCAGATACGATAAAGCTTTCGGCTATCTCGTCTACCACACCCTCCTCGCCGCCGTACGCCGCCATCAGCTTCTGCACCACCGACTGCGCGGAGACCTGACTGTCGCCGACCGCCGCGTAGACCGAGCCAATGTCGGCCAGGTGCAGGTCGCGGACAATCGACATGAGCGCGTCGGAGGTGAGCATCCGCTGCAGCGGCATGCCCTGCTCTCGCATCGCCTTGACGATCGCGTCCTTGCCGGCCTCGATCGCCTCCTCGCGCCGCTCCTTGTTGAAGTACTGGCGGATCTTCGTGCGGGCGCGCGGGCTCCTGACGAAGCCCAGCCAGTCCTGAGTTGGGCCGGCGGTCTCGGACTTCGAGGTGAAGATCTCGATCACGTCGCCGTTGGACAGAACTCGCTCAAGCGGTGCCAACTTGCCGTTGACCCGCGCTCCGATGCACTTGTGCCCCACCTCGGTGTGCACCGCGTACGCGAAGTCCACCGGCGTCGACCCGGTCGGCAGCGGGATGACGTCACCCTTCGGGGTGAAGACGTACACCTCCTGGCTGGACAGGTCGAAGCGCAGCGCGTCCAGGAACTCGCTCGGGTCGGCCGCCTCGCGCTGCCAGTCGAGCAGTTGCCGCAGCCAGGTCATCTCGTCGATGTGCGCCGGCGGGCCGACGATCTGGGTGCCCCTGTGCTCCATGTACCTCCAATAGGCGGCGATGCCGAACTCCGCGGTGCGGTGCATCGCGTACGTGCGGATCTGCACTTCCACCGGCTTGGCGGTCGGCCCGATGACAGTTGTATGCAACGACTGGTAAATGTTGAACTTCGGCATCGCGATGTAGTCCTTGAAGCGGCCCGGCACCAGCTGCCAGTTGGCGTGGATGACCCCCAGCGCCGCGTAGCAGTCCTTAACCGTGTCGACCAGGATGCGAACCCCGACCAGGTCGTAGATGTCGTTGAAGTCACGACCCCGCACGATCATCTTCTGGTAGATCGAGTAGAGGTGCTTCGGCCGCCCGGTGGTCTCCGCCTTGATCTTGGCGGCCTTCAGGTCGGTCTGCACCTTCTGCGTCACCTGCCGCAGCAGCGCCTCACGCTGCGGCTGGTGCTCCCCGATCAGCCGGTTGATCTCCTCGTAGCGCTTCGGGAACAAGGTGCCGAAGGAGAGGTCCTCCAGCTCCCACTTGATCGTGTTCATACCGAGCCGGTGCGCCAACGGCGCCAGGATCTCCAGGGTCTCCTTCGCCTTCTCCAGTTGCTCAGACCGAGGCAAGAACGTCAGGGTGCGCATGTCATGAAGCCGGCAAGCCAGGCTGGCCACCAGCACCCGCGGATCCTTGGCCATCGCCACGACCATCTTGCGGATCGTCTCGGCCTTGGCCGCGTCGCCCAGCTTGACCTTGTCGAGTCTCGTGACACCGTCGACCAGCAGGGCGACCTCGCCACCGAAGTCAACCCGCACCTGGTCGAGCGTGTATTCGGTGGCCTCGACGGTGTCGTGCAGCAGCGCGGCGACCAACGTGGTGGTGTCCATCCCCAGGTTGCCCAGGATCGTCGCCACCGCGAGCGGGTGCGTGATGTACAGGTCACCGGACTTGCGGTACTGACCGGAATGCCACCGCGCGGCCGTGTCGAATGCACGCTGGAGTATCCAGGCGTCGGCCTTGGGGTGGTTATCCCGATGGCTCGCGATCAACGGCTCTAGGACCTCGCTAAGTCGAGCCGACTGCCAGGGGGAAACTAGACGACTCAATTGGGCACGCAAGCGGCGACCAGTAGGCGTCCGAGTAAGCCAGAGACTCTGAACAGCCTCGAACCAACCGAGCCGACTCCTGGTCGGCTTGACCTCGTAAACGGTCCCGTCCGCTGCCCGCAATCGAACAGCGGCTCCGCCCACTGCAACTGAGACCTCACCCTGCGGCTCAAGGAAGACTGTTTCGGTAGGCCGACCTGTCTCACTGATCCGGACCAATTCGAAGATTCGAGGGACTGTCGCGGGCACCTGGACTACGGAACGCGCCTGGCCGATCTCACTGAGAATAATGTTATTTCCTTGGCTCACGACGTTGATATTGACTCGGCCGACGGCGCCTGCGATGACCGCAACGTCCTGCGCGACCAGTCCAGATGGCATATCGCTCCAACCTGAAGGCATCGCATCAGGAAAACGATCACCCACGACCTGCGAGATCTGCCAGGCTGTAATTGTCGAACGGACTTCGGCCGGGAGCCGTTGCAGCGCGCCTGCAAACCAGTCTGCAACTCCATCTCGGCCCTCGTCCACCAACGCATGTAGGACAGGGCGGAAAGCACTGTCTATCTTGTCGCGGGTGGCATCCGGAATTGAGCCATCACCCGCGGCCCCTTCTAGCGCGAGCCAGGTAACATATTCTTCGACCCTAAGGGCCGGGGACGTACTTGCGTGCACTCTACTAATTACTTCCCAAGTGCGGTGGACTGGGTGTTCAGCAGGACTTTCCTTGAGCAGGTCACCCAAGGCCCGCCTGAGTGTTGGCAGCAGTTCTGGCATGAGCATCATGGATTCTGTTGATCGCGTGCCAACCCAATCGCTGAACCAAAGGTCTACCTCTGCCCCAACGTCAATTGTAGGGAGAATTTCCAGGCGAGCCGCCCTGATCAGTTCCGGCTCGATTCGAATCGCGGGGCTAAGGACGACGGCCAGTCTGATCGCACCAAAGGACGGTTTCTCTAAGCCCGCAAATGCGGCTGGTATCTCAATCATCGAAGCTTCGCTCCGATCATTCCGACGGTGGTGTTTCGATCCCATGGAACCAGTCGAAGGCTAGTGTTGAGCCAATCTGGCCAACGGGCTGGTGGATATGGAACTAGGCCTAAGGTGTCGCCGCCCGCTTGAAGCAGGAGGCGCAGGAAGAATGTCCACTCGGACCGCGAAGCACCCGGCAGGCAATTTAGATGGAATGCCATCCCGAAGTCGGAGATGAGGATGACTCGAGTGCCAGGAGCAGGTGGTCGGTACCGCTCGATCCGAGCCGCCGGACGACGCATAACTCCTCGAACTGGGCTCCCAGTGAAGTAAAGAACCTCAATACGTCCCGCAGGAACTATCTTGCGAGCCCTTAGGGCAAGGTCGGACTGGTCCCTTCTAAACAATTTCATGCTCTCGCTACGATCAATCAAAATTTGCACGCCATATCGGATCGTGAGCCTTGGCTGCCGCTCAATATTCCGCACTGGGCGCTGTGCAACGATTTGGGCTATTGCCGAGTTGACGTCTATTTCTCCAACGGCTTTCCTGCGGCCGAGTAGTAGTTGAAGAATGGAGGACGTTGATCGTGGTGCGAATAGAGGAGTATGCGGCAAGGGCCACCTGGCAACCTTAGGATCGACCGTTCCCAAGACGGGTGCACCCGGCCGCGCGTTGATCATGGGTTCAAAGCCCACTCGCTTGATAAGCACGCTTCCGGAGCCGGGAGGATCCTCCTCACGGGGCCTGCCTCCCTTACCGAAGCTCAACAGACGACTCAGGCCGCGAGGCTGGGCGGAGGCTGGGGATAAGTAATCCCCCGCTCCGGGAAGCCGAACTTTAGAGCGGTCCTCCAGCGGGCGTCCCGTGGGACGAGGGTGTACCTCTTTCCGCTCGGTCGAGGACGCAGATCTCCCCAGAAGGTGAGCAGACCGAGAGTCTGCCGCCTCAAGGAAGTGGCCGTACCCTCCATGATCTCGGTCAATGCCCAACTGCTGCCCAAGACCTAGCATCTGAGCTATTAGGTATAGTTGGGGTTCGTCCGGCTTGAGGGCGCGAGCGGCCCGGGTGAGGTCACTAAGCCAGATTCCGTGCGCCATTACCGTATCCTGGCTGCTGTGGCTTAAAAAGAACGAACTGACTGATCAATTTCCACTCGTCGCTATCAGAACTGATGCCCAACTGCTTGCATGCCCTCAGCGCATCCAAGAATTCAGCTGTGCTAGCAGGTCGAATTCCGAGCTGGCGAGCCCTCTCCCGAGCTGCCACTACGGCATGGGCTACCTCTGCAGCAAGAGCTTGGTCGATATCCGACCATCCCTCGTCGTACGCAGTCATGTGTTCTCTAGCAATGGCCACCAACTCCTGCTCGCCCGGCGATTCGAGCCAAACAACAACGCAACGACGTAGGAATGCCTCCGGCAGTTCCCGTTCCTCGTTAGTAGTGAGAACAATGAGATGCCGTGCCGTCGAACCAGGATTAATTCCTACTGGCAAAGCCTTGCGAATTTCGGAGTTGATTTCGGTAACAGTAAAAGTTCCGGACGATAGTGGCACCAGTAAGCCGTTTGGAAGGTCAGGGTCTGCTTTATCGATTTCATCAATTAGCACAACGGCGTAATCTGGTGAGCGTTCCGCGTTCATCTCGCTGAACGGTTCGATCGCTGTGGGTAGACAGTCTGTTGTTTCGCCACGTCGCCGCGCCGACTCTCGGGCGTACGCCCACCACAAGGGCCCAGGCTCGACATATTGGGAATTCGCGAGGTTTCGTACGCCAGCTTGAGCATCGGCCAACCTGCGAACCCCATCAAATGTCCAGAGGAGATCGCGGGCTTGAGTCTGTGAGGTCACCACGTGCTCGTAATATCGCCAGCCCTTGCCGCGCGCTACGAATGGTGCGAGGGAGGACTTGCCCGAGCCAGGTTCGCCTCGGAGGAGCAGCGGGCGTCCGGTGGCGAGTGAGACGCGTATGGCGAGATCGAGCTCCGGCGGCATCACATAGACTCGCCCGTCCCTCCCATCAGGCACATCTAAAGGTATTGATGGATTGGGTTTCATTACTGCTTCCTATCTTTGAAGTAAGCTTCTGAGATCACGCACGCTTCGCCGAGCGCTTTGTTCTTCACCAGGCTGGAGTTGAGGGGTCAGAAACTTTATGTGCTCAGATCCCCACTCACTTAGCAAGTCCTCATGGGGGGTTATTGTTCCGACCAAGAGGATTACAACAACCCAGGGGTATCGATCTCGGATAATTCGTAGGGCTGAAAGCACTGAATCCAATCGGACTCCAGCGGGATCGACGACAAGGAAGGATGGCTCGTCCCGCGGCTGAATATCGTCAAGAGTCCACGGCTCTTCAATGCCGTGCAGTGATGCCACTGCGTTCTCGTAATGATTGACGAGTTCGGTCACCGCGTCCTCTCCAATAGCAATGCCGGCCACCTCCCTCCAGTATCCGCCCCGACAGGTTGCGCGATCCAGATACTCGTCAGCAGTGAACGGGCTGCGCGCATTAAGAACGACCAGCAACCCTTCGCCGACGTCACCAAATTCTAAAAGTCCAATTGCAGCCTCGCTGCTCACCCAAGTGAAAGAAACATCGCGGACGAGCTTATCTAACCATTCTCGTTCCATGAAGTCGCTGACGGCACGAATAGCTCGGTAGGTCCGCCTGTTAAGGCCCTCGTCGAGTAATTGGTGGGCGAGGAAACGCTTACCCTCGGGAAGCCGCACGAGGTGAAGGTCGGGCTGCTGTACGCCTAACTCAACTGCGCAGTCGTCGAGCCTTTTCTCGTCACCAACCTGTCCAAGGAAGTGGGTGATTCTATCAATCCAGCGCCGCATTTTGTCAGGACTCGACTTTGACTCCGTTGCAGGTGGGAACTCACTTACAATTTCGGAGGCAAGACGCTCAGCATCTAGGTTGCCGACTTCAGGGGCAAGGACCCCTGCGAATTGAAGTGGACGCAACTCGCTAAATCCGGCATCTGCCACGTGCCTGGGTGTTACGTCGCCTAGAAGCGCGGGGATGATGTTAACAGAAGATCCGACGAGGCGTCGCCAGCATAGTATTGTCACTTCTCGTCTAACCCAGTCAGACTTGAGAGCTTCATGACTGAGTAGCAGGATGGCTGCGTTGCATTCAGCTAGCCAATGTGTCAGTACCGCACGCCACTCTTGGCCCGGCCGCAGCGTGTCAGCGTCAACTAGGACCTCATAATTCATTTCGCGAAGCTTCCGGCAGACCAATTTGCGGACTTCGTCCGAGAATGGATCACGGCTGGAATGACTAATGAAAACGCGAGGCATGTCAGGCTTCATGGACTACCGGGGAAGGGGCCGTGAAGGACGGGGTGCGTCTCATTAATCGCGTCCTGCTCGATGAAAGTTCATTTCTCTGGGGAAGTCTGGGCCAGACCCTGTTCAGACCGCAACCGGTCGAAAAGAAGGTCAAAGGTGAAACCCGTACTAAATCCGAGGGGTACGACAAAGAACAGCAGCCTTCGGGCATCCAGCTGGTCCAGTTGCCCTGGCAGGGCGAGAAGTTGCGCGGCGACATAAAGTAGAACAGTAACGGTTCCCGCGCTTAGCCCATGCACGGCTGCCTTGAGCCATCCGTGGTCAGACTGAAGCGACTCGCGGACGATTGCCCCTGCGACCGCCGCAAGCATCGGACCCGTAAGCAGTAGGGCCATCATTCTCGTATTGGGCTTGCCGGCGTCACCAACTAGGACGATACACACTAAGGCGGCTACGATTGCAATCGTTGCGACAGCTAATCCTGCCCCAGTGTTTCGAGCGAACGCGCTATCTCGCACGAATGCTGACCTATTCCGCTCTTCGCGGCGCAACTTCTGCCCCGCGAGCGACGCGGCAACATTTTGCGCGGAGTTGCTTCTCCAGGGTCCACCCAACTTGGCTAGTTCGTCTTGGTGCACATCATTCCGGCTTTTATCTAGTTCGCCCCAGACGTCTGCTGCGCCACCACCAAAAGCCGCCACCGGCGCTATTGGGATGCCTGAGGCGACGCCAATTATTCCAGCAATCCTGGTGGTCCGGCCCCCACCGATAAGCACGATGCCGTCCGCATTCAGAATCGATCGGTAGAAAGATATTTCCCACATATCGCTTGAATCCGGTTCAACATCCAAGATTACGGCGCCGTTGTCTGGAACCATGAATTCGGACGCCCGATGACGAAGTGATCTGAGAACAATGCGCCCCGGCGAATTTGGCCGGCAGGCTTGCGCGTATCCTTCTGCGATAGCAGGCTCCGCGTATCCGTGGCGAGCGGAGAACATGATCAAATCACATTCCGCTTCGGCCAGCGCTCGGCCTATCTCACGGCAAGCGCTCTCGGCAGCCTCAGGATCAATCAGAGACAACTCGCTAGCACGAGCAGGGTTTACGTTACCTACTAGAGCAATAGCGGGCCGCGACATCCCCGGATCGTAGGTCTACCGAGTGGCATCCGCCAGCCTCACAGTTGGTTAGTCATCTACTTGACTAAGAGGTTGCGTCAGTCTGGTCGCCGCGCTTCGCCCTCTCAGCTCATCCAAGACAACCCGATCTGCCCCGATTTGAACCTCCTGCGCGATCGCCCACCCGGGAAAACGCGGACCCGCCGGGCTAGTCGAACTAGATGAGGAAATCGAAAGATCTCCATCTGACCCGTATGCGACTTAGGCGCCCAGATCGTCTGATCGGCCTGATCAGGAGTTGGTTGATGTTGAGCCGAATCAAGATCATCGATGTTAATCTGTCGCGTTCAATGTTCTGGAGGTGGCTCAGAGTTGGAGTTGAAGCGCTCGCCATGGGTGGCGTTGACGGAATACTAGGCCGAGTCCGAGCGCGATCGGAGCGTCCGAGGCGAAAAGCAAGGACCTTGATCCGATCCTCCATGTCGAATAGCCTGAGGCGCGGCAGTGGGGTGCTCGCATCCAGAACGGTCCGTTGCGAATTGGTGACGGAAGGCTCTGCCGGTGTGGCGGCGGGTCTTGAGGTGGAGGAGGCTGCCGCTCTCCCGGGCCTCTAGTCGAAGTGGGCGCAAAGTGGTGAAACCAGACACCGTCGGTGCCAGGATTCGATACTGGCGGATACGCCGTGGCGGGATGACACAAGTTGTCCTCGCCGGACTTGCTGGTGTCACCCAGTCGTACGTTTCTCAGGTCGAGTCGGGTCGGAAAACTATCGACCGTCGCTCTACTATGGTCGCACTCGCTGCCGCGCTCCAGGTCACCGTGGCTGACCTCCTCGGGCAGGGCACCGAGTCCGGAGATCCGGCCCGTGAGAGCGCCGCCGAGTGTGTGCCAGCCATCTGGTCCGTCCTGATCGAGATCGAGGACGGCGAGCGCCGCCCGTCGACCTACACAGCAGAACGTCTGACCGCCGAGATCGCTCGCGCCGAACAACTCCGCACGTCCTGCAACTACCCAGCTATGGCTCGTTTGCTCCCCGGCCTGCTGCTCGAAGCCGCCGCTGTGGGCGGCGCCGCGCTCGTCCAGGTGGCCTACCAAGCCGCTACCTGTCTGCGGAACCTCGGATACCGCCACCTGGCTCTCAACGCCGCCCGGCTCTCCGGGACGGTCGCCGAGCACGCTGAGGATCCTGCATGGATCGCAGCATCCCGTTTCGCCTACGCGCAGAGCTTGCCGATCGAGTCCGCGCCCGTCGCGGCCCGCGCTGCGGACCGGTCCCTGACCGAGCTTCAGGCCGACGCCGCCGACGAACGAGTCCGACAAATGCTCGGCCAACTCCACCTCTCTGCCGCCCTGACTTCGGCGGTGAGCGGTCGCCTGGATGTCACGCGCGACCACCTCGCAGAGGCGGCTCGCGAGGCGGCAACCCTCGGGGATCCGGTCGACGGTGCGGGCTTCAACGGATGTGGGTTCGGACCCACCAACGTCGGGCTGTGGGAGATGTCCATCGCCGCCGAGCAGGGCGAGTCCGGCCGGGTCATCGAGCTGTCCAGGACGGTCCGACCGCAGGTACTCGCAGCGTCGATCCGCCAGCAGTCCTATTGGCTCGACCTCGGTCGCGCCTTGGCCGACGGCGGTCGCCGAGACGTCGAGGCCCTCGCCGCATTTGTGCAGGCCGAGCGAGCAGCGCCGATTCCGTTCGCGATCAACCCCCTTGCCCGCGACGCCGTGGTGACCCTGGCGCAGCGAGCCCAGCGCCGAGCCATCCCCGACGAACTGCGGCTACTCGCCGGCCGTATCGGCATCAACCTGGCCGCATAACTGCTAGTAATCAAGCCATCACCAGTACGCCCTACTGTCCGGTTTGGGACGTAAGCGCGTCCTGATGGCCCGGCGCGGCAACGGTCGACCCTGAGCTGCTGGGCCTCCACCGGAGGAGGCGGGGATGAGCGGGCAGGACGACAACGCTCCGGAGAACAACAGTGAGGCGGCCGAGCGGGAGGCTGCCAAACAGCGCCTCCTCGCCCAAGCTGAGGCGGAGCGCGTACCGGTGGAGGACACGACCCGTGCGGTCCCGGACCGGCGGTGGCGGCGTGACCAACGATGACGTCCCGATCGGCCGCCGCGTGGCCCGCTGGCGGGTGCGGCGGTCGATGACGCAGCAGATGCTCGCCGACCGGCTGCGCAGGTCGAAGAGCTGGGTGGACAAGGTGGAGCGCGGAGTGCGCGCCCTGGACCGGTACTCGGTGATCCAGGAGCTGGCCCACGTCCTGCGGGTCGACCCAGAGGTGCTGCTCGGCCAGCCGCGCAACGCCCCGGTGGGCACGCCGGACGGGGTGGACGACATCCGGGCCGCGCTCGCCCGCTACGACACCCTGCGGGCCCCACAGCAGACGACGGAAGAGCTGAGAAGGCAGGTCGGGTACGCCTGGTTGAGCTACCAGCATTCGCACTACGGGCAGTTGGTGCGGGTGTTGCCGGGTCTGCTCGACGCCGTCCAGGGTGCGCGGTCAGCGGAGCTGCTGGTGGAGGCGTACCGGATCACTTCGTCGATGCTGGTCAAGCTCGGCGAGGCCGACCTTGCCTGGCTGGCCGCCGACCGCGCGATGTCCGCCGCCGGCGACGACCCGATCCTGGCGGCAACGGCGGCCATCTCGGTAGCCCAGGCGCTGCGCGCGTCGGCCCGCGACCGCCTAGCCCTAACAGCGGCCCTAACCGCAGCGAACCGCATCACCCCCACCCCAGCGCACCCCCGTGATCATGAGGTTTACGGGCCGTCCGAAGATCAGAGCGCCCGCCAACCTCATGATCACCGGGGCGGGGGCAGGGGCGAGCCGCAGCGGTCGGCGGGGGAGTGGGCAGTGGGTGGGACGCTGCTGCTCCAGGCCGCCCTGGCCGCCGTCGGCTGCGGCGACACCCGCCGCGCCGACGAGCTGATCGACCGAGCCGCGGGGATCGCCGCCGGATTCAGGGGGTACGACGATGTGCACCGGACCAGCTTCGGGTCGGTCACCGTCGAGCTGGTCCGGGTGCTGGTGGCGGCACAACGGGGTGATGCCGTTGAAGCGCTCCAAAGGCACGCGACAGTGATTCGGCGGGAGGCATGGCGGCGGCTGCCGGCCGAGCATCGGGGGGCGTACCTGGTGGACGTCGCGCGGGCGTGCCTGCAGATCGGTGACCTGCGTGGGGCCGCACGCGCGCTGGTTGACGCGGACAGTGTCGCGCCGGCTGAGGTTCGGTGCCGGCCGTTGGCGCGTACCGTGATCGCCGATGTTGCCCGCGCGCAGCCAGCGCCGGCCGGCGTGGCGCGACTCGCCACCCTGGTCGGGCTGACGAGATGAACGCTCGCCGTCCTGCTACGCGCGGCCTTCCCAGGTGGCGACGCACGCCTCGTTGCCCTCGGCGTCGGCCAGGACCCACCACATGGGTGCATGCGCGTCGGAGACCAGGTTGCCGCCGGCGGCCAGGGCGGCGGCGATGCGAGCCTCTGCCTGATCGTGCGGGACAGCTATGTCGAGGTGCATGCGGTTGCGCTGTAGGCGCGCCTCGTCCATCGATTGCAAACCGAAGCCCGGACCGCGGCGCGCCGGGTCGAACAGGTAGTCGTCGCCAAACTGCCGATAGCCGAGCAGCGCGCGCCAGAACGGCAGCACGTCCGCGCCGACGAGTGCGTCAAGGGTGACGTTGATGAGTTGTACGGCGGTCGGGTCGGCGGGCAGGCCCAGCTCCTTGGCGGCGGCTGAGATGCGCCGGGCCAACGAGATGTCGCGCCGATTCAGGCTCACCGTGACGCCGGTGCCGCGCAGGTCGACGATGAGGTATTGCTGCTGCGCCTCGTCGGTGAGCCGGCCAATCTCATCGACGAGCGCGATGCCCTCGGACAGCGAGCCGGTCGGGAAGTAGGCCGAGACCAGATGGTAGAGGCAGCGCCAGTCCTCGACACCGTCGGCCGCGTGGAACTGCGCGGCCGTGATCTGCCCAGTCATGTCAGCGAACCTAACATCGGCAGCGCGACGGCCTCCTACGCGGCGTTGCCAGCTGGGTATCGGGGCGCTTACCTGGTGGACGTCGCTCGGGCGTACCTGCAGTTGGGTGACCTGCGCGGGGCGGCACGGGCCCTGGTGGACGCGGACAGTGTCGCGCCGGCTGAGGTTCGGTGTCGGCCGCTGGCGCGTACCGTGATCGCCGATGTTGCCCGCGCGCAGCCGGCGCCGGCCGGCGTGGCGCGACTGGCGACGCTCGTCGGCCTCACCCGATGAAGCGCTGAACGACACAACCCTCCACACTGCCCGCGACCGGCCGACGGCCTGGGTTGGGTTTCCGGGAACGTGAGATTCGGGCATGTATCTCGGCACTGCTGGAGGGGAGAGACGGCAATGCTGGTAACTGGTTATCTCGGCGCGGTGCTCATCGGTGCCCTCGTCGGCCTGCTCGGCCGGCTCATCCTGCCGGGGAGGCAGCGGATCGGCTTCTTCGCCACGTTCGTCATCGGCGTCGGCTCGGCGGTGCTGGGCACCGTGGTCGCCAGGGCGCTCGACATCGACGACGGGGCCGGCGTGGAGGTGTGGGTGCTGCGGTGGGACTGGGTCGTGCTCGCGATCCAGGTCGGTGTCGCGATCATCGCCGTGGCGCTGGCGAACATGCTCACCTTCACCCGGCTTGCCGGCGGTGACGACGATGCCCCCCGTCGGCGGACCCGTCGCAGTAAGGCCAAGAGCTGACGGGTCGGCCGGCGGGCGAGCTGTCCCCGCCGACCCGACCCGCGCAGCGGAGGGAGCACCCGTCCGAGTGGTCCCTCCGCTGGTTGCTGGTGAGTGGCTAGACTTCAGGTTGGCAGTTCACCTGTGCTCTGCTGCGGCGGGCGCAGCCTCGGGAGGGTGTTCCAGCACCCTCTCGAGGGGCCGTCCCATCGGACGGCGCCTACTCGCAGAAGACCCGCACTGTGGCATCGGGGGAGTCCACCTCCACGGTGACCTCGTCGAGGTGCTCCACGAGCGCCTCCAACTGCTCGGGCTTGAGCTGCGTCAGGTCGATCGGCACACCCGAGTCGCTGAGTGAGGCGTTGGCCTTGACCAGGGCCTGCGGCGGGATCAGCGCCGCCAGCCGTACCCCAGCCCGCAGCAGTTGCAGTGGCACCCGCACGTTGACCCGCGACGGCTCGCCGTTGTCATTGGAGTCCACCACCACCCGCAGGTACTTCACCTTGCCCTTCGGCCGGACGTCGTGACTCACCGTCGCCGGTGCCTGGTCCCGTTCGAGCGCGGCGATGAGCTGCTCCGCCTCCTCGGTGGTGATCTTGCCGGCAACCAGCATGTCGAGGATGTCCTTGCGTTGTTCGGTCATTCGAACCTCTCCTATCGGATAGCCACGAGCACGGCCGAGCGGCCCTGCTCGATGTCGAAGCGGGCGCCGGGCAGCGCCGAGATGACACGCCACGCGGCGCCGAGTGCCCGCACCACACCGATGCGGAACACGACGCAGGCCACGATCGCCGCCAGCACGACCAGGACCACGACCGGGAAGAGCACGAGCGCCACGGGGAGCACCGGAACCCAGAGGCGGATGGGCCGGCGGTCCGGGCGGTTGACAGTGACGGTCACCAACTGCGGCATCACGACCGGCCGCCCAGCTCGGCCAGCGCCTCCTGTGCGGTGATCTCACCGCGGCGCAACCGGTCGATGATGTCGGCTCGCGAGGGTGCCGGGTCGGTCTCGACGAAGTCGAGCATCTGCGTGATCCGGTTGAGTCGCGACTTGATCGTCGGGTAGCTCACCCCGAAGATGCGTTCCATCTCCTTGATCGAACCGTGGCAGCGCACGAACGCCGTGACGAAGACCTGGTCATCGACGTTGAGCTGAGCCAGTTGCGGTGGCTCGAACTCGCCCTCGATCGCGACGCCGTTGCTCGCCAGGCGCACCCGCTCGACGACGAACGGCTGGCCTCGCGTCAGGCTGGTGAGTTCCTGCCAGTCCATCGCCTGCTCTGTCATACCTGAATTTGTATCTCAGAAATCTTCAACTTCCAAGAGGTTGATCTTAATTTTCTTAAGATCACACCTGTGGCCGGTGGGCGTGACCCTGCTGCGCCCCTGAGGGCTGCCACTAAGATGCCGGGATGGGCAGGTCCTCGCGCTCTTCAACGGCGCCGACAAGGTCCTGGAGTGTCCGCCACAGCCCAGCTGACCCGCGTCGACGGTCGATCATGGGTGCCGGTCGAGGAGGAACCGCGCCGTCGCGTCGATGACGTCGTCGAAGTGCCTGCTGGCGCCGGGGTAGTGGAATCCGTGTTCGGCGTGTTCGTACTCAACGAGCGTGCACTGGTTGCCGGCGCGGACCATCGCGTCCCGGAACTGCCGCACCGAGCCGATCGGCTCGACCTCGTCGTGGATGCCGTGGTGGATCTGCACTGGTGGCGACCCCGGCCGCACGAACTCGATCAGCGAGTACTCGACCAGTCTGCTCACGGCGATACCGACCTGCTGTGCGAGGCGGCGCTGCGCGTCCGGCGCGAAGGACCCCAGGTTCAGTCCCGCTGGGTTGAGGGCCACCGTGGCGGCGATGCTCAACTCCGCTGCCGTGGTGGACGGGGTCATCGCGGCGAGCATCGCGAGATGAGCGCCGGCTGAGCTGCCACCCGAGGCCAGCCGCGGCGGGTCGAGCCCGCGTGACGCCGCCAGCCGGCCGAACTGCTCGACCGCGCGCCGCACGTCAGCGAGGCAGTCGTCGATGCTGACCGCGCCACGACCGAGCAGCCGGTACCCGGCCGACGCCGCGAGGATTCCCCGCGACGCCAACGCCCGGCAGTGCGGGGCGAGCCCGTCGGCCGATCCCTCGCGGAGCGCGCCGCCGTGGAACAGGACGATGCCAGCGCGAGGCGGTGTGGCGTCACCCGGCTCGACGACCAGCAACGGCAGCGCGCTGCCGTCGGCGACCTGATAGGACATCGAGGACTCGCGGTAGGCCCTCATCATCACGGCATCCGACCGTCGACCGGAACGTTCACCGGCGGGTCGAAACCGAGTCCCAATGACGCGCGCGGAACCGACAGACGCGTCACAGGTGCGCGTCTACGCGTTCGGATCCCAGTCTGCGAGCTGCTCCATCGGCTCGGTGTCGCCGGTGGTCTCCAGACCGTCGAGCGGGACGCGGTCGTAGAAGTAGAGGACCAGTTCGCTCGCCGCGCCGCGCATCGCCATGTCGCCCGGCTCCGTGTCGGCGGCGAGGTCGTCGCAGCGGACGCCGTCGGCGTTGAGGGTCAGGCGCCAGGAGCGGCCCTCGGTCGTGTGCAGGTCGATGGTCGCCGGCTTGAACGGCCAGGGAACGGTAGTCGCCGCGACGGTCGTCAGGAACTCGTCGACGCCCTCGACCGCGACGTCCGTCGGCAGCGGCTGTGCGGCCCCCTGGGTGAGCTGGACGTCGTAGGTGTGGACTGCCAGCTCCTGGATCTGGTGCCGGGCGATGGCTCCGCTGGTCTGCGGGGCCTGCGAGCTGCCCCACCAGGTCCAGCAGCCGCGGTCCGGGCCGGCCTCGCGCATCGTGCGGAGCATGAGCTCGGTCGACTCGGCGAGCCAGGCGTCCAGGGCTTCGCGGTCGCGGGGGGCGGTCGGGGCACCCTTCGGGTCCGTCCGCGCCGGGGGCTCAGCGCCCGGGCCCGCCGCGATGATGGCGGCCTGGCGGCGGCGGCCGTCGCCGAGGTGCTGCGCCAGCTCGCGCAGCGTCCAGTCCGGACAGGTCGGGACCTGGACGTCAAGGTCGGGGGCGGATGCGATCGCTGCGCGGAACGCGGCCGAGCGGTCTTCGATCAGCCGCAGGACCTCGGGAAACTTCACAGTGTTCTGCACCTCGGTTGTGTACCACTGCTCTCCGGCTGCCCGGTAGCGAATTTGTCGGACGAACGAACGCGCCGACAGCCGGACCCTGACCATCTGGGCGGTTCCCGCCGGCCGGCTGGGTCCGCGCTGCGCAAGTCGGCGGCGGGCACGCCTATGCGCCCGAGATGGCCTTGAGTGCCGTGTCGAGTGCCTGGTCTGCCGGAACGGGTACGTCGGGGACCACTCCGATGCCCTCCCAGTTGGTGCCGGTGACGCTGTTGATGGTCCGGGCGGTCGGCACGGTCACCTGGATGTGTTCGGTGACCGGGTGGCGGGCCGTCGGATGCGCGCCGCCACGCGTCGTCTCACCGACGACGACGGCCCGACCGTGCGCCTGAAGGGTGTACGCCACGTCCTCGCCCCCGGAGAACGTCGTCGCGCTGGTGAGCACGGAGACCGGGCGGTCCACATAGCGCGGCGCGGGAAGGTGCGCGGTCGTCCAGAACTGGCGGGTGGCGCCGGTGGAGCGCTCGTAGAAGTCGTTGAGGTGCACCTGGTCGTCGCGGAAGAAGTAGCTGCACCACATGGCGGCTCCCTCCGGTGTTCCGCCGGTGCACGCGCGCAGGTCCAGGATGAGCGCGGAGCTGAGGGCGACCAGTTGCATGGCCGCGCCGATCGCGGCGGCGCCTTCATCGGCGTACGCGATGCGCCGCACGTCGATGAGCCCGACGTTCCCGTCCAGCTGCTCGACCCGGCGGATCCCCTGATTCTCCGTCCTGAGCAGCGCGAGGAACGCGGCCCGCCCGCCGTCCTCGTCCGCTGGATCCAGCGACTGCGGCTGGTCCGACCACAGCAGCCGCAGATGCTTGTCCGGGCAGACCTCCTGCAGGTGGGTGGTCACCGTCTCGCAGAGCACCGGCCCGTCCAGGTCGTCGTACTCTCCCGCCGCGAGACGGCGCCGGATCGCGGCGTCGATGTCCTCGACCTTCTCAGGGAAGACGTACCCCGCCTCGATCCGATCCAGGGCCTGGCCGATTATCTGTTCGTTTGAGAGCACGGCGGGCATGCTAGCCGAAACAGCCTCATACCCAGTGGAATATCGCGCCGAAGATCAAGAGCGCGGCAGTATGCCCACGAGCGACGTGATGATCGCGAGCCGTAGGGCTGCCCGCAGGTCGACATGGTGGACCGCGAGCGCCGGCTCGGATTCGTAGACGGCGAGCAGGCTGGGCGGCGGCGAGGTGTAGGCGGACAGCGCGCCAGCCAGGATCAAGGCGTTCAGGCAGAACAGCTCGGCGTTGTCGCCGACCTCGGGCAGGTGCTGCCGGACGAGGCCGGCCATCACCGCGAGGTTGCCCAGCGCGGCCCGCTTGTGCCGGCGGACCACCTCGACCGAGACGTTGTGCTCGAGCACCCCGCCCTGCGCGCCGAAGAGATCGCAGAGCACCGTCTGGGCGGCGAGCGACCGGCTGAGCACGTCGGCCGCCTGCTCCGCCCGTTCCATAGCCGGCCGGCTCGGGTCGACACCGCGGGCCAGCTCCTGATCCAGCTCGGCCAGCCAGGTCGTCGTCCGGTCGTTCAGCAGGTCGAGCAGCACTGCCTCACGGGACTCGAAATAGCGCAGCACCGCCGTCTTGGCCAGGCCGACCCGCCGGCTCAGCTCGTTCAGGGTCACCTCAGCCACCGGCATCTCGTCGAGCATCGCCGAGGTCGTCTCCAGGATGGCCCGGCGTCGGACCTCACGCTGCTCCTCGCTGCGCGCCCGTTGGAACGTCATGTCGCCCACCCTAGCTTAGGTACCGGCGGTCCCTTGACAGCGTACCGTCGGTACATTACCGTTCGAATATAAGTTACCGGCGGTATATTGGGGAGCCTGAGATGAAGTGGACCGAGCAGCAGATTCCGCGCCAGGACGGCAGGGTGGCAGTGGTCACCGGCGCCAACACCGGGCTGGGCTTCGAGGCCGCCCGGCGGCTCGCCGAGCGCGGGGCGTCGGTCGTGCTGGCCGTACGCGACACAGAGAAGGGCAGACTGGCCGCCGCCCGGATCAACGGCGACGTCTCCGTACGGGAGCTGGATCTGACCTCGCTGGAATCGGTACGCGCCGCCGCGGCCGGCCTGCGCGCCACGCACCCGCGGATCGACCTGCTGATCAACAACGCCGGCGTGATGTACACCCCGAGGCAGGACACCCGCGACGGCTTCGAGATGCAGTTCGGCACCAACCACCTGGGTCACTTCGCGCTCACCGGCCTGCTGCTCGACCTGCTGCTGCCCGTGCCCGGCTCCCGGGTGGTCACGGTCAGCAGCACCGGCCACCGCATCCGCGCCGCCATCCACTTCGACGATCTGCAATGGGAACGTTCCTACAGCCGGGTCGCCGCCTACGGTCAGTCGAAGCTCGCCAACCTGATGTTCACCTACGAACTACAGCGCCGGCTCGCCACGCACGGCACCACCGCCGCGGTGGCCGCACACCCCGGCATCTCCAACACCGAACTGGCCCGCAACGCTCCGGCGGTCGTCCGCCGGCCGCTCACCTGGCTCGCCCCGGTGATCACCCAGCCCGCGGCGGCGGGCGCGCTGCCCACCCTGCGGGCCGCCACCGACCCGTCCGTCCTCGGCGGGCAGTACTACGGCCCCGACGGCGCGGCCGAGGCGCGCGGCTACCCGAGGCTGGTCACCTCCAGCCCCGAGTCCTACGACGTGAGCGTGCAGCAACGCCTCTGGGCCGTCTCGGAAGACCTCACCGGCGTGCGGTTCCCGGTGGGCCAGGCAGCCGCCGCATTGTGACAGTGCCAAGTCGGGGCGCCCCACTCTGTGGACGCCCCGGCCTCACCGAACCCGGATCGATGTCGTGCCGGGTGGGACCGCGGGGGACCCGGACAGGTCCCGCCGCGGCTCAACAGCGTTGCTAGTCCAGGCCCCAGGTGAAGGCCTGGTTGTTCGAGGTGGTGTAGCAGGTGAACTGCATCATGTCGGCGCCGTTGGCGGTCGAGTTGCCCTCCACCGCCATGCACTTGCCGCTGCCCCGGTTCTTCAGCTGGTAGTAGTCGGCGCTTCCCGAGGTGAAGAGCTTGATCGGCAGCCACTGGTCGTTGAGGCGGGCGTCGCCGCACAGCTGCGTGACGATCTTCTCCCGTTCGGTCTTCGACGCGTTGCGGACGGCCATGCACTTTCCGCCGTTGCGGTAGGAGATGTGGTAGTAGCCCGAGCTTGTCGTGGTGAAGTTCCAGTTGCGGAGCGGGCCCCTGTCGCAGAGATGCTGATCGACCACGGTGCCGCTCGCCGACGCGTACGCCTCGGGGTGGATGCAGTAGTTGTTCGTGAAGGGCTGAATCACCCACGGGCCGGTGGTGGCAGCCGCAGCGGGGCTGCCGGTGCCGACCAGCGTTGCCGCGATCACGGCGAGCACCGCCACCAGGCTGGTCATCGTTCTGCGCTGCATGAGGGGCCTTTCGTTTGTCCAGGATGGAGAGTCGGACAAGGCTAACGGTCAGGCCTGTGGGTTGGCGCGATCGCGCCGACGGCGGGCGAGCGCGTCGCGGATGGCGAGAACGACGAGCGAGAGCGGTACGACGACCCAGAGCTGAAGCACCGTGTACCGGCGCAGCTCCCGGTCGATGTCGACGCCAGCCAGTTCGGCGTCGAGGGCGCCGGGGCGCATCAGCGCGAGCGCGTACAGGGACAGCGGCGCGTAGTTGAGACCTGCGCCGGTCAACCACAGGCCGAACGCTCGGGGGCCGAGGCCGCTCGACGACGCCAGCAGCCAGATGCCCCACGTCACCATGGCAGCCACGCCGACGAGGAACTCGGCCAGAATGATCCGCCGTCGGCGGGTGGTCCCTCGGCTGCCGTACATGTCGATGGCAGCCAGGCGACGGACGTTCATCTGAGCGATGGTGCCACCGGCGGACAACATCGGAACCGCGGCGGGACCCGGAGGGGTCCCGCCGCGGCCGAAGGGCGCTGCTTACGGGGCGAACCAGGTGAAGGCCTGGTTGTTCGATGTCGTGTAGCAGGTGAACTGCATCATGTCGGCGCCGTTCGCCGTCGAGTTGCCCTCCACCGCCATGCACTTGCCGCTGTTGCGGTTCTTCAGCTGGTAGTAGTCGGAACTCCCGGAGGTAAAAAGCTTGATCGGCAGCCACTGGTCGTTGAGGCGGGCGTCGCCGCACACCTGCGTGGCGATCTTCGCCCGCTCGGTGGACACCGCGCCGCGCACGGCCATACACCGTCCGCCGTTGCGGTAGGAGATCCGGTAGTAGCCCGAGCTGGTCGTGGTGAAGATCCAGTCGCGGTTCGGCCCACTCTCGCAGAGATGTTGGTCGACCACGACGTTGAGCCCTGACGAGAACGCCTCGGGGGCCAGGCAGTGGTAGTTCGTAAAGGGCTGGATCACCCACGGACCCGAGGTGGCGGCCGCCGCCGGGCTGCCGGTGCCGACCAGCGTCGCCGCGACCATGGCGAGCACCGCCACCAGACTGGTCATCAATCTGCGTTTCATGAGGGGCCTTTCGTCGTCCTAAGTGGAGAGACGCCAGGCTAGACGATCATCATCGATGCGTGCTAACCGGCCGGACGGCCGACGAAGGACCAGAATGCTCGTCCGGATCATTCGAAGAACTTGATGCTGAACCCGGTGTCGGCCGTCGGGCCGGGCACGTTGGCGCGGCGGTAGGTGGTGTTGCCCCACCAGCAGAAGGTGCCGGTGTACCAGTAGCGGTTCGCCCAGGAGTACGCGGTGCCCTTGGGTACGCCGTGGTACATCAGTGGGAACCTCGGCCCGGCCGGTGGGCTGGTGGCGATGTCGCCGTTGAGCAGCACGAAGCTGTGGTGGCCGGGGCCGTTGACGTGCAGGGTGGGATCCCAGCCGGCCATCATGGTGGCCCGGTTCGAGCCGAACAGGCAGCCGTTCGACTTGTACCAGTCCCACACGTACGTCGGGTCGCCGCCGGCGCGTAGCCGCAGGTCGGCGAGGCAGTACTGGTCGCTCCAACTGCCGTTGGCGGAGTAGACGATGTGCAGCTGCCCGTTGGGGTCCCTGATCGCCTCGGGGGACTCGTTGATGAACGGGTTGCCGACGACGCGCTCCCAGCTCTCGCGTGGTTGGGAGATGACGTACCGGCTGCCGGTTGGGGTCAGGGGGTCGCTCATGCGGCTGAGGTAGATGTTCTGTTCGATGTTGGTGTCGCCGGCCCAGCCGGACCAGACGAACCACCGCTGCCCGTTGAAGGTGAACAGGCTGCCGTCGATGGCCCACTTCCCGTCGGGCAGCGCGAGCTGCCTCTCGGCCGTGTACCCGCTGGCCGGTGACGCGGAGTGGATCGCGTACATGCGGTGTGCGGCGCCGCGCCCGGCCGTGAAGTAGATGTAGTAGCGGCCACCGTCGGTGACGATCTCCGGGGCCCAGACCTCGCCGAGGTTGCGGCTGTCCGTCCACACCTGTCGTGCGGGTGCGGCGGCCAGCGCGTCGGGGGAGGCCGCCTGCCGGACGGCGATCCCGCCGTTGAGCGACTGCACGGAGATGTAGTTGCCGCCGACGCGGATCACGCTCGGGTCGGCGGCCCGCAGGCTTGTCTGCCCGGCCGTCACTGGCCCGGCGCCGACCAGGGACAGGCCGGTGGCGAGCACGACGGTCAACAGGATGGGAAGGATTCGGTTACCGGCGTTCACGATCGGGATTCCTCTCCTCGAACCGGGCTGGCCGGAGGGCGGCCCCGGTCAGGTCGGATCCAGTCGTGCGGCCAGGGCGACAACGATCGACACTCATAGATTAGGTCAGGAGTCGACGAGCCACAGCGTTGGTTGCCAGACCTGGCCCCGCAGCCACACCCGGCGTCGGCCACCTATCGCAGCGACGACTCGCGCAGAGTTTCGCGCGTCCATTCCGCGAACGTCGTGAGGGGGATGCCGAGGGCTCGCGCGTACTCCGGGCGGGCCGGTTGCGTGAACACATTCCTCTGTTCGTGGGAGATGCCCGCCCACTCCGGCATCCCTGCGGCGATCGCCTCCTCCTCGGTCATGTCCGGCGCGGTCAGCTTGGTGCCCAGGGCGTCGGAGAGTGCCTTGGCGATCTCCGTCATCGTCAGGTAGTCGCTCGCCAGCTCCAACTCGACTCCGTGGAAGCGATCGGGTTCGGCGACAGCCGCGGCGGCGGCGCGGCCGATGTCGTCGACCGCGACGAGGGAGAGGGAGGTCTGGGGCTTGATGACAGTCGCCAGGCCGTTAGTGACGCCACGGGGGATCAGGTACGCCACGGAGGGCAGGAAGTTGTCCATGAAGAAGCTCGGCTTGATGAGCGTCCAGTACGGGAAGCCCGCCTCGCGGACCCGGTCCTGGATGCCGGCCTTGGTGGTGTAGTAGGGCTCCATGGCCGCCCACCGACCCTCGGCCCAGCCGGGCGTCTCGGTGTGCTGGCCGGCCCCGCTCACTGACGTGTGCACGAACTGCGGCACCTCGGCGGCCAGCGCGGCTTGGATCAGGTTGACGGCGTGGGTCAGCTCGCCGTCGAAGTTGATGCTGTTACCGGTCATCGCGGGCATCTGCACCGAGAAGACCGCTCGGGCTCCTCGCGCGGCCCGGACCAGCGAGTCGCGATCGTCCAGGTCGCCGACGAGCAGCTCCGCGCCGAGCGCCTCGACCGTCTTCGCGCGGTCGGTCGAGGGGTCGCGGACCAGTGCCCGGACGGGGACGCCGGCCGCGAGCAGGGCCCGGGCGGTGGCACCACCCTGCCTGCCGGTGGCGCCGGTGACCAGGACGGGTGCGGATTCGGTGGACATGGGGCGTCTCCTGTCGTCGACAACGGCTAAACGGCGGGGGTCACCGTTTGTGCTCCGCTAAGATACGGCGGACCCCGCCACTTAGCAACCGTGAGGTGACGCGATGCCCGCCCAGCGAGCGGACGCCCGGCGCAACTACGCGCTCCTGCTCGCCGTGGCCGAGCAGGAGATCGCCGCGCACGGCGCGGACGCGTCCCTGGAGCAGATCGCCCGCGTAGCGGGGGTCGGCTCCGCCACCGTGCGCCGGCACTTCCCCAGCCGCCACGCCCTGCTGGACGCGGTGTTCCGCGGAGTGATCGAGAGCCTCGGCGCCCGCGCCCGCGAGCTGTCCGACACCGCCGACGCGCGGGCCGCGCTGCTGGAGTGGCTGCGGGCCGTCAACGGGTACGTCGCCACCATCCGGGGCCTGGCCATCGCGCTGACCCGCGACTGCACGGCCAGCCCCGCCGAGGCGCACGAGCACTGCGCCTCCGCGCAGCTCACCGAGGCGGGCGAACCTCTGGTCCGCCGTGCCGCGCAGGACGGCGCTCTGGCTCCAGACGTGACGATCAGCGATCTGCTCGCGCTGATCACCGGCATCGCCCTGGCCACCGAACACCACAGGGACCCCGCCGCCGACGCGGACCGGCTACTCGACCTGGCCGTGGCCGGGATCAGTCCGCGTCCGGGCGCACCTGTCGGCCGGGCCGGTGCTCAACGCGGCTGAACCGCTCAGGCGGTTGCCGGGGTGAACGGGGTAAGGAGCAGAACGGTGAGGCGTCGCCTGGCATCCTCGTCACCGCTCAACCGCAGCGCGCCCGACTCCTCCGCCGCCGCCATGGTGATCTGCTGGCCACAGATGGCCCGAAGGGTGTCGATGTCGGTGCTGAGCGTCGCGTCGGGTTCGGACGCCGCGCCGCGCCGCAGCTGCACCGCACCGTCGGCGACGTCGGCGAGGTACGTGTCGGCGTCGATGTGGAACGCGTAGCTGCCGGTGAACTCCGAGGCTCGCGCCGGATCGAAGGCCGCCTTGATGCTGAGCAGCAGGGAGTCGATGCCGAGAGCGCCCTCGTGTGGTTGGGGTGACCGGCTTCCCCAGCGACCGAACTGCAGGAGGATCGGCTCCAGGGCGCGGCCCCATTCGGTGAGTTCGTAGAGGTGGACACGCGTCGGCGGGCCCAGGTCCCGCCGGTGCACCACGCCGTGCTCGGTCAACTGGCGCAGCCGCTGGCTCAGCACGTTCGGACTCACCCCGGGCAGGCCGCCGAGCAGATCGTTGAAGCGTCGGGGGCCGAGCAGCAGATCGCGGACCACCAGCAGCGCCCACCGCTCGCCGATGATGTCCAGTCCACGCGCGACACCGCACGGATCTCCGTAACTACGCATGCCGCTCATGGCGTCCACCCTACCTGGATCCTAATTCAGGAGTGTCACTTGTTCTTTAGGAGTTAGCCCCCTAGCGTGGGTGCCATGAGCCTGCCGCAAGGTGACGTGAAGCTCCTGGACACCCCGTTGGCTCGGCGCCTGCTCTCCGCAGCACTGGTGGCACGCCTCGCCTACACCAGCAGGGACGGCACGCCGAGGTTGATCCCGGTGAACTTCCTGTGGACCGGCGACGAGCTGGTCGTCGGCGCGTTCGCCGGCACGTACAAGATCCGCGACCTGAGCGCCCGACCGGACGTGGCGGTCTGCATCGACACCGCCGACGGGCTGCCGGAGGTGCTGATGCTGCGCGGGACGGTCACCCTGACCGAGGTCGAGGGCGTCCTGCCGGAGTACGCCACCATCCAGCGCGCGGGGATGGGCGACGAGCAGGGCAACGCCTACCTCGCGGCGATCGACGAACCGGGCCTGCGGATGGTCCGCATCGGCCTGCGCCCCACCTGGGTCGGAGTCGTCGACTTTCAGGAGCGGTTCCCGGCCCGAACACCGCAACCCGTCCGCGCCGCGCTCAGCGGCGGCCAGTAGCCCGCCCGGGAATCACCACACCAAGACGGAGGACGAGATGCGCAAGATTGTCGTGTCGATGTGGACCACGCTCGACGGGTTCGTCGCCGGCCCCGACGACGAGATGGACTGGTTGCTGGTCGACGACCAACTCCAGAAATACGAGCGGGCCCTGGTGGACAACGCCGGCAGCCTGCTGCTGGGCCGGATCACGCACGCCGACTTCGCCGGTTACTGGCCGCTGGCCGCCCAGAATCCCGACCAGCCGGACGAGGTACGCGGGTATGCCCAACGCCTCGACGCGCTGGAGAAGATCGTCGTCTCCGCCTCGGGAAACACCGCGACCTGGACGAACACCCGAAGGCTCACCCACCTCGACCCCGACGAGATCACCGAACTCAAGCGTGGGCCGGGTGGCGACATCGTGGTCTACGGCAGTCTCACGCTGATCCGGTCCCTCGCCGATCTCCGGCTCATCGACGAGCTGCACCTCCTGGTGCACCCCGTGTTCCTGCGCCGGGGCAAGGCCCTGTTCGACGGTGGTCAGCCGCCGGCACGACTGGACCTGGTGTCCGCCGAACCCTTCGCCTCCGGGGTCGTCCTCCTGACGTACCGCCCGGCTGACGACACCCGGGGCGACTGAGTCCTCGCCGGTCCGCGAACCGTTGTTAGACCGCGCACCCGTCCGGGGTGCACGTGCCCTCGGCCGCACCGACAACCGGCAGCGGCTGCGGCGTCGGGTGGCTCTCGGCCCACGCCTTATCGATGACCGCGACCAGGTCGTCGGGGCCGATCGCCCCGGGGACGGCGAAGCGGCCGTCGAAGACGAGGAACGGCGCCCCGCGCGCCCCGAGTCGCTGTGCCTCGCGCTGGTCGGCCGCCACGCGGGCCCGGTAGCGGCGGCTGCGCAGGGCGTCGGCGGCCCCGTCGCGGTCCAGCCCCACCTCGGCGGCGAAGTCGAGGACCTCGTCGGCGGTCCACAGCTTGCGGGCCTGCCCGAAGTGCGCGCGGAACATCGCCGTCCAGATCTCGGCGCCGCGTCCCTGGTCGGTCGCGTAGGCGAGCAGTTCGTGGGCGAAATCCGTCGGCCCGAGGGTGCGGTCCACCGCGTGGTAGGGCGTCAGGCCCTCCGCCTCGGCCGCCCGCTCGATGGGCCGCAGGACCCGGTCGACGGTCGTCGCGGGAGCCCCCGCCATCGTGATCAACTCCCGTTGCGTGACACCCGCGCGGGGCAGGTTGGGGTGCAACTGGAACGACCGGTGGATCACCCGCACCTGATCGCCGTACGGGAGCCGGTCCAGCGCCTGGTGGAGCCGGTGGTCCATCAACCCGCAGTACGGGCAGACGATGTCCGACCAGAACTCGACCTTCATGGTGCTCCTCCTCGATTCTCACTTCTTGTTCGTAGCGCCATGATGCATCAGAATCGGAGGGCCACAAAAGGTACATTCATGTGCGTAGCGCGGGCTGCGCGGAGGGGCGGCGGGAATGAGCGCAGGAGAACTTCGGCGCAGGCGCACCAACGTCCGGGCGAACGTCCGGGCCGCCCCGGGGCCCTGTGCGCACTGGAACGACGAGGACGCCGACTTCATCCGCGAGGTCCTGGACCTCGTCGGCGACAAATGGAGCGTGCTGATCATCGGCACGCTCGCCGACGGCCCCGTCCGCTACTCGGACCTGGGTGACGCGATCCCCGGCATCTCGCAGCGCATGCTCACGCTGACCCTGAAACACCTCCAGCGCACCGGCCTCGTCACCCGCACGTCGTACCCGGAGGTGCCGCCACGCGTCGAATACGCTCTCACCGATCTGGGCAGGTCACTGCTCTCCACCGTCCTGGCCCTGGCAGCCTGGTCCGCCGACCACCACGCCGAGATCCGTCGCCACCAGACGGCCTACGACAGCGGCGCCGCCACCTGACCTACTCCTGATCACAGCCCGGCGACGACCACCCTGGTGGCCTGGGCGATAAGGGCGTCGTCGGGAGTGGCGTCCTTCGTGCCGCGGCTGGACAGCACCGCGAGCACGATCGGGGCCCGGTCGGGCGGCCAGAGCACGGCGATGTCGTTGCGGGTGCCGTACCCGCCGGTCCCGGTCTTGTCCCCGACCACCCAGCCGGCCGGCACCCCGGCGCGGACCAGCCTCGCGCCTGTGGTGTTGCCCCGCAGCCAGCCGCGCAGCACGTCGCGGTCCGCCGGTTCCAGAGCTTCGCCCACTGTGTACGCCCGGAGGTCGCGGGCCAGGGCCCGCGCGGTGCTGGTGTCCCGCTTGTCGCCGGGTGTTCCCTCGTTCAGCGCGGTCTCGTAGCGGGCGGCGTCGGTGACCGTGTCACCGAGCGCACGCAGCTTCGACTCGAACCCGGCCGGCCCGCCGAGATGGCGCAGCAGCAGGTTGCCCGCCGTGTTGTCGCTGTAGCGCACGGCGGCGTCGGCGAGGGCGCGCAGGCTCATGCCCTCGCCGACGTGCTTCCCGGTGACCGGGGAGTGGGCCACCAGGTCCCGCGCCGAGTACCGCACCACCCGGTCGAGCTGGGCGTCGGTGGTCCCGTCGAGCACCTCGGCGGCGGCCAGCGCCTTCCAGGTCGAGGCGTACGCGAACCGCTCGTCGGCGCGGTACTCCACAGTCTCGCCGGTGCCCGTGTCGACGGCGTAGATCCCCAGTCGCGACCCGAACTGCTCCTCCAGCCGCCGGAACTCCGGATCGGTGGCCGGCGACGGGGCGAGCGTCACCTGCGGGCTCGGCGTCGTCCGCGCCCCGGTCGCGTCGCCGCCGCCGCTGCACGCCGCCAACGACACAACTGTCGACGCCGTGGCCATCACTGTCGCCAGACGTCGGACCGAAACCACCACCGTCGTACCTCCTGGACGTGTCGCCGGTCAGGACAGGATCTCGACGTAGCCGTCACTGCCGTGCACGCGGATCCGCTGCCCGTCGCGGATCAGCCGGGTGGCGTCGAGCACGCTGACGACAGCCGGCAGGCCATACTCCCTCGCGATCACCGCGCCGTGCGTCATCAACCCGCCGACCTCCGTCACCAGGCCGGCGATGCCGACGAACAGCGGAGTCCAGCTGGGGTCCGTGTGGGCCGTGACGAGGATGTCACCCGCTTCGAGATCTGCCTGCGCCATGTCCAGGATGACGCGCGCGCGTCCCTCGACAGTCCCGGCGGACACCGGCACACCGGCCAGGGCGCCGGCCGGCACGTCGTCGCGTCGGTACGACCCGGTGATGACCTCACCGTCCGAGGTCAGCACCCGGGGCGGGGTGAGCGCCTGGTACGACCGGAACGCGTCCCGGCGCTGCCGGATCAGCGCGTCGTCCACCCGGTGCGAACGCGCGACCTCGTGGAACTCCTGGAACGTGAGGTAGAAGACGTCTTCGGTCTCGGTGAGCACGCCGGCCCGTACCAGGCGCTCGGCCTCGGCCAGCAGGGCCTTCTTGTAGACGAAGTAGCGACTGATGATGTCGTACTTCGGGTACTCCCGATAGCCGATGAAGGTCCGCACCCGGTCGATCATCCGCGCGGTCTCGTCGGCTTTCTGCTCCCCGTCCGGCAGGGCCCGCAGGCGCGTCAGCACCTCCTGCGCCTTCTGCTGCGCCTGCTGCCGGCCCTGCTCGAAGCGCCGCCTGGCCGCGCCCGGCTCGAACAGCTTGACGTTGTCCAGGAGCACGGGCACGAGCGTGCTGGGACGTTCGCTCCACCGTGGCCTGGTGATGTCGATCTCGCCGACGCAGCGCATGCCGTACCGGTCCAGGTACGCCTCGATGGCGGCGCGGGCCTCGACCCCGCCCACGACCGTGGGCAGGTCGTCGAGGAAGTCGTCGTGCGTGGCGCCCGTAAGGAACGCCACCACCTCCGGATGCGGACGGATCACGTCGGCGACGTCGAGCAGCGCCAGGCCCATCTCCGACGTGATGTTGCCGGCGGCGGACAGGGTGAGGGTGTCCGCCGCGTTCTTCTCGCCGAGCCACTCGTGCAGCCGGTCGTTGAGCCACCAGGTGGCCTCGATACCGGCCATGATCGCCTTCATGTTCAGCGGATCACCGAGGACCCGCTTGTGTTCCTGGAAGGCCGTCAGTAGGAAGTCGAACAACGCCGGACCGGTCACCGTCGCGATGTCGCGCCGCAGGGCGGCGACAGACGCCTCGCTGCGCGCGACCAGCTCGGTCACGATGGCCGGGTCGGTCTCGATCGGGGCGGGCGCGCCGCCGGTCGTCGGCTTGCCGGGGCTGCCGTCGTCCGGGAGCGTGGGAACGAAGTCCCCGCGCTCGAGGAGGGTCTCCAGCGCGTCCCCCATGAGCGGGTCGGACTTGCCCGCCATCTCCAGGAAGCCGGCGCGGCTGGCGGGGGAGGCCAGCAGCCGGATGGCATCGACGAACAGCCTGCCGCCGGCCTCCCGCATCGGGGCCATTGCCGTCAACTGCCACATGGAGAGCCCCAGCGGCCGCATGGCGTCGGTCATCATCTGCTGGTGACCGACCGAGAGGTAGACGTGGTTCTCGTCGTCGTCGGCCACGGGAATGGGGAACACTGTGGTGATCGGTCGGCTCTGCACGATCTGAAAGTCGTCGTCGACCAGGCACCACTCGATGTCCTGCGGACGGCCGAAGTGCGCCTCGATGCGTCGTCCGAGCTGCACGAGCCGTACGACCTGCGCCTGCGTCAGCGCCGGCTGCTCCTGCCGCTGCGGGTCGATCGCCACCTCCCGGGTCCCGCCGCCCGGCAGGGCAGCGACGGCCAGCTTCTTCGCGGCCACCGCCCCGGCGACGACCTCCCCGTCGCGGACCGTGAAGACGTCCGGGTTCACCAGGCCGGACACCAGGGCCTCGCCGAGGCCGAAGCTGGCGTCCACCGTCGCGACCTTCCGGTTGCCCGTGACCGGGTCCGCGGTGAACAGGATGCCGGCGGCATCCGGAAAAACCATTCGCTGTACGACGACAGCCATCTGAACGGTGCGGTGGTCGATGCCGTTGCGCAGGCGGTAGATGACGGCCCGCTCGGTGAACAGCGACGCCCAGCACCGGCTGACGTGCCGCAGGATCGCCTCCGGCCCCACCACGTTCAGGTAGGTGTCCTGCTGGCCGGCGAAGGACGCCGTGGGCGTGTCCTCCGCCGTCGCGCTGGAGCGCACGGCGTAGGCGGCCCGCTCGCCGAACCGGGCGAGCGCGCCGGTGATAGCCGCTGCCAGGTCGCCCGGGATCGGGGTCTCCTCGATGCTGCGGCGGATCTCCGCGCTGAGCGTGCGGATCGCCTCCCGGTCATCCGGGTTCAGGCGCGACAGGTCACCGAGCCGATCGTCGATAGCCGACGCCTGCGCCAGAACCCGCCGGAAGGTGGCGGTCGTCACGCAGAACCCGGCCGGCACCTGGATGCCGTCGATCCGGGACAGCGCGCCCAGGTGCGCGGCCTTGCCGCCGACGACCGACACCTGCGTCTCGTCGACCTCTCGAAGATCCAACAGCGGTTCCTGGTCGCCGCGGTCTCCGTCCATCGACACCACACCCACGTCGCGCCCCCGTTACCTCGTTTGTGCTGGTCCGGCCGCCGATTCTGCGCCACACCCGGGGTCTTGCCGCAAGCCCCCGGGTGCGGTATACGTTAGAAGTGGCAGGGAGGGTGATCTCCCTGCCGATCGTCTTTTCGGGGCGGCCGAGCCGTGCCCCGATACGGCCACTCAGTCGTCGGGGCGCGGCTCGAATCTCAGCCCTCGGCCGAGCTGCCAGGAGGCGGTGGGCCAGGCAGCGATGAAGCCGGCTATCAGCCCGAGCTGGCCCGCGAACCAGAACGTCGGGCTGTCGGGTCGCAGGGGTGGCTCCGGAAGCACCACGCGATGCGCGAACGTCAGCCACACGAACAGCGCCACCTCGAAGGCCGTGATGGTCAGCAGCTCGATCCTGCCGACGCTCGACAGTGCCTGCCAGATCTTCGTCAGGCGGCGACCGGGCCCGGCGAAGTACCGGAAGAGAACGGCGATCGTCACCGCCATCAGGTAGTCGCCGGCGTAGGCGACCCACATCGGGTCCTCGGCCGGGTCGAATCGCACGGCGTACAGGGCGACCTCGGCGACGATGAACCCGAGAGCGCAGTGGGCGCCGCAGCGGGACACGTGGGTGACGACGATGCCCCGGCGAGGCCTTCGCGGTTGGCCCTCCCGCCTCCGCCGAGAGAAAGCCTCCGGCCGACCCCAGTTCCAGTAGAGGCGGACGGCCGCCGGGCCGACGTAGAGGACTGTCACCAGCCAGACGATCTCCATGACCCGGACCGGCTGACGGTGTCCGCGGAGATACGTGTCGGCAAGGACGACCCCACAGCTGACGACACCGACCGCGAGCGAAGCCCAGGAGAGCACCACGAGCCAGGTTGGTGGCATCCCCGCCCCTTCCGCGTGCCTTCCGCGAACGAACGTGGAGGGGGATCGCTGACCGGTGTGTCGACGGCCGAGGGCACCTCGCAGTCTGTCACGCCGTACTCGCCCGCACCGGAAGATCGGGCGGTCCGGCCTGGGTCCGCCCTCCCGCCGCTGCCTGGACGGTGGAGTGACAGGTCTGGCCGTTGCATTACGGTTCGAGGATGACGAGTGCCCCTCGCGAAGCGGAAGCGCGCGTCGGACCGGTGGGCGCGCTGCTCTGCCGGCTCCTGTTCCTGGCGATCTGTCTGCCCGGACCGGTCCTGCTGGCCGCCGCCGCGACGCTGGATCCACGGCCGTCATCCTCGGATTTCTGGGGCCTCCTCGCCGGTGGCGTGTTGGCGACGATCATCGGTGTCGGGTTCGGTGTCTGGGGTTGGCGGTTGGTGGGCCGCTCACGCAGCGACGCGCGTCGACTGTCCGCCGCTGGTGTCGCCGCGACGGCGGAGGTTCTCGCGGTGGCGAACCACCTGGGTGGAGAAGGCCCCGGGCTGGAAGTCCACCTGCGGATCAGCGGGCCGGGGTTCGCCACCTTCGAGGCGGACACGATCCGGGCGAACGACCCGGCCCTCGTGCCCGGCGCGGTGCTGGCCGCCGTCGTGGAGCCCGCCGACCGACTCTTCCTGATCATTTAAGTTTTCCTCTGCCCCAGCTTGATTCGCGGGGTCGAGGCGGCATCGCCGCGCTGGCACACTCTCGGACATGGTCGACTGGCATACGCGGGCCGAAGTGGACAACGACGTCATCCGTCTCTCGGAGCCGCACGTCAACGAGCTGTTGTCGGCGAACTTCTGGTGGTTGCGGGGCAAGGATCGGGACATCGTGATCGACGCCGGGCTCGGCGTCGTCGCCCTGCGGGAGGCGATTCCGGGCCTGTTCGAGCGCGATCCGATGGTCGTGCTCACCCACGCGCACCTGGATCACGTCGGTGGGGCGCCCGAGTTCGGTGACCGGGCCGCCCACCCCGCCGAGGCGGAGGTCCTGGCGTCGGGTGTGCCGGCGAGCCTGTACGGCGCGGAACTCTTCGACAAGCTGGGGATCGACGCCGCCGGAGAAGACATCCCGGAGCTCATGATCGACGTCCTGCCCGATCCGGGCTACGACCCTGCCGCCTACCGCGTCGAACCCATGACCCTGACCCGACTGCTCGACGACGGCGACCGGGTCGACCTGGGCGGGCCAGTGCTGACCGTGCTGCACCTTCCCGGTCACACGCCGGGGAGCATCGCCCTGCTGGAGGAGCGCACCGGGGCCCTGTACTCCGGTGACGTCATCTACGAGGGTGCCTTGATCGACGATCTGCCGAACTCCGACGTGGCCGCGTACCGGCGGAGCATGCAGTTCCTCGTCGACCTCGACGTGTCCGTCGTCCATCCCGGCCACGGGGACAGCTTCGACGGTAAGCGCCTTCGCCAGTTGGCCGAGACCTATCTGCGCAGGACGGCCGACAGCTCCGCCCATGGCGGAAGCTGACTTATAGCATAATTCGGGACGTGCCTCCCAAAAGGGAACGGACCCGGCTGACCCGCAGTCCGGGCCGCCTGCTGGCCTTCAGTGACGGCGTCTTCGCGATCGCCGTGACGCTTCTCGTGCTGGAGATCCAACCGCCCCACGACTTCGAGCACCTCGTCCAGGGCCTCGGTGCGCTGTGGCCGTCGTACCTGGCGTACACGCTGAGCTTCCTGCTCATCGGGCAGGTGTGGGTGAATCACCACGTCATGTTCGACCGCGTCCGGCATGTCGACCGAGCGGTCCTGTTCCTCAACACGTTGCTCCTGATGGTCATCGCGTTCCTGCCGTTCTCCACGTCGCTGCTCGCCGACGCGTTGCGGGCGGAGCAGGGTCTGCGCGCGTCGGTCGTCGTCTACGGCAGCACACTGTGGACGGCGGCGCTCCTCTTCAACATCACCTGGGCGCACCTCCGCCACGCCACACTGTTGGACCCCGGCCTCGGTCCCATCGGTACGCGGGCCATCGGCCGCCGATTCGCGCTCGCGCTGGTCTGGATCGGCTCCGGCATCCTCGTCGGCGCGTTCGTGCCGATCGCCGGCGTCGCCATCATCGCCGCCTTCCTGCCCGCCTACTACCTGCCCATCCGCGGCGAGTACGGCGAGGACGACAACACCGAGCAGCCCACCTGAACCGGGCGACTCACTAGAGTCGGAGCCATGCGGATCCGGATCGACGGCAGCGATCTCCCAGGTCGGCGTCCCGGTGCGGAGGCCGACGCGCTGCGGCTGGGCAACGTACACGTCGGGGTTCAGCGCAAGGCCGACGTGGTCGATCGGGTGCCGGCCGACGCGGCCAGCGCCATCTGGTCCTTCGAGGTGTCCAGCCGCGAGATCGACGGAGCGCTCGACGTCGGCGGCCCGTGGGTGCACGGCCGCCCCGGGGCGCGGTTTCTGTACCTGAGTTGGGGCGCGGTGACCCAGGACGGCTTCGCCATGTTCCGACGAGCGAAGTTGATGTTCACCGACGTCCCGACCGAGCTGCTGCGCGCCGCCCACGAGGGCACCGGGACGCTGGTCGGCCGGATCGGGTTGACCGATGCCGCCGGTGGGCCGATCTGCGCTCGGGTGCACCCTCCCGCCATCGCCTGGGCGGTGGAGTGACCGTCAGCCGGCGAAGTCGACGCCGCTGAGCGAGGCCGAGCGGTACGCGGCGAGATGTTCGGCCTGCGCGGTGATGGCCTTACGCATGGGGTCGGACAGCCGACGCCAGGGCTGGACGGCGACCGTGAACGTCCTGCCGGACTTGCGGGGCCGCCAGGTGCCGACCAGTTCGCCGTCGACCAGGACGGCGCCGGGGCGACCCAGCACCGGCCACAACTCCTTGGCGTGGGCGGCGTCCGGCACCAGCGTTGCCCGGTCCTTGGCCTGTAAGAACAGGTCGAACGGGCCGAGCAGGCGGGTGCCCCTGCCGTCGGCCGACTCCAGCGCCTCCTCGTCGGCGGCCAGCAGGGAGCGCACCTCGCCGTCGACTGTCACCTCGGTCACGTCGTCGGGCCAGTGCGCCTTCACGTCCTTCACCGGGGCGTCGAGATAGTCGGCCACCTGTTTCGGGGTGGCCGGGCCGAGCAGGCGCAGGTACGCGCGGATGAGGTCGAACCGGTCACCCGGTGCGGACGCCTCCCGGAACCCGGCGATGCGCCGCAGGACCGGAGGTGAGGTGTCGAGCTGCAACTCCAGTCCGGCCCGTAGAGCGGCGAGCCGGAACGGCATCTCGTAGGGGTGCGTGGCGTCGCACGGCCGGCAGACCCGCAGATACGGCTCGGGCAGCACCGTGGCCAAACGGCCGGAGACGTCTCCCTTGACCGTCGGCGTGGTGACGATGGCCCGCATCCGGGCGGCGATCTCGTCGAGGGCCGCGAGGTTGTCGATGCCGGCGGCCTTCAACGGCTTGGCGGCGTCGTAGATGCGTTTGCCCGCGTCGGCGTCGGAGAAGGGCTCGACGGCGGCCGCCACCTTCCCGACGTCGGCTCGCCGGTAGAGGTGGGGAGCGCCCCGCACGGTCCACAGCAGGACCAGATCCGCGTCGGACAACGCCGTCACGTCGACCCCGCGTACCGCCAGCGCCCACCGGGCGCCGTCCGGACCGGTGTTCTGCACCCCGATGTCGAGGACCGCGGTGTCGGCGAGCGTGCCCTCGGCCCGGTCGAGCTGCTGGGCTCGGACCCGAAAGCGCATCACCTGGTGCCGATCAACCATGTCTGCACCCTAGTTGTCCCCGGGCAGGGGGAGGCGGTTCCCTCCGCGCAGCGATTCATTCGTCTCGCCGTTCGGCGACGGTGGTCTCAGAAGTGCCGACGCCCCCGCTGACACGGAGAAGAAGCCATGAATCGAACACCACGCGGGACCATGCCCGCCCCGCCACCCCCGCCGTCCTGGGCACGCCGAGCCGGTCACGTGGCCTGGATCGCCCCCGTGCTGGGGTTCATCCCGCTGCACGTGCCATGGATCCTGGGCATCCCGATGTTCGCCAATCCCGGGCCGTTCCGCGAGTGGTACCACGGTCGCGGGCCGGGGGTGGGGGACCACCCGGTCGACGGTTTCCTGGGGCTGCCGGCCGGCGCGTTCTACCTGGGTCTCCTGTGCGTCCTCGCCGGGCTCGGGGGCGTCCTGGCGTTGGGGCTCATCAAGGACTGGGGCGTGGTCTTTCCCCGGTGGGTGCCGTGGCTGCGCGGACGTCGGGTGCCACCGTGGTTGCCGCTGACGCCGACGGTGCTGGGATCCGCCCTGATGATCGGCTACTCGGTGACCCTGCCCTGGCAGTTCACCGCGGACCTGTCGGAATCCAGCGCGGAGGACATCTTCACCCCGACGGGCGTCCTGATCGGCCTTCCGCTCCTGCTGGCCTGGGCGGTCGCGTTGCCACTGGCCGGTTGGTCCTACTACCGGCGTACCCGCCTGCCGCGACGCGACCGGCGGCGCTGGTCGGTGTCAGTGGATGACCGACCAGCGCCGCCGTCCGGGTGGCCCAGGATCAGGTGACGGCCTCAGGCCACCAGCGAGACCCGCCCGTTGTCCAGGTCGTAGCGGGCGCCCACGACGCGCAGCGTGCCCTCGTGCACCTTCTCGGCGATGATCGTGCTGCGCGCGGTGAGCGCCCGCACCTGTGCGGCGATGTTGGCCCGGACCCCGTTCTCCACCGGGTCGCCGGGCTGGTTCAGCACCGGCTCGACGACCGGACGCAGGGCGTCCACGATGGTGCCGATGTGCCCGGGCGCCGTCCCGCCGGTGTGGATGGCGTCGATGGTGGCGGTGATCGCGCCGCAGCGCTCGTGGCCGAGGACGACGATCAGCAGGCTGCCGAACTCCTCCACCGCGAACTCGACGCTGCCGAGCAGCAGGTCGTCGACGATGTTGCCGGCCACCCGGTTGTCGAACAGGTCACCCAGCCCCTGGTCGAAGAGCACCTCGGGGGCCACCCGGGAGTCCGCGCAGCCGACGGTGATGGCGAACGGGTGCTGGCCGGCGGCGAGCCGGTGCAGGTCGGCCAGGCCCTGGTGCGGGTGCCGCCCGTGGCCGGAGGCGAACCGCCGGTTGCCGGCCTGAAGCCGACGCAGCGCCTCCGTCGGCGTATCGACCGGGTTGTCGGCTGGCGCGGCGGCGGCGGTGGACGGGCTGGCTGCGGCCGCGCCGAGCGCGACGGCGGCGGCGCCACCGGCGGTCAGCAGCGAACGGCGGGACAGGTGGGAACGTGCCACGATCATCTCCCTGAGGTGAGGCAACTCGCCTCTTCCTACCAGCCCGCAGTCCACAGTGGTGACCGCGGTCCGATGGCCAGTAGGTGACGGCGAACCGCCGCTGACGGTTCGCACCCACGTCGCCGAGCGACGCGGCTTCACCATGACCAGACCCTACGGATCCATTCAGGTGGGAGTAGGCGTCGAGCAAATTGATCATCGTTTGGACTTCGACTATCGTGCGCGTCCGTGAAAACTTCCCGTCTTGCCTCTGCCATCGTGATCCTTGCCGTTACGACAGCCCTCGCCGGCTGTGGCGACAGCGACAAGGCGACGACCGCCGGATCCACCACGCCCGCTCCCACGTCCGCAGCTCCGTCCGCGGTGGCAACCTCCGCTGCCGCCACGCCGGCCTCGTCACCCGCGGCGGGCGCCGCGAGCGACAAGGAACTCTGCGAGTCGGCGAAGAAGGCCAGCGACGAGATGAAGGCGGAGCTGGTGAAGATCGCCATGGCTGGCGAGCCGTCGGCGGCGGATCAGAAGAAGATCCTGGCTGATCTGGAGAAGAAGATGGTCGCGGTCGCCGCGACCGGCGACGGCAAGGTGGCGGCCGCCCTGCGAACGTTCGGCGCGGAGGCGGCCAAGGCCGCGGCTGCGGCGGACCCGGCGACCGCCGCCGACAACCCGGCCTTCGAGAAGGCCGGCAACGAGATCAACACCGCGTGCAAGGCGGCCGGGGTCAAACTGGTCGTCTGACCATCGTGGCGTGACCGACGCCGACCGGCGTGGCTTCCGCCCCGCCGGCCGGCGTCACTCCTCCGCTCAGCGAACTGGCGACGCGGGGGCTGACCACGAACTGACCGTCTCGACCCGGAGATGCGCGGACAGCGCGCGCAGGAAGTCGGGCGCGTCGAACATCTCGCCGGCGGAGGCGACACCGGTCGTCCTCGTCCGACCGTCGAGGATGCGCCGGACCGCCTCCACGGCCAGGGGTGCGCTGACGGCGTAGATGTCCTGGCCAGTGGCCACGACGCGGCGATGCGTGTCGCCGCGACGCACGACGACGTCGACAGTGAACGTCTGCGCCGACCGGCCCAGCCCGTCGACCGGGACCGGCGCGTTTCCGGCGACGAGATCCGTGGCGGCGTCGGCGCTCATGTACGTGCACACCTCGGGGATGGCCAGGTGACGGGGGATGGTGACGACGTCGGCCATGGTGAACTCACCGAGGACGCCGCGCCGGCCCAGCGGCGCGGGAAAGTCCCAGTCCACCCTCGGCAGATCCCCACCGGAGTGGTACTCCAACCGGCCGCCGGTGTAGCGGACCCGGCGGCCGGCACGGCGCTCGCGGGAGACGGTGCCCGCGGCGACCGTCCCGGCCGTCGGGTGCCAACTGCTCAGTCCGTACGCGACGTGCGCCTCGTCAGCCGACGTCCAGTCGCCCATCGCCGTCGTCGCGAGCAGATCGCCGAGCCCACCGAAGAAGGCCATCGCCGGGACCACCGCGACACCGGCCGCCCGGGCGCGTTCGGTGAAGTGCGTGAACGTGTCGACGTTGGCCTCGATCTCGGCCGCCACGTCCACGTACGGGATGCCGGCGCGCAGCGCGGCCTCGATCACCGGGGTCGCGGTCGACGCGAACGGGCCGGCGCAGTTGATGACCGCGTCCACGCCGGCCAGCGCCGCGTCGAGCGATGCCGGATCGTCGACCGACGCCACCCGGTAGGCGAGTCCGAACGCGTCCAGCCTGCGTGGGTCGCGGCCCACCGGCAGCGCGTCGAACCCGCGCTCGCGCAACTCCGTCACCACGAACCGTCCGGTGTGCCCGTACGCCCCGAACACTGCCACGTTGTGGCCCATTGCTGCCCCCTCGAAGATCGACTGGGACCAGCTTCCAGCAGTGGTCGGCTACCAACCAGTGTCGGGAACGCCATCTCCCGTACAGTTTCGGACATGGCTCATGTCGCGATCGCCGCCACCGACGGGATGCTGCACTTCGAGCTGGCCCTGGCCTGCGAAGTCTTCGCCCGCGACCCCTCCGGCCTGGCCGACCCCTGGTACGACGTGGTGGTCTGCGGCCCCGGCCCGGTCCGGGTCGGCCGATTCCTGGTGGAGCCCGACGACGGGTTGGACCGCCTCTCCCGCGCCGACACCGTGATCATCCCGTCGGTCGAGGACGTCGACGGGGACGTACCCCCTGATCTGCTCGAGGCGGTCCGCGCGGCCCACCAGGCGGGCGCCCGGATGGTCTCGCTCTGCACCGGCGCGTTCGTGCTGGCCGCCGCCGGTGTGCTCGACGGGCTGCGGGCCACCACCCACTGGGCCCACACCGAGGCGTTGGCCGCCCGCTATCCGCGGGTACGTGTCGACCCGGACGTGCTCTACGTCGACAACGGCACCGTGCTCGCGTCCGCCGGCAAGGCCGCCGCAATCGACCTGTGCCTGCACCTGATCCGCCGCGACCACGGCTCGACGGTCGCCAACGCCGTCGCCCGCCGCCTGATCGTGCCGCCGCACCGCGCCGGCGGTCAGGCGCAGTACCTCACCACCCCGGTGCCGGCCCGCGACGACCATCCGCTCGCCACCCTGTTCCCCTGGGTGCTGGCCCGCCTGGACCGGCCGCTGACCGTCGAGGACCTGGCCCGGCAGGCGCACATGAGCTCGCGCAACCTGGCCCGGCACTTCCAGTCGGCCACCGGCACCACACCACTGCTGTGGCTGTCGACGCAGCGGATCCGCCGCGCCCAGGAACTGCTGGAGAACACCGACGACAGCATCGACGCCATCGCCGAGGCGGCCGGCATGGGCAGCGCCGCGACGCTGCGTCGACACTTCCACCGCACCGTCGGCGTGCCGCCGGATGCGTACCGGCGCACCTTCCGGGCCACCGGTTCCGCCGCCGCCTGAGCGTGCCGCTAGTGCTGGTCGGGGCGTTGGCGGGCGAACGCGTCGCGCTTGCCCCAGCGGCCGGGGATGTCCAGGAGCGCGATCCGCCCGAAGGCGGTGGGCAGCGCGGGGTCCACGGCCAGGTGGTCCTCGTGCGGGTTGATACCGAGCATGGTGCGGATCAGCAGCATGCACGCTCCACTGGACCACGCCTGCGGGCTGCCGGCGGTCGGGTACCGGATCGGGAACCGGGTGGTGTCGCGGTCGAACCCGCCGAACGCCTCGGGCAGCCGACCCTCGAAGTAGGTGGCGGCGGAGAGGACGCCCTCGGCGATGCGGGCCGCCTCGGCGTTGAAACCGTAACGGCGCAGACCCCAGGCGATGAACGAGTTGTCGAACGGCCAGACCGTGCCGTTGTGGTAGCCGAGCGGGTTGTAGCGGCGCTGCCCCTCGGCGAACGTGCGCACGCCCCAACCGGAGAAGAGCGCCGGACCCATCAGGTGCTCGACCACCCGCGGAGCCCGCTCCGGTGGCACGATGCCGCTCCACAACAGGTGCCCGATGTTCGACGACAGGCTGTCGACGGGGGTGCCGTCGCGGTCGAGCGCGAGGGCGTAGAAACCCCGGTCCTCAAGCCAGAAGTCCCGGTTGAACCTGTCGTACAGGGCCGCCGCCTCGCTCTCCAACTGGTCGGCGTAGGCGGGATCACCCCAGACGGTACGAGCCAGCCGTGCTCCGCGGATCTTCGCGTCGTAGGCGTACCCCTGGGTTTCGCAGGTGGCCCTGGGAAAGCCCGGCAGCCGGCCGTCGGCGTAGGAGATGCTGTCCCAGGAGTCCTTCCAGCACTGGTTGTCCAGGCCGGTGGCGCGGTTGCGTCGCTGGTACCAGACGTAGCCGGTGGAGGTCAGGTCCGCGTACGTGTCGATCCAGGTCAGGGCCGCGCGGGCCTCCTGCTCCAACTCCATCACCAGCGCGGTGTCGCCGCTCCACCGCTCGTACTCGTCGAGCAGCACCACGAACAGCGGTGAGGCGTCCACGGTGCCGTAGTAGGGGGAGTGCGGCTGCTCCTCGAACGCTGCCGACTCGCCGTAGCGCAGCTCGTGCAGGATCCGGCCCGGGTCCTCCTCCAACACGTCGTCGGTCCGGGCGCCCTGCAGCGACGCGAGGATCCGCAGTGTCGGTGGGGTCAGCGACGGGGTGACGGGCAGGGTTTGCAAGCAGGTCAACAGGCTGTCGCGGCCGAACAGCGTCATGAACCAGGGCAACCCGGCCGCCGGCACGCTCGCGCCGCCGAGCGAGAGCGGGGCGAAGCGCAGCGCCGCCAGATCCACCAGGCTGCGGTGGTAGACCTCTTGAAGGGCGGCGCTCTCGGTGTCCAGGGTCGGCGCCGCCGCGACCCAGGCCTGCACGCTCCTGGGCAGGGTGGAGTCGTCCGGCCGTTGGGCCCGCAGGGCGGAACGCAGGTCGACGCCGTCCGGACGCAGCGCCAGCATGGTGGCCTGCAACCGGGTCGACCACTGCTGCCCGGGGCGCAGCCGGACCGCGAAGCGGAGGCCGCCCTGGTCGAACTCCGCGGGTTCACTGGCCGACACGACTACCTCACGGTGGTAGGTACCGCGTCGGTAGCCGAGGCGCAGCTCGTTCGGACCGACGTGCGTGTAGTGCGCGCCGGCCTTGTCGCCGATGTCGAACTTGATCTCGAAGATGTCGGCGAAGTCGGCTGCCACCTCCAGACGCACATCGAGTGTCATGTCCCGTTCGCCGTAATTGAAGATCGTCAGCGACTCGGTGAGGTCCGGGCCGATGCGCCTGCGCCGAATGGCCGACACGTCGGCCTGCACGTAGTCCACCGCCCCGCCCGGCACCACGAAGAACGTGACCTCGAAGTACTGGCTGTCGTCCACCGACAGCGCGGTCATGCACTCGCCGTTGACGGTGAGCATCCAGCGGGAGAGGAACCGGGTGTCGGCGGCGAAGAGGCCGACCGGGGTGCTCGGGGACGACTCCACGTCGCCGCTGGAGTCGGACACCATGAAGGTGTTCCCGTCGATGCACGCCGCGGTGCCCGCGATGTCCCGCATCGCTCACTTCCCGCTGTCGGGGTCGCCGGCTTGCCGTCCCTCGGACGGACGGTCGGGGCCGGACGGCGCCGGCTCGGGCTCGCGCGGGAAGAGCCGCCCGATGCGCAACGCCAGAGCGAGGTCACCGTCGACCATGATCTCGCCCCGGGTGATCGCCGCCAGGCCGTTCACCTCACCTCGTGCCATCGCCTCCGCGACCGGAGCGGAAACCCGGATCACCGTCGTGGCGGGACCACCGCTCCTCGTCACCCGCATCTGGCCATGATCGATGTCCAGGAGCCACTGCTCCAGGTGGCTGCCGTCGCCGATGTCGAATCGCACGCTCCCGGAGACCTTGCTGAATCGCGGGTCCTGGCAGGCGATCGCCAACCGCTCGAAAAAGGCGCTGGTCGCCGACATCCCACCTCCTCGGGCGCTGGTAAGAGCGGATGCCGGCTACCCGGTGCCGCGCACTCCTAACGCCTGGCGGTGCCCTTCTTCAGGGTGCGAGCGGAAGGCCGGTCCCGAGGTTGAAGTCCACCACGACCGGCGCCCGGCGGACCCGCACGGCGGTCGCGGCATCGAAGCCGGCGGCGTCGCGGTGCCAGACCGGCGGGGTGTACGCGCAGTCGCAGCGCAGCTTCACCCGCTGCCCGGGGAGCAGGCGCAGGGCGTAACCGCTGCCCACGTCCGCCACCCCGGCCAGGTCGCCGGTGGTCGCGTCGAACGCGATCACCTGGGCGTAGGTGAGCAGCTCGTCCACCCGTACCGCCCCACCGAGCGGCGTCCCGGCGGGCAGCGCCTGATTCAGGGTCGCCGTCTGATGGGCGCGGACCCGCACCGGACGCGCCTGCTGCCGGCTGCCCACGCCACCGGACCACACGGTCGCCAGGCCGGCGGCGGCGAACTGGACCGGCCAGTGGTACGGGCCGAGACCGGTGATCGTGTAGCGACCGTCCTCGTCGGTGGTCGGGCCGTGGTCGCCGTACTTCGGATCCGGCACGTACGGCACCACCATGACCCGGGCGCGGGGGACCGGGGCGCCCGTCGCCGCGTCGGTCACCACCCCGACGACAGTGCCGGGCGGGTCGAGCCGGACGTCCGGCACGGCGATCACCGAGCCGGCGCGCACCCGGACCACCCGGGCCTGCTCGCGGTCACCGGTGCCGCCGTGCCGACCGACCCACTGCCAGCCGTGCGTCGTCGTGTCGTAGGGGCGCACCAGCAGTCGGTACCTCCCCGGCGCGACGTCGCCGGTGACCAGGACGCCCTGCTCGTCGGCGCAGCCCCCGTACCGCCCGAGCTGGTCCTCGCCGAGCGTGACCGTCGCCAACGCCGCGGCGTCCACCGGGACGAGCGCGGCGCAGGCCCGGGGGACCGGCGCGCCGGTCAACGCGTCGCGCACCACAGTGCGCACGCCGCCGGGCGCGGGCGACCCGGGGGTACGCGCGGCAGCCGGCGCGGCGGCCTCCCCGACGAGCAGTGCGACGGCGACGGCGGCGCTCAGGTGGCGCAGGGCGGCGCGGCTCATGGGTCATCCTTCCGACGGCGCGGCGGGTTGGGCCGACGGTACGGCGCTCAAGTGATCCAAATCGGTCAATGTCGCGATGCCGACCGATGCCGGCGGCGTTCCTGCTCACGGTGCCGCATCGGACGTTCTGCCCCGAACCTGGCGCATCCGGCACGTGTACGACATAGCGTCACGGGAGCGGGAGCACCCCCGCCGCCTCCGCCGGCCGACCGGCGGCGACGCCCACCGGAAGGGACCGGACATGAGCCGTGTCGACACTGTGCTCCTGCCGGAGCTGGACGGGCCGGTGCCGGCGACGCTGCCGAGCGCGCTCGGACTGCTGAGCCTGGCCCTGGGAGTGGGCGCGCTCGTCGCGCCCGGACCGCTCGCGCGGATGACCGGCGTGGACGACGTACCGGCCGCGCGGTCCGTGCTGCCGGCCATCGGCCTGCGGGAGCTGGGCAGCGCCGCCGGCCTGCTCAGCGGCCGCCCGGCCGGCTGGGCCTGGAGCCGGGTGGCCGGCGACGCCATGGACCTCACCCTGCTCGGGCGAGCCCTCGCCGACCGTAGCGGTGAACGCCGCCGCCGGGTCGCGCTGACCACCCTCGCCATCGCCGGCATCACCGCCGTCGACGTGCTCGCCGCCGTACGCGTCGGCAGGGCTCGACGGGCCCGCGCCCGGGTGATCCGGATCGAGATCGCGGTGACGGTGAACCGGTCGCCGGCCGAGGCGTACCGGTTCTGGCGGGACATGGAGAACCTGCCCCGGTTCATGGCGCACCTGGAGTCCGTACGCGCTGACGACCTGCGCCGCTCACACTGGATCGCCCGCGGTCCGGCCGGACGCCGGGTCGAGTGGGACGCCGAGATCATCGACGACCAGCCGAACAAGTCGATCACCTGGCGGTCGCTGCCGGGGACCCGGGTGCCCAACGCCGGCCGGGTCCGGTTCGTGCCCGCGCCCGGCGACCGGGGCACCGAGGTGCGGGTGGAGCTGCGATACGCGCCGCCGGCCGGTGCCCTCGGCCGGGCGGTGGCGAAGCTCTTCGGCGAGGAACCCGAGCAGCAGGTCCGCGACGACCTGCGCCGGTTCAAGCAGGTGCTGGAGACCGGCGAGGTGGTCCGCTCCGATGGCAGTCCCAACGGCATCTCCGTACGCCAACAGGCCATGCAGCGCCCCGCCCAGCCGCTGCCGGCGTCCCGCCGCTGATCGCCCGAGCTCTCCGAAAGGGACAGTGAATGAAGGCCACCGCCTGGATGGGTGCCGACAGCGTCAAGGTGATCGACGTACCCGATCCGAAGATCATGAACGCCCGGGACGCGATCGTCCGGATCAGCACCACCGCGATCTGCGGCTCCGACCTGCACCTGTACCACGGCTACATCCCCGCGATGCGTAAGGGCGACATCCTCGGCCACGAGTTCATGGGCGAGGTGGTGGAGGTGGGCCCGCAGGTTCGCAATCTCGCCCCCGGTGACCGGGTGGTGGTGCCCTTCTCGATCGCCTGCGGGCACTGCTCGTCCTGCCAGCGCGGCCTCTACTCGGTCTGCGAGAACTCCAACCCGAACGCCGGCATCGCCGAGAAGATCATGGGGCACTCGCCCGCAGGCATCTTCGGCTACTCCCACCTGCTCGGCGGCTACGCCGGCGGCCAGGCCGAGTACGCCCGGGTGCCGTTCGCCGACGTCGGTCCGCTCAAGGTGCCCGACGAGGTCAGTGACGACCAGGCGGTCATGCTGGCCGACGTCTTCCCGACCGGCTACATGGGCGCCGAGATGTGCGACATCAGACCCGGGCAGGTGATCGCCGTCTGGGGCGCCGGGCCGGTCGGGCTGCTCGCCGCGGCCAGCGCCCGGCTGCTCGGCGCCGAACGGGTGATCGTCATCGACCGGTTCCCGTACCGGCTGCGGCTGGCCGAGGAGCACATCGACGCCGAGACGATCAACTACGAGGAAGTCGACGTGCTGGACACTCTCAACGCGATGACCGCCGGCCGGGGCCCCGACGCGTGCATCGACGCGGTGGGTCTGGAGGGTCACCACGGCAACGCCGCGATGTACGCGTACGACCGGGCCAAACAGGTCGCACGGGTCGAGACCGAACGGCCCTTCGCGCTGCGGCAGGCGATCCTGGCCTGCCGCTCCGGGGGAGTGGTCTCGGTCGTCGGCGCGTACGGCGGCTTCGTCGACAAGTTCCCGATGGGCGCGTTCATGAACCGGTCGCTGGTCATGCGGACCGGTCAGTGCCACGTCCAGCGCTACACCCGACCGCTGTTGGAGCGCATCCAGCGCGGCGAGATCGACCCGAGCTTCATCGTCAGCCACCGGATGCCGCTGCGCGACGCCCAGAAGGGCTACAAGATCTTCCAGAAGAAGCAGGACGACTGTACGAAGGTGCTGCTCAAGGTCTGACCGGTGGAGGCTCTGCCGGCGGGGAAGCGCCTCACGCGCTGCCTCTGGAGCTGATGTCGCAGACGAATCAGCCCGGCTCGGCGTGCCTGCTCCGGGGAGTCGGGCGGCCGGTGGGCTGATGTCGCAGACGATTCCGCCCGGCTCGGCGTGCCTGTGCCGGGGAGTCGGGCGGCCGGTGGGCTGATGTCGCAGACGATTCCGCCCGGCTCGGCGTGCCTGCGCCGGGAGTCGGGCGGCCGGTGGGCTGATGTCGCAGACGATTCCGCCCCAAAGGGGCCGATTGGCAGCTCGGCCACCAACGCCTGCCGCTTCGCGCGCACACCGCGCCGGACCCGGCGTTCGCTCGGCGCGAGCTAGCGTGTCGCCATGCAGAGTGGTGACACGCCGGTGCCCGTCTCGGTCGACCTCACTGTCCGACTGCGACCGGTTGCCGAGCCCGACCTGGCGATGCTCCGACGGCTCTGCACCGAGCCGGGCCTGATCGGGTTGGACTGGGCCGGCTTCAAGGACGCTGGCGCGCCAGCTCGGCGGTTCGCCCTGGACGGCTACCTCGGCGAGGACGACGGGCGGCTCATCGTCGAGGTCGGACGGGAGCGGGCGACCGCCGGCCTCGTCAGCTACACCTCGGGGCGCTACGCCGGGCGGGCGTCGTACTGGGAGATCGGCATCGTCCTGCTGCCCCCGTGGCGCGGGCAGGGGGTCGGCTGGCGCGCCCAGGCGTTGCTCTGCGACTACCTCTTCCAGCACAGCCCGGCGCAGCGCATCCAGGCCGGCACCCACCCGGAGAACGTCGCCGAGCAACGCGCGCTGGAGAAGGCCGGCTTCCAGCTTGAGGGCGTCGTGCGGGCGAGCGAGTTTCGGGCTGGCCGGTGGCGCGACGGCTACCTGTACAGCCGGTTGCGCGACGACCCGTCCCCCTGGGACCCGGCGCCGCAGGTCTGAGCCCCAGCGACTCACCCGTTTGTGGCCGGGGAGCCGGGGAACTCGCCCCGTTCGTCCGCAGGCAGGCCTGACGGCATGCCGACGAGACCGAAGGAGCGGGGCATGGAGTACGAGCAGATGATCGCCACGGTACGGCGGCGCGCGGGCCTCGGGGAGAACGAGGCAGTACGGTCCGTACAGGCCGTTCTGTCGGTGCTCGGCGAACGACTCGCCGGACGGGAGGCCGACAACCTGGCGGCACAACTACCGGATCGGCTGGACGCATCGGTCACCCGTAATCCGCAGGGTCGCCGGTGGGACATTGGTGAGTTCCTGAAGCACGTCGGTGACCGGGAGCAGGTCGCGGACGCGGACCAGGTGCGCCTACACGCCCAAGCGGTGTTGCGGACCATCGCCGAGGCGCTCAACGACGACGAGCGTCACGACCTGCTCGCCCAGCTTCCCGCCGGCATCATCGATCTCTTCGGCGTTCCCACCCCGCGCGGCTGAGCACCGCCCCCGCCGCGACCGCCGCGGAGCAGGTCAGCGTGGTTCAGGCCTTGCGGCCCGCGCTGGTGACACCGGTCCCGGGCACCGGTCTTGAGTAGTGGCCCTCAGGAGCGCATCGCCTCCTCGTCGACCGGCCCATCGCCGGCCAGGTCGAGCACCTCGCCGCGGGCGACGGACTCGATCAGTCGCTGCTCCACCGCAGTGTGCGTCACGCCGCTAGCGGGGACGGACTCCCGGCTCCACCGTCAAGGTCCCCGCCTCGGCGTCGATGGTGGCCCGCGCGCCGAGCGGAATGGTGAGCTGCCCATTGCCGTGCCCCAGCCGCAGCCCGCCCAGGACCGGTACGCCGAGGTCGTACAGGCGGTCCTTCAGCACGGCCGCCGCGTCCCACTCACCCGGTTCGCCGACGCTGTTGGTGATCTGGCCGATGACCACCCCGGCGACCCTGGACAGCACGCCCAACCGGCGCAGCTCGGTCAGCATGCTGTCGATGCTGTACGGAGCCTCGTCCACGTCCTCGAAGAACAGGATCGCGTCGTTGAACCTCGGCGAGTCCGCCGCACCGAGCGACGTGGAGATCAACGTCAGGCAGCCGCCGAGCAGAGGCCCCGATGCCCGACCCGGCACCAGCACGGGGGCTGCCGTCTCGGCCGGGTCCCTCGTGATCGTGACGGGCGCGGTGGTCATCACCGCCCGACGCAGCGCCTCGGCCGACTCCGGGCCGGTGCGGGCGTCGCTCCAGTTGACCATGGGGCCGTAGAAGGTGACCAGACCGGTGTCGCGCCAGAGCTTGCCGTGGATGCTGGTGATGTCGCTGAAGCCGACGACCACCCGGGGATCCCGGCGCACAACAGAGACGTCGATCTGGTCGACGATCCGCTGGGTGCCGTAACCGCCGCGGGCGGCGAACACCGCACGAACCCCCGGGTCGGTGAGCGCGGCGTTCAGGTCGGCCAGCCGCTCCGCGTCGGTGCCGGCCAGGTAGCCGTACTTGCTGAAGACGTGCTTGCCCAGCTCGACCGTCAGACCCCAGCTGCGCAGGATCTCGATGCCGCGGGCCATGTTCGTGGGGTCGGGGGTGCTGCCGGGCGACACGACCCGGACCCGGTCACCAAGTGCCAGCGCCGGCGCCCGCAGCGCCCGCTTCGCGCCACCCGGAGCGGCCTGCGCCGGTGCGGCCGTGCCGACGAGCAACGCCCCGCCGGCGGCCGCCGCCCCGACCCCCAGCATGTGCCGCCGGGACAGGGCGCGTTCTGCGGATCTCGGGGCCGGTATGCGGTTCGTTCCGGATGTGCTCACAGGCAGCCCCTTCATCGACGTCGATGTCCGCGCCGCACCACAGTACGACAGAAGTCGATCGCTCGGGGGGCCGCGCACGGCCGACCAGGTTGCGCGGCCGGCGCTGACCACCGGTCCCGTCCGGTGGGCCTGACTGCATTCCAGCTCCGCGTGACGATCACCGTGGTTAACCTCGCCTTGTCGAGGCGATGGGGACGGTCGGAGGCAGGCCAGTGGCGAAGCTCGCGGAGCTGGCGGGCGGCGACTCGTCGACACCGCCGAGGGCTTGGGTGCCAACTGGCCTCGCCGCGTTCGGCGGGTGACGGCGGCCCATGCGAGAGGCGTCGAAGAGCAAGGGGGTGACCTGGGAGGAGCTCTTCTTCGATCTCGCCTTCGTCTTCGCCCTCACCCAGTTCTCCCAGCTGCTGCACGAGGACCACAGTTGGGCGGGTATCGGCCGGACGCTGATCCTCTTCATTCTGGTCTACTGGGCCTGGGGCGGCGTGACGCTCTTTACCAACCAACGCGATGTCAACGCTCCGCTGGACCGGGTCGGCATCCTCACGCTCGGGCTCACTGGTCTCCTGATGGCCCTGACCATTCCACGGGCCTACGACGACAACGGTGGGCTCTTCATCGCCGCCTACGTCGCCGGCCGAGTGCTGCTTGCCGGGCTCGCCCTGCGTCATGTTCCGCTCGGGCGAGCACTCTTCGTCGGCCCCTACGGCTTCTTCCTCTTCACCGGACCGCTGCTGGTGGCGGGCGCCCTCTCGCAGGGCGTCGCCCGGATCGTCCTCTGGGCCGTCGCCGCCGGGATGGACCTGCTGAGCCCCTGGGTGGCGAACCGGGTGGTCACGCAGGGCAGGGCACAACCGGCCCACTACACCCACCGGTACGGACTCCTGATCATCCTCGTGTTCGGTGAGTCCGTCATTCAGGTCGGGGCGGTCGCCGTCGACGACCGGCTGACCGTTGCCCGGCTGGCCGCGATCATCGCCGCCTACGCCCTGGTCACCGTCATGTGGGGTGCCTACTTCGGCTACGGCCTGTCCGACTTCCGTCGTGCCCTGGAAGAGGCGCCGGATCAGCCGGGGCTGCGCCGCGCGATCCTCGTGTACGCCCACCTGCTGTTCAGCTTCGGGATCATCACCATCGCCGTCGGCCTGGCCGACATGGTGCCCGCACCGCTCGACCCGCTGCCGGCCCGCGAGGCGATGCTCCTCTTCGGCGGGTGCGCGCTGTTCCTGCTCACCTTCGCCTACGTCTACTGGCGAATCCATCGCGAGGTCGCCTGGCGTCGGACCGGCGCGGGCGCGGCGTGCCTGCTCATGGCGCCGCTGGCCACGCTGGTGCCAGCCCTCGCCATGGTGGCGGCCCTGGTTCTGGTGATCGTGGTGATGATCGCCTTCGGGCGATGCGTCGACGCGGCGGCGACGTCGCCCACGCGAGGATCGAGATCGGCCCCAGGGATCCGATCGATCGAGGACCCTCCACGGAGACCGAAGACTGACCAGCCGGTGCGGTCGGCGCATCCCACCGGCGGGCGCTGTCACAGTGGGTCAGGGAATCGGCCACTCGTGCACCGGACGGTTGCTGTGCATCAGGTCCACGTAGTGCCGGACCACCTCGCGCAGCGCCGCCGGCCGGTCCAGGTGGTCGGCCGACTCCAGCCGGTGCAGCGTCTCTACCTGCCAGGTCGCGCCGTTTCGGCTGGTCAGGCAGCGCTGCTCGATGATGCCGAGCAGCCGGTCCCGCTCGGCCGGATCGAGCCCCCACCGGTCCAGGCCGTGATAGGCCAACGGCAGCAGCCGGCGCAACACCAGCTCGGTGACCGGCAGGTAACCGAGGCCGGGCCAGAAGACCTGCGCGTCGATGCCGTGCCGGGCGCAGCTGGTGAAGTTCTCGTCGGCGGCGCTGAACGACATCTGCGACCACAGTGGTCGGTCCGATTCGGCGAGGGCGCGAACCAGCCCGAAGTAGAACGCGCCGTTGGCGATGGTGTCCAGCACGGTCGGACCGGCGGGCAGCACCCGATTCTCCACCCGCAGGTGCGGACGGCCACGCGACACGTCGTACACCGGGCGGTTCCACCTGTAGACGGTGCCGTTGTGCAGGCGCAGCTCGGCCAGATTGGGCACCTCGCCGGACGCGAGGGCCTGCGCCGGGTCCTCCGGGTCGCAGACCGGCAGCAGCGCCGGGAAGTAGCGCACGTTCTCCTCGAACAGGTCGAACACGCTGGTGATCCAGCGTTCGCCGAACCAGACCCGGGGGCGTACCCCCTGGGCTTTGATCTCTTCCGGCCGGGTGTCGGTGGCCTGCTGGAACAGCGGGATGCGGGTCTCGCGCCACAGCTCCCGACCGAAGAACAGCGGCGAGTTCGCGCCGACCGCGACCTGGATGCCGGCCACCGCCTGGGCGGCGTTCCAGTAGTCGGCGAACTGGGCCGGGCTGACCTGGAGGTGGAACTGGGTGCTGGTGCAGGCCGCCTCCGGGGTGATCGTGTCGGCGGTGACCGCCAAACGTTCCACCCCACTGATGGCGATCGGCAGATCCTCACCGCGGGCCGCGAAGATCTGCTCGTTGAGCAGCTTGTAGCGGGGGTTGGCCGACAACGTCTCGGCGGTCAGGTGCTCGGGGCGCAGCGTCGGCAGGATGCCGATCATGACCATGTGCGCGCCGATCGCCCTGGCCTTCACCTCGGCGGCGTTGAGGCTGGCCCGCACGTACTCCTCGAAGTCGGCCGTGCCGGTGCCGGTCAGCCGGCGCGGCGGCACGTTGATCTCGACGTTGAACTGGCCCAGCTCGGTCTGGAAGCTCGGGTCGGCGATGGCCGCCAGCACATCGGCGTTGCGCATCGCCGGGTTCGACGCCTCGTCGACCAGGTTCAGCTCGATCTCCACGCCGGTCATCGGCCGGTCGACGTCGAAGCGGGACTCGCGCAGCATCTCGGCGAAGACATCCAGGCAGCGGCGGACCTTGTCGCGATAGCGGGCCCGATCCTCTCGACTGAAGGTTCGCACGCCGACGTCCTCGCCCATGGTCACCACCCCGTCACCGCTGGTCCCCCTAACCTCGCACGTGATCGGCGGGCGGGGGAAGACCCGAGGACCCTTTCCTACCCAACTGCCCGCCCCGTTAGCCCAGCCAGAGCAGACCGATAGCATTGCGGCCCGAGAGGTGGTGGCGTGCGGATGCGCGAGAAGGTGACCCGGCTGTTCGTCGCGGCGGCGATCGCCGAGGCCTGCTCCTGGCTGGCCCTGCTGGTCGGCATGCTGGTCAAGTACGGCCCGCCGGACAACGAGCTGGGCGTCAAGATCTTCGGGCCGATCCACGGCGGCCTGTTCGTCGCGTACGTCCTGCTGGTGCTCGCCGTGGCCCGGCTGCACCGGTGGAGCCTGCTGGCCACGGCGGTGGCCCTGGCCAGCGCGGTGCCGCCGTTCGCCACCCTCGCCTTCGAACGCTGGGCACGCCGCCGGGGAATGCTCGGCGTCGAGCGGCAACCGGCCCGCGAGCCCGCTCCGGTCGGCTGAGCCGCCGAGCCGCCCCGACACCCACCGCTGGTCGGCTGAAGCGCCGACCAGCGCACGAACCCGCCGGACCGGTCAGGTCAGCGCGGAGCAGGCCGCGATGCCGGCCAGCAGCAGCGCGCCCAGGAACGCCTGCAACAGCAGTGGCGGCCCGAGATGCGACCAGAGCGTCGCGGTACGCGGGGTCAGCAGCTGCCCGGTGGTGAGGTTGACGATCCGCTCGATCCGGGGCGGCAGCTCCGGGTCCCGCTGCGGGCGCAGGGTGAGCTGCACCTGGTCCGCCGGGTGCAGGGCGCTCTGCGGCAGGTGACCGTGCAGCTCCACCTCGCAGAGCTGACCGGCGGTGTTGCGCAGCCGCACCGGCGTGACCAGGTATTCCGGGCCCTGCTTCAGCTCCTTCCAGCGACGCCGAGTGCCGCCACTGCCGAAGGAGAAGAGCGAGCGCAGCAGCAGGGCGGGCAGCCGGGCGAAGGCCGCCGCGGCGAGCACCGCCACCAGCACCGGCTGACCGATGCGTACCTCGCGGGTGTAGCCGTCGAGCAGGCGGATCAGCCGCCCGGTGACGATTCGTTCCGTCGGGTGCACGATCCGCCGGGTATCGAGTCCGCTGTCCATCTCCACCACCGAGAGTCCGCTTGTGTTCACAGATCGTATCGACGTCCTCGGTTGAACGACGTGAATGAAACCTGGTCACGGGCTCACGGCCGCGAGGTGACATCCCCGGCGACCCGGGTAAGCGGGGGGCCGAGCTGGAAAGGGGTCGAGCATGCAGCTGTCCTTCCTGCGCCCGCTCTACGACCGTCCCGGGCCGTGGTGCTCGGTGTATCTGGACGCCTCCGCCGACACGGAGGACGCCAAACCCGCGCTGGACCTGCGCTGGCGTGCCCTGGAACGGGGCCTCGCCGACCAGGGGGCGGACGAGGCGGACATCGCCGCGCTGGACCGGGTGGTCCGCGGCCATGATCCGATGGTCGGGGACTACGGCCTGGCGCTCTTCGCCAGTCACGGCCGGGTGGTGCTCTCCGAGTACCTGTCCGCGCCGCCACTGCGGGACCTGGCGAACGTCGGGCCGTTGCCGCACGTGATGCCGCTGCTCGCCCAGCGCGGCGAGCAGGTGGCCTGGGTACGTGTGGTCGCCGACCGGATCGGCGCCGACGCGATGGCGGTCAGCGCCGGCGGGGTGCCCCGGCGGGCGCACGTCGCCGGTCGGGACGAGTACCCACTGCGGCGGACGAAGCCCGGCGGCTGGTCCCAGTCGCGCTACCAGCGGGCGGCCATGGAGGCGTGGCACCAGAACGCCGGCGACGTCACCGCGGCGACCGTGGAACTCGCCGACCGGGTCGGCGCGGACGTGGTGGTGGTCGCCGGTGACGTCCGGGCCACCGGAATGATCGCCGCCCAGATGCCGGAGCGCTGGCAGGACCTGGTGGTCCGGACCGATGCCGGGTCGCGCGCCGGCGGCGCCGACCAGACGATGCTGGACGACCTCACCGTGCAGACCATCGCGGAGATCGCCGACCAGCGGATCAGCGCCGCGCTGGACAAGTTCGGTGTGCAGGAGGACGTGGGCGGAGGCCTCGACGCGGTCGTCTCGGCCCTGCAGCGCAACCAGGTGGACATGATGCTGATCGTGGACGATCCGTCGGCCAACGGTGAGCTGTGGATCGGCGCGGCACCCACCGAGATCGCCGTCGACCCGGGGCAGTTGGCCGCCATGTCGGTGGCCGACCCGCAGCGGGTACGCGCCGACGCGGCGCTGGTCCGGGCGCTCGTCGGCACCGACGCGGCACTGACCGTGCTCGGCCCCGACGAGGCGCCCGACCTCACCGACGGCGTCGGCGCGGTGCTGCGTTACGTCGACCCCAGCACACCCGGGCGCGGCAATGGTTGACCGAACGGTTGCGGACGTCGTGGTGGAGCGGCTGCTGGCCTGGCGGGTGCCCCGCGCCTTCGGGTACCCGGGCGAGGCGATCGCTCCGCTCGTCGACGCGCTGGATCGGACCGGCGGCGAGCCCGCGTTCATCCCGGCCCGGCACGAGGAGACGGCCTCGTTCATGGCCACCGGGCACGCCAAGTTCACCGGCGGCATCGGGGTCTGCCTCGCCACCCAGGGGCCCAGTGCCGTCCAGCTGCTCAACGGCCTCTACGACGCCAAGCTGGACAGCAAGCCGGTGGTGGCGATCGTCGGGGAGGACATCTCCGGGCCGCTCGGCGGCGCGCACCAGGAGATCGGGCTGAGCCGGCTCTTCGGAGACGTGTGCAACCAGTTCGTCAGGTACGGCCGCAGCCCCGAGGACGTGGGGCCGCTGCTGGACCAGGCGTTCCGCACGGCGGCGGCGACCCGCAGCCCGACCTGCGTGGTGCTGCCCCGGCAGTTGCAGGAGGCGCTGGTGCCCGCCCTGCAGACGTACGGCGCCGGGGTGATCACGGCGACCCCCGGCGAGCCGCTGGCCCGGGTTCTGCCGCACGAGGCGGACCTCGACGCCGCCGCGCAGTTGCTCAGCGGCGGCCAGCGGACCGCGATCCTGGTGGGCCAGGGCGGCCGGGACGCGGCCGCCGAGATCATCGAGATGGCCGACCGGCTCGGCGCCGGGGTGGCCACGTCGCTGCTGGGCAAGCCGGTGCTCGACGAGCGGCTGCCGTTTCACACCGGGGTGCTCGGCGAGGTCGGCACCCCGGCGGCGGCCGAGCTGATGGGTGGCTGCGACACGCTGCTGATGGTCGGCACCAACGACCCGTGGACCGACTACTTCCCGATGCCCGAGCAGGCGCGCACGGTGCAGATCGACATCGACGGCCGCCGGATCGGCACCCGCTACCCGGCCGACGTGCCGCTCGTCGGTGACGCCGCCGAGACACTGCGGGCCCTGCTGGGCCGGATGCGCGGTCGACCCGAGCAGCAGTGGCGCGCCACAGTGGAGAGTTCGGTGGACCGGTGGCGGGAGGTCGCCGCCGAGCGGGCCGCCGCCGCCGCGGACCCGGTCAACCCGCAGCTCGTCCTGCAGGAGTTGTCCGCCCGGATTCCCGGCACCGGGGCGGTAGCGGTCGACGTCGGCTCGGTCCTCTACTGGTACGCCCGGCACCTCACCCTGCCGCCCGGGGTCAACGCGCAACTGTGCGGCACCCTCGGCTCGATGGGCTGCGCGCTGCCGTACGCGGTGGCGGCCAAGCTCGCCGCCCCCGACCAGCCGGTGATCGCGCTGCTCGGTGACGGGGCGATGCAGCTCAACGGCCTCGCCGAACTGATCACCGTGTCCCACCTCTGGCAGCAGTGGCGCGACCCGCGGCTGGTGGTGCTGGTGCTCAACAACCGGGACCAGAACGGCATGGGTGGCGGGCGGGAACCCTCGTCCGACCGGACCCACCGCCGCCCCGACGTGCCGTACGCCGGGTGGGCCCGGCTGCTGGGGCTGCACGGGGTACGGGTGGACCGGCCGGAACTGGTCGGCGCGGCCTGGGACGAGGCCCTCGCGGCGGACCGTCCCTGCGTACTGGAGGCGGTCGTCGACCCGGCGGTGTCGCTGGCGCCGCCGGAGCCCGCGTTCGCCGACCTGCGGGGCCTGTACGCCGAGGGCGCTCCGGCCCGGAAGGTCCGCGAGCAGGTGGAGGTCACTGCGAACGCCAACGATCTCGTTTAGCCGCCCTCGACCAGGGCATCAGTAGCGGCCTGACGACGCTGGAGGTCCCATGTCCGAGCCCGCCGACCGCCGCTACGGTCCCGCGACCCTGCCGAGGGCGCGCGGCCCGCTCTCCGCGGCAGTCGTGGAGGCTCTGCGCCGGCCGCCGCACGACCTGCCGGCCGACCTCGGCGTCGACCTCGACCCGGCCGACCCGATCACCGACGAGGACCTTCAGCTGACGCTGTTCCTCTGCTACGAGCTGCACTACCGGGGCTGGCTCGGGGTGGACGACTCCTGGGAGTGGCAGCCGACACTGCTGGCGCTGCGCGCCCGCGGCGAACGGGTCTTCGAGGCGGCGCTGCGCCGGCTGGTCGGCGCGCCGCCGGTGCCGGCCGCCGGGGTGGCGGCCGGCCTGGCCGAGCTGGTCGCGGCCGACAACGGGCCGCCGCTGGCCACGACGCTGCAACGGCGCGCCGACCTCACCCAGTTCCGCGAGTTCGTCACCCACCGCTCCGTCTACCACCTGCGCGAGGCCGACCCGCACAGCTGGGCGCTGCCCCGCCTCGGTGGCCCGGCCAAGGCCGCGCTCGTCGAGATCCAGACCGACGAGTACGGCAACGGGCGGCTGGACCGGATGCACGCCGAGCTGTTCCGGCGCACCCTCGACCGGCTGAGCCTGGACACCACCTACGGCGCGCACATCGACGCGGCGCCGGCGGTGACGTTGGCGACCAACAACCTGATGTCGCTGTTCGGGCTGCACCGACGACTGCGCGGCGCGCTGCTCGGGCACCTGGCCGCGTTCGAGATGACCTCCTCGCTGCCCAACCGCCGCTACGGCAACGGGCTGCGCCGGCTCGGCTTCGACGAGGTGGCCACCCGCTTCTACGACGAGCACGTCGAGGCCGACGCGGTGCACGAGCAGATCGCCGCGCACGACATGTGCGGCGGCCTGGTCCGCGTCGAGCCGGCTCTCGCCTCCGACGTGCTCTTCGGCGCGGCGGCCGGGCTCGCGGTGGACCGGCTGTTCGCCGCGCACCTGCTGGACAGCTGGGCCGCAGGCCGCAGCTCGCTGCGCGCAGCCACCCCGCCGCCCCTGCCGTCCACCGTGCTGCCGACCGTCCCGCTCGCCTCGTCCGCCGCTGTGGCGTCCCCGGCCGAGCACGCCACCGCCTGAGCGGGGTCAGCCCTCGCGGGCGGTGCCAGCGCGGAAGTTGACCGCCTTGTGCGTGCCGTCGCAGAACGGCTTGAGCGCCGACTTGCCGCACCGGCACAGCGCCACCGTGCCCCGGCGCGCGTCGATGCGTTCGCCGTCCGGTGTGACAAGCGCGAAGTCGCCGCGGACCAGCAGCGGTCCGTCCTCGTACGGGGTGATCGTGGCGGCGGCTGGCTCGCTGGTGTCGTCGGTGCGCATGGCCCCGGAAGTGCCCGTCCTGGCCCTGGCGAAACCCGCGCCGCCGAACGCCGGTGATGACCGGGGCACCCCGCTGAGCAGCGGAATGTGCCGCCGGGTGGGTGATGCCCCGTTTGAACCCCATCGGGACGGGAAGCCGGGCCGCGTGGTGAGCGAACGAGGCAAGGTGGGGCCGGTGCACAAGGTGCACAAGGGGCTCACGGCCGATGGCGCCGGGCTGGCCGGCGACCGGGTCGTGGCCGCGGGCAGCGCCGCCCGGGTGCTGGTCGCCGCCACCGCCCGGGCGCTGCGTGGGGTCGACTGCGCCGACCTCGGGCACACCGGGCCGACGTCGCGGTTCCCCGGCGCCCCCGAGCCGGTGCGCCGTGCCGCGGTCACCCGCGCCGCCGGCCGGGTCGCGCTCACAGTGGCCCAGCTCGACGAGGTGGACGCCGCCCGGGTGGCCCGCTGGTTCGTCGACCAGTACCCCCGCCGGCGCTACTCCGGGGTCGTGGTCGGCTCCCCGCACGGCGCGGCGGCGCATCTCGCGGTGGCCCTCGGCGTGCCGTGGCTGCCGGCGGGCTTCGAGATGACCGTGCACTGGTCCGACGGCGCTGTGGACCGCCCGGCGGACGCCGTGGAGCATGGCGCCGCACTCGCCAGCCGGCTGCTTGCCGGCAACGCCGACCTGCACCTGCGCCAGGTGCACTGCCCGGCCAGCCGTGGCGCGTTGACCGGGGCGACGGTGTCGCTGACCGCCGCGTGGAGGGCCCTACCGGCCGCGTACACGCAGTTCCTGGCCGATCGGCTGGTGCCTGGTGCCCCCGTGCTGCTGGTCCACGACGCGCGCACCTGGCCGGTGCTGGAGCGCGGGCCGGGGCACAGCTTCCAGGTCGGCTGCCCGGGCAGCGGGCTGGACCCGGTGGACTTCCACCCGGACAGCCACGCGTTGCGGCAGGTGCTGCGCTCTGTCGGCGGCGACGCGACCCGGTGGCAGCCGCCGGAGATGTCCGTACCGTCGGCGTACGCCGAGCACGGCGTCGACTCGGGCTTCGAGCTGGCCGCGCGAGACTGGTCCGCCCGGCACCAGCACCCGCTGCACCGGGTGTTGGTGCCCCGGCCGGCGGCGCTGAGCGCGGGCGTGGCCGACCTGTACCGGCGGTGGCTGCGGCGGGCCGGCAAGACCGGTGACCGGTTGGTGGTGGAGTGCGGCCGGCTGCTCGACCCGTGGCAGGTGGTGCGGGCGGGGCTGGTGCCGTACTGGTGTGAGAACGCCACCCGCCGCAGCGTCGACGAGGCCGAGTGGTGGCTGGCCGGCAGCGAGGCGTTCAGCTCGGTGGACGTGCTGCCCGAGCCGCCCGGGGTGCGCTCGCCCGCGCTGGCCGGGCTGCCGCAGTGGCTGGCCGTGGCCGGGTTCGGCCGGCGGCGTCGGGCGCTGGACCGCACCACCGCCCGTGGCTACCCGGTCACCTCGGTGCCCACCCGCCGGGCCACCGAGGTCCTGCGCGCCCAGCCGTACGACCTGCCCGCGCCGCCTCCGCTGGGGGTCGCCGAGGCCCTCTCCGTGCTCCGCGACAGCGGCGGCCACCAGGGGTTGTTGGTCTCCTGAGACGGAGGACGCCGAAACATCCTCGCGAACCCGGGGTCCCGTGATTGAGTACCTACGGAGCGGGAACATCGCTGACTGCGACGGCCTGATTGCGCTGCGTAGAGGCGGTGTCGCCCGCTGGCATCCCAGTCACTGACCCACTTTCCGGCCCGGTGCGTGGCTCGACCACGCGCACGACCGGTTTCCCGATCCGGGCGGGGGACCTTCCTGAGGGAGGCGCGGATGTTCGGACAGACGAGCACGACCACGACCACACCACCACCCACCGACCGAGGTCTGGAGGATCTCGACGCGGCGGCGATGGCGTACGCGGCCCGGATCGCCGGGCTCCCGCCGGAGCGGCGGGGGGAGGCTCGGGACGACCTGGTCCGCTTCGCGCTGCCGTTCGCCGGGCGGCTGGCCCGCCGGTACCGGGGGCGCGGGGAGCCACTGGAAGACCTGGAGCAGGTGGCCCGGCTGGGGCTGGTCAACGCCGTCGACCGCTATGACCCGGAACGGGGCTCGTTCACCGCGTACGCCGCGATCACCATCGTGGGCGAGATCAAACGGCACTTCCGGGACCGGACCTGGGGCGTGCACGTGCCCCGCCGGCTGCGGGACCTGATCCTCGAGGTGGGGCAGGCCACCGCCGCACTCACCAGCGAGCTGTCCCGGGCACCGTCGGTGGCCGAGCTGTCGGCCCGGCTCGAGACCCCGGAGGAGGAGATTCTCGCCGCCCTCGAGTCGGCGGCCGGCTACAGCCCGGCCTCGCTCAACGCGCCGGTGGGCGGGGAGAGCTCGGCCGAGTTCGGTGACCTGGTCGGCGAGTCGGACAACGCGTTGGAGTCGGTCGACGACCGGGTGACGGTGAGCGGTCTGCTGCACCGACTGCCCTGGCGGGAGCGGCGGATCCTCGCGATGCGCTTCTACGGCAACCAGACCCAGGCGGAGATCGCCGCCCGGTTCGGCATCTCGCAGATGCACGTGTCCCGGCTGCTGTCGCGGGCGCTCACCTGGCTGCGTCAGGCGATGCTCGCCGACGCGCCACCGCCCTGGCAGAACGGCGCCGCCGAACCCGACCCCGGCAAGACCCGGATCTCGGTCAAGCAGAACGGCGACACGGTGGTCGTCGAGGTCGGCGGCGAGATCGACCGCGACGGCGCGGACCAGCTGCGCCGGGCCATGCTGGAGGCGGTCACCGGCCAGCCCAGCGAGGTGGTCGTCGACCTGGTCGGCGCGGGTGGCTTCGACGCCGGTGGGATCGCCGCGCTGATGGCCGGGCGGGACGCGGCGGAGCGGACCGGGGTGCCGCTGCGGCTGACCCGGGTCCAACCCGCGGTACGCCGTTCCCTCACCGCCGCCGGCCTGGCGCCCGCCCGGGACTGACCACACGAACAACAGCCGGCTGGGACCGACGGCATACACACGGGCAAAGGGCCGACACCCCGTTGGGTGTCGGCCCTTGCGCACGCGTACCCCAGGTCAGTGCTCTTCGGGGTTGCCGTCACTGTGCGGGTGCCGCCAGCGCTCGTGCGGCTTCGGCGCGTCCTCGGCGTCCTTCGGCGGGTCGCTGTCCTCGAAGCTCGGCCGGCGGACGCCCTCGGGCTCCGGCACGTCCACCGGCCGGGCGCCGGAGCGCGGCGCCGGCTGGTAGTCGACCGCGTCCCGGGCGCCGTGCGCGCCCTCTGCGGAGGGCGACTCCGGGACGTGGTGCTCGGTCCGCAGCTCCTCGGCGAAGTGCTGCGGCGGCTTCGTGGTGCGCTGCGGCAGGTCGCGGCCCAGATCGGCGACGAGTGGGCCGTACTTCAGGTCGAAGGCGGGGCGCTCGGACCGGATCCGGGGCATCCGGTCGAAGTTGCGCAGCGGCGGCGGGCACGTGGTGGCCCATTCGAGGGAGTTGCCGAAGCCCCACGGGTCGTCCACCGTCACCACCGCCCCGTACCGCCAGGACTTCCAGGCGTTGTAGATGAAGAAGAGGGTGGACAGGCCGAGGATGAACGCGAAGATGCTGGAGATCGTGTTCAGGGTGGTGAAGCCGTCGGTGGGCAGGTAGTCGGCGTACCGGCGTGGCATGCCCTCGCTGCCCAGCCAGTGGTGCACGAGGAAGGTGCCGTGGAAGCCGATGAACATGGTCCAGAAGTGCGCCTTGCCGAGCCGTTCGTCGAGCAGCCGCCCGGTCATCTTGGGCCACCAGAAGTAGTAGCCGCCGAAGAGGGCGAAGACCACGGTGCCGAACACCACGTAGTGGAAGTGCGCCACCACGAAGTAGCTGTCGTGGGTGTGCCAGTCGACCGGCGGGCTGGCCAGCAGGACGCCGGTGAGGCCGCCGAGCAGGAAGGTGACCAGGAAGCCGATGGCGAACAGCATCGGCGTCTCGAAGGTGAGCTGCCCCTTCCACATGGTGCCGATCCAGTTGAAGAACTTCACGCCGGTCGGCACCGCGATCAGGTAGCTCAGGATGCTGAAGAACGGCAGCAGCACCTGGCCGGTGGCGAACATGTGGTGCGCCCAGACCGTCATGGACAACACGGTGATGGCGATGGTGGCCAGCACGATCCCGGTGTAGCCGAAGAGCGGCTTGCGGGAGAACACCGGGATGATCTCGGTGATGATGCCGAAGAACGGCAACGCGATGATGTACACCTCGGGGTGGCCGAAGAACCAGAAGAGGTGCTGCCAGAGCATCGGGCCGCCGGTGGCAGCGTCGTACACGTGCGCATTGAGCAACCGGTCGGCGGAGAGCGCCAGCAGCGCGGCGGCCAGCAGCGGGAAGACGAGGATCACCAGCACGCTGGTGAACAGCATGTTCCAGGTGAAGATCGGCATCCGGAACATGGTCATGCCGGGCGCGCGCAGGGTGAGGATCGTGGTGATCAGGTTGACCGCGCCGAGGATGGTGCCGAGCCCGGAGACGACCAGCCCGATGACCCACATGTTCGCGCCCACGCCAGGGCTGTTCTCGACGCTGCTGAGAGGGCTGTACGCGGTCCAGCCGAAGTCCGCCGAGCCGCCGGGGGCGAGGAAGCCGCTGACCACCAGGAGGCCGCCGAAGAGGTACAGCCAGTAGGCGAGGGCGTTGAGGCGGGGGAACGACACGTCCGGCGCGCCGATCTGGATCGGCACGATGTAGTTGGCGAACCCGAACGCGGCGGGCGTGGCGAACAGCAGCAGCATCACCGCCCCGTGCGAGGTGAAGAGCTGGTTGTACTGCTCGGAGGAGAGGAACTGCATGCCCGGGCGGGCCAGCTCGGCGCGCATCAGCATCGCCTGGAGCCCGGCCAGCAGGAAGAACCCGAACGAGGTCAGCAGATACAGCACGCCGATCTGCTTGTGGTCGGTCGTGGCGAGGAACTTGATCAACGAGTTGCCGGGGACCGGTGCCCGTACCGCTCCCGGGAACCCCCCGAAACGGGCCGGTGCCAGGATCGCCGGGCCCCGATCGCGACCGGGTTCCGTGGTTACCCGCTTGGGCATGGCTGCTCACCCCGTCGTGACGGCAGAAAGGACGGGCGTGCCTACCCGACCCTCGCACCATGTAACCAGGCCAGAGCGGTAATTTCGGTCAGAACGCAGGTACCGGGCGCAAGCGCCTCGAACGCTCAGGTTGCCGGCAGCATCGCCCAGACGGCCTTGCCCTGACCGGCCGGCACGCTGCCCCACCGCTGGGTCAGCTCCCGGACCAGCATCAGCCCGCGCCCGCCCTCGGCGTGCAGGTCCGTCCCGCCCGCGCGGGCCTGGGCGCTGCTGCCGTCCACCACCGCCAGGTGCAGATACGGTCGGCGCAGGGTCACCGTCACCTGCATCGGCGTGCCGGCGTGGCGCACCACGTTGCCGACCAGCTCGCTGAGCACCAACGCGGCCGGGCCGGACGCGTCGGGCAGGTTCCACCGCGCGCACGCGTCGGTGACCAGCTCCCGGGCCCGCCGGCAGGCCCGGCCACCGGCTCCAACCGAGCCCGCATCCGCAACGCGGACGTCGTGCGGGCCAACCGGGTCGCCTCCGCGCAGTCCGCGGACACCGGGAGCACCCGGCACGTGGTCGACTCGGCCAGCCACCGTGCGGCGATCGGCGACGGGGCGCAGAGCAGCACCGGTACGGCCGGCCACTCCTCGGCCCGGCGGGCGGTCGCGGCGAAGACGGACAGCGCCAACCGGTCCTCGACGTTCACCTCGGCCATGTCGACAACCAGCGCCTCCGGCTGGTCGACGAGCGCCTCGGTCAGCGCGTGGTGCACCGAGCGCATGGTGCCCAGGTGCAGCGTGCCGGCCAGCCGAACGACCGCCACCGGTGCCGTGGTGCGCACCTCGCAGGTGATCCGGCTCGACATCAGGTGCCTCAATTCAACGCTGGGTCGGGATCTGCCAACTACCCGAGGCCGTTCCCGATCAAACCGGACCGACGGCGGGGCGAGGCACGTCACGCCCCGCAACACCAGGTCAGGCATGGGCCGGCGGTCAGGGTCGGCCGGTCAGCGACGGGGTCGGCCGGTCAGGACGCCCAGAGCGATCATGCCGACGCCGAGCCCCAGGTGCAGCCAGCCGTCGGCGGCGTTGACAGGTAGCACGTTCGCCCCGGTGTCGTGATCCACCGCCAGCCCGTAGAGCCAGAGCACCAGGTAGACCGCGCCGCCGCCGATCAGGAACGCCCGAGCGCCGGTGACCGTCCGGGCCAGCAGCAGACCCGCCACCCCGTACGCCAGGTGCACCAGGTTGTGCAGCACCGACACCTGGAACACGCCGAACAGGAACGCGCCCGAGTCGTGGCCGGCGAAGCGCAGCGCATCCATGCCGCTGGTGATCCCCGGTACGAAGCCCAGCGCGCCGACCAGCAGGAACAGCACCCCCACCGTCGCCGCCGCGCGACGGACCGGCGGTTTGCCGTCGGCCGGGTTGGGCCGGGCCCGGGAGTGCGCCATCGGTCCGACCATTCCCGGCTCCTCGTCGCGCGGCGGGCATGAGCGCTGCCGGCTACCCGCTGTCGCGGCCGACAAACCGCCCGGCCCCGCCGTCGCTCAGGCCGGCAGCAGCCTGGGCGCGCGGGCCGACTGCCGGACCCGGTCGTACAGCTCGACGTAACGCTCGGCCATCACCGCGGGGGTGAAGCGCCGCGCTGCCACCCGCCGGCACTCGTCCGGGTCGAGCAGCTCGGCGGCGAGGATGAGATCGCCCAACTCCTCCTCGTCGGTGGTGAGCAGCCCGGTGCGGCCGTGCTCGATCAGCTCCGGCAGGCAACCCCGGGAGGTGGCCACCACAGGCGTACCCAGGGCGAGCGACTCGACCACCGCCGTGCCGCCCGGCTCCTCCCACCGCAACGGGAACAGCGACGCGCGGGCGCTGGCGAGCAGGTCGTCACGCTCCTGGCCGGCCACCGTGCCGACCCAGCGGACCAGGTCACCGTCGACGTGCGGTGCCACCTCGTCGAGGAAGAACCGCACGTCCGGGTTCTGCCGTGCCTCGTCGCCGGCCGCGGCCAGGTCGGCCGGCCGGTGGTACGGGCCGACGGGCCCGGCCAGCACCAGCGGAAGACCCACCCGATGCGCGAGCCGGGCGCCCACGTCCTGCCCCTTGCCCGGGTTGATCCGGCCCAGGATGAGCAGGTGCTCGCCCTTCTCCGGTCGGGGCCGCCGGTCGGCGTCGACGGCGAGCGGCGTGGACAGGTGCACGTGCCCCACCGAGTGCTCCCGCAGCGCCAGCGGGGCGCGGGCCAGCTGCGACGCGGAGACGCCGTTGACCCGGACCCGGTCGCCGCCGTCCAGGCCGCCGTAGAGCGCCGGGTGCTTGGCCAGGTCCCAGTGCAGGGTGTGCAGGGTCGGCGGCCCGGAGGGCCCCATCGCGGCGAGGGTGGCCAGCCCGACCGCCTCGACGTGATCGTGCACCAGGTCGATGTCGTCGCGGGAGTGCAGCTCACGGACCACCCCGGCCAGGTGCGCCTGGGCGATTCCGCAGACCTGGTTGTACGGCCGCTGCAACGCCGCGAACTGCCCGTCGGCGAAGACCGAGACCTGCTCGTCCACCGGCAGGGTGCTGCTGCCCACCGAGGCGAGCACCACCCGTACGCCGAGCCGCCGCAACTCCGGCACCAGCGTGGCGATCACGTTCTCGATGCCGCCGTAGCCCGGCGGTGGCACCGACAGCCACGGGCCGGCGTTCATCAGCACGGTGAGGCTCATCGGGCTCGTCCCTTCCTCGCGGCTGTGTCTCCGGTTCGCGACCGCTGGGCTCGCACGATCGGCTCGCTCGCGCTCACGCGGCGGCCACCCGGCGACGGGGCACCCGGTGGCGCAGTTCGGCCAACGGTGGGCGCTCCTCGATGGACACGTCGCTGACCACGATCTCGCGGTCCAGGTTCGGCAGAGTGTCCGAACCACCGCGACGGAACTGCGTCAGCAGCGCCTCCGGCGTGAACCCGGGGGTCGCCCAGCCGCGTCGTTGCAGCCGGGACCAAGCGGTCAACATGATCTGCGCGGACATCCGGCCCAGGGCCGCGGTGTCCTGGTGCCGGTGCTTGCGCTCACCGAGGTCGACCTGCGCCAGCGCGTCCAGGCCGACCAGGTCGAGCAGGTCGATCATCATGGCCGTCTCCACGCCGTACCCGGAGACGAACGGCACCTGGGCCAGCACGTCGCGGCGGCCCGCGTACTCGCCGGCGAGCGGCTGCACGAAGCCGGCCAGCTCCGGCCAGAAGAGGTTGAGCAGCGGTCGGGCCATCAACTCGGTCACCCGGCCACCGCCGTCCTGCTCCACGCTGGCGGTGCCCACCAGGGGCCGGTGGTAGAAGCCCTTCACGAAGTCGACCGACGGGTCGGTCAGCAGCGGGCCGAGCAACCCGCTCACGAAGTGCGGCCGGAACTCCCGCAGGTCGGCGTCGATGAACGCCACCACGTCGCCCTCGGCGGCGGCCAGCCCGGCCCAGAGCGCGTCGCCCTTGCCGGTGAGCCGGGGCAACCCCCGGGTCATCTCGTCCTGGCTGACCACCTCCGCGCCGGCGGCGCGGGCCACCTGCGCGGTCCGGTCCGTCGAGCGGGAGTCCACCACGATCAGCTCGTCCACCAGGGCGACCCGATCCATCAGGTGCTCCCGGATCGTCGACACGATCGCGCCGACGGTGGCCTCCTCGTTTCGCGCCGGCAGCACCACGCTGACCCGGGTGTCACCCTTGGCACGCATCAGCCGACGTGTCGGCCAGTCCGCCGCCGACGTCGTCCGGTACGTGGCCCACGCCTCCACCACCGGTGACACGCTCGATGTCGTATCCCGCACGGGCACCCCTCCGTTCGTGCGTGGAAAAACCGAAATTGGTTGTTCCCATTCCTCATCACGCGCTAACCGCATTCTCGGCAACAGCTTGATCACGGAGGTGACGACAATTCGTTCCCGGGGGATGAACGTTTGATTGCGCACACCCCAGGGGACTGCTCCCATCGCAGATGAAAAGTCTTCGAAGGGGTGTCGGGATGCGGAAATGCCGGGTGGGTCTGGTCGGAGCCGGCGGGGTGGCCCAGCGTCACGCGCGGGTGCTGGCCGGGTTCGACGACGTGGAGCTGGTCGGGGTCACCGACGTGGCGCCGGAAGCGGCGACCGCGCTGGCCGCGCAGCACGGCGGGCGGGCCTGCGCCGACGTCGCCGAGCTGCTGGCCACCAACCTGGACGCCGTGTACGTCTGCGTGCCACCGTTCGCGCACGGCCCCGCCGAGGAGGCGGTGATCGAGGCGGGGGTGCCGATGTTCGTGGAGAAGCCCGTCGCGGTCGACCTGAGCACCGCCGAGCGCATCGGCGACCTGATCGCCCAGCGTGGGCTGCGCACCGCCGTAGGGCACCACTGGCGCTACCTGAGCGTGCTCGACCAGGCCCGCGACCTGCTCGCCGACCGTCCGGTGCGGATGGTCAGCGGCGCCTGGCTCGACAAGGTGCCCCCGGTGGCGTGGTGGTCGCGGCGGGACCGCTCCGGGGGCCCGGTGGTCGAGCAGGCCGCCCACGTGCTCGACCTGATCCGCGTACTGGCCGGCGAGGTGACCGAGGTCACCGCGTACGGCAACGGCACACCGCCGCCTGTCGACGGCGCCGACATCGACTCGGTGACCACCGCCGCGCTGCGCTTCGCCGACGGCGCTGTCGGCACGCTCAGCGCCGCCTGCGTCCTCGGCTGGAAGCACCGCGCCGGCCTGGAGATCCTCGCCGACGGGCTGGCCCTCGCGATCACCGAGGACGGGCTGACGATCCGCGACGCCGACGGCGAACGACACGTACCCGCCGACCCGGAAGCCGCCCGGGTGGCGGTGGACCGCGCCTTCGTCGACGCCGTCCGCGGCATCGGCGACGACGTGCGCGTCCCGTACGCCGAGGCGCTCGCCACCCAGCGCCTGGCCCTCGCGGTGGCCGACTCGGCCCGTACCGGCACGACAGTGCGGCTCGCCACCGCGACCGCGCCGGCGGTGCTCGCCACCGGGGTGACAGTCGATGCGTGACAAGGTCGTGGTGGTCACCGGCCCCGGCCGGGTCGACCTCGTCGAGCAGGACGCCGCGCCGCTGCGCCCCGGCACGTTCCGGGTCGAGACGCTGTTCAGTGGCGTCTCCGCCGGCACCGAGCTGAGCTACGTCAAGGGCACGAACCCGTACCTCAACGTCACCTGGAACGCCGACCTGGGGCTGTTCCAGCCGGGCGAAGCCAGCACGCCGTACCCGGTGACCAGACTCGGCTACATGCAGGTCGGCCGGGTGGTGGAGAGCGAGACCCCGGCCATCGCGGTGGGCACTGTCGGCGCGATGACGTACGGGCACCGCACCGGCTGGCTGGCCGACCCGGTCGCCGAGCGGTTCGTGGCGCTGCCCGACGACCTGGACCCGCTGCTCGGCGTCTACGTCGCGCACATGGGCCCGATCTGCGCCAACGGTCTGCTGCACGCCGCCGCCGACCTGCACGGCACCGACGTCCGCGCGCTCGGCGACGGGGTACGCGGGCGACGGGTCGCCGTCGTCGGCGCCGGTGTCGTGGCGCTGCTGACGGCGTTGTTCGCCAGGCGCAACGGCGCCGCGTCGGTGGTGGTGCTCGACCCCACCCCGCACCGCCGTCAGGTAGCCGAGGCGCTCGGCCTGGAGACCCTCGACCCCGACGCGGACGACCCAGCGGTCGTGCTCAAGACCCGCTGGGCGCACACCGCCGGCGACCGGGGCGCCGACGTGGTGTTCCAGTGCCGGGGGCAGGCGTGGGCGCTGCACCTCGCCCTGCGGCTGCTGCGGCCCCAGGGCACCGTCATCGACCTCGCCTTCTACCAGGGCGGCGCGGACGCGGTCCGCCTCGGTGAGGAGTTCCACCACAACGGGCTGTCGCTGCGCTGCGCACAGATCGGTCGGGTGCCGCGCGGGCTCGCGCCCACCTGGGACCGCGAACGGCTCTCCGCCGAGACCGTCGACCTGCTCCGGACGTACGGGGACGCGATCCGCAAGCACCTCGTCTCGGCGGTGGTGCCGTTCGACGAGGCGCCGGCCCTCCTCACCGACCTGGCCGAGCGTCGCCGCCAGGAACTCCAGGTGGTGCTGGCCGCCTGACCCGCCTTCGCCGCGTGCCACCGCCGACTACCGTTCGCGGCATGAGCACCCCGCAGGACCGGCCGGCTCCCGGCGACACCTCGACCGACCGGCCGGTCGGCGGCACTCCCGAGGGCCGGTCGGTCGGCCTGGCCGCGTTGCTGCCGTACCTGCGGGAGCACCGCGGCACCCTGGTCGTGGTGGGCGCGCTGTCGCTGATCGGCTCGGCGGCGTCGCTGGCGCAGCCGCTGCTCACCCGGTCGGTGCTCGACCGGATCGGCGCCGAGCAGGGAGTGTCCCGGCTGGTGGCGGTGCTGGTGGCGCTCGTGGTGCTCGGCGCGGCCATCGGCGGGCTGCGCGACTACCTGCTGCAACGCACCGCCGAAGGGCTGGTGCTGGGCACCCGGCGCCGGCTCGCCGGCCACCTGCTGCGGCTGCCCATCGCCGAGTACGACAGCCGACGCACCGGCGACCTGCTCTCCCGGGTCGGCTCGGACACCACTCTGCTGCGCGCGGTCGTCACCTCCGGGCTGTTCGAGACGGTCACCGGGGCGGTGACGGTGGTCGGCGCCGGCACGGCCATGGTGCTGCTCGACCCGCTGCTGTTCGGCGTCACCCTGCTCGGGGTGGCGCTGGGGCTGGCCTTCGCCGCCACCTTCGCCCGCCGGGTCCGGACGCTGGCCCGGGTCGCGCAGGAGCGGATCGGCGAGATGACCTCGGCGGTGGAGCGGGCCATCTCGGCGGCCCGGACCATCCGGGCCAGCCGCGCCGAGACCCGGGAGACGGAGACCGTCACCGGCAGCGCCCGGGAGGCGTACGAGGCCGGCCTGCGGGTGGCCCGGGTGCAGGCGCTGGTCGGCCCGATCGGCTCGGTCACCGTGCAGGGCGCGTTCCTGCTGGTGCTCGGCATCGGCGGGGCGCGGGTCGCCGCCGGGGCGATCTCCGTCGGCGACCTGGTCGCGTTCGTCATGTACCTGTTCCTCCTGGCGCTGCCGCTGGGCCAGGTGCTGCGGGCGTACACCCAGTTGCAGTCCGGCCTGGGCGCCCTCCAGCGGATCGAGGAGATCCTCGCCGTGCCGGCGGAGGGCGCGGACGACCGGCCGGCGCCCGCCGCCGCGACGGTGACCCCGCGCCGTCCGACCCCGATGATCGAGTTCGACCGGGTGGGCTTCGGCTACCCGGGCGGCGAGCCGGTGCTGCACGAGGTCAGCTTCGCGGTCCCCGCCGGCACCCGGACCGCGCTGGTCGGCCCCTCCGGAGCCGGCAAGTCCACACTGCTGGCCCTTGTCGAGCGCTTCTACGAGGTGAGCGCCGGCGCGATCCGACTCGACGGCAACGACGTACGGGACCTGCCCCGCGACGCGCTGCGGGCCCGGCTCGGCTACGTCGAGCAGGAGGCCCCCGTGCTGGCCGGCACGCTGCGGGAGAACCTGCTGATCGCCACCCCGGACGCCACCGACGACCGGCTGCGCGAGGTCCTCGACGAGGTCAACCTGGGCCACCTGGCGCAGCGCACCCCGCAGGGCCTCGACGTGCAGGTGGGGGAGGGTGGCGTCCTGCTCTCCGGGGGTGAGCGACAGCGACTGGCCATCGCCCGCGCGCTGCTCGCCGGCCCACCGGTGCTGCTGCTCGACGAGCCGACGAGCAACCTCGACTCCCGCAACGAGGTCGCGCTGCGCCGCGCCATCGACGCCGTGGCCGTCCGCCGGACGCTGTTGATCGTGGCGCACCGGCTCGCCACAGTGGTCGACGCCGACCAGATCGTCGTCCTCGACGGCGGCCGGGTGGTGGCCGTGGGCACCCACGCCGAACTGACCGCCACCGACCCGCTGTACCGGGAGCTCGCCAGTCACCAGCTGCTGGTCGGCTGACTCCGCCCCAGGAAGGTGGACTTGCCGGGCGGCCGGGCCGCGCGCGCCGCCCGGAATCGCGTACCGTTGCCGCTCATGGGTGTGTCGCAACGGTTCAAGAGCAAGTTCCGGCGGTTCCTCCAGCGCCCCGGCTCGACCGTGGATCTTGCTCCGCTGGAGAAACTGCTCCCGGCGATCGAGGCGCGCGAGGCTGATCTCACCGCGCTCGACGACGCCGAGCTGACCGAGGCCGCGGGCGCCGCCGCCGGTTACGAGGAGATCTGCGCCGTCGGCCGCGAGGCCGCCCGCCGTGGCCTCGACCAGCGGCCGTACGACGTGCAGCTGCTCGGCGCGATGTCGCTGCTCTCCGGCAAGGTCGCCGAGATGGCCACCGGTGAGGGCAAGACACTGACCGCCACGATCGCCGCGTACGGGCACGTCCGGCTCGGCAACGGTCCGGTGCACGTGCTCACCATCAACGACTACCTGGCCCGCCGCGACGCCCAGTGGATGGAGCCGGTCTACACCCTGCTCGGCCTCACCGTCGGCTGGGTCAACGAGGCCTCCACCCCGCAGGAGCGGCGCGACGCGTACGCCTGCGACGTCACCTACGTCTCGGTCAGCGAGGCGGGCTTCGACTACCTGCGCGACCAGCTGGTCACCGACGTGGAAGACCGGGTGCAGCCCGCGCTGACCACGGCCATCGTCGACGAGGCCGACTCGATCATGATCGACGAGGCCCGGGTGCCGATGGTCCTGGCCGGCGCGGTGCCGGGCGAGCAGGACCCGGTGCACGCCGCCGCCGCGCTGGTCCGTGGCCTGCGCAAGGGCAAGCACTACACGGTCGCGGAGGACGGGCGGAGCGTGGCGTTCACCTCCGCCGGCCTGGCCGCCATCGAGGCCAAGCTCGGCATCGACCTGTACGACGAGGAGCACGTCGAGCAGCTCTCCGCGGTCAACGTGGCGCTGCACGCGCACGCCCTGCTGCACCGCGACGTGGATTACATCGTCCGGGACGGCTCGGTCGAGCTGGTCGACGAGATGCGCGGCCGGGTGGCCCAGCGCCGCCGCTGGCCGGACGGCCTCCAGGCCGCGGTCGAGGCCAAGGAGGGGCTGGACGCCACCGCCGAGGGCGAGGTGCTCGGCACCATCGCCATGCAGGCGTACATCGCGCTCTACCCGAAGGTCTGCGGCATGACCGCCACCGCGGTGCTGGTCGGCGACCAGCTGCGGGAGTTCTTCGGCCTCGAGGTCGCGGTGATCCCGCCGAACACCCCGTGCATCCGCGAGGACGAGCCGGACCGCATCTACGCCACCCGGGCGGAGAAGGACGAGGCGCTGATCGACGAGATCCAGCGCTGGCACGCCAAGGGGCGACCGATGCTGATCGGCACCCTGGACGTCAAGGAGTCCGAGGGGTTGGCCGCCGGGCTGAACGCCGCCGGAGTGCCCTGCGTCGTGCTCAACGCCAAGAACGACGACGAGGAAGCGGCGATCATCGCCGAGGCCGGCGCGTACGGCGCGGTGACCGTCTCCACCCAGATGGCCGGCCGGGGTGTCGACATCCGCCTCGGCGGCAGCGACCAGACCGACCAGGAGCGAGTCGCCGGGCTGGGCGGGCTCTACGTGATCGGCAGCGGTCGGCACGACAGCCGCCGCGTGGACGACCAGCTGCGCGGTCGGGCCGGCCGGCAGGGCGACCCGGGTGGCTCGGTCTTCCTGGTCAGCCTGGAGGACGACCTCGTCGTCCGGCACGCCGCCGACTCGGTGCCGGCCTCGCCGCGGATGAACGCCGACGGTCTGGTGACCGACGAGCAGGTCGACTACGCGGTGGAGCACGCCCAGCGGGTCGCCGAGGGCGTCAACCACGAGATCCACCGCAACACCTGGCGCTACAGCGTGGTGATCGAGCAGCAGCGCAAGGCCCTCGCCGCACGCCGGGAGCGGCTGCTGACCAGCGACGTGGCCGCGGTGATGCTGCTCGAGAAGGAGCCCGAGAAGGCCGGCGAGATGGACGAGGACCTGCTCGCCCGTGCCGCCCGGTCGATCGCGCTCTACCACCTGGACCGGCTCTGGGCCGAGCACCTGGCCGAGCTGTCGGAGGTCCGCGAGGGCGTGCACCTGCGCGCGCTCGGCCGCCTCGACCCGCTCGACGAGTTCCACCGGGCCGCCGTGCCGGCGTTCAACGACCTGATCCCGGAGATCGAGGCCCGCACCATCGCCACCTTCACCGAGACCGAATTCGATGAGGACTGGCAGCCCGACGACGGCACCCTGGTCCGGCCCACCGCCACCTGGACGTACCTGGTGCACGACAACCCGTTCGGCTCCGAGCTCGACCGTCTGATCGCGTCGATCGGGCGGCGGCTCAGCGGCGCCCCGCGCTGACGTACACCGTCGGGGCCCCGAGATCGCGCGTCCGCGTGCGGCAGGGGCCCCGATTTACGCCGTTTCGACCACGGTTTCCCAGGGTAGTAGGGCTGGTCGGTCGAGTCGGGAGAGAGCAGACGATGACACAGGTGACGATGCTTGCCGGGCAGGCGCGAAACGGCACGGAGGCTGCGAACCGGTGAACCTCGACACGCGGGAACCGGTGGTGCAGACCCTCGGCGTCCTGGAAGCAGCCGCGCTGTTACGGGAGCTGACCGCCGGGTTGATCGCCCTGACCGATTTTGATGAGGCGCTGCTGGCGCTGGTCCGGGTCACCCGGGACGCGGTCGCCGGCGTGCGCTGGTGCGGGTTCACCGCCCTGCGGGCCGGCGAGCCGGCCGGGGTGGCCGCCTCGGACGAGGGTCTGGCCGGGCTGGACGACCTGCGTCACGGACCGGACTCGCCGGCGATGAGCGCGATCCACCGTCGCGAGATGATCCTCGCCGCCGACCTGGCCGGTGAGCCCCGCTGGCCGGCCTGGACGGCGCGCGCCCGCGACCTCGGCGTCCGGGGGGTGATCTCCGCGCCGGTCGACATCGACGACCAGGTGATCGGCGCGATCAACCTGTACGCCGCCGCCCCGGACCTGTTGACCCCGCAACACCAGTTGACCGCGATGCTGCTCGCCGAACACGCCGGCCTGCTCCTCGCCGCCGTCCGTGACCGCAGCCGGCAGCTCACCATCGCCGGTGAACGCGACGCCTCGCTCCTGCACGAGGGGGTGGTGGGCCAGGCCGTCGGCGTGATCATGACGCAGCGCGGGTGCCCGCCGGCCGAAGCCCTCGAGGTGCTGCGGGCCGCCGCGTCGTCGCTGGACATCCCGCTGCGCGAGGTGGCCGAGCGACTGGTCCGGACGGTCTCCCGCCAACGCGACAACTGACCCCGGCCGCTCGGGCCGTGTTGGCCGCGTTGGTGCCGTGATCGAGTCGGGTTCCTGGAACTCGCGGTGTTACGGGCCGGCGGACGCCCCGACTTCCTGAAACCCGAGTCGATCACCCGCCGGTCTGGCCATTCGGCCTCGGCCGGCGGCGGCCACGGTGCCCGTTCTCCCTGCCACCGGCGAGTCGGGCGGCATCGTTTCGCCTCGACCGGCCCCGGGTAGCACTCTGGTCAGGTGAGCTGCGCCGACCCGGGGGAGGACCGATGCAGAGCCGGCTGCGGGTGCAGGGGCACCCCATCCAACCGATGCTTGTGACGTTCCCGCTCGGGCTCTTCGTCAGCGCCGCCGTCTTCGACCTCACCGACGTGGTCGGCGGGCCCGCGTTCCTCGGCGAGGTCGGCTACTGGACCGGCGTCGCCGCGCTCGTCGCCGCCGCGCTGACCGCCGTGGCCGGCATGGTCGACCTGTGGGACGTGCCCGGCGACCGTACCCGCCGTACCGCGATCGCCTTCAACCTGGTGAACGCGGTGATGGCCGCCATGTTCCTGCTCACCTCGCTGGTCCGGTCCCACTCCCCGCAGCGCGGCGCGTCGGTCGCGATCCTGGTGACCGAGCTGGTCGCGCTGGCCGTCGGCGGGGTCGGCGTGCACCTGGGCGCCCGGCTGATGCGGCAGTTCGACAGCGGTCGCGCCGAGGCCGGCGGCCTGGACGCGCTCGCCGGCTCCAGCGGCGAGGTCGCCCGCCCCTGACCCGACCGGCGAGCCGGTCCGTTCGACACGTCTGGCCTGCGGCTGGCCAACCGCGTCGGGCAACGAAGCCACCCGCCCTCGACCCTCACCCCCGTCGATCTTGCACTTCCGGCGCTCGCAAAAGCCGTCCACCTGGGCAATTCGACCACCGAAACTGCAAGATCGACGGGGCGGGGCGCGGGGTGGGGTGGGGTTAGTGGGGGTGGGACTGGTGGTGGGTGGCCAGGACGTCGGCGCCGAAGTCGCTGGCGGGGCGGCGTAGCACCGTGTGCGCGTGGTTGCCGTCGGCGCTGGTGTTGTCGTACTCGATCAGCAGGTCGTCGCCCTGCACCCGGTAGTAGTGCCGCCGCCCGGGGTGGGTCGGGCCGGCCCAGGCGAAGTGCAGCGGGCCGGCGTCCAGTCGAGCCGCCTCCCGGGTGGCCAGCTCGGGCGGCAGCCGGTCGAGGTAGAGCGCGACGACCTGGTCGAGCAGCGCGCGGCCGGTGGCTCCCAGCCTCTCCGCCGGTACGCCGAGGGGCTCCAGTGGCGCGTCGACCCGCCCACGGGTGGCACTGATGATGTCCGCCGGCGCCTCGTCGGCGATGATCGCGGCGGCCCGTTCGGCCGGGCCCAGCGCGTCGAGCAGGGCTCGGGCCAGGTCCTCCTCGACGCCGAGTGGGCGGGAGACCGGCCGGCCGGCGTAGCGGACCGCTGCCGGGTTGGCGCCGAAGAAGATCGGCGCGGGGGAGACCTGACCGTCCACCACTGTCATGTTCACCGACAGGTGGTGCCCTTCGAGTCGCCACGCCCAGCGGTCGTCGCGCGCCGGGTCGCCGAACACGGCCACCCAGTAGTCGCCGCTGTGCCGCCCGCGCTGCCAGTCCTCGGCCCGGTCCAGCACCTCCTCCAGCGCGATGATCGCCATCGCCTGCGCGTACGCCGAGGGGCTGAGCGCGGTGGCCAGCAGCCGGTGCGCGGCCTTGCGGGCGACGACGTCGAGCTCGGCGAGGCAGACGCCCGGTCGGGGTCGGGGCCGGTATTCCAGCCAGCGTCGGGCCGCCTCGTCGTCGAACGAGTGCACGGCGTTCTCGCGGGCGGCGGGGTCGAGCGCGGTCAGCAGCGCGGTGCCGGCGGCCCGCATCTGCTCCGGCAGGGGATCTTCCACCGACCCTGTATACCGGCAGGCCGTGCCGGTGTCAGCCGACGCGCAGCAGCGCCGTCATCTCCGGCAGCTCGAAGAAGTGCGCGGTCTCGATGGCCGACGGGTTGCCGTGTGCCGGGTCCGCACCGGCGGCGAGGAGCGCGCGGACCGCTTCGGTGCTGCTGCGGAAGACCGCCGCGGCCAACGCGGTCTGCCCCCGGTCGTTGGCCCGGGAGTGGTCGGCCCCGCGACTGAGCAGGGCGGCAACGGTGTCCGGGTGGGCGTGGTACGCGGCCAGGATGAGCAGCGTGTCGCCCTTGTCGTTGGTGAGGTTGACCGGCAGACCGGCGTCGAGCTGTGCCGCCAGTTCCTCCGTGGCGCCGGCCCGGGCGAGGTCGAACATGCGGTGCGCGAACGCCAGGGTCTCGGCGTCGAGGTCCTCGGTCACCGCCCCAGGCTAGTCGCAGGAGCCCTGATAGGTTGCTCGGCCGGTGCGCTGGGGGAGGGTCCGATGGGTGAGACGGTGTACGTGGGCAACGCGGGCGTCGACGGTGCCACCAACGCCGGTTGGCTGCTCGGGCACTTCGCGCCGCCGGGGGAGATCCGGCACAGCACCGACGTCGAGGTGAAGTGGGGCGTGCATCCGCCCGGGCAGGCCCGGTCGCGGTGGGCGACCGGCGAGGTACGCACCACTCTGCTCGTACTCGTCGAGGGGTGTTTCCGGGTGGAGTTGCCGGACCGGACGGTCCGGCTGGCCGAGCCCGGCGACTACGTGGTGTGGGCCCGTGGGGTGGACCACTCCTGGTTCGCCGAGCGCGCGTCGGTGGTGTTGACAGTGCGCTGGCCCTCGCTGCCGGGCTACCGGGCGGACCCGCCGGTGCTGCGCTGATTCACCCGTTCGGCTGACCCGCGTCCCAACAGGCGGTATTACCTACTAAACCTATAGGCTTTGCCGTCTAGAGTACGAGAGCACCCCGCCGAACGACCCGCGAGGAACCGCCATGACGCACCACCGTCCGGAGCCCGACCTGCTCACCGTTGCCGCCGGGTGGGCCGACCTGTCCGGCTGGCCGGTCGCGCTGCGTTTCGACCCCGCCGAGCGCTGGTACGCCCGCCTCGCCGTCACCGACGAGCACGAGGTGTGGGCGCTGAGCTGGCTGCCGGGGCAGGGCACCGACCTGCACGACCACGGCGGCTCCTCCGGCGCGTTCCGGGTGGTCAGCGGCACGCTCACCGAGGAGACGGTCAGCGCCGGCCGACTACGCCCCCGACTGCTGCCCGCCGGCGCCGGCCGCCGCTTCGGCCCCCGGCACGTGCACCAGGTGACCAACCGGGGCGCGGAGCCGGCGGTCAGCGTGCACGTCTACCGGCCGGCGCTGCTGCGGATGACCCGCTACCACCTCGTGGACGGGCGGCTGCGGGTCGCCGAGGTCGCCGAGGCCGGCCGGTCCTGGTAGTCGCGCGCACCGAGATCCCCTGTCACCCGGAAGGAACCGAGAATGCAGATAACCGCCGAGCACTGTCCCGCCCCCGTGCCGCCGCCGGGCTCCCGGGGCATCGACGAGATCCTGGCCGCCGCGCGGGCCCGACTGCACCGGCTGGACCCGGAACGGGCGCACCTGGCGTACCGGACCGGAGCGCTGCTGGTCGACATCCGCCCGGCCGCGCAGCGGGCCGCGCACGGCGTGGTGCCGGGCTCGCTCATCGTCGAGCGCAACGTGCTGGAGTGGCGCTTCGACCCACGGTGCCCGGCCCGGCTGCCGCAGGCCGTCGACTACGACGTACCGGTGATGATCCTCTGCCAGGAGGGCTACACCTCGTCGTTGGCCGCCGCCGCGTTGCAGGACGTCGGCCTGCACCGGGCCACCGATGTGGTCGGTGGGTTCGCGGCCTGGCGGATCGCCGGCCTGCCGGCCCTCGGCCCGACCCCCCTGCACCACCCCTCTCCCCTCGCGTCCCCGGTCAACGCCGGGTGGGCGCGCCACTGACCGTCACGCCACACCCGGCGTGGCGGGCGTACCGCCACTCAGGAGGCACCATGTCCGTCGTCGCCATCCCCACGCGCCGCCACCCAGGGGTGCGCCCGGCCCGTCCGCGCACCGGCCCGACCCTGACCATCACCCTCGACCTCGTCCCAGGGCCGCTGAGCCCCCGGCTGGCCCGACTGGTGCAACTGCTCGGCGAGCTGGCCGAGTCGGGCGAGGGTGAGCTGCGAGCCGTGGAGGACACCGTCCCGGGGCCGCGACCGGCCCCGCGCCCCGCCGCCGAGCCGTCCACCGAGCCGTCCACCGAGGCGGACCACGTCCGCATCCTGGCCGGCTCGCGGATGGTCCGCCGGGGAGACCGGATCATTCCGCTGACCCGCATCGAGTACGAGCTGCTGCTGTTCCTGGCGGAGCGGCCCCGCCGGGTCTTCACGCGTCTGCAACTGCTGTCCAGCGTCTGGGGCTACGAGCACGCGGTGGCCCGGACGGTGGACGTGCACGTCCGCCGGCTGCGCGCCAAGCTGGCCGACTCGGACGTGGTCACCACCGTCTACGGGGTCGGTTACCGGCTGGCCGACGAGGCCCCGATCAGCGTGGATCACAGCAGCTGAGCGCTGGTCCGGCGGCGATGTGGCAGGCCTGGTGAACCGGTCGGGGACCCCCGTATCGGGGCATCTCGACGACTCTGCTGTAATCATCAGGCCTCGTACGCAGAGCGAGCATCTGGCTCCGATGTGTTCGTCAATTGTCACATTCATGCAACGCAGCCGCCTCTTGACCCTCGCCCAGGCGCCGGGAAGCATCGATGAAGCGGCGTCCCGGGCCGTGGGGAGATACCCGGACCAGCCCAAGGAGGACCATGTCGGTCAGCCCTGCCTCGTCGCGCGCCGGATGGCATACGTCCCAACCCGCGGTGCCCGGTCGACCTCCCGGCGGCCAGCGTCGCCCGGCGAACACCGCCGCGCCCGTGCTCACCGTGACGCTGTCCATCCCGCTGGCCTGTGAGGAGTCGCTGACCCCGGCGGCACGTCGGCTGCTGGAGGCCGCTCGCGAGATGCTGGAGCGGGGCGAAGGCGTGATCATCGGTTCGGTCCCGGCCGAACGCCGTCCCGACCAGCCGCCCGCCAGCCGGTCGCCGGCCCGTTCGATCAGCCCGACCATTCCCGCGCTGCACATCCTCGCCTCGTCGCGTTCGGTGCTGCGCGACGAGGAGCCGCTGCCGCTGACCCGGCTGGAGTTCGACCTGCTGCTGCACCTGGTCGCCCACCCGCGCCGGGTGTTCACCCGGCTGCAACTGCTCAACGCCGTCTGGGGCTACGAGCACGCGGGTGTGCGCACCGTCGACGTGCACGTGCGTCGGCTGCGCGGCAAGGTCGGCGTGGACGTCCCGCTGGTCACCACCGTCTACGGCGTGGGCTACCGGTTGGCCGACGACGCCCGGGTCACCATCGACCGCAGCGGCTGACCGGCGGCACCGACGCGTTCGGCGCGGGGCAGGATGGTCGGGTGCGCATCCGCCCCATCTCGCCCGACCTGCTCGTCACCGAGCTGACCGGCCGGCTGGCCGACGCGGCGACCCGCGCCGCGACCTCCGCCGCCGGGCCCGCGCGGCTGCGGGTGGCAGTGGACGGCGCCCCGCTGCCGGCGCCGACGAGCTGGCCGCGGCGCTCGTCGACCCGCTGCGCGCCCAGGGCCACCCGGTGCTGCACGTCCGCGCCACCGACTTCCTCCGCCCCGCGTCGCTGCGTTTCGAGCTGGGCCGTACCAACCCGGACTCCTTCTACGAGGCCTGGGTCGACGAGGCCGGGCTGCGCCGGGAGGTGCTCGACCCGGCCGGTCCGGGCGGCACCGGCCGGCTCCTCCCGTCGCTCTGGGACGCCGACGCCGACCGGGCCAGTCGCGCCCGCTACGTCGACCTCGCGCCCGGCGGCGTCGTCCTGGTCAGCGGCTCGCTGCTGCTCGGCGGCGGTCTGCCCTTCGACGTCACCGTCCACCTGGAGCTGTCCCCGGCGGCGCTGCGCCGACGCACCGAACCAGCCCAGGAGTGGACGCTGCCGGCCTTCGACAGGTACGCCGAGGAGGTCGTCCCGGCGAGCTTCGCCGACGTGGTGGTACGCGCCGACGACCCCCGCCGACCGGCGCTCGTGGAGCCCGGCGGGAACGACTGACGACAACCGAAAAATTGTCGGTTTGCACGGCTGATCCGGCGGGTACTCGCCCGGCTCACAGAGCGCGGGTGATCGCCCGCGTACCGAACGCGACCGTGACCGGGGCCCCGCGCCGCCGGCGCCCGGTTCACCGTGAGCCACAGGCCCAGGAAAGGCAGGCAGCGATGCTCGTCCACGACACGGTCGGTACGACCCGGTCCCAGACGGAGATCGATCAGATCCGACAGTCGCTCCAGGCGCGCTACGACGAGCTGACCGCGGAGTACGACCAGGCGGTGCTCCAGAGCCAGGTGCTGCGGCTCGTGGAGGTCGGCGACACCGCCGGCGACGACCAGGCCGACAGCGGCACCAAGACGGCCGAGCGGGACACCGCCCAGTCCCTGTTGCGCACCATCCTCGACCGCCGCGCCCAGTACGAGCACGCCCTCGGCCGGCTCGAGGAGGGCACCTACGGCTGGTGCGAGGGCTGCTCGGCGGCGATCCCGGTGGAGCGACTGGAGATCTTCCCGTCCGCCACCACCTGCGTGACGTGCAAGCAGACTCGCGAGCGGCGGGCGGCCTGAGCCACGCCAGCGGTTGCCGGTCGGTCCGCGACGCGATGGACTTCCACAATGGGTGACATCCTCGTGGGCACCGCGTCCTGGACCGACCGCACACTGCTGGACTCGGGGTGGTATCCGCAGACCGCGGACACCCCGGAGAAGCGGCTGGCCTACTACGCCCGGCAGTTCCCGCTCGTCGAAGTGGACGCCACCTACTACTCACCGCCCGCCGAGGCGACAGCGCGGTTGTGGGCCGAGCGCACCCCGGCCGGCTTCACCTTCAACATCAAGGCGTTCAGCCTGCTGACCGGGCACCCCACCCGGGTGAGCGCGCTCTACAAGGACCTGCGCCCGGAGACCGACAAGAAGAACGTCTACCCCGACGACCTGCCCGCGCAGTCGTACGAGGAGGTGTGGACGCGCTTCCTGTCCGCCCTGGACCCGCTCGTCGAGGCCGGCAAGCTGGGCGCGCTGCTGTTCCAGTTCCCGCCCTGGTTCACCATCAAGCGGGCCAACAAGCAGTACCTGCTGGAGGTGGCGAAGCGCTGCGCGCCACTGCGCCCGGTGTACGAGTTCCGGCACGCCTCCTGGTTCGACGGCGACAACGCCGAGGAGACCCTGGCCTTCCTGCGCGAGCACAGACTGCCGTACGTCTGCGTGGACATGCCGCAGGGCCACCGCTCGTCGCTGCCGCCGGTGCTGGCCGCCACCGCGGACCTCGCGGTCATGCGTTTCCACGGGCACAGCGACAAGTGGACCAGCAAGGACATCCACGAGAAGTTCGGCTACCACTACTCCAAGCGGGAGTTGGCCGACTGGGCGCCGAAACTGCGCGAACTCGCCGACGAGGCCGGGCAGACCCACGTCCTCATGAACAATTGTTACCGGGACTACGCGCAGACCAACGCCACGACCCTGGCCGGGCTCCTCGGCACGGACTGACCGTCTCACCCGATCGGGGTGGGGCCGCCTCACCCGACCCGCGGGGAGGGTGGACGCGGTGGGTACGGCCGCCCCCGTGGACGGCCGACGCCGGAGACGACTCGGAGGTGACGGGGATGACGGTTCGAGTGGTGACGGATCGACGGCGTGGTGCCGTCCTGCACGTGGTCGGCACGGCCGACAACGCCCGGCGCGCCCCGCAGGGCAGCCCGGTGCGGGCCCGCCGTGGCCCGGTGGGGCCGCCGCGCCGTACCGACGACCGGCGGTGGGACAGCACGGAACGGGGGGCGACCGATGGCTGACTCGATGATCTCAGCGTTCGAGTCCTCGCTGGACAAGACGAACCTCATTCTCAAGGACATCGAGAACGCCTACGGCTGGCCGAAGGAACGGCGCAACCAGTCGTACGCGGCCCTGCGCACTGTGCTGCACCTGCTGCGCGACCGGCTGCCGGTGGACGAGAGCGTGGAGTTCGCCCAGCAGTTGCCGGTGCTGGTCCGAGGAATCTACTTCGACGGCTGGGTCCCGTCCGACGTGCCGATCAGGCTCAACCGCGACGACTTCCTCTACGAGGTGCGGCAGGGCTTCCCGTACGACGCCGAGGGTGGCGCGGAGCGGGTGACGCAGGTGGTGCTGGACACGCTGCGCCGTCACGTCACCCAGGGGGAGTGGCAGGACGTGAAGGACACCATGCCCAAGGACCTCGCCACGATGATGCCGTGACGGCCTGACACCGCGAGCCCGCCCGACAGCCGTCGGGCGGGCTCAGTCGTCCGCGCTGCCCGGGAACCGCCGGTGCCGCACTGGTCCGGCGTCTACGGTGAGGGTTAGAGAAGATCGCGCGTGGGGTACCACCCGCAGCACGACGGACCCCGGCGTACGGCGGGGCGGCACACCCGAGGGAGTACCGATGGCACTCAACGATGACGACATGCAGACCACCGGCGGCGGCGGCGCGGAGGGCCCGGCCGACGGCGGCGCGACCCCCGGCCAGCACGACGGTGGCGCGGACGGCGGCGCGGAAGGCCCCGCCGACGGTGGTGCCACTCCGGGTCAGCACGACGGTGGCGCCGACGGCAGCGCGGAAGGCCCCGCCGATGGCGGTGCCACTCCGGGTCAGCACGACGGTGGCGCCGACGGCAGCGCGGAGGGTCCCGCCGACGGTGGTGCCACTCCTGGTCAGCAGGACGGTGGCGCTGACGGCAGCGCCCGGTAGCGGCACGCCATGACGTACCTCGACCCGCCGGGTGGCCACGACGGCCGCCCGGCGGTTCCGTCCGCCGAGGCCACCGCGGCGCTGGCCCGCTGCGTCTCGGTCGAACCGGCCAAGTTCGCCGCCGCGCACTGGGGGCACACGCCGCTGCTGTCCCGCGCCACCGAACTGCCCGACCCGGCCGGCTTCGCCGACCTGCTCAGCCCCGCCGACGCCGACGAGTTGCTGAGTCGGCGCGGTCTGCGTACCCCGTTCCTGCGCGTCGCCAAGGACGGCCAGCTGGTCGCGTCGGCGCGCTGGACCGGCGGCGGCGGCGCGGGCGCCGAGATCGGCGACCAGGTGCTCGACGAGCGGGTCCTGGAGCAGTACGCGTCCGGGGCCACGCTGGTGTTGCAGGGTCTGCACCGGATCTGGCCGCCGCTTGTCGACTTCGCCCGCGATCTGGGCCTCGCGCTCAACCAGCCGTTGCAGATCAACGCCTACCTGACGCCGGCCGGCAGTCAGGGCTTCGCCACCCACTACGACACCCACGACGTGTTCGTGCTCCAGGTCGACGGCCGCAAGCACTGGCGGATCCACCCACCGGTGCTGCCCGACCCGCTGGAGAAGCAGCAGTGGGGTGGGCGTGCCGACGAGGTCGGCGCCACCGCGCAGGGTCCGGCCGCGCTGGACGTGGTGCTCGCCCCCGGTGACGCCCTCTACCTGCCCCGAGGATGGCTGCACAGCGCGCAGGCGCAGGACGCCAGCTCGCTGCACCTGACCGTGGGCATCCGCGCCCTGACCCGGTACGCCCTGGTCGAGGAGTTGTTGGCGTTGGCCGCCGAGGATCAGCGGCTGCGGGCCAGCCTGCCGTTCGGCACCGACGTCGCCGACCCGGACGCCATCGAGCCGGAGCTGACCGAGACCGTGGAGGCGTTGCGGGACTGGCTGCTGCGCGCCGACCCGGGCGCGATCGCCGCGCGGCTGCGGCAGCGGGCCTGGCCAGCCGCCCGTCCGGCGCCGATCCGCCCGCTCGCCCAGGCCGACGCGTTGGCCACACTCGACGCCGACTCCCGGGTCACCCTGCGGCCCGGCCTGCGCTGGCAGTTGGTGCCGCACGATGCGGACACGGTGGCGGTGCGGCTCTTCGACCGCACCATCACCCTGCCGGCGAGCTGCGAACCGGCCGCCCGCGCCCTGCTCACCGGCACCGTCACCCGGGTCGGTGACCTGCCCGGGCTGCCGGACGACGCCGACCGGGTCACCCTGGCCCGCCGGCTGCTCCGCGAGGCGGTCGTGGTTCCGGCCTGAGGCCGCGGGGCCGGGGGCGCGTGGCGGGTCGAACGCCGTCGGGTCAGCGGCCGAGGACCAGCAGCAGCGCTGTGGTCAGCAGACCGGCGCCGAGGACCACGGTGATCGGTCGGGGGCCGAGCACCGCGTGCCGGCGGTCGGCCAGCGCCCGCGCCGGCACCAGACCGACCAACGGCCCGAGCAGCGTCACCACCAGCGCCAGCACCGGCAGTCCGACCGCCAGATCGCCGCCGTACCCGACGCCGAGCGCGCGGGCACCGGCGCCCAGCGCGTACGCCAACACACCGCCGGCCACCCCGCAGAGCGCCAGCAGCGGGTTGACCGAGCCCGGCAGCTCGCCCGGCTGCCCGGCCCGGTCGAGCAGGTCGCGGGCCCTGGCGAGCAGCGGCACGGGGTCGGTGGCCCCGACGCCGTTCGCCGGGGCGGGTGGGCCGCCGAGGCGGCGGGCACCGAGGCGCGAGCGGACCTGCTGCCACAGGTGGGCCACCTCGGCGTCGACCCGTTCCTGCTGCTCACGGGCGGCGACGAGTTCCTCCTCGGCGCTCTGGAGTTGCTCGGCGGCGTCGGCGACGGCCCGCTCGGCGGCAGCGCACTGCCGCTCGTGCCAGGTGTGCGCCTCGGCACGCTGCTCGCGCACCCGCGCGGTCACCTCGGCCAGTCGCCGCAGCTGCGCCGCGTACGTCTCGCTGGTCACCGGTTCGTTCATCGTGTCGGTCCATACGGGATGATCACCTGTCCGGTGCGGTGGACCGCCCGGTCGAAGAAGAGCCCCCGCCAGGGGCGGGGATACCAGTCCGGGCCGCCGGTGCCCGGGTAGAGCGACGAGCCCAACTCGCCGCCGTGCGCGTCCAGCGCCACCCAGGCGCCGATCTGGTCGGTCCGGGCGGCCGGCCCACCGAGGTCGGCGCGCATCCGGGCGACGCCCCGCCACCAGGCCAGCACGTGCGTCCGTCGTTCCGGCCCGTCGTGCATGATCCGGCGCAGCTGCTCCAGGCCGGTACGCCGGCCCGCGCGGGCAGCCAGCGCACCCGCCGCCGCGTCGACCGCGAACAGCAGCAGGTAGTGCGGGCTGCCCGGGCCGCTCAGCCCGTCGGCCGTCTCGGCCATCAGCTCGCCGACGGTCTCCTCGTCGTACCAGGCGGCGTCGTCGCCCAGGTCGTCGTAGAGCGCGCGGGCGATCGGGTCGGCGTCCGGGTCGAGGCAGGCGATGGAGAACCGGGCGGTGCCCGGCGGGTGCTGACGGGCCAGCGACCGGGCCGCCGCGTCCAGTACCGCGCACGCCTCGTCGACGCGGGTGCCGAGCACCGCGAGGTTGCGCCCCGGGGCGCGCGGCAGCCGCAGCGCCGCCGAGCGGGACTGGACGTCGATGATCTCGCCGAGCAGCGCCACCGGGTTGCGCGGCGTGGTCCCGTCCGGGGGTACGGCGAGCGCCCGGAAGTCCGGGGCGTCCGCGAGCCGCGGGATCGCGTCGCCGTCGAAGAGCCGGGCGGGTGCCGCGTCCGGTGCCCGCATCCGCCACAGCCGGTGCTGCAACCCGCTCCAGGTCTCCCAGTCACTGGCCGACGGGATGCGGGCGACCTCGTTGCCCTCCACCATGCCCGACTCGGCGTTGACCACCGCGTGCCAGCGCGGCAGCGACTGCGCCGCGTCGTTGCGCTCGGCGAGGATGCGCAGCGCCTTGGGCAACGCGATGCGCAGGGTGAACTGGGCGACCAGCGCGGGACGGCCCCAGAGCGCCTCGATGCCCCGTACGTCCTGTGAGGCGAGGACCAGGTGGATGCCCTGGGACCGGCCGCGGCGGGCCAGGTCCTCCAGCAGGTCGGCCGCCTCCCGGGCGACCACGTCCCGGCCGGCCAGCAACATCTGGAACTCGTCGACCACCGCGACGATCCGGGGCCAGTGCCCGGTCGGGTCGACCGCCCGCAGCTCGGCCAGCTTGGTCACCTCGTGCTTCTTGGCCGCGTCGGCGCGTCGGCGCAACTCCTCGGCGAGGAAGCGCAGCAGCGCCAACCCGAACTCCCGGTCGGTGTTGACGTTGATGCCGACCAGGCGCATGTGCGGCAGCCAGCTCGGGTCGCGTCGGCCCTGTGCGAACCGCGCGAAGGAGACCCCCTCCTTGAAATCCAGTAGGTAGAACTCCAGCTCGGCGGGGGAGTAGCGGGCCGCCAGGGCGCCGATCCACGCGAAGATCAGGTTGGTCTTGCCGGTGCCGGACGGCCCACCGATCAGCGCGTGCGGTGGATAGTCGCCAAGCGTCAACCGCACCGGTCGGCCGTGCGGACCCTCACCGATCGGCGCGGTCAGCCCGTCGGCGGAGTCCTCCCGCCACATCAGCTCCGGCGGGGGCAGCAGGTCGGTGAAGGGGGTCGGCGGTGGGCCCGCGTTCACCCGGGCGGCGACGTCCCGGCAGGTCTCGGTGACGAGCGCCGCCGGTGGCGGCGGGTCCAGCCGGACCGGCAGCCCGGCCGAGCCGCCGATCCGCGCGCCGGACACCCCGGCCACCACCCGGGTCACCGTCGGATCCTCCGGCAACGGCACACCGTGCACCACCAGGTGTACGCCGCAGGCCGCGCCGGCACGCACCACCCGGTCCAGTTGCCCACGCTCGTGGCGGTTCAACTCCTCACCACCGAGCAGCACCGCCACCCGCCACGGTTCGGGTCGTCGGCCGGTCGCCGCCGCCAGCTCACGCAGCGACGCGTACTCGCCGGCGAGGACCGTCTCGTTGATCCGGCGGATCTGCTCCACCAGGTCGTCCAGCAGCGGGCCCAGCCCACCCGGGCCGACGAAGGTGAGCAGCCCCGCCGTGCCCAACGGGGCGAACCCGGCCAGGCCACCGCCGAGCTGATCCGGGTCGTACCCGATCAGTCGGACCGCCCCGGGGTCGGCACGGCCGGCGGCCCGCAGCAGCAACGCGGACACCACCGCGTCGCAGCCGGCGCGGTCGTCCCCGGAGAGGTGGACGTGCCCGGCGTCGAGCAGCGGCACCAGCGCGGGCACCGGGTCGACGCCGTCGACCCGGACCGTGCCGACCCGCAGCGCGCCGGGCGGCTCGGCTCGGCGCGCGGGCGTCGGCGCCCATCCCGCCCAGTCGGCACCCGCGCAGCCGGGCGCCTCCTGGCGGGCCGCGTCGGCGGCCCGCCGGGCCAGCTGAGCGATCCGGGTCGAGTAGCGGGCGTCGATCTCGGCGATGCGGCGGTCCCGTTGGGCGCCCACCCGCTCCGGTACGGCGGACGCCGCCCGCTGGACCCGGGCCAGTCGTTCCCGCGCGGCGGTCAGGTCGGCCTGGGCGGCGGACAGGCGGGTACGGGTGGCGCCCAACGCCTCGGCGAGGGTGTCCCGGACCCGGCTGGCCAGCTGACCGCGCCGGTCAGCCATCGGAGCCCCGACGCCTCGGCGCGTCCCGCCAGGGGCTGCCCGAGCGCGGCGGCGGCACACCGGGGCGTGGCGGCGGGCCGTCCGAGCGCGGTGGCAGGCCCCCGGAGCGCTGTGCGCTGGCGGTGCCCGGCCGCTGTACCGCACCGCCGGCGCGGGGAACCGCGCCCGCCGGCCGCCCGGTCCCGCCCGGTTGCCCCGGGCCGCCTCGTTGCCCCGCACCGGCCGGTTGCCCCGCGCCGCCTCGTGGCCCCGCACCGGCCGGTTCGCCGGCGCCCGCCGGGTCTTTCGCGCCGCCCGCCGGCAGGTCCCGGCCGAGGCGGGCGAGCAGCAGGGCGGTCGCCACCCCGGCGGTCACCGCGGAGTCGGCGGCGTGCGGTGGCTCCCCGGAGGCGCGCGGCGGCGGCATCCGGCACACCCGGGTCAGCAGCGTCTCCAGCACCGGCGGCGGCAGCCCGGGCAGCAGGTCGCGGACGCGCCCGTCCAACTCGCCGCGCAGCCGCCCGAGGTCGGTGGCGCGGGGCGGGTGCCCCAGCAACTCGCCGGCCAGCTCGCGCAGCAGCGGTGGCGCCAGCGCCGCCATGCCCAGCCCCACGTCGGCCGGGGCCCGGCGCAGCTCCCTGCGGAGCCGGTCCCGGTCGCCGGAGCGGACACCACCCACCACGCGGCGCAGCAACTCCTGGGAGTCGTCCACCCGCTCGTCGGGTTCGTCGTCGGCGCCCTCGCGCCCGCCGGTCAGCTCGGCCACCCGCACCGACCACCAGCGGCGCATGCGCACCTGCTCGGCCGGCTCCGGCGCGACAGCGGTGGGCCCGGACGCCGGTGGCGTGTCGTGCCGGGGAGCGCGTTGCTCAGGGCGGGGGGCCGGGCCGCCGTCCGCGCCGAGACCGATCGCCGTCAGGTAGGACGACAGCTGTTCCTGCGCCACCCGCAGCGCGTAGCCGGCGCTCTCGGCGTGCTCGGTGGCGGCGGACAGCTCGGGCACCCCCATCGGGTTGGCCGACTCCTGCCGTACCCAGCGCAGCCGCTCCGCGGCCAGGCCGAACTTCTCCAGCGCCTGCCCGAGCAGGGCCACCGGGAACTCCTCGGTGGCGGCACGGACCTGCCCGCCGACATCCTCGATGATGGACATGCGGCCTACAGGGTGGAGACGTAGAGCTGCGCCTGCTCCACCGCGACAAGTGTCGCGGCGAGACACTCCTCCAGCTCCTGGCTGGCCTGGGTCAGCGACGCCTGGGCCGCCTCCACCGTCTCGTGCCCGCTGCCCTCCAGCGCCCCGGCCAGGGTCTGCTGCGCCTCGGACAGTTTCTCGCCGGCCGCCTGCACGGCTGTCTGCCCGTCCCCGATCTGTTGGAGGGCGACATCGATGGCAGCCTTCAGCTCGGCGACGCTCGCCACGGCGGAACCTCCTGGGGGCGGGGAGATCTCCATTAGAGCCTATCGGCGGTTCCGAAAGAACATCCGCCCTGTCGGTGTTCCTGCCCGCCTGTCCGGAAGGCCCTCGGAAGTGCCGGGAGTCCGATCTGTGGGAGTCCCAGTGCGAGAACTTCTCAGTTGTTGGTCGGTGTCTCGCGGAGCCAGCGCGGGCCGTACACCTCGGCGCCCAGCGCCGTCACACGCCCGCGCAACTCCCGGTCGGCGGTGACCACCAGCCGACGACGCCGCGGCGCGCCCTCCACCAGCTCGACCACCGTGTCGTCGCCGGAGCCGGCGGCGGAGACCACCCGGACGCCCTCGGTGCCCGGCACGTCCCGCGCGGCCCCCTCGACCACCAGGACCACCTCCACCGGGGCGGTCAGCCGGGCCGGCAACCCGACGGTCGCCACCGGGGCGAGCGAGTCGCGCAATCGGGCCGCGGCCCCGGCACGGTCACGCCACCACCCGTTCGGGCGGGAGCCCACCACGTTGGCGCCATCCACGATCAGCAGCGGGGTCTCATCCATCCCGCCAGCCTGCCACCAACCGCCGGCCCAGGCCCGACGCCACTCCCGGGATGCCGGTGCTCCGCCACCTGCGGCGTTTGTCGGGGCGCGCGCCGGGTAGCCCCTGCCGACCGTGCCGAGCCCTACCGCGGAGGACAGACATGATGGGACCCGGTGACATCGGCTCCGACCCGTGGGACGAATTCCTGGCCAGGTACTTCGGCCGGGGCGAGGGAGGGCGCCGACCGCCGCACCGGGTCGACATCACCCGACTGATGACCGCCGACGCCCGGGAGATGCTCGCCGACGCGGCCCGCCGGGCCGCCCAACGGCAGAGCAGCGACCTGGACACCGACCACCTGCTCTGGGCGGCGCTGCAACGCGAACAGCTGCGCGACCTGGTACGCCGCGTCGGGGCCGATCCGGACACCCTGCTCAACGCCCTCGGCGGAAAGGGCGACGGCGCGCCGCGCGGGGAGGTGCCGCCCAACCTGTCGTTGACCCCCGCCGCCAAGCGGGCGCTGCTCGACGCCCATCAGCTCTCCCGGGCGATGGGCGCCAACTACATCGGCCCCGAGCACATCCTGATGGCGCTGCCGCTCAACCCGGAGTCGCCGGCCGGGCGGATGCTGGCCGCCGGCCGGATCCAACCCGAGTCGTTGCAGGCCGCCAACGCCGAGCGCGGGCCGATGAACGGCCCGAAGCCGGACCGCGGCACCCCCACCCTGGACCAGTACGGGCAGGACCTCACCGACCTGGCCCGCAACGACCAGATCGACCCCGTGATCGGACGTGCCGACGAGATCGAGCAGGCCGTGGAGATCCTGTCCCGGCGTACCAAGAACAACCCGGTGCTGATCGGCGAGGCCGGCGTCGGCAAGACCGCCATCGTCGAGGGGCTGGCCGAACGGATCTGCGACGGCGACGTACCGCAGACCCTGCTCGGTAAGCGGGTCGTCCAGCTCGACCTGGCCGGCCTGGTCGCCGGCACCCGCTACCGGGGCGACTTCGAGGAACGGCTGAAGAAGGTGATCGACGAGATCCGGGCGCACCGGGACGAGCTGATCATCTTCATGGACGAGATCCACACCCTGGTCGGGGCCGGTGGCGCCGGCAGCGAGGGCGGGATGGACGCGTCCAACATGCTCAAACCCGCCCTCGCCCGCGGTGAGCTGCGGGTGATCGGCGCGACGACGCTCGACGAGTACCGCAAGAGCATCGAGAAGGACGCCGCACTGGCCCGGCGCTTCCAGCCGGTGCTCGTGCCCGAGCCGAGCGTCGACGACACCATCGCCATCCTGCGCGGGCTGCGCGACAGGTACGAGGCCCACCACCAGGTGCGCTTCTCCGACGAGGCGCTGGTCTCGGCCGCCGAACTGTCCGACCGGTACGTCACCGACCGGTTCCTGCCGGACAAGGCCATCGACCTCATCGACCAGGCCGGTGCCCGGGTGCGGTTGCGGACCCGCACCCCCGCGTCCGACGTGCGCGAGCTGGAGCAGGAACTCGACGAGGTACGCCGGGACAAGGAACAGGCCGTCACCGACGAGCAGTACGAGCGGGCCTCCGCGCTGCGCGACCGGATCGCCGAGTTGGAGGGGGACATCCGTCGCGCCAACGGCGAGGACGGCTCGTCCAGCTCCCAGGTGCCCGAGGTGGGCCCCAAGGAGATCGCCGAGGTGGTCTCCCGGGCCACCGGCATCCCGGTCAGCCAGCTCACCGAGGAGGAACGCGACCGGCTGCTGCGCCTGGAGGGTCACCTGCACCAGAAGGTGGTCGGTCAGGACGACGCGGTCACCGCGGTCGCCGAGGCGGTCCGTCGCTCCCGGGCCGGGCTGGCCGACCCGGAGCGGCCGATGGGCAGTTTCCTGTTCCTCGGTCCGACAGGTGTCGGCAAGACCGAGTTGGCGCGGGCCCTGGCCGAGGCGTTGTTCGGCGAGGCGGACCGAATGGTCCGGGTGGACATGAGCGAGTTCCAGGAGCGGCACACTGTCAGCCGGCTGGTCGGCGCGCCACCCGGATACGTCGGCTACGAGGAGGCCGGGCAGCTCACCGAGGCGGTGCGACGCCGCCCGTACGCGGTGGTGCTGCTCGACGAGATCGAGAAGGCCCACCCGGACGTGTTCAACATCCTGCTCCAGGTGCTCGACGACGGGCGGCTCACCGACAGCCAGGGTCGTACGGTGAACTTCAAGAACACCGTACTGATCATGACGAGCAACCTCGGCTCGGAGCTGATCACCGGCGCCCAGCGCTCGGTCGGCTTCGGCACCGGGGACGTGGGCAGCGAGCAGGAGAGCAACGAGTTGCGGGAGCGGCTCATGCGCCGCCTGCAGGAGAACTTCCGCCCGGAGTTCCTCAACCGCATCGACGAGGTCATCATCTTCCGTCGGCTGGAGGCCGAGCAGCTGCGCGACATCACCGCGCTGCTGCTGGAGGAGACCCGCCGCCGCATGCACGCCCAGGACCTCCAGGTGGAGTTCACCACCGCCGGTATCGACTGGCTCGCCGAGCACGGCTACCAGCCGGAGTTCGGCGCCCGCCCGCTGCGCCGGGTGATCCAGCGGGAGGTGGACAACCACCTGTCCCGGATGTTGCTGGAGTCGGCGATCTCGCCGGGGCAGAAGGTCACGGTGGACGTCCGCGACGGCGCGCTCACCTTCGACGTGACCGCGGGCGAGCGGGGGTACACCGCCGCCACGACCACACACCCGCGATGAGCGGGTCAGGGTCGGCGCGAAGCGACGAACACGAGGACCCGCACGAGCGCGCGGAGCCCGCGAAGACCCGGGACGAGGACGACCATCCCGACCCGATCCTGGCGCCGCCCACCGCGAACCCCCGCCGCACCCGGGTGCCCGCGGAGGGCCTGCATCCGAAGACCGACCAGGACGACCCGGAGACGTCCGGGCCACCGCCCGGAGAGGAGACCTGATGGTACGCGAAGCGCGGCTCGACCCCGAGGTGGAAGTGCTCTGGGAGGACTTCCACGCCGAGGTCAACGTCCCGTCGGAGCAGCTGCGGACCTGGCTGCTGACCCGGGGTTCCGGGGAGGAGTCGTTCAGCCCGAACCCGAACCTCGATCTGCCCCAGCCGGGTCGGGAGATCCTCAAGGTGCTCAACAAGCGCAAGGTGGACCTCACCCCGGAGGACATCGAGGTGATGCGGGAGGCGGTCGAGCGGATCCGCGAGCTGATGGACGCCAAGCCGTCGCGGGGCAACGCCGACGACACCTGGCGGCACTCCCTGCTCGACCTGGGTCACGACCCGCTCGTCGAACGCTGAGCGAGGCCACCAGCGACGGTGCCGTCCCCGGTCGGGACGGCACCGTCGCGGCGTCCTACTGACCCTGGTCGGGTTCCAGGCTGCCAATGGTCAGGCCCGCCGCGTCGGCGGCGGCGTCCCGGTCGCCGCGGGTCTGGTCCTCCCGGGTGAGCAGGTTCGCGTACTCGGTCACGTCGGCCGGGTCGGGCACCGTCGGCAGGCGGCGCAGGAACGCCTCCACCGCACGGGTGGCGGCGGTGTGCGCGGCAGCCGCCTGGCGCAGCAGTTCGCGGTCGTCGGCGGGCGGGTAGAGGTCGGTCATGTCCGCCAGATACCCGGCCCACGGCGGTTCGCACCGCCAGCGGCCGGGAATACCTGCCGCTCAGCCCGGTCGGACCCCGCTCGGCTGCCGGACGCCGAACCCCGGGTTGCGGGGCAGCCAGGCCAGGTACGCCGGGTGCGGCGCCAACGAGTCGACGTACGCCGCCTTCGCCGTCTCCAGCACCAGTTGGGCGCTCTGGGCGGCGGGGGAGTCCGGATGCCAGCCGAGCAGGAGCCGCCAGCGCAGCGGCGTCCCGGCGAGTTGACGGGTGACCAGACCGCTCACCGGGCGGAACGTCGCCTGGCACAGGGCCACCGCCACGCCCGCCTCCACCAGGTCGACACAGCCACGGATGTCGGTCTCGTACACCTTGCGGGGGGTGAAGCCGGCGCGGGCGCAGGCGGCGGCGAAGCAGTCGGCGAAGCACCCGTCGCCCGGCGCGGCGACCCACTGCTCGTGCCGCAGGTCGCCCAGGCGTACCTCGTCCTGCGCGGCGAGAGGATGGGTCTCCGGCAGCAGCACCAGCACCGGGTCGACGGCCACCTCCTGCCAGCTCAACCCGAACCCGGCCGACGGGCTGGCGTCGCCGCACACGCCGGCCAGCGCGAAGTCCAGTCGGCCGCCGGCCACCAACTGCGCCAGCTCGTCCACCGACCAGGACGCGTACGTGGTGATCTGGGCGGGCGGCTGCTCGGCCGCCAACCGGTGCACCAACCGACCCAGGATCGGGCTGTTCACCCCACCGAACCGGTAGCACGGCGGCGTGTCGCCCGCCCCGGCCAGCCGGGCGGCCTCGTCCTGTAGCCCCTTCATCGCCGGCAGCAGCACCCGGGCGCGGGCCAGCACCAGCTCACCGAGCGCGGTGGGTCGTGCCCCGCGCCGGTCCCGGTCGAACAGCGGGCCGCCCAGCGTCCGTTCGATGCGTTGGAGCTGGGCGGTGAGCGCCGGCTGGGCCAGGCCGAGCGCCGACGCCGCCTTCGTCACACTTCCCGTCTCCGCGATCGCGCAGACAACCCGCAGGTGACGCAGCTCCAGGTTCATAGGGTGACGGTAGGACTACGCGTCTGCTGGCGGAATAGCCCGAGCGGATCGGTGATAATGAATGCATTGCCGGCGGCCGCCGGTCACTTGTCGCGCGGTGGCTCCGGCAGGTCCGCCAGGTACGTCGGCCGCCGCGTCACCGCGTCGAGAACCTTGTCCACCACCCCGACCGCCGGCTCCACGATCCGGTTCCACGGAGGGGTGGCCGGGGTGCCCGGGTGCGGGCGGGTCGGCGCGGCCTCCTCGGCGATCTCCAACCGGTTGCCGAGCCGGATCAGCTCCTCCTCGGTCGCGACCGTGCGCAGCTCGGCGACCAGCCCGTCCACCCCGTCGACATGCCGGCGGACCCGCTCGGCGACCTCGGTCAGCGCCTCGTCCGTCAGCCCCTTCAGTGCGCTCAGCAGGGCCGCGTCGGCGTTGATCTCCGCGTCCACCCGCTCGGTGGCCGCCGGCAGCGCCGCGCGTACCGCCGGCAGCAGGTACTGCTCCTCGGCGGACAGGTGCCGCGACAGCGCGGCGGTGAGCACCGCCAACCCCTCCTGCGGCGTGGTGTCCGGGCCGGTCAGCTGGTCCAGCAGCGCCAGCAGTTGCCGGTGCTCCCGGTCGACGATGTCGGCGATGCTCCGACCGGCGGGTCGGTAGCCCTCCTCGGGTGCGGGCGCGGGCGGCAGCGGCGGCAGGGGAACGGCGGACATGGTGCCCTCCTCGACTGGCGGGCGGAAGCTCCGGCAGGGACGTACGGTCGTGGGCGGCGGTACCCGAACGCGGCCACCGCGAAACCGACCCGTCGATGCGTCCACCCGCGCCGGCCTGCCGACCAGCCCGTGCTGGTATGAAGAGGCGATGACGAGCGATGCCGCCTCCGCCCGACCCGACCCCACCGCAGAGGTCGTGGACCTGTGCCGCGACCTGCTGCGCATCGACACCACCAACACGGGTGACAACGACACAAGCGTCGGCGAGCGCCGCGCGGCCGAGTACGTGGCGGAGAAGCTCGCCGAGGTGGGCGTGGAGTCCGTCCTGCACGAGTCCGCGCCGGGCCGGGCGAACGTGGTGGCCCGCATCCCGGGCACCGACCCGAGCCGGGGCGCGCTGCTGGTGCACGGCCACCTGGACGTGGTGCCCGCCGACGCCGACGAGTGGTCGGTGGACCCGTTCTCCGGCGAGCTGCGCGACGGCTATCTCTGGGGCCGGGGCGCGATCGACATGAAGGACTTCGACGCGATGGTGCTCGCCGTGGTGCGGCACTGGCAGCGCACCGGAGTACGACCCCCGCGCGACATCGTGCTCGCGTACACCGCCGACGAGGAGGCGGGCAGCGACTACGGCGCGCGCTTCCTGGTGGACAACCACCGCGGCCTCTTCGACGGCTGCACGGAGGCGATCGGTGAGGTCGGCGGCTTCTCCTACTCGGTCAACGAGGACCAGCGGCTCTACCTCATCGAGACCGCCGAGAAGGGCATCGACTGGCTGCGGCTGCACGCCAAGGGCCGCCCCGGGCACGGCTCGATGATGCACGACGACAACGCCGTCACCGCGCTCGCCGAGGCGGTCGCCCGGATCGGCCGGCACCGCTTCCCGGTGGTGGTCACCGACACCGTGCGGGCCTTCCTGACCGAGGTCTCCGACCTGCTCGGCATCGAACTGGACCCGGACGACCCGGAGACGGCCATCGCCAAGCTCGGCCCCATCGCCAACATCATCGGCGCGACCATCCGCAACACCGCCAACCCGACCCGGTTGAGCGCCGGCTACAAGGACAACGTCATCCCCGGCCGGGCCACCGCCACCATCGACTGCCGCAGCCTGCCCGGCCAGTCCGAGCTGCTGGAGCGGCAACTGCGCGAGCTGGTCGGCCCGGACATCGCGATCGAGTACGTCCAGCGGCAGCCGGCGCTGGAGACCACCTTCGACGGTGACCTGGTCGAGGCCATGTCGGCGGCCCTGCGCGCGGAGGACCCGGGAGCGCGGCCCGTTCCGTACATGCTCTCCGGGGGCACCGACGCCAAGGCGTTCTCGCAGCTCGGCATCCGCTGCTTCGGGTTCGCCCCGCTCCGACTGCCCGCCGACCTGAACTTCTCGGCGTTGTTCCACGGCATCGACGAGCGCGTTCCGGTGGACGGACTACAGTTCGGCGTGCGGGTTCTCGACCGGTTCCTCCGCACCTGCTAGCCGTGTCCGGCCCTGGCCACCGACACGCAACCTCCCCATCGTGAAGGGACTGCCCCACATGACCGACCAGCATGGTGAGCTGGACGCCGCTCTCGAGCGGGTGATCGAAGCGGCCCGTCACCACCTGGCCGCCGTACGCGCCGCGCAGGGCCGCGTCGACGACGACGACGTCTGGCAGGCGTACGTGGCGTTGAACAACGCCTCCTTCGCGTACGACGAGCGGCTGCTCGACGCCTTCGGCGAGGTGACGCCGTGGGATGTCGACTCGATCGACCCCGACGAGGCCGACGAGCGCTTCGGCGGCGGCGAGGGCGCCGAGGCCAGCGACCCGCACCCCCGGGTGATCTCGGTGCGTCAGCGTCGTGACTACCGGGTGCCGAGCATCTCCGCGCTGCTGCGCGTGGCCGAGGCGGCCCGCCGCGAGGGCACCCCGGAGGACGACGAGCCGGCGCCGGTGGAGGGCGTCGGCGAGGCCGTGCTGGAGCTGCTGCAGAGCGGCGACGGCTCACTCGGCGCGTTGGACGTCCCCGAGTTGGAACCGCTCGACGGGGTGGTCATGGTCAGCGAGGTCGGCACCCCTGTCGACCTGGAGTCGTTCGACGACGACGACGCGGTCGGCCCGTTCCAGCCGGCGGCCGACGACCGGCTTGTCGGTCGCCTCGACGAGCACCCGTTCCTGGAGCTCGACGACGACCACGACCACGCCGGGCACCAGCACTAGCCCGGGTGCCGCCCGAGGCCGACTCCGGCCCTGGGCGGCCCCGCCCGGTCGTCAGTACGACAGACCCGGCTGCGGCTGGTTGACCCGCCGACGACGCAGCACCACCTGGCGCGTGCCGTCGCGGTACAGCCGCACCCGGGCCAACTCCCATCCGGAGAACTCCGCCTGGATCGCCAACTGCGCCGCGGCGGTCAACCGGTCGACGTTCGGCGGCAGCCGCAGTGGCGCGTACTCGTAGTCCATGCCACCCATGCTGCCCAGCCCAGCGGCCGTTCGCCACCCCCTCCGGGGTGACCAACGACGCTGTCGTGGGATGGTTCGTGCCGACACGTGCCTGCTCGCGTGGTGTCGCACCGCCTGGGCACCCGTGAGCGGCCGAAGCGGGGGACGGATCAGCCGGCTCCGCGAGAGGCGGCGGCCGACTCCCACGCGTCGGCGCGCAGATCGGTCAACGGCGCACCGGGTAGCGCAGGTGGAGCACCCGGTTGCCCTGGATCACCACGTCAGGATCCTCCAACAGGTGCTGCGCGTCGACCGACCCGAAGAAGCGCCTGCCGGACCCGAACACGACGGGTACGACGTCCATGCGCACCTCGTCGACCAGGCCCGCGGCGAGCACCTGGCCGCCGACGTCGCCAGCGGCGACCTCGACCAGGCGGTCACCGGCAAGCTCCTGCGCCCTGGCCACGGCCGCCTCGACGCCGTCGACGAAGTGAAACGGCGCCGCAACGTCCCAGCCCTCGGGCGCCGGCCGGTGCGTCACCACGACCACGTGGTCGACCCCGCCCGGAGGCTTCCCGTCCCAGCCGTCCGTCATGTCGAAGACGCGGCGGCCGGCTATTGTCGCCCCGATCTGGTCCCAGTACGGCCGGGTGTGGTCGTAGGACGTCTGCGACACCTTCAGCACGCCGCTCTCGTCCAACGGAACGTCACCACTGGTCAACCACTCGAACAGCGGTCCGGGCTGGTCACTCTCGTCCGCGACGAAGCCGTCCACCGACACCGAGCCGTACATGACCACCTTGCCCACGGGGCACTCCTCTGCTTGGGGATGGCCCCAAGCTAACGTGTCGTGAGCTGCCGCTCTTGTACGAAATCAATCGGCCGGCAGCGGCCAGTTGTCCAGCACGTGGCCGGGATGTTCGCGCAGGAACCGCCGCCGAACGTCGACGTACCGGGTCGGCGTGAGCCCGGTGAACGCCCGGAACTCGCGGCCGAAGTGGGCCTGGTCGAAGTAGCCCGCGCCACTGGCGAGGTCGGCCCAGTCGATCGGCCCGGCGGGATCGATCGAGAACACGGTGGCGGCGAAGCGGTAGGTGCGGGCCAGCCGCTTCGGCGTGACGCCGATGAGTTCCTTGAACCGCTGCGCCAGGTGAGTGCCGCTGACACCGGCTGCCGCCCTCAGGTCGCCGATCGCCACCGCCCCGCTGGTCGCCGCGATGACGCTGCTCGTGTGGCGGACCAGCCCCAGACCGGCGGTCTCGCGCAGCCGTCGCAACAGCTCCTCCTCGAGCAGCGTCAGCATCTCGTACGGCCCGGCCGCCGTGGCCAGCCGGTCCCGCAGCTCAGCAACGGCGGGCCGGCCCCAGACCTGCTCCACCGTCACCGGCCGGTCACACAGCTCGGCCGCGGGCATCGGCAGGAACGGCCCCACCCCCCACGGCTTGAAGTGCACGCCGACGGAGCGGGTCCGGAGTGGATAGCCGAACTCCCACGCGCGGGTGGGCATGGTGACCACGCAGCCGTCGGCGTACTCGGCCGTCTCGATGTCGGTGCCGGCGCGGATGCGGAACGGCGCCCCGAGGTTGACGATGAGCAGCGCCGACGGCGGTGGCAGCGTCAGCCGGGCGTACGGCGGCGCACCCTCGAGGTAGTAGAGGTCGTCGATCAGCCCGTCCAGCGGCGGTCGCGGCACTCTGGACACGTACTCCACGCACCGAGTATCGCCGACGCCCCGGGGGCGAGCCGGCAGGCGTCAGCCGGTGGGGACGTTCGCCGTCAGCAGGGCGGCGAGGGCCGGCGCGGCCAGGGCGACCGCCCGCGCGCTGCCCGGGTCGACAGTCAGCCCCCAGGACGGGTCCGGCCAGTCCTCGAACAACTCGGCGCAGGGCAGCGCGACGAACGGCACGCCCTCCCCGGTGAACGCGGTGAGCGCCCCCGGCGAGGTGAAGACCGGCAGCAGCGGCGCGCCGGTCGCGTCGCCGACCACCGTCCAGGGAAAGTCGGCATCCGGCGTCGGCTCCCCGGCCAGCGGGACACACACCGTGGCGCCGGCCAGCACCCCGAGGTAGCCGGGCAGGTCACGCCGGTCGACGGCGGCCGCGAGCACCGCCACCACCGCTGGCTCCGCCGCCTCGGCGGCCCCGGTCGGTGTCGCCCCGGTCGGCGTCGCCTCCTTCGGAGCCACCCCGCCGGTGTCGCCTCGGCCGGAGCCGGCCGGGCGGCGGCAGACTGCGGCGGCGGGCCCGGGTGCGCAGCCGGCGGGACCGCCCGGCAGGAGAGCGCGCCGGGTTCGTCGGTCAACACCTCGGCGGCGGTACGGGCCACGAACACACTGAGCCGCTGCACCTGCTCCGGCGTGCGCGGTGCCTCGTACCACCAGCCCTCGTCGCCGGTCGGGCGGTGCCAGCCGAGCGCGGCCAGGCGTGCCTCGTCGTGGCCGGGGCAGACCACCCGCACCACCTGGCGGCGCACCAGCAGCCGGATCCGGCGCGGGCCGGCGGAGAGCTCCAGGTCGGTGTCCCGGTCGCAGCGGGCGACGGTGTCGCGCAGCCGGGCGGCGATCTCCGGCCAGGTCGGCGACGGCGACGTCACGCCGGCGCGCCCGGCAGGCGGTCGTCCAGCCGCCCGAGCCGGGCCACGGTCTCCTCCAGCCGGCCCAGCGCGGAGAAGTCCCCCGGTGTGCCGAACAGGTCGCCGAGCCCCGCGCCCAGCGCGACGTCCAACCCCTCGGTGTGCTCGTCGACGTGCGTGGAGGCGACCTCCCGCGCCCGCCGGTACGCGTCGAGCACCAACTCGGCCAACCCCTCCGTGCCGGCCCGCAGGGCGGCGGGCGCGAGGGTGAGGCCGGTCAGCGCGCCGGTGGCGTCGACGGTCGCCGAGACCAGTCCGCTCTCGTCGGCCGCGGTGCCGGACAGCTCGGCCAGATCGTCGCGGAGGCCGGCGAACCGGCGCTCGATGTCGGCGATCCGCCCGGCGAGCGCGTCGAACGCCGACGTCGGGTCCGTCATGAGATTCCTCCCCGTGAATCGTGCGACCGGGTGGTGCCCGGTGGCCGGGAGATCGTATCGTCGGTGCGCTCGACTCATGGGGGAGGAACGGCATGCCACCGGATATCGATGTCGACGTGCAGGCGGTCCGTCGACTGGAGACGGCCGCCAAGCAGGTCGCCAGCTCGCTCGCCGCGCTGGAGAGTCAGATCGTCTCTGCCGGCGACGTGCCGTCGGACGCCTTCGGCCATCTGCCGTTCGCCAGCGACATGCTCCGCGACAAGTACGCCGAGCAGGTCACCGGCGGCAAGGAGCTGTTCGCCGCCGCGAACGCCGCGTTCGGCCGGGTCGCCACAGCGCTTGCCGAGACGGCCGAGGCGTACGAACTCAACGAACGGGACCTCGACTCCGGTTTCAAGGCCATCCAGTCGGGGCTGCCCGGATGAGCGGGCCGGCCGGCAGCGCCGTCCAGCTGTGGAACGGTCTCGACAGCGCGCTCTCCGGTGTGCAGGACGCCGTCGACAGTGTCTGCCGGACCCTGGCGTGGCCGCTGATCCAGCTCGTCGACCTGGTCGACGGCGAGCCCGCCGTCCTGCGGGCGAAGGCCGTCGAGTGGGACGCGCTGGCCGCGCAGGTGCGCGACCTGGCGCAGGGGCACCGGGGGGCCCGGGAGTCCGCGGAGGCCGGGTGGCGCTCACCCTCCGGCGTGGCGTACGGCAAGCGGTTGGCCGAGGTGGAGCAGCAGCTCCTCGACGTCGCCGAGCAGTTCGCCGCGACCGCGGAGTACCTGCGCAGTGTCGCCGACGGCCTGCAGACCGTGCACGACGTGCTCGTGGACCTCTGCGTGGAGTTCGTGAACTTCCTCCTGGTGACGCTGGTGACGGCGTTGCTGATGGCGCCGATCACCATGGGCGCGTCCTGGGCTGCCGGCGTGGGCCTGGCCGTCACCAGAGGTCTGATCGTTGTCACCCGGATGCTGAAGGTCATCCGGCCGCTCGCTGTGCACCTGCAGAAGGTCATCCGACTGCTCCAGCGGGTTCTGCTGTACCTGCGCAAGCTGCGGACCCACCTGGACAAGCTCGTCGACATGCAGAAGGCGCTGCGCAAGGGCAAGAAGTACGCCGACAAGCGCCGCGCCGCCGGCAAGCTCGACAAGTGGCACCACAAGTTCCTCGACCCCACCAAGGGCACCTACAAGCTGGGCAAGTCCGGTTCCCCGTTCGACATGGGCGCCCTGGACCGGGCCGCCGCGCTGCGGGCGCACGGGGTCGCCGACGGCGCCCGGGTGATCGCCCGGGACTGGGCGACCCACCTGCCGTGGAACGTGCCGAACTCGGTCATCCACGGTGTCACCTGGGGGACCGTGGCGTTGACCAGCGGGCTCTCCGTCCCCGGCAGCGAGCAGGTCGGTGACCAGATCGACCAGGCGGTGCAGGGCGGCGCTGACTGGATCGACCAGAATGTCTTCGGGCAGCCGCCGGCGGACCAGCCGGCGGGCCGCTAGGAGGCGACGGGTGATGGCAGGGGAGCGGGGTCGGCTGGGCCGGCTCACCGACGCGGTGCTCGGCGGCGCGCGGGCCGCCCGGGACAAGGCCCGCGAGCTGCGCGACGAGTTCCGCACCAGCGACGAGCCGGAACGCGCCCTGGTGGCGCCGCTGCTGGCCGGGCAGGACCTCCGCTACGTGGGGCTCGGGCCGGTCCGCATGTCACAGACGCACAAGGCCGGTCAGCAGCTCGCCGACGAGGTCGGCGCCGAGTTGGCCGACGCGCTCGACCCGAAGGTGCTGTTCGGGCTGCTCAACATCGTCAACCCGGTGGTCTGGGTCGACGCCGTGCTGACGCCGGTGCGGCTGGCCGCTGGCGTGCTGCTGCTGCCGGGCCAGGCCGGCGCCATCGCCGCCGGTGTGCCGGAGTTGGCCACGCCGGAGCCGGGCCTGCCCCAGCAACCCACCCAGCGGGAGCCGATCCCGCTCACCGCGGAGCAGGAGGCGTTCCGCGCGCTGTTCCGGCTGAGCCAGTACCGTCCGCTGGCCGACCAGCTCGCCGAGATCGCCTACCGCCGCCGGTACGTTTTCAGCGGCGACCTCGCCACCCTCGCCGGCAGCCTGCTGCTCTTCCTGGAGCGTTACAGCGGCACACCACTGGCGGTGACCGACACCCACCTGCACCTGCTGCGGATGGGTCCCCGTCCGGACGCCGACCGGCCGGACCGGCGTCAACCGCGGGTGCTGTGGAGTGTGCGCCGCGACCGGGTGGCCCGGGTCGACTCGGAGCGTGGCGCGAGTGGGCTCGTGCAGCTCGCCTCCACAGTCGTCTTCGACGACGGTTCGTGGATCCGGCTCACCCAGCCCGCGCTCCGCGACGACCAGTCGCGCTTCCTGGCCGCGATCCACGACCTCCCCGGAGACCGCCCGACGCCGTGACCAGGCCGGCTGGTCAGCGGTGACCCGCCGGGTTGGTCAGCCGTCGCGTTCGGGGTAGCCGACCGGCACCGCGGAGACGTCGTCGAGCGCGGTGGTGATCTCCTCGGGCAGGGTGATCCGTTCCACCTGGAGCGCGCCGAGCAGTTGCCCCACCGTGCGGGCGCCGAGGATCGGCGCGGTCACGCCCGGCCGGTCCCGGATCCACGCCAACGCCACCTCCAACGGCGACACCCCCAGCCCACCGGCCGCGGTCGCCACCGCCTCCACGATGCTGGAGCAGCGCGGCTCCAGGTACGTGGCGACGAACCGCTCGAAGTGCGGCGACGCGGCCCGGGAATCGGCCGGGCGGCCGTGCCGGTACTTGCCGGTGAGCACGCCCCGGCCCAGCGGCGACCAGGGCAGCACGCCGAGGCCGAGCGCGTCGCACGCGGGCAGCACCTCCCGCTCCACGCCCCGCTCCAGCAGCGAATACTCCACCTGGGACGCCACCACCGGCGCCCGCCCCGGCCAGGCGGTCTGCCAGGCGGCGGCCCGCGCGGTCTGCCAGCCGGAGAAGTTCGACACCCCGACGTAGCGGACCTTGCCGCTGGCCACCGCGTGGTCCAGAGCGGCCAGGGTCTCCTCCAGCGGGGTGTCCGGGTCGTACCCGTGCACCTGGAACAGGTCGACGTGGTCGGTGCCGAGCCGGCGCAGCGACGCGTCCAACGTGCGCAGCAGGTGCCCACGGGAGCCGTCCCGGCGTCGGCCACTGCCGGGGCGCAGACCGGCCTTGGTGGCGATGAGCAGCTCCTCGCGGGGCACGAGGGAGCCCAGCAGCGAGCCGATCACCGACTCGGCGTCGCCGTCGCCGTACACGTCGGCGGTGTCGATCAGGTTGCCGCCCGCGTCCAGGTAACTCTTGAGCTGAGCGGCCGCATCGTCGGCGTCGGTGTCCCGGCCCCAGGTCATGGTGCCGAGCGCGAGCCGGGAAACCGCCAGCCCGCTTCGGCCGAGCGGTCGCTGTTGCATGGGTGAACCTTATTTCGAACCTGCCGCCACCGATATCCTCGCTCCCGTATCTCTGCCGGTTCTGCCGGTTCCGCCGCCCAGGGCTGCCCCGATGGAGGGGGGAGCAAAGGTGTCGAGCCGGTGATCGAGTCCGTTATCGGCATTGCGTAACCTGGGGCGACCTGTGCCACGGATGGGGGAGGACCAGTGCGACTCGGGCTCAGTCTCGGATACCAGACGGCGTGGAGCACACCGGCCGACCACCTGGCGCTGGCCCAGGAGGCGGACCGGCTCGGCTATTCGGTGGTGTGGGCGGCGGAGGCGTACGGCTCCGACTCGCCCAGCATGCTCGCCTGGATGGCCGGGCAGACCGAACGGATCGACGTCGGCGCCGCGGTGATGCAGATCCCCGCCCGTACGCCGGCTGCCACCGCCATGACCGCCGCCACGATCGACGCGCTCTCCGGCGGCCGGTTCCGGCTCGGCCTGGGCGTCTCCGGCCCGCAGGTGTCCGAGGGCTGGCACGGCGTGCGCTTCGCCAAGCCGCTCGCCCGGACCCGCGAGTTCGTCGACATCGTCAAGCTGGCCATCGCCCGCAAGGAGGTGGCCTACGACGGCGAGCACTACACGCTGCCGCTGCCGGACGGGCCGGGCAAGGCCCTGCGGCTGGGCTTCCACCCACCCCGCGAGCACATACCGATCTACCTGGCCGCCGTCGGCCCGAAGAACCTGGAGCTGGCCGGCGAGATCGCCGACGGCTGGCTGGCAGTCTTCTACGCCCCGGAGTTCGCCGAGGAGCAGCTCGCCTCGGTCCGCGCCGGGCGGGCCAAGGTCGGCAAGGAGCTGGCCGGGTTCGACGTGGTGCCGTCGGTGCCCGTGGTGATCGGCGACGACGTGGCGTCCTGCGCCGAACTTGTCCGCTGGTACGCCGCGCTGTACGTGGGCGGCATGGGCAGCCGTCAGCAGAACTTCTACAACCAGCTCGCCACCCGGATGGGCTACGGCGACGCCGCCCGCGAGGTGCAGGACCTCTACCTGGCCAAGCGGCAGCGCGACGCCGCCGCCGCCGTACCCATGGAGTTCATCGACCGCACCTCGCTGCTCGGCCCGAAGGAGCGCGTCGCCGAGCGCATGCGGGAGTACGCCGCGGCCGGCGTCACCACGCTGTCGGTGACCCTCTTCGTGGCCGACCGGGACAGCGGTGTGCAGACCCTGCGTACCGTCGCCGAGGCTCTCGACCTCTCGGGAGTCGGAGAGTGACCTGGGTCGAGGCCATCGTCCTGGGCATCGTCCAGGGACTGACCGAGTTCCTTCCGGTCAGCTCGTCGGGGCATCTGCGGATCACCTCGGCGATCTTCTTCGACCGGGACGCCGGCGCGTCGTTCACCGCGGTCACCCAGCTCGGCACCGAAGCGGCCGTGCTGATCTACTTCGCGAAGGACATCTGGCGGATCACCCGGACCTGGCTGGTGGGCATCCGCGACAAGTCGGTGCGCTCCAGCCTCGACTACCGGATGGGCTGGTACGTGATCGTCGGCTCGATCCCCATCGGGCTGTTCGGTTTCGTGTTCAAGGACCAGATCAAGACCGCCGGGCGCAACCTGTGGGTGGTGGCGACCACACTCATCGTGTTCGCGTTCGTGTTGGCCTTCGCCGAGTACTGGGGTCGGCAGACCCGCACCCTGGAGAACTTCCGGATGAAGGACGGCATCGTGATGGGCTTCGCCCAGGCCATGGCGCTGGTCCCCGGGGTGTCCCGCTCCGGTGGCACGCTCACCGCCGGCCTGCTGCTCAACCTGACCCGGGAGGCGGCGGCACGGTACTCGTTCCTGCTGGCCATCCCGGCGGTGGTGATGTCCGGCGTGTTCAGCCTCGGGGACGTCTTCGAACCGTCCGCCCCGGGCACGTCAGTGCCCACCGTGGCCCAGACGATCGTGGCCACCCTCATCGCGTTCGGCATCGGCTACGCGGCCATCGCCTGGTTGCTGCGCTACGTCGCCCACCACACCCTGTACGTCTTCGTGCTGTACCGGGTCGCGCTGGGCACCCTCGTCCTGGCCCTGCTGCTGACCGGCACGATCAGCGCCACCTGACCGACGTGTCGACGGCCCCCGGCCCCGCCCACGTGCGGCGCCGGGGGCCGCGGTCGTCATCGCGCCGCCCGCGACGGCCCTGCGCGGGGCGCAGGTCATAGGGTGGTCCCCGTGGCGACCCTTCTGCTTCTGCGACACGGCCGGACGACCGCGAACGCGGACGGCGGCCTGGCCGGCCGCCAACCGGTCGAGTTGGACGACACCGGGCGCGCCCAGGCCAGCGCGGTCGGCGAGCGGTTGCGGGCGGTGCCGCTGGCCGCCGTGGTGACCAGCCCGCTCATCCGCTGCCGGCAGACCCTGGAGTTGGCGCTCCCGCAGGCCGCCCCGGTGGTCGAGGACGGGTTGATCGAGTGCGACTACGGCAGCTGGGAGGGGCAGCCGCTGAAGAAGCTCGCCAAGGAGCCGCTCTGGCCGGTCGTCCAGCAGCACCCCAGCGCGGTGGTCTTCCCGGGTGGGGAGGCGATGGCGGCGATGGCGGCGCGTGCCGTGGCGGCGGTGCGCTCCTGGGACGCCCGGGTGAGCGCCGAACACGGGCCCGAGGCGGTCTGGCTGGCGTGTAGCCACGGCGACGTGATCAAGGCCATCGTGGCGGACGCGCTCGGCGTACACCTGGATGCCTTTCAGCGGATCGTGGCCGACCCGGCGTCGGTGACGGCGATCCGGTTCACGCCGCTGCGTCCGTTTCTGGTGCGACTCAACGACACCGGCGGCGACCTGGCGGCGCTGGTGCCGCCGCCGGCCAAGCGGCGTCGGCGCGCAACCCGGGTGGCCGACTCGGACGCGGCCGTCGGCGGCGGGGCGGGTGCGGCGCGGTGAGGCGTGTCACGACACCGCCCCCGAGCGGGGCGTCAACGGACGTCAGAAAGGCCGCCACGCCCGGGTATCGCACCTGGTACGCCGGGCGCGCCGTCGCTGCGGCGATTCGCGTCGGTGGGGTGCGCGAGGCCAAGGCGGGCCGGATAGGGTCGTGGGTATGACCCACCAGGTGCACGCCTTCGAACCGCCGGAGCGGTTCGTCGCCGGGACTGTCGGGCCGCCGGGGGAGCGCACGTTCTTCCTGCAGGCCCGCGGCGGCGGCAGGCTGGTCAGCGTCGCGCTGGAGAAGGTCCAGGTGTCCCTGCTCGCCGAGAAGCTGGAGGAGCTGCTCACCGAGGCGCAGCGTCGCTTCGGGGTGGACCTGCCCGAGCTGGCGCCGGTGATCGGCGACAACGAGCCGCTGGACACTCCCGTCGACGAGGAGTTCCGGGTCGGGACCCTCGGGCTGGCCTTCGACGTGGACACCGCGACCGTGGTGATCGAGGCGATCGCGGCGGGCGAGGTGGAGCCCGAGGTCGAGCTCGGCGACGAGGACGAGGACGACGAGGACGACGACGAGGACGACGAGCCGGACGAGGACCTCGATCGGCTCCGGGTCCGGCTCACCCCGCAGGCGACCCGCCAGTTCATCGAGCGGGCCCGGCGAGTGGTCAACGCGGGCCGGCCTCCGTGCCCGCTCTGCGGCCAACCGTTGGACCCCGCCGGGCACCTCTGCCCGCGGCACAACGGTTATCACCGGTGACCTCGTCCGGCCTCCAGCCTCGCCAGGACGGCGACGCCGCGCTGCGGCTGCTGCGTGACGGCGTCCTCGACCTGGAGGGTCGGCTGGTCGACGCGTCGAACACGACGCTGCGCGGCATCCTCACCCTGGACGGGATGACCGCCCGCTGCGTCTACAAGCCGGTCCGCGGTGAGCGCCCACTCTGGGACTTCCCCGACGGCACCCTGGCCGGTCGGGAAGTCTCGGCGTACCTGGTCTCCCGGGCCACCGGGTGGGGCCTGGTGCCGCCCACCGTGCTGCGCGACGGCCCGTTCGGCCCCGGCTCCTGCCAGCTGTGGATCGACGAGCCGGAGGACGCCGAACCGCTCGTCGGTTTCCTGCCCGCCGGGGAGTTGCCGCCGCGCTGGATCCCGATCGCCGCGGCCCGGGACGACGACGGCGCCGCGTACGCCCTCGCCCACGCCGACGACCCGCGGCTGGCCCGGCTCGCGGTGCTCGACGCGGTGCTCAACAACGCCGACCGCAAGGGCGGTCACGTGCTCGTCGGTGCCGACGACCGGATCTACGGCGTGGACCACGGCGTGAGCTTCCACGTGGAGGACAAGCTGCGGACGGTGCTCTGGGGTTGGGCCGGTAAGCAGTTGCCCGCCGATGCCGTGGAGATGCTCGACGCGCTGGCCGGGCAGGTCGCCGGGGCGCTCGGCGCGGAGCTGGCCGACCACCTGACGATCAGCGAGGTGGCCGAGGTGGCCGCCCGGATCGACCGGCTGCGCGAGACCGGCAGCTTCCCCCAACCTCCGGAGGACTGGCCGGCGATGCCCTGGCCGCCCATGTGAACCGCTGTCATCTTGATCACCCGTGGGGTGCTCCGGCCCGGTCGCCGGGCTGGCTAGGCTGATCCCATGGAGTCTTGGGCGGGACACGAGGTGCCACGGCTGCCGGGCAGGGGCGAGCCGCTGGCGTTGTACGACTCGGCGCGGCAGGGTGTCCACCCCAGTGCGCCGGCCGACGCGGGCCGCATGTACGTCTGCGGCATCACCCCGTACGACGCCACCCACCTCGGCCACGCCGCCACCATGATCACGTTCGACCTGGTGCAGCGGATGTGGCGCGACGCCGGCCGCCCGGTGCGCTACGTGCAGAACGTCACCGACATCGACGACCCGCTGCTGGAGCGGGCCGCCCGCGACGGCGAGGACTGGGTGGTCCTGTCGATGCGCGAGACGGCGCTGTTCCGGGAGGACATGGAGGCTCTGCGGATCATTCCGCCGGAGCACTACGTGGGCGCTGTCGAGTCGATCCCGGACATCGCCGACAAGGTCGAGGTGCTGCTCAAGGACGGCGCCGCGTACCGGCTCGACGACGGCACCGGCGACGTCTACTTCGACATCTCCGCCACGCCCCGCTTCGGCTACGAGTCGAACCTGACCCGCGAGCAGATGCTGGAGATCTTCCCCGAGCGCGGCGGCGACCCCGACCGGGCCGGCAAGCGTGACCCACTCGATCCGCTGCTGTGGCGCGGCGCCCGCGAGGGCGAGCCGTCCTGGCCGGGCGGCGAACTGGGCCCGGGCCGCCCCGGCTGGCACATCGAGTGCGCGGTGATCGCGCTCAACCTGCTCGGCGATCGGATCGACGTGCAGGGCGGCGGCAACGACCTGCTGTTCCCGCACCACGAGGCCTCCGCCGCGCACGCCGAACGGCTCACCGGCCAGGCGCCGTTCGCCGAGCACTACGTCCACGCCGGGATGATCGGCCTGGACGGCGAGAAGATGTCCAAGTCCCGCGGGAACCTGGTCTTCGTGTCCCGGCTGCGCGCCGACAAGGTCGACCCGATGGCGGTCCGGCTGGCGCTGATCTCTGGGCACTACCGCAGCGACCGCACCTGGACCGACGACCTCCTCACCGCCGCGCAGGAGCGCCTGGACCGTTGGCGGCGGGCCGCCGCCGCGCCCGCCGGGCCGTCCGGGGCTGAGCTGCTGGCCGAGGTACGCGCGCGCCTGGCCGACGACCTGGACACCCCCGGAGCCCTTGCCGCAGCCGACCGCTGGGCCGAGGCGACCCTCGCCGGCGCCACCGATGACCCCGAAGCGCCAGCCCTCTTCGCCAAGACGGTGGACGCCCTCCTGGGCATCCGCCTCTAGCCCACGCGCGTCCTGCCGCGCGTTGATCGACCCACCCAGACCGCGGTCGATCATGGGATTGGCGGGCGTTTCGATCTCTGCAGGACCCGTCAACCTCATGATCGCGCCCGTGCTGGGCGGGTTGTGGTTTCTGGGTCTTCAGCCCAGGACCAGGCCGGGGTCGGGTTCCGGGTCGGGCGTCGGGCCCGGGATCTTGTACTCCTCGGTGAGGGTGGTCATGGGGCCGGGCCAGGTCGCCTGGGACACCTCGATCGGCTTGCGGTGCGCGTCGTACGCGACGTGCAGCAGGTGCAGCACGGGGGTGTCGGGTCGGATCTGGAGGGTCTCGGCCTCCTCCCGACTCGGCTGGCGGGCGCTGATCGTGTCGGTGGCCGAGACGTACCGCCGTCCGGTGGCTTCCTCGGCCTCCTGGTAGAGCGGCCGGCCGAAGGCCTCGGTGCGCTCCAGCGACGTGCCGGCGGTGTCGCGGGGCAGGAACCAGGAGGCGCCCACCTCGACGGGGGAGTCGTCGGTGCGGACGAGGTGGCGGCGGCAGAGCAGGTTGGTGCCGTCCGACACGCCGAAGGCGTCGGCCACCTCGGCGGGGGCGGGGGCGTGCCCGACGGAGACGAGTTGTTGACGGTATCGGGCGGCCAGGTCGGTGTGGTAGCCGCGGAAGCCGCCGTACCGGCCTCGGGAGAGGCGGTTGAGGCGGCGGCGGGTGCCCCGCACGTACGTACCGGAGCCGGGTTTGGTGATCAGGATGCCCTCGACCCGCAGCTGGTCGACGGCGCGCTGCACTGTCTGCTTGGCGACGCCGAACATCTCGGCGATGGCCGGGATGGACGGCAGCCGCTCGCCCGGCCCCCAGTCGCCGCGGCGGACCTGGGCCTTGAGCTGCGCGGCGATCTGTCGGTGCGGGAACTCGGCGGCCCCGGGATTGATCTGCACACCCGCCTCCTTGATCACATCTAGGTTCCTAGGATGCCCTAGCGGGTGTGACGGCGCTACCCCGGACACGCGAAAACGGGCCCCCGGACCACAGAGGTCCGAAGGCCCGCGACGAACAGTGGCCCGCGACGAGACAGGGCTACCAGGAGCCGGCGGTGGGGCCGGCGGAACCACCCCGTCGGCGCAGGTACTTCTCGAACTCCTGGGCGATCTCGTCACCGGTCAACGGGGTGATTCCCTCGTCGCCGACCCGTTCTTCCAGCTCGCGGACGTACTCGCCCAGCTCGGCGTCCTGTTCGGCGGCGCTGCGCACCCGCTGCTCCCACTCGGCGGACTCCTCGGCGAGGTCGGCCATCGGGACCGGCAGGTCGACGACCTCTTCGACCCGGTGCAGCAGGGCGAGGGTGGCCTTCGGGCAGGGTGGGTTGTTGGCGTAGTGCGGCACGTGCACCCAGAACGAGACGGCGTCCACCTCGGCGCGGGTGCAGGCGTCGTGCAGCACACCGACGATGCCGGTCGGCCCGTCGTACCGGGTGGGGGTGAGCTGGTACCGCTCGGCGGCCTGCGCGTCGGAGGCGCTGCCGCTGATCGGCAGCGGCCGGGTGTACGGCACGTCGGCCAGTAACGCGCCGAGCAGCACCACCCGTTCCACCTCCAGGCTGTGGCAGATCTCCAGCACCTGCTCGCAGAACGTCCGCCAGCGCATGCTCGGCTCGATGCCGCGGATCAGCACCACGTCGCGGTCCGTGCCCTCCGGGCTGGCCACCATGAACCGGGTCGTCGGCCACTCCACCCGCCGGGTCTCCCCGTCGGCCATGGTGATGGTGGGCCGGCTGACCTGGAAGTCGTAGAAGTCCTCCGGATCCAGCTCGGCGATCTGCCGGGCGTTCCAGACCTGCTCGAGGTGCTCGACCGCGGCGGTGGACGCGTCGGCGGCGTCATTCCAGCCCTCGAACGCGGCGATCGCCACCGGGGACCGCAGCACCGGCAGTCCGTCGAACTCGGTCACGCCGTCACCTCACCCTGCTCGTCGCGGCTGGCGCCGGGACCGCGCCCGGTCGTCATGCCGTGGGGCACGGCGGCGTCCCTGTTGTCCTTCACGTCCGTCAGCCTACGTGCAGGGCGAGGGCCCGGCCCGTCGGCCGCGCCGGTCGGCCGCTCCGGCAGCAGGTCATACCCGAACGAACCAGACAGGGTGATCCCCGTGACACAATAGGGGATCGCACGATGATGGTCGTGGAGTCCGGCCGAATCGCACTAACCTGAACGGGTGCGGACTTCATTGATGGATGTGCTGGCTGAGCGGATTCTCATCGCCGACGGCGCGATGGGCACGATGCTGCAGGCTGCGGACCTCACGCTCGACGACTTCGACGGGCTGGAGGGCTGCAACGAAATCCTCAACGTCACCCGCCCGGACGTGGTGCGCGGGGTGCACGACGCCTACCTGGCCGCCGGCGCCGACTGCGTGGAGACCAACACCTTCGGCGCCAACCTCGCCAACCTCGCCGAGTACGACATCCCGCACCGCATCCGCGAGTTGTCCGAGGCCGGCGCCCGGATCGCCCGGGAGGCCGCCGACGCGGCCAGCACCCCGCAGCGGCCCCGGTTCGTGCTCGGCTCGATCGGGCCGGGCACCAAGCTGCCCACCCTCGGGCACGCCGACTACTCGACGCTGCGCGACGCCTACCAGGAGAACGCCGCAGGTCTGATCGTCGGTGGGTCGGACGCGCTGATCATCGAGACCTGCCAGGACCTGCTCCAGGTCAAGGCGGCGGTGGTCGGGTCGAAGCGGGCGATGGCCGAGCTGGGCCAGTCGGTGCCGATCATCTGTCACGTGGCAGTGGAGACCACCGGCACGATGCTGGTCGGCAGCGAGATCGGTGCGGCCCTCGCCGCGATCGAGCCGCTCGGCGTGGACCTGATCGGGCTCAACTGCTCGACCGGCCCGGCCGAGATGAGCGAGCACCTGCGCTACCTGTCGCAGCACTCCCGCATCCCACTGTCGGTGATGCCGAACGCCGGCCTGCCGGTGCTGACCGCCGACGGGGCGTACTTCCCGCTGACTCCCGTGGAGCTGGGCGAGGCCCTGGAGCGGTTCATCACCGAGTACGGCGTGGGGTTGATCGGCGGCTGCTGCGGCACCACCCCGGAGCACATCCGGGTGCTGGCCGAGCGGCTGCACGGCGTCACCGCCCCGGCCCGCGAGCCCCGGCACGAGGCGGGCGTCTCCTCGGTGTACCACCCGGTGCCGTTCGCCCAGGACGCGTCGGTGCTGATGGTGGGGGAGCGGACCAACGCCAACGGCTCGAAGGCGTTCCGGGAGGCGATGCTCGCCGGCGACTGGCGGGCCTGTGTGGAGATCGCCCGCAGTCAGGCGCGCGATGGCTCGCACCTCCTCGACCTCTGCGTGGACTACGTCGGCCGGGACGGCACACAGGACATGCGGGAGTTGGCCGGCCGCTTCGCCACCGCGTCCACCCTGCCCATCATGTTGGACTCCACCGAGCCGAACGTGGTGGAGGCCGGGTTGGAGATGCTCGGCGGCCGCTGCGTGGTCAACTCGGTGAACTTCGAGGACGGCGACGGCCCCGAATCCCGGTACGCGCGGGTGATGCCGATCGTCCGTGAGCACGGCGCGTCGGTGGTGGCGCTGCTCATCGACGAGGAGGGGCAGGCCCGTACCCAGGAGTGGAAGGTCCGGGTCGCGGCGCGGTTGATCGACGACCTGACCGGCCGGTGGGGCATGGACCGCTCGGACATCCTGATCGACGCGCTGACCTTCCCGATCGCCACCGGGCAGGAGGAGACCCGCCGCGACGGCATCGAGACGATCGAGGCGATCCGGGAGATCTCCCACCGCTACCCGGGCGTCAACTTCACCCTGGGCATCTCGAACATCTCCTTCGGGCTCAACCCGGCGGCCCGGCAGGTGCTCAACTCGGTGTTCCTGCACGAGTGCGTGCAGGCCGGCCTGACGTCGGCGATCGTGCACGCCAGCAAGATCCTGCCGATGGCGAAGATCCCCGACGAGCAGCGCGAGGTCGCACTGGACCTGGTGTACGACCGTCGCCGCGAGGGGTACGACCCGGTGCAGCGTTTCCTGGAGCTGTTCGAGGGCGTCGACGTGACAAGCGCTCGGGCCAGCCGGGCCCAGGAGTTGGCGGCGCTGCCGCTGGACGAGCGGCTCAAGCGGCGGATCATCGACGGTGAGCGCAACGGCCTGGAGGCCGACCTGGACGAGGCGATGGCCGGCGGCCGGTCCCCGTTGTCGATCATCAACGACATCCTGCTGGACGGCATGAAGGTCGTCGGTGAGCTGTTCGGCTCCGGCCAGATGCAGCTGCCGTTCGTCCTCCAGTCCGCCGAGGTGATGAAGACCGCGGTGGCCTACCTGGAACCGCACATGGAGACCGCGGAGGACGGCGGCAAGGGCCGCATCGTGCTCGCCACCGTGCGCGGCGACGTGCACGACATCGGCAAGAACCTGGTCGACATCATCCTGTCCAACAACGGCTACGAGGTGGTGAACATCGGCATCAAGCAGCCGATCAGCGCCATCCTGGACGCCGCCGAGCAGCACCGCGCCGACGCGATCGGCATGTCCGGGCTGCTGGTGAAGAGCACGGTCATCATGAAGGAGAACCTGGCCGAGATGGCCACCCGCGGGGTCGCGGAGCGTTGGCCCGTCCTGCTGGGTGGGGCGGCGCTCACCCGCGCGTACGTCGAGGACGACCTGCGGTCGACGTTCCCCGGGCAGGTGCACTACGCGCGGGACGCGTTCGAGGGCCTGTCCCTGATGGACAGGGTGATGACCGCCAAGCGTGGCGGCGCCCCGGTGATCGACCCGGAGCGGGAGGCGGCTCTCGCGGCCCGACGGGCGCGCCGGGAACGGCAACGCTCGATGGTCACCACGTCGCTGCCGGAGCTGCACGACTCCTCGGTCCGCTCCGACGTGGCAGCCGACGTCGCGGTGCCCACACCACCGTTCTTCGGCACCCGGGTCGTCAAGGGCGTGCCGATGGCCGACTACGCGGCGCTGCTCGACGAGCGGGCCACCTTCTCCGGGCAGTGGGGGCTGCGCGGCGTCCGGGGCGGCGGCGGACCCTCCTACGAGGAGCTGGTCGAGACCGAGGGCCGGCCGCGCCTGCGGTACTGGCTGGACCGGCTGATCGCCGACCAGGTCCTTGAGGCAGCCGTGGTGTACGGCTACTTCCCCGCGTACTCCGAAGGCAATGACCTGGTGGTGCTCGACGAGAACGGGCACGCGGAGCGCGCCCGTTTCTCCTTCCCCCGCCAGCGGCAGGAGCGGCGGCTCTGCCTGGCGGACTTCTTCAAGCCCCAGGGCGACCAGCTCGATGTGGTCGCGTTGCAACTGGTCACGGTCGGCCAGCCGGTCAGCGAGTACGCGGCGAAGCTGTTCGCCCGCAACGAGTACCGCGACTACCTGGAGGTGCACGGGCTCTCCGTGCAGCTCACCGAGGCGCTCGCCGAATACTGGCACCAGCGCATCCGAGCCGAGCTGACCCTGCCCGACGGTCGTCCGCTGGGGCACGACGACCCGGCGGACCTGGCCGGCATCCTGCACAACGACTACCGGGGCTGCCGGTACGCGTTCGGCTACCCGGCCTGCCCCGACCTGGAGGACCGGGCGAAGATCATGGATCTGCTCGGCGCGGACCGGATCGGGGTCGAGCTGTCCGAGGAGTTCCAGCTCATGCCGGAGCAGGCCACCGACGCCATCGTGGTCCACCACCCGGAGGCCAACTACTTCAACGCCAAGTAACGGGCGCAAGTGCCCTGACCGCATCAATAGCCCGACGAGTGCGGTCCTCGCTGGTTGGCGCAGGCGGGTGTATGTCCGCAGGTGAATCCCGGGTCGGCGTGGCCGAGGTAGGTCGACACGGCCTTGATGCTCTCCCCGGCGTCCAGAAGGACCGAGGCGTAGCTATGCCGCAGGATGTGCTCGCCGTTGTGGTGGTCGTCGGGGATGCCGGGCGAAGTGCCCGCCACGCTGTGAGACACGAAGCCGCGGCGCTTGGGTCTTCGGAGCGGCAGGGCTGTCGGCACCGGGCTGCCGGCGAAGTGGTTCAAAGTTCCTGTACGTCCTCACGGCGGCCCGAGATGGGCCGCACGCGCCGCCGCCTGGGCGCGCGTCCGTCGCTCCGCTGACGCTCCGACTCCGGCCACGCAACCCACCCGGCGGCTGGCGCGGAAAGCGGAAGCCCAAGGGGCCGCCGCCGGACGACAGTCCGTTGGTGGTCGGGTGTGTGAGCCGGCAGCCGGCTGGGCCGCGCGGCCAGCACCCGCACGGCGTAGGGGAGCGCACGCCGGCCGCGTCGGCGAGCTGGCGGCGGTCGCGGGCGTGCGGCTACTGCGCCTCCGGCCCGATGCAGGGGTCAACACCGGCCAGCGAAGGTCCGCCGCAGTGCTTATCCACCGGGTTTGTGCTTCCGCGGCCGGGTGGCAGCACGCCCGTGGGTCGCGACTCAACCCGATTCCCAAGCTGACAGTCGTCCTGCAACGATGGCCGCGTGGACGCTTGGCAGCAGATCGACGACCTCATCGTGCAAGGGCCGCACGTCCTGGCGGTAGAGGCGATTCGCCAGGCCGAGGTGTGCAGCATCCAGCGAGCGTTCGACATCTTCGCCGAGCGGTGCGAGCTTCTACGGCGGACGAGGCCCGATGCCTTCGAGGCCGCCGTGAAGAGTGCTGACTTGGATGAGTGACTAGCTGGGTGACGACCGGTCCGGCTGGTCGGGGAGTACCTCCTAGAGATCCTGCTCGACATCCGCCGCGAACCCGGCCTTCCTCGCCGTTACGCGTCAGCGAGTGGCGAGCTACTGGGCCTGCTACTACCGGCATTTGTACTCCGATCCGCGTTACTACCCGGGCTTCACGCTTATCGAGTCCATCCCGACGTCGCCCGGACGAGTCCCAAGATCAGGCCGTATCCACGCCGTCAGAGGTGAACCAAGAGCAACGAACGTTGACCACCGATGACCGATGAACGAGCAGCTCAGGCGGCATCTTGTCCGTGTCGATCGACTATGCCCTCACCTTTGATCAATACAATGCCAAGTAACGGCGGCAGGTGCGCGGCCAGGGAGCATTGGTCGACAGTCGCTCGGTACAGCAGGTAACCGGCGAGGTCGCACGGCGTTGCGGTGCTACGCCTCGTATCTGCCAGCGACAGCCGGGCCGAGGTCAGCCGACAAGTGGGCAACCGCCACCGCCACGGCCTCCGTGGCGGTGGCGGTCTCGCAGAGTAAGTCAGATCGTGCCCAGACCCGGAAGTTCGAGTGCGAACCGAGCGCACCGAGGCTGACCGGGCTGGGCGAGAACGGATATCCCGTGGTGGTGGAGAAGTTCAGGACGGAGTGACTCGTGTACGGGTACAGCTGGCGTAGCCTCGGCTCGTTGTAGGCTGCCTCGATCAGCGCCTGGTAGTGGGGCTGATCGATTTCTTCGCTCCTCTGCCTCAGCCACTGCCATTCCGCCGCTACCACTCGCGCCGGGCCGTGCTCGACGACTTCGCCCCGACGAGTCAGCATGACAAATGGCACTGAGCGCCTGATGCCGTGCAATGGCATGCCGGCACGCCAGTCGTGCGCCGCTCGGACGACCTCAACCAGGTCGCCGGTGGTGCCAGCGATCAACTGGATTCCCTGCCCCCATCCTTCGATTCGGAAGCGGCGTTCATCGGTGCTCGCACTGACAGTGAGATCGTCACGAACCGAAGATCCACTCAGGACACTCGCCCAGGTGAGCGGCGAGGACCATTCCAACGCTCGAACCGATCCGAGCGACAGGCCATGATCAGCGGCGACGGCGTCGAGCGAGGCGGCAAGGCTGCCTGCGGCCAGCACCTCGGGGTACAGGTCGTCAGTGGTGGGTCCGCTCGGCATGCACGCATTCTGCCGCAATCCGGTGCCGGCAGCCGTCCGGCGTCTGGGCTCGATTGGCGTGAGGCGCATGCCGGCGGAACCGATGCGGGACGACGACTGGCATTCGGCAGGTTCACGTTCGACGTCGACCAGTACAGCGCAAGCCTTCGCCCCCGGCACGGTGAGACGCTGTGCGGATGCGACAGCTCACCGTGCTCGGCAGTTCCGGTGCCTTCCCCGAGCCAGGCCGCGCCTGTAGCGGTTTCGCGGTGGACTGGGACGGCTACCGCCTGGTGCTTGACCTGGGCTACGCCACGCTGCCGCGGTTGCTCACGCAGTGGCCGGATGGCGCGGTGGACGCTGTCGTCATCACCCATGAGCACCCGGATCACTGCGTCGACCTGCACGGACTGTTCAGGATGCGGTTCTACGGTCAGCCTGGTGGACCACGGCTGCCGTTGTTCTGCCCGCCCGGCGTGCTCGATCGGCTCAGCGGCTTGGAGCCCGATGTCGACCTGCACGCGGTCTTCGACCTGCATCCACTGCCCGGCAGCTACCGGGTCGGTCCGTTCGGCCTCACCGGGCTGTCTCTCCCGCATTTCGTGCCCAACGCGGGCGTCCGGATTGAAGCCGACGGGATGGCCCTGGCCTACTCGGGGGACACCGGGCCGACTCCCGCGTTGGCCGAGCTGGGCCGTGGCGCCGACCTGTTCATCGTCGAGGCGACGGATTACGACGGCGAGACCAGCCGTTCCCCCCGAAACCTGATGACCTCCACCGAGGCCGGTCGGTGGGCTCGTTGGGCGGGTGCCCGCCGCCTGATGCTCACCCACTTCTGGCCCGGCAACGATCGGGCAGCCGCAGTGGCCGCCGCGCAGGTGGAGTTCGACGGTGCCGTGCTGGCGGCTGAGGAAGGGCTGACCCTGACGCTTGGGTTGTAGGGAAGCTGACGCAGTCGCCGTGACCGACATCGGGATCCGGCAAAGACCCAGTCGAGGGCCGAGAGGACCTTCACTAGAGGTGCTCTGGTAGACCGGTGTTGCGGCGTGGCACGGCCGCACCAGCAATGTGCTCAGCGTCGCGTACACCAGCGACGTTGACCCCAGCCGCGGTCACGCCGTCGCCTTGCAGCAGCGCCATGCCGAGCGCGGTGGTGGTGTGGATGACCATGCCACCACGTCGAACGCTGGTGATGACGTTGTTCTGGCGCAGTACCGCGAGGTGCTTGCTCGCCGCCGGCACGGAGATGCCGGCGATCCGGGCGATCTCGGAGGTGTTGCGGCCCGCCGCGAGTTCGAGGATGCGGCTGCGTGTGGCGCCGATCAGCGCGGCCAGGGGTGAGTGACCGGCGTCCGCCAGTACCCGGATGACGGGGTCGACCGGGTAGACGAGCACCGGCGGCAGGTCGAAGTCGGCGAGCACCATCAGCTGCCGGGTTTCCTTGAAGTACGACGGAATCAGCGTCAGCCCGCGTCCGTCGAGGTGCAGGTCGCTGTCGCCGGCCACGCCCCACTGCGCGATGTGCAGACTGCCGTCGGTGTACCTGGCCTGTGGGTGCAGGGTGTCGAGCACCTGCGCCCACCCTCCGGCGACCAGGTGCCGCAGACGGCGTTGCAGGTCGGCCTGGACTGCGGCGGTCACCTGTGCCCACACGGGTGCCAGCACCACGTCGCGGTGCGTCCGTAGGGCGGTCCCGAGGGCCGCCAGTGCCGCCGGTTGGCCTCGGGCGAGGCCGTCGACGTCGGCGCGGATGTCCCTGTTGGACGCGGCGAGTAGGCCGATCTCCTGTTGCAGCCGCGCACGGGGGGTGGACAGGATGGCCTCGACGCCGGAATCGAACCCCTGGTCCGGGGGCGTGAGAAAGTCGGGGAAATAGCCTCGCGGCGGGCTGAGCGTGATGATCGGGTTCGTCTTCGCCCTCAGCCCGCCGGACGGATGGAGCTGCTGCCGCACGGATCGCTTCCAGGAGTCGAGCAGCGGATGGGAGTCCCGCAGGCGCAGCTGGTGGATGCTGAGTGCCGTCTCCCAGAACCAGTCGACGCCGGGCGCGAAATGGATACGCGCAAGGTCTTCGCTTGAGAAGTGGATGCGCAACACACGGCGATGATCGGGGTGGCTGTGGTCCGCTCGCAAGACCCGGACGGTGGCGGTGATGCGCCCCGTCGACGGTCAGAGAACCGCGCGGCAGCCTTCCCCCGACGGCAGGGGCCAGAAGAACGCCCTTCGGGTGAGCGGGCCGTAGATGCCGTCCGCCTCGGTCTCCCGGAGCGCCTGGGCCACGATGAGCAGGTCCTTGGTCTTCTGCCCGAAGTCGCCGTCCACGACGACAGGGGTGAAGTTCTGCGGCCGGTTACACCGGTTGATCGCGTCCTGGAGCACACTGACGCCCGTGTTGTTGTAGTTGCCCAGGCGCAGGTTGCAGCTGGTCGAGCCGGTGGACGACACGGCGGGAATCCAGACCAGCTCGTTGTACGGGGCCGTCGCCACCTTCCGTTTGCCGTAGCAGGTGGGGTAAGCGGCCGCTGCTGGGCCTGCCGACATGAGCATCGCCCCGGCCAGAATCGTGCCAGTGACTGCCATGCTCGCAAAGCGCCGCGCGAACGGAGAGATCATCCGTGTTTCTCCTTGTGGCCAAGGCCGATCGGGTCGTCGACCGAACGCGGACGACGCTACTGACGGGGCCCGGGCCGACCAACGGTGTTAACTCCTACGGAATAGGCGCTGATCAGGCCACATCGCAGATACGCGGCCGTGCGACGGGATGCCTCGCTTAGGCTCCAAAAATGAGCAACATGGACGACCTGTTGCAGCGCAACGTCCGTTTCGCTGCCACGGATGCCAAGAACCGCACACCGGAAATCCCCTTCGTCCCGAATCAGCAGCTCTACGTCATCACGTGTCTCGACCCGCGGGTCGATCCGGCCTTCATCTTCGACCTGGCGCTCGGGGACGCCATCGTCGCCCGGACCCTGGGTGGCAGGGTGACTCCCGCGGTGATCCAGGACCTGGCGTGGATCAGTTACCTGCACGAGCTGAGGGCGCCGAAAGCGGACTGGTTCGATCTCGCCGTCGTGCACCACACGGGTTGCGGCCGGGGGCTTGACGACGATGCGCTGTTGAGGGGCTTCGCCGAGCGGGGCGGCGACGACAGGGCGCTCGTCGACCAGGCGGTCTTCGATCCGGCGCAGACCGTGCCCGTCGATGTCCAGAAGCTCCTCGACGCTCCGCTGGTGTCTCCCCAGATCAAGATCTCCGGTTATGAGTACGACGTGGAGACCGGCCTGTTGCGAACGCTCGTGCCTCCGCGCAGCCGGGCCGACGGCTAGCGGAGCCGCGACGCGGTGGACGTGCGCTCTGGATGTCGAGAACCGGCGACCGGCTCCGTCCTCGGGGAGGATGCGGTCACCGTGACGGCACCAGACCAGGGAGATCCAGCATGGCGATCCAGCGGATGGACAACGTCCTCATCGTTGTTGAGGACCTTGACGCGGTCATCGCGTTCTTCGTCGAACTCGGCATGGAGTTGGAGGGGCGAGGGCCGGTCGAGGGGCGGTGGGTGGAGCGTGTCATCGGGCTCGACGACGTCCGGCAGGAGGTCGCGATGCTGCGGACCCCGGACGGCCACGGCAAGGTCGAGCTGGCGATGTTCCACCGACCGGCGGCGATCAGCGCGGAGCCGAAGAACGCGCCGACGAACACGCTGGGCATTCGGCGCATCATGTTCGCCGTCGACGACATCGAGGACGTCATCGCCCGGCTGCGCGGCCACGGCGCCGAACTCGTCGGGGAGGTGGAGCGGTACGAGGACATCTACCGGCTCTGCTACGTCCGCGGCCCCGAGGGCATCATCGTCGGTTTGGCCGAACAGCTCGGCTGACGGAGGCCGCGGGGCGCGGGGCGCAGCACCTGGCGGCAGGTGGCGGGATCAGGCGATCAGGGTGCCGCCGTCCACGGTCACCACCGTGCCGGTGGCGTAGGTCGCCTGCAGGAGGTAGGCGAAGGCCTCGGCGACCTCCTCGGGCTCGCCCACCCGACCGAGCGGAAGCGAGTCGCTGAGCTGCGCGTACATCTGCTCTCGGGTTTCGGCCGGCAGCGAGTCCCAGAGCGGAGAGCGGATCACCCCGGCGGAGACGGCGTTGACCCGGATCGGGGCGAGTTCGACGGCGAGCGCGCGGACCAACGCGTCGATCGCCCCGGTGATGCTGGCCGCCACCGACCAGCCGGCGCCGGGCCGGTGGTTGGCGGTGCCGGTGGTGAGGGTGATCGACCCGCCGGGGCGCAGGTGCGGCAGTGCCGCGTTGACCGCCGACAGGGAGCCGAAGTAGCGCAGGTCGAAGGCGGCCCGGGCGGCGGCGAGGTCGAGGGCGTCGACGGACATCAGCGCGAGGGGTTCGCCAGCGGTGTAGACGAGGTGGTCGAAGGAGCCGAGACCGTGGAACAGCCGGGACACGGCGCCCGGGTCGGTGAGGTTGGCGACGTACCCCTGGGTGGTGGTCGGCAGGGTCGCCAGGGCCCGGTCCACGCTGCGCTGGTTGCTGGAGGCGACCACGACCTGGGCGCCCTCGCGGGCGGCCCGGGCGGCGGTGGCGAGGCCGATCCCTGAGGTTCCGCCGAGTACGACGACGCGCTTGTCGATGAGGGTCATGATCGTGTCCTTCCGGATCGTGTGGTGGAGACGGTTACCACCGTGCTCCGCCGGGAACGCTCGCGTCCAAGACCTCTTTCACCTCCTGTGATGCCCGTTGGGCATCACCGCATTCATACCCGGCGGGTATCGTGGGTCCCGCCCGGAGTGAAACCGGACGGGGGCAGGGTGGACGTCGATCTGCGCAAGCTTCGCTACTTCGTGGCGGTCGCGGAGGAGCTGCACTTCGGTCGGGCCGCCGTGCGACTGCACATCGCCCAGCCGGTCCTGTCGCGCCAGATCCGGGCCTTCGAGCGCGAACTGCGCGTCGAGCTCTTCGTCCGCGACCGCCGCACCACAGTGCTGACCGAGGCCGGTCGCCAACTGTTGGCCGACGCCCGTCCGCTGCTCGCCTCGGCCGGGGCACTGCAACGGCGGGTGCAACGGGCCGCGCACGGTAGGCCGACGTTCACCATCGCGTTCATGCCTGGCGTTCTCGTCACTGCCGAGGCTCGCGCCATCGGCCAGCGGCACCCCGACCTGGCCGTCAACGTCGTCCGTACCTCCTGGGACGACCAGGCCGAGATCGTCCGTGAGGGGCGCGCGGACGTCAGTTACGTGCGGCTCCCGGTCGACCAGCGCGGCCTGCGTCTGTGCCCACTGTTCAGCGAACCCCGCGTCGTCGTCCTGCCCACGGATCACCGCCTGGCCGGCAAGGAGTCGGTCGACCTCGCCGAGCTGGTCGAGGAACGGCTGCTGCAGGACCCGGACGCGGTGCCGGAGTGGCGGGACCTGCCGAACCGCCCGACGGACCCTGATCCCCGCCCCCGGCCCGAGCTGAACTCCGTCGAGGAGAAGCTGGAGCACGTCGCCGCGTACGCCGGCATGGTGATCCTGCCGCTGTCGACGGCGACGTTCTACACGAGACCGGACGTCATCCACGTGCCCGTCGCGAACCTCGGCCACAACCAGGTGTGCCTGGCCTGGGCCGAGGACAACAGGTCACCGCTGGTGCACGAGTTCGTCGACCTCGCCGTGCGACAGACCCCGCAACTGCGTGAACGACGCGAGGGAGGGTCAGGCGGCCTCGTTGGGGAAGGTCTCGCGTAGGGCCGGGGCCAGCGGGCGGCCGCTCGTCGGTTCGATGAACAGGTCGGCGAGCAGGAGGTCGGCGAGGTAGCTGGGGTTGACGCCCGACTCCTTGCGGCCGAGGGCCTGCGCCGCGCCGCCGAGTCGCAGCGCGGCCCGCGCCGCGCCGGCCGGCAGGCGGCGGACCGGCCGGGGTCGGCCGACCGCCGCGGCGATGCGCGCGATCATGTCGTGCCAGGTGAGGTTCTCGTCAGCGACCGGGATGTCCGCGCCGCTGGCCTGCTCCAGGGCGTCGACCGCGACCTCGGCCACGCTGCGGGCGGAGGCCGCGGCGCTTCCGCCGGTCGGGGCGACCAGAGGGGTACGCGAGCGGGCCCACCGGTCCAGCGGACCGGCCCAGTTGGGCAGCCGGTCGCCGGCCCGACCGAAGACGAAGGGCAGTTCGAGTACGGCGACCGGCAGGCCCTCGCCGGCGGCGGCCCGACCCTCCCGGGCCTGCTCCAGGCGACACCTGATGTACGTGTGCCGTTCGGCGAGACGCCACTGCGGGTGGAGCCGGTCGAAGTAGGTGTAGTAGGAGCCCATCACGACGCCCCGGGTCAGACCTTCGAGGCGGGCGGCGGTGAACAGGCGTACCACCGGGTCGACGTTGTCGCGGCGGAACTCGGGATAGATCGGCTTGGGCAGCGGCCGTTGCTCGTCGGTGCGGGTGGCGTACACGACGCCGTCGTGACCGGCGAGCAACGGCCGCAGTTCGTCGATCGGGGCGGACCCGACATCGAGCAGGTGGTCGACGCCCGGCTGGGCGGTGCGCGCCACAGTGGTCGCGGTATGACCACGCTCCCGAAGGACGTCCACGACGTGCGCGCCGATCAGGCCACTGCCACCCACCACAAGAATTCGCACGGTGCATCGTCCACTCTGGAGCCGGTGTCTTGTCAACCCGTGAGCACCACCGACCGGTGGGTCCCGGTCACTGTTTGTTCTTCGCGACGGTGTAGATGTCCAGGACGTCGTCGTCGAAGTAGGGCCCGTACATGTTCCCGGAGTACTTGTACGACATCACCGAGTTGACGTACCCGAACCGAAGGTCGTTGTCCCAGGCGCGCAGGAACGGCCCGCCGCTCGCGCCCTTGTTGAGCGGGCAATTCTTCAGCTTGACCCGTTGCACCCCGGCGACCTTTGTGGTGCCGGAGGCGAAGTACTGCGACTGCCCGTCGAACGGCGGCTCGCCCGGGTAGCCGAGCAGCATCGCGGAGAACGACTTGGACTTGTTGACGCTGAGCCCCTGCCCGCCGGTGACGTGCACGAGCCGGTCACCGTCGAGTGGGTGCATGGTCACGAACGCGAAGTCCCACCAGAGGTAACCCCAGTCGACCCAGCCCTCGACCGAGGTGAACTCCTTGGCCGACCAGAGGCCGTGCAGTGGCTCGCCCTCGGTGAACTCCGGCGCGTACACCCAGTTGTCGAACCAGACCGACCCGCCGTCACCCGGGTGTACGCAGTGACCAGCGGTGGACACCATGTTCGCCTGTGGGTTGTTGATGGTGGCACCGGAGCAGAAGAAGTCCTCGTCGTTGTGGGTGAAGAAGACCCGACCGACGCCGGGTGAGGCGTTCACCGCCTGGGTTGCCTGGCCGCTGCCCGCCGGGGCCGCGCTCAGGGTGGCGGTCGAGGACCGTGGCGCCGCCGGCGCTGCCACGTCGCGCGGCGCGCCGATTCGGCCGGGGCGGTCGGCAGCCTCCCCGTCGGGTGCGTCAACCCCGTCCGGCACCGGAGCGGGTCGTGCCGCTCGCATTCGCTCCGGCGTCCAGTAGGCGGTGCTCAACCTCGCCGCGGTGTCGGCGTCGGTGGACGGCCGTCCGTGGATGGTGGCGCGCGCTTCGGCCACCGTCGCGGACCCGGCTACAGCGGTTGCGTCCGCCTGGGCCGCCGGCTGCGCGACAGTGAGAGCGGCCAGCACCATGCTGCCCACCGTGATGAATCCGAGTCGCCTACGCACGGAACCTCCTGAGGTCGGTACTCGGAGCCGATACGCTCCGACGTCCTTCCGCAGACGTTAGGCTCGGGCGAACGGTCTACAGTGGGCGTGTCATATACGGTCAGTGACGGTTGCCTGACTGCGAGACGCGCCACGGTGTGTCCGAGAACTTCTCACAAACGGGGGTGGGGGATGCCGGAAACGCGTGCCTTCTGGCTGGACGAGCAGTTCGACCGCGAGCACGGCACTGACGGGCGCGGCCGGTACGAGGCCGAGGTGCTTCGTCGGATCGACGAGTTCACCGACACCTGGGGTGACTTCGCGCCCGTCGCGTTCGCGGTGACGGCCTGGCGGATGGCCACCGAGCTGTCGCCCGGCTTCGTGCGCTGGCACCGCCGGATCATCTCGGCGACCTGCGCGCGCAGCCCGTGGGACGGCAGTCTGGTCTGCGCGGTGACAGTGGCCTCCCGCTGGCCGGCTGAGCTGACCTGGACCAAGCAGTGGCAGCGCGACCGTGGTTGGCAGGACTGGCCCCAGCTGTTCGGCCAGTTCACCACACCCACCGAGCAGGACCAGACGCGCCGCCCGCACCTGCGCGCGCTGCTCCAGGTGGAGGCGCCGGTCCCGCTCGAGGATCTGCCGCCGACGCCCGGCGGTCCGGACGACGACGTCGCCGCTGCGGCGCGTCGGGCCGTGGTGGTGCTGGCGCGGGAGCTCAACGACCTCCTCGCGCCGATGATCGGGCAGCTCGACGCCGGAGTGCCGGCGGACTCCTGAAATGACCGCCGGCCGGTAGGGTCGTCGGCGTGGATCTGGACGACATCGCCGCCCGGCTCGGGGTGCCCGTCGAGGACGTCGACCGTGTGCACCGGCTCGCCGGTGACGGGCCGTCAGCTCCGTTGCCAGCCAAGGCGGACGCTCCCGCGATCCTCGACCGGCTCGCCGTGCGGCCGGACGACGCCGCCGAGGTCATGGCGGGCTGGCCCGACCCCGACTCTCCGCTCTGGACCGACGAGCTGCGCTGGCTGCTCGACCGCTCGATCGCCCTGGTCCGCGCCGACCTCGCGGGCTACGACTGGATGTCGCCCGGCCCGGAGCTGCCGCGCGACCGGGGGCCCGCCTGGCGGCACCTCTACGTGTACGCGTACCTGGCCCTGGTCGACGTCGTGCGGGGGTACCACCGCGACCACGGTGTCCCCGATGCCGTGTCCTGGGTGACCCTCGCCGACCTTGGCCGCAACCTCGCGATCGACAGGCGGATGCGTGGCGAGGGCTGGCCGATCATGCAGAGCTGGCTGACGCTGCACTCGCGCGGCAGCGTCTACGAGCTGGGCCGGCTGCAACACCAGCGTGGCGACGGCGCCATCGGCCTGCACGTCCCCGATTCGGGGCCGTTGACCCCGGAGGCGGTCGAGCTGTCGCTCGACGAGGCCCGCGCGTTCTTCCCACGGCACTTTCCCGACGAGCGCTACACCGCGTTCTCCTGCGCCTCCTGGCTGCTCGACCCGCAGTTGCGGGAGTACCTTCCCGAGGACTCCAACATCGTGCGCTTCCAGCGCCGGTTCGAGCTGGAGCCCTACCAGGAGTCGGAGGGGCCGGACGCCGACATCGAGGTGCTGCGGTTCGGGTTCCGCACCCTGACCACGCCGCTCGACGAGCTGCCACGCCGTACCGTGCTCCAGCGCGCGCTCATCGACCACCTTCGGGCCGGCGGCCACTGGCACTGGCGCCACGGCCGGTTCCCGATCTAGCCGCGCGCGTCGACAGCTACGTCCCACCACGCGGTGTTGGCGGCGGCGTGGCCGGCCGGTTCGATGACCTCCCACACCTCCGCGATCAACCCGTCGGCGATACGCAGGACGTCGACCACCACGATCTCCGGCCCCGGATCGGGGAGTCGGCGTCGCGAGTGCACCACGACGTGGTCGCCGTCGGCCAGGAGGTGCAGGATGTCGACCTGCATGCCGGCCGTGGGGCCCAGCGCGGCGCGGACCGCGGCCAGCCACTGCGCCCTGGTCGAGGTCGTCGAATCCGACCGATGATGGGTGAAGTCCTCGCTCAGGAACGAGGCGAGCGTGTCGACGTCGCCCGTGTCGACAAGCCCCGCCAACGCGCGTCCGACGATGCTCTTGTTCTCGATGGTCATGGACGAGAGTGTTTCCCCGGCCCAGGTGGTTGTCGATGACATCGCACTTCATGGCGTCCCGGGCGACGATGAGTACTCTCATGATCGTGTATGCGGTCGGGGAGCTCCTACGGCAGTGGCGCAGGCGCCGCGGGCTCAGCCAACTCGACCTGGCGATCGCCGCGGATGTCTCGGCTCGGCACGTCAGCCTGGTCGAGACCGGCAAGTCCACACCGAGCGCCGACATGATCCTCCGGCTCGCCGACCAGCTTCACGTGCCGCTGCGTGATCGCAATCAGCTCCTGCTCGCCGCCGGCTTCGCGCCCCGGTACGCGCAGCGTCCACTCGACGACACCGCGCTGTCGGGTGTCCTCGACGCGGTCCGCAGGGTGCTCCAGGCGCACGAGCCGTATCCGGCGCTGGTCTTCGACCGCCGGTGGAACATCGTGCTGACCAACCGCGCGGTCGACAGGTTCTTCGCGCACGTGGCTCCCGACCTGCTGCGGCCACCGGTGAACCTGGTGCGGCTGGGCCTGGACCCGCGCGGGCTGGCCCCGCTGGTCGTCAACCTGGCGGACGTGCGGGCCGTGTTCCGCAGCCGGATCTCGCGCCAGCTCGCCGCCGCTCCCGACGCGGAACTCGCCGCGCTCTACGAGGAACTGCTCAAGCCGCTGCCCGAGGACCCGATGGGCCAACGGGTCGACGCCGACGTGGTGATCCCGATGATCCTGCGGATCGATGGACGCGAGCTGCGGATGTTCTCGACCATCACCACGTTCGGCACCCCGACGGACATCACGATCGAGGAGATCGCTGTGGAGTCCTACTACCCGGCGGACCCGGAGAGCGCCACCTACTTCACCGGGTAGAGCCCGGCCTGGTCACGTCCAGGCCGGGCCCACCACTCGCTGGTCAGCCGGTGGTCAGGACGAACCTCTCCCAGGACCCGACCGACGTCCGGTTGGCGATCAATGACCCGGCCCCGGCGTTCTCGGCGGCCACGATCTGGTTGTTCGCCAGAGCCCGCAGACCGACGGTCCCGTCCGAGTTGGTGATGATCTGGAACGTCTCCCACGGTCCGATCGACGTGCGGTTCGCGATCAACGGCTCCGCGCCCGCGTTCTCGGCGCAGACGTACAGACCGTTGGCGCGCGACCGGAGGGCGATGTTGCCGTTGCCGGCGTCCACCCGGTCGAACTGCTCGGTCGTGCCGACGCTCGCCTTGTTGGCGATCAGCGCGCTGGTGCCGACCGCCGACACGTACTGGCTGTTGACCTGCGCCCGCAGGGTGGTCACCGGAGTGCCACTGCCGGTGCCGGTGGTGAAGGTGAACGCGTCGATGTCGAACAGGTTGCCCGAGCCGCCCTTGAACACCAGGTACAGCGTGGTCGACGCGGTCGGCGGGTTGCTGATGGCGGTGGAGACGTCGACGAAGGTCTCCCAGCTACCGGTCACCGGCACCGTGGCGGTGCCCAGCAGGGTGCCGGTGGCGGACCCGGCACGAACCTCGATGGTGCCGCCCGCACCGGCCGAGGAGACCCGGGCGGTGAACCGGTTCGCGTTGGACAGGTTGTACGGCTGGTACGAGATCCAGTCGTTGTTCTCGATGAACCCGGCCGTCCGGCCACCCTCGGCGTTGGTGTGGTCGGTGGCCTGGACACCGGACTGGGCGCTGAAGTGCTCACCCTGGCGGTGTTTCGGTTGCAGCGTCTTGATGCTGTGCGTGGTGAGCCCGCCCTTGTCGGTGTACGCGGCGTCGAAGACCCCGTAGATGTTGGCCGCCGCGTCGTGCTCGCCGTCGGTCGGGACGGTGATCGTGCCGCTGCACCCGGTCTTCGAGGTGATCTGGTGGGCGTGGCTGTCGTGGCCCAGCGCGTACGTCAGGCTCACCTTGGAGCAGTCGATAGTGCCGTCCTGCGGGTCACTCACCGAGATCTGGTACGGCACCGTGTCACCGAAGGTGAACAGCTGCCCGTCGGCGGGCGAGGTGAGTGACACCGTCGGTGCGGTGTTGCCCACGGTGACGATCAGGCTCGCCGTTCCGGACAGGCCGGTCGGGTCGGTGACCTTCAGGGTGGGGCTGTACGTGCCGTTCGTGGTGTACGTCTTGGTGGGGTTGGCCGCCGTCGACGTGGTGCCGTCACCGAAGGTCCACAGGTAGCTCAGCGCCCCACCCTCGGGGTCGGAGCTGCCGGCCGACGAGAAGGTGACAGTCAACGGGTTGGCCCCCGACGTGGGGTTCGCCGAGGCGACAGCGATCGGGCTGCGGTTGCCACCACCGATGTACTCGATCCGGAAGAGCGCCTGGTTGTTCGAGCCGGTGCCGTAGTCCAGCACGTAGAGCGCGCCGTCCGGGCCGAAGGCCATGTCCATGACCTGGGTGCCGGTCCACGGGAAGTCGGAGATCTCCCCGCGGGAGCCGTCGGAGTTGACAGCGATGGCCTTGATCCAACGGCGGCCGTACTCGCCGGCGAAGAACTGGCCGTTCAGCGAGGCCGGGAACTTGATGCTGGAGTTGAGCGAGGCGTCGTACCGGTAGACCGGCCCACCCATCGGCGACTCCGAGCCGCTGCCGAACTCCGACGGCGAGCCGGAGTCCCCGGCGTACTTGATCCAGGCCGGCTTCGCCGCGGGCAGCGTGGTGAGCCCGGTGTTGCGGAACGAGTTGTTTGTCGGCCCGCCCGTGCAGTTGTACTTGGACTGCGACGGCCCGGACGGGAAGGTGTATTCATTGTATGTTTCCGTGCTGGTGTTGGAGCCGGTGCAGTACGGCCAGCCGTAGTTGCCCGGTGCCGCGATGCGGTTGAACTCGACCTGGCCGGAGGGGCCACGGCTGGAGTTCGTGGACCCGGAGTCGGGGCCGTAGTCGCCGAGGTAGACGACGCCTGTGGCCTTGTCGACGCTCATCCGGAACGGGTTGCGCAGGCCCATCGCGTAGATCTCCGGGCGGGTGCCGGACGTGCCGGGGGCGAACAGGTTGCCCGACGGGATCGTGTACGTGCCGTCCGCCTGCGGTTTGATCCGCAGCACCTTGCCCCGCAGGTCGTTGGTGTTGGCCGACGAGCGCTGGGCGTCGAACTGCGGGTTGCGGTTGGTCTGCTCGTCAAGTGGCGCGTAGCCGGACGACTCGAACGGGTTGGTGTCGTCGCCGGTGGTCAGGTACAGGTTGCCGGCGGCGTCGAAGTCCAGGTCACCGCCGACGTGGCAGCACTGCCCGCGGTCGTTGGCGACCTGGAGCACGATCTTCTCGCTGCTCAGGTTGAGCGTGTCGTCGCTGTTGAGGGTGAACCGGGACAGCCGCAGGTGCCCCTTCCACCGGTCCCAGTCCGACGACGATCCGGTGGTCGGCGCGTCCCCGGACGGGGTGCTCAGCGTGGGCGAGTAGTACAGGTAGATCCACCGGTTGGAGGCGAAGTTGGGGTCGACGGCGACGCCCTGCAACCCCTCCTCGTCGTGGGTGTAGACGGACAGGGTGCCGGAGACCTTGGTGTTGCCGGCCACGTCGGTCACCCGCAGGACGCCGTTGCGGGCGGTGTGCAGTACCGAGCGGTTGGGCAGGACGGCCAGGGACATGGCCTCACCCAGCTCGCCCGAGCCGGTGGCGAGCTTGACCTGCTGATAGTCCGAGGCGGGGATGACCGCCGCCTGTGCGGTGGACGGTGCGGCCACAGCCAGGGTCACGCTCGCGACGGTGGTGACCGCCGCGAGGAGAGCCCGGGGCCAGCGCCGGGGGTACGAGAGCATGATCGTCCTTTCTCGACGACCGGGGGCGGGCGCGCGGGGGCGCACCACGACCAGGTGGGGTGGTGAAGAACGCGCGGGGGACCAGGTCAGTTGGTGGTGACCAGGTCGAACTTCTCCCACTGGCCGATGGAGGTCCGGTTGGCGATCAGCGGCGACGCGCCACCGTTGTCAGCGGCGACGTAACGGTTGTTCACCGTGGCCCGCAGGCTCACCGTGCCGTCTGAGTTGCGGACGAGCTGGAACGTCTCCCAGGCGCCGGCGCTGGCCCGGTTGGCGATCAGCGCGGCGGCTCCGGCGTTCTCGGCCGCGACGAACTGTCCGTTGCCCTTGGCGCGCAGCGCCACGTTGCCGTTGGCGAGGTTGACCAGGTCGAACCGCTCGGTGGTGCCGACGCTGGCCTTGTTGGCGATCAGCGCGGTGGTGGCGTTGGGCGCGCTCACGTACTGGTTGTTGGCGCGGGCCCGCAGCGTGGAGCCGCTGGCGGTGGGCGGCGGGGTCGTCGTGCGCGGCGAGCAGTCGGCCGTGACGGAGCCCGCGGCGACCTGGAGGCCGCCGAGCAGCATCCGGGTGAAGTTCGGGTCGGTGTACGACGCCTCGGTGTGCCCGAGGCCGGTGTACCAGGCACGCCCGCCGCCGTACGCCTTGCACCAGGTGATCGGGTGGTCGCCGCTCATGTTGCCGCCGCTGTAGGACGACTCGTCGAGGTTGGCCAGGACCCGCGCGCTGGACCGGGGGTTGGTGCGGTAGTTGTACCACTCGTCGGAGCGGACCCAGGTGGTGCCGAGGTGCGCGGTGGACGGGTTGGTCTGGTCCTCGATCCGCACGGTCGCGGTCTGGATCGCCGGGTGCGAGTCGAACCACGCACCGACCAGTTGGCCGTACCACGGCCAGCTGTACTCGGTGTCGGCGGCGGCGTGCACGCCGACGTAGCCCCCACCAGCGGCGATGTACGACTCGAACGCCGTCTGCTGGCTGGAGTTGAGGACGTCGCCGGTCGTCGACAGGAAGACCACCGCCTGGTACTGGGCCAGGTTGGAGGTGGTGAACTGGCCGGCGTCCTCGGTCGAGGTCACGGTGAAGCCGTTGGCCGAGCCGAGCTGCTGGATCGCGGCGATGCCGTTGGGGATCGACGAGTGCCGGAAGCCAGCGGTCTTGCTGAACACCAGGACCTTGGTCAGTGGTGCCGCCGAGGCGGGGGTCGGCAGGGCCACCAGGCTGGCCAGCATGACTGCCAGGCCGGTGACGAGTGCCAACAGGCGGGGACGGGAACGCATGGTCGTGCTCCTCTGCTGAGCGTCGACCTCAGGGCGTCCACGCGGGCACGCCTGAGGTCACGATGGCGGTGGTGCGGAAGCCGGGCCGCCGATGCTCGGCTGAGGTGGTGCGGGGGTGGTGGGGGATGGGTCGGTGAGACCAGTCAACGACAATGACCACCCACTGTGGATGGTCAGTATTCATCGACTGGCATCGTTGACGCAGTAAACCTCCGATGTCTGCGCCCGTCAACCCCACGTGCGTCAGCCCCGGGCGCTCCAGCGCACGGTCGGCGCCGACGTCGAGGCGGGTCGTGCGGTCGGTGGCGTGGCGACCGCTTCCTACCTGTGACCGCGCGTGCCCCTGGTCGCCATGAGAATGAGGTCGGCGATCGTCTCCGGGTGGGTGACCATGGCGAGGTGCGATGATTCGACCTCGATGGTCGTCGCGTTCATCCGATCGGCCAGAAACCGCTCCAACTCGGGCGCGGTCGTGCGGTCCTGCGTGGAGATCGAGTAGTAGCAGGGTCGGTCCCGCCAGGCGGCCGTCGTCGTGCGGCCCTGGAAGAGGTCCTTGGCGATCGGGCCCTGCACCGCGTACAGGGCGCGGGCGCGGGTCTCCTCGACGCCACCGGCGAAGTCGGCCAGGAAAGCGCTCTCGCTGAGCTGCGCGTACCCGTCGTGGTGCACGAGGCCGGCGTTCGCCGGCGGCGTGGGGTACTTCGCGGCGAGCGCGGTGAAGTCCTCGCCGGCGTCCGGCGCGCGGGCCGCTACGTACACCAGGGCGGTAACCGCCGGATGGTTGCCGGCCTCGCTGATGATCGTGCCGGCCCAGGAGTGGCCCACCAGCACCGTCGGCCCGTCCTGCCGGTCGAGGGCGCGGTTGGTGGCGGCGACGTCGTCGGCCAGGGAGGTCAGCGGGTTCTGCACCGCGGTGACCGTCAGCCCGGCACGCTGCAGGAGGGGGATGACGTCGGACCAGGAGGAGCCGTCGGCGTATGCGCCGTGGACCAGGACGACATTGCGCGCGGTCCTGGTCGAAGACGTGTCGCTCATCTGAACCTCCGCACGCGGCCGACGCCGTGCCGTCGCTCGCTCGACAGCTCTCGCCCGCCACTCTTCCGCACGCCACCCGCTCCGGGGGCCGAACGCCGAGGCTTCAGCCGGTCAGCGCACCGGGTCCGGTGCGAGGGCGTGCCAGTTCAGGCGGTCCCGGTAGCGGTGCCGCAGGACGATCCAGCTGACCGAGAACGGGATGGCGCCCATGGCCACGACGCCCAGGACGTCCGCGCCGACCACGTCGAAGACCGCCCCGACGTCGCCGAACAGCTGAGCGACAGTCTGGAAGGCGACGTGCAGGCCGATGCCGGCCCAGATGTCGCCGGTGGCGGCGCGGAAGGCGCCCAGCAGCAGCGCGAAGATGAGGAAGAGCGCCAGTCGGTCGACGGATCGGGCCGCCCCGATGAGGAACCCGAACATGGTGAACAGCACGGCCTGCCCGATGACCGCCTGCCAGGCCGGCAGCCGGGTGGCGAGGTTGTGCTGCAGGTACCCGCGGAAGATCAACTCCTCCGGCAGCGCCTCCTTCAGGAAGACGAGCACGACCAGCAGCGCCGCCACGCGCAGCACGTCCCCGACGGACGTCCGGATGCTGATCTCGACCCAGCCGAGGCCGAGGCAGAGCGCGAACCCCGCCGCGGCGGGGACGAGCCAGCAGGCCATGCCGAACAGCAGACGCCGCCAGCCGTCGCGCAGCGCCGGCAGCCCGAGGCCCGCCCACGGGCGTCGGTCCAGCACACGACGGGCGACAACCACCAGAGGTACGACGACAGCGGTGGTGAGGACCGCACCGACCGCGTGGGTGGGTCGGTCGTAGTCACGATCGAGCAGGACGCCCAGGAACAGCCACACCAGCACGGCTCCGCTGGCCACCACGAGGATCCGCCAGGGCAGGGCAAGACGAGGTCCGGCGCTCACCACGCGCAGCGTAGCCACCGGCGTCAAGGGCGGACCGTCAACGGCCGAGGACGAGGTAGGCGAGGCCGAGGACCCCTCGGTAGCCGGCGACGTACTGCCGCAACCGGTCGTCGAGTTCCGCGCGGACGTCGGCCGCACGGGGATCCTCCGGGTACGCCAGCAGCCACTCCTGCCGGCCGGCGAGCCAGGTGGACTCGAAGTCGTCCCATTCCCGCTGGTCGGCGGTGCTCAGGTGCAGCAACCGCCAGCCGCGCTCCCGGGCCGCCTCGATCAGCCCGGACAGGCTCGGGACCTCCGGGCCGAAGACCTCGGCGATCTCCGCCGTGGGGGACCGTTCCCAGTACGCGTCGCCGAACAGCAGCCGTCCACCGGGCCGGACCACGGAGGCGAGGGCGTCGAGGGCGGCCGCGGTGCCGCCGAAGGCGTGTGCCGAGCCGATGCAAAGGACCCGGTCGGCGGGCTCCTGCCAGGCGGCGGCTTCCCCCATCACGAAGGCGACGTGCCGGTTCAGCGACCGACCCGCGGCCAGCCGCCGCCCTCGGGCGAGCGCGGCATCGTCGGTGTCGACGCCGACGCCCCGCGTCGCGACCGGGCCGGACACACCGCCGGCGGCGACCGCCCGCAGCAGCAGCTCACCCCAGCCGCAGCCGAGGTCGAGCACGCGCGCGCCGGGGCGGACGTCGAGCCGTTGCAGCAGCAGCGTGGCGTGCTCCGGCGAGAGCGGAGTGTTCCAGCGCATCCGCGCGTAGCGGCCGGCGGCGAGGTGGTCGGTTGACTGCATCCGTTGAGGGTGTCAAGGCGTGTGTCGGCCCCGGCACCGGGGCGTACGGCAGGATCGGTGGGGTGGACGCGGAGCGTGCGGGGCCGGCGCGGCGGCCGACCCCGCAGGAGGTGGCGGCGGCGGCCGGCCGAGGTCTGCCGGACATCATCGCCCCGAGGCTGCGGGTGCTGTTCTGCGGCTTCAACCCGGGCCTCTACTCGGCCGCGGTGGGGCAGCCGTTCGCCCGCCGGGGCAGCCGGTTCTGGCCGGCCCTGCACGGGGCTGGCTTCACCGACCGCCAACTGCACTCGTGGGAACGCGACGAGTTGCTACGGCAGGGCCTGGGCATCACCAGCCTGAGCAACCGGGCCACCGCCCGCGCCGCCGAGCTGACGGCGGAGGAGCTGGTGGCGGGGGTCGCCGGGTTGGCGGTGAAGACCGAGCGGTACCGCCCGCAGTGGGTGGCGATCCTCGGGGTGGGCGCGTACCGGATCGCCTTCGCCCGGCCGAAGGCCGGTCTCGGTCCGCGACCGGACCGGCTGGGCCCGGCCCGGGTCTGGGTGCTGCCGAACCCCAGTGGCCTGAACGCGCACTTCCCGCTGCCGGCGTTGACCGCCGAGTTCGCCAGGCTGCGGCGGGAACTCGACCGCTAGCCGTTCGGCGCGGCGGCGGCCAGCCCCTGGTAGTAGGGCTGCATCGCGGGGTGGTAGTCGTCGAACTCCGGGCGGGGCGAGCCGTCCCGGGAGGCGACGAGCATGTCCAGGTAGTACTCCCAACCGGCGCCCACCTCGGCGATGCCCTCCACGCTGCTCAGGTGCTGCACGAACCGCAGCTCGGTGGTGCCGTCGGTCTCGGTCAGCGACAGCTCCAGCAGCCAGCTGCCGTAGCCGTCGATCATCGACACGGCGAGGCGCTGCTGCGGTTCGCACGCGTCGATGCGTACCTCACACCAGGGCTGCTGCTCCTCGTACGCCATCTGGACCCGGATGGTCCGTCCGGGCCCGGCGTCGCCCTCCCACGGGCCGAACCAGCGGGCCGTACGCTCCGATTCGGTCAGGCTGGCCCAGACGTCCGCTGCCGGGGCGCGGAAGGTCCGGGTGAGGACGAGATCGTGCCCGGTGTCGGTGCGGAACAGGCGTCCGGCGGGTGTGCGCGTCATGCGGTGTGCTCCCTTCGGTGCTCCGCCGGGCCGCGGCCGCGGCGCTCTCGGCGGGTGCGATAGACCTCGGTCTCCAACGCGTCGAGGTGCCGCTCCCACCTGTCGACTGTGGTGAGCCCGGTGAGCCAGTCGAGCAGCGGGGCGAGCGGGCCCGGGTCGAGCCGGTAGATCCGCTGCCGTCCGACCAGCTCGTCACGGACCAACCCGCTCTCGCGCAGCACCCGCAGGTGGCGGCTGATGGCGGGCCGGCTGATCGTGAACCGCATGGCGATGTCGCCGGCGGAGAGGGGCTCGGCGCGCAACAGGGACAGGATGTGCCGTCGTACCGGGTCCGCGATCGCGACGGCCACCTCATCCACCCCGAAAGCGTAACCCAGAAGTTACGGGTTTCCACCATCCCTGCGTCGATGGTGGGCACATGATCACCTGACCTGGCACTCTGTACGACATGGCCGCCCTGCTTCGCTCCCGCCTGACCGACTGGACCTTCGCCGTACCCGTGCTCGCTGTCCTGGTGTTGATCGTGACCTGGGGGCGGAACCTGCCCGGCCCGGTCATCGTGGTGGTCGCGGTGCTGCTGGGGGGTGCCGTGCTCGCGGCCGTGCACCACGCGGAGGTGGTCGCCCACCGGGTGGGAGAGCCGTACGGGTCGCTGGTGCTCGCCGTCGCGGTCACCGTGATCGAGGTCGCCCTCATCGTCACGCTGATGATCAGCGGGCCGGAGAAGACCCAGTCGCTCGCCCGGGACACCGTCTTCGCCGCCGTCATGATCACCTGTAACGGGATCCTCGGCCTGTCCCTGCTGCTCGGGGCGTTGCGTCGCCGCGTCGCGGTGTTCAACCCGGAGGGCACCGGCGGGGCCCTGGCCACAGTGATCACCCTGGCCACCCTGAGTCTGGTCATCCCGACCTTCACCACGGCCCGCCCCGGCCCGGAGTTCAGCCCGGCCCAGCTCGCCTTCGCCGCCGTCGCCTCGCTGGCCCTCTACGGCCTGTTCGTGCTCGTGCAGACCGGCCGGCACCGCGACTACTTCCTACCTGTCGACAGTCGCGGCCAGGTGATCGACGCGGAGGAGCACGCCAAACCACCGACGACACGCGCGGCGCTGGTCAGCCTGGGCCTGCTGCTGGTGGCGCTCGTCGCGGTGGTCGGCGACGCCAAGACCGTCTCCCCGACAATCGAGGCAGGCGTCGCCGCGGCGAACCTGCCGCACGCGTTCGTCGGCGTGATCATCGCCCTGCTGGTGCTGCTGCCGGAGACCCTGGCCGCCGCCCGCGCCGCCCGCCGCGACCGCGTGCAGATCAGCCTGAACCTCGCGCTCGGCTCGGCGATGGCCAGCATCGGCCTGACCATCCCGGCCATCGCGATCGCCTCGATCTGGCTGGACGGCCCGCTGCTGCTCGGCCTCGGCGGCACCCAGCTCGCCCTGCTCGCGCTCACCGCCGTGACCGCGGTTCTCACAGTGGTGCCTGGCCGGGCCAACGTGTTGCAGGGCGGCGTACACCTGGTGCTGATGGCCGCCTTCGTCTTCCTGGCCGCCAGCCCGTGACCCGCACGGCCCGTCGGCTCTGCCCGTGACCCGCACGGCCCGTCGGCTCTGCCCGTGACCCGCACGGCCCGTCGGCTCAGCCGGCGGGCGGCGGGTCGTCCGCGAGACGCTCCGCACGGGCGTTCAGGTAGCGCTGCTGCGCCAGGTTCGTCGAGCGCGCCGCCGCCATCCGGTACGCCTCCCGCGCCGCGACCCGCTCACCCTCCAACTCCCACAGGTGGGCGCGGGCGGCCGGCAGTCGAGGGTCGTCGGCGAGACGGGGGTCGTCGGCCAGCCCGGCGAGCAGCGCCAGCCCGGCCGACGCGCCCCGGCTCATCGCCACCGCCACCGCGTGGTTGAGCGCCACCACCGGGTTGTCGGACATCCCCAACAACACCTCGTACAGGGCGGTGATCTGCGCCCAGTCGGTGGCCGCCGCGCTGGGCGCCTCGTCGTGCACGGCCGCGATCGCCGCCTGGAGCTGGTACGCCCCGACGACGCCGCGCGGCAGCGCCCCGGTGATCAGCTCGACCCCCTCGGCGATCTGGTCGGCCCGCCACCGGCCACGGTCCTGTTCGGCCATCGGCACCAGCTCACCGTGCGGGCCGATCCGGGCCGGCGCGCGGGCGTCGGTGAGCAGCATCAACGCGAGCAGCCCGGTGACCTCGGGGTCCTCGGGTAGCAGCCGGTGCACCAGGCGGGTCAGCCGAATAGCCTCGGCGGTCAGGTCGGCGCGCAGCAACCCGGGCCCGGCCGTGCGCGCATACCCCTCCGTGAAGATCAGATAGAGCACGTGCAGCACGGCGGCGAGTCGCTCGGCGCGCTCCGGGCCGGTGGGCGGCGCGAACCGCAGACCACTGTCGCGGATCCGCTGCTTGCCCCGACTGATCCGCCGGGTCATGGTCGCCTCCGGCACCAGGAACGCCCGCGCCACCTCGGCGGTGCTCAACCCGCCCACCGCCCGCAGGGTGAGCGCGATCTGCGACGCCGCCGACAGCGCCGGATGGCAGCACAGGAACAGCAGGATGAGCGTGTCGTCGGCGTCCGCCGGTGGACGGTCGGCGGCGGGGGAGCGCCACTGCTCCGGCAGCACCCACCGCGCCACCGTGTCCTCCCGCCGCATCCGGGCCTGCTCACGACGCAGCAGGTCGGTCAGCCGACGGGACGCCACCGTGATCAGCCAACCCCGCGGGTTCTCCGGTACACCGTCGCGCGGCCAACCGTCCGCCGCCGCGATCAGCGCCTCCTGCACCGCGTCTTCGGCCGTGTCGAAGTGCCCGTAGCGGCGGACCAGCGCGCCGAGGACCTGCGGCGCCAACTCGCGCAGCAGGCCCTCGGCGGGAGTCTCCGGCACCGGGTCAGCCGGCCAGGTCCTCGACGCCGTCGAGCACCGGCCGCACGTCCACGTATCCACCGGGGGCGTCCGGGTCGACCAGACCAGCGGCGATCTCGGTGGCCCGGTCGAAGCTGGCGCACTCCACGATGGTGTAACCGGCGAGGACCTCCTGCGTCTCCGGGTACGGGCCGTCGGTGACCACGGGCGCCCCCTCGCGCACCTGCACCCGGCGGGCGTGCACCGGCTCGCTCAGGCCCCGGGCGTCGACCAGTTCCCCGGACTCGGCCAGCGCCTGGTGGAAGGTCTCCATGTGCTTGTGCATCGCCGCGATCTGCTCGGCCGACATCGCCGGCCGGTCCGAAGCCCGCCCGGACAGCACGTCGTAGTCCTGCTGCGACCCGTAAAGCAGAATCATGTACTTCATCTGGCCTACCTCCTCGTTGTCCGTCGGGGGCGCCACCTCGACGCCCGCCACCAGAAACGTCGAACCCACCCCCCGGTCCCCGGACACGCCGACCCCCACCAGATCTGTTGATCATGAAGTTAGCGTCACGACACGCCGTCGAGAGTGACGCCAACTTCATGATCAACAAAGGTGGAGGGGTGGTGGGTGGGGGTTAGGCGCTGCCCAACTCGTGCACCACGACGCCTCCTCCACGGACGGCGGCACCTCCCTGGGCATTCTGGCCGGCCAGCATCGGTGCCCCGCGCCGACCCGAGCCCACCGCGCCACACCTCACCCGAGTCCACCCGCGTGAACCGTCCGGCCTCCCCGCACGTGAGTTCGGTGATAAGCGTGGCGGTCGTATCGTCGGGGTACGACGCAGCGCGAGCACCGATGTCTGGGGAGGCACAGTGGCGGCACGGTTCGGACGCGACGCGCGGGGCCCGGTGGCGGGTGTGCTGATCGCCGCCCTGGTGTCACTCGCCTGTGCCGGCGGTGGGCTGGCCGAGCCGGAGGCCGAGCGCCCCCGGGCGAACCCGTCGGCCGCCTCGCCGGGGCCGGGCACCACCCGGGCCGACAGCACCACAAGCGTGGCCGAGTTCGAGCAGGACGTCGCCGACGCGCAGGCGGTCGCCGAGCGGTACTGGGCGGCCCAGTTCAAGGAGTCCGGGCAGCGGTTCCAACCGATCCGGCGAATCACTCCGTACCAGCGCGACGGCGAGGTGTCCTGCGGCGGGCAGCCGTTGCCCCGCAACAACGCCGTCTACTGCTCGCAGGGGGACTTCATCGCCTACGACGTCGCCTGGTCGGTGGCGGCGTTCCGTCAGGTCGGCGACGCGTTCGTGTTCTACCTGCTCGGGCACGAGTACGCGCACGCCATCCAGGTGCGGCTCGGCATCAACTACAGCTTCACCATCCAGCAGGAGTTGCAGGCCGACTGCATGGCCGGGGCGTACCTCGGCGACTCGGTGCGCTCGGGCGCCCTGAACCTCGCCGAGGGCGACCTGGACGAGTTCCGGGAGGGGGTGGCGGCGGTCGGCGACGACCCGGACCAGCCGTGGTTCGCGGAAGGGGCGCACGGCACCGCCGAGCAGCGCACCGACATGTTCTTCCGGGGGTACGAGGGTTCCCTGAAGGAGTGCGACCTGGGCTGAGCGGGGTTGCCCGGATCACCCTGCGGCCCGTTGCCGCCACCGGCCACGGGCGGTGCTGGCAGGATCGCCGGTGTCGGTCACGACCCTGGAGGTTCCGCTGAGCAGCCATCACCCCGCCGCTGTGCTCTTCGACATGGACGGCACGTTGGTCGACAGCGAGAAGCTGTGGGACGTCGCGTTGCAGGAACTCGCGCGGGAGTACGGCGGGGAGCTCTCCCTCGACGCCCGCCAGTCGATCATCGGTACCGCGATGGCCGAGTCGATGCGCATCCTGCACGACGACCTGAGGCAACCCGAACGGGACCCGGAGATCAGCGCGGCGTGGATCAACGCCCGGATCCTGGAGCTGTTCCGTACCGGTCTGCCCTGGCGGCCGGGGGCGTTCGACCTGTTGCGCGCGGTCCGCGCGGCGGGAATCCCCACCGCGCTTGTCACCTCCAGCCCCCGGGCGCTTGTCGAGATCGCCCTGGACACCCTCGGTCGGGACAACTTCGACACGGTTGTCGCCGGCGACGAGGTGGTGGCGGCCAAGCCGCACCCCGAGCCCTACCTGACCGCCGCCCGGCTGCTGGGTGTGCCGATCGAGCGGTGCGTGGCGATCGAGGACTCACCGACCGGGGTGGCCAGCGCGCTCGCCTCGGGCGCGGCGGTGCTGGCCGTACCGGCGGAGGTGGCGTTGCCGAGCACTGTCGGCGTACACCAGCTGGAGAGCCTCACCGGCGCGGACCTGGAGCTGCTCGCGGCGCTGCTGACCGACCGGACCGCGGCGGCCAACTGACCTGCCCGGCGCGGGTCAGGGGCGCTCGGCGAAGACCGCGGCGACCACCTGGTAGCTGTCGAACGCCCGCGCGGCCCCCGCGTACGCGGCCAGGTGGATGAACAGTTCCACGATCTCCTCCCTGGTCACTCCCGAGGTCAACGCGATGCGCAGCTGCCCGCGCAGCGGCTCGTGGGTTCCGAGGGCGGCGGCGATGGCCACCGAGACCAGGCATCGGCTGCGCAGGTCCAGGCCCTCCCGGGGCCACGCCGCGCCGAAGGTCTGCACGGTGGCGAGACGACGGAAGTCGTGACCCACCGACGGCTCGCCCGCTCCGAGCGGCAGGACCAACGGCTGCCCGAGCAGCCGCTCGGCGGTGTCGAGTGCCTGCTGGTACGCGTCCTGATCGGTCATGTCATGCGCCCCGGTTCTCCGGCCGCCCGGGGGTCGCGGGCGGGCCGGCACCCTGCCGGCAGCACCAGCCTGGCAGTCGCGTACGGGCGGCCGAGGCCGAATGGGGCAGGCCGGACACGCCGAGGCCCCCGGTCGCGCGGACGGCGACCGGGGGCCTCGGCAGTGCCGATCAGTCGTGGGCGATGGCGCCCAGGACGTTGATCCGGGCCGCCCGGACCGCGGGGAGCACCGCGGCCACCACGCCGATGATGGCGGCGAGGCCGAGGAAGACACCCATCTGCCCCCAGGGCAGGATCAGGTCGGTGATGCCCTCGTCCTTGAGGGCCTCCACCACCGCGGCGCCGAGGCCGGTGCCGACCGCCACGCCCAGCAGCGCGCCGAACACCGAGATCACCACCGCCTCCACGGTGATCATGCCCATGGTCTGCGACCGGCGTAGGCCGATCGCCCGCAGCAGACCCAGCTCGCGGGTCCGCTCCAGTACCGACAGGGCCAGGGTGTTGATGATGCCCAGAACGGCGATCACGATGGCCAGCGCCAGCAGGATCTGGATCATCGTGAGCAGCCCGTCGAGCGAACTGGTCTGCTGCTTGATGAACGCGTCCCGGTCAGCCACCGACACCTCGGGGCTGTCCGCGAGCAACGCCTCCACCTGCGGCTGAACGTCGGACACCCGGGTGCCCGGGGTCAGCTGGATGAAGCCCTGGATGGGCTGCGGGATGGCGAAGTCCTTCGCCGCCGCCGGCGGCAGCGTCACCGGGTTGGTCAGCTGCGACGACTCGTAGATGCCGCTGATCGTGTAGGTGCGTGCCTCGCCCCGGGTCAGCTGCACCGACACCGTGGAGCCCACCGACCAGCCACGGGAGGTGGCCGTGTCCGAGCTGGCGAGCATCTGGGTCGGCCCGATCCGGTCGATGTCACCGGCGACGGGCTTCGCCCCGAAGATCTGCCGCAGCGACGCCGGGTCGCTGCTCGCCGCGACCCAGGTGCTCTCGCCGTCGATCCGGCCCATGTCGCCGTACTCGCCGTCGACCAGCTGCACACCGGGCAGGGCCTTGGCGCGGTCCAGTACCCCCGGGTCGAAGGTCGGCGGACGCGGGCCACCCTGCTGGCCGGCGATCACCAGCTCGGCCTTGATGGTGTCCTGGGCGAGCGCGCTGATGCTGCCCTTGGCCGAGTCGAGGATGACCGTGACGCCGGTGACCAGCGCGATGCCGACCATCAGCGCGGCGGCCGTGATCGCCGTACGGCGCGGGTTGCGCCCGGAGTTGAGCCGGCCCAGCTTGCCCGGCACCGACCAGGCGAAGATCGCGCCGAGCAGGCTCACCACCGGGCGGCTGATCAGCGGGGTCAGCAGCGCCACACCGATGAAGGCGAACAGCACCCCGCCGAGGATGGTGGACAGCGTCTGACCGCCGGCGTTGCCGCTGAGCCCGAGGAACAGCAGCACCGCGCCGATGCCGGTGACCACCGACCCGGCCACCGTGACCTTGGTCAACGGCCGGTCCGGGGTCGCCACGTCCTGCATCGCCGCGATCGGTGGGATCCGGGACGCCCGCAGCGCCGGCAGCAGCGCCGCCACCACGGTGATCACCAGACCGACGGCGAACGAACCGATCACCGCCGCCGCCGGCACGCCGATCCCGGCCAGGGTGAGCCCGCCAGCGAGCTTGCCGAACAGGAACGCCAGCAGCGCGCCCACCCCGATGCCGGCGGCGAGGCCGAGCACCGACGCGATCAACCCCACCGCGATGGCCTCCAGCACCACCGAACCGATGATCTGCCGGCCGCTGGCCCCGATGGCGCGCATCAGCGCCAACTCCCGGGTCCGCTGCGCCACGATGATCGAGAAGGTGTTGAGGATCAGGAAGGTGCCCACCAGCAGCGCCACCGCGGCGAAGCCGAGCAGGATCTTGTTGAAGAAGGACAGGCCCTCCTTCAGGCTGGCAGAGGCGTCCGCGGCCACCTGCTCGCCCGTCTTCACCTCGAAGTCCGCGCCCAGGGTGCGGGCCACGTCGTCGCGCAGCTTCTCGTCGGAGACCCCGTCGGCGGCCTGCACGGTGATGCTGCTGAACACATCCGGCTCGCCCAGCATCAACCGCTGCGCCACCGGAGTGGTGAAGAAGACCTCGTTGACCCCGCCGATCGAGTCCCGGTCACCGCTGTAACCGAACACGCCGACAAGTGTGAACTCCCGCTTCTTCGACTCGAACGCGGTGAGCACGCCGACCTTCTGGCCAACCTGCACCTTCGCGGCCGTGGCCAGCGCCTTGTTGATGACGATCTCGTCCTCGGCCTGCGGCGCGCGCCCCTCACGCAGCTGCAGCAGCTCGCTCTCGCCGATCCAGTTCTCGCCCAACTGGGGCGGGCCGAACGAGGTGACCACCTTGCCGTTGCTGCCGATCACCCGAGCGCCGTCGGCCCCGACGATGCCGGTCGCCGACGCCGCCCCCGGCACCTGCTTCACCCGGTCCACCACGGAGGCCGGCAGCGGGGCGACGGTCTGCTCGCCCTCCATCTCGTTGACCTGCACCTTCGGCTTCGCCGCGACGTTCACATCGATCTCGGAGTAGCCGTCGGCGAAGACCGAGTCGAAGGAGCGCCCCAGCGTGTCGGTGAGCACGAACGCGCCGGAGACGAACATCACCCCGAGCACCACCGCCAGGCCGGACAGGATCAGCCGGACCTTGCGGGCCAGCAGACTCTTCATCGTGGCGCGGAACATCAGTTGCCCACCTCGGCCTGAGTGTCCAGCTTCTTCATGGTGTCCAGCACCGTCTCGGCGGTCGGCTCGATCAGCTCCGAGACGATCTCGCCGTCGGCGAGGAAGACCACCCGGTCGGCGTACGCGGCGGCCGTCGGGTCGTGGGTGACCATCACGATGGTCTGGCCGTGCTCCCGCACGGAGTTGCGCAGGAAGTTGAGCACCTCCGCGCCGGAGCGAGAGTCCAGGTTGCCGGTCGGCTCGTCCGCGAAGATCACCTCGGGGCGGGAGACCAACGCCCGCGCGCACGCCACCCGCTGCTGCTGCCCACCGGAGAGCTGCGCCGGCCGGTGGTCCAGCCGGTCCTTCAGACCCACCGTCTCGATCACCGTGTCGTACCAGGCCGGGTCCGGCTTGCGCCCGGCGATCGACAGCGGCAGCAGGATGTTCTCCTTGGCGGTCAGCGTCGGCAGCAGGTTGAACTGCTGGAAGATGAAGCCCACCTTGTCGCGCCGCAACTTCGTCAGCCCCGCGTCGCCCAGCCCGGTGACAGTCGTCTCACCGATCGCCACCGTCCCCCGGGTCACCGAGTCCAGACCGGCGAGGCAGTGCATCAGCGTCGACTTACCGGAACCCGACGGGCCCATGATCGCAGTGAAGCGGCCACGTTCGAACTCCGCGCTGACCCCCCGCAGCGCGATGACCTGAGCCTCGCCGCTGCCGTACACCTTCCACACGTCGTTCGCCCGGGCCGCGGCCTGCGCCTGCTGGCCTACCGTCGCGGTCACGTCATCTACCTCTTCCGTCTGTCCGAAAATGCACGCCGTCCCCCCGATGGTCCGGCGCGACTGTTCAATCATCGGTGCTGCTTACGCCCTCCCCGTCCGACCCTGGGGGGACCCTGCGCGGATTTCCCGCTGCGGGTGCACCCCCATGTCGGATCAGGGTTGCCCCTGATTCGACGGCTGGTCGACCGCTTCTCCCTCGGCGGCGGGCGGCAGCACCGACACTTCCACCTGACGCCACAGGAGGGTCAACCGAACCAGGCCATCTCCGGTCACGGTAGGTGACGATGGCAACGGTGGCCGTCCCCCCACGGAGGGATCTTCGAGTACGCCGGGTGAGGTACCCGGGAGAATGCGGCTACGCCCGGGGGCGGACCAGCCCCGACTCGTAGGCGAGCACCACCGCCTGCACCCGGTCGCGTAGCCGCAGCTTGGTCAGCACGTGCCCGACGTGGGTCTTGATGGTGGTCTCGCTCACCGACAGGACCGTCGCGATCTCGGCGTTGGACAGCCCCCGGGCGACCTGCACGAGCACCTCACGCTCCCGGTCGGTGAGCGCGTTGAGCGCCGCCGCCGGCGTCACCGCCGGGTCGGGCAGCAACTCGGCGAAGCGGTCCAGCAGTCGCCGCAGGATCCGAGGGGTCACCACCGCGTCCCCGCCGGCGACGGTGCGGATCGCCGCGATCAGGTCCTCGGCCGGCACGTCCTTGGCCAGGAACCCGCTGGCGCCGGCCCGCAACGCGCCCACCACGTACTCGTCCAGGTCGAAGGTGGTGAGCACCAGCACCCGTACCGGCAGTCGGGCGTCGACGATGGCCCGGGTCGCCGCCACCCCGTCCATCCGGGGCATCCGGATGTCCATCAGAACGACGTCGGGCAGCAGCCGGCGGGACAGCTCCACCGCCTCCACGCCGTCACCGGCCTCCGCCACCACGTCCAGGTCGCTCTCGGCGCCGAGCACCATCCGGAACCCGGTCCGCAGCAGCGGCTGGTCGTCGGCGAGCAGGATCCGCACCGGCCGCGCCGAGGGCACCCGATCGCTCATGTCGTCTCCCGTCCCGCTGACGTCGTGGCGCGCACCGGTCATCCTCGCGTACGCGGGGCCGGTGCGTCGCTCAGGACACCGTCACTCGTCGGCGCCCGGCGCCACCGGGGTGGACCGGGAGTCGCGCAGCGGGTCGGCGCTCGCCGCTGCCACCGGGAACGGCGGCGGCGTGCCGCCGAAGCTGGGGCACAGCGCCTGGTGACTGCACCAGTCGCAGAGCCGGCTCGGCCGGGGCCGGAAATCCTGCCGGGCGGTGGCCTGCTCGATCGCCCGCCACAGCGCCACCACGGTGCGCTCGAAGCGGACCAGCTCGTCGGCGTCCGGTGTGTAATCCAACACCTCGGCGTCGCGCAGGTAGAGCAGCCGTAGCACCCGCGGCACCACCCCCCGGGTGCGCCACAGCACCAGGGCGTAGAACTTCAGCTGGAACAGCGCCCGCGCCTCGAACGCCTCCCGTGGAGCGCCGCCGGTCTTGTAGTCGACCACCCGCAGCGCGCCGTCCGGGGCGACGTCGAGCCGGTCGAGGTAGCCCCGGATCAGCAACTCCTCGTCGACGACCGCGGAGATGAGGCTCTCGCGTTCGGCAGGCTCCAGCCGGGTCGGGTCCTCCACCGCGAAGTAACCCTGCAACAGCGCGGCGGCCGAGCGGAGGAACTCCACCGGGCCGGCCGGCTCCGCGCCGTCGAAGATCCCGGCAAGTTCCGGCTGCTCGGTGACCAGTTTGTCCCACTGGGGGGCCACCAGGTCACCGGCCGCCTCCGGCGTGCGGCCGGTGGCGGGCAGGTCGAACAGACGCTCCAGCACCGCGTGCACCAACGTGCCCCGGGCCTGCTCGATGGTGGTGCGCTCGGGCAGCCGGTCGATGCTGCGGAACCGGTAGAGCAACGGGCAGGTCTTGAAATCCGCAGCCCGCGACGGGGACAGCGAGGCCCGCACCGTCGGCGGCGCCTGCGCCGCGGGGGAGGGTTGGGAGGTGGTGACCGATTCCGCCGTCATGTCGGCAAAGGTTAGGGCACCGGTGTGACACCGACCGCCGGCCGCCCCGCACAGCGACGGTCCGTAGCATCGTGGCGATGGAGCAGACAACCCGGCCGCCGCGCCGACCGGACCGACGCCTCGGCCTGAACGTCGGCAAGGTGTTCGGGGTGCCGCTGCACCTCAACGGCTCCATGGTCCTGCTCGCGGTGCTCATCGCGGTGCTGTACGGCGAGTTCGCCCGCCGACAACTGGACCTGCCGCAGCTCAGCGGCTACCTGATCGGCTTCGGGTTCGTCGTGTCGCTGCTCGGTTCGGTGCTGCTGCACGAGCTCGGCCACGCCCTCACCGCCCGGCGGTACGGCATCGGTGTGCGCGGGATCACCCTGGAACTGCTCGGCGGCTACACCGAGATGGACCGGGACGCCCCGTCGCCCCGCGTCGACCTGCTGGTCTCGCTGGCCGGCCCGGCGGTCTCCGCGGTCCTCGGCGTCCTGGCGGTCGCCGCCACGCTCGCGCTGCCCGAGGGGACAGTGGCCCACCAGCTCGCCTTCCAGCTCGCGGTCAGCAACGTCATCGTGGCGCTGTTCAACAGCCTGCCCGGGCTGCCACTCGACGGCGGCCGGGCGCTGCGCGCCGCCGTGTGGGGGCTGACCCGCGACCGGCACCTCGGCACCGAGGTCGCCGGATGGGCCGGCCGGGTCGTCGCCGTCGGCACCGCGGCCCTGGTCCTGGTCCTCACCGTCGAGCGGCGTCTGGCGCCGCTGGCGCTGCCGCTGATGCTGCTGGTCGCCGTCACCCTCTGGCGTGGCGCCGGGCAGTCGATCCGAGCCGCCCGGGTCAGCCGCCGGTTCCCGCTCATCGACCTCGCCCGGTTGGCCCGCCCGGTCTGGCCGGTGGCCACCGGTACGCCCCTGGCCGAGGCCCAGCGCCGGCGCGCCGAGAGCGGGCAGCCCGCCGCCGCGCTGCTGGTCACCGACTCCACCGGCCGACCGGTGGCGCTCGTCGACCCGGTCGCCGCCGACGCGGTGCCGGTCGAGCGCCGACCGTGGCTGGCGGTGGACGCCGTCGCCCGGTCGCTGGGCACACTTCCCACGTTGGCCGTCGGGTGGGACGGCGAGCGGGTGATGGAGGCCGTACAGACCCACCCGGGCGCGCAGTACGTGGTGACGTCAGGCGAAGATGTCGTCGGCATTCTGCACATCGCGGACCTGGCACAGCTCCTCGAACCCAACCGGAAGATGACACCGTGACCGCAACTCCCTCCACCGTCGCCGCCGACCCCGCCAACCCGGCGCTGACACCCGTGCACCGGGGGCCGTTCCGGCCCGGCGACCGGGTCCAGCTGACCGACCCCAAGGGGCGGATGCACACCGTGACGCTGGAGCCCGGCAAGGAGTTCCACACCCACCGCGGCATCCTGGCGCACGACGCGCTGATCGGGCTCCCCGACGGCAGCGTGGTGACCACCTCCGGTGGCGGCACCGCGTTCCTGGCCCTGCGGCCGCTGCTGTCGGACTACGTGCTGTCCATGCCGCGCGGCGCTCAGGTGATCTACCCGAAGGACTCGGCGCAGATCGTCGCGATGGGCGACATCTTCCCCGGCGCGAAGGTCCTCGAGGCCGGCGCCGGCTCCGGCGCGCTGAGCTGCTCCCTGCTGCGTGCCGTCGGCACCGAGGGTGAGCTGCACTCGTTCGAGCTGCGTGACGACTTCGCCCAGATCGCCAAGCGCAACGTCGAGGCGTTCTTCAACGGGCCGCACCCCTCGTGGAACCTGCACGTCGGCGACGTCGCGCAGTGCCAGGAGACCGGCTTCGACCGGATCATCCTGGACATGCTGACCCCCTGGGAGACCCTCGACATGGTCGAGCGGGCACTGGTGCCCGGTGGGGTGTTCATCGGCTACGTCGCCACCACGCCGCAGCTCTCCGAGCTGGTGGAGGCGCTGCGCGAGCGCGGCGGCTGGACCGAGCCGCGGGCCTGGGAGTCCCTGGTGCGCGACTGGCACGCCGAGGGCCTCGCCGTCCGTCCGGACCACCGGATGATCGCGCACACCGCCTTCCTGGTGTCCGCGCGCAAGCTGGCCCCGGGGGTCACCGCGCCACCGCGTCGGCGCAAGCCCAGCAAGGGCACCGAGGCGTACGCGCAGCGCCGCCAGGACCTGCGCGAGGCGGAGGCGGCCCGACAGGCCGCTGCCGCCCAGGCGGCAGGTGCGCAGCCCAACGGTACGGGGGAGATGGACAGGCCGTGACCATCGAGCTGGGTGTCGGCACCGCCGAGCAGGGGGAGACGCTGGCATGAGCCGACCGGGCTACGGCGGTGGTGACCTCCCCGCGGTCTTTCCCGACTGGTCGCCCTACCAGGACCTGGAATCGGCGGCGCGGGCCTACCTGCGCGACCCGGACGTGGCCCTGGAGGCGCTCGGCGGGGTGCTGCGCGGCGCGTCGGTGCTCGGCTTCACACTGGAACGCTTCGTCAACGAGGTCAACGGGGTGTGGCAGGAGGTCGTCGTCTGCGACGGCAGCCGGCTCATCCTCTGGCACGGTGAGGACGTACCACCGGAGGAGGGCCCGCCGGGCTCGATGACCTCGTCGCTGCGGGTGGTGCCGGTCTCCACCGTCACCGAGGTGGGCTGCCGGCGGCGGCTCAACCGTGCCGAGAGCGGCGAGATCCGGGTCGACAGCATCGACGTCTATCTGCTGCTCACCTCGTTGGACGAGGCGCCGCCGAGCGAGGAGATGGTCGGCACACCCCGGCACGACGCGCTGCGCTTCGGCAAGACCCTCGACGACGGCGGAGCCGGGCAGATCGCCCGGTTGGAGGAGTTCGCACGCCTGGTCGCCTCGGTGGTCGGCCGTCCGATGCTCTGAGGCGTACCCCGTTCTGGTCCCGGCCGGGCCGCGCGGCCCGGCCGGTGGGTCAGTCGTCCTCGGCGTCCGGGCCGGCGACCTCGACGCCGTCGCCGCGCACCACGTGGATGCAGTCGCCCGGGCATTCCTTCGCGGAGTCGATCACCTCAAGTCGCAGGTGCGCGGGGACGTCGACCCGGCTGCCCGGCGCCATCCGCAGCTCACCGTCGACGCCCTTGACGTAGGCCAGGCCGTCGATGTCGAACTCGAACACCTCCGGCGCGTACTGCACGCAGAGCCCGTCGCCCGTGCAGAGATCCTGGTCGACCCAGACCTGCAACTCGTCGGTCGCGACCTCGGCCACCTGTGCACCCCCCATGTTCTCCCGTGCCACGCTCCGACGGTACCCGAACGCCAGTAACCGCCCGTCAGGCCACCCTTGGCGATCAAGGTTCGGTGACGAGGGTGTTGCGTGGGACCGAATCGGCCTCATAGCGGCTAGTGTTAGGGCAGAACGTTCAAGCCCCCCGGGGAGGTGGGACGTGGCAGCACGTAGCGACGACGCGGACTCGCGCGCCGCACGGTGGGAGAAGGAAGCCCACGATCTCTCCACGCAGGTCGCGTTCCTGCAAGAGGAACTCGCCCTGGTGCGGCGCAAGTTGACCGAAAGCCCCCGACACGTCCGGCAGCTCGAAGAGCGGCTGGCGGCCACCCAGGCACAGTTGGCGCGGCTGACCGAGAACAACGACCGGCTGGTGAGCACCCTCAAGGAAGCTCGCACGCAGATCGTGACGCTCAAGGAGGAGATCGACCGGCTCGCGCAACCGCCGAGTGGGTACGGCGTCTTCCTGGCCAAGCACGAGGACGGCACGGTGGATGTCTTCACCGGCGGCCGGAAACTGCGGGTCGCGGTCTCGCCCTCGCTCGACGTGGGTGACCTGCGCCGTGGCCAGGAGGTCCTGCTCAACGACGCGCTCAACATCGTCGACGCGTTCGGCTACGAGCGGGTCGGCGAAGTGGTGATGCTCAAGGAGATCCTGGAGGGGCCGAACGGCGGTCCGGGCGACCGGGCGCTGGTGGTCTCCCACTCCGACGAGGAGCGCATCGTGCACCTCGCCGAGACGCTCATCGGCTCGGCGATCCGGGCCGGCGACTCGCTCATGATCGAGCCCCGCTCGGCGTACGCGTACGAGCGGATCCCGAAGAGCGAGGTCGAGGAGCTGGTCCTGGAGGAGGTGCCCGACGTCGACTACGGCGACATCGGTGGCCTCCAGTCGCAGATCGAGCAGATCCGCGACGCGGTGGAGCTGCCGTTCCTGCACGCGGACCTGTTCCGTGAGCACCAGCTCCGCCCACCCAAGGGCATCCTGCTCTACGGTCCGCCCGGCTGCGGTAAGACGCTCATCGCCAAGGCGGTGGCCAACTCGCTGGCCAAGAAGATCGCCGAGCGCCAGGGCAAGGAGAAGCACACCAGCTTCTTCCTCAACATCAAGGGCCCCGAGCTGCTCAACAAGTACGTCGGTGAGACCGAGCGGCACATCCGGCTGATCTTCCAGCGCGCACGGGAGAAGGCCGGCGAGGGCACTCCGGTGATCGTGTTCTTCGACGAGATGGACTCGATCTTCCGGACCCGCGGCTCCGGTGTCTCCTCCGACGTGGAGAACACCATCGTCCCGCAGCTGCTCAGCGAGATCGACGGCGTGGAGGGGCTGGAGAACGTCATCGTCATCGGCGCCTCCAACCGGGAAGACATGATCGACCCGGCGATCCTGCGCCCCGGTCGCCTCGACGTGAAGATCAAGATCGAGCGCCCGGACGCCGAAGCGGCCAAGGACATCTTCTCCAAGTACATCCTCTCCGGGCTGCCCCTGCACCCGGACGACCTGGCCGAACACGGCACCGACCCCCAGGCCACCGTCGCGGCGATGATCGACGCCGTGGTGCTGCGGATGTACTCCGAAACCGAGGAGAACCGGTTCCTCGAAGTCACCTACGCCAACGGTGACAAGGAAGTCCTCTACTTCAAGGACTTCAACTCCGGCGCGATGATCCAGAACATCGTCGACCGGAGCAAGAAGATGGCCATCAAGGAGTTCCTCACCTCGGGCCGCAAGGGGCTGCGCCTGCAGCACCTGCTCGACGCCTGCGTCGACGAGTTCCGCGAGAACGAAGACCTCCCCAACACCACCAACCCCGACGACTGGGCGCGCATCTCCGGCAAGAAGGGCGAGCGGATCGTCTACATCCGCACGCTCGTCTCCGGCGGCAAGGGCGCCGAGGCCGGCCGGTCCATCGAGACCGCCAGCAACACCGGCCAGTACCTCTGACCCCAGCAGCGAGGGTGTCCGCCGTCCGGCGGGCACCCTCGCTGCGGTCATGTCAGGCGCCGGTCAGGCAGCGAAGATCCACCGCTTCGACACCACGTAGTTCGCCGCCGACAACGACGCCGTCACCAGCAACTTCGCCAGCAGGTACGGCGTGCCCGCCCAGGTCAGCGCGGACACCAGCACCACGTTGGCGGTCAGGTTGGCGAGGACCAACGCGAAGTAGCGCCCCACCTGCGGCACCATCTGCGCGGACGAGCCGAACGACCACGCCCGGTTCAGCCCGAAGTTGACCCAGAACGAGGTCAGGAACGACATGCCGGCCGCAACCGGCAGGACAATCCGGAGAACTCCGTGGTAGACGAAGAGTGATCCCGTGTCCACGGCAACGCTCAGACCCCCGACGACCAGGAACCGCACAGCACTGTGTCGGGACAGGTGGCGGACGGAATCGGCAACAGGTGACAGCAAAGAGTTCTCCAAGGGGGGACCCGGAGCGGTGAGGACGACGAGGGAGTCTATCGTCTGTCCATCCACCCAGCGGGGCCTGCCCGCGCGAGCCGCGAGGTTGACGTGCCTGATCCCGGAAGAGTGACGCCGGCCACCGGCGAAAGCCCGGCAGCCACCACGAGCGCCACCCGACGACACTGGGCCCTCGCCTTCGCGGCGTTCTTCCTGATCATCTTCGCCTGGTCGATGGCCGCCCCCTACGACGGCACCCCGGACGAGCGCGAGCACATCGTCCGGGCGGCCGGCGTCGCCGCCGGGCAGATCGCACCCCCGCCGGCCGCCGCCAAGAAGGGCACCGGCGCCTTCCAGACCGTTCCCGGCGGTCTCGTCCGCGAGCAGTGCTGGCAGTTCAAGAAGGAAGTCTCCGCGGCCTGCGCCCAGCCGCCCGGCAGCGACGACACGCCAACCCGGGCCGGCACCGGGGCCGGGCGTTACTTCCCCGCCTACTACGCCCTCGTCGGCGCGCCGACGGTGCTCTGGCCCGGCTGGTCCGGCGTCCTGCTCGCCCGCATGATCAGCGCCCTGTGCTGCGCCGCCCTGCTCGCCTGCGCGTACGTCGTGATCCGCAACCGCTCCCGCCGCGGCCTCATGATGGGCGCCCTGGTCGTCGTCACCACCCCGATGGCCGTGCACATGGCCAGCGCGGTCAACCCGAACGGCCTGGAGATCGCCGCCGGCATCGCCTTCTTCAGCGCGGTCATCCCCCTGCTGCTCGGCCCACCCGGCCCACGGCGCGGCCTCATCCTCCTCGTCGGGATCAGCGGGCTGCTCCTGGCGGTGCTGCGCCAGACCGGCCCGCTCTGGCTGGCGACCGCCTTCGTCGCGTTCGCGTTCCCGCTGCGCCGCAGCAACCTCGTCGGCCTCCTCCGGGACCGGGCCGCGCAGCTCTGGGCGGGCGGCATCGTGCTGTCCACCCTCGTCGTGCTCGCCTGGTCCGTCCGCCAACAGACCTCCGACCTCGGCAACTACTCCGCCGACCGGCTCACCTACGGACAGGCGGCGCTGCGCGAGGCCGACCGGTGGCGGGGATACCTCGACCAGATCGTCGGGGTCACCTCCTGGCTGGACACCCGGATGCCCGCCCCGCCGTACGTGATCTGGCAGCTCGTCGCCGGAGCGCTGCTGCTCATCGGTGTCGTCTGGGGCAGCACGCTCGACAGGTGGCGCCTGCTCGTGCTGCTCGGCGGCGGCGTGGCCATCCCCTCCGTCATGCAGATCGCCCTGGTCAACGAGAGCGGCTTCGTCACCCAGGGCCGCTACATGCTGCCCATGCTCGTCGGCGTCCTGCTCTACGCCGCATGGGTCGCCGAACAACGCGGGTTCGAGATCGCGCGAGCCCGCTCGTTCAGCCGACTCGCCGTGCTGCTCCTCCTGCCGATCCACCTGTTCTGCCTGGCGTTCACGATGGTCCGCTGGCAGAACGGCCTGCCCGCCAACATCGGGCTGAGCAGCCTCAACCCGCTCGCCGGCGACTGGCACCCGGTGGTCGGCTCGGCGATCCCGCTGCTCAGCGCCAGCCTGGGCCTGGTGCTGTTCGGCTGGCTCGTCTGGACCACACGCTCCACCCCGAGCGACGACCCGACGCCGACGGTCGAGCGTTCCGACACCGAATCCACCGAACTGTTCCGGCCCGCCGGCACTCACCTACAGAGTGCAGGTGCCCAGGGCGGACTACGCTCGACCTGACGGTGGACCGGGTCGGGCGAGCGAAGCGGGTAGGTCGATGAGCGTAAGACGGATCATGGGCACCGAGGTCGAATACGGAATCTCCGTGCCCGGGCAGGCCGGAGCCAACCCGATGGTCACCTCATCGCAGGTGGTCAACGCCTACGGGGCACGTCCGGAACTCAACCGGGGCGGCCGGGCCCGGTGGGACTACGAGGAGGAGTCGCCGCTGCGCGACGCCCGCGGCTTCACCTACTCCGGTGCCGCGTACGACCCCGCCGAGGCCCTCGCGGACGAAGACCTCGGCCTGGCCAACGTGATACTCACCAACGGCGCACGGCTCTACGTCGACCACGCCCACCCCGAATACTCCACCCCGGAGGTCACCACCCCCCGGGACATCGTGCGCTGGGACAAGGCCGGCGAGCGGGTGATGGCCGAGGCGTCCCGCCGGGCCGCCACCATCCCCGGCACCCAGCCGATCCACCTCTACAAGAACAACACCGACAACAAGGGCGCCAGCTACGGCGCCCACGAGAACTACCTGATGCGCCGGCAGACGCCGTTCGCCGACATCGTGGCCTACTTGACGCCGTTCTTCGTCACCCGGCAGATCGTCTGCGGCGCCGGCCGGGTCGGCATCGGCCAGGACGGCGGCCAGAGCGGCTTCCAGATCTCCCAACGCGCCGACTTCTTCGAGGTCGAGGTAGGCCTGGAGACCACCCTCAAGCGCCCGATCATCAACACCCGCGACGAGCCCCACGCCGACGCCGACAAGTACCGCCGGCTGCACGTCATCATCGGCGACGCCAACCTCTCCGAGATCTCCACCTACCTCAAGGTGGGCACCACCGCGCTGATCCTCACCATGATCGAGGAGAAGGCGCTCGGCGGCGACCTCGGCATCGCCGACCCGGTCAGCGAACTGCGTGCCGTCAGCCACGACCCCGCCCTCACGCACCGCATGCGACTGCGCGACGGCCGCCGGCTCACCGCACTCGACCTGCAATGGGCCTACCTGGAGCGGGTCCGGTCCTTTGTCGACGACAGGTACGGCACCGACGCCGACGAGCAGACCATCGACGTGCTCGACCGCTGGGAGAGCGTCCTGGACCGGCTGGGCCGCGATCCGATGCTCTGCGCCGACGAACTGGACTGGGTGGCCAAGCTGCGGCTGTTGGAGGGCTACCGGGAGCGGGAGAAGCTCGGCTGGGGCTCGCACAAGCTCCAACTCGTCGACCTCCAGTATTCCGACGTCCGGCCGGAGAAGGGCCTCTACCACCGGCTGGTCAGCCGAGGGGCGATGAAGACGCTGCTTACCGACGACGAGACGCGTACCGCGATGACCGAGCCACCGGAGGACACCCGGGCCTACTTCCGCGGCCGCTGCCTCGCCCAGTACGCCTCCGAGGTCGTCGCCGCGAGCTGGGACTCGGTGATCTTCGACGTGGGCCGGGAGTCGCTGGTCCGGGTGCCGATGATGGAACCGGAGCGGGGCACCCGCGCGCACGTCGGGGCGTTGTTCGACCGCTGCGCCAGCGCCAAGGACCTGTTGGAGACGTTGACCGGGGGCTGAGATCCGGTGCCTCCACCGGGAATCACTCTGTGGCATGCTAGGCCGTCCCCCGATCCGTCGACCCACACGGTGATGCGATGCTCCCCTCAGCCCGGCAGGCTGGCCTTCGTGCGATAACCGCTGTTCCGCTGGCGAACGCGTACGCCGGGCGTGCCAACAGTTTCGGCTTCCTGCGGCTCTGCTTCGCCGTAGCTGTCGTCCTCGCGCACACCGCGGTGATCGGGTACGCCCGACCGTTGACCGAGGTCGTCGACGTGGCCGGCCTGGGGGTGGCCGGCTTCTTCGGCATCTCCGGCTTCCTCATCACCCGCAGCGCCAGGCGCGCCAGCCTGCCCCGCTACCTGTGGCACCGCGCCCTGCGGATCTGGCCGGGCCTCTGGGTGTGTCTGCTGTTCATCGGCTTCGTGGTGGCCCCGATCGTCTGGTACGCCGACCGCGGCAATCTGGACGGCCTGTGGCGGCACCCGGCCGGCGTAATCAACTTCCTGCAGGCGAACTGGTGGGGCGGCTACCGCCAGCAGGGGATCGTCGACGTCTTCCGGGACACGCCGTACGGCGACCTGGTGCGCAAGAGCGTCCTCGACGGCTCACTCTGGACGCTCAGTTACGAGATCTTCTGCTACCTGATCGTGGCTTCGCTGGCCGTGGTGGCGGTGCTGCGCCGCGCCCGCTGGCTGGTGCTCGCGGCCGCTGTTCTCGTCTTCGGTCTGCTGCTCTGGAACCAGTACGAGGCGCTGCGCTTCGGCGGGTCGACGTACTTCACCAGCGGCAGCATCGGCCCGCTGCCGCTGCTCGGCGCACTCAGCAAGATCTGGTTCCTGCGGTTCGGCTTCATGTTCCTGATCGGCGCCGTGGCGGACCTGTACAGCGACAAGCTGCCCATCAGCGACGTCCTCGGCGTGCTCGCCATCATCGTGACCGGCTGGCAGACCCTGGAGGGCCACCTGTTCGGCCCGGCGTTGCTCGCCTACGAGTACGCCATCCTCTACCTCGCGGTCCGGTTGCCACGGCTGCTGCACCGCGTGGGCCAGAAGAACGACTACTCGTACGGCATCTACATCTACTCCTTCGTCGTGCAGCAGATGCTGGCCTGGCTGGGGGCGGCGGCCTGGGGGTTCGTCGGCTACTTCGCGGTGGTCATGGCCTGCACCGTCGTCCTGGCGTTCCTGTCCTGGCACCTGGTGGAGAAGCAGGCGCTGCGGTTCAAGGACTGGACACCCCGCCTCCGGCGCGGAGCGCCTCCGGCGGAGGCCTCGGAGGAGCCCCGGCCTGAGCCGGAGCGGGCGCCGGTGCCGGTCCCGGCCGACGCGTCGGCCCCCCGGGGCTGACCGCTTCGGCGCAATCGAACGTCCCCGACCCGAACACGGCGGACGTGAGGTCTTTCTGTCGTCTGCGCGGGGTAGATTTCATGCCAGACGATCGTGGAGGAGACAGCCATGGCCACTCATGACAGCGGCGGCCAGTCGCAGTCCGGCAAGTCCCGTCAGGGCGAGGAAATCGAGGACGTCACCACCGAGGCCAACCCCGAGGTGGCCGAGCGGCACGCCGAGATCACCGAGGACGTCGACGACCTCCTCGACGAGATCGACTCCGTCCTCGAAGAAAATGCAGAAGAGTTCGTGAGAGGATATGTTCAGAAAGGGGGTCAATAGAGGCATATGTCCGATTCGCCGGACCGCCCGGACAAGACATGTCCGCAGTGCAAGAGAACGCTGGCCGGTACAGAGTTCCACCGTGACCGCCGACGGGTAGACGGTCTCGCCTTCTACTGCAAAGCCTGTGCCGCCGTCCGGTCCGAGGCGAGCCGGCGTAAGCGCGGCATCGTCCACAGCGAAAGTCGCCCACGCCCGTCGGTGAAGGTCTCAAGTGGTGTCCGGACTGCGAGCAGATCAAGTCTCTGGACGACTTTCCCACCACCACTACCAAGGCCAGTGGCCGGCACAGCTACTGCAAACCCTGCCATAATGCCCGCGGCAAGGAGACAGCGGAGCGACTCTACGGCGGGACTCGCGAGTACCACCTGCGGCGGCGGTACGGCGTGGGTGAGAAGGAGTTCCAGGAGCTCCTGGCCGAGCAGGGCGGGGTCTGCGCGATCTGTGGCGGTGCCGACCCGCAACATCTGGACCACGATCATCGCACCGGATGGGTGCGCGGGATACTCTGCTTCAACTGCAACGGTGGTCTTGGCCAGTTCCGTGACAGTCCCATGAGGCTGGCCAGGGCGATCACGTACCTGAGAGGAACCACGTGGCAGCGGGCTTTGATCCATCCGGGCGTCTTCCAGATGTGTTCACCAACGCGGGGACGTCCTCCTTCACGACGTTTCTGAGTCGGGTGGCCCCCGAGATGTTGCCCGGTCGGCGACCGCTGCCGCCGGGCATGGCCGCCGACCTGGCGCCGCACGCGACCACCATCGTGGCCATCGCGGCCGCAGAGGGTGTGGTGATGGCGGGCGACCGACGGGCCACCATGGGCAACCTGATCGCCCAGCGCGACATCGAGAAGGTGCACCCCGCCGACGCGTACTCGCTTGTCGGCATCGCGGGCACCGCGGGTATCGGCATCGAGCTGATGCGACTGTTCCAGGTGGAGCTGGAGCACTACGAGAAGATCGAGGGCGCGATGCTCTCGTTGGACGGTAAGGCCAACCGGTTGGCCTCGATGATCCGGGGCAACCTGGGGGCGGCCATGCAGGGGTTGGCAGTGGTGCCGCTCTTCGCCGGGTTCGACCTGGCCGCCGCCGACCCGGCGCGGGCCGGTCGGATCTTCAGCTTCGACGTGACCGGTGGCCCGTACGAGGAGACCGGCTACGACGCGATCGGGTCGGGGTCGCTGTTCGCCAAGTCCGCGTTGAAGAAGCGGTTCCGGGCCGGGTTGTCCGTCGAGGACGCGACGCGGCTGGCGGTCGAGGCGCTCTACGACGCGGCCGACGACGACACCGCCACCGGTGGGCCGGATCTGACCCGCCGGATCTACCCCGTGGTGATGACCGCGACCGCCGAGGGCACCCGCCGGTTGACCGACACCGAGACGGCGGCGATCGCCGAGGGTGTGGTTGCCGGCCGGATGGAGAACCCGGGCGGTTGAGACCCGCACCTCACCAGTCAGCAGTCGTCAGCACAGCGCCGTAAGGAGAACCGCCGACGTGGCCATGCAGTTCTACGCCTCTCCCGAACAGATCATGCGCGACCGCTCCGAGTTGGCCCGCAAGGGCATCGCTCGGGGTCGCAGTGCGGTGGTCCTCAGTTACTCCGGCGGGGTCCTCTTCGTCGCGGAGAACCTCTCCAGCGCCTTGCACAAGGTCAGTGAGATCTACGACCGGATCGGGTTCGCCGCGGTCGGCAGGTACAACGAGTTCGAGAATCTGCGCCGCGCGGGTGTCCGGATGGCCGACCTGAACGGGCTCAGCTACGACCGGCGTGACGTCACCGGCCGGGCCCTGGCGAACGCGTTCGCGCAGACCCTGGGTGCGATCTTCACCGAGCAGTCGAAGCCGTTCGAGGTGGAGATCTGCGTGGCGGAGGTCGGTGCCACAGCGGACGCGGACGAGCTGTACCGGTTGACCTATGACGGCTCGGTCAACGACGAGCCGGGCCGGATGGCCATGGGTGGTCAGGCCGAGGCGATCACCGGTGTGTTGAAGTCGCAGCATCGGGCGGACATGTCCCTGGGTGAGGCGGTCCGGGTGGCGGTGCAGGCGTTGAGCACCGTCGGTGGTGAGGGTGGTGCCGCCCGGACGATCGCCGCCAACCAGCTTGAGGTGGCGGTCCTGGACCGCCATCGGATCGGCCGGACGTTCCGGCGGATCACCGGTGCCGCGCTGACGGCGCTGCTGGACGGGGATGCGGCGGCCGAGGGGCAGTCGACGGGGGCCGCGGGCGGTCCCGGTGAGCCCGTCGTACCGACCACGGAGGCGCACAAGCCGACGACCTCTGCCGGCTCTGCGGACCTGGAGGACCGGCCCGCGGAGGGCGGCGAGCGTTAGGGTTTCGTCCGCTGGCGCCGGGCCCGCGTTCGGGCCCGGCACCAGCGGTCATCCTCGGCGCAGCAGGGGCCTGGCCAGGGCCCAGTAGCCGCCGGCCACGGCGTTGAACGCGCCCAGCCCCGGCGTGGTCGGCACACCCGAGGGGGTGACCCGACCGGTCATCAGCTGCGCGATAACCCCGTCCGGCACCCGACGTTCGGCCTGTAGTTGCCGTCGACGGCCGCGCACCCAGCCGCGGTTGCGCCACAACCAGCCCCAACCCTGCAGTTTCTGCCGGGACCAGCCGCCGACGATCGCGGCGGTGAGCATGGCGGCCTCGGTGAGCAACAGCGCCGGGGCGAGCACGACGAGTGTCCTCGCCTCGTAGGCGGTGAGCAGGGTGACCAGTCGGTTCCGCTCGACCAGGTAGAGCTTCAGGGCGTTGCGGGAGAACTCGTAGTGGTGACGGACGACGGCGTCCGGCACGTACTCGAGCCGTAGGCCGCGCTGCCACAGTCGCAGGCTGAGTTCGGTGTCCTCGTGGTAGGCGAAGTATTCGGCGGCGAAGCCGTCGAGTTCGCGCCAGAGCTGCCGGCTGATCACGAAGCAGCAGCCGCTGAGGGAGGGTACGACCCGCCGCTCGGCGTGGTTGCCTGCCGGTTCGCCGTTGCCGCCGGCCCAGGAGAGCCCGGTGAAGTGCAGCGGGTTGCCGCTGGTGTTGATCAGCTCGGGGGTGTCGGCCAGTCTGATGGATGCCATGGCCGCGCCGACGCCCGCTTCGGCGGCGACGGCGGTGGTCTTGGCCAGGGCGTCGGGCGCGACGACGGCATCGGAGTTGACGAACGCGAGCCACTCACCGGTGGCCTCGGCGGCGCCGACGCGGCAGCCGCCGGAGTAGCCGGTGTTCTCCTCCGGTCGGATCACCCGCACGCCGGGGAGGCCCTTGACGATGTCGATGCCGTCCCCGGTGCAGCCGTTGTCGACGACGATGAGGTCGATCTCGACGTCGGTGCTGGCCAGCACCGCCCGGGCGGCGTTGACGAGGTAGGGCTCCGGGCCGTAGGCGAGCATGACCGCGCTCACCCGGGGTCGGGTCATCGAATGCCTCCGGATGCGGCAGGGGCGACGGCCCCGGCGAGCGGCCGGGTGGGGGTGGTGGGTCGGCGGACGCCGCCGCGCAGCAGCAGCGCCATGGTGGCGGCCACGATGACGGAGCCGATGGTGTACGCCAACTCGACTCGCAGGGTGACCGGGGCCGGGATCAGCGTCACGGCGATCAGGGCGGCGACGCCGACGGTCCAGGCGAGCGCCTGGGCGCGGTGCCGGTCGAGGGCGAGTAGGGCTTGGCCGAGCACCATCGCCCACAGGTAGGCGAGCGTGGCGGCCGCCAACCAGGCGAAGTCGCCGTGGCCGAGAACGCCGGGTGCGTCGAAGAGTGTGCCGACCAGCCATGGGCCGAGCAGTACGGCGCCGAGGGCACCGGTGAGGCCGAGCGCGGTGACGATGCCGAGTGCCCGGCGCAGCAGGCTGTGGAAGCCGGCCTGGTCCCCGGTGGTGGCGGTGGTGGCGAGGCCGGGCAGCAGTGACGCCTGGAGGGAGCCGAAGACGAACAGGGGGATGCGGACCAGCACGAGGGCGGAGAGGAGTGCGCCGGCGGCTGCCGCGTCGGCGGGGGCGAGCAGCTGCACGTTGATCACGCCGATGTTCACCACGACCTGGGAGAGCAGGCTGGAGGCGGTGAGCAGGCCGAGGCCGCGGAGCAGGGTGGCCCAGGCGACAGGTGCGCCTCCGCCGATGGCGCGCAGCACCGGCGGCAGGGTGAGGAGGACGCTGACCAGCGGGGCGGCGACGAGCACGAGCCCGTACCAGACGGGGGATGTCACCCCGGCCAGCCCGAGCAGGGCGACCATGATGATGCGCAGGCCGCCGTCGATCCCGAGTTGAGCGCCGTACCAGGGGAACAGTTGCAGGCCGGAGAGGACGCCGCGGGTGGCGTAGGCGACGGCCATCGCGGCGAGTGCGCCGATCAGCACGGTGACCAGGTTGCCGTCACCGGCGAAGAGCTTGTCGGCGAGCGGCTGCCGGCCGATGGTGACGGCCAGCACCAGCACGGCGAGCATCGCGGCGGCGACGGTGACGCCGCGGGCCAGCACCGGCCCGGGGGGCAGCCCCTGGCTGTGTCGGGCGGCGACGACCCGGGCGACCTCCTGCTCGATCGGCATGAACACGCCGATGCCGAGGGTGAACACGATCGACCAGAGCACGGACAGGGACGAGTAGTCGGCCTTGCTGAGGCTGTGGCCGGCGACTGCGAGGTGAACGTAGGAGGCGAGCCCGAGAAGGGCCAGCCCGGCACCGACAGCGACGGTGCCGGGCGGGACCAGGCTCAGTAGCCGTCGGATCACCGGCGGATGAGCGCCAGCGTGAGGACAGCGAACGCGCGGCCGAGGTAGACCATCGCCTTGGCGGGGGAGTGGCTGGGTGTGCCCGCCATCCGCTTGCGCATGGCGACCGGCACCTGGCGGATGCGGTAGCCCCGGCGGGCGGTGTGCACCAGGGTCTCCACCGTGTCGCCGAGGTACTCGGCCGGGTACCAGCCGGCGAACATCTCGATGACCCGCCGGTTGGCGGCCCGGAAGCCCGAGGTGGTGTCGGTGAGCTTGGTGCGGGCGACCCGGGACAGCACGGCGGAGAGCATCACCATCGCCCAGCGGCGGGGGCCGCGGACGTTGTAGTCGCCCTCACCGGCGAAGCGGGCGCCGATGACGAGGTCGTTGTCGTCGAGCAGGTCGACGAGCTTCGGCACGTACCGGGGGTCGTGCTGGCCGTCGGCGTCGATCTGGATGGCGACGTCGTAGTTGTTGTCCCGGGCGTAGCGGTAGCCGAGGCGCATGGCTCCGCCAACACCGAGGTTGTACGGCAGTTTGGCGACCAGGGCGCCGGCGGCGGCGGCGACGGCGGCGGTGCGGTCGGTGGAGCCGTCGTCGACGACGAGTACGTCGACGCCGGGCAGTTCGCCGCGGACTTCGCCGACGACGTCGGCGATCGAGCCGGACTCGTTGAGAGCCGGGATGATGATCAATGTGCGCTTGCCGTTAACCATCGGTGGACACCAGTTCGTCTCGGGCTGCCCGGTCCGCGTCGATCTGTGCGCGGAGCAGGGCGAAGTCTTCGGCCAGGGTGCGGGTCTCTTCTTCCAGGGCGCTGACCTCCCAGCTGAGGTGTACGCACACCAGCAGCAGGAAGACGATGCCGAGGAAGAGCACCAGGCTGACACCGGAGGCGACACCGAGGAGTTCGGCGACGTTGTCGAGCAGCCGGGGGAACAGGGACAGCGGAATCACGATGATCAGCACGGCGAGCCAGAGCATGCCGTACTTCTCGCGCAGCTGACGGCGGCGCAACAGCTCGACGATGGTGCCGAGGAGCAGCAGGCCGGTCAGGCCGGTGACGAGGGTGAGCTTCATGCGACCTTCCACGGGGCGGGTGGAGCGGGGGAGTGGAACGCGTCAACCAGGGCGTGGTGCCAGTCTGGAAGCGGGGGCAAACCCACGGCGGCCCAGCGGCTGTGCCCTAGCACACTGTACGCAGGGCGGGGGGCGGGACGCGGATACCGGTCGCTGGTGGTGGGTCGGATCCGGTCCGGGTCCAGCCCGGCCAGGGTGAACGCGGCGCGAGCCAGGCCGTACCACGTCGTCTGCCCGGCGCAGGTGCCGTGGTAGACGCCGGGGGGCGCGTGACCGGCCAGCGCCGCGTCGGCGAGCGCGACGAGCCGTTCGGCGAGCGCGTAGGACCAGGTGGGCTGACCGTGCTGGTCGTCGACCACGTCGAGGTGTTCGTGCTGGGTGGCGAGTCGAAGCATGGTGGCCACGAAGTTCGGGCCGTGTGCGCCGTACAGCCAGGCGGTGCGCACGACGTACCCGGTGTCGGGTAGCAGCCGCGCGACCGCTTGTTCGCCGACCAGCTTGCCGCGGCCGTAGGCGTTGATCGGCGCGGTGGGCGCGTCCTCCGGGTAGGGGGTGTCGGCGTTGCCGGCGAGGACGTAGTCGGTGGAGATCTGGATCAGCCTGGTTCCGTCGGTGGCGCACGCCCCTGCCAGGTTGGCCACGGCGTCGCCGTTGACGGCGGTCGCCGCCGCCTCGTCGGCCTCGGCGGCGTCGACGTTGGTCCACGCGGCTGCGTTGATCACCAGGTCGTGCCCGGCGACGGCGGCGCGTACCGCCGCGCGGTCGGCGACGTCCAGGTCGGCGCGGGTGGCGGCGGTCACCTTGAGGTCGGGCCGTGTCCTCAGCACGGTGACCAGGTCCCGGCCGAGCATCCCGCCCGCGCCGGTGACGAGTAGTCGGGTCATGCGGTCGGCGCGGACTTGAGGGGTTCCCACCAGATGCGGTTGTCCCGGTACCAGCGGACGGTGTCGGCGAGACCCTGGTTCAGGGTGATGCTGGGCTGGTAGCCGAGCTCTCCGCTGATCTTGCTGATGTCGAGGGAGTACCGGCGGTCGTGGCCCTTGCGGTCGGTGACCGGGACGACCCGGTCCCATCCGGCGCCGCAGGCGTCCAGGAGCAGACCGGTGAGTTCCTTGTTGGTCAGCTCGGTGCCGCCGCCGATGTTGTAGACCTCTCCGGCGCGGCCCTTCTGCTGGACGAGGGCGATGCCGCGGCAGTGGTCGTGCACGTGCAGCCAGTCACGGATGTTGCCGCCGTCGCCGTAGAGGGGGACGGTGCCACCGTCGAGCAGGTTGCTGACGAACAGCGGGATGACCTTCTCGGGGAACTGGTACGGGCCGTAGTTGTTGGAGCAGCGGGTGACGACCACGTCCATGCCGTGGGTGCGGTGGTACGACAGCGCGAGCAGGTCGGAGCCGGCCTTGGACGCCGAGTACGGGGAGTTGGGGGCGAGGGGCCAGGTCTCGGTCCAGGAGCCCTCGTCGATCGAGCCGTAGACCTCGTCGGTGGAGACGTGCACGAACCGGCGGGTGCCGTGGCGCAGCGCCGCGTCGAGCAGCGTCTGGGTGCCCAGCACGTTGGTGGTGACGAACGGCGCGGCGCCGGCGATCGAGCGGTCGACGTGCGACTCGGCGGCGAAGTGCACGATCACGTCGTGCTCGGCGACGACCTCGTCGACCACTACCGGGTCGCAGATGTCGCCCTGCACGAACCGCAGTCGCGGGTCGTCGCGGACGGGCTCGAGGTTGGCCAGGTTGCCCGAGTAGGTCAGCTTGTCCAACACTGTCACGACGGCAGGCTCGAGCGGCGGCACGCCGTCCGCGCTGCCGAGGGGCTTGCCCAGCAGTAGGCGAACGTACTCCGACCCGATGAATCCGGCTCCGCCGGTGACGAGGATCCTCACGGGTCCGGAAGTATACGCGACGAATGGTGCGGCGCCCGGCACGCGACCCCCGCACAACGTGTCCGAATGCGGCTAGGCTCTCCCGGTGCGTGGAATCCTACTTGCCGGCGGCACCGGGTCCCGGCTCTGGCCGATCACCCGGGCGGTCTCGAAGCAGCTGATGCCGATCTTCGACAAGCCGATGATCTACTACCCGCTCTCGACCCTGGTGATGTCCGGGGTTCGCGAGATCCTGGTGATCACGACTCCGGACGACCAGGACCAGTTCCGTCGGCTGCTCGGCGACGGCAGCCAGTTCGGGCTGCGCCTGGAGTACGTCAGCCAGGAGCGGCCGGAGGGCATCGCGCAGGCGTTCATCCTCGGCGCGGACTTCATCGGCGCCGAGTCGGTGGCCCTGGTCCTCGGTGACAACATCTTCCACGGGGTGGGTCTGGGCCGGCAGCTCGCCGACCACTGTGACCCGGTCGGCGGGCGGGTCTTCGCCTATCAGGTGGCCAACCCGCAGGAGTACGGCGTGGTCGACTTCGACGCCGATGGTCGGGTGCTCTCGATCGAGGAGAAGCCGGCCCGGCCGAAGTCCCGCTACGCGGTGCCCGGCCTCTACTTCTACGACAACCGGGTCGTGGACATCGCCCGCAAGCTCACCCCGAGCGCCCGCGGGGAGCTGGAGATCACCGGGGTCAACGAGGTGTACCGGGAGACCGGAGAGCTGTCGGTGACGGTGCTGGATCGGGGCACCGCCTGGCTGGACACCGGCACGTTCACCTCGATGATGCAGGCCGCCGAGTTCGTCCGGGTGGTCGAGGAGCGGCAGGGGCTCAAGATCGGTTGTGTCGAGGAGGTCGCCTGGCGGGCAGGCCTGATCGATGACGCGCAGCTTCGCGCGCTCGCCGAGCCACTGACCAAGAGCGGTTACGGCGACTACCTGCTCGGTCTGCTGAGCGAGCAGGCCCGCGGGGACGGGGGTTCCTGGTGAAGATCCGGGAGCTGAGCATCGAGGGCGCCTGGGAGATCAGCCCCCAGCAGCACGGTGACCCGCGCGGCATGTTCATGGAGTGGTACCGCTTCGACAGGCTCGCCGAGGCGGTGGGGCATCCGCTGCGGCTGGCCCAGGCCAACCTGTCGGTCTCCGCGCGTGGCGTGGTGCGCGGCGTCCACTTCGCCGACGTCCCGCCCGGGCAGGCCAAGTACGTCACCTGTGTGCGGGGTGCGGTCCTCGACGTGATCGTGGACCTGCGGGTGGGTTCGCCGACGTTCGGCCGTTGGGAGGGCGTCCGGCTGGACGACACCGACCGCCGGGCCGTCTACCTCAGCGAGGGGCTGGGGCACGGATTCTGCGCGTTGACCGACGACGCCACGTTGAGCTATCTCTGCTCGGCCACCTACAACCCGACCGGTGAGCACGCGGTGCACCCGCTGGACGAGGAGTTGGGCATCGAGTGGCCCGCCGAGGTTCCGCTGCTGTCCGCGCGCGACGACGCCGCGCCGACTCTGGCGCAGGCCCGCGATCGGGGCCTGCTGCCGGAGTACGACAGCTGCCGGCAGTTCGTGGCGAGCCTCGGCCCGGACGGAATGTCGCACTCAACCGGTATGTGACCGCGCTCGGGGCACGACCTGCGCTCTGACAGTGACGAACCGGGCCTCCGGGCGGCTAATGTCACACCATGGAGCGGCGAATCTTCGGCCTCGAGACCGAGTACGGCGTCACCTGCACCTATCGCGGGCAGCGGCGGCTGTCCCCGGACGAGGTCGCGCGGTATCTGTTCCGTCGCGTGGTGTCCTGGGGTCGGTCCAGCAATGTCTTCCTGCGCAATGGGGCCCGGCTCTACCTGGACGTCGGGTCGCATCCGGAGTACGCGACACCGGAGTGCGACTCGGTGACCGATCTCGTCGCCCACGACCGGGCCGGCGAGCGGATCCTGGAGGGCCTGCTCGTCGACGCGGAGAAGCGGCTGCACGACGAGGGCATCGCGGGTGAGATCTACCTGTTCAAGAACAACACCGACTCGGCCGGCAACTCGTACGGGTGCCACGAGAACTACCTGGTCTCGCGGCACGGCGAGTTCGGCCGGCTCGCCGACGTGCTCATCCCGTTCCTGGTCACCCGGCAGTTGATCTGCGGGGCCGGCAAGGTCCTGCAAACACCCCGCGGCGCGGTCTACTGCCTCTCGCAGCGGGCCGAGCACATCTGGGAGGGCGTCTCCTCGGCGACCACCCGCAGCCGCCCGATCATCAACACCCGCGACGAGCCGCACGCCGACGCCGAGCGCTACCGGCGGCTGCACGTGATCGTCGGTGACTCCAACATGAACGAGGTCACCACGCTGCTCAAGGTCGGCACCGCCGACATCGTGCTGCGGATGATCGAGGCCGGGGTGGTGATGCGCGACCTGTCCCTGGAGAACCCGATCCGGGCCATCCGGGAGGTGTCGCACGACATCACCGGCCGGCGCAAGGTGCGGCTGGCCAACGGCAAGGAGGTCAGCGCCCTGGACATCCAGCAGGAATACCTGTCCAAGGCCACCGAGTTCGTCGAGCGACGCGGTGGCGACCAGGCCGCCAAGCGGGTCGTCGAGCTGTGGGGCCGGGTGCTCAACGCGGTCGAGACCGGCGACCTGGAGCCGGTCTCCCGGGAGATCGACTGGGTCAGCAAGCTGCGGCTGATCGAGCGCTACCAGCGCAAGCACGACCTGCCGCTGTCGCACCCCCGGGTGGCGCAGATGGATCTGGCCTACCACGACGTGCGCCGTGGCCGGGGCCTCTACGGGCTCCTGGAGCGCCGCGGCGACGTCGACCGGGTGACCACCGACCCGGAGATCTTCGAGGCCAAGGAGACCCCGCCGCAGACCACCCGGGCCCGGCTGCGGGGCGAGTTCATCCGGCACGCCCAGGAGAAGCGCCGGGACTTCACCGTCGACTGGGTGCACCTGAAGCTCAACGACCAGGCGCAGCGCACCGTGCTCTGCAAGGACCCGTTCCGGGCGTACGACGAGCGGGTGGAGCGGCTGATCGCCAGCATGTGACCGGTTGCCGGCCCCGGCGGTGCTCCGCGCCGACGGGGCCGGTCAGCCCGGCGCACTGTGCGGTTAAGCTGAGCGCGCCATGACGACTTCTGGACCTTCCGACCGCTCCGAGCCCGGCACCGAGCGGCAGAACTGGATCGAACGGCGGCGGGAGAAGATCCGCGCCGAGATCGACCGTAACCGGCGCGGTGAGTACACGGTGCCGACGTGGGTGCTGGCCCTGGCGCTGGTGCTCATCGTGGGCGGCTGGCTGGCCCTGATCTTCCTGGCCTAACCCCCACCCACCCACCCACCCCACCCCTCGCCCCCCGGCGCGCCTGCGCCCTGCACCTGCGTTGATCATGAAGTTATTGCCGCGACACGCCGAGCTGGCGGGCAATAACTTCATGATCAACGAGGGCGAGGGCGAGGGCGAGGGCGAGGGCGAGGGCGAGGGCGGGGGCCGGGTCGGGTCGGGTCGGGTCGGGGGAGGGCGGGGGTTAGGGGAGCAGGGTTGCTGCGTGGCGGCCGGCGGCGGCTGCTGCCAGGAAGTAGGCGTGGTCGGCGTCGAGGCCACGGCCCATGGTGGACAGCGCAACGGCGCTGGCCCGCAGCGCGGCGTCGAGACCGTCGGTGCGCACCCGGACGATCCGGTGCCGGGCCGCCAGGGGCGCCAGCGCCGCGTCCACCTCGGCCGCGAGGGACGGCGTCAGGTCCGCGGGCACCACCAGCTCCGCCGGGGCGAGCGCCACCCGGCCGTACGCGGTGAGGCTGTGGTGTGACACGCCCCGGTGCCTGGGCCGGGGATCGGCGTCGGAGATGCGCAGCGAGCCGACCGGCCGCCCACCCAGCGTGGCGACCGCGTTGACCGCCTCGCCGACGGCGACGCCGGAGAAGCCCCAACGGGTGCCGGTGCCCAGGTTGCCAGGCCCCTGAGCCACGATCGCCACGTCCGCCTGGAGCACGTACCGGGCGGCGAGCAGCCCGCCGTGCAGGGTGGTGGCCTCCAGGTCGCCGCCGAACGCCTGCCCGACGGTGATCGTGCCGGCCAGCTCGGCCCGCAGCCCGGCGAGGGTGCGGGAGAACCAGGCGGGCAGCGCCCCACCGTCGGTGAGCAGGTACGCCACCCGCGCCTGCGGTGCGTCGGCCCGGATGCCGGCGAGGATCGCGGGGAGCGCCGAGTGCAGGTCGGCGGTGACCACCGGCAGGCCGGCGAGGTCGTCGGCGTCGGCGAGCACGTCGCGGTGCGGGGACGCCTCCTCGTCGACGCCGAGGAGGATCGGCTGCAACGGCGTGTAGCGGGCCTTGACCAGGTGCCCGGCGTCGCGGGTGTCGGCGACGTCCGGCGGGTCCGGTGGAAGTCGGTCCGGCAGGGCGACCACCAGGGCGTACCCGCCGGTGCCCAGCCCCATCAGCAGCGCGCCGGCGTTGAGCAGCACCCGGTCGCCGGGTTCGGGCGTGCCGACCAGCTCCGGGTAGGCGAGCGCCCGCATCCGGGTGCCGTCGGGCAGGTCGACGTCCAGCTCCACCGCCCCGGTCCACTGCCGTCGCAGCGTCGCCACCGTCCCCGTACGCCATCGCACCATGACGGGCACGCTAGCCGCGCGGGCCGGGCGGCCCGCGCCCGGGTGTGGTTCAGGTCGGCTCGGGGCCGCCGGCTTCCGGGCTCGGACCGGCCTGGGTGTGCCGGGCGTCGCCGGTGACGCCGGGCAGCGAGCGGGTGGGGTCGAGGAAGACGAATCGGATCTCCGGGTAGCGGCCGGTGAGCCGCCGCTCGGCCTCGTCGGCGGTGGCCTCGATCTGCGCGCCGGTGGCCTCGTCGCGGAAGTCGACCTTCGCGGCGACCAGGATGTCGTCCGGGCCGAGCTGCATGGTCAACAGGGTGTCGATGCGCTCCACCTCGGGCAGCACGGCCAGCTCCTGCTCGATCTCGCGGCGCAGCCGCTCCGGGACGGCTCGGCCGACCAGCAGTGACAGGTTGTTGCCGGCGAGGACCCCGGCGACGGTCAGCAGCAGGAGCCCGATCAGGATCGACGCGACGCCGTCCCACACCTCGTCGCCGGTGGCGTGCGACAGGCCGACGCCGAGCCCGGCCAGCACCAGGCCGATCAGGGCGGCGCTGTCCTCCAGGAAGACCGCCTTCACTGTGGTGTCGGCGGTCAGTCGCAGAAACCGCCGTGGCGTGGTCCGCCAGCGCCGCGATTCGCGGCGGACCTGCCGCACGGCCCGGGCCAGTGAGATCGACTCGATGACGAACGACACCCCGAGCACGATGTACGAGATCAGGAAGTCGCCGCTGTGCTCGTGCACCAGGATCGTGGTGACGCCGTGGGTGACGGCGAAACCGGCGCCGGCGACGAACGTGAACATGGCCGCGAAGAACGCCCAGACGTAGCTCTCCTTGCCGTACCCGAAGGGGTGGCGCTGGTCGGCCGGACGGGCGCCGCGGCGCAGCGCCTGGAAGAGCAGCACCTCGGTGGTGGTGTCGGCGACCGAGTGCGCCGCCTCGGAGAGCATCGCGGCGGATCCGGAGATCAGCCCGGCGATCAGCTTGGCGACCGCGATGGCGAGGTTGGCGACGCCGGCGACGACGACCGTGCCGACGCTCTCGCTCTCGGGCCTGGCGTCCGCTTGCGACATGAGGCTCACCCTATGACCGGAGACGGTGGCGCGCCGCCGGAGGCCCGATCCGAACAAGTGTGCGGCACGCCCGCGTGGGTGCACGGTCTGGGCGTGTCGGCTGCTAGCGTCTACCGCGTGTCGCGGACCCGCACCGAACGCCTGGTCAACCTGGTGATCTGCCTGCTCTCCACGCGACGGTTCCTGACCGCCGCGCAGATCGCCGCGACCGTGCCCGGCTACGAGCATGATCCGGACGACGCGCGCGACCACGAGGCGTTCCAGCGCAAGTTCGAGCGGGACAAGGCCGAGCTGCGCGAGCTGGGCGTGCCGCTGGAGACCGGCACGGCGAGCGCCTTCGATGCCGAGCCCGGTTACCGGATCGCCCACCGCGAGTACGCGCTGCCCGACATTCTTCTCGAACCCGACGAGGCCGCCGCGGTTGGCATCGCCGCGCGGCTCTGGCAGCACGCCGGGTTGGCCGCCGCCGCGTCGTCCGGGCTGGCCAAGCTGCGTGCCGCCGGGGTGGACGTGGACCCGCAGGCGACCCTCGGCCTGGAGCCGATGGTCACGGTCGACCCGGCGTTCGCGCCGCTGACCGCCGCGGCCCGGGACCGCCGCGAGGTGGGGTTCGACTACCGGGTGCCCGACCGTGACGCGCCCAGCCGGCGGCGGCTGCAGCCGTGGGGCGTGGTCTGCTGGCGCGGCCGGTGGTATGTGGTCGGCCACGACCAGGACCGGGAGGCGACCCGCTGCTTCCGGCTGTCCCGGGTCGTCGGCGCGGTCCGGGTGACCGGCGCCCCCGGCGCGTACGAGCCGCCGGCCAACGTCGACCTGATCAGCCACGTGGCCCGCTGGTCGGGTCCGGTGGAGCGCACCGGTCGGGCCACCGTGCTGGCCGCGCCGGGGCGGGCCGCCGGCCTGCGGCGTTGGGCGGTGGAGGTGACCGCCGGGCCGGACGGCGACCGGCTGGTCCTGCCGTACGCGGACCCGGACGGGCTGGCCGGTCATCTCGTCGGCTACGGCCCGGACGTGCGGGTCCTCGACCCACCGGAGGTCCGCGAGGCGGTCATCCAACGACTCAAGGAGATCGCGGTGCGCCACGACGAGCTGGCCGTGAGCGGGGGTGCCCGGTGACCCGCCCGGCCGTCCGCAACGGTTCCCGCGCGTCCGCCGACCGGCTGGCCCGACTGCTCAACCTGGTGCCCTACCTGTTGGCCCGGCCGGGCATCGAGATCGCCGAGGCGGCCGGCGACCTGGGCGTCACCGAGCGCCAGCTCCGGGAGGACCTGGAGCTGCTCTGGGTGTGCGGGCTCCCCGGGTACGGCCCCGGTGACCTGATCGACATGGCGTTCGACGGTGATCGGGTGACCATCACCTACGACGCCGGCATCGACCGGCCGTTGCGGCTCACCCCCGACGAGGCCCTCGCGCTCGTGGTGGCGCTGCGGATGCTGGCCGAGACGCCCGGGGTGGCCAACCGGGACGCCGTCGAACGGGCCCTCGCCAAGATCGAGGACGCTGGCGACCTGGTGGGCGCCCCGGTGGCGGTCCGGTTACCCGGGGACACCCCGCGGGTCGAGGCGCTGCGCACCGCCGTGGAGGGCGGGAAGGCCCTGCGGATCACCTACTACACGGCCGCCCGGGACGAGACCACCGAGCGCGTCATCGACCCGCTGCGGATGCTCATGGTCGGCGGCCGGGCGTACGTGGAGGCGTGGTGTCGGCGTGCGGAGGCCGTCCGGCTGTTCCGCGCCGACCGGATCGACGCGATCACCGAGTTGGACGAGCCGGCCGCGGCGCCGCCGCAGGCCGTCCCGCACGACCTCACCGAGGGCGTGTTCCGCCCGTCGTCCGACCTGCCGCTGATCACCCTGCGCATCGGCCGGGGCGAGCGGTGGATCACCGAGTACTACCCGTGCGAGCGGGTGGAGCCCGGCGACGGCGACCAGTGGCTCGTCTCCCTGCGGGTCACCGACCTGGGGTGGGCCCGCCGGTTCGTGCTGGGCCTCGGCCCGGAGGTGACAGTGGTCGCCCCGGTCGAGTTGGCCGAGCAGGTGCGGGGCACTGCTGCCGCCGCCCTGGACGCGTACGCCGTGCCCGTGGCCACGACCGTGCCGCAGCGACCCGAGGTCGACCCGGAGCGCGTGCCGTCGGGTGACCCGGCGGTGGCCGGCCGCACCCAGTAGGCTGACCGCCGTGCTGATCTGGATCGTGCTCGCGGTGGTGCTGCTACCCCTCGTGGTGTTCGCGCTGGCCGTGCGCCCGGTGCTGGCTCGGCTGCCCCGACTGCGCCGCGCCGCCGTGGCGTTGCAGCGGCGGGCCGCCGAGGCCGAGGCGCTGCAGGAGACCGCCGTGACGTTGCAGCAGCGCGCCGAGGACGTCCAACGGCGGCTCGACACCACGTCCCGGCGGCTTGCGGTGATCAAGGCCAAGCGCGGCTGATCGAGCACGCACCCGACGGTGGTTGACGGATCATCGCGGGTTGGTCAAGACTTCACCCTCCCGGCCAAACCACCACCACCCGGCGGGTGGCGGGTAACCGATCCGCACGTACGATGGGCTGCGTACCACCCCTCGGACACAGAGCGACTGGAGCTTCTCATGGGTGCCCTCAAGCCGTGGCACATCGCTGTTCTCGTGGTTGTGCTGATCCTGCTGTTCGGTGCGAAGCGGCTCCCCGACGCGGCCCGTTCGCTGGGTCGGTCGCTGCGCATCATCAAGGCCGAGACCAAGAGCCTGCAGGACGACGACCGCGACCTCGCCGAGAAGGCCGACGCGCAGGCCGGCTACCAGCCGCTGCCGCCGCACGCCGGTCAGCAGGCGCCGTATGCTGGCCAGCCGCAGCAGCCCCCGTACCAGCAGGCGCCGCCGCAGCAGCCGGTCGTCGACCCGGTGCACCGCGTCCGCGACAACTGACCGAAGGGCCCCACTCCCGTGGCCTTCGCACTGCGTAAACGCGGCCCAAAGGCGTTCGACCGGGCCGCCGACGGCTCGATGACGCTCATCGAGCACGTCCGCGAGCTGCGCAACCGTCTCTTCCGCGCGTCGCTGGCGATCATGATCGGCTTCGGCTTCGGTATCTGGCTGGCCGAGCCGGTCCGGATTCTGCTGTCGAAGCCGTACTGCGACCTGCCGGGGTCGGTCGACCCGGAGACCAACAAGTGCCTCTTCGTTCAGCTCGGCCCGGCCGACCTCTTCCTGCTGAACCTGAAGATCGGCCTGTGGGTGGGCCTGATCATCGCGGCGCCGATCTGGCTCTACCAGCTCTGGGCGTTCATCGCGCCTGGTCTGCACCGGCACGAGCGGCGCTACGCGTACGCCTTCACGGCCTTGGCGGCGCCGCTCTTCGCGGCCGGCGCGGTGCTGGCGTTCTTCGTCACCGCCAAGGGCCTCGAGTTCCTGATGAACGTGTCCGGCGATGACATCTCGACCACCCTGGAAGTCACCCGGTACATCTCCTTCGTCACCAACCTGATCCTGCTGTTCGGTGTGGCGTTCGAGTTCCCGCTGATCGTGCTGATGCTCAACTTCGTGGGCATCGCCAGCGCGAAGCGGCTGCTCAGTTGGTGGCGGGTGGCGATCTTCGTGTTCTTCGCGTTCTCCGCGGTGGTCACCCCCACCCCGGACCCGTTCGGGATGACCGCGTTGGCGCTCTGCCTGTCCGCGCTCTACTTCGCGGCGGTCGGGGTCGCGTTCATCAACGACAGGCGGCGTGGGCGGGGCAAGGAGGTCTACGCCGGCATCGACGACGACGAGGTGTCGCCGTTGGAGTTCGACGCGGACCCGGTCGTGGCCGGGCAGCGGGTCGACTCGGCCGCGCCGATCGGCGTACCGGAGCCGATCGCCAAGCCGGCGCCGATCGAACGCCGTTACGACGACATGACCTGACGGCCCCGCGCCGCACGGTCCGCCGACGCCGTCCCCGTTTGCCGGGGGCGGCGTCGTCGCGTCACGTCGCGCACCGGCGGCGGAGCTGTTGGTGAGGGCACCTGCCCCTGGGTGAACGGTGGGTGTCCGACCGGTACGGTGCTGCCCGTGACCGCAGACGATCACCTGCCCGGCCCGGTCGCCGTGCTCGCCAACCCGACCGCCGGTCGCGGGCGGCACCGCGCTCTGCTGCCCCGGCTGCTGGAGGGCCTTGCCGCCGCCGGGCGGCCGGTCCGGTTGCTGCCGGCGTCGAGCCCCGCTGAGGCGGAGGCGGCGTGCCGGGCGGCTGTCGCCGACGGTGCCGGCGCGCTGGTGGCGGTCGGCGGGGACGGCACCGTGCACCGGGCGTTGCAGGCCGTCGCCGGCACCGACGTGCCGTTCGGTCCGATACCTGCCGGCACCGGCAACGACTTCGCTCTGGACACCGGCTTCCCGGCCGACCCCCTCGCGGCTGCGGCGGTGATCGCCGAGGCGGTGCGCGACGGCCGCAGCCAACCGGTCGACCTGGCCCGGATGGTCGGGGTCGACGGGGCCGAGCGCTGGTACGGGGCGGTCCTCGCGGCCGGGTTCGACGCGATCGTCAACGAGCGGGCCAACCGGATGCGCTGGCCGCGCGGCCCGCGCCGGTACGACCTGGCAATCCTGGTCGAGCTGGCTCGTTTACGGCCGCGCCGCTACACGCTGCGCCTCGACGGGGTGCCGCACGACCTGGACGCGGTGCTCGTGGCGGTGGGCAACTGCCCCACGTACGGCGGTGGGATGCGGATCTGCCCCGACGCGGACCCGACCGACGGGCTGCTCGACGTGGTGGTGGCGGGCCGGGTCAACAGGCGGACCCTCGTCCGGGTGAAGCCGCGCATCTACCAGGGCACCCACGTCGGTCACCCGTTGGTGCGCAGCTTCCGGGCCCGCACCGTGGAGTTGGCAGCCGAGGACATCACCTCGTACGCCGACGGGGAACGTTCCCTGGAGCTGCCGGTGACGATCAGCGCGGTTCCGGGCGCCCTGCGGCTGCTGCGTTGACCCGTACCGCCCCGATGCTGGCCGCGATGACCAGCACGATGGCGACGCACTCCAGCACGGTCAGCGCCTGCCGCAGCACCAGCCACCCGGCGAGGGTGGCGACGGCCGGGCCGAGGCTCATCAGCACCGCGAAGGTGGCGGTGGGCATCCGCCGCAGCGCCACCAGCTCCAGCGTGTAGGGCAGCCCGGAGGCGAGCACCGCGAGGGCGCTACCGAGCGCCAGCACCTGCGGGTCGAGCAGCACTTTGCCGCCGTCGATGATGCCCAGCGGCAGGGTGACAAGCGCGGCCACGGTCAGTGCCAGGGCCAGCCCGTCCGCGCCGGGAAAGCGGCTGCCGACCCGTGCGCTCAGCACGATGTACGAGGCCCACATGGCCCCCGCGCCGAACGCGAAGGCCACCCCGACCGGGTCCAGTCGGTCGAAGCCACCCTGCCCGAGCAGCGCCACCCCGGCCAGTGCGAGCCCCGCCCAGCCCCAGCTGGCCAGGCGTCGGGCGGAGAACACCGACAGCGCCAACGGGCCGAGAACCTCGAGCGTCACCGCCGGGCCCAGCGGGATGCGTTCGATGGCCTGGTAGAACAGCGAGTTCATGCCGGCCAGCGCCAGCCCGAACGCGCCGGCCGCGAGCCAGGCCGAGCGGTCGTGCCCACGCAGTCGGGGCCGGCACACGATGAGCAGCAGCACCGCCGAGATGGTCAGCCGCAGGGTCACCGCGCCGGCCACCCCGGTACGGGGGAAGAGCAACGCGGCCACGGCGGAGCCGAACTGCACCGACAGGGCCCCGCCGAGCACCAGGCCGACGGCGGCGACGCCACCGCGCCGGGCCGCTGATGTGTCGGCCGGCGGTGGCGTGGGCAGCAGGATCTCGGTCACGGGCACGACCGTAGGCGGTCAGCGCCGGCCACCCTGCGGCGGTGTCCACCGGAGTGACCAACGCCGGGCACGGGCGCGGGTCGGGCCGGTGCCGCTCAGCCCGGCAGGGCGAGGTCGAGCACCGCGCCCAGCCCGTTCTCCCGGCCCGGCTCGGCGGCCGGGAGCACCAGCACCGAGCAGCCGGCGGCCACGGCGCCCGCGTCCGCCGGCGTGTCGCCGACCATCAGCGTCTGCTCCGGGTCGACGCCGAGCATCCCGCAGGCACGCCAGAAGATCGCCGGGTCGGGTTTGCAGCGCCCCACCTCGTACGAGAGCACGAACGCGCCGACCAGGTCGGTCAGCCCCCAGGCGTCGAAGTGTGGCCGCAGGTCGAAGCCGATGTTGCTGACCACCGCCACCGGCACCCCAGCGTCGCGCAGCGCGGTCAGCGTGGGAGCGGTGTCGGCGTACGGTTGCCAGCCCTCGGCGATCAGCAGCCGCTCGTAGAGCGCGTCGGCGAACCCGTCGATGCCGGCGTCGACGGTCTCCGCCAGCCCGGTGTACGCGCCCCGGTGCGCGTGTTGGTAGAGGTCCCTGTCAGCCCACAGTTCGGCAAGTCGGGGTGGCACCCGCGCCGGGAGTGGCCCGCCGGCGCGTCCGGCGGTCAGCAGCCGGTCGGCCAGCGAGGTGGCGCGGACCCGGTCCAGGGTGACGCCGCACGCCGCCGCGGCCTCCAACACCCACCGCTGGGAGTCCTCCACCTGGGCCAGGGTGCCGTGGAAGTCGAAGAGCACCGCCTTGACAGGGCGTCGGGACGCCCGGCGGGCGGCGGGCGCCTCGGCGGTGCCCGGCGGACTGGTCTGGGGCGGTTCGGCATGGTCCGGCACGCCGTGCACCCTACCGACCGCCCCCGACCGCTCCTCCGGACGGCCTTGTGGGGTGACGTGTCCCGGCACGCACTAATCTTGGTGCCATGTCGAGCCCCGCCGAGCGGTACGCAGCGGCGCGCCGCAAGGCCGCACAAGCCGCACAGTTTCCGGCGTTGAACGAGTTCGCCCTCGATCTGGGGTTCGACCTCGACGACTTCCAGCGGGAGGCGTGTCAGTCGCTGGAGCAGGGCAGCGGTGTGCTGGTCTGCGCTCCCACCGGGGCCGGTAAGACGGTCGTCGGGGAGTTCGCCGTCCACCTGGCGTTGCGCGGGCGGCCCAACGATCCGGTGCCCGCCGCCGACGCGGCGACCCCGCCGCCACGGCGCAAGTGCTTCTACACCACGCCGATCAAGGCGTTGTCCAACCAGAAGTACCACGACCTGGTCGCCCGGTACGGCGTCGAGCAGGTCGGCCTGTTGACCGGCGACAACGCGATCAACGGCGGCGCGCCGGTGGTGGTGATGACCACCGAGGTGCTGCGCAACATGCTCTACGCGGGCTCCAGCACCCTGCAGGGCCTCGCGTACGTGGTGATGGACGAGGTGCACTACCTGGCCGACCGGTTCCGCGGTGGGGTGTGGGAAGAGGTGATCATCCACCTGCCCGCCTCGGTCACCCTGATCTCGTTGTCGGCGACCGTCTCCAACGCCGAGGAGTTCGCCGACTGGCTGGTCACCGTGCGCGGCGAGACCGCCGTGGTGGTCAGCGAGCACCGGCCGGTGCCGTTGTGGCAGCACATGCTCGTCGGCAAGCGGATGTTCGACCTGTTCCACGACGCCGACGCCGCCCGCAAGCACGACGTGCACCCGGAGTTGCTGCGCTACACCCGGGAGACCGCGCGGCGGCTGGAGTTGGGCGAGGGCCGCAGCGCGGGGCCGGGCGCCGGCCGGCGTGGCCCGCGCTGGCGTGGCCCGTTGCGCCCGGACATCGTCGACCGACTGGATCGGGAGGGTCTGCTACCGGCGATCCTGTTCATTTTCAGCCGGGCCGGTTGCGCCGCCGCCGTGCAGCAGTGTCTCGCCGCCGGGCTGCGGCTCACCTCACCGGAGGAACGGACCGAGATCCGCCGGGTCGTCGAGTCCCGGGTCACCGCCATCCCCAGCGAGGACCTGTCGGTCCTGGGCTACTGGGAGTGGCTGGACGGCCTGGAGCGCGGCCTGGCCGCCCACCACGCCGGCATGCTCCCGGTGTTCAAGGAGATCGTCGAGGAGTTGTTCGTCCGTGGCCTGGTCAAGGCGGTCTTCGCCACCGAGACCCTGGCGTTGGGCATCAACATGCCGGCCCGCTGCGTGGTCCTGGAGCGGCTGGTCAAGTACAACGGCGAGGCGCACGTCGACCTGACCCCGGGGGAGTACACGCAGCTCACCGGCCGCGCTGGCCGCCGTGGCATCGACGTGGAGGGGCACGCCGTCGTGGTGTGGTCCCCGGAGACCGACCCACGGCACGTGGCCGGGCTCGCGTCCACCCGCACCTACCCCCTGCGCTCCAGCTTCCGGCCGTCGTACAACATGGCTGTGAACCTGGTCGGCACGGTCGGCGCCGAGCCGGCCCGGGCTCTGCTGGAGTCGTCGTTCGCGCAGTTCCAGGCGGACCGGTCGGTGGTCGGCCTGGCCCGGCAGGTGCAGCGCAACACCGAGACCATCGAGGCGTACGGCGCGGAGGCCGCCTGCCACCACGGCGACTTCGACGAGTACTTCGCGCTGCGGGTGGCGATCGCCGACCGGGAGAAGGCGATCGCCCGGCAGGGGCAGACCCAGCGCAAGGCCGCCGCGGTGGCGTCGTTGGAGCGACTGCGGGTCGGCGACGTGATCCGGGTGCCGTCGGGCCGGAGGGCGGGGCTGGCCGTGGTGCTGGACCCGGCGACCGGCGGGTTCGGTGAGCCCCGGCCGCTGGTGCTCACCCAGGACCGTTGGGCCGGGCGGGTCAGCCCGGGCGACTTCACCACGCCGGCCGAGGTGCTGGCCCGGATCCGGGTGCCCAAGCACTTCAACCACCGGTCCCCGGGGGCTCGGCGGGATCTCGCCGCCGAGGTCAGCGGCACCGGCCTGGACCGGCACGGCGGCCGACGCGGGGGCCGTTCCCGGCAGGTGACCGGCGAGGACCATCGGATCACCCAGCTCCGCACCGAACTGCGCAACCACCCCTGCCACGCCTGCCCCGAGCGGGAGGAGCACGCCCGCTGGGCGGAGCGGCGTCGGCGGCTGGAGCGCGACACCGAGGAGCTGCGCGAGCGCGTCAGTGGTCGTACCGGGTCCCTCGCCCGGACGTTCGACCGGATCGTGGCGTTGCTGACCGAGCGCGGTTACCTCGCCCGCGACGGCGCGGTCACCGACGCCGGCCGGATGCTGGGCCGGATCTGGACCGAGGCGGATCTGCTGGTCGCCGAGTGCCTGCGCCGGGGGGTGTGGAACGGGCTGTCCCCGGCCGAGCTGGCCGCCGCGGTCTCCGTGGTGGTGTTCGAGGCGCGCCGCGACGTCGACGAGCGGGCGTCGTTGCCGCGTGGGCCGGTGGCGGACGCGGTGGACGAGACGCTGAAGCTGTGGGGGGAGATCGAGGCCGACGAGGCGGCGCGAGGGCTGACCGCGACCCGGGAGCCGGATCTCGGTTTCGCCTGGCCCGTCTACCGGTGGGCCCGGGGCGAGGCGCTGGCCAAGGTGCTCGGCAGCGGGCACGAGATCGATGGTGAAATGCCCGCCGGTGACTTCGTCCGGTGGGCCCGACAGGTCGTCGACCTGCTCGGTCAGATTGCCGACTCCGGTGGCGCCGCTGCGGAGCTGCGATCTACGGCCCGACAAGCTATAGCGGCGGTCAATCGAGGCGTTCTCGCGTACCACACGTCAGCCTGATAAATACGCTCAGTCATTTTCGTCGGTTTAATCGACGCAGCGGACGGTCACCGCAACGGAACCCCTCGAATAGCTCGGGGGGCACTGTTGCGCCTGATCACAGCACCCCTGATCATTGCCGAGGCGTCTTGTTGACGCGTCGGTAACGAATGGGGAGAAAGCCGCCGTGGCGGAGATCAATCACTTTGAGTACGGGTGGATCACGCCCGCGCTGAGCTACGCGCTGTCCGTGCTCGGCTCGATCCTCGGTCTGGTCTGCGCCGGGCGTATCCGCACGGCCCGGACGAACGGTCAGCGAGCCTGGTGGGGTCTGCTGGCGGCCTGGTCACTTGGCGGCACCGCCATCTGGGCGATGCACTTCATGGCCATGCTCGGCTTCGCTGTGGAGAACACCCGGATCCGCTACGACGTGCCGCTGACCGCGGCCAGCACGGCGATCGCCGTGGTGGCGGTCGGTATCGGCCTGGCCATCGTGGGCACCGGCCGGCTGAATCCGGTACGACTGATCGCCGGCGGCGTCTTCACGGGCGCCGGCGTGGCCGCCATGCACTACACCGGAATGGCCGCCATGCGCCTCAACGGCAGCCTCGGCTACGACACCGTCCGGGTCGTGCTCTCGGTGGTCATCGCCGTGGTGGCGTCCACCGTGGCACTGTGGCTCGCGATGACCGTCCGGCGGGCACTGGCGATCTTCGCGTCCGCGCTGGTCATGGGCGTCGCCGTCAACGGGATGCACTTCACCGGCATGAGCGCCCTGTCGGTGCACCGCCACGAACGGACGGGTGAGGTGGCCGGCGCCGGGGTGAGCACCCTGCTGGTGCCGATCGTGCTGGCGGTGGTCTTCGGGGTGGTCGGTCTGCTCTACGCGCTGCTCGCCGCTCCGACCGACGACGACCGGGCCGCCAGCGCGTACCTGGACGGGCGGCGGCTCTCCGAACCGGCCGCCCCGACGCCCGCCGCTGCACCCGACCCGGTGGGCTTGCGCGCCCGCTCCAGCCTCGGCCAGCCGGGTACGCCGTTCCCGTCCCGCCGGGACACGCCGCCGCGCTGACGCCGTGCGGCCGGGCCTGCCCGATCCGCGCCCGGTGCCCAGGCGGATCAGGCCGGCCGGCGACCGGGCCGACCCGGGTCGATGGTGAGGGTGGCCAGCAACCCGGGGTGGTCGGTCGTCCCGTGCATGGGCACCACCGTGCGACAGCACAGCGTGATGTCGCTGGTCGCCGTGATGTGTTGCAGTCGGCCGTCGTCCACCCGCTGGTGGCCCGGCGGCGTACAGGACCGCACGTCGGGGTCAGGACCGGCACGCAGGTTGAGGTCGCCGCCCAGCACTGTGGGCTCGGACCCGGCGGTGCGGCTGATCGCCGGCAGGATGGTGTCGAGCAGGTGGTCGCACTGGGTGAGCGCGATGCGGAAGCCGCTGGCCGACAGGTGCGTGGTGCAGGCCAGCAGGGCGCCGTCGACGTCGACGCAGAGCCAGGCTCGTTCCTCGGGGTCCGCGAGGTCCTGCGTCGGGTGGGTTCCGGCGTACACAGTGTGTGGGGTGGCTGCGGTCTGCACGTGGGTCAGCAGCCCGATGCCGAAGCGTTGGCCGTTGCGGCAGCGGGTGTCGTCGCCGCTCGGACGGTCGCCGGCGGCCTGGAACGCGGCCACGACGGTCCGGCCGGGGTGCACGGCGTGGAACACCCCGCGCAGGACGGGGAGGTCGTCCGCGCAGATCTCGTTGAGGGTGACCAGGTCGGGCGCCTCGGCGGTGATCACCTCGGTGGCCCTGGCCATCGCTCGGCCGGTGTAGCAGCCGGCGCGGCCACTGTTGCAGAGGTTCATCTGGAGCATCCGCAGGATCGTGGCCTGCGGGGGGTCCGCGGCGTCGGCGGGTACGCCCGACGGTGTGGCCGGCAGCGCGGCGGCGGCGAGTAGGCAGCCCACGGCCAGGCTTCGGCGCAGGAACCGGTACGAACGGGCGGCCACACGGACTCCGGGGTCAACGAGGCGACAGTCATCGCCGAGGTGCCGGTGATCCTACTGGCGGCCGGTCGGCGATCGAGATCCAGAGCGGTGGGCCGAGGGGGCACCCGCGCGGCGCGTACCCCCTCGGGTCGCTCAGTGGGCGCGGACCGCGACGGCCGTGTACGGCGTGGTGGGGGTGGGCGGTGTGGTGAACCGGGCGTTGGGCAGGTAGAGCCGGCCCAGCGCCTTGGCGACGGTGGTGGGTACGTCGAAGTTCGGGTCGGTGATGGTGCCGGTGAGCGCTCCGGCGGTGCCGGCGTGGTTCAGCCGGACCACGGCGATCTGGTTGAGGCGGTTCTGCACGACGTAGAGGGTGCGGCCGAGCAGCAACAGTCCATCGCCGTTGGTGAAGGTGTGGCCCGGCACGTCCACGACGGTGCTCGCGCCACTCGTCGGGTCGACCCGGTACAGCGTGCCGGTGCTGGACTGGACGACGATCAGGGCCCGGCCGTCCGGTGTGGTGGCGATGCCGTTGAGGTTCACGCCGGTGCCGACCTGCTCGTACGCGCCGGTCAGCGCGATCGTGGTGAAGGCGTCGGCGGGCGGCAGCGCCCCACCGCGACCGAGCGGCAGCCGGTAGAGCACCGGCCGGTTCGAGTCGGTGAAGTACGCGGCGTCACGGGTCAGGACGACGTCGTTGACGAACGTCGGAGCGGTGGCGAACTGGTAGCGGGCCAGCACCTCGCCGGTGCGGGTGTCGAGGACCCGAGCGTCGCCGGCCGTGCCACCGGAGACGAAGAGCCGGCCGCGTGTGTCGACCTTGAGACCGAGCGACGGGGTGCCGGTGGCCGCGCCGATCGTCGTGCCCCGGCCGGTGACCAGGTCGACACGCTGGATGGCGCCGGTGGCGCGGGAGCCGAAGTAGGCGTACCTGCCGGCGGTGGCGATGCCCTCGGGCTGGAAGCCGTCGGGAAGGGCGAGGACGGCCGGCGGACGTCCTCCGGGGTGCGCCTGTGCCTGCGCCGGCGCGACGGCGACGGTGGTCAGCATGAGGGCGGTCAACGCGCCGCCGAGCGTGGTGCGGAGGGGGCGGTTCACTGTGCTCCTTCCGGGCGGAAGCGGCACGAGCCGACACGTCCGCCACGTTCACTGGGGCCAGGACCCTCCCCACTGTACGACCGCTGCCGGGCGTCCGCCCGGCGTCACCGGCGCGGCCTTCGGGTGACCGCGCCGGTGAGCCCGTGGAGCGGGGCGGATGTCAGGCGTTGCGGACCAGCCTCCACCTGTTGTCCGCGCTGCCGTTGTCCGGGTCCTGCACGGCCTGCGCTCCCCAGGCGGTCGACCCGTTCAGGATCCCGAGCAGCTTGTTGCTGTTGACGTTGCGGATCTTGTAGGTGCCGTCGCCGTTGTCCACGAGGACCCACCGGTGATCGGCGGTGCCGTTGTCGGCCCACTGCAGGACCCGGGCGTTGTCCGCGGTGGACATGTTCTCCACGCCCAGGACCTTGCCGCTGTTGACGTTGCGGAACCGGACCGCGTCGCCGTCGGTCACGACCACCCAGTTGTGGTCGGCGGTGCCGCTGTCGCCCCACTGCACGGCCAGTCCGCCGTCGGCCGTGGACATGTTCTGCACGCCGAGGACCAGGCCGGTGCCGACATTGACCAGACGGTAGCTGCCGCCGGTGCTCCCGCCTCCGCTGGCGTTCCAGTAGACCGTGTAGTTGTAGCCGTGGGCGTCCTGGAAGGGCGCGAGGTTCACAGTGGACCCGTTGGCGCTGGCGGTGAACGCGAGCGAGCTGGTGCTGGTTCGCGCGATCGAGGAGACGGTGAGTGACGGCAGGGCGCTGAGCGTGGTGTTGCCGTAGTTGCCGGCCAGCACCGTCGGGCCGTACGTGACGGCGGCGACGTTGGCGTTGTCGTTGGCGGCCCGCATGACGACCTGCATCGGCAGCCGCACGGTGATGGTGTCGCCGGCGGCCCAGGCGCGGGTGACCGTGGCGTAGCTACCAGGTGTGGTGGCGACGCTCTGCACCGTGCCGTTGACGGTGATCGTCGCGCCGCTGGTCCAGGACGGGATCCGTACCCGGATGCTCCACGAGCCGCTCATCGACCCGGACAGGGTCAGGGTGCTGGTGTCGCTGACCGGGTAGCTGGTGCTCTGGGTGACAGTGATGCCGCGCTGCGTCCAGTTCAGCACCGACGGCGTGAAGAGGTTCACGCTCAGTGTCGTGCCGTTGAAGAAGTAGATGGAGTCCATCAACCTCGTGTTGATCTCCAGGCCGGTGCCCTGGCAGCACCAGAACGAGTTGTAGTCGGTGCTCCAGGTGCCGCCGCCCCACGCCGGGCCCACACCACGACGCCCGCCCGGCCGCAGCGGGGTGAAGTAGGTGATGTGACCGTGGCTGTCGGAGGGGTTCTGCCCGCCGATCAGGTGGTTGATCAGGGCACGCTCGTAGAAGTCGAAGTAGTCGGTCCGGTTCGGGTCGAGCAGCCACAGCTCCCGGGTCAACTTGAGCATGTTGTACGTGTTGCACTGCTCGCAGGTGTCGTTGCTGAGATAGCCGGCGATAGCGTTCGGCGCCCGGAAGTGCTCGGCCTGGCTGTTGCCGCCGATGACGTAGGAGTGCGCGCCGACGGTGATGTTCCACGCGTTGCTGGCGATGTCCCGGTATCGAGTGGTCCCGGTGGCCTTGTACTCCCGGGCCGCGCCGATCCACTTGGGCACCTGCGTGTTGGCGTGCAGCCCGTTGAGCTGGTCCTGGTTGGAGGCCAGGGGGTTGAACACGGCGGCGTGGTCGAACCGCTGGGCGGTGGTGAGCCAGCGGGAGTCGCCGGTCTGCTGGTAGATGTCGGTGAGCACGTCGTTCATGCCGCCGAACTCGGTGCCCAGCATCGACTGCATCTGGCTGGCGCTCAGTCGACTCGTCCGGGTGTCGACCCAGCCGGCGAGGGACAGCAGGACCGTACGGGCCTGGGTGTTTCCGGTGTAGCGCCAGACGTCGAGCAGCCCGGCGAGGGTCTTGTGGATGCAGTAGTAGGGCACGTTGCCGTTGGACAGCGTCCGAGCCTCGAGCGCGGTGAAGTCGGACTCCGGGAAGCCGGAGAGGTATCCCGAGCCGAAGCCGGCGGCCCCGTTGTTGGCCTGGCACTTGGCCAACTCGGCCACCATGTAGTTGGCCTTGTCCCGGCAGGTGGTGTCGCCCAGCACCGCGTACGCGTACGCCCAGGCGGTCAGGAAGTGCCCCTGCATGTGGGTCCGGAACGGGAAGTTCGGCGCGTCCCAGCCGCCGTTGGTGGCGGCGCCGTTCGTGGACAGCCGGTGGTTGGCGCGGAAGTTGTAGAGCATCCGGTCGACGTCGACGAACCGCAGGTAGTTGAGCGTGCGGGTCTGGTTGTCCATCCAACGGCCGGCGGTGAGTCTTACCTGACCGGGGTCGAATGAGTACGCCGAGACGCCGATGTCGGACCGGGCCGGAGGCACGACGGCGGCGGACGCGCTCGCGGGGAGGACGGCGGCGCCGGTCGCGGACACCACCACGGTGGCTCCGGCGGCCTGAAGCAGGTGGCGGCGGCTGAGGGGCGGGGGTGGCATGGGGGACCTCCAGGTGGCCGGGTACGTCGGGGCCGCCATCGATGGCGGTGCGTCGTCGGCGGCAAAGGGCCGACGCCGGGTGCGGTGTGGGTGGATGGGACGCGGTCGCTGTGGACGCCGGGTGCCCACCCCTGCGCTCATCGCGGCACATCGATGTGATCGCTAACATAGTTGGTCGTTAACACGCCCGCAACCCCCGGGGCACCTCGCCGACCCATCTCCGCGGCGGCGCGACTCGGAGGTGCCGGGTTCGATGCCAGCTGTGGTCCGAAACGGACATCCCCCGGGCCTGCGACTGCCAGAGTGTGACGGTGTGTAAGGGGCTTCGGTGACTCGTTCTCGTTGACGCCGGCCCGGTCGCTCAGTACGGTGCATCGTAAATCTTCGATGTCAACGTCGCTACATCAATGCTGCGATGTGGTTACGACGGTCATCCCGCGCCTAGCAAGAATCCAGGTCAGATGGGGGGAGGAGGCATCCAGGGGCAATCTGTTAGCGCTAACAGCCATCGCACTCTCTGTGGGAGTAATCGTGAAGGTGAAAGATCGAACCACAACCCGGGCCGCCCGTCGGGCCAGGCGCGCCATCGCCTGGCTGGCCAGCATGGCGTGCGTCCTCGCACTGATCCCGGGTTCGGCCAGGGCCGACAACCCCATCGTCCAGAACATCTACACAGCTGATCCGGCGCCAATGGTGCACAACGGCCGGGTGTACCTCTACACCGGACATGACGAGGACGGGTCCACCTACTTCACCATGCGTGAGTGGCGGGTGTACTCGTCCGCCGACATGGTGAACTGGACCGATCACGGCTCGCCGATGAATCTGGCGACGTTCGCGTGGGCGGACGCCAACGCGTGGGCCGGGCAGGTCGTCGCGCGGAACGGAAAGTTCTACTGGTACGTGCCGGTGCGCCAGCGCTCCAACGGGCAGATGGTCATCGGCGTCGGGGTGGCCGACAGCCCGACGGGGCCGTTCCGCGACGCGCTCGGTCGACCACTGGTCGGCAACAACGAAATCGACCCGCACACGTTCATCGACGATGACGGGCAGGCGTATCTGTACTGGGGTAACCCGGGGCTGTGGTACGTGAAGCTGAACGCCGACATGATCTCGTACTCCGGCAGCGCGACGCGCATTCCACTCACGACGGCGGGATTCGGCACCCGTAGCGGTAATGCGAGTCGGCCGACGCTGTACGAGGAGGGGCCGTGGGTCTTCAAGCGCAACGGGTTGTACTACAACGTCTTCGCGGCGGAGTGTTGCTCGGAGTTCATCGCGTATTCCACGGCGACAGGGCCGACGGGGCCGTGGACGTATCGGGGAACGATCATGCCGCGGCAGGGCGCCAGTTTCACCAATCACGCGGGTGTGATCGATTTCCAGGGTGGCTCGTATTTCTTCTACCACAACGGGGCGTTGCCCGGCGGTAGTGGTTACACCCGTTCGGTCGCGGTGGAGAAGTTCAGCTACAACAGCAATGGCATGTTCCCGACGATCACGATGACGAGTACGGGTGCCCCGCAGGTGGGCACGCTGAACCCGTACGTGCGGCAGGAGGCCGAGACGATCGCGTGGGGCTCGGGCATCGAGACCGAGGCGTCCAGCGAGGGCGGAATGAACGTCGGTTGGATCGAGAACGGCGACTACATCAAGGTCAAGGGTGTCGCGTTCGGCGCTGGTGCGACCTCGTTCAGCGCCCGGGTCGCGTCGGCCACCAGCGGCGGCCGGATCGAGGTGCGCCTCGACAGCGCCAGCGGCCCGACCGTGGGCACCTGCACCGTGGGTGGCACCGGCGGTTGGCAGACCTGGAGCACCACCACCTGCGCGGTGAGCGGAGCGACCGGCACCCATGATCTCTACCTGCGCTTCGCCGGCGGCAGCGGCAACCTGTTCAACATCAACTGGTGGCAGTTCACCGGCGGCGGCAGCACCAACCTGATCACCAACGGCGACGTGGAGAACGGCACGACGGGCTGGGGTGTGCACGGCAGCGGAACGCTCGCCAGGAACACCACAGCCGCGCACGGCGGCAGCGGGTCGCTGTCGATCACCGGCCGGACCGGCGCGTGGAACGGCCCCAGCCAGGACGTGACCACCAGGCTCACCAACGGCAAGAGCTACACCACAAACGTCTGGGTACGCGCACAGAGCGGCACCCCGTCGGCGAAGGCGACGCTGTCGCTGACCGCGAACGGCACGACGAGCTACCTCCAGCTGACCCCGGCGGTGGGGGTGAACGTCAACGGCTGGACCCTGCTCACCGGCACGACGACAGTGTCGTGGAGCGGCACGCTGTCCAGTGCCGCCTTCTATGTGGAGACGGCGGAGGGCACCGACAGCCTCCTCGTCGACGACGTCTCGTTCGAGTGACGGGTGCTGCCGGAGCCGTGCCCGTACGGCTCCGGCAGCACCGCGACGTGCCTGACGATCGGCATGTTATCGCTCACAGCACATTCGGGCGTGCGTCTCCATCGCGGCACCACTACGGAGAAGACGCCGGACTGACCGCACACGTCGGCCGGTGTTCAGGACCAGGATCGGTCCTGCACACCGGCCGACATCGTGTCGCGACGAACGGATCGATCAGGAGTACGGAAGCCGCAGCACCGACTGGTTGCCGACGCCCACCGTGCTCGGGTTGTTGCCGATCGCCGACCACACCTCCACCCGGACCGTGCCGTTGCTCAGCGCGCCCAACGTCCCGGTGGCCGAGGACAGGCCGGCGCTCTGGGTGTAGTGCTCGTAGCCGGAGACCGGGTCGGTGGCGAAGTAACGCGACGTCTCCACCCGTTCCCAACTGCCGTTGCCGGTGAGGTCGTAGGAGATCCGCACCTGCACGCCGTTGCCGACCGCCGACCCGGCGTCCACGAACAGGTCGAACGCGGTCTGCCCACCGGAGTAGGCGAGGTTGAGGCCGGTCGCCGTGAAGACCTGGGCGTTGGTGGGCGTACCGTCGTGGTTTCCGTTCGCCGCCGCGACCGTCGTCGTGGCCGCGCTACCGGCGGCGCCCAACGCGCCCCCGGGCAGCAGGTACCGCGTCGGGCTGCCGGAGGACGGCGGCGGGTCGGTCGTCGGCGGGGGATCCGTCGGCGTCGTCGGGGGGACGCCGCCGGCCGCGTTGCCACCGCTCCAGGTGTACGCCCCGGTGGTGGCCGTCTTGCCGGCCCCCACGGTGAGGGTGGTGCCGTTGGAGAACGTCACGGTGATCGGCGAGGCCGTCGGGTTCGACGCCACGTAGGTGCGGGCCCCGTTGCGGGAGAAGACCGCGGACAGCGGATGGTTGCCGGTCACCGTCGTGTCGACTGTGCCGAGGGCGGCGAGGTTGCGGATCCAGTGGAACGTGTGCGCCCGGCTCTCGCCCTCCTCAGGGGTGTAGCCGGGGTTCGCGCGCAGGTTCGCCAGCGCCGAGTCGGCGTCCCCGAGGGCCTGGAACTGCCAGAGGATGTCCTGCCACACCGTCGGTGGCCCGCCGTTGTTGCGGACGAGTTCGGCGTAGTTGGTCCGCACGTACGCCGGGTTGTTGCCCAGGTAGAGGTGTCCACCGGTGACCGGCAGCAGGTTGATGCCCTGGATCATCTCCGGCTCGCCGCTGAACCAGGTGGCGTACGCGCCGCCGTCACCCCAGACCATGCCGACCGTCGAGTGCCCGAACGCGCTCGGGAAGTTCTGGTCGCTGGCGTCGAACCAGTACTCCTGGATCGCCGCGGCCTGGGTGGTGTACAGGAAGACGCCCGCGTCGCGGACGGCGGTGTTGCCGGTCGTCTGCCCCCACTGGATCAGGGCGCTCGCGAAGTTCATCCCCTCCGACGAGGACTCCTGGTTGTTGCCGGAGCCGAAGGAACCGTGCCCGGAGGCCCAGTCGTGACCGGCGTAGATGTCGAAGTCCCGCAGGTACGGGAACTGGGTGTCGCCGCGCCGGTAGTTGTTGGCGTCCCGGATCAGCAGGTCGACCATGCCGCCGTAGCGGCTGGTGGACGCCCAGGTCGGGTCGAACTTCGCCAGGGTCGCGGCGGCGGCGATGTAGTAGCCGTAGTGGAAGTGGTGGTCGTTGAGCTCCTGGTCGGACCCGTACGACGCGGGGTAGCCGATCAGGGTGCCCCAGTTGTTGTCGTAGTAGAAGACCCGGCTGGTCTTGCCGCTGGACGCGGTGAACCAGTCGGTGAGCGTGCTACGGATGGCGTTCAGCGCGCTGTCGCGCGTCGTGGTGTCGTTGACCTGGTCGGCGATCTCGGCGATCCGCGCGGCCCGGCCCAGCCCCTTGCCGGTCCAGTAGGTGTCGTTGCCGCGCTGGTCCATCGGGTTGGCGCGGGTGGCGACCAGGTGCCCGGCGAGCGTCGCCAGGTCACCACCGCTGCCGTCACCGACGGCCGGCAACTCCGGCAGGATGCCCTGGAACTTCATGGCGGTGCGGAACTGGTTGACGCCGGTGAGCACCTTCATCCGGCCGCGCGCCGACGGGTAGGTCGGAGTGATCGCGGTGGAGCCGCTCAGCGACTTCCACTGGTGCGGGTAGAGGCTGACCACCGTCTGCGTGGCGGTGCCCTCCCGGGCGGTCGTGGTGAACGCGTACGTGGTGGTCAGGCCGCTGGTCGCGGGGTTGTAGGCGTACGACACCTGGGTGCCGGTGACGTGGGCGTGCGCGTACTGACCGTAGGTCGCGGCCAGGCTGGCGCGCTCGGTCGTGCTCGACGTCGGCGGCAGCAGGGCGACCGAGAAGTAGCCGCGGCCGGCCAGGGTGGACGAGATCCGGCCGGACGCCACGCTCCAGCTCGCGCCGCTGGGAGCGAACCCGACGTAGTCGTGACCGTTGACCCGGAAGCCGATGGTGGCGCCACTGTTGGACCAGACGTCGGGAGTGCCGGCGGTGCTGATCTGCGCGTTCCCGCCGGTGGTCTGGAAGTAGGCGAAGGGCAGACCGTGGCCGATGGTCGCGCGCATGGTGCGCGTGCCGTCGCTCCAGTGCGGGCTGACCGTCCAGTCGGACCAGCCGTCGACCTTGACCACTGGTGCGCCGAGCCCGGCCACACCGACCCGGATGTCCTGCACGTACGGGTAGTGGAACTCGCCGACACCCGTCGCGGTGCCACTGATGGCGGGCGTGGAGTTGGCGGAGAAGCCGAGCCCGTCGCTGAAGGTGTCGTACGAGATCGGGTGGGCGTGCAGCGGCTCGCTGAACGAGCAGTCGGTGCGCTTCCACAGCAGCGAGGACCACCAGTCGTTGGTGGGTATCGGTCCGGTGGGCGCGTTGGCGGTGGCGAACTGCCGGGGGTTGCTGGACATCGCGCCGCAGCCGCTGGGGAGCGGGCCGACCGGGGTGGTCGTGTAGCTGCCGGCGCCGACGGGTGCGGCTTCGGCCGCGCGGGTGACGGGGATGGCGAGGCCGCCGACGACCAGGGCCAGCGCGGTGGCGGCGGCCAGGGCCCATCGGCGGTGGGGGACGGGAGGTTTCATCGTGCCTCCATCGCGCGCCGGGGTGCGGCCCTTGCCGGGTCCAGCGCGATGCGTCTGAATTGGGGGGAAGGTCAGGTGAGAGAGCGCTCTCTCGGCCACGGTAGTGGAGTACCGAGATCCCCGTCAATGTGTCCAGCCCGTTGCGTGCTGATGTCGCTATTTGCCGGCGCCCGCACGGTCGCCCCGCACTTCGCCCGCAGGGTCGCTCAACAGATCGCCCGCACGGTCGCCCAGCAGCGCGTCCGGCACACGCATCCGCCACGCGTCGGTCACCAGCTCGGTCAGCCGGTCCAGGTCGACCGCCGCCAGGCGCAGCAGCACCAGGGGCAGGCCGTCGTAGCCGGGCGTGGTGAAGAAGATCTCGGGCTCGCCGAGCAGGAGGGCCTGCTTCTCGGCCTCGTCGCCGACGAACAGCACCGCGATGTCGAGCCGGATCACCCGCGGCTTGCCTGGTATCCGCTCCGGGTAGGACCAGACGAAGCCCTTGTCGGACACCCGGAAGTCGAAACCGTCACTGGGGATCTCCACCGTGTGCGGCAGGGCCAGCGCCACCCGGCGTACGTCGTCCGCGTCAGCCACCGAACCCCCTCGCACCGCGCACCGTCCGCATGTGCCGAGATTACGCGGTGGACAGTTCGATGGCCGTGGCGCCGACGATGGCCCGGTGGCCGTTCTCCTGGACAAAGCCGACCACGCTCGCGCTCTGCGGATCGAAGCCGAGCGGTGCCACCAGCTCCACCTGACCCTGCTCGGCGTCCAGGCCGACCGATCTGAAGGCGCGCACGACGTTGTCCTGCCGCAGCGTCCGCCCGGCGTTCTCGCCCCGGGCGATCTCGCTGTCCAGGCCCCGTTCCACGATCGCCGCGTTCAACACCGCGCGCTCCGGCGGCCCTTCGGCCCGGTAGTCCAGCACCACCCGGTCTGCGCCGAGGTTCGCAACGGAGAGTGTCAGTGGTGTGGTGACGGTCGAGGCCATGGCCGACATGATCGCGCCGGCCGCCCGTCGGCGATCGGAGCCGACGAACTCGACGGTGCCGTTGACGACCATCTGCGGGGTGTACAGACCTCTGGTGCCGAGCGCGCGGGCGTACGCCTCCTGCCGTGCGGTGTACGCGGCGTCCGCGAACTGGTCGGCCCACCCCAGGTCGTCCCAGTAGTCGACATGGAACCCGAGGGCGAAGACGTTCTGTCCGCGCTCCCGGGCGTCGCGTTCGATCTCGCTCAGCAGCTCCTCAGCGGGAGGGCAGCTGTTGCAGCCCTGGGACGTGAACATCTCGACGACGGCGAAGCCGCCGTCCGTCGATGGATTCGTCATGGTGGCGTGTCTCCTCCCACGGTGTGCCCGGCAGCGTCGCGTTCCCCGGATGCCCGGCGGCGTGGCGTTTCCCGTTTCGGCCGAGACAATGCGCGTGGGACCGCGTCGCCTGCCGGCCTCGCGGCGAGTGCGGTCGGATCGGGTGGTTGGATGGTCAGGTGCAGTTCACCGTGACAGACGCGCCGGCGCGGGAGCGTTTCGAGGCGCGCGACGAGGCGGGCGCGGTCGCCGGGTTCGTCACCTACCAGCTGACCGGCTCGATCATCGCCTACACCCACACCGAGGTCGATCCGGCGTACGAGGGCAAAGGCGTCGGGTCGACGCTGGCGCGGGCCGTGCTGGACGACGCGCGGAGCAAGGGCCGGACCGTCGTGCCGATCTGCCCGTTCCTCGCCGACTGGGTGGTCAAGCACCCGGAGTACGAGGGCATCGTGGTCCGGTCCACCCGCAAGATCAAATAAACGCCCTGTGTGGCGGTGTTCCGGCCGGGGGCTGCCAGGGGTCTGGTCGGGCGGTCTCAGGCGTCCGGTCCAGCGCTGTCAGGCGTCCGGTAGGAGCTTGGCGGCGAGGGTGCGGGCCGTCGCGGTCAGGGTGTCGATGTCCAGCCCGGTCCGCCCCATGAACACCAGCCCCTGCTGTGCGGCGAGCAGTGCGCGTGCCGTCTCGACCGGGTCGGCGTCGCGCGGCAGGTCACCCTCGTCCTGGGCCCGCCCGACGCTCTCGGCGACCAGAGCTGTGGTCGCCTCGTAGGTGCGCCGCGCCTCGGCGAGAACGTCGGGGTCGGCGGTGGCGAGCTCGTACGTGCTGTTGGCCATCAGGCAACCGCGCCGGGCGGCGGCTCCACCCGGGTCGTTCACCGGCGCCAGGACGAACGCGCGCAGCGCGTCCAGGGCGCGGGGAGCGGACGCGAGCATCTCCCGCAGGTAGCCACCACTGGTGTCGGTGTATTCCCGCAGCGCCCGCAGGAACAGTCGGTGTTTGTCGCCGAAGGCGCCGTAGAGGCTGCCCTTGCCCAGCCCGCTGACGCGCACCAGGTCCTCCAGTGAGGTCGCCGCGTAGCCGGCGTCCCAGAACTGGTCCCGAACGGCGCGGATCACCTGTTCCTCGTCGAACTGCCGTGGCCTGGCCATGTGACCAGCGTAGCAATTATTGACCGTACGGTCCACCAAACGTATGGTCGCCTCGTAGATCGCCGTCGCCGTGCTTGACTCCAACGGCGGATACACCGCCTGAGCCCACCCTCCGCAATCCCCGTCGGGAGACACCAACGATGACAGCCTCCACCTTCCGTGCCCTGCACCACGACCGCGCCGCCGGCGACCCGCTCGTCCTGCCGGGTCCCTGGGACGCGGCAAGCGCCCGGGTACTGGCCGACGCCGGCTACCCGGCGCTCGCGACCCCGAGCGCGGGTGTCGCCGCCTCGCTCGGCTACGAGGACGGCGCGACCCCACCGGACGAGATGTTCGCGGCGGTCGCGCGCATCGTCCGCGCCGTGTCCGTCCCCGTGTCCGCCGACGTCGAGGGCGGCTACGGCCTGGCCCCTCGCGAGTTGGTCGGGCGACTGTTGGAGGCCGGCGCTGTGGGCTGCAACCTGGAAGACTCGGAGGGGCACGCCACCCTGAAGGACCCCCATCGGCACGCGGACTGGCTGGCCGAGGTTCGCGCGGAGGCGGGCGACGCTCTCTTCATCAACGCGCGCGTCGACACCTTCCTGATCGGGACGGGTGACCCGGCCGAAGCGGTCGAACGCGCCCGCCTCTACGTGGCGGCCGGCGCCGACTGCGTCTACCCGATCCTGGCGCCGTCGCAGGTGCTCCCGCAGCTTCGGGAGGGCATCTCCGGGCCGATCAACATGGCCGCCGGACCGGACCGCGATTCCGTGGCCGAGCTGGGCCGGCAGGGCGCCACACGCATCACCTTCGGCCCAGGAATGCAGCGGTACGCGATGGCGTCGATCGGCGACCTCGCGGCCGAGCTGCGCGCCTGAGGCCGACCCTCCGGCCGCCCCGCCGGAGCCGCCCCGCCGGTCAGGCGCCGCCTTGCCGCCCGCAAGATCGCGCAACATCGTGGATGTAGTGGTATCCGCCGCGCCCGACACCACTGCATCCAGGATCGAGCACGATCTTGGGGCGGGGCATGCGCGGTTTCCTGGACGCCGAGTCGATCAGCGGTGCGGTGGGCGTCGGAGGCTTCCTCGGCAGTACGGCCGAACCCCCGGCGCGCCTTCGCGATGACGGCTGCCGGGGGCTCGAAAGCAGGCCGTCAGGCCTGGTTGCCGTTCGGCAGTACCGCGGCCATCTCGTCGCCGGCGCCGGCAAGCACGCGTGCCTGCTGCGGCCAACTGGCCAGCCCAGGTGCGGCGCGCAGGCCGGCAGCCCGGATGAGGTCGCGCAGTGCCGGCTCGTCCAACTCGCCGAGTTGGCCGTACGTGCGCACACCGGCGTCCTGCAACGCGGCCGCCATCTTCGGCCCGATCCCCTGAATCCGGCGGAAGTCGTCGGCCGGACCCGTCGGATCGGCGTCGACGCTGCTGATCGCCGTGTCGGCGGCCGAACGGACCGGAGGCGTCGCGGCAGCGGTCGGCCGAACCGGAGGCGTGGCCACCGCCGACCGCTCGGTCTCCTCGGCGGCAGCCGCAGAGTCGGCGTGGACCGGCTCGGCAGCCGCAGAGTCGGCGTGGACCGGCTCGGCGCTCACGGAGTCGGCGTGCACCGGTTCGGCAGCCGACAGGTCGGCGGTGGCCGGCGACTCGGCGGGCGTCGGGTCGACCGCCGTGGCCTTGGTCTCCGCACCGTCGGCAGGGCCGACGGAGACCGGCGCATCGTCGGCCGGGGTGGCCGTGGCCGGCGCATCGTCGATCGACGTGGTGTCGGCCGGCGTCGCGTTGACCGGTGCGATGTCGACGGGCGGGAGGTCGTCCGCGGGCTGGCGGGGAGCGACCACGGCCGCCGGGGCGGGCTGCTCGTCGTCCGTGATCGGCTCAGCGGCCGAGCCCACGGTCGGCTCCGGCCGCAGCTCAGCAGCGTCGGACTGCTCGCTGGCCGGTACGGGCGGCGGGTCCTCGGTCAGTGCCATGTCCGCCGGGTCGACGCCGCTGGGGGCGTCCGCCGGCACGGGCGCCGGGGTGGGGCCGTCCGGTTCGGTCAGCGCGGCTGGCGCGCTGACCGTGTCGACCGGTACCGGCTCGTCGGCGACCGCGGTGGGTGCCGGGTCGACGGCGGCCACAGGCCGGGCCTCGTCGGTGGTGGCGGCCGGCGTGGGCGTGGAGATCACGGCCAGGCCGGCGACGGGGTCACCATCCACTATCGACTTACCCTGCACGCCCCGCCGGCCGCGCAGCAGCCACCCGGCGGCCAGGCCCAGCAACAGTGCCAGTACCACTATCAGCGAGTGTCCGAAAGACCACGCCACGGCGAACCTCCCTATCACCTCGTTGGAAAAGTCACGAGAAAAACTCGCCGCAGCTTCGCACACGCGTATTGCCGACGACAGACAGGATCGGTCGACAGCGTTGCGGGCGGGCCAGCCACCTCAGCCGGTGCCTGCCGGGTGACACAGCGTTGCCCATCACGCCGAAATCGGACCAGATTAGACCGGACGCGACGAAACCCGGGCCCGGCGATGACGCCGAGCCCGGGTCGGGCGATGCGAAGTTCAGTCCCGGTCGCCCTCGTAGGTGTGGAAGTCGTCGACGAACCGACGACGGAGCCGTGGTACCCGGCTGGTCACTCCGAAGTAGCCGCGTGCGCCGAGCAGCGCGAGTCGACCCACCACCGGCCGGTACATCCGGTCGTCGCCGTTGGTGCCGCTGCGGTTCAACGATTCGGCGACCCGCGCGAAGCCGTAAGGCGCCATCACGGCCTCGTAGTCGGCGACCGCCTGGAGCAGCGTCTTGTCGCCGGCGGTGGCGCGGCGGAGCTGCTCGCAGAGCAGGCGGGCGTCACGCAGCGCGGTGTTGGCGCCCACACCGCGACCCGGGGTCATGGTGTGGATGGCGTCGCCGAGCATGGTGACGGTGCTGCTCTTCCAGGGCGGCACCGGCTCGGACGTGGACACTTTGATCGGCAGGGCGCTGGCCGGGTCCGCGTGGGCGAGCAGTTCCCGTAGGTGCGGGTGCCAGTTCGAGGTGAGGTTCAGGGCGACCTGCACCAGATCCTCGCCGCGGCGTTCCATCACGTCGACCGGGAACCGGTTGGCCGCACTCCAGATGATCAGGTTGATGTTGTCGGTGGTGGTGTCCTGGGCCAGGCCGGGCCAGTCTCGGAGCAGGGCGGCGTCGGGCTGGCTGACGCCGGGCTTGATCGCCCTTCCGGCGTCCCACTTGAACTCCATGACGTGCAGGACGCCCATCATCCCGCCGACGCCGAAGATCAGCGAGATGCCCTGCTGGACCCGTTCCGGAATGAGACCGCGGGTGTGCGGGGTCAGCGGGATCCGGGTGGCGATGTTGATCGTTCCGGCGTCACGGGTGACGGCGTGCGGCAGGTACTGGCGGCGTACGGCGGAATGGGTGCCGTCGGCCGCCACCAGCAGGTCGCCGTCGGCGGTGGTGCCGTCGGCGAAGTGGGCCGTGACCGTGCCGTCGTCGCGCTGCTCGTACCGGGTGAAGGTCTTGTCGAAGTGCACCACCTCCTCCAGGCCGGTCAGCAGCACCTGGCGCAGCACCATCCGGGCCACCGAGTGTTCGGTGCGTACCGGGTCGGCGCTCGGTCGCAGCGCGAACGACGCGGTCTGGCGGAGCCCCTGGGTGACGACGTTGAAGTAGTGCGGCGGCCGGGCGCAGGTGGCCAGGAAGGTGGCGAACAACTCCGGGGGCAGGCACTCCCGCAGCGCCCGGCTACCGGTGGGGCCGATGCCGACCCGGTAGCCGAGCAGCCCCTCGGTGCGGTCGCGGTGCCGTTCGTAGACCGCGACGCTGATCCCGGCGCGGCGCAGGCCGTGCGCCAGGCACAACCCGCCCGTGCCCGCGCCGATGATCAGGACGTGCGGTGGCGCGGCAGACATGTCAGCCGGCCGGGTGCGCGGCGGGTGCCTCGGTGCTGGCCGGGCGCGGTGCGGGCGCATCGGTGCCGGCCGGGCGGGCTGTGGGCGCGGCAGTGCTGGACGGGCGCGCCGCAGGCGCGTCGGTGGCGTCCCACCGGTAGAAGCAGCCGGCGATCGCGTCCCGGGGGGAGCGCCAGGTCGGCAGGTACGGCGACGTGTGCGCGGAGAGCCGCTCGTTGACCTGTTGGAAGAGCGGGTGGTTGCGGGCCGCCGCGAGCGCGTCCGGGTCGACGTCGTCCGAGGTCTCCAGCAGGTGTACGCACAGGTCGTGCAGGCAGTACAGGGATCGGTGCGTGACGCCGGTCAGACCGGGGAGTTCGGTGGCGTCGGATTCGGCGAAGATCTGCGCGACCCGCCCCTCCGCTCCCGGGATGATCCGGCTGACGATCAGTAGACGACTCATGGGGCCCCTTCCGCCGGTGGCCTGCCCGACCCGCGGGGATCGGTGCCACGTGCTCTGTGCGCCCACCGTGCCGCAGCGCCTGTCACGTCACCGTCACGTACACGGGCCGGTCGGTGACGGGCGGCACCGTCACGTACGCCGGCCGGCCGGTGACGGGCGGCCGGTGATGGCGTCGCGGCTGGCCTGGCGGATCGGGGCGAGCGTGTCGTCGAGTAGGGCGCTCATCGCAGGGCTCGGCTCCAGCCGCAGCTCGCGCCGCAGAAGGTCCCGGTAGACGTAGAAGGCGTGTACGGCTTCGAAGGCGTTGCCCTCGGCCAGGTGGATGCGGACCACCAGCCGGTGTGGTGTCTCCCGTAACGGCTCGGCGGACATCGCCTCCAACGCGGCCTCGAGCGCCTCGCCGTGCCGCCCCGCGGCCAGGTGATGCCCGGCCACCTGTTCCAGCATGTGCAGGCGGAGTTGGCGCAGGCGCTCCCGGTCCAGCAGCACCCAGTCGTCGTACCAGCCGGGGAGGAGGTCGTGCCGCCCGGCGGCGAGCGCGCCGGCCGCGGTGCGGGGGTCGTCGCCGTCGCGGACCCGGGCCGCGGTGCCGACCAGGTCATCCACGTCGAGCCGGACCGCCGGGCCGAGGCGGACGGTGTCGCTGGCCACTGTCATCGGGCAGCACGGGTCCTGCCGGAGCCGCCACAGGGCGGTGCGCAGGGAGGACAGCGCGCGTTCCTCGGACGCGTCGGGCCAGAGCAGCCCGGCGAGCTGGCTGCGGGTGGCGCCGGGGCGCAACCCGATCAGCGCGATCACCCGTTGCAGCCCGCGCGGCACCACGACCGGCACTGCATCGCGGAGGAGTCGGAAGCCTCCGAGCAGGTGGAGTGAGACGCCCTCCTCGGGCGGGTCCCCGGCGGTCGGCACGGACGGATCAGCGGCCACGGCGGCACCCCCTGCGGAACGCTCGTCCCGACATCTGCTGTGTCCCGGATCGGTTGCCCGCGACGCCACTGTCGACCCCGCCGATGGCGGCGTGGCCGGGCGCGGCCCCGCCCGCCGAGGCCGCCGGGCTGACCAAGCTGAAGATTATCAATAACGGTCACATTGAGTCAATGTCAGCATGGGCGTTCTATTAGTGACAGTCAACCCGAGATCGGTTCTGAACTGGGTAAACATTCCCACGTGGAGCACACCGGACGCATAGCTGATACACAGGTTGCGTCAACGCAGCGTCACCACCATGCGTCGCTGGCCGGCCCGGCGCGGTGACGCCGCCGTGACGAGGATCGGCGCATCGTGTCCGCAGTCGTCCAGCGCGTCCGGGGGCCACCCGTCGCCGGCCGGACGCTGTGGGGGGAGGCCCAGTATGGACCGATCGCTGATCGTCGCGAAGGTGGATCCGACCGCCGAGGAGCGGGTCGCCGAGATCTTCGCCGAGTCGGACGCGACGGAGCTGCCGCGCCTGGTCGGTGTCCGGCACCGCTCGCTGTACCGACTGCACGACCTCTATGTGCACCTGCTTGAGACCGCGCAGCCGGCGGAGGGCGCGGTGGAGGCCGCTCGCGACCACCCCGAGTTCATCCGGGTCAGTGACCGCCTGCGTCCGTACGTGTCGCCGTACCTGTCGACCTGGCGCTCGCCGCGCGACGCCATGGCGCGGTGCTTCTACCGGTTCGACGCCCCGGACACCGGGCGGCGGTCGTGACGGCCACCGCGCCGCGCGAGGAGCTCTGGTCCCGCTGCGCCGGCTGCGCCAGCCTGCTCTACCGCAAACGGCTGCGCCGCAACCTCGATGTCTGCCCGGAGTGCGGGGAGCACGCCCGACTCGGGGCGCCGGAGCGCCTGCGCCAACTGGTCGACCCGGGTTCGCTGCACCTGCTACCCGACCGGCTGCCGGAGGCGGATCCGCTCGACTTCGTCGACGTGCTGCCGTACCCGCACCGGCTCACCGGCGCGCGGGCCAGCACCGGCCTGGCCGAAGGGGTCCTCTGCGCCACGGCCACCATCGGTGGGCACCCTCTGGTCCTGGCGGTGATGGACTTCCGCTTCCTCGGCGGAAGTCTGGGCTGCGCGGTGGGCGAGCTGATCACCCGGGCGGCCGAACGGGCGCTCGACGACCGCACCCCGCTCGTCCTGATCACCGCCTCCGGCGGGGCGCGGATGCAGGAGGGCGCGCTGTCGTTGATGCAGATGGCGACCGTCAGCCAGGCCATCGCCGCGCTGCGCGAGGCGGGGCTGCTCACCGTGAGCGTCCTCACCGACCCGACCTACGGCGGGGTGGCCGCCTCGTTCGCCACCAACACCGATCTGGTGCTCGCCGAGAGCGGCGCGCGGATGGGCTTCGCCGGCCCTCGGGTGATCCGCCAGATCACCGGGCGGGCCCTGCCGGAGGGCTTCCAGACCGCCGACTTCCTGCTCCGACACGGGCAGGTCGACATGGTGGTGCAGCGCCGGTCACTGCGTGGACGGCTGATGGCGCTGCTCGCAGCGACCCGCGCCGGCCGTTCGGCGCGTCCCTCCGTACCCCGGCAGGAGCCGGCACCGCGCCGCGAGCGCCTCGCCGACGACCGCGCGACCCTGGCGGGTCCGGTGGTCGCCGCGGCCGCGGGCGACACCCCGGCGGTACGCGACGCGTGGGACACGGTGCGGATGGCTCGGCACCCCGGGCGACCGACCGCACTGGACTATCTGGACTCGGTCTTCGACGGGTTCGTGGAGCTGCACGGCGACCGCCTCGGCGCGGACTGCCCGGCCATCGTGGGTGGGGTGGCGCGGCTGGCCGGCCGGCACGTGATGGTCATCGGCCACCAGAAGGGGCACACCACCGCCGAGTTGGTCGCCCGCAACTTCGGCATGGCCAGCCCGGCCGGGCACCGCAAGGCGCTACGGCTGATGCGCCTCGCGGCCCGACTCGGCCTGCCCGTGGTCACCCTCGTGGACACCCCCGGGGCCGACCCAGGGGTGAGCGCCGAGGAGCACGGCCAGGCGGCGGCCATCGCCGAGAACATCCTCGCCCTCACCGTGCTGCCCACTCCCGTGCTCGCGGTGATCACCGGAGAGGGCGGCAGTGGCGGCGCACTGGCGCTCGCGGTGGCCGACCGGGTGCTGATGCTGGAGAACGCCGTCTACTCGGTGATCAGCCCCGAGGGGTGTGCGGCGATCCTCTGGCCGGACCGGTCCGCGGCGCCGCAGGCCGCCCGCGCGTTGCGGCTGACCGCGCCCGACCTGTGCCGGCTCGGAGTGGTCGACGAGGTCGTGTCGGAGCCGTCGAACGCCGCGCACGACGACCCGGCGGAGACGGCCCACCGGTTGCGCGCCGCCCTGCTGGCCAACCTCGTGCCGCTGCTGGACGTGCCGCCCGCCATGCTGGTCCGCCTGCGCCGGCAACGCTTCCGCCGGTTCGGGGCTAACCGCGCCGACGCTCGGGTGGGCCGGCGATGACCGGCGGCGACGGGGCGGTGTCGACAGTCGAGACGTCCGACGGCGTCGGGGTGGGTGGTGAGGCTGCCGACGACGTCGGGGTGGGCGGTGAGGAGGCGCTGGCCGGGCTGCGCCGGCAGGCGCAGCACCTGATCGCCGAGTTGGCCGGGCCGGTGCGCCGGATCCGGCTGCGCAGCGGGCCGGCGGTGCTGGAGGTCGAGTGGCACCCCGAGGACGTGACCCGACCGGACGTACCTGCCGTACCCGTCGTACCGGCCCAGACGCCGCCGCCCGGTGCCCCGCCTGCGGTGATCCGGCCACCGGTGCCCGGGCGCCCCGCGGTGCGGGCACCGATCGTCGGCACCTTCTACCGGGCGCCGGAGCCCGGCGCGCGGCCGTTCGTCGCGGTGGGCGACCTGGTCCGTCCCGGCCAGCCGGTCGCCATCGTCGAGGCGATGAAGCTGATGAACGAGGTGACCGCCGACCGGGCCGGGCGGGTGGCCGCCATCCTCGTCGAGGACGGCCAGCCGGTCGAGTACGACCAGCCGCTCGTCGAGCTGGACCCGGCGTGACGGCGCGGGGTGGTTGACCATGTTCGAGACCGTGCTGATCGCCAACCGGGGCGAGATCGCGCTACGGGTGCTGCGCGCCTGCAAGGAGCTCGGGGTGCGGACGGCGGTGGTCTACTCCGCCGCCGACGCCGACTCGGCGGTGGTCCGCCTCGCCGACCAGGCCGTCCGGATCGGGCCGGCTTCGAGTCGGCGCAGCTACCTCAACGCCGCCGCCATCGTGGAGGCGGCCCGGCAGGTGGGCGCGCAGGCAGTGCACCCCGGCTACGGCTTCCTCTCCGAGGACGCCGACTTCGCCGAGATCTGTGCCGACAACGGGCTGACGTTCATCGGTCCGCCGCCGGCGGTGATGGCCGCGCTGGCCGACAAGTCGTCGGCGCGGGCACTGATGAGCCGCGCCGGCCTGCCGCTGTCACCGGGCAGTGTCGCGCCGGTGCCGACCGCCGCCGCGGCGGCCGAGGTGGCCGAGGCCGTCGGCTACCCGGTGATCGTGAAGGCCGCCGCCGGGGGCGGGGGCCGGGGGATGACGGTGGTGCACACCCCGGGCGAGCTGCGCCGGGCGTACGCCCGCACCCGCGCCGCCGCGCAGGCCGCCTTCGGCGACGACCGGGTGTACGTCGAGCGGTACCTCACCGAGGCGCGGCACGTCGAGGTGCAGGTGCTCTGCGACGCGCACGGGAACGGGGTGCACCTGGGCACCCGGGACTGCTCGGTGCAACGTCGGCACCAGAAACTTGTCGAGGAGGCGCCCGCCCCGGCGCTGCCCGCCGCCGTTCTCGACACCATCGCCGAGACCGCCCTGCGGGGTGCGCTCCAGGTCGGCTTCGTCGGTGCCGGCACGCTGGAGTTCCTTGTCGACGCCGAGGAGAAGTTCCACTTCCTGGAGATCAACTGCCGGATCCAGGTGGAGCATCCGGTCACCGAGATGGTCACCGGGATCGACCTGGTGCACGAGCAACTGCACATCGCCGCCGGGGTGCCGCTGCGCTGGCGGCAGGAGGAGATCCGTCTGCACGGCGTCGCTGTGGAGTGCCGGGTCAACAGCGAGGACCCCGAGCGCGGCTTCGCCCCCACCCCCGGTCGGTTGGAGCGCTTCACCCCACCCGGCGGCCCGTTCACCCGGGTGGACACCCACGCCAGCGCCGGCTATCTGATCGGCCCCTGGTACGACTCCCTGCTGGCCAAGGTGATCGTGTGGGCGCCCGACCGGGAGTTGGCCCTCAACCGGCTGGAACGTGCCCTGGACGAGTTCGACGTCGCCGGTCCGGGCGTGCACACCACCATCCCGTTCGTCCGGCGGGTGCTCGACGACGCCGCTTTCCGTAAGGGCCGCTACACCACCGGCCTGGTCGACCGTCTGCTCGCCGCGCCCGCCCGGGGGCCGGCTGCCACTCCCGCACCGCGCACCGCGCCCGCCGCAGATTCCGACGCAACCCACAGGAGGACCCGATGACCGTCACCCATGGTCGCCCGATGACCGCCGAGATCACCGACATCCTGGTGGCGCACTGCGGGCTGGACGCCGACGCCGCGGCCCGGGCGCCCGCCGCGTCGCTCGAGGAGTTGGGCATGGACTCACTCGCCCTGCTGGAGCTCTCCGCGGTCGTCGCCGACCGCTGGCAGGTGAGCATCCCCGAACAGGCCGGGCAGTTGAGCATCCCGGCGGTGGCCGACCTCGTCGCCCGCCGTGTGGACCCGCCCGGGCACACCGAGAACAGCGTGGTCATCGACGCGCCGCTGGGGCTGGTCTGGGAGGTCACCAACGACGTGGCGAACTGGACCGAGCTGTTCACCGAGTACGCGGTGGTGGAGATCCTGCACCGCGAGGGGCAGACGGTGCGGTTCCGGCTCACCATGTACCCGGACGAGAACGGGGTGTCCTGGAGCTGGGTCAGTGAGCGCACCGCCGACCCGGTGAGCGGGCAGGTGCGGGCATACCGGGTGGAGACCGGGCCGTTCGAGTACATGCGCATCCACTGGCGCTACACCGAGGAGGCCGGCGCCACCCGGATGACCTGGACGCAGGACTTCGCGATGAAACCGACCGCGCCCGTCGACAACGCCGCGATGACCGAGCGGATCAACACCAACAGCGTGATCCAACTCGCGGTGATCAAGGACCGGCTGGAACGCATCGCCTGGCAGCGTGCCGACCAGGGCAACCCGACCGCTGGCGTGGCGACGGAGGCCGACGATGAGTGACCTGAGCACCCGCCCGATCGCCGCCCGGGACGTACCCGCCGACCGCCGTCGCGGCGGTGAGCTGCGGGTGCTGCTCGGCCCCCGCACCGTCGGCAGCACCTCGGGCTTCCTCGGGGTGGCCACGCTCGAACCGGGGGAGCGGATCGCCGAGCACTACCACCCGTACAGCGAGGAGTTCCTGTACCTGGTGCGGGGCGCGATCACCGTCGACCTGGACGACCAGCCGACGCTGCTGGCAGCCGGCGAGGGGCTGTTCGTACCGGTGAACGTACGACACCGACTGCGCAACACCGGTGTCGAAGCGGCCGAGGTGGTCTTCCACCTGGGCCCGCTCGCCCCCCGACCCGAACTCGGGCACGTCGACACCGAGTTGGTCGAACAGCGGGGCACATCGTGAGCGCGAGGAGTGCGCCGGGTCTGCGAGCCCCGCAGTCGCGAACGGAGGTGGCGCGATGACCGGGCGCCGCACGGTGGTGACCGGGATCGGGGTGGTCGCGCCGGGGGGCGCCAGCCGGGACCGCTTCTGGAAGACCATCACCGAGGGGCGGACCGCCACCCGGCGGATCAGTTTCTTCGACCCGTCGGCGTTCCGGTCGCAGATCGCGGCGGAGTGCGACTTCGACCCGGTCGCGGCGGGGCTCAGCGAGGCCGAACTGCGGCGGGCCGACAGGTACGTGCAGTTCGCGCTGGCCTGCTCCACCGAGGCGGTGGCCGACGCCCAGTTGGTGCTCACCGACGCGGAACGGGACCGGGCCGGGGTGGTGCTGGGCACGGCGGTCGGCGGCACGATGGCGTTGGAGCAGGAGTACGTCACCGTGAGCGAGCACGGCAGGCGTTGGCTGGTGGACGGGGCGCGCGGTGGCCCGTACCTCTATCAGGCGCTGGTGCCCAGCAGCCTCGCGGCGGACGTGGCGTGCCGGCACGGGTTGCACGGCCCGGCGCAGGTGGTCTCCACCGGCTGCACCTCGGGCATCGACGCCATCGGGTACGCCCACCAGATGATCGTGGACGGTGAGGCGGACGTGATGCTGGCCGGCGCGTCCGACTCGCCGATCTCACCTGTCACTGTCGCCTCGTTCGACGCGATCAAGGCGACCAGCCCGGACAACGACGACCCGGCGCACGCCTCCCGCCCGTTCGACGCCGACCGGCACGGGTTCGTGCTGGCCGAGGGTGGGGCCGTGCTGGTGCTGGAGGAGGCCGGGCACGCCCGGCGGCGCGGGGCGCACATCTACTGCGAGGTGGCCGGCTACGCCAGCCGCAGCAACGGCTTCCACATGACCGGGCTCCGACCGGACGGGCTGGAGATGGGCCTCGCCGTCACCGACGCGCTCAAGCAGGGCAGGATCCTGCCCGAGCAGGTCTCCTACATCAGCGCGCACGGGTCGGGCACCCGGCAGAACGACAGGCACGAGACTGCCGCGTTCAAGCGGGCGTTGGGTCAGGCCGCGTACCGGGTGCCGATCAGCTCGATCAAGTCGATGGTCGGGCACTCGCTCGGCGCGATCGGGTCGATCGAGATGGCCGCGTGCGCCCTGGCCATCGAGTTCGGTGTGGTGCCGCCGACGGCGAACTGGAGTACCCGGGACCCGGAGTGCGACCTGGACTACGTACCCAACGAGGCGCGGGAGGTCCCGGTGGACGTCGCCCTCTCGGTGGGCAGCGGGTTCGGCGGCTTCCAGTCGGCGATGGTCTTCCGTCGGATGCTGGGCGCGGTGGCAGCGTGAGTGAGCGAAGCGGAGTGCTGGCGTGAGCGCCGAGGTCGCTCGCGCCGTGGTGACCGGCATCGGGGTGGTCGCACCGAGCGGCATCGGCGCGGACGCGCACTGGCGCACCGTTCTCGCCGGTACCCGCCGGACCGGGCCGATCACGTTGTTCGACCCGTCCGGCTATCCGACCCGCTTCGGCGGGGAGGTGCCCGGGTTCACCGCCGACTCCTACGCCGACAGTCGACAACTCGTGCAGACCGACAGGTGGACGCACCTCGGCTTCGCCGCCACCCGGCTGGCGCTGGCCGACGCCGGCCTGCCCGACCGGGCCCCCGACCCGTACGGCTACGCGGTGACCCTGGCCAGCTCGTCCGGGGGGAACCTGTTCGGCCAGCGGGAGCTGCAACGCCTCTGGGGCGGCACGTCCCGGACGGTCGGGGCGTACCAGTCGATCGCCTGGTTCTACGCGGCCAGCGTCGGGCAGCTCTCCATCCACCACCAGTTCAAGGGCCCGAGCGGGGTGCTGGTCGCCGAGTCGGCCGGTGGGCTGGACAGCCTGGCGCACGCCGCCCGCGCGGTACGCCGGGGCACCCCGGTCGTGATCGCCGGGGCCACCGAGTGCCCGCTGAGCCCGTACGCGCTCGCCTGCCAGCTGCGCTCCGGGCTGCTCAGCGACGTCGCCGACCCGGAGCGGGCGTACCGGCCGTTCGACGCCTCGGCCAGCGGCTACCTGCCGGCCGAGGGGGGAGCGGTGTTCGTGGTGGAGGAGCTGGGGCACGCCCTCGCCCGGGGTGCCCACGTCTACGGCGAGGTGAGCGGGTGGGGCTCCACCCACGACGCCGCGCACACCACGGCGGAGAGCGCCGGTGACCCGGCCCAGTACGCGCGGGCCATGCGCCTGGCCATGGACCGGGCCGGCGTCGCGGCCGCCGGAATCGACGTGGTGCTGCCCGACGCGCTGGGTGTGCCCCGCTACGACCGCAGCGAGGCCGAAGCGCTGCGTGCCGTGTTCGCCGACCGGCCGCCCCCGGTGACCACGCAGAAACCGCTCACCGGCCGGGCGTACCAGGGTGGCTCGGCATTGGACGTGGCGACCGCGCTGCTCGCCTTCGCCCACGACACGCTGCCCGCGTCGGCGGGGCCGGACGAGGTGGCCGAGGGCTGCGAGCTGGACTTCCTACGGGAACACCGCCGACCGCGCAGCCGGCTCGCGCTGGTCTGCGCGCGGGGCTTCGACGGATTCAACAGCGCGCTGGTCCTGCGTGGGGCCGCGCCGATGAGGGGAGAGGCGTCATGAGCGACAGTCGGGCCCGGGTGGTCTTCCTGGTACGGGTGCCGGTGCCGCGCACCGAGCAGTTCCTCGCCGCGTACGAGGAGGTGCGGCACCTGGTCGCCGGTGGCGTGCCGGGGCACCTGGTCGACCAGGTGTGCCGCTCGTCGACCGACCCGGAGCAGTGGTTGATCACCAGTGAGTGGGCGAGCCTTGCCGACTTCGAGAACTGGGAACGCAGCCCCGAGCACCGTGAGCTGGTGCGCCCGATGCGGGAGTGCTTCACCGACGCCCGTTCGCTGCGCTTCCACATCCACGCCCAGACGCCAGCCCTGACCTGACGCGCGCCGCCCCGTCCCACTTCCCGCGATCTTGCACTTACTGTCACGACATAGGAGGCAGTCCACGCGTTTCACCGACCGAAACCGCAAGATCGGCGCGCGCGGGGGGCCAGGGCCCCCGACGTCGCCGAGGCCTAGCAGAAGGCGTGGTCGACCAGGTTGTCGAGGAGGTTCTGGCGGGTCGCGGCCAGTTCCGGGTCGCCGGTGTTGGTGAAGGTCGACGCGGTCAACCGACGCCCGTCGTCGGTGAACGCCGCCTCCACCTGGTAACCGAAGCCGGTGCCGCCGTGCCGCCAGTAGCCACCGCCGCAGGACAGCGGGACCCAGAAGATGCCCAACCCGTACCCGGAACCGGCAGGGAAATCCGTCGTCGCGACAAGCGTGCGCATCTGTGCCTGCTGCGCCGGCCGCAGCAGGCGGCCTCCGGCCAGGGCGGCCAGGAACCTGTTGAGGTCGGACGCCGTGCTGGTCATCGACCCGTCGGCGCCGCTGTCCAGCCCGCGGATCGCGATAGTCGTGTCCACCAACGGACCGCCTTGCGTGAACTGCATGTAGTTCGTGGCGTGCGGCGCAGGGAGGTCGCGCAGGAATCCGGTGCGGGTGTGCCGCAGGCCCAGCGGCCCGGTGATGCGGGCGTCCACCTCGCGCGCCCAGCTCCGCCCGGTGACCGCCCTGATCAGCATGCCGGCGAGGACGTAGTTGGTGTTCGAGTACGACCAGGTGGTGCCGCCCTGCGGGTGGCCCATGGCAATCGTCACGAGCTGCTCCGGCGTGTACGGCCTGTCCCGCTCCCGCCGGTAGGACTCGGGCGTGGCGTAGTTCCCGATCAGGTCGGACGAGTAGTCGTGCAGGCCGCTGGTGTGCTGCAGGAGCTGCCGCACCGAGATCCGCCGACCGGCCACCGCACCCGGCAGCCACCTGTCCACCTGGTCGTCCAGCGTCAGCCGCCCTTCACCGACGAGTTGCAGCACCACGACCGCGGTGAACGTCTTGGTGGTACTCCCGATCCGGAGAAACGGGTCGTGCGGGACGCCCGGGCCCGAGCGGACAACCTGTGCGCCCGTCCGGGACTCCAGGCGGGCCAGGACGCCCGTCACGCCGGTCGCCCGCAGGGCCTCGGCATCGCGTTGGAGCTCACTCGGTGTCGTGGTGGCACCCGTCGCCACCAGCAATATCGCTGCCGCTGCCACAGCAAGAGTTCGCATGGGCTCCACTATGGTCACCGTCCCGCGAGCCAGCACTCCGGCAAGCCCCCGGGTGGTGCTCCGGCTAACCCCACCGCCGCGGGTCGCCCTTCGAGGGGCTGGTGCATCCCCACGGATCGACGCCATCGGCCGTCCGGCTGAGGCCGCGCGACGGATGTACGAGGCGTCATGCCTCGGTGACGCTCTGCCGAATCACCCGCCCGATCCTCTCCGCCGAACGGGCTGTCGGCAATCCGGCTGGCCGCTGCTTTTGATCCATCCATTCGCATCTAGCAATGGCCCCGTCGGGGGTCGTATGGTTCCCCGCAGCACCCCGACAGGCGTACGTGATGGGCGGATTCGCCCTCTTTCATGCTGGGCGGTGAACGGCAGTGACGGCAGAAGATCCTACGGCGACAGACCCAGGATGGGTGGACGAAGTCCTGTTCGCCGGCCATCCGACCGACGTTTGTCTCCGCCTGCCCGAGCCTGTCGACCGTGCCGCCCTACGCCGGCTGGTCGTCGCCGCGCAGGACCGGCTCACCGCCGCCGGACTGCGCCCCGGTGGCGCTGCGGCGCTGCGGCTGCCGCCGTCCCTGGCGTACGTGGTGAACCTGCTGGCCACCTGGCGAGCCGGGGGGCAGGCGATCCTGCTCGACCACCGGCTCACCGACCACGAGGTGGACCGCGCGCTGCTCCGGTTGACCCCGCAGGTGGTGGTCGCCCCGGTGCGTACCGGTGCCGGCGCGCTGAAGATCTTCGTCGACGTCGCCGAGGGCGTCACCCCGTACGCCGACCGTCCGGCGGTCAGCGGCCACGCCGTGATCCAGCTCAGCTCCGGCTCCACCGGCCCGTCCAAGGTGATCGGCCGCACCGCAGCCGACCTGGTCGCCGAGGTGCACCGCTACACCCGGATCGACGGCGTCGCGCTGCCCGGCGAGCGGATCATCCTGCTGCCCTCGATGGTGCACGTGCTCGGCCTGGTCGGCGGCCTGCTCTACGGGCTGCACGCCGGGGTCGAGCTGGTGCCGCCGGAGCGGCTCAGCGGTGACGCCGTGCTGGCCGCGATCAGCGCCGACACCACGCCGGCCACAGTGCTGGGGGTGCCGTTCCACATCGGACTGCTCGCCTCCACCCGGCCCGCCGGGCCACTGCCGCAACTGCGGCGGATGACCACCGGGGGCGAGCTGGTGCCGGCCGCCGTCGCCCGGGCGTTCACCGACAGGTACGGGGTGCCCCTGGGCAACATGTACGGGATGACCGAGGTCGGGGTGATCGGCACCGACCTGTACGGGGCGCACCGACCGTCGATCGCCCCGGCGCCCGGCATCGAGGTCCGCGAGTCCGGCGGTGAGCTGTGGGTGTCCTGCCCGGCGTCACCGTACGTCGGCCTGAGCGACCCGACCCGCTGGTCCGACGGCTGGCTGCACACCCGCGACGCCGGGACCGTCGATCAGGACACCGGCCTGGTCACGGTGCGCGGTCGACTCGACTCGCAGGTCTCCGTCGGCGGGATGAAGGTCGACCTGACCGAGGTGGAGGCCACCGTCGCCGAGCTGACCGGGGTGGCCGCCGCCGTGGTGGTCTGGGACGACGGCATCACCGCGTACGTCCAACCCGACGGCCCGCTGTCGGAGGAGACGCTGGACAAGCTCCTCGCCGAGCGGTTGGCCGGCTACAAACGGCCACGGGCGCTGCACCTGCTCGATCAGTTGCCCCGCACCACCACCGGCAAGCTGGTCCGCTCGACCGACGCGCTGCGCTCGGCGGTCACCCAGTGACCGGGCCGCTGCACCACCTCGACGTCGACAGGCGCGCTCGCGTGCGCGGCGACCGCCAGGACGAGGCCCCCACCCAACCGTGGGTGACCGACCCGCAGGGGCTCGGCGCCGGGCACAAGCCGCAATGGCAGCCCCGGCGTCGGCATCAACCGGCGCAGCCCGCCGTCGCGCAGCCCGCGCCCGAGCGCCTTACCGACCGCCTCCTTGGCGGTCCACAGCCGCAGGAAGTCCACCGTCCGGCCAGCCTCGGGCCGATCGACCAACCAGGCCAGTTCGGCGGGCGGGAACCAGCGGCGGGCCAGGGCGAGCGCCGGCAGCGGGCGGATCCGTTCGACGTCCACCCCGACCGCGCCGGCCCGACGGGCGGCGACCACCACCAGCCCGGCGGTCCGGCTGACGCTGACCGCCAGCTCGACCGACCCGATCGTCTCGTCGACCCGCACGACCGGCCGTCCCTCGCGGTCGTGCGTCAGCACCAGCTCGGCCTCCGCGCCACCGAGCAGCAGAGCGCCAGCCCGCCGCAGCAGCACAGCGACCGGATCCGGCTGACCGCCGGTGTCCCGGCCGACCCACACGTAGGCGGTGTCCCGACCGGACACCGTCAGCTGACCCACGCAGAGAGGGTATCCATGAGAGCCGAGGTCCGTGCCTTCGTCGTCGAGCAGCTCGCCGACATGAACTACGACGTCGAGGGGCTCGACGACGACACCACGCTCGGTCCCTCCGGCGTCGACCTGGAGTCGCTCGCCCTCGCCGACCTGTCCGTCCGGGTCGAGGACCGTTACGGCCTGACGTTCGCCGACGACGAGTCGGAGCAGCTCGCCCTGATGACGGTCGGCGAGTTCACCACAATGGTCGCCAACCGGGTCACCGAGGCGACGAGCGACAAAGCCTGATGGGCGGTCAGCCCGATCTGGGGCGAGCTGACCTGCTGACCATGCTCGCCGAACTCACCGCGAAACCGGCTGCCGAGGTGTCCGACCGGATCGGCTCGATGGAGCTTGCCTGGCTGGTGCACCTCGTCGAGCAGCGCTACGAACGGCGGCTCGACCTCACCGACGACGAGCTGGCCGGCATCCGCACCGTCGACGACGCCCTGGCGGTGTTCCGGGCGTCGCTGACCGCCTCCGCAGATGGTTGAGGCGCGCGTCACCCAGCTCACCGGCATGTACGCGGTCAGCGCCCTGGGGCGGGGCGCCGACGCGCAGCTCGCCGGTGTGCTGGCCGGTGTGCCGGCGTTCGGACCGGTAGGCCGATTCGACACCACCGCCCGCCGGGTCACCGTGGCGGCCACCCTGCCCGAGGTCGGTACGCTCCCGGACGAACTGGCCGCCGCGGTCGACGCGGCCTGCGAGGCGGCCGGCCTGGACCGCGCGCAGCGCGCCGGGTGCGCCCTGCTGCTCGCCGTGCACGGCGGCGCGGCCCTCGGCGCGGGCCCGACCCCGGCCGTGCTCGCCGGTCAGCTCGCCGCCCGATGTGGACTCTCGGGTCACACCCGGGTCTACACCAGCGCCTGCGTGTCGGCGAGCACGGCGGTGGCCGACGCCGCCGCCAGGATTACCCGGGGGGACGTCGAGCGGGTCGTGGTCGCGGCCGGCTACCTGGTGGAGTCGGACCAGTTCGCGCTCTTCGACGCCGGTCGTGCCCTCGCTGTCGACGGGGCGGTCCGCCCGTTCAGCGCCGGCCGCCGTGGGCTGCTGCTGGGTGACGGCGTGGCCGCGGTGGTGCTCGAATCGAGCACCGGCCGACGACGCGGTGTCGATCCGGCGGCCACGGTGGCCGGTTGGGGACGGGCCGGTGACGCGTTCCATCCCTGCCAGCCTGAGCCCGGCGGCACCGGGCTGTCCCGCGCGGTCGGCGGCGCGCTGCGCCGGGCCGGGCTGCCGCCGCGGGCCGTCGGCTACGTCAACGCCAACGCCACCGGTACCGCGCAGAGCGACGCCGCCGAGGCGGTCGCACTGCGCCGAGCCCTCGGCGGGCACGGCGCGCAGGTTCCGGTCAGCTCCACGAAGTCGCTGCACGGGCACGCGCTGGAGGCGTCCGGGCTGCTCGAACTGGTGGTCACCGTGCTGGCGCTGCGCCACGGTCACCTGCCGGTCAACGCCGGCTGGCTGGCCCCCGACGAGACCTGCCCCGTGAACGTGATCACCGACCGTCCTCAACAGACGGATGCCACCCACGCCCTCACCCTCAACGCCGCCTTCGGTGGCGCGAACACCGCTCTCCTGGTCGGTGTCGGATGACCGCCCCCAACCTCCCGCGATCATGCACTTTCTGCCCCGACGAATCCGACCAGGCACCCGAAACGACAACCGAAACCGCAAGATCGCGGGGAGGCAGGGCGAGGGCGCGATGGCCTGAGGGTGGGGACCAGGGCCTCGCTGCGGGGGTGCCGGGGTTTGTGCACTCGGACTTCGCGCCGGTGGTGGTGGCCGTCGCGGAACGGTGTCTGCGGCGGGCCTACGGGTCGGCCGGGGTGCCCGCCGGGGTGCGGACGGGAATCGTGCTGGTCAGCGCCAGCGGTGATCTCGCCAGCGCCGAGCACGTACGGGCGACCGTCGAGGCCGGCGGGCGGGTCGGCCCGCTGTTCTTCTTCCAGTCCGTGCCCAACAGCGTCGCCGGGCACGTCGCGGCCCGCTGGAACCTGCGCGGCCCGGTGGTCTGCCTCAGCCCGACCGGCGACCCGTACGCCGACGGCGTCGCCGAGGCCGACCTGCTGCGCGACGACGGCGAAGCCGACGAGGTGTTGCTGATTCTGATCGAACAAGCACCCGACAAGCCGACCGAGGCGGCCGCGGTGCTGCTGGGGGGAGGAGCACGACTATGAGGACACGGGGACTGCGCGGCGTACTGGCCGCCGACAGCGAAGTGGGCGCGGGCAACGTCCTGGCCCGGGTACTGGCGCACGGCGCCGACCCGGACGGACCCGGCCTGACCTTCGACACCGCCGTCGACGGGCACCCCGCCGAGACGCCACTGACGCTGGGGCGGCTCGACGAGCGGGTCGCCGCCCGCGCCGCCTGGCTGCACGACCAGGGGGTACGCCCCCGCGACCCGGTCGCCGTCTGGGCCACCGCCGCCGCCGACATGGTGCTCAGCTTCCTGGCGCTGGCTCGACTCGGGGCGATCCCGGCGTTGATGAACGGCAAACTCCGGCCGGAGATCGCCGCCGAGTACATCCGCCGCCTGCGGGGCGTCGGTGTGCTGGCCGACGACGCGCACACCGCGCTGCTGGCCGGGCACGACCTGGGCGTACCGCTGCTCGGCACCCCCGCGCAGGCCGGCACGGGCGACCCGGCCACCGCCCCGGCGCACTACCGGCACCACCCGGACGACCCGATCGTCATCACCCACACCTCGGGGACAACCGGGGTGCCCAAGGCGGTGCTGCACTCGCACGCCAGCCTGTTCGCGGCCACCCGGCACCTGCTCACCATGCCGCAGGCGCAGGGCACCAGCCGGATCCTCAACGCGCTGCCCGCGCCGCACACCGCAACGGTGCTGATGGTCAACCAGGCGCTGGGCAACCGCGCGCAGATGTTCCTGCTGTCCGAGCAGGGCGGTGAGCAGGTGCTGGACGCGATCCAACGCTGGCGACCCGACGGGGTGTTCGGTTTCTCGGTCACCTGGGCGGAGCTGGCCCGCTTCGACCTGTCCGGGTACGACCTGGACTCGGTGCGGCTGTGGTTCAACACCGGCGACGCCTCGCACGAGCCGCACATCCGCCGCCTCGTCGCGGTCGGTTGGCACGACACCGTCACCCGCGACGGCGTGGCGAGGGTGCCCGGCTCGGTCTTCATCGACGGGCTGGGTTCCAGCGAGATGGGGCACTCGATGTTCCACATCACCCATCGCGCCGACACCGACAGGTACGGCCGGTGCATCGGCCGCCCGTACCGGTTCACCAGGGTCGCGGTGCTCGACGCCGACGGCGAGCCGGTGCCGGTCGGCGAGGTGGGTTTCCTGGGCATCGACTCGCCGTCGCTGTTCCGGGGCTACTGGAACGACTCGGCCACCACCTACCGCTTCCGCCAGCGCGGCTGGTACCTCACCGGTGACCTGGTCCGCGCCGACGCCGACGGCCGCTACTACCACCTGGACCGGGCGGTCGACTCGGTCGACGCCGGCGACGGGCGGCGCTTCTACACCGCGCTGTCCGAGGAGCGGATCCTCGCCGCCTGCCCGGACGTCACCGACTGCACTGTGGTGATCGTCGCCGAGGCCGGCGGGGTCGTCACCGACGTGCTGCTGGAGTTGGCCGCCGGCGCGGACCAGGCCGAGGACCGCACCGGCCAGGTCCGCGCGGCCCTCGGCCCGGACGTCGGGGCCACGCTGCGCCGGGTCGTGCCGGTGCGCTCCGCCGACATCCCGGTCACCGTGACCGGCAAGGTCCGCAAGGTCGTCCTGCGCGAGCGCTACCTCACCGAGGCGAGTTCATGAGCGAGCGAATCAGGCAGCGCAGCAGCGTGGAGGCTCCCGCCGCCGCGGAGCGAAGCGGAGCGGTGGCGTGACCGCCCTGATCACCGGGATGGGTCTGTTCACGCCGGTCGGGCGGGGCGTCGAGGAGACCTTCGACGCGCTGACCACCGGTCGGTCCGGGCTGACCCGCCCGCCCGAGGGGCACCCGGCGAGGGAGTCGCTGGACGTCGCCGGCCTGCTGCCCGACATCGACCCGCGGACCGTCGCGTCCGGGCCGGAGACCCGGGTGCTGGACCGGATCGTCGTCCTCGCCCTGCTCGCCGCCGCCGACGCTCTCGCCGACGCCGGCATCGAGGTGGGCCGCGACGTCGACCCCGACCGGATCGGTGTGATCGTCGGTGGGGTCGGGGGGATGGCCACCCTGGAGTCGCAGGTGCTGGCGCGGGCGGCCCGGGGGCGGGCGGCGGTCAGCCCGTACCTGCTCACCGGGATCCTGCCGAACATGCCGGCGGCGCGGATCGCCATCGCGCACGGCATCCGGGGCTACAGCTCGTCGGTCGGCACCGCCTGCGCCTCCGGCGCACAGGCGGTCGCCGACGGGGTACGGCTCATCGCGACCGGGGAGGTCGACGTGGTTGTCTGCGGGGCCAGCGAGGCGCCGCTCTTCCCGACCTTCGCCGACACCTTCGGTAACGCGCGGGCACTGGCGCGCGCCGGCACCGATCCGGGACGGGCGAGTCGGCCGTTCGACACGTCCCGCAGCGGGTTCGTCCTGTCCGAGGGCGCCGCGCTGCTGGTGCTCGAACGCGCCGAGCACGCCGCCGCGCGTGGCATCGCCGGGTACGCCGAGGTGGCCGGCCACGGCGCGACGACCGACGCGTACCACCCGACCGCACCCCGCCCGGACGGCGCGGGCGCGGCGGCGTGCATCCGTCGGGCCCTGCGCAGCGCCGGTGTGCCGGCGGCGGCTGTCGGTTACGTCAACGCGCATGGCACCGGCACGAAGCTCGGTGACATCGCGGAGACCACCGCCCTGGCCGATGTGTTCGGCGTCGGCGGTGTGCCGGTCAGCTCCACCAAGGCGCTCACCGGCCACCTGCTCGGCGCCTCCGGGGTGCTGGAAGCGGCGGCCACCGCGTTGGCGCTCGGCCGGGGGCTCCTGCCGCCGACGTACCACCTCGACGATCCGGATCCGGCCTGCCCGGCGGACCACATCCGTGGCGCGCCCCGCAAGGCCGACCCGGAGTACGCGGTGACCAACTCGTTCGGGTTCGGCGGCCAGAACGTGAGCCTGCTGCTGGCGCGCGTCGCCGAGCCGAGGGGGTGATCGAGGCGGCATCCCGGGCGGGGCGCGTCCGGACGGCAATACGGGGGGAACCGGGTGGGAAGGGTTTCAGGGGACATGGACATCCGTGGTATCGACCACATCGAACTCTACGTGGGGGACGCCCGACAGGCGGCCTTCTACTTCAGCACCGCCGTCGGCTTCGAGATCTGCGGCCAGGGTGGCCCGGAGACCGGGCTGGCCGGGCAACGCTCGCTGCTGCTCTGCCACGGCGACATCCGGTTGCTGCTCACCTCCGGGTTGAGCGCCGAGCATCCGGCCGCGCGGTACGTGCAGCGCCACGGTGACGGCATCGCGGTCGTCGCGGTCGAGGTCGACGACGTGGCGGCCGCGTACGCCGAGCTGGTGGGCCGGGGTGCGACAGGCGTGACGCCGCCGACCACCCGCACCGGCGCGGACGCCGAGGTGGTGATCGCCGAGGTGGACGGCTTCGCCGACGTGCGGCACCGGCTGGTGCAACGCCGGGGCGACCGGGGCGAGTTCCTGCCCGGCGCCATCACCGCGGCCGCGTCCACGGCGGCCGACCACCCGCCCGTGCTCGCCGAGATCGACCACCTGGCGGTCTGCGTGCCGCCCGGTCAGCTCGACGAGACGGTCCGCCACTTCGAGGCGCTGTTCGACTTCGCGCAGATCTTCGAGGAGCACATCGAGGTCGACGGGCAGGCGATGAACTCCAAGGTGGTGCAGAGCCCGTCCGGGCGGGTCACAGTGGTGCTGCTCGAACCGGACCGCACCCGGCGGCCGGGGCAGATCGACGCGTTCCTCGACCAGCACGCCGGCGGGGGAGTGCAGCACCTGGGGCTGCGCACCGACGACATCGTCGGCGCCGTGGAGGCGCTGGGCCGGCGCGGAGTGCGTTTCGCCGGCACGCCGGCCAGCTACTACGACGCCCTGGAGGCGCGGGTCGGTCGGGTGGACGCCCCGCTGGAGCGGCTGCGCGAGCTGGGTGTGCTTGTCGACTCCGACCACGACGGTCAGCTGCTGCAGATCTTCGCCGAGTCGATGCACGTACGTCGCACGCTCTTCCTGGAGCTGATCGAGCGGCGCGGCGCGCGGGGCTTCGGTAGCGGCAACATCAAGGCGCTCTACGAGGCCAAGGAACGGGAACTGGCCGCCGTGGCGGCCACACCACAGGGGGTGGGCGCATGAGCGTGACCGGCTACGAACCGACGCTGACCGCCGAGGAGCGGGCGCTGCTGCCGTCGGACGACGACGTGCGGCACTACGCCGAGCACGGCTGGTACCTGTCGAAGAAGGTGTTCACCGACGACGAGGTGGACGCCCTCGCCGCCGCCACGCAGCGCTACTACGACGGGGAGCGGGACCGCCGGCTGCCGGTACGCCCACCGAAGCTTGCCTACTGGGACCCGTCCAAGGGCCCGGTGCAGCGGCACAACGACTACGTCCACCACGAGCACGACGGGCTCGGCGCCATCCTGCGCAAGCCGCTGATCGGGGCGGTCGCCGCCCGGCTGGCCCAGGCCGACGAGATCCGGGTCTTCCAGTCCACGCTGATCTACAAGCCGCCGATCTCCGGCGAGCCGAGCAACATCGTGCCCTGGCACTTCGACAAGCACTACTGGGCGTCCTCGTCGTCGGAGAAGATGCTCACCGCGTTCATCCCCTTCCACGACTGCGGTGAGGAGATGGGCACCATCACCATGGTCGACGGCTCGCACCGGTGGAAGGAAATCGGCGCGGACGACACGGTGGTGCGGCACTTCGCCGACCGGGATCGCAGCCAGTTGGAGGAGATGCTGGCCGAGAACGCCGCGTACAACGGCGTGGAGATCCGCAAGATCCCGATGGTGATCCCCAAGGGACACCTGAGCTTCCACCACTGCCGCACCTACCACGGCAGTGGCCCCAACGTCAGCGGTCGCCCCCGACAGGCGATCTCGCTGCACCTGCAGGACGGCGACAACGCCTGGCGGGAGTATCCCCTCTCCGACGGCACGCTCGCCGCGTACAACCACGACGTGCTGGTCCGCCGCACCCACGACGGGCGGCCGGACTACGCGGACCCCGACTACTGCCCGGTCATCTGGCGCCACCGCGCCCAGCAGGGAGGCTGACATGTCACGGTACGACTGGGGTAAGACGCACCCGGGCATCGAGCGGTTGGAGCGGGCGGTGACCGACCGGCGCGACGTCGTGGTCAAGCACCCGCTCTACGCCAACCTGGACACCCACGAGGCGCTCGTCACCTTCATGGAGCACCACGTCTTCGCGGTCTGGGACTTCATGTCCCTGCTGAAGTCGCTGCAACGGCAACTGACCTGCATCACCGTGCCGTGGATCCCGACCGGCCCGACCGGCAGCCGCCGCCTCATCAACGACATCGTCATGGTCGAGGAGAGCGACGAACTGGGCGGCGGTTACATCAGCCACTTCGAGCTGTACGTGCAGGGCATGGCCGAGGCGGGCGCGGACACCACTGCGGTGAACGCCCTCATCGACCTGCTGCGCTCCGGCCGTCCGGTCACCGAGGCGCTCACCGAGGCGGGAGCGCCGGCCGCGTCCGCGAGGTTCGCCGCGACGACCTGGCAGATCATCGAGTCGACCCCGGTGCACTGCCAGGCGGCGGCCTTCGCGTTCGGCCGGGAGGACCTGATCCCGGACATGTTCACCCAGGTCGTCTCGGTCAACGAGCGCAGCAACAGGCTGCACACGTTCGTCGACTACCTGGAGCGGCACATCGAGGTCGACGGCGAACAGCACACCCCGATGGCCATGCAGATGCTCGCCGACCTGTGCGGCGACGACGACACCAAGTGGCAGGAGTGCGCCGACACGGTCAACACCGCCCTCGCCGCTCGGGCCCGGCTCTGGGACGACATCCTGGCCGCCATCAAGGGGCCTGCGTGACCGACGCCGACCCGGTCCGGCTCTACCGCACGGTCCGGCTGATCCGCCGGTTCGAGGAACGGGCGGTGGAGCTGGTCCACGGCGGGCAGATCGTCGGCGGCATCCACCCCTACCTCGGTCAGGAGGGGATCGCCGCCGGCGTCTGCGCCGCGCTGGGCGCTGACGACGTGCTCGCCGGCACCCACCGCGGGCACGGGCACGTCCTGGCCCGCGGGGCCGATCCGGCCCGGATGCTCGCCGAGCTGTGCGGCCGGGTCACCGGCCTCAACGCCGGCCGGGGCGGCTCGATGCACGCCGCCGACCTGAGCATCGGCGTGCTCGGCGCCAACGCGATCGTCGGCGCCTCCGGGGCGATCATCACCGGCGCGGTCTGGGCCCACCGCCGCCGGGGCCGCGACACCGTCGGGGTGAGCTTCTTCGGCGACGGCGCGGTCAACGAGGGAATGCTGCTGGAGGCGTTCAACCTGGCCGCGCTCTGGCGGGTGCCGGTGCTGTTCGTCTGCGAGAACAACGGCTACGCCACCACCATGCCGGTCGCCGGCGCGGTCGCCGGCAGCATCGCCGGTCGGGCCGCCGCGTTCGACATCCCGGCCGTCCAGGTCGACGGTCAGGACCCCGAGACGGTACGCGTCGCCGCGTCCGCCGCCGTCGACCGGATGCGCGCCGGCGGCGGCCCCGAGCTGATTGAGGCCCGGACCTACCGCTTCGACGCCCACCACACCTTCGAACACGCGGTACGCCTCGACTACCGCCCACCCGACGAGGTGAGCCGTGCTCGGGCCCGGGACCCGGTGCGCATCCAGGGTGAACGCCTCTCCGACACCGAGCGCGCCGCCGTGGACGCCGAGGTCGAGGCGACAGTCGACGCGGCAGTGCGGTACGCCCTGAACAGCCCCGAACCCGACCCGGCCGACGCGTTGACCTACCTGTACGCCAGCGGCCTGACCGCCCGCACCGGAGGTGGCTGAATGACCCTACGCACCGGAGGTGGCTGAATGACCGTACGCACCGGAGGTGGCTGAATGACCCTATGCACCGGAGGTGGCTGAGGTGCCCCGACTGTCGTACCGCCGGGCGCTGACCCGGGCCCTCGCGGACGAGTTGACCCGCGACGAGGCGGTGTTCCTGCTCGGCGAGGACATCCAGGTCGGGGCGTCGCTGGTGACCACCGGGCTGGCCAAACGGTTCGGCACCGAACGGGTCCGCGACACGCCTCTGTCGGAACAGGCGTTCACCAGCTTCGCCACCGGGGCGGCGCTGGCCGGGCTGCGGCCGGTGATCGAGTTTCAGATCCCGTCGCTGCTGTTCCTGGTCTTCGAGCAGATCGTCAACCACGCCCACAAGTTCCCGTTGATGACCGGCGGGCAGTGCAGTGTCCCCGTCACCTACCTGGTGCCCGGCTCGGGCTCGCGCACCGGGTGGGCCGGGCAGCACTCCGACCACCCGTACAGCCTCTTCGCCCACGTCGGCGTGGTCACCGTCGTGCCGGCCACCCCGGCCGACGCGTACGGGCTGCTGGTCACCGCGATCCGCCACGACGACCCGGTGGTGGTGTTCGCGCCGGCCGGCGCGATGGACGTGCGCGACGACGTCGACGACCTGGTGCCGGTGCCGTTGGGCCGGGGCCGGATCCACCGCTTCGGCGACGACGTCACGGTTGTGGCGATCGGGCACCTGGTGCACGACGCGCTCGCGGTCGCCGAGGAGTTGGCCGACCAGGTCTCGGTGGAGGTGTTCGACCCGCGCACCCTGTACCCGTTCGACATCGACGGTCTCACCGAGTCGGTGGCCCGCACCGGGCGGCTCGTGGTGCTCGACGACGCCAACCGCTCCTGCGGCCTGGCCGCCGAGATCATCGCCTCGGTGGTGGAGCGGGTCCGGCTGCTCGCCCCGCCGCGTCGGGTCACCCGACCGGACGGTGCGGTGCTGCCGTTCGCCCCGGCACTGGACCGGGCCGTGCAGCCCGGCCGGGACCAGCTCGCCACCGCCATCCACCTGACCATGAAGGACTCATCATGATCGACCCGAAGTACGCGTGGCCGGCGGCCAGCCGGGCCTGGAACGACCTGCCGGAGCCGGCCCGCCGGGCCATGGTGGCCAGTGGCGCGGCGGCATGGGAGCAGGTCTTCCACGGCCGGGCCACCTACAACAAGCAGTGGCGGTTGGCCCGACCCCCGGTGCTCAACGCCGACGCCTGGCGGGAACTCAACGAGGTCTGCGACCGGCTCGCACAGCTCATCCTCGACGCCTGCCGTCGTCGGGCCGGCACCGCCGGCGAGCTGCGCCGGCTGCTCGGCGTGCCGGCGGGGGAGACCCGGCTGCTGGACGAGGCCGAACCGCTGACCGAGGCGCTGCTGGCCGCGTACCGCCCGGACGTGATCTTCTCCGGTGGGGTGCCGAAGTTCGTCGAGTACAACATCGACAGCAGCCTCGGCGGCGGGTTCGACGCCGACACCGTCATCCAGCGGTACGCGCGCCTCTACCAGGAACAGGGCATCCTCGACGACCTGCCGGTGCGGGCCGCGCCGTCACTGCTCGACCAGCGGTTCGTGGCGATCCGCGAGGAGCTGCGGCTGCCCGAGGGTGCCCGGGTGGCGTTGCTGATGGACTTCGACGCCGACTATCCCGGCCTCGACGACCCGCAGACGTTCATCCGGATCCTCGACCCCCTCGCCGTACGGGCCCGGGACTTCGGCATCGACCTGGTCATCGCCCCGGTGTCCACCGCCACCCTGGACGCCGGCAACCGCCTGGTCGTGGACGGCGCGCCTGTCGACGCGCTGTTCCGGCTGTTCGTGCCCAACCGGGTCACCCCGACCGCGGGCCTGGACGCGGTGGCCCTGGCCCTCGCCGCCGGCACCCTACCGATGTTCGTGTCGGCGGCGGCCTGGCTGCTCGGCAACAAGACCACGTTCGCCTGGCTGTGGGAGGACGTGGACGGGCTACCCGCCGACGACCAGGCGCTGATCCGCCGGCACGTGCCGTACACGGTGCCGTTGACCGCTGCGGTGCTGGACCGGGCCGTCGCCGAGCAGGCCACGCTTGTGGCGAAGCCGGCCGACGGTTCGGCCGGCCACGGCGTGCTGCTCGGCCCGGAGTTGAGCGCGGCGGACTGGGCCGACGGTGTGCGCGCCGCCGTCGACCAGGGCGGCGCGATCCTGCAGGAGTACCTGCCGACCGACCGGGTGTCGATGGACTTCGTCCAGATCGAGACCGGTGAGACGGTCACCGCCGACGTGCCGTACTCCCTGGCCCCGTACCTGTTCGGCCGCCGAGCCTCCGGTGGCCTGGCGAGGGTCGGCTACCCCGGCTGCGACGGAGTCCTCAACCTGGCCCACGGCGTCCTCCTAACCGGAATCCTCCTCCACAACTAACCCCACCCCCGGGCCTGACCCCCGTTGATCATGAAGTTGTTGCCCTGCGCGGCGGCGTGTCGTGGCAATAACTTCATGATCAACGGCGGGTGCGGTTGCGGTGGGGGGAGAGGGTGCGGAGGGTTTGGGCTGTGGCTATGGCGTCGCTGCGGGCGCTGCCGTGGCGGCCGTCGGTGCTGTAGAGAGTCGGGTCGGCCGTCAGCGGGTGGTCGGTCAGGTGCACGTGGACCGTGCCGAGACGGTGAGCCAGGTCTGCCGTGTGGGCGGACAGGCGGCGCATTCGTTCTCCCAGACCGTCCCGGAGGTGCTCGGGCACCGCCGGGCTGTGCGAGACGTCGAACATGCCCACGGTGATCACGTCGGCGCCCACGTCGCGCAGCGCGGTGATCATCGCGGTCAGCTCGGCGTCCACCGCCTGCGCGTCGTACGCCGGGTGGAACGCGTCGTTGCCGCCGCAGACGACGAGCGCCAGGTCCGGTGCGAAGGCCAGCGCCGGGGCGAGCTGCGTGGCGCGTACCTGGTGCGCGCGCAGCCCGCGTCGACCCAGATTCCGGTACGCCAGCTCGGGGCGTACGGCGGTCAGCTCGGCGGCGACGCGGGCGACCCACTGCACGTCCGGGTAGCCAGGTGTCGGCTCACACATGCCCTCCACGACGCTGTCGCCGAGCGCGACGAACCGCCGCCACGGGTGCCCGTGCAGCAGTTCGGCGGCCTCTCCGGGACGCAGACAGTACGGGTCCGTCGATTCGGTGAGCGCCGATGGCATGCCGGCACGCTAACCGACCGCCGGGCTGCCGGGCCAGGCTCAGCCGGTCAGGCTGACCTCGGCCAGGTAGACACAGGTCCGCCCCTCGTGGGACGAGTAGTAGCTGACCCACAGCAGGTCGTCGTGCCAGACCAGGCCGGGGTAGCTGGTGTCGCCGCCGGACGGCAGCGCGACCAGTTCGGTCAGCTCGCCCCGGTCCGGGTCGACGAGGCAGATCGCGGTGCGGAGCTCGCCGTCGTGCAGGCGCACCCCGGCCAGCAGCCGCCCGTCGGGCAACCGGAGCAGCGTCGGGCCACCCACCTGGACACCCAGGTCGGTCCAGGTCCACTCCCGGTACGGCGGCACGGCCCGGCCGAGTTGCGCCGTGGCGTCGTCCCCGTCGCGGCGCAGCAGGCAGTGCGCCGTGCCGTCCGGGTCGAAGACCAGACCGGACTCGTTGGGGTAGCCGCCGTCGAACAGTGTCGACACCCACGGTTGCAGGTCCACCCCGTCGGTGCTGCGGTAGAGCCGGGCGAAGCGTGGATCCGCTGTGGCGTAGCCGACGCCGTACATCGTGTCGTCGTGCCAGGCCGCCCGCCACACCCAGACACCCGGCTCGCCCACCGGGACCGGATCGCCCCAGGCGTGCCCGTCGCCGGAGTGCCAGGTCACCGTCTGGAACGTCTTGGTGGGCTCCCCGGTGGCCGCCGCCGCCAGCAGTTGCAGGCGACCGTCCGGCCCGGCGACGAAGCGCGGGTCCCGCAGGTCCACGCCGGCCTGCCGCAGGACGGCGGCGGACGTCCACGATCGCCCGTCGGCCGAGGTCAGTATCCGGATCACGCCGTCGTCGCTGAGGTGCGTGCGCGCCTCCCGGAACGCGCAGAACCAGCTCCCCGCGTACCGGACGAGGTCGGTGAACGCGCTGTGCGGGGCGCTGTCGCCGATCCGGCGAACGGCGGTGACCTCGGCGTTGCTGCGGCGAGTTGCTGACGACGTCATACCCGGCGGCCTCCTGGGTTGCAGGGCGCTGACGGTAGCCGACCCGGCCGACGCGTGAGCGGCGATCAGTGGAACGTCCGACGAACACCCTCCGCTGTCGGATCGGCGTCGTTCGCGCGGCGCTGCCGGCGCGCTGGGATGGGATGGTGGCGCGGACCGCGCACGATGGTCGGTGGGCCGGCCGGACGGTGGGGGCGACGGCCGGTCGCTCGGCGCGGAGGAGGTGGGGGCCATCGAGTCGTTCCTCCAGGCCCTCGCGGCGAAGCTGGTCGAGGAGATCGTCAAACGGCTGGTCGAGTGGCTGACGCCGAAGGTGCTGCGGTCGGTGCCGCACCAGGCGTCGCCGAACTGCCCCCGTTGCGGCGGGTACGGGGTCCGCCGGTGGGCGCCCGCCGGCATGTGGCTGTTCCTGCCGTCCCTGCTGGTCTTCGCCTGGGGGTTCGGGTTCACCCTGCTGGGTGTGCCGGTGGTGGTGCTCTCGGTGGTCGCCGTGCTGGTGTCCGACGGCGTCGGTGGGTTGCTGCCCGCGCTGCTCGCGCCGCTGGGCCTGCTGGTCCCCGTCACGCTGATGGTCGCGGGCGCGTTTGGCCTGGCCCACTACCACAGCCACCCACCGAAGTGGTGCGCCCGCTGCCACGGCCGGTGGCCGCGACGGGAGCGGGACGAGTACCTGCGGTCATTGGCTCCCGTGCTGACCTGTGGTTGCGGTCAGAAACTACGGGTGCCGCCGACGGCCACCGGGTCGCGACTGCGCTGCCCCCGTTGTCGTACCGAACACGCCACCCCGACCCCGGTCTAGCCGTTGGTCGACTCCTTGTCGGCGCGGTGGGTGGCGGCGAGCCGCTTCGGGGCGCGGGCGTACCACGCCTCGGTGATCACCTCGGTCAGCTCGGGCAGGCTGACCTGGTCGAGCCGGACCAGGACCGCCGGATAGCCGTCGAGGTGCGGGGTGGTGAGATAGACCGACGGGTCGTCGGCGAGGAGGGCTTCCTTGACGCCGAGGTCGGCGACCCGAACGCCGAGGAGCGGGCCGTCCGGCGCGGCCGCGCCCAGGGCGTCGAGGTCGGCGCGCCGCAGGGGTCGTTCCCAGACGAACAGCTTGTCGCGCACCCGCCAGGCGGGCAGCCCGTCGTACGAGGCCCGCTCGGTGGCCTCGGGCAGCGCGAGCGCGATCCGACGGACGTCGTCCCAGCTGGCCATTCCCACACGGTACGCGCTCAGCGGGGCACGCTCTGCTCGGCGAGGAGTTCGCCGAGCACGTGCCGGGCCCACCCGGCCTTGGCCGGGTCGGGATTGTCCAGTGTGATGAGCGCCTTCCACAGCGCCCAGCCTCGTCCCCGGGCCCAGGTGGCGTCGTCGAGACCGAGCGCGGCGCGGAAGGCGTTCCGGCTCGGACCGTGCAGCAGGGTCCAGGCGATCACGGTGTCGCAGGCCGGGTCACCCACGCCGGAGCAGCCGAAGTCGATGACGGCGGCGAGTCGGCCCTCGCGGACCAACAGGTTGCCGTCCGCGATGTCGCCGTGGAACCAGACCGCCGGCCCGGCCCAGGTGGCGTCGAGGGCTGCCTGCCAGATGCCGGTGACGGTGTCGACGGGAATCCGCTCGCGGTGTGCGTCGATCGCCGCCCGGGTCTCCGCGTCGTACGTGGACAGTGGCCCGCCCCGCCAGGCGCTGTGCGGGCCGGCCGCCGGGCCGCCGGTGGTGTCCACGCTGCGCAGGGCGCGTAGGAAGGCGGCGAGGTCGGTGGCGAACCGGGTCAGGTCGTCGATCCGCTCGGCGCGGGCGGTCTGCCCGTCGATCCACAGGTAGACCGACCATGGGTACGGGTATCCGGCCCCGGGCCGGCCGTGTGCCAGTGGCGTGGGGATCTGCACCGGCAACTGTGGCCCGAGCACCGGCAGCCAACGCTGCTCCTTGGCGACCTGGAGGGCGTACCCGGCACCGCTGGGCAGCCGTGCGGTCATCGTCCCGCCCAGGTGGAACGTACGGTTGTCCCAGCCGTCGACCTCGACCGGGCGTACCGGCAGGTGCGCCCACTGGGGGAACTGCTCGGCCACCAGTCGGCGGACCAGTGTCACGTCGATCCGGTCGGCCACGGCGTCGTCGGTCTCCGGCACGCCGTACGGGGCTGCTTCGCTCATCGGCCCGAGCCTGCGGCAGCCGGGCCAGCCCCGCAACGGGTTTACGAGGTGGCGACGGGGGTGGACCGCGTCGGGGTCGTCGACTCGGACGAGCGGGCCACCAGCGGGTACGCGGTGACCACCAGGCACGCCGCCGCCATGGTCAGCAGGGCCGGGGTGAGCCCCAGCGCGTCCACCGACCAGCCGCCGAGCAGCGCGCCGACCGGCAACCCGACGAACGCCAACGAACCGGCGATGCCGATCACCCGGGTCTGCAACTCCGGCGGCACCCGTTCGTAGAGCGCCACGCCGAGCAGCGGGTTGATCGCCGCGATGCCGACTCCGGACAGGAACGTCACCACGAGCACCACCGGCAGCTCGTCGCTGATCGCCAGCGCCACCAGCCGGGGAGTGCCGGCGACGAGCGCGCCGAGGAGGAACGTCAGCCGTCGGGGCAGCCGGGGCCCGAGCGCGGTGAACAACAGGTTGCCCAGCAGCGCGCCCGCCGAGAACGCCGCCAGCACCAGGCCGAGCCCGCTCGGGCCGTGCAACTCCCGGGCCACCCAGACCGGGATGTAGACGGCCACGCTGGCGTTGGCCACCATGTTCAGCGCCGAGATGACGGCGAGCATGCCGAGCAGCGGTCTGTCCCGACCCAGGTAGCTGAAGCCGCCCCGCAGCGCGCGCAGGTAGCTCTCCGGCTGGGCGGGTTGCGTCGGGGCGGCCGGCGGGCGGACCAGGACGCCGACGAGCAGCGCGCAGACGCCGAAGCTGGCCGCGTCGATGAGGATCGCCTCGGTCACCCCGAACGCGGCGATCAACAGGCCGCCGACGGCGGCGCCGAACAGGGTCATCACCCGGCTGAGGCCGTCGTACGCGGAGGTCAGCCGGATCAGCGGCACTCCGGCGGCCTCCGCGACCGGGCGGAACATCACGTGTTTCACCCGGTCGCCGATGCCGCGCAGCGCGCCGGCCACCGCGACGAGCGCCACCAGCGGGGCGAAGCCCAACCACGGGGTCAGCGCCACGACGACCATCGCCACCGCGCTGCCGGCGTCGCAGAGGATCGAGGTACGGCGCAGGCCGATCCGGTCCGCCCAGGGCGTGCCCAACGCGCTGGACAGCAGGTACGGCAGGGTCTCGGCGAACGCGACAAGGCCCATCTTGGTGGGGCTGCCGGTGGTGACCAGCACCAGCCACGGGATGGTCACCACCGAGATGCGGGTGCCCAGGTTCGAGATCAGGTCGGCGCTGACCAGGACGACCAGTTGCCGGCGGGGGGTCACGCCCCGACCGCCGCCGCCCGGCGGGCCGCGTACCGCGCGCGCAGCGCCCGCTTGTCCACCTTCATCGACCGGTTCACCGGCAGCCGGTCGACGAACTCCACGCCGGCTGGCGCCCACATCTCGTTGAGGTCGGCGGTCACCAGGTCGATCAGCTCCGCCCCGGTGACCGTCGCGTCCGGCCCGAGCACCACGTACGCGTACGGGACCTCGCCGACCGTCTCGTCCGGCACGCCGATCACGGCGGCGGCGCGTACCCGCGGGTGCCCGACCAGCACGTCCTCGATGGGGCGGCAGAAGATCGCCCAGTTCCGTCGGTGCGTGACGATCATGTCGTGCGCCCGGTCGACCAGGTAGAGGTAGCCGTCGTCGTCGAGGTGGCCGATGTCGCGGGTCCGCACCCACCCGTCGACGAGCGTCTGCGCGGTCAACTCCGGTTGACCGTGGTAGCCGGCGAAGCTCAGTCGGGTGCGCACCCACACCTCGCCGTCGCGGCCCGTCGGCAGTACCGCTCCGTCGTCGTCGCGGATCTCGACACGGACGTCGCCGTAGGGCCGTCCGCAGGAGCGCAGCCGCTCCGGGTGCTCCGGATCGTCGGTCAGCCCGGGCAGCGCGGTGATCACGACCGCCTCGCTGAGGCCGTACACGATGCGCAGCACCGGGCCGAACCGCGCGATGGCCTGGCGCAGCCGGGCGGGCGCGGCGGGCCCGGCGCCCACGTTGAACATGAACATGGCGGAGAAGTCCGCGCCGACGAGCGCCGGGTGATCCAACACCTCGTAGAGCATCGGCGGGGTGACGAACGTCGAGTTGATCCGCTCCCGCTGCACGGTGTCCACGAAGGCCACCGGATCCCAGTCGTCGCGCAGGAACAGCACCCCGCCGGTGAACAGGTTGAACAGCGTGGTGATCTGCCCGCTGGCCAGCCACATCGGCGAGTGCGACAGGTGCCGCAGCAACGGGAACCCGGCGGCGCGAAAGTCGGCGGCCAGGGTGAGGATCTGGGCGTAGAAGCTCTCCCGGTGGTGCACCAGCTTGGGGCTTCCGGTGGTGCCGCTGGTCTGCAGGAACGACTCGGGCGCCGGCACGGACGTCGGCAGGTCCGTCACGTCGGTGTCGGCGGTGAGGTCGGGGCCGGCACCGCCCGCGCCCAGGCAGCAGACCGGTGTGCCGGGCAGCGCCGCGGCCAGCTCCGGGCCCAGACTGGCCCGGTCCCGGGCGTCGTAGACCAGGGCGTCCGGGCGGGCCAACCGGATGAACTCGTCGACCTCCCGGCGCGCGGTCACCGGGGCGACCCACATCGTCCGGCAACCGAGCAGATGCAGGGCGAGCTGCAGCAGCGGACCCTCCACCGCGTTCGCGACGGTCACCAGCACCGCCGACCCGGGCCGTACGCCGTGCCGGGTCAACGTCGCGGCCATCGCCCGGACCCGCGCGGCGGCCTCGGTGTAGGTGAGTCGCCGGTCGGCGCCGACCAACGCCTCCCGGTCGCCGAATTCGGCGAAGAGGTCCAACACCCTGTGCACGTAGGTCGGCGTGTGCCCGGGTCCGTCAGTCATCCGGCAGCCCCCATCTGAGAAAAGCGGTGGTCCCCGGGCAGCTCCCGGTGACGACGCGACGGTGGCGCGCTTGGGCGACCGCACCGCCGCCGCCTGGAAGCCTAGGCGCGAAACGGCTGGTAGGAACCGTGCCGACGGGCGATCCGAGCGACCCGCCGGACATTTGATGGCGTCGATCAGGTTGATTGACGCCCGTCAGCGGCGGCGGCTAGGTTTCTGGACCATCGTCCAGGCGGGCGCCGTCAGCGGACGGCCCTGGGCTGCCACACGATGGAGGTTCCATGGCAACGGCAACCCCGAAGAGATGGCCTGTCATCGCCGCCGCGACCGCGCTGTTGGTCGTCGGCGCACCCGCCGTCGTCGCCAGCGCCGGTCCGTCCGGCACCGCCGCCGGCCGACCCGACCGCGCCGAGTGGGCGGGCAGTTGGGCCACCGCGGTCACCCGGGGCAACTCGGTCGGGTTGACCAACACCGGCCTCAACAACCAGAGCGTCCGGATGATCGTGCACGTGTCGGTGGGCGGCCCGGCGCTACGGGTACGCCTGAGCAACCTCTACGGCGAGCAGGCGGTTACCGTCGGGCGCGCCACCATCGCCCGGCCGAACACCGCGACCCCCGACGACCTCTCCGACATCGTCGCGGCGTCGGTGCGCCCGCTGACCTTCACCGGTGCCGCCACGGCGACCATGAACCGGGGCGCGGAACTGCTCAGCGACCCGTTGGCCTTCCCGGTCGCGGACGACAGTGACCTGGTGGTCACCCTGCACTTCCCGACGCCGACCGGCCCGACCACGTTCCACGGGCAGTCCCAGCAGGCCAACTTCATCGGCGCGGGGGATCTGACCGGGGTGGCCGAGGGCACCGGGTTCACCACCCGTCCCACCTGCTGCTGGTTCTTCCTCTCCGGCATCGACGTGCAGCGCAAGGGCAGCCCAGGCTCGCTCGTCGTGCTCAGCGACTCGATCGGTGACGGCAACGGCAGCACCGTCAACGCCAACCGGCGCTGGCCCGACCTGCTCTCCGACCGGCTGCTCGCCGACCGGCCGGACAAGCGCACCCCGGGCGTGCTCAACCTGAGCCTGGCCGGCAACCGGCTCAACCATGAGGGCACCGAGCCGGGCGACGGCAACTACCCGGGCTACTACCAGCTCGGCCCGAACGCGGCGGCCCGGCTCAACGAGGACGTCTTTCCGCAGACCGGGGTGCGTACCGTCGTCACCCACCTGGGCATCAACGACATCTGGATGTCGAACGACGCACCCGAGGCGATCATCGGCACCCTGCGGCAGATCAACCAGCAGCTCCAGCAGCGCGGCCTGACCAGCCTGGTGGCCACGCTGACCCCGTACGAGGGGCACGGCGCGCCGGGCGTGTGGACGCCGCAGAAGGAGGCCACCCGCCAGGCGGTGAACGCGTACCTGCGCGGCAGCCGGGAGTTCGACGGTCTGCTCGACTTCGACCGGGTGCTGCGCGACCCGGCCCGGCCCAGCCAGCTGCTGCCCGCGTACGACTCGGGAGACCACATCCACCCGAACGACGCCGGAAACCAGGCACTGGCCGACGCCGTGCCGCTGCGGCTGCTCGACCTGTGACATCGGCCGGGGGCGGCGGGCGATCCCCGCTGCCCCCGGCCACCGACATCCTGGGGAGGAGTTGGCCGTGGACGTGGAGGAGATACTCACCGGCCTGTACAGCGAACAGGGCAGACAGAATCCGTACCCGTGGTACGCGGACCTGCACCGGCTCGGCCCGATCAGCGCGGTGCCGACGCGCGCCGAGCACCGTACGGTGGCCGCCGTCGCGGTCGGGTACGACCTCGTCGACGCGCTGCTGCGCGATCCGGAGTGGACGAAACAGCCGCCGCCGGGCTGGGAGGAGCAGGAGATCCTGCGGACCTTCCAGACCTCGATGATGTTCGTCAACCCGCCCGATCACACCCGGATGCGGCACGTCTTCTCCCGCACCTTCACGCCGCGCCGGCTCGGCGCGCTGGAACCGGTGATCCTGCGGGTGGTCGACGAACTGCTGGACCGGATGGCGGACGCCGGGGAGGGCGTGGTCGACTTCGTGGCCGACTTCGCGTACCCGATCCCGGCCCTGGTGATGGCCGAGTTCATCGGTATCCCGGCGGCGGAGTTGCCGTGGTACCGCGAGCGGGTGGAGTGGATTGACGAATTCCTGGACGTGGCGGGGAAGACCCCGCAGCGCCTCGCCGCCGCCAACACCGCCGCGCAGGAGTTGCGGGCCCTCTACCGGGACCTGCTCGGGCACCGCCGCCGGGTGCCCGGGGACGACCTGCTCAGTGCGTTGGTCGAGGCGCTCGACTCCGGCGAGGTGGAGCTGACCGAGGAGGAGTTGATCAGCAACTTGATCGTGCTGTTCAACGCCAGCTTCGTCACCACCGTCTACATGTTCAGCAACGGGCTGCCGTTGCTGCTGGCCCACCCGGAGACGGTCGCGGCGCTGCCCACCGACACCACGCTGGCGCAGGGCTGCGTCGACGAGGTGCTGCGGTTGGCGAGCCCGGTGCACTTCCTGGCCCGCGCCGCGCCGGCGGACACCGTGCTGCACGGCGTGCCGGTCGCCGCTGACGACAACGTGCTGATCATGATCGGGGCGGCCAATCGGGACCCGGCCCGCTTCCCAGCCCCGGACACCTTCGACGCGACCCGTCCCGGCCCTCCGTCGCTGGCCTTCGGTGTGGGTCTGCACTTCTGCCTCGGCGCGGCGGTGTCGCGGTTGGAGGGTCGGCTCGCGCTGCCCCGGTTGTTCGCCAGGTTCCCCGCGCTCACGGTCACCGAAACGCCGACGTACAGCGGCAGCCTGTTCCTGCGCGGCATCGACAAGTTGCTGGTCAGCACCGGCGGATAGGAGCGACATGGCAGTGCATCCGGAGGTGGCGGCGTACCGGGCGGCCCGTGCCGCGGCCGGCACCCCGCCGCTGTACGTGCAGACCCTTCCCGAGGCGCGCGCCGCGGACCTGGCCGCGATCCGCGCCGGCAGCGGCGCGGTCGAGCCGGTGACCGAGGTACGCGACGAGCGGATCCCCGGCCCCGCCGGGGAACTGCCGGTACGGGTGTACCGGCCGAGCGGGTCGGGTCCGCTGCCCACCCTGCTGTACTTCTTCGGCGGTGGCTGGACGCTCGGCAGCATCGACACCGCCGACGGCATCTGCCGGCGCCTGGCCAACGCCGTGCCCTGTCAGGTGATCACCGTCGGCTACCGCCTCGCCCCGGAGCACCCGTTCCCGGCGGCGGTGCACGACTGCCACGGCGCAGCCTCGTGGATCGCCCGGCACGCCGACCGGCTGGGCGTGGACCCAACCCGGCTGGCGGTGGGTGGGGACAGCGCCGGCGGGAACCTGGCCGCCGCGGTCACCCTGCTCAGCCGCGCGGACGGGCCCCCGCTCGTCGCGCAACTGCTGGTCTACCCGAACACCGACCAGAGCGGCGAACCGGCAGGTGACGACGACCCGGCGCTGTTCAACAGCCGTTCGGTCGCCTGGTACCGGACGCACTACCTGGCCGACCCGGCGCACGCCCGGGATCCGCTGGCCTCGCCGCTGCTCGCCGACGACCTGTCCGGGCTGCCGCCCGCGCTGGTGATCACCGCCGAACTGGACCCGCTGCGCGCCGAGGGGCAGCGGTACGCCGAGCGGCTGCGCGACGCTGGTGTGTCCACCCGGCTGGAGCACTACCCGGGCATGATCCACGGGTTCTTCGCCATGCCGGGGACCTTCACCGACGGGCGGCGGGCGCAGGAGAGCGCTGCGGCGTTCCTCCGGGAGCGCTTCGGGCTGCCGGCCGGGCCGGTCGATGGGTGAGCGGATGCTGGCCGACGTGCCGGCCGTGTCGCTCGCCGACTACGCGGAGCGGGCCCGGGCACTACTGTCGCCGGACGTGTGGGACTACCTGGCCGGCGGCAGCGCGTCCGAGGTGACCCTCGCCGCGAACCGGCACGCGCTGGACCGGGTCGCGGTGCTGCCCCGGATGCTGCGCGGGGTGGACACCGTCGACCTCGGTACCCAGCTACTCGGCCGTCGTTACGCCATGCCGGTCGGGGTGGCGCCGATGGCGTACCAGCGGCTGGTGCACCCGGACGGGGAGCTGGGGCTGGCGGCGGCGGCCGGCGCGGCCGGGATCCCGTACCTGGCGAGCACGCTGGGCAGCACACCCATCGAACAGGTCACCGGGGTGGGCGCGGACGTCTGGTTCCAGCTCTACTGGCTGCGCGACCGGGCTCTCGTCCGCGACCTGCTGGACCGGGTCGTCGCGGCCGGGTGCCGGGCGCTGGTGGTCACCGTGGACGTCCCGGTGCTCGGCCGGCGTCCCCGGGACCTGCGCAACGCGTTCCGGCTGCCGACCGACGTGGTCGCCGCGAACCTCCCCGACGGTCGCGACGCGCTGGCCCACTCAGGTGCTCCCGGGGTGTCCGCGATCGCCGCGCACACCGCCGCGTCGTTCGCGCCGGCCCTGCGCTGGACGGACCTGGCGTGGCTGCGCGAGCAGGTCGACCTGCCGCTTGTGGTCAAGGGGCTGCTGGACCCGCGCGACGCGACCGAGGCGGTCCGGGTCGGCGCGGACGCGGTGGTCGTCTCCAACCACGGCGGGCGGCAACTGGACGGCTCACCGGCGAGCGTCACCATGCTGCCGGAGGTCGTCGACGCGGTCGGTGACGACTGCCAGGTGCTGCTGGACAGCGGCATCCGGGGCGGCACCGACGTGCTGCGGGCACTGGCGCTGGGCGCGGCCGGGGTGCTGGTTGGCAGGCCGCTGCTCTGGGCGCTGGCGGTCGGCGGCGAAGCGGCCGCCCGGGACGCGTTGGGCCTGCTCGTCGCCGAGTTGACCGACGCGCTCACCCTGGCCGGCTGCGCCGACGTGGCGGCGGCCGGCGAGCTGCGCACCCTCGGGGCGGGTGGTTGAGGGGTGAACGCCGCCGAACCTGTCGACCTGAGCGTCGCCGACCTGCACCCCGCGCTCGGCGATCCGGCGCTGACCTCGATGAACTTCCTCAACGAGGTGTCCGAGCGTTATCCGGCGGCGGTGTCCCTCGCGGCCGGCCGGCCGTACGAGGAGTTCTTTGACCTCGCGGCGGTGCACCGGCACCTGGACACCTTCCACCGGCACCTCGTGGACGACCTGGGGCACCGACCGGAGCAGGCCCGGCGGCTACTGCTGCAGTACGGCCGGACCAAGGGCATCGTGCACCACCTGATCGCCCGCAACCTCGCCGTCGACGAGGGGATCACCGTCGACCCGGAGGACGTGGTGGTGACCGTCGGCTGCCAGGAGGCCATGTTCCTGGTGCTGCGGGCGTTGCGGGCCGGGCCGACGGATGTGCTGCTCGCGGTCGCCCCGACCTACGTCGGGCTGACCGGGGCGGCCCGGCTGGTGGACCTGCCGGTGTGGCCGGTCGCCGGTGGGTCGGCCGGGGTCGATCTGGCCGACCTGGCCGCTCAGGTCCGCCGGGCACGGGCGGCGGGGCTACGCCCGCGCGCCTGCTACCTGATGCCGGACTTCGCCAACCCCTCCGGGGTCAGCATCGACACCGCCCACCGCCAACGGCTGCTGGACCTGGCCGCGCAGGAGGATCTGCTGCTGCTGGAGGACAACCCGTACGGGCTGTTCCACATCGACGACGGGCCGCGCCCGCCCACCCTCAAGGCGTTGGACACCGGGCGACGGGTCGTCTACCTCGGCTCGTTCGCCAAGACCGTGCTCCCCGGCGCCCGGGTCGGGTACGTCGTCGCCGACCAGCGGGTGGCCGGTGCGGACGGGCGGGTCGGCCCGCTCGCCGACCAGCTGGCCATGATCAAGAGCATGGTCACGGTGAACACGTCGCCGATCGCGCAGGCGGTGATCGGCGGTCGGCTGCTCGAACACGGATGCAGCCTGGTGGCCGCGAACAACCGGGAGCGGTCCGCGTACACCCGGAATCTGCGCCACCTGGTGGCCGGCCTGACCCGGCGCTTCCCCGACCAGCCGGACCAGCCGGCGGTGCGCTGGACGGTGCCGGCCGGCGGGTTCTTCGTGGTGGTGACCGTGCCGTTCCCGGTCGACGACGCGCTGCTGGACCGCTCGGCCCGTGACCACGGGGTGCTGTGGACGCCGATGGCGCATTTCTACGACGACACCGCGCCGGTCTGCGCGTTGCGGTTGTCGGTCAGTGCTGTCACGCCGGAGCAGATCGACGTCGGGCTGGATCGGCTCGCGGCGCTGATCACCGACGAGCTGACGCGCCGGGCGGGTTGACACACCGCGTTCATCGGATGGCAATGCGCGACGACCCGCGTGTCGCCGTCCTGGGTGGACGGTCATAATAAGCCGCATGGTTGCCTGGGAGTACGCCCTGCTCGTCCGTCGCTATCAGGGACAGGGCCGCAATTTTCACGTCTCGTTCGTCTGGTACGCGCCGGACGGGTCACGCAAGGACATCACGGCCTTCGGCGACACCGCCATCGCGCACCTCAACCGCGCCGGCCGGGAGGGGTGGGAGCTCGTCTCCGCCGCCGAGGACGTCAACAACGTCCAGGGCAGCACCGAGGTCCACCGCTACCACCTGAAGCGACCCATGGCCTGATCGCCACCGGCCCGCGACGGCCCGACCCCCGGCACTCGAATGAGTGCCGGGGTGACGTTGCCGTCAGTGGTACCGCCGCTCAGCTCAGGTCGATGCCGGGGTAGAGGGGGTACGTGGCCAGCAGGTCGGTGGCCTGGCGGGCGACCTTGTCGGCCAGGCCGGGGTCCAGCGTGTACTTCGCCTTCGACGGCGTGCCGTCGGCGTTCGCGCCGGCGGTGGTCTGGGTCAACACGGTGTGGATCAGCTCGGCGGTCTGGTCCATCTCGGCGGTGCCGAGGCCCCGGGTGGTCAGCGCCGGGGTGCCGATCCGGATCCCGGACGTGTACCAGGCCCCGTTCGGGTCCTGCGGGACCGAGTTGCGGTTGGTGACGATGCCCGAGTCGAGCAGTGCCTGCTCGGCCTGCCGGCCGGTGAGCCCGTAGCCGGACACGTCGATCAGCACCAGGTGGTTGTCGGTGCCACCGGTGACCAGCGTCGCGCCGCGGCGCAGCAGCCCCTCGGCGAGCGCCTGCGAGTTGTCCACGATCCGCTGGGCGTAGTCGGCGAAGTCGGGCCGGCGGGCCTCGGCGAGCGCGACCGCCTTCGCGGCCATGACGTGCGGCAGCGGACCGCCGAGCACCATCGGGCAGCCCCGGTCCACCTGGTCGGCCAGCTCCGGCTGGCAGAGCACCATGCCGCCGCGCGGCCCGCGCAACGACTTGTGCGTGGTGGTCGTGACGATGTGCGCGTGCGGCACCGGGTCGAAGTCGCCGGTGAACACCTTGCCGGCCACCAGGCCCGCGAAGTGCGCCATGTCGACCATGAAGGTCGCACCGACCGAGTCGGCGATCTCGCGCAGGATCCGGAAGTTCACCTTCCGGGGGTACGCCGAGTAGCCGCCCACCAGGATCAGCGGCTTGAACTCGCGGGCCGCCTCGGCCACCCGGTCGTAGTCGATCAGGCCGGTCGCCGGGTCGGTGCCGTAGCTGCGCTGGTCGAACATCTTGCCGGAGATGTTCGGCCGGAAACCGTGGGTGAGGTGGCCGCCGGCGTCCAGCGACATGCCGAGCATCCGCTGGTTGCCCAGCTCGCGGCGCAGCGCGAACCAGTCGGCCTCGGTGAGGTCGTTGACCTGGCGGACCTGGGCCTTCTTCAGGGCGGGGGACTCCACCCGGTCGGCAAGCACCGCCCAGAAGGCGACCAGGTTGGCGTCGATGCCCGAGTGCGGCTGCACGTACGCGTGCGCGGCGCCGAACAGCTCCCGGGCGTGCTCGGCGGCGAGCGCCTCGACGGTGTCGACGTTCTGGCAACCGGCGTAGAAGCGGCGGCCGACGGTGCCCTCGGCGTACTTGTCGCTGAACCAGTTGCCCATGGCCAGCAGGGTCGCCGGGGAGGCGTAGTTCTCGCTGGCGATCAGCTTCAGTGACTCCCGCTGGTCGGTCAGCTCGGCGCCGATGGCGTCGGCGACCCGCGGCTCGACAGCCCGGATCACCTCAAGGGCGCTCCGGAATGCGGTGGACTCGGCGTTGCGGGACATGCGACCTCCAACAGACGTGCGGGAAGGCCCAGGCGCTCGGCAAACGTCCACGTGACGAGGCCGCTCCCCGATGGTTCTCCATCCCCACGCGCCAGTAACGGCCCGGGCCGATCCTACCGGGCCGGGCCCGGCCCTTCGGTTCGCCCTCCAGCAGAGCTCCGCCGAGGTTCGACGAAGGACCCGGACCCGATCAGACCATGGCCAGCGTGCGGGGGATCTCGTCGAGCAGCTCCCGAGCCAGAAAACCGATCCGGCCGTAGCGGGGGATCAGCCGCTGGCCACTCACCGAGTGCGCGAACGAACCCCAGCAGGCGGCCTGCGCCGGGTCGGCGCCCCGGGACAGCAGCCCCGCCAGCAACCCGGCGAGCACGTCCCCGCTGCCGGAGGTACCCAGCCCGGCGTCGCCGCTCTCCTCCCGCCAACCGCGACCGTCCGGGGCGGCCACGTGCCCGTACAGCGACACGACCGCGTCGTACCGGGCGGCCAACTCGGCCGCCTCGGCGTCCAGGTCGTCGCCCGGGTCCCGACCGAGCAGGTGCCCGGCCTCGGTGACGTTGGGGGTGAGCACCACCGGTCGCCCCGAGCCGACCAGCAGGTCCGGCGCGTGGCTGAGCGCACCGAGGGCGTACGCGTCGAGCACCAGCGACGTGTCCGGACGGGCCGCCTCCAGGACCAGGCCCAGCAGCCGGTTGGTCTCGTCGATCGCCTTCAGACCGGGGCCGAGCGTCACCACGTCGGCCTGCGCGACCAGGTCACCGAGCTGGCCGTCCCGGTCGGCGGCCACCGCGCCGTCGGCGGTCTCCGGCAGACCGACCACCAGCGCCTCGGGCACCTGGATGCTCAGCGCGGCGGCCGTGGACTCGGCGGCGGCGAGCTGGAGCACCCCGGCGCCCGCGCGCAGCGCGGCCACCCCGGCGAGCAGCACCGCGCCCGGCGTGAATCGGGAACCGCCGACCACCAGCACGGTGCCCCGGCTCTCCTTCCCACCGACCGGCACCGGCAGCGCCCAGTCCCGCAGCAACCCCGGCGTGATCACCTTCACCTCAGACCGGCTCGGCATGGATCTCGTCCTCCCTGGTCGGCTGGGCGCCCTGCTGACGCAGGTGCGCGACATCGTTGAAAGCGGTGAGCGTCAGGCGGTCCTCGGCATCCGCCGACCACTCGGTGATCGAGCAGTTGGCGATCACCTCCTGCCGGGTGAGCGCCATCAGCTCGTCCTCGGTCAACCCTTCCACCAGATAGCGGAGCAGGAAGACCAGCGCGTCGTGACCGAAGAGCAGCACTCGACAACCCTCGTGGTCACGGCGCAGGTCGCCCAGCAGCGTCCGCAGCCGCAACGCGACATCCGTCCAGGACTCACCGCCCGGCGGCCGGTAGTAGAACTTGCCCAACCGTTGCCGACGGTCGGCCTCGTCCGGGTAGCGTCGCCGCACCCCGTGCCCGGTCAGCCCGTCGAGGATGCCCAGCTCCCGGTCGCGCAGCCGCTCGTCGCGGTGGACCGGAATGTCGGTGCCGGCCAGCGCCAGCCGCGAGGTCTGCACCGCGCGCAGGTACGGCGACACCACCGCCACGTCCGGGCGCTTCGCGTCCGCCAGCTCAGCCAGCCAACGGCCGGTCGCCCGGGCCTGGTCCTCGCCGGTCGCGGAGAGCGGCACGTCGGCGTCGCGGTGGGTGAGGTCGATCAGCTCCGCGCCCGCCGCCTCGGCGTGCGTCGCCGCGACGTTCGCGGTGCTCTCGCCGTGCCGGACGATCCAGAGGGTTGCCAGTTCCGCCATGCGGCCCCCCTACCCGGGCGCCGCCAACGGTAACCGTGTCCGACGATCCGCCATGCCGATGTCCGCTCGGTGGGCATCCGGGCAGGGGCGCAGGTCGTACCCTCGGTGGCGTGGCCACGGCGGCGGAGGAGATCCAGGTGGGGGAGCGGCTGGTCCGCGTCTCCAGCCCCGACAAGCCGTACTTTCCGGAGCGTGGGCTGACCAAGCTGGACGTGGTCCGCTACTTCCTGGCGGTGGGTGACGGCATCCTGCGCGCGCTGCGGGATCGGCCGACCATGCTGGAACGCTGGCCCCGCGGTGTCTTCGAGGGCGCGACGATCGCCACCCGGCAGACCAACCGGGGCGACGCGTTCTACCAGAAGCGGCTTCCGGCGGGCGCGCCCGAGTGGGTGCGGACCGCGCACATCACCTTCCCCAGTGGCCGTACCGCCGACGAGGTCGCGCCGAGCGAGTTGGCCGTGGTCATCTGGGCCGCCAACCTGGGCACCCTGCGGTTCCACCCGTGGCCGGTCACCGCCGCCGACGTGGAACGCCCCGACCAGCTGCGCATCGACCTGGACCCGATGCCCGGCGTCGGCTTCGAGCAGGTGGTGCCGGTGGCGCACGAGGTGCGGGCGTTCCTCGCCGAGCTGGGCATGACCGGCTACCCGAAGACCACCGGCGGTCGGGGTCTGCACGTCTACCTGTCGATCGAGCCGAGGTGGAGCTTCGGTGACTGCCGTCGGGCGGTGCTCGCGCTGGGCCGGGAGATGCAGCGCCGGCTGCCGGATCTGGTCACCACCACCTGGTGGCGCGAACAGCGGGACCGGCCGGTCTTCGTCGACTACAACCAGATGGCCCGGGACCACACGGTGACCTCGGCGTACTCGATCCGGCCGACGCCGGCCGCGCTGGTCTCCGCGCCGCTGGACTGGTCGGAGCTGGACCAGGTCCGCCCGGAGGACTTCGACGTGCTCAGCATGCCGGCCCGGTTCGCCGAGCGCGGCGACCCGCACGCCGGCCTGGACGGTGACCGGCACTCGCTGGAACCGCTGCTGGAGCTGGCTGACCGCGACGGGCTGGAGGCACCGCCGGAGCGCTGAGCGCCGGCGGTCACGCCCAGGGGCTGCCGGCCCCGTCGAACTCCTCGAAGACCAGCCAGGTGCGGGTGGACAGCACCCCGGGGATGCTCTGCACCCGGCCCAGCACCACGTCGCGCAGCGCGGCGTTGTCCGGTGCGCGCACCAGCGCGAGCACGTCGTGGTCACCGCCGAGCAGCGCGGCGTGCTCGATGTAGCGCACCCGGGCCAGCTCGGCCGACACCTCCCGCCAGGTGTTCTGCTCGATGGTCAGGGCGATGTACGCCGACGTGCCCAGCCCGGCTGCCTCGGGCGCCACCTGGGCCCGGAAGCCGGTGATCACCCCGTCGCGGAGCAACCGCTCCACCCGCGCGTACGCGTTGGTGCGGGAGATGTGGATGCGTTCGGCGAGGGTGCGCACCGACGTCCGGCCGTCGCGGACCAGCTCGTCGAGGATCCGCCGGTCGACCTCGTCCAGGGCTCGGGCCGATCGTCCCGATCCCGCGCCCCCGCCTGCTTCGTCGGCGGTCTCCTGGCTCACTGAGCGGCCCTCCGCATGCCAACCGTCCCGCCTTCCGTGTCGATCTTGAGTCAATCATCCACAAGCGGAAGCATAGGCTCACCACACGTCCCAGGAGGTTCCGCCGTGACGACCACTCCCCAGGCGGTCCGCAGGGCATCCCCGCGCACCCGTCGAACGGTCACCCCGCCCGACCCGGCGCGCTCGTTGCTGCCGGACGCCGAGCCGGTCCGCCTGCTCGCCGAGAACGGCACGCCGCTGCCCGCCCGCGCCGACTACCCCGAACCACCCGCCGAGGTGCTGCGCGAGCTGTACCGCCGGATGGTGCTCGGCCGCCGCTTCGACACCCAGGCGACCGCCCTGACCAAGCAGGGCCGGCTCGCCGTCTACCCGTCCTCGCGAGGTCAGGAGGCCTGCCAGGTCGGCGCGGTCCTCGCGGTCCGCGACACCGACTGGGTCTTCCCCACCTACCGCGAGTCGATGGCGCTGGTTGCCCGGGGCATCGACCCGGTCGAGGTGCTCACCCTGCTGCGCGGCGACTGGCACTGCGGCTACGACCCGACCGAGGTACGCACCGCCCCGCAGTGCACCCCGCTCGCCACCCAGTGCGTGCACGCCGCCGGGTTGGCGCACGGCGAGGCGTACCAGGGTCGCGACACCGTGGCGCTGGCCTTCATCGGCGACGGCGCCACCAGCGAGGGCGACTTCCACGAGGGCATCAACTTCGCCGCCGTGTTCAAGGCGCCGGTGGTCTACTTCGTGCAGAACAACAGGTACGCGATCAGCGTCCCGCTGTCGCGGCAGACCGCCGCGCCGTCGCTGGCCTACAAGGGCGTCGGCTACGGCGTACCCAGCGAGCAGGTCGACGGCAACGACCCGGTCGCCGTGCTCGCCGTGCTCACCCGCGCGGTCGCCCACGCCCGGGCCGGCAAGGGACCGTTCCTGGTCGAGGCGCACACCTACCGGATGGAGCCGCACACCAACGCCGACGACGCCACCCGCTACCGCGACGGCGCCGAGGTCGACGCCTGGCGGGACCGGGACCCGGTCGTCCGGCTGGAGACCTACCTGCGGGCCCGCGGTGTGCTCGACGACGCGGCGGTCGCCGAGATCGCCGAGCAGGCCGAGGCGTACGCGGCGGACCTGCGGACCCGGATGAACGAGCAGCCCACCGTCGACCCGCTGAGCCTCTTCGACCACGTCTACGCCGAGCCCACCCCGCAGCTGATCGAACAGCGCGAGCAGGTCCGCGCCGAGCTGGCCGCCGCCCACGCCGAGGAGGGCGACGCCTGATGGCCACCACCATGGCGAAGGCGCTCAACGCCGCGCTCGCCGACGCGCTCGCCGCCGACGACCGGGTCGTCGTCTTCGGTGAGGACGTCGGCGCGCTCGGCGGCGTCTTCCGGATCACCGACGGCCTCCAGGCCCGCTTCGGCGAGAACCGCTGCTTCGACACCCCCCTCGCCGAGGCCGGCATCGTCGGCTTCGCCGTCGGCCTGGCCATGTCCGGCCTCCGCCCGGTCGTCGAGATGCAGTTCGACGCGTTCGCGTACCCGGCGTTCGAACAGATCGCCTCGCACGTGGCGAAGCTGCGCAACCGCACCCGGGGCGCGCTGAGCGTGCCGATCGTCATCCGCGTGCCGTACGCGGGCGGGATCGGCGGGGTCGAGCACCACTGCGACTCGTCCGAGGCGTACTACGCGCACACCCCCGGCCTGAAGGTGGTCACCCCGGCGACCGTCGAGGACGCGTACTCGCTGCTGCGCGAGGCGATCGACGACCCCGACCCGGTGGTCTTCATGGAGCCCAAGAAGCTCTACTTCGCCAGCGACGAGGCGCAGCTTCCGGTCCGCACCGCGCCGTTCGGCCGGGCCGTGGTGCGCCGGCCCGGACGCGACGCCACCCTGGTGGCGTACGGGCCGGCGGTGCCGGTCGCGCTCGAGGCCGCCGAAGCCGCCCGGGAGGAGGGGTGGGACCTGGAGGTCGTCGACGTACGCACGATCGTGCCGTTCGACGACGCCACCATCACCGCCTCGGTCCGGCGTACCGGCCGGTGCGTGGTGATCCAGGAGGCGCCCGGTTTCGCGGGCGTCGGCGCGGAGATCGCCGCCCGGGTGCAGGAGCGCTGCTTCCACGCGCTGCACGCCCCGGTGCTGCGGGTCGCCGGGCTGGACATCCCGTACCCGGCGCCGATGCTGGAGCACACTCACCTGCCCGGCGTGGACCGGGTGCTCGACGCGGTGGCCCGCCTGCAGTGGGACGACCAGCCGGACGCGCGTTGGGCGGCGGCATGACCATCGTCGAACGGACGCAGGTCTTCCTCCTGCCCGACCTGGGTGAGGGGCTGAGCGAGGCCGAGATCGTCGAGTGGCGGGTCGCCGTCGGTGACGTGGTCACCGTCGACCAGAGCGTCGTCGAGGTGGAGACCGCCAAGGCGGTCGTCGACGTGCCCTGCCCGTACGCCGGCCGGGTGGTCACCCTGCACGGCGCGGCCGGTGAGGTACGCCCGGTCGGCCAACCGTTGATCACCATCGCGCCGCTGGACGGGGGTGACGAGCCCGCCGGGCACGCCACCTACCGCGAGGAGGAGCGGGCCGGGTCCGGCAACGTGCTGATCGGGTACGGCACCGGCCACGGCAATGCCGCCCGCCGTCGGCGTCGGCCCCGCCTGGCGGTGGCCCCCGAGCCGACCGACGCCGCCCTCGCCGACGCCGGCGAGACCGGCGGCACCGCCGCGACCGCGGGCAGTGATCGGGCCGTCGCCGCCCTGGTCCCGGGGCCGACCGCTCTGGTCATCTCGCCGATCGTGCGGCGGCTGGCCCGTGAGCACGGCGTCGACCTCGGCACGGTACGGGGCACCGGGCCCGGGGGCGTGATCCGCCGCGCCGACGTGGAGGCCGCGCTGACCGTGCCCGCCGCCCGGCTCGCCGCCGTCCCGGACCCACAGGTCGCGTCCGCAGCGGTCGGTGACGGTGACGGTGACGTGATCGTCCCGCTCACCGGCGTCCGCAAGGTGATCGCTGACAAGCTCTCCCGCAGCCGGCGGGAGATCCCGGAGGTGACCATCTGGGTCGACGTGGACGCCACCGGCCTGCTGGAGACCCGAGCCGCGATCAACGCTGCGACACCCGACGCGCCGGTGAGCATCCTGGCCCTGCTGGCCCGGATCTGCCTCAGCGGGCTGCGCCGGTTCCCGCAGCTCAACGCCCGGGTGGACACCGAGGCGCAGCACATCGTCCAGTCCGCCGGGGTGCACCTCGGCATCGCCGCGCAGACCGACAGGGGTCTGCTGGTGCCGGTGCTGCGCGACGCCCAGCGGCTCACCACCGCCGAGCTGGCCGCCGAACTGGCGGCGACCACCGCCGCCGCGCGAGCCGGCAGCCTGCCCCCGGCCCGGCTCACCGGCGGCACCTTCACCCTCAACAACTACGGGGTGTTCGGCGTCGACGGCTCCACGCCGATCATCAACCACCCCGAGGCGGCCCTGCTCGGTGTCGGGCGGATCGTGGACAAGCCGTGGGTGGTCGACGGGCAACTCGCCGTCCGCAAGGTGACCCAGCTCAGCCTCACCTTCGACCACCGGGTCTGCGACGGCGGGGTGGCCGGTGGCTTCCTGCGGCACGTCGCCGACTGCGTGGAGCGCCCGGCGCTGCTGATCGCCGCCGTCTGACGCGTACCCCCTCGGCCCCGGCGCTGCCCGTGCGGCGCCGGGGCCGAGCGCGCGTCCGGGGTTTCCCGGCCGGTGTGGTCGGGCCGGGGTTTCCCGGCGGTGTGGTCGGGCCGGGGTTTCCCGGCGGCCGCACCGGGAAGTCGGCCCCGCCGGAGCGCACCGAACGCGTCGAAGGGAGCCGGCCTGTGGCCGTGGCGAACGAGCTGCTACTGAACGCGGTCCGGGTACGACGGCCCGCCTCGGCCGGCGCGCCGCTCTACTGCGACGCGCTGGAGTACGGGCTGACCGGTGACGGCTCGACCAACGACCAGCCGGCGCTGGCCGCCCTCGTGGACCGCCTCGGCGACGGATACGCCTCGGACGGGCGGGCCCGGGTCATCTACTGCCCGCCGGGCATCTACTCGATCCGGGACGCGGGCACGGTGTGGCGCAGCGGTGTGTCGCTGATCGGGGCCGGACCGGCGGCGACCCGGTTCATGCTCAGCAACGAGGGCAACCGGGCCGACCCGACCCCGTTGGCCTTCTGGACCACAGTGCAGCACGGCGCCGACCGGGACCGGCACATCGCCGACTGCACCTTCTCCGACTTCCAGATCGACGGCTCCGGCGTCGCCATGGCCGAGTACAACTACCTGGCCAAGGGCCTCGGCCTCCAGTACGTGGTGCGGGGCGTCTTCCGCAACCTCTACATCCACCACACCGCGGCCACCGGGCTGGGCTGCGACTTCCTCCAGGATTCCCTGATCGACGGCGTGGTGGTGGTCGGCTGTGGCCGACTGGACAACGGCGAGCAGATCGGCGGCGCCGGCATCGGGATCGGCATCGGCGGCTGGGGCGCGGTGGAGCGGCTGACCATCGCCAACTGCACAGCCCTGGCCAACGGCACCAACGGCATCTTCCTGGAGCTGCAGAAGGACTACTGGGCGCCGCCGCGGGGCTACCGCATCGTCGGCTGCCACAGTCAGGGCAACCGCTTCGGCATCTCCGACTGGGGCGCCGACGGCCTGATCGTCTCCGCGTGCACGATGACCGGGAACCTGGAGGCCGGTTTCGACGTGTCGGCGCAGGGGACGTCGTCCGTGGCCGGCCGGGGTGGGCTGCTCACCGACTGCGTCATCGACGGCAACCTGTGCGACGGGGTCAGCATCGGCAACAGCCCCGGCCCGTACACCGTCCGGGGCAACCGGATCAGCGGCAACGGCCGGCACGGCTATCACGCGCACGACCTCGGGCGCGGCTACCGGGGCTCGATCCGGGACGTGGTGATCGAGAGCAACGAGTTCTGGGGCAACGGCCTCGACGCCGTCCGGATCGACCATCAGATGACCGACGCGGTGCTGCTCAACAACCGGATCCGCAACAACGGGCGGCAGTACGGCGAGGGCACCGGGGGCGCGGGCGACGCGGTCCGCTACAGCGAGCGGTGCCTGGTGGACCGGTCGGCCAACTGGCCGCACGACGGGCACCGGGGCAAGGTCCTGCGGGTCGGGAAGGCCGTCGCCATGGTGGCCTCCAACACCGGCGACGAACTCACCCTCGCCCCGGTCCGCCCGGACGCCTTCACCGCCTGGAGCGGGAACGTGCCACCGCCGGGCTGCGGATACGAACTGGCCGCCGCACCCCAACTGCGGGCCGGCATCACCATCGACGCGCCGTTCGACTCGGCCACCATTCGGGGGAACCGGATCTGGGACAACCACGACAACCAGACCCAGACGCACGGACTGTGGATCACCGGGCGTGGCAGTTGTGTGGACTGCCGGGTCGAGGACAACGACCTGGCCGGCAACGCCGACGAGGGGATGCGACTGGACACGCCGCCGGTGGGCGGACGGTGGCGGGACAACCACGTGGACAGCGACTGGAGCTGAGCGTCCGCCGGCCGCCGTCTGGACCAGGCCGCCCGGCGACACCGTGGAGCTGAACGACGTGCGGCGGCGGCCGGAGTGATCCGGCCGCCGCCGCTGCGCTGGTTGAGCTGGTCAGCCGGCCAGACCGGCCACCGCCGGGGTCGGATCCAGGACCACCGTCGCCGAGCCGGACTGCGGGGGTACGCCCGGGTCGGTCGGCGCGTCGGTGTACTCCGCGACGAACACTGCGGTCAGGTTGTCCGCGCCGCTGTGCCCCCCGTCCAGGAAGGTGGGGATCGTCCCGGAGCAACCCGTCGAGGTGGACAGCGGGTGCCCGTGCTCATCGTGCCCGAGCACGTAGGTGACCTTCACCCGGGAGCAGTCCACCGGCAGGTCGTCGGTGACCTTCACCTCGTACGCGACAGTCTGACCGAACTGGAACGGCTGCCCGGCCACCGGCGCGACGAACTCGACGATCGGCGCGGTCGGCCCGACCACCAGCGGCAGGGACGCCGAGGCGGACCGTCCGGTGCGGTCGGTCACCTTCAACGTCGGCGTGTACGAGCCGTTCTCCGGGAACGTCCAGCTCGCGTTCGGCGCGGTGCTGTCCACCGAGCCGTCCGCGTTGAAGTCCCACGCGTAGCTCAGCTTGTCACCGTCCGGGTCGGTCGTGCCGGCGCTGGAGAACGCGACCGTCAGCGGGGCCTGCCCGACGGTCGGGGTGCCGCTGATCTTCGGGATCGGCGTCCGGTTGCCGCGCACGAAGTCGATCCGGGACAGCTGCGCGTCCGGGTTCTCGGCGAAGTAGCCGTCGCCGTACTCCAGCACGTAGAGCGCGCCGTCCGGGCCGAACTCCATGTCCATCGGGTTGTCCACCACCAGCGACGGCACCACCGGACGGATGTCCGCGACGTCGCCGTCGGAGTCCAGGCGGAACTCCTTGATGTAGTCGCGGGTCCACTCGTAGAACAGCGGCACGCCGTCGTAGTAGGCCGGCCAGCGGGTACGCGACGTGCTGGTCCCGTCGTACTCGTACGCCGGGCCGCCCATCGGGCCGATGCCGCCGGTGCCCAACTGCGGGAAGTCACCCGACGCCGCGGAGGGGTACCAGACCTCCGGCTGCTCGACCGGCGGCAGCTGCCGCTTGCCGGTGTTGTGCGGTGAGTCGTTGACCGGGCGCTTGCAGTTGAACTTGGCACCGGACTCGCCGGTGGCGAAGTCGTAGTCGCGGTAGGCGATCGTCGGCGTCACACAGTACGGCCAGCCGTAGTTCGCCGGCTTGTCGACGCGCATCCACCGACCGTGCCCGGCCGGCCCGCGCTCCGGGTTCGGGTTGGAGGCGTCCGGGGAGTAGTCGCCCACGTACACGTCGTCGGTCCGCTTGTCGACGGCGAACCGGAACGCGTTGCGCAGCCCCATCGCGTAGATCTCCGGGCGGGTCTGCGCCGTGCCGGGCTTGAACAGGTTGCCGGCCGGCACCGTGTAACCACCACCGGCCTTCACCTTGATCCGCAGCAGCTTGCCGCGCAGGTCGTTGGTGTTGGCCGAGGTGCGCTGGGCGTCGTACGCCGGGTTGCGGTCGGCCCGCTCGTCGATCGGGATGTAGCCGTCGGAGGCGAACGGGTTGGTGTCGTCACCCGTCGACAGGTACAGGTTGCCCTTGCTGTCGAAGTCGATCTGGCCGCCGACGTGGCAGCAGATGCCCCGGTCGGTGGGCACGTCGATGATCTGCTGCTCGCTGGCGAGGTTCAGCCTCTGCCCGTCCAGCTTGAACCGGGACAGCCGCAGCGCGCCCTTGAACCGCTGCCAGTCCGCCTCGGTGCCGGTCTCCGGCGCGTCCCCCTCGTTGACGCCGGGGGTCGCCGGGTCGTCCACCGGCGTGTCCAGCGGCGGCGAGTAGTACAGGTACACCCACTTGTTCTGGGCGAAGTTCGGGTCGATGGCGACCCCCTGCAACCCCTCCTCGTCGTGCTCGTACACGGGGATGTCGGCGGCGAGGGTGTTCAGCCCGGTGCGCGGGTCGTGGATGCGGACCTCACCGGTACGGGAGGTGTGCAGCACCCGCAGGTCGGGCAGGACGGCGAGGCTCATCGGCTCGCCCGGGAAGTCGTTGAGTGTCACTTTCTGGAAACTGCTGTCCGGCGGTGCGGCCGGCGCCGCGGCCGCTGCCGACGGTGGTACGGCCAGGCCGGCCGTCACCAGCAGCAGTGCGGACGCGAATGCGGTCCTGTTCATCAGGTATGTCCCCCGGGGTGGTTTCAGTACCGAAGTGAAGCGAGGTAGTCGAAGCCGACGCGAGCGGTGTCCAGGGCGTCGGCGGGGGAGCGCGGCGCGGTGCCCGCGTCGTCACGCTCCACGATGTACTCCTCGATGCCGGCCTCCCGCTCGTGGGCGAAGATGCGGCCGAAGTCGATGACGCCGTCGCCGAGGTCGGAGAAGCCACCCTCGACGTCGAGGTCCTTGACGTGCACCTGGCGGATCCGGCCGCGGTTGGCCCGGATCACGTCGACCGGGTCATGCGCGCCCCGCCAGGTCCAGTAGAGGTCGAGCTCGAAGTGGACCAGCCGGGGATCGGTCTGCGCGCTGAGGATGTCGAACCCGGTCGAGCCGCCGGTCAGCGGCACGAACTCGAGCTGGTGGTTGTGGTAGCCGAAGTCGAGCCCCGCCCGTTCGGCGAGCCGACCGGCACGGTTCAGGTCGCGCGCCAGGGCACGGTAGACGGCAGGGTCCCGGATCGGCTGACCGCTCGCGTCCCGACCGAAGTACGGGTGGACGATCTTCTTGCAGCCCACCACGTTGGCGTCGGCGAGGGCCTGCTCCCAGGTGGCGTCGTTGAACGGCTGCGGGATGCCGACGTGCCCGGAGGTGGAACGCAGCCCGGCCTCGTCGAGCGCGGCCCGGAACTGCGCGGCGGTGCGTCCGACGAAACCGGCGTGCTCCACCCGCCGGTAGCCGATCCGGCGCAGAGCGTCCAGGCTGCCGGGCAGATCGGCGGCGAGCTGATCACGCAGCGTGTAGAGCTGGATGCTGATCCGGTCCACCGGCACCCGGCGGCGGCCCTGGGCCTGCCCGCCGGACGCGGCGGGCGCGGCGGCGGCCGGGCCGCCAAGGAGGCCGACGGCGCCGACGGCGGCCGCGGAGACGGTCGCGGCGCGAAGCACTCCACGCCGGCTGACCGGCTCGGACGCCGGTGTCGGCCCCGGTCGGTTGAGTTGTTGATCCATGGTGGTGGTCCCTTCCTGACGGCTGGTACGCCGTCGGCGGCGGTCGACCTGACTGCCGTCTGCCGGGCGCGCCGAACCGGCCGGAGGCGGGCTCCGGCTGGACGGTGAGGGACGGCGCTCGGGTGCGGCCCGGACCCATCGGGAGCGGAACGCGGCGACCCGGCAGAGGTGGCGGTAAGTTGATCGACGAATGGGCAACCCTCTATCTAGATCGTGACCTTACCCTTGCCTCCGGACGAAGGCAAAGCTTCGTCGCGTTCGGCAGAAGTTTCGCTTCAGCCGACAAAAGTCCGTCCACGAGGTGCGCCACGGGCCGTGACCTTCTACTTCCCGGGCCCCACCGCCCCGAGGGCGATCTGTCTCGCCGCCCAGGCCCGCCGGCTCGCCCCCCGGCCCGGCTCGCCCTGGCGCTGGATCCGCACCGGCACGCCCTCAGGGCCGCCGCCCCCCACCATTCGGACAGTCGACGTTGCGTCGCTCAAGCGGAGCAAAGCGCATGACACGGGTCGGTTGAACACCTGTTCCGTCAACTGGAACATTGTCGGAAAATGCGCCGGTAAATGCGCTGACGATTATTTCTGAATACGGCGGATACTCCTGTTGGGCAGGTCAGAATGTGGCGGAGGGAAGCCGAAAACGGGGGGACTGAACATGACGTCTAGGCGGCGATTGACGCTGTTGGCGGTAACCATCGCAGCCGCACCACTCGTCTTGGGTGCGTGCACCGCCGACCGGGGGTCGGCCACCGGCTCGGCCAAGAAGCACGCCCCGCCGGAACTCGCCGTGACACCGGGGGACAAGGCCCGGGACGTCCCGGTCAGTGCCGAGGTGGGCACCATGGTCAAGGGCGGGCGGGTCACCGGCGTACGCCTCACCGACGACAAGGGCAAGCAGGTCAACGCCGAGCCGCGCGAGGACGGCTCCGGCTGGGTGCCGAGCGCTCCGCTGCAACCGCGACGGACCTACACCGCCGAGGTGACGGCGACCGGTGACTCCGGTGCCACCACCACCCGCACCACCACGTTCACGACGATGGCCAAATCGACCAAACCGCAGATCACCAGCACCCTCTATTTCAACGGCAATCGGACGTACGGCACGGCGATGCCGGTAACGGTGGCGTTCGACCCGGGAATTCCGAAAGGGGCCAGAGCGGATGTCCAACGGCGGTTGTTCGTAAAGACCAATCCGCCGCAGCCGGGCACATGGTCGTGGCTTGAGGATGGAACTCAGGTCTATTACCGGGCACCCGATTTCTGGAAGCCGGGCACCACCATCAGCGTCCGGGCCGGTCTGGAGGGTCTGCCGATCGGAAAGGACCGGGTCGGCGACGCCGAGCGGACCGCGACCTCCAAGATCGGACGACAGGTCTCGCTGGAGATCGACAACGCCACCAAGCAGATGACCGTGCTGCGTGACGGCAAGCAGGTCCGCCGGATCCCGGTCAGCCTGGGCAAGCCGAGCACGCCGAGTTCCAGCGGCAAGATGGTGATCATGGAGAAGCACGAACGGGTCACCTTCGACACCCGGGGTGAGCCGGACGGTGGCTACGTGGTCGACGTCGACGACGCCCAGCGCTACACCTGGGGCGGCGAGTTCATCCACTCCGCCCCCTGGTCGGAGGGGGACCAGGGCAACACCAACGTCTCGCACGGTTGCGCGAACGTCTCCGCCACCGCTGCGGACTGGTTGATGGGGGTGACGCAGGTCGGTGACCTGGTCACCGTCAAGGGCACCGAGGTGGAGTTGCAGCCGGGCAACGGCTGGACCGCCTGGAACGTGAGCTGGGACGAGTTCGCCCGGGGCAGCGCCCTGCCGGTGCCGCCCGGGCTCAAGCCCGCACCGGTGGCCCCGGCGCATCCCGGCGCGGTGGCCGGCGGATCACCCGCCCCGGCACCCTCGGTCAGCGGCCGCTGACACGCCGCTCGCGGCAGGACAGGGCCGGCCCGCCACAACGGCGGACCGGCCCCGTCGCCGCCCGCAACTCCGGCCATCACCCCAGGGGTACGCGGGCCACCCCGGAGCCGGTCAGGCTGCCCAGCCAGAGGTGATCGCCGTGCTGGCGTACCCCGGTGATCATCGAGTAGTGCCCGTTCGGACCGTGCAGTGTCCGGCGGACCGTGCCAGTGCCATCGACAAGCGCGACCAGCCCGTAGCGGCGTGGCTGCGGCTGCATCGCGTCGGGCAGCAGAGCGGCGATCTGACGCAGCCGCGGATGGGGCAGCAGCCGCTCGGCGATCGGCACCCGTGGGCTGGGCAGCGCGATCCAGTACGTCCCGTCACCCACCGAGGCGAGATTGTCCGGGTACGCGGGCAGGTCGGCGAGGACCCGCACGTTGCCGCTCAGCTCGACGCGCAGCAGGCGGTGGGTGCTGGTCTCCACGAGCATCAGCGCCGACTCGTCCGGGGTCAGCGCGATCCCGTTGGGGAAGTACAGCCCCTCGGTCACCACCTCGGTGCGGCCGCTGCCCGGATGGTGCGCCAGCACCCGACCGTTCGGGCGGTGCTCCAGCAGGTCCCGTTTCCAGTGGGAGACCGGAAAGCGGTCGGAGCTGTCGGTGAAGTAGATGGTGCCGTCGCGGCCCACCGTCGCGTTGTTGGCCAGGTGCACCGGGGGTGCCGTCCCGGTCAGTTCGCGTACCGCGCCGTCCGGCGTGACCCGCAGCAACCCGCGGTACGCGTCGCAGACCACCAGGGCCTCGCCGGACGGGTCCAGTTCGATGCCGAGCGGACGGCCCCCGGTCTCGGCCAGCAGTCGGGGTCGGGTGCCGGCCGACGCGTCGACCGGCCACCACCAGAGCCGACCGTCCTCGTCGCCACTGATCACCCGCCCGGAACCGTCGACAAGCACGTCCTCGGGGCCGACAGCGCCCGCGGGGAGGGGCAGCAGCTCGGCGTGGTCGAGCCGGCGGTCGGTGGGGGCCCACGCCCCGGCGAGCGCCGGAGGGCTGGTGGCCGGCTCGCGGACGGGACGGATCAGCCGGGGCGGCCGGGGCCGGGGGATCAGCATCGACCTATTCTCCACCCCGGTGTCGGCCGATCACCGGGTTCCGCGCCCGCGCGGCGCGCCGCCCGGACCCCGACTCCACCCCGAGAGGGACGTGGAGCACCTCGGGGTATGCCCCTGGACGTACCCGGAATCACTCCGTGGAGGGGCGAAAGTGTCGGTGGTGGGGGCTAGATTTCTGGGCATGGAAGAGCACAGCGACCGGCTCGACGTGCAGGTCAGCGTGGGTGACCGGATGGTCCTCATGCGGGTGGCCGGCGAGATCGACATCGCCACGGTGGCCGCGTTCCGGTCCGCGCTGTGGTCCGCGCCGGCCCGCCCGGTCCTTCAACTGGAGTTGTCCGGGCTGCGGTTGCTCTCCGCCGCCGGCGTTCGCACGCTGCTCGCCGCGCATCTGCGCGTGCGGGCCTGCGGCGGCGAGTTGGTCCTGGTCGACCCGAGCCCGGTGGTGGCGCGGGTGCTGCGCGTCAGCGGGCTGCACCGCGTGATGCCGATTCTGGAGCCGGCCGCGGCGATCGAGGCCGCGCGTCGCCAGCCGGCCGCGGGGTTCGAGGCCGCGCGTCGCCCGGTGGTGGCGACCACAGACCTGCAACTGGCGGCCTGACCCCGCTCGGCGAGGTGGGCCGCTGCACCGGGCGTGATGCGGGGCCGCCGGCGTGCGCCGGCGACCCCGACAGTGTGGTCAGCTCACGCCGAGCAGGTCGACGACGAAGACGAGCGTCTCGCCCGGCTTGATGACGCCGCCGGCGCCCCGGTCGCCGTACCCCAGGTGCGGCGGGATGGTCAGGCGGCGGCGACCGCCGACGCGCATGCCGGCGACGCCCTGGTCCCAGCCGGCGATGACCTGACCGCCGCCGAGCGGAAATTCGAACGCCTCGCCCCGGTTCCAGGACGAGTCGAACTCGCCGCCGGTGGAGTGCGACACGCCGACATAGTGCACGCTGACCAGTTGGCCCGGCTCGGCCTGCGGGCCGTCGCCCACGGTGATGTCCTCGATCACGAGGTCGGCCGGCGGTGCACCCTCGATCGGACCAACCTCCGGCTTACCCGATTGGGCGCCTGCTGCCTGGGTCATGCGGGGATCTCCTGCCGTGTTGGGTGATGTGTCCGGTCACCGTCGATCCTGCCGGATCACCCCTCACCGATGTGCGGCGGACCCGCCGCCTGCTCCGAGTCGACTTGGCCGGACCGCCGATGTCGGGGTCGGGTGTTCACCTAGGCTCGGACTGGGCGGGCCGGCCTGGTGACGGGCGGTGCACCGTGGTCGATGCGGAGGGCGTCGGTGGCTGAGGCGACGGTCGCGGTCCCGTTGTGGGCCTGGGCGGCGGTCGGCGCGGTGATCGCGGTGATGCTCGCCGTGGACGTGCTTCTGCACCGGGACAACCACGTCATCGGGCTCCGTGAGGCGCTGCTGTGGAGCGCCATCTGGATCGGCGCGGGTCTGCTGTTCGGGTTGGTCGTCTGGTTCGGCCTCGGCGGTGACCCGGCCATCGCGTACTTCTCCGGCTACCTGCTGGAGAAGGCGCTCTCGGTGGACAACGTGTTCGTCTTCGCGCTGCTCTTCGGCTACTTCCAGGTGCCGCCGGGCTACCAGCACAAGGTGCTGTTCTGGGGTGTGGTGGGGGCGCTCGTCTTCCGGCTGCTGTTCATCTTCGCCGGTGCCGAACTGCTGGACCGGCTCACCTGGGCCGGGTTCGTGCTCGGCGCGTTCCTGATCTGGACCGGCTGGCGGCTGGCCGTACGCGGGAAGCCGGACGTCGACCCGGAACGCAACGTCGTGGTCCGGCTGTTCCGGCGGTTGGTGCCCACCGACGCCCGGTACCACGGCGACCGGTTCACCGCCCGGGTGGCCGGTCGGCGCGTGGCGACGTTGCTGCTGGTGGCGCTCGTCGCCATCGAGGCCACCGACGTGGTCTTCGCCATCGACTCGGTGGCGGCGATCCTCGCCATCACCACCAACACCTTCCTGGTCTGGACGGCCACCGCGTTCGCCGTCCTGGGGCTGCGCAGCCTCTACTTCTGCCTCGCCGGCCTGCTGCGTCACTTCGGCTACCTGCGGTACGGGCTCGCGCTGCTGCTGGCCTTCGCCGGGCTGAAGCTGATTCTCGCCGAGACGCCGGTGGGCAAGCTGCCGGTCTGGTTGACCCTCGCCGTGGTGGTGCTGACCCTGGCGGTCTCCATCGGCGCCAGCACCCTGGCCGCCCGCCGCCGACCCGCCGGCTGAGTCAGCCGCCGGCCCGTGCAGAGCCGCCGGGCAGGGTCAGCCGACCAGCACCGGCCGGGACAGCTGGTCGGCGAGCAGCGTGGGCGCCTCGGCCAGGGATGGGCCGTACCAGGTGAGGTGCCGCCCGGAGAGCAGGGCGCACGGTACGCCGGGGAAAGCCTCCGGCCCGTCGTCGGCGGTGAACCGGTACGGCTCGTCGGGCAGCACCACGAGGTCGGGCGCCTGTTCGCGTAACTCGGTGAGGGCCGGGCGGGGATAGCGCTCGGGGTGCTCGTCGTAGGCGTTGACCACGCCGAGGCGGCGCAGCACGTCGCCGGCGAACGTGTCGCCGCCGAGCACCACCCACGGCCGACGCCAGACCGGCACCACCGCGCGGCGGGTCGCGGCCGGCCGGGGTGGCGTGGCCCACGCCCGTCGGGCGGCGCGCAGCCAGGCCGGCTCCGTCGGCGCACCCAGTTCGGTCAGCAGGTCGCCCAGCTCGGTCAACGCGCCGGGAACGGTACGCGGATAGGTGACCCGCACCGGTACGCCGGCAGCGCGCAGCGCCTCGGCGTCAGCCTGGCGGTTCTCCTCCACGTTCAGCAGCACCAGGTCCGGCCGCAGCGCGCGAACCCGGTCCAGATCGGGGTACTTGCTGCCGCCGACCCGGGCCACGTCGAGCCCGACCGGGTGGCTGCACCAGTCGGTGGCGCCCACCAGGACTCCCGGCAGGGTCAGCGCCACCGCCTCGGTCAGTGACGGCACCAACGACACCACCCGCACCCGCGTACCTCCGTTCGCCGCCCGCACCGATCATGCCCTGCGGGCGAGTGTCGGGTCAGGGGTGGCCGGGCTCGATGCGGGCCGTCACGTCGAGGTGCGCGGGCTGGCAGTCGGTCGTCGCCGCGAATCGGCGGACCGCGGCGCGAACGTGCTCGCGTACGCCGGCGGCCGGCGCGTCGGCGGTGAGGTCCACCCGGATCCACACGTCGGGGTGTGGTGGCGCGCCGGTGAGCACCACCCGGGCCCGGCGTACCCCGGGGTTGCCGGTCAGGTCGCGTTCCAGCGCGTCGGTGAGAACGTCGGCGGCCAGCCGGGTCCGGCCCGGCCGGCGTCCGGTGCGGCTCAGGATGCCGCGCAGCGTGCCGCCCGGGCCGCGCAGTTCCCGGGCCAGCAGGCGCTGCCCGGCCAGCGCGAACAGCGCCCCGGCGACCGCCGCGGCCAGGGTGCTCCACGGCGCGGCCATCCGCCACCGGTCGACCAGATTGGCGCTGAGCAGCACCGCCGCCGGGTCAGCGCCGGGCAGCGTGCCGAGGCTGGCCGCCAGCGCCGCCGCGCCGCCCGCCACCAGCAGCAGCGCGATGATGGTCCACAGTAGTCGGTGCCCGGCGTTGGTCACGCCGGCCGCCGTCGAGGCAGCAGCCGGACGTCGATCCGGCCCGGGCGGGGCGCGGTGAGGCGGTGCAGCTCCTGGTGCACGGCGAACTCGATCTCCGCCCGGGCCGCCGGGTCGCCGGTGGCGCGAACCCGGGGACGCCACTGGCCGCCGCGCCGTCGGACCCGGACCCGGGCGCGGCGGACGCCCGGCACCGCGCTGGCGGCGTCCGCGAGCCGCCGCTCCACACAGCGCCGGTGCAGGTGCCAGCCGTCGCGTTCGTCGGCGCGCAGGCGGACCGGCGTCCAGCGGCGCAGCTGGGCGACGAGGAGGGCCAGGCCCAGCAGGAGCGCCCCGCCGGCCACGGCCCGGACCGTGGGGTCGCCCCACCGGGTGCTACTCAGCGCGTCGAACCAGCCGGTGCTGTCGAGCGGCGTCGGACGGTGCAGGGTGAGCAGCAACGCCTGGACGGCTACCGCCGCGCCGCCGATGAGCAGGGCGGCGGCCAGCAGCAGTGAGGCGAGCCGGTTGGCGGTGCGCATCTCAGCCGTCCTCCGGGACGGCGGTGCCGGCTCCGGAGGAGTCGACGCCGGGGACGAGCAGGTCGTCCACGGTGACGGTCACCACCGCCACGCTGAGCCCGGTCCGGGCGGTCACCCGGTCGGCGACCACCGCCCGGACCGTCTCGGCGATCGTCGGCACGCTGTGTCCGTACCAGGTGATCAGGTGCAGGTCGAGTCCGACGGACCGCTCGTCCAGGCGGACCGCCGCCGGGCGGACGACGGACACTCCCGGCACGAGGCTGGCCGCCTGTACGGCGATCCGCGCGATGTGCGCCGCGTCGGCCGGTCGGAGGGCCGAGTCGGTCAGGCCGGTGCCGGGTTTCGTCCCCGTCGACGGGCGGGTGGTCATCGGCGTCGCCGAGCGTCGCCGAGACCTGTCACCGCGAGGTCGCCGTCGAGCACCCGGACGACAAGCCAGCCGAGCAGGCCGGCGAGCACGGCGAGGGCGGCCACGCCGATGCCGGCGAGCGCCCAGACCGCCACGGCGAGGAACCCGGCGAGGAAGCCGAACTGCTGTCGCGACATGGTCACACCTCCGGGCCGGTCCGGTACCGGCGGTGGCTGGATACACCCGGCGGCCATCCCTGGAACGTCGGCGCTGCTGTGATCCCGGTCACACCGGAAGTCGGTGGCCCATGATCGACCACCTAGACTCGGCCCGGCTCGACCGACCGGCGGATGGATCAGGCAGATGACGAGCATCGGGAGCGACGACCGCGGCTGGCTGCGGGCGATGCCCGCCGAGGCGGGGCGAGACGCGCTGCTCAGCCGCGCCGACCACCGGATCCTGTCGGCACGCCGGCTCAGTGATCTGGTCCACGGCCGCCCACCCGGTGTCACCGGCAGCCAGTGGACCTCGGCGAGCCGCGCCAGCTTCGACTTCGTGGTCTATGCCGCCGACACCGGCCGTCCGGTCGTCGCCGTGGAGATCGGCCCGGTGCCGTCCGCCGGCTCGGCCGAACAGCGCGTGGAGCGACTCAAGGACGCCGTGAGCGCGGCCGCCGGCCTGCCCGTGCTGCGGATCGGTTCGCCGACGTTGCGGGCCACCGAACACGGCCGTCGCCTGGTCGAGTACGTGATCGACGCACGCGCCTATGCCGAAGGCGGTGCCGGGGCCACCCCCGCCGGGAACGAACCGCAGCCGGTGGGCTTCCGGGACATCCTGGGCCGGCTGCCGGACGGGCGTACCGGGCCGGTCAACGACCTCGGCGCGCTGACCCGCGCGGCGGCTGTCGAGGCGTACGTGGCCGGGCAGGTGGCCGACCCGATCGTGCGCGGGCTGCACGTCCGCTGGGTGGACGGCCCGGCGCAGGGGTGGAGTTGGGTGCAGGTACGCCCCGACGCGTGCCTCGTCGAGCGGGTCTCGGTGACCGAACACCGCTTCTCCTGCGGCATCGACGCGGCCCGGCTGGCCGAGGACCTCGCCGCCGTCGCGGTGGGCGAGCGACTGCGGGAGAACGCGGTAGCGGACCTGCTGCCACGTGCCGAGTGGACCGCGCAGATTGCCGCGCTGAGCCAGCGCCGCCACGAACTGGTCGGCGGGTTCGCCTTCGACCACCTCTGCGCCGACTGACCGGCGCGCGTTTCACCTGCTGATCCCTGCTCCGCACCGGCTCCGGGTCGGGTCGCGGCAATTTCCTGTGCGTCTGTTGAACCTTCCCGGCCGCCGCGCCGTACTCCTGCGCGAATGAACAGGATCTCCCCATCCGCGTCCGCTGGGCGCGGGAGACGGTGCAGAAAGGGCATCGTCGGCCATCGACGCATTACCGGGTGGGTCACGGCGGGTCCCCGCCGCGACGTGCCAACTCACATCCGTCGGTCCGCCGAGGGCAGAAATCCACTACCGGATCGAGAAGGAGAGCAATTCGATGCGCAGGTCCACTCGGGCGCGCCGGCCTTCCGGCAACGCGCGGAGCAAGCGTCTGCTGGCAGTTGTCGGCACGCTCGCGGTCTTCGGCGGAGTTGTCGCCGTGACTCAGATTTCGTCGGCCCAGGACCGGCGGACAAATAAGCCACGTCCGGCTTCGGGGCAGTGCGTGGAGCCGAGCCCCGGCGCGACCGCGCCGACCGGCGGCGGCTCGACCAGCCGGACCTGGCAGAACGGTCGGTGGGTGCGTAATCACTGGGGTGACGGACAGCAGTCGGTCCCCGAGTGCGAGGACGGCAAGGACGGCACGGTGGGTACCGGAACCGCAATCGCCTGTCCTGATGTGGCGGCCAAACTGCCGCAGGTGCCGAACCGGGCGCGGGCCGAGGTGGACCGCAACCTCGCCCAGTTGCAGACCCAGATCGCCGAGGCGGACCGCCGACTGGCCGCCGAGGGCAACAAGGGTGAGGCGTTCATCCGCAGCGCGATCCTCCAGCCGTTGGCCGGCAAGCGCCGCGCCGTGCTGGACCGGATCACGACCGCAATCGACCGGGTCGGACCCCGGCCGCAGGGCCTCGCGCAGCTCGCCGAGTGCCAGGTGCAGCCCACCGGCAACACGGGCGGCAACAACGGCGGCGGCACCACCCCCACCACCACCCCCGGCGGTGGAAACAACGGTGGCGGTAACAACGGTGGCGGCAACAACGGCGGTGGCAACAACGGCGGTGGCACCGAGCCCGGCGCCGGTCTCGGCGTGCTCGCCAACGACTGCGACGAGAGCCGGCTCCAGCCGCACGACGGTTTCCAGAACGGCAACCGTTGCGTGAGCACCGAGTTCGGTGAGGTCGGCGCGGCCGCCAACAACCCGTCGCTGCTGATCACCCAGTTCCCCGAGCAGGTCGGTCAGAACCAGCCCTTCACCCTGCGGGTCAGCACCCGCAACCTGGTCCGGGACCGCTTCCTCGCCGCCGGCCAGGGTGGCTACTACGTGGAGAGCTCGCTCCTCAACGACCAGGGCCTGGTCCGCGGTCACTTCCACACCGCCTGCCGGATGCTGGACAGCCTGACCGCTCCGCCGGAGCCGCAGGAGGTGCCCGCGTTCTTCGTCGCGACCGAGGACGGCCGCGGTGGCGCCCAGCCCGACGAGGTGACGATCCAGATTCCGGGCCTGCCGGAGTCGGGTACCGCCCAGTGCTCCGTCTGGGCCGGTGACGGCTCGCACCGCCTGCCGATGATGGAGCGGGCCAACCAGACCCCCGCTTTCGACTCGGTGCGCATCGACGTCAACTGACACCTGACGTACCAACGGCGGCCGGCCACCCGGGGCGACAGCCCGGGGTGACCGGCCGCCGCGTCGTTCGCCGGCCCGGACATACGACGGGGCCCCGCCGTTTTGGCGGGGCCCCGTCGTCGAGTCCTCAGCGGCTCTTGTACGCCTCGACGACCTCTACCGGGATGCGGCCCCGCTCGGAAATCTTGTAGCCGTTCTTGACGGCCCATTCCCGGATGGCCCGGTTCTGCTCCCGATCCATTCCCGCGCCGGTGGGTCGCCCCGGCCGCCGGACTGAACGCGCGCTCTCCGACGGACCGCGCCCGATCCGCCGACCCGCATTGATGTACGGATCGAGCGCCTTGCGCAGGACGCCGGCATTCTCGTCGGAGACATCGATCGTGTAGGCCACGCCGTCGAGACTGAACTCGACCGTCCGGTCGGCCTTCCCACCGTCGAGGTCGTCGGTCAGGACCGTGATTACTTTTCTCGCCATTGCCGATTACTCCCTGTGTGCGGCGGGATGTGTCCAAAGTCTGACCTATCACCCCGGTAATCCGCAACAATATGCCTTCTATTCATTCGGCGCGTCGCGATTCCGTTACCGAGCAAAACCGTGAATCGGTCCGATGACGAGGCTTCATTCCCCGAGGATGCCGCTGTGACCGGCGACGGCGGCCGCCTCGGCCCGGTTGGAGACCCGCAACTTCCGCAGCAACGCGGCGGTCATCCGTTTCACCGTCCGTTCGGAGACGTGCAGTTCTTCGGCGATGTCGACGGTGCTGCGGCCGGTGGCGATCGCCCGCAGCAGCCGCTGTTCCTCGCCGTCCAGGTCGACGGGCGTGGAGCGGGTCGGCCGCAGCATCGCGCGCAGCAGTTCGGCAGGCAGCACCGCCCAGCCGTCGAGGACCGCCAGCAGCGGGGGCAGCAGTTCCTCAGGCTCGCTGGTCTTGGGCAGGAACCCCTCGGCGCCGGCCCGCAGCGCCTCCACCGCCGACGCGGGGTCGGCGGAACCGGACATCGCGACCACCCGTACCCGTGGGGTGGTCCGCCGGATCGCGGCCACCGCCCGGATGCCGCCGGGCGGCGGCATGTGCAGGTCGACCAGGGCCAGGTCGGGGCGGCAGGTGCTGACCAGCGCGGCCGCCGCGGCGGCGTCGCCGGTCGAGGCGACCACCTCGGCGCGGCCGTTGGTGGTGATCGGGAGCAGCAACTCCAGGCCGCGGACGAAAAGGGGGTGATCGTCCACGACAACGAGTCGCAAGGTGGAGGCTCCCGGCATGTCTGGGCCGTTCCCCAGCGGGTACCGATCATGCGGGTTCGCACCGAACGAGAGGAGTCGGGTGGATGCGCGTACGGCACGGTTTGCGGGACCTGCTGCGAGGATTGCGCCCCGCCGGGCCGGCACCCGGCGGGAGGCGAACGGCAGAGGCCGATTCGGAGCTGCTGCTGCGGGTGTTGTGCCACGAGTTCCGGACGCCGATCAGCACCCTGACCTCGCTGACCCGTGCGCTGGCCGACGAGCGTCGCGAGCTGACAGGCGCCGACCGGCGGGCAATCAGTGAGCTGGCCCGCGACCAGGCCGCCCACCTGCAGCGCCTGCTGCGCGACGCGACCGCCGGCACCGGCGCGCTGACGCTGCCCCCGCAGTCGCAGCCGGCCGTTCCGCTGGCGGGCATCCTGCGGGAGGCCGCCGCGCTGGTGCCTGTCGGTCGTCGGCGGGCGAAGGCCACCCGGCGGGCGGCCTCCTGTCCGGTGCCGGCCGGACGAACCCGACAGGTGCTCGTCAACCTGGTGGAGAACGCGTTGCGGCACGGGCCACCGGATGGGCAGGTCGGGCTCTACGCCACGGTGCGCGGCCCTGGCCTGAGCATTCTGGTCACCGACGAGGGTCGGGTCGACGACGCGCTGCTGGTCGCGCTGCGGCGTCCGGCGCCGGCCGTCGGGATGTCCGGCCTGGGCCTGTGGATCGCGCGGCAGCTCGTCGCGACGGACGGGGGAGCGGTGCGGGCGCACCGACTGCGTCCGCGCGGCGTGGCGCTGGAAGTGCTGCTGCCGATGGCTCGCCCGCTGCGCTGACCCGGGCGGGACGCCGGTTGGCCCGCTCGGGTCACCGCCGTGGGAACGGCCTCGCCACCTGTCTGCGTACCCGGGAGGTTGGATGTTCCGCCACGTCAAGGAGCTGCAGTTCGAGGCCAGACCGGACGGCCCGGACGCGGCGTTCGCCCGCCGGTTGCAGGAGGTGCTGGGCGGCAAGTGGGGCGAGATGACAGTCGCCAACCAGTATCTCTTCCAGGGTTGGAACTGCCGGCTGCCCGGCAGGTACCGGGACCTGTTGCTCGACGTCGGCACCGAGGAGATGGGCCACGTCGAGATGATCGTCACGATGATCACCCGGTTGTTGGACAGCGCGCCGCTGTCGCTGAGCGACGGGATCGCGGAGGACCCCGGAGGCGCCGCGACCTACGCCGGCGAGAACCCCGCGCACTTCATCCACGGCGGTGGCGGGGCCCTGCCCACCGACTCCAACGGGGTGCCCTGGAACGGCGCGTTCATCACCGCCAGCGGCAACCTGCTGGCCGATTTCCAGCTCAACGTCACCGCCGAGGCGCAGGGACGGCTCCAGATCGCCCGGTTGTTCCACATGACCGACGACCCGGGCGTCAAGCAGATGCTGCGCTTTCTGCTGGCCCGCGACACCGCGCACCAGAACATGTGGCTGGCGGCGATCGAGCAGCTCAAGGAGGACGGGCTGGAGGAGATGCCGGTGCCGGAGGCGTTCCCGGACTCAAGCGAGTTCGCCGCGGAGTACGGCTACACCTACCTGGGTTTCTCCTCGGGCAGCGACGCCGCACAGGGGCGCTGGGCGTCCGGGCCCGCACCCGACGGCAAGGGCGAGTTCCGGTACGACGACAACCCGCTGGCGAACGCGCCGGAGCCGATGCTGCCCCCTGGTGACCCCCGCCTGTACGGCACCAGCCCAGTGGTCTGGGTCACAGATCGGAACAAGGGGAACGCTTTGTTACTTGAGTGAGACACGCTCAACTCAACGCGAGGTGTTCGATGGCAACTCTTCCGGTACTTCCCCTGACCGACACCGTGCTGCTGCCCGGCATGGTCATCCCGGTGACCCTCGACCCCACCACCCAGGCCGCGATCGACGCGGCGCGGGCGACCGGCGACCGCAAGCTGCTGGCCGTGCCGCGCATCGACGGCGAGTACGGACCCGTCGGCGTGGTCGCCACCATCGAGAAGGTCGGCCGGCTGCCCGAGGGTGAGCCCGCCGCCGTCATCCGTGGCCTGTCCCGGGCCCGGATCGGCTCCGGCGTGCCCGGCCCCGGTGCTGCCCTCTGGGTCGAGGCGACGGAACTCGACGAACCCGCCTACGCCGGTCGGGCCCGTGAACTCGCCCGCGAGTACCGCGCCCTGGTGACCTCCGTGCTCCAGCAGCGGGGCGCCTGGCAGGTCATCGACGCGGTGGAGCGGATGACCGACCTGTCCGAGCTGGCCGACTCGGCCGGTTACGCGCCCTGGCTGACGCTGGAGCAGAAGAACGAGCTGCTCGCCGCGCCGGACGTCACCGCCCGGCTGGAGCTGCTTGTCGGCTGGGTGAAGGACTACCTGGCCGAGCAGGAGGTCACCGAGCAGATTAACAGTGACGTCCGCGAGGGGCTGGAGAAGTCCCAGCGCGAGTTCCTGCTGCGTCAGCAGCTCGCCGCGATCCGCAAGGAACTGGGCGAGGACGAGCCGGACGGCTCCGCCGACTACCGGTCCCGGGTCGAGTCCGCCGAGCTGCCGGAGAAGGTGCGCGAGGCGGCCATGCGCGAGGTCGGCAAGCTGGAGCGGGCCAGTGACGCCTCCCCGGAGGCGGGCTGGATCCGTACCTGGCTGGACACCGTGCTCGAGATGCCGTGGGGCACGCGTACCGAGGACAACACCGACCTGGCCGCGGCGCGGGCGGTGCTCGACGCCGACCACGCCGGCCTGGCCGACGTGAAGGACCGCATCCTGGAGTACCTGGCCGTGCGCAACCGGCGGGCCGAGCGCAACCTCGGCGTGGTCGGCGGTCGCGGCTCCGGCGCGGTGCTCGCCCTCGCCGGTCCTCCCGGGGTGGGCAAGACCAGCCTCGGCGAGTCCGTGGCGCGGGCGCTCGGGCGTAACTTCGTCCGGGTCTCGCTCGGCGGCGTCCGCGACGAGGCGGAGATCCGGGGGCACCGGCGCACCTACGTCGGCGCACTGCCCGGTCGGATCGTCCGCGCGCTGCGCGAGGCCGGTTCGATGAACCCGGTCGTGCTCCTCGACGAGGTGGACAAGCTGGCCGCCGGCTACGCCGGTGACCCGGCCGCCGCCCTGCTGGAGGTGCTCGACCCGGCCCAGAACCACACCTTCCGGGATCACTACCTGGAGGTCGACCTGGACCTGTCCGACGTGCTCTTCCTGGCCACCGCCAACGTGGTGGAGTCCATCCCCGGCCCCCTGCTGGACCGGATGGAGCTGGTCACCCTGGACGGGTACACCGAGGACGAGAAGGTCGCCATCGCCCGCGACCACCTGCTGCCCCGGCAGCGGGAGCGGGCCGGGCTGACGGTCGACGAGGTCACGGTCGCCGACGAGGCCCTCGCGCTGATCGCGGGGGAGTACACCCGGGAGGCCGGTGTCCGGCAGCTCGAGCGTGCCCTGGCCAAGATCCTGCGCAAGGTGGCCGTGACGCTGGCGACGGACCCGACGCCGGTACGCGTCGGCACCGACAACCTCGCCGGCTACCTGGGCCGACCGAAGTTCACCCCGGAGTCGGCCGAGCGGACCGCAGTGCCCGGCGTGGCCACCGGCCTCGCCGTCACCGGCGCCGGTGGGGACGTGCTCTTCATCGAGGCGACAAGCATGGAGGGCGAGCCGGGGCTGACCCTGACCGGTCAGCTCGGTGACGTGATGAAGGAGTCGGCGCAGATCGCGCTCTCCTACCTGCGCTCCAACGGTCGGCGGTTCGGCATCGACCCGAACGCCCTCGCGGGACGCCGGATCCACGTCCACTTCCCGGCGGGCGCGGTGCCCAAGGACGGCCCGAGCGCCGGCATCACCATGGTCACGGCCCTGGCGTCGCTGGTGACCGGTCGCCCGGTCCGCCCCGAGTTCGGGATGACCGGTGAGGTGACGCTCTCCGGTCGGGTGCTGCCGATCGGTGGCGTGAAGCAGAAGCTGCTCGCCGCGCACCGGGCCGGCCTCACCGAGGTGATCATCCCGGCGCGCAACGAGCCCGACCTGGACGACCTGCCGACCGAGGTGCGCGAGGCGCTGACCGTGCACACCCTGGCCGACGTGGCCGACGTGCTCGCCCTGGCGCTGCGCCCGGCCGACGTGAAGACGCTCGACGGTCCGGCGCTCTTCGCGGTCTGACGCTCCGACCATCCGGGCCCCCGCCGTCTTCCGACGGCGGGGGCCCTTTCGGTACGCGGGGGAGGGCTACTGTCTCGTCTGCACCGTCAAACACCTCACCACCGCCGCGAGGCGGCCCCCTGGAGGAACCCCCGTGAACGTGGTGCTCTGGATCATTCAAATCCTGCTGGCCGCCGTCTTCGCCGGCGTCGGGTTGGCCAAGCTGAGCCAGCCCAAGGAGAAGCTGCGCGACGTGATGCGGTGGGTGGACCCGGTCCCGCCGTCGCAGGTCAAGTCGCTCGGCGCGGTCGAGCTGCTGGCCGCCGCCGGGCTCGTGCTGCCCGCCCTCACCGGCATCGCCACCGTGCTCACGCCGCTCGCCGCCGTCGGGCTGGTCATCGTCATGATCGGCGGCATCCTGGTGCACCTGCGTGCTCTGCAGCAGCAGGCCTCCCGGGACGGGCGTCGCACCGAGATCCAGGGCGCGATCACCTGCGCGGTGCTGCTCGTCCTCGCCGCCGTGGTGGCCTGGGGCCGCTTCGGCCCGTACGCCCTCTGATCCGCGTCGGCGACCGTCGTACTCCGGCGGTCGCCGACGGCGTGCTCAGCGCTCGTCGCCCCCGCGGTCCCGGCGCACGGTGGCCTTGCGGCCCTTGATCGTGCTGGAACGCAACCCGGAGATGACCTCGTCGGCCACCCCCTGCGGCACCTCCACCAGCGAGAACCGGTCGGCGATCTCGATCGAGCCGATGTCCCGGCCGCGGATGCCGGTCTCCCCGGTGATCGCGCCGACCAGATCCTGTGGGCGCACCCCGGCGCGTCGGCCCAGACCGACGAAGACCTGAACGGTGTTGCCCCCGCCGGAGCGTGGCCGGCCCCCGCCGCGCCGGTCGCCGCCCCGGCCACCGGTCTCCGGTCGACCCTCGCGCGGCCCGCGGACCGGAACCTGCGGGATCTCCTCCTCGTCGTCGGAGCCCGGCGACGTCACTTCGTGGGCCAGCTTCACGGCGGCGAGGGCGACCTCCATCAGGTCGAACTCGTCGGTCAACGTCTCCACGATCACCCGGAACGGGTCGAGGTCGTCCTCCAGCAGGCTCTCGCGCAGGGCCGCCTGGGTCATTTCCAGCCGCCGGGTACGCATGTCCGCCACGGTGGGGATCTTGTCGATGGTGATCCGCTGGCCGGTCACCCGCTCGATGGTCTTGAGCATCCGGTGCTCACGAGGCTCGGCGAGGGTGATCGCCACGCCCTCGCGGCCAGCCCGACCCACCCGGCCGATCCGGTGCACGTACGACTCCGGGGCGGACGGCACGTCGTAGTTGACGACGTGGGTCAACTGCTCGACGTCCAGCCCACGGGCCGCCACGTCGGTGGCGACCAGCAGGTCGGCGGTGCCCGCCCGCAGCCGGCCCATGACCCGGTCGCGCTGCTCCTGGCTCATGCCACCGTGCAGCGCCTCGGAGCGGTAGCCCCGACCGTTCATCGTCTCGGTCAACCGGTCGACCTCTTCCCGGCTGCGGCAGAACACGATCGCCGCGGTCGGGGACTCCACGTCCAACACCCGCCCCAGCGCGGCCGGCTTGTGCGCGCGGGTCACGATGTACGCGCTCTGCCGCACCCGGGGCGCCTCGCCGGCGACCTGCTGCTCCCGCCCGATCTCGATCCGGACCGGTTCGCGCAGGTGCTGGCGGGCCATCCCGTCGATGCGCGACGGCATGGTGGCCGAGAAGAGCACCGTCTGACGCTGCGCCGGGGCGTGCTCCAGGATCGCCTCGATGTCCTCGGCGAAGCCCATGTCGAGCATCTCGTCGGCCTCGTCCAGCACGACCGTGGCCAACCCGCCGAGGCGCAGGGTGCCCCGGGCGATGTGGTCCAGGGCCCGCCCGGGGGTGGCCACCACCACGTCGACTCCGCTGTCCAGTGCCCGCAGCTGCCGCCCGATCGGCTGCCCACCGTAGATCGGCAGCACCCGCGCGCCCAGGTCCTTGCCGTAGCGGTGGAACGCCTCGGAGACCTGCACCGCCAGCTCCCGGGTCGGCACCAGCACCAGCGCCACCGGGTCGCCGCCCTGGCGGTGTGCCGTCATGAGGTTCAGCAGTGGCAGCGCGAACGCAGCCGTCTTGCCGGTGCCGGTGGCCGCCTGACCCAGCAGGTCCCGACCCTCCAGCAGCGGTGGGATAGCCTCCCGCTGGATAGGGGTCGGCTCCTCGTACCCGAGGGCGGCGAGCGCGCCCAGCAGCTCGGCGCGCAGCCCCAGCTCGGTGAAGGCGCTCACCTCGTCGGTGCCGGCGGGGGTGGCGTCAGTCGGTGCGTCGTGCTGTGCAGGTGCGGAACTCATGGGGTCAAGCCTTTCATCACGCCGTCCGGGCCGTTGCGGCGACCGCCACAAGAGCTGTTCCCGGGCCCGTGCCACGGCTGTTCCACCACCCCGGCAGCGGCCTCGGTCAGGCGTCGGTGGTCAGGATGGCCAGCACCATCACTCCGGCGAGGGCCGCGTCGAGCACCCCGCAGAACTCGGCGTAGCCGCGTGGCACCACCCGGCCGTTGCGGTGGTGCGCCAGGTCCCAACCGGCGTGCGCCAACCACCCGAACGCCACAAGCCAGGCGGCGGTCCGCCCACCGGCCACGACCGCGACGAGCGTCAGGGCGACCCAACCGGCCAGTCCGGCGAGTTGGGTGGCGAGCACACCCTGCCCGCCGAGCGTGCGGCGCGCCATGCCGATCAGCAGGTAGCCGCCGGGGAGCACCAGCATCGTCCACGGGCTGAGCACGCTCGGGTCGACCCACATGTCCACGGTCATCAGCAGCGCCAGCCCGGTCGGCCAGCGGTGGGCGAGCGCCACCACTACCGGGTGCCGGCGTACCGGCGTCGGCGCCTCGTGCCGGTGGCGGACCGCCACCAGCACCATCGCGGGAATCATCAGCAGGTGACCGCCGAGCATCAGCGCGTCGGCACTGATCACGCCGGCCCGGAACGGCACGAGCAGGAGCAGGAACGGGACGTACATCGCGGCGGCCATCTCGCCGACCGCATGCCAGTGGTGCGCACGGTAGCGCATTCCCACGGTCATCCCGACTGTCATGTTCGTGGCCATCACCAGTGCGGCGATCTCCGGCCGGGCCAGCGCGTCGGCGACGCCCAGGGCGGTGCCGGCCATCTCCCACAACGGCCCGAGCAGCAGCATCCCGGCGACCATCGCCAGGGCCATCTCACCCAGGTGCCACAGCAGCCGCCGGGTGCCGCGGCTGGTCGGTGCCGCGCTGGTCGGTGGCGCGTCCGGGTGCGCCGGGTCCTCGGTGGGCAGGGGTGCGGGCGACGGTACGGCGGTGAGGCTGTCCGCGTACATCTGGTTGTTGTCCATGCCTTGACCCTGCCGGTGTCCCCGGTGTGGCCGGCAGACCCGTCCGTCACGGGAAAAGCGTGCGGACCGCACGGTGCGACAGTGACAGTTCGCATGGGTGGACCGTGCGCGGCGCGGTCCTAGGATCGGTGCGTGGCGAGCGAGGCGGTGACTCCCCGGGCGGACCGCCGGCTGCGCCGTGCCCGACAGGCGACGCTGGTGTCGCTGGCCACCGGTCTCTGGGCGAGCATCCTGCTACCGGCGGTCGGCCTGACCCGCGAGCCCGACCCGGGTCGGGTGGTGCTCGGCGCGGTCGGCATCCTCGCCTTCGTGATCGCCCAGACCGTCGTCCTGTACGCGGCCGTGACGCCGTGGCTCGACCCGCGCTGGCGGCGTCGGGCCGAGCTGAGCCTGGTCGGGGTGGCGGTGCTGACCGTTCCGCTCGTGGGCCCGGTGGCGGCCGGCAGGTGGCCGACCTGGGCCTGGCTCGGTGCGGCACTGATCGGCATGACGCCGCTGCTGGTGCGGTGGCGGGCCGCGCTGGCGGTGGCGGCCGGCGTCCTGGTGGTGGCGGTCGCGGTGGCCTGGTGGACCGACGGTTCCGTCCCGCGCCACCTCGCCGTGACCGGTGGGATCGGCGTGGCTGTCGCCGCCGTCAACGGGTTCCAGGTCTGGTTCTGGGACCTCCTCGTCGAGGCTCGGCAGGGCCAGGCCGCCCAGGCCCGGCTGGCCGCCGCCGAGGAGCGGCTGCGCTTCGCCCGCGACGTGCACGACGTGCTGGGGCACCGCCTCACGGTGATCGCGTTGAAGGCCGAACTCGCCGCCCGGCTCGCCCCGGTCGATGCGGAACGGGCCGGGCGGGAAGCCGCCGAGGTGCAACGGTTGGCCGCCTCCGCGCTGAGCGAGGTACGCGAGACAGTGCACGGCTACCGGGCCGTCGACCTCGACGAACAGCTCACCGCGGTGGTGGGGGTGCTGCGCTCCTGCGGGGTGCGCTGCACCGTTCAGCCGCCACCGGCGGATCTGCCGCAGCCCGCCGCCATCGAGCTGGCGGCGGTGCTGCGCGAGGCGAGCACCAACGTGCTGCGGCACAGCCGGGCCGACTGGTGCCGGATCCGCATCGATCGGGAGGATGACGTGGCCAGGATGACGGTGGCCAACGACGGCGCCGACGACAGTGGCCCGGACGCGCACAGCCACGGCCTGCGGGGGCTGGCCGACCGGCTCGCCGCTGCCGGGGGCGAGTTGCGGGTACGCCGGGAGGACACGATCTTCACCCTCGAAGCCACAGTGCCGGCGCCGTCGTGATCCGCGTCCTGCTCGCCGACGACGAGGACCTGATCCGGGTCGCCGTCGCCGCGCTGCTCGACCTGGAACCGGACATCGAGGTGGTGGCACACGCCGCCGACGGGCCGTCAGCCGTCACCGCGGCACTGGCGCACCGCCCGGACGTGGCAGTGGTGGACCTGGAGATGCCCGGCCTGGACGGCATCGCGGTGGCCGCCGAGCTGACCCGGGTCCGACCCGACTGCGCGGTGGTCGTGCTGACCGGGCACGGCCGTCCGGGTCACCTGCGCCAGGCGTTGACCGCAGGTGCCCGGGGGTTCCTGCCCAAGGGCTCGCCGGGTTGGGCGCTGGCCGACGTGATCCGCCGGGTGCACGGCGGAGGTCGCTACGTCGACCCGTCACTGGCCGCCGAGGCGCTGACCCTGCCTCCGTGCCCGCTGACCCCTCGGGAGCTGGAGACGCTACGGCTGGCCGAGGTGGGCGCCCCGGTCGCCGTGATCGCCCGCCGGGTGCACCTGTCCACCGGCACCGTGCGCAACCACCTCTCCGCCGCCGTGCAGAAGCTCGGCGCGGCCGACCGGGCCGAGGCCGTCCGCACGGCGCGGGACAACGGCTGGCTCTGACCACGTCACCCTGGCGTGCCCCGGTAGCGTGTCGGGGTGCGTACGGTGGAGCTGGTCTGCTCGCCCGGCCTGGAGGTCGCGGTCCGGGCGGTCTGGGGCCGCCTGGCGGCCGCCGGGTTGCCCAGCCTGGCCCGCAACATCCACCCGACCAACCGGCCGCACCTCACCCTCGCCGCCGTCGACGATTTCCCGCCCGGAGTGGACAGCCGCCTGGCCGAGCTGTTCGACGCCGCGCTGCCGGTGCCGGTCACTCTCGACCGGGTCGTCGTCCTCGACGGCAGCGCCCCACTGGTCTGGCTCGTCCGACCCACTCCGGCGCTGACGGCGCTGCACGCCGCCGTCTGGGACGTCCTCGCCGAGGCCGACGGACACCGCCCGTGGCACGCGCCCGACGCGTGGGTGCCGCACCTGAGTCTGGCCCTGCGGTTCCGCAACGCGGACCTGCGGCTGGCTCGTGGCGTCGCCGGTGGGCAGCGACCGACGGGGACCTTCGACGCCGCTCGCAGCTACGACGGCACGGACCGGTCGGTGACCCCGTTGACCAGGCACGGATAGCGCATCGCTGCCGCCCCCGCCACCACCGGCTCGGCCGATGCGGCCGCCGGGGCGTGTCGCCCCGACGGCCGCCGGCCCGATCCTGGTCAGTTGTCGCGCGGCTGCGGGATCTCCTGCCTGGTGAACGAGGTGCCCCCGGATGCGGCGTTCCGGGTGGCGAGCGAGTCGGCCGACTCGTTCATGTCATAGAGCCGGACCGAACCGTTCGCGGTTCGGCTCACGAACCCGAGTCGAGTACCGCCGGAGTTCTGGAAGACGAAGGCCGTCGGATCCGTCGGATAGGCCTCGCCCGGTACGGTCGCCTCAGCCCAGTTGCCCCAACCGGTGGAGCCGGCGGCGGTCTGTCGGCTGTGGTGGATGGTGTCGCCGGTCGTACGCGTGAACACCGAGACGCGGCCGGTGTTGGGGCTCAGGACCGCGGACGGGGACCCCACCGGCGTGATGCCGCCGTCTCCGACCGCGTTCCAGGTGCCGGGCCAGGTGCCGTCGATGTTCTGCAACTGGCTCTTGACCACGCCGTCGGTGTGTCGGGCGAACACCATCAGGCGACGGCCGGGCAGTGTCACCACGCTGGGCGTGTCCACGAAGCCCGCACTACCCAGCCCCGTCCAGGCGGTGGTCAGCGCGCCGGCCTTGTACGTGGCGGCCTGCAGGGCGCCGGACGCGTTGGCCACCAGGAGTGTGGCAGTGCCGTCCACTCCCGGCACGACGACCGGCGTGCCGGTCAGGCCGACGCCACCGAGCGACGTCCAGGGGAGCAGATCCCCGGCGGTGCCGTCCTGCCGGCGGTGCCACAGCCCGCCGTCGGCGTCCAGGGCGAAGACCGCGCGGGTGTCGTCGGAGAGCCGGACGGCGGCTGGCTCCGAGCGCATCGCGCCACCGAGGGCGAGCCACGGGTTCCAGTCCGGCATGGCCGGCGTCTTCTGGGTCAGCGAACCCACGTTGCTGGTGGTCTCGTGGGCGACGACGGTGACCCGGTTCTGGGCGTCCGACACCAGGGACGGCTTGCCGGTGTACGCCTCGGTGCCGGGCACCGGTGACCACTGGATCGAGAACAGCGAGTCCGGGTTCGCGCGCCCGTGCCGCAGTTGACCGATGTTGTCGCTGTAGGCGATCTCCAGGCTGCCGAGCGCGGTGCCGGCGGGCGGGGCCTGCACGACCGCCAACGGGGCGTTCTGCTGTACCGGGGTGGCGGGCAGCGCGGGGCTGGTGATCGCCCCCTGCGTGCAGGTGTTGGTGGTGGTGAAGACATTCGGGAAGCCGGCCCAGCCCGTGCCGATCTGGTCAGCGGTCAGCGCCCAGGACAGGTTGTCCTCGCGGAAGCGGTACTGGAACAGGTCGCCGTCGGCCTGGATGCCGAAGAGTGTGTCGCCGCCGGAGGAGAAGAGCCCCTTGGTGAATGCCTGCCAGCCGCTCGAACCGACCTGGCGGTCACGGAGGAGCCACCGCTGGCTCGCGGGGTCGAACCGGTGTCGGTAGAGCTTGCCGTCGGACGCTCGGGCGTAGAGGGTGCCGGGGGCGCCGGCCACGATCAGGTTGTATCGGTCCCAGCCGGTGTCGATCACGCGCGCGTTGATGGTCCACGTCCGCGTCGGCTCGTCGTACCGGTACCAGCGCAGTCTGCCCTGGGCGTCGACGGCGTAGAAGTCGCCGATCTGGTCCACTGTGATCTTGTCGCGGAGGGCGGTTGTCGCGTAGTTCGTAAAGCTCGTACTGATGACCCAGTTCTGCTTGCCGTCGACGGTTTCCCAGACGCTGCCCGTCCATCGGTAGCGGTTGAGCCCGGTCGAGTTGATGCCGTAGACCCGCCCGTCGGGCCCGCCCAGCAACCGGCCGAACGTCTGCCAGCCGGCGGGGCCGACGGTGGTGGCGGCGGTGAAGACGCCGCCGTCGCGGCCCGGGGTGCTGTACTGGCGGCGGGAGAGCGTGCCGGTCGTGGTCGAGTTGAAGAACGCCGCCGCTCCGGTGCAGCTGAAGGCGTCGGTCGCCGCCTGTGCGGGAGACGCCGGCAGCGGTGCCGCGAGGCCGGCGGCGCCGATGAGCGCCGCGGCGGTCAACGCGAGCGATCGACGCCGAGAAAGCGTCCGTGGTGCGGATTCTCTGGTCAATTTAAACACGTGTGTTTCATCCTCCCCCGAAAATGACGAGATTGACCGTAGTTGATGAACAGGCATGCGGCGCCCGGCACATAAACAATGCGCGGACTGTGCTCGGCAGGTGCTGAATCCGCCACGGTCGCGGCCCATCATGCACGACCGCGAAGCGCCTGCCAAGCGCGGCCGGCGGGCGGAAGCGCCGTCCGATTGGTGGGCTCCACGATCGTCCACGATGGACGAAAACGAGCGGGTCGGAGCGAGCATCGAACGGACGTAAGCCATCAAAAGCCCCGAGTCTTGACGGAAAGTAATCGTCCCAGGTCGTAGCGCTGATCAGCCAAATGGCCGCGGTCGCGGCTTGACAGCCGATCGGGCGTGCTGCAACCTACAGCGGCATATCGACAAGTAGCAGCACACGGGGGTGTGAAGCTGTGAACGCTTACCTGGCGGCATTGTGCCGTGCCGAGGCGAGATCTGATTTGTTGGGCGACCCGTTTCGACGTGACTTCCGTCCACCCGATTTTCGTCTTCGTTTCTCCTGAAATTTTCGTCGACCAATGGGTCGACGCCGCACCGCCGTGCCCGTGCAGGGGATGGCGATGACACATGGCTCCGCGTGACCGACGCCGGTCTCGTGGCCCTCGCTTGCCTCGCTCCGTCCCTCAGCCCGTCCTCGATCCAGGGGTGACCATGTCCTTCAGCATTCGGCGTCTGCCCGACCCGCGCGGTCGGCTGACCGATCTGCGTGGTCGGCTGACCGATCTGCGTGGTCGGCTACCCCGGCAACGCTCGGTGTTCGGCTCCGGCACCGCCCGGTCCATCCTGGCGGCCGCCCTGGCCGGCGTGCTGATGCTCAACCTGGGCGGCAGTGGGGTGACCGCGCTGCCGGCGGGCGGTGCCCGGGACCGCGACGGTGCCACCTCCGCCGTCCAGGGCGGCGGCAGGAAGCCGGCCCAGGCATGGGGCTCGGCGGCGGGCAAGGCGCACGTGACGCCCGGACGACCCAACCGGGACGTGCCGAAGTCGCTGCGCGGGCAGTACCCGCTGCACAAGCTCGCCGACAAGCCGGCCCCCGGACGCAACAAGGCGTCGGTGGCGACCGCACCCGTCGACGACACCCGAGGCTTCGACAAGGGCACCAGCCGTGAACGGCCGGCCGAGCGTGACGTCAACCAGCGGGTGTTCGACAACGCCGACGGCACCCAGACCACAGAGTTCTCCTCCGCCCCGATCAACTACCGCAAGCCGGATGGGACCTGGGCGCCCATCGACCACGCCCTGGTGCCGGCCGCGGACGGGTGGGGGACCACCGCTGACTCGGTCGGTCTGCGCCTCGCCGGTCACGGCGCCGCGAGTCAGTTGGTCCGGCTGAGCTTCGACGGTGACACCGAGTTCGGCTTCGGTCTGGCCGAGGCGACCAACGTGCCGGGCCGGGTGGACGGCAACGCGGTCACCTACCCCGGCGTACGCCCCGACGTCGACCTGCGCCTGGAGCCCCGGGCCGGTGGCGTGAAGGAAACCCTGGTCCTGCGCTCGGCCAAGGCGCCGGCGTCGTTCGTGTTCCCGCTGAGTCTGCGCAACCTCACCGCGAAGCTCGTCGACGGTCAGGTGGTCCTCAACGACCGGGACGGACACACCCGGGGGGTCATCCCACCGGGTTACATGATGGACGCCGGCTCGGGCACGGCCGGTCCCGCCACCTCCACCAAAGTGGCTTACGAGCTGGTCACCATTGGTGGGCAGACGGCGCTGAAGGTCACTCCCGACCGGGCCTGGTTGGCTGACCCGGCCCGGCAGTACCCGGTGGAGGTCGACCCGACCGTCGGCCCGCCGGTCGACGCGGTCAAGGCCGACAGCAGCATGTACGTGCACGGCAGCAGCTCCACGTCCGGCAGCAGTGAGCTGCTCGTCGGTCGCTCCGGTGGGTCCAACGCGGCGGCCTACCTCAAGTTCGGTGACCTGGTCAGCCGACTCCAGAACCACACCATCCACGGCGCGGCGCTCTCGGCTGTCAACTTCGACGCGGCCTCCTGCAAGGCACGCGCGGTCACCGTCCACCCGGTCACCGAGTCGTGGTCGGTCGGCACCGGCTACTCGTACCCGGGGCCGTCGGTGGGTGGCTCCCTGGTCAGCCGCTCCTTCGCCCACGGGTACGTCGCTCTCGGTCAGTCCCAGTCCGCCTGCCCGGCGGCCGGGGAGATGTTCGACCTCGGCGTCGCCGGTCGCAACCTGGTGCAGCGGTGGGCCAACGGCCAGCAGGCCAACAACGGCCTCTCGCTGCGCGCGTCCACCACCGACACCTCGGCGTGGAAGAAGTTCGCCGGCACCGGCACGGCCAACCCCCCGGCGCTCTACGTCACGCACAGCCCGTACAACGCCGGGTACGCGATCCCGAAGCCCACCCCGGAGCCCGCCGTCCTGCGTAACCAGGACGGCAAGGTGAAGGTGACAGTCACCAACCTCGGCGCCGAGGCGTGGACGCCGGCCAACTACTACCTCGCGTACCGGGTCTACAACGCGCAGACCGGCGCGGCGGTGACCCAGCAGCGGGCGGCGAACCTGCCCTCCACCCTGGCCCGTGGCGCGAAGGTGACCCTCGACGCGACGGTCAAACGGTTGGAGCCCGGCTCCTACTTCCTCGACTTCACCATGGTGCGTACCGGTGGAGCGGTCTTCACCGACCACCAGGTGCCACCCGGTCGGATCGTGCTCCAGGTCTTCGACGTTCCGCCTGTGGTGCAGGAGCTCTACCCGGACAACGGCTACCAGGCGCCGACGCTCACCCCGTTGCTCTGGGCCCGGGCCGTGGACACCGACGCCGCACCCGGCGCCACCCTGTCGTTCAAGTTCGAGATCTGCGACCGCACCGACGCCGGTGCGGCGACCAACTGCACCAACTCCGGCTACCAGGCCAAACAGTCCTGGGTGGTGCCCGCCGGCCGGATGGTCTGGGGCAAGAGCTACCTGTGGCGCTCCTTCGTCAAGGACAGCGCCAACGAGGTCATCTCGCCGTACTCGACCATGATCAGCTCGGTGCCGCAACCGGACCTGCTGTCCCGGATCGCCACCTCACCCACCGCCGAGCAGGGCCGCGAGTTCGACGCGCAGACCGGCAACTTCGCCACCTCCGCGGTGGACGCCACAGTGGTGACGGTCGGGCCGGAGCTGAACCTGGTCCGCACCTACAACAGCCTCGACCCCCGGACGACAGGCGTCTTCGGCGCCGGCTGGTCCAGCCGGTACGACATGACGCTGGTCCCGGACAACGACGGCACCGGCAACGTGGTGGTCCGCTACCCGGACGGCCAGGAGGTGCGGTTCGGCAAGAACCCGGACGGCACGTACGCCCCGCCGCCGGGCCGGGTCGCGAAACTCACCGTCGACAGCAGCAACTGGAAGCTTGTCGACCGCTCCGGCAGCACCTACCAGTTCTCGCTCCTGAACAAACTCCAGAAGATCACCGACAACTCCGGGCACTCGGTCAACCTGAGCTTCGACCCGATGACCGGCAAGCTCGCCAAGGCCCAGGTCTCCAACAGCCAGACCAACACGGCCGGTCGTGCGCTGACCTTCACGTGGAACGGCAACCACATCGCCACGGTCAGCACCGACCAGGTCAACGGCGCGAAGCTGACCTGGAACTACACCTACAACGGTGACCTGCTGATCACTGTCTGCGGCCCGGAGTCGGCCTGCACCAACTACGCCTATGCGGCCGGTTCGCACTACCGCACCGCCGTTCTCGACGCCAAGCCCGACTCGTACTACCACCTTGGCGAGGCCGAGGGCACCGGCGCGGCCAGCGACGTGGCGATCAACCTGGGCAAGGACGCCGGCACGTACCGCAACAACGTCACGCTGGGCCAGCCCGGTGTGCTGGAGGGCACCAACGGCACCGCCGCCGCCTTCAACGGCACCTCGGCCTACCTCGAACTGCCCAAGGGCCTGGTCAAGAAGAGCCGCGACGTCTCCGTCGAGCTGTGGTTCAAGATCGGCCTGACCCAGACCGGTGGCCCGCTCGTCGGCTACCAGGACAAGGCCGTCGGCACCGCCGCCACCAGCGGCGTCCCGTTGCTCTACACCGGCACCGACGGCAAGCTGCGCGGCCAGTTCGCCAACGGAACGATCGCGCCCTTCACCTCAGCCGCCACTGTGAACGACAACAAGTGGCACCACGTGGTGCTGTCCGCGATGGCCAACACCCAGTCCATGTACCTCGACGGTGAGAAGGTCCTCACCCCGACTGGGCAGACCGGGCAGCCGATCGAGCACTCGCTGCTGACCTTCAACCAGGTCGGCCTCGCCTCGGCGACCACGCCCACGTCCTGGCCGGCCTGGGGCGGCACCGCCCAGCGTTACTTCGCCGGCACCATCGACGAGGTCGCCGTCTACTCCCACCCGATCGGCCCGGACACGGCCAAGGCGCACTTCCGGTACGCGAAGCCGGCCGCCCAGCAGCTGACCCGGGTCACGCTGCCCAGCGGCCGCGTGGCCACCGAGGTCGAGTACGACACCGCCACCGATCGGGTCAAGGAATACACCGACGACAACGGCGGCACCTGGAAGGTGGGTCAGCCCACCGTCTACGGCGGAGACACCGACCTGCGACGCAGCGTCCAGGTTCTCGACCCGGCCAACCGCCCCTACCTGTACGAGTACGACGCGCTCGCCGGTCGGATGCTCCGCTCCGGCACCCCGCTCGGACTGGAGACCCGGGAGGAGGACCGGCCCGGGCAGACCAGCCCGACGCCGACCCCGCCGCCGACCGAGGTCTGCACCCAGCCGGACCCGAACGACCCCGCCTTCTGCACCGTGATCCCCGGCGACGCCGGTGGGCCGATCTTCGTGCGGCACCCGTTGGACGGCATGGCCATCCGCTCGTTCTCCTACAACGAGGAGGGCCAGCAGAGCAAGGTCACCAACGAGAACGGTGACACGGTGGAGATGACCTACGACAGCAAGGGTCGTCTCGCCACCCGCAAGAGCTGCCGCACCTCCACGCAGTGCTTCACGAACTACTACACCTACTCGACGACCATCACCGACCAGTTCGACCCGCGGGTCGACCTGGCCGTCGAGCAGCGCGACGGCCGCTCGACCGGGCCGACCGACAACAACTACCGAACCACCTTCTCGTACCACTACACCGGCCAGCTCCTCAGCCAGGGCAACCCCGACGGCAGCACTGTCAACCACACCTACACCACAGGCGCGGAAGCCGGCATCAACGGCATTCCTCCCTCCGGGTTGTTGGCCACCAGCTCCGACGGGCGCACCAAGGTGACCCGGTACGCGTACTACACGAACGGTGACCTGTACAGGGTGACCGAGCCGTCCGGGCTGGTGACCGAGTACACCTACGACGCGCTCGGTCGACGGATCACCGAGAAGGTCACCTCCGACACCTACCCCACGGGTGTCACCACCACGATCACCTACGACACGCACTCACGCGTCGCCACCGTGACCGGCCCGGTCACCACCGACGCCGTCACCGGCAAGCAGCACCAGAGCCGAACGGTCAACGAGTACGACGCCGACGGCAACCCCACCAAGGTCACCGTCTCCGACCTGCTCGGTGGGGACCCCGAGCGGGTCACCAGCACCGAGTACGACGACGAGGGCCGGCCGGTCCTGGTCGTCGACCCGGAGGGCAACGAGACCAGCTACGGGTACGACCGGTTCGGCAACAAGACGACCATGACCGACGCCAACGGCAACCGCTACGACTGGGCGTACACCGCGCAGAACAAGGTGGCCGAGGTGCGGCTGCGGGACTGGCGCAGCGACCCGGCCGGCACCCCCGGCACCGGCACCGGCGACTACCTCGTCCTGCACTCCTACTCGTACGACTTCGCCGGGCGGCTGGCCAGCGACACCGACGCCATGGGTCGGCGACTGGAGTACCAGTACTACCGCGACGATCTGCTCCACAAGATCACCCTGAAGGACTTCCGGAATCCCGACGGCTCCAAGCGGGACTACGTCGTGGAGGAGAACACCTACGACGGGGCCGGCAACGCGACCCGCAAGGTCGGCGCCAACGGCACCCAGATCACCGACCACACGCCGGACAAGACCGGCAAGGTGAAGAGCACAGTGCTGGACCCGAGCGGGGTGCGCCGCACCAACACCTTCACCTATGACCTCAACGGCAACGTCACCCAGACGGTCCGGACCGGAAACCCGTCGAACCTGAACTGGGAGGTGCTGGCCACCTCGGAGGTCGTCGACTACACCTACGACGACGCCGGCAACGTGCTCACCGAGAAGGTCACCGCCGGCAGCGGTACCCGGGTGACCAGCTACACGTACGACAGGCGTGGCCTGCGCACCTCGGTCACCGACCCGCGCGGCAACGTCTCCGGCGCCGACAAGGCGAAGTTCACCAGCACCTTCCGCTACGACGAACTCGGCCGCCAGGTCGGCCAGAGCGGCCCGACCGTCCTGGCCGAGAGCGACGGCAACACGGCGGTCCCCACCAACCCGACCAGTTCGGTCGGCTACAACACCTTCGGTGAGCAGGTCGCGGTCAAGGACCCGCTCGGACGGGTCTCCACCTCGGAGTACGACAAGCTCGGCCGGGTGGTGCGCAGTCTCGCGCCCACGTACCAGGCTCCCGGGGTGTCCCAGACGGTCACCCCCGAGCACAAGCGCCGCTACGACGCCCTGGGCAACGTGCTGGAGGAGACCGACCCGGCCGGCACCACCAGCTACACGTACGACCAGCTCAACCGGCTGACCGTCCGGGACGAACCCTCGAAGACCAACGACGACCGAGCGCTGACGCGCTACACCTACACCCGCACCGGTGAGGTCCTCTCGGTCACCGGCCCGACCGGCGCCCGGGTCGAGTCGACGTACGACGACCTCGACCGGCAGGTCACCCAGACCGTCGTCGAGCGCCGGCCGACCACCCGCAACCTGGTCAGCAAGCTCTCCTACGACGACGCGGGCAACCTGACCTCGTCGTCGTCCCCGACCGGGGCGACCACTGTCAACACCTTCAACGGGGCCGGCGACATCACCCGCAGCACCGCGCCGACCGGCGAGGCCATGATCTTCGGGTACGACTTCGCCGGTCGCCAGGTTCGGGTCTCCGACGGCCTCGGCCGCACCACCCGCAGCGGGTACGACCAGTTCGGCAACCGGGTCAGCACCCTCAACCTCAAGGCCGACGGCACCGTCCTGCGCACCCAGACCTACGACTACGACGTGGCCGGCAACATGACGTCGTCGAAGGACCCGTACAACACCGTCACCACCTTCGAGTACGACGCGGCGGACCAGCTCGTCAAGCAGGTCGAGCCGACCGACGCCGACCCGATCACCACCACGTTCGGCTACGACGCCGCCGGCAACCGGACCCGCTACACCGACGGCCGCAACAACTCCACCATCTACACGTACAACACGCTTGGTCTGCCGGAGTCGGCGGTCGAGCCGTCCACGGCGAGCCACCCGACCGCCGCGGACCGGACCTGGACCGTCGCGTACGACGCCGACGGCAACGCGGTGCGTCTCAGTGCCCCGGGTGGGGTGAGCCGCACGCGGACCTACGACGCGGCCGGTCGACTGACCGTGGAGACCGGTTCCGGGGGTGACACCGCGACCGCGACCCGGACCCTGGACTACGACCAGGACGGCCGTTTGACCAGCGTCAACGCCCCCGGTGGCAGCAACACGTACAGCTGGAACGACAGGGGTGGGCTGCTGTCCGCCGCCGGCCCGTCCGGCACGGCCAGCTTCGACTACAACGACGACGGCCGGGTCACCAGCCGCACCGACCTGACCGGCACGGCCAGCTTCGGCTACGTCAAGGGCCGCCTCGACACGCTCACCGACAGCATCACCGGCCAGCAGCAGAAGCTGGGCTACGACGCCGCCGGTGACGTCAAGACCGTCGACTACGGCGCCGGCCGCGTCCGCACCTTCGGGTACGACGACTACGGGCGGGTCGCCAGCGACGTGCTGCGCAACGCGGGTGGTCAGACGGTGGCGTCGGTCACCTACGGCTTCGACCTCAACGGCCACCTCACCAGCAAGAACACCACCGGCACCGCCGGCGCCGGGGCGAACACCTACGACTACGACAAGGCCGGCCGGCTGATCTCCTGGACCAGCCCGGCCGGGACCGTCACGTACGCCTGGGACGCCAGCGGCAACCGGGTTCGGGCCGGATCCAAGACCGCGACCTTCGACGAACGCAACCGGTTGCTCTCCGACGGCGACTACACCTACGCGTACACCGCGCGGGGCACCCTGCGGACCCGCACCAGCTCTGGAATGGCCGAACAGTTCTCGTTCGACGCCTTCGACCGGCTCACCGGGGCGCAGGACCAGACCTACACCTACGACGGCCTGGATCGGCTGGCGTCGCGGACCGGCAACTCCTTCGTCTATGCGGGTCTGGGCGACGAGGTGGTGCACGACGGAGTCGAGTACTACGGCCGTGGCCCGAACGACGAGCTGCTCGCCACCGCCCAGGCCGCCAACAAGCGGCTGTCGCTGACCGACGCCCACGGTGACGTGGTGGCGGCCATCAACCCGGCCGACACCCAGCTGTCCACGCTCAATGACTCCACCGCGTACGACCCGTTCGGCAAGAAGGTGAGCAGCACCGGCAACACGGGCCGGCTGGGCTTCCAGGGGGACTGGACCGACCCGGACACCGGGCAGGTCGACATGGGCGCCCGCTGGTACCAGCCCGGCACCGGCACGTTCACCTCGCGGGACAGCGTCAACTACACCTCCGGCGACTCGATCCTGGCCAACCGCTACACCTACGGTGCCGGCGCCCCGCTGGACTTCGACGACCCGGACGGCCACTGGCCGCGCTGGGTGAAGCGTGCCGCGAGCGCGGTGAGCAATACCGTCTCCAACGTCGTCAGCGGCGCGAGCACGGCGTTCAACTACGCCCGGAACTTCGTGTCCACCGTCGGTCACTACGCCTGGTCCGGCCTCAAGGCGGTCGGCCGGGTCATCTCCAGTAGCGCGAAGTGGCTCGGCGAGAAGACGATGAACGCCGTCCGGTACGTCGGGAGCAAGATCCAATCCGGACTCAATCAGCTCTCCCGCGCTGCCGACTGGGCAAAACAACAGAGACACCTCATCGCGCAACGCATCCATCAGGCCAAGGTCGCGGTGACCGCCGCCGCGAAGTCGGCAATCAAACAAGCTGTCAAGTTCACCAAGCTGCCGGTGATCCAGGCCCTGACAAAGCCGCTCATCACGCTCGGCAAGGTGGTATCCACCGGCTTCAAGATGGCCGCGAGCGTCGTCGCGGTCACCACAATGGCCATCCAGGACCCACAGAAGTTCAAACAGAACCTCTGGTTGGCGGCCGCACAGAAGTTGGCGCCGCTCGTCGAGGGCGCCGAGAAGATGTGGGACAAGGCGACCCAGTTCGTCGACGAACACGCCGCCGAAATCGCCGGCTTCGCCGTCGGTGCCGTCGTCGGCCTGGGCTGCGGGGCGGCCATCGGCTGGACCGGTGTCGGGGCGGTGGCCTGCGGGGCGCTCGCCGGCGCGGTCGGCTCGGCGGTCACCGGTTACATGGACGGCAAGCGCGGCTGGGACCTCGCCGGCGCCACCGCCATGGGCGGCCTGTTCGGCGCCGCTGGCGGTGCACTCGGTGCGGTTGCTGGGCAGGCCATCGGTGCCGGGGTCCGCGCCCTCGGAAGTGGCCTCCGAGCCGGTATGGGCCGGGTCAGCTCGGTTGCCGGCGAGGCAGCGGAGCGGGCGTTTGGCGGTGCGCAGCGAGCCACTCCGCAAATCTCTTGGGGCCAGATGTCCGGGGGCGCAAAGCGTCTCGTGAACGCGTTCCAGACCAACGGGACGGTAAGCCTTGGCAGCGGTGTCCGCCCGAGAGCCGTGGCTCAGGCTTCGGAGTGGCTGAACAGCGAGATCGGCGTTTCCCAGAGCCGAACTGGCGCGTTACGCGCCACCCTCGGCGTAGCGAATCGGGTACGATTCCCGCGTGGGGATGTTCCTATCCTGCACACGCACCCAACCTTCACGACCGTTGCCGCCGACCTTACCGAAGACATCTCCCGGGCCGGATCGGCAACGGAGGCGGTCATTGACTGGGGCGGAAATCTGACCTACTTCAACAAGAACGGCATCATGGAAGAGCCAGTAGACTCGATCATCAATGGCCTTGGTTACCTGGTGGGGCGACGATGAGTGAGCTACGTGACGGTGGTGTTCCGGAGCAGTGCTTCATCTGTGGCCATCTGGCCCTCGGTCTGACGGGTCAGGATTTCTACCTGGCGCCCTACATGCTCGGGCAGGATAGATCCTTCGCAGATGACCGGTACGGTTACTGCCACCTCCGATGCCTGCAGGAATCCGGCCTGGCGGGCAAGTGGGCGGCGGGAGTTAGCGACCACTTCTGCGAGCGATGGCCGGACTTCGTCGAACTTGATGATGGCGATCGGCGGATACACGCAAGCTTCCCGGCGCGGAGCCTCACAGTGTGGTCGGTTGAAGGATGGTTCGCCACCATCCCTTTTAGCATTCTCCGCAACTCGGGCGTTGAGTCTGCCGCGATTGAGCCATCGCCGGGACATCGGCTATTCGCCGTAGCCTCGGTCGTAGGATTCGTGAACGGTCCTTACGAGGCAATATTTGGCGACCTGCGCGGCGGGCCGCAGCGAGAGATTGATTTGCTGCATCTTCTTGAAGAAATTGGAACACTCGAACACATCCTTGAGCCCCGGCTGTTGGAGGGCGGGCGAATCGAGCGGGTTCCCTCCGATAACACCGCTTTGGACGACGAATATCGGGCGAAGCACTTCCTTGAGGTTGCCGACAATGTTGTTGAGGCAAGCGCTTTGTTGATCAACCGTGCGACGGGATGGAAGCGGCGACGCCGCTGAGGTGCGCTATCCAACCACACTGGATCAATTTAGCGATTCATTGGGTCCGGGGCCGCATTCGCGCTGCAAGACACAAGCGGAATCATGCAATGGAGTCCGACCCGGAGTTTGACTCCGCCCGGACAAATCGACACGCCGCTAGCGGCGTGCCTTGATGGCACGAGGAAAGGACTTGCTATGGCTCGAAGGGTTTCCTTAAAAAAGGGCGCTGTGGCCAGCTGGCTGGCGTTCCTGGTGATCGTACTTCTTGGGGCTGCGGCGCCTGGGCGTGCTCTTGCCGACGCGGCCGGCAGGGGTGGTGACTATGTACCGATCGACACCGTCGCCCTGCTCGACACCCGCACGGGTATCGGCAGCACAACCGGCACCCGAGGCGCCGGATCGGTCACGTCGTTCACTGCCCTGGGGATCGGCGGTATCCCGTCCAGCGGCGTCAGCGCGCTGATGGTGGACGTGACGGCGATCAACCCGACCGCCAACACGTTCCTGTCCGTCTACCCGGACCAGACGAGCCGGACGACCTCGGAGCTGAATGCCGCGGCCGGCGAGACGATCACCAACTCGTCGGTGGTCAAGCCGGGCGCGAACGGCAAGATTGCGGTTTACAACCTGACCGGCAGTCTGCACATCAAAGTGGACGTGGCGGGCTACTACACCACCGCCACGGGCAGCGTCGGCTCGGGCTTCGTGCCGGTGAACCACACGCGGGTGGTCGACAGCCGAGTAGGGCTGGGGATCGCCACCGGCACCATACCCACCAGCGGGTCCCGCACTGCCAACCTCTCCGGTGGCGGGCTGGTGCCCAGCACCGCGAAGGCGGTCCTGCTCGACGTGGTCGTGACAGGTTCGACCGGCAACGGTTGGGTGACGGTCGGGTCGAGCGCGACCGCTAAGGTCGGCATCGACTACGTCAAGGCCACCACGTCCATGGTCATGGCGGTCAAGCTCAACTCCGATGGCAGCCGTAACGTGCAACTGGAGGCTCGCGGGCCCGCCGTGCACGTCGCCATCACGGTCCAGGGGTACTGGACCGACAGCCCGACCACCGGCGCGGGTCTGCGTCCGATCCCGGCGACAAGGCTGTACGACAGCCGGTTGCCCACCGGCGCCCAAGCGGTGCCCGCGGGCGGCTCCGTCGACGTCGCGGTGGCGGGCACCAACGGCCTGCCGACTCGCGGCATCGCCGCCGCCGTCCTCAACGTGCACGTGGTGGGTCCCGCGACCGCCGGTTATCTCACCGTCACGCCGCTTGACGGCACTCCGAACCCCACGTCGACTGCCAACTTCCCCGCCGGGCTCAACACCACCCGATCGAGCCTGGTGGTGACCAAGCTGGGCACCGAGGGGAAAGTTCGGATCAAGAACGTCAGCAGCGGCACTGCGCACATCCTGGTCGACCTGCAGGGCTGGTTCGCCGACCCGCTTCCGTTCCTGCCGGTGCAATCCTTCTCCCGGTCGGTGGCGAGGCAGGGAGAGCCGAGCGACGGCAGCGCGCTCGGGACCATCGTCTACGCGCACACTGACAACACCGGTCAGGTGCGGGTCGTCCACCAGGCGAACCCCGACGACTTCGCCAGCTTCCAGCACACCCCCCTCTTCGGCGCGGAGGCGTTCACCGGGCAGCCCGCACTCAACGTGCTGGGCGCCAGCAAGCAGATGCAGATCAGCGCCCTGCACACCACGGGTACGGTCTGGGCCGGTGCCCAGACGGTGGCAAACGCCGCTACCTGGGGCACCACCGGGAACTACGGCGGAACCATGGCAGCCCCGCCGGTCGCGGCCACTCTCGCCAACGGCAGCAGCGTGATCTTCGCGGTGGACGCCGACGGTCGCCTGTGGCACTACCGTCAGACCGGGACCGGTGCGTCGTGGAAGAGCCTCGGTGACGTCGACCTCGCCGGTGGCCTCGCCACTCTCGCGCTTGACACCGGGATTCAGTTGGTCGCCACGACCAGCACCGGCACCATCAAGACCGCGTTCTACTCGACCGATGGGGCACTTACCGGCTGGACCGACCTGGGCGGAAACGTGACAGGTGTGCCGGCTGCCTTCCTCATCCAGGGTCCGCGCACCGCGGTGGTGGCGCGTGCGGCCGACGGTTCGCTGGTCTTGAAGAAGCAGGAACTGGGTGGGGCCTGGCCGGCCACCTGGCAGACGGTGGGCACGTTCACCGCTGCGGGGTCGCCGGCCGCGATTGTCGACCCGGCGTTGGGCCGGATCGTTGTCGTCGCCCGTGGGTCCGACAACGAGATGTACCGGGTGTACGAGACCGAGCAGGGCTCGGGCACCTTTGGTGAGTGGCTGCGCCTGTACGAGAACCCTGGCGACCCGACCGCTGCCACGGCTGCCACCGATCCCGCCATCGCGCCGATTCAGAACTCCGGCGGACCCGGGTTCGTGGTGGTCTACCGCAACCGGAACAACACCACCATCGCGCTGGACCGGCGGTTCGCCGCCCCCGGCGGGATGGCGGCAGCGAAGGTGAGCCCGTCGGCGGTCAGCTTCGCCGCGCACCTCATCCCGACCCCGCCGGCCTGATCCTCGGCACCACCAGCCCCGGGGGCCTCCGTCCAGGTGACGGAGGCCCCCGGGTCGCTGTGCACCGGCTCGGCGTTTGCCTTCCTAGACTGGGGCGATGAGCGTTGGCACCGACGGCCGGGGGATGGCCGAGCTGGCGGCCCTGCTCGCCGACGGCACCCGCGCCGAAATGTGCGTAGCGCTGCTCGACGGGCGGGCATGGACCGCCGGTGAGCTGGCCCGGCGCGCCGGTGTTGCCCCGTCGACGGCCAGCGACCATCTCACCCGACTCGTCCGCGGTGGGCTCCTCGTCGAGGAACGGCAGGGCCGCCACCGTTACCTGCGGCTGGCCGGGCCGTCGGTGGCCCAGCTCATCGAGGACCTTGCCGGGCACGCCCCGGCCACGCCCACACCGACCGGGTCGCTGCGCGCGGCGACCGCGAGCGCTTCCCTGGCGTACGCCCGGACCTGCTACGACCACCTCGCCGGGCGGCTGGGCGTGCTGATGTACGACGCGCTCCTCGGCGAGCGTCGGCTCGACCGGTCCAGTGGGTTGGCGTTGACGCCGGACGGGTGGGCCTGGGCGGCCGGGTTGGGCGTACCCGTGGACGTGCTGCGCGCTGCCCGCCGCCCGGTGGTCCGCGACTGCCTGGACTGGACCGAACGCCGCCCGCACCTGGCCGGAGCGCTCGGCGCGGCGCTGTGCCGCCGCTTCACCGACCTGGGCTGGATCAGCCAGGGCGCCGGGCGGGCCGTCCGTCTCACTCCCACCGGCCGCCCCGGCCTGGCCGCGGCCCTGTCCATCCCCGAACACACCCTCGACCCGCCGGTGGCCTCGCCGCCCACGAGCGGCCGCGCCTGACCGGCGAGCGGCGGGCGACCGTGGCGGGATCGTTCGGCGCGGGGCGAACGGTTCGCGCCCTACGGTCGGGCGGTGACCGACAACTGGCCCGTCATTGCGCCCGCCCCGGGAACACCGGCGTGTGGGCCGCCCTCGTTCGAACCGGAGCGCGGTTGGTCGGTGACCCGGCATGCCGACGTGCGGGCGGCGCTGACCGACCTGGCGTTCCAGGTGCCGGCCGTCGACACCGGTCCGCCCGGCACTCTCGCCTGGCTGCGCGCCACGGTCAGCCGGTTCAGTCCACCGCGACGGCACGCCGACCGTCGGGCGGTCGCAGTGCGGGCGCTGGCCCCGCTGGAACCGGACGACCTGCGACTGGACGCGGCGCGGCTGACCGTGGCCGCTCTCGACCGCGCGGGCGACCGCATCGACGTGATGCGGGACCTGGCCCGGCCGGTGCCGCTGCGGGCGTTGGCCGATCGCCTCGGTTTCGCTGATCCGGCAGCCGCCGGGCCGGCGGTCGCTGTCGTCGCGGCGGCGTACCACCCGGGGTGGACCCTGCGTTGACCGCGCGGGCCGACCAGGCGGTGGCGGCGTTGCTGGCGCTCGCGCCCGAAGGTCCGCCGGCGGTACTGGCGAACCTGATCGGTCTGCTGGTCCAGGCGTGCGACGCGACCGCCGGTCTGATCGGCGCCGCCGCCCATCACCTGCTGCCCCCGGCCGGCCCGCCAGCGCCGGCCACGGCACGGACCGCCGACCTGCTGGCCGAGGTGCTGCGCCTCGACCCGCCGGTCCGGGCCACCCGACGGGTCACCGTCGACGCGGTACGGCTGGGCGGGCGGGATCTGCCGGCAGGCAGCCCGGTGCTGCTGCGCTTCGACGCGGCCAACCGTGATCCGCAGGCGTTTCCCGAGCCCGCGACGTTCCAGCCCGGTCGGCCCGGCGCTGGACTGTTGACCTTCGGGACGGGGGAGCGGGGTTGCCCCGGCGACCGGCACGCCCTGGCGCTGGCCACCGGTGTGTTCGACGTGCTGCGGGAACGCTGCCGGCGTGCTCCGAATTCGTTGCGCCATGAGCCACACCCGACCCTGCGGGTGCCGGTAACTCTGGAGGTGAGCGTCCGATGATCGAACGTCGTGCCGCATTCCACGCTCTGCACCGCGCCGGCCGCCCTCTGCTGTTGCCCAACGCGTGGGACCACGCCTCGGCGGCGGCGCTCGCCGCGCGTGGACATCCGGCCATCGGCACCACCAGCCTCGGGGTCGCCGCGACCGCAGGCCTTCCTGACGGCGCTGCGGCCACCGCGGCGGAGACCCTCGCCCTGGCCTGCCGGCTGGCTCGGCTGCAGGTGCTGCTCACCGTGGACGTGGAGGCCGGGTTCAGCGACGACCCGGCCGAGGTCGCCGAGTACGTGGCGGAGTTGGCCGGGCTCGGCGTGGTCGGAATCAACCTGGAGGACGGGCGCGCCGACGGCACCCTTACCGACACCGAGTCCACCGCCGCCAAGGTTGCGGCCGTGAAGGCGGCGGTGCCGGACCTGTTCGTCAACGCCCGCACCGACACCTGGTGGCTCGGGGTGGACGACCCGCTGCGGCAGACCCTCGCTCGCGCTCGTGCCTACCGGGCGGCCGGCGCGGACGGGATCTTCGTGCCGGGCACCGTCGACCTGGCCATCCTGCGCGTCCTCACCGAGCGGTTCGACGCTCCGGTGAACGCGTTGTACCAGCCGGGCGGCCCAGGGCTGGCCGAGTTGGGGGCCGCAGGGGTGGCGCGGGTCAGCACCGGCTCGCTGCTGTTCCGGGCAGCGCTGGGTGCTGCACTCGCCGCCGCCGACGCGATCCGCCTGGCCGGGCTCGCCGCACCGGCGGGACTGCCGTCGTACGCCGAGGTGCAGGCCCTGGTGCCGGCGGACGGCGACTGATCCGTTGCCGGCCGGCCCTCGGCGGCGGCCCGAACGGGGCGAGGCAAGATCGTGCTCGATCCTGGTTCCAGTGGCATCGGTTCGCGATCGAGGCCCCTACAACCAGGATCGAGCACGATCTTGGGGAGGCGGTGCCGGTGGGAAGCCCCACGCGCCGCCCGCCGGGGTGATCCACGCCGAGGGCTGCCCGCAGCGGCGGCTGAATCGTTTACGACATCAACTCCACAGGCAGCGAGTCCACCCTCCCGTCCCTGCCGCGTTGCGGAACAGGGCTCCAGCGACCGCTGCCTGTCACCGCGCGAACCCGACGTCACGCACCCTTCGAGGGGAGATAGGAGGAATGTTCGGTCCGGTCCGGTCCCGATGATTACGGTGTGTTTCAGGGCGAACCACCCAGTGCCGTGACCGGAGAAAGGGACCCGTCATGCGAGTGCCCAGCCGTAGCCCGGGACAGCAGCCCGGTTCGCCTCCGTCGCCCACCGCTCCGGCCCGTCGTCGCCCCTCCGGCACGACCCCCCGCCGCCTTCCCGCCCCCGCGCCCGACCTGCCCGCGTACCGGGCCGCGGTCGCCGAACTACTGGTCGAGGTCGGCGCCCTGGCCGACGCGGCGAGCACCCGGGCCCGGCAGGTGCTGATCGACGAGCGGCTGCGGGAGCCGGCGCTCGCGGCGGTCCTCGACGCCACCCCGCAGGGGCTGATCGGGGCGCGCGAGACGCTGCTGCTGGAGATGGCCCGCTACCAGCCGAACGACCGCACCTCGGCGCGTGACCTCAGCGCACTGGTCCGGATCTACCTGCTCTCCCGCATCGACGTGCTGTGGTGGCAGGACGCGCCGACCTTCGTCACCGACGACCAGGTCAACGGCAGCGCCGAACTTGTCGACCTGGAGTGGCTGCGCCGCCGCGACCTGCTGCGCTTTCGCTACCAGGAGCAGCCCGCCACGATCCTGGGCCGCGCCGCACGCGGGCTGCGGCGCCGGCTGCGGCCCGACGCCACGCCGCACACCGCAGGGCTGCTGTTCCGCCGCGCCCGGCGCGAGGTGGTGGCGCTGCTCAACGACATCGGACGCGACTTCACCGCCGCCGCGCCTCCGGCCACCCCGCCGCTGTGGGTGACCAGCCTGGTCCGCAGCGCCGAGCACCAGTACCGGCTGCGTCGCCTGGGCTACGCGGCGATGTTGCCCAGCGGGCACTGCCTCGGCTACTCGGTCGATGTCGAGCTGGCCTGGTTCGAGCGTTTCGGCGCGCGGGACACCCTGGCGGAGCTGCTGCTGAGCCGGCAGGAGGCCGGCGAGCTGAACGTGATCGACGAGGGGCAGGCCTGGCACCTGTGTCTCGCGCCCACCGCCCGGCGTCGCCTACGCCGGGCGTACGAGGCCGAGATGGGGGTCTGAGCCGGTGTGCGGCATCGCGTTGAGCATCGGTCCCGAGGCCGACCCGGCGACCTTCCGGCGGATGCTCGCCGCCCTGGCCCCGCGCGGTGAGGTCACCGAGACCCGGTCCGAGAGCGGGCTGCTCACCGGCACCCGTCGGCTGCGGGTCGTGGACCGGGACCGGGCGGTGCAACCGTGGACGTCGACCGACGAGCGTTGGCTGCTCTGCTTCAACGGTGAGATCTTCAACTACCGGGAGTTGCGGGCGCAGCTGACCCGGCTGGGGCAGGCCTTCCGTACCGAGAGCGACACCGAGGTGCTGCTCGCCGCGTTCCAGCAGTGGGGCGAGGCGGCGGTGACCCGGCTCCGCGGTGAGTACGCCTTCGCCGTCGTCGAACGGGCTACCGGCCGCGCGTACCTGGCCCGCGACCCGCTCGGTGTCAAGCCGCTGTACTGGTCCCGCCGGCCCGGCTGCCTGCATCTCGCCTCCGAGGTCAAGGCGCTCGTCGGGCACGGCGCTCCGATCGTCGAGGTGCCGCCCGGGCACCACGGCTGGGCGGAGGCGGACGGGCACGTGCGACTGAGCCCGTACGTCGACCTGCTCACCATCGGCGACGGCCTGCCGATCATCGACGACCCGGACGAGGCTGCCCTGCTGGTTCGCGCCGCGCTCAGCGACTCGATCCGGATGCGGGTGGAGACCGACCTGACCGTCGGGGTGGTGCTCTCCGGCGGCCTGGACAGCTCGCTGACCCTGCGGCAGGTGCGGGACATCCACCCGGACTGCGTCGCGGTGACGGTCGGTGTGGCGGACAGCCCCGACGTGGCGTACGCCCGGCGCCTCGCCGCCGACCTCGACGTGCCGCACGTGGTGGTCGAGCTGCGTCCGCGCGATATCCGGCTCGCCGACGTCCGCGAGGCCATCCGGATCTCCGAGCTGACCGAGTACGGCGACATCATCAACGCGGTCGTCTCGGTGCCGATCTTCCGGCGGCTCCGCGAGCTGGGCATCAAGGTCGTGCTGACAGGTGACGGCTCCGACGAGCTGTTCGGCGGGTACCCGATGTACCACCAGGTCGGTCCGGCGGCCGCCCGCAGGCTGTTCCTGCACCGGATCCGCAACCTGTGCCGTACCGAGTTGCAGCGGGTCGACCGGGCCGCGATGGCACACGGTGTGGAGGCCCGGGTGCCGTTCCTCGACCTCAGTGTGGTGGAGCTGGCGATGCGGCTGCCGGTGGATCTGAAGCTGCGCCACGGGCAGGAGAAGTGGATCGTCCGAAGGGCGTTCGCCGACGTGCTGCCCGACTACATCATCCGCCGCCCGAAGAACCCGATGTCGTACTCGTCCGGTCTGCACGAGCGGGTCCGGCTGTACAAGCCGCTCTTCGCCCGGCTGCACCGTTCGTTCGGCTACGACCTGCAGGAGCCGGTCCGTAGGGACTTCGACACCGTACTGAGCCGCTGCGGCAACGACCTGGACCGGGCCATCGCCGACGGGCTGACCCGACCCGACTACACGGTCCTGGAGCACGCCCGTGACCTGGTCGGCGCGGCCAAGTGGAACGCCGCTCCGATGGTCCGCCGGCTGGTCGGCCCACGCCCGGCCCGCCGCTGACGGCCGCCCCGCACACCGCTGATCGAGCGCTCAGCTCACCAGCAGCAGCGCGCCGACCGCGGCGAGCGTGCCGACGACCGCGAGCACCGTGCTGGTCAGAACGAACCGGGTCACCGGCACCCGCACTCCGGCAGCCCGGCACCGCTCGAACCACAGCAGGGTGGCCAGTGACGCCCAGGGGGCGGCCAGCGGACCGACGTTGGTGCCGATCAGCAGGGCCAGCAGGCGGGTGTGGTCGCCGGCCGGCAGCACCGACTCGCCGGCCAGGTAGGCGGGGAGGTTGTTGACCGCGTTGGCCAGCAGCGCGCCGGTGCCGCCGGCGCGCAGTGCGCCGAGCGCACCACCCTCGGCGCCGAGCAGGTTGCCCACCAGATCGTCCAGCCCGTGACGGCCGAGGGTCTGCACCACCAGGAACAGGCCGGTGACGAAGAGCAGCAGACGCACCGGCACCAGCCCGGGGCGCAGCGTGGCGGGGGACCGGACCACGAAGCCGAGCAGCACCAACGCGAGCGCGACGGTGGAGGCGAGACCGATCTCCACCCCGGCGAGGATGCCGGCGACGAAGAGCAGGCAACCGGCGACCGCGGTGCGATGCAGCACCGGGTCGGCCGGTACGTGCCGGGCCGGCGGAACGAACCGTCCCCCGACCGGCCGCTCGCGCCGCCACCAGCCGTACCAGAGCAGCGCCATGGTGACCGCCACCGCGGCGAGCTGCGGCAACGCCATCCGCTCGGCGTACGCCAGCGGTGTCAGCCCGACCCGGTCGGCGGCCAGCAGGTTGGTCAGGTTCGACACCGGCAACAGCAGGCTGGCGGTGTTCGCCAGCCAGACGGTGGTGACCGCCAGCGGGGCGGCGGGGACGCGCAGGTTGCGGGCCAGCGCGAGCAGCACCGGGGTGAGCAGCACGGCGGTGGTGTCGAGGTTGAGCACGAGGGTGGTCACCGTGGCCAGCCCACCGCAGAGCAGGAACAGGGCCACCCACCTGCCCCGGGCGGCGATGGCCAGCCGGCTGGCCAGCACGTCGAAGACGCCGGCGACGGCGGTCAGCTCGGCGAGCACGATCACGGTGCCGAGGAAGAGCAGCAGCGGCAGGATCCGGTGCAGGGTGGCGGTGGTCTCCGCGCGGGGCAGCAGCCCGCTCAACGCGCAGGCCGCGCCGACCACGGCGAGAACGACCGCGACCAGGTCCAGCGGGTGGGGTCGCCGACGCCTGTCCGGCTCGGGCGGGGCGGGCGGCGCATCGGCGACGGCGGCAAGCTTCACGTCTGACCACGTTCGCATGGTGAGCGGCCTGCCGCCCGCGCTGGCACCGTCGTGGTGACCAGCCCCACCATCGCGGGGCCGACCACCGGGGGAGCGCGGTTGGCCGGCTGAGGTGGCCGGTGCGGGGAACCCGACAGAGCGCACCGGAGCGGGAGACAACCGGCAATGAGCCCAACAATGCCCGACGGTCATCCGGACGTGCCCGAACATGGCCGGGCCCGGCCCCCGCGGATGGGGGACCGGGCCCGGCTGTGTGCGCGGTGCCTACCAGCCCAGGTAGCTCGGCTGGGTCTGCACGTTGAGCTCCGGGTACCGGGTCAGCTTGGCCGTCCAGGTACGCCAGTCGTTCAGCTCCAGGACGTCAAGGCCCTTCACCATGTCGTTGGAGTAGATGTGGCCGTTGTAGTAGTACGCGGACCAGGTGCCGCCGCCGACGAACGTGTCGGCCGAGAGCGGGCCGCGCTCCCAGAAGGCGATCTCCTTCGGGTTGGCCGAGTCGGTGAAGTCGAACACCGAGATGCCACCCTGGTACCACGCCTGGACCATGATGTCCCGGCCGAGCACCGGGACCAGCGAGCCGTTGTGCGCCACGCAGTTCTCGGTGTCGGCGTTCGCCCGGGGGATCTTGTAGTAGCTGCGGAAGGTCATCGTCCGGGCGTTGCCACGGCCGGCGATGTCGTAGATGGCGTCCGCGCCCCGGTTCGGGCCGACGGTCTCGTTGCAGGTCGCCGCCCCGCCACCACCCAGCTCGTCGGTGAAGATCACCTTGGTGCCGGAGTTGTTGAAGGTGGCCGAGTGCCAGAACGCGAAGTTGACCTCGTCCCGGACCCGGTTGATGACGCGGGGCGCCTCGCGGTTCTTGATGTCGAGCAGGATGCCGTCACCCATGCAGGCGCCGGCGGCCAGGTCCTTCGACGGGTAGGCGGTGATGTCGTGGCAACCGGTGGTCGCCGAGCCGGTCTGGCTGCCGGGGAAGCCGCCGTCCGGGAAGAGGTTCGGCGTCGCGACCACTGCCGCGTCGGTCGGCTTCTTCACCGGCACCTTGATGATGGAGATGGAGTCGTGCGGCGGCTGGCAGTCCGGGAATTCGGCCCGCGGGCTGTACGAGGAGACGTACAGGTAGACGGCCTTGCGGTCCTTGCCCGGCACCAGGGTGTGGGTGTGTGAGCCGCAGGCCGTCTCGACGGACTTGATGTAGCGCGGGTTGGCCTTGTCCTTGATGTCGAAGACCTTGATGCCCTCCCACGAGCCCTTCACGTCCGCTCCCTGCGTGGTGCTGTTGCAGGAGTCGTCGCTGCGGGACGAGTCGGTGGAGAGGAAGAGCAGGTCACCGTGGACGGAGATGTCGTTCTGCGACCCCGGGCAGAGCACCCGGGCCTTGACCGTCGGAGCGCTGGGCCGCGAGATGTCGTAGATGACGAAGCCGTTGTAGTTGCCGGCGAACGCGTACTTGCCCTGGAAGGCGATGTCGCTGTTGGTCGCGTCCAGTGGGGCGACCTTGGGCAGGTTCGCGATCTGGCGCAGGTTGGGGCTGCTCACGATCTCGTCGACGCCGGGGATCGTGTTGGTGAGCGCGGGGGCCGGGGCCGCCTGCGACACCGTCTGTGCGTTGCTCGCCGGGGCGACGAAGGCGCTGGCGACGAGGAGGCCGGTCGTGGCGAGCGCCACGACACGCAGTTGTCGTAACCGTGGCTTGTGGAGTCTGATCATCGGCGGGGGCCCTTCGCAAGGGGGAGACGATGGTTGACACGTTACAGTTCCACGAAGGACGTCGATGTGAGCTGGATCACATCAATGTGGGTTCTTCAATGGATAACATCGCGATGACCTCGACTGCAGGGAGTGGCCCATGACCAACCGGCGCGCACGCACCCTGGCGGTCGTCACACTGGCTCTCGCGTTGCCGCTTGTGGTGTTCATGGTGGTCCGTCTCGACGGCGACGCCGGTACGCGCGCGGCGCGGCCGGTCTCCGCGCCCGCCACCTCCGCCGCGTCGCCGACGGCCAGCCCCGTCCCCACCGATCTGACCGTCATCGCGCCCGGCCGCCCGGGCGAGACGGCCGCCACCCGCCCGGCGCACGAGGTCCGCGACGCCGGCCCCGCCCCGCACAACTCGCTGGACGTGTGGTTCGTCCGGATGATGATTCCGCACCACGCGCAGGCCCTGGCGATGGCGGAACTCGCCCCCGACCGGGCCGCCGATCCCGACGTCCGTGCCATCGCCGAGCGCATCCGGGCCAGCCAGGGGCCGGAGATGGGCATGATGCGCGGCTGGCTGCAGACCCGGAACCTCCCGGCGGAGGTCCAGGGGCACGACCACGGCAGCATGCGCGGCATGCAGTCGCCCGAGGCGATGCGCCAGCTCGCGGCGACCCGTGGCGCGGACTTCGACAGGCTCTTCGTCCGGATGATGACCGAGCACCACCAGGGCGCCATCGAGATGGCCACCAACCTGCTCACGGTCGGCTCGGACCTGACGCTCAACGAGTTCGCCAACTCCGTCGCCACCGAGCAGAGCGTCGAGATCGACCGCATGCGCGAGGTCCTCGGCTCCTGAGCGGGGCGCGGGGGCCGGGCGTCCCGGCACGTACGCTGGGTGACCGTGAGACGCACCCTGTTCGGTCGCCCGCTGCGCGCCGTCGCCTTCGATGTGGCAGTCGCCGCCCTGGTGGTGCTCGTCTCACTGGCCGCGGCGGTGAACCAGCCGGGCGGTTGGGCGGCCACGGCGGTCGGTCTGGGGATGGCGGTGGCGCTGCTGTTCCGGCGCACCCACCCGAGCGCGGTGACGGTGGCGGTCGCGGTGCTCGCCCTGATCCAGGTGATCGCCAGGTGGGGTCCGCTCATCTACGACGTGGCCGTCCTGATCGCGCTCTACAGCGTGGTGAAGTACGGCCGGCGGCTGCGCGACGGCATACTGGCCGGCGCGGTCGCCGCCATCGGCGTGCTGCTGGCCGCCGCACAGACCCCCAATGTCATCCAGTGGTGGGTGACCGCGCTGTGGTACGCGCTGGTCACCGGCGCGGTGTGGTTGGTGGCGCTGAACGTGCGGACCCGCCGGCTCTACGTCCTCAGCCTGGAGGAGCGGGCCACGACCCTGGAACGCGAGCGGGAGGCCGAGTCCCGGGCGGCGGTCGCCGAGGAGCGCACCCGGATCGCCCGCGAGCTGCACGACGTGGTCGCTCACAGCATGGCCGTGATGATCGTCCAGGCGGACGGCGCCCGGTTCATGCTCGACCGTGATCTCGCCCAGGCGCGTACCGCCGTGAAGGTGGTCGCGGACACCGGCCGGCAGGCGCTGGAGGAGATGCGCCGGCTGGTCGGCGTCCTGCGCGACGCCGACCCGGGCGGCGCGGACGGGGCCGACGGGCTGGCGGTGGCGGCCGACCCCGAGCACCGACGCCTCGCCCTGGCCGAGTTGCCCGACCTGCTGGCCCGGTTCGACGACGCCGGGCTGCACGTCCGCAGCACTGTCACCGGTACGCCACCGACCCTGCCGCCGGGCCTGGAGCTGACCGTCTACCGAGTGGTGCAGGAGGCGCTCACCAACGCGCTCAAGCACGCCGGCGTCGGGGCCGGCGTCGAGGTCGTCCTGGCGTACACCGCCGAGACCGTCCTGGTCCGGGTGGTCGACGACGGTCGCGGCCGCCCGCTGGTCAGCCCGGCGCCGTCCGGCGGGCACGGCCTGCTCGGCATGCGGGAGCGGGTGACGGTGTACGACGGCAGCCTCACCGCCGGTCCCCGGCCGACCGGGGGGTGGCAGGTCGAGGTCCGGCTGCCGCTACCGTCAGAGCCGGCAACGGAGGTGATCGCGGCATGACGGTCCGGGTAGTGATCGTGGACGACCAGGCGCTGGTCCGCGCCGGGTTCCGGATGGTGCTGGACTCCCAGCCCGACCTGGAGGTCGTCGGGGAGGCGATCGACGGCGCGGACGCCCTGCGGGTGCTGGCCCGCACCGAGGCCGACGTCGTCGTGATGGACATCCGGATGCCCACCATGGACGGGGTGGAGGCGACCCGGCGGCTCTGCGCCGAGCGGCCCGCAGGTGGCCCCCGGGTGCTGGTGCTGACCACCTTCGACACCGAGGCGGACGCATTCGCGGCGCTGCAGGCCGGGGCGAGTGGCTTCCTGCTCAAGAACGTGCCGCCGGAGGAGTTGCTGGCCGCGATCCGGGTGGTGGCCCAGGGCGATTCGGTGGTGGCTCCGTCGATCACCCGGCGCCTGCTGGACCGGTTCGCCGGGCAGCTCGGCGCCGCCCCGAGCGCCGACCCTCGACTCGCGCAGCTCACCGAACGGGAACGGGAGGTGCTGCTGCTTGTCGCCCAGGGGTTGTCCAATGCGGAGATCGCCGCGCGGGTGCACGTGGCCGAGGCGACCGTGAAGACCCACGTCGGGCGGATCCTGGCGAAGCTCCAGCTGCGCGACCGGGTCCAGGCGGTGGTCCTGGCGTACGAGAGCGGGCTGGTCACGCCCGGCGGATGACGCCGCGTACGACCTGGGTCGTAGCGGCCGGGGTGCGCACCGCGACCGGGGGCGCACGCAGGTCGAGCGCACAGGTGGAGATCGACAGACCGGTGCCGGCCATAGCGTCGGAGGGGTCCGATCCGTCACCTGCACCGGGAGCCCCGCATGATCCGCCTGACCCTGCGCTCGTTGCGCGCCGAGGCGCTGCGCATGCTGCTCTCGGCGCTCGCCGTCGTGCTCGGCGTCGCGTTCGTCGCCGGCACGATGATCTTCGTCGACGGGATGCGGGCCGGAGCGTACGAGCGGGCCGGAACCTTCGACCGCCACACCGACCTGGGTGTCTACTCGGCCGGGCGGGTGGTGTTGCCCCCGACCCTTGTCGACCGGGTGCGAGCGGTCGACGGGGTGGCCGCCGCAGCCGGTGAGCTGACCAACACCGCGGGCATCGTCGGCACCGACGGTCGGCCGGTGCTCGGCTTCACCATGCTCGTCGCCATCCCCACCGAGGACGCTCTGCGCTCGTACGACGTGGTGGCCGGCCGGTTGCCCGACCGGGCCGGGGAGGTGGTGCTCGACGCCCCGACGGCGGCCGAGCAGGGCTTCGGGCTCGGCGCGGCGGTGCGGATCGGCGCCACCGGTGGGGCGGCCCGCCCGTACACCCTGGTCGGCACCGTCGACGTGGCCGGCACCGCCCGCGACGTCGGTGGTCCGTTCGTCGGCCTGGTCGGGCCGGACGCGCTGGCCCTCACCGGCGAGCGGGGCTACGGCCGGATCATGGTGGCGGCCCGGCCGGGCGTCGACGTCGCGGCGCTGACCGAGAAGGTACGCGCCGTGGCCGGCGTCGACGCCACCGTGAAGAGTCGCCAGCAGATCCTCGACGAGGCCGTGGAGGACGCGGTCCGCAACGTGGACCAGTTCCGGATGCTGTTGTTGATCTTCGTGGGGGTCGCGATCGTGGTGGCCGGCTTCGTGATCGCCAACACCTTCGCGATCGTGCTGGCGCAGCGCACCCGACGGACCGCGCTGCTGCGCCTGATCGGCGCCACCCGGGGACAGGTCTTCCGATCCACAGTGCTGGAGTCGGCCGTGCTGGGGCTTGTCGCCTCCGCGCTCGGGGTGCTGCTCGGGGTGGCCCTTGCCGGCGGCCTGCGGCTGCTGCTGTCCCGACTGGACGTGCCGGTCACCGGCGGCCTGACCGTGACCGGCTCGACAGTGCTGACCGGCCTGCTGCTGGGCACCGGGCTCACCGTGTGCGCTGCACTGCTGCCCGCCTGGCGGGGAACGCGGATCGCCCCGGTGGCCGCGCTCACCGACGCCGCGGTGCAGCCGGGCCGGGGCGCTGGTCGGGTTCGGCTGACCGTCGGCGCGGTGCTCCTCGCGGTCGGTGTCGCCGCGCTGGCCGGCGCTGCCGGTGCCGGTCAGTTGCTGCTGGTGGCGCTCGGTGGGGTCCTCACCTTCTTCGGGATCGTGCTGTTCGGGCCGGTGCTCGTCCCGGCGCTGGCCCGGGCGTTCGGCTGGCCGGTACGTCGCGCGCTCGGCGCCACCGGTGAGCTGGCGGTGGCCAACACGGTGCGCAATCCGCGCCGGGTCGCCGCGACGGCCACCGCGCTGGTGATCGGGATCGGACTGGTCTCGGCGTTCATGGTCGGCGCGCGTAGCACCAAGGACGGCATCGAGCGCAGCGTGGACACCCAGATCGGCACCGACTTCGTGGTCAGCGGAATCGGTCAGGACCTGCCTTCCGGGCTCGTCGGCGAGCTCGCCTCCCGCCCCGAGCTGGGTGTGGTGCACGAGCAGCGCAGCCGGGTCGTCGACGACGTCGAGATCCGCGCGGCACACCCGGCGCTTGTCGGCCGGACGTTGAGCGGGGTGCTGGCCGGCGACGCCGACCGGGTCGGGCCGGGGCAGGTGCTGGTGCACCGCGAGTTGGCACGGGCACGCGGCTGGCAGGTCGGCTCGCCGGTGACCGTCGGGGGGCGGTCGTTCCGGGTGGCCGCCGTGGTCACCGACGACACCTCCGGCGGTGTGGCGCCGACCGGTCACGTCATCGACCTGTCCGACCAGGACTTCGCCGCGCTCTTCCCCACCCAGCGGGGCTACCTGGCCGAGATCGACCCCGCCGACGGGGTGAGCCCCGAGCGGGCCCGCGACGCGATCACCACGGTGCTGGGCCGCTACCCGACGGTGAACCTGATGGACCAGGGCGCGTACAAGAAGATGCTCACCGGCACTGTGGACATGCTGCTCGCCTTCGTCACCGCTCTCCTCGGCCTGGCCGTGGTGATCGCCCTGGTCGGCGTGGCGAACACCCTGAGCCTGTCGGTGGTCGAGCGGACCAGGGAGAACGCGGTGCTGCGGGCGGTCGGGCTGACCCGCGGGCGGATGCGGGCGGTGCTCGCCGTCGAGGCGGTGCTGATGGCGCTTGTCGGCGCGGTGCTCGGCGTCGGGCTCGGCACCGGAGTCAGCGCGTCCGCGATGGCCCTGCTGGACCGCCTCGGCGGCGACTTCCACGTCGTGCTGCCGCTCGGCCAGCTCGGGCTGATCCTCGGCGTCGCGGTGCTGGCCGCCCTGCTCGCCTCCGTGCTGCCGGCTCGCCGGGCGCTGTCCCGCCCGGTCGTGGAGGCGCTCGCCGACCAGTGAACCGGTCGGGCCTCGTCCCTGCCACCAGACGGACATCCGCCGGCCGGTCCCGCCATCTTCCCCGGCGGCGGGACCGGCCAGCGGTGCCGGGTCTACAGGCGCTCGACCATCGGGCCGACGCACCGGTTGCGGGTGTCGAAGACGTAGCGGGCGTGCCTGACCACGAGGTCGTAGTCGAAGGTGTCATGGTCGGTGACCACCACCACCGCGTCGGCCGCGCGGACCTCCCGCTCGGTGAGCCCGACCACGGTGACCCCGGCGGGGATCTGGTGCGCCTCCGCGTACGGCTCGACGGCGTGCACCTCGGCGCCGAGGGCCTGCAGCCGGCGCGCCACGTCGACGGCGGGGGAGTCGCGCATGTCGCCGGTGTTTTTCTTGTACGCCAGACCGAGCAGCAGCAGTCGGGCGCCGCTGACGGCCCGGCCGTCCCGGTTCAGCCCTCCCATGATCCGCTGCGCGACGTGTTCGGGCATCTCGTGGTTGACGTCGTTGGCCAGCTCGATGAACCGGAACTGCCGACCGAGGCGGCGCTTGACCTGCCACGACAGGTAGCACGGGTCGATCGGCAGGCAGTGCCCTCCGACGCCGGGGCCGGGCCGGAACGGCAGGAAACCGAACGGTTTGGTCGAGGCGGCGTCGATCGCCTGCCAGACGTCGATGTCGAGGTGGTGCGAGAGCATGGTCAGCTCGTTGATCAGCGCGATGTTGACCTGGCGGAAGGTGTTCTCGATCAGCTTGGTCAGCTCGGCGACGCGGGTGGAGTCCACAGGTACGGTGCGTTCCACGAGGCGCTTGTAGAACTCGTCCACCCGGGCCAGCGACGCCGGGTCCACACCGGAGACGACCTTCGGGGTGTTCTCCAGTCGCCAGGTCGGGTTGCCCGGGTCGATCCGCTCCGGGCTGTAACCGAGGTGGAAGTCGCCGGGGCTGGTCAGCCCGCTGGCCGACTCCAACAGTGGGCGCAGCAGCTCCTCAGTGGTGCCCGGGTACGTGGTCGACTCCAGGATCACCGTGCAGCCCGAGCGTACGTACGGGCCGATACCGATGCCGGCCTGCTCCACGAAGCTCAGGTCCGGGGTGCCGTCGCGCAGCGGAGTCGGCACCGTGATGACGCAGATGTCGAACCCGTCGGCGTCGGTGTACTCCGTACTGGGGTGGTAGCGGCCGCTGCCCAACGCCCGGCCCAGCCGGTCGGCCGGGATGTCCTCGACGAACGACTCGCCGGAGGCGAGACGCTTCACCCGGTCGGCGTCGACGTCGAGACCGATCACGTCGAGCCCCGCCTCGACGGCCCGCATGGCCAGCGGCAGCCCGACGTACCCCTGACCGATGACGACCAGCTTTTCAGCGCTCACCCAGGCTCCCGCGGCAGATGGTGTAAATGGCCTGCTGAGAGCCTAGAGGCGTCTTCGGCGACGTAAGTCCGTTTTGGGGATATCGGTGCTGGTGGGACTGTCGGGGTGGCGTCGACGGGCGGCTCAGCCGCCCGCCGGCACCTCCGGATCGACAGGCGCACTGGAGGTGGTGGGCGGATCAGTCGGCACGCTGGTCGTCGGCGGCGCGGCAGTGGTGGGCGCCGCGCTGGTCGGCGGGGCCGTGGTGACGCCCGCCGTCGGCGTCGGCGAGTTGGCGGTCTGGCTCGGCTGCACGCTCGGCGTCGCGGAGGCCGAGGCCGACGCTGTGTTGCCGGGGGCGTGCGGCCGGTCGGGCCGGCCGGGGTCGACGCTGGTGATCTGCTCGTTCGCCGCAGGCAGGTCGACGGGGCCGCTCGGCGCCACAGTCGGCGAGGTGGTCGGCAGGTGGACCGCCGGGTTCTCGCCGGCGTTGCGCGCCGCGGCTAGTGCCGCGCTGAGCCCGACCAGCCCGACCAGCACGGCCGCGGCCGCGCCGACAAGCGGACCCCGCCGTCGCTCGGCCCGCGACCTGCTCGCCACCGCCGCGCCGGCCGGCACGTCCGTACGGGTGCCCGGGCCCGCGCCGCGTAGCGCGACAGGCGTGGCCATCGCCGTCGGCGGCTCGCCGCCGGTGACCGCCGTCCGCGCGGCCTCGGCCATCGCCGCTCCGCTGGTGAACCGCTCCAGCGGATCCTTGGCCAGGGACCGCGACACCAGGGCACGGACCGCCTCGGGAATGTCGTGCGGCAACTCCGGCGGCTCGTCGTCCAGGTGCCGGACGGCGACCTGGAGCGGATTGTCACCGGTGAACGGTGGACTGCCGGTGAGGCAGCAGTAGGTGACCGCGCCGAGGGCGTAGATGTCGGTGGCACCGCTGACCGGACGTCCGGCGGCCTGCTCGGGGGCCATGTAGAGGGCGGTGCCCGGCACCGCGTTGGTGCTGGTGATGCTGGTGATGTCGGTGGAGCGGGCCACGCCGAAGTCCACCAGGACGACAGTGCCGTCCTCCTGCACCAGCAGGTTGCTGGGCTTGACGTCGCGGTGCACGATGCCGCCGCGGTGGGCCGCGTTGAGCGCTGCGGCCGCCTGGGCCACGATCGACATCGTCTCGGCCACGTCGAGCCGCCCGGCCGCCTCGATCCGCTTGGACAACGGCTCGCCGGCGACGAACTCCATGACCAGGTAATCCGCCCGACCGCCGTCGGGGAGGTCGTCCTCGCCGCAGTCGAAGACCTGCACGATGCCGGGGTGCCGCAACGCCGCCATGATCCGGGCCTCGGCGCGGAACCGGGCGATGAAATCGGGGTCGGAGACCAGCGCCGGCAGCAGGACCTTGACCGCGACCTGCCGGCCGAGGATCAGGTCGGAGGCACGCCAAACGTCGCCCATGCCGCCCGTGGCGACACGTTCGTCCAAGCGGTAGCGACCGCTGAGCACGACCTCCGATGACAGCACCGCATTACCGTACCTAGAGCGGCGCGGGGGGGCGCGCCGTGGCAGGGCCACCGGGTGGCTGGTTCAGACTGGCTGATCCGGCCTGACCTGTGTGGACGCCCGGACCCGGTGACGCTACGAATCTGCGGTGTCACGAAAAGCGACAATTTCCGTCGTCCAGGCTCCGACGGCGGCAAAAAACCTCCTCCAGTAAGCGGTTGGCGTCTCCTGCTCACCTGCCGTTACGGCGACGCGCCGTCGCGCAGGGTTGATAATTGTCACTCTTCCGTGACACGACGCCGACTTGTCGCGTCGTGAGCCCCCTCTTAGCGTTAGCCCGGCTCGGGCCCTCCCGGCCACCTCGGTGCGCAGCGCGCCGATCGACCACCCTGGCGTTGGCCCCGGACACGCCGCCCCGACAATCGTGGACGCGGGCACAATCAGAGCGGCGGAGGGCGGTGTGGTGCGGGTGCAGATCGGTCGGACGACTCGTACCGCGTGCCGTGCCCGAGCACGGCGGGCCGGGCCGGCACGCGCCGGACGATGCGTGGACCGCGAATGACCGCCGACCTGTCCGAGGTGGTGAGCGCCGCGCAGGCCGGCGACGAGGAGGCGTTCCGCTCGCTCTACCGCAGCCTCCAGCCCGGGCTGCTGCGGTATCTGACCGCCCTCGTCGGGGCCGACGCCGAGGACGTCGCCTCGGAGACCTGGCTCCAGATCTCCCGTGACCTGCCCGGTTTCACCGGAGGCGAATTCCGGGCCTGGACGGTCACCATCGCCCGCAACCGCGCGATGGACCACCTGCGGCGGATGCGCCGCCGCCCGTCGCTGCCGGTCCCGGTGCAGGCGCTCGTCGATCTCGCCAGCGACGCGGACACCGCCGAGCGAGCCAGCGAGACGATCGGTACCGAGACCGCCCTCGCGCTGATCGCCACCCTGCCGCCCCGGGAGGCCGAAGCAGTCCTGCTGCGGGCCGTGATCGGGCTCGACGCGGGATCCGCCGGCCGGGTGCTGGGCCGCCGGGCCGGTGCCGTGCGGACCGCCGCGCACCGAGGTCTACGCCGGCTCGCCGTCCTGTTGGAGCGGCAGAGCCCGGCCGGGCCGCCAGTCGGGGTCGAGGGGGTGCCGCCGCCGCGTACGGGCAGCGGCCCCGCCCTGCGAGCACCGCACGCTGAACCGGCGGACGGCTGACGTGAGGGGACTCCCGATGAACCCGTTCCGGCGGGCCGAGCGCGCCGACACCGAGCGGCTGCTCGACTCGGCCTCCGCCCGGTTGGACACCACGCTGGATCAGGACCCTGCCGCCCCGCCCACGGACGCGACTTCACCTCAGGTGCACCCGAGCGCCCCGAACCTGTCCCCGGCCGAGCCGGTGGCCGCGTTGCTCGCCGCGGCGGCCGGCCCCGTCCGCGCGGGCGAGTTGGCCGGCGAGGAGGCCGCACTGGCCGCGTTCCGGGCCGCCCGGGCCGACCCGGCGCCGGCCGTGCCGCAGCGGCCACGCCGTCGCCGGTTGACCACCGGCGCGGTGGCCTGGATCGGCGCGGTGGCAGCCACCGCCACCGCGGGGGCCGCCTTCGCCGCGGTCACCCGGGACCGAGCTCCGGACCCGGTCGCACCGGCGCCGTCGCCCACGTCACCCTCGCCCCACCCGGGCGCACCCCGGTCGCACGAGTCCGCTCGGTCGGTGGCCCCCGGCACCCTGTCGCCCGGCGCGCCGTCGCCTGTCACCGCCACCCCGCCGGCCACTCCCGCACCCGCTGGTCAGGTGCACGGCCTGTGCCGCGCGTGGCAGGCCAAGAAGCCCGAGCAGCGGGAGAAGGCGCTGCGCACCCCGGCCTTCCAGCGGCTGGTGACCGCCGCCGGCGGCCCCGCCCAGGTCGAGGCGTACTGCCAGCGGCTGGTGCCCGAGACGAAGCCGTCCGAGTCGGCGAAGGTCACGCCGTCCGAGTCGGCGAGGGGCAGGCCGTCCCCATCGGCGAAGGGCAGGCCGTCGCCGCCGCGACCGGGTCACCCCGCCGACGGCTGAACGTCGGCGACTGGAGCGGTTTGGTTCCGCCCTGGATCGGAAATTCGTCTGTTAGACAGAAGTTGGTGGTGCCGTGCTCGCCCCGCGACGGTGTCGGTGGGTGGGTTTACGGTGGCACAGTGTGCCGGACCCGGCGCACGGAGAAGGGGGCCCGACCCTTGGTGACGACACCCGATCTGGACCGCAGCGCCATTCTGCGCGAGTCCGCAGCCGCAGTCCGACACCTGGCCCGGATCTGCTTCAAGACCGGCCCACCCACCCACACCGGCGTCGAACTGGAATGGACCGTGCACGACGCCGCCGATCCCGCCCGACCCGTCGACGCGACGCGGCTGCGAGCGGCGCTGGGGCGGCACAGCCCCGCCACGCTGGATGCCACCAGCCCGGCCGAGCCGCTGCGACACGGCGGCACGGTCACCCTGGAGCCGGGTGGCCAGTTGGAGATCTCCACCCCGCCCCGCCCCTCGGTCGCCGCGTTGATCAACGCCACCGAGGCCGACATCGCCCAGGTCACCGACCTGCTGGCCGCCGCCGGGCTGGTCCTCGGCCGCAGCGGCATCGATCCCCACCGACGGCCCCGCCCGGTGGTGGAAACCCCCCGCTACCGCGCGATGCGCGGTGCCTTCGACCGTCGTGGCCCGGCCGGCCGCACGATGATGTACAGCACCGCCGGCCTGCAGATCTGCCTCGACGCCGGCGAACCGGACCAGGTCGCTGACCGCTGGGCCGCTGCCCACGCGGTCGGGCCTCCACTGCTTGCCGCGTTCGCCTCCGCCGCTCGACACGCCGGGCGGCGCACCGGTTGGGCCTCCGCCCGGATGGCCGCCTGGCTGGCCATCGACCCGACCCGGACCCGTCCGGTCTGGTCGGCTACCCGCGCCGACGACGATCCCACCGACGCCTGGATCAACTACGTGCTCGCCGCGCCGCTGCTCTGTCTGCGCCGGCACGACGCCGACTGGGCGGCGCCGCCCGGCGTGACGTTCGCCGACTGGCTCGACGGCGCGCTGCCACAACCGCCCACCACCGATGACCTCGACTACCACATCAGCACGCTCTTTCCGCCGGTACGACCGCGCGGCTACCTGGAGCTGCGCTACCTGGACGCCCAACCCGATCGGGACTGGCGGCTGCCGCTGGCGGTGCTGACAGCCCTGTTCGGCGACCCGGGCACCGTGCGCGAGGCGTACACCATCGCCACGCCGGTGGCGCACCGCTGGTCGGTCGCCGCCCGGCGCGGCCTGGCCGACCCTGCGCTGGCCGCCGCGGCGGCGGCCCTGCTCGACCTGGCCCTGACCGCCCTACCGCGACTGGAGCTGCCCGCCAGCACCCACGACGAGATCCAGCGAGGCGTACGTCGGCGGTTGGCCGCCGCAGAGAGGGGAGACCGGTGAGCGCGAGGAGTGAGCCGGGTTTGCGAGCCTCGCAGTCGCGAACGGAGGGTGGTTCGGTGAGCGCGAGGAGTGAGCCGGGTTTGCGAGCCTCGCAGTCGCGAACGGAGGGTGGTTCGGTGAGCGCGAGGAGTGAGCCGGGTTTGCGAGCCTCGCAGTCGCGAACGGAGGGCGGGGAGCAGTTGCGCGATCGGATCGCTGTGGAGTTGGCGCGGGCCCGGGCCCGTACCGCGTTGTTGACCGAGGTGGTCGATGACGCCGACCTGACGCGCCAGCACTCACCGTTGATGTCGCCGCTGGTCTGGGACCTTGCCCATGTGGGCAATCAGGAGGAGCTCTGGTTGGTCCGGGACGTCGGGGGCCGGGAGCCGGTCCGGTGTGACATCGACGAGTTGTACGACGCGTTCAAGCAGCCGCGCCGGGACCGGCCCGCGCTGCCCCTGTTGCCGCCCGCGGAGGCGCGGGCCTACCTGGCCACCGTTCGGGACAAGGTCCACGATCTGCTCGACGCGGTGGCGTTCACCGAGCGGCCGTTGGTCGCCGACGGGTTCGCCTTCGGCATGATCGTGCAGCACGAGCAGCAGCACGACGAGACCATGCTCGCCACCCACCAGCTGCGCTCGGGGCCGGCGGTGCTGCACGCCCCGGCACCGCCCGAGCCGTCGGTCCGGGTCGGCGCGGAGGTGCTGGTGCCGGCTGGTGAGTTCACCATGGGCACCGACACCGATCCGTGGGCGTTGGACAACGAACGTCCGGCGCACCGGGTCGACCTCCCGGCGTACGTCATCGACGCCGCACCGGTGACCAACGGCCAGTACGCGGCCTTCATCGCCGACGGCGGCTACACCGAGCAGCGCTGGTGGAGCCCGGCCGGCTGGGAGCACCGGGTTCGGGAGCAGCTCAGCGCGCCGATGCACTGGCGTTCCGACGGCGACGACTGGTCGTATCGGCGTTTCGGTCAGTGGGCGCGGGTCCGCGCCGACGAGCCGGTGGTGCATGTGTGCTGGTACGAGGCGCAGGCGTACGCGGCGTGGGCCGGCAAGCGGCTGCCGACCGAGGCGGAGTGGGAGAAGGCGGCCCGCTGGGATCCGACGACCGGGCGGTCACGCCGTTACCCGTGGGGCGACGACGACCCGACCGAGGCGCACGCCAACCTCGACCAGCGCCATCTGCGGCCGGCGCCGGTGGGCGCGTACCCGGCCGGCGCTTCGCCGTTGGGTGTGCACCAGCTCGTCGGCGACGTCTGGGAGTGGACCTCGACCGCGTTCGACGGCCATCCGGGGTTCGCCGCGTTCCCCTATCGCGAATACTCGGAGGTCTTCTTCGGCGGCGACTACCGGGTGCTGCGTGGTGGCTCCTTCGGCACCGACCGCTCTGCCTGTCGGGGCACCTTCCGTAACTGGGACTATCCGATCCGCCGGCAGATCTTCAGCGGTTTCCGCTGTGCCCGGGACGTGCGACCGGACGAGTCGTACCGGTGAGTCGCCGTGCGACCGGCGGCCCGGCGGCGGGCCGGGGGCGCTGATGTGTCGCCACCTGGCCTACCTGGGGCCGCCGGTCACGCTCGCCGAGTTGTTGTTCGACCCCGCGCACTCGTTGGTGCGGCAGTCCTGGGCGCCGCGCGACATGCGCGGTGGCGGCACGATCAACGCCGACGGGTTCGGTGTCGGCTGGTACCCGGGCGATGGTGAGCCGGTGCGGTACCGGCGGGCGCAGCCGATCTGGAGCGACCCCACCATCGCCCAGCTCGCCGCGGTGACCCGCAGCGCGGCGGTGCTGGCGGCGGTCCGCTCGGCCACGGTGGGGATGGCGGTGCTCGACGGCGCGGCGGCGCCCTTCGCCGAGGGGCGGTGGCTGTTCAGCCACAACGGTGTGGTCCGCGGCTGGCCGGACGCCGTGGTGCCGCTCGCCGCCGAGCTGCCGGTACGGGACCTGCTCACCCTGGACGCCGCCACCGACTCGGCGCTGCTCTGGGCGCTGGTGCGGCATCGGTTGCGCGCCGGTGCCGACCCGGCCGAGGCGGTCGGGCGGACGGTGACCGATGTCGCCGCCGCCGCACCCGGCTCGCGGCTCAACCTGCTGCTCACCGACGGGCATCGGGTGGTGGCCAGCGTGGCGGGTCACGCGTTGTCGGTCCGCGAGGCGCCGGGATCGGTGCTGCTCGCCTCCGAGCCCCACGACGACGATCCCGGGTGGCGGTCGGTGCCGGAGGGGCACCTCGTCGTCGCCACCGCGGGCGAGGTGCGGATACGTCCACTGCCGACCCCGGTGCGCCACGCCGGGCCGGCACGCAACGGTTGATCGAACAGAGGAGCGAACCGATGACCGCGGAACCCCTGGAGATCTACCTCGAAGAGGGTGACCTGGAGCGCGGCCTGCGCGACGACGTCCGGGCCGGGCTGAGTGCCGGGCAGAAGTGGCTGCCGCCGAAGTGGTTCTACGACGCCCGGGGCAGCGAGTTGTTCGAGGAGATCACCCGGCTGCCCGAGTACTACCCGACCCGGGCCGAGCGGGCCGTGCTGGCGGCGCGCGCTGCGGACATCGCGGCGCTGACCGGGGCCAAGACGCTCATCGAGTTGGGCTCCGGCTCGTCGGAGAAGACCCGGCTGCTGCTGGACGCCTTCACCCGCCGGGGTGGGTTGGGCACGTTCGTCCCTCTCGACGTGTCGGTCAGCGCGCTGCGGGGGTCCACCGCCCAGATCGCCGCCGACTATCCGAGGCTGCGGGTCCGGGGCATCGTGGGGGACTTCACTCGCCAACTGGACCGGTTGCCCACCGGCGGCCGGCGGTTGGTGGTGTTCCTCGGTGGGACCATCGGGAACCTGTTGCCCGCCGAGCGGGCCGAGTTCCTCACGGCGATGCGAGCCGCGCTCGAGGTCGGTGACTGGCTGTTGCTCGGCACGGACCTGGTGAAGGACCCGTCGGTGATCGTGCCCGCGTACGACGACGCCGCCGGGGTCACCGCCGAGTTCAACCGCAACGTGCTGCACGTGATCAATCGCGAGTTGGGCGCCGACTTCGACCCGGCCGCGTTCGCGCACGTCGCCGTCTGGGATCCCGACCACGAGTGGATCGAGATGCGGTTGCGGGCGACCCGCCCGATGAGCGTGCGGGTGCTGGGGCTGACAGTCGGTTTCGCGGCGGGGGAGGAGCTGCGTACCGAGGTCTCGGCGAAGTTCCACCCGGAGGGGATCGCCGCGGAGCTGGCCACGGCCGGCTTCGCCACGGCGGAGTTCTGGACCGACCCGGACGCGCTCTTCGGTGTCACGTTGGCGCGGGCGCGGTGAGGCTGTTCACCCGACTGGACCGGGTCCGGCGGTGATCCGATAGGCTGATCACGCGAAGGGGAGTAGCCCCCAATGTCGTGGTCGACATACTGGTGCGTTCCGCATCCGGCCACGCGGCCCCGGTTCTCTCGGGGCGGGCGAGACCTTCGACTCAGGCTGTTGCAGCCGGGTCGAGGGCGCCCCTGTACCTCCTCCCGGCGTGAACGGGAAGGACGTCATGGAGGGATTTTTCGCCGCGCTGGTCGTCAGCTTCGGCGTCATCTTCGTCGCCGAGCTGGGGGACAAGTCCCAGTTGATGGCGCTGACCTTCGCCACGCGGTTCAAACCGATTCCGGTGCTGATCGGCATCACGGTCGCCACCGCGGTGGTGCACCTGGCGTCGGTCGCCATCGGCGCGGGTCTCGGGGCGGTGCTACCGACCGAGTGGATCTCCCTGGTGGCCGGCGTGGCGTTCCTCGGGTTCGGTGCGTGGACGCTGCGGGGGGACAAGCTCACCGAGGAGGAGAAGCGTAAGGCGGAGAAGACCAACAAGACCGCGCTGGTGGCGGTGTCGGTGGCGTTCTTCCTCGCCGAGTTGGGCGACAAGACGATGCTCGCCACGATCACGCTCGCCACCAAGTACGGCTGGTTCGGCACCTGGCTCGGCTCCACCATCGGCATGGTGGCCGCGGACGCGCTGGCCATCCTGGTCGGCCGGATGCTCGGTCGGCGGTTGCCGGAGAAGACCATCAAGTACGGCGCCGCGATCCTCTTCGCCATCTCCGGACTCTGGTTGATCCTGGAGGCGGTGGACGAGCTGACCTGAGCGCCGACTAGCCGCCTCGTGGGCGGGTAACGGCCCGGGGTGGAGCCGGCCGAGTTGTTGCGCCAGGGCGACCAGGTGCTGGTTGCCGTGGTGGAGGTGGCCGGCGCGCTGGTGATCTTCGTTGGCGCGGTGTGGGCGGCGGTGCGGTTCGTGGTCGAGGGGCTGCGACACCGCAGCGCCGCCCGCTTTACTTCGATCCGGCTGTCGCTGGGTCGCTTCCTGACCCTCGGCCTGGAGTTCCAGTTGGCGGCCGACGTGCTGCGTACGGCGGTGTCTCCGTCGTTCACGCAGATCGGCCAACTGGCGGCCATCGCGACGATCCGAACGGCGTTGAACTACTTCCTGGGCCGCGAGATCCGTCAGGAGCAGCGTCAGGTGGCCGAGGGGGAGCGTCGACAGTGACGGGCACCCTGGTCACGGTGGTCACGGCCCTGGCGCTGGTCGCCGGGGTGGTCACCACGTTCAGCACCGGGGCGCTGCGAAGTGGCGTCCGGGTACTGCTGGACCTGCTCACCGCGGCCGGCCTGCTCCGGCTCGCCGGCGAGCCGGGGTGGAACGGCCTGGCCGGCGCGGTCGCGATCATCGCCCTGCGTCAGCTGCTCGGGGCGACGCTGAGCAGGCCACCGCCATGGTCCGGCCGACAATCCCCGGCGCCCTGCGCCGACGACGATCACCACCTACCGTTGGCCTCAACAGGTGAAACGGGAAAAGCGGGAGGATGACCACATGGGCCGGCACGACGAACCGAACGAGTACGGCTACTCCGGCGCTGCCACCGCTCCGGAGCCGCCGCCCGGCGGTAAGCCCGACGAGCAGGATCGCGTCGAGGCGGTGGCGGTGCCGGGCGACGACCTCACCGGGCCGACGGCCGAGGCGTTGGTCGAGGAGACCGAGGACCTGCCGCCCGCCGACCGTCGCCACTGACCCGAGGCCGCGCCAGCGTGTTCAGCGGGCGTCGGGGTGCTGGTAGACATCGGGTACGCCGTCCCCGTCGGCGTCCAGCTGCTCCCGCTCGGCCACCGTCCGGTAGGCCGCGTTGCGGCGGGTGAGCACCGTGGCGGCCAGCCCGGCGGAGATCACTGAGCCGAGCAGCACGGCCGCCTTGACCCGGTCGTCGGCCGTGCTGCCCGCCCCGAAGGCGAGGTCGCCGACGAGCAGCGAGACGGTGAACCCGACGCCGGCCAGCAGTGCGATTCCGAGCAGGTCGGTCCAGGTGATGTCCTCGTCAAGTTCGGCGCGGGTGAACCGGGCCAGCAGGTACGTCGAGCCGAAGATGCCGATGCTCTTGCCGAGCACCAGTCCGGCGACGATGGCGATGACTATCGGGTCGGTCAGCAGGGCGCCCAGGTCGGTGCCGCGCAGGGTGACCCCGGCGGCGAACAGGGCGAAGACCGGCACCGCGAAGCCGGCCGACACCGGCCGCCAGCGGTGCTCCAGTCGCGCGGCGAGCCCACCCTCGCCCGCCCCCGCGTCACCGGTGGCCGGCTGACCGCCGCGCGCCGATCGGCGGGCGAGCACCGGGACCGTGAAGCCGAGCAGGACGCCTGCCACCGTGGCGTGCACGCCCGAGGCGTGCATCAGTGTCCAGGCGGCGACCGCGAGCGGGATCAGCGCCCACCACCAGGTACGCCCCCGCTGCACCAGCACCGCGAAGAGTCCGATCGGCACCAGCGCGGCGAGCAGCGGAACGGGATGGAAGTCGGCGGTGTAGAAGATCGCGATGATGGTGATCGCGAACAGGTCGTCGACCACCGCGAGGGTGAGCAGGAATGCGCGTAGGCCCTGGGGCAGATGTGAGCTGATCACCGCGAGCACGGCGAGCGCGAAAGCGATGTCGGTGGCGGTCGGAATGGCCCAACCGCGCAGGCCCTGCCCGCCCGCGCTCGCGACCACCGCCACGTAGATCAGCGCCGGCAGGAGCATCCCGCCGAGTGCGGCCGCCACCGGCAGCGCGGCTCGGCGCGGGTCGCGGAGGTCACCGGCGACGAACTCCCGTTTGAGTTCCAGGCCCACCACGAAGAAGAAGATGGCCAGCAGGCCGTCCGCCGCCCAGGCGGCAACGGTCAGGTCGAGGTGCCAGGGCGCGCCGCCGGGCCAGGGCACGACGTCGCCGAGCCGGGTGTACGACTCGGACCACGGGGAGTTGGCCCAGATCAGGGCGATCACGGCACCCGACAGCAGCAGCGCGCCACCGACGGTCTCGGTACGCAGCACGTCGGTCAGGTGCCGGGCCTCCGGCCAGGAGGATCGGGAGAACAGCCGGATCTTCGCCGGACGCGGCCCCGAGGGTGGGGTGCGGGAGGTCATGTTCGGGCTCACCTACGGGAGTCGGGACGGCAGGAATCCACTCGCCGACCAGACTTCCCGGCACACCGCTGTCGACCCTATCCGGCGGCGTGGTCGGCGGCGATCGCTGGGCCGATCGGACGCCATCCGACCGGCCTTCGACTTTTTTCCCCGTTGTCGCCGCAGCCGAATGGCCGTTTGTCGGGTTGGTCATGCGGGCGCACATTTCGCGACCGGAAAATAGGTAACTCCGGACATAAGCCGTATGAACCGCTTTAATGGTTTCACGAGTTTAGAGACGACCTTGGGGGTTTTCGTGAAGTTCTTTGCCGTAACCGGACCGGCACGGGGGCGCTCCTGATGGACCTGCTCCGCCAATTGCGCCACGTGCGTCGGCACTGGTGGGTCGCGCTGGTCACGGTCATGGTGGCTCTCGGCGTCTCGGCGTTTCTGACCGTACGGGCCCAACCTCGGTACGTCGCCTCGGTGACCTTCTTCGTCACCACCCCCAGTACCGGTGTGACCGACGCCTACCAGGGCGGGCTCTTCCTCCAGCAGCGCGTCAAGTCGTACGCCGACCTGCTCAGCAGCGACCGGCTGGCGCAGAGCGTGGTGGCCGAGACTCCGGTTGGCCTCACCGCCGACGAGGTGCAGCGCCGGGTGAGCACTTCCACCGAGACCGGCACCGTCCTGCTGCGGGCGACGGTCACCGACACCGACCAGACCCGCGCGTTGCGGGTGACGGAAACCCTCGCCAAGAAGTTCGTCGAACTCGTCGAGAAGGTCGAGACGACGCCGGAGGGCAAGACGCCCATCAAGATTGAGATGGTCAGTGGTCCGCGGGTCAGCGCCAACCCCGTCTCGCCGCAGCCGGTCCGCAACCTCACCCTCGGCGGCCTGGTCGGCCTCATCCTCGGCATCGGTCTGGCGATCCTGCGGGGCGTCGCCGACGTCCGACTGCGCGACGCCGCCGGCCTGCAACGCGCCACCGGCAGCCCACTGCTCGGTGAGATCCCGTTCGAGGCCAACGCCCGCAGCGCGCCGCTGATCGTGGGCGACGCCGCGACCTCGGCGCGCGCCGAGGCGGTCCGCAAGCTGCGGACCAACCTGCGCTTCGTGGACGTCCACGAGCCGGCCCGGGTCATCGCGGTGACCAGCGCACTGCAGGGCGAGGGGAAGACCACGCTCTCCTGCAACCTGGCCATCGCGTTGGCCGAGGCGGGCTGGCGGGTGCTGCTTGTCGACGCCGATCTGCGCCGCCCGAAGGTGGACGACTACCTGGGCCTGGACGCCGGCGTCGGCCTCACCGACGTGCTCGTCGGCGACGTGAAGGTGGGAGACGTCGTTCAGCGCTGGGGAGACAAGTCGCTGCTGGTGCTGCCCAGCGGGTCCGCCCCGCCGAACCCGAGCGAGCTGCTCGGCTCCAAGGCCATGTCGGACCTGCTGCTGGCGCTTCGTGAGTCGGCGGACATCGTGATCATCGACACCGCGCCGCTGCTCGCGGTGACCGACGGCGTGGTGGTGGCCGTACAGGCCGACGGCGCGCTGCTGGTGACCCAGCAGGGCCGTACCTCGCGGACCCAGGTCGCCGCGGCGGCCCGGTCACTGCACTCGGTCTCGGTCCGGCTGCTCGGCTGTGTGCTGAACATGGCGAAGGTGGCCAAGGCCGAGGCGTACCAGTACGAGGCCTACCGGGTGGTCGCCTCGACGGCCGGGGCATCGGTGCCGGCCGACCGGGCCGCGTCCGGCCGGCACAGCGCGACCGCCGACGGGGTCAACGGCGTCCCCGACCACACCCAGGAACTCACCCGGCTGCCCCGATGAGCGCGGCGAGGGGTCGCAGCGACCGTTCGATCTCCTCGGCGCAGCGTCGGAAGTCGGCTGCGGTGCCGCCGATCGGGTCCCGAAGGTCGTCCTCGTCCGGGGCGGCGGGTTGCAGCCGTCCCCGGGCCTGGGCGGCGGCGGCGATCGCCGCCCGTAGCGGGTCGTCGGTCGAGTCGGCGGGCGGCTCGGCCGCCGCGGCCAGCCGGCCGAACTGGCGCAGCGTGAACGTCCGGTGCAGCGCCCCCGGCGCCAACGCCGTGCAGACCGAGCGTTGGCGTCGGGTCGCGGTCAGCACGAGCGTCGCGTCGACCAGGTACTCGGGGCGCAGCCCCCGGGTCCGGAAATCCGCCGGGTCCGCGCCGCTCTCGGTCGCGACCTCCATGGCGTACGGGTGCATGGTCAGCCCGTCGATCGCGTCGGTGCCGGCGCTGGCCACCTCGACGGGTTGGTCGGCCAGCATCCGGCGGGCCAGGTACTCGGCCATCGGCGACCGGCACAGGTTGGCGTGGCAGACGAACAACACGCGATCAGCCATCGGTGCCCCTCTCATCGGTACGGACACGGACGCCCGCACCGCGGGGGCGGTGCGTCGACGCCGGTGGACGCGCGGGGAGGGGTTGTCGGCATCGTACGCGCGCCGGACGCGCGCCGGTCGTGGTGCCGCGCCGGCCACCGGCGATCCCTGCGGGACGGGGGAGTACCGGTGAAGATCGGCATCCTGTCGTACCACTTTCCGCCCGAGCCGGCCTTCATCCCCGGGAGCCTCGCCGAGGAGCTGGCCGCGCGTGGGCACGAAGTACGGGTCCTCACCGGCTTTCCGGACTATCCCGGCGGGCACGTCTACCCCGGCTGGCGACAGCGGTGGCACCACGAGACGCACAGTCAACGGCTGAGCGTCCGACGGGTGCCCCGGTACCCCGGGGGCGCCGCGTCCATCGGCGGTCGGATGGCCAGCTACCTCTCCTTCGCCGGCAGCGCGGGGCTTGTCGCACGCCGGTTCCTCGGCGGCGTGGACGCGCTCTACGTCTTCCAACTGCCCGCGACGACGTTCGCCGCCGCCGGGGTGCTCCGGTTGCTCGGGCGGGTGCCGGCGGTGCTGCACGTGCAGGACGTCTGGGCCCGCGACGGCGCGGACGAGGGCGGCGAGGGGCGCTGGGCGGCGCGAATGGGCAGCACGATGACGCGGCTCTACCGGACCGCGGCGCGAATCGCGGTCGCCGCGCCGTCGATGCGGGACCTGGTGGTCGCCGCCGGCGCCGACCCGGCCCGGGTCCGGCTGGTGCTGAACTGGACCGACGAGCGGATCTTCCACCCGGCGACGCCCGGCGCGGCTGCCCGCCAGCTGGTCCGTCGAGACGGTCGGTGCGTGGTGATGCACGCCGGGACCATCGGGGCGCGGCAGGGGTTGGAAACCGCGGTCCGGGCGGCCGCGGCGCTGGACCGGACGATGGACCTGGTCCTGGTCGGTTCGGGAGCGGCGGAGCGGCGGGTGCGGGGGCTCGCCGCCGAGCTGGGCGCGGACAACGTCCGCTTCCTGGAGCGGCGCTCGCCGATCGACATGCCCGAGCTGTACGCCGCCGCCGACTACCAGTTGGTCATGTCGCGCGACCTTCCGGAGCTGCGCGGCACGGTGCCCGCCAAGCTTCAGGCCGCGCTCTCCTGTGCCGCGCCGGTGATCGCGTCGGCCGGCGGGGACACGGCCGAGCTGGTCGAACGGGCTCGCGCCGGGCTGTCCTGCCCGCCGGAGGACTGGGCGGCGCTGGCCGACCGGTTCTGGTTGGCCGCCACCATTCCGCCGCCGACTCGCACCGAGATGGGTCGCCGGGGGCGGGCCGTGTACCTGCGGGAGATGTCGCTGCCCGCCGGCGTGGACCAGATCGAACGGTTGCTGCACGAGGCGGCCGGACGAGTCGCGCAGCCCACCACGGAACCACGAAGGAAACTCGCTTAAAGGACGGCAAACGCAATAACGGTACGAAGTTCCCTGAGGCGTGCTAGAACGTCAGGGAACCGACCTTCTGTCCGGTTCTGCGAACGGGAGTGTGGTGTGACGGTGAGCGAACGACCGATCCGGCGACGGAGCCGGTCCCGGCGTCGTCGGCGTGCCCGACTGCGACGGGCCCTCCTTGGCGCCCTGGTGGTCGGCTCGCTGTTGCTGGCGACCGGGGGGTGGATCGGCTTCCGCGGCTGGCAGGCGCGCACTCACCTGCTCAACGCCGCCGGCCTGGCCCGAGAGCTGAGCGCCCAGATCGTCGGTGGGGACACCGACCGTGCCCTGCGGACGCTCGCCGCCCTCCAGGAGCAGGCCGGCTCAGCCCGCGCGGCAACGGCCGACCCGAGTTGGCAGCTCGGACGACGGACGCCGATCGCCGGCGACGACCTCGACGCCGTCGCGCAGATCGCCGTCGCCATCGACGAACTGGCCCGGCACGCGTTCCCGACCCTGCTCCGGACGGATCTGACCAGCCTGGTGCCGGCCGGCGGCCGGGTGGACCTCACCCGACTCGCCTCCGTCTCCACGCAGCTCACCGGGGTGCACGAGTCGGTGCAACGTACGCGCCAGAACCTGGCGGCGGTGCCCGCCGACAGTCTGGTCAGCCAGATCCGACAGGCGCTGCGCGACCTGCGCGACGAGATCGACCGGCTGGCCAGCCTCACCGCGGCCGCCGACCAGGGAGCCCGGCTGCTCCCGCCGCTGCTCGGCGCGAACGGCCCACGCCGCTACCTGCTCGTCTCGCAGAACCTCGCCGAGCTGCGCGCCACCGGCGGCATGTTCGGCGCGTACGCGATGATCGAGGCGGAGAACGGCAAGGTGAAGATGGGCAAGCAGGGCAGCAGTGCCTCGCTCGGCCGGTTCACCCCGGCGCTGACGGTGCCCGCCGAGACCCGGGCCCTCTGGGCGGACCTGCCCGGCATCTATCCCGCCGACGTCAACCTGTCGCCGCACTTCCCGACCGCCGCGACGCTGTACCGCGAGATGTTCCGGCGCAAGACCGGCACCACCGTCGACGGCGTACTCGCCGTCGACCCGGTGGTGCTGTCCTACCTGCTCAAGGCGACCGGTCCGGTGCTGGTGCCCGGCGGGGTCCCGCTCGCCAGCGAGAAGGTCGTGCAGACCCTGCTCAATGAGAGCTACCAGCGTCTCGACCTCAAACAGCAGGACGACTTCTTCGCGGCGTCGGCCGCCTCGGTGTTCGACACCTTCTTCAAGAAGAATGTCAACCCGCGGGTGTTGTTGTCCGCATTTGACCGTGCTATCACGGAACGCCGGATATTGTTCTGGAGTGCCCGACCTGAGGAACAGCGGACATTCGGCGAGAGCCGGATGGCCGGGACGCTTCCGGAACAGGACACCGTGCCGACTGTTGGCGTGTTCCTCAACGACGGCAGCGGCGCGAAGCTCGGCTACTACCTGCGGCCGACGGCGAACCTCACGGTCGGCGAATGCCGGCCGGACGGCCGCCGTGAGCTCCGGCTGCGGGTGACTCTGCGCTCAACGGCGCCGAAGTCCGGACTTAGCGAATCCGTGCTCGGCCTCGGTATGGCCGGCGATCCGTACACCGCCCGCACATTGGTGTCGATCTTCAGCCCGGCTGGTGGAGCGGTGCTGGAGGCCCGGCTGGACGGGGCCGAGACGGCGCTCGGCAGCGGCACCGAACGCCGCCGTCAGGTGGCGACGGCCAGCGTCGACGTCGGCCCCGGCGCCGAGAGGGCGCTGGAAGTCACCGTGCTGACGGCCAAGACCGGCGTCGGGCAGGCCGAGCTGTGGCTGACCCCCACCGCCAGCCCCTGGACCACCCAAGTTCATTCCGCACCAAGCTGTGATCAGTAGGAGGGAACCAATCATGCGGCTATCCCGCATCATCATGGCGCTCACGGTCGGCCTGGCCGTGGTGGCCGTGCCGACGGCAGCGGGGGCGGCAGCACCGCAGCCGCAGCCGAGCGCGACCACCGACCCGCCGCAGCCGCCGCCGTACCCGCCGGGCACGGTCGCGTCGCTGACCGTCAACCGGCCGACGATCTACCTGGGCGAGACGGTCGTGCTGACCGGTACCAACTTCGGCCCGAACGAGACCGTCGACATCAACGTGACTGTCACTCCGCTCGCCGCTCCGGCCGGCGGTGCTGCTCCGGCTCGCCGCAGCGACGGCAGCACCGTGGCCATGGCTCCGGTGGCCTACCAGGCGAGCGCGCCCCTGCACTTCACGGCGTACACCAACGGCCAGGGCCGTTTCACCAAGAACTACAAGCCGTCGGTGACAGGTCTGCTGACCTTCACCGCCACGGGCCGGGAGTCCGGCCGTACCGCCAGCACCGAGCTGCGCGTGCTGCACAAGAAGCAGCCGCTGCCCGTCACGGGTGACAGCCTCGGCACGCCCATGAAGCTCGGCGGCGGCCTGGTCGGCGCCGGTGCGGTCATGCTGCTGCTGACCCTGGCCTGGCGTCGCCGCCAGCGCTTCGGTGGTGCGGCGCACTAATCCACACCACCGGGCTACGCCCGGATCGCACTGAAGCTGGCGCCCGTCGGAACACTCCGACGGGCGTCAGCCCTGTGCAGGGAGCACCGGGCCATTCCGACGGGCGTTGTGCCGTCTTGTGACCTCCTCATGCCGTCCGCTGACTCGTGATCGACTCGGTTTCATGACATCGGGGTGTCCGGGTGTCCGGGATGCCCCGACTTCCGTGAACCCGAGTGGATCACCCGGGGTGCGGGGCGATTGGGTGTCGTGGCCTGGTGTGGGGTGGGTGGTTTGTCGGGTTGTGGGTGTTGGTGGGTGGTGACGGGGCGCATTCGTGGGCCGGAATCATGGCCGGGTCGGGGTCGTTACATACCCTGACGATCGCAGCACCACCGACCGCCGCCCTGGTCCTTCGGGGCTGGTCGCGTAGGTGGGAATGCTAGCCACCGGCCGGTCGTTGCAGTCCCCACGACCAACCGCAGGCACCGCCTCGATGTGGGTGCCCGGTGGGCCTCCCCGGAATGACTTAGGCCCACGGGTCGTTGCAGTCCCCACGAACGACCGCCCGTCACCGCCTCGATGAGGGTGCCGGCAGGTGGGCCACCCCGGAATGACCCCGGCCCCCCGGTCGTTACACGTGGACCCGGCGCCACGAGCCCCCGCTCGCAGGCCGCCGACCTTGAAGACTTTCCCCCTTGTTTGTGCAGCGCCGGACGAGGTGCTCACACCCTGCCGCCGTTTCCCCTTGGCGGTTGAGGTGTCCTACCCCCGAAGGAGCTACCCCCATGAACACGATCATGCGTAAGAGCGTGCTGTCTGTTGCTGGTCTCGCGTTCGCCGGTGGTGTCTTCGCCGGCCCGATCGCCGCCCACGCCGCCACTCCGGCCGTGGACGCCAAGCCCGTCGCGGTGGCCGTGCAGTCGGCGGCCCCGAAGCCGCAGGGCGACCAGTCGCACATCAACCTGAACGACGAGCAGACCGGCAACGTGAAGGCGATCATCGCCGCGACGAAGAAGGCCGGCCTGCCCGAGCGCGCCGCGGTGATCTCGATCGCGACGAGCCTGCAGGAGTCGAAGCTGGAGAACCTGGGCCACCTCGGCGACATGAACGATCACGACTCGTTGGGCCTGTTCCAGCAGCGCCCGAGCTCGGGTTGGGGTACGCCGGAGCAGATCACCGATCCTGAGTACTCGACGACCGCGTTTTTGAAGGGCCTGAAGCAGGTTGATGGTTGGCAGGACATGCCGCTGACCGACGCCGCGCAGACGGTGCAGGTGTCGGCGTACCCGGACGCCTACGCCCAGTGGGAGCAGCAGGCCACCGACCTGGTCGCCCAGCACTGGAACAGCTGACCCACACATCCGCACCACCGCAGCACCGCACCACCCGCACGACAGCACCACCGCACAGCACAGCAGCACCGCATAACCCGACCGCTGGCCGGCACCCGCAACCCGGGGTGCCGGCCAGCGGCGTCTCACGTGCCGTGCGGGCGAGCGCATCGGTGCGGTCCGCTGGCCGCGGTTGCCGCGCCGCCGGGTGCTTGGCGGAGGCGTTTGGCACGGTTCGGCGGGTGGTTGCCCGCGAGATCTTGGACAGTTTCCGTTCGCGCGGAACGGAAACTGTCCAAGATCTGCAAGGGCAGGGACGAGGGATCACCTGTCAGTCAGGCGGAGGGCACGGACACAGGCCTCCGCGCCCAGGCCTCCGCGCCCAGGCCGCGGCGCCCAGGCCGCGGCGCCCAGGCCGCGGCGCCCAGGCCGCGGCGCCCAGGCCGCGGCGCCCAGGCCGCGGCGCCCAGGCCGCGGCGCCCAGGCCGCGGCGCCCAGGCCGCGGCGCCCAGGCCGCGGCGCCCAGGCCGCGGCGCCCAGGCCGCGGCGCCCAGGCCGCGGCGCCCAGGCCGCGGCGCCCAGGCCGCGGCGCCCAGGCCGCAGCGCCCAGGCCGCAGCGCAGAGACCGCAGGACGCAGTCCAGACCGCAGACGCCGACCGGAGGCACTTGTCGCGGAGCCTCAACCAGCTCGATGGGTGGCAGCACATGCCGCTGACCACCGCACGTCAGCACAACCGCAGGACAACGTCAGCCGGCCGGCACCCACAACACGGGTGCCGGCCAGCGGCGTACCCGGGTCAGGTCTTGTGGTTGTGAGTGCGCCAAATGTCGATCAGCGCGGCGATCAGTGCGAGCGCGATGATGCCGGTGGCCAGTATGAGGGACTGTTCGAAGGCGCTGGTCCAGTCGCCGCGGCTGTCGGCCAGCTTCGAGAAGAACAGTGACCCGACGGCGGCGATGCCGGCTGCGGCGCCGATCCGTTGACCGGTCTGGAGCATGCCCGCGCCGCTGCCCGCCTGCTCGACTGGCACCTCGGAGAGGGTGATCGTCTGGTTGGGGGCGATCACCAGTCCGCTTCCGATGCCGGCGATGAGCAGAGGACCGGTGGCGACCCAGGGTGCCGGGGAGTTAGGGAAGAGGTGCAGTGCGATCACTGTCGCGGCCAGTCCGACGACCACGGTGAGCAGTCCGATGGCGACAAGTGGTCGGCCGAACCGGTTGACGATGCGACCACCGAGCACGGCGGCGGCCGCCGAGCCCAGGGCGAACGGGGTGATGGCCAGGCCGGCGACGAGGGCGGAGTAGTTGAGACCCATCTGCAGGAACAGGGTGAAGATGAAGAAGATCGCGGTGAAGCCGCCGAAGTAGACGAGCGCCAGGACCGAGCCCAGGGTGTACGACTGGAGGCTGAACAGCCGAAGGTCGAACAGGGGTTGGTGGTGGCGTGCGTACCGTCGCTCCCAGAGCCCGAAGGCGACAAGCACCGCCAGGCCGGCCGGGATGAGCGCCCACTTCCAGGGCGTGCGCCACTGCTGCTCCTGCACCAGCGGCAGCAGGAGCAGGACCACGCCGATGCCGAGCAGCAGGACGCCGACGGGGTCGAGTCGACGCCAGCCGGGTTGACTGGCGGGGCGGCCGGGCAGCAGCCGCCAGCCGAGGATCACCGCGAGGACGCCGACCGGCACGTTGACGAAGAAGACCCAGCGCCAGCCGTGTTCCTCGCCGCCGATGGCGATGAGCAGCCCGCCGAGCAGCGGACCGACGGCGGTGGAGATGCCGATGGTGGCGCCGAGCAGCCCGAACGGGCGGGCACGTTCGGGCCCGCGGAACAGTTGCTGGATCAGCCCGATGACCTGCGGGTTGACGATGCCGGCGGCGGCGCCCTGCAGCAGTCGGGCGATGACCAGCCACGTCGGTGAGGTGGCGAGGCCGGCGAGCGCGCTGGTGATGGTGAACAGTGCGATGCCGAAGACGAACGCGTTGCGCCGACCGCGGGCGTCGCCGAAGCGGCCGGCGGGGACCAGCGCCAGGCCGAAGGTGAGCGCGTACCCGGAGAGGATCCACTGCAGGTCGCTCGACGACGCGTGCAGCGCCCGGTCGATGGACGGCACGGCGACGTTGACGATGCTCACGTCGAGCAGCGTCATGAACGCGGCGACGAGTCCGACGCCGACCGCCTGCCAGCGTCGTCGGTTCTCGGCCGCGCTCACCGGCTGCGGCGTCTGCGCCGCGCTCATCGCGCCCCCCGTCGACCGTCGGTCACGCATGGTTGACCGCTACCCGGGTCTCCGGGGGGCGAACCGTTCCGGCTGGTTCCGCGGGTCACGCCATCTGGCGGGCGCAGAACCGGGGACCGAAGTCGAGGCCCGCCATCGGTGAGTCCTCGCGGTGCAGCAGGCCCTTTTCGGTGAGCAGGTGCAGGGGGCTGCCCACCTGCTCCTCGGTCAGCCCGGATTCCTCGGCGATCAGGTCCGGGTAGGGGACCTGCCCGCGTGCCTCCAGGGTGGTGACCGCCTGGTACACCCGTTGCTCGGCCTCCGACAGTTGCACCTGCTGCATGGTTCCTCCTCTGCTCGTCCGCCACTGCGGTGGCGGTTGCCGTGCGCCGGTTACCCCCTCGGTGCCCGAAGATGCACACCCGATCGGGCGGTCGCGACGGCGGCGGGTCCGGCGGTCGCGCAGGGGCGGTGCCCTAGGCTGCTTTCGTGATCATTTGGGATCTCGTCGTCGTCGGCGCTGGCCCCGCGGGGCTGTCCGCGGCACACGCCGCTGCCCGTGCGGGCCTCTCCACACTTGTCGTCGAGCGCGCCGCGCACCCGCGCTACAAGACCTGCGGCGGTGGCCTGATCGGCACCTCGCTGGCGGCCGTTCAGGGTCGGATCGAGGTGCCCGCCCACGACCGGGTGGACCGCGTGACGTTCACCCGCGACGGCCGTCGGGAGTTCACCCGCCGCAACGACAGTCCGGTGGTGACGATGGTGCGCCGCGAGGAGTTCGACGACCGGCTGCGCGCGGCTGCGGTCGCCGCCGGCGCGCAGGTGCGGGAGCGGGTCGCGGTCCGCGCGATCGAGCAGGATCCCGAGGGGGTACGCCTGCGGCTGGCCGACGGTACGACGATCGCGGCTCGTACCGTGATCGGGGCGGACGGCTCGTCGGGGGTGACCGCCCGGCACGTCGGGGTTCGGTACCGGCAGGTGGATCTGGGTCTGGAGTTGGAGATTCCGGTGCCGCCCGCCGAGCAGGAGCGGTGGCGGGGTCGGCTGCTGCTGGACTGGGGTGCGATGCCGGGCTCGTACGCCTGGGTCTTCCCCAAGGGTGACCGGCTGACCGTCGGTGTGATCGCCGGTCGCGGCGCGGGGGAGGGGACCCGCGACTACCTGCGGCGGTTCGTCGACCGGTTGGGTCTGACCGGTTTGCCGGCGGAGCACGACTCCGGTCACCTGACCCGTTGCCGCGAAGAGGATTCACCGTTGCGCAACGGCCGGGTGCTGGTGGTGGGGGACGCGGCGGGGCTGTTGGAGCCGTGGAGCCGGGAGGGCATCAGCTTCGCGTTGCGCTCCGGCGAGTTGGCCGGAACGGCGGTCGCGGACGGTGACCTGGCCGGGTACGAGCGGGCCGTGGCCGAGCGTCTGCTGCCGGAGATGCGGGCCGGGTTCCGGCTGCTCGACGTGTTCATTCGCCGTCCGGACGTGTTCCACGCCCTGTTGGCGACCCCTCCGGGCTGGCGGATGTTCGTGCAGTTCTGCCAGGGGCGGGCGAGCTTCGACGAGATGCTGCGCCGACGCCCCATCCGGGCCGCCCTCGCGGTGCTCGACAGGTTGTCCCACCCATCGCGGCAGCCCACCACCGCTCACCCAGGATCCTAGGATGCCTTACAGGGTGTGTGCGGGGCTACTGGTGCCGGACAGCCCGGCCGGCGGACAATCGCAGGGGAGCGGAAGGAGGCGCTGATGGACGAGCAGCCGTTCACCGACGACGAGTACGCGTTTCTGCGCCACGCGCGGTTCGGGGAGTTGCCGCCGGCCGTCCGTCCCGACGAGCGGGTGGCCCTGACCGAGACCGACCCCGGGCGCGACCGGCCGGAGGAGTCCGAGGACCCGATCCGCTGGAACGTGCAGGGCTGAGAACGCGCGACGGGCCGCGGGTGTCGCCACCCACGGCCCGTCGACGCTGTGCGATCAGAAGACCGGCACGCCTTCGCGTACGAGGCGCCAGTTGGGCTGGAAGAAATCGGCCGGGTCGATCGTCCCCCGGGCCTGCGCCCAGTCGATGAGCAGCTGACGGATCTCCTGCTGCGCGTTGTAGACCTGGGTCTTCACGATGCCGGGGAAGTTGCCACCGCCGCTGCGCCGGTAGTTGTTCACCGCCACCACGAACTGGGCGTTGTCGGCCACCGGAGTGTCGGTGCCGGCCAGCACCAGGCGGGTGATCCGCTGCCCGACCGGCTTGGAGATGTCGATGTCGTAGTCCAGGCCGGAGAAGACGTCGTAGTTGTAGTCCGGCACGGCCGGGTCGCTGATCTGCTCCGGGTCGACAGGGGCGCCCGGCGCGAGGGTGCGGAAGAACTTCGCCGAGTACTCCAGGTACGCGCGCACCTCGGCCCCGCTGAGCACGACCGCCTCGAGGGTGTTGTCGTACACGTACAGGCCGGCCACGTCGCGGATCTTGACGTCGCCGGCGGGGAAGACGGCGGTACGACTGAACGGCGCCGCGATCGACAGCACCGGCAGGTCCGCGTACGCGGTGCCGGCCAGCGCCGCGCCGACCACCTCGGTCTGCACGTGGTTGATGAAGTCCAGGATCGGCGTGTCCTTGTACCGCGACTCCGCAGCCGACAGCTCCACCGTGGACTTCGCGACGACCTGGTTGACGTACGCCACGGTCTTCTGGTGCTGGGCCCGCACGGCGGCGAGCACCTTCGGGTCCTCGACCACGGTGTTGGTGTTCAGCATGGTGGCGGCCTTCTTGGTGATCGTCCAGCGGCCGCGCTCACGGGCGAGGGTGAAGTCCATCCGGGTGAGCCGCTGGCCCCACTTCGACGGCTCGGAGAGCAGCACCTGCGTGCCGGTGCGCTCGTTGGTGACGAACCGCTCGACGACCTCGTTGTGCGCGTGACCGAAGAGGATCGCGTCGATCCCCGGCACCTGCTGGGCGATCAGCGCCACCGGGTTCTCGTTCGGCAACTCCGGGCCGTAGCTGGAGGTGCCGCTGTCGCCGCCGTGCGCGGAGATCAGCACGAGGTCCGCGCCGCGGGCCCGCATGATCGGCACCCACTTCGCGGCGGTTGCGATCATGTCGTCGAAGCGCAGCTTGCCCTCGACGTTGCCCTTGTCCCAGATGGCCACACCGGGGTTGGTCAGCCCCAGGATGCCGACCCGCAGGGTCGGCGCGGCGAAGCCGAGGGAGACCTTCTTGATGACGTACGGCAGGAAGGCCGGCTTGCCGGTCTTCGCGTTGACGGCGTTCGCGGCCAGCGCCGGGAAGCCGAGCTGACGGATCCACAGGTCCAGCAACGGCAGGCCGTAGTTGAACTCGTGGTTGCCCAGGGTCACCGCGTCGTAGTCGATGACGTTCATCGCCCGCGCCATCGGGTGCTTCTCCCCGGTGGCGGTGATCGGCTCCTGCTTGGCGTAGTACGTGGCCAGCGGCGTGCCCTGGATCGTGTCGCCGGCGTCGAGCACCAGCGTCGCCTTGCCGCGCCGCTCCCGACGGATCTGGTTGATCAGGGTCGCCAGCTTCGCGACGCCGATGTCGTTCTGCTTGCTGTCGTCGTACTCGGCGTCGCGGTAGTAATCCCAGTTGTAGACGTTGCCGTGCGTGTCCGACGTGCCCAGGAGGGTGAGGTCCCAGGTGCGCGGCCGGGCCGCGCCGGCCGCCTGCGCGGGCGCGGCGGCGATCAGCGGGGTGGTCGCCGCGGCCGCCGCGGCGACGAGCACCTGGCGGCGCGACGGGCCGGAGGGAGAGGTCATGACGTGCCTTTCCATGGGGGTGGACGCGCCTCGTGAGCGCCTTGCGCACCATAACCAGCACCTGGCACTCCCGCCACGCCAGCCCCGACCGATGCAGCGGTTTCCACACTCCGACGCAGGGTAGGGCGGTGCAGGACGAGATTTCGCGGGAGAGCCCCCGCTCCCCGCGCGGCGCGAGGAGAAGATCGGTGAGCGAGGACCAGCACACCCAGCAGGACCCGACCAGCCAGTACGGCCAGCAGTCCGGTCAGCCCGCACAGCAGCAGTCGGCGCCCGGCTCGACCGGGGAGATGAGCCCGAGGCCGGACCACGGGGAGGAGTCGTACCGGGGCAGCGGCAAACTCGACGGCAAGCGGGCGCTGATCACCGGCGGTGACTCGGGGATCGGCCGGGCGGTCGCGATCGCCTTCGCCCGGGAGGGCGCGGATGTGCTCATCTCCTACCTCAGCGAGGAAGAGGACGCCGACGCCCGGGAGACCATCCGGCTGGTCGAGTCGGCCGGCCGGCGGGGCGTCGCGGTACGCGGTGACATCACCGACGAGGCGCACTGCCAGGACCTTGTCGACCGGGCGGTACGCGACCTGGGCGGCCTCGACATCCTGGTCAACAACGCGGCGTACCAGATGGCGCAGGACAAGGGGATCCTCGGGATCAGCACCGACCAGTTCGACCGGGTGTTCAAGACCAACCTGTACGCGATGTTCTGGCTCTGCAAAGCCGCCATTCCCCACCTGGCCGAAGGATCGGCGATCATCAACACGGCGTCGATCCAGGCGTTCGACCCGTCGCCGCAACTGCTGGACTACGCCACCACCAAGGCGGGGATCGTCAACTTCACCAAGGCCCTCGCCGTCGACCTGGCCGAACAGGGCATCCGCGTCAACGCGGTCGCACCAGGCCCGGTCTGGACTCCGCTGATCCCGGCCACCATGCCGCAGGAGAAGGTGGAGCAGTTCGGCACCGACACCCCGGAGGGGCGTCCCGGGCAGCCGGCCGAGCTGGCTCCCGCGTACGTCTTCTTCGCCTCGCAGGAGTCCAGCTACGTGACGGGCGAGATCCTCGGGGTCACGGGCGGTCGACCGACCAAGTGATCCGCCGTCCTGTTCGTGCGGCTTGTTCTTGCGGCTCGTCGGTCGGTCTGTTTCGTGCGGCGTGTTTCTTGTGGCCTGTTTCGTGCGGCGTGTTTCATGCGGCCTGGTGGTCAGCGTGGCCAGGCGGCGAAGCGTTGCCGGATCTCGGTGACGTCGGCGGCGGCCAGGCCGTAGCGGCCGAAGCGCTGGTCGGACAGTCGGTCCAGGTAGCGGCCTGCGGCGCGCACGTCGTCCGGATCCAACGCGGGGTCGACCTGCCGTGCCAGCACCAACAGCTCGGTCACGTCGTAGTGGTCGAGGGCCGCCGCCACGTCGATGAAGTCGCGAACCTCCCGCCGGTTGACCAACGCCGCGATCTTGTTGGCCACCAGGTCCCGGACGTCCATGACCGGGCCGAGGTCCATCACCACCGGACTCTGCTGCCGGTCCAGACGGGCAAGGCTGAGCCGGATCTGCCGTCCGTCGCGGCTCACCACGAAGTCCTTCATGTCCTGCTCGTACCCGTCGAACAACTCGGCCAGCTCACTGTCCGGGTCGGCGTCGCTGACGACGAACCCGGCCCGCTCCAGGGCCACGCGCACCCCGGCGGACGCCGCCGCCGCGGCACCCTCCACGTCCGCGAAGAGGTCGACGTCCTCCGTCGGCCGGGCCACCAGCCCGTGCGCCGCCCACGCCACCCCACCACCCAGAACGAATCGGTACGGCCCGGCGGCGGCCAGCGCCACCCGGGCCACCTCCCGGTAGAACTCGTGCAGATGAGGTTCGATCACGCCGCGCGCAGGCCGCGGTGCCGGCTCTCCCACGCCTGGCGTACGCCCCGAGGCAGGTTGAGCAGTCGCCACACCCGACGCAGCGTCCGACCGTTGATCAGTGCGCGCAGATCGTCGGCGCGGGTGGTCTCCCGGAGCACGTTTTCGTACATCCAGAGCAGCTGATCGGGGTCGCCGAGGTCGAAGGTGCGCTCGGCGTTCCACATCAGCCGTACCGGCAGCTCCACCACACCACGGGTGGGGCCGGCCAGCTCGGCGAGCGTCCGCGCCACTACAGCAGGGCGACCCGGGCGGGCCAGAAAAGCCACGCCGGTCACGGTGGGGGAGACGGCCTGCATGGTGTCAGGGTAACGCCCACCAGAGCCGGTGTCGCTCAGGACGATCCCAGCGCGCTGCTCCAGCCGCGCCCGCGCGGCCCCGTTCGGCGCGATTCTTGTCCGGTCTGCGCGATCTGGGGCGATCGGCCGGCCGTGATCGACTCGGGTTTCATGAACTCGGGGTGTCCGGGTGTCTGGGATGCCCCGACTTCCGTGAACCCGAGTGGATCACCCGGGGTGCGGGGCGATTGGGTGTCGTGGCCCGGTGTGGGGTGGGTGGTTTGTCGGGTTGTGGGTGTTGGTGTGTGGTGACCGGGCGCACTCGTGGGCCGGAATCATGGCCGGGCCGGGGTCGTTACATACCCTGACGATCGCAGCACCACCGACCGCCGCCCGGCCCCTGGGGGTTCGGCTGCCGGTCCGGCAGGTGGGAATGCCAGCCACCGCCCGGTCGTTGCAGTCCCCACGACCAACCGCAGGCACCGCCTCGATGTGGGCGCCGGCAGGTGGGCCTCCCCGGAATGACCTAGGCCGCCGGGTCGTTACAAGTCCCCACGAACGACCGCCCGGCCACCGCCTCGATGAGGGTGCCGGCAGGTGGGCCACCCCCGGAATGACCCCGGCCCCCCGGTCGTTACACGTGGACCCGGCGCCACGAGCCCCCGCTCGCAGGCCGCCGACCTTGAAGACTTTCCCCCTTGTTTGTGCAGCGCCGGACGAGGTGCTCACACCCTGCCGCCGTTTCCCCTTGGCGGTTGAGGTGTCCTACCCCCGAAGGAGCTACCCCCATGAACACGATCATGCGTAAGAGCGTGCTGTCTGTTGCTGGTCTCGCGTTCGCCGGTGGTGTCTTCGCCGGCCCGATCGCCGCCCACGCCGCCACTCCGGCCGTGGACGCCAAGCCCGTCGCGGTGGCCGTGCAGTCGGCGGCCCCGAAGCCGCAGGGCGACCAGTCGCACATCAACCTGAACGACGAGCAGACCGGCAACGTGAAGGCGATCATCGCCGCGACGAAGAAGGCCGGCCTGCCCGAGCGCGCCGCGGTGATCTCGATCGCGACGAGCCTGCAGGAGTCGAAGCTGGAGAACCTCGGCCACCTCGGCGACGCCAACGACCACGACTCGTTGGGCCTGTTCCAGCAGCGCCCGTCCAGTGGTTGGGGTACGCCGGAGCAGATCACCGACCCCGCCTACTCCACGACCGCGTTCCTGAAGGGCCTGCGCCAGGTTGACGGGTGGCAGGACATGCCGCTGACCGACGCCGCCCAGACCGTGCAGGTGTCGGCGTACCCGGACGCCTACGCCCAGTGGGAGCAGCAGGCCACCGACCTGGTCGCCCAGCACTGGAACAGCTGACCCACACCAAACCAGCACCACAGCACCACAGCACCCGCACGCCAGCATCACCGCACCACCGCAGCACCGCAGCACCGCACGTCAGCACCACCGCAGCACAGCGCCACTCGCACGTCAGCGCCACCGCACGACACTGACCGCTGGCCGGCACCCGCAACCCCCGGGGTGCCGGCCAGCGGCGTCTCCCGTGCCGTGCGGGCGAGCGCATCGGTGCGGTCCGCTGGCCGCGGTTGCCGCGCCGCCGGGTGCTTGGCGGGGGCGTTTGGCACGGTCCGCGGGTGGTTGCCCGCAGATCTTGGACAGTTTCCGTTCGCGCGGAACGGAAACTGTCCAAGATCTCGTGGTGCGTGGCCGAAGCGGGGCGCGATGGCGGGCGTCGCGGTCGTCAAGCGACCCGCGAAACAGCGATGGGATCCGACGGTGGAACCGCCGACGGTGCGGCAAGGCAAGGCGGTGCGGCAAGGCGGTGCGGCAAGGCGGTGCGGCAGGGCAATGCGATAGGGCAATGCGGCAGGGCAACGCGGCAAGGCGGTTGCGGCCGTCGGCCGCCCGCCCTGGCCAGCGGTGTGGCGGGACATGTCTCAGATGCAGCGTGCCGATGCCCGGTCCCACCGTGATCGTTCCACGGTGGGACCGCCGACCGACCCGACCGGCGGTGCGATCGGATAGGCGGTGCGATCGGATGGGTGCGGCGGGCGCGGCGGGGTGTGGGAACAACGTCGGGGCGGGGCTGGTTGTGGACAGTGTCGGTGTGACTCAGTGTCCCCGGGCCTCACCTAATATCGCCCTCGCGGAATACCGTTCGGCTGGAGCCGCGTCGTGCCACTCGCCGAGAGGCGACCTGCACACCGACACCAGCGCCGCCCCCGGCCCACAAGGCCGGGGGCGGCGCTGTCTGTATCCCGGGTTCGCGAACCTGTCTCAGTTGACCTATGTTCAGGGGGTCGCTCGCGTGGGAGGGGGTGTCGGGGATGGGTCTGCGGACCTTTATCGAGGGTTGGCCGGTCTACCGCCAGCTCACCGGCACGGACCCGCTGGGCCGGGGTGCCGCGGCGAAGTCTGACGGGTCCCGCGCGCTCACCGCCCGTACCGGTACCGCCGATTCGGTGGCCCGGTCGGTCTGCCCGTACTGCGCTGTGGGTTGTGGTCAGCGGGTGTTCGTGAAGGACGGGCAGGTCAGTCAGATCGAGGGTGATCCGGACAGCCCGATCTCGCGGGGTCGGCTCTGCCCAAAGGGCTCGGCGAGCAAGAGCCTGGTCACCAGTCCGCTGCGGCAGACGAAGGTCCGCTACCGCCGGCCGTACTCGACGCAGTGGGAGGATCTGGAGCTCGACACCGCGCTCGACATGATCGCCGACCGGATCCTCGCCGCCCGCGAGCAGACCTGGGAGGACGTCGACACGCAGGGCCGGCCGCTCAACCGGACGCTGGGTATCTCCAGTCTGGGTGGGGCGACGCTGGACAACGAGGAGAACTACCTCATCAAGAAGTTGTTCACCGCGATGGGGGCGCTCCAGATCGAGAACCAGGCCCGTATTTGACACTCCGCCACCGTCCCCGGTCTGGGGGCCAGCTTCGGTCGTGGCGGTGCGACGGATTTCCAGCAGGACATCGCCAATGCTGACGTGATCGTCATCCAGGGTTCGAACATGGCCGAGGCACACCCGGTGGGCTTCCAGTGGGTGATGGAGGCCAAGCGCCGGGGGGCGAAGGTCTTCCACGTCGACCCACGGTTCACGCGCACGAGTGCGGTCGCTGACGCGTACCTGCCGATCCGGGCTGGCACGGACATCGCGTTGCTCGGTGGGGTGGTGCGTTACATCCTGGACAACGACCTGGACTTCCGGGAGTACGTGCTCGCGTACACCAACGCGGCGACGATTGTCAGCGAGGAGTTCAGCGACACCGAGGACGGCGACGGGTTCTTCTCCGGCTTCGACCCGGAGACCGGCACCTACGTGCAGGACAGCTGGCAGTACGAGGGGCATGAGGGCTCGTCGGGCAGTGGGCACACCGCCCAGGAGCGGGACAGCGCCGCGGGCTTGGCGCACGAGTCGCACGGCGCGCAGGTGGGTGGGCAGACCCGGCGGGACGAGACGTTGCAGCATCCGCGCTGCGTCTACCAGATCCTGAAGCGACACTTCGCCCGCTACACCCCGGAGATGGTGGAGCGGGTCTGCGGCATTTCGCAGGCGCAGTTCCTGGAGTTGGCGCGGGCGTGGACGGCGAACTCCGGCCGGGACCGCACCGGGATGCTGATCTACTCGGTGGGGTGGACGCAGCACAGCGTGGGTGTGCAGTACATCCGTACCGGCGCGATCATCCAGCTGTTGCTGGGCAACATGGGCCGCCCGGGTGGCGGGGTGATGGCCCTGCGCGGACACGCGAGCATCCAGGGCTCGACCGACATCCCGACGCTGTTCAACCTGTTGCCCGGCTACCTGCCGATGCCGCACCACGCCGAGCACCCAACGTTCGACGAGTGGGTGGACAGCATCCGGCACCCGGGGCAGAAGGGGTTCTGGGGCAACGCGCGATCGTTCGCGGCCAGCCTGCTCAAGGCGTACTGGGGTGACGCCGCGACTGCGGAGAACGACTTCTGCTACGGCTATCTGCCCCGGCTGACCGGTGATCACGGCACGTACCAGCAGGTGCTCAACATGATCGACGGGAAGATCAAGGGGTACTTCCTGCTGGGGCAGAACCCGGCGGTCGGGTCGGCGCACGGTCGGGCCCAGCGGCTCGGCATGGCGAACCTCGACTGGTTGGTGGTCCGGGACCTGTTCATGATCGAGAGTGCGACGTTCTGGCAGAACGGCCCCGAGGTCGCCACCGGGGAGATCGTGCCGGAGGAGTGCCGCACGGAGGTGTTCTTCCTGCCCGCCGCCTCCCACGTGGAGAAGGAGGGCACGTTCACCCAGACGCAACGCCTGTTGCAGTGGCGGGAGAAGGCTGTCGAGCCGCCGGGCGACGCCCGCTCCGAGCTGTGGTTCTTTTATCACCTGGGCCGCAAACTGCGGGAGAAGCTGGCCGACTCGCCGCTGCCGCGCGACCGGGCGTTGCTCGACCTCACCTGGGACTACCCGACGCACGGTCCGCACGCGGAGCCGAGCGCCGAGGCGGTGCTGCGCGAGATCAACGGGTACGACGTGGCCACCGGCCGCCCGCTGTCCGGTTTCGCCGAGGCCCGCGCTGACGGCTCCACCGCGATCGGTTGTTGGATCTACAGCGGGGTGTACGCGGGCGGGGTGAACCAGGCGGCCCGGCGCGTGTCCCGGCACGAGCAGGACTGGGTGGCCGCCGAGTGGGGTTGGGCGTGGCCGGCGAATCGGCGGATCCTCTACAACCGTGCGTCCGCGGACCCGGACGGCAACCCGTGGAGTGAGCGCAAGCGTTACGTGTGGTGGGACGCGGAGAAGGCCGAGTGGACCGGTTACGACGTGCCGGACTTCGAGAAGACCAAGCCACCGTCGTACCGGCCGCCGCCTGGCGCGTCCGGGCCGGAGGGCATCGCGGGCGACGACCCGTTCGTCATGCAGGGCGACGGCAAGGGTTGGCTGTACGCGCCCAGTGGTGTCCTGGACGGCCCGCTGCCGACGCACTACGAGCCGGTGGAGTCGCCGGTGCGTAACCCGCTCTACGGTCAGCAGGCCAACCCGACCCGCAAGATGTACGCGCATCCGGTGAACTCGGTGAACCCGAGCCCGCCGCAGGAGCACGCTCAGGTGTTCCCGTACGTGTTCACTGTCAGCCGGCTCACCGAGCACCACACCGCAGGTGGGATGAGCCGGACCGTGTCGCCGCTGGCCGAGCTGCAACCGGAGATGTTCGTCGAAGTGTCACCGGCCCTGGCCGGCGAGGTCGGGCTGACGCATCTGGGCTGGGCGCACCTGGTCAGCGGCCGCGCGGTGATCGAGGCGAAGGTGCTGGTCACCGACCGGCTCACCCCGTTGCGGGTGGACGGTCGGATCATCCACCAGGTGTGGTTGCCGTACCACTTCGGTTTCGAGGGTCTGGTGACCGGTGACTCGGCCAACGACCTGTTCGGCATCAGCCTGGACCCGAACGTCCTGATCCAGGAGAGCAAGGTCGGCACCTGCGACGTGCGGCCGGGCCGCCGTCCCACCGGGCCGGCGTTGCTCGACCTGGTGGCCGACTACCAGCGATGTGCCGGGATCACCCCGGGCCAGCACGCTCCGGCCGTGACCACCGACAGCGAGGAGAAGGAGCACGGTGCTTCCTGACCCGAACAGCCTGTACGGTCCGCTGGACCCGGCGCCGGAGGCCGGTTATGAGGACGCGCCGCCGAGGATGGGGTTCTTCACCGACACCAGCGTCTGCATCGGTTGTAAGGCCTGTGAGGTGGCCTGCAAGGAGTGGAACGGTGTGCCGGAGAGTGGTCTGGACCTGCTCGGCATGTCGTACGACAACACCGGGGCGTTGACCGCGAACTCGTGGCGACACGTCGCGTTCATCGAGCAGCCGCGACCGGCCGGGCATGGCGCCTCACCTTCGGACGTGCTGGGTGCGCCGGTCGACGCCGGCCCGGACCAGCCGGTCGGCTCGGGCCCGCAGTTCCTCGGAATGCCGGGGGCGCAGCCGCCGGGGCGGGGGTCCGGTGCGGAGGGTCGCACTGATTTTCGGTGGTTGATGATGTCGGACGTTTGTAAGCACTGCACGCATGCGGCGTGTCTGGATGTGTGTCCGACGGGTTCGTTGTTCCGTACGGAGTTCGGCACTGTGGTGGTGCAGGAGGACATCTGCAATGGGTGTGGGTACTGCATTTCGGCGTGTCCGTACGGGGTGATTGATCAGCGTAAGGACGATGGTCGGGCGTGGAAGTGCACGTTGTGCTACGACCGGTTGGGTGCGGGGATGACGCCGGCGTGTGCGCAGGCGTGCCCGACCGAGTCGATCCAGTACGGGCCCCTCGACGAACTGCGCGAACGCGCCGCCGCCCGGGTCGAGACGCTGCACGACCGGGGCGTCCCCGAGGCGCGACTGTACGGGCACGACCCGAACGACGGCGTCGGTGGTGACGGTGCGTTCTTCCTGCTCCTCGACGAGCCGGAGGTGTACGGGCTGCCGCCCGACCCGGTCGTGACCACCCGCGACCTGCCTAAGATGTGGAAACGTGCCGGCCTCGCCGCGCTCGCCATGGCGGCGGCGACCGTCGCCGCGTTCGTCGGAGGTTCCTCATGACCCCACCGGGCCCCGTGGGCGACCGGTTCCGTCGCTTCCGGGAGCGTCTCGCCGCCGAGGGCAGCGACCGACCCCCGGTAGGCGACGAGCGGCCCAGCGGCGAAGCGTCCGGTCGGCGGGGCAGGCGGCGCGGCGGCGGCGAGGAACTGCGGGTGCCGGAGGCCGAGTTCACGTCGTACTACGGTCGGCCGATTCTCAAGGGGCCCGTCTGGAAGTGGGACATCGCGGCGTACCTGTTCACCGGTGGGTTGGCCGCCGGCTCGTCGCTGCTCGCCGCGGGTGGGCAGCTCACCGGGCGGCCCGCACTGCGGCGCGCCGGTCGGGTCACCGCGTTGGCCGCCGTCAGCGCCAGCGCCGTCTTCCTGGTCAGGGACCTGGGCCGCCCGGCGCGGTTCCACCACATGCTCCGGGTGGCCAAGCCGACCTCACCGATGTCGATGGGCACCTGGATCCTCACCGCGTACGGGCCGGCGGCGGGCGTCGCCGCGATCGCCGAGGCCGCCGGTGTGCTGCCCCGGCACGGTCTGCTCGGGCTGGCCGGCCGGGCGTTGCCGCCGATCGGGCACGCCGCCGGGCTGATCGCGGCCGGCACCGCGCCGGCGCTGGCCACGTACACCGGGGTGTTGCTGGCCGACACGGCGGTGCCGTCGTGGCACGAGGCGTACCCCGAGCTGCCGGTGATCTTCGCGGGCAGCGCGCTGGCCAGCGGCGCCGGCGTCGGTCTGCTCGCCGCGCCGCCGGCCCAGGCCGGGCCGGCCCGCCGGATGGCGGTGGCCGGCGCGGCCCTGGAGCTGTACGGCACGCATCGGGTGGAGACCCGCCTCGGCCTGCTCAGCGAGCCCTACCGGTTGGGCCGGCCGGGTCGGTTGCTGCGCGCCGCGCGGCTGCTGACCGTCGGCGGGGTGGCGGGCGCTCTGCTGGGCCGGCGCAGCCGGGTGGTCGGTGCGCTCTCCGGTACCGCGCTGCTGGCCGCGTCGGTGCTGACCCGGTTCGGCATCTTCTACGGCGGCGTCGCCTCGGCCCGGGACCCCCGGTACACGGTGGTGCCGCAACGCGAACGGGTCGAAGCGCGGCGAAGCGGCATGGATCTTCCATCTGATCGGGCGGCCCCGCCCTCGGTGTGATCGAATGTCCGGTGGAGGCGTTCAGGCGGCTGGTGCCCCTCCCGGTCTTCAAAACCGGAGTGGTCCGGGACCCGGGCCAGGCGGGTTCGATTCCCGTCCGTCTCCGCCACACCGCTTGCAGGAGATGACGTGATGGGCGACGGCCCGGTGGACCCGCGACGCCGGGTACCCCGTACGGACACGCTGCTCGCCGACCCGGTGCTGGTCGCCGCCACCGCGACCCTCGGCCGGGAGCAGGTCAAGGCGGTCGTCTCCCGCGCGCAGGACCGCGCCCGCCGCGGTGAGCTCCACCCCGACGAGGTACGCGACGCGGCGGTCGCCGCGTTGCCCACGCCCGGCCCCGGGTGGTGCTCAACGCCACAGGCGTGGTGCTGCACACCAACCTGGGCCGGGCGCCGTTGTCGTCCGCCGCGGTCGCCGCGGTGGTGGCCGCCGCCGGGCACACCGACGTCGAGTTGGACCTGACCACCGGCCGGCGGGCCCGACGCGGCCGGGGCGCGCTCGACGCGCTGGCCGCCGCCGTGCCCGACGCGGGCGCCGTGCACGTGGTCAACAACGGCGCCGCCGCGCTGGTGCTGGCCGCCACCGCGTTGGCCGCCGGCCGGGAGATCGTGGTCAGCCGGGGCGAGCTGGTCGAGATCGGCGACGGATTCCGCCTGCCTGACCTGCTGGAGAGCACCGGCGCGCGGCTGCGCGAGGTGGGCACCACCAACCGCACCACACTCGCCGACTACGCCGCCGTCATCGGTCCGCAGACCGGCTTCGTGCTGAAGGTGCACCCGTCGAACTTCCGGGTCACCGGCTTCACCTCCGCCACCGGGGTACGGCAACTGGCCACGCTCGGGGTGCCGGTGGTCGTGGACATCGGCTCCGGGCTGCTCGGCGCGGACCCGCTGCTGCCCGACGAACCGGACGCGGCCAGCACCCTGCGCGCGGGCGCCGCCCTGGTCACCGCCAGCGGCGACAAGCTGCTCGGTGGGCCGCAGGCGGGGCTGCTGCTGGGTGACGTCGAGCTGATCGACCGGCTGCGTCGCCACCCGCTGGCCCGGGCACTGCGGGTGGACAAGCTCACCCTGGCCGCGCTGGCCGCCACCCTGCACCGACCGGACACCCCGACCCGGGTGGCGCTGCACGCCGATGCGGGTGCCCTGCACGAACGGGTGGAGCGGCTGCGCGACCGGCTCGGCGCCGACGGCCGCAAGGCGGAGGTGGTGCCGGCCGTCGCGGTCGTCGGCGGGGGCGGCGCCCCGGGGTGGAGCTGGACTCGTGGGCGTTGAGCCTGCCCGAGCGGTACGCGGCGCCGCTGCGCACCGGAGACCCGCCGATCCTCGGCCGGGTGGTGCGCGGCCGGCTCCTGCTCGACCTGCGCTGCGTGCCGGCCGACGCCGACGAGGCGGTCCGCACGGCCGTGCTGCGCGTACCCGGGGACGACTGAACGTGTTCGTCGTCGCGACCGCCGGGCACGTCGACCACGGCAAGTCGACACTGGTCCGGGCGCTGACCGGGATGGAACCCGACAGGTGGGCCGAGGAACGCCGCCGGGGGATGACCATCGACCTGGGTTTCGCGTGGACGACGCTGCCGTCCGGCGGCACTGTCGCCTTCGTCGACGTACCCGGGCACGAGCGGTTCGTGCCGAACATGCTCGCCGGGGTCGGCCCGGTCCCGGCGGCGCTGATCGTGGTGGCCGCCGACGAGGGCTGGATGCCGCAGTCCGCCGAGCACCTGGCCGCGCTCGACGCGCTCGGTGTCGCGTACGGCCTGCTGGCGGTGACCCGCGCGGACCTGGCCGATCCGGGGCCGGCGACGGAACGTGCCCGCGCCGAGATCGCCGCGACCAGCCTCGGCGCGGTGCCGGCGGTGGCGGTCAGCGGGCTGACCGGCGTCGGCCTGCCGGAGCTGCGGGCAGCCCTGGACCGGCTCGCCGCGCAGCTGCCCGCGCCGGTCGTGGACGAACCGGTCCGGCTCTGGGTGGACCGCAGCTTCACCGTGCGGGGCAGTGGCACTGTCGTCACCGGCACCCTCGGCGCCGGCCGGCTGCGGGTGGGCGACGAACTGGAGCTGGCCGGCGCGGACGAACCGGTCCGGGTCCGTGGCCTGCACTCCCTGGGCGAGGCCCGGCCGGAGGCGGCGGCGGTCGCCCGGGTGGCGGTCAACCTGCGCGGCACGCCCCGCGACCGGCTCGGCCGGGGCGACGCGTTGCTCACCCCGGGCCGGTTTCACCACACCGATCTGGTCGACGTCCGGCTCGCCGGCGACCCGGCCGCCGACCTGCCGGCCACCCTCACCCTGCATGTCGGGTCGGCGGCGGTGCCGGTGCGGGTGCGTCCGCTCGGCCCGGACACCGTCCGGCTGCGGCTGGCCCGCCCGCTGCCGTTGCTGGTGGGTGACCGGGCGCTGCTGCGGGATCCGGGCCGCCACCACGTCAGCGGCGGGGTGCGGGTGCTGGACGTGGCGCCCCCACCGCTGGCCCGACGGGGTGCGGCCGCCGCCCGCGCCCAGCTCCTCGCCGAGCTGGACGGTCGACCCGACCTGGCGGGGGAGCTGCGCCGTCGCCGGCTGATCCGGGCCGGCGCGTTGATCCGGATGGGTGTGCCAGCGCACGCCGAACCGGTCGCCGGTGACTGGCTGGCCGACCCCGCGCACTGGCGGCGGCTCGGCGAGCAGGTGACCGAGGAGGTCGCCCGCCACGCACGGGAGCACCCGTTGGAGCCGGGGATGCCCGTGGACGCGCTGCGTCAGCGCCTGGCCCTGCCCGATCGGGTGCTTGTCGAGGCGCTGGTCCGGCCGCCGCTGCGGATCCACGCCGGGCGGGTCGGGGCGGCGAGCGCCGACGCGCTGCCCGAACCGGTGGCCCGGGCCGTGCAGCGGGTCCGCGCCGAGTACGGCGACCGGCCGTTCCGGGCCCCGAGGCGGACCGCCTCGTCGACCTCGGGCTGGGGCCCCGGGAGATCGGCGCCGCGGTGCGGGCCGGTGCTCTGCTGCGGCTGGCCGACAACGTGGTGCTGCTGCCGCACGCGCTCGACGACGCGGTCCGGGTGTTGGCCGGGCTGCCGCAGCCGTTCACCCTGTCCGCGGCCCGGCAGGCGTTGGACACCACCCGCCGGGTGGCGGTGCCCCTGTTGGAGCTGCTGGACCGGCGGGGCGCGACCCGGCGGCTGCCCGACGACGCCCGGATCGTCGTCACCTGAGCACCGGGGCGCGGCTGCACCACGGCGGTTGCTGGGCCAACCGGCACCGGCGTCGGCGACGGTCACCTACGGTGACGCCATGGACCCTTCGGCGGTCTGGCGGGACCGGCAGCACCGGTGGCGGATCGAGGCGTACCGTGCGCCGGACCTGCGCTTCGCCATCTACGCCACCAACGGCCCCACCGAGTCCGTGCCGCTGTGGCTGTTCGGGATGTCGGCGCTGGCCCGGTGGCTGATGACCCACGCCATCTCGCTGGACGACCTGGAGGTCGACTGAGTGGGGGCGCGGGCGCAAACCGGGCCCGCGCTGTGCCCCGCTGCGGTTGAGTGACCTCAGACGGCGGACGGGGGTACGCAATGGGCGGTCAGCTCGGGCAGTTGGCGTTGGTGGCCGTGCTGGTGCTCGTCAACGCGGCGCTTTCCGGTAGCGAGATGGCGTTGGTGACCCTGCGCGAGGGGCAGTTGCGGCGGTTGGGTCGGCGCAGCCGCGCCGGCGACCGGTTGGTGCGGTTGTCCCGCGACCCGAACCGCTACCTGGCCACGATCCAGCTCGGCATCACCCTGGCGGGGTTCCTCGCCTCGGCGGCGGCCGCGGTGTCGTTGGCGGGCCCGCTGGTCGGCCCGCTGGGTTTCCTCGGCGGGGCGGCGCGTCCCGCCGCGGTGCTGCTGGTGACCGTGCTGCTGACGTTCGTCACGCTGGTGCTCGGTGAGTTGGCCCCGAAGCGGCTGGCCATGCAGCGGGCCGAGCGGTGGGCGTTGCTGAGCGCCGGCCCGCTGGATCTGCTGGCCCGGGTGTCCCGCCCGGCGGTGTGGCTGCTGAGCCGGGCCACCGACGCGATCGTGCGGCTCGCCGGTGGTGACCCGCGGGCCAACCGGGAGGAGATGACCGAGGAGGAGTTGCGCGAGATGCTGGCCAGCCAGCGCGGTCTGTCGGCCCAGCAGCGGGAGATCCTGACCGGCGCGTTCGACATCGCCGGTCGGACACTGCGGGAGATCCTGGTGGCCCGGCGGGAGGTGACCACGTTGCCGGCCAGCCTGGCCGCCGACGAGGGGGTTCGGCGGTTGGCCGCCGCCGGGCGGTCCCGCGCCCCCGTCACCGGTCCGGGCGGCCTGGACGAGGTGCTCGGGGTGGTGCACATCCGCGACCTGGTGCGGGCCGGCACCACCCCGGTGGGTGAGCGGGTCCGCGCGCCGCTGCTGCTGCCGGTGACCCTGCCGGTCGCCGACGCGATGCGTCAGTTGCGGCAGGAGCATCAGCAACTGGCCCTGGTCGTCGACGAGCACGGGGGTATCGACGGCATGGTCACCATGGAGGATCTGCTGGCCGAGGTGGTCGGCGAGTTGTACGACGAGACCGACCGTGACGTGCAGGGGGTCATCCGGGAACCGGACGGGTCCCTGCTGGTGCCCGGTGACTTCCCGCTGCACGACCTGCCCGACCTGGGGGTGCGGCTGAGCTTTCCGTTGTCCCGGGACTACACGACGGTGGCTGGTCTGGTGCTGGCCCGGCTGCGGCACCTGCCGGACGGGCCGGGTGAGACGGTGCGGCTGCCCGGGTTGACCCTGCAGGTGGTGGAGGTCGCCGACCGGGCGGTGCGCCGGGTGCGGCTGTGCGGGTTCGTCGCCGAGCGCTGACCATCACCCAGAAGAATGACAAAAGGCGCAAATCGCCGCGTCGGTGACCGCGACCCGCCTACGGTGCCAGACGTGAAGGACCGAGGGTTGCGTACGTTCGTCACGGTGCTGGCCGGTCTCGCGGTGATCTACTTCGGCAGCGCCGGCCGCAGCCCCGAGGAGGGCCGTGGCATCTCCGGCGGGGTGGTGGTCCTGGCGTTGCTCGCCGCGTTGCTGGTGTGGCACTTGACCCGTCCGGGGGACAAGACGGTCAAGTGAGCGCCTCAGCGGGCGGCGACGCGGGTGACCTCACCGGCGGACTCCTCACCCAGCGCCACCCGTACCAGAGCTGAGGCGAGCCGGCCGAAGTCCGGTTCGTCGACGAGACCGGCGAGCCGGTCCGGAGACCCGGGCAGACCCAGCCGTTTCGCCCCGGCCAGGGCCCGACGGTCGGCGTACGGGCGCACGTCCGACCAGACCGCCTGCGCCTCGCGCAGGTAGATGTCCGCGCCGGTGGGGCCGATGCCGGGGAACTCGGTGAGGCGTCGTCGCAGCCCGGCGGGGTCGCCCTGGGCGTCCCGGTGCAGGCGTCGCAGGTCGCCGTGCCAGCGGTCCAGGCACAGCCGGGCGCCGGTGCCGAGCATGGTGGCGGTCCGCTCGTCGTAGCGGCGGTAGTGGCCCCGGCCCAGCGCGTCGACGCGGTCCTGCCAGCTGGCCGCCTCCATGGCCTGGGGGGTGCGGTAGCCGGCGGCGAACAGCTCCCGCGCGGCGTCCACCGCCACGCACGCCCGGATCCGGGTGCTCAGCAGCGTGGTCAGCACCAGCAGCTGGTAGAGCGGCCCGGGCCGGTCGGAGAGCCGGATGCCGGCCTCCTCGGCGTACGTGCGGCCACGCCTGTCGAGCAGCACCCGCACCACACTTCGGTCATTGCCCACCCCGACGGCTTACCCACTTGCGGACCCGCTAGCCGTCGCACCGGTGGCCGCTGTCGGAATGCCACCGGGGCGGGCGGGTATGCCGGCGGTGGAGGCGGTCGATGCCGCCTGCCGTACCGGAGGGAGACACCCCGTGACGAACCCGCAGCAGCCGGAGTTGCGCCGCAACGCGCTGGGCGCGACCAGTCAGGACAACAAGGGCCCCGCCTCGGGTGGGCACCCGGCCAACCGTGGCACGTCGCGCGGCGACGAGGGTCGACCGGTCCCCAGGGGGCAGGTGTCGCCGTACGGCCCGGCCGGTGAGCCGGTGGCCGAGGACGACAGCGACACCCGCTGACCGGTGAGCTAGCGACCGCGACCTGGCGGCCGTCGCAACCTGTTCCAGGTGACGGCGGCCGCCAGACCGTACGCGAGGTGCGGAATGATGTCGGAGATCCAGTCGGAGCGCCGCCACGTCCGCGGGTCACTGATCCCGAGCACGGTGATCGACCCGTCGGTCATGGTCATGACGCCCGCGCCGAGCAGGCCGGTGGCCACCGGCAACGGCTGACGTCGACCACCGGCGTAGAGCGCGAACCCGACACCCGCGGCGATGCCCAGCCCGTAACCGATCAGAGGCCCCAGGCCCGAGCGGCGGTTGGCCGCCCGGGCCCCGTTGCCCAGGCCCACGTGCGCGATCCCGGCCAGCCGGTCCACGGTCTCCTGTGGGACGTCGCTCTCCGGCCGCCCCCGCAACGCCATGTCGAGGTAGCTGACCACGTTCAGTGCGGTGCTGCCGACGGCGCCCGCGATCGCGCCGTCGGCCACGTCGACAGTCCTCACTTCGGGTCGCCCGGTTCGCGCTCGCTCTTCGGGCCGTACGTCCGGTCGCCGCGCACCACGCCTCGTTGGCCGCGATCCTCCTGGAGGATCCGGTTGGCGACCTCGTTGGCCTTGCCGTCGGGCACTCGGCGTCCGGAGTCGTCGATTGCGTTGCGCAACCGTGCCCGCTGCTTGTCGTACGCGTTACTGCCCGGCCGTGGTCCTGGCATCTGTGCCTCCTTCGTCGGTCTGGGCACCTGGTGCTGCCCACCGTCCGCTGGGCGTACCGCGGCCGTCTACCCGTCTGGAGGCGGACCAACCCCGGCGGGCTAGTGGGGCGCGCGGACCACGACGACCGGGCACTGCGCGTGGTGCAGCATCGACTGGCTCACCGACCCCAGCAGCAGCCCGGTCACCTCGCCGCGCCCGCGCCCACCGACGACCGCCAGCTGGGCGGAGCGGGACGCCTCGGCGAGCACACTGCCGGGTCGACCGTGTACCACCCGGCAGGTCAACCGCAGACCCTGGTGCTCCTCGGTGAGCCCGGTCAGCCACCCGGCGAGCATCCGCTCCTGCTCGCCGCGCAGCTTCGCCTCGTCGTACACCAGGGGTTGCATGTCGCCCGGTCCGCTGCTGCCGGGGTGGCGGTAGGCGTGCACCGCCACCAGCGGCACGCCGAGCGAGACGGCGGTCTCGGCGGCGAAGTCCGCCGCCCGCCGGGAGGCCTCCGAACCGTCCACCGCGACAAGCACCGGCTCGTCGGGCCGTTGCGTGCCGCGCGCGACAAGCACCGGGCAGTCGGCGTACGCGGCGACCTGCACCGCGACCGAGCCGACCACCAGCGCGGAGAACCCACCCAACCCGCGGTCGCCGAGCACGATGAGCGCGGCGGTGGGGGACTCGCCCACCAGCACCGCGGCGGCCTCACCGTCGATGATCTCGCCGGAGATCGACAACCCGGGCACCGTCGCCTCGGCCTCGCGCACCGCGGCCTCGACGAGTTCCTCGGCCCGGTGGCGCAGCCCGCCGCCGGGTGGCGCGTCCGGGGCGGGCGAGACTGGTACGTGCAGCAGCGGCCAGATGAAGCCGTGCACGACCCGCAGTGGTCGGTGCCGGCGTGCCGCCTCGGTGGCGGCGAGGCGTACGGCGCGCAGCGCCGACTCCGAGCCGTCGACGCCGACCACCACCGCCGCGTTGTTCGCCGAGTTCACCGCCCACCTCCGCTCGCGGCCAGTATCGCGGTCCCGGACGCCCCCGCGCCGCGATACCGCTGAGCGCGTCCCGGTCGGTACGCTGGCGACGACCGGGGAGGGAGCGCCGCCGATGGGTGAACCAGACCAGCCGAGCACCGCTCGCATGATCGACTTCTGGCTCGGTGGGCAGCACCACTTCCCCGTGGACGTGGCCGCCGCGAGCGCGTTCGAGCAGGCGTACGGGCCGTGCGCCCCGGTCTTCCGGGAGCTGCGGGCGTTTCTGGGCCGGGCGGTGCGGGCCATGGCCGCCCACGGCGTGGACGGGTTCCTGGTGTTCGGCGCCGGGGTGCCGACAATGGGCAACGTGCATGAGGTCGCCACCGACGCCACGGTGCTCTACACCGACGTCGACCCGGTCACCATCCGACTCGGACAGAGCATCCTCGCCGGCAGCGACCGGGCCGGCTACGGCTTCGGCGACGCGACCGACATCGGCACCGTCGACCCGGCGCAGTTGCACCGCTTCGTGCCGGGGTGGGGTCGGCGGCCGGTCGGGGTGGTCTTCCTCGGGTTGGCCGCGTTCCTCGACGACGCCACGCTGACCCGCACGCTCGACGAGCTGTACGCTGCCGCGGCGCCGGGCAGCCTGCTCGCGGTGGACTTCGACACCGAGGAGTTGGCCGCTCATCCGCAGGCACTGGCCATGATGGGCCCGCAGTTCCGGATGCGTCCACCGGCGGCGTTCGCGCCCCTGCTCGGTCGGTGGGCGCCGACGGCGGACGGGATCGTCCCGGTCGCGGAGTGGCGGCCGGAAGGCCCGCCGGCGCTGGTGCCCGACGCGTTCCACGGTGTGCTCGCGACCCGCGCGGGTGACTGACCGCGCCGATCGTCGGCCCGGAGGCGTCCGTATGATGCTTGCCCTATAGCAAGCTTCTGGGGAGGACGACGATGGTAGACGCGCCGGACGTGGTGTCGCGCGCGTTGCGCGAGGCCCCGCCCGACCAGTTGGCCGAGGCGGCGGACCGGGCGATCCGGTCGGCGATGGGCGCGCTGCGCACCGACGTCTTCGTCGCCGACTACCGGATCAGCGGCCTCTGGCCGGTGCTGGACCCGGACCTGCCGGCAGGCGGGTTCCTGGCCTGCCACACCATGGCTCAGCGCTGCTTCAGCAGCCAGCAACCGGTACGCGACGGTGCGGGCGCCTGCCGGCTCTACCTGCCGTTGACGGTGTGGGGGGAGCGGCTGGGCGTGCTGATGATCGAGCTTCCGACCGTGCCGAACGCGGCGGTCACCGGTTGGGCGACGGACGTCGCCGGAGTTCTGGCGGTGGCGATGCGCGCGGCGGACCGGGAGACCGACCGTTACCGGCGGGCCCGGCGGCGGGAGCGACTGACGATGGCCGCCGAGATGCAGTGGGACCTGCTGCCCGGTCGCGGTGTGGCGCACCACGCGTTCGACCTGGCCGGTCAGCTCGAACCGGCGTACACGGTGGGTGGTGACCACTTCGACTGGTCGTTGGACGGCGACCGTCTCACCGTGACGGTGCTCAACGGCGAGGGCAGTGGGCTGGCCGCGTCCCTGTTGACCGCCGTCACTGTCAACGCGATGCGCAACGCGCGTCGCTCCGGTGGTGGCCTCGTGGAACAGGCCGAGCTGGCCTCGGACACGGTCTTCTACCAACACCGCGGCGCCCGGTACGTGGCCACCCTGCTGCTCGAGGTGGACACTCGCGTCGGTCGGGTGCGGGCGGTCGACGCGGGCTCCCCCCACCTGTTGCGGATGCGCGGGTCCACGGTCGAGCCGATGAAACTGGATCAGCAGCTTCCGCTGGGCATGTTCGCCGAGACCCGGTACGAGCTTCAGGAACTGCAACTCGCGCCCGGTGACCGGCTCTTCGTGGTCAGTGACGGGGTGTGGGCCGCCGAGCCGGCGGGCCAGGAGCCGTACGGGCAGCGGGTGATGGCTCGGTCCCTGCGCGCCACGCGGCTGCAGCCACCGGCCGAGGCGGTTGGTACGGTGATGCGCGAACTGCACGCCTATCACGCGGATTCCGATCTGCGCGACGACGCCGTCGTGGTCTGTCTGGATTGGCATGGTCCACGTGAACGGGGCACGGGGTGAGATTCGCCGCCGCGTTGCCGGGCGGGCACCAGCGCGACGACGGCAGGGGACATCAGGTGGAGCGACCTGCGGATCTCGCCGCGGCGATCGACGCGGCCGCCGGGACGCTGATCGCCGTACTGGACTCGGCCGTGGCGCGGCACCAGGTGCCGCCCACCCAGCTGCGGGTGCTCACGCTGATCAGCGGTCGACCGGAGACCAACGTCAACGGGTTGGCGGAGCTGCTGGACGTGGTGCCCTCGTCGGCGAGCCGGCTGTGCGACAGGTTGGAGGCGACCGGGCTGTTGCGCCGGGTGGCCGATCCGCGCGACCGGCGTGAGGTGCGGTTGGTGCCGACGGCCGCCGCGCTGACCCTGTTGGGGGAGTTGGCCGAGCGGCGGCAGCGCGCGGTGCAGGCGGTGCTGGACCGGATGCCGGCGCGGATGCAGCACGAGCTGTTGCTGGCGCTGGCCGGGTTCGCTCGGGCGGCGACGTCGGTTCCCGAGCAGCAGGCCGATCCCGCCGTCCAGACGGCCTGAGCGTCGCCCCCTTCCACTAGTATCCTAGGACGCTTTAGGCGTGGTGATCCACGCCACAGTGCGGCACAGCCGCACCGACAGCCCGGCGGCGGCGCCCGGCCGGCGAGAGGAAGCCCGATATAGTGGCAGCGCACCTACCCGGCCCGCGATCATCAAGATCGCGGGCCGCATCAGGGGAAGGGGCCCCGCCCGGGGCCGCAGGGGAGAGCCGGCGGTGGTCGGCCCGACAGCGCGTACGACCCGCAGCCGCGCCCGGCGTCGGCCGGGGGCCCGCGTGCCGTGGAGGAGGATCGGTGTCGCGTCGGCCGGCTCGGGCAGAGCAACCGCGGGACACCGGCGACGAGGCTCCCGGCAACCAGGTGCTCACAGTGCCCAACCTGATCAGCTTCGCGCGGCTGCTGGGCGTGCCGCTCTTCCTCTACCTGTTCCTGGTGGAGCGGGCCGACGTGGCGGCGGTCGTCGTACTGGCCATCGGCGGAACCACCGACTGGGTCGACGGTTGGATCGCCCGCCGCCTGCACCAGGTGAGCCGCCTGGGCGAACTGCTCGACCCGCTCGCCGACCGGCTCTACATCCTCGCCACCCTTGTCGCCTTCACCGCGCGGGAGGTGGTGCCGTGGCAGTTCACCGCGGCGCTGCTGGCCCGTGAGGTGCTCCTGCTCGCCTCGCTGGCGGTGCTGCGTCGCTACGGGTATGGGCCGCCGCCGGTGCACTACGTGGGCAAGACCGCCACGTTCCTGCTGCTCGCGGCGTTCCCGGTGCTGCTGTTGGCCAGCGCGGCGACCGACGTGGCGACGGCGGCGAGCGCCATCGGTTGGGCGTTGGCCTGGTGGGGGCTGGTGCTGTACTGGGTGGCCGGCGGGATGTACGTCGTTCAGGCGGCCCGGCTGGTGCGCGCGGCGCGCGGCCCGGGAGCGGCGGCGTGAGCGCCCCGCGGCTCGGGAAACCCGGCCAGGACCGGGTGTACGCGCCCGACTTCCTCACCGAGCTGTTTCGCAACCCACTGGATCCGGGGTACGCGGACGCGGCCGCCGCCCGTCGGCGGTCGGCGGAGTCCGGTCCGGCGCGGGGGTGGCGGGCCTGGTCGACGCGGTCGGTCAGCCTGGTCGTGGTGGTGATGCTCGGCTTCCTGTTCGCGGTCGCGTACCGGCAGACGATGGCGGACGAGCCGGGGCGCAGTCAGGCCCGCTCGGGTCTGGTGACGCAGATCAAGGAGCGGGAGAGTCAGACGGACCGGTTGTCCACGCGGGCGGACCAGCTGCGCGAGGAGGTCAGTCGGCAGCGGGACGCGGCGTTGAGCGGGTCGGCCGCCGCGCGGTTGCGCAACCTGGAGGCGAGCACCGGGCTGGGTCGGGTGCGTGGTGATGGCGTGGTCGTGCGGTTGGCGGACGCGCCGGACAACGCGGACGCGGTGACCGGCGCGGGGGCTGGGCCGCCGCGGGTGCTCTACAGCGATCTGCAGGGGGTGGCGAACGCGTTGTGGAGCGCGGGCGCGGAGGCGATCGCCATCAATGGGCAGCGGTTGACGTCGACGTCGACGATCCGGTCGGCGGGTGAGGCGATGCTGGTGGATTTCCGGCCGGTGACCGGGCCGTACGAGGTGTCGGCGATCGGGCCGGATTCGATGCGGCGCAAGTTCGAGGACAGCCGGAACGCGGCGTTGATGCGCAAGGTCGCGCAGGGGACCGGGTTGTCGTTCGGTGTGCGGGAGTCGGATGACCTCACCCTGCCGGCGGCACCGGAGCCGCAGCTACGCTACGCCAAGCCGTCGGTCAGTCCGAGCCCTTCCGCGTCGGGTGTCCGGTCCGGCAGTCCCGGGTCGTCCGGTCCGGCGACGACTGTTAGCCCCTCCGGAGGTGGCCGATGATCGCGGTGCTGGCGTTGCTCGCCGGTGTGGTGCTGGGCGTGTGGCTTGATCCCACGGTGCCGGCGGCGTTGCAGCCGTACCTGCCGATCGCGGTGGTGGCCGCGTTGGATGCGGTGTTCGGTGGGGTGCGGGCCCGGTTGGACCGCATCTTCGACGACAAGCAGTTCGTGGTGTCGTTCATTTCGAACGTGCTGGTCGCTGGTCTGATCGTGTATCTGGGTGACCAGTTGGGGGTGGGTGGGCAGTTGTCCACCGGTGTGGTCGTTGTGCTGGGTGTGCGTATCTTCGGCAACGTGGCGGCGATCCGTCGGCACCTGTTCCGGGCGTAGGTTGGGTTGCGATGAGTGACGAGCAGACCGACACGGGGACCGGGTGGCCGCAGCCGGCGGGTCCGGTGCGGCCGGGTGGGCCGGCGGGTGAGCCGGATCCGCGGCCGGATGCGCCGGATCCGGATGAGCTGAGCCCGTTGGCGCCGCAGGGGCCGGGGCAGCCGCAGCCGTCGGAGGACGAGCCCGCGGTGCAGCCGGGTGTGGAGCCGGTCGACGACGGTGCGACGGTGGACCTGAGCGCGGCGTCGCGGTCGGGGGAGCCGGTCGCGGATTCCGGCGGGTTGGCGGAGCCGGCGGTGGAGTCGGCGGCGCCGGTGGTGGCTGGCCGGTCCCGGTGGAGCACTGCCGGGGTGATGATCGCCGTGTTGTTGGCGTTGCTGGGGTTCACGTTGGTCGTGCAGTTGAAGACGACGTCGACGGACCCGACGTTGGGTGCCACGCGGCAGGAGGACCTGGTCCGGATTCTGTCGGATCTGGATGCGCGGGAGAACCGCCTGCAGCAGGACATCCGTGCGCTGGAGGACAGTCAGCGGCAGTTGCGTTCGGGTGAGCAGGGTCGTCAGGCGGCGTTGGATGAGGCGACGCGGCGGGCGGACGAGCTGGGCATCCTGGCGGGGACGCTGCCGGCGGTGGGCCCGGGGTTGACTGTGCAGTTCGACGCCGGTGTGAAGCCGATCTCGGCGAACCGGGTGTTGGACGCGGTGCAGGAGCTTCGTGGTGCGGGCGCCGAGGCGATGCAGATCGCCGGTGGGGATCGGGCGACGGTGCGGATCATCGCGTCGACGTACTTCCTCGATGGGGACAACGGGTCGTTGGTGGTGGAGGGGCGTCGGTTGACGGGGCCGTACACGATCACGGTGATCGGTGATCCGGCGACGATGCGTACGGCGTTGAACATTCCTGGTGGGGTGGTGGCGTCGGTCCGGGGTGACGGCGGTAACGTGACGTTTGGGGAGCGTGAGGTTGCCGAGGTTTCGGCGCTGCACGTGCCGATCAAGTTGGAACACGCCCGTCCGGTCTCCTGACCGGCGCGGCCGCGCCGGACCCGGGTGGTCCGGGGCACCGATGGATGAAGGACGCGTCTGGTGATTCCCGAGGATCTGCGATACACCGCTGAGCATGAGTGGGTGGCGGGTGACGGCACGGCTTCGGTCCGGGTCGGCATCACCCACTTCGCGCAGGACGCGCTCGGTGACATCGTGTACGTGCAGTTGCCCGAGGCGGGCGCGGTGGTCGCGGCCGGTGACTCGTTGGGCGAGATCGAGTCGACCAAGAGTGTGTCGGAGATCTACGCGCCGGTGGCCGGTACGGTGGCGGCGCGTAACGACGCGTTGGGTGACACGCCTGAGCTGATCAACACTGATCCGTACGGTGAGGGTTGGTTGGTGGAGATCACGCCGAATGATCCGACTGCGACTGATGGGTTGCTGACGGCGGCCGCGTATCAGAAGATCACCGAAGGCTGAGTGTGCTTGATCCGGTGCGTGGGATGTCTGCGCGCGTCCGGTTGCCCTGCATTTCGGCGCTGGCTAGGCTCGCCCAGTCGACCGAGAACCCAATAGTTGAGCGTTGCGGAATTGCCTTCCCGGGCACGGGGAGCCAGCCGCCGGGTGTTCAAGTGCCCGGCGGCCAGACCCGCCATTACCCGACGCCGACCGAACAGATCCGTGAGGTGGTCCCATGACGCGGCCAGACGACGAGTTCCCCCCACTCGACGTCACTTCGACGCTCAATCTCGGTTCGCTCGACGAAGTGCTGGAGGGGCCGGATACCGATGTGGTGCCGAGCCGGATGTCCGGTTCGTTGCCGCCGGGTATGGCGCTGCTGGTGGTTCGTCGAGGCCCGAATGCGGGTGCCCGGTTCCTGTTGGACCACGATGTGACGACCAGTGGCCGGCACCCGGACAGTGACATCTTCCTGGACGACGTGACGGTGTCGCGTCGGCATGCGGAGTTCCACCGCGATGGTGGGACGTTCACGGTGCGGGACGTGGGCAGCCTGAATGGCACGTACGTCAATCGTGAGCGGGTTGAGGCGGCCACGTTGAGCAATGGTGACGAGGTCCAGATCGGTAAGTTCCGGGTGGTGTTCATCGCCGGTCCGCGCCCGGAGGAGGAGGCCGGCCGGGGGTGAACGAGCCTGCGGCCTCCACGTCACCCGGGGCGGCTCGGTCTCAGCCGCTGATGAGCATCGGTGAGGTGCTTGGGCAGTTGCGGGTGGATTTTCCGGACACGACGATTTCGAAGCTGCGGTTTCTTGAGGCTGAGGGTTTGGTCGAGCCGCAGCGGACGGCGGCGGGTTACCGGAAGTACAGCTGGGACGATGTGGCGCGGTTGCGGTTCGTGTTGACCGCGCAGCGGGACAAGTACCTGCCGTTGCGGGTGATCCGGGAGCAGTTGGCCCAGTGGGATTCGTCTGGTGAGCAGCCGGGGCGATCGCGGCCGGCGTTGGTGGCGGTTGGTCCTGATGGTGCGGTGCCGGGTCGTGAGTTGGCGGAGCCGGCCGAGTCGTCGCAGGTGCGGCTCGGCCGGACGGATCTGGTGGCGCGTAGTGGGATCGACGAGTCGACGTTGGTGGAGTTGGAGCGGCTCGGTGTGCTGGTGTCGGATCCGCCGGGGTGGTATGACGCGGATGCTCTGATCATCGCGTCGGCGGTGGCGGGGTTGGCGTCGTACGGGTTGGAGCCGCGGCACCTGCGGGGTTATCGGACGGCGGCGGACCGCGAGGTTGGTTTGTTCGCGCAGTTGGTGGCGCCGTTGGCGCGGCAGAGTGATCCGGCGGCGCGGGCGCGGGCGGCGGAGACGGCGCGGGAGTTGGTGGCGTTGTCGGAGCAGTTGCACGCGGCGTTGGTGCGGGTGGGTCTGCGGTCGACGTTGGGTCGGTGACGGGTGCCCGGCGGGTGGTGGCTGAGCGGAAAGATCTCTTCCGGGAAGCGTGCCGTAGGCTTGCCGGGGTAACCCCTTTTCGGCGCGGGCGTGGTGCTGTAGCGCATGGGACGGCCGTGTCGCGGTCCGTGTACCGTGCAGGGAAGGGCGCGGTGCGGCGTAGGTGACAACGACACGGAGGCGGCGGTGCGCGAGCTGAGCGTGGTCGGAGTTCGGGTGGAGCTGCCCAGCAACCAGCCGATCGTCCTGCTCAGGGAGGTCGAGGGGGACCGCTATCTGCCGATCTGGATCGGCGCGGTCGAGGCGACGGCTATCGCTTATGAGCAGCAGGGGGTCAAGCCGGCCCGGCCGTTGACGCATGATCTTCTGCGGGACGTGTTGGCGGCGTTGAAGGCGCCCTTGCAGGCGGTGGAGATCACCGAGCTGAAGGAGAACGTCTTCTACGCGGATCTGTTGATCGGCGATGGGGTGCGGGTGTCGGCGCGGCCGAGCGATTCGATCGCGTTGGCGTTGCGTGTCGGTGCGCCGATTCGTTGTGCGGAGCAGGTCCTCAGCGAGGCGGGGATCGTTATCCCTGATGAGCAGGAGGACGAGGTGGAGAAGTTCCGCGAGTTCCTGGAGCAGGTGCGTCCGGAGGATTTCGCGGGCTGAGGTGTGCCTGGGCCCGGTTGGTGATCTTTCTCGGTGGCTGCGCGGCGTGTCGCGTCGGTTCCTCCGTGGTTACCCCTTGCGGTGGCTATAGGGTTTCCATGTCGAGGGGTGCGCGTCCCGGAAACGATGCGTCGCCACACTGACGGGGAGGTTGTCCGGATGCACGAGCCGCGGGATGATTCCGATCCGGGTGCAGGGTTCGACGAGTCGGGTGCCTCGTCGCCAGGTGTGGCGGCTGAGGGTGACGGTTCGGTTGGCTACCGGGGTGTGACGGCCTGCCATGCGGTGGGCATCAGTTACCGGCAGTTGGATTACTGGGCGCGGACGACGCTTGTGGTGCCGAGCGTGCGTGATGCCTCGGGTTCGGGGACGCAGCGGTTGTATTCGTTCCGGGACCTGGTGGTGTTGAAGGTCGTGAAGCGGTTGTTGGATGCGGGGGTGTCCCTGCAGAACATCCGTAAGGCGATCGAGGCGTTGCGGTCGCGTGGTGTGGAGGATCTGGCGGGTATCACGCTGATCTCTGATGGGACGACGGTGTATGAGTGCCGGTCTCCGGAGGAGGTGGTCGACCTGTTGCAGGGTGGCCAGGGGGTCTTCGGCATCGCGATCGGTGGGGCTTTCAAGGAGATCCAGGGGTCGTTGTCGCATCTGCCGGCGGAGCCGGCGATGAGCGGCCCGGTGGAGCCGGCGGTGGTGTCGGGGTCGGATCCGGTGGGTGACGAGTTGGCGGCGCGGCGGGCACGGCGGCGCGCCGGCTGACCGTTCGGACTTTCGGTTTTTTTTCGGTGGTTCTCTCGCGACCGTCGGTGACGGTGGTGCGGTTCCGTGGGCCGTGGCGGTCCACTGTGGATACCGTGGGTGTTGTGTCGGTGGCCGATTGTGGAGATACCGATCGGTAGTGGTGACGCATCGTGGCGGCCTGTTGTCGGGAATCCGATAAGGGGGCGCTGACCGCAGGCGGTTGACACGCTATGGTCCCTCACGGTTCTGGACCCTTCATCCCCGGGAGGAACGACCGTGACGGTTACGGAAGAGACGGCGCCCGCTTCGCACTACGACCGAATTGGTGGTGCCAGCTCGGTCAAGGCGGCCGTTGAGTTGTTCTACGAGAAGGTGCTCGTCGACCCGGCGTTGGCTGGTTACTTCGCCGATGTGGACATGGCGGGTCAGCGGCGGCACCTGGCGTTGATGTTGACCGTGGTGCTGGGTGGCCCGAACGAGTACACCGGTCGTGGGTTGGCCGAGGCGCACCAGCCGTTGAACATCCCGGTGGAGCACTACGCGAAGGTGGGCGAGTACCTGACGGTGACGCTGACCGAGCTGGGTGTGCCGGCGGACATCCTCGCCGATGTGCAGATAGTGCTGGGGCAGGTGCAGGACCAGGTGGTGGCTGCCGGAGACCGGTCGGACGCCTGAGCGTGGACGCGGCTCGCCTCAAGCAGAGCTGGTCGGTGGTCGCCGGTCACGGCGACCAGGTGCCGCTCTACTTCTACTCGACGTTGTTCCTCGCTCATCCTGAGACGCGGCAGATGTTCCCGACGAACATGGCCGGTCAGCGCGATCGCCTCGTGACCGCGCTGGGTCACATTGTGTCCAATGTGGACCAGGTGGATGGGCTTGTGGGTTTCCTGCAGGATCTCGGCGCGGATCACCGCAAGTTCGCGGTCCGCGCCGAGCACTACCCGGCGGTCGGCGAGGCGCTGGTGGCGACGTTGCAGCATTTCCTCGCCGAGCAGTGGACCGACGAGTTGGCTGCGGACTGGACGGCCGCGTACGGGCTGGTCGCCCAGGTGATGATGGAGGCCGCGCAGGCCGCCGAGGCGGTCAATCCGCCGTGGTGGGTGGCGGAGATCGTGGCGCACGAGCGGCGCGCGTTCGACGTGGCGGTGCTGACGGTGCGTCCGCAGTACCTGTTGCCGTTCACGCCGGGCCAGTCGGTCGGGGTGTCGCACCCGTCGGTGCGGTCGTGGCGGTACTACTCGCCGGCGAACGCGCCGCGGGCGGACGGCACGTTGGAGTTGCACGTGCGGGCCGCGCCGGGTGGCGCGGTGTCGTCGCGGCTGGTGTACGGGTCGGCGGTGGGTGATCGGATCCACCTGGCGGCGCCGGTGGGGGACCGGCTGGGACTGTGGTCGGCGGGCACCAGTGACCTGTTGCTGTTGGTCGCGGGTACCGGCTGGGCGCCGGTGAAGGCGTTGGTGGAGCAGGTGGCCGCGGAGGGTTCCCGCCGCCGGGTGGATCTCTACGTGGGGGCCCGTTCGCGGAGCGAGTTCTACGACAGCGACGCGATGGACAAGTTGGCGTCGTCGTATCCGTGGTTGACGGTGACGTACGTGGTGGGTGCCGACGTGCACCGCCCGGGGGAGTTCGTGCAGGCGGTGGACCGGGCGTTGGCCGACGGTGACTGGCGTTCCCGGCACGTGTTCGTGTGTGGGTCGGACGAGATGGTGTCGTACGCGGTGCGGACGTTGGTCCAGGCGGGTTTCCACGCGGGTCAGGTGCACCACGAGGGCCTGGGCGCGCAGTGGTACGGCCCGGCATGGCGGACGGCGGTGCAGCAGTCGGCTCCGGGTGACACTTCGGGAGGTGGGCACAGGTGAGCGCGAGGAGTGAGCTTGCGGGCCCCGCAGTCGCGAACGGAGGTGGGCACAGGTGAGCGCGACGCCGATCAGTCGGTATGACGGTGTGCAGATTTCCGGCGGTGTGCAGGTGCGGATCACCGCCGATCGGGTTCGCCGGTGGGAGTTCGGTGCCGCGTCGTTCGCCCGGCGTGGTTACGACAACGCTGACGTGGACCGGTTCCGGGTGCAGGTCGCTGACGAGCTGGACCTGTTGGCGACGCAGATCGCGACGCTGCGGGCGGAGAACGAGCGGCTGAACGACCGGGTGGAGTTGCACCGGCACGGGGTGATTCCGAGTACGGGCGCGGCGGCGAAGGTTCCGGCGGCGCGGGAGGTGAATCTGCTGTCCGCGGCGCAACGCGAGGCGGAGCAGATCATCGCGCAGGCCCACGACTACGCCCGTCGGGTCGCCGAGTACGCCCGGGTGCAGTACGAGAGCTACCTGCACGCGGCCGAGGCGGAGGCGAAGCAGGAGGCCGAGCGGGCGGTGGCGGAGTACCGCAGCACTGCGGGGTCGAGCTTCGACGACACGGTGGCGACGCGGGAGGCGTTGCGGATCTTCGGCGAGATGATGGTGTCGCACATGCAGGCGGCGGCGCGGCATCTCGACGACGGTAGTGAGCAGTTGGCGCGCACGATGGATCGGATCGCGGCGGAGACGCCGGGGGCGCCGTTCGTGGGTGGTGTGCTGGGGCAGTCGGCGTTGCCGCGACACCAGCAGCGCTGAGTCGTGGCGGGTGGGGTTCGCTGACGTGGACCCCGCCCGGCGTCCTGGTGGCGGTGGCATAGTCGGAGGGGTCAGGCGGGCCTGACCTGCGGCCCGCCCCTGGGAGAGGCGCCTTCGTGTCGGTACCACCGTCCCCGTCACCGGACCCCCTCGCGGCGTTGGAGGCTTCGGCGTGGGCTCTGGCGGCCGCGGTCGGCACCATGAGTGACGCCCTGTCGGCCCCGCTCGCCGAGGTCCTCGCGGCGTCGCCGCACCGCAGCGCGGTGCTGGAGGCCGCTGGTCTGCTCTCCTGGGACGGCGGGTCGCCGGTCGCGCACCCGTCGCTGGTGCCGCCCGACGGGCCGACCGGGAGCAGCGCGGTGCAGGCGCGGTTGAGTTCGCTGCGGCAGGCGGTCGCCGCGGCGGCGCAGGAGCCGTCCGGGCCGCGTGGGGCCGGTTGGGCGGAGTTGGACGACGAGGTGTTGCTGCATCAGGGTCGGGCGTCGGCGGCGACCGGCCGGGCGTTGGCGACCCGGGTGGTGCCCGAGTTGCCGGGGTTGGCGGAGCGCCTGGGCTCGGCGGACGGCCGGGTGCTGGACGTGGGCACCGGTGTGGCGGGGTTGGCTGTCGCTCTGGCTCGCGCGTTGCCCCGGGCGTCGGTGGTGGGCATCGACGTGTTGCAGCGGGCGTTGGACCTCGCCGTCGGGGAGTTGGCCGAGGCGTCCGATGTCGCGGATCGGATCAGTCTGCGCCGTCAGGACGTCGCGGAGGTGGCCGAGCCGGGCGGGTACGACCTGGTCTGGCTGCCGGCGCCGTTCCTGCCCCAGCAGACGTTGGCGGTGGCGTTGCCCCGGCTGGTGCAGGCGCTGCGACCGGGTGGTTGGTTGGTGGCGGGCACGAACCCGCCGGCCGGGGATCCGTTGCGGGCGGCAGTCGACAGGTGGAACGCCGTCCGCAACGGCGGCAACGCCTTCGACGCGGACCGGATGGCCCAGGTGCTGGCGGCGTCGGGGTTGGGTGATGTCCGCCGTTTTCCGACTGTCCCCGGCGGGCCGGTGCTGGTCGCCGCGCACCGCCCGCACGGCTGACCCGCGCCGTCGGCGGGGTGGGCGGTCAGCTGAGCCGTTGTTCGAGGTGGAAGGTGACCTCGGTGCCGGCGGCGTTCTTGCCGATGGCCTTGCACAGGGCGGCGCGGATGGGCAGCCAGTGCGGGCCCGCGCCGGAGGGCATGAGGGTGGCGCTGAACGGGTGCCCGTCGATGGTGCCGGTGACCTTGACGGCGCGTCGGGTGCCGAGCAGGTCCGCGGAGTCGGGCACGGTCACGTAGGTGGCGAATGCGCCGTCCTTCTCGATGGGCGCGGTGAAGCGGTAGTCCAGTGGTTGCGGGTTCATGGCTCTCCTCGGCGCGGGGGGTCGGTCAGGTGGCGACGGCGCGGGTGGCCTCGGCGATCGGGGTGGGCCCGTCGACGAGTTCCAGGGTCGTGCCGGTGGTGCCCGGTTCGTCGAGCAGGGCGGCGAGGACGTGGGCGACGTCGGTGCGGCTGATCGCGCCTCGGCCGGCGTGGGGGGTGAGGGTGACCCGCCCGGTGGGTGGGTCGTCGGTGAGCCGGCCGGGGCGCAGCACCGTCCAGGCCAGGTCGCGGCCGCGCAGGTCGTCCTCGGCGGCGCGTTTGGCGCGCAGGTACGCCGCCCACACGTCGTCGCTGCCGGGGGCGGGTGGCGTGTCCACGCCCATGGAGGAGACGAGCAGGTAGCGGTGGACACCGGCAAGGGCGGCGGCGTCGGCGAGCAGCGCGGCGGCGGCCCGGTCGACGGTGTCCTTGCGGGCGGCGCCGCTGCCGGGGCCGGCGCCCGCGGCGAAGATCACCGCGTCGGCGTCGTGCAGGTGCGCGGCCAGCTGCGCGACCTCGGTGTGTTCCAGGTCGCAGACGACGGGGGTGGCGCCGGCGTCGCGGAGCGTCGCGGCCTGCTCGGGGTTGCGGATGAGGCCCACGGCGGTGTCGCCGCGTCCGCTGAGGTGACGCTCCAGCAGTAGGGCGATCTTGCCGTGGCCTCCGGCGATGACGACGCGCATGCGCCCAACCTACCGGCGGCGCGGGTGCGGGCGGCGTCACCGGCTTGACCTTGACCTTCGGGTAAGCCTGAGCCTGGTGGGTGCCGGTCGCCGTGACCGGTACGAGGAGGATGTCGACGTGGGGCTGATGACCATCGGGGCGTTCGCCCGGGCGGCGAGGCTGACGCCGAAGGCGTTGCGCCTGTACGACCAGGTGGGGCTGCTGGTGCCGGCAGCTGTCGATCCGGAGTCCGGGTACCGGCTCTACGACCCGGCGCAGGTGCCGGTGGCTCGGCTGGTCGCCCAGTTGCGTCGGCTCGGCATGCCGCTGGCGACGATCCGGGTCGTGTGTGGCCTGGAGCCCGCGGCGGCGGCCGAGGCGATCACCGGGTACTGGCGGCAGGTCAGCGCCGACACCGCGGCGCGCGCCCGGCTCGCCACCCTCCTCGTGGACCACCTGTCTGGAGGGGGTACCACCATGTCTGACCCGAATCCCGCCGTTGCCGTGCGCTGCGCCGCCGGTTGTGACACCGGGCTGGTGCGCGACAGCAACGAGGACACCGCGTACGCCAGCGAGCGGTTGCTGGCCGTTGCCGATGGCATGCGGGGGCCCGGCGGCGCGGCCGCCAGCGCGGCCGCCGTCGACGCCCTGAAGCCGTTGGCACGCACCGACGTGCCGGACGCCGACCTGCTGACGATGCTGGCCGGCGCGGTGAGCGACGCCGACCGCGCCGTACGCGGGTTGGCCACCGACACCGACCGGCCGGTCACCACGCTGACCGCGCTGCTGCTCAGCGGTTCCCGGCTGGCGTTGGTGCACGTCGGTGACACCCGGGCCTACCTCCTGCGCGGTGGTGAGCTGTCCCCGCTCACCCAGGATCACACCTGGGTGCAGGCCCAGGTGGATCAGGGCTGGCTCGACCGGGACCAGGCCGCCGCGCATCCCCAGCGGGCGGTGCTGGTGCGCGCCCTCGGCGGCGGTCGGCAGGTCGAGGCGGATCTGGCGCTGCGCACCGCGCTGCCCGGTGACAGGTATCTGCTGTGCTCCGACGGGTTGTCCGCGGTCGTCGACGCGGCCGACCTGCGCGCGACGCTGGGCGCGGCGGCCGACCCGGAGGACACGGTGCGCGAGTTGATCGGTCTGGCGCGGGCCGAGGGCGCGCCGGACAACGTCGCCTGCGTCGTCGCCGACGTCGTCGCGGTGTAGCCGTCGCCACCCCGATGCCGGGTGGGGCCGGCCACCCGGCATCGGGGGGTTCGGCGTTGGCGGACGGCTTGAGGCAGCATGGAGAGGTGATGGAGAGCCTCGACGCGTTGACCTCGCTGGTGGCCGGTGGTGGGGTGGTGGTGCTCAGCGGCGCGGGCCTGTCCACCGAGTCGGGCATTCCGGACTACCGGGGGCCCAGCGGGGTGGCGCGGCGGCACACGCCGATGACGTTCCAGGCGTTCACCCGCGATCCCCTGGCACGGCGGCGCTACTGGGCGCGTAGTCACCTGGGGTGGCGGTTGATCGCGGGCGCCGCGCCCAACGCCGGGCACCGGGCGGTGGCCGGGCTGCAACACGCCGGCCTGGTCGACACCGTGATCACCCAGAACGTCGACGGTCTGCACGGCGCCGCCGGCAGTACGTCGGTGATCGAGTTGCACGGTCGCCTCGACGAGGTGACCTGCCTGGACTGCGGCAACCTGACCTCCCGGGAGGAGCTGGACCGGCGGCTGCGCGAGGCCAACCCGGACTTCGTGGCCCGCGTCGCCGCGGTCAACCCGGACGGTGATGTTGATCTCCCCGACGAGCAGGTGGCCGCGTTCCGGCCGGTGGACTGCGGGATCTGCGGTACCGGGATGCTGAAACCGGACGTGGTGTTCTTCGGGGAGACGGTGCCGGCGCAGCGGGTGACGAGGTGTTTCACGGCCGTGGAGCAGGCCCGGTCGTTGCTGGTGCTCGGGTCGTCGTTGACGGTGATGTCGGGGCGCCGTTTCGTGATTCGGGCCGCGAAACGGGGCATCCCGGTCGCCATCGTCAACCAGGGGCCGACCCGGGGTGACGGCCACGCCACCGTGTGCGTCGACGCGCCGTTGGGCGCGGTGTTGCCGCAGTTGGCCGCGCGGGTCGACGCCGCGGCGCCGCTCACCGTCTGACGGCGCGGCCCACGCCGGGTGGGTGCCCGGCCCAGGGGGAGGACATCCGCCGGAAACACCAACGCTGGTAGCGTTGAGAGCGCCGGTAACACCCACGTGGGAGAGACCGCCCGACAGCACGCAGGGCGGCGCCGAAGGGGCAAATCCTCCCCGGAACCTCTCAGGCAAAAGGACCTCGTGGGCAGGCACTGTGGAGCGCCGCTCGTGGGTGCGACAGAGGGGGAGGCCGACACGTCGACCTCGCCCCGGGAGTGCCCCCTATGACCGTAGAGCAGTTCGCCACCCGTCACATCGGTCCCGGCCCCGACGATGAGCGTCGGATGCTGGAGGTCGTCGGGCACGACTCCATCGACGAGCTGATGGACGCCGCGATCCCCGAGGTGATCCGCTGGCACGGCACCCTCGACCTGCCCGACCCGGCCACCGAGGCCGAGACCATCGCCGAGCTGCGGGCCCTCGCGGCGCGCAACACCGTCGCCGTCTCCATGATCGGGTTGGGGTACCACGGCACGCACACCCCTGCGGTGATCCGCCGCAACGTGCTGGAGGACCCGGCCTGGTACACGGCGTACACGCCGTACCAGCCGGAGATCAGCCAGGGCCGCCTGGAGGCGCTGCTGAACTTCCAGACCATGGTCACCGACCTGACCGGGTTGACCACCGCGAACGCCTCCATGCTCGACGAGGGCACCGCGGCGGCGGAGGCGATGACCCTGGCGCGGCGGGCCTCCAAGAGCAAGAGCGGCGTGTACGTCGTCGACGCCGACGCGTTGCCGCAAACCATCGCGGTGATCACCAGCCGGGCCGAGCCGCTCGGCATCGACGTGCGGGTCCTCGACGTGCAGCGCGACGAGTTGCCTGCCGAGTTCTTCGGCCTGCACCTGCAGTACCCGGGGGCGTCCGGTGCGGTGCGTGACCACGCGGGCCTGGTCGAGGCGGCGCACGCCGTCGGCGCGCTGGTGACCGTCGCGGCGGACCTGTTGGCGTTGACGCTGCTGCGCGCACCAGGGGAGATCGGCGCGGACATCGCCGCCGGCACCACGCAGCGTTTCGGCGTACCGATGGGCTTCGGTGGGCCGCACGCCGGTTACCTGGCGGTGCGCTCCGGCCTGGAGCGGATGCTGCCCGGGCGCCTGGTCGGGGTGTCGCGCGACGCGGACGGCAACCCGGCCTACCGGTTGGCGTTGCAGACCCGTGAGCAGCACATCCGGCGGGAGAAGGCGACGAGCAACATCTGCACCGCGCAGGTGCTGCTCGCGGTGATGGCCGGCATGTACGCCGTCTACCACGGCCCGGACGGGCTGCGCGACATCGCGACGCGTACCCATGCCATGGCGGCGCGGCTCGCGGCCGGGTTGCGCGCCGGTGGCGTCGACGTCGCGGACGTCGCGTTCTTCGACACCGTCACCGCGAGCGTGCCGGGCGGCGCGGAGCGGGTCGTCGCGGCCGCCGCGCAGCGGGGCGTGAACCTGCGGCTGGTCGACGCCGACCGGGTGGGGGTGTCCTGCGACGAGACGACCACCGAGGCGCACCTGCGGGAGGTGTGGGCGGCGTTCGGGGTGCCCGCGTTCGACGGCGACGCGGACACGGCCCTGCCGCTCGACCTGGCCCGGGGCAGTGACTTCCTCACCCACCCGGTGTTCCGCAGCCACCACTCGGAGACGGCGATGCTGCGCTACCTGCGGCGGCTGTCGGACTTCGACTACGCCCTGGACCGGGGCATGATCCCGCTCGGGTCGTGCACGATGAAGCTGAACGCGACCACCGAGATGGAGCCGGTCAGCTGGGCGGAGTTCGCGAACATCCACCCGTTCGCGCCGGACGCGCAGACCGCCGGGTACCGGGAGATGATCGGTCAGCTGGAGTCGTGGCTGGCCGAGGTGACCGGCTACGACGCGGTCAGCGTGCAGCCCAACGCCGGTTCGCAGGGTGAGCTGGCCGGGTTGCTGGCGATCCGCTCGTACCACGCGTCGCGGGGTGAGACGCACCGCGACGTGTGCCTGATCCCGTCGTCGGCGCACGGCACGAACGCGGCGTCGGCAGTGATGGCCGGCATGCGGGTCGTGGTGGTGGCCTGCGACGACGACGGCAACGTCGACCTCGTCGACCTGGACGCGAAGATCGACAAGCACCGGGACGCGCTCGCCGCGATCATGGTGACGTACCCGTCGACGCACGGCGTGTACGAGACGGGCATCGCGTCGCTGTGCGCGAAGGTCCACGACGCCGGCGGGCAGGTGTACGTCGACGGGGCGAACCTCAACGCCCTGGTCGGGTTCGCCAAGCCCGGCAAGTTCGGTGCGGACGTGTCGCACCTGAACCTGCACAAGACGTTCTGCATCCCGCACGGCGGCGGTGGCCCCGGTGTGGGCCCGGTGGCGGTCCGCGCGCACCTGGCGCCGTTCCTGCCCGGTGACCCGCTGGGCGCGCACGTGGACGCCACGCCGGCCATCTCGGCGGCGAAGTACGGGTCGGCGGGCATCCTGCCGATCCCGTGGGCGTACCTGCGGATGATGGGCGCGCAGGGGCTGACCCGGGCGACGGGTGTGGCGGTCCTCGCGGCGAACTACGTGGCGGCGCGGCTGCGCGGGCACTTCCCGGTGCTGTACGCCGGGAACAAGGGCCTGGTGGCGCACGAGTGCATCCTCGACCTGCGGCCGTTGACGAAGGCGACCGGGGTCAGCGTCGACGACGTGGCGAAGCGGCTGATCGACTACGGCTTCCACGCGCCGACGATGTCGTTCCCGGTGGCGGGGACGCTGATGGTGGAGCCGACCGAGAGCGAGGACCTGGCCGAGCTGGACCGGTTCTGCGAGGCGATGATCGCCATCCGCGCGGAGATCGAGCAGGTGGGTTCCGGGGCGTGGCCGGCGGGGGACAACCCCTTGGCCAACGCGCCGCACACCGCGGCGATGGTCAGCGGTGACGAGTGGTCGCACGCGTACCCGCGGTCGGTGGGCGCGTACCCGGCCGGGGTGGACCGGGCCGGGAAGTACTGGCCGCCGGTGCGGCGCATCGACGGCGCGTACGGCGACCGGAACCTGGTCTGCTCGTGCCCGTCGCCGGAGGCGTTCGAGGACTGACACCGCCGCAGGCGTTGGACGGCTGACGGCGGCGCGCCGGGGCGGGCGGTACGGCCTGCCCCGGCAGCCGCTGCGACCTGGGCGGGGACGTCCCTTACCGGGGGACTAGCCTGGGTCGACGGCGGCTATTCGGTGACGCTGAGTGGTCAGTCAGGCCACGAGGGCGTGGCGGGCGGGGCCGCGGTGCGGTGCGATGCTGCTGCCGTCGGGAAGCAACTCGCCGGTGTCCTCGAAGACGATGACACCGTTGCAGAGCAGGCTCCAGCCCTGCTCACGGAAGCAGGCGAGGACCCGTGCGGCTTCCCGGTCGGTGGCTTCAGCGGAGGGACAGGTCGGTTGGTGCTGGCACATCGGGTTCTCCGGACTGTGGGGGCACTGTGTCATGGTTCACATGACCAGTGACGCACAGTACCAAGCGAAAGTGTCCAGCATCGAGCAGGTGCCCGCCTGGTGCACGGGAAATCCACTGAACGGATGAGGAAGGTTGGACCGTACGGCGTGGAAACGCTCCCACAGGTGGGTCCCTCGGACAGCGGCCTGGCGGCGCTGGTCGATGTGCCCGCCGCGCCGGCCGCGTGCCGGGGCGCGCTCACCGAACGCGCCCGTCTGCACTGGTCCCGCGGCGACGGCGGCGACCCCGCGGCGCTGGCCGAGGAGTTCCTCGCCGCGCACGGCCTGCCCCTGCACGACCTGACCCGACCCGCCACCGGCCAGCACGGCACCGGGGCCTGCGGCGCGGCGCTGTACCTGTCCGCCGCCGCCGGAGCGCTGCTGGCCGGCGCGCCCACCGGGGCGCCCGAACCCGCGCCGGGCCTGCCCGACCTCGCCGTGGTCGTCTACGAACACGGCCCCACCCGTGCCACCCGGCCCGACGCGGGGCCACCGTGGTGGCTCGGCGAGTGGGTCGAGAGCTGGACCCCCACCAGCACGCCGCCGCCGTCGACGCGGTCCGCGCCGCCATCGGCCGCGGCGACGTCTACCAGAGCAACCTCGTCGGCCACGCCTCCGCCCCCTACACCGGCGACCCGCTGCCCGCCCTGAGCCGCCTCGGCGCGCTCCCCGGCGCCCGTTACGGCGGCGTCCTCACCGGCGACGGCTGGGCCATCGGCTGCGCCTCCCCGGAAACCCTCGTCGAGGTCACCGACGGGCAGGTGATCACCCGACCGATCAAGGGCACCCGCCCGGCCACCGCCACCGGCCGCGCCGAACTGCTCGCCAGCGCCAAGGAACGCGCTGAACACATCATGATCGTCGACCTGGAACGCAACGACCTCGCCCGCATCGCCCGCACCGGCACCGTCACCGTCGACGACCTGTTCGCCGTGCGCCGCTGGTGCGACCTGTGGCAGGCCGAGTCGACAGTCCGCGCCGCCGTCGCCGACGGCCTCGGCCTCGCCGACCTGCTGCGCGCCACCTGCCCCGGCGGCTCCGTCACCGGCGCCCCGAAACTCGCCGCCCTGACCCAGATCAGCGCCCTCGAACCCGTCGGCCGGGGCGCCAGCATGGGCGCGCTCGGCTGGGTCGCCCCGGGCCACGTCGACCTCGGCCTGACCATCCGCACCGCCGCCGCCGACGGTCAGCGGCTGCACACCTGGGCCGGCGGCGGCATCACCTGGGACAGCGACGCGTACGCCGAGGTCGCCGAGGCCGCCGCGAAGACCACCCCGATCCGCGCCGCCCTGGCCGGGCGCTGACCGCGGTGCGGCACGGCGATACGCTGACCCCCATGACCATGCGGCCCATCCGGATCATCGGCGACCCTGTCCTGCGCACCGGATGCGAACCGGTCACCACGTTCGACGCCGAGCTGCGGGCCCTCGTCACCGACTTGATGGACACCCTGCTCGGCGCCCCCGGCCGCGCCGGCGTCGCCGCACCGCAGATCGGCGTCAGCGCCCAGGTGTTCGTCTACGACGCCGACGGGCACCGCGGACACCTCATCAACCCCACCCTGGAGCTGTCCGACGAGCTCCAGGACGACGAGGAGGGCTGCCTGTCCATCCCCGGGCTGTACTTCCCGACCGTACGGGCCCTGCACGCCACCGCTCACGGCGTCGACCAGCACGGCGAGCCGCTGACCATCGCCGGCAGCGGATTCCTCGCCCGCGCCCTGCAACACGAGGCCGACCACCTGGGCGGCCGGCTCTACGTCGACACCCTGCGCGGCGACACCCGCCGCCGGGCCCTGCGCGAGATCCGCGCCGGGCGCTTCGACTCACCCAGCCGCCGCGGCTAGCCCACCCACTGGTCGTGGCCCAGCTTCGCGACCAACGCGACCACCACCACCAGCAGCACCACCCGAACGAACCCGGCGCCGCGGCGCAACGCCATCCGCGCCCCGACCACCGCGCCGGCGATGTTGCACACCGCCATCCCCGCGCCCAGCAACCACCACACGTGCCCGGTCGCCCCGAACACCACAAGCGCGCCCAGGTTCGTCCCCGCGTTGACGACCTTCGCCATCGCCGAGCCGTGCACGAAGTCCGCGCCGACGAGGGCGGTGAACGCCAACACCAGGAACGTGCCGGTGCCCGGACCGATCAACCCGTCGTACAGGGCGATCCCCACCCCGGCCACCGCGATCACCGCCGCCACCCGCACCGGCGTCCGTCGCTGCGGCACCGGCAGCACCCCCAGCCGGGGGCGCAGCAGCACGAACACCGCCACCGCCACCAACACGACCAACACCACCGGCCGGTACGCCGACGCCGGCACCGCCCCGGCGAGCGCGGCACCCACACCCGCGCTGAGCACCGCCAACCCCGCCGCCGGCCCCACCACCCGCCAGTCGATCGTGGTCCGCCGCGCGTACGTCGCCGCCGCCGTGGCCGTACCGAAGATCGCGGCCAGCTTGTTCGTGCCCAGCGCGGTGGCCACCGGCAACCCCGGGGCAGCCACCAGCAACGCCGGCAGCAGCAACAACCCGCCACCACCGACCACGGCATCGACCCACCCGGCCATCGCCGCGGCGGCCAGCAGAGTACTCAGCGTTACGGCGTCCACGGGCGGCAATTCTCCCCACCCGGGCGGCGCGGACCGGCCCTGAAGTGGCAAGCCTCACCTCAACGACCCCGCGTACGCCGCAACCACACCCCCAACGCCCCGACCGCCACGAACACCAGCACCGAGCACAGCAACACCTTCACCACCCGGCAACCATGCCACGGGGACGTAAGGTGCAGGAGTGCGCCTGGCCACCTTCAACCTGCTGCACGGACGATCCCTCACCGACGGGCTCGTCGACTCCGACCGACTCACCGCCGCCATCGGCGCCCTCGACGCCGACGTGCTCGCCCTGCAGGAGGTCGACCGCGACCAACACCGCAGCGGCAACCTCGACCTCACCGCCATCGCCGCCCGCGCCCTCGACGCACCGCACCACCGCTTCGCCGCCGCCGTCGTGGGCACCCCCGGCGAACAGTTCCGCCCGCTGCGCCACGACGACGACGGCCACGGCGAACCCTGCTACGGCATCGGGCTGATCAGCCGACACCCCGTCCGCAGCTGGCAGGTCACCCGGCTCAAGCCGGCACCCGTACGCTCACCGGTCTACGTGCCCGGCCCCCGCGGCGGCCTCATCCTGCTGCACGACGAACCCCGCGTGGTCCTCGCCGCCGTCCTGGACACCCCCCACGGCCCCCTCACCGTCGCCGCGACCCACCTGTCCTTCGTGCCCGGCTGGAACGCCCGCCAACTACGCCAGACCGTCCGCGCCCTGCGCGCGCTACCGGGCCCCCGCGTCCTGCTCGGCGACCTCAACCTGCCCGCCGGCGCGGCCCGGCTCATCTCCGGCTGGCACCCCCTGGGCCGACGCCCCACCTACCCCTCCGGGCAGCCCCGCGTCCAACTCGACCACATCCTCGCCGACCGGCACGCCCTCGCCGACCTCCCACCGGTACGCGCCGTCACCGCGCCGGCGTCGACCATCTCCGACCACCGCCCGCTGCTGGTCGACCTCGGCTGACAACCGTCAGTCGGGATAATCCGCCATCGTGGGTCGCGAATGTCTAAGGTGAGGCTTCACCGACACCACCGCCGTTGCGCGCCATCGCCACCCCCGACAACACGGAGCTGACCATGAGCGACAGGCCGGACACGATCGTCCTCATCCACGGGTTCTGGGTCACCCCCCGCAGCTGGGAACACTGGGTCACCCACTACCAGGACAAGGGCTTCCGAGTGCTCACCCCCACCTACCCCGGGCTGGAGGGCGAGGTCGAGGCGGTCAACGCGGACCCCAGCCCCCTGGAGACGCTGACCGCGCCGCAGGTCATCGCGCACCTCACCGAAGTGGTCGCCGCGCTACCCACGCCGCCGATCATCATGGGCCACTCCGCCGGTGGGGCGTTCACCCAGGTGCTGCTCGACCGGGGGTACGGCGCCAGCGCCGTCGCCCTCAACTCCGCACCCACCGAAGGCGTCAAGAACATCCCGTTCTCGCAGCTGCGCTCCACCTTCCCGGTGCTGCGCAACCCCGCCAACCGGCACCGCGCCGTCGGGTTCACCTTCGAGCAGTGGAACTACGCCTTCACCAACACGTTCGACGAGCAGGAGGCCCGCGCCCTGTACGAGCGCTACGCCATCCCCGCCGCCGGCGGCATCCTCTGGGACAGCGTCCTGGCCAACCTGCTGCCCGGCCCCCAGGACATCGCGGTCAACTACCACAACGACCAACGCGCCCCACTGCTGTTCATCTCCGGCTCCGAGGACCACATCATGCCGCCCAGCGTGCAGCGCTCCAACGCCGCGCACTACAAGGGCGACACCATCACCGAGGTCGAGCTCTTCGAGGGGTACGCGCACCTGCTGCCCGCCCAGCAGGGCTGGCAGCGCATCGCCGACGTCGCCCTCGACTGGGCCCTGCGCCACGCCCGGTGACCACCACCGCGTCGCCACGGATCACCCACATCGGCGGCCCAACCACGCTGATCGAGGTCGGCGGGTGGCGGCTGCTCACCGACCCGACGTTCGACCCACCCGGGCGGCGCTACACCTTCGGCTGGGGCACCTCGTCACGCAAAATCACCGGCCCGGCGATCCCCGCCGCCGACCTCGGGCCGATCCACGCGGTGCTGCTCAGCCACGACCACCACGGCGACAACCTCGACGACGCCGGCCGGGCGCTGCTCAGCGGCGCGGGCACCGTCCTCACCACCGAATCCGGCGCACGCCGGCTCGGCCCCGACACCCGGGGCCTGCGCGCCGGGCACACCACCCGGCTCACGCACCCCGACCGACCGACGATCGAGGTCACCGCCACCCCCTGCCGGCACGGCCCGCCCCTGAGCGGCCCCATCGTCGGCGACGTCATCGGCTTCGCCCTGCGCTGGGACGGACAACACCACGGCGCGCTCTGGATCACCGGCGACACAGTGCTGACCCGCCGGGTACGCGCCACGGCCGCCCGCATCCAGGTCGGCACAGTGCTGCTGCACCTCGGCGGCGTACGGTTCCCGCTCACCGGGCCCCTGCGCTACTCGATGACCGCCCGGCGAGCCGTCCAACTGTGCGCCGCGGTACGACCGCACACCACGATCCCGGTGCACTACGAGGGCTGGCAACACTTCCAGGAGCCCCGCGAGATCATCGAGCGGGCATTCGCCGCCGCCCCAGCGCCGGTACGCGACAGCGTCCGCTGGCTCCCACCCGGCGAACCCACCACCGTCCCCACCTGACCGACCCGGGGGAGCGGACCACCGAGTCGCAAGATTCCCTCAAGATCATTGCATCGACGAACTCCGACGATCATGCTGGTCGATACGCGCCACGATCAACTCGTCGGAGGCCACATGAGACGCCAGCGACCCACCCTCATCGCCGTGTCAACACTCATCGCCATCACCCTCACCACCGCACCCACCCCCGCCAACGCCGCACCACCCGGCCAGGTCACCACCCTCACCGCCCACCAGGCCGACGGATACACCACCCTCGCCTGGCAACCCGTCGACGGCGCCACCGACTACCAGATCGAACGCACACCCGTCGACGCCGACAACACCCCCACCGGCACACCCACCATCGTCGGCATCTGGCGACCCAACCGCCAGATCAACCAACAGGCACCCACCTTCGCCGACGCCGGCTACAACCCCGGCGACACCTTCCAGTGGCGCGTACGCGCCCGCACCGGCACCACCGAACAGCCCTACTCCGACCCGGTCACCGCCACCACCACCGCACCCTGGGGCAACCCCGACACCCCCGGCCAAGACCTGCGCACCCAATGGGAAACCACCCACGCCGCGCAATACACCAGCGACACCGACGAGTACGCCTACACCGCCGCCATCGACACCCTCAGCGACCGCGTACGCGTCGTCGAACTCGGCCGCACCGTGCAGAACCGACCCATCAACATGCTCGTCATCGGCCACCCCACCCCACCGGCCACCCCCGCAGCCGTCGCCGCCACCGCACCCGTGGCCATCAACTGCAACGTGCACGGCAACGAACCCGGCGACCGCGAAGCCTGCCTCATCATGGCCCGCCAACTCGCCTTCAGCACCGACCCCCGCATCACCGACCTGCTCCGCCACACCACCGTCCTGATCGTCCCCACCATCAACGGAGACGGCCGCGCCAACAACACCCGTGGCAACTCCACCGGCCAGGACCTCAACCGCGACTACTCCCTGATCCGCCAACCCGAGACCACCGCGTACATCAAGATGGTCCGCGACTACCGACCCGTCGCCGGCTACGACGGCCACGAGTTCGGCAACTCCCGCGCCGGTGACCTGCCGATGCTGCCACCACGACACCAGAACGTCGCCCAACCCATCTTCGACCAGTCCCAGGACATGATCGAAGGCCACATGTACACCAAGGGCGCCGAAGCCGGCTGGTGGGCCTGCCCCTACGGCTGCGAAGGCGGCGGCAACGTCGGCCTCAGCGAGGAAACCATCCTGCGCAACACCCTCGGACTCAAGAACGTCACCAACTCCCTGCTGGAACTGCGCAGCTCCGGCGGCCAGACCCGCCCCGACGAGGGCAACACCGCCAACAACCGACGCCGCAAGACCTACTCGGCCCTGTGGACCTTCCACCAGTTCCTCGACTACCACCGCGCCGACCGCGCCGACATCCTGCAAGCCCGCACCGAAGCCATCGAATCCCAGGCCGCCAACACCGGCCGGCTGGTCTTCCGCGGCTCCCGCCCCATCCCCGCCCACCCGGCACCGCACCCCGGCGACAGCCCACCACCACTCGACGCGCCCCCCGCCGACCTGATCCTCGACAACGCGCCCTGCGCCTACAAACTCACCGACGCGCAGTACAACGGCGCACGCACCGACGGACCCGGCGGCGTCGGCACCACAGTGGCGCAACGCATCGCCGCGCACGGCTGGAAGGTCATCAAGACCGGCGACGGCTACTACGTACCCCTCAACCAGCCCGAACGCGGCCTCATCCCGCTGCTGCTCGACACCAAGGGCGTGGAGAAGCTGACCGACGGCGAACGCGTCTACCCCACCCTCACCGGCCGGCACAACGGACCGCTCGTCGTCTCCGGCTTCACCTGCGCCGCCGACGCCACCATCAACGGCCCGGTCACCGTCCGCGCCGCGGCGGCACTCGTCGCGACCGGAACCACCATCAGCGGACCGGTCAACGCCACCCGCGCCGCCGGCGTCCTCCTCGCCGACACCACTGTCAACGGGCCACTGCAGATCACCAACACCACCGACGCGATCTCCATCATCGACGCCACGATCGCCGGCCCGGTCAACCTGTCCGGCAACACCACCGGCACCGACACACCGGTGCTGGCCGGCACCACCATCCGCGGCCCCCTCAACTGCACCGCCAACAACCCCACCCCGACCAACCTCGGCATCGCCAACACCGTCCACGGCCCCCGCACCACCCAGTGCGCCGCCCTGTGACCCACCACTAGCCAGCCGTCACGCCGGCGGCGCGGGCCCACGTCCGCGCCGCCGGCACCTCCCACCCGCCAACCCCTGCACCCGTGGAGGCCGCCGTGTCGCACCCCGCCACCCCACCGCGACGAACCCGCGGACCGCACGGCGCCCGACGGGCTCTCGGCCTGCTCCTACCGACACTGCTGCTCGCCGCCTGCACCGGCAACCCCGCAACTCCCCACACGGAAGCCGCCGCACCCCAGGTCAGCGGACCACTCTGCGCCGCCCTGCCCACCGGTACCGACCCCGGCAACCCGAGCTTCCTCGCCGGTCAACCCGTCGACCAGGCGCTGCGCTGGATCCCCACCCTCACCACCTTCGAAGCGGCCCTGCGCACCAGCGGCGTCCTCACCGACCTGCCCGCCGGCACCGGCGTCACCGTCCTGGCACCCTCCGACGACGCCTTCGCCGCCACGTTCTCCGAGGACAACTGGGACGACCTCATGACCCACCACACCGACCAGCTCCGCACCCTGCTGAAAGCCCACCTCATCACCGGAACCCACCCGATCGCCGACCTCACCACCGCCGGCACCGCCACCACCCTCGACGGCACCACCGTCACCGTCACCCGCACCGGGCCCACCGCCCGCCTCGGCGACCGCGCCGATACGGTCTGCGCCGACTACCAGGCCACCAACGCCCGCATCCACATCATCAACGCCGTCCTCGGCCCACTACCCGTCACCGCCGACGGCACCGGCCACCGCGCACACTGACCACGCTCACCCCGGCGGCACCAGACCCGCCAACGCCCGGTTGGTCCGGTTGGCGCGCACCGCATCGCGCTGCTGCCCGGCCGTCACCTCGATGTACGTCTGCGACGACGCCAACGACGCGTGCCCCAACAAACGCATGATCTCCGCCGCGCTCGCACCGTCCTCCGCCAACCGGGTCGCGAAGGTGTGCCGCAGCGCGTGCAGCCGCGCACCACGCGGCACCCGGTCACCGATGCCCGCCCGCCGGTAACACGACTCGACGAGATACTGCAGGCCACCACGGCGCAACGGCTCACCCTGCCGATCCACCAGAAGCGCCGAACCCGGGCGTACCGACCGCGAACCGAAACGCCGCACCCGACTGTCCAGGTAGTCCAGCAGCACCCGGTCCAGATCCGCCTCGATCGGCACCACCCGAGGCCGCCCGCCCTTGCCCACCACCTCGACCCGCCGCTCACCGGGCCGACCGCCGAGCGAGTCGACGCGCAGCGCCAGCAGCTCCGACAGGCGCAGCCCGGCGCAGAGCGCCACCGCCAACACCGCCACGTCCCGCTCCGGCCACGGGTCGCGTTGCCGACCGTCGTCACGCGCGGCGGACGCGAGCAGCACCTCGGGGGTGTCCGCACCGCGCAGCGGCTTCGGCTGGGGGAGTAGCGCCCGAGGCCGCCCGACCGCCGGCATCGGGTTGCCCGCCACGAACCCGTCAGCGACCAGGAACGTGAAGAAACTGTTCCAGGTGGACCAGGCCCGGTGCACCGACGCGGGCGCCCGGGGAGCGGCGAACCGGGCGAACGCCGCCCGCATCACCCGGGGGGAGAGGTCCGTGATCGACAGCGAGTCCAGGGGGAGGGGAGTGGCCTCCGCGACCAGCGCCGCGACGGCGTGCAGATCTCTGCGGTACGCGGCCAGGGTGTGCGGGGAGGGCTTGCGGGTGGCCCGCGCGGTCAGGAACTCCTCGATCAACACTCCGAGCGATTCGTCCTGTTTGTCATGCATAAGGGATATTATGCAGCATTTTCGCGTTTCCGGGAAGCGGGTGAGCGAGGGGGAGAGGACCACATCCCGGCTGCCCCGCTGGTAGGCAGGGCATTCCGCGCGCAGGCGATGCCGCGCCGGTGCGCCGCCGCGAGAACCGCCGGAGCTGATCGAGGAGCACGTATCGTGCGCGACATGACGTCGTCCGCGGCCACCTGTCCCACCTGCGGTCGACCGGGCACGCCCACGGTGTACAGGGACCTGGACGGTCCGACGGACCTGGTCTGCTCCGCAGGGCACCAGTGGCGGCCCGCCGGCCGACCCGGGTGGGCTCCGGATGCGTCGCCCGCCGCCGTCAGCCGCACCGCGGACGACGCCACGACCCGGACCGGGCCCATGAATGTCAGCAAGGACGGGCGGACCTGGCGGATCGGCACGGCCAGCGACGTCGCCTGGCTCACCGGGCGCACCACGCAAGGCTTCTCGGTCACCACCGCGATCCCGCCGGTATTCGAGGCCTACGGCACCTTCTACCCGCCCGACGGTGTCGGTTTCGACGCCCACGAACGCGCCGTGATCAATGAGCTGGCCACCCACACCGCCGATCAGCCCTGGTGGCTGGGCTTCCTCGACACCGGCGTCCACGACGTCGTCTTCCCGCACGCGCCGACGGTGTCCCTCTACTGGGGCTGGCACTACGTGCTGGTCGAGGCCGGGCCGGAACAGGCCCTCGGATGGCGGACCGGCCACATGCGCGGCGACGGGGCGCTGCCCGACCTGTTCTTCCCAGCGGATCACTCCTGGTTCGTCTCCGCGCTGTGGGACGACGCCTGGACCGACATCGGCGCCACCGGCGCGGTGCTCGCGGCACTGCGCCGCAACCCGTTGGTCAACGCGCGCCTCGTGGGGCCGGATGAGGACGCGTGTCCGCCCGGTCTGACGCGCGACTGACCGCTGTCGGATGACGGCGAGGGGACCACCAGAACTGCTTACTTTACATAATGTACATTATCGAATCGCGGCTTCGACGGGCCGACGCGACGAGAAGTGGTGCATGGTGCCGACGTTGGCGGGATTCGAGCCATCCTGCCGTGGGTCGATCCGCCGGACGGCGATCGGTACCTGGTGAACGCGACAGACCGTCGACGCGAGGTGGGAACTGGTGGTGCGTCCCGCAGTGTCGTCCTGGTCCTGGCTGGGCTGCCGGATTGATCATCCGCGGCAGCCGTCGAGTGGGCAACATTCTGCCGACGCTAGACGCATCGAACGTCATTGCCGTCGGGTCTCGCCCCTCCCCTGGCGACACATCGTCACTCGGGTGAGACGCCACGGGTGCGGCGCAGCCAGTCCTGGGTGAGCGAGCGCAGCAGGGTGGGTTGTTCGAACGGCAGGTAGTGCCCGGCCGCGTCGATCACGGTGTAGGTGCCGCGGGGATAGTGGCGCATGGCGCGGAACTGGTCGGCATAGCCGATGATCCGGTCCTGCCGGCCGGTGATCACGCTGACCGGGCCGTCGAAGACGACCTCGGCGTTCTCGTCGGGTAGCGCGTAGTCGGGGCCGGTCTGCAACTCCTGTTGGAATGTCGGGTCGCCGGGGCCGCCGGAGTGCAGCGCGGCGAGCACCGTCGCGACGACGGCCGGGGTGCGGTGGCCCAGGGCGGCGTCGAGGTGTGTGTGCAGGGCGTTCGGGGCGGCGTCGAGCCAGCCCGGCGGGGCTTCGAGCGGTGGGTCGGCGGGCAGGTCCCGGCTGTCGCGGGCGATGGTGACACCGGGACAGACGAGCAGCAGTCCGCTCACGAGGTCGGGTCGTTGGCGGGCGATGCCGGCGGCGAGGTACGCGCCGTAGGACGCTCCGGCGAGCAGGACTGGCGCGTCGAGGTGGTGGTCGAGCCAGACGCAGACGGTGTCCAGCACCGCCTGGGAGGTGGGTGGGCAGTCTGCGGGGCTGTCTCCGTGGCCGGGCAGGTCCAGGTAGATCTCTCGCAGGCCCGCGCCCGCGAGGGCGGGGCTGAAGGCGGCGGCCGTCGCGGCGCGGCTCGTGCTGAACATGGGTAGGCACACCACCGCTGGTCCGGTTTGCGCTGTGTGGTCGAACGCCAGGTGCACGGAGGAATCCTCGCTGGAGATGGTTGGGTGCTCCAACGTCTCATGCCCGGCGCGGGTTGGGCGGGGCGGCGTGCGCCACCCGTCGTTGACGGCGTTGGGCACCGTCTGCGGTCGCTGAGCGTCGTGGGCACCGGCCGGGTCGGCCGGTGCCCACGAACAGCGTGTGACGGGGTACGGCTCAGAGCCAGGGCACCTGCGGGGACGGGTAGAAGTTGACCTGTTGCAGTCGCCAGCGGGGTGCCTGCTCCCCCAGCCGGGTTCGGAACGATTCCCAGTCGTGGCTGGCGGAGGTGGACCAGCCGAGTTCGGCGATCGCGGGCAGGCGGGGGAAGGCCATGTATTCGATGTCGTCCAGGGTGCGCAGCGTCTCGGACCACAGTGGGGCCTCGACGCCGAGGATGGCGTTCTCGCCGATGCCGGTGACGCGGGTGGCGGGGTCCCAGCCGTAGGCGTCGGACACCTCGATCAGGCCGGCCCAGCGTAGGCCGAGGCGGGTGTTGGCGTCGTACTTCATGTCCAGGTAGGCCTTGTTCGCCGGGGACATGATGATTTTGGTGCCGCGGGCGGCGGCCGCGACCAGGCTGGTGTTGGTGGTGCCGGTGCCCCAGAACTGGGCGACGTGGTCGGTGGTGGTGTCGGCCTGGGTGATCTCGTTCCATCCGGAGGCGCGTTTGCCGTACTTCGCGACCAGGGGCAGGACCCGGTTCATGAAGGTGCGGTAGTCCTCGTCGGTGGTTGCGTGGGCTTCGTCGCCGCCGATGTGCAGGAATGGTCCGGGCGTGATGGCGGCGAGTTCGCGGATGACGTCCTCGACGAATCGGTAGGTGAGTTCGTCGTTGATGCAGAGGGAGCTGTAGCCGACCGCGATGTCGGTGCGTGGTGGCGGTGCGATGCCGTCGCAGTTGAGTTCGGGGTACGTCGACTGGGCGGCGTTGGTGTGCCCGGGCATGTCGATCTCGGGGATGATCGTGATGTGTCGGGCTGCGGCGTAGGCGACGACGGCCTTGTAGTCGGCCTTGGTGAGGTATCCGGGGCCGACGCCGTCGACTCCGGTGCCGGGTCCGCCGCCGACGGTGGTGAGGCGGGGCCAGGAGTCGATCTGGATGCGCCAGCCCTGGTCGTCGGTCAGGTGCAGGTGCAGGTAGTTGATTTTGTACTGGCTGAGCAGGTCCACGTAGGCGGTGATGTCGTCGACGGTGTGGAAGTGCCGTGCGAGGTCGAGCATCGCGCCGCGGTAGGCGAAGCGTGGGTAGTCGATGATGCGTCCGCCGGGGACTGTCCAGGTGGTCCGCTGCCGGTCGGGGGCCTCGATCTCGGCGGGGAGGAGTTGACGCAGTGTCTGGGTGCCGGCGAACAGTCCGGCGGGGGTGTTGGCCCGGATGGTCACGCCGCGGCGGGTGACGTCGAGTTGGTAGCCCTGCTGGCCGATGCGGTTGTCGGCGCCTCCGATGAGCAGGGCGATCTCGGGTAGCGGGGTGGAGCGTACGGGCAGGACGGGCAGGGGGTGGCCGGTGGCGGGGCGCAGTGTCGTGGCGAGTTGCTGGCCGATGCGCAGGGCGGCGGTGGAGCCGGGGGTGGTGCGGATGACGGTCAGGGGGGTGATCCGGAACGTGTTGTGCGCGTCGGGTCGGGTTTCGACAGGGGCGGGGATGACGTCGCTGAGTTGTCGGGCTGGTGGGGTGGGTGCGGCGGTGGCGGGTGTGGCGGGCAGGATGAGTGGTAGTGCGAGTGCGGCTAGGGCCAGCAGCCGTGTGGTGGTGTGTCGGCGACGCACGGTACCTCCAGGCCTCGTCATGATCGACCTTCGTCGATTAGAGTCGCAGGCTACCGGCCCTCCACCTGCACTGTAAACCTTCCTTAACATAAGGGCTCGTCGAGACAGCGTTGTCGCCGACCTCACGTACGCCGCTCGCTGGGGAATTCCCGGAGTGGGTCGTGCCGTTGTCCGTTCGGAAGATCAGGTTCAGATGATCGAATGGAAGTGCCATGCGCATGCGCTCAGACGCGGTAGTGCTCTTCGGCGTCACTGGCGACCTCGTCTCGAAGAAGCTGTTCCCGGCGCTGTACGAGTTGACCCGGCGCGACCGCCTCGACGTCCCGGTGATCGGCGTGGCCCGCTCCCCCTGGGATGATGAGCAGCTGGTCACCATGGCCCGCAAGTCGGTCACCGAGGCGGACGACGAGATCGACGACGAGACCTTCGATCGGCTGGCGGACAACCTTTCGATGATCTCCGGCAACTACGCGGACCCGACGACGTACCAGCGGCTGGCTGAGCGGTTGAGCGACGCCGAGCGACCGGTCTTCTACCTGGCGATCCCTCCGGCGGTGTTCGGCTCCGTCGTCGAGGGCCTGGCCGCCGTCGGTCTGGCCGACCGGGGTCGGGTGATCGTGGAGAAGCCGTTCGGGCGGGACCTGGAGTCCTCCCGCGAGCTGGAGCGCACGCTCGGCGCGGCCTTCGCGCCGGAGCGCGTGTTCCGCATCGACCACTACCTCGGCAAGGAAGCCGTCGAGGGTCTCTACGCCTTCCGGTTCGCCAACCGGCTGTTCGAGCCACTGTGGAACAACGAGCACATCGACAACATCCAGGTGACCCTCGCCGAGGGTTTCGGCACGCAGGGCCGGGCCGGGTTCTACGACACGGTGGGCGCGACCCGGGACGTGCTGCAGAACCACATCCTGCAGGTCGTCGCGCTCCTCGCGATGGAGGCGCCCGCCAGCGAGGACACCGCGGCGTTCCGGGAGGCGGAGGCCGCGGTGCTGCGGCAGATCGCGCCGCTGTCGCCGGAGTCCACCGTCCGGGGGCAGTACGCCGACTATCGCGACGAGCCGGGCGTGGCGGCCGACTCGAACACCGAGACGTTCGTGGCGACCCGGTTGACAGTCGACTCCCCCCGCTGGGCGGGTGTGCCCTTCTACCTGCGCACCGGTAAGTCCCTGCCGGGGACGGCGACGGAGGTCGTGGTCGAGTTCAAGCAGCCGCAGCGCTCGCTGATCCCGGCCGAGCGGGGCACGGCGACCGCCGCGAACCTGTTGCGGTTCCGCCTCGGGCGCGGTGACGGCATCACGATGTCGATCCAGGCGAAGAGCCCGGGCGCCGAGGTGGCGAGCCGGCCGGTGGACCTGTCCGTCGACTTCGGCGCGGCTCTCGGGCGCCGACAGGAGGCGTACGAGCGGCTGCTCGACGACGCGATGGACGGGCAGCACCTGCGCTTCGCGCGTGCCGAGACGATCGAGCAGGAGTGGCGCATCGTCGAGCCGATCCTGGATCTGCCGGCGGCGGTGCAGTCGTACGAGAAGGGCAGTTGGGGTCCGGCGGACGCCGACCGGCTGGCCGGCGGCTGGCACACCCCGTACCTGCGCTAGCCGCGGCCCGCACCGCTCGCGGGCGGTGCGGGCCGCGTGTCATCGGTCGGTACGGGTCGCCGGGCGGATGCCGCGGATGCCGGCGACGGCGAACTCGAGGCCCAGGTCGTAGTAGCCGTTGCGGTCGCGGCAGAAGGTGAGCGCGTCAGCGGCGGCGAGGACGTGCGGGAAACGCTGCGGCGCCAACGCGTGCAGCGCTGCCCGCTTGGCGCGGACGGCGTCGTCGCGGGTGTCCGGATCGGTGCTCTCCGTGGCGCCGGGTTCGGTGGCCACGAGGGTCACCAGGGAGCAGAAGGCCTGGGTGCCGATCTCGGTGGCCTGGTCCGGGGGGTAGCCCGCCCCGTCGAGCAGGGCGAGGATGCGCTCCACCAGGATCAGGCCCGGCTCGGACAGCAGGATGCGGGTGGGGACGAGCCCGGCCACGGTGGGGTGTGGGCGGAGCGCGGCGAGGCAGGCGGCCAGGATGGCGCGGACCTGCTCCTCCCAGGGTGCGGTGCTCGGCTCGGGCAGGCGGATGTCGGCGAGCAGGCGTGCGGCGAGCGCGTCGAGCAGGTCGCTCTTGTCCCGGAAGTGCCGGTAGAGCGCCATCGGGGTGACGCCGTGTTCCTGCGCCAGCCGGCGGATGGTGATCGCGGACAGGCCCTCGGTGTCGGCGATGCGCAGCGCGCTCGTGACGATCGCGGTGGGGTCGAGACGCGGTGGGGTGTCCTTGCTCATAGTGCCAGTGTACTACGTACACATCTCGGTATACGTTGTAGATGTACGGCGTATACGGCGCTGTGCGTGACGTCTTCTCTCCGATGAGGTAGGCATGCGACGTAGTCCCTGGGCAACGCTGGCGGTGCTGTCGTTGGCGCAGTTCATCGTCATTCTCGACGTGACGATCGTGAACGTGGCTCTGCCCAACATCCAGACCGACCTGAGCTTCACCGCTGACGACCTGCAATGGGTGATCAGCGCGTACACCCTGCTCTTCGGTGGTTTTCTGCTGCTCGGCGGTCGCGCCGCCGACCTGCTCGGCGCCCGCCGGGTATTCATCGTCGGTCTGGTGCTGTTCGGGGCGATGTCCCTGCTCGCCGGATTCGCGACCTCACCCGGCCTGCTGATCGCCGCGCGGGCCGTGCAGGGCCTGGGCGGCGCGTTGCTCTCCCCCGCGGCCCTGGCGATCCTCACCGTCACGTTCGCGCACGGACGGGAACGCAACATCGCCATGGGCATCTGGGGCGCCCTCGCCGGGCTCGGCGGAACACTGGGCGTGGTGGCCGGCGGCCTGCTCGTCGACGCGCTGAGCTGGCGGTGGGTGTTCTTCGTCAACGTACCCATCGTCATCGCGCTCGTGGCGATCGTGCCGACCTTCGTGGCGGCCGTGCGGCACTCCCAGCCCGGCCCCCGGACCTTCGACGCGCTCGGCGCGGTCCTCGGCACCACAGGCCTGCTCGCCGTCGTGTTCGGCGTGGTCCGTGCCGAGTCGGCCGGCTGGGGTTCGGCGCAGGTGCTCGCCGCCCTCATCGGCGGGGTCGCGCTGCTGGCGGTCTTCGTCGGTGTCGAGGCGCGCTCGGCCGCGCCACTGGTGCCGCTGCGGCTGTTCCGCTCCCGGGCGCTGAGTGTCTCCAGTGGGGCGCTGGCGCTCAACGGCGCCGCGTTCCTGTCGATGTTCTTCCTCACCGCGCTCTACCTGCAGCAGGTACGCGGCGCCTCGCCGCTGACCGCCGGCCTGCAGTTCCTGCCGATGGGCGCGACGGCCATCGCCGGCGCCGCCCTGGCCACCCAGCTGGTGCACCGACTCGGCACCCGCACCCTGCAGATCATCGGCGCGCTGCTCAGCGTGATCGGCCTGCTGCTGCTCAGCGGGGCGAGCGCCACCGGCTCCTACACCAGCGAGCTGCTGCCCGGCCTGCTGCTGTTCGGTCTGGGCATCACCACGCTGGGCGTACCGGCCCAGATCACCGCGATCTCCGACGTCGAGCACCACGAGGCGGGTGCCGCGTCCGGGGTGGTCACCGCCGTGTACCAGGTCGGCGGCGCCCTGGGGTTGGCCATCGTCACCACGCTGTCGGTCACCCACGTCACCGACGCGCTCAGCCGCGGCGCCGGCCAGCAGCAGGCGCTCGTCGACGGGTTCCACCGGGGGCTGTTGATCGCCGCCGTCTTCGCGATCGTCAACCTGGTCATCTCGCTCGCCACCCCGCAACTGCGCCCCGACGCCGAGCGGGTCGCCGAGGCGGCGGTCGCGGCCTGAGCCGACGCGCTGGAGGCGGCACGCCGCCTCCAGCGGCAGGCTGATCGGGGTACGGGCGCTGACTGACCGCTCAGCTCACCGCAGCGACCGTCCGGCGACGGTGAGGTTTGCCGTTTACGAGTGATGTGGGCACGTTGTCTGCGACGTTTCTCGTCCTCGTCGGAGAGGAAGCAGCGCATGCTTTCCGCACTCGATCGTCGGCACACCATCGCGCCGCCCGGCTACAGCCGGTGGCTCATCCCCCCGGCGGCGTTGGCCATCCACCTCTGCATCGGCCAGGTCTACGCCACAAGCGTCTACAAGAACTCGCTGATCGCGCACTTCGACACCAGCCAGACAGCGATCGGGGTGATCTTCAGCATCGCGATCGTGATGCTCGGGTTGTCCGCCGCGGTCGCCGGGACCTGGGTCGAGGCGAACGGGCCGCGTAAGGCCATGTTCGTCTCGGCCTGTTTCTGGGCGGCGGGCTTCCTGGTGGGCTCGCTGGGCATCGCCACGAAGCAGCTGTGGCTGCTGTACCTGGGCTACGGGCTGCTCGGCGGCATCGGGCTGGGCATCGGCTACATCTCCCCCGTCTCCACTTTGATCAAGTGGTTCCCGGACCGGCCGGGGCTGGCCACCGGGCTGGCGATCATGGGCTTCGGTGGTGGGGCGATGGTCGCCTCTCCCCTGTCGCGGCAACTGCTGTCGTTCTACGACGCCGGCTACGACCCGTCCAACGCGGGATCGACCGCGTCGGGCAGCGCCCTGGTGTGGCTGTTCGTGACGCTCGGCCTGGGTTACTTCGTGATCATGATGTTCGGGGTGGCGAACGTGCGGGTGCCGGCGCAGGACTGGCGGCCGGCCGGCTTCGACCCGGCGAGCGTCGCGGCGAAGCCGCTGGTCACCACGGCGAACGTGTCGGCGGCGAACGCGGTGAAGACCCGCTCGTTCTGGCTGCTGTGGGTGGTGCTGTTCTGCAACGTGACCGCCGGCATCGGCATCCTGGAACAGGCCAGCCCGATGATCCAGGACTTCTTCCGCGACAACGGCACCTCGGCGGTGACCGTCGCGGCGGCCGGCGGGTTCGTCGGTCTGCTGTCGCTGTTCAACATGGCCGGCCGGTTCGTGTGGTCGTCCACCTCGGACGTCATCGGCCGTAAACCGATCTACCTGGTGTACCTGGGTGTCGGCATGGTGCTCTACGCGCTGCTGGCGCTGGTCGGGCAGACCTCGACGGCCCTGTTCGTGCTGTTGGCCTGCGTGATCCTGTCGTTCTACGGCGGTGGGTTCGCGACCGTGCCGGCGTACCTGCGGGACCTGTTCGGCACCTTCCAGGTCGGTGCGATCCACGGACGGTTGCTGACCGCCTGGTCGGCGGCGGGGATCGCCGGTCCGCTGATCGTCAACGGGTTCCTCGACGCGCAGGGCGAGCCGGGCTCGCTGACGGCGGCGGCGTACCGGCCGGCGCTGTTCACGATGGTGGGTGTGCTGGCCGTGGGCTTCGCGGCGAACCTGCTGGTGCGGCCGGTGCCGCAGCGCTACCACGAACCGTCGGACCCGGACGGGCACCAGGATCAGAACGTGGACGAGGACGCGACGGCGCAGAGGAGTGGTACGCGATGAGTGCGGACAGCAGGCCCGGGCAGCAGGCCCGGTTGTGGATCTCCTGGCTGGTGGTGGCGGCGCTGCTCGGCTACGGGGTCGCGCAGACCGTGATCACCGCGGCGAAGCTGTTCACCCACTGAGCCGGCTCCGGCGGCCTCCGACCGCGGGACCGCGTGGTCAGAGGCCGCCGGAAACGCGCAGCACGGTCCCGGTGGTGTACGAGGCGTCCGGGCCGAGCAGCCAGGCGATGGCGGCGGCGATCTCGTCGGGTTCGCCGGCGCGGCCCAGCGGGATACGGCCGACGGCGGAGTCGGCGCGGTCGGGCACCCCGGAGTCGGCGTGGATGTCGGTGCGCACGATGCCGGGGGCGACGGCGTTGACCCGGATGCCCTTCGGGGCGAGTTCCTTGGCCAGGCCGACGGTGAGGGTGTCGGTGGCGGCCTTCACGGCGGCGTAGTGCACGTACTCCCCGGGGCTGCCGAGGGTCGCGGCCGCCGACGACACGTTGACGATCGCCCCACCGTCGGTGAGCCGTCGGGCGGCCTGCTGGGCGCAGAGGACGTAACCGACGAGGTTGACGTCGACGACCCGGCGCAGGTCGTCGACGCGCAGCTCGGTGAAGGGCCCGATGAGGCTGGTGACGCCGGCGTTGTTGACCAGACCGGTGAGCGGGCCGAGCTGGGCGGCCGCGTCGAACAGGGCGCGCACCTGTTCGGGGTCGGTGGTGTCGGCGCGTACCGCGATGGCCTGTGCGCCGGCGGCCCGCAGGTCGGCCAGGACGGCGGTGGCGGCGGCCTCGTCGCGGCGGTAGCACAGGGCGACGTGGTGACCGGCGTCGGCGAGGCGGCGGGCGGTGGCCGCGCCGATGCCACGGCCACCGCCGGTGATGACGGTGACGGGTGCCACGGTGCCTCCCAGGGTCTGCGCAAGGTTCTGCCGACGCTACCGTGACCGGCGCGGGTCGGTCGTCGAGAGGAGAGTCACATGCAGCGGGCGTTGGTGCTCGGCGGTGGCGGGGTGACCGGGGTGGCCTGGGAGTTGGGGCTGCTGGCCGGGTTGGTCGAGCGGGGTGTGCCGGTCACCGAGGCGGATCTGGTGGTGGGCACGTCGGCGGGTTCGCTCGTCGGCGCGCAGGTGTGCTCCGGGTTGCCCGTCGAGCGGTTCTACGCCGAGCAGTTGGCGCCGCCGGTGAGTGAGGTGGCGGCACGGTTGGGCTTCGCCGCGCTGGCGCGGCTGGTGTGGGCAGGTGGCCGTACCCGGGACGCGGTGCGCTCGCGGGCGCGGATCGGGGCGATGGCGGTGGCGGCGCGTACCCAGTCGGAGGCGTCGCGGCGCGCGGTGATCGAGGCCCGCCTGCCGGATCAGGACTGGCCGGCGCGGCGGCTGCTGGTCACGGCGGTGGACGCGGCCTCCGGGGAGTTCGTGGTGTTCGACAGCGACAGCGGGGTGTCTCTGGTGGACGCGGTGGGCGCGAGTTGCGCGGTGCCCGGGGTGTGGCCGCCGGTGACGATCGGCGCGCGCCGCTTCGTCGACGGTGGGATGCGCTCGTCGGTGAACGCGGACCTGGCGGCGGACGCGCGCAGGGTGCTGGTGCTCGCGCCGACGTCGGCGGCGTTCGGGCCGATGCCGCGGCTGTCGGCGCAGGTGGACGGGTTACGGGCGGCCGGGTCGCTGGTGGTGGTGGTGACACCGGACGCGGCGGCGCGTACCGCGATCGGGCGCAACGTGCTGGACCCGGCGCGGCGGGCGGGCGCGGCGCGGGCCGGGCGGGCCCAGGCCGACGCGGTGGCCGACGAGGTGACCGCGCTCTGGGCGTGATCGCTTACGCTCACCGCGCGATCGATCGGACGATGGAGGTGCGCGGTGGCGGGTGTGGGTGTTGGCGACGTGGTGCAGGATTTCGAGCTGCCCGATGAGACGGGCACGCCGCGGCGGCTGTCGGAGTTCCTGGCGGCCGGGCCGGTGGTGCTGTTCTTCTACCCGGCGGCGATGACCCGGGGGTGCACGGCGGAGAGCTGCCACTTCCGTGACCTCGCGGCGGAGTTCACGGCGCTGGGCGCGTCGCGGGTGGGCATCAGCCGGGACCCGGTGGCGAAGCAGGCCGAGTTCTCGAAGCTGCACGGCTTCGACTATCCACTGCTGTCGGACACCGACGGCGCGGTGGCGCAGCAGTTCGGCGTCAAGCGGCGGGTGCCGTTGGGGCCGCTGAGCATGAAGCGGATGACGTTCGTGATCGGCACCGACCGGCGGGTCATCGAGGTGATCCACAGCGAGGTCAGCATGAACGACCACGCGGACCGGGCGCTGCGGGCGCTGGGCGGCTGAGGGTCCTCGACCCACCCCCGGCGCGGGCGTGAGCCCCGTGCGGCGGCTGTCGCAGCCGGCTGGTATCAAGACAGCAATCAAACAGGTGTACGGAAGAGGGTTGTGATGGATGCCGGCCAGGGTTTGTCCACTAGCGAGGTGCAGAGCATCCGGGAGGCGTTGGCGGCCGGGCGCAAACCGCGGGTGGTGTTCACCGCCTCGGCGGGGCAGATCGCCGGTCAGGTCGGTCAGGTGATCGAGCTGACCGACCCCGAGGTGTCCGACGAGTTCGTGGTGGTGCGCTTCGGTCGCGATGAGCTGCCGTTCTCCCCCGCCGATCTGGCCGTGGCGCCCAAGGGCGTCACCCGTCGGGTGGTGGAGCCGAAGCCGGAGCCCGAGGCCGAGCCGCCCGCGCCGGCCGCGCCGGAGTTCGTGTTGGACACGCCGCGGGTGCCCGCGCAGCGACAGGAGGAGCCGAAGGTGGAGCAGACGGAGAAGCCGCCGGCGCGGCGGGCGGTCAAGGCCGTCAAGCCGAAGGGCCCCGCGGGTCTCACCGTGACCCTGGCGTACGCCGACGGTGAGTGGACCGTCGCCGCGCAGCAGGGCAGCAAGGCCCTCGCGAAGCCGTACGTGGTGAAGCCGGCCGAGGCGTTGAAGATGGTGGCGCTCGTCGACGTGCCGGGCGTGCAGGAGGCGGTGGAGCAGATCCTCGGCACCGAGCGGGCCGAGGCGGAGCAGCAGGCCGACAAGCTGCGCGCCGAGCTGGCCGAGATCGAGGCCCGGCTGGCGGAGCTGCGCGAGGCCCGCTGAGCCGGGTCAGTGCCGGCTGTGGTGCTGCAACAGCCGGGTGAGCAGCCGCGTCAGCTGCTCGCGTTCGGTGCTGGACAGCGGGGCGAGCAGCTCACGTTGGACGCGCTCGACGGTCGCGCCCATCCGGCGGGCCTCGTCGACGCCGGCGTCGGTGGCGCTGATGACGTTGCGGCGGCGATCGGCCGGGTCGGGGGCACGCACCACGAGCCCCCGACCGGCCAGCTCGTTGATGGCGGCCACCACGTCGCTGCGGTCGATGCCGCAGCGACGGCCGAGGTCGGCCTGACTCGCCGGCCCGTCCTCGGCCAGGGTGGCGAGCAGCCGGTAGTGGTAGCCGCGCAGGTCGTGCGCGGCGAAGCCCTCGCTGAGCATGCGGGCGGCGTGAGCGGCGGTCTGGTTGAGCAGCCAGCTCGGGGCGGTGCTGAGCCCGGCGGGTGACTGCGGGGCCGCGTGATCCATGGGTCGCAGCCTACCAGGAATCGTTGGCGCGACCCACGATCTGATGTTACGTTGGTGCGACCAACGTTGGTTCGGCCAACGTGTCGAAGGAGGCCTCATGTCCACAGTCCCCACCCTCAACGGCCAGGTCATCGGCCAGGCCCACTACGCCACCCGGGCCCTGCTCGAACGGGCCGCCGCTCCCCTCGGCGTCGAGTTCAACCAGGTGCTCGCCCTCAACGTCCTCGCCAACGGCCCGGTCGAACGCGCACACCTCCTTGAGCGGATCACCAGCACGCTCAAGGTCGACGAGCAGGAGGTGCACCGGGTGCTCGCCACCCTCGTCGACGCCGGCCTCGCGCAGGGCCCGACCTCCACGTCCGGCGACGACGAGCCGCGGCTGGCGCTCACCGACACCGGTCACGCCACGCAGCGCGGTATCGCCGCCGCCGTCGCGGACCTCAGCGCCCGGCTGTACGCGGACATCCCCGCCGACGAGGCCAGCACCGCGGCACGGGTGCTCACCCTCGTCACCCAACGCGCCAACGCCGAACTGGCGGCGATCCCAGCCTGACCGCCCCCAACGCCAGGCAGGCGGCCGGCACCCAGAGGCCTGGGGCCGACCGCCTGGACGGCTACCGTTGCGGGCGCTGCCCGAGCTGCCACCACGGCCCGTTGCAGCACCGCGGTCGAATCCGCCGGAGGGCGCGGGTCAGAAGTAGTCGAGCAACTGCGCCGGACCGCCAGCGCCCAGCAGGTCGAGCGCGGCCGGGTCGACGGTCGGGCTGTGGCGCAGCAGCCCGGCCTGCGCGACCGACCGGGCGTGCGCCGCTCCGGCGTAGAGCAGGGCGAAGCCGCGCACGTCCAGCCGCAGATCCGCCTCGCCGCCGGCCCGGGTCAGCTCGGCGGCGCCGTCGGCGACAGCCAACCGCCAGGTGCCGGAGTTCCAGTCGGCGAGCGGGTCGGCGAGGTGGAAGTCGACGGTGCCGCGGGCGTGGGCGGGCCACCCCCGTGCGCTCACCGCGCGCGCCACGTCCACCGGCCGGTGCATCCACAGGTCCCGCTCGTGCTCGCGGGCCGACTCCAACGGCAGGTGGACGCTGACCGCGTCCCCGTCGAGCGGGCACAGTCGCAGGGTCGGCGCGACGCTTGCCCAACTGCCGAGCACACCGACGAGTTCCCGGGCGGCCTCGGCGGTGACGGCCAGGGCCTCGTCGACGGTGAGCACCGAATCGGCCCCGTAGCCGCGGCCCCGCTGCCAGGTGGCGTAACCGACCAGCTCACCGTCGGCCTCGACGAGGGTGATCCCGTCGCCGGGCAGGCCACGGTCAGCGGCGTCGAACAACCCGCCCCGACGGGTCAGCATGCCGTTGCGGTGCCGGGTGACCCGCTCGTAGAGGGCGGAGACGGCGGGCAGATCGGCAGCAGTGCCGGCCCGGACGGTCAGATGCGCGGCGGGCCGGTGCCGGGGCAGCGCGGCGGTGGCCAGGTCGACGGTGCGCAGCACACCGGCGGCCTCCCACCCGCAGGCCCGGTAGGGGGCGGCGACGGTCGGATAGAGCGCGCTGATCGCCGCCCCACGCTCGCGCGCGCCCCGCAGCAGCGCGGTGAGCAGGGCGCGGGCCACGCCCCGGCCACGGGCCTCGGGTGCGACGGCCACCCCTGCCACGTCGGCGGCCGGCACCGCCCGCCCGGACCACCACTGGTCGTGGTGCAGGTCGACGGCCTTGCCGACGAGCCGACCGGCGTCGTCGAACGCGCCGTGACGGGTCAGGCCGGGCACCGGGGCGGGCGCGGGTGCCGGGCGCTGCGGGTCGGAGCCGAACGCGAACCGGCCCAGCTCCCAGGCGGCGTCGAGGTCGTCGGCGGTGAGTTCGCGTACGTGCATCGGCACAACCTAGCGGCACGGCCCCCGGGCGGCCCGCGAATTATCGCCGAGTCGCCACACCCCGTCGATCTTGCAGTCTCGGTCGTCGAGATGCGTGGAACGCGGCTTATGTCGCCGCAGGAAGTGCAAGATCGCGGAAGGGGCGACCACCGGTCAGTGCTGGGGGATGTTGGCGACGCCGATGCGCTTGCGGAACACCCAGTAGGTCCATCCCTGGTAGGCCAGCACCACCGGAGTGAAGATCACCGCCACCCAGGTCATGATCTTCAGGGTGTACGGGGTGGACGCGGCGTTGGTGGCCGTCAGCGTGCCCGCCGCGTCCAGGGTGGAGGGCAGCACGTTCGGGAACAGCGCCGCGAACAGGGTCGCCACGGCCAGGCCGATCGCCACGGCGGTGCCGGTGAACGCCCAGCCCTCCCGGCGTACCCGGGCGGCCGCCAGACCACCGAGCAGGGCGAGGGCCGCGCCGACGGCGAGCACGACGGCGGCCGCGCTGGAGCGGATGCTCAGCGTCCAGGTCAGGAACCCGACGGCGAGCACGGCGGCGCCCACGCCCAGGCGCACCGCGAGCGTGCCCGCCCGCTCGCGGATGTCACCTGTGGTCTTCAGGGCGAGGAACACCGCGCCGTGGGTGAGGAACAGCGCGAGGGTGGTCGCGCCGCCCAGCAGGGCGTACGGGTTGAGCAGGTCCAGCAGGCCGCCGACGTACTCGTGGTCGGCGTCCAGTGGCACGCCGCGCAGGATGTTGGCGAAGGCGACGCCCCACAGGATCGCCGGCAGCAGCGAGCCGACGACGATCGCCGTGTCCCAGCGGCGTTTCCAGGACGCCTCGGGGCGCTTGTGCCGGTACTCGAAGGCGACGCCCCGGGCGATCAGGGCCAGCAGGATCAGCAGCAGCGGCAGGTAGAAGCCGGAGAAGAGGGTGGCGTACCACTCGGGGAACGCGGCGAACATGGCGCCACCGGCGGTGATCAGCCACACCTCGTTGCCGTCCCAGACCGGGCCGATGGTGTTGATCAGGACGCGGCGTTCCCGGTCGTCGCGGCCGAGCACGGGCAGCAGCATGCCGACGCCGAAGTCGAAGCCCTCCAGGATGAAGTACCCGGTGAACAGCACGGCGACGAGGAGAAACCAGATGGTGGTCAGGTCCACGATGGGCTCCGGGATCAGTAGGCGAAGGCGAGCGGGCGCTCGGCGTCGTCGGTGTCGTCGGTGGGGGGTTGCTCGCTGACGTCCGGCACGCCGGCCTTGGCGTAGCGCAGCAGCAGCTTCACCTCGATCACGGCGAGGGTGGCGTAGATCAGCGTGAAGGCGGTGAACGAGGTGAGCACCTCGGCCAGCGAGACGCTGCGGGACACCCCGTTGCGGGTGAGCATCTCGCCGAAGACGATCCACGGCTGGCGACCCATCTCGGTGAAGATCCAGCCGAAGGAGTTGGCCAGCAGGGGCAGCACCGGCATGGCCAGCCCGGCGCGCAGCAGCCACCTGCTGCTCGGGGTGCGGCCCTTGCGCTGGCTCCAGAGCACCAGCAGGGCGATCGCGCCGGCCGCCATCCCGAAGGCGATCATGAAGCGGAAGCTCCAGTAGGTGACCGGGATGATCGGGGTGTAGCTGCCCGCGCCGTACTGGGTGGCGTACTGGGCCTGCAGGTCGTTGATGCCGTGCACGGTGCCGTGCGGGTCGCCGGTGCCCAGGTACGACAGCAGGTACGGGATCTTGAGGGCGAACACCTCGCGGCTGCCGTCCAGGCTGCCGATGGTGAGCACGGAGAACGAGGCGGGGCTCTCGGTGGTGTAGAGGCCCTCGGCGGCGGCCATCTTCATCGGCTGCACATCGGTCATGATCTTGCCCTGGATGTCGCCGGTGAACAGCACGGCGGCGGAGGCGACCAGGACCACCCAGGAGCCGAACTTGGTGGCGAAGCGGTACGCGCCGGTGTCGGCGGAGTCGCGGTTGCGGATGACGTGCCACAGTCCGACCGCGACGATCAGCGACCCGGCGACCAGGAACGAGCCGGCCAGGGTGTGCGGGAAGGTGACCAGGGCGACCTTGTTGGTCAGCACGGCCGGGAAGTCGGTCAGTTCGGCGCGTCCGCTGTCGGGGTTGATCCGGTAGCCGACCGGGTTCTGCATGAACGAGTTCGCCGCGAGGATGAAGTACGCGCTGAGGTTGGTGCCGATCGCGGCGGCCCAGATGCTGGCCAGGTGCGCCCGCTTGGGCAGCCGGTCCCAGCCGAAGATCCACAGGCCGATGAATGTGGATTCGAGGAAGAACGCGACGAGCGCCTCGATGGCCAGGGGGGCGCCGAAGACGTCGCCGACGAAGCGGGAGTAGTCGCTCCAGTTCATGCCGAACTGGAACTCCTGCACGATGCCGGTGACCACGCCCATCGCGAAGTTGATCAGGAACAGCTTGCCGTAGAACTTGGTGAGCTTGAGGTAGCGCTCGTTGCCGGTGCGGTGCCACATCGTCTGCAGGATGGCCACCAGCACGGACAGGCCGATGGTCAGCGGCACGAAGAGAAAGTGGTAGACGGTGGTGACACCGAACTGCCAGCGGGCAACGTCCAACGCGTCCACCTGAAACCCCCAGCCATCCTTACTACGAGACGTAGTAAATACTACTGCCCGTCGTAGAGGGCTGGGCTGCCCGCGCCCATCCGAAACCCATGACCCTGATCACCCGACCCGCCCTCGCGGCCCCGCCGCCACATGCGACGATGGCGCGCTGATGAACACCTCCACCTGGCAGCCGCCGCTGATCTGGCGTGCGGCCCTTCTGCTGGCCCGGGGCCTTGTCGGCCTGCTCGCCCGCCTCGAGGTCACCGGCGACGTCCCGGCGCACCTGCGTCGCGGCCCGCTGGTGCTGGCCGCCAACCACATCAGCCCGTTCGACCCGGTGGTGATGGCCGCCGCCTGCCAGACCCGTGGCATCGCCCCGCGGATCATGGCGACCGCCGGGCTGTTCCGCGTTCCGGTGTTCGGCGCCGCCATGCGCCACGCCGGGCACATCCGGGTCGACCGGGGCACCAGCGCCGTACACCGGGCCCTCGACGACGCCGCCACGGCCGTCGCCCGCGGCTCGGTGATCCTCATCTACCCCGAGGGGCGCATCGGCCTGGACCCCGGCCTGTGGCCCGAACGCGGCAAGACCGGCGCCGCCCGACTCGCCCTGGCCTGCGGCGCCCCGGTCGTCCCGGTCGCCCAGTGGGGCTCGCACGAGGTGCTGCCCTACCAGGCGCCCCGCGGAATGCTGCGCGGCATCGCGCGCTCGCTGCGGCGTCGGCCGGTGATCCGGGTGCACTTCGGCGCTCCCGTCGACCTGGGCGAGACGGCACCCGCCAATCCTGGCGCGGCCCGCCGGGCCACCGACCGGATCATCGACGCGCTCACCGACACCCTCGCCCCACTGCGCCCCGACGAGCCGGACCTGCCCCGCCACGTCGACCCCGGTCGCCCCACCGACCTGACCCGGGCGCACCGCCGCCACTCACGCTGAGGCCGGCACCGAGACCGGGGCCACAAGGTTCTCCCCCACGGACGGGAGGCGCGTCACGCGGTCGGGGGAACCCCGGCGTTCACGATCCGCCGATGATCGAGGAATGACCGTCCGTGCGGGCTCACAAGCGAGATCCAACGTTGCCGGACCGAGGTGGACGACGACAAGGTGCGTCGCCGGGTACGGAGCCGCCCTCGCCATGGTGCCGTACTTCGTCGTCAAGGTCATCTGGACGTTGGACGGTCTGCGCGGCGGCGGACTGCACGACGGCGCCTGGAGCAAGCTGGACTGGACGGCGCTCAACGGCCTGACTGTCGCGATGGCCGGAGCGGCCATCCTGCTCGGCCTGGCGCTGGGGCAACGGTGGGGCATGCGGATCCCCGGCTGGCTGATACTCCTCCCGGCGTGGATCGGCACGGGGTTTCTCGTACCGATGATCCCGATCCTGCCGGCGCTGCTGCTGACGACGGGTGGCGGTGACACCGCAGCCGACGTGGTAGTGCCCGCGTGGGAGGTCGCGCTCGTATCGGTGTCCTTCGCCGGGTTCGGCCTCGGAATGGCCGTCGCGGTTCCCCTGTACGTCTGGCAGCGTTGGCCACACGCCCTCACCGGCCGGACGCCCACGGACCAGGCTGTGGTCCGCACGAGCGGGGCGGTGGAACGCGCCGTGGCCAACCTCGCGGCGGCCGTCAGCGTCGCGCTCGGTCTGCCGCAGTTGTACTGGGGGCTGGGCGGCAGCCTCGGGCTCGATCAAGGGGCCCTCGACCATCGTGATGCCCAATGGCACGTCCTGACCGTCAACAGCGGGCTGTGGGCCCTGATCGCCGCCTGGGGAGTGTGGACGATCTCGCGTCAGCGAGCCGGCGCGAGCGTCCGGACGCCGATGCTGCTGACCTGGGTGGCATCCGGATGCTTGTTCGCCTGGGGTTCGTGGAAGGCGATCTTCACCTACGCGGTCACGTCCTCGTTCCCGTCGCCGGAGGCCCCGGTGACGTTGGCGGTGGAAAACCACTTCGGCGCGCTCGCCGGCGCGATGGCGGTGGTCGTGCTGCTCCTTCTGATCACCCGTCCGACGTCGGCCGTGAGCGCCGTCACAAGCCCCGCTGACAGCTTAGACAGATTGCGGAAATCTGTCTAAGCTGTCTACGTGAGCAACGTGGAGATGGTTGACGCGGACCCGAAGCGCACCGCCGTCCTGGCGGCGGCGGTCGCGGTGTTCGGGCGCTACGGCTTCCAGAAGACGTCGATGGAGGCGGTCGCCAAGGCGGCCGGCATCTCCCGGCCCGGCCTGTACCTGATGTTCCCCAACAAGGAGCAGCTGTACCGCGCCACCATGCAGGGCGTCATGGAACGCGCCCAGCACGCCATGGAAGCCTGCCTCGCCGACCGGTCGCCGAGCTTCGACGAGCGGGTCGTGGCCGGGCTGGACGCCCTGATGGGCTCGTACATCGACACCCAGGTGGCCCGCGACCTCAATGACCTGCTGGAGAACAGCGAGCCACAGCTGGGCTCGATGTTCCACGACTACCAGGTGCGGGCTCAGGCGGCACTGCGCGCCCACATCGACGCTGCCGCCCCGCCCGGCCTGCTTGACGAGGACCGGACCGCCGACGACGTGATGGACCTGCTCTTCTCCGCAGCGCTCACCTGGAAGTCGACGTCGACCTCCAGGGACGAGTTCCGCGACCGGCTCCGCCGGGCCCTGCGGCTGCTGCACCGCTGACAACCCCACCCCGCAACGCCGTGATCTTGCACCCCAGGAGGCCCGAAATGTCACTAATCATCACCCGTTACTCGGCCCAGTCGACAGCCGCCGAGGTGATCGACGGCGTCGACCTCACCGGCCGGCGGGCCATCGTCACCGGCGGCGCGTCCGGGATCGGCCTGGAAACCGCCCGGGCGCTGGCCGACGCCGGCGCCGAGGTGACACTGGCCGTACGCGACACCGCCGCCGGCGAACGCGCCGCCGCCGACATCACGGCCGGCGGAGCGCCCGCCAAGGTCCGGGTCGACCACCTCGACCTGGCCGACCGCACCTCCATCGACGCCTTCGTGGCCGGCTGGACCGGCCCGCTGCACATCCTGGTCAACAACGCCGGCATCATGGCCGTGCCCGAGCTGACCAGGACAGCCGAAGGCTGGGAGACGCAGTTCGCCATCAACCACCTCGGTCACGCCGCACTGACCCTCGGCCTGCACGACGCGCTCGCCGCCGCGCGCGGCGCCCGCATCGTCGTGGTCAGCTCGTCGGCCCACCAGCAGTCCCCTGTCGTCTTCGACGACATCCACTTCACTGCCCGCCCCTACGAGGCCTGGTCGGCGTACGGCCAGTCGAAGACCGCCACCATCCTGTTCACCGTCGCCCTGGCCAGGAAGTGGGCCGCCGACGGCATCACCGCCAACGCCCTGCACCCCGGCGGCATCATGACCAACCTGCAACGGCACCTCGACGACGCGCAGTTGCGCTGGGTCGGCGCGCTGGACGAGCAGGGCAACCGCCTGGAGGTGCCGCCGGGCTGGAAGACCCCCCAGCAGGGCGCGGCCACCTCGGTCCTGCTGGCCGCCAGCCCCGAGGTCGAGGGTGTGACCGGCCGCTACTTCGAGGACGGCAACGAGGCCCCGGTCATCGCCGAGCGGGTCGACGGCAGGAGCGGCGTGCTCCCGTACGCCCTCGATGACACGAACGCCGACGTCCTCTGGGACGAGACGCTCCGGCTCCTGGGGCGCTGACCGGATCGGCTCAGGTGCCCGGGCACCTGAGCCGTACGGGCGACGGGGATAATGATCATGTGTCCCGCCGCCGTCTCGTTCTCGTCGCAGTGCTCCTCCTCGTCGTCGGCGGGGTGGGCTACGCCGGGCTGCGGACGGAGTACCACCAGGCCAAGGACCGGCGGGACCTCGCCGACCTGACCAGATCGTCACCGTGGCCCCGGGACGAGCTGCTCATCCCCGACGACGTGACCCGGCCCGGCGCGGTCGGCTGGCTGGAGCGTGGTGGCCTCGACATCGCCTACCCGCTGCGTACCGCCGATGGCCGGACTGTGCCGGTGCTCTGGCGGCTCCGCGTGCCGCAACCCGCCAGCGGCCTGCCCGACGGCGTCGACTGCGGCTCGCCGCGGCTGCGCACCTGCACCGACCTGGGCGGCGGGAGCACGCTGATCGTGACTCACGAGACCGACAACAGCGACCCGTCCATCGCCCTCTACCGCACCGATGGCGCCAAGGTGCGGGCGATCGAGGTGCAGGGGCCGGACCCGGTCGGCGTCGACGAGCTGAGCGCCGCGCTCACCCGTGCGCACCGCCCTGGCGACGCGGAACTGCTGGACCTGTTGCGCCACGACGGCTACCAGACCGACTGGAGCTGACCACGCCCGGCTGAGCCCTCCCGCGATCTTGCAGTTGCTGTCGCGGCAAACAGGGCATCGCGCGCATCTCGGCGACCGAAACTGCAAGATCCGCGCGGTGAGCGCGCAGGGCCGCAGGGCCGCAGGGCGTAGGACGCGCAGGGCGATGCCCGGTTCCCCTGGCCGGGGGGCGCGGCTGGCTCGGCAGGGGGATGAGGTCGCTTCGAGCGGTGGCGATGCTGAAACACGTCAGCAGGCCATCGCTCAAGGGAGTGCCATGTTCAGGTCTGGTTCGCAGGTGACGGCGTTGGGGGCAGTGGCAGCCGTGGTGGTCGCGGCGGGACCCTCGGCGGCCCGGGCGCAGCAACGTCCCGAGACGGCGAGCGCCGCAGCCGGCTGGTCGGTGGTCGCCGGGATGGGCCATTTCGTGTACGACGAGCCCAACGTGGTGGGGCACCGGATCTGGTTCGGTGTCTCGGCGGTGTCGCCCGCCGACGGAACAGCGCGTGGCCAGTTCCTCTACCGGCACGAGCAGTCGGACGGCACGCTGGTCGCGCAGGGGCGGGCCGACGTGACCTGTCTGAAGGTCACCGGAAACGTCGCGCTCTTCACCGCGATCGTGCCGGCGGGCGAAGGGTCGGCGCAGAACCACGGCTTCTACGTGAAGATCATCGACGGGGGTCCACGGCCCGATGTGATCGTCGACGCGCAGGCGCAGAACGGCACCGAACGGCCGCCCACGCACTGCATCGACCCGGAGACGGAGGTTCCTGCCGAATACCCCCAACGACCCCGGTACCCGGTCCTCGCCGGCGGCTATGTGGTGCAGGCCCGATGACCATGCTGTGGCGATGGTGGAGGAACTGGCCGACCTGGACCGGTTACGCGGCTGCGGGTCTCTCGCTGGTCTACGGCGGGCTGGGTCTGTACTGGACGGCCGGTGGCGACGGCTTCCCGTTCGCGCCGGTCGACCCGGCACGCGCGTCCGGGTCGATCCTGGAAGGCAGCCGGGCCGAGGTCGTCGCCCCGGTCATCGCCGCACTCGGGCTGCTCGGTGCGGTCGTCGCGTGGGTGATGACGCGGCGCGCCCAGCCCGGTCGCCTGTCGGTGGCGCTGGTGGTCTTCGGATGGGCGGCCGCCGGCGGGTTGACCCTGATCATTCCCGACTACACCCTGATCATCCTGGTGGCGTTCGCGCCGCTGCTGCTGGTCTTCGCCTTCACCGGCGTACCAGGCGACCAGGGCGGTGTCGGTGACATCCTGTACTGGCACCGGACGAACCTGATCATCGTGTTCGTCGGCGGTCTGCTCTGGGCCGCGACCACCCTCGCCTACCGCCGACGGGTCCGGGGCGGCTGCGCGTACTGCGGCCGCCGCCACGGCGATGACAGTGGCCCGACCCGGCGGACGCTGCTGCGCCACGGCAGGTGGGCCGTCGTGATCGCCTGCCTCGCGCCACTGCCCTACGAGGTCACCAGGATCGCCTGGTACCTGGGCTATCCGCTCGGTATCAGCCGGGACTTCCTGCGGATGATGCAGGACACGCCGGGGATGCTCGAGGTCGGGCTGGGCTGCGCGGTCGCGTCGGCGCTGGGTGGTGTGCTCACCCACGGTCTGGTGACCCGGTGGGGAGAGATCTACCCACGCTGGATCTGGTTCCGGGCCGGCAGACGGGTCCCGCCCGCCCTCGCCATCGTTCCGGCGTCGATTGTCGCTGTGACGATCATCCCGGCCGGTCTGATGTTCCTCTGGACCAGCGAAGCCCGGGGCACCTGGGCCCTGTACGTCCCGAGCCTCTTCTGGACGGTGTGGGGGGTGGCGCTCGGCGCCGCCACGATCGCCTACCACCTGCGGCGACGCGGTGCCTGCCGGCACTGCGGTCGGGGCCACCAGCCGGGGTCGGAACCGCAACCGCCGGTGCGCGAACGGCAGGTGCGCGACGAACTCGCAGGCGCACCGACGTCACGAGCATGATCTTCGCCGGCAGGCCACCCACGCGCCACCGACGGCGGGCATACTGCGTCGCGTGTTGACCCGATTCGGCTACCTCGACGCTCCCGCGCCGCTGGCGTTCGCCCACCGCGGCGGCGCGGCCGAGGGCGACGAGAACACCACCGAGGCGTTCGCCCGGGCCATCGGGCTGGGCTACCGGTACGTGGAGACCGACGTGCACGCCACCGCGGACGGCGTCGCGGTGATCTTCCACGATCCGACGCTGCTGCGGGTCACCGGTGAGGCGGGGCGCATCGCCGAGATGAGCTGGGCCGACCTCGCCTCGGTACGCGTCGGCGGCGCTGCCGTCGTACCCCGGCTCGACGAGGTGTTGGGCGCGTGGCCGCAGGTCCGCTTCAACATCGACGTGAAGGCCGACAGCGGCGTCGCGCCGACGGTCGCGACCGTGACCCGGGCCGGCGCCGGCGACCGGGTGCTGCTCGCCTCGTTCAGCGATGCCCGGCTGACCCGGCTGCGGGCGCTCACCGAGGGACGGGTCGCCACCAGTCTGGGCATGCGCGGGGTCGCCCGGCTGCGTCTCGCCTCCCTGCACGGGCGGCCGCTGCGGCTGCCGCCGTCGGTGGTCGCCGCGCAGGTGCCGCCACGCTACGGGCGGGTGCCGGTGGTGGACCGCCGGTTTCTCGACTACTGCCACCGCATCGGCCTGCAGGTGCACGTCTGGACGATCGACGAACCAGCCCAGATGCACGAGTTACTGGATCGTGGCGTGGATGGCATCATGACCGATCACGTCGGCGTGCTGCGCGACGTCTACCGCAGCCGCGGCCACTGGGCCGCCTGACCGTCGAAGGACCCCCGATGGCCGAGACCGTGACCCCCACGGTGGACGACACCCCGCCTCCGGCGAGCACTCCCCGGGAGCGGCGCGGCTGGTACATCTACGACTGGGCCAACTCCGCGTTCCAGACCACTGTCATCACGGTGTTCCTGGGCCCGTTCATCACCACCGTCGCCGAGTTGGCCGCCGGCTGCGAGTTGGGCGCGGACACCTGCGACGGGTACGTGTACCCGCTGGGCATCCGGGTGGCGGCCGGGTCCTACTACCCGTACCTGATCTCGCTGTCGGTGTTCCTCACCGTGTTCGTGCTGCCGGTGATCGGGGCGATCGCCGACCGGTCGGCGCACAAGAAGCGGCTGCTCGGCGGGGCCGCGTTCACCGGCGCCGGCGCCACCATCGCGATGATCTTCGTCACCGGCGACCGTTACCTGCTCGGCGGGGCGCTGTTCCTGGTCGCCAACATCTCCTTCGGCGCGGCCCTCGTGGTCTACAACTCGTTCCTGCCGCAGCTCGGCGGCCCGGACGAACGCGACGGCATCTCCAGCCGCGGCTGGGCGCTGGGCTACCTGGGCGGTGGCCTGCTGCTGGCGTTCAACCTGGTCGCGGTCACCCTGTTCAGCGAGGACGACAACCCGCAGCGCACCCTGGACCTGGCCCGCTGGTCGATCGTCTCCGCCGGGGTGTGGTGGGCGGTGTTCACCCTCGTGCCGCTGCGCTGGCTGCGGGAACGCCCCAGCAGGGCGGCGGCGCTGACCCGGCAGGGCAACGTGCTCACCGACGGGTTCCGGCAGCTGAGCCGCACCCTGCGGGAGATCAAGGCGTACCCGCTGACGCTGTTCTTCCTGCTGGCGTTTTTGGTCTACAACGACGGCATCCAGACCGTCATCACCCTGGCAAGCCAGTACGGCACCGAGGAACTGCGCCTGGAGCAGAGCACCCTGATCATCACCATCCTGCTCGTGCAGTTCCTCGCCTTCGGGGGCGCGTTGAGCCTCGGCGCGTTGGCCCGGCGTATCGGCGCCTGGAAGACCGTGCTGCTCAGCCTTGTCCTCTGGACCGGTGTGATCATCGGCGCGTTCCGGCTGCCGGCCGAGGCGCCGGTGCCGTTCATGGTTCTCGGCGCGGCCATCGGCCTGGTCCTCGGCGGTAGTCAGGCGCTGAGCCGGTCGCTGTTCAGCCAGCTCATCCCGGCCGGCAAGGAGGGTGAGTATTACGGCTTCTACGAGATCAGCGACAAGGGCACCAGCTGGCTCGGCCCGCTCGCCTTCGGTCTGGTGTTCCAACTCACCGCCTCGTACCGGGTGGGCCTGGTCTCACTGCTGATCTTCTTCGTGGTCGGGTTCCTGCTCCTCGCCGCCGTGCCGATCCGCCGTGCCATCGTGGCGGCGGGCAACACACCACCCCGGGTGCTCTGAGCACGGGTCCCGCGCCCGACAGATCAGGGCTGGTCGATCGGCTAGGCTGCCCGACCGTGACCGACGACGCCGCCACCGCACCGACCTGCCTGGCCCACCCGTTCCCCGGACAGCCGCACGCTCCGGCCGGGTGCGCGGCCGCGCGGGGGCTCGACGGGCGTCCGGTGCACGCGGCGGCGTTGAAGTTCTTCTGGGGGCCGATGGACTGCGGCAAGTCCACGATGGCGTTGCAGATGAACTACAACCACGCCCGGCAGGGCCGGCGCGGGCTGGTCACCACCCGCATCGACAGGTCGCTGGGCCCGCAGGTCACCACCCGCATCGGCCTGGCCCACGAGGCCATCGAGGTCACCGACGACCTGGACCTGCGGGCCCTGGTGCGCGGCCGGTGGGCCGACGGGGTACGCGTCGACTACCTGATCTGCGACGAGGCGTGCTTCTACACCGTCGAGCACGTCGAGCAGATGGCCGAGCTGGTCGACAGCTACGACGTGGACGTGTTCGCGTTCGGCCTGGCCACCGACTTCCGGTCGCGCCTGTTCCCCGCCGCGCAACGGCTGTTCGAGCTGGCCGACGAGGTGGCCCGCATCCAGGTCGAGGTGCTCTGCTGGTGCGGCCGCGAAGGGCTGCTCAACGCCCGGGTCGTCGACGGGCAGGTCGTCCGCGAGGGCGCCCAGGTCGTTATCGGCGACACCGTCGACACCGCAGAGGTGCGCTACCAGGTGCTCTGCCGTCGGCACTACCGCAGCGGCGACCTCGGCCCCCGCGACTGAGCGGCCCCACCGCCCGGGCACCCGATCGGCGACGATCACCCCGACCGTGATCAGCGGCGCCGGTCGGGGCGGCGCGGTCCGCAGTCGGCGAACGCGCCCACCTGGGGCACGTCGCCCCAGAAGTCGGAATCTTGCGGGTCCGCCCGCCCGTTGTGGACTGTCCAGGTCGGGGTTATGTCGATCGCCGGCTTGGTCGCGACGTAGTGGATGCCCGTCGCCCGGATCCCGTCGGCGTTGATGGCGGCGTGTTCGTCGGCTTCGGTGACGGGGTGCAGGTCGGAGAAGAAGTATGGTGCGTGGGTGAGCAGCCTGGTGTGGAAGCGGGCCTGGAGCGCCTGGCTGATCGCGTCGCCGCGGTGCAGGCCCTCTCGCCCGGCCCAGCCTTCCAGGTAGTCGTGCCAGGGAAGCCCTGAGGTGAGCCACTGCTCGTGGTGGCTGTGCAACCAGCCGCGCTCGCCGTTGTCGGGCAACCGGTCGAAGCTCCAGCGTGCGGTCGCCTCGTCGAACCTCTCGTAGGCCCACTCGACGACGATGAGTACGCCGCCCGGCGTGAGCGCGGCGGCGGCCCGACCCAGGACCTCGTCCAAGTCGGTGACGTGGTGCAGCGAGGTACATGCGACGATCGCGTCGACCGGCTCGCTCGGCTGGTGCTTTTCGAATTCCGTCTGGTGGTAACCGGGTCCGGCCGGTGCCACTGGGTCCACGCCCACGGCGTCGAAGCCGTGCTCCCGCATGGCCGGGACGAAGCCACCCTCCGGGCCACACCCGATCTCCAGCACGCGGGCCGGTGCCGGCGGCAGGTGGGCGCGCACGAACGGCCAGTGGGCATCGAGCCAACGCTGCCTGGCGGTTGTCGTGTCGATCATCGGCTCGGTCCTTGCATAATCGCGGCTGGAACGGGTCATCGGGTCCAGCCGTCCTCGGCGACCAGCTCGCCCTGTTCCGCGGTGACATCGCGGGCGACGGCGAAGGCGGCGGCGGCCTCTGGCAGGTGTGGCGCGCCGGCCAGGGCCGCGGTCAGGATTTCCGGCGAGTCCCACCGCCACATGTCCACCCAGGTCCGCTCGTCGACGCGGATCAGCCTGGTCTCGGTCGGGCCGCCGTACTGCGCCCTGATCGCCGCGATGAGCTGGCCGCGCCGTTCCAGCACGAGGTCGGCGTCTGCGGCGTCGGCTGTGAACCGTGTGGTCCGGATGAGAGACATTGTTGGCCCCCTTTTATAGAGTGCGTTTTTAGAGTTCGGCTCTAGTGTTACAGTGCAGTCATGCCACTGGTCAAGAGCGCCGGCAAAAAGGGCGAGAAGTCACGGCAGACTCGGCGGCGTGTCCTGCAGGCTGCGTACGAGCTGTTCGTCGATCAGGGCTACGGGGCGACCACCCTCCAGGGCATCGCGGAGCGGGCTGGTGTCGCCGTGCAGACCATCTACTTCGCATTCGGCAACAAGCCGTCGCTGCTCAAGGAGCTGGTTGACGTCACCATCGCCGGTGACGACGAGCCGATTCCCACCATGCAGAGGGCCTGGTTCCGAGACGCTCTGGCGGCTGACACCGCCGAGGCGCAGTTGCGGGCGCATGTCGGCGGCACCTGCGAGGTGCTTCAGCGGGTGGCACCGATCATGGATGTACTGCGCGCTGCCGGAGCACAGGACCCAAGCCTGGCCGGGCTGTGGCAGCAGGACACCGATCCGCGCCTCGAAGTCCAAACCGCAGCCGCGCGCAGCCTCATCGCCAAGCCCGGCGCCAGGGCAGACCTGACCGTCGAACACGCCGCCGACCTGCTCTACGGCCTGCTGAGCCCGCAGCTGTACCTGCTGTTCATCCGCGATCGAGGCTGGACCCCAGACCGCTGGGAGCAGTGGGTATATGACACCCTGCACGCGCACCTATGCCGTTAGCGCAGCCGCTGGCCGCAGCCAGATCAGGCCCAGCAGGCGTACCACGCGGGTCGGCGGTCAGGACGACTACTGGGCGGGGGCTCGCACCCGGAACCGGTCGGTCAGGATCACGGCGACCGTCACCGCCACCGCCACCGCGGCGCACACCGCGACGGGCGCCTCCAGCCACACACCTACCGGCATCAACGCCAACAGGACCACCACCGCCGTGACCCGGCTGCTCGGCAGGGCCCGCCACAGCAGCGCCTTGTAGGCGGCGTGCCCGGCCAGGAACAGCGCGGGACCACCGAGGGTGAGCAGGACGTCGACGGTTGTGGCCGGTGCGCCGGGCTCCCGCAGCAACCGCTCGTCGGCCGCCGACGTGACGACGACACCGGCGACGATCACCGGGTGCAGGAAGTTGAACGCGACTCTGCTCAACGCGCCGGTGCGCTCTCCGGCGTGAGCGATGACCTCCGTGGCGGCCGGGGCCGAGCGGGCGAAGTACACCCACCACAGCGCCACCGAACCGCCGAAGGCCAAGAGGAACGCCCCGGACGTCACCAGGTCCACGTGCGACGTGAGGGCGCTGCCGGTGACCAGGATCGACTCCCCCAGGGCGATCAGGACGAACGCCGCGCACCGTTCGGCCAGGTGCCCGCCCTCCACCATCCACCGCTCGGGTCGGCTGCGTCCCCGCCGCGGCAGCGGATAGCCGATCGAGAGGCCGACCACCTCGGCCACGATCACCGCCGCCCACAGGGCGCCCCGGGCGGGGCCGTCGACCAGGCCACCGAGGACCACGAGCACCGACGTCCCGGCGATCCACGGCAGCGACTGCTGAAATCCGGCCACCAGCCACGGGCTGCCCTGCACCGCCCACAACGCGAACAGGGTGCGACCCACCTGCACGATCACGTAGACCAGCGCGAAGAGCAGGCCGGTCGAGCCGAACGCCTGCGGGATCGCCGCCGACAACAGCAGGCTGCCCAGCCCCACCCCGATCAGCATCGTCCGCACCGGCCCCTGATCCGGTTGCAGCCAGTTGGTCAGCCAGGTGGTGTAGACCCAGACGAGCCACACCAGCGCCAGCAACAGGCCGGTACGCCCGGCGCCCCGCCAGTCCGGGTGCGCGATCAGATAGTGCGACAACTGGGTGATGGTGAAGATGAAGACCAGGTCGAAGAAGAGCTCCGTGGAGGTGGTCGGCTGCACCCCCTCACGTGGTCGCAGCAACTGCGGGCGTACCGGGGTGACGACCGGGGGCTCAGAAGGGGTCACCGCACACCCGCCAGTTGCCGTCCTCGCGGACCACCGGCAGGCGACGTTCCTCGCTGAGCCCGCCGGAGCGGGTCACCTTCACTGTCACCGTGCCGTGCGGTCGTCCGCTGCGGGTGGCGACCGACACGTCGGTGATCTCGTAGTCGGTGACCATCGGCGGCGTCCGCACCCAACTGGTGAAGCCGATCGCGCTCCACCGGGTGCGCGCGTCCTCGCAGAGCCGCTCGTACGCCCGGTCGCTGTCGCCGAGAGTCACCTCGTTGAGGAAACCGTCGGCGGTCTCCCGGATCGGGCCGGCGGCCTGCCGGACGGTCTGCAGGTTCCAGGCGCCCAACCCGGCCACCCCCACGCAGCACAGCGCCACGCCGAACCCGGCGAACGCCAACCCGGTGCGCATCGGGCGGTGACGCCGGGCCGGTCGGCTCCACGGCTGGCCCGCACCCACGACTACCGACCGTAGAGAACCCGCTCGCAGCGACGGGCGACAAGCTGGAAACTGGGTGCGCCCGATGGGCGGGTGTGCCCTGTTCGCGGCGGCCACGCATCGTCTACCGTCGGCGCACACCCCCGAGCAGTGCCAGGAGCCGATCGATGAGCCGCTTCGTGCAGCCGGTACCACCCCCCGTCGACCCGTACGCCGGCGATGCTCTGCTGCGGTCCTGGCTGGAGCGTCACCTCGGCCCGGGCGGGCACGCCGCCGCGAAGGGCCGTCTCGCGGACCTGGCCGCCGACGTCGCCGGGCCGCTGCGCGCGGCGCACGCCGACGCGGAGGCGCACCCGCCGACGCTGGTCCGCTACGACCCGTGGGGCGCCCGGATCGACCGCGTCGACACCTCCGCCGGCTGGCAGGCGCAGCGCGCCGCCGCCGCCCGGCACGCCGTGGCCGCGCTGCCCTACCTGCCGGACGCCCGGGGCACCTGGGGTGCCGCCGCGCGGGTCGTGCAACACGCCCTGCTGCACCTGTACGGGCCGGAGTCGGCGACGTTCTCCTGCCCGGTGGCGATGGCCGACGGGGCGGCGGCGCTGCTCAGCATGCCCGACGTCGACGCCACGGTCCGGGACGCGTGGCTGCCCCGGCTGATCTCCACCGACCCGGCCACGGCGATCACCAGCGGGCAGTGGATGACCGAGTCGCAGGGCGGCTCCGACCTGGGCCGCTCCAGCACGCTCGGCCGTCCCGCGGCGGACGGTTCGTGGCGGCTGACCGGGGAGAAGTGGTTCTGCTCCGCCGCCGACGCGGCGATGGCGGTGGCGCTGGCCCGACCGGAGGGCGCCGGGCGGGGCAGCCGGGTGCTCGCCCCGTTCCTCGTTCCCCGGTACGCGGTCGACTCACCGCTGGCCGACGGCGCGGCGCCGGGGGCACCCGCGCCGGGTGTCACAGTGCACCGGCTCAAGGACAAGCTCGGCACCCGGGCGCTGCCCACCGCCGAGATCGGGCTGCGCGACGCGTACGCCCTCCCGCTCGGTGACCCGGCGGTGCCCGGTCTGGTCCGGGCGATGACCCTGGTCGTGGTGACCCGGGTGCACAACGCGGCGGCGGCGGCCGGCGGGATGCGACGGGGTCTCGCCTACGCCCGCGCGTACGCCGACGTGCGGCACGTCGCCGGTGGCCCGCTGGCTTCCTCGCCGCTGCACCGGGCCACCCTGGGCACCCTGGCGGTCGACGCGGCGGGCGCGTTCGCCCTCGCCGGGCACGCGTTCGCCCTGCTCGGTCGGGTCGAGGTCGGCGCCGACCCGGAGGCCGCGGCGGAGCTGCGCATCGTGGCGCCGTTGGCGAAGCTGGCCACCGGCCGGCTCGCCGTCAGCTCCGCCAGCGAGTACGTGGAGAGCTTCGGCGGGGCCGGCTACGTGGAGGACACCGGCGTGCCCCGGCTGCTGCGCGACGCCCAGGTGCTGCCGATCTGGGAGGGCACCACAAACGTGCTGGCCCTGGACGTGCTGCGCGCACTGACCCGGGAGGACGCGGGCGCGCCGCTGCTGGGCCGGCTCGCCGCCGCCGTCGACCTGGCCCGGCCGCTGTCGCCGGTGCTCGCCGACACCCTGGCCACCGCCGCCGGGCAGTTGGAGGAGACGATCAGCGCGGTGACCGTCGACCCGGGTGCGCCGACGGTGCTCGCGGGCGCCCGGGGTCTGGCGTTGCGCCTGGCGTACGCGCTGACCACCGCGTTGCTCGTCGAGCACGCCGCCTGGGGGGACGAGCAGGCGGAGTTGGCCGCCCGGCTGTGGGCGCGCCGCTGGCTGCGGCACGAGGAGATCGCCGAGGACGCCCACCACCACCTGGACCTGCTCTGCTGACCGGTGGGCGCGAGCGGACGGGTGGGCGCCCATGTCGGTGCTGATCGAGCTGGGCGACGACCGTGGCGCAGCCCTGGACGACCGCCGGCCACCGCCGGAAGTGTCCCGCCGTTGGCGGGTGGCGGCGCTGGTGGCGGTCTGTGCCCTGCTCGGCGGTGCCGCCCCGGCCGGGCGCCTGACGCCCCAGGTCGAGCTGGCGGTGCCCGCCCGGGCGACAGTGCTCGGCGCGGGGCCGCTGCTGCTGGTCGTCGATCCCGACTCGAGCCCACCGACGTTGAGCGCCTACGACCCGGCCGCCCTGGGCGGCCCGCCGCGGTGGCGGGTCAGCGTGCCGCCCGCCGCCGGGTGGTCCGCCGAGGTCGCCGGTGACCTGCTGCTGCTTGTCGAACGCGACCAGGGGCGCGGGGCGCGGGCGACCACCGCGCGGTCGATGCGCACCGGCCAGCCGGTGTGGCGGCGACCCGAGCGGGTGTACGCGGCCGGGGACGCGGCGGTGGCGGTGAGTGAGGTGCGCAGTGCCTCCGAGCCGGGGCGGCGGGTCGAGGGCACGGTGCACGGCGTCGACCCGGCGACCGGCGCAACCCGGTGGTCGGTCCCGCTGCCCTCCACGGCGGTGCTGCGGACGCTGCCCGGGCGGGTGCTGCTGGTGCAGGACGACGGGTTGGCCCGGCTGCTCGACGCCCGCGACGGCACCGAACGCGGGCGGGGACATTTTCCACCGGCCGACTACGGCCCGGACAATCCTCAGGTTGCCGGCGCGCACCTGGTGCTGCGCCACCCCAGCGGCGGCGCGGTGGCGCTGTCCGGGTACGACCTGCCGGGGCTGGCACCGCGCTGGCAGTTGCCGGCGCAGCCGGGCGAGCTGACCCTGCGGCCCTGTCAGGGTCTGATCTGCGGGCAGGACGAGCAGGGGCGCTGGGCGATCGACGCGGGCACCGGGGCGCGGGTGTGGACCTGGCCGGCCGGCGCGCGCTGGCGCACGGTGGTGGGCCCTCGGGTGCCGGCGGAGCCTCTGGTGGTGCTGGGGCTGGCGGCGGACGGCAGGCGTGCCCTGGTGGCGACGGTGGGGCGCGACGGTCATCGGGTGTCCGTGGTGCTGCCGGCGGGTCTGACCGACTGCCGGCGGGTCGGCGTCGGGCTGATCTGCCGCGACGGCGACGCCCGGATGACGTTCTGGCCCCTCGCGGCTCCCTGATCCCGCGGTCAGCGCAGGGGGCCCCGGGCGACGGCGGCGCGCATCGTCGCCGGATCGCCGGCCGGGACGAACTCCAACCACCAGGTGGCACCGGCGGCGGCCAGCTCACCGAGGTACGCCCGTTCGGCGCGTTCGTCGCGACGGCGTCGCCGGCCGCCGATCGCCACGTCGAACGGTTGACCGTCGGCGCGCGTCGATGGCAACGCATTCGCGAGGTCGTGTACCTCGTCGGGGGTGAAGTCGGACCACCCGTCGGTGTCGGTGAGCTTGTACGGCACGATCCCGTCGGCGCGGGCCGCCCGGCGACGCACCGCCCCGGCCTGGGTGCTCCCACCGACCCAGACCGGCACCCGCGGTGACTGCACCGGCGCTGGTCGCAGCGCCACCCCGTCGGCGCGGTAGTGGGTGCCCTCGTGGCTGACCCGCTCGCCGCTGAGCAGCCCGGTCAGCAGGTCGAGACCCTCGTCGAGCATCGCGGCCCGCACGGACACCTCGGTCTGCTCGCCGAACGCGGTCAGGCCCCGGTCGCCGGGGTCGCCGACCCCGACCGCCACGGTGGCCCGGCCCGCGCTGAGGTGGTCGAGGGTGAGGACCTCCCGCGCCAACTTCGCCGGGCGACGCCGGGGCAGCGCGGTGACCGTGGTGCCCAGTCGCACCCGGTCGGTGCGTCCGGCGATCGCGGCGAGGACCAGCCACGGATCGTAGGTGAAGGGCTCGTCGCCGGAGTAGTGGATCAGATAGTCCTCCAGGAACACGCCGTCCCAGCCGGCGCGCTCGGCGCATTCGCCCAGCTCGACCAGGGTGGACACCGCGACCGAGGCGCCGCCGCAGGAAATCTCCAGACCGTGTCTCATCCACGGACCGTAGGGCGGGGGCCCGACACTCGGCTGCGGGCGGGTGTCGGAGGGCCCGACTTGTCGGGCCTCGGCGGCATACTGCCGGCGTGACAGCTTCTGCCGACCTCGCGATGGTCAACCTCGACAGTTCCGACCCCGCCGGCCACGCCGCGTTCTACCACGAGGCGCTGGGCTGGGAGGTCACCCACAGCCAACCGGAGTACGCGATGATCAGCTCCGGTGGTGTCTCCATCGGCTTCGGGCTGGTGGAGGGCTACCGGCCGCCCACCTGGCCGGACCCAGCCGGTGACCAGCGCTACCACCTTGATCTGTACGTCGACGACCTGGCGGCGGCGGAGGAGAAGTTCGTGGCGGCGGGCGCGTCGAAGCCGGCCTTCCAGCCCGGCGGTGAGCGGTGGGTGGTGCTTCTCGACCCGATCGGGCAGCCGTTCTGCATCTGCCCCCGCCCGTAGGGCTGACGCGGCACAGGCCGCTCAGCACTGACGCGGCACACGCCGCTCAGCCGCGACGGCGCGACCGGGCCGCCCACACCGCGTAGGCCGGGTCGCGGTCGAGGTTGTGCCGGTCCCGGTCGTAGCGGCGGGTGGTACGCGGGTCGGCGTGCCCCATGGCGTCCTGCACGTCCTCCAACGGCACGCCCTCCGAGCGGGCCGTGGTGGCGAAGGCGTGCCGCAGTGAGTGCGGGGACAGCTTCGCCCACGCGGGGATGCCGGCGGCGCGGGCGAGCCGGCGGACCATCCGGAACACCGAGTGCCGGTCCAGTCGGGCGCCGCTGGCGGTGACCAGCAGCGGGCCGGTGAGCTGCGGCACCGGCACGCCGCTGGTGGCGGCGCGTTGGGCCAGGTAGGCGTCCAGGGCGTGCCCGGTGCCGGGGGTGAGGGCGCGGCGACGTTGTTTGCCGCCCTTGCCGACGAAGCGCACGCTGCGGTGGCCACGCTCGGTGCCGAGGTCGGTCAGGTCCAACGAGATCAGCTCCCCGACCCGCAGACCCAGGTCGGCGAGGAGCGCGAGCGCCGCCCGGTTGCGGACGGCGGTCGCGCCGGTGTCCGCGTCGGCGGCGCTGAGCAGGGCGTCCACCTCCTCGGGGGTGAGCCCGACGGTGGCGGAGTGGTCCCGGTCGACGCGCGGGCGGTCGGCGCCGGAGACCGGGTTGGCCGGCACCGCACTCAGTTTGACGAGGAAGTCGTACCAACTCGACAGCGCCGAGAGTCGGCGCGCGACTGTCGCCGGGGTCAGCGGGCGGCCGCTGCGGGCGCCGACGCTGTTCTCCAGAGCACGGGCGTACTCGTTGACGTGCAGGAACGTGGCCCGCAGCGGGTCCAGGTCGCGCTCGGCGCACCAACGCAGCCAGCCGGTGACGTCCCGCCGGTACGCGTCGCGGGTGTGCTCGGACAGCCGCCGGTTGCGCAGCCACGCCTCGGTCACCTCGACCGGCCCGCTCGGCAGCGCCGGCGGCGCGGGCGGGCGGGCGAGCACCGGAGCGTCGGAGAACACCATGTGAAAAAGGCTCTCAGCCTCGGGTGGGATCGGCGTGCAGGCGCGCCGGTCCCACCCGACACCGTGACGGATCAGGCGTTGATCTCTCGGCGGGCGTCGCCGTTGGCCTTGATGGTCACCCGGCGGGGCTTGGCGCGCTCGGCGACCGGGATGCGCAGCGTCAGCACCCCGTTCTCGTAGCCCGCCTCCAGCTTGTCGGCGTCCAGTGTGTCGCCGAGGAACAGTTGCCGGGTGAAGGTGCCCATCGGGCGTTCGGCGGCGACCAGTTCGACGCCGTCGCCGGCGGGCCGGCGACGCTCGGCGCGGACGGTGAGCACGTTGCGCTCGACGGTGCAGTCGATGCTGTCCGGGTCGACGCCGGGCAGGTCGAACGCCGCGTAGAAGTGGTCGCCGTCGCGGTAGGCGTCCAGGTGCATCATCGCGGGACGGGCCGCCGTACCGAAGAACTGCTCGGCGAGCCGGTCGATCTCGCGGAACGGGTCGGTACGCATCAACATGGTCATGCCTCCTCGGATCTCCTGGCCGAAGGTGATGAGTTGAGTCGGGGAGACTCAACTTCCTCTTCCTATTTAGCGTGTCCGCGTGTCGATGTCAACTGCTCAGGACAGCCGCTTTTCAAACCAGTGGTCGGCGTAGGGACCCCGCGAGTACGCCGGTATCTCCGCGTAGCCGTGCCGGGCGTACAGGGCGCGGGCCTCGACCAGGTCGTGCCGGGTGTCGAGCCGGATCCGGTCCGCCCCGGCCACGCGGGCCCGTTCCTCCACAACGCTCAGCAGCGCGGCGCCCCCACCGGCGCCGCGATGCTCGGGGCGGACGAACACCCGGGTCAGCTCGGCCCAGCCCGGTTGCCAGCGCAGTCCCGCGCAGCCGGCCAGGTCGTCGCCGTGGTGGGCGAGCAGGAGCAGCCCGCTCGGCGCGGTCAGGTCGTCGCTGGGTAACTCGGCCAGAGCCGCGTCGACCTCGCCGGGCAGGTCCGGGCGACGGTGGTAGCGAACCACCATCTCGGTCATGTACTCACGCAGCAGCAGCACCGCGTCGGGCTGGTCGGGTCGGCTGGTGCTGGTCGTCCAGATGGACCGGGCGGCAAGGGTCACCTGTTGATCATCGCCGCCCGGTCAACGGTTTTATCCGGTCGCCAGGGTTCGCGCATCCGGTGTCGACGGCTCGCCGATGCGCAGGCACGGCCAGCCGGCCAGGTCCCGCAGCAGCTGCCGGTCGTGGGTGGCGATCACGACGGCGGCACTCGTCGCGCGGATCGCGGCGGTCAGCTCGTCGGCCACTGTCGACGACAGGTGGTTGGTCGGCTCGTCGAGCAGGATCAGCGTGGGCCGCCTGGCCAGCACCAACGCCAGGTCGAGGCGGCGCTGCTGCCCCTGCGACATCCGCCCGACCGGCGTCCGCATCGCGGCGGAGTCCAGCAGCCCGAGCGAGCCGAGCGACACGGCCTCGGCGGCGGGCAGCACCCCGTCGGACACCAGTCGTGCGACCTGGCGGGCGTACGCCTCGTCGGCGCTGAGTTCGGGGGCCTGCCCGGCGGTCTCCTGGGTGAGCCGGGCGATGCGGGCCTCCCGCGCCGCCCAGGCGTGACCGTCGGTCGGTTCGAGCGCCCCGGCCAGGACCGCGAGCAGTGTGGACTTCCCGGCGCCGTTGGGTCCGGTGACGAGCAGCCGGTCGCCGGCGTCGATGGTGAGGTCGACCGGCCCAGCGAGTCGCCCGTCGACGGCGACCCCCTGCGCGCGTACCTGCGGGGCGCCCGCCCGCACGCCAGGGTCCGGCAACCGCAGCGTCGGCGGTGGTTCCGGTACGTCGATCCTGTGTGCCTGGAGTGCGTCCTGCTGCCGGTTCAGGGCCTGCACGACGCCCGGCGCGCGGGACTGGCGCTGGTGCTTGCCGGTCCCCTTGTCCGGCCGCCAGCCGGTGGAGAGCCGGTCGCGGGCCTTCGACACCGCGTCCTGTAGCCGTCGACGCTCGGCCTGCTGCTCCTCGTAGTCCTGCTCCCAGTGCTCCCGCTCGCGACGCCGCGCGTCCTGCCAGGCGTCATAGCCGCCGGCGTAAAGGCGCGCCGTGCCGTCGTGGGTGGGATCGAGGTCGAGGTACCGGTCCGCGACGTCGCGCAGCAGCGCGCGGTCGTGGCTGACGATCGCGAGACCGCCGTCGTGCTCGCGGAGTCGACGGGTCAGGAAGTCCAGGCCGTCGGCGTCGAGGTGGTTGGTCGGCTCGTCGAGCAGCAACACGTCGTGCCGCGCCCCGAGCAGGCACGCCAGGCGTACCCGGTAGCGCTGCCCGACCGACAGCGTCGACAGCTGGCGATCGCGGTCGGTGCAGGCGTGCAGGGCTTCCAGTGCCACGTCGACCCGGCGTTCGGCGTCCCACGCGTCGAGCCGGGTGGCCGCGTCGAGCGCGGCGGCGTAGCGGTCCTCCGCGCTCGGATCACCCTCGGCGAGGGCGAGGGTCGCCTCGTCCAGCGCCTTGAGGGCCGCGAGCGACGCGGCAAGCGCCTCGGACGTCAGGGTGCCTACCGTCTCGCCGTCGCGGGCGGACAGCTCCTGGCGGGCCAGGCCGATCGTGCCGGCCCGCTGGACGGTGCCGTCGTCCGACGTGATCAACCCGGCGAGGACGTGCAGCAGTGTCGTCTTGCCGCGACCGTTCTCGCCGACGACCGCCAGCCGTGACCGGGCGGAGACGGTGACCGAGACGTCGGTCAGGACGCGCCGGGACCCGCGGGTCACGGTGACGTTCGTGGCGCGTACGTGCGCGCTGCCGCCGGCCTCGACCGGCAGGGACATGATGTCGGGGTTGAGGTTCAACTGTGCTCCGCAGCTCTCGATGGAGCCGGGCAGCAGCTAACGGCCGCCCGGCGGGAACCGGGACGGCGAGCGCGAATTCAGCAGGGAGAAGGGCGCCGCCGTCAGCGGGCGGAGCGGACCTTCTGCGACCAGATACCTCGTGCCATGACGGCGATGCTAGCAACGGGGACGCCCGAGCTTCCACGGGTTTCGCCCACCCCGTGGCGGGTGCGACACGAGGTGGGCTTGGGAAGGTGCCGACGGGTGTTACCGGCGGGGACGGGGCAGCAGCGCGATAAGCGCGACCGCCACGGCCACGTGCGTGGCACCCAGGGCGAGCTTGGCGCCGCCGGTGGCCTCGACGCCGAACAGCGGAACGAAGGACAGCACCGTCACGACGACGGCCAGTGAGATCCAGACCGGACGGGCGACCCGGGTGGCGAACCGTTCCAGCAGGGCCAACGCCGCCCAGCCGAGCAGGGCCGCCCCCAGGGCGATCATGACGATGGCGCCGGCCCCGATGTCCGTGGCGGGCTGGCCCGGGCTCTCGATGGTGTAGTCGACTCCGGCCAGCGCGCCGATCGCCCAGATGGCGAGGGGTGCCACGACGGCGGCGACGACGCCGAGGGCGCGGCGGCGCAGTGGTGAGGGGGCGGGGGTCGTGACGGTGGCAGCACTCATGACGGCTCCTCGTTCAGGGGAAACGAACGAGTACGACCGTAACAGATAGTCTTGTTCGGAACTATCTTTCTCAGAACTAACAGCCGGAGCGGGCCCCCGGCGCGTACGGGGAGGTGCTGGCCAGCGGGCCGCTCACCAGCCCCAGGAGCGCCCGGAGGAACACCTCCCGGTCCTGCTCCGGCAGGGTCGCGAGCAGGTCGTCCTGGATGCGCCGGACCACCTGTTGCGCTTGCCGCAGGACCTGCTCCCCCGCCGGGGTCACCACGACCAGCCGGGCCCGGCGGTCCGTTGGCACCGGACGGCGCTCGGCCAGCCCGGCCCGTTCCAGCTGGTCGAGCGTCACGACCATCGTGGTCTTGTCCACGCCGCACCGTTCGCCGATCTCCCGCTGGGTCAGGTCGCCGGTGCGGGCCTGCGCCAGCACGTAGTGCGCCCGCGGCGAGATGCCCAGCTCGGCCAGCCCGGCGGCGTGCTCGGTCTGCAACGCGTGACTAGCCCAGGAGAGCAGGAACAACAGGTCCGGTGGGCCGTCGGCGGGCGTGCAGGAGGTCATGCGCCGAGGCTAGCAAGATCCTCCGAGACGAGACGGTTCGCGCGGTGAACGATCAGAGTCGCTGGTAGATCCCGCCTTCGCGGGTGAGCAACTGCTCGTCGATCAGATACCGACGCAGCGTCGCGTGATCCGACCCTCCCGTGGCGCACCACGGCTTGAGCGCGTCGTCGACGGCCCGCTCCGGATAGCGGGTGCCCGGCGCGAACGACTGCTCGGCGATGTGTGCCAGCAGCGCCCGCCGCCGGCCCCGCTGCGCCGGCATACCCACCAGGACGCCCGCGCGCAGGAAGGTCCGCAGCACCGGGTCGACGCCGGGTTCGGCATCGTCGGCTGGGCGACTGTCGCGCGCGGTGGCCCGCAGCGACGCCTCGTCGGCCGCGAGCGCGCCGTCCGCGCCGGTGACGAGGCCCGCGTCGGTGAGCCGGCGAACCCCGGTGAGCACCACCCGCGCCGGCAGGCCGGCCCGCTCGGCGACCTCGGTCGCGCTTGTCGCACCCAGCACGATCGCCGCGAAGATCCGTCGCCGTCCGTCGTCGGCCAGGGCACCGGCCAGCGCATGCGCAGTCACGCCGGTCACCCTTCCATCAGGGGTACGCGTGCCGCCAGGCGATTTTCGACCCGCTCAGTCGGCCTCCGGTGTGCTCGGCGGCTGCTCGGCGACGAGTAGCACCCTGCGCAGCAGGTCGGAGAGGTGTCGCCGTTCGGTAGCGGTGAGCGCGCCGAGCAGGCGATGCTCCTCCGCTCCCTGGACCTCCATCGCCCCGCGCCACGCGGCCTGACCTGCCTCGGTGAGCTCCACGTCCACCCGCCGACGGTCGACTGTCGACGGAATCCGGCGGACGAAGCCCCGTCGCAGCAGCGCGTCCACCCGTGCCGTGATCGAGGCGGGGGCCATCGCGAGGTCCGCGGCGAGGTCCGAGGGCGCCGCCCGGCCTCGGCGGCCGGCCAGGGCGTGCAGGGTGTCGTACTCGTGGGCTGGCAGGTCGAGGTCGACCAGGACCCGCTCCTTGACCGCCCGTAGGTGCCGGGTCAACCGGATCATCCTGGTCACCGCCCCCTCGACGTCCGCGTCGAGGTCGGGCACCACAGGCAGCCAACGCTCGATGTGCTTGTCGACGGCGTCCGGGGTGGTGGTCACCACGTCAGCGTACCTCTGCATCGAAATATTCATTGCCGAAATATTCGATGTCGAAGTACATTGCGGTTATGGCTCATCCACTGCGCGATCACTCCTTCCGGCTGCTCTTCCTGGGTCGCACCGTCTCCGCGCTCGGCGACGCGGTGGTGCCCGCCGCGCTGGCGCTGGCCGTGCTGCGCGCCACCGACTCGACCGGCGCGTTGGCCGTCGTCCTCGCCGCGGCGATGGTCCCCCGGCTGCTCCTGTTGCCACTCGGCGGCGTCGTGGCCGACCGGTTCGACGCCCGCCGGGTCGCCCTCCTGGCCGACCTGGTCCGCTGCGCGACCCAGCTCGCGGTCGGCGTCGAGCTGCTCGGCGGCGACCCGTCACTGACCACCGTGGTCGTGGCCTCCGCGCTCGGCGGCACCGCCTCGGCGTTCGCCATTCCGACCGCGTCCCCGCTGGTCGCCGGCACCGTCGAACCGGCCGACCGGCAGCGGGCCAACGCCCTGATGGGGATCACCGCCAACACCAGCCGACTCGCCGGGCCGGCGCTGGCCGGCGCGCTGATCTGGGCCGCCGGACCCGGCTGGGCGTTCATCCTGGACGGCGCGTCGTTCGCGCTCAGCGCCGCGCTGCTCGCGCTGGTGCGGGTCCGCCACGTGCCGGTGCCCCGCCGTTCCGTCCTCGCCGACCTGCGGCACGGCTTCAGCGAGGTACGCGCCCGTGACTGGTTCTGGACCAGCCTGCTCGGGCACGGCGTGTGGAACGGCGCGGCCGCCGTCCTGATGACCCTCGGACCGGCCGTCGCCATCGACCGCCTCGGCGGCGAGACGACCTGGGTGCTGCTGTTGCAGGCCGGCGCGATCGGGATGCTCATCGGATCGCTGCTGGCCGGGCGGGTCCGGCTGCGCCGGCCGGTGCTGCTGGCCAACCTTGGGCTGGCCTGCTACGCCGCGCCACTGTTCCTGCTCGCCGTCGCCGCGCCCGCCCCCGCGGTGATCGCCGCCTACGCGCTGGCGCTGACCGCCCTCGGTTACCTCAACCCGGTGTGGGAGACCGTCGTGCAGCACCACTTCCCGCCCGAGGTCCTGGCCCGGGTCACCTCGTACGACTGGCTGGTGTCACTGGGCGCCATGCCGCTGGGCTACGCGCTGGCGCCGTTGGCCGCCGACGCGTTCGGCGCGCCTGTCCCGCTGGCCGTCGCCGGCCTGCTGGTCCTCGCCGCCTGCGCGGGCACCGCGCTCGTTCCCGGCGTACGCCGACTCACCTGGCCGGCGACCCCGCAGCCGCAACCGGCCGAACCCGCCGCCGTCCGTTGACACGAAAGGCTCCCGGCCGGCGCCCGGGAGCCTTTGTGCGAAGTGGTCGGTCAGCCGGCGTCGCGTGCCATCGCCACGAAGCCGCGCCACGACTGCGGGCTGATCTCACCAAGCTCAACCCGGATATCGCGCTGCCCGACCTGACCCCGCGCTTCGTCGGCTGGGCCGAACCTCGCTGAGGGCACCGCCAGGGGTCTGTACGAGTCAGTGCGATGCGAGAGACTGACGGCGTGACGATCCGCCCCGGGATGAGGCCGGCAAGATGAGCCGACCATTCAGGATATTCGTCGCCCTGTTCTCGATGGCGGGCCCCATCTGCCTGTATGTGGTGGTCACCGCCAAGACTCGGGCCATGGCGGGCCCGTTCACCGTCGCGCGGACCGCTGTCGACCTTCCGACGTTCCTCGGGAAGGGAATGGTCTTCTTCGCCCCACTCGACGCCACGACCGCTCCCATGATGAACGCGGTGACGCCACTGATCCGCTGGGTCGTGATCCTGCTGATCGCGGTGTCGACGTACCTGGCCTGCGGCCTCGTCACCCGGCGGACACGCCCGTTCGTCGCGGCGATGACCGGCGCGGCCGCTGCCCTCACCGCCACGGCGATCGGGGACCTGCTCTGGTGGGCTGCCCTCGTGGTCCGTGTGCACACCGCCCCCACCGGCTGGTACGCCAACGAGGCGTTGGACCATTCCACGCTCCTCGCCAGCGCGCACCTCACACTGACCGGTTGGACGTCCGACGCCCTCTTTCTCGGCTGCCTGTTGGCGTTCACGAACGCATCCTTGGTCGGTGGCACCAGCCTGGCGATACTGCTGCTGGACCGGCTGAACAGAGACACCGACGACGGTGCGGACAAGGCCCCGGACACGGTCGAGAAGGAGGGCGACGACGAGGACCAGGACGCGGTTGACGATGCGGAGCCGACGGCCCGCGGTGCGCTGATCGGCGACGTGCGAGGACGCAGCGCGAACCTTGCCCTGGCCGGCGTGCTTCCGGTGCTGGTGCTCATGCTGATCAACGGCACCCAGGCGGTGTGGGACAGCTATGCCGGCAGGGGGTTCCTCGGGCTGCTCAGGGAATTCCTGTACCGCCCCGCCCTGTCCCCGCCGCCACGCGTCCGCGATGACGTGGGATACCGGCTGACCCACGAGACCGAGCTGAACCCCCTGTCGATGGACGTGTGGGTGCACAGGTCGGTGCTTGCCCTCGCCCTGCTGCTGGTGCTCTGGCTTCTGTTGTGGGCGCTGCTCGTCGGCCTGCCGAGTCACGGGCATCGCCTCGGGCTCGTCGTCGTCTGTTGGGGTGCCACGATCGCGGCGTCCGCGCTGACCGCGACGTCTGACGTCCTGGTCGGCTGCGCGGTCTCGAACTCCCCTACCGGCTGCGCACCCTGGGAGTCACTGGGCCTGGAACTGACCTCCGCGCTGCGCTTCGGCGCGGCCTGGGGTTGGCTCGTCGCACTGCCCGTGCTGCTGGCTCGTCGGCTCCTCGACTCCGACCCGTCCATCGACACGCAGGAGACACCGGTCCATGAGTCCACGAAACAAGCGCCCGCGTCGCCGTAAGGGACCCGCGCCGGCCCCGGTGTCGTCCCCCGCGCCCGTCGCCTGGTGGAAACGTCCCGTCACCTGGCTGCTGACGATCGTGGTCGGGGCCGTCGCCACCTGGCTCGGCGCCGTCGTTCTCGGCATGATCAACCAGTGGAAGCCGGCGAACGAGCTGGCCGAGCAGTTGGCCGGCCGGGGGCCTGTCGTCGTCCTGGACGTGAAGCACGTCCCCTACCCGCAGGAGGGTGCGTTCAACTACGTCTACCCGGCCGGCGCGGATCTGGCTCGCCTGGACGCCGAACGGCCGGACGATCCGGCCGCCGAGGCCGGCGCGGTCGACATCGAACGGAGCACCTGGGAGATCACCCTGGTCGGCACCCGGGACGAGGCCGCCGAGGCCGTCGACCTGCGGCCCGTCCTCGTCGAGCCCTGCCGCGCCCCGCTCACCGGGGTCTTTGAGCCCAACCCCTCCCAGGGCGACTCCCAGAAGCTTGTCCTCGTGACGCACGTGGATCGACCGAACCCTCGGATGCTCGTCGAGGACCCGGGTGGCGAGGATGCCGGCACCCCGTTCTTCGCCACCCACAAGATCACCTTGCCCAAGGGTGAGAAGAACGTCATCCAGGTACGAGCGCTCAGCGCGAAGCAGCACTGCCGATGGCGACTGGAGCTGGACTACCTGGCCGAGGGACGACGCCAGACAATGGTGATCTCGGCGCCCGGCGACAAGCCGTTCGAGGTAACCGGGAGCGCGGGCGACTCCTCCTACACCTGGGTCTACCTCAACTCGTTCGACGGCTGCCGGGCCAAGGACGGCAGCAAGACCGATCGGCTGCGCATCACCGGCGCCGAGTACGCGCAGATGGTGCGCGACGGGCGCACCTGCCCCTACTGAAAGCAGTCATCCGGCCCGGTAAACCTCGCGACCCCACGTGGTGTCTTGCTGGTTGACGAGGCCGGGAGGTCAGATGAGGGATTCGCGCGGGGCGGAGTTCGACGACTTCGTTCGCACACGGTCGGCGGTGCTGTTGCGGGTTGCCTTCCTGCTGACCGGGGACCGGCACGCCGCCGAGGACCTGCTCCAGGAGGTGCTGGAGCAGGTGTATGTGCGCTGGCGGCGGGTGCAGAGCAGCCCTGAGGCGTACGCGCGACGGGCGCTGGTCAACCGGTCGATCAACCGGTGGCGGTGGCGTGCCCGGCGTCCGGAACAGTCGCTGGGCGACCATGACGGGATTTCCCGGGACCACGCCGACACGGTGGCGGTCCGCGAGCTGGTCGTCGGGGCGCTGCGGACGTTGCCAGCCCGGCAGCGGGCCGCTGTCGTGCTCCGTTACCTGGAGGACCTGCCGGTCGCCGACGTGGCGGCGGCGATGGGCTGCTCCGAGGGGGCGGTGAAGAGCCACGCCTCGCGGGGGCTGGCCCGGCTGCGAGAGGCGTTGGCCGGTTCGAGTCTCGTCATGCCCACCACTGGAACCGGGAGTTCGCGATGACCATGAACGACAGTGACGTGCGCGGCATCCTGCACCGCGCGACCGACGACCTGGTCAGCCCGCCGGGCCTGCTCGCCGAGGTGCGTCGGGGTGGGCGCCGGCGGGTGGTGCGCCGGCGAGCCGTGTTGGCGGCGGTCTGCGCGGCCGTGGTGGCCGTGCCCGTGGCCGGCGTCGTCGACCTGCCCGGCGACGCCGGAGGGACACCTGTCGCCTCACCGCTGTTGGACGAGCCCACTCGTGGTGATCTGGCCGCCGACGAGGGGTACCTGCGACAGGTCCGCCAGGCGTGGCAGCGCCAGATCGAGCAGGCCGATGAACGGCCGCGCGGCGAGCCGAACATCGTGTGGGCAGGAGATACGCCTGCGGGCCGGGCCGCCTTCGTCGCCCAGGGCACCGTCTACGGCATGACCACCGGGTTCGTGAAACCCACAGCCGACGGGCCACGCGTCGGCACCCTGACGCAGATCACCGACGCCGAAACAGACGGCATCGAGCAGGCGGCACTGCTCGGGTCGCAGCGCGACGTGCTTCTTGTGCTCGACTTCGGGCAACCGGTGGAGTTCTCCGCGCAACTACGGCACGCACCCGATGGCAAGGTCGAGCGGACCTTCGAGCCGGTGGTGTTCCGAGACGGTGCGGCGGTGTTGTCGGTGCCGCCACAGCGCACGAAGCTCACGGTCGCGCTCTCCAGGACTCCCGTTGAACGGGGAAACGTGATTCACATCGACGGTACGAGCGAGATCTACTTCCCCGGCAACAAGGATCGGCCGGCACCACCGCTGATTCGCCGCACGCTGCCCGGCACGGAGCAGGTCTGGGGCATCGACCCGGCCGCCAAGGAGGTGAACGCGCCAACCGAAGCCCTCGCCCAATACCTCGACCCTGCCGGAACGCACACGCACGATGGCTCTCCCCGGCTGTGGGTCTACGGGGCAACCCCCGACGGGCGGCGGCTCCTCGTGGAGACCGTCCAGTACGACGACGGCCCCTCCTACGCCATCGCGCTGCTCGCCCGCAAATATCTTCCGTTCGAAGCGGTGGCCAGCACGACCGCGGACTGGTCGGCACCCCTACCCGTGCGGCTACGACTCCCGAACGACCAGGGTGTCGTCGTCGCCGCCGAGGGGTCGGCGCTGAGCTACCGGGTCGGCGACGGCCAGTGGCAGGACGCCGGCCGTAACGCGGCTCTGCTGCCCGCGACCGCGACCGAGGTACGGGTCACCGACGCCAACGGAACCACCACCAACGTCCCGGTCGCTTCCTGAATCGGTTCCTCGACAGCCCGTAAATACCGCGCTCACCGACGCCTTGCTGACTACCTTCACCTACGGGCTGGTCGGTGAACTCGCTGGCAGCTCACCTGCCCCGCGCTCCTGCTGGGCGGCGGCGACACGACGCCTCGGCGCAGCCCTCAGCGAGGAGTATCGAGATGTCCGGCGCAGCGTCCGCCACGGCAGACGCTGCGCCGCTGCGTCCCACCCGGCTGCTTCGCCGCAACAGGCCATTCCGAGCCCTCTTCTCGGCACGGCTCGTCTCGTACGCAGGCGATTCACTCAGCCTTGTCGCGCTGATGTTCCACGTCGCCGAGACGACGGGTAAGGGGCTGGCAGTCGCGCTGCTTCTCCTCGTCGGAGATTTCGCTCCATCCCTGCTGGGTCCGTTCACCGGTGCCCTCGCTGATCGGCTCAACCTCCGGCGGTTGATGGTCGTCTGCGAACTCGTCCAGGCCGTGGTCCTGCTGGTCATCGTGCTGACGATGCCTTCGCTGCCGGTGCTGCTGGCTCTCGTCGCGATTCGCGCCACCGCGTCGCAGCTCTTCCAACCGGCGTCTCGGGCGGCGGTGCCCGCACTGGTCGGTGACCGTGACCTGGAGACCGCCAACTCCACCCTCGGGTTCGGCTCCAACGGGGCAGAGGCGGTCGGCCCCCTCCTTGCCGCGGCCCTGTTGCCGTTGGTCGGATTGCGTGGTGTGCTGCTCGTCGACGCCGTGTCGTTCCTGGTCTCGGCCGTGCTGCTGGCGACGCTCCCCTCACTTCCGGCGGCAACCGGCGACGGTCGCCAGCCGTCCCTGCTGCGACAGGCCAGAGCGGGCATCGGTTATCTGCTGAGTGTTCCGACGGTGCGGGTGATCTTCCTTGGCTTCACTGCGGTGGTCGCCTTCAACGGGGTCGACGACGTAGCGCTGGTGCTGCTGGCGCAGGAGACCTTCCACGTTGGTGACTCCGCGGTCGGGCTTCTGCTGGGGGCAGTCGGTGTCGGACTGGTGGCCGGTTACGCCGTGCTGTCCAGGTGGGGCACCCGGGCGTCGATGCCGCTGCTGCTGATCGTGGGCTTCGCCGTCAGCAGTGTCGGGAACCTGCTGACCGGGCTCGCCTGGGCCGTCGCCGCCGCGATCGCCCTGCAGGCCGTCCGTGGGTTCGGGCTGGCGGCCATCGACGTCGCCTCCAGCACGCTGCTGCAACGAACGGTGCCAGCGGGCATGCTCGGCAGGGTCTTCGGCAACCTGTACGGCGCGATCGGGGTCGCCGCCGCGACGTCCTACCTCGCCGGTGGTCTCCTGCTGGACGCCACCTCCGCCCCGGTGACCCTGGTCGTCGCGGGCGTCGGCGGCCTGGTGGCTACCGGCATCGTCGCGCTGCGACTGCCACGGGCGCTGCGACGCGCCGACGAGGATGGTGCGACACCAGCCGGTGCAACCCGCCCCGGGTGAAGGCCTACCGGGTCAGTCACCTTCGGACGCCCACTTCAGGATGTTGGAGAGCTGGGCGTCGACCAACCGCCACTCCGCGCAGATCTTGGACACTTTCCGTTACGTCCTAACGGAAAGTGTCCAAGATCTGGTGTGGCCGGCATCAGCCCATCATCGAGCCGGCGCCTCACTCGCCGGTCGGGCCGCCCGCGAGTTCGGCGACCACGTCGAGGTGGCCCAGGTGGCGGGCGTACTCCTGCACCAGGTGGAACAGCACCCGCTCCAGCGACGCCGGGTCCGCGCCGTTCCAGCGCGGGCCCGGCGCACCGATCTCGGCCAGGTCGTGTGCCGTCACCACGGCCGTGGTGTGCGCGCCCTGCGCCCGCAGTGCCGCCACCAGATCCGCGCTGGTCTCGTCGGGGGCGACGTACCAACGGTCCTCGCGACGGTCGCCCCACGGTTCGGCGACGTCCCGGCCCTGGAAACCCCACTCGATCCAGCGCAGCTCGACGTGGCGCAGGTGTGTGAGCAGCTCCAGTGGGGTCCATCCGGACGGCAACCGGCTACGCCGAAGCTCCGGCTCGGCCAGCGCCGACACCTTGGCCACCACGGACTCCCGGAAGTAGTCCAGGTAACGCAGGAAGACCTCGGTGCGGCTGCCGGCCGGGTTGGTGGGTTCGGGGAACGACGTCATGACCCGGTCGGCAGGTCACGGCCGCGCTGGCGTACACCCGCGCCGCCGTACGGGTAGTCGCCCACCAGCGGGGCGCTCGCTTCGTCCAGCAGCCGCATCTGCTCGGCGTCGAGGACCAGATCGGCGGCGGTCAGGTTGTCGTCGAGCTGCTCGGTGGTACGCGCGCCGAGGATCACCGAGGTGACCGCCGGTCGGGCCGCCAGCCAGGCCAACGCCACCGCCGACATCGACGCTCCTTGTTCCCCGGCGATCTGGCGGACCGCGTCGAGCACCCGCCAGGTGCGCTCCTCGGCGTTGCGACCCGCGTACGCCTCGACGCCGCGCTGCGGGTTCTCGCCGAGCCGCGTCGCGCCGGTGGGCGTGCTGTCGCGCTGGTACTTGCCGGTCAGCCAGCCGCCGCCGAGCGGTGACCACGGCAGGATGCCGATGCCCTCGTTCTCGCAGACCGGCACCAACTCGAACTCGATCTCCCGGGCCAGCAGGTTGTACTGCGGTTGCAGGGTCACGATGGGGGTGAGGTTGAGGTGCTCGGTGAGCAGGGCGGCCTTCTGCAACTGCCAACCGGTGAAGTTGCTGACCCCCGCGTAGCGGATCTTGCCGGCGCTGACCGCGTCGTCGAAGAACCGCAGCGTCTCCGGCAGCGGGGTCAGCGGATCCCAGGCGTGCGCCTGGTACAGGTCGATGGCCTCGACGCCGAGTCGCCGCAGGCTGGCGTCCAGAGCGCGGGTGAGGTGCACCCGGGACAGGCCGGCGTCGTTCGCCCCCGGGCCCATCGGGAACCGCCCCTTGGTGGCGATCACCAGGCGGTCGCGCAGGTGCGGTCGGCTGCGCAGCCAGCGCCCGATGATGTCCTCGGAGACGCCGGTGGAGTAGACGTCAGCGGTGTCGATGAACGTGCCGCCGGCCTCGACGAACCGGTCCAGTTGGGCGAAGCTGCCGGCCTCGTCGGTCTCCGCGCCGAAGGTCATCGTGCCCAGACACAGGGTCGACACCACGGTGCCGGTGCTGCCCAGAGTGCGATAGCGCATATCGTCCTTTCGGTCCGAGTAACAAAGCTGATCTTCGCACTCGGTTGGGCCACCTGCACATGGAGGCCGCAAGGCCCCGACACGGGCACCCGCGCGGGCGTCCCACCGGTCATCATGAGCGGGTGAGCGAGCCCGCGATCGACATCGACCGACCTCAGCAGCCGGCGCAGTCGCCACCGCCGGGGCGGCCACCGGAGCCCGGCGTGCCCACGCGCGGTCCGTGGCTGGTGGCCGCCGCCACCACCGCGACGCTGCTGCTGCTCGCCGGCCGCTACGGCTACCACCGCGACGAGCTGTACTTCCTGCTCGCCGGTCGCCACCTGGACTGGGGCTACGTCGATCAGGGTCCGCTGGTCCCGGCGCTGGCTCGGCTGCTCGACACGATCGCCCCGGGCAACCTGGTGGTGCTGCGTACCCCGTCGGCCGTGCTGGCCGGCGGCGCGGTGCTGCTGGTCGCCGCCATCGCCCGTGAGTTGGGCGCCGGCCGTGGCGCGCAACTGTTCGCGGCGGTGCTCGCCGCGCTGTCCGGCATCGTGCTCGCCAGTGGCCACCTGCTCAGCACCACCACCGTCGACCTGCTGGTCTGGTTGGTCGCGGCGTGGTGTGCGGTGCGGTTGCTGCGCACCGCCGACAGCCGCTGGGCGCTGGGCATCGGGCTGGCGCTCGGCGTGGGCATGCTCAGCAAGCTGTTGCCTGCGCTGCTGGCCGTGGGCCTGGTCGCCGGGGTGCTCATCGCCGGGCCGCGTCGGCTGCTGCGCGACAGGTGGGTGCTCGCCGCCGCCGGGGTCGCCGTGGTGCTGGCCGCGCCGAACCTGATCTGGCAGGCGTCGCACGGCTTTCCGCAGCTCGGTGTGGCTGCGTCCATCTCGGACGGCGACAGCTCCTACAGCGGTCGGCTCGATGCGCTTTACCTCCAGTTCGTCATCATCAGCCCGTACGCCGTACCGATCTGGATCGCCGGCCTCGTCGCGCTGCTCCGCCGACCGGCGTGGCGGGCCTACCGGGCGGTGGGCTGGGCCTGGCTGGTGGTGGTCGGCATCGTGCTGATCGCCGGCGGCAAGGGTTACTACGACGCGCCGCTGTTGCTGGTCCTCACCGCCGCCGGGGCGCTGGTCACCGTCGCGTGGGCGTCGCGCGGGTCGCTCTGGTGGCGTCGAGGGCTGCTCGCGCTGGGCGTGGTGCCGTTCCTGCTGCCCAACGTCGTGCTGCTGCTGCCGGTGCTGCCGGCCGACCGGTTGCCCGGCTTCGTGGTCGACGTCAACTACGACGCCGGCGAGACGATCGGTTGGCCGGAGTTCGCCGACTCGCTCGCGGCTGTCCATCGTGGCCTGCCGCCGCAGGAACGTCCGCGAGCGGTCGTCCTGACCAGCAACTACGGCGAGGCCGGTGCGGTGGCCCGTTACGGTCCGGCCCGTGATCTGCCCCGGGCGTACTCCGGGCACAACAGCATGGTCGACTTCGGTCGCCCGCCCGCCGACGCGGACGTGGTAATCGCGGTCGGCTGGGAGCGCCCCGACCAGCTGAACACCTGGTTCGAGCAGTGCACGCTCGCCGGGCGGGTGGACCAGCGGGTCGAGGTGGAGAACGACGAGAACGGCGGCCCGATCCACGTGTGCCGGGGGCTGCGGCGTCCGTGGGCGCAGATCTGGGACACCGAGGTACGCCACACCGGCTGACCGTGCGCAGCCGGCTCGGCCAGGCTCAGCCGGCTCCGCTGGTCAGCCAGGCCTGGATGCCGACCAGGGCCTCGGGGCCGGAGTTGGCGTCGACGTCGCGGGCGAGGTCGGCGATCGTGACCGCGGCGAGTGCCTGGTGCCACGCGTCCTCGGCCGCCCACATCGCGCGGGCCACCGGGCACGGCGTGGTGCAGGCGTCGGCCGGGGTCGCGAAGGGGCCGCGCTGGCGGATCTCGGTGCAGACGAAGGTCGGGCCGGGGCCGTCGACGGCCCGGACCACGTCGAGCAGGGTGATGCTCTCCGGTGCGCGGGTCAGCACGTAGCCGCCCGACTTGCCCTGTACGGAGTGGATCAGGCCGGCGCGGGCCAGTGCCTGGAGCTGCTTGGCGAGGTAGCTGCTGGAGACGTCGTGCAGTTCCGCCAGCTTGGCCGCCGGAACGGGCGTGTTGCTGGCCGTGAGCACCACGCAGCAGTGCAGCGCCCACTCCACCCCGCCGGACATCTTCATGACGTCACCCTAGTCACCCCGTTACTCGGACTCGTTGTGTCCGAGTATAGTTCTCGGACATAAGGGGTCCGAGTATCGGCGGGCGTTTCGGCAGCCGGACAAACGACCACACAGTCACGGGAAGGTGCATGGCATGAAAATCGCCGTACTGGGCGGAACCGGCCTCATCGGGTCGCAGGTCGTCAAGATCTTGCAGGCCGCGGGGCACGAAGCGGTGCCGCTCTCGCTGTCCACCGGGGTGGACCTGCTCACCGGGCAGGGCCTGTCCGAGGCGCTCGTCGGCGCCGAGGTGGTCGTCAACCTCACGAACTCGCCCACCTTCGACGACGCATCGCCCGCCTTCTTCCAGACGACCATGGACAACCTGCTGGCCGCCGCCGCAGGCGCGGGCGTCGGCCACGCGGTGATCCTCTCCATCGTCGGCGTCGACCAGGTGCCCGGCCTGGACTACTACCGCGCCAAGACCCTCCAGGAGGACATCCTCACCGCCGGTCCCATTCCGTACTCGATCGTCCGCGCCACCCAGTTCTTCGAGTTCATCGAGGCGATCCTGTCCTGGACTGCCGACGACAGCACGGTCCGGCTGCCCAGCACGCCGGTGCAGCCGATGGCCGCCGCCGACGTCGCGCAGGCCGTCGCCGAGGTCAGCATGGGCACGCCGCTGCAGGGCATCCGCAACGTCGCCGGCCCCGACGTCTTCGCCCTCGACGAGCTGGGGCGGATCACCCTCGCCGCCCGTGGTGACCAGCGCACCGTCACCACCGACGACAGCGCCGGCATGTTCGCCGCCGCCCCCGACGACGTCCTCATCGCCAAGGACGACGCTGTCATCGCGCCCACCGCCTACCGCGAGTGGCTCGGCCGCCAGGCCTGAGGTGTCGACCGACCCGCACGTCGCCGTGGCAGTCGATCACGACGGCGACGTGCGGTGCCGGTCGACAGGCGTCCGGGCGGCGGGGCAGCAGCAGCGGGCTCGCGAGGATTACCAGCCCCGCGACCGTGATCGCCGTGCGAGGGCTGGTGGCCTGCGCGAGCAGCCCACCGAGCGCGCTGAGGATGGCGATGGCCGCGCTGCTCCCGATCGACCAGGCCGAGAGCGTACGGACAACGCGATCCTTCGGGGTCTGCTCCAGGCGGTAGGTGGCGAGCACCGGGTTGTACAGGCTCATGCTGATGATGATCGCGAGTTCGACAGCGATCACGGTGGCGAGACCGGCCACGCCGGGCTGGACGAAGGCGAGGCCGATCAGCCAGATCGCGCGCAGCGTGCCCACGGTGCGGATGATCCGATGCTGGCCGTGACGCGCCACGACCCGACGGGCCAGGCGCGACCCGATGAGGCCGCCGACGCAGGGCACGGCGAAGGCCAGGCCGTAATGCCAGGGTGGAAAACCCAGCTCGCCGAGCAGGAGTACGGCCAGCAGCGGCTCGGTGGCCATGATCAGCCCGCCGACGAGCAACTGGTTGAGGTAGAGCGCCCGCAGGCCGCGATGGGTGAGCAGGTGCCGCCAGCCGTCGAGCAGCTCACCGGTCCGGACCCGGCTGCCGCCGGTGCGCCGAGGGTGGTCCTCGTGGCCGCGAATGGCCGTGATGCCCAGCGCCGAGAGCAGGTAACTGAGCGCGTCGACCACGGTGGTGACGACCGGCCCGAACAGGCCGACCGCCGCGCCGCCCAGCGGCGGGCCGAGCGCGATCGAGCTCCAGGTCGTCGACTCGAACCGCGCGTTCGCCACCAGCAGGTCCTCCGGCCGGACGAGGGCCTTGAGGAACGCGCCGCTGGCCGCATTGAAAGCGATCTTGGCGGTGGCGACCACTGCCGAGACGACAAGCAACTGCCCGAAGCTGAGCCGACCGAGCGCGTACGCGACAGGGACCGTCAGCAGGACCGCGAACCGGGCCAGGTCCATCGCGATCATCACCTGGCGCTTGCGACGGAACTCCACCCACGGCCCGAGCGGCAACGCGATCAGCGCGCCCACCGCCGGCCCCAGCGCCGCCAACACGGACACCTGAGCGGGGCTGGCCTGCAACACCAGTACGGCGATCAGCGGCAACGCCCCGAAACCCAGCCCCGAGCCGTAGGCGCTGACCGCGTACGACGCCCACAACCACCCGAACCGCCGTCCCAGAGATCGCCTCGCGGACACCCCTACCCCCGATCCGCACAACGCACCGTTGACCGCTGCGATCAAAGCAACGCCGCTGACCACTGATCAAACAACCGACTCCGGGGCGAGCCACAACCAGACGTTGTGCCAGTAGGGTTGCCGGGGTGAATCTCGACGCCGTACGCACCTTCGTCGCCGCAGTCGACGCCGGCCAGTTCCAGGACGCCGCCGCCGCACTGTCGGTCACCCAGCAGGCCGTCTCCAAGCGCATCGCCGCCCTGGAGAAGGACCTCGGGGTACGGCTGTTCACCCGCACGGCTCGCGGCACCCACCTCACCGTCGACGGTCAGACGTTCCTGCCGCACGCCCGTGAACTGCTCCGGGCCGAGGCGCGCGCCGACGCCTCCGTACGCCCCGGCCGCCGGGCGCTGCGCATCGACGTGCACAGCCGACGGATCGCACCGGCGGTGCTGCTGCAGGACTTCCACCGCGCGTATCCACGCATCGAGCTGGACGTGGTCACCCTCGACGCCGACGTCCACGCCGCGATGGCCGCCGTCGAGGCGGGGACTGTCGACGCCACCTTCCACGCCGTCACCGTCGCCGCGCGCCACCTACCCGCTTCGATCAGGACCAGGCGCGTGATCGACGAGCACCACGAACTGCTCGTCGGCCCACGCCACGCCCTCGCCAACGCCCGCGCCGTCACGCCCGCACAACTCGCCGACCACCGCATCTGGATGCCCGGCATGGCCCCCGGCACCGAATGGGCCGACTACTACGACGAACTCGCCGCCGCGTTCGGCCTCACCATCGACCTGGTCGGGCCGGTCTTCGGCAACGAGGCGCTGCTTGCCGAGATCGCCGAATCCGCGGAGCTGGCGACCCTCGCCGGCGAACGCACCCGGTACCTGTGGCCGGACAGCTACGACCTGCGGCGCGTACCGGTGCGCGACCCGGCGCCCATATACCCCATGTCCCTCATCTGGCGCGACGACAACCCGCACCCCGCGCTGCGCGCACTGCGCGACTACCTCGACTCCCGGCGAGCGCAGTCGCCCGACATCGAGGTCTGGCTGCCGCCCTGGGGTCAGTGATCGGCGCCGCGCCACCGCGTCCGTTGACTCGCCGACCGGTGTCGACCTCGTGTCGCTGCTGGCCGTGCTGGCCAGCCCGCACTGGTTGCGAATCCTGGCCGCCGTGGCCCGACAGCGGACCTACGTCAGCGAGTTGGCGCGGCAGATGCAGATGAACCGACCGCTGCTCTACATGCACATGCAGAAATTGGAAGGGCCCGATGCGGCCCGTGCTGCGGAATCAGGACTGGTCCGCCGCAGTGAGCTTCGCGATGTCGGGGGCGTAGACGGTCATCCAGTGCGGATGTAGCCGGTAGTAGACCACCTCGTTCTCCCAGTCGAAGAGATCGTCGCCGTAGAAGTCCTTGAGGTACGCGAGCAGGTCGGGCCAGTCCGCGGCCGGCTCGCCAACCTCGGGGTTGAGGATCTCCACCTTGCCGTGCGTGAACACGCCCAAGTCCTCACCGCGCATATGCGCGGCGCTGACGGCAGGCCGCGCCGCGAGATGGCGCGCCTTGGCGGCGTTGCGCGCCGTGCCGAAGTGCCACCTCCCGTGCAGGAAGTGCCCGTCCACACCGCTGATCCGCGGCTCGCCCTTCGCCGTCACGGTGGACAGGGCGAGGGTGCACATGCCGGTGAGGACCTGGGTGACCTGCTCGGCGGTCAATGTGTTTTCCGCCTTGATGATCGAGCGGAGGTGCGAGGTGGAGCGGGAGAGGGAGGCGTCAAGGAGGGCCTGAAGCTCTTGGAGATCCTCTGAAGTTTCGCGCATGGAGATCCTTATCTGTCCCGTATGCATCCGTGGTGCCCAGTCCGCGCCATCGACACCGACCGGTGAAGCCATCCTCGACCCGAAGCCTGACACCTTGTGTCAGATTTCTTGCGGACATCACCGCCCCGGCGATCATCGACAGGATGCCCTGGCCACGATCCCCTAACGGAACGTCAGCACAGACGCCGACAGGCGAGCCCAACACCACCTCAGCAACGCCAGCGGCAATCCCGGATGACAGGCGCACCATAACTGTCATTATGGTGCGCGGACGATTTGCCCGGAATGTGGCAGGTAATTATCGAATTATCGTTACTGGTAAAGCGATAATTCTGTGCGGGGTTCTCCGGCGAGGTGCGGCGGCCCCCGTTCGAAGAGCAGCGTGAGCCCTGTGTCCTCCGTAGAGGAACGTGATCTGATCCGGCAGCGGGCTGCCGCGGAGCACGTCCCGGACGGTTCGACCCGACCGGCCTGCCAGGCGAATGGCCAGGTGTCAGCGGCTTCACCGATCAGAAAACCTCCGCCACGTCGTCAGTTCTGTTACTGCCCTCAGGCCTGGTGGAAGGATTGCTGACCATGACCGATGCCAGATTGCCGGGTGCCGACGAGGCCACGTTCATCGCGGTGGCCCGCTCAGGCGACACGGCGCGGTTTGCACGAATCACGGAGCCTCACCGGCGCGAGTTGCAGGTGCACTGCTACCGGATGCTCGCGAACTACGAGGACGCCCAGGACATGACGCAGGAGACGTTCCTGCGAGCGTGGAACAAACGAGAGTCGTTCAAGGGCCACGCGGCCCTGCGGACCTGGCTGTACCGGATCGCGACGAACGCCTGCCTCGAGTTCCTGAAGAAGCGCAACGACCGCACACCCGTGACTGCCGAGCTGCCGGACGCGGGCTCCGAAGTGCGATACCTGCAGCCCTACCCGGACGGGATGCTCCCGGAGGACCCGCAGGAATCGGTGGTGGCGCGGGAGACCATCGAGCTGGCCTTCATCGTCGCCGTCCAGCACCTGCCGCCACGGCAGCGGGCGGTGCTCATCCTGCGCGACGTCCTCGGTTGGCCGGCGTCGAAGGCCGCCGACGCCCTCGAGCTGACCGTCGCATCGGTGACCAGCGCACTGCAGCGGGCGCGCGTGACGATGCGCGAGCAACTGCCCGCCCGCCGCCTCGACTGGCGGAGCCCCGCGACGCACGAGTTGTCGAATGACGAGCGCGCCGTGGTGAAGTCGTATATCGACGCCCATGAGCGGAACGATCTTGACGGGCTGACGGCGCTGCTGCGCGAGGACCTGCGCTTCGCGATGCTTCCCGACCCGGGTGAGTTGATCCTCACTGCCAAGGACGCGGTGGAGGGCTGGGTTTCCAACGGGCTCTTCCAGCACGGCTACGACGACTGGCGCTGTATCACCACGACGGTCAACCGGATGCCCGCCGCCGTGCTGTACCGCCGCACCCCCAACGACCCGGAGTACCGGTTGTTCAATATCGCCGTCCTGCACATCGTCGACGGGAAGATCGCCGAACTCACCGGATTCGACGCCACCGACAAACCATGGCTGGACCTGCCCCCGACACTGTGATCACACATGTCCCACCGGGGGCGGGCCCAGCGCACGGGCCACCGTCTCCAACGTCACCGCGGAATGAGCACTCCGACTAACTGCTTGTGGTGCCTGTTCATCGCCTCGTCTCGTATCGGGTCAGCACCAGGCCGCCGGGAAATGTCCGCGTCTCGAGCAGGTTCAGGTTCACCCAGGTGTCCAACGCGGTGAAGAACGGTGTGCCTCCGCCCACCAGGACCGGGTGGGTGAACAGGGCGTATTCGTCGATCAGCCCGGCCCGCATGGCCGCCCCGGCAAGCGTCGCGCCGACGATGTCGATCGGGCCGCCGTCCTCGGCCTTGAGCCGGGTGATCTCGGCGACCGCGTCCCCGGTGACCAGGCGGGTGTTCCAGTCGACAGTGCGGATCGTGGAGGAGAACACCACCTTCGGCATGTCCCGCCAGCGGCGGGCGAACTCGATCTCCGCCGGTGTGGCGCCGGGCTGCTGGTCGGCCGTCGGCCAGTGGGAACTCATCGCCTCCCACAGCTTGCGCCCATACAGCGCCATGCCGGTCGCCCCCACCCGGTCGGACCACCACTGGAAGAACTCTTCGCTCGGCGATGAGTCCGGTCCCCCACCCCCACTCCAGCCGAGGTCGTCCCCGGGCGCGGCGACGTAGCCGTCCAGGGTCACGTTCATGGCGAAGATCAGTTTCCGCATCGTGCCAGCCTTCCGTGAGTCGAGATCACACGTACAGACGAGCGCGGCGCGGAAAAGTAATCGGTGCGCATTCGGTCGCCGCCTCCGCCGTGGTCGGGTAGGCGCGCTTGTCGGCGTCCTCCCGCGCTGTCGGGGGAACCAACGAGTCTGGTCCGTGCGCCCGCGCTCAGGGCTGGAGCCAGCGATCAAACCAGGCGCGGGTCCGGCGCAGAACGTCGAGCTGGTGGTGGCGTTCCCGGATCGAGTGGCCCTCTCTCGGGTAGATCACGAACTCGTGCTCGACGTCGAAGTGGCGCAGTGCCCGGTGGAGGTACACGGCCTGCCCGATTGGAACGTTGGTGTCCTCGGCGCCGTGCAAGATGAGCACCGGAGTGTTCATGTGGCTGGCGAAGGAGATCGGGCTGACCGCGTCATGGGGGTGCGGGCCGATGCCGGACCATCCGGTGCTGCCACCGAGCGCGGCTTCGAACTGGCCGTTCTCCCCGGTCGCCGCGAGCATGCCCCAGTCGATGACGCCGGCGCCGACGAGCGCGGCGCGGAAGCGGTCGGTCTGGCCGATGGCCCAGGCTGACATGAAGCCGCCGTGGCTCCAGCCAGCGATGCCCAGGCGGTCGGGGTCGGCGATGCCCTCGTCGATGAGCAGGTCGACGCCGGTCAGGATGTCGGTCCACTCCTGCTGTCCGACCCGGCCGGCGACGCTGGCGGCGAACTGGTGGCCGTGGCCCTGGCCGCCGCGCGGGTTCGGCAGCAACACGGCGTAGCCGGCGGCGGCCAGCCACTGTGCGCTCGGGAACCAGAACAACTGGCAACGATCGGCGTAACGATCGTACGGGCCTCCGTGCACGATCGTGACCAGCGGGAACGGGCCATCGGAGGCGGTTCTTCCGACCGGCAGTACGAGCAAGCCGTCCAGGTCGAGGCCATCGGCGGCGCGGTAGGCCAGCGGTTGTTGCGTGCCGAGTGTGATGCCGTCCAGTTCCGGGCGGGTGGCGGTGATTCTTCGCAGCGGCCCGGTCGGTGGTCCGATGTGAACGTTCGGGGTTTGGTAGCGGGTGCCGGCACGTACTGCGATTGTGTCGCCGGTGGGGGTGGTGGTGAGGTTGTCGAGGTGCCCGGGTTGATGCGACAGGGTCGTGAGGTCGGTGGGGTCGAGCCGGGCCAGGGTCGTGTTCAGGCCGTCGGCGAAGACGACCAGCGGGGCGGCATCGGTCTGGCAGAGTTCGGTGGGGCAGATCGAAAGACCAGCGGTGCGGTTGTGCAGGACGCGGCTGTTCACGGTCAGGTCGAACACTGCGGTGCCGGCCTGTAGAGCCGGTGGGGTGAGCGCGATGTAACCGAGGTGCCAACCGTCCTCGCCCAGCCACCAGGCCAGAGATCGTGCGTCAGCCCCGACCGGTCCGAGGTCCTGCGCAGTCCCGCTCGTGGGGTCGAACAGGTGCAGTTGGCCGGTGCGCGGGCCGTAGTCGTTGTCGGCGCTGGCCCCGGTCAGCACGGCAAGTGGGCCTCCGTCGGGACGTTGCCGCAGTTCCATGACGTGCCGCTCACCGAACACATTCGGGGTGGTGACCTGGCCGGTGCGCAGGTCGAGCAGGCGCAAGCGGGCACGCGGTTCGCACACGCCGACGACGATGACGTCGTCGCGGTCCCGGGCGCGGCGCTCGTCCTGCTCGGTGGGTTCGTCCTCGGCAAGCAGCGCGATCAGGTTGGGGTCGGCGAGCGGCAGGTGGTCGATGACCCCGGCGCGCCAGCTGGTCAACGTGGTCGTCGTGCCGGCGGTGGCGGTGAGCCCGTGCAGTTGCGGGATGCCGCGGTCGGCGCGGTCGGACAGGAAGTACAGCGTCTCCGCGTCCGCCGACCAACGTGGCCGGGACTCGGTTGCGGTGTCGGCGGTCGCCCGGTAGGGCGCGACGGCACCATCGGCGTCGACGAGCCAGAGTTCAGTGTCGAGGTGATCACCGGTCCGGCTGACGGGAGAGAGAACGTGGCAGAGCAGACGCCCGTTCGGGGCGAGCGCCGGGGTCTGCGGGTCACGACCGTCGACCACGAGCTCGGCGGTCAGACCTGTCATGCGACCAGTCTGTCAGCATCGAAAGGGCAACACCCGATCGATCCAGCGCTGAACCACCGCGTTGGCGGGCGGCCCATGATCCGCGCGACGTCGCGGGGGCTTCTCGCGTCGCGAGGAAGCAGCAGGAACAGCGACGTTGCGCGGATCATGGTCGTCATGTCCGGTGAGCCCTGAGTCTGAGGGCCGCCGGCCTGGTCAGCGGGCGGGCTCGCCGAACCAGCGGGAGAGGTTGTCGTCCAGCTCTCGCTGGTCGTCGCCGATCCAGGCGACGTGGCCATCGGGGCGGAGCAGGACACACGCAACGTCCAGTGCCGCGGTGGGGTCCGCGAGGTAGTCGACCCGGTCTGACCAGCCGCCGACGGTCAGGCGCTCGGTGCGGTCCAGCAGCAGACCGCGGCCGCGGTGCAGCAGACCGTAGAGGTTGCCCTGCTTCACGTCGAGGTCGGGTAGGCGGCGGCCGAGCAGCTCGGGGCCTGCGCCGAAGTCGTACCGGACGCCGATGGCGGTGATCTTTTCGAGCAGGTGCCGGTTCACCTCGTCGAACTCCATCAGCGCGGTGAACAACCTCCGCACGGCCTGCGCGCCCGGTTCGGTGGACAGCAGTTCGGTCTGTGCCCGGGTGTTGTCCAGCACCTCCTCGGCGACCGGACGCCGTTCGGCCTGGTAGGTGTCCAGCAGTGTCTCCGGCGCCCAGCCGCGGATCCGCGCGGCCAGTTTCCAGCCCAGGTTGATTGCGTCCTGAACGCCCAGGTTGAGGCCCTGTCCGCCGATGGGTGGGTGGATGTGCGCCGCGTCGCCGGCCAGCAGCACCCGCCCGACCCGGTACCGTTCGGCGAGCCGGGTGGCGTCCCCGAAGCGGGACAGCCAACGCGGGGAATGGACGCCGAAATCGGTCCCGGCGACGGCGCGCAACTGTTGCTTGAAATCCTCGAGGGTGGGCGGTTCGGTGCGGTCGCTGACTCCGACGGCGGGAACCAGGACGCTGTAGACACCAACGCCGGCGGGCCGGAGCCAGAACCGCTGCTGGGTCTCGCGGATCTCGGCCACCGTGGCGGCGATCTCCTCCTGCGGCACGCCCACTTCCATCTCGCCCATCAGGCTCTCGGTCCGCGCGGGCTCGCCGGGGAAGCCGACGCCCAGCAGCTTGCGCACCGTGCTGCGCCCGCCGTCACAGCCGACGAGATAGCGCGAACGCAACTGTTCCCCGTCGGCCAGCTCGACTGTCACACCCTCGTCGTCCTGTGCGAGACCGGTGACCGCGCAACCGCGCCGGACCTGCGCACCGAGTTCGGTGGCGTGTTCTTCGAGCAGCCGTTCGATGACCGGCTGCGGGATACCCAGCAGGTAGGCGTACCGGGAATCCAGGCCCTCGGGTGCGGGTTTGGGGATGGCGGCGAAGTAGGCGCCGGCCGGACGCTTCCGCCCGTGCGGGAGGATGCGATCCAGCAGTCCGCGCATCGCCATCAGCTCGAGACTGCGGATGTGCAGGCCGACGATCCGGACGGCCGACGCCGGCTCGGTCTTCTCCTCCAGAACGAGTACCCGTACGTCGTGTAGCCGCAGTTCGGCGGCGAGCATCGCACCGGTCGGCCCGCACCCGGCGATGATCACGTCGTACGTGCGGGGCGCGCGATCGGTGCTGGCGATCGACGATGATGAAAGGCCGTGGACGTGGCCCACGGTGGAGGCGCGCTCGACCGGATCGGTCGACGACGGCTCGGCGGTGAATTGCATGGGTGTTGCCTCTCGGGAGTGCCGTGTTGGCAGGGCGCTCCCGGCGACACCTACGTCAATCGCCCGACCGTGACGGCAAGGGGGAGCACCCACATCGCTTCTACGTTCATGGGTCTCACCTCCTCGGGCGGTGTCGCGGTCAACTGCAAGCTATAGCCCGCGCAACATCTCGTCCAGTTCTTTCCTCGCCGACATCACGGGCCGCGCCATCACCCGAGTGGTCGTCGGTGACGAGGAGTGGAAGGCCGATGCCGTCGCGCGTGGCATGCCCGCAGCAGCCGCCGACTTCACCCTCGGCCGGTACCGCGCAGCGCGACGGGGAGAGTTCGCCGCCACCGACCCGACGTTGGAAACCCTCATCGGCCGTCGGCCGACGTCCGCCCGCTCGGTGCTCGAGGCCATCGTCTCCCAACCGTGATCGGTGCGGTGTGTTGACCCTCGACCGGGTCGAGGCCCCAGCATCATGCGCCATGGACAACGAGCCAACCTCGGACCTGACCATGACCCGCATCGGCGACGCGGTGCAGCTCGGCCGATCAGGGCAGAAGGTCCTCGCCCGGGACACTCTCACCGCGCTGTGGGACGAGATCGGCCCCGACGGCGACGCCTTTCACCGCTGCACCCTCGCCCACTACCTCGCCGATCTACAGGACACCACCGAAGCGGAGCTGAGCTGGGACGAGCGTGCCCTGGCCGCCGTGTCCGACCTGACCAACGAACGCGCCCAGCGTTACCTGTCCTCGCTGCAGGTTCAGGCGTTCCTGCCGTCGCTGCACCTCAACCTGGCCGACTGCCACCGGCGTCTGGGTAACACGGCTGCGGCCGCCGAGCACCTGTCGCGGGCCCGAGAGCACCTCGGGCATCTGCCGGACGACCCGTATGGCGAGGCCATCCGCACCGCCGTCCGCGACTTCAGGGTGGACGACCCGACCGACCTCCGGCAGTAGGAAGGCCGACCGCGCGCCCCCTGCGGCGGGTCAGCGCAGCATCGCCCGGGTCATTCGGCGGGTGGCGACGTACATCGCGATCGAGCCGAACGCGACGAGGTAGGCCACCGGGATCAGCAGGTCCCAGCCGAGGTTGCCCAACGCCGGCTCCCGAACCAGCTCGATGCTGTGGTAGAGCGGCAGCGCCTGGATCAGGGGCCGCACCGCCTCCGGGTAGACCGACAGGGGGTAGAACGTCGTCGCGAAGAGGTACATCGGCAGCATGAACAACTGGATGTACTGGAAGTCGGGAAAGTCGCGCAGGTACGTCGTGACGGCCAGTCCGCCGGCGGCGAACGCGTACGAGATCAGCACCGACGCCGGGAGGGCCAGCAGCACCCAGGCGGACGTGACCAGCCCACCGACGGCCATGAGGGTGAGGAACCCGATCGACGTCAGCAGCCCGTTGATCATCGCGCTGGTCACCTCGCCGACGGCGATGTCGGTGACGGAGAGCGGTGTCGGCAGGATCGCCTCGTAGGTCTTCTCGACCCTCATCCGGATGAAGACACCGAAGCTCGTCTGGTTGAACGCCGTGTTCATCGCCGTGGTGGCCAGGATCGCGGGGGCCACGTAGGCGGCGTACGATACGTCGACGCCGGGGACCGTGCCGACGAGCAGCCCGACGCCGACGCCGATCGACAGCAGGTACAGGATCGGTTCGACCAGCGCGTTGAGCAGCGGTGTGACCGACCGGCGGTAGATCATGAAGTTGCGTTCGATGAGCGCCAGGGCCCGGCGTCTCGTCCAGGCGGGTACGGCGACGGTGGTCATGGTGTCTCCACGAGGCTCTGGGCGTGGGTTGTCACGGGTGCAACCGTCGGCGGTAGGTGATGCGGGCGACCAGGAAGCCGCCGATCGCGAGTGCCAGCAGGTAGGCGATGTGCACGGAGCTGCCGGTGACCGTGGCCGTGCCGAGGCTGAGCGTGCGACACAGCTCCACCCCGTGCCACAGCGGCAGCAGGTAGGACACCGGTCGGATCCACTCGGGTAGCTGCGAGACCGCGAAGAACGTGCCGGAGAACATGTAGAGCGGCATGATGACGAAGCGGAACACCGTGTCGATGTGGCGAAGTTTGCGTACGCCGACCGCCCACGCGGCGGCGGGTGCGGCGAACGCGACCCCGGTCAGCGTCGCACCGAGCAGGGCGCCCAGAGCCCACCACCCCTGGATCAACCCGAACGCGGCCATCACCGCGATGAAGGCGCCGCTGGCGATGAGCACCCGGAAGGTGATGAATAGCAGGTGCCCGGCGGCGAGTTGCTCCGGCCTCAGCGGCGTCGGTGTGGCGCTCCGGTACGCCCCGAAGCCGGCAGCCCGGGCGACTCCTCCGGACGCGTCCAGGAACGCGTTCTGCATCGCGGCGGCGGCCAGCATGCCCGGGGCGAAGAACGCCGCGTAGGAGACGCCGGCGATCTGGGCCGGCGCGTTGTCGTCGACGAGGGCGCCCAGCCCGGCACCGATGCCGATGAGGAACAGCAGCGGGTTCAGCACGTTGATGACGATCGAGCCACGCCAGGTGCGCCGGTAGAGCGTGAGCCAGTATCGGAAGACGCGAAGCACCAGTGGTCTCCCCTGCTACTCGATGAGCGATCGGCCGGTGAGCTTGAGGAACACGTCCTCCAACGTCGCTCGGCGGACCAGTGCGGTGAGCGGCGTGAGTGACATGGCGTGCACCGTGGCGAGGGCGGCCTCGCCGTCGGCGGTGTAGACGAGCACCCGGTCGGGGAGCAGTTCGACGCGCCCGTCGGTGTCGCCGCCGCCGGTGGCCAGCACCGACGTCCGGAGCTTCTCCGCTGCGGTGTCCCGTTCGTCGAGGCGGAAGCGCAGTTCGAGAACCTCCCGGGTGGCGTACCTGGTGATCAGTTCCCGGGGTGAGCCCTGCGCGACGATCCGGCCGTGGTCGACCACGATGAGCCGGTCGCAGAGCTGCTCGGCCTCGTCCATGTAGTGCGTGGTGAGGATGAGTGTGACGCCCTGCTGTTTGAGCTGGAAGAGTCGGTCCCACAGGATGTGTCGGGCCTGCGGGTCGAGGCCGGTGGTCGGCTCGTCGAGCAGCAGGATGTCCGGTTCGTTGATCAGGGAGCGGGCGATGGTCAGCCGCCGACGCATGCCACCGGAGAGCGTCTCGACCTGGTCGCCGGCCTTCTCCTGCAGTTGAGCGAAGTCGAGCAGCCGGGTCGCGCGGTCCCGGATGACGGCCCTCGGCAGGCCGAAGTACCGCCCGTAGATGTGCAGGTTCTCCCGCACGGTGAGCTCGTTGTCCAGGTAGTCGTCCTGCGTGACGACGCCCAGCCGGGCGCGGATCTCCGGCCCCTGTCTCATCGGGTCCATGCCCAGCACACGCAGGCTGCCGCCGCTGATCGGAGACGTCGCGGCGATCATCCGCATGGTGGTGGACTTGCCGGCGCCGTTGGGGCCGAGGAGCCCGAAGGACTCTCCCCGCTCGAGCGCGAAGTTGATGCCGTCGACCGCGCGGAACTCCGCTGTGGACCCGCGCGGTGGATAGACCTTCGTCAGATCTCTCGCCTCGACCAGGGGATGTTCGCTCACCGGGGCAGCCTACGGAAATTCGACAGTGGACTGCAAGAATTTTGCAGAGAGATGCAACTTCTCGACGCAGGCGGAAGTTGGCGCAGGAAGACGCGGGTCACCGATCCTGGTGCGCGACAGCCGTCCGGTAGGCCTGCGGTGAATGTCCGTAACGAGACCGGAAGAGGCGGCTGAAGTGGGCCCTGTCCGGGAATCCCCAACGGGCGGCGATGGCGTGGACCGGTTGCCGCAGCAGCGGGTTGGCGAGATCACGCCGGCACTGCTCCAGGCGCTTGGTGCGGATGAGTTCGGCGACAGTCGTCGCCTCGGCCTCGAACAGGCGGTGCAGCGAGCGCGGCGAGATGTGGTGGACGGCGGCGACGCTGCGAGGGCTGAGCTCGGCACTGTCGAGGTGGCGGTCGATGAAATCGACGACGCGGGCCCGCAGCGCGGTCTGCCGGGTCTCCGGTGTAAGGGCGTCCTCGACGTCGAGGTACTGAGCGAGCGCAGCGGCGAGCAGGTCCAGCGCCACACCGCCCAGGATCTCGGCCTGGGCCGGCTCATACTGCTCCGGATGCGCCGCGATGCTGCGGAGGTGGTGGGCCAACAGCCCGCCGACGCCGAGGTGCGACGGCATCGGCGTAGCCAGCAGGCGGCGGATCCGGTCCGGCGGAAGGGGCAGCGCCGCGTGGGGTATCTGCACGGTGATCGTGGTGGCGAGACCGGGGCCGTCCGCGTGGTGCCGGGCGACGTGCGGCCGCGCGGTGTCCAGGAGCGTGAAGTGGTGGGCGGCTTCGAGCGTGGTCTCGGTGCGGTCCTGGATCAAGGCGCTGCGACCCGTCAGTGGTATCGCGAGCTGGTACACATTCCCCTCGGCCCGGCGGACCAGTTTCGCGGGCCGGGTCGAGTCCAGCGACGGGTACCGCAGCGAGGTCATCCGGATGCGGCCGAGATCGATGGCCTGGGCGTACGCGACGAAGTTGTCCAGCTGGGCGCTGCTGATGTGTGCTGGCGCTGTCTCCTGAGCGACCAGGGCATACCAGAACTCGAACCGCTCCGCCGGCGGCAAGACCGTCGTGTCCACCACCAGGTTGGGCAACACCTGCTCGCCTCCCCCGTATGCGAGGATGGATTCTTGCATGCTTCGATCTTCTTCATCCATGACGGGACTCCCGCGCCCGGTGCGGCCCGGCGGGTCGGCGAATGACAGCGGTGATCGGCGCCGACGTGCTGGAGGCTGCCGAGGAGATGACCCGGGCGCTGGTGGCACGCCGGGACGGCGACTGGTCGGTGCCGGCCGGCACGCTGAGCTGGAGTTGCTGGACCACCGCGGCGCACGTGGCGCACGACGTTCTCGCGTACGCGGGCCAGGTCACCGGCAGCCCGGATGACGGCTATCTGCCGTACGACCTGCGGGTCTCCCCCGATGCGACCCCGACGCAGGTGCTCACCGTGGTGCGGGCCTGCGCCGGTCTGCTCGCCGCCGCCGTCGACGCCGCCCCGCCGGACGCGCGGGCCTGGCACTTCGGTCCGTGCGATCCGTCCGGCTTCGCCGCCATGGGTGTGGCCGAGACCCTGCTGCACACCCATGACATCACCCTCGGCCTCGGTGTGCCGTGGCAGCCGCCGCAGCGGCTGAGCGCGCTGGTGCTGCGGCGACTCTTCCCGGACGCCCCGGCCGGCGACGCATCCGAGGTGCTGCTGTGGATGACCGGCCGCGGTGAGCTGCCCGGCCGGGCGAGGCGCACCTCGTGGGTCTGGCGGGCCGCTGTCGACTGACTCGCGCCAGCGTCGCGGGGTGGGTGGTCGCCCGCCGGGCGACCACCCGGTTGGAGCGTCACGGTCAGGTCCAGCTGATGCCACGGTTGCGAACGCTGCGCATGCCCTTCTCCTCTCCCCTCGGTGACGGCCCCCGTACCCGCCAGGTGAGCTCAGGGTCGGTCACGGCCTGCTGCGGCGGTAGAGATGTCGGCGTTCGGAGTCGTTCGGGCTTGTTCGACCGGAGAGTCGAACGTCGCGCTTGTGCGGGCAGGTCGCCGCGGCCACAGCGGTACGAGAGCGAGGACCGCCACCGCGCCGGACAGCCCGCTGAACCCGATCACTGTCGTGGCCGGCCACCGGTCGGCGGCCAGACCCGCCAGGACCATCGCCGTCCCCTGCAGCCCACTGAGACCGGTGATCGCCACCCCGAAGGCGCGTCCCCGGTACTGCGTCGGCACCGCCCGGCCGAACAGTGCGTTCAGGGGGATGGCGAAGGCGCTCGCGGCGCCGGCCAGCACCAACAGCAGGAGCATCATCCACAGCGGAGGGACGAGCCACGTCACCGTCAGCACCCCGGCCGATATCGCGGCCAGCGGCAGGATGAGCCGTGGCCGGGCCGCCGGTGGGCAGAACCGGGTGAGCGCGACCCCGCCGAGGGCCATCCCCAGCGGCGCCGCCGCCAGCAACAGTCCGACGGTGCCGGCGCCGCCGCCGTACTGCCGGGCCAGCGGTGCCATCAGCCCCTCGGCCGCGTAGGTGAAGGCGCTGGCCGTCCACAGGACGAGAACGTAGGACCGCAGCCGGGAATCAGCGAAGATCACCCGCAGCCCGACCGCCCGACCCTGGCCGGTCGGGCTCGACGGCGGTCGGGGCGCGGGACGGGAACGCACACCTATCCTGATCAGAACAGCGGAGACCAGAAAGGTGCCGGCGTCCACCAGCAGGGCACCGCGCAGCGACAGCAACGCCACCAGACTCCCCCCGACGGCGAAGCCGACCACCTGCACCACCTGGGCGCAGATGTTGTCCACGCCGTTGGCCACGGCGTAGCGGTCGCCGTCGAGCACTTCGGGCATCAACGCCGCCCGCGCCGCCACGAACGGTGGCCGCATCAGGTTGACCACGAACAGGAGCCCCACCAGGGCCGGCGCGGGGAGGCCCGGTAGCGCCGCCAGCGGGATGAGCGCCGCGCGGCCAAGGTCGCACACGATCATCACCCGCCGCCGGGGGAAGCGGTCGGCCAGACCGGACAGCAGCGGTCCGCCGGTGAGCCAGGCCAGGTAGGAACTGGCGTACGCGGCCGCCGCCAGCGCGGCCGAGCCGGTTTCGGTGAAGACGAGGTACGCCACGGTCACGGCCGTGAGCTGGTCACCGGCCAGGGACAGCAGGTAGGCGCCGAACAGGTGGCGGTACTCGCGTACCGCGAACACCTCGGCGTACGTCGCGGCGCGCTCGGTCACTTCGCCCCGTTCCTCCGGCGCCGGCGGTCGTCTGGGCGCTCGGCCCAGACCGTATCCGCGTTCGCGCCCTCGGGGCCGGGAGCAGGCGTTCGGACCTGTTCGGATCCGTTCGCACCAGGCTCGGACGCCGACGGGGAGGTGTCGAGAGTGCTGCCCGGCTCAGCCGGCGTCGAGCGTGTGCCGGTGACCGTCGAGCGGGAAGGGCGGGCGGGCCGGCAGGATCTCCTGGAACACGAAGCCGCATTTCTGCGCCACCCGGCAGGACGCCACGTTGTCGACCTGGTGCAGCAGGTCCAGACGCGCCACCTCGGGAAAGGTGTCGAACGCCCAGCGGCTCAACGCGGTGACCGCACGCGGGGCGACGCCGCGACCGCGTGCCCATGACGCCGTCCAGTAGCCCACCTCCGGCACCCGGCGCTCCGGCGTGACTCCCTTGAGCACCACGTTGCCCACCAGCCGCGCGCCGTCGGCCTGCTCTTCGACGACAGCGAAGGTGTACCGCCGGCCGTCGGCCCAGTCCCGCAGTGCGCCTTCCAGCCATCGCCGGGCCTCGGCGGCGGTGGTCACCGGAACTCTGGTCCAGCGGCGCAGGACCGGGTCCCGGTACGCGTCCACCAGGTCATCCAGGTCGTCGGCGCACCACTGGCGCAGAGCGACACCCGGCGCCGAGGGCGCGCCGGGTGTCCGCGATTCGATGAGCATCGGCACAGTGTGCCGTGACCGTGGCCTACGGGTCAGCCCCGACGGCGGCGCCACCGCTGCCACCACCCACGGCGCGGTCGACGCGGCGGGTGCACGGCTGTCACCGGCTCGGTGGCGGTCGCCGTGACCTCGGGTCGGTCACGTTCGGCGCGCCAACGGCGGATCACGTCCTCAGTGTTGACCGGTCGCACCGCCACCCGGGGGCCGTCGTCAGGGAAGCGCAGCCACGCCACGATCTGCGTGTTCAACTGCCCCACGAAGTCGCGGACGGACTGCTCGGTGGGCAGGTCACGGACCTCGTCGGGCACCTGCTCGACGCGTCGGCGCAGTTGCAGCGACGTGGGCAGCAGCAGGTCGCTGGGGAGCGCCTCGCGCTCCAGGAAACTCTTGATCCACCACGCCTCGTCGTACGGCGCCCCGCGACCGGGGATCGGCTTGCCCATGCCGGGCAGGTCGTCGAACTCGCCGCGCTGCACGGCATCCTGGATCTTCGCCTCCACTGACGCTTCCCACGCCTCGGTCACCGTGCGGCACCTCCCTGGCCACCGTAACGCGCCGCCTCCGGCCGGCGACGCGCACTTGCCAGGGGTCAGCGCACCCGCGACGGTGAGCATTCCCACCGCGGTGCCGCCGGGCCCACCGAACGCGAGTGGATCAGCCCGGATCGCAGGCCACGGCCCGCCAGGTGGCCCTGGGTCCGGAAGTTCATCCCGATTACGGTCGGTGTGGGGACTACCGAACCGGGGGGATCGTCATGGTGAGTACGGGCGCACTGCTGGGTATCGCGCTGGTCGCGTTGGGGCTGGTGCTCACACCCGGCCCGAACATGGTCTACCTGGTGTCCCGCTCGGTGGCCCAGGGCCGCCGGGCCGGGCTGGTCTCGCTGCTCGGGGTGGCTGCCGGCTTCGGCGTCTACCTGGCGGCGGCGGTCGCCGGTCTGGCCACCGTCTTCGTCCTGGTGCCGACGCTGTACGCGGTGGTGAAGCTCGCCGGTGCCGTTTACCTGCTCTGGCTGGCCTGGCGGACGCTGCGGCCGGGTGGGCACTCGCCGTTCACGCCCGCGCCGCTGCCGCCGGACCCGCCCCGGCGGCTGTTCACCATGGGTCTGGTCACCAACCTGCTGAACCCGAAGATCGCGATCCTCTACGTGTCGCTGCTACCGCAGTTCGTCGACCCGACCCGGGGGCACCTGGCGACGCAGAGCCTGCTGCTCGGTCTGACCCAGATCGCCGTCGCGCTGAGCGTGAACGCGCTGATCGTGCTCACCGCCGGCACCCTCGCCGGGTTCTTCGCCCGCCGGCCGGTCTGGCTGCGGGTGCAGCGGTGGGTGACCGGCACCGCCCTGGCCGCGCTGGCCGTGCGCATCGCCGCCGACCGCTCCCGCGCGGCGGTCGCCACACCCTGACCCGGGCGGTCACCGCCCCCGGTGGCGGCGGACCATCGCGGCGGCCAGCGGCGCGGCGTCCAGGTCACCGGCGGCGAGCCGGGCGGCGAGGGTACGGCGTACCAGCCGGTCGGCCAGCGCGGGCGCGTGTCGGCCGACGGCCATCTCCAGCCGGCCGCGTGCGGTCGTCGCCACGTCCCGGGGCGCCCGCCGGGCGGTGGCGGTCCGCAGGATCGCCGCGACGACCCCTTCGACCGGCTCGGGGCGGGACACCCCCCGCAGGGACAGCCCGGCCTCGGCGGTGCTGTCGTGGATCGGTGAGGCGACCATGCTCGGGTAGACGACGCTCACCCCGACGTGGGTGCCCACCTCGTGGCGCAGCGCGTCGGCGTACGCGACCAGGGCCCGCTTGCTCACCCCGTACGCGGCGGCCAGCGGCAGCGGCAGCACCGCCATCCGGCTGGCCACGAAGATCACCCGCCCGCGTGCGGTGAGCAGCGGGGGCAGCGCGGCGGCGGTGGTGCGCCAGGCGGCGAGCAGGTTGACCTCCAGTTGCCGGCGGACCACCTCGCCGGGCGGCAACTCGGCCGGCGCGGGACCCCCACCCCGGCGTTGTTGATCAGCAGGTCGAGCCCGCCGAGCCGGTCGACGGCGGCCCGCACCGCCGCCGGTACGGCCTCCGGGTCGGTCAGGTCGCAGCCGAGCACCGGCACGTCGTCGTCGGGGCGGGAGTGCAGGTCGAGCCCCACCACCCGGGCGCCGGCCGCGCTCAGTGCGACGCCGAGGTGGCGGCCGAACGTCCCGCTCGCCCCGGTGACCAGCACCCGCCGACCGGCCAGGGACCGACCGCTCACCGGGGCGCTCCCGGCGAGGAGGCCGCGCGGGAGCCGGCGCGGCGGGTCCCGGCGGTCAACTCCCGGGCCAGCTCGGCCAGGTAGACGTCGAAGTCCACGCGCATCGCCGGGCGGCGCTGACCCCAGCGGGCGGTCGCGGCCCGCAGTTCGGCCCGGCAGACGGCGCGCTGCCGATCGGGTTCCGGCAGCGCGTACCGGCCGGCGAGGTGCGCGGCGATCAGCTTGGCCTGCGCCTCGACCAGGGGGAACGCCGAACCGGTGGACTGCATCAACCCGACGAAGCTCAGACCGGGGGCGTCGGGGTGGAACACGTGCCGGTACAGCGGCAGGGTGTCGGCGCCCCCGGCGAGCAGCGCCGGGTCGAGGAACGGGACGTCCACCCGGTAGCCGGTGCACCAGATGATCAGATCGACGGTGTCGCTGCGGCCGTCGGTGAACTCCACCCGGTCGCCGTCGAGGGCGGCCACGCCGGGCCGGGCCTCGACGTCACCGTGGGTCAGCCGCGACAGCAACCCGTCGGAGAGCGTCGGATGGTCCTGGAGGAAGCCGTGCGTCGGCGCGGGCAGCCCGTAGCGGGCGGGGTTGCCGACGGTGGTGCTCAGCATCGTCTGGCTGATGCGTTGACGCAGGCGCCACGGCAGTCGGCGGGCCAACGCCCCGTTGAGGGTGTCCGAGGGGCGACCCAGCAGGTACTTCGGCACCACCCAGACGCCCCGGCGCAGCGACAGCAGGGTGCGGGTGGCGGCGTAGGAGGCGTCCACGGCGATGTCCATCGCGGAGTTGCCGCCTCCGACGACCAGGACCCGCCTGCCGGCCAACTGCTCCGGGCCCCGGTAGTCGTGGCTGTGGATCTGCTCGGCCGTGCAGATGCCGGGGTACCCGGGGTCGGGCAGCCGGGGCACCCGGTTGTGCCCGTTGGCGACGACCACGGCGTCGACGGTGACCTGGACCGGGCCGGTCGGCCCGCTGGTGTCCACCGTCCAGGTGCCGGAGGGAGTCTGGGTGACCCGCTCGACGGTGTGGCGCAGCCGGATGGCGTCGGCCAGCCCGAAGCGGGCGGCGTAGTCGGCGAGGTAACCGGCGACGCGCCGGTGGTCCGGGTAGTCCGGCCAGTCGGCGGGCATCGGGTGGTCGGCGAACTGGGTGCGACCACGGCTGGTGTTGAGGTGCAGCGTGCGGTATGCGGGCGAGTCGGGAGCCCCGTACACCCAGAGGCCGCCGACCTGCTCGGCGGCCTCGAAACCGACAGTGGGCACGTCGGCGTCCCGTAGTGCCTTGACCGCGGCCAGCCCGGCGGCGCCGGCGCCGATCACCGCCACCCGCTGTGGTACGCCCATTGCCGCCCCCATTAATCCAACGTCCGATGGATAATCGCCGGGTGGCGGCGGCCCGTCAAGGGGTCGGTGCTCCGTACAGCCCGTCGAGCAGGCGGTGCACGAACGCCCGGAACTCGCGCCGTTCCCGTGCGCCGGGCGCGCCCGCGGCCAACGCCACCACGTGCCCGTGCGTCGCCCACACCAGACTCCGTACCGTGATGTGGGGGGTCGGCTCGGCCAGCGCGCCGGCTGCCGCGGCGGCGGTGAGCAGCTCCGCGACCAACCGGTACAACGGGTCGGCGTAGCGCTGGTCGAGCTCGGCGTGCCGGTGCGGTTCCAGCCAGCGGCGCAGCCACAGCGCGGTGGTCTCGGGGCGGTCCTCCAGGAAGTCGACGAAGACGTCGACCAGCTCGTGCAGGGCCAGCCGCGCCGCCTGCGGACCCGCGTCCAGAGCGGTACGGGCCCGCTCGGCGGCCTCGGTCAGCACCTCCCGCTCGGCGGCGAACACCCGGGCGAAGCACGCGTCGTAGAGGGCTGCCTTCGTACCCGTGTGGTGCGCGACAGTGGCGACGTCGACCCCGGCGGCGGCGGCGACCTCCCGCAGCCCGACGGCGTCGAAGCCCCGCTCGGCGAAGAGCGCGGTCGCCGCGGTGAGCACCACCTCGCGGGTCGGCCGGGTCTCGTCACGGCGGGGCCGACCCGGGCGGCGGCGGGGCATGGTCATGGCGGTCATTCTGCCCCTAGAATCCAGCAACCGTTGGATTGCGGAGAGGATGCGGCGATGACCGGGCTGGACCGGCGGCCCGCGGCCGCCACCGACGCGACGCTGCCGCGCGGCCCCCTGGCGGGCTTCGCCGCCGGGTCGCTCGGCATGGGTGTCTGGGTGACCGTGCCCGGCCTGCTGCTGCTCTACTTCCTCACCGACGTGCTGGCCGTCGGGCCGTGGCTGGCCGGCCTGGCGCTGCTGCTGCCGAAGATCGCCGACGTGCTGCTGCACCCCTGGGTGGGGCACCGCGCCGACGTCGAGCAGACCCGCCGCGGCGACCGCCGTCGCCTGCTGCTGCTCGGATGCGCCCTGCCTGTCGCGTTCGCCGCGCTCTTCGCCGTGCCCGGCGGCCTGACCGGCGCGCCGGCAGCCGCGTGGGTGGCGGTGTTCTTCATCGCCGGCAACCTGCTCTTCGCCGCCTACCAGGTGCCCTACCTGGCCACCCCGGCCGACCTGCGCATCGGCTACCACGAACGCACCCGACTGATGGCGTTCCGGATGGTCGTGCTGACCCTGGGCATCCTGGTCTCCGGGCTGCTGGCCCCGCTGCTCACCGGCGGCGACGCCGCGACCCGGGGCGGGTACCAGCGCATGGGCGTGGTCCTCGCCGTGGGGATGCTGCTGGCCATGCTGGTCGGTGTCGCCGGCATCGCCCGACTGCGCGGGTCCGCGTCGGTGAGCACCGTGGCCGGACACGGCGGGTGGCGGGCGCTGCGCACCGCGCTGCGCGACAGGCAGTTCCGCTGGCTGGTCGCCGCGTACCTGGCGATGTCCACCACCACCCACCTGGTGCTCGCCGGGGTGCCCTACTACGCCGAGTACGAGCTGCGCGCGCCCGGCCTGACCACGGTGCTGGTGGCCGCCTTCGTGGCGCCGGCGCTGCTGGTCACCCCGGCCTGGCTGGTGGTGGCCCGACGCGTCGGCAAGCAGCGGGCGCTGCTCGGCGCGCAGGGCGCGTTCGCCCTCGGCTCACTGGTGCTGGCCGTGGGCCGCCCGGCCGGCCTGCCGGTGCTGGTCGCCGCGGTGGCCGTGCTCGGGGTGGCGTTCGCCGGCATGCAACTGCTGCCGTTCTCGATGCTGCCGGACGTGATCCGCGCCGCCGCCGGTGGCACCGGGGCCGGCACCTACACCGGGGTGTGGACGGCCACCGAGGCCACCGGCGCGGCGCTGGGCCCGTACGCGTACGCGCTGTGCCTGACCGTTGGTGGTTTCGTGGCCTCGACGGCGGGTGAGTCGCCGGTGCAGCCGGACGCCGCGCTCGCGGCCGTCCGCTACGGCTTCGGGTTGCTGCCGGCGGCGGCGATGCTCGCGGCGCTGCTGCTGCAACGCCGCTACACCCTGGACGCGACGGCCCGGGCGACGAGCTGACCGGCCGGCACTAGACTTCGCCCTCGATGGACGCCCAGCCCAGCACCACCGAGACCCGACCGTGCGCCCACTGTGGACGGCCCGTGCCGCAGCGGGTCGGCGCGGGTCGCCCGTTCCGCTACTGCCGCGACAACGACGGCGACTGCCAGCGCGCCTCCCGCAACAGCCGGATGCGCCACCGCAACGCCCCCGGTCTGCCCGGGCAGGTGGCCCGCACCTGGGAGGCGGTGGACCGGCTCGACCAGATCGTCGAGACGTTGACCGAGTCGCTGCACGCCGAGCTGTCCCCGGTGGGTGTGCAGCGCCAGCTCGCCCAGGCCCGCGCGGAGGCCGCCACCGAGATCGCGGCGGCGCAGACCGAACGCGACGAGGCCCGCGACGACGCCGACACCGCGGCTGCTGACGCGGCCCGCGCCCGCGAGCAGGCCCGCGACGCCCGCGCCGAGGCCGACGACGCCGGCCAGCGCGCCGAGCAGGCGCACCACCAGGCCACCGCTGCCGACGAACGGGCGCGGCACGCCGAGGCCGCCCGCGACCAGGCCCGCCACGACGCCAGCGCCGCCGAGGCGCTGCGCGCCCAGGCCGAGCGCGACCGCGATCAGGCCCGCACCGAGGTACGGGACCTGCGCACGGAACGCGACGCCGAACGGCAGCGGGTGGCCGACCTGAGCGTGGAACGCGACGCGCTGCGCGCCGACGCCGAACGGGCCGCCCGGGCCGCCGCCGAGGCGACCGAGCGGGCCGGGCGGTGGCAGGCCGAGGTGCAGGACGTCCGGCGTCAGATCGAGCAGTCCCGCGCCGACGCGGCGCGGACCCGCGCCGAGGCCGCCGACGCCGCCCGCGCCCGCGAGCAGGCCGACCGGGCCCGCGACCGCGCCGAGGTCGCCGCCCGGCAGGCCGACGAGGCCCGGCAGGAGGCCGCGGAGCTGGCCGCGCGGCTGCGCGCCGAGCTGGCCGCCCTGGCCGCCCACCGCGACACGCTCACCGCCGAGCTGACCGTGGCCCGGCAGGCCGCGGCGACCGCCGAGGGGCACCGCACCGCCCTGACGGTACGACTCGACGCCGCCGAGACCGACCGGGACCTGGCTCAGCGGCGGGTGGCGCAGCTCGGCGACCAGGTCAGCGACCTGGCGCTGGCGCTGGCCCGCCTCGGTGCCGCCGCTCCCGGCGACGCCACCTGATGATCGCGGCGCAACCTTCGGTAGGCTCAGGCGGTTAACCTCCCCGGTGGCAGCTCGCGACCCGCCTGGGGATCACCTCACCGGGTGAGCGTCCCGGCCGGCTACCCTTGGTCCCGGCCCACCCGTGGACGCCTCACGCCCTCGGGCGGGAATGGCTCGACGGGGACGCACCGTTACACCCAGAAGACCAGCACCACGAACGAGGGGAAGTCGATCATGGGCGAGCGTATGCTGCGCGGAAGCCGCCTTGGCGCGGTGAGCTATGAATCCGACCGCAACACGGAGCTCGCGCCGCGTCAGACCCGCGAGTACCTCTGCGCCAAGGGCCACCAGTTCGAGGTGCCGTTCGCCGTCGACGCCGAGGTCCCGACGACCTGGGAATGCAAGTTCGACGGCAGCGTCGCCCGACTCGTCGACGGCAACGAGCCGGAGCAGAAGAAGGCCAAGCCGCCGCGTACCCACTGGGACATGCTTCTGGAGCGGCGTTCGATCGCCGAGCTGGAGGACATCCTGGAGGAGCGCCTGCAGGAGGTTCGGACCCGCCGCGGCCGCGCCTGAGCCGCACGACGCACAACGACGGCGCCCCCGGGGGGAAACCCCGGGGGCGCCGTCGTGTCTGTGTCTGTGTGCGGTAGGTGCCCTGGTCTCAGTGCCGACCGGGCTCGACGATCTCACCCTCGATGGCCCGACCACCGTCGACCACCACCGGCTGCTCCGGCTGGGGAGTCGGCTGCGGGGTCGGTTGCGGCGCACCCTGGCGCACCCGCACCGTACGGGGCCCGAACAGGTCACCGGCGACCATCGACGACACCCGCCGCTCGGTGGCGCGCCGCACCCCGGCGCGGGCCAGTCGACGCACCGGCGGCACCAGCAACAGCAACCCGACCAGCCCGCTGACCAGGCCCGGCACCGCCAACAACAGCGCGCCGGCCAACCCGACGAGCCCGTCGGTCACCTGCCCACCCGGGGGCTGCCCGGCCGCCGCCGCGGCGCGGAAACCACGCCAGGCGCGCATCCCCTCGCGGCGCAGCAGCACCAGACCCAGCAGGGACGCGGCGAACACCAGCAACACCGCCGCACCGAACCCCAGCGCCCGTCCCACACCGACGAACACCGCCAGCTCCAGCACCACCGCCAGCAACAGGGCCAACGGTACGAACCTCAGTCCTCGGCGCATCTCACCTCATCGCCATTCCTGCGGACACTACGGACGTGTTCCGCTCATCCAGCATGACACGGCCGCGCTCACGGCCACCGTGCCTGACCGGTGGCGGTGCCGTGCAGGCCCCGGCGTACCGCCTGGCGGCGGTCCCGCACACCCCAGGCGGTGATCCGCCACAGCGCCTCAGCCACGATCTTCGGGCTCATCTTGCTGTCGCCGCGTTCCCGTTCGGCGAAGGTGATCGGCACCTCCACGATCCGCACCCCGGCCCGGTGCGCCAGCCGCGACAACTCCACCTGGAACGAGTACCCCTGCGAGGTGACCGACTCCAGGTCGATGGCGTCCAACGCGCTGATCCGGTACACCCGGTAACCGCCGGTGGCGTCCGAGACGGGCATGCCCAGTGCCAGGCGCGCGTACAGGTTGCCGCCGCGCGACAGCAGCAGCCGCCGCAGCGGCCAGTTGAGCACCCGCGCGCCGCTGGTCCACCGTGAGCCGATCACCACGTCGGCGTCGCGGGCGGCGTCCAGCAGCGCCGGCAGGTCCTCCGGGGCGTGCGAGCCGTCGGCGTCCATCTCCACGACGGCCTGGTAGCCACGCTCGCGCGCCCAACCGAACCCGGCCAGGTACGCGGCACCGAGGCCCTGCTTACCGTGGCGGTGCAGCACCTGGACGTGCGCGTCGCCGTCGGAGAGGGCGTCGGCGATCGCGCCGGTGCCGTCGGGGCTGTTGTCGTCGGCGATGAGGATCTGCACCGCCGGGGCGGCGCGCCGGACCCGGCCCACGATCACGGCGATGTTGTCGGCCTCGTTGTAGGTGGGGATCACCACCAGCACCCGGCCCACCCCGGGCACCTCGTCCGTGCGTCGGATCGTATCGGTCGCCTGGATCACGGTTCCTCCGCTCCCGCCGGCGTACCGGCTGTTGCTATCCGGGCATGACCCGCTGCCGACGGCGCAGCACCGCCGCGCCGACCAGGGCCGCCGCGGCCAGCGCGGCGAGCGCCACCTCCGGCCACCAGCCGAGGCGGGTGGCGAGGGTGCGTCCGTCGTCGAGCCGCAACTGCCGCACCACGACCTCCCGGGTGTTGAACCCGGTGGCATCGCTTACCCGCCCGTCGGGTGCGACGAACCCGGACACGCCGACCGTGGAGGCCATCAACGCCGGACGGCCGTGTTCCACAGCGCGCAGCCGCACCATGGCCATCTGCTGGCGGGCCTCCGCCACGTCGAAGGTGGCGTTGTTGGTCTGCACCACCAGCAGTTGCGCGCCGCCGGTGACGGTGTCGCGGACCACCTCGTCGTAGGCGACCTCGAAGCAGATCACGTCACCGAGCACGGCGGGGCCGGCGCGTACCACGCCCGGGGTGCTTCCCGGCACGAAGTCGTTGCGGATCAGGTCGACCTGCTTGCTGACCATCCGGGCCACGTCGCGCAGCGGCACGTACTCGGCGAACGGCACCGGGTGCCGTTTGGTGTACAGCTGGTCGAGGTCCGCGCCGGTGCCGGGATGCCACAGGATGCCCGCGTTGCGGACCTCTCCAGGGCCGGGGCCCAGCAGCACCGCGCCGACCAGGATCGGCGCGCCAATGGCGTCGGCGGCCTGGGAGATCCGGGCACCGGCGGTGGGGTTGCGCAGCGGGTCGATGTCGCTGGAGTTCTCCGGCCACACCACAAGGTCCGGTTGGCGCTGCTGCCCGGCGGCGACGCGACCGGCCAGCTCGATGGTGGCGTCGACGTGGTTGTTGAGCACCGCCTGCCGTTGGGCGTTGAAGTCCAGGCCCAGCCGCGGCACGTTGCCCTGCACGATCGCCACGGTGACGCCTGCGCCGGACCCGGCGTCGGCGACCGGAACCAGCAGACCCCCGACGGTCAGCGCGACGGCCACGACGGCCGGTACGGCCGCCGGCGACCACCGCCGCGCGGGCTCGGTGGTGTCGGCGGGCTGAGTGGTGTCGGCGGGCTCGGTGGTGGGCGGCTCTGCGCTCGCGTCGCCGCCGGTGGGGTTGGTGAGCGGGGTGGGGCGCAGGGTGGCCCAGAGGTGCCAGGCGGCGGTGACCAGCAGCCCGCCGACGAGCGCCACGGCGAACGTCACCAGCGGCGCGCCGCCCAGCGCGGCCAGGCGCAGCAGCGGGGAGTCGTCCTGGCTGAACGCCAACCGCCCCCACGGGAACCCGCCGAACGGGGTGCGGTCGCGCAGCGCCTCCTGCCCGACCCAGAGCAGCCCGGTCAGCGCCGGCCACGCCCAGCGGCTGCGGTCGGCAAGCGGTGACACCCAGGCGGTGGCAGCGCCCAGCAGCGCCAGGTAGCCGGCCTGCAGCAGCGACAGCAGCACCCACGGCAGGTAGCCGGTGTGCAGGTTCGTCCAGGCCAGCAGCGGGGCGAAGAGCGCCACCCCGGTCAGGAAGCCCAGGCCGGCGCCGGCGCGCAACCGCCGCCGGTGCGCGGCGGCGGCCAGCAACGCCACCCCGACGGGCGCGAGCGGCCACACCCCGTACGGGGGGAACGCCACCAGCAGGGCCAGCCCGGCGGCGATCGCCAGGGGAACCGCGACCCGTAGCGGTAGGGGGCGACCCGCGACGACCGGCGCGTTGATCACCGTGGGGGCGGGGGTGCCATCCTGGTCCAGCATCGTCACCGCAGCTTCACCTCGATCACCCGGCGAAGGCTACCCGGCGCAGGGTCCCGTCGGCCTCATCGGGCGGTGCTGAGATCGGGTGGGAGGAGCACACGGGTGCCGTGGGACATGAAATCGGGGCGCGGCTCGCGCCGCGCCCCGATGCTCCCAGGCCCTTCCCGGCCGGTGTGGCGAGGATGGGGCACGACGACCTTCGGACCGACCGGACGCGGACTGGCTGCCCCCGCCGGGCCGTTGTCTACTGGCCGTGCACCTCACCCTGCCCGTACACCGGTAACCGCGGCCGGTTCGCGCCGCCCCGCCGACCCCCGCCCGCTGGACCTGGCCGCCGCGACGATGACGCTGAAAAATGTCGCTCGGCCAGCGGACGAAGGGACGAAGCGAACAACAGCCGCTTCCCGTGGTAGGACTCAAAGACGGTACGTGCCGACCCCCGTCGGTTGTCAACCCGCAGCCGGCCTGTCGTGTGTTGCGCCACGGCGTGTCGGGTCGGCGTGTCTCAATGCGTGCGCAGATGGTGACGCAGCAACGCCTGCGCGGCCCCCCGGTGCTCCTCGGCGAGCAGCCCTCCGGCGGCCAACACGTAGTCGGCGTCGACCACCGCGGCGGCGGCGCGCGGCAGCGCCCACCCGCCGGCGTGGTCGGCCAGGACCGCCGTCAGCACCTGCCCGGACACGTCGGTGGGCGCGTGCCGCAGCACCCCACCGGAGCCCACCAGCAGCCGCACGTCGCGCAGGTCCCGACCGGCCCGCTCACCGGTCGCGGCGCCCCGGGCGTGCCGGCGCAGCGCCACCGTCGCGGCGAGGGTCGCGATGCGCCGGTCCACGTCCCGCTGCACGTCGTCGACGGCCAGGAACGCCGGGTCGGCCGCCCGGCGCGCCGCGGCGGCCGCCAGGTCGTCGGACTCGTCCACGGACAGCAGCCGCTCCTCGGCGGCGGCGCGCACAACCCCGGGGGCGCTCCACCGCATGCCCAGATCGCCCTCGACGGTGCGGGCCCGCCAGAGACTGCCGGCGACCTCCCGGCCCGGCCCGGTGGCCCGCTCGTCGGGCGTGAGCACCGAGTACACGTCGGTGGTGGCCCCACCCACGTCGACCACGGCGAGGTCACCACCGATGGTGTCGGCGAGCACCTCCACACCGGTGAGCACCGCGTCGGGGGTGGCCGCCCGCACCAGCCGCGCGAACCGGGCGCCCCTGGACAGTCGTTTACCACCGATGACATGACGCAGGAACACCGCGCGGATCGCCGCCCGCGCCGACGCCGGGGCGAGCACCCCGATGCGCGGCAGGACGTTGTCGGCGCCGGTGACCGGCACCCCGGCGTCGCGCAGCAGCCCGGTCAGTTGATCGCGCACGTCGGCGTTGCCCGCGTACACCACGGGTCTGCGCCACCGGGCGCGGGCCAGGCGGGTGGCGTTGTGGGTGATGGTGTCGGTGTCGCCGCCGTCGGTGCCGCCGACGAGCAGCACCACGTCGCATCGGGCGGCCCGCAACGCCGTCAGGTCGGCCGCGCCGAGCCGACCGGCTGCGACGTGCACCACGTGCGCGCCGGCGGACAACCCGACCCGGCGGCCGGCCTGCGCGGTGACCAGCGGCTCGTAGCCGATCACGGCCAGCCGCAGCCCACCGCCGGCCGACGAGCACACGTACCAGGGCACGTCGCGGACCCCGAGCCCGGCGGTGGCCGCCGCGACCGCGGCGTCCAGGCCGTGCAGCACGTCGGTGCCGACCGTGGTGGGCGCCGACGCCGCGCCGGCGAGGACACCGGCGGCCAGGTCCACCACCGCCACCTTCGTGTACGTGGAGCCGACGTCCGCGCAGACCGCCAGGGTCACGAGTTTCCCTGTTCGCGACTGCGGGGCTCGCAACCCCTGCTCACTCCTCGCGACTCACGCTGGCGGCGGGGACGACCACGGTGCCGGTCGCGGTGACCGCCACGATCGGCGGGTCGAGGACCTCGGCGGCCGACGCGGAACGGTCCGGGCGGCCCCGGCACACCACCGCGCAGCTCAACTCCAGGGTGCGGCTGCGGGTGCCCACCCGCGACACCTGCGCGGTCACCTGCACCACGTCGCCGGCGTGGATGGGCGCGTGGAACCGCACGTCGGAGTACCCGGCGAACAGGCCCTCGTCGCCGTCGGTGTGGATGCACACTTCAGTGGCGACGTCGCCGAACAACCCGAGGGCGTACGCCCCGTCGACGAGGTTGCCCGCGTAGTGGGCGTGCGAGTACGGCACATACCGCCGGTGCGTCACCGTCAACCCGAGCCGTGCGTCGGTCATGCCATCGCCTTCCGTTGCGTGATCAGGGCGTGCACGAGGTAGCTGGCCACCTCGCCCGGAGTGGTGCCCCGACCGAAGATCCGGTCCACGCCCAACTCGTCGGTCATCGTCTCGTCGAAGCGGGGACCGCCGACGATCAGCAGCGGCCGCCGCCCCGCCGGCATCGCCTCCCGGAACGCGGCGGACATCTCCCGGGTGTTGTGCAGGTGCGCGTCGCGTTGGGTGACCACCTGCGACACGAGCACCGCGTCGGCCTTCTCCGCCCGGGCGGTCTCCACCAGCTCCGGCACGCTGACCTGCGCGCCCATGTTGGTGACCTTCAACTCCCGGTAGTACTCCAGGCCCTTCTCCCCCGCGATGCCCTTGACGTTGAGGATCGCGTCGATGCCCACTGTGTGCGCGTCGGTGCCGATGCACGCCCCGACCACTGACAGCTTGCGTCGCAACCGCTGCTTGATGACCGTGTTGACGTCCTTCGCCGACAGCAGCGCGAAGTCCCGTTCCACCACCTGCACGGCGTTGAGGTCGACCAGGTGGTTGACCCGCCCGTAGACGACGAAGAACGTGAACCCGTCGCCCATCGGTTTGGCGTGCACGACCATCGCCGGGTCGATGCCCATCTTGTTGGCCAACTGCACCGCCGCGCCCTCGGCGCGCTTGTCGTGGGTCACCGGCAGGGTGAACGACACCTGCACCATCCCGTCGCCGGTGGTGTCCCCGTACGGGCGCACGATCGCCTTGCTGCTCATGCCGCCGCCTCCAGGATGTCGGTGGCCGGGTTGCAGTAGTCGGCCTCGTGCGCGGCGACCCCGGAGAGGCCCTTGCCCCGGTCTGCGGGCCGCTTCATGATCCCGAAGGTGCCCTCGGCGATCGCCGTGAGCAGCGTCTGCTCCCCGATGCGTTCCAGCAGGTCCAGTGCCTCACCCAGGACCTGGTTGGCGCGGCGGCGGATGAACCCGCCCGGCGCGGGCACGAAGTCCTCGTGCAGCCCACCGGCCGCGCCCAGCACGTAACGCACGTTCTGCAGGGCGATGTCCCGGTCGGACAGCCACGGCGTCACCACCGCCTCGGTCATCATCCCCACCAGCAGGATGCCCTGACCGGTCAGCGCCCCGGCCAGGTTGAAGAACCCGTCGAGCAGGTTGCCCCGGAACACGTCACCGGTCATGTGTTTCGTCGGCGGCATCCACTTCAACGGCGCGTCCGGGAACAGTTCCCGGGCCAGCAACGCGTGCGCCAGCTCCAACCGGAACGACTCCGGCACCTCCGGGTTGATCTCGAACGCGTGCCCCAACCCCAACTGCCAGTCCGCCAACCCCGCCTCGTGGGCGAAGAACTCGTTGAGCAGCTGCGACACCGTTACCGTGTGCGCCTCGTCGACCGCGTCGGCGGTGGTCAGGTAGTTGTCCTCACCGGTGTTGATGATGATCCCGGCGCGGGCGTGCACCTGCCGGGAGAACCGCTGGTCGACGAACGTGCGCACCGGGTTGATGTCGCGGAACAGGATCCCGTACATCGAGTCGTTCAACATCATGTCGAGGCGTTCCAACCCGGCCAGGGTCGCCATCTCCGGCATGCACAGCCCGGACGCGTAGTTGGTCAACCGCACGTAGCGGCCCACCTCTTTCGACGACTCGTCCAACGCCGCGCGCATCAGCCGGAAGTTCTCCTGCGTGGCGTACGTGCCGGCGAAGCCCTCCCGGGTCGCGCCCTCGGGCACGTAGTCCAGCAACGACTGCCCGGTGGAACGGATCACCGCGATCACGTCCGCGCCGGCCCGCGCCGCCGCCTGCGCCTGCGGAATGTCCTCGTAGATGTCGCCCGTCGCCACGATCAGGTAGATCCACGGCCGCTGCGCCGGGTCGCCGTGGCGTTTCACCAGACGGTCGCGCTCGGCGCGCCGCCGGTCGATGCGCCGGATACCCGCGCCGACGGCCTTCCGCGCCGCCGCCCGGGCGGCCGTAGCCGCCCGCCCGGTGGGCTGGGTGAACCGCACCGAACCGGCGGCGGCCTTCTGCGCCAGCAACGTCACGTCGGTGCTGCCCTCACGGACCAGGGCGTCGAACACCGGCACCGCCACCCCGTGGCCCAACCCCACGTCCACGGCGACCGCGTCGACGAGCCGGTTCACCCACGGAATGCCGTCCGGGTCGGCGCCGGTCACCCCGGCCAACCGCAGGACCGCCCGCTCCACCGACACCGTGGTGTGGCTCCGCGCCAGGTCCACCACCGGCTGCCCGGCCCGACGCGCCAACTCCCGCGCCCGCGTCACCAGCACCGGATCAAGATCAAGCTTCCCGGTCATGACGACCCTTCCTCATAGATGACCTCACCGCGCAGCACCAGGCGCCGACACACCGGCAGCGGCGTCGGGTCGTCCGGACCCCGCAACTCCGGGTCCTCGGCCAGCAGCACCGGCAGACCCCGCTGCACCCCCGCCGGCGTCGACCACACCGCGAACGTCGCCGGCGCACCCAGCGCCAGGACCCCCTCGACGTCCAGGTGCACCGCCCGCCACCCGCCACGGGTGTGCGCCGCGAACGCCGAACGCACACCCATCCGCTGCGCCGGGTTGTGATGCGCCGCCGCCGCCCGCACCGACCCCCACGGGTCCAGCGGCGTCACCGGCGAATCCGACCCGAACGCCAACGCCACCCCCACCGAGTGCATGGCACCCATCGGGTTCGACTTGAACGATCGGTCCAACCCCAACCGCGTCTCGTACATCCGGCCCGCGCCACCCCACAACCGGTCGAATGCCGGCTGCATGCTCGCCACCACCCCGTACTCCACGAACCGCGCGATCAACCGCTTGTTCATGATCTCCGCGTGCTCGATGCGGTGCCGGGCCGCCCGCAACCGCTCCACACCCACCGTCCGCGCCGCCGCCGCGAAACCGTCCAGGACGGTGCCGATCGCCGCGTCACCGATCGCGTGGAACCCGCCCTGCATGCCGTGCGCCGCGCAGTCCAACAGGTGATCGCGCACCTGCTCGGTCGACAGGTACCCGTGCCCGCAGCCGTCACCGTCGCCGTACGGCTGCGACACGTGCGCCGTGCGCGACCCCAACGCCCCGTCGGCGAACAGGTCCCCGCCGGCGCCGACCGCGCCCAACTCCCGGGCCCGCGCCGCGCCACCCAACTCGCCCCAGTACCCGTACACCTCCGGCAACCCGGCACCGGAGATGCCCAGCAGACCGGTGAAGTCCTCCTCGTCGGAGATCTGCGGACCACCGCACTCGTGCACCGCCGCGATGCCCAACGACGCCGCGTGGGCCAGCGCCACCCGCTGGGCCGCCACCCGCTGCGCCCGACTCACCGACCCCTGCGCGGCCGCCCGCACCACATGGTGCGCGTCGCGCCGCAACCATCCCGACGCGTCGTACCCGGCCGCCCGCTCGGCCTCGGGGCAGGCCGCCAGCAACGCCGACGACACCAACGCCGAGTGGATCGACGCCTGCGACAGGTACACCCGCCGACCACCGGCCGCCCGGTCCAGCGCCGCCGCGTCCGGCAACGTCGCATCCGACCAGGCCGACTCGTCCCAACCGTGCCCCAGCACCACCGCGTCCGCCGGCAGACCCGCCGCGAACCCGGCCACCGCGTCGAGCAACTGCCCCGCCGACCGGACCCCGGACACGTCCAGCCCGGACAACGTCAACCCGGTGTCGGTGGCGTGCACGTGCGCGTCGACGAACGCCGGCGTCACCAACGCCCCGCCCAGGTCCACCACCCGGTCGGCCGGCGGCGCGTCACCGTCGGTCCCCAACCAGGCAATTCGCCCACCGGACACCAGCAGCGCGGTGGCGCTCGGGTCGGCGGGGCAGTGCAGCACGCCGCCGCGGTACAACGTCGAGGGGTTCGTCATGACCTCAGTCTGCCGCGACCCGCGCCGCGAACAGCTGACGCACCCCGGGCTCGGCCCGCAGCAGCCCCAACGCCAACTCCGCGTGCCCCGGCACGTACCCGTTGCCCACCAGCATCGTCACGTCCGCCGCCAACCCCTCCGCGCCCAACGCGGCCGCGGAGAAGCTCGTCGCCATCGAGAAGAAGATCACTGTGCCGCCGTCCGCGGTCGCCAGCACCGCCCCGTGCTCACACCCCGGCACGTCCACGCACACCACGGTCACGTCCGCCGGCACACCCAGCGCGGTGGTCACCGCCGTGGACAACCCCACCGGGTCGCGCGCGTCGGCCAACGCCACGTCCGACGCCAGGCCGGCGGCCGTCAGCGCGTCGCGCTCCGCCGCCACCGGCACCACCCCGACGGTACGGGCGGCGCCCGCCCGCCGCGCCGCCGCGAGAGACAGCGACCCGCTCTTACCGGCCCCGCCGATCACCGCGACCCGCACCGGCGTCGGATCACCGGTACGCCGACGCTCCTCGACATAGCGCGACACCACCCGGGCGGTCAGCGCGGGCGCCCCGCACACGTCCAGCACGGCGAGGGACAACTGCGGGTCCTCGTCGTCGGGCAGCACCGCGGCGATGGACCGCGCGAACAGGATCGCCCACCCGTCGCAGGGCACCTGCTCGCTGCGCCCGTCCCAGCGGGCCAACCCGTCGGTGATCACCAGCGGCGTCAACGTCAACGACACCAGGGTGGCGACCCGCTCCCCCGCCCTGAGCCCCAGCGGGGACCGCCGACCGGCCTCCTCGACCGTGCCGATCAGCATCCCACCCGACCCGGTCACCGGGTTCTGCATCTTCCCCCGGGTGGCGATGATCTCCAGCACCTCGGCGCGGACCGCGTCACCGTTCCCACCGTGCTTCTCCGACAACTGCCGGAAGCTCGCCGCGTCCAGGTTCAGCCGCTGCACCCGGATCCGCACCTCGTTCGGCGCGATCGCCGCCGACGTGTCCAAGCGCCAGGCCGCCTGCGGCAGCACCCCCGCCGGTTGCACGACGCGGTGCAGTCCCACCGGTGACGTCACGCCAACCTCCCCTGCCCAGCCGCCCGAAGCCCCGGTCAAGGCTCGCGTAACGGGAAAACTTACGGCAGACTAGTTTCTGTACCGAATATTTTCCAGTAGCCTTCGGGCCCGTCGAACATCCGCAACACCGAGGAGGGGCCGTGACCCAGACCCAACCGGTTGAGACCATCCCTCAACCCCGTCACGCCCCGGTCGCCGCACCGACCGCCGGGCAGCCCTACGAATACCACCGCCGCCCCCTGGTCGAACCCGACTGGACCCGCTTCCCCGGCTGGCGCCACGTCACCCGCGACCAGTGGGAATCCGCCCAGTGGCAGCGCGTCAACTGCGTCAAGAACATCAAGCAGCTCCGCAACGTCTTCGGTGACCTGATCGACGACATTTTCTACGCCGACCTCGAGGCCGACCAGAAGGCCCTGGCCACCATGTCCATGCTGGTGCCACCCCAGATGATCAACACGATGGTGCCGTTCGCGACCCCCACCACCGAGGCGCTGCTCGCCGACCCCATCCGCCGCTACATGATTCCGGTCGCCTCCGACCGACGCACCGACTGGCCCTCACACCCCTACGCCAGCCGCGACAGCCTCCACGAACACGACATGTGGGTCGCCGAAGGGCTCACCCACCGCTACCCCACCAAGGTCCTCGCCGAACTGCTCTCCACCTGCCCCCAGTACTGCGGGCACTGCACCCGGATGGACCTCGTCGGCAACTCCACCCCCGCCGTCGACAAACTCAAACTCACCCTCAAGCCCGTCGACCGCTACGACGCCCACATCGCCTACCTCAAGGCCCACCCCGGCGTCCGCGACGTGGTCGTCTCCGGCGGCGACGTGGCCAACGTCCCCTGGCGCAACCTCGAGTCGTACCTCATGCGGCTGCTGGAACTGGAGACGGTCCGCGACATCCGACTCGCCACCAAGGCCCTCATGGGCCTGCCCCAACACTGGCTGCAGCCCGACGTCGTCGAAGGCCTGGAACGCGTCGCCCGCACCGCCGCCCGACGCGGCGTCAACCTCGCCATTCACACCCACGTCAACCACGCCCAGTCGCTCACCCCACTGGTCGCCAAGGCCGCCCAGACCGCCCTCGACGTCGGCGTCCGCGACGTCCGCAACCAGGGCGTCCTCATGCGCGGCGTCAACGCCACCACCCCGGAACTGCTCGACCTCTGCTTCGCCCTGCAAGGCGAAGCCGGAATCCTGCCGTACTACTTCTACATGTGCGACATGATCCCCAACGCCGAACACTGGCGGGTCCCGGTCTGGCACGCCCAGCAACTCCAGCACGACATCATGGGCTACCTCCCCGGCTACGCCACCCCCCGCATCGTCTGCGACGTCCCCTTCGTCGGCAAGCGCTGGGTGCACATGCTCACCGACTACGACCGCGAGCGCGGCATCTCCTACTGGACGAAGAACTACCGCACCTCCATCGAATCCGCCGACCTGGAGGCGCTCAACAAGCGCTACGCCTACTACGACCCGATCGACACCCTCCCCGCCGACGGCCAGCAGTGGTGGGCCGACCACCGCGACGACTGACCACCGTCAGGCACGGATACCGGCGAGGGCGAGGCCCGCGACCCTACCGATCACCCGGGCGCTCGTCGTCGCCGGCAACCGCCGTAGCGACGCGATGGCCAGCAGGCCGGCCCGGACGTCGTCAACATCGACGCCGTCGCGCAGCACACCCGCCGCCCGCGCCCGCACGACCAGCACGTTCAACGCCTGCGCGTGCTCCCGCCGCTCAACCTGGAAAGCGGCACTCACCTCACCCGGACCCAACAACGCCTCGTTGAGCGCCCGGTCATGGATCTGCCGCTCGGCGAACTCGCGCACCACCCCCGACAGCGCCCGCCACGGATCCGGGTCGTCGAGCGCGCGGCGCATCCGCACACCGCAGTCCTCGACACGCTCGGCCAGGACCGTCGCGACCAACTCCGTACGCGTCGGGAAATGCCGGTACAGGGTCGCCACACCGACCCCCGCCCGTCGCGCCACCTCCCGCATGGGCACCTCAAGCCCCGCCGACGCGAACGCCTCCCGGGCCGCCACCACCACCCGATCACGGTTGGACCGGGCATCGGCACGCTGCATCTGAGACATCTCCGACCGGCCCCCTCTCACTTGACCCCACAGCGGAACACCCGCTCCGTTTCCGGCCTACGGTACGACCACCACCACGTCACCCTAGGCAGAGGAGCCCGCTGATGTTCGCCGTGCAGTACGACCGGTTCGGCGGTCCCGAGGTACTCCACCTCGACACCACCGACGCGCCACGGCCCCGGACCGGCCAGATCCGCATCCGCGTCCACGCCGCCGGGGTCTCCCCCGTCGACGTCGGCCTCCGCTCCGGCCGCACCCCGATGAGCGCCCAACTGCCGCTGCCACACATCCCCGGCGTCGACGCGGCCGGCATCGTCGACGAGATCGGCGACGACGTCGACGGCGTGACCCTCGGCGACCATGTCTTCGGCATCGTCGAGCTGGCCACACTCGGCGGCGCCAGCGCACAGTTCGCGGTACTGCAGCTCTGGGCGCACAAGCCCACCACCATGCCGTGGGCCCAGGCGGGCGCGGCGGGCACCAGCATCGAGACCGCCACCCGGGCCCTCGACCTGCTGGACCTACGCCCCGGCATGACGCTGCTCATCGACGGCGCCGCCGGTGGCGTCGGCAGCATCGCCGTCCAACTCGCCGCCGCCCGCGGCGCACACGTCGTCGGCACCGCCCGCGCCGACAACCACGATTTCCTCCGCCACCTCGGGGCCACACCAGTCACCTACGGCCCCGACCTCACGAGCCGCCTCGACGCCCAGGGCGTGACCCGGATCGACCGCGCCCTCGACGTCGCCGGCGCCGGCTCCCTGACCGAACTGCTCGACCTCACCGGCGACCCGACAGCGGTGCTCACCCTGGCCGACTTCACCGCCCCCACGCACGGCGTCCGCCTCTCCATGGGGCAACTGGCCGGCGAACCCGACGGCCGCCACGGCCTGCCCGCCGCAGCCGCACTCTTCACCGAGGGCCGGTTCACGGTGCCGATCGAAGCCGCCTTCCCGCTTGAGAAGGCGGCCGACGCACACCGGACGGCCGAGCACGGACCCCGCCGCGGCAAGATCGTCCTGACCGTCGACGACGTGCGGGAAGGCTGAATCTCAGGCGCCGGCCAGCACCTCGGATAACGGCGTCGGCGCCAACCCCCGCTCCCGCAACCCGGCCAGGATGTGCGGCAACGCCTCATCGGTCATCGCCGCGTTCGCCTCGGTCACATGCATGATCACCACCGACCCGGGGCGGACGTGGTCCAACACCGCCCGCACCAACGGTTTCCACGCCGTCGCGAACGGATCACCGCTGACCACGTCCCCGTCGACCACCGTCACACCCAGCGGCGCCAACGCGTCAAGCGCCGCCGCGTCGTGGCACAACCCCGGGAACCGGAAGTACCGGGTCTGCCGACCCCCGTACGGCTCGATCACCTCGAACGTCTTCGCCACATCGCGGGCCAACTGGTCGACCGGCAGCCGAGGCAGGTCATAACAGTCAGCGGTGAACGCCGCGTGCCCGTAGGTGTGGTTGGCCAACTCGAAGCGCGGATTGCCGGCGATCCGCCGGGTCACGTCCGGATACCGCTGCACCCACTTGCCGGTCAGGAAGAACGTCGCCGGCACCCGCTCCCGCTCCAACAGGTCAAGGATGCGCAGGTTCGCGTACGACGTCACCCGGCCGGCACGCAGGCTGGCCAGCATCCCGTCGGTCATGTCCGCGTCGAAGGTGAGCGCCACCTTGGCCCCGGTGCGCGGCCCGTGATTCACGACTGGCGCCCTGGTCCCCACCCGCGTCGCCCCCGGGACAGCCTGCGGGGTGGCGGAAGCCGTTGGCGTCGGAACCGCAGGCGCTGACGTGGTGCTGGCCGACGGCACCGCCGCAGAGGCGGACGAGCCGACGAAGACCGGCTGCTCCGTCGGCGGCACCCGCGACGCCGTGCACCCGACACCGCCGACAAGGCCCACCACAACCAGGACGCCACACCACAACTGGCGAAGCCGGGGTCGGATCACGCCGCAGATCATCGCAGACGCGAAAGGCGCTCACTGCCCCGCTCTGCCCCGCCGATCTTGCAGTTTCAGCGCGGGACAGGGACAGGGACAGGGACAGGGACGGGGTTACGCGGGGGTGCCGCGCGGGGCGTACATGATGACGGCCACGCCGAGCAGGCAGAGCGCCGCGCCGGTCACGTCCCACCGGTCCGGGCGGAAGCCGTCCACCACCATCGCCCAGCCCAACGACCCGGCCACGAACACCCCGCCGTACGCGGCCAGAATCCGGCCGAAGTTCGCGTCCGGCTGGAACGTCGTGACGAAGCCGTAGCAGCCCAGCGCGACCACACCGGCCGCGATCCACCACAGCCCGCGCTGCTCCCGCCAGCCCTGCCAGACCAGCCAGGCACCGCCGATCTCGGCCAGCGCGGCCAGCGCGAACAACACCAGGGATCGCAGCACGGTCACCTGCCGACACTAGCCGCAGCACACGACGGGTCCCCGAGCGGCAGTGCCACCCGGGGACCCGCGGACCGCTCAGGTCACTTCGTGAAGGAGTCCTTCACGTTGCGACCGGCGTCCTTGACGTTCTGACCGGCCTGCTTGGCGCGCGCGTCGCTCTGCTGGCTGGCGCCCTCGCCACGCATCCGCTCGTTGTCGGTCATGTCGCCGACGCGCTCCCTCGCGGCGCCGGCCATCTGCTCAGCCTTGTTCTTTGCCTTCTCGGTGAAGCTCATCTCGCCTCCTCGGTCTGGCGGTTGTCCCGGCTCGCTTGCCCGGTCTCCGGGTGCCGAAACCGGTGGTGCCGGTCGGCACACCCCGTAAGGCGTCCTAGGAAGATAGGTTGTGGGTGGGTCGCCTGTCGGCCCAGCCCCACGATGGTTAACTGACCGCATGGGAGAGCTCCTGCTGATCAGGCACGGCGAGACCACCTGGAGCGCCAGCCTGCGGCACACCTCGTACACCGACCTGGAGCTGACCCCCGACGGCGAGCGACAGGCCCGCACCCTTGCCGCGTTCCTGGCCGGCCGGCGCTTCGTCACCGTGCTGGCCAGCCCCCGCTCCCGGGCGCTGCGCACCGCGCAACTGGCCGGGCTCACCGTCGACGGCGTCGACGAGGACCTCAGCGAGTGGAACTACGGCGAGTACGAGGGTCGCACCACCGTCGACATCCACGACGACGATCCGCACTGGAACATCTGGACCGACGGCTGCCCCGGCGGGGAGTCCCCCGCGCAGGTGGGCGAACGGCTCGACCGGGTGCTGGCCCGCGTCACCCCGCTGCTCGACCGGGGCACCGTCGCGCTTGTCGGGCACGCGCACAGCCTGCGGGTGCTCGGCGCCCGCTGGATCGGCCTGCCCCCGTCCGCCGGCGGACGGCTACGCCTGGAGACCGCGACGGTCAGCGCGCTCGGTCACGAACACGGCCGGCAGGTCATCCTGCGGTGGAACCAGCCGGCTCCTCCGGCGCCCGGGACCGCGACCGACTCGGCACCGCAGCGCTGATCTTCGGCGGGCGGTTCTCGTACGGCGTGGACAACACCACAGTCGTGCGGGTCGTAACGTTCGCCGAGGTGCGGATCTCCTGGAGCACCCGCTCCAGGTCGGTGGGGCTGGCCACCCGCACCAGCAGCAGGTAGAAGTCCTCCCCCGCCACCGAGTAGCAGGAGTCGATCTCCGGTAGGTGGGCCAGCCGCTCCGGGGCGTCGTCCGGCTGCGACGGGTCGAACGGCCGGATCGCCACGAACGCGGTCAGCGGCAGGTCCAGCGCCTCGAACGACACCCGGGCGGCGTACCCCTTGATCACTCCACGCTGCTCCAGCCGGCGGACCCGCTGGTGCACAGCGGACACCGACAGCCCCACCCTCTCGGCCAGGTCGGTGTACGACAGACGGCCGTCGGCGGTCAGCGCGGCGACGATAGCGCGGTCGATCTCCTCCACGGCGTGCAACCTACCGGGAAAACCGCCGCACGGCGACGAGGTACCCGGGTGGCGGGCTGCGACGGGCCGTACCGCACCCACCGCAGCCGCGCCACCACGCACCGTCGTCAGTCCTTGGCCAGCGCCCGGGAGATCACCATCCGCTGGATCTGGTTGGTGCCCTCCACGATCTGCAAGACCTTCGCCTCGCGCATGTACCGCTCCACCGGGTGGTCGGCCACGTAACCCGCGCCGCCGAGCACCTGTACCGCGTCGGTGGTCACCCGCATCGCCATGTCGGTGGCGAAGAGCTTCGCCTTGGCCGCCTCGATCGCGTACGGGCGGCCGGCGTCGCGCAGCCGGGCCGCCGCCAGGGTCAGCGCGCGGGCGGCGGAGATCTGGGTGGCCGCGTCGGCGAGGAGGAACCCGAGCCCCTGGAAGTCGATGATGGAGCGCCCGAACTGCTGCCGTTCCCGGGCGTAGGACACCGCGTAGTCAAGGGCGGCCTGGGCCAGCCCGACCGCGCACGCCGCGATGCCCAGCCGGCCGGAGTCCAGTGCGGACATCGCGATGGTGAAGCCCACCCCCTCGCCGCCGATCAGCCGGTCGGCCGGCACCCGCGCCTCGTCGAAGGCGATCTGCGCCACCGGGGAGGCGCGCAGCCCCATCGTCCGCTCGGCCGCCTGCGGGGTGATGCCGGCCGTGCCCGCGTCGACGAGCAGGCAGGAGATCCCCTTCGGGCCGGACCCGCCGGTGCGGCAGAAGACGTTGTAGAAGTCGGCCGTCCGGGCGTGGGTGATCCACGCCTTGGTGCCGGAGACCAGGTACGCGTCGCCGTCGCGGTCCGCCCGGGTGGTCAGCGCCGCCGCGTCCGAGCCACCCTGCGGCTCGGAGAGGCAGTACGCGCCCAGCAACTCGCCACCGAGCATGTCCGGCAGCAGCTTGCGCTGCTCGTCGCTGCCGAACGCCGCCACCGGGTAGCAGGACAGGGTGTGCACGCTGACCGCCTCGGCGACGGCCAGCCAGCGGCTGGCCAGGATCTCCAGCACCTGCAGGTACACCTCGTACGGCTGCGCCGCGCCGCCGTACTCCTCGGGGTAGGGCAGGCCGAGCAGGCCGGCCCGGCCCAGTGTCCGCAGCACCTCGCGGGGGAACTCGGCGCGTTCCTCGAAGGCCGCGGCCTTCGGCGCGAGCTCGCCGTCGGCGAGCTCGGTGGCGAGACCCAGCAGGTCGTGGGCCTCGTCGGTGGGGAGGATCCGGTCGACAGTCATAGCGCGATGAGCTCCGTGGGGGTGGTGTTGAGCCGTTGCACGCCGTCCGTTGTGCAGACGACGATGTCCTCGATGCGGGCGCCGTGCCGGCCCGCCAGGTAGATGCCCGGTTCGATGGAGAACGCCATGCCGGCGTCGAGGGGTCGGTCGTTGCCGTCCACCAGGTACGGCTCCTCGTGCCCGTCCAGACCGATGCCGTGGCCGGTGCGGTGCAGGAACGCGGGGCCGTAGCCGGCGGCGGCGATGGGCGTGCGGGCCGCGGCGTCGGCCGCCGCGCCGGTGATTCCGGGTCGTACCGCCTCGACGGCGGCGCGCTGGGCGTCGCGCAGCACCGCGTAGTAGTCCAGGAAGTCGGCCGGCGCCGGGCCGCCCGCCACGTAGGTGCGGGTGCAGTCCGAGCGGTAGCCCGAGGCCATCGTGCCGCCGATGTCGACAACCACCGGCTCGCCGGCGCCGATCGGCCGGTCGGAGGTGCCGTGGTGCGGGCTGGCACCGTTCGGCCCGGCCGCCACGATGACGAAGTCGACGGTGACGTGCCCGGCGGCGCGGATCGCCGCGGCGATGTCGGTGGCGACCTCGGCCTCGGTGCGACCGGGGCGCAGCCACTCGCCCATCCGCAGGTGCACCTCGTCGATCGCCGCGCCGGCCTCGGCGAGTGCCGCAATCTCCGCCGGGGACTTGCGGATCCGCAGCTCGCGCAGCACCTCCCCGGCGAGTCGTTGGGCGGCGTCGGGCAGCGCCGCGCGCAGGGCGAGGACCTGCTCGGCCCACATCCGGTCGGCGAGCCCGACCGCCGCGACCGGGCCGTCGAGGGCGGCGACGACAAGGGGGTACGGGTCGGTGCCGTCGACGTGGTCGACGATGCGTACCCCGGTCGCCGGCGCTGGGGACGCCTCGGCGGCCGGGCGCTCGAGCCGGGGCACGACGAGGGTCGGCTCGCCCTCGGCGGGCAGTACCAGGCAGGTCAGCCGCTCCCCCGCGTGGGCGTCGTACCCGGTGAGGTACCGCAGGTCGGAACCGGGTGTGAGCAGCAGGGCGTCCAGGCCGGCGGCGGCAGTGGCGCGCTGCGCGGCGATCAGCCGGTCGGGCGGATACAGCTCGTCGATTCCCACCCCGTCAGCTTAACGGTCGTTTGGGCAAACCCCATATCGACACCAGTCGGCCGGAAATCCACAGATGTTGATTGACTCGGACAGTTAACACTCTTTAAGATTTGGCTGCCTCGAGGCCCACCCGTCCCTGCGTCCCGCACCCCCCGCCCGCGACAACCCTGCGCGGGCGGTGTCGTCCCCCGCCCACGGGAAGGCCCCCGATGTCCTCACCACTGCGCCGCGCCCTCGCCGCCGGCCTGCTCGCGCTGGCCACGGCCGGCGCCACCCTCACCGTCACCAGCGCCCCCGCGCAGGCCGTCGTGCTGCCGAACAACTTCAAGAGCGTCGGCTACATGCCCTCCTGGGCCGGCAACATCAACACCATTCAGTACAACAAGCTCACCCACATCAACTACGCCTTCATCCTGCCCAACAGCAACGGCAGCCTGCAGGGGGTCGACGGCGCCCGGCTCTCCTCGCTGGTCTCGCAGGGGCACGCCAACAACGTCAAGGTCTCCATCGCCGTCGGCGGCTGGAACGACGGCAACGACTCGGCCTTCGAGGCGCTCGCCGCCAACGCCACCAGCCGCACCAACTTCGTCAACAACCTGGTCAACTTCGTCAACCAGTACAACCTGGACGGCGTCGACATGGACTGGGAATACCCCGACCCGGGCGCCTCGGCCAACAACTACACGGCGCTCATGACGCAGCTCAGCAGCGCCCTGCACAGTCGCGGCAAGCTGCTCACCGCCGCAGTGGTCTCCGAGGGCGGCAGCATGCAGGGCGTGCAGACGGCAGTCTTCAACCAGGTCGACTGGCTCAACATCATGGCGTACGACGGCGGCAGCCCGCACGCCAACTACGACTGGTCGATCAACAGCATCAACCTGTGGAAGGCCCGCGGCCTGCCGGCCAGCAAGGCCGTCCTCGGCATCCCGTTCTACAGCCGCCCCGTCTACTACAACTACTCGTACCTGGTCGGACTCGACCCGGCGAACGCCAACCGGGACTGCGCCACCATCGGCGGCAGCCAGCAGTGCTGGAACGGCATCCCGACGGTCAAGCGCAAGACGCAGTGGGCGCTGGCCAACGCCGGCGGCGTGATGAACTGGGAGCTGTCGCAGGACACCAGCGGCTCGACCTCACTGCTCAGCGCCATGTACGACACCATCATGGGCGGCACCACCCCGCCGCCGACCGGGCGTACCGGCCGGATCACCGGGATCGGCGGCAAGTGCGTCGACGTGGCGTCGGCGAGCACCGCCAACGGCGCGGCCATCCAGCTCTGGGGCTGCAACGGCAGCAACGCGCAGACCTGGACCGTGTCCAGCGACAGCACGCTGCGCGCCCTCGGCAAGTGCGCCGACATCACCAGCGGCTCCACCGCCAACGGCGCGAAGGTCCAGCTCTGGGACTGCAACGGCAGCGGCGCGCAGGTCTGGCAGGCGCAGTCCAACGGCACGCTGCGCAACCCGCAGTCGAACAAGTGCCTCGACGCCAGCGACAACAGCTCCGCCGACGGCACCCGGTTGCAGATCTGGGACTGCTTCGCCGGCGCCAACCAGCGCTGGACGCTCCCGGCCTGACGCCGCGCCCGGCCCGCAGGGCCCGGTCGACGGCTCGTAGGGTCCCCGGTCGACGCGACAGCGTCAGCCGGGGGCCCCTGCGTGCTCGCGGACCAGGGTGAGCATCTCCTGCACCGAGCCGGCCGGGTCGGTGACCGGGAACTGCACGGCCCGCACCACCGCCGTCGGGTCGAGCAGCAGCGTCAGCCGCTTGAACCGGGTCACCCCGCCCGCGCGGAACACGGGCAGCGACAGCCCCGCCGCCAGCCGACCGTCCACGTCGGACAGCAGCGGGAACGGCAGTTCGGCGTACGCGGCGAAGTCGGCGAGCTGGTCGGGCCGCTGGGTGCTGATGCCGCACACCCGAACACCTGCGGCCTGGAAGTCCGGATGACGCTTGGCGTACGTGGTCGACTCCAGGGTGCACCCCCGGGCCCCGGGGATCTCCGTCCAGCCGGGCGGATGGCCCTGCGTCCCCGGCGCGTACGCCCCGGGGAACAGGTAGAGCACGGTCCACGCGTCCGTCGCGGCCACCGCGACCGGCCGCCCGTCGGCGGCGGGCAGGACGACCTCGGGCACCCGCCGACCGACCAGGTCGTGGGCACGGCGAGCCTCGGCCGAGCCGGCATCGGCCGTCGCGGTCAGGTCACCGCCACCCATGAGGTGCCTCGTCCCCCAGTCCTGCAGCGCGATCAGCACCGGCAACAGCCCCTCGCCCCTCGCGGTGAGCAGGTAGTCGTACCGGGGTGGGTGTCGCGAATACGGTCGGCGCTCCAGCACACCGTGCTCGACCAGGGCGGCGAGGCGTTCGGTCAGCGCCCGCCGGCTCACCCCCAGCTCGCGTTGCAGCGCGTCGAAGCGGGTCGTCCCGCCGGCGACGTCGCGGACGATGAGGAACGTCCACCAGTCCCCCAGTACGCCGAGCGCCTGCGCGATGCCGCAGTCCGCATCGGCAAGATCCTCTCGCCGCACCAGCTACCTCCATGGGTTCCCGTTCCGACTATAGTTCGTTCCGGATTGGAACGCTCCGCATCGACGACCGGCAGCGGTGGGCGCCTCATTTCCCGCGTCCAACGCCACCGGGAGCCATAGCCTGGAGGCGGGGAGCCGCCCGGACTCCCCGACCGGGAGGACCGACGTGGCAGCGAACCAGTCGAGCCGGGCGGTGGCGCGCCGCCGCCGCCAACTGTGGGCCGGGGTCATCGCACTCGTCGGCCTGGTCCTGCTGATCATCGGCGTCACCGTCGCCGACGGCCTCGCCGCCTGGATCGAGGTGGTGGTCGCGATCCTGCTGCTGGTGACCAGCTACATCGTGCAGCACCTGGCCCGGCGGGAGACCGTCTACCAGCACGACGAACGGCGCTGACACCCTCCGACGGCCGGGCCTACCCCCGATCGTCAGACGGTTGTGCCAGGCTGTCCGGCGTGGCACACCGACCCCCGATCCTGCTGATCGACTCAGCCAGCCTCTACTTCCGGGCCTACTTCGGCATTCCGGAGTCCGCCGCCAAGGCCGAGGACGGCACCCCGGTCAACGCGGTACGAGGCTTCCTCGACATGCTCGCCACCCTGATCCGGGTGCGGGGCGCCGACCGCATGATCTGCGCACTGGACTACGACTGGCGCCCCGCGTGGCGGGTCGACCTGCTGCCGTCGTACAAGGCGCACCGGGTCGCCCCGCAGGGCGGCGAGATCGTTCCGGACACCCTCTCCCCGCAGGTGCCGATGATCCTGGAGGTCCTCGCCGCGGTGGGCATCACCGCTGTCGGCGCGACCGGCTACGAGGCCGACGACGTGCTCGGCACCCTCTCGGTGACCCAGCCGGGCCCGGTCGAGGTGGTCTCCGGAGACCGGGACCTGTTCCAGCTCGTCGACGACGCCCGACCGGTCCGGCTGCTCTACGTCGGGCGCGGCGTCGCCAAGCTCGACGACTGCGACGACGCCGCGGTGCGGGCCCGCTACGGCGTGCCGGCCGACAGGTACGCCGACTTCGCCGCACTGCGCGGCGACCCGAGTGACGGGTTGCCCGGCGTGGCGGGCGTCGGCGACAAGACCGCCGCCCGACTGATCGAGCGGTACGGCAGCATCGCCGGCATCCTGGCCGCGCTCGACGACTCCGACTCGTCCTTCGCACCGGGCCTGCGCACCAAGCTGGCCGCGGCGCGCGACTACCTGGGCGTCGCGCCGACGGTGGTCCGGGTCGCCCTGGACGTGCCCCTGCCGGAGCTGCCCACCGCGCTGCCGACCGCGCCGGCCGACGCGGACCGGCTGTTGGAGCTCGCCCAACGATGGAACCTGGCCGGCTCGGTCCGCCGCCTGGTCGACGCCCTCGCCGCACCCCGCGGGGCCGCACCGACACGCGGGTAACCGAGTCGATCAACCCGGTTGGGGGAAGCACCGGCGAACGCGGGATCATGGGGTCGACCGATCGTTACCGTCCGTTGAGGTGGACCGGACAGGTCCGTCGAGTCGAGCGGTTCCGCAGGAGTATCCCGTGCACCTCGCCGCGCCGGAGCCCGGATCGCCGCGGGCCAACCGTCCGCCGGTGCGCGACCCGGAGGGCCCGCGCCGGGTCACCCTCCTCGAACTCTTCTTCGACCTGGTGTACGTGGTCGCGCTGGCGCTCATCTCGCGGGGAATGGTCGACCAGCTCGACTGGCACCGAGCCGCGCAGGCACTGATCATGCTGGCCGCCGTCTGGTGGACCTGGACGATCACCACGCTGGTCACCGACCTGTACAACCCGGAACGCACCGAGATCAAGCTGCTGATCAGCGCCGTGATGTTCGGCGCGCTGCTGATGACCACGGCGATCCCGGAGGCGTTCAACGATCGGGGTCTCGTCTTCGCCGGCACGTACGTGGCGATCCACCTGGGGCGTGGCCTGTTCCTGATGCCGGCGGTGCGCCGCGAACCACAGACCCAGCGTCGGGCGGCCCGCATCTTTCTCTGGTTCGTGGTGTCGGCGATCCCGTGGCTCATCGGCGCGTTCGTCAGCGGCGACGCCCGGCTCACGTGCTGGGCCGTCGCGCTCGCCATCGACTACATCGGTTTCCGGCTCGCGTACCCGGTGCCGGGGCTCGGGGTGGTGCCGGAGCAGCAGCGCAACGTCACAGCGGAGCATCTCTCCGAGCGCTACCAGCAGTTCTTCATCATCGCGCTCGGTGACGCCATCCTGACGATCGGCACCATGTTCAGCATGGAGCACAACGAGGCCGAGAACATCGGGGCGTTCGCTGTGGCGTTCCTGACCACGCTGCTGCTCTGGCGGATCTACGTGCACAAGTCCGGCGAGCTGCTGCCGACCGCCATCCAGGCGGCCCAGTCGCCCAGCAAGTTCCTGTTCAGCGCGCCGTACACCCATCTTCTGATGATCGCCGGCGTGGTCACCACGGCGGCCGGCTTCCACCTGGTGCTGCACGAGCCGACGGGACGGATCCCGCCAGCCTGGCTGGCGGTCATCCTCGGCGGCCCGGCGATGTTCCTGGCCGGCCGGGCCGCCTTCGAGTACGAGGTGTTCAGCCGGGTGTCGTGGTCGCGACCCGGTGGGGTGCTGGCGCTGCTGACCATCGCGCCCGCCCTGCTGTACCTGCCGCCCGTGTTCGCCTCCCTCGGTGGGCTGCTGGTGCTGGCCGGCGTGGCCTACGCGGATTTCCGGCGAAGCTACGGCAAGCCGGCGGAGGCCCCGTCACCGCCACACTGAACCGACGGGTGTCGCGGGTGGCCGACTACACCAGCGCCCCGGCGTACCCCCGGACCTGCAACCGTTGCCGGGCGGTGCCCGCCAGGCGCACCTGCAGGCCCAGCGGCGCGGCGGCGCGGCGGACGTCGTCCAGGTGCAGCGATCCGTGCCGGTCCACGGTGAGCACCGGCGGCTCTTCGAGATCACCCTCCGGCGCGTGGAAGGAGAGCAGGGTGACCGAGGTGGCGAGGTAGCCCGGGTACGCGGCGCGGGCCGCCGCCTCGTCCCGGTGCACCAGCACCACCAGATCGTCGAGATGGGCGAAGTCGGCAGCGAGGGCGCCCGCCTTCCAGTGCGCCGGCTCCTCCGCCGCACCGGTGAGATGCCGGGACCGGTTCGCCGAGGTGATGTAGAGGTGATCCGATCCGGTCTCGGCGAGCGCCCGCTCGAAGAAGGCGTTGGACGGACAGGTCAGACCCGGAGCGATCACCTGGGTGGTCCGCAACCCCTGGTCGACCTGGGTGAGATGCTCGGGCAGCCGATCCGCCGCGGGCCCGCGGAAGCCGAACGGCCCCGCCCCGTAGAGCGCGTCCATCAGCGCCCGCACCCGACCGACCGGCAACCGCGGCGAGATCCGCGTCCAGTCGAACATCCCGGGGATCCGGCCGATCGCGGTGGTGATGCTGCCGACCTGGTGGACCGGCCTGCCCTTGGCCAGGTTGACCCGGCGCACGGTGGCCGCGTCGGGGCGCGTCACGATGACGTAGAAGTTGGCGAACGCCGCCGCGACTATCGCGCCGCCCGCCAGCGCGCGGGCCGCGACCGCGACGTCCTCGGGGCGGTCGATGTACAGGGGCGGTGACGGGGCCATGAGTCCTCCTCGGCGGGGCCGTGAGGCAGTTCTACGTCCACTGACCCGTGTGACGGCGAGGTCGGTCGTCGATCCGATAGCCGACAGGCGCTACCCGGTGCGGGCGGCGGATGCCCGGGCGGTACACAACGGCGGACGGCATCGGCCGGACGGAGGATCCGGCGAGGGTAGTAGCACGTAACCGTTAGCCGCGCGACCCGATTGGGTACAACGGCTGCACCTCAGATCCACCACATACCCTCAGGAGGCAGCGATGCGCGGCACCTCGATTCTCGGAGTCATCGTCGTGATCTGGTTGGTGATCGGCGCCATCGCCGGTGGCCAGCGCGGTTACTACAGCGGGGACGACACTAACTGTGCCGAGGCCGGCACCATCCTGGTCACCATCGTGGCCGGGCCGCTGAACTACATCGGCGCCAACCCGAAGGTCGACTGCAAGCTGCCCGAGCCTTCCAAGTAGGACAGACGCCCGTCAGCCCGTGCTTCCCGACCAGGGGGCACGGGCTGACCCGTTTCGGTCCCCGCTTCAGGTTGCCGTGGCGCGACCCCGACACACCGCGTACGGCATCCTAGGAGGCTGGTTTGCAGGTGCCATCGGCGTTTGTTAGCGGCACCGCCGGGAACCGACGCGTGTCAGTCGGACGGACATCGGGGGCACGCCATGCAGATCGGCTACAAGCTGGCCTCGGAGGGGTACGGCCCGCAGGAGATCATCCGGCAGGCCGTCCTGGCCGAGCGGGCCGGCTTCGACTTCGTCGAGATGAGCGACCACTTCCACCCCTGGCTGGACGCACAGGGGCACTCGTCCTTCACCTGGAGCGTGCTCGGCGCCATCGCGGCCAGGACCAGCACCCTGCGCCTGGCCACCGGTGTCACCTGCCCGACCGTCCGCTACCACCCGGCGATCATCGCGCAGGCCGCGGCGACCATGGCGCTGATCTCCGACGGCCGGTTCACGCTCGGGGTGGGCGCTGGCGAGCGGCTCAACGAGCACGTCGTCGGGCAGGGCTTCCCCAGCGTGCGAGGCCGACACGAGCGACTGCGCGAGGCGCTGGAGATCATCCGGCTGCTCTGGCAGGGCGGTTACCAGTCGTACGAGGGCCGGCACCTGCAACTGGAGGACGCCCGGGTCTTCGATCTGCCGGACACCCTGCCCGTGATCGCCGTCGCCGCCAGCGGTGAGGCGTCGGCACGGCTCGCCGCCGAGTTGGGCGACGGCCTGTTCGCCACCGCACCGGACGCGTCGATCGTCGAGCACTACCGACGCGCACAGGGTTCGGGCCCGAGCTACGCCGAGGTGCCACTGGCCTGGGCCACCGACGAGCAACAGGCGGTGCAGGCGGTGTTGCAGACGAGCCGGTGGTTGGTCACCGGTTGGAAGGTGATGAGCGAACTGCCGAACCCGGTCAACTTCGACGCGGCCAGCGCGCACGTCGAGGAGAAGCACATCCGGCAACTCTTCGCCGTCGGCCCGGACCCGGAACCGCACGTCGCCAAGGTCCGGACGTACGTCGAGGCCGGCTTCGACCACATCGTCCTGCAGAACGCGGGCCCCGACCCGGACGGCTTCCTCGACTTCTTCGCCGCCGACCTCTCCGGCCGCCTGCGCGCGTTGGGTTGACGCCGGCCGGCAGCGGCTGGTCCGGGCAGGAAGCGGCGAGCCGCCCCGACTGATCATCGGGGCGGCTCGCCTGCGCGCTCGGGATGGGTGCGCGGGTCGACGCTCAGGTGCGCGGGTCGACGCTCAGCGGAAGCAGTGCGCGATCGGCACCTGGCTGCCCTCGCAGTTGGTCGGCTCGTTCTCGACCACCACACTCTCATCGTCGATCTTGACCTGGGCGTGGGAGGCGAAGACGCCGCCGGGCTTCACGGTCGACGCGTTGTGGGTGACCTTGCTGGTGTAGATCGCCACCGAGCCCGCGGTGGCGTAGATGCCACCACCCTGGGACGCGGCGCCGACGGCCTCGTTACCGATGACGTCGCTGCCGCGGACCAGCAGGTTCGCCTTCTCGGCGTAGATGCCGGCCCCGAGGCCGTGGGTGGTGTTGCCCTCGACCACGCTGTCGTCGAGCGGCGTCAGGCCCTTCACCGTGGAGATGCCACCGCCGTTGACTGTGGATGTGTTGCCGCGGATGGTCATCGTGCGCATCACCAGCACCGCGTCGGAGTTGGCGGCGCCGCCGCCGATCTGCGCGGTGTTGTTCAGCAGTTCGGTGTCGGAGACCTTCGTCCGGGCCGAGAAGCTGGCCAGCCCGCCACCCTGAGCGGCGCTGTTCTGGGTGAAGGAGACGCTCTCCACCTCGGCGGCACCACGGTAGTTGCCGAGTCCACCGCCGTACGCGTTGGCGCTGTTGCGGTGGAACTCGGAGCGCTTCAGCGTCAGTACGCCACCGTTGAGCAGGCCCCCGCCCTTGCCCGCGGCGCCGGAGGCGCTGTTGCCGACGAACGTGGAGTCGGTGACCACCATGTTGCCGTCGTTGAAGATGCCGCCACCGCCGCCCTCGGGCGACAGCGACGTGCTCTGCGAGACGGTGACCCGTTCCACCACGGCGGTGGCGCCGTGCACCACGTGCACGCTGCCGCCCTCGATGGCCGAGCGACCGTTGTGCAGTTCCACGTCCCGCAGGGTCAGCTCGCCGCCGTCGCGGACGGTGAAGAAGCGGAACGCCGCGGCCTGGGCGTCCCGGGCGATGGTGGCGCCCGCGCCGTCGATCGTGATGGGCTGGTAGATCACCGGCAGGCCGGCGGTGTCGTCGGCCGGGTTGTGCGGCGGCGCCTCGGCGTCCCCGGGGGTCTCCGCGGCGTCGGCGGCCTCCCGGGCGTCGCGGATTCCGCCGTCGTACTGGTCGGTCTCGTGGAACGCCTCGGTGAGCGTGTAGCGGCACTTGGGGGCGAGGCGGAGTTCCGCGCCGCCCTCGGCGTTGGCCGTGACCAGCGCCGCCACCAGCTTCGCGGCGTCGCACGGCACCGACACCACGCCTCGCTTGCCGGTGCCCGGGGTGGCCGGGCGAGCCCGCTCGGCGCCGTCCTGGCCCTCCTGCGGCGCCCCTGCTCGCCGTCGCGGCGGTCGTCGGCCGCCGGGGTCAGGCGGCCCAGACCGGGGAGGGTGAGGTCGCGGTCGGCGGCGGCGGCCGCTCCGGCCGCTCCCACGACCAGGCTGCCCGCCAGCAAACCGCTGGCTAAGAACCATCGGGACCGCCGTCTGGGTCGGGTCGCGCGGTCTCCCTCTCGGTACGTGGACATCAACGGTGCCTACCTTCCTGCCTACGTGACGTGACCGCGCGCCGATTCGGGCGCGGGGGGCTCGACGTACTCGCCGACCACCAGACGTCACGATAGGTCCGCAATACGGACAGGAAGGTGTGAACGTGAATAGTGCCCTCTTTCATCTTCAAAGCTGTCAAACCGGCATCGACGTCACCCGCCGACGTGGATGCCGGGACGACGCAGCGGGTCCCGTTCGGTCCGGCGGATGATCTCGCGCACCACCGGTGGGGTGTCCCCCCGACCCAGGATCAGGTAGCGCGCCAGGTGCGCGATCGGGCTCCCCTCCGACCACTCGAAATGCGCGTGTGGCCGGACCCCGGTGGCGTCCCGCAGCGCCAGCAGGATCGCGGCGATCGCGTTCGGCGCGGCCGGACTGTTGGCCCGCAGCACCCGGAAGCCGCCCACCTCGATCCCGTGCACGCGCAGCACCTGACTGAACTCCGACGGATCGACCACCTCGATCTCCAGGAACAGCACGTCCGCGGCCCCGGGCACCGGATTCATCCCGCGCTGCGCCCGCTCCTTGAGCGTGTACTCCTTCACCGACCCCTTCTGCCGCTTGTTCGCGATGAGGTGCAGCTGGCCGTCGTGCGCCAGCGACTCGGTGATGAAACGACGGGCCGCCTCGTCGAACTCGATCCGCTCGGCGCGCAGCTCGGTGGTTCTGGTGACCCGGGAGACCAACGAGACCACGATGATGCCGAGGATGAACAGGGCGGAGATCGTGATCCCGTCCGGCTGTTCGATGACGTTCTCCAGCAGCGCGTACAGCAGCACCAGGGTCAGCACGGTGAAGCCGATCGCGGAGCCGCGCCGGTGGCGACGGGCCGCGGAGATCGTCACCGCCACCGCGCCGGAGACCATCATCGCCAGGATCCCGGTGGCGTACGCCCCGGCCTGGGCGTTGACGTCGGCGCGGAAGGCGATGGTGATGGCGACGCTGACGACGGTGTAGACGATCACCACGGGGCGTACCGCCCGCGCCCACTCCGGCGCCATGCCGTACGACGGCAGGTAGCGCGGCACGATGTTGATCAGACCGGCCATCGCCGAGGCGCCGGCGAACCAGAGGATGAGCACGCTGCTCACGTCGTAGACAGTGCCGAACACCTCACCCAGGTAGGTGTGCGCCAGGAACGCCAACGCCCGACCGTTCGCGGCGCCGCCCGGCTGGAACTCCTCCTTCGGGATGAGCGCCGTGGTCACGAAGGTCGTCGAGATCAGGTACACCGACATGATCAACGCGGCGGTGGTGAGCAGTCGACGCGTGTTGCGGATCCGGGCGGCGAGCCGGGCCTGCTTGTCCGGGCCGTCGGCCGCGACCAGGGGCATCATGCTGACCCCGGTCTCGAAACCGGACAGCCCCAGCACCAGCAACGGGAACGCCAACACGGCGGTGAGCAGCACGTGGCCCGGTCCGCCGCCGGTCGAGGTGACTGCGGCCGTCCAGTCCGACACGATGCCCGGGTCCTCGGCGATCCGGGCCACCGCGACCACGACGATCACCGCGTTGAGCACCAGGAAGACCGCGACGAGCGGGATGGCCACGACCACCGCCTCGCGGAACCCGAGCAGGAACACCCCGCCGAGGATGAGCAGCAGCACCACCGTCACCACGACCGGCACCAGGGGCCCGTGCAGGGTGTCCGGCAGGTACGGGTTCTCCAACAGGTGCACAGTGGCGTCGGCCGAGGAGAGGGTGATCGTGATGATCCAGGAGGTGGCCACGAAGCCGAGCAGCACGAGGACGAAGATCTTGCCCCGCCAGAACGGCAACAACCGCTCCAGCATCGCCACCGAGCCCTGACCGTGCGGGCTCTCGTGGGCGACCCGCCGGTACATCGGCAGCATGCCGAACAGGGTGAGCACGACGATCAACAGGGTCGCCAGCGGGGAGAGCGCACCCGCCGCCACCGCCGCGATGCCCGGCAGGTACGACAGTGTGGAGAAGTAGTCCACGCCGGTCAGGCACATCACCTGCCACCAGGCGTGCCGACGGTTCTGCCCCTCGGTCGCCTCGGGCCCGGGCGGCTGCACCCGGTGCTGGAACAGCCACCGGCGCAGCGGACTGGTCGGCGGCGCCGACTCGGCCGGGGTGGCCACCCGTTCGGGCACCACGACCCCCTGCCGGCCGCCCCGGTGCGGGCGGGCCGGATCGCGGGCCGCCCGCAGTGCCGGGTCCGGCCCGGTCGGCGCGTGGCGGCGCCCGCTCCAGCGTCGTGGTTTCGCCCGGTCCTCGTCACCCATCGCCAGTCCCACCCTCACAGGTCCTGATCCGACGGTAGGCGGTGCCCCGGCGCCCGGTCGGCGGAACCGGGCACCTGTTCGGCCTGCTCAGGACAGGTCCGGGACGGCGAGCAGCCGGGCCAGCGCGGGTGGGTCGGCGACTGTCACAGTGGCCGCCGGGTGCCGGGGCCGCCCCCGGGCACCAGCGCCGGCACCGGCACGCCGAAGCGCAGGCAGATCCCGCCGGCCGCGCTGCTGCCGAAGGTCGCGCCGCCGTCGGCCATCGACAGGTGCGGGCCGATCGCCCGCCACCAGCGGTACGGCCCGCTCAGCTCGACGGCGGTGACGTTGTCCCGGTCGGTCCGCAGCCGCCACGGCCCGTACCGGATCATCAGGTCCCGCTCGGTGACGGCGACCCAGGCCGTCGCCGGGCGGACCCCCAGCAGCGCCAGCACCGGGCGGAACACCGGATCGAAGCGGAACGGAAACCGCGTCGCGACGCCCGTCATCGGGCGCCGGGCCGAGCGGTGGGTCGCGACACCGGGCCGCCCGGCCGCAGAGGGCCGGGTCGCGCGGGCCGGGGGCGGGCGGCGGGCCGACGCCGGGCCAGGACGGTCATGGCGCGGGCGTACCCGATCCGGGCCCGCCGACACCCCCGGATCGGTACGCCGTCGAGATGACTCCCGTCCGGTGCTCCCCACCGCCGGCCGACACCCCCGGGCCGGCCGACGGTGGCAGACGGTCGACACCCCCGGGCCGACCGGCTGTCCCCCGAGGTGGCCGGCCCGACCTCGGGCAGCCACGCGGGGTGGAACTGGTGGGACGCGCCCCCGCGCTCCGCCGCCCCCCACGGGGCGGAGCGCGGGGACCCCCCGTCCCGGCTACTGCAGGAACGCCCCGAGGGGCGAGAGCAGCAGCCGGCCGAGCGCCGCGGCGTTGTCGTCCAACCGTGTGCGCTCACACTCGCGGGCATCCGGGTCGTGCCGGCACCGCCAGATCTTCTGGGCGTTACGCCAGGCGACATCGCGCGTGTACTCGACCAGTTCCCCCTGGTACCAGTCGTCGATGTCGCCGTTGAGCATGTCGATGAGCAGCTGCCACCGCTCCAGATAGCCCCGACGCAGGCCGGGGATCTTGTCCGCGAAGATGTTGTTGATCTCGAGGTAGTCGTGGTGCTGGTCGCTGCCGTCGACCGGCTCCGACTCCAGGTGGTCGAACGTCGTCACCAGGGCGAACGGCAGGTCGAAGTTGATGTGCGCGTTCACCCCGGCGGCGGCCGAGGGCAGCGGCCGGGCGTCCGGCCCCCGCATCCGCTCGAAGAGGCACGACCACGCCTTCGGGGTGCCGGGGCTCGAGTCGGTCCACAGACGCATCGCGTCGAAATACCGGGCGGCGAACTCGACGTCGAGCCGGGAGAGAAAGACCGGGTCGATGAAGCGGTCGTCGTACAGCCCGTCGAGCACGCTGCTCGTGATGGTCAGGTAGAGCTTGTTGAAGTCAGCGAGGGGGCAACTGGCCTCCAACGGCGGTAGCCGGACCAGCATGTCCTGGAGCTTGGTCAGGTGATCGACCACGGCCGGCACGTCCGCGGGATGATCGGCGAGCAGGTCGACGATGTCCCGGTGCACGGGCCCCCAGACCGGTTCGATCATTTCTCCTCCATCGTGGTCGGCGGCATCCCCCGTGCCGTCGTCGACGCGGCTCAGCCTCTCAGCCGACACCGGCTCGCCGAATCAGTAGAACGACGTATCCCGGCGCGCACACGCGCCGGGATACGTCGGAGTGGTCGGTCAGTCAGCCCCGTTGGTTACGCAACTGGATCGCGCTGGCCTGCACGCGGGTACGGACCTGGAGCTTGTCGAAGATGTGCGACACGTGCACGCCGATGGTCCGCTCGCTGATGAACAGCCGCTGCCCGATCTCCTTGTTGGTCAACCCCTCCGCGACCAGGGCGAGCACTTCCCGCTCCCGTGCGGTGAGCGCCGCCAACTCGTCGTCGGACGCCTCGACCGGTGCGCTGCGCGTACCGGTGGTGGTGTCGCGCTCGTCCAGCGACACCCGGGCCCGCCCGGCCAGCTCGCGGATCTCCGAGGTCAACGGCACCGCGCCCAACCCCTGCGCGACCCGGTACGCCTCCCGCAGGAGCTTGCCGGCGGTGGCCACCCGACTGCGGCGAGCCAGCAGCGCCTCGGCCTGCCGCAGCCGCGAGTAGGCCGCCGGGTAGGGGTGATTGCGTCGGTCCCACTCAGCGGCCGACACGGCCCACAGCTCCGGGTCGCTGCCGTCGAGGCGGCTCACCTCAGCGGCGCACAACGCCAGGAAGCCCTCCACCACCGAGCGCACCGGGCGGGCGGCCCCGGCGCTCTTGCGGGCCACCCGGTCGGCCACGTCCCGCAGTCGGCGCACCGCCGTCGGGTCCACCTCCACTGTGCGGCTGGCGTGCGCCTCGGCCTCGGCGCGCAGGCCGTGCCAGACCAACGCGGAGAGGATCATGACGTCGTCGGAGCGGCTCTCGGTGAGGCCGCGCTGCACCGCCTGCCGCGCCACGTCGTGCCGGCCCTCCCACATGGCCAGCCCGGAGCGCAGGGTGAGCAGCGGAATGACGTGTCGTGCCCCGCCGCCGGCGAGCAGGGTCGCCACCGCGTCGAGGTCGCGACCGGCGGCCTCGATGTCGCCGTAGCCCACCGAGAGTCGGCACCGGGCCAGCAGCAGCTCCACGGCGTCCGCGCCGGACGGTCGGTGCCGCAGGGCCGTCGCCACCACCTTCTCCGCCTCGGCCCACTGGCCCACCCGGAACAGCCCGTTGATGGCGATGGCCAGCAGCCGGGTGCCCCAGGTGCGGCCCAGCCCCAGCTCGGCCACCCGTTCGGCACCCCGCCGGGCCACCACCACGCCCTCTTCGAGCACGTTCAGTGGCCCGGTCAGCAGCTCCGCCAGGTGCAGGTACGCGCACGCCACGTCCTCGGGCTGACCGGCACGCTCGGCGGTGTCGAGGGCGTCGCGCATGACCGCCAGACCGGCGTCCGGGTCTTCGAGGCAGGCGTCGCTGAAGCCCAGCGCCGAACTGGCCAGGACGACCTCGGTGGCCGAGCCCTCCACGTTCTCGGCCAACGCCAGCGCCTCGCGTGCCCGCTCGCCGGCGTCGGCGTACCGACCCAGGTGCAGCAGCAACTCGGCCAGCCGGGCGGCGGCGCTCGCCCGGTCCCGAGGGGAGCAGTCCTCCGCCTTCAGCGCCCGCTGGTATTCCTCCTCGGCCAGCGCGGAGCGACCGGCGGCGGCCAGGTAGCGGGCCCGGCGGATGTGCAGCGCGCAGGTCGGCTCACCACCGCGCAGCGCGGCCAACTCCTCCAGCAGGGCCAGCGCGCGGGCGTGCTCCCCACAGTGGTGGGCCGCCTCGGCGGCGTTCCCGAGCAACTCGACCCGGTCCACCGTCAGCGGACCCGGCTCGGCGGCCAGCTGCAACGCCGCCGACCAGTGCCGGTGCGCCTCGGCGTAACCGTGCAGCCGCTCGGCCTCCTGAGCGGCGGCCACCGCCGCCGGCAGGGCGCGCGCGGGCTCGCCGGCCAGCCGCCAGTGGTGCGCCAACCGGGCCTGGTGCAGCTCACCCGGCACCGTGGTCAACGCCTCGGCGTAGCGGCGGTGCAGCCCGGAGCGCTCGGCCGGCAGCAGCTCGTGCGCCAGCACCTCGGCGACGAGGCGGTGCCGCAGCCGGTAGCCCTCGTCGGCGCCGACCAACAGCCGGTGCGCCACCGCGGCCCGGGCCGCGGCGATCAGCTCGTCCTCCGGCATCCGCAGCACCTCGGCCAGCAGCCAGTGCTGCACCGGCTCGACACCGGCGGCCACCGCGTGCACCACGGCGTGCGCGTGCTGGGGCAGCGCGTCGACCCGGTCGAGGAAGATCTCCCGCAGTGTCTCGGACAGGCCGTCGCGGCCGTCGCGCAGATCCCGGGCCAGCTCCTCGATGACGAACGGGTTGCCGCCGCTGCGCTGCCACACCAGCTCGGCCGCGTCAGCGGCGAGCGGCCGGCCGACCACCGCCGCGGCGAGCGTCTCGGTGTCGGCCCGGCCCAGCGGCGCAAGGTCGAGCACCCGCACCGTGCGGAGCCGACGCAGCTCGGTGAGCACCCGGCGCAGCGGGTGCGCGCCCTGCAACGACTCGGCCCGTACCGCGGCCAGCACCGACAGCTGGAGATCGCCCAGGCCGGCGAGCAGGTAGAGCAGGAGCTGCCGGGTGCTGCGGTCGACCCACTGGAGGTCGTCCAGGATCAGCACCAGTGGGCGACCCTCGGCGATCAGGTGCAGGCCGCGGGAGACCCGCTCCAGCAACGCGCCCGCGCCGTCCGGGCCGGCGGTCTCGTCGGCGAACATCTGCAACAGCCCCCGCACCGCCGAGGAGGTGCGGGCGTGCGAGGTGGACACCTCGGCGTCGAACCGGCGCAGCGCCTGCAACAGCGGATGCAGCGGGGAGGCGTCGCCGATGTCCAGGCAGCTGCCGGTGAGCACCACAGCGCCCCGCTCGCGCAGGCGGTCGCCGATCTCGCCCAACAGCCGGGTCTTTCCCACACCGCTCTCGCCGGTCAGGAAGACCGCAGCGGTCTGCCCGTGCGCGCCGTCACCGAGCAACGCGGACCGAACCGTCTGCACCAGCTCGGCCCGGCCCACGAGCGGTGCGGTGTCCACATCGCTGGCCATGCCACGCAGCCTAATCACAGGGCCCCACACCGTTCTACGGCCGCCTGCCGCTTGTGGTACTCCTCGCGTCGACTTTGCGACTAAAGGTTGCAGGTGGCCGACATACGTCGTTCTGCAGATCCCCCGTCGGCCCAGGAATGCCAATCTCCGGAGGTGATCGGGCAACAGCGGGAAGAAAGGCCGGTGCGACACCCATGACCACCAGCATCATCGTCGACGCGCAACGGACCGTCACCCCGCTCTGGCCGGTACCCCAGGAGAGGCGCATCGTCACCGTCCTCTTCGCTGACATCGTCGGCTCCACGGCCCTGGTGAACCGCCTCGACCCGGAGGACGTCCGCGCGTTGCAGCGGGCCTACTTCGACACCGTCGCCGGCGTGCTGCACCGCTGGCAGGGGGTGGTGGAGAAGTACGTCGGCGACGCCGTGATGGCGCTCTTCGGCGCTCGGCACTCCGACGGCTTCGACGCGTACCGGGCGGTGCGCGCCGGGCTCGAGATCCAGGCCGCGCTGGACCGGCGGCCCATGGTCGGCGACATCCGGCTGCGCGTCCGGGTCGGAGTCGCCACCGGCGAGGTCGTGGTCGACCTGGGCGACGTCGTCACCGGCGGGCACGGCGTGGCCAGCGGCGCGGTGATCACCACCGCGGCCCGCTTGCAGGAGTACGCCGCACCCGGCGCCGTCGCGCTCTGCGCGGCCACCGCCCGCGCCACCGCCGGTTTGATCACTCAGCGTCAGCTGACGCCGGTGCCGGTCGCCGGCCGGGTGCCGTCGGCGCCGGTCTGGCACGCCGTGGGTCCGGTACGCCCCGGCGCCGACCGACACGACGGCCCGCTGATCGGTCGACGCCGCGAGCTGGCCACCATCCGCGACCAGTTGGGCTGGGCCATCCGGGAGCGCACGCCGCGCTGGATCTCACTGGTCGGCCCCACCGGCAGTGGCCGCAGCCGGCTGCTGCACGAGCTGACCCGTGGGCTGACCACGGTGGACGGACTGTCGGTCCGCTGGTGCGTGGCGACCTGCCAGCCGTACCCGGATCAGGCGTTGGCGCCGGTCGCGCACCTGCTCCGCGGCCTCGCCGGGATCCGGCACAGCGACGGCCCCGCCGCGGTCCACGACCGGCTCGTCACCACCCTGACGCCGCTGTTCCCGCCGACCAGGGTGGCCACCGCGGTCCCGGCGCTCCAGCGGATGCTGGCCGCCCCGGACGACTCGGCTGCCGCCCTCGCCGGCGCGGCGATCTGCCGGGAGGTCCTGCTGTGCCTGGCCGCCCACCGGCCGCTGATCGTGGCCGTCGACGACCTGGACCGGGCCGCGCCGGCGGTCAGCCGGTTCCTGCACGCGCTGTTCAGCGCGGCGACGGAGCGCGGGCTGCCGCTGGCGCTGCTCACCGTGCACCAGCCGCAGTGGGCCGACACCCGGCCCGGTCCGGCCCGGCGGGTGACGATCGGCCCGCTGGCCGCGGTGCAGTCCGGACGACTGCTGCGCCAACTGCTCACCCGGGCCGGGCAGCCGGTGGCGCTGGTCGACCGGCTGCTGCCGCTGGTGGGCGGCCGTCCCGGGCACGCCGCGGCGTACGTCACGTCGGTCGTGGACGGTGCCGATCCGACGGCGCTCCCGCTGCCCGAGGCGGTGCGCCGGGCCGTCGGCGCGGAGCTGGACCACCTCGACGGTGAGCGACGGGCGGTGCTGATGGCCGCCGGCACCCTGGGTGGCCTGATCTCCGGCGCGACAGTGGACCGGGCACTCGGCTGGACGCCCGGCCGGTCCGCACCCGCGCTACGCGGGCTGGTCGCCGCCGGGCTGCTGCTCCCCCACCACGTCGACGGGTACGCCTTCGCCGCGCCCGCGCTGCGGCAGGTCGCCGCCGAGCGGTTGCCCCGTGCCCTGCGGGCCGTGTTCCAGCGCCGGGCCGTCGGCGTCCGGCACCTCGACACCGCGCGCCGCGACGCCAACCCGCCCGACCAGCGCGCTGACGCCGTACGCGCTGGTGTGGTCAACGGCTCGGCGGCGAGGAGCGCCGAGATCGTGCGCCTCGACACCGTTGGCGCTCGGGCCGGCCGCCTCGACGCCGTCTTCGCGGCGTTGGCCCCCACGGGGCCGGGCAGTGCCACCAGTCCGACAGCGCCGAGCCGACGTAACCCCACCCCGACCATGGCCGCCCGCCCCGCCGTGTCGAGCCCCGGCACCAACCGTCCGGCGGGCCCACGCCGGCTCCGAGCCGTCGCCTCGGCGGGCGACGTACCGCCGACGACAGCGGCGTCCCTGTCTCCTCCGCGTAGCGCGGGCGGTGCCACCCCGGGCGACGTCGGACGGCCCGCGGTGTCGATCGGCACCACTCCGGCGGGTTCGGCTGGGCACCGGCGACTCGCCGACGTCGGCGTTCCGCCGGGCACGGTGCGGGCGATACCCCGCCCGCCGTTGGTCCGCCGACTGGACGGGCTGCCCGCCTCCGCGTGACTCCGCCGATCGGGGCCCCTGCACAGTGGTGGACCGCCGCCCACGCCCGCGCTGAGCTGGCTGTCCAGTCCAGCGGGAGCGGTGGAGCCGCCCACCGGCGTGACTAGGATTGGTCCCGTCATGCTGCTACGGGTGCTCGGGCCGCTTGAGGTCGAGGTCGACACAGGCGGGCCGGTCGACCTCGGCGGCCCCCGTCAACGCGCCGTGCTCGCGCTCCTGCTCGCGGCCCGTGGCGAGGTCGTCTCCGCCGGTCAGATGATCGAGGATCTGTGGCGGGGTGACGCGCCGCCACGGGCGATCGCCTCGCTCCAGGCGTACGTCTCGCATCTGCGCCGCCTGTTGGAGCCGGCCCGCGAGCGCCGGGCACCGGCCCGGGTCCTGATCACCGCGCCGCCGGGCTACGCGCTGCGGCTACCCGCCGACGCCGTCGACGCCGCCCGCTTCGAGACGCTGCTCGCCGAGGCGCGCGCGGTCGGTCCCGCCGATCCGGCCCGGGCACGTCACCTGCTGAGCGGTGGGCTCGATCTGTGGCGCGGTCGGGCGTACGCCGAATTCGCCGGTGAGCCGTGGGCGCAGCCCGAGGTGCTGCGGCTCGAGGAGCTGCGGCTCGGCGCCCGGGAGCTGCTGCTCGACGTGACAGTGCGCTGCGGCGACGCGGCCGAGGCGGTGCCGGAGGCGGAATTGTTGACCCGGCAGGCGCCGCTGCGGGAGGAGAGCTGGCGGCTGCTGGCGCTGGCGTTGTGGCGTACCGGTCGGCAGGGCGACGCGCTCGCCGCGCTGCGCCGGGCGCGGGCGACCCTGGCGGACCAGCTCGGACTGGACCCGGGCCCGGCGTTGGTCGAGGTGGAGTCCGCCATCCTGGGCCAGCGGCTCGACCTGCTGCCTCCGGTGGCGGCGACAGCGGTACGTGTCGAGCGACAGGCGTCCGAGGAGGTCTTCGTCGGCCGGGAGGCCGAGCTGGAGGCGCTCCGGCAGGCGGCCGCCGACGCGGGGGCGGGCGGGCCGCGCGTCGCCCTGCTCAGCGGTGAGGCCGGGGCCGGCAAGACGAGCCTGCTCACCCGGTTCCGGGAGGAGCTCACCACCCGTGGCTGGCTGGTCACCGTCGGCCGCTGCCCCGAGGTCGGGGTGCCCCGCCCGCCTGGGCCTGGGTCGAGGCGCTGCGCCAACTCGCCGAGCAGGTGGCCCCGGGCGACCTCGCGCCCGCGCTCGCTCCGCTGCTGGGCGGGGGCGACGGCGAGCCCGGTGGCGACGTCACCGCCGGCCGGTTCCGGCTGCACCGTGCCGTCGGCGCCTGGTTGGACGCCGCCGCGGCCCGCAGACCGGTCGCCGTGATCCTCGACGACCTGCACGCCGCCGACGCCGAGACGTTGCTGGTGTTGCAGAGCGTCACCGAGATGACCGCCGGCAGGGTCCTGTTCGTCGCGGCGCTGCGACCGGCCGACAACGCCGACCGGCTCGCCGACACGATGGCCGTCCTGGCCCGCCGGTCACCCCACCGGATCCCGTTGGGCGGTCTGAGCACGTCCGAGGTCGGACGGCTGCTCGGCGCGCTGGCCCGGACCGCAGTCGACCCGGACACGGTCGCCGCGTTGGCCGAGCGGACCGGCGGCAACCCGTTCTACGTCCGGGAGTCGGCGCGGCTGCTCGCCGCCGAGGGCACGCTCGTCGCCACCTCCGACGTGCCCGAGGGCGTACGCGACGTGCTGCGCCGGCGACTCTCCCGCCTGCCGTCGACGGCCGTCTCGGTGCTGCGCCTCACCGCGGCCGTCGGGCGGGAGGCCGAGGTGCGAACGCTCGTCGACGCCGCCGGCACCGACGAGGGCACCGTCCTGCGGGCGCTGGAGGCCGGGCTGACCGCCGGGCTGCTCACCGAACCGGCGCCCGGGCGGGTTCGGTTCGTACACGGCCTGGTCTGCGACACCATCTACACCGACCTGCCGCAGCTGCGTCGTACCCGCCTGCACGCCCGGATCGCCGCCGCCACCCGCCGGCTGCGGCCCGACGACTACCCGGCCCTGGCCCACCAGTACGCCCGCGCGGCGTCCGCCGACACCGCGCCGCTCGCCGTCGACTACGCCGTCCGGGCCGCCGAACTGGCCGAGCGGCGATACGCGTACGACGCCGCGATCGAGTTGCTCAGCAACGCGGTGGAGGCCGCCGCCACGGTCGCCGTGGACCGCGACGCGCTACGGGTCGACCTGCTCGGACGGCTGCTGCGCGCCCAGGCGCGGGCCGGTGCGGTGGCCGCCGCCCGGCAGACCCGCGCCCGGGCGATCGGCGTCGCAGCGGAGTCGGGCCGCGACGACCTGCTGGTCGCGGCGTTCACCGCGTGGACCGTCCCCACCCCGTGGCTGACCCATGAGTACGGCGTGGTGGATCACCGCGTCGTCGAGCTGCTCACCCGGCTGCTGCGCGCCGACGACCTGGACCCGGTCGCCCGCTGCCGGCTGCTCGACGCGCTGGCCACGGAGTTGGACGGCGAGTCCGACCCGCGAGGCGTGGCTGCCGGACGGGAGGCGCTGACCCTCTCGCGGACGCTGGACGACCCCGAGCTGCTCGCCCTCGGGCTTGCCGCGCGGATGCGCACCATGAGCTACGAACGGGAGGCGCCGGAGCGTCGGGAGTTCGCCCGCGAGCTGCGCGACCTCGCCGACGAGCACGGGCTGGTGACCTACCGCTCGGTCGCCGAGCAGGTGCTGGGCCATTCCGCTGCCGCGCTCAACGAGCCGGACGAACTGCGCCTCAGCGTCGCCCGGCAGGGGTGGCTGGCCGAGACGTACCAGCTGAACGAGGCGCACACGATCAACCTGTGCTCGCTGGGCGCCCTCGCGCACGTCGCCGGCGACTTCGCCGCCGCGCGGCGGCACTACGACCAGGTCGCCGTGCAGATGCGGCGGCAGGGTTCGCTGCACGCCGAGGCCTTCCACTACTTCTCCATCGGGACGCTGCTGATCAGTCAGGGACGGTTCGGCGAGCACCTGGAGGCGACCCGACGGATACGGGAGTCGTTGGGCCCGATCGTGGACGACCTGCTGGCACTGGCGCTGATCGAGAGCGGACGCGTGGACGAGGCGCGGGCCATGCCGATCGGGCGGCACACCTACCGCCCGGACTACTTCGAGTCGGCCCTGCTCACCGTACGCGGAATGGTCATCGTGGCGCTGGGTCGACGGGACCTGGCCCAGCCGGTGATCGATGCGCTGCTCCCGGTACGCGACCAACTGGCCGGTTTCTCCACCACCGCGGCCGTGGTGCGGCCTGTCGCGCTGACGCTCGGGGAGCTGTTCCGGCTGCTGGGCCGCACCGACGAGGCGACCCGGCACTTCACAGTCGCCGCGCGGGTGGCCCGCCGGTGGGAGTCGCCGCACTGGCTGGCCGAGGCGACGGCGGCCCTGGCCGACTGACCGTCACGGTTGGTGGCTTCCAAGCCGGTTCCAAGTGGCACCGAGCATGATCGACAGACCTGTGCCAGTTGATTCCTCGGAAGGTCACCGTGAACCAGAACCACCGCGAAGCCATGGCCGACGTGCGCGACATGTACATGGCGCACTCGGCGCTCCGTCGCGAGTTCAGCCTGCTACCGCAGCTCGTCCGCGACGTCACGCCGGGCGACGCCACGCGCGCGGAGGTCGTCGGCGCCCACGCCGACATGCTCTGCCACATCCTGCACCTGCACCACGAGGGCGAGGACCTGCTGCTGTGGCCCCGGCTGCTGGAGCGCGGCGGCGCGGAGGCCGCGGCGATCGTCCCCACCATGGAGGCGCAGCACCACGCCATCGAGGACGCCCACGCGGCGGTGGTCGCCCTCCTCCCCCAGTGGCGCCGCACCGGACGCGGCGGTGAGCAGCTCGCAGACGCCCTGGAGCAACTACGCGCCGCGCTGATCGAGCACATGGCCCTGGAGGAGAACGAGATCCTGCCGCTGGCGGAACGCTACGTCACCGCCCGGGAGTGGATGCAACTCGGCGAGCACGGGATGAGCAAGTCCCCGAAGAAGCAGTTGCCGCTGGCCTTCGGCCTGGCCATGTACGAGGGCGACCCGGAGGTGGTCAAGGCGGTGCTGGCGCACGCTCCGCTGCCGGCCCGGCTGCTCATGCCGATCATCGCGCCCCGGCTGTTCGCCAGCCACGCCAAGCGCGTGCACGGCACCGCCACGCCCCCGCGCATCGGCGCCAGCGCCCGCTGAACGAGGTCGCGCACCCGGAGGCAACGGTCAGGGGGTCATCGTTGCGGAGGGAGCGCGGCCGCGCCAGCCGGGCGATCAGCGAGCCGCCAGGAAGGCCAGCACGCGCGGCCAGGCCAGTGCGGTGGCGTCCGGGGAGTGCTCGGTCAAATCCGGATCGGTGAACAGATGGCCCACGCCCGGATAGCGGAAGACCGTCACTGCGGAACCGGCGTCGATCATGGCCTGCTGCCACTCGGCGACCTCGTCCGGCGCGTCGTACGGATCGGGGTCGGCGAGGTGCAACTGCACCGGCAACCCGGGTCGGACCGCGTCCGGGGCACCACCGGTGCCGTGCAGCAGGAGCAGACCGGCGGCGTCGGGGCGTTCGGCCAGCAGCGCCCCGGCCACACCGGCGCCCATCGAGAAGCCAGCGAGCACCGTCTCCGGTGGCAGGTCACGCAGCGCGGCCCGGGCCTGTTCCAGCACCACCTCGTGGCCGATCTTGTCGAGCAGCGCGAAGCCCTCCTCGACGGTGTCGGTGGCCGGGACGCCGTACAGGTCGGGGGTGCTGACCTGGTGCCCGGCCGCACGCAACCGGTCGGCGAAGGCGCGCACGGCGGGCCGCAGCCCGTACACGGAGTGGAACAGCACGACGTGTCGCATCCGGTCATCCTGCCGCAGCAGACCGGCCGTCCGGTGTGGCCACGCGGAGTGAAAGCATGATCATGGTCGAGTCATCGGGTCCAACCCGAATTACGTAAGTCCATCTGTTCGCGCTATGGCCGATTCAGGCGAGCCAGCGTCCGGTCAGTCCGCGACCACGAGTCCGTCCACAGCGGGCGCGCACCCGTCGAGCACCCAGGCACGTCGCGGTCGCCGGCCCGCTGGGACGGCATGGCTTTGCGGGGTGAGGGCTAGGCTCTTGGATCATGTCCGCCCCTGCGCTGCGTCCCTTGCTGTTTCTTGACGTGGACGGCGTCCTCATCCCGTTCGGCACCCCCGCGGCGGCTCAGCCGATCATGCCGCATGGCCACACCCAGGCACCGGCCCTACCGACCGACGCCAATCCCCTGCTTCACAAGATCGATCCAGAACACGGCCCCAGACTCGAGGCCCTGCCGTGCGATCTGGTGTGGGCGACGACCTGGATGAATGACGCGAACGACGTACTCGCGCCGCTGCTCGGGCTGCCGACCCTGCCTGTCGCAAACTGGCCCGACTCCGACGACGCTGGCGTCCTGCACTGGAAGACCCGTGGACTGGTCGAGTGGGCGCAGGGACGCCCCTTCGTCTGGGTCGACGACGAGATCTCCCACGCCGATCAGCAATGGGTATCGACTCATCACCACGCCCCGGCACTGCTCCACAGGGTCGACCCACGTCGCGGCCTGACCGAGCACGACTACACAGTCATCGAGAGCTGGCTCAGGCGGGCGCGGTAGGGCGAGCGTCATGCCGTCGCAGTCGACGGGCTGCCCAGCCGCTCGTTGCTGATGGTGGCGAACGGTGCGCCGGAGTGGCGACATCGGTAGCCGGCTGAGCTGCTCTACGGGGTCGGCACGTTCGGTGGCAGGTCGTCGTCGCATCCGGTCTGGGGTAGCCCGGCAGCAGCCGCGATGGCCTCGACGGCCTCGTTCAGTCCCGTGGTCTCGGGTAGGACGAGTTCGTCGGGCCAGCCCAGGACGTCATGGGCGGCGTACCAGCCGCTCATCTGCTCGGCGGTGAACTCACCGGCCTGCGGGCGCGTGAGGTGCCGGCGCAGGGTCTCGGCCAGGGACACGTCGAGGTAGCAGAACAGCGACCGACCGCGGTGACCGTCCCGTAGGGAGGTCAGCATGCTGCGGTAGCGGCTGCTGTGCATGATGCCCTCCAGCACGACGTGGTAGCCGTGGTCGAGGGCGAACCGGACGGTCTGCCCGATCAACGCCGGTGCCGCTCCGCCGGGCTTGTCCCGCTCGCGCAGCAGGATGCGGCGCAGGTAGTCCTGCTCGACCAGGGCGCAGCCACGGCCGTGCCGGCGTCGTAGTTCGCGGGCGATGCTGCTCTTGCCGGAGCCGGAGTTGCCCCGGACGCAGACGAGGATCGTGTCCGGGCTGCCGGTGGGTTCAGCGACCACGACGCCTCCTCGGTTTCAGTCGTTGCGGACGGCGAGGTCGAGGGCGGCGATGGTCAGCCGGGTGAGGTCAGGAACTTGGTCCTGCCGTCCGTTCGTGCTCGGCGACAAGGCTCACGTCCTTTGATCGTTGGTGCGCCCTGAGGGAACTCGGGAGTGGACGTCAGACCAGTCCCGCCAGCCGCCCGACCAGGTCGGTCGGTGGCGGCATCCCGGCGATCTCGCGGCTGACCTGCGCGGCGGCGGCACGTAGGCGCTCGTCGGTGAGCAACTGGGTCAGCGCCCGCGCGGTGATGTCCCGGGGGCGCATCGCCAGGCCGCCGCCCCTGCGGGCCACCAGCTCGGCGTTGTGCCGCCGGTCCCCCGGACCCGTGGTGGCCAGCTGGGGCAGACCGGCGGCGAGGGCGCCGAAGGCGCTGCCAGCCCCACCGTGGTGCACAAGCGCCGCGCTCGCCGGCAGGGCCTCGTCGAGCGGAATCCAGTCGACCACGCGGACGTTGTCGGGCAGCGCGCGGGCTGCCGTACGGCGGTCGGGCCGGACCAGCACGATCTCGGCGTCCACCTCGGCGGCGGCCGCGACCACGGCGGGCATCGGCCCCTGGTCGCCGGGGCCGGTCAGGGTGCTGCGGGTGACCAGGATCCGGGGCGCTCGCCCGGCTCGCGCAGCCAGACCGGCAGCTCACCGCCGCCGACGTAGGAGGTGTAGCGCATCGGCCAGCCGCCCTGGATGGCGACACTGGGCGGGGCCACGGCGAGGGCGGCGGCCGGCGCGGGCAGCTCGCTGAGGCCGTGCCGGCGCAGTGCGGGGCCGAGTCGGGCGACGGTGGCGCGGACCAGGTCCCGGCCGTCGAAGAGAGAGTTCTCCTGGCGTACGGCCGGCACGTCGAGCCGCGCGGCGGCCACCGCACCGGCCACCGCGAACGGTTCGTACAGCACCAGATCCGGCCGCCACTGGGTGGCCAGCTCGACCACCGGGTCGGTGAGCTGGTCGTTGAGCGCGCCGAACAGGAGGCCGGCTCCCCGGGTGCCGGCGGTGCCGGCCAGCTCGGCGCGGGCGATCAGCGGATGGCGGGGGAAGACCCGCATCGCGATCCGGCCGAAGTCGAAGCCCGGCGCGATGTCGTGCACCGGCAGACCAGCCTCGGTCGCGGCCAGTGCTCCGCCGCCGGTGGCCACCAGCACGTCGTGGCCGGCGTCGCGCAGGGCGACGGCGAGCGGCACCAACGGGAAGACGTGCCCGACCAGCGGAGCGGAGACCACCAGCACACGCATGGGCGAGATCCTATGTCGACGATGGCATCCGAGGTGGGGAGACCGGGTGCCGGCCCCGGGTCAGGCGGACGGCCGTTGGTCGACGATGCGGCGCATCTTGCCCATCGACCGTTCCACAGTGTCGGGGGCGAGGACGTCGACCGCCACGCTCACACCGATGGTGTTCTTCACCAGCTGAACCAGCGTGTCGCCGGCCCGCTCGGCGGCGTCCATCTCGACGCCGGCCCGCCGCTCCACCCGCACCGTCAGGGTGTCCAGCCGGCCGTGCCGATCGAGGACGCACTGGAAGTGCGGCGACAGCTGCGGGGTGCGCAGGATCAGCTCCTCGATCTGGGTGGGGAAGATGTTGACTCCACGCAGGATCATCATGTCGTCGGTCCGGCCGGTGATCTTCTCGATCCGGCGCATCGGTCGGGCGGTGCCGGGCAGCAGCCGGGTCAGGTCGCGGGTGCGGTAGCGCACGACCGGCATCGCCTCCTTGGTCAGCGAGGTCAACACCAGCTCACCCCGCTCGCCGTCGGGCAGCACGGCCCCGCTGACCGGGTCGATGATCTCCGGGTAGAAGTGGTCCTCCCAGAGGTGCAGCCCGTCCTTGGTCTCGACGCACTCGGTCGCCACGCCGGGGCCCATCACCTCGGAGAGCCCGTAGATGTCGACGGCGTGGATGTCCAGTTGCTGCTCGATCTCCCGGCGCATGTCCTCGGTCCACGGCTCCGCCCCGAAGATGCCCACCTGCAGTGAGGTGGCCCGCGGGTCGATGCCCTGGCGGCGCATCTCGTCGACGATGGCCAGCAGGTAGCTGGGCGTGACCATGATGACCTCGGGCTCGAAGTCGCGGATCAGCATGACCTGACGCTCGGTCATGCCCCCGGAGACCGGGATGACAGTGCAGCCCAGCTCCTCTGCCCCGTAGTGCGCGCCCAGACCGCCGGTGAAGAGCCCGTAGCCGTACGCGACGTGCACCCGGTCGCCGGGACGGCCGCCGGAGGCACGGATCGAGCGGGCCATCAGCCGGGCCCAGGTACGCAGGTCGTCGCGGGTGTAGCCGACCACTGTCGGACGGCCGGTGGTGCCGGAGGACGCGTGCAGGCGGGCCACCTGCTCCCGGGGCACGGCGAACATGCCGAACGGGTAGTTCTCCCGTAGCTCCGCCTTCCCGGTGAACGGGAAGCGGGCCAGGTCGTCGAGATCCCGGCAGTCGTCGGGGTGCACCCCGGCCGCGTCGAACGCCCGGCGGTAGTGCGGCACGTTGTCGTAGGCGTGCCGCAACGACCAGCGCAGTCGGTCGCGTTGCAGGGCACGCAGCTCGTCGATGCCGGCGCGCTCGATCGGCTCCAGCTCCTCTGGACGAGGGGTGCGGTCCTGCATCGGCTGCCTCCTTGGCGCGGCGGTCCCGGTGGGGCTGCCGGTACCGTACGCCCGCCGTCGCCGCGGCCGGCGGGGCGGTCAGCGGGCAGCCGGCAGCCGGTGCAGGGCGTCGACGAGTGGCGCCAGCTCGGGGGTGGCCTCCGCCTCGGCGAGCGCGTCGGTGAGCACCCGGTCGTGGGTCGGTCGGGTCTGGGCGAGCAGCTCGGAGCCGGCCGGGGTCAGCTCGGTGTAGATGCCGCGCCGGTCGTCGGCGCAGAGGATGCGGGTGAGCAGCCCCCGCTGCTCCAGGCGGGTGACCAGCCGGGTGGTGGCGCTGCCGGAGAGCGCGGCGGCGCGGGCGAGCTGGCTCATCCGCATGTGCCAGCCGTCCTGACGGGAGAGCGCGTCGAGCACCGTGTATTCGACGACGGAGAGGTCGTGGCCGGCCTGCAGGGCCCGCTCCAGGGATGTCTCGATCAGCCCGTGCAGGGCGGCGAGGGTGCGCCAGCCCTGCGCGCGGATCTCGACCGCGTCGTCGGCGATGCCCATGCCGGCCTCCTCGGTGTGATCTGAACGGACCTCAGGCTACCACGCTTGCGCCGATATCAAGCGCGTGCAAGTATTTCGTTGCTGGCGCGTGTAGTTGCATGCGCCGCATATCAGCCCCCTCCCGATGGGAAGACCATGTCCGTACGCCCAAAGTCCCTGCCGCCCGGCCTGATCGCGCTGGCCATCGGCGCCTTCGGCATCGGGCTCACCGAGTTCGTGATCATGGGGCTGCTGCCCGAGGTGGCCGCCGACTTCGCGGTCACCGAGCCGGTGGCCGGCTGGTTGATCTCCGGCTACGCGCTCAGCGTGGCCGTCGGCGGGGTCCTCCTCACCGCTGCGGTCACCCGACTGCCGCGCAAACCGGTGCTGCTCGGCCTGATGGTGCTCTTCATCATCGGCAACCTGCTCTCCGCCGTCGCCGACGACTACGCCGTGATGATGGCGGGCCGGATCATCGCCGCGCTCTGCCACGGCGCGTTCTTCGGCATCGGCGCCGTGGTAGCCGCCGGCCTGGTGGCACCGGCCCGCCGGGCGGGCGCCATCGCCATGATGTTCGCCGGCCTGACCATCGCGAACGTGCTCGGCGTGCCCTTCGGCACCTTCCTCGGGCAGCACTTCGGCTGGCGGTCGACGTTCTGGGCGATCACCGCCATCGGGGTGGTGGCCCTGGCCGGGCTGGCCCTGCTCATCCCGGCCGGCGACACCGCCGACGCCGACCGCCCGGCCGGCGGGCTGCGCGGCGAGTTGCGGGCCTTCACCCACGCCCAGGTCTGGCTCTCCCTGGTGATCACCGTCCTGGGCTTCGGCGGAATGTTCGGCGCGTTCACCTACATCGCCTACACACTCACCGAGGTCAGCGGCTTCGCCACCAGCACCGTGCCGTGGCTGCTCGTCCTCTTCGGAGTGGGCCTCTTCGCGGGCAACCTGCTCGGCGGCCGGGCGGCGGACAGGTCACTGTCGCGCACCCTGGTCACCGTCCTGGCGGCGCTCACAGTGGTGCTCGTCGGCTTCGCGCTGACCGCCACGAGCCCGGTGTTGACCATCGTCGCGCTGGTGCTGATGGGCGGGTTCGGCTTCGCCACAGTGCCGCCGTTGCAGATGCGCATCATGCGGTACGCCCACCAGGCGCCGACGCTGGCGTCCGGGGCGAACATCGCCGCGTTCAACCTCGGCAACGCGTTGGGCGCCTGGATCGGCGGTGTGACCATCGCCGCCGGCCTCGGCTACACCTCGCCGATCTGGGCCGGCGCCGCGCTCACCCTGGCCGGCCTGGGCGTGCTCCTCGGCGCGCTGCGGCTGGCCCGTCGCGACGAGCCGACCCGGGCCGACGCGAGCCTGGTGGACACCACGGCCTGACCCCGCCGGGAGAAGGACGCCGGGCCGGGCTGATGCCCGACCCGGCGTTCCTCTGATCATCGCCCTGCCATCTTCTCGCAATTGCAAAAGATGTGCAACAAGGTCTGGACAACGCGCTCGGTCCGTAACTAGCCTGATCGCCATGAGTCCTTACATCGCGGATCCCTGGGCCTGGCAGGAGAGCTGGGACCGTCAGCAGGAGGCCTACCTCCCGGACCGGGAACACCGGTTCACCGCCATGCTCGACGCCGTCGACGCGGTCCTCGACGGCCGACCACCGCGCGTGCTCGACCTGGCCGGCGGCACCGGCACCATCTCGCTGCGGACGCTCGCGCGCTTCCCCACCGCGGAGACGACACTTGTCGACCTCGACCCGGCACTACTCGCCATCGCCGACGCCTCGCTGGCCGACCGGGCCACCATCATCACGGCCGACCTCGGCACCCCCGAGTGGCGCTCCGCGCTCCCCCACCAGGAGTACGACGCCGTGCTCACCGCCACCGCCCTGCACTGGCTGCCGGCCGACCGGCTCGGGCAGCTCTACGCCGAGCTGCGCGACGTGCTGCGACCGGGCGGCGTCTTCGTCAACGCCGACCACATGCCGGACGACACCCTGCCCGAGCTGACCAAGCGGCTGATGGAGAGGGCCCGGGACCGGCGCAACGCCCGGTACGCCTCCGGCTCGGTGCTGTCCTGGTCGGACTGGTGGGCACGTGCCGGCGCCGATCCGGCTCTCGCCCGCTTGTCGCCCAGCGGCACGCGATCTACCCGACCGGACACAGCCCGGAGTGGAACCCGCCGGTCTCCTGGCACCTGGCCGCGCTCACCGCCGCCGGCTTCAGCGAGGTCGGCACGGTCTGGCGAGGCGGCTCGGACGCCGCCGTCGCGGCAGTTCGCTGACGCCGCTGTCGCTGGCGGCACGGTAGCGCCGCTGCCGCCGGCACTACGCTGAGGAGCCGTGCCAGAGCCGTTCGAGCCGCGTACCGACCCCGACGTCGACATCCGCGTCCCCGCCGACCGCCGCGAGCTGACCGCACGCCCCGCGGCGATCCTCGCCACCATCGCGGCCGGCGGGGTGCTCGGCGCGCTGGCCAGAGCCGGCCTGCAACATGCCGTTCCACACCCACCGACCGGCTTCCCGTGGGCCACGTTCACCATCAACACGTCCGGCTGCCTGCTGATCGGCGTGCTGATGGCGGTGCTCGGGCACCTCGACGGGGGGCACCCGCTGGCGCGTCCGTTCCTCGGGGTCGGGGTGCTCGGCGGCTTCACCACCTTCTCCACCTACGCTGTCGACGTCCAGCAGGCGATCGTCGCGGGCGCGCCGGGCACCGCGCTGGCGTATCTCGCCGCGACGGTGCTCGGGGCGCTCGTCGCGGTCGGGGTGGGCGACGCCGTCACCGCCGGGTTGCTGCGCCGGGGGGCCCGATGACCGCCCTGCTCATCGCCCTGGGCGCGGCCGTCGGCGCGCCGCTGCGCTACCTCACCGATCGGGCCGTGCAGTCCCGGTACGGCTCGGCGTTCCCCTGGGGCACACTGCTCGTCAACGTGGCCGGGTCGCTGCTGCTCGGCGTCCTGGTCGGGTGGCCGGTCGGCCCGGCGGTCAGCGCGCTGCTCGGCACCGGGTTCTGCGGGGCGCTGACCACCTACTCCACGTTCAGCTACGAGACGCTGCGGCTGGCGCAGGGGGGTCACCGGCTTCTCGCGCTGGCCAATGTGCTGGGCAGCGTCGCCGCCGGGCTCGCAGCGGCCACCGCCGGCTACGCCCTGGCCCGCGCTCTGACCGGCTGACCGCGCACCAGCCGCGCCGCACTTCCATCGACACCAACGCCTGGACCAGGCGCGGATCAGCAACACACCGAGGGTATATACGCGAGGTATACCCTCGGTGTATTCTGCTGGCATGAGCGTGCCACTCACTCTTCTCGGCCTCCTCGAACGGGAGCCCAGCCACGGTTACGACCTGAAGCGCGACTACGACGCCTTCTTCGGCCGCGGCAAGCCACTGCCGTTCGGCCAGGTCTACTCCACCCTCAGCCGACTGGCCCGCGACGGCAAGGTGGTGATCAGCGACGTCGCCCCCGGCTCCGGCCCGGACCGCAAGCGCTACGTCATCACCGACGTCGGCGCGACCGAGGTCGAGCAGTGGCTGACCCAGCCGGTCGACCCGGAGCCGCACCTGCAGACGGTGCTCTTCGCCAAGGTCGTGCTCGCCCTGATGCTGGACCGGCCGGCGGCCGAATACCTCGACACCCAGCGCAGCGCGCACCTGCAGCGGATGCGTGAGCTCACCGAGATCAAGCGCGCCGGCGGCCTGGTCGACGCTCTGCTCGCCGACCACGGCCTTTACCACCTGGAGGCGGACCTCCGATGGATCGAGATGACCGGCGCCCGACTGGACGCCCTGCGGAAAGAGGTGCGGCCGTGAGCGCCGTGATCGAAGCGCGCGACGTGGAGTTCTCCTTCGGCCAGACCCCCGCCCTGCGCGGTGCCAGCGTCGCCGTGGAGGCGGGCGAGATCCTCGCCGTCATGGGCCCCAGCGGCTCGGGCAAGTCCACCCTGCTGCACTGCCTGGCCGGCATCCTGGTGCCCGACTCCGGCGAGATCCTCTTCGACGGGGCCCGCGTGCACGCCATGGCCGAGACCGAGCGCAGCAGCCTACGCCGGGACCGGTTCGGTTTCGTGTTCCAGTTCGGTCAGCTCGTCCCCGAGCTCACCGCAGTGGAGAACGTCGCGCTGCCGCTGCTGCTCAGCGGCGTGGGCCGAAAGCAGGCGCTGCCGAAGGCGTACGCCTGGTTCGCGCGCCTCGGCCTGGACGGCCTGGAGCAGCGGCGTTCGGGTGAGCTCTCCGGCGGGCAGGCGCAACGGGTCGCCCTGGCTAGGGGCCTGGTCGCCGAGCCGCAGGTGCTCTTCGCCGACGAGCCGACCGGCGCGCTCGACTCGCTCACCGGCGAACAGGTCATGGACCTGCTGGTCGGCGCCGCCCGCGAGCAGGGCACCACTGTCATCCTGGTCACCCACGAACCGAGGATCGCGGCGTACGCGGACCGCGAGGTCATGGTCCGCGACGGGCGCGTGAACGCGCCGGACCGGATCGCCTCATGATCCGCTTCGGGCTCCGCCTCGCCCTGGCCGGCGGCCGTGAGGCGCTCACCCGCCTGGTCGTCATCGCCGCCGCCGTCGCGATCGGCAGCGGGCTGCTGCTGACCACCCTCGCCGGGGTCAACGCGGTCAACGCCCAGCTCACCCGGTACGCGTCGATGTATCCCAACGCCTCGGCCAGCGACGCCGACCCGCTGTGGTGGTCGAACCGGGAGGACTACTTCCACGGCAAGCAGATCATCCGGATCGACGTCGCCGCGACCGGCTCGACCGCTCCCACCCCGGTCGGTATCCCGAGCACCCCCGGCCCCGGCGAGTACTACGCCTCGCCCGCGTTCCGCGAACTGCTGGCCGCCCACCCGGCCGACCAACTGGGCGACCGCTACCCGGGACGTGACCTCGGCACCGTTGGTCCGGCCGCGCTGACCTCACCGGACACCCTGCTCGTCATCGCGGGCGGCACCACCGACCAGGTCGCGAAACTGCCCAACGCGCAGCAGATCACCAGCGTCGGTGACACCCCGGCCCTCCCCGAGGCCACGATGAACCTCATCCTCGGCGTGGTCGCCGGCGGGTTGCTGTTCCCAGTGCTGATCTTCATCGGCACCGCCACCCGACTCAGCGCCGCCCGCCGGGAGCAACGCTTCGCCGCGATGCGCCTGGTCGGCGCGACACCCCGACAGATCTCGCTGGTCGCCGGGGTGGAGGCGGCCGCCGCCGCCGTCGCCGGCACCGCCGTCGGCTTCGGGCTGTTCTACGCCTTCCGCGACCCACTCGCGGGCATCCCGTTCACCGGCATGCCGTTCTTCCCCAGTGACATGTCGCTGGGTCTACTCGACATCCTGCTGGTGGCGCTCGGCGTCCCGGCCGGCGCGGCGCTGGCGGCCCAGGTTTCGCTGCGCCGCGTACGGATCTCGCCGCTGGGCGTCACCCGGCGGGTCACCCCCCGCGCGCCGCGGGCGTACCGGCTGATTCCGATGGCACTCGGCGTCGCCGTGCTGGTGTCCGCCATCGGCTACCGGCCCGAGACGTCCGACGGCCAGGCCGCGGTGTTCCTGCCCGGCCTGCTGCTCATCATGGCCGGCCTGGTCTTCGCCGGCCCGTGGCTGACGATGGTCGGCGCGCGGGTGATGGCCCGGTACGCCAACCGTCCGGCCACGCTCATCGCCGCGCGACGCCTCGCCGACAACCCGAAGGCCGGCTTCCGAGCGATCAGCGGCATCATGCTCGCGCTCTTCGTGACGAGCGTGGCCGTCGGCGTCATCACCACGATCGTCGCCAACCGCGGTCCGGCGGCCACCGGCTCGACCGACGCGGGCACGGTCACCACCGTCTTCGACGAGAAGGCGTCGTCGGTGCCCGACACGCTCTTCGCCGAGCTGCACGCGATCACCGGCGTACGGTCCGCGACCGCCATCCGGGAGAACCCGGGCATGATGGCCGGCGGTGAGGTCGGGGTGATCGCGTGCACAGACCTCCCGGGCGCGTACGGCCGGTGCGCCGACGGCGCGAGCGTCATCGAGGTGCCGTTGGGCCTCAGCCGTTGGCAGGAGTCGGCGTCGTCCGCGACGCTCTGGCCCGCCGCACCGCTCACCCTCGACGAACTCCAGCGGCTACCGGTGGTGTCGATGGTCGTCGGCACGGACGGCTCCGCCGCCGCCATCGAGCGCACCCGCACCGTGCTGGAGGTCGCCTACCCGACCTTCTGGGTGGGCCCGAACGTGCCCGGCGACTTCGAGTCGGACTTCGCCGACACGCTGCGCGGCTGGGAGCAACTGGCAAACGTCATCATCGTGGCCAGTCTCGCCCTCGGCGGGTGCAGCCTCGCGGTCAGCGTCATCGGTGGTCTCACCGAACGCCGACGGCCGTTCAGCCTGCTGCGGCTCAGCGGCGCTCCGGTGCGGGTCCTGCGTCGGGTGGTGGCGCTGGAGAGCGCCGTACCGATGATCGCCGTCGCCGCCGTCGCCATCGGCATGGGCCTCCTCGCCGCCCACCTGTTCCTGCGGGCGCAGATGGACTACAGGCTCGTCGCGCCGGAGCCACGCTTCTACGTGATCGTCGTCGTCGGGTTGGTGGCCTGCCTCGGCGTCATCGCCTCCACCCTGCCGCTGCTGGAACGCATCACCGGGCCGGAGACCGCCCGCAGCGAGTAGTCGTCAGACCGTCGGCCCGGTGGTGGTGAGGGCGACCACCGGGCCGAGGACGAAGACGGCGGGCGGGCCGACGCCCTCCCGGGCGGCGACGGCGCCGATCTCGTCCAGCCGGGCGGGCACGGACCGCTGCTCGGGCAGCCCGGCGTCCTGTACGGCGAGCACCGGGGTCTCCGGGGCGCGACCGTGCTCGATCAGGACGGTCGCGATCTTGGCGATGGTGTCGACGGCCATCAGCAGCACGACGGTGCCCCGGGCCCGGGCCAGCGCCGCCCAGTCGACGAGCGAGTCGGGGTGCCCGGGCGGCAGGTGCCCGGACACGACTGTGACGTCGTGCGCCACGCCCCGGTGCGTCACCGGCACGCCGGCGAGCGCCGGTGCGGCGAGCGCGCTGCTCACCCCGGGGACCACAGTCACCGGTACGCCGGCCGCCGTGCAGGCCTGCACCTCCTCGTGACCGCGCCCGAAGACGTACGGGTCACCACCCTTGAGCCGGACCACGCGGCGACCGGCGCGGGCGTGCGACACGAGGGCCGCGTTGATCGCCTCCTGGGCCATCGACGGGCCACGGGGCACCTTCGCGGCGTCGACGACGAGCACGTCGGGGCGCAGCCCGGCGAGCAGACCCTGCGGGGCGAGTCGGTCGACCACCACGACGTCCGCCGCGTCGAGCAGCGCCTTTCCGCGTACCGTGATCAGGTCGTCGGGCCCCGGCCCGCCGCCCACCACGGCGACCGAGCCGTGCTCGTGGTCGTCGTGCCCGTGGTGGTGGTCGTGCCCGTGGTGGTGGCCGACCGGGTCGTCGGGGTGGTCGTGCGGGCGTTGCGGACGACCCACCTTGTCCGCGAAGCCGGGCATCAACACCCGGTACGCGCAGGTGTCGCAGTTCATCCGGATGTCCCCGGCCAGCGCCTCGGCATAGCGCTCCAGGACGAGGTCCGCGAGGGCGTCGCAGTCACCGATCACCTCGGCGACGCGGACGTCCAGGTCGGGGTGGGCGGCGGCGAACTCCGCCGACTGGGCGACGATCCGGTCGGGCAGCACCCCGGCGAACAGGAAGTACGGCGCCACCACGATCCGCCGCGCCCCGAGGCGACGCAGCCGCTCCAGCACGGCCGGCACCGACGGCTGCGCCAGGGAGATGAACCCCGGCTCCACGCCCGCGTAGCCGCGCCCCTCCCAGAGCAGCCGGGCGACCTTGGCGACCTCGGCGTTGGCGTCCGGGTCGGTGGACCCCCGCCCGATCAACGCGACCCATGTGCCGGCCCGGTCGGCGCTGGAGAGCGCTGCGTCGATGCGCTGTTCGAGGGCTTCGTGCAGCAGTGGGTGGGGGCCGAGCGGGCGGCCGTAGCGGTAGCTCAGCCCGGGGTGGCGCTGCTGCTCCCGGGCCATCGCGGCCGGGATGTCGCCCTTGCCGTGGCCGGCGCCGGTGAGCACCAGCGGCAGCGCCACCAGCGCCCGGTGTCCGCGGGCGACGAGCGCGCCGACCGCGTCGGTCAGCGGTGGGCGGGACAACTCGATGAAGCCGCCCTCGACGTCGCCGATGTCACCGCGACCGCGGACCCGCTCGACGAGAGCGGCGAACTGTTCGACCCCGGCCGCGCTGCGCGTACCGTGCCCGACGATGACCAACCCGGTCATGACTTCTCCTCGACGTAGAGCAGGGCGTTGAGGGCGGCGGCGGCGACCGCCGAGCCACCCTTCTCGCCCACGTTGGACACGGCGGGCAGGCCGCTGGCTCGCAGCGCCGCCTTCGACTCGGCGGCGCCCACGAAGCCGACCGGCAGGCCGACGACAAGCGCGGGCGCGGCGTCCAGCGTGAGTAGTTCGACAAGCGCGGTGGGCGCGCAGCCGACCACCCAGACCGCTGCGGGCCCGACCCGTTGCAGGGCGATCCGGACGGCCGCCGCCGAGCGGGTGATGCCGGCCGAGCGGCCCAGGGCGGCGGCGGCCGGCTCGGCGACCGGGCAGACCAGTTCGAGGCCGGCCCGGGTGATACCGGCGGCGACCATCGCCACGTCGGTGACCACGGGCGCGCCGGCGCGCAGCGCGGCCAGCCCCGATTCCAGGGCCGCCTCGTCGCACACCAGCTCGTCGACGTACGCGAGGTCGGCGCTGGCGTGCACCACCCGCTCGGTCACCGCCCGGCTCAGCGGCGGCAGGTGCGACAGGTCGACGCGCTCGCGCAGGATGCGGTACGACTCGACCTCGATGGGGTGCACCACCCGGCTCATCGGGCTCCTTCCACAGGGTCGGGCTCGACGACGCGGATCGCGTCGACGGGGCAGATCTCCAGGCACTCCAGGCAGCCGGTGCACCTGTCGGCGCGGACCGTGAGACCGCCGGCAACCGGTCGGATCGCGTGCGTGGGGCAGGTGAGCAGGCAGGCGCCGCAGCCCTGGCAGGCGTCGATCGTCACGAGCGCCACCGGTACCCCCGGGGTGTGACCATCCGGCCGGCGACCAGCCGGGTGTCGGTGCTGCCGACGACCACGACGCTGTACATGTCGACGATGCCCGGGTCGAGCGTGGCCAGGGTCGCGAGGTGTACCCGTTCGCCGGGGCGGCTGGCGTTGCGCACCACGCCTACGGGCGTGTCCGGTGGCCGGTGCGCGGCGAGGATGCCGAGCGCCTTGCCGAGCTGCCAGTCGCGGGCCCGGCTGCGCGGGTTGTAGAAGAGCGTCACGAAGTCACCCTCGGCGGCGGCTGTCACCCGCCGCTCGATGACGTCCCACGGGGTGTGCAGATCGGACAGGCTCAGGTAGGCGTGGTCGTGACCGAGCGGCGCGCCGAGCAGCGCCCCGGCGGCGAGGGCGGCGGTGACGCCGGGCACGCCCACGACGTCGATCCGCTCGTCGGCGTACTCCAGGGCGGGGCTGGCCATCGCGTACACCCCGGCGTCGCCGGAGCCGATCAGCGCGACCGCCCGGCCGGCGGCGGCCTCGGCGACGGCGGCGCGCGCCCGCGCCTCCTCCGCGCCGAGCCCACTGGAGAGCACCCGGGTCCCCGGGCGGAGCACGTCGCGGACCTGGTCCAGGTACTGGTCGAGGCCGACCACCACGGCGGCGCGACGCAGCTCGGCGACCGCGCGGGGGGTGCGCAGGTCGGCCGCGCCCGGCCCGAGGCCGACGACGGCCAGCCGGCCGCGTGGCGCGTGCCGGGCCACCGCCACGGTGGCCATCGCCGTCGCGGTCTTCCCCACCAGCAGCGTCGCGTCGCCGGCCCGGCCGTCCGTGCCGAGCAGGGCCGCGGCCTCCGCCACGCTCGGCGTGCCGACCGCGGCGCGGACCACCTCGCTGGGGTGCGGCACGTCGACCGCCGCCAGCCGCGTCGCCGGCCAGGTCACCAGGGGTACGCCGAGCGCGTCGGCGGTGCTGCGGATGCCCGCCTCGTCGGCCTTGATGTCGGCGCTGGCCAGGCAGCGCAGGCTCGCCGGGTCGAGGCCGGCCTCGGCCAGCACCCGGTGCAGCAGCTCCGCCACCTCGGCGGCGGGTACGCCCCGGCTCGCGCCCACTCCGGCGACAAGCGACGGCGGGCGCAGCACGGCGGTCCGCTCGTCGGGTGGTACGACCCGGTCGGTGACCAGCAGCCGGTACCCGTCGTCGGTCGTGCCCTCGTCGGCGGCGCGCACGTTCGGGGGCAGGGCGGGCAGCGGCCAGTCGGCGTCGGCGATCAGCCGGACCGGTTCGCCGTCCAGGATGGCCCGGGACACCGCGGCGACCGCGCCCTGCACGGGCCAGCCGAGGGTGTCCAGCCCCGGCAGGTCGACCGCGTCGGTGGCGGTGGTGATCACCGGTCGGGCGTCGAGCAGGGCCGCGACCTGCTCGGCGAGGGCGTTGGCCCCGCCGGCGTGCCCGCCGAGCAGCGCCACGGCGTGCCGGGCGGCCTCGTCGACGACCACCACCGCCGGGTCGGTGCGTTTGTCGTCGAGCAGCGGCGCGACGATCCGCACCACGGCCCCGGTGGCCAGGAACGCGATCACCGCGTCACACCGGGCCCAGGCGGTCCGTAGCGCGTCGGCGACGGTCTCCCCCTCGACCAGCCGGGCGTGCGGCCAGGCTGCGGCCAGGGTGTCGGCGTGCCGGCGGCCGGCGGCGGTGGCCGCCACCAGACCGATCCGGGTGGGCGGGTTCTGGTCGGTCACTGGCGCTCCCCGGTGAGGACGACCACCGGGTTGGTGGCCGCGAGTCGGATCGACCCGCCGGGCAGGTCGGCGAGACGGGCGGCGGAGAGCTGGCTGCCCTCGACCGTGTAGCCGGCGGCGCGTAGCAGGCCCACGGCCGGCGCGACCCGGTCCAGTGCGGCCAGGGTGAGCACCACCCGCTCGGGTCGGCGGGCCACCACGGCGGCGAGGACGTCGACGCCCCCGCCGCCGACGAAGACCGCGTCAGGCTCGGGGAGGTCGGCCAGCACCGCCGGGGCGCATCCGGTGACCAGCCGGACGTGCACGGCGTGCGCGGCGGCGTTGGCCTGGACTGTCGCGCCGGCCTCGGGGTCCTGTTCGACGGCGAGCACGGCCGCGCCGAGCAGCGCGCACTCGATGCCGACCGAGCCGCTGCCCGCCCCGATGTCCCAGATCAGCCGTCCCAGTCGGGGGCGTAGTCGGGCGACGACGAGGGCGCGCACCTCCGACTTGGTGATCATGGAGTCGCGGTGGGCGTACCGGGTCTCCGGCAGCGCCCAGCCACCGGCCGGCGCGGCGGCGGGCTGGTTGTCGGCGCGCATGCCGCCGGCCGTGCCCCGATCGGGCACGGCGTCGGCGGGAACGGCGTCGGCACGCGCGGACCCGGCGGGAACGGTGTCGGCGAGGCTGAGCAGGACGTGCGGGTCGGCCCAGGTCTCGGCGGCGGCCTGCTCTGGGGTGACCGCGCGGATGCGTTCGGCGGCGGTGCCCAGGTGCTCGGCGACCATCAGGCGACGGGACCAGCCGATCAGGCCCGCGCCCAGCTCGGCCGCACCGGCGCCGGGCGCGGTGAGCACCGCGACAAGCGGCAGCGCCCGGCAGGCGTTCAGGGCGGCTCGGGGGTCGCGCCCGTGCGCGGTGACCACTGCCGCGCCGTCCCAGGGCAGCCCGGCGCGGGCGAACGCGGCGGCCACGCTGGACACGGCCGGCACCACCCGCAGTGGCAGTCCGGCCGCGCGCAGCCGTCGGACGATGCCGAACAGGCCGGGATCGCCGCTGGCCAGCACCACAGCCGGCACCCCGGATTCGACGGCCTCGGCGAGGCGGTGCAGGGCGGGGGCGAGCGGTCCGAGGGTGATGGTGTCCGCGCCGGCCGGTACGGGCACCGAGGCCAGGTGTCGGGCGGCACCGACCACCAGCCCGGCGCTGGCCAGGACCGGCGCGAGCGCGGGGTGCGGCGGTGCGCCCGCGGCGTCCAGGCCGACCACTGTCACGCCGCTCATCGGGGCCACCGGCCGGACGAGGCGACGACGTGTGCACCGGCGAAGTCGACCATCGCCACGTCCACGGTGACCGTCGGCCCGGCGAAGCGCCGCAGCACCTGGCCGACCCGCTGGCAGAGCAGGTCGCCGGCCGGGGCGAGCAGGCCGGCGGCCTCCCACAGCTCGTACGCGTGCCGCCCGGTGTTCGCCTCGGTCACGGCGGCGACGAGCGACGGATCGCCACCGGCGTCGGCGGTCACCGCGCCGAGCAGGGAGAGGTCCACCTTGGAGCGGGTGTAGTGGGTCATCAGGATGCCGGCGGCGAGTTTGGCGAGCTTGCCGGCCATGCCGACGAAGACCACCCCGGTCATCGCATCACCCACGGCGGCGGTGACGGCCGCGCCGGTGAAGTCGCCGACCTCGACGAAGCAGACCTCGGGCAGGTCGGGCAGGAGCGCGCGGGCTGCCCGCTCGGTACGTCCGCCGGTGCAGAGCACCACTGTCCGTTCGCCCTGGGCGGCCATCACGTGCACGGCCTGCACGACGCTGGCCCGCCACGACGCGGTGGAGAAGGGGCGGACGATCCCGGTGGTGCCGAGGATCGAGATGCCGCCGAGGATGCCGAGCCGGCGATTGGTGGTCTTGCGGGCCATGATCTCGCCCCGGGGCACGCTGATCACCACCCGGACACCCACCTCGCTGAGGTCGACCACCTCGGCCACCGCCTCGCCGATCATCCGGCGGGGGGTGTCGTTGATCGCCGGGCCGCCGACCGCCAGCCCGAGGCCGGGTTTGGTGACCGTGCCGACGCCGGCGCCGCCGGCGAGCCGCAGGCCGGGAATGTCGGTCCAGTTCACGGTGGCGGTCAGCTCGGCGCCGTGGGTGACGTCCGGGTCGTCCCCGGCGTCCTTGACCACCACCGCCTCGGCGCGGACCGGTGGCGTGCCGGTCACCTCGCAGCGTTCGACCGGGAAGCGCACCCGTCGTCCGGCGGGCAGCCCGATCTCCACCTCCTGCTGGGTCGTGCCGGTGACCAGCGCGGTGACCGCGGCCTTGGCCGCCGCCGTCGCGCACGCGCCGGTGGTCCAGCCGGTGCGCAGCGCGGTGGGCCGGACCTTCGCGGTACGCGGCAGGTCCGGCTCGCGCAGCGGCGGCTCGGCGTACGTCACGGTGTGGCTGTCCCCCCGGTGCGGGCGCTGGCCTGGCGGCGCAGCTCGGCGCGGGCGGCCGGCTCGGCGCGACGGAAGGTGTGGAAGTGCCCGGGGTGGTACAGGTGCGAACGGGTGCCCTCGGCGGCCAGCGCCGGGCCGACCAGGAAGAGGGTGTGTTTCCACAGCTTGTGCTGCTTGACCGTCGCCTCCAGGGTGCCGACGGTGCAGCGCACCACCAGTTCGTCGGGCCAGGTGGCCTGGTACGCCACCACTGCCGGGGTGTCCTCCGGGTAGCCGCCGGCCAGCAGCTCGGCCTGCACCTGCCCGGAGCGGGCGGCGGAGAGGAACAGCGCCATGGTGGTGCCGTGTCGGGCGAAGTCGCGGACCCGCTCGCCGGGCGGCATCGGGGTCTTGCCGCCTTCGAGGCGGGTGAGGATCACCGACTGGGCGACCTCGGGCACTGTCAGCTCCCGTCCGACGATCGCCGCGACGGCGGTGAACGAGGACACCCCGGGCACGATCTCGACGGCCAGGCCGAGTGCCCGGCACAGGTCCAGTTGCTCCTGCACCGCGCCCCACAACGCCGGGTCTCCGGAGTGGATCCGGGCCACGGTCAGCCCCTGCTCGGTGGCGCGCTCGTAGAGCGGCAGCACACCCTCGATGGGTAGCTGCGACGAGTCGACGATCTCCGCGCCGGGGCGGGCGTGGTCGAGCACGTCGGCGTGTACCAGGCTGGCCGCCCAGATCACGATGTCCGCCTCGGCGATGACCCGGGCGGCCCGCAGGGTCAGCAGATCCGCCGCCCCCGGGCCGGCGCCGACGAACCACACCTTGCCGTCGCTTGTCACAGCTTTCCTCCTCGGTGCTCGCGGCGGGCCGGAACCAGCAGCGTCGACAGGTAGGGCAAATCGTGCTCGGTGTCGTCGACCGGCCCGATGCGTTCACCGGGCATCCCCAGGCTGCGTCCGAGCACCGCGTCGGCGAGGCGGCCCTGTCGGCGCAGCTCGGCGAGCAGTTCGGGGTGCCGTCGCCAGCCCTTGTAGGCGACCACGGTGCCCGGCCCGGCGAGGGCGTCGGCGAAGAGCGCCAGGCCCGCGGTGGCCGGCAGCAGGGTGAGCGGTTCACGTCCCTCGCAGAGCGGGGTGCCGCTGCGCGCCGCCAGCTCCTGCATGGCGGTGACGCCGGGGACTGTCGCCACCCGCACCGCCGGGCGCAGCGCGCGGACGCTCTGGGCCAGGTAACCGAAGGTGGAGTAGACGTTGGGGTCGCCGATGGTGGCGAAGGCCAGCGCCCGCGCCCCCGCGTCGATCGCCTCGACCACGACCCGGGCGGCGTGGTCCCAGGCCGCCGCCCGGCGCGCGGTGACCCCACCCCTGTCGTCCAGCGCGAACGGCAGCCGGCGCAGCCGGTCCGCCGCGACGTGGGACCGCACGGTGGCCTCGGCCCGCCCGGCGTCCGCACCCGACGGCGTCGGACCGGCGGTGCCGGTGGTCGCGACCCGGTCCGCCATCACCGGTACGAAGACCAGGTCGGCCTCGCGCAGCAGCCGAACCGCCTTGACGGTGAGCAGTTCCGGGTCGCCCGGGCCGACGCCGACCCCGGTGAGCGTGGCGTCGGTGCTCATCGGCACGCCTCCACCAGTCGACGTGCCGCGTCCGGGTGCCCGGCCCAGTGGGTGTGCAGGTAGGAGGCGTGCACCCGACCGGCGACGAAGCCGTGCTCGGTGTCGTTCCAGCGCCACGCCGGTGCCTCGCCGTGCCCCGGGTCGGTGGTGGTGCGGTGGAACTCGTGACCGCGTACCGGCTCGCCGGCGTGCGCCACCGGGGAGTCGGTGACGGCCAGGGCCTCCCGGTAGCCGAGGGTGAGCCGGTCGGTCATCCGGGCGGTCAGGTCCAGTCGACCGCACATCGGTACGCCGTCCAGGGACCGCCCGAGGTAGAGCAGCCCGGCGCACTCGGCCACGATCGGCCCGTCGAAGTCGGCCAGTTCGGCGCGGAGCCCGCTGTTGTCGGCGAGCGCCTGGGCGTACGCCTCGGGGAAGCCGCCGCCGATCACCACCGCCCGGGTGCCGGTGGGCAGCGCCGGGTCGCGCAGCGGGTCGACGGTGACGACGTCCGCGCCGGCCGCGGTGAGCAGTTCGGCGGTCTCCGCGTACGAGAAGGTGAAGGCCGGACCACCGGCGAGCGCGACCAGTGGTCGCTCGGCGCCGGCCGGACCACCGACGGCGGCGACCGGGTCCCACGCCGGGGTGGTCAGCGGTGGGGCGGTCCGGGCCAGGTCGAGCACGGCGTCGAGGTCCACTGTGGCCTCGACCAGTTCGGCGAGCGCGGTGACGATCGCGACGGATTCGGGTGCCCGCTCGGCGACCGGCACCAACCCGAGGTGCCGGGCCGGCGCGGCCACCTCGGCGGCGCGGGTGACCGCCCCGAGCACCGGTACGCCCACCTCGGCGAGGGCGTCGCGCAGCAGCGTCTCGTGCCGGGGTGAGCCGACCCGGTTGAGGATCACCCCGCCGATCCGTACCGCCGGGTCGAACGCGGCCATGCCGAGGGTGAGCGCGGCGGCCGACCGGCCCTGCGCGGTGGTGTCCAGCACCAGCAGTACGGGCGCCTCGATGAGGCGGGCGACGTGCGCGGTGGAGGCGAAGTCGCGGCGGCCCACCGCGCCGTCGTGCAGGCCCATGACGCCCTCGACCACGGCGATGTCGGCGGGCGTGGGGACGCTCGCGCCGTGGCGCAGCAGGGGGGCGATGCGGTCGGCCCCGACCAGGAACGGGTCGAGGTTGCGCCCTGCCCGCCCGGCGGCGAGGGCGTGGTAGCCGGGGTCGATGTAGTCGGGGCCGACCTTGTGTGGGCTGACGGTCAGGCCCCGACGGCGTAGCGCGGCGAGCAGCCCGGTGGCCACCGTCGTCTTGCCGTGGCCGCTGGCCGGGGCGGCGACCACCACCCGGGGCAGCGCCCAGTGCGCGTTCACCACTCGATGCCCTTCTGGCCCTTCTGGCCGGCGTCCATCGGGTGCTTGACCTTGGTCAGCTCGGCGACCAGGTCGGCGGCGGCGACCAGGCGCGGGTCGGCGTCCCGACCGGTGATCACGACGTGTTGGAAGCCGGGGCGGTCGGCCAGGGTGGCGACCACCTCGTCGACGTCCACCCAGCCCCACTTCATCGGGTAGGTGAACTCGTCAAGCACGTACAGCCCGTAGCGCTCGGCGGCCAGGTCACGCTGGATCTGCCGCCAGCCCTCCAGGGCGTCGGCGGCGTGGTCGGCCTCACCGCCGCGCTGGATCCAGGACCAGCCCTCGCCCATCTTGTGCCAGGCCACCGGCGCGCCCTGGCCGGTGCGCTCGTGCACCTCGCCGAGCGCCCGGAAGGCGTTCTCCTCCCCCACCCGCCACTTGGCGCTCTTGACGAACTGGAACACTCCGACCGGCAGGCCGGCTGTCCAGGCCCGCAACGCCAGCCCGAAGGCCGCGGTCGACTTCCCCTTCATCTGTCCGGTGTGGACGATCAGCAGCGGCCGGTGCCGCCGCTGCCGGGTCGTCAAACCGTCGAGGGGCACCGAACTCGGTTGTCCCTGCGGCATCAGCCAGTCCCCCGTCCCGCGGGCACTCCCGCGCCCACCTCTTCCGCGATCTTGCGGTTTCTGTTGGTCATCTGCGTGCTTGGTCCGTTATGCCGCGACAGAAAGTGCAAGATCGCGGGGGTGGGGGTGAGTGAGGGCTTCCAGGGGGGTTCGGGGGGCGTTCAGCTGGGTGGCCAGACGGGCGGCCAGGTTGAGGCGGACCGGGCCGGACTCGCAGTCGACGACGACACACGGGGCGCCGGTGGCTGCCAGGACGGCTGCCGCCGCTGCCGCCCGGTCCAGCGGGCGGGTGCCCGCCGTGGCTCTCCCGTCGGTGACGATGAGGACCAGCGGGCGACGCTTCGGATCGCGCAGGCGCTCCACCCGCAACAGGTCCACGGCGGCGAGCAGGCCCTCGGCCAGCGGCGTACGACCACCGGTGGGCAACTCGGCCAGTCGGGTCGAGGCGGCCAGCACCGACGAGGTCGCCGGGAGCAGGGTCCGGGCGCCGGCACCCCGGAACGCGATCACCGCGACCTTGTCCCGCCGCTGGTACGCGTCGGTGAGCAGGGCGAGCACCGCGTCCTTCACTGTGGCCATCCGCTGCCGGGCGCCCATCGAGCCGCTCGCGTCCACCACGAACAGCACCAGGTTGCCCTCCCGCCCCTCACGAACCGCCTCGCGGAGGTCGTCCCGGCGCAGTCGCAGCGGACCGGTGAGCCGGCCCCGGGCCGCCTGGTGCGGCGCGGCGGCGCGGATCGTGGCCGGCAGGTGCAGCGCGCCCACCCGACCCGCCGGCACCCGGGCGCCGGTGGTGCGGCCTCGCCCGGTGCGGGCCCGCGACCGTCGGCCCGGCACCCCGTCACCCAGGCCGGGCGCGGTGAGCAGCCGCGCCTTCAAGCCACCCCGGGGTACGGCCACCGGCTGGGGCTGCCCGCCGTGGGTCGGATCGTCGTCGCCGGTCGCCGATTCCCGGCCACGGGCGTTCGGGCCGTCGCCGCCCCGGTCCTCCGCCGGGCGCTGCGGCCCGCCGTCGTCACCGCCCCGCTGGTGCTGCGGCCCGCTGTCGGCACTGTCCGGGCCGTCGGTGCGCCCGTCCGGGCCGGTGCCGTCCCGCGCGGCCGAACGGCCGGCCGATCCGGATTCGCCCTGATCGACCCCGTCGCCGCCCAGCGGGCCGTCCCCAGCCGGGTCACCCCGTCCGGGCCGCCACCACCGGCCGGACCGCCGCCCGCTGGGCCACCGCCGTCCGGGCCACTGTCGTCGGGGCCGTCGTCGTCCGGGTCGTCGGGGTGGGCGTCCTGGGCGCGCTGCAACGCCTCGTCGAGGCGCTTCTCGTCCAGCCCCGGGGTGTCGAACGGATCGCGGCGGCGGCGGTGCGGTAGGGCCAGCCGGGCGGCCACCCGGACGTCGTCGATGGTGACCCGGTCCCGGCCCTCCCAGGCGGCGTGGGCGAGGGCGGTACGGGCGGTGACGATGTCGGCGCGCATCCCGTCCACGTCGAACGCCGCGCACACCTCGGCGATCTGCCGCAACGCGGCGTCCGGCAGGCGTACCCCGGGAAGTCGGCGGCGGGCGGCGGCCACCTGGCGGGCGATCTCCGCGTCGGCGTCGGCCCAGCGGGCGGCGAAACCGACCGGGTCCGCGTCGGCGGCCAGCCGGCGGCGCACCACCTCGACCCGGACCTCCGGGTCCCGGCTGGCGCCCACCTCCACGGTGAGCCCGAACCGGTCGAGCAGCTGCGGGCGCAGCTCCCCCTCCTCCGGGTTCATCGTGCCGACCAGCAGGAACCGGGCCGCGTGGCTGACCGAGACGCCCTCCCGCTCGACGTGGCTGCGGCCCATCGCCGCCGCGTCGAGCAACAGGTCGACGAGGTGGTCGTGCAACAGGTTGACCTCGTCGACGTAGAGCACACCCCGGTGCGCGGCGGCGAGCAGGCCCGGCTCGAAGGCGCGTACCCCCTCGCCGATCGCCTTCTCCAGATCCAGCGCACCGACCACCCGGTCCTCGGCGGCGCCCACCGGCAACTCGACGAGACGGGCCGGGCGGGTCTCGGCGGCGGCGTCGGCCGGGTGCGGGCCGTCCGGGCAGGCCGGGTCGGGCTCGGCCGGGTCGCAGCCGAAACGGCAGCCGGCCACCCGGCGCACGGGGGGCAGCAGCGCGGCGAGAGCCCGCACGGCTGTGGACTTGGCGGTCCCCTTCTCACCCCGGACCAGCACCCCGCCGATCGCCGGGGAGACCGCGTTGAGCAGCAACGCCAGCCGCATGTCGGCCATGCCGAGCACCGCACTGAACGGGTAGATGGTGCTCGTGCTCATGCCCGGTCCTCCAGGTCACCCTCGCTGGCCAGGTACGTGTCGCGCAGCCGGTCCAGGGTCGCCGGCTCCGGCTTGGCCCACAGCCCCCGGTCGGCGGCCTCCAACAGCCGCTCGGTGATGCCGCGCAGCGCCCACGGGTTGGACTGCTCCAGGAACTCCCGGGTGGTGTCGTCGAAGAGGTACGCGGCGGCCAGGTGCTCGTACATCCAGTCGTCGACCACGCCTGCGGTGGCGTCGTAGCCGAACAGGTAGTCCACGGTGGCGGCCAGCTCGAACGCGCCCTTGTAGCCGTGCCGGCGCATCGCGGCGATCCACTTCGGGTTGACCACCCGGGCCCGGAACACCCGTCGGGTCTCCTCGCCCAGCGTGCGGGTGCGCACGTCGTGCGGCATCGCCGAGTCACCCACGTACGCCTCGGGTGACGTGCCGGTGAGATGGCGGACCATCGCCACCATCCCGCCGTGGTACTGGAAGTAGTCGTCGGAGTCGACGATGTCGTGCTCGCGGGTGTCCTGGTTCTTCACCGCCACCGCGATCCGAGCGAACGAACGCTCCATGTCGGCGCGCGCCTCCCGCCCGTCCAGGCCCCGGCCGTACGCGTAGCCGCCCCACACCGCGTACACCTCGGCCAGGTCGGCGTCGCTGCGCCAGGTCCGGGCGTCGATCAGGGGCAGCAGGCCCGCGCCGTACGCGCCGGGCTTGGAGCCGAAGATCCGGGCGGTGGCCCGCCGCTCGTCGCCGTGCTCGGCGAGGTCGGCGGCGACGTGCGCCCGCAGGTAGTTCTCCTCGTCCGGCTCGTCCAGGGCGGCGACCCGCCGGACGGCGTCGTCGAGCAGCGCCACGACGTGCGGGAACGCGTCGCGGAAGAAGCCGGAGATGCGGACGGTCACGTCGACGCGGGGCCGACCCAGCTCGGCGGTCGGCACCACCTCGATGCCGGTGACGCGCCGGGACCTGTCGTCCCAGACCGGCCGGCAGCCCAGCAGCGCGAGCACCTCGGCGATGTCGTCGCCCTGGGTCCGCATGGCGCTCGTGCCCCACACTGTCAACCCCACCGAGCGGGGGTACGCGCCGGTGTCGGCGAGGTGCCGGGCCAGCAGCGAGTCGGCGAGGGCCACCCCGACGTCCCAGGCGTTGCGACTGGGGATGGCCTTCGGATCGACGGAGTAGAAGTTGCGGCCGGTGGGCAGCACGTTGACCAGGCCCCGGGTGGGTGAGCCGGACGGGCCGGGCGGCACGAACCTCCCGTCCAGCGCCCCGAGGGTGTTGGTCAGCTCGTCGGTGGTCCGGTCCAGTCGGGGCACCAGCTCGGTGGCGGCGAAGTGCAGCACCGCGGCGACGTCCGGGATCGACTGACCGGTCACCTCCGTCACCACGGCGTCGACAGTGTCCACTGCCCAGTCCAGGGTCTCCATGCCGATGACCAGCCGCCGCGCGAGGGCCTCGATGAGGTCGATCGCGTCGGCGGCGGTGCCGGCCGGCCCGTCCACCACGTCGGTCAGCGCCGGGGGCAGCGCCAGTCGCTGTCCCGGCGACGCGAGCAGTTCCTGCTCGTCGAGGGAGTACGCGACGGCGAGGGCCTGCCGCAGGCCGGGCAGGGCCCGGGCGCCGCCCCAGATCTGCGGGGCGCGCAGCACCGCGAGGACCAGGTTGACCCGTGGTTCGCCGGTGGGCGCGTCGGCGAGGATGTGCAGCCCGTCGCGGATCTGCACGTCCTTGACCTCGCACAGGTACCCGTCGAGGTGCAGCACGAAGTCGTCGAAGTCGTCCGCGTCGGGCATCGCCTCGGCGTGCAGGTCGTGGTGCAGCTCGGCGGCGCGCACCAGGTCCCAGATCTGGGCCCGCACGGTGGGCACCTTGGCCGGGTCGAGCGCCTGCACGGTCGCGTACTCGTCGAGGAGTTGCTCCAGCTTGGCCAGGTCGCCGTAGGTCTCGGCGCGGGCCATCGGCGGGACGAGGTGGTCGACGACCACTGCGTGCGCCCGCCGCTTGGCCTGGGTGCCCTCGCCGGGGTCGTTGACGATGAACGGGTACACCAGTGGCAGGTCGCCGAGGACCGCGTCGGGCGCGCATTCGGCGGCCAGGCCGAGGCCCTTGCCGGGCAGCCACTCCAGGGTGCCGTGCTTGCCCAGGTGCACCACGGCGTCAGCGCCGAAGCCGCCGTCCCCTGCGGGCGCGGTCAACCAGCGGTACGCGGCCAGGTAGTGGTGGCTGGGCGGCAGGTCCGGGTCGTGGTAGATGGCGATCGGGTTCTCCCCGAAGCCGCGGGGCGGTTGGATCAGCAGCACCACGTTGCCGAAGCGCAGACCGGCGAGCACGATGTCACCACCCTCGGTGTACAGCTCACCCGGCGGCTCACCCCAGTGCTCCCGCATCCGCTCGCGCAGCTCGGCCGGGACCTGGTCGAACCAGCGCCGGTACGTCGGCCCCGGTATCCGGGCCTCGGCGGCGGCCAACTGCTCCGGGGTGAGCCACTCCACGTCGTGACCACCGGCGGCGATCAGCGCGTGGATCAGCGCGTCGCCGTCGTCGGGCGGCGGCGCGTCACCCAGGTCGTAGCCGGCCTCGGCCAGCGCGGCGAACAGCCGGACCGCCGAGGCCGGGGTGTCCAGGCCGACCGCGTTACCGACCCGGGAGTGCTTGGTGGGGTACGAGCTGAGCACCACGGCGACCCGCTTGTCGGCGTGCGGGACGTAGCGCAGCCGGGCGTGGCGCACCGCGATCCCGGCGACCCGGGCGGCCCGCTCCGGGTCGGCGGCGTAGACCGAGAGCCCGTCGGCGTCGATCTGCTTGAACGAGAACGGCACGGAGACGATCCGGCCGTCGAACTCGGGGATGGCCACCTGCATGGCGGCGTCCAACGGGGACAGCCCGGCGTCACTGTCGGCCCACTGCGCGCGGGTGCTGGTGAGGCAGAGCGCCTGGATGACCGGCACGTCCAGGGCGGCCAGGGCGCCGACGTCCCAGGCGTCCTCGTCGCCGCCGCCGGAGGCGTCCGCGGCGACCGCACCGCCGGCCGCGAGCACCGTGACCAGCAGCGCGTCACAGCGGGCGAAGAGCCCGAGTGGGCCGGTGCCCGCGGTCAGCCCGCGCAGCGAGCCGCAGAAGATCGGCAGCGGGTTGCCGCCGGCCCTGTGGACCGCGTCCGCGAGCACGTCGACGAAACCGGTGTTGCCGGCGAGGGCGTGCGCCCGGTAGAAGACGATCCCCACGGTGGGCCGGTCCGGGTCGGCGGGGTGTTCGCCGTGCACGCCGTACGCCGGGGTGGGCGCGGGCGGGGTGAACCCCTCACCGGTGAGCAGCACCGTGTCGGACAGGAACCGGGCCAACTGCCCCAGGTTGTCCGGACCGCCCTCGACCAGGTAGGCCAGCGCCTGGGTGACGACCCCGGACGGCACCGTGGAGATGGCCATCAGCTCCGCGTCGGGTAGCGCCTCACCGCCGAGCACGACCGTCGGCACTCCGGTGGCGAGCACCGCGGCGAGGCCGTCCGGCCACGCCTGCCGACCGCCGAGCAGGCGTACGACGACGAGGGCAACCCCGTCGAGGAGAGCGGGCACCTCCTCGACTGTGACTCGCGCGGGGTTGGCCAACAGGTAGTCGGCGCCGCTGGCGCGGGCGGCCAGCAGGTCGGTGTCGGCGGTGGACAGCAGCAGAATGCGCACGGCAGGCTCCGGAAAGTGACGCCCTGGGGCCCAGAGGGGGCGACCGGGACGATGCGGGTGGGTACGGCGTCAGCCGGTACGACGGCCCGGGTGAACGGCGCGCCGACGCGGGGCGTCGGGGCCGGTCAGCGTCGGGGCGGTCGGCTCAGCGGTGCCGGTGGCCGGTGCCCTGGAGCGCAATACGACGATAGTCGTCGATGAATGAGACGCCGTGCGTCATCGGGTCCTCCTCGGGTGTCCACGCCCTGGGGTACGTCCCGACGGCCGAAGTATCCTGGCTTCCGGATCGACGCTCTCCCCCGGCCTTCCAACCGCAGACACACGGCCGTGACTCACGAGGGGGGATCGCTCCCCGGTGACAGTGGCGGGACCGCGTCGGAATTGCACCGACTTCCTTCACTGCCGTCAGGCCGCGAATGCTGCCACACCGCCGCGTCGCCGGTCAACGCGGACCCCGGCGTCGCACGCCCACGCCCACCACATTGACCTGGGAAAATATCGGCGTGCGGGGTTGTCTCTGGCCGCTACGGCGGGCTGTTGAGCTCGTTGGTCGGCGAAGTGGCCTCCTGGCGGGCAGTGTCTGTGCGACGCCCTTTGGAGCTGATGTCGTAGACGATTCAGCACCGATCCGGTCAGCCCTGGGGTTCCTCGTGCCCAGAACGGCGCGGCCGGCGCGTCAGCGACAGCCAGCCGAGGAAACGCGTGTGCAGCACAGCAACGTCGGGGCGACCGCCGAGACTGTACAAGTCGTGGATGGCCTCGTTCATGCAGGACGTCAGGTAGAGAGCCAGCGCCAGCGAGTGGCCGTAGAACTCGGCGACGAGATCGAGTTGCGCGCGGGAGCACGGCCACGCGGCGGCGCAGTTGCGGCACAACCAGGCAGGGCGCATGGGTGGGTGCGGACGGGACCGGAGACTCACACCACGACCCTGCTCACCGCGACCGCCGCCATCCATCCCAGTGGGTGATTCCTCAACGGATAAGTTTTCTTCCGCCCTCCGGATGTCCTTTCGGCGCGGCCATCCGACGACTGGATAGGCTGGCCTTCACCCTCGAGCAGGAAGGGAGCCATCCGTGAGCGTCCGGACAACTGCCGCGCTCACCATCTCCGACCTGCTGTGGAGCAGCGCTGACATGCTCGATGCTTTAGCGGCTCGCGACGTCGCTCAGGTGTTCCGCCTCGTTCAGCGAGCCACCCACGCAAGCCAAACCACCCTCGGTGTCGCCACCGGGCTCAGCCAGGCTCAGGTCAGCGAGATCACCAGCGATGCCCGCCGGGTCAGCAGCATCGACGTCCTCACCCGCATCTGCGCCGGCCTGTCGATGCCGCGCCACGCACGCATGACCCTCCTGCTCGGCGAACGCGACCAGATGCCGGCCGAGCGGGACGTCAGTGGCTCGCAGGCCGGGAAGGCTGCGCGGGACCAGTGCGCCGATGTCACCGCCATCTATTCCAGTCGGTCAGATTTTGTTGCGGAGCTGCCTCCGCACGTCCTCTTCGACCGCGCCACGGACATCCGGGCGTCCGGCCTGTCGCTCAACGTCATTTGTCAGCAGTACGCCGACAACCGCCTCTTGAAGCTCCTCGCCGCCGGCACCCGCCTCCGTTGCCTGTTCCTCGATCCAGCCGGCGAGGCGATCAGGCGGCTGGAGCGTGAGGACGACTATCCGGACGGACACCTGAGCGCGCTCACCGAACTCAACATCCAAAATCTTGCCCGCCGAATTCGTGACCGGCTCCCGGCAGATGCCCGAGACCACCTCGCCATCGGCGTATACGACGAGTCCATTCGCGCCAACGTGCTTCTGATCGATGACCGACTCTGCGTCGTTCAGCACTACCTACCGCAGATGCGGGGCGTCGACTGCCCGACGATGATCATCGAGCGCAGCGCAGGCCCCGCCGGCCTCTACCCGATATTCAACGAGATGTTCAATTCGCTCTGGGATCGCAGCCGCCAGCTATGACCGACCACGCCCGCCTCCTTCCCCTCGCGCAGGAGGCCGTCAACCTGGCGCACGACCTGATGCGGACGCTTCGGCCCGGTGCGCTGACCTTCAAGGGTGACCGCGACATGGCTTCCGAGTTGGACTACGCCATCGAGCGACGGGTTCGCGAACATCTGGCCGCCAAGGCGCCTGACATCGGGTTCCTCGGCGAGGAGTACGGCAGCAGCGGCGACACCAGCACTCTCACCTGGGCGCTCGATCCAGTCGACGGCACCGTCAACTTCATCCACGGCTCACCCCTGTGCGCGATCTCGCTCGGCCTCATCCACGGCACACATGCCGTCCTCGGCGTCATCGACGTCCCATTCCTCGGCACCCGCTACCACGCCGTCAAGGGGCACGGTGCCTACGCCGACAACCAACGCATCCACGCCAGCCAGGTCACCGATCTCAGGGACGCCGTCGTCGCCATCGGCGACTATGCAGTCGGTGCTGATGCCAGCCGGAAGAACACCGAGCGACTCGCCATCACTGAGCAGCTCACCCAGCACGTCCAACGGATACGCATGCACGGTTCCGCCGCAATCGACCTCGCCTGGTTGGCTCACGGCAGGATCGACGCGTTCATCATGCTCAACAACAAGCCCTGGGACACCGTCGCAGGCGTCGTGGTCGCCCGAGAGGCTGGCGCTCTGGTGGTCGACATCGACGGAGCGCAGCACAGCATGGACGCTGTAGCCACCGTCGGTGGCAGCAAGTTGATTCTGCCGCCCATCCTCACGCTCGTTCAGCGATCACTCGCCCGGTGGAAATCCGCCTAGGGTCCGCTTTCGGCTACCTGCGGCCTGATCCAAGTCACTGGCTTTCTGGGCTGTCGGTCGGCCATACCGCTTCCAGGCCCTGGTCGGTGGCGTAGAGCAGGTACGGCCGCAGCTCGGGGGCGTTTTCCAGGCCGCGGCGCAGCGCGTACAGATGAGCTGACCTCGCCGCCAGGAAGGGTTGGGCGGCGAGCAGGCCCCTGAGATCCGCGAACCGCCAATCCACCCCCAGCAGCTTCCGTGCCCGTGCCAGCAGTGCAACGGCGTCGACCGGAACCTTGTCCAGGTAGACGTCGGCCGTCAGCGGCAGGTCCGCCTGCGGTTCGGCGGGCAGGGCGAACCCGGAACGCAGCCACACCTCGAACGCGGGGGCAACAACAGTGAGGTCGACCTCGCCGAGACCGCCCAGGTCGGCCCAGAACACCGGGCCCCCGCCACCGTCGCACCTGAGAAAGAATCCCCGGTCGCCTTCTTGGCCGATCATGAGGTAGCCCGTGAGCCACTCACCGATTCCGTAGGTCGTGTTGCGCTCCAGCAGGGATTCCCGGCAGCACACCACCACTCCGTCGGCGACGACGTCGTCAGTGACCGACGCCAACCACCGCTGGTAGGCGGCATCCGTCCCGGAAACCAGCCGCTCGATCATTTCCACCGCGGCCCCCTACCTGTCCTCACCGGCACGCGCACGCCTGCGCCCGCACCGGCTGGCCTCGACCCGACACCCCAGCAGCCAACACCGTAGCCAGACGCGCACCACAGGGGTCATCCCCCGTCATGATCTGCTGTCGGTCGAATCTCAGCGGGCGTGGCGCTCCGGGTGGGCCCGGCTCCAGGTCCGCATCCGCTCCGGGTAGCCGGTGCGCGCCGCCTCGTACAACGGCACCGCGTGCTTGCGGGCGATGGCCCCGGCCGCGCGGGGCGTTCCGGTACGACGACGGATCCACTCGCCGTCGTGGGCGATCGCCACCACCGTGGTGTCCGTCGCTGTCGTCTCCGGTTCCAGGTAGAACTCCACCCCGCGCCGCGTGGCGACGAACGCCTCCAGCGCCGCGAGGTCGTCGCGGGTCGCCTCCCGGTCCAGCTTCGTCGGGGTCGCCTCGGCACCCCGTGACCGGCGACTGAACCAGCTCATGCCCCGCCCCTCTCCTCGACGCCCCTCCAGTGCAGCACCGATTCCTGGCAATACGCTGCACGCCGGATGGGAGACAGCTGACCCGCTTCGGGACAGCCGGGTGGAACCCGCGGCGGGTGGGCGGTGTCATGAGTGTGATCCGAACGGAGGTTTTCCCCTGGACGACGGGGTGCTCGTCACACGGGCTCGGGCAGGTGATCTGGAGGCGTACAACCTCCTGGTCGCCCGGCACACCGCGTCCGCGTACCGGACGGCGGTGCTGCTGGGCGCCGGCTCGGACTCCGAGGACGTCATCCAGGAGGCGTTCGTGAAGGCGTACCGGAAGCTGTCCCGTTACCGCGGCGACGCGTCCTTCCGGTCGTGGCTGCTCGCGATCGTCGCCAACGAGACCCGCAACCTGCACCGCTCCCGTGGCCGTCGGGACGGGCTCGTCCTGCGGGCGGCGGCAGCGGACCCGACGTCCGAGGTCGCCGAGGACGACGCGGTCGGCGCTGTCCTCGCCGGGGAGCGGCGGGCGTCGCTGGTGCAGGCCCTGCGTCAGCTGCCGGTACGGGACCGTGAGGTGATCGTCTGCCGGTTCTTCCTCGATCTCACCGAGGAGGAGACGGTGAAGACTCTGGGCTGGCCCCGGGGCACTGTGAAGTCGCGTACGTCCCGGGCGCTGGCGAAGCTTCGCAGTCTGCTCGACCGTGAGGAGGTCCGGCATGGGTGACCTCGAACGGGAACTGCGTGACCTCTCCGCCTGGCTGGAAACCCCCGATCCGCCCGACGTGACCGCCCGCGTCCGCGCACGGCTCAACAGGCCCGCGCGCCGGTGGCGCTCGCTCGTCGCGGCGGCGATTGTCGCCCTGATCGTGGCGGTGGTGCTGCCACCGACCCGGGCCGCCATCGCCGACGTCGTCACCGGGCTGCTGCGCTTCGCCGGTGTCAGCATCGCCACCTCGCCCGCCCCGACGCCGCCCGGCGGCACCGCGTCGCCGTTGCCCGGGCAGCGGGCCGTCGCCCTGGACGAGGCGCAACGGGCGGTGCGGTTTCCGATCCGCCTGCCGGCGAGGCTGGGGCCCCCCGAGCAGGTGGTGGTCGCCGACCCGGACCGCACGGGCAGGTACCGGGTGGCGACGCTGCTCTACGACGGGGGCGCGCTGCGCGTCGACGCGTTCGACGGTCATCTCGACCTGGCCTTCCACAAGGAGGTCACCCCGCCGGGAGCGGACTGGGTCCAGGTCAACGGCGACTTCGCCGTGTGGGTCGACCGCCCGCACGTGCTGTCCTACGTGGACCGGGCGGGAGGGATCCGCAGGGAGACCGCCCGACTGGCCGCCTCGACCCTGATCTGGCAGGACAACGACGTGAGCTACCGGCTTGAGGGCGACCTCACCAAGGCCGAGGCGATTGAGATCGCGCGTTCACTGGGCTAGGAACCTGGTGGGTCCGGGCGGTGTCGTCTAGATGCGGCGAGTCGTCGACGCGTACCGGAAGGGGTGACATGGGTTCCTGGGGCAGGTTGATGCTGGCATCCTCGGTGGTCCTGCTGGCGGGGTGCACGACCACGACCAGCGGTGCGGCGCCGACGGCGGGTGCGGCCGCCACGGCGAGCACCGCGACCGCCTGTGCGGCGCGGGTCGAGGCGGGGTCCCTGCCCGACTGGGCGGACGCCGGGTTCAGCGGGGACGCGCGGGTTCCGCACGTCTTCGGCGCGAAGGGTGACATCGTGGCGGTGCTGTTCGCCCATCCACTGCGGCAGGTCCGGACGGACGGGTCGAACAACAAGATCCTCTGGGTGGCCCGCGCCGCCACGACCTCGCCCGACCCGACCGCGCCGGCAACCCTGGTGATCACCGCAAGGCTGGACGGCACCGACACCCGGGTGATCCGGGAGGTCGCCGGCGGCCCCGGTCCGTCGATCATCGATCTGCCGCAGGCCGGTTGCTGGCGCCTCGACCTGCGCTGGTCCGGGCACACCGACACGATGGACCTGGTCTACGCCCCCTGAGCTACAGCGGTTTCGCGATGCGGGCCCGGGGCGTCGGTGCAGGACAGCTTCGCCGACCTCGACCTGTCCGGGCACGGGTTCCGGGTGCTCTTCCCCTGTTGATCATGGAGTTAGCGGCGCGACACGCCGACATCGGTGACGATAACTTCATGATCAACGGGGGGCAGGGGGTCGGACAGGTGGGTCAGGTTTTCCGGGGTCAGGCGCAGGGCTCCGGCTGCCACGTTCTGGGCCAGGTGGGTGGGGTCTGCAGTGCCGGGGATGGCTAGCACGTGGGGGCCCTGGTGCAGGGTCCAGGCGAGGCGTACCTGCTGCGGGGTGACGCCGTGCGCGCGGGCGACCGCCTCGACGGCCTCGCTCTGCGCGGCGCTCGCGCCCGCCTCCCGCCCGGTGCCGGCCAGCGCGAAGAACGGCACGTAGGCGATGCCCCGCTCACCGCAGAGCCGCACGAACGCGTCCTGCTCCCGGTAGGCGTCCAGCCCGTAGTTGTTCTGCACACAGACCACCGGTGCGATGTCCGCCACCTCGTCCAGCTGCTCCGGCCGGACGTTGGAGAGCCCGAGGTGCCGGATCAGCCCGGCGGCCCGCAACTCGGCGAGCGCGCCGTACCGGTCGGCCACTGGCACCGCGCCCGGCCCCCGGCCGAGGCGCAGGTTCACCACGTCGAGCTGGTCGCGGCCGAGCCGGCGAAGGTTCTCCTCCACCTGGGCCCGCAACTGCGACGGGGTGAACGCCTCGGTGAAGCCAGCCTCCGGGTCGTACCCGAAACCGACCTTGGTGGCGATCACCAGCTCCTCCGGGTACGGGGCGAGCGCCGCGCGGATCAGCTCGGTGGCGTAGCGGGCCGGGCCGGTGCCGACGCGCAGGGTGCCGCCGGGCGAGACGTAGAACGCGGCCGTGTCGATGTGGTTGACGCCCAGCTCCACGGCGCGGCGCAGCAGGGCGACGGCCCGGTCGGGGTCGGGGTTCGCGGTGATCCGCATCGAGCCGAAGCCCATCCGGCGCACGGTGCGATCGCCCAGGGTCCAGGTGCCCGCTGCGGCGGCGGTGATCTCGTCGGTTGGCATCGGGCGACCGTAACCAGCGCGGGTGCGCGGCGCAGTCGGCCACGCACCCGATACCGCCCGGCGGCGAGGTGGGTTAGTTTTTATCTACCGACGGGGCCGTTCCGGCCGGGTGCGGTTGGCGCAGCACCGGCACCAACAGCAGGGTCGGCAGCAGCAGCAGCGGCACCACCAGCAGCGCGCGCAGGGTGCCGACCTGGTCGCCGATCAGCCCCAGCAACGGCGGGCCACCGAGGAACGCGGTGTAGCCGATCACCGCGACCACGCTCACCCGCACCGCCGCGTGCGCCTCGTCGTCGGCTGCGGCGCTCATCCCGACCGGGAAGCCCAGCGAGGCACCGAGGCCCCACAGCGCGACGCCGATGATGGCCACCGGCCCGGAGCCCGCCAGCACGGCCAGCCCGGCGCCGACCACGGCGAGCCCGATGGTGCCGCTGAGCACGGGCACCCGACCCCACCGGTCCAGCGCGATGGTGCCGGCGGTGCGCCCGACGGTCATACCGACCACGAACACAGCGAAGACAGCCGCGCCGGCGGCCTCGCTCAGGTCCCGTCCGTCGATGAACGCGACGGCCAGCCAGTCGTTGGCGGCGCCCTCGGTGAACGCCGCCACCAGCACGAACAGCCCGATCAGCAGGGTGCGCGGCTCCCGCCAGGCGGCGAGTTGCGCCCGTCGACGGGCAGCCGGGGTGGCGTCCGCCGGGTCGCCGGTGTGGTCGCTGCCCACCGGCAGGAACGTCCGGGCGGCGAGCGCGGTGCCGGTCAGCACGATCACCGCGACAGCGACGAGGTGCGTGCCGACCGACACGTCGAACCGGGCCGCCCCGGCGCCGAGCGCGGCTCCGGCCACGGAACCGAGGCTCCACCCCGCATGGAAGCGGGGCATGATCGTGCGGCCCAGCCGCCGTTCCACGGCCGCGCCCTCGACGTTCATCGCCACGTCGCAGGCACCGGAGCCGTAGCCGAGGGCGACCAACCCCAGGGAGACGATGGCGAACGACCCGGTCATGGTGGCGCCCAGCCCCGCCACGGTCAGGCCGACCGCGACCAGCACGGTGGCCATCGTGACGGTACGGGCCGCGCCGAATCGCTGGGCGAGCAGTCCGGAGGTGGGCATGGCGAGCAGCGCGCCGATGCTCATGGCCAGCAGTAGCAGCCCGAGCCGGCCGGCGGAGAGGTCCAGTGCCTCACGGACCGCCGGGACGCGGGAGAACCAGCTGCCGACGGCCAGCCCGTTGAGGGTGAAGGTGACAGCGACGCCGTTGCGGGCGAGTCGCACCGCCCGCAGGGTGGGCGGTGCGATGTCCGGGGCTACGGGTCGACTGGTGGGGGCGCTCACGAGGGTGGGTCCTCTTTCTCAGGGGTGATCTGCTGGCACGATCGCACACCTGAGAGCGCTACCACCACAACCGGGAACCGCCCCTTACCGCTGCTGGTGCGGTCGGGGCATGATGTGAGCAGGCGTTTGTCCGACCGGACGGGCCGCTGCGGGAGGCGACGATGACGACAGCGGCACACCGACCGGCCACTCTTGAGGACGTGGCCCGGGTCGCCGGGGTGTCCCGGTCCACGGCGTCGCGGGTGATCGCCGGCACGGGGTTCGCCTCACCGACCGCCCGGGAACAGGTCAGCGCGGCCGTCGACCAGCTCGGCTACGTGCCCAACCCGGCCGCCCGGGCGTTGGTCCGCGGCGGCGGCGTACGCCTGGTCGTGGCCGTTCTGGGGAGCGACGCCGCAGTGCTGGACGACCCGTACGTGCACCAGGTGGTCGGCTCGGCCGCCCGGGTGTGCACGGCCGCCGGTGTCGGGGTGGCGCTGCACTGGCTGCCGCTCGGCGATCCCCGCAGCCTCGACCAGCTCGACGGGGATCGCAGCGTGTGCGGAGTGATCCTGGTCAACACCACCGAGGAGCTGCTGGAGGCGGTGCCCCGGTCGTTACGCGGTCGGGTGGTCTCGATCGGGGTCGGCTCGGCCACCGTGCCGTCGTTCGACGTCGACAACGCCGCCGGCTCCGAAGCGGTCCTGCGCCACCTGTACGCCACGGGTCGCCGCCGGATCGCCATGGTGACCGGCCCCCGGTGGCTGCCCTGCGCGCAACGCCCGGTGCAGACGTACCGCCGACTCATGGCCGAGGCCGGCCTTCCGGAGCGGATCCTCCCCGGGGACTTCAGGGCGGCTCGTGGCCGGGCGGCGGCCGGCGAGGCGCTGCGCCGTTGGCCGGACATCGACGCGATCTACGCGATCAGCGACGACACCGCGCTCGGGGTGATCGCGGGTCTGCGGGACGCCGGGGCGCGGGTGCCCGGCGATGTCGCGGTGGCCGGCTTCGACGACATTCCGTTGGCCGGGATGACCGCTCCGGCGCTGACCACGGCGAGTCATCCGGTGGGGCGGATCGCCGCCGCCGCGGCCACCGCTCTGCTGGACGGGCACCCGGCGGCTCCGGTGACCCTCTTCCCGTCCGCCCTCGTCGCGCGGGCCAGCGCCTGAGTCGACGCTCGGCTGAGATCGCTGACGGTTAGCCCCGCACGGGTCGGGTAACCGCGTCGGACCTGTCGTCCACCGCGAGGAGCGCCGACCCGTGTCCGACTCCGCGCCGTCGCGCTGGGATCCGGCCCCGAGCCCCCGGGACGGCCGGTTGACCGCCCGCCGGCACCCGCCGGGGACGCCGGGCCGTACCGGGCTCGCGCCGATGACCGGCCCCGACGGGGCCCGGCTGGCCCTGCGGTACGCCCCGGAGCCGCCGACCGACGGTTCGGCGTACCGGTTGGTGCTGCTCCTGCACGGTGCCGGCGGCTCGGCGCGTCAGGGGCTGGACCTACTGTTGCCGGTCGCGGACGCGCAACGCCTGCTGCTGGTCGCCCCGGACTCGTCGGCGGCCAGTTGGGATCTGATCGCCGGCGGCTTCGGGGCGGACGTGGGGCGGATCGACCTGCTGTTGGCCACCGTCTTCGACACCTACCCGGTGGCCGACGTGACGGTCGGCGGCTTCTCCGACGGCGCCTCGTACGCGTTGTCGCTGGGCCTGACGAACGGGGATCTGATCGACTCGGTACTGGCCTTCTCCCCCGGTTTCGCCGCGCCACCCGCCACCCACGGCCGGCCACGGATCTTCATCTCGCACGGCGTCGACGACCGGGTGCTGCCCATCGACGTGTGCAGTCGCCGCCTCGTTCCGCACCTGCACGACCTCGGCTACGACGTGACCTACGAGGAGTTCCCCGGCGGCCACGACATCCCCGCCGTGATCCGCGAGTCCGCCACCGCCTGGCTCACCGCCCGTCCTCCACCGGCCGGGGACCACGGCTGACCGGTGCGGGCGTCAGACCGGGGGGAGGCCGAGGGCGTCGTCGACGCGGGCGAGGACGGCGGCGTCGTCCTCCGGGTTGACGCCCCGTAGCAGGTCGATCGCCGTGGCCCGGACCTGACCGATGATCATCGCTAGGGGCAGGGTCTGCGTGGAGCCGAAGAGCTGCCCGGCGGCGTGCACCGCTGCCAACGCCGACTCGTCGGCCCGGGTGGCGTGCCGGTCGGCGGTCTCCTCCTGCCCGTTCAGGTCCGCCGCGAGGGCGGCACCGGCCTCACGGACCGCGTCGGCCAGTGACCGCAGGGCGACGCCCAGCCCGGGTGGGGCCGGTGTGTGCAGGCGGCTGAGGGTCACGCCCGCACGGGCCAGCACCCGCACGTTGCGAACGGCGTAGTCGATCTGCCGGATCGACTCGTCCACCGAACGCAGCCGGCCGATGTGCTGACGTCGACGGACGTTGAGCCGCAGCGCCTCCCCTGCGGCAAGCACTCCGTCGCGCAGCCCGTCCACCCGGGCGTCCATTCCCCGCGCCCGCCTCAGCGCGGCGACCGCCGCCGGCTCGTCGCGGTCGTCCAGCGCGTCGGCGATGCCGCCGAGCAGCCCGGCCAACTCGTCGAAGGTCCGCCGCACCTCGGCGACCAACGGCGCCAGCGGATGCCGGGCGTCGACCAGCAGGCTGGCCGCGAGGGCGACCGTGCCGCCGACCAGCGCGTCGACGAAGCGGAACGGCACCAACGACCCGTCCGGCGGTGCGACCACCACCAGGTAGAGCGCGGAGACCGCCGCCTGCACCAGCGTCACTCCGGTCGCGCCGAAGGCCACCGCGAGCAGGACGGTGAGCAGGATGACGGTGAAGACCGTCCAGGTGCTGCCCGGGCCGAGCGCCTGCACCACCAGGTCCGCGACGAGCACCCCGGCGGCGACCCCGAGGACGACCTCGACAGCTCGGCGGATGCGCTGCCCCCGGGCCTGCCCGAGGACGATGAGCGCGGCGGCCGGCGCGAAGAAGGGCTGCGGGTGCCCGAGCAACCGGGTGGCCAGCAGCCAGGCCACGGTCGCCGCGACTGTCGCCTCCAGCACCGGCCGCCAGCCGTGCCGCAGCCGCCCGCCGGCCGTCCGTAGGCCGCTGAACCGCACCATCGCCCAACCTCTCCCACCCACGGCGGCCGGGTCAGTTTCCGGTGAGGGCGCGCAGCAGCGTACGGACGGCGGCGCCCAGGTCGGCGCGGCTGGCCGCGGTGCCGGGCTGAGGGGCGCTGAGCGCGCCCGCGCCGGCCAGTCGGTCGAAGAGCAGCCCGTCCACGAACGCGACGAACTGGTCGCCCTGCCGATCGGGGTCGGTGGCCCCGGCCCGGGTCAGCAGGTCCCGGGCCTGCACCCGCAGGCCGGTGCCGTGCTGCAGGATGCTGCGCAGCTCGGGTCGGTGCACCGCCTCCAGCAGGCAGGCGTAGCGGGTGAGGCTCCGGCTGCGTCCGGTGCTCAGCCAGGTGTCGAGGACCTCGGCGACGCCGGCGGCGAGTGCGTCCAGGTCGTCGCCGTCGAGCCGGGGGGCGGGCGTCGGGGGTGGCGGGCCGGTCGGCAGGTCGTACGCGGCCAGGTCGGCCCGGTCCCGTTCGGCGAGCCGTCCCACCACCGCCTCGATCAGCGCCTGACGGGTCCGCAGGTACGCGGAGGTGGTGCCGGGCGGCATCCCCGCGCGCCCGTCGACCGCCCGGTGGGTCAGGGCCCGCATGCCACCGTCGGCGATCAGCTCGATCGCCGCGTCGGTAAGCGTCGCGATCCGGTTCGCCCGCGCCGTCATGGCAGTCCCCCTCTCCTGGGTCCGCAGGTAGTATCCTCCTTCTACAGATGTAGAAGGAGGATCGGCATGGACGACTCACACGCGGTGGTGGTGGGTGCCGGCATCGGCGGGTTGAGCGCGGCGCTCGCCCTGCACCGGCGCGGGTGGCGGGTCACCGTGCTGGAGCGCGCCCCCGAGCTGCGCGAGGTCGGCGCCGGCCTGAGCCTGATGGCCAACGCGGTGCGCGCGCTGGACACCCTCGGCCTCGGCCCGGCCCTGCGCCAGGGTGGGCACGGCGAGGCACCCGGCGGAATCCGCAACCGGCACGGGCGGTGGCTGTCCCGGATGGACGCCGCGGAGATGATCCGGCAGCTGGGCACCGCGGCGCTCGGTGTGCACCGGGCCACGCTGCACCGCACCCTGCGCGAGGCCCTGCCCGCCTCGTCCCTGCGCACCGACGCCAAGGTGGAGCACGTCGAGTCCGGCCCGGACCACGCCGAGGTGCGCTATCGGGGGCCCGACGGCCCGCACACCCTCACCGCCGATCTGGTGGTCGGCGCCGACGGCCTGCGCAGCCAGGTCCGCGCCCAGCTCTGGCCGCAACACCCCGGCCCGGTGTACGCCGGATCGACGACGTGGCGCGCGGCCATCGCGTTTTCGGACCCGATCCCGGCCGCCATCACCTGGGGACCGGGCGCCGAGTTCGGCATGGTGCCGATCGGCGACGGCCAGCTCTACTGGTACGGCGCGCTGAACGCCCCGCCCGGCGGCCACGCCCCCGACGAGCTGGCGGCCCTGCGGGAGCGCTTCGGCGACTGGCACGACCCCATCCCGGCGCTCCTCGCGGCGACACCACCCGACGTCGTGCTGCGCAACGACATCTACTACCTGCCCGTGCCGCCGCCCTCGTACGTGCGGGGACGGGTGGCGCTGCTCGGCGACGCCGCCCACGCCATGACACCCAACCTCGGCCAGGGGGCGGGGCAGGCCATCGAGGACGCGGTGGTGCTCGGCGCGGTCTGCGCCGGCGGCGCCGAGGCGCTGCCGGCCGCCCTGGCCGCGTACGACGAGCAACGTCGACCGCGCAGTCAGTCCGTCGCCCGGGCCTCCCTCATCGCCGGCCGCTTCGGACAGCAACTGCACAACCCGATCGCCGTCGCGATGCGGGACACCGTGTTGCGGCTCACCCCGGCCCGGGCCACCCTGCGCAGCATGGCCCGCTACGCGGACTGGCGACCGCCGGCGGACTGAGCCGGCCCGGTGGCCATCCCACCGGCGGTCAGGGCCGTGTACTCCGGCGAGGCGAGGAACTCGGTCAACACCTCAACGGTGCCCGGCGTCCAGGGACGACCGTCGAGCACCTCGGCGCCGGGGACGAAGAGCATCGCCGCGCCCTCACCGAGCACCACGTCGTCCTGCCGGGCCCGGGTGCTGCCGAGGAAGTAGTGCTTCACCCGATCCAGTTCCGGCAACTGTTGCACGGCGACCGGGCGCAGCGGCCCGTCGGCCCGCAGGCCGGTCTCCTCCCACAGCTCCCGCTCGGCGGTCTGCTCCGGCGTCTCCCCCGGCTCGCCGTGGCCGCCGGGCAGCCCCCACACGTTCGGGTGGTGCGTCGCTTGGCCGTCGCGCAGTTGCAACAGCAGTTGCCCGTCGGGATCCACCAGCAGGACGCACGCGACAATTCTCATCCGACCAGCCTACGGCCGACGAGGAACCGTCGTCGGCCCAAAGCTCCAGAATAGTCATTCGGGTCGTCGGCGGAGCTAATCAAAGGCGACAGTGCGCCGGTACAATCGGCGACTTCGTTGTGACCGATCGCTGACTGCTGATGATGAAAGCGATCACACACACTGAGCCCATGAACAGGAGAGTCAACCGCGGCAAGGCACTCCGCGTCGCGGTGTGCCTCCTCCTTGTCGCCGCGCTGAGCGGCTGCATGCAACTCAACATGGGGTTGACCGTCAACGCCGACGACACGGTCGACGGGCAGCTCCTGCTGACGGCCCAGAAGTCCGTCCTGTCCGCACGGAACAAGAACATCCCGCTGGCCTTCGCGGAGTTGCGGCAGAACATCCCCGCCCTACCGGCCGGCGAAGAGACCCTTTACCAGGACGACACTTTCTACGGCTCCCAGATCAGTTACCGCAAGGCGCCGCTGGCCGGTTTCGACACCGAAAGCGTCAAACTGGTCAGGGACGGCGACCTGTACCGCTTCACACTGCCGCTCGATCCCAAGAAATATGGCGGAAAGGTTGCCGAGCAGAATCCGCAAAACCAACAGGCGTTCCTCATGCTCATGTCGTTCGAGATCTCGGTGACTTTTCCCGGCAGGGTGATCGACAGCAATGGCACCGTCAACGGCCGTTCGGTCAGTTGGAAGGTCGATTCCAACCAGCCGAAGCCGACCGAACTGCGGGCCGTGGCGGAGGCGCCACCTCGACCGTCCACCTCGCCGGCCGCCGCCGGCGATGAGGACGACGGCGGGTTCCCCTGGCTGCTGGTCGTCGGCGGTGTCCTCCTCCTGCTGCTGATCACCGCGGTGGGCGTACTCCTGGTGCGCCGCCGTCAATCCGCGGCGCCGGCTGCGCCCGGCCCGACCCCGCCGCCGGGCCCGCCCGCCGGCGCCCCGGGGCCCGGCTGATCCACCTGGTGGCCGGCTCAGCCGGCCACGCCCGGCCCCGGCCGCCCCCGACACGACGGCGACCGGCCCCGGTGCTCCCCTGCGGGGGCACCGGACCTCACCTCACCACCACCACATCCCGGTCGCACCATCGCAGAAAAGGGGGATCGCCGTGAACGATCTCTTCACCTGGGCAGCCCTGGGGACGATCGCCGGCGCGAGCGCCGCGACCCTGCTGGCCACCAACGTCATCGGCGGGCTGATCGGCCCGAGCGGCGACAAGCTCCGCAAGTGGATCGCCATCGCCATCGCGTTGCTGCTGTCCTACGTGACAGCGGCGTTCGCCGACGACGCCGGCGGCGAGAAGTGGGTCATCGCGTTCTTCAACGCGCTTGTCATCTTCTCCGCCGCGCTCGGCGTCAACCAGTTCCCGCCCGGCAACCGGCAGGCGACCCAGCCGTCGCCGACCCAGGTCGCGCAGGGTCGTGAACCCCGAGTCTTCCGCTCCTGGGTCTGAGGGGTGTCGTCATGGTCTTCGGAATTCTCAGCGCGGCCGTCCAGGTCGGTTTCGCCGCCCTGCTCGGCTTCCTCGCCGGTGGCCCGATCGGGCTGCTGATCGGCGCCGTCGTGGGCCTGGTGGTCGGCGCGGTCTTCGGCTGGTCGGTGGCCTCGGCCGGGGTGTACGCCTCGGACGCCCGCGGCATCTTCCTCTTCGTCGTCGACCACACCTGGAGTCTGCTCAACACTGTCGTCGGCGCCATCTACCTGACCGTGCACCTGATCTTCGGGCACTCGCTGGACCGGCCCACCTCGCTGGGCAGCGGTCGGGTCAGCGTGGTGGAGGGGGTCTCCCCCCGGTACGCCACCACCATCGGCACCGTCTGCGCCGGCTCCAGCTCGGGCATCCAGCGGCACGAGGACGTGCACATCTTCCAGGGTCGCCTGCTCGGGCCGCTCTACATCCCCCTCGTCCTGGCCAACTACGTCCTGTTCACCATCGCGCCGGTGTGGCTGCTCTACCACGACCACACCAACGCGCCGATCAACCGCTTCACCCGGTACTTCGAGATCGGCGTCTACCCGCACGTGTGGAACGAGGCCATCGCGTACCGGATCCAGGGGACGCCGCCGCGATGAGCAACCACGGGCGCGGACCGATCGAGACCGCCACCGCCGAGCTGGTCGCCTGGGTGACAAGCGCGGCGGGGGAACCCGTCCCGGTCGGCCCGCCCCGCGCGTGCGACGACGCCGACGGGCTCACCCTCTGGCCGATGGAGCTGCGGCCGGCCCGGCAGACCCGCTCCAGCGGCGCGGTCCGCGAACCGTACCGGTTCACGGTCCGCCACCTGCTCTGCGTGACCGGGCCGGCCGGGTTGCCCCGACTGGACCGGGTGCTCACCGCCGCGACCACCGACGGCAGCTACCCGGTCGTACTGGAGGCCGGCGACCCACCACTGTGGACGGCCTTCGGCACCCCACCACGACCGGCGCTGCTGATCGACGTGGCGGCGCAGGTGGACCACCCGACCCCGGCCGCGCCGCCGGTGCTGCAACCGCTGCGGCTGCGGCAACTCGACGTGCGCAGCCTCAGTGGACGGGTGGTCGGCCCGGAAGACCAGCCACTTGCCGCGATGCGGGTCGAGCTGCCCGGCACCGGGGCCGCCACCCGCACCGACCCCCAGGGCCGGTTCCTGATCGTCGGCGTCCCGCACGACCCCGAGCACCCGAGCCCGGTCCGGCTGCGGCTGACCGGACGCGGGCTCGTCCTCACCGCCGAGGTCGACGCGGACGAGGACGACATCGTCATCGTCTGCGCGCCACCGACCCACTGACACCCACAGGCACAGGAGGACCGATGCCCAGCTACTTCTCCCCCGGCATCTATGTCGAGGAGGTCCCCAGCGGCGCCCGACCGATCGGGCCGGCGAGCACCAGCATCGCCGCCTTCGTCGGCGTCGCACCGGACCGCTCCGCCCACCTGGGCAAAGCAGTGCCGGTCAACAACTGGACGGAGTTCCTGCGGCTCTTCGCCGGTGGGGAGCGGGTCGAGAGCACCCCGCTGGCCAGGGCGGTCTTCGGCTTCCTGGACAACGGCGGCGCCCGCTGCTGGGTGGTCAACGTCGGCGAGGGTGGCGCGATCACCGGCACCGGGCAGCGACGCGGCGGTCTGCAACTGCTGGAGGCCGTCGACGAGATCTCCATCATCGCCGCGCCCGGCTTCCACGACGTGGTGTCCCACGAGGCGCTGCTCAGCATGGCCGAGCGCACCCGCACCATGGTCGCGATCTGCGACCCGGCACCGGACATCGACGACATCTCCGCGTTGACCCGGGTCGCCACGCCGTCCTCCGGCAAACCACCCAAGCCCGCCGAGGGCGGTCCGGCCGGCGGTTCCGGCGGCGGCTCGGCGCAGCCGGGCGGCTCCGGCGGGCACGAGGGGGCCGCCTACCGGCCGCGGCAGTCCGAGTTCGGCGCGTTCTACTACCCCTGGCTGCGGGTCCGCGACCCGATCAGCGGCGAGTTGGAGCTCACCCCGCCGAGCGGGCACCTGGCCGGCATCTGGGCCCGCACCGACGCCCTGCGCGGCGTGCACAAGGCCCCGGCGAACGAACCCGTGCGCGGCGCCGTCGACCTGGGCTACCTGGTCACCCGACCGGAACACGACGTGCTCAACCCCAAGGGTGTCAACGTGATCCGCTACTTCGCCGGCGAGGGCATCCGCGTCTGGGGCGCCCGTACGCTCGCCGCCGAGGCCAGCGAGTGGCGCTACCTCAACGTCCGACGCCTCAGCATCGCCATCGAGCAGGCCATCGCCAACGGCACCCGGTGGATGGTGTTCGAGCCCAACGACTTCACCCTCTGGCGCTCGATCCGGCGCGACATCGGGGCGTTCCTCACCCGGGTGTGGCGGGACGGCGCGCTGCTGGGGCGCAGCCCCGAGGAGGCGTTCTTCGTCAAGTGCGACGAGGAGACCAACCCGCCGGAGGTCCGCGACGCGGGCATGGTGATCGCCCACATCGGCATCGCGGTCGTCAAGCCCGCCGAATTCGTGGTGTTCAAGCTGAGCCAGTGGGCCGGCGGCACCGAGACCGAGACGATCGGAGGCTGACATGCCCACCACCGCCACGCCGCAGCCCGGCGCCCCGGTCGACCCGTACCGGGCATACAACTTCCGACTGCTCATCAACGGCGTCACCAACGGCCACTTCACCGAGATGACCGGGTTGGAGGTGAACATCCCCGGGCAGCCGTACCGGGAGCACGGCCTGGGTCGGATGCGGATGGTGCCCGGTCAGGCCGAGTACGAGCCGGTGACGTTGCACTTCGGCCTCACCGCCTCCCGCGAGCTGTGGGACTGGGTGAACGCCACCGCCCAGGGCACCCTCAACCGGCGCAACGTCTCCGTGGTGCTGCTCGACTCCGTCGGGACGGCCGAGGTGCTGCGCTGGAACCTGATCGACGCCTGGCCGACCCGGTGGCGGGGCGCGCACCTCAACACCCTCAGCCACGAGATCGCCATCGCCTCGCTGACCCTGCGCTACGAGGGCCTGGAGCTGGAGACCGGCGGTGCCACCGCGCCGACGCCCGCGTAGCTGGCTGGCCGCCCGGCTGCGCTCGGCGGCCGGCGCGGCGCAGCGCCTCGCCGTGCGGGTCGAGCCCGCCGGACACCCTCCGCCGCAGCCGACGTCGGAGACGCCCGTGGCGACACCACGCCGTTTCGGGGAGCCTCCGCAACACTGGCTGGACCTGGTCGCCGCCCACGCGCCCGGCCTCCTGCACGACCTTGACCTCGACGCGTCAGCGGTTGGCGACGCCGAGGCCGGGGACGCTCGGCAGGGTGAACCGACAGGTCGGGTCGACGCCGATGGTGCCGACCCGGTCGCGGACGGCAGGGTCGGGGGGTTCGGCCGCGCGGGCACCGCGGGCGGTCCCGCCAGCACGAGCGGCGCCGGCGCGGCTGGCGGGCGCGGTCCCGGTGCAGGCGGTTACCGGGGCCGACCAGGTCGCCGGCCGAGAGCCCGACCGGCAGGTCGGGCCGTCCGGCACCCCCCGGCGACCAGCCCGACGGTACGGAGACGGGTGCTGCCAGCCCGTCCTCGTCCGCCCCGGACGCGACAACCCCGCCGGCCGGATCGACCCCGCCATCGGGGCCGGTCAGGGCGGTGCCTCCGGTACGACGACCGGCCCGGGGCAACACCCTGGCTCCCGACACCACGGCCGACGATGCGACCGGGCTGCCCCGGTCGGATGCACCCCCACAGCCGGTCCGCTCCCTGGTCTTCGGGCCACACGGCTCGCCGAGCAGCCACCCCCACCGGGTGGACGCCGAACCCGCCCGAACCCCATCGCACCGGCCCCTGGACGCACACCGGCCCGGCGAGGTCGACAAGGGTCCCGAGCGGTCCACCGGCTCGTCGCCGGCACGACCCAGCGCCGACCGACTCCCGGCTGGCCGCGACGGGTTGCGGGGCGACTCCGCGGACGGTCGGCCCCGGCCCAGCAGGGACCAGCGCGGCCGGCGTGACAGCGCACCGGACACCTCACGACCGACGCGAGGGGACGCGGCGTCGTCGTACGAGCGTCCGGCCTGGCCCGACCTGGCCGGGGCCGACGCGTCCCGGACCGGCTGGACCCGGACCGGTGTGGAGGACACTCCGACCACCGGGCGCGGCGACCTGGCGCGCGTCGTGGACCGAGGCCCTTGGCTGACCCTGCCCGGCGAACCGGCACCACCCGGGCGACAGGCCGCGCTGAGCGACATCGGGACGCGAGCGGCCGGCGGCGACCGAGCAGCGGGCATCGACGCGCCGCCGCCCGCCCTGGCGACGAGGAGCGTCGACAGGTGGCCGGCGCTGCCCGACGACACCGCACTGTGGTCGGTCGCCGGGGCGGCGCTGGACACCGCCCAGCTGACCCGGCTGGACCGGGAACAGGCGGGCGACTGATGGAACGCGTCGCCTTCCTCATCGACTCCTCAGGCGTTCGGGTGGACTGCCTGCTCAACCCGGAGACCGTGCAGGTGACCCGGCTCGCCGGCGTACGCCAACGGGGTGCCGGCGGCGGGCAGCTCACCGGGTCCGGCCTGGCCGACGACCCGCTGGTCTTCACCGGCGGCGGCCGTACCGAGCTGGTGCTCGACCTGCTCTTCGACGTGGACTTCGTGGAGGCGCAACTCCGTCCGGCCGACGTCCGGGCGCTCACCCGTCCGCTGTGGATGCTGGCGGAGAACTCCACCGCCGAGCACGGCTGGCTGCGACCGCCGCTGGTCCGGTTGGTCTGGGGCAAGACCTGGAACGTGCCAGGTGTGATCATCGCGGTGGCGGAACGCTTTGACGCGTTCACCGGCACCGGGTCGCCGCGACGGTCCTGGCTGCGGTTGAAGCTGGTCCGCGCCGCCGAGACGGCCGATCAGGCCGAGGCCGGCTTCGCGGAGGAGCTGGCCGCCGCGAGCACCCCGACCGCCGCGCCGGGCAGCGCGGTGATCGCCGCCGGTGACGGCGCTGCCGAGCCGGGTCGTTCCGGTGTGCGTTTCGACCTGCTGGCCAACGATGCGCTCGGCTCGCCGCTGCGCTGGCGACTGCTGGCCGAACACAACCGGATCACCGATCCGCTCGCCGTGCCGGCCGGCACCACCCTCGCCGTCCCACCGACCGTCAGCGCCGGAGTCGGGTCGACAGTCGGTGGTGCGGCGATCGGGCTGGCGAGGGCGGTGGGCGGCGCGGTGGGCGCGGCCGCGTCGTCAGTGGGCGCCTCGATCGCCGGTGCGCCGTGGAGCACGGCGACCGGCCCGACCGGCGCGGGTCCGAGCGGGTCCGGCATCCCCGGGGGTACGCCGTGACAAGCGTCGCCCCCCGGGCGTTGATCGTCCTGCTCGACGGCGCCGAGCTGGTCGGCGCGGCTCGTCAACGGGTCCGCTCACTGCGGGTGGCGGCCCGCCTCGACCAGCCCACCCAGGCCGAGTTGGTGCTCGCCACCACCGCCGGGACCAGCGCGTTCGACCCGGCGGTACGCCCCGGCACGACGCTCGACGTACGGCTCGCCGACCACGCGGACGCCCTGTTCACCGGTGAGGTCACCTGCGTGGAGGTGGAGTACGCCGCCGACGGGGCGGCGGTGCTGCGGCTGCGGGCGTACGACCCGCTGCATCGGCTGCGCAAGCGGCAGGGGTTGCGGGTCTTCACCTCGGTGACAGCCGTCGAGCTGGCCCGGGAGCTGTGCGGCGCGGTGGGGCTGGCGGTGACGGCCGAGGTCGACGGCCCTCGGTTGGAGCGGCTGCTCCAGCACCGGCACAGCGATCTCGAACTGCTGCGTGAGGTGGCCGGCCGGGCCGGGCTGCACCTGGCCGCCGACGGCGACGGCCTCCGGCTTGTCACGCTCGCCGGCTACGGAGAGCCGGTGGCGTTGACGCTCGGCGCGGGGGTGCACAGTCTGCGGCTCTCCACCAACACCGACCAGGCCAGCGGTGCCAGCGCGGCGCTCGGCTGGCACCCGCAGCGGGCCGAGGTGATCAGCCAGCAGGTCGACGAGGCGCGCTGCGGCCGACCCGCCGACGACCGCCCGGACCCGGCCGACGTGGGTGCCGACGGTGTTCGCACCGCCGTGGACCAGCCCGGCCGCAGCGACGACGAGTTGGCGGCGCTGGCCCAGGCCCGGCTGGACACCCGCGCGGCGACGCTGGTCACGGCCGAGGGGGTGGCCGATGGCGATCCGGCGCTCCGGCCGGGCCGCCGCGTCGACCTCGGCGGTGTGCCCGACCCGGTCGCCGGGGCGTACGTGCTGACCGAGGTGGTGCACACAGTGGACGGCAACGGGCACCTCACCCGTTTCTCCACGGTGCCGCCGGTCACCCCGGCAGCCGCGACCGGCGGTGCGGTGGTCACCCTCGGCACCGTCACCGACGTCGCCGACCCGGACGGGCTGGGCCGGGTCCGGTTGACCCTGCCGGCGTACGGGGACCTCGACGCCGGCTGGCTCGCCGTGCTCTGCCCCGGGGCCGGGCCGGGCAAGGGTCTGGTGGCGCTGCCCGATCCGGACGACACCGTGCTGGTGGTGCTGCCCGGCGGCGAGCCCGCCTCGGGCATCGTGCTCGGCTCGCTGTTCGGCGCCGTCGAGCCGTACGACGCGGGCATCGACGACGGGAAGGCCCGCCGCTGGACGATGCGCACCGCCGGCGGGCAGTCGATCGTCGTCGACGATGTGCGCCGCAGCCTGCGGCTGGCCACCGAGGGCGGCAGCTTCCTGGAGTTGACCCCCGACCTGGCCACCCTGCACGCGGCGTCCGACCTCGTGATCTCCGCACCGGGCCGGGCCATGGTGGTGCGCGCCCGCAGCGTGGACTTCCTGCACGCCGACTCGACCGAGGACCCGACCACAGCGGCGGAGCAGGCCCGTTCGCTCGCCCGCGCCCATCACCAAGGAGGCGGCTGATGCGCTGGATCCACAGTGACTCCGTGATCACCTGCGATCACGACGGCCGGGTCGAAAATCGACCCTCGCGGCAGTGGGTGACCGTCACCGGTGTGCCCGTGCTCGTCGACGACGACCCGGAGGGACGCAAGATCATCGCTTGCCCGAACTACGGCCCGACCATCAAGCCGTGCACCAAGACGCTGACCGTCCGGGTCGGCTACAGCGACTGGATCCGCGTCGACGGGCACCGGTTGGTGCTGTCGCACCTGGAAGGGTTCACCAACGGCACACCGCCGGGGCTGGTCAAGCACACGGTGCGCGACCCGGCTCAGGGGTTCCTGGGGGCGGACCGATGAGGGCCTTCCGCTTCGTGGGCGCCGGCTTCGATGCCGGCCGTACCGGCGGGTTGGCGCTCACCGCGGCCGGCGGCCTGGCGATGACCGAGGGCGACGAGAGCGTACGACAGGCGCTGTTCCTGCTCCTGTCGACCACGCCGGGCGAGCGGCTGATGCGACCCGGGTACGGCTCCCGGCTGCACCGGTTGGTCTTCGCGCCCAACGACGACACCACTGCCGGCCTGGCCATCCACTACGTCCGGCAGGCCATCGCCCGGTGGGAGCCCCGGGTCGAGGTGATCGACGTGGACGCCGGGCCGGACCCGGACGACGCGTGGCGGCTGGTGATCCGGTTGGACTACCGGGTGCGGGCCAGCCTGACACCCGGGCAGCTGGTCTTCTCCGTGGACCTGCTCCCGGCCGACGAGCCCGCCCAGGGAGGACCCTCATGACGCTGCCCGTGCCGCACCTGGACGATCGCGGCTTCCTCGACCTGGTCACCGAGGCCCGGGAACGGATCCGGCAGTCCTGCCCGGCGTGGACCGACCTGTCGGCGCACGATCCCGGCATGGCGCTGGTGGAGACGTTCGCGCACCTCACCGAGGTGATGATCTACCGGTTGAACCAGTTGCCGGAGAAGGCATACGTCTCGTTCCTGAACCTGCTCGGGGTCACCCGGCACGCACCGACCGCGGCCTGGGCGGACGTCCGGTTCACCCGCACCGGCACCGACCGGGACGCGGTCCGGATCCCGGCCGGGCTGCGGGTCGCGGCGGCCCGGGGCGCGGACCCCCGACCGGTCGTGTTCGTCACCACCGAGCCGACGCTGCTGCCCGCCGACGAGACGTCGGTGACGGTACGGATGCACCAATGCGAACCTGTCGAGGCGGAGCTGCTCGGTGTGGGCACCGGCCAGCCCGGTCAGGTGCTGCGCGCGGCGCACGCGCCGCTGACGCACACCGCCGAGGCGCTGGACCTGCTGCTCGGGGTGGAGGTGCCGGCCGGCACCGTCGAGCTGGGCGCGGCGGCCCGCGAGCACGACGGTCGCACGTTCGAGATCTGGCAGCCGGTGGACAGCTTCGCCGGGCTCGGCCCGCAGGCCAAGGCGTACCTGGTCGACCGCTGCTCGGGCACCGTCACCTTCGCCCCGGCGCTCGACCTGCGACCGCCCGCCGAGGCGACCCCGCACGGCGAGGTCACGGCCGACACGGCCCCGGCGAGTGCCATGCCGCCGGTGACCGTCGCGGCCGTCCCCCCGGCCGGACGGCAGATCCGGCTCTGGTACCGCTCCGGTGGCGGACCCACCGGCAACGTGGCGGCGGGCACGCTGACCAGCCTGCGCGACCCACTACCCGGGGTACGCGTCGACAACCCCACCCCGGCGGCCGGCGGCCGGGAGATGGAGGCGCTGGAGTCGGTGCTGCTGCGCGGCCCGTACGAGTTCTTCGCCCAGCAGCGGGCGGTCACCGCCCGCGACTTCGAGGTGCTGGCCACCAGCTCCGGCGCCGTGGCGCGGGCGCGGGCGTTCACCCGCGCGGCGGTGTACAGCTTCGCCCGGCCGGGCGAGGTCGAGGTGGTGCTGGTGCCGTACGTGCCGGAGGCGGCCCGTCCGGGCGGTCGGCTGCCGGTGGCGGTGCTGCGCGAGCACGAGGTGCCCGAGGCGCGCCACCGGGTCGAGGCCGACCTGGAGGAACGCCGGATGGTCGGCATCCGCTCCCGGGCCACCTGGGCGCGGGTCAAGGCGGTGTCGGTACGGGCCCGGGTGGTGGTCCGTCGCGAGGAGGACGTGGACGCGGTCCGTCGCCGCATCCACGACCGGCTGCACCAGACGTTGAGCCCACTGCCCACCGCGCTCAACCCGACCGGCTGGCCGTTCGGCGAGCCGCTGCGGGCGTCCAACGTGTACCGGCTGCTGGAGCACGCCGAGCCGGGCGTGCGCTACGTCGAGTCGGTGCGGTTCGTGGTCGACGAGGCGCCCGACGCGAACGTCCGCGCCCTCGCCGTGGACCAGTACCAGCCACGCACCTGGTACGCGGGGCGCGGCTCGGTGCTGTTCCGCTCCAGCAACGGCGGCGCGGGTTGGGAACCGGCAGGTCGCTTCGACGACGACGAGACGGTGCTGCGGGTGGCGCCCGCGCCCGCGCCGGTGCGGCCGGGCATCGTCGCGCGTGCCGGCTCGGTGGCAGTGGTGACGCTGCGGGCCTCGGGCGGCTCCCGGGTGCACCTCAGCACTGACCTGGGCGAGACGTGGTCGCTGCTCACCGACCTGGACTCGCGGATCTCCGACGTGGCCTGGCTGGACCGCGACGGCGCGGGCGCGCTGCTGGTGGCCACCGACACCGGCCTTTACGAGGTGTCGCTGCTGCCCGGGGCGGTGCCGTTGCAGATCCTGGTCGACCCGTCCGACGCCGACCGGGGGTTCTACGCGGTCCGCACGTTCGTCTCCGAGCGTGGCGCGCCGGGCGTCGCGGTGGCCGCCCAGGCCAGCTTCGGGGTGTACCTGTCGACGAGCGGCGGCCGACCCGGCAGCTTCACCCACGTCGGTCTGGCCAACGTGGACAACCGGGTCCTCGCGGTGCAGTACGACGGGCCGGCCACCCTGCTGTGGAGCGGCGCCGGCGAACCGGACCCGAAGAAGCCCGGCCAGGGCTGCCACCGCACCCGGCTGTTCGAGTCCGACGTGAAGTGGCAGTCGATGCAGGCCGGCTGGATCGGCGGCACCTGCCGGGACCTCGCGTTCGCCGGCCAACAGGCGGTGGCGGCCACCCAGAGCGGTGGGGTGCTGCGGCTGGACGCGCTGGCCGCCCAGCCCCAGTGGCAGGCGGTGTCGGTCAACTGCGGGTTGCCGCTGCGGGACCGGACGCGGTTCGTGCCTGTCGACGCCATCGCGGTGAGCGGCCCGACGGCCGGCAGCGCGACAACCGGAGGCGCGGCGGCCGGAGGCACCGGCACGACGGAGCGGCTGCTCCTGGCCAGCGGCGAACGCGGCGTGCACCGCAGCGCCGACGCCGTCACCTGGACGCCCAGCGCCAACCAGGCCACCGCCGACGTGGTGACCGTCCCGGATACCTGGCTGCTCTGCTCCGGCGAGCACGACATCGAGGTGGTGCGCCAGGATGCGACGCTCGGCGATTGAACGGCTGCTGCCCGCCGCCTACCAGCGGGCATGCGTGCCGGGCAGCGTGCTCTGGGCGCTGCTGGACGTGATGGAGGGGCTGCACGCCCCGGACGAGGCGGTCCTCGCCGAGGTGGACGCGCTGTTCGACCCGTACCGGGCGCCGGACGGGCTGGTCGTGCGGTTGACCCGCTGGGTGGCGATGGACCACGTGGTGGCCTCGCCCCGGCCGGACGCCCCGCTGCCGCTGCCGGTGGGTCGGCTGCGTGACCTGGTGGCCAACGCCGCCCTGCTGGCCCGCTGGCGCGGCACCCCGTACGGGATACGCCGGGCTCTGGAGCTGGCCACCGGGATGTCGGGCTTCGCCATCGACGAACCCGCCGAGCAACCGTTTCACGTCGTGGTGCGGGTGCCGGCCGCCGCCGCCGGCCAGCTCGCCGTGATCACCCGCATCGTCGAGGCGGAGAAACCCGCCTCGGCCACCGTCGAGATCGTCCTGATAGAGGAGTCGTCATGACCACCGAGTGGGCGGTCGTCGCCGCCGCCGAGCAGTTCACCCTCGATCCGCGCAACAGCGGCGAGCTGACCTTCACCGTCTCCAACCCGGGCAACGCGCCGGACACTGTGGTGTTCGACGTGATGCCCGGTGACGGGTCCCAGCGGGCGTGGTTCAGCGTCGCCGAGCCCCAACGGGTGGTACCCGGTCAGGGTTCGGTGTCGTTCCTGGTCAAGCTCGCCGTGCCGGCCGGCACACCGGCCCGGCGCTACGACATGACCGGGTTCGCGTACTCGGCCAACACCGCGCCGGAGGAGAGTTCCCGCTCCAGCGGGCGGGTCACGTACGAGGTGCGGGCGGTCGCGCCGCCACGGCGTACCCCGTGGTTGTGGATCGCCGCCGCGGCGGCGTTGGTGCTGGTGGTGGTCGCCGTGGGGGTGGTGTTGCTGACCCGCGACGGCGAGCCGGGCCCCGGCGAGCCGCGGGTGGTCACCGTCGAGGCGGAGAGCCTGGTGCCGGGCGCGGTCGTGGAGTCTCCGCGCAAGAGCGGGGCGAAGGTGGAGGAGCAGCCCAACTGCTGTGAGCTGACCTGGTCCGGCGACAAGCAGTTGTTCTTCCAGGGGTTGGCCATCGGCGACAAGGTCACCGTGACGGTGCAGATCCCGGCCGACGGCACCTGGCGTTTCGCCGCGGTGCGCACCACCTCCTTCGACTACGCCAACACCGTCTTCGCGATCGACGGCAACCAGGTCGGCGGCACGTTCCTCGGCTTCACGCCGACGGTGCGCAAGACGGAGTTCCTGGACGTCGGCACGGTCCAGCTCACCAAGGGCCCGCACCAGGTCACGCTCCTGGTGGTCGGCAAGACGCAGGGCACGAACCGCTACTTCGCCGGGGTCGACGAGATCCGGTTCACCGAGATCGTGGCGCAGGCCGTGGCGCGATGAGTGGTCGGCAGAAGGCGTTGCTGGGGCTGCTCGCCGTCCTGCTGGTGGCGCTGTTCGCGGTGGCGGTGGGCGCCGGCCGGGACGACAGGGGTGATCCGGGGGCCCGACACGGGTTGGTCGACAGGTTGGGCGCGCTGGGCGGCGAGCGCTCGGCGGTGGATCCGGCGACGGTCAGTGCCGACTGCGCCGACGAGACGGGCCGGCTGGAGTTCTCCGGAAGTTGCGTGGTGCGGGTCGCGGACCCCGGCGGGCTGCGCACCCTGGTGCTGCGCAGCGCGGCCCGGTTCACTGTGGTCGCCCCGGCGCCGGGTGACGCCGACCTCAGCATCCGCGACGAGGTGGAGCCGGCGGCGGACGGCACCGGCGCGGTGGCGAAGGTCGCCGTGGACCAGGCCACCGAGGTGGGCCTGGTCTGCCCCGGCCTGGGCGGCTGCACGGTCGTCGTGGCCACGTCGTGACCCGACCCGGACCGAGAGGAAGGTGCCGCCGTGGGTGACCTGCGCAAGCCGTTCCTGCTGATGGCCATGCTCGCCATCGTGCTGGCGATCGGGGTGGAGCTCGGTGCCGGGCTGCTGCTGGGCGGCGCCGACGCCGGCGCGGCCCTCGCGGACAGCGCCGGCGCGCTGGACGTGGAGATCGACGACGTGTCCGGGGTCAGCGAACCGTCCGGCCGGGGCACCGGCTACCTGGCGTTGATCGACGCGGTGGCGGTCTGGAGCACCGGGCTGTTCTGTCTGGGCCTGTTGCTGCCCGAGCGCGTCCAGGGGCGGGTGCAGGGCGTCGCCAGCCTGATCTTCTCGATCATCCTGATCCTCGTCGGGCTGGTCGCGCTGGTCATCGCGTTCGTGGAGCTGATGATCATGGTGTCGCTCTTCCTGGCCGTCCCGTTCGGCACCCTGGCGTACCTGGCCCTGTGGGGGTTCTTCCCGGTCGGCGAGGCGGCGGTGCTGCTCGGGCTGGTGCTGCTGCTCAAGCTGGTGTGGGCCGGGATGCTGGTGCTGGCCCAGCCGCGTTTCCTGCAGAACAAGGGCCTCGTCCTGCTGATCCTCACCACCCTGCTGTGCACGGTGGTGCTGGAGTTCCTGCACAACCTGGTGCCCGTGATCCTGGTCAGCATCGTCGACGACGTGGCGGCGCTGGTCTTCGCGATCATCGCGATCATCTGGGGGCTGGTGCTGTTGATCGGCTCGATCCCGGCGATCGTCAAAGCCGTCCGGGTCACCGCCGCCCTACCGGCCCGTTGACGTTTGCGGTATCGGCAGCGCCCGGGTGGATTGTCTGTGACCCTGACGGCGTGGACGAGACGCCGGGGCGCGATGCCGTGGAGCTGCGCGTTCACGGCATCTCCGGCGTCACCGCCGAACGGATCCTCGACCACCCGATCGTGGTCCGGGTCGCCGGGGACACCCACGCGGGCTTCTTCCGGCCCCGGCCGGGCAGCGGCACCGCCGGCGGCGCCACCGACGGAGTCGCCGTCGAGGCGTACCGCTGGGGTTCGCTGACCGCCGGGGCGGCGGTCCGGACGGCCTCGATGTTGCTGTTGCTGCCCTTCATGCTGAGCAACCTGGCGATCTGGCTCCGGCCGCCCGGGCACGACAGGTGGGGGTTGCTCGGCGTGCTGTGCCGGCTGCTCGGCGGCACCCTGACGGCCACGTTCATGCTGGCGGCGGTGGGCGTCACGCTGGACCTGGTCGGCTGGCAGTGCGTGCCGTACCCCGGGTGTCGGGCCAGCCGCCCCTACCTGGCCTGGCTGCACGCCGTCCCGGCCGGGCCCCGGCTGGCCCTGCTGTCGGTCGTTCCCCTGCTCGCGCTGCGGGTCGTCTGGGCCATCGGCACCCGGTCGGCGCGGGCGTTCGAGGGGTTCGGCCCGTCGTCGGTGCAACGCGGCCTGCCCGGCGACCGGACCGAGCGCCTCACCGACGCCGGCTTCTGGCAGGACGAGCAGACCACGGGTTGGCTGCGCCAGATCCACGTGGTGCTCGGCATCGGGACGCTGAACGTCGCCCTGCTCGCCGGCATCTCACCGGGTGGGGTCGGCGCGCCCGGTCACGGCGCGCTGTTCGGGATCGCCGTCGGGCTGCTCGGAGTCGAGGTGGTCCTCCTCGCCCTGCCCGCGCCGCCCAGCCCGGCGCGGGCCCGACGGTTCCTGCGCCCCCTCTGGGCGGCCACCGTGGTGGTGACCGTGCTGTGCCTCGGCTCGGCAGTGCTAGCGGACGCGACGCCGTCCGGCTCGGGCAAGCTGCCCGGGTACGAGGGCGCCGCCGCCGGGGTGGTCGCCACGCAGGGCGTCCTGCTCGTCGTGCTCACCGTCGTGACATACACCCGGCAGCGTGCTGCCCGCGACGACGAGCGCCCGGTCCTGCGGGGGCTCGGCACCCCGATCATGGCGGCGGCGGCGGTGAGCGTCGGCGCGGCCTTCACCGCGACCCTTGTCTACCGCGTCGCGGACATCCTCGACCACGGCGACATCCCCGACCCGATCCGGCCCAACCCGCCGATCGTCGGCCCGCTGGACCCGCCGGTGGCCTACTGGTGGGCCGCGCTCGCCGGGCTCGCCGCGCTGCTGATCGGCGCGGCGGTGACCTCGGTGACCCTTCTGCTGAGCCGGCGACGGCGACGGAGGCTGGCGGCGCGGATCGTCGAGCGGGACTACCCCGACGTGCCGGCGCAGGAAGCGCACCGGCTGCGCCTGGTCCGGGAGACCATCGTCCAGTCCCGGATCACCGAGGAACTCGGCCCGGTGCTGCTCGCGTTCCTGCTGATCGCGTCGCTCGGGCTGGCCACCGTCGCCTTCGACGTGATCGGGATCGGTCCCACCCAGCTCGCGGACCGGCTGGGCGGGGACGGCGGCGCGGCCGTCGTGCTCGCCTACGTCACCGACGCCGGTGTCTGGGTGATCAGCCTGCTCGTCATCTGCCTCCTGATCCTCGGATTCCGCGCGTACCGATCGGCGCAGACCCGGCGGGTGGTGGCCGTGCTGTGGGACCTCGGCACGTTCTGGCCCCGAACGGTCCACCCGTTCGCGCCGCCCTGCTACGCCGCCCGCGCCGTCCCGGAGCTGGCGAAACGGGTCACCGGGCTCACCGCGCGCGGGCCGGTGGTCATCTCCGGACACAGCCACGGCTCGGTGCTCGCCGCCGCCACCATCCTGCAACTACCGCCGGCCGTGCTGGCCCGGGTCTCGCTGTTGACCTACGGCTCACCGCTGCGGCGCACCTACGCGCGGCTCTACCCGGCGTACCTCGGGCCGGCGACGCTCCGCGACCTGGGCGGGCGGATCGGGTGGCGGTGGCGCAACCTGTGGCGGGACACCGACCCGATCGGTGGGCCGATCTTCCCTCCGGGCTCGGACGACCCACCGCCCGGCACCGATGTCGACACTCGACTCCGTGATCCCCACAGCCTGACCGTCGATCCGGCGGACACCGTGCCGCCGCCGATCGAGCGGCACTGGCCGTACCACACCCAGGCCGCCTACCAGGCGGCGATCCGCGAGCTGATCGACCGGTCCGGCTGACTCCACGGTCCGCGCGGAGTTCACGGCACCGTCGCGACCAGGGCCGCGACACCGTCCCGGTCGAGGGTCCCGTCGGCCACCCACACCCGGTACCGGCCGTGCCGGCTCGCGCCGGCCGGCACCACCGCCGGCCGGTCGAACGCGAACGCCACGCAGACCCCCGGATACATCCCGGTCCGCACGAACCACCTGTCGTCCCGGCCGAGGCCCGCGAAGACCAGGGTGTACGCCCCGCCGCCCGACCGGACGCCGGTCAGCGCGAGCCACGGCGCCGCGCTGCCGTTGACCGTCTCCTCCCCGGCCGCGTCGGCGGTGAACACCGCCGGTTCCCCGTCGGCGGCGGCCCGCCAGAAGAACCCGCCGTAGCCGGCCCCACCCGGGCGACCATTGGTGGCCGGGCTGCCCAGGCGCACCTCCCGGTCGTCCGGGGCGACGAGGACGGACTCCACCTCGAGCCGCCAGGCGTCCGGCGCGACAACCGACGCGGCGAGCCACCTCCGTTCGGTCAGCAGCACCTCGCCGGCCCGGTCGCGCCACTGGAGGTCGTGCACGTACCGGCCCGGGGACCGCTCGACCTCGCCGGTGTGCGCGATGACGCCGTGGTCGTCCCGCCAGGTGTAGCCGAGGTCGCGCACGTAGGTGCGCCCGCCCCAGAGGTTGCTGCCGTTGACATCCTGCACCGCGAGGGACGCGCCGAGGTGCCACACGTGGTCGGCGGGGAGCGCGTCGGTGACCACGGTTCCGCCGAGGGTGCGTACCGGGTGCAGGTACGGCCGTGGCCCGTGCCGCGCGTCCAGGGCCGGGTCGAGCACGTACTCGGCCACCTCCGTGGCCCCGACTGTCAGCCGCACCGGCTCCCCACTCACGGCAACTCCCGGCGGCCCACGACGACGGCCGAGACCGACCGGCGGATGGTGGGGTCGGCCAGTCTCGGCCGGCCGACGGTGGTGGCCGACACCGACCGGCGGACGGTGACGGCGTGCAGGGCCGCCACGGTGTAGCCGGCGAGGATCGGCACCGCGACCGGGGTGACCAGGACGGCGAGCAGCCCGGCCAGCGCGACGACCCCGGTGAGCGCGGCCCAGCGGGTGGGCGCGTCGAGGCAGGCGCGGGCGGCGGACCGGGCCGCGGCCCGCCACCGCCCGCCCCCGTTGCCGCCCACCTCGACGACGACCAGCCCGGCGTACCCGGCCAGGCTGGCCGCGATCAGCGCCGTCACCAGCAGCGCCGCCGGACCGCCCGGCACCCGGCCGGTGGCCAGCGCCGCCAGGTCGGCGGCGAGTAGCCCGGCTCCGGCGAGCGCGAGCAGGCTGACCGGCACACCGGGCAGCACCGAGCGGCCGAACCGGCGCACTGTCGTGCGCGCCGACGGCCAACTGCCGGTACGGGTCCAGTCGTGCACCGCCGCGCTGGCCGTGCCCGCCGCCGCGGCGGCGGTGAGCAGTGGCGCCGACGCGAGGGTCAGCAGGATGCCCAGCAGCGCCAGGTCGGCGGCGTCGCGGGCGACGTCGCGCCAGTCCCGCCGCCCGCCGGTATCGACCGGTTCAGCTCCTGATGCCGGTTCAGCCCTTGATGCCACTGGTGTTGATCCCCTCGACGAGCATCCGCTGGAACGCGACGAAGAACAGGAAGACCGGCAGCAGCGACAGCACCGACATGGCGAACATCGGGCCGACCGCGCTCTGACTTGTCGAGTCGATGAACAGGGTCAGCGCGACCGGGACGGTGTAGTCCTCCAGTTCGGACAGGAAGACCAACTGGCGGAAGAAGTCGTTCCAGGTCCAGATGAACGAGAAGATCGCCGTGGTGACCAGCGCCGGGCGGCTCAGCGGCAGAATGACGTGCCGGAAGATGCCGAACGGGCCGGCGCCGTCGATGCGGGCCGCCTCGTCCAGTTCCCGGGGGACGCCGCGCATGAACTGCACCATGAGGAAGACGAAGAAGGCCTCGGTGGCCAGGAACTGCGGGATGAGCAGCGGCAGGTAGGGCCATTCGCCGCCGACCAGCCCGAGCGTGCGGAACAGGATGTACTGCGGCACGATCAGCACGTGCTGGGGCAGCAGCAGCGTGCCGATCATGACCGCGAACCACATGCCGCGCAGCCGGAACCGCAGCCGGGCGAAGGCGTACGCGGCCAGCAGGCAGGAGAGCCCGTTGCCGACGACGGTGAGCAGGCTGACCATCGTGCTGTTGAGGAAGAACCGGCCGAAGCTGACGTCGAAGTTGGACCACCCGGCGGTGTAGTTGCCCGGGCTGAACCGCTCGGGCAGCAGCCCGATGTTGTTGACGATCTCCTCCTGGGATTTGAACGAGGTGCCCACCATCCAGATCAGCGGGTAGAGCACCACGGCGACGATGGCCACCAGGATCAGCAGTCGCAGCACGGGCCGTCCGCCGGGCCGTCGGCGCGCGGTCGGCGGCACCGTGGTCGGCGCGGCGTTCGTCGGGGTCACCGTCACCATCACCGGTCCTCCCCGTCGGAGTAGTGCACCCAGAACCGCCCGGTGCTGAAGAAGATCGCGGTGATGACCGCGATGGCGAGCAGGAACACCCAGGCCATCGCCGAGGCGTAGCCCATGTTGAGCTCGGTGAAGCCGGTGATGTAGAGGTTCAGCGTGTACATCAGGGTGGAGTCGACCGGACCGCCGGTGCCGTTGCTGAGCACGAACGCGGCGGTGAAGCCCTGGAAGCCGTTGATGGTCTCCAGCACCAGGTTGAAGAAGATGACCGGGGAGAGCATCGGCAGGGTGACGTTGCGGAACTGGCGGAACCTGCCGGCCCCGTCGACCGACGCGGCCTCGTACAGCTCGGTGGGCACCTGCTTAAGCCCGGCCAGGAAGATCACCATCGGCGCGCCGAACTGCCAGATGGCCAGCACCATGAGCGTTTCGAGGGCCCAGTCGGGGTCGTTGACCCACGGTTTGCCGGTGATGCCGAAGAGGCTCAGCAGCGAGTTGAACGCGCCGTCGCGGTTGAACATGTTGACCCAGACGATGGCCAGCGCCACACTCCCGCCGAGCAGGGACGGCAGGTAGAACAGCCCACGGAACAGCCCGACTCCGCGCCAGGCGCGGTTGAGCAGCAGCGCGACGCCGAGCGCCGCGGCCAGCTTCAGCGGTACGGCGATCAGCGCGAAGGTCAGCGTCACCCGCACCGCGTGCCAGTACGACGGGTCGGCGGTGAACATCCGTTCGTAGTTGGTCAGCCCCACCCACTCCACCTCGGAGAAGGGGGTGAGGATGTCGTAGTTGGTGAAGCTCAGGTAGAGCGACAGCAACATGGGGATTGCCGTGACACCCATCAGGCCGATGAGCCACGGCGACAGGAAGACGTACCCCGCCAGACCTTCGCTGTGCCGGAAGCGTCCGGGCCCACGCCTCTCGGCGTGGGCCCGGGCGGATCCGGGGCCGCGTCGGGTCGGGTCGGGCGCCGTGGTCAACGCCACGAACAGCTCCTCTCCTCGCCTCGCGGGGCGGTCAGGCGATGGCGGACTTGCACGCCTCGACGAACTGGGCGGCGGCCTCGGCGGGGGTGGCCCGGCCGTACTGCGCGTTCTCGGCGGCCTTGATCAGCTCGGACTTCACCTTGCTGTGCCCCTTGATCGGCACCTGCGGCGACTCGCCGAACTTCTGGGTCAGCTCCGCCTCGACGGCGATCGACTGCTTCATCGCCGGGTCGGTGGTGTCGTCGCTGACCACCCGGCGCAGGTCCAGGTTGGAGGGCAGACCGCGGTCGGTGCCGAGCAGCTTGACCGCCTCCACGTCGTTGTTCAGGAAGTTGATCACATCGATGGCGACGTCCTTGTTCTTGCTGCCCTTGAACACCGACCAGTACATCGAGGCCCGGGCCCACTGCGCGCTGGGGTCGCCGGGGTAGGCGATCACGCCCAGCTCGTCCTTGGTGTTCTTCTTCAGGTCCGGCATCTGGTTGGCCCAGACCCAGGAGGTCGCCGACTTGCCGGTGACCACCAGTTGCTTGGTGACGTCGCTGGAGTTGCCCTCGTGGATGACGTCGGCGGTCGGGGTGGCCTTGCGGTCCCGTGCGCCCTTCCACAGGTCGAACCACTTCGTCACGTCCTCGGCGGTGAAGCCCAACTCCTTGCCCTTGTAGAGGTCCTTGCCCTGCTGGCGCAGCCAGACCCAGAACGCCTTGTAGTCGGCGCTCGGGTCCTGGGTGCCGGGCACCTTCGTCTTGGCGGTGACCTGCTCGGCCCAGGCGATGTGCTGCTCCCAGCTCATCCCGGTGGTCGGCTCGGGCAGGTTGTGCTTGGTCAGCAGCGTCTTGTTGTAGACCAGACCCTGGGTGTTCTCTCCGGCGGCCAGGCCGGCGAGCTTGCCGTCCACGACGCCGTACTGCCAGAGGCTCTTGGGGAACTTGGAGGTGTCCAGCTTGCCGGACTCCTGGTACGGGGTCAGGTCGAGCGTGGTGTTGCGGGCCGCGTACTCGGCGAGGTAGTTGTCGTCGATCTGGAACAGGTCCGGCGGGTTGCCGCCGGCGGTGAGCGTGGCCAGCTTGTCGAAGTAGCCCTGGTTGGCCTGCCAGGTCGTCTCGAAGGTCACGTTCGGGTTCTTCTTGGTGTAGAGGGCCAGCGCGTCCTCGGTCAGCTTGGCCCGGGCGTCGCCGCCCCACCAGAAGATGGAGAGCTTGACCGGCGCGTTCGGATCGGCGGCCCCGCCGTCGTCTCCGCAGGCGGCGGCACCGAACATCAGCGGTGCGGCGACCGTCACGGCGAGCAGGCCACGCAGCAGGCGCCGCCGGGGCAGCGGGGTACGGTGGGCGCGCCCGACGGGCGCGTCAGTGGTGGGGGGCGTTGCGGGGTGCATGTGCGCTCACTCCTCGGCATTAGGAGGCGACGGCGTCACCGGTGGCCGCAGTCGGGCTGCCCGGGCCCGCAGGGCAATGCGGGTCCGGGCCACGCGGTGCGGCCAGGGGACGTGCCGGTCGGGCGTACGGGCCCGGGCCGGTCGAGTCGCGGATGACCAGGTCGGTCTGGAGCATTACCTGTGCGGTGGTACGACGGACGCCGAGCGCCGTGCCGGCACCGGGCCCCCGCGCGCCGCGCGGTGACTCGATGTCCTGTTGCAGCAGCATGTCGACGGCCGTCCGGCCGGCAGCCCCGGTGGGTGTGGCCACCGTCGTCAGTTTGGGGCGGGTCAGCCGGCTCAGGGTGATGTCGTCGACCCCGACGACGCTCACCTCCTGCGGCACCCGGACCCCGAGCGCGTCCAGCCCTTCGATCAGGCCGATCGCCATCAGGTCGTTGTAGGCGAGCACTGCCGACACGCCGCTGCGTCGCACCTGTTCGGCGACGGCGGAGCCGCCGACCTCGGTGGGCGCGTTGGGGCCGAGCACTGTCAGCTCCGCGCCGCCGGCGCGGGCGGCCGCGGCGGCGGCGCGACGCATCTCCCGGTTGGTCCACGAGCTGCGCGGGCCACCGAGCAGCGCGACGCTGCGGTGCCCCAGGCCGATCAGGTGCTCGATCGCCGAGCGGGCGCCCTGCCCGACGTCCATCAGTACGCAGGGCAGGCCGGTCACCTGGCGGTTGACCACGACCAGCGGCACCTCGCGGCTGAGCTGCTCGATCAGGCTGTTGCTCATCCGAGGGCTGCACAGCAGCACGCCGTCCACCTGCTTGGCGAGCGCGTGGACCAGCTCTTCCTCGGCGGTCGGGTCCTCGTTGGTGTCGGCCACGAAGACGTGGTAGTCGCGGTGCCGGGCCTGACTCTCCGCCGCCTTGATCAGCGGCGGGAAGAACGGGTTCGCGATGTCCGCGATGATCAGCCCGATGTTGTGCGTCCGCCCGGTGATCAGGGCCCGGGCGGCGCGGTTCGGCCGATAGCCGAGATCCTCCGCGCACGCCAGCACCCGGACCCGGGTCTCCGGGTTGACCAGGTGCGGCGCGGAGAAGGTGCGGGACACGGTGGAGATGTGCACACCGGACGCCCGGGCGACGTCCCGGATGGTGACTGGCACGGCGGCCCCTTCGTCCGATGTGGTGGCGGTCACGTGGGTGTGGCCCATTAATGCAAACGGTTGCGCCAGTGTCAACGGTCAATGGTTACGGCTTTGTTGCACCCGCACTCCCCATGGTGACCTGTGGCCCCCCAAACACTGACATATGACGCCGATCCCGCTGTCGTCGTTGACGCGATCGGATCGATCGTGATTACTTCATTGCAAACCTTTGCAGGATCACGGGAGGCGATCGCATGTCACCGAGAGCCGCCGGACGGGTCCGCTACGCCGTCGTGGGCACCGGCGCGCGGGCGGAGATGTTCATCCGGGCGCTGGTGCTCGACCACGCCGACACCACCGAGCTGGTCGCCTTCGCCGACATCAACCAGGCCCGCATGGATGCGCACAACCGCTGGCTGGGTGAGCTGGGGCACCGCCCGGTGCCCACGTACCCGGCCGGTGACTTCGCGGCCATGCTGGACAAGGAGCGCGTCGACGTCGTCCTGGTGACCAGTGTGGACGTCACCCACGACGAGTACGTGGTGGCCGCGCTGCGCGCCGGCCGGCAGGTCGTCACCGAGAAGCCGATGACCGTTGACGCGGCACGTTGCCGGCGGATCCTGGACACGGTGACCGAGACCGGCGGCCGGGTGACAGTCGCCTTCAACTACCGCTACAACCCGCTGCACGAACAGGTTCGCCGGCTGCTCGCCGAGGGCGCGGTCGGCGAGATCGGCTCGGTGCACTTCGAGTGGTTGCTCGACGTCCGCCACGGCGCCGACTACTTCCGCCGCTGGCACCGCGACAAGGCCACCTCCGGTGGGCTGATGGTGCACAAGGCCAGCCACCACTTCGACCTGGTCAACTGGTGGTTGGCCGCCACCCCCGTCGAGGTGTACGCGGCCGGCCGCCTCTTCTTCTACGGCGAGGACGGTCGCCGGCACGGCTACGCCCGCGACTACGACCGGGCGCACGGCTCCCCCGCCGCCGCCAACGACCCGTTCGCGCTGCGGCTCGACGCGCACCCCCGGCTGCGCGAGTTGTACCTCGACGCCGAGGCCGAGGACGGCTACCAGCGCGACCGCAACGTCTTCGCGCCCGGGGTGAGCATCGAGGACGACATGGCGGTGCTGGCCCGCTACTCCACCGGCGCCACCATGACCTACCACCTCACCGCGTACGCGCCCTGGGAGGGCTACCGGGTGATGGTCAACGGCAGCCGGGGCCGGCTGGAGCTGGACGTCGCCGAGAACGACTTCGTCGACCGGGGCACCGCCGGCGCGGTCAAGGGGGCCGCCCTGCACGGCGTCGACTCGCCGCCCGAAAGCGGTGGTGCGACGCTGACCCTGCGCCCGTTCTGGGCCCCGCCCCGGCAGATCCCGGTGCAGGGCCGCAGTCGGCACGGGCACGGTGGCGCGGACGCCCGGATGACCGGGGTGCTCCTCGGCGGTCAACCCGACCCGTTGGGCCGCGCCGCGACCGCCGACGACGGCGCGTTGGCCCTGCTCACCGGCCTGGCCGCCAACCGGTCCTTCGAGACCGGTCAGCCCGTCCGCGTCGCCGACCTGCTCACCCCCCGCTGACACAGGAGACGAGGAGTCCCACCCCGTGCCCACGTTCGACCACAACGACCTGCTGCTGCCGCCCGAACCGGGCCAGCGCGCGCTGGCCCGGGAGCTGTACGCCCTGGCGGCGGAGCAGCCCATCATCTCGCCGCACGGGCACGTCGACCCGGCCCTGCTCGCCGAGGACCGCCCCTTCCCGGACCCGGCGCGGCTGCTCATCGTGCCCGACCACTACCTGACCCGGATGCTGCTCAGTCAGGGCGTACCCCCTGCGGATCTGGGGGTGCCCACCCGTGACGGCAGCCCGGTGGAGACCGACGGTCGGGTGATCTGGCGACGCTTCGCCGCGCACTGGCACCTGTTCCGGGGCACCCCGTCGCGGTTGTGGCTGGAGCAGACCTTCCGCACCGTGTTCGGGGTGCACACCCCGCTCGGTCCGAGCACCGCCGACGCCCTCTACGACGAGATCGCGGCCCGGCTCGCCGAGCCGGACTTCCGGCCCCGGGCCCTGTTCGAGCGGTTCAACATCGAGGTCCTCGCGACCACCGAGTCACCGTTGGACGACCTCGCGCAGCACGCCAAGCTCGCCGCCGACGGGTGGGGCGGGCCGGGCGGCCGGGTGGTCACCACGTTCCGCCCGGACGACGTGGTGGACATGGAGTTCGAGGGCTGGTCGACGAATGTGGACCGCCTCGGCGATCGGTCCGGTGAGGACACCGGCACGTACGCCGGTTACCTGGCCGCGCTGCGGGCCCGACGCGCCGCGTTCATCGCCGCCGGCGCGACCTCCTCCGACCACGGCCACCCCACGGCGCGCACCCTGGACCTGACCCCGGCCGAGGCCGAGCGGCTCTACGACCGGGGCCGGCGCGGCGAGGCCGACGCCGCCGACGCGGAGGCGTTCCGGGCGCACATGCTCGTGGAGTTCGCCCGGATGTCGCTCGACGACGGCCTGGTCATGCAGCTGCATCCCGGCGCGGTGCGCAACCACAACAGGTGGTTGCACGCCCGGCACGGCCGCGACGTCGGCGGTGACATCCCGCAGGCCACCGAGTACGTGCACGCGCTCGCCCCGCTGCTGGAGCGCTACGGCAACGACCCCCGGCTGCGGGTGGTGCTCTACACCCTCGACGAGGACACCTTCACCCGCGAGCTGGCGCCCCTCGCGGGCGGGTACGCCGCGCTGCTGCTCGGTGCGCCCTGGTGGTTCCTGGACTCCCCGGAGGTGCTGCGCCGGTTCCGGGAGGCGGTCACCGAGAGCGCCGGCTTCTACAACACCACCGGGTTCGTCGACGACACCCGGGCGTTCTGCTCCATCCCGGTACGCCACGACGTGGCCCGCCGGGTGGACGCCGGCTTCCTGGCCCGGCTCGTCGCCGAGCACCGGCTGCCGCTGGACGAGGCCGCCGAGACCATCGTCGATCTGACGTACCGGCTGCCCAAGCGGGTCTTCAACTTCGGGAAAGGCGAGTAACGGTGACGGTGACCATCACCTCGGTCGAGGTGCACGACGTGCGGTTCCCGACCGCCGCCAGGGGCGACGGCTCCGACGCGATCAACCGTGGTGACTACTCGGCGACGTACGTGGAGCTGGGCACCGACGCCGGCCCGGTCGGCGCGGGGTTCACCTTCACCAACGGCCGGGGCAACGAGATCACCTGCGCGGCGGTGCGTGCCCTGGCCCACCATGTCCGGGGGCGCACCGTCGAGGAGATCACGGCCGAGCCTGTCGCGTTCTGGCGCTCGCTCAGCGCCGACGTGCAGCTGCGCTGGCTGGGCCCGGAGAAGGGCGTCATCCACATGGCGACCGGCGCGCTCGTCAACGCGGTGTGGGACCTGCGGGCCACCCTGGCCGGCAAGCCGATGTGGCGGTTCCTCGCCGAGCTGCCCACCGACGACCTGGTGGCCAGCGTCGACTTCCGGCACATCACCGACGCGCTCACCCCGGACGAGGCGGCGGCCATCCTGGACAAGGGATTGATCGGAGGGGACGGCCGGCTCGCGGAACTCAGGCAGAGTGGTTTTCCGTCGTACACCACCTCGGTCGGGTGGCTCGGCTACCCCGACGACAAGGTGCAGGCGCTGACCCGCCAGGCGTACGCCGACGGCTGGCGGGCGATGAAGATGAAGGTCGGCGGGCCGCTCGCCGACGATGTGCGGCGGGCCCGGATCATCCGGGAGGAGATCGGCCCGGACGCGCTGTTGATGATGGACGCCAACCAGGTCTGGGACGTCGACGAGGCGATCACCGCGATGACGGCGCTGGCCGAGGTGGACCCGTACTGGATCGAGGAGCCCACGCACGCTGACGACATCCTCGGGCACGCCCGGATCGCCCGCGCGGTGACCGAGTTGACCGCCGGTCGCTGCCGGGTGGCGACCGGCGAGGTGGCCGCGAATCGGGTGATCTTCAAACAGTTGCTCCAGGCCGAGGCGATCGGCGTGATGCAGATCGACGCCTGCCGGGTCGGTGGCGTCAACGAGGTCCTGGCCGAGCTGCTGCTGGCGGCGAAGTTCGGCGTGCCGGTCTGCCCGCACGCGGGCGGCGTGGGCCTGTGCGAGTACGTCCAGCACCTGGCGATCTTCGACTATCTGCGGGTGGGCGCCGGCCTGGAGGGTCGGATGATCGAGTATGTCGACCACCTGCACGAACACTTCGTCGATCCGGTGCGGACCCGCGGTGGCCGCTACCTGCTGCCCGAGCGGCCCGGCTACAGCGCCACCATGAAGCCCGCGTCGATCGCGGAGTTCCGCTTCCCGGACGGTCCGGCATGGCGGTGACCGTCGGGGCCTCCCGGCTCGGCCTGGGCATGCTGCGCCGGCTGCCCGCCGAGGCCCGCCCGCTGATCCGGCCGGGGACCGTGCCGACGGGTGTCGTGCACCTGGGGCTGGGCGCGTTCCACCGGGCACACCAGGCCGTCTTCACCGAGGCGGCGGTCGGCGCGGCCGGCGGTGACTGGGGCATCGTGGCCGTCGCCCCGCGCAGCATCGCCATGGTCGAGGCGATCGCCGCGCAGGACAACCTGTTCAGTGTCAGCGCCCTCTCCGCCGCCGGCAGCGCCACCCGGGTGGTGGGCGCCCTCAGCGGCGTGCGGCACGCACCCAGCGACCCGGACGCCGTGGTGGCGCTGCTCGCCGACCCGGCGGTCCGCGTGGTGACCCTGACCGTCACCGAGAAGGCGTACCAGCTCGACCCGGTGACCGGTCACCTGTCCCCGGACTCGGCGCTCGCCGCGGACCTGGCCGGCGGCCGACCCCCGACCACGGTGCCAGGGCTGCTGCTGCGCGGGCTGGCCGCCCGGGCCGCCGCGGACGCCGGGCCGGTGGCCCTGGTGAGCTGCGACAACCTGCCGGCCAACGGTCGACGCCTGCGCGGAATGGTCGAGCAGACGGTCGACCGGGCCGGCGGCGCGCCTGTTGGGCTGGTCGAGTGGGTGGCCGCCAACGTCACCTGCCCGGGCACCATGGTGGACCGGATCGTGCCGGCCAGCACCCCGGAGACGATCGAGGCGGCCCGCCGGGCGCTCGGCGTGACCGACCTGGCCGCGGTGGCCGCCGAGCCGTACGCGCAGTGGGTGATCGAGGACGACTTCCCCGGTGGACGGCCGGGTTGGGAGCACGCCGGGGCGGTGCTCACCGACGACGCCGGCCCGTGGGAGCGGCTGAAGTTGCGCGCCCTCAACGGCGTGCACTCGGCCATCGCGTACCTGGGGGCGTTGGCCGGTCGGGAGACGATCGCCGACGCGCTGGAGATCCCGCACCTGCGCGACGTGCTGCGCCGGCTGATCGCCGAGGACGTGGCGGCGAGCTTCACCCCGCCGGACGGGGTCCGGGTGGTCGACTACGGCGAGCAGGCCCTCGCCCGGTTCGGTAACCCGGCGATCCACCACCGCACCCTCCAGGTGGCGATCGACGGCTCGCAGAAGCTGCCGCAGCGCGTCCTGCACACCATCGCCGACCTGCGCGCGGGCGGGCGGTCCGCGCGCTGGGGCGCGCTGGTCGTGGCGTCCTGGTTGCGCTTCGCCCTGGGGTACGCCGACGACGGCCGGCCGTTGCCGTTCCAGGACCCACTGGCCGGGCCGATCCGTGCCGCGCTGGACGACGGGGCGCAGAGCCCGGCGGGCGCTGTCGACGCGGTCTTCGCGCTGCGCGAGGTCATTCCGGTGGAGGTGGCCGAGGACGACGAGGTCCGCGCCGACGTGATCGCCTGGCTGACCGCGTTGGAACGGCACGGCGTCGAGGCCACCCTGGCCGGTGCCCGGTGACCGGGTCGACACGGGCCGGTCGGCGGTGAGCGGGGCCGGGTCGCCGCCCCGGGTGGCGGTGATCGGGGCGAACGGGCACGGTCGCTGGCACCGGCGGGCGATCGCGCCCCTGCACGCCGCCGGTCGGCTGCGGTTGGTCGCCCTTGTCGACGTACGGCCGGTGGAGGACGACCCGGACGCCCCGGTGCCGCCCGGGGTGGAGGTGTTCACCGACCACCGGGCGATGCTCTCCGCCACCCGGCCGGAGGTGGTGGTGATCTGCACCCCGCCGCACACCCACCTGGCGATCGCCCGTGACGCCCTGGCCACCGGCGCGGACCTGCTGCTGGAGAAACCGCCGGTGTTGTCGCTGGCCGAGCACGAGGAGCTGACCTGGGCGCTCAGCGCCGCCGGCCGGGTGGCCCAGGTCGGCTTCCAGGCGCTCGGTTCGGCGGCCCTCACCGCGCTGACCGACGCGCTGGCCGCCGGCCGGCTGGGTACGGTCACCGGCATCTCCACCATCGCGGCCTGGCAGCGCCCGGACGCCTACTACGCCCGCTCCCCCTGGGCCGGTCGACGGAGTCTGGACGGCCGGCCGGTGCTCGACGGGGCGCTCGCCAACCCGCTGGCGCACGCGGTGATGCAGTGCCTGGCGATCGCCGAGGCGCTCGCGGGGGCGACGCCCTGGCCGGTCGCGATCGAGGTGGAACGCTACCGGGTCCGGCCGATCGAGGTGGAGGACACCGCGGTGCTGCGGGTCCTGTTCCGCGCCGGGCCGCCGGTGCTGGTCGCGGTGACCCTGGCCGCCGAGGAGTTCGTGGCGGGCGAGGTGGTGGTGACCGGAACGACGGGGCGGGCGGTGCTGGAGTACCCGACGGACAGGTTGCGCCTGCCCGGGGACGTGGTGACCCGTCGGGTGCCGGGACGGCTGGGGCTGCTGGAGAACCTGCTCGCCCACCGGGCCGACCCGGTGGGTGTGTCGCTGATCGCGCCGCTGGCCCGTACCGCGCCGTTCACCGCGCTGCTGGACGCGTTGCGGCCCGCGCCGGAGCCCCGGCTGCTCGACGGCGACCTGGTGACCACAGTCGGCGAGGGCGGGGAGCGGGTCCGCCACCTGAGGGGCGTCGTCGACGTGCTGCGCCGGGCGGCCGAGCGGGGTGCGCTGCCGAGCGAGCTGGCGGTGCCGTGGGCGTCCGCCGCGTACCGCGCCGAGCTGGCGGGATAGGGGGCGACGGCAACTGGGGTGCAAACATCGCTCGCACCGCGGCGGGGCACATCGGACAAATCACTGGATATCCCGCCGGAAACGGTGGGGGCAATGCCCGCTGAAGCCGACAACTGCAACATTCCTGCACACGTTTCGTATTGACCTCCATAAAACTACGAACCTACCGTTCCTGGTGACCGCCCCACCACCACCAGCGAATGGGAAGAGTCGATGCGCGCAATCCTCGGCGGCGCCACGGTGATCGCCCTCCTCTTCGGTGCAGCCCCGGCCACCGCCGCTGCCCGCCCCGACGTGTCCTCCGCCGACCGGCTCTCCTGGACGGCCCGCCATCTCGGCCGGCAGGCGCTGCCCGAGCGGGACGGCTGGGCGGCCGACGGCCCCGGCACCACCGGCGGCTCGGCGGCCACCCCGGACCGGACGCGGGTGGTGCACAACCGGGCGGAGCTGGTCGCCGCGCTGGGCGGCGACAACGCCAGCAATGCCACCGACGCCACCCCGAAGCTCATCTACGTCGACGGCGCCATCGACGGCTTCGAAGGACCGGACGGCACCGCGCTGAGCTGCGCCGACCTGGCCGACCCGGCGTACCGGCTGGACGCCTACCTGGCCGCGTACGACCCGGCGGTGTGGGGACGGGTGCCACCGAGCGGGCCACTGGAGGAGGCCCGGGTGCGCTCGGTGGCCAACCAGACCCGGCAGACCCAGATCAACGTCGGCCCGAACACCACGATCGTCGGGCTGCGCGGCGCTCGACTGACCGGACTCACCCTCATGATCGACCGGGCGTCGAACGTCATCGTCCGCAACCTGACCCTCGTCGACGCGCGAGACTGCTTCCCCGCCTGGTCACCGACCGACGGCGAGGCCGGCAACTGGAACAGCCAGTACGACCAGATCTCGGTCCGCCGCAGCGAGAACGTCTGGGTCGACCACAACACCTTCACCGACGGCGACAATCCGGACAGCGCCCAGCCGGTCCACTTCGGTCGGCCGTACCAGGTCCATGACGGGTCGCTGGACGTCACCCACACCGCCAGCCTGGTCACCGCCTCGTGGAACCGCTTCACCGGTCGGGACAAACTGCTGTTGATCGGCTCGTCCAACACCGTCGGCCCGGACGTGGGCCGGCTGAGGGTGACCCTGCACCACAACCTCTTCGACGGCGTCCTGCAACGGCTGCCCCGGGTGCGCTTCGGTCAGGTCGACGTGTACAACAACCACTACCGACTCGGTGGGGACGGCTTCCAGTACGCGCTCGGCGTCGGTGTCCAGTCGGCGATCTACGCGCAGAACAACTTCTTCACCCTGGACGCGGCGCTCGACCCGGCGGACCTGCTCTACGACTGGGGCGGGACCGCGTTGACCGAGCGAGGCTCCTGGGTGCGCCAAGGCGGCGGCACGGCACGACCGGTCGACCTGCTGGCGGCGTACAACGCGACCCATGACCCGGACCTGGCCGCCGACGCGGGCTGGACGCCCACCCTGCGCCGCGACCCCGTCCTGCCGGCGCCGCTGGTTCCCGTCCTGGTGGGCCCGCTGGCCGGCGCCGACCGACTGCCGGTCTGACCGCTCGACGCGCGAGACTCGCGGTCGGGTCGGCGACGCACGGGCTCATCGACGTGGAGAAGATCGGCTATAAGTGACGCATGGACTTCCCGCCGCACCTGGGCAGCATGCCGATGCACGCGATCACCGAGATCCACGGCGAACCGGGCCTGCTGGAGCGTTTCCGGTTGGAGGTCCAGCAGTTCGACGACATCGCTCGGGCGCGGTTGACCGCCGCGCTCGACCTCGCCGCCGAGCTGCACCGCGACGATCGACGCGTCCGCGAGCCGTACCTGAACCACCTGCTGCGGGTGGCGATCCGGTTGATGCACCACTACCAGGTGCGCGACGTGGACGTGATCGTCGCCGGCCTGCTGCACGACGCGGTCGAGGACCATCCGACCGAGCTGGCCGACGGCGACCCGGGCACCGACCCGACCGGAGCCGCGCTGGCCGCGCTCGCCGCGCGGTTCGGGCCGCGGGTGGCCGCCCTGGTCGCCGCGGTCACCAACCCGGTGTACGACCCCGAGCGGGACCGCAACACGCAGTACCGGGAGCACCTGGCGGTCAGTCTGGAACGGGAGCCCTGGGCCCGGGTGATCAAGGTGTCGGACTTCACCGACAACGGCGTGGGCGTGATCCACACGGTCGGGCCGAAGGTGATCTCGTCGGCCCGGAAGTACCGGCCGCTGGTGCCGCTCTTCCGGGACCTGATCGGTCGACCGGACACCCCGTTGTCACTGGCGGTGAAGCGGCACATCTTCGGCCAACTGGACCTTGCCGAGGAGCGGTTCAGCGCCATCCTGGATCAGCCCGCCCCGCACTGACGGGTCGTCGCATCACCCGACCGGGTTCCGCGACAAGTTCTCGAATCTGCGAGGAAACCTCGGGCATTACGGTTGGTTTGCGCCAGATGAGAGGTAAAAACCCTCTCGGTCTATCTTTCGGGCGTGTCACCAATCGAGAGGATTCGGACCATGCGCGACCTTTCCCGTCGTGATCTGCTCAGGGCGACGGCCGTCGGCGCCGGCTCGGTCGCTATCCCGAGCATGATCGCCGGCAGCTCGGCGATCGCGGCCGACGGTCCCGGGTGGCCCTCCGACACGACGTTCCCGCCGGCACAGCTGACCGGCCGTATCGTCCGCCCGCAGAGCCCCGACTACGCGGAGGCCAGCCTCGGCTGGGACGAGCTGTTCGTGCACTATCCGCTGGTCATCGTCTTCGCCCAGGAGACCCGGGACGTGGTCAACGCCCTCACCTGGGCGCGGCAGCACAACGTCGCGCTGCGGGTACGCAGTGGTCGGCACAACCTCGAAGGCTGGTCGAACGTCGACAACGGCATCGTGATCGACGTCAGCGAGCTGAAGGACGTCCACATCGACACCGCCACCCGCACGGCGAAGGTCGGCGCGGGGCTCAACCAGTCGGAGGCGGTGACCGCCCTCGGGGAGTACGACCTGGCGGCGACGACCGGCACGGAGGGGACCGTGGGCCTGTCCGGGGCGACCCTCGGCGGCGGCTTCGGCTTCCTCACCCGCTACCTCGGGATGGCCTGCGACAACCTGATCGGCGCGGAGATCGTCGTGGCGGCGGGCGCAGACGGCGCGAAGGTGCTTGAGGTGGACCCGTGGAATTACCCGGACCTGCTCTGGGCGCTGCGCGGGGCGGGCAACGGCAACTTCGGGATCGTCACCTCCCTGACCTACAAGGTCGCTCCGCTCACCAGCGTCGCCTACCTGCAGGTGACCTGGCCCGGACTCGGCGACCTGCACGAGGTCTTCGACGCCTGGCAGCGCGTCGCGCCCTTCACCGACCCCCGCCTCGGCACCCAGGTCGAGGTGCACCCGACCGAGATCCTGCTGTTCGCGGTGCTCGCGGACGGGTCCGAGGCGGAGGCCAGGAAGCTGCTGACGCCGATCCTGTCGATCGGCAACCCCACGGTCACCGTGCAGATCGGCGGCTGGGGCGACGTCTACGCCGGCTTCCAGATCCCGAACGAGGACGAGCCGGCGAAATGGAAGTTCTTCTCCCAGTTCACCCGCGAGCCGTTCCCGGCGAAGGCGGTAAGCGTGATCCAGGCGTTCATGGAGAAGGCGCCCTCGCCCGACAGCAACTTCTTCACCCAGGCCTTCGGCAGCGGCGCACAACGGCAGGAGCCGTTCGGTGGCGCGGCCTTCCCGCACCGCGACGCGCTCTTCTACTCCGAGCCGGGCGCCGGCTGGGGCACCCGCGGCGAGCCCGACAGCGACGACGCCGTCACCCCGATCGCCCAGGCCTGGATCGCCGAGTTCAGCCAGGCGCTGCGGCCCTACGTGGACGGCGCCTACGTCAACGTGCCGAACATCGGCATGGCCGAGTGGGAGACCGCCTACTGGGGGCGCAACTTCCCCCGGCTGCGCAAGATCAAAGCGAAGTACGACCCGCACAACGTCTTCCAGTACGAGCAGAGCATCCCGCCCGCGACGCACTGACCCGGATGACCGGCGGTGCGGGTCCGCACCCACACGTCGGTCACCTCCAACCCCACCTTTGCCCCACCTTTGCTCTGCACCCACGGACGCGACGGCTACGCTGCGCGACCGGTGCCTATCGGGGTGCAGAGCAAAGGTTCTGCGGGGAACGTCGAGGTACGGCGCCGGCGGGCACGAGAGGGGAACGGCATGCCGGCCGGGACGAGTGGCGCGGCCGCTCACGGATGCGGGAGCGCGGCTCCGGACCTGCCGGCCTGCATCAGGCGTTCCAGCCAGGGTGTCGGGGCGACACCCAGTTCCCGGTCCAGGTCGGCGCGGAACAGCTCGAACCGGCGTACCGCCTCGTTGATGTTGCGCTCGGCCAGGTGCACGGTGATCAACGTGCGGGTGGCGCTCTCCCGCAGCGGCTCCAACTGCACGGCGGTCAACGCCACCTGCGCGGCCTCACGGAACCGGCGCTGCGCGGTGAGCCACTCGGCGAGCGTCTCCAGCGCGTACAGCCGGGTCTGGCGCAGCCGTTCCCGCTCGATCAGCACCCAGTCGTCGTACCAGCCGGGCAGCAGCTCACCGGTCGCCAACGTCGGCACGCCGGGGCCGACCGCGACCGGCACACCACCGCTCAGCAGTGCGCCGGCCGCCGCGCCCAGGGTCGCCACGTCGCTGGTCACCCCGGCGGCCAGGGCCAGCCGGTCGTCCTCCTCCACCAGCGGCTCGGGGGTGATCCGGTGCAGCCGCCAGAGCATGGTGCGCAGGTTGGCCCGGGCCCGCTCCTCGTGCGAGCCCGGCCAGAGCGTGCCGGCGGCCTCGGACCGGGCGCACCGCTGGCGTACGCCGAGGTAGGCCAGCAGTCGGCGGGCGCCCTGCGGCACCGCCACCTCCCGCCCGTCGCGTTCCAACCCGAACCCACCGAGCAGCCGCAGCACGTACCGGGCGGGCTGCCCCGCGTCGGTCTCGGTTGCCCGGGTGCGACGGTCCTGCGTTACCTCGTGCACAGCCATGCTTGCGCCTCTCGCACCCGATCGCCCCGTGGCAGGTCCACGCTCGGGTGTGGACGGTCGATGCGCCAGCGCAGTGTCGTTTCACCGACCCGGCGAGCGGCGTAGATCAACCGTTCGCCGGATCGGGTCCCGACCGTTCAGCGAAGCTTGCTCAGCGTCCGGGCGTACGCGGTCCACTCGGCGGCGTCGCCGACCTCGGCGCGTACCCCGGCCTCCTTCATGATGCCGAGCACCTGCTCGGGCTGTGCATCGGCCAGCTTGCCGAGCGTGCTGATCCCGGCGCGGGTCAGCGCGGCCCGGGCCTTGGTCGGCACACCGGCGAGCATGGCGATGTCGGCGTCGGCGACGTTCTCCAGCTCGGCCTCGATGCCGAGCGCGGCGGAGACCGCCGACTGCGCGCCGACGGTGGTCCGGACGATCACCGCCTCCCGCTCGCTCACCTCGGCGAACATCGCGTCCACACTCTGGTAGGCGGTCTCGGCCGGCAGCACCTTGAGCACGTCGCGGACCGTCCGGCCGTCGGCCAGCTCGTCGTCGCCGAAGAAGCGGATGAACTCCGTCAGCTTCACCTCGCGCGGGAAGCGCTGTCGGACGTCGCCGTTCTCGGCCGCGTACCGCTCCAGATAGGCGGCGCCCCGGACCTTCGGGCCGGCGACCACGTCCACGCCGAGGGTCTCCACGGCGGGCAGCACGATGGTCCCGGCCTTGGTCTGCCAGATGCTGACCTTCTTGTCCAGGAACATCGTGGTGCCCATGTACTTGCCGAAGTCCAACGTGCTGATGTAGTTGGGGATCTGTTCGATGACGTGTGGGCCGAGGGTCACCTTGTTCTCGTGCACAGTGGAGTGCAGCCGGTTGATCTCCGCGCGGATCTCGTCGAGCAGCCGGCGCAGGCTCACCCGCATCGCCGCCATGCAGGAGAACGCCTTGGCCAGGTCGGTCCCGAGGTGGTCCAGGTCGTGCTCGATGCGGTGGAACCGCTCGTTGAAACCCTGCTCGCCGGGGGTCTGACCGGCCTGCACCACGTCCTCGCCGTCGACCCAGTCGCTGTGGGCGAAGGTGCGGGCGAACGGCGGCGGCGCGCAGCCCGGCTCCACAGCGGGGAACGACTCGGCGTAGCTGAACACCCGCTTCGCGCTGCCCACGTTCTCGTAGATCCAGGACGAGACCAGCACGCTGGCGTCCGACTGCGGGATGCCGTGTTCGGTGAACATCCGGTAGAGCTCGGTGACGGTCAGCCCGTCGTAGTTGATCTCGCTCGCCATGATGATGTCCCTCTCAGAGCTGGTCGTACACGCCGCGGTGCCGGCGCTGCTGGAAGGTGCGGAAGGTGCGGGCCACCGCCGGGCGCAGCGGCTCGGCCGTGCCGTCGTCGTCGAGGTCGACGTGGTCGCGCCGAATGCCGAACGTGTTGATCTCCACCCCGAGCGGGCAGACCCGCGTCAGCGCGTTCATCAGCCGTTCGTACTGCGCCAGGGTCAACGTCACCCCGTCGGGCAGCTCCACCCGGAACTCGTACGGGTCGGTCAGGCCGGTGCGCACGTAGGAGAGCGCCACCACGGCGACCAGCCCGGCGTGGGTGGGGCGCAGCGTGGTCCGCGCGCCGACCGCCTTGATCTCCGCCGTGCCGCCGCCGAGCCCGACGGTGTACCAGCGGAATCCGGTGGCCCGGCGCTCGCTGAGGTTCAGCCCGGCCTGGGGCAGGCCGATCACACTGCACACCAGCAGCACCCGGTTGCCCGTCTCGACGAGCGGCAGCGCGGCGGCGAGGTGCCTGTCGCGCAGCAGCCGGACCAGCCGGGCCAGCCGCTCGCCGGCGGCCGGCTGACCGGCGATCAGCGCGCCGGCGAGGGCCGCCGGCAGCTCGATGGTCTCCACCAGCTCGTCGGGGAGCCGGTTCAGCGCGGCCACCACCGGCGCCGGGTCCCGCACCGCCGGCAGGCCGGCGGCGGCCAGCACCTGGTCCACCGGCTGCCCGGCCGGCCGGGTCGGCACCGCCGCCCACCGGGTCCGGGCCACCGCGTCGGTCAGCGGCGCCCACGCCGGCTCCCCGGAGTCGGTCCAGGCCCGCGCGGCGGCGGACAGACCGGCCAGCAGCAGCGCGTTGCCGGCCGGGTCGCCCGGCGCGTAGAACTGCGCCTCGACCGCCGTGTCCGCGCCGAGGGCCGCGCTCAGCGGCGCGGTCACCGCCAACCCTCGGGTGGGCAGGTGCGACAGGTACATCCGGGTGGTGCTGATCCGGTGCACGGTCGGCAGCCCGCACACCCGCCACAGCCAGGCCAGCTCGCCGTCGGCGCTCACCGTGGGCACACCGGCGGCGCGGGCCGCGGCGATGAGCGCCTCGGCGGTCCGGTCGCCGGTGGGTGTCCGGCCGGAGTCCAGCACCCGGTTGCGCAGATCGGTGGCCTGCGCGGGGGTCGGCCAGCTGACGTCGACGCCGAGACCCAGCTCGTAGCGGCTGCCGCCGGCGTCGTCCTGGGCCCGGGTCACCTGCCACACGATCGTCGAGCCGAGCGCCCGGCAGACCCGCCCGGCGCGGTCCAGGGCGGCGGCCAGCGGCGGCGCGACGCCGTGGGCGCTGTCGAAGGTGTACGACTGACGCAGGCTGGCCCGCAGGGCGGTGACCTCGGTCAACCGGCTGGCCGGCAACGCCCGGCCGGCGTGCGTGGTGTTGTTCGGCGGGGTGTTGGCGGGCAGCACCAGGCGGTCGCGGCGCAACTGGGCGAGGAAGTTCGTGCGGTGCTGCGGATCGCCGACGGCGACCAGCCGGATCGCCACCGCGAACCGGTCGTCGTCCTCGCGCACTGTGAACCGTGCGCCGCCGGGCAGGTCGGCGAAGAGCCCGGCGTTCGGGTCGGTTTCCGCGCCGGGGCCGTTGAGCAGGTGGCGTACCGCGCCCGGGGTGGGCAGCAGGAACCGCCGGTAGAGCCCGAGCCGGTGGGCGTACGCGGCGTCCGGCTCACGGGCCGGCGGGGCCAGCCGGCGCGCGTACACCTCACCCTTGGCCGGCTCGTGCACCAGCTCGTCGACGAAGCGGGCCACCCCCACGTCCGCGCCGATGCGGTCCAGCGCGTCGCGTCGGGCGTGCGCGAGGGTCCGGTACGCGTGCACCTCCCGGGCCGCGCGACGCAGCCGGTGCTTCTCGTACGACACCAGGTAGAGCAGCCGGCCGAGGTTGCCCTCCAGCACGGCCAGCTCGACCAGCCCGGTGAGCGCCGTACCGGTGACCGCCGTGGCGGCGCCGCCGTCGACGGACCGCTGGACCGCCACGGCGACCGGGAACGACGCGACAAGCGGCTCGTCGGAGGTGTCCGGCACGTACGCGGGCACCGACGCCCCGGCGGCCGACCAGGGCGCGAAGACCACCGGCGGCAGCACCCGCTCGCCGGTCCCGCCCGGGTCGACGGTGACCGTCACCCGCACGGACTCCTCGACCAGGTCCCGGCGCAGCACCACGGTGAGCAGCGGGTGTCGGCTGGTCCAGTCCACCACCGCCGCGCCGCTGGCGGCGATCGGCACCACCACCCGCCGGACGGTGCCCGGGTACGGGCCCTCCAGTTGGTCGACGAGGTTACGTTCGACGGACGGGTCGGCCCCGTCCACCGGCACCCGGATGTCGGTCACCATTGCCCCCGCTCAGACGATCCGGAACGGCCGGGGGTCGTCCCGGTCGACGTAGACGGGCACCTGGTTCGCGGCGAGCACCGCGTTGTCGCCGACCGGCAGCCGCTGCACCCCGTCGCCGGTGGGCGCGCTGCCGGTCACCACCACCGCCGAGTCGGCCGGGAAACGGACCAGCCGCAGTCCGCGGACGTCCGCGACGCCCGGCTCGTTCATCAGCGTCCAGATCACCTCGGCGGCACGGACCGGCTCACCGAAGGGCAGCTCGTCGACGTAGCGGCGCAGCCGGGCGTGCAGCCGGGCCCGTAGCTCGGTGGCGGCGGTGGAGGCGTTCACCGTCTCCTTCGAGCCGGTGGGCAGCGGCAGGCCCCGGATCACCAGGTCGGCCTCGACGCCGATGCCCACCTCGTCGGCCCGGTCCACCGAGGCGAAGATGCCCACCGGGCGCAGGTCCTCGATGACCGACTCGACGGCGGCGTGCAACCCGTCCGGGCCGTCCCAGATGGCCGCGGCGGTGGGCGCCACCAGCACTGTGACGTAGTACGGATTGCCCAGGTCACGTTCGGTGCTGAAGACCCGCTCGATGAAGTTGAAATTGCCGAAGATGGACTGGTTGAGGTCCAACCCGCCCCGACCGTCGAAGACCTGCACCTGGCGTACGCCGGGCACTGTCGCCACGGCCAGGCCGATCGCCTCGGCCGTCCAGATCGAGCGGGGCGCGGCCAGCAGCAGCTGCCGGTAGCGGGCGTCGGAGACCTGCTGCTCGCCCCCGGTCAACGCGACGGTGTGGGTGATCTCCACCAGTTCGGCGCCAGCGGCCTGCTCGGCGTCGTCCAGGTCGGCCAGCAGGGTGTCGGCCCGGTTCCACCTGTCGATCTTCTGGCTGGCCTGGGTCGGGTCGAGGTTGTGCGCCGCGCCGGGGTAGAAGGCGGCGACGGCCGGCACCCGTTCGGCGACGGCGGCGGAGAGCACCACCGTCTCGTCCAGGGCCACGTGGTGCCCGCCGGGTGTGGACAGCCGAGCGCCCCGGGGCAGCGTGAGCTGGGTGCGGCCGGTGGGCAGCGCTGCCTTCAGCTTCAGTTTCACCGTGCCCCGCGCCGACAGGTAGGGCCGGGGAATGCCGAGTTCCTCGCCGAGGCGGGTCAGCGCGTCGGCGGTCGCCGACACGACGTACGAGTTGTCGTAGACCGCGCCGAGCGCCGCCCACAGCCGGGCGTCCTCCAACGCGGCCAGTTCGAGGACCTTGCGCAGCACGGCGCCGCTGGTCAGGTCGATGTCGTCGCCGAAGAGCAGCCGGGCGGTGGCCAGTTTCTCGGCGAGCAGCCGGGCGAAGGACTTCGGCACGAAGCCGGTCTCGACGATGCCGAAGCCGGTCGAGCCGGTGGCCCGCAGCGCGGCGGCGTCGACGGCCAGAACGTCGGCCAGCTCGGCCGGGAGGGTCGGATCAGACACTGGGCAGCTCCCCGAGATGCACCGAGAGCCGGTCGTCGGTGATGGTTTCGAACTGGACCTGCACCTGGAGGGTGCGAGACGAGCGCAGCGCCGCCGCGGCGGCGTCATCGGTGCCTGCCGCACCGACGCCCAGCCGACCGTCGTCGAGGTTGACATCGACGATCTTGCGGACGCGGGGATCGCGGTCGAGCAGGGTGATGATGCCGATGCGCACCTGTTCGCGGATCAGGTTCGGCTCGATCTGCTCGGCGAGGGCGTTGAGGCCGTCAAAGCCGAAGGTGGCGTCGAAGACGTTCGAGCCGCGCAGGGTGGTCAGCGCCACCGCGAGGCTCTGGGCCACGTTCTCGGTGCCGGCGACGAGGGCCAGCACCCGGCCGTTCGGGCCGTCGTCGAAGACGACGTCGCGGGCCAGGTCCACGCCCGGCATGGTGGGTTCGAAGGCGAGGCCCCAGCCGAGGTAGCGGCGCTGGGCGGCCTGCCGTTCGCGCTCGGTCCGGTCCATGTCACACCGCCTTCAGCTTGGTCTGCCCGGCACTGGCCGACAGTCCGGGGCTGGAGCCGTCGGTGGCGCCGCTGAGCGAGTCCAGGGCCACCCCGGACCCGCCGACCTTGAGCTTGCTGGCGGCTCCGGTCGCCGTGGTCACCGTGCCGCACTGCTTCGTGGAGTTGCTGGTGGTGATGGTGCACCCGGCCACCGACTTGCCGCTGATCCCGTCCGGGCGGGTCACCGCGACGTGGTCGACGGTCAGCTTGCTCTGCCCGGCCGGGGTGACCTTCCCCTGGTTGGGGCAGTGCACGTCGCTCGACGTGGTGAGCACGAAAGCCATGTCACTCGCTCCTCAGTGGACGTTCATCGCGTTGTCGACCTGGACGTCGACGTCGTCGGCGGCGATGTTGACGGTGCCGCCGCTGATGTTCACCGCGCCGTTGCCCGCGTCCAGGTCGATCTGGGTGGCGGTGATGGTGATCGAGCCGTCCTGCTTCATCACGATCGACGACCCACCGGCGGCGTGCTCGATGGTGATGCTGTCGGCCTCCTCGGCGCGGGCCGGGCGTTGACCGCGACCCTGCAACTGGGCCCGACCCACCCGCACTGTCAACTCCCCCAGCTCGATGACCCGGTTGCCGTCACCGTCGGTGAGGTCGTGGGCCACCTTGCCGTCGTGGTCGGCGGGCACCACCGTGTCGCCGATCGACGAGCGGCTGTTGCTCGCCACCCCGACCGGCAGGGACAGCCACCAGTCCCCCGGCTGGGACACCGGCGCGTGCCCAGTCGGCCAGAGGGCGCCCACCTCCACCGGGTCGTCGGGCGCGCCGTTGCGGTACGCGAGCGCCACCCGGGTGCCGGGGTAGCGGGGCAGGATGAGCCCGCAACCACCCCAGGCGAACGGGGTCAGGTAGGTCACCCCGGGCAGCGGCGCGGGCTGCTCCCGGCGGACCGGCAGGCGGCGGGCACCGTTGGGGCGCCCGTCCGGGCGGGCCAGCCCCTCCCACACCGTCTCGGTCTGCGCCGGTGGCTCGACCGCGCCGCTGGCGTTGGTGGCGGCCGCGCGCACCTCGCCGATCTCCAGACCGCGCGTCTCGCCCCGGGCGGCGCGGGCCGCCCGACGCACCGCCTCGGCGGCGGCCACCCCGGGCGAGGACGCCGGGCCGGCCGGCTCGGCGGTGCCCACCCCGGAGGCGTCGCTCCAGCTGTCCCACGCCTGGGCGCCCGAGGTGACCTCGACGCCCTGCACCACGGTGACGAAACCGGCGGTACGCGACAGTGTGTGCCGGGCGGCGCTGAGGTAGAGCAGCTTCGCCCCCGGGCCCAACTCCCCTGTCGACGGGGCGAACGGGGCCGCGAACGAGCCGAGCAGCGCCGCGCCGACGCTGCCCAGCGTGGTGGCCTCGTCCACCGCCGGCGGGTCGAAGAGAACCAGGTCGCCGGGCTTCAGGTCGGGGCGGCCCTTGAGGGTCAGTGTCCACGCCCGACGGCGCGGTGCCGGCGTGCCGCCGGACTCGGTGGCGGCGTACGGGTCGGTGTCCTGGCTGCCGTTCTCGGTGCAGGCCAGCAGGCCGGTGGCGAGGGTGAGCGGCTTCGGCTCCCCCTCCGGGTAGGGGACGGGCCGTTTGCCCACGTGCACGGTGCCGTCGCGGATCAGCAGCATCCCCCGCCCGTACGCGTTGAGCGACTGCTGCAACGCGCCGCCGATCCGCTCCACCGCGGCGCGGTAGAGCAGGCCCGCGCCGAAGGCCACCCGCTCGTCACCGGCCGCCTCGGTGGCGCCCCGGGTCATCGTGCCGTCCGGGTTGCCGCCCCAGGTCGCGATGTCCACCCGGGTGCGCTCGGCGACGGCCCGGATCGCGGCGGTGAAGGTGGCCGCCTCGAACCGTTCGGCGACCCGCTGGCCGAGGCGGGCGTACGCCTGCTCGACGAGGGTCAGCTCGGTGTCGTACGTCCGCTCGCCGGTGAGCCGGCGCACCTTCGTCACCCGCAGCACGGCGACCAGCGCCTGGGTCAGTTCGGCCGGGGTCGGGCCGGCGTTGACGCCGACCAGGTTGGTGAAGAACGCGCCCACCGAGGTGTTCGCGTCGCGCCAGTACAGGTGCAGTTTGGCCACCAGCGGCGGTTGCCCCTCGGCGGTGCGCAGCGCGGCGAAGTGCTCGTCGATCAGCCCCTGCACGGTGATCGTGTACGCGCCGGGGCCCAGCCCGTCGGGGAGCGCGGCGTCGATGGCCGCGTAGTAGTCGGCGCTGGACAGGGTGAGCGCGGCGTCCTGGCTGAGCCCGGTCGGGGTCTCCCGGTGAAACGTCAGGGTCCAGCCGGCGTCGTTGCCGACCGCGCCCTGGCGTACCTGGCCGGTCTGGAACGGCGTGAGCGTCATCGAAGCACCCTCCGCAGCTTCTTGTCGAGCAGGTACCGGTAGCGCAGGCGGGCCGGGCCCAGCTCGGACTCGACGCGCTGCGCGGGTGGGCGGCGACGCCAGACGAACTGATTGATCGGCGGTGGCCCGAACTGGTCCACCGCGCGGTCGGCCCGACGCCAGGCCAGCGCGATGGACGAGCCGTAGTCGCCGGATCCGCGTACCGTCCCGGCGTGCAGCAGCCAGGTCAGCACCAGCAGCTCCACGGCGATCGGAGCTGAGCCGGCGTCGGTCGACGAGCCGGTGTCGGTCGTCGGGCCGGCGTCGGGGCAGACCCGGCGCAGACCGGCGGCGAGCGGCACCGAGCCGAGGATCCGGGTGCCCTGCCGGACGACGAGGCGCAGCGGCACCCGGCCGACCAGGGCCGGCGGCGGGGCGCGGCCGGCGGCGCGGGCCGGGGTGTCAGGTCGTCGGCGGAGCTGCTGACCACGGCGAGCGGGTCGGTGTGCAGCCACTGCCGGGCCAGCCCGGTGGGCAGGATCAGCACCGCGTGCACGCCGGCGCCCAGCTCGACGCGGTGCGGAAGACCGGCGGTGAGGTTCTGCCGTACCTCGGTGAACCCGTCGGGCACCTCGACGGGTGTCTCCGGCAGCAGGTAACGGTCGATCGGAAACCGTGGCATCAGTTCCCCAACCCGTCGGCGAGGGCGCCGACTCCGATGCTCGCCACGTCGAGCAGCTTGCCGAGCAGGCTGGGACGGGGCACGTGGACGAGGGTGATGGTGGTGTCCAGGACGTCGCGGCGGGCGGCCGAGGCGTTGAAGGTCAGCGACTGCACCTGCATGTCGGTGCGGATGGTCATCGAGGTGACCAGGATCAGCCCGCCGAACTTCCCCCCGGAGTACGCCGCGAGGGCGGTGCCGCGTTTACTCGCCTCGGCCATCGTCTCCAGGGCGAACTTCCACGCGTAGCGTTCCGCGCCGACAAGCACCCCGGTCAGGGTGATGGTGTCGTCGTGGGTGGCCACGATGGCCTTGTGCGCGGTGGAGCCGATCGGCGGCAGGTGGTAGGTCTCGGCCAGCGAGATGGCGGTGACCGCCCAGAGCGGGATGGGCAGGATCCCGTCGCTGATGATCGCGGACGGCACCGTGCCGTACCGCATGAAGCTACTGGTGATGGCCATGCTCAGCGCCCTCCGGTGGGTGGCAGCGGCACCGGCGTACCGGTGGGTTCGACGGCCAGGCCCAGGTCGCGCAGCGCCTGGGTGATCTCGCGGACCTCGCCGGCGGCGCTGGTGACCCGCAGGCGCAGGCGGCGGGCCTCCAGTGCGGCGCTGATCCGGGCGGGCCGGGTGGAGGCGGAGCCGCGCCTGTTGATCCGGTCGATCTCGGCGGCGGCGTCCTCCATCCGGGAGATCGCGTCGAGGATGCGCGGGTCGGGGGTGAAGCCGGGGTCGTCGCGCTGCAGCCGGGCGATGGCGTCCCGGAAGTCGGCGGCGTCGCGGCGCAGGTTGGTCACCAGGTTGTCGGTGAGCGCGCTGACCCCGCCGACGCTGGCGGCCCGGTGCGACTTGTCGTCGATCAGCCACACCCAGCCGTCGTGGCCGATGCCGACCAGGTCGGTGCCGGCGACCTTGACGTTGGCGTCCGGCCCTTTCAGGAACAGCTCGATGCTGCTCAGCGAGAACGCGGCGCTGTACTCGCCGAGGACGCCCCGCCCGTAGGTGACCATGTCGTGCCGCAGGTAGGCACGGAAGCCGGGGCCGTCGTCGGCGCGTCCGCCCCGGTCGCGGAAGCGCCGCCACAGGGTGGCGAGGGCCTCCGGGTTGTGCACGGCGAGCTGCTGGGTGAGCCAGACGTCTCCCCCGGCGACGACCGCCCGCAGGTCGGGGTCGCCGATCCGGGCGAGGGCGTCGGCGAGCCGGGCCTCGCTCATCTGCAGACCGCGGGAGCGGGCGCGACCGAGGTCGTCAACGGCGGCGCGCAGCCGGGTCACCTCGTCGGGGCTGAGCCGGCCACCGAGGCGGGTCTCCAGGTCGGCGACGGCGGTCCGTTTGCCGCCCTCGCCCTCGGCGGCCACCGCGCGCCAGAGCGCTGCCGGTTCCAGCTCGGCGGCGCGGCGCAACGCGGCCTGCCGGTCCGCCGGCATGGCCCGGAACGCGTCGCCGACGATCGCGGCGGGCTCGACGTGCCGGCCGGCCGCGCCGCCGCCTGCTGCGTCGAACTCGCGCAGCAAGGAGTCGGCGTACGCGGCGGAGTCGTCGGCCAGCCGCAGCGGCGCGTCCCCCACGATGCCGTCGCGGGGTCGGCTCAGCTCGCGCATCTCGGTGTTGAGCTGGTCGAAGTACTCGCCGAGGGTGGCCACCCGCACCCCCTCGGGCAGGGTGCCGCCCTCCAGCACGTGGTCGAGGATCGCGGCGATGTTGTCCCGCAGCACGGCGATGCGTTCCAGCCGGTTGAGGGCGTTGCCCAGGTGCAGGTCGCCGACGTCGTCGACGATGCGGCGGATGAGGTGCTCCAGCAGTCGCCGGGAGCGCACCTCGCCGGCTTCGCTGTGCGCGGCGATCGTGCGCATGAACTGGCGCAGCCGCGGGTTCGCGTCGGCGGCGGCGTGCACGGCGGCGGCGTCGAGGAACCGGCCGGCGCGGAACCGGCGCGGCCCGGTCACGGCCGCACCACCGGGACACGCGGGCCGGCAGCAGCCCCACCGGGCTGGGAGTCGAGCACCATGAGGATGAACCGGGCTCCCTCCGGGCCGCCGACCGCGCCGCTGAGCATCGCCTCCCGCTCCACGTACGCGAGCACCGGTTCCATCAGCTTCTGCACGACCCGTTCCAGCACCTCGTTGAGCAGGATCTCGGTGAGGAACCCCTGGAGCAGGTCACGGGACGCGGCCTCGATGATCTGCCGGGTGACGCGGCGCACCACGTACCCCCGGGCGGCGCGCAGCCCGGCGCGCACGCCGAAGCGCAGCGCGACCCGGCCGCCGCGCACTGCCGCGCCGCCGATGGTGCCGGCCTCCGGGATCAGCGACAACGCCAACCCGAGGTACGCGGCGAACAGCTCGACCTCGACCTCGGTGCGGGTGAGCACCAGCTCCGGGTCGAGCATCGAGCCGTAGAGGCGCTCGCGCTGGTGGGCGTGTGCCACGTCCACGGCGGCGACGGCGACCCCGACCACGAAGCCCAGTGGCGGGCAGAGCAGCGACAGCGCGATGATCCCGACCATGACGGCGAACGCGCTCAGCGCCTCCCGGCCCAGCTCCGTGGCGAACAGGTCGTCGACGCCTGTGGCGTAGTACAGGTTGCCGCCGAAGAACTCACCGATCTGCTGGTGGGTGGCCAGGTGGATGCCCTGCAGCGCGAAGCGTCCACGGGGGATGGTGGCCGACGGGATGTGCTCGCTGATCCGGCTGGACCGGAAGGCGAACGCGGCGTCGGCGCGGGCGCGACCGAGCATCTCGGTGTTGTTGCGCCGCATGTCCTGCAGCACCCGCCACAGCTCGTCGCGGATCGCCGACCGGTTGCCGGCGAAGCGGGCCAGCACGTCGGGCAGGTCGGTGATCTGCTTGACCAGCGGGTCGATGCCCTCGGCCTCGCCGCGTTGGATGACCAGCGCCTGTTCGATCTCGGGGAGGGTCCAGAGCACGGCGTGCGAGTCACGGATGCGCGTGGTGCCGTCGGTCTCGACGATCTCGCCGGCCGCGCCGGGGCTGCTCAGGGCAGCCTCGGTGGCGAGGAAGGCGCTGGAGATGGCGCGGGCCGCCCCGTACCAGGCGGTGGACGGGTTGGCCATGCTCACCGTGGCGAGGGTGCCGCCGCCGATGTCGGTGTGCGCGGACACCCAGCGGGCGGCCTCGTGGCGGCGCAGCCGCTCGCGCAGCCCCTGAAGCTCGGCGTAGTCGGTGAGCTGGGAGACGATCAGCCGTTCGAAGATCGGGGCGTACCTGTCGAAGTTGGCGATCCGCGCGTCGATGCCGGTCCGCGAGCTGAGCAGCAGCTGCACCAGCATGGCCTGGCTGCCGACCATGAACAGCTGCCCGACAGCGCCCTTGACGGCGGGGCTGAACGCCTGGATGAAGTGCAGGTTCCAGGACGCGGACGTGTCGATCCAGCCGCCCTGGATCCGGGCGAAGTGCTCGGGCTGGCTGTAGCGGCCCATCACCAGCTGGGCGAGGCGGTCCAGTCGGGGCACCACCCCGGCCAGGTGCCGCAGGAACTGCACGGCGGGTGAGGCGACCGGCCGGAAGTCCAGCGGGCCGAGCCGGCCGCTGCCCTCCGGTACGGGTCGGGTGAACGCCTCCCGCTCGCTCGAGCCGACCAGCAGGCTGATCGCCGCGGCCCGACCGCGCAGCATGGCGGCGGCCTGGAGGCAGAAGTTCGCCGGGTAGCGGCACGGGTCGCCCATCTGCAACCGGAACGCGATGTCGTCCATCAGCCGGCGCAGCTCGTCGCCGTCCGGGCCGAGCGCGTCCAGCTCCGGTTCGCCATTGAACGGCGCGCAGGCCCGCAGCTCGGAGTGCTGGCCGGTGACGGCGGGGAACCGTCGACCCTCGACTCCGGGTGGGGCGCTGGGGCTGCTCGGGTCGAAGACGAACCCACCCCGCCGGGTGCCGCCGGTGCCGTCCCCACCGCTGCCACCGGCGTCACCGCCGGGCCCGGTGCCGGTGCCCAGGCCGCCGACGCCGGTGCCACCCGGTCCGCTGCCGGTGCCGACGCCGTTGCCGGAACCGGTGCCGCCCGCGCCGGTGCCACCCGTGCCGGTGCCGATGCCGCCGCCGGGCGGCGCGTTCGGGTCCGGCGGCGTCGCCGGGCGGTGCTCGACGCTGATCGGCAGCAGATTGGCCGTACCGGTCCAGTGCAGCGTGGCGTCGGTCTCCTCGGTGCCCACCAGCAGCAGCGACACCCCGCCGACGCGCACCACCACCAGGCTGGTCGGCAGCGCCCCGCCCACCGAGGCGAGGATTCCGTCGACCCGCCGGGTCACCTCCGCGTCGACGGCCCGCTCGATCTGCGTCCGGTACTCCTCGACGCTCGTCGTCTCGCCGCGCGGCTGGGCGATCCGCAGCCGCTGCCGGATGTCGTCGCCGAGCTCACCGTCCACCATGGCCACCAGCGCGGCCCGGTCGGTGACCGGTCGACGCTCCACCGTCCCGGGCTGCGGGCTGGGCACCCGCGCCTCCACCTCGAAGTGCGGCTGCGGGGTGGCCCGGAACACCGTCTCGCCGAACGTGTCGAAGGTCAGGACCGACAGTGGAGTGGTGGTCACCATGATCGCCCAGACCGCGCGGCCGTCGGGGCCGACCACCCGCGCGATGATCCCCTGTGGGGCGCCGGAGGGCAGGCCACCGTGCTGGCGTACCGCCTCGCGAGCCAGCTCGGCGAAGTGACCGGCCAGGTAGGTGGCTGGTCGCAACAGCCACTGGTAGGTCACCGGAGGCGGCTCGTCGCCGTCCACCGGCACCTCGGCGGCGTCGCCACCGTCGTCGTAGGACGGCACCCGGTAGACGGCCAGCAGGTGACGCATCCGCTGCCTGTCGAACAGCTCCTCCGCCGGCTCGCTCAGCGGCAGCACCACCCCGGGCGGCAGCCCCGGGTCCAACCGGGCGGCGGTGACCACCTCGTCGACGCACCGGCGCAGCCGGGCCTCGACCGCCCGCCGGTCGTCCGGGGACACGCCCTGCAGGCCCGCGCCCGTCCACCGGAACTCCGGCGGGTTGGGGCGTACCTCCAGGTAGCCGCCGTGCGGCGCGACCACCTCGCGGCGGGAACGTTCCAGCGCGCGGGCCAGCGCCGCGCCGAGCGCGTCGGTCACCGCCTCCGGGCGGTCTGCCAGCGACCGGGCGTCCACCCGGATCCGCACCGGAACGTGCACCGAGATGGCCACCGTCAGAACCGCCCGTCCAGGTGCTCGGCGAGGCGGGCCAGCGCGAGGTCGGCGAGCGCGTCGGCGTCGACCGCGCCGCCGGCCGCGACCACCTCGATCTCCACCGGGAAGTGGTACGCGATGACCGCGCGGTCGTCCTCGGCCACCTGCTCGGCCTCCGCCTCGCTACCGGCTGCGGGCAGCACCAGCTCACCCGCGTGCACCAGGGCCAGCCCGGTACGGGTGACGCGGGCGGCACGGCCAGCACCGGTCGCCATCTGCTACCTCCGGTCAGTCGTTGTCGGCGGGTTGTCGTCGGCCCGTCAGGGCAGGGCGGACGGGTCGCCGGTCTTCGGGTCGACCGAGGCGGCCAGGCTGAAGCCGCTGAAGGTCGCCGCCGGCGCGCCGGAGATGGTGGCGGTGGTCGGTGTGGCGCTGGTGATCAGGCAGTCCCGTAGCACGAACGACGAGAACGACCAGTCGTCGCCGGTGTGCTCCAGCAGGGCGATGTCGAACAACTCGCCGTCCAGGGCCAGCTTGGTGAGCCGGCCGGCGACGTCCCCGATCGCCTTGACGGTCATGGTGAAGTTCATCGAGACCGGCGCGTGGATGGCGCCCAGGTGGGTCACCTCGCACGAGTGCAGCGCCTCGATGTTGAGCGAGAAGGACGGGCTGAACGAGTCGATCGGGCTGATCAGCACCGTCTCGGTGCCCTTGGTGTACTGCACCGCGAGGCGGGTCTTCCACTCCATGGTCTGGTTCCTCCGGGTCAGAACTTGGCCACGAGCGTGACCAGCAGGCGGCTCACGGCCGGGCCGTACGTGACGGTGACGACCAGGTCGACGGTGCGGTCGGCCCGGGCGGCGGTGACGATCGAGGTGTCGGTGGCGGTACGCGCGACCTCGGGGATGCCGAGGATGTCCAGCACCGGGATCTCGATGCGGTAGTCGTCGATCACCGCCTGCCGCTTCAGCGGGCCGAGGATGCCGTCGACCTGGGTCTTCAGCAGCGTCATGCCCGGCTTGGTGATCCGTGCGTCGCCGACCAGACCGATCAGGCCGGCGCGCAGCATGAACTCGATCTGGTCGAGGGTGCGCACCAGGTCCACGTGCAGCAGGCTCGCGTCGGAGGTGAACAGCCGCCCGTCGGCGAAGTGCAGGCTCTCCCCGGTGATCAGCGTCGGGTCGATGATCGGCGTCAGGTTGGCCTCGGAGAGCCCCTTGATCTCCGCCGGGCTGTACTGCTTGGCCACCGGAATGGCGACCCCGCGGATCTTCTTCAGCACGATGCTGTGGTGCACCGGCAGCCCGGCCACGGCGGCCATCGCGGCGGTGGCCGCGTCGCCGTCCGCGCCCCGAGCGGCGATCATCACCATCCGGCTGGTGCTGCTCTTGAGCGGGTTCGCGGCGGTGGTGATGTCAGCGACGTAGCTGGGGCCCTTCTCGGTGGCCGGGTTGACCATGGCGAAGCCGATCCGCCGCTGACCGGCCGCGGACATCGTCTCCACGTGCGCCTTGAGCGCGTGCAGCCCGGTGGGCGCGCCCGCACCGGCCGGGTTGCCGACGCCCGACTCGTTGGCCAGCGACACCATCGTCACGTCGTCGGCCGCCTCCAGGCCGCTCAGGGCGGCGGCGTAGTCGTCGCCGGCGACCTTGACCCCGTACACCTTCGCGGGGCGCGGGTCCTGCAGGAACGCCAGCTCAAGGGAGTTGTAGAGGGCGTTGCGGACCACGTTGCCGGCCTGCCGGCGGGCGAAGTTGGTGACCGCATCGTCGAGGGTCTCGATCCGCACCGGCGTGTTCGCCGCCGCGGAACCACCGTCGGCCGTGGACGGCGCCTTACCCACGACCGCGATGACACCCGGCGAGCGCTGGGCCAGCGGCGCCGGTGGCGGCACGATCCGGACCTCGATGTACGGGAATGCTGCTGTCGGTGCCACGGGTCCTCCCGGACGAAGTTGCTGCTGCGGTCTTGGGGCGGCTCCCCGCCGCCGTGGTGGTTGTGCGGCTCCCCGCCGCCGTGGTCGTTGTGCGGCTCCCCGCCGCCGTGGTCGTTGTGCGGCTCAGGAGTTCAGGGCGGCCAGCCCGATGCCGCTGCGGGCGAGCCACTGACCGGCCCGGGCGAACCGGGCGGCCCGTTTCTGCGCGTCGGTGCCGGCGTCTCCGCCGGGCCAGCCGTCGTCGTCGAACGTCTCGATGGGGACCACCCAGACGGCGACCACCCGGTGCCGCCGTCGCACGTCGTCCGGTGCGGGCACGTCCAGGCCGAGTTCCTCCGCGCGGGCCCGCACCAGGCGGGTCTCGACCAGCAGGTCGGCCAGGGAGAAGCCCCGGTCGCGGATGAGCACGGCGGCGGCGAACGGCAGCGGGCGCGGCGTCGGCGGGGCGGCCGACGGCGCTGCGTAGCGCAGCTTCACGGTGGCCCCGGCGGCCTGCCCGCGCATCCGGGCCACCAGGTCGCCTGCGTTCGTGGCGCCGACACCGTCGAGGAGCCGGTCCAGGTGCGCGTCGGTGAACGCGGCCGGCTGGTGCAGACCGGCCCGCAGCCGGGTCACCAGCCGGGTACGCCGTTCGGCCTCCAGCTGTGCCGGGTCGGCCGGCAGCGCGCCCAGGTCGGCGACGATCTGCGGGTCCACGTCGAAGGCGGGCACCGCCACGTCGAGGTCCTCGACCCGGTCCCGGGCGGCGCTGGTCCGCACCACCAGGCTGCCCCGCCACAGGGCGTCGATGCGCAGCGCCGAGCCGCCGAGGCCGTGCAGGCGTACGCGCAGTTCGGTCCGGGTGGTGCCGCCGGAGCCCAGCCACTCCCCCTCGGCGACCGTGACGGGCGCGGCGGCGAAGCCGAGGGTCAGCTCGTCGAAGACCGCCGCGTAGGGCGGCCCGACCGGCATCGCCTCGGTGTCGTACGCGGCCTCGACCAGGTGCGCCAGCGACGCGTCATCGAAGAGCGCGGCGCGGGTGCCGGGATCGGCCAACCGCACCAGCACCCCGTCGACGAAGTCCACCGCACGGCCTCCCCGCTGCCCACGCCGGTGCACAGTGCCCGGCTCGGCACGAGGATCGCGAAGGGCCCGTCACCCGAGCGTCACCGCCACCGTCACCGTGCCCGGGCCCGGCCCGGACTGTCGGGAACTGAGCACCCACACAGCCAATCACCGGTTCTCGGCTGGCTGACCCCGGCGGCCTCGCTCCGGCGCGGCCTCGGCGGGAGGCGCGGCCCGCTCGTCGATCAGGAGGACGGCGCCTCGTGCAGGACGACATGGAGGGGATGCTGGGCGTTGCTGGCGAGGTTGCCGAGCACGGCGAGCAGCAGGGCGTACTGATCGGTCGGCTCGTCGACGAGCAACTGGCCGGCGTCGGTGATCAGCAGGGTGAGCGGGCCGGCGCCGAGCCGGTCGCGGAGCACGTCGGAGAGGGCGTCCCAGGTGTTCCCCAGGTACGCCGGCAGGGTCAGCGCGGTGGCGAGCGCGGCGAACAGCCCGGCCCTGGTCCGGGTCGCCGCTCCGGCCAGCACCACAGCGCCAGGCACGTCGAGGCCTTCGTCGCGGGAGACGATCAGCCAGTCGGGCATCCGAGCCGCGTCCTCGTCGACCATCCTGTGCCTCCTGATCTGGCCGGGCGAGATCCGACCGGGGCGACGACGCGGGGCCGGCCGACCGCGAGCGGCCGGCCCCGGGTCGGTCAGAGCCGGTAGAAGTCGGTGTAGTGGTTGGGCGAGAACCAGGTGACCCCGGTGCTGCGGTTCACCACGATCCGGTACGCGTCCCGGGCGGCGCCCTGGGTGCGCGGGTAGACGTCGTACTCGTGGTAGGTGGCGTTGGTGGGCAGTTGACCCTCGTAGTTGTAGAACTGGCCGCCGGCGAAGTTGGACTTCCCCCCACTCCAGGAGTACCAGCCGCGGCTGGTCGGGAATCCCTTCGCGGACCAGCCCGAGCGGGCGGTACGGGCATCCGCGCAGCGGCTCATGGTGCAGGAGCTGTAGACCGCAGCCGATGCCGGGTCGGTCAACCGGGGGGCTACCACGGACGGGCCGACCAGCGCGGCGGCGACCATGGCGAGGAGCAGGGCGAGGGTGGTGGTACGCCGGCGGATCGCGCCGAGCGTGGCCAGCGGGGACACGAGGGTGGACACAGGCTGCCTCCAGACCATCCAATCCATTGATCCGCGTGATTGTCGGACCGGGCCCAGTCTCACCGCTACCGGTCGGCCGCAACACCCCTCGGCACCCCAACTGCTCCACAATGCTCGATGAACCCCGAGTGATCTTCTGTCTCGGCGCGCTCGATCGGGAGCAGCGCGAGCATTCCGATGCTGACCCAGACGTACGCGTTGGCGCCCACGAACCCCCACGGTCCGGCCGACCCGTTGGCGAAGACCCAGACCAGCCCACTGCACAGCACGACGTAGCCGGCGAGGCCGGCGCGCGCCCGACAACGGGCCGTCGCGTCCACCGGAGGCCACGGCAGCGTGGACGCGGCGAGCACCACCAGCCCCGGCACCAGCCACACCAGGTGATGAACCCAGGTGACCGGGCTGACCAGGCACGCGGCGACGCCGGTCAGCGCGAAGCCGGCCCGTTCGTCGCCGTCGCGGACGGCCCGCCGCACCCGCACCATCCAGACCGCCAGCACGGCGACGACAAGCAGCAGCCACAGCCGCCGGTCCGGGTGCGCCGGATCGAGCCGGGCGACCACACCGAGCAGCGACTGGTTCGACACGTACGCCAACTCACCGACCCGGTCGGTGTCCCACAGCGCCTCGGTGAAGAACGTGCGGCTGGCCTGCGGCGCGAGCACCGCCGCGACCGCGGTGGCGGCGATGGCGGTGCCGATGGCCGTGGCGGCCGCCCGCCAGCGCCCGGTGACCAGCAGATACCCGATGAAGATCGCCGGGGTGAGCTTGACGGCGGCGGCCAGCCCCATCCCCACGCCGGCCAGCCGACTGCCCCGCTCCAGCAACCACAGGTCCACGTAGACCAGCGCCACCAGCAGCAGGTTCACCTGCCCGAAGCTGACCGTGTCCCGTACCGGGTTGAGCCCGGCCAGCAGACAGCAGGCCAACGCGAGGGCGTACCAGCGGGTCCAGCCGTGCCGCCGGGCCAACGGGTCCACCAGCAGGTGCAGCAGGAACGCGACGGCCAAGGCGGTGAGCAGCAGGTTCGCCACGATCGTCGGGTACCAGGCCAGCGCAGCCATCGGCAGCATGCTGACCGCGGCGAACGGTGGATAGGTGAACCCGTACCCGTTGCCGGTGGTCCACTCGTACAGGTCGCCGCCGCCTACCCAGTGCCCGACCGCGCCGTGGTAGACACCGACGTCGAACCAGCCCCGATGCCCGGGCAGCACCGTGATCGCCACCGCGAGCACGGTGACCAGGGCGAGCACAGTCACCACCTGCCGCCGGGCCGCGCTCATCGAGCCACCTGCACCGCGGCCCGCGGCGCCAGCAGACGCAACGAACCGACCGCGAGCAACCCCACAAGCACCCCGGCGGCGGCCAGCACCGCCTGCGCCGCGTCCGGTCCGAAGCCACTGGGCAGCGCCACGAACGCGAGCACCACCGCGCCCAGCGCCGCCACCGGCCGGGCCCGCCCGTGCGCCGCCGCCGCGATCAGCACCAGGCCCCAGAGCGCGTACCAGGGCCGGGTCGCCGGGCCGAGCAGCGCCACCGCCACCAGCACCAACCCCAGCGCGTACGCCGGGCCGAGCCGCCGCCGATGCCACCACGCGCCGACCGCCACGGCCAGCACGGCGGCCACGCCCAGCGCCAGGCAGAGCCGCATCGGGGCGTCGCCCAGGTGCAGACCGAACCGACCGGCCGCGCGCAACGCCACCCGACCCAGCGCGCTGGAGATCGACCAGCTGTGCCGGTACATCGGTGTGCCGAGCGCGCCGACCCACCCGTACCCGATGCCTGTTGCCCAGGTGACCACGGCGGCGGTGCCCAGCGCGAACCCGGCGGTGCGCGCCACCGAGGCCGGCAGCCCGCGGTGGCGCGCGGCGAGCGACACGATCACCAGCAGCCCGACCACCGCCGGCACCTTGACCAGCGCGGCGAGGGTGACCAGCACGGTGGCCGCGCCGTAGCGGTGCTCGAAGGCGACACTCAGCCCGGCCACCAACAGCCCCAGCATCACCGCCTCGTTGTGCGCGCCCGCGATGAGGTGCAGCGGCACGAGCGGGTTGAGTACGCCCAGCCAGAGCGCGGCGGCCGGGTCGACGCCACAGTGGCGGGCCAGTCGGGGCAGGTACGCCACCAGCAGCGCCACCCCGGCCAGCGCCACCAGACGCAGACCGAGCACGCCGAGCACCAGCTTGCCGCCGGTCACCCCGGTGACCACGGCCGCCACCGCGAGGAACACCGGTCCGTACGGCGCGGGGGTCTGCTGCCACATCTGCGGCACCTCACCGGCCAACGCGCCGCCCAACTGGGCGACCCCGTGCCGGTACACGTCGATGTCGGCGAGGACCATCGCGCCCTGCGCCAGATAGCTGTACGCGTCCCGGCTGAACAGCGGTGGCGCCACCAGCAACGGCCCCGCCCAGCAGAGCAGGGTGAGCGCGGCGGACCGACGGTCGACGACCTCGTCGGGTGCGTGCGGGTGCCGGCCCGCCCACCACCAGGCGGCGACGAGCAGGGTCAGACCGGCGTACCCGCAGAGCAGACCCGGCCCCGCGAGCTGCCGCAGCGCGCTCCACCAGGCGGCGTGCGCGCCGACGGGGAGCGCGCCGGCGGCCAGGCCGGCGCAGGACAGCAGTGTGGCACCGACGCCCCCGAGCAGCCGGTACGCGACGACGGTCGGCAGTGTGCGCACCCGGGCAGGATGTCGTCCACGGCTGACCGCCACACGACGCCCGGACGATCAGCAGGCGACGGCACGATGTCCGTACCGGCTCGGCCGCCCCACCATCGACGACGCGTGGTCTGGTTCGTGTCGGTATGCGGTCCGCTCGGCGACGGCGTGGCGGCGGGCATATCGGTCACCGGTTGTTAGCGTGAAACGCGGATCCGTGACCGTGGAGGGGTGCCATGACGGACGCCCCCGACGGGAGGCCGAGGCCCACGGACCTGTGGCGACACCGGGGCGTACGAGGGTTGACGATCGCCCGCGACGCCGGGGTGCGCGGCTGGCGGTGGTGGGCGCGTAGCTGGGACCGGCTGGTCGCCGCGCTCCAGGACGAGGCGCCCGTCGGGTCCGCCGCCCCGCCGTCGCCGTCCGGCCCGCTCGTCGAACAACGCGACGCACCCCGGCTGATCGCGGTCCCGGCACGCGGGTACGTGTACTCGTTCTACGTCCGTGCCACGTTCGCCTGGTCGTCGCCGGCGAGCCTGCGGTCCGAGGTGCTGAGCTGGTACGTGCAGTACTTCCAACCGCACGCCATCCAGCGACTGACCCGACTCGCCGCGGACGCCGCCCGGGACCTGCCGCCGCACCGGGCCGGTGACCTGGAGGTCGCGTTGCAGCGGGCGCTCGCCGAGGATCCCCTGTGGCACTACCAGCGCGGCGACGTCACGCTCACCTGCCGCCCCGACGCCGCCGTACGACTCGACGAACGGATCATGCCGGCGCTCCAGCCGCACGTCGATCGCCTGGTCAAGCTGGAATACCAGTTCGACGAGCAGATCCGGAAGGCCCGGTACGCCGAGGAGCTGAGCCGCCAGTGGGCGACGATCCTGGACAATCACGCGGACGACCACGACCTGGCCGACGCCCGCGACCACATGCTCACCACCCAGCGGGAAGCCGCACGGTGGATCGCCGAACTCCTCCACCGCCACGCCAACCCCTCACGAGAGCCGGCACCCACACCGCGAGTCCCACCGCAACCTTCTTCACGATCGCTTGATGGTGAGTAGTTGTTCCGGCTCTCGGTTGCGCTACCCGGCTCGCTCACCCGGAGCGCGCGAGCCGTACGCCGGGCCGAACACCACCAGCAGCGCCAGGTCCTCGGTCACCTCGTCGAACCGGTGCTCCTCGCCGGCAGGCACGAAGATCACCGAACCCGGGCCCACCTCGGCCGCGCCGTCCGGCGTCACGATCCGGGCCCGCCCCGAGGTGACCACGTAGATCTCATCTTCGGTGTGCGGGCTCTGGTCGTCGAGACCGCCCGCCGGGATGCAGTACGTTCCCACCGACAGGTCCGGCACTCTCAGGTGTTCGACCCAGTCGTTGGGGCCCCCGGCGGGTGCAGTCCACCGGCCCGCGCCTTCGATGATCAGCATGGCGGAAGCCTAGAGCCCGTATCGAAGTCGGTGCCAGGGTACGAGCTGGTGCCGACCTCCCCACGGGCCACCGACGGATCGGTTGGCGACCCCGCCCACGGCCGATGGCCACCGACAATGGGCGGCGCTACCGCGATGATCCGCTAGGGCGATCTCCGTCGAACGGGCATCCGCCACTAAGAAGATTCTCAGCCGTCGTACCACATGGGGGCGCTGCGGTTGACGGTCCGCACGATGATGGCCGGCTCGGCGAGGACGACGACCAGCCGTCGGGACGCCGCGACCGCGAGTGGTCCCAGCGTCTGGTGCTCGATCACGGCGTGGCACAGCTGAAGTCCCAGTTCGGCCAACTCTCGTCGGCCCAGCTCGACCCGCCGTGGGTGGTCTCGCCGCCCGGCCAGCACCGCCCGGATACGGCGGCGCAGTTCGGCCTGTTCGTCGGTGGCGCGTCGCATCACCTCGACCGACCAGCGCCACGCCTCCGCGAGGAGCAGCAGGTCCACTCGATCGGGCGGCTGATCGGCGAGGAGCAGTTCCTCATGGCAGATGACCAGGGCCGTGTCGGGTTCGCCGGCGTCGACGAGCAGGCCGGCGAGCAGGCCGGCGCCGATGGGTGCTGGCTCCCCGACGTCCTGGCTGGCCGCCGTGCGTAACAGGTCCAGGCGGGTGCGCGCTGCTTCGACGTCGCCGTTGACGTGGTGCAGGACGGCCAGGAACTCCTGCACTCCGGGCGCGGCCGGGTGGGCCGTCGAAGCGGACTCCGGCGTGCCGGCGGTGGCCGCCTGGCTCAACTCCTCGGCCGCGACGATCAGCTCAGCCACCGGTGCGTCGTCCGCGATCAGCCGGGCGAGCCGCTGCCGCTGCACCGCCAACGGCGTCGGCTCGGTGGGTGGCGGGACGAGCGCCAGCAGGTTCGTCAGCTGGGTCCACTCCCCCGCAGCCGCCCCGGCCAGCAGCGCCCGGCGCAGCGCCGCCACGGTGAGGTCGTCGGCGTGCCCGATGCTTCCGGCCCGTGTCTGCGTGACGTCGGCGAAGACGCCGAGCGCCTCCGGCCAGTAGCCGGCGCGGGCCAACTCGACACCGAACTCCTCCCGCAGCCGGCTGCCGCGTCGCGCGCTCACCGATCCTCCGGCGAGTCGGCTCTGGAGGCGGCCGTGCCGGAACCGGTAGGCCCCCGCGCCGTCGCGCAACAGGCCGACGGTCTCGGCGTACGCCAGGAAGGCGAGCAGGCGGTGGGGCGTACGCCCACGGACGGCGAGGGCGGCACGGGTGAGGGCGAAGCGCATCCACGCCCCGCCACCGCGCCGGTGCAGCCACCAGCCCAGCCCGAGCCCCACCCCGGCCCAGACCAACGCCGGCAGTGGCGGCACGGCGGACAGCACCCCGGTGAGACGCAGCGCCGCGATGACGAGGAGCAGCCGGAGGACGCTGGTGCCGACGCTGGCCAGCGCGGAGGCGACGCTGGCGGCGCGGTCGGCCTCCAGGGTTTCGAGCACGCTGGTCGCACCGAGTTCGGCGGCGGGCGCGGCGACGTCCACCCGCAGTCCGGCGAGGACCGCTTCGAACGCCCAACCCGACAGGCCGACCACGACGGCGGCCCGGACCGGATCGGGCCACGGTGGCAGCCCCGGCACGCGGTCCAGCAGCGCAACGAGTTGCGACGTGGGCGCGTAGGCGGTGAGGAAGGCAAACGTGAACAGCGCCGTGACGGCCCCGACGAACAGCGCGCCGGGCAGCCCGACCCGGAACGCCCGGACCCCGCCAACGAACGCCACCCGGCGGGGTCGTTCTCGGCCTGCCCGTCCCGAGCCGCGCACCAGCGCCACGACGGAGGCCAGCAGGAAGGCCGTCATCGTCAGAGCGGCCGTCTGGTGGACCAGATCGTCGAGGAGACTCCGGGTAGGCGGGTGGGTGACCAGCTCCGCTGTCGCCCTGAGGGCGTCCGCGGAGAGCGTCAGCGTCAGCCATACCGCCGCCGCGGTACGAGCACCGGCGACGAGCGCCCAGAACGGGCCGGGCTGCGCGTTCGCCAACTGCCACCAGCGGAACTCCCGCACGTCGAGCGACTCCAGGTGCGCGGCGAGGAACGCCAGGTAGCGCCGGGCGGTCCCGGGTTCCCAGCGCCGTAGCCCCTGTGAACCGCGGCGGGACCGCAGCGCGGCGTCCACCGCCCTGGTCAGCAGGTCGTCCTCGACGGAGCGCTGACCCCGCTCGCGAGCCAGGGGCACGAGGTCCCGGGGATCGGTGCCCGGCTGGTCGAAGGCGCTGCGGGCCATCGCCACCATCAGCGGGGTGGAGAGCGCGGCGGTCAACTGCGGGGCATCGCCGAGCGTGGTGGCGACGGCCGTCCAGTTGTCGACCTGATGCAGCGGGGCCGCGTCCACCAGGTAGTCGGCAACCTCGGCGGGCGCCGGTGGTTCGAGCATGACCACAGCGGCGCCGCGCAGCTTCTCCCCCTGGGTCAGGTAGCGCTCGTAGACCGAGGTCCGGCAGGTGAGGACGAAACGCTGGGTCGGCAGTGCGTTGAGCTCGTCGAGGCAGGCGATCAGCCGGTCCTCGGGCACCTCGTCCAGTCCGTCGAGGACGGGCACCACCAGGTCGGTTTCGATGAGGTCGCGCAACACCGCGTCGCGGCGTGGGTGACCGGCCGCGAGCTGCGGGTAGCGCCGGGCGATCCGGTCGACAAGCCAGTCGTGGAAGCCCTCCCGGTCGGGATCCCAGGTGTCCGCCGGGACCAACGCCGGTACGGGGGTGTCCGGCTCGCGGTGCACGGGCAACTCCCGCGCCATCCGCAGCGCGAGGACCGACTTGCCGGAGCCGGCCGGCCCCAACAGCAGCAGCCGCCCGGAGGGTACGCGCCGGTAGCAGCTCCACAATGTCCCGTCACCGCCAGTGAGGTCCATCGGGGCGGCGGCGCTGGATCGGCCGATGGCCCGCCAGGAGGGGAGGAACCGGTCGGGGGCGGTGCGCCAGCGCACCGGCAATGGGTACGGCTCGTCGACGGTACGCAACAGCGCCTCGTCGGTCGGGTCGCGTCGGATCAGTTCCACGAGTTCGTCGGCGGCGGCGCGCCGGTGGGCGGCGGCCTCGGCGAGACCCGCCGTTCCAGTGTGGAAGAGCTGATCCAGCAGGACGTAGACGGCGATGAACCCGGCGACGACGCCCCAGGTCCAGTTGACCTTCTCGAAGTCGTACCGCAGCCACACCCACGCCGTGCCGCCCGCCGCCAGCGCGGCCACGACGCCCAGCGATCCCCACTTCCACCCGCGACGCCGCACCGCACGATTGTGGTCGACCCGCGCCCGCCAGGACACCCCGCCCGCATCGGTTCCCGGCACCGCCGCGCTCAGCTGGCGGGCACCTGCGGCGTCGCGGTGGACCTGTCGACCAGCGCCTGCCGCAGCGTCGCGGACTGCTCCACCGACCCTCCGCGCACGCCGAGACTCCGCCGGGCCGCCCGGTAGTACCCGTCACGGGCCTCGTTGACGCGGGTCAGCATCTCCGCCACGTCCGCCGGCGCCTCGACGATTCCCCGGGCGAGCCGTTCGACCTGCCAGATCTCGTCCCGCCAGGTAGCGGCGGCGACGACTGTCGGCTCGTCGCCGAGCAGCAGCAGGTTCTCCCAGACGATGGTGCGCCGAGCGTCCGCCTCGGCCAACCGGGCCAACCCCTCTTCGCGGTCGATGGGGTGGCTCCGCGATCCCGGGCGGTGGTCGGCCGTCAGTCGCAGCGCCACCGCGTGGCTCTCCTTGAGGGCGTGCGCGTAGTCGACGTACGCGTCCAGCCGCCGCTCGTCCCAGCGGACGCTCTGGCCGCGCCGCCACCGGGCACGGTCGGCGAGCGAGGTGGCGAGGATCGTGCCCAGGGTGCCAACCAGGACGCCGAGGAGCGCCGGAAGCTGCGTCAGGAGGGTGCTCACGCGGTCGAGGCTGCCAGTCCCAGGCAACCCCCGCCCGCCCCGGCCCGCCGCGTCAGGTCCGACGTGTCGCCAGGATGGCGAGGGTCTCCCGGCGTACATCGTCGATCTCGTGCACGAGGCGGCGGTAACCGAAGCGGACGACCAGGATCCCGGCTGCCGCCAGTAGGGCATCGCGGCGCAGGTCGATCTCCCGCTGCCCTGGGCTGCCGTGGGTGGTGGCCCCGTCGAGTTCGATGTTGACCCGCTCCCGCTCGGCGAACATGTCGAGGTACACCATGCGCCGCCCGACACGGACCGGCACCTGTCGGCGGAACGCCGGCATCCCGGGACCGGTGAAGACGTGCTCGAGTCCCCAGATTTCCAGCGGACTGCGGCAGCCGTCGGCAAGCTTCGTCAGCAGATGCCGGAACGCCGCCCGGTCGATCAGCTTCGGCACCCGTTCCAGGGCTGCCGAGAGCCGTTCGGGGGTGGTCAGCCAGTCGTTGACCGCTCGGATCACCAGCGCCTGCCGGTCAACGGACGACATCGTCGGCCACGAGTCGACGAGGGCCTGTTCGAGGCGGGTGACCGTCAAGCCCCGCCGGACCACCACCTGCGGCGCCTCGATGGTCAGGCCGCGGCGTCGATGCACGATCACCCCGGGCCGGGTGCGCAGGCTCGCGCTCGCCGGCGCGCTCAAGTGCACAAGGTCACCAACCACCTCCGGGCGCAACCCCCACACGGCGAGCGCGCTGAGATGACTGAGCGCGCCGTAGCCGCCGGCCCAGGCGAGAGCCGCCCGCTGACTCGTGGCAGGGTCGAGTCGACTCAGAACCGGAGCGTCGGGTCGCCCACCAACGAGGTACGCCGCCACGAACACCTCGGGGAGCACGCGTACCAGCTCGCCGTTACGGCAGGCCTGCCGAAGCGTCCACGACGGCACCACCTGCGTGGCCGCCCCGAGCGTCACCAGCCCACTGCCAAGCTCCACGAGTTCCCGAAGCACCGAGTTCACGCACCGAACCGTGCAGCCCCACGCCAGCGCTCCGCAACCACACCAACAGGCCCTCTGTGGACAGCCGCCAACCTGTGCACAGCGCCCAGCCGCGCCGCGTCTGTGCTAGCCGAGGCCGATCGGTGGCAGTTCAGGAGGGCTGGTGTCGGCGTGTCGAGTCGCTCAGCTGCCAGCGATCATCGGGACCCTTGAACACGGCTCAGGACGGGACGTCGCGGTGGCGGAAGGCGGCCACGCCGACGGCGAGCAGGGCCGCGGCCACCGCCGCCAGCAGCACCAGGGGAAGCGCCGCCGGGTCGACCGCGGGCACGGCCGGCACATGGGTGTACGGGGAGACGTTGAGCGCGGCCTGGGGCAGCTCCAGCACCGCGCCGAGTTGCCCGAGGAGCAGGAAGACCAGCAGCGCCGGCCAGGACAGCACCACCGACCAGCGGGGCAGCAGTCCGAAGATCGCGGTCACCACCCCGGCCACCACGAGCAGGGCGGGCAGGCGCAGCAGCGCGGCGCCGCCCAGCTCGACGGCCTGGCCGAGTGGGTCTCCGGTGACGATGCCGTAGCCGAGACCGGTGGTCACGCCGGCGAGCAGCAGCAGGGCGATGGCGCCGAGCGCCGCGGCGAGCACCTGGGTGCCGAGCCAGCGGGTGCGGCTGACCGCCGTGGCGAGGGCGGCCTCCAGCATCCCGTCGGCTTCGTCGCCGCGTACGCGGAGCAGTGCCTGCACGACGTACGCGCCGATGGTCAGGGCAAAGAGGCCGAGCATCGCGGCCAGGTACGCGTTGATCAGGTCCGCTCCGCCACCCATCGCGTTGATCGCTTCGGCGGCGGCCGGGTTCGCGTCGATCATGTCGTTGAACTCGTCGGCGGCGACGCCCATGGAGAAGCCGAGCACGGCCACCCCGACCGCCCAGCCGAGCAGCGTGCCGCGCTGCATCCGCCAGGCCAACCCGGTGGGGCTGAGCAGCCGTGGCGCACCGGTGGCCGGGCCGCGTCGGGGGGCGATCAGCCCGGCGCCCTGGTCGCGTCGTTCGGCGAGGGCGTACGCCGACGCCACCCCGGCGAGCAGCAGCGCGACGGGCAGGGCGAGCACCCACCAGCGTTCACCGTCGAAGGCCCGCACCTGGTTGCCCCAGCCGAGCGGGGAGATCCACGACGGCCAGGCGCTCTGTACCCGGGTCCCGTCGGCGCTCTGCTCGCCGAGGACGTCTCCGGCGGCGCGCAGTACGAAGGAGAGCCCGACGGTGGCGGCGGCGAGCGCGTTGGCGCCGCGCGAGGTGACGGAGAGCTGGGCGGTGACCGCGGCGATCGCGGTGAAGGCGACCCCGACGCCGCCGATCGCGGCGGCTCCCGCGATAGACCCGGCGAGCGGTAGACCGGCGCCGACCAGCGCGACCGCGAGCAGCACGGCGGCCAGGGCGTTCGCCGCGACGATGACGAGCAGCGCGGCGGTGAGCGGCGCGTACCGGCCGACCACGGACGCGCCGAGCAGTTCGGCCCGGCCGGTTTCCTCGTTCTGGCGGGTGTGCCGGGTCACCGCGAAGGTGCTCAGCAGCGCGACGATCAGGGCCAGCGTCACGTACGTCTCGGCGACCACCACGGCGCCGAGGTCGGTGCCGTGGATGGGGCCGTTGAAGGCGCGGGCGACCAGGCTGGACGCCGAGGTGGTGGCGTAGCCCAGCCGGGCCTCCTGGTCGGGGTAGATGCCGGCGACGCTGCCGGCCAGGGCGTAGCCGAGCAGGGGCGTGCCGAGGATCCAGATCGCGAGGCGGATCCGGTCGCGGCGCAGCACGAGCCGGGCCAGCCGGGTCGTGCCGGTGAGGGCGCTCATCGGGCACCGGCCTGCGGGGCGTCAGCCTGCGCGTCGGCGTCCGGGGTGCCCACGGCGGAAGCGCCGGCAGCGGGAGCGTCCGTGGCAGCGGCGGCGGGGTCGTCGCCGTAGTGGCGCAGGAAGAGCTGCTCCAGGGTGGGTGGCGTGCTGGTCAACGCGCGGACGCCGAAGCGGATGAGCTGGCCGAGCAGTTCGTCGAGGTGGGCCGGGTCGACCTCCAGATGGGTACGGCCGTCGACCTCGTGCACGTCGTGCACGCCGGGCAGCGCGTCCAGGCCGGTGACCGGGCGGGCGGTCTCGACTGTCACCGCCGTGCGGGTGAGGTGGCGCAGTTCGGCGAGGGTGCCGGATTCGACGGTACGGCCCTCGCGGATGATGCTGACCCGGTCGCAGAGCGCCTCGACCTCGGCGAGCACGTGGCTGGAGAGCAGCACTGTGGCGCCGGCCTGCTTGACCCGTCGGACCTCGTCCTGGAACACCGCCTCCATGAGCGGGTCGAGGCCGGAGGTCGGCTCGTCGAGCACGTACAGCTCCACCGGGGAGGAGAAGGCGGCGACGATGGCGACCTTCTGCCGGTTGCCCTTGGAGTACGTGCGGCAGCGGCGGGTCGGGTCCAGGTCGAAGCGGTGCAGCAGCTCGTCGCGGCGACGCCGGTCGAGGCCGCCGCGCAGCTGGCCGAGCAGGTCGATGGCTTCCCCGCCGGTGAGGTTGGGCCAGAGATTGACATCGCCCGGCACGTACGCCAGCCGGCGGTGCAGGCGGACCGCGTCGCGCCACGGGTCGGCGCCGAGCACCTGGGCGTCGCCGGAGTCGCGGCGGAGCAGCCCGAGCAGGATGCGGATGGTGGTGGACTTTCCGGAGCCGTTGGGTCCGAGGAAGCCGTGCACCTCCCCCTGCTCGACGTGCAGGTCCAGCCCGTCGAGTGCCCGGATGGCGCCGAACGTCTTGACCAGGTTGCCGATCGAGATGACGGGCATGGCCCCTCCTGCCGTTGGCTGCGTCGATCGTCACCACTGTACTGACCGCTGGTCAGTCGAATCAACGGTGATGGTGCCCACTGGTCAGGACGTCGCTAGGCTGGCCGGCATGACCGCCGATCCCGCGGACGACACCCGCACCCGGATCCTGCGCGCCGCGCTCGACCTCTTCGCCGAACACGGCTATCAGCGCACCTCACTGCGCCAGATCGGCGAACGGCTGCGGCTCACCAAGACCGCGATCCTGTACCACTTCCCGGCCAAGGAGCACCTGCTCGCCGCCCTGGTGGAGCCCCTGGTGGCGGACCTGGAGGCGCTGCTCGACTCGGCCCAGGGTCAGCCCACCGAGTTGGCCCGGTGGACGGTGCTGGAGGGCTGGGTGGACATCATGCTCGCCCATCGCCGGCCGCTCGGCATGCTCTTCCACGACATCGCGCTGGTCGGCCGGGGCGACACGTACCACCGCCTGATAGTGATCGCGATGCGGGCCAACGACCTCATCGCCGGACCGGACGCCGGGCGTCTGGAGCGGGTCCGGGCGGTGCAGGCGGTCGCGGCGTGCAGCGATCCGATCGTCTTCTTCACCGACGTGTCCGACGAGGTGCTGCGCGCCGACATGCTCGACGGCGTACGCCGGCTGCTGGCCCCACTGCCCCCGGACGCCGCCGCGCCGCGCACGGACGCAACCCACACGGACGCCACCGCCGGGCTGCGCGTGGACGCCGCGGCCGGGGCGCGCACGACCACGACGATCCCGCCGCCGGCGCGCGAGAGCCCGACGCGTGTGACCGCGAGGGGCGCGGGCCCGGCAAGCGCGAGCCCGGCGACGCCACCCGGCGCGGGGACGCCGAGCCGGCGTCGGCGGCCGGGACGGCCGCCCGCACTGGGCCGGGAGCAGGTCGAGGCGGCCCGGCGGATGCACGCGGCGGGCACCCACTCGGTGGACGCCATCGCCGCCGCGCTGGGGGTCTCGCGGGCCACCGTCTACCGCCACCTGACCGTGCCATAACGAGACAGTTCTAAGACTGTTTCGAGACGGTTGTGAGTCGGAGTTCAGGCCGCCAGCGTGGCGTACCGGCCGTTGCGGTCGAGCAGGCTGTCGTGGGTGCCGGCCTCGACGATCCGACCGTGGTCGAGCACCGCGATCTGGTCGGCGTCGCGCACGGTGGAGAGCCGGTGGGCGATGGTGATCGTGGTGCGCCCCTGGGCGAGCACGTCGAAGGCCCGCTGCACGGCCCGTTCGGTCTCGGTGTCCAGCGCGCTGGTGGCCTCGTCGAGGACCAGGATGCGCGGGTCGCGCAGCAGCGTCCGGGCGATGGCGAGGCGCTGCTTCTCGCCACCGGAGAAGCGGTGGCCACGCGAGCCGACCATGGTGTCGTACCCGTCGGGCAGCCCGGCGATGAGGTCGTGGATCTGGGCGGCGCGGGCGGCGTCCTCGATCTCGGTGTCGGTGGCCTCCGGCCGGGCGTAGCGCAGGTTCTCCCGGACGGTGGTGTGCAGCAGGTACGTCTCCTGGCTGACCACGCCGACGATCGCGGCCAGGTCGGCCAGGCGCAGGTCACGCAGGTCGACGCCGTCGACGGTGATCCGGCCGGCGGTCGGGTCGTGCAGGCGGCTGACCAGCCCGGCGAGGGTGCTCTTGCCGGAGCCGGTCTCGCCGACCAGGGCGAGGCTGGTGCCGGCGGGCACGTCGAGGGTGATCCCGGCGAGGGCGGCGGTGTCGCTGCCCGGGTAGCCGAAGGTGACGTCCTCCAGGCGCAGATGGCCGCGGACCCGGGTGGGGTCGAGGCGGACCGGCTCGGCGGGGTCGGCCACGTCGACCGGCAGATCCAGGTATTCGAAGATCCGCGCGAAGAGCGCCAGCGACGCGGTGAGCGAGACACCCACGTTGAGCAGCCCCATCAGCGGGCGGAAGAGGCCGCCCTGCAGGGCCGTGAAGGCGACCAGGGTGCCGATGCTCAGTGTGCCGGCGGTGCCGGGCAGACCGGCGGCGAGGTAGATGACCGCCGGTACGGCGGCGAAGATGATGCTCATCGAGGCCATCCGCCAACGGCCGGCCAGCTCACTGCGCAGCTCCAGGTCGACCAGGCGCTCCGAGGAGGCGGTGAACCTGTCGATCAGCGCGGGACCGGTGCCGAGGGTCTTGGCCAGCTGGACGCCGCTGATCGAGAGCCCCTCCTCGACTGTGACGTTGAGGTCGGCGAGTTCGCGCTGCCGCTGGGCGGTGATCTCGCGGCGCATCCGGGCGACCCGACGGGTCAGCCAGATGGCCGGCGGCAGCACCACGAGCGAGACCATGGAGAGCTGCCAGGACAGCGCGACCATGGCGACAGCGGTGGCGACCACTGTGGTGAGGTTGGCGGCCACTGCGGTGGCGGTGGAGGTGACCACCGACTGCATGCCGCCGATGTCGTTGGTGATCCGGGACTGCACCTCGCCGGTCCGGGTGCGGGTGAAGAAGCCGAGTGACTGGCGCTGCAGGTGGCTGAAGACGTCGGTGCGCAGCCGGTGCATGACCCGCTGGCCGACCTGGGTGGAGATCCAGGTCTGCACGACGCCGAGCGCGGAGGTCACCGCCGCGACGGCGACCATGCCGAGGACCAGCCAGACCAGCAGCGGCACGTCGCCCTGCGGCAGGGCCCTGTCGATCACGGCGCGCAGCAGGAACGGTGTGGCCATCGCGATGATCGAGGAGACCACGATGATCGCGGTGACGGCGGCCAGCGCGGGCCGGTGGGGGGTGAACAGGCGGCCGATGCGGCGCAGCGACACGTGCCGGGCCTGCGACTTCTCTTCGGCGCTGAGGGTGCGGTGGCCGCGGTCGCGGCCCATCGGGGTGGGTTCCAAGGGGGTACCTTTCGTCGGCAACATTACTGAGGTTACCTCATCATGAGGTAGCAACCGCGTTGGCTGCTACCGTATTCCGGTGACCGAGCACACCGCCCGCAGCGCCGACGACGAGAGCCTGGCCGAGACGTTCTGGGCAGTGGCGTCCCGTCTGCGCCGCCAGACCAAGGACTCGTTGGCACCCTGGGACATCACCCCCAGCCAGTCCCGGGCCCTCGGCGTGCTGGCCCGGCACGGCGAGGTACGCCCCGGCACCCTCGCCGAGCACCTGCGCATCGCCCCCCGCTCGGCGACCGAGGTCGTCGACGACCTCCAGACCCGTGGGCTGGTCGAGCGCCGACCCGACCCGGCCGACCGGCGGGCGACCCTGGTCGCGCTCACCCAGGAGGGCGACCGGGTCAGCACCGCCATCCGGGCCGCACGCCGGGCCGAGGCCGACCGCTTCTTCGGCCACCTCAACGACACCGACCGCGCCGAACTGGCCCGCATCCTGCGCACCCTGCGCGGCTGACGGGTTTGCCCGGAGCGCCCACGGGTAGCCAGCGGCCCCCGTCCGGTAGGCGGGACCGGCCGGCACCGGTCGGGGCGAGGTGACGGGAGGCCCGGCTGATGTGCGGGATCAGCGGGGAAGCGCGATTCGACGGCCGGTCGCCCGACCCGGCCGCGGTCACCCGGATGACCGAGGCGATGCGCTCACGCGGCCCGGACGACGAGGGCCTGCTCGCCGACGGCTGGGTGACCCTCGGACACCGCCGGCTGACCATCATCGACCTGTCCGACGCGGGCGGGCAGCCGATGGTCCGCGACGATCTGGGCCTGGCGCTGGTCTTCAACGGCTGCATCTACAACTACCCGGAGCTGCGCGAGGAACTCCGCCGCGCCGGCTACGCCTTCCACTCCACCAGCGACACCGAGGTGATCCTGGTGGCGTACGCGCACTGGGGTGAACGTTTCGTCGACCACCTGGTCGGCATGTTCGCGATCGGGCTTGTCGACCGGGTCCGCCGACGGCTGATCCTGGCCCGCGACCGGCTCGGCATCAAACCGCTCTACCTCGCCGAGACACCGGGGCGGCTGCGGTTCGCCTCCACCCTACCCGCGCTGCTGCAGGCTGGCGACGTCGACACCGGCATCGACCCGGTGGCGCTGCACCACTACCTGTCCTGGCACTCCATAGTGCCCGCGCCGCGCACCGTGCTGCGCGGCGTGCGCAAGCTGCCGCCGGCCACCCTGCGGGTGATCGAGGCGGACGGGCGCAGCCGCGAGGAGGTCTACTGGCGACCCGACTACGTGCGGGAGCCCGCCGACGCGGGGATGGACGCCGCCGACTGGCGGGCCGCGATCGGTGACGCGCTGCGCGCGGCGGTACGCCGACGGCTGGTCGCCGACGTGCCGGTGGGGGTGCTGCTCTCCGGTGGACTGGACTCCAGCCTCATCGTGGCGCTGCTCGCCGAGGCCGGCCAGCAACACCTGCGTACGTTCAGCATCGGCTTCGACAGCCGTGACGGCGAGTCCGGCGACGAGTTCCACTACTCCGACCTGATCGCCCGCGCATACGACACCGACCACCACCGGATCCGGCTGGCCAACGACGACCTCGTGCCCGCCGTCCGGAGGGCCGTGCTGGCGATGACCGAGCCGATGGGCAGCCACGACGTGGTCGCCTTCCACCTGCTCTCCGAGCAGGTGGCGCGGCACGTGAAAGTGGCCCAGTCCGGGCAGGGCGCCGACGAGGTGTTCGCCGGCTACGGCTACCACCAGCCACTCGTCGAGGCGCCCCGGCACGGCGCGGCCGAGACGTTCGCCGCCGCGTTCTTCGACCGCGGCGACGACGAGCTGCGCCGTATCGTCGGCCCGGCGTACGCGCTGGAGCACGACGCCAGCCGGGACCTGCTCACCGGGCACCTCGCCGCGCCCGGGGCACAGACCGCGCTGGACGCCGTACTGCGCCTGGACACCCACCTGATGCTCCCCGACGACCCGGTCAAGCGGGTGGACAGCATGAGCATGGCGTGGGGTCTGGAGGTGCGCACGCCCTTCCTCGACCAGGACCTGGTCACCCTGGCCGCGCACTGCCCGCCGGAGCACAAGGTCGCCCAGGGTGGCAAGGGCGTGCTCAAGGAGGTCGCCCGGGAGGTGCTGCCCGCCGAGGTGATCGACCGGCCCAAGGGCTACTTCCCGGTGCCGGCACTGCGCAACGTGGACGGCCCGGTCCGCGAGCTGGTCGCCGAGGCCCTGCAGGCGCCGGCCGCGCGCGAGCGGGGGCTGTTCCGACCGGAGTACGTGGCACATCTGCTCGCCGAACCGGACCGGGCCGAGGCGGCGGCCGGCAGCAACAAGCTGTGGCAGCTCGGTCTGCTGGAGCTGTGGTTGCAGACCCACGACATCCGCTGAGCCGCCGTCCCGCCGGGACGGGTGTCAGCCGGCGCCCGTGCGGGTGACCAGGTCGTCGAGGACCGCGCGCAGGTCGCCGGTACGTTCCAACACCCGCCGCTGCCGTGTCGCGCCGGTGCCGTCGCGGCGCAGTCGGGCGAGCTGCGCCAACACGTACCCGAGGTCACCGTGGCGCAGCAGGGCCGGGGCGATCACCGCCATCAGCTCGTCGACGAGCGCCCAGGCGGGCCGGGTGCCACCGCCCCGCAGGTCGATCAGCTGGCCGTCGAGGCCGTCGTGAGCGGCCCGCCAGTGCGCCGCCGCGACCAGGCAGTCCCGGACGTTCGGGGCGGTCACGCCGGCGCGTACGTCGTCGGCGAGGGTGGCCACGAGGGAGCGGACCAGCGCGGCGACCAGCACCGCGTCGTCCACCTCGGTGCAGACGTCGCCGACCCGCACCTCCACCGTCGGGTACGCCGACGACGGCCGGGCGTACCAGTAGACCATCGCCGCGTCGAGCATGATGCCGGCGGCGATCAGCTCGTCGACAGTGCGGTCGTAGTCGGCGACGGAGTCGAAGTACGGCGTCGGTCCGATGCTGGGCCACCGTTCCAGCTGCATCGAGCGCCAGCTCGCGTGCCCGGTGTCGTACCCGTCGTGCAGCGGCGAGTTGGTGGTGATCGCCTGCACCACCGGTAGCCACAGCCGCAGGTGGTTGCAGACCTGCACGGCCAGTTCCCGGTCGGGCAGCCCGACGTGCACGTGGCAGCCGCACACCGCCGGGTCGTGCGCCACCGGCCCGTACCGGCGCGACATCGCGTGGTAGCGCGGCTCGTCAGGGACCGTGCGGTGCGGCTCGGCCACCGGGGTGGCGCCGACCGCCACCAGCCGGGCCCCGGCCGCCGCGGCCGCCGCGGCGGCCGAGCGGCGCAACGTCACCAGGTGCGCGCGCAGTTCGGTGAGGTCGGCACAGACCGGGGTGACCATCTCCACCATGCTGTGCCGGAACTCCTGGCGGCTCTGGTCCCGCGCGGGGCCGCGCAGCGCGGCGAGCACCTGGTTGGCGACCGGCAGGTTCCGGCCGCTGTCCGGGTCGAGCAGCAGGTACTCCTCCTCCACGCCGAGCGTGAGGGTGGACAGGTCGGGCGCGGTGTCGACGGCGGTCGGACGGTACGCCATGGCCCCTCCCCATCACCCTGCTGCGGCCGGTGCCTCGGGTTCCCGAGCGCCCCTGCGGCAAACGCACCATCAGGGCGTCGCCAGGGCCGTCGCGCGCGCGGTGCGAAAGGCCCGTTCGGCCGCGTTGTCCGTCAGGGCGACGGCCGTCCGGTACGCCTCGACGGCCTTCCCGCCCCCGGCCGAGCCGAGCCAACAGGTCGGCGCGGACCACGTGGTAGACGTGGTGGCCAGCTAGGTCGAGGCGATCCGCCTCGACCGGTGCCGGGAAGTCGTTTCAGGAGAAGACGCGACAGCGCGAGGTGTGCTGGCCCAGCGCCTCGGCCATCTCGTGCAGCGCCGTGAACGGCTCGACCGGCAGCGCGTCGCCACATTCGCCGCACTCGATCCGGTCGATCCGGACCGGCCACCGCCACACATCGACATTGACGGGCACCTGCATCGGCTTCTCCTCGGGCAGCACCGGCAACCACCTCCGCACGAAAGGGGCGGGGCGCCCCGCCCCTGGGAGGAGTCGGGACGCCCCAGCAATCGGCAGCGGCTCGCACCGACTCGCTGTCCACCACGGGCCGCGCCTCATCCTTCGCAATCTAGTGCCAGCAATGCCAGCAGGGCAACCAGTGCCAGGCGTGTCAACAGTGCCCGTACGGGTAGGCGGCACCATGGCGCCCGTGCCCATCCCGCACTCAGCGCGAGAAATCACGGACGACCTGGCCCGCCGCATCGGTTCCGGGGAGTTTCCGCGCGGCTCGCGCTTGCCGACCTACGATGCTCTGGCTGAGGAGTACGGGTCGGCCAGGCGGACGGTCGCCCGAGCAGTCGACACACTCAAGGCACGCGGGCTGGTCGTAGGCGTACCCGGCTCTGGTATCTACGTCGCGGAGTAGCTCCATCGGCCCACCGATCAGCGCCGGGAGTCATGCGCCGGGCGGTTGCGGGTAAGCAGCGCGCCGTGAGCGACGGCTTGCGGGTGGTCGTGGTCGGCGCCGGCTTCTCCGGTCTCGCGGCCGCGCTGGCGTTGAGCCGCGCCGGTGCCCAGGTGCGGGTGCTGGAGGCCCGCGACCGGGTGGGTGGACGGGTGCTGACCCGGTGGCTGCCGGAGCTGACGCAGCTCGACCTGGGGGCGCAGTGGATCGGCCCGACCCAGGACCGGATGTACGCGCTCGTCGCCGAGCACGGCCTGGCCACCTTCGCCTCGGCGTCGGTCGGCGCGCCCACAGTGCTCTGGGCCGGTGAGCGCCGGGCCGAGCCGCCGGTACAGGTGGGCCGGGTGCTGGGCCTGCTCGACGAGTACGCCTCGCGACTGGACCCGGCCGCGCCCTGGGCGACGCCGGAGGCCGCACGGTGGGACCGGACGACAGTCGGCGGCTGGCTCGCCACGGTGGCCGGGGACGACGACACGGCCGACTACCTGGGGAGGGTGCTCGCCGGCGGGCTGCTGGCCACCGGCGCGGACGAACTGTCCCTGTTGCACCTGCTGTTCTACCTGCGCAGCGCCGGCGGGACCGGGCCGTTGCTGGGGATGGCCGGCGGCGCGCAGCAGGACCGGATCGTGGGTGGGCCGTCGGCGCTGGCCGAGCGGATGGCCACCGCCCTGCCGCCGGGGGCGCTGACGCTTGCCGCGCCGGTGCGGGCCATCGAACAGACCGTCGACGGCGCGACGGCGTGGACCGACACCGGGCGCGTCGACGGCGACGCTGTGGTGGTCGCGCTGGCCCCGGCACTGGCCGGCCGGATCCGGTACGACCCGCCGATGCCCCCGCTGCGTGACGGGCTCACCCAGCGGATGCCGATGGGTTCGGCGCTGAAGGTGCACGCCGTCTACCCGGAGCCGTTCTGGCGTGCCGACGGGCGATCCGGGGTGGCCACCAGCAGCGCCGGGCCGCTCACCGAGACGGTCGACAACTCCACCCCGACCGCGCCGCTCGGGGTGCTGACCGGGTTCAGCTACTCCACCGACGCCGCCGCGCTGCGCGTCATGTCCCCCGCGCGGCGTCGGCGATGCCTGCTGGAGGCGTTCGCCAGCGTGGTCGGGCCGCGCGCGGAAGACCCGGTGGACCTCGTCGAGTACGACTGGTCGGCCGAGGAGTGGACCCGGGGCTGCTTCTCCGGCGCGCTCACCCCGGGCTCGTGGCGGACGTACGGTCCGCACCTGCGGGCGCCGGTGGGGCGGGTGCACTGGGCGGGCACCGAGACGGCCACCCGCTGGAGTGGCTACCTGGAGGGCGCGGTGCTTGCCGGTGAGCGGGCGGCCGCCGAGGTGCTTGCCGGTTGAACGGGTACGACCGCGGCCGGCCCGGTCTCGGCGGGACCGGGCCGGCCTCGGCCCACGGTGCGACCCGGCCGACCCGGTCCGTCAGAGGTCCGGGCTGGCGCGGGCGCCCCGGGTCAGGGGTAGGTGGTCAGGTACACCGTCTGGTTGGCCGCGTTCGCGGTGCCACCGGCGTTGTTGATCACCCGGTTGATGGTGCCGACGCCACCGAGCGAGACGGTCACCATGTTGGTGAAGCGCACGTTCGCGTTGACGGGCACCTCGAAGGACCGTTCCTCGACCACCGCGGGGTTGACGTTGAAGTAGCTGTAGCTACCCAGCCCCCACGCCTGGTGACTGGTCACCGAATCGGCGACCTTGTACGCGGCGTAGCCCCGCGTCGACCCGTTCATCCAGGCCGCCTGGTTCGGTACGTCGTAGGGCAGCTCGTTCTGGTAGAAGTACGTCCGCCCGCCGTTGCCGTTCCAGATGGTCTGGTACTTCTGGTAGTGCTCGACGAAGAGGCCGTACATGGTGACGTTGTCGCCGTTGACGGTGAGCCCGGTGTCGGCGGTGTTCAGCGTCCACCCGGTCGGTACGCCGCTGGCCGCGTGGTCGGCCCGCCACAGCCACATGTGGTCGCCGATCACGTTGTCGCTGTTGACGGTGAGCGTGTTGGTGGCCCTGCCGATGTGCGGCCCGCCGATGCGGAAGAACACGTCGTGCAGCGAGGTCGGGTTCGAGGCGTGGCTCGCGGACGAGCCGGACGGCCCGACCTCCATCAGCACCGGCGAGTTCGTCGTGCCGGCCTCGAACATGATGCCGGCAACCTTGACGCCGTCCACGTCGGCCACCCGCATGCCCACGGTCCCGTTGTCGGCCTGGATGGTGGCCAGGCCGAGGCCCAGGATCACCGTGTCGGCCCGGTTGACCTGGATCGGCTCGGTGACGCGGTGCACGCCCGGGGTGAAGAGCAGGTGCTTGCCCTGGGCAAGGGCCGCATTGATGGTGGCGGCGCTGGTGCCGGGCTGGACCACGAAGAACTGCGACAGCGACAGGGACGAGCCGGCCGGGGTCTTGTTGTACCAGCTGGTGCCCGTCGAGTTGGTGCGCAGCGCGGGCACGAACACCCGGTACTCACCGCTGCCGGTCACGTAGAGGAACGGCTTCTCCCGGACCTGGGGGGTCTGGGCGATGACGGTGTGCGACGGGTTGGGGAAGCTCGGCGCCGGTGCGCCGTTGACGCCCTGGAAGACCATGTTCCACACCGAGCCGGTCCAGCCGTTGCCGAACTCGCTGTTGCGGGAGTACCACTGCTGCTGCGAGCCGGAGACGACCAGGCCGTCGATGCGGGTGTCGGCCAGCAGGCCGCCGCTGGACCAGCCGTCGCCACCGTTCCAGAGCTGGATCTGGTTCTGCGCACCGCGCAGGTGCATCCGCCGGTACGGCGCGGCCTGGGACACCGCCCACCGTTCCACGGTCTGCCCGGCGGGCAGGGTGACCGAGAGGTTCTCGGCGGCCCGCCAGAAGTTCTGGGTGGCGTTGCCGCCCATCCAGAACGCCTCGGCGCGGACGTGGCCGTTGAGGTTGACGTCGTCCGGGCTCATGCCGAGTCCGGCGACCTGGGTGAAGAAGCCGAGGTTGACGTCGGCGGTGTAGTTGCCCGGCTTGAACAGCACCGCGTAGCGCTGCGGGCCGAACTGGTTGGTCTCCTGCTGGGTGAACAGGGTGTTCAGTCGACTCTGGATCGTCGACGTGGGCGTGCTCGGGTCGAAGACGAACGTGTTCGACCCGAGGTTGGGGTTGTACGGGTCGGTGGGCGTCACCGGGGGTTCGTTGGTGCCGCCGCCGGTCTCGCCGTAGACCTGGAACTCCCAGAGCGAGTAGCCGTAGCCGGTGCCCCGGGCGGTGCCGTACATGCGGACGTAGCGGCCGGCGCCGGAGACGGTGAGGTTCTGGGTGCCGCCGGTGCCGGTGGTGGTCGAGTAGATCGTGGTCCAGGTGGACGCGTTGTCGGAGGTCTGGAGCTGGAAGGCCCGGCCGTACGCGCCCTCCCAGCGCAGGTTGACCTGGGTGATGGTGGCGCGGGCGCCCAGGTCGACCTGGAGCCACTGCGGGTCGCTGAACGCGCTGGACCAGCGGGTGCCGGTGTTGCCGTCGACGGCGGCGGAGGCCGGGGTTCCACCGTTCTCGGTGGACGAGGCGGTGGCCGGGCGGCCCTGGGACAGCAGGACGGGGGCGGCCTGCGCGGGTGTCGTGGCGCCGGTCGGGGTGAGCGCCGCGACCAGGGCCACGGTGAGCCCGACGAGCAGGTGCCGGACGGCCCGTCGGGGACGCGGGCGTACGGATGTTGCACGAGATGTCATGACATTACCTGTCGCTAGGGGGTGACGGGGTGCCGCGGGGATGGGATCGGCTCGTCCCGTGACGCCGTGGATGGTGCCGCCGATGCGGCGTCGCGGACCGGAGAGCGCTCTCGTAGGAGTGTTGCGGCGAGATTGCGGCGGCGTCAAGACATCGATCTATAACACTGTTATTTATCCCGAGGATCGGATTTGTGTAATTCGCCGTCGGCGGCGACGTCGTCCGCGATCAGCGGCGCACGCCACCCTCGGTGAGAAAGCGGGCGATCGGGAGGGTGGCCGCGCCCAGCGCCACCGCGTCCACGCCGAGCCGGCACAGCTCGATCGACGCCTGCTCGTACGGTTGGCGCAGCGCCTGCCGGCCGGCGGCCTCCCGCACGGCCGGCAGCAGGTCGCCGAGGGCCATCGCCGCCCAGCCGCCGAGCACCACGCGCTCCGGGTTGAACAGGTTGATCAGGTTGGCCACCCCGGCGCCGAGGTAGCCGGCGGTGTCGTCCAGCACCCGTCGGGCGGTGGCCGAGGTCTCGGCGGCGGCGACCAGTGCGGCGATCTGGGACTCCTCGTCCTCGCCCGGCACCTGTCGACCCCGGCGGGCCTCCCGGTAGCGGTCGATGATCGCCTCCGCCCCCACGTACGCCTCCAGGCAGCCGCGCGCGCCGCAGCGGCAGGCCCGGCCGCCGTACACCAGGGTGGTGTGCCCCCACTCCCCCGCGCTGCTGGACGCGCCGCGGTAGGTCGCGCCGTTGGTCACCACCGACGCGCCCACCCCGGAGCCGACGAGCGCGAAGACGGCGTGCCTGGCGCCCCGGCCGGCGCCGAACCACATCTCGGCCTGACCGAGGGTCTTCGCGCCGTTGTCGATGTGCAGCGGCAGGTCGGTGCCGGCGCCGATCAGACGCTCCAGCGGCACCCGGTCCCAGCCGAGGGCCTGGGCGTGCACGACGGCCTCGGCGCCCTGCTCGACCACGCCGGAGACGCCGATGCCGACGCCGAGCACGGCACCGGGGGCCACCCCGGCCTGGCCGGTCACCGCGTCGATGCCGGCCAGCACGTGCCCCGCCACCAGGTCGGGCTCGGTACGGGCCGGGTCGAGCGGGTACTCGACGCTGGCCAACAGGGTCATCGCGAAGTCGAACAGCTCCACCCGGACCCGGGTCTCGCCGACGTCCACGCCGATCACGAAGGCGAAGCGGGGCGCGATCCGCAGCAGCATGCTGGGCCGGCCGCCGTCGGACTCGGCGGCGCCGGCCTCGGCGACCAGCCCTTCGTCGATCATGTCGGCCACCACGTTGCTGACCGCCGGCTGACTCAGCCCGGTGCTGCGCACCAGGTCCTGCCGGGTGAGCGGGCCGTCCAGGAAGAGCTTGGTCAGCAGGGCGGACCTGTTGCGCAGCCGCACGCTGCGGTTGGTGGCACGCGCCAGCTCCACTCGTCACCTCGTTCCCGTCGGCCGTTCGAGGCGACTGTAACCGCCTCGTGCTTGACGACCCACCGACCAGCAACTTTAATGACGACATAAATTAAGCCGTGATGTAACTCCCGGGAAACGCCGACGGACCCCGACGGCGCACCCCCGAACCCTGTCCGCAGCCGGCCCCCGTCGCCCGACCCCTATCGGCGACGGAGGTCGGCGGACCCCCACCACGCACCGGAAGGGCTGACCCGTGTCGAGACGACACCTCGGGATATTCACCGCCGCCGTACTGGCGGCCGCCTCGCTGACCGCCTGCGGTGGCTCCGGCGACGACTCCGCCGCATCACCCAAGACGCTCACCTACTGGGCCAGCAACCAGGGCGCCAGCCTGGAGGCCGACAAGACCATCCTCCAGCCGGAGTTGGACAAGTTCGAGAAGCAGACCGGGATCAAGGTCACCGTCGAGGTGGTCCCCTGGTCGGATCTGCTCAACCGCCTGCTGGCCGCCGCCGCCTCCGGCAAGGGCCCGGACGTGGTCAACATCGGCAACACCTGGTCGGCGTCGCTGCAGGCCACCGGCGCGCTCGTCGAGTTCGACGACGCCACCCTGCAGGCCGTCGGCGGCAAGGACCGGATCGTGCCCGCCGCGCTCGCCGCCGCCGGCGCCCCCGGCAAGCCGCCGGCCGCCGTGCCGCTCTACAGCATGGCGTACAGCCTGTACTACAACAAGAAGTCGTTCGCCGACGCCGGCATCACCGCGCCGCCGACCACCTGGGAGCAGCTCGCCGAGTACGGCAAGAAGCTGAGCACCGGCGGCAAGTGGGGTCTGGCGATCGAGGGGGCCAACCCGTCGGAGAACGCGCACCACGCCTTCACCTTCAGCCAGCAGTACGGCGGCGAGTGGTTCGACTCGGCCGGCAAGCCGACCTTCGACACCCCGCAGAACGTCTCGGCGATCAAGCGGTACATCGACTTCATGGCCGCCGACAAGATCACCAACCCGAGCAACGCCGAGTACGCGCAGAACCAGTCGGTCTCCGACTTCGCCAACGGCAAGGCCGCCATGCTGCTGTGGCAGTCCGCCGGGTCGAACCTGAAGACGCAGAACATGCCCGCCGACGCGTACGGGGTTGCCCCGGTGCCGTTCCTGGCCAGCCCGCCGGCCGGCGGCAAGAAGGTCAACAGCATGGTCGCCGGGATCAACATGGCGGTCTTCAAGCACACCAAGAACAAGGACGGCGCGCTGAGCTTCGTCAAGTTCATGACCAGCGACGAGGAGCAGACGATCCTCAACAAGACGTACGGATCGCTGCCTGCGGTGAAGACCGCGGCCTCCGACCCGGCGTTCAGCGCGACCGAGCAGAAGACCATCCAGGAGACCCTGGTCACCACCGCGGCCCCGCTGCCGCAGGTGCCCGACGAGAGCACCTTCGAGACCCTGGTCGGCACCGCGATGAAGGAGTTGTTCGCCGACGCGGCCAGCGGCAAGCCGGTCACCGAGCAGTCGGTGAAGGCCAAGCTGACCGACGCGCAGCAGAAGATGCGCTGACCCAGGCGTCACCGGTGGCCGTGGTCGGGCGCTGAGCCCGGCCACGGCCACCGCCTCCGAGAGGACCCCGATGGCAACCAGCACCACCGCGCCGGACGCCGACCGGCGCGAACCCCGGGCCGGGTCGCCGGCCCGGGGGCCGGCCCGCCGGCCCCGCGGCCCCCGCCGCTCGCTCCTGCCGTATCTGCTGCTCGCACCGGCCGTCGTGCTGGAACTCGCCATCCACGTGATCCCGATGGTGGTCGGGGTCTGGATGAGCCTGCTGGAGCTGACCCAGTTCCACATCCGCGACTGGTCCACCGCGCCCTTCATCGGGCTGGAGAACTACCGGGCGACGCTCGACCTGAACAGCGCCGCCGGCAAGGAACTGCTGCACTCGTTCTGGGTCACCCTGGCCTACAGCCTGCTCTCGGTCGGGTTCGCCTGGCTGCTCGGCATCTCCGCGGCGGTCGTCCTGCAACGGCCGTTCCGTGGACGGGCGATCCTGCGGGCGCTGTTCCTCACCCCGTACGCGCTGCCGGTCTACGCCGCCGTGATCACCTGGAGCTTCCTGCTGCAACGCGACACCGGCCTGGTCAACCACGTGCTGGTGGACCAGCTCGGGCTGATGGACGACAGGCCGTTCTGGTTGATCGGCGACAACAGCTTCTGGTCGCTGCTCGTCGTGTCGGTCTGGCGCAACTGGCCGTTCGCCTTCCTGTGCCTGATGGCCGGGCTGCAGAACGTGCCGGGCGAGCTGTACGAGGCCGCCGCGATCGACGGCGCCGGGTTCTGGCGCCGGCTGCGCTCGGTCACCCTGCCGATGCTGCGGCCGGTCAACCTGGTGCTGCTGCTGGTGCTGTTCCTGTGGACGTTCAACGACTTCAACACCCCGTTCGTGCTGTTCGGCGGCTCCGCGCCGGAACAGGCCGACCTCATCTCCATCCACATCTACCGCAGCTCCTTCAAGACCTGGGACTTCGGCTCCGGGTCGGCGATGTCGGTGGCGCTGCTGCTGTTCCTGCTGGTCGTCTCGGCCGTGTACCTGCTGATCACCAACCGTCGGAGGGACGACCATGCGTGAGACCGCCGGCGAGCGCTGGGGCCGGCGCATCGTGCTGACCCTGCTCACCCTCTTCGTCGTCATCCCGCTCTACGTGATGGTCACGTCGGCGGCGAAGCCGTTGCAGGACGTGCAGAACGGCTTCACCTGGTGGCCCAGCCGACCCACCCTGCAACCGTTCATCGACATGTGGAGCACCGTGCCGCTGGCCCGGTACCTCGTGAACAGCCTGGTGGTGTCGAGCATCGCGGCGGTCTGCTCGGTGGCGGTGGCCATCTTCGCCGCGTTCGCGGTGAGCCGGTACCGGTTCCGCGGCCGGGGTGTCTTCTCGGTGACGGTGCTGTCCACGCAGATGTTCCCCGGCATCCTGTTCCTGCTGCCGCTGTTCCTCATCTACGTCAACCTGGGCAACGCGACCGGCATCGAGCTGTACGCCAGCCGTACCGGCCTGGTCATCACGTACCTGACCTTCTCGCTGCCGTTCTCGATCTGGATGCTGGTCGGCTACTTCGACTCGATCCCCCGGGGTCTGGACGAGGCCGCGCAGGTCGACGGGGCCGGTCCGCTGCGCACCCTGTTCCAGGTCATCCTGCCGGCCGCCGTCCCCGGCGTCGTCGCGGTCACCGTGTACGCGTTCATGACCGCGTGGGGTGAGGTGCTCTTCGCGTCGGTCATGACCGACGAGGGCAGCCGCACCCTGGCCGTCGGCCTGCAGGGCTACTCCACCCAGTTCAACGTGTACTGGAACCAGATCATGGCCGCCTCGCTGGTGGTCAGCATCCCGGTCGTCGTCGGGTTCCTGGCCCTGCAGCGGTACTTCGTCGCCGGCCTCACCGCCGGCGCTGTCAAGTGAGTCATTCAACCCCAGAGGAGAACCGACCCGTGCCCGACCTGTCCAAGCTGCCACCCGACTTTCTCTGGGGTGTCGCCACGGCGGCGTACCAGATCGAGGGGGCCGTCGACGTCGACGGCCGGGCGCCGTCCATCTGGGACACCTTCTCGGCGAGCCCCGGCAACGTCGACAACGGCGACACCGGCGCGGTGGCGTGCGACCACTACCACCGGTGGCCGGAGGATCTGGCGCTGCTGCGCCGACTCGGCGTGGACGCGTACCGTTTCTCGGTGGCCTGGCCCCGGGTCATGCCCGACGGCGTCGGGCGGGTCAACGCCGCCGGGCTGGACTTCTACGACCGGCTCGTCGACACGTTGCTCACCGACGGGATCCGGCCGTTCGTCACGCTCTACCACTGGGATCTGCCGCAGGTTCTGCAGGACCGGGGCGGTTGGCCGGAGCGCGCCACCGCCGAGGCGTTCGCCGACTACGCGGCGGTGGTCGCCGCCCGCCTCGGTGACCGGGTCGCCGACTGGAACACGGTCAACGAGCCGCTCTGCGTGTGCTGGATCGGGCATCTGGAGGGGCGGATGGCCCCCGGTGAGCGCGACCTCACCCGCGCGGTGCACGCCTCGCACCATGTGCTGCTCGGGCACGGCCTGGCCACCCAGGCGATCCGCGCCAACGCCGCCCGGCCGGCGTCGGTGGGCCTGGTGCTCAACCTCAGCCCGATCGAGGCGGCGACCGACCGACCCGAGGACATCGCGGCGGCCCGCCGGGCCGACGGGCACGTCAACAGGTGGTGGCTGGACCCGATCCACGGGCGCGGCTACCCCGCCGACATGATCGCCACCTACGGGGTCGAGCCGCCGGTACGCGGCGACGACCTGACGGTGATCGCCACACCCACTGACTTCCTCGGCGTCAACTACTACTTCCGTCAGCTGGTGGTCGACGACCCGACCGGTGCGGCCCCGTACGCCCGGCAGGTGCCGGTGCCCGGCTCGGTGGAGACCGCGATGGGCTGGGAGATGTACCCGGCGGGCCTGGAGCGGCTGCTCGTCGACGTGCACGAGGAGTACCGACCGGGCCGGATCATCGTCACCGAGAGCGGCTCGGCGTGGCCGGACGAGGTCACCGCGGACGGCACGGTGGAGGACAAGGAGCGCACCGACCACCTGGAGCAGCACCTGGCGGCGTGCGCGTCGGCGGTGGCCAGAGGGGTCCCCCTGGACGGCTACTTCGTCTGGTCGCTGCTGGACAACTTCGAGTGGGCGTACGGCTACGACAAGCGCTTCGGGCTGGTGCACGTCGACTACGCGACCCAGCGCCGGACGGTGAAGGCGAGCGGGCTGCGCTACGCCGAGCTGATCCGCGCCCACCAGCGGCTCGCCCGCACGACCGGCACCGCGACGCCGGTGGCCTGAACGGGGGCGTGCGGCCGGCCGCCCGGGGTCGACACCCCGGGCGGCCGTTCCCGTTCCGATCGGACGAAACCGCCGCCGGCCGCCGCGCGCAGTGGCTAGCCTGCGGCAATGTCCGCAGCACCTGACGAGGTCGAGCAGCCCTCTCCCCGGGGGCAGGTGTCCGCCACCGACCGGATGACGGCCTTCAGCGACGGCGTCTTCGCCATCGTCATCACGCTGCTGGTCATCGAGTTGCGGGTGCCGGAATACCACGAGGGCGAGTTGCTGACCGGCCTGCTCGACGAGGGCGCCTCGTACCTGGCCTTCGTGGTGTCCTTCGTCTACATCGGGGTGCTCTGGCTCAACCACCACGCGCTGCTGCGGCTGATCCGGGGCACCACGCTCACGCTGAGCTGGATCAACCTCGGTGTGCTCTTCGGCGCGGTGATCATCCCTTTCCCCACCGCGGTGCTGGCGTCGGCGTTCACCCATGGCAACATCGACGACCAGCGTGCGGCCGTCGCCCTGTACGCGCTGGCCGCGGCCCTGATGTCGGCTCCCTGGCTGGTGTTCTTCGGCTACCTGCACCGCCACCCGGCGCTGCTCGAACGCCACGTCGACCCCGCGTACGTGCGGACGCAGCGGCTGCGACCGGTCACCGGCCTGATCCTGTACGGGCTCAGCGGTCTGCTCGGCTGGTTCGTCAGTCCGCTTCTGGGCCTGATCGGCGTCATCGTCATGATCAGCTATCACGCGGTCACCAGCGAGGGGCTGCCCCGCTGGCTCACCCGTCGCTGACCGGACGGAGTCGGAGCAGGTCGGCCGGGGTGTCGAGGTCGACCGGGGAGCCGAGGTCGTCGCAGGGCACCTCGACCACCAGGTCCGGTCGGTCGCGCAGCAGGTCGCGGGCCCCCCGGTCGCCGACGGCGTACCCCTTCAGCAGCGGCCAGGTCTGCCGACCCAGCAGGATCGGGTGCCCGGGGCGGCCGGCGTAGGTGGCGACCGCGACGACCGCGCCGGCGGCGTACGCCGCACGCACCCGGCGCACCGCGGCCGGGCTGAGCAGCGGCTGGTCGACGAGGACCACGACGGCGGCCGGTACGGCGGCCGGCAGCGAGGCCAGACCCCGCAGCAGCGACGAGCCCAGCCCGTCGGACCAGCGATGGTTCCGGACCGGCACCGCGCCGGGCAGGTCGGGCACCTGGTCGGCGCCCGCGCCGAGCACCACGTGCACGGGTGCGCATCCGCCGTCGCCGAGCAGCCGGATCGCGCGCCGCACCAGCGGCTCGCCGTCCAGCTCGACAAGCGCCTTCGGCCGGCCGTAGCGCCGCCCCGCGCCGGCGGCCAGCAGCAGTCCGGCGGTCACCGTCGTCACCTCCCGTACGAAGGGCTTTGCGTTATTCGCCCTGAGATATACCGACAAAGCTAGTCTGGGCCGGTGCAGGGCGGACCGGAGAACACGACGACGATCGACGAGCGGCACTCGTCCCGGGTGACGGTCGAGGTCAACGGCGCGTCCCGCGAGGTGACCCTGGACAACCGCACCACCCTGCTCGACGCACTACGCGAGCACCTCGACCTGACCGGGGCGAAGAAGGGCTGCGACCACGGCCAGTGCGGCTCCTGCACGGTGCTGCTGGACGGCCGCCGGGTGAAGAGCTGCCTGGTCTTCGCGGTCACCGCGGACGGCCGGTCGGTGGTGACAGTCGAGGGGCTGGCCGGGCCGGACGAGCTGTCCCCGTTGCAGGCCGCCTTCATCGCGCACGACGCGTTCCAGTGCGGGTACTGCACCCCCGGGCAGCTCTGCTCCGCCCGCGGCATGCTCGACGAGGTCTCCCGGGGTTGGCCCAGCGCGGTCACCGGCGATCTGAACAGTCCCGCCGAGCTGACCGACACGGAGATCCGCGAGCGGATGGCCGGCAACCTGTGCCGCTGCGCCGCGTACCCGCACATCGTCGCGGCCGTGCGCGAGACGGCGGCGTCGTCGTGAGGGCGTTCCGCTACCACCGGCCCGCCGACGTGGCCGACGCGGTCGCCGTGCTGGCGGCCGAACCGCAGGCCGCCTACCTGGGTGGCGGGACCAACCTGGTGGACCTCATGAAACTCGGGGTGCAACGCCCCGACGTGCTGGTGGACGTGACCCGACTCCCGCTCGACACCGTCGAGGAGATGCCCGACGGCGGGCTGCGGATCGGCGCGACAGTGCGCAACAGCGACCTCGCGGCCCACCCGGTGGTGCGCCGCGACTACCCGGTGCTGGCCCGCGCCCTGCTCGCCGCCGCCTCCGGGCAACTGCGCAACATGGCCACCACCGGCGGCAACCTGTTGCAGCGCACCCGCTGCGTCTACTTCCAGGACACCGGGAAGGCGTGCAACAAACGGGAGCCGGGCAGTGGGTGCGCCGCCCTGCACGGGCAGAACCGCGACCTGGCGGTGCTGGACTGGTCCGAGCAGTGCGTGGCCACCCACCCGTCCGACCTGGCCGTCGCCCTGGCCGCCCTCGACACGGTGGTGGAGGTGCACGAGACCGACGGCCCCCGCGACATCCCGATCGCCGACCTCTACCGCTCCCCCGGCACCCACCCGGAACGGGAGACCACCCTGGCCCGGGGCACGCTGATCACCGCCGTCCGGCTGCCGCCACTGCCGGCCGCGCGCTGCTCGACGTACCTCAAGGTGCGCGACCGGGCCTCGTTCGCCTTCGCCGCCGGCTCGGTGGCCGCGGTGCTGGACCTCGACGGGGACGTGGTCCGCGACGTGCGTCTGGCGTACGGGGCGGTGGCGCACCGACCGTGGCGGGCGTACCGGGCCGAGGAGGAACTGCGCGGCCGCCCGTTCAGCCCGGAGCTTGCGGCACGGGCCGCCGACGCCGAACTGGCCGAGGCGCGCCCACTCCGGCACAACGGCTTCAAGGTGCCGCTGACCCGGGCCATCACCGTGCGGGCGCTCACCGAGCTGGCCAACGAGGCGGCGTCGTGAGCGCCGGGGCGGTCGGACGGGCGTACCCCCGGTTGGAGGGCCCCGCGAAGGTCACCGGCACGGCCCGGTACGCGGTGGAGTACCCGGTGGACGGGGTCAGCTACGGCTGGGCGGTCCCGTCGACTGTGGTGCGGGGTCGGATCACCCGGATCGACACGACGGAGGCGCTGGCGTCGCCTGGTGTGCTGGCCGTGGTGCACCACGGCAACGCGCCCCGGATGGCGCCGGGCCCGCAGCCGGAGCTGCGGCTGTTGCAGGAGCCGACCGTGCACTACCGGGGGCAGTACGTCGCCGTGGTGGTGGCCACCAGCCTGGAAGCGGCCCGCGAGGGCGCCCGACTGGTCCGGATCGACTACGACACCGGCCCGCACAGCACCGTGCTCACCGATGACCACCCCGGTCTGTACAAGCCGGACCAGGTCAACCCCAGCTATCCGACGGACACCGCCGAGGGTGACTTCGACGCCGGGTACGCGGCCGCCCCGGTGCGGGTGGACGTCACGTACCGGACACCGGCGTACCACAACAACCCGATGGAGCCGCACGCCACGACCGCGCAGTGGCACGACGGACGGCTCCTGGTGCACGACTCCACCCAGGGCGCGACGCCGGTGCGCGCCACGCTTGCCGAGTTGTTCGAGCTGCCACCGGAGTCGATCCGGGTCGTCGCCCAGCACGTCGGTGGCGGCTTCGGCAGCAAGGGGTACGCCAAGGCCTCGGTGGTGCTGGCCGCCCTCGCCGCCCGACACGTGGACCGCCCGGTCAAGCTGGCGCTGACCCGCCAGCAACTGTTCGGACCTGTCGGCTACCGCACACCCACCATTCAGCGCGTGCGCCTCGCCGCCGACACCGACGGCCAACTCACCGCCATCTGCCACGACGCGATCAGCCAGACCTCGACAGTGCGGGAGTTCGCCGAACAGACCGCCGTCTACACCCGCAGCATGTACGCCGCACCGCACCGCCGCACCACGCACCGGGTGGCCCGCCTCGACGTACCCACGCCGTTCTGGATGCGCGCCCCGGGCGAGTGCCCCGGCGCGTACGCCCTGGAGTCCGCGCTGGACGAGCTGGCCATTGCCGTCGGCATCGACCCGGTGGAGCTGCGCATCCGCAACGACACCGCTGTCGACCCCGACCAGGGACGCCCGTTCACCAGCCGCAACCTGGTGGCCTGCCTGCGCGAGGGCGCAGAGCGGTTCGGCTGGGCCGGCCGTGATCCGTCGCCCCGGTCCGTGCGCGACGGGCGCTGGCTGATCGGGACGGGGGTGGCCGGGTCGAGCTACCCGGCCCGTTCCCGGCCGTCCTCGGCGACGGCCACCGCCCGGCCCGACGGGAGCTTCCTGGTCCAGATCAACGCCACCGACATCGGCACCGGTGCCCGGACGGCGATGTGGCAGGTGGCCGCCGACGCCCTCGGGGTGCCGCCGGAGCGGGTGGAGATCCGCATCGGTGACAGCGAGCTGCCGACCGCCGCCCTGGCCGGCGGCTCGATGGGCACCGCCAGTTGGAGCTGGGCCGTGATGCGCGCCGCTCAGGCGCTGCGCGAGAAGCTGCGCGACGGAGTGCCGCGGACCGGCGAGGTGACCGGCGAGGCGGACACCACCGAGGAGGTGGGCGGGCAGCCCGCGCTGCCCCGGTACGCGTACGGGGCGCAGTTCGTGGAGGTACGGGTCGACGCGGACACCGGCGAGGTGCGGCTGAACCGGATGCTCGGCGTGTTCGCCGCGGGGCGGGTGGTGAACCCGACGACGGCGCGCAGCCAGCTCATCGGCGGCATGACGATGGGGCTGTCGATGGCGCTGCACGAGGAGGGCCTGCTCGACGAGCGGTACGGCGACTGGGTCAACCACGACCTGGCCACGTACCACATCACCGGCTGCGCGGACGTGGAGTCCATCGAGGCGTACTGGCTGGACGAGCGCGACGACGAGCTGAACCCGGCCGGGGTGAAGGGCATCGGCGAGATCGGCATCGTCGGCGCCGCGGCGGCGGTCGCCAACGCGGTGCACCACGCGACAGGCGTACGGATCCGGGAGCTGCCGATCCGGCTGGACAAGCTCATCGGAGTATCAGACTTGGCTTAAATAAGCCGCTGGTGATACAACTGTCGACGTGCACGCCTTCGACGTGCTGGGCGATCCGGTCCGGCGCCGCATCCTGGAGCTGCTCGCCGGTGGCGAGCAGAGTGCCGGTGCGGTCAGCGCGGTCATCCGCGAGGAGTTCGGCATCTCCCAGCCCGCCGTGTCCCAGCACCTCAAGGTGTTACGCGACAACGGCTTCGCCACCGTGCGGCCGGAGGGCACCCGGCGGCTCTACGCGGTCGACCCACGCCCACTGCGCGAGGTCGACGGCTGGCTGGAGCACTTCCGCCGGTTCTGGACCCCACCCCTGGCGGCACTCGCCACCGAGCTGGCCCGCGGCCGACGTGAGCGTCGACTGCGCGGGCCCGCCGACCCACCCGACGAGAGGAACACCTGATGTTCGACGCCACCGAGCAGATCAACGCCGTCCAGCGCAAGGTCGGCAGCCGCACCCTGGAAGCCGGCGAGGCGCGGGTCACCACGATCAGCCAGACCTACCAGGCGACGGCCGAGGACCTGTGGGACGCCTGCACCAGCGCCGACCGCATCCCGCGCTGGTTCCTGCCGATCACCGGCGACCTGCGGCTGGGCGGCACGTACGAGCTCCAGGGCAACGCCCACGGCACCATCGAGAGCTGCGAGCCACCGCACCGCTTCACCGCCACCTGGGAGTACGGCGACGAGGTGAGCTGGATCGAGGTGCGGGTCACAGCGGTCGGCGACGAGCAGGCCCGCCTCGACCTGGACCACATCGCCCACGTCGACCAGGACCGGTGGGCCCAGTTCGGGCCGGGCGCGGTCGGTGTCGGCTGGGACCTCGGGCTGCTCGGCCTCGCCTCGCACCTGGCCGGCGACGGCAGCGGAATCACCCCGGAGCAGGGCGCCGAGTGGACCGCCTCCACCGAGGGACGACGGGCCATTGAGCTCAGCAGCCACCGGTGGGGCGAGGCGAGCATCGCCGCCGGCACCGACGCCGACGAGGCGAAGGCCGCCGCCGAACGCACCACCGCCTTCTACACGGGCACCCCGGCGGCCTGAGGGGCGCGGCGGCGGGGTCGACGTCCCAGCACCGAGGGGCGGCGGCACGGCGGGCCGGGGTGGGGAGCGGTCCGAGTAACGTGCTGCGGCATGACCGGCACGCCGTACTCGCACTGCTCCTACTGCGGCGCCGCCTACCCGGCGGCCGCCGAATGGCCGCGGGTCTGCGCGGTCTGCGGCGAGACCGTCTGGCGCAACCCGCTGCCGGTGGCGGTCGCGGTGCTGCCGGTCCGCACGGCCGAGGGCCTGGGTGTGGTGGTGGTCCGCCGGGACATCGAGCCCGCCCGCGGCCTGCTCGCGCTGCCCGGCGGCTTCATCGAGTACGGCGAGGAGTGGTCCGACGCACTCGTCCGTGAGCTGCGGGAGGAGACCGGCCTGATCGCCTCGGCCGAGGACGCCCGCCTGTTCGCGGTGCACACCGCACCGGCGGGCGGAACGATGATGATCTTCGGAGTGCTGCCCGAGCGGGCCGCCGGAGATCTGTCACCGTCGACGCCGACCGAGGAAGCGACCGAGTGGCTGGTGCTCACCGACCCGGTCGAGCTGGCGTTCTCCACCCACACCCGGGTACTCGCCGATTTCCTCACCCCCAACCAGCCCGCCTGACCGCGCAGGGGGTACTCCCGAGGGTCAGTGGGGGTGGGCTTCGCCGACGCCGGTCAGGTAGCCGCTGGCCTGGAGTTCGAACAGCTCCCGGTAGAGGCCGCCGGCCGCCATCAGCTCGTCGTGACTGCCCTGCTGGACGAGGCGGCCCCGCTCCAGTACGAAGATCCGGTCGGCGTGCCGGACGTTGGCCAACCGGTGGGTGATCAGAACGACCGCCCGGTCGGGGTGGCGGCGCAGGTGTTGGAACAGGGCGTGTTCGGCGCGGGCGTCCAGGGCCGCCGAGGGTTCGTCACAGATCAGCAGGGCCGCGTCGCGGTAGAGGCCCCGGGCGGCGACCAGTCGTTGCCACTGCCCGCCGGACAGCTCATGGCCGTCCTTGAACTCCCGGTCGAGCAGGGTGTCGTAGCTGTGCGGCAGGCCGACGATCATGTCGTGCGCGGCGGCCGCGCTGGCCGCCTCCTGCACGGTGGGGCCGGGGCGGTCCGGGGCGCGGTCGTGCCGCCCGACGCGGATGTTCTGCCCAGCCGTGAACGGGAACTTCCACCACTCCTGGGTCATCACCGCCACCTGGGCGCCGAGAGCGCGCGGGTCCAGCTCGGCGGCGTCGACGCCGTCCCACCGGATCACCCCACCGGTCGGTTGGTAGAGCCCGGCGATCAGCTTGGCCAGGGTCGTCTTGCCCGAGCCGTTCTCACCGACCAGCGCGATCACCTCGCCGCGGCGGATGGTCAGGCTGACCTGGTCCACCGCCGGCGCGTCGGTGTCTGGGTAGCTCAGACTCACCTCGTCCACCTCGATCACGTCGACGGCGTCGGCCACCCGGTCGCCGCCGCTCGGTACCCGGGCGTGGGCGCGGGCCAGGAAATCGCGGTAGTCCTGGTAGTAGAGGGCGTCCTCGTACAGCGAGTTCGTGGCGACGACCGCGACGCCCAGGCTGGTCCGCGCGGACTGCAGGGCGAGCAGGGCTGTCGCCGCGGCGGCGAGGGCGACCATCCCGGTCAGCAGCAGGCCGCCGAGCACGGCGTACACCCCGAAGGTGGCCAGCCCCGCCACTGTGGCACCGGTCACCCGGGTGCCCGCCTGCGAGCGGACCAGCCGCAGCTGGGCGCGGGTCTCGACGGCCATCACGCTGCGGTACTCGGCGAGCAGAAAGTCGCGCATCTGGTAGGCCCGCACCTCGGCGGCGGTGTGCCGGTTGGCCATCAGGTGGGCGAGCATCCACATCCGCCGTCGGCGGGTGATCCGGGCCAGCATCGCCAGATACTCCCGGCGAGCCATCCGCACCGCCGTGATCGCCTGGGGCACCGCCGCGAGCAACAGGCAGGGCAGCAGCAGCGGCTGGATGACGGTCACCGCCACGGCGGTGGCGAGCATGCCGACCACGCCGGTGACCAGGTTGACGGTGTGGTCGACGATCCACGCCGCCTCCCCCATCCCTCGATCGCGCACCCGGTCCATCTCCTCGGCGAACCCGGCGTCGTCGAACGCTGCCAGGTCGACTGCGGTGGTGGCCTCGAACAGCCGCAGCTCCACCTGGTAGTTGATCTGCGGGGTCAGCCGGGCCTGGGCCCAACCGGCCGCGATGGTGAGGCCGCCGCGCGCCGAGACCGCCGCCGCGGCCACGATCAGCGCCGGCAGGGCCGAACGCACCCGGTCCGGGGTGGGTCCGGCGGCGAACAACTCCCGCAGTACGGAGGTCGTGGCGAGCAGGCCGAAGGTGGTCATCACCCCGGCGGCGACGTTCAGACCGATGGAGGCGAGAGTGTCCACACGGTTGGTGGCCCAGGCCAGCGCCACCGCCTCGCGAACCAGCCGGGGCAGCCGCCGGGCCACCGACCAGAAGCTGGTGTGCGCGAACGTGCTCGCATGGTGCATCCAGGCGGCGTCCTCCAACTCCGGCAGCACTGGGCTGTCGGCGGGCGGGTCGATCGGCTGGTCGTCGTCCTCGGCAGCGGTGCGCTGGCGGGCCATCGACTCCACGGACCCTCCTCGGGGCGGGGATCACAAACGCCGCCCGAGACTACTGCCCGCGACCACCCACTGTCTCTAGGTAGTCGGCGCGTCGTGTGGCTCGCCCGGTGAGCCCTCGGTGACCGGCAGCAGCACCCGGAAGGTGGTTCGTCCCGGCTCGGTCTCCACCCGGATGTCGCCGTGGTGTTTGTGCACCACGATCCGGTACGAGATGTCCAGCCCCAGGCCGGTGCCCGCGCCGACCGGCTTCGTGGTGAAGAACGGCTCGAAGATGCGCGGACGCACCGCCGGCGGGATGCCCGGCCCGGTGTCGGTGATCTCCACCGCCAGCAGGTCGCCGATCCGTCCGGTGCGGACGGTCAGCACGCCCTTCTCCCCCATCGCGCCCAACGCGTTGTCGATCAGGTTCGTCCACACCTGGTTCAGCTCGGCCGCGTACGCCGGGACCGGTGGGATGCCCCTGTCGTACTCGCGGACCAGCTTGACCTCGGCGGGGATCTTGCCCTTGAACATCACCAGCGTGGCGTCGAGCAGGTCGTGCACGTCCACCACCCGGTGCGGCGCGCGATCCAGCTGCGAGTACTGCTTGGCGGCGCCCACGAGCCCGGAGATCCGGGTGACCGCGTCGCCGATCTCACGCATCAGCAGCTCGGTGTCGACGGTGTAGGTGAGCCAGCGCACCGCCGCCTCCAGGTCCGCGGCCCCGACCGCGGCCTTCACCTGCGCCAGCCAGGCCGCGTCGAGCCCACCGCCGACCAGGATCGGGGCCAGGTCCCAGGCCCCGCCGACCCCGTGCTCCTCCAGCCAGTCGGTGAGGGTGTCCTCGGCGTCGGCGGTGGCCATCGGGGTCAACTTCGGCGCGGTGGCCACCCGGGCGACCGCCTCCTCCTGCAACGCGACCAGGCCGTGCAGGGCGCTGCCGTCGAGCCGCCCATCGGCGATCATGGCGAGCTTGTGCCGCATCCCGGCGACCCGGTCCCGCAGCACCGACGTGGCCCGCACCGCCGCTGCGGCCGGGTTGTTCAGCTCGTGGGTCAGCCCCGCCGAGAGCGAACCGAGGGCCAGCAGCCGCTCTCGCTCGCCGACGATGGCCTGACTGTCGCGCATCCCGAAGAACAACCCCTCCAGCAGGTGCATGGGCATCGGGAACCAGGACCGCAGGGCGTACGCGAAATCCTCAGCCGGCAGCACGAAGAAGTCCGCGTCGGTCACCGCCCGCAGGCTGTTGCGGTAGATCTGCTCGACCTGATCACCCAGGTACGCCTGGGTGGCCCCGCCGTACACCCCGCGCTGGTCGGTCCGGCTGACCTCGACGTCGTCACCGCGCACCAGGCGACTCAACGCCACCGCCCCGCGCACCAGCACGAAGAAACAGGTGGCGGGCTCGCCCTCGCCGTACACGAGGGTGCCCCCGGCGCGCTGCTCGACCCGACCGTGCTCGGCCAGCCAGTCGAGCTGCCCGTCGTCGAGCGCCTCGAACAGGAACAGGGTGCGCAACTGCGCCGGTGTCAGCCGGTCGGACTCTTTGGTCACTGGGACTCCTCTGCTCGTCGGGACCGGCTCATTGGGCTTCCAGGTAGCGGTGCACCAGCGACACCGCCATCGCACCCTCGCCGACTGCCGAGGCGACCCGCTTGACCGACTCGGCCCGCACGTCGCCGGCGGCGAACACCCCCGGCACGCTGGTCTCCAGGTGGTACGGATCGCGCGACAGCGACCAGCCGGCCGGCCGCCGCCCCCCGGCGATCAGGTCCGGGCCGGTCACGATGAACCCACGCCCGTCGCGGACCAGCACCCCGTCCAGCCAGTCGGTACGGGGCTCCGCGCCGATGAAGATGAACAGCCAGGAGGTGTCGACCGAGCGGGCCTCCCCGGTGCGGGTGTCGCAGAGGGTGAGCCGTTCCAGGTGGTCCTCCCCCGCCCCGCCGACCACTGCGGTGTGCGGGTGCACGGTGATCCGGTCGATCCGTTCCAGCTGGTCGATGAGGTAACGCGACATCGACGCGGTCAGGTCCGCGCCACGGATGAGCAGATGCACCCTCGACGCGTACCGGGAGAAGTGGACCGCCGCCTGGCCGGCGGAGTTGGCCCCGCCGACGATGTAGACGTCCTGCTCGACGCAGCTCGGCGCCTCGGTCGCGGCGGCGCCGTAGAACACCCCCCGCCCGGTGAAGTCGGCAAGCCCCGGGGCGTCGAGCACCCGGTACGACACCCCGGTGGCCAGCACCACGGTGTGCGCGGCGATCTCGCTGCCGTCGCCGAAGCGCAGCAGCCGGGCGCCGCCGGCCTCGCTGAGACCGACCACCTCCCGGGCGCTGAGCAGCTCGGCGCCGAACTTGACCGCCTGCCGCCGGGCCCGATCGGTCAACTGCGCTCCGGACACGCCGTCCGGGAAACCCAGGTAGTTCTCGATCCGGCTGCTCTGCCCGGCCTGACCGCCTGTCGCCCGTCGCTCCACGAGAACGGTGCGCAGCCCCTCCGACGCGCCGTACACCGCCGAGCCGAGACCGGCGGGGCCACCGCCGATCACCACCAGGTCGTAGAAGTCACACGCCGGCACCACGGTCAACCCGGCAAGCGCGGCCAGCTCGGCCTCGCTCGGGGCGACCAACGCCTTGCCCTCGGGCGTCACCACGAGCGGCACGTCCGCCTCGGTGGCCCCGGCCGCGTCGAGCAGCCGGACGCCCTCCGGGTCGTCGGACAACAGCCACCGGTACGGCACCAGGTTGCGGGCCAGGAAGTCACGGACCTTGAACGACGGCGCCGACCAGCGGTGCCCGACGACCCGGATCTCCGCGCTGGCCGCGTCCGGGGTGACCGCCCACGCCTCCAGCAGCCCGTCCACCACCGGGTACAGCTTCTCCTCCGGCGGATGCCAGGGCTTGAGCAGGTAGTGGTCCAGGTCGACCACGTTGATGGCCTCGATCGCGGCGTCGGTGTCCGCGTACGCGGTGAGCAGCACCCGACGGGCGGCCGGGAAGATGTCCATGGCCGCTTCGAGGAACTCGACGCCTGTCATCTCCGGCATGCGGTGGTCGGCCAGCAGCAGAGCCACCTGTTCGCCGCGCAGCTTGACCTCGCGCAGCGCGTCCAGCGCCTCCGGCCCGGAGGACGCCCGGAGCACCCGGTAGCGGTCGCCGTAGCGGCGCCGGATGTCCCGGGCGACCGCCCGGGACACCACGGGATCGTCGTCGACGGTCAGGATCACCGGGTTCGCCATGGCGCCATGAAATCACCTGACGAGGGTCGACCGCACCACCGCCGGGGCCGGGCCACGGTTGATCGCCTCGGAGACGGGTAAGCCGGGGAGCCGCGCGGGTGGCCGGACATCGACGACCCGCCCGGTCGCCGCGCACACCTCGGGGGGCCCATGGCGGACGCGACACCGACCGGACCGACGACGTCGGGCGGGATCGTGGAGCTGCGGGTGCACGGTGTCTCCGGCGCTGGGGCGGATCAGGTGCTGGACCGGCCGCACGTGCACCAGGTTGCCGGTGACCGCAGCGGTGGGTTCTACCGACCGCGTCCCGGCTATCCGGACTCCACCGGGACGGACGGGGTGACGCTGGAGGCGTACCGCTGGAGTGATCTGCCGTCCGGCACGGCGGTGCGGACGTTGTCGCTGGTCTTCCTTCTGCCGTTCATGCTCTGCAACGTGGCGCTCTGGATGCGCCCGGCGAACACCGTCTCGAAGCGCGGCTTCATGGCGCTGTGTCGGGTGCTCGCCCTCACTCTCACAGTGCTCTACGTGCTCTCCATCGTCGGGGTGGCGCTGGACCTGATCGCCTGGCGCTGCATGGGCACCCCGTCGTGCCTGGCCGGCCGGAGCTGGCTGTCCTGGCTCGGCGGGCGCCCGGTCGGGCTGCGCCTGGGTGTGCTGGCGATCGTGCCGGTCGCCGCCATCGCGCTCGTCTGGTGGCTCGGCGCCCGTCCGAGCCACTCGTTCGACGCGTTCCGGACGCCGTCGACGCCGGCGTCGAAACACCAGTTGAGCGCCGTCGGGCAGTGGGACGGCGAACCGCTGGTGGGTCGGCTGCGCTCGGCCCACGTCGCGGCGGCGTTCGCCACGCTGAGCGGCAGCCTGCTGGCCGCGCGAGCCAGCCAGCACTCCTCATGGGTGATGGTGATCCTGCTGACTGCCACCGGGGTGGTGCTGCTGAGCTGCCTGGTCCTGGTCACCGTGGTGCCGAGCATCGACCGCACCGACCCGTCGCCCCGGGTGGACGGCGTGTTCCGCGGGCTGCGCACGATCGCCTGCGGCGTGACGATGCTGGTGATCGTGCACGTCGTCATCAGCCCGGCGCCGTGGCCGCAGGGCGGGGTGCTGCCCGGATACAGCGCGATCGTGGCCTGGCTGTTCGTCAGCCAGACCGTGCTGGTGGCCGCGCTCGCCGCGCTGGTGCTCGCGCGGCGGGGTGGCGGGCAGCGGGGTGGCGGGCAGCGCAGGGCGCCGCTGCGCGCGTTGGGAGCGCCCGTCTTCATGACGATCTCGGCCGGGCTCGCCGTGGCGTTCTCCGCCGAGCTGGTCTACCGGGTGTCGGACCTGCTCGATCGCGACGGGACGACCGCGGACGGCCTGGAGACCAGCCCACCGCTGGCGTACAAATGGGCGATCTTCTCGTTCTTCCTGTCGGTGGTGACCGCGCTGCTGGTGGCCGGCGTGGTCACCAGGGTGACCCGGCGCGGACGGCGGCGGGCTGCGCGGGCGATCGTGGCCGCCGACTTTCCGCACGCGCCGCCCCAGGCCGCGGACCGGCTGCGGCGGGTCGAGCAGGCGGTGGCCCGGGCCCGTTTCACCGAGCGGCTGGAACCGCTCTCCGTGGTGTACGCCGGCCTGGCGGCGCTCGGCCTGGCCACCAGCTTGCTCGGCCTGCTCCAGCTCCTGCCCGGCGACGTGGCGCAGCGCTACGTCGGCGTGCCGGAGGGCATGGTCAACTTCCTGATCGGGTCGGGTAGCTACGTGATCGCCGCGATCCTGCTCGGCCTGGTGGTGGGCGGCATCTTCGCGTACCGGACAGCGCAGTTCCGTCGCTACGTGGGTGTGCTCTGGGATCTCGGCACCTTCTGGCCACGCGCGGCGCACCCGTTCGCGCCGCCCTGCTACGCCGAGCGGGCCGTGCCGGAGCTGGCCAAGCGAATCTCCTACCTGGTGGAACAGGGCCAGGGTGTACTGCTGGCCGGACACAGCCACGGCTCGGTGCTGCTCGCCGCCACGGTTCTGCAACTACCCACCCGGATCACCCACCGGGTCGCCCTGCTGACCTACGGGTCACCGCTGGGCCGGCTGTACTCCCGGCTGTTCCCGGCGTACGCCGACGAACCGGCGCTGCGGGAGATCGGCGAGCGGATCGGCTGGCGCTGGATCAACCTGTGGCGCGACACCGACCCGATCGGCGGCTGGATCTTCGCGTCCCACCGTCCCGGGGAGGCCGAGACGCTGACCGGGCCGGCGGCGACGGTGGACCGGCGGTTGACCGACCCGCAGGACGTCGTACCGGCGCCCAGCGACAGCGTTCCCCCACCGATCCTGGGGCACTGGCCGTGTGAGTCGCAGGAGGCGTTCTCGGACGCGGTACGGGACCTGACCGCACGACTACGCCCCGAGCGGCAGGCGCGCGACTGAGCCGGCCGGTACCGCTGCCCCGGCGGCCGGATATCGTCGCCAGGTGACCCCGTCCAAGCCGCCCGCACGCCGGTTGATCGCCTCGAACAAGAAGGCCCGGCACGAGTACACCGTGCTGCGCACGTACGAGGCGGGCATCGTGCTGGTCGGGACCGAGGTGAAGTCACTGCGCGAGGGACGGGCCTCGCTGGTGGACGCGTTCGCGCACGAGCGCGACGGCGAGATCGTGCTGTACGGCCTGCACATCGCCGAGTACGCCTACGGCACGTGGACCAACCACGCCCCGCGCCGCAACCGCAAGCTGCTGCTGCACCGGGCCGAGATCGACCGGATCCTGGACAAGGTCCGCGAGGGCGGTGTGACCCTCGTTCCGCTGTCGATGTACTTCGAGAACGGCTTCGCCAAGGTCGAGCTGGCCCTGGCCAAGGGCAAGCGCTCCTACGACAAGCGGCAGACACTCGCCGAGCGCGACGCCAACCGGGAAATTGCCCGCGAGCTGGGCCGGCACCTCAAAGGCCACCCCCGCAGACCCTGACGCCCTCGCATTTCACCAACTGACGCGCACGCGCTGGGCGCGCGGCGCTGTCGCATGGGCTCTGCGCGGGCGCGCCCCCGCACGCGCTGGGCGCGTGGGTCGCGGCGCGGCGCGCCGGGACATCGTTGACGTCGTCCGACAGACGTGGTCTGCTCAGTCGACGCCGTTATCGAAAACGGTAATCATTAGCTGAAGCGGAGGAGAACCATGTCGCTCACCGTCCCGCCCGCACTGCTCGACGCCGCCGAACGCGGCCCCGTCGACGACGAGGCGTTCATCGCCTGCGTCCGTGACTCACTGCCCTACGCCTGGGCCACCGTCAGCCGGGTGGTCGCCGAACTGGAGGCAGGCGACGCCGACCTGGCCGACAACGTCGTCGCGCCGCCCACCGACGCCGACCGGGGTCAACTGCTCCGCGCGCTGGCGAGCGACGCGATCCGCGCCGGCCTGGAACGGCACTTCGGCGTACGCCTGGCCTTCCAGAACTGCCACCGCGTCGCCGCGTTCCGCCCGTCGGCGGTCGACAGTGAGCGCTACCGCCGCTTCGTGTCGACCCGCGGCCAACTGCTCAACCAGTCCCCCGAACTCCGCAACTGCTGACCGTCACGACGGGCGGGCTCCCCCGAGCCCGCCCGTCACCCCGCACCCCGCCGCGCTCCCGCGTCAAGATCCGCGCCCCGCGCCCCGCGCCCCGCGCCCCGCGCCCCGCGCCCCGCGCCAAGATCGTGCTCGAACCAGGATGTAGTGGCCTCATCGAACGTCGACACCACTACTTCCTGGTTCGAGCACGATCATGCGGACGTGGCCCTACGGAAGCCGCAGGCGTCCCGAGGCACGGGACGCAGACGCAGATGCTGGTCTCAACACTCAGCTGTCCATGCGTTTGCGGCTCATCTCGGGCTTCCGCCCTGGCAAGTGCGGGCGTTATGGTGAGCGGGTGACGACGTACCGGATCGGGGAGGCCGCCGACCTGCTCGGCGTCAGCGCCGACACCATTCGCCGGTGGGTGGACGCCGGGCGCTTGACGGCCGGGCGCGACGAGCACGGCCACCGGGTCGTCGACGGTGTCGACCTGGCGGCGTTCGCTCGCGCTCAGGCCGCCGACCCGGACGCGGGCGCCGAGTTCTCCTCGGCCCGCAACCGGTTGCGCGGCATCGTCGTCGACGTCCGCAAGGACACGGTGATGGCCCAGGTCGACATCCAGGCGGGCCCGTTCCGGGTCGTGTCGCTGATGAGCCGAGAGGCTGTCGACGAGCTCGACCTGCGGGTCGGGTCGGTGGCCGTCGCGGTGATCAAGTCGACCACGGTCGTGGTGGAGCGGGCCGCACCCGCCCCGGCCCGGGGACGGTCGGCCGGATGAACGCGGGAACGGCAAGGCGGATGAACTCGCAGACAGTCGGGCGGATGAACTCGGGGAAGGTCGGACGCATGAACACGCGGGGCAGGCGTACGGCGGTGGCCGTACTGGTGGCATCCGTGCTGGTGGTGGCCGGCTGCGGTGCGGGCGATGACCAGGCAACCGGTGAGAGCGGGGACGGCCGGGTGACCGGCACGGTGACCGTGTTCGCGGCCGCCTCGCTGACCGAGTCGTTCACCCGCATCGGGAAGGACTTCGAGGCCGCCAACCCGGGCAGCAGCGTGACCTTCAACTTCGCCGGCAGTTCCGCCCTGGCCAACCAGATCACCCAGGGCGCGCCCGCCGACGTGTTCGCCTCGGCCGCGCCGGCGAACATGACCACGGTCACCGAGGCCGGCAACGCCGACGGCACACCGGGCACCTTCGCCCGCAACCAGTTGGTGATCGCCGTTCCCCGGGGCAATCCGAAGGCGCTGGCCGGCCTGACCGACCTGACCCGCCAAGGTGTGAAGGTGGCGCTCTGCGCCAGTCAGGTGCCCTGCGGCGCGGCGGCCCGCACCGCCCTGGACGCGGCAGGCGTCGCCCTGACACCGGTCACCCTGGAGCGCGACGTCAAGGGCGCGCTCGCCAAGGTGAAGCTCGGCGAGGTCGACGCGGCGCTGGTCTACCGCACGGACGCGCGGGCGGCGAGCGCCGACGTGACCGGCGTGGAGTTTCCCGAGTCGGCGCGCGCGATCAATGACTACCCGATCGTCGCGCTGAAGGACGGGCCGAATCCGAACGGCGCACGGGCTTTCGTCGCGTACGTCCGCTCGGCGCCGGCGCAGGCGGTCCTTGCCGAGGCGGGGTTCCAGGCTCCGTGAGGCCGGTCCACGACCACACCACACCCCGCGACCACGACCACAACGCACCCCGCAGGCGAGCCACGCCCCGACGGCGGGGGCGGGTACCGGCGGCTCTGCTGATCCCCGCCGGGCTGGGGTTGCTGTTCCTCGTCCTGCCGTTGGCCGGGTTGCTGATCCGGGCACCGTGGACGACTCTGCCGGAGCGGCTCACCGAGCCGGGCGCGTTGACCGCTCTGCGGCTGTCGGTGCAGACCGCCACTCTGGCCACCGCGCTCTGCCTCCTGCTCGGGGTGCCGCTCGCCTGGGTTCTGGCCCGGGTCGAGTTTCCCGGCCGTCGGCTGGTACGCGCCCTGGTCACCGTGCCGCTGGTGCTGCCGCCGGTGGTCGGTGGGGTGGCGTTGTTGCTGGTCTTCGGTCGGCGTGGCCTGGTCGGCGGCTGGCTCGACGCCACGTTCGGCATCACCCTGCCGTTCACCACGGCGGGTGTCGTGCTGGCCGAATCGTTCGTCGCCATGCCGTTCCTGGTGATCGCCGTCGAGGGTGCGCTGCGCGCCGCCGACCACCGCTACGAGGAGGCCGCGGCGACGTTGGGCGCCAGCCGGTGGACCACCTTCACCCACGTCACACTGCCGCTGGTGGCGCCCGGTCTGGCCGCCGGGGCGGTGCTGTGCTGGGCGCGGGCGCTCGGCGAGTTCGGTGCCACCATCACCTTCGCCGGCAACTACCCCGGTCGGACGCAGACCATGCCGCTCGCCGTCTACCTGGCGTTGGAGACCGACCTGGAGTCCGCGATCGTGCTCAGCCTGGTGCTGCTCGTCGTGTCGGTAGGCATCCTGGTGGCGTTGCGGGACCGCTGGATGACCACCGCATGACCGGTCGGCTCCTCGACGCCCGCCTCGTCGTCGACCGGGGCGCCTTCCGACTCGACGTGCCGCTGCGGGTAGCGCCGGGCGAAGTGGTGGCGCTTCTCGGCCCGAACGGCGCCGGCAAGACCACCGCGTTGCGGGCGCTGGCCGGGCTACATCCGCTCACCGACGGGCACGTCACCCTCGACGGCGTCGACCTGGACCGCCCGGCGACCGGGGGCTGGGTGCCCACCGAGCGCCGGTCGATCGGCGTGGTCTTCCAGGACTACCTGCTCTTTCCGCACCTCAGCGCACTCGACAACGTGGCCTTCGGGCCGCGCCGGCACGGCGTCGAGCGGCGGGCCGCCCGCGCCACGGCCCGGGAGTGGCTGGGTCGGGTCGGGCTTGACGCGCAGGCGCAGCGACGGCCCCGGCAGCTCTCCGGCGGTCAGGCGCAGCGGGTGGCGCTGGCCCGCGCGCTGGCCGTGGCACCGTCGCTGCTGCTGCTGGACGAGCCGCTCGCCGCGCTGGACGCCCGCACCCGGCTGGACACCCGCGCGGAGCTGCACCGACATCTGTCCGCCCATGCGGGCGCGACGGTGCTGGTCACTCACGACCCGCTGGACGCGCTGGCGCTGGCCGACCGACTGGTCATCGTGGAGGGTGGCCGGGTGGTGCAGGAGGGCGACGGGCCGAGCGTCACCGCCCGTCCGCGCACCGACTACGTCGCCCGGTTGGTCGGGCTGAACCTGTACCGGGGCCGCGCCGACGGGCACGGGGTGCGGGTCGCTCCGGAGCTGACGCTCACGGTCGCCGACCGGTTGGACGGCGAAGCGTTCGTGGCGTTCCGCCCGGCCGCGGTGGCTCTGCACCCGGCCCGGCCGGAGGGCAGCCCGCGCAACACCTGGGCGGGCACCGTGGCCGGCGTCCAACGGCACGGTGACAACGTGCGGGTGCAACTGGACGGGCCGATCGGGGTTGCCGCTGACGTCACGCCGGCCGCCGCCGCCAAGCTGCGGCTGATCCCCGGCCAGCGGGTCTGGGTGGCGGTCAAGGCGACCGAGACCCATGCCTACCCGGCCACTGGCTGACCCGACGGCCGCTGCCCCGCGCAGGCTCACCTCCCAACCAACGCGGACACAGGCAACGCGGAGGTCGTCAGCCAGAGCGGCACCGCACACGCGGCGCGGGCGCGACTCAGCCAGAGCGGCACCGAACATGCGGCGCGGGCGCGACTCAGCCGGGGCGGCGCCGGACATGCGGCGCGGGACCCACCTCAGCCGGTGCGGCCGGACGCAGTGGGGACGCGAGTCAACCCGCGAGCAGGTCGGCGTGTGCGGCGCGCAGCCGGGCCAACGTCGGGTCGCTGCCCGGGACGACCCGGCGATCCAGCTCGGCCCACACCTCGGCCAGGGCCGCGCGGACCGCGCCCAGCTCGGCGGCGTGCCGCTGACTGCTGCGCCGGTGCTGCTCCTCGAGGCGGCGGGCCCAACCGGCGGTGACCGTGGCGAGCCGGTCGGCGTCGGCGCGGGCCTGCGCGCCGCTGCGGGCGGCTGCGGCGGGGACGATCGCGGCGACCGGGCGGGGATCGCCGTCGCGGGTGACGACGGTGACCGCGTCGGTCAGCTCGGCCAGCGCGACGAGCTGGCTGAACCGGGTGCGCGCCTCACGCAGCGGCACGGAACGCGGCGGGTCGGGATGAGGGGTGAGCGCGGGGACGGCCATGGATGCATGGTGCCGCGCGGGTATGACAACTATTCGCTGTCGTCAGTGGACGCTGAGTGGCGCGGCGGGCCACTCGTCGGCCAGCACCGACCAGACCTCAAGGTCGATGCGACCGTGCGGACCGGGGCTGACCTGGCGCAGCGTGCCGTCGAGGCGCAGGCCGAGCCGGTGGGCGAGGGCTTTGCTGCGGGTGTTGTCGGCGTTGGTACGCCACTCCACCCGCTGGATGCCGCGCTCGCGCACCGCCCAGTCGACGATCCGGCGCACCGCCGGGGCGACCAGGCCCCTGCCCTGCGCCGCCGGCTCGACCCAGCAACCGACCTCGCAGACGCCCCGGGTCACGTCGAACGACACGAACATGACCCCACCGACGAGAGTGCCCCGCCACCACAGCCCCCAGATGCCGCCGCTGTCGCTGGCCCAACGGTCGGCGTACCGCTGCAGCACCGCGCGGGCCGACGGCAGGTCGGTGGCGACGAAGGACGGCGACACCCAGGGCTGGATGTGCTGGCGGGCCCGGTCGAGGTGGCTGAGGAACTCCTCGGCCCGCCACGGGTCCAGCGGGCGCAGCTCGACGTCCTCGGTCAGCGGCAGGGCGAACACCGGGCCTCCTGGAACTGTGCACTTCCAACGACGGGTAGCAGGCTCGCACAGGTGCGGCGGCGGGGGTCGCGCCGGGGCCTGGCCCGATCAGATGATCATGTGAGTCCAGTAGGTGAGCCAGAGCACGAACAGCACGCCCTGCACCACGGCGAGCGTCGCGGTCAGCCACACGTCGACGCTGGCGCGCCGGGTCCAGCGGGCCAGCACCAGCGCCACCGGGAAGGCGGCGAGCAGATAGCGCAGCAGGCTCTTGTACACCGGCGGGCCCATCGACAGCGGCACCAGCACCATGAGGACGCCGTACACCAGATAGGCCAGCTCCCGGCGGCGGAACCCCGCGATCAGCACGGCCAGGACGGCCACGGCGAACCACACCCGAGCGGCGTCACTCGGCTCCCCGACCAACCCGTTCAGCAGCACCGGAACGGGGTTCTGCACCTCGATGCCCCATCCGGTCTGCTGGGCGTGCTGGTAGGCGAACCAGTCCCCACCCCGCCACCGGCAGTACGCCATGAACGTGAACCACCCGGCGGGCAGCAGCAGCAACGGCCAGCCGATCCGCAGGTAGCCGAGCAGGGCGCGCGGGCCGAGCCGCCAGTCGTGCTGCCGGAGCAGCACCAGGGCCAGTGGCAGCACCACGAGCAGGCCGACGGAGCGGCTCATCGCCAGGAAGTAGCCGACCACGCCGACCAGCAGCCACCGGTGTCGCTCGGCGTAGTAGAACGCGGCCAACGCGAGGCAGACGAAGAGCGACTCGGTCAGCGCCGCCTGGAACAGGAACGCGGTCGGCAGCAGCACCAGGTACCTGGTGAACCGGCGGGCCGCGTCGGCGTCGCCGAGTAGCAGCTCCGCCAGCCGGTAGCCGTACCAGAGCGCCAGCAGGAACGCGACATTGCTGATCAGCAGCAGGGCGAGGGCGGTGTCGCCGCCCAGCAGCACGCCGACCGGCCGGGCCAGGAACGGGTACAGCAGGGGGAAGCCGAAATCCACCCACGGCCCGGTCAGGGGCAGTGTGCTCAGCCGCAGGTAGAGCATCGAGTCCCAGGCGAACCAGAGGGAGATCCACCGGTGCCCGGAGATCTCCCGTTGTTGCGCCCACATCAACGCCTCGTTCGCCGGCGGGGCTCCGGGGACGCCGTCCCAGGCGTGCAGGACCAGGAGCCCGAGCAGGGTGAGCAGCAGCTTCGCGCCGAGGAACAGGCAGATGACGTACGCCCAGGGCGCCGGCACCCGACGGGCCAGGCGCGCTCCGAAGCGGCCTGCCGCGACCGCCCGGACGGCCAGGGTCGCCGCGCCGCTCCGCCACCGGTCCATCCGCCCCGCTCCCCCGCTCCCCCGGTCGCCGGCCGTGCGGAGGAGTCGCTCTTCTCGTGGTACGCCGCAGCGCGCCCCGCCGAAGCGGGGACCAGCTACCGCTAAGTGTGACATTCTGCGCAGAACGGGTAGACGCCGCGCCTCAACCATGGCGGTGAACAGGGAGCGCGCCAACATGAGCGAGCAGAACGGCACGGTGGTCATCGGTGCGGGGCCGGCCGGGCTCACCGCGGCGTACGAGTTGCTCCGGCACGGCCGGTCGGTGCAGGTGTTCGAGGCCGACGAGGTGGTCGGCGGGATCAGTCGCACCGTGGAGCGCGACGGGTGGCGGTTCGACATCGGCGGGCACCGCTTCTTCACGAAGGTGCCCCGGGTGGAGGCGTTCTGGCACGAGATCCTGCCGGACGAGGACTTCCTGACCCGGCCCCGGATGAGCCGCATCTTCTACCGGGGTGCCCTGTTCAACTACCCGCTCAGCGCCATGAACGCGCTGCGGAACCTGGGCCTGCCGGAGGCCGCCCGCTGCCTCGGCTCGTACGCCCGTGCCCGGCTGCGGCCACCACGGGACCAGTCACACTTCGAGGGCTGGGTGTCGGCCCGATTCGGCTGGCGGCTGTACTCGATCTTCTTCAAGACGTACACCGAGAAGGTCTGGGGGATGCCGGCGAACCGGTTGCAGGCCGACTGGGCGGCGCAACGGATCAAGAACCTGTCGCTGGCCACGGCGATCCGCAACGCGCTGCTGCCCCGGGGTCGGCGCACCGACGTGACGAGCCTGATCGAGCAGTTCCAGTACCCGAAGTACGGGCCCGGGATGATGTGGGAGCGCTGCGCCGAGCAGGTCCGCGAACGGGGCGGTCGCCTCTCCACCGGCAGTTGGGTCACCGCGGTGCACCGCGACCCGGCCCGACGACGGGCGATCAGCGTGACTGTCAACGGCGCGGGCGGGCAGCGTACCGAAGCGGCCGACCACGTGATCTCGTCCATGCCGCTCTCGGAGCTGGTGACCGCGCTTCACCCGCCGGCGCCGCCGGAGGTGCGGGCCTGCGCGGCCGACCTGCGGTACCGCGACTTCCTGACTGTCGCCCTGGTCGTGCCGGCGGAGTTCTCGTTCCCTGACAACTGGATCTACGTGCACGACCCGGGAGTGCGGGTGGGCCGGATCCAGAACTTCGGCTCCTGGTCGCCGTACCTCGTCAAGGACGGCCGCACCTGCCTGGGCCTGGAGTACTTCGTGTTCGAGGACGACGAGATGTGGCGTACCCCGGATGCCGACCTGGTGGCCCTCGCCACCGCGGAGCTGGAGCGGTTGGGGTTGGTTCGGCCCGGCGTGGTGGAGGCCGGCTACGTCGTGCGCATGCCCAAGGCCTACCCGGTGTACGACGAGCGCTACCAGCACAACGTGGACGTGATCCGGGCCTGGCTGGCCGAGGCGGTGCCGAACGTGCACCCGGTGGGCCGCAACGGCATGCACCGCTACAACAACCAGGACCACTCGATGCTGACCGCCATGCTCACCGCCGAGAACATCGCCACCGGGAGTACGCACGACGTCTGGTCGGTCAACGTGGAGCGGGACTACCACGAGCAATCGTCAGGTGGCGACGGTCGGCGGGGCACGGGCCGGGACGCGCCGGTGGTGCCCAGCCGGATCATCACCGCCCCGATCACTGCCCCGGAGGGGTCGGACGACCGAGCTTCTGTCGCAGCTCCCCCGTCTCACGCATGAAGCCGAGCACGGTCTCCCGGAACGAGTCGACGGACAGATCGACGGCGGACTGGAACTTGGCGTAGGCCAGGTCGATGTCGGATCGCTCGCGATCCTTGTCCCAACCGATCGGATTCGGCGTCTGGAACTGCTTGCAGGCCGCCAGCAGGGCACGGCCCTGTTGGAAGTTCACCGACGGCACGTTCCAGACGGTCCCGGCCATGATCCGCACCCCGTCCAAGAGGACGAGCGCGGCCGTGAGCCGCTCAAGCCCCTCACTCGGCGACAGCGTGTGTGACCGGACGAACATCGCCCCGAGCGCGACGAGCAGGCCCACATCCGTGAAGTCGTGGAGGAATCTGTCGACCAACGGCGCGCTCTCCGGCCCGACGGCGGTTGCGATCTCGGCCCGGATCGAGCGCATGTCGGTGGCGAGCCGGGAGAAGCTCCCCACCCGCGCGATCGTGTGGGCGAGCTTGCCGTAGCCCTCCGACAGGGTGCCGTGCAGTTCGAGCCGCGCCAGGGCACAGACGATCGACGCGGAGAAGTCAGTGGACTCGTGGAGTTCGGCTCGTGCCGCCGCCACCACCAGCTCATCTCGGGCGCACTCCCCCGCCGCGTAGGCCTGCGACAGCGATTCGCACGCGCCCACCGCGGCACGCATGCGCAACAGCGGATCGCCGAGCGCGAGGCTGTAGGCGTCGAGATAGGCGGCCGCCGCCGTGGCGAACTGCCGTCGGTGCCGGTGATGGGCCGCGAGCAGGTGCGCCATGCGGGGGTTGGACGGGAAGGACCGCCGCCCACGGGCCAGGATCTCGTCGACCGCGCGGAGGTCGAGGGGCAGGTGCGCCACGATGGCGAGAGCCGTCTGGAGCTGCAACTCGTTGTGCGCCTCCCGCTCGACCGCTTCGACCGAGTCGCCGCATCGTTTCGCCAGGGAGGCGAGTCTCTTCCGGCGTACCTCGCCGAGCTGTTTCAGTACGGCCAGCTTGTGCGGGATCGGGCGGTTCAACCAGCGCTCATCGGACACCCGCGCCTGTCTCAGGAGGGAACCCGTTATCGCCCACTCCGTGCGCACCAACTGGTATTCGATCTCCACGATGAGCGGAGTGATCTGCGGGTTGCTCCTCCGCCACCTGCGGTAGGCGCGCTTGATCGGCGCGAGCTGACTCTCGGCGGAGCGGTGCGCGGGCAGGTCGGAGTCGACCGCGTTGTCGCCCTCCCGGGTCACCTTGAGCGTGGGGTCGGCGACGAGCAGGCTCAGGAACGCGTCCGCGGTCGGCGCGTTCTCCACGGTCCACGTCAGCAGGTCCCGCGCGAGCTGTAGTCGCCCGGGTTCTCCGGTGCGCCGGCTCCGCTCCAGCCGATGGAGCCGCCTCTGCTGTCTCGCGATGGCCAGGAGGGGGCGGCTGTCCCCCGCCAGAGCGAGGGATTTGAGCAACTCCACGTGCAGCGTGAGCGCGCGCAGCGCCCGCGTGAGGAAGACCTCGGTGAGCGAGTGGTCGCCGCTGAAGTCGCCGGCGCGACCGATCAGCGAGACGTACATCGTCCAGGTGCCCGGGTCTGCCAGGAAGGAGCGGTCGTCCTCCACCTGGGACAGGCACCACTCACCGACGGCGCGGAGACCGTCCGGGGAGGGCAGCGGCCGGACGGTGACCGCGCGGAGCACGTCGTGCAGCACGATCCGTACGTCGGCACGGCCGGCCAGGTGCTCGTCGACGACGGCGGCGCTCAGCCACGCTCCGAGCGCGGCGCCGACGGCATCATCAGTGCCAATCCCCAGCCACCACGCCAACACGAGCACCTGAGCGTCCTGAACCTGCTCGAAGTGGCTCCCCGTCTCGACGATGCGGTTGACCGTACGCACCCCACCGACCTCGGCGAACGTGCGACTGGCGGCGGCCACGTCGCCCGCGTGGATCTGGCTGCGCCAGAGCCGCAGGCGGACCCGCATCGACGGGCCGCTTTCGTCGCCTCGGCCTTCGAGCTCGACGATCTGCCGGTAGAGCGACTCCACCCACTCGGGTCGCAACGATCGGCTGGACACGCGATGCGCGATGTCCTGCATCGCGAGCCCCTGTTCGGAGGTCAGCGCGTTCACCTCGAAGACGAACGGCGCGGTGCCCGGCCACTCGTCGAGCCAGATGGCGTCGGCGCTGAACGCGCCAGGGGCCAGTTCCCGACGCGTCGCCGCGGGCGCCCGGATGCCGAGTGGGTCGTGGGCGGAGGCCAGCACCTGCTGTTCGAGGTCCTCCCGGGTGAGCGGCGGCACGTCGTGGGAGCCCTCTCCGTCTGGGCCGGCACCGGCGATCGCCAGCCCGGGGTCGCCGAGAGCCGCGACCGGCTCGTCCAGGATCGCTGCGGTGGGGTCGAAGATGGGCAGATCGAATCGCTCGGACAGGGCGATGGCGAGGTCGACCGCGTCGTCGTCCTCGTCTAGTGCGCAGGCCGCCAGGATCTCGCCGGGAAGAAGGCACCGCGGGTCGACGAGCTCCAGCGCGTTCTCGGCCTCCTCCTGTGACACTCGGCCGAGGGTGGCGCGGGCGATCAGCGCCGCCGCGTCCGTACGGCTGATCGGCCCGACCTCGACAGCGGTGCAGAGCCCGACGAAGGACAGCTCGTCGCCGAGGTCCCGTCCGACGAGGACGACCGCGGCGTTCATTCGTTCGGCGGCCTTCATGAGCGCCGTGAGATCCGCGTCGGCGGCGGCGTCGACGACCTGGTGCTGGAGGTCGATGACGATCCGGCCTCCGCGCAGGTCGCGCATGATCGTCCAGCAGGCCAACGCCAGCGTCTCCTCGTCGGAGCGGCTCCCGAACGGGTCCTGCGGGATGTTCACACCGAGCACCGGCAGGACGATCCCCACCACGGGATGCTGCGCAGGGGCCGGAGGGGCCAACGCCGCGTCGACGTACGCCGTGTCACCTGCGGGGATGTGCGCGAGGCGCACCCAGACGCCGGCCAGCGCCGACTTACCGGCGAGTGCGTCACCGACGACGAGGCGGTGGCGGGGCGCGTCGCGCGAATCCAGCGCGGCGATCTCCTCCTCCCGGCCGATGAGTTCCACCAGGTCCGAGGGCGCGTCTCCGCGAATCAGACTGCGCGGGGGCCAGGCGAGTCCGCTGGCGGCGTGCCTGATCTGCATCCGGCGATCGTGTCTGTCGAGGCCCAGCGAGGTTCGGAGCTGAGCGATCTCCGTACCCAGCAGGGCGTGACCGCCCAGATCCGTCTGCCGCCCGCGCGTGACCCGGACCATGCCGACGAGCCGGCCGTCCTCGCGGTCGAGCACCGGTGCGCCGCTGTATCCCCGCTGAATCTGCCCCGACCGGAGCTTGAGCCATGCGATCCCGTCGTCCTCGACGAGCCCTTCGTTGACCACCAGTGTCGTCTCGGCGCGCCGGTCGACGCAGCTGACGACCACGTACTCCGCGGCAAGAGTGGGGGGACGGGGGTCCGGGATGAACCAGAAGTCGTCCGCGTCCTCGACGGTCAGGAGGCAGAGGTCGCGCTGCTTGTCCCAGACGAGGACGGCCGCCGGCTCGTCGACCGCGTCGGCAGACCGGCCAATGCGGCGGATCTTGACCGGCCCGGTCCGGTCCAGCCCGTGCGTGGCCGTGGCGACAGCCCGCGGCCCGATCATGAAGCCGGTCTGCGTCACGGAACCCTGGTGAACGCCGACCAGCCCCGCCCACAGATGCCGGCCGGCCTCGACGTCAGCCATCTCAGCCGGCGAGGTCCTTCCAGGCCAACTTCAACTCCACCGCTCCCTCGGCCTTCCCGTCCACGAGGAGCGCCACCGCCTTGCCGTTGGTGATCGAGAAGCCGACGCGCATGGTGACCTCGATGTCCGTCGGGGCGGCCTTGCGGGCGTGCTCCACCAGCTCCTCGGCGACCTTCGCCACCTGTTGCGCCACGTCGCTGAGCTTGATTTTGAGCGACTGAAAGGAGACCTCCTCCTCCGAGTCGATTTCCATCGCCAGCGCGGCAAACGTCGTCTCGTCCTTCAACTCAAGCGCTATCAGGTCGCCCTGCATTGGCCCGCTCTCCTCGGTGAGGCGCTGATCAATTCATGTCGCAGCGATTGTTCCATCGGTGCAGTGTGGACACCCTGGCCCGGACAGACCCTTTGGTCTCACACTCCTGGGCGTCCCGAACCCTAGCGCCCTTCTGCCAGGGGAATGTCCGTCGATCGAGGCGTCTATCGGATCATCGACACTCTGCCGGCCGACTCTCAACGCGGCAGGCGCGTCCAGTACGCCACGGTGGCGTCATCCGGGGCCAGCGCATCGGTGCCACCGGCGGCCTGCGCCTCGGCCTGGCGCACGCGGGCGATGACGCCGGCCGGCCCGGTGGCGTCGAGCAGGTCCAGCAACCCCGGCCAGTCGGTCCGGCCGTACGGGCTGACGATGCGGCTGGCACCGTTGCTGAGCAGCACAACACCGTTCAGGTCGGCGAGGGCCCGGTTGCCGGTCACCGCCTCCAGCGCCGCGCGCGGGTCATCCTTGGCGATCCAGTAGCCACCGGGCTGGTTCCGGCGGGAACGCAGCGCGGTGACGCAGGAAGCGCGCACCCGGTCGTACTCCGGTGTTCCCTGGACAAGGTGGTCCAGTGGCGCCGAGCATTCGTGCCGGGCAGTCGTCTCGCGCTCATCGGTGACCACCTGCGGGCCGCCGTCGGCCTGGTCGAGAACGAGGAAGGAATCCGCGAGCAGGAGCCAGTCCAGGCGGTCCTGGTCGACGCGGACCATCGCGACCGTGGCCTGCGGGCTGCTGGGATCCGCGATGTCGCAGGTGTCGCCGTGCTCGCCGGCAACCTCACCGATGGCGGTGGCGAGGATCGCGGCGAGGTCTCGCCCGTCGCCGCGCGACAGGTGGCCGAGCAGCGCGCCGCCGAGGCGGTGCGTGTACCAGGCGACACCGTGCCGGCAGGCCGACTCGGCGCCCGGGATGCCGGCACCGTCGAGCAGGACGACAGCGCCGGGAACCGCGCCGACGAAGTCCTCGTTCGGCCGACCGGCCCTGCCGGCGCTCGTCGCCAGGCTGACGTGCACTCGCGGGCTCCTGTCTGGACTGGCGTCGGATCGAGCGGGCAAGGTTGGTGGGGAGCCGCATACCTCAGAGGTATATCTATGACTCAGAGGTATACCGCTCGACGAGCCACATCGCGTCGGCGGAAGACATCGTCCGCTTCTTCAGCCGGCCGGCGGAACCGGCACGCGCAGACTGACATCTGGCGCTGTTGACGTGCATGGCGACAATCGTCTTATGACGACGGATGTGCACCCTGAATCCGGTCTCCGGAAGGCCACCTTGACGGATCGGGACCTGGCTGAGACGTCGTGGGATTACTGCCGAATTCACGCGCTCGCCGTGACCGACGACGAGGGGCCACCCGATGACCCGACCCTGGACTACCGGGAGGACGACGACCTCGACCCCACCGCACCGTCGGCCCTGGAGCTGCATCTCGACCTCGACTACATCGTGCGCCGGGTCGATCCGGGGCCGATGCGGCAGATTCACTTCTGGGTCTCGCCGGCCACGCTGACCTTCCACAACGTGTGGGACATCGCCGGCACCTTGCACTCCGTGTGCCTGCCGTTCGAGTTGAAGAACCTGCGCCAGGAGTCCCCCGCACCCTCGGGGGAGCCCTGCTGGCACCTTGAAGGGCGTGACATGGACCTGAGGTTCCAGGCGTTGGGCTACACCTTGTACCTGCGCCAACCCCCGCGCTACGGCCATCGGGTGCTGCGGATGGCCGAGCGGGGTGGCATCAGCTTCGACCCGAAGCCGTTTGCCTGACTGGGGACGGGCCTTGCTCCTTGCCTGACGTGCTCACAGGTGCGAGAAGAATCGAGTGGACCAGGTTGCATCGACCGTCGGGCCGAACGCCCAGCCGTTGGGCCCGTCATAGGGCGTGGCGAGGATGCGCTCGGGCACGATGAGGTAGCCGAGTCCGGTCAGTGCCTGCTCGATCCGTTGCCGGTCGTCGGGGTGCAGGTGAGGGTGCCGCCCGCTCGGGCTGGAAGCCCCGTAGGTGGCGAGGCCACCAAACTTGCTCACACTTACTGTCAAGGACAACGGGATCCGCGTGCGCTTCGTACGACTGCGGCTGGCCTCGGCGGGAATCCACACGCTGCCGAAACAGGCCGAGTCCTGGGCCAGCCCCGAGTCGCACGGACATCCAAAGGCACCGCTCAACCTCTCTGCGAGCCGGTCAAACCGGCCCTGGGCCGCAGCGTGGTCGAAGTCCCGTGGCACCTCCAGACCATCACCGTCACCTCGCGCCACCCGCTCGTTCGACGCCGCCAGCGTCCGCTCTGGCACGATCCCGTCCACCAGGGCCCGCAGAATCGACTCCCGCCCGATGTCGCCCGCCACCGGCGCCACCGGCTCGTCCAGCGCTTGGAGTAACGACCACCAATCCGCGTCAGCCATTGTCACGCGTGCACCGTAAACGGCAGGCTACGGAGCAACCAACCGGTTTGGGGCAGAGCGACCGAGCTGGTGATTCCGGGGTTGGCGAGACATGGCGGGAGTGTGGGATGAGCCTCGATATCTCAGTGTGGATACCGGACGGCGACGCCTACGCCGGTCGGGACGTTGTCGTGGATCCGCCGGGCACCAGCACCGGAGTAGGAGCTGAAGGTCTTCGTTATGAGTTGTGGGGTTCCGCGGCCGCTCGGCGTCTCGGCGCGACGTTCCTGGCGCAACTTGCTGACATCACAGATGAGAACCGTGGAAATCTCCAGGTCCCGCCCGGCCAGCTCGACGCCTTCGAGCGGGAGTGCGTACTGCTGACAGAGAACGTCGAGCACCTATCTTCCGCGACTGGGTACAACGGGGATCGCATTCTGCGCCACCTGGCCAATATGCGGCACGCTGTGGAGCGCGCCAAGGCGGTACGCGGCGGCATCATCATCTGGTAGCGGCATCAGCGAAGGCCGGGTGGGCGCCTCGGTCGACCAGCCGGTCAGGGCTTGCGGGCCACCGCGCCGTAGATGGAGGCGTCGGCCAGGGGTGGACGCTGCTCCGGCGGCACCTGTGGCCGCCACTCGGTGACCGGGGCGATGCCCGGCTCGGCCAGCTCCAGACCGGCGAAGAAGCGGGCGAACTCGGCGCGGTCGCGGGGTACCGCGTCCTGCTTCATCCGGCCGGCGGCGAACTCGGCCTCCATCCGCCTGACGATCTCGACGGGGATGTGGTCGGTGGTGAAGTGGGTCAGCGCCAGCCAACTGCCCGACGGCAGCGCGTCGAGCAGCCGGGCGACCTGCTCGTGTGGGCGGTCGTCGTCGGTGAGGAAGTGGGTCACCGCGATCAGCACCAGGGCCACCGGCTGGGACAGGTCCAGTGTGGCGTGCAACTGCGGGTCCGCGAGGATCTTCTCCGGGTCGCGTAGGTCCGCGTCCAGGTAGGCGGTGGCCCCGGCCGGGTCGCTGGTGAGCAGCGCTCGGGCGTGGACCAGCACCATCGGGTCGTTGTCGACGTAGACCACCCGGGAGTCGGGGGCGACGGACTGGGCCACCTCGTGGGTGTTGTCGGCGCTCGGGATGCCGGTGCCGATGTCGAGGAACTGCCGGACGCCGACCTCCTCGGCGAGGAACCGGACCGCCCGACCGAGGAAGGCACGGTTTTCCCGGGCGAGGGTGCGCACCCCCGGGTAGACCGCAGCGATCTGGTCCCCGGACTCCCGGTCGACGGCGAAGTTGTCCTTGCCGCCCAGCCAGTAGTTGTAGCGACGGGCCGGGTGCACCACGCTGGTGTCGATCCGGTCCGAAGGCGATGGTGTCGTCACGTGACCTCCCCAGGTCGACCGCCACCGATCGTAGGGGAAGAACGCCGATGTGGTGGGCCCCGTCAGCCGGCGCACGCACGACGTCGGCGCGGCCTACCAGCCCTTGCGGAACATCGTCCACGCCGTCCCGGCGGTGACCATCAGCCCGACCAGGACCGCGATCGGAACCGATCTCTCGCCCAGGGAACCGGAATGGCCGAGGCCGTACGTGTAGACGACGGCGGCCATCGCGGCGCCAGTCGCCAGACCGATGACGATGGCGAGCGCAGGGCGGCCAGCACCCCGTGACCGCGGTGGCTCCTTGTGGACGTGATTGTGGCTCTCTTCAAGGGTCATGTTCGGCCCGTACCCCGTCGGCGGAACGCAGACACCTATACCGCAGGTCGCTGTTGCCATTCGTCAGGAAACCGCTTACCCCGATGCTATTGACGCTCATAACTGGCTGTCAGTACCGTGATGCGGGCAGCGAGAAAGCGCTTTCCGCCCCTCACCGTCCGACAGGGAGCGCCCCCATGCCCCGACACCTCCGCGCGTTCTGCCTGATCCTGCTCGCCATCGCCACCGTGGTGAGCACCTCCACCGCCCTGCCCGCCGAAGCCGCACCGCGTTTCCGGGTGCTGGTCTTCTCCAAGATCACCAACTTCTACCACGACTCGATCCCGGCGGGCATCGCCGCGATCCAGCAGCTCGGCGCCGCCCACAACTTCGAGGTCGTCGCCACCACCGACGCCGCGGCGTTCACCGACGCCAACCTCGCCACCTTCGACGCTCTGGTGTTCAACAACACCAACTCGCTCCCGACCTCTGGCGACCTGCTCAACGCCAGCCAGCGGGCCGCGTTGCAGACGTTCATCCGCAACGGCGGCGGCTGGGCCGGCCTGCACGCCGCCTCGGCGAGCGAGCGCGACTGGCCCTGGTACGAGGGCCTGGTCGGCACGATCTTCGACTACCACCCCGACTTCTCGTCCACCGGTGGCACCTTCCCCGGTCGGGTCAAGGTCCTCGACCGGGCGCACCCGTCGACGCGTAACCTGCCCGAGCTCTGGGAGCAGAGCGAGGAGTGGTACAACTGGCGGACCAACCCGACCGGCAACGTGCACACCCTCGCGCAGATCAAGGTGCGCGACGGCATCAACGGCCTGGACGAGGGCGTCGACCACGCGTACTCCTGGTGTCAGCGCTACGACGGCGGCCGGTCCTGGTTCACCGCCGGTGGGCACGCCAGCTCGCAGTTCAGCACGCCGACGTTCCTGGAGCACCTGCGCTACGGCATCGAGTGGGCGGCCGGCGCGGTCGCCGGTGACTGCTCGGCCACCAAGACCAGCAACTTCGAACGGGTGGGGCTGGTCACCGAGAACCTGGCCGACCCCTTCGAGTTGGCCGTGGGCCCGGACCGGAAGGTCTACTACATCCAGCGCACCGGCGCGCTGAAGGTGGTCAACTCCGACACCCTCCAGGTCACCACCCTGCTGGACTTCGCGTACACCTCGGCGATGACCGACCAGTCCGACGGGCTGCTCGGGATGACCCTGGACCGCAACTTCGCCAGCAACGGCTGGATCTACCTGCTCTGGTCGGACAAGACCCTCAAACAGCTCAACCTGTCCCGGTTCACGGTCGCCAACAACAGCGTCGCGCTCTCCTCGGAGAAACGCCTGCTGGCCGTCCCCACGTACCGGGGCGAGGGTCGGGCGAACTCGCACATGGGCGGGTCGCTGGCCATGGACGCGGCCGGGCGGCTCTACGCGGCGATCGGTGACAACACCGACCCGTTCGCCTCCAGCGGATACACCCCGGTCGACGAACGCGCCGGCCGCGCCGCCTGGGACGCCCAGGGCACCGCCGGCAACACCAACGACCTGCGCGGCAAGATCCTGCGGATCACCCCACAATCCGACGGTACGTACACAGTGCCGAGCGGCAACCTCTTCCCGGCAGGCACCGCGAGGACCCGGCCGGAGATCTACGCGATGGGCATGCGCAACCCGTTCCGGATCACCGTCGAACCGCAGACCAACGCGGTGCTGGTGGCCGACTACGGCCCGGACGCCCGCGCCGCTGACGCCAACCGTGGTCCGGAGGGGACCGTCGAGTTCAACCGGATCACGAGCGCGGGTAACTTCGGTTGGCCGTACTGCGTGGGCAACAACATCCCGTTCAACGACTACAACTTCGCCACCAACACCTCGGGGGCGAAGTTCAACTGCGCCGCACCGGTGAACAACTCGCCCAACAACACGGGCCTGACCACCCTGCCGGCGGCGAAGTCCGCGCTGGTCTGGTACGCGTACTCGGCCTCCACCCAGTTCCCGGAGCTGGGCACCGGCGGTGGCGGCCCGATGAGTGGCCCGGTCTACGACTACGACCCGGCGAACACCCGCACGACGAAGTTCCCCGAGTACTTCGAGGGCAAGTGGATCACCTATGAGCTGACCCGCAGGTGGTTTAAGACGCTCTCGATCCACAAGACGGCGCAGACGTTCAGCAACACGCGCTTCGGTCCGACCGCCGTCGGCGACCTCCAGTCGATCAACGGGATCTTCGGCAACATGAGCTGGATCCAGCCCTTCGAGGCGGAGTTCGGCCCGGACGGTTCGCTCTACGTCATCGACTTCGGCGAGGGCACCGGCAGCGGTCGCGGCGGCAGCAACGCCGGCGCGGGCATCTACCGCATCGACTACGTCGCCAACGGGCGACCACCGACCGCGAAGATCGCCGCCACCCCGGACAGCGGACGCACCCCGCTGGCGGTGACGTTCTCCTCAGCCGGGTCGTCAGCCGGTGACGGGTCGGCGCTCAGCTACGCCTGGGACTTCACCAACGACGGCAGCACCGACTCCACCGCCGCCAACCCGAGCCACACCTACTCGACGGCCGGGAAGCACACCGCCCGACTGACCGTGCGCAACAGCGGCAACGGGTTGACCGCCACCGCGGTCACCGAGGTGGTGGTCGGCAACACCCGGCCCACGGTGACCATCACCGTGCCCGACGGAGGGTTCTTCGACTTCGGCGACAAGATCCCGTACACGGTGACGGTCACCGACCCGGAGGACACCACCATCGACTGCGCCAAGGTGAGCGTGCAGACGCAGCTCGGCCACGACCAGCACGCCCACCCGTTGGACGTGTACACCGGCTGCTCGGGGCTGCTCGCCACCGAGGCGGACGCCGGTGACGGGCACGGGCCGGGGCAGAACCTCTACACGCTGATCACCGCGCAGTACACCGACGGCGGCGCGGCCGGCGGCGTACCGGCGCTCACCGGCTCGACCCGCGTCCAGTTGCAGCCCAAGAGCAAGGAGGCCGAGCACTTCAGCGCCCAGTCCGGCGTCGCGATCAACGACCGGGCCACCGCCCGTGCCGGCAAGCGGCTCGGCGACGTCGACCACAACGACTGGGTGGCGTTCGGGCCGGCGGACCTGCGCAACGTCGGCTCGGTGACGCTCGGGGTGACCAACGGCGGGCTCGGCGGCACCATCGAGCTACGGACCGGCTCGCCCACCGGCACGCTGATCGGCACGGCCACCATCGGCTCCACCGGCGGGTGGGACAACCTGGTCTCCCCCACCGTCACGCTGACCAACAAGCCCACCGGCACCACCACCCTGTACGCGAAGTTCGTCAACGCGGCCCAGGTCGGTGGCACCCCGGACCTGCTCGCCCTGGACTGGCTGCGGTTCAACGGCGCCGGGGTCAAACAGGAGCCGGGCGGGACGCTGTCCCTGGTCGCCAACCCGACCGGCGGCGCCGCACCCCTGACCACCACGCTCACCGCCACGGCAACGGCGCCGTCCGGGCAGAGCATCACCGACTACGCGTGGGACTTCGGCGACAACAGCGCCATCACGCACGGGGCGACACTACGGTCGACGACCCACAGCTACCCCCGCAAGGGGACCTTCACCGCCCGGGTGACGACCACCTACAGCAGCGGGGAGACCCGCTCGATCAACCTGACCGTCACGGTCACCTGACCGTCGCGCGGTGGCGGGCGGAGATTCACCGCCCGCCACCGCTCCACTTTCCGGGTGATCCGTAGATCTTGGACAGTTTCCGTTCTCGCGTAACGGAAACTGTCCAAGATCTACGTTGCGGCACGGGTCGAGCCGGGCGTGGGGCGGTGCGCTCGGCACCGCCCCACGGTCGACCGACCAGTTACTCCCAGGAACTCTGTTGGGTGTAGACGAGGTTGCCGGGGACCACCGTGCCGTTGGTGCTGTACTCCGTGTACGCCCAGAAGTCGCCCTCGGCCAGCGGCTTGTTCGGCTTCAGCGTGAAGTTGAAGCCCTGACCGCGCTGCGTCGTGGACGGCAGCGTCAGGGTGGCACCGGAGTACTTGGCGTTACGACCGATGATGGCGTGGCCCAGTTCGAAGTCGACCACCGGGCCACCGGGGAACTGCGCGAACACGTACGCGGTGTAGCGCCCCGGCTCGGGCAGGAACTTGTACGCCTGCTCCGCGCTGGTCCAGAACCTGTCACTGCTGTAGATGAGGGTGTCACCCTTGTACAGGTAGAGATCGAGGTTCGTGTTCGGGTCGGCGGTGTTGGCCTCGACGACGATGCCTGCGGTGTTCGCCGGCACCGTGAAGTCGACAGTCTTCACTCCGGTGGCGCTCGGGTCGAACACGCCACCGTAGACGCCGGCCGGCATCGAGTAGGACTTCCGCTGCATCGGCGTGTAACCGGTGCTGCGGGCGGCGAGCGGCCCGGTGAAGCCCGGCTGGACCATGCCGAACGCACCGTTGGTCATCCGGGCGAATTCCTCCCCGTCGTCAGCGTACGGCCGGGCCGCGATGCCCCACGGGCGGGCGGCGACCGGGATCCGGGCACTGTGGGCCTTGCCGCGCCAGGTGATCGACCCGGTCACGTACCGGTCCCAGGGGGCGCTGCCGCGACGCAGCGTGATGGTGACCGTCGCGGACTTGCCGGGCGCCAACGTCACCGATGCCGGCGACACGGTGACCTTCATGCCGGGCAGGCCGGACACCGACGACCGGTAGGTCTCCCGCGCCTTGCCCACGTTGGTCAGGGTGCGGGTGAGGGTCACCGGGCGGGTCCCGTCGTACTCGCGCAGCGAGATGGCCGGCAGGTTGAGCTCCTTGCCGTCGGGTTCGGCAGTCTCGCTGAACTTGATCAGCTCGGCCGCCGTCGGCTCGATGACCAGGCCCGGGTCGGTGGCCCGGGGCAGATTGATGAATCCACTGCCCTGGTCCAGGGGGCTGCTCGTGCCGACGGTGTCGGTGGCGGTGGTGCGCAGCGCCGAGGCGACCGCGCCGGGTGACCAGTCCGGGTGGGTGGCGCGCAGGATCGCCGCCGCACCGGCCACGTACGGCGAGGCCATCGAGGTGCCGGAGTACGCGTCGTACTGTCGCCCGAAGTTGCCCGCCGGTGAGACCGCGGCGATGATGTTCGACCCGGGCGCGACCAGGTCCGGCTTGAAGACGCCGAGGGTCACCTTGTCCGGGCCGGTGGAGGAGAAGTCCGCCACGCTGGGGATGCCCGGGACGCTGGAGCCGTCACCGCCGGTGCGCAACGACACTGTCGCGTCGGTGGGGTGGCGCATCAGATAGTTGAACAGCGTGCCGGCCTGCTTCTCGGTCGGCAGGTAGACCACCGGAAAGTTGAAGATGGAGTTGATCCGGTAGTTGCCGATCGGGTCGAACACCACCATCGCGGCGCCGCCCTTGGCCTTGATCTCGGCGGCGGAGCCGAACAGGTCGGACAGCGCGCAGGCGACCACCTTGCCCTTGATCTTGGCAGAGTCGAGGCTGCCGGGCTCGCAGTAGACCGCCCCGAGGTCCGGCGAGCCGGCCTGTTCACCGAAGACCAGCGGCCGTGCACCGCCGCCGGGCAGGGTGTCCAGCGAGCCGCCGACCAGCTTCGTGCCGTCGCCCAGCTTGGCGGTGGCCTCGTCGAGCCTGGTCACCGCCGCGCCGACAGTGGTCACCCAGGGCGCGGCGTTGCTGATCGCTCCACTCACGATGCCGGTGTTGCCGGCCGACGCCGCCACGAAAACCCCGGCCAGCGACGCGTTGAGGAACGCGACACCGATCGGGGTGTTGGCCTCCCAGTCGCCGAGATCGGAACCGATCGAGAAGTTCAGAACCTGCACGCCGTCGGCGACGGCCGCGTCGATGCCGGCGATGATGTCGGCGTCGAAGCCCATGCCGCCCCAGAGCACCTTGTAGACGGCGATCTGGGCGTCCGGCGCCACCCCGGAGACGGGACCGAAGCGGCGACCGTCGATCGTGACGTGCGACAGCGGCAGACCGGCCGCCGTCGACGCGGTGTGCGTACCGTGCCCGGCCATGTCGCGGGGGGACAGCACCTCGCCCTCGGGCACCGAGCCGCCGCCGGCGAGCCACGTGTCGGCGAAGTAGCGGGCGCCGACGATTTTGCCGTTGCAGTGCTCGGCCACGAAGGCGACACCGGTCTGGCAGGTGCCGCGCCAGGTCGCGGGGGCAGGCATGTTCTTGGCGAACGACGCGCTCTCCGGCCAGATGCCGGTGTCCAGGACGCCGATCACCATGCCCGCGCCCGTGCCGGGGCCGGGCTTGGCCGGCCGACCGGCGAGGCCCGTCGCGGCCGACCGGTCCGTGTCGCCGGAGGCCGTGGCGGGCGGGGTTGCCGGTGCCGCGGTGGCCGGTGCCGTGGTGGGCGGAGGCGTTGGGGTGCCAAGGGCCCGCGACGCGGTGACGGCGCGGACGCGCTTGTCGGCCCGCAACGTGGTCGCCTGCTGGGCGGTCAGCTTCGCTGAGAATCCGTTGAAGGCGGTGGTGTAGACGGCGTTGACCTTGATCCCGGCCGCGGCGGCGACAGCGGCCCGCTGCGCGTCGAGGTGCCGGCGGTACGCCTGCGACGGCGTCGACGTCACGTCCAGCCGGTTGCCCGCCGCCGGGCGGGTCCGGGCCAGACCGGACACCCCACCGGTGTACGTGGTCAACGGGTCCTCGGCCAGTTCGACGACGTACATGCCGGCGCCGGTCCCGTCGACGGCTGCCTTCGGTGTTGCCGCACGCTTGCCGCCGGGTCGGCGGTCGGCCCCGTCGGTCAGGGTGACCTTCCGGTCGGCCCCGGCGGTGAAGTAGCCAGCGCCGCTGCCCGGTGAACCTGCGGGTGCCGCCGACGCGGTTCCCGCGACACCGGTGCTACCGGTGATCAGGGCGACGACCAGCGTAGGTATCGCCAGTCTTCGCAGCCTGTTGCCGCTCGTGCCTGTAGCCACGAGGCTCCTTTCGGTTGCTCCCTTGTGGAGCTTCATCGATCGCGACCCGCCCATGGGAGCGCTCCCCCACCTAAGCCGCCGATGGTTAATCGATGGTTTGCACGGTGTTACGGATCGCCGGTGCGTATAAGATCACGTTCTGCCGGCCGCGCCTAGATCACTTCGTCGGAAACGACGCCAGAGCAGGGCGCTCCCCTAGTCGGACAGACCTGCCGGCACCGGCACCTCGAGGTACGCCAGGAGGGCGGCGACCTCTCGGTCGAGTTCCAGGCCCACCTCGTGGATCGCGTCCATCCCCAACGAACCGAACGCGTGACTGGGTTGCTCGATGAGGAACCGCGCCCCGCCGTCGGGGCCGTCGCTGATCAACGTGCGCAGCGGCGCGTACAGCATGGCCGCCGGGTCGTGGCGGAACATCCGCTCAGCCGTGGTGTGGTTGCCCATCAGGTACTCGACGCAGTGCCTCGAGTCACCCGCGAGGTTCATCATCGGTTGCAGGTCGCCGCTGCTCCAGTAGATGAGGAAGTCGTGCGGCGCTCGGTCGCGCATGAGGGCGAGGACATCGTCCCAGGGGGCGTTGCGGGCCACCAGCGCGTTGAACGCCGCCGCGTCGTAGGCCGGTACGGCCTGCTCGTACTGCCGCCGGAAGTCGTCGAAGGAGCGATCGATGCTGAGGTCCAGGCGTCGAGCCTGGTAGCCACGTTCGACCCATCCCCGTTCCATCGGACCCTCTTTCGCCTACTGGGCTAATTCGCTGAACATAGCATTATTAGTCCGGAATGCGAGTTTAGTATCGAATCACTGCCGATCCGACTGACGATGGGGTGACGTGTGTGAACGGCGCAGAGGCACTGTTGCGGACGCTTGTCGACGGCGGGGTCGAGGTGCTCTTCACGAACCCCGGCACCACCGAACTGCACCTGGTCGGAGCGCTGGAATCGGTCCCCGAGCTGCACGGCGTGCTCGCTCTCTTCGAGGGCGTGGTCACCGGTGCGGCCGACGGTTACGCCCGCATCGCGGGCAAGCCCGCCGCGGCACTGCTGCACCTCGGGCCCGGGCTCGCGTACGGCCTGACGAATCTGCACAACAGCAGGCGCGCCAACTCGCCGGTGGTGAACATCGTCGGGGACCACGCGACGTTCCACACCGCCTTCGACCCACCATTGAACTCCGACATCGCCGCGCTGGCGGGATGGCTACGCGGCCCGGTCCGCCGCCCCGAGGACGCACCCGGCGCCGGCCCGGACGCCGCAGCCACTCTCGCCGCGGTCCTGGAGCCACCCGGGCAGATCGCCACCGTGATCATGCCGGCGGACGTGTCCTGGTCCGACGGAGGCGCGGTCGGTGCTCCCGTGCGGCCCCGACCCGCACCGACCGTCGAGCAGGAGACGATCGCCCAGGTCGCGGAGGCTCTGCGCAGCGGCGAAACGACCGCACTGGTGATCGGTGGAACGGCTCTGCGGGAGGCGGGCCTGCTGGCCGCGGGCCGCATCGCCGCGGCGACCGGCGCACGAGTCTTCCAGGAGCTGTACTCCAACCGGGTCGAACGGGGAGCGGGCCTACCGGCGTTCCCCCGGCTCGGCTTCTATCCCGACCAGGTCCTCGACCAACTACGCGGGGCGCGGCACGTCATCGTCGCGGGCACCAAGGCACCTGTCTCGTTCTTCGCCTACCCCGACCAGCCGAGCCTCCTCGTGCCCGAGGACGCTCAGACGCACGTCCTGGCCGAGGTCGGTCAGGACGCCGTCGCCGCGCTGGTCCGACTCGCCGACCTGGTGGCGCCGGACGCGACCGCCCGGGTCACCGACCCGCACCGACCGGCACTACCGACGGGCGCACTGACCCTGCAGAACTGGGCCGACGTCATCGCGGCGCTGCTACCCGAACGGGCCATCATCATCGACGAGTCCGTGAGTTCCGGTACCGCCCTCGCCGCCGCCACCGCCGGCGCTCCCCGACACGACGTGCTCATGCAGACCGGTGGCGCCATGGGCGACGGCCTGCCCCTCGCCGTCGGCGCCGCCGTCGCCGCACCCGATCGACCGGTGGTGGCGCTGGTCGCCGACGGCTGCGTCATGTACACCGCCACCGCGCTCTGGACCCAGGTACGTGAGCAGTTGAACATCACCAACGTGATCCTCAACAACCACGGGTACGCGATCCTGCGCCAGGAGTGGGGATACTTCAGCAAGCAGCCGGGCCCGGCCAACCCCGACGCCAATCCGCTTTTCGACCTGACCAACCCTCAGATCGATTTCGTCGGGCTGGCGAACGCGTTCGGGATGCCCGCCACCCGCGCCACCACCGCCGAGCAACTCGCGGAGCAGTTCTCCGCGGCGTTGCATCAGCCAGGGCCACACCTCATCGACGCCACCATCCCGCCCGCCGCCTAGGTCCGGCTCCCCCGTCGAGCCCGGTTCAGTTGCACGGCCAGACCTGCGCTAGGCGCCACCAGCCGCCCAGGTGGCGTCTCCTCGTCGCCGCCAGAGCACTGTGCACGCCGCGGCCAGGGCCAGCCCGAGCAGCGGAGCGACGCCCACCCCGGCGAGCGTGCAGGCCACCGCGAGCAGCGCCGGCGGCACCCAGCACCAGGCGGGCACGGTACGCGGGGCACGACCGCGCCGACGGGCCGCCGCCTCCACTGCCATCGGCACCACCAGCACCGGCAGCGCGGCGGCCAGCAGGGTCAGCCAGGGCAGCACCAGACGGTCGAACCGCGCCACCGCCAGCACCCCGCCGAGCACCGCGACGGCGAGCATCGCCACCCGGGCCGGCACCCGCGGCGTCAGGCCGCGGATCGCCAGCGCGCCGGAGTACGTGGTGGTCAACGCCGCCGCGAAGACCGCCACCGCGACGAACAGATTCGCGTACGCGGCCAGCCCCGAGCCGGCGGCGAGCAACGCGACCACGTCGGCCGAGCCGGTCCGCAGCCACAGGCCGGCGCCGGCGAGCACCCCGAGCAGCGCCGGCCCGATCAGCAGTCCCACGCACCAGGCCAGGTCCCGCCGCCGGGAAAGGCCCACGCTGAAGTCCGGTGCGCGCAGCGCGAACACGGCCGCGTACCCGATCAACGCGGCGGCGTCGGCGAGCCCGCCGGCGGCCAGGCGGACCGGCGCACCGGGTGGTGGCAGCACCGTCAGGCACCAGCCGACAAGCACCACGGCGCTGAGCGTGGTGACGACCGCGACCCGGTTGCCGAGCCGGGCCGGCGCCCAGGAGACGGCGAGGACAGCCACCTCCAGCAGTACCGGCCCGGCCCAACCCGGCAGGTGGGTCAGCGCGGCCAGGGAGGCCCCGCCGAGCCCCACGTTGAACCCGTTCCAACCGACCATCGACACGGCCAGCACCGCCGCCAGCAGCAGCCGCGAGGTGTCCCCGAGGTACGCGGGCAGCACCGCGGTCAACGTTCCGCCGTCACCGAGCGGCCGACGCAGACCGATCCGGCCCTGCCCCCAGAGCAGGGCCGCCATCAGCGCCCCGCCGACGAGCAGCCCGGCCACCGGCACCGCGCCGCCGTGCCGGGCGGCCATCGCCGCGCCGAGCACCAGCGTGGCGGGTGCCGTGCCGATGCCCAGCCAGGCGCCGACCGCCGCCGGCCACCGCCGTTCGGGGACCTCAGACAACGTGACGCAGGTAGCCGGCGATCGCCGCGTCGAGCACCTCCGCGCCCGGACGCGCCCACACCTCGGCGGAGAAGACCTCCACCTCGATCGGGCCGACGTAGCCGGCCGCGTCGACAGCCTCGCGCAGCCGGCGCAGCTCGATGCACCCGTCGCCGGGCAACGCCCGGCCGAGCAGCACCCCCTCCGGAAGCGGGGTCACCCAGTCGCAGACCTGGAACGCCGCGATCCACTCACCCGCCCGCTCGATCTGCGCGTACACCGCGTCGTCCCACCAGACGTGGTACGCGTCCACGACCACGCCGACCACCGCCGGGTCGAACCGTTCGGCGATGTCCAGCGCCTGGCCGAGGGTGGAGATCACGCACCGGTCGGCGGCGAACATCGGGTGCAGCGGTTCGATGGCCAGCCGTACCCCGGCGGCCTCGGCGTGCGGGGCCAGCTCGCCGATCGCGTCGGCGACCCGACGCCGGGCACCGTCGATGTCCCGGCTGCCGGCCGGCAGCCCACCGGACACCAGCACCAGCTCCGGGGCCCCGAGGGCGGCGGCCTCCTCGATGGCCCGCAGGTTCTCCGCGCGCCAGTCGTCGGCGGAGAAGAACCCGCCCCGGCACAGCGACGTGACGGCGAGGCCGGCGTCGCGGACCAGTTTCGCCGAGCGGGCCAACCCGTACTCGGCCACCGGCTCCCGCCACAGGCCGATGCCCGCTACGCCGGCCTGCACGCACCCGGCCACCACGTCGGGCAGCGGCCAACGCTGGGCGGTGGCCTGGTTGAACGAGAAGCGCGCGAGGCTCATTGGGCCACACCGGCAACTGTGAAGAACGCCCTCGCACGGGCGGCGGCCAGGTCGGCGTCGGGCAGCAGCCCGGCCGCGTCGGCCAGGGTGAGCAGCTTGGCCAGGTGCGCCGGAGACCGGCCGGACTGCGCGCCACCGACCATCGTGAAATGGTCCTGGTGCCCGGCCAACCAGGCCAGGAACACGATCCCCGTCTTGTAGTGCCACGTCGGCGCCGCGAACAGGTGGCGGGCCAGCGGCACGGTCGGCGCGAAGATTGCGTCGTACGCCGTCAGGTCCCCCCGGTCCAGGGCGGCCAACGCGGCGGCGGCGGCCGGCGCGATGGCCGCGAACACCCCGAGCAGCGCGTCCGAGTGGCCCACCTCGTCACCCTGGATCAGCTCCGGGTAGTGGAAGTCGTCACCGGTGTAGAGGCGTACCCCGGCCGGCAGGCGGCGGCGCAACGCGATCTCCCGGTCGGCGTCCAGCAGCGACACCTTGATGCCGTCCACCCTGGACTGATGCGCCTTGATCAGCTCGATGACCGTGTCGGCGGCGAGATCCAGGTCGACCGCACCCCAGTAGCCGGTCAACGCCGGGTCGAACATCGGACCCAGCCAGTGCAGCACCACCGGCTCGTCGGCGGCGCTCAGCAGCTCGTCGTACACCCGCAGGTAGTCCTCCGGGCCGCGCGCGGCGGCGGCCAGGTGCCGGCTGCACATCAGCACCGGGCGGGCCCCGGCGGCGCGGACGTCGTCGAGCTGCTCGGCGTACGCGGCGGCGACCGCCGCCAGGGTGGCCGGGCCGACCGGCAGCTGGTCGGTGCCGACCCCGGCGACGATCCTCCCGTCGACCGCGCGGGCCTCGGCCGCGCTGCGGCGGATCAGCTCCCGGGTGGCCGGATAGTCCAGCCCCATCCCCCGCTGCGCGGTGTCCATCGCCTCGGCGACCCCCAGCCCGTACGACCAGAGGTGCCGCCGGAAGGCGAGGGTGGTGTCCCAGTCCACTGCCGCCGGGGCACCCGGCACGTTCTCCGCGCGCGGGTCGGCGACCACGTGCGCGGCGGCGTACGCGATCCGGCTGGTCGCCGGCGCGTCCGGTCGGGCGAAGCCCTCGCCCCCGGCCAGTCGGTGCCGCCGTCCACCGGGCAGCACCACCTCAGCGCCCACCGAGCCACCTTCCGTTCGCGACTGCGGGGCTCGCAGACCCGGCTCACTCCTCGCGCTCACCGGTGCAGCTCCGGCACCTCGACACGACCGCCGCCACGGGCCGAGCGCAGCCCCAGCTCGGCGAGCTGCACCCCGCGCGCACCGGCCAGGAAGTCCCACCGGAACGGCTCGCCGGCCACCACGTGCCGCAGGTACGCCTCCCACTGCACCTTGAAGCCGTTGTCGAACTCCTCGTTGTCGGGCACCTCGGCCCACTGGGCGCGGAAGTCCTCGGTGGCCGGCAGGTCCGGGTTCCACACCGGCTTCGGGGTGACCGTCCGGTGCTGCACCCGGCAGTTGCGCAGGCCGGCGATGGCGCTGCCCTCGGTGCCGTCGACCTGGAACTCCACCAGCTCGTCGCGGTACACCCGCACGGTCCACGACGAGTTGATCTGCGCGATCACCCCGCTGTCGAGTTCGAAGATGGCGTACGCGGCGTCGTCGGCGGTGGCCGCGTACGGGTGACCGACTTCGTCGACCCGTTCGGGCACGTGGGTGGCGGTCACGCAGGAGACGGCCGTGACGCGACCGAACAGCTCCTCCAACACGTAGTGCCAGTGCGGGAACATGTCGACGACGATGCCGCCGCCGTCCTCGGCCCGGTAGTTCCACGACGGCCGCTGAGCGGGCTGCCAGTCGCCCTCGAAGACCCAGTACCCGAACTCGCCGCGCACCGAGAGGATCCGGCCGAAGAAGCCGCCGTCGATGAGGCGCTTGAGCTTGCGCAGACCGGGCAGGAAGAGCTTGTCCTGCACCACACCTGTGCGTACGCCGGCCGCGTCCGCCGCCCGGGCCAGGTCGAGCGCCGCCGCGGTGTCCTCGGCCAGGGGCTTCTCCGTGTAGATGTGCTTGCCGGCCTCGATGGCCTGCCGGATCGCCTTCTCCCGCTGCTGGGTGACCTGCGCGTCGAAGTAGATCTCGACATCGTCGCGGGCCAGCGCCGAGGTCAGGTCGGTGGTCCAGTCGGTCAGCCCGTGCCGCTCGGCGATTTCCCGGAGCTTCGTCTCGTTACGCCCGACCAGGACCGGTTCCGGCCAGATGGTGGTGCCGTCGGCCAACGCCACACCACCGGATTCGCGGATGGCCAGCAGCGACCGGACGAGGTGCTGCCGGTAGCCCATCCGTCCGGTCACGCCGTTGACGATGATGCCGATCGACCTGCGGGTCATGGTGTTCCTTCCGTCGTGCTGGTCGTGCCGATCCGCGCTCAGTGGTTGGCGGCCGCGCTGCCGAGCAACCCACGCAGGTCGGTGGCGAGCCGGTCGAAGCGGGGATCCGACATCACCTGCGCGTAGTCGCGGTGCGCCGGCAGCTCGACCGGGAAGGTGCGGATGATCCGGCCGGGCCGGGGACTCATCACCACGACCCGGGTGCCGAGGAAGACCGCCTCGGCGATGGAGTGGGTGACCAGCACCACCGTCGTCCCGGTCTCCCGCCAGATCCGGTGCAGTTCGGCGTTCATCTGCTCCCGGGTCAGCGCGTCCAGGGCGCCGAACGGTTCGTCCATGAGCAGCACCGGCGGGGAGTGCAGCAGTGCGCGGCAGAGCGCCACCCGCTGCTGCATGCCGCCGGACAACTCGTGTGGCAACGCCTTCTCGAAGCCGGTCAGGCCGGTCATCTCGATCAGCTCGTCGGCACGACGGGCCGCCTGCGCCCGGTCCATGCCGCGCATCTCGGCCTGGAGCAGGATGTTGGCCCGGGCGCCGCGCCACTCCAGCAGCGCGGCCTTCTGGAAAACGAAGCCGATCTCCTTCTGCGGGCCGCGCACCGGGCGCTGCAACAGCGACACCTCGCCGCTTGTCGGCTTGACCAACCCCGCGACGATCTTCAGGAGGGTGGACTTGCCACAGCCGGACGGGCCGACGATCGTGACGAACTCGCCCGGCTCGATGTCCAACGACACGTCGTCCAACGCGGTGGTCTGCGACCGTCGCGTGGTGAACCGGACGGTCAGCCCGGACATCCCGATGGCGGTGCCGGTGGCTGCCGGCGCGGCGGTCACCGGGTCACCCCTGCGCCGCGTACGAGGAGTCCCAGTACGCGCTGGGCGCTCCCGGGTCCTTCAGCTCGGCGTAGCGGGACATCAGGTCGATGGTCTCGGACCACTGGGCCTCGGTGTTCACCCCGGGCGGACCGTCCGCGCCGATCAGCGGCATGTTGAGCGTGAGCTGTTTGGTGAGCACCTCGGGCGCCGGCTCGTTCTCGGCCAGGGCCGTCATCGCGCTCACCGCGCCGGCCGGGTCCCGGGCGGCGTCGGCCCAGGACTTCTGGGTGGCGCGGACGAACTTACGGACCAGCCCCGGGTCCTTCTGCAGGGTCTGGGTGTTGGCGATCAGGCCGGTGCCGAGCAGGTTCATCCCGTAGTCGGCGAAGAGCAGCACGTCGACCTTCTTGCCGGTCTTGCTCTCGATGGTGGGCGCCTGGTCGTGGAAGAAGCCCATGATGGCGTCGACCTTGCCCTCGGCCAGGGCGGCGATCTTCCCGGCGGCGTCGACGTTGACCACCTTGACGTCGTCCTTCTTGAGGCCGTTCTTCTCCAGCCAGGCCGGGAAGGTCGCGTAGAGGGCGTCGCCGGGGGTGCCGCCGACGGTCTTGCCCTTGAGGTCGGCCGGGGTCTTGATGTTCTCCTCGGTGAAGAACTCCACCGAGGAGGGTCCCTTCTCCAGGTACGCGCCGAGGCTGCGCACCGGCATCCCGCTGGCAACCGACTTCAGCAGCACCGGGCTGTCGGCCCAGCCGAAGTCGGTCTGCTTCTGGGCGACCTGCTTGACCGTGTTGCCCGAGCCGTTGCCGGGCAGGATCTTCAGTTCGATGCCCTCGGCGGAGTAGTAGCCCTTCTGCAGCCCGTAGTAGAAGGGCGCGTGCTCGCCGTAGGGCACCCAGTTGAGGGTGAGGGTGACCTGCTTCTTGCCGTCCGCGCCGGTCTTACCGGCGGAGTCGTCCCCACCGCAGCCGGTCGCGGCGAGGAGCAGGGCGGCGGTGGCCAGGATGGTGGTGGCGGTGCGTTTCATCGGTGCCTCCGTGATGGGGTCGGTCAGGAGGTGGTGAGGGACACGCCGGCCCGGCGGCTGGCGTGCCACGGAATGAGCAGTGCCTCGGCGATCTCGACCAGGACGAACAGGACGATGCCGATGGCGGACATCAGGATCAGGTCGGCGAACAGCAGCGGGGCGTCGAGGTTGCCGTTGGCCAGCAACAGGACGTAGCCGAGCCCTTCGCTGGCGCCGACGAACTCGCCGACCACGGCACCGACCACGGCGAGGGTGACGGCCACCTTCAGGCCGGCCATCAGGTGCGGCAACGCGTTCGGAAAGCGGATCTTGCGGAAGGTGCGCCACGGCCCGGCGCCCATGGTGGCGGCGAGGTCGAGCAGTTCCGGGTCGGTGGAGCGCAGCCCGGCCACCCCGGAGATGACCACCGGGAAGAACGCGATGAGCACCGCCAGGATGATCTTCGGGGTGAGGCCGAGGCCGAACCAGACGACCAGCAGCGGCGCGATGGCGATCTTCGGGATGACCTGTGCGAACAGGACGATCGGGTAGAGCGCCTTGTCCAGAGTGCGGGAGTAGGCGATGGCGACCGCGGTGACCAGACCCAGCGCGGCGGCCAGCACGAAGCCGAGCACCGTCTCGTAGAGGGTGACCACTGTGTGCCGGGCCAGCTCGGACCACTGGGTGGTCATCGTCTCCCAGACCTGGCCGGGGGTGGGCACCAGGTAGTTCGGGACGTACTCCCGGGCCGCCACGAACCACCAGGCGGCGAAGAAGACCGCGAGCACCAGCGCCGGGCGCCAGAGCGAGTCGGCGAAGGTCACTGCCCGCCGGCCGAGGGTCGGGCGTGGTGGACGGCCACCGCCGGTTGGCGCTCTGGCCACAGTGGACGACGCAGCGCCGTCACCGGCCCCCGGCGCACCGACGCTTCCGGGCCCGGAACTGGCTGCCCGCGCACCGCTCGCCTTGTCGGCGGCGGCCTGACGGCCCGCCGTGTCCAAAGAGTTCTCGGTCACGCGGAACCTCCTCGGGGGCCCGGCACGGCACTCGCGGAGCGGGCCGGTCGGCGGATCAGGCAAACGCTTTCCTGGAGCGTAGGCGGCCCCCTCACGCCGGGCAAGGCCTTTCCTCGATCTATTCGTCGAATGCGCGCTGAGCCGCCATGGCCGCCGGCCGCGCCTACCGGACCGCGACGTCAGCCGGCAGCCGGGTAGGTGTCGAGGAGGCCGCACATGCCCAGCCTGCCGCGCTCGACCGGCTCGTCCACCGTGTACACCCCGGCGTCGCCGAGGTGCCCCGGATCCCCCCGCTCCAGCGCGTCGAGCTGCCCGGCGGTGTCGGCGGCGGCACGGCCCGCGCCGACCTCCCACCGCTGCCGCCACCGCGTCAGCAGCGGCTGGCGCAGCGCGACCGCGGCGGCGTGGAACCCGGCAAGCGCCGCCGGACCGCCGGACCGCAGGGCCTGGAAGCCGGTCACCGCCAGATCCCGCCTGCGGTACGCGGCGTGCACGTCCGCGCCCGGCGCTCCCCCGTCGGGCAGGGCCGCCGCCGCGGCGTACGCGGCCGGGTCGGCCAGCACCTCGGGCGGAAAGGTCAGCACCGCGTCGCCGGCCTCGGGCAGGCCGCTGTTCTGCATGAGCACCACAATGCTCAGCCCGCCCCCGTTGACCAGGCGGTGCACGGTGCCCGGCTCGAACCAGACCACCACCCCCGGCCGCAGCGGCGTCTCCCGGAAACCAGCGGTGGTCAGGGTCTGCACCGCGCCCTCGCCGTCGGTCACCACGTACCCCTCGGTGCAGCACAGGTGCACGTGCGGGGTGCCGCCGACCAGGCCGTCCGAGGCCACGGTGTCGTAGACACGCAGCCGGGACACCCCGATCCCGCCCGGCAGCGGCGCCTGCCGATCAGGCATCGAAGTACTCGTCGGTGTCGTCAGCCGCCGGCAGGGACACCAGCAGCACGGTGAGGTCGCCGATGGCCCGGTGCCGGCAGCCGGGCTTGATCAGGAACGCAGACATCGGCCGGGCGGGGTGACGTACGCCGTCCAGCTCGATCTCGCCCTCACCGGCGAGCACCACGTAGTACTCGGTGGCGATCCGGTGGTGGTGGGTCACGGCGTCCTGCACCTGGAGCAGATGCACGCTGGCCTGCCCCTCGCTCTCGGCGATGAAACCACGGCGGGTGGTCCCACACGAGCAGCGCCGAGCGGGAAGGTCGTCGAGTTGAAGTACCGCGAAGCGATCGGACACGGCCGGGCCTCCCTGCGGGAAAGGGCTTTCTCTGCGGTACGGTGACGCTAGCCGGCACGACGAAACGCCGTCAACAGATCGAGGGGGCGGGCCATGGCGACCCTGTCCGATGTGGCCCGCCGAGCGGGCGTCTCACCCGCCACCGCCTCCCGCGTCATCAACGGCAGCAGCAAGCCGGTCACCGACGAGCTGCGCGAGCGGGTGCTCGCCGCCGTCGCCGAGTTGCAGTACGTGCCGAACGCGCACGCCCAGCTACTGGCCCGCTCGCACCGCAGCGCGGTCGGCGTGATCGTGCACGACGTCTCCGACCCGTACTTCGCCGAGATCACCCGTGGGCTGCAACGGGTCGCCACCGACCAGGGCCGACTGCTGATGATCTGCAACAGCTACCGGGACCCGGACCGCGAGTTGGAGTACGTGGAACTGCTGCGCGGCCACCAGGTGGCGGCGCTGATCCTGGCCGGCTCGGGCTACCACGACGAGGCGTTCACCCGGCAGCTCAACGAGAAGTTGGCCGCGTACGAGGCCACCGGCGGGCGGGTGGCGGTGATCGGCCGACACGAGCACTCCGGTGACGCGGTGATGCCTGACAACCGGGCCGGCGGCTACCTCGCCGGGCGGGAGCTGTGCGGTCTGGGGCACCGGGCGATCGGCGTGGTCGCCGGCCCGCGCATCCTGACCACCACCACCGACCGGCTGGCCGGCCTCCGGCAGGCCCTCACCGAGCAGGGCCGCGAGCTGCCCGAGCGGCGGATCCGGTACGCGGAGTTCGACCGCGACGGCGGCGCTGAGGCGACCGCCCGACTGCTCGACGCCGACCCGGATCTGACCGCGATCGCGGCGCTCAACGACTCGATGGCCATCGGCGCGCTCGCCACCCTGCGCGCGCGTGGGCTGGCGGTTCCCGAGCAGATCTCGGTGTTGGGTTTCGACGACATGCCGATCGCCCGGGACGTGACCCCGGCGCTGAGCACCGTGCGACTGCCCCTGGTCGACATGGGAGTGCGGGCGATGTCCCTGGTGCTCGGCGTCGGGGCCCCGACCCCCCGCGTCGAGGTGCTCCCCGCCGAGCTGGTCCGCCGCGACACCGCCGGTCCGGTCCCACCGTCCACCCGCGCCACCGCGGGTTCCGCCCCGCGAGCACGGCGAGGTGACACCGCGTCGTGACCGGTGCCAGCCCGACCCAGCGGCCGCTCACGCACGCCGATGTGGCGTACCTGATCGACGCCTCGTTCGGGCCGCAGACCCGGCTCCGGGACGCTGGCCCGCTGGCCGGCGGCGGGTACGCGACGGTCTGGTGGGCGCTGCTCGACGACGACCGCCGGGTGGTGCTGAAGCTGGCCCCGTCGGCCGGAACACCGCTGCTGCGCTACGAGCGGGGGCTCTGCGCCGCCGAGGAGCGGTATTTCCGGCTCGTCGCGCAGCGGGCGCCGCAGGTGCCCGTCCCCGCGGTGCTCTGGCGGGGCACCGACCCGGCGTACGGCGAGTGGTTGGTCACCGAGATGCTGCCCGGCCGGTCGCTGTCCAGCCTGGCCGAGGCCGGTGTCGCGGTGGACGACGGCCCGGCGCGCTACGACCTCGGGGTGGCCCTCGCCGCGTTGCACCAGGTGACCGGTGAGCGGTTCGGGTACGACGACGACCGGGCCGGTGGGCCGACCTGGCGGGCGGCGTTCACGGCGATGCTCGACGCGCTCCTGGCCGACGCGGCCGACTGGGACGTCCGGCTTCCGGTGCCCCCGGAGCACCTGCGCACGCTGGTGGGGCGGCACGCCGACGTGCTCGACGAGGTACGCCGCCCGGCGCTGCTGCACTTCGACTGCTGGGACGGCAACGTGCTGGCGGCGCCCGACGCCGACGGCCGGCTGCGGCTGTGTGGCCTGGTGGACGGCGAGCGGTTCCTCTACGGCGACCCGCTGCTGGACCTGGTCTCGCCGCTGCTCTTGCGTCGCGTCGAGGACGAGCCGGAGCACCCGGTGCTGCGCGGCTACCAGGCCGCCGCGCCCGAACCGCTGGTGCTGGACGCTTCGGCACGTCGCCGGCTCGGTCTCTACCGGTTGCAGCTGTACCTGCTGATGACTGTGGAGATGCCCAGCCGCGGCATGACCGTGCACAGCCACCCCGGGCGGTACGCCCGGCTGGAGACCCTGCTCGACGAGGAACTCGCCGCACTCACCTCGGGTTGACGGCCCGGCGCGGGTGGCGTCCGCCGCGTGGCCCGACGCCACCCGCCTGCGGTCAGGGCAGGTCGATCGGGCGCAGCACCCGGTCCACGGCGTGCGCAATCTGCCGGTTGCCCTTGTTGACGTCGTAGGAGACGACCCGCGCGTCACGGTCGTCGGTGTCGGCGTCGACAAGCCGCACCTGCCGGAAGAAGTACAGGTAGGTGCGTACGTCGACCTCGACGGACGAGCCGAGCGCGGTGGTCAGGTCCGCGCCGTCGGCCCGGATCGCCGCCTTGCGATCGACGGTGGCACCCGGGACCACGTGGTAGAGCAGCACCGACTCGACGGTGTCGATGCCCAGCCCGGCGACGGCGGTGAAGGCGGCGCTCTCACTCGGCAGCTTCCGGGCCTGCGTGATCTCGCGTACCAACTGTTGGAAGGCGGCATCGGTGGGGATGAACGCGGTCAGCGCCACGGTGCCGTCGGTGAGCACCTTGACCGGAGAGTTCGGCTTGGCCTCCAACACGGCCAGCACGGCCGCCGTCAGCACGTCGAAGTCACGCGAGTTGCGGTCGAAGCCGCTGCTGTCCCGGGTGAGCACCTGGGCGAGCGACGTCGTGCCGAGCGGCTTGGGCTTACCCGTGGCCTGGGCGGCCGGTACGGCGACTGCGGTGGTGGCCAACGCGGTGACCACGGCACCCACCGCCATCCGGGCGGCGATTCGTGAGATCTTCATCAGCGGGCCTTTCGTCGAAGCGACCGGATCCGTGACGTCTCGTCACGCCCCATGCTTCGCACCGGGTACGCCGCGCGGATGCACCTGCGGATAAACGGATTGTCCGGGGCTCCCGCCCGCGCCTAACCTCCCCGGGTGCTGATTCGGGAGTTCGTCGACCGGGACTGGTCGCAGGTGTGGCCGATCATCGAGGAGGTGATCCGGGCACAGGAGACGTTCCCCTACGACCCGGCGATGACCGCCGAGCAGTCGTACGGCATGTGGGTCGAGACGAAGCCGGGGCGGACCGTCGTGGCGGTCGACGGCGAGCGGGTGCTCGGCACCGCGAAGATGGGCACCAACCGGCCCGGGCCGGGCGCGCACGTGTCCACCGCGAGCTTCATGGTCGCCGCCGACGCGCGGGGCCGGGGCGTGGGCACCGCGCTGTGCCGCGATGCCCTGGCCTGGGCGCGCCAGCAGGGGTACGCCGGCATGCAGTTCAACGCCGTGGTGGAGAGCAACGAGTCGGCGGTGCGGCTGTACCGGCGGGAGGGCTTCGAGGTGGTCGGCACCGTGGCGGGCGCGTTCCGTCACCCCACCCTCGGCCGGGTCGGCCTGCACGTCATGTACCAGGAATTCTGACCGCGCCAAGCCGCCAGCTCGGGGGCGATGGTGCTGGTTCGGCGCCTATGGAGCTGATGTCGTAAACGAATCGGCTGCTGGCCAGGCCACCCGGCTCTTCTTCACCGCCCGGAGCGCCCCACCGCCCGGAGCGCCCACCGTCTGGGCGCCCCACTGTCTGGACCGCCCCACCGCCTGGTGCGCCCCACTGTCTGGGCGCCCCACCGCCTGAATCGTTTACGACATCAGCTCCATAGCGTCTCAACCAGTAACGGTGCCGCCGGCCGGGGCCGCGCGCAGCCCAGACCGCCCGTCAACCAGCAACGGTCCCGCCGGCCGGGGCCACGCGCAGCCCAGACCGCCCGTCAACCAGCAACGGTCCCGCCGGCCGGGGCCACGCGCAGCCCAGACCGCCCGTCAACCAGCAACGGTCCCGCCGGCCGGGGCCACGCGCAGCCCAGACCGCCCGTCAACCAGCAACGGTCCCGCCGGCCGGGGCGCGCAGCCCAGGCTGCCCGGCGGCTGGCTCCGCGCCGGCGCGGCGGATCGGGGTGAAGAGGCCACCGACCGCGACCAGGAGGCAACCGGCGCCCGCCGCGAGCGTGACCGTCGCCGCGCCGTACCGGCCGGCGGCCCAGGTCAGCACGACAGCGCCGGCCGGACCGAGGGCGTAGTGGGTGCTCCAGAACGCCGACGTGACCCGGCCCAGCAGGTGATCGGGGGTGATCTCCTGACGCACTGACATCGAACAGATCCCACCGACGCTGAGGCAGCACAGGTACACCGCGGTCAGGGCGGTGACCGCCGGCACGGTCGTGGCGATGCCGACCCCCGCCACCGCGAAACCGCAGATCGCGTGCGCGCCGATCCAGGTGGCACCGAAGCCACGGCGGCGGCGCAGCGGGGCCACCAGCAGCGCGCCGGCGACCGTGCCCAGCGCCGCCAGGCCGAGCACCGTGCCGACGGTCCCCTCAGAGCCGCCGAGATCGTGCGTGACGTGGTAGATCAGCACGTCGACGAAGCCGTAGGTGAGGAAGATGAAGACCGACAGCAGGACGGTCAGCGCGCGCAGCACGGGCTGTCGCCACAGGAACCGCGCCCCGGCCAGGAACTCGGCCAGCGGGCGCTGCCGGGCCACCCCCTCGTCCACCTGGACGGGGCGCAGTCGGATCAGCCACAGGCCTGCCGCCGAGAGCACGAAGCTCGCCGCGTTGACGGCGATGGCGGTCGCCGGGCCGAAGCGGGCCGCCACCACACCGGCGAGCAGCGGCCCGAGGACTGCCGCCGCCGCGTACGTCGCCTGCAACCGGCCGTTGGCCTCGGTGATCCGGTCGGAGTCGACGAGGTTGCGGACCGCGGTCACCGCGGCGACCTGGAACACCATGCCGGCCGCCTCGCAGATCGGCAGCACGACGAAGAGCAGCCAGACCTGCGGGCCGGCGAGCCACGCCAGTGGCACCAGGGCGTAGAGCACCAGCCGGGTCAGGTCCGTCACGATCATCAGGGTGCGGCGGTCGTACCTGTCGACAAGCACCCCACCGAAGATCCCGGCGACGACTGACGCCGCGCCCGCGACGGCGGTGAGCAGGCCCATCCGCGCCACCGACCCGGTCGCCTGGAGCACCAGCAGCGGCACCGCCAGGTAGGCGAACGAGTCGCCGGCCGCCGAGAGCGACTGCGCGATCCAGTACGTGCCGAAGGTCCGGTCCCGCCAGAGCGGAGCCCGACGAGCGGCGGCAGATCGGCTCATCGCGCCAAGGGTAGTGAACGCGGCCGTCCGACGGTGGCCGTGGCGGGCGTCACATCGCAGGGATGTCACGAACCGACGGGCGGCACGCATCTCGTGGTCGTCGATCCGATCAGAGAGGCGAAACAATGAGCGCATCGCAGGGTACGCACCGTGTTCTGATCCTGGGCGCGGGCTACGCGGGCATGGCTGCGGCGACCCAGCTCGCGGCACGGACCAGGCGGGACGACGTGCAGGTGACAGTCGTCAACGCGCAGGAGCGATTCACCGAACGCCTCCGGCTGCACATGACGGCGACCGGGCAGCGGCTCGCGGAGCTGAACATCCCCCACCTGTTGGCGGGGACGGGTGCGCAGTTCGTGCGTGGCTGGGTGACGGCGGTCGACGCCCACGCGAAGACCGTCCGCGTCGACGACAGCCGGGTGCTTGGCTACGACACCCTGGTCTACGCGCTGGGCAGCGTGACCGACACGGCGGCGGTCCCGGGCGTCGAGGAACATGCGTACGCCCTGGACGGTCCGAACGGCGCGACCACGCTGGCGGACCGGCTGGCACGGCTCGGCACCGGCGCGGTTGTCGTGGTCGGCAGCGGGTTGACAGGCGTCGAGGCGGCCGCGGAGATCGCCGAACGACACCCGGGAGTCGGCGTCACGCTGGTGGGCCAGCAGGAACCCGGGGCGAGCATGAACACGAGGGCCCAGGCGTACCTGCGGGCCGCGCTGACCCGGCTCGGCGTCCAGGTGATCACCGGAACGGTGGTCACCAGGGTCCTGCCCGACGGGGTCGAACTGGCCGGTGCGGAGACCCTGGCGGCCGACGTCGTCCTCTGGACGGGTGGTACCCGGGTGGCGCCGCTGGCGGCCGCCGCCGGGCTGACCGTCGACGACCGCTGTCGCGTCGTCACCGACCTCGCGTTGCGGTCGGTGTCGCACCCCGACGTGTACGCGATCGGCGACGCGGCCGCCATCCGGCAGGGCTACGGGGTGCTGCACGGCACCTGCCAGAGCGGCATGCCGACAGGCGTGCACGCGGCGGTGTCGATCGCCCGCACGTTGCGGGGCAGGCAGCCCGGACCGTTCCGGTTCGGCTACTACCACACGCCGGTGAGCCTGGGCCGAAACGATGCGGTAGTGCAGTTCACCCGCCCCGACGACAGCCCTCGCCGATGGTGTCTGACCGGGCGGATGGCGGTCTGGTACAAGGAGACAGTGAGCGCTTCGCCCTGGCCGACCTACCGCCGCATGTCGCGGCTGCCCTCCTCCGGGGCGTTCTGGCCACGCGGCGGGCGCTTCACCCGCGTGCGGGAGGTGCGGTGACGTACCCGTCGGACGCCGACGAGCAGGTGTTCCACAGGCATCGCAACCTGCTGTTCTCGGTGGCCTACCGGATCCTCGGCAGCGCGGCCGACGCCGAGGACGCGGTGCAGGACGCCTGGATCAGATGGTCCTCGGCAGACCGCTCCCAGGTCGCCGACCCCAAGGCGTACCTCGCCCGCATCGTGTCGAACCTCGCGATGCAGCGCCTGCGCTCGGCCCGCCAGCAACGCGAAACCTATGTGGGGCAGTGGTTGCCCGAGCCCGTCCTGACCGATGGGGACGCCGCCGACACCGTCGCCGACGCCGAGTCCGTGTCGATGGCGATGCTTGTGGTGCTGGAGACGCTCAGCCCGCTCGAGCGTGCCGTGTTCGTCCTGCGGGAGGTCTTCGACTTCAGCCACGCGGAGATCGCGGTGGCGGTGGAACGCTCCGAGGCCGCGGTCCGCCAGACCGCCCACCGGGCGCGCGAGCACGTGCGGGACCAGCGGCCACGCTTCACCGCGGACCGGTCGCAGCAGCGCGGGATCACCGAGCGCTTCCTCGCCGCCTCGGCCGGTGGCGACATCAACACCCTGCTGGAGCTGCTGTCCCCGGACGTCACCCTGTGGACGGACGGTGGCGGTAAGGTCCGCCAGGCCCTGCGTCCCGTCCGGGGCGCGGAGACGGTCGCCGCGTGGTTCGCGGCCATCGGCACCGTCACCTACCAGGGGGTTGCCCCACACGACATGCGCGCCGACCTGGTCGAGATCAACGGGGGGCCGGGTCTGGTGTTCAGCGGTGCGGGCCGGGTGGTCGCCACCGTCTGCTTCGACATCGACGCCGACGGCCGCATCACCACCATCCACAACGTCGCCAACCCCGACAAGCTTCGCGCCGTCGCCGGCGGCACCACCCACCGCCTCGCGACGCGCTGAGCCGGCCACCGCTGCGTCAGCCGGTGCTGGTGAGGTCGGTGGTCGCCGCGAGGTCCGTGACCACGTCCAGGAAGCGGTGCAGCGCGGGCGCGGTGTTGCCCGCCAACCACACCATCTCGGTGTACGCGTAGGCGCCGGCCATGGGGACGAACACCACGCCGGTGCGGCGGAGACTCGCCGCCGAGCAGGCTAGTCGGGTGACGCCGAGTCCGGCGGCGACCAGACCGAGGAGGCTCTGCACGCCGGCCTCCTCCTGAACGATTGTCGGCACGAAGCCCGCTTCGCGGAACTGGTCCTCGTAGGCGCGGTGCCAGGGTTCCCAGGAGCTGCGCGGCGTCATGACCCACGGTTCGTCCGCCAGGTCGGCGAGCGTCAACTCGCCGCGCCCGGCGAGCGGGTGACCCTCGGGCAGCACCGCGCACACCGGTTCGGTCGTCAGTCTCCTGGACTCCAGGCCGGGAACGAGCGGGGTCCGGGTGAAGGCGACGTCGAACTGCCCGCCGAGGACACCCTCGACCAGGGGCGCGATGCTTGTGGACTCGGTGGCCAGGTGCAGGTCGGGGAGGTGGTGGCGTACCGCCCGGACCACCGGGGGCAGGAGGTGGTTGGCGACGCTGGTCAGGAAGGCGAGCCGGAGGGTGCCGACCTCACCCCGCAGGGCCCGTCCCACCACGGCGACGGCCTGCTCGGCGCGGTCGGTCACGGCGCGCGCCTCGGGCACGAACAGGGCGCCGATGTCGGTGAGGGTGGTGCCGCGACTGTCGCGGTCGAACAGCTTCGCCCCGACGACGCGTTCCAGGGCGGTGATCTGCTGCGACAGCGACTGCTGGGCGATCATCAGGCGGGCGGCGGCCCGGGTGAAGCTCAGCTCCTCGGCGAGGACCAGGAAGTACCGCAGTTGTCGCAGCTCAGGCGTCGCCACAGGAACAGACTGTAGCCACGCCAGGAAGCGCGTGTTGGCCGTCCGCGCAGACCTCCGCGCACGATCGGTGCGAAGGGCGGTGCCGGCACACCGTACGCCTGTACGGCGAGCCGGCACGGCCACGTGCTGACACCCAACGAAGGAATTCGATCATGACTGATACCCGCGTCACCACCCCGTTCAACGCCCGGTCCACCGCCGCCGACGTGGTGGCCGGAGTCGACCTCACCGGGCAGCGCGCCATCGTCACCGGCGCCTCGTCGGGCATCGGCGTGGAGACCGCCCGGGCGCTCGCCTCGGCGGGCGCCGAGGTGACCCTGGCGGTACGGGACGTGCGGGCCGGGGAACGGACCGCGCACGAGATCGGGGCCGGGAACGGGCTGATCCGGGTCGCGCCGCTGGACCTGTCCGACCAGCGGTCGGTCGCCGCTTTCGTGGCCGCCTGGGACGGCCCCCTGCACATCCTGGTGAACAACGCCGGAGTGTCGGCGACCCCGGAGATGAGGACCGCCGAGGGTTGGGAGTTGCAGTTCGCCACCAACCACCTCGGCCACTTCGCCCTCGCCAACGGGCTGCACCGGGCACTCGCCGGGGCCGGTCGGGCCCGGGTGGTGTCGTTGAGTTCGATCGCCCACGTCTCGGCCCCGATGGTCTTCGAGGACGTCAACTTCCGGGAACGCCCCTATGACCGTCTCCTGGCCTACGGCGAGTCGAAGACCGCCACCGCGCTGTTCGCGGTCGAGGCGAACCGGCGCTGGGCCGGCGACGGCATCACCGTCAACGTGGCGAACCCGGGCGCGGTCGCCACGAACCTGGGCCGGCACCTCACCGAGGAGGACTACGCGAACCTTCCGGCGTACGACTTCAAGACCCCGCAGCAGGGGGCCGCGACGTCCGTGCTGCTCGCCGCCGGGCCCCAGCTGGAGGGCATCGGCGGCCGGTACTTCGAGGACTGCGAGCAGGCGGTGCGCCACCGCCCGGAGACGCCGCTGGCCGGAGTCGCCGACCATGCGACCGACCCCACGGCGGCGGCGCGGCTGTGGCAGCTCTCGCTGGACCTGCTCGCCGTCGCACAGGTTGCCTGAACAGCACCGCGTGTCCGAACGTCCGGAAACGGCCGCGGGATCCCCCGCGGCCGTTTCCGAAAGACGTGAAACGCTCAGCTCTTGCGCAGCGGAGCGAGCGCCGTGCTCCAGGCGACCACCTGGTCGATCGTGGCGGTCAGCGAGTCCTGGTGGAACTGGTTGGGCTTGAAGACGCTGAAGTTCTCGAAGTCGGTGAAGAGCGACAGCGCGACCTGCGAGCGCACGTCGGCCATCTGCAGCTCGCCGGAGATCAGACGCAGGTGCTCAACGGCGCGCGTCCCACCGACCGAGCCGTAGCTGACGAAGCCGACGGCCTTGTTGTTCCACTCGGCGTAGAGGAAGTCGATCGCGTTCTTCAGGGCGCCCGAGGTCGAGTGGTTGTACTCGGGGGTGACGATGATGAACCCGTCGAACGACGCGATGGTCTCGGCCCACCGCTTGGTGTGCGGCTGGCTGTACTGGCCCATCGAGGGCGGGTACGCCTCGTCGAGGTGCGGCAGCTGGTAGTCGAGCAGGTCGACCAACTCGTACTCCGCGTCGGAGCGCTGCTTGGCGATCTCGAGCACCCAGCGGGCGACGGCCTCGCCGTTACGCCCCGGGCGGGTGCTTCCGAGGATGATCCCGATCCTGGTCATGTGTGGCGCCTTTCAGAGGGTCCTTGCCTGACGTCGGGAACGCTAACTTGTGCTTGCTTGGTCAAGCAAATATCTGGCCTATGGGCGTAGTCACACGGAGGGTAAGCATTTGCTCAGTCAAGCAAGTATGATATGAGGATGTCCAACCCCTCCGCAGCGACTTCGCAACCTCTCACCCCAGACGAGGAAGACCTGGTCCGCGCCCTGGGTCAGGTCATGCACGTCCTGCCCCGCGCGATCGACGCTGACATGGTCGGTGACCGTCAGCTACCACTCACCGAGTACAGCGCGCTGATGAACCTCTCCGAGACTCCGGGCCGGCGGATGCGGATGAACGAGCTCGCCGCGCTCTGCCACCTCTCGCTCAGCGGCATGACCCGCACGATCATCCGGCTGGAGACGCAGGGCCTGGTCCGGCGGGAGCGGTGCGAGGAGGACGCGCGCGGCTGGAACGCCGTCCTCACCGACGCCGGCTTCGCCCGCCTGGAGGAGTCCTGGCCCAGTCACCTGGCCGCCGTACGCCGCCGGTTCCTGCAGCACTTCGAGGGCTTCGACCTCGCCCAGCTGGCCCGCGCGTTCCAGCAGGCCGGCACGGCAGAGACGACCGACTGAGCCGAAGCCGGCCCAGTCGGTCATCCGCCCGTCTCAGCCGGGCAGCCGGCCCTCGGCCACCAGCGCCCAGGCCAGCAGCCCGAAGGCGCCTGTCGACGCGACGGGCTCGGACCGCGTCGCCGCGATCGCGGTCAACGGACCGGAGCGTGGGCGGCGAGCGGGTTGGTGAGGGTGCCGACGAACTGGAGGGCCGCCGACGGGTCGGCCAGGTCGATCATCTGCTGGTTGTCGCGCAGTTGCAGCCGGTTGAGGCAGGAGAACGTGAACTCCGGGGCGAACAGGTCGTAGTGGCGGACCCGCTCGGCCAGGTGCGGCACCCGGTCGAAGTAGTCGGCGGCACAGGCCGCGACCGTGCGCCAGAAGTCCTCCTCGGCGAGCACACCGGCCTCGACCAGGACCGCGTTGAGGTGCCGCAGGAAACAGTCGACCACGTCGGTGAAGATGGTCAGCAGCTTGGTGTCGTCGGGCACCTCGACGCGGATCCGCTCCACCGCCGCCGGCAACTCGACCTCGTCGCTCATCACCGCGATCTCCTCGGCGATGTCCTTGAAGATCACCCGCTGGACCGTGTCCTGCTCGTCGAGGACCAGGATCACGTTCTCGCCGTGCGGCATGAAGGCCAGGTCGTGGGCGTAGAAGCTGTGCAGCAGCGGGGTCAGGTAGGCGTCCAGGTAGCGGCGCAGCCACACCTCGGGCGTCAGGCCGGAGCGGGCGATCAGCGCCGCCGCCAGGGAGCCGCCCTCGTCGTCGACGTGCAGCAGCGCGGCCATCGTCGACAGCCGCTCCCCCGGCGCCAGGTCGGGCACCGGGCTCTCCCGCCACAGGGCGGCCAACATCTTGCGGTACGGGGAGGTGCGGTCGGTCGCCGCCTCGTACTGCCGGTGCCGGTAACCCACCGCGGCCCGTTCCCGGATGACCGTCAGGCCGGTGCCGGTCAGCACCTCGTCGGCGGCGATCAGGTCGGCCAGCCAGTCGTTGATCGCCGGGGTGGCCGCCATGTACGCGGCCGACAACCCCCGCATGAAGCCCATGTTCAGCACCGACAACGCGGTCTTGACGTAGTGCCGCCCCGGCTCGCTGACGTTGAAGAAGGTGCGGATGGACTGCTGGGCGAGGTACACGTCCGGCCCGGGGCCGAGGTGCACCAGCCGGCGCGCGGCCAGCTCCCCGGCGAAGGTGACAGCCAGCTTGTTCCACCACTGCCACGGGTGCGCCGGGATCAGGTGGTAGTCGGCGAGGTCCAGCCCGAGATCGGCCATCGTGGCCGCGAACCGGGCCCGGGTCTCGGCGTCCAGCTCGCCCTCAACGAGTGTGTCGTAGTCGAGGTCGGCGGCGCTGCTGAACGTCGAGTGGTCCCGGTGCGCGGCCAGCCACTCCAGCCGCACCGGCGCGGCGGCCTCCGGGGCGTACCTGTGGTACTCGTCGACGCCGAAGCCGAGCCGGCCGTTGTTCGCCACGAAGCAGGGGTGGCCCTCGGTCATCGAGGTCTCGATGGTCTGGAAGTCCGCCTCGGCCAGCTCGGCGGCGCTCGGCGCGGCCTGGGCCAGCTTGTACGCCGTACCCGCAAGCGTCGAGGTGATCTCCTCCAGGTAGACCGGGAGCACCCGCGCGGAGAGCCCGAGGGTGTCGCGCAGTTCGACGATGAGGTCCACCGCGTCCGGTGCGAGGGACGTGCCGTCGCGGTGCCGGGTGATGCTGTCCGCGTCGATCTGCCAGTGCGCCAGGGCGAGCACCCGCGCCGCGAAACGGTAGGTGACGGTGCCGTCGTCGCTGCGGATCTCGTACCACTGCCGATCGTCGGGGCCGGACACGGCGTCCGGGGTGAGCAGCCGCTCGTGGGTGAACTCGGCGAGCGCCTTGCGGACTAGCAGCCGGTTGGCCCGGGCCCAACGCTGCGGGGTGAGGTGCCCGACCGGGTCGCCGGAGGCGGGGTACGCGGTGGCGACGGGCGGGTGGGTGGGGACGGCGGTGGTGGTCACGCCGGGGCTCCTTCGGTTCGGGTGGCGGCAGCACGGTCGGTGCCGGCGCGGTCGGCAGCGGCCTGGTCAGCGGCGGCCTGGAACTGGGCTCGGGTGCAGACGCTGAGCAGCGCGTCCTTCTCGGGCTTGGCGATCGGGCCGACGACAGTGAAGCCGACCGCGGCGTTCAGCGCGTGCACGGCGGTGTTGCGCACGTCCGGTTCGACCACCACCCGTCGGGTCGTCGGGTCGTCGAAGAGCCACGCCATCACGGTGCCGATGACCGCCCGGGTGAAGCCGTGCACGGGCGTGTCGACAGGCGCGCAGAGGAAGTGCATGCCCACGTCGCCGGGCTGGTGGTCGTACAGGCCGACCAACTCGACATGGGCCGGGTCGTAGCGCTCGGCGAGGAAGGCGGGACTCCCCCGCCACAGCCCGAGGTACGCGTCGTGGTGCGGGTGCTCGGCGATCCGCCGGTACTCCTCGGTCACCTGGGCCAGGTCGGCGTCCTGCATCATCCAGAACGCGGCCTTCGGGTGGGTCACCCAGGTGTGCAGCAGCGCCGCGTCGGCGTCCGGGTCGAGGGTCCGCAGCGCGAACTCACCGAGCCCTTCGTCGGCGTGGGTGAAGACGGTGCTCACGAGGACACCCCGAACTCCTGGAAGGTGATGCTCTTCTCGATCGGGTAGTGCTCCCGGCCGAGCAGCTCGCTGATGATCCAGGAGTTGCGGTAGGCGCCCATGCCCAGGTCCGGTGAGGTGATGCTGTGCGTGTGGGTGCCCGCGTTCTGCAGGAAGATGCCCCGCCCACTGTGGTCGATGCTGTAGTTGCGGGCCACGTCGAAGCGGCCGTGCGCGTCCCAGCGGATCCGGTCGCGCACCGGCGCGAGGAACTCCGGCACCCGGTAGTGGTAGCCGGTGGCCAGCACCAACCCCTCGGTACGCAGAGCGAAGTCACGCTCCTGCTCCACCTGACGCAACCCCAGCGTGTACTCGCCGTCCTGGTGCGCGGCGCTGACCAGCTCGGTGTTGGTGAGCAGGCGGGTGTTCACCGGCCCGTTCACGCTGTGCGCGTAGAGCAGGTCGAAGATGTCGTTGATCAGGTCGGCGTTGATCCCCTTGAACAGGCCCTTCTGCTCGGACTCCAGCCGGTAGCGGGTCGCCTCGGGCAGCTCGTGGAAGTAGTCCACGTAGTCCGGTGAGGTCATCTCCAGGGTCAGCTTGGTGTATTCGAGCGGGAAGAACCGCGGCGACCGGGTCACCCAGTTGAGCTGGTAGCCGTACCTGTCGATGTCACCGAGCAGGTCGTGGTAGATCTCGGCGGCGCTCTGCCCGCTGCCCACCACTGTGATGCTGCGCTTGGTGCGCAGCGCCGCGCGGTGCTCCAGGTAGTGGGAGTTGTGCACGGCGTCGCCGGGCAGCTCGGCGACGGCCGGGGGCAGGTGCGGCGGGGTGCCGGTGCCGAGCACCAGGTGCCGGGCGCGGTACTCGACGGTCTCCCCCGTGCCGGTGCTGGCGCGTACCACGTACCGCTCGTCGGCGGCGTCGTACTCCACTGTGGTCACGGTCTGGCCGAAGCGCAGGTTCGGCAGTTTCGCCGCCGCCCACCGGCAGTACGCGTCGTACTCGCTGCGCAGCGGGTAGAAGCTCTCCCGGATGTAGAACGGGTAGAGGCGGCCGATCTCCTTCAGGTAGTTGAGGAAGGAGTACGGCGACGTCGGGTCGGCGAGGCTGACCAGGTCGGCGATGAACGGGGTCTGCAACCGGGCTGACTCCAGCAGCATGCCCGGGTGCCAGGCGAGGCTCGGTCGCGCCTCCAGGAACACCCCGTCGAGCTCGTCGATCGGCGCGGTGAGGCAGGCCAGGCCCAGGTTGTACGGGCCCAACCCGATGGCGATGAAGTCGTGGGTGGACATCGGGGTCTCCAGGCGCGGGTTCGTGGTCACCGGCGTCAGCCGACGGGGCAGGTCAGGTCGGCGTCGACGTGGTCGTGCACGTACCGGCCGGCGTGGGTGGCGATCAGGTCGAGCACGTACCCGACGTCCTCGACGGTGGTGGCCGGGTTGAGCAGGGTGAACTTCAGGAAGTGCCGGCCGTCCACCCGGGTACCGGCGACCACGGCGAGACCGGACGCCGCGAGGGCCTCCCGGGCGTGCAGGTTGGCGGCGTCGGCCAGCTCCCGGCCGGGGCCCGTGGGCAGGTAGCGGAACACCACTGTGCTCAGCTCGGAGCGCGTCACCACCTCGAAGCGTGGGTCCTCGCTGACCAGTTGCCAGGCGTCGGCGGCCCGGTCGACGACCTCGTCGAAGAGTGCGCCGAGCGCGTCCGGGCCCATCACCCGCAGGGTGAGCCAGAGCTTCAGCGCGTCGAAGCGGCGGGTGGTCTGCAAGCTCTTGTCGACCTGGTTGGGGATGCGCTGCTCCACCATCCGGGCCGGGTTGAGGTAGTCGGCGTGGTAGGTGACGTGCCGCAGCGTCCGCCGGTCGCGGACCAGCAGCGCGCTGGAGCTGACCGGCTGGAAGAACGACTTGTGGAAGTCGACGGTCACCGAGTCGGCGCGCTCGATGCCGTCGAGCAGGTGCCGGCGCGTCGGCGAGACGAGCAGCCCGCAGCCGTACGCGGCGTCCACGTGCAGCCAGACGCCGGCTGCCGCGCAGATCCCGGCCAGGTCCGTCAGCGGGTCGATCGAGCCGAAGTCGGTGGTGCCGGCGGTGCCGACGACTGCCATGACCACCAGCCCGGCCTGGCGGCAGCGCGCGATCTCCTCACGGACGGCGGCCGGTCGGATCCGTCGCCGGGCGTCGGTGGGCACCGCGATCACCGCGTCCGGGGCGAGGCCGAGCAGCTTGGCCGACTTCTGCACGCTGAAGTGACCGGCGGCGGAGGTGAGGACGCGCAGCCGTGGCAGCAGCTCGGCGCGCTCCGCCGGGCCGATGGCGTCGACACACGCCTCCTCCCGGGCCAGCAGCAGCGCCTGGAGGTTGGACTGGCTGCCGCCGCTGGTGAAGATGCCGTCCGCGCAAGGGCCGAGGCCGATCCGTTCGGCCGTCCAGTTGATCAGCCGGCGCTCGATGAGGGTGGCTCCGGCGCTCTGGTCCCAGGTGTCCAGTGAGGAGTTCACGGCGGTGAGCACCGCCTCGCCGAGCAGCGCCGGGATGGCCACCGGGCAGTTGAGGTGGGCCAGGTAGCGGGGGTGGTGGAACCAGACCGCGTCGCGCAGGTAGACGTTCTCCAGCTCGTCCAGTGCGGCGCCCGCGTCGCCCAGCGGACGGTCCAGGTCCACCCGGTCGACCAGGGGGGCCAACTCGGCCGGCGTGATCCCGGTGCCGGGACGGTCCACGGTGGCCACCCGGCGGGCGACCCGGTCGACGCCGTCGGCGATCGTCCGGCGGTACTGCTCGACCGAGCCGCCATGCAGCAGCTGGGCCCGCGCGGCGGTTGACGCCGGTGGCGGCGTGGTGGTCTCGACGGGGTACGTCGGCACGGTCACGGAATGTCCTTCCACGTTCTCGACGAGGGGCAGCCGGAACCATCCCCGGCGCGGCGGTGCGCCTCGGGGCAGTGCTGCCGATCGGTTGGGGTCGTCAGTCAGGCGGTGGCGCCGGCCAGCGCCTCGGCACGCAGATCCTCTTCGGACAGCCCGCGTCGCCAGTAGCCGGCGAAGGTGACCCTTCGACGGTCCAGGCCACGCTCGTCGACGAGGTGCCGGCGCAGCGCCCGCACCACACCGGATTCGCCGGCGATCCAGGCGTACGAGGTGCCGCCGATGGGGAGCCGGGCGGCGCGGATGGAACTGACCAGCAGGTCGCTGCCGGGCGGGGTGCTGCCCCGCACGATCCACCTGATCTCGGCGTCCGCGGCGGTGGGCAGGTCCGTGATGTCGGCGGCGTCGGGCACCTCGATCCAGGCGCGGACCCGGGTGCCGGCGGGCAACCAGGCCAGGATGCTCTCGGTGGCCGGCAGCGCGGTCTCGTCGGCGGCGAGCAGCACGAGGTCAGTGCCGTCCGGTGGGCGGAAGCAGACGCTGCGGTTGTCGGGCACCGCCGGGCCGAGCAGCACCACCCGGTCGCCGGGGCCGGCGAGGGCCGCCCAGCGGGAGGCGGGGCCGGTGTCGCCGTGGCTGACGAAGTCGATGTCGACAGCGGTGTCGGCCGGGCGGTGCTCCCGGATGGTGTACGAGCGCATCACCGCGCGGACGTCCGCCGGCAGTGCCCGCCATCCGCCGAACCAGTCCTCGCCCTGCTCGACCGGGACCACCGGGGCGTCCTGCCCGGGGTGCGGCAGGAACAGCGAGACGCTCTGGTCCCGCCCGCCACCGGCGAAGTGGGCCAGCTCGGCGCCACCGAAGGTGACCCGGATCAGCGAGGCGCCGACCCGGCGGGCCCGGACGACGTGCGCGGCGTAGAAGCGGTACTGCGGGGCGGTCGGTGCGGCGGCGCTCGTACTCATGGCGTCAGCTGACCTTCTTCGCGTTCCGGATGGCGGTGGCGAGGTTCTCCAGCAGTGGCGCGGAGCCGGCGTACGAGAAGCGGGGTACCGCGTCCCACGGGCTCACCTGGTTGGCAGTGACCGCCGGCAGTTGCTGCCAGGTCGGCTTGGCGGTCAGGTCCTTGGCCTGCAGTGCGGTGCTGCGGTTGTCCAGCAGGATCAGGTCGGCCGGGAACTTGCCGGCGCTCTCCCAGCTCAGCGCCTCGAAGTAGTCGCCGGCCTCGAGCTTGGTGGGGACCACGATGTCGACGCCCAACTCGGCGAAGTACATCAGGTCGGTGCTGACCTTCGGGTTGGAGACGTAGAAGAGGTCGGGGCTGCCGGAGCAGGCCATCACCTTGATCCCCGGGTTGGCCTTGACCGCCTGCCGGACCGCCTCGGAAGCGGCGTCGAAGCGGGCCTTCGCGTCGGTGACCTTCTTCGCGGACAGGTCCGCGCCGAGCGACTCGGCCAGCGCCGCGTACCGCTCGATGGGCTTCGTCATCGGCACCCGGGCGGTGGTGATCGCCACACTCGGCGCCAGCGGGAGGATCTTGGCCTTGCTCTCGTCCGGCACGTACCAGAGCGCGTCCGGGTCGTACATGTGGGTGACGAGCAGTTCGGGGCGCAGGGCCGCGTACTTCTCCAGGCTGAACTCGCCCCACACGTTGCCGAGGATCTCGACGCCCTCGACGTTCAGGTCGCCGGCCTGCGGTTCGGCCGTGCCATCGGCGCGCTTGGTCTCACCGAACACGCCCACGAGCTGCTTGTCGAGACCGAAATCGATCAGCGCCGCCGCGACGCCGGTGAAGGCCACCACGCGGTTCGGGCGGGCCGGGACCTCGACCTTTGTGCCGCGGTCATCGGTGAACGACCAGGGGCCACTTCCGTTGCCGGCGGCGGGTTTCGCGGCGTCGTCCTTGCCACAGGCGGCGAGCAGGGTGGCCAGCGTGGCAGCGCCACCGGCGGCCAGCAGGCCACGGCGGGAGAGGCGGCGGGCGGACAGGGCTTCGGGCATGGTGTTGTCTTTCGATCAAGGGTTGGCCGGGGTCGACCAGGGCAGCGGGGTTAGGTTAGCCTAACCTCGGTCATTGTCAACAGCGGTTCGCCGTGTCGCCACCACCCCGGAGCCCACACTGGACGCCACACCCACCGTCACCCGACCGGCACCGCCCGTGCCGACCAGGGAAACGGCAGCACATCCGAGCCGGCGTGGCCGTCGGGCGGCCCGCGCCGCCGGACTGGTCACCGCCGTGGCACTGCTCGCGGTGATCGTGGTGCTCAGCATCGCGGTCGGCGCGAAGGCCATGCCGCTCGCCGACGTCTGGTCCGGGTTGCTGCACCGCGACGCCACCGAGTACGCGGTGGTCCACCGGATGCGCCTGCCCCGCACCCTGCTCGGGCTGCTCGCCGGCGCCGCCCTCGGTGTGGCCGGCGCGGTCATGCAGGCCCTCACCCGCAACCCGCTCGCCGACCCCGGGCTGCTCGGCATCAACGCCGGCGCCTCCGCGGCCGTCGCCACCGCCGCCGCCTTCCTGGGCGTCACCGCCGTCGGCGGGTACGTCTGGTTCGCGCTGCTCGGCGCGGCGGCGGTGACCGCGCTCGTCTACGCCGTCGGCGGCGGACGCGGCGCCACCCCGGCCCGACTCGCGCTGGCCGGGGCGGCGCTCAACGCCACCCTCTACTCCTACGTGAGCGCGGTGATGCTGCTCGACACCGCCTCGCTGGAGCGGCTCCGGTTCTGGACGGTCGGCTCACTGGCCAGCGCGGACGCCGCGACCGTGACCCGGGTGCTGCCGTTCATCCTGGTCGGGCTGCTGGTCGCGCTCGGTGCGGCCCGCCCGCTGAACGCGCTCGCGCTCGGCGACGACGCGGCGCGAGCCCTCGGCGCCCGACCCGCGCTGATCCGCGCCGCCGTGATCGTCGCGGTGACCCTGCTCTGCGGCGCGGCGACCGCCGCGTGTGGCCCGATCGTCTTCGTCGGGCTGCTGGTGCCGCACCTGGTCCGTGCCCTGACCGGCCCGGACCTGCGCTGGCTGCTGCCGTACTGCGCGGTGCTCGCGCCCGCGCTGCTGCTCGGCGCGGACGTGCTCGGCCGGGTGCTGGGTCGGCCCGGAGAACTCCAGGTCGGCATGGTGACAGCCGTGCTGGGCGGCCCGCTCTTCCTGTGGCTGGTCACCCGCCGACGGGTGGCCCAACCGTGAGCGAGTGGAGCGAGCGAACCAGCAGGCTCAGGATTGTGGCGCGTCGCGCCAGCGGCGAGGGAAGCGGAGTGATGGCGTGACGGTCCTGCGTACACCCGGGGGGTTGTCGCTGCGGTTCCGCCCTCGCGCGTTGGGCGTCGGCGTCGGCGCGGCGGTGCTCGCGGCCGGGTTCGGCCTGGTGGCCCTGGGCAGCGGCGACTACCCGATGGGCTCGGCCGACGTGCTGCGCACGCTGACCGGCGGTGGCACAGTGGCGGAGCAGTTCATCGTGTACGAGCTGCGCCTGCCCCGGCTGGTCACCGCCCTGCTTGTCGGTGCGGCGCTGGCCCTCGCCGGCACGGTGTTCCAGTCGCTGGTCCGCAACCCGCTGGGCAGCCCGGACATCCTCGGCTTCACCCAGGGCGCGTCGACGGGGGCGCTGGTGGTGGTCGTCCTCGGCGGCAGCAGCCTGGCCCTCGCCGGCGCGGCGGTCGTCGGTGGGCTCGGCACCGGCCTGCTGATCTACGCGCTCGCCTGGAGGCGTGGAGTGCACGGCTACCGGCTCATCCTGGTCGGCATCGGGGTGGCCGCGATCCTGACCGGCGTCAACGGCTACCTGCTGACCCGGGCGCCCCTGATGGACGCCGCCCGCGCGGTGCTCTGGCTCACCGGCAGCCTGGACGGACGGGGTTGGGCCAACGCCGGGCCGCTACTCGTCGTCCTGGTCGTGTTGGCGCCGCTGGTGCTCGTCGGCTGCGCCCCGGCGCTGCGGATGATGGAGCTGGGCGACGACGCGGCCAGTGCCCTGGGCGTCCCGGTACGCCGGCTGCGCCTGGTGCTGCTCGCCGCCGCCGTACTGCTGGTCTCGTTCGCGGCGGCCGCCGCCGGGCCGGTGTCCTTCGTGGCGCTCGTCGCCCCACACGTGGCGAAACGTCTGACCCGGGCACCGGGCCCGAACCTGTTGCCGTCGATGGCCGTCGGCGCGGCGCTGCTGGCCGGGGCCGATCTGCTGGCCCAACGCGCGTTCGCCGGGCACCAACTACCGGTCGGCGTGGTGACCGGCGTGATCGGCGGCGGTTACCTTGTCTGGCTGCTGGCGATGGAACGTCGGGCGGGCCGGCTGTGAACACTCGTGACCCCCTCGAAGGAGCACCCATGCCACCCGGCGATTCCCGGCTCGGCGGTACCGCGCTGACCCTCGCCTACGACCAGCGCACCATCGCCGAGAACCTGACCGTGGCGGTGCCCGACAGGTCCTTCACGGTGATCATCGGCCCGAACGCGTGCGGCAAGTCGACGCTGCTGCGCGCGCTGTCCCGGATGCTGCGCCCCAGCGCCGGCGCGGTGCTGCTGGACGGGCGGGACATTCACGACCTGCCGGCGCGCAAGGTGGCCCGTACGCTCGGTCTGCTGCCGCAGTCGTCGATCGCACCGGACGGCATCAGCGTCGCCGAACTGGTCGCCCGGGGGCGCTACCCCCACCAGGGGCTGCTGCGGCAGTGGTCGCGCGAGGACGAACGGGTCGTCGAGGAGTCGATGGCCGCGACAGGAGTCGACGACCTCGCCGACCGACCGGTGGACGAGCTGTCCGGCGGGCAGCGGCAGCGGGTCTGGATCGCCATGGCGCTCGCCCAGCAGACGCCCCTGCTGCTGCTCGACGAGCCGACCACGTACCTCGACATCGCCCACCAGATCGAGATCCTGGACCTCTGCGCCCGACTGCACGAGGAGCAGGGCCGCACGCTCGTCGCGGTGCTGCACGACCTGAACCACGCCGCCCGCTACGCCACCCACCTGATCGCCATGCGCGACGGACGCGTGGTGGCCGCCGGAGAGCCGGCGTCGGTGGTCACCGCCGACCTGGTGGCGGAGGTGTTCGGGCTGCCCTGCCGGGTCATCGACGACCCGGAGACCGGCACCCCGCTGGTCGTCCCGGCGGCCCGCCGCCGCGTGGCCGAGCCGGCATGAGCACCCGGCGGTTCCGTGACCCGTGGGGGGTGCCGCATCTGCGGGCCGACGACCCGCTCGCGTTGGCGGCGGCGCAGGGCAGGGTGACCGCGTACGACCGGGCCTGGCAGATCGAGGTGGAACGGCACCGCGCCAAGGGCACCAGCGCGGCGTTCCTCGGCGCGGACGCGCTCGGCTGGGACCGGTTCGTCCGGCAGGTCCGGCTCGACGACACCGCGCGCCGCTGCCACGCCGCCCTCGACCCGGCGACCGCCGAGTGGGTGGGCGCCTACGTGGACGGTGTCAACGCCGGTCTCGCCGCCGGGGCGGACCGGTCGCCGGAGTTCGCCACCACCGGGCTGCGCCCGGGCCGGTGGGAACCGTGGACACCGCTCGCGGTCTGGTTGGGCCACCACATCCTGTTCGCGGGGTTCCCCGGCAAGCTCTGGCGCGAGCACGTGGCCCAGCAACTCGGGCCGGACGCGGTGGACCTGTTCGCCACCGACGGCCCGGCCGTCGCCGGCAGCAACGGGTGGCTGCTCGCCGCCGGGCGCACCGGCACCGGGGCCGCGCTGCTCGCCGGCGACCCCCACCGGTTCCTTGAGGATCCGGGCGTCTACCAGCAGATCCGGCTGGCCTGCCCGGAGTACGACGTGGTCGGGCTGGCGGTGCCGGGCGTGCCGGGCATCGCGCACTTCGGGCACACCGGCGCGGTGGCCTGGGCGATCACCAACGCGATGGCCGACTACCAGGACGTCTACGCGGAACGGCTGCGCCGCGACGGCCCCCGGGTGCAGGCGCTCGGCCCGGACGGCTGGCGACCGGTGCACCGCCACGTCGAGACGATCGAGGTGGCCGGGGCCGACCCGGTCGAGGTCGAGGTGGTGGAGACCGACCGTGGTCCGGTGATCGCCGGTGGACCGGACGACGGGACGGCCGTCAGCCTGCGCTACCCGCCCCGGGTCCGGGGTGACCTCGGTTTCGCGACGCTGCCCGAGCTGCTGCGCGCCCGCACCGTGGCCGACGTGGACCACGCGCTGCGGCACTGGGTGGAACCGGTCAACGTGGTGCAGGCCGCGGACACCGCCGGAGGGCTGCTGCACCGGGTCGCCGGGGCGGTGCCGGTTCGGCACGTGGAGAACGGCCGGCGGGTGGTCCCCGGGTGGGACGCCGCGCACGCCTGGCGGGGTTGGCACGCGCCGATGCCCCGCGCCGAGGTGGTCGGTCGGGCGGTGATGGCCAACGAACGCGGGCTGGCGGCGCCGTTCGGGGTGGAGTTCGCCCCGCCGCACCGGGCGCACCGCATCGCCGAGCTGCTCGACGCACGTTCGGCCTGGACGGCGGACGGGATGGCCTCGGTGCACACCGACACGTACCTGGGCGCGGCCGGACCACTGTTGGCGGTGCTCGCCGAGTCGACGGGGCTCGGGCCGGCCGCCGCCGCGCTGCGCGAACGGCTGCTGCGCTGGGATCGCCGGATGGCCGCCGACAGCACTGACGCGGCGGCCTACGCCATCCTGCGGGCGGCTGTCGTACGCCGGATCGCCACCCACCCGGCGCTGGCCGCGCTGGCCGAGCCGCCCGCGTACCCCGAGGTGTTCGCGCCCTGGCTGGCGCTGACACCGCGGGTCGGTTACGCGCTCGAGCACCTGCTCGGCGGGACGCTGCCCGGTGTGGACATCACCGCGCTGGTCCGGGCGGCGGCCGAGGAGGTCGCCGACGCGACGGCCGAGCCCGCGCCCTGGGGGGACCTGCACCGGCTGGCGTCGTGGCGGGCCCTGCCCGACCCGGACGCCGGGCCCGGCCCCCGGCTCGACGGTGACCACGACTGCGTGTTGGCCACCTCCAGCGTGCCCGGGGTCACCCACTGGTGTTTCCGGGGGCCGGCGGCGCGCTTCGTCTGGGATCTGGCCCACCGCGCGGACAGCCGATGGGTGGTCCCGCTGGGCGCCTGCGGGGTGCCCGGCGACCCGCACCACGACGACCAGAGCGTCGCCTGGTTGGCCGGTCAGTTGCTACCTGTCGTGACCGACTGGGACCGCCTCGTTGAGGAGCCAGATGAACACTGATCAGCAGCACTACCGCAGCGACGTCACCGGGTTCGGGGTGGTCACCATCCGCCCCGTGCGACCGGACCACGACGTCGACCTGTTGCACGGCTGGGTCACCCAGGAGCGCGCCCGCTTCTGGGGGATGCGGGAGGCGAGCCGCGAACGGGTGCACGAGATCTACGCGTACCTGGACTCGCTGAGCACCCATCACGCGTACCTGGTGCACCGCGACGGCGTGCCGGCCGCACTGGCCCAGACCTACCAGCCCGAGGCCGACCCGGTCGGCGAGTGCTACGACGTACGCCCCGGCGACATCGGCGTCCACCTGCTCATCGGGCCACCGGTGACGGTCGAGCGCGGGTTCACCGGCGCGCTGTTCGGCGCGATCCTCGACTTCGTCCTCGCCGATCCCCGCCGGCTGCGGGTCGTGATGGAACCCGACGCCCGCAACGGCCGGGCCGTCGCCCGGTTGCTGCGCACCGGGTTCCGGCTCGGGCCGCTGATCGACCTGCCGGAGAAACAGGCCCGTCTGCTCTTCCTGGACCGACCGGCGACGACGACGGCCTGACGGCCGGCACCGCACCGGTCGTCAACGGCTGACGCCCCGTACCGGCCGCCGCTCGGATTGCCCTGGGCACCCCGAGCGGCGGCCAGCCTCAGCGTCAGCGCAGGCCGAACGCCCGGGTGATGCTCTGGCTCACGGTGTTGCCGGCGGTGTCCCGCGCGCTGGTACGCAGGCTCACGAAGCCGGCCTTCGCCGGTGCGGCCAACGAGGTACGCCAGCCGTCGCCGTGCCGGGTCAGCCGCTGCTTCTGCCAGGTCGCCCCGTCGTCGTAGGACACCTCGACGGTCACCGCGCCGATAGTGCCCGCCACGTCGGGCAGGTGGGAGGCGACCACGGTCAGCGGTGCTCGCCGCGACGCCCTGCCGGCGGAGTCGATGGCCACCTGGTAGTCCAACTGGATCATCGGCAGCACCTCGGCCGACTCCTCCCCGGTGGCCGCCGAGCGGAAGCCCCACTCGGTGCGGGTCTGCCGGGAGTACGGGTTGGTCCAGGCGGCCCGGTCGTTCTCCACCACCAGCCGGTACGGCAGTCGCTGGGACGCCAGCCCGGAGACCTGGAGGTACTCGGCGTTACCCCAGTTCAGCTCCTTGTCACCCTGGTAGAGCGTGGTCCGGTTGACCATGTCGAAGTTGGCGTACGCCTCACCGATGTGGCCACCCCCGTCGCCCCACCCGGGGGCGGGCAGGTAGACCGTGTCCAGGTACCGGACCGGCACGTAGTTCCCGCCCATCCGGGGTCGCTGGATCGGCCCGAACCAGGTGACGGCGCTCGGCTTGCCGGCCGGGTACGTGGTCACCGCCTGCAGGTGCTGACCGGTCTCACCGGCGATGAAGGCGTCGTCGATCCACCGCTGGTCGGCGCTCACCCAGTCGGTTCGCCGGCCCTGCGCCGGGGCCGGCTCCTGGTTGCTCGACGCCCAGCCGCGCCAGACGTCGGTGCGGAACTCCAGCGCCTTGCCCTGCCGGTAGTTGCGGAACTCCACGTCGACCCGGGCCAACTGCCGCTTCGTGGGCCGGTAGGTGGGGTCGGCCGGCACCGTGCCGGTCCAGTGGTGCGCCACGTCGTACAGGTAGGTGGTCTCCGGGTGCGACTCGACGGTGAGCCGCACCGCACCGCGCTCCAGCGCGGCGATGAGCTGTCCACCCTCGTCGGCGCCGAGCGTTGCCACTGTCACCGGGGCCGGGCTCTCCGGGCTCCACGGCGCCTCGTCCCAGGGCTGGAGCCGACCGACTCCGTCGTTGACCACCAGCAGCAGCTTCGCCCCGGCCGCCGCGGCGGCCTGCGCCTGGGTGGCGATGTCCACGGTGTCACTGCGACGCACGACCACGGCCCGGTCGCGGACCGGCCGCTTGGCCAGCCCCGCCGCCGACGCGTCGGCGACGTACACCGCGTCCAGCTGGCGACGACCGGCCGGCAGCGCCGGGGTCGCCCGCTTCACCAACAGATCGTCGTACGAGCGACCGCCCGCCGAGACTGTCAACGCCGGCTGCTCCAGCCGCCACCGGGCACCGAACTCGAATTCGCCGTCGGTGACCGGACGGCTCGTCGGCAGCGCCCACATACTGTCGTACGAGTCGTCGGGCAGCACCTGACTCTCGGTGAGACCGTTCTTCGTGGACCGGTGGATGTCCATCCGCAACGCGCTGGCAGTGGTCTCCTGCGGCACCCGGGCCTGCACCTGTCGGGCGGCGCGTGCGTCCAGGGTGACGGTGCGATCCCGATCCAGGTTCACGTCGGTGAAGCTCAGCATCGCCATGCCCTTGGAGTGCGGTCCGTGCACGCCGCGCACGTCGGCGGAGATCCAACCGTTCCAGCTCGCCACCGGCAGCCGCAGCGTGGCGGTGCCGCTCTCCGGCAGGTCCACGGCGGTGAACAGGGTGTCGGTGGTGAGGATGACCTTGCCGACGAGCGGCTTGCCGTCCCGGTCCTTGGCGACGAGCGTCAGGTTCTGCCGCTGGCCCTCCTTGCCGGCCCCGATCAGGGTGCGCCCGCGCACCGCACCGGCGTCGTCGGTGGCGACGATCATGCCACTGACCTGCTTCTCCACCGGCAGCTTGTCGTACCCGGCGGTCACCGTCACGGTGGCGGTGCCGCCCGCCGGCACGGTAACCCGGTCGGCGGAGAGCGCGAACAGGCCGGCCGGCGCGGTGGCCGCGTCGAGGGCCAGCTTCAGGGCGACAGGTGCGCTGCCGACGTTGGTGTAGGTGACCGTACGGTCGACGGTCATGCCCGGCAGCTGCGGCCACGCCTGGAAGCCGGAGTAGGCGCTCGGGGTGGCGAAGACGGTGGCGCGCGCGGCGGCGACCGCGTCGACCCGGCCGGCACCCGCCTGGTAGGGGGTGTACTCGGGGGTGGCCTTGACCGTGCTGACCAGTGCTTCCTTGATCCGCTGACCGGTCCAGTCCGGGTGCGCGGCGGCGACCAGCGCGGCCGTGCCGGCCACGTGCGGAGTGGCCATCGACGTGCCACTCATCAGCGTGTAGTCACCGGAGCCGCCCCGCACGAGGTGGGAACGGGCCGCCAGGATGTCCACGCCGGGGGCGGTGATCTCGGGCTTGAGCCCGCCGTCGCCGGCGCGTGGGCCCTGGCTGGAGAAGTCCGCCAGGTGATCGGTGTTGTCGACGGCGCCCACGGTGAGCGCGGAGTTCGCGGCACCCGGGCTGCCGATGGTGGCCGGGCCGCTGTTGCCGGCGGCGATCACGAAGAGGGCGCCGGTCTCGGCGCTGAGCCGATCGACCGCCTGGCTCATCGGGTCGCTGCCGTCGGTGGCCTCACCGCCCAGGCTCATGCTGACCACCCGGGCCTTCTGCTCCCGGGCCGCCCACTCCATGCCGGCGATGATCCACGAGTCCTGCCCGCTGCCCTCGCTGTTGAGCACCTTGCCGATGTGCAGTCGGGCGCCGGGGGCGACGCCCCGCTCGGTGCCACCGGACGCGGCCCCGGTGCCGGCGATCGTCGAGGCGACGTGCGTGCCGTGGCCCTTGTAGTCGAGGATGTCGGGCTCCTCGGGCACGAAGCTGCTGGACTCGGCGATCTGGCCGGCGAGGTCCGGGTGTTCGGCGTCCGCGCCCGAGTCGAGGACCGCGACGTCGACACCGGCGGCGGTGTTGCCCTCGGCCCACAGCTTCGGCGCGCCGATCTGCGCGGTGGACTCGGCCAGGTCGGCGTGCACCCGGCCGTCCAACCAGACCTTCGCGATGCCGTTGGCAAGGGTCGGGACGCCGCCCGTACGGCGGGTCGAACCGGCGGTCAGCGCGGTCCAGAACCGGTCGGCGGTGGCGCGCTGACGGGTCAGCGCCGCGCCCTGCACGCTGTCCAACGATCGGACCAGCTCGGCGCCGTCCAGGGCGGGACGGGTGCGGTTGCGGGCCGCCGCGTCGGTCATCGTGACGATCAGCGGCAGCGCGTCGGTGTGCGCGTCGTCGTAGCCGTCGGCGATGAGGTCGGTGACGTTGAACAGTTGCCGGTCCAGCACGCCGCTTGTCACATAGGACAGCGCGGCGTCCGGGTAGACGTAGGTGTCGCCGTCGCGCACGGTGCGGTGGAAGCTCGGGGTGCTGCCGTCCGGCCGACGCACTGTGGACACCGTGCTGCCGTCCGCCGCTGTGGTGACGGTGACCGTGTCACCGGTGATCAGGGTGACGGTGGACGCGCGTCCGGCGGCGGTCGGGGGTTGGCCCGCCGGGCGGTCGCTGTTGTCCGGCGGGGCGGCGGCCGCTCCCGCGCCGGGTGGGGTGAACCCGGCCGCCAGGGTGAGGGCGGCGCCGAGGGCGATCAGCCCGGATCGGCGGCGCCGGTGAGACAGAGCCACGATGACCTCTTTGTGTCGAGAAGTGGTACGCACCACAGCATCGACGTAAAGCCCACCCCCACCGCGCACCGCACTCCGACGCACTTACGCCATGGCGCAAACCCGCCACCGCCCGCGCTCCCCTGCCGCCCCCTCCACCCCACCCGCGCCGATCTTGCACTTTCTGTCCCGACCAAAGTCGCGAATCAGGACGCATCGACATCCGCAACTGCAAGATCGGCGGGACTGGGGCGGGGTGGGGCGGGACGAGGGTGGGGCGGGTTAGGGGGTGGGGCGGGTCAGGTTGGCTAGGGCGTCCAGCTGGGTCGGGTCGGAGAGGGCGGAGCCGACGGCCACCACTCGTACGCCTGCCTGCAGGAACGCTCCCGCGTTGCCCGCGTCGAGGCCGCCGGTCGCGACGAAGCGCAACTGCGGCAGCGGGCCTGCCACGGCCTTGAACCAGGCCGGCCCGAGGGAGATCGCGGGGAACGCCTTGAGCCAGGTGAGGCCGTGCCGCAGTGCCTGCTGGGCCTCGGTGGGGGTGGCCACACCGGGCAGGTGCGGCAGGCCACGCGCGGCGGCGGCGTCGGCGATCGCGAGGTCCAGGCCGGGCGCGACGGTGAACCGGGCACCAGCGTCGGCCGCCGCGGCGACCTGTTCGACGTCGAGCACGGTGCCGGCCCCGACGATCCGGTCGCGCTCGGCCCCCGCCTCGACGGCGGCCCGCAGCGCCGGTACCGCGTCGGCGGTGGCCACCGGAACCTCCACCACGTCGATGCCGAGGTCCCAGGCACGCTCGGCGAGCCGAACGGTCTCGGCGACCGGCAGGCCGCGCAGGATCGCCATCACCCGGGCGCCGCCGAAGATGTGGTCGAAGTCCGGTGTGGTCATGGTGCACTCCATCCGAGGTCGCTGTGAAACTGTTGGTGCTGGCCGGGTCGCAACCCGACGGCCCGACTCAGGTCGTCGCCCGCAGGTCGGTCAGGTCGAGCGGCGACCAGGCGTCGGCGGGGGCGTCGATCAGCTTCTCGAACCAGGCCCACGGCGGGACCGGGGCGTTGTCGCCGCTGCTCGTCAACGCCTGCGCCGCGACGAGGTGGCCGAGGCGCAGCCGCCGTACGGGGTCGAGGCCGCGGAGCAGCCCGGCGAGGTAGCCGGCGGCGAACGCGTCTCCGGCGCCGACCGGCTCCACCACCGTCACCCGGGGCGCGGGCACGAAGACCGGTTCGCTGTCGCGGACCAGTGCGGTGGCGCCCACCGCGCCGTCCTTGACCACCACCGTCCCCGGAGCGGGCAGCAGCTCGCGTACGGCCGTCGGGTCGGTGGTGCCCCAGAGGGTCTCCGCCTCGTCCTGCCCGACGAGGACGAGGTCGCAGCGGTTGGCGAGGTCGCGCAGCACCGGCGCGGCCTGCGCGGCGGGCCACAGCCGGGCCCGGTGGTTGACGTCGAAGCTGACCAACGCCCCAGTCAGCGGTCGGTCGGTCACCGCGTGCTCGACAAGCGCCCGGCAGGACGCGGACAGAGCCGGGGTGATCCCGGACAGGTGCAGCACCCGGGCACCGGCAAGCGCCGGGTCGGCGAGGGTGGCAGGGCCCATCCGGGCGGCCGCCGACCCGGCCCGGTAGTAGTGCACGGCGGTTCCGTCCGGGCCGGGGTCCTTGACGTACAGGCCGGTGGGGGCGGCCGGGTCCACGCACACCTGGTCGACGCGGACGCCGGCGGCCGCGACGTGCCGGACGACGGCCCGACCGAACGGGTCGTCGCCGACCCGGCTCACCCAGGTCGTCAGGTGTCCCAGCCGGGCCAGGTAACCGGCCACGTTGGACTCGGCCCCGCCGACCGAGACGGCGACCCGCTCGGCGCTCTCCAGCGGCTCACCCGGCGCGGGGCAGAGCACCACCATCGTCTCCCCCACCGCGGCCACCTCGACCGACGGAGAGCCGGCCGGGACGCTCGCCTGGTCAGGTCGGGGGTCGGTCGGCATCGGGCACACGTCCTCGCGGCGGGGGTGCTGGGCGTCGCCGAGCCTAGGTGTCCCGCGCGGGGCGGGCAAGCGGTGTCCCGCCGGTCAGGGCAGCGTCAGCCCGTACGCGGCCAGCACCTCCGCGATCGGCTGGTAGTAGGTGGTGCCGCCGGCGGTGCAGTTGCCGGTGCCCCCGGAGAGGATGCCGAGGATGGTGCCGGTGGAGGCCACGTAGAGAGGTCCGCCGCTGTCCCCCGGCTCGGCGCAGATGTTGGTGCGGATCAGGCCGTAGATCACACCGGTGGAGTAGTTGACGGTCTGGTTGAGGCCGGTGACCGTGCCGCAGCGCACCCCGGTGGTGCTGCCGCTGCGGCACACCGCCTGACCGATGTACGCGTTGCCGGGCCCGTTGATGGTCACCAGGCCGGGGTAGGTGTAGACGGCGCTCGGGTGGGCGATCCGCCCGGTGTAGCGGATCAGCCCGTAGTCGTTGGTGGGGTAGCTGGTGGCGGTGCGGGTGCCGAGCACCGTGGTCTGGGCGCTGTCGGCGTACCAGGTGGCCGCGGCGGCGGTGCAGTGCCCCGCGGTGATCACGTAGTAGGTGCTGCCGCTGCGCGCGTTCGCGCCGAGCGAGCAGCGCGCGCCGCTGCCGTAGATGCCCTGCCCGCCGGCGATCAGGGGGCGCAGCGTTCCGGGTTCGCGGCGCAGCAGCACACCGGCCCGGTCGGTCACCGCCCGCAGTGCGGTCAGCTCGCCGGGGGCCACGGTGTCGTCGACGGTGAGGGTCATCCGGCCGGTGGCGGGGTCGAGGCCCCAGGCGGTGCCCGGGGTGCGTACCCCGGTCAGCAGGGCCGCCGGGCCGGCGGCGGGCGCGGCGACCCGGTCGGGGACGGCGGCCTGCGCCGCGCCGGGCGCGACGAGCAGCAGGATGGTCAGGGCGAGGGCGGCCAGCGGGTAGCGGCGCATCCGAACCTCCGAAGAGATCGAGATCGATGGATGCTGTCAAGCATCGCCCGGCGTCCGATGCCGTGGCAACCTCCGGCCGCCCTCTTCTCCGACCGGCGGGAATCGCCGATCCGGGGACGGGCCGCGCCGAAAACGCAGATAATCCTCGGAGACACGGCGGGAGGCCGGGCATGACCACCGGAGGCACCGCGGCGCTGGTACGCCGGCCGGACGGGTCGACCCGGGCCACGCTACTGGAGTTGCTCTTCGACGTGGTCTTCGTGGCCTCGCTCGCGCTGACCTCGACACTCCTCGCGGAACGCCACACCTGGTCCGGCGCCGCGATGGTCCTGCTGATGCTGACCGCGATCTGGTGGACGTGGTCGGTCACCTCCACCACCACCGAGTTCTACGATCCGCAGCAGCGCCCGATCCAGGCCATCCTGATGGTCGCCATGGTCGGTTCGGTGGGGATGGCGGCGTCGTTGCCGATGGTCGCCGACGGGCACGCGTTGATCTTCGCGATCTCCTACGTCGGCACGCACGTGATCCGCGGCATCGTGCTGGTCACGACCCTGTACCGGCAGCGACACCGGGCGGCCATGGTCCGGGCCACCCGGTTCTTCTTCTGGTTCGTGGTGTCCGGCGTCTTCTGGATCACCGGCGCGGTGTCCGGCACGGTGAACTGGGAACTCTGGACCATCGCCATCGTGATCGACCTGATCTCCGCGGGGGCCCGCTATCCGACGCCCGGGCTGGGCCGGGTGCCGCTCGAGCAGTACGAGCGCACCACCGGGCACCTGGGCGAGCGGTATCAGCAGTTCATCATCCTGGCCCTCGGCGACATCATCCTGGTGCCCACGTTGCAGGTCAGCCGGGGCCCGCTGGCCGGGCTCCGGGTCACCGCGCTGTTCTGCGCGTTCGCCGTGATGCTGCTGCTGTGGCAGGTCTACGTCTTCCGGGCGGGCGAGTTGCTGGAGGCTGGGGCCGGGCCGAAGTCGGGTCGGCCGGCGCGGGTGGCCCCGTACACCCATCTGGTGATGCTGGCCGGCGTGGTCGGTACGGCGGCGTCGTTCGACCTGGTCGTCACCCGGCCGACCGGCACGACGCCGGTGGGGTGGCTCTTACTGATCATGGGCGGTCCGGCGCTGTTCGTGCTCGGTCGGATCCTGTTCACCCTGCTGGTGTCCAAGTTCGTGCCGTGGCGGCGAATGTTCTGGCTGCCCCTACCACTGCTGGCGCTGCCGTGGGCCGGGAGCTGGCCGCCGCTGCTGGTCACCGCAGTCGTGGCGCTCGGGCTGGCCGGTCACGTCCTGTCCCCGACAGCGGCCCGGGAGACCACGCCGGGCCTGCGGATGCGGCAGTCCCACGACTGACGGCAACGCTCAGCCGACGTGTCGAGCGGCCCACTCGGCGAGGTCCCGGGCGCACGCGTCCACCGACTCCTGCCAGGTCCGGGCCGCGCCATCCCCCGCCTCGTCGCTGACCTGCTTGACCAGCCGGCACGGCACACCGGCCTGGGCGGCGGCCCAGGCCACCGCGTACCCCTCCATGTCGACCAGGTCGGCGCGCTGGGCCAACCGGTCCCGCTCCGCGTCGTCGGCCACGAAGGTGTCACCGGTGGCCAGCACCGCGCCCTCGGTGGCCAGCGAGAGCGGCGCTCCGTAGGTTTCGCCGGTGAGGGTGCGCAGCAGCTCGGTGTCCAGGTCGTGCTGGAGGACGGTGGCGATCTCGTGGATGCCGGCCAACCCGGGGCGCAGAGCGCCGGCCGTACCCAGGTTGAGTAGCAGCGCGGGGCGCGGCCCGGCGGCCAGCACCGCGGCCACCGCGCTGGCGGCGTTCACCTTGCCCATGCCGGTGAGCAGGACCGGCAGCTCGGGCGGCAGGTAGCGGGCCTCCTCCCCCACGGCGAGGACCACCAACGGACGATCGGCGCGGACCGTACCTCGAAGATTCACCGGAGCATCGTACGAGCCGGCTCCTCGGCAGTTGACGTCAGTCGTCGGTGAAGCGGTACAGCACGAAGTCCTTCTCCGCGCCGCAGGCGATCACGTGGGTGTTCCACGAGCAGGACGAGCTGCGTACGTCCTTCAGCTCACCCAACTCGTCGATTTCCCCGGACTCGGCCCACACCCCGGCCAGCACCCGGTTGTCCGCGACCACGCTGGGCGCCTTGGCGAAGACCAGCAGGTTGCCCGCGTCGAGGCGGACCGCCACCCCGCCCCGGTCCCGCAGCACCGGCTTGCCGGCGGCGTCGAAGACCGTGACGGTCGGCTCCGGGGACTCTCGCTGGGCGAGCACCTGCTCACCCAGCGGCAGCAGGCCGGTCACGCCCGGCGCGGACCAGCTGATCGTGCGCTCACCCTCGGTGGCCGCCACCACCTCGGTGCGCGCGACGTCATTGTTCGGCACCTGCAACAGGCAGGCCCGCCGCGCACCGCAGGCGATGAGTTCCTTCGGGCGGTACTCGTCATTCCCGGACCTGTGCAGCACCACCGGCTCGGCGTCGGAGCCCAGGTCGTACGCGAGCAGCTGGTAACCACCCTCGTTGGCGGCCACGTACAGGCGGTCCTCGTGGGCGACCACCAGGTCGTCGAGGTCGGCCACGCTGCCCCACTGGCGCAGCACCGCGCCGGATGCCATGTCGAGCAGCCGCACCGACCGGTCCGCACCCACCTGGACGAGTCGCCGGCCCTTGCTCGTCCACGGGTCGCGGGGTGCGCCGTCGAGGAAGGCCGGCCCGCCCGCCGCCGCGTCGGTGCCGACCGGCCGGACCACGGTACGGCCACCGGCGTACTGGTCGCGGGGGTTGGGCTGGGTCCACTTCGCCGATCCGTCGGTCAGGCGCAGGCCGACCAGTTCGTCCGCGGCCCGGTCCACCAGCACCGCCGTGTCGTCGGCGAAGTAGACATCGTCGTCGCCACGGAGCACGCGCTGCCAGCGCTGCTCACCGGTCCGACCGTCGAGGACGGCCAGCGGTCGGGGGGTGCTGTCGCCCGGTGCGTCGGCGAGGACAGCGACCGCCCCGGGGACGGCGATGATCGTCTCCCAGTCGTTGGCCCGCACGTCGGTCTGTTCGCGCCACAACTCGCGGCCGTTGCCCGCGTCGACTGCCACCACCTCCAGCCGGTCGTCGGGCAGCGGGAACGCGAGGTAGGCCCGGTCGTCGAGCACCGCCGTCCACATGTCGACAGGCCGTTCGGCGCCGGCCGACGGCCGGGACAGCTCGCGCAGCAACGTGAACTCCAGATCCGGGTAGCGGTCCCGGGTCAGGTAGAGCGTCGCCGCGGTGGCCACCCCGGCCAGGGCCAGCACCGCGCCGAGCACCACCCAGCGCGCCCGCCGCCAGGGGGTCGCGCCGCCCGACGGCGTCGGGGTGGCACCGGCCAGACCCGGCCCGGGCGGCGGGCCCGCCGGCGGGGTCGATCCGGGCCAGGGCGGCGACGGTACGACCGGAGCGGGGGCTCCCGCGTACGCCGGAGCGGGTAGCGGCTTGCGCAGCGGCAGGTCGGTCAGGGCGCCCTCGGCCACCGGCAGCTCCGGCTGGTCCAGCACGGTCGGCGCGATCCCCAGCTCGGCGTGCAGCATGCGGGCCACCAGCGGAATCCGTGACGACCCGCCCACGAGGAACAGCCCGGCGAGCTGATCGGGGCTGAGGCCGGCGGCGGCGATCACCTCCCGGGCCCGCTGCACCGCCCGCCGTAGCAGCGGCGTGGCCACCCGCTCGACGTCCGCCCGGGTCAGCTGGACCGTCTCGGCCACTCCCGGCACCGCGACCGGGGCGACAACTGACCGGGACAGGGTCTCCTTCGCCCCTCGTACCTCGTCCCAGAGCCGGATCTGGTCGCGGCGCTGCGCCGCATCCGCCGGTCCGGTGAGCCGGGCCCACTGCGCGGCGTGCCGCTCACCGATCAACTCGCCGACCCGCCGCACCAGCGCGGCGTCGAGGTCCAGACCGCCCAGGTCGGGCAGGCCACCGTCGGCGACGACGCTGAAGCCGGAGTCACCCCAGGGGTCCGCGCCCTCGTTGCGCAGCACCGCGACGTCGAGCGTCCCGCCACCGAAGTCGAACACCGCGATCGCCTCGCCGACCGGCACCGGACGGTGCAGCACCTGCGTGTAGTAGCGGGCGGCGGCCACCGGCTCCCGCAGCAGCCGGGTGCCCGGCGGTGTCGGCCCGGCCAGGGTGTGCTCGGCCGCCTGCGGCCAGCCCGCCCGCAGCAGCGCGTCGGCGAGGACCTGCCGCCGCGTCGCGTCCCAGGCGGCCGGGCAGGTGACCACGGCCGGCGGCAGGAAACCCACAGCGCCCACCGCGGCCCGCGCGACCGTCGCCAGCACCGCGGCGAGCAGGTCGGCCGGCGGGTACGCGCGGTCGCCGAGCTGCACCGTCGGCTCGTCCACCCGACGCTTCGGGTTCGCCTCGAACCGGGCCGGGTCGGCCTGTGCCAACCGGCGCGCGTCCCAGCCGGTGTGCAGGGTGCCGTCCGGGTCGGCGTAGACGGCGGACGGACTGAGCGGTTGGCCGTCCATCAGCAGCGGACGGGTCCGCCCGTCCGGCCAGCGCAGCACCGCGACCGTGTTGGACGTACCGAGGTCGATGCCGAGGGCGAAACCCTCGTGCTGGCCTGCCATTGCCCGATACCTCCGCCGCGACGAGGGGAACTCGACCCCGCATCGTACGCAGGCCCCGCCGCACTGCTGATCACTCGGTCAGTGGGTGGAGTGGACGCCGACCACCTCGTCGTCGCTGGTCTCCCCGGTCAGCTCGAACCCGAGCTCCACATTGTCCTGAGTGATCTTCACCAGTCGCGGCACGCAGCCCACCCTACCGAGCGGCGTCGCCCAACAGGCCGTCGAGCAGCCCGCGCAGGCCGAACTGGAACCAGGTGTCGAGATTGGTGTCGGGTCTGCTCTGCCCGGCCACGGCCAGCCACTGTCGCTCCCGGGTACGGCCGGTCCGCTCCAGCCGGGTGCGGGTCGCCGACCACCAGGCGTGGTAGGTGGCGTCGACGGGATCGCGCCGGATGAGGAGGGCCATGCCCTGGATGTAGCCGCTGAGCGCCAGGTAGGCGCGGAACGCCTCGGCCGGGTCGTACCCGGCGCTGGTGAACGCCGCCACGACCCGGTCGACCATGGCGAGTACCGCCGGCCCGGTCGGCGGGCGGTCGGTCGCGAGGACGGCCAGCAGCCACCGATGGCGGCGGTACATCGCCCACTCGTCGCTAGCCAGCCGTTCGAGCCGTTGGCGTGGGTCGCGCGGTAGCGGTGCGGGGCCGGGCCGGTGGGTGGCGGTGATCTGCTCGGCCATCGCGGCGAGAAGGTCGGCCCGGTTGCGGACGTGCCGGTACACGGCGTGGGCGGGCATGCCTGCGCGTTGGGCGAGGACCCGCATGGAGACGGCGTTCAGGCCGCCGGCGTCTGCCAGCTCGACCGCGAGGGTGACCAACCGGTGGTGCGGATCGCCGCCGGCCGGCGCGGGCAGATCCCGGAGGCGACGCGGCGTGCTGGTGGGGCCGTGCTCGCGACGCCTGCGGTACGCGCGGGCCTGGCAGCCCCGAGAGCAGTAGCGGCGCGGGCGCCCCCGGCCGGAGCCGACGGGCAACTCCGCCTCGCACTCGACACACCGGAGAGTGAGCACGCAGCCTCCAGTTTCGTCACGGCACTCCGTGTGACGAAAGTACTGCACGTCGTCCCCCCGGCGTCGACAGGATCGGGGGCATGAATCCGCCCAGCCGCAGAAATCTGCTCCGCGTCGGCGCAGTCGCCTCCACCGCCGCCCTCTGTCCGTCCCCGGTCTCCGCCGCCGCACCGTCGGCGGGTGGATCGCCCCCACTCGGCCCGGTCCGGGTGCGGCCGAACGACCCCCGGTACGCGGACCTCGTCCGCCGCGGCAATCGACGGTTCGTGGGCACGCCGGACGAGGTGCGTGTGGTCGGCTCGACCGACCAGGTCGTCGCCGCCGTGCAGGACGCCGTCCGCAGCGGCCGGCGGGTGGCGGTACGCGGCGGCGGGCACTGCTTCGAGGGGTTCGTGGACGACCCGGCGGTCCGGATGGTGATCGACCTGTCCGGCCTGACCGAGGTCTACCACGACCCCCGACGGTTCGGCTTCGCGGTCGAGGCAGGCGCCACGCTCGGCGAGGCGTACCGCAGGCTCTTTCTGGGGTGGGGGGTGACCCTTCCCGGTGGGTCGTGTCCGGGGGTCGGCGTCGGCGGTCACATCGCGGGTGGCGGCTACGGTCGGATCTCCCGCCTGCACGGACTCGTGGTGGACCACCTGTACGCGGTGGAGGTGGTCGTGGTCGACCGTGGCGGCACCGCCCGTGCGGTGGTCGCCACCCGGGAGCCGGCCGACCCGCACCGCGACCTGTGGTGGGCGCACACCGGTGGCGGCGGGGGCACCTTCGGCGTCGTCACGCGCTACTGGTTCCGCTCGCTCCCCACACCGCCCGCGCGGGTGCTCGACTTCACCGTCACCTGGCCGTGGGCCGGCATGGACGAGCCCGGCTTCCACCGACTCGCCGGCAACTTCGGCCGTTGGTGCGCCCGCAACAGCGCACCCGACTCCCGGGGGATCCATCTGTACGGAGAGCTGATCCTGTCCCGCCCGCAGGCCGGCGGTCACACCCTCGCCGGTCAGGTCCCGCACGGCAGCCGACACCTGCTCGACGAACTCCTCAGCGCGCTCGGCGACGGTGTCGGCGTCACGCCGACCATCTCGGCGGAGGCGCTGCCCTGGCTGACCGCGACCCTCGGCGGCGACAACGACGACGGCAAGGGCTGGCGGTTGAAGGTCAAGTCGGCCTTCCACCGCGCGCCCCTGACCGAGCGGCAGTTGCAGGTGGCCTACCGCCACCTCACCCGCGACAGTGACCTGCCGGCCGGCTCGCTGAGCCTCAACACCTACGGCGGGGCGATCAACGCCGTGGCACCGACCGCCACCGCCGCCGTCCGGCGCGACGCGTCCATGCTGCTGTTCTACCTCGCCGGCTGGGGCGACCCGGCCGCGGACCCGCGCCACCTGGCCTGGATCCGCGAGTTCTACCGGGACATGTACGCCGACACCGGCGGCGTGCCCGCGGACGGCGCCTACATCAACTACCCCGACGTCGACCTCAGCACGGCGACGCGACCGTGGCCGGAGGTCTACTTCGGGCCCAACTACCGGCGGTTGCAACACGTCAAGGCCCGCTGGGACCCCCGCAACGTCTTCCACCACGACCTGTCGGTACGACCACCCGGCCGATGACCGCGCCCGATGCCTTCTCGGCGTCGGCCTACGGTCGAGCAGCCGCGCGGTCCCGTTCGGTCAGTGCGGCGCGGAGCAGCCGGAGCTGGCCGATCTCCGCGACGTTCTTCATCAGCTCGGAGTTGGCCCAGCCGATCGTGTGCGTGACGGTGTGGTCGGTCTGGTCCGTCCACGGAAATGTGGCGATGCGGTCGAGGTCGCTGTCGCCGAGCTGGTCGAGCAGACCCAGCCATTCGGTACGCAGTCCACGCAACCAGGCGACAGTCGGCTCCCCCGCGCCCGGCCAGGCGACGGCCGTGCGCTGCCGCGCTGATTCACCCCGGAGATGGTCCATCGTCACGGTCCACCACCAGCCGACGTGCCAGGTCAGCCAGGCGATCGTCGGCACCGGGACCGGGTCGGGTTCGGTGTCGGCCCAGTCCGGGGTCCAGGTGCCGTCCGTGCTCTGCCGCAGCGACCAGCAGTGTGCGGCCGGCTCCCAGAGGAAGTCCGTGGGATCGAGTCGCTCGAGGTGGTACTCGAACAGCGACCACGTCAGGTCGAACTGCCAGCGCAGGAGGGCGAGGGGCGCTACGGACATCCGGGGATTCTGTCGCGGCGCAGCACCACCGTCCACACAAATAACCCCGCCCCGACCCCGTCCTCCTACCCAGGCCGCCCGGCGGTGTCGGGGGCGGGGGTGGCGGGGCAGCGGGTGGAGAGGGCGTAGCGGAGCAGGACCACGTCGCCGATCTGGCGGGCCTCCGCCAGGCGGGCGCGGCGGCCCGGGTGCCAGGGGAAGCGACCCTCGCCGACGAACCGGGGCGCCCGACCGTCACCGACGAAGAACGGGGCGACCACCAGGTGCAGTTCGTCGGCGAGACCGGCGGCGAGGAACTGGGCGTGCACCGTCCCGCCGCCCTCCACCATCAACCGCTGTACGCCCCGCGCGGCCAGGTCGGTCAGCAGCCACCCCGGGTCGACAGGCTCACCCGCGTCGATCACGGTGGCCAGCCGGCCGACCCGTTCCCGGGTCTTCTCCAGCGAACCCGTGGCGCAGTAGACGAGCCGGGCCGGATCACCGGCGGTGAAGAAGCGGGCGGTCGGGTCGAGGTCACCCTGAGCGGTCAGGGTGACCTTGGTGGGCGAGGCGGATCGACCGGCCGCCACCCGCTCGGCCCGGCGGCTCGGGGAACGCACCAGCAGCCGAGGGTCGTCACGTCGGACGGTGCCGGCGCCGACCAGGATGGCGTCGCAGCTGGCCCGGACCGCGTCGACCCGGTCCAGGTCCTCCTCGTTCGACAGCAGTAACCGCTGCTCGGAGGCGTCGTCGATGTACCCGTCGATGGAGGTGGCACAACTCAGCAGCACGTACGGCCGCGTCGGCTCCGGTCGCCGACTCATCGGGAGAGAGGCCGCTCGGAGGGACGACCGGAGAGCGCATCCGCCGCCTCGGCTGCCTCGACCTCAGCCGCCTTGGCCGCCTTGGCCGCCAGGTAGTCGGCGTTGGCCGGCGAGAGGAAGACGCTGGTGAGCACTCGTTCGGCCACGTCCACGCCCAGCCGGGTCAACTGCTCGGCCTTGTCCGGGTTGCTGCTCAGCAGTCGGACCCGCGGCACGCCCAACGTGGCAAGCATCTGCGCGGCGGCGGTGTAGTCCCGCTCGTCCTCGCCCCGGCCCAGCGCGACGTTGGCCTGGTAGGTGTCCAGCCCGGCGTCCTGCAACGCGTACGCGTCGAGTTTCGCGTACAGGCCGATGCCACGGCCCTCCTGCCGGAGGTAGAGCAGAAAACCTCCGGTCTCGGCGATCCGCTGCACCGCCTCGCGCAGTTGCGGCCCGCAGTCGCACCGTTGGCTGCCGAACACGTCGCCGGTCAGGCACTCGCTGTGCGGACGGACCAGCGGGGCTGCTCCCCCGGCGGCGAGCCGGTCCAGCGCGCCGGCCCAGTCACCCAGGCCGAGGGCCAGATGCTCCCGCCCGTCCACCAGGCCCTTGAACGTGAACACCCGGGCGGTCGTGGTGTAGCCGTCCGGGAACGTCAGCGGCACCGTGACCTGCGTGCGGATCGTGGCAACCGGCAATGCTTCGGGCATGGGACTCCTCTGTCCGGCGCCACCGCCGTCCGGCGACGCGTACCGTCTCACAACCGACTCAACAGCCGCCGCCGGAGGCGGCTTCCCGGGCGGCGACCGGAATTCGACGCCGACGGGCCAGCAGCACGGCGGCCCCGGGCAGGCTGGCCACCAGCACCAGGGCACCGTAGACGGTGGCGGTGGCGACGCCCTCGGCAGCGCTGAGGCCCGCCGCGCCGAACACCCACGCCGCCACCCCCTCGCGCGGCCCGAAGCCGGCCACGTTCAACGGCAGGCCCATGGCGAGCAGGGCGAGCAGCGTCAACGGCAGCAGTCGGGACAGCGGGGCGTCCGATCCGGCGGTGCGCGCCGCCACCAGGAAGGTGGCCAGGTGCCCGGCGACCATCACGGCGGAGGCGACAAGCACACCGAACCAGGTGCGCCGCGCCAGCAGCCCCGACCGTACGTCCGCCACGGCGGTGCGCAGTGCCGTCGCCCAGCGCGACCCGCCGCCGTTCGGAAGGGCTCGGGCCACCAGCACGGCGACCAGCCCACCGGCGACGAGTAGCGCGGCGGCGGCCGGCAGGTACGGCCGTACCGGGGACGGGAAGGCCGCGAGCACCACCAGCGCGACTCCGACCAGGACCACCTGCCCGGCGGTACGCTCCCAGACCACCGCGCGGATGCCCCGGCTGACGTCACCGGCGTCGCGGCCGTGGCGTACGGCCCGGTGCACGTCGCCGAGCACCCCGCCGGGCAGGGTGGCGTTCAGGAAGATGGCCCGGTAGCAGTGCGCCACCGCGGTGGCCAGTGGCAGGCGGACGCCGAGGCCACCGGCGACCAGGCTCCACCGCCACGCCGCGCAGACCGTGGTGAGCACCCCGATGACAAGCGCCGCGGCCAACGCCGGCGCGTCGATCAGTCGTACTCCGGCGAGGAACGGGCCAGTGCCCACCTGCCACAGCAGGACGGCGAGCAGACCCACCCCGCCGACCACTCGTGCCCAGGCCCAGAACATCGGCGCCGGCCCTCCCCTTGAAGATCGTCCACTTGCCCTAGTGCACGTACCCAGGGCGTGAACGGTTCATCCACCGGCGAGGAGGTCACTGTGTTCGACAACCACGGTGAGTCGGCCGGCTGCCGCGTCGGCCAGCCGACGGCGGGCGTACGCCTGGGCGGGGCCGGCCAGGTCGGGGCGCTGCTCGCAGGCCGCCCCGAGCCAGCCCCGGAACCACTCGGCGGCCAGGTCGGCCTGCTCCGGGCCGAGACGCCACGGGCTGGGCCGTTCCCGCACGTCGACGCCGTGCCGGGCGAACGCGGCGGCGGTGGCGGCGGCGGCATCCGGGCCGAGTAGCCGCCGACCGTCGACGGTGCGCCGCTGGTGGTCGTTGAACGCGGCTTCGACCGCCTCGTCCAGCGGGTCGGCCGGGGTGAACCGGACCCGCCCGGTCACCGAGATGGCGAACAGGGCGGGCCGGCCGACGCAGGCGGCCACCACTCGCTCGATCTCCTCGGCGCTGAGCATGTCCAGCAGCGCGGAGGCGGTGACCAGGGAGCCGTCGGCGAGGTCGGCGGCGGTCAGCCGGGTGAGGTCACCGCAGCGGGTGTGCACGGTGACCGGGGCGCCGTCGGCGGCGGTCACCCCGGTCATGCCCTCGGCGGCCCGGGCCAGCAGGTCGGCGTCCCGGTCGTGCAGCACCCAGTGCTGTGCTCCGGGCAGCCGGGCCGCCAGCCAGCGGCTCATCGAGCCGGTGCCGCTGCCCAGGTCGTGGATCACCGTCGGGCCGTCCCCGGTCAACCGGGCTCGGACAGCGTCCAGCAGGTCCTCGGCGCGGGCCGCCGCGTCGGCCGGCTCACGCAACCGCAGCCAGTCGGCGAACGGCAGGGTCTCCTCGACGGTCATTCCGCCACCTCCTTCAGCACGCCGGCCAGCAGCGCGGTGGTCACCGGCCAGTCGGTCAGGGTGTCGCGCCGGGCGAGAGCGGCACGCCGCAGCCGGGCGCGCAGCGCGTCGTCGTCCAGCCAGCGGATCAGCGCGGCGGCCAGCGTCGCCGGGTCGCCGGGCGGGACCAGCAGTCCGGGTCGGTCGCCGCCGGGCGCGTGGCCGAGTGCCTCCGGCAGCCCGCCCACCTCGGTGGTCACCACCGGCAGGCCGCGGGCCAGCGCCTCGGTGACGACCATCCCGTAAGTCTCGCCTCTGGACGGCAGCACCAGCAGGTCGGCGGCGGCGTACGCGTCGTCCAACGCCGCCCCGGTCAGCGGGCCGACCAGCCGCACCCGCTCGCTGAGGCCGGCTCCGGTCAACCTGTCGCGCAACCGGTGCACGAGGTCCGGTTCCCGGGCCAGCGTGCCCGCGCAGACCATCGTCCAGGACCGCCCGGCCAGCGTGGCTAACGCGTCGACAAGCACGTCGTACCCCTTGTGGTGGGTGACCGCCGCGACGCAGAGCAACCGGTCGCCGGCGGCCGAGCCGGCGGCTGGCGGCGCGGGCCGCACCCCGGGCGGCGCGGCAGTGACCCGGTCGGCGAGCGTCGGGTGACGGGCCAGCAGGGCGCGGCGGGTCCATTCGCTGGTGGTGACGACGGCCCGGGCGGTGGCCAGCGCGCGGGCCTCCGGCTCGTCGTCGAGCGGCATGTGCACCAGGACCACCAGGCGCAGCCGGCTGGCGTGCGGGGCGAGCAGGTCCGGCACGGTCGAGGCGATCAGGCCGTCGATCAGCACCACGGCGTCGTCGGGCGCGGCGGCGAGCACCCCGCCCAACGTCGCCCGGTCGGCCGGTTCGGGGTGCGGCCACGCGCCGGGCACCGGATGCTCGTGGACCGACCAGCCGTGCTCGGCCAGCCCCGCGCAGATCCGCCGGTCGTAGGAGTTGCCGCCGCTGGGCGTCGTCGGGTCGTCGATGTCACCGGGCAGGACGACGTGCACCGCCCGGCCCGCATCGGTCACAGCGACCGCTCGTAGCTCGCCCAGGCGATGTGCGACTCGTGCAGGGTGACAGTGATGCCGGTCAGGTCGCGCGCCCCCGCGCCCAGCTCACCGGCGTGCACCCGCTCGACGAGTCGGTCCGCGACGGTACGGGCCAGCACCTCCGTGGTGGTGTTCACCCCGGCGAAGGCCGCCTCGTCGTCGAGGTTGCGGTAGGTCAGCTCGCTCAGCACGGCCCGCAGTTGCTCGGTGGCCAGGCCGATGTCCACCACGATCCCGTCGGCATCCAGGTCGGGCCTGCGGAACGTCGCGTCCACCACGAACGTCGCGCCGTGCAGGCGTTGGGCGGGACCGAACACCTCGCCTCGGAAACTGTGGGCAATCATCATGTGGTCCCGAACGGTCACGCTGAACACTGTCACTCCCCGTCGTCGTAGGTGATGAGGTGGCAGAGGGCGGGCAGGTCACCCGAGCTGAGTCTGGCGAGCACGTCGGGCAGCTCCGTGAACCGGGACGCGCCGGTGATCAACGCGTCGAAGGCCGGGTCGTCGAGCAGGTCCAGGGCGAGTGCCAGGCGGTCGGTGTAACTGCGCCGTCCCCGCCGGGCGGGCGCCACCATGCCGACCTGACTGCTGCGTACGGTGAGTCGGCCGGAGTGGAACGACCCGCCCAGCGACACCTGCACCGGGCGGTCGCCGTACCAGCTCAGCTCGATGACCGTGCCCTCCGGCGCGAGCAGGTCCAGCGACTGTTGCAGGCCGGCGGCGGTGGCGCTGGCGTGCACGACCAGGTCCCGGTCACCGCGGGCGTCGGCCGGGCTGGCGAAGTCGACGCCGAGCGCCCCGGCCACGCCGGCCCGGCGCGCGTCGGTGTCGACCAACTCGACCTCCACCCCGGGGAACCGGGCGACCAGCGCCGCGACGCAGCAGCCCACCATGCCCGCGCCGATCACTGTGACCCGGTCACCGAGCAGCGGCGCCGCGTCCCACAGCGCGTTGACGGCGGTCTCCACCGTGCCGGCGAGCACCGCTCGGGCGGCCGGCACCCCCTCCGGCACCGGCACCACGGCGCTCACCGGCACGACGTACGCGCTCTGGTGCGGGTGCAGGCAGAAGACCGTCCGTCCGAGCAGCTCCGGCGGGCCCTGCTCGACCACGCCGACGCTGAGGTAGCCGTACTTCACCGGGCCGGGGAAGTCGCCCTCCTGAAACGGGGCGCGCATCGCGGCGTACTGGTCGGTGGGCACCCGGCCGGCGAAGACAAGCGTCTCGGTGCCCCGGCTGACCCCTGAGTAACTGGCTCGGACCAGCACCTCGTCGGGGCCCGGGGCGGTCAGCGACACCGGCCGGATCTCGGCCGCTCCGGGTTCACGCACCCAGCAGGCGTACGCCTCGCGGTTCACCGTCGCGCACCTCACCTCTGCTCCGGGCCAAACCGATCGGCCATGTCGGGGTCCCCCGGTCGGGGTTGTCGATCATAAACACGGAGGTACGGCGCGCACAGTTCGAAGCCCACCCGGCCTGATCTCTATTCGGACAAACCCGACATGTTGTGTTTTTTGTCCCGATAGGCTCCCCTGGCACATTCGAACCAACGGGGGCGTGATGAGGATTTCGTGGTGGGGTAGCCGCAGTTCACGGGCGACGGCGCTGGCCGCCGTCGCGGGCGTGCTGGCGATCAACGGTCTGCTGGTGCCGGCACCCGCCGCGCCCACCCAGATCAACCCGGTACTGGCCGCCGTCGACGAGGCCATCGGGCCGGTCGACCCGGTCGCCGAGGCGCTGAGCTTCGGCGTGATGACCGAGGGCGACGCCACTGTGAACAACGACGAGAACGAGGGAACGCTCGCCGTCGGCGGTGATCTCACCTTCGGCAACTACCAGCTGGCCGGGGCAACCGCCGGATCGTTCGTAGTGCCCGGCGACGCCAACCCCAGCGCCCTGGTCGTGGGTGGGCGGGTGAACTTCGCCGGCAGCGTCGGCGGCACCCGCCTCCAGGTGCTCTCCAACGGCTACGCCAAGGTCGGCAACCTGACCGGCGCCTTCGTCCGCAACACCGACAACAACGGTGCACAGGTCAACACGCGGATCCTGCCGACGAACGACTACGACGCCTCACCCCGGGTGGAGCTGGTCACCCGGCAGCCGGTCCCCAGCGTCGGGCCGACCTCGCCGATCAACTTCGCCGGTGCGTTCGCGGCCTTCCGGGACACCACCGCCGGCCTGGCCACCTGCGACAACACGGTGGTGCTGCGGACGCCGAACGGTGACGTGCTGCCCCGACCGATCCCGCCGGGCAGCAACGCCGTCGTCACGTTGACGCCGGGCGTGACGAACGTGCTCAACCTGAGCGCCGCCGACCTGGCCAACATCCAGATCCTGACCTTCGCGAGCCAGCCGACCGCCGACACCCCGCTGCTGGTCAACGTGGACACCAGCGGCGTGGGCAACACGTTCGCCTGGACCGCCCCGAACTTCGCCGGGATCGGCGGGCCGCAGGCGCGCTACATCCTGTTCAACTTCCCGACCGCCACCGCGCTCACCCTCACCCCGAACGCGGCCACCGTCGAGGGCACCATCTACGCCCCCAACGCCAGCCTCACCGACCTCTCCTCCAGCAACACCGAGGGCAGCGTCATCACCCGTAGGCTGGACCACCGTGGCGGCGAGATCCACTACTTCCCGTTCAGCACCACGCTCGCCTGTGAGGGCGCCACCCCGGCCGACATCGCCCTGATCAAGTCGTCGACCACCACGCTGATCAACACCGTCGGTCAGCAGGTGCCGTACTCGTTCCACGTGGTCAACACCGGCGGCGTCCCACTGACCAACATCTCCGTCACCGACGTGCAGACCCCGCCGTCGTCGAACGCCAACCTCGGCCCGATCACCTGCGCCGCCACCACCCTCGCGCCAGGGGCGCAGACCGCCTGCACTGCCACCTACACCGTCACGCAGGCCGACCTCGACAACAACGGGGTCACCAACGTCGCCACCGCGCAGGGCAGCCCACCCACCGGTCCACCTGTCGTCTCCGACCCGAACAGCCTGACCATTCCGGCGCAGGGGCTCACCGCCGCCGTCACTGTGGTGAAGTCGTCCACCACCGTCTCGATCAACACGGTCGGACAGCAGGTGCCCTACCGGTTCCTGGTGGCCAACACCGGCGGTCTGACCCTGAGCAACGTGGCCGTCACCGACGTGCAGACCCCGCCGTCGTCGAACGCCAACCTCGGCCCGATCACCTGCCCCGTCACCACCCTCGCGCCCGGCGCGAACACCACCTGCACCGCCACCTACACCGTCACCCAGGCCGACCTCGACAACAACGGCGTCACCAACGTCGCCACCGCACAGGGCACCCCGCCCGGCGGCGGTACGCCGGTCACCTCCCCGCCCTCGACGCTGACCATCCCCGAGGCCGGCCTGATCGCGTCGATCGCGATCCTGAAGACCTCGACCACCACGTCGATCACCACTGTCGGGCAGCAGGTGCCGTACCAGTTCCACGTGCTGAACACCGGCGGCTTCACCCTCACCGGCGTGAACGTGACAGACGTGCAGACGCCACCGTCGTCGAACGCCAACCTCGGCCCGATCACCTGCGCCGCCACCACCCTCGCCCCCGGCGCGCAGACCCTGTGCACCGCCACCTACACCGTCACCCAGGCCGACCTGGACAACGACGGCGTCACCAACGTCGCCACCGCGCACGGCACCCCGCCCAGCGGCACACCTGTCGACTCGACGCCCGCGACGCTGACCATTCCGGAGACCGGCCTGGTCGCCTCCATCGCGATCCTGAAGACCTCCACCACCACGTCGATCACCACCGTCGGGCAGCAGGTGCCGTACCAGTTCCACGTCGTCAACACCGGCGGGTTCACCCTCACCGCCGTGAACGTGACAGACGTACAGACGCCACCGTCGTCGAACGTCAACCTCGGCCCGATCACCTGCGCCGCCACCACCCTCGCCCCCGGCGCACAGACCCTGTGCACCGCCACCTACACCGTCACCCAGGCCGACCTGGACTTCGGCTCGGTCCGGGACAGCGCGACCGCGCAGGGCACGCCACCCGGCGGCCGGCCGCCCGTGCAGTCGCCGCCGGCGACGTTGACGATCCCGAGCGACGTGGTCATCCCCGGCATCTCCCTGGTGAAGTCGTCGACCACCACGTCGATCACCTCGGTCGGACAGCAGGTGCCCTACCGGTTCCTGGTCGCCAACACCGGCGGCGTGACGCTCAACGACGTGAACGTCACCGACGTGCAGACACCGCCGTCGTCGAACGCCAACCTCGGCCCGATCACCTGCGCCGCCACCACCCTCGCACCCGGCGCGAACACCACCTGCACCGCCACCTACACCGCCACCCAGGCCGACCTCGACAACGACGAGGTCACCGACGTCGCCACCGCACACGGCACACCGGCCGGCAGTGACAACCCGATCGACTCGGCGCCCTCGACGCTCACCATTCCGGCGGCCGACCTGATTCAGTCGATCTCGCTGCTGAAGTCGTCCACCACCGTCTCGATCAACACAGTCGGGCAGCAGGTGCCCTACCGGTTCCTGGTGGCCAACACCGGCACCGTGACGCTGTCCTCGGTGAACGTGACAGACGTGCAGACACCGCCGTCGTCCAACGCCGACCTCGGCCCGATCACCTGCGCCGCCACCACCCTCGCACCCGGCGCGAACACCACCTGCACCGCCACCTACACCGTCACCCAGGCCGACCTCGACAACAACGGGGTCACCGACGTCGCCACCGCACACGGCACACCGCCCGGCACCGACACACCCATCGACTCACCACCGGCGACGCTCACCATCCCGGACGCCGGAATCGTCGCCGCCATCCAGATCGTGAAGACCTCCACGACGGTGGCGATCAACATGGTCGGACAGCAGGTCCCGTACCGGTTCCACGTGATCAACACCGGTGGGCTCACGCTGACGAACGTCAACGTGACGGACGTGCAGACACCGCCGTCGTCGAACGCCGACCTCGGCCCGATCACCTGCGCCGCCACCACCCTCGCACCCGGCGCGAGCACTACCTGCACCGCGACCTACACGATCACCCAGGCCGACCTGGACAACAGTGGTGTCACCGACGTCGCCACCGCACACGGCACACCGCCGCGCGGGGGTACGCCGGTGAACTCGCCGCCCTCGACGCTGACCATCCCGGAGTCGGGCCTCGTCGCCATCATCGAGGTGATCAAGTCGACGACCACGGTGGCGATCACCGCGCCGGGCCAGCAGGTGCCCTACACCTTCCTGGTCGTCAACAGCGGCGGCTTCACCTTGACCAACGTGACAGTCAACGACACAGTGCTGCCGCCGTCCGAGCGCGGTGTGCTCGGGCCGATCACCTGCGGCCCGCAGGACATTCCGAACGGCGCGGTGACGCTCGCACCGGGCGCATCCATCCAGTGCCGGACGACGTACACGGTGACCGCTGAGGACTTCACCGGCTCGTCGCTGCGCAACGTCGCGACAGCCACCGGTACGCCGCCGTTCGGGCCACCGCCGGTCTCACCACCGTCGCCCGTGGACATCCCGATCCCGCACCCGGCGATCGCCATCACCAAGTCGGTGACGCCCACCGTGGTGTCCGCGGCCGGTGACGTGGTCACCTACCGGTTCGTGGTGAGCAACACCGGAACCACCTCGCTCAGCGCGGTGACAGTCGACGAGACCGACTTCTCCGGCACCGGGACACCGGGGGCGATCACCTGCGGCACCCCGCCGGTCGCCAACGGCACTGTCACCCTGGCCGCCGGGGCGAGCACCACCTGCACGTCCACCTACGCGGTCACCGCCGCGGACATCGAGGCCGGTCGGATCACCAACACGGCCGTCGCGGCCGGTACGCCACCGACCATCCCCGGCCAGGACCCGCCCGCGCCGGTACGCTCCGCGCCGGCCTCGGCCGAGGTCACCGCCACCCGGGGCGCGGCGATCACAGTGGTGAAGTCGAGCAGCACCGACAAGATCGTCCGACCGGGGCAGCACGTGCCGTTCCAGTTCGTTGTCACCAACACCGGCCAGGTGCCGCTGACCAGCGTGACGATCACCGACGCGCTGACCGCGCCGGCCTCGGCGGCCAACCTCGGCCCGATCACCTGCGGTCCGGAACGGACCCCGAACGGTGCCGTGACCCTCGCGGCCGGCGCCGCCGTGACCTGCGCGGCGACGTACACGGTCAGCAAGGCCGACTACCACCACGGGTCGCTGCGCAACACCGCGACGGCGACCGGCACCCCGCCGGACGGCCCAGCGCCCGTCGCACCCGAGTCCACCATCACCATCCCGGTGAAGGGCAAGCTCCCGGTGACCGGTACGTCGTTCCCGGCCGGGCTGTGGATGGGTGCCGGCGTGCTGGCGGTGCTCCTCGGTGCGGCACTGCTGCTGGTCGTCCGGCAGCGCAGGCTCCGCGCCTAGCGCGGGCATGATCGCGAGGGTCGGACCGGAGGGGAACCGGTCCGGCCCTCGCGGCACGCCACCACCACGGCACGGCAGGCGTTCCGCTCCAACGCGAGATCAACGAACTGGCCCGGCACCTTCATGTGAAGAGCGTTGATCGTGGTGACTGCTTGGACGACGGCCAGTGACCTCCTCGGTCTGCGACGGTTCAACCGCCCTGGTCCATCCAACGAACCGGCAATGTAGCACGCCGGCCGGTGTCCAGGGCATGTCCTCGATTGCCTGGACGAGGTAGGACCCGAGGTAGAGGGCCAGCGACACGGGAGCATCCGCGTACTCCGCGCGCAGCTCGCGCTTCCGGGTCAGGCACGGCCAGGGCAGGCCGCAGCCACCGCAGCTCCAGATCGGCATGACCGGGCCGTGGACGGTCACCGCACCCCCGCCAGGAAACGAGCGGTGATCGCCCTCTGCTGCCCGCTACTCACTGCTCACCTTCCTGCGGCCAGTGGCCACGACTGATCGGAATCCGGTGCCGGACACGGCATGGCAGGTCAGCTCCGCAGCGGCAGGTATACCGCCAGAGCCGCCACGACCACACCGGCCGATGCCTGCGGGCGAGAGTCAACGCGGTGGCCGAGAGGTATTCGTCATACGAGACGCGGCGCACGGACCCTCCCTCGTTCGGGCACGAGGACGGCTTCCTGCCCTCAAAGCTGAGGGGGACGCGGCGACCAGGCGACACCCGCACCGCCCGCCGCGCCCCGTGAGCAAGAAGCTACGGTGGGTCGCGGAGCGTAATGGGTAAGTTTCCTACCCCTGGATCACGCGAGCAGCCCGACCTTGATTGCGAGGTCACGGGCGTCGTCACGAGTGGAACGCGGGCCGTCGAGCAGGTCCAGGGTGATCTGGCGGGCGTAACCGTTGAAGCGGATCGTCTCCGGGGCCGACTCGTACGCCTGCCGGAGGGTCAGCACGGCCGTTTCCTTGTCGTCCTTGCCGTAGTGCGCCCGCGCGACCTCGATGAGATGGCGTGCCCGGCGCGGCCTCGACGGGATCGCCGCGGAGTCATGACGGCGTGCCTGCCGCACCGCCTCACCGGACTTCTGCAACTCCACCGCCACGGTCACCGCGTGAGCGCCCATGACGACCTGCGAAAACGACGTCTGCGGCTGATAGAAGCCCTGGGGCAGGCGCTGCGCCACCCGGTCCGCGCGGTCCCAGTACCGCCAGGCTCGACCTTCCTCGCCTGCACGGGCGGCGGTGTAGGCAGCCTCGAAGTTCAGTGCACCCCAGAGCGCCAACAGGTTCGTGTTCCCGTCGGCCGTACGCGACTCCAGCGCCGACAACAGGTCCAGGGTCACCGCCATAGCGGTGTCCCAGTCACCGGCATCGCGATGCACCTGGCACAGGAACCATCCCGCGCATGCCACCGCTTCCGGGTCGCCAGACTCCTGCGCCGCGACCATCGCCCGGTCGGCGACCCGCCACAGCAACTCTGCGGCAGGTTGGTAGGCGAGGAACATCTGCGCCAGGCCGAACGTCTCCGCCAGCAGGGCCTGCGCCTGCCGACGCTCGTCACCCTCGTACGCCAACGCGGCGCGCTGCACGTCGCGCAGCAGCCCCGGCAACAACCCGCCCAGCACGGTGCGGTGATCGGACGCCTGATGGCGTGCCCGCCATGCCATCGCAAGCCGTTCCCTCAGGCTCGTCAACGCCTCCGGGGAAGCCTCGTCGGACATTGCGAAGCGGTTCACGGCATCCCGGACGGACGCCAGCGCCGGATGCTCCGGCCCGTTGACCACAGCAGACCGGGGCCCCAACTCCCCGGCCAAGACAGACACCTCGACCTTGAGAGCACGCGCGATGCGATCCAGCATGTGAATGCGCGGCGGGAGGATGAGATCGGTCTCCACTGCCTTGACCCACTCGGCGCTGCGCCCCACCAACCCCCCGAGCACCGCCCGGGTCTTCCCCGACCGCTCCCGGTAGACCTTCAACCGCTGCCCAAAAGTCAACTCCGGCAAGGAATCCATCCCGGACCTCCTCGTAGCGCGGAATACCTCGTCGGCTCCCAGGCCGCCGTGCCACCCAACGCTACCGGCCTGCCTGCCGCCTTCGAACCCCTCACACGCCGCGCGCCGCCTTCCACCCCGACGCCCAGGTCACTCGGGCTTGGCGGGGCGGGCGCGCACGTGCAGCCGCTCCCCCTGCGGCCCGAAGAGACTGAGGGCTTCGGCGGTGCCGGGGCCGGGGTTGAAGAAGAGGTGCGGGACGCGGGTGTCGAACTCGGCCACCTCCCCCGGGGCCAGCGTCAGATCACGGTCGCCGAGCAGTAGGCGTAGCCGGCCGGAGAGCACGTAAATCCACTCGTACCCCTCGTGGACCTGCGGGGTTCGGCCCCCAGCGGACGGGTCCGGCGGGAAGATCTGCTTGAACGCCTGGACACCGCCCGGTCGGCGAGTCAGCGGCAGGTGCGTCACGCCATGGATGACTATCGGTTTGGGGCGTACCCGGGGGTCGCCGGTGGCGGGGGCGTCGACCAGTTCGTCGAGCGCCACCTGGTAGGCCCTCGCCAGCGGGAGGAGCAGCTCCAGGGTGGGCCGACGGCTACCGGACTCCAGCCGGGACAGCGTGCTCACCGAGATGCCGGTCAGGTCGGCGAGCTGGGTAAGGGTGGTCCCGCGTTGGTGACGCAGGGCACGTAGCCGGGGGCCGACGGCCGCCAGCGCGGCACTGTCCTCGTTTGCCATAACGGCAAGGATAGTTGCCGCTCTGCCGGCGGCGACGGATGGTGGGCGCAGGCGACAGAGTAAGAGGGAGACAGCGGTGGACGAGACATACGACGTGGTGGTGGTGGGAGGCGGCGCGGCAGGGCTCAGCGGAGCCCTGGCGCTGAGCCGGGCCCGCCGGTCGGTGCTGGTGATCGACTCCGGTGAGCCGCGCAACGCGCCGGCCGACCGGGTGCACAACTACCTGGGCCGGGAGGGGACGCCGCCGGGCGAGCTGCTCGCGGTCGGGCGGGCCGAGGTGGCCGGGTACGGCGGGCAGTTCCGCACCGGACGGGTGGAGGCCGCGACCCGGGACGACGACGGGTTCCGGCTGAGCCTCGACGGCGGGGGGTCGGTGCGTGCCCGTCGGCTGCTGGTGACCACCGGGCTGACCGACGAGCTGCCCGACGTGCCCGGCCTGGCCGAGCGGTGGGGTCGCGACGTGCTGCACTGCCCGTACTGCCACGGCTGGGAGGTGCGGGACCGTCGGATCGGCATCCTGGCGGCCAGCCCGCTGAGCGTGCACCAGGCCGAGATGTGGCGACAGTGGAGCCCCAGCGTGCTGCTCCTGCTGCACGACGCCCCGGCGCCGGACGCGGAGACCGCCGAGCGGCTCGCCGCCCGGAGCATCGCGGTGGTGCCCGGCCCGGTCGCCGCGGTGGAGGTGACCGACGACGCGCTGAGCGGCGTACGGCTCGCTGACGGCCGGGTGGTCGCGCTCGACGCGATAGTGGTGGCGACGCGGCTGACCCCTCGCGCCGATGTGCTGGTGGGGCTGGGTCTGGCCCCGGAGGAGGTGATGATGGGTGAGCACGTCATCGGTGCCCAGATCCCGACCGACGCCACCGGCGCGACCACCGTCGCGGGTGTCTGGGTGGCGGGCAACGTGGCCGACATCCGGGGTCAGGTGATCACGTCCGCCGGGGCCGGCCTGAACGCCGCGGCGGCCATCAACGCCGATCTCATCGCCGAGGAGACCCGCGACGCGGTGGCCGCGTACCGGCAGTTGGTGGCCACGACGTTCGAGGAGCCGGCGTGGGAGGAGCGCTACCAGTCCCGCCCCTCGGTGTGGAGCGGCCGGCCGAACCCGCAGTTGGTCGCCGAGGTCACCGACCTGGCCCCGGGGCGCGCGCTGGACGTGGGCAGCGGCGAGGGCGCCGACGCGGTGTGGTTGGCCGAGCGCGGCTGGCAGGTGACGGCAGTGGACATCTCCAGCACGGCGCTGGGCCGGGCCGCCGCGCACGCCGAGACCGCCGGCGTGGGCGACCGGATCGAGTTCACCCACGCCGACCTGCGGGACAAGCCGCCCACCGAGGAGGCGTACGACCTGGTGTCCGCGCAGTTCATGCACCTGCCTCCGGAGCAGCGGCGGGAGTTGTTCGGCAGGCTGGCCGCGGCGGTGGCACCGGGCGGTGTCCTGCTGATCGTCGGCCACCACCCGTCGGATCTGTGGGGGTCGGCGCACCGCATGCACATGCCGGACATGATGTACACCGCGCAGGATGTGGCCGCCGATCTGGACCCGGCCCACTGGGAGGTGCTGGCGGCGGAGGAACGCTCCCGCCCCGCCACCAACCCCGACGGCGAGGACATCACCCTCCACGACGCGGTCCTGGTCGCCCGCCGCCGCTGACCTCGCGCCGACCACTTCGCCCCGCGTCCCCCACGTTGACCTGCGTCGATCATGGAGTTGTGCCGTGCGACAAAGGTGGTGGAGCACCACCTTTCCGGCACCACGAGTCCACTATCGGCGCGGTAACGGGGGAACGCGGGGCGACAACGTGAGAGGTGGTGGGGCAGGACTTCGCATGAGGTCCGCTCGGCGGTAGCGTTGCGCCACACTGACGGCCCGTGGGGCAGGCGACCGCCGACCCTGACGCCCCGATCGTACGGAGGATGGTGCATGTCCATCGGCGCTGAGCCGCACGCAGCACGCGACGATGCGGCCTCCCGGCCGAGCTTCGAGCTCACCCTGCGCGGATACGACAAACGCCAGGTGGACCGGCACCTGGAGCAGCTCGACGGTCAGATCGCGATGCTGAGCGGGGAGCACGGGCGCTCCGCTGTCCGCGTCCGTGAGCTGACCGCCGAGGTGCAGCGACTCCGTGCCGAACTGGCCGAGCTTCAGGAGCAACCTGTGCAGGTGGACCGCGCCTCGTTCCACGATCTGGGCCCGATGGTCGGCGAAATCATGGCCCTCGCCGAAAAGCAGGCCGGGATGATCACCGAATCGGCCACCGACCGCGCGAACGAGCTGCGCAGTGAGTCCGAGCGGATCCTCGCCGACACCCGCGAGCGGGCCGCGCAGGCACGTCAGGACCTGGCCGAGGAGTTGGCCTCCCGGCGTGCCGAGCAGGAGCAGGCGCACGAGGAACGGCGCACGCTGGCCGAGGCCGAGTTGACAGCGATCCGCGAGCACGCCGAGCAGTTGCGGGCCGACGGTGAGGCCGCGCACGAGCGCGCCCAGCACGAGGCCAAGCGGATCACCGAGCAGAGCGCGCAGCAGCTCAACCAGACCCGGGTAGCCGCCGACGCGCTGATGAAGTCTGCCCGTACCCAGATCCAGCAGGAACTCCAGTCGGCCCGCTCCAAGAACCAGCAGGAGATGGCCCAGTGGCAGGCCAACGTGGAGCGCGAGGTCAACGAACGGCGCACCGCCGCCGAGCAGGACATCGCCGAACAGCAGGCCGCCGCTGAACAGGAACTGGCCGAGCAGCGCAGCGCGACCGAGCAGCAGATCGCCGCACTGCTGGCCGAGGCGCAGCAGCACGTGACCGAGCTGCGCAACCGCGCCGACGAGCAGGCCGCCAGCCAGCAACAGCAGATCGCCGCCCTGCAACAGGAGCTTGAGGAGCGCCGGCAGGAGGCCACTGAGCTGAACGCCGAGCTGGACACGGGCCGCCAGCAGCTCGCCGAGATCCGCCAGGAGGGCGAGACGCTGGAGAACGAGCTGTCCCGGATGCAACAGCGGCTCAATGAGGTCCGCCGGGACCTGACCGCCGAAAGCGCCCGTCTGGAGGAGGCACGCCGGGCCGGGGACTCCGCCGAACGGCACGCCAAGGATGTTCGCGCCCGCGTACAACGGGAGGCGAAGCGGGTGGCCGACCTCGCCGCCGCCGCGGTCATGGCCGCGGCAGCCGGCGGTACGGAGACCGCCGAGTACCCGATGGTGGGTTCCCGCTCCAACGCCGACCGGCCCACCCCCGAGCGGCCGGTCGTCGAGCGGCTCACCGTCGACCGCGTCGGCGTCGACCGGCACTCCCCCTCCCCGGAGCGGCCCAACCTGGACGATGCGGACGCCGATCGCGCCACGCCCGACCGTGCCCCGTTCGACCCCGCACCTGTCGACCGCACCCCGGTCGACAGTGGCCCTGCCGACCGGGCCCCGGCCGAGCAGGTCAACGGCGAGCACGGTGGCGCGCCGGCGGTGGCGGACGAGTCGGCGCCCGACCGTACGGCAGCCCGGGAGGTGAGCGCCGACGACGCCGAGCCGACCTTCCCCCGGCACATCGGCACCGACGCCCCGACGCCCGTACCGTTCCTGGCCTTCGGGCAGCCGGTCAGCGAGAACGGCGCCGCCCGGCACTGACCTCAGCAGCGGTTGGATCCAGGCCCGCAGCGAACCCGCACGGGCCCGGACCGACCGCCCGGTCGTCGTTCAAAGACTCAGCCGCTCAAGAGGGAGGCTGGGCTGACCGGGCGAGGTACCTCTGCAGCTCGGCGACCTCGTCGTCGGTGAGGACGGGGGCGAAGTCGAGGTGTTCGCTGGGGTAGATGGCTGTGCCGGAGCCGGCCACCGTGACGAACCAGGCGCCCTCGTGGTCGAACCAGTGCGCCTGGCCGGCTACACCGAGGTCGACGGAGTCGTCCGGATCGGCGGATTCGCCTGCCGAGACGATCCGCACCCACTGCCCGTCGCGCCCGTACGGCGGCTGAGGGATCACCACGTCCAGGTAATCCCCGGCGATCTGTTCCGTCGTCACCCCGAACAGGCGAGCGGCACCCTCGCGGGCCATCCTGCCCACCTCTCTCATGCTGCGGGTGGTGCCGACCAGCACCTCCCCTTCAGGTCCGTCGACCAGCACTGCGTACGAGCGATCCGGCTCATGGCGGACCCGAGCACGGAACTGCAGCGGACTGTCAGCCATCCATCAATGATCCCTCACTAGGTTCGCCCCCGCCCGCGCCGATCTTGCAGTTTCGGTCGCCGAGATGCGCGGAATGCCCTCTCGGTCGGGACAGTAAGTGCAAGATCGCGGAATGCGGGCGGTCCGGGCGGATTCTGCGCCGAAGCGGGTCGACGGGCTCGTTTGAGCTGGCAGGCTGGGCTGACCGCCGCGCACCAGCGGTGGCCGCCGGCCTGGCCGGTGACCGAGAGGAGCGCCCGGTGGCCGACCAGCCCGAGGAGTTTGACCTGCTCGTCGTCGGTGGCGGCAAGGCCGGGAAGACGTTGAGCATGGACGTCGCCCGCTCCGGGCAGCGGGTCGCCATGGTCGAGCGCGGCATGATCGGCGGCAGCTGCATCAACGTCGCGTGCATCCCGACGAAGGCGCTGGTGACCAGTGCGCGGGCCGCCCGCCAGCTACGGGACGCGTCGGCGCTCGGCCTGGCGGTGGAAGGTGCCCGGGTCGACGTGGACCTGTTGCGCGCGCACAAGCAGGACGTGGTCGAGGGGATGGTTGCCGCCAACCGACAGCAGTTCCTCGACTCCGGCCTGCACCTGGTGATCGGCGAGGCCCGGTTCGTCGGCCCACGGACCGTACGGGTGGCACTCGCCGACGGCGGCGAGCGGCTGCTGCGCGGCACCGACGTGGTGATCAACACGGGCACCCGTCCCCATCTGCCGTCGGTGCCCGGGATGGCCGAGGCCGGGGTGCTCACCAGCGACGAGTTGCTGCGCCTGGATCGGCTGCCAGCCCGGCTGGTGGTGCTCGGCGGCGGCACCGTCGGGGTGGAGTTCGCGCAGATGTTCGCGTCGTTCGGCAGCGCGGTGACGCTGGTCGAGGGCGGCCCACGGCTGCTCACCCGGGAGGATCCCGACGTGAGCGACGCGGTGATGCGCGTCTTCCTCGACGATGGCATCGACGTACGCGTGGGTGTCGCGGTTTCGCGGGTCGACCGCGACGCCGACGGCTCGCTCCGGGTGACGCTTGACGACGGCGGCTCGGTGATCGGGGACGACGTGCTGGTGGCTGCCGGCCGGGAACCGGTCACCGACGGGCTCGCCCTGGACGTGGCAGGCGTACGCCTCAGCGAGCGGGGCTTCGTGGCGGTCGACGAGCACCTGCGGACCAGCGCCGAGCGCACCTGGGCGGCCGGGGACGTCGCGGGCAGCCCGCAGTTCACCCACGTCTCGCTGGACGACTACCGGATCATCCGGGCGAACCTCGCGGGAGGCCGGCGCAGCACCGCCGACCGGCTGATCCCGTACACCGTCTTCACCACCCCGGAGCTGGCGCGAGTGGGGCTGACCGAGACCGAGGCGCGCCGCGCCGGGTACGACGTCCAGGTCGCCCACCTGCCGGTCGCCGCCATTCCCCGGGCACGCACCCTGCGCCAGACCCAGGGCATGTGGAAGGCGGTCATCGACACCAGCACCGACCGGATCCTCGGTGCGGCGCTGCTCGGCGCCGAGGCCGGCGAGGTGATCACCTCGGTGCAGCTGGCCATGCTCGCCGGGATGCCGTGGACCGCCCTGCGGGACGCGGTCATCACCCACCCGACCATGACCGAGGGCCTCAACCTGCTCTTCGCCTCGCTGGAGTCCCGCCCGGTCCGCTGAGCGCCGCAGGTCCACCCAGTCGACGGCTATCCGGCGATCTCGTCGCGTACCCGTTGTTGGAAGGCTCGGGCCTGCGCACCGGTGGGCGGTGGCCCGCCGTGCCGCGCGGCGACCGCCTGACGGATCACCTCGGCCGGGTCGCCGGCGTCGATCAGCCGCTGACCGGCGGCCACCTTCGCGAGCCAGACGCCGTCGCGGTGGCGTACCAGCGACCGGCAGGCGCCGAGGACGGCGTCCTCGGTGCCGGGTGCGGGCTGGTCGGCCGGCGGTGTGGGCAGGGCCAGCCACCACGACAGCGCCTCGATGAGCAGCCGGCGCAGGTCGGCCGGGGCGAGGTCGGCGAAGGCCTCCCCGGCCGGTGGTCCGAGCAGCGCGAGTCCACTCTGGTGCAGGATGCTGCGGTCGAGGCCGTACCAGAATCGGCCGTCGGCGGCCGGGCGGTCGGCGGGGTCGAGGGTACTGCGGAACGGCATGCCGGCCCCGGTGTTCAGTTCGACCTCGAAGCCGGGCTGCGGGGTGCCGGAGGCGGCCACCGCCCGGTCGTAGACGACCAGTTCCAGCCCGCGCGCCGGGCAGGGCAGGGCCTCGTGTCGCAACCGGGCGACCAACGTCTGCTTGGCGGCCTCGGTGAGCGGCCCGGCGCTGAGCAGCGCCACGTCCACGTCGCTGCGGCCGGCCTGGTACGCCCCGAGCCCCACCGAGCCGGCCGCGTACGCGCCGACCAGGTCGGTTCCGAGCACGTCGCAGGCGGTGGTGACCAGGTCATCGAGGTACCGCTGAAGATCGGAGTCCACGCGCCATCATGACGCACGGGTCGGAGCCGGGCGGGACTACCCCGCGTAGAGCAGCAGCAGACCGGCGACGGTGTAGGCGACCATCAGTGCCAGCAGGGGTAGTTGGCCGGCCACCGCCCGGGCCCGGGGGAACAGGTACAGGGCGCGGTCGTGGGCGAGCAGTGTGCCGAGCAGGTGCCCGAGGATGATGACGGTGATCTGCAGGGTGGCCACCCCGGAGGGTGTGACCAGCCCGGTGTGCGGCTCCCAGTCGACGGTGCCGAGCCAGTTGGCACCGGTGCCCAGGGGGTCGGAGAGCAACGCGATGGTGCGCTGGCCCTCCAGGATCAGCAGCGAGTAGTAGTGCGCCACCACGTACCCCACCGCGATCGGCACGATGGAGTGGGCGATCTCGCCCGGCACCCCACGGGCGTCGGCCGCGTCGGCGCGACCGATGCGCGCCGCGGCGCCGGTGGCGGCGAGGTACGCCACCGCGACGGCGGCGATGACGAGGCTCAGACCGGCGCTGCCGGTGACCGCCGGGTGCAGGCCATTCTCCTGGCTGAAGCGCAACCAGGCCGGTGCGTTGGAGAGGCTGTCGTACATGGTGGAGCCGAGCAGCACGATCACCACGGCGACCAGCCCGGGGCGGGGTCGCAGGCCGGCGATCCCGTCGAGCGGGTTGCGCCAGACCAGGACGGCGTCCGCGGCCCGGCCGAGCGGGGCGAGCTGACCGATCAGGGTGCTGTACGCCTCGAACGGGTCGGCGTGGTCGAACCAGCCGGCGCCGAACAACGCCGCGCCGACGAGCATGACGAGCGCGTACGCGGCCAGCCAGGCGGTGATGACCGGCAGGGTGGCCCGGTCGGGTGCGACGAGTTCCAGCCAGACGAACCCGAACACTGTGACGGCAGCCGGCCACCACCCGACGCCGTCGGGCAGCTCGCGGAGCCCACGGTTCGGGTCGCGCCGCGCCGCCAGCGCCGCGAGCAGGTGCACCGTACGCAGCGGGTTGACCGCCCGCCAGACCGGGCCGAGCAGCAGCGACAGCGGTGCCAGCCCGACCCAGAGCAGCACGTAGAGCGCACCGGCGGTCGGGTTGTCCGCGGTGTCCGGCCCACCCAGCAGACCGAGGCAGAACCAGGCGGCGGCGAGCAGGCCGAGCCCGCGCAGCGCCCACCGGAACGCGGGCGCGTCGACGAGTCGGGCGAGCCAGGTCGGCACCGGGCGGCCGCCGGTGGCGTCCCGGTCGAGCCGGGGTTCGCGCCAGAGCAGGCCCAGCGCCACGAACGTGACGACGAGGGTCAGCGCGGCGGCGACGACCACCTGCGGCAGCGTGATCGGCAGGTCCTGGCGGCCACCGACGCCGTGTGCCAGCAGCGTGGGAGCGGCCGTCATGCCGCTCAGCGGACGACGAGCTGGAAGAGCACCAGCTCGGACTCGTGTGTCTCCACCTCGAAGAGCCCGGTCTTGTCGGCCCGGAACTCCACCGAGCCGGGCGTGCCGGCCGGCAGCCGAGCGCCGAGGTCGTAGCCGTGCACGTGCAACTCGTCGGCCACGTCGGAGGTGACAGTGATCCGGACCAGCTGGCCCTTACTCACGGTGATCCGTCCGGTCGGCGGATCGACCCGCTTCTTCGCGATCGTCACGGTGATCTGTTGGTCCACCGCGGGGGTGCTGGCGGAGGCGCTGGGCGTGCTGGTGGCCGTCGACGTGGGCGCGGCGGGGGTGCCGCTCGACGGCGCGGCGGACGTCGGCGTCGTCGAGGGGGTGGCCACCGAGGGGTCGTCGTCCTGCCCGCAACCGGCGAGGAGCAGGGCGGCGAGGGCAGCAGCGGCGAGGGTGGCGGAGGTGCGGGCGGCGGGGGTACGGACGAACACGGGCGGACTCCGAACGACGCGAGGGGGGCGGGTGTCGGGTTGATCGTCGGGGAGGAGAACTCTACGTCTTGTTCGGTGCCGGGGAAATGACCATGATGAACGGATGCGATCGAAGCTGGTCACTGTGCGTAAGGTCCTGAGTCGTGCCGTGGCGGCGCTGGCGGCGACCCTGGTGGTGACTCTGCTGCTGCCGGTCGCCCCGGCGTCCGCGCACGGCCAGTTGGCGACCTCCACTCCGCTGAAGGGCACCGTCGTACGCGAGCCGCTGCCGCAGTTGGCGTTGTACTTCACCGAGAAGCCGGCCTCCAACGCGCACTTCACCATCAGCGGGCCGGACGGGTCGCGAGTGGACAATGGTTGGTCCTACGGCGAGCCGAAGCGACTGGACAAGCCGGTCACCGAGTACTTCATGGTCAACGGCGTCTTCGAGCCACGGCTCTACCACACCGGCTTCCCGGCCATGGTGACCGTCGCGCACTGGCCGGCGAAGGGCCGCTACACCGCCAGCTACCTCTCCGTCGCCTCCGACGGTGAGGCGGTGCGGGGCGAGGTGACCTTCGACTACCAGGGGCCGGGGACGGCGGCACCGGCCGGCTGGTCGGCCCCCACGGCGGGACCGGATCCGGCGCTCGTCGCCCAGGCCGAGGGCAAGGGCGAGGGTTCGACCAGCCCCGGGGCCACCGGCAGTCCGGACGCCCCTACCGGCGCCGTGGCGGACGACCCGGCCGACGCCACGCAGGAGCAGCGCGGCGGCGGGTTCCCGGCCTGGTTGGTGCCGGCCCTGATCGTCGTCGTGGTCTCGGCGATCGTGCTGGTGGCGGCCCGCCGCCGGCCTGCGGCGCGGGGCGTCGGCACTGCGAGCCGCCGGCCCGCCGGCAAGGGTGGAACCCCGGCCCGCAAGGCCGCCAAGCCGACTCGGAAGACCGGCGGTCCGACGCGGCGTGGAGGGCGGTAGCCGGACTTGTTATCCGGGCATTCTTCGCGCACCGTCTCGAACTTTCGTACGGACATTGGAAACTTTTGATGTATCGAGGCGAAGCCATGGACAGTCCAATCGAAACGCCTTAATGTCTCGACCCATCAACCCGGTGTTTCCGCAATGTCACTCGTCGGCGTCGAGGACGTTACGGAGCCGGGCCGACGGTCACCCCTACCGCTGATCCACGCGGGCCGTCGGACACTCCACTGCCTCCTGGAGGAACGATGGGCACACGCCTGCTACGCCGACTCCACCATCCCGTCCTGGGTGCGCTGGCACTCGTCCTCGCCGCCGGCCTCTGGGCCGTCCCCGCCACCGCCGCCCCCGCGCAGGAACCGGGCGTCACGCTGCGCGTCTTCGACGTGCAGGTGCCGCTGTCCGAGCTGTGCACACTCAAGCCCGCCCAGACTCCGAACGTGGACAAGCTGATGTCCACAATCAACTGGACCTCGGCAGCCGACTTCGGCTTCGAGGACAACTTCGTCTCGCAGGTGCTCGGCAACATCACGACCACCCAGGCCGGCAGCTACACCTTCCGGCTCAGCAGTGACGACGGATCCAAGCTGACGATCGACAACTCCGTGGTGATCAACCACGACGGTCTGCACGGCGCGACCCCGCCCAAGGAGGGCACTGTCACCCTCACCGCCGGCATGCACGCGCTGCGCATCGACCACTTCGAGCGCGGGGGCGGGCAGCAGATCACCCTGGAGTGGAAGACCCCCGGTTCGTCGACCTTCGCGGTCGTACCGAACTCGGCGCTGAGCACCGACGCGGGAGTGGTCCGGGTGACCGCGCCCGGGCGCAAGGAGTGCGAGGGGGTCTCCGACTCCCCCGGCGACGGACTTCCGCTGACCGGTGTGCACCCCGGCTACACACTGACCAACCTGCGGCCCAGCGGCTTCCAGCCGAAGGTCACCGGCATGGACTGGCTGGCCGACGGCCGGCTGGTCATCAGCACCTGGGGCGGCAGCGACCAGTCCGGCACCTCCCAGGACGGCGAGGTCTGGATCCTCGGCAACACCGGCGGATCGACGAGCCCGGGCAACGTGACCACCAAGAAGATCGCCGGCGGCCTCAAGGAACCGATGGGGCTCAAGGTCGTCGACGGGGTGGTCTACGTGACGGAGAAGCAGCGGCTGACCCGGCTGGTGAACACCGGCGGTGACGAGGTGGCCGAGCGGCTGGAGACCGTCGCCACCTGGCCGTACGGCGGCAACTTCCACGAGTTCGCGTTCGGCCTGCTCTACCAGGACGGGTTCTTCTATCTGAACCTGTCGGTGTCGATCAACTCCGGCGGCGCCACCACCAACCCGCAGCCCGCCACCAACCGGGGCACCACCCTCAAAGTCAACAAGGACACCGGCGCGGTCAGCTACGTCGCCGGTGGCCTGCGTACGCCGCACGGCATCGGCTGGGGCCCGGAGGGCGGCATCTTCGTCACCGACAACCAGGGCGGCTGGCTGCCCTCGTCGAAGCTGGTGCACGTCAAGCAGGGCCGGTTCTTCAACCACTACATGAACCCCGCCGGCCCGTTCGACACCGCCGCGGTCACCCCGCCGGTCCTCTGGATGCCGCAGAACGAGATCGCCAACTCGCCCAGCACGCCGATGTACCTGACCAGCGGCCGTTACGCCGGCCAGTTCGTCATCGGCGACGTGACGTACGGCGGCCTGCAGCGGGCGAATGTGGAGAAGGTCAACGGCGAGTACCAGGGCGCCCTGTTCCGGCTCACCCAGGGCCTGGAGGCGGGCGTCTCCGAGGTCAACGTCGGCCCGGACGGCGCGATCTACGTCGGCGGGCTCGGCGCGGGCGGCAACTGGGGCCAGACCGGCAAGCTGTCGTACGGCCTGCAGAAGCTCACCCCGAACACCGCCACCACGTTCGAGATGCTCGCGATGCGCGCCACCACGACCGGCTTCGAGGTGGAGTACACCCAGCCCGTCTCGGCAACGACCGCTGCCGAGCTGGCCGCGCGCTACAAGATCAAGCAGTGGCGGTACGTGGCGACGTCGGCCTACGGCGGGCCAAAGGTCGACGAGGAGACGCTGACCGTCACCTCGGCCACCCTCTCGGCCGACGGGAAGAAGGTCACGCTCACGGTGCCCGGTCGCAAGGCCGGCCGGGTGGTCCACCTGCGCTCGCCGCGCCCGTTCACCTCCACCAGCGGCCAGTCACTGTGGAGCACCGAGGCGTGGTACACGCTGAACTCGATCCCGGGCAGCCCCCCGCCGCCGGTCGGCGGCACCATCACCGGCACCGGCGGCAAGTGCCTGGACGTCGACAACTCCGGCACCGCCGACGGCACGAAGATCCAGCTCTACACCTGCAACGGCACCGCGGCGCAGTCCTGGACGCGGGTCGGCGACACGTACCGGGTGCTCGGCAAGTGCCTGGACGTGGACAACGGTGGCACCGCCAACGGCACGAAGGTCCAGCTCTGGACCTGCAACGGCAGCGGCGCGCAGGTCTGGCAGCCGCAATCGGACGGGTCGATCCGCAATCCGCAGTCCGGCAAGATCCTGGAGGCCGCCGGCGGTAGCACCGCCAACGGCACCCAGATCCAGCTCGGCACGTACGCGGGCGGCGCGCACCAGAAGTGGGTGGTCAGTAGCGGGGTAACCGGCTGACCTCTGACGAAGGGGCGTGGTCTGACCGGCGGGTCAGGCCACGCCCCGACCCGTCCGTTGCGCGAAATACCACCGCTCAGCGGAACAGCACCGGCCGGTTCCCCCGGGCGCCGACGAGCTGACCCCGGATGTTGATGTCCTCGATCGTGTCGGTCTCCAGCACGCCCCGGGTGGTCAGGTCTGTCATCACGCCGTTGCGCCAGAGGAACGGGTGCCACTGGGCGGTGGTGGTGCTGAGGCCCACCACCACGCCGCGATCGTTGATCGCGATGGCGCGGCTCCAGTCGCCACCGAGGGTGCCCAGGTCGGTAAGCGTCCCGTTCTGCCAGCGGAACGCCCGCCCGTTCGCCGCGCCCACCACCTGGCCCCGGTTGTTGACGCCGACGGCCTCGCTGCCGATCTGGGTGAACACACCGTCGCGCAACCGGCCACCGACGCAGGTGCACGGGTAGTCCTGCGGCGGCACGTTGAACCCGCCCACCACGTCGCCCGCGTTGTTGACGTCGCTGGTGAACTCGTAGAAGTACTCCCGGCCCAGGTCGGTGAAGACGCCGTTGCGCCACAGGAAGCGGTGCGGCATCTCGCCGGCCGGTTCGCTGGTGCCGAGCACCTGCCGCCGGTCGTTGACGCCGATCGCCACGCTGTTCTCCCCACCCAGGGTGCCCAGGTCGCGGAGGTGGCCGTCGCGCCAGAGCACCGCGCGGGTCAGGTAGTCCGCGCCGAAGGAGGTGATCGCCACGTCGCCGAACTCGTTGACGTCCACGGCTGTCGAATCGGTGTCGCCCGGCAGCACGCCGAGGTCGGTGATGACGCCGTGACGCCAGCGCACCGCATGCCGGGCGCCGCTGGTGACGGTGCTCCACCCGACGATGTCGCCTCGGTCGTTCATCGCCGTCGCGGCGCCGTCGCCTCCACCCAGGGTGCCGAGGTCGACGACCTGGTAGGTGTGCGGGGACGCGGCGGCGGGCGCGGGGGCAAGGGTGATCAGCGCGACGACTGTCGTCGCCGCGGTCAGCAGGGGACGCGGGGACACCATGGACGCCAAGGGGGACGCTCCTCGGATCGGAGCGGCGACGACCCGGCGGGCGGGCACGGCGGGACACCACCACTGCGCGTTCGATCGGTAACGCACAGTAGACCCGGTGGCGCAGTGCTGCACCAGGGACCGAACGGTCATCGAGGTGCGGGCGTCCGGCGGTGGGCCGCGTCGGTCAGGGACCGTGCGGCAGCGGCTGCGCCAGCGCCCGCAGATCCGCCGGGAGCTGGGCCAGGGCGTCCTCGAACTCCCGGTGCCCGACCACCCGGTGCATCGTCTGGAGCACCGCGCGGGTGCCCCGCTCGGCGGCCGGACGGTCGATCCCGGCGCGGTCGGCCACCCGGCGCAGGAACTCGTCGTAGCCGAACGTTTCCGGCGGCTCGGCGGCCTTGACCAGCAGCGGGCTCAGCTCGTCGGCCAGGTGGGGGGCCAACGCGCCCGCCTCCCCGCCGCTGAGCCGCTCGGTGAGGGTCCGCAGGACCGCCTCGGTGAGCGTGCGCGCCTGCTCCGGCGGGAGGCCCGCCCGTGCCGCAACCTTGTCGACGAACGCCAGCTCGGCCATGCCCCCGCCCTTCGCCTTCGGAAACGCGTGGCTACCCGGGCCCACCGGCAGCAAACCCGGCAGCCGGAGCGGGATGGTTCTGCTCGTTGCTCCGCGCGGTGCCTCCCGCTTCTCGTACGGTGAGGTCGGACCGGGAACCCGACGGCTGCCCTCCGGCGGCCCGTGCCGCAGGAGGAGCAGATGGCCCTCGACCTGCCCGACGTGATCGACAGGTACTTCCGGGCCGTCAACGACCGTGACCTGGACGCCTTCGTCGCCTGCTTCGCGGACACCGCGAGCGTCGCCGACGAGGAGCGGCTGTACGACGGGCGGGCCTCGATCCGCGCCTGGCGACAGAAGACGATGGACGCCTACTCGTACACCGCCGAGCCCGTGCGGGTCACACCGCAGGCGGGCGACTCGTACCTGGCCCTCACCCGGGTGTCCGGCGACTTCCCCGGCAGCCCGATCGAGCTGCGGTACCGGTTCACGCTGCGCGACGGGCTGATCGGCGCCCTGGACATCCGTCCCTGACGGCGAGCTGGCCCACCGACACGAAGGGATCGCCGTGGCGCGAGCCTGGCTCATCACCGGCTGTTCGCGTGGTCTCGGCCGCGCCCTCGCCGAGGCCGTCCTGGCCGACGGCGACCACCTGGTGGCGACCGCCCGCAATCCGGCTCACCTCGACGACCTGGTCGACCGGCACGGTGACCGGGTCCGCGCGGTGGCCCTCGACGTCAACGACCCCGCCGCCGCCCGCGCCGCCGTGCGCACCGCCGTGGACACGTTCGGCCGGCTGGACATCCTGGTCAACAACGCCGGGTACGCCGACGTCGCCGCGATCGAGGACATGTCGGACGACGACTTCCGGGCGCAGATCGAGGCCAACTTCTTCGGAGTGGTCAACCTGTCCCGGGCCGCCCTGCCGGTGATGCGCGAGCAGGGGCGCGGGCACATCGTGCAGATCTCCAGTGTCGGCAGCCGGGTCGCGAGCACCGGTCTGGGCGCGTACCAGTCCGCCAAGTGGGCGGTCAGCGGCTTCTCCGGGGTGCTCGCCCGGGAGGTCGCGGCGTTCGGCATCCGGATCACCACCGTCGAGCCGGGCGGGCTGCGCACCGACTGGGCCGGCTCGTCGATGAGCGCGCTGCCGATCAGCGAACCGTACCGGCCGGTCATCGACCCGGCCGTGCAGCGGCTGCGTCAGGCCAACGGCGCGCAGCCGGGCGATCCGGTCCGCGCCGCCCAGGCGATCATCCGGATCACCCGGGTCGACGACCCGCCGCTGCGGTTGCTGCTCGGCGCCGACGCCGTGGCGGCCGCCGAAGCGGCCGCCGAGGCCCTCGCCGCGTCCGACGCGCGGTGGCGGGAGTTGAGCGAGTCGATCGCCTTCGACGCGACGCCCTGACTCCCCTGCCGGCCCGGCGAGGCCGGTCGGGTCCCCCTGCCGAACCGGCGGGGCTGGGCGGGCCGGCCCGCAGGTGATCAAGCACCGAACGGACGAGACGGCCAAGGGGTCAGTGGGTGACATGATGTGGCGACAACTGCTGTCGCCTCAGAAGGGTTCCGGCTGCCCGATGCCGCACTTCGATGCTCGCACGCCCACGACACCCGCGCGGATCGCGGTGCCGCTGGTCGGGCAGCCGCATCGGGCGGGCTGATGCCGGGCGAGCGACGGGAGGCCGTGGCCGAGCAGAGTGTCCCCACCCACGCCGCGGACACCATGGGGTATCAGGTCGCGACCGACGTACGAGCGCTGCGCGCGTTCGTCAGCGCCGGTGCGCTGGCCCGCGGTCTGTCGGCCGAGCGGGTGGAGCTGTTGACACTGGCGGTCAGCGAGCTGGCCACCAACACCCTGCAGCACACCACCGGCGGCGGCTGGGTCCGGCTCTGGGCCGAGCCGGGTCAGCTGTTCTGCGACGTGGTCGACCACGGGCCGACGCGGGCGCTCGGCCGGAGCATGCCGGCCGCCGATTCGGTACGGGGTCGCGGGCTGGCGATCGTGGAGCAGATCTGTGACGAGGTCGCCGTGCTCACCAGCCCCGGGGAGACGGTCGTACGGATTCGCCTGACCCTGTGAATGTCGGCGGCGATCCCCGCCCGCCTGGCCCACGGGGGCTGCCACAATGCGGACAGCCCGGATCGACGGAGACACCGGGCCGGACCCGAACGGGAGGACGGCACGATGCCGGACAGCGCACGCGAGGCTGAGCTGCTCGACGCCGAGCGCACCCTGCAGGCCGCCCAACGGGCCGGCGACGTCGCGGCCCTCGATCAGCTGCTGGTCGATCAGCTGATCGCCATCGGCCCGGACGGGCGTACGCAGACCAAGCAGGATGACCTGGCCGCCCACCGGGAGCGCCGCCTGGTCGTTGAGGAGTTGGTCGAGGAGGAGCTGGATCTGCTCGTCGTCGGTACGACGGGGGTGACGTTCTTCCTGGGCCGGTTGTCCGGCGTCTCCGAGGGGGCGCCGTTCTCGGCGCGGATGCGCTACACCCGGACCTGGGTCCACGACGACCCGCACGGCTGGCGGGTCCTGGCCGCGCACATCAGCGTGGTCTGACTCAGCTCCCGTCCTCGTCGTCCTCGTCGAGCAGGCCCTGCTCGTCGAGGAACGCGAACCACCTGTCGTCGGCGGGGGTCAGGTCGGCGTAGCCCGGCCCGAGCAGGTAGTAGTCCACGAAGGATTCCACGTCGGGGGCGAGCTCCTCGAACGCGTCGGACATGAACCACTCGGTGCCGTTCGGCGGGAAGTACCAGATCGCTCCGGTGCCCCGATCCATGAAGATCGGCTCGTCGCTGCGGGTGCCGACCACCAGCCAGCCCGCCCGGTCCTGCGGGATGGACGAGAAGTCCGGCGTGTAGTCCAGGTGGTACTGGATCCCGGCGAGGGTCGACGCGGACGCCAGCTCGACCCGACCCGCCCGCAGCCCGTCAGCCACCAGCAGGAGGTCCCGCAGGTCGGCCGGGATCCCCGCCGGTACGGCGTCGATGGCCGCGCCCTCGCCGAACTCGGCGAACGCCAGGCTCTCTGGCAGATCGGCCAGGTCAGCCCGCAGTTCCTCGATGAGCTGCCGCAGCTCGAGGTTCACTGCACCACCTCTGTTCGGATGAGGTCCCGTCCGGCAAGGCCCCCGGAGACCCGCGAGCCGATGCGCGGTTTGGTTCTACCACGCATCAGCCCGCCGGGGCGTCACCTCGCGAAATCCGCCAGCCGGGCGTCCGAGTCGGTGGACGGGAGCCCGTACCAAAAGGCGGCCTTTCCTCAGTTCACGACGGCGTCGATCGGGCCGATGCGCAGGGTGCCGTCGGTGAGGGGCGTGCAGCGGATGCCGCCGGTGGTGCGCAGTGCCTTCCACGCCCCAGGGCCGACGGTGACGTCCATCCAGGCGCACGGCCGGGCCGCCCGGTTGACCCGGAGGCTGACCGGGCCGTCGCCGGAGTCCAGCACCAGCACTCTGCCGATCAACTCGTCCACGGCGATCCCGGTGGTGAGGATGTTGCGCCGCACCTCGGCCAGGCCGATGCCGGCCGGCAGCGACTCCTGGGCGATGACGGTGACGCTGGCGTCGCGGTGTGCCTGCTGGCCGAAGTACCTGTCGCCGACGATGCCGAGGCCTGCTCGGATCTGGACGACGTCGACCATCTCGCCGGGTGGGGCCGGTGCCGGGCCGTCGGCGGGCCGGCCCAGGAAGCGGTGCACGGGCGAGGCCAGCAACTCGACGATCTCCGGCATGGCAGGAATTCTACGAAGCGGACCGGGTCCCCCGGGCCAGGTCGACGGATGCTCGGTGGGGACGGCGGCGCAACGCCACCGTCCCCACCGCGACCCGGTTCAGGCGGGTGTGCCGGTGACGGTCAGGTTGCGCAATCGGCCCACGTTGTCGAACGAGCCGAAGCCGACCCGACCCGAGCCGAACGTGTTGTCCTTCGCGGTCAGCAGCGGGTCCCGGTGCCCGTCGACGTAGACGGCGATCTCGCCGGTGGTCGGCAGGTGCACCACCCGCACGCGGTGCCACCTCGCGTCGGTGATCGCCGGGTTGGCGCCCCGGGACCGGCCGTTCCACTGGTGGTCGATGCGCTCCCGGTCGGCGTTGTTCACCTTGAAGATGCCGTTGTGCGGATAGATCGTGTTGTCGGTGGAGAGGTGGGCGTAGTAGAACTCGGTGTCCGAGCGCCAGCCGAAGACGATGATCACGTCCCGGTTGGTGACCTCGACCGGTGTGTCGAGTCGTACCTGAGCGTCGACCTGCACCGACGACCACGCCGGGCCGGCGGTCAGCACGGCGTACTCGAAGGGCCGGCGCGGACCCGGCCGGCTCTCCCCGGCCTCGGCCAGGATGACCTGGTCGCGGGTGAACTGCCACTTCGCCGGCGTCACCGGCGCCCAGTTCGAGGCGCCGGCGGTGCGGCGCACTGTGGCGTCCCCGACGTCGCCGCCGGCGAACTCCCTGGTGCCGGTCACCTTCCAGACCTTTCCGTTGGCCTTCGCGACGACGTAGAGCTCGCCGGCGGCATCGGTGCCGAAGCGCAGGTCGACCCGATTGGGGTCACCGGGCGCGCCCGGGGCGGACAGGTCGCGCATCCGGACCGGGGTGCCCGCCGTGTCGAAGAGGGCGAGCTGGTGGATCGTGGCCAGATCACGACCCCGACGCATCTCGTTGGCCTCGGTGTAGAGCACCCGGCCGTCGACCAGGTCGCCGAAGACGTACTTGCCGCGCAGCGCGGGCAGCGCCCGGCCGCGGTAGACGAAGCCGCCGGCCACCGCGACACCGACGTCGTCGGTGCAGTTCCAGCCGGCGGCGGGGTCGTGGTCGTACGCGGCGACCGGGTAGGTGTAGCCGTAGCTGGCGTCGTCGGCGGGCAGCGGGAGCAGCCGGTCGCAGGGGTTCGTGGCCGTCTTGTCGAAGACGAACGAGCCCTCGCGCTCGCTCCAGCCGAAGTTGTCCCCGGCGCGGACCTCGTAGATCGCCTCGACGGCGTGTTCGCCGATGTGCCCGAGGTACATCCGGCCGGTCGCCCGGTCCCAGCTGAACCGGTGCGGGTCCCGGAAACCCACGGCGTAGAGCTCGCCGAGCGCGCCGGCCCGGCCGACGAACGGGTTCCCGGGTGGGATGCCGTAGCGCCCGTTCGCGGAGTTGGTGCCACGCGGGTCGATCCGCAGCAGCTTGCCGTGGGGCAGGGCCAGGTTCTGCGGGTCGGTGTTGCGCGCGCCCTGGCCGCCGTCGCCGACGGCGAGGTACAGCAGGCCGTAGTCGCGGTCGTGGCGCTTGGCGGTGGGGTTGAAGTTGATCTCCTGGATGCCGTGCACCTGGCCACCGAAGCCGATGCGCAGCACCTCCCGGTGCGTGCCGGCGAAGGTGGCGGCAGCCGGATCGGTGGCCGTCCACTCGGTGATGACACCGTGAAAGAGGGTGTTGGGCTGGGCGTAGTCCGGAATGGCGGTCGTCGTCGACGCCAACTCGGTGTGGATGGTGTAGAACCTGCCGTTCACCCCGAACTCCGGGTGGAACGCGACGTACCCGAAGCCCTGGCCGAGCCCACGACCGGAGAAGAACCGCGGCGCGAACGTCGCCGCCACGTCCAGGTAGACGTGCGGCACACCACCTTCGACCAGGTAAAGGTTGCCGTTGAGGTCGGGCACCGCCCGCCGGCCGGAGCCGTCGGGCAGCTCCATGATGGTGTTGATCCGCGCGGTACGCATGAGCCGAGGATCAGTCGGCGCCGGCGTGGGGTACGACTGCGGGAAGCTGGCGTACTCACTGAGGACCAGCCCGAGTCGGGACTGGACCGGCATCTCCGGAATCGGGTCGGCGACCGCGTCGGCGGCCCGGGCGGGCGTGGCGATCAGTGTGGACAGGATCAGCACGAGGGCGGTGAGGCCGGCCCTCACTGTGGGCCGGCGGACTCCGCCGGCGCGGCGGTGCAGGGTGCGCACGCGTGTCTCCTTCTCGGTGGGACGGTGCCGAGGGTGGTCAGCGGGCAAGGTGGCGGTACTGCCTCCGCACGTCGTTCGCGGAGACCACACTGTCGAGGAACATCAGGCCGTCCATGCGGCAGTCGCACGGGTTGCGCTCCAGCGTGTCCTGCGGGAAGCTGCCGCCGATCTTGATGCCCCGAGGGTCGGACGCGGTGGTCACGTGCGGGCCGGGCCCGGACACGAGCCACGGATCGTCGGTGCGGGTGTAGAAACCGTCCACCGGGTCGCCGTTGCGGTAGAGGGCGAGCGCGCCGGTGTCGAAGTCGAAGGTGGCGGCCAGGTGCACCCACTCCCCCACCGGCAACAGCTCGCGCCAGTCCTGGTTGGCGGCGAAGGTCTGCGAGTTGCCGCCGTCGAGCCGCCGGCCGAGCGCGACGAGACGCAACTGCCCGTCGACGTCGATCAGCTCCAGCAGGGCGCGCACGCCGTGGCCGTCGGAGTCGCCGGTCAGCACCCCGGCCAGCCCTATCGCGTTGTACCTGTCGTCCGGGTCGGCGGTGGTGGAGTTGGGCAGCGGGCTGGCCATGTTCAGCTTGAACCAGCCCATGACAGTGGTGCCGGCGGTGGCGCTGAAGGCGCGCAGCGTCCGTACCCCGCTGGCCGACCAGGCGCCGGCCTTCCAGTCGTCGTTGCCGGCGACGGCGGGGGCGACCTGCCGGGTCTGCACCGCGTTGCGGCTGCCCCGGTAGGCGCGGTCCGGCACCCGCATGGCGGCACCGCCGTTGATCAGCTCGATCTCGGTGCCGGAACGCCCCTGGTCGCGTTCCAGGGCGGGGTCGCCGGGCACCGGGTGGTCGAAGTCGTACGCGGCGACCAGGTGGGCGCGCAGCGCCGGGTGGACGTCGTGCGTGGGGCTGCGGTCCGCCTGCGCCGGTGGCGTGGCGGCGGCGGTCAGTGCGCCGATCGCCAGGAGGGAGACGGCCGCTCGTCGGGCCCTGGACATGGCTGTCACCTCGTTTCGCGGCATGCCGGATGCCGGGTCACGTAAGCGCTTACGTAAGCGCTTACGTACCCTAGGCTTCGATCAATGTCGCCCGCAATAGATCGGGTGACATGGATGTTTCCGGAGGGTTGCGGATGCCCAGGGCCAGCCGGCGGCCGCGCCTCGTGGACGTCGCCGCACACGCCGCCGTCTCGCTGGCGACCGCCTCCCGAGCCCTGGCCGGCCGCGAGGGGGTCAGCGCGGAGGTCGCCGACCGGATCCGGCAGATCGCCCGTGAGCTGGGCTACGTGGCCAACCCGTACGCCCGTACCCTGGCCAGCGGGGCGACCTCAACGGTGGGGTTGATCGTCCATCAGGTCGACGACCCGTACTTCTCCGAGATCGCCGCCGGGGTCATCCAGCTCGCCGCCGAGCAGGGGCTGCTCGTGCAGATCTGCCAGTCCGGCCGCGACCCCGACTACGAGCTGCAACAGCTGCGCCACCTGATCGCCCAACGGGTCGGCATCGTCCTGATCAGCGGCTCCGGCTACGACGACCCCCGGATGGAGAGCGCGGCCCGCGCCGAGCTGGCCGCGTTCCAGGACCACGGCGGACGGGCCGCAGCCATCGGACGGCACGCGCTCGGCGTCGACGCCGTCCTGCCGGACAACGAGGCCGGCGGCTTCGCGCTCGCCCAGCACCTGATGGACCTCGGCCACCGACGGATCGCTGTCGCCGCGGGCAGCGCCGGCCTCACCACCGTCGCCGACCGGCTGGCCGGAGTGACGTCGGCCCTGCGGCAGCGCGGGCGGTCCCCCGCCGACCTCGCCGTGGTGCACAGCGACTTCACCCGCGACGGGGGGCGGGCCGCCGCCGAGCAGATCCTCAACGCGCATCCCGAGACGACGGCGATCATCGCGCTCAACGACGCGATGGCCATGGGCGTGCTGTCGACGCTGCGGTCGCGCCGCGTGCCGGTGCCCGCGCGAATGTCCGTCGTCGGCTTCGACGACGTCTCCGTGGCGGCCGACCTCGCGCCCAGCCTCACCACCATCCGTCTGCCGATGACCGAGATGGGCCGCACCGCACTCACCCTCGCGCTCAAGCCGCGCACGGCGCGCCCCCGCCGCCGCCCCACCGGGCACGTGCTGGTCGTCCGCGACTCGACAGGCCCCGTACCGAGGCCCTGACCGCTCGACCGCCTCGCCGGCTCAGACCGCCAGGGCCGCCCGGACCTCCCGTTCCGCCGTGACACCCCCGTCGCCGTGCGAGGTGACCCGGCCGGACTCCAGGACGTGGTAGCGGTCCGCCACGCGCAGCGCGAACCCCAGGTGCTGCTCGACGAGCAGCACACTGAACCCCGACTGCCGGGTCAGCTCGACGATCCGCTCCTGGATCTCCGCGACCACCGACGGTTGGATGCCCTCGGTCGGCTCGTCGAGCATCAGCAGCCGTGGCCGGGTGATCAGGGCACGGGCCACTGCCAACTGCTGGCGCTGACCGCCGGAGAGCAGCCCGGCCCGACGCCGCAGCAGCGGGCGCAGCGCCGGAAACAGATCCAGCACCTCCGCCGTGGCCACCGCCCCGTCGCGCCGGCCGTCGGCGACCAACCGCAGGTTCTCCGCGGCGGTCAGGTGCGGGAAGCACTGCTGACCCTGCGGGACGTACGCCATCCCCCGCGCCACCCGCTCGTGCGGCCCGGCGCGGGTGACGTCCTCGCCGTCCAACTCGACGGTGCCGGCGCTCGGGCGCAGCAGCCCGGCCGCGACCCGCAGCAGGGTGCTCTTGCCGGCGCCGTTGTGCCCGAGCACGGCGGCCACCCCGTCGGGCGGGACCGCCAGATCGACCCCGTGCAGCACCCGAGAGCGCCCGTATCCGGCGTGCACCCCGCGCAGCGTCAGCATCATGCCTCCAGGCCGGTACGGGCCGACCCGGCGTCGACCGGGTGGCCAAGGTAGACCTCCTGCACGCGCGGGTCCGCCTGGACCTGCGCCACCGTGCCCTCGCTGAGCACCCGGCCGGCGTGCAGCACTGTGACGCTGCGCGCGAACCGACGCAGGAAGTCCATGTCGTGCTCGATCACCACCACCGTGCGGTCCCGGCTCACCGTCTCCAACAGCAAGCCGGTCGCGTCGCGCTCCTCGTGACTCATCCCGGCGACCGGCTCGTCCAGCAGCAGCAACCGCGCGTCCTGCACCAGCAGCATGCCGATCTCCAGCCACTGCTTCTGGCCGTGCGCGAGCGTCCCGGCGAGGTGCGCGGCACGCTCGGCCAGACCGATGGTCTCCAGCGCGGCGGCGACCTCGTCGGGGACACCCCGGCGTCGGCGGGCCAGTGTCGCCCAGCTACGCCTGGCGCCCGCCGCGATGTCGAGGTTCTGCAGCACCGACAGCTCCTCGAAGACCGTCGAGGTCTGGAAGGTCCGCCCGATGCCGAGCCGGCTGATCCGGTGCACCGGCCGGCCGAGCAGTTCCTCGTCACCGAACCGGACCGAGCCGGTGGCCCGGACCAGGCCGGTGATCGCGTCGACCAGAGTGGTCTTGCCGGCGCCGTTCGGCCCGATCAGGAACCTGATGTCGCCGGCGGGCACCTCCAGCGAGACGCCGTCCACGGCGGTGAAACCGTCGAAGCTGACCCGCACGTCACGGACGGACAACCCGTCCAACCGTTCGCCGCTCATGCCGTGCTGGCCGGGCATGCGCTCACGGCCCTCGCTGCGCTCGGTGCGTTCGCTCATGCCGCCGGCACCTCCGTCCGCTCGACGCGTCGTCGGCCCAGCGACAACCACCCGCGCCGCCGCGGCTGAGCGCCGACCTCACGGCGGCGGGCCAGCGCCCACAGCGACGCCAGGCCGCCGGGAAGGAACGCCACCACGACCACGAAGAGCAACCCCTGCAGGTACGTCCAGGTGCCCGGGAAGCGCTCGGAGAGGGCGGTACGCGCCCAGGCCACCGCCACCGCGCCGAGCACCGGCCCGAGCAGGGTCGCCCGGCCGCCCACCGCGACGCCGATGACGAACTCGATCGACGGGACGATGCCGATCAGCGCGGGCGAGATGATGCCCACCGCCGGCACGAACAGCGCACCGGCCAGCCCGGCCATGCCCGCCGCGACCACGTACGCCACCAGCTTGACCGTCGCCGGGTCGTAGCCCAGGAAGCGGACCCGTTCCTCACCGTCGCGGACCGCCACCAGCAGCTCGCCGTAGCGGCTGTGGATGAGCTGACGGGTCAGTGCGAGCAACGCCAGCAGCGTCCCGGCGATGATGAAGTACACCATCCGCTGGTTGACCGGGTCGTCCAGGTCGTAGCCGAAGAAGCCCTTGATGTCGGTGAGCCCGTTGGTGCCGCCGGTGGTGCCCTGCTGGCCGATCAGCAGGATCACCATCGCGGCGGCGAGTGCCTGACTGAGGATGGCGAAGTACGCGCCGCGGACCCGGCGGCGGAAGACAAGTGAGCCGAGTCCGAAGGCGACAGCCATCGGCAGCAGCACCGTGGCGGGCAGCGCGAACCACGGGCTGGCGAACGGCCGCCACCACAGGGGCAACTCGTCGAGTTGCCCGTACAGCTGCATGAAGTCGGGCATCCCACCCGGGCCCGCGTCGGCGAGCTTGAGGTGCATGGCCATCGCGTAGCCGCCGAGGCCGAAGAAGACGCCCTGGCCGAGCGTGAGCATCCCGCCCCGGCCCCAGGCGATCCCGATGCCGACCGCGACCATGGCGACGCAGAGGTACTTGGCGAGAAGGGCCAGCCGGAAGTCCGACAGCACCAGCGGCGCGACGGCGAACAACAGCGCCGCGCCGAAGGTGAAGCCGGCCGCCGTCCGCAGCCGCGAGCGGCCGGCGGGCCGGCCGGGCGGCACGGCGGCGGCGGGCGCCGGGCGGACGGCGGTGTCGGGCGGCGCGGGGGTGACGGCGGTCATGCGAGGCTCCTGGTCCGCAGGGTGAACAGGCCCTGTGGCCGCCACTGGAGGAACGCGACGATCGCCACGAACACGATCACCTTGGCGACGCTGAGGGTGGTCAGGTACTCCCCGGTGGCCTGGAGCACACCGAGGGCGAAGGCGACGATCACGCTGCCCTTGAGCTGGCCGATCCCGCCGACCACGACGACCAGGAAGGCGTCGATGATCAGGTTGGTGCCCATGGTCGGGCCGATCGGGCCGAGCAGGGTGAGGGCCACCCCGGCGAGCCCGGCCAGGCCGGAGCCGAGGAAGAAGGTCGTCCGGTCGACCCGCGCGGTGGCGATGCCGGACACCGCGGCGAGGTCACGGTTCTGCACCACCGCCCGGATACGACGCCCGAGCGGGGTGAGTCGCAACGCCAGGGTCAGCGCCGCGACGGCCGCCAGCGCCAGGGTCAGGATGAACAGCCGGTTGTTGGCGATGGTCAGCCCGCCGGGCAGCGCCACGTTGCCGGTGAGCAGCTCGGGCGCGCGGGTCTGCACGTTCGGGCTGCCGAAGATGTCCCGGGCCAGTTGTTGCAGCATCAGTGACACACCCCAGGTGACCAGCAGGGTGTCCAGTGGCCGGGCGTAGAGCCGGCGGATGAGCAGCACCTCCAGCAGGACACCCATGGTGCCGGCGACCACGAACGCCACCGGCAGCGCGACCACCAGCGACAGGCCGGCGCCGGTGATGCTCTGTTGCAGAACGTAGGTGGTGTACGCGCCGGCCATGATGAACTCACCGTGCGCCATGTTGATCACGTTCATCTGGCCGAAGGTCAGCGCCAGGCCGAGCGCGATGAGCAGCAGCACCGCGCCGATGCTGATGCCGGTGAAGAGTTGACCGAAGAGGACTGTCACGGTGGGTACTCCGAACTGCTGGTCGGGTGGCCCGGGCGGGCGCGTCGTCGCGCAGCCCGCCCGGGCCGGCGTCGTCAGCTCAGGCCGCTCGCCCACGGGTAGGTCTTGAGGTACGGGTCCGGCGCGACAGGCTTGCCGGAGTTCCACACCTCGGTGATCAGACCGTCCGCGCCGATCTTGCCGATCCGGGCGGTCTTGGCGATGTGCTGGGTCTTGCCGTCGACCGTGACCAGGCCCTCCGGCGCGTCGAAGGTGATCCCGTCCGAGGCGGAGCGGACCTTCTCCACGTCGAAGGCGCCGGCCTTCTCGACCATCGCCTTCCACAGGTGGACGCCGACGTACGCGGCCTCCATCGGATCGCTTGTCGGCTTGTCCGCGCCGTACTTGGCCTTGTACGCGGCCACGAACTTCGAGTTCGCCGCGCCCGGGGTGGTCTGGTAGTAGTTCCAGGCCGTCAGTTGGCCCTCCAGGTACTGGGTGCCGATGCCCTTGACCTCTTCCTCGGCGATCGACACCGACACCACCGGCATCGCGGCGGCGGTCAGGCCCGCCGACTTGTATTCCTTGAAGAAGGCCACGTTGCTGTCACCGTTGAGCGTGTTGAACACGGCGTCCGCCCCGGACGATTTGACCTTGTTGACGATGGTGCCGAACTCGGTGGAGCCGAGCGGCGCGTAATCCTCGCCGAGTACGGTCATCCCGTTCGCGGTCGCGTACGCCTTGATGATTTTGTTGGCCGTACGGGGAAAGACGTAGTCGCTGCCGACCAGATAGACCGACTTCGCGCCCTGCGACTTGAGGTAGTCGAGCCCGGGAACGATCTGCTGGTTGGTCGTCGCTCCGGTGTAGAAGATGTAGGGCGACTGCTCCAGACCCTCGTACTGCACCGGGTAGAACAGCAACGCCTTGTTCTTCTCGAACACCGGCTTGACCGCCTTGCGGCTGGCCGACGTCCAACAGCCGAAGACGGCGGCGACCCGGTCCTCGGAGATGAGCTTCTCGGCCTTCTCGGCGAAGGTCGGCCAGTCCGAGGCGCCGTCCTCTCCGACCGGCTGGATCTTCTTACCGAGGACACCACCTGCCGCGTTGATCTCCTCGACGGCGAGCATGATGGAGTCGCGGACGGTGACCTCGCTGATCGCCATGGTCCCGGAGAGCGAGTTGAGCAGGCCGACCTTGACGGTGTCGCCGGAGACGTCGGCGGTGACGCCTGTCGCGCCGCCCTCGTCGGTGGTCTTGCTGCCGCACGCGGTCATCGCGGCCGCGGCGACCAGGGTCATGGCACCCGCCAGGATGCGGCGGCCCCGGAATAATGACATCTACTCTCCCTGCGGTGCACTCAAGTGGCGAAAGGACGGTCGGTGCGGTCCGATGGAGCTGACGTGGGCGATGCCGAGGTCGACGGGTGGACGCCGCGCGGGGCACCGGATCGGATATGGGCAGGGAAAGCGTCGACCGACATGATTGCGCGGTTGTTTCCCGGTCCTTAATTGACTGTTTCCGAAGGGCCCGCCGGGCGCGCACGAAAAATCGGCCGACACCGTTGGGAGGAAACGGTGCCGGCCGTTCGGAAAGACGCAAGATAAGTGCCACCACAATGGTCGACGGACGAATCCGCCGACGGTGGGCACGCAATGGTGACATCTGACCCCGCGGCCAGATACTTCACGCAGGAAGCATTTTAGGACGGGATCGGGTGGCGCTGTCAAGGGTCCGGTCAGCCGGGTGCCGGTGCCCGCCTCAGAGCTGGGCGAGCACTGTGAAGTCCAGCCCGTCGGCCTCGGCCAGGTAGATGCGCTGACGCACGTGCCGCTGACGCAGCCGCAACCGACCACGTGGCCCGTGGTAGGCGACGGTGTCGGCGGCCGTCTCGATGGCCCGCACGTCGAGAGTGCGGGCCTGGCCGATCAGCGCGGCGAGCAGCATGACGCCCTCGTAGCAGGACTCCCCCAGGCTGCCCAGTGGCGGCGCCTCCACCCCGAAGCGCCGCGCGAACTCGCCGTGGAAGTCGAGATTCTCCTGGGTCACCAGCCCGGCGAAGAAGCCCGCCGTGCTGTACAGCCGCCGGGTCGCGCCGGCACCGCTGGCCAGCAGCATGTTCTCGTCCATCAGGGTGCTCAGCCGCAGACAGCGCTGATCCAGGCCGGATCGGGCGAACGCCCGGTTGAACCGCACCGCGTCAGCACCGACCAGCAGCATCAACACCGCGTCCGCGTCACTGTGCTCGATGCGGCGCAGCACCTCGGTGAAGTCGTGCGCGTCCAACGGCAGGAAGTGCCGGCCCACCACCTGCCCGCCGCCGCGCAGCGCGTACCGCTGGGCCGCCCGCGACGTACGGCGCGGCCACACGTAGTCGTTGCCCACCACGAACCAGCGGCGGACCCCCTGCTCCCCGGCGAGCAGCCGCATCGCGGGCCACAGTTGGGCATCCGGCGTCTCGCTGGTCAGGAAGACCCCTTCGGTGCGCTCGCCGCCCTCGTAGAGTGCGGTGTAGACATACGGCACCCGGTGCGCGACGCGGGGCGCCAACGCCTGGCGCACCGACGAGATGTGCCACCCCGTCACCCCCTGCACGGCCCCCACCGACACCAACGCCTCGACCTCGGCGGCAACCTCGGCCGGCGGTGCGCCACCGTCGACCGGCACCAGCCGCACCTCCCGGCCCAGCACGCCGCCGCACCGATTGATCTCCTCAACCGCGAGCTGCGCGCAGAGCTCACAGGTGGGCCCGAACATGCCGGCCGGCCCGCGCATCGGGTAGACCAGCGCGATGCTGACCACGGCACGGTCGACGGTCAGCCACGGCGGTGCCGGCGCGGACATGAGCACATGATTGCCCGGCTCACGACCGAAGACCAGCGCTCACCACTGACCGGGACGACTCGCTACCATGACAGGGCCACCGGACCAGGGAGTTTCATGTCAGACGTGCCCGGGGCGCCAGCCGACCTGCTGCGCTCACTCACCCGCGCCGAACGGCTGCTCTCCCGCCGGCTGGGCGCCGTTCTGGCCGACGACGCGCTGAGCATCGAGGCGTGGCGGGTGCTCTGCCTGCTCGCCGACGGGCAGGGTCACCCGATGAGCGAGGTGTCCGCCGAGGCGTCGCTGCCGCCGGGCACCCTCACCAAGCTGGTCGACCAGCTCGTCGACCGCAACCTCGTCTTCCGTCGGATCGATCCGATCGACCGCCGGCGAATCCGGGCGTACCTGACCGCTCGGGGCCGCCGCGAGCACGCCCGCCTGGACGAGCGGGTCCGGGCCAGCATCGCCGAGCTGGGCATCGCGGAGCTGGGCGATCCACCGGCCAGCGACCTGGTGAGCCAGCTCGACGACCTGGTCAGTCGCCTCGACCCCGCCCGCCGCGACGTTCGCGTCGATGCCGGTGCCGTCGGTGCCCCTCATCGCTGAGCCTCCCCGACACCTCACCCTGCCGGGCCCCACAGCGCCCGCCGAGGTGAACGCGTTGCGCGGTCGTCGCCACGGTGCGAGCATCGCACCATGACGACCAACCGAAAGGGTCATGCCGCGTAAACGGCCCGGCGCGATCCGCGCCACATCGCAAGCCGCCGGACGCGACGTCCGCAGGTGGACCTACGAGGGCGTTGGCCCTGTCGACCGACTTTCTCTTGCGACAACCGCCGCCGTCCGGGTAGTCGAATACGGCGGCCGTTTCGGTCCGTCCGCACACGGCGGGGAGTGCTACGACCCCGACCCCTTCGATGAACACGTCCGACCCGGACGCACTGCGGCCTTCCTGTCGGAATATCGAGCATTTCTCCGCCGGCCCGGACGGAGGCTCCGCCTACAGGCCTCGTCCTGTCCCGCCTGCCCCGGCTGCCAATACACGGATCTGGCGCTCGTGCGGGACGCGTTGGAGGCTGTGACCCGTCTCCTGCCGTCGGAAGCACGCGGCGAGATGCGCCGCCTCCTGCGCAGCCTCGACAGAGAGTTCCGACGCCGTACCCTTGCCGACTCCAGCCCCAGGAGGAGCTGGAGTGGCGGGCCGCTGCCATGGTGGCACCGTCGGATCTACAAAGAGTGACGCCCGGTCCCCCCGTCGGTGCCGCGCGTGCGCATCGTCCACGAACAGAACACCTAGGCCGTGAGGTGGGCGCGCAGGGTGTGCGCGTCGGGAGCGGTGGCGGTCCACAGTGTTGCCGGGCCGCCGGCCAACGGCAGCCGGGCGACGCTGCCCTCGGCCGTCGGAGGTTCGGCGGGTTGCGACGGGTCGACCACCAGCAGCGATCCGGTGGCCGGGGCGCCGCCGAGCACCGCCGGGCCGGCCCAGCCCGGCGCGCCCGGGCCCACCGCAAGGGACTGGCGCAGCAGTGGTCGACCCGCGTAGTCGACCTGGGTGTGCACGACGGCCCCGCCGGGCGCCTCGCCGTACCGGCCGCAGATCAGCTCGTCGCGCCACAGCAGGCTCGCACCGGTGGCCAGTTCGATCCGGGACTCGGCGAGGTGCGCGCAGCCGGCCGCCGCGACCAGCTGTTCCGGAAGCCAGTGCAGCGTGGCACCGGCGTGCACGACTGCCCGCACCGCCATCCGGGACACGGCACCCACGCGACCGGGCAGGGCGATCGACGCGGCGACGCTGTGCACCCGGACCGCCGCGCCCGGACCCACCTCGATCTCCAGGCGCAGATCGTCCCCGGCCAGCGGTCCGGCGGCCCCGCCGACGAGGTGCACCGTGGCGACACCACCGTCGGTCGGGGTCTGGCGCAGCAGCAACGGCGTTTCACCGTGCAGCTCTACCACTGCCGTGCCGCCCCGACCGTCGGCGCGGGCGACCAGCCGGGCGCGTGCTCGCATCAGGCTGGGCCGACCGGCGCGGCGAGCGGGTGCAGGGCGGCGTGGTGGGCCAGCTCGTGTCGGATCCAGGCCGCGACCGACGTTGCCGTGGGGTCCCCCACGATGGACAGGAAGAGGGTCGGGAGGTCGCCGCGCCGGGCCCGCGCATCACGGTCCATGACGGCGAGGTCGGCACCCACCATCGGTGCCAGGTCGGTCTTGTTGATGACGAGAAGGTCGGCGGCGGTGACCCCGGGCCCGCCCTTGCGGGGCACCTTGTCCCCGCCCGCCACGTCGACCACGAAGATCTGCCGGTCGACCAGTCCTCGGCTGAAGGTCGCGGTCAGGTTGTCCCCACCGCTCTCCACGAGGACCAGGTCCAACGGGCCGACCGCCTCGGCGAGCTCGTCGACGGCGTCCAGATTGGCGCCGATGTCGTCCCGGATCGCTGTGTGCGGGCAGCAGCCGGTCTCCACCGCGCGGATCCGGGCCGGGTCCAGTACGCCGGCCCGCCGGAGGAAGTCGGCGTCCTCGGTCGTGTAGATGTCGTTGGTCACCACGCCGAGCCGCAGCTCGTCGGCGAAGGCGCGGCAGAGCGCGGCGACCAGGGCTGTCTTGCCGGAGCCGACCGGGCCGCCGATGCCGACGCGCAGGGCACGGCCGGCGCGCGCCAACGGCGGGTGAGGGTCCACCCCCGGCTCCGGATGGGTGTGCGGAACGGTCTCGTCGTGGGGTGGGGTGGCCGGTGGCGGCGTGGTCGGTTCGACGGCGGGCACAGCGTTCGGCACAACGGTGTCAGGACGCAAAGAGACGCACCTCCCAGGTGGCATGGATTTCGGCATGGATGTCGGCGAGTGGAGCGGCGGCGGCCGGCAGCCGCTCCGGTGGGTCGTCGGCGGCCCGCGCCGCGTCGGCGGCGGTGCCGTCGCAGGCGTCGGCCAGGCCGACCAGCAGGGTCTGCACCCGGTACGGGTCGAGGCCGAGCAGGCGTACGCCGGCGCTGGCCGCCCCGGTCACCGTCCCGTACGCGGCGATGGTGGCGGTCTCGACGCGGGACAGCCCGGCTGCGGCGCAGAGCAGCCCGAGCACCAGCGGTTGGTGTGCCCCACCGGGCGTCGCGGGCAGGTCGGTGAAGGGAGCGTCCGGCCAGATGGCCCGGCCGGCACGCAGCAGCGCCCGGCCCTGTCGGCGCGAGACCGCCCGCAACGCCGGAGCTGCGGTACGCGCGTCCAACTCCGCGTCGAGCCGAGCCAGCGATCCGGACCGTACGGCGGTCTCGGCCAACGCCGCCCGGTGTGCGGCCGCCGCGAACGCCGCGCCGACCAGACCGGCGGTGGCCAACCGTCCGGCCAGGAACGCCTCCAACGAGGTCAGGTCGGTGACCCGACCGGCGGCGACGGCCGCCTCCAGGCCACCGGAGTGCGCGTGCGCCCCGGCCGGGAAGCGCCCGTCGGCCAACAGCAGCAGCAGGCTCGGCGTCGCCATCAGAACAGGAAGTACCGCTGGGCCATCGGCAGCCGGGTCACCGGGTCCGGTTCCACCACCTGCCCGTCGATCCGCACGGTGAAGGTGTCCGGGTCCACCTCGATGTGCGGCATCGCGTTGTTCTCCGGCAGGTCAGCCTTGCCCCGCGACCGGACGTCGCTCACCGGCACCACCCGGCGTCGCACGTCCAGGCGGAGCCCGGCGTCCAGGGCCGCCGGGGCCACGAAGGCCAGGCTGGTGGCCGCCGCCGCCGCGCCGTACGCCCCGAACATCGGCCGCGGCAGCATCGGCTGCGGGGTCGGGATCGAGGCGTTGGCGTCACCCATCTGGGCGTACGCGATCATGCCGCCCTTGAGCACCAGGTGCGGTCGGACGCCGAAGAACGCCGGGTCCCAGAGCACCAGGTCGGCGAGTTTCCCGGGCTCGACCGAGCCGATCTCCCGTTCCAGCCCGTTGGCCATCGCCGCGCAGATGGTGTATTTCGCCACGTACCGTCGGGCCCGGTGGTTGTCGGCGGCCCCGTCGCCGGGCAGCGCGCCGACCCGGTCCTTCATCACGTGGGCGCTCTGCCAGGTCCGCATGATCACCTCGCCGACCCGGCCCATCGCCTGCGCGTCGGACCCGATGATCGAGATCGCGCCGAGGTCGTGCAGCAGGTCCTCGGCGGCCATGGTGGATGGTCTGATCCGGCTCTCGGCGAAGGCCAGGTCCTCCGGCACGGACGGGTTGAGGTGGTGGCAGACCATCAGCATGTCCAGATGCTCGGCGAGGGTGTTGGCGGTGTACGGCCGGGTCGGGTTGGTCGACGACGGCAGCACGTTGGGTTCGCTGGCCACGGTGATGATGTCCGGTGCGTGCCCGCCGCCGGCCCCCTCGGTGTGGTACGAGTGGATCGCCCGCCCACCGATCGCCCGCAGGGTGTCGGCGACGAACCCGGCCTCGTTGAGCGTGTCGGTGTGGATCGACACCTGGACCCCGGACGCGTCAGCCACCCGCAGGCAGGCGTCGATCGCCGCCGGCGTGGTGCCCCAGTCCTCGTGCAGCTTGAAACCACCCGCGCCGGCCCGCAACTGTTCCCACAGCGCCTCGCTGGAGACGGTGTTGCCCTTGCCGAGCAGCAGCACGTTGACCGGCATCGTGTCCAGCGCCTCGTGCATCCGGGCCAGGTGCCAGGCGTTCGGGGTGACAGTCGTCGCGCGGGTTCCCTCGGCCGGCCCGGTGCCGCCGCCGACCATCGTGGTGATGCCGCTGGCCAGTGCCTCGGTGACGATCTGCGGGCAGATGAAGTGCACGTGGGTGTCGACCGCGCCGGCGGTGAGGATCCGGCCGTTGCCGGCGATCACCTCGGTCGACGGGCCGATGACCAGGTCGGGGTGGACACCGGGCATGGTGTCCGGGTTGCCGGCCCGGCCGAGCGCCACGATGCGTCCGTCGCGTAGCCCCACGTCGGCCTTGACCACGCCCCAGTGGTCGAGCACCACCGCGCCGGTGATGACGGTGTCCAGTGCCCCCTCGGCGCGGGTGGCCCGGGCCTGTCCCATCGACTCGCGGATCACCTTGCCGCCACCGAAGACCGCCTCGTCTCCGCCCACGCAGTGGTCGGTCTCCACCTCGATCAGCAGGTTGGTGTCGGCCAGCCGGATCCGGTCACCTGTCGTCGGGCCGTACAGGTCGATGTAGCGGTCCCGCCGCACCGCGCTCACCGCGGCGACCCGTCGGCCGTGAGCGGGTGCGGCGACGGGTCCAACGGTCCGGCGCACTCTCCGCGCAGACCCGGCACGACGCGTGCGCCGCCGAGCGGCACGAGGTCGACGCTGCGGCTGATGCCCGGCTCGAACCGGACCGAGGTGCCCGCCGGTACGGCGAGCCGCTGCCCCCAGGCGGCGCCCCGGTCGAACGACAGCGCCGGGTTGGCCTCGGCGAAGTGGTAGTGCGAGCCGACCTGCACCGGGCGGTCGGCGGTGTTGACCACGAGCAGTGTGGTCACCGGACGACCGGCGTTGATCTCGACCGGGTCGGCAGCCGGCAGGATCTCCCCGGGGATCACGGGATCGGGTGGTGCACCGTCACCAGCTTGGTGCCGTCCGGGAACGTTGCCTCCACCTGCACCTCCCTCAGCAGCTCGGGGATGCCGTCCTGGACGTCGTCGCGGCCGAGTACCGCCCGGCCGGCCGACATCAGGTCGACCACCGACCGTCCGTCGCGGGCCCCTTCGAGGAGGAACGCGGTGATCACCGCGACGGCTTCGGGGTAGTTGAGGCGCAGGCCGCGTTCGCGGCGGGCGCGGGCGACATCGGCCGCGACGTGGACGAGCAGGCGGTCCTGTTCGTGCGGGCTGAGGAACACGGGGCTCTCCCGGTGGGTCGGCGTGCCCCGGCTCGCCGTCGGCTCCACGGGAGCCACCCCGGGCAGCAGGGCCAGGGGAACGAGCTGGGAGTCACACGACCGCCGGATCACCGTCGACGGGGCGACCCGGGACTCCACCATCCCGGCCCGCACGACGGGCTACCGGCGGTGTCGGGTCGGATGCGGACCGCACCGCCCACCGCTGAGCAGACCGTAGAGGATCGCCACCCGCCGGGGCAACAGTCCATTGGGGATCGTGCTGGGTACCGGTACTTATTCCGGTGGAGCGACGCGCGAGGGATGATCGCCGGATGACGGCGACGAGGGGTACGCGCGCACTGCTCGGTGTTCTGTTCCTGGCGGCGGCCACGATCGGGGCGTGGCTGCTCTGGCTGGGCTGGGACGACGAGTACACGGTCGACGCGCAGACCGGTGCGAGCAGCGGCCCGTACGAGCCGTGGCAGGTGATCGGTTGCGTGGTGACGCTCGTGCTGCTGGCCGCGCTCGCCGGGACGCGGCTCAGCCCGTGGCTGGTGGCACCGGTGATGACCGTGGCGTTCACGGCCGCCTGGTCGTGGCGCGCCGCGTCGACCGACGACAGCGGGTTGTGGGCGGTCGGCGCGATTCTGGTGCTGGTCGGGATGGCGGTCGGCAGCACCCTGGTGAGCCTCGCCGGGCGGCGGATCGGCCGACGGATGGCCGGCTGACCCACCTGACCGCGGCCACCGTCGGGGCCGGACGGCCGGTCAGCGGGCTCCGGCGGGCTGCGGCGCGGGCACACCGGCGAACGGGACGTCGACGTTCTCCGCCACCCCGGGCGTCCCGTCGGGGTGCCGCCACAGCCCCCGCTCGCGCAGGATCGGCAGCACTCCCTCACCGAACCAGTACGCCTCCTCCAGGTGCGGGTAGCCGGAGAGGATGAACTCGTCGATGCCGAGCGCGTGGTATTCCGCGATCCGGTCCGCGACCTCGGCGTGGCTGCCGACGAGCGCGGTGCCGGCCCCGCCACGGACCAGCCCGACCCCCGCCCACAGGTTGGGGGCGATCTCCAGGCCGTCGCGGGAGCCGCCGTGCAGGTCGAGCATCCGGCGCTGCCCTTCGGACTCGCTGCGGCGCAGCCCCTCCTGCACGGCCCGGATGTCGGCCTCGGAGACCCCGTCGAGCAGGCGTTGGGCCTGCGCCCAGGCCTGCTCGGCGGTGTCCCGCACGATGACGTGCAGCCGGATGCCGCAGCGCAGCTCCCGCCCGGCCTCGGCGGCCAGCGCCCGGACCCGGTTCAGCTTGTCGGCGACCAGGGCCGGGGGCTCGCCCCAGGTGAGGTAGACGTCGCTGTGCCGCACCGCCACCGGGAGGGCGGCGGCGGAGGACCCGCCGAAGTAGACAGGTGGCACCGGGTCGGGCAGCCGGTGCAGCCGCGCCTGTTCGACGCGGACGTGCTCGCCGGTGTGGTCGACGGTCTCGCCGCGCCACAGCGCCCGCACCACGTGCAGGAACTCGTCGGCCCGCGCGTACCGGGCGTCCTTGTCCAGGAAGTCGCCGTAGGCCCGCTGCTCCTGCGACTCGCCGCCGGTGACCACGTTGAGCAGCAGACGGCCCCGGGACAGCCGCTGGAAGGTGGAGGCCATCTGGGCGGCCAGCGTGGGAGTGATCAGCCCGGGCCGGAAGGCGACCAGGAACTTGAGTCGCTCGGTCACCTCGGTGAGCATCGCCGTGCTGAGCCAGGCGTCCTCGCACCAGGCGCCGGTGGGGGTGAGCGCGCCGACGAAGCCGAGTTGCTCGGCGCTGCGGGCGATCTGCCCGAGGTACGCCGTGCTGGCCGGGCGGGCGCCTCCGGCGGCACCTGTCGGTACGCCGTGTCCGCCGCCGACGATGTCCCGGCTGTCGCCGTTGGTGGGCAGGAACCAGTGGAAGGTGAGGGTCATCGGGGCTCTTTCCTCCAGCGGGGGCGGTCGGCGCACGCGGCGAGGCGGGCACCTCCTGAGGGGTGGGACGATCCCACCGACAGCCTACCCATAAAACCTATCGGGTTAGTAGGCTACTGCCGGTGCCGACGCCTGTCGATGCGCCGCTACCCGCATGCCCCGACCCGAGGAGCCGCCATGCCCACCCCGTCGACGAGCCGCCCCCCGCATCGCCGCCTCCTGACGGCCGCGCTCACCACCGTGGCGCTGCTCGCCACGGCCGCGGTGAGCGCGTGCGGCGGGTCCGCCGATGCGGGCGGCACCGAGGGCAAGCTCCGGATCGGCTACCAGCGCTTCGGCGGGTTGAGCCTGGTCAAGGCGCGCAACGCCGCACCGGATGTGGAGTGGTCGCTGTTCGAGAGCGGGCCGGCGCTCACCGAGGCGCTCAAGGCCGGCTCCATCGACATCGGGCAGGTCGGGGAGGCGCCGCCGGTATTCGCCGCCGCCGGGAAGATCCCGTTCTCCATCATCGGCACCTCGGTACCGATCCCGCAGGGTGAGGCGGTGCTGGTCAAGGCCGACCGGGGTTACCGCAGCTTCGCCGACCTCAAGGGCAAGACGGTGGCCCTCAACAAGGGGTCCAACGTGCACTGGCTGCTGGTCCGGCTGCTGGAGGCGAACAACATGACCCTGAAGGACATCCAGGTCAAGTACCTCAAGCCCGCCGAGGGACGGCCCGCGTTCGACGGCGGCCAGATCGACGCCTGGGTGATCTGGGACCCGTACTTCGCCCTGGCCGAGCAGCCGGGGGTCCAGGTGCTCGCCGACGCGACGGGTCTGGCCAGCAACCGCGAGTACGTCCTGGCCGCGCCCAAGGCGGTCGAGAAGCGCACGGACGACGTCCGGGCGTTCCTCCAGCGCTACCGCGAGGTGACCGACTGGGGCATCGCCCATCCCGAGGAGCGGGCCAGCACCCTCGCGCCGGAGCTGAAGATCCCGCAGGACGTCACCAGCCGCGCCCTGGCCCGCAGCGCCAGACCCCTCGCCCCGGTCACCCCGGCGATCGGCGACGAGCTTCAGGCGATCACCGACAGCTTCATCGCCCTGGAACTCATCCCGGGGCCGGTCGACCTGCGATCCCGGGTCGACGACCGGTTCAGCGCGGTGTTCCAGTGAGTCGTACGACGCTCGTCGAGGCGCCCGACGAGGTCACGGCGGCGGCGCCTGTCGTACCCCGTCGTCAGCGGCCGGCGCGGCGCTGGCGGCGGGTGGTGAGCCCGGTGGTGCTGGTCCTGGCCTGGGAGTTGGCCGCACGGACCGGGCTGCTGGCGGCCGAGAAGCTGCCGGCGCCCAGCGACGTCCTGGCCACCGGGTGGCGGCTGAGCCGGGACGGGACGCTCGGCATCCACCTGCTGGACTCACTCACCCGGGCCGGGGCGGGCCTGCTCATCGGCGGTCTCCTGGCCCTGGCTCTGGGCACCGTGGCGGGGCTGCTGCGGCTCGGTGACGACCTGGTCGACCCGCCGGTGCAGATGGCCCGGATGCTGCCGCACCTCGGGCTGGTGCCGTTGCTGATCATCTGGGTCGGCATCGGCGAGTCGCTCAAGATCAGCCTGGTGGCGCTGGGCGCCTTCTTCCCCATCTACTTCAACACCTACGCCGGCATCCGGGACATCGACGAGCGGCTGGTGGAGGCGGCCCGTACCTGTGGGCTGGGGCATGCCGCCCGACTGCGCCACGTGGTGCTGCCCGGTGCGTTGCCGTCCCTCTTCCTGGGCCTGCGACTGGCGATCGGGGCGGCCTGGCTCAGCCTGGTCGTCGGCGAGCAGGTCAATGCCCAGACCGGGATCGGCTTCCTGATGATGGAGGCGCGGGAGTTCAGCCAGACCGACGTGGTGGTTCTCGGCCTGCTCGTCTACGCCCTGCTCGGGCTGATATCCGACCTTGCGTTGCGCGTCCTGGAGAGGAGGATGTTGACATGGCGTCGCGGACTGCGGGCCACCTGAGCGGCGCCGAGCCGGTGCTGACCGCACACGCGGTGCGCCGGGCATTCGGGCCGACGGTCGTGCTGGCCGGGGTCGACCTGACCATCGCACGCGGTGAGGTGGTGGCCCTGCTCGGCGGCAGTGGGTCCGGCAAGAGCACGCTCCTGCGGATTCTCGCCGGGCTGGACGGCGAGGCCAGCGGGACGAGCGTCGTGCACGGCACCGCCGCCGTGGTCTTCCAGGAACACCGGCTGCTGCCGTGGAAACGCGTGGCGGAGAACGTGGGGCTCGGGCTGTCCGGCGCGGACGGCCCGGGGCGGATCCGGCGGGCGCTGGCCGAGGTCGGGCTGGCCGAGCGGCACCGCGCCTGGCCGGCCGAGTTGTCCGGCGGGCAGGCGCAGCGGGTCGCCGTGGCGCGGGCCCTGGTCCGCGAACCGGACCTGCTGCTGCTCGACGAGCCGTTCGGCGCCCTGGACGCGCTGACCCGACTGCGGATGCAGATCCTGCTGCGCCGGCTACGCGCCGAGCACGGCTTCGCCGCCCTGCTTGTCACTCACGACGTGGAGGAGGCGCTGCTGCTCGCCGACCGGATCCTGCTCCTCGACGAGGGCCGCATCGCCGCGGAGCTACCCGTCGACCTCGGCCCCACCCGTACGCCGGACGACCCGGCCTTCGGCGCGCTGCGCCGCCACCTGCTCGACCGACTCGGCGTTCCCACCACCTGACGAGCGGAGCTGTGATGACCCGCTGGACCCCCGACCCCACGTTCTACCCCTCGCCCCGAGAGGCGGTGACCGCACCGGCCGAGAAGCTCGCCTACGTGGCGGCCTTCGACCGGACGGCCAGCCGTCCGGACGCCATCGTGGTGCTGGACACCGATCCCGACTCCCCCGACTACGGTCGGGTCGTCGGCTGGACCGACCTGCCGTTCGTCGGTGACGAGCTGCACCACTTCGGCTGGAACGCGTGCAGCAGCGCGCTCTGCCCGACCGCCCCGCACCCGCACGTCGAGCGGCGCTACCTGATCGTTCCCGGCCTGCGGTCGTCGCGCATCCACGTGCTCGACACCCAGCCCGACCCGCGCCAGCCGCAGATCGTCAAGGTGATCGGGCCGGAGGAGCTGGCGAAGCGGGCCGGCTACTCGCGGCCGCACACCGTGCACTGTGGCCCGGACGGCATCTACCTCTCGGCTCTCGGCGGCGCGGACGGCGCGGAGGGCCCCGGTGGCATCGCCATCCTCGACCACACCACGTTCGAGGTACGCGGGGCGTGGGAGGCCGACCGGGGCCCGCAGTTCCTGGCGTACGACGTGTGGTGGCACCTGACCCAGGACGTGCTCGTCACCAGCGAGTGGGGCACCCCGTCGATGATCGAGGACGGCATCATCGGTGAGTTGCTGCTGGGTCGGCGCTACGGGCACGCCATCCACTTCTGGGACCTCGCGAAACGCCGGCACGTCCAGCGGGTCGATCTCGGCGACCAGTACCAGATGCCGCTGGAGCTGCGGCCTGCGCACGATCCGACGAAGTCGTACGGCTTCGTCGGGGTGGTGATCAGCGTCGAGGACCTGTCCGCCTCGATCTGGCTGTGGCACCGCGACGGGGACGCCTGGGCGGTCACCAAGGTGATCGACATCCCGGCCGAGCCGGCCGACCCGGCGGACCTGCCCGACCTGCTCAAGCCGTTCGGGGCGGTGCCGCCGCTGGTGACCGACATCGACCTGTCGGTGGACGACAGGTTCCTCTACGTCTCCTGCTGGGGCACCGGGGAGCTGCGCCAGTACGACGTCAGCGACCCGCTGCACCCGGTGCAGACGGGTTCGGTGCACCTCGGCGGGATCGTCCGCCGGACCGCGCACCCGTCCGCGCCGGACGAGGCGTTGGCCGGTGGCCCGCAGATGGTGGAGGTCAGCCGGGACGGCCGGCGGGTCTACGTCAGCAACTCGCTCTACGGCGCGTGGGACGACCAGTTCTACCCCGACGGGGTGGGCGCCTGGCTGGCCAAGCTCGACGTGGACGTGGACGCCGGTGGGCTCACTCCCGACGAGCGGTTCTTCCCGCACGGGGAGGAGTTCCGGGGCCTGCGGGTGCACCAGACCCGGTTGCAGGGCGGGGACGCCTCCTCCGACTCGTACTGCTTTCCGTGACCGTCGCCACCCTCGCGACGCTCGCCGCGCTCGGCGCGTTCCATGGTCTGAACCCGGCGATGGGGTGGCTCTTCGCGGTGGCCCGGGGCCTGCAGGAGCGCAGCCGGCTGGCCCTGCTGCGCGCCCTGCCGCCGATCGCGGCGGGGCATCTCGCCTCGGTGGCGATCGTCGCCGCGTTGGTCGCCGCCACCCGCTCGGTGACGGCGAGCACCGCCCTCGCGGTGGTCGGCGGAGTGCTGCTCGTCGCCTTCGGGCTGTGGCGACTGCTCTCCGAGCGGCACTTCCGCTGGGCGGGCATGCGGCTGTCCGCGGCGCAGCTCGCCGGCTGGTCGTTCCTGATGTCGTCAGCGCACGGCGCGGGGCTGATGCTGTTGCCGGTGCTGGTGGCCGAGCCGGTGCCCGGGGGTCACTCCGGGCACCTGGCCGCCGCACCGGTGGGCGCGCTGTCCGGCCTCGCGGCGGCCGGGGTGCACACAGTGGCCATGCTCGGCGTCGCCCTGGCCGTGGCGATCCTGGTCTACCAGGTGCTCGGGGTGGGTGTGCTGCGGCGGGCCTGGTTCAACGTGGACCGGCTCTGGGCCGGGGTGCTGGTGGCCGCCGGGTTGGTGACGTTGATCCGGGCGTGACCATCCATCGTGGAAACGTCTGATGTGTGATCTCATGTCGGCATGATCACCCCCACTCCCCTCATGCGCCTGGTGGCCGGTGTGTGGGGGTTCAAGACCCTCGCGGCCGGCGTCGAGCTGGGCCTCTTCACCCGGTTGGCCGGCGGGCGGACGATGACCGTCGAGCAGGCCGCCGCCGAGTTCGGGCTGCCCGACCGGCCCGCGGACCTGCTGCTGGCCGCCAGTGCGTCGCTCGGTCTGCTGGAGAAGGCCGGCGACGGGTACCGCAACTCCGAGCTGGCCGAGCAGTTCCTGGTCGAGGGTCGCCCGTACTACTTCGGCGCGCAGGTGCGCTACTCGGACCTGCGCACCTACCTGCCGTGGCACCGCATCGGCGAGGCGCTGCGCACGGATCGGCCGTTGACGTGGGACCCGGAATCCCAACAGTCGATGTTCGACACCGCCGACCCGGAGATGCTGGCGCAGTTCTGGGACGCGATGTTCTCCACGTCCAGCTTCACCGCCAGCGCGTTGGCCGAGGCGTACGACTTCTCGGCGCACCGCCGACTGCTCGACGTGGGCGGTGGGGCGGGGGCGTTCCCGATCGAGTTCTGCCGCCGCCTGCCCGAGCTGCGGGCCACCGTCCTGGATCTGCCGCACGTCTGCGTCCGGGCCCGGGAGCGGATCGCGGAGGCAGGCCTGACCGGGCGGATCGACGCGGTGGCCGGTGACTTCCTCGCCGACCCGGAGCTGCCGGGCGGGCACGACGTCATCCTGCTCAGCATGATCCTGCACGACTGGGACGAGCCGACGAACCGGGCGTTGCTGGCCCGGTGCCACGCGGCGTTGCCGCCCGGCGGGGCGATCGTCGTCTGCGAGCTACTGCTCAACGACGAGCGCACCGGACCGCCGGAGGCGGCCCTGATGGGGATGAACATGCTTGTGGAGACCGAGGGCGGCCGGAACTACTCGGGCGCCGAGTACGCGGCCTGGCTCACCGACGCCGGCTTCGTCGACGTGCGTACCGTGCCGTTCGACGCGCCCGGGGCCAACGGCGCGGTGGTGGCCCGCCGGGCCTGACCGACGACGACACCCGGCCCCGGTGCGAACCGTGGGCCGGGTGTCGCAACGCCTCACGGCGCTGGCGTCCGATCGGCTACCGGTACGGGTCAGGCGCGAGCCTTGGCCGGCTGCTTCATGAAGTCCAGGACCGCCTTGTTGACGTCGTCGGCGTTGGTCCACGGGATGCCGTGCGGCGCGCCCTTGAGCGTGATGAGCTGGGCGGTCGGCATCATCGGCCCGAGTCGCTGGCCGGTCACCGGGTAGGGCAGCACGTTGTCCTTGTCGCCCTGCACGATCAGCACCGGAATGTCGATCTTCGGCAGGTCGGGGCGGAAATCCTCCTGCCAGGCGGTCACACTGTCGTAGGTGCCCTTACCGGAGGCCATCGCGCCGATCTGCCAGTGCGCCCGGTACGCCTCCTCGCTGACCAGCTTGCCCTTGTTCTCGCTGTAGTTGAAGAACGCGTCGCAGAACTGGGTCAGGTAGGCGAACCGGTCCTTGATGATGGCGTCCTGGAAACCCTTGAACAGGCTCGTGTCGACGCCCTCCGGGTTGTCCTTGGCCTTGGCCAGCATCGGTTGCAGCGGACTGAGCACCACGGCCCGGGCGACCCGCTGCGAGCCGTAGTTGCCCAGGTAGCGGATGACCTCACCGGTGCCCATCGAGTGACCGATCAGGGTCACCTCGTTGAGGTCCAGCTCGGTCATCAACACGTCCAGGTCAGCGGCGAACGTGTTGTAGTCGTACCCGAAGGTCGGCTGGGCGGAGTTACCGAAACCGCGCCGATCGTAGGTGATCGTCCGGTATCCGGCGTTGAGCAGCTGGGTGGTCACCTTCTCCCAGGTCGCGCCGTTGAACGGGAAGCCGTGGATCAGCACCACCGGCTTACCGGAACCGTGATCCTCGTAGTACAGGTCGATGGGCGCGGAGTTTTCCGTCCCCACGGTGATGAAAGGCATGTTTGTCTCCTGCTCCGGTTTCGGGCTGTCGGACGTCCCGCGCTTTCCCGTCGGGTCGCGGGATATGCGGGCCACCGCGAGCGCCTGTCGGCCACCCTCCCCATCGACATTTATCAACCTCATCGGTACGCTCGCCGGTAGAAAAGTTTCGGCGTACGGGAGGTGGGCATGCCTCGACGGAAGCGTGCGAGGGTCGCTGCGTTGGCCATCGGAGCGGCCACTGTCGCGCTGGGCGCCACGCCGGCCCAGGCCGACCCGGTGGTGCCGCGGCACGCCATAGTGGTCTGCCAGAGCGCCAGCTTCTACGCCAACTACGACTCCGCAGGCGGGCCCACCGGCCTCAAGCGCACCCTGGCCTACGGCAACAAGATCGGCCACACCCCGGGGGCACATCCGGTCTACAACGGGTGGGCGGCGTCGTTCGACTTCGGCCCGAACGACTGGGGCTACCTGCGTGCCGAGTGCATCGGCGGGTACGACTCATGGTGAGACGGCGTCGGGCACTCGCCGGCCTGATCGCCGGGGTCACCGCCGCGACAGTCGCCCTGCCGGCTCCCGCGCAGGCCGCCAACGGCACCATCGGCCAACGGGAGACCGTGTGCGCGAGCGACCTGTTCGTCCGCACCCAACCCGTCGGCGCCTGGATGGGCACCCTCTACCAGGGTCAGACGTTCCTGGTCGAGGGTCCCCGCAGCGGGGGCTACGTCTACGGCTTCGCCTACGGGCACATCAACCGGCGCGGCTGGGTGCAGGACGGCTGGTTCTGTTGACAGTGCCGACGCGACAGGGGTGTCCTGATCGGCCCGCGACGGCCTAGCCTCGGGTGGTGAGCCTTCCGCCCCGGTTGCGGGCTGTCAGCGACCTGCACATCGGGCACCCGCAGAACCGCGCGTTCGTCCAGGAGCTGCACCCGGACAACCCCGGCGACTGGCTGCTCGTCGCCGGGGACGTCGCCGACCGGTTCGCCGACATCGAGTGGGCGCTCGGGCTGCTGAGCAGCCGGTTCGCGCGCGTCGTCTGGGCACCGGGCAACCACGAGCTGTGGACACCACCGCGCGACCCGATCACGCTGCGCGGCGAGGAGCGCTACCGCGAGCTGGTCCGGATGTGCCGGCGGCTGGGGGTCGTCACCCCGGAGGACCCGTACCCGGTGTGGGACGGCGACGGCGGCCCGGCCACCATCGCGCCGCTCTTCGTGCTCTACGACTACACGTTCCGGGTGCCGGAGGCCCGCACCCAGCAGGAGTCACTGGCCCTGGCGTACGCGGCCGGGGTGGTCTGCACCGACGAGGCCCTGCTGCACCCCGACCCGTACCCGAGCCGGGAGGCGTGGTGCGCGACCCGGGTCGCCGAGACCGAACGCCGGCTGGCCGAGCGCGACCCGGCGCTGCCGACGGTGCTGGTCAACCACTACCCGCTGGTGCGGGAACCCACCGACGTCCTGCGGTACCCGGTCTTCGCCCAGTGGTGCGGCACCGTCCGCACCAGCGACTGGCACCTGCGCTTCGACGCGGCCACCGTCGTCTACGGGCACCTGCACATCCCCCGCACCACGTTCCACGACGGGGTGCGCTTCGAGGAGGTCTCGCTCGGCTACCCCCGCGAGTGGCAGCCCCGAGGGCCGGTGCCCGACCCGGTGCGCACCATCCACCCGGCCGACGACAGGCGTCGGCGCGCGTCCGTCAGCGGGTGAGGCCGCCAGTCGCGCCACGCCGGCCGGCACCCGCTGCGCACGGGCAACCAGGTCCCCAACGGCGTGACCCCGATCCGGCGAACTAGCCCATGGTGGCGCGGGCGGCGGTGTCGATGAAGTCTGCGACAGGGCCGGGTTGCGAGACTGCCACGGCGTGGGACCCGTCGACCTCGATGGTGGTGGATTTGGCCCTTTGCGCCATGAAGCGTTGCAAGTCCGGCGGAATGCCCTGATCCTGCGTGCTCACCAGGGTCCATGACGGGATGGTCTTCCAGGCGGCCTTGGTCACGGACCCTGTCTGGGCGCTTTCGGCAGCCGGACGCTGCGTGCGGGCCATCAGCTCGGCGAGGTCAGGGTCCACGTCGGCAGCGAACACTGCCGGAAACTTGTCCTGATCGATGTACTGGTCCATGGCCGTACCACCGTCGGCGAGAGGATACGGAATCATCTTGATGGAGGTGCCGAGTTGACTCCCGGGATACTTCATGACCAGGTCGAGCACACTTTCGCCGACGTCCGGGCTGATGCTGGCGACGTACACCAGAGCCTTCACGTTGGCAGCACCATCCGCAGCCTCGGTTATCACCGCTCCGCCGTACGAGTGAGCGACCATCACGACCGGACCGCCTACCGCGTCCACAATTGAGCGAGCGTAGGCGGCATCCTCCTGCACACCGCGCAGCGGGTTGGCAACGGCGATGACCGGGTAGCCTTGACGCTTGAGCTGAGCGATCACGCCATTCCAGCTCGACGAGTCGGCGAACGCCCCGTGTACGAGCACAACGGTGGGCAGTCCTGCCTTCTGGCCTGCCGATATAGGAGTAGCGCTCATTCAGCATTACCTTCCGGAAGTCACAATGCCGCCGGACGGTGAAAGCACGACCGTAATCGGCGGAAACGTTAAATGGGTGCGTCTGGATGGCGGCCCGCGTGGCGACCGGCAATCCCGCGCCCCGGTGCGACACAGCACCAGTATTCAGCAGGGATGAGACTTCCGTCAGCGATTCAGAAGGCGGGCGGATCCTCGCAACTCAGCGACGCCCCGCTCGCCTTCCACGACGGGGTGCGCTTCGAGAAAATCTTCCTCGGCGACCCCCGCGAGTGGCAGCGCCGAGGGCCGGTGCCCAACACGGTGCACACCATCCACCCCGCCGACGACCTGCGCCGACGCTCGTCCGTCAACGGGTGAGGCCGACCAACACGGCCAGTCGCGCCACGCCGGCCGGCGCCGGCTGCGCACGGGCGACATCGGCGATCACGGTACGCGTCAACGGCCGGCACCGAACCTCAGCCGGCGCGACACTGTCCGCGTCGACCAGGGCGCGAGCAGCGCCGCGCAGGTCACCCACCTGGAGGTACGCCCGCGCGGCGTCCACCAGGTACGCCCCCCGATACTCGGCCGGCAACCGCCGCCATGCCTCCCGCCGAATCACTGTCGAGTGCCGTCGTAACGCCTCGACGGCGTCACCCCGCTGCGCTGCCACGAGTACCCGCGCCACGTCAACGGCGACCGGTCCGAAACTGGTGCGGTGCGGATCGTCGTACCCCCTCAAACCGACCGCGATCCCCGCGGCCCGGTCGGTCAGCTCGTCGGCGCGGCGGTGCTCGCCGCAGCCGACAGCGGCCAGGGCGGCCTGGAGTAGCAGCGTCCCACCCACCGCCCACTCCCCCGGCGGTCGCTGTCGCGCGGCCGCGCCCTCGCCCTCGCCCTCGCCCTCGCCCTCGCCCTCGCTCTTACTCTCGCCCCGTTGATCATGGGGTTGACGGGCGGTTTGATCTCCACGAAGCCCGTCAACCTCATGATCAGCCAGGTGGGCGGGGGCCGGGAGGATGCGGTTCGCGGCGCTTAGGGTCGCGGTTAGGGCCAGGCGGTCGCGATTTGACGCGCGGAGCGCCTGGCCCACCGAGATGGCCGCTGTCGCTGCAAGCACCGGGTCGTCGCCGGCGGCGGACATCGCCCGGTCGGCGGCCAACCAGGCGAGGTCGGCCTCGCCGAGCTTGACCAGCAGCGACGAGGTGATCCGGTACGTCTGCACCAGCAACTCCGGTGATCGCGCGCCCTGGGCGGCGTCGAGCAGACCCGGCAGCACCCGCACCAACTGGCCGTACTGCGCGTGCTGGTAGCTCAGCCAGGCGTACCCGACCTGCCGTCTCAGCTCGTCCGTCTGCTCTGGGGCTCGCGGGGTGTTGTAGCGGGCGAGCGCGGCCCGGATGTCGTCCACCCCGTCCGGCGTGCCCGGCGGCGTGCTGCGTTGCTGGCCGAGCAGCACCTCCGGGTCGACCCGCAGGACGTGGGCCAACTCCTGGATCACCGAGTACCGGTCCAGGACCCGCACGCCCCGCTCCACCTTGTCCACCCAACTCTTCGACCTGCGCAACCGGTCCGCGAGCATCTGCTGCGTCATCGACCGCCGCACCCGCCAGCGGGCCACGCGGCGACCGATCGGCACGTCATCGCTGGTCACGCCGCCACCGCCGGTCCGGGACCGCACGGGTCGTGTCCTCCACGGGTACGCGTTCCGCCTCGGCCTGTGCGAGGAGACGCTGCTTGGCAGCCTCCCGCTCGGCATCCTCACTCTGCTCGCCTTTGCCCGTCGGCTCGTTGCCTTGCATTCCCACCTCCGTCAGCCGGTGCCGACGCCTGGACTCGCCGAACTTTGGCTGGGGCTCTCGCGTCCTGTCTGGATGAGCTGTTCTGTGGAAACAGGCTCCGCCGACTGGTAGTTACAACTTCACCGCGAGTCACGGACGACTGGGAACGTCCTTGTTAGGCTGAGTCGTCCCCATGCCGTCCCCCAAGCCCACTGAGCTGGAGAAGTGATGCCGAACGATCGTCTTCGCAACGGCATGCTCAGGAACGGTCTGACGGCATCGGCACTGGCCGAAAAGCTCGGTGTCGACCCGAAGACTGTCGAGCGGTGGGTGACACAGACCCGCAATCCGTACCCGCGTTATCGACACACCATTGCCGAGCTGCTGAACGAGAGCGAGTCGTACCTGTGGCCGGACGCACTCCCGACGCAGCGAGCCGTGCAGATCAGCCAATCGGAACTCGTCCACATCTACCCGCGCCGCGGGGCCGTTCCCACCGACCTCTGGCAGCGGCTCCTGGAACAAGCCACCCGACAGGTCGGCGTCTTGTTCTACGGAGGACTGTTCCTACCCGAGTTCAACCACCGCTGGATCGCAACGCTCCGCGAGAAGGCGTCGGCCGGTGCGCAGGTGGAGTTGCTCTTCGGCGACCCGGAGGGCGAGCACATCACTGAGCGTGGAGATGCCGAGGGCATCGGCCCAGCGATGTCCAACAAGATCCTGAACGCGTTGGCGTTCTACAAAGACCTTCGGGACCTGGACAACGTCGGGATCTACTACCACGACACCATCCTGTACAACTCCATCTACCGCTTCGACGACGACATGCTGGTCAACACTCACCTCTACGGCACGCCGGCCGCCTACGCCCCCGTGCTGCACCTGCGCCGGCTCGGTGGCGGGGACCTGTTCGACAACTACGTCGCCAGCTTCAACCGAGTCCTCGGCAAGAAGCGGGCCGTCTGGCCTGAACACTGAGCCGCAAGCGGTGAGAGGCTGAAACATGGCCCGGATCGAGCACTTCAACGACCCGAACGCCCCGAAGGCGAACAGCATCGTCGTAGCAGTGACTGTCTTCGTTCAGGACGAGCAGGAACGGGTTCTGCTCATCCAGCGAACCGACAACGGCCTGTGGGCACTGCCCGGCGGCGCCCAAGATTTCGGCGAGTACATCGCCGAGACGGCGGTCCGTGAGACGCGCGAGGAGACCGGAGTCGAAGTCAAGGTAACTGGTGTGATCGGGATCTACACCAACCCGAACCATCTGGTCGAGTACAGCGACGGCGAAGTTCGGCAGCAGTTCTCGATCTGCTTCCGGGGCCAGTACGTAGGCGGCGAACCGACGACCAGCGACGAATCGTCGGCGGCGCGGTGGGTAGCGCAGGACGAGTTGGACAAGCTCTCGACCCATCCGTCGATGCGGCTACGCATTGACCATGGCATCGGGGAAAGAAGCAAGCCCTACATCGGCTGAGTTCGCATGCGGCCTCTGGCCCGCCGGACGGCATCCATCAGCGTGGGCTCTGCCCTCGCCCAGAATTTGCTGACAAGGTCTTCGGGGCCGTACCGCTCGCGGATTTCGGCAAGTCTCTCCTCCACCGTCAGATCTTGACCGTCTGGGCCGGTCGTCATGTCGGCGAACCACAGCACATCGGACGTGGGCGACTCCTCACGCATGAACTCGATTGATAGCACCTCGGCCAAGCCGCGTTCGTCCGCCTCGTAGGAGGCGCATGAGTGGTGTGCAACCAAGCCAGCAACTCGACGGGAGTAGCCCTCCCGCAGTAGCCATCGCGCCCCGTCTAAGGCGTGCATGCCCGTGTTCACTATGTCGGGTGCGTACCCGATGTCATGAAGCCACGCAGCGGCAACTGCGACTTCAACATCCGCCTCCGCTAGCGGAGCGATTCGTCCAGCCTTCGCGGCCACTGCCTGCACATGCCGCCACCGGCGAGGCAAGGCAGTAGCAAGTTGATGTTCGGCAACCCGGGGTGCCCGGTCGAGATGAGCTTCACCCACTAGCCGATCTTACGGCCTACCAACATGGCGTTGCCGGTGGAGGAAATCAGCACGTGGCGCATCCGGGCGGCAGTGAAGATGAGCGTCACCCGGTTACCGGTGGCCAGGCCGAAGGTCTACTCGGGTCACGTGCGACCATCCTGCTCGACGCGCACCTCTGGGCACTAGCGTCACCGAGATGACCTGGACGGAGCCCGCCGCGTGGTACGCCAACCTGGCTTCCTTCTACGCCGCCGCCGCGGCTCTTATCACTGATCCGGCCGGTAACGTGTTGCTCGTCAAACCCACCTACCGCGACCACTGGGCCTTCCCCGGCGGCTACGTCGACGAGGGCGAGTACCCACATGATGCCTGCGCCCGTGAAATCCGAGAGGAGTTGGGGATCTCGTTGGCGGTAGGTGACCTGCTCGTAGTGGACTGGGCGCCAGCCGCCGGGCAGCGGCCACGCGCGATTATCAGCTTCACGTTCGACTGCGGGTCTATCGCCAGTCTCGACGGTCTAGTCCTGCCGGGACAGGAATTGGAAGACGCCGCCTTCTTCTCACCCCGAGGGGCCCAGCAACGCCTTCCCGACAACGTCGCCGCACGAGTTCATACGGCGATGAGCGCTCGTGACCTACACGCTCCTCTGTACCTTGCTGGCGGCTCCGTCGTCCCACCGTGATAGCGCAGAACACGTCCCATGGACTCGGTCGCGGACTGCGTGAACACAATCAGGCGCAAAGGGTCACTCGTGAATCAATCACAACCGATCAACGACCCGCGTCGCGGGCCGCTCGCGCCGCCGAACCTGGGCCCGGCCGATGGCCCGCCGCCGCGCCTCTGACCTTCGGCCGCCAGCGCGTCGGTTGCAGCCCACCCGCGGCGCGACATACGACGAAGCCCCGGGCCGCCATCGGTAACACCCGAGCGACCCGCGAGCGGTTTGCGTGCTGTGTCGACAAGCATCAGAAGCCCCGTGGTCCCCCGTCTCCGCAAAGGGCTATCCTGGCCTGACCTCAGCCGTCCCGACCCATGATGGGGCCGCCAAGTGCCCTTCTATGACCGCCAATCTCAAAGCAACATCAACGACGAATTGAAGACAATACTGAAGCTCTTCGTCGTTCGGAGCGTAGTTGTCCGGCGCCCGCCATCCATCTGGATTGCCAAAGGTTGGAATGTAGATGGGGGTTAACGCCTCAAACCGAGCGAACCTGTAGAAGTCGATACCTAGTGCAATCATCCGAACTGCGGTTTGCGTGGCCGTGGCAACCTTGGTCACCTGATTGATCTGAGACGCCAGCCTTTCCCCTCCACGCACAGGTGACCGCCGCGACTGATCGGACAGATTGGAAAGTACGCGTTCGAGATCACCTGAAGATAGAGGCCAGTCAACCTTTCCCCCAAGCTCGAACGGACGAATCGGCCCCTGTTGGCCGAACGCCCTAGACGCTGGGCGCTGGTGCGGGTCAAACAGTTCGTGAAACGCAAGCAACAGGAGCCCCATGGCTTCGGTCCGCTTGCCGTCTCGATCCGCAGCGATGGCCCCATTGAGCCGCTTCCTTGTGTCGGCCTGCGGAACGACGTCGGCCATGGACACGGACGAGTAATCCACCCCGAATATCAGTGGAGTATTGCCGAGGAAGAACTCGTCTACGTCCACTCGAGCCTGGTTGACGTTTCGCGCACCGGGAATCTGTACATGATGCTTATAGTCGACGCGTATCCGGTTGAGGCGCTCCATGCCGCGACGCTGAACCAAGCTAGGCACCCGCTCGGCAATCTTGCGCCAATACTCGTTGAAATCGGCCTTGGGGGAGATCTGGAGGCCGAGGTGCTCGCAGGCCAGAACATAAAACATCTCGACCCCGTCGTGGAAGGACAGCACGGCAGGGGCCGACAAAGGCTCCGGCTGTCCAGCCAGCTCCACGCCTTGGGCGTGCAGGAGCCGGATATGAGCAAGCGTCTCCACGGTTCGAGAGGTCAGAGGCATGGTCACATCGGCGATCATTACACGTGGTTGCTCCCTAGACGAAACCAGTTCGCGGGTCGCGGTCGGACCTGGGCCAGCAAGCCGCTGAAGCTGAGCTACGACCGAAGGGCGTGCCTCCGGCGGGGCGCTCAGGCGCTCTGGGATAGCTAGCGGGCAGCAGCTAGCAGGGCATCGACTACCGCGAGTCGATCATTCCATCGCAGGTAGTCACTGGGGCGATCGCCTTGCTTGCACTCGCGGTGAGCATCGCGACCTACCGACTAAACCTTCGTGACAAGCGCTATGCCTGGGAAGATCAAGCGCGATCTCAAGCCGAAGAAGTCGCCGGCTGGCTGGCCCGTGAGATGTGCAACGAGCACCAGGAGGTCGAGTGGAAAGCCTACGTCCGGAATGGATCGAAGTCCCCTGTCTATGACGTCCTCTACGTCACCCGTGACAGGGAGGACTTGGATGCGTCCATGCCTGAGTTCATCTCGCTACTCCCGCCCGACACCACCTGGGACTTCTTTCCCACGTGGTTCGGGGACCAGCCAGAAGGTAATCCGCGCGTCTACATGACCTTTCGCGACAAGCGGGGGAACGCGTGGCAGCGGGACACGCACGGCCGACTGACGCCTACTCGGCGGCCGGTCGACCATGCTCCGCCTGCTAACCGACTCACCGGTCGCATCAGGTAAGACAAAATCCGGCCACCGCTAAGGGCGCGCGTAGCTGAAGCGATGATCGAGCGGCTGATCAAGAAGGAAAGGATCGTCGAGAAGGTCGTGAGTCACGACGACGAGCGTCCGGACGCAGGCAGGTCGGGTAAACCAACACAACAGCGAAGCGCCGCAGGCAACAACCCGAAGCGCGATCACGGTAGCCATCACTAGGCCCCGGCTGGTCAGGTCACCTCCGGCGTGGCTTCCGGGGATGACTGGAGGGTGCGCCGGTGGTGGTCAGCGAAGGGCAAAGATCATCGGGCACAGATCCGGCACAACCCGGACCGGAAGCCGTGTCAAACGTCGAGAGGGCGTTGGCGACGGTTGTCCAGCTCAGCCAGGCAATACGTCCAACAGGAGATGAGCTATCAGAAGCGAAGGTCTATGGGGTTCAGATCCCCCCGGTTCGACGATGTTGACCATGTCATCCTGTTCGTTGTGACGAGCTCAAAACCGACCGAACCGTTCGACTGGGCGGACCTCGAGGTGTCGATCGTTCAGCCAGACGCGAGGATACTTTGGCCAGACGAGGTCAGGGACGTCACTCCGTGGGTGATTTAACATCTCGATGAGGTGGGGCAAGCGCTGGGGCTCCGGCTGCAGGCGGAAACTATCCGTCGTGAAGTACGGCTCGGGTCCTTCCGTGCGGATCTTGTCGTTCAAGATGATCAAGGGCGATCTGTTGTGATTGAGCTTCAGCTCGGCCCTAGTGACCACGACCACTTTGCGAAAGTTATGACGTACGCGTCGGAGTCTTCGGCCGATGTCGTTGTCTGGATCGTGGCGGGTACCGGAGGTCGGTTCCGTCTAGCAAGCCCGATCCGGCCTGAGCACCAGCGAAGCTTGGCCCGGTTGAACCACGCGTTCCGCCAAAGTGTCTCTTTCTATGGCTTATCTATCGAGCTTTAGTCGGAACCGTCCAAGGCGTCGCTGGAGTCTCTTCCCGTACTTTCCAAGCTGCAGATGGTAGTTGGACCGGGAGGGATTGTGGCTCCAGGCGGGTGAGGTCCCGGGAGTGTCGGTACAGCAGCGAAGTACAGCAACCGACGACACCGAGCGGGACCACGGTAACCACCATCAGACCGGCGACCAGTCGTACGAGCCGAACCACATCGGATTGCCGATCTCTGGGGGTCAAGGGGTCCTCGGTTCGGATCCGGGCCGTCTCGACGCAGGTCAGAGGCCGTCCGGAATTCCGCCTGGCGGCGGCCTCAAGTCGACATTCGTCGACGGCAGGGAGTTTCATCCTGGCCGAAGATTCCGTTCTGGTCTGAAGTGTGCCGCCCTCCGGTGGGGCGGCCACCGCTCCCCCGGTGGCCGCCCCACGCCCGGTCAGCTGGCGTAGACCTCCAGTGCCGACAGTTGCCCGGCCGGCCACCCCGTGTTGCCGGTGACGGCGATCCGCACGTAACGCGCCTGCGCGGCACTGAACGTCAGCGCCACCTGGTTACCGCTGGCCGGGTCGAAGATCCGCCCCGCCGATCCGACAAGCGTGCTGAAGCTCCCCCCGTCGGTGCTGCCCTGCACGGACAGCGTCTGCGTCCGAGCACCCCAGGCTGACGACGGCGGCAGCTTCAGCACCACCCGCCCGACAGTGCGCGAGGAGCCCAGGTCAACCTGTACCCACTGTGGGAACGCGCTGTTGTTGCTCTCCCAGTAGCTGTTCGCGTCACCGTCCACCACGTTGCCCGACCCGTAGCTCTGGACGTGGCTGCTCTCCGACGTGGGCCGACCCCGGGCGAGGTCCGAGTTGGCTGCGGCGTCCGTGGTGGCGGTGACCGCGTTGGACGCGCCGGAGGTGTTGCCGGCGGCGTCGCGGGCGGTGACCGTGAAGGTGTACGCGGTGGACGGGCTGAGCCCGCTCACGGTCGCCGTGGTGCCCGTGACGGTGGCGACGACGTTGCCGCCCTGGCGTACCTGGTAGCCGGTCACCCCGGTGTCGTCGGTGGAGGCCGTCCAGGACAGGGACACGCTCGTCGACGTCTTGCCGGTCACGGTGAGGCCGCTCGGCGCGGTCGGTGGGTTGTCCGGGGTGGTGCTGCCGGCGTACACCTCGACCTTGGCGAGCTGGCCCGCCGGCCAGCCGGTGTTTCCGGCGATGCTCAGCCGGACGTAGCGGGCCGTGGTGGTCGTCAGCGTGCGGCTGACGGTGTTGCCGGTCGCCGGGTCGAAGGTGAACGCGGAGGCCGCGGCGATGGTGGAGAAGGAGCTGCCGTTGACGCTGCCCTGCACGGTGATGGTCTGGGTGCGCGCGCCCCAACCGGCGGGCAGCCGCACCACGAGCCGGTTGACCTGGTGACTGGCGCCGAGGTCGACCTGCCACCAGTGCGGGAACGCGCCGCCGCCGCTCTCCCAGTAGCTGCCGGCGTCGGTGTCCACCGCGTTTGAGGCCGGGAACGGGCCGTTCTGGCTGCTGGCCGAGGTGGACCGGCCGGCGGCGAGGTCACCGCCGGTCGGGGGCGGGGTGCCGACCATCGGTGGGGTGGGGCGGACCGCGGTGAGCGCGAGTTGCCCCTTGAGCATCCGGCCGCCGTCGGCGGTGATTCGCAGGTAGTAGTCGGCGGAGCAGGCCACGCCGTCCTCGTCGAGGGCGCGGATGTTCGCGCCGGCCGGGGTGGTGGCCTGGGTTTCGGACGTCTTGGCGATCTGGTTGCCCTCGTTGTACTCGTCGAACATGGACACGTAGAGGCCCTGGGAGCCGAGCCGGACCATGTTGTAGATGTGTCGCCAGTAGAAGTCGCCGTGTTTGCGGTGCCCTCCGGCGAGGTCTCCGGGCATGACGCAGGGCAGGTAGTCGATGCCGCGCGCCGCGCAGTCGGCCATGTCGCCGACGTTGACGTTGTTGTAGTACGAGTCCAGCTCCTCGACGGTCCTGGCCCGGTAGACCATCCACGGCGAGATCGCGTGGAACGCGTGGTAGACGTCGAGGAAGCCGGGGCGGGAGTCCTCGATGCCCTGCCGCCACCAGGTGGGTACGCCGCCGATGACGTAGCAGCCCTGGGCCTTGAACCAGTTGATGACCTCCAGGCAGGGCCCGGGGGTGAAGGGTCGGCTGGGCTCGCTGAAGCCGAACCCCCAGATGCAGACGACCGGTTTGCCGTTCTGGCGGGCGTACGCGGAGGACGCGGTGTGCGCGGCCATCTTCGTCGTCCAGTCGGTCTTGATGTCCGCCTGGAAGGTCAGCCAGTCGGTGACGTCGTACATGATGTAGAACTTGCGGTTGTAGCGCTCGGCGGCGGAGCGGACCTTCTGTGTCATCGCGTCGCGGGTCGGGCCCTCGTCGCCCATCGGGTTGAACCGTTGCAGCGCGGCGGTGTCGCAGCCGTTCTCCTGCATCCAGCGGAAGTGGGTGTCCACCGTCTGCTGGTCGTAGGAGGAGAAGAGGGTGGCCGGCTGGCCGTTGCCCAGGTTGGGGTACGCGGTGGGATAGCTGCGCGTGTACTCGCGCATGTCCGGCCAGGACACGATCGTGGTGTTGGATGGCGAGGGTGGCTGGAACCGGTCGCGGCCCCAGTGCCACCACCCGCCGATCGGTGCCCCGTCGCCGGGCGCGCTGAACCAGCCCTGGTAGCCGACGGTCACCTTGCCGACCACGTCCCCGGGGGGACTGGCGGCCTGTGCGGGGCTGGCCAGGGTGGTGAGCAGCTCGGTGGTGGAGGCGGTGGCGAGGGCGGACCCGGCCAGCACCGATGTGACGAACCTGCGGCGGGAGACCGCCATGACGACCACTCCTTCGGGACGGAAGGCATTGACGGCCATCGTGGCAGCAGTGGATGCCGACCCGCAAGAGTTAGACTGATCGATGAAATTCCCGATCAGATGACGGGAATTACGCGCTGCGCCGTCAGTGGCTGATGGCCTGCTCCAGCGCCCGCACCGGAGACAGGATCTGGCCGCCGGCCTGGCGGCGGCGGGCGTCGCGCACCGTCATCCGTACGCCCTGGGTGAAGCCGATCTTCGGGTACCACCCGAGCAGCTCGCGCGCCTTCCTGGTGTCCAGCGCCATGTTGCGCACCTCGCCCGGCCAGGGCAGCGGCTCGTAACGGGCCGCGTTGCCGACGCCGGACGCCTCGCGGACCGTGTCGTACACCTCGTTGACGCTCGTCTGCCGACCCGAAGCGATGTTGACCATACCCACCCCGGGGTGGTGACAGGCGACGGCGATCGCCTCGGCGACGTCGCTGACGTGGATGAAGTCCCGGGTCTGGGTGCCGTCGTCGTAGATCACCACCTGCCGGCCGCCGAGCAGCGCATCGGCCATCAGGGACACCACGCCGCAGTCGCTGCCCTCCTGCCGAGGCCCGTAGACATTCCCGAAGACCATCGAGGTGTACGGCAGGCCGTGCTGACGCCCGTACCAGTCCAGGTAGTGCACGCCGGCGGCCTTGCTGACGCCGTACGGGCTCACCGGGGCAATCGGGTGGTCCTCGCGGACCGGCAACTCGTGGGCGGCGACGTTGCCGAAGATGGCGCTGCTGGCCGCGTTGATCACCAGCCGTACGCCGCCCCGGGCGCAGGCGTCCAGCACGTTGACGGTGCCGAAGACGTTCACGTCGGCGTCGTACAGGGGTGAGCGACGGGCCGCGGGGACGCTCGGCTGCGCGGCGAGGTGCACCACCACGTCCGGCTGCCACTGGTGGATGACCTCGACGCCCTCCGGCGTGCGGATGTCACCAGAGACGACGTCCGCCTCGGTCAGTCCGCCGTACGCGGCGTCGGCCAGGTTCTCGATCCGGCCGGTGGAGAAGTTGTCGAGCACCCGGACCTGGCTGCCCATCAGCATCAGCCGGGCGACCACGTGGCTGCCGATGAAGCCGGCGCCTCCGGTCACCAGCACGCGCCCGGGAGTCAGGTCCGTCGGCGGATCGACACCGACGGCAACAACTGGCAGGTCCATGTGGAACTCCTTGGAACGACGGGGCTGTCGGCCCGCTGCGGGAACCAGACGGCCGGGCACGACCGTAACCCACCAAACAACCACCAAACGGACGTTTCACCCAATGCCCTAAGCAGATTTGGGGGGTTCAGGGCAAGAAGTCCCGTTTTTGCCAATCCGGGGCTATTGGGGCATTTGTGACTAGTAGCTTTCTCCCGGGGTGCTCGCCTGCATGCCCTCGAAGCACCTGACGGAGAAGGAGGTCGGCGCGTTGAGAAAGACCCCGGGACCCGTAACCGCGGACTCAGCTCCGCCGCCGGGCAACGACAGCGCGACCCCGTACGACCTCACCACGACACCGCTGTCCGAAGCGCGACAACGCCCGGAGATCCCGTTGCAGCTCCAGGAGTTGTTCGACCGCCACGAGCAGGCCACCCGCTCCGACCAGCACCGACGACGGGCCCGCGTGGTGGTGCTCGAGGCCAACGACGCGGCCACGACGCCCGACCGCCTCGACGAGGAGTTCGACGTGGCGGTCCGACTCCCGGTGCCGGGATGCGCCGAGGAGCTCGCCAGGGTGCTGGCCGGCGTCCGCCCTCGGCTCCTGCTGCTCAAGCACTCCCTGGAGAGCATCGACGACCGCATCATCACCAGTTGCATGAGCGCCGGCGTCGAGATCATGGTGCTGGCCCGACCCGTCTACGGGCTGCTGCGGGCACCCGCCATGGCACGCTTTGGTGGGCTGCCCTGGATCCGGCTGGGATCGGGCACCGGCCGACCACGTGGCGAGCGGCTGAAGCGGTTCGTCGACCTCAGCATGATCCTGCTCAGTGCCGTCGTGGTGATCCCGCTGATCGCGGTGATCGCCGCCGTCGTGTCGTTCACCGGCCCCCCGTTCTACCTCCAGCAACGCGTCGGCGCGGGTGGCCGGCTGTTCCGGGTGGTCAAGTTCCGGACCATGCGGGTCGGCGCCGAGCAGGCCACCGGCCCCGTCCTGGCCCTGCCGTACGACGTCCGGATCACCCGGCTGGGGCGCTGGCTACGACGGTCCCGGCTGGACGAGCTGCCCCAACTCTGGAACGTGCTGCGCGGCGACATGAGCCTCGTCGGGCCCCGCCCGGAACGACCGGAGTTCATCGCCGGCTTCGCCCGGCTGCCCGACTACGACCTGCGGCACCTGATCCGACCGGGGCTGACCGGCATCGCGCAGCTCACCGGCGGGTACGCGGCCACCGTCGAGGACAAGCTCCGGTGTGACCTGCTCTACCTCAACTGCCGCTCGATGCGGGTCGACCTGACCCTGCTCCTGCTGACCGTCGTCGAACTGTTCCGGGGGTTCCCCCGTGGCTAGTGCGGCCCACGCGGTCGAGACCCGGGTCACCCGCAACACGGCAAGCATGCTGGCCGCGCGGGTGGTCATGGCGGTGTCCGGGCTGGTCTCGGTGCCGATCGTCTACCAACGGCTCGGGCCTCGGGAGTTCGGGATCTGGGTCGTGCTCGCCGGCCTGCTGGCGATGGCCGCAATGATCGACCTCGGACTCGGCTCCGCGCTGGTCCGCGAGGTGGCCCGCGCCGAGAGCGCGGCGGACCGGGACCTGGTACGACGGCTGCTCGGGCTGGGGCTGGGCTGGGCCGTGCTGCTGGGCCTGCTCACAGTGGGTGCGCTCGGTGCCTGCTGGCCGTGGCTCGCCGGGCTGCTGCGCCTCGGCGACCTGGCCGACGAGGCGTGGCAGGCCACCCTCTGGCTGGTCGTCGGCCTCGTGGCCGGTGCCGTGGAGCTGCCGTGGCGGGCCGTGCTCGAAGGCGGCCAACGGTACGGGTCACTCGCCGCGATCACCGCCGGCACCGCAATCCTCGGTGCTGCGCTGGCCATCCTGGTGGTACGCCTCGGCGGCGGCCTGGTGGCGTTGGCCGCCTCGGCCGCCGCGACCGGCGCGATCCGTACCCTCCTGCTCGCCGCGACCACCCACCGGCAGTGCCCGGACCTGTCCCCCCGCTGGGGACGCACGGACCTGGCCGACATCCGCCGGATCGGCGGCTACGGCATGCGGGTCCAGGTCTCCAGTGGCGCCGGCATGGTCAATGTGGAGCTCGATCGCCTCGTCCTCGGTGCCGCCTTCGGCCCCGCCGTGGCCGGCGGCTTCGACCTGGGCAGCCGCCTGCTCAACCTGCTCCGCCTGCCGCCGGGCTTCGCCCTCATCGTGCTGTTCCCCGCGGCGGTCGCCCGCACCGTGACCCGGGGGACCGGCTGGCTGGACCGGTTCTACCTGGCCGCCACCCGGTACCTCGCCCTGTTCCTCGCCCCGGCCACCGCGGCGTTGATGGTCAGCGCCGATCCGCTGGTCCGGCTGTGGCTGGGGCACCAGGTCCCCTGGGCCGCCGCGAACATCATGATCCTCGCGCCCGCGTACGCCCTCAACCTGATCACCGGGGCGGCGACGATCGCCGCCCGCGCCGAGGGCCGACCCGGGTTGGAGACGCGGTACGTGCTGCTCTCCGTCGTCCTCAACCTGGCGCTCACCGTACCGATGCTGCTGCTGTGCGGGCCGCTCGGCGTACCGCTGTCGACCGCGCTGGCGGTGGTGCTCAGCACCGGGTACTTCCTGGTCCACTTCCACACCGCCACGGCCCGGCCGCTGGCCCCGCTGGTGCGGGCGATCTGGCCGCCGCTCGCCGCGGCCGTCGCGGCCGGGTTGGTCACCGCGGCGGCAAGCCAGTTCCTGCCGGACGGCCCGGGACGACTGGACGCCGCCCTCGCCGTGTCCTCCCGGGCAGGTCTGACAGTGCTCGTCGCCGGCACGCTGCTGATCGCCGGCGGTCACCTGGGCGCGAGCGACCGGATGCGGCTGCACCGGCTGCTGCGCGCGCCGGCGGCCGTGTTGTCACCGAGCACCGGCGGTCCGCGATGAGCGTCGACCACCGCACCGCACGGTGCGTGCTGTGTGGGCCGCGGCAGGCCCACCGACCGGAACTCGGTGGGTTGCTGCGCCGCTGCGAGGGCTGCGGCTTCAGCTGGACCGCGCAGGAGCAGGCCGCCGAGGACGGACGCTACGACGAGGACTACTTCGCCGAGGGTGGTTACGACGACTACTTCCGGGCCGCGCCGCGCAGGTTCGAGGCACGGCGGCGGCTGCGCTGGCTGCTCTCCACCGTCCGTCCCACAGTCCTGCTCGAAGCCGGCCCCGCCGGCGGTTACTTCCTCGAAGCCGCCCACCGGGCCGGGATCACCGCCAGCGGGATCGAGGTCAGCCACGCCGCCGCCAGCTTCGCCCGCGACCACCTCCACATGCCCGTACGCCAGGGCTACTTCGAAACCATCGCACCCACCCTCACCGCCGACGTCGTCTGCGCCTTCCACGTCCTCGAACACGTCGAAGACCCCCGCGCCTTCCTGCACGCCGCCCACAACGCCCTCACCCCCGGCGGCTGGCTCGCCCTCGAAGTACCCAACATCGCCTCCGCCGCCGCGAACCGACTCGGCACCGACTGGCCGGGCCTGCAACCGCGCTACCACCGCTGGCACTTCACCCCGGACACCCTGGTCCGGCTGGTGACCGACCTCGGCTTCGAGGTGGTCCGGCAGGACACCACTGTCTTCCGCTACTACATGCCGCTCGCCTACCGGCTGCGGCACGCACGACACCTACTCCCCGCCGACGTGCTCGGGCTCCGCTCACCGCGGCTGACCCACCCACGCCTCGGCGACCTGCTCCGGGTGATCGCCCGGGCGCCACGAACCGGACGGAGCACCTGATGAAACTCGATGGGATCGAGCTGGTCCGCTGCCAGCTCTGCGGCCGCGCCGGTGGGCACTCGCCGACCCTCGGCGAGCTGCTGTGGAGCTGCCCGGACTGCGGCTTCGTCTGGACCGCGGGCAGCGCCCCGGCCCCGGAGGACCTGTACGACGAGGCGTATTACACGACGGACGGGTACCAGGATTACTTCGCCTCCGCCGGTCAGCGCCGGTTCGAGGCGAGCCGACGGTTGCGCTGGTTGCTCTCCGCCGTCCGTCCCACAGTCCTGCTCGAAGCGGGCTGCGCCGGTGGCTACTTCCTCGAAGCCGCCCACCGGGCCGGGATCACCGCCAGCGGCATCGAGGTCAGCCACGCCGCCGCCAGCTTCGCCCGCGACCACCTCCACATGCCCGTACGCCAGGGCTACTTCGAAACCATCGCACCCACCCTCACCGCCGACGTCGTCTGCGCCTTCCACGTCCTCGAACACGTCGAAGACCCCCGCGCCTTCCTGCACGCCGCCCACAACGCCCTCACCCCCGGCGGCTGGCTCGCCCTCGAAGTACCCAACATCGCCTCCGCCGCCGCGAACCGACTCGGCACCGACTGGCCTGCGATCGCTCCCGCGTACCACCGCTGGCACTTCACCCCGGACACGTTGAGCCGGATGCTCGTGGAGTCAGGGTTCCGGGTGATCTCGCACGACACGGTCTTCTCCCGGTTCTACTGGCAACCGGCGGCGCGGCTGCGCAACGCGCGCGATCTGCTGGTCGCCGATGTCGCGGCCAGCCGCTCGCCCCGGGTTACGCACCCACAGCTCGGCGACCTGCTGCGGATCTTCGCCCGCCGCGACGACCGGGCGGTGGCGTGATGGCCGCTCCGCTGCTGTCGGTGCTGCTGGTCAGCTGGAACACCCGCGAGCAGACCCGGCAGTGCCTGGAGTCGCTGGCGGCGACCGCCGACCCCGATCTGGACTACGAGGTGGTGGCCGTCGACAACGGCTCGTCCGACGGCTCGGCGGACCTGCTCGCCGACCAACCCCGGGTCCGACTGATCCGCAACAACCACAACACCGGGTTCGCCGCCGCCGTGAACCAGGCGTACCGCCGGGCGAACGGGCAGCTCATCCTGCTGCTCAACAGCGACATCCGGTTCCACCCGGGCGCGCTGACCCGGATGGTCGACCACCTGCGGGAGCGGCCGGACGTGGCCGGGGTCAGCCCGCTGTACCTCAACCCGGACGGCACCTTCCAGCAGCACTACGTCCAACAGCCCAGCTTCACCGCCACCATCGCGCTGGTGACCGCGCTGCGCCGACTGCCCGGGTTCCGCCAGGCGCTGCACCGGTTCCAGATGCGGGGCGAGGACTTCAGCCGACCCCGGCAACTCGCCTCGGGCAGCTGCATGCTGCTGCGCCGACGGGTGCTCGGACAGCAGACCATCTTCGACGAGACGTTCCCCGTCTACTGGAACGACGCGGTCCTCGCGCGCCAGCTCGACCAGGCCGGGCACCAGCTGTGGATGCTCCCGGACGCGGTGGTGACGCACAGCCGTGGCGCGTCCTGTCGGCTGCTCGGGCCGACCATCCGCTTCCGACACCTGCTGGGAAGCCTGGTCGGGTATCTGCGGATGACCCAGCCCCGGTACCGGATGCCGGTGTTCCGGGCCGCACTGCTCGCCGACCACCTGGTCAAGCGACTCTTCGGTCGATCCGTCCAGCTCGGCCTGGGCGACCTGCTGGCCGCGCTGCGCGGTGACGTCGGTCCGCTGCCCGACGGTGACACCCGCGACTGGGTGGTGCTGTTCAGCCGGACCCGATGGTCCGTCGACGGGCACTCGACGGTGCTGGGGCAGTTGGCGCCCGGGCAGCGGTTGCTCTTCGTCGACCCGCCGGGACGCCGGCCGCGCTGGAGGTGCGAGGTGACCCCGATCGGCTCGGCGGCCTGGCACGCCGTCGCACCGACCGCGCTGCCGCTCGGCGACTCGGTGCCGCTCGTCAACTGGATCAACCGGCGGATCGCGGCAGGTGCGCTGCGCGGCTGGCTGGACCGGCACGCCGGCGCCCGCCTGCTGCGGCTCGACGACGAGCGCGCTCGCCCGGTGCTCGGCCGCCTCGGCGAGGACGAGCTGCTGCCCGCCGGAGCGCCACGGCCGATGGAACGGTCGGGCCGTGGCTGAGCACAGCATGCTGCGACCGGCGGCAGCGACTGTCGTCCCGCCCGCCGACGACCGGGACTGGGTGGTCATCTTCAGCGGCACACAGTGGGCGAACGGCGCTCACCGGCAGCACGCGCTGGCCCGCGAGCTGACAGTTGACCACCGGGTGCTCTTCGTCGACCCGGCCGGGCACCTCCCGCGCTGGCGCGTCCAGATCACACAGGTGGCCGACGGTCTGTGGCAGTGCGCCGGCCCGGCGCTGCTGCCGTTCGGCCGGCACCTGCCCCCGGTCAACCGGGCCAACCGCTGGCTCGCCGCGCGTCTGCTGCGCCGGTGGTTCCGGCGGCGGTCGGCAGCCGTACGACTGCTGTGGCTGGACGAGGACCTGGCCGCGCCGGTCGCCACCCGGCTGGACGCGTCCGCCGTCGTCTACGACGCCACCGACCTGGACTGGACGTTCACCCGACGCTGGAACCGTTGGCACCTGCGTCGTGCGCTGCGCTCGGCCGTCGGCGCGGCCGACCTCGTCCTCGCCTCCTCCGCCGCGCTACCGGACCGGATGCCCGCCTCCGACCCGGCGCCTGTGGTGCTGGCCAACGGGTGCGACCCGGACCGCTTCTCGCCGGACGGGCCGGTCGCGCCCTGGTTGCTGGGCCTGCGCCGGCCACTGATCGGCTACAGCGGGGCGGTCGACACCAGGGCCTTCGACGCGGACCTGGTCGCCGCGGTGGCGAGGGCCCACCCCGAGTGGACGTTCGTCCTGATCGGGCCGTCCACCCGGGCCGGCCGTGCCCCGCTCGCCGGCCTGTCCAACGTGGTGCTTGTCGACGCGGTCGGCTTCGCCGACGTCCCGCGCATCCTGCGGGCCTGCGACGTCACCATCATCCCCTACCGGGTGGGCGGGCTGATCGACTACGTACACCCGAAGAAGTGCTACGAATACCTGGCCCTCGGCAAGCCCGTCGTCGCGACGCCGCTGCCGGCGCTGCTTGAGCTGTCCGGCACCATCGCCCTCGCCGGAGACCCGGCGAGTTTCGGCGCGGCGCTGGCCGACGCGCTGGAGCGCGCGAGCGCGCCGGAGGACGCCACCCGACGCCGGGAGGTCGCCACCCGCAACAGCTGGTCGGCACGGGGCGTCCAGCTGCGTTCCCTGTTGGCGGGGTTGCCGCGATGAGAGTGCCGATCGTCGCGCCCGGTGTGGTGCTCGCCGGTGCCGCGTTGGGCGGTGTGGTGACAGTGGTCACCCTGCTCCCCGGGCCGGTCGGTCTGGCCGCCGCCATCGGAGTGCTGTGTTTCGGTGCGTTCCTGCTGTGGCCCTGGGCCGTGCTGCCGGTCGGCGTCATCGGCGGCGCCGTGGTCGGCGCACTGCTCAGCGGCGGTGACGTGCGCGGCTACATCGCGGTGAAAGTGTTGCTGTTGGCCGCTGGCGGCGCCGCGCTGGCCGCGCGCCACTGGTTGGGGGCAGAGACGGGCAGCCGCCGCACCGTCGCCGACGTGGGGATGCTGGTCCTGGTCGGGTTGACGGTCGTGGCGGCCACCTACGGTCTGGCCGTCGGCAACCTCCCGGCGGAGGTGCTGGTCGCCGCGTACCAGGTGGCCACGATCCCGGTGTACTTCTTCGTGGCCACCCACACCCTCACCACGGCCCGTCGGATCCTGGCCGCCGGCATCCTGTACGTGGTGCTGGCAGGGGTCTTCACCGCCATCTCGGTGGCGGCGCCGGGGCGGCACGGCGGGCTCATCACCCTCATGGCGATCCCGGCGCTGATCTGGATCGCCGGCCGGGTGCGGGGTTGGCGTCGGGCCGGCGCCCTCCTACTCGGCGGGTTCTTCGCCGTCGACGTGCTCCTCGCGTCGTACCGGGGTATCTGGCTCGCCGCGGCACTGACCGCGCTGATCATGCTGGTGCGCGGCGGTCGCACGGTCCGGACCGGCCTGGCCGCCACCGCCGCGGCCGCGGTCGCGGTGGCCGGGATCCTCGCCCTGCAACCAGGGGTACGGGAGCGGGCCGAGGAAATCACCAAGGGGTTCGAGCAGTCCGCCGGCTACCGGGGGGTCGAATCCGAGGTGGGCCTGGGCGTCTTCGCCGACCAGCCGCTGGTCGGGGCCGGCCTCGGACAGACCACGCCGGACATCTACCTGTCCGGCTTCACCTTCACCGACGTCGGGCCGGTGTACCACGCCTTCTACGTCACCGTGCTTGCCAACCTCGGGCTGGTCGGCCTCCTGCTGGTCCTGTGGCCGATCCTGCGCAGCATCCGCGTCGGCCTGCGCAGCAGGGACGGGATCGCACTGCCGTTCGCGGCACTGTCCTGCGGCTTCCTGGCCGCCGCCCTCTTCGCGGCGCCGACCGACGGGCACTGGGAGCTGGGCCTGCTGCCGGCGCTGACCCTCCTCACGGCACACCACGAGGGCGCGCGACTGCGACGACTCGCCCGCCCGCCGCTGCTGCGCGGCGCCCTGACCCGAACCGGGGTGGCGGCATGAGAGCAGCGGACGCCACCGCCGTGGTGGTCACCCACAACTCGGAACGACAGATCGTCGCCGCCCTGACCGCGCTGCGGCAGGCCCAGGTGCCGGTGCGGTTGGTGGACAACGCCTCCACCGACGGCACGCTCGACCTCGTCCGGCACCGCTTCCCGGAGGTGACGGTCCTCGCCAGCTCCACGAACACCGGGTTCGCCACCGCCGTGAACCGGGCCGCGGCCGGAGTCGACACCGACGTCGTGCTCCTGGTCAACCCGGACTGCGTGGTCGCCCCCGGCACGGTGGCGGAACTGGTCCGGGTCATCCGCGACCGGCCGTCGGTGGGCATCGCGGGACCCCGGCTCATCGACGCGCACGGCCGGGTGGCGATCAGCGCCCACCGGTTCGAATCCCTCGTCACCGTGTTGGCCAGCCGGTTCGGTGGGGCGCTGGTGCCGGTCTCGCTGCGACGGCTGCTCAGCGGACGACAGCGCCGGGCCGCGTACGACGCCTGTGTGCGTGGAGCGCAGCCGGTGGCGGTGGACTGGCTCTCCGGTGCCTGCCTGGCGGTGCGTCGCGAGCTGTTCGTGGCCATCGGCGGCCTCGACGAGGGCTACTTCCTGTACTACGAGGACGAGGAGCTGTGCCTCCAGGCGGCCCGGCGCGGCGCCGAGGTGCTGTACGTGCCCTCGGTGACCGCCGTGCACACCGGCGGGGCGAGCAGCTCCGACCCGGCCTGGATCTGGCCACACCTGTACCGCAGCATGCTGCGGTTCTTCGCCCGCCACCGAGCCGGCACCCTGCGTGCCGTACGCGGTGCGGTACTGCTGCGCGCGCTGATCGGTATCGGACTGGCCGGGGCGCGGATGCCACTGCAACCCCGAGCCGGGACGGCCCGACTGCGGGCCTGGACGCGCGTCGGCCGAATCGCGGTCACCCGACCTGAAACGAGAGGAGGAGCGTGATGCACGTCCTGACAACTGTCGTCGGCAAGCGCACCGAGCACTGGACCGACCTGTTCGACGTCCTGTGCGAACAGCCGGGCGTCACCCTCACCGTGCTCGCCGCGGACGTGTCCCCGGCGACCCGACGCGAACTGGCCCGGCTGGCCCGCCGACACCAGAGGCTGCGGTACCACATCGTTCCGCACCTGCTCGGTGAGTCGTTGACCGGGCACATGGCCTCGGTGCTGTTCCGGCTGCCCGGCCAGCACGACGTGACCACCGCCCGCCCGGACATCCTGCACGTCATCGGCGAGGCCGCGTACCTCACCACCTGGCAGGCCCTGCGGCTGCGTCAACGCTGCTGGGCCGGGGTGCCCACCACGCTCTACGCCGCCCAGAACGTGGTCACCCGGTTTCCGGTGCCGTTCCCCCGGATCGAGCGGCAGTCCTACCTGTCGGTCAACCACGCCTTCCCGATCACGCCCGCGGCGCTGAACGTGCTGCGGATCAAGGGTTACCGGGGCGCGGCCACGATCGTGCCGCTCGGTGTGGACACCCGGATGTTCCGCCCGCTGCCCACCGATCCGGCCGCGCGCCCGTTCACCGTCGGGTTCGTCGGTCGGTTCGAGCCGCACAAGGGCGTGGTCGACCTGCTGCGCGCGGCCGAGCTGATCGACTGCGACGTGTCGCTGGTCGGAGACGGCAGCCTCGGCGACGAGATCGCGCGGGCCGCCGCGCGCCGGCCGGGCCGGGTGCACCGGCACGGCTGGGCCGGGCACGCCGAGCTGCCCACGCTGCTCAACGGCATGGACGTGTTGGCGATGCCGTCGGTCGAGGTCGTGCAGCGCAACACCCTGCCGTGGATCGGCATCCCGCTGCGCGAGCAGTTCGGCCGGGTGCTGGTCGAGGCGATGGCCTGTGGCGTACCCGTCGTGGGCAGCGACGTCGGCGAGATCCCCTACGTGGTGGGCGACGCCGGCCTCGTCTTCCCGGCCGGCGACGTCCCCGCGCTCGCCGCCCGCCTCGCGCGACTGCGCGACGATCCCGCGCTCGCCGGCCAACTGGCCAACCGAGGGTTGGCCCGCGCCGGCGCAGAGTTCGGCTGGGACCGCATCGCCGACACCCTCTGCACGACCTGGCGCGGACTACGGTCCCCGGCCCGGTCCCTCCGCACATCGCCCGCCGAGGCCGGGCACCCAACCAGAGAGGCGATCGCCTGATGAGCGCGTCGATAGATGTCAAGGGTCTGCTCGGTGCCTCCTGGCGCCGGGTGGGCGTACCGCTGCTCGGCCTGTGCGCGGGCCTGGCCGCCGCCCAGGGAGTCACCCAGCTCCTCCCGGCGCGCTACGAGGCGGAGGCCTCCGTGCTGGTCAGCGCCGAGCAGACCGACGAGGACCGACCTGTGGATCTGGCCCTCGCGCAGAACCTCACGCCGACCATCGCCCGACTGGTCGGGTCGCGGGAGGTCGCGCTGGAAGCGGCGCGGTCGCTGCAACTGCCCGAGCGGGCGGTGGTGGGCCACGTCAGCGGCGAGTACGAACTCGGTCTTCAGATCATCACCGTGCACGCGAGCGCCAGCACCGGTACGCAGGCCGCCGCGATCGCGAACGCGGCCTCCCGCGCCGTCAGCCAACAGCTGGGCCGCCTCGACATGGGCGGCTCCACGAGCATCAACGCACGCGTGCTCGACACCGCCAGCCCGCCGGCCCGGCCGGCCTTCCCGAAGCCGCTGCTGAACGGCGTGCTCGGGGCCCTGGCCGGGCTGCTGGCCGGCTGGGGCGCGACAATTCTGCGCGACCGGTTCGACAGCCGGCTGCGCGACATCGGCCAGATCGAAGCGCGCCTGGGCCTTCCGGTGGTCGGGGTGCTGCCGAAGCTGCCGCGCCGTTTCGCCCGCCATCACGCCGCCGCGCTGTACGCCCGCACCGACGTCGCCGACGCGGTACGCGCCGCGATCTCCACGCTCAGTGTGCTCACCGCTCCCCTGCCCCGTCGACGGCTGCTGGTCACCAGCGCCCACGACGACGACGGCAAGGCGCTGGTGACGGCTCTGCTCGGTCTCGGCATGGCCGATGAGCACTGTCGGGCCACGCTTGTCGACGGCGCGGTACGGGATCCGGTGCTGTCGGGCCACTTCCCGGACGCTCCGCACACCTGGCAGCAGGTACTGGCCCAGAAGTGCCCACCGGTGCGCCTGGTCGACTTCCCCACCCTGACCGTGCTGCCGGCCGAGCCCCGCGAGGGCGCCGACACGGAGGCCCTGCACGAGCTGGGTGGGCTGCTCAACGCGCTGGGCGAGGACGAGGACTGCGTGATCGTCCACGCGCCGCCGATCCTGGCCGGACGGGAGATCTCGGCGTTCGCCCAGCACGCGGACGGCGTGCTGCTGGTCGTACGCGCCGGCCGGACGAACCTGGACGACAGCACCCGGGCGGCCCGGCTCGTGCAACAGCTCGGGCTTCCGCTGGCCGGTGTCGTGGTGATCGGGGCGGTGTCCCGGACGGACCACCGGCCGGGCAGCGAGCAGCCGGCCCTGGTGCCGACCGCGACCCAGGACGCCCTGGCGCTGCCGGCGACGAAGGCGGGTGCCCAGGGCGCGGTCATCCGTGAGCTGGTCAGCGCCCTCGTCGAGGACAAGTCCGGGCCACCCGGACGGCATCGCCGGCAGAGCCACAGCGCGGGTGAGCCGGCGGCGGGCGGCAGGACGGTCGAGGGCAGGACTGTCGACGGCACCACGATCGACCGCAAGCCCGTCGAGCGGAGTGCGCCGGCCGAGCGCAAGCCAGCCGAGAGTGCGACGGCCGAGCGCAAGCCTGTCGACAGGACGACGGCCGATCGTCAGCCGGCCGGGAGCGTGCCGGCGCCCGTCGAGGCAGCGGCCGAGCCGACCCGGATCGAGGACGCCGTCACCCAGCCGAACCCGGTGGTGACGGATGTCCCGGAACGGCCCGAGCAGGTGCCGACGCCCACCGCCCAGGCCGAGCCCGCAGCCCAGCCCGAGCCCACAGCTCCGGCCTGGGGCGGCGCTCCCGCGGCGGTGAGTGTTCTCGGCCGGCCGTTGGCCCGGCCCGAGACGCTCTGGAGGCCGCCGGTCGCGGAGGCAGCGCCGCCGGAGCCGTCCCCGGACGCTCCGATGGGCAGCCTGGCGGACCGCTGGCCGGTCTTCGGGCAGGAGCTGCTGGCCGCCGGGCGGTCGAGCGCGGAACAGCCCTCCACCGGGTCCGTCGTCCTGCGGCGGGCCGTGGCCGTCGGCGACGCCGAGCGCTGGGGCTGACGACGATCGGCGGCCCGCCCGCGATCGGCGGCCCGCCCAGCTGGCTACTTACGACACTGACAAGGAGATAGGCCGATGAGTGAGATGTTGGTACCGACACAGACGTCCGAGCCGTCGCTGGACGACCCCCGCGCCCTCTACTGCGATCTGCTCAAGAAGGCGCTGACCCGGTACGTCTTCCGCGAGACGTGGATGCCCTACCAGCCACGCCAGGGGTCCCTGCACGGCCGGATCCTCCAGCGCGGCCGACACCTGCTGCAACGCAAGGGCTTGGAGCTGGTGCTCCAGTTCCCCTTCGACGAGGAGGCGCGGGCCACCGGCCGGGACTGGCCGCCGGAGGCCGAGACCATGATCGGGCTGCGCCGGTTGGACAACCTGGAGCGGTGCGTCAAGGACGTGCTGGAGCGGGGCGTGCCGGGCGACCTGATCGAGACCGGCGTGTGGCGGGGCGGGGCGGTCATCTTCATGCGTGGGATGCTGCGCGCCTACGGCGACCGGGACCGGACGGTGTGGGTGGCCGACTCGTTCCGCGGGCTGCCGAAGCCGGCTGCGCACCGGGTCGAGGACGTCGAGGACGCGCTCTGGCAGGTGCCCTTCCTGGCGGTGTCGTTGGAGCAGGTGAAGGCGAACTTCGAGCGGTACGGTCTGCTCGACGACCAGGTCCGGTTCCTCAAGGGCTGGTTCTCGGACACCCTGCCGACCGCGCCGGTGGAGCAGATCTCGGTGATGCGTCTCGACGGGGACCTCTACGACTCGACGATGGTGGCGCTGCGCTCGCTCTACCCGAAGCTCTCCGTCGGCGGTTACGTGATCATCGACGACTACCACGCGGTACGCGGCTGCAAGCAGGCCGTCGACGACTTCCGTGCCGAGCACGGCATCGAGGACGAGCTGCACCAGGTGGACTGGACGTGCCGCTACTGGCGGCGGTCGCGCTAGGGCTGCGCCGACCGGCTCGGCGGGTGGGAGGTCCGAGGACCTCCCACCCGCCGTCTTCGTGCCCGTGCTCAGTCAGCTCAGTTGGCCGGTGGTGCCTGCGGGTTCGCCGCGAGCCACTGCGCCACCCGGTCCTCGCGCAGAGCGGCGAAGAGCGCCGGGGCCCGGACCTCGTCCAGCCGCACCGCGGACCCGGCCGGGGTCTGCAGGTTCGCGTCACTGAACGGGACGGTGACGAACTGGACCGTCTCCGGCTTCACCTTGCGCAGGGCGAGAGCGAGGTCGGTGAGGTTCAGGTCGCGGTCGACGATGAGTGACTCGGCCGCCGTGGTGAGCACCCGGTCGAGTCGGGTCGGGCTGGTGAGCAGACTCGTCGCGGTGACCCGCTCGGCCAGGGCGCGTACCACGAGCTGCTGGTCGTGGATGCGGCCGAAGTCGCCGCCGGGCACGCCGTGCCGCTGCCGCATCAGGTCGTCGGCCGCCTTGCCGTCCAGGTCGTGGCAGCCGGCAGGCCAGGTGACGCCGGTGTCCGAGGACTTGACGGTGTACGGCAGGCAGACGTTGATCCCCTCCACCGCGTCCACGAGCTTGCGGACGGCGGCGAAGTTGGCCACCAGCACGCCGTCGAGTGGCAGCCCGGTGAGCTTGGCGACCGTCTGGGCGGCCAGCGCGGCCCCGCCGAACGCGAACGCCGCATTGATCTTGTTGGGGCCGCCGGCCCAGGTCTGCCCCGCCGCGGGCACGTCGACGTAGCTGTCCCGGGGGATGGAGACGACGCTTGCCGCCTCCCGCGCGGCGTTGACGTGCACCAGCATGATGGTGTCCGACCGCTGCCCCGGGTAGAGGGCCTGGTCCGGCTCGCCGTCGCGGGAGTCCGACCCGAGCAGCAGGAGATTGAGCGGTCCGGACTCCCACCGGCGGTCGTCGTGGGTGCCCTCGCCGAGGATGTCCTCGCGCTGCACCCGGCTCTCGTACCGGTGCTTGAGGCCGAAGCCGGCGGTGACGAGGCCCGCGCAGAGCACGCCGAACATCAGGAGCAGGGCGAGGCCCGCCTTCTTCCAGCCCGCCGTCGCCCGCCACCTCGACGGCGCCGGCGTGACCGTGCGGCCGGGGATACCGGTCACCATCTTGACCACCTCTGCACGACTCTCGGGACGCTGAACCTGTTGCGGGGCAAGGGATCCAGCTGTCCACCTCACCCTCATGAAGCATTTAATCACTCTTTAGGGTCTGTATGCCGCTTTATCCTCTTTGCCCGATTAGCCGGTGCCATTCTGGCCTTCAGGTTTAGCGAGGGAGTTGGCATGTACGGAGTACCCACCAAGGGGCCACACATCGGTGGCGGCCTCGCCGCCACCGGGGTTGCCGTTCAGTCCTGGTTGCTGGTCGGCGTCGGGCTGGTCGTGCTGGGTCTGGCACTGTGGCTCGTCGCCATGCTGGGCCGCGAGCGATGACAGGTCCCCGACGCGGGTCGTGGCTGCGCGCCGGCGCGGGTGGCCTGATCGGAGTCGCCGTCGCCGTCGCCACCCTCTGGCGGTGGCACGACATCGCCAGCGCGGAGGCCTGGCTGAACGCTCGTCTCGTCAACGCCGTCGGCTTGGCGGACACCAAATCCATCGGGGCGGCCGTGATCTTCCCGCTGGACGAGCGCTGGGTCGGCTTCATGGTCTCCAGCGGCTGTTCGGTCGCCATGCTGCTGATCCCGCCGATCGTGCTCGCGTCGACGTTGATCGGGTTCCGCCGCATCTCACTGACACGTGGACTGAACGCCCTGGCGATGGCCGTCGTGCTGCTCGTCACGGTCAACCAGCTCCGACTCGGCGCAGTGGTGCTCTCGATGCAGACCTGGGGCTTCAAGCTGGGCTACGAACGCAGCCACGTGCTGATCGGCTCAGTGATCACGACCGCCGGTCTGATCGCCGTCACGATCCTCTTCGTGGTCCTGGTCAGCCGGACCAAGCGGATCTCCGGGACGGTCGCCGGTGTCCACTGAGACGCAGTCCCTCGCCCTGCTCAACACGGCGGCGTTCCTGCTGTGCGTCAGCTTCTGCGCGTACGTGCTGAGCATCCTGGTGTTCCACCTGAAGAGCGTGCGTAGTCGGGGCGGCAGCCCGGACAGCTTCGACTGGCACATCATCGTGCCGTGCCGCAACGAGGCGTCGGTCGTCGGCGACACCGTGCGGCGTCTACTGTGCGACTTCCCGCAGGCGACCGTCTGGTGCGTCGACGACGCGTCCGACGACGGCACCCTCACTGAGCTGGCAGCCTTCGCCGACCAGCCGCGGGTGCACGTGGTCCAGCGTCAGCTGCCCGACGCACGGCAGGGCAAGGGCGCCGCGCTCAACGCCGCCTGGCGACGCATCGAGCAGTCGTTGCCCGCCAACGCGGACCGTACGCGCGTGATCGTCGGCGTCCTGGACGCGGACAGCCGACTCGACCCCCAGGGTCCCGTCGCCCTCTCCGGCCGTCAGTACTTCGGCTCGGCGGAGGTCGGCGCCGTGCAGGTGGAGGTGCGGATGCTCCAGTGCGCACCGCGCCGGTACGCGCCGGCGACCGAGGTCAGTGGCTGGGGACGGCTGCTGATCCGACTGCAGGACATGGAGTTCCGCGCCCCGATCGCCGCCATGCAGTCGCTACGTCGGCGCACCGGCAGCGTGGCGATGGGCGGCAACGGGCAGTTCACCCGGCTGTCCCTGCTCAACGAGATCGCCGACCAGCACGGCACACCGTGGCACGGCGCCCTCCTGGAGGACTTCGAGCTGGGCCTGCACATCCTGCTGGCCGGCGGGCGCACCGAGTACTGCCCGGAGAGCTGGGTGGCGCAGGAGGCGTTGACCCGGATCCGCCCGCTGGTGCGGCAGCGCACCCGCTGGGCCCAGGGGTCGATGCAGTGTGGCCGCTATCTGGGCAAGGTGCTGCGCTCGCCGCGAATCCGCAACTCGGCCACCCTGGAGATCGCCCACTTCCTGGCCGCACCGTGGGCCCAACTGCTCGGCACACCGATCTACGTCGCCTGCCTGGTGGTGATGTCGTACTACATCGACAACACCATGGGCGGACTTCGCGGCTGGTGGAGCAGTGGCGGCTGGGGCGTACCCCCGCTGGTGCTCGTCTTCGGCATCGGACCGTTCGCCCTGTGGGGCATCGTCTACCGGATCCGTTGTGAGCCGCAGCTGTCGATGTCCAAGGCCCTGCTGCTCGGTGTCTGCCACTGGCTGTACAGCTACGCCCAGTCGCTGGCGGTCTGGTTGGCCTTCGCCCGCATGCTGACGGCCCGCACGGACTGGCAGAAGACCGCCCGTGCCGGCGATCCGCAGCCCCAACCGGCCCCGGCTCGGGCCGTGGGCCGAGTGGCCGTCGGCCTGACGGCCGTGGGGCGGGCCGCCGTGCCGACCCAGCCGAGCCGGGTGCAACCACCTGCCGACGTTCCTGCTCGGGACCGGGACGGGGGGCGCCGCCGGAAGGGCCGCAGCGACGGACCCCGGTCGATCCGGCCGCCCCGGCACCTCAGTCACCTCACACACCTCACCACCCCCACCACAGACCGCCCCGCAATCGCCCACATCAGAAAGTAGACATCTATGCCACGAGTTAGATCCGGTCTCGCCCGCACCGCCGCGGTGCTGGCCGGTGGCCTCGCCATGGTCGTCCTGGCGGCCTCTCCGGCGATGGCCGACACCTCCCAGTCCTCCGCCTCGGCGCTTCAGATCAGCCTGCTCGGTGGTGGCCTCGCCAGCTCCGGCACGGCGTCGGCCACCAACGACGGCACGACCGAGTCGATCTCCGGTAACCAGAATCCCCCGCTGGCCGTGCTCGGCGCGCAGACCGTCATCACCGCCGGCGTGCTGGGCCAGAGCGTCCGGGCGTTCAACGACGGCACGTCGGCGGCCTGCGCCGGTGTGCTCGGCACCGGCGGCTCGATCACCATCGGCCCCGGTGGATCGTGCCTCGTCACGCCGGGCGCCGCGGTGACCCTGACCCTCGGGACCAGCGGCCTCGCCTCGATCTCACTCGTCGCCGACGCCATCTACTCGTCGTGCACCGCCACCAGCAGCCCGTCGGCGACGGGCACCGCGAGTCTGGTCAACGCCCGGATCGTCTCGACGGTCCTGGGCATCGAGACGACCCTGCTCAGCCTGCCGGCCAACCCGGCGCCGGACACGGGCCTGAGCATCCCGGGGCTTCTCGACCTGACCCTCAACGACCAGTCCAGCTCCGGCGTGGGTCAGCTCACCGTCACGGCGCTGAACCTGACGGCGCTCGGTGGGGCGCTGGCCGGGGTCACCATCGGCACGTCGAGCTGCGGGGCCAACGCGGTCGCGCCCCCCATTCCGGTGATCCCGCTCGCCGGGGCACCGCTCGCGCTCGGTATCGGCGCGCTCGTGGCCGGCACCACCGGCGGGTTCTCGCTCTACCGGCGTCGCCGCGCGGCTGCCCGGAGCTGACCCCCACATGTGTGCGAGCAGGTCGACACCGCGAGAGGTCCTGATCCTGGCCGGCACCAGGCCGGAAGGAGTGAAGACCGCGCCTCTGGTCCGCCGTCTCCTCGATGATCCGAGGTTCACGGTACGGGTGGCGGATACCGGTCAACAGCCGGGACGCGTCGCCGAGGCACTCGCTCCGTTCGGTCTCCGTCCGGAGGTGAGCATGCGCCCGCAACGGCGTACCGGCTCGCTTGCCGAACTGGCGGCAGCACTGATCACGGGAATCGACGAGCTGCTCACACACCACCGTCCAGCGGCGGTCGTGGTGCAAGGGGACACCACGACCGCCCTGGCCGGCGGGACGGCCGCGTTCTGGCGGCACGTCCCGGTCGTCCACCTGGAGGCCGGACTGCGGACCAACGACCTGGACCGGCCGTTCCCGGAGGAGGCCAACCGGGCCATGCTCGCCCGGATCGCCGCACTGCACCTGGCACCCACCCAGGCGGCCAGGGCGAACCTCATCGGTGAGGGCATTCGCTCCGAGGCGATAGTGGTGACCGGCAACACCGTCGTGGACGCCCTCCAGGACCTCGTCGCGCGCGGCACGGCGCAGGCACCGGACTGGGTCGAGCCGGCCCGCAAGCTCGTCGTCGCCACCGTGCACCGCCGGGAGAACTGGGGCCACGGGGTCGCCGCCACAGTGGACGGGCTTCGCCGCTTGGCACGCGCGTGCCCCGACGTTCAGATCGTCATGGTCACCCATCCGAATCCGCAGCTCAGCGCGGAGGTCACCGCGGGCTTCGCGGGAATCACCAATGCCCGGGTCACGCCGCCGCTGCCCTATCCGCAGATGGTCGGGCTGCTACGCGCAGCCGACCTGGTCGTCACCGACTCGGGCGGGCTCCAGGAGGAGGCCGCCACACTGGGGGTGCCGTTGCTGGTCACCAGGGACACCACGGAACGTCCGGAGGCCCTGACGCCGGGCCGCGGCGAGCTGGTGGGCACCGACCCCGAACGGCTCCTGTCGGCCGGGCTGCGCCACCTCGCCAGCGGTCGGGCCGCCGTCGTCGATTCGCCGTTCGGCGACGGGCGGGCGAGTGACCGCTCCGTCGTCGCCCTTGCGGGGCTCCTGAACGTTCCGGCCCGTCGTGTCGTGCAGCGTCGCCGCGCCGCCGCTGCCGTCACCTGAACCCTGACCGATAGGGACAATCAACCCAAAATCCGGACAAAGCTCTTTGACCCACTGATAATTGGCACATCGATCGGCAGCGCTCCGATCTGTCGTCCGAACAGTTCAGTGATCAGAGGAGTCGTCAGGTGCAGGCGAGGTTAAACGAGCAGCGTTCCGCGACGCTGCAGGGCAGATACTCCGCCCAGCACAACGCCTTCGGCGTACTTCGGCTGGCGATGGCGTGCGGCGTGATCATCGCGCACGCCGGCCCGCTCGGCTTCGGCCAGCACAACCTCGGGGCGGCCACCTTCGGCCGGCAGAGCGACCTCGGCACCATGTGCCTGTACGGATTCTTCCTGATCTCCGGATTCCTCATCACCGACAGCGCCCTGCGCTCCACGCTGCGCCAGTACGTCCGCGCCCGCGTACTGCGGGTCTTCCCCGGGTTGTGGGCCTGCCTGCTGGTCACCGCGTTCGTCTTCGCGCCGCTGGCGGCGCTGTACGAGAACGGCAACCTCGACGGGTTCTGGGGGCACCCCGAGGGGCCCTTCGACTACGTCACGACGAACTTCCTCGCCTCGATGGAGCAGTTCCCCATCTCCGGGCTGCTGGCCGACACCCCGTACGGCCTGATCGTCGGCGGACCGAGCGCGTTCGACGGCTCACTGTGGACTCTGCGGTACGACCTGGCGTTCTACGGCATCGTCGCCATCCTCGTGCTGACCTCGGTGCTGCACCGGGCCCCTCGTGCGGTGCTCGTCCTGACCGCCATCTGTTACGCCCTGATCCTGCGGGACTTCTTCACGGCACCGACCTGGAGCTCCCGCCCGCCGCAACACGGTGCGATCGGGCCGTTCCCGCTGCTCGGCGCGTTCGCCGCCGACTGGACGCTGATGCTCGGCTTCCTGTTCCTGCTCGGCGCCGCCGCCCGCCTGTACGCACACCGGATTCCGGTGACCAGGGAGCTGGCCGTGCTGGCCGGCGTCGCGCTGGTCGGCTCGCTCTGGCTGGGCGGCTTCTTCGCTGTGGGTCTGCCGGCGTTCGCCTACCTGGTGCTCTTCGCGGCCGTCGCGCTGCCGAAGCGGCTGTCCGGCATCAGCCGCCGACATGACTACACGTACGGCATCTACATCTACGGCTTCCCCGTGCAGCAGATGATCGCCCTGCTCGGCGGAACCCGGTTCGGGATGCTCGGCTACATCGTGCTGAGCCTGCTCGGCGCCCTCCTGTTCGCCGTCGGATCCTGGCACCTGGTGGAACGTCCCGCCCTCGGGTTCAAGACCGGCAGCGGGCGCGCACGGCACCGGCGCGCGGGCCGCGCCACCAGCGCACGCCCCGTGCTGATTCCCAGCCCGGTGACCGTCGCGGGAGCCGAGGCGCGCACCGGCGCCAGCGGCACCGGCCGGCACAAGGCCGGTGCCCGGCACAGCCGCTCGACGAAGAACACCCCGGCCGCGGCGTCCACACCTCGTCGCGCCAAGCGGCACAACCAGACGGCGGCGTCGTTCCTGGCGATCCCGGAACGGACCAGGAAGGACCTTCCGTTCGAGCCGGTGAAGACACCCACCTCGCACACCCGATCGGGCCGGTCGCACCGCGCTCCGACCACCTCGACGACTCCACCCCGCTGATCGCGATGGGGCCGGAGCCAACGCGGCTCCGGCCCCACCACCGTCCGCAGGGGCGGCGGGCCGGCCGACTCAGGCCGAGAAGTTGCGGAACAGCAGGGACGCCAGGCCGAGCGCCAACGCCAGGTTGAACACTGTGGCACTGGCGAACACCGCCACCGGTCGCCAGCCCGCCTCCCGCAGCGACGCGACCCGGACCTCCAGACCGATGCTGACGAAGGCCAGGATCAGGAACCAGACGCGCAGGTCGTTGACGATGGCGATGGTGGCCTTGCCGTCCGCACCGGCCCCGTCGAGGTACCAGGTGGCGATGACCGAGGCCGCGATGAAGCCGAGGACGAACTTCGGGAACCGCGTCCACAGCTCACCGAGGCCCGGTCGGGCCGCGCCGGGCCGTCGTTCCACCCGCAGCGTGAAGTACGCGGTCAGCGCGACCGCGACCACACCCATCAGGGCGTTCTGGGTGACCTTGACGATGCTGGCGATCTGGAGCGCCTCCTCACCGGCGAGGGCTCCCGCGGCGGTGACGGCGGCGGTGGTGTCGATGTTGCCACCGATCCAGGCGCCGGCCACCGCGTCGGAGAGCCCGAACACGTCGGCCAACCAGGGCAGGATGAAGATGGACGGCAGCGCGAAGACGATGACCAGACTCGCCGTGTAGGCCAACTGCTCACGACGCGCCCGCACCGCACCGGCGGCGGCGATCGCCGCGCTGACCCCACAGATCGACACCGCCGACGCGAGCAGCGCCCGCAGCTTGTCGTCGAGGCCGAACCTGCCGGCCAACCACCAGGTGAACAGGAAGACCCCGCTGATCAGCAGGATCGCCTGGGCGATCGCCGGTCCGGCGGCGCTGGCGATGACGGCCAGGTTGATCGACGCCCCCAGCAGCACCAGACCCGTCTTGATGAAGAACTCGGTCCGGAACGCGGCGGCGATCCGGTCCCGCCACCCGAGCACCGTGACGGCGACGTTGCCGAGCAGGCCGAGCAGGATCGCGTAGACCGGGTACTCGATCGCCGCCCCGATGTCCTCGACGGCCGTGCCCTCGGCCCAGGCCGGGACGTTCTGCTCCAGGTAGCGGGTGAACGCGGCGAGACCGACCACGATCAGCAGACCGAGCGCCGTCCAGGCCCAGAACGCCCCGTCACGCGCCACGCTCGTCGGCTCCACCGGATCGGCGGTGGTCGCCGAACTGGCGGGCTCGACCAGGTCGTCGGCCTGCGCGTCGTCAGCGCGGGTGGCGTCGTCGACACCGGTGGCGTCGGCCGTGTCGGCCTCACTGCCCGTGCGGGTCGCGTCGGCGGTCATCAGGGCACCAGCCCGGCGGGGATGGCACCGAGCAGGACCAGCGCGAGCAGGGCCAGGCCGAGGATGGTCGCCACCCAGTCCTCGTTGAACGCGAGCCGGGACTCGCCGGCCGTCGGTGGGGTGGGCGGTGACTGGTCGGATGTCATGGCGTACTCCATGGTTGTGAACCGATCCGGCGGTGCCGGATCGGTCGGGCGTGCGGTGACGAGCGTGCGGAGCCGCGCCGGTGAGCGGAGGTCACGAGCCGACGCGCGATCCGGCCGTGCGGCCGGAGGAGGAGTGCGGTGCTGCGGTGCTCAGTGGGTGGTCGGTGCGCCCGGACAGAGCTCACTGGCGGTCCGCATCAGGTCGACGACCCGACGCGAGGTGAGGAACGGACCAACCGGCATTCCCATATTTTCCTACCGACACGATAGGAATTCAAGACCGTTGACGGGGATTCTCGCCACCTAGGACGGTGCCGGAGCCAACGCCGGCTCCGGCACCGTCGCTACGCCCGAACCGCTATGAGGTCGGGTACTGGGTCAGGTAGACCGGAGCGCCGACCCTGGTCATGTCGGCCGCGTCACCGACACCGTTGACCACGTGGTCGATCGTTCCGGCGCTGAGGTTGACGGTCATGATGTGGTGCAGCCGCACCCCCGGTCGGTTCGGCACCTCGAAGCCGTTCTCGGTGTGGATCGACGGGTTGTTCTGGTTGAAGACGTACACCCCGCCGCCGTACAGGGTGTGGTGACGCACCCGGTCACCGACCTTGTACCCGGCCCAGCCCTCGACCGCGCCGTTCATCCAGTCGGCCTGCGTCGGCGGGTCGTACGGCAGCTCGTTCTGGTAGAGGATCGTGGTGCCGTGCTCGCCGTTCCAGACCGTGTTGTAGCGCTGGAAGTGCTCGACGAACAGGCCGGTCGCGGTCACGTGGTCGCCGTTGATGACGGCGCCGTACCGACCGGTGTTGGTACGCCAGCGGTCGGTGTCACCGTTGACACCCTCGGTGAAGCCCTCCACGCCGTGATCGCCGCGCCACACCCACGTGTGGTCGATGAGCACGTTGTCGCTGTTGACCTCCAGCGCGGTGTTCGTCCGCCCGATGTGCGGGCCGCCGACCCGGAAGTACACGTCGGACAGCGTGGTCGGGTTGCGCGGGTTGCTCGCGTCGCGGCCGTGCTGGCGTCCGACCCGCAACAGGACCGGCGACTCGACGGTGCCGGCGTCGATCGTGACACCGGCGACGATCACCCCGGGGACATCTGCCACGTCCAGCGGGATCGCGCCGTTCACGGCGGTGAGCGTGGCGTGCCCGATACCGAGCACCACGGTGTCCGGCCGCCTGACCTCGATGCTGCGGGCGATGTCGTACGTGCCGGGGGTGAGCAGCAGGTGCTTGCCGCGCGCCAACTGGCTGTTGATGACCCGTACCGAGTCGGACGGCTTGGCGATGAAGAAGTCCCCGATCCCGATGGTCCGCCCCGGCGTCATGCCGTCGGCCCAGGAGACGCCCCGGCTGTCGCGCTGCGCGGCGGGCACCCGTACCTGGTAGCGACCCTTGCCGTCGACGAAGAGGTACGGCTTCTCCCGGCTGACCGGGGTCGTCTCCAGGGTGGTGTACGGCGGATCGGGGAACGTGGCGTCGTCAGGCGCGCCCTCGACCCCCGCGAACACCTGGTTCCACACCGCGTTGGACCAGCCGCCGACCTCGCTGTTGCGGGTCAACCACTGTTGCTGTGAGCCGTTCGTGGTCGCGGGCAGCCGCGAGTCGGCGATGAACCCGCCGCTGGCGTACTGCGGGCCGGCGGTGCAGTAGTCCATCAGCGACAGACCGCCGCCGCCGATGTTGAGCCGGCGCATCGACACCGCCTGGGACACCGCCCAGAAGTTCGCCGACGACCGGCAGCCGTCCTGACCGGCCGCGTTGATCGTGAGCGAGAGGTTGGACAGGGTGCGCCAGAAGTTGACAAGCGCGAGGCAGTTGCCGGTGCCGCCGTCGGCCAGGCAGCGGTTGTAGACCTCGAGTTTGCCGTTGATCGCGACGTCGGTGGGCGAGGCGCCCAGGCCGGACACCTCGGTGTAGTAGCCGACCTTGGCCTGCAACGGCTGCTCGGCCGTGCCGTACGTGCCCGGCTTGAACAGGTAGGCGTGCCGCGCGGTGCCCATCTCGTTGTCGACCTGCCGGGCGTGCGCCGCGTCGAGGGTCTGCTGGATCTCGCCGACCGGCATCGACGGGTCGAAGATCGTCACGTTCGGACCGAAGTCGGGTGCGCCGTGCGTCGGGCGGCCGGCGGTGGCCGCCGTGCTGGTCATCGTGGTGGCGGTGGTCAACACCAGGGCGAGCAGGAGGGTGCGACCGGATCTCCGACGCACGGCTGGGGACGGGGCTGTCATGTGGTTCGTCCTCTCCGCTGGCCGGACGTGTTCCCCGGCACAGCTGGGGGCTGTGAGAGCGCTCTCTGACCCTTGCCGCCGGAGGTTGGGCCGGACCGGAAGGGGTTGACATGTTTCTACCCGTTAATCCGTCCGCACGCCACGAGCGCCGCACCGCGAATGTTGGCGAGCCGCACGCACGCGGTACGGCGACGGTACGAAAAGGGAACACCGCGCTGGTCTGCTCGGCCCATGCGAGTACCCGGAACACCCGGAGCCCTCCGGCCCGGTCGGCGGGCGATCGTCGTCATCGTCACCCTCGCCGTGGCACTGCCGTTGGCCGCGTCGTCGATCGCCGGAGCCCGGCCCGGCTCGACGTCGGCCCGAACGGCGCCGATCAGCACACCGTCAACCGACCCGGCACCGGCCGGACCCGTCGGGGCCGAGGATCGGCGGATCCTCATCCGCGCCGAGTCACTTCTCACCCGGGAGTGCATGATCCGCGCCGGATTCCAGATGTGGCTGGGCACGTCGCCACCCGCCGATGAGCTGCTCTCCTTCCCGTACGTCGTCGACGACGTCGCGTGGGCGCGGAAGCACGGTTTCGGCTCGGACCTGGTGGAGGCGGTCGACGCCCGCCGGCGCGCCGACCCCAACCAGCGCTACGTCAGCGGCCTGTCCCCCGAGCGCCGGGAGGCGTTCCTGGCCGCGCTCAACGGCGCCCGCCCGGAAGGGCTGGAGGCGCGGCTCCCCTCCGGCGGCGTGATGCGGCGCAGCGCCGAGGGGTGCACGTCAGAGGCGCAGCGACTGCTCTACGGCGACCTGGCCGAGTGGTACCGGTCGAGCAAGGTGGTCGCCGACCTGACGTACCTGCGGCAGCGGCGGGTCCTCGCCGATCCCGCCTGGACGGCCGCGCTCCGGCCCTGGGCGCGGTGCCTGCGGCAACAGGGGTACGCCGCGGACACTCCCGAGCGGTTGCGGGAGAGCGTCGGCACCCGGGGGCGGGCGCACGAGATCGCCGCGGCGGTCGCCGAGGCGCGGTGCGCCCAGAACGGCCTCGCCGCGGCGACACGGGCGCTGGACGCCCGCCACGGCGACGAGCTGACGGCCGCGTACCACCAGGACGTGGCGGCCAGGAACCGGCTGGAGCACGGGGCTCTCCCCCGGGCCCGGGCCATGGCCGCCGCCGAGCACGAATGAACGCCGAGGCGATGGTCGCCCGGCGAGAAGGAGGACGAGATGAGACGTATCCACCTGGTCATGGCGGGGGGCGCGATGCTCGCCACGCTGCTGTCCGGCACGCCGGCGGCCGCCTCCCCCGCGCAACCCGGGCCGGCCGGGTCGGCCAGCCAGGCTGCGCCGTCGGACCGCGACGGCCGGGCTGAGCGGGTCGACGTGCCCCGGAGAACCCCGTCGGACGGCGTGCGAACGGCGGCAGCGGCTGACGGCTACTTCTACGCCTACGAGCACGCCTGGTGGGGTGGCCGCTGGTGCGCCTGGGCGGGCAACGCCAGAAACTGGATCAACCCGGGCGGCGCCGCCACGACCGGCCAGTGGGGCTGCGGCGGCGACTACGGCTTCGACGACATCGCCACGTCGGTCTGGAACAACGGGGTCCCCCACACCTACGACGCGGTACGGATGCACGCCGGGACGTTCCTGAGCGGATCCAGCATGTGCCTCTCCCGCGGCGACTACTGGGCTGACTTCACCCTCGGCTATCAGTCGTTCAGGGACGGCACCCCCGCCGACAACCAGATCAGCTCGCACTACTGGGGCGTCTCCTGCGTATGACGGCCAGCCGGGCGGGGGCCATCCAGCCCTCGCCCGGCACCACCGTTTTCAGCGGGAGACATCCCCGGACAGCAGGGCGCGGTGCAGTTCGCGTAGCTCCCGTCCCGGTTCGATGGCGAGCTGCGCCGACAACTCGGCCCGCCAGTCCCGGTAGACACCCAGGCCGTCGGCCGTACGTCCACTGTGGTGCAGCGCCAGCATCAGCTGTCCGCGCAGCCGCTCTCGGAACGGGTGCCGGCGTACCAACGTGATCAGCTCACCGATCACCTGCGGGTGGTGGCCCAGGTCCAACCGCACGGCCATCCGCTGCTCGATCGCGGCGAGCCGCGCCTCCTCCAGGTGCGCCGCCTCCGCGTCGGTCAGCTCCTCGGTGCCGTCGGCCAACGCCGGCCCGCGCCACCAGCCGAGAGCCGCCGTCAACACGGCTGACGCCTCGGCCGGCCGGCCCGCGTCGCGCAGCACAGCGGCCCGTCGCACCTCGTCGACGAACCGGTCGAGGTCCAGCTCACCTGCCTCCAACCGGACCGCGTAACCGTCGCGCCAGGAGCGGATGCGGTCGGCCCCGAGCGCCGCGCGCAGCTCGGAGACCCGCTTGCGCAGTTGGGTACGCGCCGTCGCCGGTGGCTGCTCGGCCCAGAGCAGGCGTACCAGCCGGCCCACCGGCACCATCCGGCCGCGTGCCAGCAGCAGCGCCGCCAGCACCGAGCGCTGCTGTGGGCCCGCCAGGCGCACCGGCTGACCGGCGCGGACGGCCTCGATCGGCCCCAGAATACGAAACTCCAGCTGCGTCACCTGCTCCTCCTCATCCCCGGAGCACCGTCGCAGCGGCCATCGTCGAAGCGCTGTCATCGCGCTGTCACGCGCCCCGCATCTGGGTGATCACCCTGCGTCAACGACGACACCGCCGTGTCGGACCGTCGTGTTACCGTCGCTGTCGGTCGACGTCGCGAGGCGTCTGGTCGGCCGATGCTGGGGGCCGTTGTGGAGTGGGATTTCGCCGTGCTCGGCACGCTGCGCGTCGCTCGACACGGCCGCCCGATCCCCGTCCCGGCCAACCGCCAGCGAGCATTGCTGGCCACGCTCCTGCTCAACCGGGGCGAGACGGTGAGCGTCCCCACGCTTGTTGACCGGGTCTGGGGCACCGGGGCGCCCGCCCACGCGCGCGCCGCGCTGCACTCGCTGGTTCGGCGGCTGCGCAGCACCTTGACCATCGAGGGCCCCCCGGGTGAGCTGATCGAGACGCGCGCCGGCGGTTACCTCCTGGAGCTTCCCCCGGCCGCCCTCGACCTCTCCCGCTTCGACGCGCTCGTGGCGGCCGGCCACACCGCCGACCCACGACGCCGAGCCGACCTGCTCCGGGAAGCGCTGGCGCTGTGGCGCGGCGAGCCGTTGACGGATGTCGACTCCGAGGTGCTGCACCGCGAGGACGTGCCGGCGCTGAGCGAGCGGTGGGCGCGCGCCGCCGAGGTCTATTTCGACACTGAGCTCACCCTCGGTCGGCACGCCGAAATCCTCGCGGAGCTACGGCGGGCGACCAGGCGCAGCCCGCTGCGCGAGGGGCTGTGGGCGCAGCTGATGCTCGCGCTGTATCGCGACGGACGGCAGGCCGAAGCCCTCGACGCCTTCCGCCGGCTCGCCGCGATCCTCGCCGAGGAGCTGGGCGTCGACCCCGGGCCGGCGGTGCGGGAGCTGCGCGACGGCGTGCTTCGCGCCGACCCCGCGCTGAGTTGGCGACCACCTCCGGCGGCGGCCAGGGCGACCCCCGCGGTGCCACCGATGTCGTTGCTCCCGGCCGATATCGGCGTGCTGCACGGCCGAGTCGCGACAGTCGAGGCCATCCGGCGCTCCATCGTCGCCGCCGCCAGCGAGGGTCGCCTACCCCTGGTGTCCGTGTCGGGCGCTCCGGGCATCGGAAAGACGGCCCTCGCCGTCCACCTGGGTCACCGACTCGCAGACGAGTTCCCCGACGGCCAGTGGTACGTGCGGCTGCGCGGCCAGCACAGGAATCAGGCCCGCCCCTTCGACGTCCTGTCCGAGCTGCTCACCTACTCGGGCGTGCCCCCAGCAGCCCAACCGGCCACCACCGACGCCCGTGCCGCCGCGTTACGGGCGGCGCTGGCCGGTCGCCGCGTCCTCATCGTCCTGGACGACGCTGCCTCGGCGGAGCAGGTCGAGCCGCTGCTGCCGGGCGCCGGCGGATGCGCGGTGATCGTGACCAGCCGGAGCACGCTCGGCGCGCTGGTGGCGCTGCACGGCGGGCGGGCCGTCGGTCTCGACCCGCTCAGCCCGGATGCCGCGGCCGACCTGCTCATCGCGGTGTTCCAGGACCACGGGTTCACGGTGGCGCCGGATGTCGTCCACGACCTTGCCGCGCTCTGCGGAAATCTCCCGCTGGCGTTGCGGATCGCGGCGGCCAACCTGTCCACGACCGGTCCGGACGACGCCCGAGCGTACGTGCGGCGACTGCGGGACGGAGACCGGCTCGGCGGCCTCTCGGTGCCCGGCGACCCCCGAGTGGCGCTGCGCGCTGCGATCACACCGTCCTATCAACGGCTCGGCGGTGCCGAGCGGCGGGCGCTGCGACTGCTCGGGTCGACCCCCACCGACTGCTTCACCACCGAGGATCTGGCTGCGCTGGCGGACGTCGACTGGTCCACGGCCGACGCCATGCTGCGCACCCTGACCAGCAGCCACCTGGTCCGCCCCGCCGCCCAGGGCGGTCGGTTCGTGACCCACGACCTCATCCGCCTGTACGCGGCAGAGCAGTCCCAGCACGAGGACACCGTCGACCAGCGCGCCGAAGCCCTGGGGCGGCTGTTCCACGGGTACCTGGCCATCGCCGACGCGCTGGCGCGGCGCAACTACCCCCGGATGGCGTTCCTCCCCCGACCCGCCGGCTCGGTCCGACGCACGGCGGTGGCCGCGCAACCCGAGCAGCCGAGCTGGTTCCACGCCGAGTACGCCAATCTGCTCAGCGCGATCCGGCACGTGGCACAGCACGGCCCACGTGAGATCGCCTGGCACCTCGCCGACCGGATGCGCGGCTACCTCCAGGAGACCGGGGCACACGGCGAATGGCGCGAGGTCGTCGAGTTGGGTCTGGCTCAGGCCCAACGTGAGGGCGACGACCCGGGGGTGGCCGCGATGCAGTCGAGTCTGGCGACACTGAGCGCCAGCCGGGCCGACTACGCCGACGCGCGGCGGCGGTTCCAGACGGCTCTGACCATCCAGCTGCGTCTGGGCAACCGTGCCGGGCAGGCGTCCATTCTCAACAACCTGGGCATCGTGCACCGGGAGGAGGGTCAGCTGACCGAGGCGGGCGAGTGCTACGCGCAGGCGCTGCGGCTTTACCGCGAGGTGGGCAACCGGCACGCCGAGTGGAGCTGCCTGGGCAACCTCGGCGTCGTGCAGTTGGAGCTGGGCCAGGTGCACGACGCCGTCCGGGCCCAGCAGGCGGCGATGGAGGGTTACACGTCCCTCGAGGTCGCCGAGCAGCCGCTCAACGACATCGCCAACGTCCTGCACAACCTCGCGGTCGGTGTGCGCGCGCTCGGCCGGCCCGGCCTGGCGGTGCTGCACCTCACCCGGGCCGTGGTGCTCCGTCGACAGGTGGGCAACCGCTACGGCGTCGCGACTGACCTTGACCAGCTCGCCGCCGCGTACGTCGACCTCGGCTACCACGCCAAGGCGCACGGCCTCGCCCAGGAGTGTCTGAGCATCGCCCGGGCGATCGGTCGACGCCGGGTCGAGGCGGAGGCCCTGGCTACCCTCGGCACCGCCACGCTCGGCCTGCACGGCCCGGCATCGGCACTGGAGTTGCTGCACCAGGCGTTGCGGCTGGGCCGGGAGATCGGTTACCGCCGGGCCGAGGTCAACGCGCACCTCGGCCTGGCCGGCGCGTACCGGGCGGCCGACCGGCACCAGGAGGCGGCGCGGCACGCCCGGATGGCCGAACAACTCGCCGACGCGGCCCAGCACCACCTGCTGGCCCGGCAGGCCCGTGCTCTGCTCGGCGACGCCGAGCCGGTGCCGCTGCTGCGATCGGCCGGCTGAACACCGGTGCGGCGGCGACCGGCGGACACGCTCCGGGTCGGCCTCGGGTCGGAGCCGCGCGACTAGGATGACCGCCGTGCAGTTCGGGGTGCTCGGGCCGCTCGCCGTGACCACCGACGCCGGCGAGCCGGTGGTGGTGCCCGGCACGAAGGTACGGGCATTGCTGGCCGACCTGTTGGCCAACCGCAACCGGGTGGTCTCGGCGGACCGCCTCATCGACGACCTGTGGGGTGACGACGCCCCCGCCAACCCGGCCGGCGCCCTCCAGGTGCGGGTGTCGCAGCTACGCAAGGCGCTCAACGATGCCGAGCCCGGCGCCCGCGAGCTGGTCGAGTCCCGGCCACCCGGCTACCTGCTGCGGGTCGACACGGTCGACGTCGGCCGCTTCGACGAGCTGGCCCGCAGTGCCGACGTCGAGCCGCTGACCGAGGCTCTCGCGTTGTGGCGTGGCGAGGCGTACGCCGACGTGGCCGACGCCGAGTTCGTGCGCGCCGAGGCGGGACGACTCGCCGAACAGCGCCTCGTCGTCCAGGAGCGGTTGGCGCAGGCCCGGCTGGCTCGGGGTGAGCACGACCTGGTGGCCGCCGACCTGGCCGAGCTGGTGGCCCGGCATCCACTGCGCGAGGGCCTGCGGGCTGTGCAGTTGCGCGCGTTGTACGCGGCCGGCCGCCAGTCCGAGGCGTTGGACAGCTACGCCGAGCTGCGGGGCCGGCTCGCCGAGGAGCTGGGCCTCGACCCCGGTCCGGAGCTGGTCGCCCTGCACCGCAGGATCCTCGAACAGGACGCCGACCTGAGCGCCCCGCCGAAGGCCGTGATCATCCGGAGCAGCCTGCCGGCCCCGCTCGACGAGTTGATCGGGCGGGGCGAGGCGCTGGCCGAACTGCGGGCGCTGCTGCCCCGGCAGCGGCTGGTCACGCTCGTCGGGCCCGGTGGCGTCGGCAAGACCCGACTGGCCACCGAGACAGCCCGCGCGGCGTCCTATCCGGACGGCGTCCAGCTGGTGGAGCTGGCCCCGCTCCCGGCCGGTGACGCACGCGTCGCCGAACAGGTGCTCGGCGCTCTGGGCGCCCACGAGGCCGCCGGCCTGACCCTGTCCCCCGCCGACCGGGTGGTCACGGCCCTGCGGCACCGGCAGCTGCTGCTCGTGCTGGACAACTGCGAACACGTCATCGAACCGGTCGCCGAGCTGGTCGCCCGGCTGCTGCGCGACGTGCCCGGGGTGTGCGTGCTCGCCACCAGCAGGGAGCCACTCGGGCTGACCGGTGAGCTGCTCTGGGAGGTACCCCCACTGCCGGTGCCGGACGACGGTGACCTGGACGCGGTCCGGCGCTCGGCGGCGGCCCGGCTGTTCGTCGCCCGCGCCGCCGCGCAGCAGCGCGGTTTCCACCTCGACCAGCAGACCGCGACCGCGGTGGCGCAGCTCTGCCGCCGCCTCGACGGCCTGCCGCTGGCGCTGGAGCTGGCCGCGACCCGGGTCCGCGCGCTGGGCGTACGCGGGGTGGTGGACCGGCTCGACGACAGGTTCCGGCTGCTCACCACCGCGCAGCGGGACGTGCCGCCCCGGCAGCGGACGCTCACCGCGGTGATCGGCTGGAGCTGGGACCTCCTCGACGAGCCCGACCGGGTGGTGCTCGCCCAACTGGCGGTGTTCCCGGACGGGTGCACCCCGCAGGCCGCCGAACACGTCTGCCAGACCGACCTGGACGCCCTCGCCCGGCTGGTGGACCGGTCGCTCGTGGTGCTCGACGACTCGGGCGCGGCCCCCCGCTACCGGCTGCTCGAATCGGTGGCCGCGTTCTGCCTGGAACGCCTGACCGACGCCGACGAGGTGCGCGCACGGCACGCCGCCTACTACACCGAGCTGGCCGAGCGCGCCGACCCCGGGCTGCGCGGGGCCGACCAGCAGCGTTGGTTGACGCTGCTCGACACCGAGCTGGCGAACCTGCGGTCGGCGCTGATGCACGGCGGCGGGCTGCGCCTGGCGGTCGCGCTGAGCTGGTACTGGTTTCTGCGCGGCCGACTCACCGAGGCACGGCGGGCGCTGGCCCTGCCCGGTGATCCGGAACAGGAGGTCCGCGCGGCCCCCTGGCGGGTCGGTTTCGCCCTGTCGCAGGGCGAGGTGATCGCACCCGACGACGTACGCACCGCGATCGCCGCCGACCCGGACAGCCACGCCGCGTGGTTCGCGGCCAACGCCATGATCGAACACGGCGACCTGGCCCTGGTGTCGGAGCTGCTGCCCACCACCCCGGCCGACCGGTGGACCGAGGCCGCGGTGCTCACCTCCCTGGCCCACATCGCCCACGCCAACGGTGACCAGACCACCCTGGAGCGCACCGCGACCCGCAGCGCCGCGCTCTTCGCCGACCTCGGCGACAGGTGGGGTCGGCTCCGGGCGACCGAGTGGGTGGGTGGGCTGGCCGACATGCGCGGCGAGCACGAGCGTGCCGCCGCGCTGCACCGGGAGGGTTTGCGCTGGGCCGAGGAGTTGGCGCTGTGGCCGCAGGTCTGCGCCGAGCTGTCCTGGCTGGCCTGGCTCGCCGTGCAGACCCGCGACTACGCCCAGGGTCGGGAACTGGCCGAACGCGCGTACGACCTGGCGGTGGAGCAGGGCTCGCCCGGGGCGGTGATCTTCGCGGAGATGAGCCTTGGACTGGCCGCCCGCCGCGACGGCAAGCTCGACCTGGCTGTCACCCACCTCAGCCGCCTCGCCGACCTGGGCCGGGGAGAGAGTCAACAGGCGCTCTACCTGCCGATGATCCTGGTGGAGCTGGGCTACGCGGTCGAGTTGGGTGGCGACCCGGACGCCGCGTTGGCCCTGCACATCGAGGCGTTCGAGGCCGCCGAGGCGATGGCGACGATGCGCGACGCGGTCGGCCCCCTGGAGGGGATGGCGGCGGCGGTGCGCTCCCCCGAGGTCGCCGCCCGGCTGCTGGGCGCGGCGGCCGCCGCCCGGCTCGCCACGCGGTCCCCTGCCGCACCCGCCGAACGCGACGACACCGACCGGGTGACCGAACGACTGCGGGCCGAGCTCGGGCCGGAGCGCTTCGACGCGCTGCTCGCCGAGGGCGCGAAGCTGAGCCCGAGTGAGGCCCGGGCCCAGCTCTGATCTGGTCAGGCCGTCGTCTTCGGCCGGTACGAGGCGACGATCACGCCGCTCTTGTGCACCCGGGTGTCGATCAGGTCGAACGACCCCTTGACGTCGGTCAGCGGCGCGGTGAGGCTGGGGCCGCCCTCCAGCACGGGGTGGATCCAGAACCGGACCTCGTCCACCAGCCCCGCGCGGATCAGCTCGGCGGTGACCGAGCCGAAACCGTACTGGATGATGTTCTTGCCCTCCTGGGCCTTGAGCGCGGTGACCGCCTCGACCAGATCGCCCTGGAGCACCTCCGTGTTGTTCCAGGTGGGGTTGGTCAGGGTCGTCGAGGCGACGTACTTCTTGACGTTGTTGAAGTACGCGGCGCCCGTGGTCGGGTCGCTCTCGTCCCTGGTCGGCCAGGCGGCGGACATGCCGTCGTAGGTGGCCCGGCCCATCAGCATCGCGTCGGCCTCCTCCGTCTGGGCACCGGCGAGGCTGGCGGCCTCCTCGTCGAAGTACGGCATGGTCCACATCGGGTTGTCGATGACGCCGTCGAGGGTGATGTAGGTCGAGTTGACGAGCTTGCGCATCGCGATCTCCTGGTTGTTCGGTGGTGCTCTCCGGTGACACCCAGAACTCTGCCGGCCCCCGCTTACGATTTCCTTCAGGTGCCCTTACCCGTGTCCCCGGCGGGGCCCGGGCGCCGGGTCGGTCAAGGGAATCGGCAGCGCCTGCGGGGTCACCGTGCCGCCGCCGGTCGAGTGGGCCGGGGCGGGCCGGTCACCGCCACGGCTGTGCAGACGCCCGCGCCCGGCCGGCCCGGCCCGCCTGGTCACCTCGACGGTCACCATCCGCACCGGCGGTGGCGGCGCGGTGAAACGCCCGACGCCCCAGCGCACCCAGATCGGGATCCGGCCGGCGTCCGCCTCCGCGCGCAGCTTCTGCACCGTACGGGCCCGGTCGGTGTGGTCGACCTCCACCACGACGGGCGGACCGTCGGGGCGGGCACACGCCACGTCGAGAACCGAGTGCCGCTGCTCCAGCGGCGGCGGCAACGGCAGCACGCTGGGCGCGCGTCGGTAGACCCGCCAGCCCCGGGCCTCGGCCCAGCGCACCACCGAGTCGATCAACCGCGCGGTGACCTCGTCGGTGTCCAGGTCGACGAAGGTCACCTCGGCCAGCCAGCGACCCAGGTCCGCGGCCAACCGCTCGTCCTGCGCCGCGACCTCCACCGGCGCAGGATAACGCCTCAGCCGACGACGGTCGCGGTGGCGGCGAGGTGCCGGGTCAGCCAGGCGGTGGTGGCCGTCCGGGCCGCCTCGGCGTTGGCCCGTGTCAGAAAGTCGTGCCCCTCCCCGTCGAGCACCAGGTGCCCGTGCGGCACGCCCCGGGCGGCGAGGGCCTCGGCGACCTGCGCCGACTCGCCCGCCGGCACGTTCGTGTCGTTGGCGCCGTGGATCAGCAGCACCGGTACGTCCAGCCGGTCGATGTGGGTCAGCGGGGAGAGGTCGCGCAGCAGGTCGGCGTCCCGGTGCGGGTCGCCGTACTTGCTGACGGCGGCGGCGGCGATCCACGGCTCGGTGCCGGCGTAGAAGGTCCGGAAGTCGGAGATGCCGCACTCGGCGACCCCGGCGGCGAACAGCCCGGGGAAGTTCACCAGGACCGCGAGGACCAGGTAACCGCCGTAGGAGCGGCCCAGACAGCCGAGCTGACCGGGCCGGGCGATGCCAGCGTCGACGAGGAAGTCGGCGCAGGCCGCCACGTCGGCGATCGCACCGTACCGGCCGGCGAGGTTGTCGGCGGCGACGAAGGTACGGCCGAACCCGGACGACCCCCGGACGTTGGGCGCGAAGACCGCGACGCCCTGCGCCACGAGGGCCTGGAACAGCGGGTTGTAGCCGGGACGCTCCTGCGCCTCCGGGCCACCGTGCAGGCTGATCGCGGTCGGCCAGGGGCCCGGCCCGGCCGGGCGGTAGAGCCAGCCGGACAGTGGCAGCCCGTCACGGGCACGCAGGTCGACAAGTTGCGGCGCCACACCGGCGTCGTCGGTACGCGGGGCGGCGTCCGAGCGCAGCGGGCGCGGCGCCCCGGTCGACGGGTCGACCAGCCACACCTCCCGGGGCTGCACCGGCCCCTGGGCGGTGAGGCAGAGCAGACCACCGTCGGCGGCGAAGACGGCGTCGCCGAGCACCTCGCCGGGGGCGGTGACGGCCCGCTGCACACCGCTGTCGAAGTCGAGCAGGCTCAGCTCGCTGCGCCCGCCGTAGGTGTTCCACAGCAGCGCGCCGCGCTGCCCGTCCGCGCTCGGCGTGACGTGCTCCAGCTCGGCGTCCGGCCGCCCGGCGAGCCGGGTCGGCGGCTGCTCCGGTCGGGTCAGGTCGACCCGCACCAGCGCGGCGAGCTCGGAGTACGCGTCGGTGCGGGCCAGCACGCTGGTGCCGTCCGGGCCGAACCAGCCCTGGTCGGTGCTGCCCCGCCCGGTGTCCGGGAGCAGCCGCCGCCGTACGCCTGTCGCCACGTCGAGCAGCTCCAGCCAGCGGGCGTTGCGCGGGCCGCGACGCAGCAGCGCCACCCCGGCGTCCGGGGTGACGTCCAGGAGGGTGAGCAGGTCGCCCTGGGCGAGCACCCGCCGGTGCCCGGTGCCCGCGTCGACCAGGAGGGCCTGGCCGTGCTCGTCGGTCTCGGTGACCGCCATCAGCGCGCCGTCGGGCAACCAACCGGCCAACGCGGCGCTGCGGCGGCCGAACCCGGCGACCTGGTGGCGCCGCGTACCGTCCGGGCGCAGCACCCACAGTTCGGTGCGCGGCGCGCCACCGGGGGCGACGACGCAGGCCAGCCACTGGCCGTCCGGTGACCAGCTCAGCGCGAGGACCGGCTCGTCTCCCACGGGCAGCGCGACGGGCGCACCCCCGCCGACCTCGGCGACCCAGACGCCTGGCGTTCCAGCCCGGTCGGAGAGGAACGCCACCCGACGGCCGTCGGGGGACGGCGCGGGGGCGAAGTCCTCGCCGGCGGGTGCCGGCGGCGACGGCCGGTGGCTCGCCGGTCGGGCCCGCCGGGTGGTGCGCGGCGCCTCGGTCCGTACGCTCATCTAAACCCCGATCCGCTGCAACCAGAGCTCCAGCAGCCCGAACTGCCAGAGCGCGTTGGAGCCCAGCGTGGTCCGCCGGGCGTTCGGCGCGTCCAGCAACTCCTCCAGGTAGTCCTTGCGGAACAGACCCCGCTCGCGCGCCGGTCGGGCGGTCAGCGCATCCCGCACGTCGTCGAGCAGTGGGCCGGAGAGGTGCCGGATGGCGGGCACCGGGAAGTAGCCCTTGGGCCGGTCGATCACCTCGTCCGGGACGATGCCCCGGCTCGCCGCCTTCAGCACGCCCTTGCCGCCCTGCGCCAGCTTCATGGCGGGTGGGCAGGCGGCGGCCAGCTCGACCACCTCGTGGTCGAGGAACGGCACGCGCGCCTCCAACCCCCAGGCCATCGTCATGTTGTCGACCCGCTTTACCGGGTCGTCGACGAGCATCACCAGGCTGTCCAGACGCAGCGCCGCGTCCAGCGCGGTGTCCGCGCCGGGCGCGCCGAAGTGCGCGGCGACGAACTCCAGGCTGGCGTCGTGGTCGAGCATCCACTCGGGCGCGAGGTGCCCGCCGAGCGCGTCGTGGCGACGATCGAAGAACACCCGGGCGTACGCCTCGACGGCGTCGGCGCGGGCCACGTTGGCCATCGGCGGGTACCAGTCGTAGCCGGCCAGGATCTCGTCGGCGCCCTGCCCGGACTGCACCACAGTGATCCGCTGCGAGACCTCCTCGGAGAGCAGGTGGAACGCGACGCAGTCGTGGCTGACCATCGGCTCGCTCATCGCCGCGATGGCCTGGTGCACGGCGGGGACGAACCGCTCGGCCCCGATGCGGATCTGCTGGTGGTCGGTGTCGAAGTGGCGGGCCATCAGGTCGGAGTAGTGGAACTCGTCGCCGCTCTCCCCCGCCGCCGCCTCGAAGCCGATGCTGAAGGTGGCCAGCCCGGTCTGGCCCTGTTCGGCCAGCAGGGCGACGATCAGGCTGGAGTCGAGACCGCCGGAGAGCAGCACACCGACCGGCACGTCGGCGACCATCCGCCGGCGTACGGCGGTGCGCAACGCCGCCATGAGCCGTTCCTGCCACTCGTCGGCGGACATGGCCGGGGCGGCGGCCCGGTTGAAGTCCGGCCGCCAGTAGGTGGTGTCGGTGCTCCGGCCGTCCGCGGTGACCACCCGCACGGTGGCCGGGGGCAGCTTGCGGACCCCGGCGAGGATCGTGCGCGGCGGCGGCACCACCGAGTGGAAGCTCATGTAGTGGTGCAGCGCCACCGGGTCGAGGTCGGTGTCCACGTCACCGGCGGCGAGCAACGCCGGCAGGGTCGAGGCGAAACGGACCCGACCCGGCCCCTCGGCCAGGTAGAGCGGTTTGATGCCGAGCCGGTCCCGGGCCAGCACCAGGGTGTGCGTGGCCAGCTCGACCAGGGCGAACGCGAACATCCCGTAGAACCGCTCGACGCAGGCCGTCCCCCAGCGGTGGTACGCCTTGAGAATCACCTCGGTGTCCGAGGTGGACCGGAAGGAGTAACCGGCGGCGGTCAGCTCGTCGCGCAACTCCCGGTAGTTGTAGATGCAGCCGTTGAAGACCATTGCCAGACCCAGCTCGGGGTCGACCATCGGCTGGGCGCCGGCGTCGGACAGGTCGATGATGCGCAGCCGGCGGTGCACCAGGGCCACCGGCCCCTGCTGCCACCGGCCCTCACCGTCCGGACCCCTGGGGCTCAGGTCGGGGAGCATCCGCTCGACGGCGGCCAGATCCGGTGGTGCCCCGTCGAGGCGGAACTCGCCTCCGATACCGCACATGGCACGCACCTCTCATCGGCTGGATCCGCTGGGGCCGCTGACCGGTCCAGGCTTGGCGGGCCGGGTTGCGTCCCGATGACGTGTGGGTCAAGCGTGGGTTACGCCGACGGTTCGTCGGCTCCGCCGAGCAGCCAGGTGTCCTTCGACCCGCCACCTCGCGACGAGTTGACGATCATGCTGCCGGCCGGCGCCACCCGGGTCAGCGCCACCGGCGCGACCTCGGCGGTGTCGCCGAGGAACACGAACGCCCGCAGGTCGACGTGGCGGGGAGCGAGCGCCGTGCCGTCGAAGACCGGGTGGGTGGTCAGCGCGATCATCTCCTGGGCGATCCACCGGTGCGGGGCCGCGAGGATCTGCTCCCGGACGGCGTCCAGCTCCTCCGCCTCGGCCCGGGGGCCGATCACCACCCGGTCACCGCCGTACCCGTCGACCGGCTTGAGCACCAGCTCGTCGAGGCGGCCCAGCACCTCGGCCCGCTGCTCGGGCAGCCCACACAGGTACGTCGGCACGTCCCCCAGCAGTGACTTCTCGCCCAGGTAGTACTCGATCAGCCGGGGCACGTACGCGTACAGCGCCTTGTCGTCACCGACACCGTTGCCCAGCGCGTTGGCCAGCGTGAGCCGCCCGGCGTGCACCGCGGCCAGTAGCGGCCACCCCAACGGCACCCCGTCCGCGCCCGGGGCGTGCAGCAGCGCCTCCTCGTCCATCCGCAGGTAGATCACGTCCACCTCGCGGCGGCAGCCCTCGCGGACCAGCCGGACCCGGCCCTCCTCCACCAGCAGGTCGCTGGTTTCGGTCAGCGGCACACCCATCTCGTCGGCGAGCAGCCGATGCTCGAACCACGCCGGATCACCGGGGCCGCTGCTGAGCACCACCACGGCGGGGTCGTCGGCGGCTGCGGGCGCGGCGGCGACCAACGCCCGGTACAGCATCGCCGGCGTCTCGTCGGCGGGAAGCAGATCCTCCGGCACCGGCAGCTCCGGCAACACCGCCCGGGTCAGCCGACGGTTCTGCACCGCGTAGCCGATCCCGGAGGGCACCCGCAGGTTGTCCTCCAGCACGTACCAGCCGCCGTCCGGATCGCGGACCAGGTCGGTGCCGGACACCTGGGCGCGGGTGCCCCGCCGGCCCATCAACGCACCGGTCGGGCGCAGCCCGGGTGAGGACTCCACCACCCACGCGGGCACCACACCGTCGGCCACCACGGCCCGGTCGGCGTAGACGTCGCGCAGGAACGCGTCGAGGGCACGGGCGCGTTGCACCAGGCCGGCACGCAGGGTCCGCCAGTCGGCGGCGGGTACCACCCGGGGCACCAGGTCGACCGGGAAGAGCCGGGTGCTCGCCTCGCCGGCCACGCTGAACGTCACCCCCCGGGCCCGCTGTTCCTCGTCCCGGTCGTGCTCGCGTTGACGCAGGGCGCCGGCGCCGAGCTGGCGCAGGGCCGCGAGCATCGGGGCGTACGCCGGCTGTGGTCCGGCCGGTCCGAAGACCTCGTCGCCGGCGTCCGCGTACGTGGGCAGGGCCGGCGGTGTCGGCGCACCCGGCAGCGGCCCTCGAACCCGGCCCCGGGTCTCGTCGAGCAGCAGGTCGACCACGTCGGCCAACCGGCCACGTCGCTCGTACGCCCGCCGCTGCCGCGCCGCGGAGCTGCCGTGCTCCAGCGTGTACCGGGTCAGCTCGCTCACCTGCTCCCAGTCCCCGGTCGCCTCCAACTGCGGGCGCAGGTCGGTCACCAGGCGGCGGACGGCCTGGGCGGCCGGCACCGGTCGGGCCGACCGGGGCAGGTCGAGCAGGTCACCTTCCAGCCCGGAGCGGGCCGCCCGCCACACGGCGGCGCGCAGCACCGGTGGTCGGACGGCCGTGCGCTCCACCCCGGCGCGCAGGGCGGCGACCTCCCGCCGGACGAGCGCCCGGAACAGGCCGGTCAGCAGGACGATGGTCTCCACGTCGGCGTTGGCGTCGGTGATCCGCAGCTCCACTGTGGGCACGTGCGCCGACGGCCGGACGTCGAAGTAGATCATGGCGGGGTCGGTGATGGTCTCGGAGGAGATCAGCTCGGCGACCAGCGCCTCGTGGTCCGCGGCGCTGGTCACCTCGCCCGGGTCACCGGCCGTGGGCCAGCGTTGCCAGACCAACGACCGGACGCTGGCGTAGCCGCTGTCCTGACCCATCCAGTACGGCGAACTGGTGGAGAGGGCGAGCAGCACCGGCAGCCACGGCTGGACCCGGCGGGTGACCGCCACCGCCAGGTCCCGGTCGGAGACGCCGACGTGCACCTGCGCTCCGCAGATCAGCTGCTCCCGGGCGAGCATCTGGTACTCGTCGAGCATCCGCCGGTAGCGGGAGGTCGGAGTGACGCTCGGGTCGCCGTCGGCGCGCAGCGGCACCGTACCGGCCGCCACGATGCCCAGCCCGGCCCGGTCGGCGACCTGGACGGCGGCCTGACGCAGCCCGGTCAGCTCGGCGCGGATCTCGTCCAGGGTGCGGCAGACCGCGGTGTTGGTCTCCACCACGCTGCGGTGCAGTTCGGCGGTGAACGACGTCGCCGGCAGGCGGTCGAGCAACTCCCCGGCGCGGGGCACCAACTCCCGGGTGTGCAGGTCGACGACGTGGAACTCCTCCTCGACCCCGATCGTGGCCAGGTCCGCCGGGTCGCCGTCGTCCAGCGACAGGACCGGGTTCGTACGAGGGGTGGGCAGCGTCCGGCCGTTGCCGGACCGGCCCACCGGCCCGTCGTACGTCGGCGCGTTCGTGGTGTTGTCGGCCATGGTCACCCCGGTTCGCGTGTCGGTGGTCTCGACTGTCCGACGAGCGTTCCCAGGGTTGGTACCGGGGGTGTTTCCGGCGCGTTAAGGTGACGCGCCCGTTCTGTCCGGGCTGCTCAGCGACGTGCAGCCCGGTACTCGACGGGCCTTCGCCACCACCCCTACCGGCCACCGACGCGTCCGCCCCGCCGAGGTCGGGGCCGGGGTCACCTCATATTCGTCACCACGAACGGCGCATGGCCGTGCAGGTAGTTGGTCCACCCGCCGGTCACCGGCGCTCCCGGGCTGAGCAGGTTGGTGGTGTCGGTGCCGACGTCGAGCTTCCAGGCAGTCCAGGAGATGCCGTTCTGCTTCATCCAGTCGATCCAGGACTGCGCCTCCGGCAGGCAGGCCCGGCCGTCGAGGCCGCCGTCGGCATTGCTGGCGCCCCACTCCGTGACGAACAGCGCCAGACCCGCGCGGATCGCCGCGTCACCCTTGGCGCGCAGCGATGCCCCGTGCGTGCACGAGTAGAAGTGCAGCGTGTACATCAGGTTGGTGCCGCTGACCGGGCTGGCCGCCGCGACGTCGACGTCCTGTGACCAGGTCGGGGTGCCGAGCACGATGATGTTGTCCGGATCGGCGGCGCGGATCGCGGACACCACGGCCTGGTGGTACGGCTTGATGACGTTGGTCCAGCTGACCTGGAGTGGCTCGTTGTAGGGCTCCCAGATGACATTGGGCAGGTTGCCGTACCGGCGGGCCAGGTCACCGAAGAACGCCACCGCCTGGGACTGGTTGTTCTGCGCCTCGTGCGCGTGCCAGTCGACGATCACGTACACCCCGGCGGTGACCGCGTTGTTGATGATGGTCTCCACCTGCGCACGTGCCTTGTTCGGGTCGCTGAGGTACGCGCCGGCCGGCTCCACTCCCATGGCCGCGCGGATCACCTGGAGGTTCCAGTTGTCCCGCATCCAGCGCAGCGCGGAGAGGTTCTCGGCGTACGGGGCGGTCTCCCAGTTGAGCCACATGCTGCTGATGCCCCGCAACTGCACCCGGGCCCCGGATCTGTCGCACATCGTCGTGCCGCAGACCCGTAGCTGCCCGTACCGCTCGACCGGCGTGCCGGTGGTCGGCGGCGGCGTGGTGGGCGGCGGCGTGGTCGGGGGCGGCGTCGTCGGGGGCGGCGTGGTCGGGGGCGGCGTGGTCGGGGGCGGGCCGCCGGCGCAGGCGGCGCCGTTCACCGTGCAGTTGACCGGGGTGCCGGAGCCGTTGACGAGGAAGCCGAACGACGTCGAGGCGCCGGCGGCGAGGGTGCCGTTCCAGGACACGTTGGCGAAGGTGTAGTGGCTGCCCGAGGTGGTCTGCTGCGCGTTCCACGACTGGCTGACGGTCGAGGAGGACGGCAGGTCGAACTCGACCCGCCAGCCGGTGATCTGTGCGGAGGTGTCGTTGGTGACGGTGACCTGCCCCTGGTAGCCATTGCCCCAGTTGTTCGTCACGGAGAACACCGCGGTCGCCGCGCTGGCCGGTGTGGCGGCGACCAGGGCCACCCCACCGGCGAGCAGGCCGGCGACGGCCAGGGTCGTGACAAGTCTCAGTGTGCGCATGCGGAACCCGCTTCGGATCGACGGTGGTGGTCTGAGGCGGGGCGGCGCCTCCGCGCACAATATCGATCGACGCCGATGCAAGCAAGGCGGGCGCAACGGGGACCGACCCTGCCGGGCCGGCCCCCGAGGCGTTCAGGCCGCTGGGCGTACCCGGTAGGCCAGGTGGGTGACGCCGTCGCCCTCGACGACGCTGAACGGGCCGTCGAGCTGCAGTGGTGCGATCTTCAGGTCCGCGAAGAGCGGGATGCCGGCACCGAGCACTACCGGGACGAGGTCGACGTGCACCTCGTCGAGCAGACCGGCCTCGACGACCTGGGCGGCGATGGTGCCGCCGTTGACACCGACCTCCTTGTCGCCGGCGATCGCCTTCGCCCGGGCGATGGCGCTCTCGATGCCGTCGGTGACGAAGACGAAGGAGTCGTTCTCGGGTGCCCAGCCCTCCGGCACGTTGTGCGTGACCACCACGACGGGCACGTCCATCGGATGCCGACCACCCCACCCGCTGGTGATGTCGAAGAGCCGTCGGCCGACGACGAGCGCGCCGGTCCGCTCGTTGAGAGCCCGCAGGTGCCGGGCACTCGCGGCGGACGTCCGGAAGGTCATCTCGGGGTTGGCCGTCGGCGTCTCGACGTCGCCGTTTTCGTACCACTGGAAGAGGTACTCGAAGCCGCCGTGGGACGCGTCCGCGATGTAGCCGTCCAACGACATGGTCGCCCCGGTCGTCACCTTCGTCATCGATCCACTCCTTGGTCCGTGCCGTGTCGGCTCGTTGGCGGGACCCGGTGTCCCCGGCCCTCAACCCATGGTCGAAGCCAGCGCGACCGTCCTCGACACGTTCGCCAAACTTTTCCGACGGCGTGTTCTCAACGGATCCGCGCGGCGACGGCGGCAGCCGCGACGGTCGCCCCGGCGTCGTTGAGGTGCAGGTGGTCGCCGTGGTCGTACGCGGGCCGCAGGGCGTCCGCGTCAGTCGGATCGGCAAGTATCCGGTCCAGGTCGACGACGGCGTCGTACTCGCCACCGTCGCGGATCCATCGGTTCACCTCGTCGCGGAGCGCCTCGTTCTGCACTGTGTCGTAGCCGGCCGCGTTCTTCATCGGCGGCATCGTGACACCGATGACGGTCACCCGGTCGGCGCGGGCGGCCCGGATCAGTGCCCGGTGGCCGTCGATGAGCTGGGCGGCGGTCACCACGGGCGAGGCGCCGCAGCCGAAATCGGGGTAGCCACCGCCGCCGATGTCGTTGATGCCGATCAGGACGACCGCAACGCGTACGCCCGGCAGTCCGAGCGCGTCGCGCCGGAACCGCGTCACGCCCTGCTCGCCGTAACACGGTGAGTCGGCGAGCAGCTTGTTGCCGCTGATCCCGGCGTTGGCGACGGCCAGCGGGCGGCCGGCGGCGACGAGGTGTTCGGCCAACTGGTCCGGGTAACGGTTGTCGGCGCCAGGTGTGGAACCGTAGCCGTCGGTCTGTGAGTCGCCGAACGTCACCACCGTGCCCCGGGCTCGGGGTGACCCGGCAACCTCCACGCCGGCCAGGTGGTACCAGGACTGGCTGGTCTCGCCGCTGAACGCGGCAGCGCGGTGATCGAAGCGGTGATCGCCGGTGGCGCGGTACGTGCTGGTCAGCCCGCCCTGGTGGAAGGTCGCCGGGCCGGTGGGACCGGCGAAGTACAGCGTGACCGTCAACGCCTCCAGTGCCCGTACCGGCAGGAGCACCGCGTCGGAGGTGGTCTCGGTGCCGATGGGCACGGTGGTCGACCGCCGGAGGTCGAAGGTGACCGGACGCAGGGTGCCGGGCCGCACCCCGGCTCCGGAGGTGGGACGACCGATGGTGGCACCGGTCAGTCGCAGCGGTTCACTGCCGTACCGGTTGGAGAGTCGGATCCGGATCAGGGCACCGGCGGCGCTGACCCGGACCACCTGGCGTACCGACTGGTTGGCGAAGCCCGGGACGGACCAGTTCGGGCCGTCCCAGTCATTGCCGGGCACCGGGTGGTGGTGCGCCGCCGACCAGGCGGTCGACCAACTGCCGGGGCTGTCGCGCCCGGTGGTCGTGGCGCTCGCGGGGGCGGCCGGTGCCAGCAGGCACAGGGCGGTGAGTACGGGGAGTAGGCGACCTGTCGACGACGACATGGGAGGTGTCCCTTCGGAAACGGCTGGTGTGCGAAGCGTCGTGTCTCACAGTGCTCCGACCCGCTTACCGTTTCCTTACGACGTTCGCCCGGGGAGATCCGTCGTAGCGTGGGGCGCATGCGAACCACCACGCTGGGCAGCACCGGACCCGAGGTCGGCGTCATCGGCCTCGGCTGCATGGGCATGAGCCACGGCTACGACATCACCGGCCCTCGCGACGACGACACGTCGATCGCCGTCATCCGACAGGCACTGGACCTGGGCGCGACGCTCATCGACACGTCGGACGTGTACGGGCCGTTCACCAACGAGGAGCTGGTCGGGCGAGCGCTGGCCGGCGGCCACCGGGAGCGGGCAGTGCTGGCCACGAAGGCCGGCCTGGTCGCCACCTCCCCCACCGGCGGCCCGGGCAACTCACCGAAGATCGGCAACAACGGCCGTCCGGAGCACATCCGCGCGGCCATCGACGAGAGCCTGCGCCGGCTCGGCACCGACCACGTCGACCTCTACCAGTTGCACCGGGTCGACCCGGAGGTGCCCATTGAGGAGTCCTGGGGCGCGATGGCCGAGGTCGTGGCGGCCGGCAAGGCACGGCAGATCGGGCTCTCCGAGGTGACTGTCACACAGATCGTGCGGGCCCAGGCGGTGCACCCGGTGGCCTCGGTGCAGTCCGAGCTGTCACTGTGGACCCGCGACCCGTTGACCGAGGTGTTGCCGTACTGCGCCGAGCAGGGCATCGCCTTCCTTCCGTTCTCCCCGCTCGGTCGCGGTTTCCTCGCCGGCCGGTTCACCTCCTTCGACGATCTGCCCGCCGACGACTTCCGGCGCGGCCTGCCGCGCTTCCAGCAGGACGCGCTGCGCGCCAACCTCGCCATCGTCGCCCGGGTCCGGGAGATCGCCGACCGGGCGGGCTTCAGCCCCGCACAGGTCGCCCTCGCGTGGGTGGTCGCCCAGGGCGACCAGGTCATCCCGATTCCCGGTACCAAGACCCCGAGGTACCTGGTGGACAACTGCGCGGCCGGCGACGTGCGGCTCAGCGCCGAGGACCTGGCCGACCTGGACGCGCTACCCGCACCCGAGGGTGGCCGCTACTGAGGCTCCGGCGGCCCGGCACCGCGTGGCCGGGCCGCCACCGGCGGGCCGAACCTGACCCCGACGCCTGGCGAGTAGAGCACGCTGACCGGCGGCCCGACCGGGGTCGGCAGCCCGGCGGCGGCGACCAACTCGTCATCCAGGTGCAGCACCTCGGCCCGGTGCAGCGGCCAGCTCGGATGCCAGTTCGGCAGGTGCAGCGTGCGCCCGTACGCCCGCGTGTGCAGCCCCCAGCGGGCGGTGACGAAGTGTTCGAGCGGGGTCGGCTCGACGATCCGCTCCCCCACCCGCACCGCCATCCGGCTCGTCGTACCCGCCGGCCCCGGCCAGCGCCGCCGGCAACTGTAGGTGCGACGGTCGCCGTCGCGATCCAACCGCATCGACGACCAGAGGTACGGCAGGCGCAGCGTCACCCGCGCCACAAGCACCGGCAGCAGTCGGGACGCGTCGAGCGACCGGAACACGACAGCTCGCCGGCCGGCGTCGTCTACCGAGTAGAGCCGGACGTTGGTCTCCCAGAAGGTGCCGAAGTACGGCACCCCCGGGCCACGGCCGAAGCCCAGCCCGACCATCCGGAAACCGATCAGGCCCACGTAGCTGACGCCGTCCACGGTGTCCGGACGGGTGCCGGTGGGCAGCAACGGCGCGACCACCTCCGGAGCGACGGCCCAGTGCAGGAAGGTGAGGTCCTCCCAGCGCTGGCGCAGGAGCGCCCAGGGAAACGCCTGCCGGGGCGCGTGGTCGACCGGTTCGGGGTGCATGCTCTCATCCTGGCCCAGGCGGTGGGCCGGCGTGGTCTCAGGCGTGCGGACCGACGCTGACGGTGCCGATCGTCAACGACGCCCTGCCCTCCAGGATCTCGCCGATTCGCTCGACCTCCTCCCCCAGCGCCCGCTGCCGGGCGGTGCCGAGCGCCCGCAGCGGCTCGACGGTGACGTGGATCGAGCGGCCGGATCGGCGTTGATGCCACACACCGGCGACCACACCGTCGACCAGCAGCACCGGGTAGTTGCCGGCCTGGCCGCCGTTGAGCGCCCGCTCGGCGGCCGCGCCGGGAAAGAGCCGCTCGCGGGGGTGGCAACCGACCGCGTACGCGTCGAAGTAGGGCAGCAGCCGCAACCCGGACGGTTGGTCGTCCGGGAACCCGGTGTCGTCGGCGCCCACCCAGGCCCGGGTGCCCTCCACTGTCACCTCGGTCAGGTCGAGGGAGTCGAACAGCAACGTCGCCCACGTCGGCGGCGCCCCCAACCACCTGGCGAACTGCGCCGGGGTGGCCGGCCCGTACGCGTGCAGGTAGCTGCGGACGAGGGCGGCCAGGGCGGCGGGACCGGGCATCGGCGCGAAGTCGGGCAGCCACCGGGTCGGACTGGTGTACGTGGTGGCCCGACCGCGATTCGGGCCGAAGCAGACCACACCGCCCCGGGTGGCGGCGGTCATCGCGGCGACCCACCGGGGCCACTTGTCCTGGAACGCCTCCATCACCAGGTCGCCCGCCCACGGGCCGGTACGGGCGACGATCTCCTCGGTCAGCTCGGCGGTGGTCAGGTCGGCCTCGGCGACCGCGTCGGCGATGGCCGCGAGGACCTGCTCGCTCTGCCGGGGCGTCAGCAGGACCACGCTGCGCTCCCACGGCGGCGCCGGCATCGCGGTCAACGCGCCGACCCACATCGGCAGGTCGGCCGCGGCGAGCAGGTGCACGGTGCCACGCGGCCCACGGGTCTTGACAAGGGTGCGGTCGGTCCACAGTGCCTGGCGCACCAGGGCGCGTGTCGCGCCCGGCACCCGCAGCCCGACGGACAGCTCGGCGGCCGACGCGATCTGGGCGTGCGCACCGCACATCGCCGACACCACGTCGGCGACGCGGCCGGCGTCCGGTGCCGGGGCCGATTCCGCGTCCGGTGTCGGCGTGGAGAGCCGGTGCCGCGCAAGACGTCGGGCGGACACCTGAGCCCAGCTCAGCGCGGTCATCGCCGGCGCCCGTCGCACGCGCGGGCGCTGACCGCGCACGATCGGAGGGCCTCGACAGCACAGGTCGTCATGGCGGCCACGCTACGACCGACGTGTGTCACTTTCCGGCGATCGTCGTCGCCTTCGGGTGACTCGGGGCGGTCGGTCTGGGCTCGACGTCGGCCACGCCGACGGCCCTTCCCGGGCGCGCACCCTTCAGGCGAGACGTCCCGCTGGTGGCGGGCCAGGTTTTGTTCCTGGTACGGGGATGGTCAGGGTCACTCCGCCGACCGCCAGCGGAAGTGGACGACACTCGTCCCCTTGGGCTAACTTCGCTGATGCGGACGATGGTCGTCCGCTGCGGGTGACCGGATGCGGCCAGTCGACAGCGCCCCGGAGCGCTGCCTGCCGCCCGGGCCGTACCGCTGATTCGCGGCCGGCCCACGCCCACCCGCGCAGACACCCCAGCCTCTACGCCCAGAGAAGGATCAACCATGTCCGAACGCTTCGCAAACAAGGTCATTCTGGTCACCGGTGCCACCTCCGGCATGGGTCAGGCCCTCGTGGAACGGGTCGCCGCCGAAGGCGCGAAGGTCGTCCTGGCGGCACGTGGCAAGCAGGCCGGCGAGGCACTCGCGGCCACCCTGCACTCGGCCGGCGCGGACGCGATCTTCGTGCCGACAGATGTGACGGTCGGAGCCGAGATGGCGAAGCTGGTGCAGCGGGCGGTCGACCACTACGGCCGGCTCGACGGCGTGTTCAACAACGTGGGCGCGGCCACCGCGCTCGGTCCGATCACCGGGATCAGCCCGGACGCGTGGGACGCCGAGATGGCGCTCAACCTGAGCAGCGTCTTCTTCGGGCTCAGGCACCAGATCCCCGCGCTGCAGGCCTCCGGCGGCGGCTCGATCGTGAACAACGCCTCCGTCAGTGGTGTCACCGGATCTGCCGGCCTGGCCTCCTACAGCGCCGCCAAGCACGGCGTCGTGGGGCTCACCCGGTCGGCGGCACTCGAGGTGGCCGCCACGGGTGTACGGATCAACGCGCTCGTCACCGGCGGCGTCGACACCCCACTACTACGGCGCAACCTGGGCCCGAACCCGGACGAGGCCCTCCAGATGGGCAACGCCATGCACCCCGTGGGCCGGATCGGACGGCCCGACGAGATCGCCGCGCTCGCGGCCTTCCTGCTGAGCGACGAAGCCCCGTTCATCACTGGCGCCGCGCTCGCGATCGATGGCGGCCTGACCGCTGCATGACGGCCCGCCGCCCATCACTTTCCCTGAAGGAACCATGATGCCCACTCGTCACAAGGCCCCGGACTCGCACCGGTGGAAAGCCCTGTTCTTCGTCTCGATCGCCCAACTGATGGTCGTTCTCGACGGCGCGGTCATGAACATCGCGCTCCCCTCGGCGCAGCAGGCGCTGCACTTCACCGACGGCAGTCGTCAGTGGGTGGTCACCGCGTACGGTCTCGCCTTCGGTGGCCTCCTGCTGGTCGGCGGCCGGGTCGGTGACATGGTGGGCCGCAAGCGCGTCTTCCTGTTCGCCCTGGCGGGCTTCGCGATCGCCTCGGCGATCGGCGGCCTGGCGGTAAACGTGGAGATGCTGCTGGTCGCCCGCGCGTTGCAGGGAGCCTTCGCGGCCCTGCTCGCGCCGGCCGCGCTGTCGCTGATCTCCCTGTTGTTCACACAACCGCGGGAACGAGCGAAGGCCTTCGGCGTGTTCGCCGCGGTTTCGATCGCCGGTGGCGCCGTCGGTCTGGTCGCCGGCGGTCTGCTCACCCAGTACCTGAACTGGCGTTTCGCGATGTTCATTCTGGTTCCGATCGCGGTCGTCGGGATTGTGGGCGCAATCTCCACGGTGCACGACGACGGTGAGCGACACCGTTCCCGGCTCGACATTCCCGGTGTGCTGCTGGCCAGCCTCGGTCTCGTCGGCCTGGTCTACGGTTTCAGCGCCGCGGAGAGCCACGGCTGGTCGGCGGCCCCGACCATCGGATCTTTCGTCGCCGGCGTGCTGCTTCTGGCGACCTTCATCGTGGTGCAGTCACGGGTGAAGGCTCCGCTGCTCCCACTTCGAGTGCTGAACGAACGCAATCGGGCAGCCGCCTACCTGTCGGTGGGTCTCGCCATTGTCAGCATGTTCGGGATGTTCCTCCTGCTGAGCTACTACTTCCAGCAGGTCAAGGGATGGTCGCCGGTCATGGCCGGCCTGGCGTTCATGCCGATGGCGGTGCTGCAGGCTCTCGGGGCCACGCAGGTCGGGGCCCGACTCGCGCACCTGATCGCCCCGCGACCGATCATGGTCGGCGGCTACCTCGTCAGCGCCGCCGGCCTCGTCCTGCTCGCCCTCCTCGACGCCGACAGCGGCTTCTTGGAGATCGCGATCGCCGAGGCGGTGGTCGGAATTGGCGTCGGCGCCGCGTTCATGCCCGCGATGAGCATCTCCACCCACGGCGTCGCGCCCACGGACGTCGGTGTCGCCTCCGCGATGATCAGTTCGTCGCAACAGGTCGGGGGGTCGATCGGCGTCGCGCTGCTCAACACCGTCGCGACCAGTTCCACCGCCTCCTACCTGCTCGCCCACGGCGGTACGGCAGCCCCCGTCCACGTCCAGAACCAGGCGCTGATGCACGGCTACTCGGCCGCGTACTGGCTGGCCACCATCTTCGTCGTGGCCGCAGCGCTGGTCTCCGCGATCCTGGTCAACGCGGGCGCACCGGAGTCTGTGCCGACCTCGGTGTCGGACGACACTGTGCCGGCCGACGTCCCGGTGCCCGCCCACTGAGGGACGGCCCGGCGATCGCAGAGGTAGCCGCCGCGTCAGCTCCCGGCTCTCCTGGGGGCGGGAGCTGATCCGCGTCCGTTCGGCCGCCGCGGAGAACAATCGGACGAGCTGCGTCCGCTTGTGCTACGCTTTCCGGATGCCTGATCTGGATCCGGCGTCGGGCGTCCGCGCGGACGCCCGACAGAACCGACGCCAACTGATCATCGCGACCAGGGAGGCTATCGCCGCCCGCGGGCTCGACGTCTCGGCTCTGGACATCGCGACAGCGGCCGGCGTGGGGGTCGGCACGTTGTACCGGCGCTTCGGCACCAAGGAAGCGCTGCTCGACTACGTGGTGCTCGGCCTCTACGACGAGTTGTGCGACATCGCGCGGGCCTGCCTGGAGCGCCCGGATCCGTGGGACGCAATGGCGGAGTTCGTGCTGGAGCTGGCCGGTGCCCACCGGGACAGCCGCGGCCTGGCCGAGGTGACCGCGGCCTGCGAAAGGCCGCCGACACCCGAACTCGCGCAGCGCACCGTCGCGTTGCAGGAGGCCATCGCCCGACTGACTGAGCGAGCACACGCGGCGGGTGATCTCCGCGCGGACGTAACCTGGCAGGACGTCCTGCTCTGCTCACGCGCGGCGCTGGACACCGACCACTGCCTCGGCGTCGACGCGGGGCCCGACGGGTGGCGTCGAGTCGTCATGGTTCTGCTCGACGGCATGCGCGCCCCCGGACGCACTCCTCTCCACGGGCCGGCACCGCAGGTCCGCCCGCAAGGAGCATGATCCACTCGCATTCCCGGGACCTACAGGAGGACGTACGCGTGACGCAGAGCGACGCGGAGCTGGTGGTGCTCGCGCAGGCGGGAGACGCCGCTGCGCTCGGGGCGCTGCTGGCCCGGCACGAGGCCGGGATGCGGGCCGTCGCGCTGGGCGTCCTCGGTTACGGGCCGGACGCCGAGGACGCGGTGCAGGACGCCATGGTCGTCGCCCTGCGTCGCATCGGCGAGGTCCGTGACCCGAGCGCCGTCGGCGGCTGGTTGCGGGCCATCGTCCGCAACAACAGCCGGATGGCGTTGCGCGGGCCGAGAGCCGTTGCGGTCGCCGAACCCGAATGGTTCAGCGGCCCTGCCGACACACCCACCCCGGAGGAGGCGCTGGACCGGGCCGCGATGCGCGACTGGGTGTGGCACTCGATCGGGCAACTGTCGGAAACTGACCGGCTCGTCACCCTGCTGCGGTACTTCAGCGACGCGTCCTCGTACGAGCAGATCGCGGCCGTGTGTGGCGTGCCGGTCGGCACCGTCCGCAGCCGCCTCAGCCACGCCCGCCGTGCGCTCGCCGGCGGCCTCCGCACGGCGGCGACCACGGCGCACACGGACGTCGCCGCCGCGAACGACTCGCAGTGGCGTGCCGGCCGCGACATGATCACCACGGCGATGGACGGCGACTTCGAGCGGGTGGTCCGCGAAAGCTGGTGGCCGGACGCCGAAATGATCGTGCCGGGAGGCCCGCGCGGCGGTCGTGACCTGGCGATCAACGGCATGAACCGGGACCTGGCCGCCGGGGTACGTCAGCGGCTGCGCAACGTGGTGGCCAGCGGCGACGTGCTGATCTGGGAGACCGACCTGATCAGCCCGCCCGACGACCCGGAGCACTGCCCACCCGCGGCGCTGTGGTTACAGGTGCTGCGCGAGGGCCGGGTGCGCCAACTCACCCTCTTCCACCCCGTCCCCGCGCTGGTCTGAAAAACCTCTCCGACCGAGCGAACTTTTCCCTCGGCCCGCGCATCTGGTCCGCGTCATGCACCAGTTGCCGTGTCGGCAGACGCCGCGCGGGTCTCGGATCGGGAGATAGTTCATGGGTTCCATCAGCCACGACGTCAGCGCCCTCGCACCGGGTGCCCACACGTTCACCGTCGATGGCGTTCGGCAGGTCTACCACGTCGCCGGCACCGGCCCGGTCTGCGTGGCGCACTCCGGCGGCCCGGGCATCGAGTGGGCGTACCTGCGGATGCCCAGCCTGGAGGCGCACTTCACCATGGTCTACGTCGAGCCGGTGGGCACCGGTGCGTCGGGACAGCTCGACACCCCCGGCGATTACCGTCTCGACACGTACGTCCGGTTCCTGCACGCCGTTGTCGAGCACCTCGGCGAACCTCGCGTGTACCTCCTCGGGCACTCGCACGGCGGTTTCGTCGTCCAGCGGTACGCGCTCACCCACCCGGGCCGGATCGCCGGCCTCGCCCTGTACGACACCTCACCCGTCACCGGCGCCGAGTTCTGGGCCGAGGCGATGGCCGGCCTCGCCGCCTACCCGCAGCGGCACCCGGACCGGCCGGAGGCGGCGGCGGTCCCGGCTGCGTTCGCGCAGATCGGCGGCGCGACTGACGACGAGTCGTTGGGGGCCGCGCTGCGCGCCGCCCTGCCGGTGTACTTCGCGGACTTCTGGGGTCGACAGCACGAATTCGCCCCGTTTCAGGCGGCCGTCCGGATCTGGTCGACGCCGGCCGGCGCGCAGGACCCGACGCCCTTCGACGTACGGGAGAACCTCGGTGAGATCACCGTGCCCGTCGTGGTGATCGTGGGGGCGTACGACTTCATCTGCGGGCCCCGGTGGGCCGAGCAGCTGCACGCGGGCCTTCCGGACTCGCGGCTGGTGACGTTGGAGCGGAGCGGACACTTCGCGCACATCGAGCAGCCGGTGGAGTTCACCGACGCCGTGGCGGAGCTGCTGAAGCGGTGACCCACCTCGGCGCGGCGTGCCGCAAGGTCAGTTCGTCACAACGGGCAGGGCTCGGGATGCGGTTGCGTTGCACGGTCATAGGCTGAGCACTTTGCTGCACCGTGACGAAGAGGAGACCGCCGTGAGCCAGACCGAACGGATGGATTCCGTCGACGAGTGGAACGTGGCCGAGGACGACGGGGTGCTGGACGCCTCCGACACCCTCGACGACGACCGGGTCGGCGACCCCCTCGACACCGGCATCATCGCCGAGGACCACTGGACGGCGGCAAACCGGTTCGGCACCACGCCCGCCGAGGAGCGGGCCGGCGAGTCCCTGGAGCAGCACCTCGCCCAGGAGGTGCCGGATGTCGACCCGTACGCCGAGGGTGGCGACGACGAGGACGAGCTGACCCGCCGGGGGTACGAGGCGGAGGCGCGCGCCGGCCGACTCGTCGCCTATGACGAGGGCGTCCGCGAGGACGACGAGGCCGAGTCGGTGGCGTGGGACGCCGGCATCGACGCGGGTGCCGCCAGCGCGGAGGAAGCGGCGATCCACGTGGTCGAGGACCCGGACGGGCCCGGCGACGGTCCGCTGCGCTGACCCCGTACCCGCCGCGCTCAGCACCTCACGGGGTGCCGAGCGCGGCGGGGTCGGTCAGTGGATGACGACGGGCGTGCGGGCCTGCTCGCCCTGCGGGTCGTCGAGCTGCGCCGGCTGACGTCGGCGCGGCAGCAGTGCGGCCGGGATGAACGTGAGCACGACAAGCGCGAACGCGACCCAGAACGTGGTGGCGAACGACTTGGCGGCGAAGTCGAGCCCGCGCTCGATGAGCGACGGGTCCACCGGCATCTGCTGAAGCAGCTCCGGCCGCTGCTGGGAGGCGATGGCCAGCCCGGCCTCGGTGATCGGCTTGCCGCTCTCGTCCACCAGGCCGGGAATCGGCCGGGAGCCGTTCAGCTCGTTGGTGAGGATCACCGACATCACGGCGGCGCCGACTGATCCGCCGATCTGCTGGAGGATGTTGACAAGCGTCGAGCCGCGCGCCACCTCCTGCGCCTGCAACGTTCGCAGCGCCGACGTCATGATCGGCATCATCGTGCCGCCCATGCCCAGACCCATCACGAACAGCGACCCACCGAGCAGCCAGTACGGGGTCTGCGGGTCGACCTGGGTGAAGCCGAAGAACCCGACGACGATGAGCCCCAGCGCGAACGGGACGGTACGCCCGATCGGCACCCGGTCGGCGAGCGTGCCGGCGATCGGCATGGTGATCATCGCGCCGATGCCCTGCGGGGCCATCAGCAGGCCGGCGGCCAGCGTCGACTCGCCGCGCACCTGCAGGAAGTAGCTCGGGAACAGCAGGCCGGCGCCCATGAACGCGATGATGAACACGAACATCGTCACCGAGGCGATGGTCAGGCTGCGGTTACGGAACAGCCGCAGGTCGAGCAGCGGGTGCCGGGGCTTGAACGAGTAGAGCACGAACGCCACCACCAGCGCGCCGCCGACCAGCATCGGGGCCCAGACCTTGGCCTCGGCGAAGGTGCCGGTTTCCGGCAGTGACGAGACGCCGTAGAGGAAGAGGGCGAGACCCGGCGAGAGCATGAGCATGCCGACGAAGTCGAACGACTCGGACGGCTCGGGCGCGTCCTTCGGCAGCGCGAACTGCGCGTAGATCAGGGCGATCACGCCGATCGGCAGGTTGATCAGGAAGATCCAGTGCCAGCTCGCGGTGTCGATCAGCCAGCCGCCGAGGATCGGGCCGCCGATCGGCCCCAGCAGCATCGGAATGCCGAGGACGGCCATCAACCGGCCGATCCGGTGCGGGCCGGCCGCCCGGGTCATGATGGTCATGCCCAGCGGCATGAGCATGCCGCCACCGAGGCCCTGCAGGACCCGGAAGCCGATCAACTCGCCGATCGTGTCGGCCATGGCGCAGAGCCCCGACCCGATCGTGAACAGGGCCAGCGCCACCATGTAGAGCCGTTTGGTGCCGAACCGGTCCGCCGCCCACCCGCTGAGCGGGATCACGGTGGCGAGCGCGAGGGTGTAGGCGGTCATGGTCCAGGCGACGCGGGCGTAGGACGCGTCGAACTCGCTCTGGAATTTGGGCAGCGCCACGCTGACCACTGTCACGTCGAGGATCGACATGATCGCGCCAAGGACGACGACGCCCGCCACCTTGAGCACCGCGCCGTCGAGTTTGTCCGATGTCGCGACGGATTGCTGTGTCACTAACTCTCCCGTAGTCGATTGAGCCGGCCGAGGGTGGGCGGTGGCGGCGATGCCGCGCCTACCGGGCGCGGGGCGCGACGTGCCGGGGCAGCGACGCGCGGAGGCAGACTAACCGCCAGTTGTGACGATTCGCCGCCGGATTTCGTGACCGCCCGGCCGCGTATCCGAACGGCCGCCCAATTACAGCCGCTCGTCGGGGTGGCGATCAGCCTCCGACGGTGACCACCGGCACGGCGGCGGTGAGCGCCCAGTCGTGCCCGATGTCGGCCGCCGCGCGCAGCAGCCTCGGAAGGTGCTCCTCGCGCAGGGTCTCCAGTGAGGTCTCGGCGGCGTGCACCGTCACATTGATGGCGGCAACGACCCGCCCGTCGCCGTCGCGTACGCCGGTGGCGACGGACCGGATTCCCGGGGCCAGGTCCTGGTCGGCGAGCGCCCAGCCCTTCGCCCGGACCTCGCGCAGCACGGCGTCGAGGTCACCCGGCGCGGGCTGCCAGCGCGGCGTGATGCCGGAGCGGCTGGGCTCGGCGAGGACGGCCTCCAGTGTGTCCGGTGGGAGGGCCGCGAGCAGCACCTTGCCCATCGAGGTGGCGGGGGCCGGGAAGCGGGTGCCGATGGTGACACCGAGTGTGACGATCTTGGGGACGGCCACCCGGGCGACGTAGACGATGTCGCTGCCGTCGAGCTGCGCCATCGAGGTCGACTCGTTGGTCTGCGCGACGAGCTTCTCCATGTGCGGCCGGGCCACATCCCACATGTTCAGCGCGTTGACGTACGCCATCCCCAGCTCCAGGACACGCGGGGTGAGGGTGTGGCCGCGGCCGACCGCGCGGACGTAGCCCAGCGATTCGAGCGTGATGAGGATGCGCCGGACGGTGGGGCGGGCCAGGCCGGTGGCGGCGGCGAGCTCGCTGAGCGTCATGGAGGGGCAGGCGGGACGGAAGGAGCGCAGGACGTCGAGGCCACGGGCGAGGGCCTCGATGAAGTCGGGCCCGGCGCCCCTTCCGTTGTCACTCATTCCTCAATGCTTCCATTGCGCCGAGCCGGCGTCCCACTCGGTGTACTGGTACGGGTTCTCCAGGATCGCGGTCTCGGGGATGTCCGGGTTCATGCCCCGCTGCCACGCCTGCTCCCCCATCGTCTCGCGCAGGTGGTCGATGGTCGACGCCACACTGGCCCGTGCGGCGGCGAGGTCGACGCCGACGAGGCGGCCGTCCCGCTTCACGACCCGGCCACCCACCAGCACTGTGTGCACGTCGGCACGCTGGGCCTGGAAGACGACGTGGCCGTGCGGGTTCAGGATCGGGAACATCACCGGCGAGGCGTCGTTCTTGATCAGGACGACGTCGGCCTGCCGGCCGGGGGTGAGCGCGCCGATCGTGGCATCCATGCCGAGGGCGCGGGCGCCGCCCCGGGTGGCCCACTCGACGACCTGCTCGGCACGCAGGTGGCAGTGGGTGATGGTCTCCTGCTTGGCGTGCGCCTCCAGGTGCTCGCGGGAGCGGTCCGCGCCCAGCGTGGTCCGCATCGCGGAGAAGAGGTCGCCGCTCCACCACACGCTGGTGTCCATCGACAGCGACACCGGGATGTCGTGGTGGCGTAGCTGCCAGGTGGGTGGGTAACCCTGGCCGGCGCTCTGCTCACTCTCGGTCGAGACGGAAACCGAGCCGCCGGTCGCGGCGATCCGGTTGTACGAGTCGTGGGTGAGTGTCGCCGCGTGCACGTAGACGGTCGACGGGTTCATGAACCCGTTCTCGTGCATCAGGCGGATGCCGTCGTCGTTGGTGGCGCCCCACACGCCCGCGTGGGTGGTCACCGCGGCGCCCAACTCCCGGGCCACCTCGAACGCGGCCCGCTCCGGGAAGGCGGGGTCGCCGGTGACGTCGAACGCCATCTGGAAGCCGGCCAGCTTGCCGGCGTCGATCCGGCGGCGGTGGAAGTCGCGGAACTCCGGCGAGGTGGCCCACTCCCATGGCCCCTGCTGGATGTTGCCGTAGGCGAGCACGAAGCGCCCGTCCACCGCCTCCAGGGCGTCCACGGCGGCGTCGGCGTGCTCGATCGTCTGCAACCCGTGCGACCAGTCGACAGTGGTGGTGACACCCGCGTCGATCGCCTCGATGGCCCCGAGCAGGTTACCGGCGTAGACGTCCTCGGGCCGGAACAGCTTGCCCGACTCGAGGTAGTACCAGACGAAGTACTGGGTCAGGGTCCAGTCGGCGCCGTACCCACGCATCGCGGTCTGCCACAGGTGCCGGTGGGTGTCGACCATGCCGGGCATGAGGATGCCGTCGGTGGCATCGATCTCCAGGGCGTCGTCGGGTGCGGTGAGGCCGACGCCGACCTCCGCGATCCGGCCGCCGATGACCAGCACGTCGGCGCCGGGCAGGACCGTGTGCGCGTCGTCCATGGTGAGAACGAGGCCGTTACGAAAGACCACCGGCCGGTCGGTTGCGCTCATCGCCACCCATTCCTTTCGGGGTACGAGGGGTGTACGGACTGTTGTCCGCTGTGCGGCCAGCCCGAGTGGCGCAAGTGTGGTCCCGGTCACCATTGGTGTCAAGAGCGCAATCCCGCTCACGAAACAGCCCGTTGACAGGCACCCTGCGGTATCGCAAGCTGTCCCGGCGGACAGGTGTCCGCAGAACGGGCGGAAACATGGTGCTGCATTCGACCGGCCCCCTGGCCGGCCTGCTCGTCGCGGACTTCTCCCGGATCCTCGCCGGGCCGTACGCGACGATGCTCCTGGCCGACCTGGGCGCCCAGGTGATCAAAGTGGAGAGCCCCGGTGGCGACGACACCCGCACCTGGATGCCGCCCACCCGCGACGGGGTCTCGACGTACTACCTCGGCATCAACCGCAACAAGCGGTCCGTCGCCCTGGACCTCAAGAAACCCGACGACCTCGCCGCCGCGCAGGAGCTGGCCCGCCGCGCCGACGTGCTGATCGAGAACTTCCGGCCCGGTGGCCTCGCCCGGTTCGGCCTCGACTACGACAGCGTCACCGCGAACAACGAGAAGATCGTGTACGCGAGCATCAGCGGCTTCGGCACCGGCGCCGGTAAGGACTTCCCCGGCTACGACCTCATGGTGCAGGCCATCTCGGGCCTGATGAGCCTCACCGGCGACCCGGACGGCTCGCCGTACCGGGCCGGGATCTCCGTCTTCGACGTCATGGCCGGGCTGCACGCGAGCATCGGCATCCTCGCCGCGCTGCACCACCGCGGCGAAACCGGACGAGGTCAACACGTCGAGGTCAACCTGCTCAGCTCGGCGCTGTCCGGGCTGGTCAACCACTCCAGCGGCTACGTCGCCGGCGGCACCGTCCCCTTCCGGATGGGCAACGCGCACCCCAGCCTCTTCCCGTACGAGCCGCTGCCCACCGCCGACGGCGAGCTGATCGTCATCGCCGGCAACGACGGGCAGTTCCGCAAGCTCTGCCAGGTGCTCGACCTGCCCGACCTGCCGGACGACAGCCGTTTCGGCCGCAACCAGGACCGCACGGCCAACCGCGAACAGTTGCGGCCCCTGCTCGTCGAACGCCTCGCCAAGCGGACCAAGGACGAGTGGTTCCGTGACCTGCTCGCCGCCGGCGTCCCGTGCGCGCCGATCAACACCATCGACGGCGGCGTGGCGCTCGCCGAGGAGCTGGGGCTCGACCCGGTCGTCACCGTCGGTGACGTGCCCGGAGTCCGTAACCCCATCACCTTCTCCGACACCCCGGCCCGGTACGACCTGCCGCCGCCGGGGCTCGACGAACACGGCGAGGAGATCCGCGCGTGGCTGAAGAACTGAGCTTCCCGACCGGGATCGGCACCTCCGACCCGACCACCATCTCCCTGCTCGGGCAGGACCTGGCCGCCGACCTGATGGGCACTGTGGGCTTCGGCGAGCTGGCGTACTGGCTGGTCGCCGGCCGCCGCCCCACCCCGGGTGAGGTACGGGTCTTCGAGGCGGTGCTGGTGGCACTCGCCGACCACGGCTTCACCCCGACGGCGATCGCCGCCCGGCTGACGTACCTGTCCGCGCCCGAGTCGTTGCAGGGCGCGCTCGCCGCCGGGCTGCTGGGCGGCGGCTCCCGCTTCCTCGGCGTCACCGAGGACTGTGGACGCTTCCTCGCCGACACGCTCGCCCGGGCCGGCGCGGTGACCGACTACGACGCGGTGGCGCTCGACGCGGTCACCCGAGTCAAGCAGGAGCACCGGCTGGTCCCCGGGCTGGGACACCCCGTGCACAAGGAGCAGGACCCGCGCACCCCCGTGTTGGTCCGGATCGCCACCGAGGAGGGTCTGCACGGCCCGCACCTGCGGCTCTTCGAGGCGATCGGACGCGTACACCCGCAGGTGCTCGGTCGCACCCTGCCGCTCAACGGGGCCGGGGTCTGCGGCGCCGCCCTCGCGGACCTCGGACTCCCCGTCGAGATGCTGCGCGGTTTCGCCCTGCTGGCCCGCGCGGCGGGGCTGCTCGGGCACCTCGCCGAGGAGCGACGACGGCCGCTCGGTATGGACATCTACCGCACCGTCGACCGCAACGCCGTCTACGAACCCTGATCCCCTCCGCACCCCCGAAAGGAGCGGGAATGGCCTCCATCGTCGCGGTCATCGCCTCCACCCACCACCCCTTCTACTACCGGGCCAGCACCGCCACCGGTGAGGAGCGACCACCGTTCGCCGACGAGTGGACCCGCAAGATCCTGGCGTTCCGGGAGACGTTGACCCGGGCCCGACCCGACGTGCTGGTGATGGTCGGGTCCGACCACTTCCACCAGCTCTGGCTGGACAACATGCCGCAGTTCCTGGTCGGCAAGGCGCCCCTCTACGACGCCAACTGGTACAACGAGGAGCGCGAGTTCGGGCTGCCCCGGATGCTGCTCAAGGGCCAGGAGGACCTGTCCGGGCACATCCTGCGGGCCGGGCTCGACGCCGGGTTCGACCTGGCGTTCAGCAACGAGCTGCGCATCGACCACAGCATCACCTGCCCGATCATCACGCTGCGGCCCGAGGCCGACCTGCCGATCGTGCCGATCTACACGAACATCTTCGCGCCGCCGCTGCCGCAGCCGAAGCGCTTCGTCCAGCTCGGCCAGAGCATCCGGGACATCGTCGAGTCGTGGCCGTCGCACCTGCGGGTGGCAGTCATCGGGACCGGCCACCTCTCGCTGGAGCTGGGCGGCCCCCGACAGTTCGGCCCGCACGGCCCGGACCCGGAGTTCGACAGGCGGGCCGTCGAGTGGATCGCCAACGGCGACCTGGACGAGTGCCTGCGCGAGGTCACCCTGGACAGCCTGCACTCACCGGGCAACGCCACCCACGGCTTCATGGACTTCATGCTCATGATGGGCGTGGCCGGCGCCGGTGTGAAGGCCGACTACGTGGACACCCTCGATCTGTTCCACACCATGGAGGCGTACTTCACCTGGTACCCGAACGGAGCGCCGACGGCATGAGCAAATATCTGCTGAACAAGTTCCTCTTCATGGTCGACCGGGACCCGGAGCTGGTCGAGCGCTACCGCAGCGAGCCGCGCGAGCTGGTCGCCTGGTGGGAGGCCGAGTGCGCCAACACCGTGCTGAACTGCCACACCGGCGAGGCGAGCACCTGGCTGCGCCTCGACGACGTGGAGCGCGAGGCGTTGGCCACCCACGACCACGTGAAGCTCTTCGAGCTGGGCGCGCACCCGTTCCTCACCCTGACCCTCTTCATCGCCCTCTTCGAGCGGGACAACACCGAGCCACTGGAATACCAGAAGTCCTTCGGCGCGCGGCTGGCCCACTTCTCGATGCCCTACCCGGACATCGCGACGTGATCCGCGCGGCCCTGCTCACCACCTGCGGCACCGGACCGACGATCGCCGAGCGGCCGGAGCCCGTGGCGGCCGACGGCGAGGTGGCGGTCACCGTCGAAGCCGTGCCGATCACCCCGCTGGACGTGCTCTGCGCCAGCGGCACCAGCTACTTCGGCAGGCCGACCACCCCGTACGTGCCGGGCGTACAGGGGGTCGGTCGGCTCGCCGACGGCTCCCCGGTCTGGTTCGGGACGGCGGCGGGGATGCGGTCCGGTGTCGACGGCAGCATGGCGACAACTGTCACGGTGCCCACCGCCGACGTGGTGGCGCTGCCGGCCGGCGTACCGCTGACCCTGCTCGCGGCCCTCGGTCTCTCCGCGGTCGCCGCGCACGCGGCGCTGACCCACGCCGGCGGCCTGGCGGCCGGCGACCAGGTCATCGTGCTCGGGGCCGGGGTGTGGTCGGCCAGGCCGCCGTCCAGCTCGCCCTGCTCGGCGGCGCCCGCCGGGTCATCGCCGTGGCCCGCTCGGCCTCGGCACGGGCCCGCGCCGAGGAGTTGGGCGCCGCCGTCGCGATCCCGCTGCTCCCCGACGACGACGTCACGTCGGTGGCCGACCGGTTGCGCCACGCCGCCGACGGGCCGGTCGACCTCGTCCTCGACCCGGTCTTCGGCGTCCCGGCCGCAGCGGCGCTGCGGGTGCTGCGACCGGGCGGGCGACTCGTCAACCTGGGCAGCGCGGCCGGCGCGACCGCGCCCATCGAGTCCGCCGTGCTGCGCAGCAACGCGCTGCGGATGATCGGTTACACCAACAACGGGTTGTCGACCGACGAGCGGGCCGCTGCGCTGACCGTGGTGGCCGGGCACGCGGCGGCCGGTCGGCTCACCGTCGACCACGAGATCGTGCCCTTCGACGGCATCGGCGACGCCTGGGCGCGGCAGGACGCCGGCACCACCGCCGGGCGGATCGTCCTCGCGCTCTGACCGGTCCGGGCCCCAGCCAGGGATCACCGAACCCTGGATAAACCGCACCTGGTTGGGGTTCCGGAGCGGTGCGACGGTCGGTCCATGACACCTTCCACCCACACCGTCGCCGGCCACTGGATCGGCGGCGAGACCGTCACCGGCTCCGCCGGCACCCTCCCCGTCGTGAACCCGGCCACCGGCGAGGTCGTCGCCGAGACCCCGGCCGGCACCGCCGCCGACGTCGACCGTGCCGTCGCCGCCGCCCGCGCGGCCTTCCCGGCCTGGTCCGCGACCACCCCGCAGCACCGGGCGGACGTGCTGCGCCGCCTCGGCGCCGGCCTCGCCGCCCGTACGGAGGAGATCGCCCAGGCCATCACCGCCGAGATGGGCTCTCCGATCGGTATGTCCCGGACCGCCCAGGTGGCGTTCCCGGCGGCGGTGGTCGAGTCCATCGCCGGCCTGGCCGACGACTTCGCCTGGACCGAGGAGATCGGCAACTCGCTGATCGTCCGCGAGCCGATCGGCGTGGTCGGCGCGATCACGCCGTGGAATTTCCCGCTTCAGCAGATCGTCTCCAAGCTGGCACCGGCCCTGCTCGCCGGCAACACGATGGTCTTCAAGCCGTCCGAGAACGCCCCGCTGACCGCGCGCATCCTCGCCGAGGTCGCCGCCGAGGCCGGCGTACCGGCGGGCGTCTTCAACGTCGTCTACGGCACCGGCGCGACCGTCGGCGAGGCGATCTCCGCCCACCCGGACATCGACATGATCTCGTTCACCGGCTCCACCCGCGCCGGGCAGCGCATCTCCTCGGTGGCCGCTGCGACCGTCAAGCGGGTCGCGCTGGAGCTGGGCGGCAAGGGCGCGAACATCATCCTCGACGACGCCGACCTGCCCGCCGCGGTCGAGCGGGGCCTCATGATGGCGTTCACCAACGGTGGTCAGGTCTGCGGCGCGTGGCCACGGATGCTGGTGCCCGCCTCCCGTCAGGACGAGGTCGTGGCGTTGGCAGTGGAGGCCGCGAAGCACTACACCGTCGGCGACCCCGGCGACGAGGCAACCCGGATCGGCCCGATGGCGTCCGAGACCCACCGGCAGAAGGTCGTCGGCTACATCGAGCGCGGCATCGCCGACGGCGCCCGGCTCGTGTTCGGCGGCCCGGATCGGCCCGAGGGGCTGACCGTCGGGGCCTACGTCCAGCCGACGATCTTCGCCGACGTCGACCCGGCCTCCGCGATCGCCCAGGAGGAGATCTTCGGCCCGGTGCTGACGATCATCCCCTACGCGGACGAGGAGGAGGCCGTGGCCATCGCCAACGGCACGCTGTACGGCCTGACCAGCGGCGTCTTCGGTGAGCCGGAGCACGCGCTGGCGGTCGCCCGGCGGCTGCGCGTGGGCCAGGTCGACGTGAACGCCGGCCACTGGAACCCGCTCGCCCCGTTCGGCGGCTACAAGCACTCCGGCAACGGCCGCGAGTTCGGCCGGATGGGCCTGGAGGAGTTCCTGGAGACCAAGTCCATCCAGCGCTGACCGCACCAGGCGGTACGCACCCGCCCCACCCGCCCCGCTCTCCTCAGAATCTTGAGGAGCCGGAACACCGCCCCCGGGCCGGCCTGTTGCAGTGAACAGGCCGGCCTCTGCCGGCACGCAGTGATCGGAGACACCGTGGACCGCGCCCAACTCGCCAGTTTCCTGCGCACCCGACGCGAGGCCCTCCAGCCCGAGGACGTCGGGTTGCCCCGGGGCCCGCGTCGACGCACCGGTGGGCTACGGCGCGAGGAAGTCGCCACGTTGAGCGGAATGTCCACCGACTACTACAGCCGGCTGGAGCAGCAGCGCGGGCCGCACCCCTCGGAGCAGATGCTCGCCGCGCTGGCCCGTGGCCTGCGGCTCTCCCTCGCCGAACGGGACCACCTGTTCCGACTCGCCGGCCACGCCGTTCCACACCGCGCGGTGCGGGCCGACCACGTCAACCCCGGGATGATGCGGATCCTCGACCGGATGCACGACACTCCCGCCCAGGTGGTGAACCACCTCGGCGAGACCCTGGCGCAGACCGCGCCGGCCGTCGCCCTGCTCGGCGACGAGACCCGGTACACCGGGCTGGCGCGCAGCGCCCACCACCGCTGGTTCGTCGACCCGACGGCGCGGCAGCTGCACCCGGCCGAGGACCACCAGACGCAGAGTCGCCTGCTCGTGGCGCACCTGCACGCGGCGTACACCCGTGACGGGCGCGGCTCGCGGGCCGCGGCGCTCGTCGACGACCTGCTGGCCCGGAGCCCGGAGTTCGCGCAGCTGTGGCGGGAGCACCCGGTGCCGGCCGGCTACTGCCCAGCGAAGCACTTCGTGCACCCCGAGGTCGGGGCGTTGGAGCTGCACTGCCAGACGCTTGTTGACCCCGACCAGTCACAGACACTGTTGGTCTTCACCGCCGTGCCCGGGTCGCCGAGCGACGACAAACTGCGGCTGCTCTCCGTCATCGGCGCCCAACTCGTCTGACCGCGATCAGCTCCGGGCGGGATAGCGGGCCGGGCTGACGCCCAGGTACCGCCGAAAGTGGCGGGTCAGGTGCGCCTGGTCGAAGAACCCGGCCGCGACGGCGACCTCGGCGGGCCGCTGCCCCTCCAGGAGCAGTCGACGCGCCAGCTCCACCCGGCGGCCGGTCAGGTACGAGTGCGGTGGCACCCCGTGCACGTGGGTGAACGTCCGGACCAGGTGGGTCGGGTGGGCGTGCAGCAGCAGTGCGGCCTCCCCCAGCGTTACGCCCGCGACGATCCGGGCGTCCAGCAGCTCCCGCAGTCGCACCGCGAGGCCCCGGCCGGCCAGCTGGCCACCGGCCGGGGAGCGCTGGCGGAGATGGCGGCGCAGCCGGTCCAGGATGAGCGCGAGTCGGCTCTCGGCCTCGAACTCGTCGCCAGGTGCGGCGAGCACCCGGTGCAGGTGGTGGATCCGGTCGCGTAGCTGCGGATCGGCCAGGTCCGGCTCGTCGACCGCACGGCCGACCAGGTCGGCGTCGAGCGCCGAGGTGTCGAGGTACAGGACCCGCTTGCGGAAGCCGTCGGGCGTGGCGGAGCTGCCGTCGTGCGGCACGTACGACGGCAGGAGGGTGACCGACGTCCGTAGCGCGCCGTGCCGGTGGCGGTCCAGGTCGAAGCGGACCGCGCCGTCGTCGACGATCAGCAGCGTCCACACCTCGTGGATGTGCCGAGGGTAGGCGTGGTCCACGAAATGGGCGTGGAAGACCTCGGCGATCCCGGCTACCGCGGGTCGCCACGCGCTGACGTGCGAGCCGGCCGGGCGGGTGGCCACGCTAAGAACGTACAAGACCGGGCGGCGTGGGGGCCGGCAGGCTCGACGCCATGACCGAACCGATCCGCTTCCCCACCAAGATCGCCGTACTGCTCCGCAACGACCTGGCGAGCTGGCAACGGCTGAACGTCACCGCCTTTCTGGTCAGCGGCATCGCGAACGCGCTACCGGAGTTGCTCGGCGAGGAGTACCGCGACGCCGACGGCACCGGTTACCTGCCGATGTTCGGCCAACCGGTGCTGATCTTCGCCGGGGACCGGGCGGCGCTGGTCGGCGCGCACTCGCGCGCTCTCGGCCGCGGTCTGCGGCTGGCGATCTTCACGTCCGAGCTGTTCGCCACGGGCAACGACCGGGACAATCGCGCCGCCGTGCAGGCGGTCGGTCGGGAGAAGCTCGACCTGGTGGGCTTGGCGCTGCACGCGCCACGCAACGTGGTGGACAAGGTGCTCAAGGGTGCTTCCATGCACCCGTAACGGCATCCGTGGCGACGAAGACATTGATATCGGTGTCTATGGCTGTAATGATTAACAGACTTTACAGTTGTTTCGCCGCCCGGAAGGACCCCCACATGGCGCGACGATTGGCCGGGCCCGCGCCCCGCCGTCCCCGCATCAGACTGATCTCCGCGCTCGCCGCGGCCCTGCTCGCCGTACCGACCGGTCTGGTCGTCGGCACATCGCCCGCGCTGGCCGCCACGACGGGCGCCATCACCGGGTACGGCGGCAAGTGCGTGGACGTGGCCGCCGCGAACCCGGCCAACAACACGCCGGTCCAGCTCTACACCTGCAACGGCTCCACCGCGCAACAGTGGACGGTGGCCGACGACGGCACGATCCGGTCGCTGGGCAAGTGCCTCGACATCGCCGCCGCCGGCACCGCCAACGGCGCCCGGGTGCAGATCTACGACTGCAACGGCACCGGGGCGCAGCAGTGGTCGCCCAACGCCGGGCAGGTGGTGAACCCGGCCTCGGGCAAGTGCCTCGACGCGACCGGCACCAGCTCGGCCGACGGCACGCCGCTGCAGATCTGGAGCTGCACCGGCGCCGCCAACCAGACCTGGGCGCTGCCCGGCGGCGGCACCACACCGCCGCCATCGGGTGGTTTCACCCACCCCGGCGTGCTGGTCAGCCGAGGCCAGCTCGACTTCGTGCGAGGCCGGGTGCAGGCCGGCGCGCAGCCGTGGGCAGCGGCCTACAACCAGATGATGGGCAGCCGGTACGCCTCACTCTCGCGCACCCCGGCGCCCCGTTCGGTGGTCGAGTGCGGTTCCTACTCCAACCCGAACAACGGCTGCACCGACGAGCGTGAGGACGCGATCGCCGCGTACACCGACGCGCTGGCCTGGTACTTCACCGGCGATGCCCGGTACGCGCAGAAGTCGATCCAGATCATGGACGCCTGGTCTGCCACCATCACCGCGCACACCGGCAGCAACGCCCCGCTGCAGACCGGCTGGGCGGCGTCGGTCTGGCCCCGGGCGGCCGAGATCATCAAGTACACCTACACGAGCTGGCCCAACGCCAACCGCTTCGCCACCATGCTGCGCAACGTCTACCTGCCGGTGGTGCGAAACGGCTCGAACAGCAACGGCAACTGGGAACTGACAATGATGGAGGCCACCGTCGGCATCGCGGTGTTCCTGGAGGACCGCACCGCCTACGACGCGGCGGTCACCCGGTTCCTCAATCGCACCAGGGCCTTCGTCTACCTGCCCAGCGACGGCGCGCTGCCGTACACGATGCCCGGCAGTGGCCTGGACACCAGCGCTGAGATCATCGGGTACTGGCAGGGTCAGTCCACCTTCGTCGCCGGCCTGGCCCAGGAGACCTGCCGCGACTTCGTCCACACCGGGTACGGGATCTCCGCCATCTCGCACGTCGCGGAGACCTCCCGGATCCAGGGACGGGACCTGTACCCACAGGTCGGTGAGCGGCTGCGTCAGGCGCTCGGCTTCCACTCGCGCTACCAGCTCGGCGAGGCGGCGCCCTCCTGGCTCTGCGGCGGCAGCCTCACCCGGGGCCTCGGCCCGATCACCGAGGTCGGCTTCAACGCGATGAGCAACCGGCTGGGCAACGTCATGACCAACACCCAGACCCTCACGCTGCAACAACGTCCGGCCGGGACCAACAACCTCTTCGTCGCCTGGGAGACGCTGACCCACGCCAGCAACCCCAACTGACCAGGCCGTCGTGGGGCGGCGCCGAATGCGCGGCGCCACCCCACGACGGTGCTCAGTTGTCGGAGCCCAGTGCCACCACCGGGCTGACCCGCGACGCCCGACGGGCCGGCAGCACCCCGGCCAGCGCGGTCAGCAGGACCAGGGCCACGAAGAGCCCAGCCAGCGGCAGCGGCGGCGCGGTCAGCGGTGCGTTGATCCCGAGGGTCTGGACCGCCAACCAGGCGTACGGGATGCCGAGCACCAGGCCGATGGTCGCGCCGATCACCCCGTACAGACCGGACTCGACGGTCAGCATGGTGCGCAGGCCGGTCCGGGACAGCCCGATCGCCCGGAGCAACCCGGACTCACGTACCCGCTCGACCACCGAGAGCGCGGTCGTGGAGCCCACGCCGACGACCGCGATCAGCACGGTCAGGCCGACCAGGCCGACCGCGATCCACACCAGGGTGCGCACCAACGCGTCGTTGCGGTCCCGTTCGTCGGCGAGCACCGCGAGACCCACCCCGTCGCTGCCCCCGATCGCCTGCCGCAGCGCCCGCACGCCTGCGGTACGACCGTCCTCGCCGGCGCCGGCTGCGTCGGCCAGCAGACCTGTGTACGCGGCCGGCACGCCGAGCCGGTCCAGGTCGGCCGGATCGGCGAGGATGCCCGCGTGCAGCGGCCCGTCGCCGGGCAGGACAGCGGCCACCCGCACGTCGACAGTGCGGGTGGCGACGGCGAGCGTGACGGTGTCTCCGGCCCGCAGACCCGCGTCCCGCGCGACCCAGCTGTTGAGCACGATCCGACCGGGGCCGCGATCGGCCAGGGCGCCCTGGGCCACGTCCAGGTCACCGGTGCTCGGCAACGCCGCAAGGTCCAGGTCGCTCGTCGGGTAACCGGACTCGACGTCGCCGAGCTTGTCGACGCCGCGCAGCAGCACGGCGTCGCCGACCATCCGGTACGGCACCACCCGGGCCAGCGCGCCGTGGGCGGCCTCGGCCCGGGTCACGACGGCCGGCGGCAACGTCCCACCGTTGCTGGTGACCTCGAAGTCGGTCGGGGCCGAGAGCGCCATCTCGCGGTCGGCGAGGATCTGCAACGACGCGCCGCCGATGACCACCCCGGAGATCAGGGTCACGCCGAGCGCGACCACGACGGAGACCGCTGCCGCGCGGCGCGGCGCCCCGCCGATTCCGCCGACCGACATCCGCCCGAGCGGCCCGAGCTGGCGCAGCGGCCAACCCACCACGGCCAGCACCGGGCGCACCAGCAGCGGACCGAGGGCCACCAGCGCGAAGAAGGCCAGCGCGCCGGACCCGACAAGCAGGAGCAGCGGCATCGAGGGGTCGTAGTTCAACTGGTCCGGCTTCGGCAACTGGCTGATCGTCGCGACCGCCGCCAGGATCGCCCCGATGGCCAGGAGCAGCCCGCAGACCAGCCGCAGCACCCCGATGCCGCGCCGGCCGGCGGTGGTGCTCGCCGACCGTAGCGCCTCCAGCGGGGAGACCCGGGCGGCCGAGAGCGCCGGTGCCAGCACAGCCAGCACGGTGATGACGACGGCGCCGATCACCACAGTGACCGCCGCCGGCAGTGGCAGGCCCGGCGAGGAGACCGCGTGGCCGGTGGCGCGCAGGATCGCCGGCAGCGCGTAGCCGAGGGCGAGGGCGCTGGCGACCCCGACGACGCCGGCGACCAGCCCGGTCAGGGCTCCCTCGGCGATCAGGGCCCGCACCAGGGTGCCCCGATTCGCGCCGACCGCCCGCAGCAGCGCGAGCTGCCGCATCCGCTGGGCGAAGACGATGCGGAAGGTCGAGGTGACCACCAGCGCCGCCGCGACGACCGCGATGGAGACAAACATGCCGACCAGGATGAAGAGCTTCCCGACCTCCTCGGCCGCGGCGTTGGCCTCGGCCTCGCGCACCTCGGCGCCGGAGCGGATCGGCTGGCCGGCGACCGCTGCGGTCACCCGTTGGCGGACGGCCTGCGTCGAGGTGCCGGGAGCGACCCGCACATCGACTCGCTCCACGGCCGTCAGGTGCGCCCACGCGATCACGGCGCTGTCCGGGGCGTACGCGTCGTAGCCGGCGTCGGCGCCGGTCTCGACCATGCCGGTCACGGTGAGTGGGGCGGGCGTGGTGAGTTCACCTCCGGTACCGCTGGTGGTGGTGCCGACCGAGAGTCCGAGCCGCTCGGCGGTACGTGGCGTGATCGCGATCTCGCCGGGCTGGTCCGGGTAGCTGCCCTCGATCACCCGGACCGTGGTCAGCGGGCCGGTGCCCGGATCGGACTGGAGGTTGAGATACCCCTCGCCGATGGCGACCCCGGTCGAGGCCCGGGCCACCGCCTCGGCGACACCGGGCACGGTCCGGACCCGCTGAACGTCCGTCACGGTGGGTGGCGGCACGTCGGTGCTACCGATCACCAGGTCGGTGACGGCCGGGGTGCCGCTGAGGTTGTCCCGCACGGTCCGTTCGGTGATCTGTTGCACCAGCACGGTGCCGAAAACGACGAACGACGCGACCAGGATCGCCAGGCCGGTCAGGATCAGCCGGCCGGGCCGCCGGGCCGCGGCGGCCGTCTGGGTACGCAGCACCGTCGCCCTCATGCCCGGGCCGCCAGATCACGCAGCGCGTCGGTGACCGACACCTGGTCCGGCTTGTCGATCTCGCCGGCCAGCCGCCCGTCGGCGAGCAGCACCACCCGGTCGGCGTAGGCGGCGGCGATCGGGTCGTGGGTGACCATGACGACGGTCTGGCCGAGGTCGCGTACCGAGTCGCGCAGGATGGTGAGCACCTCCGCGCCGGAGCGGGAGTCGAGGTTGCCGGTCGGCTCGTCGGCGAAGACCACCTCGGGGCGGGCCACCAGCGCCCGGGCCAGCGCGACCCGCTGCTGCTGGCCGCCGGACAGCTCGCTGGGCCGGTGGTTCAGACGGTCGCCGAGGCCCAGCACCCGCGTCAGGTGGGCGAGAAGCTCAGCATCGGGGTGCCGACCGGCGAGGTCCAGCGGCAGGGTGATGTTCTGCGCGGCGGTGAGCTGCGGCAGCAGGTTGAAGGACTGGAAGACGAACCCGATCCGCTCCCGGCGTACCCGGGTCAGCGTCCGGTCCGACTGGCCGGTCAGTTCCGTGCCGCCGAGCAGGACGCGACCGGAGGTGGCCGTGTCGAGGCCGGCGAGGCAGTGCATCAGGGTCGACTTGCCGGACCCGGACGAGCCCATGATCGCGGTGAACTCGGCCCGGCCGAAGCCGACCGAGACCCCGTCCAGGGCACGGACGGCGGTGTCGCCGCTGCCGTACACCTTCACCAGGTCGACCGCAGCGACTGCGGCGTGGCTGGTCTGCGGCGGGGCGTGGGTTGTCATCGTTCCTCCAGTGGCTGCGTGGTGACCCGGAGAGCGTCGCCGCCACCGACGGGCCGGCGCATCGGCCCGGGGCCGGGGATCGCCGACGCCGGGTCTGCCTTTCGGCCGATCCGTCACCTCCACCCGGCTGGCTACGCTGGGTCACCATGAGCACGCCGGATCTTCGACGATGGTGGGTACGCCTGGCCCAGGCCGCCGGGCTGGTGGCCATCGGGCTGCTCGCCCTCTTCGACCTGCGGTTCGGCGCGCCGGAGAGCATGGCCGCCCTCCTGCTCCTGCTGGTGCGGATGGGCCTCGCGGTGGCGACGGTGCCGCTCTGGCTGCCGGTGCACCGGCTCGGTTCCCGCGTACTGCCGCTGGCCGCGCTGGTGCTCGCCTGCGCCTCACTGGCCGTGACTGCGGCGATCCTTGTCCTCTCCCAGGGCAGTTATCTGATCGGCGGCAGTTGGGGGCTCGCCGAGTCGGCCGGCCTGATCGGGGTGGTCTTCGTGGTGGCCCGGTGGGGCGCGCCCCGGCTCGCCCCGTGGGCGGCGGTCGCGGCCGGGCTCGCCGTCGCCGCGTTGCCGCTGCGCGCCGGCACCGAGAGCCTCCTGGTGATCTTCGGCCTGCTCCAGGTCCTCGCCGCGGCCGGCGCCGCCGGGGTGGGGCTCTACCTGCGCATCGTGGCCGCCGGCCGGGAGCGGGCCATCGCGCTGGTCCGGGCCGAGCAGCGCGCCGAGTTCGCCCGGGATCTGCACGACTTCATCGCCCACCACGTCACCGGCATCGTGGTGCAGGCACAGGGTGCCCGGTTCGTCGCCGAGCAGGACCCGCAGCGGGTGATCGTCGCCCTGGAGCAGATCGAGCGGGCCGGTGCGGAGACGATGGCCTCGATGCGACGGATGGTCGGCATCCTGCGCAACCCGGACGCCCCGCCGGACGCGCCGCTGGCGCCACTGGCCGGGGTGACCGAGCTGGAGCCGCTGCTGACCGGGTTCAACGGCGCGGCGAACGCGCCGGCACGACTGCACGTCGACGGCGACCTGAACGGACTGCCGGTGGAGGTCTCGACGTCGGCGTACCGGGTGGTGATGGAGGGGCTGACCAACACCCGCCAGCACGCACCGGACGCGCGGGCCGTGGACGTGGCCGTTCGGCGTACCCCGGACTGGTTGCTGGTCCGGGTGGCCGACGACGGCGCGTCGCCGCGCACCGCGCCGGCCCGGGGGCACGGCTTCGGCCTGATCGGCCTCACCGAGCGGGTACGTGCTCTCGGCGGCACGATCACCGCCGGGCCCGGCGTCGCCGGTGGCTGGGTGCTCGACGCGGCGTTCCCGCTGCAGGTGGCGGTGGCCAGGTGATCCGGGTGCTGATCGCCGATGACCAGGCGATGGTCCGGACCGGCTTCGGCATGATCATCGGCGCCCAGTCGGACATGGAGGTGGTCGGCGAGGCCGCCGACGGGGTCCAGGCCGTCGAACTGGCCCGACGACTACGCCCCGACGTGGTGCTGCTGGACATCCGGATGCCCCGCCTCGACGGTCTGGAGGCACTGCGGCTGCTCGCGGGGCCGGGCGTCGCCGACCCGATCCGGGTGGTCGTCGTGACGACCTTCGACCTCGACGAGTACGTGCACACCGCGCTCTCCAACGGCGCCTGCGGTTTCCTGCTCAAGGACTCCGGCCCGGCCCTGCTGGTGGAGGCGGTCCGCGCGGCCGTGTCCGGCGACGCGCTGATCAGCCCCTCGATCACGGTACGGCTGTTGGAGCACCTCAGCTCACCGGCCCCGGCGCGCGACGACGGCGGCCTGTCACCGCGGGAACTCGACGTCGTGAAGCTCGTCGCCCGGGGTCTGACCAACGCCGAGATCGCCAGCCAGCTCTTCATCGCCGTGGGCACGGTCAAGACCCACCTGGCGAGCGTGCAGATGAAGCTCAAGGCCCGCAACCGGGTCGAGATCGCCGCCTGGGCCTGGGAACGCCGTGTGGTCGGTTGACGGGACACCGACCTGGCCGCAACTGCCTTAGCATCAATGGGAGTCTATGGCTGGTCCGCTGCGGTGATGTCGGAAGCGAGGAATTCATCGTGCATCATCCGTTCCGAGGAATTCGGTCCAGGGCCGCCGCGCTAGCCGTCTGCACACTGACGACAACCCTGGTCGCCGTCGGCGCGACCCCGGCGTACGCCGTCGACGACACCGAGCGACCCACCGCCCCCGGCCCGATCACCGTCGTCGCCGTCGACACCACCTGGATCGAGCTGACCTGGGCTGCCTCCACCGACAACGTGGGAGTGGTCCGCTACCCGGTCGGCGCGCGATTCGAGGACTTCGGCGCCCAGTACTCGACCGACACGAACAGCATCCGGATCACCGGCCTGCGGCCGTCGCGCACGTACACCTTCTCGGTGTGGGCGCTGGACGCGGCCGGCAACAGTTCGGTGTCCAACCCGACCCTGCGGCTGACCATGCCACCGGGGGACGACCAACCGCCGAGCGCACCGGGTCAACCGGTGGCGTACGACGTCGCGGCCACGCTGGTGTGGCTGCGGTGGGCGCACTCGGTGGAGAACGTCGCCCTGGAGCGGTACGAGGTGTTCCGGGTCGACGCCGGCGGCGCTCTCACCCGGGTCAGCGAGGTCTACCAGTATCCGCCCGGACGGAACAGCACCCAGATCAGCGGGTTGGCACCGAACACCACGTACACCTTCGTGGTCCAGGCCCGGGACGAGGCCGGCCACCTGTCGCCACTGTCCGCGTCGGTCACCGTGACCACCCTGCCGCCACCGCCGAGCTGCTCGGTCCGGTCGACAGTGGGGCAGTGGTCCGACGGTTTCGTGGCGCGCCTCGCGGTCACTAACACCGGCACGACCCCGATCGACGGGTGGACGATGAGGTGGCGGTTCTACGCGGGCCAGCAGCTGCGCAGCCTGTGGGGCGCGGAGGTCGTCGACCGCGACAGCAGCTATCTGCGGGTGCGCGACGTGCGCCACAACGCGCTGATCCCGCCCGGCGGGACGGTGTCGCTGGGAGTCGTCGCCAGCGGCTCGCAGACACCGCAGGAGGTCACCGTCAACGGTGGTGTCTGCGCGGTGGCAGACGAGTAACACTCGCGTACGAAGTCTGGCGCGGGCCGCGACATCTTGCGACGCTAACGCTCGTGTATGACTACGACCTGTTGGTGCTGGGTTCCGGACCCAGCGGTCAGAAGGCCGCGATCGCCGCCGCCAAGCTCGGCAGGCGGGTCGGCATCGTGGACCGCCGCGACATGATCGGTGGGGTGTGCATCAACACCGGCACCATCCCCTCCAAGACACTGCGCGAGGCCGTGCTCTACCTGACCGGCCTGAGCCAGCGGGACCTGTACGGCAGCAGCTACCGGGTCAAGGAGGAGATCACGGTCAGCGACCTGGCCGCCCGGACCCAGCACGTCATCACCCGGCAGACCGACGTCATCCGTAACCAACTGGCCCGCAACCGGGTCGCGATGATCACCGGCACCGGGCGTTTCGCCGATGCGCACGCGATCTGGGTGGACGGTGGCTCCGGTCGCGAGTCCAAGGTGACCTTCGACAAGATCGTCATCGCTGCGGGCACCCGCCCCGCCCGCCCGGACAGCGTCGACTTCGACGACCGGACGATCGTGGACTCCGACGGCGTCATCAACCTCCAGGCCGTACCCCGCAGCATGGTCGTGGTCGGCGCCGGCGTGATCGGCATGGAGTACGCCTCGATGTTCGCCGCCCTGGGCACGAAGGTGACTGTGGTGGAGCGCCGCGAGCGGATGCTGGATTTCTGCGACGACGAGGTCGTCGAGTCACTCAAGTACCACCTGCGCGATCTGTCCGTGGCGTTCCGCTTCGGCGAGGAGGTCGCCGCCGTGGAGAAGCACCAGACGGCGGCGCTGTGCATCCTGAAGAGCGGCAAGAAGATCGTCGCGGACACGGTGATGTACTCGGCCGGGCGGCAGGGTCAGACCGACGACCTGGCGTTGGAGGCGGCCGGGCTGGAGGCGGACCGACGCGGCCGGATCACCGTCGACGCCAACTACCGCACCTCGGTCGAGAACATCTACGCCGTCGGCGACGTGATCGGCTTTCCCGCGCTCGCGTCCACCTCGATGGAGCAGGGCCGGTTGGCCGCACAACACGCCTGCGGCGAACCGATCCGGGAGATGCACGGCCTGCAACCGATCGGCATCTACACCATCCCGGAGATCAGCTTCGTCGGGCAGACCGAGGCGCAGCTCACCGAGAGCTCCACTCCGTTCGAGGTGGGCATCGCCCGGTACCGCGAGCTGGCCCGGGGCCAGATCGTGGGCGACTCGTACGGCATGCTGAAGCTGCTCGTCTCCCCCGAGGACGGCCGGCTGCTCGGGGTGCACGTGTTCGGCACCGCCGCCACCGAGATCGTCCACATCGGTCAGGCGGTGATGGGCTGCGGCGGCACGATCGACTACCTGGTCGACACGGTGTTCAACTACCCCACGCTGGCCGAGGCGTACAAGGTCGCCGCCCTGGACGCGTCCAACAAGATCCGCAACATCACCCGCATCGACGGCTGACCCACCCCCCCTCCTGGTGACCAAGAGGTTTGCGTCACCCTGTCTGGCGTGTCATGACGCAAACCTCTTGATCACCGAGGGCTGAGGACCGGCCGGTGGGGCTTTAGCCGGCTGAACAGGTTGGGCTGAGGCTACCGGCGGTGCCGTTTGCCTGGAAGCCGTACTCGGTGGATTGTCCGGCGCCGACCTGGCCGTTGTAGGCCACGTTCGTCCAGTTCGTCGTGCCGGTGCTACCGCTGCGGTTGGCGTTCCACGCGTTGGTGACCGTCGCGCCGGACGGCAGGCCGATCGTGACCGTCCAACCGTTGATCGCCGACGAGCCGGCCGTCACCCTCACTGTGGCCACGAAGCCACCCGTCCACTGGTTCACCGAGACCGTCGCCGTGCAGCCACCCGTGCCCGGCGGGGGCGTGGTGGGCGGGTCGGTCGGCGGGTCGGTGGGCGGGTCGGTAGGCGGGTCGGTCGGCGTGGTGCCGTTGTTCAACGCGGCGAGGACCGCGTCGTAAGCCGCCTTCTTCGAGCCGTTGCTGTTGAACAGCAGTGGGGTCTGCGACGCCCGCCACGAGTCGCTGTCGCGGATGCCCCAGACCGTGATGCCCGTGCAGCGGGACACGGCCAGGCAGTCCTCCACCACACTGCGGTAGGTGTTGGCCGACGCGCCCTGGATGTCCAGCTCGGTGATCTGCACGTCCACACCGAGCGCCGCGAAGCTCGACAGCGTGGTGCGGTAGTTGCTCACGTACGGGGAGTCGTTGTTGAAGTGCGACTGGAACCCGACGCAGTCGATCGGCACGCCACGAGCCTTGAAGTCGCGCACCATGTTGTAGACGCCCTGGGTCTTGGCGTGCGTCCAGTTGTCGGTGTTGTAGTCGTTGTAGCAGAGCTTCGCGTTCGGGTCCGCGGCATCCGCTGCCCGGAACGCCGCCTCGATCCAGTCGTTGCCCGTGCGCTGGAGGTTCGAGTCGCGGCGTCCGCCGGAGCTGCCGTCGGCGAACGCCTCGTTCACGACGTCCCAGGCCACGACCTGACCACGGAAGTGTGTGGCCACCTGCGTCACGTGGTTGAGCATCGCCGAGCGCAGCGCGCTGCCGCTCATGCCCTGCATCCAGCTGGGCTGCTGCGAGTGCCACGCCAGAGTGTGGCCCCGCACGGTCATACCGCGGCTACGCGCGTGGTTGACGATCTGCTCGGCAGCGCCGTAGCTGAACCGACCCTGCTGCGGCTCGGTCGCGTCGATCTTCATCTCGTTCTCGGGCGTCACCGAGTTGAACTCACGGTTCAGGATCGTCGTGTAGGCGCTGTCGGACAACCGGCCCGCCGCCACCGCCGTACCGAAGTAGCGACCCTTCTCGGCGGCGGACGCGCCGAGCGTCGTCCCGGCGGCGGCCGGCGCCGTCAGGAACAGCGCCATACCGGCGACGAGGGTGCCCGCGCCGGTCAACGCGATGGCGGCTCTGGACGCCGCCTTCCATCTCGCGTTTCTCATCGTGTGACTCCTTTTTGGGTGGTGGAGTGGAAAGGAAAATCAGGACACCGAACAGGCGGCACCGTTGAGGGCGAACGACGAGGGCTTGCCGGTGCCGCCCTCATGCGTGGCCTGGAAGCCGATCTCGACCGACGCGTTCGGTGCGATGGTGTTGTTGTAGGAGACGTTGCGGGCGGTCACCGCACCGCTCGCCGGGGAGTACTGGGCGTTCCAGCCGCTGGTGATGCGTTGCCCGGTGGGCAGCGTGAAGGTCAGGGCCCAGCCGTTCACGGCGGTGGCACCGGTGTTGGTGATCGCCACGCTCGCGGTGAGACCGCTGTTCCAGGCGTTGACCGTGTAGCCGACCCGGCAGGCGCCCCCGGTGGGCGGCGGAGTCGTCGGCGGTGGGGTCGTCGGAGGTGGGGTGGTCGGCGGCGGAGTCGTCGGCGGTGGGGTCGTCGGCGGCGTGGTGCCGTCCAGCCCGAAGAAACGGATCACCTGCGCGGCGTCGACCGGCAGGTTGTGCGTGACACCCTGCATGCTGACCGCCTCGACCGGCGCCATCGGGCCGCTGCTGCCGTACCGGGTGCGGGTGTAGCCGGACTGCGGGGAGTCGGTGTACGTCGGGGTCTGACTCAGCCCGTGCACGTTTGTCCACTGCTTGACCTGCTCACCGAAGTTCGGGTAGCGCAGCGTCTCATCGTTGGTGCCGTGCCAGATCTGCATCCGGGGCCGCTGGCCGGTGTAACCGGGGTACGCCTCCCGGACCAGGTCACCCCACTGCTGCGCGGTCCGGATGAGTTGCCCGTTCGCGCACTGGCTGTTCCACTCCGAGGTGCCGCCGGTGGCGAAACAGGCGAACGGCACCCCGGCGAACGAGGCGCCCGCCGCGAACACGTCCGGGTAGACGCCCAGCATGACGTTGGTCATCATCGCCCCGGACGAGGTGCCGGTGGCGAAGATCCGCGCGGGGTCGGCGGAGTAACGCTGCTTCACGTAGTCGACCATCGACATCAGCCCGACCGGGTCGCTGCCGCCGCCACGACGCAACGCCTGCGGCGAGTAGACGTCCCAGCACTTGCTGCTGCGGGTCGCCGACGGGTAGATCACGATGAACCCGTACCGGTCCGCGAGCGACGCGTACTGGGTGCCCGAGTGGAACGCGGGACCCGTCCCGGTGCAGTAGTGCATGGCCAGGAGGATCGCCGGTCGGGTCGCCACCCGGTCCGGGACGTACAGGTGCATCTGGAGGTTGGTGGGGTTGGTGCCGAAGTTGGTCACCTGCGTGAGCGTCGCCGCCGACGCGGGGGTGGCGAACGTCAACGCGGCGGCGGCCAGCGTCACGGCCGCCATGACGACGCCAAGCGTCCTTGTCTTCAGTGTCATCGTCGCGATCCCTTGCGAAAAAGGCGCGTGGAAGGGGACTTAAGTCGAGGACTGCCCTTCGCCCGACCTTGACCGCGGCTCGCGTGACCATGCCAGCTTCAATCGAGCACACTCGATTGTCAAGGCTTCCGGAAACCTTTCGCCGCAACGGTTCCGGCGGTCACCTGCGCAGTGATGGGCGTCAACGGGTATCGCTGGCGGCGATGGGTCCCGAGAAATTATCGGGACGTTTTCGGAACCTGCCAGACCTCTGGTGAGCACGGCGTGAGGGGCGGCCCGACCGGACGGCCGGGCCGCCCTCGCCGCCACTCAGTAGATGTCCCGCCCTCGCTCGTCCGGCACCCCGGACTTGCGGAAGAAGTACGTGTTGATCTGGTCGCGCCACTCCGTGGCGCAGCGCACCTGCTCCTCAAGGCGTTCGGCGACCCGCTCGTACACGCTCGGGTCGATCATGCCGTTCAACGTCTGCCACCTCCGCCGCATCGCCGTCACCTCCTCCACCCCCGCGAAGTGGGTGTCGTAGATGTGCTGGATGACTGTCGAGCCGCTGTGCAGCACATGCCCGTACGGCACGTGGTGGAAGAAGAGCAGCAGCTCGTCGGGGCAGCTCTCGGGTGACTCGTACACCTGGGCCCAGTACGGCGGGTACTGGCCGGTGAAGCCGGTGCCCGACGCGCGGCTACGGTCGACGCCGACACCGTCGCGGTCGGCGAAGTGGTAGGTGCCCCACCTGGTGTACTCGTACCCGTCGACGCCGGGACCGTAGTGGTCGCCGGGGTTGACCATGAAGCCGACGCCCAGCGGGGCGGTGTAGCGCTCATAGGTGCGCCACGAGTCGTCCATGATCTCGTGCAGTGTCCGCCGCACCAGCTCCGCGTCGGCGGTCGCCGACGGCGGAAAGGTCAGCGTGATCCACTCGTCCAGGATCTCCGTCGGGTCCTGCCGAGGGTCCCAGGCCAGCCTGCCGAACGTGTACAGGTTCGCCTGCGCCAACGGATGCCCGGTCCAGAAGGGATCGTCGCCGACGTTGGCGACGGCGACCATCCCGCCACCCGCTGCCGCCTCTCCCGTGACCACGTCGGCGATCGTCCGCCCGCCCGGCCCCCAGGGGGCGAAGCGCAGCACCTCACTCCACCACGGGCCGAGGTGGCACACGTGTCGCTGCTGGCCCGTGTACTCCTGGGTGACCTGCAACTCCACCGCCAACCGGGTCCCCGGCATCGCGGCGAGCACCGGTGAGACCGGCTCACGTGTCTGGAAGTCCACCGGGCCGAACTTCACCTGGACGACCACGTTGGTGCGGAACCGCCCGTCGAGCGGGGTGAAGCGGTCGTACGCGGCCCGAGCCCGGTCGGTGGACCGGTCCCGCCAGTCCTGGCGGTGGTTGTAGACGAACGCCCGCCAGTGCACCACTCCCCCGTGCGGGGCGAGCGCCTCGGCCAGGAGGTTCGCCCCGTCGGCGTGGTCACGGCCGTACGTGAACGGGCCGGGTTGCCCCTCCGAGTCGGCCTTCACCAGATAACCGCCGAAGTCCGGGATGCGGTCGTACACGCGCCGGGTGGTCGCGGCCCACCAGACCCGCACGGTCTCGTCGAGAGGGTCGGCGGTCGGCAGGCCACCGAGGACCACCGGCGCCGCGAAGCTGACCGACAGGTGCACCCGGATGCCGTACGGGCGCAACACGTCCGCGATCTCGGCCACGTCGCCGAGCCGGTCGGTGAGCAGCAGCGCCTCCGTGCGCGCCACGTTGACGTTGTTCACCGAGATCGCGTTGACCCCGCAGGACGCCAGCAGCCGCCCGTACTCCCGCACCCGGGCCAGGTCGCCGCGCGGACGGCCGTCCTGCCAGAAGATCGAGCCGCCCGCGTACCCCCGTTCGACCTGGCCCATCACCGGGTGCACCGCCACGTTGTCCCAGTGGTTCAGCATTCGCCGGCGCAGTGCCGGCCGGTGCCACTCCGGGGGGCGGGCCGGGTCGAAGGCCGCCGCGCAGAGCCGGACCACGTGGAAGAGCCCGTACAGCAGGCCGGCGGGCGCGTCGGCCAGCACCGCCGTCACGTCTCCGGCCCGCGCCAACACGAAACCCTCGTCGCCGAGCGTCCTGCCGTCGCCCAGCTCGACAAGCGCCGCCTCTCCGGCGGCGCGCGCCGCCTCCACCGCCGGGTTGGGCAGCTCACCGGCGTCGCGCAGGGCGAGCACCAGGTCGACGTCGACGTCCCAGGACGGGGAATGCCACACCCGGCCTCCGTAACGCGCGCAGGCACGCGAGACCTCGTTGAGGACGGTGTCGACGAGTAATCCCTCACCGTGCAGGAGGATGCGACGTGCGCCGAGCGACCGGAACGCCTCCGGTGGCAGCCAAGCCGGATGGACGCGCGGCTCGTCACCATCCGTCGGCTCCTCGACGAACATCAGCTGCTCCAACTCCACGGACTCTTCGGCGTTCACAGGTCCTCCTCCAGCACGACAACTCCGTACGCCGGCAGCCGCAGGGCAGCGCCGGCCACCGTACGGTCGCCGGTGAGCAGGTCGACGCCGCCGGTCCGGGCGGTCACCTCGACCGGCTCGGCACGGTGGTTGAGCAGAAACAGCAGCCGGGACCCGTCCGCCGCCACCCGCACGGCGGCTTCCAGGTCCGGTACGTCCGGGTAGGGCCCGAGCAGGTCGTGCCGGGCGAGCACCTGCCGCACCACCCAGGACACCCCGGCCTGGTCCAGCCCGGCGGCCACATACCAGCCGTCGCCCGCGCCGAAGGAGTTGCGGGTCACCGCCGGGGTGCCCGCGTAGAAGTCGGCCTGGTAGGTGCCGATCACCTGCGCGCCCTGCGGGATCACCAGCTCGAACAGCAGCCGCGCGCCCACGTCGACCTGGTCCGCGCCGTCGCCGAGACGCACCGGATTGACCACCTCCGGGCCGCGCGCGTCCCACTCGTCGACCCGGACACCCATGAGCTGCCCGAGCGGACCCGGCACGTCCATCAGGAACGCCTGGTCGTTCTCGTCCACCCGGCCGGACAGGTAGGTGGACAGTACCGACCCGCCGCGCGTCGCCACCGCCTCCAGGCGCTCGGGCAGGTCACCCTTGAGCAGGTGCAGGGCCGGGGCGACGACCACGTCGTAGCGGGACAGGTCGGCGGTCACCGCGACGACGTCCAGATCCACACCGGCGTCCCAGAGCGCCCGGTGGTACGCGAGCACGACCTGCTGGTAGCGGACCAGTCGGGACGGGCCGTCGGACAACTCCAACGCCCACCAACTGTCCCAGTCGAACAGCAGCGCCACCCGGGCCGGGGTCCGCGCGCCCAGTGACGCGTCGCCGAGCCGTTCCAGTTCGGCGCCCAGCTCGGCGACCTCCCGGAACACCCGTGTGTCGGAGCGCCCGGCATGGCCGATGACCGCTCCGTGGTACTTCTCGCTCGCCCCGCGGGAGGCCCGCAGTTGGAAAAAGAGCACCGCGTCGGCACCGTGTGCCACGGCCTGCCAACTCCACAGACGCATGAGACCGGGGCGCTTCAACGGGTTGACGTCGCGGCACGCGGTGAAGCTCGGGGTCTGTTCCATCAACCAGAACGGCTGGCCGTCCTTGAGCCCGCGCATCAGGTCGTGGGTCAGTGCCATCCGGGCCGCCGACCCGTCGTCGGGCGGGTAGTTGTCCCAGGAGACGAAGTCCAGGTGAGGGGCCCAGCGATGGTAGTCGATCGGCCGGTACATGCCCATGAAGTTCGTGGTCACCGGCAGCGTCGGGCTGGACTCCCGGATGGCGGCCTTCTCGTCGCGGAAGTTGGTGAGCATCGCGTCGGAGGTGAACCGCAGGTAGTCCAGTGTGATGCCCTGGAACGCGGTGTGGTCCGGGCCGCGCCAGTGCTCGGTCAGCGCCGACGGCGGCTCGATCTCGTCCCAGTGGGTGAAGGTGTGCGACCAGAAGGTGGTGTACCAGGCCTCGTTCAGCTCGTCGAGCGTGCCGTAGCGGTGGCGCAGCCAGTTCCGGAAGCCGGCCGCGCACAGCGCGCAGTAGCAGGCGCCGCCGTACTCGTTGCCGACGTGCCACGCGAGCACCGCCGGGGTGTCGGCGTAGCGGCGGGCGACCCGGCGGGCCAGCTCGGTCGAGAGCCGGCGGAAGACCGGCGAGCTGGGGCAGGAGTTGTGCCGCTGACCGAACCGGTGCTTGCGGCCCTCGAAGTCGGTCCGGGTCACCTCGGGGTACGCCTTCGCCAACCACGGCGGGTGGGCCCCGGTGCCGGTGGCCAGACAGATTCCGCGGCCTTCGGCGCTGGCCCGCTCGACGATCCTGTCCAGCAGCGCGAAGTCGTAGGTGTCCTCGGCGGGTTGGGTGAGCGCCCAGTCGAACACGCCGAGGGTGACCAGGTCGATCCGTGCGGTGTCGAAGAGACGGTAATCCTGCTTCCACACGTCCTCGGGCCACTGTTCCGGGTTGTAGTCGCCCCCGAAGGGCACCTTGGCGCTGAGGGGCAGGCTCATGCGACAAACTCCTTCCGGATCAGGTGGATCATCGGATCGCTGATGCGCAGGAACGCCAGCACCGCGACCGACGCGAACAGCATCAGCACCGCCTCGGAGAAGACCGCGGTGATCCCGGCCGCCGCGGCCAGCAGGAGGGCGTTGCCGACGGGAACACCGGGCGTACGCACGAGGAAGTGCACCGCCAGCCGGAGCACGTCGCGGGTGCGGAAGTCGAACAGCGAGGTGATCACCAGGGCGTTGGCCGCGCCGAGTGTCACGCCCACTCCGATCAGCACCAGCGGCACCGCCCACCAGCTCGCCAGGCCGACCGCGCCCCGGTAGGCGAGGTTCACGGCGAGCACTGTCAACCACAGCAGTGTCGGCACCCAGATGCGCAGCACGCCGAACACGTTCGCCCGGTAGCCACGCCAGAACAGGGCGGCCGGCCGCAGGTCGGTCAGGTCGGTTCGTTGGTGGCGCACTGCGTACAGGGCCGCGGAAATCGCCGGGCCGACCGGTACCAGGAAGAGCGCGACCAGCGGCAGGTTGCTGGGGTCGCGGCCCAGCAACAGCAGCGGGAGCAGGGCGGGCACTGTGGTGAGCAGCAGGAGCAGTTCGACCACGAGCAGGATGTAGACGCGCGAGGTGATCCGCGACAGTGGGCCGTCGCCGAACTGTCGCCAGGTCTGGGCCGCGCCCCCCACTGTCGCTCCCTCCGGTCGACGTAGCTGACCCGTGGTCGCGGGGTGTCCGGTCGGGCCGCGACAGGGCGCCCGACCGGATCCCCGCTGATCAGCCGTTGTTCTTCTGGAACCGCTCGTACGCCTTGTTGACCAGGTCGATGTACTGGTCCGAGTTCTTGGCCTTCAGCTCGGCCACGTACGCGTCCCACTCGCTGAGCGGGCGCTGGCCCAGGGCGAACTTCAGCGTGTTCTGGGTGACGAAGTCCTTCAAGGGGGTCTCCCAGAGCGACACCTGCTCGCGCTCCTCGTCGCTCAACGGAGCGGGCGGGGCCACCACCCTCGGCTTGCGGGCGTCCATCACCTTCTGGAACTCCAGCTCCTCCGGTGAGAAGAACCCACGGACCAGGTCGGGGGCTCCGCCGTAGGCGAAGACGCCGTTCTGGAAGCCGAAGTCCTTCTGCAGGTGCTTGGGCGCCTTCGGGTTGAGGCCGAGGAAGTCGACGCCGGGATTGAGCGAGCGCTTCCCGGACGCGTCCTTGGTGAAGGTGGTGCCCTCGATGCCCCAGCGGGCGAACTCCAGGCCGGCGTCCGAATACCACAACCAGTCGATGAACTGCATCATGGCCACGAAGTTCTTGCTCTCGCGGGCCTTCGTGGAGATCATGATTCCGTTCTCCAGCCGGGGGAACGGGTTGACCTCACCGGCCGGGCCGACCGGCAGCGGGATCTTGGCCATCTTGGCGTTCGGCAGGGTCTTGGCCAGGTCGGGCCGGTGGTTGTTGACAAGGGTCTGCGCGTTGCCGGTGACCACGAAGGACTTGCCGTTGGCGAGCTTTTGGCGTGCCTGGTCGTCGGTCTGGGTGAAGCTCTCCGGGTCGAGCAGCCCCTCGGCGACGAGCTTGTGCAGGTAGGTGAGCATCTGCTTGTACTGCTCGGACCCGCCGGTGTAGTTGAACTTCTTCGCCGCCGAGTCCCAGGTGGCGTGCTGGTAGTCCCAGCCCGCCTGGGTGCCGTGCGCCGAGCCGAGGATGTTCAGCAGGGCGCCCGTTGGGTTGGGCTTGCTGAAGAGGTCGGAGTACGGGTAGACGTTCGGGTACTTCGCCTTCATGGCCTTGAGCACCGTGTACAGCTCGTCCCAGGTTTTCGGCACGGCCAGGTTGAGCTCCTGCATGATGTCGGTGCGCACCAGCACCGTGTAGTCCTGTGTGGGCTTCTCGTGGACGCCGGGAAGCAGGTAGAACTTACCGTCGGACTGCCGCAGGTTGTCGATCTCCGGCTTGAGGTTCCACTTGGCGATCTTGTCCTTGAGGTTGGGCATCAGGTCCAGGTAGTCGCTCACCGGGAGGATCGCCCCGGAGGACACGAACGCGTTCTCCTGCGGGTGGTACGTCTTCGGGATGATCAGCGGAGCGTCTCCGGCACCGATCAGCAGGCTGCGCTTCTGCTCGTAGTCGCTCAGCGGCACGGCCACCGGATCGATCTTGACGTTGGTCCGCTTGGTGAGCTCGGACCAGAACAGCCAGTCTTCCTTGAGCGGGTAGAACGTGTGGTTGTTGTAGAGGGTGGAGAACGAGAGCGCCTCGGTGGCCTTGAACTGGTCACCGACGCCGTAGTTGGCCATCGCGCCGACCCGGTTCTCGGAGAGGTCGGTCGACTCACCTGGGTCCTCGGAACAGGCGGTGGCGAGGGAGAGCGCAAGCAGACCCGCGGTGGCTAACGCCACGCGGCGCCACGTCTTGTGGAGCATGGCTCGTCCTTTCGGTGGTGGTGGGGATTCGAAGGGGAAGCGGTGCGGCGCCGGCGTCATCCCTTGACCGCGCCGAGCATCACGCCGCGGACGAAGTACCGCTGGACGAAGGGGTAGATCGCCAGGATCGGCAGGGTGGTGAGCACGATCGTCACGGCCTGGAGGGTGGCCGCCGCCTGGACCTTGTCGGCGTCGGCCGCAGCCGACTCGGCGCTCGTGGCGCCCGCGATGAGGTTGCGGAGGTAGACGGTGACCGGCAGCAGATCCTGCTGGTCGATGTAGAGGAACGCGGTGAACCACGAGTTCCAGAAGGAGACGGCGTAGAACAGCACCATCGTGGCGATGATCGCCTTCGACAGCGGCAGCACGATCCGCAGCAGGATGCCGTACGTGTTCAGCCCGTCGACGGCCGCGGCCTCCTCCAACTCGCTCGGCAGACTCTCGAAGAACGCCTTCATGACCAGCAGGTTGAACACGCTGATGGCATTGGGGATCACCACGGCCCAGATGGTGTTCTTCATCCCCAGGCTGGTGACCAGAACGTAGTTGGGAATCAGGCCGCCGGAGAAGAACATGGTGAACAGCGCGACACCGATGAGTAGTGGGCGCCCCTTGAGCTGCGGCTTCGACAGGACGTACGCGTAACACGTGGTCAGCACGATCGAGATGAGAGTGGCGACCACCGTGTACACCACCGTGTTGCGGTAGTTCGTCCAGAACATCGCGTCCGACATCAGCAGCTTGTACGCGGTCAGGTCGAACCCGCGCGGGACGACGCTCACCTTGCCGGCGATGATGTACGCCTCTTCGCTGAGCGAGCGGGCCACGATGTTGAGGAACGGGTACAGCGTCACGACCACGACGCCGAGCAGGACGACCGTGTTGACCACCCGGAAGATCCGGTAACCCCGGCTGTCCACCGGCCCGCGCGTCTTCGGGGCGTCGATCTTCGTACCGAGGGTCACCACAGGCTCGTCCCCACCGTGCGACGGGAGATGACGTTCGCCGACAGGACGAGGATCAGCCCGATCACCGCCTCGAAGAGGCCGATGGCGGCCGCGTAGCTGAAGTTGCTCGACTGGAAGCCCATCCGGAACAGATAGGTGGAGACCACGTCGGCGGTCGGGTACGTCAACGGGTTGTAGAGCAGCAGGATCTTCTCGAACCCGACCGCCAGGAAGCTGCCGATGTTGAGGATCAGCAGGGTCACCATCGTCGGACGGATGCCGGGCAACGTGACGTGCCAGGTCTGCCGCAGTCGGCTGGCGCCGTCGATCCGGGCGGCCTCGTACAGGTCCTCGTCGATGGTGGTGAGAGCCGCGAGGTAGAGGATCGTGCCCCACCCGACGGTCTGCCAGACCTCGGACGAGACGTAGATGGTGCGGAACCACTCAGGTTTCTGCAGGAACGCCACCGGGTCGCCACCGAACAGGTTGACGAGTTGGTTGGCCGTGCCGTCGATCGAGGTCAACTGCATGACCATCGCCGCCACGATCACGATCGACAGGAAGTGCGGCAGGTAGGACACCGACTGGACGAACCGCTTGAAGCGGCGGGCCCGGACCTCGTTGAGCATCAGCGCCAGCACGATCGGCAGCGGGAAACAGAACAGCAGGGTCAGCGTCCCGAGTACCAGGGTGTTGGTGAACACCTCCCAGAACGTCGGGTCGGTGAGGAACATCCGGAAGTAGCGCAGCCCGACCCAGTACTCACCGAAGATGCTGCCGCCCGGCTTGAACCGGCGGAAGGCGATGATGTTGCCGAGCATCGGCAGGTACCGGAAGACCAGGAAGAACAGCAGCGGCAGGATGGCGAGGGAGTAGAGCTGCCAGTCCCGGCGCAGTGCCTGCCGCCAGCTGCGACCGCGCCGGGGTGAGCGCGGGGCAGGGCTGTGCGGCTCCTGCGGAGAACGCGGCGGCGCCGGCGGTGGAGGGCGCAGGGTGGATGTCATCCTCGACCTCCTATGCCGACTGTCGAACAGCCACGAGGGGCTCGACCCGCACCGAGGTGAGCAGTTCCCGGTCGTAACCGACCTGGCGCTCGGTGCCGACCAGCCGCAGCGGCAGGGCCGCCGCCACATCGCCACTCGACCGGCCGAACCGCAGCTCGACGTCGCCGGGCTCGACGATCCGCCGGCCGGACAGCCCGGTGAACGACGCGACGTCGGCCGGTACGCCGAACGTCACGTGCGCCGCCTCGCCGGGCGCCAGCGGCAGTCGGGCGTAGCCGATCAGCCGGACCACCGGACGGGTGGTCTGCGCGACCGGATCGTGCAGGTAGAGCTGCACGACCTCGGTGCCGGCCCGCTCGCCGGTGTTGGCGACGGTGATCCGGACCCGCACCTCGCCGTCTACCGGCCACCTCGCCGGTGCGTCGCGCGTCTCGTCCGCCGGCTCGACCACCGTCGCGTCGGACCACTCGAAGGCGGTGTAGCTCAGGCCGTGGCCGAACGGGTACGCCGGGGTCGGGTCGATCGAGGAGACCTTGTTGCGCTGACCGAGCGGTGGTGCGAGGTAGGTGCTCGGCATGCCGCCGGCGTCGCGGGGAACACTCACCGGCAGCCGCCCGGAGGGGTTCACCGCGCCGGTGAGCACTTCGGCGAGCGCCTGCCCGCCGAGCTGACCGAGGAAGAACGCCTGCACCACGGCCGCCGCGCCGTCGAACTCCGGGCCGAGCGCGTAGGGGCGGCCGGTCATCAACACCAGGACGACTGGCGTGCCGGTGGCGAGGACAGCCCGGACGAGGTCGGCCTGCACGCCGGGTAGTCGCAGGTCGACGGCATCGCAGCCCTCACCGGAGGTGCCCCGGCCGAACATTCCCGCCCGGTCGCCGACGGCCAGCACGCACAGGTCGGCGGCGGCGGCCGCGGCGACCGCGGCCGCGATCCCCGAGGTGTCCTCGCCGGTGATGGCGCACCCCGGCTCGTGGGTGAGCATCGGGACGCGTCGGGCCAACTCGTCGCGCAGTGAGGGGATGTCCAGGCCGAGCCCGAATTCGCTGTGGTGGACGCCCACGTGGTTGGGGAACGAGTAGCAGCCGAGCATGGCCATCGGGTCGTCGGCGGCCGGGCCGACCAGGGCGACCCGGCTGCCCACGGGCAGCGGCAGGACGCCGGTGTTGCGCAGTACGACGACGGACTCCCGGGCCAGGCGTACGGCGATGTCCTGGCTGGCCTCGTCGTCGAAGCGCAGGGACGCCACGTCGTCGGGCAGCGTCTGCCAGCCCTCGTCGAGCAGGCCGACCTCGATCTTCTGGATCAGCACCCGACGCAGCGCGCAGTCGATCAACGCCTCGTCGACCTCGCCGCGGCGCGCCGCCTCCACCAGCGGTTCGCCGAAGGCGTCCACAGTGGGCAGTTCGACGTCGATCCCGGCCCGCAGGGCGAGCCGGGCCGCGTCGGCGGCGTCCCCGGCGACTCCGTGCAGGGTCTGCAGGAACCGTACGGCGAAGTAGTCGGCCACCACGGTGCCGGTGAAGCCCCACACGTCGCGCAACAGCCCGGTCAGCAGCCCACGGTCGGCCGCGACGGGCAGGCCGTCGATCTCGGCGTAGGAGTTCATCACCGAGCGGGCGCCGCCGAGGCGCAGCGCCATCTCGAACGGCGGGAGGATGACATCGGCCAGTTCGCGGCGGCCCATCGGCACCGGCGCGAGGTTGCGTCCGCCCCTGGAGGCGGAGTAGCCGGCGAAGTGCTTCAGCGTGGCCACCACGCCGGCCCGCTCCAGGCCCCGCACGTACGCGGCACCTGTCGTCCCGACCAGGTAGGGGTCCTCGCCGATCGTCTCCTCGGTACGGCCCCAGCGGTAGTCCCGGGTGACATCCAGGACCGGGGCGAGACCCTGGTGCACTCCGGCGGCGCGCATCGACTGCCCGATCCGGTCGGCCATCGCCTCCACCAGGTCGGGGTCGAAGGACGCGCCCCAGCTGAGCGGCGTCGGGTAGACGGTGGCCCGATACGCCGCGAACCCGGTGAGGCACTCCTCGTGCACCTGCGCCGGGATGCCGAACCGACTGGCGGCCACGATCTGCGCCTGCGAGGCCGCCAGCGACCGGGCACCGAGCACCGGGTCGACCGGTGCGGTGCCGAACGGGCGGGTGAGCTGGCCCAACCCGTGCTGGATGACGGCGCTCCACTGCGGCAACTCGCGGATCATGTCCGATTGGTGCGGTGCGACGCCCTCGCCGCTGGCCTCGGCACCGACCCAGACCCCGACGAGCTGGGCGATCTTCTCTTCGAGCGACATCAATGGCAGGAGCGCCTCGGCCCGCTCAATCGGCGACAGCCGCTGATCACGCCACGGCGCGACGCCGCCGTCCCCGAGCGACTGACTTCTCATGCCATGACCCCTTAGCTCCGGCCACATCCCCGTGCCCTCGTGGAACCAGCTCCGTGGCGGACGTTTCTCACGATCCGAAACTTTCCGGAAACCTGCGTAACCTTTTCGGCAACCTAAGTGCCCCATCGATGCCTGTCAAGAGTCTCAATCGGACTGCCAGGGGGTGTTTCCTGCACACGGTGACTCCACAATCAGCGCTCGGTCGCCGATGAGCCGCCCGGGGACCCGCGAATGGGCAAGCCGACTGCGACACCGGCTGGCGTGAACGTCTCATCGTGTTAAGGTCGCCGAAACTTTCGGATGTTGTATGAGGCTGCGATGACAGAGCACCGCCCGCTCGACCCACCCGCCTCCACCACCATCGCGACCATCGCCAACGATGTCGGCGTCTCGGTCGCGACCGTGTCCAAGGTCCTCAACGGACGCGGCGATGTCGCCCCCGGCACCAGAGCCCGCGTGGAAGCGAGTCTCGATCGCCACCAGTACCAGCGCCGTGCCCGGCGACACGCGACCAGCGGCGGCCGGGTGGATCTCGTGTTCCACGAGTTCGACACGGGCTGGGCGATGGAGATCCTGCGGGGCGTCGAGGCGGTGACCTCCGCTGCCGGCATCGGGCTGCCGGTCGCCCAGCTCGACGGCGCGCACCGCCCGCCGGCACGCTGGCTGGAGGCGTTACTCGCCGACCGTCCCCTGGGCGTGGTGTTCGTCCTCTCCCACCTCGCCGAGGCCCAACAGCAGCACCTGCGCCGGCAGGGCATACCGTTCGTCGTCGTCGACACCGACAGCGCGACCTCGGCCTCCGTGCCCACCGTCGGGTCGAACAACTGGAACGGCGGCCTACTCGCCGCCCGGCACCTGCTGGAGCTGGGGCACCGCCGGATCGCCATCATCTCCGGGCCACCCGACGTGCTGTGCAGCCGCGCCCGCGCCGCCGGCTTCCAGTCGGCCCACGACGAAGCCGGGATCGCCGTCGACCGCGAGCTGATCCGCTACGGCAGTTTCTCCGCCGGAGCGGGGCACGCCCACGGACTGCAACTGCTCCAGCGGCCGGACCGACCCACGGCGATCTTCGCCGGGTCGGACATCCAGGCCATGGGGGTGCTCCGGGCCGCACGCCAGTGTGGCCTGCGGGTGCCCGAGGACCTTTCAGTGATCGGGTACGACAACCTGCCGGTCTCCGCCTGGACCGACCCGGCCCTCACCACGATCAACCAGCCGTTGCGTGACATGGCCGGCATCGCCACCCAGATGTTGCTCGACCTGACCAGGGGCAACGAGCCGGCGACCAGCCGGATCGACCTGGTGACCGAGCTGGTCGTCCGGGAGAGCACCGCTCCGCCCGCCAACCCGCACTGACCCGGCCCCTGCGAGGACCCGTGCCCCACTCCGCCCTCACCTTCGACGAGCTCCAGCGGTACGCGCCCGAGATCGCCGAGCCCGACGACTTCGACCAGTTCTGGCGGGACACGCTCGCCGAGGCGGCCGACGTGCCGGTGCTCGTCGACGTCCATCCCGAGCCCACCGACCTGCGGCTGCTCGACTCCTGGGATGTCACGTTCGCCGGCTTCGGCGGGGACCCGGTACGCGCCTGGTACACCCGGCCGGCCGGCGTTCGAGAGCCGCTGCCGGCGGTGGTCGAGTACGCCGGCTACGGCCGCGGCCGCGGCCTGCCCCACGAACGGCTCACCTGGCCGGTGGCCGGGTACGCGCACCTGCTGATGGACAACCGGGGTCAGGCGGGGCAGTACGGCGCCGGGGACACCGCCGACCCGCACGGCGCGCCCGGCGGGCCTTCGCCGGTCACCTGGGGGATTCTCGATCCGCGGACCTACCACTACCGCCGTCTGATCACCGACGCGGTGCGGGCGGTCGAGGCGGTCCGCGCGCTGCCGGGGGTCGCGGGTGACCGGGTCACCGTCGTCGGTAACAGCCAGGGTGGCGGCATCGCCCTGGCGGTGGCCGGTCTCGTCGACGATCTCAGCGCGGTGCTGACCACCGCCCCGTTCCTCTGCGACATGCGCCGGGCCGTCGCACTCACCGACCTCGCGCCGTACGGGGAGATCGCCCGGTACCTGGCCGTGCACCGGGAAGCCGAGGAGGCGGTGTGGCGCACCCTGCCCTATGTCGACGGGGTGAGCTTCGCCCGCCGCGCGACGGCACCGGCGCATTTCGGGGTCGGCCGGCGCGACACCGTCTGCCCACCGCGAACCGCCTTCGCCGCCTACAACCACTACGGTGCCGCGAACGGGAGGCCGGTCCCACCCGAGCGGGAGATGCACGTCTACCCGTTCAACGGCCACGAGGGCGGCGAGGCCGTCCACGTCCGACGTCAGCTGCGCTGGCTGGGCACGGTGCTGCACCCGGAGCGCGGAGGTGAACGCTGACCGACGCCGGCCGGACCGGGCGCGGCGCGGGACGGTGGACGCCCGCCAACGCCGACCCTCGGCGGGCGTCCACCACCGCGGGGCCGGCTCCGATGTGCGCGTCGCCGCTCCCGCGGGCTCTCGGACCCGGACCGCCCCGCTGCCCCGCTGATCCCGCAGACCGAACCGAACGGGGCGGCGACAACTGTGGTAATCGACCTTGGTGGATGTGGAGTATGTCAGCGCCATTGATCGACGAGCAAGAATTTCCGGAAGAATTTCGAGAAGCGGGCCGGGCCGGGTAGCGGCGCAGGATGTGGCTGCCCAGACGGCGGTTTATTGGCACACAGCAGCGTGCCCTGCCGCATCGTCGGATAGATCCATCGAGCAGCAGGGCACCGCAAGTTCCGGAACTTGTCTCGCAACGCTTATCGAGTGGCGCGGCAGCGCGGCCAGCCCTCGGCGAGTTGGTTGGTCACTGCTCCACGGCGTGGTAGAGCCGGCTCACGGTCTCGGCCACACAGACGGGCTTGCCGCCGCTGTCGCTCTCCACGGTGACCGTCACGACCAACTGCACGCCGCCGCTCACCGGCGACACGTCGGCGATGGTGGCGGTGGCGCGTACGGCGGCGCCGACCCGGAGCGGCGCGGGGAAACGCACCCGGTTCAGCCCGTAGTTGACCCCCATCGCCACCCCCTCGACCCGGTAGAGCCCGCCGGCCAACGCCGGCAGCAGCGACAGGGTGAGATACCCGTGTGCGATCGTCCCGCCGAACGGCCCCGCCGCGGCGCGAACCGGGTCGAGATGGATCCACTGGTGGTCGTCGGTGGCGTCGGCGAAGAGGTCGACGCGGCTCTGCTCGATGCGCTGCCACGGACCGGGTCCGAGGCTCTCACCGGTCGCGGCGGCCAACTCCTCGAATGAGGTGAACACTCTCATGCCGGGTCTCCCTGCAGCTAGAAGGCGTTGACGCCGGTGAGCGCGCGTCCGATGAGAAGTTGCTGGATCTGACTGGTGCCCTCGTAGAGCGTGGCGACCCGGGCGTCCCGCAGGTACTTGCCGACCGGGTACTCGTCGATGTAGCCGTACCCACCGAACACCTGGACCGCATTGTTGGCCGCGCGGACCGCGGCCTCACTGGCGAAGAGCTTGGCCATCGACGCCTCGGTGGCGAACGGCTGGTCGCGGTCGATCAGGTCGGCCACCTGCCACACCAGCAGCCGGGCGGCGGCGGTGTCCACCGCGATGGCGGCGAGCAGTTGTTGGACGAGTTGGTGCCCAGCGATCGCCTTGCCGAACTGGGTGCGCTGCCCGGCGTAACCGACAGCCGCGTCGAGGCAGCCCTGGGCGATGCCGACACACCCGGCCGCCACCGACATCCGACCCTTGGCGAGGGTGGCCAGGGCCAGCCGGAATCCGCCGCCCTCGGCACCGAGGCGGGCCGTGTCGGGCACACGCACCTCGTCGAAGCCCAGCTCGCCGGTGGCCTGACCGCGCAGGCCGAGCTTGCCGTGGATCTCCCGTCGGGTCAGCCCCGGGCTGTCGGTGGGCACCAGGAACGCGCTGATTCCCCGGTGCCCGGGGCCTCCGGTGCGGGCGAAGACCAGCGCGACATCGGCGGTGGTGCCGTTGGTGATGAACGTCTTCGTGCCGGTGAGCAGCCAGTCGGTGCCGTCGCGGACCGCGCGGGTACGCAGTGCCGCCGCGTCCGAGCCGCTGTCCGGCTCGGTCAACGCGAAGCAGCCGAGCGCGCTGCCGGCACAGAGCTGCGGCAGCCACTCGGCCCGCTGCTCGGCTGTCCCGTGCGCGGCGATCGACTTCGCGACCAGGCCGAGGGAGACCGAGACGATGCCGCGCACCGCGGAGTCGCCCCGGCCAAGCTCTTCCAGCACCAGGCAGTACGCGAGGTGGTCGCCGCCGGAACCGCCGTCGGCCTCGGCGATGGTCAGCCCCAGGAAGCCCAGGTCACCGAGCATGCCGACGATGGCGGGGTCGACCGATTCGCGGCGATCCCAGGCGGCCGCGTGCGGCAGCAGCTCGCGGTCGGCGAACTCGGCGGCCAACTGGCGGACCGCCGCCTGCTCGGCGGAGAGGGTGAGGTCCATGACGCTCAAACTAGCGGTGATAGTTTAACGCGTCCAGACCGGACGGTCACCTGTCGGAGGCCAGACCGACGTGCCGTTCGGCGGTGAACGCGCGGGCCAGCTCGGTACGCGAACGGATGCCCAGCCGGTGGAACACGTTGCGCAGGTGGTGGTCGACCGTACGGGTGGAGAGGAACATCCGGGCGGCGATCTCCCGGTTGGTGGCGCCCTCGGCGACCAGCTCGGCGATCCGCAGTTGCTGGCCGGTCAGCAACCGTGCCGCGGGCAGGTCGGGCGGACCTATCGACTCCCCGGCCGCCCGCAGCTCCGTGGTGGCCTGCTCGGCCCAGCACTCCACCCCGAGCAGGCTGAACATCTCGCGGGCCTGGTGCAGGTGCGCCCGTGCGTCGCGAGGGCGTCGACTGCGGCGCAACTCCTGGCCGAAGAGCAGTTCGGTGCGGGCCCGCTCGAACGTGCCGGCCTCCGTGGGGTGCAGGCGCAGCGCCGCCCGGAAGTCCCGTTCCGCCTCGGCGCCGCCCCGGGGGGCGAGCAGCGCGTGGCACCGCGCGGACAGGGCCCGGCGCAGCGGGCTCGCGGTGCTGCTGGCCCACCTGTCGAACGCGGCGAGCGCGGCCGTCGCCGCCGGCCGGTGCGCCAGGTGCGCCGCCGCCTCCACCAGGTACGGGGTTGCCATCACCTGTACGAGGACCTGACCTCGACCGGTGCCGAGCCGGGCCAGCGACGCCAACCGGTCCGCGGCCTCGGCGTGCCGGCCGTCGACCAGGTCGAGCACCGCGAGGGCCCACGCGGCGAGCGCGTGCGGACGGCTGCCCGGCGTCGGTGACTCGCCGATCTCGCGGATCCGCCGCAGGCTGGTGTCCCGGTCGGCCCGGATCGCGGCGAGGACGGCGAGCATGCCCAGATGGACATTGGCGTAGTTGACCTGGCCGGTGGCACGGGCGACGCGCAGCCCGTCGCGGGAGGTTTCTGCCGCCGCCTCGTGTCGACCCAGCCAGTACTCGGCGACCGCCCGCAACTCCAACGCGCGCGGCAGCATGGACAGCTCGCCCCGTTCCCGGGCCAGCTCGACGGCGCGCTCGGCGAGCCGGTGGGCCGCGCCGTCCACAGCCACCAGCAGTCCGGCCGTCGCGGCGCAGCTGAGCGCGGTGGGGGTCAACGCCGAACCGGTCAGCCGGCCCCCCAGCACCACGGCGCGGCGCAGCGCGGGGCCGGCTCGCTCGTGGTCGCCCCGCAGGGTCGCCGCCACCCCGGAGATCAGACAGCCCATGAGTTCCAGGGCCGGCGGGTCGTTCGCCCGCCGCAACGCCAGCGCCCGGCGGCCGACCTCGGCGTACCGGTACTGGTCACCGGCGAAGCAGACGGCCTCGCCGGCCCGGACCAACCCGGACAGCGCCAGGGCGCGGTGAGTGCTGGACACCGTCGCGGCGGACGCCAGCAGCATGACCGACGCATTCGACGCCGTACCACAGCGCAGCTCCAGCTCACCGCGGAGCAGGTCGGCGGCCCCGCGAACGACCGGGTCGGCGCAGACCGCGCGCAGCCGGTCGAGTAGCAGCCGGGCCGCGTCGGGTTGTCCCCCGGCCCAGGCGTACCGGGCGGCGGTCAGCAGACGGGCGGCGGCCAGCTTCGGATGATCGCTCAACTCGGCGGCCCACCGCAGGGCCACCGAGGCGGCGGACCAGCCGTCGGAACCGCCGACCGCCGCCTGTTCCAGTTCGGCGGCGAGGGCCGGATCGGCACCGGCCGTCGCGGCGGCGAGGTGCATCGCCCGGCGGAGCCGCTGCCCGTCCGTGACCAGCACCTCGGCGAGCAGTCGATGCGCCGCACGGCGCTCCGCGAGCGGCGCGCTGGCCGCGATCATCGTGCGCACCAGCGGCTGCGGAAAGGTGACACCCCGTTGCTCGACGCGGACCAGCCCGGCGACCTCCGCCGGGGCGAGCGCCTCGACCTCGGCGCCGGCGGCCGCCGCGGCCCGGATCAGGGTGCCCGGCTCGCCGTCCTCGTCGAGCGCGGCGAGCAGCAGCACCCGTCGGGTCTCCGGTGGCAGCCGGTCCAGTCGGGCGCGGTACGCGCGAGCCAGCGCTCCGTCCGCCGGCGGCGCGGCGGGCAACGACTCCTCCCCCCGCCACTGCCCCGCGCTGAGCACCTCGGCGAGGTCCACCAGGGCCTGCGGGTTGCCGCCGCCGATGGTGGCCACCGCGGCCAGGGCCGATGCGGCGGGCCGCTCGGGGAGCCGGTCGACAGCCTCGCGTTCGGTCAGCCGACGGAGCCGGTCGGTGAGGACGCCTGTGCTCTCGTGCTCGGTCAGCGCGCGCAGACGGTGTGCCGGTATCCCGTCCAGGTTGGCGGTGACGTCCGCGGTGAGCAGGACGGCGAGCGGCAGGTGCCGCAGTCGGCGGGCCACGAACGCCAGCACCTGCGCGGTCTGCGGGTCACCTCGGTCGATGTCGTCCATGGTGGCGAGCATCGGCCGGTCCCGGGCGGCGGCGGCGAGCAGCCCGAGCACCGCCATCGACAGCGTCAGTTGCCGGTCGGAAGGGCAACCCTCGCCGGCCAGCGCGCGCCGCAGCAACTGGCGCTGCTCGGTGGGCAGGGTGGCGACCCGGTCGAGCACCGGGTCGACCAGACGTTGCAGGCCGGCGTACGGCAGCGCGGCCTCCTCGGCGAGCCCGCTGCCGGCGAGCACGGTGCAGCCCTCGGCGTGCCGATGGGCGTAGCCGATCAGCTCGGTCCGGCCCGATCCGGGCTCTCCACGCAACAGCAGAGCACCGCCGGCGCTGGTCATTCCGTCGAGAAGGCTCCGGACAGCCCGGCACTCGTCGTCCCGGCCACGCAGCACGGTTAGTTGCACTCTTGATGCAGTAACCATGCCTGCCAGTGTTACCCATCGGAAACCGAATGGAAAGAGGGGGCGATATCGGGCCGGGCCGCAATCAGTCGGGCGCGACCTCGGCCAGCAGGGCGCCCACGGTCCGGGACATCACCGCGCGGGCCTGGTCCACGCCCAGACCGAGCCCGTAGCGCAGCATCGACCAGGCCTGCCACGTGCTCGCCGCCACCAGGGCGTTGAGCAACTGCTCCCGACCTTGCCCGGCCTCGGCCAGCTCGACGGCGAAGAGCTCCTCGACCTCGTCGCGGACCCGTTCGATGTGCTTGAGACGGTTGCGGTGCAGCTGCTCGGAGACCGGCTCGCGCATCTGGGCGGCCCGCGCCGACGGTGCGATGAGCTGGAGCAGCCGAGCCCGCTGCCGGCAGTACGCGTCGACCCGCTTCGCCAACGGCAGCCCGGGCGAGATCGGCCGGTGGGCGGCGTCCTGCTGGCGCAGCACCTCCGCGCCGCTCGCCTCGAAGAGCGTCTCCATGTCCTTGAAGTTGGTCCACAGGGTGCGCAGCGAGATGCCGGCCCGTTCGGCGATGCGCTCCCCGGTCGGGCGGAGGTCGCCCTCGGAGATCAGCGCGAGGTGCGCCTCGACGATGGCCGCGCGGGTCCGCTCGGCGCGGGCGGTGCGCCCGTCGACCCGGCCCGCCACATCGACCCCGTCCATCCGCCCCCGCCCCTTCACCGCCATGGCGTCCCCCGACGCACCGCCGAGTCTAGACAGGCGTTGATCAGCGGTCCCGGACGCTCGGCCGACGTCGTCATCCGGCCCGGCCGGTCAGCGAGACGCCGCCGTCGCAGACGATGGTCTGCCCGGTGATCCAGGTGGCGTCGTCGGAGGCGAGGAAGGCGACCGCGCCTGCCACGTCCGACGGCAGACCGAGGCGCCCGAGCGGGTACCGCTCGGCAACCTCGCCCTCTCGCCCCTCGTAGAGGGCGGCGGCGAAGCGGGTCTTCACCACGCCGGGGGCGACCGCGTTGACCCGGACCGTCGGCCCCAGCTCCACGGCGAGGCCGGCGGTGAGGTGGTTGAGCGCGGCCTTGCTGACCCCGTAGAAGGCGATGCCGGGTGACGGGCCGAGCCCGGCGATCGACGAGACGTTGACGACGCAGCCGCCGCGCTCGGCCATGCCGGCGGCGCAGACCTCCTGCACCCAGCCGAGCGCGGCGACCACGTTCACGTCGAGGATCTTGCGGGCGGCGGCCAGGTCCAGCTCGGCCAGCGGGCCGTGTACGGGGTTGATGCCCGTGTTGTTCACCAGCAGGTCCACCGGCCCGAACGCCGCGCTCACCTGGCGCACCGCGGCGGCCCGGTGCCCGGCATCGTCGGCCCGACCCGGCACCGCCAGGGCGTGTGCCGGACCGCCCAGGCTGGCGACCGCCTCGGCCAGCCCCTCGGGGCGGCGGGCGGTCAGACCCACCCGTGCGCCCTCGGCGACCAGGCGCTGGGCGACGGCCAGACCGATCCCCCGGCTGGCACCGGTGACGATGGCGACCCGGCCCGCGAGCCGGCCCGAATATGCATTCACGGTGCAGATAGTAGGAGCGTCGATCGGTATCGGTCAACGCCTCGGACGATCGGCCGGCAGGCCGCGCCAGCAGCACGCGCGCAGCCGTCCGACCGGGCGCGGCCACGCGGGGCCACGCCCGGTCGGACGTCGGGGGTACGGGGCCTCAGGAGACGGTCGGCACCCCGTTCGCCGGCGGCGCGGCCGGAGTGGCGGTGTACTCGTTGACAGCCCCGTCCGCCTCGTCCGTCTCGTACGCCGGCCCGAAGTAGCTCTGCACTCCCCCGGTGACCCGGCTCAACCGCTGGCCGCCGTACCCGGAGTGGTCCTTCGCCGAGAAGCGCAGCGGCACCAGCCCGGGGCCCTGGAAGCCGCCCTTCTGCACGGCGTCGATGACCTTCTCCCGGGTGAGGTCCTTGCCGGCGGCGAGGAGCGTCTGGACGAAGAGGTAGCCGACCGACATGCCGTAGACGGTGTTGCCGTCGAAAGGCGCGTCCCCGTTGTGCTCCTTGTTGACCTTCATGAAGAGCTGGATCCACGGGTTCGCGGTGTCGTTCTGCATCGGCAGGTAGTTGGTGCCGACCACGCCCTCCAGCAGGGGCGCGGCAGCGCCGAGCTGCTTGGCCAGGGTCGGGTGGTCGGCGCCGACGTTGGAGACCAGCCACTGCGGCTTGAAGCCCAGCCGTGCCGCGGTGCCGATGGAGAGCGCGGTGAAGCCGGGCACGGTGGCGAGCACGACGACCTGGCAGCCGGCCGCCTTGAACGCGCCGATCTGCGGCGCCACGTTGGTGTTGCTGGTGACGTACGTCTGCTTGACCGCCACGGCCGAGGCGCCGAGCACCTTCTCCACGCCGGCCAGGCTGTCCCGGCCGAAGTCGTCGTCCTGACCGAGGAAGCAGACCTTCTGCCCGGCCAGGTCCCGCTTCGCGTAGTTGGCGAGGATCTTGCCCTCGACCGTGTAGTCCGGGTTGAACCCGAACGTGCCCGGATACTTGTCCGGTTGGTCCCAGCTGCGACTGCCGGAGGCGACGAACAGATCCGGCACCCGGTTGCTCTTGAGGAAGTCGAGCACGCCGGTGTGCGTCGGAGTGCCCAGGCCGTTGAGGATGGCGAAGACCTTGTCCTGCAGGACGAGCTGACGGACCACCTGCTGGGTGTTCGCCGGGTTGTAGCCGTCGTCCATGATCTTGTAGGTGATCTTCCGGCCGTGCACTCCGCCGTTGGCGTTGACGTAGTCGAAGTACGCCTTCGTCGCCGGGGCGATCTTCGAGTAGCCGGCCGAGGCCGGCCCGGTCAGCGGCATGTGGGTACCGACGGTGATCTCGGTGTCGGTGACGCCCGGCACCGACGCCCCGCCGGAGCCGGGACCGTCGTCGCCGCTACAGCCGGCCGCGGTGATGAGTAGGGCAATGGTGCTGGCGATCGCGAGGCCGCGATGCGCTTTACGGTGCATGGGAAACACCGACCTTTCTCGGTCCGGTTTTCTGGGGAACGGTGTGGTGGTGGGGCGCCCGGCCGAGGCCGGACCGAGGACAGCTCAGGAACGCCGGGTCGGCCGCCTGGCCCGCAAAGCCCGGCCGAGACGCGACAGCAGACCCTGCACACCGCCGGGGGCGGCGATCATGACGACGATCAGGGTGAGTCCGAAGATCGCCAGAGGAAGGTTGCCCTCCAGCCGCTGCGCCACCGCTGGCGAGAGCGTGAGCATCTCGGTCAGCGAGTGGGTGAGGTCGGGCAGGGCGACCAGCAGGACGGCCCCCCACAGCGCGCCGGTCAGTCGACCCAGGCCACCGATCACCACGGCCATCAGCAGGAACAGCGACAGGGTCAGCGAGAACGCCCCGGGGGACACGCTCTGCGCGAGCACCGCCAGCAGCGCCCCGCCGAGCCCGGCGGTGGCGGCGCTGACCACGAACGCGAGGACCTGGGTGCGGGCCACGTGGATGCCCGCCAGGCGGGCGGCCACCTCGTCGTCGCGGACCGCCCGGAAGGTACGCCCGTAGCGGCTGCGGACCAGGTTCGCCAACAGCAGCAGGGCCAGCAGGGTCGCCGCGCCGGTGACCCAGAGCTGCCACCGCTCGTACGGGAAGTATGGGCCGAGCGACAGCGGCGGCGGCTCCACCGGCACCGACAGCCCCTGCTCGCCGTTGAACACGCCGTCGAAGGTGACGGCCAACGCCGGCACCACCACGGCCACCGCGAGGGTGACCCCGGCCAGGTAGGGGCCGCGCAGCCGGGCCGCCGCCACACCGACCACCGCGCCGACCGCGACAGTGCTGACGATCGCCGCAGCCAGCGAGAGCGGCAACAGCCAGCCGCCGGTCATCCCCCGGTCGGCGAACGCGTTCTGGCACAGCGCCACGGTGTACGCCCCGGTGGCCATCAGCGCGCCGTGCCCGAGCGACAGTTGACCGTTGAGCCCGGTGAGGACGGTCAGCCCTGCGGTCGCACAGAGGTAGGCGGCCACGGTGGCGAGCTGGAAGTTGCGGAACGGCTCGACGGAGTAGCTGACCGCCACCAGCAGCAACCCGGCGGCCAGCACCACCGCGAGGTGGCGCAGCAGGGTGGAGCCCTGTCGCCGGTCGGCCGGTCGGCCGCCCGGGGCGTCGAGCTGGTGTTTCGGCGGCACTGCCGCCCTCGTGGCGCTCACACCCGCCTCGCCGCGACCGGGGCGAACAGCCCACCGGGTCGGACCAGCAGCACCGCCAGCAGCAGGACCAGCACCGCGAGCGGGGTGAGGTCACTGCCGGCGTAGCCGCTCACGTAGGAGAGCAGCAGCCCCACCACCAGGCCGCCGACCACCGCCCCCGGTGGACTGTCCAGCCCGCCGACCACCGCCGCGGTGAACGCCGAGACGAACACCAGGTCCATCGCGTGCGGGTGCAGGCCCAGCTCGGTCGGCAGGACCAGCATGGCGGCCAGCGCGCCCACCCCGGAGGCGAGCGCCCAGCCGAGGGTCAGCATGCCGCCGACGTTGACCCCGAGCAGCCGGGAGACCTCCGGCGCGAAGGCCGCCGCGCGCATCCGCAACCCCACCGGGGTACGCGCGAACATCCAGGCCAGCCCACTGACCACCACCCCGATCGTGGCGAAGACGAACAGGTCGTACGGGGACAGCACGGCAACCCCGCCCACGGTGAGGGCGGACCGGCTGAAGGGGGCCTCGGCGGGGCGGAACTCACTGCCGTACACCATCCCCAGCACGGCCTGGATCAGCAGTACCAGCCCGAGCGCGACGATCACCGGGTTGAGCGGCGAGGCGTGATCGACGTGCCGCATCACCACCCGGTCCACCAGCGCGCCGAGCAGCAGGCCGCCGACGATCGCGACCAGGAAGCCGAGCCAGTAGGAGCCGGTAGCGGTGCTGACGGTGTAGGCGACGTACGCGGCGGCGACGGCCATCGCCCCCTGGGCGAAGTTGACGACCCGCGCCGCCCGCCAGATGAGCACCAGGGCCAGCGCGAACGCGGCGTACACCGCGCCCCGGGACAGGCCGTCGACGGTGAGGAAGACGAAGCGGTCCAACAGTCCTCCCTCCGGGGGACGAGGTGGTGGTCAGAAACCGAGGTACGCGTGGCGCAGGTCGACGTCGTCGCGTAGCTGCGCCGCCGGGGCGGCGATCACCACCCGACCGAGGGACATCACGACGCCCTGGTCGGCGACGGCGAGCGCGCTGCGCACGTTCTGCTCGACCAGCAGGACGGTCAGGCCGGTGCGGTCGCGCAGTTGGCGGAGCAGGGCCATGGTCCGGGCGACCACCCGTGGCGCCAGGCCGAGGGACGGCTCGTCCAGCAGCAGCAGACGGGGGCGACCGACCAGGGCCCGACCGAGCGCGAGCATCTGCCGCTCGCCGCCGGAGAGCTGGTGACCGAGGTGCCGGCGGCGTCGCGCTAGGGGCTCGAAGAGCTGGTAGACCTCGTCGAGGGCACGCCCCGCGTCGGCCCGGTCGCGCCGCCACAGCCCGCCCAGCCGCAGGTTCTCGTCGACGGTCAGCTCGCTGATCACGCCTCGGCCCTCCGGGACGTGCGCCATGCCGCGCCGGACGAGCTGCTCCACCGGCGTACCGCGAAGGTCCTCCCCGGCCAGGAGCACCTGGCCGGCGGCCGGACGGATCATGCCGGAGAGCGCGCGCAGGAGGGTGGTCTTCCCGGCGCCGTTCGCGCCGACGACCGCGGCGATCGTGCCGGCCGGGACGGTGAGGTCGATGGCCCGCAGCACGGGCGCGGCGCCGTAACCGGCGACCAGCCCCCGCACGACGAGCATGTCGGTCCCGCTCACGGGTTGACCTCCTCGACGGCGGCGCCGAGGTACGCGTCGGTGACCGCGGGGTCGTCACGGATCTCGTCCGGGGTGCCGGCGGCGATGACCCGGCCGAAGTCGAGCACCACGAGTTCGTCGCAGACGGCCATCACCAGGTCCATGTGGTGCTCGACCAGGAGCACGGCGCAGGGGTCGGTGTCCCGCCGGGGCAGTTGCCGGACCAGCTCCGCCAGCTCGGCGATGTCGTCGGCGCCGAGGCCGCCGGCCGGCTCGTCGAGCAGGAGCAGCCGGGGTCGGGCGGCGAGCGCGCGGGCCAGGGCGACCCGCTGGCGTACGGCGAAGGGCAGTGTGGTCGGCGCGGCCCCGGCGTGCTCGGCGATGCCCAGCTCGTCGAGGAGGGCCAGGGCGTCGCCGCGCAGCCGGCGCTCGTCGCGGTCGCTGGCCGGCAGGCCTAGCAGCGCCGGGACGAAGCCGGCACGGGCGGTGTGCGAGGCGCCGGTCATCACGTTCTCCAGCACGCTGAGCCCGGCGAAGAGCCCGGTGCCCTGCAGCGTCCGGGCGATGCCGAGCCGGGTCAGCCGGTGCGGTCGTGGCCGCAGCGGCCGGCCGTCGAGGGTGAGTGAACCCGTCTCCGGTGTGACGAAGCCACAGATCACGTTGAACAACGTGGTCTTACCGGCGCCGTTGGGCCCGATGACGCCCACCACCTGGTTGGGTGGCACCCGCAGGGACACGTCGTCGAGGGCGGTGAGGCCGCCGAAACGGACGCCGATGTGGTGCAGTTCGAGGCCGCGCTCCATCACCCATCCCTCTGTCTTGGCGGGTGTTTATTTACACTCGCAGTGTACGTTTCTCGGGTTTGGCGTCAAGACCTTCAATGCCCCTGTGCACACGAGGACGGGGCGGCCGCCAGCGGCGACCGCCCCGGTGACCGCCGTCAGGCGCTGGGGCAGGTGTTGCGGTACTCCTCGATCTGCGAACCGCTCGGGCCGGGGCAGAGGAACTGCTCGTAGCGGGTGTCGTCGTCGACGAACCGCTTCAACCAGGCCACCATCTGCCGCGCGGTCGGCGTGTTGGTGGTCTGCGGGAAGAAGTGGCTCGCCCCGTTCAGCTCCAGGTACGCCTTCTCGGCGGAGGCCGGGATGCTGTTGTAGAAGGGCACGGAGTGCGATGCGACAGGCGCGACGGTGTCGCTCTCACCCCCGATGATCAACGTGGGCACCCGCAGTTCGGACCAGCTCTTGTCCGTGTTCCACGGCGCGAGCGGCACCGCGGCCTGCAACGACGGCCGCGACGAGGCCGCCTCCAGGCTGCCCCCGCCACCCATGGAGTGGCCGGCCACGGCGAGTCGACTGCTGTCGATCCGGGTGCGCACCGAGCTGCGCTGGGTGAGGTAGTCCAGCGCGGCGAGCAGCTGCCGGCCCCGGCTGTCCGGCTGGTCCAGGCGGGTGTTGGTCTCGATGCCGATCACCACGAAGCCGTGCGAGGCGATGCGCGGTCCGAGCCAGCTGATGCTGGACCAGGCGGCGGTGTAACCGGGCGAGATGGCGATGGCGCCGAAGGTGCCCTCGCTGGTGCTGGTCGGGTAGTAGATGACGCCGCCGCCGAAACCGGTGACGCTCAGCGAGGACACGCTCTGCGAGGACGTCGAGAACGGGCCGCGGCTGGCCTCCAGGATCGCGGTGGTCGGGTCCGGGCCCCGCTCGTACGGGCCAGCGGCCTGGGCGGCGCCGGACGATCCGGCCAGGACGCCGCCGGCGGCCAGGACGGCGGCCAGCGCGAGCCGGGTGGCGCGGGCTGCGACGGAACGGGGGCGGGTGGTGGTTGGTGAGGACACGTCGGGCACTCCCTAGAGTCGAGGGATATCGACGTGTGTCAGTTTTGGCTGCGGCCCCCGATCCCGGCATCGGCGAAATCACCAGTCCCGACGCAGGATGCCGGGATGAGTCGTGTTTCGACCCTCTGACCAGGGGTAGCAGGCCAGGCGCCGGCCCGCCCACGCGCCATGGAGAGGTTCATTCAGTGGATTCCAGCAAGCCCGCCGAGGCGGTCAAGAACGTTGTGAAGACCGCCTCAGAAAAGATCGCCGACGCCCTCACCCCGGACGTCCCCGGTGCGCCGGGAAGCGCGCCACCGACCGTCGAGGAGCCGACGACGCCGCACGACCCGCTGCCGCCGAAGCCGGAACAGGGCGCACCGCAGACACGTACGCCGACCGGCGCGGAGACCGGTGCGCCGACGACCGCGAACGGTCAGCAGGGGGCCTACCTCACGACCGCGAACGGGGCGCGACTGCGCGACACCGACCACTCGCTCAAGGCCGGGCCGCGCGGCCCGGTGCTCCTGCAGGACCACCACCTCCGCGAGAAGATCACGCACTTCGACCACGAACGCATCCCTGAGCGCGTCGTGCACGCCCGGGGCGCCGGCGCACACGGCGTGTTCACCGCGTACGGCGCCGCCGAGGCGGTCACCAGAGCCGGCCTCCTCAAGAAGGGGCGTGAGACCGAGGTCTTCGTCCGGTTCTCCACCGTGCTCGGTTCGCGGGGTTCGGCCGACACGGTCCGCGACACCCGTGGCTTCGCCACGAAGTTCTACACCGACGAGGGCACCTTCGACCTGGTCGGCAACAACATGCCGGTCTTCTTCATCCAGGACGCGATCAAGTTTCCGGACATCATCCACGCCGGCAAGCCGCACCCCGACCGGGAGATCCCGCAGGCGCAGAGCGCCCACGACACCTTCTGGGACTTCGTGTCGCTGCACACCGAGGCGCAGCACCACACCATCTGGAACATGTCCGACCGGGGCATTCCGCGTTCGTACCGGACGATGGAGGGCTTCGGCGTGCACACCTTCCGCCTCGTCAACGAGGCGGGCGAGACGGTGCTGGCCAAGTTCCACTGGAAGCCGAAGCTGGGCGTGCACTCGCTGACCTGGGAGGAGGCTCAACTGCTCAGCGGCATGGACCCGGACTTCCACCGCCGCGACCTCTACGACGCCATCGAGGCCGGCGCGTACCCGGAGTGGGAGCTGGGTATCCAGGTCTTCCCGGACACTCCCGAGGAGACCTTCGACGGGATCGACCTGCTGGACCCGACGAAGATGGTGCCGGAGGAGCTGGCCGAGGTGCAGCCGATCGGGAAGTTGGTGCTCAACCGGACGCCGACGAACTTCTTCGCCGAGACCGAACAGGTCGCCTTCCACCTCGGTCACCTGCCCCCGGGCATCGACGTCACGAACGACCCGCTGCTGCAGGGCCGGCTCTTCTCGTACGTCGACACCCAGCTCACCCGCCTGGGCGGGCCCAACTTCTCGCAGATCCCGATCAACCGCCCGCACACCGCCGTCAACGACATGCTGCGTGACGGCTTCCACCAGCACGCCGTACACGCGGGCGTCGCGCCGTACCGACCGAACTCGCTCGACGGCGGCAACCCGTTCCCCGCCGGGGACGCCGAACACGCCGTCGTCGACGTGCCGGTCACCGTCGCGCAGGCACCGAAGGTACGCGCCAACCCGGCGTCGTTCGACGACCACTACAGCCAGGTCCGCCTGTTCTGGCTGAGCATGTCGCCGGTCGAGAAGGAGCACATCATCCGGGCGTACACCTTCGAGCTGGGCAAGTGCTACCACCAGGCGATCAAGGAACGGCAGCTGCAGAGCCTCGCCAACATCGACCCGGTGCTGTGCGAGCAGGTCGCCAACGGCCTGGGCCTGCCCGCGCCGCAGCCGACCGTGCCGCTCGCCGACGTCACGCCCAGCCCGGCGCTGTCGCAGGTCGGTCGGGAGTGGCCGAGCGACGGTCGCACCATCGGGATCGTCGTCGACCCGGACGGCGACCTGGACGGCGTCGACGAGGTCCGCCGGGCCGTGTTCGAGGCCGGCATGGTGCCGCTGCTGATCGCCCCGCACGGAGGCCTGGTGGGCGACCTGCCGGTGCAGCGCACCTTCGCCACCGGCCGGTCGGTCGAGTTCGACGCGGTCCTGCTGGCCGGGGCACCGGCACCCGCACCGGACGCTCTGCCCGCCCGCGACGACAAGGCGGGCAGGCCCGGCGCGGCAGCCGTGGATCCCCGCGTGCGGCTGCTCGTCGAGGAGTGCTGGCGGCACGCCAAGGCGATCGGCGCCTGGGGCGCCGGTGTCAGCGTGCTGGAGCAGGCCGGCGTCGCCGGCACCCCGGGCGTCGTGGTGGCGGGCTCGGGGGCCGAGGCCCTGACGGCGGTGCAGCAGTTGATGGCCGCGCACCGGGTGTGGGAACGGTTCCCCGCCTCGGTCGCCTGACCCAGCCAGTGACGAGGGCCGTCCTCCGCCGCAGCGGGAGGACGGCCCTCGCCGGGGTCATGGCGCTATCGCCGGGTCCACTGCAGATGGTTCGTGCCGGCGCTACAGCTACGTTGCTCGATCAGCGCGCCGTTCGCGGTGCTCTGGCCGACCGTACCCAGGCACATCCCGCTGTGCGCGTTGACGAGTTGCCGGGCCTCGTTCAGGGTGAACTGCTGAGCCGGGGTCGTGTTGCAGGTGGTGAGCTGGATCGCCGCCCCGGCGTCGCTGGACGCGACGAGCACGTCCAGGCAGCGCCCACCCAACTGGACGCTCCCGTCCGACCGCATCGACCAGAGTTGGTGCGAGGCGCGGTCGTCCCGGCAGTCCCAGATCCGAAGCCGGACCGGGTCGGGTGAGTCCGGCGCGCTGACGTCCAGGCACCTGTTGCTCGCCACCCCGATGAGCTGGGTGCCCGACCGCGTCGGGGGCGCGCTCGGCGTCGGTGACACGGGACGGTCCGGCGTGGCGGACGGGGTGGCCCCGCCCGTGGGCGACGCCGGCCGGAAGCCAGTGGTGATCTCCCGGAACGCGTCGGCCCCCGCCCAGGCGGACTCGGGCGTCAGCCACACGATGCTGTAGCCCTGACGCTTCCCGGTCGTGAACGTGCGCTGACGGGCGTGCATCGCCGTACCCGCGTCACTGCTGTAGACCCACTCCAGGTCAGCGGCCTTGAGCTGGTAGTTGACGGCGAGCAGCTCGACCCGGCGGTAGTCGCGGTACCGCTCGCTCACTGCCGATCCGCCCAGTTCGGCCAGCGGGTCACTGCGCGGCGAGTCCGTCTGGCTGACGACGAGCATCCGTTCGCCGTCCCGCTCGTGGAATTCGACCTGCTGGCCGCGTCGGACGATCTGCCAGTCGCGTGGCGCCGGCACCGAGAAGCCGCTGCTGTCCCGGTAGACCGTCCAGGAGATCGGCCGGAGCGTCGCGGTCGTCGGTGCGGCACCGGGCGTCGACGGCGCACCCGGCACGGCGGCGTCCACCAGCTCGGCCGCGCCGCGGGTCGGCCCCGAGGCACGGCGGGTGGCCAGCGGAACCCCGACCGCCAGGCCGAGCGCGACCAGGACCGCGAGGCCACCGAGGAGCCAGGTCCGCCGTCGGCGGGCCGGTCCCGGACCGGCACCGTTCGCCGCCGCTGCGATCGGCGACCGGGGTACGTCGCGCGCGCCGACCGGATGGGACATGATCGCCGCTGCCGCAGGCGCGGTGGGCGCCGGACGCCACGTCACCGCGATGGGCGGCCTCGGTGTACCGTCCAGCGTCGCTCGGAGCAACTGCTCGGCCGTGTCAGCGTCCATCCGCTCGGCCGGGTCCTTGCGCAGCAGACCGGCCAGCACCGGCTCGAGCGGTCCGGCGTGTCGCGCCGGGGGTGGTGGTTCGGTGACCAGCGCGGTGAGACTCATCAGGCTCGACGGTCGCGCGTACGGCGACTGACCCTCGACGGCGGCGTACAGGGTCGCGCCGAGCGACCAGAAATCCCCCTCCGGACCGACCGTGCCCCGCATGGCCCGCTCGGGAGAGACGTACGCGGGTGAGCCGAGCACCACACCGCTGAGGGTGAGGTTGACGTCCTCGACGGCGGTGGCCAGACCGAAGTCGGTGAGCACGATCCGGCCGTCAACGCCGACGAGGATGTTGGCCGGTTTGACGTCGCGATGCATGATCCCGGCGCGGTGGGCGGCGCGCAGCGCGCCGAGCACGGCCAGCCCGATCTCGGCCGCCCGCACCGGCGGTATGGGGCCGTCGGTGGTGATGGTGTCGTGCAGCGACCGGGACGGCACGTACTCCATGACGATCTGCGGGTCACCGTCGGCACTCAACAGCACATCGAAGACCCGGACGACGTTGACGTGGTCGAGTTGCGCGATAGCCCGGGCCTCTCGAAGTGACCGGACCCGCAATTCCTGTCGCGCCTCATTGGTCAGACCGGGCGGTGGAACGATTTCCTTGATGGCGACGTCCCGTTGCAGCATTCGGTCGCGGGCTTTCCACACTCGACCCATTCCGCCCTGGCCGATGAGCTGGACAACGTCGTACCGATCGGTAACAAGAAGCGGTAACATCTGCGGCACCCGGAGAGGCTACCTGGCACGCCGCCGAACAATTTCCGGCAGTCGAGGCGAATCACCGTTTGTGATCCGGCTCATCCTCGCCGGAGCCGTCGTTTGTGGAGCCCGACGCGGTGCGGGCGCACCATTGATCCACCTGGAATTGGCCAGTTGTTCACAGTGCCGCCCGCACCCGTCGGGTGGAATCAGCCGATGTCGGCCAATCGGGGCAGCACCTCGTCGCCGAGCCGCTGGGCGAACTCCACCGGGTGCCGATCCGGCGTCACCTGCACCTCGCTCACACCGAGCGCCGCGTACTCGGACACCTCGGCGAGGAACGCGTCGGTGTCGTCCAGCGGGGCCTGGGAGGCGACCACCGTCTTCTCGATGGTGTCGTAGTCACGGCCCTCGGCGGCGCAGTGCCCGCGCAGCACATCCAGCTTGCGCGCGACGTCGTCGATGCCGCCGCGGCCGAACAGGTTGCAGGCGTCGGCATACCGGGCCACCAGCAGCAGTGTCTTCTTCTCGCCCCCGCCACCGATCATGATGGGCGGGTGGGGGCGGCTCAACGGCTGCGGCGAGTTGATGGTCTCGGCGAGCTGGTAGTGCTTGCCGTTGAACGGGCCGTCGTCGGCACTCCACATCTGCCGGCAGATGCGCAGCGTCTCCTCCAACCGCTCGAACCGCTCAGCCACCGGGACGACCGGCACACCCAGCCCGAGCTGCTCCCGCTCGTACCAGGAGGCGCCGATGCCGAGGCGGGCCCGGCCGCCGGAGAGCACGTCGAGGGTCGTCACGGTCTTGGCGAGCAACCCCGGATACCTGTACATCACACCGGTGACCAGCACACCCAGCGTCATCCGCTGAGTCGCCGCCGCGACGTAGCCCAGCGTGGTGTACGCCTCCAGCATCGGCTCCTCGGCCGCGAACACCGCGTCCATCTGGAAGAAGTGGTCCATCACCGTGAACGACGCGACGCCGGCCTGCTCGGCGGTGGTCGCCGTCTGCGCCAGCGTCGGTGCGATCGCGGCCGGGTCGGCCGGGGTCGAGTAGTTCCAGTAGTGCAGCCCGAGCTTCATGTTCGGCACCTCCACAGCGAGCCTAGTGCCGTCCGGCGTCCGCCGGAGGCGGCTCGGAACTGCCGACGGATCGGGTCCGACGGCGTCCATTACCGGACCATGACAATTCGTGGATCACGTGCGGATATGCGGCTGGCAGCTTCTGACGGGTGATCCAACAGCTGTCCCGCACCGAGTCCAGGCCCGCCGACGTGGAGTCCGACGTGACGCGCGTCCGATTCCGTCACCGGGCCGGGAACACCCCCGCCGTGGGACGACCACAGCGGGCCGAGTGGGCCGATGCCGCGAAGGGCGTCTGCATCATCCTCGTCGTCCTGTGGCACGTCGTCGTGAAGGACTACCTCCAGATCGACTGGCACGTCGGTGTGCCGGTGCCGGGCTTCTGGGGAACGCTCGGTGAGCAGTTCCTTCCGCTGCGGATGCCACTGTTCTTCGTTCTCTCGGGCGTCTTCGCGGCGAACGCCGCACAGCGGCCGTGGCGGGTGGTCGCGCGCAGCCGGATCGCCGGGTTCCTCTACCTGTACGCCGTCTGGCTGCTGATCCACACCGTGGCCCTCGCCGCCGCCCCGGGACTGCCGACCGACCGTGCCACCTCGGCTCTCGGCCTGCTGGAGCAGCTCACCATCACGCCGTCCAACCTCTGGTACCTGTACGCCCTGGCGGTGTACTTCACGATCGCCAAGGCGACCCGTCGGGTGCCGCGGGCGCTGGTCCTGGTCCCCGCCGCCGCGCTGTCCGCCGTCGCCGCCGCCGGCCTGCTCGACACCCCGGGAAACCGCGCCGGGCTCTACCAGAACCTGGTCTTCTTCCTCGCCGGTCTGTACCTGCGGCCGCAGATCCAGCAGTGGGCTGCCACCGCCAGCCGCCGCCGGCTGTTGCTGACCTCGGGCGCGTACGGCCTGGCGCTCGCCGCGATGGCGGTGACCGGCGCCCAGCAGTGGTTCGGGGTGTGGCCGGCGGTCTCCGTGCTGGCAGTGATCTTCGGCATAACCGCCGCTGCGCGGCTGGTCCGATGGTCGGCGCTCAGCAAACCGCTGGCTAGGCTCGGCCGCATCACCCTGCCGATCTACGTCGTTCACATGCCGGTCCTGGCCCTGCTGCACCGGCTGTTGCTCGTACCGGTTTCCGGGTTGGGTCGGTCCGCTCAGGTCGTGATCGTGCTCGGTTATCCGATTCTGCTGACCTGCCTGGTGATCGGCCTGAGCCTGGCCGTCCACCGCGGGCTGCAGGCGGTTCACGCCGGCTGGCTGTTCGCGCTCCCCGGCCCGCGTCGGGTGGAGGCGGCCGGATGAGCACGCTCGCCGAAGCCCTGGTCGACCTGGAAGCGATCGCCAGCAACGTGCGGACGATCGCGTCGGTCACCGGCACCGGGCTGATGGCCGTGGTGAAGGCCGACGGGTTCGGCCACGGTGCGGTCCAGGTGGCCCGAGCCGCGCTGCGCGCCGGTGCCGCCTGGTTGGGGGTGACCTCGACGGCCGAGGCGATGGCCCTGCGCGACGCGGGTGTGACCGCGCCCACGTTGAGCTGGCTGCACGGCCCGAACGACGACTTCGGTATGTTGATCAAGGGTGGCGTCGACGTCGGCGTGTCCACGACGACGCACCTGCACGCGGTCGCCGACGCGGCCCGTCTGCTCGGCGTACCGGCGATGGTGCAGCTCAAGGCGGACACCGGGTTGTCCCGCAACGGGGCCGCCGGGGACGACTGGCCCGAGTTGGTCGGTTGGGCCCGCAAGTACGAACGAGAGGGCGGGATCCGGGTGCGCGGGGTGTGGTCCCACCTCGCCGACGCGGACCTGCCGGGTGCCCCCGCGCTCACCCGGCAGGTGGCGATCTTCGAGGAGTCTCTGCGGATCGCACGGTCGGCCGGTCTGGACCCCGATCTCGTCCACCTCGCCAACTCGGCGGCCGCGCTGTCCGCACCACGGACCCGCTACGACCTGTGCCGGATCGGGATCGCCCTCTACGGCGTGGACCCGTTCGGCGCGAGCGGTCCTGGCGAGTTCGGGCTGCACGCCGCGATGACCCTGCGCACCAGCGTGGTCAACGTCAAGCGGGTGCCGGCCGGCACGGGAGTCTCCTACGGGCCCGAGCACGTGACCGGCGCACCGACCACGCTGGCGCTGCTGCCGCTCGGCTACGCCGACGGGCTGCCCCGGGCCGCGGGTGGCCGCGCCTCGGTGTGGCTCGCCGGCCGGCGGTGCCCGATCGTCGGACGCATCGCCATGGACCAGTGCGTTGTCGACGTCGGGGATCTTCCCGTGACGGTCGGCGACCCGGTCGTGGTGTTCGGCCCGGCCGAGGGTGACCAGCGCCCTCCGACGGTCGTCGAGTGGGCCCGTTGGGCCGACACCAACCCACACGAGATCTTGACCGGCATCGGGGCCCGGGTGGCCCGCGACCACCTCCACGGAAGGGCACGGGTTTCATGACGATCCGACTGGCAGTGCTGTACGGCGGGCAGAGCGGCGAGCACGAGGTGTCCTGCCGCTCGGCGGCGAGCATCTTGGCCCACCTGGACCGTGAGCGGTACCAGGTCACCGAGGTGCTCATCGACCGCGACGGCGGATGGCATGTCGGCGGCCGGCCGACGCCCCTTCCTGCGGCGCTGCGCGTGCTGCGCGCCCAGGACGTGGTGTTCCCGGCCCTGCACGGCCCGTACGGCGAGGACGGCACCGTCTCGTCGCTGCTGGAGTGGCTCGGCGTGCCGTACGTCGGCAACGGCGTCTTCGCCAGCGCGGCCGGCATGGACAAGGGGGTCACCAAGCGGCTCCTCGCGGCGGAGGGCCTACGGGTCAGCCCGGGGGTGACCCTGCGCCCCGGCGAGGACCTGTCGCCCGACGACCAGCGTCGGCTGGAGCTGCCGGTCTTCGTGAAGCCGGCCCGGGCCGGGTCGAGCCTGGGCGTTCTCAAGGTGGCCGACTGGGCGGGGGTTCCCGCCGCGCTGGAGCAGGCTCGCCAGGTCGACCCGAAGGTGCTCGTCGAGCAGGGGGCGCGGGGGCGCGAGATCGACGTGGCAGTCCTGCAGCACCCGGACGGCCGGGTGCAGGCCGGCCCGCCGCTGGAGATCCGGGTGACCGGCGCCGGCTTCTTCGACTACGACGCGAAGTACGACGGCGGGGCGATCTTCCAGATTCCCGCCCCGCTCGACGCGGCGACCACCGAGGTGCTCCAGGACCGCGCGATCCGCGCCTTCCAGGCCCTCGACTGCCGCGGGCTGCTGCGGGTCGACTTCTTCCTGCCCGCCGAGGGGTCGCCCGAGCCCATCGTGAACGAGGTCAACACGTTCCCCGGTTTCACCGCCGCGTCACAGTTCCCGCAGATCTGGCAGAAGGCCGGCATCGGGTTCGCCGCCCTGATCGACATCCTGATCGCCGGCGCGCTGGCCGACCAGGATCACGGCCACCACAGCGGGTTGCCCCGGCAGGCCCGGGCGGTCGACCTGGTCTGAGGCGGTGGCCGGTGCCCGGTCAGCTGATCGGGCACCGTTGAGGCGGCCGGGCGCCGTCCGGCCCGACGATGGTGACCGGGGCGGAGCTGTTGGTGAAGCCGGTCTGCGCCGCGGCGTCGGCGACCGTGCAGACGATCTGGTTGACCGCGTTCACCGACAACGCCCGCGCCGCGGTGGTCGTCCGCACGGTGAGGCCACCGGATTGATCGGCTGCGGACGTCACAGTGACCGGGTCGAGCCCGGCCGGCACCTCGCTGGTGAGGCCCTGGCGGCGTTCGGTCTCCTCCGGGCCGGCCGCGAGCAGGGCGAGGACGTTGGCGGGTGCGGGTTCCGCCGTCGCCGACCGCAGGACCAGCACGAGTTCACCCTGCCCGACCAGGTAGAGCGCGACGCCCTGCCCTGGGCCGCTGACCGCGGGACGACCGGTGATCACGGCGCTCGGCCGTACCCCACAACCCGCTGCCAGCAGCGTGCCGAGCAGCAGTCCGCCGGCGAGCAGCGCGTGACCGGTGCGCCGGCCGGTCACCGGGCACCTGCGGCGTCGGTCGTCTCGCGGGGCAGCCGGAGCGTGAAGACCGCGCCGCCACCCGGGCCGTTGCCGGCGACGAGGACCCCCCGCCGCTCGCCGTGGCGGTGCAGCCGCGCGTTCTCCCAGGAGATGGCGAGGCCGAGGCCGCTGCCCTCAGAGCGGGTCCGCGCGGTGTCGGCCTTGTAGAAGCGGTCGAAGACGTGCGGCAACACCTCCGGGTCCAGCCCCGGCCCCTGGTCGGCCACCTCGATGGTGACCCAGTCCGGGTCGGCGCTCAGGCGCACGGACACCGGCTCGGCGCCGTGCCGGAAGGCGTTGCCGACCAGGTTGGCGACGATGACGTCCAACCGGCGGGGATCGAGCCGGGCCACCACACCGGGCGGCAGGTCCGCGCGTACCCGATCGGCCCAACCGCGGATCCGCAGGGTCGCGGTCACCGCAGCGGCCACGTCCACGTCGTCGAGGGCGAGCCGTGCCGTGCCGGAGTCGAACCTGCTGATCTCGATGAGATCGTTGACCAGGTGGGTGAGGTTCTGCGTCTCCCGGCTGACCAGCCGGGCGGCCCGGCCCGCGTCCCCGGGCAGGTGGTCGGCCTCCTCGTCGAGCACGTCGGCGACCGCCGTCATCGCGGCAAGCGGCGTACGGAGTTCGTGCGAGACGTCGGCCACGAAGCGGCGGGCGTCGGATTCCATCCGCCGCAGCTCACCGACCTGCCGCTCCAGCGTGCCCGCTGTGTCGTTGAAGGTTCGCGCCACGTCGGCCAGCTCGTCGACGCCCCGGACGGTCAGCCGGGTGGTCAGGTCGCCCTCGCCGAGGCGGCGTGCCGCCCGGCCCAGGTCGCGGACCGGTCGCAGCACTCCGCGGGCGGACAGCAGGGCCAGCAGGACGGCGAGGAACAGGGACAACCCGCCGGTCAGCCACGCCCTGGTGGCGAGCCGGTCGATGCTCTGCTGCTCGGGCACGAGGCTGCGCACCGAGTAGACCTCCAGCCCGGACGGTCGGGACGTGCCGTCCGGGCGGTCGAGCTTCAGTTGGGTACCGATGAGCAGCCAGGGTTGTCCGCCCAGCGAGACGCGCTGCCAGGCGAGGCGACCGTCACGGACCTCCTGCCGCAGCTCGGGGGTGAGCGGGTCGGCGAGTGTGGAGCCGCCCTGTGCCCGCATGTCCCGGTAGACCACCACCCCGAAGCTCTCCCGGTCGCTGAGGCGCTGAGCCAACAGCCCAAGGTCGTCCTGGGTCGGCGGGACCTGGGCTATCGGGTAGACCTTGGTGAGCTGATCGGTGAGCGACATCACCGCGGCGTCCTGCGCCTGCTGGAGGATCACTGTCCGGGCCTGGACGTAGCTGCCGCTGGCCACGACGGCCGTGGTGGTGACCCCCAGCAGCGCGAACGCCAGGAGCAGCCGGACCCGTAGGCCCGAGACCTGGGCGGCGACCGAGCGCCAGAACCTCACAGCGGCCCGAACCGGTATCCGAAACCCCGCACGGTCTGGATGAAGACCGGCGCCGACGAGTCGGCCTCGATCTTGGCGCGTACCCGCTGGACGCACGCGTCCACGAGTCGCGAGTCGCCGAGGTATCCGTGCTCCCACACGGCCTCGAGCAGTTGCTGGCGGCTGAGCACCTGACCCGGCGTGTGCGAGAGTTCGAGCAGCAGCCGCAGCTCCGTCGGGGCGAGGCTGACCGGTGTCCCGTCCCTGCTGACCACCAGCGCGGCCCGGTCGATGGTCAACGCGCCGTGCTGTTCCAGGCCGGCGCGGTCGCCGCCGCGCCGCGAGTCGCCGCCGGTGCGGCGGAGCACCGCGCGGATGCGGGCCTCGAGGACGCGGGCCTGCACGGGCTTGACCACGTAGTCGTCGGCGCCGGCCTCCAGGCCCGCCACCACGTCCATGTCGTCGTTGCGGGCGGTGAGCATGATGATCGGCAGGTCACCGAGCTGCCGAATCCGGCGGCAGACCTCGAACCCGTCCATGCCGGGCAGCATGAGATCGAGGACCACGACATCGGACGGGGTCGTGCGCAGCCGCTCCAACCCCTGCTCACCGGTGCCTACGGCGTGCACCGTGTGGCCCTGTCGGGTGAGCGCCAACTGCAGTCCGTCGCGCACCGTCTGGTGGTCTTCGATCAGCAGCACCTGGGACATGTCGTCAAGTATCCCATCATGAGATGTTTCGGGTTTCGGTCGACGGTTGCGGCTGCTCGGGGCTCCGCGTGGAGAGCGGGACCGCGAAATCCGTCGAACGCACCAGGAACACCACCGCGCCCACCAGGAACATCGTCGACGCGGCCGCGGCCACGATGGCGGCCAGCACCCCACGCTGCACCGACGCGGCCAGACCGGGCACGACCACCACCAGCGCCCAGACCAGCACGACCAGCCCGACCCCCGCCTCGGCCAGCCTGCGCCAGAGGCCGCCGCCGTGCGAACCACCGGCCGCGTCGCGGTCGTTCCGGCAGGCCGCCAACGCGGCCGCGGCCAGGCAGAACAGGGTGACCCCCAGCAGTACGCCACCGAGCACGTCACTGAACCGGTGCCAGCCCGCGATCATCGTGGCGGAGGCGATCACCGAGACACCCGCCGCGCCCGGCACCGCCAGCCAGCGCCGGGCCCACCCGGGCAGGACCAGCATGAACGCCAGCAGCAGGGCGGTCGCCGCCGCGACGTGACCGCTGGGGAAGCTGTTGTGGGTGGTGGAACTCTCGATCTGCAGATCCGGGCGGGGCAACTGCGACTTCACCGCGCCGGCCACCAGCACCGCGCAGACGACCATGCCCACGCCGACCACCCCCGCCACCAGCCGTCGGCGCAGCACACCCACCAGCAGCACCAGGCCGAGCAGGGCCGCGATGAGCGTCGGGCTGCCGAAGGTGGCCAGCACGGTCTTGGCCGGGCCCACCAGCACGGTCTGCTGCTCGTACCCTCCGCCCCGTTCGGCGCGCGGCAGGAGCGCCCCGTCCAACCACTGCCCGGGGTACGTCCGCACGAAGACGGCCGCAGTGAGGATCACTGCGAACAGGCCGCACAGCGCCGCCGCGAGCAGCCGGAGCCCCAGCGGCACCGCCGCCCGGGCGTGGGGCAGCGGTCGCGCCGGACCGGGCGTCGACCGCCCGACGGAGTACAACGATCCGATGGACATGGCGACCATGCTCGCCCCGGCAGGTCCGTACGCCGTCCTCGAATTGTCTTGGTTCTGTCACAACCACCCCCACCGCTTCCGGAAAAGCGCATCGTCGGCGGTGGGCCTGGACGGCACGGCGGGATTCACATGCTTACATGCAACTATGTTTTACCCAGCCGAGATCAGCCACCACTAGGGTCAGGACGCCGATCGATGTTTCGGTCGGTGGCGCGAAAAATCCATCCGGAGTGAGTTGGGGAACCGGAAGGTGTTGGCACATGCAGGGAATTCCAGTCGCCAGCCTGGTCATCGGCATCGCATCCTCGCCGGCCGAGCGGCGACACCTGGCCCGGCTGCTCGGCGGCAGTGACGCCTTCCTGATCGTCTCGACAGTCGACCAGGCACGAGAGTTCCTCGGGGTGGTCGAGGCGTCTCCCACCCCGGCTCCCCCGACCAGGGCGGCGCTCGCCGAGGTCGCGCCGAGCCCGCAGCCACCGCCACCGGATCTGGCCGTCGACTCCGACCGCCGGGTGCTGCGGTGGCGCGACCAGGAGATCGACCTGACCCGGTTGGAGCACGACGTCCTGCTCTGCCTGGTGCACGCGCCCGGACAGGTCTGGACCTACGAGCGCCTGCACCTTGAGGTCTGGGGCAACCGGCACCTCGGCCGGGGCTCGGACATGCACTCGGTGGTCCGCCGGGTGCGCGGCAAGCTCGCCAGGCTCAACGCCGCGGCGACGATCCACTCGGTGCGCGGCGTCGGCTTCCGGCTCGCCCCCGTCTGATCACCCCGGACGCGGTCCGGCCCGCCCGGTCGGTGACCAGGCGGGCCGGACTTCTTCGTCTAGCGCTCAGGCGTCAGCACTTGATGGGCGCCAACGCGAAGTTCTCCACCGTCGGAGTGGCGGTGTCGATCCTGGTCTGACGGGTCTGCGGCTTCCAGCCGTCCTTGGCCACGATCATCGTGAGCGGGTTGTTGCGGCGGTCCACCCAGTAGGCGTACTTGCCCTCGGCGTCGGTGGCGAAGGTGTACGACGCCGCCCACGAGTCGACCTGCACGACCGCGCCGGTGAGCGGCGAGGTCGCACCCTGGCAGCTGGTGCCGGTGACCGTACCCATGAGCTTGCCCCAGGTCTTCGGGGGGTTCACGGTCATGGTCACCGCGACCGGCGCCACCGCGTACGGGGTGTTCTCGGAGATCGCGACCCCGCCGGAGTAGGTGCCCGGCTGGTCCACGTTCGCCGTCAGACCGACGGTGACCGTGACCTTCGCACCCGGCGCGAGGGTGGCCGCCGTCTTGTCGATGGTCATCCAGCTGACGTCGGCAGCCGACTCGGCGCACCCCTCGAAGCCCGGGAGCACCTCGCTGTCCGGAGCCGCGTTGAAGCTGCCGGACGAGCCACCGATCTTGTAGAAGCCGCACGCCGCGCCGCCGCGGTACCGCGCGGTGTTGGCGTTCGGCAGGTTGGACCACGAACCGGCGGCCGGGTCGAAGGCGAAGCCGGCGTTGCTGATGGCCCCACCCTGCGAACCACCGACGACCAGGAGCTTGCCGTTGGCGACGGCGTACGAGCTGGCCCAGTTGTCGGTCGGCGCGTCGGCGACGGCGGTCCACGTGTTGGCACCCGGGTCGAAGGCGTAGGTGGACTTCTGCGCGACGGAACCGTCGTTGCCGCCGGTGCAGTAGAGGATGCCGTCGATCCCGCCGCAGGAGGCGAAGGCCACCGACTTCGGGTAGTTGGCCAGCGTCTCCCACTTGTCACCGGTGGGGTCGTACCGGACGACGCTGTTCGACATCGGCAGGCAGGCCGCCGTTGTGCAGCCACCGACCGCGTACAGCTTGCCGTCGACGACGGCCTGACCGGCCGCGGCCCGCGGTGCCGGGTTGTCGGCCAGCTCCGTCCAGGTGTTGGCCCCCGGGTCGTACGACCAGGTGGCGGAGTCCGGGCCGGCGTCGGCCCAGCCACCGGTGACGATGATCTTGCCGTTCACCACGCCCGCGGTCAGGGCGTTGCGCGCGCCGGGGAGGTCGGCGATCGCCGTCCAGGTCTGCGCGGCCGGGTCGTAGGCGTAGTTCTTGGTGGTGGAGGCCTCACCGTCGCCACCACCGAGCGAATACACCTTGCCGTCCAGGTTCACCACCCGGTTGTCCATGATCGTGGCCGGGTAGTTGGCGATGTCGGTCCACGGCGCCGCCTGCGGACCGGCCGCTGCGGCGGCGGCCTTGGTCTCCTTGCCGGACGCCTTGGCGGCGAACGACGTCGGTACGGTGAGCCGCTGCTCCGGCGCGCCGCTGGACCCGAGCACCTGCTGACGGGTGACCTTGGAGCCGTCCGCCCGCAGGAGTTCGAAACCGTTGTCCCGCTCGCCGAACTTGACCTCGACCGGCGCGCCGCCGGTGTTGGTCACCGTGAACGTCTTGCTGGTCTTGCCGTTGGGCATCTGGAGCGTCGCGCTCAGCTGCGTCGGCGTCACCGACAGCCGACCGGCCGCGAGCTGGAAGTTCGCGGTGGTCGCCCAGTCGGCCTCGACGTCGACAGACTTGGTCTGGCTGACGTAGTTGCCGGCGGTCGCCGTGAACGGGTGCTCGCCGGTCAGCGACGAGTAGATCCAGTAGAAGCCGTCGGGCAGGCCCGGGTCGTCCGGGGTCGCCACGGTGACGGCCTTCTCGGCGGGCCGGTCCTTGCTGGTGACGGTCGCGCCGTTGACGTAGCTGTCGTCGTTCTTGTCGCGGACGTTGCCGACCACCAGACCGCCGTCGACCGGAACGCAGGTGACCTGGCTGCCGATCAGCACGTTGTCGACCTCCCACCACCACTCGTACGAAGCGTCGTAGTAGTGGAAGCGAACCTGCACCTGCGCCTTACCGGCGGCCTGCGGGATCGGGATCTCGGTCAGCTTCGGTCCCCGGACGTCGGTCTCCTGCCGGAGCACGTTGGTCCAGGTGGCACCGCCGTCGATGCTCAGGTCGACGTCGGCGGTGTCGTCGTTGAGCTGGTTGAAGTCCTGGTTGAACCGGATGACCGGGGCCGTGACGCTGGTCAGGTCGACCACCGGGCTGACCAGGGAGGTGTCCTGGCTGGTGCCCGCTCCGTAGGCGTCGCTGTCGATCATCGCGAAGTTGCCGCTGCCGCCGGTCAGGTTGCCCCGGTCGCCGTCGTCGGTGAACTTCCAGACCTGACCGCTGCCCGCGTTGTCCACGACGGTCCACCCGGCCGGCGTGGTCGTGGCGTCGAAGGTCTCGTACTCACCGTCGGAGCCGAACGTGTATCCGGGCGCGGTGGTGCACACGGTGTTGTCGACCGGCACGGCGACGTTGGCGGTGGCGTTGCCCGAGCCGACCACGACCTGCTTGGTGACGGTCTGGTAGCCCGGGTACTGCGGCTCGTACTTCAGGGTGTAGGTCTGCCCGGCCGGCAGCTTGATGCTGTAGCGGCCGTTCGACGGGGTGGTGTAGTCGTAGACGCCTGACACACCCGTGACTGTCACCTTCGCGTACAGCGGCCAGCCGTGGCCGGAGCCGTCGGTGACCGCGCCGGTGACGTTGACACTCGGCACCGCCGTGAGGGCGACGTTGAGCGTCGTGGTCGCGCCCTTGGCGACCGTTGCCGTCCTGGTGGTGCTGCCGTACCCGAACGCGGCGACGGCGACCTGGTAGTCGCCGGTGGGGAGCTGGGTCGAGAACTTGCCGTCGGCACCGGTGGTCAGCTCACGCTCGGACGGGCCGGTGAGCGTCAGGGTCGCGCCGGCGATCGGGGCGCCGGAGGTCGCGTCGGTGACCGTGCCGGCCAGCGTGCCGATGTCGCCGGTCGGGGCGGCGTTGAGCAACGCGAGGGCGTCCAGTCGGCCTTCGCCGTAGACGTTGTTGTCGGCGGCGGTGCCGCCGCACTGGTCGTCGGCCTTGTCGATCGCGGCGCCGTTGAGCAGCGCGCGGGTCGCGTTGACGTCGCCGACCAGCGACGGCGCCGCCGAGTACAGCAGCGCGATCGCGCCCGCGAGGTGCGGTGCGGCCATCGAGGTGCCGCTGATGCTGCCGTAGGCGCTGCCCGGGATGCTCGACCGGATGTTCACACCCGGTGCCGAGATGTTGGGCTTGATCTCGCCGTTCTGACCGACACCGCGGGCGGAGAAGCCGGCCACGTTGTTGTTGACGTCGTACGCGCCGGTCGAGTAGTTGCTGGCCAGGCTGCCCGGCGAGCCACTGGTCTGGCAGGCCGGCCCGCTGTTGCCGTTGGACCAGGTGCCGAAGATCCCGGACGCGGCCCAGGCGTCCGTCACGTCCTCCATGAACGGCTCGTTGGACGGGTCCCGGGTGCCCCACGAGTTGTTGATGATGTTGGGTCGCTTGCTCGCGTCCGCGTTCTGACCGTTGAGGTCCAGCGGCTCGAGCATCCACTGACCGGATTCGACCAGAGCGGCGTCACTGGGGCAGCACCCGTTCGCCGCGATCCACTTGACCCCGGGGGCGACACCGATCTGGTTGGCGCCGTCGGAGCCGGCCATGGTGCCCATGGTGTGCGTACCGTGGCCATCGCCGTCGCAGGGGGCGGTCGCGCAGGCCCCGGTGGCTTCCGCGGCGTTGAACCAGTTGTAGTTGTGGTCGAACGTCCCGTCGCCGTTGTTGCCCCGGTAGGAGTTCACCAGCGCCGGGTGGTTGAACTGCACACCGGTGTCGATGTTCGCGATGGTGATGCCCTCGCCCTTGACGCCGTACTGGGACCAGACGTCGTCGGCGTTGATGTTGGCGACGCCCCACTCCAGGGCGTTCACTGTCTTCTCGTCGGAGCCCTTGATCGTCTCCGGCACCTTGTACACGACCGGGGCGTAGAGGCCCTCGACCTCCGAGTGCCCGGCGAACTTCTGCGCCATCGCCAGCGAGCCGCTGTTCACCTTGATGGCGTTGGTGGCCCAGAAGGTCTGGTACTTGGTACCCGAGCTGTCGAGGTCGGCCCGGATCTTGCCCTGGCTGTCCGCGGCGGTCTTGCGCAACGCGTCCGCCACTGCCGTTCCACGCTTCGACCAGTCCTTGATGGCGCTGGCCTTGCTCAGGTCGGCCCGGTCCTTGAACCGGATCCAGAAGTCCCCTTCACTCTTGGCCTGGAGCTGCTTGGCGAGCTCCGGTCGGATCTTGTCCCCGCTCGGGGCGCCCGCCCCCATCGCACCGCCCGGCGCGGCCTGCGCGCCCGAGCCGATCGTGGCCAAGCATGTCGCGACGAGGACCGTCGCCGCACCGGCGCTCACCAGTGATCTGGCTGCGCGCCGCCATTGTGGACGTCTGAACATCGGTGCTGCCTCCCTCAGAACGACCCAGGGTGTAATGGGCCATGGTGGACCTCCCCCATGCACCGCGCGGGTCACGCCGGTTGCCCGAGTGGACACTATGATCGAGAAGAACGGACGATCAAGAACTTGCCGTGAGCAACTTGTCGCTAAGAGTTGCCCTGGCTGGCGGCGCGCTTGCCAATCATTGTCAGGACCGTGACGAGAGTTGGGCAGGGATGCCCATCGATCCCGGGTGGTGCGGTGGCCGAGGACGAGGCAACGGTGAACAGGGGTGATTCGGCCGGCGAGCCGTTCCCACTGCTGATCGCGGTGACCCCGTCGCCGGCCGAGCGCATCCGGCTCGCGGAGCTTCTCGACGGCATCGCACCGCTGCTGCTGGTCGCCGACCTCGACGAGCTGCGCCGGCTGATCGCCGCTCCGCAGCAGGTCGCCGCCCCGTCCGAACCGGCGCCGGTCGCCGCTCTGGTGATCGACTCGGCCCGCTCCACCGCCCGCTGCGGTGAACGCGAGATCGACCTCACCCGCCTGGAACACGACCTGCTGACCTGCCTGATCACCGAGCCGGTCCGGGTGTGGAGCTACGCCGAGCTGCACCGGTCGGTCTGGGGTGACGAGGGGCGCGAACGCAAGGCGGACGTGCAGTCGCTGGTGAAGCGGCTGCGCCGCAAGCTGCACGAGCTGGGCACCGGGGCCGCCATCGATGTCGTTCGCGGTGTGGGGCTGCGGCTGACCGACCACCAGCAGGTGCGGGTCGAACGGGCCTGACAGCAACGTCGCATGAACTGATCTCGGCCGGGGTAGGACCTGAAGATCAGCACCAACACAGGCGACGAAGAACGCTGGTAAGGAGAGTCAGCATGGCATTCCCCAACCCCTCGACCGTGTCCATCGGGCTGAAGAAGGCCGCGCACGTCGGGATCGCGGTGAGTGACCTGGACCGCTCGGTCGCGTTCTACCAGGCCCTGCTCGGCGCGGAACCGGTCGTCCGGGACGAAAGCATGCACGGCGCCGGGTTCGCGCAGTCGCAGGGATTGCCGACGACGAAGCTGCGGTACGCCACGTTCAACCTCGACAACCTCGGGATCGACCTGATCCAGTTCCAGGAGCCGGTCGGTGACGCCGCCCAGGTGGCGGCCAACCGGCCCGGCACGATGCACCTGTGCTTCCACGTGGACGACGTGCGCGCGGTCTACGACCGGATGAGCGAGGCCGGGTTCGAGTTCCTCGGTCAGCCGTACACGTTCGCGTCCGGCGAGGTGGAGCCGGCGGCGGCGCTCGGTACCGAGGTCGCGTACTTCAACGACCCGGACGGGACGAACCTGGAGATCATCTCGCCGAAGGGCGGCTTCGCCCGCAGCGAGTGAGCCAACACGGGCGGCGTGGGGCCGGGTCGGATTCGGCCCGCTCCACGCCGTTCCTGGTCAGGAAAATCACTTCACACTCTAAAAACTTGCAGGCTGTGCAAGATTGCTCCTAACCTCGCCCGCGTGACCGACACCGACCAAGCTGCGCCCGGGCGTCGCGACCGCAAGAAGGCGCAGACGCGGGCCGCGCTGACCGCCGCCGCGCTGCGGCTGGTGGCGGAACGCGGCCTGGAGCACGTCACGGTCGAGGAGATCAGCGAGGCCGCGGACGTCTCCTCCCGGACCTTCTTCAATTACTTCACCTGCAAGGACGAGGCGCTCACCGACGATCCGGCGCTCGACGGCAACCCGGTCGTGGCGCGACTGGCGGCCGTCCCCGCGCAGGTGTCAGCGTTGCAGGCCGTGCGGGTCGCCCTCGACGAGTCGATCGACTCGATCCAGGCCGACCGGGAACTGTGGCGGCTGCGGCTGACGGTCATCGCCCAGAACCCCGCGCTGTTGCCCCGGCTGGTGGCCGGCAACAGCGCGACCGAGCAGGCCATGGTCGCGGTCGTCGCCACCCGCCTCGGCGTCGGCCTCGACCACGGCCACCCACCGCTGGTCATCGCTGTTACCGGTGCCGCCTTCCGCACCGCGATGCTGCGCTGGGCCGCCGACGACGACGCCCGGCCCCTGCACGACTTCGTCGACGAGGCGTTCGCCGCGATCGCCGCCGGCCTGCCGGATCCGCCGTCCCCCTCCTGACCCGCAAATCCCCGCCCCGCCGCATCAGCGCCGGGGCCAGCACCCCGCTACAGACCCGACAAGGGAGCGTCAATGACCACCACCGTCCCGCCCGCCGACACCGCCGACGTCGGCACGCGCATGTCGCGTCGGGAGGTTCTCCAGGCCCTTTCCGGCCTGATGGTCGGCATGTTCGTGTCCATCCTCGCCTCCACGGTGGTGGCGAACGCGCTGCCGCGGATCATCGCGGACCTGAACGGCAGCCAGACCGTCTACACCTGGATCGTCACCACCGAACTGCTCGCCATGACGGCGACGGTGCCGCTGTGGGGCAAGATGGCCGACCTGTACAGCAAGAAGTTGCTGATCCAGTTGTCGCTGGGACTGTTCGTGGTGGGTTCACTCATCGCGGGCTTCACGCCGAACGTCGAGGTGCTGCTGCTCAGCCGGGTCGTCCAGGGCATCGGCGCCGGCGGCATGACGGCGCTGGCCACGATCGTCATGGCGGCGATGATCCCGCCGCGTGAGCTGGGCCGCTACGCGGGCATCTTCGGCGCGGTCTTCGGCGTGGGCACCATCGCCGGCCCGCTGATCGGCGGCCTGCTCGTCGACACGTCGTGGCTGGGCTGGCGGTGGTGTTTCCTGATCGGCGTTCCGTTCAGCATCATCTCCATCGCCCTGCTCCAGCGCACCCTGCACCTGCCGGTCGTCCGCCGCAAGGCGAAGATCGACTGGCTGGGCGCTCTGCTCATCACCTCGGGCGTCTCCACGCTGCTGATCTGGTCGTCCCTGGCCGGCAACAAGTTCGACTGGGCCTCCGGCTGGACGGCCCTGATGGTCATCGGCGGTCTGGTTCTGCTGGCGCTGGCCGTGGTCGTCGAGTCGCGGGCGGCGGAGCCGATCGTCCCGCTCAGCATCTTCCGCAACCGCACGGTCTCCCTGGCCACGGTCGCCAGCGTGCTGGTCGGTGTCGCGATGTTCGGCGGCACCGTCTTCCTGTCCCAGTACTTCCAGATCTCGCTGGGCAAGTCGCCCACCGTGGCGGGCCTGATGAGCCTTCCGATGATCTTCGGTCTGCTCGTCTCGTCGACGGTGGCCGGTCAGCTCATCACGAAGTACGGCCGTTGGAAGGCGTACCTGGTGGCCGGCGCAGCGGTGATGACCGTCGGGATGGTGCTGCTGGGCACCATCGACGCCAACACCAGCGTCGTCGTGCTGTCGATCTACATGGCTGTGCTGGGCGTCGGCGTCGGCATGCTCATGCAGAACCTCGTGCTCGCCGCGCAGAACGACGTGCCGGCCCACGAACTCGGTGCCACCACCTCAGTGCTGACGTTCTTCCGCAGCATGGGTGGCGCGATCGGAGTCAGCGCCCTCGGCGCGGTCCTGGCAAGTCGGGTGACCTCGCTGACGACCGACCGGCTCGGCCCGGCGGCGACCGCCGGAGGCGGCTCCGCCGAGGTGCCCGACCTGTCCACCCTGCCCGAGCCGGTGCTGCGCATCGTGCAGGACGTGTACGGCATCGCCACCGCGGACCTCTTCCTGGTCGGCGCGCCGATCGCGCTGCTCGCACTGATCGTCGTGCTGTTCATCAAGGAGAAGCCGCTGCACACCCTCAGCGGGGACGAACGACGCGCCCAGGAGGAGGCGGCCGCAAAGGTCGCGATTCACTGAGCCGTACGCCAGCACAAACGGGGGGCGGGCCGGTTGGCCCGCCCCCCGTTGTGCGCCTACCCGCGTTTCTCGGTAACGACAAAGTGTGAACCCGTCGCCACGTAACGTGAGATTGAGCCGGTGAACGGCTGACGCCAGACGTGCGCCGGGCCGCCACTGCGGCGGCGCCGCTCGGCCAACTACCGGGTCGGACAGCTCGGTAGCGTCGCGGCCTACTCAGCCGCAGGAGGTGTGGACGATGCCCATGCTGTCGGTCTTCGATCCCCGGCACACGGTCGCTCCCCCGGGCTACAGCCGCTGGCTGATCCCGACCGCGGCACTGGCCGTGCACGTCTGCATCGGCCAGGTCTACGCGACGAGTGTCTACAAGAACTCCCTCATCGCGCACTTCGACGCCAGCCAGACGGCGATCGGAGCGATCTTCAGTATCGCCATCGTCGTGCTGGGTTCGTCCGCGGCGGTGGGTGGCCGGTGGGTGGAGCGGAACGGACCACGCCGGGCGATGTTCGCCTCGGCCTGCTTCTGGGCCGTCGGGTTCCTGGTCGGCGCGCTCGGCATCGCGACCCAACAACTCTGGCTCCTCTACCTCGGATACGGCGTCATCGGCGGCATCGGGCTCGGCATCGGCTACATCTCGCCCGTCTCCACACTGATCAAGTGGTTCCCGGACCGCCCCGGCCTCGCCACCGGGCTGGCCATCATGGGGTTCGGCGGTGGCGCCCTGGTCGCCGGCCCGCTCGCGCGCCAACTGCTCTCCCTCTACGACTCCGGCTACAACCCCGACAACCCCGCCGCCATCGCATCGGGATCCGCCCTCGTGGCGCTCTTCGTCACGTTCGGCATCGGCTATTTCGTGATCATGATGTTCGGCCCGTTCAACGTCCGGGTTCCGGCGCCGGACTGGCGCCCCGCCGGTTTCGACCCCGCGAGTGTCGCCGCCCGACCTCTGGTGACAACAGCGAGCGTGTCCGCGTCGAACGCCGTGCGTACCCGGTCGTTCTGGTTGCTGTGGATCGTGCTGTTCTGCAACGTCACCGCGGGCATCGGCATCCTGGAACAGGCAAGCCCGATGATCCAGGACTTCTTCCGGGACAACGGGACCACCACCACGGTCTCGGTGACGGCGGCGGCCGGGTTCGTTGGGGTGCTGTCGCTGTTCAACATGGCTGGGCGGTTCGTCTGGTCGACAACGTCCGACCTCATCGGCCGCAAGCCCATCTACATGGTCTACCTCGGCGTCGGCATGGTGCTGTACGTCCTGCTCGCCGTGGCCGGCCATTCCGCGACCGCGGTCTTCGTGCTGATCGCCGCAGCGATCATCTCCTTCTACGGCGGTGGCTTCGCGACCATGCCCGCCTACCTGCGTGACCTGTTCGGCACCTTCCAGGTCGGGGCCATCCACGGCCGCATCCTGACCGCCTGGTCGGCCGCGGGTGTCGCCGGCCCGCTGATCGTCAACGGGATCCTCGACACGCAGGGCAAGCCCGGCACCCTCACCGCTGCGGCGTACCGGCCCGCGCTGTTCACCATGGTCGGCATCCTCGCCATCGGGTTCATCGCGAACCTGCTGGTCCGTTCCGTGCCCGAGCGGTTCCACGAACCGAACCGAGGTCCGACCTCGCCCGTGGCGAAGGCCACCGTCACCGATCCCGTCGCTCTCGGGCGGGACAGCCAGCCGCCCGCGCCGCCGCGCGTCGGTAGTCAGACCGGGCGGCTCTGGTTGTCGTGGCTGCTGGTCGCGGTGCTACTCGGGTACGGCATCGTCCAGACCGCCATCACCGCCGCGAAGCTGTTCACCGGCTGACGTGTCGCGCCAGCGACGGAAGGCGCTCCTTGAAGGGGCGTCTTCCGTTTCGCCGATCCGCTCAGGGCCGGGTCGTCGACCGACTCTCGTCGAGCCGCTCCCGTTGTGGCACGACCGTGTACTTCGGATCGCGTGCCGACACTCCTCCCGCCTCGAAGACGCCGAACCGGGTGGCGACCGACGATGCCACGAGGGCAGCGCCGGAGATCGCGGACAGGATCCGGCTGCGGCGGCTGAACAGCGCGGCGACGGTGCCCACGCCGAGCAGCACGTCGCCAGCACGGACCAGACGACCGCTGCGACCCTGCCGGTAGGGCTCACCGATCAGGCCCAACCGCTCCATCCGGCGACCACCGAGGTACTTGATGGTCGCCGCGACGACGGCGAGTCGCCGCAGCGGAGCGGCCTGGGCGGCGGGCGCCGCGATGAGGCCGACCCCGGTGGCGGCCGCGAGCGCGCTGCCACCGAAGACGAACGGCAGATAGGGGTACGCCTCGTGCCAGGCAGGTACGGCGGTGTCGGCGAGCAGCACCCCGGTGTACGTGGCCAGCGCCGGGGCAGCGGCAGCGGCGGCCAGGCCGGCGATGTCGCCGACGGGTGGCGCCAGCCGGCGGGCGAGGCCGAGAACACCGTGCTCGGGGAGCCGCGGCGCCAGCTCGGCGACAGCGGCCACACCGGCGGCCGGGCCGAACGCGGTGAGGATCCAGGTGCCGACCGACATCGGCGAGGTCAGCTTGGCGATCCGGAGCATGTGGTGGAACCGGTCCGGACGGCCGAGGTCGTGCACCAGCAGGTACGCGCTGACGGTGACACCGCCCAGGGCCGTCCACCGTCCCACCTGGCGCAGACCGGGCCGGCCGGTCAGCTGGGCGCCGGCACCGATCAACGCTCCCCCGGCGGCGAGACCCCCGGTGAACAGGTAGCCGGCGATGTCGCGCTTCCACACCGGCGGCTTGAGGATCGGCCGGCCGTAGTAGGAGGCGAAGTCGGCCGCCGGCACGGTGAGCTGCTCGCCGCCGCGGGTCATGACCGCCTGCCCAGGAACGCGACCACAGTGGCGGCGGTCATCGCCAACGCGGCGAGGCCTGCGTGTTTCCACATGGCCGGCAGGTCGCGGGTGGTCACGATCGGGTCGGGCGGCAGCCCGTACACCTCCGGCTCGTCAAGGAGCAGGAAGAACGCCCCATCACCACCCACGCCGTCGTTCGGATCGTGCCCGTACAGACGCGCCTCGGAGACCCCCCGCCCCCGCAAGGTCGCCACCCGGGTCGCAGCCCGCTCCCGCAGTTCGTCGAGGGGCCCGTACTGGATCGACTCGGTCGGGCACGCCTGCGCACACGCCGGCGTCATCCCCGCACCCAACCGGTCGTAACACAACGTGCACTTCCACGCCCGACCATCATCCTTACGCTGATCAATCACCCCGTACGGACACGCCGAAATGCAGTACCCACACCCATTGCAGATGTCCTCCTGCACCACCACAGTGCCGAACTCCGTCCGGAACAACGAACCCGTCGGACACACATCCAGACACGCCGCATGCGTGCAGTGCTTACAGACATCCGACATCATCAACCACCGAAAATCAGTACGACCCTCCGCACCGGACCCCCGCCCCGGCGGCTGCGCTCCCGGCATCCCCAGGAACTCCGGGCCGGCCGACATCCGGGCCGCCGCAGCGGGCGAGCCCGGGGGCAGGCCGGGGTCGGTGCCGGTGTCGGCGTGGGTGCGCGCGCCCATCGCCGCGGTCACCGGGCTGATCGCCGGCCCGTCCGGGTTTTCCTCGAACGCCGGGGTCGCCAGGCCAGCCCGGCGGGGCTGCTCGATGAACGCGACGTGTCGCCACGAGTTCGCGGTCAACGCCCCGGTGTTGTCGTACGACATGCCGAGCAGGTCCAGACCACTCTCCGGCACACCGTTCCACTCCTTGCAGGCCACCTCACAGGCCTTACAACCGATACACACGCTGGTGTCGGTGAAGAACCCCATCCTCGGCGGCGCGTCCTCGTAACCGGCGTCGGGCGCCGGGTCGAGCGGGCCGTACAGGGCGTTGGCGTGGGGCATGGGTCAGACCTCCTGGTCCGGGCCGCTGTCGGCGGAGTCGGTCGTGACCTGCGGTGGGTAGTGCGGGCTGAGATCCCCGGACCGCCGCCGGTAGTCGATGACGAGTTCCTGCAGCTCCAGTCCCCTGGGGCGGCGTCCGGGCCGGATGTCGCAGGTGCCGACCTTGCTCTCCTGGATCAGGACGTTCGGGTCCAGGCTGATGCCGAACAGGTCGTTGGCCGAGTCACCGGTCACCAGACCCTCGAAACCGAAGTGGTACGGCAACCACACCTGGTGGATGATCCGGTTGTCCACCCGCAACGGGGTGAGCCGGTCGGTGACCAGCACCCGCGCCTCGATCGCCGCGCGGGCGGTCACCAGGTGCGCCCAGCCCAGATGATCGAGCCCGCGTTCGGCCGCCAGCTCCGGTGACACCTCGACGAACATCTCCGGTTGCAGCTCCGCCAGCGGCGACACGGTCCGGCTCATCCCACCTGCGGTGTGGTGCTCGGTGAGCCGGCTGACAGTGAACACGTACGGGAACACCTGGCTGTACGGTTCCGGCGGGCTCGGGTTGAGCGTGTTGATCGGGTGGGTGTAGACCTTGCGGGTCGGGTTGGCCTGCTGTCGGTAGAGCGGGTTGCGCACCGGCGACTCGACCGGCTCGTAGTGGGTGGGCATCGGGCCGTCGAGCACACCGGTGGGCGCGTACAGCCAGCCTTTGCCGTCGCCCTGAAGGATGAACGGATCGTCGCCGGCGATGCCCGCCACGCCGGAGGCGTCGCGTTCCGGTCGGTAGGACGGCGGTTTGGTCTTTTCGAAGTCCGGCACGTCGTAGCCGGTCCACTCGCTCTTGTCCGCGTCCCACCAGACGTAGCGTTTGCGCTCACTCCACGGGTTGCCGTCCGGGTCCGCGGACGCGCGGTTGTAGAGGATGCGCCGGTTCGCCGGCCATGCCCAACCCCACTCGGGCGCCACCAGGGACTGCTCTGAACCGGGTTTGCGGCGGGCCGCCTGGTTGACGCCGTCGGCGTACACCCCGGTGTAGATCCAGCAGCCGCCGACGGTGGAGCCGTCGTCCTTCATCTCGGTGAACGACGACAGCGGGCGGCCGGTGGCCACGTCGTACCCGTTGATCTCGCGCAGCACCGCCTCGGCGCTCGGCTCCGCGTGCGGACCGTGCGTCGGGTAGTCCCAGGTGAGGTCGAGCAGCGCCCGGTCGCGCGGCGCGGTCGACGACGCGAGCCGTTCCCGGATGACGCGTCCGAGGTGATAGAAGAACCACAGCTCGGAGCGGGCGTCGGCCGGCGGCTCGACGGCCTTCTCCCGCCACTGCAACAGGCGTTGCGTCTGGGTGAAGGTCCCCTCCTTCTCCACGTGCGACGCGGCAGGCAGGAAGAACACCTCGGTGCGGCACTCCTCGGGCATGATCTCGCCGGTCTCGATCTCCGGCGCGTTCTTCCAGAAGGTGGCACTCTCGATCATGAACAGGTCCCGGACCACCAACCAGTCGAGGTTCGCCATGCCGAGCCGCTGCGCGCGGCCGTGCGCGGAGCCGATTGCCGGGTTCTGACCGAGCAGGAAGTACCCCTTGATCTTCCCGTCGATCATGTCGAGCACCTGCTGGTAGGTGCCGTGGTCGCCGGTCATTCGGGGCATGTAGCCGTAGCAGTAGTCGTTCTCGGCGGTGGCGGCGTCGCCCCAGTACGCCTTGAGCAGGTTGACGCCGTAGGTGCGGGCGTTGCCCCAGAAGCCCTTCTGCCCGGGGTGCGCGATACTGTCCACCCACTTCTTGAGGGTCGGGTGCTCGGCGTGGTGGGGCATCGGCAGGTAGCCCGGAAGCAGGTTGAACAGCGTCGGAATGTCGGTGGACCCCTGGATGCTGGCGTGCCCGCGCAGCGCCATCACCCCGCCACCCGGGCGGCCCACGTTGCCCAGCAGGAGCTGGATGATCGCGCCAGTACGGATGTACTGCACCCCCACGCTGTGCTGCGTCCAGCCCACCGAGTAGACGAGCATGCCGGTCCGGTCCCGGCCGGAGTTCTCCGTCCACGCCTGGGCCAGTTCGAGGAACTTCTCCTGCGGGATGCCGCAGACCCGTTCCACCATCTCCGGGGTGTAGCGGGCGAAGTGCCGCTTGAGGATCTGGTAGACGCAGCGCGGGTGCTGCAACGTCTCGTCACGTTCGGTCTCGCCGCCGACGGGCGCGCCGTGCGACTCGTTCTCCAGCCCGGCCGCCGTCTCCCGCTGCGTCTCGCTGTCGCGGGTCGTCTGGCTCTGTGGGTGGCCCTCGTAGCGCCAACTGGCCTGGTCGTAGGTGGCGTTGTCGTCGTTGAAGCCGGAGAAGAGGCCGTGCATGTCCTCGGTGTCGGCGTACTCCTCGGTCACGATGGTCGCGGCGTTGGTGTAGGCGACGACGTACTCCCGGAAGTCCAGCTCGTTGTCGAGGATGTAGCGGATCACCCCGCCGAGCAGCGCGATGTCGGTGCCCGCCCGGATCGGCAGGTACGAGTCAGCGAGCGCGCTGGTACGGGTGAACCGCGGGTCGACGTGGAAGACCTTCGCGCCCCGGCGCTTGGCCTCCATCACCCACTGGAAACCCACCGGGTGTGCCTCGGCCATGTTCGAACCCTGGATGACGATGACGTCGGAGTTCGACAGGTCCTGCTGGTACTGGGTGGCGCCGCCACGGCCGAAGCTGGTCCCCAGACCGGGGACGGTGGAGGAGTGTCAAATACGGGCCTGGTTCTCGATCTGGAGCGCCCCCATCGCGGTGAACAACTTCTTGATGAGGTAGTTCTCCTCGTTGTCCAGCGTCGCCCCACCCAGACTGGAGATACCCAGCGTCCGGTTGAGCGGTCGGCCCTCGGCGTCGACGTCCTCCCAGGTCTCGTCCCGGGCGGCCAAGACCCGATCGGCGATCATGTTCAGTGCCGTGTCGAGGTCGAGGTCCTCCCACTCGGTGCCGTACGGCCGGCGGTAGCGGACCGTGGTCTGCCGCAACGGGCTGGTGACCAGGCTCTTGCTCGCCGAGCCCTTCGGGCAGAGCCGACCCCGCGAGATCGGGCTGTCCGGATCACCCTCGATCTGACTGACCTGCCCGTCCTTCACGAACACCCGCTGGCCGCAACCCACAGCGCAGTACGGGCAGACCGACCGGGCCACCGAATCGGCGGCATCGGTGCGGGCGGTGAGCGCGCGGGACCCGTCAGACTTCGCCGCAGCGCCCCGGCCCAGCGGGTCGGTGCCGGTGAGCTGGCGGTAGACCGGCCAACCCTCGAACCAGCTCCGCACCCCCATCGCCGCACCTTCCCGACCAATCCCGCCAAATATGAACACTCTGACGGTAGATGAGGTGCCGGCCCGGTCGCAGCGGGATCACCAACAGTCATGCCTCCCCCCGGCCTTTCGTGCAGGCCGGAAGAGGCATGGAGTACGGCGATGGTCAGCGCGGTGGCAACTGGCCGACGGGGTGATCATTGAAGGTCCGGTAGCGGTGCAGCTCCCAGAACAACCAGCCGATGCTGATGATCGCCACCACGACGAAGACCAGGGAGCCGGAGAACGTGTCCCAGAGCGTGTGCAGGACGACGACACCCACGAACGTGCCGATGAACCCGACCAGCCGGCGGACGCTGGGGCTCGCCAACAACGCCCAGAGCGCACCGGCGGTCAGCCCCGTCCAGGCGGTGTGACCGGCGGGCGCCGTCAGACCCCGGATGAAGAGCGTCTGCTCCACCGCACCGATGTTGCCCTGCGAACTCAGCAGCGCGCTGAACGCGTAGCCCATCGTCTCCAACGCGGCGAAACCCATGCCGGCCGCGACACCGATGATCAACCCGTCCGAGGGCACCCGACGCCGATGCTGAGCCACCACGGTGAACAGCAGCACCACCGGGACGATCAGCTTCGCCGACTCCTCGATCAGCGCCACGAACACCATCGGCAGGGTGCCGAGGCCGCGCAGGGTGTCGTACTCCAGGGTCCCGGCGACCACCGTGCCGATCACACCGCCGAAGAACGCCGACGTCACCAACACCGATGCCGGCACCTGCCACCGACCGGTACGGGCCTGCGCGAACGTCAGGAACGTCAACGGCACCAGTGTCGCCCCGAGCAGGATCAACGCCGGCACGAAGTTCGGATTCTTGGTGCTGACCAGGGTTCGCAGCACCGCCATGTAAAGGATCAGCCCGACAACGAGCACCACGACCCACGCCCACCGGCGCCAGCGATCACGCATACCGCGCAGTCTGGCGGACCAAGGTTACGAAGACCAGCCCCGGCACCGCGATCCTGACTACTCCGCACGTGCGTGCCGGAAGCCGCGCAAGCCGACAGTCGCGGCCTCAAGCTGGATCTTTGGCCAGCCTGTTCAGGATGGTCCGCGCCAGCGCGGCGAGCCGGGTGCGCAGGTCGTCGTCGGACCGCCCACCGAGGTCGTCCTCAAGATGCCTGGCCAGGGCGGCGACCGCCGGGAGCAGGTCGTCCAGTCGGCTGCCCTCATCTCCGACAACGTAGAGACGGTGTGTTCCCACCTCGGCCGGGATGCTTCCGTCGAGGATCCGCTCGCAGGTGTCGGCCGCGATCAACGCCACTGCGGTTGGCAGGTCCGGCTCCGGAAGCCCGAGTTCGGCAACGACTGCCGCCAGGCGCCGGCTGGCGTCATGCGCCGGCAGTGTCCGAGCTGACTCCGCTGCGAGCGCCACCACGGCGTCACCGGTGACGCCGGCGATCAACAGGTCGCAGGCCAGCATCACCGCGTGGTGCGGGTCGGCGTCGTCGAGCAGCGCTCGGGCCTGTTCGGCCCGGAGTCGGCGAAGGAGTCCGTCATCCACGAGCCGAGGTTAAGCCACCTCCAGTCGAATCAGAACGGCCTTTCCGAGCGCAGACCCCGACCGACATCGCGGGGTCAGTGCCGTCACGACGACATTCCGGAATTCGGCGACTCCGACGACTACCAGATAGACGAGGCCGCAGGCGGGGTGGTCCGGCTCTGGCAGTTACGGGAGCCGCACACAGATGAGGTCGAGGGCCAGCTCGCGCTGCTGTAGGCGACGCTCGTTGCTTGATCGTTGGTAGCTCAGCGGTTCGACACGCCGAGCCGTGCCCTTCTGAGCTGCCACCGATCGACATGGCGATCCCGCACTCCGCAGCCGGTCATCCAGGGCGCGGGTGGGCCGCGTGACACTCAGACGACGTGCACCAGCCGGAAGCGCTCGGTCACGACCAGGGTGTCGTCGTCCACTGTGAAGTCGGGGTCGCCCAGCTCGTCGCGCACCTCGGCGCTGTGCCAGAACGACTCGTGCCCCGCACGCCACTGGGCCACCGACTCGTCGCCCTCCCCCTCGGCCACCGCATGTGGCAGGTCGACGTCGGCGAGCCGGATCACCCGTACCTCGGTCAGCTCGATGGCCGCGACCCGCCGGCCGGCGGAGTCCACCACGGCGGACAGTTGACCCGCCTCGGGCAGTGGCTCGTTGGCGCACTCGTAACCGATCAGCAGGCCGGTCGTCGAGGTTTTCGCCCCGGACAGGATCGCGCCCACGAGCTTGTCCCGCAGTAGCCCCGGGAACGCGAACTCGGCGAGTGGAAGATCATCGAGGTCCATCCGCGGAGGGTACCCGGATGGTCGGAGGTGCCAGGTCGGTCAGGTGTGGTGGATCGGGGTGGCCAGGTCGCTGAGCGGGCGACCCGAGCCACCCCAGGTCTGGGCGGTGATCTCGGCGGCGATCGCCACTGCCGTCTCCTCCGGTGTCCGCGCCCCCAGGTCCAGCCCGATCGGCGAGCGGAGGCGCGCCAGCGCGCGCTCCGGGACGCCCGCCTCGCGCAGCCGGCGCATCCGATCGTCGTGCGCACGCCGGCTGCCCATCGCACCGATGTAACGGGCGGGCGTGTCGAGGGCGACCTGGAGCAGCGGCACGTCGAACTTGGGGTCGTGGGTGAGGACGCAGAGCACGGTGCGGTCGTCGACTGTCGTCGACTCCAGGTACACGTGCGGCCACCGGACCACGAGGTCGTCGACGTCCGGGAAACGCGCGCGGGTGGCGAACAACGGGCGGGCGTCGCAGACCGTGACGTGGTAGCCGAGGAACGTGCCGATCCGGGCCATCGCGGCGGCGAAGTCGATCGCACCGAAGATGATCATCCGGGGAGGTGGCACGTACGACTGGACGAACACGGCCACCTCGTCGCCGCGCTGCTGCCCCTGCCGGCCCAGGTGGATCGTGCCGGTGACGCCGAGGGCGAGCATTCCGGTCGCCTGCCGGGACACCGCGTCGTCCAGGTCGGGTGCGCCGAGGCTGCCCGCGACCCGGTCGGCCCAGATCACCAGTTGGGCGTTCTCTACCGATGCGGTGGCGACCGGGCGGCCGTCGCGGATCGCGGCGAGGACCTCGTCGAACTCGGTCATCGCGACGCTCGGCTGGACCAGGACCTGGATGGTGCCGCCGCAGGTGAGGCCGACGTCCAACGCGTCGTCGTCACTGACGCCGAAGGTCTGGGTGTGGGCCGTGCCGCTCTGCACCGCACTCCGGCAGAGTTCGTAGACGGCGCCCTCAACGCAGCCGCCCGAGATGCTGCCCACCACGTCGCCGTGCGCCGAGACGGCCATCGCCGCGCCGGGTTGCCGGGGCGCGGACTGCCAGGTGCGCGCGACGGTCGCGACGGCGAACGCGACGCCCGCAGCACGCCAGCCGGCCAGCCCGTCGACGATGTCCCGCATGGTCGCACGATCCGGGAGCCCCGGCGGCACCGTCAACGGCGACCTAAGCAGTTGCTTAGGTCGCCGTTGACTTTGGCCACCGTCGGGCAGAGATTTTGCCGGACTGCGGAGGTGCGACATGCAGGTGCCGGCACCGTTCGAGTACGAGCGAGCCACCAGTGTGGACCATGCGATCAGCCTGCTGGAGCGGCTGGGCGGGACGGCCCGCCTGATCGCCGGCGGGCACAGCCTGCTGCCGATGATGAAGCTCCGGCTGGCCAACTTCGACTATCTGATCGACATCAACGACCTGCACGCCGAGCTGGGCTACGTCGAGGCGGGCCCCGACGAGGTCCGCATCGGTGCGCTGACCCGACATCGGGAGCTACTCGAGTCGCCGGTGCTGGCGGCGGCGTTCCCGATCTTCGCCGACGCCGAACGGGTGATCGCCGATCCGGTGGTGCGCAACCGGGGCACGCTGGGCGGCTCGCTGTGCCAGGCCGACCCGTCCGAGGATCTGTCGGCGGTCTGCACGACGCTTGACGCGCGGTGCGTGATCCGTGGTCCGGGCGGCGCGGAACGGGTCGTGTCGATGGAGGAGTTCCACGTCGGGCCGTACGAGACGGCCGTCGCGGACGACGAGATCCTGGTCGAGATCCGGTTACCGGTGCGACCCGGCTGCGGCAGCGCGTACGCCAAGGTCGAACGCCGGGCCGGCGACTGGGCAGTGGTGTCGGCGGGCGCGGCGGTGTGGCTCGACGGCGGCGCGATCGTCGACGCCCGGGTCGGGCTCGCGGCGGTGGGCCCCAACACGACGGGCATCCCGGCGATCTCCGCGGCGCTGCGCGGGCAGGAACCCTCGGAAAGTCTCTACGAGCAGGCCGGGGCGATCGCTGCGGACAACTGCGACCCGGTGACCGACCAGCGCGGCAGCGCGGACTACAAGCGGCATCTGGCCGCCGAGCTGACCCAACGGACCCTGCGCCGGGCCGTCGAACGGGCGAGGAGCTGAGCATGCAGGTCACCATGACCGTCAACGACGTCGAGGTCACCCGGGAGATCGAGGCCCGGCTGCTGCTGGTGCACTTCCTGCGGGACGTGCTGGGTTTGACCGGCACACACTGGGGCTGCGACACCAGCAACTGCGGCACCTGCGTGGTCTGGCTGGACGGCGAGCCGGTGAAGTCGTGCACGGTGCTCGCCGCGATGGCCGGCGGCCATCAGGTGCGTACCGTCGAGGGTCTCGCCAAGGGCACCGAACTGGACCCGATCCAGCAGGGGTTCATGCAGTGCCACGGACTGCAGTGCGGCTTCTGCACGCCGGGGATGATGATGACCGCGCGGGCGCTGCTCGATCGCAACCCGGACCCGAGCGAGACGGAGATCCGGGAGGCGATCTCGGGTCAGATCTGCAGGTGCACCGGCTACGCCACCATCGTGCGCTCGGTCCGCTGGGCCGCCGTGGCCGAGGCGCAGGCCGGGGCCCAGGTCACCGAGACCACCGAATCGACAGAGGCCGGCGAGATCGACAACGCCGGTCAGCCCGCGGAGGCTGTCGCATGACCACTGTGCACGAGCGCGTGGACACGTTCCACGACAACGACCAGAAGCCCGTCGGGTACGGGAGGATGCTGCGCAAGGAGGACCCGAGGTTCCTGCGTGGGCGCGGCCGGTACGTCGACGACGTCCAACTGCCCGGCATGCTGCACCTCGCGATCCTCCGGTCGCCCGTGGCGCACGCCCGGATCGTCAGCATCGACACGAGCGCCGCCGAGGCGTCGCCCGGGGTGAGGGCGGTGGTGACCGGGGCCGCGCTGGCACAGCAGAACCTGGCCTGGATGCCGACGCTCTCCAACGACGTGCAGGCCGTGCTCGCCACCGACAAGGTCCGTTTCCAGGGCCAGGAGGTGGCGTTCGTCGTCGCCGAGGACCGGTACGCGGCGCGCGACGCGCTGGAGCTGATCGACGTCGAGTACGACGTCCTCGACCCGGTGATCGACGCGCGGCGGGCGTTGGAGCCGGACGCCCCGCTGATCCGCGACGACCTGGACGGCAAGACGAACAACCACTGCTTCGACTGGGAGACCGGCGACGAGGCCGCCACCGAGGCGGTCTTCGCCCGCGCCGACGTCGTGGTCAGCCAGGATCTCGTCTACCCCCGGGTACACCCGGCGCCAATGGAGACGTGCGGGGCGGTCGCCGACTACGACGCGGTCGACGGCAAGCTGCGGCTCTGGTCGACCACCCAGGCCCCGCACGCGCACCGCACCCTCTACGCCATCGTGGCGGGCCTGCCCGAGCACAAGATCCAGGTGATCTCGCCGGACATCGGCGGCGGTTTCGGCAACAAGGTGCCGATCTACCCCGGGTACGTGTGCGCGATCGTCGCCTCGATCGTCACCGGCAAGCCGGTGAAGTGGATGGAGGACCGCTCGGAGAACCTGATCAGCACGGGGTTCGCCCGCGACTACATCATGCGGGGGGAGATCGCCGCGACCCGCGACGGCCGGATCCTCGGCATCCGCACCAACGTGCTGGCCGATCATGGCGCGTTCAACGGCACCGCCGCCCCGGTGAAGTACCCGGCCGGTTTCTTCGGGGTCTTCACCGGCAGCTACGACATCGAGGCCGCGTACTGCAGGATGACGGCGGTCTACACCAACAAGGCGCCCGGTGGCGTCGCGTACGCCTGCTCGTTCCGGATCACCGAGGCGGTCTACCTGGTCGAGCGGATCGTCGACTGCCTCGCCGACGAACTCGGCATGGACCCGGCTGAGCTGCGGTTGAAGAACTTCATCCAGCCGGAGCAGTTCCCGTACACGACGAAGACCGGTTGGGTGTACGACTCGGGCAACTACGAGCCGACGATGCGGCTGGCGATGGAGATGGCCGGCTACGACGAGTTGCGCCGCGAGCAGGCCGAGAAGCGGGCCCGGGGTGAGCTGATGGGCATCGGCATCGCGTTCTTCACCGAGGCCGTCGGCGCCGGGCCGCGCAAGAACATGGACATTCTCGGGCTGGGCATGGCGGACGGCTGCGAGCTGCGTGTCCATCCGACCGGAAAGGCAGTGGTACGCCTCAGCGTGCAGTCGCAGGGTCAGGGGCACGAGACGACGTTCGCGCAGATCGTCGCCGAGGAGATCGGGATCCCGCCGGCGGACATCGAGGTGCTGCACGGCGACACCGACAACACCCCGTTCGGCCTCGGCACGTACGGCAGCCGCTCGACGCCCGTCTCGGGCGCGGCGGCGGCCCTGGTGGCCCGGAAGGTCCGCGACAAGGCCCGGATCATCGCCTCGGGGATGCTCGAGGTGTCGGTTGCCGACCTGGAGTGGGAGAAGGGCGCGTTCCACGTCGCCGGCGACCCGGGCCGGTCCGTCACGATCCAGGACATCGCCCTGCGTGCGCACGGCGCGGGCGACCTGCCCGAGGGCATTGAGGGTGGCCTGGAGGCGCAGATCTGCTACAACCCGTCGAACCTGACCTACCCGCACGGCGCGTACATCTGCGTGGTGGACATCGATCCCGGCACGGCGCAGGTGACGGTGCGACGGTTCATCGCGGTCGACGACTGCGGCACCCGGATCAACCCGATGATCATCGAGGGGCAGGTGCACGGCGGGCTGACCGACGGGGTCGGCATGGCGCTGATGGAGATGATCGCGTTCGACGAGGACGGCAACTGCCTCGGCGCGTCCCTGATGGACTATCTGATCCCGACGTCGCTGGAGGTGCCCGACTGGGAGACCGGCTTCACCGTCACGCCGTCACCGCACCACCCGATCGGCGCGAAGGGCGTCGGCGAATCGGCGACGGTGGGTTCGCCGCCCGCGATCGTCAACGCGGTCATCGACGCCCTGAAGCCCTTCGGCGTCCGACACGCCGACATGCCGCTGACGCCGTCGCGGGTCTGGGACGCGATGCGCGGCCAGGCCCGGCCGCCGGTCTGAGGGAGCCGAGATGACGACCATCGCGGAGCGCGTCCGGGAGCTGACCGACACCCGGGAGCCGTTCGTCCACGCCACAGTGGTCCGCGCGCAGGACCCGACGTCGGCCCGACCGGGCGACGACGCGGTGATCCGGTTCGACGGCTCGATCGAGGGCTTCGTGGGCGGGGTGTGCGCGGAGAGTTCGGTGCGGGCCGCCGCGCTGGACACCCTGCGCGACGGCACCGCCCTGCTGCTGCGGGTGCTGCCGGAGGGCGCGACCCCGTTCCCGGACACCCCGGGGGCGCGGGTGGTGGTCAACCCGTGCCACTCCGGTGGCGCGATCGAGGTGTTCCTCCGACCGATGCTGCCGGCACCGGCAGTGCGCGTGGTCGGTGACACCCCGATCAGCGCCGCAGTGGCGACGCTGGCCGCGTTCCTCGACTTCGACGTCGTCGCGGCCGACGACACCATCGGCTGCACCGCGGCAGTGGTGGCCGGGTTGGGCAGGGGCGAACAGGAGGCGATCCGGGCGGCGCTCGACGACGGCGTGGGGTTCATCGCGCTGGTTGCCAGCGGCAGGCGCGGCACGGCCCTGCTCGACGAGTTGGGCCTGACCGACGCCGAACGCGCCCGCGTCCACACCCCGGCCGGGCTGGACATCGGCGCGCGTACGCCGGCCGAGATCGCTCTGGCGATCATGGGTGAGGTGGTCCGGGCCATCCGGGTGGACGGGTTGGCGCCGGCCGCCGGCGCGTCGGCTGCCCGACCGCAGCAGGCAGTCGACCCGGTGTGCGGGATGACCGTGCTGGTCGGGGCGGAGACCCCGCACGCGCGCGTCGACGGTCAGGACTTCTGGTTCTGCTGCGCCGGTTGCCTCGCGAGTTACACGGCTGCGTGACAGGTGTTCCTGACCGGTGTGGTGCTCGCCGCCGGCGCGTCGGCGCGACTCGGCGAGGCCAAGCAACTGCTCCCGTACCGGGGGCGGACGCTGCTCGACGCCACCCTCGACCTGGCCCGCTCGTGCGGCTTCGACCAACTGCTCGTCACAGTGGGCGGTGCGGCGGACGGCATCCGCGACCGGGTGGACCTGACCGGGTGCCAGGTCGTGCAGAACCCGGCGTTCAGCACCGGCTGCGGGTCGTCGGTGCGCACCGCCGCCCGCGCGGTGGATCCGCGCGCCGACGCGCTCGTGCTGCTCCTCGGCGACCAGCCCGGCGTCCGCGCCGCGGACGTCCGCCGGGTCGCCGCGGCGGCCACCCCGTTGGCCGTCTGCCGGTACGCGGACGGCCTGGGCCATCCCTTCCGCTTCGGCCGTGAAGTCCTGCCCGAGTTGTACGACCTGCACGGCGACAAGGCCGTCTGGAAGCTCCTGCACTCCGGGCGGCACCCGGTGACCGAGGTGACAGTCGACGGGCCGGTGCCGATCGACGTGGACACCCGGGCCGACTACGAGCGCCTGCTGGCGGGCGAGGCATGAAGGACGCCCAGGCTGTCCGGCACCGCCTCGACGCCGTCGACTACCTGGTCGACGACGGCATGGCGATGGCCCTGTTCCTGGCCCTGCGTCTCGGTCGGCCCCTGCTGCTGGAGGGTGAGCCGGGGGTCGGCAAGACCGCCGCCGCGAAGGCGCTGGCCCGCGCGCTGGAGACACAGTTGATCCGGTTGCAGTGCTACGAGGGGCTCACCGCGGGCGAGGCGCTCTACGAGTGGAACTACCAGCGGCAACTGCTGGCGATCCGACTCGCCGAGGCGCACCACACGCGGCTCACCGACGCGGACCTGTTCAGCGCCGAGTACCTCCAGGAACGCCCGATCCTGCGGGCCGTACGCCACAGTGGGCCGGTCCCGCCGGTGCTGCTGATCGACGAGATCGACCGGGCCGACGACGAGTTCGAGGCGCTGCTGTTCGAGTTCCTCGGCGAGGCCGGCATCACGATCCCCGAACTCGGCACCTTCACCGCCCGCACCCCACCCGTCGTGGTGCTCACCTCGAACCGCAGCCGGGAACTGCACGATGCGCTGCGCCGCCGCTGCCTGTACCACTGGATCGACTTCCCCGAGCCGGCCCGCGCCGTGGAGATCGTCCGCCGGGCCGTACCGGGGGCGACCGAGCCGCTGATCCAGACGGCAGTGCAGTTCATCGGCGGCGTACGCCACCGGGAGCTGGAGAAGGCGCCGGGGATGGCGGAGACCATCGACTGGGTGGGCGCCCTGTCGGTGCTGGGCGTCACCGACCTGGCCGCCGACGGCGTGGCGCAGACCGTCGGCACCATCGCCAAGACCCCCGACGACCGCGCCGTGGTCGCCGCCGCGCTCGGCGCCTACCAGGAGAGTCAGCCATGAAGATCACCAACGAGTTCGCGGTCACCGTCCCGATCGACCGGGCCTGGGCGGTGCTCACCGACCTGGAAGGGCTCGCGCCGTGCCTGCCCGGAGCCCAACTGACAGGCGTCGACGGCGACGTCTACCAGGGCCGGGTGCGGGTCAAGGTCGGTCCGGTCGTCTCGGAGTTCGCGGGCACCGCCCGGTTCGTCGAGAAGGACGACACCGCGTGGCGCGGGGTGATCGACGCGAAGGGCCGGGACGCCCGCTCGACTGGCACCGCGTCCGCGCTGGTCACCGCTCACCTGCGGCCGGACGGCGAACGGACAGTGGTCAGTGTGGACACCGATCTGAAGATCTCCGGCAAGCTGGCCCAGTTCGGCAGCGGCATGATCAAGGAGGTGTCGGGCAAGCTGCTGGCCCAGTTCGTCGCGAACCTGGAGGCCAAGCTGGCCGCCGAGCCGCCGACCCCGCAGCCGAACGCCGAGCCGTCGAGCCCGCAGCCGAACGCCGAGCCGTCGAGCCCGCAGCCGAACGCCGAACCCATGCCGGCCGCGCCCGCCACGGCGGTCGCGACCACGCCCAGCACCGCTGCCGTCGCACCCACGCCCAGCACCGCTGCCGTCGCGCCCTCGCCCGTCGCACCCTCGCCCGTCGAGCCGGAGGCGCTCGACCTGCTGAGCATCGCCGGCGGGTCGGTCACCAGGCGCCTTGTACCGGTGCTCGTCGGTCTGGTCGCGGTCGGCGCGGTGATCGCCTGGTTGGTTGCGCGCCGGTGAGCACGGGCGTGCTGCGCGGTGTCGACCGGGCCGCGTTCGCGGTGGCGCTCGCCGGCCGGCTGCGCCGAGCCGGCGTCCCGGCCGGACTGACAGACGTCGACGACTTCGTCCGGGCGCTCGCCGCCAGCCCGCCCGACTCGATGTCGTCGCTCTACTGGAGCGCTCGGATCAGCCTGGTGCGCCGACACACCGACCTGCCCGCGTTCGACCGGGTCTTCGCGGCGGTCTTCGCGGACCCCCCACCGTTGCCCCGGTCACAGCGGTCCGCGCCCCCCACCAACGGCCACGACGACGTGTACGTCCGGGTGCCGGCCGACACCGACGACGCGGGATCGGGCGGTGGCCTGCCGTGGGCGACCCTGCCGCCGGCGGTCGCGGAAACATCCGAACACGACACCGCGCTGCGACTGCCGCAGCGGCGGCCGAGCGCCCACACCGGGCTCGCCGACCGCCCGTTCGACGAACTCGACACGGCACAGGTCACGCAGCTCGGCGACGCCCTGCACGCGGCCGTCACCGACTGGCCGAGCCGACGCACCCGTCGGCACACCGTCGGCCCGGCCGGTGCCCGGATCGCGTTGCGGGCCACCATCGCCCGGGCCCGGCGCACCGGCTGGGAGCCCGTCGAGGTCGTCCGCGCGCGCCCGGTACGGCGGCCCCGCCGGGTCGTGCTGCTCTGCGACGTCAGCGAGTCGATGCGGGCGCAGGCAACGGCGTACCTGCAGCTGATGCGGGCGTTCGCGGTGGTCGCCGACGCGGAGGTGTTCGCGTTCGCCACGACGCTGACCCGACTCACCGTGGTGCTCCGGCACACCTCGGTGGCCGAGGCGGTCGCGCAGGCAAGTGCCGCCGTGACCGACAGGTACGGGGGCACCCGGATCGCCACGAACCTGCGTGCCCTGCTCACCTCCCACCACGCGGAGGCCGTACGCGGGGCGGTGGTGGTGATCGGGTCGGACGGCTGGGACAGCGATCCACCCGCCGACCTGGCGGCGGTGATGGCCCGGCTGAGCCGCCGCGCGTACCGGATCGTCTGGTTGAATCCCCGCGCCGGAGCGCCCGGCTTCGCCCCCCGGGTCGGCGGCATGGCCGCCGCACTCCCCTACTGCGATCGGATGCTGCCGGCCGGCACCTTCCAGGACCTGCTGGTCGTCGCCCGTCAGCTCCAGAGCGTCACGTGCACCGACGGCCGGAAGTGGCCGACGCTGACTCCCGCGCCGCGCATCATCGCCTGAATCGCCCTCGGCGTCGACGAGAAGCGCGACAGCTCCTCGGCGGCCGACATCGCGTCGGGGGTGGCGAGCACCTGCGCGTGCCACACCGCCTCGGTGGTCGCGTGCGGCCCCATCACCTGCCCGAGATGGCCCTGACGCACGTCGGGCGCGACGGTGAACGCCAGGGCCGGCGCCACCCCCCTGCCCCGCTTGGCCTCCCCCAGCGCGGCCGCGTGGCTCTGGAAGATCTGCTGGCGCTCGTCCGGTACGGCCAGCCGACGCAGCAGCGCCGGGACCGCGCCCCACTCGGTGGCGGCCGACGGCCCGAGCAGCCAGGTCTGCTCCCGTAGCTGCCCCGGGGACGCCGCCAGGCCGGCCAGTGGGTGCTCCGGGCCGACGGCGAGCACGAGTCGGTAGTTCATCACCGGCCGGCAGCCGATGGCGCTGTCGACGACCGACGGCTGCGGCCCGATCGCGATGTCGGCGGCGCGGGTCGACAGCAGCGACCCGAACGTTCCGGGGTTGCGCACGCTCAACTCGACGTCGAGGTCGGCGGCCCGCTTCGCGAAGAGTTCGATCAGCCCCGGCGCGGCGAACTCGGCGAACAGACTCGACGCGGCGACCCGCAGCAACCGTCGGCCCCGCTTCGCGGCGCTCACCTCCAACATCGTGCGGTCCTGCAGGCCCAGCAGCTCCGCCGCGCGACTGGCCAGCCGCAGCCCACCCGGGGTGAACGCGAGGCCCGCCGCCGTCCGGGCGAAGAGCTTGTCGCCGAACTCCTTGCGCAACTGGGCGATGTGCAGCGACACCGCCGGCTCGGAGACCTGAAGCTCCGCGGCGGCCTGCTTGACCGAGCCCAACCGGACCACGGCGACGTACGCGCGCAGCTGCGTCGGGGTCATCGGCGTCACCTCTCCCCGCCCGATCGCGTGGCTCGGCTCGGCGTCGAGACGAACATCGATCATCCCGCGCGGATCCGCACCACCGCCAGCACCCGATCAGTCGGTGGTGGCCACCCCGTTTCCGGACACGCAGTACACGTCGCCGGAGTTCGCGGCGTGCGGCAGGTCGTGGAGGTACGTCGCCAGGTCGGTAGCGGATACCAGGCGTTGGAAGGTCATCGACTTGTCGTCGCCCAACGCGACGTCGAAGCCGTCGAAGCCGAGCGCGGTCAGGCGATCGAGGCATCGGTAGGCGACCGGACGCGCGATGGTGGTGAACTCGAACGACAGCGCGGGCAGTGGGCGGCTCAGGCCGGCCAGCACCTCGGCCTCGAAGCCCTCAACGTCGATCTTGGCGAAGGTCGGCACGCCGTACGTCTCGATCAGCGCGTCGACGGTGACCACCGGGACCTCGATGTCGGCATCCCACACCTCGCTCTCCCACCCGCCCGCGCCCTTCGCCGCCCGCACAAACTCCGGCGAGGCGGTCGACACCGTGGGGTTTGCGGAGTTGACGTGCAACCGGGTGCGCCCGGGCAGCGCGCCACACGCGGCGTCGACAAGGGTCACCTGGTCGTCCTCGGCGTAGATCGCCCGCAGGGCGCGCAGACACAGCGGCTGCGGTTCGACGGCGACGACCCGGGCGCCGAGGCGACGGAAGCTGCCGATGTGGTCGCCCACGTGGGAGCCGATGTCGAAGACGAGGTCTCCGCTGCTGACGAAGCGGGAGTAGAAGGCGTCCATTCGCGCGTCCCGTTCGGGGTCGCCGTAGTAGACGTCCAGTGACCGGTGCAGCAGGGACAGGGCCGGATCGGTCCGGAGCGCGGCGATCCGGGTGGCGGTGGTAGCCGTCATCTGTCTGGGTCCAGTCCGTGAGAGAGGTGGCCGGGGTTACGGTCCGAAGGCGGTCAGGAACCGGTCCCGGAAGGCGTCCATCCGCCAGACCGGCGCCTGCGGGCCGGGCTTCAGCCCGTCCTGCCAGCCCCACCCGGAGATCCGGTCCAACACGGCCCGGTCCCGGGTGATGATCGAGATCGGGACGTCGCGGCTGGCGTTCTCGCCGGTGACGACAGCGGCGGGCTGGTGGTCACCGAGGAAGATGAAGACCAGGTCGTCGTCTCCGTAGGTCCGCACGTAGGAGATGAGCGTACCGAGGGTGTACTCGATGGACTTGCGGTAGTCCGCCCGGATCTGGGTGGTGTTGCGGCGCTTGTCGTCCGACCTACCCGCGCCGGCCCCGCGGTAGACCGCGCCGTCGCCGACGTCGGCCCAGTCGAGCAGCGGCGGAACCGGGGTCCAGGGCGCGTGACTGGACACCAGCGCCAGCTCGGTCATCACGTTGCCGTCGCGCTTCGCCTGCTCCAGGCGCTGCCAGCTGGCCAGTGTGTACTGGTCGGGCGGGGTGCCGAAGCTGAACTTCGGGCCCCGGTACGCGAGCGTTTTGGCGTTGTAGAAGCGGTCGTAGCCGAAGAAGGAGCCCTCCGGCCACGCCTTGGTGACGGCGGGCATCACGCCCACGGTCTGCCAGCTCGCCCGCCGGAAGGCACCGTTGAGGGTCATCCGGTCACTGGCCAGCAGGGTGTAGTGGCGCTGGTCGTTGTCGATCCAGAGGCCGGAGAGCAGGGTGTCGTGCGCGAGCCAACTACCGCCACCGAAGGTCGGCGAGGTGAGGAAGCCGCTCTGCGCCGCGAAACCCGCGGCGCTCAGCTCGCCGGCGCCACTGTCGAGGACCGCACCGACCTGCGGCGCGAACTCCGGGTCCTCGACGGCGTCGCGGCCGTAGCTCTCCACGAAGGCGACGACCACGTTCTTGCCGCGCAGCGCGGTCAGCAGCTGATCACCCGGGGTGTCGCCGAACTTGTCGGCCTCGATCAGGGCGCCGAACGTCTCGCGGTCGTCGAGGCGCAGGCGGACCTGGAAGCCGTGCCCGTTGGCCAGGGTGGTCGCGGACGTGTCGGCGACCGGGACGCCCTCGACCACCCGCACGTTGAACGCGGCGCAGGCCACCCAGACGACCACCAGCGCGGCCACGATCCGGGTGGTCGCGGTGCGGTGCCAGACCACCAGCCGCCGCAGTCGCCGCATCGACAGCGTGACGAGTGTGGGCAGACCCACGACCACCACCGCCAGGGTGATCGCGGCGCCGATGGCGGCGGGCCGACCGTACGACTCGCTGAGGAAGGCGAACCCCTCGTCGAGGAGCGCCCAGTCGAGCACCGGGTCGAACGCCCGGCTCAGCGAGGCGGAGAACCCCAGGTCGAGCAGCTTCAGCAGACCGAGCAGACCGAGCGCCACTCCGGCGAGCGTCGCGACCAGTCGGCTACCACGAGACGGCAGGGCCAGCAGGAGGGCCACGACCACCAGCGCCTCCAGTGGGATCCGTACGAACCCCGCCGGGCTGAGCCGGCCGAAGTCGTACGGCACGGTGAGGACGAGCAGCACGAGCAGCGCGGCCAGGACCGTCGCCAGCCGGGCCACGATGGTGCGCTTAGGGCGGCCCTCGGCCTCGCCGCCGTCGGTGGTGGTGACGTCCGGGACTTCGTCCCTCATCGCCCTCCGTCCCTGGCTCGGCAGCTGACGTACGCGCGTCAAGAGCGACAACCCGGGCATCCTTCCATGATCTTTGTTGTGCGCGGCATCCGGGCGGCTCAGACGCGGGCGATCCCGCGCCGGGCCACGGAGACCGTGGAGCGGTCCGCCCAGGGCCGCCCATCCGTCCTGTTCTGGCCCAGCGCCGCTGTGGCGCTCGGAGCGCTGTGGCTCACCGGGCTGGCCGCGTGGACCATCGCGGTCGGGGCGTCGTGGATGACGGTGTCGCGGAGGTGACGGGTCGTCCAGAGCCAGGCGACGTCACGCCCGAACGACTCGACCAGCAGCGCCAGTGACGCCACCAGCACCACTGTCGTCAGTGCCCGGGGCAGCCCGTCGCCCATCGCCACCGTCAGCACCACGCCCTGGATGGCGGCGACGACCTTGCGCCAGTAGCGCGGCGGCAGGGATCCGCGCATCCATCCCAGCACCCAGCTCGCGGCGACGAAGACGTACCGCATGGCGCCGATCGCGAGCACCCAGGCACCCGCCGAGGGGGCCACGTGCAGGCAGAGCACCAGGACCAGGAAGGAGTCGATCTCCATGTCGAAGCGCGCGCCGAGCTCGCTGGTGGTCCCGGTGCGGCGGGCCGTGTACCCGTCCACGGCGTCGAGGGCCAACGCCACGCTGGTGAGGACGACCATCAGCGTGATCGGCGCCGGCCGGCCGAACGAGTCGGCGGCCAGGGCCGTCACACCGCCGACAAGGATCGCCCTGCTCAGGGTCACCCGGTCGGCCGGGCTCAGCGCACGCGCGCCGGAGCGGGACATCCCCCGACTGAGCAGGGCGCACAGGAGCACACCGTACGCCAGCCCCGCCAGCCAGCCCGCCGCGCCCAGACCGACTGTCTCCGCCAGCACCGCCAGCAGGACGATCTGCACGAGCAGTCCGATGACCGGACCAGTTCGAACCGTTGACATCGTGCCTCCGTGACTCTGGTGGGTGACCCTGACCGTCATCACGGAAAATATGACCGATCGGTTCATTCTGAACGCGACCCCGCGGGTGTCACAGAGGGACGTGCCCCTGGAACGGCCGGTTATTCGTCCACCGTGGGCACAGTTCGCCGCCCGGCCGACCGCAGGGACGGTGACCGTGCCGCGCGAATCAGGATGCCGGCAGGGTGAGCACGTCCGCGCCGTCGTCGGTGATGGCGATGGTGTGCTCGCTGTGCGCCGTCCGGCAGCCCGTCGCGCTTCGGAGGGTCCAGCCGTCGGCGTCGGTGACGAGCGACGCGGTGTCCGCCATGACCCACGGCTCCAGCGCCAGCAACAGCCCCGGGCGCAGCCGGTATCCGCGACCGGGACGCCCGGTGTTGGAGACGTGCGGGTCCTGGTGCATCGTCGATCCGACGCCGTGGCCGCCGAACTCGGTGTTGACCGAATATCCCGCGGCGTTGAGGACCGAGCCGATCGCGTGGGAGATGTCGCCGATGCGGACGCCGGGGCCGGCGGCGGCGATTCCCGCCTGCAACGCGCGTTCGGTCGCGTCGATCAGCGCGACGCTCTCCGGGTGCCGTACGTCGCCCACGATGAAGCTGATGGCCGAGTCCGCGACGACGCCGCCCTGGGAGACGGCGAGGTCGAGCGAGAGCAGGTCGCCGTCGACGAGCGCGTAGTCGTACGGCAACCCGTGCAGCACTGCGTCATTCACCGACGTGCAGATGTAGTGGCCGAACGGCCCGCGCCCGAAGGATGGCTCGTAGTCGACGTAGCAGGACTGCGCCCCGGCCTCGGTGATCATGGCCTGCGCCCACCTGTCGATGTCCAGGAGGTTGGTGCCGACCACGCAGCGGCTCTTCAGCGTCTGCAGGATGCCGGCGACCAGAGCGCCGGTGTCCTTCGCTCGCAGCACGTCGGTGGGGCTCAGGATCTCGATCATGCAGCGCCTTCCTTCGGCGACCAATAAGTATCCCGGCCATATTATCCCGGTACTAGAATCGGGGCATGGTCAGGTTGCCGCTCACCCCCGCAGAGGTCGAACGCGGACAGCGCCTCGGCGCTCTCCTGCGGCGAGCCCGCGGAGAGCGTTCGATGCTCCTCACCGCGCTGGACGCGGGCGTCTCACCGGAGACCCTTCGAAAGATCGAGTCCGGCCGGATCGCCACCCCCGCCTTTCCGACGATCGCGGCGATCGCCGACGTTCTCGGCCTCTCCCTCGACGCCGTCTGGTCGGAGATCAACACGTCGGACGGCGGCGCCGAACTCCCCCGCCCAGCTCGCACCACGCGCGAGCGGCTGGCCTCGTAGTCTCGACCGCCGCCGGCGCAGCACGACCCGTCGACCGGCGACCGACCAGACGACGACGTCGGCCGGCGACCGACCAGACGACGCTGGTCCCGATCGACGAACGACCGGGACCAGCGGGTGGTGCGCTCAGGAGGCGGCGATGCCCTCCATGCCGATGCCGTCGGCGAACTTCGGCAGGCCCTCCACGGTGGTGACGAGCTTCAGGGAGCCGTCCTCGTCCACCTCGTAGCCCTGCACGTTGCCGGCGGTGGCGTTCTGCACGTACAGGAAGCCGTCGCTGGTGGTCATGTCGATCGAGCCGCCGCCGGTGTCGACGGCGACGGCCTTGACGAGTTCGAGCTTGCCGTCGTCGTTGACCCGGTAGGAGCTGATGGTGGAGCTACCGGCGTTGGCGACGTAGAAGTAGTCGCCGACGCGCTGGATCCAGCACGGCGCCTGCTGACCGTTGGGCACCGACGGCCCGACCTGGTCGAGCGCGCCGTCGTCCTCCAGCTCGAACCGGCTGACCGCGTTCGCACCCGACTCGGTGACCAGCAGCGAGTCCCTGGTGTCGAAGGTGAAGCCGAACGGGGCGTTCCCCGCGTCGCTGATGACGGGGTTGCGGGACAGCTCGCCGTGGCGACCGATCTCGTAGCTGAACATGACGTTGGCGGCCTTCGTCGACACCAGGACGAACTCGCTGTCCGGGTCGATCTTGACCTGAGCCGGGGCGGTCCCGAACGCGGGCGGGTTGCCGTTGTGCAGCCCGAGCGACCGGTTGGCGTCCTCGATCCGCGACAGGCGCCCCTTGTGCAGCTCGAAGCCCTGCACCGAGCCCTCGCCGCCGGCGTTGAGGACGTAGACGAGGTCACCACGGGCCGCGACGCTGACCGGCAGCAGACCGCCGGACCAGATGACCTGGAGCTTGTGCAGCCTGGTGCCCTCGACGCGGAAGACCGTCACGGTGTTGCTGCCGGCGTTCACCGCGAACAGCAGACCGTGGTGGTAGGTCAGGGACCCCTGTGAGGCCAGCGCGTCGAGCGGCGCGCCGATGGTGAAGCCGCCCAGCCCGCCGGTCTCGTACTCACCCGCCTTGGAGAGACGGCCGTCCTCGTCGCGGTCGTACACCTTGATGGTGTTGCCCTCGGCCTTGTTGGTCTGGACGAAGACCGCGCCCTCGTCGCCGTGGTGGTGATCACCCCCCTTGCGGTCGTCGTGGTATCCGGGGCCACCGCCATCGGCGAAGGCCGTCCCGGGGATCGACCCGATGCTGGTCAGACCTGCCAGCAGGGCTGCCGCGAACGCGACGCTGCGCTTCATCACTGACTCCTTATGCACCCGAAGGGAGGAATACGAGTTTTCCTCTCCTTCGAAAGCTATCGGAGCAGCTAGGAGGGTTGGTGGCACTTACCCTAAAGCGGTAATTTCGTGCCGTTCTGTGGAATGACCAGACGTACAGCCTCACAGTGATGGCGGGTCAGGACCGCCGGATGGGATCCTCGACGGGTGATTCGCCGACGTGTCGTCTGGCTCGGCCTGGCCGTTGGGCTGCTCACCGGCTGCTCCGAGCCGCCGTACCCACTACCTGACCGGAACGCGGCTGACGTGCAGGCCGAGGAGGAGCGTCTCGCGACGCTCCTCCCCGGCGAGTTGCTGGGCGGGCCAGGCACCTGCAAGGTCAGACTGCTCGGGCGGGACGGCTCCTCGTCGTTTGCCTGGGCGCACTGCGAAGCAGCACCGGGGCACGGGGTCGTCTCCGGGCTCTCGCTACCGGTGCGGGTGGACGGCGATCGCGTCACGCAACCCGGCGACGGCAGCGCGTACGCCCCGAGCGTGCGTCGCATGTTCCCGGAGCGGCTGGCCGAAGCTGTCCTCGACGATGAGACCAAGCTGCGGCCCTGACGAATTCGTGCGACAACGACATCGCTGACACCGCGCGAATCGTCGGCGAGGCGCGGGAAGGACCACGGTCAGGTCGCGTCGGGCCACCACGGTTCGAGGATGGCAGGGTCGGCGACGTACTGCTCCACCCGCGTCCGCTGCTCCGGGGTCAGGGCCAGCGCCTGGAGGCGGGCGCCCCACTCGGGCACCCGATCGGCCTTGTCCAACGCGGTCGCCAGCTCGACCAGGCCGGCCAGCGCCATCGCCTGCTCGACGGCCGGCGCGTCCTCGGCGCGGCGGCGCAGGCCCGAGTCGAGCGCCCGGTAGGCGGCCCGGTCGTCCATCTTGAACTCGCGCAGGATCCGCGCGTTGTCGAGCACCCGGGCCAGACCCTCCAGCTCTGACGACCCGCCGTACTCCAGTTCTGCCGGCTCCTCCCGAACGACGAAGACGATGCTGTTGCCGGACGGGTCGACGATGCTGAACCGCGACGCGCCGGCACGGTAGCGGGTGATTCGGGGCAGGCCCTTGACCAGCACCTTGCCGTAGGCGCGGCGCATCGCCTCGGTGAACGCCGCGTGGTACGGCGCGACCGCGTCGACCAGCACCAGACAGCCGCCGGACGTCTCCCTCGTCGGGTCCAGGTCCCTCGGCGCCGGACCGTAGTGCAGGTGGAAACCACTCCACGTGAAAGCCAAGTACACGTACGGCTTGAGCTGCTGGTAGGTCACCTCGAACCCGAGCGCCCGCCAGAACGCCAGGGTCTCCTCGGGGGCCGCGCAGTGCAGCAGCGGCACGGTGGTCTCGTTCGGTTGGACACGGTCCGCATTGGTCGTCATGATCGATCCCCGTCCGATCGGCAGGCCGGCCATTGTGCCAGCACCACCGCGCGGCTTCGACGGGTTTCGTCTCCTACCCGGGGAGGAGGCCGGCTCCGACCACCGGCCGCAACCGGGGCTCGCGGTCGGACGCGATCGGCCGGCGCGGCCACGAGCATCTACAGGCATGACTACCGATGTGCGCCGGGCGACGCGTTGGAACCGCCCCCTGATGTTCCTGGTATCCGTGATGGCGGTGTGCGGCGTCGTCGCCGTGGTCGGCATCCTCGTCGACTCACGCGTCCTCACCGGGGCGCCGATCTGGCTCAAGCCGTTCAAGTTCGCGGTGTCCTTCGTGCTGTACGGCGCGACGCTCGCCTGGATGCTCTCCCTGCTGCCGCGCCGCAGCCGGGCCGTCGAGTGGGCGGTCGTCGTCATCGTCGCGGTGGCGGTCGTCGAGAACGCGTGGATCATCGGTCAGGTGCTACGCGGGCAGACCAGTCACTTCAACGACACCACTCCCCTGAACACCGCGCTGTTCGCGGCGATGGGCGCGGCGATCATGGTGCTGTTCTTCGCGCACCTGGTCATCGGGATCGTGGTCCTGATCCAGCGGATCCCCGATCGGGTCGCCGCGACCGCTGTCAGGTGGGGGCTCGGCCTGTCCCTGCTGGGCATGCTCGCGGCGGTGCCGATGGCGCTGCCGATGCAGGACCCGGGGATCGAGGGGATCGGTGGGGCGCACAGCGTCGGCGTGCCCGACGGTGGGCCGGGGTTGCCGGTGGTCGGCTGGAGCACCAGCGGCGGTGACCTACGGATCGGGCACTTCGTGGGGCTGCACGCCCTCCAGGCGCTGCCGATCATGGCGATCCTGCTGAGCCGGTTCGCGGCGCGGTTGGACGAGCGCACCCGCGCCCGGCTGCTTGTCGTCGCCGGTGGCGCGTACGGCGTACTCACCGTGCTGTTGACCTGGCAGGCCCTGCGCGGGCAGCCGCTGCTGCGGCCGGACGCCGTCACGCTCGCCGCGGTCGCCGCCCTGGTGGTCGCGACGGCGGCCGCTGCCGGCCTGGTCGTGGCCCGCCCACGTCGCCCGGAACTGGCGCTGGCCGCGTGACCGCGACGCTGTTCTCACTGACGTTCGCGGTGGCCGCGCCGTTCTGGGCGCTGATGATCCTGCTGCCGCGCTGGTCGTGGACCACCCGGATCATCGCCTCGCCGTTGATCGTGCTGCCGGTCGTGGTGATCTACGCCCTGCTGGTGCTGCCGGCGTTCGGCGACGTGCTGCCGGCGGTGGCGTCGCCGACCCTGGCCGGGGTGCGCGACCTGCTCGGCACCTCCGACGGGGCGGCGGCGGGTTGGGCGCACATGATCGCGTTCGATCTGTTCGTGGGGCGGTGGGCGTGGTTGGACAGCCGGGATCGGGGGGTGCCGGCGCTGGTCATGGCTCCGGTGCTGCTGCTGACCATCCTGCTCGGACCGCTCGGCCTGGCCGCATACCTCGCGGTCCGGCCCCGGTGGCGGCGGCCGGCGGACGCCGCCACCGGCCCGCAGCACCTAGGCTGACCACCGTGAGCTGGCCGGGGCGGGTGTTCGACATGCGGGACACCCTCGTGCGGATGGTGCTGCTCGATCTCGCCGGGCTGTGTTACCTGCTCTTCGTCCCGCACTCGGCCAGCACTCCCACGACGACACAGTGGATTCTCGCGGTGCTCGCGTTCGCCGTGGCGCTGGCGGCACACCGGTTGCCGGTGCTCAACCTGGTGACGCAGGTCGCCCTGCTGGCGGTCGCGATCGCCCTGGTCGACGACTTCACGATCAACCAGGTCGGCGCCAGTTGGGCGCTGCTCGAGGTCACCATGCGAGCGGGTCGCGCACGGGCCATCTGGTTGGCCGCCACGCTGCTGGCCATGGTCGACCTGACCGACTCGATCGGCGACCCGCTGCGCCAGGTCGGCTCCGGCGTCGTCGGCCTGGCCCTGGAGGTCGGCGTGCCGGTGCTGCTCGGCCTCGTCATCCGCGCCAACCGGGAGCTGGGTCGGCAGGCCGTGGAGCGGGCGGTCGCCGAGCAACGCCAGCACGAGTCGGAGAGCCGCGCGGCCCGCGCCGACGAACGCAGCGCCATCGCCCGCGAGCTGCACGACGTCGTCGCGCACCACGTGGCGTCGATGGTCCTGCGCATCGGTGTGGCGCGGCACGTGCTCACCGACCTGGACCCCCGGGTGAGCGAGGTCTTCGACGACGTGCACGGCACCGGCACCGCGGCCCTCGGGGAGCTGCGCCGGCTGGTCGCGGTACTGCGCAACCCCGACGGGGTACGCGGCGACGCGGCGCTGACCGCGATCGAGCCCTCCGCGCTGCCAGCGGCGCTCGGCGCGGCGATCGACCGGGCCCGGCAGGCCGGTGTCACGGTGGAGGCCGATCTCGACCTGGCGATCGGCTCTCTCGACGCGGTGCGCGGCATGGCGGTGCTGCGTCTGACCCAGGAGGCGCTGACCAACGTGGCCAAACACGCGGGCACGTCTGCGGTCGCGCATCTCGTGGTCGCCGTCCGGGACGGCTCCGTGCACTGGGAGGTCAACGACAACGGGCGCGGCGGGGTGCCGGCGGGCGTGCCGGCCGGCGGCGGGCACGGCATCACCGGCATGCGCGAACGCGTCGAGGTCCTCGGCGGCCGGCTGGAGGCGGGGCCGACCGACACCGGTTGGCGGGTGCGTACCGTGCTCCCGGCCTCCGCCGCCGAGCCGTCCGCCCGGCCCCTGCCCCGGGACCGCGCGGCCTCCGCCGGGGCACCCGCGCCGGAGGCGGCGTGATCCGGGTGCTGCTGGTCGACGACCAGCACCTCATCCGGGCCGGGCTGCGCATGCTCTGCGACGCCCAACCCGACATCGAGGTCGTCGGGGAGGCCGACAACGGCCGCGAGGCGATTCCGCTGGCCGGGCGGCTCCTCCCCGACGTCGTCGTCATGGACCTGCGCATGCCCGGTGTCGACGGGATCACCGCGACCAGCCGGATCCTCGCCTAACGCCCCACCACCCGCGTCCTGGTGCTGACCACCTTCGGCGACGACGATCACCTCTACCCGGCGCTGACCGCTGGAGCGTGCGGGTTCCTGCTCAAGGACGCGCCTCCGACCGAGCTGCTGGACGGCATCCGCCGGGCCGCCGTCGGTGACAGCCCGTTCAGCCCGGAGGTGCTGCGCCGCCTCGTACAGCGCGCGGTGCACGCCCGCCCCGGGTCACCACCGGCCATGCCGGGCCTGACCGTCCGGGAACGCGACGTGCTCAACCTGGTCGCCGAGGGCCTGTCCAACACCGAGATCGCCGACCAGCTCCACATCGGGGTGACCACGGTCAAGACCCACATCACCAGCCTGATGACCAAGACCGACAGCCCCAACCGGGTACGTCTTGCCCTGTTCGCTCGGGGCGTCTGACGCTCAGGCCCGCATCCGCGCGGACACGGCGATGACGAGCACCAGCGGCACGATCAGCAGGGCCGGGGCGACGACCGGCAGGTGCAGAGCGACCAGGGCGCCGACCGCCGCGCCGACCATGAGGGCCAGCAACACCTGAGCCTTGGGGCGCAGGCTGGCCCACGGGCTACGCGCGGCGACCCCGGCGATCAGGCTGGTGAGTGTGCCGGTCAGGTACGTGGAGGACAGGCCGGACACGCCGAAACGTTGGATCGCGCTGCTCTGCACGCCCAGCGCGACCGCGGACAGCATGAGCAGCGCCAGGTGCACGCGTGCCTCGGAGGTGTGGAGCGTGACCTCCCAGACGACGGCGAACACCACGAACACCGACAGCTCCAGGACCAGCGCCCAGGTGACCCGCCGTGGCCAGACCGGATCGTCCGGCTGTGCCGAGCCGACGACGCGTGCGCCCGCGAGGACACCGACGATGAAGCTGACGATGGCGCAGCCCGACGTCAGGGCCAGGTCGGCCTCCCCCCGGCCCGCCGAGAGCCCGAGCAGGACCATGTTGCCGGTCATCACGCTGGCGAAGGCGCCGCCGAGGGCGAGGAAACCGAGGGCGTCGGCGCTCCCGGTGAGGAAGGTGAGGACGACGACGAGCGCCTGCCGTCGCCGCAGCAGACGCTCGTCCGGGTGCGCGGCGACGCGGGGGCGGGTGACGCGGGGCGCTGTGCTCGACACTGTCGGCCACCTTCCAGTAATTGTTCTTCGTATACACTTTGTCCGGACACGTTCACGGAGAGGCGACCAGGTGGCTGAAGACCTACGGGACAAGCTCGGCGCGCAACACCTGCCGCTCCGCGATCAGGTCCTCACCGCGCTGCGGACCGCCATCATCGACGGCGACTACCTTCCCGGGGAACGGCTGACCGAGGACCGGCTCGCCGAGGACTTCGGCGTCTCCCGCAACCCCGTCCGGGAGGCGCTACGCGTCGCCGAGGCGGAGGGGTTCGTCGTGATCCTCCCCCGCCGGGGAGCTGTCGTCGCCTCACCGAGCAGCGGAACCATCACCGACATGTTCGCGGTGCGCGAGCGCCTGGAGGCGCTGGCCGCCCGGCTGGCCGCCGAGCGGGCGACGGCGGCCGACGTGGCGTCCCTCCGTGCCCTGCTCGACCAGGGTCGCGAGGCGACGCAGCGGCAGGACCTGGCCCGGGTCGCCGAGCTGAACAGCACGCTGCACCTGCGCATCCTCCAGATCAGCGGAAACCCCTGGCTGTCGTCGATCGCCAAGTCGCTCTACCTCCATGTCCAGTGGGTCTTCCGGCTCGGGGCGGCCGAGCGCGCGCCCCACTCGTGGGCCGAGCACATCCAGCTCGTCGACGCCATCGAGTCAGGCGACGGTGACCGCGCCGAGCGGGCCGCACTCGACCATCTCGACGCGGCATCCGCCGCGGCGTACGAGAACGCCGAAGGCGGCTACGGCGCACGCTGACGGGTGCCTGGCCGGGGCGCCCGCTAACGGCCGCACGCGTAACCCTGCATCCCCCGGGGGTTCGCGCCGGCAGCCAGCACGCCCGACGCCGGGTCCCGGGTCACCGCGCAGAGCCGACCGAGGCTCCACCCGTCGGTGACCCGCACCTCGTGCCCGTACGCCCGCAGCGCCGCCAGCACGCCCTCGTCGAGCCGGTCCTCCACCACCAGGACACCGGGCTCCATGTCGCGTGGATAGAACGACCCCGGCAGGCTGAGCGTGTGCCACGCGGGCGCGTCGATGGCCTCCTGGAGGCTCTGACCACCGACGAGATGCCGCAGCAGGAACGGCAACTGCCACTGGTCCTGCTGGTCGCCACCGGGGGTGCCGCACGCCAGCACCGGCTCGCCGTCGCGGTGCACCATCGTCGGGCTCAACGTCGTACGGGGCCGGCGGCCCGGCGCCAGCGACGAGGCGAGCCCCTCCTCCAACCAGAACATCTGCAACCTGCTGCCCAGCGGGAAGCCCAGCTCCGGAATCGTCGGGGAACTCTGCAACCAGCCACCGCTGGGCGTCGCGGAGATCATGTTGCCCCAGCGGTCGACCACGTCCACGTGACAGGTGTCGCCCCGGGTCACCCCGTCCGACTGCACCGTCGGCTCACCCGTCGTGGCATCCGCCGGGCCGGTACGCCGCGCGGCGCCGGGTAGCACGTGGGCGGGCAGGAGCGGCTGCGCCCCGTCCGGGCGTCCCGGCCGCAACTCCGCTGACGCGCGATGGCCGATCAGGGCGGCCCGCTCCCGCGCGTACTGCGGAGAGAGCAGCGCCTTGGCCGGCACGTCGACGCCGTCGCCGTACCAGGCCTCCCGATCGGCGAAGGCAAGCTTGAGCGCCTCGACCTGGGCGTGTACGCCCGCCGCGGTTCCCGGGTCGTACACAGCCGGGTCGTCGAGCGCTTCCAGGGTCGCCAGCGACTCCAGGAGCACCGGGCCCTGCCCCCAGAACCCGGTCTTCGCCACCGAGTAGCCGTGCCAGTCGAGGGTGGCGGGCGACTCCCAGCTCGCCGAGTACGCGGCCAGGTCGTCGCCGGTGACCAGCCCGGCGTGCGGGCGTCCGCTGGAGTCCTGGAACGGTCGCCGGCTGAACGCGTCGATCGCCTCGGCGACGAAACCCGTGCTCCAGGCCCGACGCGCGGCCTCGATCTGGGCCTCCCGGTCGACGCCGGCCGCCTGCCCGGCCTCGACGAGCCGGCGCAGGGTGTCCGCGTACGCCGGGTTGGTGACCATCTCCCCCGCGGCCGGGGGTCGGCCGCCGCGCAGCCAGAGCGCGGCGGACGTGGGCCAGTGTTCCTCGAACAGCGACCGGACCGCCGTCACGGTGTCACCGACCCGGCCCACCAGCGGGTGGCCGGCGCCGGCGTAGCCGATCGCCGGCTCCAGCACCTCGGCGAGGGTGAGCGTGCCGTGCTCGCGCAGCAGCAGGAGCCAGGCGTCCACGGCGCCGGGTACGGCCGCCGCGAGCGGCCCGGCACCCGGGATGAGATCCATCCCGAGGGACCGGAAGTGCGCGATGGTGGCACCGGCAGGGGCCGGCCCCTGCCCGCACAGCACCTTCGGCCGGGGGTCGGCTGCGGTGGCCACGATGGCCGGCACCTCGCCACCCGGCCCGTTCAGGTGCGGCTCGACGACGTGCAGGACGAACCCGGCGGTGACCGCGGCGTCGAAGGCGTTGCCGCCGCGTTCCAGGATGCCCATCGCCGCCTGGCTGGCAAGCCAGTGCGTCGAGGACACCATGCCGAAGGTGCCCTGCAACGTGGGTCGGGTGGTGAACGTCATGACAACACCTCACTGGGATCTGCGGAGCGAACGTCAGGTCCGGTGCCGTCCGGCCGCACCAGGTGGCACGCGGCCATGCCGTCGCCGATCGCGGTCTGCGCCGGCACCTCCGTCGCGCACCTGTCGAAGGCGAGCGGACACCGGGTCCGGAACCGGCAGCCGGACGGCGGATCGAGCGCGGACGGCAGGTCGTCGCCGAGCAGCACCGGCTGACGGTGGCGTTGGCGCACCGGATCGGCCACCGGCGCGGCGGACAGCAGAGCCTGCGTGTACGGGTGGGCCGGCCGGGCGAAGATCCGCTCGCGGCTGCCCGTCTCGACGAGTTGACCCAGGTACATGACCGCGATGTCGTCGGCCAGGTACTCGACCGCGGACAGGTCGTGGGTGATGAAGAGGCAGGCGAACCCGATGTCGCGTTGCAGGTCGGCGAGGAGGTTGAGCACCGACGCCTGCACCGAGACGTCGAGCGCGCTGGTGGGTTCGTCCGCGATGAGCAGCATGGGCTCGGAGATCAGTGCCCGCGCGATGCTGACCCGCTGACGTTGCCCGCCGGACAGTTCGTGGGGATAGCGACGGGCCACCTCGGCGCGCAGTCCCACCCGTTCGAGCTGGGGAGCGACGCGGGCGTCCCGGTCCCGCCGGGAGATCCGCTTGCCGGCCAGCCGCAGCGGCTCGGCCACGATCTCGCCCACCAGCATGCGCGGGTCCAGTGACGCGGCCGGGTCCTGGAAGACGATCGACACCGCGCCGCGATGGGGGCGCAGCCGCCGTCGGGACAGGTGGGTGACGTCGGTGCCGGCGATCCGGACCGTTCCCGCGGTCGGCTCGACGAGCCGCACCACGCATCGGCCCACTGTCGACTTTCCGGAACCGCTCTCCCCCACCAGGGCCGTGACCCGGCCGCGCGGGATCGTCAGGGACACCCCGTCCACCGCACGCACCTGGCCGAAGTGCATCACCAGGTCCGCGATCTCCAGGGCGTTCGGCTGCGCCGTCATCGGTTCGCCTCCTGAGCTGCCGTCGGTGCCGTTGTGCAGGGGTGCCAACAGGCCGCCACGTGGCCGGTGCCACCGGTGCCCTCCAGCGGCGGGGCGGCCGCCCGGCACTGCTGGTCGGCGGCCGGGCATCGATCCGCGAAGGTGCAGGCGTCGGGTTGGCTCGACAGGACGGGCACCAGCCCGGGGATCTCGGTCAACCGGTCCGTGCCGGCGTGCCGACCCGGCTGCGGTGACGCCGACAGTAGCCCGGCCGTGTACCGGTGCCGTGGATCGGCGAACAGGTCGTCCACCGGCGCCCGTTCCACCACCCGGCCCGCGTACATGACGACGACGCGGTCCGCGATGTCGGCGATCACGCCGAGGTCGTGGGTGATGATGAGGACGCTCGTGCCGAGCCGGTCGCGCAGGTCCCGCAGCACCTGGAGGATGCCGGCCTGGACGGTGACGTCCAGCGCGGTGGTCGGCTCGTCGGCCACCAGCACCTTCGGGCCGCACGCCACCGCCATCGCGATCATCACGCGCTGGCGCATCCCGCCGGAGAGCTGGTGCGGGTAGCTGTCGACCCGCTGGGCGGCGGACGGGATCCCGACGAGCGTCAACAACTCGACGGCCCGGGCCCGCGCCGCCCGTCGGGACATCCGCTCGTGGACCTGGAGCACCTCCCCGATCTGCCGCCCGACGGTGAGCACCGGGTTCAACGACGTCATCGGCTCCTGGAAGATGTAGGCGATCTCCCGGCCCCGGACCCGACGCAGGGCCGACTCACGGGCGCCGACCAGCTGCGTGCCGTCCAGGCGTACCGAACCGGTGACCCGGGCGCTGCCCGGTAGCAGACCGGCGATGCTCATCGCGGTGACGCTCTTTCCGCACCCCGACTCGCCCACCATCCCGACGATCTCGCCGGCTGCGAGGTCCAGGCTGACACCGTCGACCGCCGAGACGGTGCCGGTCTCGGTCGGGAACGACACCGACAGGTCGCGGATCTCCAGCACGGGCGCGGAGGCAGTGGTCATCGCCGGTCTCCCTTCGGGTCGAGGGCGTCGCGCAGGGCGTCACCGAAGACGTTGAACGCCAGTGCCAGACCCATGATCACGACGCCGGGAAAGACGGCTGCCCACGGTGCGCGGGCGGCGAACTGCTGGGCGGTGGCCAGCATGGTGCCGAGACTCGGCGCCGGGGGCTGGATGCCGAGGCCGAGGAAGGACAGCACCGCCTCGCCGAGGATCGCCGCCGGGATGGCGACAGTGGCCTGCACCAGGATCACCGAGGTCGCGTTCGGCAGGATGTGCCGGGCCAGCACCCACAGGTCGCTCGCGCCGTCCACGACTGCCGCCGCGACGAAGTCCAGCGACTTGAGGCGCAGCGTGTCCGAACGGACGACCCGGATCACCCCGGGGATCTGGGCGATGCCGATGGCCACCGCGGCGTTGCCGAGGCTGGCGCCCCGGATGGCCGCCAACCCCACCGCCATGATCAGGAACGGGAACGCCAGCAGCAGGTCGGTGAAGCGTGAGATCACCGCGTCCCAGGCCCGGAAGTAACCGGCCGCCAGCCCTAGCGGCACCCCGATGACCAGCGACGTGGCCACCGCCAGGAGCCCCACCTGCAACGACGCCCGTGCGCCGAGCATGATGCGGGAGAGGACGTCCCGGCCGAGGTCGTCGGTGCCGAGCAGATGCCCGGCGGTGCCGGGAGGTGCGAACGTACGGGCGAAGTCGGTCTGGTCGACCGAGTAGGGCGCGAGCCAGGGCGAGAGCAGCGCGATGACGCCCGCCAGCGCGAGCACGACGAAGCTCACCACGGCGAGCGGGTTGCGACGCAGCCGCCGCAGCACCCGGGTACGCCGGGTGACGCTGGCGGTGCCGGTCTCCGCCATCGGTACGGTGAGGACGGTCATGCCGGATCTCCCGTCACCCGGATGCGTGGATCGATGACCGAGTAGAGCAGGTCCACGAAGAGGTTGATCACGATGTAGGCCGCGGCGGTGAGCAGGACGACGGCCTGGATCACCGGGTAGTCCCGTTGGAACACCGCGTCGATGGTCATCTTGCCGAAGCCCGGCAGCCCGAAGATCTGTTCGGTGACGACCGCGCCGGAGATCAGCCCGCCGAGTTGGAGACCCACGACGGTCACCACCACGATGAGGCTGTTCCGCAGGGCGTGCCGGGTGATGACGGCGCGCGGTCGCAGGCCCTTCGCCTTCGCCGTTCGCACGTAGTCGGAGGAGAGCGAGTCCAGCATCGCCGACCGGGTCTGCCGCATGATGATGGCGGCGAGGCCGGTGCCGAGGATGACGGCCGGCAGGACGATGTGGTGCAGGTTGTCCACGGGGTCCTCCAGGATCGGCACGAAGCCGGAGGCGGGGAACAGCCCGGTCGCCACGGACAGGTAGAGGATCGCGAGCAGCCCGAGCCAGAAGTGCGGCACCGACAGACCGATCAGGGCCAGGCCGTTGGCGAGCCACTCCGCCGGACGTCCACGACGAACCGCCGCGAGCACCCCGGCGCCGACCCCGAGCGCCGCCGCGATGAGGATCGCCAGGACGGACAGCTCGACGGTCACCGGCAGGGCGGTCGTGAGCATCGACGAGACCGGCGTACCGGTGCGGATCGACACCCCGAAGTCGCCCTGCGCCATGCGCTCCACGTACTGGGCGAACTGCACCGGCAGCGGCTGGTCCAACCCGTAGTGCTGACGGATGGCCTCCAGCGCCTCCGGCGACCGGTCCTCCCCGGCCAGCGCGAGCGCCGGGTCGCCGGGGAGCGCCCGTACGCCGACGAAGACCACGATCGTCGACAACAGCAGGGTCAGCGCCGACTGCCAGGCGCGGGTGAGCAGATACCGGGCCACGACGACCTACTTGCCGAAGCCGGCGAAGGCCGCCCGGATCACGCCGTCCGGGTAGACCTGCAGGCCCTGGATCTGCTTACTAACGGCGGTCAGGTTGCGCTGCCGGTAGAGGTAGATCAGGGCGTCGTCCTGCTGGAGCAGCGTGACCGCCTGCCCGTACAGCTTCCTGCGCTCCTCGACGTCACCGGCCTGCCGGGCCTGGGTCAGCAGGGTGTCGAGTTGTGGGTTGCTGTAGCCGGCGACGTTCTGGCTGGCGCCGGTGCCGACGAAGTTGGTGATGTTGGCATCCGGGTCGATCCGTCCGCTCCAGCCCAGTTGGAGCAGCTCGAAGTTGCCGCGGTCCTGCTCGTCGAGGAGCGACGAGTACTCCACCGGGTTGATCTTCAGGTCGAATCCGCCGTCCTTGACCATGGACTGCAACGCCTGCGCGAGGCGCAGCGTGTCGGGGGTGTTCGAGGCGAGCATCGTCACCGCGTACGGCGTCTGCACGCCGGCCTCGGTCAGCAACTGCTTGGCCTTGGCCGGGTCGTGCGCCGGGCAGTTCTGCGCTTCGGGGGACGAGAACGTGCTCGCCGGCGAGATCGGAGAGCAGGCCACTGCGTGCTCACCGTTGAAGACCGCGTCGACCAGGGCCTTGCGGTCGATGGCGTGCTCGAAGGCCTGCCGCACCTTGGCGTTCTGCGCGAGGGGACGGTTGATGGGCTTGGGGGCGGTGCCGACGCCGTCGACGTTGCCGATGTTGATGGTCAGGCCCTGGTAGCCGAGGGACTGCGACTGGAGGACGGAGACCGCCGCGTCCTGTCGGAGCGAGGCGACGTCCTGGGTGGAGACGGAGTCGGCCACCTGCGCGTCACCGGAGCGCAGGTTGGCGGCGCGGATGCTCGCGTCGGTGAGGATCCGCCACGAGATGGCATCCAGGTGCACCTTGCTCGCGTCGTAGTAGTTCGGGTCCCGCACGACCTCGATCGAGTTCTGCGGCACCCGCTTCGCGAACTTGAAGGGGCCGACGCAGACCGGCGCCGAGGCGAAGTCGTCACCCTTGGTCCGCAGCGCCTGCGCGCTCATGATCATGCCGGCCCGGTCGGCGAGGGCGCCGAGCAGCGGCGCGAACGGCTGCTTCAGCCGCAGGACGACGGTCTGCGCGTCCGGGGTGTCGACGCCGTCGATGGGACCGAGTTCGCTCTTGCGCGCCGACCGGGCGTTGGTGAGGTGGCGTTGCAGGGTGGCCTTCACCGCGGCCGAGTCGAACGCCGTCCCGTCCGCGAAGCGCACGCCGGGTCGCAGCGGAATGGTCACCGTCCGGCCGTCGCCGCTCGTGGTGGGCAGGGCCGTCGCGAGCTGCGGTACGACCTGCGCCTGCTCGTTGACGTCGTAGAGCTTCTGGCACATGGCCTGGAAGACGTAGCGGGAGTAGAGGCTTCTCGACAGCGTCGGGTCCAGCGCGTCGGGCTCGGCGGAGAGGGCGATGACCAGCTTGCCGCCCTGCTTCACGGCGGCGGGGTCCGCGGGCGTACCGAAGGAATCCTGGCCGGCCGACTGGTCGCCGCCGGACGGGCCGCCGCCTTCGTTGTTCGACACCGGTGAGCAGGCGACGACCGTACAGACGACAGCGGCAGCCGCGACGGCGACGCGGAGCACACGGCGGCGGGGCAGGCTCGTTTCCCGGACGGAGAGGTTCGTCATGGAGAGCTCCTCAAGTGGGCGATTCGGGGAGCGTATGTTGTATACGATGACCGCCGCAAGACCTCCGTGAATGGCTCGCCACGCATCCCGGGTGCCCTCGACGGGTCCAGCCGGCGGTCAGCTCGCGGGCCGGGTCCGGCCGCCCCGCACCAGGCTGAGCAGGACGACCAGGGCGAGCACCGCCACCACCGCACTGAAGATCTCGCCGGCAGGGCGCAGACCGATCGTCTGGATCAGCAGACCGACCCCGACCGCTGGCACACCGAGCATGGCGAAAAGGATGGCGAAGTAGGTCGACACCGCCTCGGCCCGGTGCTGCGGTTCGGTCTTCGTCGTGATCGTCGCGACGCCGTCGCCGACCGCCACCCCGGACGCCACCCCGATGAGCGCCGCGCTGATGACCAGCGTCGCCAGCAACGCCATCCACATGCTGAACGCGAGCAGGCCCGCCCCGACGACCAGGCCGACGCAGGCGCTGGCCAACGCGGCGCGCGAGGACAGGACGCGGGTCAGCAGCTGACCGAACGCCGCGCCGGTGAACGCCACGAAGACCACCAACGCCGCCAGGGTGTGTGAGGTCTCGTGCAGGACCATGCCGAGAAACAACCCGCTCACCGACGTGAGCACCCCGAGAGCGGCGAAACCCGCACCAGCGGTGATCGCCGAGCGGACGAAGGCGCCGCGGATGGTCGCCGGCACGTGCAACCGCTGCACCCGCAGGGTCACCGGCGAACGGCCCCGGACCGTCTCCGGCACCCCGCGCAGTGCGATGATCGCGATCACCGCCAGGATCAGCACGATGGCCCAGGGCAGCCGGAGCGGTTCGGGCGCCACGTCCGACACGATCCCGGACAGCAGGGTGCCGGTGGCGAGGCCGCCCAGGTTCGCGAAGATCGACACAGTGGCGGCACGCTTGGGGTGCCGAGGGCTGATCAACTCCGCCAGCGCCGCCGTCGCCGCACCGATGATCAGCGCGGCCGACAGACCCGCGAGGATCCGCCCCACGATGATCATCGCCAGGTCCACGGCGAGCAGGAACACGGCGTCGGCGGCGACGGAGAGCAGCAGCGCGATGAGGATCACCGGGCGTCGCCCGATCTGGTCGGAGAGCCGACCGAAGACCAGCAGCCCGACGACGACTCCCAGCGCGTACAACGCGTAGACCACCGTCACGGTCAACGACGAGAAGCCGAACTCCATCTCGTAGAGCGGATAGAGCGGGGTCGGCACGGTGGTGCCCACGAGCGTGATCCAGAAGGCGAACGCGACACGTACCGCGCCGGAGGTGGACCACGTCGTCGCGCCCTCGGCGCGGCTGGCGTCGGACATGATCAGTCCCTCCGGGCTCGGCCCCTGTTACGGGCCGTCGCCACCGCACCCTTCTCATCGCGGCACCTGGCCCGCGTACAGCATGGGCTGAGGCACCACGGCGATGTGCGGTAACCGCGCTAAAGGCCCTCGCCTGAGGCGACGGGGCGGCCGGGTCGGACGGCCGTTTCCAGGCCGGGATGAACTCCCGGCGGGCTCCCGATATCGCCGGCGATTCGTTGCAGGGCGGCGATGAGCGCGACACGCTCGCCCGCGTCAAGCGCGGCGAGGATCTCGTCCTCGTGCTGGTCGGCGACCTCGCGCGCGCGAGGGAGTAGCTGTCGCGCGGCGCCGGTCAGGTGAATGGCATGCGCTCGGCGGTCGCCTGGGTGCCGTCGGCGTTCCACCAGGCCCCGCCGTTCGAGGTCGTCGAGCAGGCCGACCATGACTTTGCGGTGGATGCCCAGCGCGTCGGCGAGCTGCTGCTGGGAACGCCCCTCGCCACGCTCCACGTGCATGAGCAGTCCGAAGTGGTTCGGTGCGATGTCCAGCGGCGCGAGCCGCGCGGCGAACGTCTGCGCGACGTGGAACCCGAGTTGCGACAGCAGGAAGTTGGCCCGGTCGGCAAGCGGCCGGTCCGGACGTGGCGAAGAGTCGTCAGACACCTCGGTATTGTACGCCGACGACATTGTCCGCTACGGTAACAATCACCGCGACGCCGTATCGCTGCGTCCGTCGATACCGGAGGATGCATGATGTCCTATCCGCTGCCCCGCTTCGCCGAACCGGAACCGTACGGATTTCTCTATCTGGGCTTCCAGGCTGCACCCGCGCAACGGCTGCCCGTGTACACCTACACCTCACGCCGGCGCAGCGCGGCGGCGCGGCTCGTGCAGGCCGTTCCCGCACTCGTACACCGCCCTGACGTTGTGTCCGTCAGGGTCTTCCGGGCGGTGCTCATTCCGCCGCTGCCGGGCGTACCCCGCTACGACCTCGCGATGCTCATCAGGACCGTGAGCGTGGGCCACCTGGAGACCGTACGTACCTGCGACGAGGTCTCAGCCCTCGACGGCGAGCAGATCCTCGCCGGTGTCAACGTGGCGCGGATCGGCGACACCGACGCTCGAACCGACGGCACTTTCCTGTTCAACCATTTCACCGCGACCCCAGGCACTGACGCCGAAGCCGTTTGGCGTTCCCTCACCGGCTGGTACACCGCCAAGACCGGAGTCGACAACTCCACAGCGCTGCGCCCCACCGGACCATCGTCGTTCGCGCTCATCAACTACGCGCGAATACCCGCCGGGGCGATCCGATTCCTGTCCGGGCAACTCACGCGGCCGAGCTTCCACCGCTTCGTGCGAGCCACGCTCGACACCCACGGGATACACGCCCTACCTGCCTTTCACCGTTCGATCCACGCGTCGGCATAGGCCCCCGATCGAAGGGAACCTCCATGCGCTTCCACAGGCTTGCCGGCATCGCCGGCATCGGCTTCGTCATCATCCTGATCGCGGCCAACCTGCTTCTGACCGCAGCGGGCTTCCCGACCCCCTCCGAAGCCACATCCGCCGACGGGATCACCACTGTCTTCGCCGCCGAATCCGGGGCACTGCGCCTGGCCTCGGCGCTCCTGCCGACAGCCTGGTTGCTGGCCACGATCTTCGCCGTCGGGGTGGGCGTCTGCCTTCAACGCGACCAACGGTCCCGGACGGACCCGTGGTCCCTTGTCGGTCTCGCCGGCGTGCTCATGCAGTCGGTGGTGTTCACCGCCGTCGAGGCAACCCGGCTCGCGCTGATGTCCACCGCCCAGCAGGGCGGCGGCAGCGTTACCGGCCTCTGGGGCTTGTACAACGCCCTGTTCGGCTTCAACCAGGTGTTCCTGGCGACCGCACTCGTCGGGTTGTCGATGTTCGGCATCCGTACCGGTGCCATAGCCCGATGGCATGCCGGCATCGGTCTCCTCGCCGCAACGCTGTTGTTCATCACCGCGACGACGAGTCCGTACGGCATCGACGGTGTCAACCCGCTCGCCCTGCTCGGCCTCGTCGGCTGGCTGCTCTGGCTGGCGTGGATCGTGGCGTACAGCCTCATCCTGATCCGAAAGGGGTCCGATGAGCCCGGTCGCGGTGGGAAGCGGCACGGGATGCCGCTTCCCACCGCGAACGTCTAGCTGCTGGCCGAGTTGTACGCCTGCGCGGTCACCGTGACCTGGCGGGCGAGGCCCGGGCGCGCCGGCCAGGAGACCCGCACCTCGCGGCTCTCCCCCGGCAGGAGCCAGAAGTAGTTGTCGTCGTAGCGGGCCGGCAGGACCCGCTCACCGCGCTGGTCGCGCGCGGCGAGCCGCACCAACGCGGCGACCGTACGGCCCTGGTTGCGGACCGTCGTGGTGACGGTGTTGCGCCCGTCCACGACGCGTACGGTGCTCGACGAGGTCGACAGCCGGGTGCTCGGGACGTCGTTGAGCGCCCGCAACTGCTCGGCCTTGTCGTAACGCCAGTAGGTGTTCTCGGCCAGCAGCCGGTCGCGGCTGTCCCGTAGCTCCAGCCGCACCAGGTGCAGCCCGCCGCCGTCCGGCAGGGCGAGCGGGAAGACCGCCGTCGTGGCCGAGCGGGCCACGTCCACCCGCTGACGCTGGGGCGAACCCAACGACCGGCCACTCAGGTCGTACCGTCGGGCGCTCACTGTGACACCGCTCAACGGCGCGGCGGTGTGGTTGACCACCCGGACCTGCCAGGTGCCCGGGTCGGCCTGGACGTGCACCGGCTCGCACCCCTTACGGGCCCCGTAGTAGGCGCCGTTGACGTCGAGGTCGTAGTCGTAGGTCTGCCAGACCGTGCTGTGCCACGCCGGGTGCGACATCCACAGCAGCAGACCGGTGGCGTCCTGCCACAGGTTGGCGTTCCACGCCTCGAACATGGCGCGGTGGCTCTCGTAGTTGACGAACTGCGCCCGGGTGGCGAACTCGTCGAGCGAGTCGGACTCACCGAGCCGCGCGTCGATCGCCGCCTGGTACGTGCCGACGCGCTGGTTACCGATGGTCGACCAGTCGTGGTAGTTCCACACCTCACCGATCGGCCACTCCGGCGCGTCACCGACGAGGTTGCGCATGCTCTCGACCACCGACACCACGGGCATGCCGATCTCGGTGTGGAAACCGAACGCTCCCGTGTCGTACGTGTTCTTGTTGTTGTACGTCGCCGGCTCCACCCAGTGGTACGGGCCGTGGCCGCTGACGATGCCGCCGGCCGAGTTGGGGATGTAGAGGATCTCCGGGTGCTCGGTGGCGGCGGCCTGCTTGAGCCCGGCGTCCACGATCGGCGGCGGGTCACCCTCGTTCGCGCCGCACCACACCACGATGCTCGGGTGGTGGCGGAACCGCCGGATCGTGTCGGCGGCGATGTCGACGTAGCCGGGCGGGTTGGGCAGGAACGCGCCCGCCTGCCAGAAGTCGTTCCACACCAGGATGCCCTGCTCGTCGCAGGCCTGGTACAGCTCCTCGCGGTTGCTGCTGCCCAGCCAGTTGCGGATCATCGTGAAGTTCATGTCCCGGTGCATCTCGACCGTGTCGGCCAGCCGGTCGGGCAGCACCCGACGCAGCAACTCGTCCCAGCCCCAGTTGCCGCCGCGGGCGAACACCGGCACACCGTTCACGCTGATCTTGAGTTGGGTGACGGCGTTGCTCACCGACTTGACGTCGGTCCACCGCTGCCCGTCCTGCGAGACCTGGATGACGAAGTCACGGGCGTACGCCTGCTCCCAGACGATGGTGACCTGGTCGAAGCTGACCGGAGCGCCGAGGTCGACCTGGATCCACTGGTTGTCCTCGAACTTCGACGACCAGCGGGTCCGGGGGTTGCCGTCGACGGCCCGGTCCGGGCCGTTCGAGTCGCTGTCGGACGACGACGCGGTGGCGGTCCTGCGCAGGGCCAGGTCGACGTCCGGCTCGGCCTGTCGCTGCACCGAGAGCGCCCACATGGACACGCCCCACGAGGTCACCCGCGCACCGGTCTGGATCCGCAGGTGCTGTGCGGTCTGGCTGGCGAACGTCTCGACCTGCGTGGCGCGGCTGCCCAGCGGGGTGTCGTTGCTGACCGACGTCACGTCACTCCAGGCGTCCCCGTCGGCGGAGACCTGGACGCGGTAGTCCAGCGCGTACGCCTGCTCCCACACGATGGTGACCCGGTCGAAGTCGACAGCCGCACCGAGGTCGACCTGGATCCACTGGTTGTCCTCGGCCTGCGACGCCCAGCGGGTGGCCACGTCGCCGTCGACGGCCCTGCCGGGCCCGTTGCTGTCGTTCTCCGAGGACGACGCGGTCGCGTCGTGGCGCAGGGCGAGATCCGGGCCGGAGCCGTCGGCCACCGACAGCGAGAACATCGAGATGCCCCAACCGGTGGCACGCTGACCGGCCTGGATGCGCACGTGCCGGGCGTGCTGCCGGGCGAACGTGACGGTCTGGGTCGCCGCGCCGTCGACGAACTCCAGCGCCGGCTTGCCGGGCGGCGAGATGACGATCGGCTGGTGCCAGTCGTAGGCGAACTCGCGGACGCCGAAGCGGAGCGCACGCCTGTCGCTGACCGAGCGCTCGGCGGTGGCGGTGAGCGTGAGGTCGTACAGGTGGGGGTCTCCGTAGCCGTTGGGCCACCACAGCCGTGGGTTGCGCAGACGCAGCGCGCGGAAGCGCTCCGGCGCGAAGGTGACGGTGGTGCTTTCGCCGGCGGGCACTGTCACTGTGGACTCGACGCGTACCTTGTCGAACTCCGCGCGGACGGTGACCGTGGTGGCGCGGCTCGCCGCGTTGCGGACCGGCACCCGGATGGTGACCTCGGCGGTGCCGGTGTCGGGCAGGTCGGGCAGCGTGGTCTGCACGTGCGGGTCGCCGATGACCACGGCGCCGGTGCTGCGCAGGCGGACGTGGTCCCAGAGGCCGGTGACGCGGTCGCGGACGGCGGGCATCCAGTCCCACCCGGACACCGCCAGGTAGGTCGGTGCGTCAAGGTAGTGGTGGGCCGACTGGAGGAAGGTACGACCATCGGTGCCCTTGTCGCCGGGGGTGCCCGGGTGCGGCATCGGGGTAACCCGGACGGCCAGGACGTGCTCGCCACGGTGACCGGCCAGCGCCTCGGTGATGTCGAAGGCCGCCCGCGCGAACGGGTGCTTGACGCTGCCGACCTGCACGCCGTTGACCCAGGCGGTCGCCTCGTGGTTGATCCCGTCGAACTCCAGCCAGATCCGTCGGCCGGCCGAGGTGTCCAGGTCGCGCGGCAGCCGCAGCGCGCGCCGGTACCACCACGTGTGCCGGGACAGCGCCTCCGGGATGCGCATGTTGTTGAAGCCGGCCACCGGGTCGGGCAGGTGGCCCTGCTCGACCAGGGTGCCCAGCACGGTGCCGGGCACCGTCGCCGGCAGCCAGGACCGGACGTCGACACCGGCGCGGGATAGTTCGGCGCCGTCGGCGGTGCCGGCGAAGTCGTCCATCGTCAACGACCAGCCCGACTCCAGTGGCACCGTGCCGTCGGCGGCAACCCGCAGCTCGGGGGCCGGCCCGGTGTTGCCGCCCTCCCAACTGGTCCAGCCCTCGGCCTTCGGCCGGCCGGCCAGCGGCACGCCGTAGACCTGGAAGCCGTTGAGGCCCACCGGGTTGCTGTTCGAGCGCTTCGTGACGGTCATCCGGATCCACCGGGCGGTCACCGGCTCGGGCAGTTTGATGGCCTGCACGCCGCCCTGGCCCTCACTGGTCTCGTACACCGACCGCCAGGCACGGCCGTCGGTGGAGACCTCGATCCGGTACGCCGTCGCGGCGCTGGAGAGAATCTCGTCACCGTCGGTGTCGGTGTAGTTGCCGTCGAACGGCCCGTCGGTGAGCGTGGCCTCGAAGACCAGGGAGACGGCCTCGACCCGGCACAGCGCCTGGAGGTCCACCGAGATCCACTGTGGATCGCCGTTGGCGGCGCGCCACCCACTCCCCCGGACGCCGACCTGCGGCAGGCCGTCCACGGCAAAGGTGGCGGGCGTCGGCGCGTAGTCGGTCGAGGAGACCGTCACCGGGCGGTACCGGGCGAGGTCGGTGGTCGCCGGGGTGGCGGTCGGCGCCGGCACGGCGGCGGACGCGAGGGCGTCCGGCAGGGCCGCGGTCACCCCGACCGACGCCAGCAGCGTCGCGCCGGCGGAGAGGAAGGTACGCCGCGAAATCGGCGATGGCTCGGACATCTTGCCTCCAGACATGACAACGTTGTCAGATGGCGGGGGTCAGTGACAACGTTGTCAGATGGTGGCCCGATGTTTCCCGGGAGTCAAGGGCTCACGTCCATCGTGATTCCACGAACACGTTCCGCGTCTGTTCCACCTCGGACATCGACGGGCTGATGCGGGGATGCAGGGTTCCGGGCGGGGCGAAGCTGGGGCGCGTGGGAACTCCGGGCTCCGGGGCTCCGGGGCTCCGGGCTCCGGGGCTCCGGGCTCCGGGGCTCCGGGCTCCGGGGCTCCGCGGCTCCGCGGCTGTATGGGTTGGCTCGCTGCCTTTGGAGCTGATGTCGCAAACGATTCAGACCCGCTGCATGCCGCCTCGGGCGGTCCGCCCGAAGCCCCACACGCCCGAAGCCCCACACGCCCGCAGCCCCACACGCCCGAAGCCCCACACGCCCGCAGCCCCACACGCCCGCAGCCCCACACGCCCGCAGCCTCACACGCCCGAAGCCCGCAACTCGGAGACCACGACGCCGCAGCGCGCGACCTGGTCGGTGATGTCGCAAACGATTCAGCTCCAAAGGCGCCGACCAATACCTCCCCACCCCGCGCCGCGCGGACGCGGATCGGACCGGGGGTCACACGGCGGCAGACCCGGTGATCAGCACCGCGACTGCGCGAAGGTGAGCGGGCCGTCCACCCGTACCCGTGATCGTGACGGCACCGTCGACGGCCGCGCGGCTGGACGGTCAGCTCGCCGGGCCGGCCTCGCGGCGCCCGGGATCGCGTGGGTGGTACTCGGGGCGGAGCTTCGCGCTCGCGAACGCCGCCTTCACCGCTGCCGAGAGCGCGGTGATGTCGTACGCGCCGTGGTGTCGCCGGCCGTTGATGAAGAAGGTCGGGGTGCCGGTGACGCCGCTGAGGTCGGCGGAGTCGACGTCCTCGGCGATCCGGTCCACGCCCATCCGCTTCACCATGTGCTCCCGGAACCCGTCCAGGTCCAGGCCGAGCTGTTCGGCGTAACCGAGCACGTCGGCGGGGTTGAGAGCGTCCTGGTGGGCGAGCAGCAGGTCATGCATCTCCCAGAACGCGCCCTGCTCGCTCGCCGCCTCGGCGGCCTCGGCGGCAAGTTGGGCGTGCGGGTGGACATCGGTCAGCGGCAGGTGCCGCCAGACGTACCGGATGTTGGCGAAGTCGGCCAACAACTCCCGGACCGCCGGCTCGGCCTGCCCGCAGTAGGGGCACTCGAAGTCGCCGTACTCCACCACCGTCACCGGCGCCTCGGCCGGACCGCGCATGTGGTCGCGTTCCGGGTCGACCGGCAGCATCAGGTCGACGATGCCCTCGGTGACGCCCAGCAGCGCCCGCGCACGCCGGGCCGGCGAGAGTCGCCCGACAGAGCGGAACAGCAGCCAGGTGACGAGGGACGCGCCGAGCGTCGCCACGATGATGCCGAACTTCGCCTCGTCCAGGGCGGGGCCGTCCAGCGCGTGAGTGGCGATGAGGAGCGCGACGGTGAACCCGATACCGGAGACCGTGCCGACCCCCGCGACGGCAACCCAGCCGACGGGTGGCCGGAACCGGTTGCCGCTGAGCCGGGTCACCAGCCACGCGGTGGCCAGGATCCCGACCGGCTTACCGACGACGTACGCGACCACGACACCGAGCGTGACCGGGGAGGTCACGGCTCTGGCCAGCAGGTCGCCGTCGATCACGATGCCGACATTGGCCAGCGCGAACAGTGGCACCACCACATAGCTCGCCCACGGGTGGTAGAGCGTCTGCAACCGCTCGTTCGGCGACAGCGCCGAGGTGAGCCCGGCCCGGGCCATCCGGGCGAGCTGCGGGGTGGGCTGTTCCCGGAAGAGACGGAACTGGTCGCTGGCCCGCTGCAGGTCGCCGCGGCCGGGAGCGTAGGCGTAGGTCAGCAACCCCATCACGAGGCCCACCGCGACCGGATCGACGCCGGACATCGAGACGGCCAGCCAGGCCGCCACCCCCAGCAGCGCGTAGACCGGCCCGAACCGCACCCCGCAGCCCCGGACGAGCAGAACAACGCCGAAGATCGCCGCCGCGACGATCAGCGCCGTCAGCGAGGGGTGATGCGGGTACGCGATGGCCAGCACCGCGATCGCCACCACATCGTCGACGACGGAGACGGTCAGCAGGAAACCCCGCAACCGTTCCGAGAAGCGCGGCCCGAAGACGGCCAGCGCGCCGAGCGCGAGCGCCGTGTCGGTGGCCATCACGGCACCCCAACCCGCCGCGGTGGTGTGCCCGGCGTTGATGGCGAGGTAGATCGCGATCGGCACGAGCATGCCGCCGACCCCGGCGAGCATCGGCAACGCCAGGCGACGGCGCTCCCGCAACTCGCCGATGTCGAACTCGCGGCGCAACTCCAGCCCCGCGACCAGGAAGAAGAACGTCATGAGGCCGCTGTTGACCCAGGTACGCACGTCATGCGACACGTGCCAGTCGCCGAGTTGGACCGAGAAGGAGGTGCTCCAGACCGACTCGTACGACGAAGCGCTGAGGTTCGCCCAGACGAGCGCCGCCACCGCGGCGATCAGCACCACCCGCGCGCCGCCGGTCTCGGTACGCAGGAACGAGCGCAACGGGGCGTTCAACCGCCGGTCCCAGACGGTCCGGCTGGTCCAGCCCCGATGCGTGTTGTCGCTCGTCACGGGGACAATCTTCGTCGACCTGACCGTCACGTGGTTCGGATTGCTACTCCTCCTCGGTGAAGACGGCCGCGCGGCGCTGGCGAATCGTCGGGAGGACTGCGACGACGAGCGCGACGACGGCAAGGACCAGGAGCGCTGCCGAGATCGGTCGGGTCAGGAAGACCGACGGGTCGCCGCGGGAGATGATGAGCGCGCGGCGCAGGTTCTCCTCCAGCAGCGGGCCGAGGACGAAGCCGAGCAGCAGGGGCGCCGGCTCGCACCCGCACTTGATCAGGATGTAGCCCAGGATCCCGAAGAACGCGATGGCGTAGACGTCGTACGCGTTGGAGTTCAGTGAGTAGGTGCCGATCGCGGCGAACAGGATGATCATCGGGAAGAGCACCTGGTAGGGGATGCGCAGCATCCGCACCCAGAGGCCGATCAGCGGCAGGTTCAGCAGCAGCAGGAGCACGTTGCCGATCCACATCGACGCGATCAGGCCCCAGAACAGCGCCGGCTCGTCGTTGATGACGTTCGGGCCCGGGGTGATGCCGTGGACGATGAACGCGCCGATCATCAGTGCCATGACCGGGTGGGCGGGCAGACCCAGGGTGAGCAGCGGGATGAACGATGTCTGCGCGGCCGCGTTGTTCGCCGACTCGGGGCCGGCGACACCCTCGATCGCGCCCCGCCCGAACTCCTGCGGTCGCTTCGAGATCCGCTTCTCGACGGCGTACGAGGTGAACGAGGCCAGCACGTGGCCGCCGCCGGGCAGGACACCGAGCGCCGCGCCGAGACCGGTGCCCCGCAGGATCGGGGCGACGATCCGACGCCGGTCCTCGCGGGTCGGCCAGAGGTTGGTCACCCGGCTGACGATCGCCGTGCGGGTCTGCTCGTTCTCCAGGTTGCGCAGGATCTCGGCCACCCCGAACAGGCCCACGGCGACCGACACGAAGTCGATGCCCCCGTACAGCTCGCGCTGTTCGAACACGAAGCGGGGCGTTCCGGTGTAGATGTCCTGGCCGACCGTGCCGAGCAGCACGCCGAGCGCGATCATCGCCAGTGCCTTGAGCGCGGTGCCCCGCGCCAACGCGATCGACACGATCAGGCCGAACAGCACGAGCGAGAAGTAGTCGGCCGGGCCGAACTTCAACGCGCCGCTGGCCAGCGGCGGGGCCGCGGCGGCCAGTACCACTGTCGCGACCGTGCCCGCGACGAAGGACCCGATCGCCGCGGCCGCCAGGGCCGGGCCGGCCCGGCCCTGGCGGGCCATCTCGTGCCCGTCCAGCGCAGTGACCGCCGCGGACGACTCACCGGGCAGGTTGATCAGGATGGCGGTCGTCGAGCCGCCGTACTGTGCCCCGTAGTAGATGCCGGCCAGCATGATCAGCGCCGTGACCGGCTCGAAGCTGAACGTGATCGGCAGCAGCATCGCCACCGTCGCCGTGGGGCCGATGCCGGGCAGTACGCCGACCGCGGTCCCGAGCAGCACTCCCACGAAGCAGTAGAGGACGTTCTGGACCAGGAGGGCCGTCGAGAAGCCCAGCGCGAGGTTGTCGAGGAGTTCCATGCCTCAATCCGGATGCCGCGTCAGAACCCGAGCCACGGGCCCCACAGCGGGATCCGCAGCTGAAGTCCGACGACGAAGATGAGCGTGCTGGCAACGGTCAGGCCGGCGGCGACGGCCACCGCCGTGAGCAGCCGTACGCGGTTGCTGGCCAGTGTGGTGAGCAGTGCGGTCACCGCCGTCGTCGGCACGAACCCGAGGCGCCGGATGGTGAACCCGAAGAACAGGACCGCGAGCACGATGACGGCTACCGCCCGCCACGGGATCGGCCCGAACGAGATCACCTCGCCGGCGATGAGCCCCTTGCCGACGATCGCCAGACCCAGGGCGACCACGGCCGCGCCGACCAGCAACGGGAAGGCGCCCGGGCCCATCCGCGTGGGGGTGCCCAGCTCGTAGCCGAGCGCCCCCACCACGAACGCGCCACCGATCAGGACGAAGATTGCCCCGGCGAGGACGTCCGGGAACGACCGACGGCGCTCCACCTCAGGAGACCTTGACCCCGGAGTCGGCGATGATCTTCGCCCATGTGCCGAGCTGCTCGTCGAGCTTCGCCCGGTGCGCCTCCGGGGTGGCGTCCTGGGCCGGGACCGGAGCGGTGCCGAGCTTGGCCATCTGGTCGATGACCTTCTGGTCGGCCAGCGCCACCTTCAGCGCCTCGGACAGCTTCTGAACGATCTCGGAGGGCGTGTCGGCCGGGACGTAGAGGCCGTGCCACACGCTGACCTTCAGCTGCGGCAGCCCGGCCTCGGTGGTGGTCGGCAGGTCGGGGAGACTCTTCACCCGCTCGGGCGTGGTGACCGCGTACGCCTTCACCTTCCCCGCGGCGATCTGCCCGCTGGTGTTGGTCGTCTGGTCGCACATGAAGTCGACCTGGCCGCCGACGAGGTCGGTCAGCGCGGGCCCGGTGCCCTGGTACGGGACCTCCTGGAGCTTCACACCGGTGGTGCTCTGGAACAGCAGACCGCACAGGTGAGAGGCGGCGCCGATGCCGGCGTTGGCAAGCGTGACCTTGTTGGCGTTCGCCTTCACGTGGGTCACGAGGTCCTGGAGGGTCGCGGGCGGGAAGTCCTTACGGGCGACGATCGTCATCGGCACCTCGGTGACCAGCCCGACCGTCTCGAAGTCCTCCAGCGGCTTGTAGCCCAGGCTCTTGTACAGGGCGGGCGCCGTCGACATGCCGATGTGGTGCATGAGCACCGTGTAGCCGTCCGGCTTGGCCCGCGCGACGTCGCCGGCGCCGACCGTGCCGCCGGCACCCTCGACATTCTGGACGACGATCTTGCCACCGAGCTTCGCGGCCATCGGCTCCGCGATCATCCGGGTGACCGTGTCCGTCGGGCCGCCCGCGCTGAACGGCACGACGATCGTGATGTTGTCGTCCGGGTAATTCGCGGCGTCCCCTCCGCCGGTGGCACCCCCGTTACCGGAACAGGCGGCGACGAGCGAGACGACACCGATCGCGGCGATCATCCGCGCGGTGGCCCGGTACCTGCTGGTCGTTCGCATACGGCGACCTCCCCATCAACGCATGGACATTCCTCGGCGTGTCAGTGGCCCCCAGTCTCGGCTGGTCGGGACCCGGATGGTGTCAGAAAAATCCCAAGAACCACGGGCCGGCACGAGCGCCGATCCGGCCCGTACAATCCGCCGGTATGCGGATAACGGTCATCGAGGATGACGACCGCGTGGCGCGGGGTCTGGTGACCGTCCTGACCCAGGCGGGCTTCGAGGTCCACCGCGTCGCCACCGCCGCGGAGGCCGTGCGCGCCGCGCCGTCCGACGTGGTCCTCGTCGACCTGGGTCTCCCCGACGGCGACGGGCTCGACGTGATCCGCAGGCTGCGCGACCACCCGCAGACCGCCGTCATCGCGGTGACCGCGCGATCCGAGGAGCACGAACGGGTCCGTGGCCTGCGCGCCGGCGCCGACGACTACATCGTCAAACCGTTCGGCGTACCGGAGTTGCTCGCCCGGATCGACGCCGTCCTACGGCGCACCCGGGCCGCCCGTGCCCCCGGCCAGACGGACGAGCCGCTCGTCCTCGGCCCGATGCGGATCGGCGTCGGCACCCGCGAGGTCACCGTCGACGGAACCCTGGTGCCGTTGACCCGCAAGGAGTTCGAACTGCTCCTGCTCCTGGCCCGGCGGGCGCCCAACGTGGTCAGTCGCGACGTCATCCTCGACCAGATCTGGGGCGCGACCTGGGAGTCGTCCAGCCGCACCCTGGACACCCACATCGCGGCGCTCCGGCACAAGCTGGGGCCGGATGTGGTCATCCGGACGGTCCACGGCGTCGGCTATCGGCTGCTGGCCGACCAGCCGGAGCTGATCGGCTGACGCGCCGTGCACCGCCGGCTGCTCGTGGTCCTGGTCCCTCTCGCGGTGCTGCTCGTCGCGGCGCTCGGGGTGCCGCTCAGCGTGACAGTGGCCGAACGGGAGATGCAGGAGACGTACGTCAACCGGCTCAACGACGTCGGCCGGTTCGCCTCACTGGCCGAGACCGCGCTGGCGACCGGCCGCACCGAGGCGTTACAGCAGGAGCTGACGCGGTACCACGAGCTCTACGGCATCCCGGTCGCGCTGATCGACACGTCGGGCGCGGTGCTGCTCGGACCAACCGACGCGTACGAGGAGGCGGCGCGCGCCGAGGCGGCGTTGCCCCGGATCGTGACCGCGGCGCTCGCCGGTGCGCGGTCCGAACCGTCCTGGGAGTGGGCGCCGTGGGACGACTCCGCACTCGTCGTGGCGGAGCCGGTCGGCCGGGACAGTGAGGTCGTCGGCGCCGTCGTGACGATCTCCGACCTGTCCAGGACGCGCGAGCTGATCCTCGTACGCTGGGCCCGGCTGGCCGGGCTCGGGCTGCTGCCGTTGCTCGCGCTGACGGCCGTCGCCTGGCCGGTGTCGGCGTGGGTGCTACGGCCGGTGCGGAAACTGGACGCCGCGACCTCGCGGATCTCCGCGGGCGACCTGACCATCCGCGCCGACGCCGAGGCCGGCCCCATCGAGCTGCGGCGGCTGGCGCAGTCGTTCAACACCATGATGGACGCCGTCGAGAACGCCGCGCAGCGACAGCGCGCCTTCGTCTCCGACGCATCACACCAGTTGCGCAACCCGTTGACCAGCCTCCGGCTCGCCGTGGAGAGCCTCGCACCACACCTGCGGGCCGAGGGCGACGGGCAGCAGGTGTACGACGTCGCCGTCGACGAGCTCAAGGCCATGCAGCGGATGCTGAACTCGCTCCAGGCCAGCGCGCGGATGGAGAGCATGCGGACGGCGTCACCGGTCGACCTCGACGAGGTGCTGGCGACCCGGGTCGACAGGTGGCGGGCGCTGACGGCCACGGCCGGGCAGACCCTGACTGTCCACGTACCCCCGGGTTTGCGGTTGCTGGAGCCGCCGGGCGGCCTGGGAAGCATCCTCGACGAGCTGATCAGCAACGCGCTGCGGCTGTCCGACGCGCAGGTCGTGGAGGTGGTTGCCCAGATTGCTCCCGCTGCTGCGGTGGTCACCGTCGCCGTCCGGGACGACGGCCAGGGCATCGACGTGTCCGAGCGGGCCCAGGCGTTGCAACGGTTCTGGCGCTCACCGCGGCACCAGAACGTGTCCGGGACCGGCCTGGGCCTGGCAATCTGCGCCGACCTGGTCGGGGCGGCCGGGGGTGAGCTGCGGCTGGAGGAGGGCCTGCCGCGTCCGGACGGGTCCGGGCACGGGCTCGCCGCGGTGGTGGTGTTGCCTGTCGTTCCTCAGGCGGCGTCGCCGGCCGCTCCCGCCTCGGTCTGACGTGGTTTCGGGTCAGCGCTTGCGGTCGCGGAACCAGGCCGCCGCGCCCGGATGGAGCGGGACCGACGCGGTGGAGATTCCGGTACGCACGTTGATCTGCCACGCCTCCGGAAGGGCTTCGGCGCCGTCGCGGCCAGCGGAGGTGAGCGCGCCGGTGTGCCGGAAGACCGTGTCGGTGATGGCGTAGACCAGATCGTCAGGCAGGTCGTCGCGCGCGAGCAGCACGTTCGGTACGGCGACGGTGCGGGTGGCCGGGACGCCGGCGTACGCAGCAGCGTGGATCATGGCCGGGGCGTAGGGACCCGGGTACGCGGCGAAGAGCCCGGCGGCCTGCGCGTCCAGCGGGATCAGCCGGATCGGGTGCCGCTGCGCCAACTCGGTGATGGCAGGTGTGGGGACGCCGGTCAGGGAGAACATCGCGTCGATCGTGCCGTCGCGCAGCGCCGCCGCCGACTCGGCCTGGCTGAGGTTCCGCCCGTCGGCGCGCACCGGGCCGAGCTGCAGCACCCGCCGCGACGTGAACTCGGTGCCAGAGTCGTGCGCGCCGAGCGACACGCGCTTGCCCGCAAGGTCCCGAAACTCGTCGATCGCCGAACCGGCCATGACCACAAGGTGCAGATGGCTGTCGTAGAGCCGGCAGATCGCCGAGAGCCCTCCGGGGGCGCTGCCGTCGCTGGTGATCAGCGCATCCAGGCTGGTCAACCCCAGGTGCACCTCGCCGGCCCGCAGCATCCGGATGTTGTCGGTGGACGCCCCGCTCGGCACAGTCGTCACCGTCGCACCCGGCACCTGCTCGGAGATGTGCTCGGCCAGCGCACCACCGATCCGCCGGTAAACCGCCCCCGCCGGCCCGGTAGCCAGTCGCAGGTGAACCTCACCCGCCTCAGCCCGCCGCGAACAACCAAGTAGCAGCCCGCTGCCGGCCAGCAACACCGCCCGCCGACTGAACCGTGTCATGCCGAGATGATACGGACGCCCCGCCCCTCGCCCGGCCCCGCCGCACTGCGCCGATCTTGCAGTTTTGGTCGCCGGTACGCGGAAGTCTGCGTTATTTGTCGCGACAGAAAGTGCAAGATCGCGGGGAGGTGGAGGAACGCAGCCCTCGCGTTCCCCACTACCGACTCGTGACGTGACGACAGATTGGGGGTCGGGCCTGGTTCAGACATGAACCGCGCTACCGAACGTGATGGACGCGCCAGCTGAGCTCTGCCTCACCAATGGCGTGCAGGCACGACACGGATGCTGCACCGAAACCAAGGATCGCAGCGCTCAGCCCGCGGGGGTGGTCCGCTGGGCGCCGGGCGGCCACACGATGCTGGTCGGGATGTCGCGCTGCCGCGCCCAGCTCACGGTCCGGTCGGGCGCCGCCGCGTGACAGCCGGGTTCCCCGTCCCAGACGGCCACCAACCGGTGCACCCGGCGCAGCAGCTCTCGGTTGGCGGCCACGTACGCCGCCGTGCCGGACTGCTCAAACCCGGTGTGGACGACCTCGACCGCCCGGCCGAGCAGGTCGTCGAAGGCCGCGCGGTTGGCCGGGTGGATTATTCGCTCCCGATAGTCGGGCGCCGGCAGCACCACCTCGTACGCGCCGCCGCTGGCCAGCACCGCCCGCGCGAATGCCTGGTCGGCGCCGGCGGCCAGGCAGGTGACACCCCGCACCGGCTCCCCGCTGATCCGGCGAAGCTCGGTACGCAGAGCGTCGTACACGAGCCGTTCGGTGGCGGGGGTCAGGTTGATGTGCCCGGTGACTCCCACCCGGACCGGTCGATGGTCCAGCGTCATCCACCGATCCTCTCGCCTGACGCATCACCTGGCGCTCGCGGGGCCTCACCGGGGCCGCCTGCCTGCCGGGGCGGCGACGGCGTTTCGGCGGGATCAGCGGGATCAGCGGGATCGACGGGATCAGCGGGATCAGCGGGATCAGCGGCCAGCCGGATCATCTCGAAGCCGGCGTCGGACAACACCTCCGGCAGCGCCCGGATCTCGTTCCGGTTCATCTCCTGCACGTCCGGCGTCAGCTCGTCCCACGGCCGCAGCGTGGGGTGCCGGCGGCGGGCGTCGTCGCGCGGCTCGCCGTACAGCCAGCCCTCCCCCCGTCGTTCCCGGCACCACCGCTCGTGCTCCAACCGGGCCAGCTCGTCGATCCGGTCGTCGATGGCCCGGCTGGCGCCCGGGTCCGCCGTACCGGCCGTGGGGCCGTGGCGGGGCGCCACCACACAGCCGAGGCTCAACAGCTTCGCCGCGATGTCCTGCACGTGGGCGCGGTTGGCGCGGCGCAGCGACTCGGGAAGCCGGGACCACTCCACCATGGCCGGGGACGCGCCCAGGCGCACCCCGGCAGTCAGCCGCGACTGGAGATACTTTTCGTGGATCTGCCGGGCCAGCCGTTCGGTGAGGTCCTCGGCGATCAACTGGGCGTCGCAGGCCCGGGTCAGCACCGGGTAGAGCTGAAGCCGCCCGTGCACCTCGTCGAGCAGGTCGTGCCGCCGGTCGCCGTGGAACGCGGCAGCGAGGGCCGCCTGCCGGTACACGGGTACGAACACGATGCTCTCCGCCCGTTGCCAGAGGGCGGGCGTGTCCAACGCCAACTGGAGCCCGGTGCGCTCGTCCTCCGCGCAGACGTAGAGCCGGTCGTAGCCGTGGCGCAGCATTCCCGACTCGACCAGACCGTCCAGGTCCAGGTCGTACGCCCGCACCTGGCACGCGTGGGGCAGGAAGGGGTGCCGGGCGCTCGCCAGTTCGAGTTCGGCGGCGGCGTCCGGGGCAACCAGGTCGACGTGCAGCGGCGGCAGGGGCCGACCGGCCGGCGCCTCGGTCTGGCGCAGTTGCCAGTGCCGCGCGCTGGCCACGAGCGCGGCGCGACGGAAGCTGCCCCGACCGGCGATGAGGATCCGCACCGGTCGTCGAGTCGTGGCGGGCAGGGGGTGGTGCCGGTGCAGGGCCCGGGCCGCGACGTCGTCGACGTGGAAGTAGTCCAGTCGCAGCCGGCTCGAACCGGCGGCCCCCAGCCGGCGGGCCTGCAACGACAGGCACATCTCCGGGTCGTGGACCTGCACGTAGACCCGGGCTGGCTGCCGCCGGTCCTGGATCAGCCGGCTTGCCGCGTTGGCGATGTCGTGGTTGCGGTCGTCGTCATCGGTGCAGGCGTACACGGTGCGGGCGCGCGGCAGGCCGGCGCCGCGCAGCACCTCGGGACTCGTCGGGTCCCCGGTGACGCCTAGGTAGCGGCGCCGACGGTACTCGAGTGGCCCGAACGGCTCGGCGCGGACGACGACGACGCGCTCACCCTCGCTGAACAGCCGGTCGGCGAGCATCTGGGCGAACTGGGAGTCTCCGCAGACCACGGAGTGCCCCCGCGCCCGGCGCGCACGCAGCCGCCGGATCTCGGCGGCCAGCAGCAGTCGGCTGGCCTCCACCACCGCGAGCAGGGTGAACAGCGGGGCCGCGAACCGGGCGACCTGCAACTGCCACGGGTACGGGCCGGGATCCTGCAAGGGCTCCGCGCCCAGCACGAAGAGCTGGATGTCGTAGTAGACGACGTCGTACACGTCGTATCCTGCGCCCGGCTCGGCCCGCAGCAGCCGGTCGAAGCCGACGTAGCCAAGCACCAGCGCGACCAGGCCGATCACCGCGAAGACCATCCGCAGTGCCCTCCCGGCCGGGCGGTACGCGCCGGGAACCGGACCCGTCATCGACCAACTCCCTCGTCTACGGGACCGTCGTCGCACCAGTGTCGCCGGACGGACGGCCCGATGCCCTCCGTCCACGCGCGCGACATGCGGACCGACCCGCGATCTGGCCGGAGCAGTCCACCGCAACAGCGTATTCGACGCAGTCGATCCGACCGGACCATCGGCACCCCGGCTGATCGGCTCTTTTTGCAGGTGAGCGCCGCAGCCCGCAGCCGCGTACCGGTCCCCCCGGGTGGCCTCCGCGGGCTACGATTGCAAGACGGGCCGGAGGGGGCGCACGAGCGGGTCGGCCTCCGGTCCCCCGACACCTGGCGCCCAGGCCGGACCTACCGGAGGATCACGGAGATGGACGCAACCGGAGGTCCACCGGCAGTAGGCCCGGTCAATCCTTTCTCGCCGACGGCCGTGGCCAGGGTGACCGAGCAGGGCGTCGGCGCGAACACTGTGGTCACCGCCGCCGTCCGCGATGCGACCGACCAACTCGACGACTACCTGCGCACCGGTGTCGGCGCCGTGGTCGCCCTCGTCGGTGACTACGGCACCGGCAAGACCCATCTCGCGGTCGAGCTGCTGGCCCACGCCCGCAGCGTCACCGGAGCGGCGGGGCAGGCGATCTACCTGGACGCGCCGGGTGACACCTTCCTGTCACTGCACCGGCGGTTCCTGTCCCGGCTGTCCCGCGACGAGGTGCGCGAGCTGCTCACCGCGTACCTGCCCGACCCCACGGGCACCACCCGCCCCGTTGACGGTCTCGTCGGACGGCTGCGTGCGAGCCTCGCGGACGTCACCACCAATCCGGCCTTCGGCACCGCTCTGGCGATGTTGCTCGACCCGAGCACCGAGGCGGTCGCCTGGGACTGGCTGTCGGGTCACCCACCGGGCCCCGCGCTGCTCGCCGCCGGTGTGACTCCCAGTGCGGACGTCGAGGCCACCGCCGTCGAGGCGATGGGCGTGCTGGCGCTGCTGCACAGCCGACGGCACGACCGTTTCGTGCTGGTCCTCGACGAGTTGGACAAGATCCTCACTGCGGGCGGGCGACCCGACCCGGAGACGATGGCCCGCCTGCAACGGCTGCTCGGGGTGTTCACCTCCGCCGGAGCCTTCCTGGTGATCGCCGGGCTACCCGACATGCTGCATCTCCTGAGCACCGACGTGCGGCAGCGGATCGGGCCGATCGTGCGGATGTCGGCGCTGACCGGCGAGGACGTCCGCACGTTCATCCGGCAGACGCAGCTGCGTGCGTCCGGCACGGCCCAACTCGCGCCGTTCACCGTGGAGACCACCGAATACCTGGCCAATCTCGCCGACGGGGTGCCCCGGCGGGTGATCCGGCTCTGCTACCACCTCTTCCAGCGCGCCGCCCAGGCCGGCACACCCGTCACCCACGTCATGGTCCGTGAGGTGGTCCGGGTCCAGTTCGACCTGGCCAACCGGCAGGACGTCGCCGCCGACGTACGGCGGGTGCTCACCCAGGACGGCTGGTCGTACCAGCGGGATCACCTGGTCGGGTCGATGCGCGACCTGCCGGTCGACTTCTGGATACCCGTGGAGGAGCGCAACGCCGGCTGCTGCGTGCTGCTCACGGAGTCGGTCCTCAAGGCCGAGGAGGTCGACGACCTCAACCGGCGGGTCGTCGCGATCCGGGCGGCGGTCGCGGACAGCGAGGTGATCCTCGTGGTTGTCGGTCACCTGCCCGCGGAGTTCGCCGCGGAACTCGCCGGCACGTTCAGCGTCGAGCCGATCGTCCACGACCCGCAGTCGTTCGCCGAGGACCTGTCGGGCAGCGTCAAGGCCCTGATGCGACGGCTGGAGCAGGCGATCGGGGCGGACGCGCTCACCTCGGTGCGCCAACGCGTCGAACGGATCCACCGCCAACAGAGCAACACCCAACGGTCCATCGAACACCTGTCGTACCAGCTCGACGAGATGCGGGGGGAGCTGCGTCAGGATCTCACCGGCCCGGCGGGGCGGCTGAGCGTCGTCCCGGAGCGGCATCCGGGGGCGACGCTGCCGCTGCCGGGGCGGGTGGCACGGGTGTTCGTCGAGGCCATCGCGGCACTGGATCAGATCGCCGGGTTCGAGCGCCGGTTACGCGACGCGTTCGCGCCGCACCGGGTCGCGACCGTCGGCGGCGCCGACGGCGGGCAGGCGCTACGGTCGCTGCTGCGTTCCCGGGACGTACAACGTGCGGTCGGCACGTCGGTGGTCCTCCGCCGCCTCATCGAGGCGTTCCGGGAGGGGGTCGAGCAGTGGTACGACGGCCACCGCGCGAATCCCCAACCGACGGACCTGGAGCGGTTGGACCTGCTCTGCGAGACATACGACGGGATCGCCGAGTATCTGCCGCTGTTCCAGTTGGACACGCTCAGTGGGTTGGCCGCCTCCGGCACGGGCGCCGAGGACGGGGGCGATCCGGTCGAACGGTCGCGTACCTGGTCACAGGCCCGATCGGTCTTCGACGGTTTGGGCGGTCGGGTCCGTCAGTTGTTGCTGGCTGGCTGAGCGCGTCGGTCGGGTTCAGCGTTCCGGTTTCAGGGCGCGCTCCGGTGAGCCGTCGCGCATTCGGGGCGGCCCGGTCGGGTCGGCGTCCGGCCGGGGTGGGACGTTGCCAGGGTTGCCGGGCAGACGCCGGTCCAGCACAGCCGTGGCCACGGCGTGGGTGATGTTGATGACCACGATGGCCGTCGCCACGATCCCCACCGTTCCGGGGAAGTCCCGTTCGAGGACGAGGGCGAGGATCACCGCGGTGATGCCGTTCTGCTGCCCCCAGGCGAGATAACGCCGGTCGGTCGTGGGCAGGCCACGGGTGATCGGCAGCGACACCACCAGGTGCGCCGTCACGGCGGCGAGACCGAGCACCACGCCCGGGACGATGTCGACACCGTGCACGAGCAACAGCCCGAGCAGGAACGTGGCGACCAGGTACGCCGCCTGGGTGGACCGGCCGACGACGGGGCCGAGTCGGGGTCGGAAGAAGAGCCCGGCCAGCGCCAGGCCGAGCATGAGGAACTGCCACGCGCCGAAGAGGACCAGCGCGATCAGCAGCGCCACGGCAAGCCAGTTGAGCGCCCTACGGACCCGGGGGCGGGGGGCGTCGTCACGGAGGCCAGCGGCATGGAGCAGCCGCCACAGCAGCCAGGCGCCCGCAGCGAAGGCCACGTTGGCGAGCAGGTCGAGCAGCAGATCCAGGGGCCGGTCGCTGATCGCGCCGGCGAGCGCGCCGCCGTCACCTCCGCTGAGGTCAAGGGCGAACGCGGAGACGTAGACGGTGAGCAGCACGGTGATCGGGTCGTCGAACGACGCCCAGATGGACAGGATGGAACGCGCCCGCGCGGAGGTGCGGTCGGGCCGGCTCATCGCGGCTACCGCGAGCGGATCGATCTGGGCGACGGCGACACCGAGGACCAGGAACGCGGGGTCCTGGAAGATCAGCACCATCACCGCGGCGATGAGCGCGGCCTTGGCGACCACACCGACGGTGACGGCCAGCAACACGGTGCCCAGGTGGGCGCGGACCTCGGCGAGGCTGATGTCCCGGGTGCTGCCGACCAGGCCCACCGCCAGCAGGACCGAGGCGAGCATGAGGTAGGCATCGGCGCGTTCGAGCCCGTCCACGTCGCCGGCCCAGGCCACGACCAGCCCGGCCACGGCGGCGGCGACAACGGCCACTGATCTCGCCAGTACGGTCACGGCCACCCAACCGACACGTCGAACCCCCGTTGATCCGAAGTGAGGATATCGGCGCCGGGCAATCACCTCAATCGCGAACCACGTGACCCGCCGGCAGAGTTCAGGCCGGCGCGGTGAGCCGTCGGGCCACGGCCGCCATCTCCTGGTCGGCGAGGGCGACCATGTCCTGGTCCAGCGTGACGCCGACCAGGTAGTCGTCCGCGGACAGCCGGTAGTGGTAGATGGCACCCATCTCCACGTCGAGCACCAGCCGGGTGACGTCCCCGGCGACGGCCCGGCGCAGGTCCCGACCCACCTGCAGTGCCAGCAACGACAGGTCACCGGCGAGGCGCTGGTAGCGGTCGCGCCGATCCGCCACCGTGACACCCCGGTTGAAGAACGTGCCCAGGTCGGGGTGGCCGAGGATGTCGACGGCCCACGCCTGCTCACCCGCCCGGTGGTGGCTCAGATAGTGCAGTCGGTCCGGGCGCAGCACCGCCATGATCGCCCCGTCCGGCGCGGACGCCCCGCTCAGGTGAGGCGGGAAGCCCTCGCCGGGCGCGGTGCCCCCGCGCGGCTCATCGCCCACTCCACCTTCCCAACCGCCCGGGTTCTGCGACCGCTGCCGCAGCAGCCGGCGCAGGTCGGTGGCGACCTGCGCGGCGGCCTGGTCGACGACGCTGACCCGATCCAGGTCGGCCACCGGCTCGATGTCCGTTCCGGGTACGGCGGCGAAGCCGACCACGTGCTCGTTACCCACCACGGAGTTGCAGAAGACGAGACCCGTGTGGGTCTGCACAACGGTGCGGATCAGCGCCCCGGTGTGCAACTCGCCCAACCGGCGGTTCAGCTCGCTGACCCGGTAGACCAGTTGGGCGCCGACACGGCGGTACCCCTCGCGGCGCTGCTCCGGGGTCGTCTCGGCGTCGGGTACCGGGGTGGAGGGATGGTCGAGCAGGTCCAGCGCGAAGTCGAGCACGCCAGTGGTGTAGTGGGCCACGTGGTAGACGCCGTAACCACCGAGCAGCAACCCTCGGCAGAGGTCACGCTTCTTACGGAAACCCGGGACGTCCTGCTCGGCCGACTCCTCGATCAGGACGTCGTGCAGTTCCGGATCGGTCACCAGGTCGCTCCCTCAGCTCTGCGGCACATCGATGTCGGTGTCGGTCAGGGCGGCAGCACCACCGGGGGTGCCGTCGCACAGCGCGCGGATCGCCGTGCGATTCGCGGCAGCGTCCCGGGTCACCGGATGGCCGCGGCCGAGGTAGCTCAGGGCTGTCGCGTGCGCCTCCTCCTGCACCGACAGCGCGCCGCCCGGATCGCCGCCGGCGGCCAGGTGACCGGCCTGGGCGGTGGTCGCCGCCAACGTCCACGGGTGCGCGTCGCCGAGCTTGGCGCGCAGCGAACGCAGACCGCGCTCGCCATACCAGACGGCCTGGTCAAATTCCCCCAGGCCACGCTGGAACAGGCTCAGGTTGACCGAGCAGACGGCGGTGAAGGGGTGCCCCGCCGCCAGTTTCCGCTCGTAGCCGCGCAGGCAGCGCATGGCGCTCTTCACGGCGATCCCGGCGTCGCCGGCCCGGTAGTAGTCGGCTGCCAGACTGAGCAGGCTGCCCCGGGTGAGGGGGTGATCCTCGCCGAGGTTCTTGACATAGCCGCTGTACGTCTCGGCGCTGCGCTTCTTGGCCGGTATGGTCAGACCGAGGCGTCGTTCGGTGACGGCGAGGCTGCGGTGGACCCGCAACTCGTCGAGAAGGCTGCCGCTGGGCAGCTCGTGGATGCGGGCCAGAGCCTCCCGCAGGGTGGCCAGTGACTGCTCATACTCGCCGACCTCCCGCTCGCACGTGCCGACCTGGCACGATGCCCGCCAGGTCCGCGGGTCTTCCGGGCCGAACAGCAGCATCCGGCGGTCGCGTTCCTGGCGAGCCAACCGCAGGGCCTCCGGGGCGTCACCGGTGAGCAGGAACGAGATACCGAGGTTGTTCACCGCCATCCGGGTGCTCGGGTGGTCGTCGCCGACGACCTCGCGGAAACCCTTGAAGGTGGCCTGGTCCTCCACCAGGGCGTCCTCGAATCGGCCGAGGCCGCGCAGGTCACCGCCTCGACCGCGACCGGCGACAAGAGTGTGGATGTGGCGCAGCCCGTAGCGGCGACGCTGCTCGCTGAGCACCCGCTCGTCCAGACGCAGCGCCTCCTGGTAGTTGCCCAGCGCCCGCTGCAGATTCGCGGTCTGAACGAACAGCCGCATGGTCAGTTGGTCGAGTTCGTCGCCGCCGTCCCACCGATCGCACGCCGCCGAGGCCAGCAGCAGCGCGGATCGCCAGGTGTCACTGTCATTGGACAGGTAGAGGTGACGCACCTGCTTGACGACCCAGTGACGGACCTGCTGGTCGTCGGACTCCAGCGCGCCGGCGGGGACGAGGTGCTGTTGCAGTTCGTCAAAGACGTCGGTGTAGCGGCGAGCGTCGGCCTCCGGATCGGTCGGAGCGTAGCCGGCAAGGCCCTGGAGGACTTGCTGGTGCCGCTCGCACCGCTGCGGCTCGGGGATGGCCTCTCGAAGCAGCACCTGGATGGCGCGGTGCATCCGCAACGCCGACCCGTGCCCCCAGTCGACGTCGTACAGCGCGAAGCGGGCACCGACGGTGAGGACAAGGTCCACCTCACCGGCGTCGAGCAGTAGCTCGTCCGTGGGGCTGCCGGACGCCGCGGCGAGCTGGGTCAGCATCGACGTGGACCGTAGCAGCGGCAGCCCGACGCCCTCCGGGGAGAGGAAGGCGCTCAGCTCGGCCAACCGGATGGCCAGGTCGCCGAAGGAGGTGGCCCGCAGCGCCTCCAATGTCACCCGCAGGACCCGGGCGACGCTGGAGGTGTGCGATCCGGGAATGTGTTCGCCGGGATCCTCGTCGGACTGCCCGTCCAGCGCGACCAGCAACTCCCGTACGCCCTGGCCCACCGCCTCCAGGCTGGGCACCCCGGCGCGCTCCAGCCCCAGGGCACGTTGACGCATCCAGGCGGTCGCCAGACGCAGGGCCAGCGGCAGGTGCTCCAGCGCCACCGCGACCGACCGGGCGTCCTCAGTACTGATGCCGAGCACCCGGCGCAGCATCGCGACGCTCTCGTCGCCGGTCAGGGCGGCGACCTCCAACGGGGACGGCAACCCGGAGGAGCCGTCGTCCCGCGAGGTGATCAGGACGTGGCCGACACCGTCACGCGGTCGAAGGCCGGTCAGTACGTTCCCGTCGTCGGCGTTGTCGTAGATCAGCAGCCAGCGTTGGAAGGCGCCGTCGGCCGCGGAAAGTGCCTTCAGCGCAGCCTCTGCCGCCCCGGTGCTGTCCACCGCCTTGATCTCGTCGGCGAGCGCACCGAGCCCGGTCTGCACGGTCTCCCGGTCCTGGGCGGGAATCCACCAGACCACGTCGTAGTCGTAGGCGAACCGGTGGGCGAACTCCCGCGCCAGCTCGCTCTTGCCGACTCCCGCCCCGCCGGTGAGGGTCACTGGGCCGTCCTGGCTGGTGAGGTGGTCGCGCAGCCGCTCAAGATAGTCGTCGCGCCCGACGAACGACGGGTTACGGGGTGGCACGTTGAACCGCACCCGGCGGTCGGGGTCCGCCGGGTAACGCGGCACGTTGCGCAGGTCGCCGGACGGTTGCGCGGGGGCGATCAGACCGAGTTGGCTCAGCAGCAACGACTGCGCCCGGACGGCGTCGGCGGCACGCAGGTCGACGACCCGTTCGGGGTCGAACGGCTCCCGCCACGCGTCGCCGGCCACCAGCACGCCGAGCACCTCCGTCGACCGGTCAGCGCCGGCCGGGCGAAGCCCGGTCAGGTCCGTCCCGGCGAGATCGGGCGAGAGGACCGCCAGCACAGTGGTGTGCTGCGCGAAGTCGGGCTGTGCGCCGGAGCCCGTCGCCCTCAGGTGGGTCCGGACGCCCGCCCGGCGCAGTTGCCCGCCGATCCAGTCCGCCCAGGGCCGGTCGACCGGGTCGTACGTCACGACCATGTCGCCGAGATTCTCCGCCGGGTCCAGCAGCACCGCATGCCGGTAACGCCGGCGGATCCGCTCCGCGACGGGCGCCGCCCGGGTGACGTCACCGCCGCTGATCCATTCCGTGATCCGCTCGTACGCGGTCAACGGGCTGTTCGCGTCGTTCGGCTCGTCGGCGAGCACGGACAGCACGTCGTCGAAGGTGTCGTAGTTGTGCGCCGGCACCTCCACGATCCCGGCCGCGGCGGGGTTGGAGGCGGCGCCCGGCGGCTTCTCCAACAGCCAACCGAAGGCTTGCCGGACGTAGTCACGGGACCCGCCGTGCCCGGGGTCGGGAACCTCGTGCAGGGTCGGCGCGGCGAGCACCCGGATCCCGCCGACGGCCCGTTGCTGCAGCTCCTTGGCGAGCCCGGCGGCATGTTGCACGGACAGTCGACGAGGTGGCATGCAGACCACCGCGACGTCGCTGAGCACCGCGCAGTGCGTGATCCCCGGTGCGCTCAGGTCCACCGGGGCGTCGATGAGGACGTAGTCGTAGTCGGCCTGCTGGAGCAACTGCCGGATGCGGGCGGCATCCCCGGTGGGCAACCCATCGGTGGTGGCACCGAGGCCGACCATGCTGAACGTCGCGGTCGAGCCCGACACCGCGTACCGGTAGAGGATGCCCTGCTCGGGCGCGGGCGGCGCGATCACCGTGGAGGGCGACGCCGGCGACGCGTCCGACGCGGGGGTGAGCGCGGCGGCAAGGTCCTCGCCCAGCTCCCGGGCCGCCGCGACGGCATCCACCTGCGCCGGGCGCAGGAAGTCGTAGACCCGGGGGGTCTTCGGACACCAGTCGACGGCGAGCACCTTCTTGCCGTTGCCGGCGAGGATCCAGGCGACGTTGGCCACCGCGCTGCTGCGGCCGGTGTCGTCGGAGGGTGACACGAACGAGACGATCGTGACGACACCCGGTGTCTCATCCCTGCTGATGTTCATCGGTCTCCCCCGAACCGGGCAATGGTGCGGGTAGCCTGCGTCGCCGCGGCACCCGTGGGGTCAGTCGTCGCCATCGAGGGCGCTTTCGAAGCCTGCGTACTGGTCACCGGCGGCGGCGCGGCGGTCGAGTCGTGCCAGTGCGGCGACGAGCACACCACCGGGAATCGCGTCCAGCGCGGCGAGGTCCACGTCGGTCAGGTCGATCAGGTCGGAACGGAGGTCGTCCTCTTCGGTGTCCATCTCCGACCACCGCCTGTCTCCGTGTCGTGCCGCGCCCGGTCGCCCCCACCGCCGGGCCAGACATTGACCGGTGGCCAGATCCGCTGAGTGTGCTCATGATAACCGTGCGCCGCCCCGACGACGGACACCCGGATGGCGAACGGACCAGGTAGGACGGGTTCGTCCGGGCACCGGCCGGTCAGCTGCGGCACCCGGAACGTCGCCTGTCAATGTATGCTCCACCCTGGTAGGTGGCCCGACCGGCGACCGACAGGACGGCGGAGCGTCTAATGCCCGGACCCGTTGGCGGCCGCCGGCCGTCACCCGGCACGGTGGTCTGCTCCGTGCCACCGGGGCGTCCGGTCCCCTTCCGACAGTTCGTGGTGAAGCTTCACAGCCGCTGCGACCTGGCCTGCGACTACTGCTACGTCTACACGATGGCCGACCAACGCTGGCGGTCCCGGCCCCGGACGATGTCAGCGGCGACACTCGCACGCACAGGTGAGCGGATCGGCGAGCACGCCCGCCAGCACCGCCTGGATGGGGTGAGCGTCGTGCTGCACGGCGGGGAACCGCTGCTGGCCGGGGTCGCCGGTGTCGAACGGGCCGTCGAGCTGCTGCGGCGCGGTGCCGCCCCAGTGCCCGCGCGGATCGCGGTGCAGACCAACGGCGTCCGCCTGGACGGCCCCTTCCTGCGCCTGTTCGACCGGCTCGACGTCGGGGTCAGCGTCAGCCTCGACGGGGACCGCGCGGCGCACGACCGGCATCGGCGAGGTCCGGACGGTCGGGGCAGCCACGACCGGGTCGAGGCCGCCCTGGACCAGTTGACCGGGTCATACCGGCGGTTGTTCAACGGACTGCTGTGCACTGTGGACCTTCGCAACGATCCGGTCCGGACCTACCGCAGCCTGCTGGCCCACCGTCCGCCGGTGGTGGACTTCCTGCTGCCACACGGCACCTGGTCGTCGCCGCCCGCGGGTCGCCCCGCCGACCCACGGCAGGCCCCGTACGCAGACTGGCTGACCGCCGTCTTCGACGAGTGGTACGCCGACGACGGTCGACAGACCCGGATCCGCCTCTTCGACGAGATCATCCAGCTCCTGCTGGGCGGCTCCTCCCGGCTGGCCGGGGTGGGGGTCAGCCCGGTTGCCGTGGCGGTGGTGGAGACCGACGGGGCGATCGAGATGGACGACACCCTCGGTGCCGCCCACGCCGGTGCCGGCAGCACCAGCCTGCACGTCGACCGGGACACCTTCGACGCCGCGCTGGACCAGCCCGGCGTCCGTGCCCAGCAGTCCGGGGTGGCCGGGCTCTGCGCCCAGTGCCGCGCCTGCGACCTGCGCCAGGTCTGCGGCGGCGGCCTCTACACGCACCGGTGGCACGCCGGCCGCGGCTTCGACAACCCGTCGGTCTACTGCGCGGACCTGTACCGGCTCATCGCTCACATCCGCCGCACCCTGCGGCGGGACGTGGCAGCAGTGCGGGAGGCGCACCGGTGACGACAGCCGGACACCGGCTGCCCGGGAGGGTCGTCGACGGGCTCGCCACGGGCGGAGGCGGTCCAGCCGCCCTTGAGCTGCTGCGCGCCGCCCAGCACAGCAAGAACCTGCTGCTGGTCCGGTCGCTGGTCGTCCTCACCCACCGGGTGGACCATCCGGACCGGGCGGCGGTCGAGGCGGCGTACCGCGTGGTGGGCGGCCTGGAGCAGGGCCAGCGCCGGGCGGCGTGGGGCCATCCGCCGGTGGCCGCCTGGGCCTTCGGCACCGCGGCGCTGCTGCATCGGGGTGACCGCGCGGCAGCGTACCCCGGTCTGCTCGCGGCGGTCGCCGCCGCCGCGGTGGTGCGGGCCCGGGCGGACGCCGACCTGGACGTGCCGCTCGACCCGGCCACGCCGGGCCGGCTGGACCTGCCCGGCCTCGGCACCCTGCGGGTCGACCCCGCGGCGACCCGCGCCCGCGTGCGCTGCGTGGGCGGGCGGGCCGAGGTGCGCTGCGCCGGGGAGCGGACCGAGATCGGGTACGACCACCCGCCCGACCACCGCTGGCGGCCCGTCCCCGAGCTGCGCGCCACCCACGGCGGGTTGGCGCTGCGGCTGCTGCTGGACACCGGCACCTGGCGGCACGTGCCGATGGGGGCCGAGGGCCGCGCCCACCCGATCGCCGGTTTCGTGCGCGACCCGGGTAGGTGGCAGCACCGGCTACGCGGGGCGTGGCGTCTGCTCACCGACGAGCACCGGGCGGTCGCCGAGGAGGTGTCGGTGGCGCTGCGCGCGCTGGTACCGCTCGAAGCGCCGCGGTCCGGGGTCCGCAGCGGCACGTTCCATCACGGGTTCGGCGCGGTGGCGATGTCGCTGCCGCCGGATTCCCGCGCCGCCGCGGTCACTCTCGCCCACGAGATCCAACACCTGAAGCTGGCCGCGCTGACTGACCTCTTCCCCCTGGTGGAGCCTGGTCCGAACGAGTCTTTCTACGCGCCGTGGCGGCCCGACCCCCGCCCCCTGGAGGGTCTGCTGCACGGCGCGTACGCCCACCTGGGGGTGGCCGGCTTCTGGCGACGGCAACGGCTCATCGAGCAAGATCGGGCGGCCCGGCACCACGCCGAGGTCGAGTTCGTCCGCTGGACCCGGGCCGCCAGGCAAACCGTGCGGGTGCTGGCCGCGCAGCCACGCCTGACCCCGGTCGGCCGGCGTCTGGTCGAGGGCATGGCACCGGTCCTCGACCGGTGGGCCTCGGAACGGGTGACTCCCCACGCGGTGGACGACGCCGGACGACTGCTCGCCGCGCACCACGCCCGCTGGGAGCGGGCCGAGGCGCGACCGGGGTGACAGCGAGGCTTGACGATCTCCTCTACGCTGTGCCGCATGGGGGACGCTAACGGGCAGCCCAGCCGACGTGAGTGCTTCGTCATCGCTCCGATCGGCCCGGAGGGCTCCGAGATCCGCCGCCGCAGCGACCAGATCCTCAAACACGTCATCCGCCCGGTCGTCGAGGCCCGGGGTTACCAGGCGATCCGGGGTGACGAGATCGAACGCGCCGGCCTGATCACCTCACAGGTGCTCGACCGGATCATCCAGAATGACCTGGTCATCGCCGACCTCACCGATCAGAACGCCAACGTCTTCTACGAACTGGCGGTGCGGCACGCGCTACGCAAACCCTTCGTGCAACTGATGGCGAAGGACCAGCAGCTCCCCTTCGACGTGCAGGGCATGCGGACGATCCTGGTCGACCACACCGACCTGGACAGCGTGCACTCGGCCATGGAGCAGTTGGGCCGTGCCATCGACGCGATCACGACCGATGCCGACATCGTCACCCCGATGTCCGTCGCGCTCACCCTACAGGACCTCCGCGGCTCGTCGAGCCCGCACGAGACCGGCCTCTCGCAGGTCATCGAGACACTGCCGCAGATGATGGACATCCTCCAGGACCTGCAACGGCAGGTTGGTGGCGGCGGTCCCGTCGAGCCCTCCGAGGCGGACGACTACCGACGGCTGCGCAGCCTCATCGTGTCGCTGACCGACCGTGGCGTGGTGACCGAGCAGGACCTGGCCGGTCTGGCCGGCGGGGCCAGCAGCAAGTTCGACAAGTGGGTGCAGCACCTCGTCAAGCGCTCCAACGGCGCCAGCTGAGCAGGTGCCCCTATCCGCCTGCGCGAAGAGACGGGAACAACTGCCGTCGAAGTGAACCGGCTCTTATTAACGGCCGTCGATAATTGTCCGACAGGCGACGGAAGTAATCTGAGCCAGATAACCGACAGGGTCATTCTTCGACTACCGGGATAACCTGCTTTTCGTCCGCTCGACGAAGCGGTTAGCCCTATGGAGGATGTCATGTTCATCGTGGCGACACAGGATCCGAATACCCGCGGCCAGTCTGAAGGACCCGATTCGGGTGCGGCCGCGTGGGGCGCCCTCCTGCCCATCGACGCCGGCCTCACCCAGGCCGAGGCGGATCGTCAGTTGGCCACCTACCTCGCCGGGGTGCAGGCGGGCGAGCCGCTGTGCATCCGTGCGCACGGCAACGACGAGGAAATCGGTGACGCCGAGGCCGGCGCCAAGGACTGGGGCTGGACCTACAAGAAGCTCGCCAGGATGCTGGCCACCCACCTCACCGCCACCCCGAGCGTCGTCCTGATCCGGTCGTGCGCCGAAGAGGTGACAAACTTTCCTACTCAGATGGCGGTCCGGCTGGAGTCGAACTGGCCGGGCGCGAACCACCTCGACGGGGTCGTCATCTACGGCTACAACACGTCCGTCAAGGTCAGCACACCCGTTCCCTCGCCGCAGCAACTGGCCAAGAACGTACAGGTCCAGCCGGTCGTCATCTCGTTGTGACCGACGCTGCATCTAGCAATTCATCAGTCCGGCGATGTCTTTCAGCGTTTTAGGTTTCCCGCATTGAACTGGCGCATTCGCGCAAGATTGACACTCCAGATTCCTTGAGCGTCCGAGTGCCGGTCTCGTGCGGTGCGTCAGTACCCGGGTACGCGTGGCTCGCCGCCCCCCGTTGGGCAGGCTCGCGGGTCGGCGGCGAAGCGTTAGCCGCGGGCAGCGTCAACATGGCGTTCCGCAGCCGCAAGGCGGTCAGCGACGCCGACCTGAGCTCATCGACCGGTTGGTCTCGGCGGCCCAATCCGTGCGGGTAGGGTCCAGTCACGGTCGACGAAAGGCAGATCAACCATGGCTATTCCCCAGCTGACGGCAGCCGACGGCACCACCCTGCCGGCGATCGGGCTCGGCACGTACCGGCTGAACGGCTCGGCGGGTGTCGACGCGATCGGTCAGGCGATCCGGGCGGGCTACCGGTTGATCGACTCGGCGGTGAACTACGAGAACGAGGGCGCGGTCGGCCGGGCAGCCCGGGCGGCGGACGACGTGCGGGACGAACTGGTCGTCACCTCGAAGCTGCCGGGGCGGCACCACCGCTACGACGAGGCGCTGACCACCATCGAGGAGAGTGTGTTCCGCACCGGCCTCGACCATGTCGACCTGTACCTGATCCACTGGCCGAATCCGAAGGTCGACCTGTACGTGCAGGCCTGGCGGGCGCTGATCGAGGCGCGCGAGCGTGGGCTGGTTCGGCACATCGGGCTCTCCAACTTCCTGCCCGAGCACATCGAGCGGCTGGCGGCCGAGACCGGGGTCGCCCCGGTGGTCAACCAGATCGAGGTGCACCCGTACTTCCCGCAGCAGGAGGCGATCGACTACCACCGGGAGCAGGGCATCCTGGTGCAGGGTTGGAGCCCGCTCGGCCGTGGCAACGACCTGCAGGAGCACCCCGTCGTCGTGGAGATCGCGACCGCGCACGGCGTCAGCCCGGCGCAGACGATCCTCGCCTGGCACGTGGCCCGTCAGGTGATTCCGCTGCCCAAGGCCGCCTCCCCGCAGCGGCAGGCCGAGAACCTTGACGTCTTCGGTATCAAGCTCACCGACGCGCAGGTCGAGGCCATCACCGCGCTGGGCCGCGCGGACGGGCGTCTCGCGGACCAGGACCCGGCGGTGTACGAGGAGTTCTGATCGCCCCGGGCCGCAGACTGTCACCGGGTCGGGAGAGCATGGAGTGTGCTCGACGGACTTGACGACATCGACTGGGCGCGGCTGGGCCACGCCTACGGGGCGGCCGACGACGTGCCCGGCCAGCTGCGCGCCCTGCGCTCCCCCGACCCGGCCACCCGGGACGAGGCCCTGGGCGACCTCTACACCAACGTCTTCCACCAGGGCGGCCGGTTCGAGGCGAGCGCGTACGCCGTGCCGTTCCTGCTGGAACTGCTCGCCGATCCGGCCACCCCGGACCCGGCGGCGGTGCTCGGGCTGCTGAGCGTTCTGGCCGTCGGGTACGACGAGGGTTTCCTGCCGGATGGCTTCCCGGTGGCCGAGTACCGGCGGACCGCCGAGGGCGGGCGTGAGCTGCTCGCCGCCAAGCCGCCACCGTGGACCGGCACCGACGAGTCGACGAAGGAGTACGTCGAGTACACGTACGTCGAGTCGCTGTCCGCCCCGGAGCAGAGTCGGCTGTGGGCGTACGTCGAGTTGGCGACCTACGATGCGGTCCGCGCCGGGGTTCCCGTGTTTCGCACCCTGCTGAAGCATTCCGATCCGGGTGTGCGGACGGTGGCGGCGTACGCCCTCGCCTGGTTTCCGGAGGAAGCGGACGCCAGCGTGTCCGCGCTGGCCGGCGCGATCGACGCGGCTCAGGAGCCGGGCGCGGGGTCGACCCCCGGCGAGGTGGCGACCATGCTGGTGGCGTCGGGGTTGCTGGGTGCCGCGCCGGACGTCAGTTGGTTGGCCGATCCGCGCCCGGTGCTCCGCTGGGCCGCCGCGATCGGTCGGGTCCGGGTCCTCGGCGCGGCGGTCGACCCGGCGACAGTCGAGGAGCTGTTGAGTTGGGCGTCGGCGCCACCCGACGACGCCGGCACCGGGCCGGTCGAGGGCGAGTGGGTGCCGTTCCTCGACGGTGATCGCGGCGGTTACGCGGGCCTCGCAGTGCGGCAGCTCGGCCCGCAGCACGAGGACGCCGCCTTCGACGCGCTGCTGGGCCGGCTGCCCACGGTCAGCGGCGAACGGTCGCTGACGGTGCTGGGTGTGGCGTTGCGCCTCGCGTTCCCGGACGGTCCGGCGGCGGCAGGGACGCCGGTCGCGGCGTTGCCGCCCCGGCAGCGACGGCTCGCCGAGGTGCTGGGCCGGTCGACCGAGCCGTGGCTCATCGACGGGCAGGAGTTCGGCAACGTGGCGATGCTCGTCGGAGAGTACGGCCTGCCGAGGAGCCGCGAGGCGATGCTGGCGTACCTCGGACGCGTGCCGTAGTCACCCGGGCCGTAAGGGCGGCCGAGCGCGGTCAGCTGTGGGGCGAGAAGTCCGCACCCTGGACGTACTCCATTGCCTTGGTGAACTCGGGGTCGGTGAGCCGTCGACCCATCTCCTCCTCGGTGGGCTCCGCCACGCGCTGATGGATCCACCACAGGTTGCCGAGCGGGTCGCGGAAACGGCTGACCCGGTCGCCCCAGAAAAGCTCGGTCGGCTCCGTGACGACGCTCGCGCCGCGTTCGACGGCCCGGCGGAGCACTTCGGCGTCGTCGGCGACGTAGAGACGCAGGAAGGCGGGCGTTGCCGGCCACTGGGGTTTGTCGAACATCATCACGACCGAGTCGCCGATGCGAACCTCGGCGTGGCCGATCACCCCGTCCACCTCCATGCGGGCCAGTTCGGTGGCGTCGAAGACGCCGACGATGAAATCGATGAGCGCGCCCGTGCTCCCCGGCGAGATGATCCAGGGCGTCACGGTGTGGTAGCCGTCGGGAACAACCTTCATCGGTCCGTCTCCTCATTCCAGTGCGGCGTCCGCGCACTCAGATGGGCGACGGTAGACCTGATCTAGGCTGGTACCTGTCCTAGATCGAGGGCCATCATGGGAGCATGCGCGACACACCGGCCCGCCTGTTACGCCTGCTCTCCCTGCTGCAGACTCCCCGCGAATGGCCCGGCAGCGAACTCGCCGAGCGTCTCGCGGTCACCCCGCGGACCGTGCGCCGCGACATCGACCGGCTGCGGGAGCTCGGCTACCCGGTCCACGCCAGCCTGGGCGTACTGGGCGGCTACCGGCTGGTCGCGGGCAAGGCGATGCCACCGCTGCTGCTCGATGACGAGGAGGCGGTGGCGATCGCCGTCGGCCTGCACACCGCCGCCCGGCAACCGGTCGCCGGCATCGCCGAGGCCTCGGTGCGGGCCCTCGCCAAACTGCAGCAGGTGCTGCCGCCGCGGCTGCGCCGCCACGTCAGCACCCTCACCACGGCCACCGTGTCGTCGACCGCGGCGGCGGTGTCGCTTGTCGACCCGACGCAGCTCATCGTCCTCGCGGCGGCGGCCTCGGCGCACGAGCGGGTCCGCTTCGACTACCGCGACGGTGACGGCGGCCTCAGCCGGCGGCTCGTCGAACCGCACCGCCTCGTCGTGGTGGGCCGCCGTTGGTACGTCGTCTCCTACGACAACGAGCGCGAGGACTGGCGCACGTTCCGCGTCGACCGCATCGAACATGCCACCACCACCGGGGTACGGGTGCCGCCCCGCGAGCTACCGACCGACGACGCGTCCGCGTTCGTGACCGACCAGCTCTACAGCCTGGCACCGGTGTTCCGGGCGGTGGCGACGCTCGCGGTGTCGGCTGAGCAGGCGGCTGCCCGGCTGGGCGACCACGCCGGCGAGTTGGAGCCGCTCGACGGCGCGTCGTGCCGATGGCACAGCCCGGAGGACACAGTCGACTGGCTCGCCTTCCGGCTCACGCTGCTCGGGTGCGACTTCACCGTCCACGGGCCGGCGGAGCTGGTCGACCACGTGCGTCGGCTCGGCGGCCGCATCACGCGCGCCGTGGCCGCACCGGCAACGGACGTCGGCGTGGGCTGATGCCGTGATGAGCGTTATGACGCTGCGGCAAAGCTGTACCGCCGGGTCATAACGCTCACCACCACGTCCGTCGCGGACCGTCGACCGGGTGCTTAGACAAGCCCGCCGAGGGCCGGGTCGCTGATGCTGTCCCTGCCGTTCTCGACATGGCCGGCGCAGCGGTACGCGAAGTCGGCGTCACCCGCGACGTGCACCGTGAGGTCGTACCAGCCGTGGGTGCGGGCGAGCGCCCACGTCGCGCGCTCGGTGTCGCCGGGGCGCAGCGACAGCTTGACCGGACGCGAGTTGTACCCGTCCCGGACGGTCACCTCGACCCGCTTCGATCCGCGGTTGGTGAGCGTGAGGACGACCTTGTCGTTCCGGCCTTCGTACGAGGGGGTGACGTCGAGGTGGGAGCGGCCGCCGGTGAACCGGCGGAAGAACCCGTTCGGCCCGTGCACCGACAGGTCGTACCCGGACGTGACCGGCCAGGTGTCGCTCAGGTGCTTGCCCGGCTCGACGGTGTAGCTGCGCGGGGCGTCCGCGCTGCCGGCCTGGCGGACCTGGAAGACCGCGGCGACCCCGCCGGAGTTACGGAAGTCGATCCGGAACGCGCCATCGCCGAGACGCCCGTCGGCGTGCAGGGTGTACGGGATCGGCCGCGCCGGGCGTACCCCGTGCTCCTGCTTCGGCAGCCGCTGGTCGGCCGGCGGGACCGGCACCTCGTCGGGGTGCCGGACCAGCTCCTCGGGCTTGAAGTCGTCGGTGTCGGGCAACCTGACCTGGCGTGAGCGGTTCGGGTGCCGGAAGTCGAAGGCAGTGGTCAGGTCGCCGACGACGGCCCGCCGCCACGGGGTGATGTTCTTCTCGATCAGGTCCGGCCGGCCGTGCCCGAACCGCGCCTCCAGGAACTTGATCAGTGAGGTGTGGTCGAAGACCTGCGAGTTCACGTAACCGCCGCGCGTCCACGGCGAGACGATGATCATCGGCACCCGGATGCCGAGGCCGTACGGCCCGGCCGGGTGATCGGCGTCGCCGGGGAAGATCTCGTTGGTGGTCGGCACTGTCGACTGCCCGTGAGCACGGGTCTGCGGGGGCGTCGGCGGGACCACGTGGTCGAAGAAGCCGCCCTCCTCGTCGTACGTGATGAAGAGCGCCATCTTGCTCCACACCTCGGGGTTCGAGGCAAGGATGTCGATGACCTGGGAGATGTACCAGGAGCCGTAGGCCGGCTCCCAGTTCGGGTGCTCGGTGTACGCCTCCGGCGCGGTGATCCAGGAGACCTCCGGCAGGCGTCCCGCCTCGACGTCGGCGCGGAAGTCGGCAAGCAGCGCCTCCGGGTCGCGGCCCTGGGTCCTGATCTCCGTGCCGGTCTTGGCCCTGTCGGCCAGCGGCGTTCCGGGCTGCGCGTTCTGGTACTTGTGGAAGTAGAGCAGCGAGTTGTCGCCGTAGTTGCCGATGTACGGGTCGTTGGTCCAGCCCCAGGACCCGGCGGCGTTGAGGCCGGTGCCGACGTCCTGGTAGATCTTCCAGGAGATGCCGTTGCGCTCCAGCCGCTCCGGGTACGTGGACCAGTCGTAGCCGGCCTCCGCGTTGGTGATGACCGGGCCGCCGTCCTTGCCGTCGTTGCCGACCCAGCCGCTCCACATGTGGTAGCGGTTCGGGTCGGTCGGCCCCATCAGCGAGCAGTGGTAGCTGTCGCAGACGGTGAAGGCGTCGGCGAGCGCGTAGTGGTACGGCAGGTCCTGGCGGGTGTGGTAGGTCATCGCCGTGACGCCCTTGTTCGGCACCCACTTGTCGAACCGGCCGTCGTTCCAGGCGGCGTGCCCGTCGTTCCAGCCGTGCGGCGGGTCCGGCAGGAAGGTCTGGCCGAGGTCCTTCACCTCGGGGCGGAAGGGCAGCAGCTCGTCGGTCCCGTTGGGCTGGTGCCACACGTCCTTGCCGGACGGCAGTGTCGCCGGATGGGGGTCACCGAATCCGCGCACGCCGCGCATGGTGCCGAAGTAGTGGTCGAAGGAACGGTTCTCCTGCATCAGGATGATGACGTGCTCGACGTCCTTGATCGAGCCGGTCCGGTTGTTCGCCGGGATGGCGAGCGCCTTGCTGAGGTCCAACGGGAGCGCCGCGCCGATCGCGGGAACTCCCATCGCCTTGAGGAACGTACGGCGATCCACAGTGCCCATAACTCCGCCTTTGTGCGACCTGGTCGGGAAACTGGCGACCGGACGCTACCGACGACGGGTTGACGGCAGATGACCGTGGTTTGTGGGTTTTGCGACTATTCGATGCCTGCTCGGGCTCATGCCGTGCACGCGTTTGAAGGCCGCGCTGAAGCCGAAGGCGTCCGCGTACCCGAGGTGCCGCGCCACGGCGGCGACCGTCGCCGTCGATTCGGCGAGCATGTCGGCGGCCACTGTCATCCGCCAGTCGGTCAGGTAGGTGAGCGGCGGTTCGCCCACCAGCTCGGTGAACCGTTTTGCCAGTGTGGACCGGGAGACTCCGGCCTGCGCGGCCAGGCTGGCCAGGGTCCACGGTCGTCCCGGCGCGTCGTGCATGGCGCGCAGCACCGGGCCGACAGTGTCGTCGCTCAGCGCGCGGTACCAGCCGGGCGCCTCGGCCTCCGGCTGGTCGAACCAGTCCCGCACGGTGCACACCAACAACCAGTCCAGGAGGCGGTCCAGTACGACCTGCCGTCCGGGCCGACCCGCGTCGAGCTGGGCGTCCAGGTAGTCGCGCAGCGCGGCGCAGTCGTGCTCGTCAGGTACGACGAGCACCGGCGGCAGCGCACCCAGCAGCCGCTGGGGCACCCGACCCCGGACGTGGTACACGCCGACCAGCAGCGCCGGGTGCTCGGTGTGGGCCGCGTCCACCGGGTCGACAAGCGCGGTCTGGCCGCGCCGGACGTCCCGCAGTTCCCCGGGCTCGAAGCTCGACCGGGGCTCGGCGGAGAAGACGAACGGTGCCGGTCCGCGCACGGCGGCGGCCTCTCCGACCCGGACCAGGCGGGGCTTGTCGCTGTCCGGATGGGAGATCCAGCCCTCGCCGCGCATCGGGACGCAGAGCGTCAGCGGGGCGCCGTCGGTGAACCGCAGCGCCCACGGCGGCGTCAGCACCGACCGGCCGAAGGCCGCGCCGTCGGCGTGCACGCCCCGCAGGAGATTGTCGAACGGGTCCATGGCACCGACGATAGGTCGCGGAGCATGGATCACGGACGATCAGACATGCCTGGCGTACGACAGCACATGTCCCGCCCCGCACCGGGCCTGTTGACTCGTGGTCATGACGACGGACGCACCTTCGACACTCGTGATGGCCGGGACCGGCAAGACCGGTCGCCGGCTGGTCCAGACGCTGCGGACGGCGGGTCAGCGGGTCCGGGCCGCCTCCCGCTCGGGCGAGGTCCGGTTCGACTGGTCCCGGCGGGACACGTGGCAGCCGGCTCTGGCGGGAGCCTCGGCGGTCTATCTGCTCGCTCCGCAGGACCCCGCGCTGGCCGCCGACTTCGTGGCCCTCGCGGTCGAGTCAGGTGTCGGGCGGATAGTGGCGCTCTCCGGCCGGGGGATCGACCAGGTCGGTGACTTCTCCCCCGGCATGGTCGCCGCCGAGGAGGCGGTGCGGAAATCCGGAGTCGAGTGGACGATCATCCGGCCGAACAACTTCAGTCAGAACTTCAGCGAGGACCTGTTTCGCCAACCGCTGCTCGACGGTCGGCTGGCCCTGCCGATGGGCGCCACCCCGGAGCCGTTCGTCGACGCCCAGGACGTCGCCGACGTGGCCGCGACGCTGCTGACGTCGCCGGGGCACCACGAACAGGTGTACGACCTGTCCGGCCCTCGTGCGCTCACCTTCGCTGTGGCGGTGGCGACGATCGCCAGGGCGACCGACCGTTCGATCCGCTACGTGGAGCTGACCCCGGAGCAGTACCACGCCGAACTGCTCGCCGAGGGCTATCCGGAGGAGGCGGCCACGGCGTTGAACTCCCTGTTCGCCGGGATGCGGGCGGGTCATCTCGCCGAACCGACCGACGGGGTGCGTCGGGTTCTCGGACGGGACCCGCTCGACTTCGACAGCTACGCCGCCCGGGCGGCGGCGGCCGGCGCGTGGTCGTAGTCCTCGGCGCGTGAGCACGGCTGCGGGCGGTGTGAGAGCGGGGTAACAGGTGATCTGGCCGCAGACCGCCAGCACCCCGACGTACCGTGAGATCGTGCCGACGAGAGAGACACTCACCAAGGCTGACCTCGCCGAACTTCGCCGCTCGGCGCTCGGGACGGCCAATCCGCTCGGTGTCGCCGCCGACGTCGCGGAGGCCGCCGAGCAGGGCCGGTTGGAGGATCCGGACGACGCCGGGGACGCGCTGACGCTGGCCGCCGAGATCGCGGAGATCCGAGCGAGGCCCGAGGCCGCGTTGCGGTACGCGGAGCAGGCGCTGGCGGCGTACCCGTCCGGGGATGATCCTCGGGCCGGGTTCGCCCGTGCGCTGCGGGCCCGTGTCCTGTTCCGGGCCGGCGGTCGCGACGACGAGGCGATGTCGGAGCTGACAGCGCTGCGCCCGTTGCTGCTCGTGCAGCCCGACGCCCCGGCTTATGTCAGTGCCGCGCTGGACGCCGGTGGGCGTTCGGCGACCGCTGAGACGTGGCTGAGCGAGGCGGTCGACACAGTGCTCAACGAGCGCGCGACCGCCGCGTCCGGGCCGGCCAGCACCACGATCGACCCGGTGGTCGATCTCGGTCCCCCGGATGCGCCGGGTGTCGCCTTCTTCCTGTTGCAACAACGGCATCGGGTACGCCGGAATTTGAACCTGCCGCACGACCGGCAGGACGACCTGGCGGACCGGCTGGAGACCCAGCTCGTGCGTCGGGCCGAGGAGCGTCGGGACGCCGAGTCGGATCTGCTCTTCTGGCCGCGGGCCGAGTTTGATCGCCTGCTCGCCGAGTATCCAGCCCTCGCGGAGGTGTACGGGCCGGACTGGGATGCGCACCGGGGCCGGTTGGAGACGGAGTTGGTGCGGCTGAGGGGTGCCGGTCAGGCCGGGTTGGGCGTGTTCGGCGCGACGGTGGCCGGGTTGACCGCGTTCGCCGGTCGACGTGGCGGTGACCCGGCCGACGTGGCGGTCCGGGCGGGCTACGCGGCCGAGGTGTCGGCGCGACCCAGCGCGCGGATCGCCTGGCCGCCGGAGCGCAACGACGCCTGCTGGTGCGGCTCGGGCCTCAAGTACAAGAAGGACTGCCTACCGCGCTCCCGGAGCTGAGCGCCACAGCCACCCACGCCGAGGTGGCGGCCGGCCTGGCCGAGAGTAGCGTCCCTGACGGCTTGACCTCAGTAGCCGTTAGGAGAGACCCCGTGCTGGTCATCGCGCATCTCAGTGACACCCACCTCGACAGCCATCCCCGATCGGCCGAGCGGACCGCCCGGGTCATGGACCACCTGCACGGTCTGCCACGACCTGTCGACGCGATCCTGATCACCGGGGACGTCGCCGACCACGGCGAGGTGGCCGAGTACGAGACGGCCGCGAAGCTTTTCGCTTCGCCGTTGCCGGTCATGGTCTGTCCCGGCAACCACGACGTGCGCGACGCGTACCGCAAGGGTCTGCTCGGTGACGACCGCGGCGGTGACGGCCCGATCAACGCCCGCCATGACGTGGCCGGAGCGGTCTTCCTCCTCGCCGACTCGTCGGTGCCCGGCGCGGACGAGGGTCACCTGGACGAGGAGACGATGGCCTGGCTCGCCGACGAGTTGGGATCGGTGCCTGCCGAAACGCCGACGTTCATCGCCCTGCATCACCCGCCGGTGGTGCTGCACCACCCGGTCATCGACCCGATGCGGCTACTGCCGGCCGACCCGCTGGCCGACCTCGTCGCCGCCCACCCGCAGGTCGTCGCCGTGCTGACCGGGCACTTCCACACCGCCGCCGCGAGCACCTTCGCGGGCCGTCCACTGCGGATCGCGCCGGGTGTGGTCTCCACCCTGCGGATGCCCTGGGAGGGCGAGGGCCCGTTGGCCACCCAGACTCAGCCGCCCGGCGTCGCATTCCACGTGTACGACGACGCCGGACTGCTCACCACCCACTACCGGGTGGTGGTCTGAGCATGCGCGGGGTCGCGGTGCTCGGCTTCCTGCTCGCCGTCGCGCCGATCACCGCCACGCCGGGCGCGAGCCTGACCCTGGTCGTCTCGCGGGTCGCCAGCGGCGGGCGGCGGCAGGGCTGGTGGGTGATCCTGGGTACGGTGACCGGGCTCTACGTGCACGCCACGCTGGCCGCTGTCGGCCTGGCCGCGCTGGTGCTCCGCTCGTCGCAGGCGTTCTGGGTGGTCAAGCTGGTCGGAGCCGGTTATCTGGTCGGGCTCGGGCTCTGGATGCTCTGGTCCGCGTCGCGCCGTCGCACGGGGGCGGGCCGGCGACCGACGGTTCCCGCCCGAAGGCTGCCCTGGCGGGTGGACCACCCGTACCTGCAAGGGTTACTCGGCAACGTGCTGAATCCCAAGGCCGCCGCCGTCTACCTCACGTTGGCACCGCAGTTCCTCGAACCGGGCCGACCGGTGCTGGTGCCGATGGTGCTCCTCGCCACGGCGCACGCCGCGCTGGCCACCTGTTGGCTCGCCGGCTGGACCGTCCTCTCCGGTGCCGCCGCCCGGTTGCTGCGCACCGCATCGGTGCGACGACTGCTCGATCGGCTGACCGGCGCGCTCCTGGTCGGCCTCGGTGTACGTGCGGCGGCGACCTGAGTCCGCCGCGGCCGGCGCGTCGCCGACTCTAGGACGGAGCACTGAGGCAAATCAATACTTGAAGAAGTTAAATATTCGCCTTAGATTTCGTCCATGTTTCCTGGGATCGACACCGGTACGTTCGCCGGGCCACCGGCGGCGACGGCGGTTTTCACGACGGTGTTGACCGAGGGGCCGGTGAGTCGGGTCGCGCTCGCGCGCCGGCTCGGGCTCTCCTCCGCCGCCGTCACCAAGGCCGCCCGGCCGCTCATCGACCTGGGTTACCTGCACGAACTGGCCGCCACCGAGCGCTCCGGGCCGGGCGCCGGACGCCCCGCAAGCCCCCTCGCGGTACGCGCCGAACGTGAATTCTTCCTCGGCGTGAAGATCACCGCTGACGAGGTGATCGGCGTGGTCTGCGACCTGCGCGCCCAGGTCCATGCCAGCGCCCGCCGACCGTTGGACGACGCCGACGTCGACGCGGTCCTCACCGAGGTCGGCCGGCTCGCCGACGACCTGTTCGGCGCGTTCCCCGGCGACCGGACCCGCGTCCGACGGCTCGGGCTGGCCCTCTCCGGCGACATCGACCGCGGCATCGGCCTGGTGCGCTACTCGCCGTTTCTGCACTGGCGGGACGTGCCGCTGGGCCGACTCGCCGCCCAGCGCACCGGTCTCACCGTCACCGTCGAGAACGACGTCAAGGCGCTCACCGCTGCCGAGCACTGGTTCGGCGAGGGGGTGGGGGCGGAGTCGTTCGCCCTGGTGACCGTGGGCACGGGCATCGGCTGCGGCCTGGTCGTCAACGGCCGCCTGGTCTCCGGCTCGTACGGCGTGGCCGGCGAGATCGGCCACCTCACCGTCGACGCCACCGGCCCGGACTGCCACTGCGGCGGTCGCGGCTGCGTCGAGTCGATCGCCGGCACCGACGCCATCGTGGCCCAGGCCCGCGACCGCACCGGCCGCCCCGACCTCACCATCGACGAGGCGGTGACCCTGGCCCGCGGCGGCCACGAGCAGGTGCGGGCCGTCTTCGCCCGGGCCGGCGGCGCGATCGGGTGCGCCATCGCGGCCGTCGCGAACCTGGTCGGGCCCACCCGCATCGTCGTCTCCGGTGAGGGGCTGGCCGCGTACGACCTGTTCGACAGCCACATCCGCACCAGCTTCGAACGGCAGGCCTTCGGTGCCGCCGCACGGTGCGCCCTCTCCATCCGCCCGTTGCCCTTCGAGGAGTGGGCCCGCGGAGCGGCAGCCGTGAGCATCCAGTCGCTCGTCGTCCCCTGACCCGGCGTCATCCCGGCCACCGGCCGCCCATAGCGCTCGACTCGACCCACAGTGCCACCAGGAGGTTGACCATGCCGTCACCGACAACCCCCCGCAGACAGCCCCGCACCCGAGTGCCGCTCGTCGCGGCGGCGCTGGGCGTGCTCCTCGCCGCGGGCGCCGCCCCGGCCCAGGCCGCCCCGACGACGTCTCAGGCCGCGCCGGCGCAGGCCGCCGCGGAGATCGCGCAGCGCCCCTTCATGGGGTGGACCAGTTGGACCATGCAGTCCTCGAAGTACCCGGGCCTGAATCCCGACGGCGACTACAGCTACCTCACCGAGGCCAACGTCCTGAAGCAGACCGACGCCCTCGCGACCAGGCTGAAGCCGTACGGCTACGAGTACGTCAACATCGACGCGGGCTGGTGGCGGAACAACGACTGGGTGCCGAGGTTCGACGGGTACGCCCGGCAGACGCCCGACCCGGTGCGTTTCCCGCGCGGGATGCAGGCGGTCGCCGAGCACATCCACGGCAAGGGGTTGAAGGCCGGCATCTACCTGCCCGTCGGGCTGGAGAAGGAGGCGTACGCCAACGGCGCGGCGCCGATCTGGAACGCCGCCGACTGCACCACAGCGGACATCGTCTACCCGGACCTGCGCACCACCAACGGGTGGGACAGCGCGTACAAGCTGAACTTCGACAACCCCTGCGCACAGAAGTACATCGACTCGCAGGCGCAACTGTTCGCCGACTGGGGTTACGACTTCCTCAAGCTCGACGGGGTGGGCCCTGGCTCGTTCAAGTCCGGCGACAACTACAACAACGTGGCCGACGTGGCCGCCTGGCAGAAGGCCATCGCCACCGCCGGCCGCCCGATCCACCTCGAACTGTCCTGGTCGCTCGACATCGGCCACGCCGCCGACTGGAAGCGGTACTCCAACGGGTGGCGGATCGACACCGACGTCGAGTGCTACTGCAACACCCTGGTCAGCTGGGAGAACTCGGTCGACGACCGGTTCGACGACGCCCCGGCCTGGAGCCGCAAGGCCGGCCCCGGCGGGTGGAACGACCTCGACTCGCTCAACGTGGGCAACGGCGAGATGGACGGCCTCACCAACGCCGAGCGGCAGTCGTACGCCACGCTCTGGGCGATCTCGAAGTCACCGCTGTACACCGGGGACGACCTCACCCGCCTCGACGACTACGGGCTGTCGTTGCTGACCAACCGCGAGGTCATCGCCATCGACCAGAACGGGGGCGCACCCGCCCGGCCGGTCACCCCGGCCGGTGACCAGCAGGTCTGGGGCGCGAAGAACCCGGACGGCAGCTACACCGTTGCCCTGTTCAACCTGGCCGACGCGCCCGCCTCGGTCACCGCGCACTGGGCGTCCTTCGGCTTCACCGGCAACGCCTCGGTCCGGGACGTGTGGAACCGCCGCGACCTCGGGACGAAGAAGAACACGATCACCGCGGCGCTGCCCGCGCACGGCTCGCGGCTGTTCACCGTACGGCCCGGTGCCGCGCTCGCCACGACCAGCTACGAGGCCGAGGCCCCGGCCAACACCCTGACCGGCAACGCCTCCGTCGGCGGCTGTGACGCCTGCTCCGGAGGCAGGAAGGTCGGCAACCTCTACGTCGGTGGCGCGGTGCGGTTCAACGACGTCACCGTACGCACTGACGGCATCTACACCGTCGCCGTCTCCTACGTCAGCGGCGACGCGCGCTCGGTGCACGTCTCCTCCAACAGCGGCAACGGCAGCTACCTGAAGTTCCCCTCCACCGGTGACTGGGGCACCGTCGAGACGGTCAGCGTCCAGCTGGCGCTGAAGGCGGGCACCAACACCATCACCTTCGACAGCGGCACCTGGTACTCCCCCGACATCGACCGGATCGCCGTACCGCAGACCCTCTGACGTGCCCCGCGCGGCCCGGCGCGACAGCCGGGCCGCGCCCGGCGCGCGCATCCGCCGAACGCCCAGGTTGGAGAACCCGACATGGATATCCGCAGCACCGAACCACGCGACAACCACCCCAGCCGTCGCGGCTTCCTCGCGCTGGCCGCCGCCGCCGGCGCGGCCAGCGCACTCGGTGGCCTGCCCGCCTTCGCCGCGACGCCGACACCCCGGCGTCCCGCCGGATCGCCGATGCTCGCCCCGAACGTCGCCGCGAGGAACCAGCTCTGGTGGCGGGCACCCGGCTCCGCCACCTCGATGATCGAGCAGGGCCTGCCGGTCGGGAACGGCCGACTCGGCGCGCTTGCGAGCAACGACCCGTCCCGGGAATTCCTCACGATCACCGACGCGACGCTCTGGACCGGCGGCCGCAACGACACGCTCGACGGCGACGGCCAGTTCCCCTACGGACGCGAGGACTTCGGCTCGCTCACCATGCTGGCCACGCTCACCGTCGACATCCCCGGGCACGACCTCGGCGCCGTCGACAACTACCGCCGCACCCTCGACCTTGCGCAGGGCCTGGTCAGCACCGCGTACGACATCGGCGGGGTCGGCTACCGACGAGAGGTCTTCGCCAGCCGCCCGGACGACGTCATCGTCCTGCACTTCACCTCGCAGGGTCGCGGCACGTACACCGGCGCCGTCTCCCTGGCCGGCACCCACGGCGAGACCACCACCGTCGACCCCACCGGCAGGTACGCGTCGTTCGGCGCAACCTTCGCCAACGGGCTGCGCTACGGCGCCGCCGTCACCGCGTACAGCGGCACCGGGGCGGTCGCGGTGACCGGAACGTCGATCTCCTTCACCGACTGCCGGGACCTCACCGTCATCGTCAGCGGCGGCACCAACTACGCGCCGACAGCCGCCACCGGCTTCCGCGACGAGTCGGTGCAGCCGGAACGGCTGGCCCGGGACAAGGTCCTCGACGCGGCGCGCGCGTCGGTCCGCGAGCTGCTGCACACCCACGTCGCCGACGTCCGCCCGACGTTCGAGCGGTTCGCCGTCGACCTCGGCACGTCGTCCGCCGGCCAACGCGAGTTGGACACCTGGGAGCGGGTGCAGGCGCGCTGGCGGGACAACGTCCCCGACCCGGAACTGGAGGCCGCGTACCTCCAGTTCGGCAGGTACCTGCTGATCTCCGGGTCGCGGGGCAGCCTGCCGATCGGTCTGCAGGGCCCGTGGCTGGACGGCAACGACCCGGACTGGATGGGCGACTACCACAGCGACGTGAACATCCAGATGACCTACTGGCCGGCCGACCGCGCGGGCGTCAGCGACACCTTCGACGCGTACGCGGACTACTGCGTGGCGCAGTTGCCGGTCTGGACCGCTGTCACCCAGCGGCTCTTCAACACCCCGACCAACCGGTTCCGCAACACCAGCGGCAGGATCGCCGGGTGGGCCGTCGCCTTCTCCACCAACCCGTACGGCGGCAGCGGCTGGTGGTGGCACCCGAGCGGCAACGCGTGGCTCTGTCAGAACCTGTTCGAGCACTACGAGTACACCCAGGACCGCGTCTACCTGGCGAAGATCTACCCGGTCGTCAAGGGTGCCGTGGAGTTCTGGGAGACCCGTCTCGTCACCGCGACCGTCACCGACGCGTCCGGCGCTACGCGGGAGGTGCTGGTCGCCGACCGGGACTGGTCCGCCGAGCACGGGCCGCAGGACACCCGGGGCAACACCTACTCCCAGGAGCTGGTGTGGAACCTGTTCGAGAACTACCACACCGCCGCCCGGGTGCTCGGCCGCGACGCCGAGCACGCCCGGTCCATCGACGGGCTCCGCAAGCGCCTCTACCTGCCCGAGGTCAGCCCCACCTCGGGCTGGTTGCAGGAGTGGATGTCACCGGACAACCTCGGTGAGACCACACACCGGCACCTCTCCCCCCTGATCGGTCTCTTCCCCGGCGACCGGATCCGCCCGGACGGCTCCACCCCCGCCGAGATCGTCGCCGGAGCCGCCGCCCTGCTCACCGCGCGCGGCATGAACAGCTTCGGCTGGGCCAACGCCTGGCGCAGCCTGTGCTGGGCGCGGCTGAAGGACGCGGAGAAGGCGTACCAGCTCGTGGTCAACAACCTGCGACCGTCGACGAACGGCAGCAACGGCAGCGCCATGAACCTCTTCGACATCTACGAGACGAACCCCGGCCGGGGCATCTTCCAGATCGACGCGAACCTCGGCACCCCCGCCGCGATCGTCGAGATGCTGCTCTACTCCCGGCCCGGTCACGTCGAGTTGCTGCCGGCGCTGCCCGCCGCCTGGGCGTCCGCCGGTTCGGTGACCGGTGTCGGCGTACGGGGTGGCTTCACCGCCGACCTCAGCTGGCGTGATGGGCGGGTCACCCAGGCGCGCCTGGCGAGCGTGGGTGGCCGCAGCACGACCGTGCTGGTCAACGGTCGTTCCCACCAGGTCACCCTTCGCCCCGGCGAGTCGGTCACCCTGAGGAACCTCTGATGCGGGCCGGGCTCGTACGGCGTGGGGCGGCCGCCGCTGTCGCCGCGCTTCTCTGCCTCCCCCTTGTGGCGTCGCCGGCGCAGGCGCGGACGCGGCACGACCCGGGGGCCGGTGACGGCCGGCACTTCGCGGTCACCTGGGCCGCCAGCGCCGACCGGCAGGGCGCCGGGCCAGCCGAGCGCAGCTACCGACTGGTCGTGCGCACCAGCGTCGGCGGGGACGCGCTGCGGATCCGCCTCACCAACGCCTTCGGCGACCACCCGGTGACTTTCAGCAGCGCGTACGCGGGGTTGCAGCGGCAGGGTGCCGAGCTGGTCCGGGGCAGCAACCGGCGACTGACGTTCGGCGGCCAGCCGTCGGTCACCGTCGCGGCCGGGGAGACGATCCTCAGCGACCCGCTGCCCGGCCGGCTGGCCGCCCAGAGCAACCTCGTGGTGAGCCTCCACGTCACCGGCGCGCAGGGCCCGACGAGCGGGCACGGCATGGCCATGCAGACGTCGTACGCGACAGCCGGTGACCACGCTGCCGAGGAGGCGGCGACCAACTGGACCGACTCGATGACCTCCTGGTACTGGCTGGACGCCGTCAGCGTCCGGACGTCCACGGCGACCCGCTCGGTGGTGGCCCTCGGTGACTCCATCACCGACGGGTGGGCCTCCAGCACGGATGCGAACCGGCGCTGGCCCGATTACCTGTCCCGGCGGCTCCAGGCCGCGCCGGACAGCCCGATCAAGGGCGTGGCCAACGCCGGCATCTCCGGCAACAAGGTGCTCGCCGACGGCGCCGGGGAGGCCGCGCTGCGCCGCTTCGACCGCGACGTGCTCTCCCAGCCCGGGGTCGGCACGGTGTTCGTGTACGAGGGCATCAACGACATCAAGGCCCACACCGGCGTGACAGTGGACGACCTGACCACGGGCTACCGGCAGTTGGCCGACCGGGCGCACGCGGCCGGCAGGTGCGTCGTCGGCGCCACGGTCATGGCGTACAAGGGCTGGCCGGAGTACGACGCCGCCGGTGAGGCAGTGCGCCAGGGCGTCAACGACTGGATCAGGCACAGCGGGGTGTTCGACGCCGTTGTCGACTTCGACCGGATCACCCGCAGCCCGTACGACCCGCAGACGCTGCTGCCGTTCTTCGACAGCGGAGATCACGTCCACCCGAACGACAAGGGCATGCAGGCGATGGCCGACGCCGTCGACCTGGCCGCGCTGCGTTGCGACAGGTGAGCGATCGACGGGGATGACACGCCCGCGCGGTACCGATACGGTCCCTCTGTGGACGATCAACGTCCAGGGCGATGCAACCGGAGGAGACGCCGATGTTCGAGGAGTTCATGGGCATCCCGGCCCACCCTCTGCTGCTGCACGCCGCTGTCGTGTTCGTGCCGCTGCTGGCCCTGCTGACTGTCGGTTACGCGCTCGTTCCGCCGATCCGGCCGCACACCCGGTGGGTGCTGGGGCTGCTCGCCGTGGGCGCGCCGGTCGCCGCCCTGCTGACGAAGCTCTCCGGCGATGCCTTCCTCGAACGTATGCAGGCGGCCAACCGGGTCACCCCCGAATTCCTCCCGAAGCTGCAAACGCACCAGGATTTCGGCGACATCACGCTCTACGCGACGATCGGGTTGGCGGTCGTGGCGCTGGCACTGGTCTGGTTCGTGCCGCCGAGGGCCGCCGAGACCAGCGCCGATGGGCAGCCCAGCCGGGCGGTGACCCTGGCGTTGCAGGTGTTGTCGGTGCTGGCCGCCGGCGTCGCCGTCTACTACGTGTTCCGCACGGGCGACTCCGGGGCGAAGGCGGTCTGGGAGGGCCAGTGACGTCGGCGGCTCACTGGCGGCTGGCCCGGTCGACGCCCCGGTGCACCCGGACGGTGCGCTCGATCAGTTGGCGCAGCACGCTCTCGTCGGCATCGTCGAGCCGCTTCAGGTAGAGGCATCCCTTGCCGACGCCGTGCGAGCCGAGCTGGGCGAGGAGCGCGGCGTCCCGCTCCTCGAAACCGCCGGTGAGGTAGAGGACGAGGTGCTGTTTGCGCGGCGAGAACCCCACCAGGGGCGCGTCGCCACCACGCCCGCTCTCGTAGGTGTAGTGGTAGCTGCCGAAGCCGACGATGCTCGGGCCCCACATCAGCGCCGGCTCCCCGGTCAGCTCGCCCATGATCGCGCGGAGCCGCCCCGCGTCGGCCCGCCTACGGTCGTCGGGATTGCTGGCCAGGAAGTCGTCGACGCTGATCACGGTCGGAACGGTTACTGGCTTCTTCGCTGTGGCCATGAGGTGATGCTGTCACCCGCGTACGACCAGAATCGCCTCAGCGGTCAGGGGCCGACTCGTCGCGCGCCCACCAGGAGAGCGCCACGAGCCACCCCGAGATGAGCACCGCTCCGATGGCGAAGCGGATGCTCGCACTCCCCTCGCTCCACGGCAGGGCGGTGAGCACGAACGCGACGGCGCCGCTGGCGGCGCTGTAGAGCGCCCAGTCCCGGTCTCCCTGGCCGGCGAACCGTCGGGCGAGCAGCAGGCCGGCCGCGATCAGCGACAGGAACGCCGCCGCACCGCACACCGTGTGCAGGACGCTGCCCGTGCTGGCCTGCTCGGGCAGCCCCGTCGGGGCGCCTGGTGGCCAGCCGAGCGCCGGGTCGGGAACGAAAATCCCGCCGCCGACCATCGCCACCCCGTACACGCCGACCAGCACCGGCACCACCGTGCCGGCCCGACCCGGTCGCAGCGCCCGCCACAGGCCCACCGCGAAGGCGACGGCCAGCACGCCGGTGCCCACGAACGCGACGACCTGCAACCAGCCGAGATCACCGAGGGTGAGTGAGCTGACCGCGTGCCGGCGCAGGTCGAATCCGGATCGGGTGACCGCCTGCCCGAACGACAGAACGGGGAAGAGCAGGCCGGCGACCGTGCCACAGCCCAGCAGGAGACGGGTTCGGCGCAGCGGTGTCTCGACGACGGACGTCATGGGTGTGCCTCTCGTTGTCGGCGTCACGGTTCACCGTCACGACGAACGAGGTGGCCCGGAATCGACACCCCGACACGGAACTGTGGTGCGGCCCGGCCGGAGCCGGGCCGCACCACAGCGTCGACCGTCAGCCGGCGTGGTACGCCCGGATGATGGTCTGGTCGATTCCGCTGCCGCCGTTGGCGGTGGCCTTCACCCGCAGCGAAACCGCCTGCCCGGAGGTGGCCTTCGGCAGCGCGACCCGGTAGCTGTCACCACTGCCGCTGACCCGGGCCGACTTCCAGGTGGCACCGTCGTCCGTCGACGTCCACACCTGGAACGACGTCACCTTCTGCGTCCGCACACCGTGCGCCTGCCGGACGGCCAGCTCGGCCGTGCCGTCGACCGGGTGGTTGTTGTGGTCCATCGGCAGGGCGTAGTCGACTGCGAGCAGCGGCAACGGCACGCTCCCGGTGCCGTCGGGGCCGGCGGACCGGAACGTCCACGAGGTGTTGACCTTCGTCGAGATCGGCAGGATCAGGCTCGTGTCGACGTCGAGGGTCACCCGGTAGTCGGCCATCGACTGCGGGACGGTGAAATCGCCGAACGGGCCGGACCGCTCGTCGACCAGCTTGCCGTTGCGGTACAGCGACAGCTTGCGCTGCACGCCGATCGCCTGACCCTGCAGGCAGTCGGCCCGCTGGTGCTTGTCGGTCAGCGACACCAGGTCGAGGTGCAGGTTGCCCCGGGTCCGCGACGGCGCGGTGGCGCAGCTCCAGTCGGCGCCGGCCGGGTCGTCGTACCAGTCGGAGTGCAGGGGCTGACGGGCCCAGATCTTGGTCTGCCGGCTCCCCGGCTGGTAGCTGCGAGGTGCCTCGTCCGCGGCCAGCCCGCCGTAGCTGCCCTGATCGGCCCAGAGGATCTCGGGCGAGAGGTAGTCGGTCCGGTACGGCGGCAGGTTCCCCTCGTGGGTCTGGGTCACCCCCACCCCGTCGCGGGTCATGCCGGTACGGACCAGCTGGGTGTACATCTCCGGCGAATCCGTCTGGTGGAACCGCTCGTCGATCCGGGCCAGCCTGGCCTGCTCCGCCCTGCTCACCCGGAACGCGGGATCGGCCGGGACGCCGCCCGCGTACTCGTGCACCAGGTTGTAGCGGTACGGCTCGGCGGTGCCGGCCGGCGAGTCCAGGTTGACGGCCGCCCAGGTGCGCCGGGAGCCGACGGTGGGCTTCGGCAGCGCTGTGGTGCGGACGGCGGTCGCGGTCCCGTACCCGCTGATCTGGTGCCACCAGGACTGACCGTTCGCCGCGGTCTGGAGGTTGGTGACGTCGGTCCGGGTGGGTGTGGTGGTCACTCCGTCGACAGTCGCCGTCACCGGCTTGGCCCGCGCCGGGTCGAGCGTCACGCTCCGGGCGCCGCGCACGTCCAGGTCGGCCTCGGCGGCGAGCGTCGTCTCCAGCACGTCGCTGTCGACGTAGTAGGCGACGGAGGAGCCGAGGATCGCGTACCGGCCGGCCGGCACCCGCAGCGTGAAGGTGTCTCCGGGGGTACCGCCCGCGCCGCCGTAGTAGATCACCGGGTCGGTGAGGTTGGTGACCATCAGGTTGATCCAGCTCTCCGCGCCGTCCTTCAGGCCCGGCAGCGGCTTCGTCTGGATGGTCAGGTCGTAGCTGGGCTGCTCGACGTAGAAGCTCACCGGGGTCGTCGCGACCAGCTTGCGGCCGGTACGGGCGGTGACGGTGGCCAGGTAGAAGCCCGGCCGCGCGGCCAGCGCCGCGCGATTGACCCGGAGGGTCGCCGCCGCGGTGGTGCCGTGCTTGAGCGTCAGCCGGCTCGTCGAGAGCGACGCCGCCCCGCGCGGCACCGGCTGGCCGTCGTGGTTGACGATCGACACGTCGAGGTCGAGAACCGCCGACGACTCACCGGTCCAGCTCAGCTTCGTCTCGCTGGTCCCGGCCTGCGGGTAGGCGAAGGTGCCGAGGTTGACCACAGGTTGGTCACTGGTCGGGCCGCCGAGAGCGCGGGCCGCGTTGAGTCGGCCGGCACCGACGGCGTACGGGTCGATGCCGGTGAGCGGGTCGGCCGCACCGACGAGGGCGGCCTTGAGCCGCTCACCCGACCAGTCCGGGTGTCGCTGGGCGAGCAGCGCGGCGGCGCCCGCCACGTGCGGGCTCGCCATCGAGGTGCCGCTGATCGCCTCGTAGTACCTGTCGATCGGGTCCTGGAGGTTGGTGCCGGCGGCCCGCGCGGCGACGATGTCGACACCCGGCGCGACAAGTTCCGGCTTGGCCACGTTGCTGGTGACCAGTGGCCCGCGGCTGGAGAAGTCGGCGATCTTGTCGTCCCGGTCGACCGCCCCGACGGTCAGCGCGCTGGCCGCCGAACCGGGCGAGGAGATGGCGGCGCCGCTGTTGCCGGCGGCGATGACGAAGAGCGTGCCGGTGGAGCGGCTCAGACCATCGACGGCGAGCGAGAGCGGGTCGGTGCCGTCGTCCGCGTCGCTGCCGCCGAGGCTCATGTTGATGACGTCGGCACGGGTGGCGGCCCACTCCATGGCGGCGATGATTCCGGAGTCCTCGCCGTAGCCGTGGTCGTCGAGAACCTTGCCGATCACCAGCTTGGCGTCCGGCGCCACGCCGCGACGCTGGCCGTGCGCGGCCGCGCCGGTGCCGGCGATGGTCGAGGCGACGTGCGTACCGTGGCCGTTGTGGTCGACGGCGTCACCGCCCTCGGCGGTGAAGTCGGCCCGGTCGACGACCCGGCCGGCCAGGTCCGGGTGGGTGAAGTCGGCGCCGGTGTCGAGCACCGCGACCCGGACGCCCTTGCCGGTGTAGCCGGCCTTCCAGGCGTCCGGCGCGGCGATCTGGCCGAGGTTGCGGTCCAGGCCGGCGGGTCGCCCGCCGCCGGTCAGGGCGGTGGCACGGACCTTGCGGTCCAGCCAGACTTTCTTCGCGCCGGCGAGCAGCGAGTTGGTCGCGAGCTTCGCGGTGGCCGCGCTCTTCTTGGGTACGCGGCCGGCGACCGCGCCGATGCTGGGCAGCGACAGCACGTCACCGAGCGCGGCCACCCGGGCGGAGGCGGTGGCGGGCTGCACGATGAGCGGCAGCTCGGTGGAGTTGTCGTCGTCGTAGCCGTCGGCGATCAGCGTGGTGACGTCGAACAGGTCGGGATCCAGGACCGGGCCGATCTGGGACGCGACGCGGGCGGGGATGACGTGCAGGTGGCCGTCGGGGCCACAGCTCTGGCGGATCACCGTGTTCTCGTCCGCCGGCCGAACCGTGGCCTGCGGGCAGCCCGATCCGGTGTCCCGTACGGTCACCACGTCCCCGGTCAGCAGGGTGACGGTGTGCGTCTTCGGATTGGCCGAGGCCGCGGGTGCGCCGGTCTGACCAATGTCGCTGGTCCCGGCCGTGGCCGCGCCGCCCGGTAGGGCGGTCAACGTCGTGGCCGTGACGGCGACGGCCAACAGCCATCGCGTTTTCCTGAGCATGCTGCTCCTCGTCTAATGTGGACGAAAGCGCCTCTTCGGGCGACTTCGGCAAGATCATATGCACGAATGCGTGATCTTTGAGAGCCCTTGATGAGGAGTTTTCACCCGCGTAACAGCGGGAGCACCCGCCGGCCGAGCAGATCGATGCCGCCGTGCGGGGTCAACCCGTGCGGCGTGCCGAACTCCACCCGGCTCGCCCCGGCGTCGAACACCGCAGCGGCCTGCCCGGCGACGTGCTCGGGCGTGCCGGAGAAGGCGAACAGATCGAGCAGGTCGTCACCGATCAGCGCGCCGGCGAGGTCGTCCTCCCGGCGGCCGACGTGCTGCTGGATCCGGGCCAGCAACTCCGGGTCCACCTCGATCGTCGGGTCGAGGGCGGCGACCACCGCCAGATACATGGCCACCTCCCGGCGCGCCACCCGACGTGCCAGCACACCGTCCTCGTCGACGACGGTGACCGCGCCGAGCACGACACCGGTGCGCTCCCGGTGCGCGAGCGCCGCGTCGTCCAGCCAGGCGCGCATCATCCGGGCCATTGCCGGGTTGGCCGACCCGCCGACCTTGACCTCGCCGGCGAAACCGGCCGCCGCCCGCGCCGTCTGCCGCCCCCAGGTGCCGACGAGGACCGGTACGTCGGCGCGGGCCGGGGCGTACCGCAGTGACGTGCCCGCCGCCACTGTGAACTCCCCACCCTGGAAACCGCTGTCGTCGCCGGCGAGCAGCAGCCGCACGACGGCGACCGTCTCGACGATGCGCCGGATCGGACGGACCTGCGGCACCCCGATCTCGTTGAGCCAGGTGCCCCGGGCCAGGCCCAGGTACGCCCGGCCCCGCGAGGCCAGGTCCAGTGCGGCCACCTGACCGGCGACCTCCACCGGGTGCATGGTGAACGGGTTGAGGCACGCCGCGCCCAGCCGGATCCGCCGGGTGTGCCGAGCCGCCACCAGCAGCGGAAAGATCGGCGGTTGGTACATCAGGTCACCGAAGACCGACAGCACGTCGAACCCGTGTCGCTCGGTCAGTTCGGCCAACTCCGCGTACTCGTCGGCGGACTTGTCGGACTGCAGGCCGATGCCGACCAGCCCAGCGCTCACGTCAACTCCTCGGTGGGGATGCGCTGCAGGCTGGTCCGTTCGATGCGCATGATGACCCGCTCGTCCGGGTCCGGACAGGCGACGTGGCTGTCCCGGGCCATCCAGTCGCCCTCGGCCAACTCCCGCTGCTTCGCCGGCAGCAGCGGCAGGCACGCCGCCAGGGCGTAGAGGCAGAAGTGCCCACCGGCGGGGATGGTCAGCCGGTTGGAGCCGGTCAGGTCGATGTGGTCGCCCGGCTTCAGGCCACACACCGAGCGGCCCTCGATCCGCTCCACCACGACCCGCAGGTCGTACAGGTCGGTGGTGGGTTCCTCGGCGCTCATCGCACGGCCTCCGCGTGGTGGTGCACGATGCGCCAGGAGCCGTCCTCGCGGCGCAGGACGTCGGTCACCCGGAAACACTCGTCCGGCCGGGTGTCGGCGAAGCGGGCCCGCAGCACGTAGCGGACCAGACCGGTGTCGCCCCAGGCGTCGCTGCGCAGGTGTTCCGGCGCCACCGAGATCGGCGCCGACCCCGTCGCCCGGGTCGCCCGCCGGTCCCGCAGGTCGTCCAGCGCGGGCAGGCCGCACAGCAGACCGTCGGCGTCGGACTCCCAGAACGTCAGGTCCGGGTGCAGGTGCGCGTCGAAGGCCTGCCGGTCGCCGAGGGACCGGTACAGGTCGGTGATGGTGGTGGAGAGCTCATCGCTCATCGGCTGTCACTTCCGATCGGGTACGGCGGCGGGAGGTCAGGGCAGGTCGGCCAGGCGGGCGCGGAGCGGATCCAGTCCCATGGGTCCGAGCGCCAACGCTCTGTGGTGGAAGCGTTTGCGGTCGAACGCCGTCCCCTCGCGCCGTTCGGCGTCCCGGCGGGCCTGCTGCCACAGCCGCGCGCCGACCTTGAAGGCCAGGGCCTGCGCCGGCCAGCCGAGATATCTGTCGACCTCGAAGCGTGCGGTCTCGGCGTCCAGGCCGGCGACGCGGGTGAGGACGTCCACCGCGAGCGCGGGTGTCCAGTGGCGTTCCTCGGTGAACCCGTTGCCGGCCGGGATCGGCAGCCCGAGGTGCAGACCCAGGTCGATGACGACGCGGGCGGCCCGCCACATCTGACCGTCGAGCATGCCGAGCCGCTCGGCGGGGTTGGCGTACAGGCCGATCTCGTCGGCGAGGCGCTCGGCGTAGTGCGCCCACCCCTCGGCGTACCCGTGCACCTGGCAGAGGGTGCGCTGCCAGGGGTGCAGATCCGCGGTGGTGAGGGTGACGGCGTGCTGGAGGTGGTGGCCGGGCAGCCCTTCGTGGCAGAGCGTGCCGACGTGCCGCCACACCGGCACCGTCGACTCGCCCGAGGGCACCGACCACCAGATCGCGCCGGAACGCGTCAACGACGGGTCGGGAGGCGTGTAGTACATGACCCCGGACGTGGCGGGGCTGATCCGGCACACCACCCGGCGGGTGGCGGACGGGATGTCGAAGTGGGTGCCGTCGAGCGCGTCGGTCAGCCGCTCGGTGCGCTGGCGCAGCCACTCCTCCAGGTCGGGTCCTGCCGGCACCCGGCCGGCCGGGTCGGCGTCCAGGGTCGCCCGCGCGGCAGCCACCCGCGAGTGGCCCAGCTCGCCCGCGACGGTACGCAGCTCGGTGGCGGTACGGCCCAACTCCGCCCAGCCGTAGGCGTACACCTCGTCGAGGTCGACGGTGGCGCCGAGGAAGCTGCGGGCGGTGACCCGGTAGAGGTCGCCGCCGACACCGTCGACGGCGGACGCGACGGGTGCCAGCTCGGTCCGCAGGAACGCGGCGAAGCCGACGGTGGCGGCGGTCGCCAGCCGCGCGCCCCGGCGCAGCCGCGCAGCGAGCCGACCGTCGGGGCAGGCGTCCACCAACCGCCCGTAGAAGTCGGCGGTGCTCCAGGCCGTGCACTGGTCGGCGACCACCAGCACCTGGCGGCGGGCGACCAGTTGTCCCCGCTGCGCCGAGCGGCGCAGCGTCGCGGCGTACCTGTCGAGGGCGTCGGGCACCTGGTGCAGGTGGTCGGCGACCACCGCCCAGTCGTCCTCGGTGTGCCGGGGCAGGTTGTCGAAGATCTGCCGGAGCAGGTGCACCGGCGTGGCCAGCGGCGCGAGCAGGCGGGTGGTGAACCCCGCGTCGTACAGGTCGACCTCACTGGCCAGCCGGTCGAGCAGGGCATCGGCCAGGGACCGCTCGCCGGGGTCGTGCGTGGTCGCCGTGGCGGCGGCCGTCGCGGTGCGTCGGGCCAGCTCCGCGCGGGCGTCGAACCCGTCCGGCGAGAGGTCCGGGACGTGCGACACGGGTGTACGCCCCACCGCTTCGGCCGCCTGCGGGTCCAGCTCGGCGAGCGCGTCGAGGTAGCCGTCGGCGACCTCCGTGATGGTTGTCATCGCGGTACGCCGAGCCGGCCGTGGTCGTCGCGGTACGCCACCCCGCCCTTGAGCACCGCGTGCAGGGTGCGCAGCGCGGAGACCGAGCGGGTCGGGTCGTCGCGCAGCACCAGCAGGTCGGCGTGCCTACCAGCCTCGACGGTGCCGAGGGTGTCGGCACGGCCCAGCCACTGCGCCGGGCGGGTGGTGGCGGCCTTCAGCGCGTCCGCGACGGGCATGCCCGCGTCCACCATGAACTCCAGTTCGCGGACGGTCGCGGTGGTTTCGTCGTAGCCGGCGTGCGGCGGCATGTCGCTGCCCAGGGCGATCGGCACCCCGTTGCGGATAGCGTGCTGGAGGCTTTCCCAGTGCCGGGGGCCGGCCGCGAGGGCCCGGTCCATCAGCCAGCCCGGCACCCCGGAGTCGCGGAAGAACTGCTCGCAACGGCTCACCACGATCGTCGGCACGTACCAGACATTGCGCTCGGCCATCAGTCGCGTGACGTCGTCGGTCAGCTCGTAGCCGTGCTCGACGCAGTCCAGCCCCAGTTCCACGGCCCGGCGGACCGAGTCGGCCGGGCCGGCGTGCGCGGTGACCTTGCGCCCCCAGTCGTGCGCGACGCGGATGACCGCTGCCATCTCGTCGTCGAGCAGCTGGGGGGTGTCGATCGCCTCGTGCTGGCCGGCGATCCCGCCGGAGATGCAGACCTTGATCAGGTCGGCGCCGGCGCGGAGCTGTTCGCGGGTGGCTCGACGGAAGCCGTCCGCGCCGTCGGCCTCCAGGGCGTCGGCGTCCCAGCCGTGCCCGCCGGTGCAGCAGAGCGCGTGCCCGGCGGTGAAGATGCGGGGGCCGTCGACCGCGCCGGCCTCGATCCCCCTGCGCAGGGCGAAGTCCGCGTACCGGCTCTCCCCGACGAGACGGGCGGTGGTGACACCGGAGTGCAGGGTGCGCCGGGCCGAGTCGGCCATCAGCAGCACCAGCTCGGCCAGATTGGAGCCGTGCACGGTGTCGGCGAGGTGGCCGGGTAGCCCCAGCGAGAGGTGTACGTGCATGTTGGTCAGACCCGGCATGACGTGCTCGCCGCCGAGGTCGACCACCCGGGCGGCACCAGCCTCGGCGAGGACGTCGTCGACCTGACCGACGGCACGGATCATCCCGTCGGCGTCGATCCAGATGCCGCGGTCCGGTTGGAGGGCGTCCTGGACCCCGTCGTAGAGGGCGAGGTTGACCAGGACCTGTTCGGTGGGCATGCGCATGGGGCGTCCTCAGAGTGAGCGCGCGACGGTCGGCGTCGTGGCGGAGTCGGTGAGCCAGCAGGCGACGCTGCGGCCGCCCAGGTCGACGGTGGGCGGCTGCTCCCCGCAGGGCGCGAACGCGTGCGGGCAACGTGGCCGGAAACGGCACCCGGTGGGCGCGTTGGCCGGGTCGGGCACCTCCCCGGCGAGGATGGCGGGCAGGCGCGGACCGGGCCCGATCTGCGGCACCGCGTCGATCAACGCCCTGGTGTACGGGTGTCGGGGCTCGCGCCACAGCTCGCGGGTGGGTGCGGCCTCGACGATCCGGCCCAGGTACATCACGGCTGTCACGTCGGCGATCTCGTGCACCAGCGCGAGGTCGTGGGAGATGAACAGCATGCCCATGTCGAGGTCGCGGACCAGCCCGACGAGCAGGTTGACCACCTGGGCCTGGGACGACGCGTCCAGTGCGGTGACCGGCTCGTCCGCGATGATCATCCGGGGTTCCGGGGCGAGCGCGCGGGCGATCGCCAGGCGCTGCCGCTGACCACCGGAGAACTGGTGCGGATACCGCTGGGCGGCGCTCGTCGGCATGGCCACCCGTTCGAGCAGTTCGTGCACCCGGGCCCGGCGGGCCGCCCCGGTGACCGCCGCCGGCACACCGTCGAGGAGTTGGGAGCCGATGGTACGTCGGGGGTTCAGCGAGGCGTACGGGTTCTGGAAGACCATCTGGAGACCGACCTCGGCGCCGGACCGGGGGCGCCAGCCCAGCGGGGTGACGGGTCGGCCGGCGTACCGGACGGTGCCGGCGCTCGGTGCGCTGAGCCCGACCGCGACGCGGGCCAACGAGGACTTGCCGCACCCGGACTCACCGACCAGCCCGACGATCTGGCCGGGCGACACCTCCAGGCTGACCCCGGCGACCGCCCGCACCCGAGCACGCCCTCGGGAGCGGTACTCGACCTCGACGTCGGTGAAGGACAGTCGCGCGGGCGCGGTGGTGTTCATGCGGCCACCTCCAGCTGCGGACGGACCACGCAGGCCACCGACCGGTCGGCACCGGCGGGGGTGAGCGGGGGCGGGGCCGTGGCGCAGGACGGTTCGGCGTACCCGCATCGGGGTTGGAACGGGCAGCCCGGCGGCGCCTCGCCGGGCGCCGGCGGAGCGCCCGGGATGGGCCGCAACGTCCCGCCGGTCTGGGTGCCGTGCGGTCGGGCGCCGAGCAGCGCGGCCGTGTACGGGTGGGTGGGGGCGGTGAGCAGCGCGCCCGTCGGGCCGGTCTCGACGACCCGCCCGGCGTAGAAGATGTACCCACGGGTGGTGAGGGCGCTGAGCACCCCGAGGTCGTGGGTGATGAACGCGACGGCCAGCCCGGTCTCGGCGCGCAGCCGTTCCAGCAGGGCGAGGATTCCGGCCTGCACAGTGACGTCGAGGGCGGTCGTCGGTTCGTCGGCGATCAGCAGTCGGGGCCGGGCAGCCAGGGCGATGGCGATGGCCACCCGCTGCCGCATCCCGCCGGAGAACTGGTGCGGGTAGGCGCGCAGCGCCCGCTCCGGGTCCGGGATGCGGACCTGGTCGAGCAGCTCCACCGCGCGGCGGCCGGCAGCTCGGCGGTCCATCCGCAGGTGCACCCGCATGTGTTCGGTGAGCTGCCGTCCGACGGTGAGCATCGGGTGCAGGGCGGCGCTCGGGTCCTGGAAGACCATCGCGATCCCGGCGCCGCGGACCCGCTGCCAGCCCCGCCGGTCCAGGCCCAGCAGTTCGGTGCCGGCGTACCGGGCCGAACCGGTGACCGCCGCGCCCGGAGGCAGCAGCCCGAGCAGGGTCTGCGCGGTGAGGCTCTTGCCGCAGCCGCTCTCCCCCGCGATGCCGACGAGTTCCCCCTCGTCGACGGTCAACGACACGTCGTGCAGGATCGGCAGCGGGCCGCGCGGCGAGGGCAGCGTGACGGCCAGGGAGTCGACGTCGAGCAGCGGTGCCACCTCAGCGTCCCTTCGTGTAGCGGGGGTCGAGCCTGTCGCGCAGCGCGTCGCCGAGCACGTTGAACGCCATCACGACGGTCAGGATGGCGAGGCCGGGAAACACACTGACCCACCACATCGACAGGTCCTGCGCGCCGAGGGCCACCATCGAGCCCCACTCGGCGGCCGGTGGGCGCGGGCCCAGGCCGAGGAAGGACAGCGCGGCGAGCAGCAGCACCGCATTGCCCAACTCCAGGGTGGCCAGCACGATCGCCGGGCCGATGCTGTTGGGCAGCACGTCACGGCGCAGCGCACGGATCGGGCCGACGCCGAGCAGGCGGGCGGCGTTGAGGTAGTCGTCGCCGCGCATGCTCAGCACGGCGCTGCGGATGACCCGGGCGTAGACCGGCCAGGAGACGATGACCAGGGCCAGCACGGCGTTGCGGGTGTTGGGGCCGAACGCCGCGGTCACCGCCATGGCGAGGATGATCTGCGGGAACGCGAACACCAGGTCGGTCAGGCGCATCAGCGCCTCGTCGACGAAGCGGCCGACGTATCCGGCGACCAGCCCGAGCAGCCCGCCGACCAGCAGGGCCAGCGAGACGATGGCCAGGGCCAACGGGATGGACAGGCGGGCACCATGGATGACCCGGCTGAGGATGTCCCGGCCGAGCGAGTCGGTGCCGAACCAGTGCGCCCCGGAGGGCGACGCGTACGCGTCGGCGCTCTGCGCCAACGGGTCGTACGGTGCGAGAACGTCGGCGAGCAGCGCCAGCAGCAACCATCCACCGAGGATGGTCAGGGCCACCACGGTGATCGGCTGACGCCAGACCGGTCGACTGGTCGAGCCGCCGCGCAGCCGGCCGAGCCAGCGGCGTCGGCCCATGGCCCGCTCCGCCTTCGGGTCTGCAAGTGTCGTCATGACAACCGGATCCTCGGATCGATGAGTCCGTACAGCAGGTCGACGGTCAGGTTGACAAGCGTGTAGACCAGCGCCACGAACAGGCTGACGCCGAGGATCGCGGGCAGGTCCAGCGCCGTGGCGCTGCGGTACGCGTACTGGCCGACGCCGGGCCAGCCGAAGATGCTCTCGACCAGCACCGTCCCGGAGAGCAGCGAGGCGAACGCCAGACCGGAGACGGTGACCACCGGGACGAGGCCGGCGCGCAGCAGGTGCCGGCGCAGCACCACCCGGGTCGGCAGACCCTTGGCGTACGCGGCCCGGATGTAGTCCTGCTGGAGCACCTCCAGCATCGCGGAGCGGACGAAGCGGACCAGCATCGCCACGGTCAGCGAGGTCAGCACGAGCACCGGCAGGGACAGGTGCTGGGCGGCGTCCCAGGCGACGTCCCACTGCCCGGCGAGCGCCCCGTCGACCGTGTACATGCCGGTGACGGTGGGCGGCGGGCTGAAGTCGGTGGAGAGCCGCCCGCCACTGGGCGCCAGACCGAGCTGGTAGAAGAAGACGTAGAGCACGACGAGGGACAGCCAGAAGGGCGGGGTGGAGAGCCCGAGCAGGGCGCCGACCCGGACGAGCTGGTCGGTGAGCCGGCCGTTGCGGACCGCCGCGAGCATGCCGATCCCGGTGCCGATGAGCAGCGCCAGCACCATGCTCGGGAGGGCCAGCTCCAGTGTCGCCGGCACATAGCGCAGCAGGTCGTCCAGGACGGCCCGGCCGGTCTGCTGGGAGTGGCCCAGGTCGCCGTGCACCAGGTTGCCCAGGTAGTGCAGGTACTGGGCCCAGAGCGGCTGGTCCAGACCCCACTTCTCGCGGAAGGCGGCCACCGCGGCGGGGTCGTTGAGCGCCTGGTCGGAGAGGTTGGCGGTCACCGGGTCACCGGGGACCACGTTGACCAGGCCGAACGTCACCACCGTGACGCCCAGCAGCAGGCCGGCGGTGACCGCCACCCGCTTGGCCAGGAAGGTCAGCAGCGGGTGGGCACCCCGGGGCCGGGACGCGGTCGTGGCGACCGCGCCCGGCTCACCGTCGTGGACTGTCGTCATGTCGTCGGGACTACTTGCGGCCGACCGCGGCGACGTCCACCTGCCAACCGGCGGCGGTGTAGTCCGCCCCGGTCAGGTCCGTGGTCGCCACGACGATGGAGGAGTTGCTGGCCAGTACGAGGTACGGCGATGACGCGTTCATCAGCCGCTGCCACTCCTGCATGGCGGTGGCCCGGCCGGCCAGATCGAGGGTCGCGGTGACCTTCTTGCCGGCGGCCACCACAGCCGGGTCGGCCCGCTCGACCGTCCAGCCGGAGCGCAACGCGGTTGCCTGCCCCGGCGCCATGTTGTTGATCAGTGAGTCGGCGACCGGGTAGTTCAGGCTCTGCGGGGTGAATCCGAGGGGCGACTTCCCGCCGCGCATCTCGTCGAGGAAGGTGGTCAGCGGCTGCGGGTTGAGCTCCAGCTTGATACCGGCCTCGGCGGCGTCGCCCTGCACCTTGGTGGCCACCGTGCCGAGGTCCACGCCCTTGTAGGTGATGGCCGGGTAGGTGAACTTCACCGTCGGGTTGCTCAGGCCGGCCTCGGCGAGCAGCGCCTTGGCCTTGGCCACGTCCCGCTTGGACTCCTCACCGGCCGGCAGCGCGCCCGGGAAGGCGGGGGCGACCAGCCCGGCGCCGGGGGCTGCGCCCTTGCCGTACAGGGCGGCGATCCCCTGGTAGTCGATGGCGGCGCGCAGGGCCTGGTTGAACTTCGGGTTCGAGGTGACCGCCGAGACGCCCGGGTCGGCGTTGAGGAAGAGGAAGTAGACGGTGTCCTGCACGCCGGAGGTCTGCAGGCTGCCGGGCAGTCCGTCGAGCAGCTTGCCGGAGATGTCCAGGGAGATCTCGGCGGCCTCGGCGCGCTGCATGGTCAGCTTCTGGGTCTGCACATCCATGTTGCGCAGCACCACCCGGGAGAACTGCGGCTTCGTGCCCCAGTACTTCGGGTTGGCCTCCAGCACCACCTGCGCCGAGGGGTCGTAGGACTTCAGCACGTACGGGCCGCTGCCGGCGGAGTTGGTGTCCAGGTACTGCTGCGCGGTGTCGCCCTGGGCGGCGTCGGCACCGTCGCGGGCGCCGTGCTCCTTGGCGACCTTGGAGTTGAGCACCGCGGTCGACGGCATCGACAGCACCACCGGGATGTTCGGGTCGGGAGTGGCCGAGGCGACCACCACTGTGCTGTCGTCGGTCTTGGTCACGGTCAGGCCGCTGACGGTGACCGCGGGACTGCCCTTGATGTTCTTCAGGCGGTTGAGGGAGAAGACGACGTCGTCGGCGGTGAGCGGGCTGCCGTCGGCGAACGTCACGCCCTGCCGGAGCTTGAAGGTGAAGGTCGTGGCGTCCGGCGACACCTGGTACGACTCGGCCAGCGCGGGGACCGGCTTACTCACGTCCGCGCCCTTGAAGGTGAGCAGGGTGTCGTAGAGGGCGTGCACGGCGGTCAGACCGGTCGCCTCGTAGACCCGGCCGGGGTCGAGGGTCTTGAGCACGAACGAGGTGTTCACGGTGAGGGTCTTGGCCGTGCCGTTCGCGTTTCCACCACTGCCGCCGGCGCTACAGGCGCTGACGGAGAGGACGGCCAGCGTCGCCAGAGCGGACGCTCCGGCGAGGAGCCGGCGAGGGGACACCGACATGCTGTTCCTACCTTCGTATCGCGCGGCCCGCTGAGCGGGATCCGCGGGGCGTCGACGCCCGGCGGGCGACGCCACGCATCGGCCGGGCCGATGGGATGACGGCGTCGCGGGCTTCTCGGGGGCGTCGTCTCGGGGTTGGATGTAGACCGAACGGCCAGGCGTCCGGTTCGCGCCTCGATGCGGCTTGTTCACTTGGGCCGAACATTGCCGCCTGATGTTTAGTGATCCTAAACATGGCCGTATAGTTTGGTCAATCAAGATTCAGCCACACTGTATTTGGAACGAGGACACATGCTCGGTGACCGACTCCGCGATCTGCGTCAGCAGCACTCCCTCACGCTGCGTCAGCTCGCCACAGCCGCCGACGTGTCCCCCGCCCTGCTCAGCCAGATCGAGAACGGCGCGACCGACCCCAGCCTGTCCACCCTGCGAAAGCTCGCCCAGGTCTTCGACACCTCGATCGCGGAGCTGTTCTCCGAGCCCGAGGCGCCGCCGGTGCACGTCAGCCGCGTCGGCGCCCGGACCAGGCTGGCCGCGCCACCCGGCCAGATCACCTACGAACGACTCACCCCCGGGCGCGGCGACCTGGAGGTGCTCCAGGCCCACCTCGCACCCGGCGACGCCAGCTCCGCCGAGCCGTGGGCACACCCGTCGACCGAGTGCGCGATCGTCATCACCGGTGAGGTCGTCGCCGAGATCGGCGGCGAGTCGTACACCCTCACCGCCGGCGAGTCGGTCACCTTCGACTCGCGCCTGGCGCACCTCTACCGCAACGCCAGCGACCAGCCCGCCCACCTGATCATCGCGGTGACACCACCGACTCCCTGACCGACCACGGTGGACATCCGAGGGGATCGACGGGACGCCGCCGCAGACCTAGCATGACCACGAATGGATCTTCGAGATTGACCCCTGCCGACCCCCGGCAAACCAGCCCAACCGAAGGGAGACGCGCATGCGTCGACCCCGTCATCTGGCACTCCTGAGCATCGGCGTATCCGGCGCTCTGGTCCTCAGCGCGGCCCCACCAGCGGCTGCGGCTCCGCCCACGCCCACCACGCCCACCGGCATCGTGGTCAGCGACGGCATGACCCAACCGGTGTTCTCGCTCGCCGACGCGATCGAGGAGCGGGTGTTCGTCCAGACCCCGGTGGACACCGACCACGACGGTCGACCCGACCGGGTGGCGATCGACATCTCCCGCCCCCGGGAGACCGCCACGCAGGGCTTCAAGGTGCCGGTCATCTTCGAGCACAGCCCGTACCGCAAGGGCACCTGGGGTGACGTGCCGTACCCGAGCGTGCTTGTCGACGACCTGCCGCAGAACGGCCTGACCGACCGCGACGGGCGTCGCGCACTCGACGCCGGCACGCAGCGGGCCCAGGCGAAGGCCAACCTGCCCGGCTCGCTCGACGACTACTACGTACCCCGCGGGTACGCGGTGGTGCTCGGCCAGAGCGTCGGCACCGGCGACTCGGACGGCTGCCCGACCAGCGGGGACCAGGCCGAGACGCTCGGCACCAGGGCGGTCATCGACTGGCTCAACGGCCGGGCCAAGGGGTACGACGCCAACGGCGCTCCGGTCACCGCCGGGTGGACCACCGGCGCGGTGGGCATGACCGGTGTCTCCTACAACGGGACGCTGCCCAACCAGGTGGCCACCACCGGCGTCAAGGGGCTCAAGACCATCGTGCCGGTCTCCGCGATCAGCAGCTGGTACGACTACTACCGGGCCAACGGTCTGGTCGTCGCGCCCGGGACGTTCCAGGGCGAGGACCTCGACATCCTGGCCCAGTACACCGCCGGGCAGGCCCGCGCCGAAGGACCCTGCGCCGACGAGCTCGCGGATATCACCGCCAAGCAGGACCGGGTCACCGGCGACTACTCGACGTTCTGGCGCGACCGCGACTACCTCGATGCCCGCGACGTCAAGGCCAGCGTCTTCGTCGTGCACGGCCTCAACGACTGGAACGTGAAGACCGAGCACTTCGCCGGCTGGTGGGACCAGCTCGCCAAGCGCGACGTGCCGCGCAAGATCTGGCTGCACCAGGGCGGGCACGGCGGCCCCGGCAGCAGCGCGTCGGTGACCCTGCCCAGCGGCCAGACGTGGACGTACAAGCAGACCGAGAACCGCTGGTTCGACTTCTGGCTGTGGAACGTGCGCAACGGCATCATGGACGAGCCGACGGCGGTGCTCCAGCGCGAGGACCGCGCGTACACCACGTACGCCAACTGGCCCGACCCGGCCGCGCGGGAGGTCGGCGTGCGCTTCGCGGCCACCGACGCCACCGCGCCCGGCACGCTCACCACCGGCAAGCCGCCGAAGGCCACTGTCGAGCAGAGCTTCGTCGACGAGGGCCGGACCATCCACCCGGACACCCTGGTGTCCAACCCGGACACCGCGAGCGCCAATCGACTCGCCTACCGCTCCCCCGAGCTGACGCAGAGCGTACGCATCTCCGGGCGTCCGGAGATGCGGCTGCGGATGGCGATCGACAACAAGCCGGACGCGAACCTCACCGCGTACCTGGTCGACTACGGCCCGGCCGGGTCGACCGCCGCCCCGACCGTGGTGACGCGAGGTTGGATGGACCCGCAGAACCGCAAGAGCGCCGCGCGCACCGAGCCGGTCAAGCAGGGCAAGCTGTACGACTACCGGTGGACCATGGAGCCGAAGGACTACATCTTCCCGGCGGGGCACCGGATCGGCGTTGTCGTCTTCTCCAGCGACCAGGAGTACACCCTGCTGCCGTTGGGCGGCACCCAACTGCGGGTCGCGCCGAACGACAGCGAGCTGCGACTTCCGGTTGTCGGCGGGCGGAGCGTCCTCGGGTTCTGATCGCACCCCTGCGCTCCCGGGTGGGGCAGTCCGACACGTTCGGGCTGCCCCACCCGCACATCGCATGATCGTCCTCGATCCAGGATGTAGTGGCCTCGTGGCGTGGGATGAGGCCTGTTTCCTGGATCAAGCACGATCATGTGCGGCGCGAGGTTCCATACGACGCGCTCCCCTTGGCAGGGCCAGTCCGCACGGTGCTCCTGCCCCGGGTCGACCGCGGGTCCAGCCCGCGCGGACGGCGCAGACCGGCGTGATCCACTCGGCTTTCATGATGTCGGGGTATCCCCGGCGCCCGGACACCGCGATGTTCAGGAAACCGAGTGGATCACGCCGCCGTGGCCGCCGTGTCTGTTTCGCCAACCCCGTCAGGCAGGTGGATTGTCGGGTTTGACCTCGGGTGTCAGGTGGTCGGGGCCACCCTCAGCCTGGAATCGGGGGCCGGCCCGGGTCGTTATACCTGGCAGACCACCGCGACTGTCAGAGTCGTGGGGGCACGGCAACCGCCGGGAACATCCGGCCGGCCGCCCCGGTTACATCCCCCCGAACGCCCGAGCAGGTCCCCCGGATCGCCGGCGTTTCTCGCACTTCCCCGCACGGTCGCACCCACCCCCGGTGTGCGCCGTCGTGGGCACCCCCGATGCAGAGGAGCACGCCATCATGCGTACCGATCTGATCCGTAAGACCGCCCTGACCGCCGCCGGCCTCGCCTTCACCGGCGGCGCCATCGCCGGCCCCATCACCACCGCCTACGCGGCGTCCGACGCCAAGCCCACCACCCAAACCCAGACCGACCGCAAGGGCGGCCACGGTGAGCGCGAACTCGGCGTGCGCTACGAAGCCCAGCCGAACTTCTACTACTGCGGCCCCGCCGCCACCCGAAACGCCCTGAGCGTGCAGGGCAAGAACATCAACGTCGACGACATGGCCAAGGAGATGGGCACCACCGAGGCCGGCACCAACTCCATCAACGACATCACCCCCGTCCTGAACAAGGAAACCGGCAAGAACGACGCCTACCGGTCGGTGGAAATCAGCACCCCGAACGCTGACGCCAAGCAGACGGACACGCTGCGCGCCGACGTCGTCACGACCGTCGACGACGGCCGGGCCGTCGTCGCCAACATCGCCGGCACCAGCACCGACACCGACGGTGCGAGCCACTCCTACGAGGGCGGGCACTACATCAGCGTCGTCGGCTACCGCGACAACGGCAACACCGTCAAGATCGCCGACTCCGCCGACCCCAACACCGCCTCCTACTGGATCACCGTCGAGCACCTCGCCGACTGGATCGCCACCCGCGGCTACGCCACCAGCTAAGCCACACGCAAGCACACACCGAAGGGCCGGACCCCACCACGGGGCCCGGCCCTTCGTCGTGATTTCCACCAACTGCGGCACGTATTGACAGTTGTCGACTTCAACGTGAGGCTGGGGGCAGTGAGAGCGCTCTCTCGCATCGGCTCAACAGGCCACCACCAAGTCTGGCCAGGCACAACTCCGATGTCTTCGGCGGCGGCGTCGGAGCTGTCCCTGACCCGTTCCCCCGACAGGAGTCACGAGATGGACAGGGCCGCACCCCTCTCCGGCATCCCCCGCCGACTGCGCCTCGCCACGGCGATCGGCGCGCTGCTGGTGCTACTCGGCACGTACCTGGTGTCCACCACCAACCGGGCCGACGCCGCCCCCGGCCGAGCCGACGCCGACTTCGGCGTCAACGTCATCCGGGTCGCCGAGTTCCCCGCCGACTGCACCTACAGCCACCGGCTGCCGGACGACCCGATCATCTTCCCCGGGCTGCCCGGGGCCTCGCACATGCACAGCTTCTTCGGCAGCACGGTGACGAACGCCAGAACCACCCTCCCCGACCTGGTCAACTCGCCCACCACCTGCAACCCCCGGGTGGACGTCTCGTCGTACTGGGTGCCGACGCTGTACCGGGACAACGTCGCGGTGGAGCCGGCGATCGCCACGTTCTACTACCTGGGCGAGGGCGTACGCGCCGACGTCGTCGCGAACACCCAGCCGTTCCCGCTGGGGCTGCGGCTCGTCGCCGGCAACGCGAAGGCCACCGGGCCGAACGACAGCATCGCCCGCTGGTCCTGCCTGCACGCCGGGCACGTGCCGCCGTCGAAGGACTTCGTCAACTGCCCGTCGGGCACGATGCTGGAGTCGTACCTGGACTTCCCGCAGTGCTGGAACGGCCGGGACCTCGACTCGCCGGACCACAAGAGCCACCTGGCGTACCCGGTGAACCAGGCCTGCCCGAGCACCCACCCGGTGCACGTGCCGAAGTTGCGCCAGGTGCTGCGGTACCCGGTCACCGGTGACCCGTCGCGGTTCCGGCTGGCCTCCGGGCCTGGCTACACGATGCACGGCGACTTCTTCAACGCCTGGCCGGTGGCCGAGCTGGCCCGCCGGGTCCAGGACTGCATCCGTCCCGTCATCAAGTGCGGTCACGACGGCCGACCGATCTGATCGACAGGTTCACACCATGGGGGCGGGCCCGGTCACGCCGGGCCCGTCGCCCTGGGCCGAAGGGAGTCGGATGCGCCAGCCCACGGCGTCCACGGTGCTCATCGCTGTGCTGCTCGTCGCCGGCTGCGGCGCCGGGCCACAGGACGCGGCCGGCACCGCCACACCACCCGTGACCGCGCCACCGGCAACGACCGCGCCGACACCCACGGGTACGGCGTTCAACCCCACCGACGTCGCCTGGCTGCAACTGACGGTCGCGATGACCGAACGTCTGCTGCCCGTACTCGATCTGGTGCCGGCGCGGACCACCGACCGGGCCTGGCGGCAGGCGGCCTCCCAGGTCGCGACCACCCGGCGTGCCGATCTGGACCGCGCCCGCCGGTTACTGGCCGACGCCGCCGCGCCGTCGACGAATCCGCACGAGGGGCACGACATGCCGGGCATGGTCACCACGCAGGAGATGAGCGCGCTGCGGGCGGCCAGCGGGCAGCCGTTCCACCGCCTGCTCGCCGGGCACCTGCGGGCGCACCTCGCGCAGTCGGTGCGGGTGGCCACCGCGGAGCAGCAGAACGGAGTCCAGCCGGCGACCGTCGCGCTGGCGGTGGCCGTCGTCCGGTCCGGCACCGCCGACCTCGCCCGACTCGATCACCTCGACCCCGCGCAGCCGCAGGGGTGAACCGCGCGCTCAGCCGCGAGCGGTGACGATCTCGTCGAGCAGCGCGGCAAGCTCGGCTGGACGGGACAGGAACGGGGAGTGGCCGGATTCGATCCGCCGGACGTCGGTGGCCCGAACGGCCATCTTCTCCTGCAACGACACCGGAATGGCCTGGTCGTTGGTGCAGACGATGTAGGTCGACGGGATCGAGCGCCAGGCCGGCTCGGTCACCCGGTCCGCGGATGCTTGCAGGCGCTGGTCGCTGAGCTGGCTGATGGCCGCCTCGGCCTCGGCGTCCGACAGGTCGCCGTAGAACGCCGTTCGCGGGTCACCGGTGAGCGGGATCAACACGTCGACCTCGACCGGGTCCGGTACGCCGTGGAAGCTGAGCATCGACTCGCCACGGTCCAGCTGGTACGCCGTCAGGTAGACGAGGTGCTCGACCTGGGAGAGGCCGGTGGCGGCCTCGCTGGCCGGGATGCCTCCGTACGAGTGGGCGACCAGGACGACCGGTCCGCCGATCGCCGCGATCTCCTTGCGGACGGCGTCGGCGTCGTCCTGCATACCGCCCCGGGCGTCCGGCCCCGAGGTGGGCAGGTCGACGGCCCGGGTCTGATAGCCGAGGACGTCCAGCTCTGCCCGGAGCCGGTCCCAGGCGGCCGGCTGGTGCCAGGCGCCGTGGACGAGCAGCAGGGTGGGGCGGGTCGAGGTCATGGTCTCGCTCTCACTGATCGGACACGCTGCCGGACAGTGTGTCCGGCTAGCAAACGATAGCTGGCTCCGCCCCGTTGACCACCCCGAGGCGGGTGAACTCCCGGTGTCGGTGCCGTGATCAACCTGACCACACCGACGACCGCCACCTGGAAAGAGTGACCGCGCCGACGACCGACGCCCCGACCGGAGCGGCGACGCTCAGGCGGCGTAGCGGGCGGCGAGGTCGACGACCCGACGGGCGGCGGCCACCATCGCCCGGTCGGCGAACCGGCCGTCGGGCAGGACCACGGTCCCCGAGTCGCGCTGGTGCGCGTCCGCGACGGCGGCCAGCAGCTCCGCAGCGCGGGCCACCTCCCGATCGGCCGGCCGGAACGCGTCGACGATGACCGGTAGCTGACGCGGATGGATGGCCGCCCGGCCGAGGAAACCGAGCCGTCGACCCACCGAGCAGGAGGCGGCCAGACCGGTGAGGTCGACGACGTCGGCGTACACCGACATGGCCGGCGGGGCCAGACCGGCCGCGCGGGCCGCGACCACCACCCGGCCGCGCGCCCAGAGCAGCCCGTCGTCGTCGCTCACCCCCAGATCCGAGCGCAGGTCGGCCTCACCGAGCCCGATTGAGGCCACCGCCGGGTGAGCAGAGGCGATCGGGTACGCGGCCTCCAGCCCGACCGCCGACTCGATCAGTGGGTGCAGGGGTACGTCGACCCGCTCGGCGAGGGCCGCCAGCGTCGCGGCCGACTCGACCTTCGGCAGCCGCAACCCGGCCAGCCCGGGCCGGCCGGCCACCGCCGCCAGATCGGCATCGAGGTCCGGGCCGGTCAGCTCGTTGACCCGGACCTGCACGGGCACCGGGTGCGACTCGGCGAGGAACTCGGCGACAGCGTCCCGGGCGTACGCCTTGCGCCCGGCGACCACGGCGTCCTCCAGGTCGAGGATGACCGCGTCGGCACCCGAGGCGATCGCCTTTGCGAACCGGTCCGGGCGGTCGCCGGGCACGTAGAGCCAGCTCAACAACATCAGAGCACCCCCCGCTCGCGCAGCGCGGCCAACTCCTCGGCGCTCAGACCGAGCGCGCCGAAGACCGCGTCGGTGTCCTGGCCGTGTCGCCTGCCGGCGTGCCGGATCTCGCCGGGCGTCTCGGCGAGCCGGAACGGCACGTTCTGCATCCGTACCTCGCCCAACTCCTCGTCGGGCACGGTGCGCACGGTGCCCAACGCGGCGTACTGCGGGTCGGCGAGGATGTCGCGCACGTCGTAGACGGGCGCGACGGCGGCCTGCGCCTCCTCGAACGCGGCCACCACCTCGTCACGGTCCCGTTGGGCCACCCAGGTGCTCACCGCCGCGTCCAACTCGTCGGCGTGGGCGGCCCGGCCGGTGCCGGTGGCAAACCACGGCTCGTCGATCAGCTCGGGGCGGCCGACCAGCCGCAGCACCCGCTCGGCGATGCTCTGCGCGCTTGTGGAGACCGCCACCCAGCGCCCGTCGGCACACCTGTAGGTGTTGCGCGGGGCGTTGTTGTTGGACCGGTTGCCCAGCCGGGGCTGGACGTAGCCGAGCTGGTCGTACCAGGTGATCTGCGGCCCGAGCATCGCCATGATCGGCTCGATGATGGCGAGGTCGACAACCTGCCCGGCGCCGGTGACGTCGCGTGCCCGCAGGGCGAGCATCACCGCGTACGCGGCGGCGAGCGCGCTCACCGAGTCGGCCAGCCCGAACGGGGGCAGCGTGGGCGGCCCGTCCGGTTCCCCGGTGGCCGCGGCGAAACCGCTCATCGCCTCGGCGAGGGTGCCGAAGCCGGGCCGGCGGGCGTACGGGCCGAGCTGCCCGAACCCGCTGATCCGGGTGATCACCAGCCGGGGGTTGACCGCGTGCAGCTCGGCCGGGCCGAGCCCCCACCGCTCCAGGGTGCCGGGGCGGAAGTTCTCCACCAGCACGTCGGCGTCGGCGAGTAGTTGGCGCAGCAACGCCGCGCCGTCCGGGTGGGAGAGGTTGAGGGTGACAGTCCGCTTGTTGCGGCCGAGCACCTTCCACCAGAGCCCGATGCCGTCGCGAGCCGGGCCGTGCCCCCGCGACGGGTCCGGCTTCGCCGGATGCTCCACCTTGATCACGTCGGCACCGAAGTCACCGAGGAACGCCGCCGCGAGCGGCCCGGCGAAAAGGGTGGCCAGGTCGACGACCTTGACCCCGTCCAGTGGGGCGGTCACCGGGTCACCTCGGGCAGGTCCGCCGCGCAGCGGAAGCCAACCTGCTCGGAGCGGGCGAGGCCGGCGCCGGTGAGCAGCAGCTTCACCGAGACGTCCGCCGGTTGTGGGCCACCGTCGAGGTACCAGTCGGAGCCCTCGGCCCGGTACTGGGCGCCGCCCTTGAGGATGGCGAACCGGGTACGGCCGTCGGAGTGCTCGCTCTCGGTCAGGTTCCACACCAGCGGTTCGCGCCGCACGAGCAGCCCCGCCTCGGCGGCGACCTGCCACTCGTCCTCGGTGGGCAGGCGCAGCCCGGCCCACGCCGCGTACGCCCGCGCGTCGGCCAACTCGACTCCCGTCGCCGGAGCGTCGGCCGGACCCGAGCCGGCGGTGAACCGCTCCGGGCGCACCGGCGCGTAGCCGGTGGCGCGCAGGAACTCGGCGTACTCGCCGTGGGTGACCTCGTGCACGGCGATGGCGAACCGGCCGAGCCGCACACTGCGCCGCAGTGTGCCGGGGTGGTGCAGCCGGGGCGGCAGCGGCTTCCACTCGTCGACGTAGGGCGCCTCGCCGTACAGCCCGGTCTCCCGCACCCGGTGCCGGACGACCAGCTCGTGCCGGCCACCCTCGACGGCGACCAGGCCCGGCGGCACCTGCGGCCGGGGTGCCCACGGCGTGCGCAGGCGCACCGCGGCGCGGGCAGGGAAGGACGGGTCGCCGGTCGGCGGCTCGTGCCGGTGCGCGGCGGCGACTCCACGCGTCACGGCCGCGATCGCGCCGGCCGGTAGTGGGCCACCCACCGCCAGCCGACCGTCGGCGGTCTCGGTGACGGTCAGCTCGGCACCGGTGACCAGGTCGACGAAGTGGCGGCCGGCGCCCGGGTCGGTGACCAGCCACGGACCGTCGTGGTCCGCGCCCCGGTTCACCACCGTCCACAGCGGCTCGTCGTCGTGCGTCCAGCGGGACGCGTACACCTGGCCGTCGCCGGGATGGTCGGCGAGCGGCACCCAGTCCTCGGCGCGCAACCACGCCGCGTGGCTGGTCTGCACCCGGCGCATGGCCCGTAGCACCGCGCGGTCCCGCTCGTTCCAGCCGACCCAGACGCCGAAGACGCTCTCCCAGACCAGCACGCCGACGCCGTTGAGCCAGGCGGAGTGCAGCTCGTCGAGGTGGTCGCGGTGCCAGCGCCGGGTGTGGTGCAGCACGTGCCGCCGCTCGAACCACTTCGCCCGCAGCACGCCGGGCACCTCGGAGTCGGCGAACCACTGCGCCCAGGACATCGCGTGGTCGGCGATGCGGGCCAGCGGCACCCGGCTCTCACCCTCCAGGACCATGCCGGGGCGCACCGCGTCCAGCGCGGCGCGCAGCTCCCCGGCGCCCTCCTTGAGGGTGTCCAGGAAGACCCCGTCGACGCCGAGCTTGCCGGCCAACGTGGCGACCTCCTCGGCGTCGCTGCCCGACTCGCGTCGGGTGCCGGTGTCCCACGGGTTGTAGTCGACGAAGACCCGCACCCCCCGCTGCTGGAACGCGCGCACCACCTCGGGCAGCTCGGGCACGTCCCGGTACCAGTCGAACTGGTTGCGGTCGTCGAGGCCGATCACCGGGTACGCGTGCCAGAGCACCACCCCGTCGAAGCCGCCGAAGTCCCGCCCGGCGGCGTCGAGGAACTCGTCGACGGTGAAGACTCCGCGCTCGTGGTCGTAGAGCGTCTCGTCCCAGAGCCAGGCCAGGCAGACGCTGAAGCAGTCACCGGCGATCTCGTCGTAGTGCTCGCCGACGTAGCCGATCCGGGTCCGGGCGTCGACGCGCCACCTGGCGATCTGCTCCCGCCAGGCCGGCCAGTCCGCCGGGTCGGCCGGCGCGGCGAAGATCTTCGCCTCGTCCAGGGTGCTCAGGTCGGCGTGCCCGCCCAACGGCACCTCGGTCGGTCGGTCGATCGGGCGCGGGACGTACGGGTTGAAGCTCACGGTGCACCTCGGTAGGTCGCGTCGTAGAGGGCGTCGATGGCCGGCCGGTCGGGCAGGGCGGTGGACGCGCCGGGCCGCTGGGCGCAGGCGGCACCGGCGGCGCAGGCCCAGCGCAGGCTGGCCGTGACGGTGTCCGCGCTGATGGCGCCACCGCGCTCGGCCCAGCCCACGGCGAGCGCGCCGGTGAACGCGTCGCCGGCGGCGGTGGTGTCCACCGCGTCGATCTGCGGCGCCGGGACCGCGAGACGCAGGCCGTGCCGATCGGCGTACGCGGCGCCGCGCGCGCCGAGGGTGAGCACCACCCGGGGCACCAGCTTCAGCAGGGCGTCGAGCAGCACCGGGGGGTCGTCCGAGGCGACCTCGGCGACGACCGCCGCCTCGTGCTCGTTGACCACCAGCACGTCGACCAGGTCGAGCAGTTCGGTGGGGAGCGCGGCGGCCGGCGCGGCGTTCAGCACCACTGTGGTGCCGTCGGCGCGGGCCCAGTCCGCCGCCTGGAGCACGGCGGCCAGCGGCACCTCCAGTTGCAGCAGCAGCACGTCCGCCGCCGCGATCGTCGCCCGGTCGTCCGCGCCCAGTTCGGTAAGCGTGCCGTTGGCGCCGGGCGCGACCACTATGAAGTTCTCCGCGTCCCGGTCGACGGCGATCAGCGCGACGCCGGAGGGGCCGGCGACGGTCCGCAGACCCCGGACGTCCACGCCGGCGTCGACGAGACTCGCCCGCATCCGCGTTCCGAACCCGTCGTCGCCGACCGCGCCCACGAAGTCGCAGGCCGCGCCGGCCCGGGCGGCGGCGACGGCCTGGTTGGCGCCCTTGCCGCCGGGCACGGTCCGGAAGTTCTCGCCGAGCACCGTCTCACCGGGGCGAGGCAGCCGCGACGCCGTGACCACCAGGTCCAGGTTGCTGCTGCCCACCACCGCCACGCGCGCGCTCATGCCACGCTCCCTTCCGTCGCGGGCATCGCCAGGGCGAGGGTCCGCTCGGCCAACTCGTCGAAGCCGATCCCGTCGAAGCCGGCGATGCTGCTGGCCAGCCGGTTGCGCAGCGGGGCGACCCAGCGCTGCGGCAGCCCGGACGCGCCGGTGAGCGCCCCGGTCACCGCGCCGACCGTCGCGCCTGTCGAGTCGGTGTCCCAGCCGCCGCTGACCACCGCCGTGATCGACCGTTCCAGGTCCCCCCGGCCGTACGCCAGGGCCGCGGCCACCAGCGCCGCGTTGTTGCGGACGTGCACCCAGTGCAGGTGGCCGTGCCGTGCGTACAGCTCGTCGACCACCCGCTCCCAGTCGTCGGTCCCCGCGCCGAGGGCACGTGCCTCCCGGACGGTGGCGGCGAACCGGCTGCGCGTCGGCAGCACCGCCTCGGCGGCGTCCAGCACCTCGTCCACGCTGTCGGCCACGGGCGCGGCGGCGGAGAGGGCCGCCGCCCACAGCGCGCCGTGCACCCCACCCCGGACGTGGCTCACCGTGGCGTCCCGCACCGCCAACTCGGCGGCGCGGTCCGGTCGGCCGGGGTTGACCCAGCCGTACACGTCGGTGCGGATCTGCGCGCCGATCCACTCCCGGAACGGGTTGTGCCGGCGGCCGCTCTGCGGCGGCGCGTACCCGAGCAGCAGGTTGCGGTAGGCCACCCGCTCGGCGGTGAAGACCCGCCCGCCGGGCAGCCAGTCCAGCCACGCCTGCGCCACGTCGGCGCTGGTGAAGCCCCGACCGTGCGTCTCCAGCACGCGCAGGGCCAGCAACGCGTAGTTCAGGTCGTCGTCCTCGGGCATCCCGTCGATGTTCTCGGCGAGGCTCGTCGGCGCGCTGCGCCGGTTCCACGGCCAGCGGGCGGCGACGTCGGCCGGGAGCCCTTTCGCGGTGAACCAGTCGCGCAGCGGCCACCTGTCGGTCGCGGCGAGGATCTCCCGGATGCCCTCGCGGGGAATCTTCTCCACCGGCTTGCCGAGCAGGCAGCCGACCCCCCGGCCGAGCCACGCGCCGTGCAGCCTGTCGTACGCCGCCTCGGTCGGCAGCGACCAGGTGGCCGGCCATCCGGCACGCAGCGTGGCCAGGTCGTCGGCCTCGTCGGCGGCGTCAACGGCGGGCAACGCGTCGGCGGCGTCCAGCAGCTCCGTCGCGAGAGCCCGCAGTTCCGGCGACGCCGGGACGGCCGACGCCCCGCTGACCGGCGGGGTCAGGTCCCCGCCGGCCGCCGTCCAGCGCGCGGCGAGCGCGGCGACGTCGCGCCCTCGTCCCGGCTGGCCGCCAGTTCGTGCGGCAGCAGGTCCTCCGGCTGGACCCAGGTGATCCTCACCGGGTCTCGCCCCAGCCCTCCGGGTGGCACCGGCGGCCAGCCCGGCGAACCGCTCCGCGCGGCGGGCGAACCGGGCCTGGTCGCGTTCGAAGACCTCGCCCGCTACCGCGGCGAGGACCCGGGCCGGCTCCACCAGGTCGGTCTTGGAGGCGGTGGCCACCACGTCGGACCACTCCGCCGGCACCGCGTCGGCGCCACCCAGCGCCCCGGCGATGGCGGCGGCCATGGTGGCGGTGGAGTCGGCGTCCCGGCCGTAGTTGACCGAGCCGAGAACCGCGGCCCGGAAGTCGCCGCCGGCCACCACGAGCATGCCCAGAGCCACCGGCAGCTCCTCGATGGCGTGCAGGCGACTGGGCCGCCGCGCGCCGAGCCCGGGGCTGCGGTACTCCTCCCCCACCGTGTCGTAGGGGGCGACCGCGGCACGCAGCGCCGGAATGGCCTGCTTCCAGTCGTGGTGGCCGCGGGCCTCCTTGACCACCGCGTCGATGGCCGCGTGGGTGCCGTCGCGGGCCAGGTCCAGCGCCGCCGCGATGACGTCCTCGACGCCAGCGCCGGGGTCGCGGCCGCCGCGACCGAGGCCGCGAACACGGCGGCCGCCTCCCGCCCGTAGCTGTGCTGGTGCGCGCCGGCGATCTCCACCGCCTCGGCGTACGCCCCGGCCGGGTCGCCCGCGTTGACGATGCCGACCGGGGCCATGTACATGGCCGCGCCACAGTTGACGATGTTGCCGACCCCGGCCTCGCGCGGGTCCGCGTGGGCGTGGTGCAGTCGGGTGACCAGCCACCGTTCGGCGGCCGCGAGCCGGTGGAAGGTCACCCCGTCGCGCTCCAGGTCGGGGATGTACACCACCCGCTCGATCAGGTCGGGAACCAGCAGCTCCACCACGTCGTACGCGTCGAGGTGGTCCCGTTTGGCCGCGTACGCACGGACCAGGGCGTGGGTCATCAACGTGTCGTCGGTGAGGTGCCCGTCGCCCTTGTGGTACGGCGCGAGGGGTCGCGCGGTGGCCCAGTCGGCGTGGTACGGGGGCACGATGCCCTCGACCCAGCCGCCGAAGCGCGTACGGATCTGCTCGGGCAGCGCCGTCTCGGTGGCGCCCCCGAGGGCGTCTCCGACAGCGGCGCCGACCAGGCAACCGACAGATGTGTCGAGCAAGAGTGACATGTCGTTACCTCAGAGCCTGCTTGCCACCGTCGACCAGCTGCGTGGCGAGCTGATCGAGGGTGATCTTGTTGGCGAAGTACTGCTGAAGGGCCGGGGTGGCGTACTTGGTCTTCCACTCCGGGTAGCCGTCGGCCTGCTGGAACGGGGCAACGGTCAGGTCCGCGGCGCTGTCCGCGGCGACGTCCCAGCCCTGCTTGCCGGCGGTGAGCTTGACCAGTTCCTCGTTGGCCTGCTTGCCGGTCGGCACGAGCCAGTCGCCCTTGGCCAGGGCTGCCATGTTGGTCGGGTTCAGGAAGTACTCCAGGAACTGCGCGGCCTGCTTCTTGTGCTTGCTGTCCTCGGAGATCGACAGCGTCTGCGGGTTGGCGGCCTGCTTGGTGGAGAGTCCCTTGATCGGGGGCAGGGTGACCCACTCGAAGCCGGCCGGCGCCTGCTCGACCATCTGCTGGCGCAGCGACACCGAGCCGGGCAGCATCGCGTACTTGCCGCCGAAGAAGCCGGGCAGGGTGTCCGCGCCGCTCATGCCGAGCGCCTCCGGGGAGGCGGACTTGGCGGTGTAGAGCATGTCGTGGATCCGCTTCGGGATCTCCTTCTCCGCGTCGCCGACCTTGACCTCGGTGCGCCCACCGTCGCCGTAGAAGAACGTGCCGTCGTAGTTGAGCGCCAGGTTCAGCACCCGGTTGGTCGGCGACTTCAGCGCCCAGGCCGCGCCGTACTGGCCGGGCTTGGTGAGCTTCTGCGCGTTGGTCTGGAACTCGTCCCAGGTCCAGCCGCCGTCGGCCGGCGGCACCGCGACACCGGCGGCGTCGAGCAGCTTCTTGTTGGCGATGACGACCTGCGACTCCAGCAGGAACGGCACGCCGGTGACCTTGCCGTCGACGGTGGCGGTGTCCCAGATGCCCTTGTCGATCTGGCCCTTCAGGTCGTCGGAGACGAGGTCGGAGAGGTCGGCCAGGTAGCCCTGCTTGCTGAACTCGCCGATCGAGGACGCCTCGTAGTGCACGATGTCCGGCGCGTCGCCGCCCTCGAACGAGGTGAGCAGCTGGTCGTGCACCGAGTTCCAGTCACCCTGGACGTACTCGACCTGGATGTCCGGGTGCTCGGCGTTCCACTTGGCGACCAGGTCCTTGTTGACCTGCAACGACTCCTTCTGCCAGGCGAGGCTGAGGAAGCGCAGCTTGGCCGGGCCGGAGGTGGCCTCGTCGTCGTCGCCGGCACCGCACGCGGTGAGCGCGCCGAGGCCGATGACCGCGACCGCGGCGGCCGCCGCGAGTCGACGGAATCGGGTACGGAGCATGGGGGTTACCTCCTTGATGGTGGTGGTTGGGGGGACGGTTCAGCCCTTGACCGCGCCCGCGAGCGACCCGGACGAGAGCCGGCGCTGCATGAACGCGAAGAAGATCAGGCTGGGCAGCGTGGCCAGCAGTGAGCCGGCGGCCAGTGGTCCCAGCCGGGCGGTGCCCTCGATGCCGACGAACCGGGCCAGCGCCACCGGCAGGGTGGCCAGCTCCGGCGTTTTGATCAGCACCAGTGCGAAGAAGAACTCGTTCCAGGCGGAGATGAAGGAGAACAGCGCGGTCGCGACCAGGCCCGGGGCGAGCAGCGGGAAGACCACTCGCCGCAGGACCTGTATCCGGGTCGCGCCGTCGACCGAGGCGGCCTCCTCCAGCTCCCTCGGAATGTTGCGGACGAAGCCCTGCAGCATCCAGAGCGCGAACGGCAGCGCCCAGACCACGTAGATCAGCACCAGCCCGGCGTGCGTGTTGGCCAGGCCGACCTGCCGCAGCACCAGGAAGATCGGGATGATCAGCAGGACGAACGGGAAGAGCTGGGACAGCAGCACCCAGCCCAGCGCGGCGGTGCCGAGCTTGGAGCGGAACCGGGCCAACGCGTACGACGCCGGCATGGCGACCAGCACGGTCAGCACCGCCGAGGCGAGCGAGACCTGGAGGCTGTTGAACGCCGCGCGGCCCAGCTCCTGCTCGGTGAAGGCCTGGACGAAGTTCTGCAGTGTCGGGTTGTCCGGGATCAACGTCGGGTGCAGACGTACCAGCTCGCGCGGCGGTTTGAACGCCGTGGAGAGCAGCCAGACCAGCGGGAACCCGAGGAAGATCAGGTAGCCGGCGAGCGCCAGGTACTGCAGTGTCCGGCTCGTGCGGCTCGGTTTTCCGAACATGTCAGTTCGCCTCCCTGAGCCGGCGACGGAGATAGACCGCGAGCAGCGCGATGATGATCACGACCATGACGTTGCCGAGCGCCGCCGCGTAGCCGTAGTTGCCGTAGCGGAACGCCTCCTCGTACGCGAAGAGCATCGGCAGCATCGTCTTGCCGCCCGGTCCACCCGCGGTCAGCACGTAGACCAGGCCGAACGAGTTGAAGTTCCAGATGAAGTCCAGCGAGGTGATCGCCACGATCACCGGTGCCAGCGCGGGCAACGTGACGTGCCGGAACCGGTGCCAGGTGCTGGCCCCGTCCACCGCCGCCGCCTCGTGCAGTTCGCGACCCACGCCCTGCAGACCGGCGAGCAGGACGACTGTGGTCTGCGGCATGCCCGCCCAGACCCCGACGATGATCACTGCGGGCAGGGCGGTGCTGAAGTCGCCGAGCCAGTTCGTCCGCAGCCCGTCGGCGCCGATGCGGTGGAAGAACTCGTTGATCAGGCCGGCGTCGGGGTGGTAGACGAGCTTCCAGAGGATGCCGACCACTACCGGAGGCATCGCCCACGGCACGACGGCCAGCACCCGCGCCACACCTCGGAAGCGCAGTTGCTGGTTGAGCAGCAGCGCCAGGCCGAGGGCGAGCAGGAACTGCAACACCGTCACCCCGACCGCCCAGAGCAGGCCGATCTTGAACGAGTTCCAGAACAGCTCGTCGCCCAGGAGTTCCCGGTAGTTCGCCAGGCCGGTGAAGCTGACTTCGACGTTGCGCCCGGCGCGGGCGTCGGTGAAGCCGAGGTAGATGCCCCGCAGCAGCGGGAACACCGACAGCACCAGGATCGGCAGCAGTGACGGCAGCAGCAGGAGATAGATGGTGGTGCGGTCGGAGCGGAACCGGTTCGGCCGACGGGCCGACTCGGCCCGCTCGACGTCCGGCCGCTCGGCCAGGGTGGTCATGCGGTCACCCCTTCGCTGGACGGGTGGGTGGTCGGTGGGCTGGCCGGTCCGGTGGCGGTGCGGGGGGCCGGCAGCGTCGCGGCGCTGGACGCGCGCACGACGAGGCTTGGGGGCACCTGCTCGCGTCGCGGCGGCAGGGTGGCATCGGCAATGCGTTGCAGGAGCAGTTCGGCGGCCCGGCGACCACGCTCGGCTGAGCCGAGCGAGACACTGGAGAGCTGGGGAAACATCATCCGGGCCAACTCGGTGTCGTCCATGCCGACCAGGGCGACGTCCTGTGGCACCCGACGACCGGCGACCAGCAGGGCGTGCAGTGCGCCGACCGCGATGAGGTCGTTGGCGCAGACCAGGGCGTCCGGGTCGGCGCGGGCGAGGAGGCGCTCGGTGGCGGCACGGCCGGCCGCGTACTGGAAGTCGCCGACCTCGATCAGCTCGTCGTCGAGCGGGATGCCGTGTTGGGCCAGGGCGGCCCGGAATCCGGCGTCGCGGGCGGCGCCCGGGACGGTGTCGAGTGGACCGTTGACGAAGCCGATCCGTCGGCGGCCGGTGGCGACGAGGTGGTCCACGGCCAGCGCCACACCGTGCCGCGAGTCGGTACGCACGTTGTCGATCGGGGCGTCCGCGCCGAGCTGGCCGACGACCACCACCGGCACCGGACTGTCCACCAGAGCGGTCAGGTGGTCGTCGGTGACCCGGATCGGCGAGACGATCATCCCGTCCACGTAGCGGTTGGCCAGCCGCCGCAGCAGGGCGGTCTCGTTGTCGATCCGCCCGCCGGTGGCGTGCACCAGCAGTTGCCGCCCGGAGGACGCGACCACGGCCTCGATGGCCCGCATCATCTCGACGTAGACCGGGTTGCCGATGTCCTCCACCGCGAGCGCGACGAGACCGGTGCGCTGGGACTGCAGCGACCGCGCGATGGCGTTGGGCACGTAGCCCACCTCGGCCGCCGCCTCGCGAACCTTGCGGATCGTCTCGGGGCTGCCGCCGACGCCGTTGAGCACCCGCGAGGCGGACGCGATGGAGACGCCGGCGCGGGCGGCGACGGTGTGCACCGTGGGCCGGCCGTCCGCCGGTTCCTGTAAACGTTTACGACCCACGTCCGGCACCTCCACCCGATAGCTGTAAACGTTTCCGGGGAGTCTGCTCCGCAAGCGTCCGAGAGGTCAAGCCCTCGTTACGAAAACGTTTCCAACCCCTGGCCTCGTGAGAGCAGGAGCTCTCGGCCTGGCCAGCGGGAGCGGAGCCTGCGGTCGTGGCTGGCGACGACGACGGCACCCGGGCCGGCCCCGAGGGCGTCCTCCAACTCGTCACAGAGCGTCGGCGAGAGGTGATTGGTGGGCTCGTCGAGCAGGAGCAACTCCGGCGGGTCGGCGACGAGCACCGCGAGGGCGAGCCGACGGCGCTGTCCGACCGACAGGTCAGCCACCGGGCGGTCGAGGTCCGCCGGGGCGAGCAGCCCGAGGGACGACAGGGGTACGACCTCGGCCCGCTCCAGCCCGACGGCCGCGTCGAAGATGCGCCGAGCCGTCCGCCGCGCATCCCCGAAGACGCTGTCCTGCGCGAGCAGGCCGACCCGCAAATCCGGTCGTCGCCAGAGCGCTCCGGCGCAGCCCAGGTGGCCGGCGAGCACGGCGAGCAGAGTCGACTTGCCCACGCCGTTGGGGCCGGTCACCAGGAGCCGGTCGCGGCCCTTGATCTCCAGGTGCGCCACCCGCAGTCGGCCCGCAACCTCCAGCCGGTCCGCCGTGACGATGACCTCGTCGCCGCCGCCGGTGGCGAGCGCGGACGCGTGGAAGCGCAACGGCTCCGACGGCACGGGAACGGGGTCGCGCTCGATCGTCTCCAGTCGACGGGTGGCATCGCGGACGCGACGCGAGATCTGGTTCTGAACGCGGCCGGCGGTGTGCCCGTACCCCATCTTCTCGCTGTCGCGCGGGCCACGGCCGTGGGCGACCTGATGCCCGGTCACTGCGGCGGCCTCGCGCAGGTCGGCGAGGAGCGCCTGCTCGTCGTCGTAGAGCCGACGCCACCGTTGCGCCTCGGCACGCTTCGCCGTCAGGTACGCGGTGTAGCCGCCGCCGAAGCGGACCGGTCCGTCGACCGACGGGTCCAGATCGAGGAGATCGGTGCAGACGGCGTCCAGGAAGGCCCGATCGTGACTGGCCACCACGACCACCCCGGGCATGGCACGGAGCTGGTCCTCGCAGAACGCCGCCGCCGCGTCGTCGAGGTGGTTTGTGGGCTCGTCGAGCAGCAGCGCACTCGGCCGGCGGATCAGTACCGCCGCGAGGGCGAGCCGGCCACGTTGCCCGCCGGAGAGGGCATCCAACGCCCGGTCGTGGGGCAGCCCGCCGAGGCCGAGGCCGTCGAGGACCGTCCGGGCACGCCGGTCGGCGTCCCAGGCGTCGCGGTCCTGCGCCCGCTCCAGAACCTCGCCGTACGCGGCCAGCAGCCGGTCGTGTTGCTCGGTGCCCTGCGGCGAATCGGCGAGCGTGACGCCGATCCGGTCCAGCTCGGCGAGGTCGGCGCGGGCTTCGCACAGCGCGTCGTCGAGGACCCCGGCGATTGTCGTGGATGGACGGAAGGGCAGTTCCTGGTGCAGGAAGCCGACGTCCGGCGGGCGCGTGACGGCGCCGGAGTCGGGTAGGTCGACGCCGGCCAGGACCCGCAGCAGGGTCGTCTTGCCGGTGCCGTTGTCGCCGATCAGGCCGATCCGGTGGCCGGGCGTCGCGGTCAGGGAAACGCCGTCGAGCACCCGGCGGTCGCCGCGGACCCGCACGAGGTCATGGGCGATGAGAGCAGGTCGAACAGACATGGGGAACCTCGGAGAACGACGATCCGGGGCGCGCAGGGGCACCCCGGCGCGAGCAGGGCATGACGACGGGGGCCGCGGCGACGGCGGCGCGATCACGCGCCCGTCGGCGGCCGTTCCGGGTGCTCACCCGGAGATGTCGTCGTCACCTGCCACGTCTGCTCCGATCTCCGGCAACTCGGGCGCAAGGATAACCCGGCCGTCATCATCGACCGCCCCCTCCGACCGCGATCGGTACGGCCGGACGAGCAGCTCCTGACACGCTCAGGCCGTCCGGGCACCCGTCCGTAGCGAGTCGATGGTGAGGTCGAGGACGGCTTCGAGGTGATCGATCTTTCCGGTGGAGAGCAGCAGCAGCACACCGCCTTGAATGCCGGCGAGCAGTGCCGCGGCGGCGCGGTCGGCGTCGAGACCCGGGGCGATGTCGCCGGTCGACTGCATGTGCCGGATGCCCTCGGTGATCGCCTTCTGCCAGCGCCACATGAGCCCGGTCACGATCGCCTGCGCGCCGGGCGCCCGCCGGCCCGTCTGACCGAGCAGACCGTTGAGGGGGCACTTCACCCCCTGCGCGAGGTATCGCTCGATCAGTCGGTCACGCCACGCCAGCCAGGCCGGCCAGGACGTCAGGTTGCTGAGCATCGGCTCCTGGTCGATGAGCACCTGGTCCGCCTCGTGCTGGGCCACCGCGAGCAGCAGTCCCTCCTTCCCGTCCGGGAAGTAGTGGAAGAGCTGGCCCTTGCTGGTGCCGGTGTGGGCCATCACATCCTCGAGGCGTACCTCGTCGACGCCGCGCTCACGGATCTCGGCGGCCGCGCCGGCGACGATCCGCGCCCTGGTCGCCTCGCCCTTGCGAGTCAACGCCCGTGTCATGAGACCTCCTGGCCTGGACCTGTGGGCCCAACCATATCCCCGCTTTTGGACTTGCAGGTCCATTTTTGCCGAGCAAAGGTCTGGAACGCGGCGGTCCGCAGCGGGCCGACACCACGATCGGGAGGGCACCACGATGAACCACTACTACCTGCTCGGGCGGTCCGGTCTGCGGGTGAGCCGGCTGGCGCTGGGCACTATGAACTTCGGCGTCGACGGCTTCCACGCCGCCTACGGCAAGACCGAGGAGGAGGCCGAGCCGATCTTCCGGCAGTACCTGGAGGCAGGCGGGAACTTCATCGACACGGCGGACTTCTACACCGCCGGGGAGAGCGAGAAGATCCTCGGCCGCCTGATCGACAGGGCCGGCGTACGCGAGCGGCTGGTGCTCACCAGCAAGGCCACCAACACCGTCGACCCGTCCGACCCGAACGCCAGCGGCAACGGTCGCAAGCACATCATGCGGGCCGTGGAGGCGTCGCTGCGCCGGCTCGGCACCGACTACATCGACCTGTACCTGCTGCACACCTGGGACCGGATCACCCCGATCGAGGAGGTCGTGCACACCTTCGACGACCTGGTGCGCTCCGGCAAGATCCGGTACGCCGGGCTCTCCGACGTGCCGGCCTGGTACGCGGCCCGGGCGCAGAGCTACGCCGAGGCGCACGGGCTGGCCCCGATGATCAACGTGCAGTTGCCGTACTCCCTGGTCACCCGGGACATCGAGGCGGAGCACGTGACGATGGCCCAGACCCTGGGCATGGGGCTCACCGCGTGGAGCCCGATCGGCGGGGGTCTGCTCAGCGGCAAGTACCGGCGGACCGGCGAGGGCATGAGCGGGACCGGCCGCCTGACGAACCCCGACGCCGCAGGGCGGGAGATCAGCCCCGGCGACTGGCAGGTGATCGAGGCGTTGGAGAGCGTGGCCGCCGACCTGGGTCGCAGCATGGCCCAGGTGGCGATCAACTGGGTGGCCACCCAGCCCGCTGTCGGTTCGGTGGTCATCGGGGCGAGCAGTCCCGAACAGGTCGCCAGCAACTTCGGTGCGCTCGACTTTGAGATCCCGGCCGACGCCCGCCGCCGGCTCGACGAGGCAAGCGCCCCGAAGGTCCCGCTGCTCTACTCCATGTTCACCCCGCAGTACCAGTCCTGGGTGGTGAGCCCCGGCCTCGGCATCGGCGACAAGCCGGCCGGCTACGCCCCGCCAGTGTTCAACGCCGCCGCAGCCTAGGACCGCACGCGCGGCAAGACCGCGCCCAACCACGCCCCCACCCCCGCCTCCCTGCCTCCCCGCCCCGCGCCCCTCGCCCCGCGATCTTGCACTTTCTGTCCCGACATAAGGGGCATACCACTCATACCGACAACCACAAGTGCAAGATCGGCGGGGGCGGGGCGGGGTGGGGCGGCGGGGCTACTGGCGGATCGGCGCGTCGCCCGCCGTCGCACCCTCGTAGAGCGCGACGTACCGCCGGCGCCACTCGTCGCCCTCGACGCCGAGGGCGGCGAGGTTGAGGGTGTTGTGACCGACGCCCAACCCCTCCGGCAGGGTGCACACCCGCAGCGGTATCGCGTTCGCGTCCGCGATCCGACGCGGCACGTTGACCGCCGCCCCGAGGTCCACCACGCCGTCGAGCGGGCTGATCGCGACCGCCGCGGTCCGCAGACCGGCCCGCCGGGGCGGATTCGGGAGGCTACGGGCGATCGTCAGGTACTGGGTGACGGCGGCGAGGGAGTATCCGCGCGACGTGACGCGGTCCCGGAGGATGCGGCGCCCGTACAACACGATGAGCGGCCTGACCACGTAGGCCGGCGCCTGGCGACGGTCCGGGCCGAAGAACGGCGACAACAACAGCAGATGCCGTACGACGTTGCCGGGCACCTGAGCCAGCCAGGCGGCCAGCACCGCGCCGCCGGAGATCCCCACGACCCCGACCTCGTCGCCCAGGGCCGACGCGACGGCCCACCCCTGCGCGGCGTACGTCGTCAGCTCACCGGCCTCGACCCGGTGGTGGGCCCGCCGATCGACGGTCCCGTGCCGGGGAGCCCGGGGGATCCAGACGTTGTACCCCTTGTCGAAGAACTCCTCGGCCAGCCCCACGTACTGCTCGGGCGCGAGGGTGTATCCGTGCAGGAGCAGCACGGCCCGGCCGGTACGGGAGCCATGGCTCAGCAGGCGGCTGCGCGACTCCGGCCTGATCTCCGGATCGGTCGCCTCGGCGGCGATGACGGCCTCGGCGGCACGGGTGGCCGTGTCGAAGTCGAGCGGCCGGGCCGGCGCGACCCGTAACCCACGGCGACCCACCGGCCAGAGGTAGAGCCCGGCGACCGCCGCCACTACCAGCGCCAACCCGCCGCCGAGAAGCGCGATGATCTCCGGCATGGTCAGATGCTGACAGGGGTCCGGGTCGGCGCTGGCCGAGGGGGTGCGCCCGGGTGACCGGGCGCACCCGGTCGGCTATTCCTGGCTGTTCGGCGGCGCGAAGACGACCCGGGAGCGCAACTGCCGGAAGCCGGTCCGCTCCAGCTCCGCCAGGACCGTCACCCGGTGGGCGTCCACGTCGGCGATGACCTCGCGGGCACCGTCGGCCTCCAGCACCCGGACCGCCTCGGCCAGCAGCTCGGGCCGGGCCGCCTCGTCGAGGAGGCCGAGATAGGCGAGCAGGGGGTAGCAGGCGTCCCCAAACGTGCCGACCAACCCGACCGGCATCCCGCCCTCCAGCGCGATGCGCCATCTCGCGGTGGCGTCCCCCAGCCAGGCCAGCGGGTCGGTGGCGAGGTCGACGCCCCCGACCGCGCGGGCGATCTCGACGCCGGTCAGCACGTCCGGCTCGGCGATCCTGGCCACCAGGGCGTTGATCTCCGCCACGTCGACGGGTGGACGGAAGTCGTACCGCCCGGAGGACGCCGGCAGGGGTGTGCCCGTCCAGGAGCACCGCAGCCGCTCCCCCCGCTCGACCAGCCCGGCGAGCCGGGCGGCCTCCATGGGTGCCCGCACCACACCCAGCACCTCGGGCCGACGCCGCCAGTGCGCCGGCAGGGCGGCGTAGTACCGACCGGGACCGCCCAGCGCCTCGTGGGCGGCGCGCAGCAGCTCGGCGCCCACCTCCGGCTCGGCGTCCAGATCGAACCGGTCCAGCCAGGGGCACCCACGGCGCCCGGTGGGAGGAGCCAGGCGGCCCGGCCGATCACCCGGCCGGCGCGCAGCGCGACCCAGGTGGTCTCGGGCCGGTAGCCGCCGCCGGCGACCCCGTCGGCGTACGCGACCTGGCGCAGTTGGGGCAGCGGATCGGGCATGGAGTCGAACAGGTTTTCCTCGCCCGCGACGAGCGGACGGATGGCCAGATCAGTCATGGGGTGGTCCTCCGGGTGGCGAGCGCCCCGGGTCAGATCCGCGCGGACGCCGGAGCGCGGAGGGGGCGCAGAACATCGGACATTGTTCTGACCTCCTTCCAGCTCGACGGCGTGCCCGCCGACCATACGCGGAGTGGTCGCCGGCCCGCAATGGATCGTCACAGCGTCGGGTTGGTCTCCGACCCACGCTTGTGGGCTTGCTGGTCGAAGACGGTGATGCCGGCCAGGATCACCGCCGCGACGGCCGCCACGGCGACCGGCGGGAGCAGCACCATCGCCGGGGCCGCCACGACCAGCGCCACCGCGCCGAAGTACAGCGCCCGACAACGCGGCGCGGACCGGCCCTCCTCCTCCAGGAAGCTCCGCCCGATCAGGAACAGCACCGGGCCGCCGAAGATGATGGCAACCAGAGCCCAGTCGATCGGCGGGTGTGGGTCCTCGATGACCTGTCCGAAGCCGACGGCGGTGCAGATGATGCCGCCGACGATCAGCAGCAGGCTGTAGCTCGCCCAGCGCGACAGCTGGATTCCCTCCCCGCTCGACGTCGAGGCATGGCCGGACCTGACGTGGTAGAAGTAGATCCGCCAGAACGAGACCACCGCCACGAACGAGGCGACGAGGGTGATGGTTCCGGCGGTCGAGAAGCCCGGGAAGCTGACGGCCGCGCCGGCTTCGAGCACCACCTCGGCGAGAGCGATCATGAAAAACTGGTTGTACCGCTCGGCGAGATGCTCCTGCGAGACGGTGACCCCCAGGCTGTTGAGCTGTCTCCCGCCCATCCGGGGAAGGGGGTAGGTGGTGGCGGCGCCGATCATCTCGATGGCGAGAGCGATGGTCCAGAAGATGCCTCGACCGAGGCCACCACTGATGCCGCCACTGATCCAGAGCACTCCGGACGCCAGGTGCCAGGTCAGCACCCGCAGCGAGAACACGTGAACCGCGTGACCCCGCAGGGCGAACGCCAGGACGAGGGGTCGGCCGACCTGGATGACGACGTAGGTGCAGGCGAAGACGACGCCGCGTTGGCCGAAGGCCTGCGGCAACGTGACTGCCAGCACCAGCGTGCCGAACATCGTGGCCAGCAGGATGGCCTGCAGATCGGGGCGCCGAGGGTCGTAGGTGCTCGCCAGCAGGGCGTTGAGCGACCAGATCATCCACATCGCCGTGAAGAACAGGACGGTCTGGCCCGCCTCGGAGAGCAGCGTGTGCCGGACGATGGTCAGGTCGTCTGCGACCCGCCCGGCGAGGCGGGCCAGCGCGAAGACGTAGACGATGTCGAACAGCAGTTCCAGGACTGTCGCCGAGCGGGGGCTCTTGCTGTCCCCGAGCCCACGGAAGAACTCGGCGCGCGTCAGCACGGACGGCGAGACAGCTCAGCCGGCCAGGGCCGCCGGCACGGGCACACCACGGTGGTGGCCCTGTTCCGCTGCCATCGTCCCCGAGCCTCCTCGCCGACCGGTCCCGCCTGATCCGCTATCTACGTACTTTATCCATCTTTATCGGGCCTCCGTCGCTGATGGCGGATACCGGCTCGGCGGTACGCCGGATCATCTGCGCCGTCACCCTGCGGTACGAGCCCGGGTCGACCGGGAACAGCCACTGCCGGGCGCGGGTCAACGAGCCGACGTTGAGCCCCAGGTCGTCGAGCACCTCGTCGATGTTGTGCATCGAGAACGGGATGATGTTCGTGCCGCGAGCGTGCCGTCCCTTGGTGCGCGTCGTCATCCAGAACAGCCGGGCCCGCACCTCGTCGCGCATCCGCACCTCGGTCGGCAGGTTGATGCCGCCCCGCAGGTACGCGGCCGTCCAGACCGCCGCCATCTCCGCGCTGAGCGGGCTGAAGAAAGACGAGTTGTAGCCGGCGAACGTCAGCCGTGGTACGCCGATCGGCAGGATCTGCCGGTAGAGCATGAAGTTGCCGGCATCGTCCTGGAGCCGGGCGTGCAACGCGTCGTCGAGGAACGGCACGTGCTGGCGGAAACCGGTGCCACAGATCACCAGGTCGGCCGGGAGCACCGTGCCGTCGGCCAGTCGGGCGGCGGGCCGGCCGTCGTCGACGAGCAATTCGGTGATCACCTGGTCCCGGTGCACGGCGATGCGGCCGTCGGTGACGCGCTCGAAGAAGCCCTCGGTCGCCAGGCTGACCGTGCTGCGGGCGATGTCCTCGAAGCTGCCGTTGGGCACGAGACCCAGCTCGCGCAGCTTGAACTGCCGGGTCGCGACCGAGCCGACGCTGTCGACCATGCGCTGGCGCAGACCGTTCCCCGGGCCGTGCAGGAACCGCTCGAAGCCCTTCAGGTGCAGGTAGCGGAACAGCGCCTCACCCATCCGGGTGAGCAGCAGATACTTGTAGTTGAGCGCGCCGCCGAGCTTGCGGGGCATCTTCCAGAGCAGTTCGCGAGCCACCACGTGGGTCTGGGCGGCGACCTCGCTCACCGGGACCGCCACGTCGCAGGACGACTTGCCGTACCCGACCACGAGGACGTTCTTCCCTCGGGCCGCCTCGATGTCGTGGAACTCCCCCGTCGCCAGTACGCGCCCCCCGGCGGCGGCGAAGCTCGCCTGCCCGTCGAAGGACGGGACGAGCGGGTCGGAGAAGATGCCGTTGGCGACGATCAGATGGTCGTACCGTTCCACGGTCAGCGGGTCCTGGGCGCCCGCCGGCCGCGACGTCACCAGCCACCCGGTCTCGTCGTTGACGAGTTCGGCCGAGGCGACCTCGGTGGACAGGCGCAGCGCGTTGGCCAGCCCGAACTTCTCCACGTAGCTCTCCAGGTACCGCTGGACCTGCTCGCCGGACGGCCACTGCGGGTAGTGGGCGGGCATCGGCAGGTCGGAGAGGTGGTAGGTGCCCTTGTCGTTCTGGGTGTGCAGGCCGGGGTAACGCCTGGTACGACTCCACACCCCACCGACGTCGGGCGCCCGCTCGAACACTGTGACGTCGAATCCGCTCTGCCGCAGCACCTTCGCTGCGCTCACACCGGCGAATCCGGCACCGACGACGGCAATCCTCATGGTCTCCTCCGTAGGCCGTGAATTCCTGCCGAGAAACCGCCGACGCTGACCGCCCGCGGTGCTCGCACGCTAGCGAGCAGGACGGGACTGTCGCTATCCGCGCGACGCGGGCGGTATCCGCAGTACGCAGCCGGACCGTTTTCCTGTCGGGTCGACGGCTTTCGGGTCTGCTCCGGTCCGTGCACGCCTTACGGTCAGCGCGACGGGACGCCCGGGAGGTGTCGGATGGATGCGGTGACGGTCCGGACCGAGGACGTCGACCGGGCTCGCGCCGAGGTGGGTCGGGTCTTCTGTCCACACCGGCTCACCCCGCAGGCGGGTGTGCACAGCGTGCGGTTGCGGATGGCGGCTCGCCGGGCGGGCGGGGTGGGTGTCATCGACCTCGACTACGGGCAGGCGGTCCGCATCCAACCTCCCGCGCTGGAGACCTTCTACCTCGTCCAGATCCCCAGCGCCGGCAGCACGCTGGTCCGGCACGCCGGCCAGACCGTGACCTCGACCCCGGACGTCGCCTCGGTCCTGTCCCCGTACGACAGCTCGGACATGCGGTGGTCCGAGGGGTCGCCGCACCGGATCTTCTACGCCGACCGCCGCGCCGTCGACCGGGAACTCGCCCGCCTGCTGGGCCACCCGGTGGACGATCCGGTCCGCCTCGACGTCGGCATGCTCATGACCACGCCGACCGCGCAGGCGTGGGCGCGCGGGGTGGCGTTCCTCGCCGACGAGCTGTCGCAGCCGGCGGACGCGTCCCTGTTCGACCACCCGCAGGTCGCCGCCCGTTTCGAGCAGGGGCTCATCGGCAAGCTTCTGCTGGCCCACCGGCACAGCCACTCCCACCTGCTGGCCGAGCCGGGCCACCACGCCCACCCCGGTCGACTGGTCCGCCGGGCCTGCGCCCTGATCTCCGAACACCACGGCGAGGCACTGACCGTCGGTGACGTCGCCGAGGCGCTGCGGGTGAGCGTACGAACGCTGCAGGACTGTTTCCGCCGTGAGTTGCAGACCACCCCGACCGCGTACCTGCGGGCCTGCCGGCTCGACGCGGCCCACCGCACGCTCCGCTCGGCCGCGCCGGGGGCGTCCGTGACGACTGTTGCCCTGCAACACGGTTTCGTGCACCTCGGTCGGTTCGCGACCGAGTATCGAACGCGATTCGGGGAGCCACCGTCCGCGACCCTGCGTCGCTGACCGGGCCGTCCCGCGTCATACCGTCCCGGCGTGCGCCGGGGCACCAGCCGAGACGGTACGACACTGAGAGCGTCAGGTCAGCCGACCGATCCCAGCACCCGCGGTGACAAGTGCCGGAACATTCGCCGCCGGGTCCAGCTGGTACGGGTAGTAGGTACGCGGCTCGACAACCGTGCCGGCGGTCTCGGGCTGGCCGGAGTTGACGAAGACGTTGCCGCGCTGCACGGCACGGCCGGGCCCGCTGTCGGCGTACCCGCTCGCGGAGTGCAGCGGGTACGGGACGTCCCGGAAGTAGTTGCCCTCCACCAGGACACCAGCGTTCTCGGTCGACGCCACGCCGTACAGGGCGTTGCCGAGGAAGTAGTTGTTGTAGACGTGCACCGGATCGCCGAACCGGACCCGGGGATGGCGTTGGCGGCTGTGGTCGAAGAAGTTGTGGTGGATGCTCACCTTCAAGTGCCCGATGTCGGTGGACGCCGCGCCGTCGGAATGCCCGATGAGCATGCTCTTGTCGGCGTGATCGAAGTGGTTCCAGGAAACCGTCACGTAGTCGGCACCCCGCACGATGTCGACCGAGCCGTCGATTGCTCCAGCGAAGCGATTGTGGTCGATCCAGATGTGGTGGGAGTTCTGGCCGACGTTTATCGCGTCGTCCTCGGCCTCGGTGAAGTTGATGTTGCGGACGATCACGTTGTAGGACCGGTAGAAGTCCAGCCCACCCCCGGTGATCTCGGCGTTCCCGACGCCGATGATTGTCTTGTGCGGCCGCACCCCCTGCTTGCTGCTGATCCGGATCACGCCGCTGACCTGGATGACCATCGGGCCGATGGTGTCGATGTAGTCGAGGAGGTCCGCTGCGTTGGTCGCGGTGACCACGGGCCCTCCGGCGCCGCCGGTCGTACCGTTCTGGCCGAGCGCGGCGACACTGGCGAACCCGTCCGGTTGGCCGGACGGCACCGCGCTCGACGAGGCGACGGCGAGTGTCGACGACAACTTGCCCACCCCCGCGCCGGCCGGAACCGTGGTCGGGACGTCGGCGGCGGGGGTGAGCTGATAGGGGTAGTAACCGCGTGGGTCGGGAACGGTGCCGCGGGTCTCGATCGGGTGGTTGCAGGCCACGAGGATGTTCCCCCGCGCCACGATCCGGCCCAGATCGCCACTGAAGTCCACCCGGCCGGGGTTGTTCACGGAGTAGAAGTAGTTGTTCTCCATGAGCACGGCGGCGTCGTAGGTGGACGCGACCCCGTAGCTGTTGTCGTAGTAGTAGTTGTTGTAGACGTGCGCCAACGCGGAGAACCGTACCCGGGGGTTGCGCTGGTCGGAACGGTCGAAGAAATTGTGGTGGTAGGTGACCCGCAGCCGGCCGGTGTCCTGCGGTCCGGCGTCCTCGTCATGGCCCAGCAACAACGTCTTGTCGTGATCGTGGAAGTGATTCCAGGAGACGGTCACAAGATCGGATCCCCGTTTGATGTCAACCGCACCGTCGTCGCCATTCGAGAACTCGTTATGGTCGATCCAGATATGGTGGGAGAACATCTGCACGTTGATCAGGTCGTCGCTCGCGCCGGTCAGGTGCAGGTTGCGAATGATGATGTTGTGTACGGCGTTCGCGGGCGGAGCGACGACGTCGTCGTCGACTGGCACACCGATGTTCAACCCGCCGCCGGAGAGCGTGGCGGTGGCACCGAGGCCGACGATGGTCTTGTCCGAGGCGACGTCGTACATTCCGTCGCTACTGCCGGCGGGCAGGTTGATGGTGCCGGCGACCTGGATGACATAGGGGCCCGGCCGCGCGATGTAGTCCAGGAACTGGGCAGTGGTGGTAGCCGTGACGGTGGGTCCACCGGCCCCGCCGGTGGTGCCGGCCTGGCCGAGCGCGGCGACGCTGGCAAAGCCGTCAGCGGGCCCGGCCACAGCATTTGTGGCCGGGTCCACCGACCCGTCGGCAGGGGTGGCTTTGGCCAGCCCAGGCGGAGTGAGCAGGACGGTGGCGAGGCCGACGGCGGCGAGTGACCACCAGCGCGACGGGATGCGGCGAGCGGGCGTGGAGAGCATCTGACTGCCTTTCGCGGGACGGATCGCGGACCCGGGCGGGGGGGGGTCCGACGGGCCGCGGCGGCGAGCCGAGCCGTCCGCGACGCCTGGACGTCGGCGACACGAGGCATGGGCGAGCGCCGGATCGGCCGGCGATCCGTAGCGGTGGGTGCGGGGTCGGAAAGCGCTTTCCGGCACCCATGCTAGGCATCACGGTTAATTCATGTCAATCGACGGATCATGATTTACTGCAAACGATTGCCGCATCGATCATGGACTACGTCTCTGATCTAGTAGCCCCCGAGGGCTGTCGCGGCGACATCCTCCATCACCAACTCGGATAAATGCCGCAAGTGCACCACTGGGCATTGACGATGGTCTCGGTTCCGTGCTTACTTCGCTGCAAACCTTTGCAGGTCTGGAGGGTGCGCGCACCGGTGCCGGTCCGACCCGTCGGTCGAGGTCTCCTCGCCCCACGCCGGCCACCCGCCCACCGGGTGAGCCCGCGCCACGTCGACACCCGCCGAGGCCAACGATTGGACCTGTGACACCGATAGCTCGACCGATCTCGGAAAGAGAGCGTTGGGCATCGACAACTGAACACCAGTAGCCGCGTGAATAGCACCCGGCGACCGCACAGAACGGGCAAGATCGTTCGGTGAAAACCGGACCGAATGCCTGCCGACTCGACCGCCAGCGGCCGAGCAATAAGTGTTGCCCAAATAGCCTGCAACATACCTGCACATCCAATTCATTGACTCTCGCCAGTGCGTCTCCCTACCGTTCGTGTATGGCTCATTTCTTAGCCGTTACGGCATCGGAAATCTGAGACCGCCACCACCAGGGAGGTTCACGATGACATCAATGACACCTCGGGGCCGGCCGAGGCCGCGGCTGATCGCGGCGGCGCTCTCCGTCGGAGCTCTCGCCGCCACAGCGGTGCTCATCGCCACCCCGCCCGCCTTCGCCGACACGCTGCTCAGCGACGACTTCTCCGACGGAAACTCGACCGGCTGGTCGCGGTCGGGAGGCAGCTGGTCGGTGGTGACCGACGGTTCACTGGTCTTTCGGCAGTCCGGCACCAGCAGCGACGCCCGGGCGTTGGCCTCCGCCCCGGGCTGGGCGGACTACGGCGTCCAGGCGCGGGTCAGACCCACCGGGTTCGGCGGCACGAACCGGCACGTCGGGGTGATCGCCCGGGCACAGAACAGCAGCAGCTACTACGCGTTGGCGGTCACCGCCAGCGGCGGCGTCCAACTGCTCCGGCGGGCCGGTGGAGATCCGGTGGCGCTCGACTCGGCCGCCGGTGGCGTGACCACCGGCAGCTGGGCCACGCTGCGCCTGGAGGCCGTGGGCTCGACACTGCGGGGCTACGTCAACGGCGCGTTGGTGGTCGAGGCGACCGACAGCGCGTTCGCCGCCGGCCGCGCGGGGCTCGCCACGTCGTACGCCAGCGCCTCCTTCGACGACGTCCGGGTGGACACCGAGACCGGAGCGCCCGGGGAGCCGCCGGGCGAGCCGACACTGCCGCCCACCGAGCCGCCACTGGACCCGGGCGCACCGCCGATCGGCTTCGCGTCGGTGAACGCGCTCGGCCAGAACGGCACCACCGGCGGCGCGGGTGGTCCGACCGTCACCGTCGACACCGCCGCCGAATTCCTCGCCGCGATCGGCACCGCTGGCGCTTTGAACATCCGGGTCAACGGTGTGATCGCGCTACCCGGTCCGATGCACGACGTCACCTCGGACAAGACGATCGTCGGCGTGGGCGCCGGGTCGGGCATCACCGGCGGCGGCCTCAACATCGGCCTGCCGGTGAGCACCGCGACCAGCCCACCCGCCAACGCGGTGCACAACGTCATCGTCCGCAACCTGAACTTCCGCAACACCGTGGACGACGCGATCAACGTGCAGATGTTCTCGCACCACATCTGGATCGACCACAACGACCTGGCGTACGGCTACGACGGGCTGATCGACATCAAGCGCGGCGCCAGCTACGTCACGGTCTCCTGGAACCACACCCACCACCACACGAAGAACATGCTGCTCGGACACGACGACAGCAATGCCGCCCAGGACACCAGCTATCTCAAGGTGACCTACCACCACAACTGGTTCGACCGGACGCCGCAGCGCAACCCGCGGGTCCGCTTCGGCGAGCCGGTGCACGTGTTCAACAACTACTTCGTTTACAACACCGACGTCGGGGTCGCCTGCCAGCTCAACTCCGGTTGCGTGGTCGAGGGCAACTATTTCGAGGACGTCGAGGTGCCGTGGTCGATCAGCTATGCCGGGTCCAAGGGTCGGCTGATCGCCCGGAACAACGTGCTCGCCGGCACCAGCGAGCCGGGTGACGCGGGTGGCTCCGTACAGGAGCCGAGCACCTATTACCCCTACACCGTCACCGATCCGAGCACGATCAAGTCGGTCGTCTCGGCCGGCTCAGGCACCGGAAAACTCGGCTACTAGCAGTGGCGGCGGGGCCGGGCGACCAGCACCGGCCCCAGCACCAAGGGACGACGCCACGCCCACACATCGACGCTTGTCGATCGAATGCCCACGTTCCTGGGCAGACCACCACCAAGGAGGTTCCGTGCACACCACCGACACCCGGCGAAGGCATCGCCGAGGTCTCCTGATCACGATCGGCGCGGCGCTCACCGCAGTCGCCCTCGCTCTCGGCATGGGCGCCACCGGCGCTTACGCCGACACCCTCTTCACCGACGACTTCGAGGACGGCAACGCCACCGGTTGGACCGCCTCCGGCGGCAGTTGGTCGGTCGCCACCGACGGCTCCCGGGTCTACCGGCAGTCCGGCACCAGCAGTGACGCCCGCTCGTTGGCCGGCACGGCGAGCTGGACGGACTACTCGGTCCAGGCCACCGCCAAGCCGACCGCCTTCAACGGCTCCAACCGCTTCGTCGCCCTGTTGGCCCGGGCGCAGAGCAGCACGAGCTACTACTACCTTGCTCTGCGCAGCAACAACACCGTCGAACTCAAGCGGCTCAGCGGAGGCTCCAGCACCACGCTGGACAGCGCGGCCGTCACGGTGACCGTCGGCACCACGTACACCCTGCGGATCGACGTCGCCGGCAGCTCACTCAAGGGCTACGTCAACGGCACGCTGCTGACCGAGGCCACCGACAGCCAGTTCGCCAGCGGCCGGATCGGCGTGGCCACCTTCAACGCCAGCGCAAACTTCGACAACGTCCAGGTCACCAGCGCTGCGCCCGGCCCGGACCCGACCGACCCGACGCCGGAGCCGCCCGGCAACCCGGGCCCGAACGTGGCCGACGGCTGGGCCTCGGTCGACGCCTGGGGGCAGAGCGGCACCACCGGCGGGGCCGGCGGCCCGACCGTCACGGTGACCACCGCGGCGCAGTTCATCGCCGAGGCCGCCTCGACCGGCCCGAAGATCATCCAGATCAGCGGGCTGATTTCGCTGCCCGGCCCGATGCACGAGGTCACCTCGGACAAGACGATCGTCGGGCTCGGCGCCAATTCGGGCTTCACCGGCGGCGGCCTCAACATCGGCCTACCGATCGACAACGCGGTCACCAGCCCACCCGCGAACGCCGTCCACAACGTCATCATCCGGAACCTGAACTTCCGCAACTGGGCGGACGACGCCATGAACGTCCAGATGTTCTCCCACCACATCTGGATCGACCACAACACCTGGACCACCGGCTCGGACGGTGGCCTCGACATCAAGCGCGGCTCGTCGTACGTGACGGTGTCCTACAACCACGCCGACGGCACCAACAAGAACATGCTGCTCGGGCACGACGACGCCAACGCCGCGCAGGACACCGGGCGGCTGAAGGTCTCCTACCACCACAACTTCTTCGACGAGACCCGCCAGCGCAACCCCCGGGTCCGCTTCGGCGACCAGGTGCACGTCTACAGCAACTACTACCTCAACACCGGTGACTACGGCGTCGCGGCCACCGAGAACTCCGGCGTGATCGTCGAGGGCAACTACTTCGAGAACGTCGACGACCCGTACCACCTGGCGGAGGCGGACTCCGGCCCCGGTCGGCTCGTCGCCCGCAACAACTGCTTGATCAACTCGGGCACGGGTGAGACCGGCGGCAGCGTGACCAACCCGCCGTACGCGTACACCATCACCACCGCCTGCGACATCAAGGCCGTCGTGACCGCGCAGGCAGGGGTCGGCAAGGTCGGTCTGCCGGGCGGGCCGACCAGCCCGCCACCGACCACCCCGCCACCGACCACCCCTCCCCCGACCACCCCACCGCAGACCGGCCTGGTCGGCTGGGCCACCCAGAACGGCGGCACCACCGGCGGCGCGGGTGGTCAGACGGTCACCGTCTCCGACGGCCCGGCCCTCGCCGACGCCCTGGAGTCGGCATCACCGCTGATCATCCGGGTGCAGGGTTCGCTCACCATGCCGGACACGATGAACGACGTCCGCTCCAACAAGACCGTGCTCGGCGTCGGCAACTCCACGCTGGACAACGGCCTGAACGTCAGCAGCGCCACCAACGTCATCATCCGTAACCTCACCTTCCGGGGCTGGGACGACGACGCGGTCAACGTGCAGAATTCGCGCAACGTCTGGATCGACCACAACACCTTCGACGGCGGCTACGACGGCGCGTTGGACATCAAGCGCGAGTCCGACTTCGTCACCGTCTCCTGGAACCGGGTCACCAACCACACCAAGAGCATGCTGCTCGGCCACGACGACGGCTTCACCGCCGACATCGGGCACCTGCGGGTGACCTACCACCACAACTGGTTCGACGGCAGCAAGGAACGGCACCCCCGGGTCCGTTTCGGTGACCCGGTGCACGTGTTCAACAACTACTACTTCGGCGCGGACTACGGCGTCGCGTCCACCATGGGCGCCGGCGTGCTCGTCGAGAGCAACTACTTCGAAAACGTGACCCGGCCGACCGCGGTCGGCTACGCCGAATCGGAACCGGGCGACCTCGTCCAGCGCAACAACATCTTCGTCAACTCCGGTGCGCCGGAGAGCGCGGGCGACGTCGCCACCATCCCCTACTCCTACCAACTCGACGCGGCCAGCGGTGTGAAGGCGAGCGTCACCGCAGGTGCCGGCGCCGGACGCATCACGGTCTGACCCTTGCTGGGGCGGCGGTCACCGGACCGCCGCCCCACCCCTGCGTGTGCAGCCGGCCGGTCAGACCGCCCGGGCCACGCAGATCCGGGCACCGAGGCGTGGGTCCGCCTCGTCATCGCCCAACGGCAGTTCATCAAGGGCCTCGCCCACACCGGCCTGACGGGTTGACCTGTCGGCCGGGCGGTGCTGAACCCGGGCCGGCAGGCTCAGTCCTCCCAGCCGAGACGTCGGGCAGCGGCCCGCCACGCCAACGCGTCGGCGCGCGGCTCGTACCGCACGATCTGTTGCGTCGCGCGCAGCACCGACCGCAGCTCGGCCAGGCCACCACCGATCACGCCGAGGGCCCGGGCCTGTACCAGGGCGTTGCCCAGGGCCGTCGCCTCGACCGGCCCGGCGAGCACCGGCAGACCGCAGGCATCGGCGGTGAGCTGACAGAGCAGGTCGTTACGGGCGCCGCCGCCCACGACGTGCACCGCGTCGACGTGCTGACCCGAGAGCTGTTGCGCCTGCTGGACGGCGCGCCGGTGCGCCAACGCGAGGCTGTCCAGGATGCACCGGGCCGTGGCCGCCGGGTTGGCCGGCACCGGCTCACAGGTACGCCGACAGGCCTCGGCGATGCGGGCGGGCATGTCCCCGGGTGGCAGGAATGCGGGGTCGTCCGGATCCACCACCGATCGGAAGGCCGGCTCCTCGGCCGCCTGACGGAGCAGGGCGGGCAGGTCGGTGGTGCCCCAGGTCCGCAGTGACTCCTGCAGTGGCCAGAGGCCCATCACGTTCCGCAGGTAGCGGACCGTGCCGTCGACGCCGGTTTCGTTTGTGAAGTTGGCCTGCCGGCTCGGCTCGGTGAGCACCGGGGCGTCCAGCTCGACGCCGACCAGCGACCAGGTGCCGCAGGAGATGTAGGCGAAGCGCTCACCCACCGCCGGTACTCCCACCACGGCCGAGGCTGTGTCGTGCGATCCCACCGCGACCACCTCGGGCGTTCCGGGCAGATCGAGCGTGGGCAGCACGGGGCCGATCCGGGTGCCCGGCTCACGCAGCGGCGGGAACAGCTCACCGCTGATCCCCGCGTCGGCGATCAGGTCCGTGGCCCAGGCGCGGCGACGCAGGTCGTACAGCTGGGTGGTGGAGGCGTTGGTGACCTCGGCGCCGATCACACCGGTGAGCCAGTACGCGAAGAGGTCCGGGATCAGCAACAGCCGGTGCGCGGCCCGCAGCTGAGGCGTTCCGGCGGCGGCGACGAGCTGGTAGAGGGTGTTGAACGGCAGGTGTTGCAGCCCGGTCGTCGCATAGAGCCGCTCCGGGCCGAGCTGCTCGGACACCCGGTCGCCGACGCCCTCGGTACGCCCGTCGCGGTAGTGCACCGGGTTGCCGAGCAGCGCGCCGGTGGCGTCGAGCAAGCCGTAGTCCACCGCCCAGGTGTCGATGCCGAGACCGACGACCGGTCCGGCCGAGCGCAGTCCCTCCAGGATCCCCTGGTAGAGCGCCAGGACGTCCCAGTGCAGGGTGCCCGCCACCCGCACCGGATCGTTGCGGAACCGGTGCGCCTCGGCCAGCTCCAGCGTCCCTGGTCCGACACGCGCGAGCATGACCCGACCGCTGGACGCGCCCACGTCCACCGCGGCCAGTCGCACGGCGGTCATCAGCGGAGGAAGGCCGCGGCGACGCCGGCGTCCACCGGGATGTGCAGCCCCGTGGTGTGCGACAGCTCGCCGCCGGTGAGCACGAAGACGGCGTTGGCCACGTGTTCGGGCAGCACCTCGCGCTTGAGCAGCGTGCGCTGGGCGTAGAACTCGCCCAGCTTCTCCTCCGGCACGCCGTAGACGGCGGCCCGCTGCGCACCCCAGCCCCCGGCGAAGATCCCGGAGCCGCGGACCACCCCGTCCGGGTTGACCCCGTTGACCCGGATGCCGTGGCCGCCGAGTTCGGCGGCGAGCAGGCGGACCTGGTGCGCCTGGTCGGCCTTGGCCGCGCCGTACGCCACGTTGTTCGGGCCGGCGAACAGGGAGTTCTTGCTGGAGATGTAGACGATGTCCCCGCCCATCCCCTGCGCCAGCAGCACCCGGGCGGCCTCCCGGGAGACGAGGAAGGAGCCCTTGGCCATCACGTCGTGCTGGACGTCCCAGTCCGCCTCGGTCGTCTCCAGCAGCGGCCTGGACCGTGAGAGCCCGGCGTTGTTCACGACCAGGTCCACCCCACCGAAGGCGAGCACCGCGGCGCGCAGGGCGTCCGCGACTGCCGTACCGTCGCTGACATCGACGGCGACGGCGACCGCCACGTCGGTGCCGCCGATCTCCGTGGCGACGGTGCCGGCCGCCTCGGCGTCGCGGTCGGCGACCACGACACACGCGCCCTCCGCGGCGAGCCGGTGGGCGATGGCCCGGCCGATGCCGGAGCCACCACCGGTGACGAACGCGACCCGCGTGGCGAGTGCCTTCGGCTTCGGCATCCGCTGCAGCTTCGCCTCCTCCAGTGCCCAGTACTCGATCCGGAACTTCTCGGCCTCGTCGATCGGCGCGTAGCGCGACACGGACTCCGCGCCGCGCATCACGTTGATGGCGTTGACGTAGAACTCGCCGGCGACCCGGGCGGTCTGTTTGTTGGCACCGAAACTGAACATGCCCACGCCCGGCACCAGCACGATTGCCGGGTCCGCGCCACGCATCGCGGGGCTGTCCGGGCCGGCGTGCCGCTCGTAGTAGGCGCGGTAGTCGTCACGGTAGGCGGCGTGCAGCTCGGTGAGGCGGGCGAGCACGGCCTCGACAGGGGCGGCCGGCGGCAGATCGAGCACCATCGGACGGACCTTGGTCCGCAGGAAGTGGTCCGGGCAGGAGGTGCCGAGGGCCGCGAGCGCGAGGTGCTTCTCCCTCGCGACGAAGTCGAGCACCACGTCACTGTCGTCGAAGTGGCCCACCTGCGACCGGTCGGTGGACGCCAGACCCCGCAGCACCGGGAACAGCGCCGCCGCCCGACGCCGACGTTCGTCAGGTGGCAGCGGCTCGTAGCCGGCGATGACCGGGCCGAGCGGTTCGGCCCGGCCCCGCTCGTCGAGGAACGCCTGTGCCTTCCGGATCATCTCCAGCGAGTTGCGTTCGCACTCGTCGCTGGTCGCGCCCCAGGCCGTGATGCCGTGCCCGCCGAGGATCACACCGATCGCGCGGGGGTTGGCCCGCGCCACCGCGGCGATGTCGAGGCCGAGTTGGAAGCCGGGACGCCGCCAGGGCACCCACAGCACCCGGTCGCCGAAGATCTCCTTGGTCAGCTCCGGCCCGTCCGCGGCGGCGGCGATCGCGATCCCGGCGTCGGGGTGCAGATGGTCGACGTGCGGGGCGTCGACGAGGCCGTGCATGGCGGTGTCGATGGACGGCGCGGCGCCGCCCCGGCCGTGCAGGCAGTAGTCGAACGCGGCCACCATCTCGTCCTCCCGCTCCACGCCGGGGTAGACGTCGACGAGGGCGCGGAGCCGGTCCAGCCGCAGCGCGGCCAACCCGGGCGGAGTGAGCGTGCCGAGGTCACCGCCAGAACCCTTGACCCAGAGCAACTCGACCGGACCGCCGGTGACCGGGTCGGTGGCCGCACCCTTGGCCGAGGTGTTGCCGCCGGCGTAGTTCGTTGTGGTCGGGTCGGCACCGAGCCGGTTGCTGCGCGCGATGAGCGCCTGTACCTCGGATTGCATCGTCCTCACGTCCCCAGTCTGCGTGTCTGAACGGCGGTCAGGCGCCCCAGCCGGCCTGCTGGCCGTCGGCGCGTTCGACGCGGATCGTGTCGAAGTAGCCGGAGCGGGCGTACGCGGCCATCGGGTCCGGGTCCAGGCCCGACTCCGCGCGCAGGTCGGCGAGCAGCGGCCGGACGTCGGTGTTGTACGCGTCCATCAGCACGGCGTTGGCGGCGAGCACGTCACCGCTGCGCTGTGCGGCGGCGAGAGCGTTCGCATCGACGAGCAGCGCCTTCGCCGTGGCCTCCTGCACGTTGAGCACCGAGCGGATGATGGCGGGGATCTTCGCCTCGATGTTGTGGCACTGGTCGAGCATGAACGCGATGCCGGCCTCCGGTGCCAGCGCGTCGCCACGGACGATCTCGTACATGATCCGGAACAGCTGGAACGGGTCCGCCGAGCCGACCATCAGATCGTCGTCGGCGTAGAAGCGCGAGTTGAAGTCGAACGCGCCGAGCTTCCCGACGCGCAGCAGGAACGCCACGATGAACTCGATGTTCGTACCCGGTGCGTGGTGGCCGGTGTCGATGACCACCTGCGCCTTCGGACCCAGCTCCAGGCAGTGCGCGTACGCGGTGCCCCAGTCCGGCACGTCGGTGCTGTAGAACGCCGGCTCGAACAGCTTGTACTCCAGCAGCAGCCGCTGGTCGTCGCCGAGCCGGTCGTAGGTTTCGCGCAGCGCCACCGCGAGCCGGTCCTGCCGGGCGCGGATGTCGTCCTGGCCCGGGTAGTTGGTGCCGTCGGAGAACCAGAGCTTCAGGTCGCGGGAGCCGGTGCGGTCCATGATGTCCACACACTCGAGCAGGTGGTCGATGGCCTTGCGGCGTACCCCCGGATCCGGGTTGGTGACGCTGCCGAGCTTGTAGTCGTTGTCCTGGAACACGTTGGCGTTGATCGCGCCCAGGGCGACACCACGCTGCCCCGCGTACGCGGCCAGATCGGCGTAGTCGTCGACCCGGTCCCACGGGATGTGCAGCGCCACTGTGGGTGCGATGCCGGTGTGCTGGTGGACGACCGCCGCGTCGGCGACCTTCTCGTACGGGTTACGCGGCACCCCCTCCTGGGGGAAGACCTTGAACCGGGTTCCGGAGTTGGCGTACGCCCAGGATGGCGTCTCGATCCGCTGGGACCGCAGAGCCTGCTTGACCCGTTCGAGGGTCTGCGTGTCGGGCAGCGTCATGGTGTCTCTCCCGTCGGCTCCCCCGGTCGGTGCACGGCGCGCGCCGGCACCGACCGGAAGGGCGCTCAGAACTGGAACTGGTCGATGTTGTTCTTGTCGAACACGGTGGGTGGCCCGAGGATGACCACGCCGTCCTTCGCGACGGTGAACTCGCCGAGCTTGCCGGCCTTGAACCTGTCGCCCTCGGCGCCGGTGATCTGACCGGAGGCCAGGGCCGCGCCGGCGTACGCGGCGAGGTAGCCCAGGTCGGCCGGGCTCCACAGGGCGAACGCGTCGACGGTGCCGTCCTTGACGTACTGGCGCATCTGGTTCGGCGTGCCCAGGCCGGTCAGCTTGACCTTGCCCTTGTACTGCGAGCCGCTGAGGTAGCGGGCGGCGGCGGCGACGCCGACGGTGGTGGGCGAGATGATGCCCTTGAGGTTCGGGTAGGACTGCAGCAGACCCTGGGTCTCCTGGAAGGACTTCTGGTCGTCGTCGTTGCCGTACGCCACGGTGACCAGTTTGATCTTGCTGTACTCGGGCTTCGCCAGCTCGGTCTTCATCAACGCGATCCAGGCGTTCTGGTTGGTCGCGTTCGCGGTGGCGGAGAGGATCGCGACCTCGCCGGCACCACCGATCTGCTCCGAGATGAGCTTGACCTGGTTCTCCGCGATGCCCTCGGCGGTCACCTGGTTGACGAAGACCTGGCGGCACTCCGGCTTGGTGTCGGAGTCGAACGTGACGATCTTCGCGCCGGCCGCCTTCGCCTGGTTCAGCGCCCCGCAGATCGCGTTCGGGTCGTTGGCCGAGGTGACGATCACGTCCATACCCTGCTGGGACAGGGTGTTGATGTAGCTGACCTGGGACGAGGCGCTGGCCTCGGAGGGGCCGACCTCCTTGAACTCGCCCTTGATCTCGGTGACCGCGTCCTTGCCGCCGTTGTCCGAGACCGTGAAGTACGGGTTGTTGAGCTGCTTCGGCAGGAAGGCGATCTTGAGACCTGTCCGGAGAGCGGCGTTGGGATTGGCGGCGCCGCTGGCCTGGTTTCCGGTGCCAGCGTCGTTGTCGGTGTCGTCCCGGGTGGTGCCGCCACAGGCCGTGGCGCTGAGCAGCAGTGCGGCGATAGTGAGGCTGGTGGCCCCGACGCGGAGCCCTCTGCGGTTCGCGGACATCGTCATCCTTCCGGGGGTGGTTGGTGCGCGGGGGAACGTCACGACGCGGCGGGCTGCCGCTGTCGTCGACGGTGCAGCCGGGCGCGGAGGTCCGCGGCGGCATTGGGCAGTACGACGGATGCGACGAGCAGGGTGCCGGTGACGATCGTCAGCGCGTTGGCGTCGACGTCGGCGAGTTGCAGTGCGTTGCGCAGGACTCCGAGGAGCAGGACGCCGGCCAGCACACCGAGCAGAGCACCCCGGCCACCGAAGATCGACACGCCGCCGAGCAGGACAGCGGTCACCACCGTCAGCTCCAGGCCGGTGGCGTTGTCGCCGCGGGCGCTGGCATAGCGCAGGGTCCAGAAGATGCCGACCAACCCGCAGACGGCACCCGAGACCACGAAGAGCCAGAACTTCGTCCGGGCGACCGAGACACCGGTGAACGTCGCGGCCTGGTCGTTGTTGCCCATGGCGTACAGCGCCCGGCCGGCCGGCGTGGCGTGCAGCACGACAGCGAAGACCACCGCGAGCAGCAGCAGCGGCACGACCACGACCGGAACGGAGGTGCCGGGGATGGTGCGCACGATGGCGGCCGTCCAGCCCGCGGGGAAGTCCGCGACGGCCTGGTCGCCGAGCACGACGAAGGACAGCCCGCGGTAGAGGGCGAGCGTGCCGATGGTGACCGCCAGCGACGGCAGGCCGAAGCCGGTGACGAAGAGGCCGTTCACCGCGCCGAGCACGGCCCCGAGCAGCACCACGAGGACGCAGATCAGCTCCAGGGACAGCCCGCTGGAGAGCCAGAGCTGGCCCATCAGGGTGCTGCACAGGCCCACCATGCTGGCCACCGAGAGGTCGATCTCCCCAGTGATCACGATCAGGGTCATCGGTAGCGCGATGAGCGCCAGCGGCACCAGATCGAGCAGCAGGAACTGGGCGTTGCGACCGGTGGCGAAATTGTCCACGGTCAGGCCGGCGACCACCACGACCACCACGAGAGCGGCGACGATCACCGCGTCCCAGGAACCGAGCAGTCCGCGCAGGCTGGCGATGCGGCCCGCGCCGGCCTCGGCCTCGGCGGTGGGCGGTGCCGCGTACAGGCTGTCATGCGCCATGGGCGCTTCTCCCTCGGAGCCGGGCCGCCACCCGCAGAGCCAGGACCCGATCCAGCCCGATGGCGGCAAGGATGAGTGCGCCGACCACGGCCTGCTGCCAGAACGGGTCGATGCGCAGGACAGCGAGTGAGCTGCCGATCGTGGTCAGCAGCACGGCGCCGAGCGCCGCACCGTAGGCACTGCCGCTGCCGCCGAAGATCGCCACTCCGCCAACCACGGCCGCGGCGACGACCTGGAGCTCCAGACCTGTGCCGGCGGCCGCGTCCAGCGTGCCGAACCGGGCCGCGTACAGGACACCGGCGAGGCCGGCGAGCGCGCCGTTGGCCACGAACACGGCGAAGACCCGCCGACCCACCGGGATGCCGGAGAGGCGCGCGGCGGCCGGTTCGGAGCCGATCGCGTAGAGCTCCCTGCCGCTGCGGTAGGACCGCAGGTAGAAACCGATCACTGCCACGACGCCCAGGGCGACGAGGAAGAGCACGGGTACGCCGAACACCGTCTGGTTGCCCAGCCGCAGGAACGACTGTGGCATGTCTGCGGCGTTGATCTGCCGCCCGGACGCCCAGTAGTAGTCGACGCCCCGGAAGACGTAGAGGGTGCCGAGGGTGATGACCAGGGCGGGCACCCGGGCCACCGCGATCAGGCCGCCGTTGACGACCCCGCACAGCGCGCCCAACGCGACGCCCAGGACGAGCGCCACCGGCCACGGGGTGCCGGGGGCGGAGACGAACAGCGTGCCGGTGGCGAAGGCGACCAGGCCCAGGATCGAGCCGACGGAGAGGTCGACGTTGCGGGTGACGATGACCAGGGTCTGGCCGACCGCCAGGATCACCAGGATCGCGCAGCCCAGCAGGAGGTCCTTGACGCTCTGGCCGCTCAGGAATCGGTCGTTGCGCAGGGTCGTGACCAGGACCAGCAGGCCGAGCGCGATCAGCAGGCTCAGCTCGCGTACGGCCAGCAACCGCTCGGCGAGGCCACGGCGCTGCCGGCCGGGGCCGGTCGGGGCGTGCCCGGCGGTCTGGTCGGGCGCGACAGCGTCGGTGCGGCTCATGCGGTCGCTCCCTGACCGGTGGCGGCGAACATGATGGAGGTTTCGTCCGCCTCGGCCCGGGACAGCTCGCGGACCAGTCGCCCCTCGTGCATGACGAGAACCCGGTCGGCCATGCCGAGCACCTCGGGCAGTTCACTGCTGATCATCAGGATGGCCAGACCCTCCCCGGCCAACTCGGAGAGCAGGCGGTGCACCTCAGACTTGGTCCCGACGTCGATGCCACGGGTGGGCTCGTCGATGATCAGGACCCGTGGTTCGGTGGCCAGCCACTTGGCGAGCACGACCTTCTGCTGGTTGCCCCCGGAGAGGGTCGCCACGGCCGCACCGAGCCGGGCACCCTTCACCTGCAGCCGCCGCGTCCAGTGGTGGGCCTCGGCGCGCTCGGCGCTTCCGAGCAGGAGGCCCAGCCGGCTCAGCGCCCGGCGGCGGGCCAGGGTGGCGTTGCGCTCCACCGACAACTCCATCACCAGGCCCTGCTGCCGACGGTCCTCGGGGACCAGCGCCATGCCGGCGACGATCGCCCGACCCGGGTTCCCGGCCGGGACAGCCCGGCCGGCCAGCAGCACCGCACCCGTGTCGTACCTGTCGACGCCGAAGACGGCGCGGGCGACCTCGCTGCGCCCGGCCCCGACCAGCCCGGCGAGGGCGACGATCTCTCCACCCCGGACGGAGAAGGACACGTCGGTGAAGACCCCGGCCCGGGTCAGCCCACGGACCTCGAGCAGCGTGTCCCGCACCTCGGCGTCCTGCTTCGGGTAGAGCGAGGAGACGTCCCGACCGACCATGCGCCGCACCACCTCGTCGACGGTGAGATCGGTCGCGGGGTCGCTGGAGACCCAGGTGCCGTCACGGAGCACTGTGATGCGGTGGCACAGCTCGAACACCTCGTCGAACCGGTGCGAGATGAACAGCACCGCTGCCCCGCGTTCGCAGAGCGCGCGGGTGACCGCGAACAGGCGCTCGACCTCCACACCGGACAGCGCGGCCGTGGGTTCGTCCATGACCAGGACCCGGGCGTCGAAGGAGATCGCCTTGGCGATCTCGACGAGTTGCTGGTCGGCGATGGAGAGCCCGCGTGCGGGGCGGGTCGGGTCGATCCGGACGCCCAGCCGTTGGAAGAGTGCCGCCGCGTCGCGGTTCATCGTCGCTGTGTCGATGCGGCGCAGACCGCGAAGCGGTTGCCGGCCCATGAAGATGTTCTCCGCCACCGACAGGTCCGGAAAGAGCGTCGGTTCCTGGTAGATGACGGCGATGCCGGCGGCTCGGGCGTCACCGGGGCCGCGAAGGCGCAGCGGCTGCCCGTCGAGGGTCATCTCGCCGCAATCCGGGTCGTGTGCGCCGGCCAGGATCTTCACCAGTGTGGACTTGCCGGCGCCGTTCTCGCCGACCAGGGCGTGCGCCTCGCCGGAGTGCAGCGCCAGGCGCACTCCGCGCAGCGCGGCGACGGCCCCGAAGGACTTCGTCACGCCGTCGAGTGCCAGCAGCGGAACGCGGTCCGTGTCCGGGGCTCCGGCGGTCATCCGACCCCCTCCTGAATCGTTTCATGCATCGCCCTGGACCGTAGGGGCCGGCCTTCCAGAGCGTCAAGAGTTTCACTGCCATTTCTTCCCTGTTGCCACACCAGGCCGAATAGATGAAACGTTTTAGCCGCTATAGACTGCCAAGGCGACCTGGCCGTGCCGCCCCACCGCGTGGGTCCGCTACCACCGCACCGAGCATCGAGGGAGACATGGCAACGGCGAACATCAAGGAGGTCGCCCGGCACGCGGGCGTCTCCCTCGGCACCGTGAGCAACGTGCTCAACCGGCCCGACACGGTCGCCCCCGCCACCCGCCAACGGGTGCTCGACGCCATCACCACCCTCGGGTACGTCCGCAACGACTCCGCGCGTCAACTGCGTGCCGGGCAGAGTCGCACCGTCGCCATCGTGGTGCTGGACGTGGCCAACCCGTTCTTCACCGACGTCGTGCGGGGCGCCGAACAGGTGATCGAGGCAGCCGGTGCCATGCTCGTCGTCTGCAACAGTGGTGAGGACAGCGCCCGGGAGCGCCGCCACCTGGAGTTGCTGGAGGAGCAGCGGGTCCGCGGTGTCCTCGTCACCCCGGTCGGTCACGGCCCCCAGCCCAACCTGGACAAGCTCGTCGACCGGGGCATCCCGGTGGTGCTGGTGGACCGGGGCACGGGCCGCGCGAACCGCTGCTCGGTGGCGGTCGACGACGTCCTCGGTGGCCGACTCGCCATGGACCACCTGCTGGACCAGGGCCACCAACGCATCGCCTACCTCGGTGGCCCGACCTCCATCCCCCAGGTGGCCGACCGGCACGCCGGTGCCGCCGCAGCGTTGCAGGAACGCGGCGGCACCGCCGAACTCCGGGTGGCGGTCACCAGCAGCCTGACCGTCGCCGCCGGCCGACGTGCCGCTGAGGAGCTGCTGGCCCTGTCGGCCCGGCAGCGCCCCACCGCCGTGTTCTGCGCCAACGACCTGCTCGCTCTCGGCGTACTCCAGGAACTGACCGCGCGTGGGCTTCGGGTGCCGGCCGACGTGGCCATCGTCGGTTACGACGACATCGAGTTCGCCGACGCGGCGGCGGTGCCGCTGTCGTCGGTACGTCAACCCCGCGACCAGCTCGGCCGCACCGCGGCGGAGCTGCTGCTGGAGGAGGCCGACTCCGGCGACACGCACCGGCACCGGCACGTGGTGTTCCAACCCGAGCTGGTCGTCCGCCGCTCCAGCGAACAGCCCCGACGCAACCGACGCTGACTTCCACCCGGCAGCGGTCAGCACCCGGTCCTGGTTGGCGCTGGGCTACCTGGGCCGACGCCCACCGCCGACCTGCGCGCCGACCCCCGGGTGGCCCGGCCGGGTTCGCCGGCCAGGCCACCTGCCCGGCTGGGTCAGGCCGCCGGGCCGGGCAGCGCCCAGACGTCGGCGATCGACGGGTCGTAGCCGGTGCCGGTGTCCTGGTACCGCACCCGCACGACGCCGTCCCGGGTCGCGTCCGGCAGGTTGACGACGAACTGGTAGCTGACCGTGCCGGGCCCGCCCGCCGTGCGTTGCCACGAGCGGGTGTGCGCCACCACGCCGTCCACCAGCACCTGGTAGTCCTTGAGCTGAGGCCCGTCGTACGTCTCGACCGCGCGCAGCGCGAACGGTTCTCCGGGCCGGACCGCGAGATCGAACTCGAACCAGCCGCCGGGGCGGGTCACGTCGGTGTACCGGCGGGTCAGCCCGGCCTCGGTGCTGGTGCCCGAGTAGGTGGAGGCGGTGAGGCGGTGCGCCTGCTCGGACGCCGCGACGCCGAGGTCGACGTGGTCGTAGGCGTTCGTCGGTGGGACGACCGCGAAGGAGTAGGAGCCGGACCCGATCTCGTACACGGCGACAGCGCCGTCCATCCGGGCGAACCGTACCCCGTCGGCCTGTTCCGCGGGCCGGCCGCCCTCGGTGACCGCCTCGCGTCCGGGCGCCGGGAAACGCACGGTCGCCGTGGTGTTCGCCGGCACGGTGAGGCGCAGCCGCATGTCGCCGCGCGCGTCGAGGTCCCAGTCGCTGCCGATCGTTCCGTACGCCGAGCGGTACGACGCCTTGGCCGAGGTGAGGTTGCCGCCCGGCTGGGGGGCGAACGTGACGTGCGCGTACCCGGGGTTGGCGGCGTCGGGGTGGATGCCGGCCACCGTCCGGTACATCCAGTCGCCCACCGCGCCGTACGCGTAGTGGTTGAAGGAGTTCATCCCCACGTCGCCGAAGCTGCCGTCGGGTCTGATCGAGTCCCAGCGCTCCCAGATCGTGGTCGCACCCTTGCCGATCTCGTAACCCCACGACGGGTAGGTGTCGTTGAGTAGCAGCCGGTAGGCGACGTCGAGATGCCCGGTGTCACTCAGCGCCGGCAGCAGGTCCGGAGTGCCGAGGAAGCCGGTGGAGAGGTGCCAGTCGTGCCGTTGCACGTTGGCGACCAGGCGGTCGGCGGCCCTGGCCCGCAGCGGGTCGGTCAGCAGGCCCATCCCGATGGCCAGCACGTACCCGGTCTGGCTGTCGCCCTGCACGGTCCCGTCGGCCGCGACGTAGGTGTTGACGAACGCCTGGGTGATGGCCCTGGACAGCGCCGCGTAACGGGTCGCGTCGGCGCTCCGTCCGATGGCTGCGGCCAACTCCCCCAGCAGCCGGATGCTGTACGCGTAGTAGGCGGTGCCGACCACCCCGGCCGGCGTCGGATCGTCGAGGTTGAGCCAGTCGAGGTACGGGCCGGCGTTGGTCCGCAGGTTGCCCGAGCTGGTGCTCTCCAGCCAGGAGGCGTACCGCACCATCGACGCGTAGTGCTCCTCGATCACCCGGGTGTCGCCGTAGCGCTGCCACAAGGCGTACGGCACGGTGATCCCGGCGTCGGCCCAGCCCGTCGCGCCGTCCCCGCAGCAGGCGCGCGGTGCGACGTCGGGGTACGCGCCGTTGGCCGACTGCGCATCGCGCAGATCCTGCAACCACTTGCTCAGGAACGTCAGACTGTCCATGTTGAACGTCGCGGTGTCGGCGAAGACGTTGATGTCGCCGGTCCAGCCGAGCCGCTCGTCGCGGGCCGGGGTGTCGGTCGGGATGGACAGGAAGTTGCCGCGCTGTCCCCAGGTGATGTTGCTGTGCAGCTTGTTGACCATGGCGTTGGAGGTCTGGAACTCGCTGGTCAGCTCCCCGTCGGTGTGCATCACCAGGCCGGTGACCGAGGACAGGTCGGGGGTGCCCGGATAGCCGGTCAGCTCGACGTAACGGAAGCCGTGGAAGGTGAAGGTCGGCTCGTAGACCTCGGCACCGCCGCCGCGCAGCGTGTAGAGGTCGGTGGCCCGGGCCGACCGCAGGTTGGCGGTGTACGCGGTGCCATTCGGGTTGAGCACCTCGGCGTGCCGGATACGGACCGTGGAGCCGGCCGCACCGTTGACCCTCAGCCGCACCTTGCCCACCATGTTCTGGCCGAGGTCGAAGATCCAGGTGCCGGGGGTCGGCTGGGTCAGCACCCGGGCCGGCAACTCCTGCGTGACCCGCACCGGCGGATCGGCCTGGGCGACGATCTTGTCAGTGGCGTCGACGGTGTCGACGGTGGCGGGCTTCCAGCCGGCGTCGTTGAACCCGGGCTGGTTCCAGCCGGCCGGCAACCGCCGCGCGTCGTAGGTCTCGCCGTGGATGAGGTCGCTCTGCAGGAACGGTCCGGCCGTGGCGCGCCACGAACCGTCGGTGTTGACGGTCGCGCTGCGGCCGTCGGTGTACTCGATGCGCAGTTGTGCGCTCAGGTGCGGCCGGGAGCCGTAGTTGTCGGTGCCGAACCAGGCGATGCTGCCCGCGTACCACCCGTCGCCGAGCAGGGCGCCGAGGGCGTTGTCGCCCGGGCGGAGCTGGCCGGTCACGTCGTACGTCTGGTACTGCACCCGCTTGTGGTAGTCGGTCCAGCCCGGTGCCAGCTCGTGGTCGCCGACCCGCTGGCCGTTGAGGGAGAGCTGGTAGACGCCGAGCGCGGTGGCGTAGATCCGGGCGCGGGCGACCGTACCGTCGACCCGGAAGCCCCGGCGCAGCAGCGGGTTCGCGTCCAGCGCGACGAGCATGGCCTCGGTGTCGCCGCCGACCCGCAGGCCGGCCGCGGTGGCCGTGCCGGCCCCGAACGGGTTCACCCCGTCGGTGAGCGGCGCCGCGAAGAGCGTCTGACCACTGCTGGTCACCGAGAAGGCGGAGAAGACGCCGGACTCCAGCCCGTTCGTCCGCAGGCCGACCGAGCCGGCCTGGTGCCCGGTGCTGGTGGTGACGTCGACCTGGGTGCCGTCGATCCAGGTGGTGATGGTGTTCCCGGCCGCCGTGATGCGCAGGGTGTGCGGCGCGGTCAGCCTGTCGGCCGGTACGACACCACCGAGCGGCACCTCCTTGAGCACGGTCCAGGAGCCGTTGACCCGGGCGTGCGGGCGGAGCTTGGCGCTGCCGCCGGTGATGGAGAACTGCCACATGTACGCGTTGCCCGCCCCGCGGGCGCGCAGGAAGATCCCGGCTGCGTCGCGTTCCAGACGGATCGTCGTCTGCACCGTGTAGTCGGCCCAGGATTCGGTGGGCGACGGCAGCCCGATCCAGTTGGCCTGCCAGCCGGTGCCACCCTGCACGCCGGTTTCCCAGAACGTCGGCGTGCTCCACCCGGAGGCGGTGCCGGCGGTGTCCCAGACCTGGACCTGCCAGGCGTAGCGGGTCCGTGGCCGCAGGGCCGGTCCGGCGTACGGGACGAGGGTGCTCTGCCGCGACCGGACCCGGCCGCTGTCCCAGACGTCGGGGGCACCGAGGCGGTCCGGGCTGGTGGCGACGCGTACCTGGTAGGACTCCTGGAGCACGCCACGGGCGGTGGCGTCGATCCGCCAGCCGAGTCGGGGCCGCGCCACGTCCAGGCCGATCGGCTCGGTGGCCCGTTCGGCGGTCAGGTCGGTCGCCGTCAACGCGGCGGCGGCCGGCGCGGCGGTCGCCGGGTTCGGCGCCACCGTCGGCGTCAGGCCAAGCAGCAACACGAGAAGTGCGGAAAGTGCGGCGTGACGCCGCGACGTGCGCATCATTCCTGGCCCTCATCCTTCTCTGCGTGGGGTGGCGGCAGGGGTACGTCGGGTGGCGTCGACCTCCGCTTAATGAATCGTTTCAGTTAGGCTACGCGCTCATTATGGTCAAGTGAAGACGTTGACGATGATGAATCCGACCCCGCCAGACGTGTGATGATCAACGGCCGACACCAGCGGCAGAAACTGTTATCCCGATGTGAGCGGCCAGTCTCCTGAGGGGAGGCTGTAGCGGATCTTCCACCAGCCCCCACGACGGGTAGCGGTACGACCACATGAAGGAGTCGAGACGATGCGTGGAACCGGTCCGGATGGAGCCGTCACACCAGGGGTGACCCGGGGCATCCACGCGGAACCCCGACGCGGGATGCTCGGCGCGCGGCGACTGCTCTGGCCGCTCCTCGTGGCCGCCGTGGTCGCCGTCCTGGTGACGGGTGTGATCGTCGTGGTGCAGCCCACCGGTCCGGCGCCCGCCCCGGCGGCGACGCAGGCGCTCGACACGCCGCCGCCCGCGAGCCCGCAACCCGGCGCGCCCAGCGCGACCACGCCCGCCGCCACCACGAGCCCGGCGGGGGCGACCCCGACTCCGACGGCGACTCAGTCGGCTAAGCCAACCACCGGCCGTCCGGTTGCTCCGGCAGCCCCGGTGGCCACCTCGAAGCGCAAGGGCGTCGGGGTGTGGACCTTCGACGGCGTCAGCCAGGCGCTGGCCAACTCCGGGGCGAGCTGGTACTACACCTGGGACGTTGCCCACTCGGGCGTCACCAGCCCGAAGGGCGCCGAGTTCGTCCCGATGATCTGGGGGGCGAAGAGCGTCACCGCCACCAACCTGCAGAAGGCCAAGAACAACGGCCGCTACCTGCTCGGTTTCAACGAGCCGGACCTGAAGGGTCAGGCGGAGATGACCGTCGAGCAGGCGTTGGAGTTGTGGCCGCAGTTGCAGGCCACCGGCCTTCCGCTGGGCAGCCCCGCGGTGGCCTGGGGCGGCGACCGGCCGGGTGAATGGCTGGACCGTTTCATGGCCGGGGCGAAGCAGCGTGGCTACCGCGTCGACTTCATCGCCCTGCACTGGTACGGCGGCGACTTCACCACCGCCAACGCGGTCAACCAGCTCAAGTCGTACCTGCAGGCCGTGCACGACAGGTACAAGCTCCCGATCTGGCTCACCGAGTTCGCCCTGATCGACTTCTCCAACGGCGTCCGCTTCCCCACCCAGGCACAGCAGGCCGCGTTCCTCACCGCGGCGACCCGGATGCTGGGGGGCCTGTCCTGGCTCCAGCGGTACGCGTGGTTCGGCCTGCCCGCCACCGACAAGGACCAGACCGGGCTGTTCCGCACCGGCAGCACCGCCACCGCCGTCGGCCGCGCCTACCAGGCGGCGCGCTGACCACACCGACACCGCTGGCGCGGCGGCGGTGACGTGACCATACTCAGCCGACATGGAGAAGGCCCGTACCGAGCTGGGTCGGGACCTGGCGCACGCGCTGCGTACTGGTCCCTTCTCGGCGGCCCTCCACCTCGCCATCGAGGACCGCGGCATGCGGCTGGAGGAGATCCAGCAGAAGCTGTCGACGGCCGGCGTCAGCGTCAGCCTCACCACGTTGAGCTACTGGCGACGCGGGCGCAGCCGGCCGGAGCGCCCAGAGTCGATCAAGGCGGTCCGGCTCCTCGAAGCGATCCTGTCACTGCCGGCCGAGTCGTTGATCGTCCAACTTGGCCCACGCCGGCCTCGGGGCCGCTGGCTGAGCCAACCACCGGGAACGATCGAGATCGACCGCCTCTTCAGCGACGGCACCAGCGTCGCCAAGATGGTCGCCGAGGTCGACAGATGGCTGTACCACGAGCTGACCCGGCTCAGCCTGCACGACCTCTACCTGGTGGGCGATCGACGCCAGGAAATCAGCCTGACCTGCCGGCAGGTGCTCCGGGCGAACACCGACCGGGTGTCGCGGACGGTGGGCATCTTCCGCACCGACGACGTGACCGCCTCGACGCGGATCAGCGCGGTCCGCAACTGCCGGGTCGGCCGGGTCCGCTGGGACCACGGCTCGGGCCTGCTCGTCGCGGAGATCATCTTCGACCGGATGCTGGCCCAGGGCGACACAGTGGTAATCGAGTACGAGTTCCTCAGCACGTCGCAGGCGCCGACGGACAACTACTACCGGGGGTTCTCCACCCCGGTCAGTGAGTACGTCCTCCAGGTGCAGTTCGACCACGACGCCGTACCGGCCCGCTGTCACCGCTTCGAGCGACGGGGCCTGCACGCGCCCGACCAGGGCGTGTGGGAGGCCTGGATCGGTTCCACCCACGGCGCCCACCTGATCGCCTCGGACGTCCCGCCGGGGATCGTGGGCATGCGCTGGGAGTGGGAGTGAGCGGCCCCCGGTCCCGGGGAGCCGCCCACTCCGGTTCTCGTACCCCGATCAGCTCGCGTTTACCGTCACGTCGTCGATCACGAAGCTGGTCTGGTACGACCAGTCCTCCACCCCGTTGAACGTCAGTGTGGCGGTCTGCCCGGCGAACTGGCCGACGTTGATCACCTTCTCGACGTAGCCAGTGGTCCTGTCCAGGTTCGAGTAGCTGGCCACTGTGGTGCTGCCCAAGGTGACGGTCAGCTTGTCGTACACCAGGTTCTCGTACTCGGCGGTGGTGATCCGGATCCAGAACCGCAGCGTCGCGTTGGCGCATCCGGGCGGGATCGTCACCGACTGCGAGACGGTGTCGGTCTGCACCTGCCCGCCACCGTTCAGCCAGGCGTTACGGGTGCCGGAGCGTGCCGGGTACTGCGACCAGGTGCCGATCACGTTCGCCGTCGCGGTCCACGGCGAGGTGCCGTTCTCGAACCCCGGGTTGCCGACGACCTGGGCCGGCGTGCAGCCACCGCCGCCACTGGTCACCGTCCAGGTGAAGGTCGCCTGGGCGGTCCGGCTCGCCGCGTCGGTGAGGGTCACCGTCACGTTCGAGGTGCCCGCCGTGGTGGCGCTGCCGGTGATCCGCCCGGTGGACGCGCCGATGGTGAGGCCGGCCGGCAACCCCGAGGCGCTCCAGGTGTACGGGGTGGTGCCGCCGCTGCCCTGCACCTGTACGTCGACGGCCTGGCCGACGGCCGAGGTGCGGTTACCCGGGTTGGTCACCGTCGGGCTACCCGGGCCGGGGTCGGTGCCGCCGATGAACCCGGTGTAGAGCAGGACGTTCGGCGAGCCGCTGCCCGGACTGGTGATCTTGCCGGTGGTGCCGTTGGTGACCAGCGCGTTGCGGACCTGGGCGGGAGTCGCGGTGGGGTTCGCCCCCAGGTACAGCGCCGCGGCACCGGCCGTGTGCGGTGACGCCATCGAGGTACCCGTCATCGTGGCGCTGCCGTTGTTGCTCGAGTACGACGCCGAGACGATGCTCGTGCCGGGGGCGAAGATGTCCAGACAGGAGCCGTAGTTGCTGCTGCTGTTGCGACCGTCGGAGCTGTTGCTGTTGCCGACGGTGATGGCCGCGGTGACCGCCTGCGGGCTGTAGTAGCAGGCGTCGTCGGAGGAGTTGCCGGCCGCCTGCACGAACTGCACGCCCGAGTTGATCAGGCTGGTGACGGCGCTGTCCATCGCCTGACTGGTGCACCGGCTGCCACAGCCGATGCTGTAGTTGACCACCGCCGGCTTCTGCGCGTTCGCGCGCACCCAGTTGATGCCCGCGATCAGGTCGTCGTTCGTGCCGCTGCCCTGGCAGTTCAGCACCCGTACGGCGACCACGCCGGCCTTCTTCGCGATGCCGTACGTGGTGCCCACTGCGGTGCCGGCGACGTGCGTGCCGTGTCCGTGGCAGTCCTGCGGGGTGCTGTCGTTGTCCACCATGTCGGTGCCCTGCCGCACCCGGCCGGTGAACTCGTTGTGGTTGGCGTTGATGCCGGTGTCGAGGACGTAGACGGTGACCCCCTGGCCCGGGTTGGCCGGGTAGGTGAAGGTCTGGTTCAACGGCAGGTTGCGCTGGTCGATCCGGTCGTCACCCCAGTTCGGCGGGTTGGTCTGGGTGTCCAGTACGCCGATGCGCTGGACCTGCTCGACCGACGCGACGGACGGGTCGGCGGCCAGCCGTTGCACCTGCTTCGCCGGCATGGTCACCGAGAAGCCGGGCAGGGCCGACGCGTAGACGTGCCGGGTCTGGCCACCGAAGCGGCCGGTCAGCTCACGGGCCCTGGTGGCGACCGGGGTGGCCGCCAGCGAGGCGGACCGGAGCGTGACGATGTAGCGGTCGGCCACCGCGTTCGGGCTGTCCGCGTACCTGATGGTGCCGGTCGGCTCGGCCTGGGCCGGGCCACCGACGCCGACGGCCCCGGCCAGCGCCAGAACGAGCGCGAAGCCAGCGGCTGGGAGTCGTTGCAACACGGGTGATCTCCTCCAAGGTGCCGACTCCGCGATTCGCGTCCGGGTGACGCCGAACTCGGAGGGCTGTGCCGAAAGGTAGGAGGAGACGCGGCAGCGCGGACAGACCGGTTAACAACGATCGATGTTTCGTAACGTCAAAACTGTTTATGGGCTTCAGCGCGCGTCAACGGCTCGGGTCGACGTGGTCCCGCCAGGAGTGCTGCGGCTCGTACCCCAGCACCCGCCGTGCCTTGTCGATGCTGAGCAACGTCTCGTGCTCGCCCAGTTCCCTACGGACCTCGACTCCCGGGTAGACCTCGGCCATCAGGCTGGCGCTGGACCGGGTCATCACGGTGTCGGCGTTGGCGATGATGAAGACGTCGGTGCCGGGCTGGTCGTGCGCGAGCGCCCGCTCGACCGCCTGGGCCCCGTCGCGGGCGTCGATGTAGCCCCACAGGTTCCACCGGCGCAGTCGCGGGTCAGCGTCGAACGAGGGGAACGGCGCGTAGTCCTCGACGTCCATCACGTTGGAGAAACGCAGACCCACCATGACCAGCTCCGGGTCCCACCGGCAGAAGTGCCGGGCCATCTCCTCCTCCAGTGCCTTGTTCAGCGAGTACGTCGACTCGGGGCGTGGCGCGTACTCCTCGTCGACAGGCGCGTACGGCGGCGGGGTGTCGAACGGCAGCCCGAGCACCGTCTCGCTGGACGCCCACACGACCCGCTTGATCCCGGCCGCCCTGGCCGCGGCGAACACGTTGTACGTCGCGGCGGAGTTGTTCGCGAACGTGGTCGCGTTCGACATCAGCCCGGGCGCTGGGACCGCCGCCAGGTGCACGACAGCGTCCACCCCGCCCGCGTGCTCGTCGGCACCCCCGGTGAACGCCTCCACCACCTGCCCGTAGTCGGTCAGGTCGACAAGCAGGAACTCGCCGTTCACGTCGCGCGGGTCGCGGCCGCCGGCACGGTCCACCGCCAACACGTCGACGCCCACGGCGCGCAGGTGGGCGACAACGGCACGGCCGAGCTTGCCGGTGGCGCCGGTGACGACAACACGTCTGGGCAGTGCGGAGTTGCTCATGACCACATCCTCTCTAAAGCGGCACGAGGATTCGCTGGCGGGTGCCTCGACTGCCCCTACGCGGGCAGGTGGTCCGATCGCGGAACGCCGGAGCGTAGCAGCCTGCACGGCATGCGAAAAGCAATCTGCGCGATCCAGACAGGCCTACTGCTGCTTCATCGAACGTGACGGAACCTTCAGCCGATGGGCCGAGCCGCTGCGGAATGGCACGCTTCGCGTACCCAATTGCAGTCGGTAAGAAGCGGGGCTCTGCAGGATGTCGCCGTATCCGATCCCATGGGGGTCCTGTGCTTGACACTCAGCCCTTCATCAACATCGGTGCGACGGCCGGTCTTTACTCGCAGATCGCTGGCGTGCTCGCGGGATTTGCCTTCACCACTCTTCTGTCCTACCTGGGCCGGCAACCTGAGGAAGCCGACGTACCCGGCCAGCCACTTGGCAGACCGAACCAGAACCAGCTCGGCGTCCGTCAACAAGTGGCTGTCGTACTGTTCAACACGCTGGGCGGGCTGGTCGTATGCGCGGTGCTTTACGGCATGCTGGCCGGCGGTTCGCCGGACAGCGGAAACTCGCTCTCCGGGATGATGGTGAACGGACCGGCTTTCTGCATAGCCATCCTGGGCATCTTCTTCGGCACCGCATTGGCTGCCACGCCGTTCATTCACCTCCAGCCAATGCTGGCATCGGCGCGAATCCTCCTAGGAATAGTCGGTCCGACGATCGCCATGCTGCTCGTGGCTGGAGCGAGCATGGATCTCTCCGTCGAGGAGTGCCTGCGCACTGGTCCCGCCGAGGATTGCCCGGCGAGCAGCCAAGTGACACTCTCCCAGCCATACGGCCTGGGAATTGGCTTGACCTTCCTCCTCGCCCTCCTCGCAGTGGCCGCAGTGATCGCCTGTTGGAGACCGAAGGAACCGCCGTCGCCCTGGGCTGCACGGGCAATGGCACATCTCATCATCGGCGTACCCGCGATCACAGTTGTCGGCGCGATCGTGGTCGCCACCATGCCGGCGGACTACCTGCTTCCCGACGTGGTCCAGATTGCCATCGAGGTCGCCACCTTCGTTATCCTGTGCCTGTTCGCCGCCCTCGCTGCTCGTACCTGTCATTACCATCCGCCGAGATCACCGGTTGGCGCCAACGAGGTGCCCACCGGCGCGAAGGTCGCTGGCTGATGGTGATCCGGTGGGCGGCGGAGAGCCCGGACCTTCCTGCTGTGGCCGGCTACTACTCCCAACTCGCAGGCGTCCTCGCTGGCTTCGGCTTCGCCGGGGTGGTCGGCCTCGTGACCACCCAGTTGGCCGCCCGCAACGCGGCAGCAACAGTGGTACGGAGCCTCGGGCCGTTGGTAAGCGCGTTCATCGGGTTGGTCGCGGCGAGTCTGGACTACGCCCTGGTGGCGGGTGAGCCGATCGGGTCGGCGCGCGTCGCAAGTTTGCAGACGGTGGCCGGAATGGGCTTCAGCATCGCCGGCGCGATGCTGATGTACGCCATCTACATTCTGCTCTGCGACCTTCAGCATGACGCGCCACAGGGGCGCCCGCTCAGCATTGCCGCGATAGGTTTTCTCCGTAGCATCATCGTGTCGTACCTGCCAACGGTGCTCGTCCTGCTGATGTGGAGTGGCGTTCGGGACCACCTCGAAAGCCTGAAGGGCCAGGCAGCGTTCTACGGATGGCCCGACTGGGTGGCCATCGGCGCTCTCGGCACGACCCTGCTGGCGGCATTTCTTCTGCGGTCGTTTTTTGGTCGCCAGTCGCCCAGTCGCTTCGACACCGCCACGAAGGTGTCGCGCCTCGCCACCCAACTGTCCTTCGCCTCGCTCCTGGGCTCAGCCGCGCTGATCACATTCACCGAGACGAGCACCGCGGTGCCAACTGCCATACCCGTGATTGCTCTGGTGCTCGTGGCGGCCTTCTCGGTGGTGACCGCCTACTTCGCCAGTCGCTACTTCGGCGAGCCCGATGCTGTCAACGCGGACGCTGTGGCGCCCGTGGACAACATGCACGCTGCTGCCGACAGTGGCTCGGGCGTCACGTCGACCAGCGCGAAGTCAAAGCGAATCCTGCAGCCACTTGACCAGCAAATCTTGCGGTTACGGTCGATCGAAATCTTCCCACAGGGCTACCTGATGAACATCAGCATCATTCAGGGTGTGGCTCTGAGCGTGCTCGTCGTCGAAACCGTCAACACACTGAGGCGCGACAATGATCCCCTACCCATGGTGCCGACCCTCGCGCAGTCGTCGTTGACGCTGGCATGCCTGATCATCGTGTCGTACGAATACCTGTGGTTCTCCACCATCATGCGATGGACTCCTACGTTTCGCGACACGGCCATCCCTGTCGTGCTCGGCGTCGGGGAGATCGTCCCACCGCTGCTGTTGGGCAACTCGCGTGCATGGTGGATCGCCACCGGCGCATTCGCCCTGCTCGGCGCGATGGCCTTCGTCAACACCGCCACCCGGTCAGACCCAGACATGTTTCCCCAGAGCGAGTGGGCGTACAAGGCCATCCGAGGGCTCCTCCTCACTCTGGCCGCAGCGTCCCTCGCGACGGCCGTCCTGTCCGGAGTGATCGCCTACCTGATCGGGCGTGTGTCGTCCGAGCAGGTGCTCTCGACGGCCGGTGCGCTTCTCATCCTGCTCACTACGGCACTGTTCGTCGTGGGCCGCTCCGAGCGGATCCTCAACGACGTCTACGACCAACACGGCGTCGGCCGGCGGCCACCCTTGTACGAACGGCTGCGGCAGGCAGGGGCTCGACTGAGAGACCGAACCGACGTCTCCAAGCCGCCAAACCCGCCAGGCTGACGGGTCACGGTCGTGGCGGAAGGCCCCTGTCCCGCGGCTGTTGGCGGCCCCGATCGCGCCACGATCCCGATCAGATCCTGATCGAGGCCGGCGGGTGCGTAACGTGCAGGGGTAAACGTTGTCGCGACGAGGAGACCTCATGTCCAAGCCACCGCTTCCCGAGGCCGCGATCGCCATGCTTCAGAAGCCGAACCCCGCCGTCATGACCACCCTTCGCAATGGTGGCCAGCCGGTGTCCGCCGCCACCTGGTACCTGTGGGAGGACGGCCGGATTCTGGTGAACATGGACGAGAGCCGCCGCCGGCTGGAGCACGTCCGCAACGACCCCAGGGTGTCCCTCACCGTGCTCGACGAGGCCGGCTGGTACACGCACGTGAGCATCATCGGGCACGTCGCCGAGCTGCGCCCCGACGAGGGCCTGGCGGACATCGACAGGTTGTCGAAGCACTACACGGGCAACGCGTACCCCCGGCGGGAACGTGCCCGGGTCAGCGCCCTGATCGAGATCGACCGCTGGCACGGTTGGGGAGCGCAGAAGGACAACAGCCAGGTCGGCTGACGGACGTCGACCAGCGGAAGCTTCGGTTCCGCAGCTACGGCCGCCGACGTACCCCCGGGCTGGATCCGGCCCGGGGGTACGTCACGTCGTGACCCCGGCCTCCGCCCAGGCCCGCAGGTAGTCCTTGATTGCTCGGCGGTTGCGCTGCAACACGTCGATGCGCCGCTCGATGGTGGCGAGCTGGCGTCGCAGTCCGTCCAGATCCTTGGGAGCTGGGCAGTGGCCGGGATCCGGCCGCTCCGCCTCGGGCCCCAGGCACGGCAGGACCTCGCGGATCATCTCTGTCGTCAGGCCCGCTTCGAGAAGCTCGCGGATCTGCAGCACCCGCTCGACGGCCGGCTCCCCGTACGTCCGATAGCCGTTGCTGGATCGGAACGGGTGCAGGATGCCTACCTCTTCGTAGTAGCGCAGCAGCCGCGGTGCGACCCCCGTCCTCGCTGCCAGGTCTCCAATCTTCACCGACGCCCCCAGTCCTGCCGTGTTCGGAAACGACGGTCTCGCCTCCCTTGACCTTCACACTAATGGCAAGGTTTAGCGTTCCCCCGTTCGCGACCGGCCCGCTCAGGCCGGTCACACCTCACGACGAGGACGAGGGTGACGACGATCTCATGACAGGTCCCACGACGAACCGCAGTACGTCCACCGCGCCCGGGTGGACCACCGACCGTTTGACCAGCCAGAAGGGGCGCACCTTCGTGGTCACCGGAGCCACCAGCGGCCTCGGTCTCGTCACCGCACGAGAGTTGGCCGCACATGGGGGACGGGTCCTGCTGGCAGTGCGCGACGTTGCCCGCGGCGAGATGGTCGCGTCGTCGCTGCGACGGGCCAATCCCAGCGCGCAGGTCGAGGTACGCCAGATCGACCTACTGGACCTCGACTCGATCCGTCGGGCCGCCGAACAGATCGGGCAGGAGGCAGCCGTCGACGTTTTGATCAACAACGCGGGGATTTCGGCGGCCGGGCACGCCGTCACACCACAGGGCGCCGAACATCACCTGATGGCGAACCATCTGGGTCACTTCGCGCTGACCGCGTTGCTCGAACCGGCGTTACGTCGCTCGATCGCGCCCCGAGTCGTCACGGTGACGTCCTACCTGCACGCGAAGGGTGATCTTGATCTGGACGACATTGGCTGGCTACGGCGGAGGTACAGGCCGCTGGCCGCCTATTCGGCCTCGAAGCTGGCGAACGCCGTCTTCGGAGTGGAATTCGCTCGACGCGAGCAGGCGTCCGCGAGACCCATCACGAGCGTCCTCGCCCACCCTGGGTACAGCAACACACCGATGCAGCAGAAGGGAACCGGACTGATGGGCGTCGCCATGCGCGTCGCCGGCAGGCTCTTCGCACAGGACGTGGAGATGGGGGCACTCCCTCAACTCTTCGCGGCTACCGAGACCGAGCTGGCGCCCGGGGCATACGTCGGCCCGGATGGCAGGGGCGGGCGATCCGGTTACCCGCACCTCGCAACGTTGTCGACCGAGGCACAGGACCGCACGCTCGGACGTCGACTCTGGGAGCGCTCGGAGGAGGTCACAGGTGTTCGATGGTCCGGTGCGCCACGCTGACGGCCGTACCACCAGAGGGTGAACAGCCGGCCCGGTCACCGTACGGCGACCGGGCCAGCACCACCCCGTCAGGGCGTCAGAGCGGTGGCGGACCGGGTGCCGACGCGGGTCACCAGGTAGCCGAAGGCCGCCGCAGTGAAGAACATGACGATGCCGTAGACGGCGCCGGGGATCGCCATCTGGGTGCTGTTGAGCAGCGCCGGGCTGAGCGCGATCGTGATGGCCAGGGTGCTGTTGTGGATGCCGATCTCGAACCCGGCGGCTGTCGCGGCGCTCCGGTCGACACCGGCGAGGCGCGGCACGCCGTACCCGATGGCGAGGCTGAGCAGGTTGAAGGCGAGCACGGCCAGGCCGACCGAGACGAAGTAGTCGGCGATGTTCTCCCGCTCGCCGAGCACCGCGCCGGCGATCACCGCGACGAGGACGACGACGGAGAGGATCCGGACCGGACGGTTCAGTCGCTCGGCCAGGTGCGGCATCCGTGCCCGGATGAGCATGCCGATCGCGACCGGGACGAGCACGATGGCGAAGACCTGCAGCACCTTGTCGAACTGCAGGCCGATGCTCCTCCCGTCCGGCAGGAAGTACGCCGCGGACAGGTTGACCAGGATCGGCAGGGTGAACACGGCGAGCACCGAGTTGATGGCGGTCAGGGTGATGTTCAGGGCCACGTGCCCGCCGAACAGGTGGCTGTAGAGGTTGGCCGTGGTGCCGCCCGGTGACGCGGCCAGCAGCATCATGCCGACGGCCAGCTCGGGTGCGAGGTCGAACGCGAGGACGAGACAGAAGCAGAGCGCCGGCAGCACCAGCACCTGGCACACCAGCGCGATGACGGCGGCTCGGGGATGGTGGGCCACCCGGCGGAAGTCCGCCATGGTCAGTCCGAGACCGAGACCGAGCATGATGATGCCGAGGGCGACGGGTAGTCCGATCAGAGTCACGGCGGAGTCCATGGCACAACATCGTTACCACCCGGTAACGCCGTCACAATCCCCCATGTGGCTGGACGGCTCTTGACCCCGGACGGTGATCGGCTTAACTTCATCAATCAGATAACTCTCTTTACTAATTCTGCTTGATGTCTCGTGGGAGTGTGCCGATGCGACCATTCCGCCACCGCCGTCTCACCGCCGTCGTCACCCTGGCGACCCTGCTGATCACCGCCGCTCCACCCACCGCCGCCAGCGCCGGTGACAACCACCAGCACCGCAAGGGTTACCACCGGGTCGGCTACTTCACCCAGTGGGGCATCTACGGCCGGGCGTTCCCGGTCAAGAAGCTCGACACCTCCGGGGCGGCGAGCCGCCTCACCCACATCAACTACGCGTTCGGCAACGTCACCGAGGACGGCCGCTGCTACGTGGACGGCGGGCCGGGTGAGGGCGACGCCTGGGCCGACTACCAGCGACCCGTTCCTGCCGAGGAGAGCGTCGACGGCGTCGCGGACGCCCCGGGCCAGGCCCTCAACGGCAACTTCGGCCAGCTCGCCAAGCTCAAGGCCAAGCACCCCAAACTGAAGGTGCTGATCTCACTCGGCGGCTGGAGCTGGTCGACGTACTTCTCGAACGCGGCCCGCACCGACGCCTCCCGCAAGGCGTTCGTCGCTTCCTGCATCGACCTCTACCTGAAGGGCAACCTCCCGGGCAGCCCGGGGGGTGCCGCGGCCGGCGTCTTCGACGGCATCGACCTCGACTGGGAGTGGCCCAACTGGGACGGTGAGCCCGGCAACGTCATCCGCCCGGAGGACCGGGAGAACTTCACCAAACTGCTCGCCGAGTTCCGCCGGCAGCTCGACGCGTACGGGCGCACGACCCGCGCGCACCACCCGCTGACCGCGTTCCTGCCGGCCAATCCGGCGACCATGGACGCCGGCTACGAGGGTCGCAAGATCTTCAAGTACCTGGACTTCGCCACCGTGCAGGGGTACGACTTCCACGGCGGCTGGGACGCGCGGGCCAACCAGCAGTCGGCGCTGCGGGTGCCGGCCGGGTCGCCGGACAACCCGGACTTCTCCGTCGAGGTGGCCGTCGACGGGTGGATCGCCCGTGGCGCGCCGCGCGACAAGCTCGTGCTCGGCATCCCCTACTACGGTCGTGGCTGGACCGGCATCACCGGCGGTGGCAACGGCCTGTTCCAGCCGGCCACCGGGCCCGCGCCGGCCACCTTCGAGGCCGGCAACGAGGACTACAAGAAGCTCAAGACCCTGGCCGCCAACGGCTACACCGTGCATCGCGATCTGCGCGCCGGGCACGCCTGGTTGTTCGACGGTACGACGTTGTGGACGTACGACGATCCAGCGGTCGTGTTGCAGAAGACCCTCTACATCCGCCGAACCGGTCTGGGCGGCGCGATGGTCTGGTCGCTCGACGGCGACGACGACAACGCCACGCTGACCAGGACGATCGACCTCGGCCTGACGACCTGGTAGCCGTACGTCTTTACCGGGCCCGTCGCCGGCCGACCTCTCGGCCGGCGGCGGGCCGGCTACCTCTGTGGAGCTGTCACCGCGTGCACCGCGGCCTCGATGAGCGCGGTCACCTGGTCCATGTCCCGAGCCCGGTGTACGTCCACCTCGGCCGACCAACCGTCGGGCCGGGTGAGCTGCACCGTCACATCCTCGCGGCGGTGGGTCAGCCAGCCGGCTATCGCCTGGACCAGCACCATCGCGGTGCCCGCGTCGCCGGCTGCCACCCGCAGTACGTCCGGGTGGTCCGCCGATGACCCGTCAGGGGACGTGGTGGTGACCCCATCCCGCAGCCGCTCCTCAGCGCGCAGCCAGGACGCCAGCGAACGCCGAGCATCGGCGGACGGAAGATCCGGATGGACCGAGAGCGTGATCATCTCCGGCACGTCTCCTCCTCCAGGCGACGACAACCCCGTGTCACCATCCTGCCAGTCAGCGTCGGGACCGGCACGCCGAGTAGTCAGCAATGTCGATCAACCCTTGACCGTCGTATCGACGGTTCATAAGCTCCGGCCACTGCGAGGTTGTGCCTGAGAAGGGAAACACGACTCATGGCTCCATCAGTGCGTCAGTTCCGGATGGTCCCCGCCAGGCGGCTGGCAGGTGCCGCCACGATCGCGCTCCTGCTCGGCACGGCTCCCCTGCTCAGCAGCGTGTCGGCCGCGAGCGCCGCCCCACCGACCTCCTGTAGCAACGACCCGACCGCCCGGTTGAGCAGCGTGCCCAACCCCGAGGCCGTGCTCGGCTTCCCGCTCGGCGCGGGGCAGGAGCGGGTCGTCACCAACGACGAGGTCCGGACCTACCTCGGGGCCGTCGATCGCGCCTCCAACCGGGTCGTCACCGGCGTGATGACCACAAGTGTGCTCGGCCAGCCACTGCCCTACGCGGTGGTGTCCAACGAGCGCCACGTGCGGCCCGCCGCGCTGCGCGAGATCGCCGATGACGTCCGGGGCCTGCGCGACCCGCGCCGGACCAGCGCGCGAACGGCCGCCCGGACGGCGAAGGACAGCCCGGCCATCGTCTGGGTCACCGCGAACGTGCACGGCGGCGAGAAGAGCGGCGCCGACGCGGCGCTCAAGACGTTGTACGAGTTGGCGGCGGGCCTGTCCTGCGCGGTCGCCCAACGCAACGACAACCTGGTCACCATCATCGTCCCCACCCAGAACCCGGACGGTCGCGACGCGACCCGCCGGCAGAACGAGTTCGGCTTCGACCTGAACCGGGACTGGTTCGCCCGCACCCAGCAGGAGACCGACGGCAAGCTGGAACTGCTGCGCCGCTACCCGCCGCAGGTCTTCATAGACGCGCACGAGATGGGCGGCCGACAGTACTTCTTCCCACCCAACGCCGACCCGATCCACCACGAGATCGCCGGTGAGGCGGTGGACTGGATCAACCGCATCGGCGAGGCCAACAAGGCCGGTTTCGGCTTCAACGGCGCCTGCGACGAGACCGTCACCACCGAGTGCTACTTCAACTACGACACGTACGACATGTTCTTCATGGGCTACGGCGACACGGTGCCGACCACCGGCTTCGGCGCGGCCGGCATGACGTACGAGAAGGGCAGCGCGTCGGCAGTGGCCGACCGGGTCCAGCAGCAGTTCCACACCCAGTGGTCGACGCTCGGCTGGGCCGCAGCGAACAAGCGCGAGGTGCTGGACGGCTACTTCGACATCTGGACCGACGCGCTCGCCCAGGGCAGGGCGGGCACGCTGGAGCCGAACGAGGTGGTGCAGCCCACCAACGAGGTCCAGTTCCCGGTGCCGGACCTCACCATCCGCTCGTACTTCCTGCTGCCCGACCGGCAGCTCGCCGACGTCCGCCAACTCGTCGAGCGGCTGCGCCGGATGGACGTCGAGGTGTACGAGGTGCAGAAGCCGACCCGGGTGCCCACCGCGCGGGTGTTCGGCGGGCGCAGCGCCACCAACGTGACAGTGCCCAGGGGCGCGTACTGGATCCCGATGGACCAACCGCAGAAGCACTGGATCCAGGCCGTCATGGGCGAGGACCCGTACGTTCCGTTCCCGTACTTCTACGACGTGTCGTCCTGGAGCAACCCGCTGCTGATGGGCATCAACACCATCTACACGGGAGACACCGTCCGGCCGAGAGCCGAGCTCGTCCGCAAGGTCTCCGGCGGTCGCACCGGCGCGGCGTGGCCCTGGGGCTCGTACACGTACCCGCTCGACTCGGCCGCCGCCGCGGAGTTCACCTTCAACCTGCTCGGCCGTGGCGTACCAGTGGTCCGTGACCCCACGACCAGCACTGTCGCCATCCCAGCCGCCAAGCTGAGCCGGACCGTAGACAAGCTGGCCGAGTCCCTCGGGGTCACCCTCACCCCTGGCGGCCGGCCCGCCGGCACCCGCCTCGACCTGCCCGACGTGGGGCTGTTCCAGGGCACCGGCATCTCCACCACCTCCGGCTCGCACGGCGAGGCCCGCTACGTGCTCGGCAAGCGGTGGGGGCTCGACCTCAAACCGGTCACCACTGCCGACATCAACGACAACACCGAGGCGTTCACCGGGCGCACCGTGCTGCTGGTGCCGGACGGCAGCAGCGCCACCGGCGGTCTGACCGCCGCCGGGCAGGCCAACCTGCGCGAGTGGATCGGACAGGGCCACACCTACCTCGGGCTGCGCAACGAGGGCACCCGGGTGGCCCGCGCCGCCGGGCTGACCTCGACCACGGAAAAGACCAAGCCGGCGGACTACCTGGTGATCGGCTCGCACCTGCGGGTCGACGTCGACCAGGACAGCCCGGTGGCGCTGGGCCGCCCGGCGGAGGATTTCGAGTTCAACAACAGCGACCCGATCCTCACCCCGAGCACCACCGGCACGAACGTGCTCACCTACCCGACGGATGACACCTTCTGGGCCAACGGTTACACCGTCGGGGCGGACACGCTGAAGGGCACGGCGGCCGTCGTCGACGAGCCGACCGGTGCCGGTCGGGCGGTGCTGTTCGCGTTCAATCCGCTCTTCCGCGCGTACAACGAAAATGGTCTGCACCTGGTCGCCAACGCGCTGCTCTACCCGACGAGCCCGCCGGGTGCCCGACGCACGCCGGGCACCGACGCGGCGCGCGCCAGCGCCGCCGCCGCGCGGGTGACGCCGGACCTGGGCGGCGGGTGGCGGCCGATCACCATCCAGGTGGCGGCCGGCGACCTACCCCGCACCCGGGCGATCGTCGAACGCTTCACCACCGACGCGCAGGCGTCCGAGAAGAACGGCTCGGCGTACGTCGTGATCCCGAACCCACAGGGCCTCCAGGCGGACGAACACCCGTTCGCGAGGGATCTGGTACGCGCGTTGAACGCCGCCAACGTGCCACTGCGGTCGGTGGTGGGCTGACCAACTCGTGCACAGCGAAGCGCCCGTCCCCTCAACCGGGGGCGGGCGCTTCCGTGCGTGCTATTGGCTATGACCGCCGGGCCACCTCGGTGACGAACGCCCGCCAGGCCACCGGCTCGAAGACCAGCGCCGGCCCTTCGGGGTCCTTCGAGTCCCGTACACCGACGACGCCGGGCAGATCATCCGCAACCTCGACGCAGGCCCCGCCATTGGTGGATGAGCGGGAGGCTTTCCGCCACTGTGCACCCGTCAAGATGTCCATGTCTTTGCTGCTTCCTTCAGTAAGTCGAGGGTTTGCCCGAGTGGGAGAGCCTCGCCTCGGACGGCGTCCCACGACAGTCCCAGGCTAGCAACACCCTCTGGCTGCTCTACGATCTGCGCCGAGAGCTGGTTGTCCACATAACCAACACGTGACCCGTCGGGCATGTCGGCCAGAATGAATGCGTCCGCCAGCCCTGAGTACATGCCAGTAGACATCGGAACCACGTGCAACTGAATATGCGGTTCCTCCGCGCAGCTCATCAAATATTCGACCTGCTCGGCCATCACGTCCCGCCCACCGCAGGCCCGTCGAACCGCCATCTCGTCGAGGACTACGAAGAGCTGCGGAGCCGGGACACGGGTGAGAACCGCTTGCCGTTCCAACCGCGCAGAAACACGCTGATCGAGCTCGAACGCCGGCGCCCGTGCGGCCCGGAAGGTTGCCCGTGCATACGCCTCGGTCTGAAGGAGCCCCGGCACGAACGCGTGCTCGTACCAGCGCAGCGCAGTCGCCTCACGCTCAGTCTCGATCCACTCGCGCAGCCAGACCGGCGCAGCGTCTCCCTTCACCAGCTCATTCCAAAGCGTCGTGAAATATCCACCGGTGTCGAGTGTCTTATCCACGGCCGCCAGATAGGGCAGCGTGGGCTGCTTCGTTCCGGTCTCGATGGCACTCACCTGAGAATCTGAGCAAAACACCTGCTCTCCGAGCTGCGCCTGAGTCAATCCCGCCGCTGTCCGGCGTCTTTTCAGCTCGCGAAGTAGGTATTCAGAGGGTGAGATTCCCACGACTTCCACGCCCTTCCACAAGATTCCGCGCCGTTCCCCACCGACCCCGACCTGATGGCCACATTCCGTGACCGAGCGGTAACCATTCCGATCCTAGGGGCCCAGCATCCAGGGTGGACCCAACGGCGCGGCTGGTGGAGGACCCCGAACCCGGCGGACGCGTTCGTAGCGGGGCCGCCCCTTGGGCGAGCACTCACGGGGCGGCCCCTCCCAACGTCAGCCAGGGGAGCATCATGAGCATCGACCAGCCGCGGCAGGTGCAGTCCGGTGACCTGTTGTGCCTGACCCGCGCGGCGAGCCCACAGTTCGCTCGGCCCATCACAGTCTGCGTGATCCGCGCCCTCAGCGACCGGCACACGTACCACGGTTGGTTGTGGATCGACGCCTACCAGCTCGGCCCGAACGGCGACGCGATCGCGCGCCGCGAGCTGTACCTGATGCCCGCGGGCGCACAGTGGCTCACCTCCCCGCCGAGCCGGCCCACCGCCCGGCGTCCGGTCCGGCGAGGCCCGGTGCGGGTCGGCTGATGCCCCGCCGCGCATTCGAGCACCGGCCCGCCCGCCCGACGTGGCGCTGCGGGACGTGCGGCATCGCCTGGCCCTGCTCAGCGGCGAAGCTTCGCCTCCTCGCCGAGTACCGGCTCGACCGTCCGGCCCTGCTCGTCCACCTGGCCATGCGCCAGGCCGAAGCCGCTGCCAACCTCGCCGCGCTGAACCCGAGCGCGCCACCGGCCGACCTGACGGCACGCTTCACCGGCTGGGCGTCCGCGCGGTAGCCGCGATCTCGTCGATGCCAACCACTCGTTGGCGACTGGCTGCCGTGATGACCAACCACCTACCCCGAGACAATCTGGACTCCGCACTGCTCGCGGAGATGCGTCGGCAGAATGAGTTGGAGCCTGCTCTCCGCGCGATCTGGGACGAGCAACTGAAGACACCTACCTCCGGTTTCGCGGGCGTTGCCTTCGAAGGTAAGGGCCTGTCGGTCTACTGGAAGGGTGGGCTGACTCCGGGAATGAGCAGCACCCTCGCTCGCGCCCGCAACTGGGGTCCTGTCGAGGTGAAGCAGGCCGCATACTCGGAGGCTGAGCTGCAAACTGCTGGCCAGAAGATCCACCAGGCCAGCAGGTCGCATCGAGGTAGCGAGATTCAGTCGGTCGGCTACAAGCCGGACGGCAGTGGGCTGGAGGTGACGCGCGGCCCCGCGATTGTGGATCCGGGCTCGGCGAAGGACAGCAGCTTCGCCCGGAGCGCGAAGGCACCGGTCGCCCAGGTCCTCAAGGAGGCGAAGGTGTCGGTGCCGGTAACGGTGATCGACGCCACGCAGCCATTGGATCTGATGGTCTCTCGCCTCGACGACTCTCCCCCATGGAACGGTGGTGGACGCTGGGAGGCGTGGCGAGGGCTCGACAAGCGCAACACCTGTACGACTGGCTTCGGGGTACACGCCAACGGTCGGAGCTACGTGCTGAGCGCTGGACACTGCGGGACTCCGCCAGACGTCGCCTTCCAGGGCACGAACGGCAGCTCGGCGTTCGATGAGATGGGTCCGGTCTACGACGATGACTGGCGTTCCGATCTTCTGATGATCAACTCTCCGGGTTGGTACAAGATCTTCGACGGTACGTCGACCACCTCTACCACGAAGAATGTCACTGGCTATGGATACTGGGCGGCGAATCAACTCGTCTGCCAGTCGGGCCGGACGAGTGGAACGGTCTGCGGCCTCAAGCAGGTTCAGTCGCAGGGCCTCGAAGTAAGCTGCAATACCCCCGACTCCGACGGCGACTGCGGCTACGTCATCGAAGGTGTGATCAGGACTACGCAGGTCGACGGCGCTCCGGCTGCACGCGGTGGTGACAGTGGTGGTCCCGTGTTCACCCTTGACGGCTCCGGCGTTCGCGCGAAGGGCATCCTCGTCGGAGGCGGTGGCACCAGCATGTACTTCCAGGACTGGGCGGATGTGATCCGCGTCTACGGCGCGTACCCGAATACGAGTTCATCGACCTCCTGACGGAGAGCTTGGGGTGGGCGGCGCGCCGCCCACCCCATCCGCCTACCGAGACGCGGTACAGCGAGGACTATCATCCCCTCAGGCCAGCAGTAGGAGCGACAATGACCGATCAGAAGCCATCAAGCGTTACTTCCCGCAGCGGGTGGCGTCGGTATATCGGTCCCCTGATGGCCGCCTCGGTGGTCGTCGGTCTCGCGCTGACCGTCGGCACGTTGATGGCAGGCAGGGAGAAGGCACCCGCGCAGGCTTCGTCGGCTCCCTCGGCCGCATCGGACAGGAACACGGACCCGGGTCCGGCCCGTTGCCCCGAGACGTGGATCGACTCGGTGCCGGTGCAGCACGGCAAGGACGTCCTGGTCCCAGTCGGGGCGACGGAGGTGCTGTTGTGTAGCTACCAGCATGAGGCGACCCCGCCCCTGAGTCTTGGCGCCAGCCGACGCATCACCAGCAGGGTCGACGAGCTGACGGCCTATCTCAACGGGTTGCCGAACTCGTCACCGGAGGACACGGTCTGTCTGCTCGGACAGACGACCGAGCATGCAATCGTGTTCGGCTACCCGGGGCAGCGCGCAGCGGTGATTCGGCTGAGCAACTGTGCCTGGCAGCGTGAGGGCGCAACCCGCTATGGCGGTGACATACGCGAGGTGACCGCGTATTGGGGTGTGCGCTGGAACCAGTAGGGTTCCATTTCTAGAGGCTGCGCTACGGCTTTCGGGCGACGCCGCTGTAGCCGGTGCGGGCGACCTGCGGGTCGTCGGTGGCCGGCGGCTCGGCGTACGGCCACATGTTGACCAGCCCCGGCGACTCCAGGACGAAGTCGCCGAAGAACCGGGAGATGTCGGCGTGGCTGCGCGGCACGAAGGGGCTGTTCGCCCGCGCGTAGATCGCGGAGATCCGGGCCATCAGGTCGGGGTGCACGTCGGTGCTGGCGTGCGACAGCGCCAGGTAACTGCCGGGGGCGAGCGCGTCGCGGTAGCTGGCGACGATCCGCTGCGGATCCTGCTCGTCGGGCACCAGGTGCAGCACGAACATCATCAGCACCGCCACCGGGCTGTCGACGTCGATCGCGGCGCTGATGTCCGGGTGGCCCAGCACCTGCTCGGGGTCGCGCAGGTCGGCCTGCACCACCGACACCGACTTCGAGTCGGCGAGCAGGGCGCGGCCGTGCGCGCAGACCACCGGGTCGTTGTCGACGTAGACGACCCGCACGCCGGGGTCGATGCGGTGCGCGATCTCGTGGACGTTGTCCCGGGTCGGTAACCCGGACCCGAGGTCGAGAATCTGCCGGATGCCCCTCTCCTCCACCAGGTGCCGGACCGTCCGGGCGATCAGGTCACGGCCCTGCCGGGCGGCCTCGGGCATCCACGGCGCCACCTGCAACACCATCTCGGCGGCAGCCCGGTCGGCGGCGAAGTTGTCCTTGCCGCCGAGGTAGTAGTCGAACATCCTCGCCGCGTTCGGCTTGTCCGGTTGCAGGGCGACCTCTGGCTGCGACTGCGTCATGATCGACCACCTCTCCCCCGCCTGTCCGGCCCCGCAGCATAACGTCCACGATGATCGGTCAGCCGACCCTCGGGTCGGCTAGCGGACATCCACCGGGCCGGATCACGACAGCGCTCCCGCAACCTGCGGCGCAGGCTGGCCGGGATCGGCGACGACGACGGTCGGCACCCGGAGGAGAGGCTCGCTGCCCATGGGCGTACCCCGCGCAGGGACGACGGGTCGAGCGGCGCTCGCCGGCGGTCTCGCCCTGCTGCTGATGGCCACCATCGTCGGGTGCAGACGGTCGCGTCCGTCATCGGCACCGACCAGTGGCACGGCGACGGTCGGCCTGACGGTCAGCGCCGCGCAGCCGTCGTACCGGGTGGGTGAGCAGATCAGCCTGCGACTGAAGTTGGTCAACAACCGCGACGCCGAGTGCCAATTCAGTCGGGTGCCGGACGGGGCCGTGACGGTCATGTCGTTGACCCGCGACGGCACGGCGGTGGCGCCCGCCGTCGGCGGCGCCGCCTACTACCGGGACTTCACCTCGTACCTGGTTGAGAACCTGGTACGGGTGCCGCCGCGCGGGTCGGTGGAGTTGACGCTGGGCAGCGATCCGCAGAGCCCGGTCGGCTCCGCGCTGACCACCTCCGCACCGGACGGTCGGGGTGGGGCCACCGTCAGCTGGTGGCCGGTCGACCAACCGGGGGCGTACCGGCTGGTGCTGGGCTACCTGCGGGCGCCGCTGCGCGGCGTTCCGGCGGATGCCTGCGCCGCGACGGCCGAGCAGGGCACTGTCACGTTCGAGGTGAGGGGCGGATGATCGCGATGCGGCGCCGAACGCGGCTCGGTCTCGTGTTGGCGGGCGTGCTGGTGCTGCTCGCCCCGTCGGCGGCGTCCGCCGTGGTCACCGTCGAGAGCGACCTGCAAGCCGAGTACGCGGGATGCGTCGGGCAGATTCGCGGCTCCGGCAACGGCGCAGTGCTCGACGAGTTGGAACGCTCGGGCAAGAAGATCAAAGTCCGGAGACCCGTCTTCGGCTCGGAGAGCAGCACCACGACGTACGTCCCAGGTAGCGACGTGCAGATCAACTGGGTGCCGGAGAACGACGGGCGGAAGCTGGACGACGAGGGCGCCGGCTTCACCGAGGACCAGTGCGCCACCCTCATCCACGAGATGAACCATGCCCTCGACGAGGTGAACGACACCGACCGCGGCCAGTTCTGCACGCAGGGCGGCCAGCAGGCGAGCACCGTGGACCCCGCCGAGGTGCACGCGGTGTTGGCGGAGAACGCGTACCGCAAGGCCGTGGGGGTGCCGCTGCGCCCGTCGTACGGTGGAATGAAACTGCCGTCGAACGGCAAGGACTGCGACCAGCCCAAGCCCCGCCCGCCCGGTGGTGGTGGGTGTTCCATCTCGGTGATCGGCAAGGGTTACCGGTGCGCGAACAGCAACGGTGACCCGCACCTGCTGACCTACGACGGTCTGCGCTACGACTTCCAGGCCGCCGGGGAGTTCGTGCTGACCCGCTCGACGAGCGACGACTTCGAGGTCCAGGTACGACAGACGATGTTCCCGGCCAGCTCGGTGGTGGCCGTCAACTCGGCCGTCGCGGTCCGGGTGGCCGGCGACCGCGTCGGCGTGTACGTCACACCCGACGGCCCGGCGGTCCGGGTGAACGGCGCCGCGCCGGTGCCCGCGCCCGACGGGGTGAAACTGCCGCGCGGCGGCACCGTCACCACCTGGGGAGACGGCACGGTGACCGTCGAGTGGCCGGACGGCGCGCGAATGGCCGCGCAGCCGATCGGGGTCTGGGGGTTGAGCGTCAGCGTCAGCGCGCCCACCGGGCGGGCCGGCACGTTGGAGGGCCTGCTCGGCGACCACGACGGTGACCCCGCCGACGACCTGACCGTCCGCAACGGGAAGAGGGTGCCACAGCCGCCCACGTTCGAGGCCCTGTACCCCGGCTTCGCCGACAGTTGGCGCGTCGAGGCGCAACGGTCGCTGTTCGACTACGAGTCGGGGCAGAACACCGGCACGTTCACCGACCGGCGCTTCCCGGACCGACTGCTCACCGTTGACGACCTGCCCAACCGGGCCACCGCCGAACTCGTCTGCCGGCGGGCCGGCGTCACCGATCCGCAGATCCTCGCCGACTGTGTGCTCGACGTCGGCCTCACCGGACAGGTGGCGTTCGCCGAGGACGCCGCCCGCGCGCAGCGCGACGCTCCCGCCGCCGGTGATGTCAACCTGGAGGTGACCCGGGCCGGTGCCACGGCCGCGATGAAGGTGCCGGGCCGGACGGGTCAGAAGATCTTCGTGGAGGTGCCCGCCGCCACCGTGCCGGATCGCTGCGGCGTGTTGCTGTTGCTCGACCCGCAGGGCCGTCAGCTGGCGACCGGCTGTGTCATCTCCGGTCTCGGCTTCATCGACACGACCACGTTGACCGCCACCGGCGACCATCAGGTGGTGCTCGACCCGTGGGCTGCCGACCTCGGCCGGGCGACCGTGCGCGTCGTCGCGGTGACCGACGAGGAGAAGACGCTCACCGTGGACGGGCCAGCGGTCCGCGCGACACTCGCCCAACCGGGGGCGGTCAGCCGCCTGGCCTTCGACGGGCGCGCCGGTCAGAAGGTCTTCCTCCAGGTCACCGACGCCACCCTGCCGGACCGGTGCAACCTCCTGCGCCTGCACGACCCCGCCGGCGAACAGGTGGCCAGCGGCTGCGTGATCGGCGGCCAGGGGCACGTCGACGGGATCGTCCTGCCGGCCAGCGGCCGGTACGTGCTGGAGGTCGACGGAGTCTCCACCGACACCGGCTCGGCGGACGTACGGCTACGCGACGCCAGCGACGAGCAGCGGGACACCGTCGCGGACGGGCGGGCGAACACACTGTCGGTCACCCGGCCCGGTGCGGTGAGCCGGCTGCGGTTCCCGGCCGACAGCGGTAAGCGCCTCACCGTCGAGGTGAGCGCCGCCAGTCTTCCCGACCGGTGCGCGATCCTGACCGTCACCGGCCCGGACGGCGACGTGATCGGCAGTGGCTGCGTCATCGGCGGCACCGGACGGTTCGAGATGGGTCCACTGACCAAGGGCGGCACGTACGCTCTCGTGCTCGACCCCTGGGCGGACGAGACCGGATCGGCGACGGTCACCGTCCGCCAGGCCGGTTGAGTGTGCCGCCACTGTCGATGCACGTACCCCACCGACCCGTCGCCGACCGAGTGGTTCGGTCGGCGACGGGTCGGTGAGCGTCCTTCGCGCGGGGCAGTGACCTGTCGCTGTGGTCGGTGCCCAGGTCACCCGGCGCTAGGCGACCCCGCTCCGCCACCGGTCACAGGTGTCGGTGGCCCAGGCGGGCTGGTCCACGCAGGAGCGGAAGCGGACGGTGCGCCCCTCGCCGAAGTCGTGGTCCCACTGCGAGCAGTCGCCGCTGCTGCCCGGGTTGTAGTGCGACCCGGTCTGCAGGGAGCCGTCGATGCGGACGTACTCGAACGCGACGTACGAGATGAGCCCGTCCGAGGACGTGTCGCAGTTCTCGAACTTGTCTCCGTAGCTGATGAACCGCGACGACGAGCCGGTCACCGAGGACGACGCGTCGGTCCCGGCGTACGCGCTGGTTCCGGTCGCGAGGATCGTCGCCGTCGCGGCGGCGGCTACCACGCCGAGTTTCCCGACCCTGTTCATGCGACACCCACCGCCCAGTTGCTGCAGGGGTCCGGGATGATTCCCGGCATGTCGAGGCAGGCACGGAAGGTGACGCTGCGGCCCTCGCCGAAGTCGTGGTCGTACGAGGCGCAGGTCCCGCTTCCGAGGCCGTTGTACTCGAGGTCGTGCTGGAGACTCCCGTCCTTGCGGATGTACTTGTACTCGTTGTAGACGTTCAACCCGTCGGTCTCGGTGTCGCAGACCGAGAATGAGTCGCCGTAACTGGTGAACGTCACCTTCGCGCCGGACATCGTGGCCACCCGATCGGTGCCGGCCTGGGCGATGCCGCCCGTGCCCACCAGGACCGCCGCGGTCGTCGCGGTGACGACGAGCGGTCGTTTCAGCCATCCCATGTCGGTTCTCCTCAATCTCGTTGCCAGCCCGTCCTGGGCTGTCCCGAACGACTATCGGCGCCGGGTCTGGGGGCGGTCTGGGACGGATCTGGTATCCGCTGGCCGAAGCGGGGTAAGGCATAGACGGCGCCTCGGTGAGGAGATGCGGGTGGCGGTGCGGTTCGGCTTGCTCGGGGACGTCGTGGCAACAGTCGACGACCGCCCGGTCGCCCTCGGGCATGCCCGACAGCAGTGCGTCCTGGCCGCACTGCTCGTCGACGTCAACCGGACGGTCTCGGTGGACCAGCTCATCGACCGGGTCTGGGGTGAGAGACCACCGCAACGCGCCCGCGACACCCTCTACGGCTACCTGTACCGCCTGCGCCGCAGTCTGGCTGACGTACCCGACGTGTCGATCACTCGCCGGTCCGGTGGCTACCTCATGGCCACCGACGAGATGGCGGTGGACCTGCACCGTTTCCGCCAACTGCGCGACGAGGCCCGCGCCGAGCGGTCCGAGGACGACCGCCTCGCCCTGTTCGACAAGGCCCTCGGGCTCTGGCGCGGCGACCCGTTCTCCGGGCTGGACGCGTTCTGGCTTGACACCGTGCGGACGGATCTCGAGCAGGAGAAGCTGACAGCCGAACTCGAACGCGTCGATGCGGCGCTGCGCGTCGGCCACCACGACGAAGTTCTGGCGGACCTGTCGCGCCTCGTGTCGGGGCAGCCGTTGAACGAGCGCCTGGCCGGCCAGATGATGCTGGCGCTCTCCGGCGCCGGCCGCTCGGCCGAGGCGATGGAGCACTACAGGCGTTTTCGGGACCTGCTGGTCGAGGAGATCGGCGTCGAGCCGAGCCCGCACCTCCAGCAGCTGCACCGGGAGATCCTGACGCCGGACCTCGCGGCGGGCCCGGCTGAGAACGGGTCACCCGTCCCCCGTCAACTGCCGATGCCGTCCGGGTCGTTCACCGGGCGATCCGACGAGCTGGCGCAGCTCGACGCGGCCCTGCGGACGTACGGGGACACCACAGGTGCCGCCGTGGCCGTGAGCGGCACCGGCGGGATCGGCAAGACCTGGCTCGCGCTGCACTGGGCGGCCACCCACCTCGACCGGTACCCGGATGGACAGCTCTTCCTCAACCTCAGCGGCTTTCACCCCACCGAGCCGCCGATGACCCCGGCTGGCGCGGTACGCGCCATTCTGGACGCCCTCGACGTCGCCCCGAACGCTGTGCCCGCAGATCTCGACTCCCAGATCGGCCTGTATCGGAGCCTGGTGGCCGAGCGACGGATGCTGATCGTGCTCGACGACGCCCGGGACCCCGATCAGGTCCGCCCGCTGCTGCCCGGCTCGGCCAGCTGCGCGGTCCTGGTGACCAGCAGGAATCAGATGTCGGGCCTGGTGGCGACCGAAGGGCTCCGTCCGCTGCCGCTCGGCTTCCTGAGCCGGGACGAGGCCCTTCACCTCCTCGCCGGCCGGCTCGGCTGGGATCGGCTGTCGACGGAGGCTGACGCGGCGGGCAGCATCGTCGCGGCCTGCGCCGGCCTTCCCCTCGCCCTGTCGATCGTGGCGGCCCGGGCCGCCACGAATCCGGCCCTGTCGCTCCAGGACCTGGCGACCGAACTCGCGGATCAACATGGGCTGGACGCCCTCACCGACCGCGACGCCGTTGCCGACGTACGGTCGGTCATCGCCGCGTCCTATCGGGCGCTCAGCGCGCCGGCGGCCACGCTCTTCCGGCTGCTCGCGCTGTACGCCGGCCCGGACGTCAGCCTGCCGGCGGTGGCCAGCCTCGTCGGGCTCCCCGTCCAGCAGGTACGTGGACCGCTCGACGAGTTGCTCGGGGCCCACCTGGTGGACCTGACCGGTCCGGATCGTTACGCGTGCCACGACCTGCTGCGCGCGTACGCCGGCGAGCTGCTGGACGACGGCGACCGGGCATCCGCGATGCGCCGGCTGCACGACCACTGGCTGCGCGGGGCTCACGCTGCCGCCCTGACGATCGAGCCGCATCGGGACCGCATCGATCTGCCGCCGCTGGCCGCCGGCACCACCGTCGCGTCGTTCACCGACAGCGAGCAGGCACAGCAGTGGCTCGACGCCGAGCGGCTCGTCCTCCTCGCCGCGATCGACCAGGCGGCCGAATCCGGCATGGACGGACACGCCTGGCGGCTGGCCTGGGCCGTCGCCACCTACCTGAGCAGACTGTCCCGATGGACCGATCTGGCATCGGCCCAGGGCACCGCCGTGACCGCGGCGCAGCGGGCCGGTGACGTCGTCGGGGAGGCACACGGCCACCGCGATCTCGGCCTGGCTCTGCACCAGCTCGGCGAGCTGGCCAACGCGCTGAGCCACCTCCGGCGCGCCGGCGACCTGTTCGGGCGTCTTGGCGACCCTGCCGGCGAGGCGTACGTCGCGCTCTACCTGGGCTGGGTGCACGAGGGGCAGGGTCAGCACCGGGAGGCGTTGGAGTGCGACGAGCGGGCTCTCGCTCTCTTCGGCGAGGTCGGCCACCTGGTCGGGCGGGCGAAGGCGCTCAACGCCATCGGCTGGGACCACGCCCGGCTTGGCGACCATCACCGGGCCGCCGACCACTGCCGGCGGGCCCTCGCTCTGCACGAGGAGGTCGGCAACCTGACCGGGGCGGCCAAGACCTGGGACAGCCTCGGCTACGTCCACCACCAGCGGGGTGACTCCGACGAGGCCAGCGCCTGCTATCGGAGGGCGCTGGTTCTCTACGAGCAGTCGGATGACCGGTGGGGCGTGGCCGAGACGTTGACCCGTCTGGGCGACGTCCTGCACGACGCGGGTGACGTCGAGACGGCCCGGAACAGCTGGCTGCGGGCGTTGCGCCAGCTCAACGAGGACAATCCGGTGGAGATCGCGGAGCTACGCCGCCGACTCGGCCGTGTCGGCACGCCGTGACGCCGCCTGCCGCAGGTTGGATGCGGCAGGCGGTGGTCCGGCCGACCAGACGAGCGGGTCAGCCGGACCACCTCTGTGGTGTCAGCCGGTGCTACAGACGGTGCCGTTGAGCGTGAACGCCGTGGGGAGCACGTTCGGCCCGCTGTACGCGCCGACGAACCCGGCGCTGACCGTGCCACCGGCGGCGATCTGCCGGTTGTCGGTGGTGGGCGTGACCCGCACGGCGGTGCCGACCTGCTCCCAGGTGGCGCTCCAGCCGCTGCTCACCTGCTGCCAGCCGGTGGGCCAGGTCCAGGTGAGCGTCCAACCGTTGATCGGGCCGGCCCCGTTGTTGATGATGTCAACGCCGCCGATGTAGCCGTTGCCCCAGTCGTTGCTCGTGGTGAAGCGGACGGTGCACCTGCTGGCGGTGGGGCTGCCAGTGGCGAAGGTGAGCGGCGGCGAGGCCCAGGAGACCCGTCCGGCGGTGTCGCGAGCCAGCACGTTGACCGTGTACCTGCTGCCCGGCACGAGGTTGCCGACCGTGAACGAGGTGGACGCCGTCTCGCCGAGCTGCTCGCTGACCGCGCCGTTCTGCCGGTGCACCTCGTACTTGGCGATCGGGCTTGCGCCCGGGGCCGCCGCCGGCCAGGTGATCGTCGCGGCGCGGTCGGTGACGCCGCTCGCGGTCGGCTGGCCAGGTGCCGCCGGCCGTCCGACGGTCGCGCCGGCCGGGCGCAGCACGAGCGTGGTCAACGAGTACGCCGGCAGCGTCCGGCTGGTCGCCGAGCCGGACTGGCTGGTAGCGATGCCGGTGGCGCCGTTGGTGAGGGTGGACACCGTCGGCGCGACGGCCGACGGGGTGAACCCGGCGTAGTCGATGGCGACCTGGTGGTCGTTGTCCGGGTCCTTGTTCACCAGCAACACCGCGAGGTCACCGTTGCCCCGGCGAACGGCGTGTGCGGTGACCAGGGGCTCGTCGGTGCCGGCGCGAACGAACTGGTCGCCGGCCTTCGCGAAGAGCTTCATCATGCTCAACCCGTGGTACGGCGCGAACGGTGTGTTCAGCGGTGGTTGGCAGACCGAGCCGTCCTCGGTGCAGGCCCCGCTGGAGAGCATCCCGAAGTCGCCGTAGTCGGTCTGGCCGGCCACCTGCGTCACGGCCCCCATGCCGTTGTGCACGTTCCACCAGTGCGCGGTGAAGACGCCGTTCTCCAGCAGCCCGCTGTAGACGTCGGCCAGGAAGAGCGCGGCCGGCTGGGTGTTCCGGCCGGCGTCGACGTTCAGTTCGGTGAAGCTGATGCCGATGCGGTCGGCGTCCGCGCCCGCGTACCTGGTGAGTTGCTGCCGCAGCAGATAGGTGGCGTCGGGGAGGTGGTTGACGCGGGCCAGCGACTCGGCGGCGGTGCCGCCCGGGTACCAGTGCACGTCCACGAAGTCGATCTTCGGACCGGCGATGGAGAGCACCGTCTGGTTCCACGGGCCCGGGTCGCTGCCGGCGGTGATCCCGTCCGGCCAGTTACCCGGCATGGTCAGCACCGCCCCGACCTTGATGCTCGGGTCGACCGCCTTCATCGCGTCGGAGTACTCGACGACGAGCCTCGCGTACTGTGTCGCGCTCTTGTCGGGGTGGTCGTCCGCCTCCCACGCGGACCCGTAGTGGCCGTTGCCGTAGTTCTCGTTGCCGACGGTCCAGTAGCGCGCGTCGTAGCCCTTCGTCACGTTGGCGTACCGCACCCAGTCGGCGGCTTCGGCGGGTGTGCCGGTGCCGTAGTTCGCGATGATCATCGGTTGGGTGCCGGCGCGCCGGACTCCCGTCATGAAGGTGTCGAAGTCGGTGCCCGGCGCGACGTAGCCGCCGGGCGCGGTGTGGTCCTTCCAGTGGTAGATGTCGGCGTACGAGCCGCCGGGGTAGCGCATCATCTGCACTCCGGCGTCCCTGAGCAGGCCCGACGTCTCGGCGGTGCCGAGGTTCGAGTCCCAGATGGCGTGGTTGACGCCGAGCGCGGTGTCCGGCACTGTCGCCAGGCCCGCACGGGTGTTGACGGTCACGGTGACCGGGTCGGCCGCCGCGCTGGCGGTTGTGGGGCTGACGCTCGCGAGCGTGCTCCCGGCGAGCAGCACGCCCGTCAGGAGTGCCGCGCGGGTCTTCGGTGTACGCATGGGCGGGGTTCCTTCGCGCAGATGAGCCGCCCCACCGGTCAGGGTGCGACGCGGTGACGGGCGACCTCGTGGACGACTGACTCTCGTCGCTTGTGACACCGTCCGCCGGGGATCACAAATGGATCCCGGCTGCCCAGTGGACGGGCGTCAGCCCCGCGCGCGGCTCTTCATCGACGTACCACAATGGCATTGTCGGCTCGAAGATCTCAAGGTGCGTCAGGCGTCGTCTTCGCCGCGATCGCCGCGGTGTGACCGACGCCCACGGACACTGACCGCGGCCAGCAGAGTGATGACCGCGGCGGCCAACTGCAACACGCCGACGAGCAGATCGACCGTGCCGGAGATGGCGGTAGCGTCTGGCAGATGGCTCATGAGACGGCCTCCGGGTTCGTGCCCACCGTCCGCTTCCTGCGGAAGGCCCTCCCCCGGGCCCAGCGGTAACCGCTTGAGCGCCACAGCCATTGTGGCACTCGCTCTCCACCGGCGGAAGGCGTGATCGCGGGGCGAATAGTCTTGCGGCATGCGGGGACGATTCGGTGCGGCCAGACGGTGGTACGGGGAGCGTCGGCGGCTTGTCCGCCGCACGGTCCTCGCGCTCGCGGTGGGGGCGGTGGCGCTGACCGGAGGCACGGTGGCCAGCGTGACGTGGATCCGCGACACCGCCGAGGGCCACCTCTACGGCGAGGGCGAGGTGCCGGACGCGCCGGTCGCGCTGGTCCTGGGCACCAAGGTGGACGTGGACGGCACCCCCTCCCCCGTCCTCGCGGCTCGGTTGGAGATCGCGCGGCGACTGTTCGACGCCGGCAAGGTTCGGGCGATCCTCGTGTCGGGCGACAACATGCACGCCGACTACAATGAGCCCGCCGCGATGCGGAGCTGGCTGGTGGAGCGTGGTGTGCCAGCGCACAAGGTGGTGCCGGACTACGCGGGCTTCGACACGTACGACTCGTGTGCGCGGGCCGAGCGGATCTTCGGAGTGCGGCGGGCCACGGTGGTGACCCAGTCCTTCCATCTCCCGCGCGCCGTGGCGCTGTGCCGGCGCCTCGGCATCGACGCCAACGGCGTGGGCGACGACAGCGCGAAGCGGTACGCCCAGACGTGGTGGTTCAGCTCGTCCCGGGAGAACGGCGCCTGCCTGAAGGCCGCACTCGATCTGCTCTCCGGTCGCGATCCGGCGCACCTCGGCCGCCGGGAGACGGGCGTCGACGACGCACTGCGCGTCGGCTGAGCACTGTCACGACCGTGGTGGTGCGGCGCTGTCCCGGACGATGAGCTCGGTGGCGAGCTCGACCCGAGGGCTCTCGGTCCTCTCGCCGCCGGCGAGGCGCAGCACGGTACGTGCGGCCAGCATGCCCATCTCGGCCAGGGGCTGACGGACGGTGGTCAGCGGCGGCGAGCACCACCGCACCTCCGGCAGGTCGTCGAAGCCGACCACGCTGACGTCGTCGGGAACCCGCAGGCCCCGTTTGCGGACCGCCTCGTAGACACCGAGGGCCATCTGATCGCTGGAGGCGCAGATGGCGGTGGGCGGGTCGGGCAGGGCCAGCAGCTGCGTACCAGCGGTGAAGCCGGCCTCGTGATAGAAGTTGCCGGGGCGGATCAGGGCGTCGTCGATGGGGATGCCGGCGGCGCCGAGGGCGGCGCGGTAGCCGTCCATCCGGGCCCGGCTGCACATCAGATGCGGCGGGCCGGCGATGAAGCCGATGCGGCGGTGGCCGAGGCTGATCAGGTACTGGTTGGCGCTGAGGCTGCCCGCCCAGTTGGTGGCGCCGATGGTGGGTGACTCCTGCGGGTCGACCCCGGCCGGGTCGATGATGACGACCGGCAGGTGAAGCCGGCGCAGTTCGGCCTGCAACGGTGGGTTCACCATCGAGGTCACGAAGATGATTCCCTCGGTGGAGCGCGTACGCATGTTGTCGAGCCACTGCTTGGCCGAGGAGATGCGCCAGTGGATGGCCGACACGACGGTCCCGACGCCGCTGGTCTGGCCGACGTCCTCCACCCCACGGATGATCTCCACAGCCCACGGGCTGTCCAGGTCGTTGAAGACGAGGTCGATGAGGGCGGCGTCGGTGCGCCGGGTCGGTGATCGGCGGCGGTAACCGTGCCGGTTGAGTAGCGCCTCGACGCGTTCCCGGGTGTCCGGGGCGACGTCGGAGCGGCCGTTGATGACCCGGGAGACGGTGGGCACGGAGACACCGGCCAACCGCGCGATCATGGCGATGGTGACGTTTCGGCCGTTCTCCGTGCCCACGGTCCCCCCTGCGTCCTGCTGGAAACTTCAGGTCTGCTCGCGGTGGTGCGCTGTCATCCCTTGACGCTGCCGGTCAGGCCGCCGATGAGCCGCCGTTCGGCCCGCTGCGTAGTCATGATCCATCCATTCGGGGACTCGGGGGATGCTCGGACGCCGACTCGGCGGCGAGGTGGGGATCTATGGATCTCCGAAACTTTCAATGTTTCGCCGGTAATACCGATCGATGGCCGGCACGCTACGAGCTGTCGTCCCAGGGGTCAAGGCCTCTGTCCTATTGCGAAAAGACCGGCTAGCGTAGGCAGGACTTCCAGTGATCCGGGACCGCGATTTTCCGGAAGTTCGAGACAGCCCGTCCAGAGGAGCCCTCGTGTCGACCGACATCGCTAACGTGGCGACCGCTACCCGGTCGATCCGCAATCCCGTCCTCGCCGGGTTCCACCCGGACCCGTCGATCCTGCGCGTCGGCGACGACTACTACCTGGCCACCTCGACCTTCGAGTGGTATCCAGGCGTGCTCGTCCACCACTCGCGCGATCTCGTGAACTGGCGCAGCCTGGGTGGGATCATCACCGACCGGCGCCTGCTCGATCTGCGCGGATGCGGCGACTCCAACGGGGTATGGGCACCCGACCTGACCTACCACGACGGTCAGTTCCACCTCGTCTACAGCGACGTGGCCAGCTTCGCCAGCGGTTACTGGGATCCCCAGAACTTCCTGGTCACCGCCGAGGACATCACCGGCCCCTGGTCCGACCCGGTGAAGCTGCACGGACGTGGGTTCGACGCGGCGCTGTTCCACGACGACGACGGCACCACGTGGCTGCTGGGCATGAGCGCGGACTGGCGACCCGGCCGCGACCGCTTCGGCGGCATCGAGATCCAGCAGTACGACCGGGCCGCGCGCCGTCTGGTCGGCAGCCCCCGCATCCTGTTCACCGGCTCCCCGGCCGGGGTCACCGAGGGTCCGCACCTGTACCGCCACGACGGTTGGTACTGGCTGATCACCGCCGAGGGCGGCACCAGCTGGGAGCACCAGGTCACCGTGGCGCGCTCCCGGGAGCTGTTCGGGCCGTACGAGGTGCACCCGGACGGGCCGCTGCTCACCTCGTTCGGGCGGCCCGACCTGCGGTTGCAGAAGGCCGGTCACGGCAGCCTGGTCCGCACACAGAACGACGAGTGGTACCTGGCCCACCTGGTTGGCCGCCCGTACTCGCCGCTGGGCAACTGCGTGCTGGGTCGGGAGACCGCGATCCAGCGGGTCGAGTGGCCGTCGGGCGGCTGGCCGCGGGTCGCCGGAGGGGTGCCCGCGGACGAGGTCGTCGCACCCGACCTGCCCGCGCACCCGTGGCCGGCGGAGCCCGAGACGGACCACTTCGACGCCCCCGAGCTGGGCAGGTGCTGGTCGACGCTGCGCCGGCCGGCCACCCCGGACTGGGTCGACCTGCGCAGCCGCCCGTCGTACCTGCGGGTCCACGGCGGACAGTCGCCGGTCGGTCGACAGGCACCCAGCCTGGTCGGCCGGCGCGTCGGCGCGATGGAGTGCTCGCTGGAGACCGTTGTGGAGTTCGAACCGGCCGACCACCGTCAGCTCGCCGGGATCACCGCCTACTACAACACCCTCAACTGGCACCACCTCTACCTGACCCGGGCCGACGACGGGCGGACGGTGCTGGAGCTGCTCAGCGCCGACAACGGGCGGCGCACCGCGTACCCCGATCTGACCGTCGATGTCGGCGGCGTCACCCGGGTCGGCCTGCGTGCCGTGTTCGACGGGCCGGCGGTGCGCTTCGACTACGACCTCGGGGCCGGCTGGCAGCCGCTACCTGTCGAGCTGGACGCGACCATCCTGTCCGACGAGCACGCCGCGCTGATCATCGACGGTGAGCCGGCGGCGTGGGGCTTCACCGGGGCCTTCCTCGGCCTGTGGGTGCAGGACCTGGGCGGCGACGGCGTGCACGCCGACTTCGACCTGGCCACCTACCGGGAGCAGTGACCACGCGGACGGCACTCGGCGGGTGCCGTCCGCGTTCCACTCGTCCTACCTGATCTGGGCGGCGACGGCGCGCAGCTGGCCGAGGGTGGTGCGGAAACCGTGACCGGACGCGGCCGGGTCCTCGGCGTTCAGGCCGCTGACGGCCATGGTCTGCGAGCGGGTCGTGGCGACCGCCTCCGCGCCGGCTCCGCTCAGGTCGAACACACCGAAGTCGCCGCTGAGCGTGCGGAACGTCGGCACCGCCGGGTCCTGGGCGAGATAGAGCACCACGACCTGGCCCGCCTTGAGCTTCGACATGTGCGCCGTTTCCGGCACACCGGCGGGCAGCGAGGTCAACGTGATCCGGGCACCGGCCCGCACTGTCGATCCGGCCGTCGCGCGCAGCACCTCGTCGACCCGGAATCCGGCGGCCTCGACCTCACCGCGTACGACCAGGTCCGCGGTTTCGCTGAGCTGCCGCACGGTGCCGTACCCGCGCAGCTTGCCCTTGATCGGCGGGGGCGCGACGTCGGTCGGCGTGGCGGCGCTGCTCGGGGCCGTGCTGCTCGGGGCCGCGCTGCCAGCGGCCGCGCTGCTCGGCGTGGGCGCGGCGGCCGGGTCGGCGCCGCCGCTGCCGCAGGCGGACAACGCCGCCGCGGCGAGCGCGGCGGCGGCCGTGGCACACAGAGTCCGGGTACGGCGACGGTCGACTGCCATGGAACGCTCCTCGCGTCTCGGTGCCGTCCCGGGTCGTCTCGCCCGGAACGCGGCACTGCTTACGCCTTCTATCTGTGCGTCCCGGGCACCGAGTTCCATTTTTTTTTCGGGCTCACCTTCTCCGGAGTTCAGCGCCGCTGGCGCCGCTCCGGCTCAACGCCGCTCGCGGGCGAGCTGACGAAGCTCGGGCAGCGTGGTGACGAACGCGCGGCCCGCCCCGGTGGCGTCCTCGGCACGCAGGCCGGTCACCGACATCGCCGGCGAGCGGCTGGTGGCTGTCTCCCCGGTGAGGTCGAAGATCCCGAATTCGCCGCCGAGCGGGCGGTAGACGCGCGCACCCGGGTCAGCGAGGCTCAGGTAGAGGACGGTCGGCCGGCCGGCCGTCCCGGCTAGCTCCGCCGCCACCCTGATCTCGGTGGGCACCGGAGCGTCCGGGGCGCGGTAGAGCACCTCCGCCACCCGGTAGGTCGCCCGTCCGTCCGTCACCGACGCCACCTCGCCGCGGACCACCAGGTCAGCCGTGTCGGTGAGTTGACGCACCGTGCCGTACCCACGATTCTTGGCGGCCGTGCCCAGCGGTGCCGGCCGAGCGGCCGAGCGGCTCGCCTCGGGTGACGGGAGCGCGGCCGGCGGCGCGTCGCCGGGTCGGACCGCGAGCCCTCCGCCGATCCCCACCGCGACCACGACCGCCGCGACCAGGACCACCACGGCCGCCGCGAGCGCGGGCCGCAGCGGCACGAAAGCCCTTCTTCGGGTACGCGGCTGCTGGGCGATCGCCGCCAGCAGGCGGGTGCGGTGCAGCTCGTGCCGGCCCGTCGGCAGCTCGTGATCACCGGGGTGGGGGGCGATCTGCGCCCACTCGGCCGGATCCGGCGCGCTCACTGACCGCCCTCCCGTACGAGCGAGGCGTCCACGACCGGCGGCCGCGCGGCGCGCGGCGGGGCGTCGACGAGGGTACGGAGCCGGGCGCGGGCACGCGACAGCCGGGACCGGACCGTGCCGACCGGAACACCCAGCGCCTGCGCCGCGGACTCGTAGTCGAGGCCCTCCCACAGGCACAGGGTGAGCACCTCGCGTTCGGGCCGGCGCAACCGGGCCAGCGCGTCGATGGCGGCGGCGATACGTCGGCTGTCGTCGAGCCGACCGGCGACCTCGTCGGCGTGGTCGGGCAGGATGAGGTCGGAGGCGAGCAGCGCTGCGGCCACCCGGCGGTAGCGGCGGTTGCTGCGAGTGTGGTTGCGGGCCTCGTTGGTGGCGATGCCGAGCAACCAGGGACGCAGCGACCCACCCTCCTCGGTGACCCGCTCCCGGGAACGCCAGGCTTGCAGGTAGGTGGCGGCCATGACGTCCTCCGCCGTGGCCCAGTCGGCGGTGAGCCGGAACGCGTGGTTGTACACCGAGCGCGCGTACGTGTCGAACAGCTCGGCGAACGCGCCGGGATCACCGGCTCGCACCCGAGCGCGCAGACTCGACTCCATGACCATCTTCTGTCCGTCGGACGGGTACTGGTTCCGATGGACCGGCCCGTAGATCAGTGACGGCCCGACGATAGCCACCGGTAGGTACGTCCCGCCAACGACGGGGTGAACAGGCGCCGTCACGCCTCGCGGTCGTCGATTGACGGGGAATCGACGTACTGGTATCTGTTAATACAGTTTCCTGATGCTCGCGGTGCCCGCCGGGGCCAAACCGCCACGCCGGGGCACCGACCGGCCGGCGGCACGCCGCCCCTTCCCCGAGGAACACCATGGTCCACAAGAGAACCGCCGCCTACGTCGTGGGCACCCTGCTGATCGGCGTCGCCGCCGTCGGCTACGGCCTGCCGTCGGCGAGCGCCGCGACCGCCGGCCCGATCACCGGCCTCGGCGGTAAGTGCATCGACGTCGCCGGCGCCAACTCGGCCAACGGTACGCCCGTCCAGCTCTACGACTGCAACGGCAGCGCGGCCCAGACGTGGACCGTCGGCAACAGCGACAACTCGATCCGGGCACTCGGCAAGTGCCTCGACGTCACCGCCGCGTCGACCGCCAACGGCGCCAAGGCGCAGCTGTACGACTGCAACAACACCAGCGCGCAGAAGTGGACCGCCAGCAACGGCGCGCTCGTCAACTCCGGCTCCGGCAAGTGCCTCGACGTCACCGACCGGAGCACCGCGAACGGCGCCCGGCTGCAGATCTGGACCTGCGGTGGCACCACGAACCAGCGGTGGACCCTGCCGGGCGGCGGCACCCCCACGCCCACCCCCACCACCCCGGCCGGCACCAACCTCGACGACCCGGCGAAGAAGGACGTCGCCATGCAGCTCGTCTCGGCCGCGGAGAACTCCTCGCTCGACTGGCGCGCGCAGTTCTCCTACATCGAGGACATCGGCGACGGGCGCGGCTACACCGCCGGCATCATCGGCTTCTGCTCCGGCACCGGCGACATGCTCGAACTGGTCGAGGCGTACACCCGCACCAAGCCGGGCAACGTGCTCGCCGGCTACCTGCCGGCGCTGCGCAACGTCAACGGCACCCCGTCGCACGCCGGCCTCGACCCCAACTTCCCCCGCGACTGGCGGACCGCAGCCACCGACTCGGTGTTCCAGGCCGCCCAGGAGGCCGAACGCGACCGGGTCTACTTCAACCCGTCGGTCCGCGACGGCAAGAACGACCAGGTCCGGGCGCTCGGCCAGTTCGCCTACTACGACGCGGCGGTCATGCACGGGTACGAGGGCATGCGCCAGATCCGCAGCCGCGCCCTGAATCGGGCCAAGCCGCCGGCCCAGGGCGGCGACGAGCGGACCTGGCTCAACGCCTTCCTCGACGAGCGGGTCATCGAGATGAAGAAGGAGGAGGCCCACTCGGACACCTCCCGCGTCGACACCGCCCAGCGGGTGTTCCTCAACAACGGCAACTTCAACCTGAACACGCCGCTGGTGTTCGCCGTCTACGGCGAACAGTTCCGGATCGGATAGTCGGCCGGGCTAAGTTCCTCACGTGCGTTGACAGCGGGGTCGCCGGCCGTTCGCCGGCGGCCCCGCCGTCCGCGTGTTCCACCATCGGTGTATCACCATGCCAGCCATGACGATCACCAGAAAGGGTCATGGCGCGTAGGTCACCAGCGACAGTGCGGGCCGCGGCGCACCGCCGACTCGATCACGCCGTCCCTACCGTGCCGGGCCTGACAGCACGTGGCAGAGCCACCATCGCTCAGCTCGAACGCACCCGACTGTGGCCAGGAGCCGCACACGAGGCCCTGACCGCCTGGAGCCATTTTCTCCGCGACCCCGCCCACCGGCTCTTCGACCCCGCATACGGCTGCGGCGTCCTCGCGTGTTGTCCTGACCCGGTCGAACTCCGCCGCATCCTGCACGTCATCACCCATGCGCTGCCAGGCGCGACGCCTGCCAGCTCCGCCGGCGCCTCGCCGAGCTGGACGCGCAGTGGTGAACCCATGACGAATCGCACGCTGTCGCGGCGGGGCATTTCTGTCGTACACCTGTTCTATTGTCGGGTCATGGTTGGGGAGTTGGCGCAGGCAGACGGCGCGGTCGCCGCCTGCGTCGACGTCGCTACCTGGGCGCTTCCGGAGCATGAGCTGGTCGCGGCACTCGATGCCGCGCACCGCCTGGAGCAACGCCTCGCTGCCGTGAAGCTCGCCCTGGTCCGTGAGATCGACGGCCGAGGCACCGCCCACGCGCAGGGCGCCTCGTCCACCGTGGTCTGGCTCCGCGAGCGACTTCACGTCACCATCCCCGCCGCTCGCCGGCTGGTCGAGCTTTCCGCCGCACTGGACACCGGCAACCCCGGCGTTCGACAGGCACTCGCTGACGGGGACGTCACCCTGGAGCAGGCCCGGGTCATCGCCGACACCGCCAGCACCGTGCAGACCGCCGCCGGCAGTGACGCCGCCGGCAGGGCCGTGGGCGTGCTCGTCGATTGGGCCGGGCAGTTCGACCCCACTCTGCTGCGCAAGCTCGGCGCCCGCATCCTCGACCACGTCGCTCCCGACATCGCCGACGCCGCCGCCCGTGCCGCCCTGGACGCCGAAGCCGCCCGCGCCGCCCGCGACCGACACCTCACGCTGTCCGAGCAGACCGACGGTCGACTCCGACTCACCGGCACCCTCGACGCCGAAACAGCCGGCCTGCTGCGCGCCGCCATCGACCCCCTGACCGCACCCTCCGGCCCGGACGACCACCGCTCCCCCGGGCAACGCCGCCACGACGCCCTCGCCGACCTCTGCCGACTCAGCCTGCGCACCGGCGAGCTACCCGACCACGGTGGCGACGCCGCCCAAGTCGTCGTCAGCACCACCTACGACAGCCTGAGCCGGCAACTCGACGCCGGCACCCTCGACACCGGCCTGCGACTCACACCGGAAACGGTGCGCCGGATCGCCTGCGACGCGGCCCTCCTGCCCACCGTCCTCAACGGCACCGGCCAACCACTCGACGTCGGCCGGCAACGCCGCCTCGTCACCGGCCCACTGCGCCGCGCCCTGGTGCTGCGCGACCGTGGCTGCGCGTTCCCCGGCTGCGACCGACCACCCCGCTGGTGCGACGCCCACCACATCCGACACTGGGCCGACGGCGGCACCACCAGCCTCGACAACGCCGTCCTGCTCTGCGGCCACCACCACCGCCACCTCCACCACAGCGACTGGGCCGTGCAGCTGGCAGGCGACGGGCACCCGGAGTTCGTCCCACCCGCCTGGCTCGACCCCGACCAACTCCCCCGCCGCAACCACTACCACCGACGAACGTAGCCGGCCGGCGCGTGACTGACCGGGGAGCCGGTTCCCCGGTGGGCGTGGGATATCGTGCGCGCGCAACACGAGACGAGGACGGGACTCACCATGCGTACAGGGCCGGCTGGCTCGGCGATCGTCGGCGCGCTGACTGCGACGATCCTGCTGTTCGCGACCGGGTGCACTCGGCAGGCCGACACTCCCGCGTCGGCAGCCGTCGCGCAGTCGTCGCCGCCTGCAACGGTGATGCGTCTCGACAAGCCACCCACGCTCCTGGGCACCTGGCCCGAATCCGTGGACCGGGTGCTGCGCGGGCAGGCCGAGCAGAACATGGGCACCTTCAAGAAGCTACTCAGCACCGGGCCCACCAGCGCGGTGGGCACCGCCTACGTCCGGGCCACCGAGGTCTACTCCCGGAAGGACGGACTGCACATTCCCGGCGATGATCAGCGGGTCGTCCTGGTCAGCGCGGTCTCCGGAACGATGACCGACCCGACCGCGTCGGTGGACAGGATCTTCGCCGGGCTGCCGAACGTCACCGACGTGGGGGCGGTCCCGCCGGGCCCTCTGGGCGGGATGGCCGGGTGCGGCATCGGCCAGGCCAAGACGGGTCTTCCCGTCGACATCTGCGTCTGGGGTGACCAGCACACCCTCGGCATGGTGACCTTCATCGGGTTCGCGCGGGCGGACGACCCCCACGCGGTGTTCGGCCAGATCCGCGCCGAACTGGAGCACCCGGCGCGGTGACTTGACCTCAAGCTCGGGTGAGGTCCTAACCTCCGACATCGGAGGTAATGCATGAGCATGGAAGTTACCGCGTGGATGTCCCTGCACCACGCGATGAACGCGCAGGACGAGCGTCCACTGTCCCGAGCGACCTTGAAACGCATCGCGCGGTTCGCCCGGCCACACCGAACAATGATCATCAGGTTCCTCCTGCTGAGTGTGGTGACTGCGGTTCTCACGGTGGCGGCGCCCGTCCTCGCCGGTCGGGTGGTCGACGCGATCGTCGACGGCGCCGACAGTGGCGTGGTGATCCGGTTGGCCGTACTGATCGCCGTGATCGCCCTCGCCGAGGCCGGGCTGGGTCTGGTGACGCGATTCCTCTCCGCCAGCATCGGCGAGGGGCTGATCGTTCAACTACGGACGGCTGTCTTCGACCACGTCCAGCGCATGCCGGTGGCGTTCTTCACACGGACCCGCACGGGTGCGCTGGTCAGCCGCCTGAACAACGACGTGATCGGCGCGCAGCGGGCCTTCAGCGACACCTTGTCGAGTGTGGTCGGCAATGCGGTCACGCTGATGCTGACGTTGGCCGTGATGCTCACATTCTCCTGGCAGATCACGCTGCTGGCGCTCGTTCTGCTGCCCATCTTCGTTCTACCGGCCCGCCGGATGGGTTCGCGGCTCGCCCAGTTGCAGCGTGAGGCGGCCGAGCACAACGCGGCCATGAGCACCCGGATGACGGAACGGTTCTCCGCACCGGGTGCCACCCTGGTCAAGCTGTACGGGCGGCCGACCGAGGAGTCCGCCGAGTTCGCGGCACGGGCACGTCGGGTCCGGGACATCGGCATCCGCGCCGCGATGCTGCAGTGGGTCTTCATCACCGCGCTCACGGTCGTCGGCTCGCTGGCGCTGGCCTTGGTCTACGGGCTGGGTGGTCTCTACGCCCTACGGGGCAGCCTCGACGCCGGGACGGTGGTCGCCCTCGCGCTGCTCCTGTCGCGCCTGTACGCACCGTTGACGTCGCTGGCCAGTGCTCGGGTCGAGGTGATGAGCGCGCTGGTGAGCTTCGAGCGGGTGTTCGAGGTCCTCGACCTCAAGCCGCTGATCCTCGACAGGTCCGACGCCCGACCTCTTCCGGATGGGCCGGTCGCTGTCGAGTTCGACGGGGTCCGGTTCGGCTACCCCTCGGCGGACAAGGTGTCGCTCGCGTCCCTCGAGGACGTGGCGAAGCTCGATACGCGCGGCGGCGAGGAGGTGCTGCACGGGGTGTCCTTCCGCGCCGAAGCGGGGCAGATGGTGGCGCTCGTCGGCTCCTCCGGGGCGGGTAAGTCGACGATCGCCCAGCTCGTGCCTCGCCTGTACGACGTCGAGGACGGCGCGGTGAAGCTCGCCGACGTCGACGTACGCGAGCTGTCGGCGGAGTCGATCCGGACAGCGTTGGGCGTGGTGACCCAGGACGGGCACCTCTTCCACGAGAGCATCCGCGCCAACCTGGCGTTCGCCCAGCCGGACGCGACCGAGGACGAGATGTGGGAGGTGCTCCGGCGGGCCCGACTCGACGAGCTGATCCGCAGCCTCCCCGATGGGCTCGACACGGTCGTCGGCGAGCGCGGATACCGCCTGTCCGGCGGGGAACGGCAACGGCTCACCATCGCCCGGCTGCTGCTGGCCCGCCCGCGCGTGGTCATCCTCGACGAAGCCACCGCGCACCTCGACTCCACCTCGGAGGCGGCCGTGCAGGACGCCCTCGCCGAAGCCCTGACCGGCCGGACGAGCGTGGTCATCGCGCACCGGCTCTCCACCATCCGGGCGGCCGACCAGATCCTCGTCGTGGAAGCGGGGCGGATCGTGGAACGCGGGCGACACAGTGACCTGCTCGCGGCTGGTGGCCGCTACCAGGAGTTGTACCGCACCCAGTTCGCCCAGGACCAGCCGACGGTCCAGGAACAACGCGTCCCCACCTGACGCTCCTCGCGCGGCAACACCGACCAGTACCTCTGACCACACCTCCAGACGCACGCGATGGCCGGCCCGTCCGGGAACGGACGGTCCGACCACCGCGGCAGAACGCGCCGCTGCCCACCCCGGTGAAAGAACCCCGGGTGGGCAGCGACGGGCGGTCAGTCGTCGTTGTCGTCGTCGGCGTCGTTGTCGTCGTCCTTGTCGTCGTCGTCGGCGGCGTCGTTGTCATCGTCGTCGACCGGCTCCTGCTCGGCCTTGACCACGGAGCCGTTGTCCCGGTCGACGTCCACCTCGTGCTCGGTGTCGCCCGCGACGATCTCGACGCTCCACACTGGCCGGCCGTTCTCCTGCTCGGCTTCGACCTCGACGATCTGGCCGCCACCGGCCTTGGCGAGCGCGATCTCACCGGCGCGCTTCTCGTCGACAGCGCTGCCCGCCGGCGCGCTGCCGGTCGACGGCGTACCCGACGGCGTTCCGGCCGACGGCGTGCCGCTCGACGGCGTACCCGATGGGGTGCCGGCCGACGGCGAACCGGTGGTCGGCGGCGCGACGGTTGCCGCGGCGAGTGCCGTGCCGCCGGTCCGCGAGTCGTTCGCGGCGTTGACGCCGAGCGCGACCCCGGCCACCGCCAGCACCGCCGACCCGCCGACCGACGCCAGAAGCAGATTGGTGCGCTTCATCGTGGTGTCCACCTTTCCTCGGTTGTCGACTCCGAGGATCGGTCAGTTCGGGATAGCACCGCGCTGTCCGGACGCTAAGGCCGGGTTAAGGCGGTCGAGGGCCGGGTCAGCCGCGCCTGTTGAGTTCCGCTTCCAGCCGCTGGACGAGCGTCTTGCGGTCCTTGCTGGCGCGCTCGTTGCGCAGCGCGGTCTTGAGCTGTCGGGTGTCGAGGCCACGGACCAGCTTGGCCGCCTCCGCGACCGACATCTCCGTCATTCGTCCGGCCGTGGTGGCGTCCCGACGTGCTCGTTTGGCCGGGCCGGTGTTGGCGACGTACTGCTTGCCGGACCGGGACGCTTCGCGCTTCTTCGTGTCGGTCGCGCGTTTCTGGCTCTCCGACATCTCCTCCCAGGCCTTCTTGGGCAGGTAGCGACTCGTCGTGCCGCCCTTGCGCGCCCGGGTGTCGCCCTCTTTCGTCTGCCACTTCTCGTTGCCCCAGCGCTGGAGAGACTTCTGCCGCTCGTCCTTTTCGCCCAGGAATCCGCCGCCGCGTTTCTTGTACTCCTGAGTGACCAGCTGCGACTTGCGCGCCGACCACTGCCCCGGCCTGCCGCCCTTGTCGGACGCCTTGACCTCTTCCTTGATCTGCTCTCTGAGCTCGGGTTTCGTATACCGCGCCATGACTGGCAGCTACCCGGCCCCGCAGCGCCTATGCGTCCCGCGGCGACGTCGGAGGCCCGAGCCGGAGCAGCACCTGCGCGCCGCCTCCCGGACCAGGCCGTAACTCCAGTCGACCGCCGGCGGCCTGCGCGGCACGCCTGGCGATGTCCAGGCCCAGGCCGGTGGACCCGGCCGCGCTGGCGCCCCGCCGAATTGCCCCGGCCGGCATGCCCGGACCCTCGTCGGCGACGGTGAGGACCACCTCGCCGGCCTCGCGGGCGAGCCGGACGGCGAACGGCGTGCCGTCCGGGGTGTGCGCGAAGACGTTGCCGAGCAGAGCGTCCACGGCCGCGGTCAGGTTGTCGGCGGCGACAGCGACCAGAAGGGGGCCGGGTGTCAGGTCGAGGGTGACGGCCCGGCCGGTGTCCTCGGCCAGCACCGACCAGAACGCGACCCGGTCGGCGACGATCGACGCGGCGTCCGCGGAGGCCGGCTGCGCCGGTGTGTGCCGCCACCGGGCCTGCCGGATCAGCCCGGTGACCGCGCGTTCGAGGCCGTCGGCGGCGGCGGTGATCCGGGCGGCGTCGTCCGGGTCCCGCAACGACTCCGCCTCCAGCCGCAACGCCGTCAGCGGTGTCCGCAGCTGGTGCGACAGGTCGGCGACCTGTTCGCGCTCCTGCACCAGGAGCACCTGGATCCGGCTGGCGAGATGGTTGAGCGCGCCGGCCACCTCGCGCAGTTCGGGCGGGCCGGCCGGTGTGACCCGGGCGTCCAGCTCGGCGTTGGCCAGCCGGTGCGAGACGGCCGAGAGGTCGCTGATCGGCCGGACCAGGGTGCGCGCCAGCCGGTCGGCGACCAGTAGCCCGATCAGCACGAGGATCACGCCGAGCAGCGCCAGCACCAGCCAGGCCCGGGTGACCCCGGTGGTCAGCTCGCGCTGCGGCACCGCGATCCGGATCACCCCGGTGCCGTCCGCCCGACCCTGCACGGCGATGACCACCTCCCGACCGGCAGCCGACTCGCCGGTGAGGCTCTGTCCGCGCGCGGCAAGGGCCACAGCGGGCGTACGGGGTACCTGGGCGCCGAGCACAGTGCCGTCGGGCAGGAAGACGCTCACCTGTCGACCGGACTCCGCGGCGAGTTGCTCGACGGTGAGCCGGATGGTCGACGCGTCGGCGGTGCCGACCACCGGCACCAGGCTCTGTGCGTCGGCGGTGGCCCGAACGGTGGCCCGGTCCTCCGCGACGGTGCGCACCAGCAACGCCAGCGGCACCAGGAACGCGATGAGGGTGAGGACGCTGACCGCGGCGACCAGCAGTGCGAGACGCGCCCTCACGGCTGCGCCGCCGGGGCTTCGAGACGCACCCCGACACCACGCACGGTGTGCAGGTAGCGAGGCTGCTGGGCGTTCTCCCCCAACTTGCGACGCAACCAGGACAGGTGCACGTCGACGGTCTTGTCGGCACCGCCGTAGGGGATCTGCCACACCTCCGTGAGCAGCTCACGTTTGGTGACCACCTGACCGGGTCGGCCGGCGAGGTGGTGCAGCAGGTCGAACTCGCGGGGCGTCAGTTCGACCGCGACCCCGTCCAGGGTCACCTGCCGGGCCCGGGGGTCGACGCGGAGCCCACCGACGACGAGCGTCGGGTCCTGCCCGTCGGCACCGGAGGGGCCCCGCCGCAGCACCGCCCGGGCACGGGCGTCGAGCTGTGCCGCGGTGAACGGCTTGACCACGTAGTCGTCGGCACCGGCATCGAGCACCCGGACGATCTCGGCCTCGTCGTCGCGCGCGGTGGCCACGATGACCGGCACCGAACTCACCGCGCGCAGCATCCGCAGCAGCTCGCGGCCGTCCAGGTCGGGCAGGCCCAGGTCGAGCACCACGAGGTCGGGCCGGTCCTCCAGCGCGTCGCGGAGCCCCGCCATCGCGGTCGAGGCCGCGGCCACCGCGTGGCCGCGTTCGCGCAGGGCCCGGATCAGGGGGGTACGGATCGTCAGGTCGTCCTCGATGAGCAGCAGGCGGGCCACAGCTGGGAGGCTAACCGCTGCCGCTGGCAGTGCGGTGCACGTTAACCATGCCTTAGCGTGCGGATGTGCCAACGACAAGGACGGATCGGGGATAGTCAGGGGATGGGCCGTCGTTCGATCCTCGTCGCCACCGGATGGGTGGCCACCGCCGCCATAGCGACGCTGATCGGCCTGGGCGCGATCCGGTTGGTGGGCGAGAGCCTCACCGGCACCCCGGGCGGGGTGCGCAGCGAGGCCGAGATCGAACGGGCTCTCGCCGCACCCGAGCCGGCACCGACCGGCACCACGGGCACCACGGGCACCGCGCCGGTCGGGCCCTCCACGGCCTCCCCCGCGACGAGCGGCAGCGCCGGGGCCCGCCGAGGATTCGCCACCGACGGCGGCACGGCTGTGGCCGAGTGCGGCGCCGGTGGCGTACGCCTCGTCTCCTGGGCGCCCGCGCAGGGTTACCGGGTCCGCGACGTGGACCGGGGCCCGGACGACGACGTCGAGGTCACGTTCCAGGGGGCGACCCGGGAGTACGAGTTGAAGGTGCGCTGCATCGGCTCGGAGCCGGTGGCAGTCGCCGACGACTGACGACCTGGGCGCGGGCTCACCGGCTCCGCAGGGCGTCCACCAAGCTCCGCACTGTCGCGCGAGCATTCTCAAGTTCGACAAGGCTGAGGCCGGCCCGGTCCACGGCATCCCGGCGGTCGACGTCCGAGCGCTCGAGTAGACCGGTGAGCGTGACCAGCCCCTCTGCCGTGAGTGTCACGAGAGGCGCGCGGAGGTGATCGGGGTTGTCGTGCAGCTCCACCATTCCGGCGCGGGCCAGGTCGTCGACCACTCGCTGCACGCTCTGTCGGGCGAGGCCAAGTCTGCGCGCCGCGCTCGCGACGGTGCGCGAGCCGTCGGAGAGCACGCTCATCACGTGCCATCGCGCGGCGGTCTGACCCGCGTCTCGGGCGAGTTCCTCGCTGGAGCGCCGAGACTCGCCCGCCAGTTCGTACACGTCTGCCATCAGCAGCCGATACGCGTCGACCAGGTCCTGCTTCCGTTCCGTCATCGACAGCATGGTACCGAACATTGACAGGTTGCTACTAAATTGACAGCATGCTGTCATGATTCTTCGACTGTGGAGCGGATGGACGGAGCCCACGCTCGCCGACGCCTACGAGCGGTTGTTGACGCAGGACATCGCGCCCGCGATCCTCGCCCGGGGCGTGGACGGGCTTCGGGAGCTTCGGGTTCTGCGTCGTTCCCCGCAGGAGCTGGATCCCGCCAGGGGCAGCGAATTCCTCACCGCCATGACATTTACCGACTTCGCCGCGGTGTCGGCCTTCACCGGCGGTGATCCGTCCACCTCAGTCGTCCCGCCTGCCGCCCGTGACCTGCTCGGACGCTTCGATCGGCAGTCCCGGCACTATCTCAGCCGAGCGGTGTTCCGCGACGGTGGTGGACAGCCGCCAGGCGTCGGGTGAACAGCCCGCCGATCCACTGACCCAGAGAGCCGAGCGACGGACGTGGCCGGCACGGATCGCCCGTGCCGGCCACGTCCTCGGTGGTGGTTCAGCTGGAATACGCCTCCAACTCCCAGAGCGAATGGCCGTATCCGGTGCCCCGGGCCGTGCCGTAGATCCGTAGGTAACGGCCGTTGGCGCCGAGCGCGGTGTGCTCGTCCACGCCGCCGTCGGCCCCGGTCACCGTCTTCACGGTGGCCCAGGTGGTGCCGTCATTCGAGGTCTGGATCTGGTACGCGCTGCTGTACGCCGCCTCCCAGCTCAGCTTGACCCGACCGATCGCGGTGGCGCTGCCGAGGTCGACCCGGATCCACTGCGGGTCGGAGAACGTGCTCGACCAGCGGGTGGTGAGGCTCCCGTCGACCGCCTGGGCGCCGGCCACGTCGGCCCCCTCGTTGCTGGAGGTCGTCGTCGGCTTGTTCAGCAGCAGGTTGCCGCCCGGCGGGTTGGTCGGACCGCCGGTGCCGCCGTACACCTCGAACTCGAACAGCGAGTAGCCCCAAGCGGTCCCCCGGGCGGTGCCGAGGAGCCGGATGTACCGGCCGGACCCGCTGAGCCCGGTCAGGTCGTCCACCCCGCCGTCACCACCGGTCACCGTACGGATCGTGGTGAAGTTGACCCCGTCCGGCGAGGTCTGGATCTGGTATCCGCTGCCGTACGCCGCTTCCCAGGTCAACTTGACCCGGTTGACGGCGTACGAGGCGCCGAGGTCCACGTCGATCCACTGCGGGTCACCGAAGGCGCTGCCCCACCGGGTGCCGGCCGCGCCGTCGAACGCGTTGGCCGCGACGAAAGCGCCCTCGAAGCTGGATGCTCGCGCCGGCTTGCCCCGGGCCAGGTTGGCGCCCGGCTCCGGGTCCGGGTCCGGGTCCGGGTCCGGCCCAGGTCCGCCGGGGCTGGTGGAGAGGGTGAACTCGTCGATGTCGAAGTACGGGCCGGTGCCCTTGAAGACCAGGAACAGGGTTCGGGTGCCGGTCGGGGCGGTGATCCCGCCGGTGACAGTGGCGAAGTTGGCGTACCCGCCGGTGGGCACGACGGTGGCCGAACCGACGAGCGGCCCGGTTGGTGAGTCGACCCGCAACTCCAGCGTGCCGCCACCGCCGGCCGGTGCGCCGACCCGGGCGCTGAACGACTGGACGCCGGTCAGGTTGTAGGGACGGAACGAGATCCAGTCGTTGTTGTCGACGTAGCCGACCGCCGCGCCGCCGTGTCCCGCCGCCCCGGCGACGATCTGGATGCCTGACGAGTCGCCGAAGTGCTCGGCCTGGCGTACGCGTGGTTGCAGCACCGCCTGGGTGTGCGTGGTCAGCGGCGGCTGGCCGCCCCCACCCAGGTCGGTGTACTCGGCGTCGATGATGCCGAAGATGTTCGCCGCCGTGTCGTGCTCGCCGTCGGCCGAGGTCTGGATGACCCCGGAGCAGCCCTGCACGCTGCCGAGCTGGTGTCCGTGCGAGTCGTGGCCGAGGACGTAGTTGACCTTCACCCGGGCGCAGTTGATCGCGCCGTCCTGGGCGTCGGTGACGGTGACGGAGAACGGCACCGCGTCCCCGAAGGTGAAGGTCTGCCCGTTCAACGGGGTGTTCACGGTGACCACCGGGGCGCTGTTGCCGACCGTGACGACCACGCTCGCGGTGGCCGTCTTGCCTGTGGTGTCCCGGACGGTCAGCGTCGGGCTGCGGGTCCCGTTGGTGGTGTACGTGAAGCTCGGGTTCGCGGCCGTCGAGTCGGTGGTGCCGTTGTTGTCGAAGTCCCAGGCGTAGGTGAACGGGTCGCCGTCCGGGTCGAGGGTGCCCGCCGAGGAGAACGCCACGGTCAGCGGCGCGATGCCACTGGTCGGGGTGGCGGACGCCCTGGCGACCGGTGCTCTGCCCTCGCGGGCGTACTCGATGCGGTAGAGCGCCGAGTTGGCGTCGCCGTTGAACCAGCCGGTGCCGTAGTCAAGCACGTAGAGTGCGCCGTCCGGCCCGAACTCCATGTCCATGACCTGGGTGCCGGTCCACGGGAACGGGTTGATCTTCAGCGGTTGGCCGGACGCGTCGAGCTTGACGTTCTTGATCCAACGACGGCCGAACTCACCGGCGAAGTAGGTCCCGTCGTAGTACTCGGGGAACGCCACGGGCGAGGTGTTGTTCGGGTCGTACCGGTAGACCGGCCCGCCCATCGGCGACAGGCCACCGCCGGTGAACTCCGGCGGCGAGCCCGAGCCGCCGTACGGCAACCACGCCGGGATGGCCGGCGGCAGCTGGGTGATGCCGGTGTTGTTGGGAGAGTTGTTCACCGGCCCGCCGGCGCAGTTGAACTTCGCCCCGGACGGTCCGGACGGGAAGGTGTAGTCGTTGTAGGCGTCGTTGCGGGCGGTGCAGTACGGCCAGCCGTAGAAGCCGGGCCTGTCGATCCGGGCGAACTCGACGTTGCCGGCCGGCCCCCGGTTCGGGTCGGCGGTGCCCGCGTCAGGGCCGTAGTCGCCGAGGTAGACGATGCCGGTGGCCTTGTCCACGCTCATCCGGAACGGGTTGCGGAAGCCCATCGCGTAGACCTCCGGGCGGGTCCGCGCGGTGCCCGGGGCGAACATGTTGCCGGCCGGGATGGTGTAGCCGCCGGCCGCGCTCGGCTTGATCCGGAGGACCTTGCCGCGCAGGTCGTTGCTGTTCGCCGAGGTGCGCTGCGCGTCGAACGCCGGGTTGCGACCGGACCGCTCGTCGATCGGGGTGAAGCCGGCCGAGTCGAACGGGTTGGTGTCGTCGCCGGTGGACAGGTAGAGGTTGCCTGCCGCGTCGAAGTCCATGTCACCGCCGACGTGGCAGCACATGCCCCGGCTGGTCGGCACGTTCAGGATCAGCGTCTCGCTGGCGAGGTTGATGGTGTTGTCCGCGTTGACGGTGAATCGCGCCAGCCGGTTGACGCCCTCCCAGACGGCGAACTGGGCCGGCGTGCCCTCGGCGGGCGCACCGCCGCCGGGGGTGCTCAGTGGTGGCGCGAAGTACGCGTACACCCAGCGGTTGGTGGCGAAGTTCGGATCGGCCTTGATGCCCTGCAGGCCCTCCTCGTCGCCGGTGTAGACCGGCAGGGTGGCGGCGATCTTGGTGTTGCCGGCGGCGTCGGTGTGCCGGATCACGCCGTTGCGGGAGGTGTGCAACACGCCCCGGTCCGGCAGGACGGTGAGGCTCATCGGCTCGCCGGTCTCGGCCGCGCCCTTGGCCAGCTCCACCTGCTGGAAGCTGCTGGTGACGGTGGGGCCGCAGTCGGCGTCGACAGCGCCGGCGGCCGTCCGGATGCCGCCGAGCAGGTGTTGACGGAAGTTCGCCTCGGTGTACGACGCGTCGGTGTGCCCCAGGCCGGTGTACCAGGCTCGGCCGCCGGAGTAGTTCTGGCACCAGGAGATCGGGTGGTCGGCGCCCATACTGCCGCCGGTGTAGGTGGTCTCGTCCAGGGTGGCCAGCACGTGCACGTTGCCCCGGGGGTTGGTGCGGTAGTTGTACAGCTCGTCGAACCGGCTCCACCGCTGCGGCAGCGTCGCGGTGGACGGGTGCACCTGGTCGGCGACCTTCACGGTGACGGTCTGCTCGGCCGGGTGCGAGGCGAAGTACGCCCCGACCAGTCCCCCGTACCAGGGCCAGTCGTACTCGGTGTCGGAGGCGGAGTGCACGCCCACGTACCCACCGCCGCCGGTGATGTAGCGCTCGAACGCGGCCTGCTGGGCGGCGTTGAGCACGTCGCCGGTGGTGGAGAGCCAGATCACCGCGGCGAACCGGTCCAGGTTGGCGTCGGTGAACTGGGCGGCGTCCTCGGTGGCCTCGACGGTGAAGCCGTTGGCCGCACCGAGTTGCTGAATGGCGGCGATGCCCGGAGTGATGGATCCGTGCCGGAAGCCGGCGGTCTTGCTGAAGACCAGCACGGTGAACGGTGCGGCGCTGGCCGTGGGTGGCACGGCGACGATGCCGCTCGCCACGAGGATCGCGCTCAGCGCGACGCCGAGCCACGATCTCAGGGATCTGCGCACGGTGGGGTCCTTTCGCGGTGCGGGACGGCGTGCGCCGATCACGCCTGGCGGTGGTGGAACAAGATATGCGAATGCATCGTTGCGTCCGGATCATCCGCCCGTCAAGGTCTCTCCCACCATCCATGAGAGCGCTATCTCCGCAGGTCACGGGCGACCGTGCGGAGTGAGATCGAATAACGGTTTTCGGGCCACGATCGACACGCGGAGGGCCCCGGTGCAGGTGCCTGCACTCGGGGCCCTGCCCCACTGTCGGTCAGCGGGAGTAGTACTCGACGACGAGTTGCTCGTCGCAGACCACCGGTACCTCCGACCGGAGCGGGAGCCGCGTCAGCCGGGCGGTCAGGCCGGGCAGACTGACCTCGAGATAGGGGGCGGGACGTTCCGGAGCGTGCGCCCCGGCCGCCGCCACGACGAACGGCGCCTTGTCGCGACTGCGCTCCGCCACGGCGATGACATCACCGGGCTGCAGCCGCGCGGACGGTCGGTCCAGGCGACGGCCGTTCACCGTGACGTGCTGATGGGTGACGACCTGGCGGGCCTGGTAGATGGTGCGGGCGAGACCGGCTCGCAGCACCAGCGCGTCCAACCGGCTCTCCAGCTCGACGATCAGCTCCTCACCGGTCTTGCCGGGGCGGCGCACGGCACGGTCGAACGCGCGCCGGAGCTGCCCCTCGTGCAGGTCGTACTGCGCCTTGAGCCGCTGCTTCTCCAGGAGCCGGACCTTGTAGTCGCTTGTCGTGCGTCGAGCGCGGCCGTGCTGTCCGGGCGGGAACGGGCGGCGTTCGAAGTAGCGCACGCACTTCGGGGTCAGCGCGATGCCCAGAGCACGGGAACGCTTGACCTTGGGGCGGGTCTGATTCATCATTCACCTCTTAAGTAAGGTTAGGCTAACCTTATTAGGAGATGATCCCCGTGAGCAAGCCGTCGACCAGCACGGACTCCATCGACGACGCAGGTGTCCGGCTTCGATCGATGCTGGCCGCCGCCGACTCCCTCACCCTGCACGTCCCGGGCGTCGAGGCGTACGTGGCCGGACGGCACGTCGTGACGAGCGACGGGCGACTGCGCATCGATCTGCCGGTCGGCTGCCACCTGACCCACCACCTCGCCCACCAACAGGACACCGTGGCAATGGTCGAGGTGACCGACCTGGTGCCCATCCCGGTGCGCAACCGGGTCCGCGCGCGCGGCAGGTTCACCGGCTGGCTGGCAACCGAGGTCGCCACGACCGGGCGCGATCAGGACCTGGCCGCGGTCCTCGACCTCGCCACCGCCGAGCTGACAGTTGAGGGCCGCACCATCTGCGTCGACCCGGACGCATTCGCGGCCGCCCAGCCCGACCCTCTGGCCGCCGCCGAAGCCGACCTGTTGTGTCACCTCGACCATCACCATCCGCACACCGTCGAACGGCTGTGCCGACTGATACCCGGTCACCACCTGCAGGGTGTGCGTCAGGTCCGGCCGGTACGCCTGGACCGCCACGGCGTCGTGCTCCGGCTGGAGCTGGGCAGCGGTGACCGGGACATCCGGCTGAACTTCCGCGCGCCGCTGCGGCACCCGGAGGAACTCGGCGCTCAGATCGAGGTACTGCTGCGGCACGCAAGCGGCTGCCGAGCCCGACGCGCCCGTTGATGGTCGCCGCCATCTGGCGGTTAGGGAAGGCTGACCTATGCAAAATCTCCCCAAAAGATGCGGCTGATACGGAGTTGTCCCGTCGCAGCCGGGTATGGAAATGGCCCGGCACCACCGACGGAAGCGAGATCGCCATGACTGACATGCTGGAGATGCCGCGGGTACACGAGTGCACGGTCACCGACTGCGGCTACAACCACGACGGCTGCCACGCGTTCGCCATCACCATCGGGCAGCAGAACGCCAGTTGCGCCACGTTCATCGACACCTCGGCGAAGGGCGGGCTGGACCGCGTCATCGCGCAGGTCGGTGCGTGCAAGCGCGCCGACTGTCAGCACAACGCCGAGTTGGAGTGCCACGCGCCGTCCATCCGGGTGGGTCCCGGTCAGGACATCGCCGACTGTCAGACGTACGAGCCGCGCTGAGCGCGGCGGGGCACTGTGGGGGACGGCTGTCACGGCCGTCCCCCACCCGTGTCCGGGGCCGCTTACGCCGGGACGACCATCGGCGTGCCGGCGATCGGATCGGGAACCACGAGGCAGCTGAGACCGAAGACCCGCTCGACGAGGTCGCCGGTGACCACGTCGACCGGCGCCCCCTCGGCGACGATCGCGCCACCGGACATCGCGATGAGATGGTCGCAGTAACGGCAGGCCAGGTTGAGGTCGTGCATGACGATGACGATGGTCTTGCCGGACTCGGCGTTCAGTTTCCGCAGCAGCCGCAGCAACTCGACCTGGTGGTTGATGTCCAGGTAGGTGGTGGGCTCGTCGAGCAGCAGCAGGTCGGTGTCCTGCGCCAGGGCCATGGCGACCCAGACCCGCTGGCGTTGACCACCGGACAGTTCGCGGATCGGACGGTCGATCAGATCCGCGGTGCCGGTGGCGTCAAGTGCCCGGGCGACGGCGTCGTGGTCGTCGCCACTCCACCGTCGGAACCAGCCCTGATGGGGGTAGCGACCGCGGGCCACGAGGTCGGCGACGGTGATGCCATCGGGCGCGACGGGAGTCTGCGGGAGGAGCCCGAGCACCTTGGCCACGTCGACGTTGCGCAGGTCGGCGAGGGGTTTGTCGTCGAGCAGGACGGTGCCGTCGCGCGGTGCCAGCAGGCGGGCCAGGCCGCGGAGCAGGGTGGACTTGCCGCAGGCGTTGGCGCCGACGATCGCAGTGACCTTGCCGTCGAGCACGGCGACGTCGAGGTGGTCGACGATGGTCCGGTCGTCGTAGCCGAGGGTGAGGCCCTCGGCGCGTAGTCGGGTCATCCACCCGCTCCTTGTCGGTTGGTGGTGGCCAGCAGCCACAGCAGGTAGGGCGCACCGACCGCGCCCGTCACCACGCCGGTGGGCAACGGGGTGGGCAGCAGGTGCACGGCGATGAGGTCGGCGGTGAGCAGCAGCGCGGCACCGACCAGCGCGGCGGGCAGGACGCCCCGGGCCGCAGGGCCGAGCAGCCGGTTGGCGATCGGCCCGGCCACCAGGGCGACGAAGGCGATCGGGCCCGCCACGGACACCGCCAGGGCCACCAGCACGACGGCGATGCCGAGCAGCCCGGCCCGGCTGAGCTCGACCCGAACACCGAGCATCCGGGCGGCGTCATCACCGATGTCGAGGGCGCTCAGTGGCCGTTGCAGCAACATGGCGACCGGCAGCAGAACGATCAGGGCACCCGTCAGCGCCCACAGCTCGGTGGTGCTGGCCTGCCCGACCGATCCGACCAACCAGTGCATGGCCTGGCGGGCCTCGAAGAGCTGCGCCCGGCTGAGCACGTAGCCGATCAGGCCCTCGAAGAAGAGCGCCACCCCGATGCCGATCAGGATGAAGCGGTAGCCGCTGACGCCGTCGCGCCAGGCCAGCAGGTACATCGCCAGGGCGGCGGCGACCGCGCCACCGAGGGCGAGCCCGCTGACGACGAGCCCACCTGCCTGCAGGAGCACGATCCCCGTGATGGCCGCCAGCCCTGCGCCCGAGGTGATCCCCACGAAGTCCGGGGACGCGAGCGGGTTGCGCAGCAACTGTTGGAAGATCGTCCCGGACGCGCCGAGGGCCAGCCCGACCGTCACGGCGGCGGCCGCGGTCGGCAGCCGCAGGCCACGGACGACGAAGTCGACGCTGGGATTGTCGGCCAGGTGCAGGACCGAGGCGACGACCTCCGCGGCGCCGATGCGGAAGCTGCCCACCATCATGGTGAGCACGAAGAGGGCGGCGACCACCACGGCCAGGGCGCACGTCACCACGATGGACCGGCCGGCGCGACGCCCGCGGTTGGCGCGCAGCGCCGCTGCCGTACCGGACGGAGCGGAGCGGACGTCGCTCGTTGTTGTTGTCGTTGTCGTCACCGTGCTCACACCTCCGACAGCCGGCCGTAGCGGACGATCGCGATGAACGCGGGCGCGCCGATCAGCCCGAGGACCACACCGACCTGAACCTCGTCGGGGGCGGCGGCCATCCGACCGAGCACGTCGGCGAGGAGCAGGACGATGGGTGCCAGCAGCATCGAGTACGGCAGGATCCACCGGTAGTCGGGGCCGCAGATGAACCGCGCGAGGTGCGGCACGACAAGCCCGACGAAGACGATCGGTCCGCAGGCCGCGGTGGCGGCCCCGGCGAGGATCGCGACCACGGCGAAGGCGGCCGCGCGGGTACGTGTCACGTTCTGGCCGAGGCCACGCGCGACGTCCTCGCCGAGCGCGAGGCCGTTGATGACCCGCCCGAAGCCCAGCGACGCGACGAGGCCGATCAGCAGGAACGGCGCGACCCCGGTCAGGATCGGGGTGTACCGGCCGGCGAGCGACCCCACCTGCCAGAACCGCAACTCGTTCAGAGCGTCCACGTTCGTCATCACGATTCCGCTGGTCACCGAGGTCAGGCCGGCGGTGACCGCCGCGCCCGCGAGGGCGAGTTTCACCGGAGTGGCGCCCTCCCGCCCGAGCGAGGCGATCGCGTACACCAGGACGAGCGCCGCGATCGCGCCGGCGAAGGCGAACCAGACGTAGACACCGACTCCGCGCACGCCGAGCACCGTGATGGCGAAGACCACGAACGCGGCGGCGCCGGAGTTGATGCCCAGGATGCCCGCGTCCGCCAGGGGGTTGCGGGTGACGCCCTGCAGGATCGCCCCGGCCACACCGAGCGCGGCGCCGACCAGGATGCCGAGCGCCGTTCGGGGTACGCGCATCTCCAGCGTGACGGTGCTGCTGATCGGCCCGTCGCTGTCGAGGCTGAACAGGGCGTGCAGCACCTCGGAGAGCCCGATCGACCGCGAGCCCATGGTCACGCTCAGGAAGCCGACGAGGGCGAGGACCGCACAGAGGACGGCGAGCCCCGGCCCGAGGGCAGAGGCTCGCCGCACGCCTCCCGTCGAGGTGCGCGTCCCGATCTGGTTAGTTGCCGACATTCGGATCAGCGGCCTTGACCGCCTGGGTCAGCTTGTCCAGCTCGGTGGCGAAGTCCCCGTACGTGTGCAGCCAGAACGCCGGCCAGGAGACGGTGGCACCGGCCTTGGCCGCCTTGATCTTGAACCAGGTCGGCTGCTTCGTGCTCCACTCGGCGTTGGCGGTGGGCGTGAAGGATCGGCCGTCCCACAGGATCAGGTCCGGCTGGTACTTGTCGGCGTTCTCCCAGCTGAGGTTCTCCCAGTACGGGAAGGCCGGGTCCGGGCTGGCCGGGTTGATCACCTTCAGGCCCCAGGTCTGCAGGTCCAGCAGCTCGGGCGCGTACTCGGGGTTGGCGACGTAGACCTTCTCGGTCGAGGGGGACATCGCGGCGACCGTCAGGTTCGGCTTGGCCGAGGTGGCAGCCTTGAACGCGGTCACCGCCTCCTCGAAGCGCTTCTTGTTGGCCGAGATCTGCGGGCTGGCCACGTCGGCGCCGAGGCTCTCGGCGAGATCCTCGTACCCCTCGGCGAGCGCGACGATCGACTTGCCCTGCGTGACGCCGACGACGGGGGCCAGCTCGGCGAGCTTCTTGCTCTTCTCGTCGACGCCCTCCTCCATACCGCTGTGCGCCTTCTCCGCCGGCCACCAGTCGCCGACGATCAGGTCAGGGCGCAGGGCGGCGGCCTTCTCCACGTCGATCTTGCCCCACTCCTGGCCGAGGATCTCGATCCCGGTGAGGTCGAGGTTCTTCAGGTTGGGATCGGTCTTGACCGACTCGTCGGCGTAGACGCCGACCGGCTTGATGCCGAAGGACATGAGCGCCGCGGCCTCGCCGGCGTGCGCGATGATCCGCGTCGGCGTCTTGTCCGCCTTGACGACCTTGCCTGAGCCGTCGTTGAAAGACCAGGGTCCGGAAGCGGTGGCAGCGGCGGCGGAGTCACCGGTGCCCGTGTCGTTGCCACAACCGGTGAGCCCGCCGAGCACGGCGCTGAGCGCCGCGACGGCCAGGACCGGACGCCATGAGTGCATGGGGAAGTCCCGATCTTTCGTAGAGAGGCGAGCCAACCGGCCCGAGAGTTAGGTTAGGCTAACCAATGCTTCGGGTTTTGGCTAATGCCCGGTCCCCCCACCTCGAAAGACTGTCGATCGCCACCGCGCCAGCGGCGGTGATCGCGCTCAGCGGCCGCCCGCGACCAGCTCGGCGATCATCCCCTCGCAACTGCGGACGACGACCTGGGCGCCGCGCCGCTGCGCCAGCGGGAGCAGCGGATCCTCCGCCCGGTCCCGCCACCGCCACTGCGCGTCGGCAGCGACCTCCCAGAGCCGCTGCACGTCGGTCTCATGCTCGACACCGAGCCGGGCAGCGAGGCCCACCCCGTCGCCGCCGACCAGCCGCTGCGCCTCGGCGGCCAGCTCCGCGTCAAACCCCAGCCGGGTGTTCCGCAGCGCCACCAGCAGGCGCAGCTCCCGGAACTCGTGCGCACCGGCGAGGATCTGCTCCACCGCGCCGACCAGCTCGGCGGACCCCCGGGTGGGCTCGGCCCGCAGCAGCGCCTCCACCGCGCCCAGCGCGGACCGGGCCTTCAGCGCGTCGCGGCGATCGATGAAGCAGCGCGTCACCGACTCGCGCAGCTCGGTCAGACCGCTGCGCCGAATCAGTTCGGCGGAGAGCTTCACCCGGCTGTCGAACCCGCTGCGCACCAGCGTGGCCGCCAGCCGGACACCGAAAATCCCGAACCGATCCAGCAGCGCGGCGCGCACCTCGGTGTCCAGGCGTACCGGCAGCTCGTCGCGGAGGAAACGGTCGGCGGAGATGAGGTGGGCGTCCAGCTCCGCCCGGGGCACCTGGGCCAGGATCGCGAGCGCGGCGAAGTCCGACTCACCGAGCATCCGGCCCGCCAGGCCGATCATTCCACTGCACGCCACGACGTTGACGCTCAGCGCGTTCACCCTCGGGTCGCGGTAGTGCCGGCGAGCGAGCTGGCGTGCCGTGAGCAGGCCGTCGATCCGGCCTCCTCCGGTCTCGTCGGCACGGGACAGCACCATGATCACGTTGACCGGAGCGGACTGTCCGACGGCACTGTCCCGTGCGGACTCCAGCACCCGCAGATCGCTGTCGCGCCCGTCGCGGGTCAGATACAACACCGCGTCGGAATCCCGCAGGACCCGCTCCAACACCGGCACCCGCCCCTGCTCGGCGCCCCCGGTGACCGCCGGGGTGTCGATAAGCGTGATCTGCCGCAGCGCCCGCGTCGGCCACCGCACCACGATGTCCCGCACGTCCCCCGCGCCCCAGCCCAGATCCACCCGCAGCCCGGTCGCCGACTTCACCACTGCCAACTCCTGCGGTGGCTGCCCGACCGGGTAGGCGGTCGCCCGCGGCGCGGCCCCGTCCTCGTACCAGGTGAAGGCGCCGTCCGCCCGCTCGACCGGCGCGACCTCCTCGCCCATCAACGCGTTGAGCACCGTCGACTTGCCCGATCGCCACGGGCCGACGATGGCGATCCGCAACGGCTGCTCCAACCGGGCCACCTGATGTCGAAGCTCTCCGACGGCCCGGGGATTGTCCTGGTACAGCTCGATGGCCTGGTGCAGCAACCCCCACGCCGCCTCGTCCAGACGCACCCCCACCGTCATGCCTGCGGCTCCAGCAGCAGCGGGGCGGAGCGGGCGCCGGTCAACTGCTGAGCCTGCTCGTAGACCGCGGCCAACCGGGTCATCTTCAGCCGGATCTCGCGCTGCCGCTGCTCGCGCAGGGAGGCATCGGTGTCGGCCTCCTGCTTCGCGCTGCGGAACGACTGCACGATGGCCTCCTGGAGCTCCTCGGTCAGTCCCGTGAAGTGGTCCCGCAGCATCCGCTGCACCTGCCGGGCGGCGTCACGGCAGTCGCGGATGATCCGGACGAAGAAGTCGTCGACGTGCCGCTGGATGGCCGTCTTGACGGTCGCCTGCCGGCGACGGAGCAACTGCTTGCTCTCGTCGCGGATACTCTTGCCGCCGAAGAGCGCCCCGATGCCGACCGAGACCGGATTGATCATCGGCATCCCGGCCAGGGTGGTCGCCAGACCGAACATCAGCATGCCGCCGTACGAACCCTTCATGCCGGTGAACAGCTTCTGGCCGGTGGTGAACCTGTCGATCGTCGGCCGTTGCAACTCGGGCAGCCGCTCGCCGATGTCGTCCGGCATCGTCATCGACCAGGGCGGCAGCACGTCGTACCCGTACCTGTCGAAGTTGGCGGCCACCCTCCGGGCGATCCAGTCGCAGCGCTGGATCAGCCACTCGTGGTTGGCCTCCGCCGCCTCCACCAGGCTCCGCTCCAGCCAGTCCTGGAAGGTGTCCCAGGCGACCAACGGATCGGCGGTGTCGAACGCCTCGTCCACCGCGCGCAGGATCTGGCGGGTCCGGTCGCGCAGGTCGTACTCGAGGTCGGCGAGCAGGTCGGTGATCTCGTCGGTAAGCGTGTTCTGCCACCGGGTGGAGCACCGACGCAGCTCGTCGACCTCACGCTGCGCCGCGTGCAGGCGGGAGATCGGCCCGGACTGCTCCTCGGCCTCCTGGGTCGCCAGCTCGGCGCGCAGCGGCGCGGCCAACTGCTCCACCACCGTCCGGGCCACCGTCTGCACCGCCGCGCGGGCCAGGTGGTCGGCCTTGCCGGCCAGGTCACGTTGCAGGCAGGCGATCAGCGCGGGGAAACCGGACTCAGCGTTGAGACCACGGTCGTCGGCCGCGGCGGCGCGCAGCCGCAGCGCCGCCGAGACCGGGATCAGCGTCGCCGGGACGCCCGCCTCGGCCAGGTGCTGCCGGTTGCGCTCGGCGACCGTACGCCAGTCCGCCACCAGATCGGTCTTACTCTGCACCACGACCACGTTCGGATGCGACCGCATGATGTGCAGCAGCATGTTCAGCTCGGCGACCGACAGCTCCCGGGTGGAGTCGGAGACCAGCAGCACGGTGTCCGCACGGGCCGGCGCAGCGACCGAGGCTGCGGCGCCGATACCGGCGACCTCGTCGGTGCCGGGAGTGTCCACAAGCACCAGCCCGGCACCGAGCAGGGCACGGGGCAGCCCGATCTCGACGTACGCCGGGCCGCCGCCCGGCCGACGCCCGACCAGCCCGGCGACGCCCGCCGCGACCTGGTTGAGCGCCACCGGGGTCCGCTCGACGGTCACCGCGGCGCCGGTGCCGGTGGGGTGGCCCGGGGCCGCTGCCGCAGCCTGCGCCACCGCCGCGGTGGGGGCGTCGGCGTGCTGCACCACTGTCGGCAGGACTGTCGTCCGGCCGTCGCCGACCGGACAGGCAGGGGCGTTGATGATCGCGTTGATCAGCTGACTCTTGCCCTGGTTCGGCTCACCGATGACCAGGACACGCAGCGTCGGATCCAGCAGTTGCGCACGCTTCTGCCGGACCGTCTGGAGTAGGTCACCACGACCGTGCGCAGTGCACGTGCGGGCGATCTCATCCAGCACGTCCAACCAGATCCCGGCCATCACCGCACCAAGTGTGCGGATTTCGGCTCAATTATCAAGAGGGACCGGATGTGGAACCGGGAAGGGCCGGATCGCCCGAGACGATCCGGCCCTCCGCTCCGACCGGAAAATCCCGGTCAGAGCAGGCCGCCGGTGATACCCAGCAGCCCGTGATCGGACGAGGCGTGCGAGTCGCCGCCGAGCACACCATCGGTGACCCCACCGGTCACGTCACCGACCGTGTCGGTGACACCGGGGAGGAGGCTGTCCACCTGGTGCGTCACGCCGCCCACCGTCGACGGCACGTCGAGCGGCGGGACCCCGCCGACAACACCGTCGCCGTGCCCGAGGCCCAGCCCGCTGAGGGTGTCGTCGACACCGAGCGAGCTGACGACCCCGCCGAGCTGACCATGCGTGCCGGAGAGGACACCGCCGGTCAGGTCGCCGCCGATCAGGTTCTGGTCGGTGACGCCGAGCAGACCGCTCGGGTCACCGACGGTGCCGGTGACGTCCCCGAGCACCGGGTCCGCGATCGCGTCCACCGGCTGCACCACGTCGGCGTCGAGGGTGTGCGCCACATCGGAGACACCGGCCAGGTCGGTGTCGAGGCCGCTCGGACCGACGCCCAGGCCGATGCCGGGCAGCACGGTGACCCCGGCGGCGGCGGTCGACGGGTCGACCGCGATGGCGCCGAGCACGCCGGCCTTGACGTCCACGCCACTGGGCGAGCTGGTGACGCTGATCTGCTGCGCCACGCTCTGCAACTGACCGACCACGTCGGTGGTGTCGGTGAGCAGCGGGTCCAGCCCGAGCTGCCCGACCGGCGAGGCCAGCGGAGCGAGGCCCGCACCCGGCGCGTAGTCGACGACCAGCGGTACGACGTCCTGCACGTCCGCAGCGGTGATGTCGGTGAGCCCGGCGCCCCGCAACGCACCCTCGGGGTCGAGGTCGAAGGCCGACCGCGCGTCCGGGTTCGTCAGTAGGTCGAGCACGAAGTCGTGGAGCGTCTGCTGCGAGTCCATGTGCCGGTTCTCCTCGGATGTGGCATTGGCGGGGTGTCGTACGTCGACGGTGACGACGCTATTGCCGGGGCCCGCCCCCGGGCATCGGGGCTGAACCCGCATCCGGGCCGGTTGAACTAGGGGCTCCGCCACCTCGTACGTTAGGGGGACAGGGGGAAACCGTCCCGACGAGATTAGGGTCCCGACCAGGGACTGATCTCTGGTACGAACGTAGGAGCCCGCGGGGTTCGCCGGGGGTGGGTCGTCGGGCAGCCGACGCCATCGCCACCGACCGGCCGACTCACGGGGAGAGACAGAGACGATGCCGTACGTCCTGGGGATAGACATCGGAAGCAGCAACACGGCCGCCGCCGTCGCACGGCGACGCGGCGCTACCTGGGCACGTCCCGAGGCCGTCCCGCTGAGCGCCGGCTCACCTCTCATGCCGTCCGTGCTGTGCCTGGCGGAGGACGGTTCGCTCCGGGTCGGGGAGCCCGCGACCGATGACGGCAGCCGCACCACCCGGGACTTCGTCCACCGGATCGGCGACGACGTGCCGGTGTTGCTCGGCGGTGAGCCGTGCGCGCCGCAGACACTGACCGCCGAGCTGGCGGCGTGGGTGGTGGAGCGGGTCCACGCCCTGGAGGGAGGGGCGGCCGAGGCGATCGTGCTCAGCCACCCGGCCGGGTGGCGCCCGTACCGGCGGGAGGTGCTGCACCGGGCACTGTCCGGCCTCGGCCTACGGCACGTGACGCTGCTGCCCCGCACGGTCACGGTGACCGAGAGCCACGCCGCTCGCGGGTTCGCCGGAAGCACCGCCGTGGTCTACGCCCTGGGAGGCAACAGCTTCGAGGCGGCCCTGGTGCGCCGCACCCCACGCGGCACGTACGAGACGTTCGGCACCCCGCAGGGTCTCGACTCGATCGGTGGCGCCGACTTCGACGAGGCGCTGGCCGAGCATTCGCGTACGGTGCTGGCCCGGGAGTTGGCCGCCACCGGACGTCGCGGGGCCCAGGCCGCGCTGCGCGGGCTACGCGCGGAGTGTGACCGGGTCAAGCGGGTGCTGACCGTCGACCTCACGGCCGACGTGGTGCTGACCCTGCCGAGCGGCCCGGCACGGGTACCGGTGACCCGCGCGCAGTTCGAGGCCATGATCCGCCCGACGGTGCAGGCCACCGTCGACCTCCTGCTCCGGGCCGTGCGCAGCGCCGACCTGACTCCGGCGCAGCTCGACGGCGTCCTGCTGGCCGGCGGCTCGACCCGGGTCCCGCTCGTGACCGAGCTGATCAGCGCGGCCCTCCCGGTGCCCGTCGAAGTGGAGCCGGACGCACAGTTGACCGCCGCCACCGGGGCGGCGATGGCCGCCTGTCAGGTGGTGTCACCACGCCCTCGCCCGCCGGCGCCGGCCCGCGTTCCAGCCCCGGTCAGCGGCGCCGGGCGGGCCACCATCCCGGCACCGCGTCGCCCCCATCACACCGTTCCGGGCGATCCGCCACCGCGGCCGCCGGTCCGGGTCCTCCCACTGGAACTGCCGAAGCCGTCCCGCCTGGCGCTGGCCCGCAGCCGCGGACGCGAAGGATGACCCCAATGATCATGAACGACCTCGCCGCACCAGGGCTGACCCTGGACAAGGGGTTGCAGTCCCTGCTGGACACGGTCGCGCAGAACCCGGCCGGCCCACTCGCCGTCGGCATCGCCGGCCCGGCCGGTCATGGAAAGACCGCACTGCTCGCCGAGCTGGAGCGCATTCACCAGCGCGCCGGGATCGCCGTACGCACCGCCGCCCCGGAGCCCGGTGAGCCGGTCGTCCCCGACACTGTGGTGCTGATCGACGACGCGCACCTGCTCGACGACGCGCGGACCGAGGCGCTGCTGCGTCTGGTCGCCGGCCGTCGACACCGGCTGGTGGTCGCGCACCGCCCGTGGCCACGGTCTGCGGCGTTCAGCGAGTTGGTCGACACCCTGCGACGCGACGGGCAGGCCGTGCTGCTCACGCCGTTCACCCGGGAGCAGACCGCCGCGTACCTCGCCGGCACACCCGAGCTGGGCCGCCCCGCCGACCTGGTCGACTTCGTCCACACGCAGACCGCCGGCGTACCCAGGGATGTCGAGCGGCTGGCCCGCGGCCTGGCCGGCGCGGAGACCCGGACCGGCGCGATGGTCGACCCACCCCGGTCGGTCATCCTCGAATTCGGGCCGGACCTGGACGTCCAGCCCACCGAGGTACGACGACTGCTGCTCGCCGTCGCGGCCGGCGGGGCGCTGCCGGTCAACATGCTCGGCGCGTTGCTGGGCCGGGACCCGGCCGGGGTGGACGAACTGATCGCCACGACCAGGGCTGCCGGGCTGCTCGGGGCCGACGGCCGGCTCGCGCCGATCGTCCGGCGGGCCGTCGCGACGCTCAGCCCCGCCACCGAGCGTACGGCGGTCTGGCGTCGGCTCACCGAGTTGCAGCTCGCCCGGGGTGGCGCGGTGCTGCCGCTGGTCCGCTCGCTGCTCGCTGTCGGTGCGCTCGGCGACTGCCCGGCCGCGACCCTGGCCGCCGCGGCGGACGAGGCGCTGGCCGACGAGCCGGCGTTCGCCGCCGAACTGTTCGCGGCGGCGACGGCGGCCGGACGGCCACCCAACGCGCAGCAGGCGCTCGCCGCCGCGCTCGCCGGTGACCTCGACGACGCGCTCCGGCTGGCGGACCGGCTGCTGGCGACAGCCGCTCCCCCGGACCGCTCCGAGGCGGCAGTGGTCGCCGCTACCGCCCTGGCCCACCGTGGTCACGTCGGTCGCAGCGTCGAGCTGTTCCGGTGGTCGGGCACCGCCTCGGCGGCGGCGTTCGCCATCGTCGGCGGGCTCGCCACCGGCGACCTGGCCGCCACCACCGAGTCGCCGGCGGGTGACCCGGCGGGCGAACCGCCCACCCTGCACGCCAGCGCCGCCCGACTGATGGCCAACGGCGTACGGGAGAGCGTGACCGGCCCACCGACTGCGGCGCTCTCCGCGCTCGTACAGGCCGCCGCGCTGCTGGAGCCGGACGGGCGGGCGGCGCTGCTGCCGGACAGCCCGGCGGCCCTCGCGGCGTTGACGGCGGTGCACTGCGGTGAGCTGGAGATCGCCGAGCGGGTGCTGCACCGCGCTTTGGGCGCCGGTGTCGGCGGCCCGCTGATGGCGCGCCGCCACCGGCTGTTGCAGGCCTGGATCCTGATGGTCCGTGGTGAGATCCACGCGGCCGGCGAGCGCCTCGCCACTGTGACGCTCGACGGGCGGCCGCTGGAGTCACGCGACCAGCTCTTCGCCGCCGCGATCCGGATGGGCATTGGCCGGCGCAACAGTGACCTCGGGGCGCTCAAGCGGGGTTGGGGGCAGGCGCTGGAGGCCGTGGTGCGGCATCCCGTCGACCTGTTCACCCTGCTGCCGCTGGGTGAGCTGGCCATCGCGGGCGCGCGGCTGGGTGACCTGGCCCGGCTTGAGCCGTACCTGCACCAGGGGCGCTCGTTGCTCGACCGTCTCGGCAATCCGCCGCTGTGGAGTGTGCCGTTGCACTGGAGCGGGCTGCACGCCGCCATTCTGACCGGCGAGCCGACGGTCGCCGATGAACATGTCGCGGCGTTGCTCGCCGCCGCGGGCCACAGCCGGTACGCGGCGGTGGTCGCCGCCGCCGCGGAGAGCTGGGTGGAGGTGCTGCGGGGAGATGTCGACCCGATCCGGGTGGAGGCCGCCGCCCGCGGGCTGTACGACACCGGGCTGTGCTGGGACGGCGCCCGCCTCGCCGGTCAGGCCGCCATCCGGACCGCGGACCGGCGGGCGATGACCACGCTGCTGGAGTGCGCCCGAGCGTTGCAGGGGCGGCCCTCCGGCGGGCACGGCGGGCAGACACCGACAGCCGGTACGAGCACGACGCGGGTGGCCGGCTCCACCCAGCACGGGCTCAGCGACCGCGAGTACGAGGTCGCCGAGCTGGTGCTGGCCGGATTGACGTACCGGGAGATCGGCGACCGGCTCTTCATCTCGGCCAAGACTGTCGAACACCACGTGGCGCGGATGCGCAACCGGCTGAACTGCGCCAACCGCACCGAACTGCTGGCGCTGCTGCGCACCCTCGTCGCCGACCGGGCCAGCGACAACGCCGGGCAACCGTGGCCGCAGCGGGCGAGCCGATGACCCGTGACGATTTTCGGCTGATCCGGACCAGGCTCGCCGTGCTGGCCGCCGTGCTGGTCACGCTCTGGTCGTACGCCGCCTACGTGTCCACCCAGGATGCCGTCGACCTGCTGCGCGTCCGGGCGCTGGCGGACACCCTCGGCCAACCCATCGACCGCCTGATCCTGAGCCTGCAGACGGAACGCCGGATCACCGCCGAGACGGTCGCCGGGCCGGAGCAGACGACGCCCGCGCTGGTCGGGGCCCGCCAGGGCACCGATCGGGCCGCCGCAGAGATCCGCGAGTTCACGAAGCGGCGCGACCTTCGGCTGCTCACCGCCGGCACGGTCCGCGACCGGGCCGGCGAGCTGGTCCGTCGGCTCGACGGCCTGGGCACGACCCGGTCCCGGGTGGACACCGGGCGGCTCGACCAGGCCGCGACGATCGGCGGGTACGACGAGGTCATCGACGTCGCCTTCCGGGTGTACGGCCCGGAGTGGGGCGCGTACGAGAGCGGGTTGGCCGCCGACACCCGGGCGGTGATCGCGCTGGCCCGTGCCCGGGAGTTGCTCGCCCGGGAGGACACCCTGGTCAGCGCGGCCCTGACCGGCGCGCGGCTCGACGACGACGAGCAGCGCCGGCTGACCGCGCTGGTCGGCATCCAGCGGTACGCGCGTAGCGAGGCCGTGGCCGAGCTTCCGTCCGCCGGCCAGGGTGAGCACCAGCGCCTCGCCAGCGGCCCCGAGTTCGCGGCTCTGCTCGCCCTGGAGGACCGGCTGGTGCTCCAGGCGGGCACCGCCAACGCCCTGGCCGGTCTCACCGTCGAGGCCTGGCGGGCCGCGGCGGACGCCGCCCTCGGGGCGCTGCAGGCGCTTGTGACGAGCACCGCTCGCAGCAGCGTCGAGCGGGCCACACCCGATGCCGCCGTGCTCATCGCGCGTACCGGGGCGGTGGTGGGGCTCGGCCTCATCGTCGTGCTCGTGCTCCTGCTGAGCTGGGCGGGCACCATCCGCCGCCTCAGCGACGAGCTGACCAGGCCGGATGCCGACCCTCCGGCCCCGGCGCAGGAGACTGCGGCCCCGGCGCAGGACGCTCCCCCGCCTGGGGGCGACGCCGAGCGGGAGCTGTTCCTGGGGCTGACCCGACGCAACCAGGTCCTGTTACGCGACCAACTCAGCCTGCTGGACGGGATGCAACGCCGGGAACGGTCCACCGAGGAGACCGGTGAGCTGTTCCAGCTCGACCATCTCACCACCCGGATCCGACGCAACGTGGAGAAGCTGATCTCCCTGGCCGGCGCGACGCCCGCCCGCCGCTGGCGACGCCCGGTGCCCCTGCTCGACGTGGCACGCGGCGCGGTCGCCGAGGTGCCGGACTACCACCGGGTCCTGATCGCGCCGCACTGGCCGTGGTCGCTGGCGGGGCCGGCCGTCACGGACGTCATCCACCTGCTGGCGGAGCTGATCGAGAACGCCCTGGCCTTCTCCGGGCCGGACACCACCGTCCGGGTCAGCGGCGAACGGCGAGCGCAGGGGTGCGCCGTCCTCGTCGTCGACGACGGGCCCGGCCTGGACGCCACCGCGCTGGCCGAGGCGAACCTTCTGCTCGGCAACCCACCACCGGACGGCCCGCCCGCGGGCCTCGCCGGTTGGTACGCCGCCGCCGTACTGGCCGGCCGCTGCGGCGCTCACGTCTCGCTGCGCCGCAGCCAGCGCGGAGGGACGGCCACCATCGTGCTCCTCCCCTCCGGGCTGGTCACGGTCACCGACACCGGCCGCACACCGGCCAGCGCACCACCCGACATCCCGTACCCACCGGCCCGCACCGGCGCCGGCCTTTCCGACCCGAGCGGCGACGGCGCGCTGCCGACGCGGGTCCGCCACCCCGGGCCGAGCGGCCCGGAACACGGCAGGACCAGCAACGACACTGTCGAGTTGCCAGTCGCGAGAACAGCAAGGAGACATCAATGACGTCTGCAGTGGTCACCGAGGACGGCCTGACCGACGCCCTGAACAGCCTGGTCGACCGGGTGCACGGCGCGGAGTTCGCCGTGGTGCTCTCGCCCGACGGGCTGCCCCTGGGCGGCTCACGGCGGGTGGGGGAAAAGCTGGCCGAGCAGATCTCCGGCGTGGTCGCCGGCCTGATCTCGCTGGGGCTGGCCGCCACCCGGACCTGCGACGCGGGTCGTCTGCGCCAGATCGTGGTGCAGATGTCGCGAGCGTTCCTGTTCATCGCCACCATCCCGAACGGGACCATCCTCACCGTGCGGATCGCCGGTGACGACGTCGAGGTCGGTGACATGGCGTACGAGGTGGCGCTCTTCGTGGGGCAGGCCGAACGGCACCTGCCGATCACTCTGGGACCGGCATCCTCGGTGACGATCGGGGACACTGGTGCACACCAGCGGCACCACTGACGAGGCGTGGTACGACGACGACGCGGGCCCGGTCGCCCGGCCGTACACGATGACCGGGGGGCGCACCGCTCCCGCACGCGGCCAGTTCGACCTGATCTCGCTGGTCGTCGCGCGGCGGGGAGTCACGCCCCCCGCACCGCTCTTCCCCGAACAGGCGCGCATCGTCGACCTGTGTCACCATCCAGTGTCGGTCGCTGAGGTCGGTGCCGAGTTGGACCTTCCGCTGGGGACCGTCCGGGTGCTGCTCGGCGACCTGCTCGCGACTGGGCTGATCGAGACACACGAACCGCCGATGCTGTCGGAGCTGCCGACCGAGGATCTGCTCGAGGCGATACTCGTCGGGCTTCGCGGCCTGTGACCGGGCTGGTGCCACCCGCGACCCGGACGGATCGCGGGCACGCGCCCGGCGACGAACTGAAGGAGAGACAGGCAGTGCCGGCAACACCACCCCAGCCACGCCGTACCGTGGCGATCATCCTGCTGGATCGGGTCGTGGCCCTCGTCACGACCGCACGGCGGGTGCTCACCGGTCGGGAGGACGTCTCGCGGGCCACCTGGGTGGCCGTCATCGCGGCGCTCGGGGTGCTGATCGCGACGGCCGTCTCCGTCGTCGGGGTGCTGCGTACGCCGGAGAAGCTGACACCGGTGACCCTCGACCCGCCGCCGTCCCTTGAGCAGGTGGGCGCGTCGCCGTCCGGTACGCCCCGGGCGCAGGCACGACCGGCGGTCACCAGCCCTGCGGCGCCCGCTGCCCCGTCCGCCTCCGCCTCCTCGGTCCCACCGGCCGTCGCGTCGTCGACCAGGCCCGCCCCGACCGGTTCGACCGCCGAACCGACTCCGGCGGCTCTCGGCGCCGACTTCGCCATCACTGACAACGCCCTGCTCAGCTACGGCGCGACCGTGACGATCAGCAATCCCGGCGCGGTGCCGGCCCCACGGTGGACGCTTGTCATCACCCTGCCCCGGGAGTCGCTCGGGGTCAGCGGGGTCGAGGGAGCACAGGCCAGCCGGGACGGTGCGGTGTGGACGTTCGTGCCGGACGGGAACACCGGTCAGGTGCCCGGCAGCGCCTCGGTCCGGGTGACGTTCCGGGTGAACGGTTCGTTGACCGGTTCCGCCCCGAAGGCGTGCACCATCGACGGGGCTGCCTGCGCGGGCGTGCCGAACTGACCGTCCGAGGTAGGGGTTTCCCCACCGTGCAGATCATGGGTCGCCGTGTGGTCCGGAACCGTCGCCTCGACCAGGCTTTCCCGCATGCGAAACAGCGATGTGACCCCCGCCCATGGGCTGGTCGTCGAGGTGCTCGACGTGACGAAGGCCTATCCCGGCGGGGGCGGTGTCCGGGCGTTGGACGGGGTGTCGGTCGGATTCGAGGCCGGTTCGTTCTGCGCGGTGATGGGCCCGTCGGGCTCGGGTAAGTCGACGCTCCTGCACTGCGCGGCGGGTCTGGATCGGCCGGACAGCGGCCGGGTGCTCCTCGCCGGACAGGACATCGGCGGACTGCGTGAACCCAGGCTCACCGAGGCCCGGCGACAACGGGTCGGGTTCGTCTTCCAGTCGTACAACCTGATGGATTCGCTGTCGGTCTGGCACAACATCCTGCTCCCGCAACGGCTGGCCGGCGTGCGCCCGGACCAGGGCTGGGCGCGGGAGGTGATCCGGCGCGTCGGGCTCACCGGACGCGAGGACGACCGGCCCGGCCGACTGTCCGGCGGTCAGCGGCAACGGGTTGCGCTCGCCCGCGCGCTCGCCAGCCGGCCGGAGGTCATCTTCGCCGACGAGCCGACCGGCGCGCTGGATCTGTCGACCGGCCGCGAGGTGCTCGGGTTGTTGCGTGAGGCAGTGGACCAGACGGGCACGACGATCGTCATGGTGACGCACGATCCGGCCGCCGCGGCGTGGGCCGACCGCGCGGTGTTCCTCGCCGACGGACGGATCGTCTCCGAGCTCGCCGACCCGACGGCCGAGAAGGTCGCCGCGCAGATGATGGCGGTGACGGTCCGATGATCCGGCTCGCTCTCGGCACCCTGCGCCAGCACCGCGGCGCCTACGCGGGCACGTTCTTCGCGGCGCTGCTGGCCGTGGCCCTGCTCGTCGGCGGTGGCCTGCTGCTCGCCTCCGTGCTCACGGCGAAGCCGCCGGCCAACAGGTTCGCGGCGGCGTCGATCGTCGTCTCGGGCGACCGCGACGTCACTCTCGAGAAGGTCACCACCAAACAGAAGAAGGACAAGTCGAAGGTCAAGCGCAAGGTCAAGTCCGAGCGGCTCACCGGGGCCGGCTCGCTGCCGGTCGACCTCGCCGGTCGACTGGGTGACATTCCGGGTGTCGCCGCGGCGGTCGCGGACGTCGCGTTTCCGGTCCAGGCGAGTACGCCGGACGGACGGCCGCTGCGCGGGGCCGACGATGCCCCGGTGATCGGACACGGGTGGGCCTCGGCGGCGCTGACGCCGTACCTCTTGCGCAGCGGTGCCGCGCCCGGCCGGGGTGAGGTGGTCATCGACGCCGACCTCGCCAGGCGATCGGGCAGCACGGTGGGCGGACGTCTCCTGGTCACCACGAAGACGGGTGCCCGCGCGATGGCCATCTCCGGCGTCGCGGCACCGTCCGACCGGGACGGGCTGCCCGCCCAGGGCGCGCTGTTCGTGGCCGACGGCGAGGTGGCGATGGTGTCCGGGCTGCCCGGTCCGACCGCGGTGGCCGTTCTCGCCGGGCCGGGCACCGATCCGGTCGCGCTGCGCGACGCCGTCGGGCAGGTGGCGGGCGACCACGAGGTGCTCACCGGTGGCGACCGTGTCCGGGCGGACCTGCCGGGTGCTCTGCCGGACTACATCGGCCCAATCTCGATCTTCGGGTTCGTCATCGGCATCACGGCGTTCGCTGCCGTCTTCGTCCTCACCGGCACGGTGACGCTCGGCGTTCGCCAGCGGCTGCGGGAGCTGGCATTGCTGCGCACCGCCGGCGCGACCCCCGGTCAGCTGCGTCGCCTGCTCGGGGTGGAGAGCCTCCTGCTCGCCGGGGCTGCGGCGCTGCCCGGCGCTCCGCTGGGTGTGGTGTTCGCCCATGTGGTGGCCGCCCGGTTCCGGGAGCTGGGCGCGGTGCCGGCGCAGTTCGTCGTGCGGACCAACGTGATCGTGCTCATCGCCGCCGCGGCGGCCGGAATGCTGGTGACCTTTCTCGGCGCGCGGATCGCCGGCCGTCGAGCGGTGCGGATCGCCCCGACGCAGGCACTCGCCGAGACCGCGAACGCACCGACCGGCGGCTCTGTCCTGCGGACTGCCATCGCGGTGGTGACCACCGCCGGCGCTATCGCCCTGCTCATCTTCGTGCCGCTCGACGGGCCGCTCGGTATGGGCATGAGTTTCGTGTCGTCCGCCCTGCTGCTGTGCACGGTCGCGGCCCTCGGCCCGTTGCTGGTCCGGGCGCTGACGACACCTGTGTCCCGCCTCGTCGGCGTCGGCGGCCCGACCGGCTGGCTGGCCGGCCTGGTCACCAGGGCCGAGCGGCGAAGGGTCGCGGCGATCGCCGTCCCGCTCGTGCTCATGTTCGCGATCAACGCCACCATGCTGCTCAACAGTGCCCTGCTGGGTCAGCTGGCCGGGCAGGAGCAGCAGGACCGCACGGCGGCGGCGACGGCACAGGTGACGGCACCGGGCGGCCTTCCGCTCGACACCGTCGAACGGCTCGTCGCGCTGGACGGGGTGACCGGTGCGGCGGCGACGCTGCCGACCCGGGCGATCGTGGAGCAGGGCGGCAAGCCCGAGGACTTCGCCAGTCAGGGTCTGCTGATCGCCGGCACCGAGGCGGCCCTCGACCTCGATCTGCGCGCCGGGACGCTGCCGGGCACGGGCGCGTTCGCCGCCAGCGCGTACGTGGCCGACCAGTACGGCTGGCGGGTGGGCCACGACGTGCAGGTGTGGCTCGCCGACGGCCACCGGGTCGACCTCCGCCTGGCCGGGGTGTACGCCCGGGCCCGTGGCTTCGGCGACCTGGTTCTGCCGGCCGAGCTGGTGGCGGCCCACGACCCGCGTGGGCTGGTCAGCACTGTCGGGCTGCGCTACAGCGGCGACGTACCGGATCGGATCGCCGCCTCGTGGCCCGGGCTGCGGCTGGCTCCCACGCTCGGTGCGGCCCCAGCCGGGGACGCGCAGAACCAGCAGGGTGCGTGGGAACTCATGGTGGTCATCTCCCTCGGCTTCACGGCGATCGCCGTCATCAACACCTTCGCCATCGCCACCGCCGCGCGCCGCCGCGAGTTCGCCGACCTGCGATTGGCCGGTGCGACGACAGGGCAGCTGCACCGGCTCGTCGACCGCGAGGCGATCATCACGGTTGCCGTCGGGCTGGTGCTGGGCGCACTTGTCACAGCGATAGTGGTCGGCGCGTTCAGCGCGGCGCAGGACGGCACGTTGCGGGTTGTCGTCGACGCCGGCACGTACGCGGGGATGCTCGGCGGTGTCGCGGCACTCGGGCTGGTGGCGGGCGCCGTACCGGCCCGGGTCCTGCTGCGCCGACGCGGCCTGCCGGCTCTGGGCGACGGGCGCTGAGGGTGCTCCCGACCGGACCGCCGCTCGGGCTCGTCCTCCGGATCATTCGGAGCCGAGTCCGGCCGGCGGTCCTCCGCGGTGCCGCCGATAGGATCGCCGCGATGATCCGCACAACGGCTTCGGCGCTGGCATACCTGCTCAGCAGCCTCGTCGCGGGCGTCGTCGGCCTCGGCTGGAGCCTGGCGTCCACCATCGCTGTCGCCCTGCTGTCGATCACGCAACTCGGTGGCCCGGCCTTCCTCGGCGCGACCTGGGTGACCCGACGCCTCGCGGACGTGGAGCGCCGCCGGGCAGGTTGGGTGCTCGGCGCTGCCGTCGCGGCACCGTACCTGCCGATCGAGGGCGCCACCGTCCGGCAGCGGGTCCGCGCGGTCGCCGTGCAGCCCGCCACCTGGCGCGACCTGGCCTGGCTGGTCGCGGTGTTCCCGCTGGGCCTGGCGGGCGGGATCGCCGCCGTCGTGGTCACTGTCGTCGACCTCGCCGCCGTCGTGGCGCCGTTGTGGGCATGGGCGGTGCCGAATCCGCACGCGCCGTTCCCCATGCGCCCGCTCATGACGACGGTGCCGGGTCGGTTCGGCCTGACCGTGCTCGGCGTGCTGTTGTTGCCGGTCACGGCGTGGTTGCTGCGAACCGCTGGACTGGCCCAGGCCCGCACCGCCCGAGCCCTGCTGGCGCCCGGAGCGCACCGGCAACTGGTCGAGGAGGCCGCCCGCCTCGCGCAGACCCGCCGTCGGGTCGTCGACGCCCAGGCGGCGGAGCTGCGTCGGATCGAACGGGACCTGCACGACGGCGCCCAGGCCCGGATCGTCGCCGCCGGCATGACGTTGGCGCTGGCCGCCCGCAAGCTACCGACCGGCGCGACCGCCGCGTCCGACGTGGAACTCGCCCGCCGACAACTCGACGACGCCCTCACCGAACTGCGCCGGCTGGTGCGTGGCATCCACCCGCCGATCCTCACCGATCGAGGGCTGCACGCCGCTGTCGCCGCCCTGGCCGGCGACAGTCCTCTCGCCGTCGAGATCCGGGGCAACCCGCAGGAGCGGTATCCACCAGCGGTCGAGTCGGCGGCGTACTTCGTCATCGCCGAGGGTCTCGCCAACGCGGGCAAACACGCCCAGGCCCGGACCTGCGTCGTCAGACTCGTCCAAGGCGCCGGTACGGTCACCGTCACACTCACCGACGACGGCCAGGGCGGCGCCGACCCGGCCGGGTCCGGGCTCGACGGCCTGCGCCGCCGCGTCGAGGCACTCGACGGTCGGCTCACCATCACCAGTCCACCCGGCGGTCCCACCGTCCTGTCCGCGGAGCTGCCCCACTGATGCGCATCGTGATCGCCGAGGACCTGCTGCTGCTCCGCGACGGCCTGGTGCGGCTGCTGACCGACACCGGTCACACCGTCGTGGCCGCCGTCGACACCGCACCCGCCCTGCTGGCGGCCGTCACCGAACACCGGCCCGACCTGTCCATCGTCGACGTGCGGCTGCCACCCGGCTTCCGGGACGAGGGGCTGCGCGCTGCCCTGACGCTACGCGGCACGGACCCGGAGACGAAGGTCCTCATCGTCTCCCAGTACGTCGAACGGGCCTACGCCGTGGAACTGCTCGCCGACGGCCGGGGCGGTGTCGGTTACCTCCTCAAGGACCGGGTCACCGCCCTCGACGACTTCCTCGACGCGGTGACGCGGGTAGCCAACGGGGGCACCGCCCTCGACCCCGAGGTGGTACGTCAACTGTTCACCCGCAACAGCCGTAACCACGGCATCGACGGGCTCACCGCACGGGAACGGGAGGTCCTCGGCCTCATGGCCCAGGGCCTGTCCAACGCGGCAATCTGCGCGGCGCTCGTCCTGGCACCGGTGTCGGTGGAGAAACACATCACCAACATCTTCGCCAAGCTCGACCTGCCGCCCGCCGAGGATGCCAACCGACGGGTCCGCGCGGTCCTCGCCTACCTCAATCACTAGAGATCCCCGAACACCCCGATCGGGCGCGGTACACCCGGCGTTCCGGCGGCAGCCATGCTTGATTGATCATCAGTTCGGGCGCGCTTCGTACCGTTCCGGCCATGACTGTCCTACCCGCATCACCGTCGCTCCCCCGCGCCGGGTCGCGCCTCGGCGTCCTGCGTACCCGGGCCGCCGCCTCCGTCGCCGCCCTCGCCGTCACCGGGGCAGCCGTCGCGGTCGCCGTCGCGACCTCCCCGCCGGCCACCGCCGAGCCGGGCAGCGTCGTCGTCTCGGAGAACTTCTCGGGCGGGTCGCTGCCCGCCGGTTGGAACGCGGTCGACGGCACCTGGAAGGTCGAGAACGGCCGACTGTACGGAACGTCCGCCAGCTCCAGCGAGAACAACAAGATCACGTTCGGTCGGCACCTGAACGACTTCCGCCTCGAGGCGACCATGCGCTTCGAGTCGGTCTCGGCCGCCACCCGCTGGGCCTCGCTCGGCATCGACGTTCCCGCCAATGGCGCGACCCCCTGGTGGATCGCCACCATGCGCAGCGGCACCACCGCCGCCAACGGCCTCGAATTCGCCCAGCGGACCACTGCCAACGCCTGGGTCGTGACGAACACCGCCTCCGCCCCGTCCGCCGCCGGCACCGGCCGGGACGTCCGCGTCGCCGTCGAGGTGCACGGCAACCAGGCCCGCTGGATCTTCGACGGTCGGGAGGCGATGCGGACGAGCAGCCTCCAGCGCTCCGCCGACGGCGTCCAGGGACTCTTCGTCAACGGCGCGACCGTGTCGTACGACGACGTCACCGTCACCGAGCTGGCGCCGAACGGCTACCTCCGCCCCGAGGGCAGCCCGTTCACCGTGATCGCCCACCGGGGCGCGTCCGCCGCCGCACCGGAGAACACCCTCGTCGCCCAGGAGATCGCCCGCAGGGGCGGCGCAGACTGGATCGAGAACGACGTCCAGCCGAGCAGGGACGGCATCCCGTTCATCCTGCACGACGGCACCGTCGACCGGACCACCGACGGCACCGGCAACATCCGGGATCTGACCGCCGCGCAGATCAAGGCGCTCGACGCCGGCTCCTGGTTCGGCCCGCAGTACGTCGGCGAGCGGGTGCCCACCCTCGCCGAGCAGCTCGCCGACCTGCGGACCCGGGGCGGCAACCTGCTCGTGGAGATCAAGGGCAAGCACACCCGGGACGAGGTCGCCACGATCATCCAGGTGATCCGCGACGAGCAGATGATGGGCCGGGTCTTCATCCAGAGCTTCGAGGTCGACGCCCTGAGGTACACCTACGAGATCGCCCCCGAGCTGCCGCTCGGCCTGCTCCGCAGCACCCTCGACGCCGACCCGGTGGCGATCGCGAAGGAGCTGCACCTGACCGCGTACAACCCGGACGGTAACGCGCTGCTGGCCAAGCCCGAGGTCGTCGCCCCGCTGCACGCCGCCGGTGTCGCCGTGATGGCCTGGACGATGGATTCCGCCGGGCTGTGGCAGCGGTTGGAGCGGATCGGCGCCGACGCGATCATCACCAACCGCGCGGCCGAGCTGGTCGGCTGGAACTCGGCGTTCCTCCAGCGGGCCTCGGCCGACCCGACCGTGCAGATCACCTCGCCTGCCAACGGCGCTCGCCTGGACCGGGCGCAGTCCCCGGTGATCGCCGTCGCCGCGACCAACGCGGACACCGTCACCGTCACGCTGGACGGTAAGAAGTCGGCCGCCGGGCGCAAGCTCGACCTGGCCAGGTTGACCGCCGGCCGGCACACCATCGCCACCGAGGTGACCGGGCCCGAGGGCAGTGCCACAGCGACCAGCACCTTCACCGTGACAGTGAGCCAGGCCGGCCTCGGCTACCTCGTCCTGACCTCGAACGCCGACCCGGCCGCCATCACGGCGATGACCACCAAGCTGGCCCACGCCCAGTACGCCGAGCTGGCCAGCTACGCCGACCGGCAGGCCGGCAAGCTGGTGCCGGCCGAGATCGCCAGCGTCATCGCCGCCGACGCCCGCACCCTCGCACTGAAGTAGTAGCCGTCCGGGGTGGCGCTGGTCCGAGGGCCAGCGCCGCCACGGTCCTCAGTGGACGCCGACGGGCGACTCGACCCGCTCGTCCCGCTGTCGCACCAGCGGCAGCGCCGGCGCCAACGCCAGCGCCATGCACACACCGCCGATGGGGAGCAGGTCGAGGGTGACCACCGGCAGGACGATGCCGATGAGGAGCAGCGGCACACTCCACCACGGCAGCCGCCGTCGGGCGGCGAGCATGCCGGTGAGAACGAGCAGGCCGACAAAGAAGAGCTGGGGTACGACGTCGTAGAAGGCCACCTCCACGCCGGGGATGTCCTTGAAGTCCGCGCCGAGCCTCGACATTTCTCCCCGGTCCTCGGCCAGGAGCCCTTCCACGATGTCCGCGCCGAACTGCACCATTGTCGCGGCGAGGCCGACGAACGTGCCGGCCACCACCGCGGTGCGCCACGGACTACGGGGCAGCAGGCGGGACAGCGCCAGCACACCCGGGACGAAGCACACCATGCCGGCGAGAGCAACCAGGTGTGCGGCCTGCCAGTCGAGCCCGGGGCCGTACACCCCGTCGGATCTTCCCCACAGACGGACCAGGCCGTAGGCCACGATGCCGACCGGTCCGGCGATCACGTAGAGCGCAGCGCGTTTCATGCCAGCCAGCATGTGGCCGCCCACGCCTGCCGACCTCCGGGAGCTTCCCTCGGGTAGCCCCGGATTTCGTCTCAGGTCTTCCACCGAGCAACCCCGAGACCCCGCCAACCACCGCCGGTCGAGGGCGGAATGGCCTGCCAGTCAACGCGGACTCCTCCGGGAAGGCCGACGAGCTGAACAGCGGCCTGACCCACGGACCGGGACGGCCGGGTGGCGAGCATGTCTCATGCTGGAGTGGTGATTCGTTTCGTACTGAATGTGCTGTGGCTCGTCTTCGGCGGTGGCCTCGTGCTGGCGGTCGGCTACGGCATCGCCGCGCTGATCTGCTTCGTCCTGGTCATCACCATCCCGTTCGGCGTCGCGTCGCTGCGCCTCGCGGTCTACTCCCTGTGGCCCTTCGGCCGCACCCTGGTGCCCAAGCCGAGCGCCGGCGTCGGCTCCGGCCTGGCGAACATCCTCTGGGTGGTGCTGGCGGGTTGGTGGCTCGCGCTCTCCCACATCCTCGCGGGCATCGCCCTCTGCGTGACGATCATCGGGATCCCGTTCGGCATCGCCAACTTCAAGCTCGTGCCGGCCGCGTTCTGGCCCCTCGGCCGCGAGGTCGTCGACGTGCCCTGAACACGGAGAACGGGAGACACCTGGTCTCCCGCCACTTCTAACTTATAGCGCACTGGGGGGCTTGCGGCAAGACCCGGTTTATGACGCAGAATCGTCGGCCAAGGCCAGATTCTGCCGAAATGGAAGTCATGAATTGGATTCCTTGCCTACCTCCGTGTTCGAACTCCCCGGTCACCTCTCCCCCAAGGCCGACCCGGCGCTCATCGCCCAGGACGAGCGGCACTTCGCGGCCATGGCGCAGAGCCTCGCGCAGCTCAGCGCCGAGCTGTCCGACCGGCTCGACACCGCGCGCCGGGCGCCCGGCGGCAAGGGCCGGCAGGCCGTCGACCGGGACGAGGAGGTCCGCCGGCTGACCGCCCGCCTGCGCTCGCTGAGCCGCTACGGGCTGGACCTGTGCCTCGGCCACGTGGTCGAGGCGGACAACCCCGAGCCCGTGTACGTCGGACGTCGCGGCCTCACCGACAGCACAGGCCGGCGGCTGCTGCTCGACTGGCGCTCACCTGCCGCCGAGCCGTTCTTCGGCGCGACCCACGCCAACCCGATGGGCCTGGCGAGCCGCCGCCGCTACCGCTGGACCCGCGGCCGGATCAGCGACTACTGGGACGAGGTGTTCACGCCGGACGGGTTCGTGGGGCACGCCGTCGCGCTCGACGACCAGTCCGCGTTCATCGCCAGCCTGGGCAGCGCCCGGTCGGCCCGGATGCGCGACGTGCTCAGCACGATCCAGGCCGACCAGGACGCCATCATCCGGGCGGGGTCGGCCGGCGCCCTCGTGGTCGACGGCGGTCCGGGCACCGGAAAGACCGTCGTCGCTCTCCACCGCACCGCGTACCTGCTCTACTCCGACCCGCGCCTCGGTCAGCGCCGGGGTGGGGTGCTCTTCGTGGGGCCGCACCAGCCCTACCTCGCCTACGTCGCCGACGTCCTGCCCAGCCTCGGAGAGGAGGACGTGCAGACCTGCACCCTGCGTGACCTCGTCGCCGAGGGGGGCGCGGCAACCGACGACACCGACCCGGAGGTGGCCCGGCTGAAGTCCTCGGCCGACCTGATCCGGGCGATCGACGCGGCCGTCCGGTTCTACGAGGACCCGCCGGTAGCCCCGATGACGATCACGGTCGGCGACACCGACATCCGCCTGCGCGCCGACGACTGGGCCGACGCGTTCCAGGCGCCGGGCCCGGGCACCCCGCACAACGAGGCGCGCGAGGAGATCTGGGAGGAGCTGCTCACGATCCTCACCGACAGGTACGACGGCGACGAGCCGGACGACGTGCTCCGCAACTCGCTGCTGCGTAACCGGGAACTGCGGGCGGCCGTCAACCGCGCCTGGCCGTTGCTCGACGCGGCCGATCTCGTGGGTGACCTGTGGTCGGTGCCCGCGTACCTGCGCAGGTGCGCGCCGTGGCTCAGCCCGGAGGAGGTCCGCAGGCTGCAACGCGACGACCCGCGGGCCTGGACCGTGTCCGACCTGCCGCTGCTGGACGCGGCACGGCAGCGGCTCGGCGACGCGGAGAGGTCGGGGCGCATCCGCCGGGACGACCCGGCCGCCGCCGTCGAACGCGAGCACATGGCCCGGGTCGTCGACGAACTGCTCGCGGCCGACGCCTACGACGACGGCGAGGGCCTGCTGACGATGCTGCGCCAACCCGACCTGCGCGACGTCCTGGTCGACGGGTCGGCCCTGCCGGACGCCGATCCGGATCTGCTGGCCGGCCCGTTCGCGCACATCGTCGTCGACGAGGCACAGGAGCTGACCGACGCCCAGTGGCAGATGCTGCTGGCACGCTGCCCGTCGCGCAGCTTCACCATCGTGGGCGACCGCGCCCAGGCCCGGCACGGGTTCACCGAGTCGTGGCAGGAACGCCTCAAGCGGGTCGGCCTCGACCGGGTCACAGTGGCCTCGCTGAGCATCAACTACCGGACGCCGGCGGAGGTCATGGCGGCGGCCGAGCCGATCATCCGGGCCGCGCTCCCCGACGCGAACGTGCCGACCTCCATCCGCGGCAACGGGCTCCCCGTCGTGCACGGATCGGTCGCCGAACTGGGCTCGATCCTCGACACCTGGCTCGCCGCGCACGCCGACGGGATCGCGTGCGTGATCGGCGACCCGACGTTCCCGCCCACGGCCCGCGTCCGGTCGCTGAGCCCGGAGCAGGCCAAGGGGCTGGAGTTCGACCTGGTAGTCCTCATCGACCCGGACAGGTTCGGCACCGGCATCGAAGGGGCGGTCGACCGCTACGTCGCGATGACCCGGGCGACTCAGCAACTCGTGCTCCTGACCAGCGGCTGAGCGAGAATCCGGTCTGACCCGCGCCCCACCACTGCCGGTTTCGCGTTGCGGTAGAAGGCAATCGATACCCGATACGCTGCGCCGTGTGGAGTTCCAGGTGCTCGGAGATGTCGCGGCCAGCCACCGGGGCAGGCCGGTTGAGCTGGGTCGACGGCAGGAGCGCTGCCTGCTGGGGTTGCTGTTGCTGGAGCCCGGCCGGGTGCTGCTGACGGAACGTCTGATCGAGTTGCTCTGGAGTGACGTCGACGCCGCGGATCGTCGCGCCACCCTGCACACCTACGTGGCCCGGCTGCGGCGGAGGCTCGCCCCGTACGGCGTTCGCATCGTCACGCGCGGCGCGGGTTACCTGATCGACGTGGACCCCGCGACTGTCGACCTGCACCGGTTCACGGCAGAGGTGGCCCGGACTCGCACGATCGCGGATCCGGCGGTTCGTGCTCAGGCTCTGGCGGCGGCCCTCGACCTGTGGCGTGGTCCGCTGCTGGCCGGCGTGGCCGACGAGGCACTGCGTCAGCGGCTCGGGCGTGGACTTGAGGAGCGGCGGTTGGCCGCGTTCGAGCGGCGGGTGGAGGCCGAACTGGCGGCCGGTGAGCATGTCCGGGTGGTGGGGCTGCTGGCCGACCTGGTACGGGAGTTCCCGACCAGGGAACACGGGATCGAGCTGTTCATGGTGGCGCTGAGTCGGTCGGGCCGGCGTACCGAAGCCTTGGAGGCCTACCGTGACGCGCGCCGGACGCTGGTCGAGGAGTTCGGCGTCGAGCCCGGCCAGGATCTCCAGCGCCTGCACCAACGGATCCTCGCCGACGATCCGGAGCTCGCGTTTCCGACGCCCAGCGCCGACAACACAGTGGCCGCGCCTCGGCACCTTCCGCGCGACATCCCCGGATTCATCGGCCGCGACGCGGATCTCGTGGCCCTGGACAACGCCGTCAGCGACGGCGGGGCGCCCTCCGGTGTCGCCCCGATCTGCACGATCGGCGGAATCGGCGGGCTCGGCAAGACGGCGTTGGCCGTGCACTGGGCGCATCGGGCGGCCGCGCGCTATCCGGACGGCCAGGTGTTCGTCAACCTGCGCGGCCACGGAACCGACTCGCCGACCCGTCCGATCGACGCACTCGGTCAGCTGTTGCGGGCGCTGAGCGTGCCACCGGAGCGGATCCCCCTCGACGTCGACGAGGCCGCGGCCCTGTACCGGTCGACGCTCGCGGACCGGCGGGTGCTGGTCCTGCTCGACAACGCCGTCTCCTCCGAACAGGTGCGTCCGCTGCTCCCGGCGTCGGCGAACTGCCTGACGGTCATCACCAGCCGCAATCGTCTCGACGGGCTGGTGGCCCACGAGGGGGCGCAGAGCCTGAGGCTGGGCCTGCTGTCCGACGACGAGGCGTACCGGCTCGTGGCCACGATGATCGGCGCGGATCGTGCGGCGGCGGGTCGGGACGAGATCCTCCGGCTGGCGGCGCTCTGCGGAAACCTCCCACTGGCCCTGCGCGTCGCCGCCGCACGGATCGTCGTGGACGAACGTCTGACCGTCCCAGATCTGCTGCTGGAGCTGGCGGACGCCCGAGAGCGGCTGTCCGGGCTGGCCGTCGAGGGCGACAGCGCGGTACGCGGTGTCTTCGCGGTGTCCTATCGCGCGCTACCGGCCGCATCGGCGCGCGTGTTCCGGCTGTTGGGGCTCGTGCCGAACACGGTGCTGTCGACCGCTGCGGTGGCGGTCCTCGCCGGTCAGGCCGAGAGCGAGATCCAGGAGAACATCGACGCGTTGGTGGACCGTTACCTCCTCGACGACGACGGCACGGGCCGCTACCAGATGCACGACCTGCTCCGGCTCTACGGCGCTGAGCGGGCCGAGCGGGAGGACTCCGAGCACGAACGCCTGCTCGCGGTGGGGCGGCTCGCCGACGCGTACGTCCAGCAGGGTGTGGCCGCTCAGAGCGTGTTCCAGCGCCTCCGCACGTCCGTGCCCATGCGCATCGCGCATCCACTCCCGCAGGCACCCACCTTCGACTCGATGGGTGCCGCCAGTTCGTGGTTCCAGGTGGAGGGCGGCAACCTGGTGGCGTTGGTCAGGATCTGCGACAGTCTCGGACTGGCGCGGGAAACGTGGCAGCTCGCCGACTGCCAGTACAGCTTTCTGGTACGAACCCACGCCCTGACGACCCTGCGGGAGACTCACGAGTTGGGGGTGGTCGCGGCGCGCCTCGACGACCGGCCCGACGGTGAGCGGCTGATGGCGAACGGGCTCGGTGTCGCCTACGCGCTGGGGCGGGACTTCGACCAGGCCATTCGGTGGATGGAGATCGCCGCGCAGGTCAACCTGGAGCAGAGTTCCCCCCGCGACGAGGTCGTCAGCCGGATGAACATTGGCAACGCCTACGGGCAGAAGGGCGACTGGGACGAGTCCGAGAAGCATCTGCGGCTCGCCCTGGCCGCAGCCCGGCAGTTGGACGACGTCTTCATCCTGTGTGTCTGCCTGAGCAACCTCGGGTGGCTCTACACCGAGCAGGGTCGGGCGCAGGAGTCGCTCGCCCTCCTCGAAGAGGCGCTGCGGATCGCCGTCGAGAACGACATCCGGCAGCAGATTCCTCCGTTGGAGGTGCACCTCGCGCACCAGAACGCGAACCTGGCGCGGCACGAGTCAACGGTTCGGCACGCCCGGGCGGCGGTGGCCCTTCGACACCTCGGCGATCAGCTCAGCACCGCTCGCGGGCTCTACTGGCTCGGCGTGGGTCTCGACGGCCTCGGCGCCACCGGGGAGGCGGTCGACAGCTGGCGGGAGGCCCTCGCGTTGATGACCGACATCGGCAGCGGCGACGCCGAGTATCCCGCCGCCGCCCTCGCACGGGTCGACCACCACGCCCAGACCGATCCGGCCTGATACACCGGGCCGTCCTGGCCTGGTAAGGGTTTGGTCAGGTCGCCGCGTCATTCTCTCGGTGCACGAGCGGCTCCGCAGGGCCAGCACGGGGGTGGCCCTGCGGAAACACCGCAACTAGTTGCCGAGCGTGACGTGGAGGATCCTCTCGTTGCTGTTGTTCGGAGTGCTGTCCTTGTCACCCTGGTTGGTGGTGGTCAGCCACAGCCCCCCGTCGGGAGCCGGCTCCACCGTCCGCAACCGACCGTAGGTGCCGCTGAAGTAGGTCTGCACGTTCGTCAGGCTGCTGCCGCTGATGACGGCGCGGTACATCCGAGCGCCCCGGGCGCAGGCCACGTAGAGCGCGTCGCGCACGATCGTGATTCCGGAGCAGGAGCCTTCGGCGGTCGGATAGGTGCGCGCCGGCGCGATGAACCCGGCCGTGCCGCAGGAGCCGCTGGTGCCCTCGCACGCCGGCCAGCCGTAGTTTCCACCCTTGGTGATCAGGTTGGTCTCGTCCATGATCGAGTTGCCGAACTCCTGCTCCCACAGCCGGCCCTGCGAGTCGAACGCCAGACCCTGCGGGTTGCGGTGGCCGTAGCTCCACACGTAGTTGCCGAACGGGTTGTCCGAGGGGACGGTGCCGTCCGGGTTGAGTCGCAGGATCTTGCCTTCGAGGCTGGACCTGTCCTGGGCGTAGTTGCCGTTCTGGGCGTCGCCGGTGCTGGCGTACAGCTTGCCGTCCGGGCCGAACCGCAGGCGACCACCGTCGTGGTACTTGTTACGCCGGATGCCGGTGAGGAGCACCTGCTCGCTGGCGGTGTTGAGTCGCCCGTTCTCCAGCCTGATCCGGACGATGCGGTTGTCGCTCGGCGAGGTGTGCATGATGTACAGCCAGCGGTCGCTGGAGTAGCTGGCCGAGATGGCCAGCCCCAGCAGGCCGCCCTCACCGTCGGTGCTCTGCACGTTCGGCACCGTGCCCAGGTTGGTCTTGGCCCCGGTGGTCGGGTTGAGCTGGATGATGTCGTGCGCGTCGCGGCGGTTGTAGAGGACGCTGCCGTCCGGCAGGGTCACCAGACCCCACGGGATGTCGGTGTCGGTGGTGACCTGCCGCACGCCGCACACCGGGTTGGCGCACGCCGTGCCCGTGGTCACCGTCGCGGTGCCGCTGCGCGACGAGGCGTTGTCCTGCGCGTCCCGAGCCACCACGTAGTACTGGTACGCGGTGTTCGCCACCAGACCGCTGTCGGTGAACGTGGTCGCCGGCGGCGCGCCGGTGACAGTGCCCACCTTCACGCCGGCCCGGTAGATGTCGTACGCCCGAACCCCGATGTTGTCGGTCGACGCCGTCCAGCGCAGGGTCACCGTGGTGCCCGACGCTGTGCCGCTGAGGCCCTGCGGCGCCGTTGGTGGCTGACTGTCGGCCTGGCAGGGAGGCGGCGTGATCGAGACGGTGGAACTCGCCTGCGACACGTTGCCGGCGGCGTCGCGGGCGTTGACGTACAGCCCCCAGGTCGCCCCGGCCACCACGGTCAGGTTGGTGGAGAGCGTCGTGCCGCTCACCGACGTCATCAACTGCCCATCGTGGTAGATGTCGTAGAAGGCCACCGCCACGTTGTCCGTCGAGGCGTTCCACGCGAACGTCACCGAGTTGCAGGTCAGGCCGCTCACCCGTGGACTGCCCGGCGCCGTCGGCGGCTGGGTGTCGGCGCTACCCAGAGACGTCGTCCACCGCTGGTTGGACTGCCCGTTGCAGGTCCAGAGACCGACTGTCGTGCTGTTCGCGGTGCCCGCGCCGCTCACATCCAGACAGAGGCCGGACTGGACGCCGACGATGGTCTGCGAGGTCGTGATCCGCCACCGTTGGTTGGCGCCGCCGGTGCAGCCGTTGATCTGCAGCGCGGCCGGCGCTGTGGTGTCCTGGCCGACCACGTCCAGGCACATCGTCTCGTCGTAGACCCGCAGCTCACCAGCCGAGGTGAACGTCCACGCCTGGTTGGCTTGACCGTTGCAGTCGTAGATGTTGATGCCGGCGCCCGCGGTTCGGACGTTGCCGACCACGTCCAGGCAACGACCGCTGGCCACGCCGACGACTGTCGACGGCGCCGCGGCGGACGCCGGCACACCAACGGCCAGGCTCAGCAGCGTCACCGCCGCCATCGCCGCCGGCAGCAGCCGCCGTCGTGGGTGGCTCGGGTTTCTCCGCGCGATGACTCGCATCCGTCCTCCAGGCTCAGGGCACCGACCGGCCCACCCAGACGACCAAGCGCCCGACCACGCCGAACATGTACATCGACCATCAAAGATGTGTTCGACGCACAAGTCAAACGATGTCCCTCGATCGGTGGGCAAACCCGCAGATCGGCGTACGCATCGTTCAACTGCGGGAACCGCCCGCACTGCTCCATCGGTGCATCCGCCCTCCTCCTCAGGTCGTAAGCGCATTGCCGTCCTGCGCCAGATGGCTGGGGGCGATCGCTCGAACAGGCTTGTTCCAGGGCATCGGGTGACGCCTTACGGACCTGCTCCGGACACCCGTTCGCCTGGGAAGGCACTGGCAGACAATGCGCCCACTCTCTCTTCTTCCGTTGCGGCGACACCGGCGTGTCGTCCGACTCGGCGCGGTGCTGGCGATCGCTGTCGTCATCGCCGTGAGCGCCGCCGGCTGCGGCGCGCCGCAGCACCACCCCGCACCGCACGTCGACGCTCCGGCGGCACCCGCCGCAGCGAGCGGTTCCGCCTTGACCGACACCGACGTCAACGCCTGGCTCGACGGCCTGCTACCGGCGGCGCTCGACCGTACCGGCATCGCGGGAGCCACTGTCGCCGTCGTGAACGACGGCAAGATCATCACAACCCGGGGGTACGGGTACGCCGACACCGGCACCGGCGGCAACGGGGCGGTGCCGGTCGACCCGGACCGGCACCTGTTCCGGATGGGATCGGTGTCGAAGCTCGTCACCGCCACCGCGGTGCTGCAACTCGTGCAGAGCGGAAAGCTCGACCTCGACGCCGACGTCACGACGTACCTCGACTTCGATCTGCCGCGCCACTACGAGCGGGCCGTCACCCTGCGGCACCTGCTGACGCACACCGCCGGCTTCGAGGAGCGGATCGCCGGCCTCATCGGCACCGACGGCGGCAACGTCAACCTGCGCAGGGCTCTGATGACCGACCCGCCGGAGCAGATCTACGAACCCGGCACCGTCCCGGCGTACTCCAACTACAGCAACGCGCTCGCCGGCTACATCGTCGAACGCGTCAGCGGGACGCGCTTCGAGGAGTACGTCCAGCGCAACATCCTGGACCGCGCGGGCATGCCGTCGTCGACCTTCGAGCAGCCCCTCCCGGCGGCGCTGCGTGACCGGATGTCCAACGGGTACGACACCTCTGCCGGGCCGGCCGCGCCGTTCGAGATCGTCGGTACGCCCCCGCCCGGTGCGCTGAGCGCCCCGGCGACCGACATGGCGCGATTCATGCTCGCCCAGCTCGGCGAGCCGGTGGGCTTCGCGCCCCTGTTGGACCAACCGACCCGCGAGCTGATGCAGCGGCCGGCACTCGACTCGACGTCGTTGGGCACGCTGGCCGACGGACCGCGGATGACACTCGGATTCTTCGCGGAGGACCGCAACGGTCACCGCATCCTCGGCCACGGCGGCGACACCAAGTACTTCCACTCCCACCTGCAGATCTACCCCGACGACCGGGCCGGCATCTTCCTCTCCCTCAACAGCAACGGCTCCGGCGCGCTCGACAGCAACGAACTTCGCGAGTCGATCGTGAACGGCTTCGCCGACCGCTACTTCCCCGCCCGCGACGACCAGCCGACCGTCGGCGTCGACCCGGCGACCACCGCCGAGCACGCCGCACTGGCCGCCGGCACGTACGAGTCCTCGCGAGCGGTACGGAGCAACTTCCTGACCGCGATCGGCCTGGTCGGACGGACGACGGTCAGCGTCGCCGACGGCGACCGGCTGCTGCTGGAGCCGGGCCCGCTCTCCGACTCTCCCGCCCTGTACGAGGAGGTGGCGCCCTGGGTCTGGCGCGAGGTCGGCGGGCAGCGCACGATCGCCATGCGGGCCACCGACGACCGGGTGGAGGCGATCAGTCTCGACCCCGCGTTCACGCTGCTGCCCGTCGAAGCCGCCCGTGCCTCCACGGTGGCCGTCCCGGTGCTCGCCCTGTCGACAGTCGTGCTGCTCCTCGCCGTTCTGTCCTGGCCGGTCGGCGCGATCGTCCGCCGTCGGCTCGGCCGCGCTCCCCGGGAGCGGGCGGGGCGTACCGCGCGGATCCTCAGCCGTCTCGCCGTCGCCGGCACGCTGCTCGCGTTCGCCGGTTGGGTGCTGAGCATCATCAGCATCATGAGCCTGCAGGACGTTCCCGGTGCCGCCCTGCGCACCATCCAGGTGCTGCAACTGGTTGGTCTGCTCGGCGTGGTGCCCGCCACGGTCCGGCTGGTCGACGACGTCCGACGCCACGTCGGCTGGCGACGGATCGCCGGCAGCAGCCTGATCCTGGTCGCTCTCGCCGGCGCGGGCTGGTTCGCCGTGGAGTTCCACCTGCTCGCGCCTAGCATCTCCTACTGACCCGCCCGACCCGGGACGATCCGGAGCAAGGATGCGCACCGCATGAGGGACCGCACCGACACCGAACCCGACAGACCCCGACTGACGAAGTGGCTCGACGGACGGCTCACCCGGCTCGGGGTGACCGGCGTGTTCCCCCGGGACTGCCTGCTCGCCGGCGTGCTGACCGTCCTGACGTTCGTACTGCTGACAGTGCTGTTCTGGTTCGTGGCACCGGTGGACGGGGTGTCGTTCGACCCGACGCGGGCCTGGCTGCTCGTCGCCATGTGCTGCGCGCAGGCGATCCTGCTGTGCCTGCGTCGGGTCCGGCCACTGCTCTGCCTCGCGCTGATCGTCGGCCTCCAACTGCCCATCATCGGCGCCTCCCTGCCCGAGGCGACCATCCGGGGCATCGCACCGTTCGTCGTGGCGTACACCGTCGGGTCGTTGCTGCCGGTTCGGCGCGCGCTGCTGGCCGCCGGCGCGGCAGTGGTGGTGGAGTCGGTCGGGGCGGCTGTCGCGGTGACCCCGGATCTGCTGACCGCCGTCGCGTACGTCTCGGCGAGCGCCCTGACCTACGCCAGCGCGACGTTCGTCGGCGGCTACGTGGCCACCTACCGGCGCTACGTCGAGCTGGTCCGGGTGCGAGCGGACGAGGCGATCCGGGAGCAGCACACGAAGGCCCAGGCGGCGATCGGCGCGGAACGCTCCCGGATGGCCCGGGAGTTGCACGACGTGGCGGCCCACCACCTCTCCGGCATGGTCGTGCAGGCCGCGGCGGTCGAGCGGTTGATCGACCGTGACCCGGCCGCCGCGAAGGCCGGCGTTGCCTGGATCCGGAGCCAGGGCAAGGAGACCCTGGACAACCTGCGGCTGGTCGTCGGTGTGCTGCGGGGGAGGCCGGGACACGAGGGCGGCGAGGGCGCCGCTCCGGTGCCGGGCCTGGGCATGCTCGACGACCTCGTCCGCACCGCGGGCAACCTCGCCGGCCCGGTGGAGTTCGTCCGGGAGGGCGAGCACCGCGACGTGTCGCCGATCGCCGACGTCGCGCTCTACCGGATCGCGCAGGAGTCGCTCAGCAACGCCCGACAGCACGCCCCGGGCGCCCCGGCGCGGGTGGTGCTCCGCTTCGAGCCCCGCTCGGTGTCGCTGGAGGTGGTGAACGAACCCGCCGCGCCGCGCCGCGTACCGGCGGCACGGACCGGTGGTGTCGGCCTGGTGGGCATGCGCGAACGCGCGCAGCTGATCGGGGCGACGTTCACCGCCGGCCCGACAGCGGCCGGTGGCTGGTCGGTCGCCGCGACGCTTCCGACGAACGGCCCCACCGCATCCCGCCCGAAGGAGGAGGCCTCCGCATGATCAGAGTGATGCTCGTCGACGACCAGGCCGTCGTCCGCGCCGGCTTCCGCGTCATCCTGGAGCAGGCCGGCGGAATCGAGGTCGTGGCCGAGGCGTCGAGCGGATCCGCAGCGGTCGAGCTGGCCCGCCGGCTGCAACCGGACGTCATCTGCATGGACGTCCGGATGCCGCACGGCGACGGGCTCACCGCGACCCGGCAGATCGTCGCCGAGGCGCCCGGAACGCCACCGGCGGTGCTGGTCGTGACGACCTTCGACCTCGACGAGTACGTCTTCGGCGCGTTGGAATCCGGTGCCAGCGGGTTCATTCTCAAGGACTGTGAGCCCGAGGACCTGATCGAGGCGATCCGTCGCCTCGCGAGCGGGTACGGGCTCGTCGACCAGGCCGTCACCCGTCGGGTGATCTCGGAGTTCGCCAGGCGTACACCCGCTCCCCGCTCCGACGCGGCGGCGGCGCACCAGCTGACCGCGCGGGAGACCGAGATCGTGGAACTGCTCGCGCAGGGCCTGTCGAACGTCGAGATCGCCGAGCGGCTCTTCATCGAGACCAGCACGGTCAAGTCGCACCTCGGCCGCGCCATGGCCAAGATCGGCGCACGGGACCGGCTACAGACCGTCGTGTGGGCGTACCAGAACGGGGTGGTCCACAGGTGACAGCCGCGCCCCCGGTGCGGCAGGCGCGGCTGTCATCGACCCGATCCCGGGCAGGTCAGGTGCGGGAGGTCTCCCAGTCGCCGCACGTGACGCTGTTGTAGACGCCGTAGCGGGTGCAGACCCGGATGCTGATCCACCGCTTCTCCGCGACGTCCTCGTTGCACCCGATCCGACCACCGGTGTTGTCGCCGCAGAACCCGGTCCGGCCGTAGTCGGTGTACCACTCCGCGTAGGAGGCGTAGAAGCCCGGGTAGGGGTCGTAGGTGTAATGGGTGAGCGTGATGTAGTCCCCGGAGCTCTGGAAGTAGGCCGACCCGTAGGCGTTGCTGGAGACGGCGTCGGCACTCGCCGGTGCCGCCGCGCCCGTCACGAGCGCCGCGACCATGGCCGCGGAGATGGCCAGCGTTCTGAGCAACTTCATCGATCTCTCCCTGCCGTTGACTGTCCGTGGAGCAACCGGCTCCGACTCCAGCCTGATCGGTCGCGCTGCCGGCCGGAACCACCTCGAACAGGCCCGAACAACCCCGAACATTCCTCGCGACGCGCGCCGGTGCCGGCCTGGCTGGCCAGGCGGGAACTCCTATTGATTCAATAGGACTTGCCAACAAACAATTCGTAGGGAGGTTCCGGGTGACACTCTCCCTCCCGTCACGCGCCGCCGCGACGATCGTCAAGCCACTACCCCCACGGCTGCTCACAGTCCACGGCGGCAATGCCGAGATGCGGTGGGAGGCCATGGCGGGGCAGGGCTTCACGGTCCCCACCGACCGGTTCTTCGTCCGCAACCACACCCGCAGTCCGCAACTGGACGCAAACACGTGGCGTCTTCGCCTGTTCGGGACCGGCCTGCGGGGCTCGCCGACCCGCGACGACGCGGTCGAGTTCGACTACGGCGACCTCCGGGCCATGCCCGCCGAGGAGACCGCCGCCCTGCTGGAGTGCGCGGGTAACGGTCGCCGCTTCTTCGCCTCCCAGCAGGCCCACCCCGCGCCGGGGGTGTCGTGGGGTCTGGGCGCGGTGGGGGTGGCGCGCTGGCGGGGCGTACGGCTGTCGACAGTCCTGCGCCACGCCGGCCTGACCGACGACGCGGTCGACGTGCAGCCCGAGGGCCTGGACCCGGACTTCGTGGCCGACGGGGCGAATCTCGGCCGGGTGCGTCGCCCGATACCGATCGCCAAGGCCCTCGACGACGTGCTGCTGGCGTACGAGATGAACGGGGAGACGCTGCCTGTCGACCACGGTTTCCCGGTGCGGGTGGTGGTGCCGGGCTGGATCGGCATCTCCTCGATCAAATGGGTCGGCCCGATCGAGGTCTCCGCGACTCCCCTCTCCTCCCCGTGGAACACCCGGTTCTACCGGATGTTCGGGCCCGGCCATCCGGTCGACGGCCGGCTCGTGACGACAGCGGTGGTCAAGAGCGCCTTCGAGCTGCCGTGGGACGTCCGCGTCCCGAACGGCGAGCAGCTGCTGATACCCGGCCGGTCCTGGTCGGGCAACGGCCCGATCCGCACTGTCGACATCAGCACCGACGACGGGGCGACCTGGCGACCCGCCGACCTCGACCCCGCCGACGAGGGCGGCGTCTGGCAGCGCTGGACGGCGCTCTGGCGCCCACCACGCCCGGGCCGATGGGCCCTGCGGGCTCGGGCCACCGACGTCACCGGGGCCGGCCAGCCGGACCAGGCCCGCCCCAACGCTCTCGGGTACCTGTTCGACGGTGTCGTCCGGCACCCGGTGACGGTCGACTGACCACCGCCGCCCACCCCCCGGATCAGTCGTTCCACTCCTTGGCGAGCAACTCGTAGGAGCTGACCCGGTCGGCGTGGGCGTGGGTGATCGTGGTGACGAGCAGTTCGTCGGCGGCGGTGACGTCCCGCAGGGTACGCAGCCGCTCGGCCACCGTCGCGGGCGATCCGACGAACTGGGTGTCCACCCGGTCGGCGACGAGTTCGCGGTCGTCGTCGGTCCACCGCAGCGCGGCGGCCTGCTCCGGGCTCGGGAACGGGATCGCTCCGTCGCCACTGCGGATGCTGCGCACCCAGGGCCCGTACGGTGCGGCCAGCCGGCGTGCGGAGTCGTCGGTGTCGCCCACGACCACGTCGGCGGAAACGACCACGTACGGCTCGGCGAGCGCGGTCGAGGGCCGGAACGCGGCCCGGTAGGCGGCGACCGCGTCGAGCACCGAGGAGGGGCTGACGTGGTAGTTGGCGGCGAAGGGCAGGCCCAGCGCGCCGGCGAGTTGGGCGCTCTCCCCTCCGCTGCTGCCCAGCAGCCACACCTGGAGATCGGTGCCCTCCCCCGGCACGGCGTGCGCGTCCAGACCGTCGGCGTCGGTGTAGTCGCCGCGTAGCAGGGCCAGCACGTCGGCCACCTGTTCGGCGAAGGGCGGTGGCTGGGCGCCCGGTTGGTGCAGCAGGGCGCTGCTCAGGGCGAACCGCGGTGAGGCGAGGACCTGGGCGTAGGAGAACGGCGGCGGAATGAGCAGTCCGTCGACCACCCGGGCCTCGACCGGCACCGGGGTTGGCACGGTGATCTCCCGGGCGGCTTCGACGCGCCGCTGACCGGATCGGCCCAGCCCGAGGTCGATGCGGCCGGGGTGGAGAGCGGCGAGGGTGCCGAACTCCTCGACGACCGACAGGGCGGTGCGATGACCGACCTGGACGGCCCCGGAGCCCACGCGGATCGCGCTGGTGGCCGCGGCGACCTGCCCGATGAGCACGGCCGGCGCGGAGCTGGCGACACCGGCGGCGAGATGGTGCTCGGCCAGCCAGTAGCGGTGGTAACCGGACTGCTCGGCGCGGCCGGCCAGGTCCACCGTGTTGCGGAGGGCGTCGGTGACGGTGCCACCGGCGGGCACCGGTGCGAGGTCGAGGATGGACAGGGGCGTGGAGGGCATGGTGTCCCCGTTTCTGGTCAGGCCGTGGCGGCGGTGGTCGCCGACGGATGGAAGGGACGGCTGGGGATCTCCCGGCGCAGCACCGGCGCCACCTCGGCCTGGAACAACTCCAGGCTCTCCCGGTGCTGCTTGTCGGTCAGCCCGTCGTGGTCGGCCTGGAGGTGGATGACCTCGTGGCCGAACTGGTCGTGGTAACGCAGCACCTTGTCCACGAGCTGCTGTGGGCTGCCGACCAGGATCGAGCTGCGGTCGATGGCGTCCTCCAGGGTGCCGAAGACCGGTGGCACGCCGAGTCGCCGGAACGCGGCCACCCGGGCGTCGAAGATCGGCCGGTACCGCTCGATCGCCTCCTGCGAGGTACGGGCCACGTGGAAGCCTGCGGTGCCGGCACCGACCAGGGCGTCGGCCGGATCGTGCCCGTAGTGCGCCCAGCGTTCCCGGTAGTGGCGGATGAGTTCGGCGTACGGCTCGATGGGGTTGCTGACGTTGGCGGAGAAGATCGGGTCGCCGTAGCGGGCGGCGAGGTCGACGGAGTCCCGGCTGGTGGCGCTGCCGTGCCAGACCCGGATGGGCTGCTGGAGCGGGCGCGGCCAGGTCTCGGCCTCGGTCAGCGACGGCCGGTACGTCCCGGACCAGGTGACCTTGTCCTCCCGCCAGAGTCGGCGGAACAGCTCGTAACCCTCCCGGTTGCGGTCCCACTGGTCCTCGGCGGTGACGTGGAACAGTTGCGCCTGCGCCGCGCCGTTGCCCTTGCCGATGATCAGTTCGAGTCGGCCGCCGGAGAGGTGGTCGAGGGTGGCGTAGTCCTCGTAGGCGCGGACGGGGTCGAGCAGGCTGAGCGTGGTGACGGCGGTGAACAGCCGGATCGTGGAGGTGCGGGCCGCGATGTGGCTCAGCACCACCGGCGGCGACGACGAGATGAACGGGCGCTCGTGCCGTTCGCCGACGCCGTACCCGTCGAACCCGAGCTCCTCGGCCAGGACTGCCGTGTCGACCACCTCCCGGAACCGCTCGGTGGTGCTCCTCTGCCGGCCGGTGACCGGGTCGGGCAGGTGGGTGATGAGCGTTATCAGCAGGAACTTCACGCGGGGACCGTCGCTTTCGACTGGAGGGTCAGGCGGACGCCGTCGGGGTCACGGCAGGGCCGAGGCCCAGGTGCTCGCGCAGGGTGCTGCCGGCGTACTCGGTGCGGAAGACGCCACGCTCCTGAAGCAGCGGAACCACCCGGTCGACGAATTCGTCGAGCCCACCCGGGGTCAGGTGTGGCACCAGGATGAATCCGTCGGCGGCGTCCGACTGCACGAAGTGGTTCATCCGCTCGGCGACCTGCTGCGCGGTGCCGACGAAGGACTGCCTGCCGGTGACCTCGATGATCAGGTCCCGGATGCCCAGCCCCTTCTCCTCGGCCAGGGCCCGCCACTGCCGGGCGGTGCCGACCGGGTCGGGATACATGCCGGCCCGGCCCCGGCTGATCGCGTCGCCGGAGACGTCCGGGTCCTCGGCGGGCAGCGGGCCGTCCGGGTCGTACCCGGACAGGTCCCGGTTCCAGAGCTGTTCCAGCAGCAGGATCGCGGTCTGCGGGCTGACCTGCTGGCGGCGGATGTGGTGAGCGCGTTCCTGCGCCTCGGCGTCGGTGTCGCCGAGCACGAACGTGACACCGGGGATGACCAACAGGTCGTCGGGGTGGCGGCCGTACCGGGCGAGCCGGGACTTCACGTCCCGGTAGAACTCCTGGCCGTCCTCCAGGGTGCCGTGTCGGGAGAAGATCGCGTCGGCGCTGGACGCAGCGAACTCACGACCGTCGGGCGAGTCGCCGGCCTGCAGGATCACCGGGTGCACCTGGGGGCTGCGGGGCACCGTGAAGTGCCCCGCGATGTCGAACTGCTCCCCGTGGTGGGCGAAGGCGCCGGGGGCGGCCTCGGTGACGTACCGGCCGCCGTCCCGGTCGCCGGCGATGGCTCCCGCCGGCCACGACTCCCACAACTCCCGCGCGGTACGCACGAACTCGGCGGCCCGCTCGTAGCGCAGCGCGCGGTCGAGGTAGCCGCCCCGGCGGAAGTTCTCCCCGGTGAACGCGTCGGAGGTGGTGACGACGTTCCAGGCGGCCCGACCGCCGGAGAGGTGGTCGAGGCTGGCCAACTGCCGGGCCAGCTCGTACGGCTCCCGGAAGGTGGTGTTGAGGGTGCCGGCCAGCCCCAGATGGGTGGTGACCGCCGCGAGGGCGGCGAGGACTGTCAACGTGTCCGGGCGTCCGACGACGTCCAGGTCGTGGATGCGGCCCCGCTGCTCGCGTAGCCGCAATCCTTCGGCGAGGAAGAGGAAGTCGAACTTGCCCCGCTCGGCGGTGCGGGCCAGGTGGACGAAGGAGGAGAAGTCGATCTGGCTGCCGGAGGCGGGGTCACTCCAGACGGTGGTGTTGTTCACGCCGGGGAAGTGCGCGGCCAGGATGATCTGCTTGGGCATGACGGTCTCCAGTGCTCAGTCGGTCGCCGCGACGGCGTAGCGGCTGGCCGGTCGGGGCAGGCCGAGCAGGTCGCGCAGCGTCCCGCCGGGGTAGCCGGCACGGAACAGGCCCCGGTCGCGCAGTGCCGGCACCAGGGCCCGGCTGATCGTGGTCAGGTCGTCGGGGAGCACGGCGGGCCGCAGCCGGAAACCGTCCACCCCGGCGCGGTGCCACTCGGCGAGCAGGTCGGCCAACTCCCCCGCGGTGCCGGTGACGATCGACGCGTCGGACGTGAACCGCGCGCCGTGCAGCTCGTCGAGGCGGGCCCGGCGGTGCTGGGCCAGCGTCGACGTCTCGTCGAGCAGGACGACCAGATCGGCGAGGACGCGCAGCGGTGCGCCCGCCCGGCCGACGGTCTCCTCGGTCGCCCGCACCTCGGCCACGATCGCGGCGGCGTGTCCGGCGTCGGTCGGGGTGACGAAGACGATGTCGGCGTGCCGGGCGGCGAACGCGTACGGCACCGACGAGTGGGCGAGCGCGGCGACGACCGGCTGCCCCTGCGGGGACCGGGGCACGATGGAGGGGCCCTTGACGGAGAACCACCGGCCGGTGAAGTCGATGTAGTGCAGTCGCTCCCGGTCGACGAAGCGGCCGGTGGGCACGTCCCGGATCACGGCGTCGTCCTGCCAGCTGTCCCAGAGCCGGCGGACCACCTCCACGGCGTCGCCGGCCTCGGCGAAGAGGTCGCCGACGAGCCGTACGGCTTCCGGTTCGTCGAGCCGGGTCAGGTCCAGGGGCGGAATGTCACGGCGACCGAAGTGCCCGGCCTCGGCCCTGCGCGCGGAGACCCTGGGCCGCCAACCGGCCCGCCCACCGCTGATGTGGTCGAGGGTGGCTATCGCCGTGGAGAGGTGGAACGGTTCGGTGTGGGTGGTGCTGGTGGTTGGGATCAGCCCGATGTGCCGGGTCAGCGGGGCGAGTCGGGAGGCGATCTGCACCGCGTCGAGGCGCCCCCGGACCTCGTCGACGCGGTCGTCGGGGCCGTCGTGCCGCGACGTCTGAAGGTCGAGGCTGTCGTCGATGGTGAGCAGGTCCAGGGCGGCGTGTTCGGCCTCGCCGGCGAGGGCCTTCCAGTAGCGGGCGGTCAGCGGCGCGGTCGCGTCGGCGTGCGAGAGCCGCCAGGCGGCGGGGTGCCAGCCGAGGCCGTCGAGGGCCACGGCCAGGTGCAGGCTCTTCTCGGTCATGGGTTCTTCTCCTCCGGTCGGCCGGCGGTGACCAGCGTGGGCAGCGCGTTCAGCAGGGACCGCGTGTAGTCGTGTCGGGGGTAGGTGAAGACGTCGCCGACCGGGCCCTGCTCGACCACCGCGCCGTCGTGCATGACCAGCACCCGGTCGCTGAGGTGGTGCACCACACCCAGGTCGTGGGAGATGAAGAGCAGGGCGGTGCCGTCGGTGGCGCGCAGCTCGGCCAGCAGGTCGAGGACCTGGGCCTGCACGGAGACGTCGAGAGCGGAGACCGGTTCGTCGCAGATGATCAGACTGGGTCGGGGAGCGATGGCGCGGGCGATGGCGACGCGTTGCCGCTGCCCGCCGGAGAGCTGCCGGGGGTGCCTGTCGACCAGGTCCGCGCCGAGCCCGACGCGACGCAGCAGGTCGACGACGTGATCGCGGCGGTCCGCGCGGCCGACGCCCGGGTCGAGGTTTTCCGCGACGACCCGCCCGACGGTGTAGCGCGGGTCGAAGGAGCTCAGCGGGTCCTGCGAGATCAGCTGCAACCTGCGCCGCAGCGGACGGCGGGCTCGCTCCGGCACGCCGGCCCAGGGCGTCTCCTCGAAGGTGACGGTGCCCGCGTCGGCGTCGAGCAGACCGGTGACGATCCGGGCCACTGTGCTCTTACCGGAGCCGGACTCCCCCACCAGGCCGAGCGTCTCGCCCCGCGCGATGGTGAAGGCGACGTCCCGCACGACGGTGTGCTCCCCGTACCTCTTGGTCAGGCCGTCGACGTCGAGCACCGTGTCGTCGGCGCGGACCTCGGGCCGGGCGGGCAGCGTCGCCCGTGCGTCCCCGGCCCGCGCCGCTCCGGCCAGCCGGCGGCCCCGCGAGGTCGCGGAGGGCACCGCGGCCAGCAACTGCCGGGTGTACGGATGTGCCGGCGCCCGCAGCAGTTGGTCGGTGGGGCCGTGCTCGACGATCTGACCGTCGCGCAGCACCAGGACCCGGTCGGCGACCTGGGCGACGACCGCCAGATCGTGACTGATCAGCAGCAGACTCACTCCGGCTGCGCGTCGCTCCGCGAGCAGCCGCAGGATCTGCGCCTGCACGGTGACGTCCAGCGCGGTGGTCGGTTCGTCGGCGATCAGCAGGGCCGGCTCCCCGGCGATCGCGGAGGCGATCAGTGCCCGCTGCCGCAGCCCACCGGAGAGCTGGTGCGGGTACTGCCGGGCCCGGCGCTCCGGCTCCGGCAGGTGGACCTCGTCGAGCAGGTGGGTGATCCGGCCGGCTCGTTCCCGGCGGCCGACGATCTCGTGGGTGGTGAGCACCTCACCGATCTCGGCGCCCACTGTGCGCAGCGGGTCGAGGGAGACCAGCGCGTCCTGCGACACCAGCCCGGCGAGGCGGCCACGCACGCGCCGCCAGTCCCGTGGCCGGTGTCCTCGCACATCGTGGCCAGCTAGTTCCAGCCGGGCGGCGCGGACCCGCGCGCCCGGGCCGGCGAGACCGACCAGGGTACGAGCGGTGACACTCTTGCCGGAGCCGGACTCTCCGACGACGGCCACGCACTCGCCACGCTCGACGGTGAAGCTGATCCCGCGTACCGCGGCCACCCGGCCGGTCGGGGTGTCGAAGTCGACGTGCAGGTCCTCGACCGTGACCAGGGGGGCCATCAGTGCCGCCGCCCGTCGAAGCGGGCCTGCCAGTGGCGTCCGACGACGGTCAGCGACACCACGGTTGCGGTGACCGCCAGGCCGGGCAGGATGCTGATCCACCAGGCGACCTGAAGGTAGTTGCGCCCTTCGGAGAGCATCGCGCCCCATTCCGGCGACGGCGGCTGTGGACCCATGCCGAGGAAGCTGAGCCCGGCGGCGGCCAGGATCGCCTCACCGAGCCCGATCACCGCCAGCACCGGCACCGGGCCGACCACGTTGGGGAGCACGTGCCGCAGCACCAGCCGGGGTCGGGACCGGCCGAAGGTGACGGCCTGCTCGACGTAGCCCGAGCGGCGGACGATGAGCGTCTGACCACGGACCACGCGGGCGTGGTGCGGCAGGGTGGCGATGCCGATGGCGATGATCAGGCTGGCGGTGCCGGGGCCGGCGACAGCGATGAACAGCAGGGCCAGCAGCAGCATGGGGAACGCCGACAATGCGTCGAACGTGCGGCTCAGCGCCTCGTCGGCGATCCGGTGCGTGAGGCCGGCGAGCAGGCCGAGCAGCACGCCGCCGGTCACCGCGAGGGCGGTGGCGGCGACGCCGATGGTGAGCGAGTGGCCGGCGCCGTGCACCACCCGCGTCCAGACGTCGCGACCGAGGTGGTCGGTGCCGAACCAGTGCGCCGCCTCGGGCGGGCTGAGCACGGCGAGGGGGTCGGCCGCGAGCGGATCGCCGGGGGCGAGCGCCGCCGGCCAGGTCGTGGCGACCACCAGCAGGATGAGGTACGTCCCGGCGGCCAGCAGGCCTGGTCGCGGCCGGGACCGTCGGCGTACGGCCGGGTCGGCCGGGTCGGCGAGGATCCGCGCGGGGGCTTCGGTGAGCGGAGGGCCCAGGGTGACGGTCATCGGGGTCAGCTCCTTCGCAGACGTGGGTCGATCAGCAGGTACGCCAGATCGGCCGCGGTGTTGACCACGACGTAGACGGCAGCCGAGAGGGTGACCACGGCCAGCACCACAGGCATGTCCCGGGTGGTGACCGCGGTGAGGGTGACCTGGCCGAGGCCGGGGCGGCCGAAGACCTGCTCGACGATCACGGCGCCGCCGAGCAGGATGCCGAAGAGCCAGCCGGCCAGGGTGACGACCGGCAGGAGGGCGTGCCGCAACGCGTGACGCACCAACACCGTCCGTTCCCGAACGCCCCGGGCGCGGGCGGTGAGCACGAAGGGCTCGTCGAGGGCCTTGTCGATGCCGTCGCGCAGCACCTGAGCCAGCAGCCCGGCGATGGGCAGCGCGAGGGTGACGGCGGGGAGCACCAACGCGGCGATGCCCTGATCGCCGGAGACCGGAAAGAGCCCGAACCGGAACGACAGCACACTGAGCAGCAGGAGCCCGATCAGGAACGGCGGGGTGGAGACCAGCAGCAGTTCGGTGCCGGAGCTGACCCGGCGCAGCCACGGTCGCCGGTCCCCGGCGGTGGCCACCGCGAGGAGCAGGGCGAGCAGCACCCCGAGCCCGGCGGCGGCGACCGCGAGGGTGAGGGTGGGGGCGAGTTGTTCGCCGATCACCTCCGCGACGGGGCGTTGCAACAGGTACGAGCGACCGAGGTCACCACCGCCGAGCCGCCAGAGGTAGTCGAGGTACTGCACGACGGCCGGCCGTTCCAGGCCCCACTCGGTGACGATCTCGGCACGGATCTGCGGGGTGTCGGCACCGTCGCCGACGATGTTGTCCACTGTGTCGCCGGGGGCGGCCAGCAGCGCCAGGTAGGCGGCGGTGGCCGCGACCCAGAGGACGACCAGGCCGGCACCGAGCCGGCGGGCCACGGCACGTACGGGTGGGCGGCTCATGTCACTTGCCGATCCACAGGTCGTACGCGCTGGCGGGGACCCCGGCGGTGGGCTCGAAGCGCACCCCGCCCACGCCGGTGCTGGCCGCGATCTGGTCTGCCGGGGCGTACAGCGGCAGCAGCAGGGCCTGCTCGGCGACGACCTGTTGTTGCAGCTCGGCGTAGATGCTGGCGCGCTTCGTCGGGTCGGCGGCGGCCTGACCGGCCTCCAGGAGCTGGTCGATCCGCGGGTCGTTGATCTGGGTGCGGTTGATGCCGCCCTTCGAGTGCAGCAGCAGGTTGAGGGCGGCGCCGGCGTCGGTGTCGGCGCGCGAGTTGTCGAAGACCTCGTACTCGTTGCGCTGGAACGCGTCGGTGGCGGTGCCCTGGTCGACGAGCGACACCCTGAGGTCGATGCCGGCGCTCTGCTTGACGGCGGCCTGTACGGCCTGGGCCAGCACGTCGCGGCGGTCCCGGACGAAGGGTGCGGACTGCACGAGCCGTACGGTGAGCCGCTTGCCGGCCTTCACCCGGTAGCCGTCGGCGTCCCGGGAAGCCCAGCCGGCCTGGTCGAGCAGGGTGTTCGCCTTGGCGGTGTCGCCGCTGTAGCCGCCTTCGAGGCGCTTGTCGTACAGCGGGCTGGATGGGCTGATCACGCTCCAGGCGCGGGTGGCGGTGTCGCGGTAGACGGACTTCAACACGGTGTCGACGTCGACGGCCTCCCGGAACGCCTGCCGGACCCGCAGGTCGTCGAAGGGCGCGTGGGAGGTGTTGAAGTAGTAGGAGTAGGCGGAGCCGGAGTTGAGTTCGCGGGTCAGGCGCAGCGTCCGGTTGCCGGTGATCAGCGGCTGGTCGGTGGCCGGCACCCCCTCGATGAGCTGCACCTGGCTCGACGTGAGGGCGCCGACGCGTACCGCCGACTCCCTGAGGAACCGGTAGGTGATCCCGTCGAGGTGGGCGGGGCCGGTGTGCGTCGCGGTGGGCGGCGCCCAGTCGTAACTGGCGTTGCGCCGATAGTGCAGTTCCTGGCCGGGGACGTAGCGGTCCAGCACGAACGGCCCGGTGCCGACCACGTCGATGCCACCGGCCTTGAGGTTCTTCGCCTGGCGCAGTGACGTCGGGGAGATCTGCGCGCCCTGCGGGGAGGCGAGGAAGTCGAGGATGAGCACGTCCGGCGCGCTGAGGACGAGCCGGACGGTGCGCGGGTCGGCCGCCTCGACGGCCCTGAGGTTGCGCAGTTGGACGGCGGCGACGGCCGGGGCGTACCCGGGTTCCCGGAGTTTGTCGAAGTTGGCCTTGACGGCGGCCGAGTCGAAGGGCGTGCCATCGGAGAAGGTGACCCTGTCGCGCAGCGTCAGGGTGTAGGACAGCCCGTCCGGCGCGACCGTCCAGCCGGTCGCCAGCCAGGGCACCAGCTTGCCCCGCTGGTCGTAGGTGAGCAACGACTCGAAGGTGTTCCAGACCAGCAGGCGGGCCTTGGCCTGGGCGTACTGGTGCGGGTTGAGGGTGATCGGCTCGGTCTCCACGGCCCAGGTGAGGGTGCCGCCGGAGCGGGGCTGGCCAGCCGCCTCGGCGGCCGGGGCGGCGCCGGTGGAGCAACCGGCGGCGACGGCGAGCAGTGGAGCGAGCGCGGCGGCGGCCAGCATTCGCAGACGGTTCGCGGGCATGGTGAGATCTCCTGTCCAGCAGGCGGAAGCGGGTAGGCCGACACCCGGCCGCGCGCAGGGGCGTGGGCCGGTGAGGGTGTCGGGTGCGGTGGCGGCGCGGCGGTGCGCCTCACCCCGGCAGGCCGGTGCGGCGGGCCGGGCTACGGGCGAGGGTGCCGGGTCAGGCCAGACAGGAACTCGACCACACCCGACCGAAGTCGATGTGGCCGCGGATCGTCAGCCGCAGCTCGCTGGACATGGGACCGAGTCCACCTCCAGCGCGTGGTGGTGTCAACGAATCCGTCGCCGGATGTCGGCTATCGCACGGGAGGACGTCGATTCGTTGACGCATACCCTACTAAGGCTATAGGATTTGCAGGGATCACGCCTGAGTGCTGGGCCAGCCCTCAATCCAGATCGAGCACGACCTTGCCCGCCACGCGGCGCCCCCGCAGCGCGTCGGCCGCCTCCCCGAGACGTTGCCACGAGCCGCGCCAACCGATCGGCGAGCGCAACACTCCGCGCGCCACGAGATCGGCCAGGACCCCGAGATCCGGCCCGGCCGCGCTGGCGTCGCCGAAGGACCGCAGTGTCCGTGCCGCGCCCGGAGCAAAGGTGGAGTTCACCGGGAAGGCCGCCGGCTCACCGGACGCCCAGCCGATGCTGTGCAGCACCCCACCAGGGGCCAGCAGACCCCAGGCGGCCACCAGCGAGGGGCCGCCGACCGTCTCCAGCACCACGTCGACCGGGTCGGCGATCGCGTCGAGGCCGACCACCACCTCATCGGCGCCCAGTTCCGCCAGCCCGCCACCACGAGCCGGAGAGCCCACCGCCGCGACCACGTACGCCCCACCGTGCCGGGCGAGCTGGACGGCGACCCGACCCACACCCCCGGACGCGCCCGTGATCAGCACGCGGCGACCGAGGAGCGCGCCTGACGTCCGCAAGGTGCGCAGGGCGGTCAGGCCAACCATGGGCAGCGCGGCCACCTCGGCCAGGTCGACGGCGGGCGGGACCACCGCCACACTGTCCACGTCGAACACCGCGAGTCGGGCCCAGGCGCCCGCGCCGAAGGCGACCACGCGCTCACCCTCGCGCGGTCCGGTCCCGTCGGTCGCCCCGCGCGCCACGTATCCCGCAGCGTCGTACCCGAGCACGCTCCCGGCCGGCCAGACACCGAGGTGACGGATCTCGCCTGCGTTGACGGCGGCGTGCCGCACCTCGACGAGGACCTGCCCAGGGCCGGGGACGGGATCGGGCAGGTCCGTCAGTCGGAAGCCTTCGGGCGTGTCCGGGGCGGCGACTATCGCGCGCACGGCGAACCTCCTCGGTGGGGATGGGCCGGTGACAGCGCCGCTCAGGCGGCGGGACGGCGGGACACCGGGTGGTCGCCGGCCAGCCCGGCGTAGCGCCCTCGGTGGTACAGCAGGGGCGTACCGACGTCGGCGTGCCGGAGCACCTCCGGCTCGGCCAGCACCACGGCGTGATCGCCGACGGTCACCCGGTCGACGACCCGGCAGAGGAGCCAGGCCAGAGTGTCGTCGAGGATGGGCACCCCCTCCGGGCCGGCCCGCCAGCGGGTGGGTGTCGCGAACCGGTCGATGCCGCTCGTCGCGAAGGTCCGGGCCAACTCCTGCTGATGGTGAGCGAGCAGGTGCACGGCCACGTGGCGGGCACGGGCAACCGCGGGCCAGCTCGACGACCCGAGGTTCAGGCAGAACGAGACGATCGGCGGCGCCAGCGAGACCGAGGTGAACGAGGTGGCGGTGAAGCCGACCGCCGGCGAGCCCGGAGCGGTGACCACAGTGACGGTGCTGGCCTGGTGGCGCAGCAACGTCCGCAGCGTGTCGCTGTCGGCGTCGATCGGGGTGTCGGTGAACTGGGTCATGGCGTTCCTCCCGAGGGTCTGGTCCGCTGGGCCTACGAACGGTCGGCGGGGGTGTCCGCCAGCCGTTCGTACGGGGTTTTCTCGCCGGCCTCGACGGCGATCGGCAGCCGGTTCTCCGCCGGGGGCAACGGGCAGGTCGCGAAGTCGGTGTACGCGCACGGCAGGTTGGTCGCCCGGTTGAAGTCGACGGTGACCCGACCCTGCTCGTCGGGTGCGCCTACCGCGAGGGACCGGTTGGCCGGATAGGTAGTGACGCCGGAGGTGGCGTCGGTGAACAGCACCGACAGGCTCCCGGGCGCGTGGCCGTTGAACGCGGTCAGGCTCAGCGGCACCCCGTCAACCGCGAACTCGATCTGGCCGGGGGCGTCGTAGACGTGCGTGAGCCCCTCCACGGCCGCGCCGACAGTGGTCGGTCGAGGGCTGTCGAACGGCACGAAGCGGCCGTGCAGGACCCATCGGCGGGCGGGCGGATAGGTCGGAGTGCCCCGGTAGGCGACCCGGAACGGGTGATCCGGGCGCCGGGGACGGAGAATGTCGTGCCCACCCCGGCGGGCCACCTCCAGCACCCCACCGTCGATGCCCACGGTGACGCCACCGCGCTCGGCGATCGGCCCGAACTCGTGCCGGCCCCGAACCGGCAGGTCGTCGATGATCAGCTCCTCGTCGTCGCCGAGGGCCACCACCGGTCCGGTCCCACCGGTGTGCCACTCCCCCGGTACGTCGGGAAATCGCTGCGGCTCCGAGGTGAGCCAGTGCAGACCGGTGACCGCGAGGAAGCCGTGCGGGTCGGCTCGGACCTCCTCGTGACGTCGGTGCCACTGCCGCCACTCCTCGTCGAACTGGAGCCGGGGGTCCACGGCGGCGGGTGTTGGGGCGTTGTTGATCGTCACAGGTCCTCCTCGACGGGGTGCACCTCCGCGCTGGCGGAGTGCGGGGATACCGGTCGCGCACCGGCGGCGCGGCCGGGCGAGCGAGGGCTGAAGAGCCCGTTCAGGCGGGGTTGGACGCGCTCGGACAGAGCTGCGTGGCAACCCGCATCAGGTCGACGACCCGGCGAGAGGTGAACAACCGAACGGGCGGCATGCGATCGATTTTCCTACCAACAAGGTAGGATTTCAAGCCCTTCGCTCACGCATCCTCGGCAGGCATGGAGTTAGACGGTGACGAAACCAGGCGCACTCGGACGATCAGCGCCGCTACGGAAGCTCGGCTTCCTGACCATCGGCCTGTTCGACGAGGCCGATCCTCGCGCCGGCCACGAGGCGACCCTGAAGCTCATGGAGCTGGGCGAGCAACTCGGGTTCGACAGCACCTGGGTACGCCATCGCCACCTCCAGTACGGCATCTCGTCACCGGTCGCGGTCCTGGCGGCGGCGTCGCAGCGGACACGACATCTCGAGCTCGGCACGGCGGTCATTCCGCTCGGTTGGGAGAACCCGCTGCGGCTGGCCGAGGATCTGGCGACCGTCGACATCCTGTCCGGTGGACGGCTCAACGCCGGGGTGAGCGTCGGCCCGCCGATGCACTTCGACCGGGTGCGACGATCGTTGTACCCGGACACCGCTGACGCGGAGGACTTCAGCTACACGCGGGTACGACGGCTGCTTGACCTCGTCCGCGGCGAGCCGGCCAGCGACGTCGACGGGTTCGAGGGCTTCGAGGAGTTCTCCCGACGGGTGCAGCCACACTCTCCCGGGCTGGCTTCCCGAATGTGGTACGGGGCGGGCAGCCTCAGCTCCGCGCGCTGGGCCGGCGAGCAGGGCATGAACCTGCTCACCAGCAGCGTGGTCAAGGCTGAGGACGCCACCGACTTCGCCGAGATCCAGCTCTCCCACATCCGGACGTTTCGCGCCCACCATCCGGACGGTGACCGGGCCCGCGTCTCGCAGGGGCTCGTCGTCATCCCGACCGACACCGCCACCGCGTCACAACGTGCCCGCTACGAGCAGTACGCCCAACAGCGGACGCCGCGCACGGCGGCGCCGCAGGGACCGGCCCGGATGATGTTCGCCCCTGACCTCGTCGGTCCGTCGGACCTGATCGCCGAACGGCTGCTCGACCATGCCGCGTTCCGCGAGGTCGACGAGGTCGCCTTCGCGCTGCCCTTCACCTTCGCGTCGACGGACTACGCACAGATCCTCACCGACATGGCGACCCGGCTCGGCCCCGCGCTCGGTTGGCGTCCCACCCGCTGACCCAGCCTCTCGCCTCGTCAGGAGGACGACGAGCCTGAGCCCGTCGGCGGCGGCCGGTCCACCCCCGGTCGACAGTGGACATCACCGGAGTACGATCCCGGGCGTACCGCTGTGGTGACCTCCAGCTGACGACCCCTCGATAGGAGCCAGGCATGGCCGGCCCGGACGCCGAACTCGCCGCGAAGCTTCAGCCCGACGTGCCGCACGCGGCACGGATCTGGAACTACTGGATGGGCGGCAAGGACAACTTCCAGTCCGACCGGGCGGCCGGCGACGCTGTCGCCGAGGTCTACCCGGAGATCGTCCTCATGGCGCAGCAGTCGCGCGTGTTCCTGGTGCGAGCCGTGCGTTACCTCGCGGCCGAGGCGGGCATCCGGCAGTTCCTGGACATCGGCACCGGCCTGCCCAGCATGCAGAACACGCACGCGGTCGCTCAGGGCATCGTGCCCGACGCACGGATCGTCTACGTGGACAACGACCCGATGGTGCTGGTGCACGCGCGGGCGCTGCTGGCCAGCACGACGTCGGAGGGTGTCACCACCTACGTCCCGGCCGACTACCACGACCCGGAGAAGATCCTCGCCGAGGCGGCGCAGACGCTCGACTTCACCCAACCGATTGCCGTGATGTACATGGGCGTGATGGGCTACGAGCCGGACCTGGCCGAGGTGCGATCGATCGTCGAGCGGACGATGGCCGCGATGCCGTCCGGCAGCCATCTCGTACTCTGGGACGGCACCGACACCAGCCCGGAGGTGGTCGCCGGCGCCGAGCGGCTGGCACAGAGCGGCGGAGTCCCGTACATCCTGCGCAGCCCCGAGGAGCTCGACACCTGCTTCGCAGGGCTGACCAAGGTCGAGCCGGGCCTGGTGCCGATCCCCCTGTGGCGGCCGGAGGATCCCGACGCCGTCGCCATCGACGCGTACGGAGCGGTGGCCCGCAAGCCCTGATCCACACGACGTCCGCCCCGCTCCCGCCTTCGCGCCGGAAGCGGGGCGGACGTGGTTCACCGGGCGCAGCTCAGGGTCAACCCGTCGGGAACCGCGCTGGCCGTCACGACCAGACCGAACGTCGTCGCCCCGTCCAGCGCCAGCGTCCCGTTGTAGGAGGCGTTGCGGACCGTGACGTCGGCGCCGACGGTCTCGACCACCCCACCCCAGGCCGTCTGGACCCGCTCGTCACCGGACCACCGCCAGGAGACGCGCCAACGGTCCAACGGCTGCGTCCCGGTGTTACGGACCGTGACCGTGGCGACGAAACCACTGCCCCAGCGGGCGTCGATCGTGGCCGTCGCCCGGCACGCGGTCAGCGGGGCGGTCCGCGCCGACCCGATCAGGTACGGATCGCGCTTACCGTCGGGGTCACTGAACCGGTACCAGTACTCCGTGTCGGGCGTCAGCCCTCCGATGGTCACCGTGCCGTTGCGCTCCGGCCCGGAGACGACCACGGCCACCGGCGTCCGCCACTGTTGGGCGTCCTCGCGGCTGGCGAAGAGGCTGACGGTGATCGGTGGGTTGTAACCGCAGGGCGGGCTCAGGAACAGGTAGTAGGTGATGGTCAGGCTCGTGGTGGTGGTCCCGGTCACGTTCGCGCTGATCGGTAACACCGGCGGGCAGGTGATCGTCGGCGACGGCGACGGTGTCGGCGTGGCCGACGGCGTGGGTGTCGCCTCGGCGGCGACGGCTGTCCCGGCCGAGGCGGCCAGCGCCATGGTCGTGACAGCGAGGAACATGCGAAGCATCGGTACCTCCGTGGTTACCGGGCACCGATGACCGAGGTGGTAGCCGGTGCCGCGCTCGGGTTTCCGGTCGCCGACGAGGCCGCCCGGCACGGGTGACCTGGCCACCTCGTGCGCCCCGTTGACCGGAGGAGATCCGGTGCGCGCTGGCTCCCCGAGCACGACCGAACCACAGCATGGCAGCCGGCTGGCATCGATACAACCCGATCCCGCTCCCGTCGGGCATCGTCCGTCTTCCCGTCGCCGCAGGGACACCCGCCAGGCCCTCGGGACGCGAATAATCCATTGTGGTCTATTCGTTCGGACACGGGAGCACACCATGCTCGACGCAATCAGCACGACCCGGCGACCCCGGGTGGTGAGGGCACTGGTCGCGGCAGGCGCTGCGGCGGTGCTGGCGGCTGCCGCGCTGGCCGCACCGACCCCCGCCGACGCCGCCGTCAGCCGGGCCGAGCTTGCCCTCCGCTGGGCGCCCATCCACTACCAGGACGTCGACGCCACCGGCAGCCATGCCCTGAGCGGCCAGTCGGACTACCTCACCCGGGTCGACCTCGACGGCGACCTGGACGGACGCAACAACTGGGACCGGGCTGGCCAGGCTGGCACCACGCTTGCCGCGCACGTGTACTACTCAGTGGTGGAGACAAGCACCCACTGGTACATCACGTACCTCTTCTTCCACCCGCGCGACTGGACCGACCACCCGTTCTTCGAGACCGAACACGAGAACGACGGTGAGGGCGCGCTGTTCGCGATCGAGCGCGACGGCTCCACGTACGGCGTTCTCCGCTCGGCCGTCACGGTCGCGCACAGTGACTTCTTCTCCTACACGCCTACCGGCAGCACCTGGACCAGCGGCGGGGAGAGCATCGACGGCACCCTGCGGTTCCAGGCGTCACCGCACGACACGTTCCAGCACCCGGTGACGGCGCAGGAGGCGCAGGGCCACGGCCTCAAGGCCCACCCTCAGTACGACATCAACGGCGACGGCCTGGTCTACTACCCGTCCACCGTCGCCGAGACGCCGAGCAGCAGCAACGACCGCGACGTGCGGTATCAGCTGATCGACATCTTCGCCACCGGCGGCCTGTGGGCGCAGCGGTCCAACGCGAGCCTGTTCGCCAGCCTGGGCACGTTCGCCGGTGACACGTCCGGCGACTGCGGCGTCGGCACCTGGAGCTGTTCGACCAACTCGGCCAACGCGCCCTGGGGCTGGGACGACGGCAACGACGCCCCCGCGCGTGGCGAGATCGCCAGCGACCCGGCGAAACTGTCGGCCGCGTACTTCACGGTGCCGACCGGCCTGGCCCGCACCTACAGCTACAACCCGTACGCCAGCGCGGCGGCGGCGCTCGCCGAGGCGGCGAGGACGGCCCCGCCGACCGTCGACTGATCTCGTCGTCCCCCCGGTGTCGGACCGCCCTGGTCCGTCACCGGGGAGACGACTCGACCCGTACCCGGTCGCTCTCGTTGTCGGAGAGGAAGGACGCCAGGGCCTGCCCCTGCTCGGTCACGGCGGCCCGGTCCGCTCGGGAGAAGCCGCGCAGTGGGCTGACGGTCACCGTGCCCGACTCGACGGTCCAGGTCGCCGCGACCCGACCGTCGACGAGCACCACGCGTTCGCCGGCCACCGAGAGGAGACGGTGCGCGTCGTCGATGATCCGGCTGCGATCGTCGTAGCCCAGGATCGCGTTGTCGAACGCCGGCAGGAACCGCACCGGGGCGGGTGTGTCCGGGTCGGGGCGCGGCGCGTCGGGAAGGTCGATCAGCTTCCGGCCACGTTCGTCGCGGAAGGTCACCAACTCGTCGCGAAGCGCGGCCACCGCGGCCGGCAGGCCGGCGAGGCCGCACCAGGCGCGCAGGTCGGCCGTGGCCGCCGGGCCGAACGCGGCCAGATAGCGGCGTACGAGCATCTGGCCGACCGGATCGGCGCCCTCCGCGGCCGGCGGGGCGATCTCCCGGTCGAGCCACGCGGAGAGCAGGACGTAGCGTGCGCCCGCCCTCGCCCGCCACACGCCGCGCGGCGGCACCTGTGTCATCGGGAGCAGCGCGACAGCGATCTCGCCCAGCACCCGCAGCCCCGGCGTCGGCCAGCGCTCACCGAGCGCCCGCCCGATCTCGGGCATCGAGCGCGGCTCACCGTCGGCCACCACCGCCCGTGCGGCTACGGCGAGATCGTCGAGGTCCACCCCGTCGAGCTCGCTCCGGTAGACCCCGAGCACGCGTTGGCGCAGCATGGCGTCGTGCCGGGTGCGCCACGCCACGACGTCGTCGGCGACGAGCAGGTGGACGGTCCGGCGCATGAGGTGGGTACGCACCACGTGTCGCTGGGTCAGCAGGGTGGACAGCACCGCCGGGTCGAACGCGCGCAGCCGCGACCACAGCCCGATGAACGGCTCCTGCGGCTCCTGGGCCTGGAGGCCACCAAGATGGGCGACGGCGTCGAGCGCCGGCAGGTCGGCGCGGTCGAGCAGCAACTGCCGGGCGAGCGTCGCGCGGTTGAGCGCCCGGGTGTCGAGAACGGTCATCAGGTCCTTTCGGCCGGCCTCATTATCTGACCCGGGGCCGACAGTCCGGGTGCCCGAGCGTCTCGGGTACGCGAACTCGCCCCGTCCGGCGGGCACCGGGCGGGGCGAATTCGAGTGGGTGCACCGATCAGTGCTTGCCCACGAAGATCCCGATGCCGTTGGCGACCATTCGCTCCGTACCGTCGGACGGGCTGTTGCGGGCGGTGGCCGCGGCCTGGCCCGGCTCGCGGACGGCGACCGTGCTGGAACCGCCGCCGTCGAGGTTCACGGCGGCGTCCGCGCCGAGCGAGCGCATCAGGTCGGCCAACTCGGCGATCGTGAACCCGGCGCTGGCCGGGGCACGCCCTGCCAGGGCGACCAGGTACACGGTCCGCCCGTCGGGGCTGACACCGGCCGAGCTGCGTACCGCGGCGGTCTTGGTGTCCAGGCCGGCCAGCGGCGTACCGTCGCGCAGGATCGGCGCGCCACCGACCGCGAAGGTCAGCTTGGGCGTGCCGGCGGAGACGAGCTTCTCGCGCACCTGCACCCGGTCACCGACCACGAGATCGTCGAGCGCGTCCGCGCCGCCCTCGCGGCCCACCAGCACCTGCGTGTCGGCCGGGATCGCGCCCGCACCTGGCGTCTGACCCACGGCGGTCACCACGCCGTCGCGTACGGTCACCTCATAGGTGTGTGTGCTGCACGGGTCGCTGCGGCTGGTGTCGGTGCCGCAGGTGGACCGGACCCGGGAGGCGGTACCCCAGTCGGCGGTGAACAGACCGACGCCGCCGACCGGCAGCGCGTACTGGTTGAGCCCGCCCAGCGCGATCGTGCCCTTGCTGCTGCGCACCTCGCCGTCCAGGCTCAGGGTGTCGACGCGCGCCTTGCCGTTCACGCCGACGCCGAACACGTCCCGGGTCGAGGTGCCGGGGGCGAGGCCGGGGCCGAAGCGCTGCGCGGTCGGCACCGCGAACTTCAACTCCTCGCCGTCGGCGATCTCCGGACCGGACGACGAGTAGGTCGGGGTGACACCGGCGTGCGTCTCGCTGTTGTTGAAGAAGTCGCCGTTGACGCCGGCGACGGCACCCTGCTCGTTCGTCATCGCCGAGACGACACTGCGCTGCGCCACCGCGTCGGGGTGCAGCAGGTCCAGGGAGACCTTGTTCTTCTTGAGGTCGGCCGTGAGGAGGTAACCGACGGTGACGCCCCGGGGCGTGGTCACCTCGAACGAGCCGTACGTGACGCCCGGGGCGAGCTGCTCGGACGAGGTGAAGGTGATCGGGGCTTCCGTCGCGGGTACCGTGGCGGTCGCGGCGTGGGCGACGCCGGCCGGCGTGACGAGCGCGGTCAGCCCCGCCGCGAGCAGCAGCGCCAGACGTGGGCGTACGAGGTGCAGTGGCCTCATTGCCGCTCCTTTCCTGGTGCGTTCCTGGCCTGGGCCGGGATGGTCGGGCCGGGCCGGCGGTTGACCGGACCGGCGATGATCTTCCTGGTCAGCCGATCACCCGGGAGTGAACGCGGGAGGCTGCGGACGTGAACCGCCCGCACCGTCTTGATCAACTGCCGGAGCGGCCGGGGCGGGTCGACCGAGGCGGACGCACTCCCCCGGGGTGCCAAAAAGTTTTGTGTACTTCCTACAACTGAGGGACTGTTGGTTCGGTGGTTGCGCCATAGCGCTGGCCGCCGCCACGCGGAAAGGTGATCACTGCGGGGAGCCGTCGTCTCCTGGCACGCAGGTCGAGGTCTAGCTAAGGGGTTTTTCGGGTGTTCAACCGTGTCGCCATCGTCAACCGTGGTGAAGCTGCCATGCGGCTCATCCACGCGGTCCGCGAGCTGGCCGCGGAGACCGGCATCCAGCTCGAAACCGTGGCCCTCTACACCGATGTCGACCGTAACGCCACATTCGTCCGCGAAGCGGACATCGCCTACGACCTCGGCCCGGCATCCGCCCGCCCGTACCTCAACCTGGCGGTGCTGGAGCGCGCCCTGACCGAGACCGGGGCCGACGCCGCGTGGGTCGGCTGGGGCTTCGTCGCCGAGGACCCGGCGTTCGCGGAGCTGTGCGAGAAGATCGGCGTCACCTTTGTCGGCCCGAGCGCGGACGCCATGCGCCAGCTCGGCGACAAGATCGGCTCGAAGCTGATCGCCGAGAAGGTCGGCGTGCCCGTCGCGCCGTGGAGCCGCGGGGCCGTCGAGACCCTGGACGCCGCCCGTGCCTCGGCGGCAGAGATCGGCTACCCGCTGATGCTGAAGGCGACCGCGGGCGGTGGCGGGCGCGGCATCCGGGTGGTCAGGAACGAGGCCGAGCTGGTCGACGCGTACGAGCGCACCAGCCAGGAGGCGGCGCGGGCGTTCGGCAGCGGCATCGTGTTCCTGGAGCGCCTGGTCACCGGGGCTCGGCACGTCGAGGTCCAGGTGATCGCCGACGGGCAGGGCACCGCGTGGGCGCTCGGCGTCCGCGACTGCTCGGTGCAGCGACGCAACCAGAAGGTCATCGAGGAGTCGGCGTCGCCGGTGCTCGACCCGGCGCAGGCCGCCGAGCTGAAGACCTCGGCCGAGCGGCTGGCCGTGGCGGTCGGTTATCGCGGCGCGGCGACCGTCGAGTTCCTCTACCACCCGGGTGACAGGTTGTTCGCGTTCCTCGAGGTCAACACCCGCCTCCAGGTCGAGCACCCGATCACCGAGCTGACCACCGGGTTCGACCTGGTCAAGGCCCAGCTGCACGTCGCCGCCGGCGGGCGCCTCGAAGGTGCGCCGCCGGCCGAGCGTGGGCACGCCATCGAGGCGCGGCTCAACGCCGAGGACCCGGACCGCGACTTCGCGCCGTCGCCCGGCCGCATCGCCCGGCTGGACCTGCCCAGCGGCCCCGGCATCCGGGTGGACACCGGCGTCAGTGAGGGCGACACCATTCCGGCCGACTTCGACTCGATGATCGCGAAGATCATCGCGTACGGCCGCGACCGCGACGAGGCACTCGGCAAGCTGCGGCGGGCGATGGCGAACACCACGGTGATCATCGAGGGTGGGGCGACGAACAAGAGCTTCGTACTCGACCTGCTCGACCAGCCCGAGGTGATCGACGCCAGCGCGGACACCGGCTGGATCGACCGGGTCCGCGGTGAGGGCCGGCTCGTCACCCACCGCCACTCCGCGGTCGCCCTGGCGGCCGCCGCCATCGAGGCGTACGAGGAGGAGGAGCGCGTCGAGCGGCAGCGGCTGCTGTCGACGGCGGCCGGCGGTCGCCCGCAGGTGCAGCACGCCAGCGGCCGACCGTTGGACCTCAAGCTGCGCGGCGTCGGTTACCGCACCCGGGTGGCGCGCGTCGGCGCGCACCGGTTCCGGGTCGGCATCGAGACCGGCCCGGTCGTGCGCACCGCCGACGTCGAACTCGACCGCTTCGACCGGCACACCGGTCAGATCGTCGTCAACGGCATCCGCTACCGCCTGCTCACCGGCACGTACGGGCCGACCCACCTGGTCGAGGTGGACGGCGTGACGCACCGGGTCAGCCGGGACGAGGGCGGTGTCCTGCGCTCCCCGATGCCTGCGCTCGTCGTCGCCACGCCACTGGAGGTCGGCGCCGAGGTCGAGGCCGGCGCGCCGGTGCTGGTGCTGGAAGCGATGAAGATGGAGACGGTGCTGCGGGCGCCGTTCCGGGCGCGGCTCAAGGAGTGCGCCGTCTCGGTGGGCAGCCAGGTGGAGGCGGGTGCGCCGCTGCTGCGCCTGGAGCCGCTCGCGGACGACGCCGAGGAGGCCGCGGACGACCCGACCGCCGAGGCCGTCGAACTGGACCTGCCCACCGCCGCCGAGGACATCCCGGCGGACGAGCGCAGCAGGCGCGGTCAGGAGGACCTGCGAGGTCTGCTGCTCGGCTTCGACGTCGACCCGCACGACGACCGCCGGGTGCTCGACGGCTACCTCACCGCACGGCGGGTGACCACCGAAGCCGGTCAGCGGCCCCTGGCCGCCGAACTCGACCTCATCGAGGTGTTCGCCGATCTCGCCGAGCTGAGCCGCAACCGGCCGACGGGCGAGGACGGCGGCGCCGCGCACGTGCACAGTGCCCGGGAGTACTTCCACACCTACCTGCAGAGCCTCGACGTCGAGCGGGCCGGGCTGCCGGACGCCTTCCAGACCAGGCTCGGCAAGGCGCTCGGCCGGTACGGCGTCACCGACCTGGAACGCACCCCAGCCCTCGAAGCCGCCGTCTTCCGGATCTTCCTCGCCCAGCAGCGCGCGTCCGCGGACGCGCAGGTCGTCGCGACGCTGCTGCGCGCCTGGCTGCTGGAGACCCCGCCGGACGAGACGCTGCGTGAGCCGGCCGGCCTCGCGCTGGAGCGGCTGATCGCCGCGACGCAGGTCCGCTTCCCCGTGGTCGCCGACCTCGCCCGTGGCGTGGTGTTCGCCTGGTTCGCCCAGCCGCTGCTGCGGCGCAACCGCGCCCGCGTCTACGCCGAGGTCCGCGGGCACCTGCGGCACCTCGACGCACACCCGGACGCACCGGACCGCGCTGAGCGCATCGCCGAGATGGTGCGCAGCACCGAGCCTCTGGTCCGGCTGCTCGGCCAGCGGCTCGTCCGCGACAACCTCGACAACGCGGTCATGTTGGAGGTGCTGACCCGCCGGTACTACGGCAACCGGTCGCTCACCAGCGTGCGTACCCGCGAGGTCGCGGGATGCACGTTCGTGGTCGCCGAGCGCGCCGACTCGAGCGTGGTCTCCACGGCGGTGAGCTTCGACGCGCTGGGCGGCGCGCTGCGTGGGTTGGCCGAGCTGGCCACCGGCGAGGACTCCGTGGACGCCGACATCTACCTCGGCTGGGAGAACCAGCCGGAGGACTTCGACGCGATGGCGGCCGCACTGGCCGAGGTCATCGCCGCGCACCCGCTGCCGCCCCAGGTCCGTCGGCTGACCACCACCGTCGCGGGTCGCGGCGGGGCGGTGATGCACCACCACTTCACCTTCCGTCCGTCGGGTGCCCAGTTGACCGAGGACCGGCTGATCCGCGGGCTGCACCCGTACATCGCGCAGCGGATGCAGTTGGAGCGGCTGCACAAGTTCGACCTGACCCGGCTGCCGTCGTCGGACGAGGAGGTCTACCTCTTCCAGTGCGTGGCGCGGGAGAACCGGGCCGACGAGCGCCTCGTCGCGTTCGCGCAGGTGCGGGACCTCACCGAGCTGCGCGAGCAGGACGGCCGCCTGGTCGCGCTGCCGACCACCGAGGACGCCATCGCCGCCTGCCTCGACTCGATCCGCCGCGCCCAGTCGCGGCGGCCGTCGAAGACGCGCTTCAACACCAACCGGATCGTGGTCTACGTGTGGCCGCCGAGCGAGCTGACCCGCGAGGAGATGGAGATGATCGCCGGGCGTGTCCGCCCGACGACCGCGGGCGCCGGCCTCGAGGAGATCCTGTTCATCGCTCGGCAGCGCGACCGCCGGACCGGCGAGCTGACCAAGATCGCTGTACGGATCTCGTTCGACGCCGCGGGCGGCGCCGAACTGGCCGTCGGGGAGCCGCCGGTCGAGCCGATCGAGCCGCTCGACGAGTACCGGCTCAAGGTGCTGCGGGCCAGCAGCCGCAACACCGTGTACCCGTACGAGCTGACCGGCCGGCTCGGCGACTTCGTCGAGCACGACCTCGACGACGACCACGTGTTGGTACCGGTGGACCGGCCGAAGGGGCGCAACAGCGCCGCCATCGTGGCCGGTGTGATCACGACGCCGACCGAGCGCTACCCGCAGGGTGTCACCCGGGTGGTGCTGCTCGGTGACCCGACGAAGTCGCTCGGCGCCCTGTCGGAGCCGGAGTGCCGGCGCGTGATCGCCGCACTGGACCTGGCCGAGCGGATGCAGGTGCCACTGGAGTGGTGGGCGCTGTCCGCCGGCGCGCGGATCTCGATGACCTCCGGTACGGAGAACATGGACTGGGTGGCCGCGGCGCTCAAGCGGATCGTCGAGTTCACCCAGGCCGGCGGCGAGATCAACATCGTCGTCGCGGGCATCAACGTCGGTGCCCAGCCGTACTGGAACGCCGAGGCGACGATGCTCATGCACACCAAGGGCATCCTGGTGATGACGCCCGACTCGGCGATGGTGCTCACCGGCAAGCAGTCGTTGGACTTCTCCGGTGGCGTGTCCGCCGAGGACAACTTCGGCATCGGCGGCTACGACCGGGTGATGGGGCCGAACGGGCAGGCGCAGTACTGGGCGCCGAACCTGACGGCCGCACGGGACGTGGTGATGGCGCACTACGACCACACGTACGTCGCGCCCGGCGAGGACGCGCCCCGACGGGCGGTCACCACCGACCCGACCGACCGCGACATCTCCGAGTTCCCGCACAACGTGGCGGGAAGTGCCTTCGCCACCGTCGGGGAGATCTTCTCCGTCGAGGCCAACCCGGACCGCAAGAAGCCGTTCGACATCCGTACGGTGATGCGGGCCCTCTCCGACCAGGACCACCCGGTGCTGGAACGCTGGGCCGGCATGGCGGACGCGGACACCGCTGTCGTGCAGGACATCCACCTCGGTGGCATCCCGGTCTGCCTGCTCGGCATCGAGTCCCGGTCGGTGCCGCGGCACGGCTTCCCGCCCACCGACGGTCCGGACACCTACACGGCGGGCACGCTGTTCCCCCGCTCGTCGAAGAAGGCCGCGCGGGCGATCAACGCGGCCAGCGGCAACCGGCCGCTCGTCGTCCTGGCGAACCTGTCCGGCTTCGACGGCTCACCCGAGTCGATGCGCAAGCTGCAACTGGAGTACGGCGCCGAGATCGGCCGGGCGATCGTGAACTTCCGGGGCCCCATCGTCTTCTGCGTGATCTCGCGCTACCACGGCGGTGCGTTCGTGGTCTTCTCGAAGGCACTGAACCCGACCATGACGGTGCTGGCGCTGGAGGGCTCGTTCGCCTCGGTGCTCGGTGGCGCACCCGCCGCCGCTGTGGTGTTCTCCGCCGACGTCAACGCCCGTACGGCGGCCGACCCGCGGGTGCGGGACCTGGAGGCCCGCACCGCTACCGCGACCGGCACCGAACGCGCCGCGCTGACCGCTGAACTCGACGAGCTGCGCTCGTCGGTGCGCGCGGAGAAGCTCGGCGAGGTGGCCTCGGAGTTCGACCGGGTGCACAACATCCACCGTGCGGTCGAGGTCGGTTCGGTGGACGCGGTCATCCGCGCCGCCGAGCTGCGTCCGCGCATCATCGAGGCCATCGAGGCCCGCCTGGGTTAGCACGGCCGGCACGCCCACAACGTCAGCGCCACCGGTCGTCGACCGGTGGCGCTGACCGTACGGGGGTGACGTGCTGCGCGGGTTAGCTGAGCGCCGCGTTCAGCGCGACGGCGACGGCGAGCCAGACGATGACAGTGCCGATACCGACGCCGACCATGGTGAGCGCCTTGACGGCGGTCGCCATGCGGGTGCGGGCAACAGTCAGGTTCGCCGCGACGCCCAACGCCCCGACCAGCGCGCCCAGGATGCCACCGACGGTGAACAGCAGGATCGGCAGCAGAACCAGGATGCGCAGGAAGATCGGCATGGGGGGCCCGGTCCGGTGCTGCACACCGTTGACCTCGACGGTCGGGTAGGGGTCGGCGAGGACGGTGCGTACCGTGGCCTGGACGACACCACCGCCCACCGCCGGCAACGCGAAGCGTCTGCCCGTCCTGGGGGCCGGCACTCCGCCGACGGTGACGGCAGGGTGGCCAATGAATGCCTTGGTGGCGACGACGATCGGGCCAGCCACGCCGTCGACGTTGAGAGGTTCGGTGTTCACCGGCGTGATCTTAGGAAGCGCGACCCGCCTCGTCCATCTCGTCGACCGAGCGGGGGTGCCGCTCGCAGCCCTCAGGTCACCTGGCGTGGCGTAGCAGCTCGTGGATGAGCGTGACGACCTCGTCCGGGGTGAGTTCCATGGCGTTCTCACCGACGCTCACCTCGAAGGAGCACCGGTCCGGAGCGGGCGCCGACCGTACGCGGCCGAACAGCTCCACCCCGTCGGCGGCGAGCAGGGCGTCGGCGGCCCGCATCGCGGCATCCGGGCCGACGGGAAGATGGACGTGGAACAGGGGCGTCTGCGGTGGGTCCGGGAAGGCGCGGGCCACGCCGTCGGCGTTGATGGCAGCCGCGATCGCCACCGCGTGCTCCCGGTGCGCCGGCAGCCGGGGCAGCAGGGTGTCCAGGCCGTGCAGCGCGGTGAGCGCCAGCGGCCACGCGTCGTAGACGTCGCCGCCGAGCCGGCGACGCCACACCCGGGCCTCGGCCACCAGGGCGGCGTCCCCGGCGAGCGCGGCACCGCCGACGCCCTGCAGTCCCTTGTAGAAGGACACGTACACGGTGTCGAACAGCGCGGCGATCTCGGCGAACGGCCTCTGGTAGTACGTCTGCGCCTCCCACAGCCGCGCGCCGTCGAGGTGCTGCCCGGCACCGCGCTCACCCATCGCCGTGGTCTGCGCGACGAGGTCGTCCCACTCCGGCAGCACACCCCCGATGTCACGTTGCGGCAGCTCCCAGACCACCGCCGCGAGCGGTTCGGCGACGGCGGTGAGATCGGGCAGGGTCATCAGCCGGTGGCGGTCGCCGACGGGCTGGAAACGCAGCCCGTGCACGACGGCGTACCCCTGCTGCTCCCAGGCGTCCAGGTGACACTGCGGATGGGCGGCGAAGGCCCGCCTGCCGCGGCGGTCGGCGTGGATGCGCAGGGCCACCTGCTGCGCCATCGTCCCGGACGGGAAGAACAGGGCCTCGTCCTTGCCGAGCAGGGATGCCACGCGCCGTTCCAGGGCGGCCACCGGCCCGTCCGGCCCGTGCGGCGGCGTGGCCGGGTCGACCTGGGCCAGCATCGACCGCAGCAGGTCGTAAGGCCGACGGCGCAGCTCCGAGTGCAGAAACAGGGAACGCCGCACAGTCATTGCGGCAGTATCCACCGTCAGCCGGTTCGTCGCTCGTGGCTCGGGTCGGTGTCGGCCCGCCAGGCGGCGACGAGATCCTCGCGCGCCCGCGCGACCCGGGAGCGGATCGTGCCGACGGGGCACTGGCAGACGTCCGCCGCCTCGGCGTAGGACAGGCCGAGCACCTGGGTGGCGACGAACGCCTCGCGGCGCTCCCGGCTCAGGCCGGCGACCAACTGGTGCAGGGTCACGCCCTCGTCGGCGCCGGCCGTGATCGCACCGGCGGCTTCGGCCGCCGCCTGCCAGTCCGGCACCGACGCCATCCTCGGCCGGGCCACCGCCGTCCGGACGTGATCCACTGCGACGCGCCGGGCGATGGTGAACACCCAGGTGCGGGCCGACGAGCGGCCGGCGAAGCCGGGCAGGTTGCGAAATGCCCGCAGGAACGTCTCCTGGGTCAGGTCGTCGGCCTCCCCCGGCCCGGCCAGGTGCGACAGGAACCGCCAGACCTGGTCCTGTAGGGCCCGGATGAACGACGTGGCGGCCTGCCGGTCACCCTGGCCCGCCTCCCGCGCCCACCGGGTCACCTGGTCGTCGTCAGCGACGCCGTTCCGCACAGACCACCGTCCTGTGTGCCACGGGCGCTCCCTCATGCCGAGATGCCGTCGTCGGAGCGCCGCCGGTCGGCCGCGCACTCTGGTGGTCGCCGGCCGGGTCGGAAAAGTTCCCGGGGTTCCCACCTTCGACTGATCTGGCGGATGTCCGAGGTGACGGAACGGGGTCCGCTCAGCTCGAAACGGGCTGGTCCGCGCTCTCGCGTTCCCTCGGGACCACGAGGTCGGGCATGCTCCACGAGCGCCACAGCTGGCTGTACCCGCCCCCGGCCCTGAGCAGCTCGGCGTGCGTGCCGTGCTCGGCGACCCGCCCCTGGTCCAGGACGACGATGCGGTCCGCGGTGGCCGCCTGGCTGAGCCGGTGGGCGACGACAAGCGTGGTACGGCCCTCGGTGGCCGCCACGGCGGCGCGGTCCAGGTCGCGGGCGCCCGCGCTACCCGCCTCGGCGGTGGCCTCGTCGAGGACCGCGACGGCGGGATCGGCGAGGATGAGGCGGGCCAGCGCGAGCTGCTGGGCCTGGGCCGAGGTGAGCTGCCGCCCGCCCTCCCCCACCGCGGTGGCGAGACCGTCCGGCAGGGTCCGCACCCACTCGGTGGCGCCGACGAGGTCGAGGGCGGTGACGATCTCGGCGTCGGTGGCGTCCGGGTTGGCGAGGCGCAGGTCGTCGGCGAGCGGCCCGGCGAAGACGTGCACCTCCTGGCTGATCAGGGCGATCTCGCGACGGAGGCGGTGCTCACCGAGCTGTGCCAGCGGCACTCCACGCAGCGTCACCGCACCGTCGGTGGGCGCGATGATGCCGGCGATGATGCCGGCCAGGGTGCTCTTGCCCGCACCGCTCGCGCCGACGAGAGCGACGCGCTCCCCGGGTGCGAGACGCAGGGCGATGTCCCGCAGCACGACCGGCCCGTCGTCGTAGCGGTGCTGCGCGACTGTCACCTCCAGTGCCGCCGGTACGGCCCGATCGGGGCGGGTGGGTTCGGCGCCGACGGGGGCCGCGGTGTCCGGCAGTGTGGTGACCCCGACGAGTCGGGCGAGGCTGGCCCCGGCCTGCAACACCGAGTCCGACTCGAACAGCAGCAGGCCGATGGGGTTGAAGAGGCGGTGGAAGTAGAGCGCGGCCGTGGTGGCGGCGCCGACGGTGGCCAGGTCGCCGCGTACCAGCAGGAAGCCGGCGAGCAGCACGGCGGCGAGCCCCACGAACTCCGAGCGGTTGATGCGCAGCCCGAAGCGGGTGAAGAGACCGAAGATCTCCAGCGACAGGTCGCGGGCGACGCCGGAGCGGTCCGCGATCCGGGCGACGTGGGCGTCCTCCATCCGGTAGGCGCGCACGGTCGCCGCGCCCCGCAGCGCCTCGGCCGTCGCCTGCGCGCGTTCACCCGTCGCCACCCGCTCCCGGGCGTAGTACGGCACCGAACGCTTCAGGTACCAGCGCAGCGCTACCGCGTACGCCGGGGCGGCGACCAGCCCGGCGATGCCGAGCCGCCAGTCGAGGGCGAAGAGCCCCGCTGCGGTCAGCACGACGGACAGCAGCGCGCCGAGGAAGGCGGGGCCGCTGGTGGCGATCACGTTCGTCACCACTGCCACGTCGTCGCCGGCACGGGCCACCAGGTCGCCGGTCCCGGCCCTCTCCAGGGTGGCCGACGGCAGGTGCAGGGCGCGGTCGAGGACCCGCTCCCGGAGTCGGGCCAGCACGGTCTCGCCGAGGCGCGCGGCGACCGCCGCTCCGGCCGCGGTGAGGAGTCCCGCGAGCACGGCGGCGCCCGCGATCACGCCGGCCCAGGCCACCACCCGCGGTGTGTCGGTCCCGGCGATGACGTCGTCGACGAGGCGACCGAGCACCCAGGGGGCGACGAGCCCGGTCGCGGCGGCGGCGACCAGCAACGTGCCGGCCACGGTGCTGAGCCCCGGCAGGAGGGCCAGCTCGGTACGGAGGGCGGCCCAGGTCTGCCGGCCGGTGGCCGTCGGCAGCAGGTGCCGGGTGATCGGCTCGGATGTCATCGCAGGGTCTCCTCGCGGTAGCGGGCGTCGCTGGTGAGCAACCGCTCGTGCGGGCCCTCGGCGACGACACGTCCCCGGTCGATCACCGCGACCCGGTCGGTGATCCGCAGCAGCGCCGGGCTGGTGGTGATCAGCACCGTGCCGCGGGTTCCCGTCCCGCGTGCCGCGGCCAGCCTCGCGGCGAGCAATCCCTCGGTCACCGAGTCGACAGCCGTGGTGGGGTTGTGCAGCACCAGCACCGGCGGGTCGGCGACGAGCGCCCTCGCCAGCCCGATCCGCTGCCGCTGCCCACCGGAGAGGTTCGCCCCGCGCTCGGTGAGCAGGCGGTCCAACCCGTGCGGGTGCGCGGCGAGCACGTCCTCGGCTGCGGCAGCCCGCACGGCGGCACGCAGGACCCCGTCGTCGACGGCGGCACCGGCGCTGAGATTGGCGCGCAGCGTCCCCTCGAACAGCGCCACGTCGTGCTGCTCGACCAGGACCACGGCGCGCGCGGCGTCGATGTGCAGCTCGTCGGCGGGCACGCCGTCGACGCGGAGCGTCCCCCGGTGCTCCGCGCGGGGCACCCGGCCGGCCAGCAACGCGACGAGCGCCTCGGCCTCGCTCGGGTCGTAGGCGAGCACCCCCAGGATCTCACCGGCGCGGACGCGCAGGCTGACGTCGTCGAGGCCCGCGTACGAGACCGAGTCGAGGGCGAGCCGGGACTGACTCGGGGCGGGCGGCCCGGCGTCACCCGGCTGGACGACGGGCGCGGCGCCGAGGACCCGGGCGACCCGTCCCGCGGAGGCTCGGGCCATGGCGAACAACTGGACGCAGTACCCGAGCGTCTGCACCGGCTCGGCGATGAACTGGGCGAGACCGACCACCGCGACGAGTTCGCCGATGGTGAGCCGGCCCTGCAGCGCGAGCCAGCCCGCGGCTCCGGCGACAGTCGCGAGGAAGAGGCCGTTGACAGTGGTGGTGAGCCCGAGGTGCAGGCCCTTGGTGGTGGCGGCGCGCAGGGTGACGTCGAGCGCGTGGCGGCTGGCGCCCGCGTACCGGCGGGCGGCGTGATCCTGTGCGCCGATGCCGCGCAGCACGCGCAGGCCGCTGACGAGGTCGACGGCGAGGGCGGTCGTGGCCGCGAGGGCCTCCTGCTGCGACGTGCTGCGCCGGGTGAGCAGCGGCGCCATCCGCTGGAGGGCGACGACCAGCAGAGGTACGCCGACGAGCACCCCGAGGCCGAGGGGGATGTCGACGACGAGCAGCGCGACAGCCGCGACAGTGATGGCGGTGAGCGCCGCGGCGCTGAGCCCCACGACCCGCACGACGAGCGCGGACAGTTCGGCGTCGGACGCGGTGACGGAGAGCAGCTCTCCGTCGCGCATGCCCGAGCTGTGCCCTCGTGGGTCGAGGGCGCGGCGGGCGATCTCGACGCGGATGGCGTGTGCCTCGTGCTCCACCGCGGCGAAGGCCAGCCGGGCGCCGGCCCGGTAGGCGAAGGCGAGGACGGTGAACAGGGCGGCCAGCCCGGCGAGCGAGAGCAGCAGGGCGCGCACGTCCCCGGTGGCTACCGCCCGGTCGATGACCACGCCGATGGCGACCGGGACGAGCGCTTCGGTGGCCTGGTGCGTGCAGAGCAGCGCGATGCCGAGGAGGACACGACCGCGCTGTCGGCGCAGGGCGCGGCGGAACACCACTCCGGCGCTGATCTTGGCGACGGTCATGCTCGGATGGGTGAGGGCATGGCGGCAGACTCCACTACGATAAGGGCAGGCTAACCTAACATGCCGTCGCTGGACCGGGCCGGACGGGAGGGCACCCGACGGTCTCGACGGAAGCACCCGGTGGCACGGAGGCGCGGCGACGGTCCGATGACCGCCGCCGTGCCCTCGTGCACAAGCCGATCAGGCCTGGTCGTACTCGGTGACGCAGTTGTACCGATCCCCGCCGCCCCAGTCGAGGCAGAGCACGAACTTGTAGGTGACGCCCTCCACCAGGTCGTGGACCCCGCCGTTGGAGGCCGACCGGGTGACACAACTCCCGTTGCTCTTGGCCTGGATGGTGTAGCGGTGGATAAGGGTGCTGGCGGTGTAGACCCGCAGGTCGGCGTAACGGCCGTCGGCTTCCTCATCGCACACGGTGAGCACATCCCCGTGGCTGGTGAAGGTCATCGAACCGCCGTCGCCGTTCCACGTCCAGACCGGGCCGAAGCTCGCGTGGGCGGGCACGGCTACCGCCAGTGCAGCCAGGACGGCTGCACCGGACATGCCGAGGCTGGCCAGCGTACGACGCAATCTCATCTGCGTTTCCCCTCGACCTAGGCGGTCTGGTTGATGCTGCGGCAGAACCGCAGCCCGCCGTCGGCGTTGTCGAGACACACCACGATCCGGTACTCCCGGCCCTCGACGAGGTCATGCGACCCGCCCTGGCTCGCCCGCGCCATCGTGCAGGTGTCGTTACCGTGTGCCTGAATCTTGTAGATCAATGTGGAGCCGTAGTACACCCGACCATCGACATAGAAACCGTCGGCCTGAAGGTCACAGACCTCGACGATGTCGCCGTAGGCCTTGAACATCAGGTCGCCGCCGGGATTGTCGTCCGAGGTCTTGATCCAGGTGTCCGCCATTGCTGGCGCGGCGAACAGGAACGACCCGGTGATCAGGGCCAACGACATGCCCGCCGCAGCGAGCCAGCGCTTAGTCTTCAACACACTCCTCACCAAAGCTGACGCGGTGTCCCGGCGAGCTGTCGCTCGCCGGGACACCGACTGTCCAACGGTCGTCCTGCAGGCCCCCTGCAACCGGCTTGCAGGGTCGGCTACCGCTCCCCCACCGGCGCCGAGACCGGCAGGCCGAGGCCCCTGACGGCCGCCGCGACCAGGGCCTCCGGGGCCAACGACACATCGAGTACGAGCACCGACTCGTCCGGCTCGGCCGGTTCCAACGTGGCGAGCTGCGACTCCAGCAGACTCGCCGGCATGTAGTGCCCCTCACGCCGGGCCAGTCGGGCTCGGATGACCTCCGCCGGCCCGTCCAGGTGCACGAAGTCCACCCGCAGCGGGCCCCGGCGGAGCACGTCCCGGTACGACCGCTTCAACGCCGAGCAGGCCAGCACCGTCGACCGGCCGTCAGCGCCGCGATCGGTGATCCACGACGCGATGTCCCGCAGCCAGGGCCACCGGGTGGTGTCGTCCAGCGGCACACCGGAACGCATCCGCGCCACGTTCTCCGGGGAGTGGAACTCGTCCGCCTCGGCGAACGTCAGCCCGGTCGCCGCGCTGATCCCACGCGCCACAGTGGTCTTGCCGGCCCCGGAGACGCCCATCACCACGACGTGCCGGCTGGGCCGGGCGCCGCGCCGCTCACCAGTCATGGACCGTGCCGTCCTTGAGCCGGTTGAACGGCAGGTACGCGGGCTCGTACGGGAATCGGGCCGCCGCCTCCTCGTCGAGCTCCACCCCGAGCCCCGGCTGGTCGCCCGGGTGCAGGTAGCCGTCGGTGAAGGTGAACGACTGCCGGAACACCTCGTTGGCCAGCGGGGTGTGCTTCATGTACTCCTGGATCCCGAAGTTGTGGATGGCCAGGTCCAGGTGCAGCGCCGCGGCCATACCCACCGGGGAGATGTCGGTGGGGCCGTGGATGCCGGACTTGATCTGGTACTGGGCGGCGAAGTCGAGCAGCTTGCGCATGGCGGTGATGCCGCCGGTGTGGGTGACCGCGGAGCGGACGTAGTCGATCAACTGCTCCCGGATCAGCGTCTGGTAGTCCCAGACCGTGTTGAAGACCTCACCGATGGCCAGCGGGGTGGTGGTGTGCTGGCGCACCAGCCGCAACGCCTCCTGGTTCTCGGCCGGGGTGCAGTCCTCCAGCCAGAACAGGTCGTACGGTTCGAGGGCCTTGCCGAGCTTGGCGGCCTGGATCGGGGTCATCCGGTGGTGACCGTCGTGCAGCAGCGGCAACTCCGGGCCGAACTCGCCGCGGACCGCCTCGAAGACCGACGGCAGGTGGCGCAGGTACGCGCGGGTGTCCCAGTCCTCCTCGACGGGCAGCGGAGTGCGCTGCGCGGGCTCGTAGTCGTAGCGCTGGCCGGTGGCGCTGGGCTGGGCGGCCACACCGTAGACCGCGTTGATCCCCGGCACCGACGTCTGCACCCGGATCGACCGGAAGCCCTCGTCGAGGTGGCGGCGGATCGAGTCGAACAGCTCGGGGATGTCCCGCCCCGACGCGTGCCCGTACGCCATGATGCCGGTCCGCGACGCCCCGCCCAGCAGTTGGTACAACGGCATGCCCGCGGCCTTGGCCAGGATGTCCCAGAGCGCGACGTCCACCGCGGCGATGGCCGCCATGGTGACCGGGCCACGCCGCCAGTACGCCGACCGGTACAGGAACTGCCAGGTGTCCTCGATCCGGTGCGCGTCGCGGCCCATGAGCAGCGGGGCGACGTGGTCGCGCAGGTACGAGGCGACGGAGAGCTCACGGCCGTTGAGCGTGGCGTCGCCCAGACCGGTGAGGCCCTCATCGGTGGTGATCTTGAGGGTGACGAAGTTCCGGTCGGGGCTGGACACGATGATGTCTGCTGCGACGATCTTCACGGGGTGCCTTTCGTTCTTACCGGTCGGGGTCTCACCACTCCGCGTAGGAGCCGTCGGGGTGCCGCCAGGTCGGGCTGCGCCAGGCGTGCCCGCGCTTGTCCGCGGTCCGCACCGCGTGTTCGTCGATCTCGATGCCGAGACCGGGCGCGGTCAACCGCCGCACGTACCCGTCGACGAAGGTCAGCGGGGTCTGGTCGAGGCAGTAGTCGAGCACCTCGGCGCCCTGGTTGTAGTGGATGCCGATGCTCTGCTCCTGGATCAGGAAGTTGGGTGTGGCGAAGCCGACCTGGAGGCAGGCGGCGAGAGCGATCGGCCCGAGCGGGCAGTGCGGGGCGAGCTGCACGTCGTACACCTCGGCCAACGTGGCGATCTTGCGAACCTCGGTGATGCCGCCGGCGTGCGCGAGGTCCGGTTGGGCCACGGCGATGCCGGCCTGGAGCACGGGCAGGAACTCCTGCCGGTTGTAGAGCCGCTCCCCTGTCGAGATGGGGGTGGTCGTGCAGCGGACGACCTCACCGATCAGGTGCGAGTTCTCCGGCACCACTGGTTCTTCCAGGAAGAACGGTCGGTAGGGCTCCAGCAGCGGTGCGACCCGCCGGACGTTGGCGAGGGTGAACCGACCGTGGAAGTCGACAGCGACGTCGCGGTCGTCGCCGAGGACCTCGCGGGCGGCGGCCACCCGTTGCACCACCGCGTCGAGGTCGGCGACCGAGGCGAGCGCGCCCATCCGCCCGGACGCGTTCATCTTCACCGCGGTCAGGCCCGCCTCGATCCGGGCGCTGATCTGGTCGCGGATCTCGGCGGGCTCGTCACCGCCGATCCAGCCGTAGACCCGGATCCGGTCCCGGACCGGCCCACCGAGGAGCTGGTGCACGGGGGCGCCGTAGTGCTTGCCGGCGATGTCCCAGAGCGCCTGGTCCAGACCGGACACCGCGCTGGCCAGGATCGGGCCGCCCCGGTAAAAGGATCCCTTGGTCAGCACCTGCCAGTGGTCCTCGATGCGCAGCGCGTCCCGACCCACCAGCACCTCGCTGAGCTGGTGGACGGCCGTGCGTACGGTCTCGGACCGGCCCTCGCAGGTCGCCTCGCCCCAGCCGACGATGCCGGACTCCGTCTCGATCCGGACGAAGAGCCAGCGGGGCGCGACCAGGAAGGTCTCGACCTTGGCGATTGTCGTCATGACGCGGTCAGCCCTTCGTGGCACCGGCGGTGAGGCCGGAGACGACGTACTTCTGCACGAACAGGGCGATCAGCATGATCGGCAGGGTGACCACCGTCGCCGCGGCCATCAGGCCGCCCCAGTCGATGCTGGCGTAGCCGACGAAGTCGAAGATCGCGACGGGGAGCGTCTTCGTGTCCGAGCCGGAGAGCACCAGCGCGAACATGAAGTTGTTCCAGGAGAAGATGAAGGAGAGGATGCCGGCGGTCGCGACGCCGGGCACCGACAGCGGCAGGGTGATCCGCCGGAACGCGCCGATGTGGGTCAGCCCGTCGACGAGCGCGGCCTCTTCCAACTCGGCGGGCAGGCCGTCGAAGTAGCCCATCATGATGTAGACGATCAGCGGCAGCGACACGAACATGTGGCTCAGGATCAGCACTGTGAACCCGCCGACCATCTTCAGGTTCGAGAAGACGTAGTACCAGGGCACCAGGAGCGAGACGCCGGGGATCACCCGGGCCATGAGCACGACGAGCGCGGACTTCTTCATGGCGAACCGGCTCATCGAGTACGCGGCGGGCACGCCGAGCAGCAGCGAGAGCGTGGTGGCCGCGAACGCCACCCAGAGGCTGTTGCCGATGAACTCGAGATAGTTCGCCTGCTGGAGAACTGTCTCGTAGTTCTTCAGGCTGGGCGAGAAGACGAACGCCTTGGCGGTGTCGTAGATGTCCACGTTGGTCTTGAACGACGCGGTGATCATCCAGAGCAGCGGCGCCATCAGCGCGAACACCACGACGACGAGAGCCGACGTGCGGAACACCCGGTACGGCTTGCTCGGCTTCATCGGCCCAGCCCCTTCTTGCGATAGGTGAGGGCCCACATCACCCCGATGATGATCAGGAAGAAGATGATGAGGACTGTCGACGAGACGCCGTAGTCGTTGTAGTCGAAGCTGAGGCCGTACGCGTACACGTTGAGGGTCTCGACCTCGTGGAACGACCCGCCGCCGCGACCCTTGGTGGCGTAGAGGATGTCGAACGTCTTCAGCGCGTCGATGCCGCGCAGCAGGATGGCGACGATCACCGTGGGCATCAGCAGCGGGAGCGTGACGTGTCGGAAGCGCTGCCAGCTGCTGGCGCCGTCGATCCGGGCCGCCTCCTGGGGCTCGTCGGAGAGCGAGGTGAGCCCGGCGAGCAGGATCAGCACGACCATCGGGGTCCACTGCCAGACGTCGATGAACATCGTCGTCGGCAGGGCCGAGTGCTGCCCGGCCAGCCAGGGCTGGGGGCCGATCCCGACCCAGCCGAGCAGCTGGTTCGCCATCCCGATGTTGGGGTCGAAGATCAGGCGCCACATCATGCCGACCGCCACCGGAGTGGCCACCAGCGGCAGGAGGATCGCGACGCGGACCCACTTCTCACCCCGGAAGGGCCGCCACAGCAGCAGGGCGATCGCCATACCGAGGATGACCTCGAAGAACAACACGACGCCGGTGAAGAGGACCGTACGCCAGACCGCCGGCCAGAACCGGTCGGTGTCGGTGAGCACGTCGAGGTAGTTCTGGAAGCCGATGAACTCCGACTCGGCGCGCACCGAACCCTCGGCGTCGGTCAGGCTCAGGTACCCGGTCCACGCCACCGGGAAGATGATCAGCACGGCGACGAACGCCATGGCGGGTGCCGCGAAAAGCCACTTGCGGTGTTCGTTGGCCCAACGCGACCAGGCCGACGTCGTGTCCACTGACGCCGCGGGGGCCTCGGGCGAATCGGTACGGGGGGTGAGAACGGCTGACATTGAGATCTCCGGGTTGGAGGGGCCAGGTCCCGGCGAGGCGGCGGAGCCCGTCGGCCCCGCCGCCCAGCGCGTGGGTTACTTCGCCTCGTCGTCGAGGAACTTCTGGAACGCCGCGTTCGCCGTGTCGGCCGAGCTGGCCGCGTCCTTGCCGGTGATCGCGTCGACGATCGGCTGGCCGACGATCTCCCGTGCCTGGGCCACCTTGACCACCAGCGGACGGTCGTGCCCGACGCCGTTGGCGGTGCTGACCGTGTTGGCCTCGGCAAGGTCCTTCGGGTAGGAGGCGGTACCCGCCGGGTTCGCCCAGACCGAGCTGCGGGCACCGGGTACGCCGGCAGTCTGCTGTGCCAGCGCCTGCTCCTTGCCGGCCGCCCACTGGATGAACTTCCAGGCGTTGTCCTTGTTCTCCGAGCTGTCGTTCACGCCGAGCGCCCAGGACGGGATGTTGTAGGGCTTCGATCCGGCCGGGCCGGCCGGGAAGGGTGCGAAGCCGACGGAGTCGACGACCTTGGACTTGGTCGGGTCGGTGGCGTTCTTGTAGAGCGAGTTGGCCTCGGTGTAGAAGGCGGCCTTGCCCTGGGTGAAGATCGCCATCGCCTCCGACCAGCTCATGTCGGTGCTGATGTTCTCCGGGCCGTGGTCCCTGAGCAGCCCGCCGTAGTAGGCGTACGCCTGCTTGGCCTGCTCGGTGTTGACGGTGGCCTTTCCGCTGGAGTCCACGAAGTCGCCGCCGAAGCTGAAGAGGAAGCTGGAGAACTGGGTGACTGCGGCGGCCTTGCCGGTACGGGCGACGAATCCGGCGACGCCCGGGTTGTCGGCCTCGACCTTCGCGGCCTGCGTCTTGAGTTCGTCGAGGGTCTTGGGCGGCGCGGTGAAGCCGGACTTCGCCAGCAGGTCCTTGCGGTAGTAGAGAACCTCCTGCTCGGTGATGATCGGCAGCCCGACGACCTTGTCCGCATAGGTCGTCGCCTGCAACGGCCCGGCCTGGAAGTCACCGAACTCGAAGGCGCTGTCGGACTTGGCCTTCTCGCTCAGGTCGGCGAGGTACTTGTTCTTGCCGAACAGCTTCCCCTCCTGCAGGGGCCGGTACATCATCACGTCGAGGTCGTCGGACCCGGCGTTCAGCTTGACGTTGTACTGGTCGGAGAGCTGGTCCTCACCGAGCTGGGTGACTTCGACTTTGAGGCCGGACTGCTTCTCGAACTCCGGCAGGACCTTCTTGATGTTCTCTGTCCACACGTGGTTGACCAGTGTCACGCGAACGGTCTTCGAGTCTTCGCCGCCGCCGTCGCCGCCGCAGGCGGTCAGGCTCATGGCGGTGACCACGGCCAGAGAAGTGCCGATTATCGATCGACGTCGCACGCTTGTCTCTCCTTCTGTCGTGGCCGCTGCTCCGGTGGGAGCCGCTACCTCGGTGTTACATCCGCTTAACATCGGGATGCTAGGCCGAAAAAGCTGATTACCTCAAGAGGTACATACAAATGATATGATCTTTGGGTGGAACCGTCCTCAACAGAGGTTGCAGTCGCGCCGGCCCTCCCCGCCGAGTCCGGCCTGCACGCGCGCGTCCTCGAACACCTCGGCACCGCCATCTGCGGCGGCGAGCTGGCACCCGGATCGGTCCTCAACATCGACGAGCTGGTCGACAGGTACGCGGTGTCCCGCTCGGTCGTCCGCGAGGTGCTGCGGGTGCTGGCCTCGATCGGCTTCATCGAGGCACGCCGACGGGTGGGCGTGATGATCCGGCCGGCCAGCGCGTGGAACGTCTTCGACCCGCAGGTGATCCGCTGGCGTCTCGCCTCGGCAGGCCGGATGGCCCAGCTCCGCTCGATCACCGAACTACGCACCGCCGTCGAGCCGCACGCGGCCTTCCTGGCCGCCAGCCGGATCGGCCGTGACGAGGCGAGCGACCTCGTGGGGCTGGCCGCGAAGATGTGGGCGGCCGGCGAGGCCGGCGACGAGGAGCGCTTCCTGCACCTTGACATCGAGTTCCACCGGCGCGTCCTGCTCGCCTCCGGCAACGAGATGTTCGTCCGGCTCCAGGATCTGGTGGCGGAGGTGCTCACCGGCCGGCACAAGCACCACCTCATGCCACACCACCCGCACGAGCAGGCCCTCCAGATGCACGCCGATGTCGCCCAGGCGATCCAGCGACGCGACGGTGACCGCGCCCGGCAGGCGATGGTGCAGCTGATGGAGCAGGCATTCGGCGAGATGAAGTCGCTGTGGGAGCAGATCGGCATGCCCGACCGGAACACCGATGGCGGTCCGACGACGCCCCGATGACCGGAGCATGATCATTCGGATCTAGGGTCCCCAGGTGTTGCGGCCGGATCACGGCCTCGGGCAAGGATGGGGACAGACGGATGCATCAAGTTGGTCGAGGGTTGACACGGAGACTGGGCCTGCTGGTGACAGCAGCGCTCACGGTCTCGTCCGGGCTTCTCGGGGCACCTGCGTACGCCGCCGAGCCGGTGGCCGCCGCGGTGAACGACGGGCAGGCCGTCCGCTCTCCCGACGGGACGTTGGGCGTCGCCGTCAGCGATGACGGTGGGCGGCTCTCGTACAGCGTGACGAACCGTGGGAAGGTCGTCGTCGGCGCCTCCGGTCTCGGCCTCGACCTCGCCGGACGCCCCAGCCTCACCGAGGCGATGAGCGTCGTCTCCGTGCAACGCCGCACCATCGACGAGACGTGGAAGCCGCTCTGGGGCACCGACGGCGCCGTCCGCAACCACGCTCGTGAGCTCACTGTCCACGCCGTGCAGGCGGGCACAGGGTTCCGTCTGGACGTCATTGTCCGCGTCTTCGACGACGGCGTCGGGATCCGCTACCACATCCCGGCCCAGCCAGGTGTTGACGACTACACGGTGACCGCCGAGCGCACCGAGTTCACCCTGGACCCGGCGGCGCGGAGCTGGTCCATTGCCGCCGGCAAGGACTGGAACGCCGACGAGCAGCACTACCGCGACCAGCCGCTGTCAGCGGTGCCGACGGCGCAGACCCCCATCACCGTGGCGACCGGGAAGACGTACCTGGTGGTGCACGAGGCCGACCTCACCGACTACCCGAGCATGACGCTGAAGGCGGTGCCGGGGCAGCCCGGACGGTTCTCCAGTGACCTGATCAGCCTGCCGGACGGCACGAAGGCGAAGCTGCGCGGCGACTTCTCCACCCCGTGGCGCACCCTGACCATCGGCGAGCGACCCGGCGACCTGGCCGAGTCCCACCTCATCGAGAACCTCAACGACCCCTGCGCGATCTGCGCCGACGACACGTCCTGGATCAAGCCCGCCAGCTACGTCGGCGTCTGGTGGGAGCTACAGCGCCGGCAGACCACCTGGACGTACGGGCCGACCCATGGCGCCACCACGGCCCGCCTCAAGCAGTACATCGACCTGGCGAAGCAGGCCGGCGCCAAGTTCGTACTGGCCGAGGGCTGGAACACGAACGCCGGTGGCAACTGGGCGAACCAGGACTTCCTCACCCCGCAGCCCGACTTCGACCTGCCCGCCGTGCTCGACTACGCCAAGCAGAACGGCGTCGAGTACATCGCGCACAACGAGACCCGCGGCGATGTCGACTACTACGACAGGCACCTTGAGGAGATCTTCTCCCGGTACGAGGCGCTCGGCATCCACGCCATCAAGACCGGTTACGCCACCAAGTTCCTGCTGGGCGGGGTGAACCGCAGCCACTTCGACCAGGAGGCGGTCCGCCACTACCAGCGGGTGATCGACGCCGCCGCCCGGCACCACATCACGATCAACGCCCACGAGTCGATCAAGCCGACCGGGTTGGCGCGCACCTACCCCAACATGATGAGCGGCGAAGGCGTCGCCGGCATGGAGCAGCAGAACTACAAGGGCGCGAACGGCAACCCGCCGGCGCAGGCCACCATCCTGCCGTTCACCCGGTTCATGGGCGGCCCGGCCGACTACACCCCCGGCGTGCTGAACGTGACCTGGGACCCGGCCAAGCTCGGCACCCGCGTGCAGACCACCTCCACCGCCCAGCTGGCGCTCTCGACGATCTTCTACAGCCCACTGCAGATGCTCGCGGACACCCCGGAGAACTACGCCGCGCACCCCGGCTTCGCGTACCTGAAGGATCTGCCGACCACCTGGGACGAGAGCCGGGTGCTCGACAGCGTCATCGGCGACTACACGACGACGGCCCGCCGGCACGGCGACACCTGGTACGTCGGCGCCATCACCGACGAGAACGACCGGACCCTCACGACGCCGCTGTCGTTCCTGTCCCGCGGCTCGTACGTGGCGGAGATCTACGCCGACGCCGCCGAGACGACCTGGCGCGGGAACCCACTGCCCGTCGAGATCCGCAGGGTTCTCGTCCGACAGTCGACGGACCTCAGCATGTCGCTGGTCGCCGGCGGCGGCCAGGCGGTGCGGATCCGGCCCGCCTCCGACGAGGACCTGCGTGACCTCGACTGGTACGCCGCGCCGCGGGCGAAGGTCGGCGCCGCCGAGGCGACACTGGACGAGACCACCCAGCAGCTGACCGTGACCGCGCCGCTCACCAACACCGGAAGCACAGTGGCCGCCCTCCCCGTGCAGCTGTTCGTCGACGGTCGCGCCGTCGGCGAGACACGCACGGTTCGCGTCGCCGGAGCGGCGAGCACCACCGTCGAGCTGACCCTGCCGGCGACCCAGGTTCCCGACCAGGATTTCAAGGTTGCCGTCGGCGCACCGACCGGCGAGCACGGCAAGCAGGTCCGGGTGCCGCAGACCCGCTCGATGCAGCGGCTCCTTCAGCAGCTGCACAGGTCCGGCGACGTGAGCCAGGCGGCGCTCAGCACGTTGCAGCAGCGCGTGACCCAGGCCGAGGCCGAGCTGAACAGCGGCGACGTGAACGGGCGACTGCGCGCGCTGCAGAACCTGCGCCTGGATCTCTATCGTCAGCCGCTGACGGAGGCGACCCTGACGGCGCGCACCGCGATCGACGACCTGCTCAGCGTTCGACTCGGGCCTCCACGCGGGATGCTCTCCGTCGCCAGGAACGTGCGGCTGGCCGCGGACCTGCGGAGCATCGACCCCGCGCTGTCCAGGCGGCTCCTGGGCGAGATCGCCACCGCGACCCGGTCCGCGTCGGCCAACGACACCGCCGCGATGCGGGAGGCTCTCGACAGGTTCGGTGCTCGCGTCACCACCGCTCCGGCCGGGCAGATCACCCCGGAGGTCGCGGCGACGCTGCTCGCCTCCACCGCCGCGCTCACCGCCGGGCCGAGCACCCTCCAGGCGGAGGCCGCGCAACTGCTCGGTGAGGCCTGCCTACGGACCAACCATGCCGGATACACCGGCAGCGGCTTCGTGGCCTGCCTCAAGACCCAGAACAGCGGCGTACGGTTCACCGCCCCGGTCTCCGGTGACGGTGACTACCTGGTCCGGCTGCGGTACGGCAACGCCATGGGCGCCACCCAGACGATGACTCTGGCCAGCGGAACGGCGTCGGTGCAGGTGCAGATGCCGACCCTTGCGACCTGGCCGACCTGGTCGGAGCAGACCGTGCGGCTGCCGATCGCCCGGGGCCACTCGCTCGACCTCGTCTTCGGCCCCACCGACAACGGCAACGTCAACGTCGACGCCATCACCCTCGAACCAGACCTGGGTGTCGTCACGCGGCCGTGAGGCGGCTGCCCCCGTAATCAACTCGGCTTCCGTGAAGTCGCGGTGTCGCACCAACCAGGACACCGCGATTTCCGGGCAGCCAGAACCCGGCATCGCGGCCGAGCACCGGCCCGGCCTCGCCGTCGCGCAGCTCCAGCTGCACCCGCCCACTGGTGACCACACCGAACGCGTCGTACCAGTCCGTCGCGGCCACCGCGGCACGCGCGCCACCGGGCAGCGTGAGCGTCCACATCGGGACTACTCCGTGCCGTCCGCCGGCAGGCGCTCCGGCAGCCCGAGCCGCGGGAACTGGTCGTCGTGGAAGGTGATGATCTCGGTGATCGCGCCGCCGGTGACCCGCAGGACGTCGATCGTCAGCGGCAGGTACGCGCCCTCCTGCTTCCGCCACTGGTAGAAGGCGACGGCGGGCTGCCGGTTCACCGCGGTGGGGACCGCGCGCAGGCCCGTCATGCCGTCGAAGCCATCCTCGACCCAGTTGTTCACCACCGCGTTCCGGCCGACGTGCAGACCCGGCGTGGGCGGCATCGAGCAGCGGACGTCGTCGCGCAGCATGGCGGCGAGCGCGTCGACGTTCGTGGCCACGCTGGCGTCGGTGAAGCGGCGCACCAGCTCGCGCGTCCCGGCGTCCTCCTCGCCGCCGGTCCAGTCCTGCCGCTCGGCGGGCAGGTGCTCCCGCATCCCGGCGCGAGCCCGCTGCAGCGCGCTGTTGACCGAGTTGACCGAGTCTCCGAGCAGCTCCGCGACCTCCTTCGCCGGCCAGCCGAGCACCTCCCGCAGGATCAGCACGGCCCGCGGACGCGGCGCGAGGTGCTGGACCGCCACCAGGTACGCCAGCTCGACCGTCTCCCGCGCGACGGCGAGGGTCTCCGGCTCGTCCGCGTCGCCCGCGGGCAGCTCGTCGAGCAGGCGGTCCGGGTACGGCTGCAACCACAGCACCTCGCCGCCGGTCGCCGGCTCCGGGCGGCGCTTGGCGAGCAGGTCCAGGCAGGCGTTGGTGGCGATCCGGTACAGCCAGGCCCGGAACGTCGACCGCCCCTCGAACGTCTCCCGCCGCCGCCAGGCACGCAGGAACGTCTCCTGCACGGTGTCCTCGGCGTCCTCGAACGACCCGAGCATCCGGTAGCAGTGCACGTGCAACTCCCGCCGGTGCCGCTGCGCCAGCCCCGAGAACGCCGGCTCTTCGACCTCGCCCAGACCGCTCACGCCCAGCTCCTCCAGCCGCGTGTCCGCACTCATCGCGTCATCCTTCCGCCTCGTCATGTCCTGTCGTAGGTATGACGGGCGCGAGGACGACAACTCATCACTGCGGTGAGCGCACCCACCCGTCAGCGGACCACGCCGAGCCCGGTGAAGGACCTGTCGTACTCGGTGAACGACTGGTTGTTGTAAGGGGCGTAGATCCAGGTCCGCAGCGAGTTCGCAGCGGTGTCGACCTCGACCAGGCGTACCGGATTGGTGGTGTTGGAGTGGAACGTCTGGAGGAACGTGTAGATCTTGTTGCCGTTGACTCCGGTGTCGACCCGGTTGGCGGCGATGCCGACGTGACCGGAGAAGACGAAACGGATGTTGGCGTACTGCTTGATCAGGTTGTCGAAGAGGTACTGCGGGCTGGTCGCGCCGTACGAGGCGCTCTGCTCGATGTTGCCGCTGCCGTCGATGTAGTCGTGGGTAACGACGATGACGTTGTGCCGCGGGTTTGCGGCGACGACGCTCCTGGCCCAGTTCACGGCGTCGATCCGGGGCCAGAGTTCCAGGGTGAGCACCATCCACTGGACCCCGCCGGCTTCGAAGGTCGAGTACGAGTTGTCGACCTTGCCGGCCTCGAACTGTCCCTTCACCGCGCCGTACTGGCTGGCGGTGAAGTACCTGTTGAAAACGGTGGTGTCCCGGACGAGTTCCCTGGTGTGGGCGGGGTCCCGAGCGGACCCGCCTTCGCCGGTCGCCTGGGTGTCGTGGTTGCCGATCGCCAGCGAGTACGGGAGGCCCGCGGTCTCGATCGGGCGCATCGCGTCGCGGGCGATGACGTACTGGGAGTGGTCGGGGGTGTCCCAGTTGACCACGTCACCGGAGTGGGTCACGTAGCGCAGGTCGAGCGCGGAACGGTTCTGCGCCAGCCAGTTGGTGCGGTTGCGGAACCGGGTGTCCGAGCTGTTCAGCACCTCCTGCTGGGTGTCCGGCAGGACGGCGAAGCTGAACTTCGTGTCGGTGGCGCCTGCGGTCTCCATCCGCGCGTACGCGATGTGGACGTTGCGGTCGCAGGGGTCGGCCCGGAAGTCGTTGACGAGCTGGATCCGCACGGTGTGCTGCCCACCGCCGACCGCGGCGCCGACCGGGTAGGTGCCGTAGCTGGTCGCGCTGACGATGGTGGTCTGACCGATTGCGACACCGTCGACAGTCACCCGGACGGTCGGCCAACCCTGGCAGTTGTCCCCGATGGCCCCGATCAGCACCCGCCCGGAGCCGCTGATGCTGGTGGTGGCGTAACTGGAGTTGCCCCAGAGCGAGGCGTGCGTGCCGGAGGCGGGCACGGGGGTGCCGGTCGCCGTGCGGATCGCACCGTCCACGACGGTGAACTGGGAGGGCTCGGCGGCGTTCGCCGTGCCGCTGGTGAGTGTTCCGCCGGCCACGGCGACCACCATCGCCACGGCCATCGCCACGAACCTGGACCTGGATCTCCTGATACGCACCGCTGATCCTCCCTTGCCGACATCCGCCCATAAGTGGGCATTCGCAGCGTAGAGAAGATCGGGACGACACATGTGAATGCTTCGGGGCCAACCCGAGTACCCGAGCTGTACTTTCCGTTTCCGCACGGCCCGGGACGCGGTGCGGTCCTACCGCGAGGTGCTGCCCGATCGGCCCCCGCCGGCGGCGGAGGGCCGGTGCGCGATGCGGGGCGCCCGCACGGCGGAGGCGGTGCCGGCGCCCGGGCGGTAGTCCCGTGCGGCGCTGGCCACCATCTCGTCGGCATCGCGAGCGAGCGCCTGCCGAACGTGCGGCGGAACGAACTCGGACGTCGCCATCGCCAGCCGGACCTGCACCGCGCGGTCGTCGACCAGGCGCGCCAGGTCCTTCTCGCTCAGCTCGACGGCCCGCACCAGCGCGGCACGGACGTCCACCACCGGGTCCGCGGCGAGCGCGCTGCGCTGTCCGGCGGTGGTCCGCGGGTTGCGGGCAACCCCCTTGCGTACGCGTGCGGTGCGATCGGCCAGCAGGGCGGTGATCACGTCGGGGTCGTGGCTGTGGGTGGCGAGCCGTTCCCGCACCTCGGGTGAGACGTCGTCGATCAGCCTGGCGGCCAACTCCGGCTCCAGCTCGCGACTCTCCGCGAGGAGACCGCGAAGCTCCTTGTCCGAGGTCTTCGCCATGACCTGGCGGATCGACTCGTCACAGGCCGGGTTGCCGGCGACAGCCCAGCGGACCCACCTGTCGGCGTCCTTGACCAGACGCATGAGGTTGGCGATCGAGGTGGACGGGTTCCTCGCCACCGCCTCCCGGACCTGACGATCATGGTCCCGGGTGAGCGGTCGCAGGGCCTGCGCGGGAGCGTCGGCGCGAGCGGCGACCGCCTTGCGGACCAGGGCCGACGGGTCGGAGGCCAGGTCAATAAGGGTCATTTGTGGTGTTGTGGGGTCCTGTGCGAGGGCTAGCCGAGCGTCAGCGCTGCCACCGATCGGACGGTGGGCGGTGGTGCCGGACCCGCTGTGACTGTCGGCCTCGCCGACGTCCTGCTGTTTCCCCATTGCGCAATCATGTCACGCGCCCGGTTCGGCAGTACCGGCCGCGGGCGGGACCGGGGCGGGTAGGCGCAGGCCGGACATGCCGCCGTCCACCGGCAACGACGAACCGGTCACCGACCCGGTCGCGGGCGACGCGAGGTAGACGACGGCGGCGGCCACCTCGTCGGCGGTCACCAGGCGGCCCGTCGGCTGGCGGGCGGCCAGTTGCCGCTTCTCCGCCGTCGGGTCGGCCGCGCGGGCGAGCAGGCGGGCCACCCAGGGCGTGTCGACGGTGCCGGGGGCGACACAGTTGACCCGGACACCCTCCGTCACCAGGTCGGCGGCCATGGCGAGGGTGAGGGCGTGCACGGCACCCTTCGACGCCGAGTACAGCGCGCGTCGGGGCAGGCCGACGGTCGCCGCGATCGAGGAGATGTTGACGATCGCCGCGGACGACGACCGGCGCAGGTACGGCAGGGTGACAGCGCTGGTCCGGGCCACGCCGGAGACGTTGACGTCGAGCACCCTGCTCCACTGCTCGTCGTCGTCCTCCTCCACAGTGCCCACTGCCGAGATGCCGGCGTTGTTCACCAGGATGTCGATGCCGCCGAACGCCTCCGCGACCGAGGCGACGGCCGCGCTGAGGGAGGACCTGTCGGCCACGTCCGCCCGGACGCCGAGTACGGCGGGATCCTCGGGCAGACCGGACAGCTCCAGGTCCAGGACACCGACCCGGGCGCCGGCGGCGGCGAACGCCCGCACACAGGCAAGCCCGATCCCCGACCCGCCTCCGGTCACCACCGCCACGAGACCGTCACACCGCATGCTGCTCTCCCCTTCCGAGTAGTTCGCTGAGGTGACGCACCGCCGTCGACGCGGCGGTGCGGTCGTGCGTGTCGCGGTTCGTCAGACCCATGCCGGCCCGTCGGGGTACGCGTAGGTGGCGAGGCTCTCCGGACGCATCGCGGCGGAGAATCCCGGGGCGTCGGGCACCACGTAGTGCCCGTCCCTGATCACCACCGGGTCGAGGAAGTGCTCGTGCAGGTGGTCGACGTACTCGACGATCCGGTTGCGCATCGAGCCGGACACCGCCACGAAGTCGAACATCGACAGGTGCTGCACCAGCTCGCAGAGGCCGACTCCCCCGGCGTGCGGGCAGACCGGCACCCCGTACTTCACGGCCAGCAGCAGGATGGCGACGTTCTCGTTCACGCCGCCCACCCGGCACGCGTCGATCTGCACGACGTCGACGGCGCCGGCCTGCAACAGCTGTTTGAACACGACCCGGTTCGCCACGTGCTCGCCGGTGGCGACCCGGATCGGCCCGCCGTCGGGTGCGCTGGTGGCGAGGGCGGACCGGATCGCCGCGTGGGCGAGCACGTCGTCGGGGCTGGTCGGCTCCTCGATCCACCACGGGTCGTACGGCGCCAGCTCCCGCATCCGGTCCACCGCCTCGGCGACGTCCCAGCGCTGGTTGGCGTCGAGCGCGATCCGGATCTGCGGGCCGACCGCCTCCCGGGCGATCTTCAGGCGGCGCACGTCGTCGGCGGCGTCCGCGCCCACCTTCAGCTTGATCTGGGTGAAGCCGTCGGCCACGGCCTGCCTGGCCAGCCGGATCACCTTGTCGTCGGAGTAGCCGAGCCAGCCGGGTGACGTGGTGTACGCGGGATAACCCCGCTCGGTCAACCGAGCGATCCGGTCGGCCCGACCCGGCTCGGCGGCACGCAGGATCTCCAGCGCCTCGTCCGGGGTGAGGGCGTCGGTGAGGTAGCGCCAGTCGACCAGGTCGACGATCTGCTCGGGGCTGAGGTCGGCCAGGTAGCGCCAGACCGGCTTACCGGCTCTCTTGGCGACCAGGTCCCACATCGCGTTGATCACCGCTGCGGCGGCCAGGTGCATCACGCCCTTCTCCGGGCCGAGCCAGCGCAACTGCGAGTCCTGGGTGAGCGAGCGGGCGAACGCACCGAGGTCCACGGTGTCCGGGTCGAGGCCGACCACGTACGGCACCAGCGCGTCGATGGCCGCCCGGCAGACGTCGTTACCCCGCCCGATGGTGAAGGTGAAACCGTGTCCGTCCGGGCCGTCGTCGGTGCTCAGCACGAGGTACGCCGCCGAGTAGTCGGGGTCGGGGTTCATCGCGTCGGAGCCGTCCAGGTCCCGGGAGGTCGGGAAGCGGACGTCGTACGTGTCGACGGACGTGATCACCGCCATCAGGCGTTCCGGAGCGTGTTGCGCTGCCGGCCGAGGCCGTCGATCTCGACCTCCATCACGTCGCCGACCGCCAGGTACGGGAACCGGCCGGAGAGCCCCACTCCCTGCGGGGTGCCGGTGTTGATGACGTCGCCCGGGTCCAGGACGGTGTACTGGGACAGGTGCCAGACCAGGTACGCCACGTCGAAGATCATGTCTTTGGTGCTGGAGTCCTGGCGGGGTTCGCCGTTGACCCAGGAACGCAGCCGCAGCGCCTGCGGGTCGCCGATCTCGTCGGCGGTGACCAGCCACGGGCCGAGCGGTTGGAACGTCTCGCAGGACTTGCCCTTCGACCACTGGCCGCCGGAGACGGCGAGTTGGAAGTCCCGCTCGGAGACGTCGTTGGAGAGCACGTACCCGGCGATGTGCGCCAAGGCGTCGGCCGGCGAGTCGAGGTAGCGGGCCGTTCGGCCGATCACCACCGCCAACTCCACCTCCCAGTCGGTCTTCGTCGATCCGCGCGGGATCAGGACCTCGTCGTACGGGCCGACGACGGTGTTGGGCGCCTTGTAGAAGATGATCGGATCGGTAGGCGGCGCGGCACCGGACTCGGCGGCGTGCGCGGCGTAGTTCTGCCCCACGCAGAGCACCACCCCGGGCCGGGCGACAGGTGCGCCGACCCGTTGACCGGTGACGTCGATCTCGGGCAGGTCGGTTGCCTCGCGGACCCGCCGGACGCCGTCACCGGCGAGGAATTCCCCGTCGATGTCGGCGGTGAGCGACGACAGGTCGAAGTGCCGTCCGTCGACGTACAGCACGGGGCGTTCCCGCCCCACGGGCCCGACGCGCATGAATCTCACGAACCAACCTCCAGTGCATAGGTACGAATTGCGGTGCCGGCCAGGACGTCCGCCCGCTCGGTGGCGGACAGCTCGCCCAGGCTGGCGTCGATCGCTGTCCACGCCTCGCCGTACGAGGCGACGAGGTCGCAGACGGGCCAGTCGGAGCCGGCCATCAGCCGGTGCGGGCCGAACAACTCCAGCGCGGTGTCGACGTACGGCCGGATTTCGGCCACCCGCCACCCGGGGCCGGCCTCGGTGAGCAGGCCGGAGACCTTCGCGACGACGTTGTCGCAGCCCGCCAGGTCGCGTACCGCCGCGCGCCACTCGGCGAGGCCGGTGGCGGCGGTGATCCTCGGCTTGCCCAGGTGGTCGAGGACGAATGTGGTGCCCGGCGTGGCCCGCGCGGCCTCGGCGCAGCTCGTCAGCTGTCCGACGTGGACGACCAGGTCGAAGGTGAGGCCGGCGGCCCCGATCGCCGCGAGGGCGGCGCGCACGTCGGGGCGGGCCAGGTGCCCCGGGTCGGCGACACCCTGCACCTGGTCGCGGAGCCCGACAAGTTTCGTCGCGCCGGGCAGGTCGCGGTAGCCGGAGAGAGTGGCGGCGATGGCCGGGTCGGTGAGCGACGCCCAGCCGACCACGCCGGCGATCCGGGGCGTGGTGGCGGCGTGGGCCAGAAACTCGGCGGTCTCCTCGACGTCGCAGCGGCCCGCCTCGACGAGCACTGTCGCCGTCACCCCGGCCTCGTCCAGCCGGGGTACGAGGTCGCCGAGGGTGTAGTCGCGCCGGATCGCCTCCAGGCCCGGTGCGGCGAGCCACTGGTAGTCGGCGGTCCACAGGTGGTGGTGCGCGTCGATGATCACGGTGTCGGCACCTCGCTGGGCAGCAGCCCCTCGGCCTTGAGGTCGGCCCACAGCGCGCCGGGCACGTCCCACTCGAACATCGCGACGTTGTCGGCGATCTGCTCGGGGCTTCGGGCGCCGACCACCACGCTGGCGACCGCCGGGTGCCCGAGCGGGAACTGGATCGCCGCGGCCCGCAGCGGTACGCCGTGCCGCTCGCAGACCGACCGGATCGCGGTTGCTCGGTCGAGCAGCCTCCGGTCGGCCGGGGCGTAGTCGTAGGGGGCGCCCGGCCTCGGGTCGGCCAGCAGGCCCGAGTTGTAGACGCCGGCGGCGATGATCGCGATGCCCTTCGCCTGACACAGCGGCAGCAGTTCGTCGAGGCCGGACTGGTCGAGCAGTGTGTACCGGCCGGCGAGCATGAAGCAGTCGAAGTCGCCGGCGTGTGCCAGCTCGACAAGCGCCGGGGCCTGGTTCATTCCGGCGCTGACCGCGCCGATCTCGCCGGCCTGCCGCAGCTGCGCCAACGCCGGGTACGCTCCGGCGACCGCCTCGGCGAGGTGGTCGTCCGGGTCGTGTATGTGCGCGATGTCGACCCGGTCCAACCCCAACCGGGCAAGGCTCTCCGCGTGCGATCGGCGTACCCCGGCGGCGGAGAAGTCGAACTGCGGCGCGAGGTCGGTCGGCTCGGCCCAGAACTCCTGCCGGTCACCACCGTCGGGGACGAGCAGCCGACCCACCTTGGTGGAGAGGGTGAACGCGCCGCGCGGTTTGCCGGCGAGGACCGCCCCGGCGCGCCGCTCGGACAGGCCACAGCCGTAGAGCGGGGCGGTGTCGAAGTACCGCAGCCCCAGATCCCATCCCGCCTCGACGGTGGCGTGGGCGGTCTCGTCACCGACGGCGTCGAACATTCCGCCGATCGGGGCGAGCCCGAGCCCGAGCCGGGTCACCACCACGTCGGTACGCCCCAGGGTCACAGGTTCGGTGGCCTTCACGCGACGACCCCCTGCCCGTCGTGGATGAACCGGATCACCGACTGACTCATCCGGTCGTAGTCGTGATCGTTGTCCAGTTCACCGACGATGGCGAACTCCCGCATCACCGCGATCCGGTCGGCGAGGGTGACCATCTCCGGCAGGTCCGACGAGATCAGCAGGATGGCCATTCCGCGCGCGGCCAGGCCGGCGATCAGCTCGTGGAAGGCCGCCTTGGTGCGGACGTCGATGCCGACCGTGGGCTCATCGATGATGAGCACATCGCAGTCGGCCGCCAGCCACTTGGCCAGGCTGACCTTCTGCTGGTTGCCGCCGGAGAGCTGACCGGCGTGCTGGTCGGGCGACGCGAGGCGGATGCCCAGCCGATCGGCGTACTCGTCGACGAGCGTCCGCTCCGAGCGGTAGCGGACCAGACCGAGCCGGGCCAGCCGACGCCACACCGTCACGGCGGTGTTGCGGGCCACCGTCTGGTCGAGGAAGAGGCCCTCCTCCTTGCGGTTCTCGGTGACGTAGCCGATCCGGTACCGGTGCAGGGCGTCGCCCACGTCCCGGATGCGGGCCGGGCGCCCGTGCACCCGCACCTCACCGGCGGTGATCCGGTCGAGGCCGAGAAGCGCCTTGGCCAGCTCGCTGCGACCCGCGCCGACGAGCCCGTACAGGCCGACGATCTCGCCGGGGCGGACGGTGAGGCTGACGTCGTGGTGGCCGGCGGTGGTGGCGACGTGGTCGAGCGCCAACGCCGGCTCGACGTCCGCCGCGACGGTCCGGGCGGCCAGGTGCACCTGCTGGTACGCCCGGCCGACCATCAGGTCGACGATCTCCTCGCGGCTGTGGTCGGCGAGGGGTTCCGCCTCGGCGACGCTGCGCCCGTCGCGCAGCACTGTCACCGTGTCGGCGACGGCGAAGACCTCCTCCAGTTTGTGGCTGACCAGCACTGTGGCGTGGCCCCGCTCGGACAGCCGACGCACGATGCCGTACAGCCGGTCGGCCTCGTCGTTGGTCAGCGACGCGGTCGGTTCGTCGAGCAACAGCACTGTCGAGTCGGCCGACAACGCCTTGGCGATCTCCACCAGTTGCATCTGGGCCACCGACAGCCGCGACACCGGCAGGTCGGGGTCCAGGTCGAGGTCGAGCAGATCGAGGCAACGGCGGGCCTCGGCGCGCAACGCCGCCCGGTCGAGCAGGCCGACGCGGCGGGGCAGGTGTTGCAGGCAGATGTTCTCGGCGACGCTGAACGCCGGGATCAGGTTCCGCTCCTGGTGCACGACACCGATGCCGGCCCGCTGGGCGTCCTGCGGGTTGCCGAGCTGCACCGCGCGCAGCTCACCGTCCGGTCCGGGCAGCCGCAGGTGCCCGCCGTCCGGTCGGTACACCCCGGTCAGGATCTTGATCAGGGTGCTCTTGCCGGCGCCGTTCTCGCCGAGCAGCGCGTGCACGCTGCCGGCGGTCAGGGTCAGCGTCGCCTCGTCCAGGGCGCGTACCCCGGGGAACGTCTTGACGAGTTTCTCCGCGGACAGCACGACGCTCATCGGGTACCTCCGGAGAGCTTGTCGCGGAACTGACCGAGCAGCACCGCGCCGAGGACGACAGCGCCGATGATGAGGTCCACCCACCGCCGGTTGATGTCGAACTGCGACTGGCTCACGTCGACGAGCCGCACCAGGAAGGCCGCGAGCACCGTGCCGGTCACGCTGATCATGCCGCCGGCCAGGGCCACCCCGCCGATGATCGGCGCGGCGAAGCTGGGCAGCAGCAGGTCATCGCCGATCGAGGCGTTCACCGAGCCGAAGGCGGCCACCACGATCACCGCGGCGAAGCCGGCCAGCAGCCCCGACAGGGTATGGGCCAGCACCAGCGCCCGGTCGTTGGAGATGCCCGACAGCCGGGCGGCGAACGGGTTGCCGCCGGAGGCGAGCAGGTGCCGTCCGGGCACGGTACGACGGAAGAAGAGGGCGACCGCGACGGCGATCGCTACCGCCAGCAGGAAGACCACGGGTACGCCGGCCAGGGACGCCTGCCCGAACTCCCGCAGGCCGGGTGAGTAGCCCTGGTAGGTGCCGGTGCCGTTCACCCCGTACCGCAGCCCTTCGAGGATCGTCATGGTGGCGAGGGTGACGATGAACCCGTTGATCCGGGTGAAGATCACCAACAAACCGTTGATCAGCCCGACGACGGCCCCGAGGGCCAGCGCGGCGAGCACCGCGATTGGGGCTGGCAGCCCGGCGTCGATCATCAGCCAGCCCGAGGCCACCGCGCAGAAACCGGTGAGCACGCCGACCGAGAGGTTCATCTGACCGACGGCGAGCACCACCATCTGGGCCAGACCGATGACGATCGGCAGGGCGAGGAAGCGCAGGAAGGCGTCCAGGGTGCCGGCGGTGAGCAGGTTGAAGTCGGTGGCGACCGCGAGCGCGGCGAACCCGAGGGCCGCGATCACCGCGAGGGTGAACTCGTTGGTCCGGATCACGCTCCTCATGACGGTGACACCGCCCTTCGCTCGGCGAGCACGGCCCGCAGCCGGTCCAGTGACAGCGCCGCGAGCAGCACGAGTCCGATGTAGAGCTTCAGCTCCTCCAGCGAGAACTGGAGCAGGTTGAGGCCCTTGTAGATGACCTGGGTGAGGGTCGCGCCGAGCGCGGTGCCGAGGACGCTCACCGCGCCGCCGGCGAGCAGCGTCCCACCGAGCACCGGGGCCAGGAACGACGGCAGCAGGAACGACTCACCGATGTTGGCCGAGAAGGCGCCGTTGTTGGCGGCGAGCAGGAACCCGGCCAGCGCGGCGAGCAGCCCGCTCAACGCGTGCGCGGCGACGACCCGGCGGTGCGTGGGAATGCCGGACAGCTCGGCGGCCACCGTGTTGGAACCGGTCATCAGGATCTCCCGACCCAGCCGGGCGTGCCGGAACAGCAGCCCGACACCGAGCGCCGCAGCCACCGCGATCGGCACGACAAGCGGGATCCGGGGCCCGCAGACCTCCCCCATGCAGTAGTCGGCGAAGGTGTCGAAGCGCAGGGCCGACAGCCCACTCGGCTGCACCGCGAACGACACCCCGCCGGTCGCCCAGGTGTAGAGGATCGTGACCAGGCCCAGCAGCCCGAAGTCGAGCGCGAGGGTCACCACGAAGGAGTTCACGCCGGTCTTGGCGATGAGCAGGCCGGCGAGCGCGCCGATGCCCGCCCCGACGGCGAGACCCACGAGCAGCCCGACCAGCAGCGGTACGCCGAGCCGGTCGTAGGCCAGGCCCATCGCGAAGGTGGACAGCGCGGCCATCCGGCCCACTGCCATGTTCATGTGCCCGAGCGAGAGCACGGCGAGCTGGGCGAGACCGACCACTGCGTACACGCTGATGTCGGCCTGCAGCGGCGCCAGGGTGAGGCGGGGGTCGAGGAACGCGGGGGTGAGCGACGAGAAGAGGACGACAAGCACGGCGATGACGATGAGCAGGCCGAGCCGGGGGTTCGCCCAGACCGGCAGGGCCCTGGCCGGCGGTCTGGGCTCCGCGGCCGGAGGCACCGCCGGCGCCTCCGGCGCTGTTTCCGTCTTCACGCCACCCTCCTGTCCTCGATCGCGTCGCGGTCCCAGTCGATGCCGAGGCCCGGCTCGCCGGGGGCGAGCGCGTGGCCGTCGACGATCGCGATCTCGGTCCGGGTGATCGCGCGCAGTTGCGGGATGTGCTCGACGTAGCGGCTGTTCGGCACGGCCGCGCAGAGGCTCACGTGCAGTTCCATGAGGAAGTGCGGGCAGACCACCACGTTGCAGGCCTCGGCCAGGTGCGCCACCTTGAGCCACGGGGTGATGCCGCCGATGCGTGCGACGTCGACCTGGACGACGCCTGCCGCCTGGCGGCGTAGGTACTCGGCGAACTGGCCGATCGAGTACATCGACTCCCCCACCGCGACCGGGATGCTTGTCGCGCGGGCCAGCAACTCGTGCCCGGCGACGTCGTCGGCGGGCAGCGGCTCCTCGAACCAGGCGAGCTGGTGCGGTTCGAGCAGCCGGGCTCGGCGGATCGCCTCGGCGGCGGTCAGCGACTGGTTGGCGTCGACCATCACGTCGAAGTCGTCGCCGAGGGCCGCCCGGACCGCGCCGATCCGAGCCGCGTCCTCGGCCGGGTTCGGCTTGCCAACCTTCAGCTTGACGCCGGGCCAGCCGGCCGCCTGGGACGCCTTCGCGCCGGCGACCAGCTCGTCCTCGGTGAGGTGCAGCCAGCCGCCCTCGGTGTCGTACAGGGGGATCCGGTCCTTCGCGCCACCGGCGAGCACCCACAGCGGCAGGCCGGCGGCGCGGGCACGGAGATCCCACAGCGCGGTGTCGATCGCGGCGAGCGCCAACGAGGTGATGGCCCCGACGGCGGTGGCGCGGGTGGCGGCGTGCAGGTCACGCCAGATCGCTTCCACCCGGGCGGCATCACGGCCGACCAGGTGGGGCAGCAGGTAGTCGCGCAGTAGCGCGAGCACCGCCGTGCCGCCCGTCCCGATCGTGTACGCGTACCCCGTGCCGTGCCCGCCGTCGGCCGTGCGCACCTCGACGAAGAGCGTCTCCTGCTTGAGGAACGCCTGCACCGCGTCGGTGCGGACGGTCTCGACGGGAATGTCGACGAGGTACGCCTCGGCCTTGGTGATGGTCGACATCAGCTGCACTTGAGGAGGTCGCCGTCGAACTTCTTCCGCAGGGCCTCGGTGGTGGCGGTGCGGTCGGCCTCGTAGCCGTCCAGGTTGTCCTTGGTGACCACGAATGAGCCCGAGTCGATTGTCACTCCGGGTTCGGTCATGGTGCAGCCGCCGCTGAGCTTCATCAGGGCGTACGAGCCGACCTGGGCCTGACCGACCGGGTTCTGCAGGATGGTGGCGGCCACCGAGCCGCCGCGCAGCCCGTCGAGGACCGTCGGGTCGTCGTCGATGGCAATGACCTTGATGGGCAGCTTCGACTGGCGGACGCCCTCGGCCGAGGCGACCGCCGGGTTGTAGGCGGTGTTCACGATCGCCTGGATCTGCCGGCCCTTCGCGGCGAGGAGGTCGGCAACGGCCTTCTGCGCGCTCTGCAGGTCCTTGTCGATGTCGGTGACGCTCTGGATCAGGGTCACCTTGCCGCCGGTCTCGGCGACCGCCTTCTCCACGCCCGCGATCCGGCGCTGGGTGTTGGAGTCGACCTTGTTCCCGGTCAGGTGCACCAGGTTGCCCTGACCGCCCATCGCGTCGATGGCGGCCTTGGCGCCCTTGTACGCGGCGACCTCCACGTCGGTGGAGAGGCAGAAGTCGGCCTTGTTGGCCCCGGCCGGGCAGGAGGCCAGGGAGCCGACCGGGAAGCCCTGCCGCTTGAGGTCCTCGAAGGTGGAGTTGATGTTGTCCGGCGAGACGCCGAAGACCCCGAAGGCGTTGTAGCCCTGGGCGGCCAGGGACTTGAGGACGTCGTTCTGCTTGGTCTGGTCCCAGCCCGCGGTCTCGTTGAAGGTGACGTCGCCGAGCGCGAGCTCGGTCTTGGCCTTGGCCCCAGCGTCCTTCCACGGCTGGAAGTACGGGTGCGAGCCGCCGGGCACGAGCGCGACCTTGACCTGCGCCGGTTCCCGACCACCGGCCTCGGCGTCGGTGGTGTCGCTCTTCTTCGTACAGGCCACAGTGGTCGTGGCGAGGGCCACGACGGTGAGGCCCGAGCCGATTCGGGACAGCATTCTGCGCGACATGTTCGTCTCCTCGGGGGTGGTGGTGGTGAGACGGTGGCGGGGGAACCTATTTCCTATAGGATGTTGCTTTGCTAGTGTGTACTCGCTCACACCGGCACAGTCAAGGGGTTGCTGAGGAGACGAGATGGCCCAGCAGGAACCTCGCGAGGGTCGACTCCGTCCCGCCCGTCGACTCACCCTCACCGAGGACGTCTACGAGTCGATAAAGACGCTGGTCATGGACCACATCCTTCCGCCCGGCGAGCGGGTCAACATCGACGCGCTCGCCCGGGAGCTGGACGTCTCCCCCACCCCGGTCCGCGAGGCCCTCGCCCGGCTGGAGGCCGACGGCCTGGTCCGCAAACGCCCGCTCTCCGGCTACACCACCACGCCACTGCTGAGCCGCGCCGAGTTCGACGACCTCTTCGACGTCCGTCAACTGCTGGAGGGCGCCACCGCCGGACGGGCCGCCACGCACGCCTCCACCGAAGCGCGCCAACGGATCAGCGCCGAGGCGGCAGCGAGCATCGACGTGGAGGCCGGCGACGGATACCGCCGGCACGCCGCCTTCACCGCGCTGGACGCGAGGTTCCACGACCTGATCGCCGAGGTCTCCGGCAGCCCGCTGCTCCGCGACACCATCACGCGGCTGCACTCACACCTGCACCTGCACCGGCTGTACTTCCCGGTCGCCGGCGCGCCGGACACCAACACGGAGCACCAGCGCATCGCCGCCGCCATCGTCGCCGGTGACGCGGCAGCCGCCACCGAGGCGATGCGCGCCCACCTCAGCGCCGCCCGGGAGCGCCACCTGCCCGCCTTCGACCGGCTCCCCGCCACCGGAACACCGCGCGACTCGGCGTGACCCACCCCCACACCCCCGAGGAGCCGCCATGCGGATCGCCCTCTTCATCACCTGCGTCAACGACCTCGCGTTCCCGGCCACCGGCATCGCGGTCACCCGCATCCTGCGGCGACTCGGCCACACCGTCGACTTCCCCACCGACCAGACCTGCTGCGGGCAGATGCACGCCAACACGGGTTACCGGGCCGGGGCCATGCCGATGGTGCGCAACTACGTCGACACCTTCGACTCCTACGACGCCATCGTCGCGCCGTCCGGGTCGTGCACGGCGATGATCCGCGACCAGTACCCGAGCCTGCACCCGCCCGCCACCTCGGTGGCCGCCCGCACGTACGAGCTGTCCGAGTTGCTCGTCGACGTTCTCGGTGTCACCGACGTCGGCGCCGAGTTCCCGGAGACGGTCACCTACCACCCCACCTGCCACGGCCTGCGGATGCTCCGCCTCGGAGACCGACCGCTGACCCTGCTGCGCCAGGTACGCGGGATCCAGCTCGTCGAGCTGGGCGACGCCGAGGAGTGCTGCGGTTTCGGCGGCACGTTCGCCCTGAAGAACCCGGACGTCTCCACCGCGATGCTGACCGACAAGTGCGCCCAGGTCCGCCACACCGGCGCGCGGGTGCTGGCCGCGGCGGACAACTCCTGCCTGGCGCACATCGGCGGCGGCCTCGACCGCCACCGCGCGGGCGTACGGGCCGTGCACTACGCCGAGATTCTCGCCGAGACGGGAGCCAGCTCATGAGCCATCCGGTCGCACCCGCCACCGGGGGCGGGCGGATCCGCACACCGCTGCCCTTCCCCACCGCCGCCAAGCCGGCCGTCGCGGACACGCAGCTCCGGGCGAACCTGCACCGGGCCACCCGCACCATCCGCGCCAAGCGGGCCCGGGTCGTCGACGAGGTACCCGACTGGGAGGCCCTGCGGGACGCCGGCTCGGCGATCAAGGCGGACGTCCAACGTCGGTTGCCGGAGCTGCTGGAGCAGTTCGAGGCGTCCGTCACCGCTGCCGGCGCCACAGTGCACTGGGCCCGCGACGCGGCCGAGGCGTGCCGGATCGTGGTCGCGTTGACCCGGGCCGCCGGGGCCGACGAGGTCGTGAAGGTCAAGTCGATGGCGACCCAGGAGATCGAGCTCAACGAGGCGCTCGAGGCCGCCGGGATCGCCGCGTACGAGACCGACCTCGCGGAACTGATCGTGCAGCTCGGCGAGGACACTCCCTCGCACATCCTGGTGCCGGCGATCCACTACAACCGGGCCCAGATCCGGGAGATCTTCCAGCGTCGCATGGCCGACGCGCCTGCCGACCTGAGTGACGAACCGGCCGCGCTGGCCGAGGCGGCCCGCGCCCACCTGCGACGACGTTTCCTCTCGGCCCGGGTCGCCGTCTCCGGCGCCAATTTCGCCGTCGCCGACACGGGCACGCTCGTGGTGGTGGAGTCCGAGGGCAACGGGCGGATGTGCCTCACCCTCCCCGAGACGCTGATCAGCGTCGTCGGCGTCGAGAAGCTGTTGCCGACCTTCACCGACCTGGAGGTCTTCCTGCAACTGCTGCCGAGATCCTCGACCGGGGAGCGGATGAACCCGTACACCTCGATGTGGACCGGCGTCACCCCCGGCGACGGCCCGCAGGACGTGCACGTCGTGCTCGTCGACAATGGCCGGTCCGCGGTGCTCGCCGACCCGGTCGGGCGGCCGGCGCTGTCCTGCATCCGCTGCTCGGCATGCCTCAACGTCTGCCCGGTGTACGAGCGGGCCGGCGGGCACGCGTACGGCTCGGTGTATCCGGGGCCGATCGGGGCGATCCTGTCCCCGCAGCTGACCGGTGTGGCCGACAACGCCTCGTTGCCGTACGCGTCGACGCTCTGCGGCGCCTGCTACGACGTGTGCCCGGTGAAGATCAACATTCCGGAGATCCTTGTCCACCTCCGCCAGCAGGCACCGCACCCGCCCGCGGAACGGGCCACCATGGGCGTCCTGTCCTGGGTGATGCGCAGCCCTCGACGTTGGGCAGCCGCCCTGCGCCTGGCCCGGGCCGGCGCGGGGCCGCTCGGGGCGTACCGTGAGCGGCGCACCGGCGCTCGCACGCTGCGGCGACTGCCCTGGCCCGCGTCGGCGTGGACCCGGTCGCGCGACCTGCCGCTGCCCGCGCCGCAGACCTTCCGGGAATGGTGGGGAAAGCAGTGAGCGCACGTGACGAGATCCTGGCGCGACTCCGGACAGCCCTGGCCGACAGCCCACCGCCGGTGCAGGTGCCCCGCCGGTACCGCCGGGTCGACGACCGCCCCGACCTGATCGAGACTCTGGTCGACCGGCTGGAGGACTACCGGGCGGTCGTCCACCATGGCATCGACGCCCTCCCCAGGCTGCTCAGTGAGGTCGACCGGCTCGCCGTCCCCACCGACGTCCCCGCCGACTGGCTGACCGGCTACGCCGGGCAGCTGCACCGCGACGCGCCCCCGCTGTCACCGGCCGCACTCGACGACCTGGACGCGGTCCTGACCGGTTGCGCCGTCGCGGTCGCCGACACCGGCACCATCATCCTCGACGCCGGCCCGGCGCAGGGGCGACGCGCGCTCACCCTAGTACCCGACCGGCACATCTGCGTCGTCCGCACCGACCAGGTCGTCGGGCTGCTGCCGGAGGCGCTCACCCGACTGGACCCACGCGCGCCGCTGACCTGGATCTCCGGCCCGTCCGCGACAAGCGACATCGAGCTGAACCGCGTCGAGGGTGTGCACGGCCCGCGCCGGCTGGAGGTCGTCCTGGTCGGCCCTGCGGGCACCTCAGGCGCCTGAGGACGACACCTGCTCGTCACTGCGGGTCTCGCCGGGTGTGGCCGCCGCATGCAGCGGAATGCCGCGCACGTTGAGCAGCATGACGATGCCCACGCCGACCACCAGCGCGATGTCGGCGACGTTGCCGACGAAGAACCCGGCGTAGTCGATGAAGTCCACCACGTGCCCGCGAGCGAAGCCCGGCTCCCGGAAGAGGCGGTCCAGCAGGTGCGTCGCCGCGCCGCCGAGCACCAGGCCCAGCGCCACCGCCCAGGCGCGCGACGTGACCCGCCGCGCCACGACTGTCACCGCGACCACCGCCGCCGCCGCGAACACCGCGAAGATCCAGGTGTACGCGGAGCCGATCGAGAAGGCGGCGCCCGGGTTGTACACGAGGCGCAGTTGCAGCAGCTCACCGAGGAGGGTGATGGTCTGCCCGTCGGACAGCGCGGACTCGGCCCAGTACTTGGTGGCCTGATCGGTGGCGAGCACCACAGCAGCGATCAACACGACGGCGCGGAACATCCCGGAACCCTAGCCGGTCACCGCTGACCGTCACCACCGACGGTGAACGTCGGGGCGGCCCGGAAACGCGCCCGCCGCCGGCCCTACTGATGGGTGGTCAGGTGAGGGTGACGAGCTGGACCGCCGCGACCGTGACGAGTCCCGCGCCGAACAGCGTGATGCCGCTGGCGGCGAGGACCGGAGCCACGCGGGTGGCCAGCCCGAGGATGGCGCGCGACTGGGCACCTCGGGTGACAAGTGAACTTCCGGCTACCGCGAGGACGCCGACGCCGAAGAGCACCACGGCCATCCCGAGGCCGAACGTCAGGACCAGCAGCAGGGCGAAGCCGGCGCGGCCGAGGAACAGCCCGGTCGCCAGCACCAGGAAGGCGGCCGGAGACGGGGTCAGGCCGCCGGAGATGCCGAGCAGGAACAGGCCGGGACGCTTCCCGTGCTCATGCTCGTGGCTGTGGCTGTGGCTGTGGCTGTGGCTGTGCGGGTGGGAGTGATCGGCCGCGTGCAGGTGCCGGCGCACCATCCACAGCCCGGTGGCCAGAACGATCACACCGGCACCGAGTTGCAGCCAGCTGGTGAGTTCCTCCATCCGGATGACGTCGGCGAGGGACAGGAACGTCCACGCCACGCCGATCACCAGCACTGACAACGTGTGCATGACGGCCACCGAGCCGCCCAGCCAGGCGGCGTCCCGGATCCGGCCCCGGGAGCCGACCAGGTAGGCGGCGGCCAGACTCTTGCCGTGCCCGGGGGCCACGGCGTGCCCCGCGCCGGCGATGAACGCGAGCGCGAACGCCAGCGGCGGCACGCCCGGCGAGTGGACGAGATCCTGCATCCGGTCGGCGACGGATGTCGCGAGAACGGTGGTCGCGGTCATGCCGCGACCCGCCGTCGCCGCAGTCGCCGCGCCAGCAGCAGCGCGCCGACAGCGACCACCAGGGCAGCGCCGACGAGGGCGACGATCTGAACGGCGGCGCTGCGGCCGCGACCGGCGCTGCCCGCGCCCGGAACGCCGGTGAGGGCCCAGTCGTGCGAATCCTCACCCGAGCCGTACACCGCGCGTTGCCCGGCGGGGCCGGTGGCCATCGCACGGTACGCGGGGTTGAGGTCGGTCAACATCCGCACCGCGACGGTGGCCGTGTCGACCGGCCCGGGGCAGGTGTAGTCAACTGTGGCGCCGGCCCTCGCGAGGGCGTTGGACTCGGCGACCGCGCCGGGGCAGCGACGTCCGCCGTCGGCCACCGTGATCTGCCTGAGCAGGTAGGCGGAGAACAGCTCGGACGACGCGATCACCGCGGGGTCGGTCGTCCGGTAGTCGACCGCGCCGTCGAGCAGGACGCGGTCGGGCGGCAGCAGCCCGAGCGAGACGCCGAGCAGCGTCAGGTCGTCGGGGCCGCCGACGCGCCACCGCACCCGTACGACCTCTGGCCGCTGTTCGTCGCGCGTGATGGACACGGTCTGCGGATCACCGAACGGGTGCGCGGAGGCCGGGGCGGGATGGGCCGTGACGGTCGCTGTGACGGCGAGCAGCACCAGCGCGAGGACGGTCACCGCGTCTCGTCGACGACGTCTGGGCAGGGGCACGGAGCGCTCCGGGGTAGCGGCGGCAGAATTCGTGCCCACCGTGTCGAACGCGCGGAAACGCGCAGCTCCGGATGGGTGTTCGGCACCGGACCGCGACGTGAACAGTTGTTGATCATCGGCATCATGCCTGTGTGTGGCAATTGCCAAAGACTTGCAACTGTGCCACCGTGATGATCAACGGTTCCGGCGCTGCGCCTACCGACAAACGATTCCTCCCCACACCACAGGAGCCCTCTGTGACCCGGATGCGTCCGACCCTCCGACGCCTCGTGGCGTCGACCGCGGCGGCGGGGATGCTCGTCCTCGCCGGATGCTCGGCCCCGGCCACCCCCGACGGCTCCTCCGGCGGTGCGACACTCGTCGTCGCCACCTCCGACGAGCCGGACGCGTTGAACCCGGTGCTCAACTACGGCGTCGACGGCGCCTCGCTGATCTTCGACGGCCTCGTCACCCGGGACGACGACAACCGCCTCGTCGCCGGTCTGGCCACGGCGTTGCCCGAACTGTCGCCCGACAAGCGCACCGTGACCGCGAAGCTCCGCGACGGCGTGCAGTTCCACGACGGCACCGCGCTGACCGCCCAGGACGTCGTCTTCACGTACCAGGCCGTCCTGGACCCGACTGTCGACTCGACGCTCCGCTCCGACCTGGACATGGTGGAGTCGGTGAGCGCGCCCGATGCGAGCACTGTCGTATTCAAGCTGCGCTACCCGTACGCGCCGTTCCTGCAGCGGCTCACCCTCGGCATCGTGCCGGCGAAGCTGCTCAGCGGGAAGGACATCAACACCGCCGGGTTCAATCGCAAGCCGATCGGGACCGGGCCGTACCAGGTCGAGTCCTGGACGCCGGGCGACCGGCTGGTGCTCACCGCGAACGAGCGCTACTTCGGTGGCCGGCCGAAGAACAACCGGGTGGTGGTCGCGTTCGTCGCCGACGACAACGTCCGGGCCCAGCGGATGCGGGCCGGCGAGTTCGACGCCACCGAGTTGCCGCCCAAGCTGGCCTCGGGTTTCGACACCGACGCCACGTACCGGGTGCAGCGGGTGCCGACCGCCGACTACCGCGGCGTGATGCTGCCGACGGGCAACCCGGTCCTCGCCGACCCGGCGGTCCGCCGGGCGCTCAACCTGGCCGTCGACCGGGCCGCGATGGTGTCCGGGCTCCTCGGCGGCGCCGGCGAACCGGCGTTCGGCCCGATCCCCCCGACCTCCGAATTCGCCGACCCCTCGATCATCGGCAAGCCGACCGCCGACCCGACGGCGGCGGGAGCGCTGCTCGACGCGGCGGGCTGGACCCCCGGCCCCGGCGGGGTACGCGTCAAGGGCGGCCGGCCGGCCCGGTTCACGCTGATGTACCCGGCGAGCGACACGCTGCGCAAGGACCTGGCCCTTGCCGTCACCGCCGACGCGAAGAAGATCGGCATCGAGGTGACACCGGCAGGGCTCACCTGGGACGCCATCGACCCTCGGATGAAGTCCGACGCCCTGCTGATGGGCTACGGCACGCCGTACGACCCGGACTTCGTCTCGTACAAGCTGTTCGGCTCGACGTTCGCCGGGCAGGGCTACTTCAACCCCGGCTCGTACCGCTCCGAGGTGACGGACCGGGCCCTGCAGGAGGGACGCGACCAGATCGACCCTGCCCTTCGCAAGGCCGCGTACGCGCAGTTCCAGAAGCAGTTGGCCGCCGACGTACCGTGGCTGTTCCTCACCTACCTGCGGCACACCTATGTGCTGAAGTCCTCGGTCCAGGGCGTGGCCCCGCGGGTCGAGGCACACGAGCACGGGGTGGCGAACAGCCTCTGGTGGAACATCGACACCTGGACGCGGTCGTGACCCGACCCGGTCGGCTGGCCGGGGCCGGCGCGGTGGTTCGGCGTCGGCTCCTCGTCGCCGTCCCGGTGCTCGTCGCGACAAGCGTCGGGATGTTCGCGCTGGGTGCCGCCTCGCCGGTCGACCCCGCGAAGCAGTACGCGGGCGCGGCGGCCTTCACCGCCAGCGAGGAGAACCTGGCACAGCTCCGCGCGAACTGGGGCGTCGACGACCCCCTGCCGGTGCAGTACCTGCGCTGGATCGGCAACCTGGTCCAGGGCGACCTGGGTTGGTCGACCAGCCGCCACGAGCCGGTCGCCTCGGTGCTCGCCGCCCGGGCCGGCTGGACGCTGCTCCTGATCGGTGTGGCCCTGGCCCTGGTCCTGGTCGCGAGTCTGCTGCTGGGCGCGCTGGCCGCGTACCGCCGGGGTGGGCTGTTCGATCGTGCACTGCGGACGGCGGCGTACGCGGTGCAGTCGATGCCGGTCTTCTGGCTGGGCCTGGCCGCGATCGCCGTGTTCGCGCTGGCCCTGGGTTGGCTGCCGGCGGGCGGGCTCACCGACGTCACAGCTACCGGCACCTCCTGGGCCGACGTGGCGCACCACCTGATCCTGCCGGTCGGCGTGTTGGCCGTGTCCCAGGCACCGTGGTTCGTGCTGTTCGTCCGGGACGCGGTCGCGGAGAGCATGCGCGACGACCACGTGCTCGCGGCGCGGGCACGCGGGTTGCCCGGTCGGACGGTGCTGTTCGGGCACGCGCTGCGGACCGCGCTACTGCCGTTCCTCACCCTGGTCGGCACCCACCTGCCCGAACTGGTCGGCGGGGCGGTGCTGGTCGAGACGGTCTTCTCGCTGCCGGGCCTCGGCGCCGTCACGGTCGCCGCCGCGCTGGGCAGCGACTTTCCGCTGCTGGCGGCGATCACGCTGGTCACCACAGCTGTGGTGCTGGCCGCGAACCTCGCGACGGACCTCGCCTACGCCGCCGCCGACCCGAGGGTACGACTCGATGGCTGACCTCGCTGCGCGACCGCCGCTGCTCCACTTGGCTCGATCGCGGCTGCGGCTGCGGCCCGGCCAGGCCGGTGCCGTAGCGGCCGGTCTGGTCCTGCTGGTGGCCGTCGCCGGCTCGCTGCTCGCCCCGCTGGTCTGGCCGCTCGACCAGAGCGCTGTAGCGCTGGACCAGACCCGGTCGGCGCCGTCCTGGGCCCACCTCGCCGGCACCGACGACCTGGGCCGCGACGTGGCGCACCGCGCCGTCTACGGGCTGCGGGTCTCGCTGCTCGTCGGCGCGGTCGCCGCGCTCGTCGCCACAGTCCTCGGTGGCGTGGTCGGTGGGATCGCCGGCACGCTCGGCGGCCGGGTGGACCGGATCCTGATGCGGGTCGTGGACACCATCGCCGCGATGCCGCACCTGCTGCTGGGCATCTTCATCGTCGCCATGCTGCGTCCCAGCCTCGGTGCCGTGATCGCGTCCGTCGGGCTCACCCACTGGCTCTCCACCGCCCGCATCGTCCGATCCGAGTTGTTGAGCCTTCGGACCCGCCCGTTCATCGACGCCGCCATCAGCGGCGGAGCCGGCCGGCTCCGGGTCCTCACCCGGCATCTGCTGCCGCACGTCCTGCCCCGGCTGGCGCTGGCCACCACCCTGATGATCCCGCACGCGGTGTGGCACGAGACCGCCCTGTCGTTCCTCGGCCTCGGCCTGCCACCGCACCTCGCCTCGCTGGGCAACATGATCAACGATGGCCAGGGTTCGCTACTGACCGGCGCCTGGTGGGCCAGCCTGGCACCCGGCGCGGTCATCGTCGTCGTCACCCTCGCCATCGCGGTCCTCGCCGCCCGCTGGCGCGACCGCCTCGATCCCCGGGTCCGAGCGGAGCTGCACCTGTGACCACCACCGAAACCATTTCCGCGCCGGCGTCGCCCCGCGCCGCCGCGAGGCAGCCGCTGCTCGCCGTGGACGGCCTCGGCGTCGAGTTCCGGCTCCGCGACGCGCGCGTGCGCGCCGTCACCGAACTCAGCCTCACCGTCCGGGCCGGCGAACTGCTGGCCATCGTGGGCGAGTCCGGCTGCGGCAAGTCCGTCCTGGCCCACGCCCTGCTCGGCCTCCTGCCGGGCAACGCCACGACCAGCGGTCACGCCGTGCTGCACCACCCCGGCGTCGACCCGGTCGACCTGGTCACCTGCGGCCAGCGCCAGCTTGCCCGCAGGGTACGCGGGCGCCGGGTCGGGCTGGTCCCGCAGAGCCCGGCGACCGCCCTGAACCCGGTCCGCACCGGACGGCGACTGCTCGCCGAGACGCTGCGGGCACATGGCCGCGACCGCGCCGACGCCGACCAGCTCGCGGTCGATGTCGGGCTCGACCCGGCGGACCTGGACCGCTACCCCCACGAGCTGTCCGGCGGCATGGCACAGCGTCTGGTCACCGCGCTCGCGCTGGCACCCGACCCGTCGCTGCTCATCGCCGACGAGCCCACCACCGGGCTGGACCGGCCGCTTGTCGACCACACCCTCGACCTGCTGCGCCGCCGCTGCGACAACGGCGCCGCCGTCGTGCTCATCACGCACGACCTGGCCGCCGCACGCCGGGTCGCCGACACCGTCGCCGTGATGTACGCCAGCCGCATCGTGGAACACCGCGACAGCGACGAACTCTTCACCGCACCAACCCACCCGTACGCCTCGGCGTTGCTCGACGCCCTGCCGGACCGGGCCTTCCGACCGGTGCCGGGCGACCCGCCGATGCTCACCGCGTTGCCGCCCGGGTGCGCGTTCGCGCCCCGCTGCCCACGCCGCACCGACACCTGCGCGGACCGGCCACAGCCGACACCTGTCGCCGGCGGCGGCGTGGTGGCCTGCCACCACCCGATTCCCACCGGAGCCACCACGTGACAAACGCGCAGCACCTGCTCGCCGACGAGGTGACCGTCGGGTACGGCCACCAGGTCGTCCTCGACGGCGTCACAGTGCGGATCAGCCGGGGAGAGACGGTCGGACTGCGCGGGCCGTCCGGCTGCGGAAAATCGACACTGGTCCGGGTCCTGGCCCTCCTGCACCGCCCCGACCGGGGCCGGGTCAGCATCGACGGCACCACTGTCGACGCCGTCCGGTACGCCGTGCCGGTCGCCCTCCGGACCCGCGTCGCCGCTCTGTTCCAGAGCCCGCGCGCCGCCGCCGACCCTCGACTGAGCCTCACCGACCTGATCGCCGAACCGCTGCGCGCCACCCGGACGCCCGAGTCGGCAATCCGGGAACGGGTGACCGAACTCGCCGACCTCGTCGGTCTCACCGCGGATCTGCGCGGCCGGCGTCCCCACGCGGTGTCCGACGGGCAACTGCAACGCGCCTGCCTCGCCCGGGCCCTCGCGCACCGCCCCGACTACCTGCTCTGCGACGAGGCCACCGCGATGCTCGACGCCTCGACCCAGGCGCACGTCGCCGCCGTCATCAGGGACTACCAGCGGACCCAGCGCGCCGGTGTCCTGGTCATCACCCACGACCAGACCCTGCTGGGCCGCTGGAGCGACCGGATCGTCGACCTGGCCGGCGCCCGGCTGGAGAGCCGCCGTCGGAGTGGGCCACTCGCTCTCGAGCGGTATACCTCTGAGGCATAAATATTCCTCAGAGGTATACCGCTCACCACGGAAGGTGCCCGGCCGACCCGGGCCTCGCTCAGCGGCCGTCGAGCACGGAGGCGATCTTGGCTGGGGCGTTCAGGGGTGCCAGCTGATCCGTGCCCAGTCCGTAGCGCTGGGCGAGGTACGCCGGGTCCTGCCAGGTGACGACCGACCCGGGCTGGCCGTCGTCCCGCACCATCAGTCGCAACGGCAGGTCGATCGCGATCTCGGGATGGGCCTGCATGAGTGGAGTGCCCGCCTGCGGATTGCCGAAGATGATCACCTGGGTGTCGGGCATGCTCAGCCCGGCCTTGCGAACGGCCGCGGCATGGTCGACCACCGCCGCCACCGCGGCGCCCATGCGTTCGGCTTCGGCCCGCAGCGCGGAGACCGTCTCTCCGACGTCCCGTGCGCTCCGCCTGGTCACCAATCCGTCGTTCACGGCCGACCCCCGCTCACCGTGTCGCTGGGCGAATCCCACCTCATCCTGCCCGCACCAGGGGGCGGTCCGGGGATGTTCGCCGCAACCGCCACCCGCCTCAGGCCGTGGACTCCTCGGCACCGTCGAGCAGCGCCCGCCGCAGGGCCAACCGGTGCTCCCGGCGGATCTCCGCCTCCCGGTAGCGACGCCGGTCCCCATCCGTCTCCGGCAACAGCGGCGGAACCGTACGCGGCTGTCCGTCGTCGTCGATGGCGACCATGACCAGGTGGGCGGTGGCCACGTCGGTGGGCGGCACCGCCCTGTCCCACCGGTCCGCGGTGACCTTCACGGCCACCTCCATCGAGCTGCGGCCCGCCCAGGTGATCCGCGCGTCGACGTGGACGACGTCACCGACCCGCACCGCGCGCAGGAAGGCGGTCTCGTCGATGGCGGCGGTGACGGCCGGCCCGTCCGAGTGCCGGGCGGCGACCACCCCGGCGACGGAGTCGATGAGGTTGAGGATCCGGCCGCCGTGCACCGTACCCATCAGGTTCGTGTGGTGCTGATCCATGATCTGCGACAGGGTCAGGTGCGACGCCGACGGTGGTCGGCCGGTGATCGTCATGATGTCGTGCACAGCGGTAGTCCGTCCCTCGGGAAACCACACCGCCGGAACGCGGACACACGCTGAGGAGCACCCACCGCGCACACCGCGCGGCACGTCACCCGCTCAGCCCACCCGCGAGGCCGACGGCAGCGCACACGGTTGTGTACGCGGCGCCGGCAGGTCTTCGGACTCGCGGGCCCGACCGGCCGCACGCCGATCTCCTACTGGCCGTCGCTTCCCAGGCCGGTGGCCCAGTGCTGATGACGGCTGTCGTTCCCACTCACCGCTGCGGGGCAGTCCCGGATTTCCACCGGGTTCCCTCTTACGACGCCCAGTCAGCCACGACCAGGCGAACCAACGCCACGCGGAGCATAGCTGGCCAGGGACGACGTTCACTCAGCGCGGCAGGCGACCCCGAGGGGTGCTCGGCTTTTGCCATCCGAGGAAAAAGTCCAGCGCCTCTTGAAAAAAGTCTCACTACGGCGAGGATATTCAGATGCATCGTCTCCCCCAGACTCCGGTGCGGGTGCTCTCGAGCCTCCTCGCGCTCCTCCTCGCCTCGGCGGTCGCTCTGCTCGCGTCCGCCCAACCCGCCGGAGCCCACGGGACCCTGGCGATGTCCACGCCGGCGGGGGGCGCCACGGTGAGCGAGCCGTTGACGTCGGTGCAGCTGTACTTCACCGAGAAGGCCGCCTCCAACGCGTTCTTCACGATCACCGCCCCGGGCGGCATCCGGGTCGACAACGGCTGGTCGTACGGGGAGCCGAAGCCGCTGGACAAGCCGGTGCGGGAGTACTTCCTGGTCAACGGCCAGTTCGAGCCACGGGAGTACACGACCGGGTTTCCCGCGACGGTGGCGGTGACGCACCTGCCGGCCAAGGGCGAGTACTCGGTGAGTTACCTGTCGGTCGCCTCGGACGGCGACCCCGTACGCGGCACCCTGACCTTCCGCTACAACGGGCGGGTGACGGCAGCGCCGCAGGGGTGGAGTCCGCCGACGACCCAGCCAGACCCGGCCCTGTTGGCCACCGCCGAGCAACACGGGTCCTCCGGGCAGGTCTCGGCAGTGCCGACAGTCGCGGCCGAGACGGCGGTCCCGCCGTCCGCGGCAGCGGCCCCGCCGAGCGACTCGGCGGATGAGAGCGGCCCCGGAGCGCTCGCGTGGACCGGCCTGGCGGCGGTCGCGGCAGCGGTCGCGGCGGCCGGATTCGTCGTCTGGCGTCGGCGGACGTCCCCCACTGGCAGGCCCACCGGTCGGGGCCGTACCGCACCGGGAACATCCGGCCGACGCGGCGCCGGTACCCGCCCCGGGACCAGAACCCCCGGCACGAAGACCGCCAGTGCCAAGGTCGCCAGTGCCAAGGTCGCCAGTGCCAAGGTCGCCGGTAGCAGAACCGCACGCGCCAGGACTGCGACCGTTGCGGACGCGACGACCCCCGCCACGACGGACAGCCGACCGCCCGTCGACTTCGGAGCATCGCCCGACCCGGACCTCGTCACCGCGACGCCCGGGTCCCGGCTGAGCAACACCGGCCTGGCACTGTTCGTCGGCGCTCTGGTGCTGTCCCTGCTCGCCGGCTTCGGGTTGGCGCGCATCAACGGTAACGAGGGCACGGCCGCCGGCACCGCCCGGCAGTCGGCGGGCGGTCCGCCCGCCTCCGGCCCGGCGGTAGCCGCGAACGACGGACACCAACACCCGGCGGGCACCGGACCGCACACGCACAGGGGCGACGGCGCAACGGGCGAGGCGCTGGCCACCGGAACGACCGTCAGCGCCGGCGGGTACACGCTGCAACCGCTGGAACGAACCCAACCGCCTGGCGTACGCGCGGACTACCGGTTCCGGATCGTCGGGACCGACAGGCAGGCGGCGACCCGCTTCGCGGTCGTCCACGACAAGCCGTTGCACCTGATCGTGGTGGGCCGCGACCTGACCGGCTACCAGCACCTGCATCCGACGATGGCAGCAGACGGCACCTGGAGCGTCCCCCTGACGCTGGCCCGACCCGGCGGCTACCGCGTCTACGCCGACTTCTCCGTCACCGCGGCCAACGGCACGCAGCAGCCCCTCGTGCTGGGTGTCGACCACACCGTGCCCGGCGCGCACAGCCCGACCGCGCTGCCGCCGGTGCAGGCCCAGGCGACGGCTGGTCCGTACGCGGTGTCGATGACCGGCAACCCGACGGTGGGGGCGACGGCGCCGATCCACTTCCAGGTCAACCCCGCCGACTCGGCCACGCCCGCGCAGCTGGAGCGGTACCTGGGCGCGTACGGGCACCTGGTCGTCGTTCGTGAGGGCGACCTCGGCTACGTGCACGTCCACCCCGAGCCGGAGTTGGTCGACGGGACTGTCAAGTTCTGGCTGACCGCACCGAGTTCAGGCCGGTACCGGGCCTTCTTCGACTTCCAGGTCGCCGGCAAGGTGCACACCGCCGAGTACACGATCAACGTGCCCTGAGCCTGGAACTTTCTCCGTGCTGCGGCCGACCAACCAGCCAGCAGCAACCATCGGAGGAAGAACACATGCTCAGCACCAGCCCACTGGGTCCGCGCCGCCGCTCGGCCGCCGTCCTCGCCGCCGCGATCCTGACGGTTGGCGCCGCCGGTTGTGGCGCGTCCGGCTCTCCGTCGAACGCGCAGGCGGGCCCGTCCGCGTCGACCTCGGCCAACCCGGATGCTGGCCTGCTCGGCATTCGTGACCCGTGGGTGAAGGCGGCCGACAAGGGCATGACGGCGGCCTTCGGGACCCTGGTCAACGACGGCGACACCGATGTCACGGTGACGGGTGCCACGACCTCCCTGTCTCCGATGGAGCTGCACGAGATGGCCATGAAGGACGGCAAGATGGTCATGCGGCTGAAGCAGGGCGGCATCGTGATCAAGGCCAGGGGCACCCACGCGTTGGAGCCCGGCGGCGACCATCTCATGCTGATGAACCTCACCAGGCCCGTCCAGGCCGGCGACGAGTTGACCTTCACGCTGACCTTCGCCGACGGTAGGACCCAGCAGTTCAGCGCCGTGGCCAAGCCGTTCACCGGCGCACAGGAGAGCTACGCCCCCGGGCACGGCGAGCCGATGACCGGGATGAGCGCCACGCCGGGGATGAGCATGAGCCCGGCATCGTGACCGGCACGCCACCTGTCCGGCCGGTGAGCAGGCGTGGCCTGCTCACCGGCGGGGCTCTCGCTGTCGGCGGCGCCGTGGTCGGCGGTGCCGCGATCGCCACGACGCGTACCGACGAATTCGGGCGACCGGACGCGGTAGGTGCCGACGCGACGCCGGTGGCGGCGGTCGGCGGCCTGGTCGAGCCGTTCCACGGCGCCCGGCAGGCCGGGGTGGCCACCGAACCGCAGGCGCACGCGTCGTTCGTGGCACTCACCCTGCGAGCCGGCGTCGACCGGGCCGCGCTGGGTCGGATGTTGCGGTTGCTCAGCGACGACGCCTCCCGGCTCACCCAGGGCCGCCCTGCTCTGGCCGACACCGAGGCCGAACTCGGGCTGTTGCCCGCGCGGTTGACAGTGACCTTCGGCTTCGGGCCCGGCCTCTACCGGGCGGCCGGCGTCGACGACCGCCGGCCGGCATCGGTCACCGACCTGCCGTCGTTCCGCATCGACCGGCTCCAGCCGGCCTGGTCCGGCGGTGACCTGCTGCTGCAGATCTGTGCGGACGACGCGATCACCGTCGCCCACGCGCAACGGGTCCTGCTCAAGGACAGCCGACCGTTCGCCACCGCCCGGTGGGTTCAGCAGGGCTTCCGGCGCAGCCCCGGTGTCGAACCGGGCGGCCACACCCAACGCAACCTGTTCGGTCAGCTCGACGGCACCGCCAACCCCCGGCCCGGCGCGCCGATGGACACCGCGCTCTGGGTGCCGGACGGCCCGGCGTGGCTGCGCGACAGCACCACACTGGTGCTCCGGCGGATCAGCATGAACATGGAGACCTGGGACCTGCTCGGCCGAACCGATCGCGAACTCGCCGTCGGTCGGCGGCTCGACACCGGCGCCCCGCTCACCGGCACCGCCGAACACGACGAACCCGACTTCGCCGCCACCGACGCCGACGGCCTGACCGTCATCCCCGACTTCTCTCATCTGACCCGCGCCCACGTCACCGACGACCGGCTGAAGATCCTGCGCCGGCCCTACAACTACGACGGGGTGCCGACAGCCGAGGGCCACGCCGACAGCGGCCTGATCTTCACGTCCTACCAGGCTGACATCGCCCGCCAATACCTGCCCATCCAGCGCCGGCTGGCCGACCGGGACCTGCTCAACGAATGGACCACGCCGATCGGGTCCGCCGTCTTCGCCATCCCGCCCGGATGTCCACCGGGCGGTTGGATCGGCGAGCAGGTGCTCGGATGAGCACGCCAACCGGAGACCCGTCATGACCGTACCGTCGTCCCGCCCCGCCGCCGTCCGGCTCGGCGCGGCGGTCCTCGCCGTCCTCGTGGCGGTGCTCATCCCGGCCAGCCCGGCCTGGGCGCACAACTCGCTCCGGACGGCAACGCCCGCTCGGGACGCGACAGTGCTTAGGGCACCGACCGAGGTCACGCTCGAATTCATGCAACGGCTGGACCCCACATTCACCACGATCGTGCTCACCGACGCCGCCAAGCGGAAGCTTCCCACCGGCGAACCGGTGGTCACCGGAGCGAAGAGCACGGTCCAGGTGACCGGCACACTGCCGAACGGGACATACACGGTCGCCTACCGGGTCGTCTCCGCAGACGGGCACCCGGTCCAGGGGTCGTACCCGTTCACAGTGGCCGACCCCACGTCCAGCGCCGCGCCGGTCGCCAACGTCAGCACGTCAGCGCCCGCCCCGTCCCCCGCCGCCGCCGCAGCGGAGCCCGGCGGTGGTCCGAGCGCCGGTGTACTCGTCGCAGGCGCCGCGCTGGCCGTCCTCGTCCTGGCGACGGCTGGGCTGCTGTGGCGACGGGCGGCCCGCCGCTGATCCGACCCGCCACCGTGCGGTCGGCTCACCTCGCCGACGCGGGCCCAGGACGGAGACCGATCCTCCACATCCCCTGGGAACCGCCGGCGTCTCCGCCCCGACTACCAGTCAGGGCCGACGCGACAAACCACCGGGCGACCAGGCCAGTACGGGAAACGCCTTCCAGGTGCTCCCGACTCTTCCGATCGGATCACCATGTCTCTCACCGAATTGTCCGGCACATCGACGCCGGAACCCTCCACGACCGACGAAAAACCGGCCCGACCGGCCCGGCGCACGTCGCCGTTCGGTGCGCTGCTGCTGCGGCTGCACTTCTACGCCGGCATCCTCGTCGCCCCGTTCCTGGTGGTCGCCGCACTGACCGGCCTGGCCTACACCACAACCCCGCAACTCGACGCGATCCTCTACGGCGACCAGTTGGCCGTCGCCCAGGTGGGTGACCGTCAGCTCCCGCTGGCCGAGCAGATCGGGGCAGCCCGCAACGCGCATCCCGACGGCAGCATCACCACAGTGCAACCCGGCGTCGGTGACCAGACCACAAAGGTGGTGTTCTCGCTGCCCGAGCTGGGCGAGAACCAGCACACCGTCTACATCAACCCGTACACCGGCGAGTCGCAGGGGCAGCTCACGACCTGGTTCGGGTCCACTCCGGCCACCACCTGGCTGGACGACCTGCACCGCCACCTGCACCTGGGCACGGTGGGCGAGCACTACTCCGAGCTGGCCGCGAGCTGGCTGTGGGTGATGGCGCTCGGCGGGGTCATCCTCTGGTGGCGTCGACGCGGTGCCGCCCGAGCCGCCGCCCGGCATCTGCTCGTGCCGGACCTCTCCACGGGGAAGGGCGTCCGCCGTACCCGGGGATGGCACGCCACCACCGGCATCTGGCTCACCGTCGGCCTGCTCTTCCTCTCGGTCACCGGTCTGACCTGGTCCCGGTACGCCGGCGCGAACTTCGCGGCCGGACTCGACGCGTTGAGCGCCCGCACTCCGGAGATCTCCACGAGCCTCGCCACCGGCCCCGCCGCCCCGGCCGAGAACGGCGGCGGCCACGAGCACGGTGCCGCCGGGGCGGGCGGGGTCGTCGAGTCGGCGGCCTTCGACCGGGTCGTGGCCGTCGCTCGCGGCGCGGGCCTCTCCGGTCCGGTCGAGATCAGCCCTGCGCCGGAGCCAGGCTCGGCCTGGACCGTCACGCAGGTCGACAACACCTGGCCGGTCCACAAGGACCGCATCGCCGTCGACCCGGCCTCCGACACGGTTACCGCCCGCAGCGACTTCGCCGACTGGCCTCTGCTGGCCAAACTGAGCGGCCTCGGCATCCAGGCCCACATGGGGATCCTCTTCGGCCTTGTCAACCAGATCCTGCTCGCCGCGCTCACCCTCGGGCTGCTCTGCGTCATCGTCTGGGGCTACCGGATGTGGTGGCAACGCCGGCCCACCCGCGCCGACCGCCGGGCGATCGCCGGCACCCCACCAGCGCGCGGCGGCGTACGCGGCCTGCCGGTCTGGGCGCTGCTGATCGGCGTACCGGTGACCGTGGCGATCGGCTGGGCGCTGCCCCTGTTCGGGCTGACCCTGCTCGCCTTCCTCGCCATCGACGCGGTGGTGGGTGCGGTGTCCCGACGCCGACGACCCGTCGCAGCGCCCACCTCCCCGGCACCCGCGGGGAGCTGATCCGCAGGTCCGGCCGTCCGTCAGACGACGGACGGCCGGTTCGCTCAGATCACGACCTGTTTGGTGTTCGGCAGGCTGGCGACGATCGACCGCTGCACGTTGAGCGTGTCGGCGATGACCTCGTGGGGCGTGTTGGCCATCCACTGCATCACGGAGATGTCCTCGAACCGGGGATGGCGGAACATCTCCAGGAACACCAGCGGTTCGTCGCCGGTGTTCTCGATGTAGTGCCCGTACGCGAAGGGGACGTAACCCACGTCGCCCGCCTGGAAGTCGAACGTCCGAGCCGCGGCCTGCGAGGCGAAGACGCCCATCCGTCCGGTGCCGGAGATGTAGTACTGCCACTCGTCGGTGGTGGGATGCCAGTGCAACTCCCGCATCCCGCCCGGCTCGACCTCCACCAGTGCCGCGGCGGTGGTCACCGAGGCGGCGAAGTTGGTGGAGTCGGTGACTCGGACCGTTCCGCCACGGAAACGCTGCGGGGTCTGCGCGAGCATCCGGTGCTTGAAGCTTCGCGGGATGTCGCCGGTCGGGCTGACCACCCGGTCCTGTTGCAGGGGCGGTGGCACGTCGCCCTGGAAGATGTACTTCTCCCGTTCGGGCAGGTTCTCCATCTGCTCCATCGTCCAGCCGAAGTTCTTGGCCAGGACCTCCCGGGGTGTGTGCGCGAAGAAGTCGCTGAGCAGGAACGTGTTGTTCTCCGAGAACGCGCCGTCGTCGAAGACCAGCAGGAACTGGGCGCCGTCTGCCAGCGCCTGGATGTTGTGCGGTACGCCCTGCGGAAAGAACCACAGATCGCCCGCGTTGACGTCCTCGATGAAGTTGCGTCCCTCGTGGTCGACGGCGCTGATCCGGCAGCTGCCGCTGAGCATGTACGCCCACTCCGACTGCTGGTGCCAGTGGATCTCCCGATATCCGCCCGGCTCCAGACCGAACTGAACACCTGACAGTTGGGTGGCGATCGGCAGGTCGCGACTGGTGACCTCCCTGGTCCAGCCGCCCTTCTCCACCCGGGTGTGCGCCTGCGAGAACGAGAACTTGAGGTTGGGCACCAGTCGACTGTCGGTCGTCGGCGGCACGACGAGGTCCGGGTTCTGCCGCTCCATCTCGACGTTGCGGCCCGCGAGGGGCGCGGCACCCTGGTCTCCGCGTCGCGGCTGGGGATCGTTGTTCGCCATGATCGCTGTCTCCTCACTCGGGTTGGATCGGATTGGGCGCGGGAACGGACCCGGCCCGCAGCCGTAGCCGGGACGAGATCCCCAGCAGGGCCCGCACTCCGGGCCAGCCGTACTGGATCGCGATCGCGACCGGAATCGCCGCCGCGGTCACCATCAGCACCAGGCGGGTCCACGCCGGAGCGTGACCAGCCGCCCCGGTGCCGGCGTAGAGGACGAACATCAGCAGTACGACCCGGAGCCGATGCAGACCGGGAAGTTCGGTGAGCTGGGCCATGATTCGATAATCGACGCCGAGCACTCACCGTCGCATCACGTGATCGCGCCATTGCCGTGCGCGAAATCCCGGACGCCCTGGGCCAATCAACGCAATCACGCCGGTTCGTCGATCTGGTCGCCCGTACCGGCCACCCTGGCTAGGCTCGGTCGCAGGACGGCATTTCGACGCGCCTGGTAACAACCGGGGAGAACGCCATTGTCCGAATCATCCTTCAACGCCGGAACCCTCCCGGTCGACGACACCGCCACCGCCGCCGAGCAACGACGACACCGGCTGTTCGCCACAGCGGATCAACTCCGGCTCGCCGGGCGCGGGATGGAGGCGCTGCACGTCCTGGCAGCGGAGATCGCGACGAGTCACAGCGGCGAGCGCCACCGCGCCCACCTGCTCGGTCGCCTCGCGCAGACCGTGGCGCTGGAGCAGCCGACCATCGCCCTCGCCGGCCTGCGGGAGGCGCTGAACCTTCGACTGGACGCCCGCAGCCGCAGCACCCTGCTCGCCCTGGTCGCCACGATCGCGGCCCGCACCGGACATCCGGACACCGATGCCCTGCTCCGTGACGCGGGCACCGCGCACGCCGCGTCGGGTGACCAGTCGTCCGCTCGCCACCTCGCCCTCGGCCGGGCCGCCCGCTCGCTCGCGCACGGCGATCTGCCGGGCGCCCAGGCCGTGCTGGCGGCCCTGGACCCCGGCTCCTGGGTGGCCCGGGCCGACGCCCCGTCCATCCGGGCCGAACGGATCCTCGTGCAGCTCGGCCTGGGCCGGCACCAGGACGCGCGGACCGCGACCCGCCAGGCGCCGGACGAGACAGATGTTCCGCTCACCGGCCTGACCGCGCTGGACTGCCTGCGCATGGTGGCCGTGGGAGAGCTGCCCGAGGCGGCCGCGCTGGCCGTCACGACGCTCAGCTCCGGCCCGGCGGACATCAGTCGGGAGGTACGGGCCCTGTTGGTCGCGGTGATCGGCGAGGTCCGCTACCGCCGTGGCGAACACGACGACGCACGCGCCATCCTCCGCGCCTGCCTCGCCGAGGATCGGTGGCCCGACCGTACGATGTGGACCCTCGCGTTCTGTGTGGCGGTTCGCGACCCCGCCCTCAGCGCGCCGGCGGGCCTGCTCACCAGGGTGGTCGCCGACCTGCATCGATCGGTCCGGCCGCTCCTGCCCGTCCCGCACTTCGGCCCCCGACTGGTCCGCGCGGCGGTGGCCGCCGACGACACCCGGGCCGCCCGACGGGTCACCGAACTGGTCGAGCTGGTGTCCACCCGTACGCCGGTGCCGTTGTGGCACGCGCTTGCCGACCAGAGCCGGGGGTTGCGTGACGGCGACCCGGACGCGCTCCGGTCGGCGGTCGACCAACTGCGCACCACCGCCGCCCGACCGGCGCTTGCCGACGCGTTGCTCGACCTCGCGAACAGCCCTCGGGCGCGATCCGGGGAGGCGCGCGACGCCGCGCACGAGGCGGCTGCCCTCTACGCCCGGATCGGGGCCCCTGGCGACCAGGCGATCGCCGACCGGCGCTGCGCCGACCTCGCCGCCACCCCGCGCCACCGGCCGTCGATCGACGAGTCGCCGAACGGGGGCATCGACGCGCTCACCCCGGCCGAGGAGCGGGTGGCCGAGATGCTCGCGGCCGGCGCCACGAAGAAGGAGGCGGCCAGGACGCTCTTCGTCTCCTTCCACACCGTGGACACCCAGCTCCGGTCCATATACCACAAGCTGGGCATCCACAACCGGATGCAGCTGGTGCGGGCCTGGGAACGGACCAGACGATAATCGGCCGATGACCGCGCCAGCCGACCTGACCCCGCTCGCCGAAGCCGCGGAGAGCGAATTCATGTACTCCTACGAGTCACAGGCGCCCGGGTCCACGTACACCGATCTCGGCATCGCGACCACCCGCATCGGCGGCGGTGTCGCCCTCGCCATGCGCAACGATCCCTCGGGCGGGTACTGGAGCAAGGCCCTCGGCTTCGGCACCACCGAGCCGTTCACCGTGCAGACCCTGGATCGCGTGCTCGACTTCTACCGGGAGCAGGGCGTCGGCCAGGCCGTCCTCCAGCTCGTTTCGTCGGTGCTGCCCGGGGGCTTCGACGAGATCGCCGCCGCACGCGGGCTGGAGCCGGGGAGCACCTGGATCAAGCTCGCCGCCCGACCCGAGGACGTCGCCGCCGCGCAGACCCACCTGCGCGTCGGCCCGGTGCCGGCCGTCGAGGCGCAGCGCTGGGCCGACGTGCTGCTCACCGGGTTCGGCATGCCGGCCGGTGGGCTCACCGACATGCTGGCCGCGACCGTCGGCCGGCCGGCGTGGCGACCGTACGCGGCCTGGGACGACGGCAACCTCGTGGCGGGTGGCAACCTGTTCCTGCACGGCGAGGCCGGTGCGCTCAACGCCGCCGCGACAGCCTCCGGTCACCGCGGCCTCGGGGCGCAGTCGGCGCTGATCGCCGCCCGCGCCCGAGCCGCCGCCGAGGCGGGGTGCCGGTGGCTGTTCGCCGAGACCGGCAAGCCCGCGCCCGGTCAGCAGAACCCGTCGTTGAACAACCTGTGCCGGGCCGGGCTGGTGCCGCTCTACGAACGCCGCAACTGGGTCTGGCGAGCAGCTTCCTGAGAGTTACTTCTCGCTGTCGAGCAGCGCCATCATCGCGGTGGCGTACCGCTGCCCGGAGGCGGCACCGGCCGGGACGGCACGCTCGATCTCGTCCACCGTGTCCTGGTCGAGCACCAGATCGACGGCGGCCAGCGACTCGGTCAGCCGGTCGCGCCGCCGTGCCCCGACCAGCGGCACGATCTGGTCGCCCTGTGCCGCCACCCAGGCGATCGCCACCTGGCTGGTGGTCGCGCCCAGCCGCTGCGCGACCCGGCCGAGTGCTTCCACCAGGCGCAGGTTGGCGGCCAGGTGCTCGCCCTGGAACCGTGGGCTGTTCGCGCGGAAGTCCGTACCGGTCAGCTCACGGTCCGCCGACCAGTGGCCGCTCAGCAGACCTCGGGACAGCACCCCGTAGGCGGTCAACCCGATGCTCAGCTCGCGCAACGTCGGCAGGATGGTGGCCTCCGGGCCACGGGAGAGCAGCGAGTACTCGATCTGGACGTCGCTGATCGGCGCCACCGCCGCGGCCCGGCGGATGTTGTCCGCGCCGACCTCGGAGAGCCCGATGTGCCTGATATAGCCGGCCTGCTGCATCTCGAGCAGCGCGCCTACGGTCTCCTCGATCGGCACCTGCGGATTCAGACGGGACGGCCGGTAGATGTCGATGTGGTCGGTGCCCAACCGCCGCAGCGAGTACGCCAGCCGGTCCTTCACCGCCGCCGCCGACACGTCGTACGGCGCCGCCTGGAAGCCGCCGTCAGGTGTCCGGCGTGCGCCGAACTTCACGCTGAGCACCACCTCGTCCCGGCGACGCTCCCGCAGCACCCTGCCAATCAGCAGCTCGTTGTGGCCCGACCCGTAGAAGTCCGCGGTGTCGACCAGGTTCACACCGGCGTCGATCGCCGCGTGCAGCGTCGCTACGCTCTCCGCCTCGTCGGCCGGACCGTACAGGTCGGACATGCCCATCGCGCCGAGCCCGATGATCGAAACCTCTGGCCCGGTGGCACCCAACCGTCGCCGTCGTAGATCCGTCATGTCGCTCGTCTCCTTCGGTCGTCGTCGCGGTGCGTCGTGGTGTCCGGACACCGCTGTGTACGCTGTGTCCATATAACCAGCCAGTAGACAACGTGTCCATATAACCGGGAGGACCAGTGGCCCAGCTCACGCCGGACGCCCACACCACAGCGCGCCGTGGTCGCGGCCGTCGCCCCGCCGATCAGGTACGCGCCGAGATCCTCACCGCCGCCGGTGAACTCCTGCTGGCCGAGGGCATGGCCGGCTTCACCATCGAAAAGGTGGCGGCCCGCGCCGGGGCCAGCCGGATGACCATCTACAAATGGTGGCCCTCCAAGGGGGCGCTCGCCCTGGACGGCTACTTCACAGTCGTCGCGCCCACCCTGGCCTTCGCCGACACCGCCGACATCGTCGCCGACCTGACCAACCAGCTCGTCGCCTTCGTCCACCTCGTGCGCGACACCACCGCCGGGCGGGTCATCAGCCAACTCATCGGGCAGGCCCAGACCGACCCGGAACTGGCCGCCGCCTACCGCGAGCGCTACTCCGGCCCCCGTCGGGCGCTGGCCGTCGAAACCCTCACCAGGGCCATGGCCCGTGGGCAGCTCCGCGCGGACATCGACCCCGAATCCGTCGTCGACCAGCTCTGGGGCGCCTGCTACCACCGACTGCTCATCGGCGACCTGCCGCTCACCGAGGACTTCGCCCGCACCCTTGTCGACAACCTCATCCGCGGAGTGCGCTGACCCGCAGGCGGTCAGGCCACCGCGCCCCGCCAGAGATCGACCGGCCCCTGCGGGCGATCGCCGCGCAGGGTGATCCGGTGTACGACGCGTCGCGCGCTGCCGTAGTCGCGGTTGGCGTAGTGCGCGGTGCTGCGGTTGTCCCACATCACCACGTCGCCGGGCCGCCACCGGTGTCGCACCAGGTGCTCCGGCTTGGTGAGGTGGGCGTAGAGGAGGTCCAGGACCGCCCGGCTCTCGGCCTCCGAGACGCCGACGATGTGCGAGGTGAAGCCGGGGTTGACGAAGATGCCCTTGCGACCGGTCTCCGGGTGGACGCGTACGACGGGGTGCTCCACCGGGTCCAGTCGGGTGACCACCTCGCCCTCCCAGACGTTGCCCCGACCGCCACGGCGCTGCGCGAGGTAGTAGCCGAACTCCCGGTTGCCGTCGTGCACGGCGACCAACTGGTCCACCAGCCGCCGTACCGGCTCGGCGAGGGAGTCGTACGCGAGTTGACTGTCCGCCCAGGTCGTGTCGCCGCCGGTGGGCGGCAGTGTCACCGCGCGCAGAATCGAGCCGAGCGGTGGACGGGCCACGAAGGTCACGTCGGTGTGCCACACGTCGGCGAAGCCGTTGTCCGCACTGTCCAACGCGTACACCTCGGGATGTTTCTCGTCGACACCGCCGACCACGGGATGCGAGGCGGTCAGCTCGCCGAGCCGGCGACCGAGGCGTACCTGGCCGTCGTCGTCGAGGCGTTGGTCGGCGAAGAACAGGACCTTGCGCTGCACCAACGTCTCCCGTACCGCGGCGAGTTCCGCATCGGTCGCGCCGTGCAGGTCCAGGTCCCGTACCTCGGCCCCGAAGTGCGGCCCGAGTGCCTCCAGTGCCAGTTTCACGAGAGTGTCGGTCATGACGGTGCCCTTTCGTTTCAGGCGGCAGCGGCACGTACGGCGTGGCCGATCGTGGCGCGCAGGGACGCGTACTCCGGTGAGCCACGCAACTCGTCTGGTTCGACGCCGGTGCGCGGAAGGTCGACGTCGAGGTCGAGGGCCACCCGACCGGGTCGGCGGGTCAGGACGATCACCCGACTGCCGAGGAACACGGCCTCGTCCACGCTGTGCGTGACGAACACACAGGTACGGCCGGATTCCGCGCTGACCTGGCGCAGGTCCTCCTGCAACCGCTCCCGGGTCAACGCGTCGAGGGCCGCGAACGGCTCGTCGAGCAGCAGCAACGGGTTGTCCACGGCCAGTGCCCGCGCGATGGCTACCCGCTGCTGCTGACCGCCGGAGAGCTGCCAGGTGCGCCGGTGCGCGACGTGCGGCAGGCCGACCCGGTCCAGCAGCGCGGACACCCGACGGGACCGCTCCGGACGGGAGACACCGGCGTAGCGCAGCGCGAGCCCGACGTTGCCGCCGACCGTCTTCCAGGGCAGCAGCCGTGGTTGCTGGAAGACCAGACCGGCGTTGCGCCCCGGCACCGGTGGCAGGCCGGCCGCGTTCACCGTGCCGGCCGTCGGCCGCTCGAAACCGGCGATCAGCCGCAGCAGCGTCGTCTTGCCGCAGCCCGAGGCGCCCACGATCACCAGGAAGGCGCCCGGCGGTACGCGAAGGTCGACCGGGCCGAGGGCGGTGACCGCCGCCGACCCACTCCCGTAGGTGTGGGTGACGTCGCGGACCTCGACCGCGGCGTCAGGGTTGGAGGACATTCGGCAGACCCCTGGTGTAGATCGCGGCCTCGAACACCGAACGGTCCGGGATCGCGTCGATCTTCTTCTGCCCCTTGAGGAAGACCGCCGCGTTGTACAGGTTCTCGGCGAGCGCGCCGACCTTCTCGGGCGAGCCCAGCCACTCCGGGCTGGCCAGGTCGGCGGGCTTGAGGAACACACCCTGACTCAGCTGGTGCTGGGCCGCGGCGGTGTCCAGGTTCAGCTCACGGCCCACGGCGGTCGCCGCGGCGGTCGGGTCGCTCGCGATGAGGTCGAGGGCTTTGGCCTCGGCCTTGCGCCACGCGTCGACGGCCTCCGGGTGCGCGTCGGCGAACGCCGTGGAGACCACGCCGAGATCCAGTGTGGGCTTGCCTGCGGTGGCCAGTTCCCGGCTGCTGACGAGCACCTTCCCGGTCTTCTTCAGCTCGTCGAGGGACGGCAGCCAGGAGTACGCGGCGTCGAGGTCACCGCGGGTCCAGGCGGCGAGGATGTCCTGTGGCTCCAGGTCGACCAGGGTCACCTCGCTCTCCTTCACTCCGGCTCGCTCCAGGGCGGCGAGCAGACTGAAGTGCGCGGTCGACGCGAACGGGGTGCCGATCTTCTTGCCCCGCAGGTCGGTGATGGTGGCGACGTTGGCGGCGTTGCGGGCCACCAGCGCCTCGTTGTCGCCGGCGACGTCGAGCACGAAGGCGACCTTGTAGGGCAGGTTCAGTGGCGCAGACAGGCCTCGCGCGACAGGGCTGGAGCCGATCGCGGCGATGTCCACGCTGCCGGCAGCGAACGCGGTGTTGATGCTCGCGCCGGAGTCGAACTTGGTCCAGGTGATCTTGTAATCCGGGAGCGCCTTCTCCAGCAGTTGTTGGTTCTTCACGATCAGATCGCCGCTCGGGAATGCCTGGTAGGCGAGCCGGAGGCTCTTGCGCTGCGGATCGCCGCCGCCGCTGGCGGCACCGTCGCCGCACGCGGCGAGCGGTACGGCCGCAGCGAGCAGAGCGGTGGCGATGAGGATTCTGGTGATCGGTCTACGCACGGGACGCCCATTCTGAGAGGTGTGGGGAGCGCGGGTCAGCTTCGACCGCGCCAGGGAACGAGCCGGTCCTCCGCTGTGCGCAGCAGCGCGTCGATGAGGAGGCCGGACAGGCCGATGGCGAACAGCCCGAGCACCACCACGTCGGTCTGCGAGTACCGTTGCGCGTCGCGGACCATGCCGCCGATGCCCGGTACGCCGTTGATGGTCTCGGCGGCGACAACCGACGAGTACGCGATGCCCACCGCGAGCCGGATGCCGGTGAAGATCTCCGGGAGCGCGTGCGGCAGCACCACGTCGCGGGTGACCGCCCAGCGGCCGCCGCCCAACGCCCTGGCCGCTTCGACGAGGGTGGCGGGCGCGGCCTTGACGGCGGAGGCGGTGGCGACCGCGACCGGGGGCAGCGCGGCGATGGACAGCAGCCACAGCTTCGGCGTCTCGTCGATGCCGAACCAGATGATGAACAGGCTGAAGTACGCCAGTGGTGGCAGCGCGCGGACGAAGGTGACGACCGGCTCGGTCGCGACCCGCACCCAGGCGACGGTGCCCATCACGAGGCCTAGCACCAGCCCGGCCGCCACGCCCACCACCGAGCCGATGAGGATGCGGCGCAGACTGACGCCGAGGTGCTCGATCAGCAGGTGACCGCTGTAACCCCGGACACCGTCGTGTGTGGTCGAGGTCTGCACCAGGCGGTCCCACACGGCGCCCGGTGACGGGATGAACGTGGGATTGTCGGTCAGTATCGCGAGGATCTGCCAGATCGCCAGCAGGACACCGAGCGAGACGGCACGGAGCGCGATGCGGCGCCACCACCCCGCTCGCGACGCTGAGCGCGAGGGGCGCGCTGGAGGTGGGGCACCGACATCGGAACCCACGGTCTGCACTGCTGCGGCAACGGTCACGGCTTCTCCCGATCACTATGACCTACATTTCCTACAGCTTTAGTGGGGTATCCACAAGGGTTCGCCCACTGCATGGAACCCGCACCGCCCAGGCCGCCGTGGCACTCCCCCGCGCAGCGACCCCTCTCCGTCACAACTGGACCAACCTGATAACCGATGCCTAAAGACAACGAAACCATCTATTGATCAGTGCCGATTAGCGTTGTGGGTGCGCCGGATCCGGCGCAATCACCGCGATTCCGACGCGTGGCGCAGCCGTGCCCGTGGCCGGAAGCAGCCGGTCCGGGTTCCGCCCGACCGGCAGAGGGCAAGGAGACGGCAGTGACGATCAACCCCCAGGCGGTACGCCGCTACCTCGGTGCACTGGGCGCCACAGCTCTGGCCGGCGCGCTGTTCGCCACGGTCGCGGTTCCACCGGCGGCGGCGGCCCCGGCCACCGGGAACGTCCTCGGTGCGACGAGCCCCGACGCGGTCGCCGGGAGCTATCTCGTCGTCCTCAAGGACGGGCAGCGACTGGACCAGGCCACCGCCGGGACGCTGACTTCCAGGTACGGCGGCAACGTCACCCGGGTCTTCGGACGCACGGTGCACGGTTACGTCGCCAACCTCAGCGCGACGGCCGCGCGGAGACTGGCCGCCAACCCGGCGGTGAGCTACGTCGAACAGGACCAGCGGGTCCACACCCTGGCCACCCAGACCAACCCGCCGTCCTGGGGCTTGGACCGGATCGACCAGCGCAACCTGCCGCTCAACCAGTCCTTCACCTACGGACCGAGCAACGGGGTCCGGATCTACGTGATCGACACCGGGGTACGGATCAGCCACCAGGACTTCGGCGGCCGGGCCTCGCACGGGTACGACGCGGTGGACAACGACTACAACACCGACGACGGCAACGGACACGGCACGTTCGTCGCCTCAGTCGCCGCCGGCAACGCCTACGGTGTGGCCAAGAACGCCAACATCATCGGCGTACGGGTTCTGAACAACAGCGGGTCCGGCACCACTGCGGGTGTGATCGCAGGCATCGACTGGGTGACCGCGAACGCCACCAGGCCCGCGGTGGCCAACCTGAGCCTCGGCGGGGGCGCGAGCAGCACCCTGGATGCCGCGGTCCGCCGGTCGATCAACGCCGGTATCACGTACACCATCGCTGCCGGTAACTCCGGTGCGCTGGCCTCCGGCACCTCGCCGGCCCGCGTCACCGAGGCGTTGACGGTCGGCGCCACCGACCGCACCGACACCCGACCGAGTTGGTCCAACTACGGCTCGGCCCTGGATCTCTTCGCACCCGGCGTAGCGATCACGGCCGCCTGGCGGACCAGCAACACCGCCACCTACACCGGAAACGGCACCTCCTTCTCCGCACCGCACGTGGCCGGCGCGGCCGCCATCTACCTGCGGAACAACCCGACCGCCAGCCCCGCGACGGTGAACTCCGCGATCGTGGCTGCGGCCACCCCGAACGTCGTCATCAACCCGGGCAGCGGCTCACCGAACCGACTCCTCTACATCGGCACCTTCGGCAGCTGATCCACCTGCGCGTACGGATGCCCGTACCGAACCTCGGTACGGGCATCCACACATGCACCGCAGGACCGGCCGAGCCGGCCCGGACGGGTCGGCCCGGCTCACTCGGGCGGCTTGGCCCCCGACTGCTCGCTCACCATGTACGCCGCGTACCAGTCGGGCCAGTTGTCGTCCCGTTCACCGGTACGTTTCTCGTGCTCACCGTGCGCGGCTTCGGCGCGCCGCAGCGCGCCCGCCAGGTCGCTCGTGGAGCCGAACGACGTCAGGCCACCCTCGATGCGCCCGGGAAGCCTGGTAGTGATCTCCTGCATCAGCCAGGTGTTGCCGTCCGGGTCGCGCAGCGTGGCGCGCGAGAAGTAGCTGCGCCCCTGCGGGTCCGGCCCGTCGACCGGGCCGTCCGAGCTGACGTGGAAGACGTCGCCGACCTCGACACCGGCCGCGACGAGCGTGTCGTGGGCCGCCTCGATGTCGGACACGATCAGGTACGCCATGGCCGAGCCGGGTGGCGCCGGCGTGAGCCCGGGGCCGAACTGTACGGAGCACGCGGAGCCGTGCGGCGTCAACTGGACGATGCCGGGCGGGGTCTGGTCGAGCCGCCACCCGAGCCGTTGGTAGAACGCCTTCGCCCGGTCGACATCCGACACCGGGATGACGATCACCTCGAGCTTGACGTCGAGGCTCTCGATGCGCGACGTCGCACTCGCGTCGCCCTGGGCAACCTTCGGGCTCATCGCCTCCCCCTTCCTGATCATCACGCTACTTGTTGCGCTCTTGCTCGGCGCCGCTTTCCGGCATCAACCCGGCGCCCTGCTGGTCGCCCTGCGGAGCCCCAGCAGGGCGACCAGGGCGAGGAGGATGACGGCGACGGAGTACTCGTCGGCGGTCTGCGGCAGGCCTCCGGCGTAGACCACGAGGAAGCCGGCGATCACCGTGGGCAGACCGAAGCCGACGTAACAGACGACGTAGAGCACGGACAGCACGCTGGCGCGTTGGTGCGCCTCAACCAGCGGCATGACCGTCTTGAGGCTGCCCTGAAAGCCGCTGCCGAAGCCGACGCCGCCGAGCGCGAGGCCGACGAAGATGCCCGGGACGGACTGCGCCATGACCGCCACCAGCGTGACGATCATGCCCAGGATGAGCGCGACGATCCCGGTCAGGATCACGGTCCGCGCGGCGGTGTTGCGCTGCACCAGAACGGCTGCCGACCCGAAGACGGCAAAGACGAAGAGGACCAGACCGCCGACCACGATCGAGGTGTTCATGAGACTGCGGACGAGCGCCGGACCGAGCGCGCCGAAGAACCCGGCCAGTGCCCAGACCGCGAAGAGCACCGGGACGACGACCAGGACCGGTTGGCGCACCGAGCGGGGCAGCGTGATGTCCGGCCGCAGGCTGCGTCGTGCCCCGGCCATCGGTGTGACCGTCTCCGGCATCAGCGCGACCCCGACGGCCTGGATCAGCAGGATGACGAGCAGCACGACGTACACCAGTCGCGTCGGCGCGGGCAGGAACTGGATGAGCAGCGCCGAGAGCAGGGCACCGCTTCCGGTGCCGATACCGGGGGCGATCGAGTTCGCGAGCGTGCCGCGGGCACGGTCGATGTCGAGCATGGCGGCACCCACGGCGCCGGTGGCGGCACCGGCAGCCAGCCCCTGCACGAGGCGGGCGACCAGCAGCGACGGAACGCCGTCGGCGAAGATGAAGACGACAAGCGCGAGCATCTGCACCGCGATCGCGACGGCCAGCACCGGTCGCCGACCGACGTGGTCGGACAACTTGCCGAACGTGAGCAGCGATGCCAGCACCGCGAGCGCGTAGACGGCGAACACCACAGTGGTCGTGACCGGCGAGAAGTGCCAGCGTTCCTGGTACACACCGTAGAGCGGGGTCGGGGCCGCCGACGCGGCCAGGAACGACACGAGGATCGACGCCAGCAGCACCAGGGAGACCGTCGGTGAGAGTCGGGCCCGCCCCGCGATAGGCATGTCGGTGCTCCTCGGCTGCGTGGAAAGCGGTCAGCCTGGGCGTTCCGCCGGCCCTGGGGGCCACGGCGGCGTACCCGGTTGACGCCGGCGCATGCCGGCTCAGCCCTCGGTGTCCTGGCCGGTCGCCGGGAGGCTCGCCACGCCGCGACCCAGGGCGTCCCTGAAGTCGCGGTAGCGGTCGGGGCCGAGCGTGTCGGCGAGTCTCTGCTCGATCAGGTGCACGAAGCCGTCGGAGGCCGCCATGAAGCTCAGGCCCCGCTCCGTCGGCACGATCAACTTTGCCCGGCGGTCGGCCGGATCGGGCGTACGCCGGACGTAACCCAGCCGCTCCAACTCGTCGAGGATCGCGCCCATCGTCTGCTTGTTGCGGCCGGCCAGCCGGGCCAGCTCGCCGGGTCGGGTGCCCTCGGCGTCCAGGTACGCGAGGACCGCGCCGTGGCGGGGCCGAACGTCGTCGAACCCCTGCTCCGCCGAGCGTCGGAAGATCTCCCGCTGGACGCGCGCGGAGAGCTGCACGGCCAGGATCCCGAGGTCGGGGTCCTGCTCCTTCAGTGTGCTGCGCTTCATAATTTGGTCCAATCATTGGACGGTACAACTTATGGACTATATCGTCGCTGGCGGCGATCGGTGGCCCGACCGCGGTCCGCCTGACCGAGAGGATGACCATGACCATTCTGATAACCGGGGCAAATGGCACCGTGTCGCGGGAGGTGCTGCGCGAGCTGGCCGGCAAGCAGCCGGTCCGCGCCCTCGTGCGGGACGCGTCCCGCACGCCGGGGCTCGACGGGGTCGAGTACGTCGTCGGCGACCTGGACCGTCCCACCACGCTGACCCCGGCGTTCGAGGGCGTGTCGACGCTGTGGCTGCTGATGCCGATGGGCCCGCTGGCACCGAGCCAGAGCATGAACGCGGTCTGGGCGGCCCGGCAGGCCGGCGTACGGCACATCGTCCGGCTCTCCGCGATCGGCGCCGCGCACGACGCACCCACCCGCAACGGCCGACTGCACGCGCTCTCCGACGCCGAGCTGCAGGAGTCGGGCATCCCCTGGACGATCCTGCGACCGAGTCACTTCATGCAGAACCTTCTCGGCGCCAAGGCCGGTGAACACCTCTACGGCCTCTTCGGCGACGCGAAGGTCGGCCTGATCGACGCCCGGGACATCGCCGCCGCAGGGGCGGCGATCCTCGCCGCGCCGCAGCAGCACGAGGGCAGGATCTACATGCCCACCGGGCCGGAGAGCATCACCCTGGACCAGGCGGCCGACGAGATCGCCAGTACGCTCGGCCAGCCGGTGCGCTACGTGCCGCAGAGCCCGGACCAGGCACGTGACGGCCTGCTCCAGGCCGGCCTCGACACGTGGTCGGCAGAGGTCCTCGCCGAGTACCGGGTCGCCTACGGCTCCGGGTGGGGCGACTTCACCAACGACCATGTCGAGCGAATCGTCGGCCGGCGGCCACGGACCTTCGCCGAGTTCGTCCGCGATTACCGTGAGCACTTCGCGAGCGTCTGACCCGTCGACAGGCCGGCACGGTGCCCTCCGGAGCGAACCCGCCGGGGGGCACCGCCATACGTGCCCGGTTGGTGCCCTTTACAGTTCCGGGTGGCCGAAGAGGCCCGGCAGGCCGCCGCTGTGCAGGAAGACGACCCGGTCACCGCGCGGAAAGCTGCCGGCCAGCAGCGCCGCCATCGCCCGACCGGTGTACGTCGGGTCCAGGAAGACCCCCTCGGTACGCGCGGTCACCTCCAGCGCCGCCCGGACGGCGTCGGTAAGCGTGCGGTAACCGGCACCCACCTGGCTGCCGTCGATCCGCAGCGCGTCCGGCTCGACCTCGCCGACGAGCAGACCGGCGACTGTCGCCCGCGGGTCCGGCACGGCCCCGACATCCACGCCGACCACCCGCTGCGCGCCCAACTCCCGCACCAGCCCGGCCATCGTCCCGCCGGAGCCGAGCGCCGCCACGACCTCGACCCCGTCGATGCCCGGCAACTGGGCCCGCAGCTCCCGACCACAGTCCACATAGCCCTGGATCGACGCGGGTGAGGTGCCGCCGAACGGGATGGCGTACGCCGACCGTCGCTCCGCCTCGACCGCCACCACCTCGGCGAGCGGACGATCCCCGCCCCAGACGATCTCCGCGCCGGCGAGCCCGTCGAGCAGCAGGTTGCCCCGCCGACTCTCCGGGGGCGGGCCGGCGAGCACCAGCACGCAGGAGAGGCCGAGCCGCGCGGCCGCAGCAGCGGTGAGCCGGGCGTGGTTGCTCTGCGGCGCCCCCGAGGTGATCAGTGTGGTGGCGCCGTCGGCGATCGCCTGGGCGCAGGTGTACCGGAGTTTGCGGATCTTGTTGCCGCCTCCCCCGAGGCCGTTGAGATCGTCACGCTTGAACCAGAGCTCGGCCAGCCCCAGCCGCGCGGCGAGCCGGGGCGCGGCCTCCAACGGCGTCGGCCACGTACCGAGGGGAACGGGAGTGATCATTCGTCCAGCTAAGCACGTCACCGCCCCACACGGCGTGGGACCGGCGTCGGGCACCCCGGCGCAACGGCAGGCGGTCAGACCGAGCCGACGAACTGGCTGACGTGGTACGCGGTGCTCCGGCCGTCCGGCGTGCGGGTCCACTTCGAGATCATCAGGTGCAGGTCGTCGGCGTTGCCGCTCGACCAGGGGTGGATGAACCCGCCGTAGAGCGCGGGCTCCTGCCAGCTCGTCACCTGGATCTTCTCGGCCGTCCACACGCGATCGGGCCCCGGTGCGGTCCGGGTGACGACGCAGCCGTTCTGGCAGTTCAGGTACGACATCACCCAGGTCCCGTCACTCAGGCGGCGCACCGACGGCTCGCCGAAGCGACCGGTGAGGATGGGAGTGCAGGGCCGCCCCCATCCCCAGTTCGCGCCGTTCCAGCCCCAGCCCTCGTACGACTCCGGGTAGAACAGCCGGTCCCACCGGACGCGACGCAGCATCATCGGGCCGTCCTGCCGTCCGGACCGTACCGAGAAGACGTAGACGTGGTCGCCGTGGCGCTGCATGGTCCACATCTGGAACGGGTCCTTGTTGTCCGGGCCGTTCCACCACTTGAGCGGCGTACGGACGAAGTCGTTGCCGTTGTCGGAGAAGGCCAGCCCCGCGTAGCGGGACTTCCACTGCGGCCCGGCCGGGCCGGCGGAGTTCCAGTTCTCGATGCTCATGTAGGAGATGACCTGCCGACCGGTCTCCGGAAAGCTGATGCCGTCGTTGGGGATGACTGTCACCTCCGGAAGACCGTCGATGCCGACGCCGTGGTGGCCGTTGTGCATCAGTTCCGGCGCGCGTCCGTTGCCGACGACCCGGGCCGCGCTGTCGAAGACCACTCCGCCCGGCGCACCGGGATGGACGGCGGAACGCAACATGACAGGTGAACGCCAGTCGTTCGGCACGGGCGGGCCCTCGGGCCACGGTGTGTTGAAGGTGTCACCGAAGAGGTAGCCGATCGATCCGTTCTCCAGCACGTACGGGATGCCCAGATCGGTGCCTGCCACCCGCCAGCGGCTGTTCGTGTCAAGGTCCGCACCGGTCAACCGCTTCTTCCACACCGCAGCCCGAGCCGGGGCAGCCGTTGTCAGGACCGTGCTCACGGAACCGATCGTGCTGGCCGCACCTATCGCGGCGGCTCGACCGAGAAGCGTGCGACGACGCATACCCATGACTGCCCTCCTGACGCACTCGTCCAGCCGCGCTGCGCGGATGGACAGCGGTTGCGGGCGAGTAAACCCACGACAATCGTCGCTGTCAATACCTGCCTGTCTCGACCCTCGCATTGAAGGAATTCTTCAGGGGACATTGACAGCGATCACCGCCCTGATGGCACTCTCAGCAATCGACATCCCCGTCACCGGCGGCATCGTGACGCCACCTGGCTGACCACCCGACCCCCGTGAGGAGCAGCGTGAGACGTTCTCTCCTGGCTGTGCTGGTCGCCCTCGGCACCGCCGCGGCGACGGTCACGGCAGCGCCCGCGCACGCCGACCCGGTCGGCACCCTGGCCTGCCCCTCCATCCCCGCCAACCGCGATCCTGCGGTGACCCTTGTCGTCTACCGGGTCGCTCGCGCGTACAACGCCAACGAGAAGGTGATGCTGTCCGCGTTCGAGGCGGGCTGGGTCGAGTCACACATGAACAACCTCCCGTGTGGCGACAAGTCGTCACTCGGGGTGTTCCAGCAGCGCTGGGACTACGGCTGGGGTACCCCGGAACAGATCATGGACCCGGTCTACGCCAGCACCCAGTACGTCACCCGGGCAATCGTCTGCGACCGCGACAACCCCCGATACAGCGCGGGCCAGATCGCCCAGTGCGTCCAACGGTCGGGCTTCCCCGACCGGTACGACCAGGTCGCTGCCACCGCACGGATCCAGCTCAACGAGGCGGCCCGCACCCACGCCATCACTGGTGGATCCGCTACCGACGTCACCGGCGACGGCCGGGACGACATCGTCACCTTCACCCAGAACGCCCTCGCCGACGTCTACGTGGGGGCGTCCACCGGCAGTTCCTACACCGGCACCTCGGTGCGCTGGAACGACTTCTTCTCCATCGGTGGCGAGACCGCGTCCACCGGCGACGTCAACGGTGACGGCCGCGACGACATCGTCACCTTCACCCACGGCAACACCGGGGACGTCCACGTCGCGCTCTCCACCGGCACCTCGTTCGGGGGCGGCGGCAAGTGGCACGACTGGTTCGCCCCCGGCGCGGAGATCGGCGCGGTCGGCGACGTCAACGGCGACGGCCGCGACGACATCGTGGCGTTCACCCACAACCCCGCCGGCGACGTCTACGTCGCTCTCTCCACCGGTAACGGCTTCGGGCCCGGCCTCAAGTGGCACGAGTTCTTCAGCCCGTTCGGCGAGTTTCCCGCCCTCGGTGACGTCAACGGCGACAGCCGCGACGACCTCATCACCTTCACCCAGGGCCCCGCCACCGCCAGCGACGTCATCGTCGCCCTGTCGAACGGCAGTTCCTTCGGCGCCGCACAGAAATGGCACGACCTGTTCGCCGTCGGGGCCGAACTACCCCGCGTCGGCGACATCAACGGCGACGGCAGGGACGACATTGTCACCTTCACCTGCGATGCCAACGCCGATGTGTACGCCGCCACCTCCACCGGCACCGGCTTCGCCGGGACGACGGTGAAGTGGAACGACTTCTTCTGCCTGACCGGCGAGTTCCCGTACCTGGGTGACGCCAACGGGGACGGCAGGGACGACATCATCGTCTTCACCAAAGGTGCCACCAACGACGTCCACGTCGCGCTCTCCACCGGCACCGGCTTCCTCGGCGCCACCCGATGGCACGACTTCTTCGGCCTCACCGGCGAGACGACGCTGTGATCAGCGGAATGGAGACCTCATGCGACTGACCAGGCGCACGTGCGCCCTTCTCCTGGTGGCGGCGCTCGCCGGCCAGGTCGCGGCCACGCCGGCCGATGCGGCTCGCCCCGCGGCACCCGGTTCTCTCACCGCTGACTTCGCCCGGGCCGCCGCCGAGTTCGACGTGCCCCGGGACCTGCTGGTCGCCGTCGCCTACGGTGAGACCCGCCTGGACGGGCACGGCGGCCTACCCAGCCAGGCCAACGGGTACGGGATCATGCACCTCGTCAGCAACCCCACCCAGCACAGCCTGGAGCGGGCGGCCACGCTCACCGGCGAACCCGTCGACCGCCTGCGCTCGGTCGACGCCGCCAACGTCCGGGGCGGCGCGGCGGTGCTCCGCGACCTGGCCGACCACGAGGGTCTGACCGGCAGTGCACGAGACCGGCTCTCCGCCTGGTACCCGGTGGTGGCGCGCTACAGCGCCGCCGTCGACGCGCCGACCGCCCGGCTCTACGCCGACCACGTCTACGACCTGCTGCGTGCCGGTATCGCCGCGGGCCCGGTACGGGTCGCGCCGCAACCGCTCCGACCCGAACTCGGCCGCTACGCCGGGGTCGCGCCCGCCGGCGCGAACGTCACGGCGGCGGTGCCGGAGTACGCGCCGGCCCGGTGGGTGTCCGCCTACGGCGGCAACTACCAGGCCGGCCGATCCGCGCGGATAACAACGGTGGTGGTGCACGTGACCCAGGGGTCGTACGCCGGCACGGTGAGCTGGTTCCAGAACCCGTCGGCGGGGGTGAGTGCGCACTACGTGGTGAAATCGAGCAACGGCGAGATCACCCAGATGGTGCGCGAGGGCGACACGGCCTACCACGCGCGCTCGGCCAATCCGTACGCCGTGGGCATCGAGCATGAGGGGTTCGTGGACAACCCGGCCTGGTTCACCGACGCCATGTACCGGTCGTCCGCCGCGCTGACCCGCTACCTCTGTGACAAGTACGGGCTGCCGAAGACCCGTGCGGCGATCAAGGGCCACAACGAGATGCCCGGCAACGACCACACCGACCCCGGCCCCAACTGGAACTGGAACTACTACATCTCTCTGGTCAACGCTGGCGGCTCGGGAGGCCGGTACCTGGCCGGATCGCCGACGGACTTCACCGGTGACGGCCGCGACGACATCGTCGCGTTCACCCGTGGGGGGCTCAACGACGTGTACGTGTCGGCGTCCACCGGCTCCTCCTTCGCCGGGACGTCGGTGAAGTGGAACGACTTCTTCGGCCTGAACGACGAGACGCTGCTGTCCGGGGACTTCAACGGCGACGGGCGCGACGACATCGTGGCCTTCACCCACGGTTCGCTCGCCGACGTGTACGTGGCACTGTCGAACGGGTCGTCCTTCGCGGGCGCGACCAAGTGGCACGACTGGTTCGCTCCGAACACCGAGGTCGCCGCGGTGGGGGACGTCAACGGTGACGGCAGGGACGACATCGTCGCCTTCACCCACGACGGTGCCGGAGACGTGCACGTCGCGCTCTCCTCCGGTTCGTCGTTCACCGGAACAGCGCTGAAGTGGCACGAGTACTTCTCGATCGCCGGCGAGTACCCGGCCATCGGCGACGTCAACGGCGACGGCCGCGACGACATCATCACCTTCACCCAGGGACCGGCCACGGCGTCGGACGTCATCGTCGCCCTGTCCACGGGAGCCGCGTTCGGGGCGGCGCAGACGTGGCACGACGTGTTCGCGGTCGGGACGGAACAGCCGCGCGTCGGGGACATCAACGGCGATGGCCGCGACGACATCGTCACGTTCACCTGCAACGCCGATGCCGACGTCTACGCGGCCGTCTCCACCGGCACCTCGTTCGCCGGCACCACCGTCAAGTGGAACGACTTTTTCTGCCTGCCTGGCGAGTTCCCCTACCTGGGTGACTACAACGGCGACGGCAAGGACGACGTCATCGCCTTCACCAAGGGCAGCCTCAACGACGTCTACGTCGGCCTCTCCACCGGCACCAGCTTTCTCGGCGGCGCGAAGTGGCACGACTTCTTCGGGCTGCCCAACGAGACCACCCTCTGACTTCAGGGAGACCGCGTTGCTCAGCCGGTAGCGTGGGCGGTCATGGTCACCAACGTCGACGTGCGTCGGGAACTCGCCAACCTCGCCGATCCGCGTCGAGCCGAGGCATCGAGCCGGTTCCTCCAGATGGTCCCTGGCGGGTACGGCGAGGGTGACCGGGCCCTCGGTGTCTCCGTGCCCGACCAGCGCAGGGTGGCCGCCCGGTTCTGGCGCGACCTCTCGCTGGCCGAGGCGACGAAGCTGCTCACCTGTGACGTGCACGAGGAGCGGCTGACCTCGCTGCTCATCCTGGTCCGGAAGTTCTCCAGGGGCGACGAGCCGGAACGGGGTCAGATCTTCCGCACCGTCCTGGCCAACACCGACCGCATCAACAACTGGGACCTGGTGGACTCGTCCGCGCCGTACATCGTCGGTCCCTGGTTGATCGACAAGGACCGGAGCGTCCTGGATCGGTTGGCTGATTCGGGCCTCGTGTGGGACCGGCGTATCGCCGTCCTGGCGACCTTCGCCTTCATCAAGGCCGGCGACTTCGAGTGGACCTTCCGACTCGGCGACCGGCTCCTGCACGACCCGCACGACCTCGTCCGGAAGGCGGTGGGCTGGATGCTGCGCGAGGTGGGCAACCGGGACAGAGCGGCGGAGGAGGAGTTCCTCGTCCGCCGCTACCGGGTCATGCCACGGGTCATGCTGCGGTACGCGATCGAGAAGTTCGAGCCGCAGCGTCGCCGCGAGTACCTGTCCGGTGCCCTCTAGACGATGGCCTCAGCCGGTGGGATCGGAAAGTTCCGGTTGAAAACGTTGTCCGGGTCGTAGGTGGCCTTGACGGCGCGCAGCCGGCCGAGGGTGGGCTCGGGCCAGGCGTCCAGCAGCCGAGCCGGATCGGTGTCGCTCTCGAAGCTGAGGTACATGCCGTCGAGATGCGCGTACAGCTCGGCCCACAGCTTGTCGAGCCGGGGCCTGCGGTCCGGGACCGTGGCGGCGAGCACCGAGAAGTTCTGCTCCCGGTGCGGGTAGGCGGTCGCTCCGCGGGGGACGTCGTTGACCGCTCCGCCGACGGACCGAAGCTGCATGATCATCACGTCGCCAGAATGGATCATGTTTTCCATCAGGTCGGCCGCCTCCGGCGTGACGTGGTGCAACAGACCGCTCCGGGTGTCGCGCAGCCCCTGCCCACGATGCTGGTTGCCCGGCGGCACGACGATTGCCGGGTACGGCACGAGCTGTGCCTGTTGATCGAGGATCGGCCCGATCTCCAGGAACGGGCTCAGGGCAGACTGCGCCGCCTCGATGTCATCACCGGCGTAGACGAGGGTGACCTGCGCGGTAGGTGGGTTGCCACGGCGGCCGGGAAAGAGGGAGAGGAAGCTCGTCAGCTCCCGTGGCGCGTCCTCGACGAGGTGGCCCCAGCGGCGCAGCAGCTGGGCGGTGTCGGTCGCGTCCGCGACGAGCTGGGCGTAGACGACGTTGTCGACCTCGTACGCCTCCAGCTCGAGCGCGGTGACGACGCCGAAGTTCCCACCGGCGCCGCGGACCGCCCAGAACAGGTCGGGGTGGTGCTCGTCGTCGACGCGGAGCAGGCGGCCGTCTGCGGTGACGATCTCCGCGGCGACGACGTGGTCGATGGTCAGGCCGTGCTTGCGCGCCAGGTATCCGACGCCGGCGGTGGTGGCGAGACCACCTACACCCACGTCCCCGTAGTCGCCCGAGCTCATGGCCAGGCCGTACGGGGCGAGCGCCTGGGCCACGTCGCCCCACCGGGCACCCGGCTCCAGCCGCACCCGACGGGTCGCCCGGTCCAGCACCTCGACCTTCTTCATCCTCGACATGTCGATGACGACTCCCCCGTCGTTCGTCGACCGGCCGCTGATGCCGTGCCCGCCGCTGCGCACCGACAGCGGAACGTTCTGCGTCCGGGCGTACGACACGGCCTCGACCACCTCGGCGGCGTTCTGCGGGCGGATCACCAGGGCCGGCGATCCGTGCCAGCTGTAGGTGTGGCGTACGCGCTCGTACTCCGGGTCACCGGGCTCGACGGACGTGGTGGCCAGCGACGCGGGCAGCGCGTCGTAGTCGAGGCCCGGGTGCCGCTCGGCCAGCGCGGCGGTCGCGCGGACCCGGTCGGCGCCGAGGCCACCCCCGGTGCGCTCCTTGGCGACCGCCTCCCGCAGCGCGGGGGCGATCTCCTGCCCGAGGGTCTGGATGAGGCGCGGGTCGTCACGGCCGATCAGGAAGGTGCTGAACCCCTCCTCGAGGACCAGCGGTAGGAGCTGGTCGACCCACTGCTCGGCGGGCCCCTGAAGGAAGCCACGACTGCGCGACGAGACGTCGACCGTGAACAGGTTGAGCAGCCGCCTGATCTCCCGCGGCTCGCGGCCGGCGGCGATGGCCGCCTCGTCGATGAGCCGGTTGGCGGTCGTGCGGTCCGGAGATCGCAGGTACTCCAGCGTCGGAAGCCATCCGTCGGCCTTCTGGCCGGTCAGGGCCAGCATTTTCGGCTGGTACGCGCCGAGCCAGATGCTGATGTCGTGTGCTGGCCTCGGGCCGCGCTGCATGCCGGGCACGGGGTAGTACTCCCCGTTGAGCCGCAGCGGCCCGTCGGTGGTGTCGTCCCAGACACCGCGCAGGACGTCGATCGCCTCCCGCAGAGCCGCGACCCCCTGACCCGCGGTCAGTCGGCGCGCCCCCATGCCCTCGATCCCGTCCCAGAACGCGCCAGCGCCGAGACCCAGCTCGAACCGGCCGTGCGACAGCCCGTCCAGGCTCGCTGCGGCGCGGGCCAGCACGGCCGGTGGCCGCAGCGGCAGACTGAGGACGTTCCCCGAGATCCGTAGCCGTTCCGTGCGGGCGGCCACCCAGCTCAGCAGGGTCCAGGTGTCGAGAAACTCGGCGTTGTAGGGGTGGTCCTGGAAGGTGACCAGGTCCAGTCCCGCCGCTTCGGTCAGCTCGGCCAGCGCCACCACCCGGTCCGGGTCGTGCGCATTCGGCGTCAGGAACGACCCGAACTGGAGTTCGTGCCCGTAATCCGACATTGCTCCACCATCCACGCGATCATTTGATCAACAGATCATGTTTTGAGCCTAACGTTTGTCAGACAACACATCTCCAGAGCCGATCATTCCCGGCTGCCACGATGCCGGAAGATGATCAACGTGCCGCCCACTAGCATCGGGATATGTCCGTGACCGACCCCTGCGAGCTGCCGGCCGACCGCGAGCGCGGTTCGAACTTCGGTTGGTCTCTGGGCATGGTGCTGCGCCGCTGGCACGAGCACGTCGAGGAACTACTGAAGGACCTGCCGCACGGCAGCCGGGGCTACCACATCCTGGCCGTCGTCGTACACGAGGAGGTGCCCACGCAGGGCGCCCTGGCCACCCGCCTGGCCATCGACCGCAGCGTTCTGACGTACGTCATCGACGACCTGGCGAACGCCGGTCTCATCGAGCGCAGACCTGACCCCCAGGACCGGCGCGCCCGACGGATCGTGGCCACCGAACGCGGACGTCAGACGCTCATCGAGGCCGAACGGCGCGTCGCCCACGCCGAGGACCACGTGCTGGGTGGACTGCCCGAGAAGCAGCGCGGGGTCTTCCGCGACCTCGCCGCCCGCGCCGCCGAGGCGATCCACGCCACCGCACCCGCGACGGACCCCTGCGTGGCGGTGCAGAGCGTCCTGCCTCCGACCGAGCAACCGACCCAGTAGCTCAGACCGCCGGACGGACACCGCCTCGACCCAAAGGGAGTCAACGGTGTCCGGCGGTGTCGGCGACAGATGTTTCGGCACCGCCAGAGCGACGAGAAGCGCCATCAGCCCGGCGACGCCGAGTGCGGCGAAGCCGCAGGTGTAGCCGTCCTCGGCCGGCACCTCACCCCGCGCCGCGTGGGCGCTGCCCGAACGCATTCGGCCGGCCCGCTATTGCGGCAAGCCCTGATAGTCGGCTTGTCCGGCGACCTGCCCGCCGTCGCCAGCCACCTCGCTGCCCGTCACGAACCGCGAGTCGTCGCTGGCGAAGAAGAGCACGATCCGGGCGATGTCGTCGGGTTCTCCGATCCCGCTGGTCGCTCCCGTGAGGACGACCGTTCCCGATGCCTGATCGGCCACTGCTGATCGTCCTCCCAACCCCCAACGCCCGTCCTGACATCATCAGGCGGGCGGCGACCCGTGCGGGTTGATTTGACGATGCCGGCACATCACCACCGACGTTGAGCCGTTCGCAGGCACGTCAGCGCTTGCGGCCCACCCCGCCGAAGGCGTCGATGTCGGCAGGCGTGTCCACCGCGTCGTCGGGTCGCCACTGCGGGCACGGCACGACACCGGGCTCGACCAGCTCCAGGCCGTCGAAGAAGCCTTCGATCTGGTCGGATGAGCGCAGGGTGTACGGAATCGCCCCGCTGTCGTTGTAGTCGTCCTGCGCCTGCTGCATCTCGGCGCTGATCAGGCTCGTGCCGTCGTTCAGGGAGAGGTAACTGCCGCTCGGTAGTACGGCCAACAACTCCCGCGTGATCGAGCGGGCCGTCTCGTAGACGGGCACGTGACCCATGACGCCGCTGAGGATGAGACCGATCGGCTGCGCGAAGTCGAGCGTCTTGCCGGCCTCGGCGATGACCGCGGCCGGGTCGTGCAGGTCGCCGTCGATATAGGCGGTCCTGCCCTCGGCCGTGCCGACCAGCAACGCGCGAGCGTGCACCAGCACCAGCGGGTCGCTGTCGACGTAGACGATCCGCGCGTCCGGCGCGATCCGTTGGGCCACCTCGTGGGTGTTGTTGGCGGTCGGCAGGCCGGTGCCGACGTCGAGGAACTGACGGACGCCCGCCTCGGCGGCGAGGAACATGATCGAGCGGACCAGGAACTGCCGGGAGGCCCGGGCTACGTCGACAACGCCGGGGAAGACCTGGCGGTACTGGTCCCCGGCCTCGCGGTCGACCGCGAAATTGTCCTTGCCACCGAGCCAGTAGTTCCAGATCCGCGCCGAATGCGGCACCGAGGTGTCGATCTTCTGCTGCACGCCAGCCTCGGTGTGGCCGGTCGTCGGCGATTCCATGGTCACGACGAACCCCCATATCGAACGCGTACGCGACGTCGTCGCGGGACAGCCCGCCCCAGGAGGTGGCCGCCCGTGACCGTGCCACGGTATAGAAGGTCGGGGATCCACACCACACCAGGTGCCTCCACAGGGGACAGCGCTGGTTGACGAGCTCGCCACTCGCACCGCCCGTGATCCGCGTCCGGCACCGGAACCTCGACGCTGTCTGGGCCCGGCGACCCCACCCAGTCCGGATAACAGCCACTCCCCCGGGTCCGATCGCCGTACGCACGGTTCGGCCGGGTCCCTCCCGCGAGGGAGCAGCGTCCCCTGTCAGCGGGGTCCGTCCGTTGACGGACGCCGGCAGGATCGGCGCATGACGACATCGACACCGATCGTCGGTCGGACCGTCCACGGCCTGACGTACGCAGTGCTCGGCTGGGCCGTGGCATACGGGGGCGTGCGTCTGGCGTGGACGGTCGGCGAGGCTCCCGAATTCGGACGGCTCGGGATGGACCTGCTCGGCTTCACCGGGTGGCGGTCGGTGGCGTTGTGCGCGGCCGCAGGCGTACTGGCGGTCGCCCTGGACCGGGCGGCGACCTGGCGGCCGGCGCTCGCGGGGCTGGCCTGGACCGTTGCCGGGGCGCTCGTCGCGGCAAGCGCGATCCTGCTGCCGGAGCTGGTGGGCTTCCTGCTGCTGACCGTCGGACCGTACTTCGACCCACTGGCGTTCGCCAGCCGGCTCGCCTGTGTCACCGGAGCGGTGCTGCTCGCGCTAACCACCGCGCGCTATCAGCGACGCACCCGGGGCGACTGCCCGGACTGCTGCCGGACGGTCCGACCGGGTGCGCGACGCTCGACACCCGCGCGGTGGGCGCGCTGGGCCGCATACGCCGCGGTGGCCGGCCTCGTGACCCGCTTCGCGGCTCAGTTCGTGGTGGGATTCGACATCCTCAACCAGGATCCCTCCCTGATCGGGTTGGAGATCGGCCTGGTGCTGGCGGGGGTGCTGTTGCCGCTGGCGCTGGTGCACCACTGGGGTGAGGTCTGGCCGGGGTGGGTGCCGCTGCTCGCCGGTCGCACCATTCCTCGTCCGCTGCTGTTGGTGCCCGGCTTCGGGCTCGGCGCGGGCATCGTGGCCTACTTCGGCATGGGCATAGTGCAGGTGACGTCGGGTTCGTACAGCGAGTTCTCCGACGCGTTCCTGTGGGTGGCGATGTCGGCGTACCTCGTCATGGGGCTCGGCCTGGTCGTCACGTCCACCGACTACCACCTGCGCACGCGCACCCCGTGCGGTGCCTGCGGCCGGTGACGGCACCCCGCCGCCGACCACCCCGCCACCGACCGACCCGCCGCCCACCACCCAACCGAACGGGCCGGCGGACATCACGGAGGTCGCGGCCGTTCAGGCGCCGGTCCGGGTCGGCGGCGCCGTGCTCTGCCGCACCACGAGCTTGGGGATGACCAGCGGCAGGCGCTGCGGAACGGTGTCGTCGATGGCCTGGGTGACTGCCGTGATGGCCCGTCGACCGACCGCGCCGAAATCCTGCTGGATCGTGGTCAACGGCGGAATGAGGTAGGGAGCCTCGGGGACGTCGTCGAACCCGACGACGGAGACGTCGTGTGGCACCCGCCGCCCGCGCTCGTGCAGGGCGCGCAGCACGCCGATGGCCATCTGGTCGTTGGCGGCGAACACCGCGGTGGTCGCGCGCATGGCGCCGATCCGCAGGCCGGCGACGTAGCCGCTGTGCGCTCGCCAGTCGCCCTCGACCGGCTCCGGTGGGCGTAGGCCCGCCGCACTCATCGCCTGCCGCCAGCCTTCGAGGCGGGCGCGGGCCTCGGCCCAGTTGAGTGGGCCGCTCACGTGCACGATCTCTCGGTGCCCGAGATCGAGGAGATGCTCGGTGGCCATCCGGGCACCGAGCACCTGGTCGACGCCGACTGTCACGCTGGCCCTGGACAGGTCGCCCTCCACGACGACGAAGGGGACACCCGAGCGCGTCATCCGCACCACCTCGAGAGCCTCGTCGTTGCCCGCGATCATCACGACGCCCTCCACGCCGACACGCATGAGGTGTTCGGTGGCGTCGCTGAGCGCCCGTACCGTCACCTCGGAGAGGCTCACCGAGGTGGCGAAGTAGCCGGCCGCTCGGGCGGCGTCCTCGACGCTGCGATGGATGCTCGTCGGACCGAACAGTGTCCTGGCCGTGCCGATGATGCCGATCATGCCGGACCGTCCGCGAACGAGCGCACGGGCGGCCGTGTTGGGGCGGTAGTCGAGTCGTCGAATGGCCTCGAGGACCCGTTCCCGCGTCTCGCGCCTGATGCTGGGCGCCCCGTTGATGACCCGGGACACCGTCTGGTGTGACACGCCCGCCAGGCGAGCGACGTCGGCCATCACCGGTGGCCGGTCGGCCGCTGTCACAGCGGTCTTTGCGTGAACTCGCACTGGCGGGCCGTCCGTTCTTTCATGGAGTCAGTTCCTCGTGGGCCTCGTCCGTTCGTGGCCGTCAGTGTGAGTGACGCGGCACCTCGCTGCCGCTGCCACCGACGAGAAAATCGAGGTCGGCGCCGCTGTCGGCCTGCAGAACGTGCTCGCTGTACAGCCGTACCCAACCCCGGTCGGCCACCGGCTTCGGAGGCTGCCAGGCGGCACGACGTTGGGCGAGTTCGGCGTCGTCGACCAAGAGGTCCAGGCGACGCGTCGCGACGTCGACGGCGACCAGATCACCCGTACGTACCAGCGCGAGAGGACCGCCCACCGACGCCTCCGGCGCTACGTGCAGGATGCAGGTGCCGTAGCCGGTGCCGCTCATGCGGGCGTCGGAGATCCGCACCATGTCCGTGATGCCGTCGGCGAGCAACCGTCGTGGCATGGGCACGTTGCCCACCTCCGGGAAGCCGGGGTAGCCCCTCGGCCCGGCGTTGCGGACGACGATCACCGTGTCCGGGGTGACATCGAGGTCCGGGTCGTCGGCCGCGACAACGTAGTCCTCGATCCGGTCGAAGACGAGGGCCGGGCCGGTGTGCGTGAGGAGCTGCGCGGAAGCGGCGGAGACCTTCAACACCGCCCCGGACGGCGCGAGCGAACCGCGCAGCACCACGGTGCCCGAGCCGGCGGGCTGGATCGGCTCCTCCATGGTGCCGATGACGTCCCGGTTCCAGCACTGGGCACCGTCGACGTTGTCCGCCACGCTCTTGCCGCTGACCGTGACGTGGTCCATGTGCAGCAGCGGGGCGAGCTCCTTCATCACCACCGGAAGGCCGCCCGCGTAGGCGAAGTCCTCCATCAGATACGCCCCGGAGGGCATGAGGTTGACGAGCATGGGCACGTCGGCGGTGAGGGTGTCGAAGTCCTCCAGTGACAGGGGGACGCCGAGGCGCCCGGCGATCGCGAGCAGGTGTACGACCGCGTTGGTGGAGCCGCCGATCGCGGCGTTGACCCGCACGGCGTTCTCGAACGCCTGCCTCGTGAGCACCGAGGACAGGCGTTGGTCCTGTTCGACCATGGCGACGATCCGACGTCCGGCGGCCTGCGCGAGCGCGTACCGCCGGGAGTCGACCGCCGGCACGGCGGCAGCCCCCGGCAGTTGCACGCCCAGCGCCTCGGTCACACAGGCCATCGTGGAGGCGGTACCCATGGTCATGCAGTGACCCCGGCTGCGGGACATGCCGACCTCCGCCTCGGAGCAGTCGGCCGCGGTCATCCGACCGGCCCGCATCTCCTCGGTGAACCGCCAGACGACAGTGCCCGAGCCGATGTCCTGGCCGCGGAACTTGCCGTTGAGCATCGGGCCGCCGGTCATCATCAGGGTCGGCAGGTCGACGCTCGCCGCTCCCATCAGCAGGCCGGGTGTGGTCTTGTCACAGCCGGAGAGCAGGACCACCCCGTCGAGCGGGTTGGCGCGGACCGACTCCTCCAACTCCATGGCCAGCAGGTTGCGGTAGAGCATGGTCGTGGGTCGCATCAGCGGCTCGCCCAGGCTCATCGCCGGGAACTCCAGCGGCAGTCCCCCGCGCTCCCACACACCGCGCTTCACCGATTCGGCCAGGTCGCGCAGGTGGGCGTTGCACGGTGTCAGCTCCGACCACGTGGTGGCGATGCCGATCACCGGGCGACCGTCGAAGACGTCGTCCGCGAACCCCTGGTTGCGCATCCAGGACCGATGGATGAATCCGTTGCGGCCTTCCGCACCGAACCACTGCGCGCTGCGCAGCGGTCGATTCGTCGTCGACATCAGCACACCTCTCTGTCATCCGTCCGGCCGCGTCCTGTGCGGCGATCGATGCGTGTGGTGGGGTTGGTCGCGGCCTACCGGAGACCTCCGACGGACAGTCCGCCGCGCCAGTGTCGTTGGAGGCTGAAGAACGCGATGACCAGCGGGATCACGGACACCAGGGAGCCCAGGATGATGAGCTTCACGCGGTTATTCGGCCGCTGGCGCCAACCTCCCGTCGACTCGCCGGGGAATGGCGGTGTACTCGTCGCGCAACTCGTCCGGAAGGACCCAGACCGGGGCGTCCTGCCACGCCAGCGGGCGCAGGAACCGTCGGATCGCCGTGGCGCCCACCGACGTGTGCACGTTGTTCGTCGACGGCCAGGGTCCACCGTGGTGCTGGGCCCACGACACCCGAACACCCGTGGGGTAGCCGTCGAAGACGATGCGGCCCGCGCGGGCCGCGAGCACGTCGACCAGTCGACGGACGACGTCGGCGTCGTCGGCCGGTCCGCGGTGCAGCGAGCCGGTCAGCGACGGTGGGACGGCGGCCAACGCGGCGTCGAGGTCGGCGTCGTCGTCGTAGCGGACCACGACCAGGAGCGGGCCGAAGCACTCGTCGGCGATCTCGGCGGTCAGGCCGGAGAGGCCGACCTCCAGGAGCGTCGGGGCCACGGTGAAGCCCACGCCGGGGTCGACCTGCGGACGCGCCGAGACCCGAGCACCGGCCCGCTCGAACTCCGCGGCCCGGTTCTCGTACGCGTCCCGGATGCGCTCGTTGAGCAGGACCGTGCCGCCCGACGAGTCGACTCTGGCCCGCATGGCGTCGACCAGGCGGTCACCACCCGGATCCGACGGGATGAACGCCAGGCCGGGCTTGGTGCACAGCTGACCGCCCGAGTTCGTGAAGGAGCCGAACAGCCCCTCCGCGATCTGGTCCCCCCGGTCGGCTGCCGCGTCGGGCAGGACGACGATCGGGTTCACGCTGCTCAGTTCGGCGTACAGGGGAATGGGGTCGGGCCGCTCGTCGATGGCCGCCTGGATGGCGCGGGCGGCGCCGACCGAGCCCGTCAGGGCAGCCGCGCGGATCGCCGGGTGGCGCACCAGCGAACGGCCAGCCTGCTCCCCGTACACGATCGCGATGACACCCTCGGGCCCGCCGAGGTCGCGGACGGCCGCCTCGATCGCGGCGGCGGAGGTGTGTGAGGTCAGCGGGTGGGACGGATGGGCCTTCAGGACCGTCGGACACCCGGCGGCGAGCGCGGCGGCCGTGTCACCGCCGGCAACCGAGAAGGCGAACGGGAAGTTGCTGGCCCCGAAGACAGCGACCGGCCCGAGGGGTACGAGCATCCGCCGCAGGTCCGGGCCGCGCCCGAGCGGTGTGTCCGCGGCATGGTCGATCGTCGCCTCGACGTACGCCCCGTCGCGCAGCACCTCGCCGAACATCCGGAACTGGAGCGCCGCCCGGGTGAGTTCCCCGTCGAGTCGCGCGTGACTCAGCCCGGTCTCCGCCTCGGCGGCAGCGACCAGGTCGACCCGACGGGACTCCAGCGACGCGGCGATCGCGTCCAGCAGCTCCGCGCGGCCGAGCCGCCCGCGGGCGGCGAGCCACTGCGCCGCCGCCGACGCCTGACCGGCGATCACCTCCAGCCGAGCCTCGTCGGTCTCGGTGAGATCCGTCGCGCGACGCTGTCCGTCGCGCGGATCGACCGTGATGACCACGTTCACAGCAGTCCTCTCCTCACCAGATTGCCCATCAGATCGCGGACGCCGAAGTGCCAGGGCTCGCACTCCTCGGCGTGCCGCACCCGGTTGACCAGGGTGCCGAGCGCCGGGCAGCTGATCCGTACCACGTCGTCGACCTTGTGGGTGAAGCCCTCACCGGGGCGGTCCCGGTCCTGGATCGGCGCGAACATGGTGCCGAGCATCAGCGCCGCGCCGTCGGGATAGTGGTGGTGCGGCCCGATCAGCTGGCGGACCAGCTCCTCCGGGTCACGCGACATCCGGGTCATCTCCGAGACCGCCTCCAGGTGGAAGCCGTCCACGCCGCTGACCTCCAGGCGCACCTCGAGCTGGCGTACCCGATCCATACCGAACCCGTCGTCGAAGAGCCGGATCAGCGGGCCGAGTGCGCACGAGGCGTTGTTGTCCTTGGCCAGGGGAAGCAGGAGCGCCGAGCGGCCCTCGATGTCGCGCAGGTTCACGTCGTTGCCGAGGGTGGCGCCGACGATCCGTCCACTGGACTGGATGATGAGCGTGACCTCGGGTTCCGGGTTGTTCCAGGTCGACGCGGCGAGCACACCGACCGGAACGGCGGTGCCGACGGCGGAGAGAATCTGCCCCTTGGTGAAGATCTCGGCGTCCGGGCCGATCCCCACCTCCAGGTACTGACTCCACATGCCCTCGGCGACCAGCAGGCTCTTGAGCCGATCGGCCTCCGGCGAGCCCGCCTCCAGGCTGTGCAGGTCGACACCGACGTCGGCGAACATCCGGTGCCGGATGTCCGCCGCCAGCGCCAGGTCACCCCGCGCCCGTTCCTCGATCACGCGTTCGATCATCGAGATGGGGAAGGTCACTCCGGCGGCCTTGAGGGCCTGGAGGTCCACCGGGGCGAGCAACCAGGGTCGGCTACGGTCCCGGGTCGCGGCCCCCGTGTTGGCCAGCATCTCACCGAAGTCGCCCACCCGCGGCCCGTCGAGCCCGGCCACCGTCGCGGCGGGATCGGGCAGCTCGCAGATGTCGCGCACGGTCGGGAACCGGTGGCTGATGTCGATGACCTCGCCGTCGCGGACGGTGACCGGCGAGGGGCCGTCGCCGGACGGGTCCCAGATCCGGCCGATGAGGACGCTGTCGGCATCGTCCGGCAACGCCTCGGCGGCGGTACCGACCCAGTCCGCGTCCGCGGCCAGTCCTCGGGGCCGTGGCACCGTCATGAGGCGCTCTCCAGGTTGAAGAAGGACCGCTCGTCGCGGGGACGGATGTCGAAGACAGCGTCCTGGAACATCCGCAGCGGCCGCGGTGTGGGGGAGTGCTGCTCAATCGCGGCGAACGTGGAGGTGAAGGCGAGCTCGGCGATCCCGCCGGCGTGCGTCACGTCGGGCTAGACGAAGTCGACCGCCGGGCGGGCCAGCCCGGGCGCGAAGCGCTGCCGGCAGTACCGCTCCCCCACGGTGATCGGCACCGGCGACGCGCGACGGATGTCGACGAGCGCGTCGAGGTTGTCCGGTGCGCAGGGCTTCTCGAACCGCACCGGGTCGAACTGGTCGATCTCCTTGGCGACTTTGGTGGTCTGGCAGATCCGTTCCAACTGCGTCGTCCGCTAATGGCGATGCTGAAACAAGCGCGCTGACTACCCATCGTTACTCCACTGGCACGAGGCGACGTCAAGCCGACAAATTGCCACCGATCGTAGCGTCATGCGCAACAGTGTCAAGTAGCGGTTGCGCAATGCGTTATCTGCATTGCGCTCTTTGCAACAACGTCGGCGGCGCACTGCCCGTTGCGCGAGGAAGCGGTGCAGCTGACGCTCCATCGTCAGGAGTGTGCTTTAGTTCGCTATGGTGGCCGCGTGAACTTGAAGCAGTGGGCGGCGCAGACCGGGATCTCGTATGCGACGGCACGCCGACGCCACGAATCTGGGGCCCTGCCTGTTCCCACGTACCGACTTGGGCGTCTGATCATGGTCGGCGAACCGTTGACCGGTGCGGCCTCGGGCAAGGGCCAGGTTGTGGTGTATGCCTGCGTGTCGTCGGTGGACCAGAAGGCGGACCTCGACCGACAAATTGCAAGGGTCACGGTCTGGGCCACCGGCCAAGCATTCTCCGTCGATCGGGTGGTTACCGAGGTCGGCACGGCGCTCAATGGCGACCGTAAGGAGTTCCTCGCCCTGTTGCGCGACCCGGCGGTTTCCACGATCGTGGTCGAGCATCGTGACCGCGTCGCCCGGTTCGGTGCTGAGTACGTGGCGGCCGCGTTGTCCGCGCAGGGTCGCCGGCTGCTGGTGGTCGACCCTGCCGAGGTGGACGATGACCTCGTTCGTGACGTGACGGAGATCCTGACGTCGTTGTGCACTCGTCTTTACGGACGTCGCGTTGGCGCGAGCCGTGTCCGCCGGGCGGTCGAGGTTGCCATCGGGGACGGCCCGGCGTGAAGACGATCCAGGCGTACCGGTTCGCTCTCGACCTCACTCCGACGCAGGAACGCGCGGTTTTAGCGAATGCGGGGGCGGCCCGAGTCGCACACAACTGGGCGCTGGCCCGGGTGAAAGCAGTGATGGACCAGCGGGTCGCCGAACGTACCTACGGCATACCGGAGGACCTGCTCATCCCAGCCATGGCGTGGTCACTACCCGCGCTTCGAAAGACGTGGAACACGGCAAAGGACGAGGTTGCGCCGTGGTGGCGTGAGTGTTCCAAAGAAGCCTTCAACACCGGCCTCGACGCCCTGGCCAGAGCCTTGAAGAACTGGGCCGACTCCCGATCGGGAAGACGCGCCGGACGTGCGGTCGGGTTCCCCCGCTTCAAGTCCCGCCGCCGCACCACCCCATCGGTGCGATTCACCACCGGCGCCATCCAGGTCGAACCCGACCGTAGACACGTCGTGTTGCCGAGATTGGGCCGGATGAAGCTGCACGAGTCAGCGCGGAAACTCGCCCGCCGCCTCGACGCGGACACGGCGCGGATCTTGTCCGCCACGGTGCGCCGCGATGGTGGCCGGTGGCAGGTGTCATTCACCGTCGAAGTGCAGCGCTCCGAACGAACGCCTGCCCGCCCCGGCGCGGTGATCGGCGTGGACGTGGGTGTGAAGCACCTCGCAGTGTTGTCGACGGGTGAGCTCGTATCCAACCCACGCCACCTCAACAACGCACAACGCAAGCTACGTGCTCTCGGACGGAGTCTGTCGCGCAAGGCCCGCCCGGACCGGCTGTCCGGGCAGCGGCCGTCCAGGCGGTGGCAGCGTGCTCAAGCCCGGCTCGGGCGGGCACATGCGCGGGTGGCGAACCTGCGCCGCGACAGTCTGCACAAGCTGACCACCGGGCTCGCACGCGAGTACGGCACGATCGTGATAGAAGACTTGCACGTGGCCGGGATGCTGCGTAACCGGCGGCTGGCTCGGCACATCGCCGACGCCGGGTTCGCCGAACTGCGCCGCCAACTGGCGTATAAGACCATATGGAACGGCGGTCGACTGGCCCTGGCTGACCGCTGGTATCCATCCAGTAAGACCTGCTCAGACTGCGGCGTGGCGAAAACCAAACTTGCCCTGTCCGAGCGGACCTACACCTGCACCGCCTGCGGCCTGATCCTGGACCGGGACCTGAACGCCGCACGAAACCTGGCCGCTCTCGCGGCCGACTGCGGCACCGCCGGGAGTGGCCCGGTGGCTGGACGTGGAGCCAACCATAAGACCCCCCTCGGCGGGCCGGTGGCTGTGAAACGTCAACCCGGCACCGCACCTGCGGAGAAGACCGGGACCATCCCACCGCAAGGCGGGACTACTAATCATGTGCCCACTCAAGCACACTGAGAGGTAACGGAGACAGAGCCTTGGCGCAATCGATTCGCCGCGCGATCGACCTCATCCGTCGATCCGCGGAGCACCCGCTGTCCCTTACCGAGGCCGCGGACGTGCTCGGCGTCCACAAGTCCACGGCCCTGCGGATCCTGCAGACACTGGAGTCCGCGCGCTTCGTCCGCCGGACCGGCGCCGGCACCTACGTGCTCGGCAGCGGCCTGATCGAGTTGTCCGAGCTCGCGCTCGGCTCGATGGACCTCCGCCAGCCCGCGGCCGCACACCTCCGTGCGCTGCAACGCGAGACCGGCCACACCGTACACCTCGCGCAGCTGACCGGCGACGAGATCATTTATATCGACAAGGTGGACAGCCCGGCGTTCGACGCCGTCAAGCTGCCGTCGCGGGTGGGACGCGCGGTGTCCATCTACGCGAGCGCCGTGGGCAAGACGATCCTGGCCTACCTACCCCGCCAGGAACGCGACCGCCTCCTCTCCCACGTCGTCTTCGAGAGATTCACCGACACCACCTTCACCGACCCCGACGCCCTGGAAGCCGAACTTGCCCGCATCCACGACTGCGGCTGGGCCGTGGACAACGGCGAGCACGACGCCTACGTGATGTGCGTGGCCGCGCCGATCAGGGACTCGCGGGGGCAGGTCATCGCCGCCGCCTCGATCACCGCGATCGAGGTCATCGCAAGCCTCGATCAGTTGAGGAGCAACCTTCCGCTGCTCCTGGAGACCGCCGACAAGATTTCGTACGAGCTCGGCTACGTGCCGCCATCCTCGCCGAGCCCGGACGGTGACGGCCGCTCCACGAGCTGACGGCGTACGCCCCGGGCGATCACCGCGTTCTCGGCGCCGACCCGCCGTTGACGCGGTGGTGCTCGTCGGCCTCCATGTCGATGAAGGCCTGGATCATGCCCCGGTAGATCCGTTCCAGCAGATCCGGGTCGGCGCCGGCCTCGGTGGCCAGCGTGCGGACCCGGGCCACCACCTGCGCGACCCGGTCCGGCGCGCGGACGGCCTGGCCGTCGCTCTTGAGCGGGGCGGCCTGCCGGACCAGCGCCTCCCGCCTGGCGAGCAGGCCGACCAGTTCCCCATCCAGTTCGTCGATCAGAGCGCGGATCCCGGTCAGCGTCGAAGCAGGCTCTGCCACGCCGGAAATCCTCGCACGGCGACGACACGATCAGGCGACCCGTTCGCCGGCCGACGCAATGATTGCCCGCTTTCGCCCTAATCTCGACTCGTTCATGTTCGCCTTGACAGGCAACACGGAGGGTGACGATGGGCGGAATGCCGCGACGTCAGTTCGTCAGGCTCTCGGGGACCGCTGCCGGCGCCACCGGACTGCTGGGTCTGGTCGGCGCGGACCGGGCGTTGGCCGACGGAGGCGCAGCCCCCGAGCCGTCCCCATCGGGACCCGGCGGCCCTGGCGCCGCTGCCTGCCCCACACCCTCGGCCCTGTGCGGCTACCCCACCGATACCGGTGGCAGGTACGACCTGTGGGACCGGGTTCAGGTCTGCGCGGGCACGAAGACCGGCCCACCGTTTCCCCAGTGTCTGCGGACGACCTCCACGTACGTCATCCTCAATGGAGGATCGGGCTCGAACCATGACTTTTTGCTCGTCCCCAGTTGCCGGATCAGCGGCATCGAGTGTCCGTTCATCACCACCGCCAACGCGCCGAACTACTGGCTGGAGGCGTGGAACAACGCGCAGCCGGGGCAGCCGGGCCACGTCGTCTACCCCCACATCGGGTTGGGCGTCAACTCGGCCGACCCGACCATCCGGATGCAGGACCAGCTGCACATTCACCTGGCGGGGATCCACTCGGGAATCCAGACGCAACTGAACAACCACGACAGTGCGATCAGCAACGACCCGTCGCGGTGGCGCAACCAGATCGTGCCGATCTGGGGCCTGACGAGCACCGGCCTGCCCGCCCCCCGCTCGTACCGTGTGCTGCACGTCGCGAACCTGAACGGGAACCTCTTCCGACTCCTCCTGGACAGCGTGGTGCGTCCGACCGGGGCGAGCATGGCCGCGCAGATCCTGGCCGTGACTCCCCGCCTGATCGGCGGCGGCGGGTTCTACGTGCTGAACAGCGAACCCGGCCTGCCCGTTCCGGCCGGGCAACCCGGCGGCACCGGCACCGTCGACTTCCTGCTCGCGTACGCCTGAGCGAATCCGTGCAGCCCTCGCCGGGGATGGGCACCGCACGGCCAGGCGGCCCGTACGCGTCGACGCGGCCCGGTGTCAGCGGGTGACGACGCTGCCGATGGTGGTGCCGGCGCGAAGGCCCTGATCGATGAAGTTGATCAGCCAGGCGAAGCTCTCGTCGACGGACGCGTCGATCTGGAACCCGCCGGCTACCTCCAGCGTCGCGAACCCGTGCACGACGCTGCGCAGCGTCCGCATGGCGTGGAGTTCCTGGCCGGGATTGAGCCCGTACCCGTTCAGCATCGCCGCCAAGGAGGCGAGCACCCGTTCGCTGGCCGCGATGAGCGGGTCGTCGGGGCCGGTCGGGCGGGCGGCGTTGGCTGCCGCGTACCGGCCGGGGTGTTCCCGCACGTACGCCCGCATCGCCTGCGCGCCCGCGGCGAGAGCATCGCCGCCGGACCGGCCCTGGGTCGCGTCGCGGATGGCGTCGCCGACCTCGGTCATGGCCACGATGGCGATCCGGTGGGCCAGGTCGGCCTGGCTGGCGACGTGCTTGTAGAGCGACGGGGTCTTGATCCCGAGCCGCTCGGCGAGCAGGCCCATGCTGAGGTTGTCGAAGCCGACCTCGTCGACGAGCGCGGCTCCGGCTTCGGTGACCGACGCCGGGGTGAGTCGAGCCTTAGGCACTTGTCAGCGTCCGGGCGAGGAAGGGCAGGGCCAGGGCGAGGACCTGGTCGGGCGTCTGGACGTGCGGGTAGTGCCCCGCGCCCTCGATGACAGCCAGCTCACCGAGGCCTCGCGGCAGGTCGGCGAGGATGCGCTCGCCCTCGGCCCGCGGGTCGGCCCAGTCGGGGTCGGCGCTGCCCTGGATCACCAGGACGGGGCGGGTGACGTGGGGCAGTTGCCGACCGGCGTCGGCCGGGCTGGTCTTGCCCATGGCCTGGAGGACCTTCATCCGGCCGGGCTCACTCATCTTGGCCCCGATGCGCGCCAGCTCGCTGTCCCAGTCGGCGGGCTTGGTGGGGATCGCCACGTCGAGGTACCTGCGCCAGTTCGCCAGGCTGCCCCGGATGAGCACCTGCGCCAGTTGGAGGTAGCCGGCCCGGAAGCGCTTCACCCGTACCAACCCACCCAGGTCGAAGGACTGCGCGCGGGTGAACGGCGCCAGCTCGATGACGCCGGCGATCAGCTCGGGCGCGGTGGCCGCCGCGATGGTCGCGGCACCGCCGCTGATCGACTGGCCGATGATCACGGCCGGGCCGCCGAGGTGGCGCACGACGGCGACGAGATCACCAGCGATGTCGGTGCGGCTGTAGCCGTCCCAGCCGAGGCTGGAGTCGCCGCAGCCGCGGATGTCGACGTTGGCGACCCGGTAGCCGGCCGCGGCCAGGGCCGGAGCGACGAACCGGTAGGAGTGCCGGCTGTCCCCCATGCCGTGCGCCAGGACGACCAGCGGGCCCTGCCCGGTCACCTCGTAGGCGATGGTGTTGCCGGCAATGCCCAGGTATTCGGTCATGACGCCCTCCAAGGAAGCTAACGTGATTAGCTAAAGGCTAACCGCATTAGCCGCGAAGGGCAAGCCGCCGTCGCTTCGGCACGGCCCGGTGCCCGTATAGTTCCGCGATGGAAACGGACACGGTGCGGCAGGCTTACACATCCGTAGCGGAGCTCTACATCGAGCTGTTCGGCACGCGCCAGCAGGTGGACCTCGACGACCTCGCCTTCATCAGACGACACCTGGCGAACCGGCCCGGTCGGGTGCTCGACCTGGGGTGCGGGCCCGGCCACATCACCGGCTACCTCTGCGAGCTGGGCGTCGACGCTGTGGGGATCGACCTGGTCCCCGAGTTCATCGCGCATGCACGGGCGGCCCACCCGAGCGTCGAGTTCCACCTCGGTTCGATGGAACACCTCGATGCCGCCGACGACTCCATCGACGGCATCCTCGCCTGGTACTCGCTGATCCATCTTCCGCCGGAGGAGCTCGACGGCGTACTCAAGGAGTTCCGCCGGATGCTGGTCCCGGCCGGACGGTTGGTCCTGGGCGTCTTCGACGCCGAGGAGGTCGGCGCCTTCGACCACAAGGTCCTGACCGCCTACCGCTGGCCGGTCGACGAGATCTCCGAGCGACTCGGCCAGGCCGGTTTCCGGGAGGTCGAACGCCTCCGGCGGCCCGGCACCGACAAGCACCGACCGCTCGCCGCCATCGCGGCGATCGCGGTCTGAGCGCGCCGAGGGCCGGTCTCCCGTGACGGGAGACCGGCCCTCGGCCAGCTGAGCGCCCGCGTCGACGCGGGCGCCGGTACGGCGGCAGCGCGCTCAGGCGCTGAGCTTCCCGGCGATCTTGACGACGCGCTCGGCCATGTGGTCGAGGGCAGCGAACTGGGCGTCGCCCAGCGGGGCGTCGTTGCCTCCACCGGTGACGTGCGAGACGCCGTACGGGTTGCCGTCGGCGAACTTGAGCGGGTCGGTGTAGCCAGGGGCGACGACCAGACCGCCGAAGTGGTGGATGGTGTTGTAGAGCGCCAGCAGGGTCGACTCCTGGCCGCCGTGCGCGGTCATGGACGCGGTGAACCCGGCGTACACCTTGTCGGCGAGCAGCCCCTGCGCCCACTGCGGGCCGAGGGTGTCGAGGAACTGCTTGAGCTGGCTGGCGACGTTGCCGTAACGGGTGGGCGTGCCGAACAGCACCGCGTCCGCCCAGACGACGTCGTCGGCGGTCGCCTTCGCCTCGTTCTTCGTGGCGTCGAAGTGCTGGCTCCAGGCGGCGTTGGAGGCGATGGCCTCCGCCGGGGCGAGCTCCGGAACCTGACGCAGCCGCACCTCGGCGCCGGCCTTCTCGCCAGCCTCGGCGAGGCGCTTGGCCATGGCGTGGAGGGTACCGGTGGACGAGTAGTAGATGACGGAGAGCTTGGTCATCGCAGGCATCCTTCCCAGGAAAGTAGTTGCCGCTGATAAATTTGCGGCCGCAACAATCTCGACTGTAGCAGCCCTCTCGCGGCACCCCAACGACCCGACCATGCCCACCTCCGTGACGGCGCACACGCGGAGGACGGGGGCTCGGTCGGGTCGTTGTCGGCTACGGCGTCACCGCCGCGTTCCCGCGGTGCGGGTGGCGGGTCAGTCGTCCTGGTCGGCGAAGACCTGCTTGGCCACGGTCATCGCGGACACCGCCCTGGGCCAGCCCGCATAGAAGGCCAGGTGGGTGATCGCCTCGATCAACTCGGCCTCGGTGAGGCCGTTGCGCTTGGCAAAGGCCAGGTGGAACGCGAGCTGTTCGGTGTTGCCGCTGCTCGCCAGGGCGGCGACGGTGACCAGACTTCGATCCCGCTTCGCCAACTCGGCGCGCTCCCAGACCTGCCCGAACAGCAGATTGTCGGTGTAGTCGACAAGATCGGGCGCGAAGTCGCCGAACATCTTCTGCGCGTTGGATGGTTCCTTCTTCTCGGTCATCGGTTCTCCTCGGCGGGTGGAGCGACACGGCGGTCTTGTCGGCTGGCTCGTCGTCACGATCCGTCAGGCGGGTCGGCCGGCTGCTGTCCCGGCCAGAACGGCCACTCCTCGAATGACCGGCACCGTCCGTCGTCGGCGAACCGCATAACCCACAGGTCGCGGTACTCCTGGTCGACCGGGTCGCCGTAGCGGACCTCCTGGCGCGACACGGCGGTGTCGCCGTCGACCGCGACGATCTCCGTGGTCATCTGGAACACCTCGTCAGGACCCTTGCGCTGCTTGTCCCACATCCGGGCGATGGCCGGCAGACCGACGACGGGCGTCCAGTACGGCCCCTGCTGGTAGCTCGCGTCGTCGGTGAAGATCGTGACCAGCGCGTCCGTGCCCGGCGTCCGCCAGAGCTGCTCATAGGCGGCGAGCCAATCCTCGACGTGCTTCCTGTCCATGGACATCACCTTGCCATCCGAGCGGTGGCCAGCCGGGTGGATCCGCAGGCCGCGGGTGGCGCACCCGTCGAGGCGCGCGCCGACCCCGGGCGCCGGACACCCTTGACATCGAAAGGTGTACGCAGCCACACTTCCGGATGCTAATTCGATTTAGCGGCCATCGAAGCCCTCGACTGCCAGTGCCCGATCCAGACCTCGACGAGCGACCACAGAGGAGTCTTCGCGCATGAGGGAAACGTCAGGAAGACGCAGGCCACGGCTTGCTGTCTCGATTCTCGCGTTCACGGCACTCGCCGCAGGGGCCGTCGTCCCCGCGCCGGCCGCCGCCGCCAGGCCCACGATCGTGCAGGGTGCGACAGTCAAGGCGGACCGCCACTCGCCGACCGGATACACCGTCACGTTCGTCTACCGAAATCCCGACGCCACCCAGGTCCGCCTTGCCGGGGACCTGACAGTGCTCGACGTCAACACCGGCACCACCCGGTATCAGCCGGAGGAGTGGCAGCCGGGGCGCTACCACTCCGGAGGCACCGAGTTCCTCCGCGACATGACCAGGGACCCGAAGGGGAACTGGTCGGTCTCGGTCCCGCTGCACGCCGGAGGGCTCAGCTACTGGTACCGGGTCTGGGACCCGACCCAGGGCTGGGAGAACAAGCGCATCTGGGATCCCGCCTCGACGAACCCTCGACCCCCGGGCGAATCCTCGTTCCGGGTCAGGAACAACGACGTTCTCGATGCCGTGCACGTGCCGTACGCCAAGAAGCAGAACGACCCGGTGCTGAGGGAGCGTGCGGACTACGAGTTGCCGATCGCCGACCGCACGAAGCGGGGAAGCGTCACGTACGTCCCGTACACCACGATCCTGGGCGACAGCGGTCACTACCTCGGCGTCTACCTGCCAGCCAACTACGACGCCAACCGCGCGCAGCCGTACAAGGTCGCGTATCTCGCCCACGGCATCTTCGGCGACGAGACCGACTTCATGGTCCCCGCGAACGTCCCGAACATCCTGGACAACATGACCGCCAAGGGTGAGATCGAGCCCACGGTGGTCGTCACCATGGGCAACCACTTCACGGGCACCAGCCTCGGCTTCGCCTCCTACAACCAGACCAACGCGGCCAACAACCTGGTCCAGACGATCCTCCCCCTCATCGAGCGCAGCTACAACGTCTCGACCGAACGCTCGGGGCGCGCCTACGCCGGGTTCTCCTACGGCGGGATGACGGGCGGCGTCGTCATCAAGAACTACCCGACCACGTTCGCGTTCTACGGACACTTCTCCGGCAATCCGTCGCTCACCACCCAGGACTACGACACCATCGCGAACGCGGTCGGGGACGAAGACCTCTCCGTCTTCCTCGGCAATGGCGTCTTCGAGGGCAACCTCAACGCCCAGAACGCCATCGCCGCCAACTTCCGGGCCCGGGGGTACGCTGCCGCGACGACCCAGGTCCCCGGCGCGCACGACGGGATGACGGCGGGCCAACTGTTCACGATCTTCGCCCGGGACCACCTCTGGTCGGGAGTCGACTCCGTGGCGGTGACGCCCGCGACGGTGCACCTGACGAAGGGCTGGGACTGGGCCAGGCAGTTCACCGCTCAGGTGACGACGAACGAGGGTGTGAGCCCGGCGGTGACGTGGTCGGTCCAGGGCGCGACCTCCACGGGCACCACCATCTCCGCGGACGGTCTGCTCTCGGTGGCCGCCACGGAGACCGCGTCGTCGCTCACCGTCATGGCGACGTCGGTGCTCGACCCGACGAAGTCACGCTCCGCCCAGGTCACACTGACGCCTGCGGGCACGGCACGAGCCGTGGTGAAGGCGAAGGCGGCGCCGGCCTCGGTCGTCCGCGGTGGGACGTTCGAGCTGACCGTCGACGTGCGGGCGCAGTCGCCGCACCGGAAGGCTCCGAAGGTGACCGGCGAGGTCGCCGTCACCTTCGGCGGCACCACCCAGGTGGTTGCGCTCCGCGATGGCGCGGCCGTCGTCAAGCTGCCGACCGACGGGCTGTCCGCAGGGGTGTACCCGGTGCACGTCGCCTACTCCGGTGACCAGGTGCACGCCCCCACCGCAGGGGTCCACCAGCAGCTGCGGATCCGGTAGTCCAGCAGACGGGGTGGGTCGGCGACCTCTCGTCGTCGGCCCACCCTCTCGACTGCCCGTCCGGCCCGCTCAGCTCACGCCCCGAACCGCCTCGATGATCGTCTCGGCGACCTCGCTCGGCCGAGCGACCGCCATCGCGTGCGAGCCGCCGACCACCTCGCGCTGCCCCCGGGGGTTGGCCCGCTCGGCCATGAAACGGTGCGCCTCGGCGGGGATGTTCTTGTCAGCGTCCCCGAACACGAACCAGCTGGGCAGCGACCGCCAGGCGGGGTCGCCGGTGAGCTTGTCGCCCAGGCCCTGTTCGGTGATCGGCCGCTGGGTCCGGGCCATCAGCGCGGCCACGTCGTCCGACGAGTCCGCGCAGAACTGCGCGTGGTACTGGTCCTGGCCGATCGCCACCTCGTTCCCACCTGTCGACACGGGGTACTGCACCAGCGTGTCCGCGAGGGTGCTGCCGGGGAACTTCGCGGACAGCATCAGCGCCGACTCACCGCTGTCCGGGGCGAAGGCGTTGACGTAGACGAGAGCCCGCACCGAGGTGTCGCCGGCCGCGGCCTGGGTGATCACCATGCCGCCGTACGAGTGGCCGACGAGAACGACCGGCCCGCCGATCCCCCGGACGACATCCCGCACGTAGGCGGCGTCGCCTGCGACGCTCCGCAGCGGGTTCGCGACGGCTACCGAGTCGTACGCGGCGCCCAGCCGCTCGAGCACACCGTTCCAGCTCGCTGACTCGGCGAACGCGCCGTGCACGAGCACGATGGTGGGCTGTGGATCAGGCATGACAGGTGCCCCCTCACTCCGTGAAGCTGTTCACCGCCGGTCGCACTGGTACGCCTGGATACCCGTTAGGCGACTGTGAAACGTCCTCTCCCGACGGCCTCCACCCGCCTCGCCGAACGCATCGGCGGGGTCGACGCCGTCTCCCGCAGGCCCCTATAGTGAGTTCCATTATGGGACTTACTACTTTCTGGCGGTGGTGGGTCGCCGGCACGACCAGCCACCTCGGCTCGGCGGTCGGTGCGGTGGCTCTGCCGCTGACCGCGCTGACCGTGCTCGACGCGTCGGCCTTCGAGATGGGTCTGATCACGGCCGCGGGCTATCTGGCGTACCTCCTGATCAGCCTGCCGGCGGGGGTGATCGTGCAGCGCGTGGCGCTGCGCGGCATGCAGGTCGCCCTGGATCTGGTCCGGGCCCTCGCCATCGCGTCGGTCCCGCTGGCCTGGTGGTTCGACATGCTGACGGTGGCCCAGCTGATCGCGGTCGCTCTGGTGATGAGCTTCGCCAACGTGCTGTTCGACGTGGCGAACCAGACCTTCCTGCCGGAGATCGTGCCGGCCGCGCAGTTGCAGGCCCGCAACAGCCTCACCTCCGGCACACATGCCGCCACCTCGCTGGGCGGGCCGTCCCTGGGCGGTCTCGCGGTGCAGCTGCTGGGTGCCGTGCCGACGCTGTTCGTGGACGCCGTCAGCTATCTGATGTCCGCCGTGTTGCTGCGCACCCTGCCGGCCCGGCGGGTGCGGCGACCGGCCGAGCGGACACCGATGGTCACGATGATCCGTGAGGGTTGGCACTTCGTGCTCCGACACCCGATCATCGGGCCGGCCATGTGGGACGCCACCGCGACGAACTTCGTCAACGGCGCGATGCTGGCCCTCTTCCCGTTCTACCTGGTGCGCGAACTGCACGCATCGCCGTTCATGGTCGGGCTGCTACTCGCCGCCGACGGCCTCGGCACGCTCATCGGCGCGGCGCTGACCACCCGAATCACCGACCGCGTCGGCACCGCCCGTGGCCTGATCATCTCGGCCTTCGTCGGCGTTGTCGGCGCGCTCATCATCCCGCTGGGCAGCGGCACCGCCGCATTCCTGGCCTTCGCCGTCGGTAACCTCATCTTCGCCAGCTCCACAGTGGTGCTCAGCGTGACCACCCGCACCTACCGGATGCTCGCCAGCCCGCCGGAGCTGCTGTCCCGGGTGATCGCCACTGTCAAGTTCGTCTCCTGGGGTGCCATCCCGCTCGGCGGTCTGCTTGCCGGCATCCTGGCCGGGCCGCTCGGTGCCCGCACCACCCTGCTGATCTTCGGGGCGCTCACCGTGCTGTCCCCGATCATCTACCTGTCGACGCCGATCCGCCGGCTGCGTGACCTGCCGCTCGACGCCACCCCGACACCCACCGAGGCCCGGGTGTGAACCGGCCAGTTGCACTCAAGCTCGGTCCACATAGCCCAACGGAGACATCGACAGGAGGTGTAGTCCGCGGTTTCCCGGGGCAAGAACCCGCACATGGAGGAAACGGCGGGGTGCGAGGGGCACCCGCTCGGCCAGCGGCACCGCACCGGTGAGCCGGACCGGGCGGGGCTGGCCACACCGCTGCCGACGGCCTCCCTCTGATGCGGCTGAGGCACAGCCTTCCCCCGGTGGCGCTCGGCGCGGTGGCGCTGGGCGCGGTCCTCGGTGCCAACCCCGCCCACGCCGACACCCCGCCGCCGTCGCGTCTCCCGCTGGTGGAGATCGCCACCTCGCCGCAGGGCGTCAAGGTTTCGGTAGCCGACGTGGTCGAGGTGCAGCTGTCCGTCCCCGTACCGCTGCCGACCGTCGTCGTCCCGCTGCCCCTGCCCCTACCTCTACCGTCGACGGACCCGCTGCCCCTGCCGTCGGATGTTCCGGTGCCGACGCCGTCGGCCAGCCCCGCCACCGTTCCATCGAGCCGGCCGACCCGGCCCCCGTCGTCCCCGCAGGTCACGTCCGCGCCATCCGCCGCGGCCTCCGCGGCCGCACGCGTTGCCTCGCGTCCTTCGCAGGCGCCGTCGACGCCCGTGCCGGCGACGGTGTCCCAGGGCGGCGCCCACGGCACATCCGATGGCCGGGCGTCGGATCAGGCGCGGGCCACGATGACCGCCGTCGTCGGAGAGCGGCCCAACCCGCCCGCCCGTCCCGCACCCGGGCCGCCAGCGTTCGTGCTGGCGCTCGCGTCCGCACCGACCGGCGTCGGCACCGGCGGCGCTGATCCACCCACGTCAACAGCCGAAGTGTCGCCGCCCGCCTCGCCGCTGCGCCCAGGTTTCACCGTCACCGCCGTCGACATGCGCGCCACCAGCCGTCCCGTGGAGCGGGGCCCTCCCCCGCCTCAACAACTCCTGATCACCCAGTCGCGTCCACGACGTTGATCAGGAGAGGTTCATGGAGATAGCCGTTATCTGGATTCCCGCCGACATCGAGCCGTCGGAGCCCGCCGTCGAGAAGTGTCTCAACCACCTGCGCCGACACTCCTACCGATTCGCAGGAGTCATGCGGGCACCGTGGGAGACCGTCGAGCAGACGATGATCGACGGGGAGGTGGATGTCGTCGTGATCGCCGACTTCGGTCACCTCCCGCCGGATCGGTCCCCCCGGATCGAGCTGGCCAGCACGACCGGCGTCGACACGGACGGGGACCACGCGGTTCCCGACACACAGCTCAACTGACACCAGAAAGCGCCCCGTCCATCGCGGACGGGGCGCTTCGTCAAGAGCGGCTCACCCTCACCCGGCCCGGTCGAGACGCCCCGGCGAACCCGTGGGTCAGGCCGCGACGGCCGCCCGGACGTCGTCGTCGGCGTCGCGCAGCCGGGCTGCGGCCTCCTCGGCGGTGCAGTTCGCCAGCAGCAGCACGATGGCCGTCTTGGCGTGACCCTGGGCTGCCGCGAGCGCCCGCGCGGCCGTGTCGAGATCGGTGTCGGCGGCCTCGGCGACGATCCGCCGCGCCCGGTCGACGAGCTTCTCGTTTGTGGCGTTCATGTCCACCATCAGATTGCCGTAGACCTTGCCGAGCCGGGCCATCGTGGCGGTCGAGAGCATGTTGCAGACCAGCTTCTCGGCGGTGCCGGCCTTGAGCCGGGTGGAGCCGGTGAGCACCTCGGGGCCGGTGGGCACCTCGATGGCGACGTCGGCGTGCCGGCTGGTCACCGCGTCGGTGTTGCAGGCCACGGAGACGGTCGCCGCGCCACGCGCGCGGGCGTGATCCAACCCGCCGACCACGTACGGGGTACGGCCGCTGGCGGCGAGCCCGACCACCGTGTCACGGGCGGTGAGACCGACCGCGTCGAGGTCGGCGACGGCGCGGGTCGGGTCGTCCTCGGCGCCCTCGACGGCGACGCCGAAGGCTCGTGCCCCGCCGGCGAGCAGACCGACGACCCGCTCGGGCGTCGTACCGAAGGTGGGTGGAATCTCGACGGCGTCGAGCATGCCGATCCGGCCGCTGGTGCCCGCCCCGAGGTAGATCAGCCGGCCGCCCTGTCGTAGCGACGCCACGATGACGTCGACGGCTGCGGCGATGTCCGGCACGGCCCGGCGGACGGCGTCGGCGACCGTCCGGTCCTCGTCGTTCATCGCGAGAAGCAACTCGGTGGGAGACATCCGGTCGAGGTCGCTGGTCTTGTCGTTGCGGGTCTCGGTGCCGAGGGTGCTGAGGTCCACGGGGTGCTCGTTCCTCTCGCTGGTGTGCAGTCGCCGGCCGGCGGGGAGAGGTCCTCCGGTCGCCCGGCGGCGGCTCACCGTCGAGCGCGTCCTCGCGACCCGCCGCCGCGGCCCAGGCCGAGGGCGCAGCTGCGAACAGTCCCCGTATCAGCAGGCTGAAACCACAGCGTAACCAGCCCGGACGGGCGGTGGCAAAAAGTTTCGCGTTACCCTGGGTCAGCGTCACTTATTGACAACCGCTGGTTGGGAGCGAGCCGTGCGTCAACTCGACCTCGTCGTGATCGTGCTGTACCTCGTGGTGATCGCCTTCGTCGGACTGCGCCTGTCCGGTAAACAGAAGTCCGCCAAGGACTACTTCGTGGGCGAGGGGCGACTGCCCTGGTGGACCGTCTCGTTCTCCGTGGTCGCCACTGAGACAAGCGTCCTGACCGTGATCAGTGTTCCCGGCGGCGCGTACAGCGGTCAGGGCTTCGGCAACGTCGAGCTGGCCCTGGGCTACGTCATCGGTCGGGTCGTCGTGGCCGCGGTGCTCATCCCCCTCTACAAGCGGGGTGGGTTCGTCAGCGCCTACCAGTACCTCGGTGAGCGGTTTGGCCTGAAACTCCAGGGTCTGGCGTCGGTCACGTTCGTCTTCACCCGCCTGCTCGCCGAGGGCGTACGGCTGTTCGCCTCGGCCATCCCCATCAAGCTTCTCCTCGACGAGTTCGGCCTGAACGTCGGCTACCAGGCCATCATCATCGTTCTCACGCTCATCACGGTGGTCTACACCTACCTCGGCGGCATCAAGGCGGTCATCTGGACCGATGCCATCCAGATGGGGCTGTACCTGGGCGGGGCGATCCTGGCCATCGCGGTGCTCAGCCACGCGGTCGGCTTCGACGGCTACTCGCAGGCGCTGGACGCCGGCAAGTTCCAGCTCTTCGACACCAACTTCGCGCTCGCGCACGTGCTCACCAGCCCGTTCGCCCTGCCGACCGCGATCATCGGTGGCGCGATCTTCGCGATGGCCAGCCACGGGTCGGACCAACTGATCGTCCAGCGCATCCTGTCCACGCGCACGCTGCGCGAGGGGCAGAAGGCGATGATCTCCTCGGGCATCTTCGTGGTGATCCAGTTCGCGGCGTTCTCCCTGGTCGGCGCGCTGCTGTGGTCGTACAACAAGGGTCAGACCTTCAAGGAACTCGGCCTGGCCAGTAGCGACAACCTCTACCCGAGCTTCATCCTGCACGCCCTTCCGGTGGGCATCTCGGGTCTGCTGGTGGCCGGCATCCTCGGCGCCGCGATGGGTTCGCTGTCGTCGGCGCTCAACTCGATGTCGAACTCCACGGTCGCCGACTTCATCCACAGCTTCTTCCGGAAGGTCCCGTCCGACGACGTGATGCTCCGGCTCGCCCGGGTGATGACCCTGGTCTGGGCGGTGCTGATGGCGATCTTCGCCTGCGCGTTCAGCTCCAGCACCGGAAACGTCTACCTGACCGGTCTGACCATCGCCGGCTACACCTACGGGGCGCTGCTCGGGGCCTTCCTGCTCGGCCGTCTCGTGAAGCGGGCCAACCAGGTCGACGCGGTGATCGCCTTCCTCGTCACCGTGGCGGTGATGACCTACATCGTCCGCTACGTCAAGATCGATGTGACGACGGCCGGGACCACCACCGCCACCGCCATCGCCGCGCAGTGGCTGGTCCCGATCGGCGTCCTGATCACCCTGGTCGTCGGCGCGGTGTCGAGCCGGTTCCACCCGGCGCCGGAGACGCCGTACGACCATGGACGTACCGACGACGTCGACGACGATTCCGTCGCGACGCCGGTCGGCCGGGCGTGAAGGAGGACGTGATGCGCGTGATCGGCCTGATGTCCGGAACCTCCTACGACGGCATCGAAGCCGCCGCGGCCGAGTTCGACATGAGCGGCGACACAGTGCGGATGCGGCCGCTGGGCCGGCTCAGCCACCCGTACTCCGACGAGCTGCGCGGGCAGATCGCCGCCGCCCTGCCGCCCGCGCCGACCACCACCGAGGCGATCTGCGTGCTGGACACCGGCATCGGCCAGGCCTTCGCCGAGGCCGGCGTGCGGGCACTCGCGGAGCTGTGCGACGGCGATGCCGACCTGGTCGTCTCGCACGGGCAGACCATGCACCACTGGGTCGAGGCTGGCACGGTTCGGGGCACTCTCCAGCTGGGGCAGCCGGCCTGGATCGCGGAGGCCACCGGCGTCCCGGTCGTGGCCGACCTGCGCAGCCGCGACGTCGCCGCCGGTGGCCAGGGCGCTCCCCTGGTCGCCCTCTTCGACGCGCTGCTGCTGGGCGGCCTGCCCGGCGTCCCGGCCGCCCTGAACCTGGGCGGCATCGCCAACATCACCGTCGTCGCGCCGGACGCGGACCCGCTCGCATTCGACACCGGCCCGGCGAACGCGCTCCTCGACGCCGCCGCCCGCCACTTCAGCGGCGGCACCGAGGAGTACGACCGGGACGGGCGCGGGGCGGCCGCCGGGCAGGTCAACCCGGCCCTGCTGCGGCGGCTGCTCGACGAGCCGTACTACCGGCTGCCCGGCCCGAAGAGCACCGGGAAGGAGCTGTTCCACGGGCCCTACCTGCTCGCCGCCCTCGCCGACGCGCCCACGCCGGATCCGCAGGACGTGTTGGCCACGCTCACCCGGCTGACGGCGGTCACGGTGGCCGGCGCCTGCCGCGACCACGGCGTGACCCGGCTCGTCGTCTCCGGCGGTGGCGCGCACAATCCGACGCTGATGCGCATGATCGCCGACGAGCTGCCCGGCGTCCACCTGTCGTCAAGCGACGACCTGGGCATCGCGTCGGACGCCAAGGAGGCGCTGGCCTTCGCGCTGCTGGGCTACCTGACCGTGCACGGACTGCCGGGCACCCTGCGGTCGGGGACCGGCGCGCGACACGCCTCCGTGCTCGGCAGCATCACCCCCGGCCGGCAGCCGCTGCGGCTGCCGACTCCGGTCAGCACCGCCCCTGCCCGGTTGCTGGTCGTCGCGTCTCCGGTGGCCGACTGATCACCCCTCCCAGGAGGATCCGCCCATGAGCACCGTCGTACCCACACCGACCGCGGCCGGCGCTCGCGCCCGCGAGGTCGCCGACCTGCTCCGCTCACGCCTCGATGATCCGAGCCGGGCCAGCGCCGAGCTGCCCCGGCGGCTGGCGGCGGCACACGACGCCTCGCCGTACCTGTTCGAGCCGCAGGCAGTGGTCCGCGCCGCCTCGGCGGCCGAGGTGGGGGCGCTGATGGCCGGTGCCCGGGAGGCCGGCGTGCCGCTGACCCTGCGCGGCGGCGGCACCAGTCTCGCCGGGCAGGCCGGCGGCGCGGGCGTGCTCGTCGACGTCCGCACCGACTGGCGGCACGCCGAGGTCCTCGACGACGGCCGGCGCATCCGACTCCAGCCGGGTCTGACGATCCGGCAGGCCAACGCTCGGCTGGCCCGCTACCGACGCCGGCTCGGCCCGGACCCGGCCAGCGAGGCCGCCTGCACGGTCGGTGGCATGGTGGCCAACAACTCCAGCGGGATGACCTGCGGCACCACCGACAACGCGTACCGCACCATGGAGTCGCTGCGCTTCGTGCTCCCGTCCGGCACCGTCGTCGACTCCGGCGTCCGCGACGCCGACGACCGGCTGCGGGCCGACGAGCCCGAGCTGCACGCCGGGCTGCTGCGCCTGCGTGACCGGGTGCGCTCGACGCCGGGGTCGCGCGCCACCGTCGAGCGGCTGTTCGCGATGAAGAACACCATGGGGTACGGGCTGAACTCGTTGCTCGACCACAGCAGCCCGGTCGAGATGCTGGCCCACCTGATGATCGGCAGCGAGGGCACTCTCGGTTTCGTGGCCGAGGCTGTCTTCCGTACCGTCGAGATCCACGACCATGCCGCCACGGGCCTGCTGATCCTGCCCGGGCTCACCGACGCCACCGACGCGCTGCCGGCCCTGCTCGCCGTCGGAGCCCGTACCGCCGAACTGCTCGACGCGGCCGCGCTGCGGGTCAGCCAGCGCGACCCGGGCGCGAGCCGGGCCCTGCGCGGACTGACTGTCGACGGCCATGCCGCGCTGCTCGTGGAGTTCGCCGAGGACAGCGCGGAGCGGCTGGCCGCGACGCTCGCCGACGCCCGGCCCGTGCTCGACCGGCTGCCGGCCGTCACCGGCACCGAGCTGACCCGCGACCCCCGTGAACGGGCCAACCTCTGGCACCTGCGCAAGGGCCTCTACACGGCCGTCGCCGGGGCCCGTCCGCCCGGCACCACGGCCCTGCTGGAGGACGTCGCGGTGCCGATGCCACGCCTGACCGGCACCTGCGACGGGCTGATCCGCCTGTTCGACAGGCACGGCTACCCGGACGCGGTGATCTTCGGACACGCCCGGGACGGCAACCTGCACTTCATGCTGACCCAGTCCTTCGACACCCCGGCCGAGATCGACCGCTACGCCCGGTTCACCGACGACATGGTCGACCTCGTGCTTGCCGAGGGGGGAACGCTCAAGGCGGAGCACGGCACCGGGCGGGCCATGGCGCCCTTCGTCCGCCGGCAGTACGGCGACGAGCTGTACGACGTGATGCGCGAGCTCAAGCGGTTGTGCGACCCGAGCGGCCTGCTCAACCCCGGTGTGCTGCTCAACGACGACCCGACAGTGCACCTGCGCCAGCTCAAGGCCGTCCCGACGGTCGACCCCGAGCTGGACGCCTGCGTCGAGTGTGGCTACTGCGAGCCGGTCTGCCCCACCGCCGACGTCACCACCACTCCCCGGCAGCGCATCGTCCTGCAACGGCAGATCGCCCTCGCCGCCGCGGCCGGCGACGAGGAGCGCCGCCGGGAGCTGGCCGCCGACTACGAGTACGCCGCGGTGGACAGCTGCGCCGCGGACAGCCTCTGCGTCACCGCCTGCCCGGTCGGCATCGACACCGGGGCGGCGATGAAGCGGCTGCGCGCCGAACGGCACAGCCCTCGCGCCCAGCGCACCGCCCGCACCGCCGCGCGGCACTGGCAGGCCGCCGTGACGGGCGTGCGGGTGGGACTGACCGCCGCGCACGCCGTACCGACGCCGGTGACCCGCGCCGCCACCGGGGTGATCCGTGGGCTCGGCGGAACCGAACTCATGCCGCGGTGGAGCGGCGACATGCCGCGCGCCGGTGCTCCCCGCCCGGCACCCCGAAGCGCGCCGGACGCCCGGGCGGTGTTCTTCGCGGCCTGCGTCGGCAGCCTCTTCGCACCGGAGGACGGCCCGCGCGGCGGAACGGCTGCGGCGTTCCTGCGCCTCTGCGAACTGGCGGGGGTGCCGCTCGTCGTACCGACCGGCACGGCGGGCCTGTGCTGCGGAACGCCGTGGCAGTCCAAGGGCTACCCCGCCGGTCACCGCGAGATGGCCGAGCGGACCCTGGCCGCGCTCTGGGCCGCCAGCGACGAGGGCCGGCTGCCCGTCGTGTGCGACGCGTCGTCCTGCACGCACGGGCTGACGCAGCTCACCGCCGCACTGGCCGAGGAGGACCAGGCACGGTACGCCGCGCTGCGCTTCGTCGACAGCGTGACCTTCACCGCCGAACACCTCCTGCCGGCGCTGCCGCAGCCCCGGCGACTGGGCTCGCTGGCCCTGCACCCCACCTGCTCCACAGTGCACCTGGGCGGCATCGACGACCTGCACACGGTGGCTCAGGCGGTAGCCGACACCGTCACCGTGCCGGACAACTGGGGGTGCTGCGCCTTCGCCGGTGACCGGGGAATGCTGCACCCGGAGGTCACCGCCGGCGCCACCGCCGCGCAGGCCGCCGAGATCAACAAACGCGACCACGACGCGTACGCCTCGTGCAACCGCACCTGCGAGATGGGCATGAGCCGGGCGACAGGCCAGCCGTACCGGCATGTGCTGGAGGTTCTCGTCGAGGCGGTCGAGCCGCCGGCGTAGTCGACGGTGGCGTACCGACGAACGCGCCGCCCGCCGCGGACTGCGGCGGGCGGCGCTGTTGGTGCCTGACTCAGGAGAGCGCGATGTCGCGGTAGTAGTAGCGCAGAATCGTCTGGTAGTTCTTGCCCGCGTTCGCCTGGTCACGGGAGCCGTACTGCGACATCCAGTCCCCGTCCACCCAGCCACCGCAGGCGGTTGTCGTCGCGCAGTAGTGCGCCCGCAGGATGTTGCCGCTCCGGGTCATTCGCACCGACCAGGTCCGGTCCACCGCGGCGGACGTCGATGAGACTGCCGATGACGGCCGGTAGACCTGGTCGCCGGTGTCGTCCCGAACGTCGTAGCACTGTCCGCCAGAGGTCTTGCGGGTCGAGTGCAGAGCCCAGTACCAGCCGTAGCTCTTGACGGCCATGGCACCGGCGTCCAGCGAGGCGGCCGGCCAGCTCGTGATCCACTCGTTCGGGAGGACGTTCTTGACGTACGTCTTGAAGTCGACCCGATCGACCCGCCCGAGACTGACCCGGTAGACGAGGATGGTGCTCGGCAGCTTGCTGTGGGTGCCGTCGGTGCTACAGCCCGTCGGCCCGCTCACCAACTCGTGCGAGGCGTTGTTGTTCTTCAGCGTGGCATTGAGGTTGCCCTTCGCCCCGGCCGCGAAGTCCTGGGTCGCACCGGCGAAGTTGCTGTTGAAGTAGACCCGCACCGTCTTGCTGGTCCGGTTCCACACCGACGCGGCGTTGTTCTTCACGCACAGGCCCTTGCCGCTGCCCGCGCCCTTGAAGTCGTAGCAGGTCGGTTGGGTCGTACCGTAGTCGTCCAGTGAGTCGGTGAAGTCGGAGACCGAGCCGGCCTGGTTGCTGTTGTAGTAGTAGCAGAACTCGCCGCTGTCGCAGGTTCCGTCCCGTTCGGCCGCCGCTGCCGGCGAGGCAACACTCAGGATGGAGGTGGACATGGCGAGGACGGCGCCGACGACGGCGAGGCCCTTGCGGATATTCATGGCGTCCTACCTCTCGTTGTAGCCCTGGGAGTTCCAGAACGAGGTCGGGTCGGCGTTGTCAAGGGTGGGGTCACCGACGCTGACGGCCGCGTGGGTCTGCCGGCCGGCCCGGACCTCGACGTGGGTGTGCGCGCCCGAGCTGGAGGACACCCCGTGCCACGACTCATCGGCGATGATCTCGCCCTTGCTGATGGCGTCGCCCACGCTCACCGCGGACTTCGGCGCGGTGTGCAGGTAGATCACCGACTTGTTGAGCGACGAGTTGTAGACGGAGATCGTGGACAGGCCGCCGCTGCCGGTGTTGCCCCGCGCGACGTAGATGACCGTTCCGGAGACCAGGGCGCGCACGTCCGAGCCGACGCTGCGGGCGATGTCGATGCCCTCGTGCCGGCCGGGCGTCGTGGTGTAACCGTCGAAGGCGCACGTGACAGTGCCGCCGCTGGCCTGGTAGAGCGCGTACGACAGGTTCGTGCGCGTCGACGGCGAGAACTGGTGCGAGGCGTTGTTGTTCTTCAGCGTGGCGTTGAGGTTGCCCTTCGCGCCGGCCGCGAAGTCCTGGTAAGAACCGGCGTAACCGCTGTTGTAGTAGACGCGTACGGTCTTGGTGCTGCGGTTCCAGACCGAGGCGGCCTCGTTCTTGATGCACAGGCCCTTGCCAGCGCCAGCGCCCTTGAAGTCGTAGCACGAGGGCTGCTCGGTGCCGTAGTCGTCGAGCGAAGCGGTGAAGTCCGAGATCGATCCCGCGTTGTCGCTGTTGTAGTAGTAGCAGAACTCGCCGCTGTCGCAGACCCCGTCCCGGGCCGCCGCCGACGCGGGCGACGCGACGCTGAGGATCGAGGTGGTCGCGGCCAGCGCGACGCCGGCGGCGGCCAGGCTCTTACGGATGTTCATGGTGTCCTTTCGGAAACGGTGAAGGGGTGCGGGTCACAGCCCGCGCTGGTACTGCTCCCAGGTCCTGATCGGAACCTGGGGGCCGTCGTCCGGTCCCTGGTTGGCCAGGCCGTTCATGCCGAGGTAGTAGTCCCCGACCTGGTGCTGTGCCTGGCTGGACAGGTCCGTGTCGTTGATCGCGTTGGCGTGGATGTGCCACGGCCAGTCGCCCTGGTTCGGGTTGCGGACCCAGGCGGCGAAGCCGACCTTGCGCAGGGCCCGGGCCACGGCGGTGCGCTTGGCCGCGGTCATGCCGGTGACCGCGATGTCCACCACGCCCCCGCCGTCGTGCGTACCGGCCGAGGTCGGGTCGCCCCCGGGGTTGTACGAACCCTGGTCGAGCACCAGCGTGTAGCCGAGCAGACGCTGGGCCTCGGCCAGCATCGCCTGGGTACGCGCGTTGACGACGTACCCGTCACGCTGGACCTTCGCGCCCGGGCCGATCGTGTTGCCGACGGTGTAACGGTTCTGCCCGAGCTTCGTCAGCGACGTCGTGCCGGGCAGCCCGTTCGCGGCCAGCCCGGTGTAGCCGAGCGAGCGTTGGTACGCCGCGTACGCGGAGACGGTCACGGTGCCGAAGTAGCCGTCGACCCACTGCGCGTTCAGCAGACCCTGCGCCTGCAACGCCTGCTCCACGGCGAGCACGGAGTTCTTCGCGCCCGGAGTCAGTGTGTTGTCGGCGCGGCGGGGGTCGATCTGGGCGGCCAGGACGGTGGCCTCCATGTCCACGACCGGCCGCGCGGCCGTGGTGACGGTTCGCTGCGCTGTGGCGCCGGATGTCGCGGCCCACGCGTGGGCCGGAACGCCGACGGCCACGCAGAGCGCGGCGAGCCCGACGGATAACCAGGGACGGCGCAAGGTTGATCCTCCTCGCAGTTGGTGAGTCGTTCGGAACGGACATCACCTTGCGAGAAGCGGCCTGCTGTTCGGTACCCCTTGTGTCTGTCAGATCCGTCAGGGTGGTGCCGACCTCGACGGATGCGGTGTTGTCAGCTTTGCCGGCACCCCGGGACTGACATCGAGCGTTCGCAATCTGACACCGGTCGAGGCGACCGGCGAGCGCGCTCAGGCGATGACGGTGACCATGAAATACACCGGCCGGCGGGTGGGAAAGTACTCCTGCCCGTTCTCGTCGACCATCTTCCAACTGACCCAGCACTTCCCGGGACGGCTCGGCGCGGTGACCTCGACACTGATCATCACCTGCTCGTCGGGCGGTGTGTCACCGATCGCCACCCGGTCCGGCACCTGGCAACCGTCGGCGTCGGCCGTCGGGTTGGTCCGCGCCAGGAAACGGTTGTGCCAGGCGACCTTCCCGACGTTCTTGAGGGCCCACACCTTGACGAACTGGGAGTTCACCCGCACCCGCGTGCCGTCGGGGATGGTGACATCGGAGATGAACTTGCTCGAGTCGCCGGGGATGAGCGAGTCCGAGAACCCAGACGCTGACGGCGACACCGACGGTGTGGACGACCCCGCCACGGCGCCGGGGTCGTTCCCGGCCGACCGGCCGCGAACGATGACGCCCAGGACGGCGACGATCGTCACCACCAGGACCACTGCGGCGGCGGCGAGCCAGGGCAGCCGGTGCCGCCGCGCACCCACCACCTCCTCGTCGGTCTGCGGGTACGCGGTGGCCCGCACCGCGCTCTTCTCCTTCGACGACGTCGCGGAGACGCCGGACACGACGGGCCCAGGGGTGTCCGGGGCGTCGGTCCCGGTGCCGGTCCTCCTCTCACCCGGGGTGATCGGGGTTTCGGCGTCGGTCGGGGAATCGGTGCTGACCGGCGAGACTTCGGCATCCGCGATGCCGTGGACCGTCCTGGGGCGCTGCGCGTCCTCCCATCGACGCCGCCACTGGACCTCGTCGGCCTCGCAGGCTCGGACGAACTCCCGGACGGTCTCCCAGGAGGGGAACCTGGTCCCAGCGGCGGCCTCGTGCAGCGTGGTGTGCGAGATCCGGCCCGACCGCCCGGCCATCTTGCGGAAGGACGGGTCGCCCGCGGCGGTGCGCAGGGTCCGTAGCTGTTCGGCGAACCTCTCGGCGGCCTGTCTGTCCTGAGTCGACTCGGCGGCGGCACGCTGGTCCTTCATCACTCCCCCATGTCAGACGACGTCGTCAGGCGTTGTCAGAGCGTGTCAGAGGGTACCGAACGGGCCAAGGCCACCATCAATGTGGTGCATCGACGACATCGGGCTCGACGGTCCCGGTGCATTGAAGGAGGTCATCGATGAAAAGCCTTACCCGACGTGGGGTCCGCATCCTCGCGGCTGCCGGTCTGGCTGTGCCCGCCACGCTGGCGTTCGCCGGGCCCGCGCACGCCGAGACCAACCCGCGCTGCGCGGGCTCGGTGCAGATCGGCGCGACCGCGTACGTCACCGTCGGCGGTCAGACCGCGGCATCTGTCAAGCAGTACAAGGGGTGCGGTAAGAACTACGCCTACACGTACGTGTGGCAGCAGTACCGGGCCAGCCACGGCTCGTACCAGGTCTGCACCTCCATCGTGACCGGAACCACGCTGCGCGACCTGCAGTGTTCCAGCGGCCCGGAGGTCTGGTCCTTGGGCGCCAACACGCTGTCGGTGTGCACCCGGGCCCTCGGCGGCATCTCGGACGTGGCGCAGAAGGAGACCGAGGTGCGCTGCTGACCCCGGCGACTCGATGTCTCCCCGGCGGGGCGCTGGCACGGACCAGCGCCCCGCCGCGCGGTCAGGCGACCTTGGGAGTGGCGCGCATCCCCACGTAGCAGACCTGGGTGCCGTCGGTGAGGGTGGAGAAGACCACAGGCATGTAGTCCTCGCTGAACGACGGGCCCGCGCCGGAGGCGGCGAAGACCGTTGCGGTGACCGGTTCCAGGTCCATCTCCAGAGGCGGTGACATGTGCTTCATGTCGTCGACGAACTCGTACCGCAGGTGCGGTGAGCCGTCACCGGTGCGGGAGACGGTGAGGAGGACACCCTCACGCCGGTACGTGCCGAGCAGCGGTTCGAGGTCGATCGGGGGTGGTACGGGGGCCGGGGCGAACGGCGCGGGCATGGTGACGTCGGCGAGTTCGGCGAGCAGGTCGCGGAACAGGTCGGCGTAGAGCAGGCGGGCCGCGCCGCCGTTGGTCATCAGGACCAGGGCGAGGTTCGCGTGCGGGACGACGCGCAGGTACGCGTACTGGCCGATGGCTGCTCCGTCGTGGCCGTAGCCGGAGATGCCGTCCCAGTCGTAGAGCGTCCACCCCAGACCCCACCCGTCGGCGCTCACCGTCCACTTGTCAGGTACGTCGACGGCGCGGTGCCGCATGGCGGCGACAGCATCGGTGGACAGCACCCGGGTGCCGTCGGGCGCGAGGCCGCCGTCGAGGTGCATCCGGGCGAAGCGGGCCATGTCGCCGGCGGAGACGATGACCCTGCCCGCCGGGCCCATCGAGCGGGGCATCAGGTCCCAGGACGGGGCCGGGTCGGGATATCCGCCGGATTCGCCCAGGTGGCTCATGGCGACCCGGAAGCGCAGGGCCTCCTCCGGCAGCGTCATCGAGCGTTCCAGGCCGAGCGGCTCGAAGAGGAGGCTCTTGAGAGCCTGGTCCCAGGTGAGGCCCGTGAGTTTTTCGATGACGCGGCCCAGGACGATGTAGCCGAGCCCGCCGTACGAGATGGCGGTGCCGGGCGGGCAGTCCAGCGCCACCCGTCGTGCGGCGCTCACGTACCGGGCGAGGCAGTCGTCACCCCGGCCGCCGTCGAAGTTGAAGTCGTTGGTCACGCCGCCGGTGTGGGACAGCAACTGGCGAATGGTGATGGTTCTGGTCGCCTCGGGGTCCGGGGTGGCGAACTCCGGCAGCACGTCGACGACCGGCGCGTGCAGGTCCAGCTTCCCCTCGTCGGCGAGCCGCATGATGAGCGTCGCGGTGTAGACCTTCGCGATCGAGCCGGACAGGAACACCGAGTCCGGGGTGACCGCCGTGCCGGTGCCGCGGTGCAGCACCCCGCTGGCCAGCTCGTGGACCTCCCCGTCGAGCAGCACGGCCAGGCTCGCGCCGGGGACGTGGTGCGTGTGGCGCAGCTCGTCGAACCGTCGCTGCCAGCGGTCGACGTCGAATCGCCGGCCGGGCGACCTCTGTGCGAGCGGGGGGTGCCTGTCGCTGTCGGCGTTCCAGCTCAGGGTCTCGGTCATGGTGCTTCCCTTCGGTAGATCAGGTGTTCACAGCTCTCGGCAAGCCGGAGAGGCAGAGGGGCTGGTCGCGCCACGGCGTGGCGGCGACGTCGATGTCAGCGATTCCGGAACGGCACGTGCCGTGCCGTTGCGGATCGCGCTCAGTCTGGTCACACGTTCGGGGATTGTCAACGGCACGTGCCGTGCCGCTACAGTGACGGCATGAGCGACGACCGCCGAACCAGGGCCGCAGACCGGACCCAAGCGATCATGCGTACGACACTGGAGCTGGCGCAGGAGGTCGGTTACGCCAAACTCAGCATCGAGGGGGTGGCGGCCCGCTCCGGCGTCGGCAAGCACACGATCTACCGGCGCTGGCCCTCCAAGGGCGCCCTGTTCCTGGACGCGGTGCTCACCTCAGGCGAACCCGCGCTCGACTACCCCGACACCGGCGACATCGTGGCCGACCTGCGCCAGCAGATCCACGCGGCGGTCGACCTCCTGGGCCAGCCGCCACTGGGCCCCCTGTACCGGGCCCTGGTGGGCGAGGCGCAGCACGATCCGCTGGTCGCCGCCGCGCTCAACGAACGCTTCATCCGCCCGCAGGCGGACCGGACCGTCGCCCGGCTCCGGAGCGCCCAGCAGCAGGGGCAGATCCCACCCGAGTTCGACCTGGAGGTGGCCATGGCGATCCTGTCCGGCCCGCTCTACTTCAGGTTCCTCATCACGCAGGAGCCGTTGACCCACGAGTACGTCGAGCGCGTACTCACGGCTCTCCTCGTCGGGATGACGCCACGGTCGTAGTGCCCGCCTTCCGCGCCGGAGGCCCGCCGGGACGGTGGTCCCGGCGGGCCCGGCGTCACGGGCAGGGTGTGCGCGCGCAGACGTCGACGACCTTTCCGGTGAGCAGGAAGACCGCCTTCTGTTTCTGGGCACCGGCCTGGGCGCGGGGGAACTCGTGCGGATCGTCGCCGAACTCCGGCCCGGCCGGGGCGAGGTTGGTCGGCGGTGGCGCGTAGGCCGCGCCACTGTTCCAGATCACCATCGCCGAGCCGGTGTACGGGTAGCGGCGGATCGGCGGGATGCCCCAGTACGGTCGCACGTCCAGTGACCAGCCGTCGGCGAGCGCGGGGGTGTGCAGGCGTGCGCCGATGGTGCGTGCCTGCACCTCCGCCGCGGCGGGCGAGACCTGCTGGTCGCCGAAGGCCACGTGCATCAGCACCTGGTGCGCCGGTGTCCGCGGAAGTGGTCGGTCGGTCATGTGCTGGGCGTACCCGTTGGCCTCGGACCGGTCCCACAACATCTGCAGCAGCGCGAGGATCAGCTGTTGGTCGACCTTGTCCGGGTAGTAGCCGTCGAGCACGGTCTGGAACGGCGCGAAGTCCACGCTGCGTTGCAGCAGTGTGGAGTAGTTCATCGCCGGTACGCCGAGCACCGACCGGGTCCAGTCCTGGGCGATGGCGGTGAGCGCCCCGCCGTTGATGCCGCCCTGGCTGTTGCCGTCGTAGTGCAGCCCGCCACCGCGATTGATCAGCGGTCGTGCGGTGTCGTCCCGGAACGCCGGGTGGGCGGCGAACCCAGCCGGGTGGATCATCGCGCGGCCCAGGAAGAGGAAGTTCAGGAAGCTCTGCTGCAACCGGTCCGCCACCGCGGGGAAGACACTGAGGTCGGTGAAGGCGCCGGCCACGTAGGGGACGTCGGCGGCGGCCATGCCGATCCAACTTGTCGCGCAGAAGGTGAAGTTGTGGGTGTTCGACATCGTCTTGACGTTGCCGGCGTTGATCTCTGTCGGTCGGCCGAGCAGCCCGTGGCCGTAGAGCGAGAGGTGCGCCGGCCTCGCGGCCGAGGCGCTGCGCGGGATGTTGCAGACGAAGTCCGCCGCCACAGTCGTGCCGGACGGCGTGGGCAGGGCGTCCGGCGTGGGCGGCGTCCCGACGCCGCCGGCCGGGCCGTAGTGCAGCCGGGAGCCGGGCCCGCCGTTGCCGGTCAGATAGGACGGTACGGCGACGGTGCCGGTCACCTGCCGGGCGATCAGCGGATCCTGCTCCGCTGGATAGTCGGTCACCTGGGTGACGGTGACCGACGGCGCGGCCCGGCCGAGGTCGGCGAACGCGTCGTCCCGGACCGCCAGCATCCTCCCGGTCAGCCCGTGCCGGCTGGCCACCGTGAAGTCCCAGGCCAGGTAGAGGCTGTGCCGCTTGACGCCGGTCCGGGTCAGATCGGTGAGGATCCGCCTCAGCTGCGGCACCCGGGAGTCCCGATGCTGGAGGCCGGCGCCTGTCAGGTACGCCGTGAACGCCTTCGGCGCCGGAATCAACGCCCCGTCGCCGTCGCGCAGACCACGCAACCCCACGACGTAGCGGGTGCCCTCGTCAAGCGCCACCGCCGGCCGGATGATCAGCAGTTGACGGTCGGGCTGGCCGGCCGCATGCGCGTCCAGTTCGGCCCAGTACGGCGTGCGCTTGCCGGTCCGGGTGTTGAGCAGCACGATCGGCGCGTCCGGCGCCAGCGAGCGGCCGATGTCGGTGACCGGCGCGATCCCGCTCGCCGCGGCGTCGAGGCCGGGGACGCGCACCAGGATCGGTGAGCCAGGGCTGAACCCGTCCTGCCGGTTCCACTCCGTCGGGTCGATCGGGGTCCCCTGCACGTTGGCGGGCATCGCGGCGGCGGTGAACCGCACCCGCTTGCCGGTGGGGCTGCTCCGGTCCGGCACGGTGAAGTAGTCGTTCGGGAACGGCAGCAGGCAGGCGGTCGGGTCGATCGGATCGCAGGACGGGTGCCCGGGCGGTACGGGAGCCGTTGGCGGTGCGGCAGGGGCCGCCGTGCCGAGCAGGACGGCGCCCGCTGTCACCAGCACTGACACGGCGAGGCGGAGCCCTCTGGAGGTGGTCACACGCAACTCCTTCGACGCTGGACGGCGGATCGACGGGTGGTGTTCTTCCTACGCTTGTGAAAGAAGCTCAGCAAGCGTCGATGTGTCCGCCCCCACCCGCACGCGGGCGGCGCTGCAACAGCACGCCGCCCGCGATCGATCGCCCTCCGGCTGCCGGCCAGGCCCGCGCCGACGACACCTCACGGGAAGGTCACTCGGTGATCACCGGCCAGGCGTAGGCGAGCAGGGCGCAGGCGGCACCCAGAAGCGCGAGCGAGACACCCCTCGTGGGCAGCGGCAGGGCAGCGAGCACGATCAGGATGACGGCGACGACGTAGAGAAATGCCTGGACCGACATGGTGAACTCCTCGATCAGGGGGTAGAGGGCGGCTGCCTTCATCCGCCGGGATGCCCCCGGCCGTGATCGCGGAAACGTCCTGCCGATCACGGTTCGGCCCACAGTGGTACGTCCGGCCCGCCCGGAGCGGTGCCTACCTCGCGAGAAGCAACGCTTCGGCGCCCACCGGTCGAAACCCCGCCGCCTGGAAGGCGCGCACACTGCGCGCGTTGCCGGCGGCCTGCTGGGCCCAGACCGGCTGGCCGTCGGGCACCAGATGTCGGGCGGCCGTCGCCAGCGCCCGCCCCAGGCCCCGGTGGCGACGCTCGTCGTCGACCTCCACCGCCGCCTCCCAACGGCCGGCCACCCCCCGGCCCAGGACGACCACCCCTCCCTCGGCGGCCCAGACGCGGACGTCGTCACGGCGTCGACGTGCCCTGACCTCGCGGGGATGATCGGCGTCGGCACGCTCGGTGAGCCGCAGTGGCGGCGGTCCGGCAAGGCGACTCGCGACGGTCAGCAGGTCGATCGTGTCCATGGACCGCCGGGTGCGGTCGAGCAGCGCACCCAGGAAACGCGGATTCATCGTGGCCGCCAGGGAGTCACAGTCGAGAGCCGCCAGCGTCCGACGTACCCACTGGGGGTCTTCGTCGGTGAACACCACCGAGTGCCCGGTGAAGGCGATGACCCCGGCGTCACGGCGGCTCGGCTGCGCGACCACTGTCGTCCCGCCGTCCGGCGGCGGAAAGTGCCCGTGCGCCGCCGCGTCCAGGATGTCGGCCAACGTGCGGTCCATTGTCGCCCTCTCCTCGGTCCCGGTCCGCGCGGCTGCCGAGAGCCGACGCAGCGATGCGCTTCCCGACCCCTGCCACCGCGCGGACCACACAGTGTCCAGACATCCTGCCGCGTGAGATACCGGTGCGCTGGCGCGTGACCGCTACGTCATCGGCATCACTGTCTGGGTCGAGTGCCTGCGGTACCGGATCCGGGGCCGGCCGTCGGCGGCGAGGTCGACATCCGTGCGTACCTGGAAGACCTCCTCGATCCGGCTCGTGGTGAGCACCTCGACGGGCGTACCCGCCGCGACCACCCGGCCCCCGTACAGCAGCACCAGCCGGTCGCAGTACTGGGGCGGCCAGATTGAGGTCGTGCAGGGTCACCACCACGGTGCTGGACGACTCGGCGAGGAACCGCAGCAAGTCCAGTTGATGCCGGATGTCCAGATGGTTCGTCGGCTCGTCGAGCAGCAGCAGATCCGGTTCCTGCACCAGCGCACGGGCCAGGTCCACCCGTTGCCGCTCACCACCGGAGAGGCTGGACCAGCGGCGCTGTTCGAAGCCGGCCAGGCCGGCCTCGGCGAGCCCGCGCCGCGCCAGGTCCAGATCGGCGGCGCCGACCCCGGCAAGACGTGGCCGGTACGGGGTCCGGCCCAGCAGAACCACCTCCAGCGCGGACATCTCCACGTCGGTGGCCACCTGTTGGGTGACGACAGCGATCCGCCGAGCCAGCGCACGGCGGGGTATCGCGTCCAACGCGACGTCGTCGAGCAGCACCCGCCCGGACTCCGGCCGTGCCAGCCCGGCCAGGAGCCGTAGCAGGCTCGACTTGCCAGAGCCGTTCGGCCCGAGCAGCCCGACCGTGGCACCCGGTTCCGCGGTGAGCGCCACCCCGGCCAGGATCCGTGCGCCGGCCACTCCCCACCCGACCCCGTCCGCGTGCAGCCGCGCCGGCTCCGGATCACCGGCCGCTCGACTACTGCCTCCTCCGCCCCGGTCGGCAGTGTCCGGCCCGATCACGGTGCACCCGTCCGGCGTCGCATGACCAGCGCGAACACCGGCACCCCGAGCAGCGCGGTGAGTACCCCCACCGGCAGTTCCTGTGGTGCGAAGACGGTCCGCGCCACGGTGTCCGCCCAGATCAGGAAGATCGCTCCGAGCACCGCGCAGGTGGGTAGCAATGTGCGATGTCGGGAGCCGAACAGGAACCGTACGGCGTGTGGCACGGTCAACCCGACGAAACCGATGGCGCCGCTCGCCGCGACCAGCGCGGCCGCCACCAGGGCGGTGACGGTGAACAGCAGCAGCCGGGTACGCCCGGGAGAGAAGCCGAGCGAGCGGGCGGTATCGGTGCCGAAGGCGAACGCGTCCAGCGCCGTCGCACTGGCCCAGCAGACCAGCAGGCCGACGCCGACAACCACGGCGCTCAGCGCCACCGCCGGCCAGGAGGCCGCCGTCAGCGAACCGAGCAGCCAGAATGTCACGCTACGGGTGTCCTGGGAGTGCGAGTCGGAGATCACGATCAAGCTGGTCACCGCGCTGAAGAGCTGCGAGACGGCCACCCCGGCGAGCACGATCCGGGTCGGCTCGCCGGCCCGCCGCCCGGCCAGCAGCAGCACCGCGCCGAACGCGGCCACGCTGCCGACGAACGCGCCGGTGGTCAGGTCGAGCGGGCCGGCGCCGATCTGGATGCCGAGCACCAGAACCGCCACTGCGCCGGTGGAGGCGCCGGACGAGACACCGAGCAGGAACGGGTCGGCCAGCGGATTACGTGTGAGCGCCTGTAGCACCGCTCCGCACACCGCCAGACCGGCACCGACCAACGCGGCCAACAGCACCCGGGGCAGCCGGAGATCCCACACGATGCTGTCCGGCAGCGCCGGTAGAGGGTGGACCGGCAGGCCCACGTGGCTGGCCACCGCGCGCAGAACGCTGTCGACCGGCAGATCGGCCGAGCCCACGCTGACCGCCGCCGCGATGGTGACCAGTAGCAGGATCAGAGCCAACGGCAGGACATGCCGGACGCTTCTGGAGATGCCGGTACGGGGTGGCGAGCCCCCTCCCGTCGGCACGGGCGGGCCGCTCGCCGAGACGACGGATCGTGCGGTTCGCAAATTCATCGGCGGGCGAACACCACGTAGTCGTCGAGGTACTGCCAGACCGTGCCGACCTCGGCGAAGCCGGCTGTGCGAAGGGCAGCCAGGTGGAATTCCAGTGAGGCCAGGGCCTGCGGCGGTCGGTCGGCGAACCGCCGTTCCCGCTGTGCGGCCAGCCCGGCCAGTTCCGGGTGTCGGGCCGCCTCGGCGTACCAGGCGGAGTAGGTGAGCGCTCCGGCGGCGAAGGTCTCCTGCTGCACCTGCGCGTCGTGTCGACCGGCGATGTCGCGCAGGGTGGGCGTCGACTCGTCGTAGCGCAGGTGATCGGCGTTGAGCAGCACGCCACCGGCGGGCAGCAGCCGCGCCGCTGTGGTGTAGACCCGCAGCAGTTGCTCCGGCGCGAGCCAGTGCAGTGCCGTCGAACTGAGTACGGCGTCGACCCGCCGCCCGGTCAGCGCCGCTTCCCAGCCGTCGGCCACCAGGTCGACGTCGTGGACCTCGACCCGTGCGGCGTACCGGTCCAGGGCACGCCGCGCCACCTGCAGCAGGACCGGGTCGTAGTCGACCGCGACGGCTGTGGCGCGCGGGAACTCGGCAAGTACCCGGTCGCTGATCGCACCGGGGCCGCAGGCCAGATCCAGGATCGCGAGGTCGTCCGGACAGTGCAGCCGTAGCACGTCGGCCATCGCGTCGAACCGCAGGTCACGGTGGGCCACGTAGGCGGACTGCTGGTCGTTCCAGAGGTCGAGCAGGCGTCGGGCAGCCGACTGGTCCAGCGCGGCGACCTCGGTGCCGGCCGGCGGGGTCATCGGGCGGTCCCGTGCAGGTTGGCGCCGACCAGTTCCGCCGCCTGGACGCTGCGGATCGACGGGTCCATCGCCGAGCCGGGCACTGTGACGAACCTCCCGGCGACCACCGCGTCCAGCTTCGACGTCACCGGGTTGCGGCGCAGGAAGTCGATCTTCGATTGGGCGCTGTCGCCGTCGCCGCCCCTGGTCAGATCGGCCAGCACGATCACGTCCGGGTTGCGTTTGGCGATCTCCTCCCAGTTGCCGGCGGGCCACTTCTGGCCGGCATCGGTGAACGTGTTGCGGACGCCCAGCAGCGAGCTGATCGCGTCCGGAACCCCGCCGTGTCCGGCCACGTACGGGGTGCTCGTTCCGGAGTAGTACCAGAGAAGCGACGGGCCGGCGCTCGGCGCTGCCGTCGGCACCGCGCCCCGGGCCGCGTCCAGTCGACTCTGCTGGTCGTGGATCAGCTTGTCGGCCCGCTCGGGGACGCCGAAGACGCTGGCGATGTCGCGGATCTCATCGAAGATCCCGTCGAAGGTGACCGTCTGGGTCGCGTCCGCCGGCTTCTCGCAGGCGAACTCGGAGAGGTACGCCGGTACGCCGAGCGTGGCCAGGTCGGCGCGCGGGCCCGCGGCGTCCGGGGCGTACGCGGAGGTGTAGGTGGAGTAGACGAAGTCCGGGTTCGCCGCCCGGACCGCCTCCCGCGACGGGTAGAGCTTGGCCAGCACCGGCACCTTCTCGTACGCCGGGCGCAGGTCGGGCAGGACCGGGTCGGTCTGGTAGCTGGTGCCGACCATCCGGTCGGCGAGACCGAGGCTGAGCATGATCTCGGTGGCGTTCTGTTCCAGCGTGATCGCCCGCTGGGGTGGCGCGGTGACGCTGACTGGCAGTCCGCAGTTGGTCAGGTGAACCGGGCTGGCCAGGCTGCCCTGCGCGGCCGGTGTCGCGGCTCCCCCGTCGGAGCACCCGGCGGCGGCCAGGACCAGGCACAGGCCCGCCTTAACGAAAACGGTTTTCATGAGCGGGAACATATCAACAGCGCCTCAGTGGCCCGGCAGGCGGGGGGTGCGGCACGCTGGCCTGCGGTGGAGGGCTGCCCCGCGTCGCGGTCACAGCCCGGTCAGGCCGAGGTCGACGCGGTCAAGGGTGTGACCCAGCTTCCGGGTCACACCCTTGACAGATCCATCAACCTGTCGGCACCGCTGACGGTCGCCGTTCACGACCTCCCAGGGTCAGCAGCCGATCCGGCTGGCTCCCATCGCGACGTCGTCGTACCAGAGGGTGTCGGCCCCGCCGCCGTAGCTCTCCCAGCCCAGCTTCAGGTCGGTGAGCTGCGGCCGCCAGGTGCGGTTGTACCACTGGCCGTCGATGTCGTGCGTCGGCGTGCCGTCTGCGGTCAGCCCGGGGACGGCGGTGCCGTCCACCCAGGTCCGCAGTTGACCCGACGCACCGTCCACCATGAACTCCACACAGGCCCACCGGTTGGTGGGCAGCGGCAGACTCTGCGCCACCCCCGCCGGGCTCTGCTCGGGCAGGGTCGCGTCGTCGGAGGCGCGGTTCCACTGCAACGCGCCGTTCTGGCCACCCAACCGCAGGTCCTTGTTGCCGTCGGCGGCGTCGGCCATCGCCATCATCGTGGTGTGTTCGGTGGGCTGGGCGGTGGTGTGCCGGACCCAGATCCGGCCGTACCGGACGTTGCCCACGCTGCCGAGATTCTTCGTGGACCTGATGAAGACGTGGTTGCAGTACCCGGCAGCGCCGTTGATCCGGACCGACCGGCTGCCGCTGTGCGTGGTCGCCGTGTCGATGGTGGCGGTACCGGCCCCGGAACAGTCCGGGCTCACCACTGCCCAGTCGCCGGACGGCGTCGAACCGGTCTGGCTCTCGAAGCCGTCGCAGAGCACCGCACCGGCGCAGCCGGTCGGCGGCTCGGTGGTGGGCGGCGGAGTGGTCGGCGGAGGCGTGGTCGGTGGCGGGGTGGTGGGCGGAGGCGTGGTCGGGGGTGGCGTGGTCGGGGGTGGCGTGGTCGGGGGTGGCGTGGTCGGGGGTGGCGTGGCGCCGTTGCACGGCACGCCGTTCAGGCTGAACCCGGTCGGCGCGCCACCACTGGAGCCGTACGTGCCCTGCAACCCGAACTCGGTGGAACCGCCGGCCGGAATGCTGCCGTTGTATGACGCGTTGCGGGCGGTCACCGTCGAACCGGACTGGCTGACCGTGGCGTTCCAGCCGTTCGTGACACGCTCGTCCCCGGCGTACGCCCAGGTGACGGTCCAACTGGAGACGGCCGTGTCCCCCGGGGAGACCTTGATGTTTGCGGTGAATCCGCCGGGCCACTGGTTGGGCGTGTAATCGACCCGGCAGCCCTGGGCGGCCACGGCCGGGCCGGTGAGCAGGGCCGCGCCGGCTGTGGTCGCGGCGGCGGCCAGCGCGGCGACGACCACCAGGGTCGCGGCGGGGCGGGCACGGAGAATCGTCATGGAAGGTCCTTCTGCCATCGAGCTGAGCGGAGGCGGTGCGGCGGCGCGTCCTGGACGGACGCGGTGCGGCAACCCGCCCTGGTACGACCGAAGTGCCCGGCTCGGGGTAGACCTGTCAGCCGCCGAGGCCCGGTCTTCCGGCCCCTCGGCGACGCCCACCCTCAATCTATTGATGAACGCCTATCGAATCAAGCGCTGACAACACTCCCCCGCCACGCCGATCTTGCACTTCCAGTGGTCGACATGGACGGAATGCCCCTCTTGCCGGGACAGCAAGTGCAAGATCGCGGAGGACAGGGTTTCCAGGGCCGTGTCGATCCGCGGCCCGCTCGTTCGACGTGGGGATGCTAGGGCTGGGAGACGCCCCCGTCGGATGAGGAGAACGCGATGTCGAAGTACCTGTTGATCATGCGGGGCACCGATGAGACGAACGCGGCCATGATGGCCGATCTCGACGAGATGATGGCCACCACCCGCCAGTTCATCGAGGACATGGTGAAGGCCGACGTTCTCGTCGCGGCCGAAGGGCTGGACGATCCGCGCCAGGGCGTCGTGGTCGACTTCGGTGGCGAGGGACCGGTGGTCACCGACGGTCCGTACGGCGAGACCCGGGAGTTGTTCGGCGGCTACTTCTTGGTCGATGTCGCCACGAAACAGGAGGCGGTCGAGTGGGCCAAGCGGGTCCCCGCGGTCCGCGGTTCCAAGATCGAGGTTCGGCGGGTGGCCGAGGCCGACGAGGTCCCGCAGGGCGGCGAGAGCGACGGCCAGATCTGATGGGTACGGCCGACGTCGAGGCCGTGTGGCGGATCGAGTCGGCGCGGATCGTCGCCGCGCTGACCCGGTTCACAGGTGACTTCGGGCTGGCCGAGGATGCCGCCCAGGAGGCGGTGGCCGAGGCGCTGGTGTCCTGGCCGCGTACCTCACCGGCCAATCCGGCCGGGTGGCTGATGGCCACGGCCCGGCGGCGGGCGATCGACGCGATCCGCCGCCGGGCCGCCCTTCAGGACCGATACGCACTGTTGGCGGCCGATCCCGCGCTCGACCAGGAGGTTGACCCTGACCGGATCGACGACGACGTCCTGGCGCTGATGTTCGTCAGTTGCCACCCGGTGCTCTCCCGGGAGGCGCGGGTGGCGCTGACCCTGCGGGTGGTCGGTGGCCTGTCCAGCGAGGAGATCGCCCGCGCGTTCCTGGTGCCCGTGCCGACTGTGCAGGCCCGCATCACCCGGGGCAAGAAGGCGATCGCCGCGGCCGGGGTGCCGTTCGAGCTGCCCCCGGCCGGCGAGCGCCGGAGGCGGCTCGGCGCCGTGCTCAGCGTCCTCTATGTGATCTTCACTGAGGGGTCGACGGCCACGTCGGGCGAACACCTGTTGCGCCCCGACGTCGCGTACGAGGCGATCCGGCTGGCCCGCACACTGGCCGTGCTACAGCCGGACGAGCCGGAGGTGCACGGCCTGCTCGCCCTGTGCGAGCTGACGGCGGCGCGCTTCCCGGCCCGGACCGACCCGGACGGCACGCCGATCCTCCTTGCGGACCAGGACCGCCGGTTGTGGGACTTCTCGGCGATCCGCCGTGGGCTGGCCGCGCTGGCGAGGGCATCGCACCGCGGCCTCGGCCCCTACGGCCTGCAGGCCGCGATCGCGGCCACCCACGCGTCGGCACCCTCGGTCGAGGAGACCGACTGGGCCCGGATCGTCCAGCTCTACGAGGCCCTCGGCCGGATCGCGCCGTCGCCGGTGGTCGAACTCAACCGGGCCGTGGCCGTCGCCATGGCCTCGGGGCCGGCGTCGGCTCTGGCCATCGTCGACGAGCTGATCGCCGCCAACCGGCTTCCCGGCGCACACCTCGTGCCGACCGTACGCGGTGAGCTGCTGACCCGCCTCGGCCGGCTTCCGGAGGCGCGCGCCGAGCTGGAGCTGGCTGCTCGGCTCTGCGCCAATCAGCGCGAACGCTCGGTGCTGCTCGGCAAGGCGGTCTCGCTGAGCTGACTGCTCCCACAAGGCCGGCGGATCGTCGGCAGTCTCGTGCCGACGGCGAGCGAGCGGTCCTGGATCTGCTTCGCGACCTGAGCCCGAAGTTGCTCGTACGGCGGCGTCGGTGAGGCCGCGTCGATGACGATCATTGGATGACCATGGCTCGTCGTGCCGTCGTCCCGACATCCGCGGTCCGGAACTCGACCAGGCGGAGCGCGATGACGCCCGCCACCACGAGCGCCAGCGAGACGGCGTTGCGACAATGTCAAGGGTTCAATCGCCTGAGCTGGAGGTCCGCATGCGCGTCATCCGCATTCTGCCCAACCTTCCGGTGGCCGACGTCACCGCCGCCAAGGGCTTCTACACCGACTTCCTCGGTCTGAGCACCGAGGCGTTCAACCTGGGCTGGGTGGCCCGTTACACGTCGCCCGACGCCGACAGCGGCGGCGGGGCGGCCGTGCAGCTCGTCTCCGGCGACGCGACCGCACCCGAGGACTCGGTTATCAGCGCTCAGGTGGATGACGTGGACGGCGCCTATGCCGAAGCACAGCGGCTCGGGTACGAGATCGTGCACCCGCTCGCCACCGAGCCGTGGGGCGTACGACGGTTCTTCGTCCGGGCCCCGGACGGCAACGTCATCAACGTGGCGGCACACCGCTCCTGAGGCGATCCCGCCAGTCCCCAGGGATTGACCCTCACAGACGTCCGATGTTAACTGCACATCAACGATGTGGATCGATGTTCATCCGGTCGCCGTCAACGCGGCACGGTGGCACCGTTCCACGTCGTCTCGACATCGCCCTCGTTTCGGCGGACGTGGGCACACCGGGGCACCCCCGGGGTGCGAGACCTGCATCCGCACGACGATCCAGAGGAGATCGTGTCGATGAAGTTGACGCCGCTACGAATCGCGCTCGCTGTCCTACTCGCCGGTGGTGCCATCGCCGTCGGGCCGGCTGGACCAGCGACCGCGGCACCCACGGACGCCGCGTTCGGGACCAGCACCGGCACGTTGAACGTCGACCGTGCCGCCTACCTGTCCAAGCACGACGTCGTCTACAACCGCCCGAACACCAACCCACTGCACGGGCTCACCGTCGGCAACGGCCGCACCGGCGCCATGGTGTGGAACAACAACGGTCTGACCGCCCAGGTCTCCGGCGTCGATCTGGCGCAGCAGTCGACCTACGCCGCCGGGATGGTCAACCTGTACAGCAACCCGCAGGTCGACACCGGCTACACCACCTTCCAGCAGCGCCTCTCCCTGTACGACGGAACGCTGACCACGAAGTACGACAACAATCGCACCGTCACGGTGCTGGGTGCGCCCAACTCCGAGGTGATGGGCATCCACGTGGAGGACACCCGGCCCGGGGTGAGCAGCGTCGGGCTCGACCTGAGCCTCTGGGACATGAACACCGTCCAGAACATCGCGGACGTCCCGGACCTCAACACCTGGCGTACCGTCTCGACCTTCGCCGACGCCACCGGCGTCGGGTTGAGCCGTGGGCAGACCGACGCGAACAACTTCGGCTACACGCTCGCGGCCACTGTCGAGGGGGCGTCGTACGCCTCCCAGGTCGTCAACGGCACCCGGGTCCGGCTGACGATCACCCCCACGTCGAGCTACACCGTGTGGTTCACCGCGGCCAGCCGGATCAACTCGCCGGGCCTGAACTCGGTGACCCAGGCGAAGAGCCAGTTGGCGGCGGCCAAGAGCGCCGGCTACACCGCCACGTTGAACAACTACCGCAACTGGTGGCACGACTTCTGGACCAAGTCGTTCGTCCAGTACTCCAACGCCGGCGGCGACGCCGACTACCTGGAGAACGTCTACTACCTTGCGACCTACATGATCGCGGCCGGCGGATACGGCAACTACCCGCTGCACTTCATCAACGGGGTCTTCCGCGCCACCCAGGACAACTCCAAGTGGAGCAACGGGTACTGGTACTGGAACCAGCGCGACGTCTACAACTCGTTCCTGGCCAGCAACCACGTCGACCTGATGGCGGGCTTCAACCGGCTCTACAGCCGCAACCTCTCCGCGTTGAAGTCGTACACCACCACCCGCTACGGCAGTGACGGGCTCTGGGTGCCGGAGACGATGGGCTGGGACGGCAACGCCCGGGGCACGATCAACAGCGACTACGTCAACGACACCTACTCGACCGGCACCGAGGCCGCCTACAACATGTACCTGCAGTACCGGTACAGCAACGACGAGACGTACCTGCGCAACACCGCCTACCCGTACATGCGGGAGGCGGTGAAGTTCTACGAGGACATGCTGGACTACGACAGCGCCACCGGCCGGTGGTACATGGCCAACTCGAACGCCCACGAGACGTACTGGGACGTCCGCAACGCCATCACCGACCTGGCGGCGGTGCGGCTGCTCTTCCCGCTCGCGATCCAGGTGAGCCAACAGCTCGGCCTCGACGCCGGGTTGCGGGCCAACTGGCAGACCATCGTCAACAACCTGGCCCCGTACCAGATCCAGAACGGCGCGTACCTGCCGCACGACCCACCGATCTCGCAGACCCGCAACAACGAGAACGTGGCGCTGGAGCTGGTCTGGCCCTACGACCAGACCGGCATCGGCTACCCCGACCAGCAGACCGCGGTCACCACCTGGAACGTGCGGCCCCACCCGTACGGCAACGTCTGGTCCAACGACCACGTGCACGCCGCCCGTCTCGGCCTCGGCAACCAGGCCTTCCAGGGCATGCGGACGATGCTGCAGAAGTACCAGAACTACCCGAACGGGATGACCAACAACACCAACGGCGTCTTCGAGTACCTCGGCGTCCACCTGACCGCGATGAACGAGTCGTTGCTCCAGTCGTACAACGACAAGATCCGGGTCTTCCCGGCCGCGCCGACCGATGCCAGCTTCGTCGGGAAGTTCACGCTGCTCGCCAAGGACGGATTCCTGGTCAGCTCGGAGCGCGAGGCCGGCGAGACCAAGTACGTGGGGCTCCGCAGCCAGTACGGCAAGACGGCCCGGGTGGTGAACCCGTGGGGCGGCCAGGAGGTCCGGGTTCGTCGTACGTCGGACAACGCCGTGCTGACCACCACCTCGGCCGCCGAGATCAGCTTCGCCACCGCGGCGAACACCGTGTACGTGGTGGAGCGCACCGCCAAGCCGCTGTCGACGTACGCGACCACCACGTTGACCGGCACCGCCAACCAGGCCGAGAAGAGCCTGTCCGGTACCGCCTCAACCCTCGGCCTCGGCGGTGCCGGCGGTGGCGGGCTGGTCAACGACACGATGCTGACCTACGACGCCAACTGGCACCACACCACGGCCCGGGGGTACGGCGACTACAACGACGACACCCACCACAGCACGACCGTCGGCTCGGCGGCCAGCTACACCTTCACCGGCACCGGGGTGGAGTACCTGTCCGAGCGGTTCAGCGACATGGGCAACGTGGACGTCTACCTGGACAACGTGTTCCAGGCCAACGTCAACCTGAACGTGACAGGCGCCCGCCAGGCCCAACAGGTCGTGTTCCGCAAGACCGGGCTGACCAACGGCTCCCACACGATCCGCATCGTCAACAAGACCACCTCCGTGGGCATGGTCGACGCGTTGCGGATCCTCACCGGCGGCAGCACACCGACGACCGGGGCGGTCGCGCTGCGGGCCCAGGCGAACGGCCGGTACGTCAGCGCCACAAGCGCCGGCGCGGGCAACCTGGTCGCGTCCGCCACCAGCGTCGGCAGCTCGGAGCAGTTCGACCAGATCGATCTCGGCGGCGGCACCATCGCCCTGCGGGCCCGGGTGAACAACCAGATCGTCTGCGCCGAGAACGCCGGCGCCAACCCGCTGATCGCCAACCGGGCGTCCGCCGGCTCGTGGGAGACCTTCGCCCTGGTCCGCAACGCGGACGGTTCGGTCAGCCTGCGGGCGACGGTGAACAACAGGTACGTGGTCGCGGAGAACGGCGGGGCCGAGCCGCTGATCGCCAACCGGGACGCGATCGGCCCCTGGGAGAAGTTCGACCTGATCGCCCTCTGACACGCGAACCGGCGGGCCCGTGCGGGCCCGCCGGCCGCCCCTGCCGTGCCCCGTCCGTCCCGCCCTCCCACAAGGAGCACCGATGCGCAGACGCACCATCAGTACGCTCGCCGCCGCCGTCGTCACCGGACTCACCCTCGCCGCCGGCGCGACGACGGTGGCCCCGACCGCGGCCGAGGCCGCACCGCTGGGCAAGGTCCTGGTCTTCTCCAAGACCGCCGGCTTCCGGCACTCCTCCATCCCGAACGGCATCGCCGCCATCCAACAGCTCGGCGCGGCGAACGGCTTCACCGTCACCGCCACCGAGGACGCGGCGACCTTCACCACGACCAACCTCGCCCAGTACCAGGCTGTCGTGTTCCTCAGCACCACCGGAGACGTGCTCGACGCCGGCCAGCAGGGCGCGTTCGAGGCGTACGTGGCCGCCGGAGGCGGATTCGTCGGAGTACACGCCGCCGCGGACACCGAGTACGACTGGCAGTGGTACGGCGGACTTGTCGGCGCGTACTTCGCCTCGCACCCGGCCACCCAACAGGCGACCGTGCGGGTCGAGGACCGGGCCAACGCGTCTACCGCCCACCTGCCGTCGACCTGGACTCGCACCGACGAGTGGTACAACTACCGGGCGAACCCCCGCTCGGCGGTCAAGGTGCTCGCCAGCCTCGACGAGTCGTCGTACTCCGGCGGGTCGATGGGTGGTGACCACCCGATCACCTGGTGCCACAGCTACGGCGGCGGACGCTCCTGGTACACAGGCCTCGGCCACACCGAACAGAGCTACAGCGACCCGAACTTCACCCGGATGCTGCTCGGCGGCATCCAGGTGGCGGCCGGGGCCGTGGCGGCCGACTGCCGGCCGGAGCCCGGCTACACCCCGCTGTTCGACGGCACCCAGGCCAGCCTCGGGCAGTGGCGGCAGGCCGGGCCGGGCGGCTTCACCCTGGCCGACGGCACCCTCACGTCGAACGGTGGCATGGGTCTGCTCTGGTACCCGGTGCGCACCTTCGCCAACTACTCGCTGAAGGTCGACTGGATGATGCCGGGCGACGACAACGGCGGCGTCTTCATCGGGTTCCCCGACCCGCAGGGCGACCCGTGGGGCCCGGTCAACGCCGGTCACGAGATCCAGATCGACGCCACCGACGGCGACCCGACGCGGACCACCGGCAGCGTCTACAGCTTCCAGGCCCCCAACCAGGCGGCCCGCGCGGCGGCGCTCAAGCCACCCGGCTCGTGGAACACCTACGAGATCGGGGTACACGGTCAGCGGGTCGAGATCTGGCTCAACGGGGTCAAGATCAACGATTACGTCAGCGGTCGTGCCATCGCCAACGGCTACATCGGCTTGCAGAACGACGGCGCCGGGATGGACATCAACTACCGCAACGTGCGGATCAAGACCGATGGCCCGAGTGAGCCGCCCGCCACCGACCTGGCCCAGGGCCGGCCGGTCACCGCCTCCAGCGTCGAGCCCGGCAGCGCGCACGCGGCGGGCAACGCGGTGGACGGCAACACGGCCACCCGCTGGGGCAGCGCGTACGCCGACCCGCAGTGGATCTCCGTCGACCTGGGGGCCGCGTACGCGCTCAACCGGGTACGGCTGGCCTGGGAGACGGCCCACGCGCGGGCGTACCAGGTCCAGGTGTCGCCGGACAACGTGACCTGGTCGACGGTGCACACCACGAGCACCGGAGACGGCGGCGTCGACGACCTCACGGTCACCGGCACCGGCCGATACCTGCGGGTGTACGGCACCCAGCGCGCCACCCAGTGGGGCTACTCGCTGTGGGACCTCAACGTGTACGGCACCGCCGCCGGCAGCACCCTGCTCTCCCGGGGCCGGCCGGTCACCACGTCCAGTGTGGAGCCGGGCAGCGCGCACGTGGCGGCAAACGCCGTGGACGGGAACACGACCACCCGCTGGGGCAGCGCGTACGCCGACCCGCAGTGGATCTCGGTGGACCTCGGCGCGTCCCGCACCCTGAACCGGGTCCGACTGAACTGGGAGGCGGCGTACGCGCGGGCGTACCAGATCCAGGTCTCCCCGGACAACGCCACCTGGTCGACGGTGCACACCACGGCCGCTGGCGACGGCGGTGTCGACGACATCGCCATCTCGGCCACCGGCCGCTACCTGCGCGTCCAGGGCACCCAGCGGGGCCTTCCCGCGTACGGCTACTCGCTGTGGGAGCTGGAGGTGCACGGCGGCTGATCGCGAGTCAGCGCAGTTCGACGATCCTGGCCCGGGTGTTGGCTGGCGCGTCGGGGTGCCCGCGCTCGACGTCGGCTCGGACGTCAGCCACGGTCTTGCCGGCCAGTTCCCGCCGCCAGGCCAGGTCGGCGCCGCGCATGGCCTGGGCGAACACGCAGGACTGTCGATAGTCGACGCCCGCGTGCTCGCCCGGCCCCCTCCTGAGGATCTGGTCGCACTGGAACAGCTCCTCCGGGCCCTCGATCGCGGCCACGATGTCCAGGAGGGAGATCGCCGCCGGTGCCCGGGCGAGCTGGAAGCCCCCGCGCGGCCCCGAGGTCGACGTCAGGATCCCGGCTCGGACCAGGGCCTGGAGCTGCTTGTTCAGGTACGCCGACGGCAGCTCGTAGAACGCCGCGAGGGTGCTGGTTGGCACCGGGGCGTCCAGCCAGCTCAGGTTGAGGCACGTGTGGAGGGCCCACTCGACGCCCTGACTCATCCGCATGGTCCTGGACTCTACATGTCCAGGATTTGTGACGCCGGTCATGATCGCTGGTGCCGACCGATTCTGGACACTTAGTGTCTAGGAATCGACGGACGACGAAGGAGCCGACAATGACTGTGGTACGTGCATCCCAGGCCGAGGTTCTCGACAGCGACCCGGCCAGCGTGATCACGCTGCTCCTCGACCCCGAGCACACCGGCGGCGCCCTGACCAGCAACCGCACCCTGCTCAAGCAGGGGACCGACGGTGCGCCGCCGCACCTGCACACCCAGTCCGGAGAGTTGTTCTTCGTGCTCGACGGCGCCCTCGAGATGCTCGTGGACGACGAGCTGCACACCCTGCACAAGGGCGACGTACTCTTCGTCCCGCCGAACACCCCGCACGCCTTCGCCCCCGCCGCCGGCCAGGACGCCGACTTCCTCGTCGTGATCACCCCCGGCAAACCCCGCTTCGACTACTACCGACTGCTCGACAGGGTGCACCAGGGCAGGGCCACCTGGCAGGACGTCGGCGAGACCCAGGACCGCTTCGACAACCACTACGTGGACAGCCCGTTGTGGGCAGGTCGACGGGGCTGACCGACCCGGCCTTTTCGTCCGGGAACTGACGGCACACGACAATTGCCCCGTCGGTGCGGGTGGACCGCGCCGACGGGGCAACGACTGGCGAAGCCGCGCTACCTCTTGGCGATCCTGATGGTGGCGGTGCGGTAGTTGTTTCGCCTGTCGTTCTTCGTCGGGTCGTAGTTCTTCTCGATGTTGCCGGCGCTGTCGACCGAGAACCAGTTGAACGTCGTCGTCTCGGTCACGTGGAACACCTGCCCCGGCTCACGGAACTCGGTCGCCGCGTAGCGGGGCGACTCGAGCGTGGGCCGGCTGCCGTCGGTCGTGTAGTAGATGATGGCCGGCTCGCTCGTCTCGAAGTGCACGTCAACGGGCCTGGTGTAGCGCCCCGCGCCGGGAACAAGCTGGGACGTCGGGTTCTTGTTGTCCCTGCCCCAGTCCGCCGCGACCCGGAACATCTCCATGATCCCGTTGGCGTACTCCATCGTCTCGGCGTGACCACTGACGAGCTCGGGGTTCCCCGCCCACTCCGGTTGGAACGAACCGCCCTGCCAGTCGCCGGTCGCCGGGTTGTAGACGGAGCCGCCGACCTCCCAGCCGAACGCGTAGATCCCGTACGTGTGGTACAGGTCCTCGCGTACGTTGCCCGCCGAGGAGTAGAGGACGTCGGACGAGCCGCCGACGTTCTCCGGCGTGACGACTGTCTCGCGGTGCGCCTTGACCTGCGACAGGATCCGGGCGGCGGACTGCCAGTAGAACGCCTCGTCACCCAACGGCGGACGCGGCGTGGTGATCCGGCCGTCCGCGATGTAGGCGCCGGGCTGCCAGAAGAGCTGACCGCCGTTGGAGTGCACCGACATCATGAACTTGATGTTCTTGTACTTCTCGACAAGCCAGATGATGTTCTTCGACTCCGGCTCGGACAGCTCCTCCGGCCCCTGGTAGGTGTCGCTGACGCAACTCGTCGACGCGCCCGCGTAGCCGTCGTGGCCCGACCCCACCCGGTAGTTCCGGTTCAGGTCCACGCCCCAGGAGTTGCGTCGACCCGGATCGGCGTTCGCGTCCGGGCAGTGGTTGGTCATGTTCCGGCGCTGGGAGGCGAAGTTGTAGAAGCTGTAGTTCGCCCCGTCGGGGTTGTTCGACAGGATGAAGAAGACGTCGGTGTTCTCGACGATCTTCTTCGTCTCCCGGTCGGACCGGTAGTTGTGCACCAGACGTTCGGCGGACTCCAGGCTCGTCGTCGCCGGCACCCACTCCCGGGCGTGGTCCTGCGCCTGAATCAGGACGCCTGGCTTCTTCCCGTCACGGTGCTTGCCGATCCGCAGGACCGGGATCGTGACCGGGCCTCGCGGCACCTCACCGGCCGGCGCGCCGACACGCTTCTGGTCGAGGAAGTCGGTCAACGCGACCGGCCCAGCAGTCGGCGCGACGATTCCGGTCCCCTCGTTGGTGCGGTACGGGTGCGCCCGCTCGATGAGGCCCGCGGACCGGGTCCGCAGCGCCTCGGCGACCTCGACGGCCGTGCTCGCCGGCGCACCGGAGGCGTCGGTGCCGAGCAGGACACGGACCGCCTTGCCGGTGACCTCCACCGCGAGCGGGAGGTCCGGGTCGGGCCGGTCCACGAAGTCCACAGTGATGTCGTTGCCACCCTCGTGACCCCACGCCGCCGAGGTGACGACGACCGCAGCCTGCCCCGTACCACCGATCTGGGCCTGCGCCCTGCGCTGGTACCCGTTCGTCTGGTTCGGCAGGTAGACGATCTCGGCGATGTCCGGGTACTGGCGGGCGATCTCCTTGGCCCGGCTGTAGAGCTGCTGCGGGTGCCGGTAGCCGTCCACGAAGTCCGACTTGTAGGACGGGTTAGCCGTCAGCGGCGGCGGGGCGTCCTCCAACCAGTTGGAGACGACCCCGGTCGCGACGCCACCCGTCGAACTCGTCACCTGGATCTTGTTGGGGCGTACGTCGAGCTTGAACAGGTTCCGGTGGAACATGTACTGCCCGGAGTCGACGAACCGGCTCATCGTCCGGGCGAAGCCGAACGGCGTGCCCCTCCCCGAGTCGTTCTCCACCTGCATTCCGACGATCGGGTCCGCCTGCTGCCCCTCGGTGGTCCGCGCCTCGACGTAGAGGAAGCCCTGCCCCTTGGTGGTGAACCAGTCGGCGCGGACGACGCGTACCGTCGCCTCGTGGTTCGACGGCTGGGCCGCCCGCGCGCTGGCCGCGCCGATGCCAATGCCGCCGTCGGCCTCGTCGCTCCAGGCGAAGCCGGCGTCGTCGCCGAGCACCTCGACGCCCATCGCCGTGAGTTCGGCGACCTGCTCGGCGGTCACCACCGCCTCGCCCTCGATGCCGTTCGGCACGCGACGGAGGCCGTGTTCCAGGTCGAAGCCGGCCGCGGACACCTTGTCCAGCATGTCGGCACCGGTCAGCCTGATCGGTACGAGGCGTACCTGCTCACGATCCTCAAGCTGGGATCGGTTGGCGGCGGCTGACGACCCGGTGGGATCCGCTCCCGCGGGGCCGGTCGTCACGACGATGCTACCCACCAGGGTGGACAGCGCGAGAAGCGCGATGCGCCGTTGTGTACGCCGCATTCCCCCTCCTTCTGCTTACGACGGGTGATTGCCGGCGGACCGGTCCGGTGAGCGTATGTGCGTTCGCAGCTTCAGTGGCTCACGTCGATCGAATTTGAGCATTCCTTGAGGCGACCGTCGCCGTTCACGCCGTGTTGATCAACTAGGCAGAGGCTGTCCGGGCGAACCAACCCTCAGCATCCTTGGAGGCCCGACACATGCGCGACAGCGCTCGATTGCTCCGGCGTGGCCGGTCCGCCCTGGTCGCCGCGGTGGCCACCGGCCTACTGCTGGCCGGTGGGGCAGCCACGACGGCCGCCTCGGCCTCGCCGGCCGAGGCCCGTCCGGGTACGCCGGTCCCGGTACAACTGTTGTCCATCACGGACCTGCACGGCTACTTCGGCGACTACACCACGACCGTGCCCGGCGCCCGAGCCGGTGAGCCGGCCCGCCAGGTCGGCGGCGGCGCCTACCTGACGACGCATCTCAAGCAGCGTCAGGCCGGCCAGCGGAACTCGATCCTCTTCTCGGCCGGGGACGACTTCAGCGGCTGGCCGAACGAGACCGGGTGGTTCTGGAACGAGCCGACGATCGAGTACCTGAACTCGATCGGTCTGGACTTCTCCACGGTCGGCAACCACGAGATGGATCGGGGCTACGAGTTCCTCCGGCACATGGACGATGGCACCTGCCGGTGGCGGCCCGACAACGACATCTGCTTCACCGACTCCACCGGCCAGCGGTTCCACGGCGCGGACTACGACTACTACTCCGGCAGCCTGGTGGACGACCGCAGCGGCAAGCCGAAGCTGCCGCCGTACCACGTCGAGTACGTCAGCGACGGGCACGGCGGTCGGCTGCCGATCGGCTTCGTGCACGCCACCACCAAGCTGATGTCCGAGGAGCAGATGTCCTACACCCCGAAGGGGTTCGACTTCCTCGACGAGGCGGACACGGTCAACAAGTACGCGGCAGTGCTGCGCCGGCAGGGCGTCCGGGCCATCGTGGCGGTCATCCACGAGGGCTTCTCCCAGCAGTCCGGGGCCGGGTACGACGAGTGTGTCAACCCGTCCGGCCCGATGGTCGACGCCAACTCCCGGATCAGCCCGGACGTCGACGCGATCGTGACCGGGCACTGGCACGCCCTGGTGAACTGCATGCTTCCCGACCCGGCCGGCAACCCGCGTCCGCTGGTGGAGGCGGCCAACCACGGCCGGTTGTTCAACGAGATCAACCTCCAGCTCGACAGGCGTACCGGCGAGGTGCTGCGGGACCGGACGACCTCGGTCAACCACGCCAACACCCAGGACGTGACCCCGGACCCGGAGACTCTGCGGATCGCCACCTACTGGCGAGCCGAGCTGGCGAAGCGGTCGAACCTGCCGGTCGCGCGGGTGACCGCCGACCTGACCCGGGCACCGGGCGACAGTGCCGAGTCGAGCATGTACAACGTCACCGCCGATGCGTTCCTCTGGGCCGCGAACCGGGACGGCAATGCCGACCTGGCGGTCGCGATGCCCGGCATCCTGCGCCGGGACGTCCGGTACGCCGCGGACCCGGCCAACCCGGCCGACGCCCCGGGTCGGGTGCTCTTCTCCGAGCTTGCGCTGGGCACCGTCTACGACAGCGGTATCGGGGTGGGGCTGGTCCGCGGCGACGTCACCGGCGCGCAGCTCGACCAACTGCTGGAGAGTCAGTGGCAGCAGGCCTCGGACGGCACGGTGACGTACCGGCAGATGGCGGTGTCGGACAACGTCCGGTACCGCTACGACCCGTCCAGGCCGGTCGGCGACCGGGTCGACCCCGGCAGCGTACGGATCGGCGGGAAACCGTTGCGGCTCACGTCGACGTACCGGATCGCGACCCTGGCGAACAACTTCTTCGCCAAGAACGCGACGCCCGGCTTCACGGCGCTGTTCGACGCGCGCAAGCAGGACCGCAGCCTGTACAACGGCGGTGACGCGCTCTGGCGCTACCTGGAGAAGGCGTCGCCGGTCCGCCCGCCCGCGCTGAACCGGGCGACCCCGGCACCGTCCCGCTGAGCCGAGCCGGTCGGGTGCGGGCGGCCGGTCAGGCACCGCCCGCACCCGGTCCCCCGACGGAGGGAGCACTTCCCCTTCCGTCGGGGAGGATGACTCGTCCGCAGCCGGCGATCGTTGGTCCATGGCTGTCGTTGAAGTACCGACCCGTGCCAGACCGTGGGCGCTGGCGTGTGCCGTGTTCGTCGTCGCTGCTGTGGCTCAGCGGCTCTACTGGATCGCGGGTGGCCGGTGGGGGTACACCGCCTGCGATCGCACCGATCTGGTCGATCCGGCCGGCGGGTGCGGCGCGGACCAGGTCGTGGCGCTGCCGTTCTGGTCCGGGTGGGGAGCGGTGGGAGTAGGCGTCGCCCTCGCGATGGTGCTCGGGTGCACGGTCCGGTTCAACGGCAGCTGGGCGAGATCCGGTAGCTGGGCCGCTGCCGCGCTGCTCCTGGTGGTCGCGTTCCCGCTGCACCTGGTCTTCGAGATCCCGGCGGCGCTGGCGGGGCGGCCCTCGGACTGGCGTGACCTCGGAGCCCGGCTCGCGCTGGTCGCCGGTGGCGTCCTGTTCGCCGGGCTCGCGAACGCATCCGGGCCCCAGAGTGGACCGGCGGCCGTCGGCTACCGGCCGGTCCCGCGGTGGACGCGCCGCTGGGCGTACGTCGCCGTCGCGCTGCCCCTGGTCGGCTGGGCCGTCCCCCACGGGCTGTGGGTGCTCGGTGTTCCGGTCGGCATCTCCGAGCGGGAACTGAACGACATCCAGCGGAGCCTCTCCACGGCTACGGGGGTGGCGATCACGCTCGTCCCGCCGCTCGCCGGCCTGCTCGTTCTCGGGCTGGTGCAGCGGTGGGGGCAGCAGTTCCCGCGCTGGGTGCCGGGACTACACGGTCGCCAGGTCCCCCGACGGCTGGCGGTGATCCCGGCCGGCGTGGTGGCGCTCACGCTCGTCACCTACGGCGTGCTGAGCATCGCGGTGCTCGTCGGCGAACTGCTCACTGGTGACACGCGCTGGTCCGAGGTGTGGGACGGATGGGCCGTCACCGCCACGCTGCTGGTGTTCCTCGGCTGGGGAGTGTCGTTGGCCGTCACCACCACCGGCTACGCCCTCGCCACCTCGGCCGGAACCTCCATGACCCGCCTCCCAGGATCGGAGCACTCATGAGCCGCACTGACTCTGCCCGCGTCGGGACCGCCGCTCCGGCACCCTGGGCGGTCTGGGCCGCCTACGCCGTCCCGCTCTGCGTCCTGCCGTCCGCGCTGTGGCGACTGACCTTGGTGTTCACCGACAATGCCGTCACACGGTGGTACATGATCTTCTTGTCCATCGTGTCGATGGGACTGGCGCTGTTGACACTCGGGCTGGTGCACAGGTGGGGGCAGCGAGTTCCGCACTGGGTGCCCCGCATCGGGGGCCGTCCCGTCCCGGCGCGTCCCGTCGTGCACGTCGCGCTGATCGGTGGCTGGTCGCTCGTCGCCATCTGCGCGTACTTCCTCCTGAACCAGAGGTTCCACCTGGTGCAGAGCGGTTGGGTGGGGATCGGCGGCGACGAACCGGCGCATCCGCCTCCCGGCTGGGAGGTGTTCCGTTACTACGCCCCGATTCTCGCGTGGGGCCCGCTCGTCATCGCCGTGGCCGCCGACTACCGCCGGCGCGCGGCCACGGTCCGCCCCACCGCATAGCGCCGCCCCCACACGATGGTTTGCTCGGTCGTCGTCTCGCGGTCACAGCGGCGGCCAGGCGTTGGCCAGCAACTGACGGAAGTGCGCCGGGAACCACTCTCCGAGCGGCGGAGCGCCCGGTGTCGCGCCGGTGTCGTACGCGGAACCGCGAGGCGGCAGGTAGTACGGGTCGCACATCGGCTCGTACGGCTGGCCGGCGTTCGGGCTGCCACTGATGCCGTCGGACTCGCCGGGCGGCTTGACCCAGACGTATGCGTCGATGCCTGGTTCCGGCTCGGCGACTGGACGGGGGCCGAGGCCGGCGCCCCGCTGGTTGCACCAGTTGCCGATCGTCGCCCGCCGGTCGATCCGGCTGCCGTCGACGTACCGGTTCAGGTCGCCCGAGGTTGCCGGGCCGGCGGGTCGGTTCGGGCCGCCCCAGCCGTTGCGTGAGGTATCGATGACCACACCGGCGTCCGGGGAGAAGCCCGCCTCGGTCAAGAGTCCCCGCAGGTGTCGGGCGTAGGGCACCTCGTCGATGAACGGGTTCCAGTCGACCCACCGGGACTGGAACACCGGCTGGCCGTTGATGACATCGTCGGCGCGGAAGTACTCCTCGTGCAGGACGGAGTAGTTGGCGGTGTTGGCCACGAAGCCGTGGACGTCGTCCACCGTGCTTCCGGCGGTGGTCGCGGTCTGCGACAGCAGCGCCGTCAGGGGACCGGAGTCCTCCGGCCAGCCGACTTCGGCGTGGTGACTGATGTCCAGGTACGAGTAGACGTTGGACAGGGTTCCGAGCCGGGCCAGGGCGTACCCGATCCCGTGCTGGTAGGTGCCGCGTGCCAGCGCCTCGTCGCAGGCCGGGGTGGCGGCGTACCGGTTGCCGGTGTTGACGACAAGGTCGGGCAGCGAGTTCGGCTCGACGAAGGCGACGATCCGCAGGTCGGCGTAGTCCGGCGCGGCCAGGATCTCGACGATCGGGTCGATGAACTCGGTCCGGTACCGATCGATGTCCTCGATGGACAGCTCGCCCTGCGGTGCCCGTCGGCCGCAGTCTCGGGCCGGCAGGTTGTACAGGGTCACCTGGACGAGGTCGGCGTTCTGCGCCACGGCGGCGTCCAGGTGCTCGCGCAGACCCATCTTTTCGCCGTCGCCCTCGATCCTGGCGATGCGGTCCAGCCAGACCGCTGTCGGCTGGCCGGCGACCGCGTCGCCGCCGGGCTCCGCGGCGGCGCGATCGACCCACTCGGGATTGACGTAGACCTGGGCTCCGACGTAGGGGTTGGCGAGCCGGTGCGGCGGATCGGCGGCGTTGGCCGGGCCGGCGGCGAGGACCCCCGCGACGAGGACGGACACGGTGGCGGCGAGGATCGGGCGGACCCGGGCGGGTACGCGTCCCCGACGTGGCATGGTCATGGTGGTGGCCCCCTCGGAACCTGACCCGGCACCAGGCTGCGGCTACCGGCCCGGCTCGGTTGCTCCGACCGCATCGCACCACGGCCGGCAATCCTGCCGGGAATCCACATCCTTCAATCTGTCATGCCATTATGCCGCACCGACGTCGGACGATCAGAAGGTGGCGATCGGGTTCACCGGGCTGCCGGACGTGCCGGCGAAGCGGACCGGCGCGACCGCCAGGTGAAAGTCCCACTGGCCCAGCTCGGTGGCGGTCGTCGCGCACGCCTCCAGGTCGCAGTTGTCGAGCATCCACAGACCCATCGCGACAAGGCTCACGGCGTGGACCGGCATCAACACGTCGTCGTACCCGGACGGCTGGACGTCCTGGGGAGTGTCAGCGCCGATCAGCGCGACCCCCCGTTCATGCAGCCACGGCAGGCAGGACGCATGCCAGCCGGCCTGTGTGAAACCGCTGGCCGCACCGTTCTCGTGCCGGAAGCGGCCATAGCCGGTCCGCAGGAGCACCGCGTCGCCGGGTCGCACCTGCACACCCTGGCGACGCTCGGCCTCCTCGAGATCGTCGGGGACCACACCCTCCCCCGGCTCCAACCACGGCACATCGCGGGCCCCCGCGACGTCCAGCAGGACCCCACGCGTGACGATCCCGCTCGCGGCCGCCGTGACCGCCGCCCACGCCGAGCCCGTATCGGCGTCGACGAGCGAGTGCGACCGGCCGTTGTACATCGTGCCGTCCCAGAAGATGTGGCACGGCGAGTCAAGGTGGGTGAGGGTGTTGCCGTGGAACGAGATGCCGAGCCGCTCAGACGAGAAGCCCCAGCGCCGGTCGGCGTGGAAGGCGGGCGGCATGTTCTCGGCACCCGGCATGTCGGCGGTGCACGGGCACGCAGTTGTCGACCGCTCCATGTCCCCCGGTGCGGCAACCTCCCAGGCGCAGGACACGCTCCGGCCGTGACGCACCGCTCGCGCCGCCGCCAGCCGGACGTCGTCGGTGATGTGGTTCAGCGTCCCGCGTTCGTCGTCGTCGCCCCACCGCCCCCAGTTGGACAGCGTGTCGAAGTACCCGAGCACGTCGTCCTGGGTCGGCATCGGTCGTCCTGCCGTCATGTCAGCATCGACTCCTCTGGTCACGCAGTATCGAGGCACCGCAGGTCAGGGTATCCCGCCCCTTGATCGACTGACGACCGCAGGCAGCGCGGATGCGCTGCCTGCGGCGCTCTACTCACTGAACTCGGTCACCGAGAGCGCCTGGTCCAGCCGACCGGCGGCCAGGTCGTCGTGGCGAATCACGAAACTGCCGTAGTAGAACTCGTCGGCAAGGGAGTAGCGGGCGAGCGACACCCACTCGCTCGTCAGCCGGTGCTGCTCCCGCTCCACCTGGGAATACCACTGCGCCACCGGGATGACGATCTCGCCGGCCTTCTCGCGGCCGGCAAGGGTCTGCTCCGCGATACTCCTGATCACCTCGTCGTCGGCATATCCGCCGATGTCGGCGCTGGCGAGCCCTTCAAAGGATGGCCAGAGGTCGTCGGCCAACGCGCGGAGCTCGTCCAGGTGCGGCAGGTCACGCTCCAGGTCGCGGGCCAACTGCTGCTGGAAGGGTGACAGGTCGTCCTCGTCTTCGTCCTCGTCGTCACGCGTCACGATCCACGGGGGCAGCTCCGCGGCGAGCGTGGCGAAGACGTCGTACTGCTCGCCGACGACCTCGGGGTTGGTGGGTTCCGCCGCGACCTCGGTAGCGGTGCCGGCCGGTACGTACACGACTCGGGCGTACCTCCGTTCCCCGCTCCCACCGGCCAGGTGGTCCTCCTCGTGGTTCAGGAAGAAGAGCAGCGAGCCGTCCGCCGGCAGGCCGAAGCCGTCGACTCCCGGTAGCGCCGCACAGTCGACGGAGAAGACGAACGGCAACGGACCGGCTCCGGCGCTCGGCCAGTCCACGCCCACCGGCAGTCGGGGCAACCCACCGAACTGCCCGACCGGGGCACCACCGGAACCCCCGCTCAACCGGATCGACAAGCGCAGGTGCTCGGTGAACCTGCTGATCTCGTCGTCCGGGATGCCCAACTTGAGCGCGGCGCGGGCAAACTGTCCCTGATGATCCATGGACCAGCATGATGCCAGGAAGGCGGCATCACCGCCGTCGCTCGGCCGGCCCGACGATCAGAGGCCCTGGCCCACCTCGACCAGATACCCGTCCGGGTCGCGCAGGTAGCAGCGAATCTCCGTTCCGTGGTCCTTCGGCTCGGTGAGGAAGTCCGCGCCCCGGGACTTCCACTCCTCGTAGAGTTTTCGAATGTCCCGGACCCGGATGTTCATCGCGCAGCTCAGGGTGTTGGAGTCCGCGGGCGCCGTGGCCTGCACCGTCGGCTTGTCGTCCGTCGGACCACCCTCGACGTTGATGATGATGTAACTGTTGAAGAACTTCATGATCAGCGAGCTGCTCTCGTGGACGCAGGTCGCCCCGAACACCCGCTCGTAGTACTCCCGCGACCGCGCCAGATCGCGAACGATCAGCAGTGTCGCGAGGAACATGCCGTCCTCGGGCTCGAAGTAGTCGGGTGCCGGGTTGGCCAACGCCATGACCGTCCTCCTGTCGTCAGCCGTGTAGCGCGGCAAGTCGGGCCGCGTCGGTATCCCCCGGGAGGATTGGCGAAAACGCGACCGCGGCGGGTGACATCCCCGACCCACCCTGCAGGCGCCGACCCTCCAGCCTGATTGGGCAGGCCGCCAACCCGGCAGGGGGAGGAGACATCGCTCTGGCGAGGGAGGCTGCGCGCCGACCTGCTGATCGTGGACGGCGATCCGACGAGCGACATCACGGTGCTGCGCCGCCCGCTCGCCGTGTACCGCGCCGGCGACCCGGTGAGGTAGGGGTGTCGCCGGGTCAGCTCGAGCGGAGCCGCTCGCGGAACCAGGCCCGGTCGGGGTTCACGACAGCCTCCTCGCCGAGCACGACCGTTGGCACTGTCTCGTTGCCGCCGGCTACCGCGCGGACGGCGGCAGCGGCGGCCGGGTCGCGCCAGATGTCCACCCAGTGCGCCCGCCTGGCCAGCCGGCCGAGGGAGAACCGGAGCTGTAGGCAGTACCGACAGCCGGGACGCCAGTACACGATCGGCCGGCCGTCCGACGCGCTGGCCCGCCGCGCTTCGGCGGCGCTCACCGAGCGGGGGAAGGCCCACGGCGACAGCAGCAGCGCCAACGCCAGGAAGACCAACAACTCGACGCCGCCGTTGGCGGGCAGACCGGCACGCAGTTGCGCCACCGCCACCAGCACGCCGCACACCGTCACCAGGATCGCCAGAATCCACCGTCGCAGCACGCCGAGGACACTACCTCCAGGTACGCGAATGGCCGCTGCTGCCGTGCAGACCAGGTGGGCGACCATCACGCCTTGACAGGTATCGATGTTAACGCCAACATTAACCCGGCCACCTGGATGCAACGCCACCGTCACATTCCCGGCTCTTCGCGCCCGTCCCCCGGTCCTGCCCGACGTCGCCGCGTCGCGTCGACCGGGTCGGCTACGGCATCGCGGCGGTGTTACAGGTGCTGGTCAATGGCCGTTCCCAACCTCGCGGAGGACAGATGCCGCTGCCATTCGCTTCTACCGAACCGATCACCCGCCGAGCCGTCCGCCGGGGGCCTGCCGGCCGTGGTGGCCCGCGGCGTCTGCGATCGGTGCTGGCCGCGGTGTTGGTGCTGCTCGCAGTGTCGGCCGGCCTTCCCGGGGCCGGGCCGGCGCACGCCGCACCGGCCGTCAACTACACCAACCCGTTGGCGAACCAGCGGGCCGACCCGCACATCTTCCGGCACACCGACGGCTACTACTACCTGACCGCGACGGTGCCGCAGTACGACCGGATCGTGCTGCGACGGGCGACCACCCTGCAGGGGTTGGCAACAGCGGCGGAGACGACGATCTGGAGCCGCCACACCAGCGGAGAGATGGGCGCCCACATCTGGGCACCAGAGATTCACTTCATCAACAACCGGTGGTACGTCTACTTCGCCGCAGGCCGGACCGACGACGTCTGGCGGATCCGGATGTACGTACTGGAGAACGCCAACGCCAACCCGCTGACCGGTTCGTGGACCGAACGCGGCCGGATCACGACACCCTGGGACACCTTCAGCCTGGACGCCTCGACCTTCGTCGCCAACGGGGTGCGCTATCTGACCTGGGCGCAGCAGGAGCCGAGCACGCCCAACAACTCCAACGTCTACCTCGCCCGCATGGGTGCCAATCCATGGCAGATCACCGGCACCGTGACCCGGCTCGTCGTGCCGACGTACGACTGGGAGACACGTGGTTACCGGGTCGCCGAGGGGCCGGCGGTCATCCAACGCAACGGCCGGATCTTCCTGACCTACTCGGCAAGCGCCACGGACGCCAACTACTGCCTCGGGATGCTGAGCGCCTCCGCCACCGCGAACCTGCTCGACGCCGCCTCCTGGAGCAAGAGCCCCAACCCGGTGTTCGCCAGCAACGCGGCCACCAGCCAGTACGGCCCCGGCCACAACTCGTTCACCGTCTCGGAGGACGGGCAGAGCGACATCCTCGTCTACCACGACCGGAACTACCGCGACATCACCGGCGATCCGCTCAACGACCCGAACCGACGCACCAGGCTGCAGAAGGTGTACTGGAACGCCGACGGCACCCCGAACTTCGGCATCCCGGTGCCCGACGGGGCCACACCGGTTCGGCTGCGGTCACATGACCAGGCCAGCAGCTACATCCGGCACTACGACTACCGGGCGCGGATCGAGCCGAACGTGACGAACCTGGCCGACTCCCAGTTCCGCATCGTCAGCGGCCTCGCCGGTGGCGGATCGGTGTCGCTGGAGTCGACAAACTTCCCCGGGTACTACCTGCGCCACCGGGGCTACGCCCTGTACGTCGAGAAGAACGACGGCTCGGCCCTCTTCAGCGGCGATGCGAGCTTCCGTCGCCAGTCCGGCCTCGCCGACAGCGCCGGGATCTCCCTGGAGTCGCAGAACTTCCCGGGCCGACACATACGCCACCGCGACGGGCTGCTCTACGTGGAGGCGGTCAGTTCGAACGCCGACCGCGCCTCGGCCACCTTCCACCTGGAATAGCCGCCCGCAGGTCGAGGCGTCGCGGTCCTCGACACCCGTTCAGGCTCGCCCGGAGCCAGCCGATCCAGCCAGGAGGAGCGATGCCCTTCACCATCGAGACAAGACCGTCCAGCGGCCGGCGGACGGGCCTGGTGCTCGCCATGATCGCCGTCCTGGTCGGTGCGGTCGGCGCCGTTCTGGTCGGCGCACCGCCGGCAGCGGCGGCGACCATCGACACCAACGCCTCCTACGTCCTGGTCAACCGGCACAGCGGCAAGGTCCTCGACGTCCGGGACACCTCCACGGCGGACGGCGCCGTGATCCAGCAGTGGTCGCGTAACGATGGCGCGTGGCAACAGTTCCAGTTCGTCTCCTCCGGCAGTGGCTACTACCGACTCAAGGCACGGCACAGCGGCAAGGTCGTGGACCTCTGGGAGTGGAACACCGCCGACGGCGCTGACTTCCGCCAGTGGTCCGATCTCAACGGCGCCAACCAGCAGTTCCAGGTCCTCGACTCCGACAGCGGCTACGTCCGGCTGATCAACCGCCACTCGGCGAAGGCACTTGAGGTCTGGGAGCGGTCCACCGCCGACGGCGGCCGGATCAGTCAGTACGCCGATGTCAACGGCGCGAACCAGCAGTGGCAGTTGGTCCCGACAGGCGGCGGGAGTACCGGCTGTGGCAGCGGTTCGAGCAACGCCGAGGCGGTACTGAGCGGGAGCACCTGGACGGCCCGTAACGGCTCGTCGACTGTCTACTCGGGTTCGGACATGCTGTCGGCGATGCAGGCGGCGGTCAACTCGCTCTCGGCAGGTCGTACGGCGAAGCAGCGGGTGGTGGTTCGCGGTTCCGGCTCGATGAGCGCGGGCTCCCGCTTGTCGCTGCCGTCGTACACGACACTGGCGGTGTGCGGCACGATCAACGTGACCGGGTCGGGCTCGGGCGACCAGGCACCTGTGTACTCGCGGGGAACCACCGACGTCGAGGTGCAGAACCTCACGCTGACCGGTTCGCCGCTGTACGGGATCTTCATGCGCAACGTGAACAACCTGACCCTCGGTCAGATCGACATGCGCCTCTCGGCCGGTCTGGGCGTACGGATCGACAACCACGGTGGAGATCGCGCGGTCAAGGTGCGCAACATCCGCATCGACAACGTGTACGTGTCGGGCACCGGCACACACGGGGTGGAGACGTACGGCGTGGACGGTCTGACCATCGGCACGGTCACGGCCCGGAACACCCGGGATTCCGGCCTGCTGCTCAACGACACCATCAACGCCACGGTCGGCACTGTCGACGCGCAGAACGCCGGGGCCGGGACCGGGTACGCGGCGTTCCGGATGGCCAACCGCAACGGCCGGGTGGGCAGCTCCTATCCGACGAACATCCGGGTCGGAACCGTGATCGCGTCCGGCGGTGGTCGGGGGATCTTCTGCGTGTCCGAGTCCGGTGGCGCGGTCATCGACCGGGTGACGATCTCGAACACGGGGAACAACTCGATCCTGGTGGAGAACTGCTACAACGTCGTGATCGCCGGGGTGTCCGGGACGGTGACGGGCGGTGGCGAGGTGAGGATCGCGGCACGGAGCGAGTTCCCGATCTCCTCCGGCATCCGGTTCCAGAATCTGACCGTCAGCGGCACCAACATCACCCAGAGCCCCTGCGGTGGGGCGAACAACACGATCAGCAACGTCACGCGGGTCAATTCGACGCTGACGTGGTGTTGACCCGCTGAGGAGCGGCCGCCCGAATCCGGGCGGCCGCTCCCGGCCGGCATCGTGGCTGCCGCGGCGGGCCGGACCGGTCGCGGGGTTTCGCCGGTTGGCGCTTCCGGGTAGCCGATGGTCCATGAATCGCAATCTCGTCAAGGCTCTGCAGGTTGCGTGGGAGCTGCCGGAGTTCCGCACCGGGGTGCGACACGTCGTCGATCTCGAGGAGATCGCGGGGCTGCTGGCCACGCTGTCCGTCCCGGGCCATCACCACGAGGTGGAGCGCAGCCTGCTGAGTCTGCTGCGGTCCGGCCTGGACGAGGTCGAGATTCGCGAAGCGGTGCTGTTGCTGCTGGAGCAGGACGAGGTCCGTCGGCCGCTCGTCGCTGCGGCGGTGGAGCCGCTCGCGGACCGGCCGGGTCAGGCTGCCGCCATCGCGTCGGCGGCCGAGGACCCGGCGGTGCGCCGTGAGGTGCGGGCGGTGCTGGCCAGCGCCAGGGTGCGCGAGCTGATCTGGCAGGCGGTCGAGAACCAGATGAGCGACAACCGGTTCGGCCTGATCCGGCGGGCGGCGGTGCTGTTCGTGTGGCACCCGCGGGTCCGACGCCTCGCGTGGGCGGTGCGCCGACACGGCGTGTTGCGCGAGCTACGCCGCAAGCAGTGATTCCCGGCGGCCGTTGCGGTGTGGCTCGCTCGGGTGACCGTGGACGGCGGATCACCGACGGCGGCGGGCCATCCACTGCCAGATGTGCGTGCCGTTGACGCTCGGGTCGTTGCGGGCCACGTAGATCCAGGACCAGTGGCCGGGGAACTGGTAGCCGTTCCAGACGACATGGTCGTACAGGCTGATCAGCGACCCGGGGATGAGGTCGTGGGCGTGGATGGTGTTGGTCTCGGGCGGCACTGTGTCGTCGTCGAGCGAGGTGACCAGCCAGGTCGGGGTCCGGATCCCCGCCAGCTCCGCGTCGGTGATCAGCGGCGGGCCCTCCCCGCCGAGCGGCTCGACGACGCCGCAGATCGGCACCGACGCGGCGAACAGGTCGGGGTAGGTCGAGGTCATCTCCAGGGACATGTAGCCACCGTTGCTGCAACCGACCACGTAGATCCGATCCGGATCGACACGCTTGCGACGTACGAGGTCCTGAACGATCTCGCGGATCAGCGGGGCGAACCGGGGGCCGTCCTCCATCCAGTAGGAGGTGCTCTGCGGAGCGACCACGTACGCGCCGGAGAAGATCCGCTGAGCCTGCGCAGTGGCGAAGCCGAGCGCTCCGCGGTTGGCGCGCAGGGTGGTCTCATTGTCGTAGTAGTCGTCGGGCAGCGAGGCGCCCTCGCCGCCGCCGTGCAGCCAGACGATCAGCGGCCGGCGACCGCGCTGGGGCGAGTGGTCGGGAGAGTACAGCCGGTACTTCAGGCCCGAGCCCGAGACGTGGTAGCTGAAAGCGTCCACCTCGGGGTTCGACAGCCCGGCCTGCACGAAGCGCGTGATGGTGACCGGCGAGCCGTGACGCCTGACGATCGGGGTGTTCTGCGTGATGGTGTAGACGAGGTCCAGTCTGACGTTGCGGCCCCTGCTCAGGATGTAGCCGAGGGTGCCGCCGCCGGGTTGGCCTTCGGCGTGGCTCAGCTCCAGCACGATGTTCCCGTGCCGGTCGAGCCGGGCCGCGGTCACCGTGCGGTCCAGGTCGTACTCGCTGAAGATCTGGTCGCCGGGAGCGATCGGGATCGGGCTGGTGGCCTTGGCGTGCACGGTGAACGTGCCGGGGGTCAGGCCGGCCGGGTCGATCGACCCGAGCCGGCCGGTGTCGAGGGTGACCGAGGTGACCTGCTCACCGCCGTCGAGGGTTCTCGCGTCGAGGGTGAAGCTCACGCTGGTGCCGTGGTGACCACCGGCGTGGGCGGCGGCGCCGGGCAGGGCCAGGCCGATGGCGGCACCGGCCCCACCGGCCAGAACGGTGCGACGAGTGACAGGCGTCGACATGCGGGCCCCCGTACGTTTGGACGTAGACGTTCGTCGATGATGCCCCAACGTAACGCCGCGGAGATCGGCTGGCAACCGATGCCGCCACGGGTGATCAGGGCGCCCCAGGACACCCTGATCAATCATCGGAGGAAGACCGCCCGCACCGTCAGCTCAGCCGCTGGAACACCGAGAACGGGTAGACCCAGGCGGGGTTGAACATGAGACCCAGCCGGTGCAGGTACCGCTGACAGGTGCTCGGCTGCGCCGGGTCGGGGCAGAAGGTCACCCACAGCTCGGAGTAGCCGTCCTTCTCGGTCGGGCTGTAGCTGACGACCTGGTCGCGCACGACGAACTGCATCGAGGTCAGTCGAGGGTCCTGCACGTCGTTCGGGAAGGAGAGGGACGTGTCCAGGCCGTACAGCACGATCTCGTTGGAGAACAGGCAGACGCTCGCCTGGAAGTACAACTCGTAGATGGTGGTGTAGGTGGCTGTCTCGTAGACCTCCTCGGAGACCTCCTCGCGGTAGCAGGGGGTGCCCGGCGGGAACGCGGGCGGCGTGGGCACCGGGATCGCGTTGGTAGTGATGTCGCCGGTGGTGCGGGCCGACTTGCCCGACGACGTCGCGCGCAGGCCCCCGTCGGCGCAGGCCGCCTTCGTCTTGCAGATGGCCGAGTCGGGCGCCGCCGACGCGGCCGCCGCCGGGACGGTGAGCGTCGCCGCGAGCACGGTCAGGGCCAGGACCAGAGGCTTGAGATGTACGGACACATGACCTCCACTGGTTCGATCAGTGCGCTCTGCACGCGAGCAGGATCGCCGATCTGGCCGGGCCTCTGGCCGGGATTCCGTACACCGCCGTACACTGACGGACGTCGATTGTCGGCGGTGGGGGGCAGGACGCTGGATGCTGCGGGAGCGCAAACGTCCGACGACCTCGCCGGGTTGTTGAGGGCGTTGCGACGCAGGCACGCACGCCGGCAGGGTGACGCTGAGCTGACCTACCGGGAGTTGGCCACCCGCACGGGCTGGTCGCACACCGCGATCGCGGAATACCTCACCGGGAAGACTCTGCCGCCCACCGACCGGCTCGACGCGCTGGTCCGGCTCCTCGGTGCCACACCTGCCGAACAGGGCGCGCTGGCCACCGCCCGGGACAGGATCGAGGAGAGCCGCCGCCGCGCGCCGCGCGCACCCGATCGGATGATGCCCCGGCAGTTGCCCGCCGACGTGGCCAGTCTCGCCGGCCGTGACGACGAGTTGGCCCTCCTCGACAAGCTCGTCGCCGCGCCCACCGCCGTGGTGGTCGCCGCGATCTCGGGCACCGCCGGGGTGGGCAAGACCGCGTTGGCCGTGCACTGGGCGCATCGCGTCGCCGACCGGTTCGACGACGGTCAGCTCTACGTCAACCTGCGCGGCTTCGACCCGCGGGTGCAGGCGCTGAGCGCGGCGAAGGCGCTGCACGGCTTCCTGGACGCGCTCGGCGTGCCGGCCGCCCGGGTGCCCGCCGACCTCGACGCCCAGGCGGCCCTGTACCGCAGCGCGTTGGCCGGCAAGCGGATCCTCATCGTGCTGGACAACGCCCGCGACGCCGAACAGGTCCGTCCGTTGCTGCCCGGCACACCCACCGCGATGGTGCTGGTGACGAGCCGCAACCAGCTCACCTCTCTGGTCAGCCTCGACAGCGCGCACCCGATTCCGCTGGGCCTGCTCAGCCGCGACGCGGCCAGTCACCTGCTCACCAATCGGCTCGGTGCCGAACGGGTGGCCGCCGAGCCGGAGGCCGCCGAGTCGATCATCGCCGCCTGCGCCCGGCTACCGCTGGCGTTGAGCATCGCCGCGGCCAGAGCCCAGCAGTCCGGCTTTCCGTTGGCCATCCTCGCCAGCGAGCTGGGGACGGCCGGTCAGCGGTTCGGTGTCCTGGACGCGGGTGACGCGGTCGGCGAGGTACGCGCGGTGTTCTCCTGGTCGTACACAGCGCTCACCCCGCCGGCGGCCGGTCTGTTCCGGTTGCTGGGCCTGCATCCCGGCCCGGACATCACGGTGGCCGCAGCGGCGAGCCTGGCGGGTCTTCCTGACGGAGCCCGCCGGTCGTTGACCGAGCTGACCCGCGCGAACCTGCTCGCCGAGTACCGGCCCGGCCGGTTCACGGCGCACGACCTGCTGCGGGCGTACGCCGCCGAACTCAGCGACGGCACCGACCCCGAGCTGGACCGCCGGGCCGCCACAACCCGGCTTCTCGACCACTACACCCACAGCACCCACACCGCCGACGCACTGCTGCGCCCACACAGCGACCCGGTGGACCACCTCATGAGCCCGCCCGCGGCCGGTGTACGTCCCGAGTCGCCCACCACCCACGCGGAGGCGTTGGCCTGGTTGACCGCCGAGCACCCGGTCCTGCTCGCCGCGCTCCGCCAGGCCGTCGGTGCCGGGTTCGACGCGCACACCTGGCGGCTGGGGCGGGCCCTCGACACGTTCCTGGACCGGCAGGGGCACTGGCAGGACCGCGTCGAGACCTGCCGGGCGGCCCTGCTCGCCGCCGAGCGTCTCGGCGACCCGGTCGCGCAGGCGGTCGCGCACCGTTTCCTCGCCGGCGCCCACACCGTGGTGAACAGGTACGCCGACGCGATGGGCCACCTCGACATGGCCCTCGACCTGTACGTCCGCGCCGGAGACGTCGAGGGCGAGGCGCGTACGCACCAGAACCTCGCCTCACTGTGGGACCGGCAGGGCGAGCCGCGGAAGGCCCTCGAGCACTCGAAGCGGACCCTCGTCCTGGCCCAGGCCGCCGGCCATCGCAGGGCGCAGGCCGACGCGCTCAACGCGGTCGGCTGGTGCCACGCCCAGCTCGGTGAGCACCTCGGGGCGTTGGCGTACTGCGAGCAGGCTCTCGAACTCCTCCAGCAGCTCGACGACCGTGCCGGGGAGGCCGCCACCTGGGACAGCCTCGGCTTCGCACACCACCACCTCGGCCAGTACGGCCGGGCCGTGGAGTGCTACGAGCGGACGCTCGAACTGACCCGCGACCTCGGCGACCTCTGGGGCGAGGCGGACACCCTCAGCCGGCTCGGCGACACCCGTCACGCCCTCGGCGACCCCAGCTCCGGCCGGGCCGACTGGCAGCGGGCGCTTGACATCTTCACGGCCCTCAACCACCCGGACGCCGCCGCCGTCCGCGCCAAACTCCAGCTCCCGTGATCGACCAGCAATCAGGCCACCCGACTCGTACTTTGGGACGATCTGGAGTCGCACCACCGTTCGTACGATGAGCCCATGCACCCTCGCCTGCACGCCGTGTTGGCCGAGCCGCGTGTCTCCCCCGCTCCGTCCCGTGCGTGGCGTGACTGGGCGGTGATCGCCGTCCTGGCGTCGGCGATGGTGGTGGAGGGGATCCTCCGACCCGATCTGCCGTGGCGGGTGGGGTGCGTCGTCGTCGCGCTCGCGCTGCTGCCCACGCTCCGGTGGCGGCGTACGAAGCCGCTCGCGATGGTGGTGATCGCGTTCGGCTGCACGACTGTCGCCCCGTTCGTGCTGCCCGGCGATCCCTGCCAGCTGTTCACGGCGAGTTTCCTGGTTCTCCTGGTCCACGCGCTGTTCCGCTGGGGTTCCGGCCGGGATGCCGTGATCGGTTCGTTCTTCGTGGTGGCCAAGGTGACCGCCGCCGGCCTGGTCGGGTCGATCGACGGCGGCGAGTTGGTCGCCGGCTTCGCCGTGATGTTCGCCGCCGCCACGCTGGGTGCCGCGATCCGCTTCCGCGCGGCTGCCCGACTGCGCGAGCTCGATCAGGTGAAGCTGCTGGAGCGTGAGCGGCTCGCCCGCGACCTGCACGACACGGTGGCCCACCACGTGTCGGCGATGGCGATCCGCGCCCAGGCCGGCATCGCCGCGTCGGCGAGCCAGCCGGGTGCCGCCGTCGAGGCGCTGCGCACCATCGAGGCGGAGGCGTCCCGTGCGCTTGCCGAGATGCGCGCGATGGTCCGCGTCCTGCGCCGCGACCAGCCCGCCGACCTGGGGCCCAACCCGCAGGTCGCCGACATCGAGCGGCTCGCTGGCCGGTTCCGCACCGGGCCGACCGTCGACGTGGACCTGCGCGGCGACCTCGACGACCTTCCGCCCACCGTCGGTTCCGCGCTCTACCGCCTTGCTCAGGAATCGGTCACCAACGCTCGTCGCCACGCCCGCCACGCCACCCGCATCGAGGTCAGCGTCGCGGCCGACGACACGTCCGTGCGCCTGCGGGTCAGCGACGACGGCGAGGCCGCCGCCGCCCGCCCGACCGGCTCGCCCGGCTTCGGCCTGGTGGGCATGATGGAGCGTGCCGACCTGCTCGGCGGCACCTGCGAGGCCGGCCCCGATCAGGATCGTGGGTGGACCGTCACGGCAGTGCTCCCACGCGAGGGGGCCGGCGCGTGACGGTTCGCGTGCTGGTGGCGGACGACCAGGAGATTGTCCGCACCGGGCTCACCATCATCCTGAACACGCAGCCCGGCATCGAGGTCGTCGGTGGGGCCGGCGACGGTCGGCAGGCGGTCGGGCTCGCTCGGCGGCTCCGCCCCGACGTGTGTCTGTTCGACATCCGGATGCCGGGCATGGACGGCATCGAGGCCACCCGGGCGCTCGCCGGGCCAACGGTCCCGGAGCCACTCGCGGTTGTCGTCATCACGACCTTCGACCTCGACGAGTACGTGTACGCGGCACTGCGGGCCGGTGCCCGCGGCTTCCTGCTCAAGGAGGCCGGTCCCGACCTGCTCAGCCAGGCCGTGCACGCAGCCGCCAACGGGGACGCGCTGATCGCGCCGAGCGTCACCACGCGGCTGCTGAAGGCGTTCGCCGACGCGGATCCGGCCGCGCCGCGCAAGCAGCCCGTCGAGGCACTCACCGACCGGGAGGAGCAGGTCCTGGTCGCCGTGGCGCGGGGGCGCACCAACCAGGAGATCGGCGACGAGCTCCACATCACGTTGAGCACTGTCAAGTCGCACGTCACCAGCCTGATGACCAAGCTGGGTGTGCGTAACCGGGTCGAGGTCGCGATGTGGGCGTACGAGACCAACCGCAGCCGGAGGCACTGGTGACAGGCGGAAGTACGACGACGGCGTCCGACCATGGGCCGACCCGATCGCGGCCCATCTGCCGATGAGCCGAGGCGGGTGCGGCGTCCACCATCGGTGGCATGACGATGCGCGAGTGGCGGCTACCGGCCGCGTTGATCCTGCTGGGCCTGATACCGATGCTGGCCGGCGCGGGGCGGCTCACCGAGTTGGGCAGCGGACCGGAGGTGACCCCGGCGAACGCGCGCTTCGTCGCCGATCCGCTGCCGGTGGTGCTGCACATCGTCGGCGCGGTGGTCTACACGATCCTCGGCGCGTTCCAGTTCGTACCCCGGCTGCGCCGCCGATCCTGGCACCGCCGTGCCGGCCGGCTGCTCGTCCCGTGCGGGCTGGCTGTCGCGTTCACCGGTCTGTGGATGGCCGTCGCGTACGACCTGCCGGCCCATGACAACGACGTGCTCGCCGTCATGCGGCTCGTTTTCGGCTCGGCCATGGCCGGCTCGATCCTGCTCGGCCTCGCCGCCGTGCTTCGCCGGGACATCACCCAGCACCGCAGGTGGATGGTGCGCGGCTACGCGATCGGCCTCGGTGCCGGCACCCAGGCGTTCACCCACGCGCCGTACCTCCTCGCGGCCGGCGAGCAGCCCGACGGGAACCTCCGGGCCGGCCTGGTGGTGGCCGGTTGGTTGATCAACCTTGCGGTGGCCGAGTGGTACCTGCGGCGTCCGGCCCCGATCGTCAGCGCGGCGGCCCTGCGCTGAGCCGAGGTGGATCGGCGTCGGCCGACCGGCTCGGGCCGCCCCGACCCGTCTGGCCACCTCACCGAGCGTGAGCTGCGGATGTTCGCCGTCGAACGCCCGGATGGCTGCCGCGTCGGCGGCACGGCAGCCACACCGGGGCGTCACCTGTTCTGCTTCTCCTGGCACGGCACGCAGAAGCGCGCGTGCGGGAGAATCTCGAGCCGCTCGGCCGGGATGCTCTGGTGGCACTTCTGGCAGGCGCCGTAGGTGCCGTCGCTGATCCGGCTCAGCGCCCCGGTGATCTGCTCGATGTTCTGGCGGGTGGCCATCAGCAGCGCGGCCTGGTTGTGGGCCTCGCCGGGGTCGCCGGTGTCCGCGTTGAGCTCGGTCAGTTCCCGCAGCCGAGCCGTCTGGGTGGCGAAGTCGTCCGCCAGGGACACTCGCAGGTCAGCCAGCCAACTCTGGTCGAGAGTACGACGATGATCGACGCTCATGATCTGCCTTTCGAGGGGAAATGGACGTGGAAAACAAAAAGGGCCGAAGCTTGGATAGCTTCGCCCTGGCGGTCGTTCTGAAATGCAACGACTCCGGGGGTGGGCCTCGGCCGGTTCGGATCGGGCTCGACATTTTGTGCGTGGACGCGGTGTGCGGCGCGCGAACAACCGGCACCCGCATGTCGGCCATGAGGCGTGTCGCCGTCGGCACGCGGACAGCACCGCCCACCGCCACCTCGGTGGCGGCGGGCGAGCGGAAGGTCACCGGCGGCATGCCCCCAACCATAGAGGGGTGTTTGCCCTAAAGCCAACGTCTCCGATGGGAGCCCACTCCGGCCACAAACTGCCGTTTTTCGCCGCAACAGGGCCGTTGCCCGAACCCGGTGGGTGCCCTTCGATATCGCAGCGAGGTCATTCTTTCGAGTCCTAGACTGCGGTGCATGGCGGGGTCTTTACCCTGCCAACCGGGGGCGGGGGGAGAACGCCATGCAATCTCGGTCGACGCCGTCCGGGTCTCCGTCGACAACCCAACAACCCGACAAAGCTCACGGCGGCGCCAACCGCGACATGCCGCCGGAACTGGGCTCCGATGCGGTCGGCATATTTGAAGGCCGGACCTTCATGTTGTCCAATCCGGCCGGTGACGTACCGGTCGACTCCATCGCTGGTCTGGTGCACGACGACACCCGATACATCAGCCGTTGGGAGATGACGCTCGACGGGCTCGCTCCGCTCGTCCTCAGCGCGAACCCTGTCGATCCGTACTCGGCGGCCTTCTTTCTCGCGAACCCCGAGGTTGAGGGCCTGGCCGCGAACCGGGTCGGCGTGCGGCGGGAACGGTTCGTCGGCGACGGCATGTACGAGCGGATCACGGTGCAGTATTTCGGCGCCGAGCCGATCTCCGTGCGTCTGCGGTTGGATGTCGGCGCCGACTTCGCTGATCTCTTCGAAATCAAGGGGGCGGGGCGGAGCAGGCTGACCGACATCCGGCGGACGCACCGGTCGGACGGGTCCGCGCTGCGTTTCTCCTACCAGAACTCGCACTGGTCGGCGGTCACGACAGTCGAGGCCGAGCCCCGTGCCGACCGGGTCGAGGGCGACGCACTGGTCTGGGACGTGCACCTGGGGCGCGGCCAGAGCTGGGGTTGTGAGCTGCGGGTGCTGCTGAACTGTCAGGGGAAGGACTACCAGCCGGCCAGCCGCACCTTCGGTGAGGACCAGGACCACGGTGCCGACGACGCAGCCTCGCGGTGGAGGGCGAACAAGCCCCACCTGAGCGCCGAATCAGACCTGCTGCGCAGCGTGTACCACAAGTCGGCAAGCGATCTGGTGTCGATGCGGATCGCCAAGGAGATCCGAGGCGAGCAGGTGGTCCTGCTCGCCGCCGGCATGCCCTGGTTCCTGGCGATCTTCGGTCGGGACACCTTGATCACCGCCTACCAGAGCGTCAGCTGTGGACCCGACGTCGCCCGGGGCGCGCTGGTCACCCTCGCCGCGCACCAGGGCAGCGTCGTCGACAACTTCAGCGACGAGGAACCAGGGAAGATCCTTCACGAGTTCCGGTCCGGCGAGCTGACGCAGCTCGGCATCATGCCGTACGGCCCGTGCTTCGGCTCGGCCGACACCACCCAGCTGTGGCTCATCCTGCTCTCCGAGTACTGGCGGTGGACGGGCGACGACGCGTTGGTGCAGCGGTTGCGTCCGAACGCCGACGCGGCTCTGCGCTGGATCGACGACTACGGCGACCGCGACGGGGACGGCTACGTCGAGTACGCCACCCGCTCCCCCGAAGGCATGCGCAACCACTGCTGGCGCGACTCACCGGATGGCGTCCAGTTCGCCGACAGCACGCTCCCCTCCCTGCCGGTCGCCACCTGTGAGATCCAGGGCTACACCTACGACGCGAAGCTCCGCGCCGCGCAACTCGCCGACGGGCCCTGGGCCGACAGCGCGTTGGCGCGACGCCTGCGTACCGAAGCCGCCGAGCTGCGCGAGAGATTCAACCGCGACTACTGGCTGCCCGCGCGCGGCGGCTACTACGCGATCGGCCTCGACGCCGACAAGCGCCCCATCGACTCGATGACCTCGAACATGGGTCACCTGCTGTGGAGCGGCATCGTCCCGCCGGACCGCGCCGCCACTGTGGCCCGGCATCTGATGTCCGACCAGATGTTCTCCGGCTGGGGTGTCCGGACTCTGTCCACAGAGGACGTGGGGTACAACCCCATCGGCTACCACCTTGGGACCGTGTGGCCACACGACAACTCGATCATCGCGGCCGGCCTCGCCCGGTACGGCCACCGCGACGCGGCGAACCGCATCGCGATGGCGATGCTGGAGGCCGCCGCCCACTTCGAGTACCGCCTGCCCGAGGCTATCTCCGGGTACGACCGCTCCCTCGGCCGACGACCCGTGCCGTACCCCACCGCCTGCAATCCCCAGGCCTGGGCCAGCGGAGCGCCCCTGCTGTTCCTGCGGACGATGCTCGGAATCGATGTCGACAACGGGATCCTCACCACCGATCCACATGTCCCCGAGGCGCTGGGGAGGATCCGGCTGACCGGGGTCGCTGTCCACGGCGCACGCCAGACTGTCGAGGCCACCGCGTCACAACCCCACAGCTCGGACTGAGTCGCGGCGCTCATCGTTCGATCCGGCGGCGGAACCCGACCGCGGGCTGCGGTGAGCGGTCGACGGGGGTTGGGGTCAGCCCGGGGTGAGGAGGCAGAACTCGTTGCCCTCCGGGTCGGCGAACACCCTCCACGGGACGTCTTGACCCAGGTCGACGGGGCTCGCGCCGAGACTCCGCAGCCTGGCCGCCTCGGCCTCCAGGTCGTCACCGGGGTACGGGCGGACGTCGAGATGGACGCGGTTCCACCCGCTCTTCACGTCAGGTGTACGGACCAACTCCAGATAGGGGCCGACGCCCTTGGCCGAGCGCAGTCTCGCCCCCTGGTCGGTCACCTCGTGCACTGTCCAGTCCGTGGCCTCACTCCAGAACCGCGCCAGGGCTGGCGGATCCGCGCAGTCGACCACCACGGCGGCGATCGGCCCGGTGTCCCCGTAGAGCGGTCGGGGATCCAGCACACAGAACTCGTTGCCCTCCGGGTCGGCCAGAACCGTCCACGGCACGTCGCCCTGACCCACGTCGGCATCGCGCGCGCCGAGATCCTTCAGGCGCGCGACCACCTCCGCCTGATGGGCCGCCGAGGTGGTGGCGAGGTCCACGTGCACGCGGTTCTTCACCGTCTTGGGCTCCGAAGAGACGACGAGGTCGACGCAGACAGCTACGGGATCGGGGTAGACGAAGCCCTCGGGTTCGAGGTTGGTCACGCCGGGTCCCTCACTGGAGACTCCCCAACCGAGCGCCTTCGCCCAGAAACCGCCGAGCGCGGAGTCGTCCCGAGCCTTCATGTTGATCTGTACAAGCCGCGTTGCCATGCCAGTGATGCTAAGGCCCACCGAGTCAGTAGTCCGATGCCGGAGGCTGCTCTTTTGTCAGGTGGAGCAGCCACCCCTCGCCGGTGCGGATGAGCGCATACCGTCGGCGGCCGGTGCGGCCGTGCAACGTGAACAGCATCCGGCGGTCGGTGCGGTCGTGCTCCTCCCAGGTGCCGATGTCGGCTATCGACTTGTCGACGTCCTCGTAGGTGAGGTGGTCGAGGTCGTGGTCGGGCACGGCGATCGCGAGCCGGTTGTCGCCGGGGCTGTCCGGGAGACCGCGGGGCACCGCCCACGAGCGCAGCACACCGTCCTCCTCGAGCCGCAGGTCAAAGTGCGGTCGGGGTTTGCGGTGGTGGTGCAGGACGAAGGCGGGTGCCACTCTTCCCATTGTCGGCGTCTGCCGGCCCTTCCGCCTGCCAACGCGATCACCTCACGAAGCCTGGTACACCTTCCAGTCCTCGACCGCGGTGAGCGGAACCGGCGCGGGCCGCTCCACCACCGTCGTCAGCTCGATCCGCTGACCTTCCGTCGCCGACCGGATCAGGCTGGTCATCGTGTCGAGCACGTGCAGAGCGACGTCGCCGTCGGCGCGCGGCGGACGCGCGTCGTCGGCCCTGACCAGGTCGATCAGACCGATGCCCCGGGAACCCTCGGCGTAACCGGCCGACGGTTCGAGAACGCGCCATTCGTTGCCGCCGAGCGCGAAGAGGCGGACCGTACCGTCGAAGTTGTTCGGATCGGGTACGGCGAGCGTGCCGGCCTCCCCGTGTACCTCGATCGGCGCGGCCGTCGTCCTGACGCCGTCGAAGCTCGTCGTGATGGTGGAGAGAGCACCGTTGGCGTGCTCGAGTACGCCGGTCAGGTGGGTGTCCACCCCCACCGGGATCCGCTGGCCGGTGCGCGGGCCTGAGCCGATGACGCGCTCGGCACGCAGGCGGCTGGCGGCGCCGGTCACCGCCCGGACCGGACCGAGCAGGTGGATGAGCGCCGAGATGTAGTACGGCCCCATGTCCAGCATCGGGCCGCCACCCGGGGCGTAGTAGAAGTCGGGGTTGGGATGCCAGCGTTCGTGCCCCGGACCGACCATGACCGCTGACGCGGACATCGGGCGTCCGATGAGGCCGCCGTCGATCGCCGCCCGTGCCGTCTGCGTACCCGTGCCCAGGACGGTGTCCGGCGCACACCCGACACGGACGCCGGCCGACGCGGCCCGCTCGATGATCGAGCGGCCGTCCGCGAACGTCACGGCGAGCGGTTTCTCGACGTACACGTTCTTGCCCGCATCGATCGACGCCAGCGAGATGTCGGTGTGCGCTGCGGGGATCGTGAGGTTGAGCACCGTCTGCACGTCCGGGCGGGCGAGGAGCCGCTCGACGCTCAACGCCTCGGCTCCGGGAATCGCGGCCGCGACCGCGGACGACCGGGAGGCGTCGAGATCGGCCACCGCGGCGATGCTCACCTCGGGGTGGTCCGCGAGTGTGTCCAGGTACGCGCGGGAGATGACCCCGAGACCTACGACGCCGACGCGGTGCGGGTCGCCCACACCATCCCCCTCTCGATCACGGTACGAACGGCGGCGTGCTCCAGCACGTCAAGGCTGTGCCCCGGGGTCGTCACGACGATGCGCCCGGCGCCCCAGAGTCGGGTCCAGATCGCCGGTGAGGTGACCGGCCGGTGCCACGGATGCCAGGCCTGCGTGGGGTGGGTGGTCACGGCCAGCACGTCGATCAGGTCGTCGTGCAGCACCCAGTACTGTTCGGTGACCAGGTCGAAGTCCTCGATGCCCGCAGTGATCGGATGCTCCCGACCGAGGTCGGTGATGCGCACCGTGTGCGGCAGGAAGTTGTCCTCCGGGCCACCGTGCCGCTCACACGGCTCCCGGCCCGGGTGGGTCGCGAACTGGCCGCCCACCAGGTGCAGGTATTCGGATGACGCACGGAACGAGTCCACGATGCCGCCGTGCCAGCCGGTGAAGCCCGTACCGGCGATGACCGCCGCGCTGAGCCCCGCCACCTGGTCGGCGGTGATCTGCGACATCGTCGTGCACTGCACGACGAGGTCGGTCTCGGCCATCTCGGCGGCATCGGCGTAGATCTCTGGCGACTCCTCGACACGTACGGCATAGCCGCTACGTTCGAGGAACGGGAGGAACAATTCCGTGGCCTTGACCGGCTGGTGCCCCTCCCAACCGCCCCGAACCACCAGTGCTCTCGGTTGCGCCACCCTCGCTCCCTCCCACGGCCCGCCGCCACCGGGCCGGCCGTTCCCGCCCCGACGAATGCCGCCGATGCCCGTGTGTGTCGAGCACCGAAACCGTACCCGTGGTCGCCGACAAAGCCGACGTACGCCGGCTTCCGGATTGCGCTCCGCCCGGCGCTGACAAAGCGCCCATCAACGGATCAACCGCTACGGCGGTTACCGTACTGGCGAGGGCTCTGGACCGAGCCCCGGCCGCCGAGGTGCTGACCCTTTCCATGCGGTTGAGGCGAGGCGACCTTGCCCTTCGCGCGTCGGGCAGCCCGGTTCAGGGGAACGGCAGGCGCGTCGGTGTCGATCTCGGTCTCGGCCGTTGGTGAGGCGTCGGCAGCGACAGCGGGGGCGTCCTGGGCGGGCTCGGGCTCCGGCATCGGGTTCTCCTTGGATGTGGTGGGGTCCTGCGGGCCGTCGACGGCCGGCGGACGCGGACTGATCGACGCCGGTTTGGGCACCTTGACGGTAGCGCAACGCCAGACCCGCCTGAGTGTCCCCCGCTCCGACGGACGCCCCTGACATCCTCGACATCAGTGCTGGGCCGTTCGTCCCCGTCGGGCAGGCAGCGCCGCGTGACCTGGGCGCTTTCGTCGCGGTCCTCGACCAGCGAGCCCCAGCCCGCGACCGCATCGGCGCAACTGGATACTTCTTCTGGCCCGATCCGACGGGCGCCCGTGCCGAAGCTCGCCATGGTCGCGCGGCCAGAGTTGCGGCCCAGTATGCGGAGGTGGGTGTTGGGCCGTCCGGAGAAGCCCGTGGACCCGACTGCGGGCCCGACGCAACGGTTGGCGTGGCAGCTACGACAGTTGCGGGAGCACGCGGGCAATCCGAGCTATCGGCTCCTGGCTCGGCGTGCGCACTACTCGGCAAGCACGTTGGCGGACGCCGCGAAGGGTGACCGGCTGCCGTCGCTGGAGGTGACGCTCGCGTACGTCCAGGTCTGTGGCGGTGACGTGGACGAGTGGCGGGCACGGTGGTCGGCCATCGCCGAAGCCGCGGTCGCCTCCGGCGCCGTCGAGACCACCGCGCAGCGCTGCCCGTACCAGGGGCTGACGGCATTCCAGCCCGAGCAGGCCGAGCTGTTCTTCGGCCGTACGGAGCTGGTCGAACGCCTGCTGGCACGGGCCGAACGGCGGTGCCTGAGCGCGGTCATCGGGGCTTCCGGAAGCGGCAAGTCCTCGTTGCTGCGGGCCGGTCTGCTGGGTGCCATCGCCGCCGACAGTGGGCTCGCGCAGCGGTGGCAGACGATGTTGTTGACGCCGACCGAACGCCCGCTGGAGGCGTTGGCCGTCGAGGTCGCGAAGTTGACCGGCCAGGATGCCCCAGACATCCGGAGGAATCTGGCGACGGATGCCGCCGCGCTCGACATCGCGGTGCGGAACGCACTGGCGGGCGGCCCGCCGCAGACCCGCGCGCTGCTGGTGGTGGATCAGTTCGAGGAGGTGTTCACGCTCTGCCCCGACAAGGCGGAGCGCCGCCGGTTCATCGAGGCGCTGCTGGACGCCGCGCAGGGGCCCGACCGCCGCACCACGGTGGTGCTCGGGGTACGCGCCGACTTCCTCGCCCACCTCATGCAGTATCCGCACCTGGCCGCCGCGCTCGACGACGATGCGCACCTGCTGGTGCGGCCGGTGAGCGCCACCGACCTACGGGAGATCATCGTCCGGCCCGCCGCCCAGGTCGGCATGGGCGTCGAAGCCGAGCTGGTGAGCACGGTGCTCGCCGATGCCGCCGACGAGCCGGGCGCGTTGCCGCTCGTCTCGCACGCGCTCCTCGAGACGTGGCAACGGCGCAGCGGAGAGACCCTCACCCTGTCGGCGTACCAGGCGAGCGGCGGCGTGCGCGGGGCGATCGCCCAGACCGCCGAGCGGGCCTATGGCGACTTCGGGGCAGCCGAGCAACAGGCCGCTCGGCGGGTCTTCCTGCGGCTCACCGCACTGGGCGACGGTACCGAGGACACCCGGCGGCCCATCATGCGAACCGAACTCGACGGTATCGCCGACGCGGATGTCACCGCCCGGGTCCTGGACCAACTGGCCGAATCCCGTCTGGTGGTCCTGGGCGACGGCACGGTGGAGGTGGCCCATGAGGCACTCATCCGGGCCTGGCCGCGGCTACACCGATGGCTGACCGATGATCGCGCGAACCTGCTGATCCACCGTCGACTCACCGAAGCCGCGCACACCTGGGCGACGCTGCACCGTGATGCCGGGGCGCTGTACCGGGGCACCCAACTCCTGGGCGCGCAGGCCCTGGCCGAGGACCATCCGGAGGAGCTCAACGAGCTCGAAAGCTCTTTCCTGCACGCCAGCTCCGCTCTCGCGGCGTCCGAGCAGAACGCCGCCCGGCGTCAGGCCCGCCTGTTCAAGCGTTTCGTCGCTGGCATCTCGGCGCTCCTCGTCCTCGCGCTGCTGGGTGGCGGCGTCGCGGTACGACAACGCCAGGACGCCCGCCGACAGCAGGTGGCCACGCTCTCCAGTGAACTGTCGCTGCAGGCCCGGTCCCTGCTCGCCACCGATCCGGATCTGGCCGGCCTGCTGGCCGTCGAGGCCGACCATCTCAACTCGAACACCGAGACCCGGGGCAGCGTGCTCAGCGCGGCTGCCGCGCCCCGGCGCACCGAACTCAACGTCGGTGGGCCGTCCATCTACACGGTCGCGTTCAACCCGGACCATTCCCTGCTGGCGTCCGCGGCCGGCGACGGCACCATCGGGTTGTGGGACCCCGCACGTGGCGAGCGGATCGCCACCCTCTCCGGCCACACCGGTCGGACCGCCGACCTGGCCTTCGCGGACCACGGAAGGCTGCTCGCCTCCGTCGGGATCGACAGGTCCGTCATCATCTGGGACGTGGCGACGCGCCGACAGAAGACCCGGTTGACGGTGAACGGCCTCGGGTCGGGCATGGCCATCAGCCCCGACGGGACCAAGCTCGCCGTCGGCCTCGCGGGTGGCACCGACGCGAATGCCGGCCGTGCCGGCGACATCGCCCTCTACGATCTGCGGACCACAACTCGCACCCTGCTCCGCGAGCACCGGAATCCGGTCAGGTCGCTCACGTTCAGCCACGACGGCGCGATCCTCGTCTCCACCGACGGGGTCGAGCACCCGGCCGCCTGGCGGGTGGCGACCGGCACGGTGATCGCCAGGCTGCCCGCCGAGCATGTCTTCTCGGTCGCCTTCGGTCCCTCCGGGTACGTCCTCGCGGGTTCCGCCGACGACCGCGGGGTGTACCTGTGGGATCTTGCTGGCGACCAGCCGGTCCGCCTCCCGCCGCTACCGCTGGCCGGCCGCTACGCGTGGACCATCTCCGCGCCCACCGACAGCAAGCTCGCCGTGGCCGACGAGAACGGCGCGATCACCATCTGGGACGTGCGACGCCGCGAGTCCCTGCAGACCTTTCAGGACCGGGGCCGCACCGAGACGGTCTCCGTCGCACTGAGCCGGGACGGGGCGATGCTCGCCTCCGCCGGCTTCAACGGAACCATCGTGCTACACAATCTGGAGGACGCCCCGTTCAGCGGTTTCGCGGCGCAGGTCAAGGACATGAAGATCAGCCCGGACGGAACCCGTGTCGCCTCGGCGGGCAGCGACGGCACCGTCCGCCTCTGGGACACCGACGGTAGGCAGGTGGCAGTCCTCGCCGGGCACCCGGACGAGGTGCAGGCCGTCGCGTTCAGCCCCGACGGGCTCCGGCTCGCCGCCGTGACCCGGAACAACATCGTCACGATCTGGGATCTCCACAGTCAACGACATGCCACACGACCGATCGTGTCCAAGGGAGTCGGTGCGTCCACGGACGTCGCCTTCGATCCCGGCGGACGTCTCGTCGCAGCCGCCACGCTCGGCCCCTTCATCTGGGACGTCGGCGACATCAACAACCCGACCGACATCTCAGCCAGGTTCCCGGCGCAGATCGTCACGTCGCTGGCCTTCACCCCGGACGGCCGCCGGCTCCTGGGCGCGAGCGTAGGCGGCTTCGTCAACACCTGGGACGTCGCCACCGGCAAACTTCTCAGCCGAGTGAGAAGCCAGCAGGGCACCGTGCAGGACATCGCGGTCAGCCCCGACGGAGCTGTGTTCGCGACCGCAGGCGACAGCCGTACCGTCAAGCTCTGGGACGCCGCGACCGGCAGCGAACTCGCCGTTCTGCTCGGCCACACCGCGCCCGTCCAGGTCCTTGCCTTCAGTCGTGACGGCCGCAGGGTCGCGTCCGCCGGCGACGACCGCACCATAGTCGTCTGGGACACCGCTACCCGGCAACGCGTGGCGACCCTCAGCGGCCATGGCGCGAGAGTCCGCGGGCTCGCCTTCACCGCGGCCGGAACTCTCATCTCCGGCGCCGAGGACGGCCGGATCATCAGCTGGTCGTTCGATCTCCGCGCCGCCAGGGCCCGGATCTGCGCCCTGGCCGGCCGTGAGCTGACCCGGCAGGAGTGGGCGACGCACATCCCATCAGAGCGGTACGACCCCTCCTGCGGCGCGCCGACGAATCGCTGACCGAGCTACCCGGACGCCCGGAGGATTGTCCGGCGTTGTTTGTCCGGTGCCGCCGCCCTGTCGGACAACCCCGCCCCGAACCAGCCTGACTCCAGGACACGAAGCCGTGCGGTGGGTGTCCGCCGAGGAGCCCGGCTGCCCGGGGAGCAGCCCGACGGGGGCCCCGGGAACCGGACGACACTGCGATGAAGGAGAACTCGATGAAGCGTTTGGCAGCACTGCTCGCATTGCTGATGACCGTGCTCGCGGGCACGCTCGTCGCCGCCAGCCCCGCCCATGCTCGCAGTCAGCCGGAGTGCGAGTCCTACGACGTCGTCAGCAACCAGGCGGGCTATCAGGTCGCCGCGCCGGTCGGCAGGTACGGCGTCCTGCCGTGCTCGCTGGTCTGGGGCGACGGCGGGCCGGGCACGGTGGCCCTCCAGTGGGCCCTGAACGACTGCTACCTCGCGCCCGCCGGCAAGGCGCGGCTCGAGGATGACGGAGCGTTCGGCCAACTGACCTTCAACGCGCTGAAGTACGCCCAGAGCAAGGCGGGCATCAGCGCGGACGGCCAGTTCGGGCCGCAGTCACGCGCGTCCCTGAAGTTCCCCGCCTACACGGGCGGAACCTACGGAACGCCCACCTGCGCCCGCCTCGGTCGTCCGCTGCCGTAACTGCTAGGGGGACCGGGCCGGCGGTGACAGCGCAGCGGCTGTCACCGCCGGCCCACAGGCTGTCGCGGCTCGCGGCCGTACTCGACGCGCCCGACGCGACGGTGGCAACCCGTTCTACGGCGCGTACCCGGTCTCCTCTACCAACCATGCCGCACGCTCGTCGAGCCGAAGCGCCTCGGCCGCGTCGCCAAGCTTCTCCGCAACTCGGGCGAGGATGCGGGACACCCGAATCTCGATCGGCTGGTAGCCGGCACCGGCGGCCAGGGCCAACGCCGCCCGGCCATGCCGGGCGGCGGCCACCAGGTCGTTCGCGGCCAACCCAACGGCGGCGAGGCCGGTCAGGGCCGTCGCCTCACCCCAGCAGAATCGGGTACGCCGTGCCAGTTCCAGCGCTCGATCGTGCCTCTGGGTTGCCTCGTCCAGGCGGCCCAGTGCCAGCAACACGCGTCCCAAGGCGTCCGCCACCCATGCCTCGGTGCCCGCGTCGCCGATCTCCCGGGTCAGCGTCACCGCCCGCTCGGCGTCGGCGAGAGCGAGCGCCGCCCGACCGGTGTCACACCAGAGCACCGCGCGCCCCGCAAGAGCCGTCGCCTCGCCGTAGCGGTAGCCGAGATCCCGATTGGCGACGAGCGCGCGGGCATAGAGATCATCGGCGCTGGCGTGGCTGCCCCGGTCCCGGTGCACGTTCGCCAGGTCCACCAGGAGCACTGCCACGTTGTAGCGCGCTCCAGCCCGCTCGCCCCGTTCCAGCGCCGCCGAGAAGTGCCTGTCGGCCTCCGCGAACGCGCCGAGCTGCCAGTACGAGAACCCGAGGTTGGCCAGTGACATCGCCTCACCACCGTCGTTGCCCGACTGACGGCTGAGCGCCAGTGAGAGGCGGGCGCAGTCGATCGCCGCTCGCGGGTCGCCGAGGCGCTGGTGGACCGCGCTGAGGTTGTTGAGGATGCCGTTCCGGCCCTCCTCCCAGTCGTCCACATCGATGCAGGCCAGTCCGTCGAGCAGATGCTGGCGCGCTTCCTCGTACCGGCCACTGTTGACCTGCGCCAGTGCGATGCTCTGGTGCATCGCGGCCTGGGCCCGGGCGTCGTTCTCGGCCTGAGCAGCGACGAGCGCCGCCATCGCCGTGGTCAGCCACTCCTCCCGACGACCCCGCTGGTGGAAGTAGGCGCGCATCGCGTCGGTGAGGCTCCAGGCGTACCGTCGGGGTCCGTGCAAGGCGGTCTGCTCCACCGCCGCGGTGAGGTTTGCCGACTCGGCGTCGAGCCAGGCCAGGGCCGCGTCGTTGTCCGGAAACGGATCCGGGCCGGGTGTGCGCGGCAACCGGACGAAGTGCGGAATGATCCGGCGGCCGGCGGCGTCCGCCATGCCCAGGTAGTGGTCGAACAGCCGCTGCCGGGTCTCCTCCCGGGTGGCCTCGACCTCCTCCTCGGTGAACCGGTCCACGGCGTAGCGGCGCAGCAGGTCGTGAAAGCGGTAGCGATCTCCAGGGTCACGTTCCAACAGGTGCGCCGCGGCCAGCGCGCGCAGCCGTTGGGTGGCGGTGGCCGCCGGCACGCCCGCGAGCGCACCCGCCGGGCCGGCGGTGATGCTGGGCCCGGGCACCAGGCCGAGCCGGCGGAACATCTCCCGTAGCGGATCCGGCAACGCCCGGTACGACAGGGAGAAGGCCTTCGTCACGGCACCCTCCTCGGCGCCGTCGACGGTGAGCCCTCCCAACAGATCCCCGTCGGTCAGCTCACGAACCAGCCCGGCGATGTCCGGCCCGCCCGGCGTCTGGACGTTCGCCGCGGCGATGCGCAGTGCCAGGGGCAGGTGACCGCAGAGCCGGGCCAGCTCGGCCGCCGCGGTCGCCTCGCTCTGGACGACCGACTCGCCGAGCAGCGTGGCCAGCAGGCATACGGATGCCACCGGCGTGAGCACGTCCAGCGGGAGCGGCCGCGCCCCGGCTCGCACCACCAACTCGCCGAGGCGGTGCCTACTGGTGACCAGGACGGTGCCGGAGGACGGGAGGAGTGGCAACACCTGGCCGACGTCACGGGCGTTGTCCAGCACCAGCAGCACGTCCCGACCGGCCAGCAGCGAGCGGAACAGCGCGGCCCGGCCGTCCGGTTCGTCCGGCACCGCTCTCGAGTCGACCCCGAGCGCCGTCAGCAGCTGGGTGAGCGCCGTCTGCGGCGGCACCGGCTCCCGATCGGCATCGAAGCCCCGCAGATCCAGGTAGAGCTGCCCGTCGGGGAACGCGGCGCTGACCTGGTGCGCCCAGTGCAGCACGAGGGCTGTCTTACCCACCCCGGCGGTGCCGCTGACCACCCAGATCCGGGTGCCGGCGGCTGGTTCGGTCAGCCCGGCGTCGAGCCGGGCCACCTCGATGCTCCGGCCGGCCAGGTTCGATATGTGGTGGGGCAGCCCGGCAGGGCGGTTCGGCGCGGCGATGGCTTCTCCACCCGGCGTGACGGCTTCGACGGGCAGTTCCAGCGTCGGGTCGGCGCGGAGGATCAACGCCTCGAGCCTGCGCAGGGCCGGCGCCGGATCGAGGCCCTGCTCGTCGGCGAGTTGGTCGCGAACCTGCCGGTAGGTGGCCAGCGCGTGCTCCGCGCGGCCCTCCCGATGGAGGGCGAGCATGAGCTGCCCCACCAACCGCTGCCGGCCGGGCTGCCCGGCCACCGGGTCGATCAACTCGTCGACGACCTGCCGGGAACGGCCCTGCCGCAGCAGCACGTCGGTCCGATCCTCGATTGCCGCCCAGCGGGCCTCGCGCAGGCGCGCGCAGAGCCGGTGGCGCACCTGTTCGTCGGCCACGTCGGCGAGCGGTTCGCCACGCCACAGAGCCAACGCCTGGTCGAAGAGGTCCACCGCTGCGGCGTCGTCGACCGTACGGGCTTGCGCGACCAGTGCGGTGAACTGGTGGGCGTCGACCGTCAGCGGATCGACCCGGAGCAGGTAGCCGGGCTCGCGGCCGATCAGCTCCACCGGTGCCTCAGCCTGCCGCAGCGCCGCGCGCAGCCGCGAGACCAACGCCTGGACCGTGCCTCGGGCACTTCGTGGCGGATCCTCGCCCCACAGCAGGTCGATCAGCCGGTCCAGCGGCACCAGTCGATCCGGCTCAAGCAGCAGCGCCGCGAGGACCAGTCGGGGTTGGCGTCCGCCCAGGTCCAGGCGAGCGCCCTGCGCCCACGCCTCGACGGCACCCAACACCCGGAACTTCATCGACCGGCCCCCTGCCCCGCGAGCATGCTGCCCCGCGTGTGGATGGTCTGCAAGCCGGTTGCAAAGCTCTTGCATCCACGGCTGCGGATCATTGCGCCTACCCGACCAGCGGTCAAACCGGCCGCTCGGCTGGAACGTACGGCCGACACCCGCCGAACCCACGTGGCCGGCGGGTGCGGCTATCAACCGGTCCATGGGAAGGAACGTCGTGCTTCTGCGTAACACCATCGGTGCCGGCTCGCTTGCGTTGGCGATGACCCTGGCCCTCACCGGCTGCGGTCTCGACAGGAGCGACACCTCAGGGGATGCCACCTCAGCGGGTACCACCTCGGCGGGTACCAGCGAGAACCCGAAGGGAAGCGTCGGTGCCGCGCCGGGTCAGCCCGAGGCGCCCGGTACCGTCATCGCGAGTCGTGACATCCAGATCAGCGACGGGGGAAACCTCTTTCCGATCAGAGTCGAGCTGTACCAGCTGCGGCGAGATGGCGGTCTCGTCAACCTCACCGTCCGGATGACCCGCACGGATGCCACGGGCAGCCCGGGCCGCTGGCAGATCGCCAGCGCCTTCCAAGGTGACACCATCTCGTTGGCCTTTTCGGGTGCGACGCTGATCGACCGGAAGAACCGCAAGCGGCACCTGGTAGCCCGCTCTGGCGACTCGGACGCGACACCCAGCCAGGTGAAGTACCTCGCATCGGCCGGCCTCGCGTCGGTATTCGTCCAGGCAGGTCAGTCGGTGGACCTGTACGCCATGTTCGGAGCCCCACCGGATGACGTCACCGTCGTCGACGTCGTCATCCCCCGCGTTCCGGTGTTCGAGAATGTCCCGCTCGTTTAGCCGGCAGGCCGCGCCGGTCGCGATCGCACTGGCCCTCCTGCTCGTCAGTGAACCGACCGTCGCCTGGTCTTCGACGGCTCTCCCGGCCACGGCCCTGCCCGGTCCGATGCTTGGGCACAGCGATCAGGTGAGCGGACCGATCGTGGACATCGCGGCGCCGATTGAGGACATCTATCTGCGCACCGAAGACCTCGACGGCAACACCCGCGAGGCCGAGTCCGGTGGCCGCATCGAGCTGACCCTGGCGGCGGACGTGCTCTTCGCGTTCGGCAAGGCCGACCTCTCGCCGGCCGCCCGTGCCCGACTGACCGAGATCGTGCGACGACTGCGCGATCAGGCCAGCGGCAAGGTCCAGATCCTCGGGCACACCGACACCGTGGGTAGCGACGCGGACAACCTCGCACTGTCCCGTCGGCGAGCGGAGGCGGTCCGAGACGCGCTGGCCGCCAAACTCGTCGACACCCCGATCACCTACGAGATCGCGGGTTTCGGTGAGACCCGACCCGTCGCGCCGAACACCGTCGCCGGCAAGGACAACCCGAAGGGCCGTGCCAGCAACCGGCGCGTGGAGATCCGGTTCGACAAGTGATCCCCCACCCGAAAGGGCGTGTCCCCACTCTGGGCCGGGCCACCGATCCGGAACGCGCGGTCGATGCGCCTCGGGACCGGCATCCCTGACGTCCGGGAACAAGGTGCCAGGCAGCTTCTTCCGTCTATTCGCCTGCGGTGACCCGACCGCACAGTTAAGGCGTTCCGGACGGAACAGCCGGACGGACGAAGCAAGGGATCTGGGGATCACAATGAAGAAGAACGCCCTGTTCGCTAGCACCCTGGCCGCGATGATCGTGCTTCTCTTCCCGGCCGCTGCCAGTGCCGACGACTCGACCGACCCCGCCGCTCCCCCGGTCACTGTCGTGGACAGCAGCAACTCGACGGCCTGGGACTGAACGCAGCGACACAGACTCGCTCTGCCGGCCTTGGCGGTCCGCAGTTGTGGCTATCGACCCGCCGAAGAACGCCAATGGAAGGCAGTTGACCGATGACTGAAGCGGTACCGGTCACCCCCATCGCGGGTTTGATCGTTGTCGGACCACGCTCAGAAAACCCGCAACTGCACGATCTGCTGACCGAGCGCACCGCGCTCTGGCGGCGGGCGCAGATCCCGACCGGTTCGGTGAGCGGCAAGCCGTGGACCGCCGGATCGGTCGAGGCCGCGGTGCGCGACGCCGTCCTGTCTGTGGACTGGGCCGACGACAGCACCGCGGCGATCGTGGACCCGGAGCATCGGGTCACGACACTGCTCGTCCTGCCCGGTGAGGGCCGGACCCGCTGGTCCGGAATTCGGAGCTTGGCGGATCTCGAATCGATGCCGACGGCCAGCCACGTGCCAGGTGACGCACTCGCGATACTGGCACCGTGGGCCGGGCTGCTTGCTCCCGAGCCGCTCACGGCACACGATTCGACGCGGATCTCCGCAGCCGTGGTGCGGACGTCCGACCCCGCGCAGCCGCACTGGGGGCTGGGCTGGGCGACTCGAACGGACCTGGCGCTGCGGCACGCGGTTCTGGACAGCCTGCGGACGATGTCGTCGGACGCGGTCCCGACATCAGGCCGCGCGGTGGTCGGCGCCTCGGGCTCGACAGAGTGGACGTGGCTCCTCGACGGCTCACTCAACCTCCTGAGCGCGTACAGCCGGGATGCCCAGCGGCACTCCCTGCCGGACACCGGCTTCGACGTCATCACCCGCCATGTTCCGCAGTTCAGCGGGCCGCTGCGGCTCGCCGCAGTCGTACGTCGATCGTCCAGTGCCGCCGTCGCGGCAGCCTGGGGCCGGCAGACCGAGGAGGCGATCGACTACGCCCTCACCGCGGCCCGTACCCGGGATCTCCTGCTTCCGGCCACTGCCCGAGCGGCCGTCACGAGCCCGCCGGAGACGGCCTCCCTGATCAGCGCCCTGTCCCCGGCCGACGTCCGTCGACTGCTCCACGACATCCACGTCGCCGTCTTCGGCAGGTCCGGCCGGCGGGTGCTGGGGATCCGGGTCGCCGCCGACGCGTTGCTCGGCCCGCAGAACCTGGCCTGGGGGCCGGTCTGGCTCAGTTGAGCCGGTGACGTGTGATGTCAGTGGAGTGACAGCGAGACGTAGGTCGATCGGCTACCAGCAGGCGATGGAATGGTCTCAGTCACCACGGCGGGCCGGACCCAGAGGGACAGCCCAGACATCGCTGAGGAGTAGCAATGAACATCGACGACAAGACCAACCTGGCCGACCTGGCGAACGAGATCCTCGAGCTCGAGTCGGAGACCTTCGAGATCTCGGACTACGCGGACGCGAGCGGCGTCCTGCTGGCCGTGGCCGCCTCGTGCAGCACGAGCTCCACCAGCACCTGCTCCAGCACCACGAGCACCACCTCCTGCTCCGCCTGATCGTCCCCCGATCAGCAGTTCTCCTCCGAACGGCCCGCTTGGACGAAGACGTCCGAGCGGGCCGTTCGGCATGTCAGGCACAGCGGCAGAGGGGACGGCGTCCCGACACGGCGTGGCGCCTCGCCGGAAGAGGAACCGGCGGGGCGCCACGCAGCGTGCGAGGGCTCAGGGGAACGGGTGCGGGACCGTCCGAAGGTCGCTGTCGGTCAGGTCGCTGGCGCGCAGGCCGGCCCGCCGGGGCGCGGAGCGCAGTCGGGGCATCTGCAGGGCCCGTTGCCGGGTCCAGCCGAAATCGATCGGCAGCAGGCCGGGAACGATGGTCGACACCGTGTGCAGGCCCATGCGGCGCTGTTCCGGGGTGGTCTGGTCGACCACGATCACGTCGAAGCCGGCACGTTCCAGTTCGCGTTGGCAGGTGCGCAGGTCGAGCAGGAGATCTCGGGAGTCCGGGTCGCCCGGGGTCGGGATGTCCTGGATCGCGCGGTGGCTGACCGGTTCGAGGTAGCTACGGGCGTGCTCGGTCATCCGTGGCAGGCCGAACAGTTGGGGGTGGTCGCCCAGGTTGGCGCAGAGGCTGTAGTCGTCCGCCATGGCGTCGAGTTCGTCCCAGCGCTCGTCGACCTGCCGGGACAGGTGGGGAATGTAGGTGAGCACCTCCGACAGCGCACCCTCGACGGCTGTCTCCGGGTTGAGGCTGGCGCCGGCGGCGAAGGAGAGCGCGCCCGCGCCGCCGTCCCGGCGGACCGCGAGGCCGGTGACGACGGGTACGGCCAGGTCGACGCGGCTGTCGAAGGCGTGGACGTCGTAGCCGCGGAAGGCCGCCCGGTCGACCATGGCGCGCACCGCGGGGCTGCGGCACGAGTCGAGGTCGATCTCGGTGACCTCCAGGTTGCCGTACCAGTTGAGCAGGAACGCGTCGCGCTCGATGAGTTCGAGCAGACCGAAGAGGATCGCCTCCTCCAGGCAACTGCCTATCGCGCAGCCGTTGGACGACTCGTAGACGAAGTTGTCGGCGGCCTGCCCGGAGGCGTAGTACGTGAGGCGGGCCGGAACGAGCACGGGCCGGTCGTCGCGGAGGGAGTAGCCCCACACCCACGGTATCGGTCGGTCCGGGGCGAACGGGGCGACCATCGGATCGGTCCGGTACGTCTGTGCGGAGTACTCCCCGCAGCTGCGCGGGTCGAGCGCGGTCTCCCCGAGGTCGGTGTACGCGGCGACGACCGGCTCGGCTCGACGCCGCTGGTGGGTGCCCGCGTACCGTTCGAGCCCCTCCAGATACGCGAGGTCCTTGCTGGTGCGGAAGGAGTTGGCCTGCCCGCTCCAGCTGAAGTTGACGAGACCCGCGTACCCGCGGATGAAGACGCTGCCGGTGACCGCCGAGGTGGTGGGCGAGGTGACGTCGAGCCAGGTGCCGGCGCCCAGGCTGCCGCAGACCGGGTTGGCCATCGCCCCGCTCGTGAGCGGGTATGCCGTTGTCGAGGTGAGCCGGTAGCTGCCCGGGTCCGGCTTGGGGCGGGACATCAGGTCGAGGGTGGCCAGTTGCGGAGTGGCCTCTTCGATCGGCGCGCAGTTGGGACACAGCGGATCGGTGAGCAGCGGGAACGTCAGCACGTGCAGCGTCTGGAGGTCGATCCGGGTGACCTGCGGCAGGCTGAGGTCCGCAGTCGTGTGCCAGCCGCCGGCGGCCCGCCGACCGACGACCCCGGACCGACCGAGGACGGCCGCCTGGTACACCGACCAGACGGCGTCCACCACGTAGTCCGGGACGACAGGCCAGGTGCCGGCCGGGATGACGGTCTGACCGTGTTCGAGGGCCTCCCGCTCGGATCTGGTCCGCAACCGCTGCCACCGCATCGCGAGGCACTGGCCGCAGGCCTTTGCGTCCGGGACGCCACCCCACGGGCCGACGAGCACGGCCTGGGCGGTGAGATGCACGTCCGCGACGCCCCGGACGGGCGCTAACCGGGTGGCGGGCGCACCGAACACGTCGACCGCGCCGACTGTCTGCACCGCCGGGCCGGGGCGGTGCGGGGCGTCCCCGACGTCGCGGCGGAACCGGTCGGTGAGCGCCTGCTGCAGGGTCAGCCGGGCGAGCTCCATGGGGATGGGGCGGGTGTCGGCTCGCGTCGTCGTGCTCACGAGTTGTTGCTCCAGCGAAAGGTCCTCACCGCGAGGAAGCCGAAGGCGACTGTGAACCCGGCCAGGGCCGCGCTGCTCAGGCCGATGGTCGCGAGGTCACCGCCGCCGGTGAGGGCTGTCGAGATGCCGTCGTTCATGTAACGCAGCGGCAGGACTCGGGAGATGTTCTGCAGCCACGCGGGCATGAGATCGATCGGCAGGAAGGAGCCCGACAGGAAGGCCATCGGCACCATGATCGAGTTGGCGATGGCGGCGACGGCCTCGGGGGTGTTGGCGCGGGATCCGACGATGACGCCCATGGACAGGAACGCCGTGACGCCGAGCAGCAGCACGGGCAGGGCGAGCGGCCAACTACCGGCGAGGGTGAGGCCGAACACCGGCAGGACGGCCACGCCGACGAAGAGCAGCGCCTGCACCAGGCCGATCACCAGCGCGCCCGTGTACCGCGAGGCGAGCACCGTGGTCAGTGGTGTGGGCGTCATCCGGATCAGGCGCAGGATGTCGTCGTTGCGCCACTGCATGAGCGTGAACGCGATGCCGAAGAGGGCGGCGTTGCCGACGCCCCAGGAGAGCACACCGGGTGCGATGTAGTCGATGTAGTTACGCCCGGAGCCCTCCACCTCCTGTCCCGCGAAGATCAGGCCGAAGACCACCAGGAAGAGCAGCGGGAAGGCGAACGTGAAGAACACGGTGGTCTTGTCGCGTACGGATGCCTTGTAGGTGGCCGTGCTCAGCGCGGCGAATGCGGTCATGAGCGCGTCTCCGTTCCGGTGAGTTCCAGGTAGACGTCCTCGAGGGTGGCGGTGCGGGTCTGCACCTCGTCGAGGCCGATGAGGTCGCCGACTGCCGCCAGGGTGGTGCCGGCCGCGGTGGTCTCCAGCACCACGGAGCCCCCCTCGACGGTGACCCGGATGACGCCGGGAAGAGTCCCGGCCCGCTCGGTGGAGATCTGGCCGACCGGCACCATGACGCGGGTGGGTACGTGCGCCGCGCCGACGAGCCGGTGCGGGGTGTCGAGCGCGATGACGGAGCCGGAGACGACGATGGCGACGCGGTCGCAGAGCGCCTCGGCCTCGTCGAGATGGTGGGTGGTGTAGACGATCGTGCGGCCCTGGGCCTTCAGGTGGCGCAGTACCTGCCACAGGTCGCGGCGAGCCTGCGTGTCGAGCGCCGCGGTGGGCTCGTCGAGGAAGACGAGTTCCGGCTCGTGGATGAGGGCGCCGGCGATGGCGAGCCGCTGCCGCTGACCGCCGGAGAGATCCCCGACCCGCTTGTCAGCCTCCCCGGTCAGCCCGACCAGCTTCAGCGCGGGACCGGCCGCCGTGGCCGGCAGTCCGTACAGGGCGGCCACCGTGGCAAGGTGCTCACGGGCCGTCAGCCGGGCGAAGAACGCGCTCTTCTGTGTCTGCAATCCGAGGCGGGGCAGCAGTGCCACGTTGCGGGGCCACGGGGGCATCCCGAGGACCTGGACCGTGCCGGCGTCCGCCTGGCGCAGGCCCTCCATGATCTCGATCAACGTCGTCTTGCCGGCGCCGTTGGGGCCGAGGATGCCGAAGAACTCTCCGCGTCGAATGGTCAGCGAGATGCCGTCGACGGCCTGCACGTCGCCGTACCGCTTCCGGACGCCGTGCAACACGACGGCCGGCTCGGCGGCTGCCTCCGCGATGGGTTCCGCACTGCTCAGTGTCGAAGAATCGATGGCGTGCGTCGTGGTCATTTCTGGACCTCTCCTCTCCGGCCGTCGGCCGGCTTGCGGGTCCCCCTCAACGACGTGCGGGGCACCACGACGAACATCCCGATCAGTACGGCGAGCCCGGCCGAGACGGCCCCGGCGACGGGCCCGAAGTGGGCGGTGGCAACACGGTGCGCGACCAGCGCGACGATCGTCACGATGCTCACGACCAGGATGGCCGCGCCCAGGGCGTAACCGGAGTAGGCGATCCGGGCGGCCCGGGAGTAGCCCGCCAGGCCCGGCCCCCGGCCGACCATGCTGGCCAACGTCCGGCCGGCGAAGCGCCGGCTGCCACTCGCGTAGCGCAGCATGCCCAGCGAGTGGGCGAGCATCTTGTAGCCGTCCATCGGCGGCAGCGGCAGCACGAACAGCGCGGCCTGGGCGAGCCCCAGCAGCATCAGCGCGCCGAGCAGCGCCCGGGCCGGCTCCCGTTCCGGCAGCAACAGCCAGGCCGGCAGCACCGGCAGCAGCAACAGCAGGTTCACCACGATGCCGGCCGACGCGGTCGTCACCTGCTGACGGCGGGTCCGCAGGAACAGGTAGTCGTCGACCCGGCAGTACATGACGACCATGGGCAGCTGCCAGCGGATCCCGATCTCACCGACCGTACCGCCGAAGTGGTGCGCCACCACGCCGTGCCCGAGTTCGTGCAGGCCCATGGTGACCCACAGCGCGGTGGCGACCGCCATCAGCGCGAACGGGTTGTCGAGCACCCTGCCGGTGTCCGCGACCAGAGCCGGCCAGTGCCACACCACACCGGCCAGCATCAGCAGGATCGCCGTGAACGCGGGGACGAGGAACCAGCCGCGGAACGTGAACCCGAAGAAGCGGTGCAGGCCGGCCGTGGTGGCCGTGGCGTCACTGACCAGCCGTAGCGAGCCACCGAGGAGCTTGCGCCGGGCGGCCGGCGGTGGGTCGACCACCGGCGCCGGGCACCCCTCGATGAGGCCCCGGGCGGCCAGCAGCCCGAGGAGCTGCTGCCAGGCGGCCGGGCCGAGCGAACGACCGAACGACCGGCCGTACGCCTCGGCGATCTCCTCGCGCGACGTCACCCCGTCGAGCCGGACGAGGACGAAGTGCTCCTTCACCCCGATCTCGAACGTCTTTCCCGCAACGGGATCCCGGACCAGGTGGACCGACGTATCGTCACGCCGGTAGCGGCCGCTGATCTGAATGTCGGCGCGCACCGCCGGCCCGGCGGCGACGGCGGTGGTCATGCCCCCTCGCCATGCTCGCGCAGCGCCCGGCCCAGCATGTACGACAGGTACGCCTCATCGGTGATCGTGACGTGCAGCCGGTTGTTGGTCATGTGCATGTACGGCGACAGCAGCAGCGGCAGTGCGGTCTGCGGGTCGGTGGGGATCTCGTCGCGGGTGTCGTCCCAAGACCGGAACACGAGCTGCCCGCGCTCGGCCAGATCGGCTGCCCGGCGGCGCAGCTCAAGGCAGTGCTCGGCCCAGCCGCGCAGCAGGCCGGGCAGGTCCTGGCCACCGGTGATCCGCAGCGAGTGCCGGATCTCGGCGAAGCGCCTGCCGATCTCGGCACCCGTCGCGGCGTACTGCTGCTGGTACTCCTCGTCGCCCGCGTAGTTGGTGTCCGGGAACGCGCTGCGCCAGAACTTGTGGTACCGGTTCAGATAGTCGGCCAGGTCGTCGGTCTCCGGCAGGAAGCACGCCGACATCACCATCATCAGCTGCGCCGACGTGCCGAGCAGCACGGTGCGCAGGTGCAGGTTCTTCGTACGGACGGCGTCGACGACCATCTCGCTCGAGTGCGCGAAGTGCCACTCCGCGAGCGCGATCCCGGCCTCGCCGCCGTACTTGCCGTACTCCGGCTCGTACGGCTCGTAGCTGTAGGTGTTGTTCTCCCTCAGGTTCATCCGGCCATCGCCACGCAGGTAGCTGGACTTCTGGTCGGCGGAGAACTCCATGTCGAACAGGGAGTTGTAGAAGTCCTCCAGGAATCCGGCGTCCACCTGGTACAGGGCCGGCCGGACCCGCAGGTACTCGGTGATGGCCGCCTCCGCTCGCCGCTTCACCTCGGCGGTGGCCGCCACGGTCACCGGCTTGAGCCGCAGCCGTACGTGCGGTCCCTCCAGCCAGTAGTTGATGAAGAAGTGGCCGGCGATCAGCCCGTCGGCCTGAAGTCCGCTGATCAGCGGACGCACGCACTGCACGAGCAGCGGCTGCGGGTTGGCCGCGTAGTAGATGTGGATGGCCTGCCACTCGCCGGCTGCCACGTCGGTCACGGGGTCGATGAGGGTCTGCGTCATGGCTGCCCGTCCTGTCGCGTCGAGGTGGGAAGGATCGAAGGGGAACGGAGGGTCTCGACGGCCAGTTCGGCGACGTGCTCGCCACGGCTCGACCGCACGTGCAGCGCGTCCTCGTCGGGGAGCATCTCCCGGAACACCACCCGTGCTCCCGGGCTCTGCAGCAGTCCGTCGAGGGCGTACAGGGAGAGGTAACTGGCGAAGTCGACGTACTGCGGCTTGCCGCTGCGCGTCCGGCCGTCCCCGGCGGTCTCGGTGACCGTGGCGAAGGTGCGGTCCGGCAGGCCGTGCGTCCGCCGCCAGCGCTGCCACGCCAGGAACCAGTCCTCGTCGGCGACCTGCGGCGACAGCCGAGGCAGGTCCTGGCCGGGGACGGTCCAGGCCCGGCGGCTCAACACCAGGTTGCGATGGCGTACCCGTGGCCGGTAGCGGACCCCGTCGCGCGGCTCCGCCTCGGGCACCCCGCCCCACAGGTTGACCGGAGCCAGCGATGACGGCGACAGCAGCAGCAGGGTCCGGGGGATCTCCGGAAGTGCCAGCGGCACCAGGTAGCCGAGGTAGACCGGGATGACCTCACGGCCCAGCCGGTGTGAGCGCAGCACCAGGCGCTCCTCGGCCACGTCGTGCTCCAGGTAGAGATCGTCGAGGTGGAGTTGGTCCTCGGCCGGCACGGAGCTGGTCTCGCCCGGACAGACGATCTGGTAGCGGGTCAGCCGCCCGTGCAGGTTGAGGTTGGTGACCACCGCACCGCCGGTGATCTCCGCGAGGACCGCCCCGTCCGGTTCGATCTCCCCTGCCTGCCGCAGCAGGTGCTGCGCCAGCCCGTCCGGCTCCAGTTCGTCCGACGGCGCGTCGAAGCAGTGGGTGAAACGGCTGAACGGGAAGAACAAGCCACCGTACGACTGGTTCAGGACCGCGACCGGATCACCGGGCCGGTCCGCGAGCTGCACGAAGTGGCTCTGCGGCGCGAAACGTGTGGTCACCGGGGTCAGGTGCGCGGCGACGGCGTCGACAGTCTCGTCGTCGAGCCGGACCTCCCCCGCGTCCGCGGCGCCGGCCCAGACCGCCCGCATCCGGACGACCAACTCACGGCGGGCGTCGTCGAGGGCCGTGATGGCGGGCAGTCGCAGCCAGTTCACCTCCGGGACGTACTCGCCGTCCTTGAACGCCTTCGGACGCCCGTTGAACGTCAGGTACTGGTCGAAGAAGTCCTCGTGGAAGTCGTGCACCAACTTCAGCAGGTCGTGGCAGCGCCCGCCGCGGCCGTACCGGGCCAGGAAGTACCCGGTGAACGTGATGCGCTGGGGCAGGGTCACGTCGAACGCCGGCAGGATCCGTTCCACCGACCGCAGCGAGTCCGCGAGCAGCCCGGACCACGCCTGCCGGTCGAGCACCAGGTCCTCGACGCCGGCCCGGACGTCCTCGTAGAGCAGGGTCCGGGGCAGCGTCGCACCCTCGTCACCGAGGCTCGTCTGCAACTCGTGCAGGCTGGCGCGCAGCCGCCCGAGCAGCTCCCGGCGTTCGGCGTGGCCGGCGAGCGCGTACCTGTCGACGGACGCGATCGGCTCGGTCAGCCCGTCGGCCAGCTCGTCCGCCCAGGGGCGTTCGACAGCGCGCAGGGCCTCCTGGAAAGCGCGCAACGGGTCACGGCTGTGCACGTCCGTCTGCAGACACGGGAACTGGATCATGCCGAGGTGCAGCAGCGCGGCCAGGTACCTGTCGCACTCGTCGGCGGTCGCCCGCTCGGTGGTCCCGAGCCACTCGGTGAGCTGCCCGAACCTGACGCCCGGGGTGCTCTCCATCATCCGCAGCATGCGTTCGAGGACGCCCGTACGCTGCAGGAAGTAGAGCCGGTCGGAGGCCGCGTCGAACGTCACCGCGGCGTTGTCGTCACCAGTGGTGACCCATCGGCGGACGAAACGTACGCGGTCTTCGTCGTTGCGCCACCCGGTGGCCGCCCGGACCGGCAGGTCCGCGCGACGCTGCGGGTCGGCCAGGACGAGTTCGGCGAGCCGACCCAGCACGACCACGTTCAGCCGGGGATGGCTGGACCAGTCGTCGGCCACGGCCACGCGGTGCCCGGCGTCGGCGCTATCCGCGAGCCGGCCCACCCCGACCGCAGTGAACGTGCTGAACGGGCTCGGCTTGCACGCGGTGCGGTACAGGTAGGACAGCACCGAGCGGGTGATCCGCCGTTCCTTCTTGCCGGGTCGGTCGGCGCGGCCATCGACGAACGCGTCGAGCTGCGAATCCAGCGACGGCGAGGCGAGCAGCACTCCTCGGCGCAGCCGGTCCTCGGCGGCCAACTGGCGCAGGCGCGCTGTCGTACCGGACACCTCAGCGCCGACGACCCGCTCACCTTCGGCGCGCAGGTCGTCCAGCCTGCGTCGGGCCGCGAGCCAGCCGCTGAGCCGCTCGGCGGTGGCGGCATTCAGCCCGGCCAGCAGGGTGACGGCGGCATCCGCGTCCTGGGGTAGCCGGTTGTTGAACACCTGCCGACGCAGCCGCAGCAACTGCCGGCGGACGAGATCGTCGTCGTTGTCGTTGACCATGCCGTGGAGCAGGTCACTGAGGTGGCTCGCCGTCTCGGCCAGCGACTCCTCCTCGTGCAGCATCTCCTCGGCCCAGCGGCAGCTCTCCGGGCAGCGAAGGGCGCCGACGGTGACCAGGGGCAGGCCCGCGACCCGGGCCATCAGGCGGGGTTGCAGGGTCCAGCGGGTCTGCGCCGGTCTGCCGGCGGTAACTGCCGGTTGGAGGTCGGGTTCGGTGGTCAGGGTCATCACGGACTCCGTTCGACTCGATTGATCAGGCGATGTCATAGCGAAAGTCCGCGGGACGGGCCCGTTCGCGGCCGAGCAGCATGATCAGCAGGGGCGCCTCGCCGGTGCCACCCAGGTCGAGCTCCTCGATGAAGGAGATGTTGTCGAAGCCGAGTGCCACGCCGGCGCCGACGTCGAGCGCCGCCCCGGCGGTGTAGAAGTTCTGTGCGACGGCCCCGATGGTGGCGTTGACCAGGCGGTAGCCGCGATCCCCGACCGCATCGAGCACCGCCGTCGTGCGCACGGTCGGGACGATCACCACGCCCGCCTGCTCGAGGTTGTAGTTGGACAGGAAGTAGTTCCGCTGGAGGAACGGCCCGGGGCGACCCGCCTTGACCAGATACAAGGCGTGTCCGTCCGGGTCGTACTCGTACGCGCCAGGGGGCACACCGTCGACGTGGTTGACAAAGGCGTAGAGCTTCGCCAGTCGGGCCGCCCCGGCACCGCTCGCCGCGTCGGTGAAGGGTGTCCGGGCGCTCGCCGCCAGCGCGGTGCCGAGCTGCTCAGCGGTCAACGGCACCTTCGCGTCGAAGCGGCCGAAGCTGCTACGGCGGCGGCGCAGCGCGGTGCGCACCGGGACGTCGAGCGCGAGCGGGGCGGCAGCTCGACAAGCGCGCGGCCCGGCTGCGGCGGATGGGCCGCGGCGGGCACCAGTTGCCCGGCGGCGGGCGCTGCGGTCGCGCCCTGCACCGTCCCTGCGTGGATCCTGGTCATCGTGTCGAAGGTCAGGACGGTCCGCGACCGCTCCTGGTCGCGGTGGCGCACCGACACCCGAGCCGGCGCGCTACCGGGGCGTCGCGCCGAGTCCCAGGCCAGCGGTACGACGGCGAAGATGCCCTCCTCCTCGTTCGCCACACCCAGCAGGTCGGCGATCCGCGGCTCGTCGAACCAGAGCTCCGGCTCCACCAGGCGACCACGGGCACCGGCCCACAGCCGCCAGGTCTGGACGATCGTGCCGATGTCCATCGTGACCGCGTGGAACGAGAAGCTGTTGTACTTGAAGGCGTTTTGCCAGTACTTGACGCTGAGCACGAGGAACTGGTCGTCGTCCTGGCCGGCGCGGTCACCGAGCGCCTCGCGGACGACAGGTGTCACGTCGCCGGTGAGCAGGCGCTGCATCGCGTGGTGCTTCGTCGAATAGTGGTAGACACCCGGCGGCATCGGGCCACTCGGCCCGCAGACCCAGTAGACGCTGACCGGGTAGAGGCCACCGCCCGACGCGGTGCCACGGTTCCAGTTCGCCGTCGTGTACGTCGGCAACGCGCGCAGGTCGGTGTTGGCCTGGACGCCGAGGCGACGGCCGACCAGCCCGTACGAATCGTGCAGCATCGCGGCGAGGAACGGCAGGTCGAACGGGAGTGCCGGGTCCCGACCCGGGCCGTCCAGGCCGTCCTGGACGGTGGCGTCCCCGGGCGGGCTCCCGTCGTACAGCGGGAAGGTCTCGACGCCGGGGAAGTACTTCCCCTTGCGCGGCTGGTCCGGCCAGTTCGGGACGAAATCCTTCGGCTCCATCAGGACACGACCGCGGTGCATGATGGCGGTCGCGTAGTCATATGCGTAACCCATGTCGGTCCTTGTCTGTCGCGTGGTGGCTCGCGCACTCACGGGAACGGATGCGGGACGAGATGCAGGTCCGCGACCTCCAGGTCGTGGTCCCGCAGGCCGGCGGCGGCCAGTGCGGCGCGCATTCGCGGCATGTACGGCGCCCGCTGTCGGGCCCAGCCGAAGTCGATCGGCAGGAGCCCCGGCGCCAGGACGCTCACCGTGTGCAGGCCCAGATCCCGCTGCTCGGGCAGCGTCTGGTCGACCACCACCACGTCGAAACCCTGCGCGGCGACGTCGGCCACGCAGCGCCGCAGGTCCACGGCGAGGTCGTCGGAGAGCAGTTCGGCGCGGCCGGCGGCCGGGTAGACCTCAGCCATGGCCCGGGACTCCCGAGGGGCCACGAAGAACGCCCCGTGCGCGGCCATCTCGGGCAGGCCGTACACGAGCGGATGGTCGTGCAGCGCCTGGACGTTGGCGAAGTCCGCGACCATCGTCCGGTACCGCGCTTCCTCCCGCTCCGTACGGCTGCGCAGGTTGACCGAATCGGTCGCGATCTCGCAGAGGGCCGCCGCCATCGCCGTCTCCGGGTCGAGGCTCGCACCGGCCCCGAAGCAGATGGCGCCCAGGCCACCGTCGATGCGGGTCGCCACCCCGACGACGACCGGGATGCCGAAGGTGATCCGGGCGTCGAAGAACCGCGCCCGGTAACCGCACATCTCCAGGCGGTCGACCATCCACCGGGTGTCGGCGCGGGCACTCGTGCGCGGGTCGATCTCCGGCAGCGTGACCCGGCCGTACCAGGAGAGCAGGAACGCGTCGCGCTCGACGACCTCCATCAGGCCGTGGTAGATCGCCTCCTCGGCGCTGCCGCCCGACGCGCAGCCGTTGGAACTCTCCTGCACGAACCGGTTCTCCAGCCCCGGCGCGTGGTAGTAGGCCAGAATCTCCGGCACCAGCACCGGCCGGTCGTCACGCAGCGAGTGACCCCAGACCCACGGAATCGGCCGATCCGGTGCGAACGGTGTCACCCGTGGGTTCGCCGCGTAGAACGCATCGGAGTAGAGACCGCAGACCCGCGGGTCGACCGCCGCGTCGCCGAGGTCGTCGTACGACGCCGACACCACAGTCCGTTTGGCCTTGGCGCGCATGCCGGCGATCCGTTCGAGCCCTTCCAGGACGCCGATCCGGGCGCTGCGGGCGTAGCTGTCGGCGTGCCCACCCCAGTACGTCTCCCGCAGGTAGCTGCCGGAGCGCAGCAGGAATCCGCCGCTGACCGCCGAGGTGGACGGCGACACCGGGTCGTAGGCGACCATGGGGCCGACCGGCCCACACAACGGGTTCGCGAACGCCTCCACAGTGAACGGGTAGTCGTCGACGGACCGCAGCCGGAACGAGTCGGGCGCCGACTTGCGGGTGGCTCCGATGGACGGGCGGGCGGCCTCCGGTGTGTCCGGCACGCTGCGGCCGCAGGACGGGCACTCGGCGTCCGGCACCACCGGGAAGCGGCGCACCGCCAGCACGGCGAGGTCGACCACGTACACCGAGGCGTACCTGTCCCGGGCCGCCGTCGGGCCGGCCGCGCGCTCGACCTGCGCGTCGACGACCGCCGCGATGGCATCGCCGCCGAAGGCCGACCGGAATGGTGACGGCCCGGCCTGCCGGGTCGGGCCGCCCAGCTCCAGGGCGTCGCGCAGCGAGCGCTGCCGGACCGCCTGCCACCGCCGGGCCAGGCACCGGGGGCACGCCGGGTGGGCGGCGTCCCCCGGGAACGGCCCGACGAGGGCGTACTGGCCGTACAGGTGCACGGTCACCGACGCCGCTTCCGGGCCGTCCGACACGACCAGTTCATCCCGTACGCCGAGCGGCGCGACCGAGACCGTCAGGTCCCCGCCGAGTCGCCGTCGCAGCAACTCCTCGAGTTCGACGCAGTCCCTTGCCCAGTGCTCCGGGGAACCGACGAGGTCAGGCCGCATGGGGGGAACCGCCGGTCAACACGATCCGGGCCGTGTGGATGCCGCCGACGAGCAGGTCCGGCGGGGTGGTACGAATCAGCAGGACGTCGCCGCCCGCGTTGCGGACCCCGTCGAGCAGGTCGTCCCACGTGACGTCCGGTACGTCGGCCGGGACGCCGGTCACCGCGAGCACGGCCGGCTCGAAGTCGGCGACGAGATCGTCCCCCGGGTCGACATCGGCGTCGCGCTCCCGGCCCAGCTGCACCCGGCCGAGCAGGTCTCGCACGGCGGTCACCACTGCGGCGTTCCAGGTCAGCTCACTCCCGGCTGCCCACAGGACGCCGCCGGTGCGGGGATCGGTGGCGTAGGCGATCGCCACGGGCGAGGTGCCGAACCGTCCGCCGCGCAGGTTCAGCACTGTGACGTCCACCCCGGCGTTCGCCGCGGACCGCCGCAGGAAGACGATCTCCGGGTTCTCGATGTCGGACAGCCGCGCCGGGGCCACCTCGGCGTGGCCACGGACCGCGTCGATGATCCGGGTGTACGCGACGGCCGACAGCAGGCCCCGCGCGGCGGCCTCGGCGGGGGATGTGCCCGCCCCGGCACCCGCCGAGGTGGCGATGACCGGCCGGTGGGCGTTGTACTCGCCGAATGGCCGCACCGCGGCGGCCGGCACGCCGATCTCCTCCTTCGTGAGCAGCGACGTCGCCGTCACGACCGGCCCGGTCACCGGTGCCGTGCCACTGCACGTGACGATCTCGGCGACCGTCACCGGCCGGTCCGGCGCCGCCTGTTCGGTGGGCAGGGGAACACCGTGGTCCACGTAGCTGACCGCAGCCGTCCGCAGGGCCGCGAGCCGGGCGCCGGCCAGGGTGTGCAGGTCGAAAGTCGCCACCTCCCGGGTACGCCCAGGGCCGGGCGAGAACCGCAGGGTGCTCACCTTCAACGGGGTCTGGGTCCACTGCTCGTCGCTGAACTCGGCGAACACGCCGACGTTGGGCTGGATCAGGACCTCGCGGCTGGTCAGTTCGGCAAGCAGCTCCGACGCCTCGACCTGCGCCTCGACGATCCGGGTCTGCCCGATGGCGAGGTCTGTCGTGACCGGCTCGTCGAGCACCGCGTCGCCGGAGCAGAATCCGCAGGCCGGGTGCGGCAGCAGTGGCTCGGCGACCACGTCGAGTGACTCGAGGTCCTGGATGATGACCTTGCCGGCCGTCTCCGCCGGCAGGGCGCCGGTCAGGGTCCGGAACACCTCGTACCCGAGGAGGTTCCCGATCATCGCGGCGAGCGGCCGGCCGACCGCGGCGTCGCGGTGGGCCGTGGCGAGGGACACGCCCTGCCACAGGTCGGCGGCGGCCGCCGGGTCGCCGTTGGCGGCGAGGCGCAGTGCGGCGCACAGCCAGCAGCCGGTGCTGCCGGCGGTCATGTGCGGGCCGATCACGGCGCGCCTGCCGAACGTCCACGCGGTGAGCAGGTGACGCCCGGCCGGTACCCGCTCGCTCAGCAGGTCCAGCGTCTGTCGGGCGCCGGCGGACCCGCCGGTCACGACGACGACGTCGTACGCCGCGAGTTCGTCCCAGGTGTAGCGGGGACCGGCGGCCCTGACGACCTCGATGTCGACCGGGCAGCCCTCGTCGGTGAGCACCTGCGCCTCGGCCCGCACCTCGGCGAACAGGTTGTCGGGCTGGTCCAGGCTCGGCATGATGCCGATGCCCGCCGACCCGTTGCGCACCAGACTCAGGACGCACCAGCGTGCCACCAGGTCGTCGCCCAGGACCGCCACCCGCGCATCGCGGAACGTCATGAACCGGGCATCCGCCCCGTCGGCGTAGTGATCCACGTACGCGATCTGCGGCGCGAACCGCCCGGCGACCGCGACCTGTCCCTCGTCGGTGGCCCGGGTCGCCAGCGGCACGTCGCGGGCGAAGCCACGCTCGTACAGCGTCCCGACCAGGTTGGCGACCATGGCCCGCTGCTCCGCGCCGAGCGCCGCGCCGAGGTCGGCGACCTGGTGGTCGCCGGTGAGGTAGGGGACGATCAGGGTGGCCAGCCGGTACGCGCTCCGGCCGCTCAACTGGAAGCCGCCGAGGGAGTTGTGGAACAGGACGCCGTCCGGCGTCTGGGTGTAGAGAACGTCCCGGCGGATGCGCGGCCGGGTCTGGGCGATGTCGTCGAAGGTCGCTGCGGCCATAGCGGAAGCACCTCTGTTTCTTGTGGATGACGGCGGACGCCGTCGGGACGGGGGTGGACCGGCAGTCACGCCGCGAGAGCGGTGCTCCGTTCGCCGTAGCCATGGACGGCGAAGGCCCGGACCAGTTCGTGCATCGTGTAGGTGCCGGAGCCGCCCTCCAGGGCGCCGGCGTCAGCCAGCAGGTCGAGGATCTGACCGGTGGCGGTGACGGGTCGGTCGAGGACACCGGCGAGGTCGGCGAGGGTCATGGACTCCGGGTACGAACATCTGGCGATCCGCACGAGCGCGTCGCTGAGCCGGGGATCGAGCTCGTCGAGCCAGGCCCCGAAGGTCCCGGTGATCGACATCCGCGGGTCGTCGATGAGGGACATCCGGGCGAAGCGGTCGCCCCGCAGCCAGGTGACACAGTCGGCGATCCGGGTGCGCGGGCGAACCTGCAATCGAGCCGCCATGATCCGCAGAGCCAGCGGAAAGTTCCCGCAGAGCGCGGCCAACTGACGCACCGCGCCGGGTTCGGCTCCGGTCCGGTCCGGTCCGAGCAGGACCGAGAGGAGTTCGAAGGCCTCGTCGTCGGTGAACGGGTCGAGCCGGTGCACCCGGCCGCCGTACGTCGCCACCAGCCCGGTGAGGCTCATCCGGCTGGTGATGAGCACGGAGTGTCCACCGTCGAGCGACAGGACCCCGCGGATCTGCTCGGCGTCGAGCACGTCGTCCAGGATGAGCAGGGCCGGGTCTGCCACCCCGGCAGACTGGAGCCGCACCAGCTCGGCGGTCAGCTCCACGGGCGTCCGGGCCGTACCGTCGGGCCGGCGCATTCGGAGCGTGGCGTGGCCTGCCACGGACCTGGCCCGGAGTCGGTCCGCGACGTGCAGCGCCAGCGCCGTCTTGCCGATGCCCGGCGCGCCGGTCAGCACGACCGTCCGCGGGCCCGGCCGATCAGCACCGAGCCACCCGGTGAGCAGCGCGACATCCGCCGCCCGCCCGGTGAAGTCGCTGGTCGCCATCGGTGGCGGTGGCTCCTCCGTCCTCGCCGCGCCACCTGTGGTGATCGGGACATCGTTGGCCGCGCCGACGGGCGTCAACTCATCGCCGCGCAGAATGGCGGCCTCCAGCCGTTGCAGCGACGGTCCCGGATCCAGGCCCAACTCGTCGAGGAGGTACTGCTTGACGTTGCGGTACTCGACCAACGCCTCGGTCTGCCGTCCGGTGCGGTAGAGCGCCTCGATGAGCTGCTCCGCGAAGCGCTCGTGCCCCGGGTGCGAGCGGGCGGCTCGCCACAGGTCGGGCAGCACCTCCCGGCACCGGCCGAGCATCAACTTGAGGTCGTGCACCCGTTCGGACGCCCGCAGCCACTCCTCCGTCAGCCGCGGCGCCTCGTCCCGGCACAGCGCGTCGGACGGCACATTGGCCAGCAGCGCGCCGCGCCACAGCCCCAGGCCCTCGGTCAGGCTGTGCAGCTCGGACTCGGGATCCGTCTCGTTCTCGGCCCTGCCGACCAGTTGGCGGAACCGCAGCAGGTCGAGGGTCTCGGCGTCCGCGACTATGCGGTAGCCGCCCGGAACGGACTCGATCACGTTGCCGGCGATGCCGTGCTTGGCGAAGAGTCGCCGCAGGCGAAGGACGCAGGTCTGGAGCGCGGCCTTGGCCGACGCCGGCTGTTGCTCGCCCCAGATCGCGCCGAGCAACGAGTTGATCGACACCACCGTGTTGGGGCGAAGCAGCAGGGCCGCCAGCAGAGTGGTGGGCTTGGATGGCGGGAGCATGGCGACGTCCCGCCCGTTGGTCAGGTTCAGCGTGCCCAGGATTTGAAAACTCATGCGCCGGAATTGGGCTGCACCCGCGGTCTCACCATTCGCGAGACTCGTCATAGCATCGTCCTGCTCAACAGGGACACACCGTTTCTCCCCCCACTCGACACCGATGACAATTGCGGGATGATTTCGACCGCGCTCCCCTCCTGCGGGATTAGCGCTTTCGCTCTGCGGTGCTGTGACAAGTTTGTTGAGTGGGCAATAGAAGGGTCAAGGAACGACCGGCGGTAAGAAGCTGCATGGCAGCTTTCCCACGAATGGCGTGGCCGCCTCGTCGCAGAATCGCCGCTGGTGGCGGGCGGTCGTCCAAGGCGTCATCCGTGGTCACCGCCGCAGGTGGGCGAGCGCGGCGAGCGTCATCGCCGAGATGCCGGTCGGCAGGGCCAGGGCCACATGCGGGGCGAACGCGGGAGAGTGGTTGGCGGGCACCGGGATCGTCGCCGCCGTCGACCATTGGCGAGGGCTCGCCACGCCCAGCAGCCAGTAGACCGTCGGTATGCCCGAACGGCCGTGCACACCGCTGCCCTCATCGCCGAAGAGCGGGAAATCCTCGGTCGCCATCGCCCGTGGCCAGGACGCGATCCGCGAAGCGCCGAAGGCGGCCTCGTGCGCCGCGCGTACCACGGCGGTGGCCGTGGCATCCGGCAGGTTCACCGGCGATGAGGAGACCGTTCGGATCTCGGGTTCACGGTCCGCTCCGGACGCCGCACACTCGGCCCTGACTATCCGGGTGACCGCGGCGACCACGCGGTCCAGGGTGGCGGTGGCGAACGCGCGAATCGTCAACCCGATGACGGCGTCGGCGGGAATGACGTTGCCCGTCTCGCCGGCCCGCAGCGAGCCGACGGTGAGTACGACCTGCTCAGCCGGGTCCACCTCCCGGGACACGACCGTCTGCAGGCGGAGCACGACGGCCGCGGCGATGACCACGGGGTCGATGGTGAGGTGCGGCGTCGCCGCGTGACCGCCTCGACCGAGGATCGTGATCTCCAGGGAGACGCTGCCGGCCATCACCGGCCCGGTGCCGAACGCCAGCATCCCCGCCGGAAGGGGCGCGCTGTGCTGAGCGAGGACGACATCGGGCCGACCGGTCAGGTCGTACAGACCCGCCGCCAGCATGGCGCGGGCCCCCTCCAGGGTCTCCTCGGCGGGTTGCCCGACGATGGCGAGTGTCCCACTCCATTCGTCGCGATCAGCTGCCAGTACGTGAGCGGCCCCGGCCAGACAGGCGAGGTGCAGGTCGTGCCCGCAGGCATGCATCACCGGCACCTCCCGGCCGCTGGGATCGGCGGCCACCGCCTCACTCGCGTACGGCAGGCCGGTCTCCTCCCTGACCGGCAGCGCGTCGAGTTCGGCGCGGAGAAGGACCGTCGGGCCGACGCCGTTACGCAGGACGCCCACCACACCGTGACCCCCGACCTCGGTGGACACTCGATAGCCGTCACCGCGCAGCCGCTCGGCGAACTTGCCTGCCGTCCGTGTTTCCGCGCCCGACAGCTCGGGATGGGCATGCACGTCGATGTAGAAGGCGGCCGCCTCCGGTAGGGCCGCGTGCCGGCCAGACAGGGGTTCAGAGGTTGATTTCATCCAGAAGTCCTTTTGGTACCGGCGATTTCCCTGGAGGGCTGCCGAAAGAAGGTGACCACTTCCTGTCCCGTACGGAAAAAATCTCCCCGAACGGGTCCCGCCATCGGCGGATGAGCGGAATTGCAGTGGTCGAACGGATCTTGCATGACCGCACGGCGACTGATAACTTGCGGGCATTTCAATATGTTGAGCTGTCGGGGTGGTGAGGTGACCCGGTGAAGGCTGAGGACCACCGACAGGGAAACCGGCCAGAGGGCGCAATCACTGTTGAAGCGGCCAATCTCTACCAATGGATTCTGCAACGGGGGCAGGTATCCAGTGGGGAGCTGGAGGACGCGACCGCCGCCCTCGGGCAGTCCCCTGAGGAGCTGGCCGAGGCCCTGGCTTCGCTGCTGGCCCTGCGGCTGCTGCGGCACGCGCCCGAAGAGCCCGACGTACTGGTGGCGAACAGCCCGGATGCGGCCGTCGCGGAGCTGGTGGCTCCCCTCGAGTTCGAGGTACGTCAGCGCCAGCGCCGGATGGAGGCGCTGGAGGCGACCCTGCTGGCCTTCAACCCGATCTACTTCAACACCCGACAGGTCCGCAACCGGCGTGAGGCCATCGACATCATCGACGAGGTGGACCGGGTACGCGCCACTCTCGCCGGGATCGCCCGACGATGCACTGTCGAGGTCTTCAGCGCCCATCCCGGGGTGCTATCGGACGGCGCCATCGAGGAGTCCCTGCCGAAGGACCTCGAGATGCTGGCCCGCGGGATTCGAATAAGAACAGTCCACCAACATCCGGTGCGTGTCCATCCGCGCATGCGCCCTTTCCTCAAAGAGCTCGTCGATGCGGGCTGCGACGTGCGCACCCGAGAAGAGATCACCGACCGGATAATCATCTTCGACCGTGAGATTGCGGTCATTCCGAACATGCTCGCGAGCGGTGCGGTCGTCCTACGGGAGCCTTCCGTGGTGGATTACCTGTACCGCTCGCTGGAGCAGGTGTGGGCCTCGGCCCTGCCCTTCGACGACGAGACCACGCCGAACGGCGGCTACGGAGTGGCCGGCGACGACCTCAAACGGGCACTGCTACACCTGCTGGCGGCCGGCCGCAAAGACGAGTTCATCGCTCGCAAGTTGAGCATCTCGGTGCGCACCTGCCGCCGGCACATCGCAGAAATCATGCATGACCTGGGCGCGGAGAGCCGGTTCCAGGCCGGGGTGCTCGCGCGGCAACGCGGGCTGTTGGACGATCTCACCGAGGCAGGGTGAGAACGGCCGCGCCAGTCAGTCCCAACCCGTGGAGTTCCCGCCGCTGAGGATCCGCATCTCGCTCCCCCTTCCGGTGGCGATCATTGCCGGCCGTGTCACCTGGCATACCCAAATTCTGCGGGCGCCGGGCGGCGGCGAATAGCCACAGGAAGCTGCGTGACATGTTGTTCCGTGTCCGGCTGTCGGCATGCCCGACAGCCCCACGCCAACACCCGACGGGCTCAGTCGAGTACCGACTCGCCACCCGGGTAGGCGAACGACGCGCGCGGTGAGTAGAAGCCCCAGACGATCGCCAGTGGATCAGCCGGACGCAGCGCGTACACCGGGTGGTCGGGTTCGAGGAACTCCAGCGACTCGACCTCGAACGGGTCGACCGGCGCCGCCACGAACGGATAGTTGCCGCTGAGCAGCGTGCCGTCGAGCCGGGTGAGGTAGCGCAACTGGCCCTGGTTGACGGCGTCGCCGGTGCGCCCGACGCGGGCCGTAGTCCTGATCACGGGTACGCCGTCCGCCTCGGTGGTCGCGATCAGGCGACGCCCGCGTACCTCGATGGTGGTCCTTCCGGGGGTAGCCGGCACGCCCCGGGCGGCGGCGTAGGCCCGGACGACCGGGCTGGAATTGAAGTAGTGGGTCCACCAGCGGCCGGGCGTGACACCGTCGGGAGCGTCGACCCCGGAGAGGTCCGGACCGATGTACGTCAGGGAGTAGGCGCCGAAGCCGGAGGTCTGCCCGGCGTCGTCGACGACGTACTGGTTCATGAAGACCTGGTGGTTCGGTGCCGGCGTGAGCCCGTCGGGCACCAGGGCGGCCACCGCGTCGGGGTCGGCCGGCAGCCAACCGAAGTAGATCATTCTGCTGTTCACGACGAGCTGCGGAGCGACGAGTTCGGTCACGAGGGGTCCTTCCGCTGGGCATCGATCCGTAGTCGCGACGCTACGGAGCCGCCCGCCGCCGAGACAACGACGGATTGCCGACATGCCACCCGTCCGGCTCGTGCGGGGGCCACAGCGGATCGGTAGTCACGTCGAGACGACCGTCAGACGGTCGTACGCGACCACTGCTGGTTGGCGCCGGTGTTGCAGGTGTACTGGCCGAGTTCGGCACCGTCGGCGGTCGACGCGCTCACCATATCGAGGCACTTTCCGCCGTGCCGGCTGATGATGCGCCAGTACCCCCTGCCGGCGTCCCGGAACTGCCACTGCTGCCACGCACTGCCGCCGTACGTGTACTGGCGACGCGTGCGCCGTTGTCGGTGTTCGGTTGCTGGACGTCCATGGCCTTGCCGCTGTGCCGCACGTCGATCCGGTAGAGCGCTCCCGACGACGGTGGAGGCGTCGTCGGGCCCCCATCGATGGTGTCGCCCACCCGTAGCGGATCTGGTCGGCGCCGGAGGTGTTGCGGGCGGTCAGGTTGAGGTTGGTGCCGCTGCCGCTGAGGGCGGCGAACATCGAGTACCAGTCTTGACATCCTCGCCGCCTTGAAGGGCGGAGATTCCCTCCACGCTGCGTGTGGAACACGCGGCGTCCGGGTGGGTTACCGCTTCGCGGCGCGGTGCCGGCACGGATGCTGGTCTTACCTGCGCTCCACGGTCGTTGAAGTCCGCCTGTCCGGCGGCCTTGATGTTCTTCGCGGCGTTGATGTCCCGGTCGTGGGCTGCGCCGCACGGGCAGTTCCACGCGCGGACGTTCAGCGTCATCTTGTCGTTGACCCTGCCACAGTCCGAGCACATCCGGGTCGACGGGAAGAACCTGTTAACCCGGGCGAACGTGCGCCCGTACCGGGCAGCCTTGTACTCCACCATGCTGGTAAACGACGACCATCCGGCGTCGTGCACGGACTTCGCGAGCCGGGTCCGACCGAGACCGACCACGCACAGATCCTCGACGTACACCGCTTGGTTGTCACGGATGATCGATGTCGAGAGCTTGTGCTGCCAGTCCCGTCGAGTGTCAGCCACCCGCGCATGAGCACGGGCGACCTTCACCACAGCCTTCTCACGGCGGTTGCTGCCCTTAGTCTTGCGAGACAGGTCCTGCTGCAACCGCTTGAGCTTGCGCGCCGCACGGCGCAGAAACTTCGGCGCGCTCACCTTCGTGCCGTCGGACATCACCGCGAAGTGGGTCAGACCCAGATCGATACCGACCTCAGAATCCGTCCCCGCCAGCGCCACGTCGATGGTATGCACCACGAACGAGGCGAAATACCGCCCGGCCGCGTCCCGGATCACCGTGACCGAACTAGCCTCCGACGGCAGGCTACGCGACCACCGAACCGACACGTCACCGACCTTCGGCAGCCGAAGCCGACCGTTGCCGAGGACCTTGAACCGGCTGTTCCTGGTAAACCGGATCGTCTGCCGGTTGTCTTTACGGGACCGAAACCGCGGCGATGCCACCATGCGGCCCTTACGCTTGCCGGTGATCGAGGAGAAAAAGTTGCGGTACGCCGAGTTCAGATCCGCGAGCGCCTGCTGCAAAACCACCGCGGACACCTCGCCCAACCACGCCCGTTCCGGCGTGTCCTTGGCCTGAGTAATGACCCGCTTGGACAACTCACCGTCCGAGACGTACCCCTCGCCAGCCTCGCGCGCCTGCAGACGCAGACGCAGCCCATCGTTGAACACCACCCGCGCACACCCGAACGCCCTCGCCAAAGCGGCGCACTGGACAGCGTCCGGATAGACCCGAAAGTTGTAACGAAGCTGCACAAGGCCGAGTGTCCCACGTGGGTCCATGGCAGACCTTTAAGGGATCCGCACTGGCAGGCTACGTGTTCTATCTCTACATGCCCACGTGTTGTTCGTGACGACGTTCCGGCACAAAGTTTCTCGGTGATCGGCGCCTCGCCCGGATGAAAGGATCGTGCGGGCGGTGTGCGCCGGCTTCGAGACCGAACTGGTCGAAGTCAACAGAGAACAACGACACCCGCTACTCCTCAGCTTCCCCCCGGGCGGGCACGGCCGAGTAGTGGTAGCTGAGCCAGTTCGCCGCGACGTTTCGCCACTCCGCCGAGCTGTAGCCGTGCGGCTCGTTCATCGGCTCGAAGTAGACGTTGGTGTTCGACCCGTACGTGTTGGTCACCGTGGACCACATCGCGTTCCACGCGGCGAGGTTCGTGATCCTGCCGCCGGAGGCCGCCCCGTCCTCCAGTAGGCGAGGATGACCTTGAATCCGCGGGCGGTGGCCGCGTCGATGGCGCCCCGGTACGCCTCCCACCAGGCCGTCCCCACCGTGTGGGTGTTGATGGGCAGCCGGACGGTGTTGACCCCCATGGTGGACGCCATGTCGTCGTAGAGGGCGTTGGCCTTGGCCCGTACCGTCGCGTTGCTGTCGGACGCGCTCAGGCCCTGCACGACGAGCGGGCCGGTGCTGAAGTTGTCGCCCAACACTGCCCAGTTCATGCCTCGGAACTGGTTGGTGGCGGCGGTGGCCGGCGACGACGCGACGACGACGACGACGCCGACCATTGCCGTCAGCGCGGCCACCAGGGCGGACATCGCCCGTCGAGGTAGTGCCACAGTCGGGACTCCTTGATCAGGGACCAGGCTCAGCTGGTCACGCGGAAGGTGGCGTCGGCACGGCTCTGCGCATCGGGGATCAGGTCGAGTCGGAGCAGGTAGCTGTAGTGCCGGATGTAGCGGTCCGGGTGGCTGTAGGACTGGAACGACGTCCACGAGGAGTTGGCGAGGCCGGCGACCTGCCGGAAGGTGGCGTCGGCGGCGAAGGTGGCGGTGCCGTCGTTGGCTTCCAGCCGGAAGTCGAACCCGTAGTGGCGCAGGTAGTAGCCCGGGTAGTTGACCGACTGGATGGAGACCGTGCCGGAGCCGACCAGGCCGGGTACCACCCGCCACTGACCGTCCTGGGCGGGGCTGACGTTCGCTTCGATGCGGACGTCGTAGTCGTAGTGCCGCACGTACCGGTCCTGGAAGTTGTAGGACTGGATCCGGTTGACCGCGGTGGCGGGCCAGCGCGCGAGCACGCGGTTCTGTTCGGCGGCGGTCAGGTTGAGGATCGAACCGTGCCGTTTCTTGGTGCCACCCATGGCGTACGAGCCGGACGCCGGCAGCCGGTAGCTACCCGGGCTCGACGGATCGGTGGTCAGAACCGGCAGGTAGCCGCGTCCGCTGGAGTACTGGTCGAGGTAGAGGACCCACTCGTTGCGGGTGTTCATCTTCATCCACATCGGGCCTTCGACCTGTGCGCCGGTCAGCCCGATGCCGGAGAGGTTCCCGAGGTTGGTCCAGGTGCCGAGGATGGAGTTGCTGCCTTCGATGGCGATCTGGCCGTCGCGGGAGGCCCGGACGTAGCGGTAGGCGCCGACGCCGGTCGGCACCTCGACGATCTGGGTGTCGATGATCTCCTGGTTCCCAGGCCGATTGATGTAGACCTGCGGCGTGGTGACGCTGCGGAAGTCCGTCGTCCGCGCGTAGTAGATGCGGTGCTTGGTTGCGCCGTTGAGCGGGACGTTCGTCGCCCAGTAGAGGACGTAGTCACCGGTGGCCGGGTTCCAGATCGCCTCCGGAGCCCAGGCGTTGCGTCCGTCCGGGATCGCGCCGGCGACGTTGAGCAGCCACGGCGCCGACCAGTTGACCAGGTCGGTGGACTCCCACACGACGAGGTTGCGGCTGCCGTTGTTGATCGCTGTCGACCAGTCCTGACCGCAGCCGATGCACAGGTCCGTGGCGATGATCCAGTACCTGTCGCCGGCCGGTGAGCGGACCAGGGCGGGGTCGCGGACACCGCGGGTGCCGACGGTGGATCGCAGCACCAGCCCACCGTTGTTGAGGTCGTTCCAGCGGAGGCCGTCGGTGCTGTGGGCGAGGTAGATCTGCTGGTCGGTCGACGACTCGCCGGTGAAGTGCGCCATCAGGTAACCGACGGTCGGGTCGAGCGCGGCCGCCTCCTTCGGTGTCGCGGCCGACCAGGTGGTGAACAGCAGGCACGCGGCGACCATGACCGCACAGAGCCGGGCGAGGACTCTCGACATGTGTGTCTCTCCTTCGCGAAGCGGTCGGCTAGAGGGTCGGTACGACGGGGCGGATGGTGCCGTCGGTGCTGAACTCCATCCGGTCGATGGCGGTTTCGCGGTTGGTGCCGTTGCCGGCCGGCACGGCGAACCGGTGGTAGGCGATGTACCAGGTGTCGCTGCCGGGTGCCCGGATCACGGAGTGGTGGCCGGTGCCCTTGATGCCGACCTCCAGCCGCTTCTGCAGCACCACGCCGCGCCTGGTCCACGGCCCGAGGGGTGCGGAGCCGGTGGCGTAGGCGACCCGGTAGTCCTCGCTGCGCGTGTCGTTCTCCGACCACATGAAGTAGTAGAGCCCGTTGCGCTTGAACACGAACGGCGCCTCGTTGTAGCCCGATGGCGTGATGACCCGCGCCTGCGTCGTGTCGAAGGAGACCATGTCGGTGTTCAGCCGTACCGCCCGGGCGACGCCCTGACCCCAGTACAGGTAGGACTGCCCGTCGTCGTCGGTGAACACCATGGGGTCGATCGCCTGCCCGCCGGAGAACTGGTCGCTGCGGACGAGCGGTCGGCCCAGCGCGTCGCGGAACGGCCCGGTGGGGCTGTCGGCCACCGCCACGCCCAGTTGTTTGGCCGTGTTGCCGCTGGCCGCGCCACCGCTGAAGTACAGGTAGTAGCGGCCGTTGGCGCTGGCCACCGCCGGCGCCCAGGCCGAGTTGTCCGCCCAGGACACGTCCGGGCCGTGGTCGAGAATCACGCCGTGGTCGGTCCAGTTGACCAGGTCGGTGGAGGAGAACGCCTTGTAGTAGGTGCCGGCCCAGCTCGCGTAGCCGTCGGTGGTCGGGTACAGGTAGTAGCGGCCGTTGAGTACGGCGATGTGCGGGTCGGCGAAGAGGCCCGGGATCACCGGGCCCTTGGTGGTCCTGGGTGCCCAGGGCGCGACGAGGCGGAAGGAGCTGTCCGCCCGGAACGCGGCCGTGTCCTGGTAGGCGTCGAGCCAGAGTGCGAAGTCGCGGTGCCGGATCCGCCGGTTCGGGTAGTTGTACGCGGCGAGCGCCACCGATCCACTGACCGAGCCGTCCACCGCGCAGAAGGTGGCGTCGGCCCGGAACGTCGCGTCGCCGGTGTTCGGGTCGACTCGGAGCCGGTAGTCGCGGTGCCGCAGGAACAGGCCTGCCTTCGTCTGGAACGAGTAGCAGGCCGGGGACGCCAGACCGTTGACCACGGTGAGGGTGGCATCCAGCTTGACCTGGTTGGCACTGCTGGAGGTCACCGGGTCGAGCTGACCGAGATAGTCGATGTGCCGTACGTACCGTCCGGCCTGGTTGACCGCCTCGAGCGAGACGGCGCCGGTCGGCAGCGTGGCGGCTTGCGCCGGCCCGTCCGCCACCACCACGACAGCCGCTGCGGCCACGGCGGAGAGCACGAGGAGGGAACGTAGACGCCTGGTCGATGCTCCCGACAGCGATGCCGCCGTCGTACGCCCTGGCACCACAATCCTGCCCTCCCTGGAAAGGTCATCTATGTTAGCGTTAACAACACCAGCCTCGGGTCGGGCCCAGGCTCTGGCGACGCGTGACGTGCCCACACAGAAACGTTCTGCAGCTTCCGACGCAATGTGTTCGGCTCGTTACGTTCGCGTTGCGGACAAGTGTTAGCGATCGCATCGACAGGTGTCAAGGGACCGACCACGGCCGCTCCCCCGGAACCCTCGGTCACGTCAACCGCCATTCGGAGTCCCGGTCAGGGCCGCACGCCCGTGGCGGCAAGGCCAGACCGATGGGTCCAAGTGGGAGGGACGCCACCGGCCAGCGATCGGAAACCTGTTGCCTGTGCCGAATGCCAGGCTGAGAATCAGTCGATGCCCAGCGACCAGGCGACCTCCGATTTCTCGATCAAGCCCACTCTCACCGGCGAGCGGGTGATCCTGCGTCCCTTCGTCGACGACGACCTGGACACCTTCCGGGCGGTGGTGGCCGACCCCGAGGTGGCCCGACTGACCGGCAGCCCGGCCGACGACGCTCCCGACGAGGAGCGGATGCGCGCCTGGTACGGCAGCCGCAACGCCCAGACCGACCGGCTCGACCTGGCGGTCGTGGACCGCGCCACCGGGGCCTGCGTCGGCGAGGTGGTCCTCAACGACTGGGACCCCGACAACCGGAACTGCAACTTCCGCACCCTGCTCGCCGCTGCCGGCCGCGACCGCGGCCTGGGCACCGAGGCGGTACGCCTGGTCGTCGGCCACGGTTTCGAAAGGCTCGGCCTGCACCGCATCTCGCTGGAGGTGTTCGCCTTCAACCCCCGGGCCCGGCGGGTGTACGAGAAGGTCGGCTTCGTGGCCGAGGGTGTGCTGCGGCAGGTCCTGCACGACGGCGACGGCTGGGTTGACGCCACGCTGATGTCGATCCTCGCGCCCGAGTGGGCGGCGCACCGGGGACATCCCGACCGCTGACAGAGCAACGCCGGCCTCCCGGCAGCGGTTGGCGTAGCTGGTCGCGCGACGCCGCAGCGTTGCGGGCGTCGGATGAGGTCATTCGCGCACGACGGGGCCCGCGTCCACGGGACCCGGGTCGCCACGCATCTCGCCCTCTGTCGCGCTCTCCTCGGTCAGCGGGTGGCGGTGCGTGATGACCCCTTCCAGCACGCTCACCCCGGCAACCACCGCCAACAGGGTCGCCAGGGCGGCCAGGGCCGGCACCAGGGGTGCCAGTGGCAGCAGGACCAGGCAGAGCGCGCTTACGCTGATCCGTCGCCGCGCGATCTGTCGATGGATCCGCCAGTGGGTGTAGGCGAAGGCGCCGAGGAAGAGCGCGGCACCGCCGAAGAGCAGGGTGTCCTCGCCGGCCTGAAGCGGCTTGAGGGGCTCTGTCACCACCTCGGACAGGCCGACGGCGACCATGATGATCGCGAAACTGAACAGCAGGTGCCCGTACACCATGACGGACCGGCGAATGTCTGCCTGGTGCGCGCTCCGGGCCACCGCCTGCCGGAAGGCCCGGACACCGTAGATGAAGTACGCCCACCAGAGTGCGCAGACCAGGGAGTAGGAGAGGCAGACGGCGACCAACCGGGCGAGGGTCAGCGGCTCGTCCACAGCTACCATTCCGAGCTGGATCACCGACTCGCCGAGCACGAGGATGATCAGCAGTCCGTAGCGGTGTGTGTAGTGCAGCGGCCGAACTCGGACCTTCGCGAGAGTCCGTCGGGTGAGCGTGGTGCCGATCAGGTCGACGAGGATCGCGATCGACCAGAGCACGATTCGCGTCGTTCCGTGCAGCAGGCCACCCGCCAGTTGCAGCGGACCGGCCAGCAGGCCCGACCCATAGGGGCGAAAGACCGGGGACCGCCAGCCGCCCGGGGTGCGGAGGGCCAGTGCCCCCAGCAGTATCCGCATCGTCACGTAGACACCGGCGAACAGCAGGCCCCGATCATCAAAGGCGCCGGGGACCGTCAGGGCCAGGAGCAGACTGCCGAGCCCGAGGGCAAAGACCCCGGCCCGGTCCAGCGCGTTGCCGACATCGCGTTGGTCGGTATAGATCGTGGTGCCAACCCATGCCCAGTAGACGGTTACGAACAGGAGCAGTACCCGGCCTATCCCCGCCCAACTGTGGTCGCCGTGCAGCATGTGGGAGAACTGGGTGAGCGCGAACACGAAGGCCAGGTCGAAGAAGAGCTCTTCCCAAATGACCCCCTTCTCGGGAGGCGAGGTCGGCACTCTGACAGCATATCGACGGTTAAGCCGGGAAGATCCTGCTTCACCACAAGCGTCAGGGTGTCCACGCCGCCGCCAACAAGATCCGAAAGAGGCGTCCCACGGCGGCGCTCCAGCGAGGAGAACCCGTGGCTGGCGACGGCAGGAGCCGTCAGCTCTGGATGGAGAACGTCGCGGCGACACCGTTGTGGTCGGACCTGGTGCCGCCGACGATGTCGTAGTCGGTCATCCACATCAGCTGATACTCGGGTAGCCGCTTCCAGAAGTAGACGTAGTCGATGTGCCGGTTGCCGTGCGTACCGGTGCCCTTCTCGCCGTAGAGGTTGTAGTTGGAGCGCAGATTCGGCAGCTCGTTGGCCTCGAAGACCTGCCAGGGGAACTTCGCGTACCCGTAGCTCCGGTCGGCGCTGAAGTCGACGTTGAGGTCACCGCTCACGATGACCTGCCCCTCGTCCTGCTTGTCGACAGCGAGTTCCTTGAGTCCCTGGAACTGCGCCTCGGCGCACCTGGTGCGCGGGAGATCCTCTGGCCGACCGGCGGTTTCGATGCTGGCCACCGCGTGGGCGTTGACGTGGGTCACGTTGCGGCCGGTGGCCTTGTGCCGGTACTTGACCCAGTTGTTGTAGCGCGCGGGCGGCACCTCGCCCGGACCATTGGTGTCACAGACGAAAATCGAACCCTTGTCGAGTACGTCGAACATGCTCTTCTTGGCGATCAACGCCTCGCCAGCCTGGTTGGTGCCGCCCGGCGCGTACAGCCACCAGCCGTTGTCGGCGGCCCAACTCTCCAGGAAAGCCTTGCGGTTGCCGACCTCGTTGAGACCGACGAGGTCCGCCTTGGACGCGATCAGGTTCAGGTCGTGCACGAAGTCGGCCTGGCTCAGCCCGTAGTAGATGTTCAGCGTCGCGGCCTTGAATACCACGCTCGCGGCAGCCGCCGGGGCCGCCGGCAACAGGGCCGCCACCAGCGCGACCGCGCCCGCTAGAGCGCCCAGAGCGCGGGCCGACCAGTGAGTTTTCGTGTGCATCGATGCCCCTCCGCCAGGACCGCCGTCGATGGCGATCAACGCACACTATCGATTCGGATCGACGTCACACCGAACATCGGGGAACCAGAGATCGACGGGCCCGCGTCGTCGACCGGCGCCCCGATCAGACGGCGCGGTGCTCGCGGACCACGTCGAGCATCTCGTCCACCGAGCCGACCGGATCGGGAACCGGGAACTGCACCGCACGGACCATTGCGGTCGGATCCACCAGCAGTGTCAGCCGTTTGTACCGGGTGACGCCGCCGGCCGGGAACGTGGGCAGCAGCAATCCCGCGGCGAGCCGACAGTCCTCATCCGACAGGAGCGGGAACGGCAGTCGGGCGTACGCGGCGAAGTCGGCGAGTTGGTCCGGCCGCTGCGTACTGACCGTTGCCTCTCAGTGTGCTCTAGCGAGCACGCGATTGGCAGTCTCGCCTTGCGGTGAGACGGTCCCGGTCTGACCCGCTGGCGCGGTGCCGGGTTGACGCTTCAATGCCACCAGCCCCGCGAGCGGGGTCTTGCGGTCGGCTCCACGTCCAGCCGCCGGGCCACTCCCGGCGGTTGTTGCGTCGGCCGCGAGCGCGGCCAAGTTGCGGGCGGCGTTGAGGTCCCGGTCGAGGACCAGGCCACACGATCCGCACTGGTATTCGCGCTCGGACAGGGCGAGCTTGGTTTTCACCACGCCGCAGCCCGAGCACGTCTTGGAGGAGGGATACCAGCGGTCGGCCAGGATCAGCCGGCCGCCGTTCCACCCGGTCTTGTAGGTCAGTTGCCGGCGGATCTCGGCGAACCCGGCGTCGGCGATGTGCCGGCCCAGCTTGCGGTTGGCCAGCATCCCGGCGACGTTGAGGTCTTCGATGACGACCGTGGCGTATTCGCGGGTCAGCCGGGTGGTGAGCTTGTGCAGTCCGTCGCGGCGCAGGTTCGCCACCCGGGTATGCGCCCGGCCGAGCCGGGCTGCCGCTCGCTCCCACCGCTTCGAGGCGCGGCGGCCGGTGCGCCGGTCCGGGCCGGTCTTGCGCGCCAGCGCCCGAGCGAGCGCCCGCATCCGCTGGTGCGCGCTCGTCAGGTATCGCGGATTGTCGATCAGCTCGCCGGTCGACAGCACCGCTAGGTGCCTGATGCCGACGTCGACGCCGAGCACCGCGCCCGGCCGGGCGGGTAGCCGCTCGGGGCGCTCGACCTCGACGCAGAAAGCGACGTGCCACCGGCCACCGTCACGTCGCACGCAGGCGGACATGATCCGGGCGGTGCCGTTGTCGATCCGGCGGGCGAGCTTACGGGCGCACTCATGCAGCTTCAGCCGGCCCAGCCGGGGCAGCACCACATGCTTGCGGTCGGACTCGACCCGGATCGTCCCGGTGCTGAACCGCACGGACGCGATGCTGCGGCGGCGGGACTTGAACCCCGGGAAGCCGACCGGCCGGCCGGCGCGCTTACCTGAGCGCGAGTCGGCCCAGTTCTTCAACGCGCGAGCGAGGGCGTCGAGGCCGGTGTTGAAAGCCTCCTTCGAGCACTCCCGCCACCACGGCGCGACGTCGGGCTTGGCGACGTTCCACGCCTTACGCAGCGCGGGCAGCGTCCACGACACGGTCGGGGTCAGCATCTCCTCCGGCACGCCGTAGGTGCGTTCGGCGGCCCGCTGATCCATGACCGCCTTGACCCTGGCCAGCGCCCAGTTGTGGGCCACCCGGGCCGCCCCGGCGTGCGCCAGCACGTCACGTTCCTGCCCGGGGGTGAGGTCCAGAGCGAACCGGTACGCCTGGATCGTCTTCACACCCGGTCCCCGTGCTCGACCACGATCGTCGACACGGCCGGGTCGCGCAGCAACGCGAGGAACTCCTTGCGGTCCCCGTTGAGCGCCGAACCGACCTCGGTCACCACCCGGTCCACGGCCAGGCACTGCCCGGTCGCCCACACGGAAACCCGGGCGACCTGCCGGTCCAGGTCCGGCTCCTGCTCGACCGACGACACGCACGCATACACCACGGTCTGCCCGACCCCGGTGGCCGCACCGGTCAACGGCTTACCGACCATGATCAGCCGACCCAGTCGATACGCAGGAACAGGCAGCGTCCAGACCCGTAACGCCGCCGAGCGGTCGCGTACGAGCCGCCGGTAGCCGCCACCCACTCCTTCAAATTCACGCCGCCCACCATAGACAACTTTGGAGCACTAGTAACGAGCCATGTAATAGCAGCAGTCAACCCCCACACCCGCGCACCCGCGCACCCGCGTCCCGAAACTTCGGATACCGGTCGGCGTAGGTGGCCGACTCCAGGGTGCAGCCCCGGGCGCCGGGGATGTCCGCCCAGCCTGCTGGGTAGGTGTTGAGCCCCGGCGCGTACGCCCCGGGGAAGAGGTAGAGGACGCTCCACGCACCGGGGGCGGCCACCGCGACCGACTGGCCGTCGGCACCGGTCAGGACAACCTCGGGCAGCCGCCGCCCGACCAGGTCACGCACCCGGCGAGCCTCGGCAGAGTCGGCGTCGGTGGTCGCGGGATTCACTTCGTCACTCACCGCCCCGAGGTTGGTCAGTTCCGATTTCGAACGCAATCCGCCGGCCTGCCCGGGAGCGGCCGACGAGCCTCCCCCGCCCAGAGCGTTGACGATAGATTGATCAGCAATATATGTTGCCTCGGTGACTGAGATGCGTGAGGCGACCTTTCTGATCCTGACTGCGCTGGCCGACGAGCCGCGCCACGGTTACGGGATCATCCAGGAGGTCGCTGTCCTGTCGGACGGCCGCGTCTCACTACTGCCGGGCACCCTCTACGCGGCCCTGGACCGGCTGGCCGCGCAGGGCTTGGTCGAGCTCAGCCACGAGCACGTCGTCGACGGCCGACTGCGCCGGTATTACCGGCTGTGTGCCGACGGCCGTGCCGAGCTCGCCCGTCAGACGGAACGGCTACGCCAGCTGGCGTCCGCCGCCGAATCTCGGCTGCGGGTCCCCCGGCCCAAACTCGCCTGACCCCGACTGTCGCATCGTCCTGGGAGACCTCATGCACCGCTGGCTACTGCTGTCCTACCCGCGCGACTACCGCCGGAAGCGTGGCGCCGAAATCCTCGAGACGGTGCACGACATCGCACCCACCAGCCGAGGTGCGCGTGTGGCGGCAGATCTCGTACGTCACGGTCTGCGCGCCCGCCTCGGGAGACCCGCGAGTCGTACGGTGGTCGTCTGGGCGTCCATCTTCACGGTGGCCTGCGGTCTGTTCGCGGCGTCCTTCGGCACCTGGCTCACCTGGCTCGGCTCCCGGCCGCTCGACCACCGCGAGCTTGCCGCCGCAGTCAGCCAGCTGTATCCGGACAAGCAGGTGAGCGACATCGACACGGGTGACCCGCCCTCGGTGTTCATCATCTACGGCAGTCCGCTGAGCTGGAGCTCCGCTTCCGACCTGCTGCTCGGCGACGGGGGCGAATACTCGCTTGCGGGGCTTGGCGCGTCCTTCGCGCAACTGCCGGCCGACAGCCGTCCGCAAGTCCTCGCCGAGCTTCGACAGCGGCTTGAAGCCGCCGGATGGGACTACACCGAACCGGTCTACTCGAACGCGTACGACTGCATTCCCGACGACCCGCGATGCGACCCCGCCGCGATACCGACCAACATCACGGTGTACGCGCAACGTGGTGACGACGTTCTTGACATAGCCATCAACGACGACAACACGACGCCGAAGATGAGCATCGCCATGAGCCGGTCGACCCCGTGGAGCGCCTATCCCGTCGGCGTCGTCGCCTTCGTCCTGGGCACGTTCAGCGGCTGGTGCCTGTTCGGGTGGGCCAGTCGACGTACGGAGGGGCACCATCCGCTGGTCCAGGGATCAGCCAAGTTCCTGTTCGGATTCGCGATGCTCCTGTGGTGGGCGCCGATCCTGTTCAGTGCACCGCTGATGCTCACGCACCACCTGAGGGAGCCGCACTTCCGCTGGCATCTACCGTGGGAATGGCTCGGCCAACCCGCCCTGTCGCTGCCGTTCCTCTGTGGCTGCGTCATGCTGGTGCTCGCGCTGGGCCTAGCCGCGTTACCCCACCGGCAGCCGGTCGACCAGACGGTCGCGCACCGGTGATGCACTCCCCCAAGGCCAGGTACGCGAACCCGCAGGAATCCTCCGGCCGAGATGTCATCGCCGGCGGACAAAAACCGGGCTGTCGCCGTGCCGCGCTCGCCCTGGGTGCGCTGCTCATCGCCGTGACGGCCGCCGGCTGCGCACAGCCCGAGGCGGGCCCGCGCTTTCAGCCCGGCAGCGGGGCCGCCGAGGCAACGGCCAGCCCCGAGCAGCCCGACGGGAAGTTGATCTCGCTCTCCGCCACCGGCGACATCATCATGGGCAACGCGCCCAGTCGGCTGCCCGCCGCCGGTGGTAAGGGCTTCTTCGACTCGGTCACCGGGGCGCTGAAGGCCGATCTGGTGATGGGCAACCTGGAGGAGCCGTTGACGGTCGACACCGGCACCGGCAAGTGCGGGGCCAACTCGACCCGCTGCTTCCAGTTCCGCGCGCCGCCGGAGTACGCGGGGCATCTGCGTGACGCCGGCTTCGATGTGCTCAATCAGGCCAACAACCATGGCTACGACTACGGGCCCAAGGGCTATGAGAACACCCAGAAGGCGCTGAAGAAGTACGACCTGGAGCACACCGGCGCCCCGAACGAGATCACCGTGGTCGAGGTCAAGGGCGTGAAGGTCGCGGTCGCCGGTTTCTCGTCGTACGTCTGGTCCAACAGCCTTGTCGACATCGCCAAGGCCAAGGCGGTGGTCGCCAAGGCCGCGACCATGGCCGACCTGGTCGTGGTGCAGGTGCACATGGGCGGCGAGGGGCCCGAGCAGACCCGGGTCCGGCCGGGGACCGAGATGTTCTTCGGCGAGAACCGGGGCGACCCGGTGAAGTTCTCGCACGCCATGATCGACGCGGGGGCCGATCTGATCGTCGGGCACGGCCCGCACGTGCTGCGTGGGATGGAGTTCTACCAGGGGCGGCTGATCGCGTACAGCCTGGGCAACTTCGCCGGTGGCGGTAACTCGCTGCGTAACAACGGTCGTCTCGGCTGGGGTGGGGTGCTGAAGGTGTCGCTCAAGCCGGACGGCAGTTGGGCCGGCGGCTCGTTTGCCTCGACGTACATGAACTCCGCGGGCAAGCCGACGATGGACCGGGGTGACCGTGGTCTCGGGCTCGTCAAGCAGCTCAGTCGCACCGACTTCGGGGAGAACGCAGCCCGGTTCGACGGCGCTGGCAAGATCAGCGCACCGCAGGTCGCCAACAGGATCCACTGAGTATCGGCGGCACCACCGGTCAGCGGCGCGGCCTCGAGCGTTGAGGATGCCGTTCGGCCACCGGCACGGAAGCCCTCGCCGGTGGCCGTGGTGGTGCTAGGCGAAAGTCAGGCCTTCGGACCGAGCGCGTTTGAGTTCGGAGAAGGCCCGGCAGCCGGCGAGCAGGCGGGCACCGTCGAAGACACGGACGGCCTCCTCCCCCCGCGGGATCGAGGTCAGTACGGGGCCGAAGAAGGCCACGTCGTCGACGACGACAGTCGGCGTACCGAGGTCTTCGCCCACGAGTTGCTGTGCGCGGGCGGTGCTCGCCCGCATCTGCGGGTCGAGGTCGCTGCGGTGGGCGGCGTCGGCCAGGTCGGCGGGGAGGCCGGCCTCGGCCAGGGCCAGTGGGACGACAGTCGCGAAGTCCTTGTCGCCGGCGTCGTGGATCCGGCGGCCGAGCGCCGGGTAGAGACGTGCGAGGACCTCGGGGCCGTGTTGTACCGCTGCCGCCACGCACACTCTGGCCGGCCCCCACGCCCGGTCGTTGAACTCGCGGTACCAGGGCTCCAGGTCGCGATGCTCGTTGATCACCGCGAGGCTCATCACCTCGAACCGCAGGACGAGCGGCCGCATCCGCGCCACCTCCATCAACCAACGGGAGGTGATCCAGGCGAACGGGCAGGACGGATCCACGTACGCCGTGACCGTCGGAGCCGTCATTCGAGTCGAGTTATCTTCCATGGAAGACAAGTTATCTTCCCCGGAAGTTAAGATGCAACAGTGGATGACGACCGGATCGCCGACATCGTTGGTCAGTGGAGTCGCGAGCGACCAGACCTCGACCCCAGCCCGTTGCTGATCATCGGGCGCATCCAGCAGCTCGCTGCCGTACTCGATGCGGCCCTGCGGCCGCCGTTCGCCGCAGCGGACCTCGGCAACGGCGACTTCGACGTGCTCGCGGCGCTGCGCCGCGAGGGCGAGCCATACGCGCTCACGGCGGGCCAGTTGAGCCAACGGATGCTCGTCACCACCGGGGCGGTGACCAAGCGGGTGGACCGGCTGATCGCCCGCGGCCTCGTGTCGCGCTCGGTCTCAGCGGCCGACGCGCGCGGCAGGGTGGTCGGGCTGACGCCCGCCGGGGTGATGTTGACCGACCGGCTCATCGAGGACCATCTGGCCAACGAGGCGGCCATCCTTCGCGGCCTCAGCGACAGCGACCGCAGAACGCTTGAGCGCCTCCTGGCGACGATGGCTCGGACCCTGACCTCGCAGGACTCCGGGCCCGAGGAACGAGGTTAGGCGTCGCTCGTCGGGCGCGCGGCGCCTGCCTCGTGCCGATCAGGACCTTCAGCGGTCTGCAGCAGGATGTTCAGCAACTCCTGCGGTGCGTCCCGCATGAGGTTGTGGCCGCCGTCCACGGCGTGTGCGGTCCACGAGGGATCGTCGCGCAGCCGCTGGTACGTGGCGGTGAACGGGGATGGGCCGTCCCACCCTGCCGCGTACACGTAGACCCGGCGGTGGACCCGGGTGGGATCGCCGGTGAGCCGGAGCGGCTGCAGCAGGGAGGCGATCGGGTGAGGCGTGGCCCGGGCGTCGAAAAACGGTAGGGTGCGCACCGCGTAGCCGCTCTCCACCACGTCCGCGTACCACTGCCGCTCCTGGTCGGAGACCAGGCTCCAACAGGAGTCGTTGTGCTGGGGAACCACGGCGTCCAGGTACACCAGAGAGTGGACCCGTTCGGGCGTGCGGTCAGCGACTCCGGTGATCACCATGCCTCCGTAACTGTGGCCGACCAGCACCGCGTCCTCGATGTTCTCGGCTTCCAGAACGCCGGTCACGTCCTGGATGTGGGTGTCGAGGTTCACCCCACCGTGGAGCAGATGACTCCGCTCGCTGAGTCCCGTCAACGTCAACGGGTAGGTACGGTGCCCGCGCCGGCGGGTCTGCTCCGCAAGCTCCTCGAAGCACCAACCGCCGTGACACATGCCGGGAATGAGAACAAAGGTGACCATGGACGTGCTCCTTCTGTCGGATGGACTGTTTGCGGATGCGCCGGGGAGACAGCCCCTCGGTGCCTGAGCTGCACTCACCTGGGTGCGATGTCGGGCGCTCCGTCTCGGGGTGCCAGGTCGCCGGCCGAGGTCGCCCCTGCGGATCGCCGCGGACGCACAGTTGCGGCGACCAGGGCGGCTGCGCCGCACAGAATCGCGGTCCACGCCAGGGTGGCGGCGGCCGAGGTGCCGTCGGCGAGGACGCCGGCGATCCAGGGACCAATGGTCTGACCAGCGGCGAAGAGCACAGTGAAGACCGAGAGCGTGCCGGTCCAGTCGGCCGGTGGGGTGCCGCCCTTGATGAGCGCGGTGACGGCCGCGGGAACACCCATGAACGTCGCTCCGTAGATGATCGCGGAGAGGAGGATGACCGGCGGTGCGGGCGCCGCCAGGGCCAGTGCCGCCCCCATGCCCAGAGCGCCCAGCAGTACGGCGAGGGCCCGGCCGTCGGGCCAGTTGGTGATGGGGCGGCTCCACAGTGCGGGCGCGGCCACGACGGCCAGCCCCAGTGCCATCCAGATGAGCATGACCTGTGCGACCGGCGTGTGCCGGTCGGCGAGGTACGCGGACAGGAAGGTGATGTAGGTGATGTAACCGGCGGCGAACAGCACGTAGGCCACTGCGGTTCGGGACAGTGGACGTACCCGCGCCCGGCCGGTGGCGACGAACGGGTCCTCTCCGTCCGTGCGCGCCGCGGTCCAGCTGACCAGGGTCGCCACGCCTGCGGCCGCGCCCAGCACGAGCCAGGCCAGGCGCCAGTGCTCCCCCAGCGGGGGAACGGTCGCGCCGCTGAAGATGATGCCCAGCCCGGTGCCGGCGAAGTAGATGGTGATGGGCGCCGCGGACAAGGTGCGGACGGCAGTGCGTGATGCGATCACACCGCCGGCGATGAACACCACCGCCCCGGCCGCCCCGGCCGCGGCCCGCGCGATCAGCAGCATCGGATACTCACCGCCGATCGCGGTGGCAGCCAGTGCCACCGCGGTGAGGACCATTCCCAGGCGGAAGGCGGCGGCGGTGCCCAGCCGGCGGACGGCGGCACCGGTCACCACTGCGCCGACCAGGTAGCCGAACCCGTTGGCGGCGCTCACTGTCCCGGCTTCGGTCAGGCTCCAACGCAGGTCGTCGCTCATGGCGGGGAGCAGCAACCCGTAGGCGAAGCGGGCGAGCCCGAGCGCCGAGGCGGTGCCGAGGGCCAGCCGCACCGATGCCCTCACCGGGTTTGCGCTGCCGAGGTCACCCGGCGGACGCGCCGAGGGCGGTGCCGGCGGGTTGAGGAGTGGGTCAGACATCGCACCTCCCTAGTACGAACCGATCGGTTCGATCTAGGACGTTAGCAGTTGATCGAACCGATCGGTATCATCTGTGGCATGCCTGTTACCAAGGGCTCGACGCTTGATCCGGCGCGCACCCGCGCCACCATCCTCGAAGCGGCCACTCTCCTGCTGTACGAGCGCGGGCTCGACGGTGTCGGCGTCGCCGAGCTGTGCAGCAGCGTCGGCGTGTCCAAGGAGACGCTCTACCGGCACTTCGGCACGAAGGACGGACTCGTGCGGGAAGTGCTGGAAGCCCGCAGCGAACGGGTGTCGCGCTGGCTGGCCGATGCCGTCTCGGCCGCCGGAGACGACCCCGCGGCCCAGCTCACCGCCGTGTTCGACGCCCTCCAGCAGTGGTACTACGATCCGGTCTTCCGCGGCTGCGCAATGGTGAACGCAGCCGCACAGCATCACGTCGCGGCGGTACGTTCCATCACCGGCCGCCACCTGGACCGCTACCTCGAACTCCTCACCGGCATCGCCACCCGCGCCGGAGCCACCGACCCGGACGTGCTGGGCCGGCAGTTGCTCATGCTGGTCGAGGGGGCGACGATCGTCGCCGAGCACCATGGCGCGGCCAGCACGGACGGGCACGCTCGCCGCGCCGCGCTCACGCTCCTGGCCGCCGCCACTCCCAACGGATCGGCCCGGTCGCATCGAGGCAACCGGGCGTAGTAGCGGTCGTGCTCGGTCAGCCGCGGATTACCATTCCGCCATGAACGACACCACCCTCGGCATACGGATCAGGCGCGGTGGCCCGGCTGACGCACCGGCAGTGCTGGGCATGCTCGACTCTGCGGTGGCATGGATGAATGACCGTGGCAACACCGAGCAGTGGGGCACGACGCCGTTCTCTGAAGTGCCCCGAAGGGCCGAACAAGTCGATCGGTACCTGACCGAGAACCTCCCGTACATCGCGGAGGTGGATGGGACGCCGGCCGCAGCCCTGGTGCTGGACTCCGGGCCCGACCCGCGGGCACCGATCGCGCCTGCGGAAGAGCCCGAGCGGTACGTCCGCCTCCTGGTCTCCGACCGACGATTCGCCGGCCGGAAACTCGGCTCGGCCCTGTTGGCACACGCCGTGGAGGAAACCCGGCGAGCCGGCGTGCGGTTGCTACGGGTCGACTGCTGGGCCGGTGGCGGTGGCGAGTTGGTGGCGTACTACGAGCGCCAGGGGTTCACCTCCACCGAAACCTTCCTGGCTGGATCCTGGCCGGGGCAGGTTCTGGCCCAGCGCGTCGGCTGAGCCGCGCCTCTCATCAGGTGCCCGGCGGAGGCTCATCGGCAAGCTGCTGGAGCTGCATGCATGGTGGAAGATGGATGCGTGATCGGCGACCGGTGGGGCGTGACTACCAACGAGACGTTGCGTACGTATCCCTGCGACGACTTCGTCGTGTCACCCACTCTCCAGGCGTGGCGGGGAGTGCGGGTCGATGCGCCCACCACAGCGGTGTGGCCGTGGGTAGCCCAAGTGAGGCTCGCCCCGTACTCGTACGACTGGATCGACAACCTCGGCCACCGCTCACCCCGACAGTTGAAGGGCCTCCCCGAGCCCCAGGTCGGAGAGGCGTTCACCACCGCTGGCGGACGGAAGTTGGGCAGGATCGTCTCGGTCGACCCCGGCAGACAACTCACGAGCACCATCATGGGCGCCTTCATGTCCTACGTCCTGGTGCCCAAGGAACACGACACGACGCGCCTGCTGCTCAAGGTCGTCATGCGGACGACCCGCTGGGCCGCACCCGGGCTGTCCGTCGGCGACCTGATCATGGCTCGACGCCAGTTGCTCAACCTGAAGAAGCTCGCCGAGCGCCGTCGGTAGTCTCCAGCAGCTCCCGGACCGACTGCGGCAGACCGGCGGGTATCTGCTCAGCCGGAGCACCCTCGTCGATCTGGGCCCAGACCAGCGTCGCGGGCTGGTCCGCCTCCAGGTCGGCGCGCAGCTCCGCGATGAGCTCCCGCAACTCGGGATTCAATCCACTACCTCTATTCGGATCGGTGTGCCGTCGGGAGCACCGTCGACGGATGCGGTTCTGAGCGCAGCCTCCCGAAGCGCGCCGCGCCTGTCCTGGCTGGCCCCCTGCGACCCTGAGCGGACTCGCCGGAGCACTGTGGACGGCGGCCCCGACCGACAGCAACTGATCCCGCCGGCGGCTGGGTACCGCTCAACGCTGCCAGCACTCAGGCGGTGGCCAGCCGGACCATGAACTGGCAGCCGTCTGGGGTGTTGCTTACCTCGACCCGACCTCCATGCGCCTGCACCAGGCCATGAACGATCGCCAGGCCGAGCCCTCCGGACGTCCCATCGTCGCCGGGGTCGGGCGTGCGGGCCGGTTCACCACGGAACGCGATGTCGAACAGCCGGGGTAGGTCGGCCGGGGGGATGCCGCCGCAGGTGTCGGCGACCGACAGCCAGGCGTGGTCCTCCTCTCGGCCGGCTTCGATGCGTACGGTGCCGTCGGTCGGGGTGTAGCGGACCGCGTTGAGCAGCAGGTTGGCCACGACCCGAGCCAGCTCTGGTTCGCTCGCGGCAACCGTCGGCCACCCGGACTCGCTGGCGATCAGCTTGATCCGGCGAGCCTCGGCCAACGGCGTGGCACTGGCCAGCGCGTCCGAGACCACCTCGCCGAGCGGCACCGCCGTCAACGACAACCGCAGCGCCCCCGCGTTGATCCGGGACAGCTCGAACAGGTCGTCGACGAGTCGGGACATCCGGTCGGTCTCCAGGCGGATCCGTCGGTGGTACTCCGCGACCGTGTCCGGATCACGAACCACCCGGTCTTCCAGCGCCTCGGCCATGGCCCGCAGCCCGGCAAGCGGGGTACGCAGGTCGTGGGAGACCCAGGCGACCAGGTCGCGCCGGCCCTTCTCCAGTTGCCGTTCCCGGTCCCGGGCCTGGTCGCGCCAGACCGCAGCGCGCGCCAGTCGACGGCCGAAGTGCCCGCCGACGGCGAGGCTGACAATCGCCGCCGCCGCGACGGTGATCAGGACCACCTCAAGGTCGTGTGCGGAGAGGAACATCGCTTCCGCGACCGCCATCACCCCGACAGCGACAGCGACCACCGTAGTGGTGAGCAGCACGCTGAGGTGCACGGTGATCGAGCTACGTCGAAGCGCGCGCAGCAGCACCGCGCCGGCGAGCCCGATGCCGAGTGCCGCGCCAAGGGCGATCGCGAAGATCAGGAGTACGTCACGCATGGGCCGGCTCGTAGCGGTAGCCGACGCCCCAGACGGTCACGATCCGCTGCGGATCCGCCGGGTTGGCCTCGATTTTCTCCCGCAGCCGGCGTACGTGCACTGTCACTGTCGAGTGGTCGCCGAAGTTCCAGCCCCAGACCTGCTCAAGAAGTTCGGCCCGGCGAAACACCCGGGACGGATGCCGCATGAGGTGCACGAGCAGGTCGAACTCCCGCAGTGTCAGAGCCAGATCGGCACCGGCGAGGCGGGCGGTTCGGGAGGTCGTGTGCACCACCAGATCGCCGTCGGTGAACGCCTCCGGACGCTCGGACGGCATCCCACCGCCGGCGCGACGGAGCACCGAACGGACCCGCAGCACCAGTTCCCGGGGGGAGAAGGGCTTGGTCAGGTAGTCGTCCGCGCCGAGCTGCAGCCCGAGGATCCGGTCGGACTCGTCACCGCGCGCGGTCAGCATGACGATCGGTACGCCGTCGGGCCGTACCCGCAGCGCCCGGCACACCTCCAGGCCGTTGATCCCGGGCAGCATCAGGTCGAGCACGACCAGGTGTGGCACCTGGCGCTCCACCGCCGCCAGTGCCGCCGCACCGTCCGCCGCGAGGCTCACCTGGAAGCCGTCGTTCTCGAGGTAACGACGAATGACATCGCTTACGGTCTGATCGTCGTCGACCACCAGCACGCGCTGCGTCACGAAACTTCCCCGGTCCGCCCGGTCAACGTCTCCCCCAGGTATCCATCGGCCCAGCGTAGCCACGCGCCGGGGAGCCCTGCCCGTGCTCCGACAGGTAGCGAGCGGCGACAGTCGTAAGGGTTCCGAAAGGGTTCGCGAACAGTTCGGCGGCTGCCGCGACCGTACGCTTCGATGATGGGAAAACGGGTCTTTCGGTCGCCGGTGGCCCAGGTCGGCCTCGCCTGCGCTGTCGTCGTGGCGATGCTGGCCCTCTACTGGTTCCAGCCGTGGAAGCTGTTCACCGACACCTACGTCGACGAGGCAGTTCCCCGGCTGGCGCCGACATCGGCCGCTCCAACCGCGTCGTCCACGAACCCGGAACCAACGCCGCTGGACCCCATGGCCTCGACACCCACACCAGCGGCGAACGAGATCCTGACCGCCGGCGAGTTCATCACCCATGAGCACCGGACGACCGGTAGTGCCGAGATTCACCGGCTCGCCGACGGGCGCCACCAACTCGTCATTCGAGACCTGAACACGTCGAACGGTCCGGACCTGCGCGTGTGGCTGACCGACCAACCGGTCATCCGAGGCACGGACGGCTGGCGGGTGTTCGATGACGGCGAATGGGTCGAGCTGGCAAGGCTCAAGGGCAACAAGGGCAACCAGGTGTACGAGCTGCCGGCGTCGGTTGACCCCCGCGACTTTCGGAGCGTCTCCATCTGGTGCAAGCGATTCGCGGTCTCCTTCGGCGCAGCCGATCTCACAAGCGCCTGACCGGGCCACTCGGGCGCCGACTCCCGGGCGGCGCGTGGCCGTCCGGCTGCCGGAGACCGTCGCCGACTGTCGGGGGAACTGTCGTAGCCGGTACTTAGGCTCGCGCGGTGAGCATGAACGGCAACTGGCTGCGCGTTTCGCCGAACGAACTGGAGAAGGCGAGGACCGACCTCGGCTGGGCCTACGAACTCGCCATAACGGCACGGGACGACAACTCCGAACGCTGGGCCGCCACCGGCAAGGCATGGAACGGGTTTGAATTTCTCCTCGACCGGCTGGGCTTCGAGATTCCGCTGGTCATGGGCGCGGAGGCGTTCGTGGAGCTGCCGGACGTCGAGCCCGACAGCGACGAGATGTTCGATTTCCTGGAAGACCTCGAAGGCGACTGGGGCTACGGACCACCCTCATATCTGACGCCGGTCGACGTCGCCGCCGCAGCCTCGCGACTGGCCACGCTCACCGAAGACAGCCTCGTCCGGGGCGTCAACCCGCAGGAGCTGAGCCGGGCCGACATCTACCCCGGCCCCTGGGAAGGACCCGATGAACTCGCGTGGGTGGCCCACTGTCTGCCAGACGTCCAACGCTACTTCGCTGCGGCAGCCAACGATGGTGCCGCGGTGATCTGCTGGCTTGACTGAGCAGCGCCTCCGCCTGCCGGAGCACGACGTCGCCGTAGCTGTGGGGGCGGTGGCTCAGTGGCCGCGGAACGCCTCCTCCAACCACCACGAGCCGCGGGAGGCGCTGACCTTCGCGTCGACCACAAGCGGTCGGGTACGTGGACCGGCGAGCCAGTGGCGTACCGGACCGAGATCGTCGACGGTCCGGACGGTCAACCCGTCACAGCCGTAACCGCGGGCGATCGCGGCCAGGTCGGTCTCGGGGAAGGTGACCGTATCCAACGGGTGCCCGTCCGGGCCGAAGTGGTGTACCTCCGCGCCGTACGCCGCGTCGTCGTAGATCACCACGAGCAGGGGTAGCGCCAGCCGGACGGCGGTGACCAGTTCGGTAGCGGACATGACGAAGCCACCGTCGCCGACGGCGGCGACGGTGAGCCGGTCCGGCCGGGCGACCGCCGCGCCGAGCGCGCTGGCCAGGCCGAGCCCGACCGATTGGAACGCCTGGGTGAAACAGAACCCGGCCACGTCCGGCACGTCGATCCACATCGACGGGTAGCCCATGAAGTTGCCCGAGTCGACCACCACCGTCCGGTCGCGCGGCAGCAGGTCGTCCAGGGCGCCCGAGAGCGTCCTCGGGTCGATGGTTGCCGGAGCGCCGGGCCGCGCGGACACACTCTCGTCCTGGTACGGGACCGTCCGCCACCGGCCGTGGTCGTGGATCCGTTGTGCCAGCTCCGGCGTACGCCAGCCGCTGTTCCCGGCGTCGGCGGTCCCTGCGGGGCCGACGCCCAGCCGACCGAGCGCCGCCTCGGCGACCGCCGTCACGTCGCCGGCCACCGTCAGGTCGACCGGACGGTTCACACCGAACGCGGCCGGGTCGTGGTCCACCTGGACGACGACGGCGGAGGTTCGGATCAGTTCGCCGTGCCGGGTGGTCCACATGTTCAGCGTGCTGCCCCACGCGACGACCAGGTCCGCCGTGCCGATCAGCTCGGCGGCGAGCGGGGTGGCGAAGCCGCCGGCCACGTCGAGGTTCCACGGGTCACCGGCGAACAGTCCCTTCGCCGCGGCCGAGACCGCGAGCAACGCGCCGCACGCGTCGGCGAGCCGGGTCAGCGGTTCCCGGGCCGCCCGGGCGCCCCGACCGGCGATGAAGACCGGTCGCCGTGCGGCCTGGAGCGCGGCCAGCAACTGCTCGACCGGCGGGGCGGCAGCCGGGGTGGGCGCGACCGCGGGGAGTGGGCCGGACCACGGCTCGGTCACCGCGTGCTGCACCTCCAACGGGAGGCCCAGCACCACCGTCGCACTCCGGGCTGCGGCCCGGTACGCCGCGGCCGTGTCCTCGGCGGCGTGCGTCGCGCGTACCCGGTGGAAGTCGGCACCGACCGCGGCGGCGAGCGCCGGCAGGTCGATGAAGAAGTTCGACCGGGGCGCGGTCGCCTCCGGGGCCAGGACCACCATCGGGGTACGGCTCTTCGCGGCCTCGGTGAGGCCGGTGAGCGCGTTGGTGACGCCCGGCCCCTGGTGCACCGAGAGCACGCCCACTGTCCCGCAGGTGCGGGCGTACCCGTCGGCCATGCTCGCCGCGCCACCCTCGTGGGCCGCCGCCACGAACCGGGCGCCGGCCGCCACCAGCGCGTTCGTGACGTGGAAGTTGCCGCTGCCGACGACTCCGAAGACGTGCCGGACGCCGTGTGCGTACAGAACCCGCCCGACCACCTCGGCTACCCGCATCGGTGGCCCGGCCTACCGTTCGACGAGCGCGAGGACCCGGCACGGGCTGCCGGACCCGGAGACGATCGGCAGCGGCCCGGCAATCACCACCGCGCCGGTCGCCGGCAGCTGCGCCAGGTTGCGGAGCTGGGTCAGACCGTACTTGTCCTGCCCCAGCAGGAACGAGTGGCACGGGAACGGCGGGTCGAACGAGTGCGCCGCGCCCGCGTCGGTCCCGACCGTCTCCACCCCGACGCCCTGGATCGGCGACTCCTCGGCCAACCAGCGGGCGCACTCAACGGAGATGCCCGGCGTACGCCCGGCGTTGGCGTACCGCTCCGGGTCGTCGCCGTGGGCGTCCCAACCGGTGCGGTAGAGCAGCCAGCCACCGGTGGGCAGGGCGCCGTGTTCCGCCTCCCACGCCTTGACGTGCTCGACCTCCAGCAGGAAGTCCGGGTTGTCGGCGGCGTCGGCGGCGTGGTCGATCACCACCGCCGGGGCGATCAGCTGGCTCACCGGGACCTGCGACACGTCCGCGCCCTGTTGACCGGTGACCCAGTGCACCGGGGCGTCGAAGTGGGTGCCGGTGTGCTCGCCGGTGGAGAAGTTGTTCCAGTACCACGCTGGACCGCGGTCGTCGTACCGGCTGATCTCGCTGAGCCGGAACGGCCAGGTCTGGCCGAACTGCTCGGGCAGACCCAGGATCGGGGTCTGGTCCGAGAGCGGAGCGGTGAGGTCGACAACCTGGATTCGGCCGCTGGAAAGAGCGGCGACAAACTCCTGCAGCACCGTCATGCGGCGACGGTACACCCGGCCCGCACTCCACGATGGACCATCCATCGGAAGGTTTCCGCTGTGCAGGAGGAGCCCCCCTGGTGCGACGCAATCCGCGCGGGTCTCGACCCGCCAGCGAACTCTTCGCCTGGTTCGCCGGCAACGTATCGCTCGCATACTGACGAATTGCGGCCGGGGCGGCGAGCGCCCGGGCTTCGAGCAGCCATTTCGCTGTCACATCGGAGCCGGTACCAGGCCGAAGAGCTGAAAGAGTCGCTGAAGGCGCGGAGGCAGGGTCTGAAAGGAGGCAGCGAACGCCGATCCCGCCCCGGTCTGCTCGTCCTCAGGAATGGTCAACATGGTCCGCGGGTCACCCGCGCGAAGCCGGGCCAGGTACTCGCTGATCGTCTCGTGCGGACGGGTCTGCAGGTCAGCTCCCGCGATGCGCAGCGCCAGCGGCAGGTGCGCACAGGCCTGAGCCAGTTCCGCGAGCGCGATCTCCTGTCCGGTGACCCGATCCTCGCCAACGACGCGTGTCAGCAGCTCGGTGGCCTCCGGCGGTGTGAGCACGTCCAACGACAGCCGCTGCGCGTCGTGACGGGCGGCCAACCCGCCGAGGCGGCCTCGGCTTGTCACGATCACCAGGCAACCGGCGCCGCCGGGCAACAGCGGTTGGACCTGCGCCGTGTCTCGGGCGTTGTCGAGCAGGAACAGCATCTGCCTGTCGGCCACCACGCTCCGGTAGAGATTCGCCGCCTCGTCGACGTCGTCCGGCACCTGTGCGGGCGGCACACCGAGCGCGCGAAGGCAGCGGGACAGCGCGTCCAGCGGGGCGAGCGGCACCCCGGGAAGACAGCCACTCAGGTCCAGAAAGAGCTGCCCACCATCGAACAGAGGGCGCACCCGGTGCGCCCAGCGAATGGCCAGCGCCGTCTTGCCGACCCCGGCCGCGCCGATGATCGCGACGACCGCCAGGGCGCCGCTCTTGCGAGCCCGGTTCAGCATGGCGTCCATCTCGGCGAGCGCGTCGTCGCGACCGGCGAAAGTCGACAGGCTGGCGGGCAGCTGAGCCGGGCGCACCCCCGGTGCGGCGTCCGGTGTGGTCGGCACGGGCGTGCTCGGCGCGGGCTGCCGCCGCAGCACCCGTAGGTGGGTCTCCGCGAGCCGCGCTCCCGGCTCGACGCCCAGCTCGTCGGCGAGTCGGCGGCGGGTCAGCTCGAACACCCGCAGCGCCTCGGCCTGATGCCCCGACCCGGCCAGCGCGGTCATCAACCGCACGACGACGCCCTCGTGCCAGGGGTTTCCGGCCACCAGCCTGCGCAACGGCGCCACTGCGGCGGCGTGCCGGCCGAGCGCGAACTCGGCGTCGAACAGGTCTTCGGTCGCGGCCAGCCGCTTGTCGTGCAGACTGGCGGCGGCACCCGGCACGAACGCGGCGGACGCGCCCGCGAGCGCCGGGCCACGCCACATCGCCAGCGCCTGTCGCAACAGGACGCTGGCTGTCTCGTGCTCGCCGGCATCGGCGTGGCGGCGAGCATCAGCAGTTTGTGTGGAGAAGACCGCGGCGTCCAGGTCGTCGTCGGCGAGTTCGAGACGGTATCCGCCGGATCCCGAAAAGATCATTTCCGGCAGATCCGCCGCACGGGTCAGTTGTCGCAATCGGGATACGCAGACCTGAACCTGCGCACGGGCACGTGCGGGCAGCGCTCCACCCCACAGCGCCTCGGCAATGTGTTCTGCCGATACCAACACATTCGCATTCAGCAGCAGATAGGCCAGCACGGCACGCTGCTGGGGCCGCCCCAACGCCACCCGCTCGCCCCGCACCACGGCCTCAACCGGGCCGAGCAGGCGCCATTTCATCCAACCCCCACCTCAGCATATCGATCACATTGTATTCGTCTGTGCCTCGGCGGCTATCGGACGGCTAGCCGATGGCAAGGCGGCCCGCGCAGCCTCAGTGCAGACCGGGCGGGTGACCCGGATCAATCTGTAAAGGAGCTTCAATGGGAGGACGAATTCGCGGGGCCGTCGTCGCGGCAACCGTGCTCGGCCTGATCATCGCGGCCGCCGGCATCGCGCAGGCCGATCCACCGGCGCAGCCGTCACTGCGCGACGCACGGACGGCCGCAATGGCCTCGGGTGAGACAGGGGCCGCCGCAACGGGCGGGTTCGGCACGGCTGCGACGTGGTTCACCGGCAGCGTCGCGGCCGGCGGCACGCAGGGCTGGACCTGGACCAACGCCCCAGCCGACGCCGCCTACGTGGTCGGCTACAACCCGGCCGGCGCCACCACCTCGAGCATGTGCCAGTTCGAGACGATCAGCAGCCAGTACGTCCAACTGTGGGGCGGGCAGCGGCAGTTCCAGTTCACCCTCAAGAACGTCGGCTCGATCGCCTGCGGCGCGACAGTTCAACTGGCGGCAGTGAGCAGCTCGGCTTACGCCTCCACCGGCGGCGTCAGCCCGGGTGGCACCCAGACCCACCTCTGGAACATCCCCTGGCACACCAACTGGGTGGTCGGCCTCAACCCGAGCGGCGCCACGAGTTCGGCGGCCTGCCAGTTCCGGGTGACGCGTACCTGGTTCGTGCAGCCGGGCGAAGCGGGCGCGCTGCGCCAGTTCTGGGTAGAGATCAAGAACGTCGGGACCATTTCCTGCCAGACCGACATCCGGCTCGGCTCCACCGCCGTCACGTCCAGCTTCAACATCGCATCCATGGCTTCCGGCGCCACGTGGTCCACGACCTGGACCAACGCGAACCCTGTCACCTCGGTCTACCTCGTCGGCGCGTCGCCTCAGGGCAGTTGGCCCATCACGTGCCAGTTCGAGGTCACGCGCGTGATCTACCGCCAGCGCATCAACAGCAACGGTTCGTCCGAGCGCCAGATCACGATGTCGTTCAAGAACCTCGGCGGGACCACCTGCGGAGGGTTGGCCGAGCTACAGACAATCGCGGCCTGATCCAACACTCGCCCCATGGTCGAGCGTCCCCGGTCACCGGCAGTCGACATGACACGATGGCCGTGTCCTGCGCCGCCGGTGGCCGGGCACGACACTGTTGGAGTCGGGATGTCAGAACTGGCCGGCACGCCGGTGCCAGGGTTGGCGAAACTGTGGACGCACGATCCGGTCACCGCCGGCCCGTATCGGCTGGTCGGCCGGCTGGGCGCGGGTGGCCAGGGGGTCGTCTATCTCGGTGAGGACGACGCCGGCGACCGGGTCGCGGTCAAGATGGTCAACGTCGACCTGAGTGATCCGCGGGCGCGCTCGCAGTTCGTGAAGGAGATCGCCGCCGCACGCCGGGTCGCCCCGTTCTGTACCGCGCAGGTGCTCTTCGCCGAGGTTGACGGCGAGCGGCCCTACGTCGTCAGTGAGTTCATTGAGGGGTTGACACTGCACCGGCACGTCCGCGAGCGCGGCCCGGTGACCGGCAACGCCCTGCACCGGCTCGCGGTCGGTACCGTCACCGCGCTCGCCGCGATCCACAGTGCCGGGGTGGTGCACTGCGATCTGAAGCCGGACAACGTGGTGCTGGGCGAGGACGGTCCTCGGGTGATCGACTTCGGCATCGCCCGCGCGCTGGGCGTCACCGAGACGGCCTCCAGCCGGGTCATGGGTACCACCGCGTACATGGCCCCCGAGCGGTTCCGCAACGACACGGTCGGCCCGCCCTGCGACGTCTTCGCCTGGGCGGCCACAATCGCCTTCGCCGCCGGTGGTCGGCCGCCTTTCGGCAATGATTCGCTCTTCGCCGTGATGAACCGGGTGCTGCATGAGCCGCCCGACCTGCCGGCGATGCCCCCCGTTCTGGACGAGCTGATCCGGGAGTGCCTGGCCAAGGATCCGGCGGACCGGCCTGCTGCCGAGCGTGTGCTGGTGCGGCTGCTCCGGCAGGACGGCAGGGTCACCGAGCCGCTCCGTCGGGAGAGCCTGCTGGAGGTCGGCAACGAAACCGCGGGCGCGCCGACGCCGGATCACCCGCTGCCCCCGGTCACGCCGACGGCGCCGCAGCCGGGCCCGACGAGGCCACAGATGACGAACCAGCCGACGGTGCCGACCCAGGCCAGGCCGACGCAGCCGGCACACCTGCCGGTGGCGACGCAGCCGGCACACCTGCCGGTGATGACGCAGCCGGCACACCTGCCGGTAGCGGAGCCCGGCGTCGGTGCTGGAGGTGACGGGGCGGCGCGGCGGCTGCGTCGTGAAGCCCTTGACGCCTGGGGCATCTCGACCGCGCTCTTCCTCGGTTCGGTTGGCGCCGCCGCCGGCTACGTCGCGTCGAGCGCGGTCGGCCCGGCCGCGGCGGTCGGGGCGGTCGCCTTCGTCGTGGTCTACCTGGTTCGGCTGCTGGTCGCGACGGCGGTCGGGGGACGGACCGACCGCGGGTGACCGGTGCGTCGGGGTCGGGGTGGCCGGCTGGCGCCGCATCGATAGGTTGACTGCCACCAGCCGCCCGCCGAGGAGGACGTCACGATGGTCCCAACCGCTACGCGTACGCGGCAGTGGGTGCCGTACACCGCTGCCGTCACCGCCGGGCTGGTGGTCATCGCCGGGGCGTTCGTGTTCGTCCGGCAGCGCGAAGCGGGCAACGACTGCGCCACGACCCTCCAGGTCAACTCCTCGACGGAGAAGGCGGCTCTGCTTGTCGACCTGGCCGAGCGCTACAACCTCAGCGACCGGTCGATCGCTGGCGGCGGCTGCGCCCAGGTGCATGTCAGCGCGTTGAACTCGGGCAAGGCGACCGAGGCGCTGGCTACCGGCTGGACCCACACCGGCCTGCCGCAACCGCAGGTCTGGCTGCCGACGTCGAGCCTGTGGACCGGTCAGCTCCGGCTGCTCGACGAAGCCGCCGGGCGGGCGCTGCAGACTCCGGGCCGCTACCCGTCGATCGCCAACAGCCCGCTGGTGATCGCCATGCCGAAACCCAAGGCCGAGTTGGTACGCCAGCGCGGGTCGCTGGGCTGGGGGGAGATCCTGGGCCTCTCCGGGCGGGACGGGTGGGCGGACTTCGACAAGCCGGAGTGGGGCCGTTTCACCTTCGGCAAGGACAACCCGAACCTGTCCACCTCCGGGCTGGCGGCGACCATCGCCACCTACTACGCGGCGGTGCAGCGGGCCAGCGACCTGACCCGGTCCGACCTGGCCAACCCGGCGGTCACCCAGTTCGTCCGCCGGATCGAGGCCAACGTGTCGCACTACAGCGACGACTCGGTGGACCTGCTGCGCAGCCTCGCCGAGGCGGACCTGGCCGGCGGCGCGGGCAGTACGGACGACATGAGCGCCATCGTCCTGCAGGAGGAGCTGGTGGACCTCTACAACACGGGCGCGCTGAGCCCACGGCAGGAAGGGCAGGAGCAGGGCCGCCGGCCGAACGTCCCGCTGGTCGCCGTGCATCCCGAGGAGGGGACGTTCAACCTGGACCATCCGTTCGTGGTGCTGCCCACCGCCGATGAGCGGCAGCGCGCGGCGGCGGCCGACTTCCAGAAGTTCCTGACCGAGGACGCCCAGCAGAAGAGCTTCGCCCGCCTCGGCTTCCGGGATCACGAGCGCCGCGCCTCGGCGGAGCTGCTCGCCAGCGTCGGCCCCGAGCCGGCCCGCGGGCTGGCCTACTTCGAGCCGCCGGACCCGGAGGTGGTGAGCGCGATGTTGGACGGCTGGCGCACGCTCCGCAAGAAGGCCAACATCCTGATCGCCCTGGACACCTCGGGGTCGATGCAGGCGAAGGTCGGCACCCGTACCCGATTCCAGGTCGCCTCGGCGGCGGCGGGCAAGGGTCTCGCGCTGCTCAATGCCGAAGACCGGGTGGGGCTCTGGTCGTTCTCCTCGGAGACCCCGCAGCGACCGAAGAGCCCTTATCGGGAGGAGGTCCCTCTCGGTGGGTTCGACCAGAAGCGGATCAACAGCAAGATCGCCGGCCTGCATGTCGAGGGCAGCACCGCGCTCTACGCGACGGTTCGGGCCGCACACCGAGAACTGCTCGACCGGTACGACCCGCAGCGGATCAACGCGGTCGTGGTGCTGACCGACGGCAAGAATGAGTACAGCCGGGACAACGACCTGGCCCGGTTGCTCGCCGAGGTGGCCCTGGACCCGCAGCGTCCGGTGAAGGTGTTCTGCATCGCCTTCGACCGGGAGTCGGACTTCGTCACGCTGGACCGGATCGCCAAGGCATCGTCGGGCAAGGCCTTCGACGCCACCGATCCCGCCAAGATCGACGAGGCGTTCGTGAAGCTGGTCAGCAGCTTCTGACGCTCCCCTGCACGTACCTGCGTTGTTCAGACCGGTGGGGGCCGGCGCTCCCGCCCGCCCCCACCGGCTGTGCCGTCAGACCAGTCGGCGGCGAACCCACCAGAGGGAGAACAGGGACAGCACGATGCTCAGCGCGAACAGCACGCCGAACTCCCGCCATTGCAGGTCCCAGAACTTCGAGCCGGGCACGTAGCTCACCTTCACGCTGAGGTTCTGCTGCTCCAGCCACCTCTGGCACGCGTCGCGACCACCGGCCGCCCTCGGACCGCACTGGGTCATGTCGGCCGGACCGGTGAACTCCGCTCCGGTGGAGGTGATCGTGGTGCTCGACACGACCCAGTCACCCCTGCGCTCGGGCTGGACATGGAGCGTCATCCGTCCGGTGTCGACGCTCATTGAGATCCCGAAATCATCGTCCATGCTCAGCGGACTGACCGTGGTGACCGGCTGGGCCAGCCAGGGGCGCACCACGAACGGCGCGGCAATCTGGAGACTGACCACCACCAGCAGGGTCACCGCCATCGCGCCGAGGGTCCGCCGCAGCAGCAGCCCGGTGGCGACACCCACCACGAAGGCCAGCGTCGCGTAGCCGACCGGCACGATCCCCCGGGCTGCGAACACCAGCGGGTTCATCCGGTCCGCCGAGGCCCCGTCGATCGGCTGCGCCCACTCGGTCAGCACCAGGCTGAGCAGGCCGGCACCGAGCGCGGCGGCACCGCCGCCCAGCGCAAGTTTGACCAGCAGCCAGCGGTCCCGGCTGACGGACTGGCTGAAGACCATGCGGTACGTCCCGGACTCCAGCTCCCGGGCCACCAGCGGCGCGCCCCAGAAGATGCCCATCAGGGCGGGCAGCAGGTACAGGGCCGCGATGGCGGCGATGTGGAATTCACTCGCCCATCCCGATTGCAGCGCCTGGAGGAAGGCCTCACCGGCGGCAAGGCAGGCGTCGCCCTGGCACCCGGTGTATCCGGTCTGCGTGGCCAGCTGCGTCACCTCCGCCCAGGTCAGCGCCAGGCCGGCCACGAGCACCAGCAACAGGGCGCCGGTGGCCAGGGCCGGGGTCCGGAACTGCCGCCAGGTCATCCAGATCATCGCTGTCCCTCCAGAACCCGATCCGACCCGTCGCCGGCGGCTCCGCTCATGTACGCCAGCACGATGTCCTCCAGGTCCAGCCGGTCGACCTGCCACGACGCGTCGACGATCGGCGCGGTGCTGCGCACCACCAGGGTCGACTGCACCTCGGTGTGGCTCTGCTCGATCAAGGCCTGCCCGGCGCCCAGGTTGGCGGTGTCGCGCCGCCGCCCGACCAGGCGGTGGTGGGTGGCGAGCAGGTCGTCCACGTCGCCGGCCACCCGCACCCGGGAGGCGACCAGCACGATCAGGTGGTCGCAGACCCGTTCCAGGTCGGCGACCAGGTGCGAGGACATCACGATGCTCATGCCCTGCTCGGCGGCCAGCTCCATCAGCCCCTGCAGGAAGTTGCGCCGTGCGAGCGGGTCGAGTGCCGCCACCGGCTCGTCGAGCAGCAGCAGATTGGGCCGCTTCGCCGCGGCGACGGTCAGGGCAAGCTGGGCGCGCTGACCGCCGGAGAGCTTGCCCGCCTTCTGCGCCGGGTCCAGGCCGACCTGGGCGATGCGCCGCTTCGCGAGCGAAGCGTCCCAGGACGGGTTGAGGTGCGCGCCCATCAGCAGGTGGTCCGCGACGGTCAGGCCGGCATAGACCGGGGTGTCCTGTGCGACGAACCCGACCTGCGGCGACCCGCTGACCGGCCGCGCGCCGAGCACCTCGATCCGCCCCGCGGTCGGATCGAGCAGCCCACAGGCCAGTTGCAGCAGCGTGGACTTACCCGCGCCGTTCGGTCCGACCAGGCCCACGACGTGACCGGCCGGAATGTCCAGAGTGCAGTCCTTGAGTGCGAAACGTCGTCCGTACCGTTTGGTGAGGCCGTCCGTGATCAGGGCGCTAGTCATCCTCGGGCCTCCGAAAAGATTCGAAAGCTGCTGAGGAAGAGCGCCTCGATGCTCTCGTCGTCCAGGCCCGCCTCCCGAGCCTCGGCCAGCCAGCGCGCCAGGTCCTGCCGCAGCGGCTCGTGCTTGCTCAGTGAGTCGCCGCCCAGCGTGCGGGTCACGAAGGTGCCCAGCCCTGGCCGGGCGGTGACCAGGCCCTCGTACTCCAGCTCGCGGTACGCCTTGGACACCGTGTTGGGGTTGATGGCGACCCGGGCCACCACCTCCTTGACGGTGGGCAGCTTGTCGCCTTCGTTCAGAACTCCGAGCCGGAGCGCGTGCCGCACCTGTCGGATGAGCTGCATGTACGGCGCAACCCCGGACCGTGCGTCCAGGTGGAACTCGATCACCTCGCCACCCCATTCCACTAGTTGCCTAGCACAATAGGGCAGTGGTGGTCCGTTCGCTACCGAATGACGTCACCTCGCGCCATGGAATCTCGAGCGACCACGTCCAGACCCCCGGGACGGAGGCACCGAGCGGCCGCCGGCAGGGCACCGGCCATCCGAGGCTGATGGACGGAAGTTCTCGTCAGCTACCGGCGGTGCCGTAGACGGCGGCGCCCATCGGCTTGTCGATTTCCAGGTCCGTCGCGGCGGCGACCCGGGCGATCATCATGTACTGCCCGATCACCATCAGCAGTTCGACCACCTCGCGCGGGGAGAGCAGCCCCGTCAGCGCGGTGGTGGTGTCGTCGGAAGGGCGGACGTCGCGGACGACTTCAGTCGTGAAGCGCAGGACGGTCCGCTGGTCTGGCGAGAAACAGGCGGCCTCGACCTCGTCGCGCCCGAGCGCGTGAACCATCTCGTCGGTGGCGCCGACGGACCGGGCGATCGGCGCGTGCTGAACCCACTCGTACCTGACGTCGCTGAGCCGGGCGACCCGCAGGATCGCGATTTCGCGGAGCAGCGGGTCGAGGGCCAGGTCCTTGAGCAGCGCGCCTCCCCAGCGCATCCAGTCTGGAAACGCCGTTTCGGCGTTGGCCATGATGCGGAAGAAGTTCAGGGGGAGCGCGGCTTGCAGCGCCTCGCGGACCGGCGCTGGGGCGTCGGCGGGGTTCACGTACGGCAAGCGACTCATATTTTCCTCTTGAAAACGACAAATCGGGTGTCCCGCACCATATCCGATCCCAGTTCCGCTCGCCGCCGATCCGTCCGCTGCCCTCGCCGCTGCCGCATTGCCGCGGAGTGACCGCACCGGAGCCACGCTGATACTCGTCGATGTTGCGCGAACCGATCCAGACGTGTTGGAATGGCTCACATCGCCGCAGCGCGGGGGCAACCGCGCTGGGAACGGCCAGCACGGGAGCATCGCAGTGCCGGCAGCGCGCCGCTTGGCGGACGCTCGCATGCCGCATCGCCGGGCCATCTCATGACGACGGGCATCGCCGGGCAGGCATCCTCGCCCGCCGTCCGCATCCCCCGGGTACGCGTCCCCGACGGCTGACACGCTCGACGTTCGACACGTCGGAGGCGCCCGATCCGGTCTGCCAGCGCACCAGAACCGGCGACGAGGTGAGAAGCAATCATGATTTCCGGAGAGAGTCTCTCGGGGTGGTACCGCAACCGCTTCGTGTGGGTGGCGGTGATCCTGCTGGTGGTGTCGGCCGGCGCGGTCGTACTGGTCAACCGGGCCGGACCGGAGGCGGAGCCAACGGATCTGCAGGCGCAGATTGTGGCCCGGATGCGTACCACGCTCGAACAGGCGGACCCGGGGCAGCACAACCACGCCGGACACGGCGCCCAACAGGCCGCCACCACGGAGAAGCCGGCAGTGATCTGCGGGGTCCGCGTCTACGGTTACGAGCCGACCGGGGTTAGCGCGCTCGCCGACGTGCAGACGGTCTACGGCTTCCACCTCTGCGGGGTCGCCGAGCAGAAGCGCCCCTGGGACGTGGCGGTCAAACTGGCCGGTCCCGTGATCATGGACATGTCCACCGACCCTCCGGGCATCCAGGTGGTCGAGGCGACCGCCGAGGTCATGTTCACCGATCGGGTGCGGCAGATGCTTCCGCCCAAGTACGCAGACCTGGCGCTCAAGGAGGCGCTGACCGAGTCGGAGATGGCTGACCAGCGCCGCCGGTACGACGCCGCAGCCGGCCTCTGAACACCTTCCGGGCGGCCGTCGGCCTGGTCGTTACCGCACCCACCCGAACCCGGATCCGATGCCGCAGCTCCGGACACTCCCGGTCAGCTCGATCCACATCCGACTATAGATAGATGAGTATTGATATTTGGCTTCATGGATGTAACAGTTGGTTTGGGAGCGTTCCCATTCCGATTTTCCAAGTACCAAAGAGCGGAGGATGAACAGTGCGTTCACACAAGCCCGATCAATCCGGCGGACGATCCCGGGCACCCGTCCGTAAGTCCCTCCGGGCATTCGTCATGCTGTTCGCCATCGTGGCCGGCATGCTGCCCTTCGCCGGGGCAGCCCAGGCCCACGGCACCATCATCAACCCGATGAGTCGCGCCTACCAATGCTGGAAGGCCTGGGGCAACCAGCACATGAACCCGGCCATGCAGCAGCAGGACCCCATGTGTTGGCGGGCGTTCCAGGCGAACCCCGACACCATGTGGAACTGGATGAGCCAGCTGCGCGACGGCCTCGGCGGCCAGTACCAGGCTCGCACCCCGGACGGGCAACTGTGCAGCAACGCCCTGTCCAGGAACGACAGCGTGAACCAGCCCGGGGCGTGGAGGACGACCACCGTCAGCCGCAACCTCACGGTCCAGCTGTACGACCAGGCCAGCCACGGCGCTGACTACTTCCAGGTCTACGTGACCAAGCAGGGGTTCAACCCATCCACGCAGAAGCTCGGGTGGGGCAACCTCGACCTGATCACGACGACCGGGCGCTACGCGCCGGCGCAGAACATCTCGTTCAACGTCTCGCTCCCGTCGCGCAGCGGCAACCACATCCTGTTCGTGCTCTGGAGGGCATCACACCTGGACCAGACCTACATGTGGTGCAGCGACATCAACGTCACCTGATCGGCAAGACCGACAGACGTTGCGCTAATCCGGCTCAGGGCGTTGACGCCCTGAGCCGGATCCTTCTTCCCGTAATCCCCCACCTGTGGGCGCCGGAGACTGTCGTACCCCGGCTCTGCTGATCGATCAGGGCGACCACCATTTCAAGCGCGCAGTTCGCCTCAAGCCGACTGCACTGTGCAGAAGGTGCGAAAGTTGAAGGAAAGGCCGAATGCCGACAGATGCTGCCGATCGCCTCTACATAGGCTCTGAGCAGGGAATTCATCCCTGCACCGTCGCCGTCGATGGCGTCGGATTCCGCCGAGGGATCCGTCGGTGCATCTGATCAAGGAAGTGCCTCTCATGCACCGTACGCTTCACCGAGGGCTGCTCGTAGCCGCCACAATGATCGTCGCCAGCACCGGGTTCGCCGCGACGCCAGTCGCCGCCGCCCCACCAGTCCACAGCCCGGCAGCGAGCATCCCGTCCCGCGGCCTACCCTCCCTGGGCAATGGGACCTGCACCCTGCTGTGGGACCTTCTGAACGCAGGCGGCCGTAACGGGCTCGTCGCCATCGGCCTCACCGACGGCCAGCAGCTGATCAAGTTCGCCGCCAACCGCCCCGCCCTGGCCTGCACCATCGGCCCGGTCGACCTGCCCGGCAGCGAAGCGCTCATCGGCATCGACTTTCGCGTCCAGGACGGACAGCTCTACGGCGTCGGCAGCATCGGCGGCATCTACACGCTGAACACGCGTACGGCTGCGGCCACAAAGGTCAGCCAACTGACCGTCGCGCTGAGCGGCACGTCATTCGGCGTCGACTTCAACCCCGCCGCCGACCGACTCCGGATCATCAGCGACACCGGCCAGAACCTGCGCCACAACATCAACCCCGGTGGCACGACGATCGTCGACGGCCCTCTCACCTACCCGCCCAGCACCACCGCCGTCGGCGTCACTGGCGCGGCGTACACCAACAACGACCTCAACCCGGCCACCGCCACGACGCTGTTCGACATCGACACCACCCTCGACCAGGTTGCCCTGCAGTCCCCCGCCAACTCCGGGCAACTGGCCGCCACCGGAGCACTCGGGGTCAACGCGAATCTCCAAGCCGGCTTCGACATCCACAGCACCCTGAGCGGAGACCGCGCCGTGGCCAACAACGCCTACGCCGTACTCAACGGCATCGCCGGCTCCCGGCTGTACCGGGTCGACCTGCTCACCGGCGAAGCCCAGACCACCGGTGCCTTCAACGGGCACGTAGTCCGCGACCTCGCTCTGCTCCTGCGGCAGTGACGGGCCCACACGGCGACGCGTTGGGCCGCCGTCGAACACACCGGCACCAGGTCAGGTGATGGTGACGGTGGTGCTGTGCCAGCCGGTCGCGCCGTCGGGGAAGGGCGCGGCCCGTTGGTCGGTCTGGGTGACGCCGGTGGCGTCGGTGGCCCGTACGCGCAGGGTGTGGCTGCCGGCGGTGGCGTCCCAGCGGTAGGTCCACTGCCGCCACAGATCCGGTGACGGGCCGTCGGCGAGGCGTGCCTGTCGCCACGGCTCGTCGTCGACCTGCACCTCGACGGCGGTGATCCCGCGACGTTGCGCCCAGGCGACACCGGCGATCATGACGGGGCCGGCGCGCCGTTGGGCGAAGGGTTTCGGGGTGTCGATGCGGGATGCGGTCTTGACTGGTGCGTCGGCGGCCCACCCGCGTCGCACCCAGTAGGGATCGAACGCGTCGAAGGTGGTCACCTGCATGGAGGTGATCCATTTGCAGGCGCCGACGTAGCCGTACAGGCCGGGAACGAGCATGCGGACGGGGAACCCGTGTTCCAGGGGCAGGGGTTCACCGTTCATGGCCACGACCAGGAGCGCGTCGCGTCCGTCGAGGATCGCCTCGAGCGGGGTGCCGATGGTCATGCCCTCGACGGATCGGCTGACGAGTTGGTTCTGCCCGGCGCGGATGCCCGCCTCGCGCAGCAGTGGCGCCAGGGGAACACCCGTCCAGCGGGCCGTGCCGACGTAGGGGCCGCCGACCTCGTTGGACACGCAGTTGAGGGTGATGTCGCGCTCCACCACACCTCGGGCGAGGAGGTCGTCGAATGTCCAGGTGCGGGGCCGGTCGACAGCTCCATCCAGGGTCAACCGCCAGGTTTTCACGTCGACCTGCGGAACGGTGAGGGCGGTGTCGACGCGGTAGAAGTCCCGGTTGGGGGTAAGGAACGCCGAGACCCCGTCCACGCCGGCGGAGACGCCACCGGGTAGCGGCGGCGCGGGTTGCGGTGGCGGCGGTATGCGAACGGTGGCGCGGGAACGCGCGCCTACCGCGCTGTGGCGACCGACAGCCTGGCCGGTGACTGCCGCGGCCCCTGCGATGAACGCCGCCCCCGCCCCCGTGGCCAGGAACTGACGGCGGTTGAGCAGCCGTGGCCGGCTCGACGTCGTGACCACGACCGTCCGGGCCGCGCGCACCAACACCACCATCGCCGCCATGCCGGCGCCGGTGCCCGCCAGGACCGGCAGGACGTCGATCGGCGTCGCCGTCGGTCGGGACAGGACGGCGACGACACCGACTACGGCGAACGCGGCGAGGCCCGCGAACCCGTAGCGTCGTCGTCGTACCGTCGCAGCGCCGAGCAGGACGGCGCTCAGGGCCAGCAGGGCGTAGACCCCGGCGAGAAGGGCGACCTTGTCGTTGCTGCCGAAGGTGCGGATGGCGAACGCCTTGACCGGTTGCGGTGCCAGATCGACAGCAGCGCTGCCGACTGCCAGCACCGGGTCGGCGGCCGGGTCGACGAGCGCCGCGACGACATGCGCCACGCCGAGGGCAACCCCGGCGCTCAGCACGCCCACGACGAGGCCGCGGGCGGCGGCCATGCTCCGGGACGGCCCCGGCCGGCGGGTCGCCGGCCGGGGCTCGGTGTCGGTGGACACCATCAGCTCTTGGGCATCAGGACGCTGTCAACGATGTACACGGTGGCGTTGGCCGTCGAGACGTTCCCGCAGACCACCATCGAGGCGCCGTCGACGGTGAACGACGTGCCATTACCGGTCACCGTGACGTCGTCGCCCTGCAGCGTCTTGTGGGTGCCGGCCAGGGTGTCCGGGGACAACTGGGTCGGCACCACATGGTGGGTCAGGACCTTCTTCAGCATGGCGTCGTCGGCCAGGACCTTGTCCAGGTCGGCCTTCGGAATCTTGGCGAACGCGTCATTGGTGGGCGCGAACACCGTCACGCCCTGGGCGCCGTTGAGCGAGTCCACCAGGTTGGCCTTCTTCACCGCCGTCACCAGCGTCGACAACAGCGGGTTACCGGACGCGGCAGTGGCCACCGGCACCTTCGCCATCGCCTCGAAACTCCCCGGGTTGGACGCATCGGTCGGTACCGCCGCGCACCCCGAGCCAAACTGACCCGCCATCATCATCGACGGCGAGGCAGAGGCCGTCGGCGCGCTGCCCGACATACTCGGCGCGCCGCTGGCGTTGTCCTCGCTGTCGGTACCGCCGCAGCCGGACAGGGCCAGCAGGGTGACTACGCCGACCGTGGCAAACAAGCGCCGCTTCATACGAACTCCTCAGATGCTTGTACTCGATAGCTGCTGTCATGAGGGATTCGAGGCGGACCCGCAGACGGATGGGTACCGGACCGGAAAAAGATCAGCGCACCGGTCAGGCACCTCCCAGTGGTCGTCCTGCCAACCGAGGACGAAGAGTTGCATGGCGTAGCGGCCCGGCGGCGGCGCCTCCGTCGGCAAAAAAGGCCGTGGCGTCACCGCGGTTCCATGCCTCGTTCATTCGGGCCGGGATCGCGCTCATCGCCTCGACCGACCGTTGCATGTGATCACCCTTCTGCGCTGGCAGAGCGTCCGGGCCGGCGGCGTGGTCCGCGAGTCCTGGCCCGAAGTCCGCCACGCCCGAGAACCTCATCGAGGCGGTCCGCACGGTCGCCTCCGGTGGCACCTGGATCGACGGCACCCTCCTCGGGCCGATCCTCGACCCCTACCGGCAGTCGGCACGGTCGACGCCAGCGCACAAGAAGCGGCTCGCCGCAGCCATCGTCTTCGCCTACGACGCAGGCCTCGTCCAACCACGCCGTTGAGCGACCGGCGCCGAACCGCACAGACCAGAGGACGCGGGCCTACCCCTGCGATGGACCGTCGCCCGCGCTGGCGGCGCGCAGCTCCTTGAGCACGTACGTGGCGGCCTTCTCGACGACGCGGATGCCCTCCTTCTGGCTCACGTGATGGTCGGAGAGCACGGCGATCAGCCAGTCATGGCGGGCCTCGACGATCCGACCGATGCTGTTGACCAGCCAGCGACCACCGTCGGCATCGACGGTGTCCCAGCCGTTCTTGACGTAGACGGAAGGATTGCCCGCCTCCCGCGCGGCGGCGATTCCCCATCGTTGCTCCGGGATCACCTTGTTCATGAGTCCCATGATGTAAGTACGGTCCTGCGGGGTCAGCGGTCCCGTCGGCGACGTCAGCGCGGTCAGCAGCCGGAGCTGGTCGGCAGCCGTGGTCGTGGTGAGCCCCCAGTGCGAGTTGGACCTGGTCTCCCGCAGCCCGAGTGCGCGGTTCGCGGCGGTGAGGCCGCGCGAGCCCTCGATCCTCTGCCACAGGGCTGTCGCCGCGTCGTTGTCACTGGACACGATCATGTCCTCGGCCAACCGTCGGGTGGTGGAACCCAGGGCCTTGCCCGGCGGTGTCTGGCGCAGCAGAAGGGCCGCGAGGATGTTGACCTTGACGATGCTGGCGGTCTCGAACCGTTTGGCGCCGGCCGTCACCGCAGCCGTTCCCTGTCGGTCCAGTGCCGCGACCGCCAGGCGGCCGTCGTTCCGCTCGACGTACGCCCTGATGCGCGTCCTCGCCTGGTCGATCCGGTCGATGGCTGGCGTCGTGGGAATTGGACTGGCCGGGGAAGGACTGCGCGACGGGCCGGCCCCGTCGCCGTCGCGACCGCGCGTGGCACCGAAGGCGGCCGTCGCGACGCCGGCGAGGGACACGGTGACCGCGGAGACGACCCAGCGGCGGGACAGCTGCCTACCTTCCCGCTCAGCCAAGACGGGCCACCGCCTTCGCCGCGATCGCGTCCACAGCGGCCCGGCTGCCCGAGTCGGGCAGGCTCAGCGTCGAGACCGTCTCGCCTCGTCTCAGCACCACGAAGTACGTGACGGTGTTCGGGATGTCGGCATGCGCGATGCGTCCCCGAATGAGCACGCCGACACCCTCCAGATAATGTGGCTCGACGACGTCGAACGAGACCTGCGATCCGAGGACCTGGTAGCTCGCGCACCGCAGTAGGACCCGGCGGACGTCCTCCACATTCCGCTCGGCCCACCCAGGCTCGTACGTCTCCACGACGTGGTGGGCCGGCGACGAGCCGTCAGACGGCCGGTAGTAGCGCTGCGCGGCAACGCGCCGATGCGACTTGGCCGTGTAGTCGCCGCTCTGGTAGCTGGGGCAGCTGTTCTGCTCCCACGGCCAGGCCGGCAGACCGGTTCGAGCCTCGTCCTCATGCCAGCCCGAACCCAGCTCGCCCGCCCCGAGCAGCAGCAGGCTCGGATCGCCGCGATCCGCGTTCGCTGTGTGACGCTCGGGGCTGACACCGGGCTCCCCCCGATGACACCCTGCGGCCATCACCGCCAATGCCGACAGGACCACCGGCACGACAGCGACCGAGCCTCGGACTCTGCCGCGAATCCGGCCTCGGCACGTCCTGCTGCTCGATACGGACACCACGAACCTCCAAAAGCGCAGATATCCGCCACCGCGGTCGCACGTTGGGCGACACCGTGATGGCACATCCCTCGCCGCGGCACCACAGGCGCGGCGGCCGCCAGCCGGTGACCCGGCCGCGGACGGGACCGGTCAATGGCGTTCCTCGGCGAACAGCTCGGAACGGGTCTCGCCGAGCAACTCACGCAGGCGGCTCAGGGCGCGCATGCTCTGGCTCTTGACGACCGCGGTGGAGACGCCCACCACCTCGGCCGTCGCCTCCACGCTCAGGTCGTCCCAGTAGCGCAGGACGATGATCGCCCGATCCCGCAACGGCAGGGTGGCGACCGCGTCCAGCAACGTCATGCGCAGCTCGGCCGGATGTTCCTCGCCCCGATCCGGCGGCGCCGACATCGCCAACTCGCGGCTGGAACGACGCCGCTGCTGATCGATCATGCAGCGCAGCAGAATCTTGCGGGCGTACGCGTGGGGGTCGTCGGCCCGACGGACCCGCCTCCAGTTGGCGTACACCTTGGCCAGCGTCGTCTGGGTGAGGTCCTGGGCGAGATGCCAGTCACGGCACATCAGGAACGCGGCGTCGCGCAGGCGGCCAGCGGCCGCCTGCGCGAACTCCACGAAGTCTTCGTCAGCCATTCGACCGCGCCAGCGTCGCGAACCTCTTGGCACCGCTGATGACGTACTCGGCCGGCAGCTTCGTCCCCCAGGTCGGGTTGGCGGCGATCGCGGTCGCCTCCTTCACGGAGAGGACGGCCGGCGCCGGTGAGCTCCCCTTGCCGTCCCAGGCCAGACAGGTGGCGATCAGCAGATCGATCTGGAGGCCGGCGCGGTGGTACACGGTGACCATCTTGTTCTGCACGCAGTTGTCAGGTACCTCGGTCAGCTCCACCGTCCCCGGGGCCGGGTGGCCGCCGAGGTGGTCCTGGTAGATGGAGAGCCGCAGCATGCCCGGTCCGTCGCCTCGGTCCAGGAAGACCTGGACGTACGGCATGCCGGGACCAGCCTCGCTGCTCTGCAGGCTCGCGTAACCGCTGGTCGTCCCACTGGGCAGAAGACGGGTCAACAGCTCCAGAGCGCTCTGCGGTGTGGTGGTCAGCAGCTCACCGTCCGGGCCCGCCCCGATCCTCACGGTGTCGATCACTGTGGGCGTCGGAGTCGGCGACACCGACGCGCCCTGTTCCTCGTCGACGCCGCCCAGGAACCCGCCCGGGGCGCCGCCTGGGGATCCGGCCGGGGACGGCGTAGCGGTGTCGACCAGCCCACCGGGCGAACCGGCGGTCAGCCCACCGGGCTGACCGCCGTCATCCCCACCGATGCCGAGCGGCCCGGCGGCCAGGCCGATCACGAGCAGCATTGCCAACGCCGATCCGCCGGCACCGAACTGCGCCAGGCGGCGCTGGCGGCGCAGTCGCCGGCCCTGCACCACCGACTGCTCGACCAGGTCACCCAACGGCGGGGCGGGGTGTCGGGCCAGGTCGTCAGTGAAACGCGCACGGACGTCGCCCATGTCCCGTACCCCTCCTCCGCCGACCGCCGCATCGGCGATCCATCACTTCACCTGACGGGTTGGCCAGCAGGTTCGGTTACCGCCTTTCGGCACGAATCTTTGTCGGCCGACCCGGTGCTTCCAGTACGTGTGCAGCCGCATTCGTGGAGTCACGCTCGCCCCGTTGCTTGAAGCGGGGCGTAGTCGGTCGGAGCACAACGCGTAGAGCATCCTAGGAGGTTAGGTTGTCAGAGGACACATAGGACGCATGGGCAACGGATCGCTGTGGTGGTGGACACGAAGCCGTTGCCAAGCCCGCACTTCCAGCCTGCTGCGACGTAGCGTTGAGGGCTGCCCAGGGCGGGTCCGCATGCCGCACGCCTGGTTGACGCCGATCCGCGAGGTGAAGATGGTGAACACCCGGTGCCCGTGACGACTGATCCGCAGGTGATCGCGCTCCCCCCGGTGGTGACCGCACCGGTCAACCCGGCGGTGTTCCGCTCCCCCTCCGCCCCGCCCCGCCGCACGCTTGTCGACATCCTCGACGACTCCGTGCACGCGTACGCCGACGCATGTGCGCTCGACAGTGGCGCCACGGCACTGACGTACCGCGACCTGGCCGACGAGGTCGAGGCCGTCCGGAGGTCACTCGCCGGACGTGGGATCGGTGTCGGCGACCGGGTCGGCGTCCGGATCTCATCCGGTACAGCCGAGCTGTACCTGGCGATCCTCGGCGTCCTCGCGGCGGGCGCGGCCTACGTGCCGGTCGACGCGGACGATCCCGAGGAACGCGCCGAGCTCGTCTTCGCCGAGGCGGGGGTCGTCGCGGTCCTCGGTGACGGGCTGGCGGTGTCGCCGCGCCGTACCCCCGCGGGTCGGACCGGCCGGCCCGGCCCGGACGACGACGCCTGGATCATCTTCACCTCCGGCTCGACGGGCACCCCGAAGGGTGTAGCGGTCAGCCACGGCTCGGCGGCGGCTTTCGTGGACGCCGAGGCGCAGTTGTTCCTGGCCGACGAGATCAGTGAGGCGATCGGCCCACAGGACCGGGTGCTGGCCGGGCTGTCCGTGGCGTTCGACGCGTCCTGCGAGGAGATGTGGCTGGCGTGGCGGCACGGCGCCTGTCTGGTGCCGGCCGCGCGGTCGCTCGTCCGCAGCGGCGTCGACCTCGGTCCGTGGCTGGCCGAGCAACGCATCTCGGTGGTGTCGACGGTGCCGACGCTCGCCGCGCTGTGGCCGGTGGAGGCGCTGGAGGAGGTCCGGCTGCTGATCTTCGGCGGGGAGGCCTGCCCACCGGAGCTCGCGCAGCGCCTGGCCGTCGAGGGCCGCGAAGTCTGGAACACGTACGGACCGACCGAGGCGACAGTCGTCGCCTGCGCCGCGCGGATGACCGGCGAGGGCCCCGTCCGCATCGGGCTTCCGCTGGCCGGCTGGGACCTCGCCGTGGTCGACGGCTCCGGCGCTCCGGTGGCGATGGGTGAGACCGGCGAGCTGGTCATCGGCGGGGTGGGACTCGCCCGCTACCTGGACCCGGGCAAGGACGCCGAGAAGTTCGCGACGCTGCCCGCGCTCGGGTGGCAGCGGGCGTACCGCAGCGGTGACATCGTCCGGGCGGAGCCCGAAGGGCTCCTCTTCGTCGGCCGCGGTGACGAACAGGTGAAGCTCGGCGGACGCCGGATCGAGCTGGGTGAGATCGACGCCGCACTGCAGGCGCTGCCCACCGTCGCAGGTGCCGCCGCGGCGGTGCAGCGCACCGCCGCGGGCAACCAACTTCTGGTGGGGTACGTGGTTCCGCACGACGGCGTCGCCTTCGATGCCGCGGCGGCGGCGCTGCGGATCCGTGAGCAGCTGCCGGCCGCGCTCGTGCCGCTGCTGGCCGTGGTGGATGCGCTGCCGACCCGGACGTCCGGCAAGGTGGATCGGGCCGCGCTGCCCTGGCCGCTGGCGACCGTTGAGGACGCGGCGGGTGAGCTGACCGCGACGGAGGAGTGGCTCGCTGGCGGTTGGGCGGAGATCCTGGGCGTACGCCCCACCGAGGCGGACGCGGATTTCTTCACCCACGGCGGCGGCAGCCTGAACGCGGCGCAACTGGTGGCGTGGGTCCGGCGCCGGCACCCGAGCGTCTCGGTGGCCGACATCTACCTCCACCCGAAACTGTCGCGGCTCGCGGCGGTGCTCGACGCGCTCGACACCACGGCGGCGACGCGCCGGGAGGTCCGGCCGACGCCGAGGCGCGCCGGGCTGATCCAGGCCGCGATGATGGTGCCGATGCTCGCCCTGGTCGGGCTCCGCTGGATGACGGTCCTCGCCGCCCTCGGTAACGTCTTCACCCTGCTCGCTCCGGCGCCCTGGGCCCCGGCCGTGTCCTGGTGGTGGGTGGCGCTGGGCTGGCTTCTGCTGTTCAGCCCGCTGGGCCGGATCGCCCTGGCGGCCGGAGGAGCGCGACTACTGCTCCGTGGGGTACGCCCAGGCAGCTACCCGCGCGGCGGCGGCGTGCACCTGCGGCTGTGGGCCGCCGAACGCCTCGCCGAGCTGACCGGCGCCACAAGCGTCGCCGGAGCATCCTGGATGATCACTTACGCCAGGGCACTCGGCGCGCAGATCGGGGCCGACGTCGACCTGCACTCCGCGCCGCCGGTGACCGGCCTGCTGAAGCTGGGCCGCGGCGCGGCGATCGAGCCGGAGGTCGATCTGTCCGGCCACTGGGTCGACGGCGATGTCGTCCGCATCGGCAGGGTTCGCGTCGGCGCAGGGGCCCGGATCGGATCCCGCAGCACCCTGATGCCGGGCGCTCGGATCGGCAAGGGCGCCCGCATCGCCGCCGGCTCGACCGTCGCCGGCGCCGTGCCGGCGAACCAGCATTGGGCCGGTTCACCGGCCGCGGCCGCTGGCAAGGACTCGGACGGGTGGCCCGGGCAGCGTCCGCCTCGATCGCGGGTGGGGGCACGTCTCTGGCCGCTCGCGTACGGGATGACCGCCCAGTTGCTGGGGCTGGTTCCGGTCGTGGCCGCCGTGCCGGCGCTCGCGCTGCTCGGCTGGACGTTCGCCGTCCGACCGGCGGTCGGCGCTGTGCTGGCCGCCGTCGCGGTGGCGACCGTCGCCTACGTCGTGGGCTACGCGCTGCTGGTGCTCGGGGCCGTCCGGGCGCTCAGCATCGGCCTGCGCGCCGGGCACCACCCCGTGCAGGGGCGGGTGGCGTGGCAGGTGTGGACGACCGAGCGCCTGATGGGGATGGCGCGGGTCGGGTTGTTCCCGCTCTACGCAAGCCTCTTCACACCTGTGTGGTTGCGGCTGCTCGGCGCCAAGGTGGGACGCGGGGTGGAGGCTTCCACCGTGCTGGCGCTGCCGGCGATGACCACTGTCAACGACGGGGCGTTCCTGGCCGACGACACCATGGTCGCGACGTACGAGCTGAGCCACGGGTGGCTGCGCGTCGCCCCGGCGCGCATCGGTAAGCAGGCGTTCCTCGGCAACTCGGGAATGGCGGCGCCGGGGCGTTCGGTGCCGAAGCGTGGGCTTGTCGGCGTGTTGTCGTCGGCGCCCTTCAAGGCGAAGAAGGGTTCGGCGTGGCTCGGCGCGCCGCCGATGCCTCTGCGCCGGACGGTGGAAGCGGCCGACACCAGCCGTACCTTCGACCCGCCGGTCCGGTTGAAGCTGGCCCGGGCGGCGATCGAGCTGTGCCGGATCGTTCCGGTGATGTGCGCCGGCGCCCTGGCGGTCGGCGTCCTGGCCGTACTCGCGCTCCTGTGGCGGGATGCCGGGTGGTGGGCTGCCGCGCTGGCCGCCGGGCCGGTGCTGCTGGGCGCGGCGATCATCGCCGCCGCCATCGCGACGGCCGCGAAGTGGCTGCTGGTCGGGCGCTTCCGGGTCGCCGAGCGCGCGCTGTGGACCTCCTTCGTGTGGCGCAACGAGCTCGCCGACACGTTCGTCGAGGTCCTTGCCGCGCCGTGGCTGGTCCGCTTCGCGACCGGCACGCCACTGCTGACGGCGTGGCTACGCACGCTCGGCGCGAAGATCGGCCGGGGCGTCTGGTTGGAGACCTACTGGCTGCCCGAGTACGACCTGGTGCGCCTCGGCGACGGCGCGACGGTGAACCGCGGTTGTGTGGTGCAGACCCACCTGTTCCATGATCGTGTGATGAGCATGGACCAGGTGACACTGGGCGCGGGAGCCGCGCTGGGACCGCACGGCATCGTCCTGCCGGGCGCGAGCATCGGGGCGCGGACCACGGTCGGGCCCGGTTCCCTGGTGACCCGCGGCGACGCCGTGCCGTGCGACAGCCGGTGGTTGGGTAACCCGATCACCACCTGGCCCGCGCCAGCGGCGCGGTCGGCATGAATCCGAAGGCGTCGGCGTCGGGCGGCGCCACGCCCGGCGCCGCTCGCTCCGGCGACTCCTACCTGCCCGAGCACGGCAACGGTGGCTACCGGGTGCTGCACTACGACCTCGACCTCGACTACCGGGTCGCGTCGAACCGCCTCGGTGGCCGGGCGGACATCACGGCGGTGGCCGTCCAGTCGCTGTCACGGTTCACTCTCGACCTCGGTCGTCTCCGCGTCCAGGACGTCCGGGTGGACGGGCGCCCGGTGAAGTACCTGCACCGGCCGGACAAACTGCAGATCAAACCCGAGCGGCCGATCGGCGCCGGGGACACGTTCCGGGTGGAGATCCGGTACGCGGGCAAGCCGGTGCCCATCTCCGGCCGCTGGGGCGAACTCGGGTGGGAGGAACTCACCGACGGGGTGCTCGTGGCCAGCCAGCCGAACGGATCGCCGTCCTGGTTTCCGTGCGATGACCAGCCCGGCGCCAAGGCCACCTTCCGGGTGGCGGTCACGACCTCCTCCCCGTACACCGTCGTGGTGACCGGTGATCCCGTGCTCCAGCGGCGGGGCGCGGGCAGCACGACCTGGGTGTACGAGCGGCGCGAGCCCACCTCTCCGTACCTGATGAGCGTGCAGATCGGACGCTACGAGATCGTGGACCTGGCTGTCGGTGAGGTGGTGCAGCGCGCGGCGATCCCGCCCGCGCTACGCAGGAACGTGGCCCACGACTTCGGTCGGCACGGCGAGATCATGTCGGCGCTGCAGCGGCTCTTCGGGCCGTACCCGTTCCGGGAGTACGTCGTCGTGGTCGCCGACGACGACCTCGACGATCCCGTCGAAGCGCAGGGCATGGCCGTCTTCGGCCGGAACCACGTCGACGGACGGCGCACACACGAGCGGCTCGTGGTGCACGAGCTGGCCCACCAGTGGTTCGGCAACAGCCTCACGGTGGCGGACTGGCGGCACATCTGGCTCAACGAGGGCTTCGCCACGTATGCCGAGTGGCTCTGGTCCGGTGTCTGCGGCGACCTGCCAACGGATGCCATGGCCGCGCAGTGGTACGCGTGGGTCGCGGATCGCCCGCGGAACGTCATCGTCGCGGATCCCGGCGTCGACCGGATGTTCGACCCGCTGGTCTACAAGCGCGGCGCGCTCACGGTGCACGCCCTGCGGAAGAGGGTCGGCGACGAGTCGTTCTTCGCGCTCCTGCGAGCCTGGGTCGCCGAGCACCGGCACGCGACCGTGACGACCGGACAGTTCCGGCTGCACGCCCAGCGCTTCGCCCGCGAGCCCCTGGACGATCTGTTCGGTGCCTGGCTCGACAGCCCGACGCTGCCTGCACGACCTCGCTGACCACTCCGGACGCGACCACCTCGCGAGACCGGATGCCGGTCCCGGAGCGACAGACGCAGCAACCTGCGGCTCGCCCGCCGCGCCGGGACCGGCGCCTCGCAGGTCAGGGCCGGAGCCACCACGGGCTGGTGTAGGCCACCCCGAAGTCGTTACACGGGTGACCGGCTGGGCCGGGGGTGCCGTTGGGCAGTGACGGGTCGGAGATCCGGAGCACCACCCAGTCGCCGTCGGTGACGTCGAGCGGCACTGTGAAGTCGGTGACCCGACCGTTGACGGTGTCGATGACGTCGACGACGGTCGGCGCGGAGGTGCCGGGACGGAGGACCTGGATCCGCAGGGGCTTGCCGTCCCAGGCCGAGCCGCGGTCCAGATCGAGCAGGAACCGGACGTCACCGGAGGTCACGTTCAGCACGCCGCCCATGCGTACGCCATTGGCCGTGGCGTCCACCCGCAACCCCGAGACGCGGGTGGCGAAGGAACGGCGGGCGGCCATCGCCTCGAACACCGCGGCGCGGGTGTTCTCGGCAACCCACAGGCCGCTGCGACCCTTGCCCTCGTGGAAGCCCCAGCTGGTGCCGTGCTCGTCGGTGACGCCGGTCAGAGCCGGCCGCCAACCGGCGTTCAGGCAGGCCACCAGCGGTGACGTCGCACCGGACGACCAGCCCTCGAAGAGGAAGTCGTCGGTCCGGTTGAACATCTCCAACCCCACGAGCTGGTCACGGGCCGAGGCGTTGAAGGAGAAGTTGTTGAACCGGCCTGCCTCCCGCCCGGGGTGATTGAAGCTCGCCAGACCCCCGGGCCGGCCGGTGAGCCAGTTGTACAGGCTGCCGGGGCTGCCGGCCCGCAACAGGTCGGCGAAGTCGGAGGTGTTCCAGACGTTGATGTGCCCCTGCAGCGGATGCGACCACTCGAACCCGCGGATCGCGGTGAACTGACCCGGGTCGTTGGCCGCGTTGGCCAGGTCACCGGTGGTCCGCCACTCGGACGAGCTGAGCCCGTCAATGGCAAAGAGGGTGGCGTGATCGGTAAGCGCGGCGACGTCCAGACCGGCCTCGCGCATCGAGGCGAACGCGGCCTCGGCGCTGCCGTCACCGTCCGACATCACCGTGTGGTTGTGCATGTCGGTGTGGACCAACATCGTGCCCTGGGTGATCAGGGATGTCCGGCCGGCGCCGACCGCCGCGGTGGGGGCGCCGGCCATCGTCGTGTTGGCCGCGCGGGCCGCGGTCGGAAGCGCGGCCAGCATCAGCGTCCCGCCGGCACCGGCCAGGAGCGCCCGCCGGCCGAAGCCTGCGGGGACATCAACCTGGCCGTACGGCACCTCGTCGTCGGATCCATGGTCGTGATGGCAGTGGTGTGGGTGATGTCCAGTCATGGATATATAGATGGTGATGGAGCTGGCTGAGACGTCACACCGAGTCGTCGGTCAGGCGAACAGTGGTGGTCATCGCTCGGGTGGCACTCTTGACTCGCGTTCTCGGTAAGTAATAGCTTACCGTTCGTGGTGACTTACCAAGCCGATGATGGATGGGACGCGCTCGGCGATCCAACGAGACGCGCCATCGTCGCCTGCCTGGCCGAACGACCCCGCGCCGTCGGCGAACTCGCCGAAGTCCTGCCGATCAGCAGGCCGGCCGTCTCCCAACATCTCCGAGTGCTCAAAGACGCCGGCCTCGTCACCGACCGCGCCGCCGGGACCCGCCGGGTCTACCGGCTCAACCCGGCGGGCGTCGCCGCCCTTCGCGACCAACTCGACACGTACTGGAGCCGCGCCCTCGAAGGCTTTCAGGACGCCGCCGAGCAACCCACTGAGGAGTAGCCATGACTGAGACCGCTGAGGTCGTCGTCCGCCGGCACGTCATCGTGCAGGCGCCGATCGAGCGAGCCTTCACCGTGTTCACCGAACGGTTCGGCGACTTCAAACCGCGCGAGCACACCCTGCTCAGCGCCGGGACCGCCGAGACCATCTTCGAACCAAGGGTCGGCGGCCATATCTACGATCGTAGCGCCGACGGCGACGAATGCCGTTGGGCCCGGGTCCTGGCCTACGACCCCCCGAAACGCGTCGTGTTCAGCTGGGACATCAGCCCGACCTGGCAGGTCGAGACCGACCCCGACAACACCAGCGAGGTCGAGGTCACCTTCATCGCCGAAACTCCCGACCGCACCCGGGTCGAGTTGGAGCACCGCAACCTCGACCGGCACGGCCCCGGCTGGCCAGCGGTCCGCGACGGCGTCGCCCACGACGAAGGCTGGCCGCTCTACCTGACCCGCTACGCCGACCTGTTCACCGAGGGCAGCTGAACCTCATCCGGTCATCGTCAGCACCGACGTCGAACGCCGCTACGCCGAGAAGGACCGCTCGGCGAAGCTGAATCCGGCACGCTCGGCGGAGGTGAGGACCTGACGGTGGACATGCTGCGGCGGCAGCCGGATGTGCTGGGTGTAGGCAGCCGCTCGGAGACGGAGATCGAAGTTCTGACCCTCGATGTGCCAGATCCGGGCTCACTGGTGGCGCCGGCTTGTCCCATCCCTGTGCTCCAATCCCGTCATGCATGTCGTCGTCTGCGGCGCACTCGTGGAGAACGGCGCGGTCCTGCTGGTTCACCGCAGCCCGACCCGCCGGGCATACCCGAATCTCTGGGATCTGCCCGGCGGGCACGTCGAAGCGGGCGAGTCGGAACTACAGGCCCTCACGCGTGAGATGCACGAGGAGCTAGGGGTTCACATCGTGGCGGAGTCCTCGTCGCGGTTGGGCGACCTGCATGCCGGCACTGGGGAGGACGCCGTCCACGTGACCGTCTGGCACATCGGAGACTGGGTCGGCTCCCCCACCAACCATGCACCTGACGAGCATGACGCCATCGCCTGGGTCGGCATCGGCGAGCTGGGCGGCCTTCCCCTCGTGTTCGGCGCCCTGCCGGCAGTGCTCCGCTCCCTGCGTGAGCCTGCCCGACTGCCTCGTCGCGACGAAGCAGAGACAACGGCATCGCAGACACAAATCTGATGGCCCGACAGCGCGACCCCTTTGGGTGTCACGATTCTTCGGTGATGTCGAGGTCGGAACACGTCGCCCAGATCCCGATGCGGGTCGCCGACCGGTTGACCGAGCAGTTGGCGCCCGGTGGATGGCGGCGGCATCGCTTCGTGCCGGATGACGAGGTTGCCTTCGTACGCGAGCCCGTTCGCGGGGTGGTCTTCCACTTCGGCGTCAACCTCGCCGGACGAGACGCTGTCTCGCTCAGCCCCAACGTTGGCGTCGAACTTACTGCCGTCGCCGAACTGCAGAGGCAACTCTTCGATCGCTCGGGCACGGTGTGCCAGGTGGGCGCAAGCATGGGGGATCTAGTCAAGGACGCGGAGACGCGTGAGGTCTCGTCCGCGCGCTGGTGGGTCGCGTTGCCGCAACAGGTGGATGAAGCTGCAGCCCAGGTGGTCGCTGATCTGACGGCATATGGCGAGCCGTTCCTGGTTGGCAACCAGACGTTGCCGAAGCTGATCCAGACCCTGCTCGGACGGCCAAAATCGCAGGTCGAGTACGGAACTCTCGCCGTTTGCCTGGCGGTGTCGGGCGACTTGTCCGAGGCCCGCGCCATGCTGGCGAAGTTCGGCTCGGTCCGGCAGGTGTTCGCGGGAGGCACGACCGAGACATTCATCCACAACTTCGCCGAGCGGTTCGGCCACGAGTAGCGGACAGCCGACACCGGAAGACGAGGTAGCCGACTGTGACCATGAGATAACCAAGCGCAAACTCCTCTCCGACATGTTCCCGTCGACTGGAGGAACAGATGCGTCTCCGATCGTTCGTCACCGCAGCACTGGCCGCCGTCCTGGCCGCCGGCGCGCTCGTGCCCGCGGCACCGGCCGCCGCGGCCACCGCCGACCGCTGGGGCTTCGCGTACGTCAAGGACCCCACCGTGCCCGTCTGGACGGTGCTGGACACCAGCCGGCAGTGGGGTAGCTGGAAGACCGCGTTCCCGGCTGCCTGGGCCGACGGCGTCAAGCTCGCACCCGGCCGGTTCCAGGTCCGCTTCCCGCAGGTGGGTGCCAGCTCGCGGGGCGTGCCACACGTGACCCCGGTGAACCGGACCGGTCACTACTGCGAGGTGGTTCGCTGGTTCCAGTCCGGCGCCGACGAGATCGTCGACGTGCAGTGCCACAAGCCGGGCGGCACACGCGAGGACACCCCGTTCACCGTGCTCTGGACGACCAGCTCGGGCGTGCTGCCCGCCGGCACCTCCCACGCGTACGCGCAGTGGGCGGGCGGCGTGGTGGCGCAGTCGTACAACTCCACGGGCGCGGTGAACACGGTCGGCCCGCTGGGCGTCGGGCAGTACCTGGTGCGGCTGCCCGGGGTGGGGCTGGCCGGGCTGCTCGCCGGCAACGTGCAGGTCACCGCCGTGCAGCCAAACGCCGGTCCCCGCCGCTGCAAGGTCTACTCCTGGAGCGCGGTCGGCAGCAACGTTCAGGTGTACGTCTTCTGCTACGACCAGGCCGGCGCGTTCATCAACACCGACTTCGTCATCTCCTACCACCACCGGCGGCCGGTGATCGGCTCGCTCGGCCCGCCGTCCTACTTCGGTTACCTGGGGACCGCCGTCGGCGGACCGACCAACGACAACTCGGTGCTCGGCGTCGGCGCCAACACGGTGGCCCCGCTGGCACCCGCCGGCCGCTACCTGGCGACCTTCCCGCAGATCGGCCTCAAGGAGACCCACGCCCAGGTAGTCGCGCAGGGCGCCGGCAGCAACTACTGCCACCTCACCCAACCCTGGACGTACACCACCAACGCCGACGTCGACGTGATCTGCTTCGACAACACCGGCGCAGTCACCCCACACCGCTTCCTGGCCACCTTCACCTCCCGACTCTGACCCGCGTCGCGCCGGCGGCGACCGTTCCCATTGCCGCCGGCGCGGTGCAGCCCGATCAGCGCCGGGTGCGAGCAGTCCAGGCAAGTGCTGCTAACGGGGTGCGACTCTCGGCATGATTTTCTGTTCGCCGGTGGCGGCCATCGAGTGCATCGCGCCGCTGGCGAGTGGGATCAGCCGGGCCAGGCCCGGTTGTCCGTTGCGTCGGGCCAGGTCGGGCCCGAGGCGGGCCATCAGCAGAGTCAGCGCCGGCAGGGGCCGGACGTAGAGGGTGATGTCGCTGATCAGGCCGTCGTCACCCAGGCGCAGCCGCTGGGCCTCGTAGAGACGCGTCGCGCCGACCCGTGCCTCGTAGAAGAGCGCCACGGTACGGCCCTCGGCGACCTGGTCGGTGTAGGTGATGTCATCGATCGCGACCAGAGCCACTTCGAGCAAGGTGCGTACCTGCCGGTGGCCTCTGAAGGTGAACTGTTCGGTGATCGGCGAGACCAGAGTGACATCAGGGCTGAGGGCGGCGACCGCACCGGCAGCGTCCCGGGCTTCGCCGGCGGTTCGCCATGCGGTGACAGAATCGTAAGACTGATCCACGAATACTCCCCCGTTGATTGTGGTGGATATCGGAGTCTGTGGTACTGCGTGACCGCATTCGGGAGACGGCTGTCCCGTCGTCGGCACGTTCGCCAACCGCAGTCGTCCCGGCGTTCACGGCTCGTGTGCGTGCGTCCAACATAGACCGTCATCGGCATGTGCGCGGCCGCCCACACAGCGGGCCACCACCCGCGCACCTCGCAGCCCCCGGCCCGCAACGACGTCACCGCCCGGAGCGACGGTCGACCCCGGAGATTCCGCACCCGGCGGCCGCGCTGCGACCAGCCCTCGGTCCTCCTCGGTGAACCGGCGTCGCCGGAAGACCCCTGAGTACGGCCAACCGGGACGCCTCAGGTGGTGCTCTGCTGGCCTGCGGCGTTGCTGGGAAAGTCCATCCCAGCCGAATCAGAACGGTGGCCGGACAACGTCCGATGCCGATCCAAAACGTACCTGTTGACGCGATTCCCGTATCGGCCGAGCCCCGAGTCTCCGCACCGGAACCCGAGGGATTGGAAGAGCTGCGCGGACCGGACGTGCCGACTGTCGACCTCGGCAACGATCGGGAGGTCCGCGAGGCCGTGAGTGGTGTGAAGCTGACCGAGCACGGCACGGAGCACTTCCCTGGCGTAGCCGTTCGACCACCGCGCGGGGGTGATCCAGACCCCAATCTCAAGGTCGTCCGCTCGACGTTCGACGGCCACCACGCCGACCTGCTCATCGGTGTTGCGATCCACAATCTGGAGCCACACTCCGAGGCCCTGCTGGTGCGCGACCAGGCCCTGGTGAAACCGGTCAGCCGCACGCTGCTGACTCCATGGGGCGCCGTCGCCCACAAGACGCGTCACCTCCGGGTCAAGGGCCAGAAGCAGAAATGCGGACAGCTCTGTATCTCCGTAGGGCCGCAGGACCAGTCGGGCCGTCACCAGTGTGGATGCCCAGTGGCCGATGCGACCACCGCCACGGACGTCGGAGGTAGACAAGGTCTCAGCAGTCGCGAGTGCATGCCCCGCAGTGCTGTCCACGTGTTCAGGAACCTCACCCTCGTGGCGATCGCCCGTGGTGGAGGTCCCGGTCGGTTCGAACATCAGGATCGAGCCGCCCGGCGAGGACGGCTTGTGTTCGGTGCCCCTGGGAACCACGAACATGTCGCCCTGACGCAGGACGACAGTGTGTTCCTGCCCGTCCGCGTCGCGGTAGGCGACATCGAACTGGCCATCCAGCACCAAGAAGAACTCGTCGGTGTCCTCGTGGACGTGCCAGATGTGCTCGCCCCGAGTGTGGGCGATCCGCACGTCATAATCGTTTATCCGGGTCACGATCCGCGGGCTGTAGATGTCGTCGAACGACGCAAGCGCCTCGGACAGATTCACGGCGGCCAAATTGACGGGAGTGATCGACATGAGCCGAGCCTCCACCGCAGCGGCCGCCCCGGTCTTGGACGTTCTTGACGCCGACGGCACCCGGCCACCCGGTTGTCGAGTTCGGGCCTGGCGGCCACCGGTCCCTGGGATCAGCGAGGTATTCCACGCCCAGATCGTCGACTACGCCTACCCGCTGCACGCCCATGACACCTGGACGGTGCTGATCCTCGACGCTGGCGCGATACGTTACGACCTCGACAGCCGCCACTGCCGGGTCAGCGGGGCCGACTATGTCGCTGTCCTACCGCCCGGAGTGGTCCACGACGGCCGCCCCGCCGCCAACGCGCCCGGCTTCCGCAAACGCAACCTGTACCTCGACCCGGCGTTCCTGCCCGCCGGTCTGATCGGCTCCGCCGTCGACCACACCACCCTCCGCGACGGTCCGCTGCGCGAAGCCCTCGCCAGGCTCCACCAAGTCCTTGAGGCCGACGAGGACCAGCTGGACGCCGAAGCCCGGCTGGCCATGATCGGGCAACGACTCACCGACCACCTAGCTTCCGCGCCTTCTTCGCCTACCCGGCCGGAGCCGCAGGCCGCCCGTGCGCTGAGGGCGCTGCTCGACGAACACACGGTGGAGGCTGTCAGCCTCGCCGCCGCCGCTCGCCTCTTGGGCCGGTCGGTGCCTCACCTCGTCCGCAGCTTCGGCAAGGCTTTCGGGATCAGTCCACACGCATACATCGTCGGTCGACGGGTCGAGGCCGCCCGCAAACTGCTCCTCGCCGGCATCCCCCCGGCCGACGTGGCGATCACCGTCGGCTTCTGCGACCAGGCCCACCTGACCCGACACTTTCGCCGACACACCTCTACCACCCCGGCCCGTTACGCCTCCGCCGCCGGTAGCCGCGCTGCGCCCAGCTGATGTCAACGCTCACTTTCCGCCAGACGGATCTCGCTACAGGTGACGTCGTTCCTGGGGGCACACCCACCTGCGCTACGGGTGAGCGTTCGCCGGCGCCGCCGCCATCGCGCGCCGGCCCGCGACGCTGACCGCTACCGCACCGACGCTGATGAGGATCGCCAGGACGGCGACGAGGCCACCGAGTCCCGGACGGGGTACGACCGCAGGTACCGCTCCACGGAACAGGGCCGAGGCATCGTCGTAGGCGAGCGTGACGACGATTGCCGATCCGACGGCGACCAGACTCAGAGCTGCGATGACTGCCAGGGTGAGTGCCTGGCGGGCGGTGCGGGCGAGCACGGCCCAGGCGACACAGGCATGCAGCGCCACAACACTGCCCACATACCCGCCCCATCCGGGGAATCTGGTGAGCGGCACGGTGATGTCGCCGTAGCTGGCCCACGGAACAGCGACGATGGAAAGCAGGCTTCCCGCAGCACCAACGACGGCAGCGGAAAGTGCGACGCTCCTCGTCACGGCTCGGCCTCCTTGACGCCGGGCGTGGCGGGGATCCGGCCCGCCACGCCCGACCAATCTCGTTGTTACGACGTTTGCAGTGAGACGCCGAGCGCCGTCAGCGCTGGGGGCACCTCGGTCCAAAGGATGTACTCGTAGGAGACTCCCTCTTCGACCGGCACGCTGCCGGCGCTGACGATGCCTCGGGCGGCGACGAACCCGTCTGATCGGATCGACCATACCGGGCCGCCACTGTCGCCGTGTGCCACCGAGGGGCACCCCGCGCACCGATGACCCTCGACGCCGCGGCGAACCTTCCCGCTGTCGTCCGACCATTGGACGTACTCGTTCACGACCTCGATCTGACAGCGGTTCGGATAGCTGGTGTAGCCGCTCTGGCAGACGAGTTCGCCGTCCCACGAGTACTGGCCTGAGCGGACATCGAAGACGTAGTCGTCGTTCACCCAGACGCCGGAGGAGGTGTTCACGTTGAAGATGGCGGCGTCGTGCAGGTCGTTCTCGGCCTTGATCTCACCGATGTTGTCGCCGTCCATCGCCTCGATGTCGTCACCATTGTCGTAGCAGTGCTCCGCAGTGAGCAGATATTCGGTGCCGGATGGGTTGCGCACGCCGAAGGCCGCCGTGCAGGTCCAGCTGGAGGCCTCGAAGCCCCATCTGATCGGGATTCCGCCCGGGTACGGCGCGCTGGGACTCTCCCGACTCACATTGTGAATGGGGCTACCGGCCACATACTCGATGTCCGCCGGGGCCATCGCGCTTCCCACCGCTGCCGCGACCGCCTGGGAGAGCGGCTCGGCCGCCTTGGGGTCGTTCACGCGCACCTGAAGGCCCCGGCCATCACTGGGCAGCACTATCGAGTACACCTTGAGGCCCGCCGCGCGGTGAGTGGTTGCCGCCTTCCAGATTTGACTGCTCGCCTTCTCCATCTGCAGGCGCGAGTAGCGACTGATACGGATGTCGACAGACGTCGTAGCGCGCTGAGCGGCCGAGACGCTGGCCAGTGCGCGGCCGACGAGTTGGTCGGCCTCCCCGCGATCGGTGGCGTGGAGAGTGACTCTGCCCGTTCCCCTGTCGACCTTCAGGCCGGCGAAGCTGTTGCGGTAGCTGCGCTCGGCGATCTCTCCGATTTTCGCGGCGACCACCTGAACCGGCGTCGCCCGGGCGAGCTCCGAAGCCTGCCCGGCATTGCGGCTGCTCTCTGGATCACCTGCTGACGCCGGGGCCGGCGTGGTCAACACGCTGGCGACGATCACGGCCGTAGCCAGAGCGCCCAGAAAACGTCGATGCTGTCGTCTCATCCGACCTCCCGCTCTTGGGGCGCAGACGTCCCCCGATACGGCGCATGTGACATGCGCCGCGACGATGTTCATCGATATTTGCCGATGCGCATTTGTGTGTCAACGGATCAGCCGCCACCCGATGAAGGTCCGCCGGACCCGGTCCGCGCCCTGACCGCTTCGGCATCCGGGGCCAACGCGCAGCTCGGCCCGCCCAAGCGGCCGGACATTCTGTTGATCTTGTTCGGGTTGAAGGGGGCCCAACCGCCAACCCTCTTATCCGCAACATGCCCGAAACTACCGGTTGAAAAGCCTGGAATTTTCTGCCAACCTGAGAGCCATCGATGAGTGTGAACGTTAACAAGATCGCTCCGCACTGGAGGCGCCTCACGTGACCGTCAGGCCCACCCACCTGCCAGGTGGCCACGACCACTACCGACAAGCCCAGCGCTCGCAGCCCCTCATCGACGGGCGACCGGACCCACTCGACGCAACCCTTCACCCGCTGGTCCGGTAGCCCGAGCCGACTCGCTTTCGGGCGTACGCCTGCCGTGGGTCCCCGGTCCGCCTGGGCGGACTCAGCGTCGTGGCCGCCGCCATTCGAGCGGAGCCCCACTGGACAGGAACTTCCTATCCCACCACTGGAGGATCAGCATGGTTTCCCGGACCCGTCCCCTCGGGCGAACCCGACTACGAACACTCACTCTTTCCGGAACAGCCGCGATAATTCTAGCCCTGGTCGTGTCGCTGCTGCCCAATCTCGCCCAGGCCGCCGAGACGACGCTCGGTGCCGCCGCGGCCCAGTCTGGCCGGTACTTCGGCGCCGCCGTCGCCGCCAACAAACTCAGCGACAGCGCCTACACGACGATCCTGAACCGTGAGTTCAACTCGGTGACACCCGAGAACGAGATGAAGATCGACGCGACCGAGCCGCAGCAGAACAACTTCACGTTCAGCAATGCGGACCGGATCGTGAACCATGCCACGTCGCGGGGTTGGAAGGTCCGGGGTCACACTCTGGCCTGGCACTCGCAGCAGCCGGGTTGGATGCAGGGCATGGAGGGCACCGCGCTGCGCAACGCGATGCTGAACCACGTCACCCGGGTGGCCACCTACTACCGGGGCAAGATCGACTCGTGGGATGTGGTGAACGAGGCGTTCGAGGACGGCAACAGCGGTGCCCGGCGCAACTCGAACCTGCAGCGCACCGGCAACGACTGGATCGAGGCGGCGTTCCGCGCCGCCGACGCGGCGGACCCGAACGCAAAGCTCTGCTACAACGACTACAACACCGACAACTGGACCTGGGCCAAGACCCAGGCCGTGTACAACATGGTGCGGGACTTCAAGTCCCGTGGGGTGCCGATCGACTGCGTCGGGTTCCAGTCGCACTTCAACGCCAACTCGCCCTACAACAGCAACTACCGCACCACGCTGTCCAGCTTCGCCGCTCTCGGGGTGGACGTGCAGATCACCGAGTTGGACATCGAGGGATCCGGCACGACGCAGGCGAACAGCTTCCGCAGTGTGGTCAACGACTGCCTGGCCGTGGCTCGCTGCAACGGGATCACCGTGTGGGGAGTGCGGGACTGTGACTCGTGGCGCTCCGGCGGCACGCCGCTGCTCTTCGAGTGCGGCGGCACCAAGAAGGCCGCGTACACGGCCACCCTGGAGGCGCTGAACAGCGCCGGCCCCACCCCCACGCCCACCACGCCGGGGCCCACCCCCACCGTGCCACCCGGCTCCGCCAGCGAGATCGTCGGCACGCAGTCCGGCCGGTGCATCGACGTACCCAACGCCTCGACCACCAATGGCACCCGGGTCCAGCTCTACGACTGCAACAAGCAGACCAACCAGGCCTGGACCTACACCTCGGGCAAGCAACTCCAGGTGTACGGCACCATGTGCCTCGACGCAGCCGGCACCGGCAACGGCGCCGCAGTCCAGATCTACACCTGCCACAGCCAGACCAACCAACAGTGGAACGTCAACTCCAACGGCACCATCAGCAACGTCCAATCCGGACGATGCCTGGACGCCTGGAGCACCGCCAACGGAGCCCAGATCCAGCTCTACGACTGCCACGGACAAACCAACCAGCAGTTCCGGCTGAACTCCCTGGGCGGCACCACCCCGACGCCGACCACCACGCCGACCACGCCACCGCCGACCGGCGGCACGTGCGACCTGCCCTCCTCGTACCGCTGGTCGTCGACGGGTGCGCTGGCGCAGCCGAGGTCAGGGTGGGTGTCGCTGAAGGACTTCACCCACGCGCCGTACAACGGTCAGCAGTTGGTCTACGGGACAACGCACGACACGGGCACGACGTGGGGCTCGATGAACTTCGGTCTCTTCTCGAACTGGAACCAGATGGGGTCCGCGTCGCAGAATCAGATGCCGTTCGCCGCGGTGGCGCCGTCGTTGTTCTACTTCGCGCCGCGCAACGTCTGGGTGTTGGCCTATCAGTGGGGTGGGCCGGCTTTCTCCTACCGGACGTCGACCGACCCGACCAATGTGAACAGTTGGTCCGCGGCGCAGACGCTGTTCACCGGAAGCATCTCCAACTCCAGCACCGGCCCGATCGACCAGGCGCTCATCGGTGACGACCAGAACATGTACCTGTTCTTCGCCGGGGACAACGGCAGGATCTACCGGGCCAGCACGCCCATCGGGAACTTCCCGGGCAGCTTCGGGTCGAACTACACGACGATCATGACCGACTCGACGAACAACCTGTTCGAAGGAGTTCAGGTCTACAAACTCCAGGGTCAGAGCCGGTACCTCATGCTCGTCGAGGCGATCGGTGCGAACGGGCGCTACTTCCGATCGTTCACGGCCACCAACCTGGGTGGTACGTGGACGCCACAGGCCACGTCCGAAAGCAGCCCCTTCGCCGGCAAGGCCAACAGCGGCGCGACCTGGACCAACGACATCAGTCACGGCGAACTGATCCGCAGCAACGCCGATCAGACCATGACCGTTGACGCCTGCAACCTGCAACTGCTCTACCAGGGGCGTTCTCCCAGCTCCGGCGGCGACTACGGCCTCCTGCCGTACCGGCCGGGTCTGTTGACGCTGCAACGCTGACGACCGGACAGACGCCTCGGCGGGCGGGCTCGGCACGACACCGAGCCCGCCCGCCCCGCACTCACCTGACCACCAGGAGGTACCGATAGTGCGAGGACACGGACACCATCAACCGCCCCCGGGGAACACCCGTGCTGACCGAGTGCCCGCCCGATCTCGGGGACGGCTGTTCACGCTCGCCGCGGCCGGGCTCGCCGTCGCAGTCGGGCTGTTCACCATCACCGTGGCGACCGGATCGGCATCGGCCGCTGACAACCCGTACCAGCGGGGCCCGGACCCCACCCAAAGCAGCGTCACCGCCGTGAACGGCCCATTCGCCAACACCTCGGTCAGCGTCCCGACCGGGTACGGCTTCAACGGCGGCAGGATCTACTACCCGACCGACACCAGCCAGGGAACCTTCGGGGCCATCGCGATCTCGCCGGGTTACACCGCGTTGTTCTCCGCCGAACTGGCCTGGATGGGGCCGTGGCTGGCCTCCCACGGCTTCGTCGTGATCGGCATCGAGACCAACAGTCGCAACGACTTCGACACGGCCCGAGGCACCCAGTTGCTCGCCGCACTGGACTACCTCACACAGCAGAGCCCGGTACGCGACCGGGTCGACCCGAACCGGTTGGCGGTCGCTGGCCACTCCATGGGCGGCGGTGGCGCGCTGAGCGCAGCCACCCGACGCTCGTCGTTGAAGGCAGTGGTCGGCATCGCGCCGTACTCGCCGTCGTCGAACCTGGCGAACGTCCGGGTGCCCACCATGATCTTCTCCGGGCAGGCGGACACCGTCGTCACCCCGTCCTACGCCATCGGCCTGTACAACAGCCTCCCAGCCACGACGGAGAGCGTCTACCTGGAGGTCGCCGGTGCGGATCATGGGTTCATGGTCGGGCGGTCGAACCCGGTGATGGTCCGGACCATGCTGCCGTTCGTCAAGATGTTCATCGACAACGACGCTCGGTACAGCCAGTTCCTCTGCCCACTGCTGAGCTCCAGCGGCGTTGTCACCTACCGCAGCACCTGCCCATTGCTGCCCTCGACACCGACCACCCCAACGCCGACCCCCACCGATCCGCCGACCGTCCCACCCGGCTCCGCCAGCGAGATCGTCGGCACGCAATCCGGCCGGTGCATCGACGTACCCAACGCCTCACGTAACAACGGCACCCGGGTCCAGCTCTACGACTGCAACAAGCAGACCAACCAGGCCTGGACCTACACCACCAACAAACAACTCCAGGTGTACGGCACCATGTGCCTCGACGCAGCCGGCACCGCCAACGGCGCCGCAGTCCAGATCTACACCTGCCACAGCCAGACCAACCAACAGTGGAACATCAACTCCAACGGCACCATCAGCAACGTCCAGTCCGGACGATGCCTGGACGCCTGGAGCACCGCCAACGGAGCCCAGATCCAGCTCTACGACTGCCACGGACAAACCAACCAACAGTTCCGGCTCGCCGCCCTCGCAGGGTGATCACGGTCGAATCCGCGCACGACCTGTTCGAGGGTGTGCGGATCTACCGGATGCGGGGCGAGATCCATTGAATCTGTCGGACTGAAGCGGGTGAGCTCGGCACCACGCCGGGCCCGCCCGCATCGCCGGACACCTCATCTGGGGATGATCATCCCTGCGGCGTCAGCCAGCCCGCGAGGACCGTGGGCGCGCGAGATGGCACAAGGAAGCCCGAATGTGCTCTCGTTCGGCGGCGGTGGTGCGGGGATCGACAAGTCGGTCACGGACGGCCATGAAGAGCGCCTCCACCACTGGGTCTGCGACCGGCGCATCCGGCGGCGATGTGTTGTACGCCAGCGGAGTGAGGGCGCGCAGGGCAGCGCCGAGCGGCAGGTCCAGGGCCGCGCAGAACGCCCGCACCTTGGGCAGTTCCGGGTGATGCTCCCAGTCACCGGAGAGCCAGCGGAAGACAGTGGAGCGACCGACGCCGCTACGAGCCGCCACCTGCTTGATCGACCAGCCATGCTCGTCGTGAGCGGCGTCGACTGCGTTGCGCACGAACTGAGCGAACGCCACCTGCGCGGCCCGTTGAGTGTCACCCATGTCCTAGCTAACGCCTCCCCCCGGTCGGTACCCCGCTGATCTCTCCCGCCTGTGCGTCCTCTGCCTCCACCGACGTGTCGCACCACCGCCACGATAATCGACAACTGCTAATGCTTTTGTCCGCTGGACATCCGCATGTCGAGACCAACAACCGACACTTCTGGCTGGTCGTCCCCACCATGAGGTGGGGGTGGTCGATCATGCTGACGGGCAGCGCCGAACAGGTAGTACGTCAGTCGGCGGGCGTCGAGCTGGTAGAGCAGAACCTGTAGCCCCACCATCGCCAGCGGCGGCACGAGGATGACCACGAGCGGCTTGTACGCGCCTACAGCCAGTCGTGTTCGCGTGCGTAGCGGGCCGCTTCGTGGCGCGTCCGGGTCTGGGTCTTGCGCATCGCGTTGGAGAGGTAGTTGCGGACGGTGCCCGGAGCGAGGTGGAGTCGAACGGCGATGTCGGCGACCGAGTAGCCCTCGCCGGTGACCCGCAGAACGTCGGCTTCACGGTCGGTGAGGGGGCAGTCCTCGGTGACGGCGAGCGCGGACACGTCCGGGTCGATCCAGCGTTTGCCCGCGTGCAGGGTGGCGATGACCGAGGTGATGTGGGCCGGCTCGGCGGACTTGCTGACGAAGCCCTGGACGCCGAGCTTCAGCGCCTTGCGCAGCACGCCGGGGCGGGCGTGCCGGGTCAGCATGAGGATCACCTGCTCCGGTCGCTCGCGACGGATCTCGGCGACGGCACCCAGGCCGTCCACACCCGGCATCTCCAGGTCGATGACCAGCACGTCGGGCCGGTGTCGCAGGGTGGCGGCGATCGCCGCTTGGCCGTCCTGGGCCTCGGCGAGCACGGTGATGTCGCCCTCCATCGGCAGCAGCGCGGCCAGGGCGGTGCGCAGCAGCGCCTCGTCGTCGGCGAGCACGATGGTGGTCATCGGCGGTCCCTCCCCGTGACCGTCGGTGCCGCGCCTGCCCGGGCCTGTGGGAAGACCGCAGCGGTCAGGAACCTCTGGTCCTTCTGTTCCACGGTCAGCTCACCTCCGTCGCCTGCCACCCGTTGCCTCAGTGCCGCCAGTCCCCTGAGCTCGGGGGGCGCGGTGGCGGTCACGCCGTCGTTGACGATGGTGATGCCCGATGCGGCGAGCGTGATCTGCACCTGGGTGGCCTGCGCGTGCCGCAGGATGTTGGTGGTCGTCTCCCGCAGCACCTGCCCGAGCAGTTCGCTGACGCGGGCATCGACCTCAGCCTCCCGGGTCACCCGGACCCGGATTCCGGCGGCCTCGAACAGGTTCTTCGCGTTCTCGATCTCCGCGGTGAGGTTGAGCCGCCGTTGCGCGTAGGCGAGTTCCTTGGTCTGCGCGATGGTGTCGCTGACGAGCGTGTACGTCTCCCGCAGCTCCTTCTCCGCCCGGGCGGTGTCGCGGAGCAGCAGTCGCTGGGCCAGGGCGATCTTGAGCTTGACCACGTGCAGGGTGTGTCCCTGGATGTCGTGCAGGTCGCTGGCGAACCGCACGCGCTCCCGGACCACGGCCAGCTCCGCCTCGCGTTCCCGGGTCTGTTCGAGCTCCCGGATGAGGTCGTAGAACCGCTCGCCCACCATCGTGAAGACCGTCACGACGACGGTGAGGACTGTCGGAATGAGGACGTAGGTGACCAGGACGTGACCGATGTCGTCCCGCTGCACCAGCAGCCGCGCCGCGCCGACAGCCGCGACGTAGGTGAACAGCCCTGCCACCGCCAGCTTGCGGTGCCGTCGCACCTCGCGCAGGGCGAGCGAGCCCACGGCGCAGACACCCCAGTAGGCGTTGGGGCTGCCGCTGACCAGGACCCCGACCGGCCAGACCACCGCCGCTACGACCATGCAGGGCAACGCGACCCTGGCGAGGTCGTTGGCCGTCCACCGTTCGAAGGCCACCAGGGCCGCCACGGCCCCCGGTGCGAGGACGACGACGTGCCACCAGGTACGCGCGTCGGTGTAGAGCAGGATCACCGCGGCGAACACCACAGGCGGCAGTGACGTGGCGAGGTTGAGCCGGCGCAGCCTTCCCTGCGTCGACTCGGTGAAACGCTGCGATCTCGCGGTCACCACGCCAGTATCCGGCACCCAGCTGCCACGACCAGTGACACCACGTCACATCAGGTGGTGACGTGGTGCCACTGACGGGTCGGCCGCTGCCGCGCTGTCATTGGGGGCATGTCCACCACACCTGTCATCGAAGTCGAGCGGCTGAACCTCACCTACGGCGACTTCCACGCCGTGAAGGACCTCTCGTTCGAGGTACGACCCGGAGAGTTGTATGCCCTGCTGGGCACCAACGGGGCCGGAAAGACCTCCACCCTTGAAGTCATCGAGGGACACCGGAGTCCGACCTCGGGCACGGTACGCGTCTTCGGGCACAGCCCCGCCGACCGGCGAGCGGTACGTCCCCGGATGGGCGTTATGCTCCAGGAGAGCGGATTCTCCCCGGACCTCACTGTCCGTGAGTCCGTCGGTCTGGTCGGCCGGCTCACCCGACGCACCGACGACGTTGACCGGGTGCTCGACCTGGTCGACCTCAGTGGCCGAGCCGGCCGCAAGGTGTCGCAGTTGTCCGGCGGGGAGAAGCGGCGGCTGGACTTCGCCACCGCGGTCTACGGCACCCCGGAGCTGATCTTCCTGGACGAGCCGACCACCGGCCTCGACATCCAGTCCCGTGATGCTGTCTGGACGACTGTCGACCGGCTGCGGGAGAACGGCGCGACCATCGTGCTCACCACGCACTACCTGGAGGAGGCGCAACAGCGCGCGGACCGGATCGGGCTGATGCACGAGGGCGCCTTCCACCGGGAGGGCACCGTCTCCGAGCTGACCCGCACCCTGCCCGCGGCCATCCGCTTCTCCCTCCCGGCATCAGCACCGATGCTGCCGGTGCGGGCCGCCGTCGAGCCGGACGGTAAGGCCACGGTCGAGACCTTCGAGCTGCAGAAGGATCTGCACCTCCTGCTCGGCTGGGCGCAGGACCACGACGTGGAACTGCGGGACCTGGCGGCGGGGCCGACCCGGCTCGACGACGTCTTCCGCGCCATCAACAGTTGATTCGTTCTTCGGAGAGGTACATCACCGTGTTGTCCATCGCGTCCAGCGAACTGATCCAGATCTTCCGCAACCGCCTGGTGCTGATCACCAGCCTCATCATCCCGGTAGTGGTCAGCGCGTTCTTCGTGCGCCAGCACGAGACCTACGCCGCCCTCGGCAGCCTCGGGTACATCGCCGCGATCGTCCTGTTCACGATCACCGCGTTCGGGCTCTACGCCACCGCCGTCACCACCCTGGCCTCCCGACGGCAGAACCTCTTCCTCAAGCGGCTGCGCTCCACCGCCGCGAGCGACACCAGCATCCTCGCCGGCCTGCTCCTGCCCGTCGTCATCCTCGCCCTGATCCAGGTCACCGCGATCCTCACCGCCCTGGCCATCGTCGCCGGAAACCCGGCGAACATCGCCCTGCTCGTGGTCGCGACCATCGCCACTCTGGCCATGATGATCGGCTTGGCGCTGGCCACCGCCGGGTTGACCAACTCACCCGAACACGCGCAGGTCACCACCCTGCCCGTTACCCTCGGCGTGATCGCCGTGGCCAGCTGGGTCGGCATCACCGGCGTCACCGACCTCACCTGGCTCAAACGACTCCTGCCCGGCGGCGCGGCCACCGAACTGACCATGAACGCCTGGAACGGCGGCGTCGCCGTCACCGACTCCCTGCTGCTGCTCGCGCCCACGCTCGGCTGGGTCGTCGTCGCCGTCGCCCTCGCCACCCGACTCTTCCGCTGGGAGCCCCGCCGATGACCACCGAACCTCAGTCGGACGTCCCGACCCTCGTGGAAGATCTCCTACTGCTCCTGTTCCAACCCACGTCCGGGACCATCGCGGGAGAGAACACCCTCTTCTACGTCCTCGGCGGAGCCGTCCTCGCGGACCTCGCACTCGGCGATCACCTGACCACTGTGGACCGGGGGCGGCTCAGCAGCGTGGCGGATCACCCACCGTCGAATGACCTCCTGCGCCCGGCGTGGGATTACCTCGCCGAGAAACCGAGGGGGGTGCAGACGGCACTGGCCGCGGTCGGTCCCAACCTGCGTAAGCCGGTGTTGGAGCGGCTCATCGCACGAGGCGACATCGACCAGGAGCCCCGAAAGGTGCTCGGTCTGTTCCGAACGACGGCCCTGCGCGACGGCAGGACCGAACGCCGGTCCCGCCTGCTCGCCGACGTTCGGCGGGTCCTCGTGGACGGCGCCGAACCGCAAGCCCGTGTCGCGGCGCTCGCGGCGCTGCTCTCGGCGAGCGGGACGCTCCCGCAGTTCCACCGTGAGATCCCGTGGACGTCAGCGGTGATCAACCGCGCCAAGGAACTCGAGCGGGGCGACTGGGGTGCCGACGCCGCGGCGGCAGCCGTGACCCGCACCGTGACGGCCACGGTCGTCAACAGCGCCATCGTGGCCATTACCGTGCTCCCGCGGAGCTAGGGCGCGAGACCAGAGCGGTCCAGTCGTGTCGAAGGAGGATCCGGGTGACCCGGGGCTACCGACCCCGCGCTCCCCCAACTTCCCGGGATCTGTAAACAACCCTTGATATTAAACGTCACGAACGTCAATATGTGGAGGTCACGGGTCGCCGAAGCCTGGGGAGTGAGCCATGAGAAGCCGACGGATTTTCGCAGTGGTAGCCGGGGCGGCGATGACCGTCACGGCCGCCCTCGCCTTCGTCCCCAGCAGCATGGCGGCCGTACCCTCGGCCAACGCGGTCCCGATGGTGGCCTGCACCGCCCCGGCCTGGGCCGAGGGCACCACCTACCAGGCGGGTGCCCAGGTCACCTACGGCAACCGGCTCTACCAGGCGCTGGTCACCCACACCGCGCACCCCGGCGCCGGCTGGAACCCCGCCGCGACCCCGTCGCTCTGGCGTGACCTGGGCGCGTGCTCGGGAGGCACTCCGCCGCCCACCACGCCACCGCCGACGACCCCGCCGCCCACCACGCCGCCAGCGACCACACCTCCCCCCACCACGCCGCCGCCAACCGGCGGGACCTGCGCGGTGAAGTCGCGGCCCGCCGGCAAGGTGTTGCAGGGCTACTGGGAGAACTGGGACGGCGCCTCCAACGGCGTACACCCCGGCCTCGGCTGGATCCCGATCACCGACAGCCGGCTCAACCAGCACGGCTACAACGTGATCAACGCGGCGTTCCCGGTGATCCGCTCGGACGGCACGGTCCTCTGGGAGAACGGCATGGACGCTGGCGTGAAGGTGTCCACCCCGGCCGAGATGTGCCAGGCCAAAGCGGCAGGCGCCACCATCCTGATGTCGATCGGCGGGGCCGCCGCAGGCATCGACCTGAGCTCCGCCGCGGTCGCCGACCGGTTCATCGCGACGATCGTGCCGATCCTGACGGCCTACCACTTCGACGGCATCGACATCGACATCGAGACCGGCCTGACCGGCAGCGGCAACATCAACACCCTGTCCACGTCGCAGGCCAACCTGATCCGGATCATCGACGGCGTGCTGGCCCGGATGCCCTCGAACTTCGGCCTGACCATGGCACCGGAGACGGCCTACGTCACCGGAGGCAGCGTGGTCTACGGCTCGATCTGGGGCTCGTACCTGCCGATCATCAAGAAGTACGTGGACAACGGCCGGCTCTGGTGGCTGAACATGCAGTACTACAACGGCAGCATGTACGGCTGCGCCGGCGACTCGTACCCGGCAGGCACCGTGCAGGGCTTCACAGTGCAGACGCAGTGCCTGAACAACGGCCTCACCATCCAGGGCACCACCATCCGGGTGCCGTACGACAAGCAGGTCCCGGGCCTGCCCGCGCAGAACGGGGCGGGCGGCGGCTACATGTCGACGTCGTTGGTCACGCAGGCCTGGAACTCCGTGCCCGGCCTCAAGGGCCTGATGACCTGGTCGGCCAACTGGGACGGGTCGAAGGGGTGGACCTTCGGCGACAACGTGAAGCGCCTACAGGGCCGCTGACGGCCTGGGCCCAGCAGCGTGGCGGCCCCCGCCGACGTGCCGGATCGCGGCGGGGGTTTGGCAGCGGGCCAGCACCGTCATCGGACCCTTCCGAATAGCCGGGCCTCCTTGAGCTGCCGCCCGCGCAATGCTCAGGCGATCCAATGCGGTCGCTGGATGGTGGACGAGCGTGGAAGGCCGTCGGCGAGGGCGGTAGCCAGGCGCCGCACGGCCTCGCGCAGAGCGTCAGGAGTTGTTGTGTAGGGGATACGAAGGCGCTGTTCGAGAATTCCTGGATCGGTGGCGAAGTAGCCACCGCCCTCGATTCGCACTCCGTACTCGAGTGCCCGTTCGGCCAGCGGCGAGGCGATGGGTTCGCCTAGGTCGACCCACAGTGAGAGACCTCCGGGCGGCAACTGCCACTTCCACTGCGGCAGATACTCGGTCAGCGCGGCGGCTAGCACCGCGCGTTGATGGCGCAGCTGCTCCAGTCGGCGTGGCCGCACCTCCTGTGCCTGCGCGAGGAGATCGAGTGCCAGCAGTTGGTCCAATACGGAGCCGCCCATGTCGGTGGCGACTCGTTGGCCGGCGAGTTCGGTCACCAGTCGCGAGGGTGCACGTAGCCAGCCGATGCGCAGTCCGGCCCAGTGGGTCTTGCTCATCGAGCCGATGGTGATGACCTGGGCTGTCCCGCTGGGTGTGCTGTGGGCGGCGAAGGGTGACGGGGTGGGAACATCGAGGGCGAGGTCGGCCAGGGTCTCGTCGATGACCAGCCAGGTGCCGGAGCGTTGCGCGGCACCGAGAACGCGGACGCGCTGCTCGTCGGGCATGAGGCGGCCGGTCGGGTTGTGGAAGTCGGGTATCAGGTAGGCGAGCTGGGGCACACCCTGGTACAAAGTGGACTCGACGATCTCCATGTCCCAGCCGTTGTCGGTAACGGGGACGGCCACGGTGCGCAACCGGCCACGGCGTATGGCGTCCAGGGCATTCGGGTAGGACGGGTTCTCGACCATGACTCGGTCACCTTGCCGGCACAGCAGGCCCAGGACCAGCGTGAGTGCGTGCTGGGCACCGGAGGTCACCAGGATCTGGTCGGGCACGGTGGCCAGGCCGCGGCGGGTGAACCGTTCGGCGATGGCGGCGCGCAGTTCGGACAGACCGTACGGGTGGTAGCCGGGGGTATGAGCGTGCTCGGCCACCCGGGGGGCGACGCGTGCGAGGGCGTCGACGAGGGTCTGCTCAGCCAGTCCGGGCGCCGCACGCGCCAGGTCGATCGCGGTGTCCTGACCGCCGAGCAGCCGGGTGATGCCGGTGGGCGTCCGGCCGGCCGGCAGGTCGGTCCAGGTGCCCGAGCCTTGACGGCTGTGGGCGTAGCCGCTCTCGCGTAGCAGGTCGTACACGGCGGTGATGGTGGCCCTGCTGGTTTCCAGGGCAGCGGCCAGCTCACGTTCTGCCGGCAGCTTGACGTGCAATGCGATCCTGCCGTCCAGGATCAGCGTGCTGATCGCTTGGGCCAGGTGGCGGTAGGCGGGCCGCGTGGCGGTCGGGCCGAGCAGCATCGCGGCCAACTGTCGGCTCCCAAGGGTTCGGGCGGTCCGGACTCCCCTGCCCACAGGCCCCGACGCGGGTGAGTCCGCCATACCACTCTCCCATGATTGGTCATGTTATTCCGGCCAATCATCCAACAGAGTTGCCGCCAGTGGCGTCAAGACAGACGAGTGGACCGGAGACGGCAGGCATGCAGCAACAAGTGGTGGATGGTGACGCCGGTAAGCGCCGGAGCCGTCACCGGGAACGCAGTGTGGCCGGAAGGACACCGGTGAGACGCCCATCCAAGCCCACGCTCACCTATGTCTCCCTTGGCGAGCGGCCGTTGCGACGCATCCCTCAACTGTTGGTTGGGCTCGCGCTGTACGGGTTCAGCCTGTCCGTCCTGGTTCGTGCCGCGCTTGGTGTCAATCCGTGGAGCGTCCTGTACGAGGGCCTGCAGCACCACACATCCCTCAGCTTCGGCACGATCACTGCCGCCCTGGGCGTGCTTGCTCTCTTGCTGTGGATTCCGCTCAGACAGCGGCCGACCGTCGGCACCCTCGCCAACATCGTCGTCGTGGCGTACAGCACCGACCTTGGCCTCCAGCTCATCCCCGACCACCTCGGGCTTCCCGGCCGGGTCGGCCTGCTCGTCGGAGGTGTACTGCTCAACGGGCTGTCCGTCGCCGTCTACGTCGGCGCGCGGCTCGGACCCGGCCCCCGCGACGGGCTGGTAACCGGCACCGCCACCAGAACCGGGCGCTCTATCGGGCTCATCCGGACCATGATCGAGCTCACCGTGCTCGTTTCCGGCTGGCTGCTCGGCGGGAGCGTGGGCGTCGGCACCATGCTGTACGCACTCGCGGTCGGACCGATCACCCAGTACTTCCTGCACTGGTTCGCCTACCAGAGCACCATCCACGCACTACCGGCGGTTCGAGCGCCGTCGCTTCCGTACATCCAGAAGCCCCTTGCGCCCTGTAGGGAAACCGGGCGCCTCGCGGAGGTTCATCGCCGCCACCCGTAGAGACCGGGGGCCGATATTCGGGCGTCTCGCCAAGGTGCGTCCACTAGCGTCCCGCCCCATGGAAAACACCACCATACGCACCGAACGGCTCGAGCTTCGCCCGGTGCGGGACGAGGACGTCGACCGGATCCTGGAGTACCGCAATCTGCCGGAGGTCACGCGCTGGCTCCTCCGCACGCAGGTCGACCCCGCATCCTTCCGCGCGGCATGGGGACGCGCGGCCGCGGACCCGGACGACCGCAGCATGGCGGCCACGCTCGACGGCGTGGTGATCGGAACCGTCTCGCTCGACGTCGTCGACGGCATGGGTCAACCCGGTATGCCACCGCGGACCGAGGCCCAACTGGGCTACATCTTCGATCCGGCCTACGGCGGAAAGGGCTACGCGACCGAGGCAGTCACCGCGGTGGTGGCGCACGCAGTCGACCGGCTGGGCATTCGGAGAATCACCGCCGGCTGCTTCGCGGACAACCTCGCCTCGGTACGAATCCTCGAGAAGGTCGGCATGCGTCGTGAGCAGCACGGCGTCGGCGATTCCTGGCACGCCGAACTGGGCTGGGTGGACGGCTACACCTACGCCCTCCTCGCCGAGTCATGACATCAAGGCAGCCTCGTAGGAGCAGCCGCCGCCGACAAAGTGACCGCACGGTTTGGGCGTGCATTCCCCGGTGTCCAATTTGAATTCACCGCGTCGCTCTACGGTGCCATCGGATCACGACCGAGAACGTCCTGCTCGTACCCGATGAGATGAGGATTGATGGCAGTAAGCAAGCGGGTGGGTCTGGCTGCTGCGGTGGTCGCCCTGACCCTGACGCTGCCGGGCGCCGCGGGCGCGGCCGCGGCCGAGCGGAGCACGTGGGACCGGGCCGAGTTGGTGGAGTTCGCCGCCCTGCCAGCGGCGACCTTCGTCCCCGGCAGCGAACCGTCCGGCTCATCGCTCGGCACCGCCCCCATCAACGGGATCGTCCCGCCGTTCGCCGACCAACCGGTCCAGGGGTTCAGCGGCGTCCTGCGCAACACTGACGGCACCTTCGACGTGCTGTCCGACAACGGCTTCGGCAACAAGGCCAACAGTGCCGACTTTGTGCTGCGTGTTCAGCGGGTCGCACCCGATTTCGGCAACGGCGCCGTGGACGTGGTCGGTGGCATCAACCTGACCGACCCGTATGGCAAGGTGCCATTCCCGCTCACCCGTGCCGACCGCGTGCTCACCGGGGCTGACTTCGACGTCGAGTCGATTACCCGGACGGCGGACGGCACCTACTGGATCGGCGACGAATTCGGTCCGTACCTGCTGCACTTCGATCGAGCGGGCCGCTTGCTACAGGCGCCGGTGCCGCTGCCGGGGGTGTTCGCCCCGGAGAACCCGGGCCGCGGTGCGACCCCGGCCAACCTCGCCAGCAGCAAGGGCTTCGAGGGCATGGCCCAGTCGCCGGACGGTCGCACGCTCTACCCGCTGCTTGAGGGGACGATCACGGGCGATCCGGCGGGCACGCTCCGGCTCAACGAGTTCGACACCAGGACCAACACCTACACCGGCCGGCGCTGGACCTACGCGCTCGACGCTCCTGCGCACGCGATCGGTGACGCCATCATGGTCGATCGCGACCGCTTTCTGATCATCGAGCGGGACAACGGCCAGGGCGAGACGGCGAAGGTCAAGAAGATCTTTCTCGCGGACAAGCGCGACCGGAACCGCGACGGACTGCTCGACAAGACGCTTGTCGCCGACCTGATGGCAATCGCCAACCCCCGCCACGTCGGCGGGTTCGGTGACACGTTCACGTTCCCGTTTCAGACGATCGAGGACGTGGTGATCCTCGACGACCGCACGCTCGCCGTACTCAACGACAACAACTTCCCGTCATCGGCGGGCCGGACGGCCGGACAGGCGGACAACAACGAGTTCATCGTCATCAAGCTCGACCGCCGCCTGGACGCGGACAAGCAAATCCTGCGTCGCCACTGACCCGATGCCAGGGGGTGGGCAGACCGACCGGCTGCCCACCCCCTGTCCGGGCGACCACACGGCGGCACTTCTTCGACCAGGCAGACCCTGCTGAACGCCTACCGGACGGTCTCGCGTACCCAACCTCGACGAGACGCCGAGGGGCACCCTCGCACGCAGTTTCGCGTCGGTTATCCCTCGGCAGTGGGTCGGCTGTGCACCACCAACTCGTCAATCTCCAACCGGCCGACGCGCAACTCCCGCACGACCGCCCGGCGGATCGCCAGCCGCCCGATGACCAGCGCCCCGACTGCCACGGCCCCGACTGCCAGCGCCCCCACCGCGAGGGCGCCGAGCGACGCCGCCCCCGCAGCCCGCGCGCCGGTAGCCACCGCGCCCGTCGCCACCGCGCCGTTGGCGCGCGTCCCGGTCAACCGCATCAGGCGTACCTCTCGCTTCATTTCCCCATTGTCCGCACACCCCCGGCCGTCCGCCCCTCACCCACGCTGACTTCCCACCGCCGGATCCGCGGCAGTTCCCGGAAAGCGTTCCGCGAACGTGCGGTACACAGGTGTTCCCGGCAGGTTGTCGCGGATGGCGAACACCACGTGGTCGAAGAGATCAACCTCCCGCAGCGCGTGGGCGAAGGCGTCGGCGACCGTAGCGGGATCGTTGCGGAACACGCCGCATCCCCACGCGCCCAACACCAACGTCCGATGTCCGTGCGCGGCCGCGACCTCCAGCACTCGGCGAGCACGCCGGGCCAGCACCGCCGGTACGTCCGCAACGTGGTCGGGCTGGTTGCGGAGGATCGCGCCCAGGTTCGGCGCCGCAGCGGTCAGGAACGATGTCGTGTACGGCTGGTCGAGCAGATTGCCCTTGTCGTCCCGGAACACCGGCACGTCCGGCGAGAAGATCACGCGGTCGCTGTACCGCAGGTCCCGCTGTTCGCGGTGGAACGCGTAGAACTCCGGGGCGGCAAGGAGACACGGGTACAGCGCTGAGGAGCGGGCGATGCTCTCCTCCTGCGCCTGCGCTCCGCCCAAGAACCCACCACCCGGGTTCTTCGCCGAGGCGAACACCAGACAGGCCGCTCCGGGCACCAGCCGACGGGCTGCCTGCAACGTCGACTCGTACGTCACCTCCACGCGGCCTGCGCCGGGTTCCGCGTTCCCCACCGCGGGCACCTCGTCCGGCAGGTGGAGACGAGTGCCGGCGACTGCGGCACGTACCGCCTCGCCGACACCGACCTCGTCGCCGGCGTCATTGCGATAGCGACCCGAATCAGCGATGGCAACCGTCTGCCGGGCAATCTCGCGAAGACGACCGCTCACCCGGCGTACCCGTCTGCGCTATGACCCTCGTTCACCATGAGAAGCAAGTTAGGCAGTCCCGCCCCGACCGGCAACCGGGTTAGTGACGTCCGTCAAACTGGAAGATCGTGATCAGGTGGGACCGGGATCGCGACGTGCCGGCGGCCGGCCCAGCCACGACATTCGTCACGAGTGCCGGTGGTGGTGAGTGCCGGCCAGTCGTCGTCGCGGACGCGTCTCGGTGTCCACCTCCGCGACGTCGGCGGGGCGGGTACTTGTGCCCGAGCAGCGAAAAGCGAGATCATCACGCATGCTCGACCCCTCCCCCGAGGACGACGGGACCTCACCGACCGTTTCCACGCCGCACTTCGTGGGTCGCGATCGGGAGATGGCGGCGCTTCGGGGCGCCCTGGCCCAGCCACCAGCGATCGTGCTGGTGGAGGGCGAGGCGGGGATCGGCAAGAGCCGACTGCTGCGAGAGTGGCTGGCCGCGCCGGACCAGCGCACCGCCCTGGTGTCGGTGTGTCCACCGCTTCGCGAGTCGTTGACGCTGGGGCCGATCGTCGACGCCTTCCGTGGGATCGACCGCCCCGTGTCGCGACTGGGGCTCACCGAGCTCGCGGGTGCGTTACGGCCCCTGCTCCCGGAATGGTCCTCGGATCTGCCGCCCGCACTGCCGCCCCTGGACGATGCGAGGGCAGCACGGCACCGCCTGTTCCGCGCCCTGGACGAGCTGCTGCGGGCTCTGCGTGTCGACGTTCTCGTGCTCGAGGACGCTCACTGGGCCGACGAGGTGACCCTGGAGTTCCTGCTGTTCGTCACCTCCCGCCAGCAGTCGCACGGGCCAAGCCTCGTGATCTCCTATCGGCCGGAAGAGGTGGACGACGGATCGCTGTTGCTGCGGCTGACGTCCCGGTTGCCAGCCGGCGTGACCCAGCTGAGGATCGCCCTGGCGCCGATGCGACCCGACGACACGGCAGCGCTGGTGTCCTCGATGCTGGACGGCAACCCGATATCGCAGGAGTTCACGACGTTCATGCACGAGCGGACCGGTGGTGTTCCCCTGGCCGTGGAGGAGTCGGTGCGCCTCATGTGCGACCGCGCCGACCTCGTCTTCCGCGACGGACAGTGGGTGCGACTGAAGCTGCGCGAGCTACAGGTGCCGCCAACGGTGCGCGACTCCACCCGGGAGCGGGTGGGCCGTCTGTCGCCGACGGCGCAGCAGGTGTTACGCGCCGCGGCCACGTTGGCCGAGCGCTCGTCGGTGGCCACCATCGCGATGACCGCCGGTCTGTCACCGGATGCGTGCCGAGGCGCTGTCGCGGAGGCGGCCGGCGCCGGTGTCCTGGACGGGGACGACCGCGGCCGGTGGCGATTCCGGCACGTGCTGGCTGCCACGGCTGTCTACGAGGCGATCCCGTTGACCGACCGCAGACACTTCCACCTGCTGGCCGGCCGGGCCCTGGAGCCCATCCATCCGCAGCCGGTGGCACGCCTTGCCCACCACTTCCGTGCGGCGGGCGAGACGCAGTCCTGGGCGCGGTACGCCGAGCAGGGCGCCGAGCTGGCCATCGCCTCAGGTGACCACACCAAGGCTGTCGACCTGCTTGTCGATCTGTTGTCGTGGGCCGTGCTGCCGCCGGTGGATCGGGCACGGGTCGCGCGCATCGCCGGAGTTGCCGCGCTGGGCCGTCGCGAGCAGGTCGACGAGGTTTACCACCGCGTGATCCGTACCCTGCGCTCGGTGCTGGAGACGCCCGGTCTCTCCGCCCGCCAGCAGGCCGAGATCCGCAACCCCCTGGGTCGGCTTCTGATCACCGGGGGCGAGGCGCAGGCCGCACTCAGCGAGCTGGAGCAGGCGGTGGCCAACCTCGACCATGACCCGGTCGAGGCGGCTCGGGCAATGACCTACCTTGGCTGGGCGTATGCGGGACCGTGGCCGGCGTCGACCCATCGGCGTTGGCTGGATCGTGCCGCTGAACTCACCGCCGCGTTCGATTCTCCCGCGGAGCGGCTGAACCTGGCCGGCAACCGAGCCGCGGCGTTGCTCATGCTCGGCGAGGAGGAGGCCTGGGACGTCGTCGCCGAGCTGCCCATCGACGGCGCGACCGCGGCGGAGCGTCTCGACGTGGCCCGCATCCACGCGAATGTCGGGACCGGCGCGTTGATCTGGGGTCGGTACGCCGACGCGGAGGAACACCTCGCCGTGGCCATGCGCCTTGCCGACGCCGAGCAGGCGTCCCGGTTGCACCACAACGTCCAACTCGAACAGGCCAACCTGGCGTGGCTCACCGGTCGGTGGGAGGGTCTCGCGGAGCGGAGCGCGGCACTCGCCGACGCCGACCGAGACCGGCCGGCGCACTACCTCGGCAGCATTCGCCTCGCTGCCCGGTTGGCAGCCGCGACCGGACGGCGGCGCGCTGCGGAGGAGCAGTTCCGGCTGGTCCTCGACGAGTCTGCCCGTCTCGGCGCAGCCGACGACACGATGGAGGCCGCCGCCGCGCTGGCCAGACTGTGGCTGACCGACGGAAACAGCGGCCGGGCGCTGCAGATCACGAACGAGCCGATGGACACCGTCCGGAGAAAAGGCATCTGGGTCTGGGCGACGGACCTCGTCCCCGCTCGGGTCGAGGCGCACCTCGCCGCGGGCGACCTGAAGGCCGCGACACGCCTGGGCGACCAGTTCGCCAGAGGACTGCGGGGCCATACGGCGCCTGCGCCTCGCGCCGCGCTCACCGTGTGCCGTGCCCTGCTGCTCGCCGCAGCCGGAGACCACGCCCGCGCGGCGACGGCATTCGATCGGGCGGCCCGCTCCTGGAGCGCGTTGCCGCGCCCCTACGACGCCATGCTCGCCCGCGAGCGTCAAGCCGAGGCGCTCATCGCCCAGGGCCAGATCGAACAGGGCCGAGAGCTGTTGGCGGCACAGTACGAGCAGCTGTTCAGGCTGGGGGCCCGCGGCGATGCGGACCGTGTCGCACAGCGGCTTCGCGAGCACGGCGCCGAGGTCCCGCGACTGTGGCGCGGCGGCCGACGCGGGTACGGCGACCAGCTCTCACCTCGCGAGCTCGACGTGGTCCAACTGGTTGTCGCCGGCAAGACGAACCGGGAGATCAGCCGGATTCTGGCCAAGTCGCCGGCCACAGTGGATCAGCAGCTGCGTGCGGCGATGCGCAAGTTGAAGGTGAGCTCCCGGACCGCGCTCGCGGTCAAGGCAGTGGAGGCCGGAGTGTTCGCAGAAGAGGACTCCCTCGACAGCGCATCGTGAAAATTGACGTATCCGCTGGATAGCGAAGGTCACTCGTCCCGCCGAGCATGACTCCATGATCCATAGCCGTTGGGCAATGCATGCCTGAGCGACAAGTAGCGCGTGACGACTCCGCCATCGAACACCCGCCATCACCCGAGCTGCCCCGCGAGCCGTGCGTCGGCGCCCGTGACGCCCCTGACGTCGACGGTGGCGGCGGTGCCGACGACCACACGAACCACGACCCCTACCAACCCCTGTAGGTCGAAGGACTCTCATGAGACTCAAAACCCTGGCGGCTTCGCTTGCCGCAGCGGTCGGTCTGAGCATGATCCAGGCACCACCGGCATCCGCCGCTGAGCCGGATCCCGGCGCCCCCGCCAACAAGATCGCCTCGAGCCTGAAGGACCGCTTCCGCACGTCTGCGGCTTCCGACTTCTGGATCACGTTCGACACCAGAGCCGACCTCGGGCCAGCGAAGAAGATCGCCGACTGGACCGCTCGTGGTCGGTTCGTCTACGACGCGCTGACCGCTGCGGCGAAGGACTCGCTGGCGTCGGTCTCCACCGACCTCGACCGGTCGGGCGTCAAATACATCTCCTACCCGATCGCCAACGCCGTGCTCGTCAAGGGGGGCACCGAGAAGCTCGCCCTCAACGTTGCCTCGAGGGTGCAGGTCGCCGAGATCCACGCGACGCCGCAGGTAGCGCTGGTCGAGCCCGTGGACGAGAAAATCCCCACCGACCAGGCTGCCCGCCCCACCGCGCCGAAGGCCGCCGACGAGGCAGGCACTGTCTCGTGGGGTCTGGAGGCCATCCACGCCCCGCAGGCGTGGGCCATGGGCGCCACGGGTGCGGGCATCACCGTGTCCAACCTCGACTCGGGCGTCCAGTTCGACCACCCCGCGTTGATGCACCAGTACCGCGGCACGAAGCCCGACGGCACCATCGACCACAACTACAACTGGATGGCCACCCGGGGCACGTGCACGGGATCACCGTGCGACGACAACGGACACGGCACGCACACCATGGGCACCATGGTCGGTGACGATGGCACCAACCACGTCGGCGTCGCCCCGGACGCGCAGTGGATCGCGACAAACGGCTGCTGCGACAGCAGCGGTGTCGAGTCGCTGCTGCGGTCCGGCTGGTGGCTGCTCGCCCCGACCGACGTCCAGGGAAACAACCCCGATCCGTCCAAGCGCCCCCACGTCATCAACAACTCGTGGGGGCAAACCGTCGAGCACAGCTTCGACGACTTCTTCCAGGCCATCGACGAGGCCTGGAGCGCCGCGGGCATCTTCAGCGTGTGGTCATCGGGCAACACCACGCCGTACGCGGCCTGCGACACCGTCTCCTCGCCCGGCTCGGCCGCGAGTGCCTACTCCGTCGGCGCCTACTCATCGGACGGCACGCTCGCGTCGTTCTCCCGCAAGGGCGAGGGTGAAGGTGACCGGATCAAGCCTGAGATCTCCGCTCCGGGCGACGCGGTCCGTTCGTCCTACCCGGGCGACAGCTACACCGAGATGTCCGGCACCTCGATGGCGGCGCCCCACGTCGCCGGTGCGGTCGCGGCGCTGTGGAGCTACGACCCGACCCTCATCGGGCAGGTGGAGGAGACCCGCCGCCTGCTCGGCGAGTCGGCCGTGGACGTCGACGACACCGAGTGCGGTGGCACCGCCGAGGTCAACAACAAGTACGGCGAGGGTCGGCTCGACCTCGTCCGCCTGCTCGAGCTCGCGCCCCGCGAGGGTGGCACCCTCACCGGTGTCGTCACCGCCAACGGCGCCCCGGTCCCCGCGGCCGACGTGACGATCAGTGGACCGTTCAGCCGGTCGATCGGAACCGACAAGGACGGCAGGTTCACCACGAACCTCCCGGTCGGCGACTATCAGCTCAGCACCAAGGTCTTCGGCTACCTGACGGCGACCGCCAACGTCACGATCACCCTCGGCCAGGACACCGCGGTCACGCTGCCGCTCACGGCCGCCGCGCGGCACGACATCAGCGGCAGGGTCGTCGACGACAAGAAGCGGCCCGTCCCGAACGCCGACGTCTCCGTCAAGGACACACCGCTGAAGCCGGTACGCACCGATGCCAACGGGGCGTTCACGATCGCCGCTGTCCCCGAGGGCGGGTACACGCTGAACATCAAGCCCAACGCCTGCTTCTCCCCCACCACCGTCGCGCTGACCGTCGGCGCGCAGAACGAGTCGCGCGAGATCCCCGTGGGGCTCGTCGTCGACGAGGGCGGCTACAGCTGCGCCGTCTCCGAGGGCGAGTACCTGCGCGGCACCGACCCGGTCACCTTCAGCAACGGGGTGTGGGCCACGGTGAAGCTGCCGTTCCCGATCGCGCTCTACAACGGCAGCCACGACACCCTCGGCGTCGGCCTGCGCGGCGTGATCTCCCCGGACGGCTCCACCGCACCCGGCTACGGCGGTGCGGGCGCCTTCCCGCTCTACGTCGAGACCCCCGTCGAGTTCGCTCCCGGCGGCGGCGTCTTCACGGCGGCCACCAAGGTCAACGGTGAGGACGCGTTCGTCGTCGAGTACCGCAAGGCCAAGCTCTGGGCGTACCCGACCCGAACGGAGTACACGGAGCCGGTCACCTTCTCGGCCACGCTCACCCGCTCCGGCACGATGATCTTCGGGTACGGCGACGGCGTCGGGACCGACGACCCGGTGACCGCCGGCGCGCACGCCGTCACCGGCATCCAGGGCTGGGCCGGCGTCGACGGCATCCGGTTCTCCGACCACGCCCCGGTGCTGCACGACGGGATGATCGTCACCTACGACATGCCTGACTTCGGGTACCTCGACGCGACAGTCGTCGACAAGAACGACGGGCTGCCGGTGGCCGGGGCCAAAGTCTCCTTCAGCAACAAGAATGGGCTGGTCGAGACCGTCACGACCAACGGGACGGGTGTCGTGCATCGCCAGCTTCCGGTGGGCGACTACACGATGACTGTCGACGCGCCGAACTACACGACCGTGTCGTACCCGTTCTCCCTCGACAAGCTCTACGCCCAGTCGAAGATCGACGCACGTCTGACCACGGGTGTCGCCGGCCTGAAGGCCGACGGCCTTGAGGCGTTGTTGGGCACCGACCAGAGCGGCGTGGGCTCGCTGACGCTCACCAACAACGGCTCCGCCCCACTCACGTACGACCTGGGCGAGGCCGCGCGCCACCCCGAACTTGACGAGGCTGACGCCACCACGCGCACCGGGAAGGGTGCGGCCAGCACGATCGACCTCGCCGCCTGGAAGGCCGGTGCGGGCGGCATGAAGCCGTCGAACGTCGACGGCAAGGCCGCCACGTCGAGCGCCGCGGAGGCGCAGGCGGCCGCCAAGGTCGGCGCTACCTCCGGCGGTGACGTCATCACCCGGATCGCCATCCCGGGCACGATCGCGGAGAAGGAGCCCTCCGGCATCGGGTACGACGGCGACGTCTGGGTCCACGACTACAACGCGCGGACCAACGCCGCCTACACGGTGACGGGCAAGAAGACCGGGAAGGTCTTCGACGCGTCGTGGAACCCCGCGTACCGGGCGTTCGACATGGCGCTCGACACCAGGACCGGTGACATGTGCCAGATGGAGGACAGCCCGGCCAGCTACATCCACTGCTTCAACCGGGAGACCGGGAAGGAGACCCGGCAGATCCAGGGTGACTGGTCCACGCTGCAGCTGACCGGACTCGCCTACAACCCGGCCGAGGACGTGTTCTACGTCGGCGGCCGGAGGAACGGCATGATCGGCACCGTCGCCGGGACGTCGCACGACAACCCGGGTGCGCTGCTGTCCTTCTGCACCCCGCCGCTGCCCGAGGTGATGGGTCTTGCCTACAACCAGGCGTCCGACACCATCTGGTACACCGACCTCACCTCGAACCGGCCCACCCGCCTGCTGCAGGTCGACCCCGACGACTGCTCGCTAGTGAACGCGTGGTGGTTCCCGGGCCAGAAGGCGGGCCAGGGCGGCGGTCTGGAGACCGACTCGACCGGGGCGCTGTGGGCGGCGGACCAGCTCGCCGACGACGTCGTGCTTGTCGACGTCGAGGACGATCTGCTCACCGACCTGCCGTGGCTGTCGCTCTCCTCGACCGGTGGCACCCTCGCCCCGGGTCAGTCGACGACCGTCAAGGTCTCGATCTCCTCGAAGGGCGCCAAGCCCGGAGTGCTCGGCGCGAACATCGTGGTGCGGTCCGACTCCGGACGGCAGTCCAAGACCTACGTTCCGGTGACGCTCACGACCACGAAGTACCAGGTAGGCGTCAACGCCGGCGGCGCGAAGTTCACCGACGGCTCCGGCTACACCTGGCTCGCCGACCAGGCCGTCGGTAAGAAGGCGTGGGGCTATGACGGGAAGACGAAGGTAGCCGCCACGACGGCCGCGATCGCCGGCACGACTGACGACGCCCTGTTCCAGTCGCAGCGGACCACGCCGGACAAGCAGCTGTTCTACCGCTTCCCGGACGCGCCCAAGGGCACCTACGCGATCGACCTCGGGTTCGCCGAGATCGACAAGGTGGCCAAGGGCAAGCGGGTGTTCGACGTCGTCGTGGACGGAACGCTGACGAACTACGCGTACGACACTGCCGCGGCCGTGGGGCCGAACGCGGCCGACTGGCGTACCGCAGTGGTGAAGCACGAGGGCGGTCCGCTGACCGTGGAGTTGCGGGGTTCCAAGGGCCTGAAGGCCCCGAGCATCGCGGCGCTGCGGGTGACGCTCGACCCGCGCGCCAACGCGGTTGAGCCGGATCCCCAGCCCGAGCAGCCGGAGCCCGGTCCCGTGCCGGTGGCTCCCGCCGGTCGCTCGTACTCGATGAAGGTGACCGACGGGCTCTACCGCCAGGGCACCCAGGAGTCCGGGTGGCACGGCGACGAGGAATGCGGCGTGCTGTGGTTCGACTCCGACTACCTCCAACCGTTCTACGACACGGCCTGGGACGGCGTGTGCGTGACGACGAACGGCGGGCTGGTCTTCGATCGCGCCTACGGGTCGGGGAGCAACACGGCACTGCCGTCGCCGTACCCGATCGACGCGATCTATCCGTTCTGGGACGACCTGGTCGTCGACGACGAGGCGGGCATCTACTTCGGCAGGACCGAGGTGGACGGGCTGGCGGCGCAGGTCATCGAGTGGCGCAACGTCGCCTTCTACAGTGACCCGACGGCTCGCGTGACCTTCTCGGTCACCCTGATCGTCGACGGGCGGATCCAGATCGGGTACGGCGACGGCGTCGGTGGCGACAACCCGCTCACCAAGGGCTCGTCGGCGACTGTCGGTCTGGAGAGCCTGACGCGCAACCCCGCCGGCCAGTTCTCCTTCGACCAGCCCGTGCTGAAGGCCGGCCTGGGCCTTGAGTACTCCCTGCCGGCGGCGGGCACGATCGAGGGCACGGTCACCGACAGGAACGACGGCAAGGCGATCGCGGGCGCGATCGTCACGCTCAAGGGGCCCAGCGGTGAGCGGGTCATCACGACGGATGTGAAGGGCCGGTGGAAGGCCCAGGCTCTGGTCGGCGAGAACACCGTGCAGGTCGAGGCGCCGAACTACGTCAGGGTCAGCAACCCCGTCACCATCGCGAAGAAGGACCAGGCCGAGGTGGTCGACACGGCGTTGACCACGGGCATCGCCACCGTCGCCGCAGGTGACCTCGACTGGCTCCTCGACAAGGGCCAGAAGGCGACGGCCGACGTGACAGTCACCAACACCGGTTCCGCCCCGCTCGACGTGCGGGTCAGCGAGCAGAAGCGCACCGGCGACGGCGGGCACGAAGCCGCCGACCTTCCCTGGCTGACCCTGACGGGTCCGGCCGCAACCGGTACGGTCACGCTCGCCGCCGGCACGTCCACCACGGTGACGGTGACGGCCGACAACGCCGGCATCAAGCCCGGTGTACTGGCCGGAGACGTGCTCGTGTCGTCGAACGCCGGCAAGGGCGAGACCCAGCTCAAGCCGGTCCGCCTGGCGACCTCGGCCTACTGGAAGGGCGTCGACGTGGGCGGGTCGGGGTACGTCGATGCCGGTGGCTTCTTCTGGGCGCCCGACCAGGCGCTCGGCTCGCGGCCCTGGGGCTACGTCGGCGGCAAGGCGCATGCCACCAAGGCCAACATCGCCGGTACGGAGGACGACGCGCTGTTCCGCACCCAGCGGACCGGCAAGACGTTCAGCTACGTGTTCAAGAACGCCCCCGCCGGGACGTACCGGATCGGCCTCGACTTCGCGGAGGTCGAGAAGGTCAAGGCCGGCAAGCGTGCCTTCGATGTGCTCGTCGACGGCAAGGTCGTGCTCTACGACCACGACGTGCAGGCGACTGTGGGCGCGCTGACCGCGGACACGAACATGGTCACCGTCGAGCACGCCGGTGGCGATCTGAAGGTCGAGCTTCTCCGCGACAACGGCGAGAGCGACCCGATCCTCAACGCCCTGAAGGTCCAGCAGGACCCGCGCCTCTGAGATAGCCAACCAGTTCGTCAGCAGTGGTCGGAGCCTCCCCGGAAAGGACAGCCGGGGAGGCTCTGACCTGTTTCCGACGAGCAACTCGCCCCGGCCGGTCGGCTGCCGTCCGCGCTACACGGCAGCCCGGAATCCTTACGAACGAGCGCGGATGATCGTCTTCCCGGTGATCCGCTCGGTCGGATTCAGGGCGGCGACGGCGTCGTCGAGGTCCGCGACCCTGCCGATGTTCGTCCGCAGTCGCCCGTCGCGTACCCGTTGGACGATTTCACCCAGTTGGGCGCGATCGGGCGTCACGACGAAATCCACCGCCAGGCCGTCCGCGGGCCGCACCTCGGACGGCCCGACGGCGGAGACCAGAATTCCTCCGGGTCGAATGAGGCCTGCCGACCGCTTCCCGATGTCGCCGCCGATGACATCAAAAACCAGATCGAGTGCACCCACGGCTTCGAGGACGTCGTTCTCGAGGTCGACGAACTCCTGCGCGCCGAAGTCGAGCGCGTTCTGACGGTCCGCAGCGCGACCGGTGCCGATGACGTAGGCGCCGAACTCACGTGCGAGCTGCGTGACCATCGAACCGACTGCGCCGGCCGCGCCGTGCACGAGGACGGTCTGCCCCGCCTGAAGGCGGCCGTGCTCGAACAGTCCCTGCCAGGCGGTCAGACCCGAGATCGGCAGGCTCGCGCCCACCGTGAAGTCGACGTCGCCGGGCAGCGGCGCGAGGTTGCGCGCCTCGACGGCCACATACTCCGCCAGGGTGCCGTCGCGAGTCCAGTCCGTGAGGCCGAACACCCGCCGCCCCACCGACAGTCCCGTCGTGCCGTAACCGAGAGCGCTGACCACTCCGGCCAGCTCGTGCCCGGGAATCGACGGCGTCCGGTCACGGTTGAGGCGATCGGTCCAGGTCGAGGGCCACGCCATCTCGGTCGGAACGAACCCCGAGGCGTGAACCTGAACGACGACGTCGTTGAGGGCCGGTTCCGGCTCAGGCCGCTGGACCAGTGTCATCCCGGCCGTGCCCGCAGCCTCGTCCGTCACCACAATCGCCTTCATCGGGTACCTCCCTGTATCCAGCCCTCGTCCGCACCGGCACGAGGAGCACATGCCCGTTTCCCAGCATTGGCGGCGCCACGCCTCGGCGCCGCGGCACGCCACGCCGATCGGTAGCGGGTGGGACGCGAGGAAGTCGCTGGGACTGGTGGGGGCGTTTGTCGCACTCGACGCCCGAATCTAGCTGCGGTAAAAGTGGTCTGTCAAGTCCACTTTCGGCCCGTGCTCCTGCTGTCGCGGTCCGAGAGAATCCCAGCTCAAGGGGCATCCAAAGGCGGTGACTCGATATGTTTTATGGACCTCGGAGTCCGCACCGAGCGAAGGTCGCGGGAATATCGCCGGCCCGGAGAGTGTCTGCACTTGCGTGTCCAGGTGCGCTCCACCTGGCTCCGCAGCGCGGGGTACGGCGAACACCGCACCCTGTTCACGAGTGACACCACCACCGGCACGACGACAGGCAGGGAGACGACATGAACACCGAAAAGGCAATCCTCGCCGGCGGCTGCTTCTGGGGCATGGAGGAGTTGTTCCGCCGCCAGCCCGGCGTCGTGTCCACGCGCGTCGGCTACAGCGGCGGCGACGTCCCGAACGCCACCTACCGCAACCACGGCACCCACGCGGAGTCCATCGAGGTCGTCTACGACACCGACAAGACCGACTTCCGCGCGCTGCTCGAATTCTTCTTCCAGATCCACGATCCTTCGACGAAGAACCGCCAAGGTAACGACATCGGCGCCAGCTACCGCTCGGCGATCTTCTACAGCAGCGACGAGCAGAAGCGGGTCGCCGAGGACACGATCGCCGACGTCGACGCCTCGGGCCTGTGGCCCGGCAAGGTCGTCACCGAGGTCACCACGGCAGGAGACTTCTGGGAGGCCGAGCCTGAGCACCAGAACTACCTGCAGAGCTACCCCAACGGATACACCTGCCACTTCCCCCGCCCTGGGTGGAAGCTCCCGAAGCGGGCGACGGCCTGACACCTCCGGCGCGCGGACCCCGGGTCCGCGCGCCGGTCCGATCCGGCGGTGGTGACACACCGTTCACCGAGCGGATGGTGCCACGCCCAGCCTGCCCCAACACGTGCATGCGTGACGATATCGAATGGACTTCAAGGTCCCATTCTCCCTCGATTATTCTGGTGCGCTGGATACACTTGACAGGTGAGCGACGAGCAGGTGGCTGCGCCGACAAACAGGCGGAGGATCAGCCAACGGGGCATCGCGACCCGAGAGCGGATCCTCGAGGCGGCGAACCGGCTGATGCTCGTACGCGGAGTGAACGCGACGACCCTCGACGACATTCGCGAGGCAAGTCAGACGAGCAAGTCTCAGCTCTACCACCACTTCGCCGACAAACAGGAACTCGTGCGCGCGCTGGTGAGATATCGGGGCGCGCTTGTCCTCCAGCGCGAGCGTGCGGGGCTCGAACGACTGAGATCGTTCTCAGGGCTGATCCGTTGGCGTAACGCGCTGGTCCAGGCCAACTCGCTGAACAACGGCAGGTACGGGTGTGGCCTCGGGTCGATGGCTCTCGAGTTGTCCGATCAAGATGAGCAGGCTCGATCGTCTCTGTCGGAGACGTTCGCGGCATGGGAAAAGCTGATCAGTGACGGTCTGCACCGGATGCGCGACAGCGGCCTGCTGCGCCAGGATGCCGATCCGGAGAAGTTGGCCACGGGGTTGATGGCCTCCCTGCAGGGCGGCTACCTGCTGGCGAACGCCGCGCACACCGTCGCGCCCATGGAAGTCGCTCTGGACATGGCGCTGGAACACATCAGGTCGTTCCTCGTGCAGCCGCCCGGTCAGCCAACCGCGTGACGTGTCGGCGCAGCTTGAGCCACCACACGTGCCCGGCGCGGACGGTTATGGCAGTGGCCACCAGATTGGACTGTCCAGTCCGTAGTAGCTGGCCTGCGGAGGTATCCGGCCATGGGTTGGCACGCCTGGCCGCCGCCCTCGCTCAGACTGCGGCTCGGGTGTTGCTGGGTTCGCATGGAGCGTGAGGACCGAGTTCGTCGGGCCGCGCTGAGGACAGGTCGCCCGGCAGATCATCGGCGGGCCCGGTCCGCGGCCATCCGTATGGCCCCGCGCCCGCCTCGGCCGCGACGCACCGACGACCCGCATACGAACGCGCCCGGAGGGGCCGGCGGGTCATCCCTGCCGTCCCCTCCGGGGCGAGATCACCGTCCGTACAACTCGAATTCGTGGAGTGAGAACCCGTACGAGGTGGCCCGCTTGACCCCGTACACCCGCACGTAACGGGCGGTGACCGGCGCGAAGGTGGCGTTGTCGACGCCGCCGTTGCCGGTGGTGGTGGCGAACACCGGTGTCCAGGAGTTGCCGTCGCCGGAGACCTCGATCCGGTACGAGGTGCCGTATGCCGCTTCCCAGCGCAGCACCGCCCGACTGACGCTGCGGGCCGCGCCGAGGTCGACCCGGAGCCACTGGTTGTCGTTGTAGCTGCTGGCCCACCGGCTGCCGAGGCTGCCGTCGACCGCCTTGTCCGGAGTGTGGCTGGTCAGAAACTGGGTGCTCGACGCGGTCGCCGGGCGGCCCTGGGCCAGGTTGGTGACGTCGTCGCCGCGGCGCGCCGGGAACGAGACGACCTGCTGGTAGGTGGGGCGGTTCTGCCAGGCGATCAGCGGGTGGGTGATGCCGCCGAGCCCGGACTGGGCGATCGAGTCGGCGCACCACTGGTCGCCGGACCCGCAGGACTTGTCACCGGGGTAGACAGTGGTGGCCGGCACCGCGGCGGCCTGGCCGAGCGTGTCGAGCAGGGCCTGCCGGCACGCGCCGAGGTTGCCGTTGCCGCAGTACGCGCGGCCCAACCCGCCGGCCACCGGGTCGCCGAGCACGGTACGCAGGTCCTTGTCGACGTAGCCCCACCAGCCGTACTGGAACGACGAGCCCTTGTGGGCCTGCCCCTGCAACGCCCAGCTCACGGCACCGTCGCGCCCGCCGTTCTGGCCGCCCGACGGCGCCTCGTTCACCTCGATGGCGTCCACCAGCGCGGCGTAGAGGTCCGACCCGAGGCCGGGGCGGAACTGCGCCGAGGCCAGCAGCGGCCACCAGGCGTCGAAGATCCGGATGGCGTCGGCGTGCTGGTAGATCTTGGAGCCGGGCGACGTCTCCACCCGGCGGGCGCCGGCCTGCTGCCAGGCGCGCAGCTTGCCCACCGCGTCGGCCAGCGCCGGATCCGTGATTGGCGTGCTGTCCAGCACCCGCAGCAGGTCGCCGAGCACCTGTTGGCCGCGCAGGTCGGTCACCGCCGCGTCCGCCATGATCTTGACGACGTCGGCGCGGCCGAGCTTGCGTTGGGCGATCGCGGCGCGCACCGGGCCGTCGAGAAGCTGAGCCCGGTGTACGGAGCCGAAGCTGAAGTTGCCGTCCGCCGCCCCGAAGTCCCGCGCCTGCTTGTTGTTCCAGCTGACGTAGTAGTCCTGGTTGACCGACTGCGGATGCGCCGACGCCGGGGTGTAGGTGGCGTCGTTGGTGTCCGGGTTCCAGCCGGCCCACTCGTACGCCGGTTCGGCCTTCGTGGGCAGGTTCGGGTCGGCGGTGGCCGGGCGGACCGGGTTCGCGCCGGAGTTGACGTACGCCGCCTCGGTCGAGTTGACGTAGAACCAGTTGAACGCGTACCCGACGTCGGCCGCGGAGGCCTGGAAGGCCGCTGCGCTGCCCATTGCGGACGGGTCGTTGTAGGCCTGGAAGCCGATCGCCGAGTCAGCCTCGTGCCGGTAGGTCGAGCGCAGCTTGGTGAACGCGGTCGGCTGCCCGTTCACCAGGCCCCGGTGGGCCACCAGCCCGTACTTGGTGCGCAGCGCGCGCAGCGTGTACGAGCCGGCAGGGGTGGAGTCGGCAAGCGTCGGGGACCAGGAGTTGCGCTGCTCCAGCGCCTCCATGGCGAGGCACTGCCCGTGGTAGAGGTAGCGGTTGGTGCGCAGCGTCGGGGCGCTGCCGTCGGTGGTGCACAGCGGCACCGCGTACGTGTCGGTGAGGTCCTGTGCGGCGGAGGTGGCGCTCCACGCGTAGTCCTGGCCCCGGCCGAGCAGCACGTAGAGGTTGAGCCCGGCGAACGCGGCGCCGCGGGCGCTGATGCCTGGCCCCTGCAATTCCTGGAGCATCAGCAACTGCGGCGCGAAGTAGCCGGTCTGCGGCCCGAACACGGCAACCGGGTTGCCAGTGGTGCTGTGCCGTCCGGAGACCACCACCGCGTTCGACATGCCGTGCGCGCGCAGGTTACTCAGGCCGCCGAGCAGTTCCCTGGTGGCGGTGCTGGCGCCGGTGCGGGCGGCTGCCCCGCCGACGGCGTCGTACGCGAGGGGTTCGGCGACCACGGTGCCGGCGTCGGGGAGCACCGCGCTCGTCGCGCCCGGCGGCGTCGCCCCGTACGGGAAGCTCTGCCCGTCGTGCAGTGTGAGCACGGTCTCCGGGTCGTTCTGCGACCGGAACGCCGCCCACACCCGGTCCCCCTCGGTCGCGCCGTACTTGGCGCGGGCGGCCACCCGGACCAGGGCGGACTGGATCTCGCTGCCGCCGCCCCCGCCGAAGAGGCCACCGATCACGCCGGCGGTGGCGATCAGGTCGGTCATGGTGAAGTGCTTCGGCTTGCCGGCACCGGCAAGCACGTACTCACCCGGGTAGTTGTCCTCGGCGATCGACTTGTCGATGTAGGAGTTGATGCCGGCGATGTAGTCGACCACGTCGGTGTAGAGCTGCTGGCCCCGGACGCCCTTGGTGCGCAGCGCGTCCACCTGGGCCTGCAGGTCCGCCTCGGTGTACGGCGAGTTGGCCCAGACGCTCTGCTCCAGCTCGCGGTTGCCCGGGGCGCCGCCGGCGAACGAGGTGACGTTGCCGCGACCGACGTGCCGCAGCAGGTCCATCACCCAGAGCCGGTCCTGGGCCCCGGCGTAGCCGGCGCCGAACATGGTGCCGGCGCGGGTGGTGCCGGTGACGTGCGGGACGCCGGTGGCCTTGTCCCGCACGATGGTGACGTCCGCGCGCGGCGAGACGGTGCTCTCGACCTGCGCGGCCGGGACGCCGAACGAGGCGTCGTTGTAGAAGTGGGCGATCTGCTCGTCGGTCAGCCCGGCGTAGTTGTAGACCAGGTTCGCGTACTCGTCGAGCTGGTCGCTGGAGTGCGCCGGTCGGGTGCCGAGCGCCTGGTGCGCCAGGATGGCGACGAGCGTGGCGTTGCCGTTCTGCCCCGGGGGCAGGATGTCGGCGCACTGGCCGAGGCAGTAGTCGTTGGCGGCGAACGTGCTGGCGGCCAGCGCCGGTGACGGTGGGATCACCGTCAGGACGCTCGCGGTCAGGGCGGCGGCGGTGAACGCCGCGAGCCGGTTACGGACAGCGGGACGGGGCATGGCGATCCTCCGGGGACGCGGAGTCGGGCCGTTCGGTCACGCCCGGCTGCCGGTGCCGACGTCTCGCCCTCCGCGCCCGGGCGCGCTCCGGGAGGTGAGAGTGACTCACATCTATCTCCGGGCAATGATCGACGCAGGATCCCCGTCCGGGATACCCGTCGTTCACCACGCGCCAATGCCGACGTTTCGCCGTCTTTCGCCATCGGGAGCAGGATCACGACGCCCGGTCCGCAGCGGATGAGCGCGCATGGCGTCGGGCGTGAATCAGTGTCGGACCGCGCCCTCGATGGTGGCGTCTTCCTGCGGACGGAGTGCGGTCAGAAGGTTGTCGAGTTGGCCCCAGGCCCGCGCGCTGGCGACGTGGTCAATGTAGTCCCGGGACTCGATGATGAGCCCGTCGCGGATACGCATCACGAAGACGCATGGCACCACGAATGCCTCACCCGTCTCGGCGACCCGCCCCTGATAGGCAAACTCGGCGACGATCACCTCAGGGTCCGCAGTCTCATGAATCGTCACGTCGACCGGCCTGCGGTTCAGCGTCCGGACGACCGGAGGCGGCGCGGTGAAATGCTCGTGCAGTTCGCTGCGGCTACGCAGCGGCGGCGGGTTGAGCGGGTGGAACGGATGCGTGACATGGGTTCGCTCGGCGTACAGATCGGCCAGGTCCTCGTACGGACCGTCGCAGACACCGTTCACCAGTCGGAGGAACGTCTCGCGTGGGCTGCTCATGGTGCGCCCCCTTCGAATCGGTAGATGTCACCTGGGGCACGCCGGGGACCGGGTCCGATGATGGCCGCCACCCCATCGACGGCACCCTACCGACCCCAGCCTCGATCCGACCGCCCCGAAGCGCCCACCACACCCACAATCATGCTTTTCACGCGACGCTGCCTCAGACGGACCGCTGCGCGGTGTCGCCGCTGCGGAGGCGGTCCAACTCGGCGAGGTACATCGCCTGCAAGCGGTCGTAGTGCCGGACCAGCAGCAGGACCTCCTCGGCGCTGTAGCCCTCGATGAGCCTCTCCGCCCGCTCGGCGAACGGCTCGTACGGCCGCCTCAGCTCGGCGGTCCGCTCCGGCCGTAGGGCGACGATCACCCGCCGCCGGTCCGCCGGATCGCGCTCGGCCGTCACGTAGCCCGCCTGCTGGAGCCGGCGGAGCATGCTGGTCACCGCACCGGTGGTGAGGTTGGTCCGCTCGGCGACCTGCCCGGCGGTGGCGGAGCCGACGTCCGCCAGGTGGTCCAGGCACTCCAGGTCGCTCACGGTGAGGCCCAGCCGCTCGGCGATGGCGTACCGGAACACCATGGACAGCCGCGACGTCTCCCGCCCGGCGCGCATGAGGTCGGCGATCGCGGACGCACGGGCCGGCTCGTGGGACATGCCCGCAATCATGCCTCCGGCACGGTGACCCTGTGCAGCCGAGGTAACACGCGGGTCAGCACCCAGTGCGGTGCGGCCGCGCCGCCGGTGAGCCGGCGCATCAGCCCGGCGGCGGTGTCGACGGCACGGAACGCGTAGGGCACCATCTCGTCCTGGTAGCTGACGATCGCCTCCTCCACCGGCGTGCCGCTCGCCCGGGCCTCGACCAACCGGTGGCCGAGCAGTGCGGCGTCGCGGAGCGCGGTGTTGCCGCCGTGAGCGCCGAACGGCGGCATGACGTGCACGGCGTCGCCCATCATCGTCGCCCGGGGCAGCGCCCACCGGCGCGGGCGCCGGCCGGCGGCGAAGAGGTTGAGCACCGTGGCGTCCAGCTCGGCCGTGTCGACCAGCCGCCGGATGAGCGGGTGGAAGTCCGTACTCATCCGGGCAGCCAGTCTCCACAGTGCCCGCAGGTCCCCGCGGGCGCTGCTGGGCACCTCCTCCTGCCGGAGCAGCAGTCCCCACATGACGTAGTCGTCGCCGGTGGGCGCATAGCTGCCCGGGGCCAGGCGCGCGAACGCCTCCGGCGGGCTCTCGCCGAACCGCATGGAGGTGAAGAAGAAGGCGCGGCCCGGCTGGTCGGCGATGGCCAGAACCCCGCTGGTACGCAGCGCGTCCGGGATGACGCTCGCACCGTTGCGCCGCAGGGGCGAGCGGCCGTAGATGCCCGCCATCGGGGTGTTCGCCGGATCCGCGTCCGGCATGAGCTGCGCGCGCAGCGCCGAGCCGACGCCGTCCGCGCCCACGACGACGCTTGCCGATGCGGCCCCGCCGTCGGAGAAGCGCAGCCGCAGTCGTGCCGGGCCGCCGCTGTCCACCGCGACGGCGTCCTTGCCGTAGTGGATGCGGCCGTCCAGCCCCGACTGCAGGATCGAGCGCAGGGTCAGCCGGTCGACCTGGCGGGTCGCGTGCGGCTCGTCCTTGAAGGTGATGGTGAATGCGTCCCGCAGCCGGCTGTCGGTGAAGCGGAGGTGCCCGCCGGGCTCGTCGCCGGTGGTCAGCGCCAGGTTGTACAGCGAGCGGGGCAGGCTCTCGCGCAGCGCCTCCAGCCCGTACCGGTCGAGGATGATCCGGTAGCCCTGCCGCCGGACGAAGGGGCCGGGGTCCCGCTCGTACACGTGCACGTCGATGCCGGCGCGCATCAGGTGCTGGGCGAGGCAGAGGCCGGAGAGGCCGGCGCCGGCGATCGCCACCGAGAAGTCAGTCGATATGCCCACGCAGTTATCTTAATGACTAAGATGATTTGGGCAAGGCCGCCGACGGCTAGTCGAGAGCGTCGCGGGTGCGTGCCGCGATGCGGATGGTGGTGCCCGCGGGTCCGCTGTCGACATGGAGGTAGTCGGCCATTCGCCCGACCACCCAGAGGCCCATTCCCCCCGTGTCGGACAGGGGCGGTCGCTCGGCGCGCGGAACGTAATGAGCAGTGTTGAAGCCCCGCCCCTGGTCACTGACTTCGCAGGTGAGTTGACCGCCCAGGAGCAGGCGCAGGTCACCTCTGCCGCCACCGTGCCGAATCACATTGATCATCAGTTCGTTGACAGCGGTGACCCAGTTCTCGACCTCGTCGTGGTCGAGGCCGCACTGGCGACTGACGGCCTCGACCTCGTGTCGGACACGGGTCAGGTCCGCGAGGGTGAACGACGACGAGAACAGGGGCGTCGCGGCGGTAGGGGCATGCCGGTCGAGCGGTGGGTCCCCCACTGCTTCCCCTCCCTGTGGAACGCGGAGCCGGTGACCTTACCGGTGGCACGAGGGACGATAGCTCTCCGGAACGTGTTCACCGGACGAGCAATGCATCGATGTGACATGGGAAGGTACCCCACGTCGGCGGCGCGACACTGTTGATCTCGCTGCTGGCATGCTATCGGCGGCGCGCCGGCGTCTAGGCTTCCTGGGTGGCCGATGCCGAGCTGGTGACGAATGAGGAGCGGCTGCGTCGCATCGGGGCGATAACCGACGCCGCTCTGTCGGGGCTGAACGTCGCCGAGTTGCTCGACGAGCTACTTGAACGGGTCCGGGACCTGCTCAAGGTCGATACCGCCACCATCCTGCTGCTGGACGACCACACCGGCGAACTCGTCGCGACAGCGGCCAAGGGCCTGGAGGCGGAGGTACGCCGCGGTTTCCGCATCCGGGTCGGACGAGGCTTCGCCGGGCGAGTGGCGGCGACACGCGCGCCGGTCACGATCCACGACGTTACTCCCGACGACGTGGTCAGTCCCATCCTGCTCGCCACCGGCATCCGTGCCCTGCTGGGCGTGCCCATGCTCGTCAACGGCAACCTCGTCGGCGTACTACACGTCGGCTCCCTGGCCCTGCGGCGGTTCGGTCCCGACGATGTCCAGCTGCTGCAGCTCGTTGCCGATCGCGCCAGCCTCGCAGGTCAGGTCCGAGCGCAGGTCCTCGACCGGCAGGCAGCGCTGGCCCTGCAACACAGTCTGCTACCGGGCCGACTACCGGACATCCCCGGGCTGGAACTGGCCGCCCGGTACGTACCGGGCCACGACCTGGGCATCGGCGGCGACTGGTACGACGTGTTCGCGTTGCCCTCGGGCTGGCTGGGCGCCGTCATCGGCGACGTCTCGGGCCACGGCCTGCCGTCCGCCGTGGTCATGGGACGCATCCGCAGCGCGCTACGCGCCTACGCCCTCGATTCTGACGATCCGGCCCAGGCGCTGACCTCCCTCGACCGCAAGGTCCACCACTTCGAAGCGGGCACCCTCACCACCGCCGTCTATGCCCTCATCGCACCCGACCGCGCGACGGTGCACCTCTCCTCCGCCGGCCATCTGCCACCGCTACTGGCTGTCCCCGGCCAAGCCACCCAGCTCGTCAACCTGACGGTGGACCGGCCACTCGGCGTGGGTCGACCACTGGCCAGTCGCCGGACCACCGTCCTGGACCTGCCGCCGGGCGCGGCGCTCGTCTTCTACACCGACGGACTGATCGAACGCCGCAGCGAACTGATCGACACCGGAATCGAGCGACTCGCCGACGCGGTGCGGTCTGGGCCAGCCGAGGCGTTGTGCGACCACATCATGGCCACCACCGCGGAGGAGCGCCCCAACGACGACATCGCCCTGCTGGTCATCCGCCGCGAACTCGGGCGCCCAACGAGCGACTGAGCTGTGACACCTCCACCTTTCGGCTAGGTTTCTGGTGACCTTTCGTCTACCCTCTGCTCAGGCGGTTGGCACCGGATAGGCCGAGCGCAGCCAGTGCGACGTGGAGGAACCACCATGACCATCACCACTGACCGGCCCGCGCCGACGAAGACCCGCACCGAGGAGGCCTCGGCCGACTCGACCGCCACCAGGTTGCTGCTCGCGATGGCGGCGATGCCCGCCGGTCACCCGTCGCGGGCCGCGCTGCGCGACCAGGCGATCGAGGCGTGGCTGCCGCTGGCAAACCACCTCGCCCGACGCTACAGCGGTCGCGGCGAACCCACCGGGGACCTGACACAGACCGCGGCGTTGGGCCTGATCAAGGCAGTGGACAAGTTCGACCCGTCGCGCGGGGTCGATTTCGCCGGCTACGCGATCCCCACCATCGTCGGGGAACTCAAGCGCCATTTCCGGGACCGCACCTGGGACATCCGGGTGCCCCGTCGTCTCCAGGAGATGCGCCTGGCGATCTCGGACGCCAACAGCGCCCTGCTGCAGACACTGGGCCGCTCACCTACCGTCGCCGACATCGCCGCGCACCTCAAGCTCACCGAGGAAGAAGTCCTCGAAGGCCTCGAAGGCGCCCGCGCGTACAACGCCGTATCCCTGTCCACCCCCGTCGGCGACGGCGAACGCGGCACCGAACTGGGCGAGATGCTGGGCGGCGACGACGCCGAGTTCGCCAAGGCCGAGCTGCGGGTGGCCCTCGGCCCCGCGCTGGCCACGCTCGACGAGCGGGAGCAGAAGATCCTCACCCTGCGCTTCTACGGCAACCAGACCCAGAGCGAGATCGCCGACCAGATCGGTGTCTCGCAGATGCACGTATCGCGCCTGCTGGCCCGCGCGCTCGTCAAGCTACGGGCGCAGCTGGCCGGCGCCTACTGATCCGCCACCCACGGCACGATCCGGCTACCCGCCGGGTCAGTCGAGGCGGAAGCTCGCCAGCGCTAGTCGTTGGAAGGGCTCGTTCTCGTTCCACTGGCTGTCCTGGGTGATCCAGGACAGGCTGTAAGCGCGGGTCCTGCTCTCGTTGACCAGCAGCCGGCGGGCGTGCAGCCGCGCACCCGCGGGCTGGTCACAGGTGTACTCCCACTCCGCTGCGCCACCCGGGCGGATGACCGGCCCGATGCTGATCTTCTGGTAGCCGGCCAGCGCACCGGTGGTCAGCACGTCGCGCTCCGCGGCCTCCCACCGCTTCGACGGTACGGAGGACGCCTCGGCGGCGGGGTCGACGGCGATGGCCCGCACTTCGGCGGGGTCGCGGAAGCACACAAGTGCGCCCTCGGTGTGCCGAGTCCACCCCACGGGCACCGCCACCAGAAAGCCGGCGAAGTCCTGGTGCCACGCCCATCCGTCCGGCAGGGCGTACGGCAGCGGCACACCGGGCTCCTGCAGAGGCTCGGCCTCGCTGGAGGCGTCATCGTCCAGGCAGGGGTGGGCCGGCGGTGTCACCGCCGTCGACTCCACCGCGCCGGCCGCCGCGCCGCCCGGCTCGACCATCGGAGGGCTTTCCCCGCCACGCAAGCCGCCGATCACGGCGCCGGTTGCGGTGACGACGACGGCCGCGACCGCCAACAGGCCCACCACGGCGCCAGCGAACGCCCAGCCGGTCGTCCGGTCACGAGCGGCCGACGCCCTGACCGGTATGACCGTGGTGTCGATGCCGTCCTGCCCAACCGGGAAGAGCGAGGTGACGGCGGCTGCGGGCCGGCCACGGCGGGTGGCGAGCCCGCGCCGCCAGCCGCGCGGTCGGAGCACCGGCACGGGCTCGATGGGTACGGTCGTGGTGGCCACCTGTTCCAGGTGGTCGCGGGCCTCCTGGGCGGACAGGCGTTGGCGGGGGTTGCGCAGCAGGAGACCGGTGATCGCGGGTTCGAGCGGCAGCACGCTCATCCGGTCGGGCGCCTCGGTGGCGAGGGCAGCGAGGGTGGCCAGCGTCGAGGGCCGCTGCCACGGGGGGCGGCCCTCCGCTGCCAGGTAGAGCGTCGCGCCGAGGGCCCACAGGTCGCTGGCGGGAGTGGCCCGACCGTCGCGGGCGCGTTCCGGTGCGACGTACTGGACCGTCGACAGGGTCGGCGCGGTGACGGTCGCCGGGCTGCGGCTGTCGAAGATCGACAGGCCGAACCCACCGAGCATGACCCGGCCGTCGTCAGCGAGCAGCACGTTCTGCGGGCTCAGTTCCCCGTGCACGACTCCGGTCGCATGGGCGGCGCTCAGTGCGGCGAGCACGTGCAGGCCGATCCGCGCCACCTCGGCGGATGCGAGCGGGCCGCCGGCGGCGACCACCTCGGACAGGGACCGGGAGGACACGTGCTCCATCACCAGCCACAGGTGGCCGTCGGCGCTCAACACATCCCACATCCCCACGACGCCGGGATGATCGAGCCCGGCCAGTCCACGAACCTCGTCGAGGGTGCGCTCCCGCAACCGGGACCGTTCGGCGTCGCTCGCCCAACCTGGTAGGGCGATCTGTTTGAGCGCGACGTGCCGGTCGAGCACCTCGTCGCGTGCCAGCCAGACGCGTCCGGGGGCGGCGGTGTCCCCGATCAGCAGGAGCCTGCGGTACCGGCCGGCGAGCAACTCGTCATCCATGTGAGTGATTCGGAGCGGTTCGCCGTCCGGATGGGTGAGGTGACCAGAAGCACCAGGGTCAGGCAGCGGCCGGGCCGGCCGCCGATGTGACGGCGGCCGGCCCGGCTCAGCTCAGCGCGACCGTCCCCACGATCCGCGTGGGGGTGGCGGAGCCGCCGACGGGCTCGTTGGACACCCCGAACGTGCCCGCCTCGCCGACCGGGCCGATGACAGTGGTCGACGCCCTGTCCCCCTCGGCGAGCTGCCCCACCTTGCGGGGCTCGCTGCCCCGGATGAGCCACAACTCGTAGATCCGCCCGGGACCGGGCGCGGGCAGGTCGCGCAGCAGCACCACACCGCGGTCGCGGTCGCGGGAGACCACGATGGTGGCGGCACCGCCGGGTTGCAGCGACCGCTCGAACACCCGGGCGTCCGGGGCGTCCAGGACGGCGGCGATCTGCCGGGCCTGGTCGCTGCTGGCCTGTTCGTCGCTGATCCGATCGTTGCTGACGGTCCAGGTGACCGCGCTGGCGCCGCCGGCAACGAGGATGGCTGCGGCGGCGGCCACGGTGAGCTGTCGCCATTTGCCCGCCTGTCGTTTGTCGCTGGCACCCACTGTGTTGACGCGCAGCTGCGGGGTCCGGGCCGCCTGGGCCAGGGTCCGCTCCCGTAGCTCCGGGGGTGCGGCCTCGACCGCGGTCTCGTCGGCGAGCCGAGCGGCCGTCTCCCGCAGCTCGGCCACCTCCAGGCGGCACGGCTCGCAGTCGGCCAGGTGCCGCTCGAATGCCGCACCCTCCAGCTCGTCGACCGCGTTCAGGGCGTACGCGCCGGCGAGGGTGTGAATGTCGGCGCTCATGCCCGCCCCTCCATCTCGATGCCCAGGCAGTCGCGCATCCGGATCAGTCCGTCGCGCATCCGCGTCTTCACCGTCGGCAGCGGTGTCTGCAACTTTTCGGCGACCTCACGGTAGGTGTGACCGCCGTAGTAGGCCAGGGTCACCGACTCCCGCTGCACCGGCGTCAGCCGGCCCAGGCACCGACGCACCTGCTCCCGCTCCAACCGGGCTGTGACATCCTCGACGACCTCGTCGTACGGGACGTGCGACTCGGTCGCGGCGACCTGCAGGGCGCGGTTGGTATGGGCCTGCTCGGAGCGCACCCGGTCCACAGCCCGGCGATGCGCCATGGTCAGGATCCACGCCGAGGCCGACCCGCGACCGGCGTCGTAGCGGCCGGCGGTGCGCCACACCTCGACCATCACCTCCTGCGTCACCTCCTCCGCCTGCGCCGGGTCGCGCACGACGCGGCGGGTCAGCCCGAGGACCCGGCCCACCATGGTGTCGTACAGCGCCGCGAACGCCGCCTCGTCACCGCGCCCCATCCGCGAGAGCAGCTCGTCGGCGGTCGGCTGGCTCGCGGTGTCCTTCGGCACCGCGCGCAACCGTCGCGCCTGTTCCGGTTCACCGCTCATGGCAGGTCCTTGTCTGTGCGGGCGACGCGTCGACGCGCCACCGGAGGCGGACGGCGCGCATCAGGCGGGGTGAGCGTGAGCGAGACGCGCGTACACGATGACGTTGTCGCGGTAGTGCTGCGTGCTGTCATCGAACTCCCCGCCGCAGGTGATCAGGCGCAGCGCGGCGTGGTCGGTCGACCCGTAGACCTCGTCGGTGGGGAAGCGGTCCTTCGGATACTGCTCGACCTTGGTGACGGTGAACATCGCGGTGCTGCCGTCCTGCCGGTCGACCGTGATCGCGGCCCCGACCTTCACAGTAGCGAGGTCGAAGAACGTTCCCCGGTGGCCCTTCCAGTTGACGTGGCCGGCCAGCACGGCCGGGCCGAGAGCGCCGGGCGTCGGCGCCCTGGTGAACCAGCCGACCTCGGTGGCGCTGTCCGGCACCTGCATCGCCCCGTCCGGCTGCAGGCCCAGAGCGACGGTCGCCGCGGCGGCCTTCAGCGACGGGATCGACACCCGCGTCGGCGGTGAGCCGGCCATCAGCGGCCCCGAGGTCAACTCGCCCGGCCTGGTCGCCGGGGCAGGCGACGCGTTCGCGGCTGGTGCCGCAGCGGAGGCGTCGGGTCGGGGTGGGTCCCCGCCGCGACCGAGGACCGCGAGACCTGTCGTCACGGCCGCCGTCACGGCGAGGACGCCGGCCACCGCCAGGAGCGCGTGGCGCCCTCGACGGTGGCCGGCCGGCACAGGTACGTCGCCGTTGTCCATCGACTGGTCCGGCTCAGCGCTCGCCGGCGAGCCGGCGGCGCGCCACGACCGCACCGGCGGCGCCGAGCAGCGCGAGGCCACCGACGGACCACATCACCATCGGTGATCCACCGGAGGTGCTGCCGTCGCCGGTGGCGACACCCCCAGCGGGTACGGAGCCAGCAGCCGCGCCACTGACCATGCCGCACGTCGCGGGGTCGGTCGCCTCGGCGGGAATGCCGTTGACGCCGATCGACTTGGCGAACGTCGACTCCCCCAGCGCCTCCATGTCGTACTTGCCGTTCTTGTTGGCGTCGATGCCGTGCTGCACGAGGTGCAGGTCCTTCAGGTGCTCGATGGTGCCCTTGGGCAGCTCCGCGGCGGGGATGGTGCGCTCGTAGCTGAGGTTGCCCTTGGCGTCGGCCTTCGGCATCCGGTCCACCGCCAGGCCGCTGGCCTTGGTCGTATCACCGGTGGTGGTCAGCGAGATGAAGATGTCGCCGTACATCTTGAGGCCCTCTTCGGTGCTGACGTAGCCGTTGCCGTTCGCGTCGGCGGACTTGTCCGGGCAGTGGAAGTCCATACCGTTGGCCGCGCCGTGCACGTGCTGGGCGTGCGGCGAGTTCGGTGTCATCCCCTTCGACCGGATCATCACCTTCAGGTCACCGCCGCTGGTCGCGGTCAACGTCGCGGTCCCGGTGGCGCCGGTCTCGTTGAGATCCTGCAACTGGACCTGCACGCTCTCGTCGGCGTGCGCGACGCCCGGGAACGCGAGGATCAGCGCGGCCGCAGGTACGGCAAGCAGGGCTCGGGACAATCTCACAACAGGTCTCCGTCTCCGCCGGGGTACGGCGTTGATGCTCAGGTGCTGTCGTGAGGGATTCGTCGCCTCTCGCCCGCCGGACTGGTCCCGGAGACGGATTCTTTTGCGGCCCGGGCGAGCCACTCAGCGGTCACGTCATGCGCCGGCGTCAAGTGCGTCCCGTCTCGCCAGTTCTCGGCGCGAGGAGATGGCGAGCTTGCGGAAGATCTTGCGGAGGTGATAGTCCACCGTGCTCGGGCTGATGAAGAGCTGTGCCGCCACCTCGCGGTTGGACGCGCCGTTCGAGACCCGGCGCGCGATGTCCCGCTCCTGGCTGGTCAGGCAGCCGCACTGGGTGAGGTGGTTGGTCGTGTCGTGGTGGGCCAGCCTGTTGCGTAGTTCGCGGCGGGATCCGACGCCCAGTCGGTGGAACACCCCGCGTAGGTGATGTTTGACGGTATGGGTGCTGATGACCAGGTGTGTCGCGACCTCGACGTTGGTGGAGCCCGCCGCCACCAGCAGGGCGATCTGTTCCTGTCGTGGGGTCAGTACCGCACGGGGAAGGAGTCGGGCGGGCTCGGCTACGGCGCAGCGCATGGTGCTCCTCGGGCGAGGGTTCGGGGTCTCGACGACCATCCGATCGCGCCGCGGTGCACGACGAGTGCATCCTGAGTGCTCGCGCCCTAGTCGCTCACGACGCGCCCCTCATCAAGCTCAGCCGGGCCCGGACGTACGCGACCATGGTCCGGTATGCCTCGGCCTCCTCGATGCCGGAGAACTCGATGAGCTCCCGGAAGCCGTTGTCGGCGATCAGGTTCTCGAACTGCTGGCTTCCCCGTTCCGCGCGCACCAGGTCGCCCAGATCGAATGCGGCCCGCGCGAGGATCGCGGCGACGGCGCACCGGGGACCATTCGACTCACAGACGCCTTCGGCCAACCCCCACTCCGACACCTTCACCGCTCGTTCGAGCCGGCCGAGTTTCCAGGAGGACTCCGCGATGAGCTGCGCGTAGTAGATCTTCAGGTGATCGAGGTGCTCCGCCACCGCGATGGCCAGCCCCTCGTCCGCGACCCGTGTGCCGGCCCCGAACCGATCGGAGCCCAGGAGCGCTCTCGTGAGTGTCAGCAGCGAGACGGCGAGCAGTTCCTGGCGCCCCGTCTGCCGGGCAAGACCCACCGAGCGTTCACCGTGCTCGTTGGCGGCGTCGTGGTCGCCGCGCGACAACGACAGTACGGCGAGGTTTCGCAGGACCTCGGCCTGTCCGGCGAGTTCTCCGGCGCCTTCGAAGATGGACAGGGCTCGACGGAGATAGTCGTCGGCCTGTGGCAGCGGGGCGAAGACCTCGCCCACGGTGCGGAGAAGTTCGGCTTCCATCAGCGGCTCGCCGAACACGCCGGCCATATCGAGGATCGCGAGTACGGTAGGTATCCGGCTCGCGGGCATGGAGTTGCTGCCCGGAGCTGAGGCGGCGAGGACCATGGCCGCGGCGTCGTGCCCCAGGCCGTGTGCGAGGGCCAGATCGATCGTCCCCCACAGCACTGCCCGTTCCCGCGCGTACCAGGCGGCGGCCTGCGGCACGCTGTCGAACGACTCAGGCGTCACATCCGACGGCGGTTCGCTGACGGTGCCGACTGGCTGCCGGTGGTGCCTCGCGTACGCGGCGCGGGCCGAGTGCAGGTAGTGCATGACGAGACGCCGCTCGTACTCCGGTCGTTCCTGATCCTCGTCAAGGAGCTCGCCCGCGTAGGCCCGCAACAGGTCGTGCAGCACGTACCGCCCGAACTGCGACTCGTCGAGCAGATTCGCGGTCACCAGTTCCATGAGCAGTTCGCGCGCCTGGGCGCGACTGACCCCGGCGACACTGGCCACCGACTCCAGCGAGATCCCCGGACCCGGGTGGACGGCGAGGGCACGAAACACCTGAGCCGTTGACGGATCGAGGGCACGGTACGACCACGAGAACACCGACCGGACATCGTCGGACGAGTCCGCGCTGGACAACGCGTCGAGTCTGGCGGACGGCGCCGAGACGTCGCTGAGGACCGCGCTCAACGGCAGGGCCGGATTGAGGGCCACCCGGGCCGCGACGATCGCCAGTGCGAGCGGCAGCCCGGCGCAGAGCGCGATGACCTTGTCCAACGCGGCCGGGTTCGTGGTGGCGCGACGGACGCCGAGGCGGTTGATCAGAAGCTGTCGGGACTCGGCCGCGGTCAGCCGATCGACCTGCAGGTAACGCGCGCCTTCCCGGGTGACCAGGCTCGTCATCCGGTTGCGGCTCGTCACGATGACCAGACAGCCCCGGGAGGCTGGCAGCAGCGGGCGGACCTGATCGGAGTCGCGCGCGTTGTCCAGGAGAATCAGGAGGCGACGACCGAAAATGCGACTGCGGTATCGAGCCGCCTGCGCGTCGACGTCCTCCTGCGGTGACGAGACCGCCGGCTCGCCCAGGGACGCGAGCAACGTGGCGAGCGCCTCCTCCGATGACATGACGCGTCCGTCCGGATCGAGACCCCTCAGGTTCAGGAACAACTGGCCGTCGGGAAACTCGCTGGCGATCTGGTGGGCCCAGTGCACGGCGAGCGCGGTCTTGCCGATGCCACCCATGCCGCCGAGCACGGTGATCACGATGGTCGCGTCGCTGAATGCGTCAGACAGTTGGTCGTCGAGCACGGCGGCCACGTCGTTTCGGCGGACGAAGCCCGCGACCTGCGGCGGCAGCTGCGCGGGCCGGGGAACATCAGGCGGGTGCAGTTCCTCCTGCAGGGTCCAGCCGCTGGCGAGCAGTTCCCGATACGCCTCCCGCAGCTCCTGACCCGGGTCCACCCCCAGGTCCTCGGCGAGATGTTGACGGGTCCGCTCGAAGACCCGCACCCCTTCCGCCCGGTGGCCGGTGGCCACGTAGGCGCGCATCAGGCACGCCTGGAGCGCCTCGTCCAACGGCGCTGCGGCAGCAACGCTCAGCAGTGGAGTCAACGCGGCGCCGGCCATGCCGTGGGCGATCGCTGCCTCGCTGGCTCCGAGCGCCACCGCGACGCGCTCCCGTTCGATGGCGACGAACTCCGGCGAACTCAACGCGCTGGCTGGCAGGTCCGTGAACGCGGGGCTGCGGCCGAGTTCCAGAGCGGTCAGGTACTCCCGTACGCCGGCCACGACGTCCCCGCCGGCGAGCGCCGCACGGGCCCGCCGAACCAACTCGCGATACATGGCCAGATCGGATGCCTCGGTCGCGAGGAGCAGCCGGTAGCCCGTACCGGCCGGTAGGAGGTATCGGCCGGTTTCGCGGACGTCCAGGTCCGGTTCGAGAATCCGCCGGAGGTTCCCGACGTGCCGGTGGATCTGGTTGGCGGCGCTGGCCGGGGGTTGTTCGTCCCACAGGCTGTCGATGATGTTCTCAAGGCTGACCGCGTCACCACCGGCGGCGAGGAGCTTGGCCAGGATGATCCGCTGGCGAACCGGGCCAAGATCGACATCCGAGCCGTCCCGCCGGCAGCCGAGACCGCCGAAGACCTTGAACTCGCAGCGGGACTGCGGCGCGTCCGGAGGCCTGCGGTCGGGCGTCGTCACGATTGACATCCTAGAGATGGAAGGGCAGCGGCTTCGCTTTTCGGCCCAGCCTGGGGCCTGCCCCGACTCCCCCGCATCGCCCACTTCTCGTTGTCCGTGGAGTCCGTCGACACACACGGGACTACGTGATTCGGGTGATTCGCGAAACGCGCTATATCCATACCTTTGGCAAGGTTCCCAGCGCGGACCGCAAGCCCAAGGAGTGCGCATGCCCCGTGTCACCGTTGGCTCAGAGGGAGCCAGCTCGATCGAGATCTATTACGAGGATCACGGCACCGGTACGCCAGTGGTGCTCAGTCACGGTTACCCGCTGAGCGGGCAGGCATGGGAGAAGCAGGTCTCCGCACTGCTCGCCGCCGGCTACCGGGTCATCACGTATGACCGGCGGGGTTGGGGCAATTCCAGCCAGCCCGCCGGTGGATACGACTACGACACGTTCGCCAGCGATGTGAACGTGCTGCTCACGGAACTGGACGTACGCGACGCCATCCTCGTGGGCCACTCGATGGGAACCGGCGACGTCGCCCGGTACCTGGGTGTTTACGGCACCGAGCGGGTAGCCAAGGCCGTACTGATGTCGCCGATCCCGCCGTTCCTTCTGCGTACGGACGACAATCCCGAAGGCGCGCCGCAGTCGTTGTTCGACGGGTTCATCCAGGCCGCCCAGGCGGACCGGCCCGCGTGGCTCAAGCAGTTCCTGCAGAACTTCTACAACCTCGACGTCTACGGCGGCTCGCTGGTCAGCGACGAGGCATTCCAGGCCAGCCTCGACGTGGCTGTGGCCGGATCTCCCGTCGCGGCGGTGGCCTGTATCCCGACCTGGCTCACCGATTTCCGGGACGACCTGTCCAAGATTGACGTGCCGGTACTCGTGATCCATGGCGACCAGGACCGGGTCCTCCCCATCGGGGTGACCGGCCAGCGGGTCTCCACCTTCGTCGGGGATTCGCGGTTGCTCGTCATCGAGGGCGGGCCGCACGCCATCGCCTGGACCCACAGCGATCAGGTCAACGCCGCCCTGCTCGACTTCTTGCAGCAGTGAAAGGAAACACAGTGAAATTGTCCTTCCGGCGGCGCCTCATCTCCGTAGGCGTGGCCATCGGCGCCCTCACCCTGGTCGGTGCCGGTATCGGCACCGCGCAGGCCTCGACGAGTAACGCCCTGCACTCGCGCCCCGCCTCGGTCAAACCGACGGTCGTGCTCGTGCACGGTGCGTGGGCGGACGGGTCGAGCTGGGACAAGGTGACGGCCAAGCTCCAGCACGACGGCTACCGGGTGGTCACGCCGCCGAACCTGCTGTCGGGCGTGGCGACGGACGCGGCGAATCTCCGTGCGTACCTGGACACCATCAGCGGACCGATCGTCCTCGTCGGGCACTCCTACGGCGGCATGGTCATCACGAACGCCGCTCTGGGCGACAAGCAGGTCAAGGCCCTGGTGTACGTCGACGCGTACATCCCGGACCAGCACGACACCGTGTACTCGCTGACCTCGGCCCTGCCGGGCTCGGTCTTCGCGGCCGAGGCGTCCACCGTCTTCGACCAGGTCGCGATCCCCGGCGCCGACGAGGGAGTCGCCAACCTCTACGTCAAGCCGTCGATCTTCGGCAAGGCGTTCGCCGACAAGAGCATCTCCGCCAAGGACGTGGCCGTGCTCGCCGCCCGTCAGCGTCCACTGGCGTCGAACGCCCTCTTCGAGGAGGCCGGCGAGCCGGCCTGGCGCACCATCCCCTCGTGGTCGGTGATCGGCAAGCAGGACGCCGTCATCCCCGTCGCGCAGCAGGTCGCCATGTCCAAGAGGGCCCAGGCACACACCACCGAGATCAACGCTCCCCACCTGTCGATGGTCACCGACTCGGGCGCGGTCACCAACCAGATCGAGGCTGCCGCCAAGGCAACCAGCTGACACCACGGCCGGCCGTGGCATCGTGCACCGCGATGCCACGGCCGGCCTTTCGCAAGCCCGCTTCTGTACGCGGAGAGGGCGCCCATCTCGCCCCCCGCGCAAGGAGGTCCCAGGTGATTATCGAGAATCGACTCGCCGAACTCGGACTGTCGCTTCCGGCCCCGATGACACTGCCGGCAGGTGTCGAACTTCCCTTCCCGTGGGTGCGTGTCCACGGAGACCGTGCATTCGTTTCCGGGCACGGTCCGCTCGAGAGCGACGGCAGTCTGGCTCGGCCGTTGGGCCGGGTCGGTGCCGAAGTGACCGAGGAGGAAGCGTACGCGGCGGCGGCCAAGACAGCATTGGCTGTGGTGTCCTCGCTGAAAGCCGCCTTGGGTGATCTTGATCAGGTGGTGGCCTGGACACGGGTGTTCGGCATGGTCGCCACCGCGCCCGGCTTCAACCGGACGCCTGCGGTGATCAATGGATTCTCCGACATCATTCTGCGTCTGTGGGGCGACGAAGCAGGTCGGCACGCACGTTCAGCGGTTGGCCAGGCAGCCCTACCGTTCGACGTGCCGGTCGAGGTCGAGGCGGAGGTCATCATCCGTCCTGGCAGCGCGACGGCTTGACCAGCCGCGAGGCGAGGTGAGCGAGTACGGCGCGTCAACCGGTTCTCCGGTACCCCGGTCAGCGTGGCCGTGTGGACCTGTTCGGCCCACACGGCCACGTTTGCCGCTGATGTCACAAACTCTGTCAGGCGGTCGTCCGGGCCGCCTCGAGGATGACCTCGGTGACCTCACCGGGGTGCGAGATCAGGCCCAGGTGACCGGCGTCGATCCGGGTGATGTCGGCCCCCGCCCGCTTCATCATCTCCTCCTGACGGGCCGGCGGGATGACCCGGTCCTCGGTGCCGATCACCGCCCACGCGGGGATCGTCTTCCACGCCGGCTCGGTGGCCGGCACCGCCAGGGCGTTCGTGGCCAGGGCGGTCTGGGTCACGGCGAGCACCTCCGCCTGCCGCCGAGGCAGACCGTTGGCGAAGCCGGGGATGAACACCTTCGGCAGGACGTACGCGTCGACCGCACCTTCCGGGGCGCCAGGGAACGGCACGAGCTTGAAGACGCTCGTGGGGTCGGTCAAGGCCGGCTCGAGCACCGAGCCGGAGCCGGCGGTGAGCTCTTCGACGGTCTCCCCCTTGTCCGGGGCGAAGGCGTCGACGAACACGAGTGCCTTGACGTTGCTGTTACCGGTCGCGGCGTCGCTTGCCACAAAACCGCCGTACGAGTGGGCCGCGAGCACGATGGGACCCTCGATGGTGGACAGGAAGTCCTTGAGGTAGCCGCTGTCGATCGTCGGCCCCCGGCTGGGTTGCGGCGCGACCTGCACCTCGAATCCGCGTGCCTGGAGTCGGCGGACCTCCCCATTCCAGCTCGAGCCGTCAGCCCAGGCCCCGTGCACGAGGACGATTGTCGGTCTGCCGTCATGCCCCCGATCGGGGGTTGGTTGCACACCGCCGTCCGCGAACACGTGTGGGGCGGATGAGCCGAGCACCGTCACCAGTGTTGCGGCGACGAGCGTCGCGGCGATGGTCTTCGGCCGACGTAGCGAGATTCCGAGCATGTCTCTTCCCCCTCGTTGGTCAGTGGTTTCCGAACGCGGGCAGATGCGCATGGCGCCGACGCGACCCCGCCGAGGCCGCCGAAGCCGCAACCGGTCGGAAGCACCGCCGCGCGGCGTGTGCACCGATAGCGGCCGGGGCTTCGGTGCCGCGCTGACGTGCCTGATCGCCCAAACCTCACCGTACTGGCACTCAGCGGAAATCTCGGACAGAAGAGGAAAATCACTCAAGTTTCACCTTGCCGGAGGACACACCACCAAACAGGCTCGCCTCACCCGATCGGTACGCACCACGTTCGGGCGGTCTACCGGGAGGACGGCCACGTACCTAACCGGCGGCGGCCTCACGCTGGATCTGCTCGAACTGAGCGGCCATCGCGGCGGCCAGGGCCTGCGCGGCGGACAGCGGACGGACCATGACCGTGAACTCGTCGATCAGGCCGCTCTCGTCCAGGTGCAGGAAGTCGCAGCCCTCGACGGCGACGTCGCCCATCCGCGCCTCGAACACCAGCGCGTGATCGCGACCGTTGTCGCCGCTCAGCTCACGGACGTACCGGAAGTCCTCGAACACCCGCAGCACGCCGCGCAGGATCGCCGCGGTGACCGCCTTGCCGGGATAGGGCTTGAACGCCACCGGGCTGCGAAACACCACGTTGTCGGCCAGGGCCGCCGCGACGGCATCGGGATCGCGTGCCTCAACCGCCGCGCGAAAGTCGATCACCACACCAGCCTACGGGGTCCTTCCCGCCGCCGGAGGCGTCCACTGCTGGTTCAGCGAGCCCGACGGCTCGTGCCCAGGCTCTGCGAGGACCGGAAAGTCGCCCGGCCCGCCGGGGCGTTCAAGCGCTATTTTCTTAGCGTGGGAACAGCGCAGTCGACGCAGGGGCTTCCGGCCGACTCTCTCGAAGGAGAGCCGGCCGAAGGTGGAGGTGGCGTTCGGGTTGGTACTCCGCCACCTCCGCCATCGATTCCACTGTGGTGCGTCCGACCGCTCGGGCTGGCTTTTTCATCCCGATGAACGTGCCGGCCCCCGTTGGCACGCAGTCTTTCAACAGCATGTTGGCTCGATGTTGGCCGACGGTCGGAGCCAGTCGTGTCCCGGATCTCCTGGCCTCGGGACGCCTGACTCGCTGAGCCAGGGCCGTCGTGCCACGACCGGAATCCCTGCGCAGTACGTCCGAGGAAGGAATCATGCGGTTCGAAGTCCTGGGGCCTCTGCGAGCCGTCGACGCAACTGGATCGGGGGTGCCGGCCGGCGGGCGTCAACATCAGGTCGTGCTGGCGTGCCTTCTCGCCGCCGACGGTCGCACCGTCACCGACGGCACGTTGATGGAGACCCTGTGGGGTCACGGCCCGAACGACAGTAAGCGGGTGGCGCTACGGGTACTCGTCCATCACCTGCGTCGCAACCTGGGCACCGAGTCGATCGTTCGTGCGACCGGTGGCTACCGGATGGTGTTGGACGGCCACCAGCTTGACGCGAGCGAGTTCGTGGCGCTCGTCGACAGCGCCGCAGATGACGAGGCGCGGGGACGGCTCGCCGAGGCACGTGGGAGCTACCGGAAGGCGCTGCGGCTGTGGCGCGCGCCGGAGGCGTACCAGGGCACTGCCGACACCGAGCTTGTCCGGGGGGCCGCGGCCCACCTGGGCGAGCAGCGCATGACCGCCTATGAGAGCTGCGTGGACATCGAACTCAGCTTGGGACTGCACCGCGAGCTGTGCGCCGAGCTGTCGGCTCTGGCAACGGAGAACCTGCTGCGCGAGCGTCTTCAGGCACAGCTGATGCTCGCGCTTGTTCGCAGTGACCGCCGGGCGGAGGCACTGACCACCTACGAGCGGATCAGGCGCCTGCTCGCCGACGAGCTTGGCGCGGACCCGGGCGCGCGCCTGCAACAGCTGCACACCGCGATCCTGCGCGGTCCTGCGCCAGTAGGTACACCGTCCGCCGTCTCCGATGCCGTTCGGCCGATGCAGCTACCCGCCCCACCCAGCAACTTCGTCGCCCGCGACGATGAGCTTTCGGTCCTCGACAGCGTGCGCACGAAGGCCGGTCCCGGCCAACGGCTGCTTGGCTCGATGGTCGTCACAGGTGCCGGCGGTATGGGCAAGACAGCGCTGGTCACCCACTGGGCCCATCAACACCAGCAGGGCTTTCCCGGCGGGCAGCTCTACCTCGACCTCGACGACGACGCTCCGACGGCCGCGGCACTGGCCAGGACACTCATCGATCTCGGTATCGCCCCGGACGATGTGCCACAGCAGGCGGAGGCGCGGGCGGCGAAGCTGCGCTCACTGCTGTCCAGCCGAACGGTCCTGATGGTCCTGGACAACGTGAGCACCGCGGAGCAGGCCCGGCCGTTCCTGCCCGGTAGCGGTGACAGCCTTTTGGTGATCATCAGTCGAAATCGGCTGGACGGGCTCGTCGCCCGCGAAGGCCTTCACCTGCTGGTACTCACTCCACTACCCGTCGAGCCGGCTACCCGCCTGCTTCAGGAGACCGCCGGAATGTCCGGCTCCGCGAGTGACGACGTCCGTACGTTGGTGGAGTTGTGCCATGGGATGCCGCTGGCCCTCCGAATCGTGGGAGCTCACCTGCGGCTGGGAGCCCGGCCCGACGTCCTCGTGACGGCCCTCAAGGATGAGCGGACACGCATCGCCCGACTCGCCACCACCGACGGCGACGTCAGTGTGCACGCCGTCATCGCGGTGTCGTACCGGCGGCTGGCCATCCCGGACCGTCGGCTGTTGCGCAGCCTCGGACTCTCCGGCGCCGGCGCGATCCCGCTGGGTGCCGCCGCCGCACTGGCCGGTGTCACGTCCGGCACCGTGCTGACCGAACTGATCGGCAGGCTCACCGAGGTCAACCTGGTCGCCCGCGACGCGGGTCGAGTCAGCCTTCACCAGCTGACTCGGATCTTCGCCCGCGAGCAGGGCCGACGTGAGGACACACCGGCCGATCGTGCCATCGCGGAACGGCGACTGCTGTCCTGGTACGGGCAGGCAACCGGCGACGCGCAGCAACGCATCCGGCCGACCGCAGGCGGACCTCACGGTAAGGGCACCCCTGACCCGCTTCATCTGTTCCTCCCTGACCTGCCCGATACGGCCGCGGCCGTCCGCTGGGTCGACACCGAGTCGGACACGATCATCAAGATGATCACCGAGCACGCTCAGCGGCACCCCGATCTCATCTGGCCCCTCGCCGCCAACATTCGCGGCTGGTTACAACGCCGCGCCAACCGAGACACCTGGATCGCCCTCACCGAGCAGGGAATCCAGGCCGCGGCCCTGGCTGGCAGCAGCACCGGCGAGGCCACGCTGCAAGGGAGCCTGGGCGTGGCACACAGCCTCCTGCTGCACCGCATGGAGGCCCGCGCCGCCTACCAGCGCGCCAGCGCCCTGTGCCAACAGAACGGGGACCACGCCGGCGCGGCCGACGTCGATGCGAGCCTCGGCGGGATGCTTGTCGAAAGCGGGGAGCTTGCCGAAGCGCTCCCACCACTGCTGCGGGCCCGACACTCGGCGAACCTGCTGAACGACCCCGATCTCATCTTCAAGGTGGAACACAACCTCGGTCTCCTGTATCGCCGGGCTGGCCGCCAGCAGGAGGCACTGGACTCCTACACCTCGGCGCTGGCCGCAGCCAACCGATCCAGCAACCGGGACTGGTTGTCCGCGAGCGTCCACACCAATCTCGGCCGACTGCACTTCCTACGCGACGACATCGACCTGGCCGGAAACCATTACGACACCGCCGTCCGACTCGCCAGGAGCACCGGCGACCGGATGCGCGAAGCCTGGGCCCTGCACGGCTGCTCCGATGTCGCCGCAGCGCGACGGGACGTTTCCGCCGCCGTCGCAGCCATGCAGGAAGCCGTCACCATCCTCGAGCCGATTGGCGATCGTCGCCTCGACGAGATGCGTGCCCGGCTGGCCGAGCTGCTCTCGGACGGCACCGTGCACCAGACAGCGCCTGGTCAGTAGACCCAACCATAATCCAACGTCGATCCCGCACGATCGTCCCCAACAGATGCCGCCCGCCCCGGGCTGGCACCGAGTCGTCGGCGTCGAGACGGCGCCGCGAAGAGGGAGGACCGAGCCTTGTCCCTGCCGAAGAAGGCCGTCGCTGTGGGCGCCGTTCTGGGCATGACCGCAGCCACACTCACCGTGGCTTCCCCGGCCAGCGCGGCGTCCAATTACATCTACAACTCCAGCAACCTGGGCCTGGGGGTCATCCACAACCGGGACGGCAAGTACACGCTCGGAAACTACGACACGGTCCTCGCCGCAGGCCGACGTACCACCGATTTCTGGGCGAACGCCGCCGGGTACTACATCGGCCCCGGCTACTGCGGTTTTGAATGGACCCTCACCGGCGGCAGTTGGCTCCTGACCGACGACAGCCTTGACCCTGGCCAGCACTACATCCCCACCACGGTAACCGTCCAGGTGTCCCCGGTGCGTTGCTGACGGCCGACGGCCACGGCGCGCGATCAAGCAGGGACCGCGGTGGGGCGCGCTCGGCGTGCCCCACCGCGGTGGGCGGCCAACCGACCGCCCGCGCGGTCCGGTCATGTGCCGGCCAGTGACTCATCCCGATCGGGTCCAAGCATGCGACGGTGCAGGCGCGCGGCCTCCTCCCTGCCGGTGATCTGACGTAGAGCGAGCCAGGCGGCCCCGATTGCCGGGTCCTGGCCGGTCCCGGCCGGGCCGGCAAGAGTGGCCAAAACTGCCGTACGCACGGGCGTGGCGTTGGTCAGGAGGCTGCCGGCGAGCACGACAGGGCCGTCCGGTGGGCCCAACTCGCCGAGCGTGGCGACCAGTCGGGTGGCGGCCTCGACGGTCAGCCGCTCGGCGAGGGCATCGCCGGCCGTGGCGTACGCGCACACCAGGGGTGCCAGCGCCGCGAATGCCGCCGGCTGCTGGCGGCCGGCCCAGTGCACGAGTTCGTCGCAGCTGATCACGCCGGCCCGTGCCGCGATCGCGGCTGCCAGCCCGGCGTCCATGGTGGGACCCGACCAGGCCCGGGCGATGGAACGAACCGCCTGCAGGCCCAGCCACATGCCCGAGCCTTCATCGCCCAGCAGCCAACCGAGGCCGTCGACGGTGCGGCTGACGCACCAGTCGTCGATCCGGGCGGCGACCGCGCCGGTGCCGGCGATGAGCACCGCTCCCGAGGGTGCGGACGTGCCAGCCGCGAAGGCCGCCACCGCGTCGCCGACCGTAGTGACCGGGCAGGTCAGTCCGCAGCGGGCCCACTCGACGCCGAAGGCCGCACTGATCCCTGGATCCGCCATGATGCCGGCGCCGGCGATGCCTGCGACGCCGCTGCGTACGGATGCCGGGTCGTGCTCACCCAGTGCCTCGCGGACCGCCGCGCCGATCGAGCGCGCAGCCGCCGTCCCCGCAGCCGTCGGGTTGCCCGGACCCGCCGAGCCGCGCCCCACCACGGTGCCGTCCCGGGTCGCCACGACCGCCCGGGACGCCGTGCCTCCGGCGTCAACGCCCAGTACCAGAACCATGCGCAAAATCGAAGCATAGAAATTTTCTATTGACTAGACGTCGGTACGGTCGTAATTTTCATGCTCATAGTCAATCGATGAAAAGGACGATCACTAGTGACGGGTGAGAGTGGCGGGCTGCTGGTGCGCCTCCGCATGGAGGGACCCACCATGCCGGAGGCCCTGGCGAAGATCGCCGAGGCCATCCTCGACGATCCGGAGACGGCGGCGCACGCGAGCATCGTCGACCTGGCCGAACGATCCGGGACCTCCACCGCAACGGTCACCCGCTTCAGCCGGGCACTCGGCTTCAAGGGGTACGCCAACCTGCGCGTGGCCGTCGCGACCGAGACCGGGCGCGCCGAGCAGGCACGCTGGGAGACCGACATCTCCGGGGACATCGCGCCGGAGGACCCGATCGGCAGCGTCCTCGACGTGATCACCGCCGCGGACACCCGGGCCATCCAGGCGACCGCGTCCGGCCTGGACACGGCAGCTGTCGAACGGGTGGCGGCCGCGATCGCCGCCGCCGGTCGGGTGGAGATCTTCGGGCTGGGCAGCAGCGGCACCGCCGGCAGCGAGATGGCGTTCCGACTCGAACGCATCCGCATCCCGGTGCGGTACCGCGCCGACACGCACACCGCCCTCACCAACGCCGCACTGCTCGGGCCGGGCGACGTCGCGATCAGCCTGTCGCACTCGGGTCGGACCCGGGAGGCGATCGAGATGCTGGCCGAGGCCGCCGATCATGGCGCGCTGACCGTGGCGGTCACCTCGTACGCCCGCTCACCGCTGGCCGAGGTCGCCGACGTCGTCTTCACCACCTCGGTGCACGAGACCACGTTCCGGCTCGCAGCCCTCTCCGCGCTGCACTCGCAGCTGCTGATCCTCGACCTCATCTACGTCGCGGTCGCGCAGCGCACCTACGAGCGCACCGCCGAAGCTCTCGAACTCACCGTGCGGGCCGTCGACGCCCACCGGATGCCGGACACCAATGCGAACCGCAAGCGCGTACGGAAGGAAAAGCCGCTGTGACGATCACAAGCGCGGACTATGTCGAGGTCATCACCAAGGCCATCGAACGTGTCGGCACCACGCAGGGCGACCGGGTGGCGCGTGCCGCCGATCTGCTGACCGCGACGCTGCAGGCCGGCGGGGTGATCCAGGCGTTCGGCTGCGGACACTCCGAGGCACTCGCCATGGAGATCGCCGGTCGGGCCGGTGGCCTCGTACCCACCAACAAGATCGCCCTACGCGACATCGTCCTGTACGGCGGCGAGCCGACGAACGTGCTCGGCGACCCGCAACTCGAGCGCACGCCCGACGTCGCCCACCGCCTGTACGCACTCGCCCCGATCAAGCCCGACGACGCGTTCGTCATCGCCTCGAACTCCGGCGTCAACGGCGCGGTCGTGGAGATGGCACATCTGGTGAAACAGCGCGGACACCCGCTGATCGCGATCACCTCGGTCGAGCACTCCGCTCGGGTCGAGTCGCGGCACGACAGCGGGCTCAAGCTCGCCGACCTCGCCGACGTCGTGCTCGACAACGGCGCACCGTACGGCGACGCGTCCCTCGACTACGGCGACGGCGCGGTCGGGGCCGTCTCGTCGATCACCGCAGCACTGCTGGCCCAGCAGATCGTCACCGAGGTGGTGGCACGGCTGTTGGCGCTCAACGTCACCCCGCCGGTCTATCTGTCCGACAACGTGCCGGGCGGGCGGGAGCACAACAAACTCATCGAAGCGCGGTACGCCGGGCGCATCCGGCGTACCGCATAGGGAGAAGGCCCAGCTGATGAACCGTTCATCCCTGTCCGGACCGTACCCCACAAGACGAACCGTGCTGCGCGCGGCGGTGACCGCCGGTGTCACGCTGCCCCTGCTGAGCGCCTGCGTGACCAGTGGCAATCAGGACCAGGACCGAGCCGCCGGAAACACCGGCGCCAAGAGCGCCGACAACCCGTTGGGCGTCAAGGCGGACGCGCCGCTCGAGGTCGTGATCTTCAAGGGCGGGTACGGCGACGAGTACGCCAAGCGCGCGGAGACGCTCTACAGCCAGAAGTACGCGGGCGCGAAGATCGACCATCAGGGCATTCAGAAGATCGGCGAGGCGTTGCAGCCGCGATTCGTCGCGAACACTCCGCCGGACGTCGTGGACAACACCGGTGCCAGCCGCCTCGACATCGCGACGCTGGTCTCCGCCAAGCAGGTCAGTGATCTCAGCGAGCTGCTCGACGCGCCCGCCTTCGACGACCCGGGCAGGACGGTGCGCGACACGTTGCTGCCCGGGGTGATCGACGACGGCACGTTCGACACGGTGCCGCTGACGCTCAACTTCACCTACACCGTCTGGGGTCTCTGGTATTCCAAGCCGCTCTTCGCGGCGAAGGGCTGGACCTTCCCGACGACCTGGGACGACATGCTCACGCTCTGCGCGACCATCAAGGCGGCCGGCATCGCGCCCTGGACGTACCAGGGCAAGTACCCGGAGTACATCAACGACCCGCTGCTCAGCATGGCCGCCAAGACCGGCGGACCGGCGCTGGTCAAGGCCGTCGACAACCTGGAGCCGAACGCGTGGAAGGCGCCGGGACTGCTCGGCGCGGCCGAGGCGTTCGCCGAGCTGGCCGGCAAGGGTTACCTCATGTCCGGCTCCGAGGCGCTGTCGCACACCGAGGCGCAGGCGGCCTGGTCGCAGGGCAAGGCGGCGATCATCCCCTGCGGGTCCTGGCTGGAGAGTGAGCAGAAGGGTGTCACGCCCGCCAACTTCGACATGGTCATGGCCCCGGTCCCGTCACTGACGACGGCGGACGCCCTGAAGCACACGGCGGTGCAGGCGGCGAGCAGCGAATCGTTCCTGGTGCCGGCGAAGGCCAAGAATCCCGCCGGCGGCATGGAATACCTACGGATCCTGTTCTCCAAGCAGTCGGCGAAGGCGTTCGCCGAGACCGCCGGGACCCTGCCCGCCGTGGCCGGGGCCACGGACGGCCTCACGCTGAGCAGCGGCCTCGGCTCGGTGCGCGACGTGGTCCGGGCCGCCGGCGCCGAAACCTTCACCTACCGCTTTCGCACCTGGTACGCCCCGCTGGCCAAGGCCGTCGACGACGCCACCGGCGAGCTGGTGAACAGGCGGATCACCGCCAGGCAGTGGTCGGATCGAATCCAGAACGCTGCCGATGGGCTGGCCAAGGACTCCACTGTGAAGAAGTACACCCGCTGATGAGACACGGTCGGTGGCGGTTTCTGGCCGGCGCGCTGGTGCCCGCGCTGGTGCTGCACGCCGTATTCGTGCTGTCGCCGTACGCGCAGGCCTTCTACCTGTCGCTGACCGACTGGACCGGCGTCGCCGGCGAGGCGCGTTTCGTCGGGGCGGGCAACTATGCCCGCCTCGGCGGCGACTCCCTCTTCCTGCACGCGGTCCGGAACAACGCGGTGATGTTGGTAGTGGTGCCACTGGTGACCATCGGCATCGGGTTGTTCCTGGCGAGCATGATGCACCTCGGTGGCCGGGGTGGACGACGGGGGATCGCGGGCTCCGGCGCGTACCAGATCGTCTATTTCTTTCCGCAGTTGTTGTCCCTGGTGGTCATCGCGGTGCTGTGGGGGTTCGTCTACAACCCCAACAACGGGCTGCTGAACGGGGCGCTGCGGTCGGTCGGCCTGGACGGGTTGACCCGGAGTTGGCTCGCGTCGCCGTCCCTGGCGTTGATCGCGGTGATGGCGGTCCTGGTCTGGTCGTCGGTGGGCTTCTACGTGGTGCTGTTCAGCGCGGCGATCGACAGCATTCCACGGGAACTGTTCGAAGCGGCGTTGCTCGACGGAGCCGGCGGCTGGGCGACCTTCCGCACTGTGACGTTTCCGCTGGTGCGCGAGAGCGTGCACGTCGCGTTCGTGTACCTGGGCATAGCCGCACTCGACGCCTTCGCCGTCGTCCAGGTGATGACCGTCGGGCCCGGCGGACCGGACGGTGCGACCGAGGTGATCGGCCTGTCGCTCTACCGCAACGCCTTCCAGTACGGGAAGTTCGGCTACGCCTCGGCCATGGGTGTCGCCCTGTTCTTCGCCACGCTGACCCTGGCCGTGCTGGCGCTGCGGTCGGGCCGCAGGGAAAGGCTGGAGCTGGCATGACAGTGACACGTGAGCGAGCGGCGGCGGTCGCTGCCCGACCCGCCCCGGTGCGTCGCGGCCGGCGCCCCGGAGCCGCCTTCCCGGTGCACCTCGCCATGCTGGCCTGGGCCGTCGTCACCGCGCTTCCGCTGCTCTGGGCGGTGGCCAGTTCCTTCAAGACCGACGACGAGATCCTCAACGAGCCGTGGTCCCTGCCCGCCGCGCCACAGTTCGACAACTGGTCGCGTGCGTGGACCCAGGCCAGCATCGGTCGCTACTTCCTCAACAGCGTCGTCGTCGTGGGTGGCGCGCTCGTGCTGACCATGCTGTTGGGCTCGCTGGTCGCCTACGCCCTGGCGCGCTACGAGTTCCGCGGCAACCGGTTCATCTACTACACCTTCGTGGCCGCGATGTTCTTCCCGGTGTTCCTGGCGCTGGTGCCACTGTTCTTCGTCGTCCAGCAGTTGGGTCTGCTGGGCACGTACCACGGTCTGATCCTGGTCTACGCGGCGTACGCAGTGCCCTTCACGGTCTTCTTCCTGCACGCGTTCTTCCGCACGCTGCCCGGCGAGGTGGCGGAGGCGGCATTCATCGACGGCTGCTCGCACGGCGGGGTGTTCTTCCGCGTGATGCTGCCGATGGCCCGGCCGGGCCTGGTGGCGGTCGGCATCTTCAACTTCCTCGGGCTCTGGAACCAGTACCTGCTGCCACTGGTTCTCAATCCCGACCCGGACCGGTACGTCCTGGCACAGGGTCTGGCCGCCCTGTCGGTCAGCCAGGGGTATCGCAGCGACTGGAGCGGCCTGTTCGCCGGTTTGACCATCGCCATGCTGCCGGTGCTCGTCGCCTACGTCGCGTTCCAACGGCACATCCGCGCCGGTATGACCGCCGGCGCGGTCAAGTAGGTCCCCTTTCCACCCCCACCCATCGGAGGACCAGACCCATGGCCATCGACAGACGTAGATCGATAGGGTTCGCGGGAGTAGCGGCCCTGCTCGGCACGCTGGCAGTCTTCAGCAGCGCACCGAGCGCCTCCGCCGCCGAGTGCGGCTACCTGTTCGACGACTTCTCCTACACGTCGTCGAGCGACAGCTCCCTGACCGCGCACGGCTGGACCCCGCGCAGCTACTCGGGCGGTCCGGGCGTACCCGGGGCGACCTGGTCGCCCAACAGCATCACCTTCCCCACCGTCAGCGGCCAGAAGGTCATGCAGCTCACCGCCTCGACCGACGGCACCGGCGCCGGCACCAACCAGGCTGAGCTCTACAGCACCCAGAAGCGCTACCTCGAGGGCACGTACGCCAGCCGGGTGCGCTTCACCGACACCCCCACCAGTGGCAACGACGGCGACCACATCAACCAGACGTTCTTCACGATCAGTCCCCTCAACGGCGACCTCGATCCCACCTACAGCGAGCTGGACATCTCCGAGTACCTGCCCAACGGCGGGTGGGGCGAGACCGGTCCGATCAACTACCAGACCACCTGGTACACCTACCGCAACGACCCCTGGTACGCGGACAACGTGCACTCGGAGCAGCGCAGCAGTCTCAACGGCTGGCACGACCTGGTGGCGACGGTCGCGAACGGGCACGTCATCTACTACATCGACGGCGTGCAGGTGGGCGACCACTCGGGCAAGTTCTACCCGCGGCAGACCATGACGATCAACTGGAACCTCTGGTTCATCGACACGGCGGCCCACACCGGTGGGTTGAGCACCTACATCCAGCAGGTCGACTGGGTGTTGTTCGCGAAGAACCAGGTTCTGACCCCGGCGCAGGTGACGTCGAAGACGACGGCGTACCGGTCGGCGGGCAGCGCGTTCGCGGACACGGTGGCCACGACGGGCACCTGCTCGACCCCGACGAACCCGCCGACCACGCCACCGACCACGCCGCCGACGACTCCGCCCACCACTCCGCCGCCGGCCGCCAACTGTTCGACCGCGCCGGAGTGGGCCTTCGGCACGGCCTACACCGGCGGCCAGACCGTGAAGCACGAGAAGAGCAGGTACGGCGACCCGGGCGGTCCGCCGTCCGGCGAGGGCAAGCACCTGTGGCGGGCGCGGCACTGGACACAGGGATCCGAGCCAGGCTGGACCCAGCAGTGGGAGGATCTCGGCCGCTGTTGAGCGGCATCCGACAGCGCATCAGTTGACAGGGTGCCGGCGGCGGGCCGCGAGTCACCGGCCACCTAGGACCTCATCGACGAGCGGCGACACCCGTCCGGTGCTTCATTGACCGGACGGGTGTCGCCTGTTCGCTGCCGTCGGCCAGCCACGCGCGTTCCGCTGGTCGAGGACGATGCGCGTTCAGTGACGGCGACGAGCGGTGACGATCCAGGCTCGCGAGTCGAAGTACACGCCGCCGTCGGTGTGGTGGGCGTCGAGGGTGGCGCGTAGCCGCGCGCGTGCCTGCTCGGCAGCCGCGGCGTCGAGGTTGGCAAGCAGGTCTTTGAATTCCCACAGACGGAAGACAGCGTCGAACGCGCTGGCGCTGTCCGGCCCGTAGTAGACGGGTACGTGCACGTCGGTGAAGCTGACGTCCGCGAAGCCGGCCGCCGTCAGGATGCCTTCCGTCACGCTCTGGTCGGCGAGTGAGAATGGGTTCGGACCGTGGGGCGTAGCTGAGGCGGTGGTGAAGGTCCTGCGGATCGCGGTGGCCCATTCGTTGCGGTCGCGGTCCTGCCAGACCAGCAGCACCAGGCGCGCCGTGGGGCGCAGGGCACGGCCGATATTGGCGAACGCGGCGACCGGGTCGGCGAAGAACATGGTGCCGAACCTGCTGATGCAGAGGTCGAAATGCGTCGGCGGGAAGCGGTGCACCTGGGCATCCGCCTGCTGGTAGGTGATGTTGGGCAAGCCCTGTTCGTCGCTGAGTTGACGGGCCCGTTCGAGCATTGGCGCGGACAGATCCACGCCTGTGGCGCTTCCGTCGACGGCGGCACGGGCAGCGTCGCGTGTGGACTGGCCGGTACCACAGCCGATGTCGAGTACACGGTCGTGAGAGCCGACCCGGGCAGCGGCGCGGAAGAGCTCGTTGTGCAGGCGCAACTCAGCGTCGTAGTCAAACAGGTCGGACATCACCGTCACCGGATCCTCTCGGTACCTATTCTGACCGGGCCGTCGAGCGTACGCCTCGCGCCTGGTTCCGCGAGGCCGATCCCCGCGACCTGGCATCGTCGACGGGCGCCATCAGCGGCAGTTCAGCGCGCGGACCTCGGCGACCGCGTCGGCAAGGGATTCCACTCCGTCGGTGATGGATCGTTCGGTGAGGGTGGCGTAGCCGAAGATCAGCCCGCCGGCTCCGGTGGGGTCCAGTCGGTACCGGGAGACGCCTTGCACGACCAGTCCGCGTCGGGCGGCGGCAGCCACGACCGGCGCCTCGTCGAGGTCGTGCGGGAGCCAGGTGACGACGTGTTGGCCCGCCGCGACGCCGACCGGTTCCAGTTCGGGCAGCCGTGCGCGAAGCGCGGCCAGGAGGGCGTCACGGCGGCGGCGGTAGATCGGGCGCATGCGCCGTAGGTGCCTGTCGAACTCGCCGCGGGTGAGGAAGTCGGCGAAGGTTAGTTGGTCGATGACGGGTGAGCCGCGGTCGGCCCGTACCTTCGCCGCCGTGATGTCGTCGACCAGGTCTGCCGGCGCAAGCAGCCACCCGAGGCGCAGCCCCGGCGCCAGGGTCTTGCTCGCTGTACCGCAGTAGACGACGGTGTCGGGCGCCAGCCCCTGCATGGCCCCGACGGGCGAACGGTCGTAGCGGTACTCCGCGTCGTAGTCGTCCTCGATCACCACGGCGCCGCGACGCTGCGCCCAGCCGATGACCCGGGCCCGCGCGGTGGCCGACAGGACACCGCCGGTGGGCCACTGGTGCGAGGGCGTCAGCACGACGGCGTCGGCGTCGGTCTGTTCGAGCCTCTCGACGAAAATGCCGTCCGGCCCGACCGGGACGCCGATCACGTCCAGACCTACGGTGGCCGCGACGAGACGGGCGTCATCGTCCGCAGATGGGTCCTCGACGGCCAACCGGCGGGCGCCGCGCGCCGCGAGCACCTGGAGTATCAGCGCGACGCCTTGGCCGTAGCCACTGCAGATCACGATGTTCTCCGGGCGGGCCGAGGTGCCACGGACCCGGTCGAGGTAGTCGGTCAGCGCTGCGTGCAGTTCGGGTACGCCGCGCCCGTCGAGGTAGGCGAAGCGTTCGTTCGGCGTGGTGGTGAGGACCGTTCGCACCGAACGCAGCCAGGCGGCCCGGGGAAACGACGACACGTCGGTGCGCCCGTACCCGAAGTCGATTCGGGCCGCCGGCCGATCCCCGCCGTGGCGACCAGTGGGCGTTGGAACCGGCTCGACCGCGACCTGGGTGTAGCCGCCCGCCCGGCTGGTGAGGTAGCCCTCGGCGACGAGTTGCTGGTATGCCTCGACCACGACGCCGCGTGACACTCCCAGGTTGGCCGCGATGGTGCGGGTGGGTGGCAGGGACGTCCCCAGACGCAACCGGCCGGCCCGGATGCTGCCCCGGATCGAGGCTGCGATCTGCCGGTGCAGCGGTTCGGTGGCGGACCTGTCGACATGGATGAGAAGGTCCACCGCAGTGCTCGAATTGGTCCTGATTCGGCCCATAGAATCGGACCTTACCGGGTGTACCGATTTCCGTCAGGCTCAGAACCATGACGACAACGACCAGCCCTCGCTTCGACGGCCGTCTCCTCATCCCGGGTCACCCGGGTTACGACGCGGCCCGCACCGTGTGGAACGCCATGGTTGACCGCCGCCCCCGGATGATCGTGCAGGCCGCGAGCGTCACCGACGTGGTGACCGCGGTGCGCCTGGCCCGCGAACTCGACCTGGAGATCGGGGTGCGCTGCGGCGGGCACAACGTGGCCGGCCTCGCCGTTCCCGCGAATGGCTTGATGATCGATCTGACCCCGTTGAACGGCGTACGGGTCGACCCGATCCGGCGGCGCGCCCGGGTCCAGGGCGGCGCGCTGCTCGGCGCACTCGACCGGGCGTCGCAGCCATTCGGTCTCGCCACGACCGCGGGCAACGTCTCGCACACCGGGGTCGGCGGCCTGACCCTCGGCGGCGGCATGGGCTGGCTCGCCCGCCAACACGGGTTGGCCTGCGACAACGTCGTCTCCTACACGATGGTCACCGCGGACGGGGAGGTGGTGACCGCGAGCCGGACCGAGAACCCCGACCTCTACTGGGGCCTGCGCGGCGGGGGCGGCAACTTCGGCATCGTCACCGACTTCGAGTTCCAACTGCACCACACCGGAACGCAGACCCTGGTCGCCGAGTTCGACTTCCGCGCCGAGGACGCCGTACCAGTACTCGAAGGTTGGCGGGACCTCAACGCCGTCGCGCCGCGGCAGGCGACCTTCACCGCCGATGTCAACAGCACGGCCAGCGGCCCGATCGCCACCGTCGGCTTTGTATGGGTCGGCGACCCGGCGCAGGGTCACGAGTTGCTGCCGGCGATGCGCGCGCTCGGGCGCCCGGGCGCTGAGCGGGTCACCACCCCGTCATACCTGGAATTGCAGCAACGCGACGACACCGTCGGCGGCCACGCCTACCGCCGGTACTCCAGCGCGCACTACCTGCGGCAGTTTCCCACAGCCGCGATCGAGGCCTTCCTGCTGCGCGGCGCGGCGGACCTACACGCCAACGCTTACCTGCCCAGCGTCGGCCTACAGGCACACGGTGGCGCGATCGCCGACGTCGCGGACGCCGACGCCGCGTTCAGCCACCGCGGCACCACGTTCGAGTTCGGTGCCGGCTCCCGCTGGACCGAGCCGTCCGAAGACGACGCCCAGATGGCAGCGGCTCGCAGTGCCGGAGCCGCGCTCGACCCGTACGCCGACGGCGTCTACGTCAACTCGCTCGCCGCCGACGAGGGGCAACGCGGGGTACGCCGCGCCTACCCGGCCGCCAAGCTCGCCAGGCTCACCGCACTCAAGACGATCTCTGACCCGCACAACGTCTTTCACCTCAACCACAACATCCGGCCCCACAGCCGCTAGCGCAATCGGCCGCTCCTGGCCAGCCCGGTCACGGGCTGTTCGCGGCGCAGCGGCTCAGCCCTCGTCGTCCTTCTTCTTGTCGCGGTTCATGGCCAGGTCGAGCGCGAGGACGCTGCCGATGATGAGGAGCGGGTCCACGCCGGCAGTGACCTGCACGGCGTAGGTGTCCCGGATCGTCAGCCACCGCTTGGAGACCACGGCCACCTCGTCGCCGTCGCGCTCGATCACGTACTCGTGGTCGAGCAGGTCACCCTTCATCTCCAGGTCGTCGGGCCCCGGCACGTCGATGGTGAACTTGTCGCGGAACGGCGTGAGCAGATTCTTGCGGACCTCTGCGGCCTTCTCGCCGCCGATCCGGATCTCGTATGTGGGACGCAGCGCCACCAGGTGCCGGTGCAGCGTGGCGACCTCATGGCCGGAGGCGTCCTCGATGACGACCTTGTTGCGAACGCTGAGCACCTTGCCGTCGACGTGGAAGACCTTGGTGCCGTGCTCGTCGAGCACGTCGAAGTCGTCGCCGATCGAGAAGAACCGCTCCCTGATGACAAACATGAATCGATTCTCCCCCAGCGCGCGGGAAAGTGCCGGCCGGCCACGGCCGGCACCAACCGTCGTCCTCATCGGTCGGCGCCAACGGGACTGACATCACGACCACAGGTGTCGAGAGCCCCTGAGCCGCCGGGCTCCCGATCAGCAGCCGAGCCGCTTACTCGACAGGGCGATGTCGTCAATCCAGAGGTCAAACTCACCAGGTGTGGTGCCGCCCTGGTAAAGCTGCCAGCCGACCTTCACCGTGTCGACCGTCGGCAGGACGAAGGGAACGTCGTTGCCACCGTGGTCGTTCGTCGAGGCGGTCAGCTCCGGGTTCGCCACGCCGTCGATCCACACCGCGACGCGGTTGTCCGCCGCGTCGATCTTCCACTCGAAGCACTGCCAGGTGTCCTCAACGACCGGGGCGGACTCCCGCCAGTTGGTCCAGTCGCCGGTCGGGCCGCCGTCGGCGCCAACTCCCCAGAAGGTCCCGGGGACCGTGGGCGCGTACTGGCCACCGACCGGACGAACGACCTCGGCGCTGCCGGTGCCGGTCGCTTCCACAAGCGTGAAGTGCGCCCAGTCCGGGGCTGTCGGGAAGGCATCGACGCGCAGACGCATCCGGCCGTAGAAGCGGTTGCCCGGCGCGGCGAAGTCGTCGACGCGCAGGAAGGCACGTCCGTTGTCCACCGTGTGGATGTGCAGCACCTGGTTGCCACGGCGGGCACGTTCGACAGTGAGCGTCCCGTGGCGGGTGTCGACGCCCCAGTTCAACGTGCTGGGACCCCCGGGAGGCAGTCGCTCGAAGTCCTCACAGAAGAGCAGGCCACGGGGGCACGAGGGCGTGGAGGCCCCTGACGCACCGGCCGGAACGCTGCCGACTGCGGCGCCGAGGATCAGGGCGGCGCTGAACACCGCGAGAAAGCTGCGCATCGTCATCCTCCAAGACGGCTGGTCCCTCACCACAGGGGCCGGGCCAGCAGAAAACCTCCGGCCGTCCGACGCTGAGGTGCTCCCGCTCGCACCGCTGCGGCGCGGTGGTAACCGCGCCGCAGCGATCCGAGCTGTTCCGGCACACACATACCAGCTCCGGCCACATAGACGAGCGTCATTGTATGTGACGACGCTGGCTTCGGTCGGCCGGCAGCCGGTCACTTGCCCTATCGAAGGCTGAGATGTGGCGCTGGGCCCAGGCCTCAGCCGTTGTCGATCAGGCTGGCGATCTCGTTGTAGATCAGGTGCGCCTTCGCGCCCTGGTTCGACGGACAACCGCCCAGGTGGTGCAGGGCGACCACACGGTGGCTGGCGTTCAGCACAGGTGAACCCGAGTTGCCGCCGGAGGTGTCACAGCTGTAACTGATGTTCCAGGTGTTGTAGTTCGCATTCCGGACGGCGCAGGTCGCGCCATTCTGGGTGTCCTCGAAGATCGACAGCCGCTTCGCGCTGCCGTCGCCGTGCCCGGGGACGTAGATCCGGGTGCCGTTGCTGGTGGCGGTGGTTGCCAGGTACAACGTGCCGAATCCCTGGATGGCGGCGAAGTTGTTGACCGAGAACAGGGTGTAATCCAGCTGGTTGGAGCCGCCGCTGCTCACCTTGTAGAGGGTGGCACCGCTGACCTTGGTACCGGCGCCGGGATTCGCGCCGCCGCAGGTGGCGCACTGGTAGTTGAACTGCATCTCGCTGCCGCTGACGGCGGACTGCGTCGAGAAGCAGTGCTTGTTCGTCAGCATCCGGTTGGTGTTGCCGACCCGCCAGGTGGTGCACAGTCCACCGCCGCTGATCAGCAGCCGCGCCACCGCCCTGCCGCGGGCGTACTCGGTCGGGTGGCTGCTCTGGTAGCAGACCACGTCCCGTCGGGCGTCGGTGCTGCACACGGACTGGGTGGAGAAGTTGTGTGCCGCGATCTCCGTGCGGTCGTATCCGCGCCAGAACCGGTCAATGGTGGCGGCGCTGCCCCGTGAGGGGCGGTTGGTGTGCAGAGTCACCACGGCCGTGTCGCCCTCCACCGACATCGCCCAGAAGCCCGGCTGTCCGTCGGTGGTGTAGTCCGAACCGGTCGCCCGGTTCAGGTGGCGGTCGTAGCGGTGGCTCTCCTTGCCGTCGCGGCTCGACACGGTGACGTAGTCGCCCTGGGCCAGTCGCAGTGAGCTGAAGTGCACCTTGACGTAGGTGGCACCGGGGTGCTGAATGATCTGCGTCCCGCCGTTGGGGGCGTAGGACAGGGAGCTGTCGACGGTGCGGAGTTCACCGATCGTGGTCACACCCTCTGCCGCAAACTGGTTCGATTCCGGTGCCCGCTCGGACCGTGGCGCGAGAGGGGCAACCGAGTACGCCTCGGCGGCGGGTACCGACAGGAGGCTCAGCCCAAGTGTGCAGGCAGCGAGCGCGACCGCCCCCATTCGTAGGCGGCGCAGGGCATGTTTCATCTGTCGCTCCTTCTCAGGATTCAGCACCGAGACGTGCCTTCGGCCTTCATACCTGAGATCGCTCTAGATATGTAATCCCATCTATGTCATAGCTGCCTGTCGCGCCTGACGAGTCGCGCGCTCAGGGCAGCGCGGTGACGAGTTCTGCCGGCGGAGTGCGGAGTTGGGTGTCCTTGCTGGGCGGTGTGCCGAACATCCGGCGGTACTCACGGCTGAACTGGGAGGGGCTGTCGTAGCCGACGCTAAGGCCCACACCTGTGATGTCTGAGGGGCGGCTGGCGAGCAGGAGACGGGCTTCTTGCAGGCGAATGCGTTTCTGGAACTGGATGGGGCTCATCCCGGTGACGGTCTGGAAGTTGCGGTGGAACGCCGAGACGCTCATGCCGGCGATCTCCGCCAGGTCCTCCACGCGGAAGGCGGTGGCGTAGTTCTCCCGGATCTGTCGAACGGCCCGGTTGATGTGGGCCAGTCCGCTGTCGACGAGACCGAGCTGGCGGATGGCGACTCCCTGCTCACCACGCAGGAGATGCCAGAGGATCTCCCGCTTGACCATGGGGGCGAGGATCTTGCGGTCCGCCGGCTGCTCGAGCAGCCGCAGCAGGCGCACGATGGCGTCCAGCAGTGCGGGTGGGGCCGTGGAGACGGCAATGCCGGGTGCGGCGGTGCGTGGGGTGGCCGGCAGGTCCCGGGGGTCGGCTTCCAGGAGGAGTTCGGCAAGGGCCGAGGGAGCGAGAGTCATGCCGAAGCCGAGGGTGGGCTGCCCGGTCTCCAGGACATGGCCGGTAACGGGGAGGTCGGCAGAGGCGATCAGGTACTCGCCGGGCCCGTACTCGTAGAGGCGCTCGCCCAGGGCGAGGCGTTTGCCGCCCTGGGCGATGACTGCGAGCACGGTGCCGGACATCCCGGCCGCGGAAGCATTCGGATGGGTGAACCTGCATACCCGGATGCCGTCGATCGCCGTGCTCATGTCGGGTCGCGCATGCCGGTTGAGAAGCTCGCGCATTTCGTCCAGGGCAGACATGGTTCCAGTCTTGCACCAACCTCTAGGCGGGGCCGCTGCATAAGCAGGATTGGGCAGATGTCCCTTGGCGTGGTCCTCAGCCCACAGCAGGAGTAGCTCAGAGGTTCTGGCCACCGGAGACTTCGATGTCCTGGGCGGTGATCCACCGGCCTTCCTCGGAGACCAACATGGCGATGACCATGCCGATGTCGTCGGGCTCGCCGACGCGTCCGAGAGTGAAGGTCTTCGCCAGTTCCGGGATGATCTGCGGGTTCTTGCTGAACGCGTCGTCGGCGAAGCGGGTGACGGTGGCCCCCGGTGCGACCGAGTTCACGCGGATGCCGCGGGGACCGAACTCCTTGGCCATGTAGCGGGTGAGCACCGCCACGGCGCCCTTGAGAGCCGCGTAGACGGAGTATCCGGGCGCGGTCACCTGGGGCAGCGTGGAGTTGCTGGTCAGGTTGACGATGGCGCCGCCATCGGCGAGGAGCGGCAGCAGTGCCTGGGTGAGGAAGAACGGCCCCTTGAACAGGCCGTCCGTGAGCCTGTCGAACTCCTCCTCGCGGGTGTCCTCGATCATCGCCATGCCGGCGAATCCGGCGTTGTTGACCAGGTGGTCGAAGGAGTGCCGCTGGAAGGTCTCGCGCAGCACCTCGGCAACGGTCTCCCGGAAGACGGTGAACCCCGCCGTGTCGCCGAGATCCAGGTGCAGCGCCACGGCGGTGCCGCCCTGCTGCTCGATCCTCGCGACGGTGTCCTTGGCACCCTGTTCGTTCGAGCTGTAGGTCAGGATGACGCCGGCACCGCGCCGGGCGATCTGCAGGGCGGCGCTCTGGCCGATGCCGGAGCTTGCACCGGTGACGACGGCTACCTTCATGGTCTGCCTCCTGGGGCCTGAGGATTCGTCAGAATCCGTGGGAGTGTGTCCCTTCCAGGAGACCGCTGTGCCGGGCCCGCGAAAAGAATGATCCTCTTCGCCTCTTGCCCAATCCTCTTGGATGGCCGGGGCATGGGCCGTGTCAGCCGCGCCCCCGCCACTGCCCGCCGCGCAGGAACGCGTCGGCCGTTGCGTGACTGCCCGGCTCGTCGCCCGCTGCGCCTGCGCGTGGGCAGGATCGTGCAAGGATCCGCCGGGATGTCCCTGGCAGCCCGCTGATCGAGATCGCCTTCGACGACGAACGGCTGCGTCAGTGACCTCGGTCCGGGCGGAGGAAGCACGACAGCAGTTGCCTGAACTCGTGCGGGTGCTCGATCGCCGGCACGTGCCCGCATCGGCCGAGCACGTGCAGACGGACATCGGCCAGGTGCTCGAGCAGGGGCTGGGCGGCCGTCCCGAGCGGGGTGACTCGGTCCTCGGCGCCGTGGACGAGCAGCACGGGCGCGCGGATCGCTGCCAGCGTCTGCGCCGAGAGGGTGAGTTCGTCGACCCATCGTGCCCTGGGTGGGGGGAACAACGACGCGAATGCGGCAGCCCCCGCTCGCATCGCGGCCGCCCGGGCGTCGACGGCCGAGTCGGTCACGAGCGCCTGGTCGAGGACGAGGCGACTCAGCATGTCTCGTGCCCCGGGCGGGCCGGCGGGGGCGGCCCAGATCGCCTCGAGCTCGGCGGACAGCGGCGCCCCGGGGGCGCCCATCGTCGAGACCGCCACGACACGGGTGACCTGCTGGGGGCGCGCGGCCGCCAACGCCAGCGCCACGGCACCGCCCATGGAGTGACCCACCACGGCGTAGTGCTCTATACCGAGAGCATCCATCAGCCCCGCGGCCTGCTCCGTCCACAGCCGGAGCCCACCCCGGGAGCCCGCCGGAACAGGCGTACGGCCGAACCCCGCCTGGTCAGGAGCCAGCAGGTGCCAGGACGTGCCCAGCGCCTGCGCCGTCGCGGCCCAGGCTCCGGACCCGGTCGTGCCAGGTCCGGAGCCGTGCAGCATCAGCACCGCGGGTCCGGTGCCGCCGCTCTCCAGGACGTGGACGGGGGCGCCGTCGACTGTGACGGTCCGAAGTGTCGTCACCGGGGCAGGCCGGGTGTGCTCATGCCGATGCGGGGTTCACGGACTTCGAAAAGAGCTCCATCATCGCCCTGCCGAACTGCGGCATGTCGGGCCAGCCCCGGCAGGAGACGAGGTTGCCGTCCACGACGTCGGGAGCGTCGATGACCGTCGCGCCCGCGTTCTCCATGTCACCGGTGATGGGCGGGAAGCACGCCGTCTTTCGGCCCTTCAGCAGCCCGTACACCGCTGGTACCTGCGCGCCGTGGCACACCAGCGCGATGGGGAGGTTGCGCGCGAAGAAGTGCTCGGTGATGCGCCTGACGTCGGCGTCGACCCGGATCCATTCGGGGGCACGTCCGCCGGGGATGATGAGGGCGTCGTAGCGCTCGACGTCGACCTCGGCCCAGGGCACGTCGACCGGCAGCTTCCGGCCGTTCTTCTCCACGTAGGCGTCGGAGTTGGGGTCGAACTCGTGGATGACCAGTTGCACGTCACGCATCGTCCGTGACGAGACGTCGACGTCCCAGCCGCCCTCCTGCACGCGATAGTAGGGATACATGGTGTCGAGCTCCTCGGCGGCGTCGCCGGTCAGGAGCAGCGCTCTGGGCACCTGCTTCTCCTCGCATCTGGGGGGCGGGTGAGGTGGATCCAATCCGATCCGATCTGAATTGAGTTAGCATTCCTCGGCCCAGGCTGCCCGTCAAGCCTCTGCCGCCACCTCGTCCGCGCCCTCAATCTCGTCGAAGAATCGGCGGAAACGCTCGCCTGACCGCAGGATGTGCCGACGCATCGCGTAGGCGGCGGCGTCGGGGTCACGGGCGGCGATCGCGGCCACGACGTCCTCGTGCTCGGCCATGGCCAGGTGGGTGACCTGGGTGTCGTGGTGAAGGCGGAAGAGGTGCACGTGGCTGTGCAGGCGAGCCAGCGTCTCGCGAATGACCTGGTTCTCCGCGCTCAGGGCGACGAGATCGTGAAAAGCGGCGTCGCGCAGCCCGAAGGCGCCGTAGGCCATGGGCTCGTTGCCCCCCTCCAGCTCCGCCATCTCCTCCAGCATTCGTCGCAGACCGGCCACCTGCTCCGCGGACGCGCGTTCGGCGGATCTCCGCGCCGCGGCCGGCTCGAGGAGCAGGCGGACCTCGAGCATGTCCTCGAATCGGTGACGGGTGATCTGGGGAGGAATGCGGTAGCCGGCATGGGGCACACGCACGACCAGGCCCTCGGCCTCCATCCGGTTCAGAGCGTCTCTGATCGGCGTCTGCGAGACCCCCAGCTCACGCGCCAGGACGTCGATCGTGACGCGGGAGCCAGGCTCGATCCGTAGCGACATCAGCTGTCCGAGCAGCGTGTCGTACACCTCGTCGGCAAGCCGGCCGCCGGATCTACCCGGCGGCATTCCGCCCGTCACGGCCCTGCGGCCCCGCGCGATCATCGCTTCGTCGTCCATCGTGACGTGAGGTCCCTTCCTGCGCCTTCGCGAACCTATTGACATCAGTCACAACACTGCGGCATGCTGACGCCCCCACTGGATCGTATAGGAAAAGTGACGGACGACCGCCATCCTGCACCATCGCGGAACCGCCCGCCATCGCTCTACTTCGATCACCTGGAGCTCCCATGATCATGCTCGACGTCCCGCCCGGTTCGTCACCGGGCCGCAGCATGAAGATCCAGTACATCGCGGCGCACTCGTGACGCCAACCTGCGGGTCGACCCCCGCGCCGGCCCGGCGACACGCCTGAAGAACCCAGCAACTGCTCGGCGAAGCACATAGCGAGGTTCTAGAAGTTCCCACCCAGAGAGCAGGCATAACAATGGGCTATCCGAAGCGAATAGGAACAATGTCCGTTCCCTCCCGGAAAGTACGGCTGGCGACGGCGGCCATGCTGCTGGTGGCCGCGACCGTGACGGCTTGCGGCGAGGGCAAGGACGACGGCGGGAAGGCGAGCGCCCCCAAGGCACCGGCGACCATCCCGGAGCTCACCAAGGACCCGCTGACCCTCAGCTTCATCTGGTTCGACTGGCCCCCCGCCCAAGCACTGGAAGCCTTCGCGAACGCGGAGTACAAGAAAGAGCGGCCGAACGCGACCATCAAGGTCAACACCGTGCCGAACGCGAACTGGCACGACGCGATGTTCACCCAGTTCGCCGCGCGCAAGACCGACTTCGACATCGCGATCCTGGACTCGCAACACATCGGCGAGGCCGTGACGAACGGCAACATCCTCGACCTCACCGACTTCGTCAAGGAGAACATCGACGTCACTGCCTACAACCCTTACCTTCTGGCGGCCTACGGCCAGTTCCCCCAGGCGGAGACCGGCAAGCGCGACGAGAACGCCAGCCTGTACGGACTGCCGCTGCTCGGCGACACCTGGACGATGATCTACCGCAAGGACCTGATCGGCGACAAGCCACCGCAGACCTGGGACCAGATGATCTCAGCCGCCGAGAAGTGCCAGGCGGACAACCCCGGCGTCAGCGGGCTGGCCTTCCACCAGGCCAACGGCTCCGACGCCGCGGCCGTCACCTACAACACGGTCAACGGCGTCTACGGCGGCAACCTCTGGGACCCCAAGAACCGCAAGATCGACGGCGTCCTCAACGACGCTGCGGGCCAGGAGGCGATGGACGTCCTGGTCAACAAGATGAAGCCGTTGACCGCCAAGGGCTCCGGCAACTGGTTCATCGACGAGGTGAACGCGGCGGTCGCCCAGGGCAAGGCCTGCATCGCGTTCAACTGGATCGCCGCGAGCGGCGGCCTGCTTGATCCGAAGCAGTCGACGCTCGGCACCACCCGGGAGCAGATTCTCGACAAGTTGGGCTTCGCCACACTGCCGAGCCAGAAGACGAACCTGGTCCCCCTCGGCGGTATGGGCATGCACGTGTCGGCCTACTCCTCCAAGGCGAACCAGGCCGAGGCCCTGAACTTCATGAAGTGGTTCGAGCAGGCCGACGTCCAGAAGAAGTGGGCCGCGGCCGGTGGTGTGCCATCGCGTACGGACGCCCTGGAGTCGCCCGAGTTCCTCAACGCCGGGCCGTTCAACCAGGTGTACACCGACTCGGTTCCGCGGATGCGGGACATGTGGAACGTGCCCGAGTACGCGCGCCTCGTCGAAATTGAGAACACCAACGTGAACGCGGCTCTCAACGGCGCGAAGAATCCGAAGGATGCGCTCGACGACATCGCCAAGGAGCAGCAGAGCGTGCTCGACTCGAGCAACCGCAAGGGTGGCGGCGGACTGTGAGTGACGCCGCCCCTCTGACGACCGATCACCCCGGGCAGGTGGCGTCCGCGACGCCACCTGCACCGGGTCGGTCCCGCCGGTTGAGCGACCGCTGGCTCGCCGTCACCTTCATCTCCCCCGCGATGCTGCTGTTGCTCGCCATGTCGGTGTTCCCGTTGCTGTGGGCGTTGTACCTGTCCTTCACCGACTATTCGGCCACCCGCGGTGGGCCCGCCAATTTCATCGGGTTCGGGAACTACACCGCCATCCTGACGTCGGCGCAGGTCCACACGAGGGCCCTGACGACGTTGATCTACGTGGTCGGCGCGGTCGGCCTGCAGACCGTGCTCGGTTTCGGCATCGCCTACCTGATCTCACGGCGCACGCATGGGCGGGGGCTGCTGACCACTCTGTTCCTGGTCCCGATGATGCTGTCGCCGGTCGTGGTCGGGCTGTTCTGGCGATTCATGCTCGACGCGCAGTTCGGCGTGGTCAACAGCCTGCTCGGCTCGGTCGGCCTGGGGCAGGTGGAGTGGCTCACCCGGCAGCGAACGGCACTGATCTCCCTGGTCGTGGTCGACACCTGGCAGTGGACGCCGTTCATCATGCTCATCGCGCTCGCGGGCCTTACCGCGGTTCCCAAGTACCTCTACGAGGCCGCCTCGATCGACCGGGCGTCCGAGTGGTTCCGGTTCCGCACCATCACTCTTCCGCTGGTGTGGCCACTGCTGCTCATTGCCGTGATGTTCAGGGCCATCGAGGCGTTCCGACTGTTCGACCTCGTCTACATCCTCACCAACGGTGGTCCGGGTGTCTCCACCGAGACGTTGTCCTTCCACGTCTACAAGGTCGCGTTCCTCGGCTTCAACACCGGAACCGCTTCGGCGTACGGGATCCTCATGGTCCTCGTCGTCATCGTCCTCACGCAGTTCTACCTGCGCTACCTGAACAAGCTCAAGGAGGGCTGATGGCCGTCTCCGTCGACGAGGCCGTGTCCACAGGTCCTGCCCGGGATCACACGGCCCCCGCGCGCCGCCTCGGCGGCCGGGGCCGCTCCGTGCTGGAGGTCGCGCTGCTGACCCTGCTGGCCGTCGTGATGCTCTTTCCGGTGCTGTGGATGATCGAGACGTCCATCAAGGAGAACCGGGACGTCTACGCTATCCCCGCCAAGTTCTTTGACTTCACTGTCACCCTGGACCACTACAAGGACGTGTTCGTCGCGCCCGACGGCGGTCGTACGGCCCTGTCCACCTCGTTCCTCAACTCCGTCGTGGTCGCCGGCGTCTCCACAGTGCTGGCCACCGTGCTGGGGGTCCCGGCGGCCTGGGCCTACTCACGCTTCGCCGTGAAGGCCAAGAAGGACCAACTGTTCTTCATCCTGTCCACCCGCTTCATGCCGCCCGTGGTGGTCGTTATCCCGATCTTCCTCATGTACCGCCAGGTCGGGCTCATCGACAACAAGCTCGGCCTAATCCTCATCTACACCGCGTTCAACGTCCCGTTCACGATCTGGATGATGAAGGGGTTCGTCGACGAGGTGCCCGCGGAGTACGAGGATGCCGCCATGCTCGACGGCTACACCCGCCTGCAGGCGTTCCGGCGATTCACCCTTCCCCTGCTCGTGCCCGGCATCGCCGCGACGGCGGTCTTCGCACTCATCTTCTCGTGGAACGAGTTCGTGTTCGCCACCTTCCTCACCTCCAGCGACAGCGTCCGGACCGCCCCACCCGCCATCGCCGGCCTCATCGGCGGCACCACCACTGACTGGGGTCTCGTGGCCGCCGCCTCCGTGGTGTTCGCCCTTCCGGTGCTCGTCTTCGCGTACCTGGTGCGCAGGCACCTCATCGCCGGTGTGACGCTCGGGGCGGTGCGACGCTGATGGCAGGCATCGAGGTGACCGCCCTGCACAAGCGCTACCCGGACGGGACGGTCGCGGTTGACCGCGTGGACCTGTCCATCGGCCACGGCGAACTGTTCGTGATGCTCGGCCCTTCGGGCTGCGGCAAGACGACCACGCTGCGGGCCATAGCCGGCCTGGAGAGGCAGACGACGGGCGACATCCGCATCGGCGACACGCTGGTCAACGACCTGCCGCCCGCCGAGCGCGACATCGCCATGGTGTTCCAGTTCTACGCCCTCTACCCGCATCTGCGAACCCGCGACAACCTGGCGTTCCCACTGCGGGCCGAGGGACTGCCCAAGCAGGAGGTGCACGCGCGGGTCGACGAGGCCGCACGGCTGATGCGGCTCGGTCCGCTCCTGAACCGGCGACCGCGCCAGCTGTCCGGCGGGGAGCAGCAGCGTGTCGCGCTTGCCCGCGCCCTGGTGCGGCGACCACGCGCCTTCCTCATGGACGAACCTCTCACCAATCTGGACGCGGAGCTGAGGGCGGACATGCGCACGGAGATCAAGCACCTGCAGGGGGAGCTGGGGGCGACGATGGTCTACGTCACCCACGACCAGGTCGAGGCGATGTCGCTCGGTCACCGCATCGCGATCCTGAACAAGGGCCGCGTCGAGCAGATCGGCACGCCGCTGGAGGTCTACGACCGCCCGGCGAGTCTCTTCTGCGCCGCCTTCATCGGCTCGCCGCCGATGAACCTGATCGAGATGGAGGTGGCCGACGGGAAGCTGCACGGTCAGGGCGGACTGGTCCTCACGCCGCCGCCAGGCCTGCCGCGCGACCGGCGCCTGGTCGCAGGCGTCCGGCCGGAGGCGCTGGAGGTCACCGCGCCAGGGGCGGAGGGTTCGGTCCCGGCTCGCGTGGTCTCGGCGGAGTGGCTGGGCGACGAGATCATCTACGTGGTCGACCACAGCGGCCAGCGCGACGTACGGGTTCGGATGCCACCGACTGTCCGTTTCGCCGCTGACGAACGAGTCGGGTTGCGGCACACCGGCGGGACCCCGGCGGTCTACGACGTGCGCACGGAAGAGCTGGTGGCCTGATGGGAACCGTGGCAGCGCACGGGCTGTGCAAGTCCTTCGGCAAGGTCCAGGCCCTGGACGGGGTGACGCTGGACGTGCCGGACGGCTCGTTCTTCGTCGTGCTCGGACCCTCCGGGGCAGGCAAGACGACGACCCTGCGAGCGATCGCCGGCCTTGAGAAGCTTGACGCCGGGTCGGTGCACCTGAATGGAAGGGACGCGACAGGTGACGCCCCGGCCGCACGCGACCTGGCCATGGTCTTCCAGAGCTACGCCCTCTACCCGCGACACACTGTGTACGAGAACATCGCCTCGCCGCTGCGGGCACGCCGGCGTTCTTCGAGCGAGATCGCCGCTGCCGTCGAGCAGATGTCGAGCCTGCTGCACATCGAACGTCTGCTGCAGCGTCGTCCCGCGCAGTTGTCGGGCGGTGAGATGCAGCGCGTCGCCCTGGCCCGGGCGCTGGTCCGCAGCCCGCGCGCGTTTCTCATGGACGAGCCGCTGACGAACCTCGACCTCAAGCTCCGCGTCGAGATGCGCACGGAACTCACCCGCATCCACCGCAGCCTCGGGGCAACCTTCGTCTACGTGACCAACGACCAGGTCGAGGCCCTGTCCATGGCCGACCAGGTCGCGGTCCTCAAGGAGGGGAAGGTGCAACAGGTCGGCACGCCGACCGAGGTGTACGAGCGTCCGGCCAACAAGTGGGTCGCGGGATTCGTCGGGAGCCCGCCGATCAGCCTGCTCGCCTGCCACGCCGAGGGTGATCGTCTGATCGGTGCGGAAGGCTGGACGCTGCCGCGGCCCCGCTGGACCACGGCTGAGGACGGTCGCGCGCTTCTGCTGGGCCTGCGCGCCGAGGACCTGTCCGTCGAGCAGCGTGGGAGCGCGTCGTTGTCGGGTGAGCTCTACGGGCTTGAGCCGCTCGGTGACCGAACGGTGGTCGACGTCCGAGTGGGGACGGAGATCGTCAAGGTCAAGGCGCGACCCACAGTCACCGGTACGCCGGGCGAACGTCTGCTCGTCACAGTCGACCTGGACCGTGCGCACCTGTTCGACGCGGGCACGGGGCTGTCGCTGTCCGAGGCCGGACGGTAACCGCGCCGGGCGGTGACGGCACCATGCGCCCGCCCTGCAGACCGGGCCAGGGCCACACTCGACCCGCTCGGCGACCCTGCCCCCGACGAGGGCGTGTGACCCGTCCGTGTACGCGCACAGCGCGATCGCTGAGGCACGCCGGACATCACCAAGAGGATCACAGGAGGCGACGCGATGAGTGACCCGATGAACGTCCTGGCCCCCGAACACCGGCGGCTCCGGATTGGCGACGCCTGGCGCGACGCCGCAGGCGGAGCCACCTTTGCCGTCGAGGACCCGGCCACCGGCAGGACCATCGCCGAGGTGGCGGACGCCGACGTCGTTGACGGGCTCGCCGCTCTGGACGCGGCGAGCCAGGCAATGGCGGGGTGGGCGGCGACCCCGCCGCGGAAACGGTCGGAGTTGTTGACAGCGACGTACCGGGCACTGACCGAGCGCTCCGAGGAGATCGCCCGGCTGATAACGCTGGAGATGGGCAAGCCGCTCGCCGAGGCTCGGGCAGAGGTGGCCTACGGCGCCGAGTTCTTCCGTTGGTTCGCCGAGGAGGCGGTACGCGTCGAGGGGCGCTACAGCACCGCTCCCACAGGGGGATATCGCATCCTCACCGTGCCGAAGCCGGTCGGACCGTGCGTCTTCGTGACGCCCTGGAACTTTCCGTTGGCCATGGGCGCCCGCAAGATCGCTCCCGCGCTGGCCGCGGGCTGCACGACGATCACCAAGCCAGCGGCCCAGACGCCACTCACCATGCTGCTCCTGGCCCGCATCATGGAGGAGGTCGGCGTTCCCCCGGGCGTCGTCAACGTGGTGACCACCAAGCGGTCCGGCGCGGTGGTCTCCGCACTGCTGGCCGACGGCCGGACCCGCAAGCTCTCCTTCACCGGGTCGACCGAGGTCGGACGCGTGCTGCTCCGACAGGCTGCGGACAACGTGCTGCGCACCTCCATGGAACTGGGCGGCAACGCGGCCCTGATCGTGTGTGCCGACGCCGACCTGGACGTCGCGCTCGACGGTGCCATGGTGGCCAAGATGCGCAACATCGGGGAGTCCTGCATCGCGGCCAACCGGATCTACGTCGAGGAGCCGGTACGCGAGGAGTTCACGACGCGCTTCGCCGAGCGGATGGGCGCGCTTTCGGTGGGCCATGGTCTCGACGACGGCGTCGACGTCGGAGCGTTGATCGACGAAGCCTCGGTCACCACGATCGACGAACTCGTCGCCGACGCGGTCGATCGCGGTGCCCGAGTCCTGATGGGTGGCAAGCGTCCGGATGGGCCGGGCCACTTCTACCCGCCCACGGTCCTCGTCGACGTGCCCGACGATGCGCGGATGCTGGAGACGGAGATCTTCGGCCCGGTGGCGCCGATCATCTCGTTCACGTCCGACGACGAGGTGATGGCGAAGGCCAACGACACCGAGCACGGCCTGGTCGGATACATCTTCACCCGTGATCTCCAGCGGGCGCTCCGGTTCACCGAGGGGCTGGAGACGGGGATGCTCGGCATCAACCGTGGTCTGATATCGGACCCGTCAGCTCCGTTCGGAGGCGTGAAGCAGTCCGGGATCGGCAGGGAGGGGTCGCACGAGGGCATCCTCGAGTACCTCGACCTCACGTACGTGGCGATCGACCTACCGTGACCGGCCTACTGTTCCGGGCGCCCGGCACGTGCGCCTGCGCCACCCGGGCGGCCAACCTTGCCGACGCCGTCCCGGCCTCGCAGGTGACCTGGACGTCCCCCCAGCACATCGCCGCCGACGTTCCGGAGAGGCACAGACATGCTTGAGACCGTCCGCGGACCACGCCAGCTGATAGTGGGCGAAGGGGTCGCGCAGAACATCCCACGAGTGGTGGCCGAGAGTGGCTCGCGAGTCCTCATCGTGACCGACCGGGTTCTTCTGGGGCAGCCGGGCGTGGCCGAGATCGTGGCCGCCGTGCGGGAGAAGGTCAGAGTCGTCGAGGTGTTCTCCGACGCGACTCCAGACGTGCCACTCGCCGATGTCGACCTGGCCGTCTCGGTCGCCGCCGGGGTGGACGCCGACGTGATCCTCGCCATCGGGGGTGGCACGGTGATCGACCTCGCCAAGATCGTCGGCGTCATCCGGCGTCACGGTGGGTCGCCGCGCGACTTCTACGGTGAGTCGAAGGTGCCGGGGCCGACGATGCCTCTCGTCGCGGTCCCGACGACGTCAGGCACCGGCTCGGAGCTCACACCCGTGTCGGTGTTGACCGACCCGGACCGCGAGCTGAAGGTGGGCGTTTCCAGCGTCCACATCGTGCCCGACTTCGCCATCGTCGACCCCGAACTCACCTACACCTGCCCTGCGACCGTCACCGCCCACTCCGGCATCGACGCGTTCTGCCACGCGGTGGAGAGCTACACCGCGCGACCCCGGGCCCACGGACCGCGCGACCCGGTGGAGCAGGTGTTCCTCGGCCGCAACCCGATCACCGACCACTATGCGCTCCTGGCCGCGGAGCGGATCGCGCGCAGCCTGCGTCGTGCTGTCCGCAACGGAGGCGACACGGAGGCCCGCGCGGACATGTCCTACGGGTCCATGCTCGCCGGGCTCGCGTTCTCCCACGCTGGCAACGCCGCCCCGCACGCTCTCCAGTACCCCATCGGCGCGGCCACGCACACGCCGCACGGCCTGGGCGTCGGGCTGCTCCTGCCCTACGCGCTGGACGCGGCCAGGGATGCCATCAGCGACCGGTTGGCCATCCTGGCCGGGGTGTGCGGGCTCGACGTGACCGACGCCTCGGATGCCGAGGCCGCGGATGCGTTCCTCGCCTGGCTCGACGTGCTCCTTGCCGACATCGGTATCCCTCCCACCTTGGCGGACATCGGCGTGGCACGCGCCGACCTGCCGCGCTTCGCGGAGATGGCCAGTGGCGTCACCCGCTTGGTCCAGAACCATCCGGGCCCGACCGACACCGCCAGCCTGACCGCGATCCTCGAAGCGGCCTGGACCGGCAACCGGAGCCGACACGTCCTGACGCCGAGCAGAGACAGTGACAGGCCTTTCCCGTGACGACGAGTTCCCCGCCCCACCCGGGTGCGGGATTCCCTCTGGGCCTACCGGGCGTCGCGCCGACGACGCGCACGCTCGAACTCGGCGACATCCGACATCCAGGGACCGTGCTGGTCGAGTGCGGCGCAGCCGCCGCGGACGAAGGCGCTCACCAGGTTCCGGTACCCGTCGATCCCGTCGACAAGGCCGTACTCGACCCGGTGCTGCGGATCCGACCCGGCGTCCCCGTGTCGCACCGTCGTGATCCGGGCGACCGAGTCCGCGTAGAAGTGGAGTTGGATCCCCTCCCCCAGCTCCTCGTCCTCGATGGTGAACACCTCGTTGTCCGCGGCAGAGCGATCGGCGACGAACTCCCAGAACTCGGCCGAGGCAGTGCGAGGACCGTCAAGTAGCCACTTCTTCTCGCCACCCTTGTCATCGGTGAACGACAGGGCCGTCTTTCTCGCGCTCTCACCGAGGTCGGCGGCAACCCCCTCGTCGTCGACGGGCGCACTCCGGGCGCGGTCCGCGGCCTCCGAGCACATCAGGAAGCTCACCGTCCGCACCGCGTCGTCGACAAGTTCGGGGTACGCGCGGCGCACGGCCGCGTCGACCGTCGCCGCCATCCGATCCCAGCCGCGCTTGTCCGTGGCCCGGTGTCCCCGCCGAGGATCGAGCCCGATCCGCATCCCGGCGCACGCCTGCTCCGCGATGGCGATCACCCGCAGAACCTGGGGCAGCAGCGCGGGGTCGACGGCGTCGGGGCTCCGCCGTGGAATCGCCGCGCCATGCAGATACTGGCCCGTGTACCTCAGAATCGCCGCGTCGAGTGGCCCGAGGACCACTGCGCGCTCGGCGCGACGGCGGTCCGCGTGATACTCCTGGGCACGCTTCTCGTTCGACCCCTCCGTCGCGGCACGCATCGCCGCGCAGACCTGACCGCGCTCAAGGAGCGCGATGTCGGCGCCATGGGCAACGAGCCGGGTCCGGTCCCACCTGATGCGCTGGAAGAGCGCGTCGACGTCCGCGGGCGGGGAGAGCAGGACCGGGTCCAGGAGCGCGACGGCAGCGTTCTCGTCGAGCCGGCCCCGGGTGCCGGCGGCGTCGCACAGCGGAAGGACCGCACTCCACAGCAGCAGGTGTCGGGCCAGGTCGTCCCGGATCACCGCGAGATGGGCTTCTTTGATCGGGAACATGAACGTGCGAGGGTCATGGTTGGCGTCGGCCCCCGCGGCGAGCATCAGCTTCAGCTCGCCGTCCTCGCGGATCACCTTCGGGACCCAGCCGCTGCTACGCGTGAAGACGATGTTCACGACCACCGTGCACATTCGACGGCGAGGCGCGGGTCGGTGCGCACCCAGACTTCGCCACCGGCGGCCCCGGCGGGGGCGTCGACCCGTTCGAGACCGAGGAACTCGATCAACTGGAGCAGTTCGGCTCGTTCGGCTCGGTCATCGTCGACGCCATGCGAGTCGAAGAAGACGTAGTACTCGTCGCTCGGGTCGACGATGCCGGAATTCGCCCAGATCCGGGCGACCTCTCCGATCGCCGCCGCTTCCGTCGTGATTGTGGCGGCGCGGGCGGCACCACGGGTCTCCGGTGACGCGTCGAGGGCAGAGAGGTCGGAGAACCACTGGCCGAAGTAGTCGAGGCCGGCATATCCGTTCTCGAAGAACAGCATCGCGCTCGGAAGGTAGCGGTTGGCCCTGTCGACCCGGAGGTGTTCCGACCGAGGTTGGTCGGCATCCCTGATCCGGGAGATCACACCCCGACGGGGCATGAGCACCAGACTCTGCCCCGCCGGTTCGTCCCTGATGGTGTAGGTGTCAGACGCTCGACCCCGGAAGAACGCGGAGAACGCCACATAGGCTTCCTGAGGGTCGCCCACCGAGACCTGTTGATCGTTGCCATCACCGGCAGCGAAGACGAACTGCTTCGGTCCGGGACTGTAGGGGCGGGCCATGTGCGTCCTTCGTTGACGTGTGAAAGCGCCACCAGCGTAGTGGATCAGAGCGACACGCCCGCGGACCCGTTGGTGACCGTGACCGGCTCACCGCACGGTTGCGCCGTCGCCGTACCGGAGCAGGCGCGAAGCGTCGGCCGCCGCCGCCCGGGCTGCCTCCGGGCTGGGTGCGGCCAGGGCCGCCTCGGCGATCTGGCGGCACTCGTTCAGGGTGTGCGCGGCCAGGGACTCGCGCACCGCCGGGATGCTGCGGGGGGCCATGGACAGGCTGGTGATGCCCAGGCCTGCCAGTACCAGGGCGAAGTCGGGATCCGCTGCGGACTCTCCACACACACCGACTGGCTTGCCCGCCTCGACGCCGGCTGCCGCGCAGGAGGCGAGGAGCGCGATCAGCGCGGGCTGCCACGGGTCGAGCAGTTCGGCGAGGTCGCCGCACATGCGGTCAGCGGCGAACGTGTACTGGCTGAGGTCGTTGGTGCCGATGCTGAGGAAGTCCACGTGGCGCAGCACCTGGCGGGCGCGCAGGGCCGCGGCCGGCACCTCGATCATCACGCCGGCGGTCGGCAGGCCGTGCTCGCGGCAGGATTCAGTGAACGCGGCCGCCTCCGCCGCCGTGGCGACCATCGGCGCCATCACCCACACGTCGGCGTCCGCCGCCGCAGCCGCCGCCGCGATCGCGGCCAGCTGCGTGGTAAGCACCGCAGGTGTCTGCCGCGCGACCCGCAGACCGCGGATGCCCAGCGCAGGGTTGGGTTCGTCGGCCAGACGTAGGAACTGCAGCGGCTTGTCGGCGCCGGCGTCGAGGGTACGCACGACGATCTTGCGGCCGGGCAGCGCGGCAAAGACGTCGCGATATGCGGCAACCTGCTCCTCGTGCGACGGCGGGTCGCTGCGGTCGAGGTAGAGCATTTCGGTACGGAACAGGCCCACGCCTTCGACGTCGCTGGTGAGGTCGCGGGCGGAGCCGATGTTGGCCAGTAGCGCGACGGGGTGGCCGTCCGCGGTCCGCCCGGGGCCCTGGGAGCGGGCGCGGCGTTCGATCTCCGCGAGCCGGTCAGCGTTCACAGTGGTCACCGTCTCCGCGGAGACGCCGGCCACCACGACGCCGCTCGCGCCGTCGAGACTGGCCAACGCGCCGTCGGTCAGGTCCAGGATGTCCGCGCAGCGGACCACGGCCGGGATACCGAGTGTCCGGGCCAGGATCGCGGTGTGGCTGGTCGGTCCGCCCTCGGCCGTGACCAGGCCCAGCACCAGGGCCGGTTCGAGGCCGGCGGTGTCGGCGGGCGCCAGGTCGCGGGCGATGAGCAGGTACGGATGGCCAGGGTCCGGCACGCCTGGCATCGGCTGCCCCAGGCACGCCGCGACGAGGCGGTCCCGCAGGTCGTCGAGGTCGCTGACCCGCTCGGCGAGGTACCCGCCTGCGGCTTGGAAGGCGGCCCGGTGCTCGGCGAGCACGTCGGTGATCGCGTGCGGCGCGTCCGAGCCGCCGTCGATGGCGATGTCGGCGGCGTCGATGAGCGTCTCGTCCTGCGCCATCATGACCTGCGCGCGCAGGACCTCGGCGGCGGTCGCGTCCAGGGCGGTGTCGGCGCGACGGGTCAGGTCGGCGGCGACGGCGAGGACCGCGGCCCGGACGGTGGTCTTCTCGGCGTCGGGGTCAACGGGCTCCACCAACGGCGGCAGGGACGGAGGCGGGGCCAGCCGGTAGACCGGCCCCGCCGCAGCACCGGGGCTGGCCCCGATCCCCCGCAGTTCACGCATCGACGGCGTCCAGGTCACGTTCGAGGAGGTCGGCCAGTGTGTCGACGGCGGCCTGCGCGTCGTCGCCGTCGGCCTCCAGGGTGACCTCGGTGCCCTTCTTGGCGCCGAGCGACAGCACGGCGAGCATGCTGCGGGCCGGAACGGGTTTCTTGTCGCCGGTGCGGATGGTGACCAGCACCGGCTGCTTCGCCGCCTCGGCGACGAACAGCGCCGCCGGGCGGGCGTGCAGCCCGCTGGCGGAGCCGACGAGGACTGTTCTGGTGGGCAACGGATCCTCCTAGGGTTCGATCGTCACCTTGATCGCTTCGCCGCGCGCCACGATGCCGAAGGCGTCGAGGGCGCTGTCGAGCGGTAGGCGGTGGGTGATGAGGTCGGCGACCGGCACGGAGCCGTCGGCGATGAGTCGCAGCGCTTCCTTGTTGTGCTCCGGGTTGGAGCCGTTCGCACCGACGATGGTCAGTTCGCGGTAGTGCACGAGGTTGGAGTCCAGGGAGATGACGGGCTTGTCCTTCGGCAGGCCGCCGAAGAAGCTGATCCGGCCCTGCCGCGCGGCCATCTGCACCGCCTGTTCCTGGGCGACGCCGGCGGCCGTGGCGGTGATGACGACGTCGGCGCCCCGGCCCTCGGTGAGCTTGAGCACCGCGTCGACGACGTCGGTCTCGGCGCCGCAGATCGCCGCGTCCGGCTGGACCAGGTTGGCGGCCAGGTCGAGGCGTTCGCGGTTGAGGTCGACGAGGAACACCCGGGCCGCGCCACGCGAGCGGGCCAGGCGGACATGCAGGCAGCCGATCGGCCCGGAGCCCACGACGACGACGTCGTCGCCCTCCCCCACCTTGGCGAGGTTCTGGCCGTTGAGGACGCAGGCGAGAGGCTCCGCGACGGACGCCTCGGCGAAGCTGAGTGCCTCGGGGATCCGGTTGAGCCCGTCGACGGCCAGGACGTTGTGCGGCACGACCAGGTATTCGGCGAACCCACCGTCGAAGTGGTATCCCATCGACACCTGGTTGGGGCACACGGTCATCCGACCGCGCCGGCACTCGGCGCACGTACCGCAGGGGATGGCGGCGATGACCTGGACCCGGTCCCCCGGTCGCCAGCCCGTGACGTCGTCACCGACTTCGGTGATCTCGCCGGCGATCTCGTGGCCCATGACGCGCGGCGGGGCGATGTGGTGGTGGCCGAACCGGGAGATCTTCACGTCGGTGCCGCAGGTGGAGCACGCGCGGACGCGGACCTTCACGTCGGCGGGGCCGGGCGTGGGCTCTGGCGCGTCCTCGATGCGGACGTCACCGGGTGCGTGGAATCGGACAACCTTCACGAGGGCTTCCCTTCGAGGATAGCGATCACGTCATCGGCGCTCGTCGACTCTCGAAGCCGCTGCGCCTGCGCCGGGTCCATCAGCACCGAGGCGAGCTGGGCCAGGATGTCCACGTGCCCATCCCCGGCGGCGGCGATGGCGACGCAGACCCGCACGTCGAAGCCGTCCCAGTCGACGCCGTCCGGGAAGCGCAGCACCGCGAGGGCGTCGCGCTGGACCGACTCCTTGCTGTTCAGCGTGCCGTGCGGGATGGCGACGCCCTCCCCGATGTACGTGGAGACGCTCTGCTCGCGGGCGAGCATCGCGTCCACGTACGCCGGGGCGACCGCGCCGATCTCGACGAGTACCGCGCCGCAGCGGCTGATCGCCTCGTCCCGCGATCCGGCCCGCTCGTCGAGCCGGATCGCGTCACGGGCCAGCAGCTCAGCCACTCAGCTCACCACCGCGCTGCACCGCTGTCACGACCCTGGTGACGGCCGGGTCGCCGATGAACACCTGGATCGGCACGATCACCTTGTCGGGCGCGCTGACCCGGGCCCGCGCGGCGAGCCCCTGGTGGCAGATGACCACGTCGGCGTCCGCCGGGATCGAGTTGACCGGCGTGTGCTCGACGCTCACCGCGTTCTTCGCCAGTTGCCGCCGAAGCTGGCTGGCCAGCATCACGCTGCTGCCCATGCCGGCGTCGCAGGCGACGACGACCTTCTTGATCTCGGTGCCGTTGATGGTGGGCATGTGTTCAGACCTCCTGCTTCGCCGACTTGTCGAGGGTCTCGTCGGGGTCGACGACCCTTTCCTCGTCCGGGCGGACAACCGTCTCCTCGTCGGGGCCGACAGCGTCCTCGGCGGGCTCGCCGCGCCCGAAGCCGAGCAGGGCCGAGGCGACCGCGAAGCTGACGGCGGCGGCGATCACGACGCCGAGAATGACCCCGAAGTGGCCGCCCTTGGGGGTGACCGCGAGGTAGGCGAAGATGCTGCCCGGCGAGGGGGTGGCGACCAGTCCCGCACCGGTGATCACGAAGGTGCCGACGCCGGCCGCACCTCCGGCGATCATGGCGAGGATCAGCTTCGGCTTCATCAGCACGTACGGGAAGTAGATCTCGTGGATGCCGCCGAGGAACTGCACGATGATCGCGGCCGGGGCGCTGGGGCGCAGCGCGCGGGGGCCGAAGAACATGAAGGCGAGCAGCAGACCGAGGCCGGGGCCGGGGTTCGACTCGATCATGAACAGGATCGACTTGCCCTTGTCGGCCGCCTCGGCGATGCCCAGCGGGCCGAACACGCCGTGGTTGATGGCGTTGTTGAGGAAGAGCACCTTGGCGGGTTCGACGAGCACCGAGGTCAGCGGCAGCAGGTCCTTGCCGACGAGCCAGTCGACGCCGGCGCCGGCCTGCTTGGTGAGCCATTCGACCACCGGCCCGATGCCGTAGACGCCGCCGATGGCCATCGCGGCGCCGATGATGCCGGCGCTGAAGTTGTCGACCAGCATCTCGAAGCCGGGACGGATCTTGTTTTCAACCAGGCCGTCGAACAGCTTGAGGACATAGGCCGTGAGCGGCCCAATGATCATCGCGCCGAGGATCATTGGCACATCCGCGCCGACGACGAGGCCCATGGTCGCCACCGCGCCCACGACGGCGCCGCGCTGGCCGTGGACCAGCCGGCCACCGGTGTAGCCGATGAGCACCGGTAGCAGGATGCTGATCATCGGGCCGACCAGTTCGGCCAGGGTCTTGTTGGGGATCCAGCCGGTCGGGATGAACAGTGCGGTGATCAGGCCCCAGGCGATGAACGCGCCGATGTTGGGCATGACCATCGCGGCCAGGTAGCCGCCGACGCGTTGCACCGTGGCTCTGAGGCCCTGGCCCTTTACCTCTGGTGTGTAGGAAGAGGAGGTCACGGGGGTATCTCCTTCATGAGGGGGCGGTCCAGACAGCCGCGGGGGAAGAAGCTCGTCCGGCTAGGGGTGGATGGTGACGTGTTGGCGGAACAGATCGGCCGGGCCGGGCATCCGGCTGCCGGGCAGGCTCACCGCGGCGGCACCCCAGGCCAGGCCTTCAGCAAGGGCGGTGGCACCCTGCGCGCCCGCGGCGAGGAACCCGGCGAGCAGGGCGTCGCCGGCACCGACGGTGCTGCGGGGCCGGGCGACCGGACAACTGCCGGTACGGACCCCATCGGCGTCGACCAGGACAGCGCCGTCAGCGCCGAGGCTGGCCACGACGGTGCCGGCTCCCCAGGCGCGCAAGCGCTGGGCGGCGTCGACCACGTCGCCGAGGTCCTTCAGCGGGGTGCCGACCACTTCGGACAGCTCGTCGCGGTTGGGCTTGAGCAGGGTCGCCCCGGCCAGGGCGGCCTCGCGCAGGGCGGGACCGCTGGTGTCGACGGCGACCCGGACGCCGGCAGCGCGCAGCTTCCGGCACAACTGGGCGTAGGCGTCGACAGGCAGGCCGGGCGGAACGCTGCCGCACAGCACGACCCAGTCGGCACCGCTGGCGCGGGCGAGCACACTGTCGATCAGCTCGTCGAACTCGGCGCGGCGCAGGGCCGGGCCAGGCTCATTGATCTTGGTGACGGTGCCGTCGGGCTCGGCCAGGGTGATGTTGGAACGGGTCCTTCCGGAGATCGACACGGCGAGGACCTCCACGCCCTCCGCCTTGAGTAGGTGGATGAGCTGGTTGCCCTCGTCACCGCCGGAGGGCAACACCGCCACCGACGGCACCCCGTTGGCCAGCAGGGCGCGGGACACGTTGACGCCCTTGCCGCCAGGGTCGAGGTGAGCCGCGGCAGCCCGGATGACCTCGCCCCGGGTGAGTGAGTCGACCTCCACGGCCCGGTCGAGGCTGGGGTTGAGGGTGACGGTGACGATCATGCCCGGCCCCGCTCTCATGCGCGTGCCACCCGAACGCCAGCGGACTCCAGGTCACCGACCAGATCGGGGTCGGCACGGCTGTCGGTGATGAGCAGGTCGACGTCGGCCAGCTCAGCGAACCGGGCCAGATAGTCGTTGCCGAGCTTGGTGTGATCGGCGACCACCACCGTGCGGCGGGCCGCACGGACCATCGCCCGCTTCACCGCCGCCTCGGACGGGTCCGGGGTGGTCAGCCCACGCTCGACCGAGATGCCGTTGGTTCCGATGAACGCGACGTCGACGTAGAGGTCCGCCAACGGCGACAGCGCCCAGTCGTCGACGGTCGCCAGGGTCTTCCCACGGACCCGCCCACCCAACAGCAGGACATTGAGGTTGGCGTAGGTACCGAGGGTCGTGGCGATGACCGGCGAGTTGACCACGACGGTCAGCTCTCGGTCGACCGGCAGCAGCTGGGCCAGCCGGGCGGTCGTGGTGCCGGCGTCGAGAATGACCGCGCCCTCCTCCGGCACCTCGCTCAAGGCGAGCTTGGCGATGCGCTCCTTCTCCTCGATGAGCACCGCGTCGCGCGCCGCCAGCGCGGGTTCGAACCCGAGCCGTTCGACAGGGATCGCTCCACCGTGGACTCGGCGCAGCACCCCGGCCCGCTCCAGGATGGTGAGATCACGGCGAATGGTCTCCGACGTCACGTTGAGCCCATCGGCCAGGCCGGCCACCTCGACCCGGCCCACGTCCCGGGCGATGCGAAGGATCTCCTGCTGTCGTTCTTCGGCGTACATCTTGTTGTTTCACCGCCGTTTCGTTTTGCTTGTGCTTTGTTTACGCCCGGCTCTAGGGAAAGTCAAGAGATAGACCACAGAAAGCCACACCGGACGCCGTCGGACCGTCGGGCGGTGACGACAGACCCACAGTCGGGGCGGCGCCCGCACGGCTGGGATGATCGTGGCCATGCGGTGGGAGTCGCGGTGACGGCTACGTCGGATCGTGGAGTGGCGCCAGCACGCGGCTCGTTGGCGGTCTATCCCGGTACGTTCGATCCGTTCACCGCGGGGCACCACGACCTGGTGACCCGTGCTCGGGTGCTGTTCGACCGGGTCATCGTGTTGCTGGCGGTGAACGCCGAGAAGCAACCAACCGCCGAGGCCACCGCCAGGGCCGCCCGCGTGCGCGACGCCATGCCGGCAGCCTGGGGCAATGTCGAGGTGGACACCTGGACCGGCCTGACCACTGCCTACTGCCTACGCCGAGGTGCCACGGTCATCGTCCGTGGGGTGCGCACGGCCGCGGACCTTCGCTACGAGTACCAGCTCGCTGCGATGAACGAGCATCTCGGCATTCACACCGTCTGGTTGCCCGCCCGTCCGCAGCTGGCCACCACGTCGTCAACCGTCGCACGCGCCTACCGCTCGGCACAGTCGGCCCCGTGACGAGGCTGCGTGGGCGCGGCCCCGGGTCACGACCTCTTACCGGCCGGTGGCACCGTCGACAAGCTCCCGCAGGACGTCGGCGTGACCGGCATGCCGGACGGTCTCGCTCGTCATGTGGGCGAGCACCCAGCGAAGCGTAAGAGGCGAGTCACCGACCGGCTGCACGGTGCGGACGTCGGGGCCAGCGGCCGCGCTGATGTGGGCGTCGCTCTCGGCGATCGCAGCCCGATAGTCAGCGATGACCTGATCTGGAGACCGGTCCGACTCGACCAGCATGTCGACGTTGACGTCGGCGTAGCGCGGATCGCCGGCGAACGTGTAGCCGAACCAGTACCGCTCGCAGCCGGTCAGGTGCTGGACCAGGCCCAGCAGTGTGGTGTCCGAGACGACCAGACGGCGCCGCAGCTGCTCCTCACTCAAGCCCGCGACCTTCTTCAGCACGCACGATCGAGCGAAAGACAGGAAGGCGAGGTTGGTGTCGAGCTCGCCATCGTCGTTGCGCGGCACGGCTTCGCGTTGGGATTCGAGCACGTCCCGACCGTACCAACAGGTCAGGCTCGCCCAGGCGCGGACCGCAACGCACTGCGTTGACCCGGCAGCACCGTCCAGTCCCGCCGGAGCAGACCGTAGATCACCATGTCCACGAAGCCGTCGCCGTCGTACCCTCGCTCCCGCTGGGTGCCTTCGTGCCTGAAGCCGCACGTCTCCGCGGTCCGCCGCATGGCCGTGTTGCTGGCCAGCGTCTCCAATTCCAGGCGGCGTAGGTTGCGGTTGCGGAAGCCGTACCGGCACAGCAGCCGGATCACCTCGGTCCCATACCCCTGGCCGCGGGCCTCGGGTAGCAGCGAGATGCCGAGGTGGGCGTACTGGTTGAACGCGTCGATCCCCCACAACGTGCCGCCACCGAGGAAAGCGCCGTCGGCCACGGTTTCGGCCACCAGCGACACCACGGTCTGGCCGTCGGGCGGCTCGGTGACCTGCTTCTCCAGCCGGGCCCGAACCTGGCCGACGTGACGCGGCAGGAATGGTTCGCCGTCGGTGATCAGGTGCAGCTCGGGGTCACCGTGCAGAAGGAACATGTTAGGCGCGTCGTCGGGCGTGGGCGGGCGCAGTCGGACCCGGTCGGTGGCGAACATGCCGCGACGCTAACAGCCGGTGAATGGGCCGTCGATCCAATAGGTCTGCTTGTGCACGACACCCGGGTCGCGTGACACTCGCGGCAAACCCTCGCCTCATGAACGGCCGTTACGTGCACGCCTCGTGCACCGCGACCCGCACCGCGCCGGGCAATCCAGCCTCCCCCGCCACCGAGGGCGGGCGAACTTCGTTCTGGGTCATCAGCCGATCGGATGACCAAAGACGACGAACGGCTATTTCCATGTGCGACGGGCACCCTGCGACGCCTAGGAAGGAGGCATGACAAACGAGGTGACAGTTCCCCTGCTGCCGTGCGCATCCATTGACGACATCGAGACCTTCTACGGAGCTCTCGGTTTCCGCACCACGTACAAGCAACGCAAGCCCAACGCGTGTGTGGGGGTGCAACGGGAAGACCTCCAGTTGCAGTTCTTCGAGATCCCCGGATTCGACCCGGAGCAGTCCTACGGCTCGTGCCTCGTACTGACCGCGGACATCGAGGGACTGCATCGGGCGTTCGCCGCCGGCATGCGCGCCGCGTACGGCAAGGTACTGGTGTCCGGAACGCCACGGATGACCCGGCCCAGGGCGCGGAAGAACGCCGACGGGTTGGGCGGGTTCACCGTCATCGACCCGGGCGGCAACTGGATCCGCGTCTTTCGGAACACCGCCACCCCGCCCATGCCGGCCGCCACCCCGGCCGGGCGGCTGGCCAAGACCCTGGCGAATGCTGTCGTGCAGGCCGATTCCAGGGGCAGCGTCGGACAGGCCGTTCGGATCCTCGACAGCGCGTTGGCCCGCCCGCAGGACGACGACGACCCGGTCGAGCAGGTAGAGGTCCTGGTCTACCGCGCCGAACTCGCGATGGTGCTGCACGACCCCGAGACTGCGGCCGAGATGCTGGCCCGCGCCCAGTCCGTCACGCTCACGAAAGACGAATCCGACAGGGCGGTAGCCGCGTTCGACAACGCCGCCGAACTCGCGGCAGCACTGCGGTGACTTCTCAGCGGAGTAGCGACTCCGCCAACCCATTGACGGAGCGTTCGTCACGTGGCGGACGGTCAGGTACGGCCGGCAGTCGCCTGATCCGCTGCACGAGCAGTGCTGGCCGTCTGCTGCGGCATTCTGCGCGGCGGTACGCGTAGAAGCCGGCGAATCGCCAGGTGGAGTGCCGGACGGACCCTGTCCTCCACCTTCGCGCTGATCAGCCAGGAAGCGCCACACATCGCGGCGATCACCAGCGGCAGCGCCAGCCAGGGATGCACTGCCGGGACCACTGCGTTGAAGGCGACAACACCCAGAGTGAAGTGGATCAGATAGAGCGGATACGTCATCGCGCCGAGTTCGGACAGAACCGGCCACCGCATCCAGCGCAACCCACCGGTCGCCGCGAGGGTCATAACGATGAAGATCGCCAGGATGACCAGGGCAGCAACGACAAGGATCGGCGCCTGCCCGTCGGCAACGCGCTCATCGATCCGACTGCCCGTCTCCTTCACGGCGTTCGCGTAGCACGCCAACAGCAGGAGGCCCAGTCGCGCCGTGAAGCCGAAGCGGTGCACCAGGTACAGCGCCATGCCAGCGATGAAGTAGTGGCTGAACTGGGGCTGGACAATGAGCGCCAACGCGGCATGGGCGGCCGGCGGAACAGGAAGAACCTGCAGGGCCACGCTGGTGGTGAGCCAGCCCCACAGCAGCCAGTGGGTACGACGCTCGGTGATCCCCAACAGCGAGAAGGCGAACAGGATGAGGTAGAACCGCCACTCGGACCACAACGTCCAGTACACGCTCTCGACGTACTCGATGTCGGCGAGCTGGGGAAACATTGACAAGTTCGCCACGTACTGCGCTGCGGTGACGTCGTTGCGGCCCGGAGGTCGCGCAATGGCGACCGTCGCCGCCGTGAGGGTGACAGCCACCCAGAAGGCGGGGTACAGCCGAGAGATCCGCGACGCTACGAACTCGCGCGTGGTGCGTCCCCACACGCTCATGAGCACGACCATGCCGCTGATGAGGAAGAACAGTTCGACGCCGAGGTAGCCGTACTGAGTGACCGCGCCGAGCGCCGGCGCGAAGTCATGTTCAAGTTGGCCCTGGCTGAACGTGAAGTGGAGAAGGACGACCATCAGAGCGGCGGCGAACCGGAGTAGATCCACCTCGTACAGGCGGTGCTGCTGTCGCACCGGCGTTGCGGTCGACGTCATGTCCGCGCTCCCGATCGACCGGACCGAGTACCGATCGCGGCCGCCGCGGCCAGGTCGTGCACCGTGTAGCCCCTGTCGAGCAGGAGTTCGGACAGGTATCTGCCATCCTGTTCGGTGACCCCGGAAATGATTGCTACTCGCGACATACGTCCCTCTCGAGGTGGCGACCCTGAGGCGTGAAGGGCACGCGGTGGTTCGAACATCGGGCACACCCGAGACGAACCGGAATGCCGCGTCGATTCCTTATACCGGATTCGCGGCGCAGGCCCATCGCTTTCACATCTCCCACACGCAGCTCCCTGGGCAAACCCAAGAAATCGTCACCGAGGTATATCTCATTCGTTGGCCCACACGGCCCGTCCACTGCCCGCAGATCCTCAAAGAGCGTTTCGCATGTCATCAGGGTGGGTGCAACCGGCTACCACCGGCGGCGGTAATTGCCGCGGGAGACGTGCCCACTGACCCAGGTACTGCCAGGTCCTCCCCGCGTGGTTCGCACCGACGTAGCGTCGAGGACGTGGACAGAACCGAGATCCGCGCCTTCCTGACCACCCGGCGGGCCAAGATCACCCCCGAGCAGGCCGGGCTGCCTGACTACGGCGGCAAGCGGCGGGTGGCCGGGCTGCGCCGCGAGGAGGTCGCGCTGCTCGCCGGCGTCAGCGTCGACTACTACACCCGGCTGGAGCGGGGCAATCTTGCTGGCGTCTCCGACGGCGTGCTGGAGGCGCTCGCCCGGGCGCTGCAGCTCGACGAGGCAGAGCGGGCCCACCTGTTCGACCTCGCCCGCACCGCGAACACCACCCCCGGCACTGCCCGGACCCGCCGCCGTCCGACCCGGCATGTGCGCCCCGGGGTGCAGCGCATCCTGGACTCGATGACGACCGCGCCGGCATACGTGCGCAACGGCCGGCTGGACGTGCTGGCCTCGAACCAGTTGGGCCGCGCTGTCTTCGCGCCGATCTTCGAGAGTTCGGCCGGCACACCGAACATCGCCCGGTTCATCTTCCTCGACCCCGCCGCGCAGCAGTTCTACGTCGAGTGGGAGAAACTGGCCGGCGACACGGTGGCGATGCTGCGAGCCGAGGCCGGCCGCGACCCGTACGATCGGGCGCTGTCCGACCTCATCGGCGAGCTCTCCACCCGCAGCGAGGTCTTCCGAACCTGGTGGGCCGCGCACAACGTACGCCTACACCGCAGCGGCACCAAGCACCTGCACCACCCGGTCGTCGGCGACCTGACGCTCGCCTTCGAATCTTTGGAACTCACCGCCGACCAGGGTCTACGGCTCAACGCGTACAGCGCCGAGCCCGGCTCCTCGTCCCAGGATGCGCTGAATCTGCTGGCCAGTTGGACGACCGCCCCGCACGAGCGCTCCTCCCTCCGCCCGGCGGAGTGACAACCGGTCCCCGCTATCTCTGCAGCAGACCGATGCGCTGCAACCAGGCTCGGAGGATTGGCTCGCTGTCGGAGGCTTCCTCACCACGGACGGCCAGTCCTTCGCCGATCGTCGCGCCCGGGCACGACGCCGTGTATTCCTCGACGGCCCTTCCGAGCCCGCTCATGGCGTGAGTGGTGAGCGGAAAGACGTTCTTGCCCGTCAGGTCGAGGGCTTCGGTGAAGGTCGACATGATCATCGGCGGCCGGACGTTCCAGATGGGGCTGCCGAGCACCACCGTGCCGTAGCCGCTGAGCGAGGGCAGCGGGTCCGCGATCTTCGGACGTGAGTCCGCGTCCTGCTCACGCACGTTGCGAGCGACCGCCGCGTCGTAGCTGTCGGGATACGGGTCGGCGGCGTTGATGCGGTACACGTCGCACCCGATCGCCGCTCTGATCATCTCGGCGACGACCTCCGTGTTACCCACACTCAGTGTCCTGCGGCCACCGTTGTGGTAGTTCTCGCCAGCCCGGGAGAAGTACGCGAGCAGCACGGTCCCGCGAGCAGGGTCCGACGACGTGGTCATGGCGGACGGCTCCGAGTCGGTAGGCGAGGACCTGTCGCACCCGGTGAGCCCGACGCCGGCAAGCCCCGCGAGCCCCAGCCGCAGCAGCGACCGCCGGCCCAGCATCGGGGTGTCGAGGTGCACCATCATTGTCTCCTCAGCACGTGCGGCCGGTTCGGCGATTCAGGGCCGGACGAGGACCTTCAGGGCCTCACGTCGGTCCATCGCCAGGTATCCGTCCGGGGCGCCGGCACCGTACAGGTAAGTCGCGCGCATCGAGAGGAAGTCCGTTCGTCGAGGGTCCGGAACCAGCGCGAGCCCTCCGCGCCGCCGACATTCAGCACAACACACATGTCATGGACCTGGGAGTGTGCTGGGGGACCCTGCCGGTACCCCCTTCGGCAGAACCTCCCTGGAACCGGAACACCGATGTTTGCTGGTACCAGGCGGGGTACGTCCTTCGTCGGAAGGGCACGTGGGATCCGTCGTGGGAGAGAGCACACGGGTCACCCTCCGCCTGCTCCCCCGAGACTGAGAGGAAACGCCTTCCATGTCCACTGCTTCGCAGCTGACGCTGAACAACGGCGTCACGATTCCCCCCATCGGCTTCGGTGTCTTCCAAACCCCGCCGGACGAGACCCGCGACGCCGTCCAGGCGGCCCTGTCGACCGGCTACCGGCACATCGACACCGCCGCCGCCTACGGCAACGAACGGGAAGTCGGCGAGGCCATCGCCAAGTCCGGCGTCGACCGCTCCGAGGTCTTCATCGAAACCAAGATCTGGATCAACGACTACGGGTACGACGAAACCCTGCACGGCTTCGACAAGAGTGCCCGCAAGCTGGGCGTCGACCAGATCGACCTGCTCATCCTGCACCAAGCCCTGCCATCGCAGTTCGACAAGACCCTCGACGCGTACCGCGCCCTGGAGAAGCTGCTGGCCGACGGCAAGGTCCGCGCCATCGGCGTCAGCAACTTCATGGTCGAACACCTGACCCGGCTTCTCGACACGGCCACCGTCACGCCGGCGCTGAATCAGATCGAGGTGCACCCGTACTTCCAGCAGCGCGAGGTACAGGACTTCGGCGCCCAGCACGGCATCCTGTCGCAGGCGTGGTCGCCGATCGGCGGCATCACGTTCTACCGCGACGGCGAGCACACCAGCACGCTGCAGGACCCGGTGATCGGGGACATCGCCACAGCGCACGGCAAGACACCCGCGCAGGTGATGCTGCGCTGGCACCTGCAGCAGGGCCGCTCGGCGATCCCAAAGTCGACCAAGCCGGCCCGGATCGCTGAAAACATTGACGTGTTCGACTTCGCGCTCACCGGCGACCAGCTCACCGCGATCGACGCGCTGGACACCGGCAAGCGCGGCGGCCCCGAGCCGGAGGCCGTCACCCTCGAAAGCTTCGGCCGCGAGATCCCCGAAGCCTGATCCAGCCGACCCCGCACGACACGGAAGGAACACCATGCGTACCGCGAAGCTCAATGAGCTCGAAGTCGCCCGGATCGGCCTCGGCGCGATGGGAATGTCGCACGGCTACAGCGGCGCCGGCAGCGACGACGCCGAGTCGATCCGCACCATCCACCGCGCCATCGACCTCGGCGTCACCCTCATCGACACCGCCGAGGTCTACGGCCCGTACGTCAACGAGGAACTGGTCGGCAAGGCCCTGCACGGCCGCCGCGACCAAGTCGTGCTGGCCACCAAGTTCGGCCTGATCTCGCACACCGGCCGTGACACCGGGAAGCCGGACAGCACCCCGGACAGCATCCGCAGGGCCGTGGACGGCTCACTCAAGCGCCTCGGCACCGATCACATCGACCTGTACTACCAGCACCGCGTCGACCCGGACACCCCCATCGAGGACACCATGGGCGCCCTCGCGCAGCTCGTGCAGGAGGGCAAGATCCGCCACGTCGGCCTCTCCGAGGCCTGGGTCGACACCATCCGGCGCGCACACGCCGTCCACCCGGTCACCGCGCTCCAGTCGGAGTACTCGCTGTGGACGCGCGACCAGGAGGACATCCTGCCGCTGCTGCGCGAGCTCGGCATCGGCCTGGTCGCGTACTCCCCCCTCGGCCGCGGCTTCCTCACCGGAGCCCTACGCACCCCGGCTGACGTCGAGAAGCTCGACGACAGTGACTTCCGCAAGAACCACCCGCGCTTCACCGGCGAGAACTTCCAGCGCAACCTGCGCCTCGCCGACCAGGTGAAGGCAGTCGCCGATCAGGTGGGCGCCACCTCGGCCCAGGTGGCACTGGCCTGGCTGCTGGCCCAGGGCGATGACATCGTTCCCATCCCCGGCACCAAGCGGGTCAGCCGGATGCAGGAGAACGCCGCCGCGGACGCCGTCACGCTCACGCCCGAACAGCTCGCGACCCTCACCGCCCTGCCCGTAGCCGAAGGTGGCCACCACACCGACGAGCAGATGCAAATGATCGAGCGCTGAACCGCGCCGGCCAGTCCCGTAAGAGCTACGTCTTGTCCGGGCAGCGTCATCAACGTCCGCTCCGCCGACCCGGCCGGCGACGGTGGCGCGCTGCGCTCAGGGAGTTGGCAGGCCGCCCGTGGCGCAGAGTGTCTCCCCGCTGACGAAACTGGCCTCCTGGCTGGCCAGGAAGACGTACACAGGAGCCATCTCGGCGGGTTGCCCCGGCCGCCCCAGTGGGGTGCGCGCGCCAAAGTTCGCCAGGGCCTCGGTGGGCTGGCCGCCGGATACCTGCAGGGGCGACCAGACCGGGCCGGGAGCCACGGCGTTAACTCGGATCCCCTTGCTCGCCACCTGTTGCGCCAACGCCTTGGTGAAGTTGTTGATCGCCGCCTTGGTGCTCGCGTAGTCCAGCAGGATCGGCGACGGCTGATAGGCGTTGACCGAGGTGGTGTTGATGATGGCGCTACCCGGTCGCATCTGCCCGACCGCTGAACGGCACAGCCAGAACATGCCGTACACGTCGGTCTTGAACGTGTCGTCGAACTGCGCGGTCGTGAGGTCGGTGATGTCGGAGACTGCATGCTGCGACCCCGCGACGTTGGCCAGAATGTCGATGCCGCCGAACTCGTCCACGGCGGTGTTGACGAGTCGGTCGCAGTAGGCCTCGTCGCGAATGTCACCGGGCACGGCAACGGCTCGGCGGCCGGCCTGTCTCACCAGCTCGACGACCTCACGGGCGTCGGGCTCCTCCTGCGGCAGGTAGGAAAGGACCACGTCGGCACCCTCCCGCCCGAAGGCGATGGCGACGGCACGACCGATGCCGCTGTCGGCACCGGTGACGACAGCCTTGCGCCCGGCGAGGCGGCCAGTGCCGCGGTAGGTCGATTCGCCGCCGTCCGGTTTGGGAGCCATCTCCTGTTCCAGTCCGGGCGGTTGCTGTGACTGGCGGAAGCTCGGGTCCGCCGTCGGGTACTGCGATCGTGGGTCGCGCAGCGTGTACTGGTCGGCCATCTTGCCTCCCCGACTAGCCGACGCTCCGGCTCCACCAGGGCGTTCGGCAGGTGGTCCGCTTCGGCGCGTCGGTCTGACGCCCGTCGGGCGTCACCGCATGGGTGCTCGACCAGGCACGGGTAGCGCCTGGGTCGGCCCGGCAGGGTTACCCGCCGGTCCGGCCGTCACACCCGGAGTTGCCCGTCGGGGCAGGTTTGCCGCGAAGCGGCGGATCGCTGCGAAGCACCCGGATCCCGGTAGTTGAGGGTGCCTGGTCGGCCGTCAACAGGACCTCGCAGGTTCATGGTTGGTAGCGGGTCGCTCCGTCGGGGGTGCGGAAGCGTTCCACGTGTTCGGCCACCCACTGCTCGAACGTACGCGCCGGGCGGCCGGTCACCTGCTCGACGGTGTCCACCACGCTGGTGGACTCCTCGCTGGCTGCGGCGTACCAGCCGACGACATACTCGGCGTCCGCCCGGGAGACACCGGTGGCCGTCAGCCGGTCGACGGCCTGTTCATGGGTGATCGGGACGAAGGTGACCGCACGGCCGATGGCCCGGGACAGGACGGCGATCCGCTCGCGCGGGGTCAGCGATTCCGGCCCGGTCAGGTTGTACGCACGCCCCGCGTGGCCGTCCTCGAGCAACGCCGTTGCCGCGACTGCGCCGATGTCGGCCTCGTGGACCAGCGCGCTGGCGAAGTCGTACGGCTCCCGCACGACCCCTTCGCTCCGAATCGAGTCGATCCAGGTGAGCGTGTTCGACATGAACTCCTGCGGTTCCAGCCGGGTCCACTGGACGCCCGAGTCCGCCACCGCCTGTTCGGCTGGCCCCACCGAGCCGCCCCACACCACGGTGATGCGCCGCACGCCCGCGTCGACCGCTCGGCGTACCAGCTCGGGCCCGGCGTCGGCGAGCCCTGCCGTCACCGTGACGTGCAGCCGATGGACGCCGTCGAACGCGCTGCCCAAGGTCCCCGGCGCCGTATGCGTACCGGCCACCAGCTCCACCTCGGCCGGGAACCGTCCCGCGGCCGAAGCCGGGTCGCGGGTCAGCGCCCGCACGTGCTCACCCCGGCGGACCAGCTCCGCCACCACGTGCCAGCCGGTGTTTCCGGTGGCCCCCGTCACCAACGTCGTCACAGGCGACTCCTCTCGTCACCGGCGACTCTAAAATCTCAACCTTGCTTGAGATCAAGGGCGGGACGAGCCCGGCTTCGGCCCTCGACCGAAGCCGGGCTTCCCCATGACCCCCTAAACCGGGCTCACACCGGGCCTCCGACCGCGACCGATCGTGCGACGACAGCAGCGGCAACCGCTTCCGATGTATGCACTCGGCCGTTCACCTTTGTCGCCGGTATCGGGCCGATCCTGATCTTCGTTCGCGCCCGTTCATGAGCGACCGCGCGCGGACCGCCGCATGATGCAGTCCGGAGCATGGCCACCTTGCCTTCCGCGCCAGCTCAGGCCCACGGCGGAAGGAGTTGCCGGAGTAGTCCCTCACGAGGATCTGATCCAGGTACCGCACCGGGGCGCGGTCGTGAACAGTGATTCTGCTGGTGTGGTCGCAGGGAACGCAGGTGACCACGAGCAGGATGTCGAGGAGTTTGCCGTTGGCATTGACGCGGAACCTGCCGTCGCCGGTGCTGACGGGGCTGGAATGGCAGTAGACGCAGCCGAACGCGAGCAGGGGAAGGTGCGTGCGCCGAAGGGCCCAGGACGAAACGATATGAGGACGCGTAGACATGATCCCTCTGAAGACCTGACGGAAGGCATGGGAAAAGAGCCGACGGCGACGTCGGCGACCGATGCACGGCGAAGATGTCAGGTCTACAGAGCAGGCGGCGTCACGCGGGGTGAAGTCCTCTCACAAGTGGGTCGGAGAAGAAGGGACCTGGTTGCAAGGTAGGGCGGGACGCGCTGACGGGGCCACCCAATTTTGTCCTGGTGGCGAGCACTGAGGGTCGGGCCGATCGCCCACTCTCATTCGTTGCCAGGTCGGGTCGATCCGATTCCGACTGCCCGCAGGTGGGCCAGTCCCTGCGCCCAGGACTGGATCAGGGTGGTTTCGTGGTAGGCGACGCCGTGTTCGGCGCAGAACTGGCGGACCAGTGGCCGGGCGTGACGCAGGTTCGGTCGGGGCATGCTGGGAAAGAGGTGATGCTCGATCTGATAGTTGAGCCCGCCGAGGAGTGCGTCGAGAAGCCGGCCCCCGCGCACATTGCGGGAGGTGAGGACCTGTCGGCGTAGGTAGTCGAGGTTGTCGGCCTCGGTCAGGATCGGCATCCCCTTGTGATTCGGGGCGAAGGAACTGCCCAGGTAGAGGCCGAAGAGGGCCTGGTTGACCAGGATGAACACGATCGCCTGCGGAACGCTCAGGACCAGGAACACGGCCGTGAGGTAGCCGGCGGCGTGCAGAACGAGCAGCCCGGCCTCCGTCCGACGGTGCCTGAGTGCGCTGCGGAAGACGACGGCCCGGACGCTGGCGGCGTGCAGATGCAGACCCTCCCCCATCAGCAGGGGGAAGAACAGCGCCGCCTGGTGCCGGGCGAACAGCGCCCGCAGGCCGCGCTGCGTCGTTGCCTGCCGGGGGGTGAAGGACAGCGGTGCCACCGCCAGGTCAGGGTCGCGGCCCTCGGTGTTCGGGTGGGCGTGGTGGCGGTTGTGCTTGTCAACCCACCAGCCGTAGCTGATCCCGGTCAACAGGTTCCCACAGACGAGGCCGACTGCGTCGTTCGCCCAGCGGGAACGGAAGATCTGCCGATGCCCGGCGTCGTGACCGAGGAACGCCAGCTGCGCGAACAGCACCGCGACGCCGGCTGCGGTAGCCGTCTGCCACCACGACGACCCGAGCCGGACAAACACCACACCGAGCAGCGCGAGGCAACCCAGCACGACCGTGGCCCGCGCCGCATAGCGGCGGGGCTGCCGGTCGAGGAGACCCGCGCCTCGGACCAGGCGAGACAGATCCGCGTAATCACTGCCACGGTCGCTACGGGCGTCAAGGTCTGGTCCACTCACCGTCGCCACTCCTTCAGCCACGCCAATCAGCCCGCCGACCCGCCGTCAGCCATGATCCATCCGGGCATACGGGTCGTGCGTCGTCTTGTAGAGATCGAAAAGCGAGCCGCCGCTGATGGCCCCAGTCTTCCTCACGGACGCCTCTCATACGCCGAAACCGCGGGCGCGAGTTCGCCCTCTTCGCCGGCGCGACCCCGTCGCGACAATCGTGCTGACTCTAGGTCGCGATCATGTGGCCGTGCTGATCGTCACGGTCGCGGCCGGCGTGTCGAGGCCGTGTGGCGCGCCGATGTCAGCGATTGCGCGGGGTTACCAGGCCGGATTCATAGGCGATGACCACGAGTTGGGCGCGGTCACGGGCGTGCAGTTTCGCCATGGCCCGGTTGATGTGGGTCTTGGCGGTTAGTGGGCTGATCACCATGCGTTCGGCGATCTGGTCGTTGGACAGGCCCTGCGCGAGGAGAGCGACGGTCTCGCGTTCCCGGTTGGTCAGCCCTTTCAGCCTCGCTTCGACATTCATGGGAAGCGGCTCGGTGACGTACCGGTTGATGAGCTTGCGGGTGATCGATGGGGCGAGCAGCGCGTCGCCGCGCGCGGCGACGCGGACGGCGTGCAGGAAGTCTTCGGGCTCGATGTCCTTGACGAGGAAGCCGGCGGCGCCGGCACGCAGTGCGTGGAAGACGTGTTCGTCGAGGCCGTAGTTGGTCAGGATGACGACGTGCACCCCGGCCAGGGTGGGGTCCGCGGCGATGCGCCGGGTCGCCTCGATGCCGTCCATGACCGGCATCTGGATGTCGATGAGTGCGATGTCGGGTAGGTGTTCCTTGGCGAGAGCCACGCCCTGTCTGCCGTCGCCGGCCTCGGCGACCACCTCGATGTCGTCCTCGACGTCGAGGAGGGCACGGAAACCGCTGCGAAGCAGCGGCTGGTCGTCGATCAGGAGGACGCGGATCACGGCGTTCGGCCCGTGGGGAGTTCAGCCTCGATGGTGAAGCCGCCCTCGCCGCGCGGTTCCGCACGGAGGCGACCGCCGAGGGAAGTGACTCGTTCGCGCATTCCGAGCAGCCCGACGCCGGGCAGCGGGGTGGCGTCTGGTGTCGCCTTCCCGTCGTCGTCGACCCGGATCGCGAGGGTGTCCGGGCGGTAGTCGATGCGGACCGACGCGGTAGTGGCGCTGGCGTGGCGGGCGATGTTGGTCAGCGACTCCTGGACGATCCGGTAGGCGGTCCGGTCCACAGCGGCTGGCACGTCGTGTCGTTGTCCGTCGATCGTCAATGTCGCGTCCAGGCCGGTCATCCGGGCCCGCTCGACGAGTTCGGGCAGCTGTTCGAGCCCGTGCGCCGAGGTGCTGCCGTCGTCGCGCAGCGCTTCCAGGGTCGCCCGCAGATCGCGGGTCGCCTCACGGCCGGCCTCCCGGATCACCAGCAGGGCCTCCGGCACCTGTTCACCACGCTTGCGCGCAAGGTGGACCGCTGCCTCAGCCTGCACCTTGATGATCGAGATCTGGTGGGTGAGCGAATCGTGCAGTTCCCGCGCGATGTGCAGCCGTTCCTCGTCGGCGCGGCGCCGCGCGGTCTCCTCCCGGGTGCGCTCGGCTTCGTCGGCCCGCCGCTCGGCCTGCCGCAGCGCTTCACCCGCGGCTCCGGCGGCAGCCAGCCACGCCACTTCGAGAGCCCCTCGGGCCTGTGCGAGCGCCTCGCCGACCGAGAGGTCCTGTGGAAGGGTGAGGGCCGCGAGCGGCAGAGCGGCCAGCATCATCACCGCCGCCACGACCGTGATGATGCGGTGCCCCGCCCGCACGGCGGCGTACACCGCGAACAGGAACGCGACGGCGGGCACGTCGAACCCGACCGCCTGATACCCCACCGCGCACACCCCGGTCACGACCAGGACGGCAACCGGGCGTCGGCGGCGCGCGGCCAGTGCCAGGCCACCCGCTGCCAACAGCGCGTAGCCGAGTAGGTCAGAGTCGGTGGCGGGGTGGTTCTCGGACAGCCCGGCGATCAGCAGCGTCACCGCCACGCTCACGGCGATCGCCCAGTCCCTGACAGCGGCCGGAATACCGGACCGTCCCGTGCTCATGCGCGCACCCTAGCCGGACCGCTACTGCCGGCGATTCCTGCTCGCGGATGGTCTTGGGCCTACCGCGAACGCGGTACCCGCGGGCCGCCTACCGCGTCTGCGGCAGCCGACTGCGCATCGGCGGCAGCGCGAATGGCGTCCGTCTGCCAGATGACCGACGGTGCACCCGCCGACATGATCAGACGATCCATACCTCGGTGACCAGACGCACGTAAGAGGAGAGGGCCATGAGCTCATCAGAAACCCTGAAGTCGGTCCGACTGGTGCTTGGCGCCGCCGCAGCTGCCCTGCTCGGGGGATTCGGACTCGCCACACCGGCGGTCGCGTACGTCTCGGCCCAGCCGACCGCCGCCGGCGTTTCCACGATGAGCGCCGGGCGACTCGGGGCAACGGTGGCCGCCGTACTGGGGCTGACCGGCGTCGTCATCGGCGGGGTGGCACTGGCCCGCCCCGCCAGTCGAATCGGCACCGGCGTTGGACAACTCGGGGCCACCCTGGCTCTGGCCGCGGGGCTGATCGGCATGACGCTCGGCGGGCTGGTGGTGGCCACCTCCGACAGCGGCATCGGCACCGGCAACGGGCGAGGTGGGGCCTACGTGGCCCTGGTGGTCGGGCTGATCGCCGTGGTTCTCGGTGGGCTGGCACTGGCCCGCTCCCGCCGCACCACCTGATCGGCCGAGCTGCGTCCGCTGGTCGCGTCGGCGTCTCATCGCACTGCCTGCGCGGCCGGCCACTGCGCCGGCAGGGCACCGCCACGATGAGCCCCGCCAGGCTCGGCGGGGCTGATCGCCTCCGTGTTGTTGGTACGGGTCACACGGCCGGGGCAGTGGTCTTCTCGTTCGGCTTGTCGCCGGCCTCGGCGGCTGCCTCGGCCTCGGCGATGATGCGTCGTTCTTCGTCACGGTTGGCCCGGTACTGGCGGATGGAGTACGCCAGGGCGGCAGCCCAGACGGCGTAGATGACGGCGTAGAAGGTGTAGCGGACGCCGTCGGACGCGTCGATCCAGTCGCTGCGGAGCAGGGTGCGGGTGTTGGTCAGGATGATGATGCCGCCGACCGCCGAGCCGAGCACGCGCGGCGGGATGTGCCGGACCAGCCAGGCGGCGATCGGCGCGGCGATGATGCCGCCGATCAGCAGCGCGGCCACCCAGGCGAAGTTCACGCCTTCGGAGCCGATACCGATGATGAAGCCGATGCTCGCCGCGACCGCGACGAGGAACTCGCTGGTGTCGATCGAGCCGATTGTCTTACGGGGCTCAAGTCGACCGCTGGCCAGGATCGCCGGGGTACCGACCGGTCCCCAGCCGCCGCCACCGGTGGAGTCGACGAAGCCGGCGACCACACCCAGCGGGGCGAGGAAGCGCTTCCGCAGCGGCTTGCCGAGGTTGCCCTTCGGCAGGCCCAGCGCGGTGAACCGGACCAGGATGTACAGCCCGAGCGCCAACAGGATGATCGACATCAACGGCGCGGCGGTCTCCGTGGACAGGCTCGACAGGAAGGTGGCACCGGCGAAGGCACCGACCGCGCCAGGGATACCGATCTTCCAGACGACGTTCCAGTTGACGTTGCCGAACCGCCAGTGCGAGGCACCGGAGACGAGCGTGGTGCCGATCTCGGCGAGGTGGACGGTCGCCGACGCCGCCGCCGGGTTGGTGCCGATAGCCAGCAGCAGCGTGGTCGACGTGACGCCGTACGCCATGCCGAGACTGCCATCGACGAGTTGGGCGCCCAGGCCCACCAGTGCGAGAAGGAGGAGTTTTCTCATGTCTACCGCCAGTCATGAAGGGGTGGTGGCAGATCGACCGGACCTCGTTGTCCGACGAGCAGATCGGTCAGGGTGATGCCGTCGTCCACTTCCGCTATCGCCGTCGCGGCGGACTGCCACCACTCGGGCAGGCCGGCGCCGACGCCTTCGCAGGCGACCTGCTGTGGCGGCATTCCCCGCACGGCGGGGTAGCTGGCGCGGTGATCGTCGCGTGTATGGCGTAGTCGGTACGCGCCGCGATGTGCATCGCGTACCTCCTCTCCGCACGCCCCGAGGCCAGACCACGGGACACAACGATCCAGGCGGTTCCAGCTCCCCACATTCCCTACTAGTTTGGTCGAGAATACGAGTTGGGTTGGTCGATGACAACCTCCATCTGTCCCGACACTCAGCACATCCGGCCGCTCTCTACCGACCGCAACGGCCCAGCACTGCCGTAGCCGTCGACGATCGCGGTGCCGGCGGCTGGTGGTCCATGGCACCGCGTATGGCTGTCGGTTTGTCCGCCCGGCCGACACCCGGCCCATAGCCTGGCTTCATGACCGAATCGGACGGGCAGCCGCAGAGCGTCCGCACGGTGATCGTGGCTGGTCTCGTCAACATCGCGGTCGCCGCGGCCAAGGTCGTTGCGGGTCTGCTCTCGGGTTCGGCGGCCGTGCTGTCGGAAGCCGCGCACTCGTTCGCCGACACCACGACCGAGGTACTGCTGTTCGTGGCGCTACGTCGCGGCGGCCGCCGGGCCGACCCCACGCGCCCGTTCGGCTACGGTCGGGAGAGCTACATCTGGGCCCTCCTCGCCGCGGTCTTCACCTTTGTCAGCGGCGCCGGGTTCTCCATCACCCACGGCGTGCACGTGATCGCATCGGCCAAGGAGACTGGAGATTACTTCGTCTCGTACGCGGTGCTGGTCGTCTCCTTCGTGCTGGAGTCGGTGTCCCTGCTGCGGACGGTGCGGCAGGTACGGCGCCGGGCCAAGCGCTGGGGCATCAGTCCAGCCAGGGTCCTGCGGCGCACGCCCAACACCGCCATCAAGGCGGTGTTCCTGGAGGACAGCGCAGCCCTGATCGGACTGGGGTTGGCCGGTGCGGGCCTGGGGCTCGCCGAGCTGACCGGCGACCCGGTCTGGGATGGCATCGCATCGGTCGCCATCGGTGTACTGCTGCTCGTGGTGGCCACCATTCTGGCCCGCAACAACCTCGCCCTGCTCGTCGGCCAGTCAGCAAGGGAACCAGTTCAGGACGAGATTCGCCGCGAACTGGCCGCCCTGCCCAGTGTGCAAAGCATCGTAGAGCTGCTGACCCTGCAGCTCGGCCCCGACGACATTCTCGTTGTCGCGAAGATCGACTTTGCTGACCAGGTCAGGGCCGCCGACGTTGAGAACGTGGCCGACGAGGCCAGACGACGGCTCACCGCGCGTAACCCGGCGATCCGATTCGTCTTCCTCAACCCGACCGGCGCCAGCTCCTGACCCGCTGTGTGTGACCACCAGGCAAGGACCGCGACGGGGGGTGGGGTCATCCCTACGACTATCGCGCGCGGTTGCGGCGGTGGTGCACGATCAGCGCGACCGCGCAGAGCACCGCCACCAGGCCGAACGCCGAGCTGATCCATGGGTTGTCCGCCGTGCTCGACAGCACCACGTTGGCTGCGGCGCTGACGAAGAGCACCAGCCACAGCAGCGGGCGCAGCAGGCCGCCCGGCTTCCTCGGTGCGGCGACCGGGGCCTTGGTGATGCGGTACGGATCGGTCATGACTACCCCCTTCGGCAACGCTTATCGACGCCGTCAACGCTAGGCGGGCGACGCGGCGGCGACGATCCCGCCAGCTCGACAACAGTGGTACAGCAGGCTGTACCTTCCGCGCCGGGCGTTGCGGGGCGGGGCCCGCGGTGGCCTATGTTGGCGGAGGAGGTGGGTCGATGGCGTACGTGCGGGGCCGGGTTCGTGCCTCGGTCGACGCCCTGGAGCACCTCGTCGGAGGGCTGGGCACCGCCACGCTGGCTCTGGGCGCGCTGCTCTGGACGGCGATCGTGGCGGTGACCTGCCTGGGCGGGGTGGGGCTGCTGGCGGCGCCCGGTGCGTTGCGGGCGGTGCGCTCGGTGGCCGACCGCGAGCGGGCCCGGCTGTCCCGCTGGGGCGAGCCGATCCCCACGCCGGGGCCGGTGCCGGCCGGGTTGCGGACGGCGACGCGTGATCCCTTCGTGCGCCGGGAGCTCGGCTGGGTCGCGCTGTACTCGCTCATCGGCCTGGTGACCGGGCTGGTCGGCCTCGCGCTGCCACTCTATGCCGTTCAGGACGTCACATTCCCGCTGTGGTACCGGCTGGTCCCTGCCGACGCCGGCGCTCCGGGGATCGGCTGGTGGCGCATTGACGGATTCTCCGAGGCACTCGCGGTGGGGTTGCTCGGGGTGGGCTGGCTGGCCGCCGCGATCTGGTTCAGCCCGGTCCTGGCCCGTCTCCAGGCGTGGCCGGGCCGGTTGCTGTTGCCCCCGCCGCCGGGTGTCGACCTGTCGCTGCGGGTGGCCGAGCTGACCGCCACCCGCGCTGCGGCGCTGGACGCCCACGCTGTCGAACTGCGCCGGATCGAGCGGTCGCTGCACGACGGCACCCAGAACCGATTGGTCGCGGTCAACGTGTTGCTGGGGGCCGCGCGACGGGCCGTGCGCCGCAATCCGGACCGCGCTGACGAGATCCTCGGACAGGCGCAGGACGCTGCGGAACAGGCACTCGGCGAGCTGCGCACTGTGGTGCGCGGGATCCTGCCGCCCGTGCTGGACGACCGGGGTCTCGCTGGCGCGCTGGCGGGCCTGGCCGGCAGCTGCGTGGTGCCCTGCCGACTTGAGGTGGATGTGGCGGTGCGGTGCGCGGCCTCGGTCGAGGCCACCGCGTACTTCGTGGTGGCCGAGGCGCTGACCAACGTCGTCCGGCACAGCGGCGCGAGCCAGGTGGACGTGGCCGTGCGCCGCGAGCGCGGCCGGCTGTTGGTGTGCGTTGAGGACGACGGGCACGGCGACGCGGACGAGACACGGGGCTCGGGGCTCACCGGTATCCGCCGGCGGGTCGAGGCGTACGACGGCCGGTTGACACTGACGAGCCCTCCGGGAGGGCCGACGAGAATGGACGTGGAGCTGCCATGCGGATCGTGATCGCCGAGGACGACCCGCTGCTGCGTGAGGGGTTGGCTCTGCTGCTGCGGGCGGAGGATCTGGACGTGGTCGCCACAGCCGGTACTCCGGGCGAGTTCCTGGTCGCCGTCGACGAGCATGCGCCGGACGTCGCGATCGTGGACGTACGAATGCCGCCGACCCACACCGACGAGGGCATCGTGGCCGCAGTGGAGGCCCGGCGGCGCCGTCCCGGCCTCGCGGTGCTGGTCCTGTCGGCGTACGTGGAGCAGGCGTTCGCCACCGACCTGTTCTCGGTCGGCGCCGTCGGGCTCGGCTATCTGTTGAAGGAGCGGGTGGGCCGGGTCGAGGAGTTCCTCACCGCGCTGCACCGCGTCGCGGACGGCGGCAGCGTGATCGACCCGGAGGTGGTGGCGCAGTTGCTCGCCCGCAACCGCCGGACGGACACGGCGCTGAGCGAGCTGTCGCCGCGCGAGCGTGAGGTGCTGGGGCTGATGGCCGAAGGGCTCGGCAACAGCGCTATCGCCGAGCGGCTGTTCGTCACCGACGGCGCGGTGCACAAGCACATTCGCAGCATCTTTTCGAAGCTTCAGCTTCCACCGGACGACCATGCCGACCGCCGGGTCACCGCTGTGCTGCGCTACCTGGACGGCGACCGGCGGTAGCGCCTGCTGTACCCGGACCTGGCAGCCCGCGGGATGGTCGCCGTTCTCGCACGTCAATAGCGTTTCTGGTGCGCGCAGTTCTTGCCGATGACACGGAGAGAGGCCACCAGAATGCCGGATTATCCGGGACAGACCATCGAACCGGCGGTACGCGTCGAACAGCTCACCCGCGTGTACGGCGCGGGCCGTAACCAGGTGGCCGCGCTTGCGGGCATCGATGTCGGCTTCGACCGGGGCACCTTCACCGCGGTGATGGGGCCCTCGGGCTCCGGGAAGAGCACGCTGCTGCAGACCGCCGCCGGGCTCGATCGGCCCACCTCCGGTCGGGTGGTCATCGGAGGCACCGACCTGTCCGGGCTGTCCGAAACCCGCCTCACCGAGCTGCGGCGTACCCGGATCGGGTTCGTCTTCCAGGCGTTCAACCTGATCGGCGCGCTCAGCGTCGAGGAGAACATCGTGCTGCCCCTGCGCCTGGCCGGCGTCCGTCCGGACCGGGCCTGGCTGACCCAGGTGGTCGAGCGGGTCGGCCTCACCGACCGACTGCACCACCGGCCGGCCGCGCTCTCCGGCGGCCAGCAGCAGCGGGTCGCGATCGCCCGGGCGCTGGCCACCCGCCCCGAGGTGATCTTCTCAGACGAGCCCACCGGCGCCCTCGACTCGCGGACCGCGGCGGAGGTGCTGACGCTGCTGCGCGCCGTCGTGGACGAACACGGGTTGACCGTGGTGATGGTGACCCACGATCCGATCGCCGCGTCGTACGCGGACCGCGTGCTCGTGTTGGCCGACGGTGCGATCGTCGCCGACCTTCCGCAGCTTGGAGCCGCCGGTATCGCCGAGCACCTGGCATCGCTGGATCGGCGGGCCCTCCGATGATCGGCCTCGCCGCCCGCCTGCTGCGGCACCGCGCCGGCCCCGCCACGGCGACCCTGCTAGCCCTGATCGCCGGCGTGCTGATCCTGGTAGCGATGGGCACCCTCGTCGAGTCCGGGCTGCGTTTCCGCACGGAGCCACGGCTCTGGGCCGCGGCCGACGTGGTCGTCGCCAATCGCACGGTCAGCCACACGTTCAGGGAGTTCGGCGGCGACACCACCACGAGCACCGTCACGCTGCCCGAGGGCGGCACGGTGGACGCGGCAGTGGTGGACCGGATCCGCCAGGTGCCGGGCGTCGCGGCCGTCGCCGGCGACGACGGGGTGCTGATCGGCGCACCCGCTGCCGTGGGACACGGCTGGGACACGTACTCCTTCACCGGTCGTCCCACCACCGCGGGTGCCGGGCCACGTGCCGACGACGAGGTGCTGGTCGACACCCGGTTCGGCGTGGCACCCGGCGACCGCATCGACCTGGTCGCCGGTGGGGTCAGGCGGTCGTACCGGGTGAGCGGGACCGCCGAGACCGGTTCGGCGGCGGTGTTCTTCACCGACGCGCAGGCCGCCCGGTTGTCGGCCCATCCGGGCCGGGTGGTCGCGATCGGCGTGCGGATGGTGCCCGGCGCCGACCTCGGCGCGGTACGCGAGATCGCGTCGGCGGCCGGCGCCACGACGTACAGCGGGAAAGACCGTGGGAACGTCGAGCAGTCGGAGGACCAGGCCGCGCAGACGTTGCTGATCGAGGCCGGATCGGCTTTCGGGGGGTACGTCGTCCTGCTGATCGTCTTCGTGGTGGCCGGCACTATCGGGCTGTCCGTCCGGCACCGTCGACGTGACCTGGCGTTGCTACGCGCGGTCGCGGCCACGCCGGGGCAGGTGCGCCGCATGCTGATCGCCGAAGCCGCGCTGCTGGCAGTGATCGGCTCTGCGATCGGCGGCCCGGCCGGCCTGCTGGCGGCCCGTTGGGTGCACGGCGAGCTGGTCGGGCGGGGGTTCGTGCCGGACAGCTTCCCGATGACCGGCGGCCTGTTCGCGGTGCCGGCCGCGGTCGGTACGGCGGTCCTCGTGGCGGTGCTCGCCGCGTTGGTCGCCGCACGCCGGGTCACCGGGATCAAGCCGATCGAGGCGCTCGGCGAGATCGCTGTCGAGCCTCGGCGTAGCGGCCGGGTGCGGCTGATCGCCGGCGTGCTGACGTTGGCGGCGGCCGGCACCTCCGGGGCGTTCACGCTCGGGGCCGCCGGGTCGACTGGAGCACTGGCCGGCGCGGTCGGCATGCTGTACCTGTTCGTCATCGCGGTGGCGCTGCTCGCACCGAGGATCAACGCGTACGCGGCGCGCCTGCTCACACCGTTGTTGCCCAGGGTGTGGCGGGTCAGCGGCTACCTGGCCGCGGCCAATCTGCGGGCCAACGCGCAGGGCATGGCGACCGTCCTGACCGCCCTCGTGCTGTCCGTGGGGTTCGGCGGCTCGGTCTGGTTCCTGCAGACCAACCTGGAACGGCAGACCACCACGCAGAGCAGCGCGGGAACCCTGGCCGAGCGGGTGCTTGTCGCTCCGGGTGGGCTGCCGGCGGACGCGGCGCGGGAGATCCGCGGGTTGGCCGGGGTGCAGGCGGCCACTGGTGTGCGCCGTACGCAGGTGGTGGTGCGGGCGCTTGGCGGAATCGAGCCGGTCAGCGCGCAGTCGGTCGACCCGGCGGGCATCACGTCGACGATGGACCTCGCCGTGCGCGAGGGCAACCTGGCCGACCTGCGCGCGGGTACTGTCGCCCTGTCTGCGATGCAGGCGTCCTCGTCCGGCTGGAACGTCGGCGATCAGGCGGAACTCTGGCTGGGCGACGGCACCCCGGTCACGTTGGACGTCATCGCGATCTACGGCCGTGGCCTCGGCTTCGGCGACGTCACGCTGGCCGCCGAGACGGTCGCCGGGCACACGGCCGGGGACACCGACGACGAGGTCCTGGTCAGCGCCGGCCCGCAGGCCGACGCCGCGTTGGCCACGTGGTCGGCTGAGCATCCGGGCACCGAGGTTCTCGACGCCGCCACCCGTACGCGCCTGATCAGCACCGATCTGGCGATTGGCGCCTGGCTGAACCGGCTGCTGATCGGCGTGATGGTGGGGTACGCGGCGCTGGCGGCGGCGACCACGATGGTGATGGCCGCGCTGGCCCGCCGCCGCGAGTTGGCGTTACTCCAACTGGTCGGGGTCACCCGCCGGCAGATTCGGAGGATGGTCCAGGCCGAACAGGCCGGGCTGCTCGGCACTGCGGTGCTGATCGGCGCGACGATCGCGGCGCTGACCCTGAGCGCGATCGTCAACGGACTGACCGGCAGCCTCATCCCGTACGTCCCGCCGCTCGGTTGGGTGGCGGTGCTCGGCGGCACGACACTGCTGGCGCTGGCAACCACGGTGTGGCCCGTCCGACGGCTGCTCAGCGCTCCTCCGATCGACAACATCGGTGTGAAGGAGTAGACGTCGCGGCTCGAATATCGGCGAGCGTGCCGCCTCCGCGTACATCGCTGAGGCGGCACGGTCGCCGCAGCTTCGACGAACGCCCGAGCTATATGTCGCTACGCTAAAACCTTACGTTGACGTCAAAGGCAAGTGTTGCGAGGTGGATCACTGTGCGGATCGGAGATCTGGCGACCAGGACGCAGGTGAGCGTACGGGCGCTGCGGTATTACGAGGAGCAGGGTTTACTGGCCTCGACCCGTAGTGGCGGCGGGCAGCGGCTCTACGAGGACGCCGCGGTCAGCCGGGTGCGGCTGATTCAGCAGCTGTACAGCGCGGGACTGTCCAGCAAGACGATTGCGGATCTCATGCCGTGCGTGGACGCCAACGAGAGCACGCCGGAGTCGCGGGCACGGCTGGCAGCGGAACGGGACCGGATCGACGCGCAGATCGCCGAGCTGAGCATCGCCCGTGACAGGCTCGACGACCTCATCGACGTGACGTCGAGACCGAATCCGGTGTGCGACTACACATGAGCGGGCCCCTGGAAGGTCTCCACCCGACGGGCAGTGTGATTCACCTCGCAGAAATTTGCCCCTGACGTCAACGTGAGGTTTTAGCGTGGCGGTATGCAGATCAACGGTTCAACAGCTCTCGTGACCGGCGCTAACCGCGGCCTCGGCAAGGCCTTCGCCGAAGCCCTCCTCGCCCGGGGTGCCACCGTCTACGCGACCGCCCGTCGCCTGGAAAGCATCGACGTCCCCGGTGCCATCGCCCTGCAACTGGACATCACGGATCCCGCGTCCATCGAGGCCGCCGCAGGCAAGGTGGGCGATCTCGACATCCTCATCAACAACGCCGGCACCTCCACGGAAGCCCCGCTGCTCGGTCCCTCCACGGAGAACATCCGCCGCGACCTCGACACCAACTTCTGGGGCACTCTGAACGTCACCCGCGCCTTCGCGCCGAGGCTGGCCGGTGGCGCCATCCTCAACGTCATCTCGGCGCTGAGCTGGTACACCATCAGCCCCGGAAGCAACGGCTACGCCGCCTCCAAGGCCGCGGAGTGGTCCCTGACGAACGGCATCCGACTCGAGTTGGCCGACCAGAAGACCCTGGTCACCGCCCTGGCGCTGGCGATCGCCGACACGGACATGATGGCCGGATTCGACATCCCCAAGCTCGCGCCCCACGAGGTGGTCGCCCAGGCCCTCGACGGACTGGAAGCGGGCAAGATCGAAGTCATCGCCGACAAGCCCACCGCCAACGTCAAGGCATCCCTCTCCCGCGATCCCGCCGACTTCTACGCCGACATCACCGGCAACCTCTTCGCCTGACTGCAACGTGGAGCCGGAGGCAGGGGTGGGTGCACGTTGGCGATGACTCCGTACGGTCACGGCTGAGCGGGACCCGTCCCATCCGGGTCACAACGCCTGGGCGATGCTCGGCGCCGATGGATGTGGGGCGAGCCCGGTGCACGTCGAAGCGACACCGATCCGCTTCGACGTCGCCGTCCCTGGCGACCTGCTCAGCGCGCTAACCTGGCGCAACCGACGCGGAGAACAGCGCATCCTGAAGTACGTCGTCAACGGCGAGACGGGCGTTCGGCCCGCCGGACCAGCCCGCCCCGGTGGCCGCACGGCTCACCGCCGAGCTGACCGGCAGACGTCAGGGACGAAACGCTCGCCGGGCGAGCTTCGGGTCCACCGTCGCGAAGTCCTGAGTGGATGCACGTCGCACATCAGCCCGCAACTGATGCCCACCCCTGGTGCTCGTCGGCCCATTAACTGGTCCCACCAATTCGACCGGGGCTGATAGCGTGCGCCGACATGACGATCATGGGGGAAACATCGATGAACCGTACTCGACTCGTCCTGACTGGCTTGGCCATCGCGGCGGCGATCGCGATGTCCGGCTGCGATCCGCAGCCCGACTCTGAGGACGCCGCAACCTCTCCGTCCCCGACGGCCTCGAGCGCCGCCCCGACCGGCGGTGCGTCCGCCACCGCGACCAGCACCGCAGCCAACGACGCGGCCACAGTGAAGGCCTGTGCCGACATCAAGAAGGACATCAAGGACAACGCGGCTAAGGTCACCGAGGCCGAAGAGATCGGCCCGCCCGCCGGGCATTTCGCGGTCAGCGCCCAGTGGGCCGCCGGCTCGGTCGCGATCCTGGCGCACTCGATGGGTGCCAACGAGGCAGTCACCGCCGCCTCCGAAAAGATCCAGACCGAGATGATGGGCCTGAGCGACGCGTACAACAAGTCCGCCGCCGCCAAGCCCAGCAAGAAGGCCCTGGAAGCCGCCATCAAGGAGCTGGACACCGCCTGTTCGGCCGCCTGACCGGTTCGACCACGCGATCGGCGGTGACCCTCATCCGGGCGGTCACCGCCGATTCGCATGTCCGTGCGGCCTGCGGCACCTGGTCAGCGGCCTCTGAGCAACCCACGGCGAGCCTGCGCGGCGCCCAGCGATCTTCCGCGAAGAACGGCGCGCTGTTCGCGTCAAGCCACACATCCCTCCAGGTACGTGGCTACTGCTGACGGAACCGATTCCGTACGGCGGTGACCTCTTCCGGAAGCGATCCATCGTCGTTCACGGGTATCCGAGAGGTGGCGTGCCCGATCATGACGCCTTTGTTCTTACCGTGACGGGGCCTCTGGTTGGGCGGAACCCCTATCAACCGGTTGCGCCGCTGGTCGTGGCAGCGGTGTCGGCGTAGAGCTGGGCGCTGGTGATGCGGCCGGCCGCGACCCCGAAGAACCAGAGGTTCTGGAAGACGATTGTCTTGCCGGTCGCCTTGAGTACTGCCGTGTTGGTGAGGCGGGCGATGACGTGGTCGTCAGTGGCGAGGACGTCGTCGACGACGCTGTCGAAGGATTTCCAGACCGCGCCGCCGCCTGGGATCTTCGAGAAGAAGTTGTCGAAGGCCGCGGGGCCGGTGAACTCGCCGCCGTAGGGCAGCGTCGTTGGAACGACGAGGACCACGTCGTCGCGCAGTATCGGCAGGATGCGGCTCCGGTCGCGGTTGGCGAACAGCTGGGTCACGGCGTACGCCATCTCGGCCCTGGTGTACCTGTCGCGCGCGCCTGGAGCATTCGCTGCCACGCCGAGCGACTCGGCGGCCAGGGCGTCGGTGCCGATCACTCCGCCGGCGAAGGAGACGTTTTCCGGTGGGATCACGGTCATGGTGACGAACACGTCGGCGGGACGGACGCCCGGACGCTTTTCGAGCAGGCGGACCAGCCTCTGGTAGAACCTGCGCTTGGCCCGCTCACCACGGTCCAGGCTGCCGGTGATCGTGAACGCGATCCAGTCGTCGGAGCGTGGGCCGCCGCGGAAGCCACGGTTGAAGACCATCTCGTCCGGGTTGTACTGGTGGATGAGCTGGAAGTTGTCATCGGGTTCGACGTTCAGCTCGGCTACCAGCGCGTCGTGGACCGCCTGGGACACGGCGGCGAGGTACTGGTCCGACTTGCCGCGGGCCAGCGAGATGGTGACGACGGGCATTCGCTTTCCTCTCCGATGGCCAACGGCCGGCGGCTGCTGTCAATCATGCCGAGCCGCGGCGCGTTTCAGGCGGCGGTCCAGGGAAGTGAGGATCCGCCGGGCGCTGGTGTGCTATTCGACGAATCGGCCACGGAGTCAGTTCGTCGTCCGCGCCTGATGAGGCCGGGGGATCAAGAAGACAGCTTGCCGTGCCCTCTGCGACGCACGTCACTTGCCACTATGCCGAGCGGCATACATACTTCCGATGAATGTCGGGGTCGAAACGAGGAAGGTGGAGGTACGACTGTGGCTCGTCGGTCGGATGCCAGGCAGAGGATGGTCGAGGCGGCCAAGCAGCTGATCCGGCAGCGCGGCTACGAGGCGACCGCCTTTTCCGACGTGCTCCAGCTCAGCGAAGCGCCACGCGGTTCGGTGTACTTCCACTTCCCGGGCGGAAAGGTGCAGTTGGCCATGGCGGTGGCCGAGGCACACGCCCACGATCAGGTCGTCATCATTGACCAGGCCGCCGAACAGGCCGGTTCCGCCGCTGAGCTCATCGAGCGCTACCTCGACCTAGGGCGCGACGGCATGGTCGCCAGCGACTACGCCCGGGGCTGCGGAATCGCACCGCTCGTCATCGACGGAGCCGGCCGGGACTCCACCGATGTCGCTGAGACAAGCCGGCGCACGTTCGCGCAGATGATCGATCGGCTCGCCTTCCACTTCATCGTCCTCGGCATGGACCAGGCCGCCGCGCGCGTACTGGCCGACGCGGTGATGGCCGGCGTCGAAGGTGCGATGGTCACCGCCCGCGCGCTGCGCAGCCCGACGCCCTTCGACGCGGTCCGAGCCGCCCTGGTCAGCCTTGCAGCCAGCGGGTCACCGAGGGTCTCGCGCCGCAACAACGCCTGAATCTCGCCGCAGCGGACCTGCCGGCCGGTCCACCTCGGCATGCCAAGTTAATATGCATGCCGTCATACATAGTCTGTTGCCACGGGCAGCGGCGACAGTGGCAGATTCGAGCCGCCGCGCTGCCGCTCGGAAGCAATCCCAGGAAGGACCTACGTCCGATGGCACGAGTACTGATCACCGGAACGTCGCGCGGCATCGGCAGGGGCGCCGCGAGCGCCTTGGCCGCGAGGGGCCACGAGGTCATCGCCACCGCCCGCGACCTGTCCACCATCGACGACGTGCCCGCCGCGATGAAGTTGCGGCTCGACGTCACCGACCAGGAATCGGTGGACGTAGCGGTCGCCCAGGCGGGCCGCATCGACGTACTGCTCAGCAACGCCGGCACGACCGTCCGGGCCCCGCTTGAGTCGATCCCCCTCGACGCGTTGCGCGAGTTGTTCGAGCTGAACACCTTCGGGGCGCTGCGGGTGACCCAGGCCGTGCTCCCGCAGATGCGCGAGCGAGGATCGGGGCAGCTCATCTTCATGTCGAGCATCCAGGGCCAGCTGGTCATTCCGCTGATCGGGGCCTACGGAGCGACCAAGCACGCGCTGGAGGCACTCGCGGAGACGATTGCCATCGAGGCCGGCCACTTCGGGGTGTCCGTGCACGTGGTGCAGCCGCCCGCAGTGGCCTCCGGCGGCGCGGAACTCGCCAAGGTGTACGTCGACGAGGACAGTCCTTACCGACCCCTGCTGGACAAACTCGGACCGTTCCGCTCGTCCCCTGTCTCGGTGGAAGAGGTCGCCGACGCGGTGGCCGCGACGATCGACGAGGGCGCCACGGCACCGTTCCGGATTCCCGTGGGCCGGGCGGCCACGACCACGTTGGCGGCGCGCAAGACGGCGCCGGATGACGTGCCGTTCCTGGCCGCACCGCTGAACTGGTGATCGCACCGGCACAACCCGGCGGTCCGCATCTGGATGCGTCACCGCGCGTCTGGGCGCGCCCGTTGTCGACTAGCCGAGAGCCAGCACGGCCGCAGCGGTGCGACCCACCCCGCGGCCCGCCGTCACATCTCGGGGCACCCTCCGCTGCCGACCGGAGCCGAGCGGGCCTCCGAGGCTCGGGAGATTCACCTACCAATAGGGCATCGGTGAACTTCCTCGACATGATCTCTACACGCCGATTGGACATAAGGAACACGTCATGCCTGACCAAACGAAGATCGTGCTCATCACCGGTGCCGGCACCGGAATCGGCGCCGCGACCGCTCGCCGCCTGGCCGAGAATGGTCACCACGTGGTGCTCGGTGCCCGTCGCCTCGACCGGCTCGCCGCAGTCACCGAGGAGATCAGCCGGGCCGGCGGATCCGCCGAGTTCCGCGGCCTCGACGTTACCCAGCCGGATAGCGTCAACGAGTTCGTCCGGTCGGCCGCCGATCGGCACGGCCGAATCGATGTCCTGGTCAACAACGCCGGAATCATGCCGCTGTCGCCCCTAGCCGCGCTACGGGTCGACGAGTGGCACCAGATGATCGACGTGAACGTTCGCGGAGTGCTGCACGGCATCGCCGCCGTGCTGCCGATCATGCGCGACCAAGGATCCGGTCACGTGGTCAACGTGGCATCGACCCTGGCGTACGAGGTGGCGCCCTCCACCGCCGTGTACAGCGCCACCAAGGCCGCAGTGGTGGCGATCTCCGAAGGGCTGCGCAAGGAGAGCCCGACGATCCGGGTAACCACCGTCAGCCCGTCCTTCACCGACTCCGAGTTGATCACCGTTGGTGGCGATCCTGACACGATGGCCTGGGTGCAGAAGATGGCGGAGGAACTGAACATGCCGGCATCCGCAGTCGCCGCCGCGATCGCCTACGCGATCGAGCAACCCGCCGAGGTCGACGTCAACGAACTGATCCTGCGGTCGACCCGGGACGCGCCCGGCGCTCGATGAGCACCCGCGGCAGCCCGCCGAGGTACCCGTCGTAACCGCGTCAGGTCGCCTCGGCGGGCGTACGACCCGGTCGCTTGGGTTCGGGGGCGTTGGGTTAGCGGTGCTGGCGCGAGATGCTCGGTCCCCGGTCGATGATCGGCGTCGGCCAGGGCCCACTCGCCCCGATGGCCACGGTGTCGCGGGCCGTGCTGTGCCGTGAGGCTACCGGGGTGTTGATCGGATCATCACCACTTGTTGAATAGATGCTGACAAATTTTGGTCAGGCTTGGCGGCATGGCTATCACCCACCGACGCCTCCTCGCCGCCACCCTCGTGGCCGGGCTGACTCTGCTCGCCGCCTGGACACCGGCACGCGGCGCGGAGCCCGCCCCAGCGCCGACCGCCGCCACGCCCAACATCATCTTCGTCCTCGTCGATGACCTCGCGTGGAACCTCGTGCAATACCTGCCGCAGGTGCAGCGACTACAGAGTGAGGGGGTCACCTTCACCAACTACACGGTGACCGACTCGCTGTGCTGCCCATCGCGCTCGTCGATCCTCACCGGTCAGTTCCCACACGACACCGGCGTGTTCACCAATGGTGGAGCCGACGGCGGATTCGCGGTCTTCAAGGGCAGGGGCAACGAGAACCGAACCTTCGCGACTGCGTTGCAGGGCAAGGGCTACCGAACCGGCTTCCTGGGCAAGTACCTCAACGGTTACCTGCCGGCGGACACACAGGGCGGTTCACTGCCGTATGTCCCACCCGGCTGGTCGGAGTGGTACGTGGCCGGCAACGGGTACTCCGAGTACAACTACGACCTCAACGAGAACCACACCGTTGTGCACTACGGCAACCAGCCGGCCGACTATCTGACGAACGTGCTGTCGCGCAAGGGCAAGGACTTCATCCAGCGCTCGGCGGCGGCCAACACGCCCTTCCTGCTGGAGGTCTCGACCTTCGCCCCGCACAGCCCGTTCACCCCGGCCAACCAGGACCTCGACGACTTCCCCGGCCTCACCGCCCCGCGCACGGCAGCGTACGACCGGCTGCCCACCAACCCGCCATCATGGCTGGCCGGCAACGGGCCGCTGACCGCACAGGAGAAGAGCACCCTGGACACGAACTTCCGCAAGCGCGCCCAATCCGTGCAGGCCGTCGACCGACTAATCGGCAACCTGCGCGCACAACTCACCACCAGCGGCATCGCCGACAACACCTACGTGGTGTTCAGCTCCGACAACGGCTTTCACATGGGCGAGTACCGGTTGACCGGGGGCAAGCAAACCGCCTTCGACACCGACGTGCGGGTTCCGCTCGTCGTCGCCGGACCGGGCGTCGTCCCCGGATCGCAGCGTGCCGAGATCGTGCAGAACATCGACCTGGCGCCGACCTTCCAACGCATCGGCGCCGCCGACGTCGGCGCGCACGTCAACGGGCGTAACCTGCTCCCCCTCGCACAGGGCGACCCGGCACCGAACTGGCGTACCGGGGCGCTGATCGAACACCACGGCCCCAACCAGGCGGCCGACGACCCCGACGCCCAGGACCGGCGCAACGGCAGCCCGGTCACCTACGAGGCCCTACGAACAGCGACCTACACCTACGTCGAGTACTCAAACGGCGAACGGGAGTACTACAACCGGACCGTCGACCCCCACCAGCTCAACAACATCGCCGCCGGGCTCTCGGCAACGCGACTGGAGGCCCTGCACGATGCGCTTGCGGCTTACGTCGCCTGCCACAGCCACTCGGCGTGCTGGGCGGCAGGACACGTGCCAGCCTGACGGCGAACCGGCCCTGACCTGCGGCCTCGCGCTGTTGCAGGCTGGGACCGTTCGCCGCCCCCGCCGGGCCGGACGCAATGGGCGCCACACGAGCACGACGGGACGGAGAGGCTACTGATCGGATGAGCAGTCGACCGTGAGGTTCGCCCAGTGCCTTGATGGCATCAGCGTTGGCCCCCCCCAGCTACATCGGTCAGTCGGGGAGCACGCCCGCGATCGCCGCGCCTTGTCATCGGCATGAGCGGACCTGACGATAGTGTTCATCGGGAGACACTCTCACTAGTCGATCTGGTGCGGCGCAGACGACCGAGGGCGGTCGATCATGCTCGACTGCGGTCCCGGCGCCCAAGCCAAGCTGAATTGCGGAAAATGGCGGCAACGCTCCGGAGGAAAGTGATGCGGCGGTTCGAGGGCAAGGTCGCGCTCGTCACGGCCGCGGCTCAGGGCATCGGGCACGCCGTCGTCCGGCGGATCGCTGCCGAGGGCGGCGCGGTGGTCGTCACGGATCTGCAGCAGGACGCGGTGGCAGCGCTGGCCGACGAACTCGGCACTGAGCACGCGCTCGGAGTCAAGGTCGATGTCACCTCACGCGCCGACATCGACGCCGCAATCGCCGCGGCGGTCGGGCGGTTCGGCCGGCTCGACCTGGTGGTGAACAACGCGGGCGGCTGCATCGTCACCTCGATGCCCGAGGACACCTCGGCCGATGACTGGCACCGCCAGCTCGACTTCACCCTGCTCAGCGCCGCCCGCTGCATCCAGGCGGCCATCCCGCACCTGGTGAAGACCCGTGGCAACGTCGTCACGATCAGCTCGGTCAACGCTATCTCCGCCTTCGGCAACGTGGAGTACTCCGCGGCGAAGGCCGGCCAGATCGCGATGTCCCAAAACTACGCCGCCCGGTACGGTCCGCTCGGTGTGCGCTTCAACGTTGTCGCCCCCGGCACCGTCCGGACACCAAATTGGGAGTCCCAGCCGGGCGCGCTGGAGAAGCTCGAGCTGATGTACCCGCTCGGCCGCGTCGGCGAGCCGGAAGACATCGCCGCGGCGGTCGCCTTCCTCGGCTCCGACGACGCCGCGTGGATCACCGGCCACACCCTGCCCGTCGAGGGTGGCGTGCTGACCGGCCCCAACCCGACCGACCTGAGGCCCGCCTGACACCCTCCATCTCCGGGCAGCTGCCGCGCATGTCCTCGGAGCGACTGCTCGCGGCGTATGAGACTCTCACCCTTCTGCGTGAAGTGCTGCGCCGCGTCAGCGAAGCAGCCGATCGGCGCTGGCACCAGCGCCGGCCCACGTAGTCACATCGGTCGATCGGGGGGCACGCTCACGATCACCGCGCCCTGTCCGCGACAGATCAGTATGCTCAAGGCCGCAGGGATCGTTACCGTTGCGAGCCGCTTTCGTCGCTCGGCGCATGAACGCGATCAGCTTGCCGCCGCTTCAAGGAGTTGCTGTGTCGTACGGCTACATCGGATCGATGAAGGCCAAGCCGGGCCACCGGGATGACGTCGTGGACATTCTGCTGAGCGGCGCTGATGGCCTGCGCGAGGTCGGATGCGACCTGTACGTCGTGAGCGTCTCGGACACCGACGCCGTCACGATCTGGGTGAGTGAGGTGTGGCAGAGCAAGGAGAAGCACGACGCCTCGTTGCAGCTCCCCGAGACCAGGGCGGCGATCGGCAAAGCCATGCCGATGCTGACGGGTGAGTTCACCAGCGAAGAAGTAACAGTGGTGGGCGGCCTGGGCGTGTAAGCCCGTAGTCCCCGTCTCGCAGGTTGCCGCATCTCGTGACCCTCGCTTCCGGGCTGAGGGGCGCACTCACTCGACTCGAACGGGCGCCACTCGGCTGACGACCGGGACACTCATGGCTGACGTCTTCGGGTCACCGCGCCTGGTTAGCGCACAAGGGGATGACAAGCGACGCGTGATGGGGTGCCGGGTACGCGTCAGTGTGACGGCGATGCCTCCTCCAGTGGTCGTCCATGGGCTCGGATCGTGTCAGAGACGGCGACGCCGAGCAGGACCGCGACTGCTGCTGCAGCGACCCCGAGCGGCGGTAGGCCGACCATGATCGGTGCCATGGCCGCGAGGACGAGGATCCCGATCAGCCGCGGCCAGGACACTCGGGCGAAGGCCACGTACTCGAATACTGAGCGCCCGACGAGGTAGAGCGCAGGCCCTCCGAGGATGGCTCCGACCCAGGCGGGTTTGGCGTCTCCGGTTGGATCTATGAGGACGAGTTCGGAGCCGGCTGAGCTGGCGAGGATGCCGGACACCATGAGCAGGTGTGCGAACTCGGCCAACCGACCGAGCCGGCCGGGGTCGGCGGATGCCGCGATGGCCTCTCCCAGGATTTGGCCGGCCCGATAGAAGTAAATCCGCCACAGCAACACGGTGGTGAGGAACGACAAGGTAAGGGCCATCATTCGTTCAGCCACGATCGGACCGCGGAGAAGACTCGATCCGGAGGTCAGGATCGTCTCGCCGAGCGCGACAATGACAAGCTGCCAGTAACGCTCGGCCAAGTGCTCGCCCGCGACGGCCCACGGGGACACCCGCGAGCGACCCAGCCCCGGTACCGGCCAGCCGAGTCTCGCCCCCAGGTAGTCGATTGCCAGGGCCACCGTCCACAGCGAGTTGCGCGTCACCTCCGGAGCGAAGGCTCCGGCGAGCCACGGTACGGCCGACGCGCCGAACCAGATGAGCGCCAACATATTGACGCGGCGCAGATTATGACCGCGCACGATGCCGACGAAGAAGAGGGTGCGGCCCACCTGGATCGCGACATAGGTGCTCGCGAAAAGCAGGCCGGTCTCGGCGAGAGCCCCCGAAATCGCGACCGCCAGGAGCAGGCTCCCGTACATCGTCGCAACGACAACGAACTGGATCGGCGGTTGGAACGGATCGAATCTGCTGGTCACCCATGCCGTTTGGGTCCAGATCCACCAAAGGGCCAAGAGCAGCAGCAGAGTCTCGCCGTTCTCCGCAAGGGAGGTGGTCAACCGCTCGGCGACGTGACCCCTGGTGTAGTCCAGCACCAACTCGTGCACAATTCGGGTGAGCGCGAAGACGTAGACGAGATCGAAGAACAGTTCCAGGAAGGTCGGCCGCTGCGGACTCTCACGCCTGCGCAGCAGATTGGCCACTCTATTGCTCGTCACCCAGCCCGCCCGCTTCGTCGGCTAGTCGCTCAGGCAGTCGTACCACGTTGCCGCGGTGCCCACGGATGAGACGCACCCGCGATGACTCAATAGCCTGACGGGCCGACGAGGGCTGCCACCGCCCCAGCAGTGTCCTCTCCCGAAAAGCCGACGGCTGGCTGACCGACGTGCTACGCGGAGACCCCCGGAGAGATCCGGGGGTCTCCGTCCTTATTACCCTTCAGTGGCTGCGATGTTCATGCAACGACGCTGCAAGAACTGCCGCACTAATGAGTTACAGGCTTCCAGCCGGAACAGGTGTCATCGCCCCAATCGTCCTCGCAGACCTGGATCTTTGCGACATAACCAGGGAGGTTTCCGCTCCTGCACCCGCCAGCCGACCCATCACTGTCCCAGTATTTGGCGTCAAATCCCCCAATATAGTTTTCGTAGCTGTCGCGGAATTGTGCATAGACGCCGTTGCCGTCCTTCTCCACGTCGCACACCTCGTACCAGTTGCTCCAGGCCGGGTTGGTTGCGGCGTAGTCGCTACCCTCAAAGGCGTAGGTGTTGGCGGCCATAGCTGGATTTGCGGCGGACAATGCGAGCCCAAGCGCGGCGAGCGCCGTAAAACCTACTCGCGCCCGTGTCCTGCGTGTGGTCATTCCGTGAACCTCCTTGGTGATGTCAATAGCGGCGGGATCAGATCGAAGCGGGCACGCACGTCGATGAACAATGCCTACACTTCCCGCGTTGCGAGCATTCTGTCGGTTATAGCCGTCGGAACGCCAAGCGTTTGCCGGAGAAGGAAAAGCTCCTGGTCACGCGCCTTCGAGGTTCGCCCCCGGGGTTACGCGTAGTGCCCGATAGCGCAGGCCATTAGCAGAGCGACCGGGAACACCGTCGCGTTCCGCCCCTCTTCTCAACCGCCTACATCACCACCACGACTCCGGCGGATCTTCGCCGAGTTCCTCGCCGGCATCGGCCTCACGCCATCGCGGAAGGAATCACGGGCCGGCAGGTGTGGACCAAGCAACGCACCGACGAGGTGCTCCTCGACGTCGACGACGTTCCCCCGTATCGGGCTGCGTCCGGAGGCTCACCGGCACACCGACCGTCACGCCCGTTGTGCCCGGATCGCGGCAAAGCGTGCACCTACTCGTGCCCCGCACTGGAGCTACCGGGTCCAGTGCGGGGCACCACCCACTGGGTCTTGTTGCCACATACTTGCAATAAGGTGGTGGCACTCAAGAAAGCCAAGCAAGGGTGGACGACCGTGTTGGTGGAAGAGATCGGGAGCAGGCCCCATGGCGACCTGGCCAGCCTAGTGAGCGCATGGGTGCGTGGTTGGGTCATCTCCCGAGCCACGCCTCCACCCACTGAGGTTCCCGGTGGATGGCGTGTCGATGTGGGACTCCACGCCCACCGCCTGCGGTACGTGCTACACAGCCCCGACGAGCAGACCCTGACTTGGCTCGGCCAGCACCAGAACGCACCTGGAACCTGGATCAAGATCGCAGGAGATCCGACCCACCTGCGTGCCGCTCTCCCGCCCCAGTGGAAGCCTGCGGACACCGGCTACCTCATGACGACGACGTACCGCGGGGATTCCGACACCACTCCCCCAGCGCCGTACACCGCCCGGCTTCAGACCTCCGGCGATGTTGTCACCGCTATCGTTCTCGACCCCGATGGGCAGGTCGCCGCGTCCGGCAGGCTCACGACCGCCGACGCGTTCGGGATCATCGACCAGGTCGAAACCGCACCAGCACACCGGCGTCGCGGACTGGGCAGCGTCGTCATGCGCTCGCTCGCGTCGCACGCCCTCCGACTCGGTGCGGACACCGGTGTCCTGGTCGCCACTGACGACGGCCACCGCCTCTATCAAGCTCTCGGATGGACAGTACGCACACCCGTCGCGGCCGCGTACATGCCAGAGCCCAGAAGTGCCTGATCCACGCACGCTCAGCTGACCAAGGCGGTCCTGGAGACCGCGCTCAATGTGGAGATGACCGAGCACCTCGGCTACGAGAAGCACGATCCGGCCGGTGTCGGATCGGGCGACATCCGGTCCGCCAGGGCGTGGCCGAACCGATGCCGGTTGGGCAGGTCCGTCGGACAGGCGGCGGCCGCAGGCGCGCTGAAGAGCGTGACCCAGGACTGGCGCCGGCACTGCTCGTGCTGGTTGAGCCGGACGAGCGGGGCGACCCGTGCTCCCGCTGCGCTGGACGACAAAACCGCTACTAAACAAGATCACCGGAAACACCCTTGGCGAGACAGCCCGCTTCCTGAATAGGCGTTCAGGCAGGCCATGCGGTGTCAAATTGGTCGATATGGAACCAGTTTAGTTGCCACATCGTAACTGGATAAGCCTTCGGACCGGTACGAATGTCTGTTGTGGAGTGCTGGTAGCTTGATCGGCTGTGTCCATCTGTTCAGCCGCCGCCGCCGTCGTCTGGCGATCGTTTTGCAGTACAAGACTCGGGAGGAACGATGACATCAATACTCATCGTTGAACCGGTATCTTCCGGCAACGAGCTCGTTGTCCGAGCCGCAGCCATGGGTTGGAACATCGTGGTGGCCAGCTTCGACGCCGAAGACCGAACTCTGACGGCGGCGACCAAGGAACTGGCATCCACTCTCGTCCAGGTCGATACGAATGACGCACACGCCATCGTTGAAGCGGTGAGTCTCTCACCAGTGGGGGCTGGGCTCGATGGCGTCGTTGCCGGCTCGGAGTTTCACGTCGAGATCGCGGCCCAAGTTGCGGAGAAACTCGGTCTGCCAGGCCTGACCACCACCGATGTCGCGCTCGTTCGGAACAAGGCCAAAATGCGTGAGGCGCTGCAACGCGCCGGCGTCCGGTCGCCCCGGCACCGGGAGGTGGCCTCCCGCGCCGAGGCGGAGCTCGCGTGCGCGGCGCTGACGTTCCCGGTGGTGGTCAAACCGGTTGAGTCGTCAAGCAGCATCCACGTCGTGAAGGCGCGCGACACGGCCGAGGCTGTGCGGGCGTACGCCGCCATCGAGGCCGATGGCATGATCGACCTCGGCAGGCCGCTCGGCGACGAGGTCGTCATCGAGGAATACGTCTCCGGCGACGAGTACAGCGCCGACGGGTACGTGTGGCGCGGCGAGGTGCGCATCGCCGCAGTGACCAGGAAGCTCCTCGGCCCCGAGCCGACCTTTGTCGAGCTCGGTCACATCACACCCGCTCCTCTGGGACCGGACGATCTGGGCGCGATCGAGCGGTACGTCGGCCAGGTGGTCCGGGCGGTCGGGTTGGAAAACAGCGTGTTCCACTGCGAGATGCGCCTGTCCGCGACCGGACCGGTACTCATGGAGATCGCCGCACGACTGCCGGGAGACCAGATCGTGCACCTGGTAGCCGACGTCACAGGTGTGTCGATGGCGGACGCCGCCTTGTTGATGGCGGTCGGCGCAGACCCGGGGACCTGCCTGGACGAACACGCGGCATTCGGGAGGGCTGCGGGCATCCGCTTCGTGGACCCCGGCAGCGTCACCGCCTACACGTCCATCGAGGGATGGGACGACGTGTCCCGCTACGTCGATGTCGTGGAGCGGAAGGTGCTGGTCCCCGCCGGCGAGCAGATTCCCTCGACCTATGAGGCCCTTCGACGCGTGGCTTATGTCCGCTATCGCGCTTCCGATCCAGACACCGCTCTGGCGGTCAACGAGCGACTGGGCCGGGAACTACGACCAGTTGCAGCGTATTTGTCGTGAGTATCGCGAAGTATTACGCGATGCGGTTCGCCAGCTGGCTGTGCGACTACCTGGTCCTGTTCGCGGTACCGGTGCTCGCCTACAGCGTGACCGCCGATGTGCGCTGGTCGGGCGCAGCGGTCTTCTTCCAGTGGGGACCGAGGCTCCTGGGACTGTCGGCAGCGATCCTGCGGCTCGACAACATACGACAGCGAACCTTGATGGTCGTCGCGGATCTGACCAGGACCGCGACGGCGCTGGTGGCTGGGCTGACGATGGCGGTGTATCCCGGTGCGGTGCTGCCGGTGCTGATGATATTCGCGATGGTCGTGGGCCTGTGCTTCGAGTTGACCTTCGTCGGGGGCGAGAAGATCGGACTGTACTTGGTCCGCCCCGAGGGGCAGGAGCGATTCCAGTCGCAGCTGACCGCCTTCGAGCAGGCGGCGATGGTCCTGGGGCCGGCGGCGGCGGGCGTGGTGCTGTCGTTCCCACCGCCGGTGCTGATGTTCGTGGCGGCGGGTCTGTTCGGAGTCTCTCTGCTGATGTCGATGTCGGTCCCCTCGGGCGACACGGCGCCCACTGCGGCAGCGAAGCGCACCCTGCGCGCGACCGTACGCACTGCGCTCGAGGACCCCGTCCTGCGCCAGATCGTCCTGGTCACCATGGGCCTGAATTACGTGCTCGCGCTGATCAACGGGGCTGCGCCCCAGATCGCTTTCGGAACGTTCGGGACAAGCAGCAGTGAGCTGGGCCTGATGTACGCGGCGAGCAGCGTGCCGGCCATCGTCGGCCTGTTGGCCTTCCACCGGCTGACCTCGCGTGTGTCGCTGTCGACGGTCGGGATCGCTGTCGCGGTGGGGATGTGCCTGGCCGCGTTGGGTGTCGCGCTGGCGGCCCGGCTCTGGGTTTTCGCTGGATGCCTCGGTGCGTTCCTGCTGCTCGACTCGTTCTTCAGCGTGTACATCCGGGTCATCAGAGCGCGTCGGGTGCCACTGGAGAACTACGCGGCGACGGTGGGGCTCTTTGGCATACTGCTGATCGTGCCGATGCCGCTCGCGGGGCTCACGCTAGCCGCCGTCGGGAATCTCATTGACCCAGCGGTGCTCATCTCGGCGTCCGCTGCGGCCGTGCTTATCAGCGCCGTCCTCACATTGCCGAGAGGGCGAGCCCTCCTGGTGGCCCCCGTCGCCCTGCCGGTAGGGACGGCCCGCACCAGTCACGATTCCTGAGCCAGCGACAAGGGCCCTTCGCCGTCGCTTTCGAGGTCATCACCATCGCCGGGTGGTCTGCTCGGCCGACCGGCCCACGCTGGGCCGGTCGGCGATCAGCGTCGCCAGCCGATCCCGGATTGCGCCTGCTCGAGACCGGTCAGCCTTTCCTGCACCGTCTCGGCGTCGGGGTGGTTCAGCTCGTCGAGGATGACCACGGCCTGCTGCCAGCATTCCCTGGCACCCGCGAAGTCGCCCAGCGTCATCAGAGTGTTGCCGAGGTGGTGCTGGCTGTCGGCCTCGGCGTAACGGTTCGCGGCCTCCCGGTTCAACCTGATCGCCTCGCGGTAGCACTCGATCGCCTCGGCCGGAAAGCGCAGCTGGTGGTTGATGTAGCCCAGGCTGTCCCAGGTCGCCGCCTGCCCAGACGCGTCGCCGACCTCCTGCAGCACCACCAGGGCCCGGCCGCAGTGGTCCTTGGCCGCCTCGTACTGCTCCAACATGGCCAGCGACCAGCCGACATTGTTGAGCGAGACCGCGTGCGCCAGTCGGTCGTTCGCGATCTCGGCCAGCATGAGGGCGGCCTGATCGTGGTCGAGCGCCTCGCGGTGGCGGCCCTGCCGCTCGAAGACGCGCGCCAGGGCCAGATGCGCCTGGGCCTGATCACTCGTCGAACCGACCTCGCAGGAGAGGTCGAGCGCACTCCGGCTGTGCCGGTAAGCGTCGTCGTACTGGCCCAGCCAGGCATGGGCCACCCCGGTGCCGCGGTGCGCCTGACCCATGGCGCGCCGGTCGCCGAGCCGCCGGGCGGCGTCCAGGGCGAGCCGCTGCGTGTTGATCTGGTCCCGCCAGTGGCCCTGGCGGTTGAAGTACTCCATCAGCGATCGAGCGAGGCTGCACAGGCTCGCGTCATGACCCTCGTCGCCGGCCCGGCGAACGATGTCGAGCAGCATCGCGTGCTCCGCGGTGAACCACTCCACCGCCTCCCGGGCCGTCGTGATGCGGGGAAATCCGGCGTCCGGGCTCTCCCCAGCGTCCTGGGACAGATGCGGCTCGAGCAGGATGGCGGCGCGGCGTGACAAGGTCACGTAGTGGGTGAGCAGCCGTCGAACAGCGGCGGACCGCTCCTCCGCGCTGTCCACCGCGCGGACCAGGTCCATCGCGTAGCCCCGGAGCAACTCGTGCAAGGACAGCCGGGTCAGCTTGTGCTCGCTGACCATCTGGGCGTCCTTCAGCTCATTGAGCAACGTCCGCGTCGCGGGCAGGTCCAGCGCCGCGAGGTGGGCCACGGCCAGTTCGTCGATGTCCGGACCGGGCGAGAGCCCCAGCAGGCGGAACAGCCTCGCCGCGGCCGGGCTCAGCGTCCGGTAGGTCCACACGAATACGACGTGGACGTCCCTCCCGGCCTCGGCCGGCGCCCCGGCCGATCCGACGGCCGCGTCGAGCTCGTCGGCGAGCGTAGGAAGGTCCAGGTCAGGGTGGGTCGCGGCGCGTGCGGCGACGAGGGCCAGGGCGAGCGGCAACCCCGCGCACCGGGCGATGAGCCGGTCGACGGCTGCGCTGTCCGCCGTGACCCGGGCGGCGCCCAGCCGGTTGGAGAGCACCCGCCGGGCCTCGTCGTACGGCAACGGGCCGACCGCGATGGGATGAGCGCCCTCGGACGCCACGAGGCTGGGCAGCGCACGGCGGCTGGTGACCAGGACCAGGCATTCGGGGGTGCCGGGCAACAGGGGCCTGACCTGGTCGACGTCACGCGCGTTGTCCAGAACCACGAGCATCCGGCGACCAGCGACGCAGCTGCGATACAACGCCGCCTGTGCCTCCAGGCTGACCGGGATGCTTTGCGGCGGCACCTGGAACGCGTCCAGGAACATGCGGGTGATCTCTTCCGGCCGCACCACCACGCCGCTCGGCTCGAAGCCCCGCAGGTTGGCGTAGAGCTGCCCCTCCGGAAACTGCTGCGCCACCCGGTGCGCCCAGTGCACCGCCAAGGAGGTCTTGCCTGATCCAGCGGCACTCCAGAGGACACACAGCGCGGGCTGCTTCTCCGCCTGGGAGGTTTCGAGGATGTCCGACAACTGGGCCATCTCCACCTCGCGGCCGGCGAAACCCCGGACGTCGATCGGCAGCTGCGCCGGGACGACCAGGGGCCGGCGCGGTGCGGGCCCGGCGACGGCATGGGTCGGGCGCCGGGGCGGGATCCGGACCTGCGGTGCGAGAACGGCGTCACGGCTGATCGCCGGGCCGGTCGGCCCCATCCGGTCGCCCTGCAGGATCGCCTGCTGCACCTGCCGCAGCTCGGGGCCCGGCTCGATGCCGAGCGCCTCGACCATCTGCCGTCGCACGGCCGCGTAGCGGTCCAGGGCCTCGCTCGTGCGCCCAGCAGCGTACTGGGCCTGAATCAGCGTCGCCGCCAGGCTTTCCACCAGCGGATAGTCGTAGGCCAGCACGTTCAGCTCCGCGATGACCGTCTGAGGGTCCCCGATCGCCAGCTCCGTCCGGGCCCAGGCGACCACGGCGTCCAGCCGCTCCAGCGTCCACGCGGCCCGAGTGCGTTCGGCCCAGGCGCTGGTCAGGCCGGCCAGTGGCTCGCCGCGCCACAGGGCGACGGCTTGTCGGAGCAGGCCCCGCGCTTCGGCCTCGGAGCACAGCCGTCTGTCGGCCCGCTTCACCAGCCTGCGGAAACGGTGCAGGTCGATGTCGTCGGGCGCCATGTCGAGGCGGTAGCCCCCGGAGCCCAGCACCAGCCGGGCCGGATCCCCGGAACTCGTGTCGATCGACTCCAGTGACCGCCGGATGCGGGTGATGTGACTGTGCAGGGTGCGCCGCGCCCGCTCGGGTGGCTCCTGGCCCCACACCCGCTCGACGAGCACGTCGGCCGGCACCGTCCGTCCGACGTCGACGGCCAGCGCGGCCAGAACCGTGCACTGCTGCGGTCTTCCCATCGACGACGGCCGACCCTTCGATCGACCCTCCACTGGCCCAAGAATCATCAAGCCCACAGTGCCCCCGTTGATCGCCTAAGCCCGACACCCCCGGGGCTCAGGTCGCACCTCACCGTGTCGACAACGCTGTCAACTCGCCGTCAAGAAATCAGCCTACATCACTGACCATGCTTGTCCAAGGCAGATGGAGGGGGGCCTCGTATGTGCCTATATCAGGGTGGTGCAACCAAGTTACGGGGTATTTCAATGGCTGGACAGGATGAGTTTGTCCAGAAATCTGGACCTCTGACATCAGCATTCGAGAATTGGATTGCCGGCACCGCTTTTTCCTGCCTCGGTGCGCGCGCGTCGGTACGCCAGAAGCAACTATATTGCGTCGAACTGAAGTCGATGCTCGACGCCGACAGCACTCGGGATCTGCACCGGGAAATTGTCAGCTTCGTCGACCAGGCCCGGCTGCACGAGACCAGGTTCAGCTCTTTCGCGGCGATCTTCGAAAATCCGCGTCGGCTGAGCGAGACGGAGTTCGAGCACACCCTCTGGGCGCAGCTCGCCATGCTTCGCCAGCTGGATCGGGAGAAATACGCGTGGGCACCGGGCGTCTCCAGTGATCCCCATTCCCTGGACTTCGCCTACAGCGTCGCCGGGCATCCGTTCTTCGTGGTGGGTCTGCACTCCCAGGCGTCGAGGATCTCCCGTCGGTTCACGCACCCGGTGCTCGTCTTCAACTCCCATGTCCAGTTCGAGCAGTTGAAGCAGGAGGGGCTCTACGCTTCGCTCCAGGACAAGATCCGGGCCCGCGAGCTGCGGCTTCAGGGATCCATCAACCCGAACCTCGCCGACTTCGGGGAGCAGCCGGAGGCCCTCCAGTACTCGGGGCTGCCGCAGCCGGCGGAATGGCGGTGCCCGATCTCGGGCGGGTCGGCGACGTTCGACGAGAGCGCTCGGTGAACACCTCCGTCAGTCGGGCTTCCCTCCTGACGCTGCGACGAGCCCGCCGGGCGGACGCGGAGGCCCTGCACGACCTGTCCGCTCCGTTCGTCGCGCTCGGTCGGCTGCGTCATCGCGACGTCGGTGAGTTCGCCCGGCGTCACGCCGACTTCCTGGTCGTCGAGGACGACAGCCGGATAGTGGCCTGCGCCGGCGTCCAGCGCTTCGGGGTCGACTGGGTCCTGGACAACCTGTGCGTCCACAGCAGCTTCCGGGGCCGCCGGACCGGGAGTCTTCTGCTCGACCGGACCCTCCAGGAGGCGGCCCGGTCATCGGCGCGTGCACTGTACGCGGCGTCCAGCCCGACCAACGCGTGGTTTCTCGGACACGGGTTCGTTGAGGTCGAGCCGGCTGCCGGGCCTCGGCGCTGGGTGAGCCAACTGGATCCCACGCGTAATTCCGTCGTCTACCGCCGCTGGATCTGACGGTCGTCGGCCTACGGGAAAGGGTACAGAACAGTGACAGACCTGCCTTCTGCGATAGTGACCGGCGCGTCGTCGGGTTTCGGCCGGGCCGTCGTCGAGCGACTGGTGAAGACCGGGCGGCCCGTCGTGGCGCTGGCCCGTCGCACCGAACGGCTCACCGAGCTCGCCGACCGCCTCGGCCACGACCTGGTGCATCCGCTGACCGTCGATGTTCGGGACGGGGACGCCGTCGCCCATGCTCTCGGCGACCTGCCCGCACCGTTCTCCGATGTGGGCGTCCTTGTCAACAACGCCGGTCTCTCGAAGGGCTTCGGCCCGATCCAGGACGCCGAGCTGCGCCACTGGCGCGAGATGGTCGACACGAATGTGCTGGGGCTCCTGCACTGCGTCCGCGCTGCCCTGCCCGTCATGCTGGCCGCCGGCCGCGGCCACGTGGTGAACATCGGCTCCATCGCCGCGGTGTACCCCTACCTCGGTGGAAACGTCTACGGCGGCACCAAGGCGTTCGTCCACCAGCTCAGTCTCAACATGCGCACCGATCTGGAGGGCAGCGGCATCCGGGTCAGCTGCATCGCCCCCGGCATGGCCCGTACGGAATTCGCTCTGACCCGGTTCGACGGTGATCAGGAGCGGGCAGACGCCCTGTACGACGGTAGCGACCCGCTCACCCCGCAGGACATCGCCGAGGCGGTGGAGTGGTGCATCTCCCAGCCTCAGCGAGTCAACGTGAGCCTCATCGAGCTCATGCCCACGGACCAGCCCTTCGGCCTCAGCTTCCGCCCGAGTCAAACCAAGGAGCAGCGATGACGCACACCGTCTGGAGTGTCAACGACTGGGATCCACTGGAGGAGGTCGTTCTGGGCTCCGCGGCCGGCCTCACCCCGCCTCCGGTGGACGTCTCGCTGAAGCACTTCTTCGAGCCCCCGGCGAACGCCGGGGACGAGCGGATCGACGCCGGCACGCTGCAACGCGTGGTGGACGAGACCGAGGAGGACTTCGCCCTGCTGACGGAGACGTTGACGAGTGCCGGCGTACTGGTGCGCCGTCCGGACGCGACCACCGTGGGCCGGCGTTACGCCACTCCGGAGTGGGAATCCGTCGCCATGCACGCGCTGATGCCGCGGGACTGCCTGCTGGTGATCGGCGACCGCATCATCGAGGCACCGATGCCGATGCGTGCCCGCTACTTCGAGACCGCCCCGTTCCGGCGCCTGCTCCGGGAGTACTTCGACGCGGGCGCCACCTGGTTCTCCGCGCCGAAGCCCCTGCTGCCCGACGAGACCTACGTGTACGAACCTGGCGCCTCGGTCGTGGCGGAGCATGAGCCGTTGTTCGACGCGGCCAACATGCTCCGGTGCGGGGCCGACATCTTCTTCAACGTGAGCAACACCGGCAACCGACGGGGGGCGGCCTGGCTGCGCCGGCAGTTGGGCTCGGACTTCCGGGTGCACGAGATCTCCATCTGCAGTGATCACGTCGGAACGACGTTGCACATCCTGCGGCCCGGGCTGCTGCTGGCCAACTCGGAACGCCTCACCCCGGATCAGATTCCCGGCCTGCTGCAATCCTGGAAGACCATCTGGGTGGACACACCAGAGGACGACGGCTACGCCTTCGACTGGCCGCGCGCCTCCGTCTGGGTCGGCATGAACATTCTGGCCCTCGGCCCCGACACGGTCGTGGTGCCGGCCAACCAGACCCGGGTGATCAAGCAGCTGGAGAACGCCGGCATCACCGCGGTCCCCACCAGCTTCCGACACGGCCGCACGTTCGGCGGCGGACTGCACTGCTGTTCGCTGGACGTCCGCCGGCGCGGCGCACTCGAGACGTACCTGTGACTCCGTCGCGCCGGCGACGCTTTTCCTGAGAAAGGCCAGCAAGTTGACGCTCACCATCATTGCCTCGTTCGCTCTCACCGCGTTCCTGCTGAACCTGAGCCCCGGGCCGTCGATCCTGTACGTGATGTCGCGCAGCGTCGTCAACGGGCGGATCGCCGGAGTGTTCGCGGCCTTCGGGCTGGCCAGCGGAAGTGCGATGTGGGCGCTGCTGACGGCGATCGGCGCGTCCGCCCTGATCGCCTCGTCCGAGCTGGCCTTCACGGTGCTGCGGTTCGCCGGTGCGGCGTACCTGCTCTATCTCGGCATCTCAGGGCTCCGCGACCAGCCGTTCACGGCACAAACCGAGAGACCGGCCAGGGTGTCCGGCTTGCGAAGCTACCTTCAGGGCTTCGTGGTGGAGGGCACGAATCCGAAGACGGTCACCTTCTTCCTCGCCCTGGTCCCGCAGATCATCGTCAGTCTCGACGATCCGGGCCTGCTGGTCCTGATCGGGTTCTGCCTGATCGTCCCGCTGACCGCCCTGCCCATCGACGTCACAGTCGGGGTGACCGGAGGCACCCTGGCCTCCAAGATCGCCACACGTCCCCGGGTGGGGCGTGCGCTCAACTACCTGTCGAGCGCCGTCCTCATCGCCCTGGCCAGCCTGGTGCTGTTCGACCGATGACCCGGCCCGGCCAACCGTCCGGGCCTCGCGCGAAGGAGTCTCTCGTGTCCGCTGTCGAGGCGACAGTCGAAGCGCTCTACCGGTATCCGTTCAAGTCCATGCGGGGCGAGACGGTCGATGACGTACAGCTGGACAGCCGCGGAATGGTCGGCGACCGCGAGTGGGCCGCCACCTTCGCGGATGGGCGGGTGGGCAGCTGCAAGACCTGGAAGCACGTCCGCCGCCTCAACGGCCTGCTCGCCTACGCGGCACGCACACGCCACGGTCGCGTCGAGGTTGACACGCCGACCGGCGCCGTGCTGACTGCCGGCGACCCCGACCTGGACGCGGCGCTCACGGCGCTGGCCGGTGAGCCGGTGCGGGCCGCCCGGGAGTCGGCCACACCTCACTTCGACATCGGCGCGGTTCACCTGATCTCACGTTCGTCCCTCACCGCGCTCGCGGCCGAGGTGCCGGGAGGAACCGTGGTCCCGGTGGCCCGCTTCCGGCCCAATATCGTCATCGCCGGGACGTGGGGGCCGGGATTCGACGACGACTGGATCGGCCGCGAGGTGTCCATCGGGGAGACCACCAGACTCGAGATCACCGAGCAGACCGAGCGGTGCGTGACGGTCACGCTGGCGCAGCCGGGCGTGCCCCGCGACAAGGAGGTCCTCCGGGTGCTGGCCGAAAGGAGAAGCACCAACTTCGGGGTGTACGCGAAAGTCATCCGTGCGGGCTCGGTGCGGTTCGGCGACCGCGTCCGCGTGAGCTGAAGCGGTCTTCGCCCGACACCCCGGCCTCCCGAACTGACCCAGCCCCCGTAACTCTGACGCCGGTGACAGCCCACTGACGCCGACATCAACCTGCGCGCGACCTCAGAGGCGTGGACGTGCCCGGCTACCTGCCACCTGATCGAGGGGATTGCCGATAACTGTGAACGCTGTGTGGAGCAGTAACGACTGGGACCCGCTGGAGGAGGTCGTGCTGGGCACGGCTGTCGGCTTCACCCCGCCGCCCGTGGACCCCTCCCTCCGCCACTTCTACGAACGACCGGACGAGGCGGAGCACGAGAAGATCCCCAACGCACTGCTGGACCGAGTCGTCGACGAAGCGGAAGAGGACTTTCACGATCTCACCGCGGTACTCGAGTCGCACGGTGTCGCCGTTCGACGCCCCGAACACCCGGTGCCGGGACAGCAGTATTCGTCACCGAACTGGGCGTCCGTCGCGATGCATGCGCTCATGCCGCGAGACTGCCTGTCGGTCATCGGTGACATGCTGATCGAGGTCCCGATGCCGATGCGGTCCCGGTACTTCGAGGTCTTCCCGTATCGCGACCTGCTGCGCGAGTACTTCGATTCCGGAGCCCGATGGCTGTCGGCGCCGAAGCCGAAGCTGCCTGACTCCACCTACATCTACGAGCCGAATGCCTCCGTCGTTGCCGACGATGAACCCTTGTTCGATGCCGCAAACCTCCTGCGCTGCGGGTACGACATCTTCTTCAACGTCAGCAGCACCGGTAACCGGCGAGGTGCGACTTGGCTCCAGCGAACGTTGGGCCCGGATTTCACGGTGCACGAGATGTCCATCTGCGCCGATCACGTGGACACGACGCTGCACATCCTTCGGCCGGGCCTGCTGTTGGCCAATGCCTCTCAAATGAAGCCCGAAATGATCCCGACCCCGCTGCAGAGTTGGAAGACACTGTGGGTCACCGATATCGAGGATGACGGTTTCGCTTTCGACTGGCCACGAGCTTCTCGCTGGGTCGGAATGAACCTCCTCGCGCTCGGCCCGGATCGTGTGCTCGTCCCGTCTAACCAGGTCTCCCTCATGCGTCAGCTGGAGCAGGCCGGGGTGGAGCCGATACCCGTGCGGTTCCGGCACGGCCGTTCCCTCGGGGGCGGACTGCATTGCTGTTCTCTTGACATCCGGCGACGGGGAGAGTTGACCAGGTACTTCTGATCAGTTCGGCGGCGGTCCTCGACACTAGGGGCATCGCGGGCTCCCGCGCGCCCATTTTCAATTAGACATTCTGAGGTAAGCAAAGTTCCGTACGGGTGGCCTTGACGCCCACGAGGTCCACTGGATACTGTTCAAATAGTCCACTGTAGATGCTTAGTCATCGTCGGGCGAGGAACGAGTCGGCGACGAATCAGGGTGACAACGACGACCCCTGAGTCATCGCGCCGCCACCCCGATTCGGTCAATCGGCACTTCTCCCCAGACAAGGCTGCTGAACAGAAGGAAGACGTGCATGTCAACACTCGCCGACGGCTTCGACATCATTGATCTGCCTCCGATCTCACAGGAGGTGCTGGACAGTTATGACAATGTCCCGCTCGATGTCTATATGGGAAACCAGACGCGCTACAAGCGCTTCTCGCAGTACAAGCTCGACCACACCTCCGACGCCTGGACGTTCGAGCTGCTCGCGCACCGCCCCTACGGCCAGTCCCGCCAGTACAACACGGTCGCGGGCGGCATCATGCGCGAGTACGAGCCATTGCAGGCCGACTTCCTCCCCTACCTGCACGCGGTCGCCGCCAGCCTGCCGCTGGACCGTTCCGAGAGCTGGCAGGTGAACGTTCATCAGAACCGCAGCCGCGCCACGGAGGCGAAACCCGGGCTGGTCACCCCGGAGGGCGTCCACAAGGACGGGCACGAGTACGTCGCGATCCTGGTCTTCAACAGGCACAACGTGACCGGGGGTGAGATGCGGCTGTGGAAGGCGCTCGAATCCTCCGAGCCGTTCTGGCGTGGCACCGTCCAGCCTGGTCATGCTGCGCTGCTCGATGACCGCGCCGTCGCACACGACGTCACCGATCTGCACCCCGGCATCCCCGGCCAGGAGGGGCACCGCGACATCGTCATCGCCGCGTTCTCCCGCTGGTCAGAGCGTTGGTACGGTGAGGAGCACGACCAGGCGGTGCTCAACAGCGAACCCTTGGCGCCATGACGGCGACGGGTGGACGTGGCACTGTGGTCGACCGTGAGGTTGCGGGCGGATGCCCGTTGGACTGCCCGGACGCCTGCAGCTGGCTGGTGGGCGTCCGCGACGGTGTCGCCGTCACGTTGCGCGGTCGCCCCGAGCACCCCTTCACCCACGGCACTCTGTGCGTGAAGGTCAACCAGTACCTCGACCACGCGGCGTCGCCCGATCGTCTCCGTCATGCACTGCGTCGCACCGGCCCGAAGGGCACCGGCAGGTTCACGAAGATCAGCCTGGACGCGGCGTTCGACGAGATCGCCGAACGGTTCGACCGTGTTCGTCACGAGTACGGCGGCGAGTCGATCTGGCCGTACCAGGGAACGGGCAACCTGGGGTACCTCCAAGGGCTCCAGGGCCAGGCCGGCGCGCGGTTGTGGAACGTGCTCGGCGCCTCCGAACACGACATGACGATCTGTTCGGTGGCTGGGCTGGTCGGCGCGGACCTCGCCACCGGCACCCACCGGGGCATCGATCCGGAATCGCTGGCCCACTCGCGGTTGATCCTGCTGTGGGGCGTCAACACCCTCACCACGAGCCATCACCAGTGGCGGTTCATCAACAAGGCACGCGAGCAGGGCGCGCACGTCGTTGCGATCGACCCAGTGGCCACACGGACCGCCCGGCAGGCCGACGAGCACCTGGCACCGCGGCCCGGCACCGACGCCGCCCTCGCGCTGGGTCTGCTCAACGTGGTGGTCGCCGCCGGCGGGGCGGACCGTGACTACCTGGCCGACCACACACTGGGGTGGCCCGAGTTCCACGCCCGCATCGAGCAGTTCCCTCCGGAACGGACCGCGGAGTTGACAGGCGTTCCCCGCGCGCAGATCGAGCAGTTGGGGGAACGGATCGCCACCACGAGACCCACCGGCATCCGCGCCGGCAGCGGGATGCAGCGCCACGCGGGCGGCGGCGCGGCCGTCCGCGTGCTCGCCTGCCTACCCGGCGTCACCGGTGACTGGGGCAGGCTTGGTGGTGGCCTCACCTACTCGACGGACGGGTACTTCGGCGGGAACCGGGAGGCACTCCTCCGCAGCGACCTGCGCGCGGCGCCGGTGCGGCGGCTCTCCATGACCCGGCTCGGCCAGAACCTCCTCGACCTGACCCCGCCGGTCAAGGCGCTGTTCGTGTACGGGGCCAACCCGGTGGTCAGCAACCCCGATCAGCACCGCGTTCGCCAGGCGCTGGCCCGCGAGGACCTGTTCACGGTAGTCGTCGACCACTTCCAGACCGACACCGCCGACTACGCCGACATCGTGCTGCCCGCGACCATGCAGACCGAGCACCTGGATGTCCTCGACGGCTACGGCCACATGTACGTCGCGTGGAACGAGCCGGCGACGGTCCCCCCGGGCGACTGCCTGTCCACGACGGAGATGTTCCGCCGAATAGCCAGGCACATGGGGCTGTCCGAGCCGAGACTCTACGACTCGGACCAGGAGCTGGCGGCCCAGTTGCTGGCCTCGGACCATCCATCGCTGGACGGTATCGATGTCGATTCCCTGCGCCGGGACGGGTGGGTGAGACTGAGTTACCCGGTCGATTTCGTGCCGTTCGCCGACGGCTTCCCGACACCGTCCGGCAAGCTGGAATTCCGGTCCGAGCGAGCCGTGGCGGCCGGGTTCGAGGCAGTGGCGGGATACACCCCGCCACGCGAGTCGACCGACCCGGAACTGGCCGCACGGTACCCGCTATCACTGATCGCCGGCGCCTCGCACTTCTTCCTCAACTCGGTCTTCGCCAACAAGCCGGAACTGCGGCGCCGTGCTGGTCCGCCACGGGTCGAGCTACACCCGGAGGACATGGCGGCTCGTGGGCTCACCGACGGCACACCGGTCGTGGTCTTCAACGACCGCGGTTCATTCATCTCCACCGCGCACGCCTCCGAACACGTCCGCAGCGGAGTCGTAGCGACCACAAAGGGCCACTGGATGAAGCTCACAGGCGGCTCGACCGTCAACGCGACGGTCAACGAGCGGGACGCCGACATGGGCGGCGGTGCCGTGTTTCACGACAACCGCGTCGAGGTCGAGGAATGGCAGCCCTCCGCTGCACGAGACTGATATCAGACGACACATTATTTCCATGGGGAGTACGACCGTGCAACGAACAGCTTCTGTCGTCGACGACATCTCGGATTGGCTGACGATATCAGCGGATCAGCTTGACCGCGCGGTGCGCGGTGCGCTGCGGGAACAGGTTATCGAACGGGTGGTACAGCTGAACGACCGCGCTACCGTCGGTGACCCCGAGGCATTTCTGCAGCAGCAACAACTCCTCGCCCGAATCTATGATCTCGGGTTGCGGATCGCTCCTGGCGAACCAAGCGCTGAGGGATCGGTCGTGATTCACGAGATCGCCCGCCTGCTGGAGTCCGCCACCGGCGCCGCAGAGGACGCCCACATCGAACCCGGCCTGCTGGACGGCATGCCGACCGAACCGGCCGCTTACGTCTCCTGGTTGAAGGCGCTGGCCAAGCAGCACCGGGTGTACAAGCATCCCTACTACACCGACTTCATCAGCAACCACGCCGACTCCGAGGACCTGCGTCTGTACATGATCCAGGAGTCGGTCATCGACGCGAGGTTCGACGACCTGCTCGCCCTCATGCAGGTCGGTACCGACGGTCCCGCGAAGATGGAGATCGCGGCGAACTACTGGGACGAAATGGGCAACGGCCGGCCGGACGAGGTGCACACCACGCTCTTCAGACGGATCTTCGACGTCTTCGACGTGCGGGAGGAGGAGGTCGCCGACCGGCTCACGGGCACGGCGCTGCTGTCCGGGAACCTCGCCGTGATGCTGTCGCGCTACCGGCACCGGTACGCCGAGGCGGTCGGCTACCTCGGGATGACCGAGTGGCTGGTGCCGGACCGGTTCGTGTGCGTCGTGCGCGCATGGGAGCGCCTGGGGCTGCCGGAGGTCGGGATCACCTACCACAGGCTGCACATCACGGTCGACTCCCAGCACGCAGCCGGGTGGTTCCACAACGTGGTGAAGCCGGCGGCGACCTCCGAGGCCATGCGCATCGGCATCGCACGCGGGACCATGTGGCGGCTCAACTCGTCCGCACGCTACCTTGACGAGCGGCTCGCCGAGACCGCCCCGAGGTGGGCTGACGGCAGCCGCAGGTGACTTCGCCGCGAGGGGCAGGCCTTCCGCGCTTCGCGAAGTACCAGGCGATGGGCAACGACTACCTGGTCGTGGATCCGGAGGACGGGCTGCCCGCCGCAGCGGCGACAGCCGTCGCGATGTGCGACCGGCACTTCGGGGTCGGCGCGGACGGAATCGTCTTCCGGGGACCGCCCGTGGGCGCGGGCCAGCCCCTGCCGGCCCGGTTGTTCAACACGGACGGGAGCCCGTGCGAGCGGAGCGCGAACGGGCTGCGCATTCTCGCCCTGCACCTGTCCCAGGGCGGCGGTACGGAGTTCGTGGTGGACACGGGGTTCGGCCTCACCAGTGTCCGGGTACTGGACCGGTCCGCAGGACTGGTGTCGATCGACTTGGGTCGTCCGGACTTCGACGCGGACGCCGTCGGCCTGGTCGGGGGTTCCGGCTCGGTCGTCGACCACCCGTTGCCCGTCGCCGGGCGGACCCTCCGGGTGACCGGCGTCCACAACGGAAACCCGCACGCGGTCGTCGTCCTACCGGCCGACGACGAGTCGGCCGCGCGGGAGCTGGGGCCGGTGATCGGCGGGCACTCTGCGTTCCGCACCCGGGTCAACGTGGAGTTCGCGGTGGTGCGCGATCGGAGTTCGCTCGAGGTCGTGGTGTGGGAACGCGGTGCCGGGCCGGTGCTCGCGTCGGGGAGCGGGGCCTGCGCGGCGGCGGCCGCGGTGCGGCGTCTCGGTTTGGTGGGCGACGAGGTCGACGTCCGGATGCGCGGTGGTGCCGTCACCGTGTCGTTCGACGCCGGCGGCGCGGTCCGGCTGACCGGACCGGTCGAGGAGGTCGCCACCGGACGGGTCTCCGCCGGCCTCGCCGCTCGGGTGGGTCGACCGACCCGCCCGGTGCCGACACCAAGCTCCTCCTGACGAATCGGGAGCCGCCACGGCGGCGGCGTGGTGGGCGCGCAGAAGTCGCCGACCAGGTTTGCCCTACGGGAAGCGAAAGAGGTGCTGCAGGACCCAGGACGCGCCGGAAGGGGCCACCAGCTTTATCGATGAACGGTCGTGTTCAACCCGGGGAGATGCGCGATTGCGCGCCATCTTTCACCCCGAAGAATCCTGGAGGACCAGCTTGATGAACAACGCTGTCGACATACAGCCCCGCGACACCTTCACCGTGGTGACGAAGGACGGCGTCGCACAGGTTTCGTTCGAGGGCTCGCACCACTCGAACGCGATGAGCAACGGCCGGATGCGCGCACTCACCGGGATCCTCCGCGAGCTCGAGGCCGACGACGCGGTCGCCGCCGTGGTGCTGCACGGCGGCGAGGGCAACTCCTTCGCCGTGGGCGGCGATTTTCACGAGGTCAGCCGCTTCTCGGGCGGTGACGAGGTGGACGAGTGGATCGACAACATCACTGAGCTCTACGTCGCCAGCCTCGAAGTCACCAAACCCACCGTGGCGGCCGTCGAGGGTTACGCCATCGGGATCGGCCTGCAACTCCTGCTGACGTGCGACTACCGCGTCGGTGCGGACTCCTCGATCCTGCGCATGCCCGAGTTCAAGGTCGGTATCGCATGCAATTTCGGTGCGTTCATGCTGGAACGCTCGGCCGGGCGTTCGGTGATGCAGCACATGCTTCTGTCTTGTGACGAATGGCCCGCCGAATCCTCCCTGCGGGACGGCCTGTTGCATGAGGCGGTGCCTGCGGCCGAGGTGCTGCCGACCGCGCTGGCCCGCGCGGCGGCCTTCGCCGACTACAACCCGGCGGCGGTGCGCAACACGAAGCCGCAGATGAACCACGACTACATCCAGGGGTTGCACGTCCTGCGGGACAACGCGAAGAGATCACACCGCGCAGGATTCGCCTCGGGGCGGCCGCAGCGGGAGATGCGCCGGATCGTGGGCGAGGCATGAGCGGCGGCTGGGTGGTCGTCGCCAACCGGCGCGTGACCGCACTTGAGCCGATGGGTGCATGCGTCGAGGTCGGTGAACTGTTCGTCTACCACCGTGGCCTCGCGGCGGGGCTGCCCGCGACCGCACCGTTCGATGTCGACGTCCGTACGCTGACGGCGGCGCCAGCGCTCGGCGAGCTGCCCACGAAACCGGCGCAGCGGACCGTGCTCCAGGTGGCCGAGGACGCCGTGACCGCGTTCACCTCAGTGTTCAACGAGGACGCCATCTATGTCGCCGAGGACCCCGCGACCGGCGGCTTCGCCTTCTTCACCGACCTGCTGCTCGCCGCGGCTATCCTGCCCGCGTGGGGTTCCGCCGCCCGCGTGCGCTCGGCTCCCGCGGGCACCGATCCGGAAGCCACGCTCGTCGACGGGATCCGACGGTTGGACCACTCGGTCCGGCAGCGCCGTGCCCGGACCGCTTCCGGCTGGCTGACCAGCACCGCCCCCCGAGCCGAGGACTTCCTCGAGCAGTTCCGCACGCCGTTTCGGGACGACCCGCTGGCCGCCGGGCAGGCCCAACTGGCCGAGCTGGACGCGGTGATCGCCGGCATCTCCGCCGCCCGCCCCGAGGCCACGTACGCGTCGCTGCTCTCTGGCGGGATCGACTCGGGCACCGTGACCTACCTGGCCGCGGCGCGGAACCTCGACGTGCGGCCGTACAGCGTCGGAACCCCCTGGGGAGACGAGTTCTCCGACGCCGCGGAGCTGTGCGAGGTCGCCGGCCTCAAACTGCATCCGCTGCTGCTCGACGAGGACAGCATCATCCGTGCCGTCCCGGCCGCCGTCCGCTGGCTCGGCGTAACCACGCCGGAGGTGGTCGAGGTCGCGCTCACGGCCACGGCGTTCTACCAGTCCGGCGTCGTCGAACCGGGTCGCGTGCTGCTCACCGGATACGGCAGCGACCTCATCAATGCCGGGCTCTTCACCCCGTTCGAGCACCCGGACGAGCTGATCGGCCAGGGCATCGAGGCGGTCGCGCGAACCCGCACCAGCGGTGAGCTGGCCAACCGGATGGCGCTGGCGTACGGCGTCGAGACGTTCCACCCCTTCTGGACGCTCCCGGTGATGCGCACCGCGCTGGAGACCACCCCCGCCTGCAAGGTCCGCGACGGCCGGGAGAAGTTCCACCTGCGGACCGCGATGGCCGCCCACGTCACTCCCGCCATCGCGTGGCGCCGCAAGATCGCCGTACACCACGGCGGGAACCTGCAGGACGGGGTGCGGCGGCGACTCACCGCGGACTCCGGGCAGAGCGACCCCTCCCGCGTCTACCAAGCATGTTTCGCCGACCTTCTGGCACAGGCCGGTCACGGACACCTCGACGACTGGAACGCCGACGAGGTCTACGCACGCGCGCTCGCCGCGATCCGATGAACGAGGAGATGATGATGACCGAGAACACACTGACCAACTCGGGTTTCGGCACCGTGTTGACGTCGCCGCCCGGGGAGGCCGTCGAAGAGCTGGCCCGGCGGACCCAGGAGGCGGCGCTGACCAGCGGGGCCGCGCTGACCCGCGGCCTGGACTTCACCGAGGAGGCCTTCCAGCGACTCGTCCACCTCCTCGGCCAGACCGTGGATCACAAGTTCGGCGAGGGCCAGGCCGATCTGTTGCTGCTCAACGCCTCCAGGGACGAGGGGAAGGTCGTCACCGGCCGCGGCCCCCTCCCGCTGCACACCGACGGACTGCTGGTCGGCGAGCAGGTCGACCTCATCGTCCTGTTCGCCAAGGACTTCGCCGACGAGCCCGGTTCCGGCGAGACCACGGTGTGCGACCAGCTCGCCGCGTGGCGCGAGATCCCGGCGCACCTCGGCAAGGTTCTCGCCGACGGCCGGCTCGAATACCTCGTCGAGGAACGCGGCTACTTCCCGCAGGTGCCCGCCGACTGGTACGAGATCCCGACCACCCGCGACTACGGCCGCGTGCGCTCGCTGAACCTGGCACTCGGATTCCCGCCCGATGTGCCGCAGGGCTGGCAGGTGCGCGTCGCCGGCATGGACGCCCACGACTCCGCCGCGTTCTTCGCGGAGCTGTCAGCGCACCTGCACTCGCCGCGCTACCTGTATCAGCATCGTTGGCAGACCGGTGACCTGCTGGTGATCGACAACCAGCGGACGCTGCACGGCCGCACCGCGATCGGGTCCGACGGGGTGCGGCTGCTGTATCGCGGCCAGGTCACTCTGCCGACGGCCGCCTGAGGAGAAACGATGCTACTGACCGAGTTCCGTTCCGTGGTGGCCCGCAGAGGCGACGCCCTCGCGGTGATGATCCCCGACGGCGAACGCGTGACCTACGACGAGCTGTCGCTGCGGGTCGACCGTGCCCTCGGCTGGCTGCGGGCCCGCGGCATCGGCGAGGGCCAGGTGGTGGCTACCTGGCTGGACAACGGGATCGACTACGTGGCGCTGGTGTTCGCCCTGGCGGGCAGCGGCGCGATCCACGTGCCGATCAGCCGGTCGGCGACGCCGGAGCACATCGCCTGGCTGGTCGAGCAGACGAAACCGGCACTCGTCGTCGGCGCGGAGCCGCTGCCGGACGTCGTCGTCGAGCAGGTGACGACCGCAGAGCTGGCGACCGGCTCCGAGGTGATCGGCGCGCGGCCGTTCGCGGCGTACGAGGGCGCGTTCCGGCTGCTGGAGACGTCCGGCTCCACGGGGAAGCCCCGGCTCGTGACCTGGCGCCAGGACGACCTGCTCCACGACCGGCGACAGTGGATCACCTACACCGCGACGACCGCCTCCGACGTGCTGTTCAACCGCCACACCCTGGACGTCGCACACGGCTGCGACGTCCACCTGTTCCCGGCGCTGCTCTCGGGCGCCCTCCTGGTGCTGGCCGATCCGTCCGCCGCGCCCGACCAGTTGCTGCGGTGGCTGGAAGAGACCGGCGCCACCCTGTGCAGCGCACTGCCGAGGCACTACGAGTTGCTGACGCAGGCGGCACGCGGCCGGTCCGTCGACCTTTCCGCGTTGCGGATGCCGCTCTGCGGCGGTGCGTACCTGAGCGGCCAGGTTGTCGCCGACGCGGCCGAGGTGCTCGGTATCCATATTCGACGCATCTACGGCTCGACCGAGTTCGGCATCGTGCTGGGGAACATGGACGATGCCGTGCAGACCACCCGCGGTATGACCCCGGTCACCGGAGTGGGGATCAGGCTCGCTCCCCTCGACGCGGCGTGGCCGTCGATCGGTGAGGTGCTGGCCCGCTCGACACACACGAGCGTCGGCTACTTCGGTGACCTGGGGGCGACCTCCGCCACGTTCCGCGACGGCTGGTACTACACGGGGGATGTCGCCGAGTTCGACGGCGAGTACCGGATCCTCGGCCGTGTCGCCGACCTGCTCGGCGGCTCGGCCGGCCCGGTGTTCTGCCCGGGCGTCGAGGCCGCGCTGACAGCCGCATGCCCGATCACCGAAGCCGCCGTACTGGCGCCGTTGCCCGGGGAGACCGAGGGTGGGGCGCTCGTGGTGGCGACCCCCACCGCCGGGGTCGAGGACGAGCGCGTGCGCGCGGCGATCCGTGCCGTGCTCGAGGACCTGGGTGTGCGTGCGGAGATCGTGCTCGCCGCCACCATCCCCCATACCGCCGTCGGGAAGGTGGACAAGCCCGCCCTGCGCAAGGGGCGGACGTCGACAGTGCGCCAGCACTGACCGATGACGGACCGACGTCTCGGGAGCCGCTTCGCGGTCGCCTTCGAGGTCTTTGCCCTCCACGGCTGATCCCCGGTCGCGCACGGTGCGCCCGGGATCAGTGGCCTGATCAGGTCGTGTAGTCGGCGTTGATGCGGATGTAGCCGTCGGTGAGGTCGCAGCCGTAGACGGTGAACGAGCCGGCGGCGATCCCGAGGTCGATGTCGATCGTGACTTCCTTGCCACGCATGTAGTCCGCCGCCCGGTCCAAGAGGTCGTCGGCGGAGCTTTCGGGGAACATCAGCAGATCGCCGAAGCGGATCGCCACCCGGTCGGGGTCGATGTCGGTCTCGTCCTCCAGCTTGCCGATCGCCATCGCGACCCGGCCCCAGTTCGGATCGGCGCCGTGCACGGCGGTCTTGACCAGCGGCGAGTTCACGACGCTCTTGCCGACCAGCTTCGCCTGCGCGTCGTCACGCGCGCCACTCACCCGGACCTCGATGAGCTTGCTCGCGCCCTCGCCGTCGGAGGCGATGTCCCTGACCAGGTGCAGGGCCGCCTGGTGCAGCGTCTGCTCGAACTCTCCGAGGTCGACCGGGCCGGCAACGCCGTTCGCGAACACCGCGGCGGTGTCACTGGTCGAGGTGTCGGTGTCGATGCTGAGCGCGTTGAATGTGCGGTCGACCACGCGGCGGAAGATCGCGTCGAGGTCTTCCCTGTCGACCCGCGCATCGGTGAAGAAGAACGTCAGCAGCGTCGCCATGTTCGGCTCGATCATGCCGACGCCCTTGGCGATGCCGACGATCACGGCGTCACCACAGCGCAGCCGGACCACCTTGTGGCGCGTGTCCGTCGTCATGATCGCGCGCGCACTGGCGTCGAAGTCGGCGGTGGGGAACGGCCACGACAGCTCGTCGAGCCCCCGCCGGATCTGCGCCATCGGGTAGGGCCGCCCGATCACTCCGGTCGAGCCGATCAAGAGCTCGCCCGCGGGGATCCCGGCGACCTCGGCGACCCTGCGCTGGATCTCGGCGGCGTTCTCGGCGCCGACCTTCCCGGTCGCGACGTTGGCATTGCGGGAGAGCACGACCATGCCCCGGAGGCTCCCGGCCGCCGCGGACTGCCGACTGAGCTCGACGCTGGGCCCGGCGAACCGGGAGCGTGTGAACACCGCCGCCGACGTCGCGGGAACCTCGGACACGATGGCGGTAAAATCGTCACCGACGTCTTTGAGGCCCAGGTTCCTCGTCACGCCGAGGAAACCCTGTGGCACAAGAGAGGCCTGCGGCCCAAGGAAGTCTTGCGATTCAGCTGTCGACGACATCCGCTCACCAGTTTCATCCGTTGACCGCATTGTCCCATAGCCGCGTCCGGCCGCGTTCTCCGCCAATGAGCTGCGGCACCTGACGCCCGTGCTCGAACAGCACGCTGTGCGGCGGTGGCTGCCCGAGACCGATGGGCCGGTCGATCAGCACGAACCTCAGCCGACCGGCAGGGTCGACTCACGCATCACGACTCGACTCGGGAACTCCTCCGAGGTGGGCACACCGCCGTCGATGGCCGCGAAGAGCCGTTGGCCCGCAATGGCGCCGAGTTGTTTGAGATTCATGTCGATGCTGGTCAGGCGGGGCCGAGAGTGCGCGGAGATCACCTCCCAGTTGTCGAAGCCAATCACCGAGGTTGTGCCGGGGACGTCGCGTCCGAGGTCCCGCAGAGCATCCAGGACGCCCCGGGCGATCTGATCGCTGCCGCAGAAGATCGCGTCGACCTCGGCGTGCTGCTCGACGACCATGTGCGCCGCAGCCCGCCCCCAGGACTCGTCCCACGATCCGTAGTAAGGCCGCCCACCGGTCATGCTCAGGCCGGCGGCGGCGAGCGCCGCTGCCGCGCCCTCGGCGCGGTCCCGCGCCGCTTGGAACCCCGGCTCGCCGGTGATGTGGGCGATGTTGCGCCGACCGCAGGCCAGCAGGTGCTCGATGGCGAGTCGACCGCCTCCCACGTTGTCGACGGTGATTGAGATGTCGGCCGGGTCCGAGGAGGGGGCGTAGACATAGACCACCGGCACGGGGATGTTGCCGGCCAGCGGTGGACGGGCGTCGGTGCGGGAGCCCACCACGATCAGACCGTCCACCCGGCGCGAGAGCAGCGCGCGAACGTGGTGCTTCTCCCGGATGGCGTCACCGCGCGCGTCGCACAGGAAGACCGACACCTGGCCGGCGCCGAAGGCGTCCTCCGCTCCCATCAGGATGGGTATGGAGAAGCGTCCTTCGAGGTCGCTCGTCAAGAGGCCCACGGTGCCGGTGCGGCCACTGAGCAAGCCGCGGGCGAGGGCGTTCGGCGCGAAGGAGAGCAGTTCGGCTGCCTCCAGCACCCGGACCCTGGTGGTCGCCCGCACCTCGCTCCGCCCGTTGATCGCCTTGGAGGCGGTCGCGATGGACACTCCTGCGAGCTTGGCGACATCGGTGAGCGTGGGCGTGCGGTTGGTGGGCATCTCGGGCTCGTTGGCCATGTGGTGCTCCCTCCCGGCGACCGGCACAGGCGCGGTACGCGGCGACGGGCCGCCCTGGAGCGCCGTGACGACCACTCCTGGCGGACGAGGATCCTCAGTGCCTTTTCGGCGATGTTTCGGCGAGGGTTCGGGCACCGCATTGTCCCATCGAAGCTCTCACCTGGGCGGAACATTACACCGGCGAGCACCTGCGGCAGCTGCCAGGAAAGAACCGGCGGGTCGCCTCCCGAAATTTCCACCGAAACGCCACGGCGACGGATCCGGTCGGGTGGCGAGGGCAGGCCGGCCCTCGCCACCCCACCTCAGGGCTACGGCCTCACCTGGTCGCCGTCGAGCGCCTCGTACGGCGTTTCGATCTCGTCGGTCGCCGACCCACCGTCCACCGTCCCGGTGACCCTGACGGTTGCGATGCCTGCCGGCACCGACGTTCCACGCGCGTTGAACGCCTGGTAGACGGCCTTGCCCGGAGCGACACCAGCTACCGTCCGCGTGCCGTACACCGTGCTCAGCTCGATGGTAAGCGGCACATCGTCGGCGTTCTGGGCGGTGACGGAGACGTGCGCGTTGGCGCCGATGAACCGTGTGCGGACCTGCACCTCGACGTTCCAGGTGGGTGCTGGCGCGAGTTCCCTGTTCGAGCGGGCGGCGTACGAGACGACGAGATCCTTCTCCGCCGCGGTGAAGGCGCCCGCCGCGACGAACGCCTCGGCGGTCTGCGTAACGGTCGAGACGAACTGTCCGTGGTTGGCGAAGGGCGCCCGGTCCCACACCAGGTCGAGGAAGGTGGGACCGTCGGTGCCGGGCGAGGGGATTCCGGTCACCGGGATGTCGTACTTCGGCAGGCCGTCATTGCGCCTGCGATTGGGCACGCCGGTGTCGACCGAGCCGAAGACGATTGTCGGCTCGACCCGCCGGAAGTACGACGAGGCGGCCTGGGTGTCGGCGATGTGGTACGGCCGCAGGGTCAAGCCGTGCGTGCTGAAGAGGCGGTCACCCGCCGCCGTCGTGCTCGTGTGCGTGACTGCCGCGCGGGAGTAGTCGCCATCGCGCTTGAGGTGCCGGTAGAGCGAGAGTTCCCGGTAGTTGCCGACGCCCGGGTTCCCCAGGATCTGCATGAGGACCGGACCCCAGAAGATCGACTGCGTGTCGGGACGGTCCGGCGCCCGCTCGATCCGGATGCTGAACGGCATCCGGATCTCGATGGTGTCGCCGGGGTTCCAGGCCCGGTTCAGGGTCAGGTAGCTGCCGGGCGTAGCGGTGACGTTCTGAGCGGCGCCGTTGATCGTGACAAGGAAGCCCTTCCGCGCCCAGGACGGCACCCGCAGCTTGATCGCGAGCGGGCCGGTGCCCTGCACGGTCAACCGGGTGCGGTCCTCGCGCGGGTACGTGGTCTCCTGGGTGATGGTGAAGCCCTTCTCGGCCCAGGTCAGCGTCGACGACACGTACAGGTTGACCCAGAGCGTTCCACCGTCGGCGGACTTGAAGTAGATCGTCTCCTGGTACTTGGTGTGGTTCTCGAGACCCGTGCCGCCACAGCAGGTGCCGATATTGCCGTAGTCACGGGTGGCACCCGGGGTCAACGGCTGGAAGTAGGTGACCTGTGGGCTGCTGACACTGGCGCTGTCCGCCCGCGAACCGGCGATCTGGTTGATCAGACCGCGCTCGTAGTAGTCCATGTACGCCGGATCGTGCTCGTGGAAGAACAGGTTACGAGCCAGCTTGATCAGGTTGTAGGTGGTACACGTCTCGGCACCGCCCTGGGCGATCGAGTTGGCGATGTTCCCCCGGTTCTGGAACAGCTCGATGTTGTTGTTGGAGCCCGGGTAGTTGCCGCCCGTTCCCCCATTGGCGTACATCCGGTGCGGTACGACCATGCCGAAGAAGTTCTTGGCGGCCTGGAGGTAGTCCTGCTCGCCGCTGTGCTCGTAGACGCGCAGGTAGCCGACGAACTGCGGCACGTGCGAGTTGGCGTGCAGCCGATCCGGACGGCGACGACCGGGCCTGGTCTGTGGGGTCGTGACGAGGATGTCGCGGTTCTGGACGCAGGCGTCGAAGAGCGACTCCCGGTTGTCGAAGCGTTTGGCGGTGTCCAGGTGCCTCGCGTCGCCGGTGAGCGCGTAGATCTCTGGGAACACCTCGTTCGCGCCTCCGGTCTCGCCAGCGATGTAGAGGTCCCACATGTAGTTCAGGTTGTCCCGGGTGATCGGGCCCGTGTACGCGGGGTGGTTCTTGTCCCCGACGGTCAGGGCGAGGTGCGCCCACTCGGCCATCCGAATGACCACGTCGAGGGCCTTCTGGTTGTCGGTGTGGTAGTACGCGTCGAGCAGCCCTCGCATGATCTTGTGCTGCGTGTACCACGGTGCCCAGGTGTTGGCGCCCAGGTCACCGCCGTAGACGGCCCACCGTGGCGGGCCGAGTCGGAGGACCGCGTCCTCGGGGATCGCGCCCAGGTAGCCGGGATGGGTCGGGACCCAGAGGGCTCCCCCGCCGCTCTGGCTGGCCACGATGCCGCCGTCGCGGCCGTTGGGCGAGGCGTCCCTGATCGTGGAGCCGTCCTCCTCCTCGAACCGGTACCAGGCGATCGACCCGCCGCCGGTGCTCCCGGCCGCCGAGTCCAGCAGCGACTGGATCTCCTGCGCAGTCAGTGCCCGGTCGAAGATGTGGAACTCGTCGACGGTCGCGTCCAGGTACGCGTCGCCGTACTGGGAGCGTCCGATCCACCGGTTTCCCGGGTTTCCGAGGTTGGCCGGGCTGAGGGTCATGTTCGAGTTCTGGCCGACCTGTTGACCGTTCACGTACAGGGTGCCGGTGCGCTGGCTGAGGGTGACGGCGAGGTGCACCCACTGGTTGGTCGGCAGTGCGGCGGTACCGTCGATCCGCTGTTCACCACCGCTACCGCTGACCGTGATCGCGAACCTCGGCACGTTTCCGGTGACGCCGGCGCGGGGGGTCAGGAACATGTTGACCGTGGTGCTCTGACCGAAGTCGAACAGCCGACTCCAGTTCTGGGTGGAGGAGAGATTGACCCAGGTGGCGATGGTGAAGTCGGCGAGCTGGCTGATCGCCTCCTGGGGCAGGGTCACGTGCTGCGCCCGGCTGGGGCCGTTGAGGCGGAGGCCGCTGCCGAAGCGACCCGGCACCCGGCCGATCTGCGGTTCCTCCGGCTCCTCACCGCCCGGGTCGCCCCCGCCCATTCGCGCGGTGATCGCGGCCTGGCACGCCGCGAGTTCGTTGACCATCCAGTCGAGCTTGCTCTTGAAGATCGGCTCGCCATGGTCGGCGTAGCCCTGCGCCAGGGCCGTCATGAAGTGGCCGGCCCAGTGGCCGCTGAGCAGCCCACCGTCCTCCCAGCCCCCGGGGACGGAGACGCCCGCCGGGTTCGGTCGGCCGGCCTGGTTGTTGAACAACACGAGGAACCGCCGCTCGTCGAGCTGTCGGAGGTAGCTCTTCATGCGGTCGCGCTTCTCCTGGAGCAGGCCGTCGCCCAGCGTCACCTCGCGCAGCTGGAACGGCCGGACCGGGGCGGTGCCGCCGGGGCCGGGGTCGGCCGGGGTCACGGTGAGCGGACTCGGGCCGGCTGACGCGGTGGCTGCGTGGGCGGTGGCGGCGGGCAGCGTGCCTGCGGCCGCCGCGGTGACACCGATCGCGGACGCCTGGAGGACCTGACGGCGACTGACGGGCATCTTGTCGGAGAGAACCATTGCGGTCGTCCTTTCACGCGGGGGATCAGAAGGCTTGTGGCGCGCCGCCGGCGAGAGCCGATGTCCGGGCCTCTGCCCGACCCTCGTCCCGGGCGTCGGCGATCAGTTGCGCGAGTCGCCGCCGGCGTCGGCGCACTGTGCGTCGGACGGCGAGGGCCAGGACGGCGAGGACGGCAACGAGGGCCAGTTGCGGCCACGGCAGCGCCCAGATCGTCACGGTGGCGGTGGTGGGCCTGGTCTCGGCACCGGGGGAATCACCGCCCAGGATGGCCGGGGTGAGGTCGACGCGGGTCCCGAGTCGTCCCAGCGACCAGACACCGTCGAGGCGGCCCTCGACCTCGCGGCTGCCGCCGGGAAGTGTCTCCTCGACATTCGTCGTGGTGCGCCGCGTGGCCAGGTCGAGCGGGCCGGCGGCGGTCGTCCGCCCGGTGCCGGCCACCGCGACGTTGCCGTCGTTCGTCGTGGTGTATCTGAGGTGGACCGTGCCGGCCGAGAAGGGGTTCCACGAGCGCTCGTACCGGGCGGTGAGATTGCTGATGGCCAGGGACGCGGTGACCGTGCCGCTTGCCCGCAGCATGACCCGGAACCCGACCCGGCTCTCGACGGCGACCGTGCCTCCCGCGCTCGTGACCGCCGCCGCGATGCCGGCCGGGTGGTCCCCGGGCGTGGCGTCGCGGGGCGCCGTGATGGTGAACGGCACCACAGTCGTCTGGCGGGGCCCCACGCTGACCGTCTGCTGCACCCTGATCCAGGTGCCGCCGTCGGCCGACTGCTGGTTCGACGCAAGCATGTTGAAGCGGCCCTTGTCGGTGAGGTAGCCGTCGGCGGCCTTCAGCGCGAAGACCACGACGCCGTCGCTGAAGTTCCGCACGGCCAGGTGCTCGGTCACCACCTGCCCCGGGTCGAGCGTGCGCTCGACCCACCGGCGGCCATCCGGGCCCTGCTGGTTTGCGGGCTGGACCGCCCAGGTCAGCGTCGGAGTGGTCGGTTGCGCCGTCGCGGCGGCGGGTGCGACCGGCGCGGCGACGATCACCGCGGCCAGCACGGTGAGCAGTCGCAGCGGCGTCCGCGGCGAGGTCCGGATCATCGCGGGTCCTTCGACGGAGGGATGTGACGGGTGGGGGCCGCGTCGCCGCGACCCCCACCGGTGGGTCACTCGAACAGCGAGAGGGTCAACGTCGAGGTGTACGAGCCGGCGGCGACATCCGCCGGGGTGCGCAGGTACAGGTCGGCGTCCACCGAGTACGCGTCGCCGGTCACCGCCTCCGAGTCGAAGGTCGACACCAGCAGCTCCTGGTCGACCAGGCCCACGTTGTTGCCGGGCTGGGTCGGCTCGTCGAGGACGGTCACCACCTCCTCGCCCTCGGCGACCAGGCCGGTGTCGCCGCCGTCGAGCAGGCGCGGCTTCCACCCGAGATGTCCCGCGCTGATCGGCGTCTGACCGGCGCCGCCGACGAAATCGGTGGCGCTACCCAGCACGGCCCAGGCGGCGTTGTCGGGCACCTCCTCCGGCGTACGGGTGTCGGTCACCGTCACCGTTGGCAGGCTGCCGACGAACTGACGGACGAGCAGGGTCGAGCCGTCCTCGGACAGCGCGACCGAGTCGCCGGCGATCGACATGGCGAGCACGCCGGGTTCGGTGATCTCCTCGATGTCGACCGTCACCCGTACGTCGCTGCTGTCGCCGGGCTCGGCCTGGACCGGCGTCTGCATCGCCACCGTCCCGACCAGCACCGCACCCGCGGCACCGGCCGCGAACAACCGCCTACGGTTTCCTGTTCTCATCTGCTGCTCCTTCGTCGCTGGTGGTTAGGGGGCCTGACGGGGATCGCCGGCACAGTCGGCGCCGACGTGGTCTGCGGTGCGGACGGTCGTCACGTCGGTACCGTTGACGGGCGCGGTGGCCCGGACGGTCACCGACCCGGCCGGGATCGAGACCGCCCGGGTGGCGAACGACTGGTAGGCGTTCGCACCGGGCGCCACGTCCGCGACGAGCCGCTGGCCGTACGCCGTCTCCAGGAGGATGTCCACCGGTACGTCGTGGTCGTTGCGTGCCTGAACTGCCACGTACGCCCGGCCGCCGACACACCTCGTCTGCGCGCTGACCGTGACGGGCAACGCGGGTTGGACTCCCGGGTCGTCCGCGACGACGCGCCACTCGGTGATCGCGACCGCCGAGTAGGTGGTGCCGTTGCCGTTGGCCCGGACGGTGGCGCGCACCCTGGGCGTCGTGACGGGGTCGAAGGAGACGGTGTTGAACGCGGTGGTGCTGGTGCCGTAGGGGGAAGCCCCGGTCACGTCGCGCCAGGCCGCGCCGGCCTCGTCCCAGTACTGCAGCACCCAACCGTCCGGCTGGGCGACGCCGTCGCCGGAACCCTGGTTGGAGTCCCGCCAGAACTTCAGCTCCGTGCCGGTGATGCGCACCGGTCGCGCCCAGTCGTACTGGACCCACTGGGTCGCCGGGCGGGTGCCGGACCAGGTGCCCCAGATTTGCGCCTGGCTCGGGTTGGACGGGTCGGCGCCGTCGTTGAGGGCGGTGACGCTGTTCCAGCCGGCCGTGTAGGAGGCCGTCGGGGTCGCGATGGGCCCGATGTTGCCGGCGAGCGGCCCGGACAGGTCCGCCGGGATGGTGACCGTCTTCGCGGTCTCCAGGTTCCCCGCCACATCGAGCGCGCGGAACGACACGGTGTGCCGGTTCGAGTCAGGCGCCGCGATGGCTCCGCTGTAGGCGGTCCACGCGCCGGTGCCGGTGGCGTACTCGATGCGGGCGACCCCGGAGGTCGCGTCGCTGGCGGTCACCGTGACCGCCCGGGTGGCGTTGTCCACGGTGGCCGTGCTCGTCGGTGGCGTCGCGTCGATGTTTACCGAAAGGGTCGCGGGCGGCGAGACGTTGCCCGCACGGTCGGTCACCGTCGCTCGGACGCTGTGCTGACCGTCGCCGGAGACAGTCACGTCGGCGGACCGCACGGCGCTCGCGACGACCGGCTCGCCGTCGTCCACCCGCGACTCGATGGTCAACCGACCGCCACCGTCGTCGACACCGGCGAGACGTACCCGCACCGCCGACCGGAACCAGCCGGCGCCGCCAGCGCTGCCGCTGGGCGTGAGCGTCAGCGTCGGCGGGGTCTCGTCGCCCTCGGTGTCCTCCGGCGAGATGACCCGGACCGGCGCGGAGACGCGACCGGCGGCGTAGCCGAGGACGCTGCCCCCGATCGTGAACGTCCCGGGTGTCGCGACATTCTCGGGCGTGACCGGGTCCCAGAAGACCGGCAGCCGCAGCGTATCCGCGCCGAACGCCACGGGAAGGCTGTCGGGCAGTTCGGTCTCCCCCACCTCCACCGTCATCCCGGGGGCCGTGACGGACACCGGCTGTGCGGCGAGGACCTTCCACTCCTCCACCGCCACCGCGGAGTAGGTGCTGCCATTGGTGGACGCGTCGAACACGGCCCGAACCTGGGTCGTGGTCACCGGGTCGAACGTGGTGTCCTGGAAGCCCACCGTGCTGGTCGGGAAGCCACTCGGGTTCGGCACGTCGGCCCACTGACCGCTGGCGAGATCCCAGTACTGGATACGCCAGCGGGCGGGGGCGGCGACGCCCGTTCCGGTGCCCTGCGGCTGGTCGTTCCAGAAGTCGATCTGCGATCCGGAGATCCGCATCGGCTGGTCCCACGTGTACTGCACCCACTGCTGGGGCGGGTTGTTGCCCGTCCACGTCCCCCACATGTCCGGTGGCAGCGGGTTCGACCGGACGGTCTCGTCATTGAGCGCCTTCGCCCAGTACTGCGTGGGTACCGGCTCGTTGGAGACGGTGACCCTCGCTGCCTGGGCGATGTTCGCCCGCGGGGTCCGGTCCGGCCCCTTGACCGGCGTCGGCGTGACGAGCTTCAACCTCGGAGGGCTCTGCGTGTCGTCCCACTCGACCGGGTCGATCGCCACCGATCGGCGGAAGTGGCCGCCGCCCACGGCGTCGGCGGTGTGGTACGCCATGTACCACCTGCCGTTGAACTCCAGGATGCCCGGATGGCTCGTCGTCGAGGAGACCGGTCGGAGCATGGTGCCCCGGTAGGTCCACGGTCCCTCGAGCGACGACGCCGTCGCGTACGCGATGCAGGCGTGGTAGTTCGCCGGGGTGCACGCCGATGTCGGACCGGCGTTGTTCCCGGCGTACGCCATGTAGTAGGTGCCGTTGCGCTTGAAGGCCCAGGCCGCCTCGAAGAAGCCGGTCAGGCCGGTGACCGAGCGCTGGGTGGTGACCGGGGTCTTCATGTCCTGCTGGAGCTCGATCATCCGCAGTTGGCTGAACGAGCCCCACCAGAGGTACACCCGCTGGTTCGGTGCGGTGCCGTCGATCAGGATCGTCGGGTCGATGTTGTGGATGGTGTTCGCTGTCGGCACGCGTTGGGAGATGATCGGCCCGCCCGCGTGGTCGGTCCACGGACCGGTGGGGCTGCCGGAGACGGCCACGCCGATCGCGAACGTGTCGGACGCCGGGCTGTCCCGTTCGTTGATCGGTACGTACCAGTAGTAGCGCCCGTCCACGCCCCGGACGACCTGGCCCGCGTACGCGCGGCCCGGCGTCGCCCAGGAGAAGACCTGCTCCGGGCGCATCAGCGATGGGTAGTGGGTCCACTGGCCGGCCTGGACGTCCGAGGTACGGAACGCGCCCCACTCGTTCATGATGAAGTCGTTGGTCGACGGCCCGGCCTGGTCATGGCCGGTGTAGATGTAGAGCTGGTCCTGGCCCGTGTCGTTGCCGGGGACACCGGCCGGCACGACGACCGGCGCCGGATCGGCCGAGTAGTAGCTGCCGTCGCCGAGGATCGGGTTGACGGTGTTGGTGAAGGTGTACGAGTCGGCCGCGTAGGCGGGCGCGGCGAGCCCGACCAGGCCGGCGGCGACGAGCCCGGAGACCGCCGTCGCGGCGAGCGTCCGGTGGATCCGGCGCGCCGGCCGGCGGGTCGGTGGGGCGGCGCCGTGCACCACTGTGGTGTTCACGGTGTCGATCTCCTCACTGTTGTCCGGAGGTGGTGGCGGCGCCGGTGCGGCGCCGCCACCACACAGGGTCAGCCGCAGGCGAGCGCGCCGAACGGCGCCTCGAACGCCACCGTCACCGGCTGGCCGTCCACGTTGCCGGTGGCCTTCACCGTCGCGACTCCGGTCGGCACCGACTCGGCGCGGGTGGTGAACGCCTGGTACGCGGACCTGCCGGGGGCGACGCTGGACACCGTGCGCGACCCGTACGGCGTGATCAGCTCGATGCTCAGCGGCACGTCCCCGGCGTTGCGCGCGTCGACAGCGACGTAGGCGCGGGTGCCGATGCACTGCGTGCGCGCCTGCACCTCGACGTTCCACGTCGGGGTCTGCGGCGGGTCGCCCACGATGAGGGTCAACGTGGTCCGCGTGGCCCCGGCCTGGCTGACGTAGTCGGGCAGGATCAGGTTGCCGATGACGGTGTAGCGACCGGGGGTGTCGACGATGTCCTCGTCGAACTCCCAGTCGACGCCGATCGCCTGGTTGTCGCGGGAGCCGTCGTTGTAGGAGACCTCCACCTTGTCCGGCAGGTGCGGCAGCTCCCCCACGTCGACGGACCGCTCGAACGCCTCGGCGCCCTGGACCGAGATGCCGCCCGGCGCCGTCTCGGGCCGCACGTAGACGCGGGCCTCGGCGATGAGGCCGTACGCGTCGTTAGTGCCGTAGACCACGAACGGCTCGACGTTGGTCTCCGCGACCATCGCCGGCGTGATCTCCTGCCAGTTGAACGCGACGCTGCCCCGTGCCCCGCCGGCGTAGACCGCGTCGAGCGTGCCCGGCAGGGTGGGCACCTCGCCCACTGTGGTCCGGACGAGCACGGGCGAGCGCACCGAGTCGACCGTCTCGCCGTTGGCACGCCAGCGCAGCACGCCGGTGCCCGCGCCGCCGTCCATCAGGCCCCAGATCCGGATGCGCAGATAGCTGGTGGTGACCGGTTGGAAGTCGAAGTGGTTGTAGGCGTTGGTGGCGAGCCCGTTCCCGTACGTCGAGTCCCCGGTGAGGGTCACCGGCGTCCAGGTGGTGCCGTCCGCGGAACTCTCGATCGCGTACGTGGTGCCGGTGGGTCGGCGGGTGCCGCCGTTGTCGTCGTACCAGTAGATGTCGGTCGAGGACAGGCGTACCGGCGCGGTCCACCGGTACTGGATCCAGGCCTCCCGCTCGGGGCTGGTGCCGTTCTGCGGCTGGCCCCAGTTGCCCCAGCCGTTTCCGGCCCCCGGGTTCGAGCTGGTCGGGGTGGTGCTCTCCTTGACCCGCTGGTGGTTCTCCCACGACGCGGTACCGCTGGTGCTGATCGTCGCCGAGGAGCCGAACTCCGCGACCACCTCCCGCTTGGCGAGCGTCACCGCCACTGCAGCCTCTGACCGTTTCTCGCCGTCGCCGGCGAAGAGCCGGAACACGTAGTCACCCTCGACGGTGCCGGTCACCCGCGTGGTCAGTGCCCTCGGGTCGGAGAAGATGACGCCGGCTCCGGGCGGGGCCGAGACGGTCTCCCAGCCGTACGTCAGCTCGCTGTCGTAGGGGATACCGTCGTCGGACGCCGTGCCGACGAGCCGGGTGGACAGGTTGCCGTCCGCCGCGCCGTCGCGCGCGGCGCTGACCACAGGCGCCTGGTTGGACACCTCCGGTACGTCGCGTCCCGAGTCGAACACCTGGATCTCGGAGATCGCTGTGTAGAAGGTCGGGTTGTTCGTGAACGCGATGCGCAGCTTGTTCGCCGTGACGTTGTGGAACAGCGCCTCGTTGAACTTCGCCGACGGGACGGTCGGGTTCTTGAACTGGCCCGGCACCTCCTTCCAGCCGCCGTTGCCGTCGGGCACCTGCACCCACCAGCGTGCGGGTTCGCGGTAGCCACCGGCCTGGCGGTCGCTGACCGCGTACACCTTCACGTTGTCGAAGGACGTGGCCGACCCGAGGTCGAGCTCGACGTAGCCGTTCTTGTCGGTGGTGCCGTAGTTGCCCCAGTACGGCTCGTTGGCGGTGACGCCGTCGGTCACGGCCGCGAGCGACACCGGCCGCTCGGTCTCCTTGATGGCGCCGGGTGTGTGGTTCATCGAGGTGCTGCTCCAGCCGGGCGTGTGGAACTGCCGCCACGGCGTCGGCCGCACGCCCTGCTGGGTGTACGACGAGCTGAGGCGAGCGCCTGACGCCAGGTTCGGCGCGTCCTCGGTGAGGTCGATGCCGGCCGTCTTCAGGTACTCGACGACGCGGGTGTCCTCGATCGGGGTGTCGACAGCGCTCGGGACGTCGGCCCCGGTCGTCGCGGTGAACGTGACGGTCAGGCCGTCCTCGGCCTGGACCTGGTTGGTACGCGGGTCGTAGGTGAGCTTGCCGAGCTTGTCGGTGCTGACCTTCTTCTGACCGTTGAGGAAGAGGCTGTAGCCGGCGGCCAGGCCGTATTTGCTGCCGTCGGGGTCCCAGACGATGGTGACGTCCTGTCCGTGGTAGCGCAGGTTGTTGGCCATGAAGTGGTCGTAGCCGAACGTGATCGGCGACAGCTCGATCTTGTCGTCGGAGCGTGGCTGGAGGCCTGCCATGTCCTCGACGAAGATGTAGTTCATGTTGCCGAGCATCACGTGGTTCGGGTTGTTGCGGTTGTAGGTCTTCGTGGTCGGGTTCCAGTTGGAGTAGTACTCCGCCTGATTCGGGGCGCGCAGGTCAGCGTTCGGGTAGATGCTCCAGGCCATCCAGTCCAGCAGCCGCTTGGCGTACGCCGGGGTGATGTATTTCTGCTGCGGGTCGTAGTGGCGCAGCGCCGAGCGGACACCGCGGTACTGCACCGTGAAGTTGATGTTGGAAAAGTTGTTGGAGCCGCCGATCCCGTAGGCCGTCCGGTCGTACTGGTTGGCGGTGTAGAACGGGAAGATCGGGAAGTTGTCGCCGTAGGTCAGGAATCGGAACCCGTCGACGTAGTTCTGCCACTGGTCGGACGGGATGAGGTTCTCGGCGTAGACGTCGTAGAGGTTCGACTCCCGGGCCGGGATCAGGTCGCGCGCCGACGCGGGCAGCGGGTTGGGTCGACCGTTGGCGGTGGCCGCGCTGCTGGCGCCGTGCGACGTGCCGGCGAGGAACATCCGCATGTCGGGGCTCCACAGCCGATCGAGGATCGCCGCGCGGATGTTCTCGGCACCGCCGGCCATCTCGTCGACCTTGCCCTGGTCGGCCCCGGCGATCTGGTAGAGCTGGCGGGCGGCGTCGAAAGCGCCCCACACGTACGCCGACTCGGGGCGCTCGATGGTGCGCGCGCCGGGTGCGCCGGCGTTGGTCTTCGGATAGCCGAAGGTGATCGCGTCGGCGTCGTTGCCGGGCATGTAGTTGGTGTCGTAGGCGATGAGGTTGTCGTCGTTGCCGTCGTAGTGCTCCAGCTGGCCGACACCGTCGCCCTCGAAGTAGCGGGCGAACTTCTGGGCGATCTCCTTCCCGCCGCCGTGCACGTTGTAGGCCTCGAGCCCGGCGGTACCGAGGTACTGCGAGTAGTGGTTGTTCCAGCTCGTGTGCCCCGGGCTGTCCAGGAAGGCCGAGGAACCGGACAGCTCGCCGATGTTGAGGACCTGGCCGTACGGCAGGTAGGGGGTGCGCAGCCACTTGGTGTCCTGAAGGTGCATCGGCTGGGTCAGCGCGACGGCGTTCTGGTAGAGGTTCACCCCCTCGATCGTCGTGGGGTACTGGTAGACGTGGCCGGGCGCGTTGGCGTCGAGCGTGTTGTACCGCTCGCCCCACCACCGGTAGACAATGGCCTTCTCCAGCGCGGGGTCGGGCACGTCGATGTAGGGCACGTCCTGCGCCCAACGGCGGTTGAACGCGGTGATGCCGGTGCGCACGGCCGCGGCCGGCGACATGGCGGCGTACTCCTGGTAGCTCTGCACCGTCTGCGGCAGCGTGGCCGAGGAGACAGCGCCGACCACCGACAGCGAGACCGTGCCGCCGGCCGGCACGGTGATCTGGCGGTCGAGGTTGGCTCCGGTACGACTGAAGCCGGCACCGGTGAGGTCGACCCGGACCGAGTCCCACGCGGTGTCGACGAGCCCGTTGTTGGAACCGCTGGTGATGGTGCGCGTGCCGGTCAGCGTCGCCGTGCCCGGCCCTGCCTGGGTGGCCAGCGGTGACGCGGCACGGACGGTGAGGGTGGCCGGCGCGTCGCCGGGGTTGCCGAAGTCGATGGCGGTGACGGCGACGTTGTCATCGGTGATGAACTTGGTCTGGTCGGCGGTGACGCCGGTGGTCCCGATCGTGTACCGGGTCCTGGCGTGGCTCGGCGCGTTGAAGCGGTCGGCGTTGACCTCGGTGACGGTCTGGCCGGGCACCGTCACGGTGTACAGGTTGCCGAGGTTGTTCGGACCACCGACGTACGCGCTGCCGGCGAAGCCCATGCTGGTGAAGTTGTTGTTGCTCGCGCCGCGCATGTAGAGGGAGCGACCCCGGGTCATCAGCACCGCCGACCCGAGCGTTCCGGGGACGCCCAGCACGCGGTCGAGATAGTAGTCCGTGCCGCCGGAGGCCAGATCCTTCTCGAAGATGGACTGGTGCATGTTCCCCGCGGTGAAGGGCACACCGGGCTTGAGCTGGTTGGCGACGTCGCCGACGTTGCTGTAGACCGGGTCGCCGATCTCCATGGCGTGGTTCTGCCCGTTGGTGTAGACACCGACGTCACCCTCGTTGCCCGGCAGGATCGGGCTGGCGGCGTTGGCCGGGGACGGTACGCCGACCGCCCCTCCCACCACCAGCGCGGCCAGGGTGGCCCAGAGGGGCACCCTCCTCACTCGTCTATGGATCATGTCGTTCCTCCTTGTCGTCGTGCGGCTGAACGGATGAGGCGGGTGCACGAGTTAGCGCTAACATCGGAGAGTGTCTCGGCCCGTGACATCTGGTCAGCGGGCTTTCGGGAGCCAGACGCGCATGGTCGAGGGCCCTCGGTTGGCCCAGTCGTGGTACGCCACCAGCGCCACCTCGTCGAGGCTCTCGCCGACCGTCGACACCGACTCGACCGCGTCGCCCTGGTAGGGCCAGTCGTGATCTCGCTGGTGGACGCGCCGGCAGCGCACGGTGACCCGGCCATTCACGAGACGGGGCGGTTGGCTGGTGTCGACGCGGAGTTCGTCGACCGTCTCAACGCCGGGCACGTCGACCGACTCCAGGGCGAGCACGAGGGGGCCGTACTCCACCGCGACGCAGCCACGGACCGCGTCGATGCGCGCGTCCGGGTGGGTGAACCGGGGCCCCATCGGCAGGGACAGGACGACCTCGTCGCCGCGGCGCCACGTCCGGCACTCGGTGACGACACCCGGCCCGACCGGCCGGCTGTCTCCGGCGATGGTCAACGTCGCACCCTCGGTCGCCCAGCCGGGCACCCGCACCGTCAGCGACCAGGGCTGGTCGTCGTCGCTCTCGATCCGTACCCGGACCTGCCCGCCGTGCGGGTAGTCGGTCGCCACGCTCACCCGGAGGTCACGCCCGTCGGCGAGCCGGTGCTCGATGGTCCCCGGCAGGTACTGGTGCAGTTGGACACCCTCGTCGTCGCACGTCGCGACGTACGCCGTCAGGCTGGCCAGGGTACGGGCGACGTTCGTCGGGCAGCAGGAGACCTCGAACCAGGGCGCCCGCAGAGAGGCCGCCGCGCGCAGGCTGGGCCGCTCGGCGTCGGGGAGGCTGCCCAGCTCGCGGCGGTGCAGGGTGTTCGTGTAGAAGAAACTCCGCCCGTCAGCCGACGGCGAGGTCGACACCACGTTGAACAGCGTCCGCTCGATGAGGTCCGCGTAGCGGGGGTCGCCGTCGGCGAGCAGCAGCCGCCACGCGAGCATCACCGAGCCGACCCCGGCGCAGGTCTCCGAGTACGCGCGGTCGGACGGGAGCACCCAGTCCTCGCCGAACGCCTCGTCCTGGTGCCGGGAGCCCTGCCCGCCGGTGACGTACGTACGCCGGGCCACCCCGTTGCTCCACTGGTTGCGGACCGCCTCCAGCAGGCTGGTGTCCTTCAGGTCGACGGCGACGTCGGCGGCACCGGCAGCGAGGTAGTTCGCCCGTACCGCGTGCCCCCGCAGGACCGTCGCCTCCCGGACGGGAAGCTCGTCCTGGAAGTACTCCCGGCCGTACTCCACATCGCTGAGCCGGCCGTGGCCCCGCCGGTCGACGAAGAGAGCGGCCTGGGTCAGGTAGCGGTCGTCGCCGGTGACCCGGGCGAACTCGACCAGCGCCGTCTCGATCCCCGGATGCCCGCAGACGCCGTCGATACCGTCCGGCCCGAACGTCTCGCACACGTTGTCGGCGGCGCGGCGGGCGACCTCGAACAGGCCGTCGTCCGCGCCCGGACGCGTCCGGGCCCGGGCGACCGCGGCCTGGAGGAGATGACCGACGCAGTAGAGCTCGTGCCCCCATTCGAGGTCGGACCAGCGGGGCGCCTGCCCCGGGTGACCGAACTTGGTGTTGAGGTAGCCGTCGGCCTCCTGCGCCGCAGCCACCCGCCGCACGACCGCGCGGAACCTCGACTCGAGCTCCGCATCACCGGTCCGGCCGATCTCCCACGCCATCGCCTCGAGGAACTTGTAGATCTCCGAGTCGGAAAACTCGCGGCCGCGGCGGTCGCGTGACAGGTCGCCCCGCACGGCGAGGTCGAAGTTGCCGATCCAGCCTTCCCGCTCGATCCAGTGCTCGATGTGCGGGAGAGTCGCGACGCCGTTGACCGATTGACGTTCGGCCCAGAATCCCCCCGTGATCCGGACCTGGTCCAGCCCGAGCGGCCGGAGCCGGCCACGGATCGGCAGGACGGGGGCGGCCGCAGGTACGGTGCCGCTCATGGTCATCCTTTCATCGCGCCGGACATGAAGCCGCGCACGTAGTGTCGTTGGAGCAGCAGGAACAGAACGATGCACGGAAGGGCGAGCACGACGACGCCCGCTTCGGTCGCCCCGTAGTCGACGACACCCTGCACCTGGCCCCGCAGGTTGGACACCGCGAGCGGAAGGGTCATGCGCTCGGTGTCGTTGATGAGGATCAGCGGTGCCATGAAGTCGTTCCACGCGGTGAGGAACGCGAACAGCCCCACGGTGATGAGGCCCGGCTTCACCGCGGGCAGCAGCACCCGCCACAGCGCGCTGAACGTCGAGCAGCCGTCGACCATCGCGGCCTCGTCCAACTCCCGCGGCACCGCCTCGAAGGAGATGCGCATCAGGAAGGTGGAGAACGGGAGCTGGAACATCGTCAGCACCAGCGCGACACCGACGAGGGAGTTCTGCAGCCCCACCTGGTTGAGCAGCACGTAGAGCGGGATCAGCAACGTCGCGTACGGGACCATCAGGATGGCGAGCGTGACCAGGAACAGGATGTTCTTCCCAGGGAAGCGGAACCGGGCGAACGCGTACCCACCGAGTAGGGAGATCAGCAGCGTCAGCGCGACCGCGAGCAGGGCGACGAACGCCGTGTTGGCGAGGTAGCGCCAGATGCCGGCCTGGTAGTTCGCCAGGGTCTCGTAGTTGCCGAAGCCCCAGCCGTCCACCTGGTTCGTGCCGGCCCGTGGGCCGACCGAGGCGACCGCCGTCCAGAGCAGCGGCGCCAGAAAGATCAGCCCGACCGATCCGGAGAACACCCAGTACGGTGTGCGCAGCGCTATGCCGGCGATGGTGACGCCCCTGGGTCTGCCGCGGCGAGTTGTCCCGGCGGCGGATGGCGGAGTTCCGCCGTCGGCGATGTGGGAACGGGATACGGCGACCATCGACGTCACTTCTCCTCGGACCGGAAGGCGCGCAGTTGCAGCGCGTTGATGAGGACCAGGGCCAGCAGCACGATGAGGGAGAGCGCCGCCGCCACACCGAGGTCGTTCTGACCCTGGAACGCCACCATGTAGATGAGCTGGACGACGGTGATCGTGCTGTTGTCCGGACCGCCCTTCGTCAGGATGTAGAACTGCTCGAAGGCGAGCAGCGAACCGGTCACGCAGAGCACGGTCGTCAGCGCCAGGGTCGGACGCAGCAGCGGCAGGGTGATCTTCCGGAAGGTCTGCCACCGGCTGGCACCGTCCGCGCGGGCGGCCTCGTACACATCCGCCGGTATGCCCTGGAGGCCGACCAGCATGAGCACCATGTAGAAGCCGGCGTAGCGCCACACGATGAGGAACGTCGTCGAGATGAGCGCCGCGGTCGGTGAGCCGAGGAAGGTGATGCCGAGCCGATCCAGCACGGGGGCCAGGGGGCTCGCGTACGGCGAGTAGAGCACGTAGAACAGCAGGGACGCCGACGCCAACCCGAGTGCGCTGGGAATCAGGAACGACGCGCGGAGCAGGTTGTTCCACCGGCTCGACTCCTGCACGAGCAGGGCCAGCCCCAAGCCGAGGGCCAGGAGCAGCACGGTCGCGAGCACTGTGTACTTGACGGTGAACACCACCGAGTCGGTGAAGAACCGGTGATTGACGGCCTTCACGAAGTTGTCGGGGGCGTTGATCCCCTGGTCGCCGGTGAGCAGCGGCCATCTCGACACCGACATCCTGATGACGAGCAGGAGTGGTACGGCGAAGAGCGCCACGACGAACACCGCGGTCGGTGTCGCGTAGAGCCAGCCCAGCAGGGCCTGACGGCCGCGTGGCCGGGCACGGCCCCGCATCGCCGCACTGGGCGGGCGAGACGGTGCGGTGACTCTCATGGGAACCCTCTCATCAGTGGGCGGCAGACGGTCGGTGGGGCGTGCGGGTCGTTGCGCCGCGGGTGTGTGCCGGGAGTCGTGGGTCGGCACACACCCGCGGCGGGCGCCTACTGCTTGAGCACCGCGGTGATCTCGCCGTTGTCCTTCTGCAGGTCGCCGCTGCCGTTCAGCACGCGGTTTCGGACGAGGGTCAGCCACGGGCTGTTCGGCGCGTTGAACGCCTGCTGGAAGTTCAGCGCGACCGGGGTGTCGCCCTTGCCGGCCGCCTCGTTGATGGTGACCAGCCGCGGGTCCTCGGCGGCGTACTTGTTGTTAGCGAGATCGGCGCGGGACACCACGTCCTTGTTCTTCGCCAGCACCCCGACCTGGGCGTCCTCGGACATCATCCAGCTCAGGAAGTTCCAGGCCTGAGCCGCCTTCTTCGAGTCCTTCGACACGCCGATGCCGTCCCCACCGACGAAGGTGGATCCACCACCGCTGGGTCCGGGGATCGGGGCCACGCCGACGTCGAACGGGGTCGAGGAGAGCAGCGTCGCCGGGTAGAGCATCAGACCGACCTTGCCCTCGGTGAACGCGGCGGTCCAGGTCGGACCCGTCTCATCGGCCGAGGCCGGCAACACGGCTCCGGACTTCCACAGGTCGTTCCAAGTGCTGTAGACCTTCTGGGCGGTGTCGTCGGCGAGCTTGGACTCCTTGCCGTCCTCGCTCAGCACCTCTCCGCCGGCGGCCCAGACGGAGGGGAACCAGGTGAAGACGAGGCACCCGCCGCAGTTCAGGCCGGCCGCCGTGCCGTAGACGCCGTCCTTCTTCGACGCCTGGACCGCCTTGGCGGCGGCGGCGTACTGCTCGAGGGATGCCGGGGCCTTCTCCGGGTCCAGCCCAGCATCCTTGAACAACTGCTTGTTCCAGAACAGCATCGACAGGTCCAGCACGAAGGGCAGGACGTGCTTCTTGCCGTCGACCGTGCCAGCCGACAGGTGTCCCTTGTTGATGGTGTCCTTGAAGCTGAGGCCGTCGATGTTGGCGCTGAGGTCCTGGAAGAGGCCCTGCTGCACCCAGTTCGGCACGTAGACGATGTCGGCGGCGAACAGGTCCGGAAGGCCGTCCGAGCCCGCCGCCGCGCCGACCTTCGCGACGTAGTCGTCGTTGGGCACGACGGTCAGCTTGACCTTGTTCTTGTGGCCGGCGTTGTACGCCTCGACGAGGAGCTTCGCCTGCTTCTCCAGCGGCGCGCGGGTCCACAGGGTGAGTTCGCTGCCGTCGTCGACGCCGTTGGGGCCGGCCTCGGCCGCGCTGGTGCCGCCGTCGTCGCTGCTGCACGCGGCCGCGCTCATGGCCAGCGCCGCCACGAGGACTCCTGCCAACGACCGTAGGGCAGTCCGCCTGCCCAGCGATTTCCTCATGATTCCTCCCACGGGGTTCATCGATCGGAGGGAACCGCTGGGCGGCCCCCGCAAGACGAGATGTGATCTCCGGATTGCTGCTGCATGTGGACGGCTGGGGCGGGGACGTGGCCGGCGGCGGCCTGCTTAGTCGGAACCGCCCCTGACGTGGGTGCTGCTCGCGCCGCCGTGACCGGCGACGCCTGCCATGTCGTCATCGCCTCTCCGCCCTCTCGCCGGTCCCGGTCCACGGCTCGTGCGGCACATCGTCACCGTCGTGGCTGAGGTGGTGCGCATCACGTTCCGCCGCTAGGGTGTCCCACGAAAACGGTTTCGGCAAGATGTCGTACGGGTAAAACCCGAACCGGTTTCGATCGCCTCTCGCTCTTTCCCCTGAAGGTGTCTGCGCACTACGCTGGCCGGAAACCGCAGGGGCGTGCGGCAGATGCCGTTGCCCTGAAACGTTGCGAAAGGCTTTCGGGTGGGGCGGCGACGATCGCAGTCAGTGACGCTGAGTGATGTGGCGAGCCACGCCGGCGTCTCCGTGGCCACGGCGTCCAAAGCGCTCAACGGTCGGGCCGAAGTCGCACCGTCCACCAGGGAACGCGTGCTGCGCGCCGCCGCCGAACTCTCCTTCGAGCCCAACGCCCTGGCCGCCGGGTTGATCTCCGGACGCACGCGCACGGTCGGGCTGCTGACCGACGAACTCGGCGGCAGGTTCGCCATGTCCATCCTGCTCGGTGCGGAGAACGCCCTGGGCAACGGGCAGATGTCCGTGCTGCTCTGCGACGCCCGGGGCGATGCGATCCGGCGCCAGCACTACATCCGCACCCTGCTGGCACGCCAGGTCGACGGATTCATCGTGGTCGGCGACAGCAACGAGGTCAGCCCCTCGTTGACGCAGCAGATCCCGGTTCCGGTGGTCTACGCCTACGCGGAGTCGACCGACCCGCACGACCTGTCGATCGTCGCCGACGACGAGGGCGGTGCCCGACTCGCCGCAGAACACCTGGTGTCGCACGGCCGACGGCGGATCGGACACATCACCGGGCCGGACACCTACCGCGCCGCCCGGGACCGAGCCGCCGGCCTGCGAACGGTGCTCGCCGAGGCGGGCCTGTCCCCCGCCGGCGATCCACTGTTCGGCGAGTGGTCCCAGCGATGGGGCCGGCACGCGGCACGGCTGCTGCTGGCGGCCAGACCGGACGTGGACGCGATCTTCTGCGGTAATGACCAGGTGGCCTCCGGGGTTGCCGACACACTGCGCGATCTCGGCCGCCGGATTCCGGACGACGTGGCGATCGTCGGCTATGACAACTGGGAGTTCTTCGCCGAGGACTGCCGGCCGCCGCTGACCACTGTGGATCTCAATCTCGAGCAGCTCGGCGCAACCGCGGTCCAGCACCTCATCGCGGCGTTGGACGGCAACGCCGGCGTTGGTGTCATCCGCCAGCAGGGCCGCCTGGTAGTGCGCGAGTCCACCGGGCCGGCACTGCCTCGTCGCTGAGAGGGTCAGGGTCGCCGGGCGACCGGTGCGAGATCCGTCAGTCGGTCGCTTGAGTGTCAGAGCACATCACGTGAGGTGCGCGCGCTGTCACATCAGGCACCGACTGACACGGGATGCGATACGAGCCTGCTCGCCGAAACCATTTCGGATTCTTTCAACGGCCAGCAGGCGATACGTTTCCGCCGCCGCTCCCTAACCGGAACCGGTGCGCACTTACAGCAAGAACAACCGCTCTCGGACGAGCCCGTCCGGGGTCAAGGTCTTGCCGAAAGCCTTTTCGGTCAGCATCGTGTATTGAGCCCCGTAGGCGCCCTCAGGGACCGATCTCTGGCGTGGAACGCGTGACCGGCACCACCGCCTGCGACGCACGTTCATCGACCACCCGACCAGGAGAGGAATCGACCATCGGACATTTACGAGTTTCGATCAACGAGCCGCTAAACACACACGCACAGGTCCGTTCTCCGCACGCTACGGCCACCAGCACTCGCCGCCACCACCGGCCCGTGAGCGCCTGCCCGGCCCCAACCGACGTACCGACCTGAGCCCCGGGTCGGCATGAAACCCCACCACCAGATCCGTCCCGACCGTCAGGAGATGAACGATGCGACTCTCCCTCCCACCCTGGCGCAGACCGCTGGCGACAGCCGTCGCAGCACTGCTGACCACCGGTAGCCTGCTGGTGCTGGCCGAGGCACCCGCCACCGCCGCGCAGCCGATCGGCTACCCGACCTTCAACGGCCCGTCGATCCCGACGCCACCGGTCGGTTACACCACCGGCAACACCATGCAGGCCATCTACAACGCCGAGAGCGCCGGCACCGACTTCTGGATGGACCGCCTGCTCGGCCGGCCCGGCAACGACCCGGCCGGCACCTGGCTGATGACCCGCGGCCGAGGGCTGTTCATGACCACGCACACCCCGTCGGTGATCGGCTTCGGCGGCCAGGTCGCCTACTGGGACAACATCAGCAGCCAGAATGCCTACTCGGTCGCCATCACCCCGGGTACATTCGCCGAGCAGGTCAGCGGCCGCTGGCAGAGCCCGAGCCACTGGAAGGGCGTCTACACCAGCGGCTCGGTCCGCGTTGACATGCAGAAATTCATCACGCACAACAACGTCGCCGTCACCAACCTGTCGATCGTCAACAACGGCAGCACGGCGACGACGCTGCAACTGCGCGCGACGTCCCCGTACGCGACCAGCGGCAGCGGCAACGAGCTGACCGGCAGCCGGCAGGTGAAGAACAACCTCACCACCATCTACCCGCGGCTGTCCGGAGACGGGTTCACCGTCAGCAGCGGCGGACTGAACCGCTCGGTGACTGTCGCGGCCGGGCAGACCATCACGACCAAGGTGGTGATGGGCTTCGTCACCAACGAGATCCCGGAATCGCTGACCGAGTACAACGCCTACAAGGGCTACTCGCCGGCAACGGCGTTCGGCACCCACGTACGCGACTACAACCGGTGGTGGGCCGAGAACATCCCCTACATAGACGTGCCGGACGCCGCGATCAAGAAGAACATCTACTACCGCTGGTGGCTGATGCGCTACAACTACCTCGACGTCGACATCCCCGGGCAGGACTTCCAGTTCCCGGTCTCGATCGAGGGAGTGACCGGCTACAACAACGCGATCGCATTGACCCAGCCGATGCACATCGACGACCTGAAGTACCTACGCAACCCGGTGTACTCCTACGGGCCGTGGCTGTCGGTCGGGCAGTCGTCGAAGGGCGGCCGCTTCATGGACAATCCCGGTGATCCGGAGAACTGGTCCAACAGCTACACGCAGTACATCTCCGAGGCGGCGTGGCGGTCGTATCAGATCCACGGCGGGCAGCCGGTGATCGCCGGCAACCTGGCCAGGTACGCCGAAGGCGACGTCAAAGGCCAGCTGGCAACCTACGACACCAACAACAACGGGGTCATCGAGTACAACTGGGGCGCGATGACCGGCAACGACGCCGACGCGGTGTCGTTCCACTGGCGCTCGGGCAATCTCGACCGGGCCGAATCGGCCTACGTCTACAGCGGCGCGGTGGCGGCCGTGCAGGCCTACACCCTGTTGGGCAACACGGCCAAGGCCAACGAGATGCAGGCGCTCGCCGACAGGATCCGCAACGGCGTGATCAACACGCTGTGGAACCCCTCCCGGCAGCTGCTGGAGCACAAGCACGTCTCCACCAACACCCACGTGCCCTGGAAGGAGATCAACAACTACTACCCGTACTCGGTGGGCCTGATGCCGAACACCGCCCAGTACCGGGAGGCGCTGCGCCTCTACGCCGACCCGGCCGAGTACCCCATCTTCCCGTTCTTCACCGCCAACCAGCGGGACAAGGCCGCGGCCGCCGCAGCCGGGCAGCCGGGTAGCAACAACTTCTCCACCATCAACTCGACAGTGCAGTTCCGGCTCTACTCCTCGGTGCTGCGCAACTACCCCAACCAGTGGATGAACAACGAGGACTACAAGAAGCTGCTCTACTGGAACGCCTGGGCGCAGTACATCGGCGGAAACACGCAGTGGCCGGACGCCAACGAGTTCTGGGCCGACTGGAACAACGGCACCAAGAACATCGACTACCGGTCCTGGATCCACCACAACATCCTGGGCAGCAGCAACTGGACCGTCATCGAAGACGTCGCCGGGCTGAGGCCGCGCAACGACGCACAGATCGAGTTGTCCCCGATCAACATCAACTGGACCCACTTCGCGGTGAACAACCTCCGTTACCGCAATACCGACCTGAGCGTGGTCTGGGACGACCCGGCCGACGGGGTGACCCGTTACAGCGGGGTGCCGCAGGGTTACTCGGTCTATGTCAACGGGACCAGGGCTTTCACAGTCGACCGGCTGACCCGGGTGCTCTACAACCCGGCCACCGGAGCGGTGACCTTCCCGAGCGGATCCGGCGTGGTGAACTACAACGTCGCGCTGACCGGACCGCAGCTGCCGCAGAACGTGGTGCAGAACAGCCCGCGCATGGTCGACATGTTCGCCAAGGCCGGCGCCGACCTGACCAGCACCACCGCCAACCTGGCCCAGGGCGCGGCGGTGTCGGCGTCGTACACCGCGAGCGGCACCTCCACCGGGGCGGCGATCGACGGCTTCCCCATCAACGAACCACTGTGGGGCAGCTACGGATCGCCCAACTCCACCGACTGGTACGAGATCAACTTCGGCCAGAACCGGGCCGTCGACGAAGCGCGGGTCTACTTCCGCAACGACCGGGCCACCAACCGGTACCGCGCGCCGACGTCGTACACCGTGCAGTACTGGAACGGCAGCGCCTGGGTCAACGCGGCCGCGCAGGTCAAGTCGCCGGCGGCGCCGCAGGCGAACTACAACCGCGTCAGGTTCACCGCGGTCAGCACCCAACGGCTGCGCATCCAGGTCACTCACGCGTCCGGGTTCAAGACCGGGCTCACCGAGGTGAAGGTCTACAACCGCGGCGGCACCGTACCGCCGGATCCGGACCCGACCGGCAACCTCGCCATCACCGCGACACCGTCGGCCTCGTACACCTCGAGCTGGGAAAGTGTCAGCGCCCTCAACGACGGCGTCGACCCGCCGTCGTCCAACGACACCGTCAACCCGCGTTGGGGCACCTGGCCCAACACCGGCCAGCAGTGGGGTGAACTGACCTGGACGGCCGCCCAGACACTCCGGTCGGCCCAGGTCTACTTCTTCGACGACAACGACGGTGTACGACTGCCCGCGTCCTGGAAGCTGCAGTACTGGAACGGCAGCGCCTACGTCGACGTCCCCGGGGCGAGCGGATACCCGACCGTGATCAACCAGTACAACACCGTCACGTTCCCGGCGATCAGCACCACTCGGCTCCGGGTCGCGCTCACCAGCGGGACCAACTCGGTCGGGCTGCTGGAGGTCAAGGCCTTCGGGTAGTCCGCTCTGGGCGTAGGGGTGGTCAGCGGCACGGCTGGTCCACCCCCAACGCCGCACCATGACGGTCATCGGACCGACGTGAGACGACGCCAAACTTTCGCTCGACCGGGCCGCCGTCACGCTGCGGTTCTTCCCGCAGCGCTACTTCATCGAAGGTGTCACTGGCATCAGGAACTGAGGTAACGACGTGAAACGCTTCACCACCGCGGCAGTGCTCGCGCTGCTCGCCTCCCCGCTCATCGCCGCCCCGGCACGGGCCGCCGGCACCGCAACTGTCGTCGACAGGTTCGGCAGGACTGTCAACGGCTACGGCGTCCAACTTGTCGACTGGGAAGGCTATCTGGCCAACCCCTACATCGAGCTGACCGTGCGGCCCCCGACGGACGTCCCGTTCCCGGTGACCATCGACCTCAAGGCCGAGGGCACCTCCCGGCTGATGATGGACCTGCCCAGCCAGCTGTCCGCGACCGGCGCCACGAAACGGCTGACCTTCGCCAACTCGTCGGAACAGAAGACCTTCAAGTTGGCGATCCATTCCACACGCGCCGCCGGCCAGGACGAGCTCCACACCCTGCGGCTGAGCGTGCGGGCCGCCAACAACACGACCTACACCCAGACCATGCCGATCCGGGTGCAGCAGGATCAGAAGACCGCGATCGAGCCGACCATCCCGATCACCTTCGACTACCGCTACGACACCATCACCGGCTACTTCACCAACCCGGCATTCCGTACGGCCGCCGAGGAAGGCGTGAAGGACTGGTACCGGTTCTTCAACCTGCAGCCGTTCGACACGGTGGCCGTCGGGGCGGAGACCAACCACCTGCCCGGCAACGACTGGCAGAACAGCATCAACGTCACCAACAACGCCGCCTACAACGGCATGTGGGTGTACTTCCGGGGAATCCAGTCCCCCTACTCCACCGGCTACCCCGCCAACAACGGCCGCTACCACACCCGCAACGGCCAGCAACTGCCCGGCCCGATCCATCGCTCCACCGCGATGATCTTCGAGTACGACGAGGCCGGCAAGCAACTGTTCACCTCGCTGGCGGACGAGGACTGGTACAAGACCGACATCGCCGGACCGGTGCTCGACGTCCACGGCCTGGTCATGCACGAGTACGGGCACGCCGTCGCCTACCACAGCGACTGGGCCGGCATGCGCAACTTCGTCGCCACCGGCGGCGTCAATGACGCGGAGGTCACCGCCTACCAGGGACGCGCGGTGGCGCTGGACAGCAGCTACCACATCCCGGGCACGTCCGCGTACTGGGACCGGCTCAGCGGCCAGAGCGGCGGCTGGAGCCACCTGTTCCCGACCCGACGGTGGATGCTGACCAAACTGGCGCTGCTGGTCGCCGAGAACGCCGGCTGGCCGCTGAACCGCAACCTGACCCCGTTCCTGACCCCCTCGATCGTGACGACCAGCCTACCCAACGCCCCGACCGGCCAGGCCTACCAGCACAGGCTGACGGCCAAGGGCGGCGTGCCGTTCTACGACTGGCGGGTCACCAGTGGCGCGCTGCCGGCCGGTCTCACCCTCGACCGCTTCACCGGCACGCTGGGCGGGACTCCGAGCACGGCCGGAACGTACTCGTTCACAGCGGAGCTGCGCGACTACGACAGCCAGAGCGCTCCGGTGACCCGTACGTTCCAGCTCACGGTCGGCGGCGGAAACGGCGGCGGAAACCTCGCCCTCAGCGCGACCCCGTCGTGTTCGTTCACGTCGTCCTGGGAGAGCTGCGCGGCGATCAACACCGGGGGCGATCCGACGAGTTCCAACAGCGGCGCCCCCAATCAGGGCAACCGCTGGGGTACCTGGCCGCAGCAGGGCCAGCAGTGGGCTGAACTGACGTGGCCGTCGGCTCAAGCGGTTAGTCGATCGCAGGTGTACTTCTTCGCCGATGGCGAGGGCGTCGGCCTGCCGGCATCGTGGCGGCTGCAGTTCTGGAACGGAAGTGCCTACGTCGACGTGCCGGGCGCCAGTGGGTATCCCGTCGTGGCCAACCAGTACAACAGCGTCACGTTCCCCCCGGTCAGCACCACCCGGCTGCGCGTCCTGCTGCAGAGCGCGCCGAATCTCTCCACCGGCCTGCTGGAGGTCAAGGCGTTCAGCTGACGGCTGCCCCCGGCGACCGTCGATCCCCACGCGCGGAGACGGGCATTCCCGCCGCTCCTCCGGACGCCCGCTCTCGCCGCAGCGAGAGCGGGCGCCGCTGTTCAGGAGATCGGCTCGCCCGAGGGGGCGGTCAGCGTGACTCCGGTCGCGACCGGAACGCCGAAGTTCGGCGTGCCGTCGGCGTTCCAGGTGAACTTCTGCGCGCGGGTGGAGCGGTTGATGTCGCAGCCGGCCGACGCCGAACTGTTGGCGTGATAGACGATCCAGTCCTCGGTGCCGTCCGGCGACTTGAAGAATCCGTTGTGGCCTGGCCCGTAGACGCCGTTGGCGTTCGAGCGCTGGAACACGGGGTTGGGTGACTTCGTCCAGGACGAGGACAGCAGTGGATCGCCCGTGCCGTTGTAGGTAAGCATGCCCAGCTTGTAGTCGGGCGTGGAGCAGTGGCTCGCCGAGTAGACGATGAAGGTCCTGCCGTTGCGCTGTAGGACCTCCGCGCCCTCGTTCACGCCGCCGCCGACGGTCTCCCAACTGTAGGTCGGCGTGGAGAGGACGCGCCGGGTGCCGCTCGCCGTCCACGGGTTGCTCAGCGGGCGGATGAACATCGGCTGCGAGCCGTTGTAGAACGTGCCCAGCAGGTACAGCCGTCCGTTGAGCTGAAGGATGCTGGCGTCAAGCTCCCAGGTGTTGTCGGCGGTCGGGTCGAGCATGGAGGCCTTGAACGTGTACGGGCCCATCGGGTCCGTACCGGCGCTCTCCAGCACGTGGATGCGCTGGGTGCCCAGATTGAACGGCTCGCGACCGGCGGTGTAGTAGAAGTACCACCGCGGCCCGTTCGGGCCGTTGAGCAGGAAGAATTCGGGCGCCCACATGGTGCCCGCCCCGTTCGGGTTGGTCAGGTTGAAGATCACCTGGTCGGTGGCGATGGCCAGGCCACGCAGCGTGGTGGCCTTGCGCATGGTGATGGTGCGGTTCCAGGTCGTCGTGGCCAGGTAGTAGTAGCCGTTGTAGTACTGCAGCCACGGGTCGGGGCCCTGCGCCTTGATCGGGTTGGTGAACGTGTTCGCCGTGCCACCGTCACCCGTGAAGCCGGCCAGGCGCCAGATCCGGCTGGTGGCGGTGCTGCAGGGCAGCTGCACCAGGCCGGTGTTGGTAGCGGAGGAACCTCCGGCGGGCACGAGGCACTTGCCGGAGCCGACCGACACGACAGTGAATGTCCTGTCGGTGCCGCTGACCGTGACCGGGACGAGCCGCCAGCGCTGATTGGGATTGCTGTGGCAGGTCCACTGGATGATCGCTGCGTTGTCGGCCGAAGAGGCGCCGTAGACGTCGACGCACCTGCCCGCGTTCACCGTGGCGATGGTGTAGGTGTCGGCCGTGCCGGACACCGGGGTAAAGGTGAATCGCTGGTACGCGGCGCTGGTACAGGCCTGTTGCGTGAGCTGCACGGCGTTCGCGGTGTCGCCGCCGGGCAGGGCCAGGCAGGCGCCGCCGTTGGAGTTGACCAGGGTGGTGGCGAACGTGACGATCGCGGCGGCGGCGGGCTGCGGGACGAACAGCATGGCCGCGACCAGAATCGGCACTGCGAGCAGGGCGGACTTTCGGGATTGCTTCATGTCGTGCGACCTCCGGGGGGACGTTCCGGAATCAGCAATGTGCCAGCCACACTTCCTTACGAAAACCTTTTCGGCAATCGCTGTCGTGGTGGCCCGCGGCGCAATTCCGACGACGCCGGCATCAGCAGCCCGATGAACCAACCCAATGACGACGCCCGATGTCCGCACTGCTCGAACACACATATCAGCCGGGCGCAGATTAATCCGATCCTGTCCGTTCCGTACGGCAGCCCCCTGCCCTGAGCCCCCATCGGCTGCTCCGGTGGGTCACCGCCTGTCGTGCGGGTCGCGGAGCCGTGTCGTGCTGCGCCTGATCACCAGCTCCGGCACGAGCAACTGCCGCCTCGAGGCCGGGGCGCCCTCGGTCCGGTCCAGTTGGGACAGTAGGAGTTCCAAGCTGAGCCGCCCCAACTCGGCGAAATTCTGCCGTACCGTGGTCAGCGGCGGCAGATAGTGCGCGCTGTCGAGCGTCCCGTCGAACCCGACCACGCTGACGTCCTCGGGGACCCGTCGACCGGCCTCGTGCAGGGCCCGTAGCACGCCGAGAGCCAGCTGGTCACTGGCGCAGAAGACGGCCGTCACGAACGGATCGACAGTCAGCCGCCTACCCTGCTCGTACCCCGCCCGCGCACTCCAGTCCCCGGGCACTACGGGAGGGGTGGGCCGGCCGGCGTCCTGCAAGGCTTCGCGCCAGCCCCGGAGCCGCTCGCCGGCCTCCGGCCAGTCGTCCGGACCGGCCACGTGGTGGACGGTGCGGTGTCCCAGGTCGAGCAGGTGCCGGGTGGCCGATCGCGCGCCGGCGACGTTGTCGATCCGCGCACTCGGCACCGCGTCGCTGCTGCCCCCGCCCACGGTCACGCAGGCGATCGCGGGCGACGCCTCCGCCAACGCGTCAGCCATCGCCGGCTTGGGCGCGATGGCGATGACCCCCTCGACGGACTGCTGACAGAGCCAGTCGATCGCGTCGAGCACCGACCGGCGGTCCAGTTGGCGAACGCTGGCGACGCTGACGAAATAGCCTGCCGCCCGTGCCGCGCTCTCGATCGCGTACAACATCGAGCTCGGTCCGAACAACGGGCTTTCGTAGCCGATGATCCCCAGCGTTCCGGACCGCCGCGTGACCAGCGCGCGGGCAGTCAGATTGCGGCGGTAGTCCAACTTCCGCATCGCATCCATAACCCGCTGCCGGGTGGCGTCCGTGACGTGTGGGTGCCGGTTGATGACCCGGGAAACCGTCTGGGAGGACACGCCCGCCAGCTTGGCGACATCACGCATGACCGGGCGACCGGACCACCCGGCCGGTCGGATCGAGGCTTCCGCCCACGGGCCAGCCTCCACCTCGGGGCCGCTAACCTCAACCACAACCCACTCTCCTCGGCCTCAGTCAATCCGTGGTCCCCCTACGAGAATGGTTGCCGAAAAGGTTTTCGGCAAGCCGCCCAGCGCCAGCCATCCCGCAACCCAGGACCTGTACGCGGGCCTTACGATCCACGTCTATGGCCCGCACCACGCCTCCGCGTCCCCTCGACATCACCGCGCTCTTTCCTGAGCTGCGGGAACATTCCATCACCGCTACCCGCCTGCATCCCCGACCCGGCGCTCCGACCGTTACGGACAGCTCGGTCGGCGGACCGCTGCTGTGGCCGGCCGACGAGGTATGGCCGGTCTGCGACGACGCCGGGGCACACGAGCCATACAACCTGACCACCCCGGCCGCCCTGCACCGCAGGCGGGAGATCCTCGCGACCGCGGAGGCCCGCGAGCCGCTGCCGGGCGGGGACTTCCTGACCGCGGAGGAGCGGGCCGAGCTCGATGCGGCCGACGCTCTGGACCTGGACGACCTGATCGAGGACCCCATCCCGTTGATCCCGGTCGCGCAGCTGTACCGACAAGACATCCCGGACTACGCCGGACCGGACGGCACCGACCTGCTCCAGATGCTGTGGTGCCCGGTGGACCACTCGGACCGGCACTACAGCCCTCGCACCTTCCTCTACTGGCGCGACAGTTCCAGCGTCGGCCCGCTACTCGAAGCGCCTCCCCAACCGCCGGTGATCAGCGACATGTACCTGCCGCTTCCGTGCGTGGTGCAGCCCGAGCAGGTCCGCGAGTACCAGTACGCCGACCTGCTCCCCGACGACCTACGCGAACGGCTCGACGAGTGGGATGACGACGAAGACGAGAGCCGCCCCCACTATCAGAGCGACCTGTCGCTCGCACCGGGATGGAAGGTCGGCGGGTACGCGAACTGGTCGCTGACCGATCCGTACCCGATGAACTGTGCCGCCTGCGGCACCACGATGACCTTGATTCTCACTGTCGACTCAGGCGACTGGAACGGCGTGCACTGCAGCTGGCGCCCGGCCGAGGAAAACCCCACCGCGTCCCCGGACACCGTCGGCGTGCAGATCGGGCGCGGCTACTCGCTGTACACCTTCCGCTGCCCCGAATCATTCGATCACCCCCCGGCCACCGCTATGCAGTGACGCAGCCTCGCGCCGTTGGCTTGCTCGCCGTGCTCCCACCCCAGGGTTCTCGACGGGAAGAGAGCACAAATGAAGAGATCCGAGCGGGGGACAGAGTGGGATCGTGGCTGCGCGGCAACAGCCGCACGGCCGCGTGCACACTCTCGTCCGCTGTGGATGCTGATTTCGGCGCGGCCGTGACTCACGGGCGAAGGGTTTGACGACCATGGCGCACATCGATCTTGGGTTGGACGAAAAGCAGTTTCCCGGCATCTCCGGACCGATGCGGTACCGCCCGGAGACGGCGAAGCCACTCAACGAACTGGCCGAGGTGCTGCTGCGTGCCCCTCACTCGCTTCCGGCTGGTGAGCGCGAACTGATCGCCGCGTACGTGTCCGGGCGAAACGACTGCAACTTCTGCTGCGCGTCGCACTCCGCATTCGCCGCGGCGCAACTCGACGATGGTTACTCCCTCGTCGACCAGGTGCGCGCGGACCTGGACACCGCCCCGATCTCCGCCAAACTGCGGGCACTGCTGCGCATCGCCGGTGCGGTGCAGATCAGTGGCCGCGAGGTCACCACCGAACTCGTAGCCAACGCCCGCGCCGAGGGCGCTACCGACCTGGAGATCCACGACACCGTCCTGATCGCCGCCGCGTTCTGCATGTTCAACCGCTACGTCGACGGGCTCGGCACCTTCGCGCCCGAGGGCCGGGACGCCTACGCCGAGTCCGCACGTCGGATCGTCGAGGTTGGCTACGGGGCTGCGATCAGCGGGCCGCCAGCCGCCTGAGCACAGACACGGGTGACCACACAGCGATCCCTCTGCGATGGTCGACGGACAGGCCCGGCCCTGCCCGTCGCCTGTGACGCTGGAGGGATCGATGGAACTCGCACGCCGGCTGCTCCCCGCGACGAAGCAGCTCCGAGCAGACATGGTTGACCGGCTGGGCGCGCTCGTCGCGCTCGAGTCGGCACCGGGCTCGCTGCCCCACCTTGAGTCCTGTGCCGACCTGCTCGCCCGCTGGGGCGAGGAGGCGCTCGGCCGACCCGCCTGTCCGGTCGTGATCGACGGCCTGCCGCACCTGCTGTGGCCGGCCGCCGATCAGCGCGTGCTGCTCCTGGGCCACTTCGACACGGTCTTCCCGGTCGGCACGATCCGATCCAGGCCCTTCACCGTACGCAGGGACGTGGCGACGGGACCTGGCGTCTGCGACATGAAGGCCGGGATCGTGCAGATGTTCACGGCACTGCGCCTGATCGAGGACACCTCGTCCGTCGGCGTGCTGCTCACCTGCGACGAGGAGACCGGGTCCGTCACGTCACGGCCACTGATCGAACGTGAGGCACGGCGTTCGGGTGCGGTTCTCGTCTGCGAGGCGGCCACCCCGGATGGGCAGGTGAAGGTGGCCAGGAAGGGCGGGTCGGTCTACCGCGTCATCGTCGAGGGTCGCGCCGCCCACGCGGGCGTCGAACCACAGCGCGGAGTGAACGCCACAGTCGAGGTCGCCCACCAGGTTCTCACGTTGGGTGCGCTCGGCGCGACGGACAGCGGTGGCACCTCCGTCACACCGACCCTGCTCTCCGCTGGCACCACGACGAACACGGTGCCGGAGCGCGCCAGTCTGGCCGTTGACGTGCGGGCCTGGACCAGGGACGAGTTGGAACGCGTCGACCACGCCATCCGCGGGCTGGTGCCGTTCCTGCCTGAGGCGACGCTGGCGGTGCACGGAGGGATCAACCGCTACCCGATGTCCGAGGAACTCGCGCGACCGCTGTTGAAGTTGGCCCAGTCGGTCGCCCGTCAGCTTGGCATCCCGGGCCTCGTCGGCGCGTACGCGGCCGGCGCGTCCGACGGCAACTTCACCGCCGCGTTGGGCGTACCGACACTGGACGGCCTGGGCGCGGTGGGCGGCGGAGCGCACGGCGCCGACGAGTATGTCTGCCTCGACCGGATGCCCGAACGGACGGCACTCCTGGCCGGGCTCGTCGATGTGCTGTCCACCATGGAGCGTCCCGGATCTTGACCCACCGACGCGATCCCGTAACGTAACGTGCTCACCGCCGGCAAACGACCGGCAGCGAGAGGTCGGCGTTGGCATGACTACGGGACAGCGTGCGGGATCACCCATTCCCCTGCTCGGTGTCGAGGAAGAGTTCCTCGTCGTCGACGTCGACCGGGGCGAGGTCGTGCCGGAGGCGGCCACCGTCGTCAACCGCGCGCGCCCGGCCCTCGGCACCCGGGTGGGTGGTGAGATCACCAAGTTTCAGGTGGAGACGCGAACCGACCCGTGCCGGAGCGTCGAGGATGTCGGCGCGCAGCTCGCCGAGGGCCGCGCCGCCGTCCAGGCCGCAGCCCTGTCGGCGGGTCTGCGGGTGATCGCCAGCGGCTCGCCGGTGCTGGGCCGCGCCGTGCCGCCGCCCCTCACCGAAGGGCCTCGCCAGGACCGGGGCACCGCCACCTACCGTGGGCTGCACGACGAGCTCGCGATCTGCGCCGTCCACGTCCACGTGGAGCAGCCCGACCGGGACCGCGCCGTGCTGATCGGCAACCATCTGCGCCAGCACCTGCCGGTGTTGCTCGCCCTCACGGCCAACTCGCCCTACTGGCCGGAACGCGACACCGGGTACGCGAGTTGGCGCAGCGTCACGTGGGGGCGCTGGCCGGTGGCCGGCCCGCCGCCGTTCCTGACGTCGGCGCAGCAGTACGACGACCACGTGGACATGCTGCTCGAGGCCGGCGCGCTGGTCGATCACGGCACCATCTTCTGGGATCTCCGGCTGTCCACCAACCACCCCACGCTTGAGGTACGGGTGGCCGACGTACCCGTCAGCGCCGCCGAATCCGCGGCGCTCGCGGGCCTGGTGCGGGCTTTGGTGGTCGTCTGCGGGGATGCCGTCGACCGGGGCGACGAGGGGCCGGAGCTGGTCCCGGAGCTGATGCGACTGGCGTACTGGCGGGCCGCCCGCGACGGGATGGGCGGCCACGGCGTCGACGCCGCCACGGGCCGGCTGCTGCCCGCGACGGCCCTCGCCGAACGGCTGGTCGCGCTCGCCCGACCAGCGCTGGACGAGGCGGGTGACCGCCACCGGGTGGAGGCATGGCTGAGGTGGCTCGCCACGGACGGCGACGGGGCGACCCGCCAACGGGCCGCCGCGGCGCTCCGTGGACGCCTGACCGACGTGGTCGACGAAATCGCCACCCGGACCGCGCCCGACGTGCCGACCCACGAAGACAGCACACCTGCGTAACGACATGCCGTCAGGCCTCCGAAATGCTGAACGAACCGGATGCCGGCGGCAGGTGACCCTCCCGCAGAAACCGGCAGGCCGGATCAGGGGAGGTTCCAGGTGCACGACACAGACCTGCTTTCCACGGTCCCCATCCAGCACGAGCGTCGATCCCCCGCGGACATGGTGCGGGAGGCGGAGGCGTTCGCCGAACGCATGGCGCGGCGCCGTTCCGTGCGCGACTTCGCCAGCGACCCCGTGCCCGACGGGGTGGTCGAGGCGGCGATCCGGGCCGCGTCGACCGCACCCAGTGGGGCCAATGTGCAGCCGTGGCGGTTCGTCGTGCTGACCGACCCGGTCCGCAAACGCCGGCTACGCGAGGCGGCCGAGGCCGAGGAACGCGCGTTCTACGACCGCCGCGCCTCCCAGGAGTGGCTCGGCGCGATCGCCGGGCTCGGCACCGACTGGCGGAAGCCGTTCCTGGAGACCGCACCGGCCGTCATCGTCGTGTTCGAGGTGCACCAGGGGCCGAACAGCCCGAAGCCGTACTACGTCAAGGAGTCCGTCGGCATAGCGGTCGGCCTGCTGATCACCGCGCTGCACCACGCCGGCCTGGTCACACTGACCCACACGCCCAGCCCGATGCGATTTCTCAACGAGGTGTGTGAGCGTCCGCCCGAGGAGCGCCCGTACGTGGTGATGCCCGTCGGGTATCCCACGCCGGACGCCCACGTCCCCGACCTGACCCGAAAACCCCTCGACGAGGTCATGGTCCGGTGGTGAGGTCCCTGGTCAGGAACTCGGCCAGGGGCTCGACGTGGCGGTCCGTGCGCCGCCACTCGGCCAGCAGATCCTCCAGCAGGTGCTGCTCGGCGACCAGCTCCGCACCGCGGTACCGCCGGATCACCGGGTGGATGAAGGCGCTCTCCCGGGCCCGGTCGGGGGTCGGATGCCGGTCGATGGCGAACACGTCGCCGTAGTCGTCGCGGCCCCACCGGAGCGCGAGCGTGTACCACTGCGTGGCAGCCCCGAAGCGCTCCACGGCGTAGTCCTCCGGCAGGTCCTCGTAGTGGTGGAAGTCGCCGCTGGCGTCGTCGCGTACGAAGACGTCACAGAGGTATTCGAACTGGGTCCACAGCGCCGAGGACCAGTTGACGCGGTCGAGCATCAGCTTGGTCAGCGACGCGGCGTCGGCCGGCGTCGTCGCGTATGACAACGGGACGTCGTCGTACCGCTCGCGAAGAATCCGGGTGAACGTACGGAGGTTGTACCGGAAGCCGTCGATGAAGGGCGACGACGCGTGCTTGACGTCCCGGGCCTGGGCGATGGTGCCGGCGAAGTACAGATCGTCGACGTTGCTCGACTGCCAGTCGGGGCGTAGCCCGGGCATGCGGCCGTCCCGCACCATGTCGGGTCGGGACGTCTCGTCGAACATCGCGGTGTTCATCCGGAAGCCGGTGCACCTCAGCACCGTGTGGTAGTCGAGGACGGCGGTCTCCCCCTCGGCGTGGGTGTACGTGATCGACACCTGGAACCGCCCGTCGACCGGCCGGATCTCGTCGATCGTGCAGTCGAGCACCGAGTGCAGCGTCTTGAACTGGTAGCTGTCGAGGATCGCGCCGTACTGACCACGGACGTCACCGGGGTGTTTGGTGTTCCATGCCAGTCGCAGGGGTTGCCGGCTGGCGAGGTGCACCATCGATGCGCGGCCGAGGACGGCCGACGCGGTCTCGAACGCGGAGTTGCCCTTACCGATGATCAGGACCCGCTGATTGTCGTACGCCGAGGGGTCGATGACCATGTCCTCGTACCCGATGGCGTGTTCGATACCCGTGATGGCCGGAACGAACGGCTGGCCCCAGCCGGTCGCGACGACCAGGCAGCGCGCGCGCACCTCACCCTGGTCGGTGCGCACGGTGAAGCCGTCGCCCGTACGCGTGATCTGCTCGACCGTCGTGCCGTATCGGATGTTGAGCTTGTGCACACGTTGGAACTCGGCGAGGTAGCGCACCAGGTCATCGGCCGCCGGCAGGTATTCCTCGCTGAATTTCGGAAACAGCAGGTCCGGGGAGTCGTTGAGCAACGAATTCCAGTCCCAGCGCAGGCGAATCTCCGGATCGGTGCTGTCGGTGTGCACCTTGTTCAGCGAGATGAGCCTGCGATGGCGTGGAAACCGCCGGAAGAACCCGCCCGGCGCGTCTCCGCTTTCGAGCGTCAGGTAGTCGGCGCCGTGCTGCTGTAGGTAGTAGCTCAGTTGAACGCCGGCGGGACCCGCCCCGACGATGACGTACCTGTGCTCGTTGCTGACCATCCTGCGGCCCCTTCGACGGAGAGACGAATCCATCGACCTTGGAATGAATGTCAGCGTGTGTCAATGCCGTCGCGTCGTGCTCACTCGGCAGATCGGACAGGTCGCCCGACGGCACGGGAAATTTGCGCACTTGAATTCCGATCATGTCATGCGATGTAGTGGACCGGCAGACCGGCATGAGTCCGGAACGAACAGAGGAGCGGTGACGTGCGGTACGCCGACGGCCCGACAATCGAGTGTGACCTGCATCTGGCGGCCGACCCCGCCAGGGTGTGGGACCTGGTGACGGACATCGAACTGCCCACGCGGTTCAGCCCGGAGTTGTGGCGCGTGCGGTGGCTGGACGACTGCGACAGGCCGACGCTGGGTGCCCGGTTCGAAGGCCACAACCACCACCCCCTGCTGGGCGAGTGGCAGACCGTCTCGCACGTGGTGCGCCTCGACGCGCCGCGTGTGTTCGGCTGGGCGGTGGTCGACGTGGCCGGCCGGTTCGGCGGTGGCCCAGCCGACCCGGATCGTCCGGGTGCGGCCTGGCAGTTCCGGCTCGTCGAGGAGGCGGGTGGATGTCGACTGACCCACTCGGTCCGCATCGGGCCGGGCCGCACCGGCCTGAGCCTCATCATCGACCGCGCACCCGAGCAGGAGGAGGTCATCATCGAACGCCGCATGGCCGCCCTACGGGAGGCCATGATCACCACCCTGCAGGGCATCAAGACCCTCGCCGAGACACCCACCGACGACGGGTCGCTGACGACGAGGGGGAGCTGACGACGGTCAGGCCACCCGGGGCACGTCGGCGACCGGGGTGCTGTGCGGCACCTCCAGGTCGAACAGCTGACGCAGCGCCGCTGTGTAACGCTCGCCGTCCGGCTCGCCGGCGAGCTGACGGACGCGTACCGACGGGGAATGCAGCAGTTGCTGGACCACCCGGTTGACAGTGCGGGCCACCTCGGCCCGCTGTGCCTCGCTGAGGTCAGGTCGGCGCTGGGCCAGCCGGTGCAGCTCCGCGCTGACCGTCCGGTCGGCCCGGCGGCGCAACGCGGCCACGGTCAGCCCGGCGTCCGCCCCGCGGAGCCGGCCGGCCAGCGCGTCGCGCTCGGCGGCCACGATCCGCTCGGCCGCATCCTGGTCCCGGCGCTCGACACCGTCGCGCGCCACCGCGCCGAGCCCGCCGATGTCGACGACCACCACGCCGTCGAGCCGGGCGACCGCCGGGTCCACGTCCCGGGGCATCGCCAGGTCCAACACGAACAGGGGCAGGTCCGGGCGGCGGGTCAGCCGTCGACGTAGCGCCGGCGCGACCAGCTCAGCAGTGAGCACCGGGTCCGGTGCGGTCGTCGCGGTCACCACGACGTCGGCGGCGGCGAGAGCCGGCACCAGGTCCGCCGCGGGCACGGGCCGCACGCCGTACGCCGAGACGAGCCGGCGGATGCCGTCGGCGCCGCGGCCGACGACCGCGATCGGTCCGGCGCCGGCGCGGGTCAGCGCGGCGACGGCGAGCCCGCCCATCGCCCCGGCACCGACCACCAGGGCGGGCCGGCCGGCGAGGCCACCGGGCAGGTGTCCCGCCGCCACGTCGAGGGCGGCGGTCACCGTGCTGGCGCCACAGCGCCCGATGTCGGTCTCGGCCCGGACCCGTCGGCCGACCCGCAGCGCGTGCTGCACCACCTCGTGGGTCAGCCGGCCGGCACCCCCGTGCGAGACCGCGGCCCGGTACGCGGCCCGCACCTGCCCGAGGATCTGCGCCTCGCCGACCACCACGGAGTCCAGGCCGGCGGCGACGGTGAAGGTGTGCGCTACGGCGGCGTCGTCGTAATGCGCGTACAGGTGCCGGGCCAGCACGTCGGTCGACGCGTCGGCGTGCGTGGCGAGCGTCGCGCCGACGTCGCGCAGCCCGGCGTGGAAGCCGCTGACCGCCGCCCACACCTCCAACCGGTTGCAGGTGGACAGCACCACCGCCTCCTCGACCGCCGGCCGGTCGAGCAGCGCGCGCAGCAGCCCTGGCAGCTCGGCGGATCCGACCGCGAGCCGTTCCAACACGTCGACCGGAGTGGTCCGGTGCGAGGCGCCAACGACGAGCAGGTTAATGGTGCACCTCCACGGAAGCGGCCGGTCCCGGCCACCGGCGGACCCACGACGAGCGGGCCGACCGGTGACCGGGACCGGCGGACGGTCAACGGGCGACCGGTAGCGCCACAGCGGCGGGCGGCGGTGCGGGTGTCAGGTTCTCCGCGGGCCGGTTGCGCTGCACCAGCCACCTGCCCCACCAGAACAGCCCACGGGCGAGGCATACCAGGGTCACGGCGAAGAACAGCGTGTAGACCACGTTGAACACCATCAGCAGGCCGTAGACCATGCCCACGCTGGCGCCGAACATGAACTGCATCCGCGGTGCCGCCGGGGTCGTGCCCGGGTCGGTGATCATGTAGTTGGTGAACAGGACGAAGGCCACCCCGGTCATCGGGACCAGCGCGGCGACCAGCGACACGTCCCAGATGAAGTGCCGGAGCACCGCCTGGATCACGAACGCGCCCAGCCAGCCGACGATCAGCGGCACCTTCTTGGTCAGCATGGCGTTGAGCACCGTGCCCGCCGTCACGATGACCACCGGGATCAGAATGCTGATCACCCCGGGCACGTTCTCCGTGAAGTGGTACGGCGGGGCGATGTTGACCCAGGAGAACACCAGCAGCGTGATGGTGATGCCGAAGTTGGACGGGTTCATGAAGTGCCGCATCCGGCCCTTGATCGGCGCTTGGAGCACCGCCTTCTGACCGACCGCCACGACCACCGCGAACGCGATGGGCCAGAAGTTGTCGTTGGCGTACAGCAGCATGTTCGCGGCCAGCGCGGTGATGTGCGCCGGCAGCAGGAAGGTGTACATCCCCCACGCGCCGTTACCGCTGAAGGCCGCCGGCCGTTTCAGCGCCCGCGCCGAGACCATCTCAACGATGATCTCGGTGCCGTATCCGAAGGCCAGGGCCAGGATCGGCCACAGCCAGGGCTGCTCGAAACCGAGCACCGTGTAGCCCAGGATGTTGAAGACCGTCATCGACATGGCGAAGTTGCGCAGCGCCAGGTAGCGCGGGTCCTTGCTGTCCACCCGTGGTACGGCGGGCCGGTCCGTTGCGGGCGTCGGCTGCGGTGCCGTCGCAGACGGCGTGACCGGGGTGGCGAGAGACAGGTCCCTGGTCGCCTCGGGTTGCTTGACGTCCGTCATCGCTTGGTCAACTCCTCGGCTCGACTGGTCAGCAGGAAGTCGTGCCACCCGGCGGTCAGGTCGAGCGTCTGCCGGTGGGTGGCACCGGTGAGGTCGCGCCAGAACAGCTCGGCCCTGACCGGCCGGTCCCCGGCGGCGCCGAGGCCGAAGAACACGTCGAAGCTGCGCTTGCCGGAGTGGCCCCCGCCCCCGTCGAGCTGAGCGAGTTGGGTGCGTCCGTCAGCGGTGGTGACCCGCACCTGCGCGCCGTACGCCGGTGAGGCACCGTCGCCGGACAGCGTCGGCCGGGTCAGCCGCAGCCCCAGGAAGTTGCCGTTCCCGGGCTTGTCGTTGCGGTAGTACGCCGGCGGACCCCACTGGCGGGCCACGGCGAAGTCCTGGCCCCCGTCGCCGTTGGTGTCGGCCACCGCCACACCCCGGGTGGGAATGGGTAGGGCCAGACCGAGTTCTTTGCTGATGTTGGCGTACCGGCCGTTGTCCTCGCGTACCCAGAAGGCGAGCTCGTTGTCGCCGGCGAGGTCGTCACCAGGTTCGGCCTTGGGCCACATGTCCGGGTCGGAGAGCAGCAGGTCGTTGCTGATCGCCAACTCCTGCAACCAGTTGAACCGGTTGATGGTGCCCTTCACGAAGCCGGTGGCCTGCACGACCGCCAACCGTCCGCTGTTGTCGAAGTCGGCCATCTTGGCATCCCAACCCCAGCCGACCCAGGCCATGTTCTTGGCGGCGGCCTGGTTGCGGTACGGCGCCTCGCCCCTGCTCAGCTTCGCCCGGGCCTGCTCCGGCGTCGAGGCCGTGTTCTGCCAGAGGAAGTTGCTCTCCTCCAGACCCCAGGACTCGGTGATGTTGCTGACGAACGCGTCGAACCGTCCACGCCCCTCCAGGTCGGCGAAGTCGATGGACATGCCCTTGAACGAGTCGTGTCCGAGCACGAGTGACTTCGGGGTGATCGGGTCGCGCTGCCCCTCCACCAGTTCGAATCGGATCTGGCCCGGCCTGGACCGGTTGTGGAAGAGCCGGTCCTGTCCGAAGTCGTTGGCCAGGTACAGCTCCGGCAGCAGATCGCCGTCCAGGTCCGCGGAGCTGGCGCCGAGGGTCCAGCCGGTGAAGAACTCCGGATCGCCGCCCACCTGCCTCTCGTAGCTCACCGAGGGTGACTCACCGGTGGTGGCGCCGGTCCACCGCAGGATGTGCGCGCCACCGGCGTTGTGCGCGTGCGACATCGAGTGGTTCATCTGCACGTGCGGCAGGCCCTGCGGGTCGAGGACCTGGCTGTCCGGGAAGTAGTTGAAGATCCCGATGTCCGGGCGGCCGTCACCGTCGAAGTCGGCCACCGCGACAGCGTTGGTGTTCCACAGCGGACCGCGGTAGAGGGAGCCGATGGTCTGCTGCGGGATCAGCTCGACCGGGTGGTACGCCGCGAGGCTCAGCGCCGTCACCTCGGGCCGCTGCAGGAACAGCACCGGCGTACGGCCCCAGTAGTAGACCAGCAGATCCATCCGGCCGTCGAGGTTGAAGTCGCCGGGAGCGCAGCCCATCGGGGCGATCGCCGGCCCCATCGGCAGTGGGGCCGGATCCAGCACGAACGGCGCGTACGTGGCACCGCTGTCCGGCGCCGGGGTGACAATCGCCGCGTCGCTGCGGGTGTCGACAAGGCACAGGTCGTTCGCGCCGCCCCGGCCGTCCAGGTCGTTGAGCGCCACCCCGGCGCCGACCGACGAGATCCAGGACCGGATGTGCTCGTACCGTGGGTTCACCTGACGCACGGTGCGCTGCGGCAGGCCGGGCGGCAGCGCGATCGGTCGTTCGGTGAACGCGTACCGGGCGGCCAGCGCGCTGCGCTCCTCGGCGGAGGCCGAGGGCAGCCGGGCCACCGAGAACAGGCCGGCGACCAGCACCAGGACGAACACGGGTGGAATGAGTCGGCGCAGGATGCCTACGGATTGCGGTGGCAAGTGTCCCCCTCGGGTAGACGGCGCCGGGACATACGGGTCGGCCGGCAGCGGGCGGTGCGGTCGGACGCGGCGTCTCGGTACGAACCATCGCCATGCTTTCGTCCGGTGCGGCGCGGTGTCTTCTCAGGAATTGCTCTCAAAGCGGTTACCGGCGAAGCGCGCACGGATGAAGAAATCTTTTTCGAAAGCGGTGAGCGCCACTGCTCACGGCGGTTGTGACTCGGAAGGAAAGTGCCCGGAAATAGTCGTCGACCGCGCCGTCCCCACCCGGCGGACCGGGTGGGGACGGCGGCGTACCACTATTTAGTCGGGCAGGCCGACGCGCATGTGCAGGCCGCCGCGCACCCGCAGTGACAGCATCGGCTCAGGCACCACCGGACGACCCGCCGGACGGGTCAGGCGCAGATCCCGCACCAGCAACGCGGTGGCGAAGGTGGCCTCCATCAGACCCAGGTGATTGCCCACGCAGAACCGAGGCCCCGCGCCGAACGGGATGTACGCGTACCGGGGTCGGTCGACGGAGCGGGCCGGGTCGAATCGCTCCGGGTCGAATCGCTCCGGGTCAGCCCAGAACCGCGGGTGCCGGTGCAGGGTGTACGTGCAGATGAGCACGTCCGCGCCGGCGGGGACGTGGTAGCCGCCCACCTCGTCCTCGGCCAGGGCCTTGCGCGGCAGCAGCCACACCGGCGGGTAGAGGCGCATGACCTCCTCCAGCACCATCGTGGTGTAGCGCAGCCGGCTCAGGTCGTCCATGGTGGGCAGCCGGTCACCGAGCACCGAGACCACCTCGGCGTGCAGCCGCTCGCGCACCTCGGGGTGCCGGTCGAGCAGGTACAGGGTCCAGCTCAGTGTGCTGGCGGTCGTCTCGTGGCCGGCGAGCAGCAGGGTGACCAGTTCGTCGCGGAGCCGGGCGCGCCCGACGCGCGGATCCCGCTCCCGGCCGGCGGAGGCGATCAGCCGGGACAGCACGTCCGTCCGATCGTCGTCGGCACTGCCGCGCTCAGCCACCAACTGGTCGACGATCCCCTCCAGCCGCCGCCGGGACTGCCGGAACCGCAGCTGCCGGGGCAGCGGGAGCACCGGCGGCACCGCGCTCAACGTCGCCAGTTCGAACATCGCCTGGTCCTGCACGGCGGCGAAGTCACCACCGATGGTCGGGAACCGGCCCAGGTCGGTGTCGAGCAGAGTACGGCCCAACACCCCCAGCGTCAGCGAGGTCATCTCATCCGACATGTCGACGACGTCGCCGGCCCGGCGGCGGAGGCGCTCGACCAGGGCCGCAGCCTCCTCCGCCACCTGACCGGCCTGGGCGGCGATCCGCCGGCTCTGGAACGCCGGCTGAATCACCTTGCGCTGCTTGCGCCACAGCTCGCCTTCACTGGTGAGCAACCCGTCGCCGAGCGCCCGCCGGGCGTGCACCAACCCGATGCCCTTGTGGTAGTTGGCGGCGTTGTCGGCCAGCACGTGCTTGGCGTGGTCCGGGTGGTTGAAGAAGTACAGGCTCTTCGGGCCGACGGGCAGGCGCGCCGCGTCGCCGTACCGTTGGGCAGCCGAGGTCATCATTCCCAGCCGGTCGCGATTCATCACCATCAGCATGCGTAGCGCCGCGAGGCGCGGCGGACCGGGCGGCGTCCGGCGGGCCCGCGTCGCGATGCTCACGTCGTCGCCCCGCTACGCTCACGCTCCAACTGGCGGAACTGACCGTCGACGAAGACCAGCGCGTCGTCGGCGTTCCGGTCCAGCGCCACCAGCCGGCCGATGAAGATGCTGTGGTCCCCGCCGTCGTACGCCTGCCACAACTCGCACTCGAAGTGCGCGATCGCGCCGACCAGCAGCGGCGAGCCGGTCCGGCTGCCAGCCCGCCACTCGGCGAACTCGAACTGCTCCCGGCCCAGCGGCCGGCGCCGGTCGGCGAAGTAGCGGGCCACCGGCTCCTGCGGCGCGGCGAGCACCGAAACCCCGAACTGCCCGGCATCGGTCAGTGCGCCGTGCATCATCGCGTCCCGGCCGACACAGACCAGGGCCAGCGGCGGATCCAGGGAGACAGCGGTGAATGAGTTGGCCGTCATGCCGTGCGGGGTCGGGCCGCCTACGGTGACCACCGTGACGCCGGTGGCGAAGGCGGCAAGTGCCCAGCGGAGTGTCTTCGAGTCGGTCACCAGGCCGGTGGGTTGGGGATGAGCAGTCACAGTGACTCCTGAGGTCGCCGGTCAGGCCCGTACGCCCACGGCGTACGGCTTGAGCGCGGCCTCCAACGCCTCGGGCACCCGGGTGGGGACGGTGCGGGTATTGGGGCCGCGCATGCACGCCACGCGCTGCGAGCCGCGGGCGACGAGGAGTTCGCCGCCGTCGGCGTCCAGCCGGACGTAGTCGAAACCGAACTCGATCTGGGTCTGCGCCAGCTCACGCAGGTGCATCCGGACGGACAGCTCGTCGAAGGCGGTGATCTCGGCGAAGAACTCGCAATCGACCCGCAGCGTGAACAGCTTGAGATCCGCCCGGAGGTCGGCCAGGACCGCCGGCGCCCGCTCCTTGAGGAACATCTCCCGGCACCGCCCCTGCCACCGCAGGTAGTTGACGTAGTAGACGTTGCCGACGAGGTTGGTCTCCTCGAACCCGACCGTGTGCCGGTACTCGAACCAGCGCTCCACCGTCGTCACCTCCCCTCGGTGAGGATCGCGAACACCACCGGCTCGTCGACGCCGCGTACCGCGGTGACGAAGGCCGCTACCCGCAGCTCGCCGGCCCCGAACACCGTCCAGCCGGGACGCGGCGAGGGCAGCAGGGTCAGCGGTCCGCCGGGCTGGCCGCCGGACTTCTGCACACACTCCAGCGCCGTCCAGACCCGCGTCGCGGCCGTGTCGGCGTCCTCACCGGTGTCCGCGGCAATGAGCCGGGCCAGGTCGGCGTGCTCGCCGAGCAGGCCGTCCCACACCGCGTCGTCCCGGTGGAGCACCGTTTCGACGTCGCAACCGAGGGCGCCGGTCGCGGTCACCGCCAGGGTCAGCCCCGCGCCGTGCGCCACCGACAGCGTCCGCCCGCCCGCAATCTCCGGGCGGCCGTCCGGGCGGTAGGTCACCTCGACCGGCTCGCCAGCCGAATGCCGCGCCGCGATCCGCGACCGGGCCCGCCGCCGGGCCAGGTGCCCGCCCGGCTGGTCGATCGGCTCGGTCGGGCCGTCCGGCTCGACCGCCACGGCCACCTGCGCGCCGAGGACGTCGCCCAACGCCCGCTCCAGATACGGCCCGAGTAACGGCGCCACCCAGGGGCCGCGACCGTCCTGCTTGCGCACGGCACGCAGTCGCAGGCCCTCCCAGCGCTCCACTACCTCGCCAGCGGTGGTCCGCAGGACGATGTCGTAGACGTAGGTGTCGCCGTCGCGGCTACGCTCCGTGGCGCAGTAGCGCAGCTCACCCCGGCCGGTCAGCTTCTCCCCCGCCGGGTGGATCCGCTCCACCCCGGCCGGCAGCAGCGTGGCGTCCGGCACGCAGACCTGATTGCCGTGCATCAGCGCATCCCGCACACCGGGGTCACCGAGCAGCAGGCGGTCTGGCACGAATCGGGCGAACCAGTCGACGTCGTCGAGTGCCTCCACCTCGACGTCGACGTGGCGGGCGGCGGCCCGCCGGTAGCGGCGCAGCCGCTGGAACCGGTCACCCTGGAACAGCACGTCGCCGTACAGATCGTCGGCCGGTGACATCGACACCGGGGCGATCTCGTCGCAGACCTGGTCAGGCGGGCCGTCGGGGGCCACCGTGTCAGTGAAGCGCATCGTCGCGGTGAAGTGATCGGCGGCGAAGCCCGTCTCCTCGCTGCGGATGGCGACCTGGACGGTGTCGTCGTCGGTCACCGTCGCGGCCACCCGGATTCGGCTGCGGCCGTACGGCGGGACGATGATCGGCCGGAGGAACTCGGCCCGCTCGATGACCGGCACCCGTCCGTCGCCGGTGACCGCACCGGCCACCTGGGCCATCGCCTCCATGCCGAACACCGCCGGGAAGAGCAGGTTGCCGTCGAGGAGGTGGTCGGCCAGGTAGAGGTCGGTACCGACGTTGAGGTCGACCTCGGTGACCAGCTCCACGCGGTGGTAGCGGATCAACGGCCGCTCCACGAACCGCAGCAGCGGCAGCTCCGGCAGGTCGTACCGGACCGTGTCGATGCCCTCGGTACGGCCGCTGATCACCACCGTGCCGGGCGCGTCCGGGTCGGCCAGCAGCCGGCGCAGGATCGCGATGCCCTGGTCCGGCGTGACCGGGGTGACCCCGTCGCGGGTGAGGGACTCGATCACGGAGAGCCGTTCGCCCATGCCGACACCCGACCAGACCGACCACTCGAGGCAGACAGCTCGGCATCCCGGGTGCCGTCGGCCGAACTCCTCGGTGGTCTCGGCCAGCCAGTCGTTGGCGGTGGCGTAGTGCGCCTCGCCGCGCAGCCCGGCGCGGCCGATGATGCTGCCCAGGGTCACCAGCAGCTTGAGCCGGTCCGGGTCGACCGCCTCCAGGGTGGCCCGCAGGCCGTCGATCTTCGGCGCGAGCGTGCTCCGGAAGTCCGCCAGGTCCAGCCTGGCCAGCGAGGCGGGCTCGTTACGGCCGGCACCGTGCAGGACAGCGTTGACCGTGCCGAGCTGCGCGGTGAGGTCGGCGACGGCATGACGTACCTGCTCGGCGTCGGTGATGTCGGCGCGGGCGTAGCGGACCGTCACCCCGGCCTCGGCGATCCGGGCCAGGTTGGCCGCCAGCTCGGTGTCGGCCGCCGGGTCGGAACGGCCGAGCAGGGCCAGGCTCGCCCCGCTGTCGGTGGCCATGGCGAGCGCGCACTCGGCGGTGATGCCCTTACCGCCGCCGGTGACCAGCAGCACGTCGTCCGCGCCGAGCGCGGGACGGGGCCGGGCGGCACGCACCGGCATGGCGCGCAGCGTCGGCACCCGGCGTACGCCGGAGGTGTCGTAGTGCACCTCGCGGTAGTCGACGGTGCCCGCCACCTCGGTCACCACCCGGTCCACCACGGCCTCGTCGTCGGGTAGGTGGACGATGGTGACCCGGGCGCGGGGTGCCTCCAGGCGGAGCGTCTTGGCCAGGCCGGCCGCGCCGCGACCGTGCTGGACCAGCACGTACCGCGTGCCAGGGTCGCCGCCAAGTACCTCCCGGGCCCCGGTCAGCGCCAGGTCGAGCGCCTCCTCCGGGCAGGGGTCGGGCAGGCAGACCAGCACCCCGTCGCCGAGGTTCGCCCGCTGCAGGGCGGTGGCCAACCGGTCGGCCCAGGGGTGTCCGGGTGCGGCGTGCACCCGCCACCGGCCGGTCTCCTCGGGAGCCACCCGCGCGGGCGCGAGCAGCTCGTCCAGGTCCACCCGCCAGGGCCGGGCCCAGGCAGCGGCTCCGGCCACCAACGGCTCGGTCACCGACCCGGCCTGCCCAGCCGTACCGGACAACTCATCCAACGCCTCGGCCAGCTCGCGGACGGTGGCCGTGGCGAAGTTGGTGGGCAGCGACGCGGCCGGCACACCCATCCGCTGGGCGAGGTCGTTGACCACCTGGCCGACGGTGATCGAGCTGAGGTGCAGGTCGTCCAGGAGGTGGCTGTCCGACTGCACCGTCTCCAGCGGCAGCTCCGCCCGCGAGGCGGCCAACTGGCGCAACTGTTCCTCGGTGGACTCGCCGAGCAGGTCCGCGACCGTCGGCTCGGCGGACCGGGCGGCCGGCGTGAGCGCCGCCGCGGCGGTGGCCTCCGGCAGCCGTAGCGGCGGCGCCTGCTCACACGGGTTGGCCAAGAAGGAGAACCGCTGGCCGATCTGGAGCGGCCGGATCAGCCGGCCGTGGAACAGCCCGCTGTCCACCGGTGCCGCACCGACCACGTACGCCGCGCCGACCACCTTGAGGAGACTGGCGATCGACTCCTCGTCGGTGTCCAGGGCGACCGCTGGCACGTCGGTGGTCCGGGACGCCAGCCCGGTCAGCACCCGGCCCGGCCCGACCTCGACGAACAGGTCGACGTCCTTCGCGGCGACGGTGACCGCCAGGGTGAACAGCACCGGGTCGGTGATCTGGCGACACAGCAGGGCGGGCACGTCGGTGTCGGCCGGCAGCACGTCGCCGGTGACCGTGGAGACCAGCCGCCGGTCCAGCGGCCGGAACGGCTCATCGGCCAGCGCCGCGCCGAACGCCAGGGCGGCCGGGGCCACCAGCGGCGAGTGGAACGCGTGCGAGACGGACAGGACGGTGGCGTTCAGCCCCGCGTCCGACGCTTTCCGGCACGCAGCCTTGACGGCATCCTCCGTACCGGCGATCACGGTGTGGTCAGGGCTGTTGTAGCCCGCGATCACCACCGGCAGGTCGGCGATCAGCGGGTCGACGGCCTCCGGCGCGGCACCGAGGCTGGCCATCGTGCCGGACGCGCTGTGCCGGGCCATGGTCTGGCCCCGCACGGCGGCGATACGCAGCAGGCCCGCCTCGTCGATCGCGCCGGCCCAGTGCAGCGCGGCGATCTCGCCCAGGCTGTGACCGACCGCCACGGCTGCCTCGATGCCGAGCGTGGTCAACGCCCGCAGGCCCGCGGCGGAGCCGGTGACGATGCGCGGCTGGGCCACCTCGGTGGCCACCACGTCGCCGCCGGTGGGCAGGTTCGCCCGCTGGTACACCTCCTCCGCCTCGGCGAACCGGCGACGCAGCGCGCCGCCGCTGACGCCCCGTCCGGAGCCCTGGCCGGGAAAGAGGAAACCGATCCGTCCCGGCCCGCTGACGTGGCCGACCAGGCAGCGGCCGTCGGCGGAGAACATCCGGGTCTCCCCGGCCTCCACCGAGTCGCGTACCTTGCGCAGCCGCCGCTCGGCGTCCTCGGGCGAGGAGACGACCACTGCCGCCCGGAAAGGCTGCTCGCGCAGCTCACCGTGCAGGGTCGCGGCCAGGTCGGCGAGCTGGGCGTACGCCAGTGACGGCACGAACTCGATCAGCTGGTCCAGCCGCTGCACCAGATCCTTCGGGGTGGGCGCGTCAACCACCAGCAGCTCGGCGTCCTGCAGGCCGGTGGCCAGCGCGCGCGTACGGGTGTCCAGCGTCGACCTGCGCCGTGGACGGGAGTTGTCCAGGACGATGTGGGTGTTGATGCCGCCGAAGCCCATCGCGGTGATCCCGGCGCGAACCGGTGTGTCCGCGGGCCAGGCCTCCGCCCGGCGCAGCGCCCGCAGCGCGGGGGTGCCCTCGCTGATCAGCGCGTGCGGGTCCACGCAGCCGATGGCGGGCGGCAGCACCTCCTGGTGCACCGCCATCGCCGCCTTGATCAGGCCGGCCACTCCGGCGGCTGCCTTGGTATGACCGATCATTCCCTTCACCGAACCGATCGCGGCCGGCGGCACCGACGGGTCCGCCTCGGTGCGGGCGAGCGACAGCGCCTCCAACTCGGTCGCGTCGCCGACCTTGGTGCCGGTGCCGTGGCCCTCGAACAGCCCGACGGTCTCGATGCCGAAGCCCGTGCGCTCGTACGCGCGGCGCAGCGCCAGCTGGTATCCGTTGATCTCGGGCCGGGTGATGCCGCCCTTGCCATCGGAGGAGATGCCCCAGCCGGCGATCGAGGCGTAGATGCGGTGTCCCCCGGCGCGGGCCTCGTCCTCCCGCATCAGCACCACCATGCCGCAACCCTCGCCCGGCCAGAAGCCGTTGGAGGAGCGGTCGTAGACCCGCATCTCGCCGGTGGCCAGCGCACCGGTCTTGGCGAAGCCGATGATCTCGAACGGGTCGATGGAGAGGTCGACACCGCCAGCGACCGCGACGTCCACATCGCCGTCGATCAGCGTCTTGCAGGCGGTGGCCACCGACAGCAGCGACGAGGAGCAGGCACCGTCGACGGTGTATCCACCACCGTTGAAGTCGAAGTGGTTGCAGATCCGCCCGGCGATGGTGTTCGACAGGGCGCCGGCCAGGGTGTCCTCGTCGACCTCCGGGAACGGACTCTTGAAGGTGGCCTCGAAGCCGTCCAGGAAGGTGGCGAGCTGGTCGTCGTCCCAGTCCTGCTCCTTGAGCGCCGCGCCGACCATCCGCCGCACGTACGGCCAGCGGAGGCGGAGCTGATTCGCGCGGGAGAACTCACCGGTGAGGCTGTTGCCGATGACCACGCCGGTCCGCTCCCGGGGCAGCCCTTCGGCCATCGGGAAGCCGGCGTCGGCGAGCGCGGCGGCCGCGACGTCCAGCGCCAACCAGTGGGTGAGGTCGGTGGAGCGGAAGGTGCTGCCGGCAATCTTGTAGGCCACCCGGTCGAACTCGTACCCCTCGATGACCGCCGCGTTACGCGAGTAGAACCGGTCCGGGGTCTTCGGATCGGCGTCCCAGTAGTCGTCCAGCTTCAACCGCACGTCGGGCAGCCGCCGGAAGGCCCGCCGGCCAGCCAGCGCGTTCTCCCACAACTCCCGCGGTGACGTGGCGTCGGGATAGCGGCACGCCATGCCCACCACAGCGATTCTTGTCATACTGACTACGCCCTTCCTCAAACGCCCCGCGCAGCACGGAACAATTCGCGCACGGTCTTCGGTGAATGAAGCAAATCAATTTTTCCGAACCGGCACGAGCACGTTCCTGATTCGCTGCCGCCACACTTCATACGCCGGGAGGCCGTTTGCCGGGGCCACCCCGATCCGGGTGTCGTCGGTGACCGCCGACGCGTCCTGCGTGGACAACCCGCACAGCACCCGGGTGGCCACCCCGTTGTGCGGCACCGTCAGGCCGGCGCGCACCCGGGCCCCGGCCGCGAAGGCCGACCCCTGGGCCAGTTCGCCCCGGTACGGCCCGGACAGCTCGCGCAGCCGCTCCAGCCCCGCCTCGTCAGCGCCGCCGGCGTAGGTGGCGGCCAGCCCGGCACCGGCCCACAGGTCCGCCCGACGCCGCTCCGGAAACCCGGCGAACAGGCGGGCCAGCCGGTCCGGATCGGCCCCGACCACGAACCAGGAGGCCCGGCCGACGCCCTGGTCTATCGCACGCACCGCGTACCCGCCCGAGTCGTCGCCGGGCCAGGGGAAGCTCTCCTCGCGGTAGCGCTGCTCGATGTAGCTTCCGGTGCGGAAGTACGCCTGGTGGAAGCCGTAGCCGTCCAGCACCAACCAGCGCAGCAGTGGGTCCGGCGCGTACAGCCCGGACCAGAGGAACCGGGGCAGCCGGGCCATCGCCCAGCCCACCCCGACGTACGCCATGTAGACGTGCGGGTCACCGGGGCCGGCGAGGAACTCGGCCACCCGCCCGCCCCGCCCGGGCAGCGCGTCGCGGATGGCCAGGCCCATGGCCGCGCCTTCGTAGGCGAAGCCGCGCCAGGTGGGCGCCAACCGCTCCAGCGGCGCGACGACGTCGACCACGACGCGGGCCTCCGCGGCCTCACCCAAGCCGGTGAGGAAGGACTCGCCGACGGTCTCCAGGCGCTCGCGCGTCGCCTCGTCCTTGACGTGGAAGCCCCGGACGTCACACTTCGTCTGCGAGATGTCAGGGGTCAGGACACGCCGTCGCAGCCTTCGCCAAGCTCTCATCAGGCACCCCCAGGGCAATAGATATGTCGCCAATATTTGCAGCCCGGGCGCGAACATTCTTCTTCATTGTTGCGACGCTTTGCACCGACCCCGGGCAGGCAGGGGCCGCGCCCGGAAAATGGGCGTAAAAACGGGTAGCGGGAATCGCTACGACACACGCGTCGTGGGCACCGGGAAATGAGCGCGGATGCGGCGGCGCCACACTTCGTAGTCCGGTTCGGCGTCGTCGGCGAAGCTGTCCACCGCGACGTCGTCGGCCAGGGCGGCGGCGGCCTCGACCGACATGCCGGCCAGTGCCGTCAGCGCGACCTCGGTGTGCGCCGGCTGGAAACCGGAGAAGTGCCGGGCCTTCGCCGCGAAGACAGCGCCCTGCGCCAGGTGCGCGTGGTCCTCTCCGGCGGCGTCCACCAGCGAGCGCAGGCTGCCGAGGTCGGCGCCGCCGGCGAACGTGGCCGCCAGGCCGACGCCGCTCCACAGGTCCGCCTGCCGGGCCGGCGCGAACCGCCGGACCGCCGCAGCGACGTCCGCCGCGCCGGCCCCGTGTATGAACCAGAGCGCCCGGCCGATGCCCTGGTCGACGGCGCGCGGGAAGTAGTCCGCCCGCCCCTGCCAGGGGTACGCGGGCAGCAACTCCTGCCGGGTCACCCACCGCTCGGTCTCGAAGTACGCCCGGTCGAAGCCGTACCCGTCGACGGCCAGCCAGCTCATCGTCGGGTAGTAGGGGGTGCCGGCCAGATCCGGCAGCACACCCTTCCACAACGGGCGCGGCAGGCGGGCCATGGCGAACCCGATGCCGATATAGGTCAGGAAGGTGTGCGGCCGGCCCGGACCGGCGAGCAGCTCCCGGGCTCGGTGACGGCGTGGCCCCGGCATCGCGTCGATGACGGTGAGCGCCATCGCCGCACCCTCGTACGCGAAGCCGCGCATCTCCGGTTCGACCAGTTCCAGACGACGTTCCAGCTCCCACTGGTCGCGCATGTCAATGCCCCACTCGAACCCGCAGATCACCGCTTGCGGAATCGCCTCGAGCCGGCGGGTCACCGGGCCGGGCGTCACGGGGAAGCCGCGGCGGGCGAAGGTCGTCTCCGCCAGCGACGGCGTCAGGACCAGCCGCCGTATCGAACCCAGGGTCGTCGGCATCGTCGTCCTCCTCACGGCCCGGCGACGTGCCGCGGCCGGCGTACCCATCGTCGTACGCCGGCCGCACCGCGCGCGCCTTCGTTCATGCGCTCCCGGTCACCGTCAGCGCCGCCCCACCCGGATCCGCGGCCGGCGCAGCAGCACGACGGCCACGACCACGACGAGCAGCAGGTCCAGCACGAGGAGGCCGACGCTGAGCGGGTCGTCGGCACCGTGCTGGTGCCCACCGGGCCCGACCGAGGGGTCGTCGGCGGCCACCGACACGAGCGGCCCGCCAGCGGCCACGGTGAACCGGGTCGTGCCGTTCAGTTGCCGTCCGTCGGTCAACAGCACGTGGTAGGCGGCCAGATACGCCCCGGCGGCCTGAATGCGGACGGGCAGCACCAACCGCTGCTCCTCCAGCTTCGCCGGACCGGCTGCTATCGAACGGCTCTGACCGGCCGGCGCCACGGCCAGATGGAACTCCCTCGCCCGCACCGTGCCCTCGAAGGTGACCACCACCTGGTCCGGCGGACCGGCCACTGTCGCGCCGTCCGCCGGCGTCACCGCGACGACCCGGGCGGTCGGCTTGTCGGTGAGTGCGGCCAGCGCCACCACTCCGCAGACCACAGCGGCGACGAGGTACCCGAACCAGCGGGAAGCAGGCCCCGAACGCGCTGCTTCCGGCGCCGTCACGGCGTGCTGGGCGCCACGGCCAGCCGTGGGGCGCAGCTGCAGGTCATCAGCTCGGACTCGGCCCGGTTCGGCCGTAGGTGCAGGATGATCGCGATCACCATCGGCAGGAACACCACCGTGTTGTAGAACAGGTGGAGCTCGACCCGGGGCAGGACCAGCTGCAACAAGCTGGTGGGAACCGAACGGCCGAAGAAGAACGTGCCGGTCTGAGCCTGCACGAAGAGCATCAGGTGTTCGATGTGGTGCCAGAACTGGATCCCGAAGGCGACCATCCACCACGTGCGCGATCGGCCCACGAACCCGCCGCGCAGCAGCCACAGGCCGACCAGCATCACCAGCGCGTACCCGTAGTGCAGCCATTCGGAGGTGACCAGCCAGGGGAAGGCCAGACCGAGCACTCCGCGCGACTCCGGCACGGACCAGCCCAGCGCCCAGATCTGGAACGCCTGCGTGAGGTGCTCGGCCCAGTGCGCCAGCACCACGACCATGAACAGGTTCAGCGCGGTACGGTGGTGGGCGCCGTTCCACCAGTTGGTCGGGCCAACCCTCCCGGTTCGCGCCGCATCAACACTCATCCTGGCCTCCTGTCAACGTAGCCGTCGCCGTCCGAGCCCTGCGGACGGCATCCTCTCCCACCCTTCCGGGTCGCGGCGCAGGGTTCTTCTTCCACAATGCTCAGTTCCCGCCGGACCAGTTGCGGGACGGTGGTCAGTCGTGGCGCTGGGGCGGCGGCCCGGTCACCGGGTGGGCCGCCTGCCGGGCGCCGACCAGGGAAGCCGCCGACCAGGCAGCCCAGGCCGCGGCGTCGACCAGCGACCGGTCCTCCGGGTGGTGGCGGCGGTACTCCCCCACCACCTCCTCGTCGACCTGGTACGAGGCGACCGCGGTGAGCAGTGCCAACCGCGCGGCGGCCCGGTCCGCCGGTGCCAGGTCGGCGATCAGCCGCTCGCACCAGTCGGTGCTGATCCCGGTCTCCCTCCCCTGCCACCTCGAAAGGTGCGCGGTGACCAGGTCGCGTACCTCTGGGGAGAGCGCGCGGTCACCGGCGGCGCGGAAGACCTGGTCGGCCGCACCCACAGCGGCGGCCACCGCCGGCCGGGGCGCCGCCCAGGCGGTGGCCGCGCGCAGCGGCGCGGCGGGCAGCAGGCCCGAGGCCCGGCCCGGCTCGCGTGGCTCCCGCAGGGTGGGACGCAAGGCCCGGCTGATCCCCTGCTTGAGTCGGCGACGGGACCACGGAGCCAGGCCCGGCGGCAGCAGGAAGTTTGCCAGGAACACGTTCACCATGCGGGTCAGGTAGTGAAACGCGACAACCACCCCGACCAGTTCCGCGCGGTCTGCTGGGGACAGCCCCGCAGGCGGCGGCGCGGCGTCGTCGGACTGGTGTGCGGTACGCGCCCACGCCACCGCGATGCGCAGCGCCGGCTCGGTGATGTCCTGCACCCGGTCGCCGGCGACCGCCTCGGCGGCGTGCTCACCGGACAGGTCGTACATGCCGACGGTGTGCATGTCCGCGCAGTACGGGCAGGTGTTGGCCACCGACACCGCCGCGGCGACCGCCTCCTTGGTGGCCCGGTCCACCGACCCCACCGTGACCAGGGGTTCCCGTGTCAGCGCCCAGTACGCGGCCAGCACGTCCGGTGCCGGGGAGTGCATCAACGCGGGCGGCACCACGAGTCGCATCTCGTCGGCCACCTGTGTGTACACCTCGGCGACCAGCCCGCCGGCCGCGCCGGGGGAGACCGGGGACACGTACCTGACCTGGCGACGCACCATTGAGGACGCTACCCGCCCGGCGACCATGTCCGCCCTCCATCCGTCGTCGTGTTCCCGGTCAGTATCAGCGTGCGGCGGCCCGTTGGAGCGGGGCCGACCGATCCAGCGCACGACCGGAGAAGCCCTGCACGGGCCCCGGGGGTTTTCTCCAGATTCGGGGCATTCCGTACGAGCGCAAGGACGAAGATGCGGTCCCTGTCGTGCTGCCGTCACGATGTGGGACAGCGATCCGTGAGCGGTGTCCGGTGGGTCACCGCCGCGGGTCCGGCACGACGGCCACGGCACTGACCGGCCCGGCGGGCATCTCCTCCGGTCGCGCGTCCGCTAGGCGGACGATCCGGTACCGGCGCGCCGACCACGGACAGGAGGCGATGCGGTGCAGCCCGACGAATCCGAGCGCAATCCGGATCGGACCCTCGTGCTAGAGGCGTTCGCGGACACCATCATCCCCGGCGAGAAACGGTTTCCCGGGGACCGCGCCGTGGCAGGGGTGTCAGCCGGCGGTGGTGCGGTGGCGGCCGGTGCGGTCGAGCTTCTCGAGAACCCGGCGGGCGGTCTGGCCGAAGGGCTGGACTCCCTGGTGTTCTCCCTCAACGACCACGCACGGGAGTACGCAGCCGGCCACGACCTGACACTGGACCCGACGGTGCCGCCGTTCGTGGCGCTGCCGTTCGACCACCGCACCGCCCTGGTCGCCGACCTCACCCAGCCGGGTCACCCGGAAAAGCAGATGTGGGTTGGCCTGGCCCTGTTCAGCAACATGGCCTTCGACAGCGCCGCCCACCTCAGCACGCCCGCCGCGCTGGCCGCCGGCCACCCGGGGCTGCTCACCATCGGCTACGAACAGCCGCAGGCCGACGGCATCTGGCGGTTCGAGTCCTTCTCCTACGGCCGACAGCTGGCCGACCTCCATCCCGACACGACGGCGACGGGTAGCCCTGCATGACCAGCATCGAATCGACCGACGTTCTCATCATCGGCAGCGGCTTCGGCGGGGCCATCCCCGCGTACCACCTCGCGGCGGGCGGCGCCCGCGTGACCGTCCTGGAGCGCGGTCCGTGGCTGCGCAGCGAGGAGTTCGACCACGACTTCCTGCTCGGCTCGTCGTACACCCGGGTCTTCGACTTCGTGGTCGGCGACGGCATGAGCGTGCTCGGCGGTAACTGTGTCGGCGGCGGAAGCGTGGTCTACTTCGCCACCATGCCGCGCGCGCCGCGCTTCGTGTTCGAGCGACGCGGCGGCATCGGCCGCCGGATGTGGCCCAGCTCGATCAGCCGGGACGCCCTCGAACCCTGGTACGACCGGGTCGCCGAGGCGCTGCCGATCACCCGGCAGACCTGGGACAAGATCCCCTACGCCGGTGGCCTGTTCGCCGCGGCCTGTCGGCACGCCGGGCGCACCGCCAACCCGGCGCCGTCCGCCGTCGACGTGGACATGTGCACCAACTGCAACTGGATGATGGCCGGCTGCCGGTTCGACGCCAAGCGCTCACTGCTGCTGAACTACCTGCCGGCGGCGCTCGCCCACGGCGCGGAGATCCGGCCGCTGCACGAGGTGCAACGGCTCTCCCGTAACGACGACGGCGGCTACCGGGTGCACTACCGGATCGTGGACGGCGAGGACTACCGGATCCTGCACGACGAAGGTGCGATCGACGCGAAGCTCGTCATCGTCGCGGCGGGCGCCGGTGCCACGCCGGTGATCCTGCAACGGTCGGAGCCCGGGCTGGGCACCATGCCGCACGGGGTGGGGCGCTACTTCTCCGGCAACGGGGAGCGACTGAACACCGCCGTCTTCGACGAGGACCGGGTCCGCGACGTGCTCGGGCTGTCCCGACCGGACGGGCGGGCCTACGAGGCGTACCAGATCGGGCGCGGCCCGACGGTGGCCAGCTGGGACCGGCTCGACGGCAACCTGCCCGAGTTCGAGCGCTACTCGCTGGAGCAGCTCTACTTCCCGCCGGGGCTGGGCACCATCCTGGCGCAGGCGCCCGACGCCAGCGGCCCGACCTGGTTCGGGGTGGACAAGAAGGAGATGCTGCGCCGCTGGCAGTCCTGGCTGACGATCTTCATCATGTCCGAGGACGACAACGAGGGCGTCTTCGGGCCACCGCCGGAGACCGGCAACGCGCACCGCTTCTCCCAACAGATGCTGGGGCACGGTCCGCTGAGCTACCGGCCCACCGCGAACACCCGGCGGGGCTGGTCGTTGGCCGACGCCGACATCAAGGACATCCTGGAACGCGACGGGCTGGCCCGGGTCGAGCCGTGGACGAACGACCTGGTCGGCGCGTACACGGTGCACCCGTTGGCGTCCTGCCGGATCGGTGACGACCCGGCCACCTCGGCCCTGGACGACCGGCACGAGCTGCGCGGACACCCGGGAATCTTCGTCACCGACGGATCGGCGGTCCCCGGTGCGCTCACGGTGAACCCGGCGTTCACGATCGCCGCCCTGGCCGAACGCGCGATGCCGGGCATCGTTCGGGCTGCGCAGGAGCGGGGGGTTTCCGTCACCTACGGCGCGCCGTCGCCGGACGGCGAGACCGCCGGCCGCCGGGCGGTGTTCGCCCGCTGAACCATCGGGCGTCGGCCGGCGCCTGTTCTTCCGAGGGGGAAACGGTGCGAAAGCTCATCGCGAGGGTCACTCGACCCGCCACGGCGTTGCAACTCCGCCACGTCGCGCCAGTCTCGCCGAGCCGGGCCGACGGCCCGGTGGCGGCCGTGTACCAGCAGGTCGAACGAGACTTCGGGATGCTCGCACCGCCGGTGGCGCTGCACGCGGCCTCTCCGGTCATGCTCGCTGCGGCCTGGACCATGCTGCGCGAGGCGCTGCTGGCGTCCGGGCGGACGGACCGGGAGGCCCGGGAGGTGGTGGCCGCCGGGGTCTCCCAGGCCAACCGCTGCCCGTACTGCATGGACGTGCACGGTGGCACCCTCGCCGGCCTGCTGAGCGGCCCGGACGCCGCCGCCGTGCTGACCGGGCAGTTGGCCGACCTGCGGGACCCGCGGTTGCGCAAACTGGCCCGCTGGGCCGCCTACGGCGGGCCGCCGCCGTTCCCGCCCGAGCACGGTCCCGAACTGGTCGGCGTCGCGGTGGTGTTCCACTACCTGAACCGGATGGTCAACGTCTTCCTGCCGGACTCGCCCCTGCCGCCGGCGCCCGACCCGGTCACGGCGGTGCTGCGCCGGGGTGCGGTCCGGATCCTGGCCGGGCTGGCCCGCAGGACCGTGGTCCCGGGCGAGTCCCCGGGCCTGCTGCCTCCGGCGACAGTGCCGCCGGACCTGTCCTGGACCGGCGACCGGCCGCACCTGGTGGCGGCGTTCGCCCGGTCCGCGGCGGTGGTCGACGCGGCAGGCGAACGCACCGTCCCGGCATCGGTACGCCGGCTGGTGACGGCGCAGCTCCTCGCCTTGACGCGCCCGCACCCGTCCTGGACGCGCGCCCGGCCGCCCTGCGACACCGTTGGCTCGACGAGTGCGTCGCGGGCCTGCCGGAGCCGGACCGCCCGGCGGGGCGCCTGGCATTGCTGGTGGCGATCGCCTCCTACCGGGTCACCGCCGCCGACGTCGACCGGGTGCGCGCCCGGGGGTACGACGACCGTGGCCTCGTCGAACTGGCCGCCTGGTCGAGCCTCACCGCCGCCCGTCACCTGGGCGCGCGCGCCCTTCGCGTCCCGCCGGCCCCGACGCCGGGCTGGAGCCGGCGCACCATCGGTTGATCCTGGAGGGCATACGGCCCGCCCGACGGCTCCCGGATATCGCCGGCGGCGGCTTGAGGTGACAACGACGCGGCCCGTGTCGTACGCCTACCCGAGCGGTAGGACGCGTCCCTCGGGTGTGTCTCACACGGGTGTCCCGCGCGGACGGGATACTCGTACGGGGCCGGTCAGGCAACCCTCGCCCCATCCTGACGGGGACCGTGCCGGGTGGCACGAGGCGGTGCGGCCGACGCGATTCCACTGTCACTCCTCCTATTGTTCACCGGGTCGGACGGCGGTTTCCGAAATCCGCCCCGACTGATTCTCCGGGCCCGGTCGAAACCAGCGCGACGAGCACCTGACCCACCCGTTCTACACCCGATTGAGAATTGGCAGATATTGGCCACTGGTCGGCGGTGTGAAAAATTCCAGCGATAAATTCCATTAAACGCAAAACAGATATTGGCAATCCGGAAAACCCTGACTATTCAACGGCATTAAAATCGTGCCGACAACGTGAATAAATAATCCTACCGTCCGCCCATCACTCCGGTCAATAATCTTTTTCAGTCAGCAAACTGCCAGATTCACTGAAGGTAGCCGGACCGCCGGGTACATGATCGACAATTGCCGACGTTTCGCGTCAAACCGCAGCCCAGAGGCACCGTCTCCGTGACCGATTTCCAAATTGACCACTTTCGGCACCCCCCGTGGAAAGTGGGTCGCACCGCTATCCGCATGGATGACCGTCGACCTGCATATGAGCGTCGAAAGCACTGCTCAAGGCGTTCCTCTCTTCACGATTGCGCTCTATTGCCCCTGATGATCAGCAGTATTGTCAATCGCTCGGGGCTGGGCTAGCCTCGACCGGAAGCGGAGCCCTTCGGGGCGATCGGAGTGAGACGGCAGACATACCAACGCAATCATACGCATCACTGCTGAGCTTCGATGGGACCGAACCCGAGATGCTTTACACGACAATTATTGCGAGCTAGTACGACAAATCGCCGGACGGGTCAGGGGGAGGCATCATGGAGGAATCGACCAAACAGGCCGTGAATCGCGCGATCAGCACAATGCGAGAGAATCTCGGCGAGCAGCTCACCGTCGACGACATGGCCAGGGCGGCCATGTTCAGCAAGTTCCACTTCACCAGGATCTTCCAGCGGATCACCGGGGTCTCCCCGGGCCGCTTCCTGTCCGCGCTGCGTCTGCAACGCGCCAAACACCTGCTGATCTCCACCACACTCAACGTCGCCGACATCAGCCTCCGGGTGGGCTACAACAGCGTCGGCACCTTCAGCTCGCGGTTCACCCGCAGCGTCGGCATGTCGCCGACCACCTACCGGCGCCGCGCCGGCTACGCCACGCACATCGCGACCGACCCGGGACCGGCCCCGCTCTCCGAGGCCCGGGTACACGGCCGCATCCCCGCGCTGCCGGGCCGGCCGAACGGGCCGGTCTTCGTCGGCCTCTTCACGGACCGCATCCCCGAGGGTCGTCCGGTGCGGTGCGCGGTGCTACCCGAGGGTGGCTACTTCCACTTCGGCACGGTGCCGCCGGGCACCTGGTACCTGCTGGCTCAAGCCGTCGACACCGACGCGGGCGGGCGTCCCGACGAGGCAAACCGACCGATCGCGGTGGCCTCGGAGGGCCCGCTGACGGTCTCGTGGAACTCTGACATCCGGGTGGACCTCGATCTACAGCCCATCCAGAGCATCGATCCGCCCGTGCTACTGGCCCTGATGGACAGCCGAAGGCTCGCGCTGGCCCGGGTCGCGGCGGAACAGCAGGCCCCCGAGACGCCCCTGAGCCCCACGCCCGTAATGATCACGAAGCTCCGCGAGTCCGGCCGTACCGCTGCCTGACGGCTCGATTATCGGCCCCGGACGGGGCCACAAACGCGACACGGCGACTGGCCCGAACGCTTCCGCCACGAGCGTGCCATGGGATCACCACCAGTCTCCACCCCTTCTACATGGGAGAATCGCACCGCGGGGCTGTGTCGACCAGCTGGGGGAACTCGATGCGCATCTCTGACCTTAGCCGCCGCACCGGCGTGCCCGTCGCAACGATAAAGTTCTACCTTCGGGAGGGCCTCGTCCCACCAGGCCGACTGACTGGCCGCAACCAGGCGCAGTACGGCGAGGCACACCGACGTCGCCTGCTCTTCATCCGGGCGATGACCGGCATCGGCCAGCTTGAACTGTCCACAGTGATGGAACTGCTCACGGCCATCGAGGACGACGACCTCCCACTGCCCGCTCTTTACCGGACCGCCAACCGGGTGGTGTACCCGGACCTCGACAAAACCAAGGCCGTCAACGACGTGACGGCCGAACGAACCGAGGTCGACCGCCTCATCAACGAGCTGGGCTGGCAGGTGGGCGACGACGTCCCGGGTCGGAACCGGCTGGCCCATGTCCTCGCAGCTCTGCGCCAGCTCGGTTGCAGCCACGGCACCGAGTTCTTCCATCCGTACGCGCAACTCGCGGAACAGGCCGCGGACCGCGAACTCAGCCTACTTCCCCGCGACGACATGGAGGTGGAGCGGGCCGCCGCGGTGGCCCGCGCGGTGCTGCTCGACGCCGCGCTCGCCGCGCTGCGCGGGATGGCCCAGGAGCACTTGGTCACCGAGCGTCTCGGCGGCCCGGCCGACTCGTCCGGCGCGGCCCCGTCGACGCACGGCCGCTCCCCACCACCGACGCGACGCCGGCGAACGGCACGCGGCAAGCCGGCGACCCAGCGACCGGGGTGCCTCCACAGCTTCCCCGCCGGGCCGACCGTGCCGGCTGAGAGGCACGTGGGAGACGGGCACGGGCGCCGTGCCCGGCCGGAGAGCGGCGACACCTGCACCGGCCGCGGTGCGCGCACCTCAACCGGCGCACGGGACCCGGTGGCGCCCCCGGGTCCTGCCCAGGTCGTACCGCACGACGGTGCGCGTCGCGAGCCCGCCGCTCATCGGGAGTCACCCGCTGCGTCGGGGTCGTAGAAGGGCCCGTCGAGCAGCGTGGCCGGTATGCCGCGCCAGGGGTCTCCGAGGTCCTCGTGGCGAGAGTTGCCGAGCGTTTCCTGGGCATGTCGCCCCTCCCCAGCCGGCCCGCCGATGCGGTAGCCGGGACCGTCGAGGAGCGTGGCCGGGATACCGCGCCACGGGTCTTCGAGGTCCTCGCGGCGAGAGCCGGCGGCCGAATCCTCGGCATCGCGCCCATCCTCACCGTGCGCACCGGTGTCAGTCATGTCGTCGCTCCTCACGTGCCGAATTGCCAGCTGGACACGGACGCCTCCACCGGTCCGGGCCGCGCCGCTCAGGGCCGGGGGGCGGCGAAGAAGGTGGGGAACCGGGCGGTCAGACCGAGGTCACCGCGGGTCTTCAACCGGCCCTTCATCACCAGCATCACCGCGTGCGCGTTGCCAGTGACCAGGTGGACGAAATCGGCCGCGGCCAGGTTCAAGGTCAGCTGTGGCTGCCCGTCGACGCGGGACGACAGAGTGCAGACGCCGTCGGCGATGACCATCTGGTAGGTGTCGACCCCGCCGTCCGGTCGATCGCCGATGCGCCAGTGCACCACCGCCCGGGTCGGGCCGGCGACCTCGGGCCGAAACGCTGACAGCATCCCGCCGATCAAATGATCGAGGATTTCCGCACGCCGCTCACCGCGCATGACCTGGCGCAGCTCGTTGTCCGGAGTGTGCTTGACCAGACGGGCGAACTCGACCGGATCCATAGCTTCGACACGTGAATCGTGGATGGACATCAGACTCCTCCAACGCCGGATGAGAGACACGTCGCTGGACCGCCGGCACCCGCCCACGGCGGTGACGACCCTCCGTCTGCCTCATACGAGGCTGCCCCTGATGTGCGGCCGCCATCGTGCTCACCACAGCAGCGGTGCGGCTGCCGCGCCCTCCGGTCATCGCCACCCCCCTGCTCTCGTCACACATCCTCGCCGCGAAGTTTGACCGGGGGCACCTCCCAGGCTGCGCAGGTGCAGGACCGGTCTGATCGGGCGTCGACCGGTGCCGTGCGCTGCGGAAACGGCACGGCGCGAGATGCCCGCCGATGCGATCCGAGGCCACGATGGTCAGATGCGGCTGTCGCTGAATCTGGGACATCTTGTGGGCGCTGGCGATGCCGCCGGCCGGGTACGGCTGGCCGTCGAGGCCGAGCGGCTCGGCTTCCACACCGTGTGGGCGGCGGAGGTGTACGGCTCGGACGCGGTGACGATGCTGACCTGGATCGCCGCCCACACCCGGTCCGTCAACATCGGCTCCGCCGTCATGCAGACGCCGGGCCGCAGCCCCGCCCTCACCGCGATGACCGCCGCGACCCTCGATCGCCTGTCCGGCGGTCGGTTCCGGCTGGGCCTCGGCGTCTCCGGACCACAGGTCTCCGAGGGATGGCACGGCGTGCCCTTCGCCGACCCGCTCGGGCGGACCCGTGAGTACGTCGATGTGCTCCGCCTCGCCCTGTCCCGGCGCCCACTCGCCCACCCGGGCCGGCACTACCCGCTGCCGCTGGCCGGCGGCGCCGGCAAAGCCCTGCGGCTGACCGTACATCCGCCCCGCCCGAACCTGCCGATCTATCTGGCCGCGGTCGGCCCGCGGAACCTGGAACTGGCCGGGGAGATCGGCGACGGCTGGCTCGCCGCATTCCTCAGCCCGGAGTTCGCGGCCGAGCAGTTGCGGCACGTCCGGGCCGGCCGGGACCGAGCCGGCCGGACCATGGACGGGTTCGAGGTGATCGCGTCAGTGCCACTCGCCATCGGCGACGACGTCGGGCGGTGCGTCGACCGGGTCCGCGCGCACGTCGCCCTCTATCTCGGCGGCATGGGCAGCCGAGGCCGCAACTTCTACAACCTCCTCGCCGCACGGATGGGATACGCGGACGCGGCCCGTGACGTCCAGGAGCTGTACCTGGCGAAGCGGTACGCCGAGGCGGCCGCAGCCGTACCGGCGGACTTCGTCGACCGTACGTCGCTGCTCGGACCGGTGGACCGGATCGCCGGGCGACTCCGCGAGTTCGCCGAGGCCGGCGTCACCGAGCTGGCGGTCACCGTCTTCGGCGGCGGCACCCGTGCCCTGCGGGAGGTTCATGAGGCGTACACCGCAGACCGGACGACGCCGTCGGTCTCCCCCGGGGCCCGGGGCCGCCGGGGCGCGGACGGTTCGGACGCGCGTCCATAGCTCCGCGACCCGGCTGGCCGGCACGGCGGTCCGGCTCGACGCGCCCCCCGTGACGCTGGGCATCAGCTTCCACAGGCCGACTCGGTGGTGCCGCGACGGCCGCAGCGGAATCGAGCACGGTCGAGACCGTCAAACGGCGGTGACGGTCCGGTTCCAGTCGATCCGGTGCCGGTGCACCGGGCCGAACATCCGCTCGGGCTTCAGCACTGTGTGCCGCGCGACCGGGGCCAGCAGCCGCATGAGCGCGGACGCGACCGGGCCGGGTGCCTTGGCCTGATTGGCGCGCGCGGCGTCGGCAGCGATCTTCTCCACCCGGGGCCGGCGCATCTTCTCGTAGGTGTCGAACGCCGCCTGCACCCCGGGCAGATCACGCAGGCACCGGGCGAGCTGCACGGCGCTCTCCGAGGCCAACGAGGCGCCCTGACCGGACACCGGGGAGGGCGCGTGCGCGGCATCCCCGACCAGCACCATCCGCCCGCGGTACCACGTCGGCAGCGGGGGCAGGATCTCAATGGCGCCGAATGGGAACACGTCCTGCGGCCCGGCCCGGTCGAGCACGTCCCGCGCAGGTACGTCCTCGGCGTGCACCCGGCGCAACCGGTTCAGCCATCGGTCCGCGGACACCCGGCGCGCCTCGGACATCGCGATCGGCTCGTCGCTGGTGATGTTGCTGAACCAGTTGACGCGCCCGTCGGAACCGATCCAGTGGCCGAAGAAGCCGTCGTGCCCGTTCGCCAGATGCATGACGCCCGGCTCACCGACCGACGGCACCTCCACGGCGCCGCCGAAGCCGAGCATCCCGGTGTACTGGGCCGTGGGTGCGGACGGGTCGATGAGGCGTCGGACTGTCGATCGAATGCCGTCCGCGCCGATCAGGACGTCGGCGGTCGCGCTGCTGCCGTCGGCGAAGTTGGCGGTGATGCCGTCCGGCGAGTCCGTGGCGTCGACAAACCGCCGGCCGTACACGGTGCGGACACCCGCCGCCTCGGTCCGCTCGCGCAGCAGTCGTTGCAGGTCCGCGCGCTTGACCGCGCGGCTCGGCGGCAGATCGGGCAGGTGCTCGAACTCGCCGAACGGGCGGCCTCGGCCGTCCGTCATCACAGTGCGGCGGATGGGGCTGCCAAGCCGGTGCACGTCGTCCTCGACCCCGACGATGCGGAGCGCGTCGATCCCGTTGGGCGCCAGCATCAACTCGCCGCCGACATCGTCGGACGGGCGGTCGTACGCCTCGAACACTGTCGGCTCGATGCCTGCCCGGTGCAACGCGAGCGCCGCCACACTGCCGGCGATGCCGCTACCGATGATCATGGCTGTTCTGGCCTGTGTCATGCCGCTTCCTTCGGGTCGACGTCCCACGCTGCCGCGAGACGGAGCTGGTATGCGGCCTCCGTACCCGTTTCCCAGCAGATGCCGCCTTCCAGAGTGCGGTGGCGGGTGCCCGGGCGACGGGTACGACGAGACCGGGTGGGTGGCGAACGGCCATCCACCCGGTCGTTACGGTTCAGTTCCGGAAGGAGAGGCCCTTCGCCTTCAGCGACGACTTGAGCGTGCTCAGGGCTTTCGGGCCCATTCCGTGCAGTTCCTTGACCTCGGACTCGCTGATCTTGGTGAACTGCTCCAGCTTGGTGTAGCCGGCGCCCTCGAGCGCCCGCAGCGCGGGCTTGCCCAGTGAGCTCGGCAGATCAGTGCTTTCCGCCATCGTGTGACTCCCTTCGGTTCTTCGGACGCGCCCGTCCGGCGTTCATCGTGCCCCAGTGGCGGTGCCGAGAGGGTCCGGAAACGTTCCGGTGCCGGCGAGTCGTGCGCCGCACCGCGGAGTGGCGGACCAGGGTCCGGGTCCAGCGGGCACCGGCGCGATCGGCAGCGTCATCGGGCGTCGCGGCCGCGTGGACCCTGCCCGGCGCGTGATCCTGCCGCGGATCGGCAGGACCGCGTGTGACGCCGGAACAAGTCTGCCCAGCGCCACCCGTGTCACGCGTATGCGTTCGTGCGCAGTCACCCTGAACACCCCGGCGGTGAAGATCCACATTGCCTCGCAGCGCACTGACGAAGGTGCATCACATCCGGGCGAGGTCGACCATGGAGACGTTTTCCGGGGATTGGCGCACAGGCCGCCCGGCTCGCCCCGGCCCGACGCCACCCGTACGCCCGATCGAGAGGACCTCACGGTGACCGGACCCGACCCGATCCCCGCCCTGACCGCTGATGGTGAGGAGCTGGACCGGCTGCTCGCCGGCCTGGACGACACACAGTGGAAGCTGGACACACCGGCTCCCGGTTGGACCATCGCCCATCAAGTGGCCCACCTGGCCGCGACATTCCGGCTCGCCGGCTTCGCCGCCGCGGACCCGGACGGCTTCCGCGCCCGCGTTGCGACGATGAGCGGTGACTTCGACCGCAACGTCGACGTGGCGCTGTCGGCCTATCTCTCCGACCCGCCGCACGTCCTGCTGAACCGGTGGCGGGAGGAACGCGCCACGGCCGAGAAGGCTCTCGCCGCCGTGCCGGACGGTCAAGCGGTGCCCTGGCTGGTGCGGCCGCTGCCCGCGCCGGTGCTCGCCTGCGCCGGAATGATGGAGCTGTTCGGCCACGGTCAGGACATCGCCGACGCGCTCGGCGTGCGTCAGGTGCGGACGGACCGGATCCGGTTTCTGTGCGGCTTCGCCGTGCGCACCTGGGACTTCGGCTATCAGGCTCGCGGCGAGTCGACCCCCGACGTCGAGTTCGGCTACACGCTCACCGCGCCGTCCGGCGCCATCTGGCGGTTCGGCCCGGAGGACGCCGAGCAGCGGATCTCCGGACCGGCCGAGGACTTCTGCCTGCTCGTCACGCGTCGCCGGCACCGCGACGACCTGTCCCTGACCGCGACGGGGGCCGACGCCCAGCACTGGCTGGACATCGCCCAGGCGTACCGCGGACCGGCCGGTGCGGGTCGCAGGCCGGGACAGTTCGGCCGGTCCTGATCATGCCGGAGGCACCTCGTTCCAGCAGCGCAACCACGAAGGCGCTGCGCGACGCCCGCTGTTGCCAGGATGACGACATGACCGTCGCGCCGCACGCCGCGGACTTCCTGCTGGGTGACGCGGCACAGCGGCACGCCGGATCCGCACGCCTGGCGGCGCTGGGACCGGTGCACCGGGTGACCCTGCCGTCCGGCGGTCCGGCGTGGCTGGTGGTCGGGTACGACGAGGTGCGCCGGTGCCTGGCCGACACCCGCTTGGAGGGCCGCACCGGCGCGGTAGCCGACCGGCGCGGTCTTTCCGAGCGGTTCCGCCTCGGCATGAACAATCACATGCTGAACCGGGAACCGCCGGACCACACCCGCCTGCGCAGGCTGATCTCCGCGGCGTTCACTCGGCGCCGGATGGAGGACATGCGGCCACGCATCGAGCGGATCGCCGACGATCTGCTGGACGCGATGGCCGGCGCGGACGAGGTCGACCTCGTCGCGGCGTACGCGTTGCCGCTGCCCATCCGGGTGCTCGGCGGGCTGCTCGGCATCCCCGAGTCGGAGGACGCCGCCTTCCACCGCTGGACCACCACACTGACGGCGAGCGCGCTGAGCCTCGCCGAGCTGGAGGCGGCCGCCGGGGAGATGCTGGACTACACCCAGGGCCTGCTGCGCGACAAACGCCGCGCGCCGGGTGACGACCTGCTCTCCGCCCTGGCATCGGTGCGGGACGGCGGTGACCGGCTCACCGAGGACGAACTCACCTCCATGGTGTTCCTTCTGCTGATCGCCGGACACGAAACCACTGTCAACCTGATCGGCAACGCGATGCTGGCGCTGCTGACCGACCGCCCGCAGCTCGAGCGGCTGCGCACCGACCCGGACCTGGTGCCGGACGCCGTGGAGGAGGTTCTCCGGTACGAGAGTCCCGTGCAGGTGGCCGCCCGCCGGGCGCGGCAGCCGGTGGCCGTCGGCGGGGCCACCATACCGGCCGGCGCGGTGGTGCTGGTCTCACTGCTGGCGGCCAATCGCGATCCGGAGCGGTTCGCCGAGCCGGCCACGCTGCGCATCGACCGGCCGCAGAGCGCGCACGTGGCGTTCGGGCACGGACTGCACCACTGCATCGGCGCGCCGCTGGCCCGGCTGGACGCGACGATCGCCATCCGCGCGCTGGTGCGCCGCTATCCGCATCTGCGGCTGGCCGCCCCGGCCGAATCGCTGGTCTGGCGGGCGAGCGTCGTCATGCACGGCCTGGACGCGCTTCCCGTGCGGCTGCACTGATCTCCCCGTCGCCGTACCCGATCTGGAAAGGAGGAGGCGTGACCGCGAATACCCAGGGTTTGGAGCCGGCCGAGGCCGGCCCGACCGTGGCCGACCTGATCCGGGCGCAGGCCCGGCGGCATCCCGAAGCGATCGCCGTGTCGGACGGCGACGTCGAGCTCACCTACGGCGAGCTGGCGTGGCGCGCGGCCGGTGTGCGGGCGGCGGTACGGGCATACGGTGCCGGGCCTGGACGACCGGTCGGCGTGCTCGCGTCCCCCGGCGCGGACCTGGTCGTGGCGCTCGTCGGCGCGCTCAGTTCGGGGGCGCCGATGGTGTGCCTCGCCGGCGCCGGGACCGCGCACGCCGCGCTCACCGATCTAGGGCCGGCGTGCGTGCTCACCGACTCGGACCCGGACGATCCGGTACGCCGGGCGGTCGCCGCGACCGGCGTGCCCGTGCTGGACCTTGCCGGCATTCCCGGCGCCACCGACGCCGCGGTGTCCGCCGTCGCTGCGGAGGCGACCGCCTACGTGGCGTACACGTCCGGCACCACCGGCCGGCCCAAGGGCATCCGGCAGACCCACGCCGCGCTGGCGCAGTTCACCGGATGGTTCGCCGCCGAGTTCGGCATCGGTGCCGGCACCCGGCTGGCGCAGTGGGCGGCACCCGGCTACGACGCCTGCCTCGTCGAGGTGTTCGCTGCCCTGCGCGGGGGCGCGACGCTGTGCCCGGTGCCGTGGCGAATACGCGCGGACCCGGATCGCCTGGTGCCGTGGCTGTCACGCGAGCGCGTGACAGTGCTGCAGACCGTGCCGAGCTTCGCCCGTGAGCTGGAGCCGCTGCTCGCCGGCGATCCGGCGTCGGCCCGGCTGGCCGCCCTGCTGCTCGCCGGCGAGGCGCTGCCTGGCCCGCTCGCCCGCCGGCTCCGGGCGCGGCTGCCGCGGACCAGGCTGGTCAACCTGTACGGACCGACCGAGACCATTCTCGCCACCTGGCACGAGGTGTCCGTCGCGGACACCGGTCCCGGCACCGTCGCGATCGGCCGGCCCATCCCCGGACGCGACCTGCTCGTGCTGGACGACCGCGACGGCCCGTGCCCGCCGGGCGAGATCGGTCACCTGGTGATCCGCAGCCGGTACGTCACCACCGGGTACGTGGGCGCGGCGGCCGCGGACAACGGGGTGTTCCACCCGCCGGCCGGCGTCGACGGCGTCACCCCGCACTACCGGACCGGTGACCTCGGCCGGTGGCGCCCGGACGGTGTGCTGGAGTTTCACGGCCGCCGGGATCTGCAGATCAAGATGTACGGCGTCCGCATCGAGCTCGCCGACGTCGAGGCCGCCCTGTCCGCGGACGAAGCCGTGGCGGCCTGCGCCGTGGTGCCCGTGACCGGCTACGACGGCCTGGTGGTCCGCCTCGACGCCTACGTCGTAGCTGGCCCCGGCGGGACCCCGGACCACTGGCGTTCGGCACTGCGCCGCCGGTTCGGCGATCCCGCCCTGCCGGTCACCTTCACCACCGTGGATTCCCTGCCGCGCAACACCGGCGGCAAGGTCGACCGGCGCGCCCTGGCCGGCCTCCGTACCGGAAGAACGAAGCACCGCGATCCGATGGAGTGTGCACTGTGACCCTTGTCGAGACCCAGACGACCGTCGACTTCGACGGCGAGACCGTCGGCGTGCCCGACGTGTGGAAGGTCGCGGTGGACCGCGTCCGCTGCGGCGTGAACCGGGACGCGCTGGGCCGTGCGGCCAGCAGCCGGGCCATGTTCGAGGACACCGTACGACGCGGTGAGCCGGTGTACGGCGTCACCACCGGCTACGGCGAGATGGTCTACATGCTTGTCGATACCTCGAAGGAGGTGGAGCTTCAGACCAACCTCGTGCGCAGTCACAGCGCCGGAGTGGGGCCGGACTTCGCCGAGGACGAGGCCCGGGCCATCGTGGCGGCCCGGCTCAACGCCCTCGCCAAGGGATACTCCGCGGTCCGCCCCGAGGTGCTGGAGCGGCTGGCGCTGTATCTGAACGAGGGCCTGACGCCGGCCATCCCGCAGATCGGCTCGCTGGGAGCGAGCGGTGACCTGGCTCCGCTGGCACACATCGCCTCCACCCTCATCGGCGAGGGCTATCTGCTGCGTGGTGGTAGCCGCGTGCCGACCGGCCCGGTGTTGCGCAAGCTCGGCATCGAGCCGCTGGAGCTCCGCTTCAAGGAGGGCCTCTCACTGATCAACGGCACCTCGGGCATGACCGGCCTGGGCTGCCTGGTGGCCAAGCGCGCGCTCGACCAGGTACGCCAGGCGGAGGTCGTCACCGCGCTGGTGTTGGAGACCATGCGTGCGTCGACCAGTCCGTTCCTCGCCGAGGGCCACGACGTCGCGCGCCCGCACCGCGGCCAGATCGACACCGCGGCGAACATGCGGACCCTGATGCGGGGCAGCGGGTTGGCGCTGGAGCACGTGGACCTCCGCCGGCAGTTGCAGGCGACCGAGCGGGCCGCGAACGGCGTCTCCCGTACGGAGATCTACATGCAGAAGGCGTACACGCTGCGGGCTATCCCGCAGGTGGTGGGCGCCGTCCGGGACACCGTGTACCACGCGATGGAGAAGCTGGAGACCGAGGTCAACTCGGCCAACGACAACCCCCTGTTCTTCGTCGGCAAGGAGGTCTTCCACGGCGCCAACTTCCACGGCCAGCCGATCGCCTTCGTGATGGACTTCCTGACCATCGCGCTCACCCAGCTCGGGGTGTTCTCCGAGCGGCGCACCAACCGGCTGCTGAACCGGCATCTCAGCGACGGGCTGCCGGAGTTCCTCGTGGCCGGCGACCCCGGCCTGAACAGCGGGTTCGCCGGCGCGCAGTACCCGGCCACCGCGCTGGTCGCGGAGAACCGGACCATCGGCCCGGCCAGCACCCAGAGCGTGCCGTCCAACGGCGACAACCAGGACGTGGTCAGCATGGGCCTGATCGCCGCCCGCAACGCCCGGCGGGTGCTGGAGAACAACGACCGCATCCTCGCCGTGGAGTTCCTGGCCGCGGCCCAGGCGGTGGACCTGCGGGGCGGGCCCGAGGGGCTGAGCCCGGCTGCCCGGGCCACCTATGACGCCGTCCGTGGCCTCGTGTCCACGCTGAGCGAGGACCGGTACATGTCGGACGATATCGAGCGGACCGCCGAGGCGCTGTCGCGCGGGGTGTTCCTGACGGAGCTGGAGCGGGCCGATGTCGTGCTGCGCTGACGGGGGTGCGGGCAGGGCCACCGCTACGACCCAGGCCCCGGCCGACCGGGCGCAGTGGCTGGCCGCCCGCAAGGCGCTGCTGGAGCGGGAGAAGGAACTGACCCGGGCCCGCGACGCGGTGACCCGTGAGCGACAGGCTCTGCCGATGCTGACCGTCGACACGGACTACACCTTCATCGCCCCGGGCAGGCGCCGGCTGAGCCTGCTCGACCTGTTCGAGGGGCGGCGCCAGCTCATCACGTACCACTTCATGGGTTCGTTGGAAGGGTACGGCTGGTGTCCGATCTGCTCGTTCTGGGTGGACAACATCGGTCACCTGGCACATCTGCACGCACGCGACACCACGCTGGTGGTGGTGTCACCGGAGCCGCCAGCGGAGACGGAGCAGTTCGTCAAGCGGATGGGCTGGACCGTGCCGTTCGTCTCCTGCCACGGCACCACGTTCTACGAGGACTTCCACGTACGCCTGGACGACGACCCGGAGCCGGAGATGCCCGGCGTCAGCACGTTCCTGCGCGAGGGCGATGTGGTGCGCTACGCCTACTCCACCTACCGGCGCGGTAGCGACCTGCTCAACAACACCTACAACTACCTCGACCTCACCCCGCTGGGTCGCCAGGAAGATCACCTGGAGGACAAGATGGACTGGGTCCGCCACCACGACGACTACGAGAGGTGGTGACCGGATCATGATCAACGTGTTTCAGCCGTCCCTCGGCGAGGCGGAGCTGAACGCCATCGCAGAGGTGTTCAGCAGCAACTGGATCGGCAAAGGACCACGCACCGCGGCGTTCGAGGCGGCCTTCGCCGGCCACCTCGGCGTGGACACCGGCAGGGTCACAGCGGTGAACTCGTGCACCGAGGCGACGTTCATCGCCATGCAGCTCGCCGGTGTGGGGCCCGGCACCGATGTGGTGCTGCCGACCGTGAGCTTCGTCGGTGCGGGCAACGCCGTGGCGGCGCACGGTGGCCGCCCGGTCTTCTGCGACGTGGATCCGCACACCCTCAACCCCACAGTCGACGACGTGGCGGCGGCACTCACTCCGCGCACCCGCGCGGTGGTGGCGCTGCACTACGGTGGCCGGCCCGGTGACATCGCGGGCATCGCCGAGCTGTGCCGGGAACGCGGGGTCCTCCTCATCGAGGACGCCGCCTGTGCGGTGGACTCCAGCGTGGGCGGCGTGCCCTGCGGCACGCTCGGCGACATCGGCGTGTGGAGCTTCGACGCACAGAAGATCGTCGTGGCCGGGGACGGCGGCATGCTCACCGCCCGCGATCCCGACCTGGTGGCGCGGGCCGCCAAGCTCGCGTACTTCGGTCTGGAGCAGTTCAGCGGCTTCTCCCAGGCCCGGCTCTCGGCGCACCGATGGTGGGACTTCGACATCTCGTCGTTCTCCAGGCGTTCGATCATGAACGACATGCAGGCCGCCGTCGGCCTGGTGCAACTGGGCCGACTGCCGGACTTCGCCGACCGGCGGCGGAAGGTCGAGGCTCGCTACGACAGCGGCCTCGCCGACGTGCCCGGTCTGACCCTGCCCCCGCCGCTGCCTCCAGGTCAGCGCAGCTCGTACTACCTGTACTGGGTGCAGATGGACGAGGGGATCCGCGACGACGTCGCCGGCGACCTGTACGCCCAGGGCATCTACACGACGTTCCGCTACCCCGTTCTGCACCGGGTGGCCGCGTACGGGTCGACAGCGCGGCTGCCCCGGGCCGAGCGGGCCGCCGAACGCACCCTGTGCCTGCCGATGCACCAGGCGCTCACCGACGACGACGTGGACGCCGTCGTCGCGGCGCTGCGCGCATCCCTCGCCCGTCGGCTCGGCCGGCACACCGTCGCGGCGGGAGGCACCCGGTGACCGGCCACCACACGGTGACCTCGGCGGCATACGACGCCGACGTGGCCGAGATCTACGATCTGCTGTACGCGGGACGGGGCAAGGACTTCGCCGCCGAGGCGGACGCGGTGGCGCGCGTGGTCCGCGAGCGCCGGCCGCAGGCTCGGTCCGTGCTGGACGTGGCCTGCGGGACCGGCGAGCACCTGCGGCGGCTGGCGGCGGTCTTCCCGGAGGTGGCCGGACTCGAACTGTCCCCGGCGATGTGCGCGGTGGCGCAGGCCAAGCTGCCGTCCGGCGCCGTCCACGTCGGCGACATGCGGTCGTTCGCGCTGGGCCGCGAATTCGATGCCGTGTGCATCCTGACCGGCACCATCGGCTACGCCGGCGACGTCGACGAGCTCTCTGCGACGGTCCGGACGATGGCCGCGCACCTTGTTCCCGGTGGCGTCCTGGTGATCGACCCATGGTGGTCCCCGGACACCTTCCTCGACGGGCACGTCGCCCACGACGTGGTCCACGACGACACCCGTACCGTCGTGCGGGTCTCGCACTCGGCGCGGCAGGGGCCGGCGGCACGGCACGAGGCGCACTACGTCGTCGCTGACGGCGGCATCCGGCACTTCTCCCACGTGCAGATGCTGACCCTGTTCACCCGGGAGGACTATCTCGACGCCCTGCGGTCGGCGGGCTGTACCGCCGAGCATCTCACCGATGCCGGCGGCCTGCCCGGCCGCGGCCTGTTCGCCGGGGTCCGCCGATGACCTACACCGCCGAGTTCGCCGAGATCTACGAGTTCATCTACCGCAGCCGGGGCAAGGACTGGGCCGCCGAGGCGGAGGCCCTGACCCGGTTGATCCGCGACCGGCGTCCGGAGGCCGCCAGCCTGCTGGATGTGGCCTGCGGGACGGGCGCACACCTGGCCACCTTCGCCGGCGACTTCGACGAGGTGGCCGGCGTGGAGCTGTCCGAGCCGATGCGTGCGACGGCCCGGACGCGTCTACCCGGGGTGCCCGTGCACGACGGCGACATGCGCGACTTTCGCCTGGGCCGCCGCTTCGACGCGGTCACCTGCCTGTTCAACGCCATCGGCTACCTGGGCTCGGTGGCCGAGTTGCGTCAGGCGGTGCGGTCCATGGCGCAGCACCTGGAGCCGGGCGGCGTGCTGGTGGTGGAACCGTGGTGGTTACCCGAGCGGTTCCTCGACGGTCATCTGGCCGTCGACTCCGACACCGACGGGACGCGGGCGGTGGCCCGGATGTCACACACCACCCGCACCGGACGGATGTCGCACCTGGAGGTGCGCTTCCTGGTGGGGGACGCGGGCGGCATCCGGGAGTTCGCCCAGACGTCGCACCTCATGCTGTTCACCCGCGACGAGTACCTGGGTGCGTTCGCGGACGCCGACTGCCCGGCCGAGTTCCTGGATGACGGGCTGACCGGGCGCGGCCTGTTCGTCGGGCAGCGCGGCTGAGACGAAGGAGAGCGACGATGCGCTACACCCGACTCGGCCGTACCGCCCTGGAGGTCAGCCCGCTGTGCCTGGGCACGCTCAATCTCGGTGTGCGCACCACGCGCGAAGAGGCGTTCCGCCTGATGGACGAGGCGCTGGACCACGGCATCAACTTCTTCGACACGGCGAACCACTACGGCTGGCAGGTGCATCGAGGGCTGACCGAGGAACTCATCGGCGAATGGTTCGACCAGGGCGACCGCCGGCGGGAGAAGGTGGTGCTGGGTACCAAGGTGTTCAACCCGATGAGCGACTGGCCCAACGACCGCGGGTTGTCCGCCCGGCACATCGTCGCCTCCTGCGAGGACTCCCTACGGCGGCTGCGCACCGACTGGATCGACGTCTACCACATGCACCACTTCGATCCACACGCCGGCTGGGACGAGATCTGGCAGGCGATGGAGATGCTGACCGGACAGGGCAAGATCCGCTACGTCGGCTCCTCGAACTTCGCTGGGTGGCACATCGCCGCGGCGCGGGAGACGGCGACCCGCCGCGGTCACCTCGGGCTCGTCGCCGAGCAGTGTGCCTACAACCTGGTGGCCCGGCAGGCCGAGACGGAGGTGATCCCGGCGGCCCAGGCGTACGGCGTCGGGGTGTTCGCCTGGTCACCGCTGCACGGCGGGCTGCTCGGCGGCGCGCTCCGGAAGCTGGCCGACGGCACTGCGGTGAAGACGGCGCAGGGGCGCGCGATGCGGGCCCTGGAGGGCCGGTACGAGGCCGTCGCCGACTACGAGAAGTACTGTGCCGGCCTCGGGCTGGACCCGGCCGAGGTGGCACTCGCCTGGGTGCTGGGCCGTCCCGGACTGACCGGCGCGGTAATCGGTCCACGCACCGTGGCGCACCTGCACGGTGCCCTCGCCGCGCTCGACAGCCCGCTCGACCCCGCGGTGATCCGGCGCCTGGACGAGCTGTTCCCCCCGGTCGGCGCCGCCGACGCCAGCCCACCGGCGGGCTGGTGAATCACCTCGCACCCGAAGGAGAGACCCGCCATGCGTGTCCTGTTCGTCGCTCCCCCGGACCTGAAGTCACACCTGTACATCATGACGCCGCTGGCCTGGGCGCTGCGCACCGCCGGTCATGACGTGCGCGTCGCCTGCCAGCCGGGCTCGACCGAGGCGCTGGCGCAGGCGGGGCTCACCGCCGTCCTGGCCGGTGAGCCCATGGCCGAGACGCTGGCCGAGGTCGACGAGACGTCCGAACCGCCGAAGCGCCAGGCCGCACCGGCCACGCTGCCGGTGCAGACCGACTACGCCCGGGACGATCCGTACGCCGAGCTTGAGTACCTCACCACGAACCTCCTCCCGTTCCTGCACACCGACGCGATGCTCACCGACCTGATCGGTTTCGCCCGCGCCTGGCGGCCGGACCTGGTGCTCTGGGACGCGATGACCTACGCCGGACCGGTGGTGGCCCGGGCCTGCGGCGCGGCGCACGCGCGCATCCTGTTCGGCACGGACGCCTTCGTGCAGCTCTGGGAGGCGGTCCGGGCGGCCGGCGGGTCCCGGCCGGACCCGATGCGCGCCTGGCTGGAGCCGCTGCTGCGCACGCACGGCGGCGGCCCGTTCGCCGACGACGTCGTGCACGGCCAGTGGACGATCGACACCATGCCGCCGTGGACCTGGCGCCCCAGCGCACCGCACTACATCCGCATGCGTCACCTCGCCTTCAACGGCCCCTCGGTAGTGCCGCGGTGGCTCTACGAACCGCCGGTCCGGCCGCGGGTCTGCGTCACACTGGGCATGACCCACCGCGAGGCGGACGTCGCCGAGGCCTCCGCCGCGGACCTGCTCGAGGCGGTGGGCGACCTCGACGTCGAGGTGGTCGCCACGATGAGCGCGGAGCAGCTCGCCTCGGCACCGCGGATACCGGACAACGTGCGGGTGGTCGACTTCGTGCCGATGAACGTCCTGCTGCCGACGTGCAGCGCCATCGTGCACCACGGCGGATCCTCGACGATGGCCTCAGCCTTCGAGCACGCCGTACCGCAGCTCATCGTGCCGAGCGCGTACTGGAGCGAGAAGTGGTTCGGCCCGGTGGCGCAGGCGAACGGGTTGCAGGAGCGTGGCGCCGGGGTGTGGCTGGCCTACGACTCCGACTACCTCACCGCGGCGGGGCTCCGCGAGGACCTGATGCGGGTGCTCAAGGACCCGTCGTTCAAGGAGAACGCGGTTCGCCTGCGTACCGAGATGATGGGTCTGCCCACGCCCAACGAGGTGGTGCCCGCCGTGGAGAAGTTGACTGCAGCCTACCGGCGGGCGGGCTGAGGCAGTGGCTGTGCGCCTCCGCGCGGACGGGGGCGGGCCGGCGGAGGCGCACAGCCTGTTCAGGGGGTTAACGCAGCGGTTCCAGCAGCACCACCGGAATCTCCCGGGATGCCTTCTTCTGGTAGCGGCGGTAGGTGGAGAAGATCCCCGCCATCTTCTCCCACAGCGCGGGCCGCTCCGCCTCAGCGGCGACCGTCGCCTTGGCCTGGAAGGTCTCGCCGTACACCTGCACGGACACCTCCGGTTCGGCGCAGAGGTTCAGGTACCAGGCGGGATTCGCCTCCTGCCCGCCCGCCGAGGCCACCACCACGTACCGGTCGCCGTCCCGCCCGTAGATCAGTGCGGTGCGGCGCAGCTTGCCCGTCCGGCGGCCCCGCGTCGTCAGTAGCAGGGTGGGCAACTTGCCCTGGAAGTCGTGTCCCTTGGCCCCCGCGGTCTCCACGTAGGAGCGCACGTGGTCGGCCACCCACTTGGTGGGACTGTCGTGGATCTCTTCGTCAGCCATGTGTCATCCCTGTTCTCCGTCGAGCAGCCGACGATAGCGTTGGACCAGCGCCGGAGGTGCCGGATCGGGGCCGGGTGGCACGACCTCGCGGCCGGCCAGGTGATCTCCGAGCAGATCGAGGCCGGCGTGCCAGCCCGCCGCGCTGTAGGCGATGTGGCCCGGGTCGGCCACCGTGGTCAGCAACGTGAGGTCGGTCTCGCCCCCGGCGGCGGACAGGTCCCAGCGCAGGGTGTCCGGACCCCAGGTGTACGCGAAGAGGTGGGGCGGGTCGACGGCGAGGACCTGGCCCGGCTCCGTGTCGCCACCGGGCCAGGTGAACCTCATCCCGGCGCCGGGCTCCGGCACCAGCTCGACGGTCATCGGCGTCCACCAGGCGTTGACCTGATCCGGTTCGACGAGGCACCGCCACACCGCGGCGACCGGCGCCGGATAGCGGCGCTGCAGCCGTACGCTGGGCCGCGCGCTGTCCCGGCAGAGCGTCACCTGGGTGCCATCCACGTCGAATGACATGGTTACTCCTTACCGCGATGCCCGGCGGGCCAGACCCGCCGGGCACCGGCGTCAGCGATGAGGCGGAACGGTCTGGGAGGTGTCGTCGGTGCTGCCGGTCGCGACGCCGGCGGCGTCCGCGGCCCAAGCCTGCTCGGCCGGCTGCGGAATGTCGGTCGGCGGCGTCATCTCGCTCAGCTCGGTGTTGCGCAGTGCGAAGTACGCGAACACAGCCAGGCCGATCATCAGCGCCGCGCTGACCCAGGCGACGTTGTTCAGACCGACGGTGAACGCGGCCCGCGCCGGCGCCAGCAGTTCGGGGAACTGCGCGGACAGCACACTGGCGGGCGCGATGCCCTCGCGGGCGGCCTCCACCACGTCCGGCGGCACCGTATCGGGCACCGTGTCCGCCAACTCGCTGCGGTAGGTCGCCATGCCGATGCTGCCGAGCGTGGCGATGCCGATCGAGATGCCGAACTCGTTGCTGGTCTGCTGCAATGACGACGCGGAGCCGACCCTGTCCGGCGGCGCGGCGCCCATCACCAGCATGGTGCCCAGCGACGAGGGCAGGCCCATACCGAACAGCAGCACCGCGAAGCCCGCGACGAGCAGCCCGAGACCGTCCACGCTGTCCACCTGGGCCAGGATCAGATAGCCCACCACCCCGATGCCGAGCCCGAGCGCGATCACCCGGCCCGCCTTCAGCTTGGCGGTGAGGCCCGGCGCCAGGAACAACGCGATGATCATGGCCAGGGACGGCGGCAGCAGCCACAGGCCCGCCCGCAGCGGCGACAGCCCCTCGATCACCTGCAGGAACTGGGTCACCAGCAGAGACGCGCCGCCGTTGAGCGCGCTGACCAGCAGGCCGAGGATGAGCGCCGCGCGCAGCGTCGCTATGCCGAACAGGCGCAGGTCGAGCAGCGGGTCGGTGAGGCGCCGCTGCCGCCGCACGAAGAGCACGCCGACCAGCACACCGAACACCATGGCGAGCAGCGACGGTGCCGTGAAGCCCTCCTGGGCGAGCTTCTTCAGCCCGTACACCACCGAGATCATCGCGACCAGGGACATGGCGACACTGAGCAGGTCGAGCTTGCCCGCGCCCGGGTTGCGGCGCTCCGGCAACAGCACCGGCGCCACCGCCAGGACGAGAACCATGATCGGGACCGCGAGCAGGAACGCCGAGCCCCACCAGAAGTACTCGAGCATGATGCCACCGACCAGGGGCCCGAGCATCAGGCCGCCCATGAAACAGCTCATCCACGACGCGATCGCCATGCCGCGCTGCGCCGGGTCCCGGAACATGTGGGTGATCAGGGCCAGGGCGGCGGGCATTCCTGCCGCACCGGCCACGCCGAGAAGGGCGCGGGCGCCGATGAGCATCTCCGGCGTCGTGGCGTACGCCGCCAGCAGCGATGCCGCGGCGAACGCGGCGGAGCTGATCAACAGCATCCTGCGGTTGCCGAAACGGTCACCGAGCGTGCCCATGGTGACCAGCAGGCCGGAGGTGAGGAACCCGAAGATGTCAACGATCCACAACTGCTGGGTCGTGCTGGCGCCGAGGTCGGCGCTGAGATGCGGTAGGGCGAGATACAGGACCGTGAGGTCCACCGAGGCCAGCAGGGTGGGCAGGCAGAGCACCGCCAACCCAATCCATTCCCGGCGGCCCGCCCGCGGCACGGCCGCGGTGGTGCCTTCGGTTGTCATCGAATTCCCTCCTGAAGTTTCCCGGATCGGGTGTCGGGCGGCGCCACGCGGCCGCGCCGCAACGTGTCGGCCCACCAGACGAGCTGTTCGAGCATGCGACCAGCCGCGACCGTCAGACCGGGATCGACCGGCCGACCGGCGGGATCGAAGGCGGACCGGTGATGGGGGATGGTCACCGGGTCGCGCACCGTCATCGCGTCCAGGTCGGTGAACACCTGGCGCAGATGGTCCACCGCCCGCAGTCCCGCAGCCGGGCCGCCGTAGCAGACGAAGCCCACGGGCTTGCGCCGCCATTCGTCGCGGAACCAGTCGATGGCCGTCTTCAACGACCCGGGGAAGCTGCCGTTGTACTCCGGTGTGACGACGACGAACGCGTCCGCGGCGGCCAGCCACGGTGCGAGGTCGCGAACGGCGGGCGGAGCCGGGTCGCCGGCGACCTCGGGCAGGCGTGCCTCGGCGAGGTCGATCACGTCCGCCTCGATGCGCCCATCACGGTTGGTCTCGTCGCACAGCCACCGCGCCGGGACCGGACCGAACCGGCCTCGGCGGATGCTGGCAATGACGATCACCAACCGCAGATGGTTCTCGCTCATCCTGGCGTCACCTCTCCCCGGCTCGCCGGCTTCCCGCGGCAGTGGTCAGCCTTCCGTGCCGGGGTTCCGGTTCGGTTCCGGCCGGACGTGCGCCGGCCGGAACCCCGGGGTCACCGCTGGGCGGCGATCTTCTCGAGAACCGGCACGATCTCGCTCGGCGCCGGCTCGGCGAGCATCTCGCCCCGGATCCGGTCCGCGGCCGCCCGGAACTCCGGCTCGCGCACCAGCCGCAGGACGTTGTCGCGGATCGCCTCGGGCGTCGCCCGGTCGAGCGTCAGATCGAGGCCGGCGCCCTGCTCGCGCAACATGTCCGCGCGCACGACGGCGTCCCACAGGTCGGGGACGAGGGTCAGCTGCGGCACGCCGTACGCCATCGCGGTCGACACCACGCCGGCGCTGCCGATGTGCACGACGGCCGCGCAGCTGGGCAGCAGCGCGTGCATCGGCACGAAGTCCACCACCCGGACGTTAGGCGGCACGTCGGCCAGTTCGCTCTCGTCGACGGCCAGCGTCGCGACCACCTCGACGTCAGCGTCGGCGAAGAGCTTGAGCGTCGAGACCGGGATCGGGTCGTAGCCCAGCATGTAACGCATCGAGATGCCGGCGGTCACGCAGATCCTCGGGCGCTCCGGGCGCTCGCGCAGCCAGCCGGGGACCCGGGCCGGACCGTTGTATGGCACATACCGGAACGGCACGGTGCGCAGCCCGACGTCCAGCCGCATGCTCTGCGGCGCCTGGTCCAGGGTGTGCTGCCCGGTCAGCACGTCGGCGTCGTAGGTGACACCGAACCGCTCCAGGTGCGCGGTGGCCCAGTCCCGCATCGGGTCGCGCCGCCGATCCTCGGGCTGCTCGGCGAGCAACGCCTGGAACCGGTTGTAGATGCGGGTCTGCGCGTCGGCCCCCCAGAGCAGGCGGGCGTGCGCGGCGCCGGTGACCCGAGCCGCGATGGCGCCGGCGAGGGTGAAGTTCTCCCAGATGATCAGGTCCGGCTGCCACTCCCGCGCGTACGCCACGAGGGCGTCGACCATCGGGTCGTTGAACACCTTGGCCGAGGTCTCCACGGCCTCGTCGAAGAACGCCAGCAGGGCCGGATAGTCCATGTCGGCGCCGCCGGTACGTAGCGCCGTGGTGATCCGCTCGCCCCAGGTCAGGTCGTCGGCCTTGGCCGCGATGACCGACATGAAGTCGTGGTCCTCCCCGACCTGCACGGCGGTCAGGCCGGACTGCACGACCGCGTCCATGAGGGCCGGTTGGGTGGCGACGCGGACCTCGTGGCCGGCGGTGCGCAGGGCCCAGGCCAGCGGGACCATGTTGTAGTAATGGGTGGTTTCCGCATAAGTGGCGAACAGAACGCGCATCGGTGCCCTCCGGTCGGGTCGTCGTGTGCCCGCCTACCGTCCACCAGCTGCCCCGGCCGGGGCACCTCGCAGATTGCGCACCTCGATCGCCCGGCAGCGGGCGTAGTCCGGCAGCAACCCAGCCTCCCGCGCCTGCTCCAAGGTCGGCGCGGCGCGGTCGCGCTCGGACAGATCGTCCCCGGCGGGGTTTCCCACCGGCAGACCCAGCCGTGGATCGAGGACGGAGACGGCGCGCTCGTCGGCAGGCTCGTACTCCCGCGAGAGCAGGTACTGCATGACGGTGTCGTCGGTCAGCGCGACGAAGGCGTGGCCGACGCCGACCGGCAGGTACAGCGCGTCCATCCGGTCGCCGGTGAGCCGCACCGCGTCCCACCGGCCGTACGTGGGCGAGCCCACCCGGATGTCCACCACGATGTCGAGCAGGGCGCCGTGCACGCAGTAGACGTACTTTTCGGCGCCGGGGGGTGCGGCTGTGTAGTGCACCCCCCGAACCACCCCCCGCCGGGATCGGCTGTAGCTGGCCTGCGCGAGCGGGAACAGCGGACGGCCGGTGGCCGCGGCGAACAGGCCAGCCTGCAACGGGGTGCCGAAGAAGCCCCGGTCGTCGGGGAACACCGGCGCGGTGAAGTGCAGGGCCCCGGTCACGGCGAGCGGGCTCACGGTCACGGTGGCCCCGTCAGAACCAGTAGCTGATGTACGGGGCCCGCTCCGGCGCCGCCATGGCGTCCCACAGGTGCGCCTTGCGCGCGTCCGGGGCGCTGATCCGGCCGGCCCGGGTGAGCGCGGCCGCCGGGGTGCCACCGAGCAGGATGACGGCCAGCGCGCCGACGCCCATCTCCAGGTCGGCCGCGGCGGTGACCGGCTCGCATGTGGCGCGCCCGTCGGTCACCTCCAGCCGGAACGTGCCGGCCGCCAGGCCCTCCGGGTCGTGCACGGTGAGCGTGAGGACGCCGTCGCAGGCCCAGCCGCGGGTGCGCAGGAGCCGTGGCACATCCAGCGGGCGGATCCAGAGGGCGTCCTGGCGGCGGACACGAATCCGTCGCGCGTCGTCGACCCACCAGCGCAGCGGGCTGTCCACCGGCATCCGCCACACGCCGATCTCGCGGACCAGGTCGACGGAGAACAGGTGCCGCCAGAGTGCGCCCTCCGCTTCCCGGTCGGCCGCGAGGAAGTCGATGACGTGCAGCTTGCTCTGCGGCGCGGACTCCGCCGTCCAGTCCGGCATGATCCGGTATGTCACCAGCCCACGGTCGTCGATCGCGGCGCAGTGCCGGGGCCCGTACCCCGGGGCGCTCAGGGCGAGAGCCTCCTCCAGCGCGCCGGACGCGGGGTCGCCGGCGAGCCGGTCCCAGTAGCACGAGGGGGTGAGCACCTCCCCGGGCGTCTGCGCCGCCTGCTGGGAGTACAGCTTGTACCCGAGGTCCCGGGCCTGCGTACCGTCGATCCGACGCGGACGCAGGTCGCGGCCCGGCACGTCGTCGCGCAGGCCGACCGCCCGGACGTCGAACTCGACCGCGTCGGACCAGGTCGCCGGGCCGGAACCGAACCGGCCGTAGATCGGCCACTCGGACGCCCCCCCGACGACGATCGCCTTGCCCTCGTCGACGGCCCGCCGGTTCAGATGCGCGACTGTGGCGCGCAGCAACCCGCGCCGGGCCACCACCGGGTGCGCGGAACCACCGGTGCACGCGGCGGCCGGCACCGTGTTTCCGCCGGGGAGCACAAGCTCACGGTCGAGCGCGGTGTTGGTGGCGACGTACCGGTCGTCGTCGGCGACCGCCACGGCCCGATCCGGCGGGTGCGTGCGCCGGTAGAAGTCGAGGATCTCGGAATCGGCGCTGACCGGATTGCCGAAGGCACCGAGCCAGCAGTCCAGCCATTCCCCGTACCGGTCGTCCGGGATGTCGGTGACCAGCTGATAGCCGGGAGGCAGCGTGCTCACGAGTGCACCCCTTCGTGGGTACGGGCGCCGGCCAGCGGCGCGTCCGGGTCGGCCAGAACCCTGCCGAACAGGTCGCGGAACTCGGCCAGCATGCGGTCGACGGTGGCCTGCTCGAACCGGTCCGTGCTCGAGCTGACGGCGCAGAAGATCTCACCGTCCGGGTCGATGTCGATGGTCCACAGGATCGCGTCGTCGGGGATGCCCGGGCCCTGTGCCTGGGACAACCGCCGGCGCACCGGCGCGTACTCGACCGCACCGGCGGACCGGGTCTTCGACGCCGCGGGGTTCTGGAACACCGCGAAGCCCGGCACGACCATGCCGCCCTGTTCCAGCCCCGCGATGGCTTCCGGCGCCCGCTGCGCCAGTCCGACGAACGGCACCTCGTGCGGGAATGCCTCCAGGCAGGTGGCGCGCACCCGGGCGAGGACGTCGCGGTAGGTGACACAGCCCGAGATGTCGGTTCGCAGCGGTGACATGTTGACGAAGTAGCCGACCGTGGCCTCGGCCCACTCGTGCCGGCGGCCGGGCCCGGGGGTGAGCGTCCACACCACCCCGTCCGAGACACCGGTCATCCGCTGGAGATGGATGAGCTGCGCCGCGAAGATCACCATGAACGGCGAGCTTCCCGTCGTACGTCCCAGGCGCAGGGCGGCCGAGCCGAGCCCGGCGTCGATCTGGAAACGGTCGACGCGGGTGACGCCCGGATGGTCGGGGTTCGCCGGCCGGTCCGCGGCGATGACGACAGGGCGCGCTCCGGCCAGCCGCTCACGCCAGTACTCGAAGGACGAGTCGGATCCGCCGGCAGTGGCATTGCGCTCGGCGCGTCGCACGTAGTCGCGATACCGCGGCGGGTCCGGCAGGTCGGGCTTGCCGCCGGCCAGGTGGGCGGCGTAACACGCGGCCAGGTCGTCCATGACGATGCCCAGTGACCACACGTCGATCAGCGGCAGGTACGCGACCAGCACCAGCACCGCGTCCTTGTCGTCGAAACGGCCCAGGTACGCCCAGAGCAGGGGAAGCTCGTCCGCGTCGAAGTGACCGGACTCGGCCTCGTCGAGGAACCGCTCGGCCCGTACGCCCCGGCCGTCCGGGTCGTCGCCCAGGTCATGCACCTGGAGCCGGGCCGGGCACGGGTCCCGTACCTCCTGTTCCCAGCCGTCGGCGCCCCGGATCACCATGGTCCGCAGCGGTTCGTGCCGGGCGATGACGTCGTCCAGGGCCCTGCGGAGCAGGTCGGCGTCGACCGGCCCGGTGAGCCGCCAGCCACCGCTGGAGATGGGGCGCGGGCCGAACCCCGCCGTCGAGCCGTCCTCCTGATGCTGCCCGCGCAGGAACTCCTGCTCGATGGAGAACGGGAAGCGGTTCTCTGCGTACACCATTCCACCGTGCCTTTCCACGTGGTCGCGCCGCGCTCAGGTCAGCGCCGTTCCGCACGCGCGAGGACCGCCCGGGCGAAGGCGGCGCGGGTCGGATCCTTGAACAATTCCTCGACGGGCACGTCGATGCCGGTCCGGTCGCTGATCCGGGCGACGATGCGAAAAGCCGCTATCGATTGCCCGTTCAATTCGAAAAATGTGGCGTCGGGCGCACCGGACGCGGTGTCGAGAACGTCTTCCCAAATTGCCTTGACGTGCTTCTCGAGATCGGTGCGCGATTGTTCTGACATCCGGATCCCCTCAGCCGGGAATTCACTGTCTCGCGAGCTGAAGCATCACACGGGGACGACCCGGTGTTCATCTCCTGCGTTGCGCAGGCTCGCGTCAGCGCCGGGCCATCGACCGGTCGTCGCGCAGCAGGTCGTCGAGCGGCGCGCCGGCCCCTGCGGCGCGCTCCGCGACCAGTTGGGCCGGCCCCAGGTCGGCGGCCAGGAGCCCGGCGATGCGTCTCGAGTCGTGCCGGTCCGCGTCCGGTGACGGCAGTCCCGCCGCGTCGCGGGCGGCGTCCGCCGCGCCCAACAGTCGGGCCGCCCGCACCGGGTCACCGGCCAGCCGGTACGCCCCGGCGAGCCCCTCCAGGGCGAGCGCCACCGCTCGCGGGTCACCGCTGTCCCGAGCCGCTGCAAAGCCCTCCCGGTGCCGGTGCAGCGCGTCGTCGGCCGCACCGCGCTGCTCGGCGACGAAGCCGAGCTCCGCGCCAACTGCGGCCACGCCGGCATGCCAGCCGGCCTGCCTGTTCCACTCCAGCCACGGGTGCAGCAGCTGCTCGGCGGCGTCCCACCTGCTCTGCCGGCGCGCCGTGATCGCCAGTCCCAGGTCGGCGAACTGCTCCAGGGCCAGATTGGACTGTTCCTCGGCCATCCGCCGGGCCTGGGCGTGCAGATCGCCGGCGGCGGCGTGGTCGCCGGCGTCCAGCGCGATCCGTCCCAGTTCGTTGAGCTGGTACGACACCTCCGGCCACAGGCCCAGCTCGCGGGCGATGCGGAGGGCGTCGCGGTGCAGCCGCGCGGCGCGGCCGCTGTCCCCGGTCATCCGGGCCAGCGCGGCCAGTGGGTTGGTGGCCTGGAGCACTCCCCAGTGGTCGCCGAGATCGCGGAACTCCTCCAGACTCCGCTCCGCGTCCCGGCGCAGCGCGGCGACGTCTCCACGCAGCAGCGCGGTCCAGGCCAGGCTGCTCAGCGCGGCCGCCGCCCCCCAGCGGTCGCCGAGGCTACGGAAGTCCGACAGCACTCCGTCCAACCGGCCGTCGCCTGGCCGGGCGGTGACATCCTCGGGCAGCGCCGAGGCAAGCAGCCAGCGGGCCCGCGCCACGGCGTGCGGGTCGGCGCCGGCCTGACCCTCGGCCTCCGCCCGGCACAGCAGGTCGTGTGGGTCATCGCCGCCGAGCGCTGCCATGCCCGCCTCCCAGAGCAGCGCCAGGGCACGCCGGCCGGCCGGCGCCTCGCCCGGTACCGCGGCCGCCGCCGCCAGCGCACGGCGGCCCTCGCCCAGGTGGCCGCGCAGTACCCAGTACCAGGCGCAGGCGCAGGCCAGCCGGAGGGCGAGCACCGCGTCGCCACGCTGGATCGCCGCGGCCAGAGCCGCCCGCAGGTTGGCCTGTTCGGCGTCCAACCGGCGCAGCCACCGGCGCTGGACGGGACCGCGCAGATTCTGGTCCGCCTCCTCGGCGAGGCCGGCGTGGCAGGTGCCGTGCCGCAGCCGCACCGCCTCGTCCTCGCCGGACTCCCGCAGCCGCTCGGCGCAGTACGCCCCCACCGACTCCAGCATCCGGTACCGCACCCCGTCGGCGTTCTCCACGAGCGTGACCAGCGAGCAGTCCACCAGTCGCCCGAGCAGGTACGCGACGTCGGCACGGGACACGCCCCCGGCGGCGGGCAGGTCCGCGCACACCTCCTCGGCGGATGACAGCGCGCAACCGTCGGTGAACACCGACAGGCGTCGCAGCAGGGCCCGCTCGTCCGCGCCGATCAGGTCCCAGCTCCAGTCGATCATGGTGCGCAGGGTGGCGTGGTGGGCCGGGCCGCCGCGCCGGTGGGCAGCCAGCAGTCGAAACCGGTCGTCGAGGCGGGCGGCCAGTTCGGTGATCCCCATCGTGCGCACCCGGGTGGCGGCCAGTTCCAGGGCCAGCGGTATGCCGTCGAGCCGCCGGCAGACGGTGGCCACCGCGGCCGCGTTCTCGTCGTCGGGGGCGAAGCCGGGCTCGGAGGCGGTCGCCCGCGCCAGGAAGAGCTCCGCGGCGCTGGACCGGCGCAGCTCCGCGACCGTCGCCGTACCCGCCTCCGGCGGCGCCAGTGGCGGCACCAGCACCAGAACCTCGCCGGGCACACCGAGCGACTCCCGGCTGGTAGCAAGAATGCGCAGGTCGGGGCAGGCATCCAGCAGTTCGCGGCCGAGCTCCGCGACATCCTCGACGACGTGCTCGCAGTTGTCCAGCACCAGCAGCAGACGCCGGCCCCGCAGTGCCGCCACCAGTCTGTCGACACCGCAGGCGCTGCCCGAGCGGCCGTCGTCCCGGAGCCCGAGCGTGCCGGCGACGGCGTCGATCACGGCGGACGGCGCCCGCCCGCCGCCGGCCGGGCGCGGCACGGTGGTGAACTCGACCATCCACACGCCGGCTGGCAGACCGGGTGCGATCCGCGCGGCGACGGCCACCGCGAGCCGGGTCTTGCCGACACCGCCCGGACCGGTCAGGGTGACCAGGCGGCCGGCGTCCAACAGTCGAGCCGCGTCGGCGACCGCGGCGTCCCGGCCGATCAGCCCGGTCAGCGGGGCCGGCAGGTTCCCCCGTTCGGGTTCGATCGGCGCCGGCGTCGTGGCCGGGCCGGTGAGCGCCGGGTCCTGGCGGAGCAGGGCGCGGTGCAGGGCGACCAGTTCGGGCCCCGGGTCGAGCCCCAACTCGTCGCGCATGCTCTCGCCGAAGACCCGGAACTCGTCGAGCGCCTCGGCCTGCCGCCCGCACCGATAGAGCGCCCGCATCCGCGCCGCGCGGAAACGCTCGCGCAGCGGATGGCGTTCCACCAGGTCGCCGAGGTCGGCCAGCACGTCGGCGTGTCGACCCAGGTCGAGCGCTGTCTCGGCCCACTCCTCCTGTGCGATCAGCCGGGCCTCCGACCAGCGCATGACAGCCGGACGGACGAACGCCTCGTCCGGGAAGTCGGCGAGCGCGGGGCCGCGCCACAGCGCCAGGGCGTCGGTCAGCAGCGCCATCCTGTCCCGGGGGTGAACGGCGCGGCGGGCTCGGCCCACCAGCTCGGTGAACAGGCCGACGTCCACCGCGTCGTCGCCGACCGTCAGGGCATACCCGGCCGGGGAGTGCGTGACCAGATCACGCGCCCCCGGCTCGGCGTCGTCCAGTGCGCGCCTGAGCTGCGACATCTTGCTGCGGAGCACGCTGGCCGGGTTGGCGGGCAGTCGGTCGCCCCAGAGGTCGTCGATGAGCCGGTGCGCCGCCACCGGCCGGCCATCGTGGACCAGCAGGTCGGCCAGCAGCGCGCGGACCTTGAGCTCCGGGATGCGCACCGGCTTGCCGCCGGCGGTCCAGACCTCGAGCGGACCGAGCATCCCGAAGCGCATGCGGCACAGGGTATCCCAACCAGTGGCGCGACGGCGGCGACGGAATGGCAGGTCAGCCCGCCGCGCGCAGCTCCACGATGGAGAACGAGCCGGCCGGATGGACGGCCACGCCGCGCAGCCCGACGGATGCCGCGAGGGCGGTCAGCTCGGCGGCGGTCCGCTCCCGACCACCGCAGGCGGTCAGCATGCGGAGGTCCATTCCCGTGTGGGTGGCCTCCCCACCGGGCCCGGTCTGCTCGACCACCAGCACCGCGCCGGTCTGCCCGGCCGCCTGCGCGCACCGGCGCAGGATCTCCCGCGCAGGGTCGTCCGCCCAGTTGTGCAGCACGAACGACAGGACGTACCCGCCGGCGCCGGCCGGCAGCGGGTCGAAGAAGCTGCCGGCCACCACGTCCAGGCGCTCCCCCAGCCCCGACTCCGCGACCGACTTGCGGGCGGCCTCGCAGTTGTCCGGCATCTCGAGCACCGTGCCACGCAGCGCCGGGTAGGCGTTGAGCAGCCCGATCAGCAGCGCGCCGTTGCCGCCGCCGACGTCGACGACCCAGCCCAGCGGGCCCCAGTCCATGCCTTCGACGATCTCCGGCGACCGTGACTCCAGGTCGCTGGTGAGCCGGTTGAAGTTCGCGGCCCGTTCCGGGTCGGCGGCCCAGTCCTCCCAGAAGGAGCGGCCAAACTGGACCGGGAAACCGGCCTCTCCCGTCCGCACGCTGTGCAGCAACTGCACGAACGACAGTTCGGCCCGGCCGACGGAACCCTCGATGTCCAGCCGGGCGCGGGCCTTCGACGGGTGCTCCTCCCGTAGCACCGCGCCAAGCGGGGTCAGTGAGTACCGCCCGCCGCCCTCCCGGACCAGCAGGCCCCGGACGGCCAGGTACCGCATGACCCGCTCCAGCGCGTCCGCGTCCACCCCTTCGGCCCCCGCGATCGCTTCGGCGGTGTCGGCCCCGTCGGCGATGTGGTCGGCCAGCCGCAACGTCGCCGCCGTCCGGATCGCCATCGGCGTCCCGAGCCCCGCCATGGACCAGATCCTGGCGCTCATCTCGTCCCGTGCCACCGTGCCCCCTCGTGGGTCGTGAGAATCTCATCGTCGCCCGCCCACGCTCGCATTCCATGTACGGCAGCGGCATCTCCTGAATTGCCGTTCCGCATCCATTTCCTTGTCGTGCCACCGAACCGGCTGGCAGGCTCCATGAATATCCGCACCGCCACGCCGAGGAGCTGATTGCCGATGCCGAGCGCAGAATCCACGACGGAGACGCCGGAGGCGCAACCGTCCGGGCTACGGCCATTTACCGGTGCCGAATATCTGGAAAGCCTGCGCGACGGTCGGGAGATCTGGCTGTACGGCGAGCGAATCAAGGACGTCACCGAGCATCCGGCCTTTCGCAACAATGCCCGGACCATCGCGAACATGTACGACGCGCTGTGGGACTCGCCGGACCGCGACGTGCTGACGGTCCCGACCGACACCGGCAACGGTGGCTTCACCCATCCGTTCTTCCGCGCTCCGGTCGACGCTGCCGACCTGCGCCGCTCGCGCGACGCCATCGCGGCCTGGCAGCGACGGTGCTACGGCTGGCTCGGCCGCTCGCCCGACTACAAGGCGTCGTTCCTCGCCACCCTGGGCGCCAAGGCCGACTTCTACGCCCCGTTCGGTGACAACGCCCGGCGCTGGTACAGGGAGTGCCAGGAGCGCGTGCTGCACGTCAACCACGCGCTCGTGCACCCGCCGGTGGACCGCCACCTGCGCCCCGAGCAGGTCGCCGACGTGTACGTGCACGTGGACCGGGAGACCGACGCGGGCCTCGTGGTGAGCGGGGCGAAGGTGGTGGCAACCGGGTCCGCGTTGACCAACTACAACTTCATCGCCCACCACGGGCTCCGGATCAAGGAGAAGCAGTTCGGTGTCGTGTTCATGGCGCCGATGAACGTCCCCGGGGTGAAGCTGCTCTGCCGCACCTCGTACGAGATGACCGCTGCCCGGACCGCCAGCCCGTTCGACTATCCCCTGTCGAGCCGGATGGACGAGAACGACGCGGTCATCGTGTTCGACCAGGCCCTGATCCCGTGGGAGAACGTCTTCGTCTACGGCGACCTGGAGAAGGCGAACACGTTCTTCCACGACTCCGGCTTCATGCCGCGGTTCTCCCTGCACGGCGCCACCCGGCTGGCGGTCAAGTTCGACTTCATCTGCGGCCTGCTGATGAAGGCCGTGGAGATCAACGGCACCGACGAGTTCCGGCAGGTACAGGGCAACATCGGCGAGCTGATGGTCTGGCGGCATCTGATGTGGGCGCTGTCCGACGCCATGATCGAGCGGTGCCGGCCGTGGGCCGACGGCTACGTGCAGCCCAACGAGGAGTACGCGCTGACGTACCGGACCCTCGCCCCGATGGCGTACGGCAAGATGCGCGAGATCGTCCAGCACACCGCAGGCAGTGGGCTGATCTACCTGAACTCGGGTGTCGCCGACTTCCACAACCCGGAGATCCGCCCGTATCTGGACCGGTACCTGCGCGGCTCGCACGGCACCGACGCCGAGCAGCGGGTCAAGGTGATGAAGCTGCTCTGGGACGCGGTGGGCACGGAGTTCGGCGGGCGTCAGGAGCTGTACGAGCGCAACCACGCCGGCAACCCGGACGACAACCGGGCCCAGGTGCTGCGCCGTGGCCGCCAGGCCGGCGTCACCGACGACATGATCGCCCTGGTCGAGCAGTGCCTGTCCGAGTACGACCTGAACGGCTGGACGGCGTCGCACCTGGCGACGTAGTAGACGGCGGCGATCGCCGCAGACCCCCTGAGCCCGCGTGGGCGCTCGTCGAGCGTCCACGCCTCAGTCTGCCCGCGACCGGCACGCCGGCGCGAACGCCAGGGCCCGGCGCCTCCCACTGAGGCGCCGGGCCCGCGGCATGTCTCAGGAACAGCCGCCCTTGTCCGCCTTGAGCATCCCGAGCGTGGTCCGCCCGTCCGGGGCCGGCGAGCCGTCCTGCGCGGACCGCGTGGCCGAGGTGGCCTCGAACTCCGCCTCGCTCAGGCCCTCGGCACGCCCCCGCGCGTTGTCGTGGACCTCCTCCGCGGTCATTCCCATGAAGTGCACGACGATCTCGTGGTTGGTCGACGTGACCGCCGACTCCGAGCCGGTGCGGTAGTACAGGTCGACGGTGAAGTCCACCGGCGACAGGTCCGGCTCCGTGCCGCGCCGGATGGCCGCGACGATGGCCGGTACGTCGTAGCGGAGCCGCACCCCGCTGCGCAGGTAGTACTCCTCGTCGCGTACCAGCACCACCGGCAGGTCCTCGTCGACTGGCCGGTCGGCAGGGCGGTAGACCGGCTGGGTGAGCAGGTCGTACCGGAACACCTCGTCCAGCACCGGCGCCGCCTCGGCGGGCACCAGCGGCCGGATCGCCTCGTCCCACCAGCGGTGCAGCATCCGCTCCGCGTCCGGGTCGGTGTAGAGGTAGGTGATCGCCGCCCCGAACGCGCCGGTTCCGCCGACCGCGGTCGCGGCGTACCCCCGCAGTGGGGCGGCCGCCGGGTCGTCCGTGGTGCTGATCCAGGTGTCCAGGTGGCGCAGCACCTGGGACTGGGTGATGCCGGCGAGGTGCCGCAGCGCCGGCCAGATCCAGCGCAGGACAGCGTTCTCGGCCACCACCCGCGCCATGAAGAGGAACCGCTGCATCTGTTGGTTCTCGGCGAAGGTCATGGTGTTGTGCGCGAGCACGTACTCGAAGTCGTCGTTGTCACCGCGGACGGCCTTGATGCCGTACTGCTCCTTCTTCTCCATGTAGTCGGTGTTGGGCAACAGCAGGATCGGGTAGACCGCGATCCGCGACACCCGGCGCGACAGACGGTCGTAGCCGTCCATGAAGGACTGCACCGTCTCGCCCGGCGCGCCCCAGATCAGCTCCGCGTAACAGTCGAGCCCCTCCTCGTCCAGCCAGGCGGCGAGGTCCTCCCATTCGTTGACCTTCATGTTGCGCCGGTTCATGGTGTCCAGCGCGGTGTCGCTGAGCGTCTGCAGCGCGAGCGTGAAGGAGCTCCGCATGCCGGCCTCCTTCATCATCTTGACGATGCGAAAGAAGGTCTTCGACTTGTTCTTCGCCCAGGACGTCTCCAGCGCACGCGGGAATCCGAGCCGGTCCCGTGTCTCGATGAGCGTCTCGACGAACTCCACGTCACCGGGCAGGAGCCCGAAGTTGGCGTCGCAGGCGACCACTGTGTGCACCTTGAGCCGGCCGAACATCTCGAGCTCGGCGCGCATCCGCTCCGGCGAGAACGCCCGGACCTTCTGCCCGACGGCGCCGCCCCAGTAGCAGAATGCGCACTTGTACGGGCAGCCCCGGTTGGTCTCCATCAGCGCCACGTCGTACCGGAAGTTGCCGTCGGCGTCGGTCATCTCCAGCGCCCCGGTCAGGAAGGGCGACGGTATGATCTCGAGGTCCTCGATCCGGTCACGGGCGACGTTGTGGCAGGTGGCGCCGTCGGTTTCGCGGAACGACACACCGGCCACCGCGTGCAGCGCGTGCTTGTCCACGCCGTCCAGATAGCAGTTGAGCAGATCGCGGAACGTCAGCTCGCCCTCCCCGTTGACCACGACGTCCACCTCGGGGAACATCCGGAACACCCGGTCGGCCTGCTCGGCCACGTGGGTGCCGCCGAAGACGACCCAGCCGTCCGGGTTGAGCTGTTTGAACGTCGCGGCCAGTGATCCGAAGGACCGGTAGTTCCAGCCCAGCACGCTGAACGCGAGAACGTCCGGCGGCTCGTCGCTGAACAGGGCGTTGGCCATGGTGGCGTTGGTGGTGCCGCCGCGGAAGTTGTGGATGCTGATGTCGCAGGCGTCGCGGATCCGGTCGTCGGCCAGGGCCGTCGACTTCAGGTAGCCCGACGCCAGCGGCATCGACTCCAGCGGCATCTCCCAGACACCCTGTTGCACCAGGAACACCTTGGTTGGGGCGCTCGCGTTGCCGTCCGGGCTCGTCATGTCGGTCCTCCGTTTGCTGATCGGATCGGGTCGGCCGGGACTGCAAGTCGTCCCGGCTGTCCGGCAAGGACCGCCACCCTTCCGTCGCACCGTCGGCAGGGCAGGACGCAACCGGCCCCACACCCGTCAGGTCGACGGGCGTGGGGCCGCTTCGCGACCGGCTGTGTCAGCGGTTTACGGGCAGGACCTGGACGAACCGCCCGGTCAGGCGGGCTCGATGGACATGGCGTGCTGGAAGATGTTCAACGGGTCGTACTTCTTCTTGATCCGCTGCAGCTTCGGGTAGCTGTCCTTGTAGTAGAGGTCGTGCCAGGGCACCCCTGACGTGTTCCACGCCGGGTCCTTGGTGTCCTTGCTCGGGTAGTTGATGTAGCAACCGTCGTACTGGTCGTTCGGGACCGGCACCCCGCCGGTGGCGGCGTGCACGTCCCGGTAGAGCCGGCGGGTCCACTCCACGGCCTCCGCGTCAGCGTTCGGATCGGCCCAGGTGGAGTCGATCCAGAAACGCAGGATGGAGTCGCGTTGGGGCACCGCGGTGGCGTCCGACGGAATCGCGTTGACCTGCCCGCCGTAGGCACCGAGATAGACCAGGCAGGAGTTCTTGGCGTCGGGGTCCGTCAGTGCCCCGTAGACGATGTCGATCTGGTTGTCGGTGAGCGGCTTGCGCAGGTTGCTGCCCGCCGACTTCGTCCGGGCGCCGAGCGAACGGGGGTACTCGAACAACGCGTTGACGAGCCAGAGCTCCTCGTTCATCTCGACGAAGCCCTGCACGGACACGCCCTCGGAGACAGCGGCGATGTAGTCCTCAACCATCCGGCGGGCATTGGGCGCCGTGGCGTCCATCCGGCACTCGAGGTAGAGCGCGTAGTCCCTCTTCATGTTGAGATGCAGGGCGCTGTGCATGGCGACGTACGGCGAGTCTGGCCCGCTGTTGGCCGCGTGCCAGGCACCGTGGTTCTGCACCAGCCGCTTGAAGTCCGCCTGGCTCAGCGACTCCCATGGCCAGGTCACCCAGGTCATCAGGAGCCGGGCCGGCGGCCGCGGCAGCGCCTTGGTCGGGTTGTTTCCGGTGGCCCGCGGGTCGCGAAACCAGTACCGGGTGACGACGCCGAAGTTGCCGCCGCCACCACCGGTGTGCGCCCACCAGAGGTCGCGGTTCGGGTCGTCGGGGCGGCGCGTGGCGACGACGATGCGGGCCTTGCCCTTGGCGTCGACGGTCACCACCTCGACCGCGTACAGGTGGTCGGAGATGAGACCGTACCGCCGGGACAGCGGCCCGTATCCCCCGCCGGCGGTGTGCCCGCCGATGCCCACCGGTGGGCACACCCCACCGGGGACGGTCACACCCCAACCCAGGTAGAGCGCCTTGTACGCCTGCGCGAGCGTGCTGCCCGCGCCGACCGAGAAGGCGTTCATCTTGGTGTCCCAGGAAATCTGGTGCATCGGGGAGACGTCGATGAGCATGTCGAAGCGTGGGTCGGCGACCAACGCCTCAAGGCAGTGCCCGCCGCTGCGGACGGTGAACGCGCGGCCCTCCTTGACCGCCCGCTGCACCGCCTCCTGAACCTGGCCGGCCGAGTAGGCCAGCACGATCGAATCCGGGGAGAAGACGAAACGGGCGTTGAACCCGCGCGTCAGCAGTTCGGGGTAACGCGGGTCGTCCGGACGCACCACCACATTCGGCAAGGCCGCCCCACCGCTGTGACCGACGGCCTGCGCAGCGCCGGGCTGCAGGACCATGCCGGTGACAGCAGCGCCGGAGACAGCAGCGGCCGAGCCGAGGAACTGCCGGCGCGATGCAACCATGTGAGCACCTACCCATCGGAATAAGTCGACTGATCCGGCTCAGTCTGCTTGCTCTGGCCACTCGCGATCTTCTTCCAGATTGCGGTGCCGCCCGGCGCCCGGATTGAATATCGGCAAGCGACGCTGCCTGCGATGGCACCACTGTGCCGCAGCCTCGACATCCCGGGCATCTCGCAAGTTGCGCTCAGCGGACCGACGGCCCGGCTGCGCAACGTGTGAGATGCCGTCGCGCGCGGTGCTCCGCGATGGTGATCGAGTGATTCCCATGCTGTACGTGCGGTTGCGGGTCGCTCTCCTTTTGGGGCGCCGCCGATGAACCACGTGCCGGTCCCCGTTCGCCTGGGCGTGCTCGGCTGCGCGGACATCGCGTGGCGCAAGCTGCTGCCTGCGGCTGCGGCCGAACCGGGGCTGCGTACCGTCGCGATCGCCGGACGTGACCCGGCACGCACCGACCGTTTCGCGGCCAGGTTCGGCTGCGCCGCGGTGAACCGGTACGAGGCACTACTTGAGCGTCCCGACGTGGAAGCGGTCTACCTGCCGCTGCCGATCGGCCTGAGGCACCGGTGGGCGGGCGCGGCGTTGGCCGCCGGCAAGCATGTGCTGGCCGAGAAGCCGATGGTGGGCACCGAGAAGCAGACCGCGGATCTGGTTGCCCAGGCGGCCGAGCGCGGCCTCACCCTGATGGAGAACACCGCCTTCCTCCTGCACGGCCAGCACGCCGCGGTGCGCCGCGCGTACGCGGCCGGCGAGATCGGGGAGCTACGCGCCTTCAGCAGCGTGTTCGGGATTCCGCCGCTGCACAACGGTGACATCCGGTACCGCCCGGACCTGGGCGGCGGGGCGCTGCTCGACGTCGGCTTCTATCCTCTGCGCGCGGCACGTCACTTCGTCGGCCCGAACCTGCGGGTGGTGGGCGCGGACCTGCGCACCGGACCGTCCGGCGTGGACGTGGCGGGCACCGTGCTGCTGAGCGGGCCGAACCAGGTCGCGGTGCAGGTCGGGTTCGGCTTCGAGCACTTCTACCGCAGCGGGTACGAGCTGTGGGGCAGCACCGGTGAGCTGCGCTTGGAGCGCGCGTTCACGCCGCCGCCCGAACATCGCCCGGTGCTCGGGCTGCGGCAGCAGGACCGCCGCGAGTCGCGAACGCTGGCCGCCGAGGACCAGTTCGCCGCGCTGGTCCGCACCTTCGTGGCGGCGGTCTGCGGCGAGCACGACCTGTCCGGGCACCACGCCGAGATGCTGGGGCACGCGCGGCTGGTCGACACCATCCGCCGGGCGGCCGGCCTGGGCGAGCCGTGACCGGGCGCGCCGTGGTGGTCGGCACCGGTCTGCTGGGCCGGCACGTCCGTGACCGGCTGATCTCGGCGGGCTGGGACGTGGTCGTGGCCGGGCGCCGGCCCGAGGCCGCGACCCGGTCGCTGGCCGAGGCGATCGGCGCGGCGCGGCCCGACGTGGTGGTCAACGCCGCCGGTGAGATCTGGCGGCCGGAGCCCGATCGGCTCGCCGCCGCCAACGTCGAACTCGCCGGACTCGTGGTGCGGGCCGTGGCCGAGGCCGGCGCCAAGGCCCGGCTGGTGCACCTGGGTTCGTCGCTGGAGTACGCGCCGCAGCCACCGCCGACAGCCCTGACCGAGGACTCCCCGGCCGCACCGCGCAGCGCGTACGGACGGTCGAAGCTGGCCGGCACCGAGCTGGTGCGCCGCCTCGCGGCCCGGCACGGCGTCGAGGCCGTGGTGCTGCGGCTGTTCAACGTCATCGGCGCCGGCATGTCACCGGTCAGCGTGCTGGGCCGGACCGTGGACCGCCTGGTGGCGGCGCGCCGGACCGGCACGACAGCACACCTGGAGCTGACCGACCTGGCGCAGTACCGCGACTACGTGGACGCGCGCGACGCCGCCGACGCCGTCCTGGCCGCCGGCACGGCACGGCAGATCGCTCCCGGGCTGTTCAACATCGGGTCGGGTGTCACCCGGACCGCCGAGGAACTCGTCCGGGCGCTCGCCGAGGTCAGCGGTGTCCCCTACCGGCTGGATCTGCGGCCGTCGGCCACGACCGGCGCACGCTCCGCCGACGGCGACTGGCAGCGGGCCGACACCCGCCGGGCGTACACGGTGCTCGGCTGGTCGGCGCGCCGGAAGCTGCCCGAAACGCTGCACGGGATCTGGCAGGCCGCCCGGTCCCACCCGTTCCCCGGCCATCCCGCGCAGGAGGCGAGCACCCCATGAATCCGGACCTCAAGGCAACCATCCTGGACCTGGTGCGGGCGTATCACACCGAACGCACGCCGGCGGACCAGGAGTTCGTTCCGGGCGTCACGCCGGTGCTGTCATCCGGCGCGGTGCTCGAAGCCGCAGATCGGCTCGCGCTGGTCGAGGCGGCGCTGGACATGCGGATCGCCGCGGGGTTCCACGCGCTGCGGTTCGAGCGCTCCTTCGCGCGGTACTTCGGCCTACGCAAGGCCCACCTGGTCAACTCGGGATCGTCGGCGAACCTGCTCGCCCTGTCCGCGCTACGCGCGTCCGAGTTGGGAGACCGGCGACTGCGGCCCGGCGACGAGGTCATCACCGTGGCTGCGGGCTTTCCCACCACCGTGAACCCGATCGTGCAGAACGGCCTGATACCGGTGTTCGTCGACGTGGAACTCGGCACGTACAACACCACCGCGGAGCGGGTGGCCGCAGCGATCGGGCCACGCACCCGCGCCGTCATGATCGCCCACGCGCTCGGCAACCCGTTCGAGGCGGCCGAGATCGCCGACCTGGCCGAGCGGCACGGGCTGTGGTTCGTCGAGGACAACTGCGACGCGGTCGGCTCGCTGTACCGCGGGCAGCTCACCGGCACGTTCGGCCACCTCAGCACGGTCAGTTTCTATCCCGCCCACCACATCACCACCGGCGAGGGCGGCTGCGTGCTCACCGACAGCGTGGAACTGGCCCACCTCGTGGAGTCCTTCCGGGACTGGGGGCGCGACTGCTGGTGCGAGCCCGGGGAGGACAACCGCTGCAAGAGGCGGTTCGACTGGCAGCTCGGCACACTGCCGGCCGGTTACGACCACAAGTACACGTTCTCGCACGTCGGCTACAACCTGAAGGCGACCGACCTGCAGGCGGCGCTCGGGCTGAGCCAACTGGAGCGGATCCAGTCGTTCGGTGAGGCCCGGCGCAAGAACTGGCAGCGGCTGCGGGAGGAGCTCGACGGAGTGCCGGGGCTGCTGCTGCCGCGTCCCACACCGGGCTCGGATCCGAGCTGGTTCGGGTTCGCGCTCACCGTCACGCCCGACGCACCGTTCAGCCGCGGTGAGCTGCAGCAACACCTGGAGGAGCGGCAGATCCGTACCCGGCTGCTGTTCAGCGGCAACCTGACCCGGCACCCGGCCTACCGGGATGTCGAGTTCCGGATCGCCGGTGACCTGTCCAACAGCGACGCGGTGGTGCACGGCACGTTCTGGATCGGCGTCTATCCCGGCATCACCGACGACATGATCCTCCACGTCGGGCGGACCATCCGGGAATTCGTCGCCGGGCGCCACTGAACGAGCGTCCACACTTCCTCCAAGGAAAGGAATTCCCACAGTGAAGGCTCTGGTCCTGTCGGGCGGTTCCGGCACGCGATTCCGCCCGCTCAGTCATTCCATGCCGAAACAACTGCTCCCGGTGGCCAATCGACCGGTACTGGAACTGGTGCTGGAGACCGTCAGCGGCCTCGGCGTCACCGAGATCGGGGTGGTGGTCGGTCGGTGGGGGCCCGACATCAGGACGGCGCTGGGCGACGGCCGTCGTTTCGGCGTACCGATCACCTACCTGCACCAGGACCAGCCGCGCGGGCTGGCGGACTGTGTCCGGCTGGCGCGCTCCTTCCTCGGCGACGACGACTTCGTCATGTACCTGGGTGACAACGTGCTGCCCGACGGTGTCGCCGACATCGCCGCCGACTTTCGCGTGCACCGCCCGGCCGCCCAGATCGTGGTGCACAAGGTCAGCGACCCGCAGGAGTTCGGCGTCGCCGAGCTCGACCCGCACGGCACCGTGCTGCGGGTGGTGGAGAAGCCGGCCCGGCCGCGCAGCGATCTGGCGATGATCGGCGTCTACTTCTTCACGGCCGCGGTGCACGAGGCGGTGGCCGCGATCGACGCGAGCCCTCGCGGGGAGCTGGAGATCACCGACGCGGTCCAGTGGCTCCTCGCGTCCGGCGCGAACGTACGTGCCAGCGTCTACGACGGCTACTGGAAGGACACCGGGCAGGTCGACGATCTACTCGACTGCAACCGCCGGATTCTGGCCGATCTGACGCCCAGCATCGCCGGCGACGTCGACCCGGCCAGCATCCTGAGCGGGCAGGTCGTCGTCGAGCCCGGCGCCCGGGTGGTGCGCTCCCGCATCGAGGGACCGGCCGTCATCGGGGCGGGAACCCTCGTGGAGGACAGCACGGTGGGGCCGTTCACCGCCGTCGGCCCGGACTGCGCCCTGCGTCGGTGCCACGTGGCCGACTCGGTGGTGCTCGCCGGTGCCACCATCTCGGCGGTGCCGCCACTGGCCCGGTCGCTGATCGGGCGCGCCGCGACGGTCAGTGCGGGCGACGGCCTCGCGCACCGGCTGGTGATCGGTGACGACACCCGGATCGAGCTGGCCGGATGAGCGCGCCGGGGACGGCGCTCCGGCTGCGCCCACGTACGGACGACGGGCTGGCGCAACGCCTGGCTCGCTCGGCGGCCGAGACCGAGGCCGGCGCGGCCATGCGTACGACGGACGTGCCGGGCTGGCTGGCCGAGCGGGCGCGCGCCCAGCGGTTCCGGGTGACGCCGATACCGTTCCACGAGCTGGACGGTTGGGGGTTCGCCCCGGGCACCGGCAACCTGGTGCACCACAGCGGCCGCTTCTTTACGGTGGAGGGTCTGCACGTACGCACCGGTGGGTCGCCGCACCTGGAGTGGTGGCAGCCGATCATCAACCAGCCCGAGGTGGGCATCCTGGGCATCGTCGCCACCGAGTTCGACGGCGTTCTGCACTTCCTCCTGCAGGCCAAGGCCGAGCCCGGCAACCCGACACCGGTGCAGCTCTCGCCGACGGTCCAGGCCACCCGCAGCAACTACACCGGGGCGCACCGCGGGGCGCCGGTGCGCCACCTGGAGTTCTTCACCGACCCGCACCGCGGCCGGCCGCTCACCGACGTGCTCCAGTCGGAACACGGGTCCTGGTTCCACCACAAGACGAACCGGAACATGATCGTCGAGATCGGCGCCCCGATCGACGTCGGTGCGGACTTCTGCTGGCTCACCCTCGGCCAGATCGGCCGTCTGATGCAGGTCGACAACCTGATCAACATGGACACCCGCACGGTTCTGGCCTGCGCGCCGGTGGCCTACGGCGATGCGGTGGCCCGGCACGACGACACCGAGGTGCGTTCCTGGTTCACAGCGGAACGCACACGCCACGACCTTCACGGCCGGTTGGTGCCGCTGCGCGGGCTGCCCGGCTGGACCACCGGCGACCGGACCATCGAACACGTGCCGCCGCGCTACTTTCGGGTGATGGCGGTCTCGGTCGAAGCCGACAACCGCGAGGTGCGCGGCTGGACCCAGCCACTCTTCGAACCGCTGGAACGAGGGTTGATCGCATTCCTGACCCGCCGGTTCGGCGGCGTGCCGCATCTGCTCACGCACGCCCGGGTGGAGGCCGGCTTCCACAACACCGTGGAGCTCGGGCCGACCGTGCAGTGCACACCCGGGCATCACGGCTCGGGCACCGGACCGGCATTCCTGGACCTGATCAGGTCGGCAGCGCCCGGCCAGATCCGATACGACGTGGTGCACGCCGAGGAGGGCGGGCGTTTCTACCACGCGGAGAACCGCTGCGTCGTCCTGGAGTCCGACGCGGCGCCCGCCGACCCGCCGCCGGGATACCGCTGGCTGACACCGGGCCAGCTGACCGCGCTGCTGCGGCACGGGCACTATGTCAACGTCCAGGCCAGGACGTTGCTGTCCGCCATCACCACCGGCGCTGTCGTCCTCTGACGCGCACCGCGGCCGGCCGGGTGATCCCGGCCGGCCGCGGCGGTGGTCGATCAGCGCACCAGACGCAGGAACGCTCGGACGTCGTCGACCAGGGGGCCGGGCTGCTCCAGGGCGGCGAAGTGACCGCCCCGGTCAAACTCGGTCCACCGGGCGATGGTGGAGATGTGCGCCTCGGCGAATCGGCGTACCGGCAGGAAGATGTCCTTCGGGAACACGGCCACACCGACCGGCACGGTGATCGGAGGGGGCGCCGCCCCGGCGGCCGCCGCCTTCACCGCGCTCGCGCCCTCGTAGTAGAACTGCGCCGAAGGCCCGGCGGTGGCGGTGAACCAGTACAGCGAAACGAGCGTCAGGATGTCGTCGCGCGACACCGCGTCCTCCGGAACCTTCTCGCTGTCGGTCCACTCCCGGAACTTCTCCACGATCCAGGCGAGTTGCCCGACCGGTGAGTCGGTGAGCGCGTACGCCAGCGTCTGGGGGCGGGTCTGCTGGATCTTCATGTACCCGGACAGGTGCTCGTCGAACTCGCGCAGCCGGCCCAGTCGCGCCAGGTCCCGCTCGCTCAAGCCGGCCAGGTCGGCCGGGTCGCCGGACGGGAAGGTCATCAGCATGTTCACGTGCACCCCCGCGCAGTGCGTCGGGTCGATGGTGCCGAGCGCCTGGGAGATCACCGATCCGGCGTCACCGCCCTGCGCCACGTACCTGTCGTAGCCGAGCCGGCGCATCAGCTCCATCCACGCGGAGGCGATCCGCACCACGTCCCAGCCGGTGTCCGGCAGGGTGGAGAAGCCGTACCCGGGCAGCGACGGGATCACCACGTGGCACGCGTCGGCCGGGTCACCACCGTGTGCGCGGGGGTCGGTGAGCGGGCCGACGATCTCGGTGAACTCCGCGAACGAGCCGGGCCAGCCGTGCGTGAGGATCAGCGGCACCGCGTCCGGTTCCGGGCTGCGCACGTGCACGAAGTGGATGGTCGCGCCGTCGATCTCGGTCCGGAACTGGGGCATCTGGTTGAGCCGAGCCTCCGCGGCCCGCCAGTCGAAGGTGGTGGCCCAGTAGTCGGTGAGCTCCTGCAGGTAGGCCAGCGGCACGCCGCGTTCCCATCCGACGTTGGCGAGCTCGCCGGGCCACCGGGTGGCGGCCAGTCGGCGACGCAGGTCGTCGACATCGGGTTGTGGAATGTCGATCCGGAACTGTTCCATCGCGGAATTCCCTTCCATTGGCTGAGGCACGCGCTTATCGGATCTGTGCGGGAAAAGACTTCAGACCGTTCACGAAGTTCGATTCCAACCGGACCTCCGGTCCGGTACGCACCAGCGACGGCAGGTGCGGGAGGATCGCCCGGAGCAGGGCGGCCAACTCCTGCCGGGCCAGGTGGGCGCCCAGGCAGAAATGAGGCCCGATGCCGAACGCCAGATGCGGATTGGGATTGCGGCCCAGGTCGAGCCGGTCCGGCTCGGTGAAGACGGCCGGGTCTCGGTTCGCCGAGGTGTAGTAGAGGACCACCTTGTCGCCGGCCGCGATGGCCTGCCCGGCCAGCTCGGTGTCGCACGTGGCGGTACGTCGGAACTGCATGATCGGCGTGACGTGACGGATCAGCTCGTCGACCGCCGCGGCGATGGGCACCGTGCCAGCCACCAGTCGGTCACGCTGCTCAGGGTCGTCGATCAGGGCCGACAGCGAGCCGGCGATGAGGTGTCGGGTGGTCTCGTTACCGGCCACCACCAGCAGCAGCCAGAACATGCAGAACTCGCGGTCGGACAGCCGCCGGCCGTCCACCTCGGCGACGGCGAGCCGGCTGATCAGGTCGGCCTGCGGGTGCGCGCGGCGCTCGGCAGCCAGCTCGAGCGCGTAGGTGAACGCCTCGGCGAACGTCCGCCGGTACGCGTCCACGTCCCCGCCGCCGAACTCGGGATCGTCGAAGCCGACCAGATGGTTGCTCCACCCGTACAGCAGGTGGCGATCGGTGCGCGGGACACCGAGCAGGTCGCAGAGCACCAGCAACGGCAACTCGGCCGCCAGGTCGGTGACCACGTCCAGCTCGCCGGCGCGCACGACGCGCCGGACCAGCTCGGTGGCGTGTGCCGAGACCCCGTCGGCGAGATTGCCGACCGCCCGGGGCGTGAAGACCGATGTCACCAGGCGGCGGATCTGGACGTGCTGCGGTGCGTCCATGCTGATCAGCAGCTGCCTGGTCTGCCGCAGGTCCGCCGGTGTCCGCGGGTCGACGAGGAAGGCGCCGGCCCGCCCGGACGAAAAGTCGCTGGTACGCCGCGACGCCTCCTGCACCGCCGCGTGCGTGGTGACCGCCCAGTACCCGCGGCCACGCTCGGTGATCCGGCCGCTCGCGCTGTGTCGGGTCAGTAGCGGCTCGTCGACCCAGGCCACCGGTTCGTCGCGCCGCCGACGGGCGAACTCGGCGTGCGGCACCCCGTGCGCGTAGGTGGCCGGATGGGCGATGTCCGGCCTGGTGGCGCCCGGCACGCCGGTCACGGCACCGTCTCCGCCGACGACGTCTGCTCCAGCAGCGCATCCGGGTCGTCCGGCGCGGGCGGCGCGATGGCGCGGCGCAGAGCGTCCTTGCGCAACTTGCCGGAGGCGTCCCGGGGCAGAGCGGCCACCACGTGGTACGCCCGAGGCGTCTTGAAACCCGCGAGCGAGCGGCGGCAGTGCGGATCGAGCAGCGCGAACAGGTCAGTCGGCTCGGGCAGGACCGGCTCGATCACCGCGACCACGTGCTCCCCGAACTCGTAGTCCGGCACGCCGATGACGGCCGCGTCCCGTACCGCCGGATGGGCCAGCAGCACCGCTTCGACCTCAGTGGGATAGACGTTCACACCTCCGGTGACGATCAGGTCCTGGGCACGGCCGTCGAGGTACAGGAAGCCGGCCTCGTCCAGGTGTCCCAGTTCGCCGTAGGTGAACTTGTCCGCGGCCAGGTGCACAGCCCGGGTCTTCTCGGGCGCCTTGTGGTACCGGAACGTGCGCCCGGTCAGGCGCCGGACGAACACCCGCCCGGACACGCCGGCGGGCACCGGGACACCCTCCTCGTCGACCACCACGAGTTCGTACGGCGGCACGGCGCGGCCCACGCTGCCCGGCCGGCGCAGCCAGTCCTGCGAGTTGATCAGGCTCACGACGCCGCCCTCAGTGGCGCCGTAGTACTCCAGGAACATCGGCCCCCACCACTCGATCATGGCCCGTTTGACGTCCGGCGGGCACGGCCCGCCGCCGTGCCAGACCCGCCGTAGCGATGCGCCGGAGAAGCCGCGGCGGACGTGCTCCGGCAGCCGGAGCAACCGCACCAGCTGGGTCGGCACCAGATGCGCCGCGGAAATCTGCTCCGCGTCGATGACCGCGAGCGTGGCCTCCGGGTCGAACCGCTCCTGGATGTGCAGCGTGCAGCCGCGCAGCAGGGCGAGCAGCGCGAGGAACAGCTGCGACGAGTGGTACCAGGGCCCGTCGAGCAGGAACCGCTCGTTCGCCGGGACGTCGAGGACCACGCGGGCGTACTCCAGCAGTTTGGCCACCCGGGTGAACGGCGCTCCGACCACGAACATGCCGTTGACCACACCCTTGGGCGCACCGGTGGTCCCGGACGTGTAGAGCATGGTGGAGCCACAGAACTGCTCGGCCGGTTCGACCGGATCCGCGGCGGCGAGCAGAGGCTCCACCGCCCGGAAGCCGGGCACGTCACGGTCGCCGAGCACCAGCCGCGTCGGCACCTCCCCCGGCGCGCGGGCGGCGGCCCGGCCACTCACCTGCGCGTAGGGCTCCTCGACGATCAGCCCCCGACACTCCGAGTCGGTGATCAGATAGGCGATCTCCGGCTCGGTCAGGTGCCAGTTCACCGGCACCACGGTGATCCCGCGGTGCAGGCAGGCGAGCAGGATCTCGAACGTCTCCCGGCGATTGCCGAGCACGCAGGCCACCTGGTCGCCGCGACCCAGCCCCTCGGCGGCCAGGACGCCCATCCAGCGATGCACCCGCGAACCGAGCTCCGACCAGCTGGAACGGCCGCGCTTGTCGACCAGGGCGGTGCGGTGTCCGTTCGCGGCGATGAGGTCGTTCATCAACGTCGGCATAGGCGCGTCTACTCCTCGATCAGGTCGGGTTGGGCGCGGACGATGTCGTCGTACAGCGGAGAGAAGTTGAGCCGGCCCATGCCCGGCGTGCCCATCAGGGCCGCCGTGGCCCGCGCGGCGTCCGGGCGGATCGGTACCGGCCGGCCGGCCGCCTCGGCGAGCAGTTGCACCTGGCAGCTGCGATCCATGGTGATGAACCACCACGCCGCCTCCTGCACGCTCCCGCCGACGGTGAGCAGGCCGTGATTGCGCAGGATCACCGCCTTCGCATCGCCGAGCCGGTCGGCGATGTGCTTCGCCTCCTGCGACTCCAGGACCACGCCCTCGAAGCCGTCATAGACCGAGTGGTCCTCGTAGAAGGCGCAGGCGTCCTGGGTGAGCGGGTCGAGCGGCCGGCCGAGGGTGGACCAGGCCCGCCCGTACGTGGAGTGCGTGTGCGCGGCCGCCACCACGTCCGGCCGGGCGGCGTGCACGTGCGAGTGGATCGCGTACCCGGCCGGGTTCACGCTGCCCTCGCCCGCGACCACCGTGCCGGACTCGTCGACCAGCAGCAGGTCGGCGACCCGCACGTGTCCGAAGTGCTTGCCGAACGGGTTGATCCAGAAGTGGTCCGGCTCGATCGGGTCGCGGGCGGTGACGTGTCCACCTGCGCCGTGGTCGAAGCCGAGGCGGGCGAACAGCCGCAGTGTCGCGGCGAGCCGCTGCTTGCGGTAGCGCCGTTCGGCGAGCGGTTCGCGGCGCGTGCTCATCCGCATCCGCCCGGGGTGTCGAGGTCGTACGACGGGGTCAGCCGGGTCGGCTCGGTGACCACCGGCCGGTCGTCACCCGCCTGCCACACCTCCAGGAAGGCGTCGACCCGTTCCAGCCCCCAGAACCGGTGCCGCCCCAGCTTCAGGTAGGGGATGCCGAAGATGTCGTCGAGGTACGCGCGGTACAGGCACTCGACGCCCTCCTCCCGGATGCTCGCCGACTCGGCGGCCAGCACCGCCGTCTCCGGCGCCAACCCGGCCTCCTTGGCCGCACTGCGCACCGTGTCGGGCTGGCAGATGTCCTCACCCCGTCCCCAGCGGGCCTGCACCAGCGCGTCGTAGAGCGCCTCGGCCAGGCCCTCGCGTCGGGCGGCCAGCCAGGCCAGATGCGGCAGCTCCCACCACGGGTCCCGGTCGATCGGCCAGGCCATGCTCAGGTTCTGGCGCTGGGCCAGGCGTTTGGTGTCGAGCAGCATGTACAGGTGCTTGGCCCGGCTCATCTGCACGTAGTGGAACTCGCCGCCGCGCGCCGCCAGCGCCGCCGCCGATCGCTCGTCCGGGTCCCAGTACGGCTGTAGGTCCATCCTGGTGAACAGATCGGGTACGGCCTCGCGCAACCGCCGCACCGCGAGCCAGCTGTACGGGCTGCGGAACGAGAAGTACAGCCGCGGCCGGGCGCTCATCGTCGGTCTCCCCGCAGCGCCGCGAGCACCTCGTCATCGAGCTCGGCCATGCCGCCCGCGCCGGGTCCGGCGGCGATGGCGTAGCCGTGCAGGATCCGCGCCTGCGCGACCTGCACCAGGCGGTCGCCGCGTTGGACGTAGCACCGCATCCGTCCGTCGAACAGCACGCCGCGCAGGATGTCGGTGACGGTGAAGACGGTGTGCACAATCTCCTCCATCCGCGCGGCCTCGACCAGCTGCAGGTGGCAGCGCGACACCACCGGGATCCAGGACCGCTCGGTCAGCAGGCGGCCGACGGAGATGCCGCGGTCGGCGAGGAACCGGTCCACCACCTCCTCCAGAGCGCGCACGAACCCGGAGTGCTGGACCCGGTCGGAGTAGTGGCAGTAGAAGTACGGCGCCCGCCAGGACCACAGGTGTGCGCCCGGCTCCGCGCCGAGCACGTCCTCGGCGGTCTCACCGGGCGCCAGCGACCGATGGTCCGGGTGGCTCACCGTGGTCGCCGCGGCCAGCTCGGGGACCGCCAGTGCGTCGAGCCCGCCGGGCGCGCGACGGTGGGTCTCGGCGGTGCGTTCGCGGACGAGCGCGACCCGCACCCGGCCCCGCAGCGCGGTCACCTCCTGTCCGTCCCGGGTCGACACGAGCCGGACGCTCAGCAGGTTGTCCCGGACCGTCGTCACCTCGGCCCGCACCTCGTCGTCCAGTTCGAGCACGGCGGGCAGTTGCACGGAGCTGTCCACGATCTCCAGGCCGAGACCGTGCCGCAGGTACAGCCCACCGGCGCCGGCGCCCTGGTCGCGGAGCCAGCGCAGCACGCCCTGCTCGACCAGGTAGAGGAAGTGCTTGAAACCGATCCAGGTACGGATGTTGGCGCCCTCATACCCCGGCTCGGTGTGCACCACTGTGGGTCTTGGTGTGGTCGTCACGGTCATTGCTCATCCCGCCGTTCCCATCGTCGCCCGGGCCAGCCGGGCCAGGTCGGCGACCCGGTCGGCGATTCCCTGGGCGTGCCGTACATGGCAGAAGTGGTCGTAGTCGTCGCGCAGGTGGAGGCGGCCGCCCGGCATGCCGGCGGCGAGCACCTCCGCCGCCTTCGGGGTCAGCGTGGGATCCGCGCCGCCGGCGAGCACCGCGACCGGCCGGTCCACCGCCTCGAGTGACAGGTCGGCGGTCGCCAGGTACTGCTCGAAGACGGTGAGGAACCCGGCCGGGCCCACCCGCTCGATCGCCAGGTCCGTCATCGCCGCCAGCAGCCCGGCGTCGATGCGGGCCGCCCGGCTGCCCATCCGGGCGCGCAGGCCGTCGTGGATGTGCTGCACGAACGTCTCCCGGGAACGGTCGAACAGTGCCCAGGTAACGGGCCCTCCGGGAGGTCGGTACAGGGGGCAGATCAGCGCGACGGTTTGCCCGGCGAGGGGTTCGTCGGCGCAGAGCAGCTGGAGTGCGGCGTTACCGCCGAACGAGTGCGCCACCAGCACGTCCGGGGTCCGGGGCAACGCGGCCAGGCCCGAGCGCAGCCAGTCCGCGGGCGACCGGTGCCGCCACCGGTAGTCGTTGCCGGCACGCCAGGGCAGGTCCAGGGCGACCAGGCGCCGGCGCGGGCCGAGCCACTCGGCGAGGGGTCGCCAGCTCTGCCAGGTGTCCTCCAGCCCGTGCGCGAACGCGACGAGCGGGGCGTCCGGATCACCCTCGTTGAGCACGTGCAGGGGTACGGTCACGACGCACCGCCGAGAACGGCGAACGGCATGTCGCCGGGATCGCCCACGGCCAGTGCGCCGTGTCCCTCGTCGGCCACCAGGTGTGCGGCCAGGGCGAGGGCGACGATGTCGCGTGCGCCGTAGGTGTCACCCCAGCGGTCGACCGGTCCGGACGGCAACGGCACGGCCGCGGGCAGCGGCGGTCGCGAGTGGACGGCGAGGGGGCCCGGGCGCGCGGTGAGCACGACGCAGGCGGCACCCGAGCGCAACGGCGGGGCACCGGCGTGCAGCGCCACCGCGATCTCGTCGGCCGGCTCCACGCCGACCAGCACCACCCGGTCGGCGCGGCCCGCCGCCAGCAGCAGCGCGGCGGTGCGCAGGCCGGCCCGCCCGGACCGGGCGCCGGAGCAGATCATCAGATTCGGGCCGCCGAAGCCGAACCACAGCGCCACCGCGCTGGACACCACGTTGCTGGACACGCCCGGCGCGTCGAGCACACTGACCGCCCGCCCACCCTCCTCGGTGACCGTCCGGGCCACCCGGGCCACGGTCTCGACGTTGCCCAGATTGCTGCAGGCCACCACAGCGGTTCCGGGCAGCGGCGTCGGCAGTGGGTGGCGGCCCGGTGTCAACCCGAGCGCCCGGTGCACGGCGCAGAGCGCGAGCCGCGTCGCAGGGTCCTTGGAGAGCAGGCCCTTGCGACCCAGCAGCGTGGCCGCCCGGTCGGCGGTGGCGGCCTTCGCACGCGCCCACTCCCCCGTTCCCGCGGCGCTCAGGTCGGCACCGGGCAGGTGGAGGCTCCAACCGGTCACGTACATGGCGGTGGTCACGACGCCTCCAGCAGGGAGACCGCGTTGACGCCGCCGAACCCGAAGGCGTTGACCTGCACCAGCCGGGGCCGCAACCCGACGAAGTCGCCCACGACGAACCGCAGTCCGGCGCCCTCTGGCAGGACCGTGCGCAGGCCGGCCACCGGCGGCACCAGGCCGGTCGCCAGGCAGCGGATCGCCACGTCGACGTTGACGAGCGCTGCGGCACCGGAGGTGTGCCCCACAGCGCCCTTGACCGCGGTGATCAGCGGCGAGCCGCCCCCGGCGTCGACCACGGCCCGCAGTGCCCGGCACTCGGCCGGGTCGTTGAGCGCGGTGCCGGTGCCGTGCGCGATCACCAGATCGGTCTCCGACGGCTCCCGCCCCGCACGGGCGTACGCGTCGCGCATGGCACGGCAGATGCCGTCCACGTCGGGCGCGGTCTCGTGCCGGGCGTCGCAGGACAGGCCGGTGCCGGCGACCCGCGCGAGCGCCGGTCCGGAGGCGTCCGCCGGTTCCACGACCAGCGCCGCCGCTCCGTCGCCGAGCAGCACACCGGTGCGCTCCCGGTCGAAGGGGCGGACCCGCGTGGTGGGCGGATCGCTCACCCGCCCGATCATCGCCAGCATGGAGCGTGTCATGGTGTCGGCGGCGGCGACCACGACGGCGTCGGCGTCGCCCAGGGCCAGCATGTCCTCGGCCAGTGCGAGGACGTGTCCACCCGCGCTGCACGCGTTGGACACCGTGATGACGTCGGTGACGCCCGGCAGCACGCGGCGTACCGCCTCGGCGAAGTGCAGCTTCGACCGCGGCGGACGGACCCCGCTGAGCGCGAACTCCTCCACCGCGCCGAGTTCCCGCAGCCCGGTACCCACCAGGGCGGTGACCCGACGGCGGCCGGTGTCCAGCCCGGACGCGGCCACCGCCTCGGCCACGCACGCCGACAACATCCGGGCGGCGCCGAAGGGTGCCGTGCCGGCGGCGTGGTAGCCGTGCGAGACGTTCAGAAGCTCCCCGCCGGGGTGCCGCAACGGTGCCGCTCCGCAGGCGCCGCTGAGCAGCGCCGCGAACGTCCGCTGGCCGTCGCCCAGGCAGGTACGGACGGCGCTACCGGTCACCAGTGCCGGCATCGGCGCACCTCCTCACGACAGCTACGGCCACCGCGCCGTCGGCGTTACGGGCGGTGAGCAGGGCCGGCCCGGCCGGCTCCGGGTCGGCCAGCCAGACCGCGAGCGCGGCGGCGGCCGAGGCCGCGTCGCACTCCCCCAGCAGCCTCTTCGCCGCCACCCGGCGAGGCCGGTGGCGGAGCAGTCCGGCGAGGGCGACGTACTCGTCCTGACCCGCCTCGTCGGCCTCGCCGGTGAGGACCGCGGTGACGTCGGAGGGTGCGACGCCGGCCCGGTCCAGGGCGCGCCGGGCGCAGGCCAGGAGTGCGCGCGCCCCGGTGCCGCCCGGACCGAACCCGGTGGCGGTGACGAGGTCGGCGATCGGCGCGGCGCCGACCCAGGCCGGTGGCCGGGGCGCGGACAGGACGAACACGGCGGCCGCCTCGCCGAGCGGCACCTCGGCCGTCGTGCCGGTGAGGTGTGCGGCCCACGCCCGGTGTGCGGAGAACTCCTCGACGGCGCCGGCGAGCATCACGTCGGCGTACCCGCCGGCGAGCACCATCTCGGCGTACCGGACGGCGTTGAGGAAACCGAGCGCGCCGCCCGCGACGGTGGCGTTGACGCCGCGCAGGCCGTGCCGGATCGCGACCTGGCCGGCCGCGCCGTTCATCACGGTGTTCGGGAACAGCATCGGATTCACCAGGTACGGCTTCTCCTGCACCAGGGTCTCGCGACTGAAGTCGCTGGTGGACCGGAAACTGCCGATCGTCGTGCCGAGCACCACACCGACGCGACCACGGTCGGCGTCGGCGGCCAGTTCGGCCGCGCCGAGGGCGTCCTCGCAGCAGGCCACCGCCAGACCGGTGGCCCGGTCGTACGTGCTGGTCCCCTTGCGGCCGAGCCGGGCCCGGATGTCGAAGCCCGGCACGACGTGTCCACGCGGCGACGGAAGCGACTCGGTGGGCAGGCCGCCGGTGCCGGGGGCGACCGGGGCGTCGGAGCGCGGCAGCGACGCGGTGGCTGCGGACGTGGCCTCGCCGGCTGAGGTCAGCGCGGACCAGCCGAACACGCCCACGCCGGTCACGCCACCGCTCCCAGCATCACGATGGCGTTGTTGCCGCCGAAGGCGAACCCGTCGTTCTGCACCACGCGCACTGTGGCGTCGCGGGCCACGTTCGGCACGGGGTCGAGACCCGGCAGCCCCTCGTCGGGATGTTCCCAGTTCACGGTGGGAGGCAGGAAACCTCGGTCGATCGCCAGCACCCCGGCGATGGCGCCGAACCCGCTCGCCGCGCCCATCGTGTGCCCGATCATCGACTTGATCGAGCTCACCGGCGGTGGCTCGGGCCCGAAGACCTCCAGGATGGCCGCGCCCTCCACGAAGTCGTTGGCGGGTGTGCCGGTGCCGTGCGCGGAGATGTAGTCGACGTCCTCGGGTTTCACCCCGGCGTTGCGGTGCGCCAGCCGGATGCAATCCGCGATGCTGGGTGCGTGCGGTGCCACCGGATGGTGTGCGTCGCAGTTGAGCCCGTACCCCAGCAGCTCGGCATAGATGCGCGCGCCGCGGGCGCGGGCGTGCTCGAACGTCTCCAGCATCAGCACCGCCCCGCCCTCGCCGGTGAGGATGCCGGAGCGGTCCCGGTCGAACGGCGCGCACGCGTGCTCGGTGAGCGCGCCCAGCCTGAAGAAGCCGGCGTGCGCCCACCGGCACACCGCGTCGGCACCGCCGGCGAACACCACGTCGGCCTCACCGGCGACGAGCAGGTCGTAGCCGTACCCGATCGCGTAGTTGCTGGCGGAGCAGGCCGTGGCCAGGGTGAGCGACTCACCGGCGAGGCCAAGTTCCTCACTCACCGCGTGCGCGAGCCGGTTCGCCGGTAGCTGCGCCAGCAGGGTCGGGTCCTGGCCGGCGAACCCCTCGGCGAGGATCTGGGCAGTCAGCGCCTCCAGCACCTGCGACTCGCCACTGGTGGTGCCGATCACCGCGTGCGCGCGTCCGGCGTCGATCCGGTCCGGGTCGAGACCGCCGTCGGCGGCCGCGAGCCGCGCCGCGGTGGCCGCGAACAGGCTGGACCGGCCCCACCGGGACGGGTCCAGCCTGGACAGGTGGTCCTCGGGTCGGAACCCGCGCACCTCACCTGCCTTCACGAACGGAAACCCGGAGGTGTCGAAGCTGGTGATCCGGGATATGCCGGATCGCCCGGAGCGCAGCGCGCCGGCGAACGCCGACACGCCAACCCCGATGCTCGATACCGGACCGAGCCCGGTCACCGCGACGCGGACCACGGCTCAGTCCCGGCCGGTGGCGTGCCGGGTCAGGGCGGCGTGCACGGCCTTCAGGTTGCGCAGTTCGGGGAGCTCCGCCTGCGGAATCTCAACCTTGAACTGCTTGTCGATACGGGCCAGGATCTCGATGGCACGCAGCGAGTCCGCCTCGTACTCGTCCATGAAGTCGCCGGTGTCGGTGAGCTCCTCCGGCTCAACCTCCAGCACCTCCGCGACGATCTCGCGAAGCTCCTCCAGCTGCTGTTCCTTGATCGTCATCGCTGTCCTTCCGTGACCGAAACCATTGGATGAGGGTGAGCGACGCCGGACGGCGGGACCGCCGGCCGGGCGACGGGGCGGCGGGTGGCGATGAGGGTGCCCACGGTGGCCACCCGGCGATCGCCGATCCAGGTCTCGCCGTGGGCAAACGCGGTGTCGGCGACCACGGAGTCGAGGCGGACCTCGTGCCGGAGGACGTCACCGGGGTACGCCGAGCCGGCGAAGTGCCAGTCCCGGGCGCCGGCGAACATCAGCACGCCGTCGTCGTCCGGCGGTGGGCTGTCCCCGAGCCAGAGCAGGGCGGCGCTCTGGCCGAACGACTCGATCATCAGCGACCGCGGGTACGCGAACCGCCACGGCTCGGCGCTCTCCGGCAGGTCGGCGTAGCAGGGCTCGGTCGCGCTGACCAGCTTGACCGTCCGGATGAGGCGTCCCGGCTCCAGCGCGAGCACCCGGTCCACCAGCAGCATCGGATGACGTTGCGGGAGCACCGCCCGGATCTCGGCGTGCTCACCCATCGCCGGCTCCGGCGGCGGTGAAGAGGGCGCGCAGCTTGGCCGTGGTGGTGCCGTCCGCGCGGTACGCCACCGCGCGCACGTCCCAGCCACCCGGCGACTCCTCGGCCCGCACCTTGAGCGTGAGCGTGTCACCGTCGAGCAGCGGCGCGAGAAACCGCACCGAGCGCAGCTCGGCCAGCTCGGGCGGGCGGTCCCCGGCGGCGCCGGCCATCGCCCGGCACAGCGCCTCCACGACGAAGACCCCGGGGAACACCGCCAAATCGGGGAAGTGGCCCCGCAGGTACGGATCGTCACCGCGCACGGGGACCCGCACGGCGAAGGCCGCACCGGAGGAGTCCAGGCGCACCATGTCGGCGTCACACAACGGGGATGCCACCGCCCGGGTCACAGCGTCATCCCCCCGTCCACCTGGAACACCTGGCTGGTGATGTAGGAGGCGCGCTCACTGAGCAGGAAGGCGACCAGTTCGGCGACCTCGTCGGCCCGGCCGAACCGCCGTACCGGAATCTGGGCCAGCGCCTGCTCGCGGAGCCGGTCCGGGAGCGCGTCGGTCATTTCGGTCTCGATGAAGCCGGGCGCCACCACGTTGACCCGTACGCCGTGCCGGGCCACCTCCTTGGCCAGCGACTTGCTGAACCCGATGATGCCGGCCTTGCTCGCGGCGTAGGCCGTCTGGCCGACGTTGCCGTAGACCCCGGCCACTGATGACATGTTGACGATGGCGCCGCTGCGCTGCTTCATGAAGCGGAACGCCATGGCCCGGCAGACGTTGCGGGTTCCGGTGAGGTTGGTGGCCAGCACGGCGTCCCAGTCGTCAGCGGGGGCCAGCACCAGGGGCGCGTCGCGGGTGATGCCGGCGTTGTTGACGACGAGGTCGAACGCGCCGAGCTGATCTTCGGCGGCGCGCACGAAGTCCTCGACGGCGGCGGGGTCGGCGACGTCGCACCGCGCGAAGTAGCACGGCACGCCAAGCACCCGTACGTCCTCTTCGGTATGCCGGGCGGCGTCGTCACCGGTGTGGTAACAGCCGGCGACGGCGTACCCCTCGCGGGCCAGTCGCAAGGCCACCGCCCGGCCGATGCCGCGCGACGCCCCGGTGATCAGGGCCCGGTGCTGTTCGGCCATTTCGCCTCCGTCGTAATTTGCGCGCAAACCATTAACAGCCGCATTGATGAATTGGCTCCAAATGGCGGAGATCGCTACTTCGCCTACTTTATCGGCCGACCGGCCGGGGTCCTTCTCTCACGTTGCGACATCGCTTTTCAGCTCGTTCCGGATCTCCGCCGTGTCGGCGCCGGGCGCCGGTGCGCACCGGCGGATCCGGGTCGGGGTACGCGAGAATTTCACCGCCGGCCCGACGAGCGGCGCGGTGGTTCCGTCGCTCAGCACGGTGTCCTGGAGCATCCCGCGGGCGCGTACGTGCGGGTCGGCGACCGACTCGCTCAGCGTCCGGACCGGGGCGGCCACCAACCCGGCGGCGGTCAGCACGTCGACCGCCTCGGCGACCGGGCGTCCCGCGCACCAGCCGGCCACGACGAGGTTGACCGCGTCGCGGTTGGCGATCCGCTGGTCGCCGGTCCGGAACCCGTCGGCGTCGGCCAGTTCGGGGCGGCCGATCGTGCGGGCCAGTGCACGCCAGTGCTTGTTCAGCGCCACCGCGAGGTAGAGGTGCCCGTCGGCGCAGGCGTAGACGTTCGACGGCACCGCGAACGCGGTCTCGTTGCCGTGCCTGGCGGGCGGGGCTCCGGCGGCGGCGAGGGTCGGCAGGCCGCTGCTACCGAACAGGAGAGCATCCAACATGGACACGTCGACGTGCTGGCCCTCGCCGGACCGGTCCCGATGGGCGAGCGCGGCAAGAGCCCCGATCGCGGCGTGCAGCCCGGCCAGTTCGTCGGCGATGAAGGTGGGCGCACGTACCGGAGCGCCGTCGACAGGCCCGTTGAGCGCCATCCAGCCGCCGGCCGCCTGCACCACCGGGTCGTACGCGGGCCGGTCCCGGCCGGGACCGTACTGGCCCCACCCGGAGACGGACACGAACACCACGTCCGGGCGGACGGCACGGCAGTCGGCGTAACCGGTGCCCCACCTGGCGAGCGTGCCCGGTCGGTAGTTCTCGACCACCACGTCGGCCACCCGGACCAGCCGCAGGAACTCGGCGCGACCCTCGGCCGTACGCAGGTCGAGGCCGAGGCTGCGCTTGTTGCGGTGCACCGTCTGGCGGAACCAGGACAGGCCGGTGCCGGGGATCACCGGGGGCACCTCGCCGTCGCGGCCGTGCGCCAGTTCCACCCGGATCACGTCCGCGCCCAGGTCGGCCAGGACGCAGGTGGCCATCGGCCCGGACCAGACCTTCGTCACGTCAAGCACGCGGACGCCGTGCAGCGGACCGGACAGGTCGGTCCGCGCCTCGGCATAGAAGTCCTCGGCCCGCATGTCAGAGCCGCTGCAGCAGTGAGGCGGTGCCGAGGGAGCCACCGCAGCACATGGTGATCAGTGCCGACTCCCGGCCGGAGCGCTCCAGTTCGTGCAGCGCGGTCACCAGCAGCCGGGTGCCGGTGGAACCGAGCGGGTGGCCGAGGGCTATCGCACCGCCGTTCGGGTTGACGCGTTCCGGGTCCGCACCGTACGCCGCCTGCCAGGTGAGCACGACGCCGGCGAACGCCTCGTTGACCTCGTACAGGTCGATGTCGTTGATCTTGCGCCCGGCCCGGGTGAGCAGCCGACCGGTGGCGGCGACCGGACCATCCAGCAGGTAGTACGGGTCCGCGCCGGTGACCACCTGGTGGCTGATCCGCGCCCGTGGGCGCAGGCCGGCGGCGCGGGCCCGCCCCTGGGACATCCACAACACGGCGGAGGCGCCGTCGGAGATCTGCGACGTGGTCCCGGCGGTATGCACCCCTCCCTCGATGGTCGGCGCGAGCGCGGCCAGCCCTGCGGCGGTCGTCGGGCGCAGCCCCTCGTCGCGTTCGACAATGCGGACCGCACCGGTGGGGCGGCCGTCGCCGTTGAGCACCGGCGCCCGGACGGGCGTCACCTCCTCGGTGAAGCGGCCGTCGGCCCAGGCCGCGGCGGCCCGCCGCTGGGACGCCAACCCGTACGCGTCGGCGTCGGCTCGGGTGATGCCCTCGCGCCGGGCGATCCGCTCGGCGCCACCGAACTGCGCCTGGGGCGGGTCGTCCCACGGATAGTCGGCTGTCTTGTAGTGCCCGGGGCCCTGGTAGAGGTTCGTGCCGACCGGCACCCGGCTCATCGACTCCACGCCGCAGGCGATGCCGACGTCGATCTCCCCGGCCGCGATCAGCGCGGCCACCAGGTGATTGGCCTGGTGGGCCGACCCGCAGGACACGTCCACTGTGGTGCAGCCGACGGCCGGGTCGTGCCCGGTGCTGAGCCAGGCGTTGCGGGTGACGTTGAGGCTCTGCTCGCCGGACTGGGTGACGCACCCGCCGATGATCTGTTCGACGTCGGACGGATCGGTACCGGTCTCGTCCAACACCGCCAGCAGCACGTGCCGCAGCAGTTCCACCGACTTGAGGCCGGCCAGCGCGCCACCCCGCCGCCCGATCGGCGTACGGGTGGCGGCGACCATGACCGGCAGCCGCTCACCGGAGGTCATCACGCATCGTTCCGCAGCGTGATGGCGAGCTTGGGGCAGCCCCGGGCCGCGATCTCCGTCGCCGCCCACAGTGCGGGCGCCGGGTGCTCCACGCGGACCCGGAGCACGTCGTCCTCGCCCAACTCGAACACCTCCGGAGCCGCGTCGGCGCACAGGCCGTTGCCGTCACACTGGTCGAAATCCACGACGACGTGCACGAGTGCCTCCCCGGGTCCGTATCCGACGCCATCGTCGCCGCCCGGCCCGTACGGGCGCATCTTCAAAATTGCCGCTTCGCATTTCCGGTGCCCCTCCTTCTCGCACGTTGCGGAATGCGCCGACAAATGGCGACGCCGGCCCCCGTGGGCATTAGCGTGCCTCTATGCGGCTGGACGACAACGACGAAGAAGGCGAATTCCGGGCCGAGCTGCGCGCCTGGTTGCGCGCGCATGTGCCGGCCCCCTCCGCAGGTCCGCCACAGCCGTGGCCGGAGCCGGAGATGCGGCAGTGGAGCGCCACCCTCGGCAAGGCTGGGTACGCCGGCCTGACGTGGCCGCGCGAGCACGGCGGGCGGGGCCTGCCACCGCTGTACCAGGCGATCCACGCCGAGGAGAGCGCGCTGGCCGGCGCCCCGGACCACGTCAACGTCATCGGCCTGCACATGGTCGGTCCCACGCTGATCCGGTACGGCACCGCGGCCCAGCAGGCCGTCAACCTTCCGGGGATCCTGTCCGGCGACATCATCTACTGCCAGGGTTTCTCGGAGCCGGAGGCCGGCTCGGACCTGGCCGCGGTGCGCACCCGGGCGGAGCGGACCGCGCACGGGTGGACGGTCACCGGCGAGAAGGTGTGGTCGTCGTACGCCCATCTCGCCGACCGCTGCCTACTGCTGGCCCGCACCGAACCCGACGCGCCCAAGCATCGCGGCCTGACCTGTTTCCTGCTCGACATGCGCGCCCCCGGCGTCGAGGTGCGCCCGCTGCGCCAGATCTCCGGTGACACCGACTTCAGCGAGATCGTGCTGACCGGCGTGGAACTGCCCGAGGACAGCATCGTGGGCGCGCGCGGCGAAGGCTGGCGGGTCGCGCTCACCACCCTCTCGCACGAACGCGGCACGTTCGGCATCACGCTCACCGCTCGCCTGGCGGTGCAACTGGACCGGCTGATCCGTACCGCGCACGCGGTCGGTGCCACCGCCGACCAGTCCGTGCGCCGGGAGATCGCCGATCTGCACGTGCGGCTTCAGGGGTTGCGCTTCACCGGTTATCGCGCGCTCGCGCAGCTGCAACGGGGCGGCGAGCCCGGCCCGGAGAGCTCGGTGCTCAAGCTGCGCTGGTCGCAGACCCACCAGCAGATGTGCCGGCTGGGACTGCGGCTGGTGCAGGGCGACACCGCCGGACACGCCGACCAGTGGGCGGCGTACTGGCGGCGGGCGCAGCTGCGCAGCCGCGCGAACACCGTCGAGGGCGGCACCTCGGAGATCCTGCGCGGGATCGTCGCCGAACGTGTTCTCGGCCTTCCTCGGCACCGTTAGGAGAGTGCACCATGGACTTCGCGACCACGACCGCACAGCGGAGCCTGGCCGACGCGGCCCGACGCCATCTGAGCGACCGCTTCCCACCGTCCCGGCTCGCCGCGACGGCGGATCACGGCCTCCTCGATCCGGAGGACTGGGCCGCGCTGGACCGACAGGGCTGGCTGGATGCGGAACTCGGACCGGTGGATCTCGCCCTGCTCGCCGAGGAAAGCGGGCGGGCGCTACTCCCGCAACCATGGGTCGGCACGGCCGGATCGGCTCTGCCGGTGTACCAGTCGGCGGGGCTGCCGCTACCCGGACCGGCCGCGCTGGTCGACTCCTCGGACACGTGCGCCGCGCACGATGCGCCGGGCTGGCGGATCAGCGGGAGCGCACCCGGCGTGGTCGACGCGCACCTGGCCACGGAACTGGTGGTGGCCGCCACGACCCGCCAGGGGGTGGCGCTGTTCGGCGTCGCGCCCTCGGAGGCCTCCGTCGCCGTGCGGGACGACGTCGACCCGCTGCGCCGGTACGCCACCGTCCGGCTGCTACACGCGCCGGCCCGACTGCTCGCCGACCCCGGCCGCACCGCCGAGTTGCTGCCCGCGCTGCGGTTGCGAAGTGCCATGCTGCTGGCCTGCGAGGCGGTGGGTGTCGCGGACGGCGCCCTGGCCGAAGCCGTGCGGTACGCCGGAATCCGGACCCAGTTCGGCCAGCCGATCGGCTCGTTCCAGGCGGTGGCACACCAGCTGGCCGAGGCGTACGCGGAGATCGAGACCGCACGGTCGCTGGCCTACCGGGCGGCGGTGACGCTGAACGGCGTCGGCGCCGTTGAGGCGGTGGCCTGTGCCGCCGTGGCCGGTCCGCGCGCGGCCGTGCTGGCCTGCGAGGTAGCCCTGCAGGTCTGCGGTGGCATCGCCATGACCTGGGAGTTCGGCCTGCACCTGCGCTACCGCCGGGCGCTGTGGCTCGACGCTCACCGGGTCACCTCCGTGCCACCGCACGACGTGCTCGCGGCCCTGCTGCTGAGCTGACCGCCGGCGCTCGTCGCCGAATCGAGAGGACGACACATGTCGTTGCAGCTGCACTGGTTCCTGCCCACACACGGGGACGGACGCGAGGTGGCCCAGCCCTCCTCCGGCCCGCCGCCGCCCGGCGCGCGCCGCGACGTCGACCCGGACTACCTGCGTCAGGTCGCCCTCGCGGCGGACCGATTCGGCTTCACCGGCATGCTCGTGCCGTTCGGCATGTTCTGCGAGGACCCGTGGCTGGTGTCTGCCGCGCTCGCCGCGGACACCCGGCGGATCCGCTTCATGGTGGCGATGCGCCCCGGGCTCATCTCGCCGGTGCTGGCCGCGCAGTCGGCGGCGACCCTTCAACGTCTCTCCGGCGGCCGCCTCCAGCTCAACGTGGTCACCGGCGGCGACGCCGACGAGCAGCGGCGCTACGGCGACTGGTTGTCGCACGACGAACGGTACGCCCGCACCGGCGAGTTCCTCGACGTGTTCCGCCGAGCCTGGACCGGTGAGCGGTTCGACCACACCGGCACGCACTACCGCATCCGCGCGGGCCTGCTCACCCGGCCGTACCCGGTCGCTCCGGAGATCTTCGTCGGCGGCTCCTCCGACGCGGCCCGGGAGGTGGCGGCCGCACACGCCGACGTGTTGCTGGCCTGGGGCGAGCCACCGGCGGCCATCGCGGAGGCGATGGGCCGAGCCCGCGAACTCGCCGAAGCGCACGGACGCACACTGACCTTCGGCACCCGCTTCCACGTCATCGCCCGGGACACGTCCGCGCAGGCCTGGCAGGTGGCGCGGCAACTGGTCGACGGCATGGACCCGGCGCGGATCCGGCAGGCGCAGCAGCGCTTCCGATCCACCGAGTCACAGGGGCAGCGGCGGATGGCGGCGCTGCACGGTGGGCGTACCGACGACCTGGAGGTCTACCCGAACGTCTGGGCCGGATACGGCCTGGTCCGTCCCGGCGTGGGCACCGCGCTGGTGGGCAGCCACGAGGACGTGGCGGACCGGATCGAGGAGTACCACCGGCTCGGCCTGGACCACCTGATCCTGTCGGCGCAACCGCACCTCGAAGAGGCCTACGTCGTCGGGGAGGGCGTCCTCCCGTTGCTGCGCAAGCGCGGTGTGCTCGCCGGCTGACGGCGGGCCCGCACACGTCGGTGCCCCGGTCCAGAAGGGCCGGGGCACCGAATTTCTGGGATCAGACCTCCGAGGCAGTGCCGACGGCATCGGGTTGCCACGCCGGCACCTCCGGTGCCGGACGGCGGCTGCGGGTCAGCACCCGGAGCATCATCGCGGGCCGCATCAGGGCCTGTGGCGGTTCGACGAGCCCCGCCACCCGCATGAAGGTCCGCGTCACCTGCGGGTCACGGGTCGCGGCCGCCTGCATCTTGGCCATGTACGCGTTCGCCATCCGTACCTTGAGCGGTCGCGGGCCCCGCACCTGCGGGAAGCTCAGGTCACCACCCGCTGAGATCTCCCAGGGCACGTCGGTGACCGCGGACACGGCCTGTTGGAAGTCGGTCGGCCGGGGTGCCGTGCCGCCGGCCAGGTGGTCGCGCAGGGTCAGCGCCTCCAACGCCGCCACTGTCATGCCCTGGCCGTAGACCGGGTTGAAGCTGCACGCCGCGTCACCGAGGACCAGGAAGCCGTCCGGCAGCCGGGACAACCGCTCGTAGTGGCGACGGACGCTGGCCGGGTACCGCAGGGACACGGGCTCGTCCAGCGGCTCGGCGTCCTGGATGGCCTGGTAGATGTCCGGAACGGGCAGCGACTTGACGAACTCCAGGAATCCGGCCGGGTCGGCCGGCGCGCTGTCGCCGAGCACCCCGGTCAGAGAGACGATGCAACGGCCACCGTCAATGCGCGACAGGAAGGCGCCACGGGGGTGCGACGGCGACGACACCGGGTTGATCGACAGGTCGCCCTTCAGAACGTCGTCCGAGGCCAGCCGATAGAGGCGCGTCGTGTAGGTCAGGTCGATCCGGATCCGGTCCTCGTCCGGCCGGCTGTACCCCAGTTCCTCCAGCCAGACCGGGGTGCGCGACCCGCGGCCGGTGGCATCGACCACCAGGTCCGCGGTGACCGTTTCCTCGGCCGCGCCGTCGCGCCCCTGCACCCGCACGCCGGTGACCCGCCGACGGTCCGGGGTGGTGGTCAGCCCGACGATGTCGCGCTCTTCGGCGAAGCGTACGGCCGGAAGCTCGGCCACCCGTTCGCGCACCAGCTGCTCCAGCACCGGACGGGCGGCCGACACGCAGGTCAGCCCGGTACTGGCCGGCGCCAGCGGGCGCCCGTTGAAGAACCACCGCAGCTCGCCCAGGTCGCCGGTCGGCACCCCGGCGGCCACCGCCGCCGCTGTGAAACCGGGAAACAGCTCGTCCAGGATCTGCTGGCCCCGGGCGAGCAGACCGTGCACGTGCCGGCCCTGTGACACGCCACGTCTGGCGGTGGAGACGCCGGTAAGCCGGTCGCGGTCGACGATGACCACCTCGGCGTACGCGTCGGCCAGCACCCGCGCCGCGAGCAGGCCTGCCATGCTGCCGCCGAGAACGACGGCACGCTCTCCCACCTGTGCGCTCACGGCTGCCCCTTCCTGGCCGGGTTGCTCACGACTCGCCGCGCGGGCTGTTCTGGTAGGCCGCCAGCAGCCACTCGCCGTCGCGCTCGACGAGGATCCAGGACGCCCGGATGGCGCGGGCCGGCGACACGTCCTCGGTGCCGGGCTCCAGGACACCGCCCTCGGTCGTCAGCACCGCGACGCCGGGCGCGATCAGGCGGGCGTCGACCGGCGTGCCGGTGACCCGGGTGCCCTTGAGCTGGCCCTGGAACGCCTGCTCCATGTATCCGCGGATCTTGTCCCGGCCACGGCAGAAGACTCCGGGCAGGATCATGGTCGCGTCGTCGGTGAAGTTGCGGGCGAACGCGTCGGCGTCGTGCTCCGCCCAGGCGGCGACGATGTGCCGCGGTACTGCGGCCACGGCGGCCTGAGCCTCGGCGTTGAAGGTGCTCGTGGTCATTCTGGTGTCCTTTCTCGGCGGCTCAGAGATAGAGGGTGTCGGGTTCGAGGCCGCACAGGATCCGGCCGTACAGCTCGGTGTTGGTGTCCGGGTTCATCAGCGCGTGCAAGTTGACCGCCTGCACATCGCGGGCGATGCGCTGGATGGGCACGTCGTCGTAGAGCGAGGAGCCGCCGCTGGCGCCGGCGAGAATGCCGACCGCCTCCCTCGCCAGGCGGCACGCGGCTCCCAGGTCGGCCCGGGCACGGGCGCGCTCCGCCAGGCTCCACGGCTGGCCGCCGGCCGACTTGTCGTCGACCTGCGCGGTGAGGCGGTGCACGTGGAACTCGGCCTCGTCGGTTTTCAGCTCCGCCTCGGCCACCTGGCGATGGGTCAGCGGCGCCTCGGCCTGCTTCTCGTACCCCGTGTAGGTGATCTTGCGCTCGGGCAGCCGCTCGAGGAACGTCTCACCGGCCGCACGGGCCAGGCCCAGCACGGTGCCCACCGACGACGCGGAGGCAACCGGCAGCAGCGGCGCCCGGTACATGGCGGGCCCGCCAGCCGCTTCCGGGCCGCTCCGGCCCTGGAGCACCACCGGCAGCGGCAGGAACCGCTCTGCCGGCACGAACAGGTCCTGGGCGACCGTGCTGACGCTGCCCGTGCCGCGCAGGCCGGACGTGTGCCAGTCGTCGACGATCTGCAGCTCGGACGTCCGCACCAGCGCCATCACCGGCATCGGCGGACCATCACCGCCGACCAGCACTGCGATGATCTCCTGCCAGTGGCTGTGCAACGCGCCGCTGATGAAGCCCCACTTGCCGTTGACGACGATGCCGCCATCGGCCGGGGCCGCCATGGCGGACGGGCTCAGGGTGCCGCAGATCCGCACGTCCGGCGTGGAGAAGACCTCCTCCTGCACCGCCTCGGGGAACAGGCCGGCCATCCACGTCGGAATCCAGTAGACGGAGGCGGTCCACGCGGTGGCACCGTCGGCCCGGCCGAGCGCGGTCGCGACGTCGGCGAGCGTGCGGGTGTCGGCCTCGTAGCCGCCGAACCGCTTCGGCACCCGCAGCTTGAAGACCCCGGCGTCGGCCAGCGCCTCGATCGTTTCGTCCGGCAGTCGGCGGTCCCGCTCGGCCTGTACCCCGTTCTTGCGCAGCAGCGGGGCGAGGTCCGTGACGCGCGCGACGATCTCCTCGCGCCTGGGTGTGTCGGTGGTGGTCAGCACGGCGGCTCCCTGAGGTCGTCGGTGGTTGTCAGGCGGCGGGAACGGGGGCGGTCAGCCGGACCGGCAGCGTCCGGTGGCCGTTCATGATGAAGGTGGGCAACGGCTGCAGGTCGGCGACCGGCACCGCCAGCGCGATGTCGGGAAAGCGCTCGAACAGCGAGGAGAGGCCGATGGTCGCGACCGCCCGGGCCACCCCGGCGCCGAGGCAGTAGTGCGGTCCGTGGCCGAAGGAGAGGTGCTCCTTGTCGGCGCGCTTCAGGTCGAAGCGGTCGGAGTCGTCGCCGTGCAGGGCGGGGTCACGACCCACCCCGCTGTAGTTGATCAGAATGGGGTCGCCCTGCGGGATCGTCACGCCGTCCAGCTCGATGTCCTCGACGGCGTACCGCAGCGGCAGGTGTGCCAGCGGCGACTCGACCCGCAGCGTCTCGTCGATGACGTCGTTCCAGGTGGCCTCGCCGGACAGCACGAGATCCCGCTGCTCCGGATCGCTGAGCAAGGCCGTGATGGCGTTGTCGAAGAAGTTGATGGTGGTCTCAGAGCCGGCGCCCAGGATGGCGAAGATGGTGTCCGTCAACTCCGCCTCGCTGAGCCGGGAACCGTCCTCGTCCCGCGCGGCGATGAGGTCGCTGGTGATGTCCTCGCCCGGGTTCTCCCGCTTGCTGGCGATGAGATCGGCCATCGCGCCGCGCCACCCGGCCAGCACGGCCTGCGCCTGCTCCGGGGTGACTGTGGTGTCGATCATCATGTCGATCACCTTCGCCGTCTTGGCGCGGGCCTCCTCGGACATGCCGATGAGGTCGGCCACCAGGCGGGCCGGCAACGGGTACGCGAACCGCTCACGCAGGTCCACCACCTCACCGGGGGCGGTGGCGGCCAGACCGTCGAGAAGTTCCTCAGTGATCTTGGCGATCCACGGCCGGATGGCCTCCGTGCGCCGCGGGGTGAACGCCTTGCCGACCAGCTTGCGCAGCCGCACATGGTCCTTGCCGTACGCGGTGACCATGTTGTCCATCGCGATCCAGCTGATCATCTCCCAGTCCGGCGGGATCTCGCCGTTGATGAACGCCGGCCAGTGGTTGCGGGCGCTCTTCGTCACCCGCGGATCGGTGAGCAGTTGCTTGACCACCGCATAGCTGTTGATCGACCACGCCACCACGCCACCGGGCAGAACCACCTGAGTAGCGGCACCCTGCGAACGCAGCTTCGCGGCCTCACCGTGGATATCACTTCCGGTGGTGTCCAGAGAAAACGGGCAACTGTCCATGGATGACTCCCAGTTTCGGCGGAGTGTTTCGGCCACGCGCCGGTCCGCCCGGCGGAGCCGACGTGCCGGTTCCATCGGGCGCAGCGGATCGACCGGTGACGTTGCACGAGCGTGTCACCAGCCGATCCGGCGATGCATCTCTCGGTGTGCGCACTCGGTGTCCGTGGCGGCCCGCGAGAACGCAGAAGGACCCCTGGGCAGCGGTGACGCTGGCACGGGGCCCCTTGCCGGGACTCGCTTACCTGACCACCGGCACAGCAGAGCGTTCGCTGTGGAGGTGTTCACCCCTTGTGGTGCACCCAGATCACCCGACCGAAGCGCGGCACAGGATCGCCTCGCCGGACGGCCTGGACACCAGGGGCGTGATCAGACTGCGGTTGTACAAGGCTCGTGAGCGGCAGCGCGTCATCGATCCGGCATCTACATCGCCGCTCGAACCGCACCGTGGGGCTGTTGATCCTCGATCAACTCACGCACCTGCATGAGCGCGAATCCGAGCAGATTGAGGCCTCGCCAACAGCTGGGATCGGCCGCAGCCGGGTCCTCGCGGCCCAAGCCGATACCCCAGATCCGGTCCATAGGGCTGGCCTCAACGAGAACTCGTTGCCCCGTAGCCAGCAAGAATGCCCGCAGGGCGGGATGCTGGCCGAACTTGGCAAGGTTACCGGCCACCACGATCGCGAAGCGGTGGTCGCTCCAGGTCCTCTGATCGAAACCTGCGACACGTCCTCCCAGCGCCTTGGCGGCATGCGGATGCGGCGCGGCAAGAATCCGCTCGGCCATTGCACAGTCACCAAACAACCGTGCCTTGCGCCACATCATGTAATGCTCCGCGGTGGCGAACCGTAGGTCGTCGACGGTGAACGACGCCGGCCACCACTGGCTCAAACAGCCCTCGCCGACACTCCCGTCACGCTCGGGCTGGTGCCCCCAGAAGAACAGGAACTTGACCCGACGACCCTGGGCCTGCGCGGCGGTCAGATCCGCGACGCTACGAACCGATGCCAGCATGATCGCGAGTGTGCGCTACTGGCGCTCCGTGTGCCGCCGTATTTCGACGGCGGCGACGCGCCCCAGAACGATCGGTGAGTCGCACATGCCACCCGAACAACCCGCAAGATCGAAACCTGCACGCATTGTGGAAGCCGCGGGATCTGCCCGCCGCCATCGCGGCGCTGCACGAGGCCGTCACCATCCTCGAACCACTCGGCGACCGTCGCCTCGACGAGATGCGCGGCCGGTTGTCCGAGTTGCTGTCAGACAGGTCCGCCGCATCGGTGTCGAGGGATGCGGCGGAACGCCAGGTCGGCGCAGCCGACGCGACCGGCGAGGTGTCGCCACAGGCCTGAACCCCTTCCGGGTACGCCGCCGGCTCGGCGCTCGAATCACGCTCCCGGAAGGGGAGATCCACTCTCGTGGTGGATCTCCCCTTCACGCCGCTTCGCTAGCAGTCGTACACATCGACGAAGTAGCTGGTCTGCTGACCGATGAAGTGTTGACCCGGCCCGAGATCCGGTAGCTGTCGGTACCAGGGACCACCGCCGTCGGAGCGCCACTGCACGGTGCAGTGGCCCGCCCCGGTGTACCAGCCGGCGGCGTTGCTCCAGCCGAGGTCCAGGTCGGTCCACTTCCCGGAGGGTAGGACGGCGTCGTGGGTGCCGTACGTGTAATTGCCATCACGAACGCGGATGACGCCGAGACCGCCTCCCCAGAAATTGCCGATGTAGTTGCCCGCGGCGACGGAGGCGGGAGAGTGCTGCGCCACGAAGCTGAGCAGCGCCGATTCCGCGGCCTGCTTGCTCATCGCCTTGGCGGATTCGGACTCGTCGGGAGCCGCGGAGGCAGCGCTTGCGGGGAGCACCATGGCCAGGACCGCCGCCATGACCACTGCGAAGAGCCCTCGCCGTCTGATAGGTCGCACTAGGTTCTCTCCAATCCGGGGGTGAATGACTCTGCTGGCCGCAGTCTTCCAACCGGATGTTGGCTAGCTGTTGACTGACGGTTGGGCCGAATCCAGCGTCCACTTCGTCCCTTGAGGCACGGGAGCTTCTGGCTCGCCGGGCGCCGCAATCGAGCCCGCCACCGGGATCTGGCCGGGCCTGTCCGCCTCGGTACGCGCTGCGGTGGAACCCGGTCGCCGGTACGGCGACCAGCCGATAAGGTGCCGCACATGCAATCGCTGATCACGGCCATCGCCGAACACGACGAGGCCGCCAGCTTCCTGGCCTGGCCAGGCGACTTCGAGCTCGACCGGAAAGACCACGTCGAAGACGTACATCTCGAATCGGGCGCGACGCTCGAGGGCTTCGCGGGCGATGGTTCCGGAGGCACGTACTTCTTCTGCGGCGACGGTGGCGAGGAACGCCCGGTCCTCTACGCGGACTCGGAAGGCGGCGCAGCCCTCGTGGCGATCGGCTTGGAGCAGTTGCTGCAACTCCTGCTGGTGGCGCCGTGGTGGCGCGACTGCCACGCGTTCACCGAGGAGGAGAGCCGCCAACTGGCCGCCGAGTATCAGGAAGACATTCCCGATCTGGTAGCCCGGCGCGGTCGTGCGGCCACGGCCCTCGGCCTTGACCTTCCCACCGAGGCGGAGGCGGTGGCTGCCCTCCACAGGGTCGCCACCGGGGCAGGCAAGGATGTCGTCCTCGTCTTCACCCCGGAGGGCACGCCGTACGAGAGGCTGATCGATGGCTGAACGGTCGCCGCTCGGAACACCTGACTGAGGATGACTGTCGTGCCGACCCCTACCCACCGCCCTCCCCCGTCGCCTGATGCGCCGATGCACGACGGCCAGCTCGCAGTGCCATTCGACGTGGTGCGTGAGCTGGTGGACGCGCAGTTCCCCGAGTGGCGGAGCCTGCCTGTCAGGCGCATCGCCTCGCAGGGGACGGTCAATGCCATCTTCCGTATCGGGGATCGGCTCACGGCCCGGTTCCCCCTCGAGCCCCGCGAGGTCGACGCGGCGCGGGATTGGTTGGAACGCGAAGCGGAAGCGGCCCGGGAGCTGTTGGGTCGTACGCGCTTCCCCACTCCCGAGCCGGTCGCCATCGGTGAACCCGGCGACGGCTACCCGCTTCCATGGTCGGTACAGACGTGGCTACCCGGAGTCGTAGCGACCGACAGCGACCCCGGTGAGTCGGTCGCGTTCGCGCACGATCTGGCCGAATTCGTCAGGGGCGTGCGAGCGATCGACACACGGGGACGCACGTTCTCCGGCCAGGGTCGCGGTGGCGAGCTACCGGCACACGACGAGTGGGTGGAGACCTGCCTCCGGCGCAGCGAAACCCTGCTGGACGTCCCGCCGCTGCGCCGGATGTGGGAGGTGATGAGGGAATTGCCGAGGGGCGGGGCCCCGGACCTGATGAACCACGGTGACCTCATTCCGGGAAACGTCCTCGTCTCCGACGGGCGGCTGGCCGGTGTTCTCGACGTGGGCGGACTCGGGCCCGCCGACCCCGCCCTCGACCTCGTGAGTGCCTGGCACCTGCTGGAACGCGAGCCACGTCAGGCATTTCGGCAGCAACTCGGCTGCGACGATCTCGAATGGGAGCGCGGCAGGGCATGGGCCTTCCAGCAGGCGATGGGTTTGGTCTGGTACTACCAGCAGACCAACCCGACGATGAGTCGGATGGGCCGTCGCACTCTCGCGCGCATCACTGCCGGCTGGCCGCCCGGTCCACCCGCCAGCACGGGCACGACGTGAGCCGTGACCGGCTTTCGCCTGACCAGGCGGGCTAGACACATGGTCGATCGGGAGCACGCTCACGATCGTCGCGCGTTTGGTTCTGTCACTGGCCCGGCCGCAGCCGCGGCCTGGTGGGTTGGAGCCGGCTGCGGGCCACCAGTTCGACGGTGAGGACGACGGCTACGGCTTCCACGGCGAGGAGCCCGACGAGGACGACCAGCTGCGTCACTCCGGCGGCGAGCGGGCTCGCTCCACCCAGCAGCACGCCGACGAACGCGCCGGGCAGCGTCACCAGGCCCACCGTCCGGGTCTGGTCGAGCGCCGGGACCAACGCCTGGCCCGCCGCCGGACGGCACACCAGCAGCACCGCGTCGCGCGGCAGCAAACCCAGGGCCAGGCCGGCCTCCACCTCACCACGCCGACCGGTCAACTCGTCGAGGGCGCGGCGCCCGGCCAGCGACGTCGCGGTCATCGCCCCGCCGATGAGGATCCCCGCTACCGGAATGATCGCGATGCCGCGCATCGGCACCAGGCCCGCCAGCAGCAGCCCGGCCACCACCAGCATGCTGCCTCCGACGATCGGCGCGCCTGCCCACCACCCTCGGCTGCCGCCCGTGATGCGTCGACCGGACGTGACCGTCGCTACCACGCACATCAGGACGACGAACGCGGCCGTGGCCCACAGCGACACCACGATGGCTGCGATCAGCAGCGACACGGCACCCAGTTGGATCGCGGCACGGACGGCGGCGACCATGACCTGCCGACCGTGGCCCAGTTTTCCGAAGGTCACGACGGCCGCCGCCACAAGGGTCAGAAGAACCAGCGCAACACCGAGCTTCGGGCCAACCACGAACATCGTCGACGACATGCCGTCAGTCTCCCGCCACGCCCGGCCAAGGGAGGACGGGCCGCGGGTCGCGGGGGTCTTGACGGACGTGGGTCGCAGCGGGCGTCAATCGGATCCGGTGGACACGTGCCGAGCGCGGGGATCGGGGCGGCCGGAGAGGATGGCGGCGAGGATCTCCGCGCCGTCGACGACGCGCGGGCCGGGCCGGTTGAAGTAAGCAGGCCCGTCGACCACCCACACCTGTCCGTTCCGAACGGCGGGCAGATCCGCCCAGCCGGGTTGCCGGGCCGCCACCGACAGCTCGTCGAAGGTGCGCTCGGGCGTGAACCCACACGGCCCGAACACCACCACGTCGGGGGCTAGGTCCGCGACCACCGACCACCGGTGCGGGGTGCTGTGCGCGCCGGGTCCGAGGAGCAGGGACCGTCCACCCGCGTAGGCGATCTGCTCCGGCACCCAGTGCCCGCCCGGCATCAACGGATCGAGCCATTCGACGAACAACACTCTCGGCGCACCGGCCCCCGAACCGGGCAGTGCGCTCAGACGCGCCTCGGCGTCCGCACGGATCTCCGCGGCCCTGACCTCGGTGCCGGTCAACGCGGCTATGGCGTCAACCGTGTCCAGGATCCCGTCGATGGTCCTCGCCTCCAGCGATATCACCCTGGTATCGAGATCGATCATCCAGACCGCGTCATTGACACGCTCGTAGGAGACCGCACACACATCACACAGGTCCTGGGTCAGGATCAGATCCGGCTTCAACTCCTCCAGCAAGGCGACGTCGAGCTGGTACAACGACGATCCTCGGTGCCCGTCACCGCTGGTCGCCGCGGAGATCTCCCGGCTCGTCAACGCCTCCGGCAGAGAGGTCGCGGTCACCGCAGGGATGCCGGCGAGGTCACCCGGTGGCCAGTCGCACTCATGCGTACGGCCGACCAGGCGCCCGGTCAGGCCGAGCATCGCCACGATGTCCGTGGCCGCCGGCAGCAGTGAAATGATGCGCACATCCGCCTGCCTACCAGGCACAACCGAGCCACGTCCACTCCCCCGACGGCGAGACAACGGCGGCGGGCCTGAGGGTCGCGCCGGGGGTGGTCATCGGAGCGAGCAGTGTGCACGAGGCCGTACCCGATCGCGGCAGTGCCGGTGGCGGTTCCCATCCGCGTGGATCGGAACCGCCACCATCAGAACGCTACTTCGGCGTCCGCCAGCGTCGACGGGTCGGGCCCAGGTCTTCGCGGCCGGTTGCCGTGTCCGCGGGTTGTGGACCTCCCCGTGTAGAGATGGCTCGGCGGAGGGGACGTCTCGGTCAGGGGTTGATCAGTCTCCAGTCGCCTTCGGAGATGACGTCAACGGTCCCATCGACCACCTTGATGGCGGTGTTGTCGTCGATGGCGTACGTCGGGACCGGGATTTCGGACGCCCACTTCTGGATGTGGGACAGCTGGGCGTCCTCCATGTCCGGATGATTGAGGTGGGGGTACAGCGTGAAATCCACCAGCCCCAGCGCCCGGTCGGCACTCTGCGCCATGTCGCTGCCGTCGGGGACGAATCCCCTGTCGAATTCGGCGTCGCAGTTGTACGGGGTGACTGCGATGCTCCCGGCACTGACGCCCACATAGACCGTGTCACTCAGCGACGGGAAGAGGTCGGCCAGGCCCGACTGGCGCAGCCAGTAGGTCAGGTACAGCACATCGCCGCCCCAGACGAGGAGGGCATCGGCCTCCCGGACCGCCGGGACCCAGTTCTCTTCTCGTATGGTCGGCAGCGCGGTGAGCTCCAACATCCCCAGGGATCTCCAACCGAGCTGGGTCAGCGGGATCGAAGCCCGGCCGTGGATCGCCTTCCACGCCCTCTCACCTCCGCCGGGGAAGGGGTAGACAGCGGTGGGAATGAAGAGTGCCGTGGACTCGGCGACCGGCTTGCCCAGCAGGTCGACGAGCGCGTCGGCGATGCTCGGGTTGCAGATGCCCGACGACGTGAGAAGAAACTTCATGAAGTCCACTTTCCTGAAGCCACCGCGGGACGGCAATCATGTTGCCCATGAGGACCAGCGTCCCAGCTGCCCCACCCGAGCGACAGATCGGCAGATCGTCCGCTGGCGGCCGTCTCCAACCGTCAACTGCCTCTGCCCGCACGACGACGGGTCCGATGCCACGCCCTTACTCGCCGAGGTCGCACTACCGCTCTGTCAGTTCAGCATGTGCTGGGCCCAATACACCTGGCCGTCCCGTCCGGCGCGCGGTTGTGCCACCACCGCCAGCCCGCGTGGCCACCGACGGCGGCAAGCACCATCACCACACCGACGATCAGGCCTGCCCGGTGTCTCATGCCGGCAGTACAACACAGCACCACAATCGATCTAGCGAAGCCGAAGCACGCAGGCGGCCCAGTCAACCACGACGACGTGGGAGCCGTTCGATCGCCGGACCAGGCCAGATAGACCAGATGCCGTGCTAACCGGTGTGCCATGCCGGCGTCGTCGCCAGCACGCAAGGTGGTGACGCCCCGGCCGGCGACCGTTCCGGACGGCAGCCTCGGGCTACCTGCTCGGGTCGAGCGCGAGCCGCCCAGAGGGTGGCGCCGGATTATGGCGTTTGATCTACATCCTTGTTGGTGCGGGCTCGCTGGCCGTGCGTGGTTGCCGCGCACGGCCAGCGGTCGTGCCCTGCGGTTCAGCTGGTGGTGCAGGAGGTGATTTGGGGTCGGGCGTTGGGGTTGCCGTTGGTCATGGTGGTGAAGCCGAAGGTGTTGCCGCTGCCGTTGGATCGCATGGTGAGTGTGGTGCCGTTGCTGTTGAGGTTGGCGGTGCCGTTCCAGGTGGTGGTGATTCGTTGTGGTGCGTTGACGTTCACGACGACGGTCCAGTTGGTGGCGCCGTTGACTGTGACTGAGGTGTTGTATCGGTCGCCCCAGACCGTGCCGGGCGAGGTCGTCGCGGTGCAGGTGCCGCCGGGCGGCGGAGTCGTCGGCGGCGGGGTCGTCGGCGGCGGGGTCGTCGTGGGCGGCGGAGTGCCAGTGTTCAGGCCAAAGAAGCGGATCGCCTCAGCGGCGTTCACCGGGAGGTTGTGTGACACACCCTGCATGCTGATCGCCTCGACCGGGGCCTGCCCGCCAGTGCCGCCGTACCGCGTGCGGGTGTAGCCGGACTGCGGCGTGTCGGTGGAGGTCGGCGTCTGGCTCAGCCCGTGCAGGTTGGTCCACTGCTTGATTTCTTCACCGAAGTTCGGATAGCGCAGCGTCTCGTCGTTCGTGCCGTGCCACAACTGCATACGTGGCCGCGCGCCGGTATAGCCCGGGTACGCATTGCGGACCAGGTCGCCCCACTGCTGGGCCGTGCGGGTGATCTGGCCGTTGGCGCATTGGCTGTTCCACGTCGAGCCGCCGGTCGTCGCGAAGCAGCCGAACGGCACGCCCGCGAACGCGGCGCCGGCCTTGAACACGTCCGGGTAGAGCCCGAGGAGGACATTGGTCATCATCGCGCCGGAAGAGGTGCCGGCGGCGAAGATGCGGTTGGAGTCGGCGTTGTAGCGCTGCTGCACGTAGCTGACCATCGACCTGATCGAGACCGGGTCGCTGCCGCCGTCGCGTCGCAGTGCTTGTGGGGAGTACACGTCGAAGCACTGGCCGCTGCGGGTCGCCGACGGGTAGATGACGATGAAGCCGTACTGGTCGGCCTGCCGGGCGAACTGGGTGCCGGAATAGTAGGCAGGCCCGCTGCCGGTGCAGTAGTGCACTGCCACGAGGATGCCCGGATTGGCTTGGACCCGGTCCGGCACGTACAGGTGCATGCGCAGGTTGCTCGGGTTGGTGCCGAAGCCGGTCACCTCGGTGAGTGTGGCCGCGGATGCTGGTGGCGCGATGGTGAGCGTGGCGGCCACGAGCGCGGTCGCGAGGCCCGCGGCGCCGATCAGGAGTCGTCTGAGTCTCATACGGGTTGGCCCTCCGGAACCGTTGAATGCAGGCTGGTGGCGCTGGCTCGCTGGCCGTGCGTGGTTGCCGCGCACGGCCAGCGGTCGTGCCCTGCGGTTTAGCTGGTGGTGCAGGAGGTGATTTGGGGTCGGGCGTTGGGGTTGCCGTTGGTCATGGTGGTGAAGCCGAAGGTGTTGCCGCTGCCGTTGGATCGCATGGTGAGTGTGGTGCCGTTGCTGTTGAGGTTGGCGGTGCCGTTCCAGGTGGTGGTGATTCGTTGTGGTGCGTTGACGTTTACGACGACGGTCCAGTTGGTGGCGCCGTTGACTGTGACTGAGGTGTTGTATCGGTCGCCCCAGACTGTGCCGGGCGAGGTCGACGCGGTGCAGGTGCCGCCGGGCGGCGGAGTCGTCGGCGGCGGGGTCGTCGGCGGCGGGGTCGTCGGCGGCGGCGTGGTCCCTCCGTCGGTGAGGACCGGGGTCTGCCAGTCGCGCCACTCGGCCAGGTTGCCCTGCTTGCGGGTGGAGATCCGGATTGTGCCGGCAGCGGTGCCGGTCTTCAGAAGGTGCTTCTGGATGTTCTGCTGTAGGGGGGTTCGCCATTCGGAGCGGCTGGCGCAGTGGGTGCCGTCGGAGACGTCGGACCAGTAGGTGATGTTGTCCCCCGCTCCGAGGGCCTTGTAGATTTCAGCGCCGGCGAGGGCGGCGTTGCTGCCGGAGCGGGCGGCGAGCCAGTCGATGTGTGGGTTCTCCATGATGAACAGTCCCCGGGGTGCGACGAGGCCGATCACCTGGTGGGTGTCGATCGGCAGTGCGCTGGGGTTGCCGGTGTACGAGCTGAACGCGTCGCCGAGCCAGGGCTGCTCGCCGTAGGCGCTGGACAGCGGTTGCGAGCCGGACTCGCCGGGGATGCCGCGGAAGATCGGGGCACCGCCCGAGCCGGACTCGATCGGCATGGTCAGCGCGATCCGTTGGTCGAACGCGCCGATCACGAACGCGCCCTTGCCGTACCGGGAACAGCCGGTCACCCCGGTCGCGTCGGCGCGCAGGACGGTGCCGCCGGACTGTTCGATGACGTCGATGATCCGGGATACTCCCCAGGCCCAGGCCATCAGAATTCCGGTGCTGCTGTTGGCGCCGTAGAGGGTGTAGAAGGCGCCCTGCTTGTTGTTGCGAGGGGTGCCTTCCCGGCCGACGGCGAGGGGGTCATAGTTGATGACCGCGGCGCCGGCGTTGCGGATGGTGGCGGTGTCGGCGCCGAATCCGCCCAGGACGACGACGGCCGGGAACGGGCCGGTGCCGGATGGCAGTTGGACGCTGGCGGAGAAGCTGGCGTTGCGGCCCTGGTCGGAGACGTTCACCTGGATGCTCGTGTTCGAGACGGTGCCGCTCACGGTGGCCGGCTTCGGGGGCTTCTGCCCGTACACGGTTCGCTCGGCCAGTTCCCGGGTCTCGGCCCGCCGGCACCGCCAGTCGGCTTTGCTGGTGATACGCGTGCCGTCCAGCTTGCGGAACGGGTCGGGCAGCCGGGAACTGGCCGGTACGGACGTGTTCGCAACCGGGCAGTCGATGCCCTCGTCTTCGACGGTGGAGGCGGCGTACGCGGGTGTGGTTGTGCCTATGACGGCTGTCGTGCCGGCGACGGCGAGCGTCGCCACCGCGAGCGCGATGACCGCCGACCGTATCGTCGAGCGGCTTGGGCTGATGGTCATGGTGGGTTCCTCTCCCAGGGTTGGCGACGGATGTCGGAATTGGCCTCGACGCGGTTGGGTGGTTACCGCGACCGGTCGGCGCGGACGACACGTGCGCGGCTTGAGGGTCAGGGTGTGAGCCGTACGCGAGCTGCTGGTGCCGGGACCACAGCGCGCGCCGCTGTCTCGGTGTGCGCCGGGGCGGAAGTCGACCAGACGGCAACGGGCGGAGTCGATCCGAATGCGGATGGGTGGGTGCCGGTTATCTGCCGGCCAGCCAGCGACCAATGAGGAAGTGACGCGATCGCCGCGACAGCGGGCGCGACTGGGTCGTGTCCGCCGCCGCGCGGTGTGTGGCGCCCATTGCGGCCTCCTTCAAGGCGATGGTGGGGTGCGGTGCGGGTGCGACCCGAGGCCGGCTGATCTGGGCCTCGACCTCGACCTGGCACCCGTGTGGCGACAGGTTACGGAGAAGTTTCGTGAAATTCAAGCTTATGAATTTCCCTGCTGGCCTGGTCTTCTGCCACGAAATTCCAGGTCACACCCCCGATGCGCGGCGCCAGGAATCTCGCAACTTTCGGTCGGTGCTCGCAAGTTGCGGCGGTTACGAGGTTGGCGACAGGGGATCCGGGGCCGCCGAGCGTCGCCGGCGAGATCGCACGCATGACGACATCACCACCAGTCAACGACTCTGCGGGAATGCTGACCTGCGAGGATGCGATTGTCACCGTGGCAGCCTTCGATGCCAGGGGCGAATATCCATCGACAAATCTCGAAGCTAGGGTCTAGGAAATTTCGGCAATGTTTCGTAACCTGTGCCACAGAAGGGCTGGGAACCCCAACGACGGCCGAGGCCGGAGCCCTCGGCGGCAGCATGAGCCGACCCACCGCCTCGTCGACCGGAGGTACAGATGCGTAGAAGATCGACCAAACGGCTACTGGCCGCTTTCGCTGCGGTCGTGGTTGCCCTCGGTGCGCCCGTCCTCACGGGTGGCGCGGCCAGCGCCGAGTCCAACGGCGGCGTCCGCGTGATGCCACTCGGCGATTCCATCACCGACGGGCTCACCGTGCCCGGCGGCTATCGGATCGGCCTCTGGCAGAAATTTGTCGCCGGCGGTCACACCGTCGACTTCGTCGGATCCCAGTTCAACGGGCCCGGCAGCCTCGGCGACCACGACCACCAAGGTCACTCCGGCTGGCGCATCGACCAGATCGACGCCAACATCGTCAACTGGCTCCGCAGCACCACACCCCGCACCGTGCTGCTGCACATCGGCACCAACGACATGTTCGGCAACGCCGCCAACGCACCCGCCCGACTATCCACATTGATCGACCGGATCACCAACACCTCACCCGGCATCATCGTGTTCGTTGCGACAATCATCCCGTTTCCTGCCGCCGACGCCGCTGTGCGCACCTTCAACGCCGCGATCCCCGGCATCGTGCAAGCAAAAGCCGCCGCGGGAAAACGTGTCTACCTGGTCGACATGTACCGCGCGCTGACCGCCACCGACCTCGCCGACGGCGTGCACCCGAACGCTGGCGGCTACGAGAAGATGTCCGCCGTCTGGTTCAACGCGCTGCGCTCCGTCCCGGACAGCCTCACCAATGGCACCCCGCCGCCGACGACTCCGCCGCCCGGCGGCACCTGCACCGCAACGACCTCGCCCGGCACAGTCTGGGGCGACCGATACAACACCTCAGTCACAGTCAACGGCGCCACCAACTGGACCGTCGTCGTAAACGTCAACGCACCACAACGAATCACCACCACCTGGAACGGCACCGCCAACCTCAACAGCAACGGCACCACACTCACCATGCGATCCAACGGCAGCGGCAACACCTTCGGCTTCACCACCATGACCAACGGCAACCCCAACGCCCGACCCCACATCACCTCCTGCACCACCAGCTAGCACTCGAACATCACGTGCCTCGGCCCCTCGAAGCCATCCCTGTCCTGGGGAGTCTCAAAGGAAAGCCGATCGGGAGAGCCCTGGGCGATCTGGCGCAGGCGCTGTCCAACGACCTCGCAAAAACTGTTGCCGCACGAGCCAGTGGAGTGAGATGTGAAAAGATCCAAGGTTGCATTGGTGGCCGCAGCGACCGCGTTGGTCACCGCGGCGGGAGTTCTGACCGCCCCGCCGCCCCTGCTGGCCGCAACGCCTGACATCACCGTCAATACCGCCTCGTCGTACCAGACTATCGACGGCTTCGGGGCCGCCACCCCGATCTTCGACGGTTCCGGTAGCCCGTGGACGGACAGCGAAACCCAGACACTCGTCGGGATGGGCCAGGGCCAGCTCGGTATGTCGATCGTTCGGACCGTGGTGTCGCCGGTGTCGAGCGAGTGGGGCCTGTACGCGAACAGCCTGAAAACGGCGAAGTCCTACGGCGCCGACGTCAAGATTCTTGCCTCGCCCTGGACAGCCCCCGCGAGCTTCAAGACCAACAACAGCAGGATCAACGGCGGCAAACTCAGGACCGACTACTACGACGACTACGCAGAGCACCTGAACAGCTACGTGCAATACATGAAGAACCAGGGCGTCGCAATCGACGTGACCTCGATCCAGAACGAGCCGGACTGGCACCCGGACTACGACTCGATGGACTGGACCGGCACCGAGCTGCGGAACTTCGTCCGCGACCAGGGCACCAGGATCAGAGACACCAAACTCATGGTCGGCGAATCCTTGAGATTCAACCGCGCGTACACCGACCCCACGCTCCAGGACACCACCGCGCGCAACAACATCGGTTACGTGGGCGGGCACCTGTACGACGCCGAGAACAGCGGCAACCTGTCCCCCTATCCACTCGCGAACCAGTACGGCAAGAACCAGTGGATGACCGAGTGGAACCTGCACGCAGCCGACGGAAATGGTTCAAACATCTGGGGGAACCCGAGCAACGCGGCTGTCTGGAACGAGACCCTGGACAACATCATGCGGACCGTGCACAGGTCGATGGAGGCCAGTTGGAGCGCGTACGTCTGGTGGTACGGCCGCCGTTTCTACTCCCTCATCGGTGACGGCGAGTCGCAGTACGGGACCACGAAGGGCGCGGTCCTCAGGCGTGGCCAGGCATTTTCGCAGTACTCCAAGTACGTCCGGCCCGGCGACAAACGAGTCGCCCTATCGAAGAGCTCGAAGACTTCGTCCCTGGAGGTCACGGCCTACCAGGGTAGGGGCAAGGTCACGCTGGTGATCCTCAACCGTTCGAACAGCGCGGTCAACAATGCCGTCGTCCAGACGCCACAGAGCATCTCGAACGCCGAATACACCGTCACCTCGCAGGGCCTGGGCGCCGCAGCACAGCCGGTGAGTCTCGGCGACGGACAGGCGACCGTCAACATCCCTGCGCGGAGCATCTCCACCCTCACCATCAGCGAAGGCGCCGCCCCGACCGACCCGCCGACCACCCCGCCGCCCGGAGGTGACTGCTCGGTGTCGGTGACGCCGGGCACGGTCTGGGGCGACCGGTACAACACCTCGATGACGGTCAGCGGCGCCACCAACTGGACCGCGGTCGTGAGCATCACCTCGCCGCAGCGGGTCTCCACCACCTGGGGCGGCGGCAGCTTCAGCTGGGACAGCAGCAGCACGGTGGCGACGGTGCGGTCCAACGGCAGCGGCAACACCTTCGGCTTCACGACCATGATGAACGGCAATTCCAGCGCGCGACCACAGATCAGATCCTGTACCGCTTCCTGACCACACCCGCGCACTGCACGGCCCGACAGGACACCGACGAGGCGATCCTCGTCGGCGGTGACGTCCCTGGCCCGTACCCCGGCAGGCCGTTCTCGACGGCCTGCCGGGGTACGGCGGGTCAGAGGCGGCCGGCCGGTTCCGGGCGCGCGTCCGGCTTGACCAGCGCCGGGAGCTTGCGCTCGAATCGGTTGAAGAGATTCATCGACGGCAGGATGGGCTGGGTGCCCGTGGCCTGCTGAGCGACCTGGGCGCCCCAGACCGAGGCCCGCAGGCGCTGGTTCGGGGTGCCGTGGTGGCCGGGGTTGTCGAAGACGCAGTCGCCGACCTCGTAGAAGGTTTGTTGCGCCTGGTGGATCTGGACGCCGGTGAAGTTCAGCCCGCGCCGGTGGGTGACGAAGTAGGTGCCGAAACCGTCGGCCATCAGTTCGGTGCGGCGGGTCGCCTCGGCGCCGGTCAGCGGGCTGTCGAACAGGCCCTGTTCGAATTGGACGTGGTGGGCCATCTCGTGGGCGAGGATCGCGCGCGCGCCCGCCGTTCCCAGACCGAGTGCGTCGATCGCGGTGAGCATGCCCTCGCCGAAGACGACCTTGTCCGGGACGTCCCGCAGCAGCGGGTCGGTCTCACCCTCGGCGCTGAAGGCGTAGGCGTTCAGGGTGAAGATCGGGTTGCGTCCTGCGTCGAGCGCGGGTACGGAGTCGATGATGGCCATGATCTCGGCGGCGGCTGCTGCCGCCTGGTCCTCGTCCAGTCCCCAGATGAAGGCGACCATGCGAGCTACTCGCGAAGGGTCCTGCAGCATGTCGTTCTGCATGGCCATGAGCTTGACGTCGAACAGGTTGACGTCCCAGAACTGCTGCGCGTCCTTGAAGGTCCGCTTCAACGTGCTCTTGTAGCTGGCGGGCAGTCCGTAGTCCGCCTCGTTGTTGGCCTGGCCGTAGATGAGCGCGTCGTAGGCGGGGTAGTCCAGGACGCCGAAGATGAGCAGGACCAGCAGGGTGTCGACGTCGACGCCCTCAAGCAGGCCCTGGGTGTACGTGGTGAACTGGGTGTCCTGGCACTGGTAGAGCGACGGGTCGATCGCGTCCGCGACCAACTCCTGCGCGAGGGACGGCTTCAGGCCCATCCTCTCCCGCTTGTCAGCGAGCATGGCCTGCCAGTTTGCCGGTAGCAGCGCGGCGATGGCGGCGATGCGCGCTTGGGTCTCCGGGTCCGCGGCGGCGCGGGCGGTCGCGACGTCGAACTGCGGCGGGGCGACAATGCCCCCGCCTGCATTGACGCTCGCGGCGGGTGCCGCGTGGACGGGCCCTGGGGTCAGACCCAGGCCGAGGACCGTTGCCGCCAGCAGCGCGGGGATCCGTCGTCTCATGCACGCTCCTCGTTGTCCTGCGAGCCTCAGGTGGTGAGGCCTCGATCAACTATCCGGTAGCGGCATTGAAGCACATGAGTGCATAGTTGCGCACCCTCCGAGATCAACTCGTCCAGCTGCGGTCGGGGACGTTCGCACGGGCAACGGCGTACCGTTCGCGGACCGCCGGCACGGCATCTGCCTCGTACACCTCGACCTGCCCGACCGTCCACGCCGGCGGCCGCTGCCCGCCCGACAGCACCCAGGCGGCCTGACGGGCGGCGCCGTCCGCGACGTACTCCCCCAGCGGTGGGACGAGCACCGGGCAGCCGAAGACCGCGGGCGCGATCCGGCGTACCGCCTCCGACCGGGCACCGCCGCCGACCAGGATGACCCGCTCGACGGTCGAGGGTGTGCCCATCACTAAGGCGCGCCGTAGACGGTGAACGAGGCCCAGTCGGCGAGCCCGGCGAACGGACGAACCGTACGGTACGTCCGAGCACCCGTGGACACCTGCTGGGTAGCGGCACCTGCGGGCAGCGGCTGGCCCTTGACGAGCCCGCCGAGGTGGCGCTGCCAGGTCACGAACGCCTCGATGTCGCCTGCTGCCCGGTGCGCCACCGCGATCGTGCGGCAGCCCAGCAGGGCGTGGTCGCCCCCTGCGGCCACCAGCTGGACGCCGCGTGTGATCAGATCGGCCGCAGTGGCCTCGCGAAGTCGCCGCTGGGCCCGGCCGAGGGCCGTGCCGACCTGCTCCGGCCCGAGCCGACCATTCGGGTCAACCCCGTCGTAGAACCAGCCCATGAGCAGCGCCGTGGCCAGGTCGGGGACCGGCCGGATCGCCGTGATCAGAGCGCGGGCGCCGGCCGCCAGTAGGGTCCGTCCCATCCCGACCAGCTCGTCCCCGTCACGCACCTGATGCCGTCCGCTGTCGCAGGCGCTGAGCACGACCACCATGCCGTCCCAGTTCCACTGCGCCAGCCGGGCCAGGCTCACGAGTTCGGTGCCCACCTCACCAGCGGCCGCCCCCTGCTGGAGACCGGTGAGCCCCGGGCCCAGCGGGTCACCGCGTCGCCGGTCCTCGTCGAGCGGCCAGTTCGGCTGCGCGCCGTCGCCCCGGTTCGCCGCTCCGGGTGTTGTCGAGGCAGCGGCCAGCACCAGACCGCTGCGCCCCGGGCGCCGCCGGTCGAAGACTGCGTGGCAGGCCAGGTGTACCAGGCGGGGGCGCTGAGGGCCGGCGAGCGCGTCGGCGAGCCAGGCCGACGTCACGGCCGCGCCGGTCCGGGCCGTGCCGCCGAGCCGGTCAGCAACATAGGCGCACTCGGATCGCGCATAGGGCAGGTCACCGAGGGGATCGCCGGCCACGAGGACGCCGCCCACGACTTCGCCACCCGTCCCAGCGGTGCGCGCGTCGGGCTCATCGTCGACAGGGCTGGTACGTGCCGCGCTCGGTCGGGGCGCCCGCAGCACTGACGCGCTCGGCAAGAGGTACGTCCCGGGCCTAACCCTGATCTCTGCGCCGCCGGACTGGGCGACGTCGCCAGCCGAGGCGGCACCCTCGGTAAAGGCGGCGTCACCGCCTGGCGGGAGCAGGTGCAGAGGGGCCAGGTGCAGGGAGCCGTGCGGCACCACATAGACGGCCCGGCCCGGCGGCACCTCGGCGATGGGGGCGGTCAGCACCGCGTGCACCGGGTGCTCGACCAGCCGACGCATCGTGTCACCGTCGGCGGTTTCGAGCAGGTTCTGCCAGTGCTCGACGTCGGAGGCGGCCGGGGCGCCGGGAAGGTCCGGGCCCAGTAGCTGTCGGGCCGTGAGGCCGGTGCCGCTCAGCGTGAACGCCCATACGCCTCCTGTGCTGGTGAGGTACTCCACCAGGACCGCGTCGTCCGCGACCGTCAGCAGCGGGGCCGCCTCCTCGGCCGTGATCGGCTCAGCCATCCGGTGAGCACGCATCGCCGGGTGGGTCGCGGAGAGCTGTCCCCACAGATCGAGCAGCTCGCTGCGTACCCTGTGCTGCTCCTCGGAGGCCGCCATTCTGCGGGCCAACAACTGCCGGCGCTCCTCGACCTCGGCGGGCCTGGGGCCCTCGTCCATGCCCGACGCGCGCAACCGGCGTAGCTCGGCCCAGAGGGCGGCCTCGCGGGCCACCAGCGGGTCCGCCGGGTCGGCACCGGTCTCGCGGTCGCGCAGTGCCTCCAGCAACGCCCGCGACTTCGCGCGCTCCAGCAGCGCGAAGGCCTCCTCAACCCGGCCCAGCTCAAGCGCCAGGCCCGCCGCCTCGACGAATGGTGGTACGAAGATCGTGCCGAAGCCCGCCGCGTCGCTCAGGTCGGCGATGCCCCGACGCAGGTTGTCATGGTCGTCACAGGCATCGCGTAGCACCCGCAACGTCTGATCGGTGCGCTCACCGGCGGCCAGCGCGGCGAGGCCCGACGCCACGTCCGCTGGATAACGCACTGCGGCGTCCGTCGCCTCGCGGCGCAGCGCCACCAGTCGCTCGCGGAAGGGCGCGGCCTGCGCCGCCCGGCCCGATCGCGACCATTCCCACACAAGTGTGCCGAGCCGCAGCGCCAGCCGATCCAGGCCCGCAAAGGGCAGCACTCCGCCGTGCCGGTCGTGTGCGCGCTGGGCCGCGTCGATCGAGGCCAGCAGGTAGCGGTCGGCGAGCGCCGTCGCGCCGTGGTCGCGGGCCAGCCCGGCCACGATGGAGTCCAGGATGCCCAGGTCGCCGGTGGTCTCGCCGGGGATCCGCGCGGTCAGGAAGTCAGCAAGCGCCCGGGCCTGTGCCACCAGCTCCAGCGGGTTCAGTTCGGTGCGGGTCGGATCGCGGGTGAGCAGGGTGCAGAGATTCGTCAGCGCGGTGAACTCTGCGCGGGCGTCACCGATCTCGTGCGCTGTGCGCCGGGCCCGCTCCAGCAGCGCCAGCGCCTCGTCGTAGCGGCCGACCGTCGTGTAGAGCAGGCCGAGCGCCGACCAGACCGCCGGCAGCGCGTGTGAGGCGCCGAGATGCGTCCAGAGCTCCTCGGCCGTGCGCAGCGACCGCTCCGCCTCGCCGTAACGGTGCTCCAGCAAGTGCCGCTGGCCCTCCTCACTCGCCCGCTGCGCGAAGAAGGCGGGCGTGCCGACCGCGAGATCCCGTCGCATCCGCGGATCGGCCAGATTGGCGATCATCTCCCGGAAAGCCGGGTGGGCCAGGCCCAGCAGATCGTCGCCCGCGCGCTCCCGGGTGGCCGACTCGATGCGCTGCACGCGGGCCCGGAAGCCGGTCGTGTAGTGCGAGGCGTCCACGCGGGAGTGCAGGTCGTGGATAAGGTCGTGCGCCGCGGTGAACGCCTCACCGGCCGAGGCAGGGTCTACTAAACGGCGCAGCGTCGCCAGGTTGATCATCGCCTTGTAGGCGTCGTACCGCGCCGGCGAGTCGGCCAGCAGTCGCACCGCCTCCGCGGCCGCCTCGATCGCCTCGTCCCGTCGGCCCTGCCGTAACAGCTCCCGTGCGGCGTTGTCCAGCAGGATGCCGCGCCGGGGCCCGTCCACGCCCGGCTGGTCGAGCGCTCGCCGGTAGAGTTCCTCGGCGCCGTCCTTGCCCTGCCGGTGCAGCACCTCGGCATGCCCGGAGAGGACCGAGACCAGCCCGGTCTTGTCGGTCACCATCTCGGCCAGCTGGGTGGCTATGCCGAAGAGTTTGGCGGCCTGATCAAGGTGCTCATCGGCGATCTCCACGGCGGCCATTCCGGTGATCGCCGCGACCCGCAGGTCCAGGGCACGCTCCTGGTCGCTGTCCGGCATCGCGGTCGCCACTTCGAAGGCCGACGCGTAGGCCCGGCGGGCGTCGTCGAGTTGGCCGGCGACCCGTGCGCACTGGCCGAGCAGCCGGAAGACCAGAAAGCTGGCAGAGCTGGGCGAGAGGGCCCACGCGTGGTCGACCATGGCGCGAAGCGCGCGGTCCGCCTCCGCCAGCTGACCGGCGTTGATGAGCCCATGTGCCCAGTTGGCGACGGCCATCAGGATTTCCTCGGTGACCTCGTCCCCGCTCTCGGCCCCGCCTGCGGGTCCGCTCCTGTCGGCGGGCTGGGCGGAGCCGGATCGGCGGCGGCGGAAGAGCGGCATAGCGTCAACTCCCCAGGCGGCGCAAAAGGGTCGCCGGGTCGTCCTCGAAATCCGCCGCGCCGTCCCGGTCTGACTCGTCGTCGCGGGTGTGTCCGTCGCCGCGCACGCCGGCGGCCATGGAGGAAGCGCGCTCCACCAGCGCGACGTATTGGCGCTGGTATTCCGCGAAGAGCGTCTCCTGCTGCGGGCGTATCAGCTCGTCGGTGCAGAGCGCCCCGGCGGTCTGCCGCCACAGCACCTGGGCCGCCTCCAGGTCGCCGTCCGCGAGGTGCTGGCGGGTCCGTTGCCAGAGCTGGAAGAACGGCAGCTGACGGTAGTCGTCGCGGTGCCGGATCGCCTCGACCCGGACCACGATGAAGTCGTGCTCCGTATAGGGGACGGCAGCACCGTCGGCAGCCACCCGGCAGAGCCTGCCACCGACCACCCGCAGCGAGGCCAGTTCCGCCGGGGTAGGCCCGCCCGCAGGCCGACGGATGATCATGAAGTGGGTGGACGCCAGCTCCGTCGGGCCGCTGGCTTCGCCGCCTGGGCCGCTGGGGGCGGACCAGGAGTGGTACGCGCCGACGCGCAACTCCACCGCCGAGGAGACCACAAACGACTCGATGCCGTCGATCAGCGCTCTGGCGATCTTGGTGGAACCCGCCAGCCCCGCGAAACCGATGGCGGTTCCTACGCTCTCGATCAGACTCAGCGAGCGCTCCAGCATGTCCGACGTCTTAGCCCTGAACAACGCCAGCAGCAGACTCACGTCGTCGCCCTCATAGGGCACCGGCCCGGCCACCCGCAGGTTCGAGATCTCCACCGCGTCCCGCTCGCCGGTCACCTTCAGCCGCCGGCTCAGCTCAGCCGATCCGAGCAGGTGCGGCACGGCAATCCTGTTGCCACCGCGCAGGAACTCGGTCACCACAGCGCCGAACGGTAAGTACTCCCGCCACAGTTCCCGCTCATTGGCCAGCCACAACTGGCTCACCCGGATCACCAGGTAGACCTCATCAGCCACGAACGGCACAGTCTCGGCGGGACCATCCAGGGTGGGCACTGGCCGAGCGACGATGCCCTCTGCCTGCCGCGCAAGCACCCGTCGCACAAGATCCCGCACGGCCATGAATCGCCCCCAACCATTTGACCCCGCTACGTTAACGCGCGATCGCAACGCGTGAGGTCCCCTGCGGGTGAACTAATCGCCAGACCCGCCCTGTGTGGGCGGCGGCGCCGACCGCGCCGTACGGCCGTGTGGACGCGAGCGTCAGCAACCTGGTTGGGGGTCGACGAGCAGGCCGTTGCCGCGCAGCCGGAGCCGCCGCTCTCCGCAGAACAGCTCCAGACCCTGGCCGTACGGGTCGCCGAGCGGATCAGGGCGTGACGGTCGCGCCGGGTGGTGGTCATCGGAGCGAGCGGTGTGCGCGAGGCCGTACACGATCGCGGCAGCGCCGGTGGCGGTTCCCATCCGCGTGGATCGGAACCGCCACCGTCAGAACGCTGTTTCGGCTGGTCCTGCCTGGGTCTCTACCGACCACCTGCCGGGCACTGCCACCGCACCGGCCTGCCCCCGCTTGCGCCGGCGACCTGCGTACCGCCCGCGCTGACGGCACTGGCATACGTGTTGTCCGCACCGGGGAGACGAGGCAGCTTACGGGACGTACCGTCCGCAGAGCGCAGCGAAGCGGTCAGGTCGTCATGATTGATCACGATCTCGCCGCTGGAGCTGACGGCCCCGATGTCGCCCCCCGACACCGTCGTCGCCCGGCCCGCCCGGAGGTCCCACGCCACGGCCACCGTCTGGCTGTCCGTCGTCTGACCGGCGGGGTTCGGCGCGGGCTCGACCCGGCCGCCCCGGCGTGGAGTCACGCTCGGCAGCGCGGACTTGGCAGTCCTCCGGCTGAGCACGCCGTACGCCCATTCACCCTGAGCACCGCTGACGCGCGGACTGAAGAACCCGTCCGGAGCGATCGGGCGGCTGCCCAGTCCTTGCGCGTCCCACAGGTAGGCCGAGCCACCCTTGTCGTCGTCCAGCCCGCCGACCACTACCCCGCTGTCCGAGATGCCGAACCCCATCGCCCGACCCGGAGCGGGAAGGACGTCCACCTGAGCGTTCGCGGTCGTGTCGCGCCACCGGGCCGCCGCCGTTCTCGCGCCGTCGAACAGCACCCCGGCCACCTCCCCGAGAGCGTTGATCCCCGTCGCCTCCGCGCTCGTGTAGCCCGGTGGGATCGGCAGTGTGATCACCTTCCCACTGACGTACGCCCAGGCGATCGAGCGGCCACTCGCGCCCTGGCCGCTGCCCACCGTGACCCCGCTGTCGTTGACACCCTTGGCCTCGGCGGGCCCGTTGACCAAGATGGCCTGGGCCCGCGTGCCGTCCCAGCGCACCGGAGTGGCCAGCCCGTTCCCGACCGAGGAGAAGCCCGCCAGGAAGCGGCCGCTGGGTGAGCCGGCGTTGACGTTCGCCGATGTCGCCGATGGTGGCAGGTCCACCGGCGCCACCGTGCAGGGGGGACGAGCCAGTTCCCGGGCCGCAGCCGGGGCCAGGCCCGCGCTGCCGTTACCGCTGCCGTTCCGGCTCTGGCCGAACGCACTCATCCCGGCGACACTCGCGAGGCTGAGCGCGAGAACCCCCGCGACCGCCGCGGACCGTCGCCGGCGGCGGGCCCGCCGGCCAACGGCGAGCAGGCCGTCCGCCCCGGCTCGGCCCGGCGGTGGCGCTACCGAGGACAGAAGGACGCGCACTACCTCAGCGTCACGGTCTTCGTCACCATTCATTACGCACGCCCCGCTTCCTGAAGACGACTCTGATCAATTCCAGGCCACTGCTCGCTGAGAAGGCGACGCATCGTGGCGAGCCCACGGGATGTCTGGCTCTTGACGCTGCCGGTGGAGCAGCCCATCGCCACCGCGGTCTCCTGCACTGACATGTCGCAGAAGAAGCGCAGGACCAGCACACTGCGCTGACCTCGACTCAACGCCGCGAGTGCCGAGCGCACGGCATCGGCATCCTCGACGCTCGGTCCCGCCGGCGACGGCAGGTCGAGCGTCCGCCACGACAACAGCACCTTCGCCCAGGATCGGCGCGCCTCGTCCAGGTAGCGACGCACCAGGATGCGGTGCACGTACCCGTCGAGGTTCTCCACCGTTCTGATCTTCGACCAGCGCAGATAGACAGTCACCAGGGCGGACTGCACGATGTCGTCGGCACGATGCGCGTCGCCGCACAGTAGGTACGCGGAACGCCGCAACCGAGTCAGTGCCACCGAGACGTACTCGACATATTCTTCGTCCTCTTCTGCCGACAACGAATCCCCTTTCTCCGACGTCACTCCTATCGGCGCCGCATCAGGCTTCGGTTGTCAGACACTGCCGAAATCTTCCCGATCGGACGTGCGCTCTCCGCTGCCGAAGCCGACCGGAGAAGCAACGACCTGTTGGGATCTCGCAGGCCACGGCGCGGGTCGAGCCGTACCGCCAGGTCCAGCCGGTACGCGGCGAGGCGCGAAGTCCGGCACCGGAGTCCAGTCCTGCTTGCGCGCGGATTGGCGGTGCTCGCCGCGCACGGGGCTGTCGTTGGCCAGAGCGGTGACAGGTTAGTTTGCTCGGATGAGTCTGCTCGATGACGTCGCGAGGCGGGACAGTTGGCGATGCTGGGTGTGCGACGAGCCGGTCGACGCCGACATGTCGGTGAACGACCCGCGTGGTCCCAGCGTCGACAGTCGTACCGCCGACAAGAAGGCCAAGGTCGCCGAGCGACTCGCACACCGTGCCTGCAACACCCGCAAGGGCGCGGTCAAGGTGGTCATCGCCTGGCCGGATCGTCTGCACGTGGTGGAGCCCGCGCCACTGATCGCCGTCGCCGAGCGACTCGAACGCAAGGGTGGCCGCGAGCTGGTCGCTCGCTGCCCGAGCAGGAAGGACGCCCAGGAGGCAGCGGACTGGCTGGTCGACCGTTTCTCCCGGCTGGCACCCGGACTGCCGGTGACCGCCAGCGTCGACGTGGGCGGCGGACAGTACCTCGTCGCCCTGTCGGCCGGCCGCCGCTGACAGACCCCGCGTCCGCGGCAACCACCCGCTTGGACTGCTGCGAGTGATCGGCGAGGATCTGCGCCTTGCCGGACTGCCCGTAGCCGCGCATGTCCCGCGACCAACCAGCTGCGGCGCGACTCGATGCCACGTCGATCCCGTCCGCGGATGCCCGTGACTGAGGTGTACGCAGGCCCGTGCCCGGTTGGGTGGCGGTGCTCGGCGGCACGACACTGCTGGCGCTGGCAACCACGGTGTGGCCCGTCCGATGGCTGCTCAGCGCACCTCCGATCGACAACATCGGCGTGAAGGAATACGTCGAACACCGGCAACCGTGCCGCCTTCGTGGAAATCGCGGAGGCGGCACGGTTGCCTGGCGTCTCAGCTACGGGTGGACCCGGCGTCCTCGGGCGGCACCAGGATCATCCGGCGACGCCGGGCAGCGAGGATCAAGACGCCTCCGGCCGCCAATGCCGTCATGCCGATCCCGCCGACCAAGCCGGCCTGCGGTCCGGTGACCGGCAACCCGCCGTCACCGCCACCGCCACCCTTCGCGGCCAGCACCACGGCGAACCCGTCCCGATTGTCACCGGGGTCCACGTCGGCCATCCGTACGGCAACGGCGTTCGCGGGCAGGTCGGTTCGCGCAGGCGTGGAGCGGTTGGTCGGCGACTGCTCGGCGAGGCCCTCCACCCGCACGGTGCCGCCCCGCAACGTCGCCGGCGCGCTGGCGGCTGACGCAGTCGTCACCAGGTTGCACAGCTCGACCGCCGAGTAGATCGTGTCGTTCGGGTCGGTGTCCTCGGCGGCCGGAACGAGTGTGAGGCGCTGGTAGGTGCAGACGGCCGATCGCCGGGCGTCGGCGAGCACACACTGTTCCGGCTGCCTGGTGAAGGTCACACCCTTGGGCAGACGCAGCGTGACCCGCACTCCGCTGACCGTTCTCCGGCCCTGGTTGGCGACGGTGTGCCACACGGCGCCCGTCTCGCCCGGCTGCAGCGTCCCGGTGGACGTCGGCATGCCGTCGGCACCGATCCGCACGGACTGCTGCACGTCTCGAGCGACCAACGAGAGGTCCGCCTTGGGCTCGTCGACCAGCGTCAGCGGGAACAATTTGGTGTTGTCGGCCGGATTCGCGTCCTCGTCCGGCCGGATGTCGACTGACGCTTCGAACCTGCCCTCGTAGGGCGTCGTCCCGTAGACGAGCGCGTCGATGGGAACGTCGACGGTTTCGCCCGGCCCCGGAATCAACTCCGGCGACAGTCGGCAGTAGAACCCGCCGAAATCACCGTCGCACTCCCCCACACCACCCCCGGAATGCCACAGCAGAGAGACCGGCATGGGGTCAGGGCCCTGCGGTGGCTGACGGACATAGACGACGACGTCGCTCGGGGTCTCGTCCCCCAGGTTGCTGATCTTCAGATAGACAACCTTCCTCTCGACCCCCAGCGCGATCCGTGTCCCGGACGCGTCGACCGCGAGGTCTGGACCTTTCTTCGCCGCCTCGGCGGGGGCGGCGAGGACAGCCAACCCGGCGAGGAGGAACAGCGCGGCGGCAACAGTTCGCAACAGCCGCCGACGACCAGAGCTCATGGCAGCACCCTTTCAGTAGACGCGGACAGTGTGGTTGGGAACACTATCGGCAATCGACCCTGACCACTTCGACCTCTACTGGGAGGCCACACCGCACCGCTCGACCTCCATTACCGCAGGTCAACGCCCCTCGTCCCGGTCCGGTGCCGGTGAGCGCTTCGGGCGCAGAGACCTCTTCGCCAACCTGCACCGAATCTGCTCCCAGTTGCAGGGTCGGGGCACCCAATGGCTGCCTACCGCCCTGACCGGCGCACACTTCCTTCCAGGCGACATAGAGCATGGTCGACCGCTCTCCAGAACTGCGGAGCACGCCGCGGTGCAACAGGACGCTTGACTCGCTCTGACCTGCGCGGACGTCAGCTCGCGTTGACGATTTCCACCGTGGGTGCGAAATGGCGGACCGCTGCCTCGACGCTCGAGCGGTGCAGGTGCCAGAGGGTCGCCGGCCGGCTGTCGGCGACGACGGCCGGTGGCACGTGCGGGACGAGCGCCTGGTTCATCCGTCGCAGGCCGCGCGAGCGCGCCGAGCCCGGCAGCGGCGGCAGACCCGGTCGCCGTCGCAGGCCGACGTACGGGACAGTGGTCGGGCTGGCCTGTTGCGTCCACAGCACGACAGCCTCAATGTCAGACCACGGCACCACCGTGCGAGGACGGCCAGGGCGGCGTTTGACCCAGAGTGATCCCAGCCGCGTCGACGCGCAGCGCCACACGGCCGCTCAGCGCGCTGACCAGTCGCAGCAGCAGGAACGCGCCGCCAAACACGATGGCACCCAAACCGGCAACAGGTTCGTAGCGGACAAGCCCGACACCGACGACGACGAAAGCCGCGCTTGTCGGCTTCAGCAGCAGGTCACGGCGGGTGAAGCCGAACCGCTCCTCGTACACCTCGCCCGGCATGATAATGCTGCCCTCGGCGGCCATGCCGACAGACATCGGCGTCATGGGTCGCTGAGTGACGGCGACGTAAGCGAAGGCTCCCAGCCAGCCGGCGACCGCGAAGCTGACCACGCCGTCCCAGGGGAACGGCAGCCCGCTAAGGACCAGCCGGTACAGCAGCAGGTAAGCAACGATCGTCACCGCGACAGCGGCACCGAGCGCCCACCAGCGATGCCGCGGACGGACCACCACCTGCCACCACAACAACACCAGCGGGCCGCCCAGAGCCAGCACCGCCGGACGCATCAACAGCTCCGGATCACTCATCCTCGCCGCGCCGACCACAACGACGACGCCAAGCATCAGGACCGTCGCAAGGGGCGGCCCCAGGACCGCCCAGCGAAGGCGCAGGGGATTCGCTACGTCGGGCACGCGGGAACAGTACGGGAGACCATCTCCGGGTGGCCGTTGCGTGTTACGCGGCTCAGGACTTGACTCACCACAGTCGCCACTCGAGGCCGCAGTCTCAGGTCAGTGTGCGGTGCGGCGCAGTGATGGGGGCAGGTCGCGGCCCGGTCCGGATGGACCGGACCAGACCGCGATGCTCATTCGGGCCGCCGGCAGGCGGCGGCGTCGGCTGGTCCAGCCAGCTCGTAGTCAGGGCAGCGTCTTGAGGAACGGGCCGTGGTTGAGCCGGAATTCCCAGGAGTAGTAGCGGTCCCAGTTGATCGACCAGGTCATGAGGCCTCGGAAGTTGGGGTTGGTGCCACTGCGGGGGGTGTATCCGCCGCAATTTTGACCTCGGACGAGGCAGGTCACCGCTTGTTGCACGCCGGCCGGGGCGAGGTAGCCGTTGCCGGCGCTGGTGGAGGAGGGCGCGCCGAACGCGACCTGGTCCTCGCGCAGTGCGGGGAAGACCGCGGTGGCGTTCCCGGCGACGGGGAAGCCGGCCAGCAGCATGTCCGTCATCGCGATGTGAAAGTCGGCGCCGCCCATCGTGTGGTACTGACCGTCGAGCCCGACGATGGGGCCGGAATTGTAGTCCTGGACGTGCAGGACGGTAAGGATGTCACGCAGCGCGTGGATCACCGGCAGGTATGACCCGGCCCTGGGATCCTGGCCACCCCACGGGCCTGAGCCGTAGAACTGGTAGCCGAGCTGCACGAAGAACGTCTCCGGGGCCATCGTGAGCACGAAGCCGGTTCCGTAGCGCTGCTTGAGCTCGCGGATCGCGGAGATCAGGTTCACCACGACCGGGGTGGTCGGGTTGCGGAAGTCGGTGTCGCCGGTGTTGAGGTAGAGGGAGTGGCCCTCGAAGTCGATGTCCAGGCCGTTGAGGCCGTACCGGTCGATGATCGCCGACACCGAGCGGACGAACATGTCACGGGCGGCGGTTGTGGTGAGTTGCACCTGCCCGTTCTGACCGCCGATGGACAGCAGCACCTTTTTGCCCTGCTGCTGCTTGGCGCGGATCGCCGCGGTGAACTGAGCCTCGGTCTCCACATTGGGACACTCGGCAACCGGGCAGAGTTGAAAACGGATGTCGCCGGAGGTGACGGAGGTGGGTTCGCCGAAGGCGAGGTTGACGATGTCCCAGTCGTCGGGCACGTCGGCCATCCGCAGGTACCCGGCGCCGTTGGCGAAGCTGGCGTGCAGGTAGCCGATCAGGGCGTGCTTCGGCAGCCCGGTGTTCGGCGGACTGGTGGGTGGCGGGGTCGTCGGCGGCGTGGTGGTGGGCGGCGTGGTGGGCGGCGTGGTGGTCGGCGGCGGTGTCGTGGGGGGTGCCGTGGTGGGGGGTGCGCCACCGGCGCACGCCGCGCCGTTGAGCGTGCAGTCGAAGGGAGAGCCCGAGCCGGTGGCCAGGAAACCGAACGACGCCGACGCACCAGGGGCCAGGGTGCCGTTCCACGAACGGTTGGTGAAGGTGTGGCGCTGCCCGACGCTGCTGACCGTGGCGTCCCAGTACGAACCGAGGGTGGTGCCCGACGGCAGGGTGAAGGCAACCTGCCAGCCGGTGATCGCGCTCGACCCGCCGTTGGTGATGGTGTAGCGCCCCTCCCAGCCGGCACCCCAGTCGGAGGTCTTGGTGAAAACTGCTGTCGGGCCGGCGGCCAGGGCTGGATAAGCGAAGCTCAGGGTCGCCGCAGCGGCCGAGACCAGGGCCGCCAGGGCAGCCAGGAACGGTGTTCGGAATCTGCGCGCCATCCGGTCCTCCCGAGGGGTGCCCCACCGAGGGGTATCGACGGGGACCTAATTATTAGGTTTGTTAACTGAAGATGTCCAGGGGTGGGCACCAGCGAAGCCAACGCCCGCCGCGACGCCTTCCGGCGGACAGCCTCCTTCAACCACCAGCGCTGCCACTCTGCGCTGGGCTACCTCAGCTCCCGGACGCCATCCAGGCACGCTCGGCGCGACGCTTCGCGGCAGCAGCCAGGATCGGTGTGACGTCCGTCCGCTCAGCCGGGGTCGGCGCAGAGTTGGAGGGTCAAGGCGGTGCGGACCACACGATGCTCGACCACCTCGCCGCGCCTGCTACCCAGGGAGCGGCAGCCGGCCCGGTGACGGCCCGGTCGGACCCGGACGAACCGGGGGAGCTGTCAGGTGGGGGCGTGCGATGGCCGGATGCACGGCGGCGACCGTCAAGTCGCGGGTCTCAGTGAGCTGATCGGAACGCCGACACGGACGGGTGGCCGAGTTGACGCTCGCGGAGCGTGTCCGTAGCCTCTACTCATAGGGGAGATGGTGGCTGGCGATGATGAGCTGAAATGTAGTCATCGTTCGATCTGTCTCAATACCCGGCCCCAGCCTTCGCGCTGGGGCTTTCACTTTTCCCAGGATCTTCGCCGATCGTCCCGAGCACGGTCAGAGCGTTCCGGGCTCGTGTCCCTGCACGTAGTGCCAGGCGCCGAGCCCTCGCGGGTCAAAGAGCGCGGTCGTCCGGCGTGGGTTCGCGAAGACGTCGGCGTATTCGAGATCAAGCCAGTAGGCAATGCTCGACCCGGCGTCCTGAGACGTCATCGAGCGGAGTTCCTCCGGCAGCGGCCGTCCGTCAGCGCGGATCACGGCCACCATCACGCCGGTCCGGCCTGCGCCCAGGGCTGGGACGCCGTCGACCGGGCCGTTGCGCCCGTCCGAGCACCACAACGTCCCTCGGACGCGCAGCGCCGGCCCCTCACCGACGTTCTCCACCGGGACGAGGAACCTGTCCTTCGCGATCGCGAGGAACGCGTACGCCGGGGCGGGCGCGGAGGTCAGCGCGAAGCGCTCCTGGGCGGGTGGGTGCTGGGCCAGCATCCCGCCGGAGTCCGGGAACGCGACTGACTGGTGGACCGGCAGCAGGAGCGGATATCTGCTCAGCACCAGGGACCGGCGGGTTTCCGTGAGTTGCCGGTCGGTCCGGGACAACGCCTGCCGGGAGAGGTAGATCGCGGCCAGCACGCCGATGGTGGACGCGATGGCGGAGAAGGAGCCGGCGACCGCGCCCGCCCGCTGGGCCCGCCAGGTGAAGGCCACCACGAGGGCCGTGGCGGCGGCGCAGACCGCCACCGCCCCGGCGAGCGCCAGCCCGTACCTGGCGGCACCGCGCAGCAGGGTTTTCGTCCGTTGTGGCACGGGAGTTCCTAGGCGAAGGAGGAACCGGCGTCGCCCCATCGGGTCTGGGGGATCGTGACCTTCTCGCTCCGCCAGCTGATGACCCGGGACTGTGCCAGGACGCGCAGGATTCGGTGCCGGTCGCGAGGGTCGTAACCGAACACCGGCTCGGCCCGCGTCCGGTCCTTGACCGCCATGAACTCGAGGATCTCGCTCTCCGGTATCGGGCTCGGAGCCCGCCCGACGAAGGCGCGGTAGAGCTCGTGATAGGCGTCCTCGATCGGACGGGCGAACGGTGAGTTGGTGGCCAGTGCGTGGCGGGCGCCGCCGACCGCGACGGCATCCACGACGCCTACCGCGCTCGCGTACTTCATGACCTTGTTGATCAGGCCGGCGGCGAACTTCTCCTGCCCCTGCCCGACACCGGTCGCGCTGAGCAGCCCCGGCAGGCGCCGGAACGGGATGGTCCGGCTCTGCGTCCGGAAGCACTCCATGGTCAGGCCGGCGTGGACCCGCCACAGCGGTTCCAGGTATCCGAGGCCGAGATCGTCCACAGTCACCGCGTACGCGTCGTCCGCGCCCTTGCGCACCAGCTGCACCGCGGTCAGCGCGTCGAGCACGCGCAGCAGCCGGTCGCCGTTGTCCGCCTGCAGGGGGCCGGTGCGCAGTTCCGTGACCGTCAGGCCCTTGGGTCGGGCGGCGAGCCGCCGGACCACGTAGTCGATGGCCATGATGTCGCCGAACCGGCCGGAGCCGACGTCGAGGTAGGTGCGGGTGGCGTTGCGGGGCAGGAACTGCTCCTTGGCCCGCACTGCGGCGTCGGTACGGACGACCTTGTGACCGAGCGACTCGATGAGCGCCCAGTACCGGCTCTCGTCCTCGTTCTCCAGGATGCCCCAGCGGGCCAGGGTCGCGGTGCGGTCGGCCTGCTCCTTGCCGCCGAGGATGATGCCGCGACGCTGCAGTTCGAGCAGGCCGAGCAGCGCCCGGCAGGTGACCGGCGGAGGCTTCTTCAGGGTGTAGATGTCATCGATGCAGATGGAGTCCAGCCCGGGCAGGGTGAGAATGCCGCGGAACTGGGAGGAGAGCCGGTCCTTGTCGCCGTACACGACCGTCACCCGGCAGCCGTCACGCAGCAGGCGACGGATCAGCGGGATGAAATCCTGGTCGCCGGTGACCAGGACGAACTGGCCGCAGTCCTGGTAGAGGTAGTCCATCGCCAGCACGGTCAGATGGATGTCGGCCTGCTCCTTGGTGCTGCCCACTACCTCGTCGTCGATGAGGTGCTCCGTCATCGCCGTCGAGATGCTCCCGTCGAACTTCGCCGCCGCCATGTGCTTGTACTGCAGGTGGCCGCCGCACCGGGTCGTCGCGTCGCTCCAGAGGGCATCGACGATGCCTCGCTCCACCACGTGGCCGCGGCCGATGATCGCGCCGGCCAGGTTGTCCCAGTCGACGAGCAGGACACCCTTGTTTCCGACGGCCATCTGCGGCTCCTCCGTGAGCTCATCGAGGCGCGATTGTCTTCCGAATTCTGCCTCCATGTCCCCACGCTGCCTGTTCATCCGTTCGGCCACGAAGTTCATCACATGTGCGAGGTCGTCGGGGCGTTCGGTTTGCTGTGCGTGACCTCCAGATGACTGATCGTCCAAGGAAGACCGCAACTCCGGTGGAGCGCGACGGCTCGTGAGCGAGCGGACAATGTGGATTGTTGGGCCATCACCCCAGTCGTCGCACGGCCCGTGTTGTGGAGGCGGACTTGGCGCGCTTCTATCCGAAGAACCTGCGAGCGAACGCCACACGCGGGGAGCGGGCCGTCTTCGACAAGCTCCGGTCGCTCAACGACTCGTGGTTCGTGCTGCACAGCCTCGCGTACTTCGACCCCGGCCGGCGGAGGTGGCGGATGGGCGAAACGGACTTCGTCCTGCTCCACCCCGGACGCGGTCTACTGATCATGGAGGTCAAGGACGGTTCCTACCGGGTCGCCGGCCGGCAGTGGTTCGCCCAGCGCCGCGGCGGCGATGTGCCGCTGAACGTCGACCCGTTCGATCAGGCCGTGCGAAACAAGTACGCCCTGGCCGGGTGGCTACGCGATACCGCCGGCATCCGGCACGTGCCGGCCGGGCACTGCGTCGTCTTCGCCGACGGCCGGCCGTCGGGCAATCTCGGTCCGCACGCGCCGGACACGATCGTGCTGAGCGCTGCGGCGTTGGAGCACGCGCCGATGCTCGTGGAACGCGTCATGGCGCACTGGGACCAGCATGGCTGGGCCAGCCAGTCGGACTTCGAAAAGGCCTTGGCGGCGCTCGCGCCGACTGCGGTCGTCGCCCGCACCCTCCGCTACGACGTCGATCTGGCGTCCGACGACCTCGCCCGCCTGACCCAGCGCCAGATCCGCCTGACGAGTCGCCAACTCGAGGTGTTGGAGGGCACGTCCAGGAAGCGGGCGTCACTGGTTCTCGGCGCGGCCGGCACGGGCAAGACAGTCCTCGCGCAGGAGCGGGCGCGCGAGTTGGCTGGCAAGGGCTTGCGGGTCGCGGTGATCGGACAGCAGCGCAACCTGCGCCTGGAGATCCGACGCAGGTTGCGGGTGGAAGGCGTGAGCTCCGGCGACCCGGAGGACGTGCTGTGCGACCTCTACGGCTCCGATCGCCTGCGCGCCTACGAGGGCGAGCAGCTCTGGGTCACCGTGCTGGGCCTCGCCGAGGCGTACGGCAATCCGCTGGACTGCCTCATCGTCGACGAGGCGCAGAGCCATGACGAGGATCTCCTGGACGCCCTACGCGAACTCGTCCGCCCCGACGGTTCGGTGGTGCTGTTCGCCGACCCGTACCAGCGCGACTCTTCCGGAACCTGGCGCCCACGTCCCGACGGATCGTTCAACGAGTTCTGGTTGACCGAGAACTGTCGCAACGTCCTGCCGATCGCGAAGCTCGTCGCGCGAATCTCGGGAGCGCACACGCCCGTCACCGGTCCGGCCGGGCGGAAGCCACGGTTCAGCGACGGCTCCGCGGACCTGCCCTCGGCGTGCGCGGATGCCGTCCTCGAGATCCTGAAGGACCTGCCGGCCTCCCAACTGGTGGTGGTCACGTCGACGCAGGCGAACCATGCCGCGATCCGCCGGACGCTGGCAGATCGGGGCGTGCGGACGACGAGTGGGCTCCGCGGCGACGAACTGGCCGTCTGCACCGTGCGGCAGTTTCACGGCTGCGAGGCGCCGGCCGTGGTCTATGCGGACGACGGCCAGGAGGACTGGACGACCAGCTACATCGCGGTCAGCCGGGCCTGCGCCTACCTCCACGTCGTCGCCCAGCCGGACCGCTGGGAGCCCTTTCGATTCCTGATGGAGGACGGTTCATGACGCTGTACGACGAGGCTGTGACTTTCCTCGAGTCGGAAGGCTGGTCGGTTCCCGGGGAATTGCGGGGCGAAGTCGTCCGAGCGAGGCGCGCGGCATATGCGGACAACAGTGAGCACATGACGGTGTGGTGCCGGGCCGCCCCGGACGCCGAGGACCTGCGTCGAAGCGAGGCGACCCTCCTCCAACGCTTCGCGGAGGAGGCACGCACTCCCGGGGCGAAGTTCCTGCTGGTCGAGTCCACCCAGGGGCTGTCGACGGATTTCCGGAGACTCGCCAAGCACGAGTACAACGTCGACATCCGGGTTCCGATTCAGTTCTTCGATGCCCGGTTCAAATGGGACGACACATCTGTGTCGGTCCTGGCGGGAACGGCCGCGCAGCAGCTACGCCGCGACGGAGAGATGGAGGCGCGCCGGCGCACTCCCCAACCCTTCGAGGCGGTGGGAACCGGAGTAGTGGGCAGTGATCTGCTGGCTGAGCTTGCTCGCCGCTTCGACGGCACCGCCGACTGGGACCGCCCGATCGTGCTGGTGACTGCGCCAGCGGGTTACGGCAAGAGCGTCCTGTTCGAGTCGCTGTTCGCAACGCTGTACACGAACTTCCAGAAGGCAAAGAAACAGCTACGGCGGGCATATCGGCCGCTGCCACTCCTGCCGGACTATGCCGCCCTGGCGAGTGCGCCCGCACTGGGCCCCATGGTCGACGCCCTGCTGCAGACCGAGATCGCGCGGCCGGTCAAGCAGCCGACCTTCCAGTGGATGCTCACACGGGGGTTCGCGAGCTGGCTGCTGGACGGACTGGACGAGGTCATCGCCCAAGACCCCGGCTTCTTCGAGTACATCCACGAGATCGTCGCCCGACCGGACAACCCGACGACCCCGCGCATCCTGCTCTGTGTCCGTGATTCGCTGCTCAGCTCCAACCAGGCGCTGCGGGACTTCCTCGCGGTGGCCCACGAGTACGTCGAGGAGTTCCGCCTGCTCCCGTGGCGACCCGAGTCGATCACGACCTTCGCGCGCATTCGTCTTCAGGACAAGGACCGCGAGCTGCTTTCGATCCTCGAGGCGAAGCCGCAGCTGATGAAGCTCTGCGGCACCCCGTACTACGCCGAACTGCTCGCCGAGCGCGTCGCCGAGGGCAAGACAGACGGGATACCGAACGACTACTCCGAGATGGACCTGGTCCACGACGCCGTCGACGCGATCATGGACCGCGAGTACAAGAAGGAGCAGTTGCAGGAGAACGTCGTCTCCCGGCATGACCTGCTCGACGTCATCAGTCACGTCGCGGTCGTCGAGCTGGAGAACGACAATCGCGGCGTGCCGATCGACGAAATCGGCCAGCTCGCCGAGTTCGTGCTTCCCTCGGACCTGTCCGATCCCGAGCGTGAACGGTGCACCGCCGCCATCTGCCGCCTGCCGGTCTTCCGTGCCGCCTCCGAGCGACAGCGGGTGCGCTTCGCTCAAGATGTGATCTTCGAGCACCAGATCGGAATCCGCGCCGCCCAGTATTTCGCCGTCAATCCGGTGCGCTTTGCGCAACTGTTGGATTGTCGCCCCTTCCCGCCCGATTCCTTCGCCCTCCGGGTGCTCTGCGCCCGAATCAGGGAACTCGCCGCCGGCGAGGAACTGCTCACCCGACTGTCCAGCGCCACCGCAACCCCGACCGCCTTTCGGAACATCCTCCAGGTGCTCCTCGGCCTTCCCGACTGCGCCCGGCTGCTGATCCACGCTCCGCTGGAACGCCAGGACCTTTCCGGGCTTACCTTCTCGGGTCTGTCGCTGGCCGGCGTCAGCTTCCGCGGCGCGAATCTGGAGTCGACCCGCTTCAACAGCTGCGTCATGACCGGCTGCGACCTGTCCGACGCGACGTTGCACGGCACCCGATTCGACGCCTGCCTGCCCACCCTCGCCGAGGCCGACTTCGGGCATCTCACCGGCTTTGTCTCCGTGGAGATCGACTCGCGAACCGCCATCGAGGACGTCGCGGACTTCGTCACGTTGCTCGGGGCGGACGGGCGCCGGGAGCACCCCTTTGTCGGCCCCTGCCCCACCGCCCTTCAACTGCGGTTCCTGTTCCTGAAGTTCGTCCGGCCGGACGGCCACTATCGTCGTGACTCGCTCGACGAGAAGGGCCTGCTGTCCGGACGGCGCATCGTCGATCCGGCTTCCGTGCTCAGCGGTGCGGTGCGAGCCCGCTTCCTCACCGCCATTCCCAAGCGCCGCCGGTATGAGCGCACGCACAGCCAGCTCTATGCGGACATGGTGGGGTTCGCCCAGAACCTCCGAGTGACCCCGGCCATCCGGTCGCTCTTGGAGGACACCTGCCGGGTGGAGGGATGTTCGCACGTCGTTCAGGAGAACCTGACCTCAGCGACCTTCGATTGAGCGGCCATCCGCTGTCATGCTCACCGCTCGCAGCATCCTCCGGATGGCTCGTGCCGGACCCGCCATCGGGCGGGCGGGACGCGACCGCGATCAACCTGGAGTCGTGGCGGCTCTGTGTACTCGCGTCCTGCCACCGGCGCGTGTGCGTCGTGACGGACGGGGATCGCTGAGCTGCTGAATGCGCATCCGTCGAAGGAGCGGGTGCACCTAAACGTGCCGGTCAAGTTCCCGGACGGCTGGGAAGTAGGAGTTCCCAGCAACGCCCGGATCACCTCGGCGCGCCGCGTCCCGCCCGCCGCGCGCAAACCCTTGAGCCCGGCGGCGGTGTAGGGCGCCTTCACCAGGAATCCGGGCACCTCGGCACCGCCTCTACGATCTCCAGAGTCGTCCCCTACGCAGGTCGCGGTGGGCATCGGCGTGCCGATGACCGCGTCGGGCTGTTCGTGACAGCGCTCCAGCACCGGCCGCGCCCACTGGCTCACTCTCTGGCCCTTAGTCGCCGGGAAGGATCACCCGCGTACGGTGGGGCAGCGATGTCAGCACCCGACGCTGGCCGGTGACCGGATTGACGGCGACCAGCTCACCCGCACCCACTGCCAAGTCTTGCAGGATGACCTCGGTACCGGCGAGACCTAGGAAAGTCTCAGCCCTGCCACCCCGGAGCACCACGAGGTCGATCCGGCCGGCCGATCGACCGGAGCGCAAATCGACCCCTACCAACGTCATTGGGGGCACCGTCGGCTTCCTCGCCGGCTTGCCTGACGGGAGTTCCTCCTGCGGGGTTACCAAAGCCCACGCCGTCGGCGGATCGCCGCCACCGCGTACGAGTGGGGCGAACGCGTTGCGGATATCTCCGGGGCCGACCTGATGGGTCGTGGCCAGCGACACCGAGCGGGCACTACCGCCGTTGACGTCCTGAATCGCGATGGTGAGCTGGCGGCGCGGTCGCGCGTTCAAACCGACCTTGACCTCTGCGGTGACGAGCTCACGCCCATCGAGGAATGCCAGCGTACGGCGACCTGGCGTCCCGCGTAACGCCAGTAGGCGCACCTCCCCGCCGGGCAGGGTGATCGCTGAGTACGCCTCATCAGCACCGGAGGGTTGCCCCAGCAGCAACGATTGCCCGTCGGTCGACCACTGACGCAACTCGTACCCCGGCGGGACAGCCCGTTCCGTGGTCCCGGTCAGGTCACGGATCCACCATTGCTCGTCTCGGCGCTGGGCGAACCACCGCCCGTCCGGCGATAGTGCCTGACTGGCCCCCACGATGCCTGCCAGCCCGACGCTGAATTGTTCACCGGAAGCGGTCACCAGGTACATCGGCCACCGGGGCAACGCGCCGCTCATGTCGAGGGCATCGGGGTCGTTGATCTGATAGAGCAGGGCTCCCCGTCCCACGGCCCGATCGTTGGGCAGGGCAGTCGGGGTGGCCGGCGGCAGCAACCGGTCGGGCAGTCCGGCGAGGAGTTCCCGGGCTGTTACCGGGGCGGCGACCTTGGCCAGTGCTGGTGACCGGGTAGCGCTGGTTCGCCAGACCGTCACCCCGGCGGCCCCGCCGGTCAGCACCCCGACCAGAGCGGCCGCCAACCACTTCCGTAGTCGGCGCCGTCCCGGCGGCGTAACGGGTACCGGTCCCGGTGCCGTGGATTCCATAATGGTGTCTCCGATCCGGGCGACCTGCCCGCGCACAGCAGAGCGGAAGATCCACTGGACCGTCAACGGCCGGTCAGGCCCCGGTTCACGATCGGGGCGCAATCGTGATCTTCAGAAGGGTCCCGGTCCTCCGTGAACACCTTGCGCAGCCGGGCGTCGACCGCCGTCGGGTCCTGCAAGCAGCCGATGTGATCGCCCTGGGGACATCGTCGGCGCGACACCGAGGGCGTCGGCAGTGCCCGGAGCTGCCTTCGCAGAGCTCACCGCAGACCCGCGACAGCGGATACATAAGGGCGGCCATGACCACGGCGATAACCGCCCGCCCTGCCCAACTCCACCATCGACTACGACGCAGGACGCGGCCACCTCCCGCCGTCACACCAAGACAAGACCCAGCATCCGGCTTAGCCAAAGGACGGACAACCACGCGCCACAGCCGAGTATCCGTCGTCTTCCAGACTGCCGCCCGTCGGGCCCGCGAGGCGGACGGCCCTCCCCTCGCCTTAGGCGACTGGCAGCAGTGATCAATCCGGCGCGGGGGTTGCTGGTCGGCTGAAGTGCCTGGCATGATCCGGACATGATCGAAAGAATCGAGTCCTCCGTCCGCCGGTGAGCGTGACACCCGAGCCTGGATTGCTCGGACCCCACTTGTCGTTATTTGATCATGCGTTGCGAATGCATCGCGCGGATCCCGACGCGCCTCTTCCCCGTGAGGGTGAGCCGTATCCGGATGATGGACAGCACCGAGGTCGAAAATCCCGTCCTCGCGAGCCGGAGGATCGGCGCCGCAGCGGCGCTGATGTCGCCGCCGTTTTGGACACGCATTTCGCCGATCGATCCGCCGCTCCAGGCGATCTTGCCGGGGCGTTCCATGACATCTATGTTCCGATCCATCCCAATGAACACATCACTGCTGCGGCCTGTCGAGTGGACGCCGAACGTGTTCGGGCGACCGGTCGATGGCTTGTCCAGCACGCGACCGATCGCTGTGCTGCGACTGTTGGTCTGGCGTTGCTGACCACCGTGTGGGATGACGACGACATCGAGTTGATCAAAACGATCGGACTGCTGTCGCGCCAGTTCGGCCCGCTGGCCGCCCGCGCGCTCGAACGGCGGTCGTGGTGCGGCGGCTCGGACGCATTGCTGTGGCTGGCCGAGCGGGTCACGGGCTGGGGACGGGTCTATGTCGTGGAGTCCCTGTGCACGATCGGCAGCACCGCAGCGCGGCCGTGGATGCTGCGACGCGCCTGTGATGGCGACTACCTCAACCGCTACTTCGCCGGAGAAATCGCCGCTGCGGCGCACCTGCAAGAGGCGATCACCGCAGAAAATGCTGACAGCGAGTTGGTCGATCACACCGGCCTGCTGCTGACCATCATGGCTGACAGCAGCGGCACGGGCATCACGCTCGAGCACTACCCGCCCGCCTCCGTCGTTCTAGAGGCCCACTGCGAACACGCCGGCCGCCTAGAGCCGTCGGTAGAGCGTTTCGTCATCGCCGCGCAACTGGCTGAGCATTTACAACGTCCAGCGGCGCAACGAATAGCTTGGCCCGAGGGCGGACGAGAGCGCGTGCTGAGCGGCTATCTTGCCCTGCTCGACCGCGACGACTGGTGCACGGTCGCTCGCGCTGGGCTGGCCGCTGGTGATCACCGTGTCACTTGGCTTGTCGAAGCGCTGGCACCAAGCCTTGGGCTTCGAGCGTTCACCGTGAACGACGAGTAGCGTCCGGAGGGAAGGCTGGCGGGGAGCACGTTCGCGGCTTCCTGCCGGCCTGCCGCCGGTCGTCCTCTTGATGGCCTTGTGGTAGTCCGCTCCGGATGACGGGCCGCTGGTCCTGGTGTTGATCTTGGCCGCGTCTTGCACTGGAAGGTCAGACGCACTGACATCGGCTACAAGCGGGGGCCAGCCGCACGCGAAGCGCAAGCTACCGCTGTTGAGGCCTTCGGGGTCGCCGAAGAGGTCTTCCAGCAAGAAGCCCTGTCCAGAAGGTTGCTGGTGGGATTTGAGTCTCGGCTTCCAGTCAGGGCAGATTGCGGCGCAGGATGTAGTTGAAGCCGAACTCTGTCTCCGTGGAGCGGACGTCGATGTAGCCGAGCCGTTGGTAGAAGCCATGCCCTGTGATGCCCGCTCCGGTTTCCATGTGGTCGTAGCCGTCGACCACCGCCAGCGCCTCGATGTGGCGCATGAGGAGCCGTCCTATGCCGCGACCGGCGGCCTGTGGATTCACGAACATGGTGTAGACCTTGTTGCCGTCGCGGGAGACCGTGCCGGCGATCCCGTTTACCTCCGCGACGAACATCTATCGTTGGATGGCGAGTTCCTTGATGCGTTGCGCGGTGAAGTGGTCGCACATCCGCTCGATGACCTCCCTCGGATAGTCACGACTGTTGACCTCACGCAGGCAGCGTTCGATGAGGCCCGCCACGGCGGGGCATCGGCGCTGTCGAACCGTCTTATCGTCGCCATCGATCTATTTTGCCTGCAATCGGCGTGAGGACGCCTGGCGAAGCAGCGGTGACCCGCGCAATGCTCGGGTGCACGGTAATCGACACTCGCAGGTGGTCCCGTCATGGCAGCCCCATCGCCCGGCGGCCGACTGAGTCGGCCACCGCCACATCCAGCCCGGCAGCACGTGCAGCCCGCGCCTTTGCGGCAAAGTGCTCGTGCGGGTGGCGCGGCCGAAGAGGGTCCGCGGGAGCCAACAAGATCACGCCAAATCATGCGACGGGCGATCCAGGCGGCATCCGCCGGTCAGGGCGATGCTGAGCGGGGACGACGGCCTGGTGGTGACGGACCAGATTGCGAGCCAGGAGGTCACACGTCGGATTCGAGAGCGAAGGTGTTGCCGTCCGGGTCCTGGAACCACGCGATACGTCCACCTCCGGCCCGCGGGGTGATCCCCTTCGCGTCGTGCTCGAGCTGCTCGTAGCGAACGAACTCGACGCCGGACGAGGAGAGCTCTTCGACGATCTGGTCGATGTCGTCGACGTACCACGTCGCCAGCGTCGCCGGGGTCTTCCCGGCAGTGACCGACTGGTACACGTTCAACGCCGGCCCGCCACCGGAGCCGTAGACGCGGCTGCCGTCGGCGATGGTGGCGCTGGGGCCGGACCGCAACGCTCGCAGGCCCAACGTGCCTTCGTAAAAGGCCACGGCCTTCTGGATGTCGGACACGGCGACCGAGGTTCTGAGGTGGTACGCGCTCAAGGGCATGAACCACTCTGGCAGGTGCCCCACGAATCGTGGCGCCACCGGACAGGAACACATCACGGCCCTCGGCCGCGTCACTGGCTTGCCTGACGGCGGATTCCAGCCCTTCGGTCACGAACGTGAATGTGGTGCCAGTCCGACGCAACGGCTTACGTTTCCTCGCGGTTGCCGATCATCAAGGCATGGCGCTTGACCCGCCCCGGCCTGATGCCGTGTCGATCACCTCGTCCAGGACCTCCCGCGCGCGGACCAGGTCGATGATCATTCGGTCGACGCGGGCTCGTTCCGTCGTGAGGTCCGCGACGAGCTGCGGAGTGGCGAACTCGGACGGTCCGCCGTCCGTGTCCCGCATGCAGGGCAGCAGCTGCGTGATCTTCGCGCTGTTGAGCCCGGCGGCGAAGAGTTCCTGGATGCGGATGACCCGGTCGACTGCGCCTTCGGAATAGTCACGATGACCGCCGGGGGTGCGGTCGGCCACCAGCAGTCCCTGCTGCTCGTAATAGCGCAGCGACCGCTCGCTCACGCCGGTGCGCTGGGCCAGTTCCCCGATTCGCATTCCTTCACCTCACCCGGCTGGTGCCTTGCAACTAACACTGATGTCAAGTTTTACCGTACCGACATGTCGAGCACACATGACGATCCGTCTTTTTCAACCCGCCCGCCCACTCCAGCGCTCTGCGCCTGCCCACTCGCCCCCCGGTGAGGCGTACGAGGACAGATTCCGGGTCTCCGAGCGCCACGGCTTACCAGGGCGGCGCACTCGCCTCTGCAGGCTCTCCCGGCGTGCCGCCTTCGCCGCCGTTGATCATTAACAAATATGAGGATTGAGGATTCGGACCATGGCCACCCGCAGTTCGCTGTCTGTCGATCCCCGTGCCGAGACCAAGGGCCAGAAGCTGCCGATGGTGGCGCTGCTGGCGCTGGCCACGGCCGTCTTCATCACCAGCCTGACCGAGACGCTGCCCGCAGGTCTGCTCCCCGCAATGCGCGCCGACCTCATGGTCAGCGAGTCGGCGATGGGGCAGTCGGTCACGGTCTACGCGATCGGGACCGCGCTAACGGCGCTACCCTTGACCGCGGCCACCGCGGGGTGGCGACGCAAGCGCTTGTTGTTGACGGCAATGGCGGGATTCGCCCTTGCCAACACGGTCACCGCAGTCTCGACGTACTATCCGCTGACCATGATGGCCCGATTCGTCGCCGGGGTGGCCGCAGGCCTCGCCTGGGCGATGCTACCCGGGTACGCCCGCCGCATGGCCCCTGTTCACCTTCAAGGCAAGGCCATCGCGATCGCCATGGCGGGCATTCCGATCGCTCTGTCCCTGGGCGTGCCTGCGGGAACTCTCCTCGGCGAAGCGCTCAGCTGGCAAACCGCTTTCTTGGTCATGACCATGCTTACCGTCGTTCTACTCGCATGGATCACCGCGACGGTCCCGGATTACCCGGGACAGCGGCCGGAAAACCGAACGCCGACACTGAGGACGCTCGGCGTCCCCGGCGTGGCGCCGGTCCTGCTCGTCACTCTGATCTTCGTGCTGGCACACACCATCCTCTATACCTACATCGCCACCTTCCTCGACAGGGTCGGCCTGGGTGACTCCACCGGTCTCGTATTGCTGGTCTTCGGCGTCACCTGCCTACTGAGCATCTGGATCGTGGGCGCCCACATCCACCGAAGGCTGCGTGTCCTCACCATCGCCAGCGCCCTCTTGATCGCCGTGGCAGCCGCCGTGCTGGCGGTGCGGGCCGACAGCCCCGCGCTGATCTACGCCGCGGTGGTGCTCTGGGGGCTCGGCTGGGGTGGCGCTCCCACTCTTTTGCAGACCGCCGTCGGCGACGCGGGTGGCGAGTCGGCGGACGCCGCACAAGCCATGCTTGTCACACTCTGGAACGCTGCCATGGCCGGCGGCGCAGCCGCCGGCGGACTCCTCCTCGACCTCCTTGGTCCCCCGTCCTTCCCCTGGAGCGCCCTGGTGCTCCTGATGCCGGCGCTGGTAGTGGTGATCACCGCCCGGGCACACGGGTTCCCGACCAGACGCGCGGCTATGACCACAGACCGCCGTCTTACCCCGCCGGATGGCAACACACCGATCAGTACCAGTGCTTCTGATCGGTGATACATCACTGCCCGTAGTGCCGAGGCGCGCCGCGAACCTGTGCCAGATGCAGGCCGTCATCCACGCGGCGGAGTCGACGGTGCTGTCAGTCGCCGGTCCGAAGCCTCGGGCGCAGGCTTTCTACCGCAAGCACGGCCTCTTTGCCGACGGGACGGCACGGGTGGCGGACGACGTACGGGGGATCCGCAGGTACGCAGGGCGAGGGCGCCGTCGCTATTGCCGTGACGCCGACGTTTGCCAGGTTAGTTAGGCGACTTTGGTGGAGCTATTACGTCCGGTCTGGTCGTTCAGTGTCGCGGTCATCACGGCACCCTCCTCAGCAGGCATCACGCCCGGCGGGGCAGGCCGGAACATTGCTGGTTCCGCCGGGCGTGAGATACGCCCGGCGGAACCGGAGGTGTTTATCCGAGTGTGAAGCGGAAGAAGCGGGGGCGGTAGATGCCTGGGTCGCGGTAGTGGTCGCCGTCGGGCGAGACGCGGGTGTCCATGCTGTTGACGTTGTACGACGCGATGAACGTGTCGCCGGAGCTGAACGCCGCGTGCACGTGGGCGTTGTACGAGATGACGTTCGGGTTCCAGTAGCTGCCGTATGGTCCGGGTTCTGGCATTCGGTAGACCGGGGTCTTCTGGGTGAAGGGGCCGTAGGGTGAGCAGGACGTCCAGGCGTTGATCTGGCCGCTGAACGCCTGGGTGCTGTCCTGGCTGAGCAGCAGGAACTGTCCGCCCCAGGGGGTGACGCTGTATTCGTTGGCGATGCCGGTCAGCAGGTTGCGGGAGTTCTGCTCACGCATCGTCCAGCCCCACGGGGTGTGGTACTGCCAGGTGCCGGTGGCGAGGTCGCTGCCGTAGACGCGGGCGATGCGCATCTGTTTGTTGATCGGCGAGTCGTCCACGCCGTAGACGTAGGTGTAGCCGTCGCCGCTGCGGCTGGCCGGCAGGAGCGCCGAGCCCCAGGCGACGCCGCTGGCCGAGGGTAGCTGTCGGACGCTGACCGGGGTTCGTAGATTGGACAGGGCGAAGTTCGCCACCACGTTGCGGTTGAACCGCCAGTCCCAGGCGCCGGAGCCGAAGCGCTCGTATTCCTGGTACACCACCTGGAGTTGCCCGCCGGAGAGGTGACCGTCACCGACCCAGTACCACTTACCTGGTCCGGAGGGCGGCATCAACGCTCGCGGAGCCCCGGCAGTGCCGCCCTGGTAGGTGGTGAGAGTCCCGCCGCTTTGCACCACGAATGTGTTGTTCACCAGCGGTGCGCTGACCGGTCGGGTGCCGTCGCCGTTGAGCGGTCCCATCCAGGTGTCGGAGAACAGCCAGACGATGCGACCGTCGGGCAGCTTCACCGAGTACGTGGAGTCACCGCCGGTCCAGCCGTCCCGCGTGCTGGCGGCGTACCGGTTGAAGGTGCCCTCCGGCTCGACGGTGGTCTCCACGCTGCGCACCGACAGCGGCCGCAGGACGCACGAGCGGCCGGTGAGTGGCAGCACGCTTTCCACGTGGGTGGAGAACGTCCTCGGGCTGCTGTCCGCGTCGGCGGAGTGGATGTCCAGCTCGGTCCAGGTGCTCACCAGGGTGGCGACCATGGGAAAGGCAAAGTTGGGCACCATGATCAGGCCACCGGCGTCGGGGTAGAGCACGGTCTGGATGCTCGGGTACTTCGCCAGCGTGCCGGTGCTGCCGGTCGGTGACCAGATGATGACCGCAGAGCTGCGGTTGGTGTCCTTGCTCGTATCGATCAGCAGCGTCGAGCAGTACCCACAGGCCGGGTCACCGGAATTCTTCACCGCCCGGAAGTCGTGATAGACGGCACCACCCTTACGCAGGATGTCCTGATACTCCACACGCGTACCAGCGGGCGTCGAGTGACTCTTGCGGGCCGGCCTCGCGCCGCCGAGGACGTCGCTGCTCGTCCCGCTCAGGGCGCTGAGGTTGACGCGCCACAGTCTCGTGTCAGCGTCGGTGTAGCCATAGCTGCGCCACGCGTCCACCGTCGGGGCGGGGGCGGCGTTCGCCTTGGCCAGCCGATAGTTGGCGATGTGGTAGCCCAGCAGCATGTCCTTGAAGTTCAGGCCATAGCCCTGCGCGGCGTGCCGGATCGCCTCGATCGGCAGATGCCCGTGGTCCCGGATGCTTTCCCAGGTCCGCCGCACGAAGACCGGGTCGATCTGCTCAGTGAGATAGGCGGGCAGCAGGAACGCGCCGTACTGCGGGCCGTCACCCAGGCCACCCCACGAGTTGAGCGCTGAGCCCGGCATGCTGAGCACGTCGTAGACGTTGCGCGCATACAGCTCTTCCTCGCCGGGGATGGGCAGGTACGGCTCCCGGACGTAGGTCTGGTGGGCGGCCCACTCGGCGGTGGCCTCCATCCACCAGTTCATCGAACCGAACTCCTTACCGCGCACGAGGATGGCGAGGAAATCGAGACTGACGTCAGACTTGTCCCAGTACTGGTACTGCATGACGTGGAACAGCTCATGCCGGGGCAGGTAGTCCCAGTCGGTCTGCCCGTTCGGCACCAGGATGGTGGCCTGCTGATTGAGCCCGAACGGCAACACGAAAGGCGCGTCAATCTCCAACCCGACACCGCCGACGACAGGGATCTCGTCAACGCCGTACACCAACACCCACGGCTTGCCGTCGCGCACCGGCAGCGGGTAACCCATCTCGCGATACTCGTCGACAGCGATCGCGAGCGAATTCAGCAGGTGCTGGACGGCCTTGGCCCGGCCGTTGGGATGGTAGTCCGCCGGAATGCCCGGTCGGCCTGCTCCGGCGATGTTGAACAGGATGAGGAACTCGCCGGCGGATGCCCGGCAGCGGTAGGTGACACCGAGATAGTCGAACGGGTCGGCGGCGCAGTCGTCGTAGCCGGCCGCCGCACGGGCGGCAGCCGGTGCGGCGACGTCCGGTGCGATCATCCTCACCGCCTCGGGCTCAACGCTCGCCGCCAGCATCGAGAGGTAGGTCAGGTACCGCTGCGGGTCGCGGATGGCACCGGTCTGCCGTAGGTGGGCGGGTACTGCCCGGGGTGAGCGAAGCGCGGTGAGTCCGTACCGCACCGCGTCGTCCCGGGAGAGCTTGCCCCGGTGGTACGCCGAGAGGATCCGTTCGTTCGGTCCGAAGTCGGGCGGAGTGACTGCCTTGTGCGGCGCAATGCTGGGCGGGGCCTCCTTGAACGGCTTGGGCTTCGGTACCGGCGGGGTAATCAGGTCCGGCTCGGGGGTGTGCGGCGCTGGAGCGGTGCCAATGGCACGGCTGGCGGCTCGCGCGGTGTCTGGGTCGGGTGCCGCCTGCGCAGCGCCACTGGTAGACACTGCCCCGGCCAGAACTACCGTCGCTGTGACCAGAGCCAGGGTCTTCCTCATCTACCGCTCCTAGCTTGGATGTTCTTGGACGTATCAAGCCCTTGGGTCGCCGGCAGATCACGAGCCCGCTCTCCGACGGCGTGTTCGGAATTGCCGGCTACATCGCGACGATGCTGATGCCGATCATGCGTGCGCCGGTCTCGGTACGCGGGCGGTGCGTGCTGCCCGGAGCGAACACCACGTAGCTGCCCGGGCCCAGACGATGGCCTCGATCGATGAACTCACCCGACACCACGTAGTAGCGTTCCTCGCCCTCGTGCACGTCCACCTCTGGCCACTCCGTTCCCGGGGCGAAGTCGTACATCCAGCCACGGGCCCGCTCGGTCGCCGGCAGGCGCCGCCGGATGATGCCGGGCACGACCTCGACGGGTTCCACCTCGTCGACCTGCAGGATCTGTACATCATCGGATTCAGTAGCCATGCAGTCATGATCGTCGTGTTCGCGCCGCACCGGCCAGTGTCTGCAATGACGTTGACAGGTACATTCCTGCCATGATCATTCATCGGGTGGTCGCCCTGGTTCTGCCGCCGCAGTCCACCTTCGAACTCGCCTGTGTCGCTGAGGTGTTCGGCGTGCGGCGTCCCGGTCTACCAGTCAACTACCGGTTCGACGTGTGTGCCGAGCAGCCGGGCATTGTGCCCACGATGGCTGGTTACGACATGGCGGTCACCAGCGGGCTGCACGCGCTCGAGACCGCGGACACTGTGGTGATTCCGGGTTGGCAACGCCGTGAGCAGCCCGCGCCGCCCGCCGTGATCGATGCGCTGCGGCGCGCTCACCGGCGCGGTGCCCGCATCGTCGCCATCTGCTCCGGCGCTTTCCTGCTCGCCCACGCCGGCCTGCTCGATCAGCGTAGGGCGACGACTCACTGGCGGATGGCGGCCGAGTTCGCCGCCCGATTCCCAGGCGTACATGTCGAAGCCGACAGTCTGTACATCGACCTCGGCGACGTCGCGACAAGCGCGGGGACCGCGGCCGGCATCGACCTCTGCCTGCACCTGGTCCGCAGTGACCACGGCGCCGCTCACGCCAACCAGATCGCCCGGCACATGGTCATGCCGCCACATCGCGAGGGCGGGCAGCTGCAGTACGCAGCAACACCCCTGACCGCGCGCACTCCGGCGTCTCTGGCTCCCGTCCTCGACTGGGCCGCGGAGAGACTGCACGAGCCGCTCACCGTCAACGACCTCGCCAGACAGGCCAGAATGTCCCCGCGTACGTTCGCCCGCAGATTCACCGCGCAACTGGGCGTCAGCCCAGGACATTGGCTGCTCCAGCAACGCATCGCGGCCGCGCGAGCGCTGTTGGAGGAGACCGATCTGCCGGTCGAGACAATCGCGACCAGAGTCGGCCTGTCCACGGCCACCAACCTGCGCCGCCGTTTCCACACCACGGTGAACACCACACCGACCGCCTACCGCCGCTCCTTCGGCCGCGGCGGGAGCACGTAGACCGCACGCCACCACACCTGGCGCAAGCTGCCCGTTCGGCACGTGGAGAGCGGGGGGACCCTCGCGCCCGTAGTCCGGTCCGGCACCGCGATTTCGCAGGCACTGGCGTCTCAGACCGCCTCGCCATCCGAAGCGCCGTGCTTACGGCGGTCGTAGTGGCGCGCCACTCGCACCCGGTTTCCGCAGGAGTTGCCGCACCATTCGCGGTTGGGCCGGTCACGGAGGAACAGCAGTACGCATCCGGGCGCCGCACACGTACCCAGGTGGCCGGCGGCGAAGAGGGCGACAGCGTCGGCGGCAACCTCGGCGATGGCACCGGTTATGGCCGCTGCTCCGTGTCGCGTCGTCAGTCGTGGCTCCGTATCGGCAAAGGCGAGCTCCTGCCAGCGCGGCGCCATTCGGGCGGCGGCGTTGAGGCTCTCGACGTCCACTGCGGCGGGAATCTGGCTGGCCGAGACGGCACCGGCGATGGCACGGATGGCAGTTCGGATGCCTCGGGCGGCAGCAAGCTCGGCGGAACCTACGGTGCTCAGCGCCTCGTCGTCGATCGGCACGGCGCACAGGAAGCTGACGCGGCCAAGCCAAGCGGCGAGATCCGCAGGTGTCTGAAGCTCGTCACAGACCTCCCCCCGACGAGTGCGGACGGTATTGGCGAGCTCGATCGCAAGACGCACGAGCTAATGATACCTGCCCCTTGTGGGCATTAGTTCAGCCTGTTAACTTCTAACGGCCGCTGGTGAAACGACCATTAGGAATGGCTGCGAATGACCGATCAGAGCATCATCACGGGACACGTCGGGTTGAACGTCACCGACCTTGACCGCTCACTCGACTTCTACAGTCAGGCGCTCGACATTGAGGTCATCGGCCGCTCAGATGTCGACGGCAGGCGCTACGGCTTCCTCGGCCGCCACGACCTGCTCATGATCACACTCTGGCAGCAGAGTGGCGCGCCGTTCGCGGCTGACCGCGCCGGCCTCCATCACCTCTCGTTCCAGGTCGCCGACGTTCCGGCCCTGAACGAGGTCGAGCGCCGGCTGCGCGGGCTGGGTGCCGACATCCGCGACGACAACGGTGTGCCGGGTGAGCTGGCCTCCGCCGGGCAGGTGTTCTGCTACGACCCTGATGGCATCCGCCTTGAGGTGTACGCCTTCCAGCGTCCGCCCCGGCCGGCGACCGCCACCGGCGACGGCCCGCCGTGCGGCTTCTTCTAGGGGTATGGCATGAAAATTCACTCAGGCGAGGTGTACGTCCAACGCAGGTCCGGCTACACACGCGAAGGGCTCGGCTCGGCCAGCATCGGCGTGCGCCTTCCGGAGATCGCGCGCCAGTTCCTCATCCGCCAGCGCATGGTGGTGATCGGCGGACACGACACGGCCGGAGCGTTATGGGCGAGCCCCTTGTATGGACCACCCGGCTTCCTGCGTCCCAGTGGCGAGCGCGGTGTGATCGCGGACGCCGCGCCTGCCGCGGGCGACCCACTGGAAGCGGCGTTCGCCGCCCCGGCTCCTCTCGGTGCACTCGCCATCGAGCCGGCCACCCGCCACCGCATGCGCATCAACGGCACAGGTCACGTCCAAGGGGATCGGCTCATCATCACGGCCGAACAGATCTTCGCGAACTGCCCGAGGCACATCACCCGCCGGGAAGCCCAGGGCGACGTCAACACAGGAACCTTTGCGGCGCCCAGCGACCGGCTTTCCGACGAGCAACTGCGCGTCGTGGCCGGTGCCGACACCTTTTTCATCGCCACCGGCGCCGAAGGCCATGGAGCGGATGTCTCGCACCGCGGCGGCAGCCCCGGGTTTGTCGTCGGCCACAGCGCCACGACGCTGTCCTGGCCGGAATACCGCGGCAACGCCATGTACATGACCCTCGGCAATATCCACGTACAGCCACGTTGCGGCCTGCTGTTCATCGACTGGACCGGCTCCCGACCTGCCCTACAGGTGACGGGCAGCGCCTCCATCGACTGGAACCCCGGCCGGCTGGCAGATCACCCGGGCGCCGAGCGCATGGTGGACATCGCCATCGACAGTGTCGTCGAGACGCCGGGACACGCGCTGATATGGCGTTCGCTATGAGTTGGCCGGCAAAACCTTCCACCCCAGACCGGGAGAGACCGGAGGCCGTGCTCGGCTCACGGGTCAGTTCGCTGCCGCCCCGGTGGGCGGCCCGGTCGGGATCTTCAGAACAGCGAGAAAAGCCTCCACCGCGGGGGTTCGACCCAGGCGGCTCCAGACGAGGTACTCGACACGGGCCGGCGCATCGGCCACCTCAACGGTGCTCACGCCGCTGAGCCGTGGCACGTAGGCGGAGGGGAGCATGGCGACGCCCAGACCCGCGGCGACGAGCTCAGCCATCAGGTCAGCGGCGGTCACCTCGAACGCGACGTCGCGGACAAGGTTGGCGGCAGAGAATGCCTGATCGGTCTGGGCCCGCCCGGCGCTGCCCGCCGGAAAGTCGACGAAAACCTCGGCAGCGAGCCGGTGGAGGTCGACTTCCGGTTTGCACGCGAGCGGATGATCGGGGGCGATCACGGCGACGAGCCGGTCCCGAGCGAGTTCGTGAACGGCAACGCCCTTCGGTTGAACCCCTCCCGGCAGTCCCACGAACGCGATATCGATGACGCCCTGCTTGATGTGCTCCACGAGTTCGTCACTCCCGCCGACACGCAGTCTTACGCGCACGTGTGGGTACCGCTCCCGGAACGCGCAGAGCGTGGCCGGAATGTCGACGGCCGCAACCGTGGGAATCAGACCCACAGTCACTCGTCCCCGCACCTCCCCCACCGCCGCCGCGACCTCGGCGGCCGCGCGCTCGGCGGCGTCCAGACACTGGCGGGCGGCGGGGAGGAACGCCACCCCCGCCGGGGTCAGCCGCACCCGGCGGCTGGTCCGCTCGAAGAGCCTCGCGCCGAGTTCCCGTTCCAGGCGCGCAATTTGGTGACTCAACGCGGACTGGACGACCAGGCACCGTTCGGCGGCCCGGGTGAAACTGCTCGTCTCGGCGACGGCGAGAACGTAGCGCAGCTGATGGAACTCCATTAATCCATCTTTCCTGTTGATCGATCGGATGACAAACATGTGTTGGAGTCATCGATAAGCACGTGATCAGAATTTCGACATGACAAGTTCCGGAGCGGAGAGACTCCCCCGCGGAGCTGGCGGCGGCACGTTGCCCAGTAACCTGCCGCGCACTGCCCTGACCGCGCTCGCCCCGCTGGCCTGGGGCACCACCTACGTCGTCACCACCGAGCTTCTTCCGCCCAACCACCCGCTGTTCGCGGGACTCCTGCGCGCGTTGCCCGCCGGTCTGGTGGCGCTGGCGGTCACCCGCACGCTGCCCACAGGGGCGTGGTGGGGAAAAGCGGGCGCGCTCGGCGTACTGAACATCGGACTCTTCTTCCCACTACTCTTCGTCGCGGCCGAGCGGCTGCCGGGGGGCGTCGCGGCGACCCTGGGCGCGGTGCAGCCGCTCATCGTCGCCGTCATGGCCACGGCGGTCCTACAGGAGCGACTCTCCGTCTGGCGTGCCGCCTGGGGCGCGACCGGGGTGCTGGGCGTCGGCCTCGTGGTGATCGGGCCAGATGCCGCGCTCGACCTGGTGGGGATCGTGGCCGGCCTCGTCGGCGCGGCCACGATGGCGCTCGGGGTGACGCTCACCAGGCGCTGGGGACGTCCCGCCGGGGTGAGCCCGATGGCCTTCGCCGGCTGGCAGCTCAGCGCGGGCGGTCTCTTCCTGACGCCCATCACCTTCCTCGTCGAAGGGCCGCCACCAGTGATCGATCCGCCCGCCATACTCGGCTACCTCTGGCTGGGCCTGGTCGGCGGCCTGGCCGCGTATGTCCTGTGGTTCCGCGGCGTCACCACGCTGCCCGTGACCGCCGTCGCGGTTCTCGGTTTACTCTCCCCCCTGGTCGCCGCGCTGCTCGGCGCCATCCTGCTCGATCAGACGCTCGGCCCAATCCAGCTTTGCGGGCTCGGGCTCTCGCTCGCCGCGATCGTCGCGGGACAGCTCTCCACGCCAGCCGGCCCACGCCGGACGGGCGTGCGGGTTGGACCGGACGGGGCAGCTCGGTGAAGATCGCCCGCGTCACTCGTGGCTTCCGGTGTCATTGGCGTGAATGTCGAGGAGTGCGAGGAATGCCTTCGCCGCGGGCGTGAGCTCGGCCCGGCTCCAAATGACGTGCTCGACGCGGGTCGGCGCGTCCGTGACCTGGATGGTGGTCACGCCGGTGAGCTGCGGCGCGTAGGCGGACGGGAGCATCGCCACGGCAAGTCCCTGCTCGACCAACCGGGACGTGAGGTAGGCGTTGGTCACCTCGAAGGCGACCTCCCGACTGAGACCGGCGGCCGCGAATGCCTGATCGGACTGGATTCGCCCGGCGGTCTTGGCCGGCAGGTCGACGAAAACTTCGGTAGTGAGCCGACGCAGGCTGACCGCTGACTCCGCGGCGAGGGGATGGTCCGGGGCGACCACGGCAACGAGCCGGTCGCGGGCGAGCTCTCGGGCGTTGACGCCTTCGGGTCGCGCGGTGGTGGGCAGGCCGAGAAAGGCCGCCTCGACGGTGCCCTGCTTGACCTGCTCGATGAGTTCTTCGCTCGCACCGGCACGAAGGTTGATGCGTACGGAGGGGTACCGCTGACGGAAGTCTCGCAGGACGCCGGGAAGGTCGACTGCGGCGACGGTGGAGATCAGGCCGATCACGAGCCGTCCGCGTACCTCACCGACGGCCCCCGCGACCTCGGCGGAAGCCCGCTCTGCGGCGTCCACGCACTGACGGGCGGCGGGCAGGAACGCGGCGCCGGCTTGGGTCAACCGGACACGGCGGCTGGTGCGCTCGAAGAGCTTCGCGCCCAGTTCCCGTTCCAGGCGCGCGATTTGGTGACTGAGCGCGGACTGCACCACCAGGCAGCGCTCGGCGGCCCGGGTGAAGCTGCTCGTCTCGGCGACCGCGATCACGTAGCGCATCTGCTGTAGCTCCACCGATCCATCTTCTTTCACGATCGATGAGGTGACAAGCATGTGTTGGACTCATTGATCCATTCGGGTGAAGCTTCGAGCAGAACCGGCACGGCACGGCCGTTGTCCGGCCGAAACCTCCAGCACCCCGGACCAACTGCGCCGTCGCCAGCCGTCAGCGGAAGCCGGCCGATCTCACACGCGCCATCGCCGACCGCTGTCCCCTCACGACAAGAAAGAAGACATGACCCCAATCGATGAGCACCCGTACTCGACCCTGAGGTCATGGCTGGGTGTCGCCGTCATCACCGCCAGCCTGTTCACCTTCGTCACCACCGAACTGATGCCCGTCGGCCTGCTCACCCCGGTGAGCGCGAACCTGGATGTGTCCGCGGGCGTCGCCGGATTGATGGTCACGCTGTACGGCATCTCCGCCGGCCTCGGCGTGCCGTTCATCGTCGCGTGGACCAGGCGCATCAACCGGCGCATCCTGCTGTCCGTACTCCTGGCGATCCTGGCTCTGGGTAACCTGCTCACCGCCGTCGCACCGAACTTCGCCCTGGTCCTCACCACCCGGCTCGTCATGGGATTCGCCAATGGCGTCTTCTGGGCCATCGGGGTGAGCATGGCGATGCGCCTCGTACCTGGACGTCTCGCCCCCCGAGCTTCGGCGATCGCGCTGTCCGGCATCTCGATCGCCGCCGTGGTGGGTATTCCACTCGGCACCTTCCTGGAAAGCCTCACCAACTGGCGAGCCACATTCCTCATCTGGGCCGGCCTCAGCGCGCTGATGTTCCTCGCGGTCACCGTGACCATTCCCTCGCTGCCCTCGCAGAACGCCGTCCCGGTCCGGGATGTCTTCCGACTCCCGATCCAGTACCCGCAACTGCGCCTGGTGATGGTCGCCGTGACGCTGTACGTGCTCGGCCACTTCGGCGCGTACACCTACATCCGGCCCTTCGCGGAGGAACAGGCGTCGGCGTCGGCCGCCTTCATCACCGTGTTGCTCGTGATCTACGGCGTCGGCGGCACGGCCGGCAACTTCATCGCCGGTCACACGGTGACCAAGAATCTCTGGGTCAGCTTCGTCCTTGCCTGTGCAGGGCTCGTGACGGCGATGTTGCTGCTACTCACAATCGGGCACACACGGCCCGGACTAATCCTCGCCGTTGCCCTCTGGGGAGCGTCCTTCGGCGCCGCGAACCTGTGCCAGATCAACCTGATGCTCGGCGCCGCACCCGGGAAGTTCGAGGCAGCCATGTCCATCAACACCATGGGCTACAACACGTCCATCGCGCTGGGCGCGCTGTTTGGTGGATGGTTCGCTGACAGTCTTGGCGTCGACAGCGCCCTCTGGTTCGGTGTGGCGCTGACGGCCGCCGCGTTGCTCGTCACCGTCGCCATACGTCGGACGACCACTGCAACGGTCTCCGAGGACGAGTTGGCCACCACCGGGTGACACGGTGACCGGGCCGGCCGCAGACCATGCGGAACGCGCCCAGCGGACGGACTGCTCCCACCAGGACCGCGAGGTCGCGTTCTCCGAGGAACCGCATTGACAGAAGGGCGAGCCCGCCCTGACCAGCGGAGCTGCCGCCCGGCAGAGGGAAACCGGGCGGCAGCCGCCTGGTGTCAGTGCGATGCCACCACGCGTGCGTTCATCGTCGCGGCCGCGACGACCGCGGCCACCAGGAAGACCGCTCCGCCGAGCAGCAGCCCGTCGACGTACCCGCTGGTCAGTGCGTCTGGGAGGGCGGTGCCCGAGGGCTGGGCAGCGGTCACTGCGGCGGCCACGCCGCTGAGCAGCGCAAGGCCGAGTGCGCCGCCGATCTGTTGACTGGTGTTGACCACGCCAGAGGCGATACCGGTGTCCTGCGGGGCCACCCCGTTGATCGCGACCACTGTGGTGGCCACGAAGGTAAGTCCCAGTCCGAAGCCGGCGACCAGCTGAGCTGGCAGCAGCGCGCTAAGGGCGTTCGACGTCGGGCTGAGCGCCCCGAACCAGACCATGCCGATGGCCGCCAGCGCCAGGCCGCCCACCGTCAGGGCGCGGGCCGTCAGGCGGGACAGCAACTGGGGACCGACGCCGCCAGCCGCCACCGCGATGCCGACGGTGAATGGCAGGTAGGCCAGGCCGGTCCGCATCGGGGGGTAGCCCTTGACCACCTGCATATAGAGAGTGAGGAAATAGAACAGGGCGAACATGCCGCCGCCTACCAGGAACATGGTGACGTACGCGCCGGTCCGTGCCCGGTCGCTGAGGATCCGGCCGGGCAGCATGGGCGCCGCTGCGAAGCGCTGGACGAGTACGAACGCGATCAGCAGGACCGCGGCAGCGATCAGAAAGCCCAGGGTGACGGTGTCGCGCCAGCCGTGCAGGGCCGCGTGGTTGATGGCGAACACCAGTGCGGCGAGCCCGGCGGTGGCGGTGGCGGCACCGGAGAGGTCCGCCCGACCGCGCTCGCGCTCTCCTCGTGGCAGCACCGACGTGCCGAGCAGCACGAGCACGGCGATGGGCACGTTGACGAACAGGACCCACCGCCAGCTGACGTACTGGGTGAGGGCGCCGCCGAGCAGGAGGCCGACCACCGAGCCCAGGCCGCCCATCGCCCCGTAGACACCCAGCGCCTTGTTCCGTGCCTGCCCGGCGGGAAACGTCGTGGCCAGCAGCGACAGCGCGGTCGGCGCCGCGATGGCGGCGCCGACGCCCTGCAGCACCCGGGCGGCGATGAGGACGGTGCCGGACCAGGCGAAGCCACCCAGCAGTGAGGCGGCGGTGAACAGGACCAGGCCGATCCGGAAGACCCGCCGTCGACCGAACAGGTCCCCGGCTCGGCCACCGGCCAGCAGGAGACCGCCGAAGGCGAGCGCGTACGCGGTGATCACCCAGTTGAGGTCGGCGGTGGCCATTCCCAGTGCCCGCTGGATGCTCGGCAGGGCCACGTTCGTAATGGTGTTGTCCAGCACGAGCATCAGCTGGGCGGCCGCGATGACCAGCAGTGCGAGGCCGAGTCGTGGCGGTGGGCCCGTTTCCGGCTCCACCGCCAGCGAGGCCTTCGATTCTTCGTAGACAGGCATTGATCTTCTCCAGAGTCGGCGTTTGCGGATCAGCGAATGCGGGGGTTCCAGGGACGGACGTCGAGGTACTCGGCCCGCCACTCGGTGGCGTACGCCCTCTTGATCTCCTCCGGCATGCGGCCGAGGATGGCGACGGCGGTCTCCGGCGACGCTCCCTGGAGCAGCCAGGGCAGGTGACGCGCGGACTCCGCGCCGACGCGTTTCTGGTGGTCCTGACCGAACGCCGCCCACTGCCCCGGAGTGAGCACCGACTCGACGAGGCGCAGGCCCTCGTCCTCCTCGTGCCGCAGGCGCCCGGCGACGCTCAGATAGTGGGCGTCGACCACTTCGCCGAGGCGCTGCGGCCCGGACTCCCGGTCGGCAATGGCGGGCTGGGCCAGGTCTCGGCGCAGGGCGTCGTGCACCGCGAACATCATGGTCATGTCGAGGGTGTGGGTGGCCTCGCTCATGGTTGGTCACCTCGCAATCAGTTCATTCATTGGTTGACCAAACGTTAGGACGACCAATGGTATCTAATCGTTGGTGCCACCAACAGACTGGTAGGATGGGTCCGTGGATCCCTCCGTCCAGGACGAGACGCCGGCCCGACTCAGCGGACTCACCAGCTGGTTGATGACGCAGACCGCCGCTCACGCGGGGCGGCTGGTCGCGGACGGGTTCGCCCGGGCCGGCGCGCGGGGCTACCACTACCGGGTGCTGGCCTCGCTGGACGAGTTTGGTCCGGCCAGCCAGGCCGCGCTGGGGCGACGAAGCGGCATCCACGTCAGCGACATCGTGGCGACGATCAATGAGCTGGCGCAGACCGGGCTGGTGGAGCGCGCGCCTGACCAGGCCGACCGGCGACGCAACGTCATCACCGTCACGCCGGCCGGCCGCCAGCGGCTGCGCTGGCTCGACGAGCAGGTCCTCGACATCCAGAACGATCTGCTTGCGCCATTGTCCGAGAACGAGCGCGCGGAGCTGCGGCGGCTGCTCGGTCGACTGCTGAGCCACCACCGGGCCGATGCGAAGCAGGAGCCCTGAGCGCATCCAATCGGTCCGGGTGGTCCTCGGACGGCGCGACCGCACGCCGCGACCAGTCGTGCGTTTTCACTGATTCGGGTATCTGAGGAGAGGCTCACGCCACTACCGGGCCGACCTCGCCGTTCTGCCGCGAGCGAACCCGCTTGTCTTGTGGGGGCCCGCTGCGGAGGATCGGTGGATGGATCTCCTCACCGCGGAACGGCAACTTCAAGCCGCCCAGCGCGCCGCTGACGTCGAGTCCCTCGACGCGCTACTGCACCCGCAGGTCGTGGGTGCCGGACCGGACGGCACGGTTTTTACGAAGGAAGACGACTTGGCTGGCTACCGCTCCGGTGCACTGCGAATCACCAGCCTGGTGGAGGAGTCACTCGACATCCAGGAGGACGGCCAGACCGGCGTGACTCGCATGGTCGCTGCGGTGGATGCCGTTCAGAGCGGTGCTGCAGTGTCCGCGCGGTTGCGCTACACCCGACTCTGGGTGCGTGAGGACGACAACTGGCGGGTGTTGGCCGCCACCTTCGTCCCGGTCCAGTGAGTCCGTTAACAAAGGACGAGGATGGAGTGCACGATCGCGGTGGCGAGGCGTGGTCAGCAGCGCAGTTTCGTCATGACCTTCCCGGTTTGAGGGTGGCATTGGCGCGTTCACCGATGGCGCGGATGCGGGTGTGAGCGCGGTTTACCGGCCTGGACAAGAGACGCTGCCATCGGAACCCGCGCTGGTCACGGTGGCGGCGGATGAGGCCCGCAAGGTGGATCAGGCAAGGCCGAGGTTGGGCCGGCGGACACATCCCAGCAGGCCCACGCCCTTGTCGAGCAACTCGTGGACGACCGAGGGCTGGGCGCATGCCGGATGGCACGCGCCCAGCCCCCGTCAACGTCTCAGAACGGTGGTGGCCAGCTCGTCCTCGGCGGAGGCGGCCGTGGTGGTCTCGCGGCAGAGGGCCCGATGACGCTGCGGTCTGTGGCATCGCGTCCCCGGTGCTGAGAGACCGCCATCAGGACTTTGTCAGCAGCTCGAACAAGCTCGAGAACCCCTGAGCGCCGAAGCCGTCAGCGATCCGGCGGTTCATCAGGTCCCTGACCTCTCGCATCCGCACGGCTTCCGCGCCAATGGATTCCCGATGGCTGATCATGTCGTCCATCAGGGCGGCCTGGACGTTGAGCGGGCCGAGATCCGGCGGGTATTCGCCGGCCTTGACCGCATTGCCGATCGAGGTCAACAGCGGGGGCATTGCGGCGACGGAGCTGGCGGCACGCTCGGCGAACTCCGCTACGTCGACTCCTTCTGCCTGCACCAGCCTCAGGGTGTGCAGGAACCCGATGAGGATCTCGTAGCCCATCGCGACCTGCGCCATGAACTCGACGGCGGCCAAGCCGGCTTCTTCCCCGCGGTAGGTGACGGTGCCCAACTCCCCCAGCGTTGACCCGTGCGCATCGATGGCCTTGCGGGAACCACTGAACGACAACATGATGCGCGGCGTACCGACGTCTGCCGCATCTCCCAAGATCTTGCCATCGAGGTACGTGGCCCCGCGCTGTCTCGCCCAGCGATCGTTGGCCCGCGCCTGGTGGGGAGAGCCACTGGTCAGGTTCACCACGACCTTGCCCGCGACTGCGGCGTCCACGGTGGCGAGCACCTCGTCGACCGCCGCGCCGTCGAGCAGACACAACACGACGAGCGGGCTGGCGGCCGCAGCCTCCGCGGCGCTCGCGGCAGCCGTGGCGCCAGAGTCGACCATCGGCAGGGCCCTGCTCATGGTCCGGTTCCAGACCGTCGTACGGTGTCCGCGATCGATGAACGTCTTGGCGATCGCCGAGCCCATGTCACCGAGACCGAGCACGGTGACCCGGCTGGCCTGTTCGGTCGGATCAGCGGTGGTCGTTGTCAGCATGACTTTTCTCGTTTCTACTCGGTGATTCGATGCGTCAGGGGGCGGGAAACGGGCATCCGTCGCCCGGAGGCGACTACTCGTGATCTCGCCCCGGATGCCGTACCGCTCGTCGCCGGGCTTCTACCCGAGGTGGCTCTCCGCGCGGACGGCGGCTGTCAGGCGGGTGAGGCGTGCGCCCTGGAAGCGGGCCGTCTCGAGGACGGCTCTGGCGTACTCCGGATCCCGGCCGGCGCGGCTCTCCACGAGGCTGACGCCGTACGGGTTCCCGCCGGCGGCGTGCGCGGTGTCGTAGTTGAGGTAGCCCGTGGGCAGGATGACCGCCCCCCAATGGTGAAACGTCTGGTAAAGGCTGAGCAGGGTCGACTCCTGGCCGCCGTGCTCCTCGTAACTGGCCGTGAAGCCGGTCGCCGGTTTGTCGGCCAGTTCCTCTGCCTGCCAGGGGGCGGTCGTGGTGTCGATGAATTGGCGCAGTTGAGAGCAGACGTTGCCAAAACGTGTCGGTGTGCCGAAGGCGTACCCGTCCGCCCACCGCAGGTCGTCCAGGGTGGCGAGCGCAACATCGGCAGTGGCGTCGAGGTGGGCCCGCCACTGCGGCCTGGCATCGACGACCTGATCCGGTGCCAACTCCGCCACCCGGCGCAAGCGGACCTCCGCGCCGGCGTCGGCCGCTCCGTCCCTGAATGCCTGCGCGAGCCGGTGCACAGTGCCGGTGGCGGAGTAGTAGATGACGGCGATCCTGGCAGCGGTCTGCACGGTTACCTCCTGGGGCTCGGTTCTCGGTCAACCGTGCCGAGCAGGCTTACCGTTCGCTGACCATCCCCTTACCGATGCCGCTGAAATCCTCTTTGTCCCAGTCGAGCTGTGCGCCGCAGCTCATCTCGGCAGCGAGTTCCTCGCTGCCCAGCGCCGTGCGCAGGCGAGAGGTGATGCGCTGGACGTCATGCTGCTCACCGGGGGGCAACGGCGCTCCGGCGCCCGCGCGAAGCGTGCGGGCCGCGCCGAGCAGCCGTGCGGCGAGGCGATGGTCACCGCCGAGGCTGGTCGCCCCGGCCAGGCCCTCAAGGGCCAGGGCGACAGCTCTGGGATCCCCGGTGGCGTGCGCCGCGTCGAGCGACTCGCGGTGGTGGCGCTCGGCGAGGACCGCATCGTCGCGGTGCTCCGCGATGAATCCCAACTCGGCAAGCGCAAGCGCGTAGCCGGGCAGATAACCAGCGTGCCGGTTCCAGTCGAGTAGATCCCGCTGCTGGGTCTCGGCGGCGTCGAGGTCACCCCGGCGGCGAGCGATCATCGCCAGGCCCGTGCCGGCGAAGGCGGCGGCGGACCGGCTCGACTGTTCCCGCGCGACCTGTAGCGCGCGGTCGTGGCAGGCGGCCGCCTCGTCGAGGTCGCCGCGCAACAGGGCGATCCGTCCGATGCACGCCAGCTGCCGGGACACCGACGTCCACAGCCGCAGATGTTCGGCGATGCGCAACGCCTCCCGGTACCGCATGGCTGCGCTGTCGTAGTCGCCGTTGATCTCGGCCAGGGTGCCCAACAGGCTCGTCGGATGCACCTGCCCCCAGCAGTCGCCCAGTTGCACGAACAGCGTCCGGCTGGTCTCGCAGTCACGCTGCACACCGGGCAGGTCGCTGCGGTGTACGAGCGCGAGGTCCGCCCGAGTGGCGCAGGCGGCAGCGATGCCCCACTGGTCGCCATTGGCGCGGAACGTCGTCAGCGCCGCGTCGACCAGGGCGGCAGCCTCACCCGGATCTCCGGAACCGAGCATCATGGAGGCGAACAACCACTGCGCGAACGCCTTCTCCGGCCCGTCGGCGTCCTGGTGGCATTCCAGGATCCGTTGCCGGGGAGCGTTCGGGTCACCGTCACGGGTGGCCAGGGCGGTCAGCCACACATCAGCACGTCGCCGCAGGGCGTCCGGTGCGACGTCGTCCGCACTTTTCGGGACGATGTCCAACGCCGTTCGCAGCGACCGGCGCATCTCTCCGAGCCGACCCCGGAGCAGCCGGTACCAGGCCAACGAGGTCGCGAGCGCCAGGCCCACGCGAGGCTGACCGTCGGCGGCGGCGACGTCGAGTGCTGCCCGCAAGTTGGCATTTTCGGCGTCGAGTTCCCGTAGCGCGCGACTCTGGTCATGACCCCGTAGCCGCCCTGCGGCCTGCTCGGCGAGACGGACGAAACACGCGGCGTGACGGCGACGGGTCGCCGGGAGTTCGCCGGCACTGTCGAGCTGTTCGAGACCGTAGGCGGCCACCGTCTCCGGGAGCCGATAGCGTCGTGGACTCTCGCCGTGGCGCGTCAGGACCAGCGATCGGTCGATCAGTCGTGCCAGCACATCGAGGACCTCGTCGGACGCCACTTGTCCGCCCGCGCACACCTGCTCGGCGGTAGCCAGGGTGGCACCGTCGGCGAAGACCGCCAGCCGGCGCAGCACGGCCCGTTCGCCGGGCGACAGCAACTCCCAACTCCAGTCGATCATGGCGCGAAGCCCCTGCTGACGAGGGGGCGCGGTACGCCGACCGGATGACAGCAGTCGGAAGCGATCGTCGAGCCGCGCCGCCAACTCGCCCGGGTCGAGAACGGGCAGCCGGGACGCGGCCAGTTCCAACGCCAGCGGTACGCCATCGAGACGCCGGCAGATGGTGGCGATTGTGTCCGTGTTCCGCTGATCGACGATGAAGCCCGGCTCGACGGCGCGGGCACGGATCTCGAAGAGCCGCACCGCCGGGGCCTCGGCGATCTGTTCCGCGGTCGCTCCCGGCTCCGGCAGCTCCAGCGGCGGCACCGGCAAGACGACCTCGCCTGGGATCCCGAGCGGTTCACGGCTCGTCGCCAGGATGCGCAGGTCGGCCGCGGCGCCGAGAAGGCTCTCGGTCAGTTCAGCGATGGGCGTCACCACGTGGTCGCAGTTGTCGAGCAGCAGCAGCATCCGCCGGTCCCGCAGCGCGGCGAGCAGCCGATCCATCGGCTCACCTGGCCGATCACCGGGCAGACCGGCCGGGGCGTCGTCGCGGATCTCAAGAGTCGCCGCCACCACGTCGACAACCCCGGTAGAGGTCGCTTGGCCGTTGCGGTGCGGCTGGCCCGCCAGCTCAACGAGCCACACTCCGGCGGGGAACGTGTCGGCCAGCAGACGAGCGGCCTCAAGCGCCAACCTGCTCTTACCCACCCCACCCATTCCGGTAAGGGTCACCAGCCGCCCGTTCGTCAGCCGCTCCCGTACCGCCTCGACGGCCTCGTCACGCCCGATCAATCCGCCGTACGGACCAGGTGACAGAGGCGCCGGCAGGTTGGTTCGGACCGGAGACGACGGCGGTACCGGCGGCTGCAGCGCGCGGTCCTGGCGCAGGATCGCCCGATGCAGCTCGGCCAACTCCTGGCCGGGATCGATGCCGAGCTCATCACGCATCTGCCGACGGAACTGCTCGTAGGCGGACAGGGCTTCACGCTGGCGTCCCGAGCCGTACAGGGCGCGCAGGTGCGCGGCCCGTAGCCGCTCGCGCCACGGGTGACGAGTGACCAGGTCGGCCAGCTCACCGGCGAGCAGGTGATGCTCACCGAGATCGAGCCGGGCCTCGGCCAACTCCTCCAACGCCGCCAGGCGCTGGTCGTCGAGCCGCTCGACCGCCTGACGGACGAATCGCTCGTCACCAAAGTCGGCGTACGGCGAGCCACGCCACAGCGACAGGGCCTCCGTCAGCTCCGCGGCCCGGCCAACTGGCTCCCGCTGCGTCCGCGAACGCGCCAACAGGGCTGCGAAGCGACCAGCGTCGACCGATTCCGGCGAAATACGCAGCCGGTAGCCGGCATCACCGGACTCGACGAGCGCACGGCCACCCGCTTCACCCGACTCCAGCGCGCGACGCAACTGCGACACCTTGGCCTGGAGCGCACCGAGCGGGTTGCCCGGCGCCCGGTCACCCCAGAGATCCTCGATGAGCCGGTCGGAGGACACCGGATGCCCCTCATGGACCAGCAGGTCAGCCAGGAGAGCCCGAACCTTCAGGCCGGGTACGGCGACGGGTTCGCCGTCGGGCGTCCACACCGCGATCTCGCCCAGCACCCCGAACCTCACCGCTTCACCCTAGCCAGTCGGCTGTCCCGCCCGCGAAACGTCGATCGACAGTCGGCCCGCTCACCAGAACGCGGCGCCGACGCCACGGAGGCGAACGTCAGTCGACGAGCAGTCAGCGGTAAGCGACCCCGGCGAGGCTGAACCGAGCCGACACCGGAGGAATGACATGGATTATCTACAGCGGCACCGAAGCACCAACGGTCACGTGCCGGTCGCACCACGGCGGGTGGCCACGCCCTGGCTGGCCCTGCTGGCCGGTCCGCTGTCGTACGGGATCGCCGCGCCGGCCCTGCTGCTCGACGACCTGGCGCGCGCGACGGGCACCGGGGAACGGGCCGCGGCGGGCGGCGTGACCGCCTTCGGCTGGGGGATCGCGTTGGGTACGCCACTGCTGGCGGCGCTGCTGGCCCGCCGCGGCGTACGGACGGCCCTGACCGCCTCGGCCGCGCTGCTGGCCGCGGGGACGATCCTCCTCGTGCTGGTGCCGACACTGCCGGCGTTGGTGGCCGGCGCGGCGGTGCAGGCACTGGGGTCCGCCGGCCTCAGCGTGACGGCCATGAAACTGGCCGACTCGCCTCGGCGGATGGGGGTGGTCGCCGCGTCGCTGGCGGTCGTGGGGGCCACCGGTCCGCTGACCGGTGCACTGGTAGCCGAACTCCTTTCGTGGCAGGCGGTGCTGGCGTTGCCCCTGCTGGCGGTGGCCGCCGTGCCTGCGGCCCGCCGCGACGCCACACCGCCGGACGCGGTGCCGACGTCGTTCGATCCGCTCGGCATGGCTCTCCTTGCCATGCTGGTCACCGCGGCAGTTCTCACTCCACACCGTCCGCTGGTGGCCGGCCCGGTCACCGTCGCGCTGCTGGTGTTGCTCGTGGTCCGGACGAACGTTCGCCCCGACGGCTTTCTGCCCGCCGCAGTGGCGCGTAACGGCCGGTTCCTCACGGCGTGCGTGCTGGTTTTCACTGTGGGCCTGGTGAACTTCGCCCTGCTCTACGCCGCACCAGATCTGCTGCGAGAGCACGCGGGCTGGGACAGCACCCGGAGCGGAGTCGTGCTACTGGCGCCGTACCTGCTCGGCGGCCTCTGCTCGGGGTTCCTGATCGCGGCGTCCGTGCGGGTGCCACACCGCGTGACGGCCGCCGCATTGCTCGGCGGAGCCGTCGCCGCGCCGCTGCTGGCTGCGGTCGCCACCGCCGTGCCGCTACTGCTGGTGGCGATGGCACTCGCGTCCCTTGCCGCCGCGACCGGCCAGGGCGTACTCGCCCTGCGAGCGACCGGCGTCGTGCCCGGCTCTCACAAGGCCGAAGCCCTTGGCCTGTTCAACCTTGCCTATCTGCTCAGTGTCGCGTTCGGTCCAGCGATCGCCGTGACGCTCTCGCATCAGACCGGCTGAGATCCAGCCGCGTCCGGCGCGGTGCCGTCAGGCGGCAAGCCCGACGTCCGGGCCACACGGCAGTACGTGTCGGGCACCCAGGGCGAGACGATCGGTATCCGCAAGGGCGGCACTGCGGACGATCCGACCGATCCGTCCGGCGCGACACTGCAGCGGGCGCGCGACGACGGGATCGAGCAGCGCTTCGAGATCGGGCACACAGCGCAGTTGGCGGAGCGGGGTGTGCCACTCATCGGCGACTCATGATCTCTGTGGCTAGGTAGCGAAAAGCCCGGCTGGACTGTGTCCAACCGGGCTTTGGCCTGCTGTGAAACTTGGTGGGCGATGCTGGTATCGAACCAGCGACCTCTTCGGAGACGCCGAAGAGGTCACCCTTCAGACAGCCCTCCGCCGCCGTGGGCGCCGTCCTCGGTTCCCGTATAGCCACGGAGCGTGTACGGCGCTTCGCTCGCGACATCCTCAGAACGACAGGTCCTCGGCTCCACGGTGGCGTGTTCATCGCCGCGGGACTCCCTTCGGCCGTACCTCACCATCAGGCGTCGGGGACGAGAACAATCTTGCCCGTCGTTGCCCGCGCCTGTAGGGCGGCGTGCGCCGTGGCGGCCTGCGACAGGGGGAAGGCCTGGAAGGCGGGCACCAGATTACCGGCGGCGGCCTCCGCAAGCGCGCGGGCCTCGTCCGCGGGCGCGTCCTGGCCCTCCAACAGCAGGGCCAGTGCGTCGATGAAACGCACGCCGCGCTCCTTCAGCTGTGCCTCCTCGGGACGGAACTCATCTCGGGAGGCCGCGCCGATCGTGATGTAGCGCCCACCCTCGGCCAGCAGCCCGAAGGCGGCCCGCCCCTTGTCGCCCTCGACACCGTCCAGAACGACCGTAACGCTGCGTCCGCCCAGGTCGTCGCGGACGGTGCCCGCCCAGTCCGGCAGGTTGTAGTCGACAGCGACATTGGCGCCCAGCTCTCGCACGGCCGCCGTCTTGGCCGGTCCGCCTGCCGCGCCGATGACCGTGGCGCCCAGGCGGCGGGCGAACTGGACGACCAAACGGCCGATCCCACCGGCTGCGGACGTGACCAGAACGACGTCGCCGGAGGTGAGCTCCGCGATGTCGAGCAGGCCGATTGTGGTGGTGCCGGTCACCACCATCGTCACGGCTGCCTTGTACCCGAGTCCGGTTGGGATCCGGTGCAGAGACGAGACGTCGGCGACGGCGAGCTCGGCGTAGCCCCCCGGCCTGCCGTGCGCGGTCACCACCTTGGCGCCAAACCAGGCCTCGTCCACGTCTGGCCCGATCGACTCGACGACGCCGGCCACCTCTGCTCCGAAAATGGCCGGCAGCCCGGGAAGCGGCGGACCGATCTCCAGCCCTTCCCGCATCGCCGTCTCGATCTGATGGACTCCCGCGGCCCGCACCGACACACGGACCTCACCCGGCCCCGGCACGGGATCAGGCACTGTCTCATAGCGGAGGTTCTCAGCCGGCCCGAACTCGTGCAAGACGACGGCGCGCATGACCGTTCCTTCCAGTAGATCTGCAGAAGAACACCACCTTCCGACCTCTACTGCACTTGAGGTCAAGCATCTCGCGATGGGCCTCCGGGCGGCGATGCTCCCTTGTGTCCGCGCGGACAACATCGGCGCTGGGCACCAGTCACCCGACCACCATTCGCAGACCATGGCTGCCAACGCGGTGACCGCCTGCTGCCGACGAGCCCGACACCCGCGCTCAGCCGATGCGGACCTCGGTCGGCTGCGCCGATGCCGAAGGCATCGGAGCATGACATTGGTGGTCGCCGGCGCTGTCCGGGTCGAGGAGGTCCTCATACACCCCGACCTTGAACCTGATGAGGTCCAGGCACTCGGCGAGTCTGCCGATCTGGGCGGTGACGTGGGCTTGGTGCTCGCGCATAAGGGTGAGTCGTTCTTCCTCGGTGCCGGCCCCCTGCCTGACGAGGTCGGCGTATCGGCGTAGCACGGGCAGGGGCATGCCGGAGGCGCGCAAGATGATGCAGACGGTGAGCCAGTCCACGTCATCCTGGCTGTAGACGCGGCGCCCGCCAGGGCCGCGCCGCACAGGGTCGACGAAGAGGCCCTCATGCTCGTAAAAGCGCAGCGCGTGGACGCTCAAGCCGGTGCGTTCGGCGACCTGCCCGATGCTCAGAGTTGTGGTGACCTCAGCCATACCGCCCACGGTAGCGGCTTGACCTAGAGCCGACTCTAGATCCTAGGGTTCCCCGTGCGATCGACGCTTCTGTCGCTCGGCAATCACGGCTGAATCAGTAGGGGAAGTATCACCATGCGCTATCGCACCCTCGGCGGGACCGGTATCGACGTCAGCACTTACTGCCTCGGGACCATGATGTTCCAGGCTGGCTGCAATTCCGACCACGACGACTGTGCCCGCATCATCCACGCCGCCCTGGATCAGGGGATCAACTTCGTCGACACCGCCGACATGTACGGACAGGGAGAGACCGAGGAGATCGTGGGCAAGGCGCTGCGGGGGCGCCGTGATGACGTCGTATTGGCCACCAAGGTGCACTTTCAGATGGGCGAGGGCCGCAATCGCAGTGGCAACTCGCGGCGTTGGATCCTCAAGGCGGTCGAGGACAGTCTCCGGCGCCTGAACACCGACTGGATCGACCTCTATCAGGTCCACCGCCCCGACCACTCAACCGACGTCGAGGAGACGCTCTCGGTGCTCAGCGACCTCGTGCACCAGGGGAAAATCCGCGCTTTCGGCTGCTCGACGTTCCCGGCCGAGGAGATCGTCGAAGCGCACAACGTCTCCGAGCGTCGCGGCCTCGGACGCTTCCGCACCGAGCAGCCGCCGTATTCGATCCTGGCCCGCGGGATCGAGGCCTCGCTCCTGCCCGTCTGCCAGCGCTACGGAATGGGGGTGCTGGTCTGGAGTCCACTGGCCTTCGGATTCCTGACCGGCAAGTACCGCAAAAACCAGCCCATCGACCTGTCAACCGGCCGTCCCACAGTCCGGCCGGAACGATTCGATCCCACGATCGCGGAAAACGCCGCCAAGCTCGACGTCGTCGAGCAGCTCGTCGAACTCGCGGAAAACATCGGCTGCACCCTGCCGCAGCTCGCCGTTGCGTTTACCGTGGCCCACCCGGCCGTCACCTCGGCGATCATCGGACCGCGGACCATGCCGCAGCTGGAGGATCTCCTCAAGGGCGCCGCGCTAACCCTGGACGACGCGGCCCTCGACCGAATCGACGAGATCGTGCCGCCCGGGACCAACCTGTACAACCCCAACGCTCCCCTGCCCCCGCGTTCACTGACCGACACCGCACTACGTCGCCGCCCACTCACCGATCGCGCCGCGGCCTGAGCAAGCTGACAGTGGTGGTTGATGAGGTCGAGAATCATGCCCATGCGCATGTGATTCTGAGTGGCTGTAGCCGCGTCGAAAGTCTCGACTGAATAGTTCAGCGTTCTGTTTATTCATCCGACGATGTACTATTAGGATGTGGAGACTCTGACGCACGGGCAAGTTCTGGCCCGCTTCGGTCACGCCCTGTCCGACCCGGTCCGCGCCCGACTCCTGCTCGCGCTGCGCGAGGGGCCCGGCTACCCGGCGGACCTCGCCGACCTGCTGGGCACGAGCCGGCAGAACCTGTCCAACCACCTGGCGTGCCTGCGGGGCTGCGGCCTCGTCGTCGCAGTGCCAGAGGGCCGGCGTAGCCGCTACGAACTGGCTGACGCGCGACTCACGCATGCACTCGGAGACCTCCTCGGCCTGGTCCTGGCCGTCGATCCGGCTGCCTGCCCGGCCGCCGAGTCCGAGGGGTGCTGCTGATGAACGCACACCTTCCCCTGGTGTCAGTTGGCCCGTCACCGGCCCGACGGTCGGTCCTGATCCGGCGGGTGCGCCTGTTCGTCGCCGCGACGATCACCTACAACGTCGTCGAGGCGATCGTCGCGATCACCGCGGGCAGGATGGCCTCTTCGACCGCGCTGATCGGGTTCGGGCTCGACTCCGTCATCGAGGTGGCCTCGGCCGCCGCCGTCGCCTGGCAGTTCTCCGGACCCGACCACGAACGCCGGGAACGCGCCGCGCTGCGCGTCATCGCGCTGTCGTTCTTCGCCCTCGCCGCGTACGTGTCCGTAGAGTCGGTGCGCGCGCTTGTCGGCGCGGACCGCGCGGAGCATTCCACGATCGGTCTGGTCCTGGCTGCGGTGTCCCTGGCGGTGATGCCGGTCCTGTCGGCCGCGCAACGTCGTGTCGGACGCGAACTGGGGTCGGCCTCGGCTGTCGCGGACTCCAAGCAGACCCTGCTGTGCACCTACCTGTCGGCGGTGCTGCTGGTCGGGCTGGCGGTCAACTCGCTGTTCGGCTGGTGGTGGGCCGACCCCGCTGCGGCGTTGGTCATCGCCGCGGTCGCGGTGAAGGAAGGCCGCGAAGCCTGGCGCGGCGACACCTGCTGCGCGCCCGGTGCCGCTCTGCGCTCCCCCGCCACGGGCGGCGATGCCAGCGGGTGCGACGACGGGTTCTGCGCCACCGACAACCGCTGAGCGGACCTACGGACGCGGGAGGCTCCTTCGCCCACCGCCGCACCTGCCGTGCGATGGGCCCTGACGCAGCGGACGGGCTAGACCAGCGTGATCCAGTACTCCCAGAAGCGGTTCAGGATCGCGAGCAGGATGACGGCGTACCAGGCGGTAAGGATGAGGCTGTGGTAGCTGGCAGCAGCGTCGGCGACCCGCTGCAGAAACCCGGGAAGCGCGGCACCGTGATCGCGCAGGGTGCGCAGCGTGACGTACACAAAGATCGGTATGGTGACGGCCCAAACGAGCATGCAGTACGGGCACAGCGCGCCGATGACGTAGAGGCTCTGGTAGATCAACCAGTGCACGAAGACGACGCCGAACGTGGTGCCGGCCTGTAGTCCCAGCCAGAACCAGCCGGGCAGTCGCACGCCGGCCAGCAGGACGACGCCGACAGTGGTGACCACGGCGAAACCTGCGATGCCGATCAAAGGGTTCGGAATGCCGAACGCCTCGGCCTGGGACGTGGTCATGACCGAGCCGCAGGACAGAATCGGATTGATGCTGCAACTCGGCACGTAGTCGGGATCGGCGAGCAGATTGATCTTCTCGACAATGAGGATTACGGCGGCGAGCAACCCGACAACGCCACCGACGGTGCAGATCCAGGCGGTGGTCCGGGACAGGAAACCCTTCCCGGACGAGGACAGGTCGGCGGCCGGATCGACGGTGGTGGCGCTCATTCGGCCAGTGCCGCGTCGATCGCGGCGACGAGGTCGTCCTGGCCACGCAGGTCGGTCAGCTTCTGGCCATTGAGGAAGAATGTCGGGGTGCCCTGCACACCAGCCGCCATGCCGTCGGCCTTGTCCTTGGCAACCCGCGCGGCAGTGGCGGGATCGTCGAGATCGCGCTGGAAGCGCGGCATGTCCAGGCCGAGGGCACGGGCGTAGCCGAGGAACACCTCCGTCTGCGCCTGCTCCTTGTGACCCCAGCTGGTCTGATTCTCGAACAACTGGTTGTACATGGCGGAGAAGCGGCCCTGGTTCGCGGCGGCTTGAGCGGTGCGGGCGGCCAGATCGGCGTTCGGGTGGCTGGGGATCGGGAAGTACCTGACCACGAAGGTGATGCGGTCCTGATAGGTGGCCAGGACATGCTTGACCGCCGGGTATGCGGCGGCGCAGGACTCACACTCGAAGTCGAGGAACTCCACCAGAGTCACCTTGCCATCCGCGGCGGTGGACAGCCGATGACTGTCCTCGTGCACGAGCACCGTCGATTCGATCGCGCCAGCGTCGCTGGTCGCAGCAGGCGGCTGGTCGGGACGGTTGACAGCCAGCAGACCGCCGACCACGAGCACCATCACCGCGATCAACGCCAAGGTCAAGCGAGTGTTTTTCGTCATTCTCTGTCCTCGTCCGCCGGCTGAACATGTGATGGGCCCGCCCGCCTATTTGCGGTGGAGTCCGATCCGGACGATACAGAGACGGCTGTACCGAGATGCTGTCAGTTTCCTGAGACTGGCGCGCGGCAAGCCGTCCGTCTAGCGATCAGGGTCGTCGCGGCCGGCAGCACCGCACCCCAGGGCCACTGCGTGTTCGGTGGATGGCCGCTTGAGCTCGTCCCTCAGCCCAAGTTAGGCCACCCGTGCCGAAGGACGAAAGGTGGGCCGCGAGCGGCATGTTCGCGTTCGGGATGGCATGTTCGCTTGGCCGTTTCGCTCTGGACCGGGCATACCGCGCTTGGCCGCTTCGCTGTCGACCCGGTCGGCACGATGACCCAGCAGGCACGACGAAGCCCGGTGCCCGTCGAGGTATAGCCGACACCGGACAGTCGATCGTTGTGGTCTCGCTGTTAACCGCGTCGGCTCCGCCTGCGCCAGAAGACCAGGCCTGCGACGGCCGCCGCGATGGCGGCCAGGATGGTCCAGTCGCCCGCAGCGGTTGCCTCCGGCAAAACCGGCACCGAGTTCGACTCATGCTCGCCGCTCGCGGGCGCTGTGCTCATGCCGATACGGTACCGCGGTAGACGAGGGGCTGTGTGGGACGCGCCTTGCGCCCCACTACCACGACCCAGCGAGCAGCGGGCCGCCCACGTCGGCCGTGGCAAGGTCTTGCGTTCTGAGATTTGTGCTGGTGATGGCGGTGATGAGGTCGTGGGGGCGCTTATGCCGACAAGGCTGTCAAGCAGCGGGCGGCGGTTGACGAGTCCGTTCTCAAGCTCCCAATGCAAGCCGCACATACCGCAAAGCCCGTTACCGATGAGTTCGGCAACGGGCTTCTGACCTGCAAAAACTGAGAGTGGGCGATGCTGGTATCGAACCAGCGACCTCTTCGGTGTGAAACAGGACGTCGCACCCGCACTGACCGGCACGATCGTGGAACCGCAGGTAGGGGTGGGTGTAGTTGAGGGCCGTTCGGCGTCGTTGGGTGCAGTTCAAGGCCGTTCAGGCGCCCAGCTCGTGGCTAGTGCTCAACGCCGGCTGCGCCGATGACCGGGTCGGGCTGTTCGTGACAGCGCTCCAGCACCGGCCGCGCCCACTGGCTCACTCTCTGGCCCTTAGTCGCCGGGAAGGATCACCCGCGTACGGTGGGGCAGCGATGTCAGCACCCGACGCTGGCCGGTGACCGGATTGACGGCGACCAGCTCACCCGCACCCACTGCCAAGTCTTGCAGGATGACCTCGGTACCGGCGAGACCTAGGAAAGTCTCAGCCCTGCCACCCCGGAGCACCACGAGGTCGATCCGGCCGGCCGATCGACCGGAGCGCAAATCGACCCCTACCAACGTCATTGGGGGCACCGTCGGCTTCCTCGCCGGCTTGCCTGACGGGAGTTCCTCCTGCGGGGTTACCAAAGCCCACGCCGTCGGCGGATCGCCGCCACCGCGTACGAGTGGGGCGAACGCGTTGCGGATATCTCCGGGGCCGACCTGATGGGTCGTGGCCAGCGACACCGAGCGGGCACTACCGCCGTTGACGTCCTGAATCGCGATGGTGAGCTGGCGGCGCGGTCGCGCGTTCAAACCGACCTTGACCTCTGCGGTGACGAGCTCACGCCCATCGAGGAATGCCAGCGTACGGCGACCTGGCGTCCCGCGTAACGCCAGTAGGCGCACCTCCCCGCCGGGCAGGGTGATCGCTGAGTACGCCTCATCAGCACCGGAGGGTTGCCCCAGCAGCAACGATTGCCCGTCGGTCGACCACTGACGCAACTCGTACCCCGGCGGGACAGCCCGTTCCGTGGTCCCGGTCAGGTCACGGATCCACCATTGCTCGTCTCGGCGCTGGGCGAACCACCGCCCGTCCGGCGATAGTGCCTGACTGGCCCCCACGATGCCTGCCAGCCCGACGCTGAATTGTTCACCGGAAGCGGTCACCAGGTACATCGGCCACCGGGGCAACGCGCCGCTCATGTCGAGGGCATCGGGGTCGTTGATCTGATAGAGCAGGGCTCCCCGTCCCACGGCCCGATCGTTGGGCAGGGCAGTCGGGGTGGCCGGCGGCAGCAACCGGTCGGGCAGTCCGGCGAGGAGTTCCCGGGCTGTTACCGGGGCGGCGACCTTGGCCAGTGCTGGTGACCGGGTAGCGCTGGTTCGCCAGACCGTCACCCCGGCGGCCCCGCCGGTCAGCACCCCGACCAGAGCGGCCGCCAACCACTTCCGTAGTCGGCGCCGTCCCGGCGGCGTAACGGGTACCGGTCCCGGTGCCGTGGATTCCATAATGGTGTCTCCGATCCGGGCGACCTGCCCGCGCACAGCAGAGCGGAAGATCCACTGGACCGTCAACGGCCGGTCAGGCCCCGGTTCACGATCGGGGCGCAATCGTGATCTTCAGAAGGGTCCCGGTCCTCCGTGAACACCTTGCGCAGCCGGGCGGCGATCGCCGTCGGGTCCTGCAAGCAGCCGATGTGATCGCCCTGGGGACATCGTCGGCGCGACACCGAGGGCGTCGGCAGTGCCCGGAGCTGCCTTCGCAGAGCTCACCGCCAGACCCGCGATGGACCACCGCCGCAGACCCCTTGAACCCCAGCGCGCATACGGGGAACCCGGCATCGCCCCGGATCGAGGTAACCCTGCCCCTGGGCACGTAACTCACTGAACCGCTCCACAAGGTCAGGGACACCCGAGCGCTCAGGCGAAACGAACGTCCCAGACGTCGGGGACGAAGCGCTCCACGAGATGTCCACCCTGCCTCCTCCTCAACGGCTCCCTGCGGCTGCGGCTCACGCATGCAGGTGCGGGACGCCGTAACGATTCTGATCAGCCTCGCGAAGTCGCGAAGCCGTGAGTGGGTGGTGCGAGGCAGTCTTTGCAACCACTTACGATGACGCCATGACGGACGCCGTGCTCGGCTTCGGTTACAAACTTCAGTGGCTCGCTATGCGCGACCGGGGTGCCGACGCCGTCGCTGCCGCACTGAACCTCAGCCGTTGCACTCCCGCCACCTGGCGCGATGCGGTCGCCGCGGCCTATGACGACCACGGCAACTGGCTTCTTACACCGCCGCTCGACCGGTGGACGCTCGCCGCTTCGACAGACGTTCCCGCACCCGAAGACGACCGATTCGCCGCTTGGCTGGCGGCGCTGAGCCGTGTACTGGGTGAGGTGCAGTACTTCGGGACCCATCGTGTCGTCGACTATCACGGGTGGGGGCGTGCCAGAGGCGGCGTTGTGGAACGAGCATTCGCCTATCTCGGCGAACGCGGCGAGGTGCTGTTCGACGTAGGCGAGCGCACGATCGAAGAGCACACGCTCGGGGTTGGCGCCGCCTACGACGAGGACGAACCGTGGGACGACGATGACGAGACTTCGCCCTGGCCGGACGAGGAAACCGTGCTCACGCTCGCAGGTCACTGGAGCATCGACCCGCGGAAGCTAGAGAGCGCCCTCGTCCCCGGGCACCCGTGGATCGCATCGACCCAATCGAGATAGTCGGAGAGCGCCGGAACCCAACCCCGGACAACCCCTTCGTCCCGAAGGAATGATTGGCCGTCGTTGAGCGGTGCAAGCAGGCCGGGCGAACTGTGGCGGCGCGAACGTGATGTGGGGCGACGCCGACATGCTCTAGTCGCTCATCCGGCCTGACGACACCCTGCCCGACGGTTCGACCGAGCTATTTTCACCTGGCAGTGCTGCTGGCCGCCGTCAGCGGCAGATGGGTGTGGTACGTCCCAGCCCGGCGGTGAGCGTAAGGGCGGCTGTGATGACCGCTCGGTCTGCGTGGGAGGTAGCGATGATTGAGTGGCTTGACCATGTCTGGTCTCGAACACGCAGCGTGCAGATCGTCGAGGGCGGTGAGGATGCCGGTCCCCTGTGCGGTCGTGCAGTTCTGGCCGAGCTGCCAGACGCTGTGTCTGTCGAGGCGGCGCGCGAGTTAACCACGACAGGTCGCTTCACCGGTGACATCTGCCGTTGTCACGGTGGGCCGACGATCGTGCTCCGCGACGCAACGGGCGACGTGCTCGCTAGCGCAGGTCTTCACGGCCACGGCTCGGTCAGCTGGGAGCGATCGCGGTTCCTTAACGACCTCGTCGTGGCGGATCCCGCGGCGCTGCACGTGTTTCTGGCCGGACACGGAGTGCCGAATCAGTTGACCTCTTTCCTGGCACCGTTGGCTGACCTGCTGAACCTGCGCGAGGGTCGTCCGCAGTTCCGGCCCGCCGGTAAGAAAGGCGAGCGGTATCTAACCGAGCGTGGGGTTCCGGACGTGCTGCATTCTGTGTTGGTCGCTGCCACCGGCCAGCAGTGTGGCGAGCTGTCCGATGCGCACGTCGACGACGTCCGTCGAAGGCTCACCGCCGCCATGCCCTCACCCACCGCCAGGGCGGCGACCCTGCTGTCCTGGCTTGGCCGGCTTCCCATCCCCGCCGAGGCCCTGTGGGGTGAAGGCGTCCTGGTACGGCAGCTACTCGCCGACCTCAGCCTGCCCGACGTCGCGGCCGCGGCTGCTGAAACCCGCACCGGACACATTGCGACAGGGGTGATCAACCTGATCATGCACTCCGGCGACGACGGCACACTGGCCACGGCCATCGGCCCGACGCTGCGTCAACTGTTCCCACCAGCACGTGCGGCCGACGCCCTCCGATAGTCGTCGAACGTTCGGACGGCGCGCCGCTCGTTGACGTAGATCGCGCAGCCGTCATCGCCCGCGCATGTCGCCGCCATGGAACGCTCGGCCCGCCGCGTCCATTGACAGAGCGTTGCGGCCGGTAGGCCGCGGACCCGTGCACGGGTTTCTCGGGCACGGTCGCGGGACCTAGGCTGTCGTCGCCGATCTGGCTGGGGCACTTGGGGTTGCGGTGAGTTTTGACCTGTACGTCTGGCACGAGGACCAACCGGTTACTGCCGCCGAGGCGCGAGCAAAGCTGGAGCGCTGGGGCGACGGCGTACCGGAAATGTTCGTCCCGCATCCCGCCGTGGGACGGTTCTATGACGCACTGCTCGATCGCTTCCCACCGCTGGAGAGTCTCGGCGATGATGACGTCGACCGGCTCGGAGTGTGGAGCATGACGCCCGAGCGTTCCGACGCGATTCTGACCGTCTCGTGTGTCTGGTCGCGGGCGGGCGAGGTCGGTGCCGCCGTCCTGACGCTCGCCGCCGAGCACGGCCTGATCTGTTACGAACCGGGCTACCACGTCGTCAACCCGAACGCGCCGGGCCACGCAGCGCTCTTTACGCTCTCGTCGGAGAGCTTGCCGACGATGCCCGACCCCGACGCGCGGCGACTGGAATGGATCATCGGCCAAGTCGGCAAGGACAACGGCTACGTGATTCTCGAACGCGCCGACGGATGGTTCGTCCAGGTTGGCTACGGCGACGCTGCCGGAGTACCCGCCGGGACATACGCACTGGAGTATCAGGAAGGTTCTATCGACCGACACTTCCGGTGCCAGACCACCGACCGCGAAGCAGCCCTGCGGCTCTTGCAGGAGTTCCGGGCCGGCGACGAGAGGTGGAAACGCCGCCACCTGTGGGGACCATTCTGACCAGTCCCCCAACTGCCCATCCCGGCGTGACGAGTGTCCGGACGCGTACGCACGGCAGAGTCCCACCGCACTGAGGCCCGCTCGGCGGCATCGCGGTGCGCCTCGAGTACGAGCCTGGAAGGCGCGCACTTTTCTCGGCATGTGCGGACGCCGCCCTACCGCCTTCGCAGGGCGCCGACGCTGACGCCTTCGGGTCCGCCGAAGGCGCCAACATAGAGGACGAGCTGGCCACCGCGTTGCGGGTGGGATCGGAGCCCTTCCAACGATGGGTTGGTCTACCCGGCCGGGGACCGACTCGTGTGGCTGTTGCCACTGCTGGAGCGCACCCCGAGCGACGTCAGTGCGGAGCTGTCTGACGTGCCTGTCACCGACACACCGCTTCCCGCCCTCGTGCGGTTCGCGCTCACTGCATGGGGAAGCTACTGGCCGACACTGGCACTCGATTGGTTGGACGCCGGCTGGCCCACCCGGGATCTGCGCGACGTACTGGCCGACATGAAGGACTCGCGCAGACTCTCCCAGCCCTTCGGGACCGAGCACTTCGCCTCTGGCACGCCTCGGCACCTGCCTGACGGCCTGACAAGCCCGAGTCTCGGAGCCTCCTCGACCAACGCCGGACCTACACCGCGCCGCATTGGCGCTGAGCACCATGGCTGGGGTCAGACCCCCTGGTCGAGTTGCGGTGATTTTGCGGTCAACCGCGCGGCGCTCGGTCCGTAGGAGCGTCGAGACGCCGAGCTGCACGGCTCGGCGGCGCGGGGATGGTGCCGTCAGCACGAGTCGTGGCCGCCGCAGTCGCAGCCTTGGATTTGCGGCGGTGGAGCGTGAGAGTCATGACCAGCACGACCAGCGCTCCGACGATCAGCCCGAGGATCGCGCTGGCCACCGTGTTGACGAGCCAGCCGACGAGCCCGCCGAGAACACCCGTGGCGTCGTGGGCGGCGACCTCCACGTGATGCACGGCCTCGTACAGGAAGTGCAGGTTCAGCTCGTTCGTGCCTAGCAGCAGGATGTGCCCGCCCACCCACAGCATCGCCGCGGTGCCGACTACCGTCAGCACGGTGAGGACCGCCGGCATCGCCTTCACCAGACCGCGGCCGAACGTGGCGACGGCGCCGGAACGTTGCGACAGGCGCAGCCCGGCGTCGTCCATTTTTACGATCAGGGCCACCACGCCGTACACCAGGACGGTTATGACGACGGCGACGACAGCCAGGATCGCCAGGCGGGACCAGAACGCCTCATCGATCACCTCGTTGAGGCTGATGACCATGATCTCCGCCGAGAGGATCAGGTCGGTTCGTACCGCCCCGGACACCAGTGTCGTCTCGTCCTGCACCTTTTCCTCGCCCGCGCCGTGGGCATCATGATGCGCGACCTTGGCCCACACCTTCTCCGCGCCTTCGTAACAGAGGTAGGCGCCGCCGAGCATGAGGATCGGAGTGAGCAGCCAAGGCACGAACTGACTGAGCAGCAGCACCGCCGGCAGGATGATGAGGAACTTGTTGCGCAGCGACCCCACGGCAATGCGCTTGATAATCGGCAACTCGCGCTCGGCCGCCAGGCTCCGCACGTACTGCGGCGTGACGGCAGCATCGTCGACGACGACACCCGCAGCCTTGGCGCCGGCCTTCGCGGCGGCCGCCCCGATGTCATCGATCGACGCGGCAGCGGCCCGGGCCAGCACCGCCACGTCATCCAGCAGGGCTACGAGTCCACCGGCCAAGGGAGGGTCCTTCCAGGGTTGCGCAGAATTCGAACTGGACCATTCTCGCTCAGGTCCCTGCGCGCGGCACGCCACCGCCCGGTCGCATATCGGGCGAGCTCGAGGTGAGCGGCTATCGCGCTCGGCCGGCGACCCGCCACCACCGCGCCCGATGCCCAGGTGCGCAGGATCGGAGTGAACTGAGGCGGAAGCGCGACCGCACGAGACCGTGCGCGCACCAACGACGGCGGATCGCCGGACGCGGGGACGAGAGCGGCGCCGCGACGCCATGTACCTCGCGCGGCGGAGCCGGCGATCAGGGTACGCCGGGGAAATAGTTTCCCGCCGCCGGCTTATTCAGCACGATCGTCACCGCGTCACGCATCAGCCGATCGGACAACCGCAATCCACGCACCGGGCGCTGCGGGCGCCTCGGCTTGCCTCATGGCGCAGGACGACCACGACTCTTGGGCATGTAGCCCTGACCGACGAAGGGATCGGCCGCCCGGCTCGCCGCGGGTGAGCTCTTCACCGGCCGCCTGCGGGACGCCGTCGCGCCGTCGCCGAACGCCGGCTTGGCCACCGGCGCGTGCGCCACCGCACCGCGCGCGGCGACGGAAGCGGCACCGCCCACCGCCGCCCGTCATGTGGCGATGGCCGGGACAGACCAGGGGCGCAGGGACCTTCGAAGGTCCCTGCGCCCCATCGTGCGCGGTCTACCCGATCAGCTGTAGACCTCGAACTCGAACAGCGAGTAGCCCCAGACTGTGGCGCGGGTCGTGCCGTTGATCCGCACGTATCGGCCGGTGGCGGCCAGCGCGGTGTTGTCGTCCACGGCACCGTCGCCACCGGTGATCGTCCGGGCTGTGGTCCAGGTTGTTCCGTTGGCCGACGTCTGGATCTGGTACCCCGAGCCGTACGCCCCCTCCCAGGTCAACTTGACCCGATTGATGGGGTACGACTGACCGAGATCCACCTGGATCCACTGCGGGTCGGCGAAGGCACTCGCCCACCTGCTGGTCAGCGAACCGTCGACCGCGGCGGAGGCCGGGTAGGCGACCGCCTCGGTGCTCGACGCGGTAGCCGGCTTGTTCAACGCCAGGTTGCCCGAGGGCGGCTGTACGACGCCGCCGCCGTAGACCTCGAATTCGAACAGGGAGTATCCCCAGGCCGTGCCGCGGGCCGTACCGTTGATCCGCACGTAACGACCCGTGGCGGCCAGCGCGGTGTTGTCGTCCACCCCACCGTCGCCGCCGGTCACCGTCCGGACCGTGGTCCAGGTGGTCCCGTTGGCCGACGTCTGGATCTGGTACCCCGAGCCGTACGCCGCTTCCCAGGTCAGCTTGACCCGGTCGATGGAGGTCGACTGGCCGAGGTCCACCTGGATCCACTGCGGATCGCTGAAGGTGCTCGCCCACCTGGTGGTCAGCGAACCGTCGACCGCAGCCGAGGCCGGGAAGGTTCCGGACTCCGTGCTCGACGCCGTCACCGGCTTGTTCAACGCCAGGTTCCCCGACGGCGGTTGCGTGGTGCCGGAGGTGAACGTGAAGTCGTCGATGTCGAACAGGGATCCCGCGCCGCCGGTGAACACCAGGTACAGCTGGTGCGTTCCGGCCGGTGGGCTGATCGTCCCGGTGACGTCGGCCCACGTCTCCCAGCCACCGGTCGGGGCGACCTGCACCGTGCCGGCCACCGGGCCGGTCGGTGAGTCGACCCGCACGGTCAGCGTGCCACCGACGCCGGCCGAGGCGACCCGCGCCTTGATACCGGTGACGCCGGCCAGGTTGTACGGCGTGAAGGAAATCCAGTCGCCGTTCTCGATGTACCCGATGGCGTTGCCGCCGTGGGCGCTGGGCTTGGCGGCGAGCTGGACGCCGTTCATGGTGCCGAAGTGCTCGGCCTGCCGGGTCCGCGGTTGCAGCACGTGCTGGTCCTGGACCGCGACCCCGCTGACCGGGGTGTACACCGCGGCGAGCACCCCGAAGATGTTCGCGGACGCGTCGTGCTCACCGTCCACCGTGGTCTGGATCGACCCGGTGCAGCCGTTCTTGCTGGTGATCGGGTGACCATGACTGTCGTGGCCGAGGATGTAGTTGAGCTGGACCCGGTTGCAGTCGATGGTGCCGGCGTTCGGATCGGTGACCCTCACCTCGTAGGGCACCAGGTCGCCGAACTGGAACACCGATCCGTCGGCCGGTGTGATCAATTCGATGGATGGTCGGCCGACCCCGATGACGGTACTGGCCGTCGAGGTTCTGCCGCCGGGGTCCCGTACCGTCAGCGTCGCGGTGTACTCGCCGTTAGCCGGGTAGGTGAACGTCGGGTTGGCCGCCGTGGAGTCGGTGCTGCCGTTACTGGTGAAGTCCCAGGCGTACGTGATCGGGTCGCCGTCCGGATCGTTGCTGCCCGCCGAGCTGAACTGCACGGCTAGCGGCGCCGCGCCGGAGGACGGGGTAGCGCTGATCTGCGCGATCGGTGCCCGGTTGCCGCCGGTGTTGTACTCGATCCGGTAGAGGGCCGAGTTGGCGTCGCCGCCGAACCAGGTGGTGCCGTAGTCGAGCACGTAGAGGGCGCCGTCAGGCCCGAACTCCAAGTCCATGATCGCGGTTCCGGACCACGGGATCGGCTCGATCGCGCCGGCCGTGCCGTTGGCGTTCAAGGTGACCGCCTTGATCCAGCGACTGGTGAACTCCCCGAGGAAGACCTTCCCGTTGTACGACGCCGGGAACTTCACGTCGGAGGCCAGCGCCGGGTTGAAGTTGTAGACCGGACCGCCCATGGGCCCGCCCCCACCCAGCTCGGGCCGCCAGGGCCCCTGCCCGCCGTAGGGCAGCCAGGCCGCCTGCGACGGCGGCAGCGTGGTGATACCGGTGTTGTTCCGGGAGTTGTTCGTCGGCCCACCGGCGCAGTTGTACGGACCGGACGACGGCCCGCTGGGGAACGTGAACTCCTGGTAGGGGGTGTTGTAGTTGGAGCAGTACGGCCAGCCGTAGAAGCCCGGCTGGGTGATCCGCTCGAACGAGACGGTGCCCGCCGGCCCGCGCTGCGGGTCGGCAGAGCCGGCGTCGGGGCCGTAGTCACCGAGGTAGACGACCCCGGTTGCCTTGTCCACGCTCATCCGGAACGGGTTGCGGAAGCCCATGGCGTACACCTCGGGCCTGGTGTTCGCCGTTCCCGGGGCGAACATGTTGCCGGCTGGGATGGTGTAGCCGCCCGTCGCACCCGGCTTGATCCGCAGCACCTTGCCGCGCAGGTCGTTGCTGTTGGCCGAGGTGCGCTGCGCGTCGTAGGCGGGGTTGCGGTCGGCCCGCTCGTCAATCGGTGCGGACCCGGCCGAGTCGAACGGGTTGGTGTCGTCACCGGTGGACAGGTAAAGGTTGCCGGCGGCGTCGAAGTCGATGTCACCGCCGACGTGGCAGCACAGCCCACGGCTGGTCGGCACGTCGAGGATCGTCACCAGCGAGGCCGGGTCGATCGTGTTGTCGTCTCGCACGGTGAGCCGGGCCAGCTTGTTGGAGCCGTTGAACGGGGCGAACTGCGCCGCCGTGCCGGTGGACGGAGCGTCGCCGCCCGGCGTGCTGAGCGGCGGCGCGTAGTAGACGTACACCCAGCGGTTGCTGGCGAAGTTCGGGTCGGCCTTGATGCTCTGCAGACCCTCCTCGTCGTGGCTGTAGACCGGCAGCGTCAGGGCGACCTTGGTGTTGCCGTTGACGTCGGTGTAACGGATGACGCCGTTCCGCGAGGTGTGCAGCACACCCCGGTTGGGCAGCACGGTGAGGCCCATCGGCTCACCGGTCTCCGCCACGCCCTTGGCCAGGTTCACCTGGTTGAACGTGCCGACGGGGGCCTGCACCGAGCAGTTGCCGACGTTCTGCGCGGCGTACCTGATGCCGCCGAGCAGGTGGGTGCGGAAGTTGGCCTCGGTGTAGCTCTCCTGGGTATGGCCGAGGCCGGTGTACCAGGAGCGGCCGCCGTCGTAGGGCCGGCACCACGAGATCGGGTGGTCGCCGTTCATGGTGCCGCCGGTGTACGTGGCCTCATTGAGATTCGCGAGGACGTGCACCTGCGAGCGGGGGTTGGTGCGGTAGTTGTACCACTCGTCGGTGCGGTTCCAGTTCCCCGGGATGCCCGCGTTTGAAGGGTGGGCGGTGTCCTCGATGCGGACGGTGGCCGGCTGGATCGCGGGGTGGCTGGAGAAGTAGGCGCCGACGAGGTTGCCGTACCAGGGCCAGTCGTATTCGGTGTCGGAGGCGGCGTGCACGCCGACATAGCCGCCGCCGGCGCGGATGTAGCGCTCGAACGCGGCCTGCTGGGTCGAGTTGAGCACGTCGGCGGTCGTGGACAGCCAGATGACCGCTCTGAACCTGGCCAGGTTCGTGTCGGTGAACTGGGCAGCGTCCTCGGTCGCCTCGACCGTGAAGTTGCCCTGCGTGCCCAGTTGCTGGATCGCAGCGATCCCTGCGGGGATCGCGTCATGCCGGAACCCCGCAGTCTTGCTGAAGACCAGCACCGAGAAGTCGGCCGCGAATGCCGGGGCGACGTTGACGCCCATCCCGGCCAGCACAAGAGCGACGACTAGCAGCATTCTTCGAATCATGATCGGTTGGTTACCTCTCGTGAGGAAGTAGCCGAAACGTGCGCCGATCACGTCTCGAACGTGGCCGCGGTAGGCGGCCCCGCGGGTAGGTCCCGGGACGCGCACAGCGGTGTCGCGTCTGTCCCGGCGGTGAAGGGTCGTCGGCACGTCGCGACTCAGTGACGGTCGCGCGGCGCCGTGATGGGGATGGGGGTGGGGTCGGGTGGGGGTGGGTGGACGTGAGCGGCTGTTGACGGTGGCTGGTCAGGGGTGCAGCGCCGCCATCTTCTTTGACCTCTATTCTCGGGAGAGCGCTCTCTCATGGGGGTTTGGAAAAGTTAACAGATTCATCATCGTCCAACAATGGCTCCATCGACCGTCGTGAAATCCGACTGCCGAAGTCCGCCCCGGTCGGCGAGCGCGCGGCGGCGCAGAGCTCATCGAGTACGACCCTCGCGACGTGGCCGCCGCCCGGATGGGTATCACCGCTGCTGGGCTCAACGGGATCACCGCCACCCAAGCCGATGCTGGCGACTTCGCCGCGTACCGCGCGGCCCCCCTGCCGATCTGGTCGTACTCGCCGGAGTACTGGCTGTCGGGTGCCGTTCAAGGCCGTTCACGATGGAGAGCATTACGGACAGCGACGAGGCCGGCATGACGTGTCGGCCCCGGTGGTCCGCCGCCACAGCGTCACGGTGACCGCGTCGGCGGACGCCGTGTGGCGGATCCTCACGAACATCGACGCATGGACGACCTGGCTGCCAGAAATCCCGTACGCACACGTGGAAACACCGGGTCCACTCGCCCCGGGCTCCGCGGTCCGCTGGTCGGCCGCAGGCATGGAGATCGAGTCGACGATAGTTCAGGTACGGCCGCGGGAACGCCTCGTGTGGCGGGGATACGGAGACGGGCCGGACGGCGTCCTCGGCATCCACGTCTGGGCGCTCACTCCGGCCGGCGACGGTGTGGAGGTGTCGACCGAGGAGTCCTTTGCAGGCCCGCCTGTCGATGCCGACCCTGCGTCGTTCCAGGAAGGCCTCGACACGACCCTCGCCATGTGGCTGGACCGACTCAAGCGCACCGCCGAGGCGGTGACCGCCTCATGAAGAATCCTATGGTTGCCGTCGCGACGGCAGTGGTCGTCGCCGGCCTCGCGGGCGGCGCCGGCAGGTCAGTCGGGCGGCTCGGTCAGCCGCTTCATCCGGTTCCAACCGGACCAGCCGCGCTCGCGCATCAGCTCCCGCAGGCGCTCCACCCGCGGGTCGGACTCGACGGCTAGGGCGTCGATCAGGTCGTGCGGGAGATCGTCGTCGACCTCGTCGGCGGGCATGCCCTCGCCCGAGGCGTACGCCTGCTCTGCCAGGCAGGCCATGATGTCGGCGGCTTCCGCCAGGCGCGGGTCATCCTGCACGTCATCGTCGAAGATCTCCGACAGCACTCGATAGAGCCGGACGACCTGCGGATCGTCGAGGTGGGCGGTCTTGCCGGGCATGAAGTCGACGATGCGGTCCGGCCAGCGCGCCGCGACGAGGATCCACCCGTCCCGTTCGGCCTCCACCATCCGCTCTGACGCCCCGATGCCCCGGAGCCGGTCGAGATAGGCGGCCACCTCCGGTGGAAGCGCCAGGCTGTCCCCGGCGGTCAGCTGTGCGATGTGTTCGCGGCTGGTCTGCAGCCGTTCGATCTCGTCGCGCAGGTGGTCGTCGATGGTCCGAATCGCTTCGGCGAAGGCTGATGCGTCGGCTTCGAGCATCCGACTGATCCGCGACAGTGGCACGCCGGCGTCGGCGAGAGTGCGGATCTTGATGAGGGACACGACCGCCGTCGCCCCGTACCGTCGGTAGCCCGATGCGTCCCGCTCCGGCTCGGGCAGCAGCCCGATCTGGTGATAGTGCCGCACCGCCCGCACCGTGACGCCGGCGTACGCCGCGAGTTGACCGATCGTCAGCATCCTCTGATCCTGCCCGCAGTTGCTCCAACTCTGGTCGGCACCGGCTCAGGAGACCCTGCGACGGTAGGTGGCGGTGGCGAAGAGGTAGGCGAGAACGAGGATGCCGGCGCACCAGGCGAGGGCGATCCAGATGTCGCTGCCGATCGGCTGCCGGGCGAACAGGTCCCGGATCGCGTTGACGATGGAGGTCACCGGCTGGTGCTCGGCGAAGGCCCGTACCGGGCCGGGCATGGACTGGGTGGGCACGAAGGCCGAGCTGACGAACGGCAGGAAGATGAGCGGGTAGGAGAACGCGCCCGCGCCGTCCGCGGACTTGGCGGTGAGGCCGGGGATCACGGCGATCCAGGTCAGCGCCGTGGTGAACAGGACCAGGATGCCGGCGACCGCGAGCCAGCCCTCCACGCCCGCCCCGGTACGGAAGCCCATGATCAGGGCGACGCCGATGACGACGACGATCGAGATCAGGTTGGCGACCAGCGAGGTCAGGACGTGCGCCCACAGCACGGAGGATCGTGCGATCGGCATGGACTGGAACCGTTCGAAGATGCCGCCCTGCATGTCCATGAAGAGCCGGAAGGCGGTGTAGGAGATGCCCGAGGCGATCGTGATGATCAGGATGCCGGGCAGCAGGTAGTTCACGTACGAGTCGGTACCGGTTTCGATCGCGCCGCCGAAGACGTAGACGAACAGCAGCATGAAGGCGATCGGCATGACCGCGGTCGTGATGATGGTGTCCGGGCTGCGGGCGATGTGGCGCAGTGACCGTCCCAGCAGGACGGCGGTGTCGCCGAGGAAATGCTTGTTCATCGTTGTTCCTTGTCCGTTTTGGCGCCGACGAGAGTGAGGAAGACGTCCTCGAGGGTGGGCTGCTTCTCGACGTACTCGACCTCAGCAGGTGGCAGGAGCTGCTTGAGTTCATGGAGGGTGCCGTTCACGATGATTCGACCCTCGTGCAGGATCGCGATCCGATCGGCGAGCTGTTCGGCCTCGTCGAGGTACTGAGTGGTGAGCAGCACGGTCGTGCCGCCCTCGGCGAGTTCCTTGACGGCCTGCCATACCTCGATGCGCGCCTCCGGGTCCAGCCCGGTCGTCGGCTCGTCGAGGAAGATGACCGGCGGATTCCCGATGAGGCTCATCGCGATGTCCAGGCGGCGGCGCATGCCACCGGAGTACGTCGCCACCCTCCGGAAGCCCGCCTCGGTCAGCGAGAAGCGCCTCAGCAGGTCGTCCGCGATGGCACCCGGGTCCTTCAGATGCCTCAGCTTGGCGACCAGGACGAGGTTCTCCCGTCCGGTGAGGATCTCGTCGACCGCGGCGAACTGCCCGGTGAGGCTTATCGACTCGCGTACCTCGGCGGCCTGTGCCGCGACGTCGAAGCCGTTGACCTGGGCGGACCCCGCGTCGGCCTTGAGCAGCGTGGAAAGGATCTTCACCACCGTGGTCTTGCCCGCCCCGTTGGAGCCGAGCAGGGCGAAGATGCTGCCCCGTGCCACGTCGATGTTCACGCCGCGCAGGACCTTCACATCCTTGAACGACTTCTCCAGGCCGTCCACGTGTATCGCGGCCTGCTCAACCTGATCTGTTGTTGGTGGGATGGTCATGGCAGCCAGCATGGAGGGTTGACGCAGCGTCAGGGTCAAGCCGACCGGCGGGCGGTGATGCATTCCTCGGGCTCCCACAGCACGTCACCACTGGCCGCCGCGGTGTCTGCCGGCGTGGCGCGTTGACGGTGAAGGTCCAGCTCGATGATGCGGTCGTACTCGGCGCCAATGCGCCGCCCGTTTTCAGGATCGAGTCGCAGCGGTTCCAGAACGTCCGATCGGGGTGCTGCCGACTGGTTTCGATGCTGGCGATGGAGCTGCGGGCATACCGCACGAGAGGGGCGAGGCCGTGCTGCGCGAGTCCGGCAGCCTTGCGCAGATGCGCGAGGCGACGGCCGAGCGCCCGGCGCGCAGCACTGATCTCATCGCTGTCGCCCATCGGCCACCACCCCCGGATTGAGCGCTCACGGTGCGTGTTCACCGTAGCGACTGGCTGTGACAAGTTCCGGGGCCGACAGCCGGCGCATCATGGGGCGAGGTAGCGCCAGCAGATGTCCCCGAACCTGGTCAAGGTGGCGGGTGTTGGAGCTGGTGTCGGGATGTGCCGACATTGTCGGGGCGTGGCGCTGCGGGCGTGTCGGCTGCCTGGAGTTCTACGGTGCCCGCATGCCCTCCGACTCCCAGGAATTCGCCGCTGGTCTTCCGCGCAAGCGGATGGCGGCCGGACTGTTGATCACCGATTCGCAGGATCGGGTTTTGCTGGTCGAGCCGGCCTACAAGACGGATTGGGAGATTCCCGGAGGAAGTGTTGAGCCCGGCGAATCGCCGTGGCAGGCGGCGGTGCGGGAGTGCCGCGAAGAGCTCGCCGTGAGCCTGACGCCGGGTCGGCTGCTCGTCGTGGACTGGGTGCCGGCCCGTGACGGCCGCACCGACGGTGTGATGCTCGTCTTCGACGGCGGTGTCCTCGACGCGGTTCAGGCGCAGCGGATCGTCGTGCCGCCCGCCGAGTTGAAGGGTTGGGCGTGGTCTACCTCGCCGCAGACGCGCCAGCGATTACAGCCGTTGCTGGCCCGCCGCGTCAGCGAATGCCTTCAAGCGCGTGCCGACGGGTCTACCCGCTACCTCGAAGACGGCGTGCCGGTCTCCTGATCTCGACCTGCCGCATCCCGCCAATGGGCCGATGCTCGTCGCGGTCGGCCGTCCGCTCACCTGATATTCGTTCGAGGAGGAGATGTCGTGGCAGTTGGGAGCAGAACGACCGAGACGATGACGGCGGAGGACGCGCGCTGGCGGCTGGTCGACCAGTTGCGCAGTCAGGGTTGGATCACCCGACCGGAGGTGGCGGCGGCGTTCGCCGCGGTGCCGCGGCACCTGTTCGCTCCGGCCGGTACCAGCATTGAGAGCGCGTATGCGAATGATGTTGTCGTCACCCGACGCGGCTCGGACGGAAAGGCGACCAGTTCGATCTCCGCGCCGTGGTTGCAGGCGTACATGTTGGAGACCGCCGGGCTGAGGCCCGGAGCCCGGGTTCTTGAAATCGGCTCCGGGGGGTACAACGCCGCGCTGATCGCCGAGGTCGTCGGCCCGGCTGGAACGGTCGTCAGCGTCGATATCGACGTGCAGGTCGTCACCCACGCGCGAGAGGCGCTGGCACGGGCCGGCTACCCGCAGGTCGAGGTGGTCCACGCCGATGGCGTCCACGGCCATCCTGCCGACGGGTTGTGGGACGCGGTGCTCGTCACGGTCGAGGCCAGTGACCTCCCACCCGCGTGGACCGGTCAGCTCTCACCAGCCGGCAGGCTGGTGGTGCCGCTGCGGCTGCGCGGCAACACCCGCTGCCTCACCCTGCAGTCGGCAGGTGACCACCTGGCCGCGACAGCGTCCGTGCAGTGCGGCTTCGTCGCGATGCAAGGCCACGGCCGGGACCCGGCCCGCCGGGTGCCGCTGCGCGGCGACGACGCCGTTCTCACCCTGGATGACGACACCACCACCAACGCCGAGGCCCTCCGCGCTGCCCTTGATGGGCCACGGGTTGAGGTGTCCTCGCCGGTGACCCTGGACATGAGCATGGGCACCTGCCTCGAGACCCTGCACCTGTGGCTGGCCAGTCAACCTCGCCCGTACGGCGTGCTCAGAGTCGATCGGGACCGCACCGCCGGCCTGCTGGATCCACAGGACCGCTTCTTCTGCCCCACCCTGCTGACCCGTGACAGCCTCGCCTACCTGACCATGCGCCGCCACGACACGACGACGTGGCAGCTCGGCGGGCACGGCTTCGGTCCCGAGGCCACCAGGCTGACCAGCGATTTGATGAAACTGATAGTGGCCTGGGATCAGCAGTTCCGGGCCGACGCCGGTCCGGACATCACCGTGCACCCGGCCGGCACGCGACTGCCCGACACTGAGCGGTTGCGGCTGCTCGTGTCCCGCCGCCACACGCTGACCGCGATCACCTGGCCGGAGACAGACAGATGAGCAACGCGGAATCGCCGATCTTGATCTGCATTCGGGGGAACTCCGGAGCCGGCAAGAGCACCATTGCCCGCGAGTTGCGGTATCGGCACGGCCGCGGCTGCGCCCTCGTTGGCCAAGATCATATTAGGCGGATCCTTCTGAGGGAACGTGACAAGCCAGGTGGTCTCGCGCCCACGCTTATCGCGCAGAACGTTCGTTTCTGTCTTGATCACGGCTACCACGTGATCCTGGAAGGAATCATGCACACCGCCCGGTACCGGAGCATGCTCACCGAGCTGCGCGACGCGCACCGCGGGCGAACGCTCTTCGTCTACCTCGACGTGTCGCTACCCGAGACCCTGCGGCGCCACGAAACGCGTCCCATGGCGGCGGAGGTGTCGCCGGAAAACCTGCGCAGCTGGTACACCCCGCGCGACGTCCTCGGCTGGCCCAACGAACTCGTCCTCTCCGAGACCACCACCCTGGAGCAAGCGATCGAGCGCATCGCCACCACCGCCGGCCTGCCGTTGACCGGCCGCGACAACGACCTGCTTCCCGCCGTCCCATGACCGCACCACCCAGAGCAACACCAGACTATGCCGGCCCTCGGCGCGGGCGACGCGTTCGCCGGCGCTGATCGCCCGTGCCGCTGCCGCACGGGTGGGCATCGGCCGGGTTGTGCACCGCACCCACAAGGCCGTCGTCGCCACCGGCCGCCGCGCCGGCCAACCGGTGATCGTGAAGCTATTGACCACCGACGACCCGTACTGGGTAAGCCGGCGCGAGCACGAGCTGCGCGCATCCGGACCTCCTGGTCCGCCGCATGGTGACCCTCGGGATCCTCGACCCCGAGGACGAGCAGCCGCATCGCCGAGGCCCTCGCCGACAGGCCGCTGACCGGGGTCGCGTCGCCGCAGACCGTGGCACGACTGCGGCAAGGGGCCTCGCAGTGCGGTCGTCAGCATCTGCCCGTCGGCGCGGGCTACTCGCCGCCGATGGCGGTCAGCATGTCCGACCCGAAGGCCGTCCCGGGTCCGGTAACTGCACGGGTCCGAGGGGCGACACCACCCATTGCCCCACCACCGTTGACGCTGGGCGCAACTGTGAAGCTCGCGCACGTCTAGCTGCGGTGGTGACTTCTTCGATGCCGCCGGAAGAAGTCACCGTCGAGGAAGGCCTACTCACAGGTTTGCCCGTGGGATTCGGGTCTCAGCCGGCGGAATCAGCACCGACGTGCTCGCAACGAGCCCAGTGCCTTACGTCAACGCAAAGTGACCGCCCCGACCGGGCTGGCGAACCAGCACGACAGCGGGCGCCAGCGAAGGCGGGGAGCAGCGATGCCTGACCACTTCGGTGTTCTCTGGAGACCGCCCTACCACTAGCGCAGCCACACCTCACTGCGCCCCACTGGCGCAGCCGACGGCCACACCAGCGGCACGACGGCGATCAGTAGACTTCGATCTTACCGGTGGAGCGTGGGCTTGCCGGGTCGTTGAAGAAGTACTCGCCGCGAAGCCCGAACGTGTACCGGAACGACTCGCCGGGGGCGAGCCGCACGTCGAAGAGCCCTTCGAAGAACTGCGTCACACCACGGACACCGGCGTTACCCGGGTGGTTGGTGAAGGTGACGGTCGTGCCGAGCGGCACCCGCAGGTGGGTGGGGGCCATGCCCGCCACCGCGAACGACTCGGCGACGCCGATCTCACCGGTGGAGGCATTGTAGGTCCGTCCGACGACGACCGTGTTCGCGACGACGGCGCCCTCGACCGGGCTCCCGGATACCGGACGGCGGATCACCGGGGGCGGCGGGGTGGGCGCGGGCGCGACGTCCCCGTTGATCTCGAAGGCCCAGAGGAAGTCGCCACGCGGTGCAGAGTTGCCGTACGGGATGCTGGTGCCGCCGGCGTACACGGCGAGGTATTCCTTGTTGCCGACGCGGTACATGATCGGGCTTGAGCTGATCGCCGCGCCGGTCTGGAAGCGCCACAGCTCGTGGCCGTTGCGGGCGCTTAAGGCGAGCAGGTTGCCGTCGGGCTGGCCGATGAACAGCAGGTCACTGGCGGTGGTGAGGATGCCGTTGCCGTGTGCCAGCGAGTACGGCATCCGGCGCTTCCACCTGACCTGGTTGGTGCTGACGTCGACGGCGACGATGCCGCCGGTCTGGTATTCGCCCGGGGGTCGCAGACCGTTGCTGCTCTCGGTGAGCGAGTGCGCCGCGGCGACATAGCCGTATCCGGTGTACACCAGGCCGGTGCGGTGGCTGAACGACAGATGCGACCAGTCCGCCCCGCCGCCGTGGCCCGGGATCGACAGGATCGGGGTCTCCCAGTGCGGGTCGTACAACGCGCCCTGCACGTAGTTGGGCACCGCCCGGTTGGGGTCGCCCGGTACCGAGGTGCCCAGCGGCTGGTTGACGACCCGCTGTTCGGTCCACGGACCCTGCACCGGGAAGGGCTGGGTCGGCCACGTCTTCTGGCGGGGTTCCTGCGGCACGCGCCGCTCCATGATTCCCAGTGGGGCGGTGCCGTCGACGCGGTCGAGGACGAAGAACATGCCGGACTTGCTGCCGTAGACGACGACCTTGCGTTTCCGTCCGCGGATCCGGACGTCGGCGAGGACAGGTGACATGACGTTGTCCATGTCCCAGATGTCGTGGTGAATCGATTGGAAGTGCCAGCGGTACGCGCCGGTTCGCAGGTCGAGCGCCACTAGCGAATTGGCGAAGAGGTTCTGGCCGCCGCGCGCGGACCCGTCCTGGGAGGAGTTGTTGCCGCGGGCGTTGCCGAACGTCCAGTAGGTGAGGCCGAGTTCGGGGTCGACGGCCGGGTGGATCCACGGCGTCGCACCGCCCTCCGTCCAGGAGTCGCCCTCCCAGGTGTCGTTGCCGAACTCTCCCGGCCCGGGTGTGCCCCAGAAGTGCCAGAGCACGGTGCCGGTGCGGGCGTCGAGGGCCAGGGCGGCTCCCCGGGGTCCGTCGTTGGTGCCGCAGAACAGCAGTCCGTCGTGGTAGACGACGGCCACCTTCTCGATGTTGCCGTACCCGTTGACCTGGTGCTCCCAGGCGACCTGGCCGGTCTCCTGGTCGAGGGCGATGACGTAGTTCTCGTTGGACTTGGTGTAGACGTAGCCGCCGCCGACCGCGACGCCGCGCCGCGTCAGCGCGCCACGGGTCTGGTCGTAGCGCCATTTGGTCTGCCCGGTAGCGCCGTCGACGGCGATGACGTTGCCGAGTGCGGATTCGATGTAGAGCACCCCGTCGACGGCCACCGTCGTGCTCTGGCTGTTGCCGGTGGCGAGGCCACCCTCGATCCGGTTGACCCAGGCACCGCGCAGCCGTCGGACGTTGACACCGTCGATGCGACGCAGCGATGTGTAGTTCTGGTTGCCCAGGTTGCCGCCGACCTTGGGAAAGTCCTGGTCACCTGGCGTATCGAAGCGGGCAAGGTCGGCGGAGGACGGTCGGTGGTTGCCGCCGGCGGCCGCGGGCGGTGCAGCGACGGCAGGGCCCACCGCCGTGGCCACGGCGGTCGCCGCGGCACCCTTGAGCACGATCCTCCGGTCGATGTGCGTCATCTGCGGTCACCTCTTCCTCGGCCGTCTCGGCGGCCGGTCGGGGAGCTCGGGATGCAGCTGCGGCTCGGTGCGGTCGCGGGTGGTGGGCATCCTCAGAGCCCGAGATAGATCTTGCGGACCTGCGGGTCCTGACGGAGTGCCGCGGAGGTGCCCGTCATGGCGACGGCGCCGTTCTCCATCACGAGGCACTCGGTGGTCACCTCGAACGTCAGCTGCGCGTTCTGCTCGACGAGCAGGATGCTCAGGCCACGTTCCTTGAGCCTCTTGAGCACCACGACAATTTCGCTGACCAACTTGGGCGACAGACCCATCGACGGTTCGTCGAGGAGCATCAGCTGCGGCGTTGACATGAGGGCCCGCCCGATCGCCAGCATCTGCTGTTGCCCGCCCGACAGCGCCCCGGCCAGCCGACCGCGCATCTCGCGCAGGATCGGGAACAGCTCGTAGACCTCGTCGAGTGTCTCCAGGGTCGGGCCGTTCCAGCGCCGGGTGTACGCGCCCAGGAGGAGGTTCTTCTCCACCGGCAGTCCGGGAAACACGTGCCGGCCTTCGGGCACGTACCCGATGCCGTGGCGGACCATGTTGCGTCCGGGTACCCGGGTGAGGTCCCGGTCCCCGAACTGGATCGAGCGGACGGTCCGGGGCACGAGGCCCATCAGGGCCTTGAGGGTCGACGTCTTACCGGCGCCGTTGGCGCCGATGATGCCGAGGGACTGCCCGGGTTCAATGGTGAACGAGACGTCCTGGGCCGCTGTCACCCCTCCGTAGCGAACAGAGAGGCCGTCGACGGAGAGGGCGCGTCCGCCACCGACGGCGGCAGCGTCGGCCTGGTCGCGGTTGGCGGTCATCGCTGGGCCTCCGACACGGTCGGGGCGGGTATGGCCATCGACTCGCCGAGGTACGCCTCGATGACTTCGGGCGCGGCCGCGACCTGCGCGGGCGGCCCGTCGGCGATGATCGCGCCGTGGGCGAAGACGGTGACGTGGTCGCACAACGACATGACCATCCCCATGTTGTGTTCGATCACGACCACAGTCACCCCGGAGTCGCGGATCGAGCGGACGATGTCGCACAGCTGCCGTACCTCGTCGCCGTTGAGCCCTGCCGCCGGTTCGTCGAGCAGGAGCAGTCGGGGCCGGGCCGCCATCGCGCGGGCGACCTCGACGCGGCGTTGAATGCCGTAGGGGAGGGCCGCGGGCTGGTTGTCGGCGAAGGCCGCCAGTCCGAACCGGTCGAGCAGCGAGTCGGCCTCGCGCCGCATCGCGTGGTCGCGCCGCCAGACGCCGAGCGGCAGCAGAAGGTAGCGCCAGGTGCTGCGGGCCCGGGTCGGGTCGAGGGCGACCAGCACGTTGTCCCGGACCGTCAGCGCCGAGAAGAGCCGCAGGTTCTGGAACGTCCGCGCGATCCCGGCGTGGGCTAGGGCGTACGGGCGGGCAGCGGTGACGTCGCGGCCGTCGAGGAGCACCCGGCCGGCGGTCGGTCGGTAGAAGCCGCTGATCACGTTGAACAACGTGGTCTTGCCCGAGCCGTTGGGGCCGACGATCCCCCGGACCTGACGTGCCGGCACGGTGACGCTGACGTCGGTGAGTGCCTTGACTCCTCGAAAGTGCATGCTGAGGTTGCGCACCTCCAGCATGACCGTAGCGTCGCCGGCGACGGGTGGTGACACGTCGTACGGATGGAATGCACCCAATGCGCCGGCCGTCTCGCCGCCTCGACCGCGCCAGCCCAGGCGTGCCGCCACCGAGCCGAGGCGGCGCGGTAGACCAGCCAGCCCGGTGGGGGCGAAGACGACGGTCAGGACGACCACGGTGCCATAGGCCACCTGGGCGTATGTCGGGTAGTCGATCAGCAGCTCGCGGATGAGGGCGAGCCCGATCGCACCAACGACACAGCCGACCAGGCTCTGCCTGCCGCCGATGATGACCATCGCGAGCAGCAGGAACATGTTGGCGATGCTGAACGTCTCCGGTGCCACGTAGCCGATCAGTCCGGAATAGAGCACACCGGCGACGCCGCCGTAGACGCTGGCGAGCAGGAACGCGGTCATCCGCAGCGTCGGCACCTCGACCCCGACGGCACCGGCCGCCAGGGAGTCGTCGCGCATGGCACGCATGCGCCTGCCGAGCGATGTGTGCACGACGAACAGCCCGAAGGCCAGGGTCACCGCGAACAGCACAAGTTCGAGGTAGTAGTAGAGGTATCCGTCGGACAGGTCGACCCCCGGCAGGGTCGGGCCCGGGATGCCCGGGATTCCCTCGGCACCTCCGGCCAGGTGAGAGTTGGTGACCCAGTTGGTGAAGGCCAACGCCAACCCGAGGGTGACGATGCCGAGATAGTGCGACTGCACCCTCAGCGCGGGTGTGCCGACGACCAGTCCGACGGCCGCGGTGGCGATCACCGCGAGCACGGCGGCTGTCCAGAACCCCATGCCGGCCTTGACGGTCAGTACGGCGGTGGCATATGCGCCGACGCCGAAGAACGCGACCTGGGCCAGGTTGATCTGACCGGCGACACCCATGGCCAGCCCGAGGCCGACCGCGAGGATCGCGTACAGCAGCATCACGTTGACCACGTGCATGGCGTAGGAGTTGAGCTGGTACGGAAGCAGCCAGGCGGCGATCCCCAGCACGGCGATGGTGACGAGGCGGTATCTCATGCCCGGTTCACCGTCCTCTCGCCGAAGATGCCGGTCGGCCGGATCATGATGATGACGGTGAAGATCAGGAAGGTGACCAGTTCGGAGTAGCCCTGGAAATGCCCGGCCGCGAACGAGTCGATCACGCCGATGCTGATCCCGCCGAGGATCGCACCGGGGATGCTGCCGAAGCCGCCCAGAATCGCGCCGGCGAATCCCTTGATCCCGAGCAGGCCGCCCATGGCCGGGTTGACGTACAGCAGTGGGCCGACGAGTCCGCCGGCCAGTGCGGCGAGACCGGCGCCGATCATGAACGCCATCGAGTTGCTGCGTCCGACGTGAATGCCGACCGCCGTCGCGGCCTGGTGGTCCATCGCTACGGCCTGCATGGCGACGCCGCGTTTCGTGCGCTGGAGGAAGTACGCGAGCAGCATGGTGGCGATACCCGCGATGGCGAGCACCACGAGGTCGTACGTGCGGACGCGGATGCCGAAGATCTCCAGCGGCGCGGCGGGCACGGGTGACGGGACGGCCCGACCGGTCGCGCCCCAGATGATGATGGCGAGGGCCTCCAGCACGATGCCGAAGCCGATCGTGCCGATCAGCATGAGGTCGAAGTCCTTGTTCTCCAAGGGCCGCAGGACGCGTTCGATGACGACCCCGATGAGGCCGGTCACGCCGATGGCGACCACCATCGCGAGGGCGAAAGGCAGGGTCAGCGACAGGTAGAAGGTGGATGCCAGGTAGGCGCCGATCATGACGACGCTGCCGTGAGCGAAGTTGACCAGTCCCATGGTGCGGTAGACGAGCGAGAAGCCCATCGCGACGAGCGCGTAGATCGCGCCGAGGCTCATCCCGCCGATGAATGTCTGTAGAAAGACTTGCATGCTTCTCCCCTGACCCGGTCCGACGGGATGGCGCGGGGCGGCTCGCGGGAAACCGCCCCGCCTGGCTCAGCCTTGGGCCGGGACCAACTTGCCGCTGGTGATGGTGCCGATCGAGGTGGCGAAGATGCCGACGCCGGTCTCGTCGAAGGCGAAGTCACCGAGCAGGCCCTTGTGCTTGACGGCGCGGATCGCGTCCGACAGGTCCTTTCCGGTGGCGTTGTTGCTGTTCTTGAGCGCGGTCAACAGGATCTGCGCTCCGTCGTAGGCCTTCGCACCGTGCATCTCGGCCGCCTCCCCGTGGGCGGCGAGATAGGCCGCGGCGAAGGTACGCGAGGCGTCGTTGACCTCGTTGCTCAGGTACGGCGTGCTGACGATCGTGCCCTCGGCATTGGTGGCGCCGGCGGTGTCGATGAAGACCGGGGTGCCCTGGGGCGCGGCGCCCGCGAACGTCGCTCGGATACCGAGGTCCCGGGCCTGCTTCACGATCAGGCCGGACTGCACCTCTTCGGCACCGAGGAAGATCACCTGTGGGTTCCGTTGCCGGATGTTGGTGAGCGCGGCGCTGAAGTCCTTCTGGTCGGTCGTGACGACCTGGTCGGCCACCGGCTTGACGCCCCGGCTGTCGAGCGCCTTGGTGAACGAGTCGTGCTCACCCTTGCCGTACGAGCCGTTGTTGGTGATGAGCGCGAAGCTCTTGATTCCCTTGCTGTCCACGATGTGCTTCGCGAGGGACTCGTCGTAGGTCACGCTCGTCGGTCCGTTGAGGAACAGGAACGGACTCTTCACTCCGACCAGACCCGGCGACTGGCCCGAGGTGATGTTGGGGATCTCCGCCTGGCGCAGGATTGGGGCCATGGCGATCGTGACGGCGCTTTCGGCGGTGCCGAGCATCGCGACGTACCGTTCGCTGGCGATCTTGCGAGCGAGGTTGGTGCCGACGGTCGGGTCGCCCTGGCTGTCGAAGACGCCGACCTCGATCTGGCGTCCGTTGACGCCGCCGTTCTTGTTCCATTCGTCGATGGCCAGTTTGGCGCCCTTGAGTTCCCAAGCGCCGAGGGAGCTGAGCTGGCCGCTCTGCGCGTTGGCGATTGCGATCTTGATGGGACCGGTGTCGCCGTTGTCGCCGGATCGCTCCTCTCCGGGGGCGGAGCAGCCGGCAGCGAAGGCGAGCGAGAGGGCGAGAAGGGGTGCGGCGACGTGCCGCCGTGTGCTGCGGTTCATGGGTCACCTCGGGTCGTTGTCTCGGGGCGGGCAACTCGGGTGCGGTGCGGTGCGGAAACGGGGCCGGGCCGACGGAGCCGGCGGCCGGCGAGGACGTGGTGGGTTGCGCCGTCAGTCGAAGACGCCCTGGTAGATGTCCTTGATGTTCCAGTGGCCGGGTGTCGGCACGGGTTCGTTGATCATGGGTACGTCGAGCACCGCCGGCCGGCGATTGGCCAGAGCGGCGCGCAGCGCGCCGGCGAACTCCTCGGCGCTGGCCACGGTGTGGCCGTCCGCGCCGCACGCCCGGCCGTAGGCCGCGAAGTCCGGGCTGTAGGGCAGGCCGTCCGGCCCGAGGAAGTCGCAGCCGTAGCTCTGCCCGAAGTTCGTCGCCTGCAGATCCGAGATCGTGCCGTGCGAGCGGTTGTTCATGACGACGAAAATCACCGGGGCGCCCTGCTCGACGGCCATCGGCACCGCGGGCAGTTGTGCGCTCATCCCGCCGTCGCCGATCAGGGCGACCACGGTGCGCTCGGGCTGGGCGATCTGCACGCCCACCGCGGCCGCGGGGCCGAACCCCATCGTCGAGGCGCCGCCCGGTGTAATGAACCGTCCCTCGTCGGGCAGCTCGTAGCACTGGGCCACGCCGTTCTTGTTCCACCCCACGTCGGTGACGAGGACCGCGTCGGATGGGAGGATCGCGCGCAGGTCGGCCAGGATCCGTTCGGGCCGCAGCGGGAACTGCGCGCTGGTGCCACGTTCCCGGCTCTCACTGAAGAGGGCCCGGCGTGTCGCGGTGATGGTCTCCCGCAGCCCGGTCCGTTGCCGCGCGACGGGCTGCCGGTCGCGGACAGCCGCCTCGATGGCCGTGACCGCGTGGGTGACGTCGGCGACGGCACCGACGATCACCGGGAAGTTCCGGCCGATCTCGGCCGGGTCGATGTCGATCTGGATGAGCTTGCCGGGTGGAAACTGCCAGGTGTGCCTGCGGTCCCAGGAGCTGGCGTCGGTTTCGGCGAAGCGCGTCGCCAGCGCCAACACGACGTCGGCTTCCCGGGTGTGGCGGTTGGTGATCTCCAGGCCCCAGAAGCCGGGCATGCCAAGCAGCAGCGGATGACTGTCGGGCAGTGTGCCCTTGGCCATCAGCGAGTGCGCGACCGGGATGTCGAGGTGCTCGACGAGTGAGCGCAGGGCGGCGAGTCCGGGCCCGCGACGGAGGCCGCCACCGAGGTA